>CAXXVZ010000001.1:0-62017 GCA_963678065.2 Treponemataceae bacterium
CAGCCGGCCATATCGAAGCAACTCGGACCCTATGTCGGACTCATCATCACGAACTGCATCCTGATGGGCCGCGCGGAGGCTTTCGCGGCCGCCAACAAGCCCTGGCCCTCATTCGTGGACGGAATCGCCAACGGCCTCGGCTACGGAGCCGTCCTCATGTGCATCGCGGTGATCCGCGAGTTCCTCGGATTCGGAAGTCTTCTCGGCATCAAGATCGTCGGCCCCGGTTTCACGCCCTGGACCATAATGATCATGGCTCCGAGCGCCTTCTTCCTCGTCGCCCTCGCCCTCTGGGGGGCCAACACCTACAAGGCGGGCGCGAAGAAAAAACCGGCGCCGCCGGCGACTGCGCCTGCCGCCGCGCCCGGCCCGGCGACGACCGCCCCCGCCCAGAGCGCGGCCGGCGTGACAAAGTGAGGACCACATGCCAGTAACACCCAATGTCGGACTTATCAGTCTCCTCCTCGCCTCCATCTTTACGAGCAACATCCTGTTGTCCAACTTCCTCGGCACCTGCTCCTTCATCGCCATTTCCAAAGACTGGAAGAGCTCTCTCGGCCTCGGCGTGGCTGTCACCCTCGTCATCGGGCTCTGCGCCGCCGTCTGCTGGATCGTCCTGTGGTGGGTCATCATCCCGCTCAGGATCGAGTACCTCTCCTTCATCATCTTCATCATCGTGATCGCGGCCGTCGTGCAGATGCTCGAGATGATCATCGACCGCTACTCGCCCTCCCTCTACATGGCTCTCGGAATCTTCCTTCCCCTCATCACCGTCAACTGCGCCGTCCTCGGCGTCATTCTCTTCATGCAGATCCGCAACTACAACTTCCTGCAGGCCGTCGTGTTCGGATTCGGCTCGGGAGCGGGCTGGTGGCTCGCCATCATGCTGCTCGCGGCGATCCGCAAGCGGGTAGACAAGGCTCCCGTCCCGGCGGGCCTCAAGGGGACAGGAATAACCCTCGTCACCATCGGCTTCATGGCGATGGCCTTCATCGGCTTCTCCGGCATGATCGCCGTACAGTAAGGAGGCAGCCGCTATGACCATGATCCTCGTCGGCCCCCTCGCTGTCGCCGGCCTCTCCACGGCCCTCGCCCTCCTCATCGCCATCCTGGACATGCTCCTCAACAACTACGGTCAGCTGACCATCGACATCAACGGCGGAAAGAAAAAGCTGGATGTGAAAGGAGGCTCGGCGCTCCTCGGCACACTCGCGGAGAAGGACATCTTCGTCCCCTCGGCCTGCGGCGGCAAGGGCTCCTGCGGCGCCTGCAAATGCCAGTTCGTGACCGACGTGGGCGAGCACCTTCCCACCGAGACTCCCTACCTCAGCCCCGACGAGATGAAAAACAATGTCCACCTCGCCTGCCAGGTCAAGGTTCGCAAGAACCTCGAGATCACCCTGCCCGAGGAATTCTTCTACGTCAAAAAATTCCAGTCCCGGGTCGAGAGCATCCGCGACCTCACCTACGACATCAAGGAAGTGGTCTTCGCCCTTGCAGACCGCGAGATCGAGTTCAAGCCCGGACAGTATGTCCAGCTCGTCGTCCCGCCCTACGACAAGATTCCCGATTCGGCCCAGAGAGCCTACTCGATGTCCTCCCGCCCCGTGGACAGAAAGCATGTCGAGCTTCTCATTCGCCTCGTTCCCGGCGGCATCGCGACGACCTGGGTGCACAAGTACCTGAAAAAGGGTGACAAGGTCGAACTTATAGGCCCCTTCGGCGAGTTCGGCGTTCGCGACACGGGCGCGACCATGCTCTGCGTGGCCGGCGGCTCCGGCATGGCGCCGTTTAAAAGCATCCTCTACCACATGTTCGAGACAAACGAGTGGGCCGGCAAAGAAATCTGGTACTTTTTCGGCGCGCGCACGACGAAGGACATGTTCTATCTGGACGAGATGCGCGAGCTCGAGAAGAAATTCCCGAGATTCCACTTCATCGCGGCCCTGTCAGAACCGAAACCCGAGGAGAACTGGGCGGGCGACGTCGGACTTATAACCAACGTCCTCGACAGCTACATCAAGACGAAGATCGACGCATCCAAGGGCTTCGAGGGCTACCTCTGCGGCTCTCCGGGCATGATCAACGCGTGCATCGCCGTCATGAACAAAAACGGCGTCGGCAATGACAGGATTTACTACGACAAGTTCGCCTGATCGGGGAGGAATGCCATGAAGAACAATGCACAGGAAAGGCTGGCCCACGAGAAGATGCTCCCCGGCGTCATAACCGCCCAGGGCTTCCTCGGCTCGGACGAACGGTTCCCCGCCGACATTATCGCAGAGGACGAGGCGGAGTTCGCGCGGCTCGGTCTGGATTTTGCAGACATTGCGGCCAGACTTGCCCGCATCCGCGATGAGGGTGAGAAGGGACTCGGGGAGCCGATAACGGTGGACGGCGCATGGGTAGTACAGACCGGCGACGCGCGCGGCAAGCTCGCCTGCCCCTACGGAGACGGCATATTCCACAAGAACGGCATCTCGGTCCGCCTCGCATCGCCGGGCAAACCCGCTGAATCCTGCGTCGAGGGCGAGGATATCCTGATTTTTTCCGATCTCTCGATCCACCTGCTCGCGGAGCACCACTTCCTGCAGGGCCTGGGTTCGCCCTTCAGGCTCGAACCTGCGGCGATCAAGGCGATACTGTACGCTGACGCCTGATTGCCGGTGCCGGCTTCGATCCGGCACCGGGCCTGGCCCCGGTCATCAGTCGGGCTCTGTTGCGCCCCGCTTCGTAACCGGCCGGATCAGTCTTCGTCGCGGCCCGTGACGCGCTGGCCGGGAACAGTCTCCGGATCTCCGAGGAGGTCTCGCCGGCGGGCGGCTCCAGCCCCGGCGCCGCTTCCTCCGCCCCCGCCTGAGTGCTCTATCCGCCCCGGCGAGTCGCCCGTCATGTTGCGCCCCGCGATGTCGGGGTTGCGCACGAGGTCGCGGGGCTTGGATCCTTGGGCCGGGCCGACGATCCCCCGCTGCTCCATGAGCTCTACGAGACGGGCCGCCCGGTTGTAGCCGACCTTCAGTCTGCGCTGGATGTATGAAGCGCTCGCCTTCCCCTGCTGCATGACGATCTCGAGGGCTTTCTCGAAGAGAGGATCTCCGTCCCCGTCGTCGAAGAGCGTGGGATCGGCGTCCTCCTCGTCCTCGTCGAAGAAAATCTCGTCGTCGATGTATTCCGGCTCGCCGAGTGTGCGCACGAACTCGACGGCCTTCTCGACCTCATCGTCCGAGACGAAGGCCCCTTGCATGCGCACGGGGAAGGGGTCGGCGGCGCCCGAGAAGAGCATGTCTCCCCGCCCGAGCAACTTCTCCGCGCCGACCATGTCGATGATGATGCGGCTGTCGAACTTGCCCGCCACCATGAAGGCGATGCGGCTCGGGATGTTGGCCTTGATGAGGCCCGTGATGACGTCGATGCTCGGCCTCTGCGTCGCGAGGACGAGGTGGATGCCGACGGCGCGCGACATGGCGGCGAGCCGCGCCAGTGTCGACTCGAGCTCCTTGCCCGTCGTCGCCATGAGATCGGCGAACTCGTCCACGATGACGACGATGTAAGGCAGCTTGTCCTGCGCGAGATTCTTTTCCTTGACCCTGCGGTTGTAGCTCTTGATGTCGCGCACTCCGACCTTGTCCAGCATGCTGTAGCGCCGTTCCATCTCGCAGATGCAGTACTGCAGGGCCTGGAACGCGCGCTTGGGCTCGGTGATGACCGGTGTGAGGAGGTGCGGAATGTCGTTGTAGAGCTTCAGCTCGACGATCTTCGGGTCGATGAGGAGAAGCTTCACATCTGCCGGCGAGCGGCGGTACAGGATCGAGAGGATGATGGAGTTGACGCAGACCGACTTGCCCGAGCCCGTCGCCCCCGCGATGAGGAGGTGAGGCGTCGCGGTGAGATCGATGAACTGAACCTCGCCCGCGATATCCTTGCCGAGAACGACGGGGATCTCCATCTTGGCGGACTTGAAGGCTTCGTGGTCGACGATCTCGCGGAGCGAGACGATGGCGCGCTTCTCGTTCGGGACCTCGATGCCGACGGCGTGTTTGCCCGGAATCGGCGCCACGATGCGCACGCTGGAGGCCGCGAGCCGGAGGGCGATGTTGTCGCCGAGGTTCGTGATTTTGGAGAGCTTGACGCCGGGAGCCGGCAGTATTTCGAACATGGTGATGACGGGCCCTTTCCGGATGCCCGTGACCTCGGCCTCGATGCCGAACTCTGCAAGGGTGGCCCGGAGGACTTCCGCGGACTGGCGGGTCTTGTCGTCGATGATCCAGTACTGGCCGTCCGGGTAGGTGTTCAGGATTCCGTCGACGGGCACTTCGTAGGCTTTTTCCTTTTTCCGGGCGAGAATGCGCTTGATCGCGGCCTCACCCGCCTGCTCTCCCGCCCAACCTTCGTCGCGGGAAGCGTGCTGGGGCGGAACCGAGGTGAATTCGATGGCCCCCGTTCCGGGGATGGTCACGACGACCGGACCGGACTGCTCTTCCTGGTCCTTTTTTTCGACGACCGGACCCGGCTTTTTCACGCGGAGAATGTCCACCGCCTGAAGCATGGTCATCTCTTCGGCATCGAAATCGTGGGGAACGGCAGGTCCGGGGAAGGCTTGGGCGACCTCCGATATCGCCGCCGAGGGCAGGGTATCGTCGTCGTACACGCTCTCCGCTCCGGCGGTCCGATACCGGGTAGTGGGGTCGCGAGCCCGGTCGGAGCCGCCACCCGGACTCTGAGGAGAATATCCCGGAATGTAGCCGTTCTCGCCGCTCTCCTCCATGTCCCTCTGGTCTTCGGTGGATCTGTCGTTTTTCCCGCCGGCGCGAGGCGGAAGCTTCGGAAGCCGGATGTCGATGGAAGCGGGATCAAAAGTGGCGGGATCGATCGTGCGGGGCTTTTTCCGGCCCTTGCGCCGGGTCTCCGTTTGCACGCTTTCATAGGAGTGTGCGACGGCCGGGGATCCATCTTCGCGGAGCTCCGGGCGGGACGCTTCGGCGTTGACGAAAGCCTGCACCCTGAAGAACCCGAAGGCGACCAGGGCGAGAGTGAGAACCCCGATGACGCCCAGCGTTACCTGTATCGATGGCAGGCCTATGGCCGCCAGGAGAGGCCATGAGTTGAAGACCGCGACGGGATTGGAGGTGACCCGCGCGTACGCGGCGAGAACAAGAAAGGGTAGAAGCGAGGCTGAGAGGAGATACAGCAACCTCGGATGAAACCCCGGCAACACGATGAGCAGGGCGAGACAGGCGAGCCAGAGCGGGACGTAAAGGGCCGCCCAGGAGAATGCTCCGACGAGGAAGGATCCGATGGCGACAAAAAAGCCCGGACCATCCGCCCAGACAAGGCAGAGGCCCATGGAAAACAGTGTCCAGAGCGCTGCGACGGCGATGAGGCCGGAGGCTATCCGTACGAGTGTGGACCTGTTCAGCAAAATGGGCATCGCCTCTCCCGGGAATCATCTCATACGCGGATCGCCCGGACAAACCGGGACCGGCCTACCGGGACGAGATCTCCCTACAGCCTTATCGGCCGTTTTTCAGAAAAACAAAAGCCCCGCGAGCCCCACAGGGACAAGATACGCCGCAAACCATGCGATCTTGCCGTTTTTGATCACTTTGACGAGAAGGCTCAGAGCCAGAAGTCCCGAGAGGAAGGCGGTGACGAAGGCGACGGCGAGAGGCCCCAGCTCGACTGAGGATTCTACGGCGGCGGCGTCTTTCAGAGTGAGGATGAAGGCCCCGAGAATAGCCGGTATGGAGAGGAGGAAGGAAAACTCTCCGGCTCTGTCCCTGCGCATCCCGACGGCCATGCCGGCGGCTATCGTCATTCCCGAGCGACTGATGCCCGAGAAGACACCGAAGCCCTGAGCCAATCCGATGACCGCTCCCTGACCGAGGGTCATCGACCTGTACTCGCCCGTTCCGGGCTTCAGGAAGGCCGTGCCCGCCAGGACGGCGGCCGTCACGAGCAGCTCGAGGGATGCTATCTTTGCGCCCTCGGGAGGAAGGAATTTCTGGATGGCGTAGCCTATTGCGGCGGTGATGACCGTCGCGATGAGGCCGGGAAGGAGGATAGCGAGGTTGTCGGCATCCTCGGGACCTCTCTTTCCGCGTAGAAGGCGCCAGAACGAAACGAAGATCCCGCCTATCCGTTTCCTGAACACTATGACGACAGCCAGAAGGGTCGCTATGTGGAGGCTGATATCAAAAAACAGAGGCATCTCCCTGAGCCCGAAAATGTCCTGGAAGATGACAAGGTGTCCGCTCGAGGATACCGGAAAAAATTCCGCGATTCCCTGGACAAGGCCGAGGATGACTGCCTGGAAGTAGTTCATGGGCACGCTCCTTGGGCGGAAGTATAGCGGGGCGCTCCCTGACTGTCAGCCTGTGCAAGGTATTCCAGGATGGATATTTTCAGTGCCCTGGAGTGCGCCACCGTTGTCAAAACTGCCATATAATGCTTATACTATGTCTTCACAAATAAACATGGGGCCACCGTCCTTTCGGAACGTACTCCCCAAAAAGGAATATCATGCTTATCCAGAAAGACCGCGTGGTCACCCTTGATTACAGCCTCACCGACGCCGAGGGCGAGATCATCGATTCTTCCGAGGGAGCCGAGCCTCTCGTCTATCTTCACGGCAACGAGAACATCATTCCCGGCCTCGAGAAACACCTCGAGGGTAAGAGTGCGGGCGACGCGGTCAAATGTGTGGTCCCCGCCACTGAAGGCTACGGCGAGCGCGACGACGACCTCATTTTCAAGGTCGGAAAGGCCGAGTTCGGCCCCGACGCCGAAGTCCAGGTCGGCATGCAGTTCGAGGCCCACGGCGAAGAAGGCGCCCAGATCGTCACGGTAGTGGCCATCAACGGCGACGAAGTCACCATCGACGCCAACCACCCCCTCGCCGGCGAAGAGCTCCACTTCGACGTCAAAGTCGTCGATGTCCGCGAGGCCACTGCCGAAGAGCTCGAGCACGGCCATGTCCACTCCGAGGGCGGATGCGGATGCGGCGGCGAGTGCGACGACTGCGACTGTGAAGACGGCGAGTGCGACGACGAAAGCAGCTGCGGCTGTGGCTGCGGAGACAGCAAATAATCCCGAAGCCCGTCATACGACTCAAACCCCTGGACTACGGCCTCATCCTTCTGGGATTGCTGGCCGTAGTTCTTGTTTCTGTAAGCGTGTACTCGAAAGCGGGCAACGAGCTCTCCGTCGTCATCGGCGGCGCCGAGGGCGAATGGATATATCCCCTGGACGGGGACAGGACCATCGAGGTCGCAGGTCCCATCGGGGTTTCCGTCGTAGAGATTCACGGCAACCATGTCCACATGGCATCCTCTCCCTGCAAGAATCAGACCTGCGTCGCTGCCGGACAGATCGGTTCCGCGGGCCAATGGCTCGCCTGCCTGCCCAATCGGGTCTTTGTCCGGATCGAAGGGAAAAACGATGATGACAAACTCGATGCCGCAGTCTACTGAAACGGGCACTCCGTCTCTATCCGGCGCCCTGACCCAATCCGGCAATCCGGCGAATGTGAGGTTCCGTGACAAGGCGGACCTCACGGCCCTGCTCGGCGCCTTCTGCTTTTTTCTCTCCGCCCTCGAATACATGATTCCGAAACCGCTCCCCTTCATGCGCCTCGGCATCGCCAACCTCCCCATACTCCTCGCCGTGGACCTCCTCCCCATGAAGTGGTTTCTGGTTCTCGCCCTCGTCAAGGTCGTGGGAATGAGCGTGATCTCCGGTTCGCTCTTCTCCTATATCGCCCTCTTCTCTCTGGCGGGAACCCTGATCGCCGCCCTCGCGATGTGGGCGGCGCGGAAAGCGGGGGGACGGTACATTTCGGCCGTCGGCGTATCGGTAGTCGGAGCCGTCACATCCAACGCGGTCCAGATCCTCATAGCCCGCGCCGTCGTGTTCGGCAAAGCGGCGATCCTCATAGCGCCGCTCTTCATCGGCATGGGATTAGTTACGGGAACCCTCCTCGGCATCTTCGCCGAGAGCTTCGTCGGCAAATCGCGGTGGTACGCGCGGGCTGCGGAGAGCTTGCGTGGCTGAGAGGAAGTCCGAGGCTGCCCGCGCCAGGGCGCTGCGCAGGGAGCGTTTTGAGTCCGGGTTTACGGCGAGCCATCTGGCGGCGGCGGGAGCCGTCATATCGGCGGCCTTCCTCTTCCAGCACTCTCTTGCCGTAAAACTGCTCATGCTACTCGCCTTCATCGGCGCGGCATGGTGCGCGGGCAAACGTTTTTCCCTCATCGCGACCCTCTTCGTGGCCGCGACGATCGTGGCGGCCAACCTGCTGCTTCCCTTCGGGAAAGTGCTCTTCAGCCTCGGACCTGTCACGATCACCCAGGGCGCCCTCCTCGGGGGCATCGAGAAGGCCGTGACCTTCGAGGGACTCATGTACGCATCCAAGGCGTGCATCCTGCCGAGCCTGAAACTTCCCGGCCGCTTCGGCTCCGTCGTGGCCAAGGCCTTTGTCTATTACGACCGCATCGTCGAATACAAGGGCAGAATCCGTGCCGCCAGCCTGATCTCCGACGTCGATGAACTCATGCTCGATATATGGGAATCCGAAGCCGAAGGCTCGGGTTCAGCCGAAGGCTCGGGTTCAGCCGAAGGCTCGGGTTCAGCCGAAGGCTCGGGTTCAGCCGGAAAAAAAACCGACGGAGCTTCCCCCGCCGGTTTCGCGACTGCATCCGCCGTCTTTGCGCCGCCAAGGCATCCCGTTTCCGGGATTCTCATCCTCGCCGGACTTTCCGCTCTTTCCTGTCTCGCCCTTCTTATTTGACGACGATATTCACCAGTTTGTCCCTGACAACGATTTTCTTGACCACCGTCTTGCCCTCTATCCACTCGAGGACCTTGGGCAGACAGAGAGCTTTCGCCTCCAGTTCGGCCTCGAGACTTCCCGCCGGAGCGCTGAAGCGCTCGCGGATCCTGCCGTTGACCTGGACGACGATTTCCTTCTCGCTGTCGGCGCACAGGGCTTCGTCCCAGGACGGCCAGACTGCCCGCGAGACGGACTCCCCGTGGCCAAGCTTCTGCCAGAACTCCTCGCCGAGGTGCACAGCGTAGGGAGCGATGAGGAGAACGAACGGCTCCCAGAGCGCTCGCGGCACGGTCCCGAGTCTGGAGATCTCGTTGAGGTAGATCATCATCTGCGAGATGGCCGTGTTGAAATTGAGCGTGTCCGTGTCGCGGCTCACCTTTTTGACCGTCTTGTGCAGGAGTTTCAGGTGCTCAGGCTCGGGAGCCGACTCGACGACGGGCTTTTCGGATACAGCCCAGGCTTTTTCGAGGAAGCGGCTGACACCGATGAGTCCGGCCGTCGCCCAGGGCTTCGACACCTCGAGCGGCCCCATGAACATCTCGTAAACGCGCATGGAATCGGCGCCGAATTCGCGGATGATGTCGTCGGGATTGACGACGTTGCCGCGGCTCTTCGACATCTTCTGGTTGTCCTCGCCGAGAATCATGCCCTGGTTGATGAGGCGGATGAAGGGCTCTTTCGTGCCCACGACGCCGATATCGTAGAGGACCTTGTGCCAGAAGCGGCTGTACAGGAGGTGGAGGACGGCGTGCTCCGCTCCACCCACGTAGAGGTCTACGGGCATCCAGTAGTCCAGGGCCGCTTTGGAGGCGAAAGTGTCTGCATTTTTCGGGTCGATGAAGCGAAGGTAGTACCAGCAGGAGCCCGCCCACTGGGGCATGGTGTTCGTCTCGCGCTTGGCCGGCCCGCCGCAGACCGGGCAGGTCGTGTTGACCCACTCGGGGATGTTGGCGAGCGGAGACTCGCCCGAGCCGGAGGGCGCGTATGTTTTTACCTCCGGCAGAGTGAGGGGCAGCTGGTCCTCGGAGATCGGCACGATGCCGCATTTGTCGCAGTGAACGAGGGGAATGGGCTCGCCCCAGTAGCGCTGGCGGCTGAAGAGCCAATCCCGCAGCTTGTAGTTGACAGCCTTCTTCCCGAGTCCCTGCGCTTCCAGCTTCGCCGTGATGACGGCCTTGAATTCCTCGGCGTCCATCCCGTCATATTCGCCTGAATTGACGATGCGGCCGTTGGCCGTCGTGCACTCTGGCGGTTCGGCGTCGAAGGGGCCGCTCTCGGAGGGGTCCGCGACGACTTTGATGATGGGCAGGCCGAACTTCTTGGCGAAATCCCAGTCGCGGTCGTCGTGGGCGGGAACGGCCATGATGGCGCCCGTTCCGTAGGAGATGAGAACGTAGTCGGAGATCCAGATCGGGATGCGCGCCCCGTTCACCGGATTGATCGCGTAAGCGCCGGTGAAGACGCCGGTCTTGTCCTTGGCGAGGTCGGTCCGCTCGAGGTCGCTCTTGCGGGCCGCCGCGTCGATGTAGGCCTCGACATCGGCCTTCTGTCCGGGCGCCGTGATCCTGCCGACCAAGGGATGCTCGGGCGCGAGGACCATGTAGGTGGCGCCGTAGAGCGTGTCAGGCCGCGTCGTGTAGATCTCGAGCCTCTCGTCGAAGCCGTCTATGCCGAAGAAAACTGACGCACCCTCGCTGCGGCCGATCCAGTTGCGCTGCATGAGTTTGACGGCCTCGGGCCAGTCCAGAGTGTCGAGATCCTCGAGGAGGCGGTCCGCGTAGGCCGTGATCCTGAGAACCCACTGACGGATGCGCTTGCGCGTCACCTTGGTGTGGCAGCGGTCGCACTCGCCGTCCTTGACCTCTTCGTTGGCGAGCCCCGTCTTGCACGAAGGGCACCAGTTGATCGGCATGTCCGACTCGTAGGCGAGCCCCCGTTTGAAGAGCTGGAGGAAGATCCACTGGGTCCACTTGAAGTAATCCGGTGTGCAGGTCGAAAACTCGCGGTCCCAGTCGTAGGAGAAACCGAGGGCCTTGATCTGCTCGCGGAAGCGATCCACATTGGCCATGGTGGTGACGGCGGGGTGAGTCCCCGTCTGGATGGCGTAGTTCTCGGCGGGCAGGCCGAAGGCGTCGAAGCCCATGGGGTGGAGGACGTTGTAGCCATTCATCCGGAGGTAGCGGCAGTAGATATCCGTGGCGGTGTAGCCCTCGGGGTGGCCGACGTGGAGTCCGGCGCCGGAGGGGTAAGGGAACATATCGAGCACGTACTTTCGCTTGTTTTTGGGGAAGGACTGGTCCTCGACCGCGCGGAAGGTTTTATCCTTTTCCCAACGCGCCTGCCATTTTTTTTCGATTTCCGGGAACGGATACTTGGCCATGATCGTGAGCTCCTGATGCCAGCCTGAATGATATTTGGAAGAGTTTAGTCGAGTCGGGCAGGTTTTTGCAATCCCGCCCATATGGTACTAGAATTAGGCAAAGGGGGCATAACATGGCAGTAATTACAATTTCCCGAGAGGTGGGCTCAGGCGGAAGCGAAATCGCCGAGAAGCTTGCACAGAGACTCGGATATCATTTCGCCGACAAGGAAACCATGGGGAGGATACTTGCCGAGTACGGCTTTGTCGGATTCAGGGAGACATACAACACCGAGCCTTCTTTCTGGACGCGATTCGACCTGCAGACAGGGGCTGTCGTTTCGATGCTCGACAAGGCGACCCGCGCCCTCGCGCAGCACGGCAACATAGTCATCGTAGGCAGAGGCAGCTTCGCCATACTTTCCGGCTACGCAGACGTCCTCAACGTCAGGATAAAGGCGCCCTTCCGCTTCAGGGTCATGCGCTACATGGAAGAGCACGGAATTCCGGAATACGAAGAGGCGGAGCGGGATGTCAAAGAGGGTGACCGCGTGAGGACATCCTTCGTCGAATCCTTCTACAACGTCAAGTGGGACCACGCTGCAGGATTCGACCTCGTTCTTGACACAGGGAAAATTCCGACCGGCATGGCCGTCGACTGGATCGCCGAGGCAGTCGTGAAGATCCTCCCCGACTTGGCGTGGAAAGGGCCCATGACGGGATCGATCAACGTCGACACCATCATGGCATCCTCGGTGGCCGGCGTGCTGCAATGTGCGGAGAATCACGGCGCAGGCAAAACCTGAGAGCGCAACAGTGGATGAAAAAGGCCGTCCGGGGAGTGATTCCCGGACGGCCCAACCTTCTCTTGTTTTTTCAGAGCGCCAGAGCGCCAACGCCTTGACTCTCTAGAGCGCAGGCGGCGGTGCCGGAGGAGCTTCCGCTCCCGGAGCAGGCACAGCGTCGGGAGAGGTGAAGGAGTTCGTGTTCCCCACTGATTCGCCGGTCGGGACGGGAATATCCTTGGGGACGAATACTTCGACGAAGGGTTCGATTCCCGCGAGGACTTTGGGAACCGAGAGGATCAGCATTTCCGTTCCGAAAGGAAGGGTGAAGTTCTTGGCCGTTTTCGTCGCACCGTCGAGGGATTCGACTGTCACCTTGTGCCGCTGCCCTTTGACATCGGCCTTGTCGCGGTCGCCGGAGTAGAGTTCGAGCGCTTCGAGCCTGTCCACCCTGACCATGATGCCGTCCACGGCCTTGAGCGTCCCGTCCTCGGAGTCCTTGTTGTCGATGAGAACCGTGTGCCCCTTCCCCGCGACGAATACGATGGCGATCAACCCGACATAGACGGCCACCAGCACGGCCCTGACGAGAAAGCGTCGCTTTTTGACTTTGGGATCGATCTGCTCTTTCATTTCGCACCTCCCTTCGCCGCAGATCCGGCCGCGGTGGCCGCAACGCCGGCTGTGCCGCTGGCGCCCGGTGCGCCACGCAGGCCTTCGCGGGCCCTCGCGGCGTCCTTCCGGGCGCGCCATGCGTAGAGGACGAGCGAGAGGGCGATGACTCCGTATCCGATGAACTGGCGGAAGTATTCGCCGATCATGGCCGAGCCGAAGAGGTTCTGACCCGCGCGCGGAGAGACCACGAAGAGGACGTGGAGAAGAATGATGCCGATGAAGACATTCGGGATGCTGGCCTTCTTGACGGAGGCTCCGCCGACGAGGATGGCGGCGACGGCGAAGAAGCCAGTCTGGTCGTGGGCGTTGTAGGTCGCCATGTTTCCCATGTTCTGGAGGAAGATGATCTGGCCGTAGCAGGCGAGAACCGTGGAGATGATGATGGCGATGATCCGTGTCTTGTCCACCGGGACGCCCGAGGCCTCGGCGACGACCATGTCGTGTCCGACGGCCCTCATGTCCTGGCCGAGCTTGGTCTTCTTGAACCAGACGACGAAGACGCAGAGGACGGCGATGACGAGGAAGGTCGCCGCGGGAATCATGAAACCTGCTACCTTTATGGCGAGCAGGTTGTCCAGGGACTGCCTGACTCCCTCGAGGTTGAGCGTATTGCGCACGCCGTAGCCTCGGGAAAGGACGATGGCCTTGGATCGCATCGGCAAGAGGCCACCCATCAGGTAGAGAACCAGAAACTGGTAGATTCCGTTGACGAAGAAAGCGAGAATGTAGCCCGTCACCATCTCGCGGCCCTTGGCCCGGTTGAGGACAGAGCCGCAGATCCATCCCACGAAAATGGAGATGGGCGTCCCGATGAGGGCGGCGAAGATGAGGCCCTGGACCCCTGTGATGTTCCAGTCGATGGCGTAGATGAGGCCTATCTGTCCGGCCATCGCGCCGAGGGTCATGCCGAAGTTGAGTCCCATGCCCGCGAAGATCGGCAGGAGCAGGGCGAGGACGAGGAAGGAGTTGCGCCCGAGACGGGTGATCATCTCCTGGAAGATGTAGGGAAGAGAGAGCCCCGAAGGACCGATCGCCCCGATCGTCAGGACAAGAAAGATGATGACGACCGCGTTCTCGGTGAAGAAGCGGCCGAAGGATTGTTTGTTGCTCATTTGGTCACCTTCGTCTTCCGCGTCAGGGCGTACAGGATCATGCCGTTCGAGATGACGATCCGGAATACTTCAGACATATCGTTCTGCAACATGGAATTGATTACCGATGGCGTCATGGTGAGAAGGCCTTGGAAGAGGAATGCGCCGACCACGACGTTGATCATGTTCGCTTTCTTGACCGAGGCTCCGCCGATCAGGATGGCCGCCACCGCCGGGAAGGCCATCTGGAGGGGGGCCGTGTAGACCTGGATGAATCCGTAGCTCTGCTGGTAGACGACGATGCCGATGGCCCCGAGTGCGGTCGAAATGATGACGGAGATCGTGCGCATCCTGTCGACACTGATGCCGGAAGCGCGCGCGTAGTCGGGGTTGGAGCCGACGGCCGTCATGGCCGTCCCCGTCTTGGTCTTGAGGAAGATGGACATGAGGAAAGCGCACAGTCCGACAAAAAGAAGCATGCCGGTCGGGAAGATGAAGTTTTCGCCTATCCTGATGGCCAGAAAGTCGTTGAGTATGTGACGCCAGTAGCCTTCCACCGTGATCGTCGTCCTTAAGCCCTTGCCGGCGTAGCCCCAGATCATGGTGGGGTTGGTGTAGGGAAGGATGAGCCACATGATGCACATGAGCATGACGCTGGCGAAGCCGACGTACATGGCGATGGTCATCTCCTCGCCCTTGACCTTGTTGAGGAGCTCGCCGTAGAGCCATCCGAAGACCACGGCGAAGGGAATGGCTATCCCCATGGCGCCGAAAAGTCCCGCGAAACCGACGAGTCCGAGCTGGATGGAGATCGTCGATCCGAGAAGCCCTGCGATGATTCCGAGGGAGAGGCCGAAGTTGAGTCCGCACCCCGACTGGACCATCGGGACCAGCGCGAGGACGAGGACGGCGTTCTGCCCGAAGCGGTTGAGGACGTCGGAGATGGAGGCGTCGATCCTGACACCGACGAAGGGCGCAGCGATGAAAAGGAAGATCAGGAAAATGAAAATGATGATACGGGGCCAGCCGAAATCGGCTACCATTGTCTTAAGGTCACGCACCGGTGTCCTCCTTCGGAGCCGGGCCGGCAGTCGCGATGCCGGACATGAGGAGGCCGAATTCGGAGATATCGGCCGTCGGCGGGAGTATGCCGGCGATCCTTCCTTCGTCGACTATGGCGATGCGGTCGCAGATGGACCTCAGCTCCTCGAGTTCGCTGGAAACCATGACGATTGTCGTGCCGTACTCGCGGTTGTAGCGGTGCAGGGTATCGAGGACGAGCTTCTTGGCGCCGACATCGATGCCGCGAGTGGGCTCGGAGACAAAGAGAAGGTCGGGCTTGACGGCAAAAGCTTTGGCCAGACAGATCTTCTGCTGATTCCCTCCGGAGAGCTCCTTGGCTTTCTGCGAGCCTGAGGTGCACTTTATGTCGAGCATCTTGATGTACTCGTCCGTGAGTTCCCGCATGCCCGCCTCGTCGCGGAGCTTGAAGAGCCCGCCAAGCACGGGCTTCAGGTACTTGCCCTGTATCTGCATCGCCGTGAAGGCGATATTCCACTCGAGGCTTTCGTCGAGAAGAAGCCCCACGCCTCGCCTGTCCTCCGATACGAAGGCCATGCCCATGGAGAGAGTGGTGCGGGGCTCGTTGAGAGGAACGTCTTTGTCGTGCAGGCGGACTGCGCCGCCGGCGGGGAAGAGTCCCATGATCCCGTTGGGAATGCCGAGCTTGCCCTGACCGGCGAGGCCTCCGATGCCGAAGATCTCGCCCGAGCGGACGGAGAAGTTGACGTCGCGCACTGTCTCTCCCGGCATGTCGACCCAGAGATTTTTGACGGAAAGCACCGGGGTGCCGAACTTTCTCGCCTCGACGGCGGAAATCCGCTCGCCCGCCACGCTGCGCCCCACCATCCAGGAGGCTATGTCGCGGATTGTCACGTCTTTTGCCGGCACATCCTTGACCGCCATGCCATCGCGCAGGACGACAATCCGGTCCGCGACATCGACGACTTCATGGAGCCGGTGAGAGATGAAGATGATCGCAATCCCCTGGGCCGCGAGCTTGCGCATGGCCGCGAGGAGGACTTCCGCCTCGGACTCAGTGAGGACGGCCGTCGGCTCGTCCAGGACGAGGAGGCGGGTGTTCTTGCGGTTGATCTCGCGGGCGATCTCCGTAAACTGCTTGTGTCCGACGGGCATCTCCGAAACCAGCATCTCCGGGTCAAGCTTGACTCCGAGCTTGGAGATAGCCGTCTCGGCTCGTTTTCGCATGTCCTTTCTATCGAGAACGCTCATCCGGTCTCCGAACACATCGTTGAGAATCGTCGGTTTCATCGATTCACGGTTGAGCAGTATGTTTTCGGTCGTCGTGAAGCCCGGTATCAGGCTGAATTCCTGATGAACCATGCCGATGCCCGCATCCAGGGCAGCGAAGGGGTCGGCGAATTTTATCTCCTGGCCGTCGATGCATATCCTGCCCCTGTAACCGCCCGTCTCGGCGATCACCGGCATTCCGAAGAGGATGCGCATGAGCGTAGTTTTTCCGGCACCGTTTTCGCCCACGAGCCCGAGGATTTCTCCCGCCCGCAGGTCGAAGCAGACGTCGTGAAGGACGACGTTGCCATAAAAATCCTTCGAGACGTGCTCGAGGGAAAGAAGCGGACTGTCCTGTCCCATAGGTTCCCCTGAAAGACAAAAGCCCTCGTACCTACCGCTCGCGGTTCGTTTTTGCAGTTCGCGCGTGCGGTCCGCTTTCGCGGTTCATGGTTCGTGGGCGTGCGGATCCGCCCCGTGAGGGGCATCGCTCCCTGACGGGAGCGGCACAAAAAAAAGGAGGGGCCGACAGGCCCCTCCCATGGAGGGTCAAGAAGGCTTACTTCTTGATCGTGTAGTACTTTTCGGGAACTTTCTGCGAGGTGGTGGGGAGGAACTTGCCGGGTTTGCCCATGACGTAGGTGTCCATGTAGACGAGAACCTGGTTCTTCGCGCGGACGCCGGTGTTCATGTCGGTGTAGAAGGCTCCGTTCCACTTGGCGCCGGGGGTGTACTTGCCGAGGGCGTCATAGAGATCCTTGAGGCTGGTGACCTTGGCCTTGCCGTCGATCACGTTCTTGGCGAACTGGCCGAGACCGGAGGTGACCGTGTAGCCGTAGGAGAATGCCCAGGTTCCGAAGCGGCCCGCTCCGCCCTTCTCGACGACGGCGGCTTCGACTTTCTTGAGGATGGCGGGGAAATTGCCGGCTTCCTTGGAGAGGTCGATGCCGAGAGCGCCCGGATAACCCATGAGGGGAGAGGGAAGGTCGGCTTCGACGAAGATGCCGCCGTAGGTCAGGAGCTGCTTGAGAAGGGGCTCGGTCTCGCCGTCATTGGTGCAGAAGAAGGCGGCGTCCTTGCCGTACTTCTGGACCCACTGGGGGACCTTCTCCATCATGAACTGGACGGCGCCGGGCATTCCGACGTCGGAGGTGGGGTCGGGGGCGGTCTCGAAGGCGAACTTGAGTCCGAGATCCTTGCAGGCCTCTTCCATGATGGCGCGGCGGCGTCCGAGGGACTCGTAGGACATATGCCTGGGGAAGGAGATGTGGACGAAGGTCTTGGCTCCGAGCTGCTTGGCCGCCCAGATGATAGTGTAGCCGCGGGACACGAAGTCGGCGCTCATGGCGAGGTCGGCCGCGCTCTGGATGACGAGGGGATCTTCGTGGGGTTCGCCCGCGAGGAGGAGGATGTCGGCGCGTTTGGCTTTTACGCGCTTGAAAGCCTCGGTGGTTCCGGGAATGGCCTGATTGACGACAATCGCCTTCATGAGGGGATCGTCGGCCAGGGACACTACGGAAGAGATGTAGGTTTCCTGCTGGGACATGAAATCATCCGGGTAGGTGATGTGCTGGATGATTCCGCCTTCCTTGACGGACTTGTACTCTTTGATGAGCTGCTCCGCTCCGCGAAGATCGTCTTCGGACTGTGAAACTGTACCGGTCACGACGCCGATGTGATACTTCGCCTGGGCGAATGCGTTCGCGCCGCCGAAAAAGAGCGCCAATGCCATGAGGATGGCCGCGGCCTTCACGAGTCTGTTCATTGAGACCTCCTGAGATATGCGATTGATGAAACAATGATTTGACTATTGTACTCCCGGTCACGCCTTAGTCAAGCGAAAACATTAATTATCAGACATCGCATTGCGGAATCCGTTTCCACGCGGTACTATGGGAAGGTCGACTCGGTTTTCCGGAGGAAGGATGCGGCCAGGCATCAGAAGGTTCGGCGAGGAATTTTTCCTGTATTCCGGCCAGTTCGTGGCTTTTTTCATATTCATCCTCTTCATCACGCCCGATTCCGGCTCTCTCGGCATCGTGGCAGCGGGCCTTTTCGCCCTGTTCATCGTAGTGCAGACCATCCTGCTCGCCGGGAGCGGACACAAGATCCTCCTGCGCTTCCTGTACTCCCTCATCACGCCCTTCGGCTACTCGCTCATACGGGGTGTGGCGGGAGGATTCTCCATTCTCGACATGGCGAACGTCTTCCTCTGGGGCACGGCCGTCTATTCCGGTCTCTTCCAGACCGCCGCCCTCTCTGCCACGGACAGCCGCATAAGGCGCGCGGCCGAAGGTTTCCTGGCCCTCGGCTCGGCCATCATCTTCGTTTTCTTCTATTATTATCTCAACCTGAAACTGGGAGTCGAAGCGGCCTTCAGAAATGGCGACATGGACAGGGCGGCCTACGACCTCGCCCTCGATATCCGCGCATTCCCCTCTTCCTTCATCGATTTTATAAAAAAACCCCAGAACTGGTTCCCCGCATTCGGAGCGACGACCTTCGCCTTCATGCTGCTCGCGAGCAAACTCCGCACCATCTCCCTCCACACCAGAATCGAGAGGCTCTTCGGCAGCGAGGCCTGCGGAAAGGCGGCAACTATCGGCGGCGGGGACTCCGCGACTGGCGGTGGTGCGTCAGGCAAACCGGACTCGTCGGGTGGACAGAACGACGACACCATGCGCCCGCTCTCGGCCGAAGCTCACCGCAAGCCGGCCACGATCATCTCCTCGGACATTCTCGGTTTCACCGACATTTCCGAGAAGTTGGGCCCGGAAGGCGCGGCGCAGCTCCTCAACCGCTACTATTCCCTCTGGCACCTGGAAGCGTCACAGCATTCCGGCAGGATATTCTCCCTCACGGGAGATTCGGTCATACTCGTTTTCGGCCTCGATTCCGACAATGTCGGTGCCGATGCGGCTCTCGATGCGGCTCTCGCCTTCCTGGGGGAGCTTTCCGGACTCAGAAACGATCTGATGGCATCGGGCCTGCCGGCGACTTTCGATGTCTCGGTCGGCGTGCACACGGGGACCATCGTCGAAGGCATGCTCGGCGCCGGCGCCGACAGGAAGCCGGGGGTGTTCGGCGACGCCATCGCCGTGGCCGCCCGGCTCGACAGTCTCTGCCGCGAGCTGAAGCAGGACCTCATCGTGAGCCAGACTACCTTTTCCAGGCTGGGACTCGAGAGCCAGTCCTCGCTCGAGAATATCGGCGAAGTTCTGCTCAGAAAGAGCACCCACCCCGTACCTGTCTACGGAAAAAAACAAAAATACAACTGAGGTGAAGCGCATGAACGACAAATTCCCCAGACGTCCCGGACTCGGGCTCGCAGTCCTCTCAATCCTCGTGGCCGCACTATCCCTGTCCTGCGCCGGAAAGGTCGACACGAGTCTTCTCCGGGAAGGAGGCGCGAAGGTCGTCCTGAAATCGGAGATTCCCCAGCCTCTGGCCCTCCGGATCAGGGATTTCGGCCGAATCCCCGCTTCGACCCCGCTCTTCGACACGGTCACGGCCAGGACTTCCCTCGACGCGCGCCCCGGAGTGAAGGTCGAATCGATCGAGGCACCCAGCAAGGAATCCATCAACGCCACCATCACCATCGCCGACCTGAAAAGGCTGACCTCGGAGGGCGATATCGCCGAATCGAAGCTGGCTTCCGTCACAAAGGAGAAGGGCTGGACCGAGCTTCGCATCACCCTCTCGCGGGCGAACGCGAAGAGCGTCTACCGGCTCATTCCGGGAATCGACAAACGCCTCGTCGAGGCTCTGTCGCCTCCCGCCCTCGAGGAAGACCCTGTCACTCCGGCCGAGTACCGGCTGAACCTGGAAACGGCCGTCATCGGGAAAAAAACGATGCCGAGCTTCGATCAGGCAGGCGTGGACATCTCGCTGAAAGCCCCCTCGGCCATTCTGTCCTCAGGCGGCGGCAAGGTTTCGGGCAGCACGCTGAGCCTCAGGGTCAAGCTCTTCGACCTTCTGACCCTGGAAAAACCGATCGAGTTCTGGCTGCGCTGGAAAGACTGAAAAAGCATCGGCTCCCGGCGACTGGCGTCCCCAGCACTGGCAGCCGACTTCAAGCCCTGGCTTCCGGCGAGGGCAGGTTCCAGGAAGGCCAGACTGCGCGCGCAGCGAGAGCTGCCCTCAGAGCCGCAAGAATCGTCGTCCCGTCCGATCCTGAAGCCAGGGCGACATCCGTCTCCAGAAGAAAGGGCCTGCGCCCGACATGTTCGGGATAGTGGGCGTCCGAGCCCGAGATGACGGGCAGACCGAGACAGAGCGAGACAGGCGGTTCGCGCATCGATTCTACCGCCGCATAGGGCCCTGGGGGCAGAAAGCCGAGCTGGCTCGCGACGGAGAACATCGGCCTGTCCACGTGAGCGGGGATGACGAGGGCTCCCCGCCCGGCAGTCGCCTGGCAGAGTTCGTCGAAGCCGATGGAGAGCGCCGCGCCGAGATAGTAGTCCGGCAGATCGAGCACATTCTCGTCGACATCCACGACGACCTGGTCTCCGAGCTTTTCGGGATCGTAGGGCAGATCAGGCAGGAGGCCCCGCAGATAGACCCCGAAGTCGAGCGCCTCGTCCTCGTTCCCAAAGATACAGAGCACGTGGACTTCCTCCACGCTGCAGGCCTCGATCCCGAAAAGCGGAATAATCCCCTCCCGCCGGCAGGCTTCACCGAAGGCGGGGCAGTTCAGCGCGGAATTGTGGTCCGTGAGGGCCAGAAGCCTGATCCCGCGCGCCCGCGCGCGAAAGGCGAGGACCGAGGGCGAAAGATCGAGGGAGCCGCAGGGGCTGAGGCAGGAGTGGTTGTGCAGGTCGGCGAGGAGTCTCACGTCCGGGGAATCCTGAGGTGATCCGGAGCGTCCGTATCAGGCCGAATCGCCGGCGCGGCCCGTGCCCCCGGCCGCGGCGGAAGCGGAGGCGGCGACTCCACCGCCCAGAGCCACCCAGAGGCGGCCGGAAAGTTCGAACTGGCTCTCTTCTCCCCTGAGGATGGCGATGCCCTCGGTGGCCGCCGCGTCGATCATGTCCGCGGGAACCGGCCTGCCGTTGCAGACAAGGATGGCCGCGATCCCGAGAAGGCTCGCGACGGCGACCGTATTCTTGTGCGCCTGAATGGTGATGAGGATGGTATCGCTCCGGGCGTTGGCCATGACATCGGAGAGAAGATCCGATGTGTAGGCTCCGGCGATCTCCCGGTCCTCGTATCTCCCCTGCATGACTTCCAGCTCGAAGGATTCGGCCAACTGCTTGATGCGCATGATGTCACTCCTGGTATTTTATGACGACGCGGACCGATGTGCCCCGGTCCGGAGAGGACTCGATGGAGAAGTCGTCGGAGACCCTCTTGATGTTGGGAAGCCCCATGCCCGCTCCGAAACCGAGGGACCTGATCCACTCCGTCGCCGTGGAGAAACCCTCGCGCATCGCGGCGTCCAGGTCGGGAATACCCGGCCCCTGATCGATGGCGTGGATCTCTATCCGCCCGTCGCCGGCCGCCAGGCTCAGGACCCCGCCCGTCGAATGGATGACTTGATTGAGTTCCAGTTCGTAGCTGGCCACGGCGACGCGGCGGACGAGGGCAGGATCGAGGCCGAGCTCCTTGAGCGCTTTCTTGAACGCGGAACTGGCGGTTCCGGCGTGCTCGAAATCGAGGCGGGTCACGGGGAAAGAGAGGCGGATGCTCTTCTGCCCTTCCTTTTCCGCAGATACGGGAGGGGCCTCGGACTCGAGTCTGGCCGCGAGTTTTTCCTCGAGCCTGGCGACTTCCTTGTTGAGGGCGACGAGGAGGCAGCGCACGATGTCGGCCGCGGTGACTATTCCGCAGAGGATTCCGTTCCTGTCCATGACGGGGAAGCGGCCGAATTTGTAGCGGTCGAAGTAGGTGATGGCGAAGGAGAGCGGCATGTCATCCTCGAGGGAGATGATCGTCCGCGTCATGCGCGCGGAGGCTGGATCCCCGATGTGGCCCGCGTCGAGGGCCTGGATGATGTCGCCCACCGAGACGAGGCCGACGAGCCTCGCTCCGTCCACGATGGGGAGCCCCGAAATGCTGTTGTCCCGCATCCGGTACTGGATCGTGCGGAGACTGTCTGCGGGGGTGGCGGTCACGACCCGGGTGCTCATGGCGTCGCGCACCTTGAGGCTGTAGATCAGTTCGACGATGACCTGCGGTCCCGAATCCGGACTTATGGGCAAAGATGACATGACTTCAGATTATGAACCAGGAAGACAAGAAACGGAAGGAAAAATTGCATGATTTAGGATATAATTGTGGTCGACGAATTTTCTATCCCAGGAGCCTTCATGATCGAACTTTCGGGATTGTCCAAAACCTACGCGCGTGGTTCTAAAAAAGCGGTGGATGATCTCTCGCTCCGCATTGCGGACGGCGAGATATTCGGTTTTCTCGGTCCGAACGGGGCCGGCAAGACGACTACCATCAAGATGATGACGGGAGCCCTCCTTCCCGACAGCGGAAGAGTGAGTATCGACGGCATCGATCTCGCCTCCGACCAGCTCGCCGCCAAGATCCGTTTCGGCTATGTCGGGGACAATCCCGAACTCTTCAACCGCCTCCGGGCGCGCGAGTACCTCAACTTCCTCGCCGATATCTACCATGTGCCCGACGGCCTTCGCGCACAGAGGATCGGCGAGTACGCAGTCAGATTCGGGATAGCCGATGTCCTCTCCTCCTCCATCGGAGGCTTCAGCCGGGGCATGAAACAGAAGCTCTGCATCATGGCGAGCCTCCTCCACGATCCGGGCAACTGGATCCTCGACGAACCCCTCGTAGGCCTCGATCCCCAGGCCGCCTTTGACCTGAAGGAGACGATGCGCGACAGGGCGCGCGCGGGCGGCTGCGTCTTCTTCTCGACCCACGTGATGGAGGTCGCCGAGAGGCTCTGCGACCGGATCGCGATCATCGACAGAGGGCGGATCGTCTTCACGGGGACGATTGAAGAATTGCGTTCGCTCCGCGAGTCGAGCGCGGGAACAGGCGCTCACCGCGACCAGGATGGCCTCGGAAAGCAGGACAGTCTCCGCGGGGACGACAGCCTCGAGAGCCTCTTTCTGGACCTCGTCGATCCGGCGAACAGGGAGAGCGCTCCGTGACCGCGACATTCCCGAGCCTCTGCTCGCTCTACCTCAAGTCCACTTTTGGATTCTCCCTCCCGCAGCGAGCTGCCCCGATGACACGGAAGGCCATTCTCAAACTCGCCGGAGGTATCTTTCTCGCCATCCTCGTGGCTGCCGATGTCGGAACTCTCTTCGTCGTATACAACCTCAAACTCTACGACGCGCTGAAACCGGCAGGCCTCGAAGAGATGCTCCTCCTCAACGCCGCGACCAACGCTTCGCTCATCCTCTTCGCCTTCGGCTTCATCACCGCCCTCTCGACCTACAGCCTCTCCGCGATGGAGCAGAGCCTCGTGACCCTTCCGATCCGGCCGAGGGAATTGCTCGGGGCGAAGTTCGCCGTCACGTACTTCTCGGAGTTCCTGTTCGCGGCCTTCTTCATCGGAATCGCGATGGCGGTCTTCGCCATCAGGGAAAGCCCGCCATTCATGTTCTATCTGGACGGGATACTGACCATCGCCGCCCTTCCGCTCCTTCCTATCGCCCTCGTCTACGCCATCCTCGTCCCCCTCCTCGGCGCGGTGCGGTTCTTCAGGAACAAGAACACCCTCATCGTCCTCGCGGGCTTTTTCGGCATGATCCTCGCCCTCGGCATGAACATCGGCGTCCAGTCCATCATGATGAAACTAGGCGATCCTGCCTGGCTGAGGGAACATTTCACGGGACCCGCCTCCCTCATGTCGACCGTCGCCGCGGTCTGGCCACCGGCGCGCCTTGCCTGGCGATCTCTCGCCGCCTCCGGAAGCCTCGAAGGCATCGTTTCGTCTCTCGCGAACCTGGCCGGAGGTCTGGCCATCGCGGTGGCGGCGAGCTGGCTCCTGGGGCCTTCCTATGCCAGGAATCTCTCCGCCTTCGGCGAAAGCCACCTGAAAAGGAACGCGGCGGGGCGGGAATACTTCGGATCGACCTTCCGTTCCGGATCGGTGGATGTAGCCCTCTTCCTGCGGGAGTGGAGGCTCATGAACAGGGAGCCGATATATTTCCTGAACGGCCCCTTCGTCGTTCTCCTCATGCCACTCATCTTCGTAGTCATGTACATAGCGCAGAAATCCGCCCTGGCCGAACTCAGCTCCAAGCTCGGAGATTTCGCCTCGGGGCCAAAGGCCTTCCTGGCGGCTGCCGCCTTCGGAGGCTTCCTCGGCACGAGCACGAGCATTTCCTGCACGGCGCTCTCGCGCGACGCGAAAGCTCTTTCCTGGATCAGGACGCTGCCTCTGGAACCCGCCCGCTACATGCTCGGCAAGCTGACCCATGCGCTGTCATTCTCCCTCATCGGGGCGGCCTTCGGAAGCCTGGGCGGAGGACTGGTCCTGGGTCTGAAGGCCTTCGATATCGCGCTCGCCTTCCTGACTGCCCTCGCCTTCTCGTCATGCATGAATCTCGCCGGGCTCTGGCTCGACACGGCCTTCCCGAAGCTCACCTGGGACAACCCCGTGGTCGCCCTCAAACAGAACATGAACGCCGTCATCATGATTCTGGGTTCCATGGGGAGTCTGGCTCTGCTGGGCGTGGCGACCCTGTGGCTCCCTCTCGGGAAGGGAGGACTCGCCCTGCTCTTCGCGGGAGGCTTCGGCATCGCCTTTATCGTCGGACTGCGTCTCTATCCCGCTTTCGCGGAACGGCGCATCGGACGGCTCGAGGTTTAAGACAGGCCCTGTGGCCCTGCGCCGCCGTCCTGCGCCGGCCCGATGCCTGAAACCGGCCGCTGCAGGGCCGTGAAGCGGTGATTCAGGGAACGCGGTACTCCTGCCAGACGACCCGGCCTTCCTCGATAGCGGCCTTGAGGCTCCGCTCCACCTTGCTCAAGGATGCCTTGCCCGACTTCACTTCGACGAAGGCGACCTCGTCGATCCGGCCTTCGGAGGAGCCGACGAAGGCGATGAAATCGACCGGTTTTCCGATGAATCGGACCTCGCTCGGGTCGAAGGGGAAGTCCGGCAGCCAGGGAGAGAGCTGCTCGGCCATCTGTCCGCCCAGAACCGCGCGCGAGCGTCTGATCGCGTCGCCGCGCTCTTCCTCGAGGAGCTGTGGAAGTTCGCGCTCCGCCTCGAGCCTCGCCGTGCGCCGGCCAAGGCCGAGTCCGGCAAACAGGCCGGCGAGGAAAAGAAGGACGAGGACAGCGAGCGCGAGAATCAGGTACGTGACAGGTATGCTCATGAACTCTCCGTCTCATCGTTCCGGGGATTGCCGGATCGCCGGAACGGAGGTAGCTGGCGTTCTGCCGCTATCCGGCATGGCTGCTTCCGCCCTGTCGATGTCCATGATGGCGAAGAGCAGCGCCTCCACTGCGGCCTTGGTGTGCGAGTCGGAAGCCAGCTCCAGAAGCCTGAGTTCCGCGCCGCCTGAGGGTCTCCGGGCGGAAAACCAGCGCATTGCCTCGGCCGAATTCTCGAAACGGACGAGCCCGTCCTTTCTGGAGGCCGCGAGGGTGAGGGGAAGGGCGGGATCGGGAGTCCAGCGGTCCATGCGAGCCTCTTCGAGAACCTGGAAGAGTGGATCCGAGGTATAGTCCCGGCGGAGGCCCTCGATGAAATCCGTTTCGAGGATGTCGGAAGCCACGAGCTCCCGGACTGGCTTTTTCCGCATGGTCGCGATCATCTTGCTGATATCCTCGGCGCTTTTGTCGGTTCCCAGAAGCGGAATGATCGATTCCCGGATGTCGGCGCGGAGGATCCGGTGCAGGTCGACGCGGTCCGGGTGTGCCCGGGCGAATCCTGCGAGGAGAAACAGCGTGTAGGTCGGGTTGGTCAGGCGGCTTCCGGCGGCCATCTCGCCACGGAAGCCACGGGCTATATCGAGGGGAGCTCCCATGGAATAGACGCCGGCGAGGCCGAGTCCTGCGGGCAGTGCGGCTCCTCCCGTTTCGCGCCACCCTGATCCCTCGGTGACGGCGCGCGCGACTGACATGGCCGCAAGTCCTCCTTCGGAGTAGCCCATGACGTAGAGCCGGCCCGATTCCCCTGCCGCCCGCGCGCCGCCCGCGACAGCAGCTCTGCCGACGCCCTCATTCTCGCCGACGCTTCCATTCCCGCCAGCTGCACCTGCAGAGCTGGCGAGAAATGTCCGCGCCGCCGCAAGGCCGTCGAGCGAGGAGCGGGCGAGACTTCCCGGGTCGCAGTATGTCTGGATTCCCGGCGCCAGGCCCATTCCCGGGTAATCGGGCATCCAGACTGCGTAGCCCAGCGAGGCGATCATGGCGCCTATCCTGCTCTCGGCGCCGGCATGGCGGGAAGGCACGTTGAGGCGCTTGAGCTCCGTGCCTTTCGTGTAGACTATCCAGGTGAGGGGGCGGTCGGCGCTCCGGTGATCCGCCGGCAGATACAGCATCCCGGACTGGGTCTCGGGTTCGCCCCTCACTCCTTCCGAGCGGTACGTGATCGCGGTCGCCTCGACGTCGGCCATCCGGTCGAGGATTTCCGAGTGCCAGGACTCATATCCATGGCGCGCGAGAAAATCGGTATCGATTCCCAGGCCGAGAAGAGGGAGGCTGAAGAGTCTCATCCACCCGGAGACTGACCTTCCCTGGATCATGAGCACTGAGCCGACACCGACGAGGCTTCCTGAGCCGCCGAAGTTTCCGGCGACGAGACTCCCTTGATCCAGACCGGTCACCGAATCCTTGCCCGTCCGCTCAGACGGGCTCCGGACGGGGTCCTGCTGCGCGGGTGCAACCGCGCAGACAAGGGTCGCGAAAACAAAGAGGAAGGCTGGAAAAAGTGTCGATGCCGGGACTGGTTTCAGGTTCATGGCCGCCTCGTAGGTTTCAAGGTATCGCGCCTGTCCGGTCCCGACAACGGCGCCTGACTGAATGTCTTGCCATGAGCATTGGTTGTTGATGAAGGGGCCCGCCAGGTATATTCTGCTAGGATTCGGGGGCAGGCCGCCGGGGGAGGAAAGCATGACGGGAAGGGAAAGGATTCTGTGCACGCTCGAGGGAGAGGAACCCGACCGCGTGCCGCTCGTGATCGGTACGACGAACGCCACCGGAATCAAAGCCCAAGCCTGCCGCAGGCTCAAGGAAAAACTGGGGATCAGCTCTCCTGACCGCTGGCTCTACGACTGGCCCGAACTCGGCACGGCGAAGCCGGACGAAGCCCTCCTCGAGAGACTGGGAGCCGATCTGCGCTCCGTGCTCGACCTGCCTCCCGAAGCCACCCGCACCCGCAACGCTTCCCGCCCCGCCCACTCGGACTACATCGACGACTGGGGGACGGGCAACAGCGAGATCGAACCGGGAGTCTGGTACCCCGGCATCCACCCTATGCGCGAAGCCTGCACTCCCGGCGACATCGAGTCCTACTCCTGGCCCGACATGGACGATCCAAGCCGCGTCGCCCACGTCGCCGCACAGGCGGCTGCCCTCGCCGCCGACGGCAGCTACGCCGTCATGGGCTGCCCCTGGCTTCTCTTTCCCTTCGAGCGGGCCCACGCCATGCAGGGCATGGACCGCTTCCTCGAGAACATGATCGTCGAGCCCGAGTTCGCCTCGGCACTCCTGTGGAAGATCGAATCCCTCTGCGAGACCCTCATGGGCCACTTTCTCGACGCGGCCGGCCCCACCCTCGACATCATCAAGATAGGCGACGATCTCGGCACCCAGGAAAGTCTCATGATATCGCCCGACATGTACCGCAGGATACTGAAACCCGTCCACGCGGCCTTCATCTCTTTCATCAAGTCGAGGACGAAGGCGAAGGTGTTCTTCCACTCGGACGGCGATATCTTCGACCTGATACCGGATTTCATCGAAATCGGCGTCGACATACTGAATCCGATCCAGTCTGGAGCGGGGAGAATGTCCGACCTCGCGTCCCTCAAGCGCATGTACGGCCGCGACCTCGTCCTCTGCGGCGCCATAGACACCCAGCGCATCCTTCCCTGCGGAAGCCCCGACGAAGTGCGGGCGGAGGTCGCGCGGGTCATAGGCACACTCGGAAAAGGCGGCGGTTACATGGTGAGCGCCGTACACACCGTCATGAACGAGGTTCCGCCGGAGAATATTCTCGCCATGGCCGACGCCGTACGCGAATACGGACAGTATCCTCTCCGGGGATGATGGTCGGACTATTCCGGCAGACCGCGGCGAACAGACCGCGGTGGCGGACACACTCACAAGGAGGATCGCATGGACCACAGGGGAAAAGCGGAGGCGCTGTTCGCGTCGGGATCATCCTGCGCGCAGGCTGTCTTCGCTGCCTTCGCGCCGGACTTCGGCATCGACGAAGGCAGCGCGCACAGGATAGCGGCCGGACTGGGGGGAGGCTTCGGACGCAAGCAGTATCTCTGCGGCGCAGTTTCCGGGGCTGCCCTCGTCCTGGGGCTCGCCTTCGGGAACTCCGAAGGCGCTGACGGCGCAGCGAAGGAGGCGACCTACGCCCGGGTTCACGCCTTCATTTCGGAGATTGAGGCGGAAAGAGGCGCCTCGGACTGCAGGACTCTGCTGGAGGGAAACGACACCGCCACGCCGGCGGGGAGGGAGGCGGTGAAGCAGGCGGGCCTTTCGGCGAAGGTATGCCGTCCCCTCGTCGCGCATGTGGCCGAAAAGCTGGATTCGATCCTCGGGGCAAGGCTCTGATCATGGCCGGACCGGAACCCGACAGAGACGATTCCCCCTCCCCTCTGAGGCGCGCGCCGCAGAGTATCGTCATCAGACGGACCACCGGCGACGACTATTTCGGAATCGTGGCCGAATTCCGCTACCGTATGTTTGCCGACATCGACCCCGGCGTCGACCACTCAGCCGAAAAGGAAGAATACCTGCGGAAAGTCGTGGACTATTTCCGCCGACACGCCGCCGATCCGGGGCAGATCCTTGTCTTCGCCTTCGATGAAGACCGCGGAGAAATCCCGGTCGGCTGCGCCGCCATGATAGTCACGGAAAGGCCGCCCCGCCTCGGCGGTCCCCGCAGCAATTCCGCCTACATCCACAATGTCTACGTGCTGCCTGAATACCGGAAAAGGGGAATAGCCAGGGCCCTCATGGAATTCCTGCACCGCGAAGCGGAAACAATGAATGTCCGGCGCATGGGCCTCCACGCCTCGCCTTTCGGAGCTCCCCTGTACTCGTCGATGGGGTACGCGAAAGGCGGCAGGTACATGGAGATGGAGATCGGGAAACCGGAGCGGAGATGAAGGGATGATCAGATCGCCCGCTTCATGATCTTGAGCCCATTGGAAGAGGCCACGAAGATAAGCCCCGAACTCTCGTCCGCCGCGACGAAGTTGAGGTAGTCGGTCTCATCGGCGGTATCCCAGATCCCGGCGACCGGCAACACGGTGGTTTCGCGCTCGGTGGCGGAACCCGCCGGCACTCCAGGAAGCTCAGCGATCTGGAGCTGACGACCGGAAGCCATGTAGATGTATTTCCCGTCCACGGCCACGGAACCGCAGGAATAGTCGTCCGCATTTTCGCCAGAGGGAACCTGCACCTTGACCTGGTAGACGGGCTTCTTCGAGAAGCTGAGTGTGTCGTAGGCGTTCATGACGGGTCCCATGGCGGCGAAGGCGATGTCGTTGTAGAGGTCGACCGTGTTCTTTCCCTGGTAGGCGATGCCATTGTACGAAGGAGAGTACACCTCTCCGATGTCGATGGTCTTGTGGGAGCTGGCGTCGGAAACGCCGACCTTGTACACGTGCATGACGCCTGCGGGGCCGGCCTGGAGGGAGACATGCTTCTTGAAGGTCGGGTCGATGTCGAGAAACTGGGAATACTTGTAGTAATCGGCGTCGATGAGCTTGAAGTCGCCGACATTGAGCGCGAAAGTTCCGCCCACTTTACCCGTCGCCGAGGGATCGGTGTTGCCCGCCGTGGCGAAGACATACTTCGTTGTCTCGAAGATGCCGTTTGCCGCCTGACCGGGGACGACAGTCAGCATCGAGGACTTGTCCGCGGGATCGATGCTGCCGGTGCCATTGATTGAAAACCGTTCGAGCACCGCGGGGAAGAGTCCATCGGTCGAGGAAAGTCCGAGGGCGGCCGCAAGGCTTTTCGGATCGCGGGCACCCGCCGCGTACAGACGCTTGTTCGCGGTGGAGACGAAGAGCGCGGAGATGTCGGTGTCGGTCAGGATGATGGTGTCGACGATCTCGGGGTACTCAGGGTCGGAGATGTCGATCACATCGATGGCGCCGCCGTAGGCTTCACCGCGGGTGTTGTAGGCGACATAGGCCAGATTTCCGTAGATGGCGACATAGGTTGCCCCGATGACCTCGGTCCCCCCGTTGATCTTCGGAGGAACCACGCTGCCGACCATCGTGAAGCTGTCCGATATGGTCTTGACGCCAAGGGCTTTTGATCCGCCCCGGGATTCGAAGCTGACTGCCGTCTCGGGATTGGAGAGGCGCGAACTGTCCGCGCCTGTCAGGACGCGGCTGGAATTGGCCGAGGAAAGCGTGCTTGCGACCGGGTTCGCATAATCGACGCCACCCCATCCTAACTCACCGGACGATTGCGGCTTGCTGAACAGGTTGCATCCTGATAGAGATACAGCTATGACGACGAGGAGAGCGAGGAACAGATTCCGTGACATTTTGAATTCCTCCGAACATTTTTAATAAACTTATCATCATTTTAATACCGATATACCGAGTTGTCAACAGGGGGAAGGAAAATTGAAGAATTTCTTGGCGGGTATCGAATTCCCTCAATCCCGCGAAGCGAGATCGGGAATCTCTTCCTTCCCGGCGCCGCCCTGCGGCAGGTCGCGGGATGTCCAGCCGGATCGTACTCTCGTCGGGCCGCGTGTTGCCAAAGAGGCAGTTGGCGCACGCGACAAAACCCCGGACGATCCCGTATAGTCAGTGTGTGAAATTCCTCCCCGCCCACCCCTCCGACCTCGCCGCCAGCGGCATGAAGCCAGGAGATCTCGACGCCGTCATCGTCACGGGCGACGCCTACGTCGACCACGCCTCCTTCGGAGCCGCCGTCATCGGGCGGACGCTCGAGGCGCGAGGCTTCCGGGTCGGCATCATCGCCAGACCCGACCCGGACGATGTCGGAGCCTTCCGCCTCCTCGGCAGACCCCGGCTCGCCTTTCTCGTGACCGCGGGCGCGATCGACTCCATGGTCTCGAGCTACACCGCCAACAAAAAGCCCCGATCGGAGGACGAGTACGCTCCGGGAGGGCAGCCCGCAATCTGCCTGCGCGCGGACGGGACGCTCGGCCCGGGCATCCGCGGCCGCGCCAACGCGCGCCCCGACAGGGCGGCCATCGCGTACACGGGCATGTGCCGCCAGGCCTTCAAGGGCGTGCCCGTCGTGCTGGGCGGGATCGAGGCATCCCTGCGCCGGCTTTCCCATTACGACTACTGGTCCGACACCGTGCGGCGGTCGATCCTCCTCGATTCGAAGGCGGAGCTACTCGTCTATGGCATGGGCGAGACCGCGATTCTCGAGGTGATGCGCAGGCTCCGCGATGCGACGGACAGCGGCGCGGCAGACGCGGACCTTTCCGGAATCCGCGGCACTGCGCGCGCGGCTTCGGCGCTCACCGGGCAGGAGGAGAAGGATGCGCTTCGCCTCCCCGATTTCGGGGCCCTCGCTCCGGACGACGAGGCCGGACACGCCTCATTCGCCGAGTCGTTCAGGATACAGTACCGCAACACCGATCCGCACAGCGCGCGCGTCCTGGTGGAGAAGGCGGACTCGCGCTGGGTGGTCCAGGAGCCGCCCGCCTTTCCGCTCGGGCGCGAGGAGCTGGACAGGCTCCACGAGCTGCCCTTCGCGCGCGCATGGCACCCCATGTACGAAAAGGCGGGCGGCGTACCCGCCCTCACGGAGGTCAAGTTCTCCCTCGTCTCCAGCCGCGGATGCTTCGGAGCCTGCTCCTTCTGCTCCCTCACCTTCCACCAGGGCAGGATCATCACCTCGCGCAGCCGGGAATCCCTCGTGCGCGAGGCGAAAATCCTCGCGTCGATGCCGGACTTCAAGGGATACATCCACGACGTCGGCGGGCCGACCGCCAATTTCCGGAAAGCCTCCTGCCGCAAAGCGGCGAGTTCGGGAGCCTGCACGGACAGGCGCTGCCTCGCGCCCGAGCCCTGCCCTCGGCTCGAGGTCGATCACTCGGACTATCTGGCCCTCCTGCGCGATCTGCGCGCGGTCCCCGGCGTCAAGAAGGTCTTCATCCGCTCGGGGCTGCGCTTCGACTATCTCATGATGGACTCGAGCGACGCGTTTTTCCGCGAACTCGTGCGGCACCATGTTTCCGGACAGCTGAAGGTCGCGCCGGAGCATGTGTCGGACCAGGTCCTCGCCCTCATGGGCAAGCCGCCTCGCCGCGTCTTCGACTCCTTCGCCGCGAAATATCGTCAGGTGAACGCCGAGGAAGGGCTGAAACAGTACCTTGTCTCGTACTTCATCTCCGCCCACCCCGGTTCGGGACTGAAAGAGGCGGTCGAGCTCGCCGAATACCTGCGCGACTCGGGTTCCGCGCCTGAACAGGTCCAGGATTTCTACCCGACGCCGGGGACCCTGTCCACGGCCATGTACCGGACCGGCATCAATCCCCTGGACGGAAGGTTGGTCCACGTGCCGAAGGGCGCGAGAGAGCGCTCGCTCCAGAGGGCGCTCCTGCAGTACTTCAAGCCCGAGAACGCGGGCCTCGTGCGCGAGGCGCTCAGGCTCGCGGGACGGGAGGATCTGATCGGGCGCGGGCCGCGCTGCCTCGCAGGGCCGGAGCCGGGGAAACAGGGACATGTAGCAGGGAGGAAAAAGTAATGAGCTCACCGCCGGATCAACGAATCGCAATAACGGAAGCGCACTCGCTCTCCGCCGCCGACAGGGCGAAGGCCGAAAAACTCGTCACCCTCTGCGCTGCCGCGGACGGATTTCCGCAGGAATTCCAGGACGACAGCGCGCTCAACAGCGACAGAACCCTTCCTCCCTGGGTGCTCGCGCACAGCGACTCCGAGCTTGTCGGCATCGCCTGCCTCTTCGCGCCCTCCCGCCGCGAGGTCGAGGTATCCGCGTGGACCGCGCCGGACTTCCGCCAGAAGGGCGTGTTCGGAGCCCTTGACGGGGCCATCAGACTGCTCGCCGGAGAGCGGGGCATCCCCTCGCTTCTGTTCTGCGTCGACAGCCGCGCGAAAACCGGAGCGCGCGTCGCGCTGAATCTCGGCGCAACCCTCGATTTTTCCGAATTCGAGATGGCCTACGATGTCGCACAGGGAAAAAATCGCCGAGAAGCCGGCCTTGAGCGAGTTCCCAAGGCGGTGTCCGGCTTCGAGGTGAGAAAAACGACCGATTCCGATGTGGACGGGCTGGCGCGCGCGAGCGTGGACATCTTCGGGGACACCGAGGACACGGCGCGCAATTTCATCATGGTCTCGATGGCCGCCCCCGCGCGTACGCAGTACACGGCCCTTCTCGAAGGCAGGATCGTCGGCATGTGCGCCACCTCCGTTTCCGGAACTGCGGGATCCGTCATGATCAACGGCCTCGGCATAATGGCAGCCCTGCGGGGAAAAGGCCTCGGCAGGGCCCTCCTCCACAGGGTGATGGAAATCGCCGCGGAAGAGGGAGCCGAAAAGATCGTGCTCGAGGTGGACTCAGTCAACGAGGCAGCCTACCCTCTGTACCGGAGCGCAGGCTTCACGGAAACACTGCGCACCGATTACTACAGGCTCAAGCTATAGTCTCGACCCTGATCATGTTCGTCGTGCCTTCCTGCGCGAGCGGAAGTCCGGCGACGATGACGACTTTGTCGCCCCTGGAGAGCACCTTGGCGGAGAGGCAGCTGCGCACTGTTTCCGAGACGACCGTGTCGAGCCTCTCTCCGGCGCCCGAAAGCATGAAGGGATAGACTCCCCAGTTCATCGCGAGCTGATTGTAGACGACCTCGTCCTTCATGAAGGCGAAGATGGGCATCCTGGGGCGCAGCCGAGAGATGAGACGGGCCGCGTGTCCGGTCTCCGTGAGCACGATGATGGCCGCGGCGTTGCACTGGTAGGCCACCGACACGGCGTTGTACGACATGATGGCCGGAAGGTCGGTGGACCGAACGGAGGACGGCACGTCGTGGTGGAAGTCGAGGTAGTCGAAGGCTATCTCGACCTGGCGGATGATCGAGCTCATGGTCTCGACGACCTTGACGGGGTAGCGGCCCATCGCTGTCTCGCCCGAGAGCATGACGGCGCTCGTCGAGTCGAAGCAGGCGTTGGCCACGTCGCTCGCCTCCGCGCGCGTGGGCAGAGGGTTCTCGATCATCGACTCGAGCATCTGGGTGGCCGTGATGACGGGCTTTGCGCCGAGGTAGCCTTTGCGGATTATGCTCTTCTGGGCGATCGGAACGGTCTCGATGGCTATCTCGACGCCCATGTCGCCGCGCGCGACCATGATGCCGTCGGCGGACTCGACGATCTCGTCGATGTTGGCGAGCCCTATGGCGGACTCGATCTTGGCGATGAGCTTGGGCGAAGGGCGACGGCCCGAGCCTGTCTTGCAGCGCTGGACGAGGCGGCGCACTTCCTCGAGGTCGGTAGCGCAGCGGACGAAGGAGAGAGCGATGTACTCGACCTCTCGCTCCACCGCGAATCCGATGTCGCGGATATCTTTCTCCGAGAGGAAGGGAATCGGATAGTCGACGTGGGGAATGGTGAGGTGGGCCTTGGGCCTGAGGTTGCCCGGGTTGCCGATCCGGACCGTCACCTTCCCCGGATACTTCGCGACCACCTCGCCGGTGAAGTATCCGTCCATGAGGACGACCCTCTGTCCGATCGCGCAGAGTCTGTCGATGTCCGGAAGATTGGTGTAGACCTGGCCGGCGGCCGAGGGCGGGAGCGAATCCATCTCGTCCTGCTGCTTGCTCTCGATCACGAGCTCGGTGCCAGCCGCTATTTCGATCGGACTCGAGTAGCCGTAGAGGCGGAGGGCCGGTCCCTTGATGTCGGCCATGATGGCGATAGGAACCTTGTATTGGGAGCGGGCCGCCCTGACCATCGCTATGGCCGCGTCGGCTTCCTCGAAGCTCTTGTGGGAAAAATTGAGACGGAAAACATTGACGCCGGCCTGGATGAGCTTGCCGACAGTCTCCGGGTCTTCCGACGCGGGACCTAACGTTGCTATGATTTTCGTACGCTTATCTAGAATATTCATGAAAACCTCGCATTCGTAAAATCTGTGCTGACCCTAGCATAAAGGGCCAGGAAAAGCATAGCGGGGGGAAAAGGCGACCACCAGGCTGCCCGCCGGGGCAGCCCTCGCGGGCAGCCGTCGAGCCGGCCGCAAGACACAGTCCCCGGAACTGCGTGGAAAGATCTCCGGTCTCCTCTCGCGCTCACTCGTCCATCTCGGAATCCGGGCCCCTGGACGGAAACTCCCATGACCTTGTCTTCACGTAGCGTCTGAGCGCGCGCCGGGTCGAATCGAAGGCGATGTCGTCCCAGGGAATCTGTGAAACCTCGATGAAGGAGAGACATGTCGACTCCTCCTCGTCGCAGTCGTAATCCTCGGGATCGAGGCTGTGTGCCCGCGACCAGAAATACATGTCGCAGGTCGCGTAGGGGATGTCGTGGTAGCGGTAGATATTGGGATAGGAGGCGAGGAACTCGATACGCTCGGGCGCCCAGCCGATCTCCTCGCGGCATTCGCGGATGGCCGCGTCTTCGGCCCGCTCTCCCGGTTCGACGAATCCTCCCGGCAAGGCCAGCTTGCCCTTCGCCGGCTCTCTGGCGCGGACGACGAAGACAATCCTGCCGCCGCATTCCAGGATGATGCCGGCTGCCGTGGCCACATTGTGGAAGTACTCGAAACCGCAGTCCGGGCAGCGCCAGAGCCTGCCCCGCTGCGAATAGAGGTGGGAGCTCGCGCAGGCCGGGCAGAAGCGGAAGGCGGCGCCGGCTTCCGCCAGGTCCGAGAACCGGAGCGTGCGCTCGGTCGGGGACTCGGTTCCGGGCGCAGGCACCGCGCCGATCTCTTCCATATACCTCTTCCCCCTTACCCCCTTGAGGGGTCGCGCGACAGTCGGAAGCTTCGGCCTGCCTCCGGATGGATCCTGGACGATGCCCTGAAAACGCGGCATTCACTTCCGGTCCATATTTGCGTAGATTAACAATCAGGGTGTTGAAAAACTCCGCGTTTTCCAACACCTTGATTATACATCATGGACGAAGAAACGATCCCTGTCGTCCCCGCACAGGGCACGAAAAAAAAACGATCCGAAACCGTGGAGCGCAGCGCGCGTTTCCGCGCCATGGTCCGTCAGGCTCCGGCAGAAGCCGGCGTCTACATCATGAAGGATGCCGAAGGCACGATCATCTACGTCGGCAAGGCCAAAGTTCTCCGCAACCGACTCTCCTCGTATTTTTCCGGCCGCAAGGACATCAAGACGAGACACCTTGTCGCCCACATCTCGACGATAGAGTGGATTCTCGCCGGCAGCGAGTACGAGGCCCTCCTCCTCGAAAACAACCTCATCAAAAAACACACGCCCCGGTACAACATCAACCTGAAGGACGGAAAGACCTATCCCTGCATCCGGATAACCAACGAAGAATTCCCCCGAATCTTCCGCACCAGACGCATCATCCACGACGGAAGCAAGTACTTCGGCCCCTTTCCCGGCGCCGACATCATCGACACCTACCTCGACCTCATAAAACGCCTCTTCCCCCTGCGCCGATGCTCGGTCATGCGGCCTCGCGAGACGCCCTGCATGTACTACCATATCGACCGCTGCCCCGGACCCTGCGCGGGCAAGATCACGAAAGAGGACTACCTCGCCCGCGTCGACGAGATCACGAAGCTCCTCTCGGGCGAAACTGCGGCCCTCCTCGCCGAACTCCGCGAGCGCATGGCGAAGGCCGCGGCGGAACTCAAGTTCGAGCAGGCCGTCCGTCTCAGGGACTCCATAGTCGCGATCGAACAGTTCGAGGGAAGGTCCAGCGCCGTCGACTTCGATCCGGCGGCCCGCGATTACATCGCTTGGGCGAGCGACGGCGACCTCATCAGCTTCGTCGTCTTCCAGATGCGCGGCGGCAAGCTGACCGGCCGGGATCTCTTCCGCAGCCTGCACTACGCCGAGGAAGACGAGGCACTGCAGGACTTCCTCATGGGCTACTACACGGTGGAGCGACTGCCTCCACCCGAAGTCTACGTGCAGAAAAACCCCGACCTCGGGCTTGTCTCCGAATATTGTTCGAGGGAACTCGGCGCCGCGGTCTCCTTCCTTCTTCCCGTGGACGCGCGGCACGCGGCCGCCGTCAATCTCGCCGCCCAAAATGCCAAGGAAGACGTCGCGAAGCGGCGCCGCGAGACAGGCGACATCCCCGCCCTCCGGGAACTGAAGCTCGCCCTCGGCCTCTCCGACCTGCCACTCCGGATCGAGGGCTTCGACATCGCCCAGCTCGGCGGCACGAACACGGTGGCCTCGCTGATATCCTTCAAGAACGGCATCCCGGACAAAAAGAACTACCGCTATTTCAAGATAAAGAGCCTGGACGGGGCGATCGACGATTTCGGCGCCATCCGCGAGGCCGTCGGGCGCCGCTACACCCGCCTCGTCAACGAGGAGGCCGAGCTTCCGGACCTCGTCCTCATAGACGGCGGCGCCGGCCAGGTATCGGCCGCGAAGGAGATCCTGGACACGCTTGGCGTGGATTGCGAACTCGCCGGGCTCGCCAAGCGCAACGAGGAGATCTACCTGCCCGATCGCGCCGAGCCCGTCATCCTTCCCAAGGACTCACCCGCCCTCCGCGTCCTCGTCGCCGTGCGCGACGAGACCCACCGCTTTGCGACGGGGCTTTCGCGGAAACTCCGCGGCGAGGCCTTGCGCTTCGGCATCCTCGAGGAGATCGAAGGCGTCGGACCTGCACGCGCCAAAAAACTGATGAGAGTGTACGGCTCCATGGACATGATAGCCGCCGCGGAGGTCGACGCGATCGCGAAAACCGGCGGCATGGGGATCGCTGTCGCGCAGAGAGTCAAATCCACGCTTTGTGCGCGTCTGTCTTGAGAAATTATGAGAAAGCGTATACGGTATCGATACGAATTTATGGAATGACAAGGAGAAACGCATGAACATTCAGGCTCTCGAGAAGACCGCGCTTTCCGTGCGCAGCCTGACCATGGACGCGATCCAGGCCGCCAATTCCGGCCACCCCGGCCTCCCCATGGGCTGCGCCGAACTCGGCGCCTTCCTCTACGGATGCGCCATGAAGTACGACCCCGAAGCCCCCGCCTGGCTCGACCGCGACCGCTTCGTCCTCTCCGGCGGCCACGGTTCCATGTTCCTCTACTCCATGCTCCACCTCGCGGGATTCGGCGTCAGCCTCGACGAGATCAAGAAATTCCGCCAGATCGGGAGCCGCTGCGCCGGCCATCCCGAGTACGGCGCCGTGCCCGGAATCGAGACGACGACCGGCCCCCTCGGCCAGGGAATCGCCACCGCCGTCGGCATGGCCATCGCCGAGCGCATGATGGAGGCCAAGTTCAACACCGCCACCAGAAAAATCGTCGACCACTACACCTACGTCCTCGCGGGCGACGGATGCTTCCAGGAAGGCGTCTCCGCCGAGGCCAGCTCCCTCGCCGGCCACCTCAAACTGGACAAACTCGTCGTCTTCTACGACTCCAACCAGATCACCATAGATGGAAGCACGAGCGTATCCTTCACCGAGGATGTCGGCGCCCGCTACGAAGCCTACGGCTGGAAGGTCCTGCGCGGCTCCATGTACGACTTCGCCGGCCTCGAGAGGCTCGTGGCGGAGGCCAAAGCCGAGACCGCCAGGCCCAAACTCGTCATCCTCCAGAGCATCATCGGCAAGGGCGCTCCCACCAAGCAGGGAACCCACGGCGTCCACGGTTCTCCCCTCGGCGACGAGGAGATCGCGAAGGCCAAGGCCGGTCTCGGCATCCCTGCCGACGCGAAGTTCTATGTCGCCCCGGAAGCTTACGCCTTTTTCGAGACCCGGAAGAAGGAACTCGCCGCCGCGCGCGTGGCCTGGGACAAGGAATTCACTTCGTGGAAGTCCGAGAACCCCGCGCTCGCCCATGAGCTCGCGACCTGGATCGCCGGGAAGCCCGTCAACGTACCCGCCATGCCCGAGTACAAGGAGGGCGAGAAAATCGCCACCCGCAACGCCTCAGGCAAGACCCTCGCGGCCGTCGCCGCGGCCTGGCCCAACTTCGTCGGCGGATCGGCCGACCTGACCGGCCCGAACGTGACCCAGATCCCCGCCGTCCCGGGCTGCCCCGCCAACGTCGTGTTCTCGGCCTCCAACCCCGGCGGCCGCATGATCCACTTCGGTGTCCGCGAGCACGGCATGGCCGCCATCGCCAACGGCATCAGCCTCCACGGCGGCTTCAGACCCTTCATCGCCACCTTCCTCGTCTTCGCCGACTACCTCAGACCTTCTCTGCGTCTGGCCGCCCTCATGAAGCAGCCCGTCATCTACGTTCTGACCCACGACTCGGTCTTCGTCGGAGAGGACGGCCCGACCCACCAGCCCATCGAACAGCTCGCGAGCCTCCGCGCCATCCCGAACGTCACCGTACTCCGCCCCGCGGACGCCCAGGAGACCGTGGCGGCCTGGAAGATGGCCATGGAGAAAAAGGACGGTCCCGTCGTCATCGCGCTGACCCGCCAGAACCTCCCCGTCTTCGCCAAGGCCGATCCGGACTGGCAGGAGACCATGAAGCTCGGCGCATACGTCGTCCAGAACCCGGCCACCGAGCCCGACACCGTCGTCGTCGCGACCGGCTCCGAAGTCTCCCTCGCCCTCGAGGCGGTCGCCCTGGCGACTTCCGCCGCTGCCGCAAAGGGCGCCACCGAAGGCGCTCCGGCCAGATCCATCCGCGTCGTCTCCATGCCGAGCCGCGAGACCTTCTACGCCGCCCCCGCGCCCGTCCGCGAAGCCATCGTGCCGAAGTCGGCCCGCGTCGTCGTGGCCGAGGCCGGAATCGCGATGGGCTGGGAGCGCATTGCGAGGCCCGAAGATATCCTCTCCATCGACCGCTTCGGCGAATCCGGCCCCGGAGACCAGGTGGCCCGCCACCTCGGGCTCACTGCCCAGGCCCTCGCCGACATCATCGCGCGCTGACCGCCTTCGGCGGGCCGCACCCTCTCCGAAGGGTACGGCCCGCCGTTTTTGTGACAACTTTTCATGTTCTGCGCTTATTTTCGGAAATGTTTCCTGGCAGGTATTCAAGCACAATACAAATTCATGATTACAACAATTTGCGATGCAATCGCTTACTTCAGTCGCGTTAGTGCAATCTATCCAGACCAATATTCAGAGGAAGGTAATAGATCTTCGCGGGGAAACAATATGTGAAAAAAATCCCCCTGAATCGGGAAGAGCGAAGTGGTTGAAGTTTTGTTCACCACATTGGCGCGAATATATTCTTCCAGCGCCAACCTGATGACCGCTGTTTTGGTCGTAACCCCGCTGAGAGTCATAGCCTCCTTCACAAGGGCATCATCGAGATCGAAATCGACACCCATGATAGACCTCCATGCACACCTTGTAGTTTACGCGATTCCTGGAAAAAATCAATACACATAATAAATAATATATAACATATTGCCGATACTTCTCGTGCTCAGCCACCGCGTTTCTGAGCATTTTACAATTACCCCGCATAGCAAAACACCTTTACGTTTTTCAGCTATTAGATTGTTACCTATCGCCTGTATAGGAATTTTTTATTGCACCAATCAAGAAACGGTGATAGAACATCACCTATCGCATCGAGGAGAGGAGAGTCTATGTTCGAACTGCCGGAACTGTCCGTCATCGCCGCCCAGCTCGGCCGCTCCGTGTCGGACAAAAAAATCGCCGATGGGCGGCTCAAGAACGTCGCTCACCGCTTCGTGTGGCACAATGTCGACGAGGATTCTTTCCGCGCCCGCGTGCGCGGCAAAATCTTCGGGGCGGCGAGAGTTTTGGGGCGCTGGCTCTGCGTCGATCTGGAGCCAGGCGAAGTCCTCGTGATCGGGGAATGCGGCGGCGCGATCCGTTTCGGGCAGCCCGGCGAGGCTCGTCCCGCTGCCTGGCACCTCTTCATCGAATTCGAGGACTCTTCTTTCCTTTGGGCGAAAACGGGGATGTGGGGAGCATACGAACTCTACGCGGCTGGCGAGGAACTCAAGCGAATGTACATCGCGGACCAGAAACCCGCGCCGGGCAGCCCCGGATTCACTCCCGACTATTTCCGCGCCCTCGTGCGCGCTCTCGCGGGCGAAGGAAAGCGGAGCGCAAAGTCTCTCCTCGTCCAGGACCAGCTCATTCCCGGCCTCGGAAACGCCATCGCCCAGGACATCCTCTTCGAGGCCGCACTGTCCCCGAAACGGAATATCGCGGATCTCGGCGAGGCCGAGATCGATGCCCTGTACAGGGCGATAAGCGGAAAAGTCCCGGAAATCGCGGCGGCCGGCGGCCGGAACGACGAGAGGGACCTCTTCGGAAATCCAGGCGGCTACCGCCGGATCATGGACTCCGCGGCGGCGGGCTCACCCTGTCCGCGCTGCGGCGCCACCGTCGCCTCGGGCAGCTATCTCGGCGGCGCCATCTACTGGTGTCCCGGCTGCCAGCTCTGAGCCGGCTGCCGAGGCGGCTTCAGCGCTCCAACTTCCTGTAGACGATCCTGTGCGGCCTGTCCGCGTCGGCGCCGAGCTTCTCGCGGCGCCACTGTGCAAACTCGGACCAGTTGCCGTCGTACCAGATAGCCTCGCTGTCGCCCTCGAAGGCGAGAATGTGGGTGCAGACCCTGTCCAGGAACCAGCGGTCGTGGCTGACCACGAGGGCGCAGCCTGCGAAGCTGTCGAGGGCCTCTTCGAGGGCGCGCATCGTGTTGACGTCGAGATCGTTCGTCGGCTCGTCGAGGAGGAGCACGTTGGCGCAGTCTTTGACCATCATGGCCAGGTTCAGCCGGTTGCGCTCGCCGCCCGAGAGAATGCCGACCTTCTTCTGCTGGTCGTTGCCCGAAAAATTGAACCAGGAGCAGTAGGCGCGCGAATTGACCTCGCGCTTGCCGCCCAGGTTGATGAGGTCGAGGCCGCCTGAAAGCTGTTCCCAGACCGTCTTCTCCGGATCGAGACTCCCGCGCATCTGGTCGGCGTAGGCCAGTTTGACCGTGTCGCCGAGGCGGATCGAACCCGCATCCGGACTCTCCATCCCCGCAATCAGCTTCAGGAGAGTAGTCTTTCCGGCGCCGTTCGGCCCGATGAGTCCGACAACGGCTCCCGGCGGAACCTCGAAGTCGAGATTCTCGAAGAGGATCTTCTCGTCGTAGGCTTTCGCGAGCCCTTTCGCCGCAATGACGACCGAGCCGAGCCGGGGTCCGGCGGGAATGAATATCTTCGTCTCCTTGACCTTCTCCCTGCCGTCGTCGGCGAGGAGTTTTTCGTAGCGCTCGATGCGGGCCTTGGACTTCGCGTGCCTGCCCCTGGCGGACATGCCGATCCACTCGAGCTCGCGCTCCAGGGTTCTGGCGCGCTCGGAGTCGCCCTTCTCTTCCTGATCGAGGCGCTTCTTCTTCTGGTCGAGCCAGCTGGAGTAGTTACCCTTGTACGGAATGCCCTCGCCGCGGTCCAGCTCGAGAATCCAGCCCGCGACGTTGTCGAGAAAGTAGCGGTCGTGCGTGACCGCGATGACCGTGCCCGCGTACTCGTTGAGGTGACGCTCGAGCCAGGCGATTGTCTCGGCGTCGAGATGGTTCGTGGGCTCATCGAGGAGGAGGATGTCCGGTTTTTTGAGAAGGAGACGGCAGAGGGCGACGCGGCGGCGCTCGCCTCCTGAGAGGTTATCGACGACCTTGTCGGCCGGCGGACAGCGCAGCGCGTCCATGGCGAAATCGAGGCGGGTGTCGAGATCCCAGGCCTCGCAGGCGTCGAGCTTTTCCTGGATCTTGGCCTGTTTCTCGGCGAGTTTGTCGAAGTCCGCGTCGGGATCGCCGAAGGCCTCGTTGATCCGGTCGAACTCGGCGAGGAGGTCGACGGTTTCCTGCACGCCCTCGCTGACGATCTGTCTGACCGTCTTTCCGGGCTCGAGGTGGGGCTCCTGCTCGAGGAAACCGATCGTGTATCCGGGCGCGCAGGAAGTTTCGCCCGCGAACTCCGTGTCCGTCCCCGCGAGGATTCGCAGGAGGCTCGATTTTCCCGAACCGTTGAGCCCTATGACGCCGATCTTGGCGCCGTAGTAATACGAGAGGCTTATGTCCTTGAGGACCTGTTTGGTACCGTGTCGCTTGGACACCCGGTACATCGTGTAGATGATTTTCTTGTCGTCGACTGTGCTTGCCATGTGTCGAGTATATCTGAAAATGCCCACACGGGTGTAGCCGTGCGGACGCGGGGATGCAGCCATCCCCGCCGGCAAAGCCGCCTAGAGTGAGTTGTCGAAATTGCGGGATTCTATATCCTTGAAGTAGCGCACCGTCCCGACCCTGAGCTCCATGGTCGCGTCCTCGTCGCAGACGACGATGCCGCGCGGGTGCAGTTGCAGGCAGGAGACCGTCCAGAGATGGTTGACGCCCTCCTCGATGGCGTGGCTGAGGGCGCGCGCCTTGTTCATGCCCGTGACGAGGATGAGGACTTCCTTCGCGTCCATCACCGTGCCGACGCCGACCGTGAGCGCAGTCTCCGGCACTTTCGAAGGGTCTCCACCGAAGAAGCGCGAGTTGACGAGGCGGGTGTCGCGGGTGAGGGTCTTCATGCGGGTTCTCGACTTGAGGGAAGAGCCGGGCTCGTTGAAGGCGAGGTGTCCGTCGGCACCCACGCCGCCAAGGAAAAGGTCGACTCCGCCGGCCGCCTTCATCGCGGCCTCGTAGCGCTCGCACTCCGCTTCGGGATCGGGGGCCATGCCGTCCAGGATGTGGACATTTTCCGGCCTGATGTCGATACGCGAGAAGAGATTGTTCCACATGAAGCTGTGGTAGCTCTCGGGGTGTTCGGCGGGGAGCCCGACATATTCGTCCATATTGAAAGTGACGACATTCCTGAAGGAAACCTTGCCCGCCTGGTACAGGACGATGAGCTTGGCGTAGGTTCCCAGCGGCGAGGAACCGGTCGGCAATCCGAGGACGAAGGGTTTCTGCGGCGTCGGGGCGGCGTCGACGATGCGCGCGGCGATGTAGTTGGCCGCCCAGTCCGCGACACTGTCCTGGTCTGGGCGAATTATCATTCTCATGGGATCCTCCGGAAAAAATCAGAAATCGTCCATTCAGAAGTCGTTCCGGACGAAATCTCCGCCGACAAGGCAGATTCGCGGCCGGAACTCTCTGTCGAATACTACCACATCGGCCACATAGCCAGGAGACAAAACACCTTTCTTGGCCAGGCCGAGGATGCGCGCAGGGTTGGCGCTCGCCATCTTGACGGCGTTTTCCATACCTATGCCCAGGTCGACGAGGTTGTGCACGCCTTCCATCATCGTGAGGGCGCTCCCCGCGATGACGTCGTCCGCCTTGCGGTGGAAAATGCCTTCGTTGAAATAGACTTCCTCGTGGTTGGCGAAGAAGGGGCCCTCCGTCTGTTCCGTAGGCTTCAGGGAATCGGTCACGAGGACGATGTTCGAGTCCGGCTTGTCCCGCACGAGGAGTCGGACGAGGTCGGGGTGGACATGGTGGCCGTCGGCGATGATTTCGCAGGAGAGTTCGGGGTGGATGAGGATGGCGCCGACGGCGCCGGGGTTTCTCTGATGAAGGCGGCTCATGGCGTTGAAGAAGTGCGTCGAGTGCCTGATGCCCGCCTGCATTCCCTCCACCATGTTTTCGTAGGTGGCGTCGGTGTGGCCGGCCTGCAGGGTTATACCTTTCTTGATACAGTACAGGGCAAGCTCGCGCATGCCCTTGAGCTCGGGTGCAACAGTCATGGAGATGATGTGGCCCTCGCCAGCCCGCCAGAGCCTCTCCATGAGCTCGATATCGACGTTCTTTACGAACTCGGGCCGCTGGACGCCGAGTCTGAGGGGCGAGATGAAGGGACCTTCGAGGTGGATGCCGAGCACCTTGGCCCCGGGCTCCATGCCGATGGCCGCGAAACAAGCCCGGATGGCCGAGATCATGTCCTCTTCCGACATGGGGTAGAGGGTCGGACAGAAGGAAGTCACCCCGTAGCGGCCGAGTTCCTCCGACATGCCGAGGATGGAGTCGACGGAGAGGTCTTCCGTGCCATAGCCGCGGAAACCGTGGATGTGGGTGTCGATGAGCCCCGGAGAGAGGAACATTCCTTCGGCGTCGATGACCGTGTCGCCGGGGCCGAAGCTTTTGCGCTCGAATCTGCGTTCGGAAAAAACATCGGCAATCAGTCCGTCCTCAATGAGGATGGCGCTCTGATCCATGCGCGCGTATCCCGAGAGAACCGTGGCATTGTGAATGCAGATGCTCGACATTCTCTTCCCCCCCCGTCATCCTGAATCGCCCTTCAGGATGAGCATATACATAAAATCGATCAAAGCACAGCGGCTGACAAGCCCCTATAATGAAACGGGCCGTCCGAAGACGGCCCGCAGATAGTCCGGAACGATGAACTCCGCTCCAGAGACAGTGGGAACTACGCGGTCGCGCACTAAGTCGCGAACTCAAGGCGACTTAGCGCGCGGGATCAAGGCCCGGCAGCGCGCAGCGAAGCATGAAACCCACCCGCGATCAGGGAGTGGTCGGAGCCGCGGGCGTGGCTTCCGCCGGTGCGGTCTCCCCGGTTTCGCTCGCGGAAGAGGTCGTGTCGGTCTCCGTTCCCGTTGTCGCAGCTGCGGCAGGCTCGGTGACAGCGGGAGTCGCGCTTTCAGCCTGGGCTTCGGCGGCGCCGGCTTCTCCGGACTGGGCCTCTCCGGGTGCAGGACCTTCCATGGACTGTTTCATTTTTCCGCGAAGATCGGTGATGGTCGCGAAGACCTGACTGTCGGGCGGCAAAACCTTTTTGAAATTCTCTTCGGCCGAATCCATGGTCGCGAGAGCGGCGGCAAAATCTTCCGGTGCCTGGGCCAACTCCGCCTGAAGGAGGGATTTGTAGAAAAAGAGAGTCCCGAGGACCTGCGGACTCTCCGCGTGGCGGACGAGTCCCCTCTCAAGGAAGGCCAGGGCCGGCTCGGGCTTTTCCTCGGAGAGCCAGCTGGAAACGAGAGACCTGACTACGTTGGGGTCGCCCTGGCTCTTGGTCAGAAGGGAATCGGCCTGTATCGCGGCGGCCTCTTCCTCGCCCTTGCGAACCGAGAGGAGGTGCCGGATGAGTCCCGGCACCGAATCGTCCGGATTCTCGTTCTGCATGGCCGTGAGATAGCTCTCAGTCCTCTCTCCGTCCTGGGCACCGACAGAGGTCTGGATCGCAAACATGTAGATGTCGTTTTTCAGCTGCGCCTCGACATTCGAGGCGATGAGGGTGTTGATCTCGGTGTATGCCTCTTCGGTCTTGCCATCGGCAACCAGACTCTTGGCGAAGTTGAAGCGGGCCTGAGCGTCTTCCGGGTTGAGGGCGAGATATTTTCCGAGCACGGTGCCGGCTGCGGCGTTGTTGCCGGACTTGAGGAGGACTTCCCCCTGCCTGAACAGGGTCTGGTCGTCGTATGCCTCGCCTGCGATAGCCCTCTCGTAATTCTCTAGGATCTTCAGGGATACCGCTTGGTCATCCTCCACCCACTGTCCCGAATAGTTGGTCAGCACTTCGAAATAGTAATCGCCCAGCACTTTGTACAGGACGGGAGGAAGAGTGACTCCCGCGGCTTCGATCGCGGCCGAGAGGGTTCCCGGATCGAAATCCACAGGCTCGGCGTTCTCGGCCCCGACCATTCTGACCATATTGAGGTCTTTGCCCGGTTCGAGGTCGACGAAGGCGAATACCATGTGCATGTAGGTCTGCGCGTTGCCTTTGAGGGCGATTTCCGTCTTCATGGCTAGGGCGAAGGGATCGGCGTTGGTGGGATCGAAGTCCTGCATGGCCTTGAATGCGCTGGCCCACTTCCCTTCGTCGGCGAGTCCCGACGCGGTGCGCAGCGCGGTCATGGTGGCTTCCGGAACGTCATTGAAGAATGCCAGCAGGTTCTGGCTGACCGGCACTTGGGGAGGCAGGCTCGGTGCCGCGGGAGCCGCCGGGGCGGTCTGGGTTTCGGCGGCGGGGGTGGCTTCCTGGGCGAAGGCCGGAAGGGCCAGAGCAAAGAGCGACAGGAGAACCACGAATGACGTGGTGATGATTCTGTTCATTTCAACTCCTATACACAGAGAAAAAAGGGTTTCGGCCATGGGCCGTAGAGCGCGATCCGTCCGGCACCACGGGCCTGTTGTCTTCCCTAAACGTTACCGAGGGTACTGTGCGGCGGTCAAGGAGTATAACATCTTTACCGTCACGAAGTATCATGGATATTGAACAAAATCGCTGTCGTGGCTATCATCCCCGCGCTTCAGGAAAACCGCAGCATGATAGCCGACCTCCGCTTCGACGAACTCGAAACCATCCACGCCCGCATCGAATCAGATCGGTCCGCGTTTCTCGCGCGGCTTGCCGGAAAGGGAACGCGCCTGGCATGCCCCGCGGGATGCGGGTGCTGCTGCCTCGGTTTCATGCCCGATCTCACCGGCACCGAAGCGGCTTACATGGCCAGCTATCTTCTCGACATAGTTCCGGACATCGACAACCCGGAGGATATTGAGGGACTCGCCCTGCGTCTGGGCAAAAAAGAACCTGGATCTCCGGTCAAGGGCTCCTGTCCTTTCCACGATTCCTCACGGCGCGGACAAAACTGCCTCATCTATCCCGCCCGCCCCCTCATCTGTCGGCTCTTCGGTTTCTCGGCCATGCGGGACAAGTGGGGAGAGCCGACATTCACGCTGTGCCGACACATGCCTTCTCCTCTTGGAGAATACGAGGAACAGCTCCGCGGAGTGAGTGGCCGCGCATCATCCTGGTTCACCGATTCCGGGATTCCTGTCATGTCCGACTACGCGCCCGCCACACCCGCCTCCAACCACGGCGACGACAGACCGGGGAAGCTTCTCGACGAGATCCTGCCCGAACAGATCCACAGGCTCGCTCTGCAGAGGAAATACCTCGCCTGCGCCGACGATCTGGCTTCCTGACAACGACGGCCGCAGGCACATCTTTCGGGTGCTTTTCACTTCCTCCGGCCGGGATTATATTCAAACTGTTGAATATCCTGAAACCGCCGAGAGGAACCATGGAAACAGTATTTTCCGTCAAAGACATGAATTGCGGGCACTGCACGCGCCGCATCGAAGAAGCCCCCGCCGCCATCATCGCGGAAGCCGGCTACACCCCCGTTCTCGCATGAGGGCAAAGCCGGGAGAGGCTCTCGGGCGCAGAATTCCGCAGCTTCTTCGCGCCTGGCGCGGCCCGGTTGCCGGGTCGACCACCCTTTCCGGCCCCCTCTCCCTCGCAGAAACGCGGACTGTAGCCTCCTCGCTGCTCAGGCTCCAGAGGGGCCTCACCGGCGAACGGAGCCTCGTCGGCGAACCCTACATGGACGACAGGGGCCTTCTCGGCGCCTATCTCCTATACTACTGGCCCGTCTCCTACCTGCAGACAGCCCTCGCGCTGGAGGAACTCTTCCGCCCCGCCTCCGGGAATCCGCTCTTGAGCCCTTCCTCCGGTCTGCCGGGAATACGGCGCGTGCTCGACATCGGCTCAGGTCCCGGCCCCGCCTCGGCGGCTTTCCTCGACCGGGGGGCTGTCGACTTCACCCTCGTCGATTCAGGAAGGAAAGCCCTCGAGCTCGCCGAAAAGCTTCTCGCGGCGGGATCAGCCAGTGGAGAGAAGGGCTCACGCCACGCGGAAGGGAAACAGGAGCCCCGCCTCTCCGTCGTGACCATCCGGACCGACATCGAGGCCATGAGGGAGTGGCCATCCGGCCCATTCGATGCGATCGTCCTCTCGCATTCCCTGAACGAACTCTGGCGCTCCGACGAGTCCCGGGAAGAAAAACGCCTCGCCTTCCTCGGGAAACTGCTCTTTCTCCTCGCCGAAGGAGGGATTCTTCTCGTCGTGGAACCCGCGCTCCTCTCTACCAGCCGCGAACTCCTCGGCCTCAGGGACAGACTCCTCTCAGAGCATCCCGGCCTCGGCCTGGCAGGCCCCTGTCCGGCTTCCCTGCCCTGCCCCGCTCTGGCCGCAGGCCCCGGCCGCAGCTGCCACTCCGAGTACTCCTGGCAGGCTCCTGAACCGGTCGCGTCGCTCGCTGCCGCCGCGGGGCTCGACAGAAGCTCCGTCAAGGCCTGCTGGCTGGCCTTCAGAAAGAATTTCCACCCCGGCTCCGCTGTTCCGGCTCCGAACTCCATCGAAGGCCGGATAGTCTCCGAAGCCATGCTTAACAAGGCTGGCCGTATCCGCTACATTGTCTGTGTCGGGACAAAGCTCGTCACGGTTTCGGCGGGCGGAAAGGACGACCACGCCAGGGACGCAGGTTTCACGCGGCTCGGGCGAGGCGATTGTGTGCTCTTCGAGGGACTGGAACCGCGCGGCGAGGGCGATCGGATGGGACCGGAGCCCGGCTTTCTCCCGGCATCCGGCCCGGACAGGCAGTCTGCGGCAAGTTTCGGCTTCGGCGCTGGCTCGAGCCTTCTCGTGACCGCTCCCGCCCCGAAACCCTGAACATACGTAGAAGCAGAAAGGCTCATAGCCGGGGACAGTGCATGGACAGAGAGCGCATCCGTTCTTCCATACTCGAGCATGCCGAGGTGGATTACGCCCGTTCGGGAGGCCCTGGCGGGCAGAATGTCAACAAAGTCAACTCCAAAGCCGTCGCGAGAATTCGCCTGGACAGCGTAGAGGGACTCTCGGAGCGCGAACGCGAACAGGCGAGAGCGCGTCTCGCCTCCCGCCTGACTCAGGAAGGCGAACTCGTCGTCGCCGCGGACGACGAGAGGGACCAGCCGAGGAACAGGGCTCTGGCCCTCGCCCGGCTCGCCATCCTCGTCGAGAAGGCGGCTCTCATCATGAAGACCCGAAAACCCACCGCTCCGACCCACGCCTCCCGCGAACGCCGGCTCTCATCCAAGCGTTCAGCCTCCACGATCAAGCGCGGCCGCGGTCGTCCCTCGGGAGATGACTGAGATGGACGCCATCGCGGGCAACAGGACGCGCGTCACAGCCGGAGGGCCTCATTCCGCCATCGGACAACCGCGTATCGCGAGCGTCATCGGGTGGTCGGGCTCGGGCAAAACCACCCTCGTTTCCAGGGCAATAACCGAATGCGCGCGGCGCGGCATATGCTGCGTCGCGGCCAAGCGGGCGAGACACGCTCCCGACATAGCGCCCGAAGGGAAGGACTCGACCCTGTTCCTGCAGGCGGGGGCGGAAGCCTCGGCCTACGTGGGGGATTCGGGCGCGGCCCTCTTCCTTCCTCCCCCCTCCCGCGAGGACCGGGATTATTTTCTCGGACTGCTGCCTCCCTCTGAGCTCCTCTTCCTGGAAGGGGCAGTCGTGGAAGGGGCGATCCGCGTCCTCGTGGCCGGGCATGCGACCGATCTCTCCGAACTGAAAAGGCCACTCGGGGAAGTCGACCTCCTGGTCGCCTTCGACCCCTCGCTGCGGGAGTCCGCAAAGCGGGAGGGAAAACCCGCGATACACCCCGACGACATCGCCGGATTCATCGATATACTCATGGATCATCATGGAGGAACAAAAATGGAAACACGAAACGAAGCCAGCAAGGAACGGGAAGTCAGCATCCTCTGCGACGGAAAGAGCATCCCCCTCGTCCCCTTTGTCGAGCGGCTCTTCGCCGACACGATCGCGGCGATGACCGGCAGCCTCAAGGGCGGCGAAAACGCCTCGGAAATCACCATAACGGTCCGGACGAAGAAATAGTCGCCCCTGCGGCGCTGTTCTGCCCCGCCTGCGACTGATCGCGAGGGTTCTGAAGGAAACCGGAACCAACATCACGAAAGAAAAACCCGCCTTTGCGAGGCGGGTTTTTCTTTTTATGAGCTATGCCGGATCACTGAATCGCCCCTTCCGTGTGGTCGGGGGCAGGAAAGAGGCGGGACATGATCGTCCCCGCCTCTCTTTTCAGGATTTACTTGGAATACAGTTTCTTGGCCTCGTAGTGCGTGTGCAGAAGCTCATGCGCCTTGTGGCTGCCCGGATGATCCAGGAACTCCTTGTACACCGACCCGATGTAAGGATTGTGGTGCGAACAGCGGTAGGTGGACTGATCGTCCTCATCGTAGATGCCCCGGATGCGGAGCTTGCGGACCTCGTCGGTGCAGCCGTAGGGCTGGCCGCCGCCGCCGATGCAGCCGCCGCGGCATGCCATGACCTCAATGAAGTGCCAGGGCGTCTCCTTGCCTTCTTCTTTGGCCTTTCTGACCTGGTCGAGAACCTGGGCGATGTTGCCCATCTGGTGGGCGACGGCGACGCGGACCTCGGTTCCCTTGATGTTGATGCGGGCTTCCTTGATGCCGGAGATGCCGCGCACGCCGGTGAAGTTGACGTCCTTGAGATCTTCGTTCGTGATGAGGTAGTAGGCCGAGCGGAGGGCCGCCTCCATGACGCCACCGGTGGCTCCGAAGATGACGCCCGCGCCGGTGTAGGGGCCCATCGGGTTGTCCGCCTCGGAATCGGGCAGATTGACGAGGTCGATGCCGGCCTGCTTGATCATGCGGGCCAGCTCGCGGGTCGTGATCGAGACGTCGACATCCTGGTGGCCCGACGCGTACATGGTCGCGTCGCGGCTGGTCTCGTACTTCTTCGCGGTGCAGGGCATGACCGAGACCGAGAAGATCTTCGCCGGATCGACATTGGCCTTGCCGGCCCAATATGTCTTGATCATGGCTCCCATCATCTGCTGCGGGCTCTTGGCCGTGGAGAAGTTCGGGATCATATCCTCGTAGTACTTCTCCATGTAATCGACCCATGCCGGGCAGCAGGAAGTGATGAGGGGCAGGTCCTTGTTCTCGGTGAACCTCTTCACGAACTCCGAGCCCTCCTCGAGTATGGTGAGGTCGGCGGCGAAATTCGTATCGAAGATCACGTCGAAGCCGATGCGGCGGAGCGCGGTGTAGATTTTCTTGGTGAGATTGACGCCGGGCTTGAGGCCGAAAGCCTCGCCGAGGGCGACGCGGACGGCGGGAGCGATCTGGACGACGCAGGTCTTGGCGTCGGGGCCGTCCTTGAGGAGGGCGTTCCAGACCGCGGCGGTCTGATCGTTCTCGTAGATGGCGCCGACCGGGCAGTGCGCGGAGCACTGGCCGCAGCGGATGCAGGGGCTGTCCCCGAGCTTGACGTCGGCGGCGGGCGCGATGCGGGTGGACTCGCCGCGTCCGAGGAACTCGATGGCCCAGACGTTCTGCATCTGCTGGCAGACCGTGACGCAGCGGCCGCAGCGCACGCACTTCTGGGGATTGAGGATGAGGGACACGGAGGAATTGTCGATCGGAAGCTCGCGCAGGCGCTTCTCGAAGGGCTGTTCGCGGATACCGAATTCCTGGGCGAGGCGCTGAAGCTCACAGTCCTGGTTGCGGGGGCAGGCGAGGCAGTCGTCCGGATGGGTGGACAGGATGAGCTCGATGACGGACTTGCGTACCTGGATGAGCTCGGCGTCGTTCGTGATGACGCTCATCCCTTCCGCGACCGGCGTGCAGCAGGCGCGGAGCATCTTGGGACTGCCTGCGATCTTGACTACGCAGATACCGCAGGCGGCCCAAGGGGTGAGATCCTGGCTATAGCAGAGGGTCGGGATTTTGACATCGACCTTCTTGGCGGCGTCGAGGATCGTGGTACCTTCGGCGACCTGAACGGGGATTCCGTTAATCATTGCGTTGATCATTGTATTGTCTCCTTGGGCCCGCTTACTTTTTGACGACGGCGCCGAACTTGCAGGCCTTGAAACACTCGCCGCACTTGATGCAGCGGGACGTGTCGATTACATGCGCCTGCTTCTTCTCGCCCGCGATGCACGGGACGGGGCATTTGCGCGCGCACAGGCCGCAGCCGATGCACTTGACGGCGTCGATCTCGTAGACGACGAGGTCCTTGCACTTGCCGGCGCGGCATTTGTGCTCGACGATGTGCTCGATGTACTCGTCGCGCATGTGCTTGATGGTGGAGAGCGTCGGATTGGCCGCCGATCCTCCAAGCATGCAGAGGGAGGCCTTCGTCATCGCCTTCCCGATCTTCTCGAGCTTGTCGAGATCGGCCAACTCTCCTGTGCCCTTGGATATCTTGTCGAGGATGGTGTGCATCTGGTTCGTGCCGATGCGACAGGGCGCGCACTTGCCGCAGGACTCGTCGCAACAGAAAGCCATGTAGAACTTGGCGATGTCGACGACGCAGTCGTCCTCGTCCATGACGATCATGCCGCCCGAGCCCATCATGGAGCCGAGTCTGGTCAGATCCTCGTAAGAGATGGGGGAATCCAGGTCTTCCTCGGTGATGATGCCGCCCGAGGGACCGCCTGTCTGGACGCCCTTGAACTTCTTGCCGTTCCTGATGCCGCCGCCGATGTCGAAGATGATCTCGCGGAGTGTGGTTCCCATCGGAACCTCGACGAGACCGGAGTTGTTGATCTTGCCGGTGAGGGCGAAAGTCTTGGTGCCCTTGGATTTCTCGGTTCCGATCTTGGCGAACCATTCGGCGCCCTTCGCCATGATGACGGAGACGTTGGCGTAGGTCTCGACGTTGTTGATGACCGTCGGCTTCTGCCAGAGTCCTTTGTTCGCGGGGAAGGGAGGCTTGGGTACGGGCATGCCGCGCTTGCCTTCCAGGGACTGGAGGAGGGCCGTCTCTTCGCCGCAGACAAAGGCGCCGGCGCCGAGGCGGATCTCGAGGTCAAAATCGAAATCCGAGCCCAGGATGTTCTTGCCGAGGAGGCCGTAGTCGCGGGCCTGCTGGATGGCGATCTTGAGGCGCTCGATGGCGAGGGGGTACTCTGCGCGGATGTAGATGTAGCCCTGGTGCGAGCCGATGGTCTTGCCGCAGATGATCATGGCTTCAACCACGGAGTGGGGGTCGCCCTCGATCGTGGAGCGGTTCATGTAGGCGCCGGGGTCGCCCTCGTCGGCGTTGCAGACGACGTACTTCACGTCGCCCGGGGTTTTCTTGGTGAGGTCCCACTTGAGCCAGGTCGGAAAACCGGCGCCGCCGCGCCCGCGGAGCCCTGAGGTCTTGAGCTCGTTGATGATCTCGTCGGGGCTCATCTTGAAGAGGGCCCTCTCGAGGCCGGAGTAGCCGTCGCGGGCGATGTACTCGTCGATGTTCTCGGGGTTGATGACGCCGCAGTTGCGCAGGACGATGCGGAACTGTTTCTGGTAGAACTCGATGTCCTCGACCTTGAGGTTGTCTTTCGCCTTGGCGTCTTTCTTGTAGAGAAGGCGCTTGACCTCGCGGCCCTTGATGACTTGCTCGGCGATGATCTCGGCGGCGTCTTCGGGCTTCACGTCCACGTAGAAGGACTCGGAGGGCAGAACCTTGACGATGGGGCCCTTCTCGCAGAAGCCGAAACAGCCTGTCTTGACGATCTGGACATCAGCCTTGACGCCCTGGGTTTCCGACTCGTGGATGAGGTTCTTGTAGATTTCGTCCGCGCGGGAAGATTCGCATCCGGTACCGCCGCAGACCAGGATGAAGTTCTTGTAGGCCATACAATCCTCCGCCTTACTGCTTCATGATGTCGGCCGCGGGCCGATCGAAAATATGCTGGTCGAGGAGCTTGCGCTCGACGAGGTGCTTGCGCACGAGGTCGGCCGCCGTGTCCTTGGTCATCTTTCCGTAGATGACAGTGGGCATTCCGGGCATCACGACTTCGACCGTGGGCTCGACATAGCAGAGTCCCATGCAGCCGGTCTGTCGGATGATCACGGAGTCTTCGAGTCCCTTATCCTTCACCGCATCGACGATGGCGTCGAAAGTCTGCTTGGCTCCCGCGGCTATTCCGCAGGTTCCCATGCCGACAATGACTTGGATCTCCTTGCCTTCCACTTCGCGGCGGATGAGATCCTGCCTTTTCTCGTCCCTGAGAGCGCGGAGTTGCTCGAGGGTCATTTTAGCCATATCCGTCTCCTTGTCTTTCCGGCCCGCGCTCCTCCGGGAGGCGCTGCCTCCCGCGTAGAATGCCGGTCCGGTACCGTTAATCTTCTTCCTGCGATTCGAGGAAGTCCCTGAGCATGACGAGCGAAGATACTCTTTCGAGATCTCCGAGTGCCCCGGCAAGCTCGCTTCTGGTCACACTGTAAGCTTCGTCCTTTCCAGGCTTCTTCCTGACGATCACCATCTCGTAGTCGCCGGGAAAACAGAGGACAGCCTGGAAAAGTCCCGCGAGGTCGCCGAGCGGAGGACAATCCACGTTGTCCTTCGGAAACCGGAACGAGACCTTCGTCCCCGAGCCTTTTTCCGACTCGAGGCTGAAGTCGCCCCCTGTCTGCTCCACCGCCTGGACGAGGAAGGGCAATCCGAGCCCCACCTTGCGCTTCGCGTGTTTCACGCCGTCCGTATAGAACGGATCGAGAGCCCGCTCCCGCTGGCTTTCCGTCATCCCCACGCCGTTGTCGGTGACGGTAACCGAATACCATCTCTCCGACTCGTCGAAATCCAGACGCACCAGACTCGCCTTCGCCTCGATCGCGTTCTGGACGATGTCGAGGACGAAGTCGCACAGCGCGTAGTGCATCCGGACCAGCCTTATGCGGTCCTGTATTTGGCGATTATTTCCGCCATCTGCTCTTTCTTGACCTTGCCGAAAACTTCGTTGCCGACCATGAGGACGGGCGCGAGGCCGCAGCATCCGAGACAGCGCACCGCGTCGATGCTGAACTGGCCGTCGTCGGTGACCTCGTCGCCCTTGATTCCGAGGATCGACTCGGTCTCGTCGATGAGATCCTGGCCCCCGCGAAGGTAGCATGCGGTGCCGAGGCAGATCGCGATCCGGTTTTTTCCGGGACGGGTTGTCTTGAAAAAGTGGTAGAAGGTCACGACGCCGTAGATCTTCGCGAGAGGAAGACCGGTGATGACCGCGAGCTTCTCGGCGGCTTCCCGCGGAATGTAGGAGAACTCCTCCTGGATGCGGTGAAGCAGCATGATGAGGCTTCCCGGCTTGTCCTTCCATTCATCGATGAAGTCCGTCAGCTCCTTGGAGAACTCGATCTGGGCCGCTGGCATGAAAACACCCCCTTGTGAATCCTTAAGAGACTATTCATTGACTTTCGTCAGCTTGGTATATTCCAGAATAAATATGTATCGATAAAAAACTGACGTATTGTAGATTGCTTTCCAGGATTCATCAAGCACCCGCACGATAGTCTGGAAGGTGGCCATCGCACCGCACCGCGCGCCACAATATCCTGACTTCTGTCAGGCAAACCGATTTTCCGTTCAAAAAAAGGTATGAAACTGGCTGAAACCATAGTAAAATCACAGCGATGAAGGCTTAGGACATGGAGAAAAAAATACGAAAAATACTCCTCCATCCACGAACGATGCATCTGACCTGAGTGAGTTGGACAATGCCCCGGCGGAAAACGGAGCCGACACCGAAAGACTCCGCTCCGGAAGCGGGGATCTGGCCGTGCTCTCGGGGATCTCGGGGGCGCAGGGACTTTTCAGAGCCATTTTCCATTTCAACCCACTTCCGACAGCCCTCATTCGCGTCTCGGACATGCGGTTCGTCGATGTGAACCGCGCCTTCGAGGCGGGCCTCGGCTACAAAGCCTCCATTCTGCGGGAGCACACGGTTTTCGAGTTCAACATATGGGTCGACGGCGCCATGCCGGCCACGATCGTCAGGCTCATAGCCGAAACCGGCTCCATCCACGGCTTGCAGGCCCGGCACAAGAGGACTGACGGCGGGGTCAGGGATGTGCTTTTGTATTTCGAACCCCTCGAGATAGGATCCGAGCTCTACATGCTCAACACCTTCGTCGACATAAGCGATCGCCGCAAGGCAGAGACCGACCTCGAAAACGAAAGGATCCGCCTCCGGACCATCATAGAGACCATCCCGGATATGATATGGATGAAATCGCCCGAAGGCGCCTACCTCGCCTGCAATCCGCGCTTCGAGAGGTTCTTCGGAGCGAAGGAAAAGGACATCGTCGGAAAAACCGATTTCGATTTCCTTCCGCACGATCTGGCCGAATTCTTCAGAGCCAAGGACAGAGCCGCGATAGGGGCCGGAAAACCCCGCACCAACATCGAGTGGGTCACCTACGCGGATGACGGCCACTCGGAGCTTCTTGAGACCATCAAGACGCCGACCTACGATTCGAACGGCAAGCTGGTCGGCGTTCTCGGCATAGCGCGGGACATCACCGAACGGAAGCGGGCCGAGGACATGATAAACCAGCTGAACCAGAACCTGGAACGGAGGGTCGAAGAGAGGACCGCCGAGCTGACTACCGCGAACCGCGAACTCGAGGCCTTCGCCTACTCCGTCTCCCACGACCTGCGCACGCCGCTCAGGTCCATAAACGGATTTTCCCATATCCTCGCCGACAAATACGGGGATATGCTCGGCGAAGAAGGAAAAAGGATGACGCGGATCATCCGGGACAATACGGCCAGGATGGGACAGCTCATCGACGACCTCCTCGCATTCTCGCGCCTGGGCAGGACGGAGATGCGCCTCGCCCAGGTCGACATGAAGAGTCTGGCCGCGGATGTTTTCAGGGAACTGGGCCGCGATCTCGGAAAAAAGGTGGACTTCCGTCTCGCAGAAATCCCCCCGGCGCAGGGCGACCCGCCGATGCTGAGGCAGGTCTGGGTCAACCTCCTTTCGAACGCGATCAAGTTCACCGGAAAAAAGGAAAAGCCGGAAATACAGATCGGCTGGGAAGACGTGGACGGAAAGACTGCCTACTTCGTCAAGGACAACGGCGCAGGCTTCGACATGCGGTATTACGAAAAGCTTTTCGGGGTTTTCCAGCGATTGCACGGGCCGAGGGAATTCGAGGGAACGGGCGTCGGTCTGGCCCTGGTCCAGAGGATCATCTCCCGTCACGGCGGCTCCATCTGGGCGCACGCGGAAGTCGACGCGGGAGCCTGCTTTTTCTTCACCCTCAATCCGGGCCCGCAGGAAGTGGCTTCTCCCGCAGCCCGGGCCAAGTCGGGACACGACAAGGACGGCATCCTCTATCCCGAAGCGCCCGGCATGGTCTGACCGCAGCTTTCCTGCGGCACCGATGTGGCGGATTGCGGCGAACGCTGGTATACTTTTTCGCATGATACTGGAGGATACATGAAACGGATTCGCGCGGCAGCGCTGTGCCTCGTTCTCACGCTTCTCGTCCACGCATCCCTCTTCGCCCAGCCCGAAGTCAGCGCAAAACAGGATGTCGCGGTCTTCGGCATCGGATATTACGGCTGGAGCATCCCCTACGAGGCCCTCGGCTCCATCGACCACGAAATCCAGAAAGTCTTCGTCGACCTGGGCCGGTTCAACATCATCGGCATGACCCAGAGGCTCTCCCCCGGAGGACTCGACCAGTTCATCGCGACACTCAAGAGCGCGAAAGAATCCACATTCGTTATGCCCGAGAAGTATCAGTTCGGCGAAGCCTTCCTCACGGAAGCGGAGTTCAACAAGCTCGTGGGCGCCTTCATCGTCGCGGTCCCCGTCGTGACGAACTTCAACTCCTTCTACAATTCGAAAAGCACCCGCTACGAAACGACGATCACGACAAGCGTAACCTTCATCGACGTCTCGGCCGGCGGCCGCGTCATCGCGATGAACAAGATCGAATCCTCCGGCTCGGACAAGAACAGCCAGCGCAATTCCATAAGCTCGGCCGTCAACTCGATTCCGACCCAGCTCCAGTTCCAGATCAGGTCCATCCCCGAGTTCCAGATCAACACCCGCATACTCGCCACCTCGGGCTCGGAGATCAAGCTCCAGCTCGGGCACAACATGGGAATACAGACGGGCGACGAGTACGCTGTCATCGACGACCGCTCCGTGGAAGGCTTCTCCGACGACCGCGAGGCGGGCCTCATCGTCATCAAGGAGGTGGGCCCGGAAGTCTCGACGGGATCGGTCCTCTACACCACGATCCCTCTGGGGAAGGACACGCAGTTGCGCGAGATTCCGAGGCAGGGCGCCGACCTGGACATCTACCTGCACAGCGTCGGCGGAACTACGCCTTCGCTGATCCCCGGATTCAGGGCGACCGCGTCGCGCGGCTTCTACGGGATCAGGCCCTTTGTCGCCGCGCAGGTGCCGCTCAGTCTGATCAGCAATTTCCTCCTGGGACTCGTGCAGATCGTGCCCGTGAACGCTGTGGTCGGCGCGGAGTACCTGGTGAATTTCGGCAGACTGTCCTTCGCGCCATACGCCGGAATCGGTATTTCCTATTTCCACGTCACATCACCCTGGGTCAGCACTGACACCGACTTCATCTCCCACGTCGGATTGCTGGCCTACGGGCGCGTTTCCTACCTCGTCAGCAGGGACATGAAAGTCTTCGCCGATCTCGGCATCGAACAATGGCTGAAAGTCACGAGCCTCTTCGGAAACAAGAGTTACGGCGGAACTTCCTTTGGAGCGGGCGTGACGTTCAAGCTCTGAACAGGAGGTTCTGCCCGGCTGTAGACTTCAGGGCAGGGTGGAGAGGATGTCCGCGCCGAAAACCTGCGCGCCGAGTTCGCGCAGCGCGGCGCGGCGAGCTCCGGTCTCGTCGGTTCCGACGGCCGTGTAAGCCTTGTCGGAAGAATACAGTATCGTCCCGGTCGCGAGCTCGACGACTTTGATCTGGGCCGAAGCGGAGGCGAGGAAGCTGGTCCCATCCCTTTTCACAGCGCGTATGTGCGCCGCTCCGTACACGATCCGCTGAACCGCGTAGCCCCAGGACTGGAGCCCTGTGTTCAGTATGGCCGCGTCCGACATCGTCGACAGGAGGCCGGGATCGAGGGGAGTGGCCCTGACGACGAACTTTTCCTTGCCGAGGGAGTCGAGGAGGGCCGCCTGGGTCAGGTCTCCAGGTATCCTGTTTCCGTTTTCGTCGAAATCGACAATGGAGATGCCGGTCGGGACCGTGCGCGCCTCGGAAACCACGGCGTACCCGATCTCCACCTGCTTCGCGAGGATGTCCTCCTGAAGGGCGGAACGCAGGGCACTGAACTTCGGGGGGAGCGCGTCGAGCATCTCGAGAGAAGACTGCAGGTCGAGCCTGACGCTCAGCTTGGCTTTGCCGACGAAATCGGGCACAGGCGGCGTGAAGACAAGGAGTCCCGAGGCGTCCGTCTGGGCGGATTCGGTTTTGCCCGCAAGCCGGCCGGAAGCCTGTTTTCTCTGATACGAGACGAGGAGCTTGACCGACAGGCCATGATCGAAGCCGGCGGAGGGCGCTGAAGTTCCCCCTCCGGAGCCCTCCAGTCTGACCTTGAAGGGTCGGGAAAAGGCTTGCCCGAGCACGGCGCTGTAGTCGTCGCCGATCACGACAAAACGGATTCCCGAAAGCGCGGCCCGCGCCTTACCGATCAGTCGCTCGAACTTGACGTCGGCGTTTTCGATGTCGGACCCGGAGGCCGCCACGGCCGCTTCGATGTATTTCCTGACCGCGTCGACAGGCATTCCGGAGGCCGCGAGAGAATCACCCTCGGCCTCGGGCACGGCGACCGCGTCGATCTTTTCCTGGAAAAGGGCCTCGATGCGGCGTTTTTCCTTCTGCAACTCGGCCGTGTTGTACGCGGCGAGGATGTGGACCGTCGCGGTTTTCGTCTTGGGATTCGCTGTCTTGTATTTCTGCTTTACCTGGAATCCCGCGAGACGGTTCTCCGACTGCATCGTCACGGTCTGGGTGATTTCAGCGGTGTAGGACTCGAGGGAGGCCTTCGCCATCGCGGATGTGTTCACCGTAACCCTGATGCCCATATATTGCATGATCCCGGCGATGAGATTGGCGGTGGCGTCGTTGACCGCGGCCGCTTCGTCCTTGCCGGAAGCGCTGCCCACGAACCAGGTGTTGACGCTGTCCGGCGGCGGCGGGCGGCTGATCCAGTCGGGCGCTGTCGCGCAGGACAGAAAGACGGATGCCGCGATGAGTGCGGCGATCGCCGCCACGAATCGTTTACGCATACAGGCCCACCTCCGGATTCGGCACAAAGACAGGGAGTCCCGCCTGCGGACCGGGACTCCCATCGCTCGGACAGAATTGGGGGAGAAACGAGGCATCGCCCCGGCTCATTTCCCGGCGAAGAAGTCCTTGGTCACCGTATTCTGGACAAGGTCCATCGCGCGCTTGGTCTCGGGAGTGGCGGCGGCGGTGCCGGCCATATCCGCGAGGATGATGTCGAACTGTTTCTTGAGCATTGGCTGTTCCATGGTCCACACTTGCATCACGCGGTAAATCTGCTTGTCAGGCTGTCCGTCGGAGGTGTAGGTCTGGACCTTGATCCACCAGTCGGATTCTTTCCTGAATCCGGAGTATTTGGCTTCCGCGACGCTGGCGACGAAGCGCTCGCCGTATACGCCGAAATTGACGGAATCCGCGTTGGCGACATTGGCTCCCTTGAAAGCGTCCTTGACGCGGAGAGAGAGGTAGGCCGCGATCTCGGTCTGGGCATCCATCCTGGAAGCGAGAAGCTCCGCGGAGGGGAGATTCAGGGCCTCCGCCTTGCCGAGGAAAACAACCTTTCCCTTGAACTCGGGAAATTTCTCGAGTTCCTTGGCTCCGCCGATGACGGCCGATTCGACCCATTTGGGGGCCTTGATTCCGTATGCGGAGCCCTTGTCTTCGAGGAGAGTCTCCCCCTTGCGGACGCCCTTTGGCCCGCTGGCACAGCCGAGGACGGAGAAGACGACGGCGAGAGCCACGAGAGCGATGACTGCCTTTTTCACGATATCCTCCTTAAGATCATGGATCGAACATGATGCCATGGGCGCCGGATCGGACCTGGCGCTCACAATCCCGTATTGAAGGTAAAAGACTTGCCGCGCATGTACACGAGGTATGCGTCAGG
>CAXXVZ010000002.1:0-741668 GCA_963678065.2 Treponemataceae bacterium
TCGTTCGAGCAGTACGCGGATAAACCGCTCGTACTGACGTTCATCGAGACTTCGGACATCCACGGAGCCATCTATCCCTACGATTTCGTCAACGCGAGGCCGATGGCCACATCCCTCGCCCAGGTCGCGACACTGGTCGGCGAAGAGCGCTCCGCCCCGGACGCCAATGTCGTTCTTCTGGACAACGGCGACTCCCTCCAGGGACAGCCCACTGTCTACTATTACAACTTCGAGAAGACCGACGGTCCGCACATCTGGTCCCGGGCCCTCAATTTCCTGAATTACGACGCAGTCGGCGTGGGGAACCACGACATCGAGGCCGGTCACGCCGTCTATGACAAGCTCTACGAGGAACTCCAGGCCCCCGTCATCTGCGCCAACGCCGTCAATCCGGACGGAAGCCCCTACTTCACCCCCTACAAGATCATCGAGCGCCAGGGCGTCAAGATCGCCATCCTCGGCCTCGTCACCCCGAAAATCCCCGACTGGCTCCCCCCGCAGTTCTGGACCGGCATGCAGTTCGAGGACATGGTCGCCTCCGCCAAGAAGTGGGTCCCGATCATCATGGAGAAAGAGAAGCCGGACGTCCTCGTCGGCCTCTTCCACTCAGGCGTCGACTATACCTACGGTGGAACCACCAAGACCACCCCGAACAACGAGAACGCCGCCCAGCTCGTCGCAGAGCAGGTTCCCGGATTCGACATCGTTTTCGTCGGCCACGATCACTCTGGCTGGGATGGCATGGGATGGGATCCCGTCGCCAAGAAGAAAGTCGAGGTCAAGGATCCGAACGGCAAGACTGTCTACATCTACGGCTCCCTCGCCAGCGGGCAGGCCGAGCCCGTCGTCAACCTCATGATGAGCTGGAACAAAGACAGCCAGTCCTGGACCAAGATGGTCCGCGGAGCCCTCGTTCCCATGAAGGGCGTCGCCGCTGATCCCGCCTTCGTCGCCGAATTCCAGCCCTCCTTCGACGCGATCAAGGCCTGGGTCGACCGCCCCATCGGCAAGATGGACGGCGTCATCACGACCCGCGAGTCCATGTTCGGCGACTCCGCCTTCGTCGACCTGATCCACAGGATCCAGCTCGACATCTCCAAGGACCCCGCCATCGGGCTCGTCCCCGCCGACATCTCCTTCGTCGCCCCGCTCTCCGCCGACTCGAAGATCCCGACCAGCAAGGACGGGACCCTCTACGTGCGCGACATGTTCAACCTCTACGTCTACGAGAACTTCCTCTACACGATGACGCTCACCGGACAGCAGGTGAAAGACTTCCTCGAGTACTCCTACCAGTACTGGTTCGACACCATGCCGAACGAGGGGAACCACATCATCAACTTCCAGAAGAACAAGGAAGGCAAGCTCGTACTCGACACCCGGACCAACATGCCGCTGACCGCGACCCGCTACTACAACTACGACTCCGCGGCCGGCATCAACTACTCTGTCGACGTTTCCCAGCCGGCGGGGAAACGCATCAATATCTCTTCCATGTCCGACGGCAGGGTCTTCAACGCCGACGCGACCTACGTCGTCGCCATCAACTCCTACCGCGGCTCGGGCGGCGGCGGCCACCTCGAGAAGGGCGCCCGGCTCGACAAAGAGACCATCCGAACCATGAAGCTCGTCAACGGCGCCACCACCAAAGACCTCCGCTACTTCCTCCTGAAGTGGTTCGAGGGGCAGAAAGAGACTGTGACCGTCGGTTCGATCGGCAACTGGACAGTCGAGCCCGCCGATCTCGCCGATCTCGGTGCGGCCAACGACTATCCCCTCCTCTATCCCAAGAAGTGAGTCTTCCTTTCAGTCCCTGACTGCAAAGATGGCCGCGCCCCCAGGCGCGGCCTTTTCTTGATCCGCACGTGGGTTTCATACCCCGCGGCTCGCTGCGAGGTTGTCGACCCGGACACCGCGTTTTCCCCTGCCGCCGCTTTTTTTCGTGAAATGTTGTCGGGAGAAGAAAAGCGCGGTACTATTGATGAGTGGACGGTCGGTCTGTTCGACGCCCGTCACCTGGTCGCTCCGTCCGGAGGACCATATACGATTTTTGCCGGCGCGAAGGATTCGCTTCCGGCAAGAAACTTCGCCGGAATGGCGATGGAGGTCATCATGAAAGGCAACAGAATGTACATGGACATCGGTTCCATCATGGACGAAGTCTTCGAGGCAGCCAAGGATTTCGGCGAAAAAATGAAGCACTTCGATCCTTCGGAGATGCCGAAGTGCGAGCCGAAGTTCACCTCGACCTGGTTCGATTCCGGCACCGAAGAAAACACCGACTACTATCCCAACTATTCCTATCCCCCGATGAACATCTACATGACGCCCGACAGAAGCATCGTGTTCGAGTTCGCGCTCGCGGGATTCGACGAGAAGGACATCTCCCTCACCTTCCAGGGCGACTACATGGTCTTCGCGGCCCGCATCGGCATCACCGAGCAGACCGAGGAGGGCGTCAAATACTTCAAGCGCAGGCTCAAGCTGAAGGACGTCGACAAGCAGAAGTACTATGTCCCCGCCGACAAGTTCGATCAGGAGAAGGTCCGCGCCGTCTTCCGCAACGGCATCCTCAAGATCACCGTTCCTCCCAAGGAAGACTCGGAGTCGGGCGACGGAATCAAGATCGAGATCGTCCGCGAAGGGAAGTAAGCGCAGATCGGGCGGGCGTCAATGCTCGTCCGGAAGCGCTCCCCGAGGGGCAGGGCCGCAGGCCCCGAGCCGTTGTCGCAAAGCTACTTCAAAAACCGCCGACTGCGAAGTCCGGCGGTTTTTTTATTTCAGCCCGGAAACCCTGCCGCCCGCAGGGCCGCGCGGGCCGAGGCGAGTTCCGCTTCGGACATTGCCCACAGCTCGCTGTTCTCCATGGACGTATCGCTCGCCTCGACGAGGACGAGGGAAACGCCGGGAGCCGTGACCGTCGTGTGCCAGAGGCCGGAGGGGATGGTGTATGTCGCGCCCGCCTCCATCATGGTCGCGGAGAAACCGCCCCCCTTCTCGCCCGCGAGAATGCAGCACGATCCGGCGAGGAGGATGAAGGTCTCGTCGGTCTTGCGGTGAAGTTCGAGCGTCTCGAGGGCTTCGAAGGAATTCTGCGGCTTGAAATTCTTGAGGCCTATTTTCCACGAGGCATTGTCGTACACCCATTTCAGACCTTCGCCTGCGTGGGAGTCCATCTTCCAGAGATTCATGAGCGTCTCCTTGTCGTTCCTGGTTTGTCGTTCCTGGTTTCCGGGTTTTGGCCGTGGGCGCGGGCTTGCCCGTCAACCTTTCACCGCCCCCGCCGTCATGCCCGAGATCATCTGTTTCTGCACGAAGAAGAAGAGGATTATGATCGGGAGGGCCGTCAGGATTCCTCCCGCGGTCAGAAGCCCCCAGGCGATCTGGAACTCGCCGACCATGTTCTGCAGAGCGACGGGAATCGTCCTGACCTTGCTCGATGTGAGGACGGCCGCGTAGAGGAATTCGTTCCAGGCCGTAATGAAGATGTAGATTCCCGTGGCGGAGATGCCCGGCATAGCGACCGGGAACACGATCCTGAGCATGGCCCCGAATCGGCTGAGGCCGTCGATCAGCGCGCTCTCGTCGAGCTCCTTCGGGATAGCCCTGAAGAAACTCGTCATCATCCAGGTCGAGAAGGGGATGGTGAAGGTCGAGTAGGCGAGGATGAGTGCGAGCCGGGTATCCATGAGTCCGAGCTTTTTCATGAGGATGAAGAGTGGGATGAGGAGAAGGACGATCGGGAACATGTTGATGACGAGAAACTGAAGGAGAAGCGGCTTACGGAAGCGGAAACGGAATCGCGCGAAGCTGTAGCTCGCCGTGAGGGTGAGTCCGAGACCCAGAATCGTACTTCCCGCCGCGACGAGGAAACTGTCCATCATGTTTTTTCCGAAATTGATATTCCGGAACAGCCGGACATAATTCCCGAAGGTCGGGTGCTGGGGAAAATAACGGAATCCCGTGTTGAGCTCGACATCGGGCGTGAGCGAGGTGATGAAGGTCCAGATGTAGGGACCGACCGCGAAGAGCACGAGAAGAATGACGGGCAGGTGGAGGCCGAAAATCCGCTTGAGGGATCGGACTGTGCGCATCAGTATTGATCCTCCGTTTTCAGCACTCTCTTGACGTATCCAGCGACGAAGACGACGAGCACGAGGGTCAGAAGGAGGGAAATCGTCGCCGCGTAGCCGAAATCGAGGGCCTTGTAGGCTTTCAGGTAGGAGAACACGGGCAGCGTGTAGGTCGCATAGCCGGGGCCTCCTCCCGTCATCACGTAGATGATGTCGAGGGAGTTGGCCACCCAGATGATCCTGAGGAGAATCGAGGTCAGGAGGATGGGGACGATGAGGGGCAGGGTCACGGAAAAGAATTTTCTGAAAGTGCCAGCTCCGTCCACGGTCGCGGCTTCCAGGAGTTCGGAGGGAACGGACTGGAGTCCCGCGAGGATCATAATGGAAAAGAAGGGGAAGCCTTGCCACATGAGGGCGACCATGACCGCGGGCAGGGCAGTCGAAGCGTCGGCGAGCCAGGGCTGATACTGGTGAAGGATGCCAAGCCTGACAAGTATGTCGTTGATGACGCCTCGGTTTCCATCGTACATGAGGCGCCACATGAGCCCCGTGATGATCGAAGGCGTGACCCAGGGGATGAGGATGAGGCTGCGGGCGATGCCGCGCCACGCGAAGTCGCGGTTCAGGAGCAGGGCCGCAGCGAAGCCGAGCGCGAGCTGGAGGCTGATGACGCCGACGATCCAGACAGCCGTATTTTTGAGGGCGATCCAGAACACGGGATCGCGCAGGACCGCGACATAATTCGCGAATCCGATGAAACCGCGATCTTTCGGTTTCCAGATGACATACTTCATGAAGCTCATGAAAGAAGTCTGGACGATCGGAACGAGAACGATCGCGACGGTGACGGCGATGGCTGGAGCGATGAGGGCATAGGGGAAATAATCGGCTTTTCCTGTTTTCACCATCGGGTCCTCCGTTCGTGGCCGGCACGGCGCCGGCAGGCGGCGAAAGCCCGCCGCTGCCGTGTCTGTGCCGGTTCACCTCGATTCACTGGAATCGGATCACTTCTTGAAGTGCTCCTCGAAGATTTTCATCATCTCGGCGGAGCTGATCTGGCCGTTGAAGGCGCGGGCCATGGTAGTCGGCCAGACCGAATCCACGAACTCGGCTATGGCGGGGTGGGCGGGCAGGACGCCGGCGAAGGGCATGGAGTCGATTGTCGCCTTCATGAAGCGGTCGGATTGCGCGGAGGAAGTCATACCGTTCGAAATGTTCACCGAAACCTGGCCTGATGCCTTCTGCCAGATCGCGTTGTTCTCGGCCGAGGCGAGGAAGGAAATCCACTTGAAGGCCTCGGGTTTGACCTTGGAAGCCTTGAAAATGGCGTTCTCTTCGTCGCCGAAGCTCGTCCAGGATCCGGTCAGGCCGCGAGGCACGGGGGCGGCGGAAATCTTGTCGCCGAGGGCGGCCTCGAGTTCCTTGGAGCTGCCGAGATGGTGGATGGTCATGGCGGTCTTGCCGGACTTCATGTTGGCGATGACCTCGGCGAAGCCGTCCATGGGGGTCGTGGGCGGGCTGACCTTGTGGACCCTGTACAGGTCGATGAACCACTGGTTCGCCTTGATCGCCTCGGGAGTGGTCAGGCCGGACTTGCCCTTGGAGTCGAAGAACTGGGCGCCGCTCGACAGGACAAAGGCGCCCCACCAGTCGTGGCCGCCCTTCGCTCCGCGGATGCCGAAGCCGTAGACATCGGTGATGCCGTCGCCGTTCGTGTCCCGGGTGAGCTTCTTGACGACATCGAGGAACTCGTCGCGGGTCGTCGGGACCTTGAGGCCGAGCTCCTTGAACATGTCGACGCGGTAGTACATGTACAGGATGACCATCTGGAGGGGCATGAGGTACTGCTTGCCGTCGGTGTACTTCGTGAGTTTCCAGACGTTGTCGAAGATATCCGACTTGCCGGCCCACGATGCGAGATAGGGATCGAGGGTTTCGAGGGCGTCCATCTCGACGAGCTGGGGCTGCCACCAGAGCTTGACCTGGGATACGTCGGGGGGTGTGCCGGCGGCCACGGCGGTCACGAGTTTCTGGTAGTAGGTCGACCAGTCGATGCGCTCGGCGATGATCTTGATGCCGGGATTCTGGGCCTCGAATTTGTCGATGAGGGGCTTTACGGCCACCTCGGGGTTGTCGAAGTGGTACCAGAACCGGACTTCCTTGTTCGGGGCTGCGCCCGCGAGGGCGACCGCGAAGCAGAGGACGAAGAGAATGGCGAGGATCTTTTTCATGAATGCCTCCTTCATGACTCCAGCCGCGGCCATACGGCCCGGCCCCCGGTCTCCCTGTGAGACCGGAACAATCCTTCATCCGGCGCCGGGACGATGGCCGGCGGCCGGCAGTTTCACGACTTTCCGGCGCGTCCGCACGAACGCGTCGGCGAGTTCACTCCTCGTCAACGGACCCGCGCGAGCGCCTTCCCGCAAGCCTCGACGACCGCGGTGGCGGTCAATCCGTACTTTTTCAGGATCTCGGCAGGTTCGCCGCCTTCGCCGAAGCGGTCAGGAACAGCCACGGTTTCGAGGGGGACGGGCATGGTGCGGCACAGGCACTCGGCGACGGCGCTTCCGAGGCCGCCCAGAATCGAATGTTCCTCCACCGTGACAAGGGCGCCGCAGTCGCGCGCCGCAGCGACGATTGCGGCTTCATCCAATGGTTTGATCGTGTGGACATCGAGGACGCGGGCGGAGATCCCGTCGAGCGCCAGCCTGTCCGCGGCTTCGAGCGCCAATCCGAGCATGGAACCTGTCGAGAGAATGGCGAGATCCGACCCCTCGCGGACTGCCCTGATTTTCCCGGGAAGAAATTCGTCGGAGTCGTCCGTGAATACGGGCGAGCCGATCCTGCCGAGCCTCAGATAGACGGGACCCCTTATCGCGGCTGCCGCGAACGTGGCCTTGTAGGCCTGGACGGCGTCGCAGGGCACGAGAACAGTCATTCCGGGAATGACGCGCATGAGGGCGATGTCGTCGATGGACTGGTGAGTCGCGCCGTCCGCTCCGACGCAGATGCCGCCGTGGCTCGTCACGATCTTCACGTTGGCCCCGTTGTAGGCGACACCGATCTTGACGGGGAGGTTGGCGAGCCCCGTGGCGAAGGTGGCGAAGGTTCCGGCGAAGGGGATTTTTCCGGAGATCGCCAGGCCGGCGGCCGTGCAAATCATGTCGTTCTCGGAGATGCCCATCTGGAAGAAGCGCTCGGGGTAGGCTTTGGCGAACCAGTGCATGCGAATGGCCTCGGTGAGATCGGCGACGAGGGCGACGACATCGGGATTTGAGGCGGCGAGGTCGACGAGAGCGCGTCCGAAGCCGTCGCGTATGGCTGTACCAGCGGGAAACATCATGATGCCCTCCTCGGATCGGGATAGTCGGCAAAAATTCCGGAGCTGCCGAGGGCTTCCAGCGCCCTCGCGGTCTGCTCGGCGTTCGGACAGCTGCCGTGCCAGGCGGGATCATTCTCCATGAAGGGAACACCCTTGCTCATGACCGTGCGGGCGATGAACGCTTTGGGCTTGCCTCGTCCGCCTGAGGCGGCCTGCGCCACAAAGCCGCCGGGGCGGAATGCCCGCGCGAGGACGCCGTGGTCGTGGCCGTCGATCGTCTCGACCTCCCAGCCAAAGGACTCGAGGCGTTTGTCCAGCGGATCGATGCTCTTGACCGAGGCCACCGTTCCGTCGATCTGGAGATCGTTCTTGAGGACGATCAGGTTCATGGACGAAAGGCCGCGCTGGGCTGAGGTCATGAGCGCTTCCCAGACGATGCCTTCCTGCATCTCTCCGTCGCCGACGAGACAAAAAATCCGCGCCCGGCTCTTTGCCATGGCGAGGCCGAGGGCGAGTCCGTTCGCCACGGCGAAGCCCTGCCCCAGCGGTCCGGTGGACGCGTCGACGAGGTCGGAAAGATGCCTGCGCGAGGGGTGGCCCTGGAGGCGCGTCCCGAACTTTCTGAAGGTCGCGAGTTCCTCCCGTGGAATGAAGCCCGCGAGGCTCAGCGCCGAATACCAGGCGGCGCAGATGTGCCCGTTCGAGAGGATGAGCCGGTCGCGGTCGGGATCGGCCGCAGAATCCGGGGATACGCGCATGGCGCCGCCGTACAGCACCGCGAGAATGTCCGCGGCCCCGAGCGCGCCGCCCGGATGGCCGGAACCGGCCCCCGAGATCATGCGGATCGTGTCCCTTCTGATCTGGAGCGCCGCCTGCCGCGTGCGTCCCGTGTCGATGTCCGTCATGCTGTCTCCTGTTTCCCGCCGGGAAGACGACGCCCGCGGGATTTGTTCATGTGATCTTCCATGGCTGCGGCAGCGGCCGCAGGATCATGGTCGCGGATGGCCCTGACCACCCGCTCGTGCTCTTCGGAGGTTCGCTGGAAACGGTCGGGATCGCGTTCCTCGAAGCCCCTGTTCATGGCGATTATCTGGGGCGTGATGTAGCTGACGAGGGAGATGGTCACGGGATTTCCGCTCGCCCGGGCGATGGAGAGATGGAAGAGGTGATCCTCTTCCAGGGTGTTCTCGCCGGCGAGAGCCTTCTGCCTGAACTCCTCGTGGCAGCGGACAACTTCCCCGATCGCCTCAGGTGAGGCGTGGAGGGCGGCGGCCCTGGCGGCGTGGGCTTCCAGAAGCGTCCGGACTTCGATCAGGTCGGCTGCCTCGTAGTCCTCCCCGAGTTCGCCGATCGACGAGATGAGTCCGGCAAGAGCCTTGCCGCCGATTCCGGCGACGATGGTCCCCCGCTGCGGAAGGGTTTTCACGATTCCGTAATGCTCGAGAGTGTTGATGGCCTTGCGGACGTAGCCGCGCGAGATCCCGAGCTCGGCGGTGAGGGTCCTCTCCGAAGGAAGCTTCATGCCGGATCGCAGTTCGCCCGAGATGATGAGCTTCCGGATGTGGTCGAATACGATGTGGTCGGGAGAATCGTTTTCTGTTTCCGCTCGGTTCTGTTCCATGGGACTCCCTACTGGTTAACCAGATCTGGTTAACCAGTAGGGAGTATAGGGGCATATTCCGATCCTGTCAAATTTTTTCTTTTGCGTCTTTTTTTCGGGTCGGAGATGCCAATGCCGGCGATCGAATCCCGGAAACCCGCGCGCAGCGAGGATCTGGCCAGGCTTCAGTGCGAAGTCGTTTTCGAGAGCACCGGCTCCGAAAGATTCCCCTGGGCGTCGAACTCCAGGGCCAGCGGTTCGCCTGAGGCTACAAGGTTCGGCCAGGCTCCCCGGAGGACATCGGCGTAGTAGGCTTCCGAGAGCATGATGTGCTCGATGTGGAGACTGTTCGCGATCCGGACCACGCGGGCTTTTTCCATATCGACGCCGTTCAGGGTCTTAAGGCATGCCTGGATGGCTTCTCTGTCGCTGGACACGACCATGGGTATCATGGCCGATTTGAGTACCGTGCTCGTGAGGCAGTTGGGGTACATCTTTTCCGTATCCACTTTGTCGAAGAGGCGCTTCGTAATGACGCTGGCGAGGCCTACGCCCAGGGCGTTGCCCTGCGAGCACTCACTGAGGTCGAGCATGCAGGTGCGCTGGACCGCGAGGCCTCCGGAGGCGTATTCGGTGGAAAACGTGCCGGTTATGTTCGGGTCGACGCCGGTGCCGCTGAAATTCTTTCCGATTTCGTCGATGACGAGGACATCGGCCTCGCCGACGATGAGGCGTGGCATCTGCGCGAAGGCATATTTCAGGAGTTCAGGCTCCCTCGCGAGGATCTCTTCCGCGGGGATGGCCTCGATCCTGCAGGTTTCGTCGAAGGCATTCTCGATGCAGGGGAGGGCGAAAAGGATGGGGGCTTTGTCGAGGATCACCCTGGCGTTGGCCGGGAGGTTTTGCGCCATTTTCCCCATGCCGTCGGAGTGGACGCTCTCGGCGCCCTCGCGCTTGCCGAGGCCGACGACCATCATCTTGCAGGGCCCGCTCTCGTAGGGGCCGCGGAAGGCGTTGTGAGGCTTCAGCCTGCAGGAGACGATGATCCCGTCGGATTCATATGCCAGCCTGTCCATGTAGACAGGTTTACCCAGTTCCGAATGTCCGAGGAGGACCGTCTCCATGCAGGAACGGATGGGGCAACCCATGGATTCTTCCGTGATCCCGTATCCGGCCAGGAGTTCGGTCTGGCCCTCCGCGGTGGCGCCCCCGTGGCTTCCCATGGCGGGTACGATGAATGGGTCGGCATTTTTTGATTTGGCGAAGTCGACGATGGCCTTGGTGATGATGTCGACATTGGCGATGCCGCGGCTGCCGGCGGTGATCGCGAGGCTCATTCCCGCGCGAAGACGCCCCGCGATCTTTTCCTCCGACAGGGCTGCGAAGATGACGCTCGGAATGTCGTTGGGTTCGATGACGGGCCGGGGAAAGGCCTGTCGCGCGCGGAACATTTTCGGGATCGGTACCCCTTCCAGAAGCTTGGACACGTTCCCGCCAGTCTCTATTTCCATCATGCCTCCTCTGCCGGCCGAGGCGGGGTATGAGGCAGCGACCGAGACTGCGAATGCGGTTGCGGCCCGGTCTGCGGCTGGACGGAAATCGGGACATGTTTTGTGACGACCACGTCGACGCCGAGCCCGAGAACATCCACGATCGCGATCTGCCCCATGGACACCGGGGCTGTCAAAATCACCTTCCCGATCTCGTCGAGAACCGGAAAGATCATCGCTTTGGGGATGGGGCCGGTCAGGCGGACTGAGGCCAGCGGTCCGGTTCCACCCAGGACGAGAACCGAGGTCGCGATATTCCGCTGCGGATCGGTCAGTTCCTGTTCGACGAATTTCCGGCCTTTCGGGCAGGTCGCACCTTCGATAGAGATTATGGATGCGATGGCGCCATCGCCGATGTCCACCTCGATGTCGCAGCCGCGGGGACAGGCGATGCAGGTGTATTCTTTCAGCATGTGACGGCGACCTCCAGCGCGCCAGTCGGGGCGAGGGCGGAAGCCGCGACCGGAATCTGGATCATCTCGGCGGGTATCGCCTTTTTCATCGCGAGGGATGCGACGACGCGCCCGTTCTGGGAGATCCGGATTTCGCAGTCCCCGAAGGGGCGCCTGACGCGCGTGGACAGGGTAAAATCGACTCCGGCGCTGATTCTCTGCGGGATGGTGTGGAGGATCGCGGCATCTCCCGAGATCGCGAGGGAGCATTCCGGAAGGCGCTTTTCGCGGACATACCGGGCAACCGAGCGCGCCATCTTCTCGGCCTCCAGCGAGACGAAGTCCACGAGGTCGTGCACCTGCAGGACGTTCCCGGCCGCAAAGATGCCAGACACGTTTGTCTGGTAGTTCTCGTCGACGACGGGACCCCTGGTGTGGCTGTCCAAGACTACGCCCGCCATGGTGGAGAGCTCGTTCTCCGGGATGAGGCCGACCGAGAGGATCAGCGTGTCGCAGGGCCAGAGCTTCTCCGTGCCCGGAACCGGATTCATGCGCTCGTCGACTTGGGCTACCGTGACGCTTTCCAGCCGGGAGCGCCCCGCGATGTCGGTGACGGTGTGGCTCAGGTAGAGAGGTATTCCGTAATCCTCCAGGCACTGCTGGATGTTGCGGGGCAGGCCGCTCGCGTACGGGAGTATTTCGAAAACGGCCTTCACCGTAGCACCCTCGAGCGTGAGCCTGCGCGCCATGATCATGCCGATGTCGCCCGAACCGAGTATGACGACTTCCTTGCCCACCATCGTGTTGTGCAGGTTGATGTAGGACTGGGCGACTCCCGCGGTCCAGACGCCTGAGGGCCTGTTTCCCGGTATGCTCACGGCTCCCCGCGTGCGTTCGCGGCAGCCCATGGTCAGGACTACGGCCTCGGCCTGGAATTCCAGGATGCCATCCCGGGTGGAGGCGGTAACACGCCTGTCTCCTGAGATATCGATGACGGTGGCTTCGGTGATGCAGGGAATGTGATTCAGTTCCACCAGGTCGATGAAGCGTTGCGCGTATTCGGGGCCGGAGAGGCTCGCCTTGAAACGGGTCAGGCCGAAACCGTCGTGGATGCACTGGCGAAGGATTCCGCCTGGGAATTTCCCGCGCTCCAGGATGAGGATGTTTTCGACCCCGCATCTGTGGAGTTCCACTGCCGCGGCCAGACCCGCCGGTCCGCCGCCGATGATGATGACGTCTTTGTCGATCATGGCTCGGCCCTCTCACCCTGAGCTCTCACCGGGCCTGTAAACATGTTCGATCCCGCCCGGTTGAAGAGGATTTCCGTCACATTCCTGCCCGTCTCTTCCTGCATCAGGCTGGCGATGCGGGTCTCGCAGTAGCCGCCCTGGCAGCGTCCCATCGTCGCCCTGGTCCGGTTCTTGATGGCGGCGACCGTACATACTCCGAGCGGGTTGTGGATGGCCTCGAGGATTTCCGCCTTCGTCACGTTTTCGCAGCGGCAGATGATCTCCCCGTAATCGGGATTCCGGCCGATGAGGAGCTTCTTCGTCGCGAGATCCTGTTCCCGGAAACGCACGGCGGTCTTCCTGCGCGGGGTGAAATCAGGATTCGGGACGAGGGCTTCTTTTGGGGCCATCAGGGCGACGGCGCGCCTCGCGAGGGGAAGGGCTCCGGTGAGCCCAGGGGATTCGATGCCGACGAAGTTGATCGTATTGGGAGCTTCGTCGCGCGCCTCGCAGACGAAATCGAGGACTTCCCCGGTGGCCGGGTCTATCCGCTTGGGCCTGATCCCGGCGAAGTTGCGGATGAAGTATTCGCGCTTGACCTGAGCGAACATTTTCAGCCCATCCCGGACAAGTCCGTCCATCTGCTTCTTCGTCACGCTGAAATCTTCGAAATCCTCGGTGATGTAAGAATCGAGGCCGATCAGGACGTTTCCGTGGATCGTCGGGGTCGCGTGCGTCGCGAATCCGCCCTTGGCATCCGGCGCGGGGTAGACCGGCATATTGAGGAAGGCACCGGCTTTCTTGTCCAGTATGAAATATTCGCCCTTGAAACCCCGGATGACATAGCCGCCGATTCCGAGCATCGAGGAGATGCGCGCACAGTTGAGCCCTGCGGCGTTCACCACCCACCTGGCCGCGAAGGTCTGCGCGGGGGTGACCAGCTCCCAGCCACCGTCCACGCGCGCGATGGCGGTCACTTCCCGGTCGAAGAAAAAATCGGCGCCGTTCATCCTGGCGTTCTCCGCCAGGGCTATCGTGTAGGCCATCGGATCCAGGATTCCGGAATCGGGAGAATGCATCGCGAACTCGCCGCCTGCGCTGGAATCCAGTTCGGAGAGGCGTTTCTTGTCGACGATCTCGAGGCCCGGACGCCGTTACCCTCGCCGACTGCCTTGAACCGCACAAGGCTCTCCATGTCGGCCTCGGTAAAGCCTACGACGACCTTGCCGAGTCGTCTGAAGGGCACGCCCAGCTCCTCGGCCACAGCGTCGAACTCCCGATTTCCTTCGACACAGCAGGCGGCTTTGAGCGAGCCCTTTTTGTAGGTGAAACCGCCGTGCAGCACGCCGGAGTTCCTTCCTGAGTTGCCGCAGGCGACATCGAGCTCTTTTTCCAGCACGCCGATTTTGAGCCGGTACCGGGAGAGCTCGCGCGCGACGGCGCATCCGATCACGCCCGCGCCGATTATGAGGACATCGTATCGTTCGTTCATTTTATCCCTCATGCGCCGAAAACACGCGACGCCACCTGTGACAGTTCGCGGGCCTCAGGCGCGCGATCGATTCGGCCGGGCTTTCAAGAAGGTCATGATCGCCTCCATGTGCCCGCGCAGCACCCCGGACAGATCCGAGATGCCCCGGAGGATAGGCGGCCCGACGGGGTAGCGGCCTTCTGCTTGGTCTGCGAGAAGGCTTCAGGTTCCAGAAATCACGGTATCGCGACAGTTTCGCTTCCAGATCGGGCATGGGGTTTCTCCTTGGTGGCGGAGGATTTTCAATGACGGTCGGATGGCCCGGAAGCCGGGAGGCTGTGGCCACGGCCAGTGACTGTCAGCGGCAATCGCGGGCTCCGGTCGCGCGGTATCGGGTTTTTGCCGCGACGTGCTAGGGCCGTTTTCCGACCTCGGTGCGATCCAGAGTCCAGGAGGCGACCTGGTCGCTTAAGGAAAGGCCCAGTCCGGGACGCTTCGGGACTATCATGCGGCCACCCGAGATTTCCAGCCGCTCGTTGAAGAGGGGCTCCAGCCATTCGAAATGCTCCACCCAGGTATCCTCGCGGAAAGCGGCGGCCAGATGGATGTGGATCTCCATCACGAAGTGCGGCGCTATTTTCAGGAGGTTGTGTTCGGCGAGGGCGGCGATTTTCAGGAAGGGCGTTATCCCGCCGACGCGGGGAGCGTCCGGCATCAGGATGTCGACAGACTTCAGGTCGACAAGGCGGGAGTGCTCCGCGACGCTCGTGAGCATCTCGCCCGAGCCGATCGGCGTCGCGAGCTGGGCGGCGAGGGCCGCGTGGCCTTCGGCGTCGTAGGCGTCAAGGGGCTCCTCGATCCATTCGAGATTCAGCTCCTCAAGGATGCGTCCCATGCGGAGCGCGGTCGGCCTGTCCCACTGCTGGTTGGCGTCGACCATGATCGGAACCGAATCGCCGAGGTGGGCGCGCAGGGCCTTCACCCTCTTCAGATCCAGGGTCGAGTCCGGCTGTCCCACCTTGATCTTCACGCCGCCTATGCCCCGCGCGCGGGAACGGTCAGCGCTTTCCAGAACTTCCTCGATGGGCGCCTGGAGGTAGCCGCCCGAAGTGTTGTAGCAGGGCACGGAATCGCGATAGGAACCGATCAGTTTGGAGAGGGGAAGATTGGCGCGCTTCGCCTTGAAGTCCCAGAGGGCGGTATCGAAGGCCGCGATGGACTGGAGGGCGAGGCCGGAGCGCCCGACCGAGGCACCGAGCCACACGAGCTTGTTCCAGAGGCGGGCTATGTCGGCGGGATCCTCGCCGAGGAGAGCGGGAGCGATCTCGCGGGCGTGGGCGTACTGTCCGGCACCACCAGTGCGGAGGGAATAGCTGAAGCCAAGTCCCGAAAAGCCATTTTCACTGACAATCTCGGCAAAGAGTATCGAAACACCGTCCAGCGGTTTCTGTCTTCCGGTGAGAACCTTGGCGTCGCTCACCGGTTTTGCGAGGGGCATGAAAACCGAGGAAAGGCTGATCCACGCGATCCTGTCGCTTTTTATTTCGGGCCCTGACGTCGTGAGGCGGGTTCCCCTTTCATCGGCTTCATCGGCCATCGAGATCTCCTTGACCTATGGTGCAAACGAAAATCAGAACGGGGCTGCCGCGAACGACAGCCCCGTTCCCAGGCGAAAACAATGCGGGAAACATGCAGCACTCCCGGGGAATCCGAGGGAATCCCCGAGTGGAATTATTGTTTGACTTCTTCCTTGTCGATCTTCGCGTTCGTCATCAGATCCTTGTACTTCATGTACGTCGCCTCCTGCGCTGTCATGTACTTGATGGCGGCCGCGGGAGCCATGTACTGGGCGCTGACCATGAACTTGTTGAGTTCGGCCTGGAGTTCGGGATTCGCGGCAACCTTGGCGACGGCTGCGCTGAACTTGGCGACGACAGCCTGGGGCGTTCCCTTCGGGAAGAGGTAGTAGAAGAACTTCGGGAAAGAGATATTGACTCCCTGCTCCTTGAACGTTTTCACGGCGGGAATGAGAGGGTTGGTCTCTTCGGCCATGACGCCGACGACGCGGAATCTGCCGGAGGTCACATAGTCCTTGATGATGCCGTAGGAGATGCCGATCATGTCGACCTGCTTTCCGAGGAGGGCGACGATCTTCTGGGCGGCCGAGCCGACGTCGACGACGTTCAGCTTGGTGTTGGTCTCGTCCTGGAAGGCGAGAATCTGCAGGTGGGTGAATCCGCCGGTCTCGGTGGCAAACTTAATCTTGCCGGGCCTAGCCTTCGCCGCTTCGATGAGATCGTTCAGGTTCTTGTAGGGCGAGCTTGCGTTGACGACGAAAATGTTGGTGTTGTCCATGACGCCGATGCCGGCGTTCTCGAAGTCGCCGAAGCTGTAATCGACGAGTCCCATGATCTTGTTCAGGAACATAGAGGGATGATAGAAAAGGGCCGTGTAGCCGTCCGGCGCCGAATCCTTGACCTTGCGGGTGCCGAGTGAGCCGCCAGCGCCGTTCACGTTGACGATGACCACCGGCTGGCCGAGTTCCTTCTCGAGGTATTTGGCCATGATCCGGCAGTTCAGGTCCGTGTCTCCGCCGGGAGCGGCGGGAACGACGACCTGGATGGCCTTGGCCGGGTAATTCGCCTGGGCCGACATTGCGAAGGTGGCGACAAGAGCGAGGCAGACGAGGAGCGTAAACTTCCGGATACCTTTCATCGGGATCCTCCATTCATAGGTTTTCCATTGCCTAGGGCAATGGCGGATTGCGTATCGAATGATCTCGTACTCATGCGGCGGCGGCCTCCTTCTTCTTGTTCCTGATGTTTCCGAGACCGGTGAAAATCATCATGGCAGCCGCTGCGAGGAAGAAGAACACGGCGATGGGGCGGGTGAAGAACTGGAAAAAGTCGCCCTCGTAGAGCTGCAGGCCGCGGCGGAAGCCGGTCTCGGCCATGGGCCCGAGGATGAGGCCGAGGATCATGGGGGAGGTGGGGAACTTGAGCTTGGTGAGAACATAGCCGAGGACACCGAATCCGAGGGCGACCCACACATCGAACACCCGGTTGTTGAGGCCGTAGGCTCCGACCGCGCAGAGCACGAAGACGATGGGCAACAGGATGTGCTTGGGAACCCGGAGAAGCTTCGCGAATACGCGGAGGCCGAAGAACTCCATGGCGAGCATGACGAAGTTGGCGATGATGAGAGAGACAAAGATTCCGTAGACGACCGTGCCGTTGTTGATGAAAAGCAGCGGTCCAGGCGTGAGCCCGTGCACCATGAGTCCGCCGAGGATGATGGCCGTGACCGTGTCGCCGGGGATTCCCAGGGTGAGGAGCGGTATGATGGCCCCGCCGATGGTCGCGTTGTTCGAGGTCTCGGAGGCGACGACGCCGTCGATGACTCCGGTGCCGAACCGTTCAGGATGCTTGTCCGAGCTCTTGGCCACGCCGTAGGCGACGAGGTTGGAGGTTCCGGCGCCGATGCCCGGCAGGATCCCGATGCCGACTCCGATGAGGGCGGAGCGGATCATGTTCCAGGTTTGGCCCGTGAACTCCTTCCAGCTGAATCCGAATCCCTTGATCTTGAAGTCCTGGAGGATGTTCTGCTTCTTGAGGAGGACATCGGCCTCAGCCACGTTGAGGATCTCGGAGACGGCGAAGAGGCCGATGAGCGCGGGGAGGATGTCGAAGCCGCCGTCGAGCATGGGCAGGCCGAAAGTGAAGCGAGCGTAGGCGTCGATGGGGGCGATCCCTACGAAGGCGAGCACCATGCCGAGAATTCCGACCGAGATGCCCTTGGCGAGCTGCTTGCCTGCGAGGGTGCCGATCATCGTGAGGGAGAAGATCGCGAGGGCGAAGTATTCGACGGGCGTGAACTGCAGCGCGAACTCGGCCAGCGGAGGCGCCAGGAACACGAGGACGACTATAGAGACGAGGGTCCCGATGAAGGAAAAAACGACTCCCGCGCCGAGGGCCTTTCCCGCCTCTCCCCTTTTGGCCATCGGGTGTCCGTCGAAACAGGTCGCCACGGAGGCCGGCGTTCCCGGAATGTTGATGAGAATGGCCGAGATGAGTCCTCCCGAGGTTCCTCCGATGTAGAGACCCATGATGAGGCTCATCGCCACAGTCGAATTCATGCCGAAGGTGAGGGGCAGACAGAGAGCCACCGCCATCGTCGTAGTCAGGCCAGGTATGCAGCCGAAGACGATGCCGACGAAGACCCCGAGGATGATCATCAGAAAGTTCGGAAGCGTGAAAACCGCCGCGAAACCGGCAGCGAACATGGTGAGCATGGATTATCCCCCCTTATCCCAGGATGCCGGCGGGCAGCATCAGGCTGAACACCTTGACGAACATGTAATAGATCGAGACCGAAGCGACGACGGAGATGATTCCGAAGAGGACCGGCTTCTGATGCTCCTTCGCCGCCATGATGTACATCTGGGCGAAGAGGTAGGCCGCAGTCGTGATCATGAAACCGAGAGTGGGCATGAGTGTGGCGTAGATCGCCATGATGGCGAAGGTCGCGAGGACGGCCCACATGCGGGGCTTGCCCTCCGCGGCCTTCGACTTCTCGTCGGGACCGCGCGCTTTCTTCACGCCGCCCACGATGATCGCGACGCTGACTATGGCGAGGATCACCGCGATTATGGACGGGAAGGTGCCCGAGCCGACAGACGAGACGGAGAGGGTCTTTACATTCTTCGCTCCGATGAAGAGAACGACTGAAAAGACCAAAAGGAAAATACCGGAGGCGAGATCCCAGTATTTCTTCTTCACACGAACCTCCTTGAATCGTATCCGACAATGCATCGCCGGCTCTTTCCGCATGTATGACGAATCGTCATTTTTTCCTGGCTTCGAACTGAGCCATCTTCTCGTAGTACTGGACGATGCCGGAATGGTCGTTCGCGGCCTTGCCGTCCACTTTCAGCGCCTGCATGATCTCCATGACCTGGCTCGTGAGGGGCAAAGGGACACCGATGTCGTGGCCAGTCTCGATGGCGTTGGCGAGATCCTTTATGTGAAGCTCGATGCGGAAGCCGGGCTTGAAGTTGCCTGCCATGACCATGGGAGCCTTGGCGTCCAGCACGGTGCTGCCCGCGAGTCCTCCGCGGATCGCCTTGTAGAGGACCTCGGGATCGACGCCGGCCTTGGATGCGAGCACGAAGGCTTCGGACATGGCGGCGATGTTGAGGGCGACAATGATCTGGTTGGCCAGCTTCGTCACGTTGCCTGCGCCGATATCGCCGCAAAGGACGACGGAGGCGCCCATCTTCGAGAGGAAGGGCACGCAGGCCTCGAATATCTCTTTCTTTCCCCCGACCATGATGGAGAGGGTCCCCTCGATGGCCTTGGGCTCGCCGCCGGATACCGGGGCGTCGAGCATCTCCACGCCCTTCTCGGCGAGCTTCGCGGCGATTTCCTGGGCGGCGAGCGGGGCGATCGAACTCATGTCGACGACGATCTTGCCGGCCGTGATGCCCTCGATGATGCCGCCTGAGCCCAGCACCGCCGTCTTCACGTGGGGCGAGTTCGGCAGCATCGTGATGACGACGTCGCACTGCTGTGCCACTTCTTTGGGATTGGAAGCCCTGTCGGCTCCGGCCGCGACAAGCTCCTCGATCGGCGCGGGGATACGGTCGTACACGGTGACGCTGTAGCCCGCTTTGAGAAGATTCTTCGCCATGGGCTTTCCCATGATTCCAAGACCGATAAATCCGATTTTCATTTTTCCTCCTGAAGGAAACCACCCGGAGAACATCCGGGGCACATCCACTGAAATCCGGGAAAATCCCGAAAACATATCCGCGTCATCGTCATCGTCAGCGTCCGCGGCATCCGCGAATCGCGATTCTGCGAGGCCCTGCGTGGCGCCTCCGGGCTACCTCGCCAGGCAGGGACGCTTGTTGTCGAACTTCCATCCGGGAATGAGGTACTGCATGGCCGTGGCGTCATCCCGGGAGCCAAGACCCTTTTCCAGATACAGCCGGTGCGCCGCCTCGATGCGCTCCATGTCGGGCTCGATGCCGAGGCCCGCCTTTTCCGGCACCTTGATCTGGCCGTCCACGATCTTCAGGGGCTCCACCGTGAGGCGCTCCTGGCCTTCCTGCCAGATCCAGTGGGTGTCGAGGGCGGTGATGGAGCCCGGCGCGGCCGCTCCGACCTGGGTGAACATCGCGAGGGAGATGTCGAAGTGGTTGTTGGAGTGAGAGCCCCACGTGAGGCCCCACTCATTGCAGAGTTGGGCGACGCGGATCGAGCCTTGCATGGTCCAGAAGTGCGGGTCCGCGAGGGGGATGTCGACGGAGTGCAGCTGGATGGAGTGACCGAGCTGGCGCCAGTCGGTCGCTATCATGTTCGTCGCCGTGGGGAGGCCCGTGGCATTCCTGAATTCGGCCATGATCTCGCGGCCGGAGTAGCCGTTTTCGGCGCCGCAGGGGTCCTCGCAGTAAGCCAAGATTCCGCGCTTGTCCCTGCACAGCCTCGTGGCCTCTTCCAGGGACCAAGCGCCGTTCGGATCGATAGTGATGCGGGAATCGGGGAAACGTTCCGCGAGGGCGATGACGGCTTCCATCTCGGCCTCGCCGGGAAGGACGCCGCCTTTAAGTTTGAAATCCTTGAAGCCGTAACGCGCCTTTGCCGCCTCGGCGAGGCGCACGACGGACTCTGGCGTCAGGGCTTCCTCGTGCCGCAGGCGCAGCCAGTCGTCGGTGGCCGAGGGGGCGCTCAGATAGGGAAGGTCGGTCTTGTTGCGGTCGCCGACGAAGAAGAGATAACCGAGCATGGGCACGGCATCCCGCTGCTTGCCGATGCCGAGAAGAGAGGCGACCGGCACTCCGAGGAATTGTCCGAGGAGATCGAGGAGGGCCGACTCGATGGCGGTGACGCAGTGGATCGCGACACGGAGGTCGAAGGTCTGCAGACCCCGTCCGCCCGAATCCCTGTCCGAAAAAAGATGACGCGCGCGGCTCAGGATGTCGTTGTAGGCTCCGAGCGATTTGCCGAGCACGAGGGCGCGGGCTTCTTCCAGTGTCCTGCGGATCTTCTCGCCGCCGGGCACCTCGCCTGAGCCGGTATGCCCGGCCGAGTCCTTGAGAATGACGATGTTTCGGGTGAAGAAGGGACTGTGTGCGCCTGACAGATTGAGGAGCATGCTGTCCTGCCCGGCGACCGGGATGACGAGCATTTCCGTGACGACGGGCGCCGACGAAGCCGCTGTGCAATTCTCAGTGTTCATGTTTCTGACTCCCCTATGTTGCTTGCTCAGCGCAAGAGACCCATGCCGATGAGTACATGGCGGAGTTTTTCCCGCTCCTCGTGCGTCATCGGCCCGACGGGGTCCATGCAGGGACCGGCCTCGATTCCGAGCAGTCCGAGCGATTCCTTGATCACCGAGGGGAAGGTTCCGATGGTGAAGGCGATACGCAGCGGCGCGAGGTTGAACTGCGCCTCGAGGGCGCCCGCCATGTCCCCGGCCATGAACTTGTTGTAGATGTCGGCGCAGATGCGCGGCGCCACGTTCGCGCAGGAGGCGATGGAGCCGGTCGCTCCGTAGCACAGGGCGCCGTAGATCAGCGTGTCGCGCCCCATGAGGACGGAAAAATCCTTCCTGTCCCGCGTCAACCGGATGTATTCGGCGGTGACGGTCAGATCCCCGCTCGAATCCTTGATGCCGACGATGTTGGAGATTTCTGCGAGTTTTGTTACGGTGGAGGAAGCCAAGGCAACGCTCGTCTTGGGCGGATTGTTGTACAGAAGCACCGGAAGCGAGGTGTTGGCCGCGATGGTCCTGTAATGATCGTAGAGCTGATTCTGATTGGGCGTGATGAACATGGGCGTCAGGATCGAGACCGCGTCGACCTTGCACTCTTCCGCGAGCTGGGTGAGCATGACGCTCTCCCTCGTGGTGATGCCGTTCGACCCCGCGTAGACCGGCACCCTTCCCCTCGTATGGTCCATGGTGACGAGGAATATTTCCCGCTTCTCTTCGGCTGTGAGTCCGTAAAACTCGCCCGTCGTCCCGACGACGAAAAGGCCGTGTATGCCCCCGTCGATGAGATAGTCGATCAGCTTGCGCATCGCCTTCTCGTTGAATTTGCCCGTCGCGTCGAGCGGCGTTATGACAGCGGGTATGATCCCCTTGGGTTTGAATCCCGCGCTTTCTCCGTTCTGCTTCATCTGGTATCCATCCTCTCCTAATGATTTCGTCGATATGAGGCCGCAGCACGGAGCACGGACACTATCCATGCACCGGCATCACGCAGTCCCTGCCCGCCTGAACGGGCCTTCAGGTCACCGGGGCGGGGTTGAACAGGCACAGGGCGTTGTACAGTCTCCATTTCTCGGCCCATGTGCTCGTGCGGCCGCTTGCAACATCCAGAATGAAATTAAAAAGCTCCCATCCGAGCTCTTCGATCGTCGCCTCGCCCGAGGCTATCTGCCCCGCATTCACGTCGATAAGGTCGGGCCACTGCTCGGCGAGGGAGTTGCGCGTGCCGACCTTGATGACCGGTATCATCTCGAGGCCGTAGGGAGTGCCCCGTCCTGTCGTGAAGACCTGGAGCTGGATGCCAGAGGCCATCTGCAGGGTGCCGCAGATGAAGTCGCTCGCCGGCGTCGCCGCGAAAATGAGGCCCTTCCTGTCCACCCTTTCGCCGGGAGAGAGCACTCCGTCGATCGGGCCCGAGCCGGATTTGGCGATGGAGCCGAGGGCCTTTTCGACGATGTTCGCGAGTCCGCCCTTCTTGTTCCCGGGCGTCGTGTTGGCGCTGCGGTCCGCCTTTCCGAGGTCGAGGTAATCGTCGTACCACTTCATCTCGCGGATCAGGGCGCGCCCGACCTCGGGAGTCGCGGCGCGGGGCGTCAGGATGTGGATGGCGTCGCGCACCTCGGTGACTTCGGAGAAGAGCACTGTCCCTCCTGCCCGGACGATGAGGTCGGCTGCGAAGCCGACAGCCGGATTGGCTGTGACTCCCGACAGGGCGTCGCTGCCGCCACACTGCACGCCGACGACGAGGTCGGAGACCGGGCAGCTCTCGCGTCGCCGCGCGTCGAGGCGCTTCAGGTGGACTTCGGCGCGCTCCATGATGACCCTGACCATATCCGCGTAGCCGTGGCAGTCCTGGAGCGAGACGATGTCCGCTTCCGCCCTACCCTGAGCGAGTCTCTCCGGGGCGAATTTCTCGCAGCCGAGGCCGACCACCATGGTTTCTCCGCCCAGGTTGGGATTCAGCGCCAGATTCTGGAGGGTCCGGATGGGGATGATTGCCTCGGGAGCGTTGATCGCTACCCCGCAGCCGTAGTTGTGGTTGAGGGCGACGACTCCGTCCACGTTCGGGTACTTCGGAAGAATTTCGTCCTTTATCCGTTTCACCGCATGGTCGACGACGCCGGCCACGCACTGGACGCTCGTGTTGATGCCGAGGAGGTTCCTGGTTCCCGCGCTGCCGTCCGGATTGCGGTAGCCCTCGAACGTGTAGCCATCCAGGGCGGGCATGCGCGCGGGGACGGCGTTGGCCAGAGGCAGGCTGTCCATGTCGGGGGCCTTCGGCAGGTCGACGAGGGATTCGTCGATCCAGCTTCCTCGTGAAACAGGGCGGGCGGCGTGGCCGATCACCTGTCCGTAGCGGAGGATGGCCTCGCCTCTTCCAAGATCGCAGAGCGCGACTTTGTGCCCCTCGGGTATCCGCTCGAGGAGCACGAGGCCGTCCGGGAACTGTGTCCCCGCCGGAGCGCCTCCCGCGGAGCCGATCACGGCGACGTTGTCAGCCGGATCTACTTTAATGAGATTCGGGTATATCCGCGCGGCAGATTCTGAAGACATTCTGTCGTTCTCCCCTGAAAAATTGCCTTATCCCGTCAATCGCGATGATCGCGATGATCGCGATCGGAACCAGGTGCGCTCGCATGCCCGGCGCACAAGCATGCCTGGCGTATGAGCAGTGCTACACGTACATCGAATTGCGCTTGGGGTCGTACTTCCAGTCGGGGATCAGGTATCTCATCGCCATGGCGTCGTCCCTCGCCCCGAGGCCGATCTTCTGGTAGAGGCGGTTGGCGCTCTCGACCCGGTCCATGTCCAGTTCGACACCGAGTCCGGGTTTTTTCGGGACCTGCACGAGGCCGCCTTTGATCGGAAAGGGTTCCTTCGTCAGACGCTCCTCGCTCTCCTGCCAGATCCAGTGGGTGTCGATGGCCGTCGTTCGTCCCGGAGCGGCGGCCGCGACGTGGGTGAACATCGCGAGGGAGATGTCGAAGTGGTTGTTAGAGTGCGAGCCCCAGGTGAGCCCCCACTCCTTGCAGAGCTGAGCGACGCGGACGGAGCCCTGCATGGTCCAGAAGTGCGGATCGGCCAACGGGATATCGACCGCGTGCAGTTTGAAGGAGTGGCCGAGCTGGCGCCAGTCGGTGGCGATCATGTTGGTCGCGGTCGGAACGCCGGTGGCACGGCGGAATTCGGCCATGATCTCGCGCCCGGAGTAGCCGTTCTCGGGACCGCAGGGGTCTTCGGCGTAGGCCATTACATCGTTCCGGCCGCGGCAGAGGGAGATAGCCTCGTCCAGAGACCATGCCCCGTTCGGATCGAGGGTTATCCTGGCCGCGGGAAAGCGCTTCGCCAGGGCCTCGACAGCCTGCATTTCCACGGCCCCGCTCATGACGCCGCCCTTCAGCTTGAAGTCCTCGAAGCCGTAGCGCTCCTTGGCCGCCTCGGCGAGTCTCACGACCGATTCGGGCGTGAGCGCTTCTTCGTGGCGGATGCGCAGCCACTCGTCGGCTCCGCCCGGATTCCCGAGGTAGGGAAGGTCGGTCTTCTTGCGGTCGCCGATATAGAAGAGGTAGCCGAGCATGCGGACAGCGTCGCGCTGCTGGCCTTCGCCCAGAAGCGCCGCGACGGGAAGGCCCAGGAATTTGCCCAGGAGGTCGAGCAGGGCTGCCTCGATGGCGGTGAGGACGTTGTCGGCCCGGAGATTGATCTCGTGGGGTTGTTTGAGGACGGCGGCCTCGGCCGCGCTCGTGACTTCGTGGACCGTCGTCCGGGGACCCGTCGCATTTCCGCCGAGGAGCTGCGAGCGGATGCCGTCCAGGATGCCGTTCATGGCTCCGATGGATTGGCCGACGACGAGGGGAATGGCCTTCTCCAGGTTCTTCCGGATGCCTTCGCCGCCGGGGACTTCGCCGACGCCGGTCTGTCCCGAACTGTCCGCGAGGATGACGATGTTGCGGGTAAAGAAGGACGAATGCGCGCCGCAGAGATTGAGCAGCATGCTGTCATGTCCGGCTACCGGGACGACCAGCATTTCCGTCACGACCGGCGCTCCGGTATAGGTATTCTCTCCCATTCTTTTCATCCTTCGTTCAGATTTTTGGTCTTCGATTCGCGGGCCCATGATTCCGGCCCGGAACCCGAGGTCGCAGAAAGTTCGCTGGCTGACCGCGGGCTCAGGCCCTCTCGTCCGCCGGAATCTCTTTCTTCGCCTTCAGCCTCTGCATGCGATGCTGCGTGTGGAGGACGGCGATCTCTTCCGCGTCGGTCTCGTTCTGGGTCTTGATGGCCTCGAACAGCTTTATGTGGCTCTTGTAGGCCTCTTCGCAGATTTCGGCGTTGAAATTTTCCAGGCGGTAGGGCCTGAGCATCACCTGAATGGCTTCGAGGAGGAATACGACGAGAGGATTCCGGATGATCTGCGCGAGGCGAGTGTGGAACTCTTCGTCGGCGGAGATGAAAGCTTTGCTGTCGTTGAAGGACTCTGCCTGCCGCGCCAGGTTTTCCTCGAGATCGTAGAGGTCGTTTTCGTTCCGGTACTTGATCGCGTTGAGAAAGGTTTCCCTGTCCAGAAGCGCCTTCACCGCGTAGAGATTGATGGTGTCCGCCTCTTTTCCGAGCATTCCGAGGCGGAAAAAGAGCACGAAGAGGGTGTCGAGGTCGCCGGGCGACAGCTGTTTCACGAAGGATCCCGCCCGAGGATGCATGTCTATGACGCCCAAGGCCGCGAGCGTGATGAGTCCGGTCCGCACCTGGCTCTGATTGCAGTCCCAGAGCGTAGCCATCTCCCGGATCGAGGGGAGTCTGGTCCCGACCTGCAGGTTGTTGTCCACGATGTACTGGATGAGTTTGAGCGCAACGGTGTTGGTCAACATGATCTCTCGCCTGTCCTTTTTAGACTCTGATTATCAGTGATTATCACAGATAATCAGAGTCTATGGGCATTATTGGAATCCGTCAAGAAAAAAAGTGTGTCGCCTTTTCTTTTTTAGATCGCCCGGGCAGCGATGAAATTCACGTGTTGCCGGTACTGTACTGCAGGGGTGGTCAGTCATGTACCGGCATGAATGTGCCGTGCATACGACGGTGAAAAACGGGGCTTTCCGTAAACGGGACGACCCGCTATCCTGACGCGGTCATCGTGGCGGCGGCGTGATTTCCCTGCCGTGACCGGCCTTGAAGGACAGTTTTCGACAAGGAGGCAGTCACCTGAAAACGATTTTCCGCATCGGAATACTGGTTCTCGTCGGCCTGCACCTCGCCGGCCCATTTCTGCCCACCACCCTGCAGCCTGTGATGTTCATCCCCGCCCTTCTCGTCCTTGTGACAGGATTTCCCCTGATGAGCGGAGGATTCCGCAAGGCTGCCACCCTCTTCCTGGCGCTCGGCGCGGCGATGCTCGCCTTCAGCCGGCAGCCTGCCTCCGCATGGATGGCAGCCTGCACCTCGATGACCAACATCATTGCCATCGTGGCAGTCATGCAGACCTTCTCCATGCCAATCCGGCTGGGCGACTATGATTCGGCGATACATTCCTGGCTCAGCCGCAGGTTCAAGAGCAATCGTGCGCTTTTCTTCTTCACGACCATGGCGACACACCTTCTCGCGAGCCTCCTCAATCTGGGCTCCATCCCGGTGACTGTCTCCCTCCTCGAGGACACAATCCGACGAAGGGCGCCCCGGTACGAGCGATTCTTCGCGGCAGCCATGACGCGCGGCTATGTGCTCGCGACGCTCTGGTCTCCCGGAGCGGTCATTCTCTACCTGATTTTGCAGGCAACCGGCCTCTCCTGGGCACGACTCTTCGTGCCGGGCTTCCTCCTGGGACTTGCGGGCATGGCGATGTCGTACCTGATGGAAACGCAAAAGCGCGGCGTCCTCTACGAGGCGCCGGAACAGGTTCACAGGCACGATCGCGCGGACAGGAACGACCCCGAAACCCCGCCCCCTCAGGATGCGCAGGCGAAGAAAGGCGAAGGTTCGCGCGCCTCGCATATCGTGCTCGTCGCCGCGGCCTTCGTCATAGTCCTCTTTGTCTTTGAAACGCTGCATATCGGCTCATCATCGGGCAGGATCATACTCGCCGGAACTCTGATTTCCCTCGGATGGACCCTTCTTTTGTCCCGCCGCCCCGGACTCTCCGGCGTACTGAAATCGTACTGGACCGACGGACTCATGAAAGCCGCCGAAATCGGACCCTTCTTCGTGGCCATGGGATTCTTTTCAGGTGCGCTGGAAAAATCGGGAGTCATGGACATAGTCGGCCCAGCACTCCAATCCGCGTCGATTTCCCTCGGGGCAGGGGCCGTCGTCTTCATCGGACTCGTCATCGTCCTCTGTTCGCTCGCAGGACTTCACCCCTTCATCACCATCGTCCTGTTCGGAAAGATTCTGGCACACGCGGACCTGCCCATTCCCCCTCTGACCGTCGCCCTTTCGCTCACGGTAGGCGCTGCGACCTCCTACATGATCTCGCCCTTCGCGGGAATGATCATGACGGTCTCGAAGCTCCTCGGGGCCAAGGCCACGGATGTGGCCATCCGTTGGAACTGGCGGTTCTGCATCCTGTTTTTCACGACAGGGATGCTGTTCTCGTTTCTCTGGGGGGCCTGGTTCGGCTGAGACTGAAGGCAGACCGTCCTGCGACGGTCTGCCTCTTCAGACTTTATATAGCTAGCGCACGAGACAGGGTTTCTTGCTGTCGAACTTCCATCCGGGAATCAGATACTGCATCGCGCTCGCATCGTCTCTGGCGCCCAGGCAACGCTGCAGGTAGAGACGGTTCGCCGCCTCGATGCGCTCCATGTCGGGCTCGATTCCGAGGCCGGGGCGATCCGTCACTGCGATCATGCCGTCGACGATGCGGTGTGGCTCCCGGGTGAGCCGCTCGCGGCCTTCCTGCCAGATCCAGTGCGTGTCCAGGGCGGCGATTTCGCCGGGAGCGGCGGCGCCGGTGTGGGCCGTCATGGCCAGGGAGATGTCGAAGTGATTGTTGGAGTGCGATCCCCAGGTGAGGCCCCATTCGGCGCAGAGCTGGGCCACCCTGACCGAACCCTGCATGGTCCAGAAGTGCGGGTCGGCGAGGGGGATGCTCACCGACTGGAGCATGATCGAGTGTCCCATCTCGCGCCAGTCCGTGGCAATCATGTTCGTCGCCGTGGGCAGGCCGGTCGCCCGCCTGAACTCCGACATCACTTCGCGGCCGGAAAATCCCCGCTCGGCTCCGCAGGGATCTTCGGCGTAGGCGAGTATCCCGTGCAGATTTCTACAAAGCCCGGTGGCCTCCGCGAGGGACCAGGCGCCGTTTGGATCGATCGTGATGCGGGCTTCCGGGAAGCACTCCGCAAGCGCCGTGATCGCCTCGATTTCCTTCACGCCCGCAAGGACGCCGCCTTTCAGCTTGAAGTTGCGGAAGCCGTAGAGCTCCCTGGCCGCTTCGGCGAGCCTCACGACGGATTCGGGAGTCAGGGCTTCCTCGTGCCGCAGGCGGTACCAGTCCTCTTTCGCGCCAGGCTCGCACTGGTAGGGAAGATCGGTCTTCGTCCGGTCTCCGAGGTAGAAGAGATAGCCGAGCATCTCCACCTCGCTTCTCTGCTGGCCGGTGCCGAGGAGGGCAGCGACCGGAAGGCCGAGAAACTGGCCGAAAAGATCGAGGAGAGCCGATTCGATCGCGGTGACCGCGTGGATCGCGACGCGCTGATCGAAGGTCTGCTGGCCCCGCCCCTCTGCATCGCGGTCAGCGAAGCGCTTGCGGACGATGTTCAGTGTATTGTTGTACGCGCCGATCCGGGAACCGATGACGATGGACCGCGCATCTTCGAGGGTGGCGCGGATCTTCTCGCCTCCCGGTACTTCTCCGAGGCCCGTGTTGCCATGGTTATCCTTCAGGATGACGATGTTCCGGGTAAAGAACGGACCATGCGCTCCTGACAGGTTCAGCAGCATGCTGTCGTGGCCCGCGACGGGGATCACGAGCATTTCGGTGACGGTGGGGGATCCTGGGCCTGCGTGACCCGGGACGGTTTTTTCGAGGACTTCCATTATTTCTCCTTCGCAAATTTCCTGACCGGATAGAGTATCCCGATGTGGATATGCAAAAACCGCGCCAAATGGTTCAAATAATGGAATCATCTATATGAAATAGAATTATTCAGACTCCACCTGTAACAGGCACATGCCCTGATCTCGCGCAACAGTTGTTGCACGGTGGCAGAGCACGCCCAATCCTGCATCATTCGTTGCAGGATTGTGTCGCCATGGTCGGGCTTTGGCCGATCGCGGCTCTTCGATACAGTCCGCGGGGAGACCGACGGGAAGTTATCAGGAAATTCCCGTCCATCCGGAAAAGCCTTCCAGGCTCTGCAACCACTGTGGCATTTCCCTGCTTCGCACCAAAAAATTGCTGCATCCCCTGATGCATCGAGGCGATTCTTGACCTGGAACCGTCCGCGGAACCTCGCGGATCATTGTCGTTTTTCGCATCTGTCGCAAATCAGAAAGATTGGCATGTAAATTGCTAAACCTCGTTCAGACAACAGCAGGAGGTCGAAGGCACAAAAATGGAGTTCGATACATCCGCATCGAAAATTCCGGACGACAACAAAGGAGACATCTCATGATGAAGAAAACCGCATTTGCATTGATTGCCGCACTGCTTTTCGCATCGTCGATATCCGCTCTGGATATCCAGAAATTCCCTAAAATCGGGGATATGTACAAAATGCTGGACCCCGCCGATCCCTACAAAACGGTCATCAGCGGCCTGTTCCGCCAGACCGTAAAAGTCGGGACCGTCGAGCGCTCCTTCCTCGTCTATATCGCGAAGGACAACGCCCAGTACCAGCCCTACCTCGTCATCGTCCCGGATGCAGGTCAGAATCCAGTCGAGACGCTCGAGAAGAGCGGCTGGAAGGAGATCGCCGACGCCAACGGCATGATCCTCATCGTCGCCGAAAGTCCCGACGGAAAGTGGGACCGCGCCAGGGACCTCGTGTATCTGGAAAGCATGTATTCCCTCAGCCATACCCGCAACTGGTACAATGTCCAGAAGGGCAACAACTACCTGGCGGGCTACGGAAACGGCGCCGCGCTCGCGCAGGCCTGGGCTATGAAAAAGCCGGCCAATTTCTGCTCTTTCGCCACCTTCGGCGATTTTTCCATCGACCAGAAGTACATGACGGATTCAGGCAGCGCCCCTTCCGAGCTCCGCTACATCCCCATGCGCGAAGTTCCGATGCCGGTGTGGATGTTCGTGCCCTCGATGACGGGCGCGGTGCAATCCGCGCTCGATTATTGGAAATATTCCAACAAGGCCGAAGGCGAAGCCCTCTCCGATGCCAACGCGACAGGTATTTTCCTGGCCAAGACCAACGGGATCGACAGCCTCATCGACGAACAGGATCTGCTCGCGCAGACGAGGTATACGGTGACCGCGGACGCGGCCGCCTGGAATCCCGGCAGGGCAGCGGCCGTATGGAAGTTCCTCTCCAGCGTCATCAGGCCCGTCGCCCTGGCGAACAACGACCTCCGCGCCGCGCGTTCCACCGAAGACTGGGGCGCCGTCCGCAGGACGCTCACGATAGACGGCTACAGCCGCTACTGGATCGAGTTCGTTCCCAAACAGCTGCGCACGACAGTCGCGGGGAAGGCGCCTCTCGTCGTCTATTGCCACGGCGTCAACAACACGGCCGAAGCGATCGTCGACCGAACCGAGATGATCAAGTGCGCCAACGAGCGCGGCTTCATCGTCGTGTTCCCCACGGGTTCGCTCTTCAACAGCGACAGCCAGTTCCCGAATCCGGGCTGGAACCTTCTCGAGGATCCGAAACTCTTCGACGACTATACGTTCATAAAGGCGATGGTTTCCGAGGTCGCTGCACGATTGCCCGTCGACAGGAGCCGGATCTACATGAGCGGGCAATCCTACGGATCGATGGCCACCATGGCGATGTCGCTGAGGATGAACGATATCTTCGCGGCCGGCGCTTCGACCGCGGCCCTCCTTGCCGGTCCCCATGCCGAACTCTACAAATCCGCGAAGATCCTTCAGGGCAATAAAATGCCGATTTACTACATAGCCGGCGAACGCGACAATCCCGACTCCATCGATCCGAAAAACATCGAACTCAACATGAGCTACTGGATCCAGCGCGACGGCGCCGGCGACTATGCCAGGCCCTCCGCGTACAAGGACGGCCGCTACAACATCAGGGCCTGGCTCGACGCCGACGGCGTGCCTCTCGTGCAGTGCGCCATCGTCGACGAGAAGCCACACACACCGCTTCCGATGGACAACTACATCATGTACGACACCTTCCTCTCCAAATACTCGAGGGGCGAGGACGGAACGCTGTACTACATGGGCGCGGCCGTCAAATAAGCGCACAACCAATCGGGAAATAATGCATGGAGCGCCGTACCGGCACGGCCGGCGCTCCGGAATGAACGAACCCCGGAGCAGAGCTCCGAGGTATCGTTCGTTCTGTAAGGAATGGATTGTATGCGGGTCCATACCCGATAGGCACCTCACAAGAAGAGCGAAGCAGGACTTCGGGGTATGGACCCGCATGCGAATCAAATGATAAAGGAGCAAACATGAAAAGCATCAAGAAGGCGCTCTGCGTTCTTCTCCTCCTCGCCTCGGCCTGCGCCTCATACGCGGCAGGTGCGGGAGCCTTCGCGGCTAAAACCGGGATCCAGAAATTCCCGGCGATCGGGGCGCTCTACGACAAGCTCGATCTCTCCGATCCATACAAGACGGTCGTGTCGGGGCTTTTCAGGCAGGACCTGAACCTCAAGACCGAGACGAGGTCCTTCCTCGTGTACGTCGCGGCCAACAATCACCAGGCTGAATCCTACGTCTGCATCATCCCCGATTCCCGGCAGGATCCCCGGCAGGCGCTCGAGCTCAACGGCTGGAAGGAGATCGCCGACGCCAACGGGCTCGTCCTCGTCATCATGGAGCCGAAGAGCGGAGGCTGGGACATCGAGAAGGATATGACCTACCTGAGTACGATGTACTCCCAGAGCAGACTCAGGCAGTGGTACAACGTCCAGAAGGGCAACAGCTATCTGGTCGGCTACGGCGACGGCGCCACCCTCGCTCAGGCCTGGGCCATGCGCGCGCCGGCGAACTTCGCCTCCGTCGCGACCTTCGGACCGGTCTCTCTCGGCGTGGATTTCATCGCTTCCGCGGCGGCCGCGAAGACGGAGAGCCCCCTCGTCAGGAACAACGAGATTCCCCTTCCGATGTGGATGTTCGTCGAGTCCTGCGGCGTCCCGGAGCGCAGGGTCTTCGAGTACTGGAAGACGGCGAACCAGGCCGACGGGACGCAGGTCTTCAGGAACGACGACGTGAGCGAGCTCTATCTCGCAAAGCCGAATGCCCTCTCCACCTTCGTCGACGAAGTGGACATGATCGCGCAGACACGCCTCAGTGTCGCCCCGAATGCGCTCGCCGACGACGCGGAAAGGACGAAGAAAGTCTGGGGCTTCCTCTCCTCCGTGACGAGGACGGGCGGCATCATCAATTCCGACCTTCGCCCGGCATACACGCTGCAGGATTGGAAGGCGACGAAACAGACCATACAGATCGATGGCGTCACGCGGCAATGGTTCGAATTCGTGCCCGCCCAGCTCCACAACGCCGTGAATGGTAAAGTGCCTCTCGTCGTCGCGATGCACGGCTCGAGCACGACAGCCGACGCTTTCCTCTGGCGCTCGGAGTGGATCAAGCTGGCGAACGAGCGCGGGTTCATCGTCGTGTTCCCGGCCGCTTCGTTCAACAAGGATGACAAGGCCATGCCCAGGCCGAACTGGAATATCGCCGGGGACAAGACCAATTTCGACGACTACAAATTCCTGCGCGGCATGATCGCCGAAGTTTCGAAACGTCTGCCGGCCGACCCTTCCAGAGTGTACGCGACCGGACAGTCCATGGGCTTCATGACCAGCCTGGCCATCGCCCTCCGGCTGGACGACCTCGTCACCGCGATTGCCGGCGAGACGGGTTTTCTTCTCACCGACAAGGCAGGAGCTCCCTACTACACTTCCGAATATGCCAAGCATACGGGCAAAATCCCCGTCTTCGTCATCATCGGCCAGAATGACATGCCGGATTTCCTTTCGGAGCCCACGAAGAAGATCAACCTGGAGTACTGGATCCGCAGGGACGCAGCAGGCGAGTACGAGGCGCCCTTCGGCAGCTATGTCGACGGCCGCTATCGCATAACCTCCTGGGCGGACCGGAACAACATTCCCCTCGTTCAGTACGCCTTCGAGCTGGAGCGGCCGCACGCGCCTGTCCCCTCCGACAACACGATGCTCTACGACGGATTCCTGTCCAAGTGGAGCCGCGGTTCCGACGGCACGCTCTATTACATGGGAAAAGCGATACAATAGATCGCCGCGGTCGGGGCTCCGGAAATGGGGCCCCGTTTTTATCCGCAGGAATTGCAAAAAATGGCAAAACGACGGCGGCTGGCTACGCTCTGCGAGCCCAGCGAAGTTGACGACACAGGGACAATGCCTTGCATCATGTGTTGCAGTGCCACAGGTGATGCACATCACTGCACGTGTCATGATTCATCTTCATATCGATAAATATCTACTGCAATGTGAAATATCAAATCAGGACAGTTGGCATGATGTTTGCATTACGATGATGTGAAAAACGCATCAGGAGGTTCCTACCATGAAAAGAGGTCTGGTTCTGCTTCTCGCATCGCTCCTCGCGGCCACGGTCGCCGCGACCCAGGGCTTTGCCGCCGGGGCTGCGGCCGGAGCTGTCGCTCCCGCAGTATTCGACGGGCTCGTAATAGGCGTACCCTCGCTCGCGATTGCGGGCGGAAAAACGGTCATCACGGTCGAAATGCTCACCCAGGGCAAGAAGATGAAGCTCTCGACACAGGCGATGGAAGCCGACACGGCGAAAGCGGTCGCATCCACTCTCGTGAAGGGCAATCTCGTCGACTATCGCATGGCCGATGGCCTCGTCCTCGTCGCCGGAAACCCTTCCGGGACCTTCAACATGATCCTCGCGAAGGACGCCAAGGACAATGGACCCCTTGCCATGAAATTCGGACCCGCGCAGTTCGATTCCATGAAATATGGTCCCGAGATGCCGCCTGACAATGGCGTCGCGGGCAACATGGTCGCGGCGGGCTGGATATATGGAAAGACGGGCGGAACGATCACGGTGGGAGATGGCAGGATCGTCAGCGAAGACATCGCGGGTCGGGCACTCCCAAAACCTGTCAAACGCTATGAAGAGGTCTACAATCTCGCACGGGACGTGGCAGTCTACAATGTAAACACCGCGGATTACAGCAGTTCCAGCGTATCGGACCTCGCTTCGCTTCCCGTCACGCCGGACTACAATTACGCGACAACGAAGCGACCGGCCGCATATGTGGTCTTCGATAAAAACTACAGAGAGGCCGCATCGGCAAAAGCGGTTTCCGTCTACTATTTCACTCCGCTGTCCGTTTCCGACGGGCGACCCGTGTGGGACGTACCGACCCAGAGCTACCTGCTCAAGGATAAAGGCATCGATCCGGTATCGGGAAAAACGTACGTCTCGATACTTGCGACTGGTGTCGCCGAGGCTCCCTACACGCGCAGCACCGAACCCTTCGAGATCGTCAAGAACACATTCTGGTTCGTCGGCGACAACGAGGTCGCCGTCTACCTCTTCAACGCCGACATGGGCACCGCCGACGTGGCCGACGACAGGCTAATCATGCTCGACGCGGGCTGGGTGAACAGCGGATACCAGTACTGGAAGAACATCGAGGCTGTCGGATTCGATCCCCGGAAAGTCACCGACATCATGCTGACCCACGGACACGCCGACCATTACGGCACGGCGATGGAACTCGTCACCATGATCGAGAATGCCGGAGGCTCCGTGAGGATGTTCGGAACCGCGGAAGACACATACGGAATCAGCGTCGACGCGCTCGGAAACCCCTGGAAAATCTCAGGAGCGCTGCCCGATGTCGAGACGGAGATCAGGAGAAGGACGATACCCTACACGTACGACACATACATGGACTTCGGCAACGTCCAGATCCTCGTCACACCCACTCCAGGCCACACGCCCGGCACCGGCTCCTTCATCTTCAGGACAAAAAACCCGGATACCGGAGCCTGGCTGAGTTTCGGCTACATGGGAGGATACGGTTACAACGGGCTCTACACCCCCACCGCGGATAACGGTTACCTGAGACTCTCCTTCCAGCTCGGCCTCGCATGGCTGCAGCAGATGGTGGATGTCGACTACGTCGCTCCGCAGCACACGAATCAGTACCCGATCGTCGAAGTGTACCAGGCCCTGAAAGCCTACAACAACGATCCGGCCAACTCAGGCAAACCGCTGACCATGCTGGATGCCATGACGAAAAACGAGTTCATCAATTTCTGCGAGAAACGGTATTCAGTCGCCACCAACGCCCTGAGCGACCTCAAGGACAAGAGGTACAAGAGCATCGAGACTTCCGGCCCCTTCAAGCCCTGGAGAGAATACGGACTCCACGAAGTGAAGGCCACGCTCCTGGATGGCGGCAAGATCATCCAGGGATTCAACGGCTTCCAGAATGTCGTGCCACAGATTCCCCTTCTCAAGGACGGCATCCAGATCATCACGGATTCCTACACGCACGACCCCGAGGGATGGTATGTGCAGTTCTTCATCGATGTGCTCGACGGCTACGGCGGATTCCTCCCTGGCTCGGGACCTGTCGAATCCTATCGCCCAACCCCCGGAGCCCCTGAAATCCTCAGGACCCAGAGACTCGGCTCAAAGGCAGAGGCCGAGGCGATCCTGAAAACCGTGCACAAAGGCGGGACATACTACATCGACCTGACCAAGGCGAGCGCGATCATCGTTCCGAAGAACATTGTCGAGACATTCAAGGAAGTGAAGTAAAAACCGTTCGGCCCCTCCAGGAGCCGGACGAAAGCCGCGGGCGGGTCGCCCGTCGCTGCCTGAAAATCGGGGCCATGGAGACTACCTTTCAGGTGAAGCCTGCAGCCTTTCCGTGATTCATGATATGATGGGAGCATGGCGATTTTGGAAACAGGTCAGCGGAATATACGGACAGGCGGCTCCGCCAAGATCGTCTTCATCGCCCCCTACGAGGAGATCTTTGCGATAGGATCGCGCCTGATCGTCGAAATGGGGCTTTCGGACAGAGTCGAAATATACCCCGGCCTCCACTCGCAGGGACTGGAACTGGCGCGCAGGGCCGAGTCTGAGGGTGCAGACCTCATCATCACCCGCGGCGGCACGGCCGAACTCATCGTAAAGTCCGGCGTGCAGGTGCCTGTAATCGAAATTCCCCTCACCGTACGCGATCTCGCTGATATCCTCCTCGACGCGCGCAAGGCTTCGGGCGTGGCCGACCCCCGCGTCGCCCTCATCGCCTACCGGAACATGATGCAGCACCTGGAAACCCTGTCGCGGATGATGGACATGCGTCTCGAGGTATACGAGCTCGTTTCGGAATCCGACATCTCGCCGGCAGTGGAGAAGGCCTGGCACTCCGGCGCCGATGTCGTGATCGGCGGCATCACAACGACGAGCCTCGCGGCTGCCCGCGGGATGAAGACCGTCATTCTCGCCTCGGGCGAAGACTCCTGCCGCGAGTCCCTGCTGCAGGCCATCAAAATGTCCCAGGTCATGTCGCAGGAGAAAGAACGGCTCCAGAAGTTCCGCGTCCTCGTCGAATACTCCGTCCAGGGGATAATCGGCACAGGGGGCGATGGCAGGATCACAGTGTTCAACGAGTCCGCGGAAAAACTTCTCGCGCGGCGGGCGGCCGATGTCATGGACCGCGATATCGACGAGGTCCTGCCCGAGATACCGGTTGCCCTGGCGATGGCGAGCGGGAAAGCGATCCTCGGCCAGCTCGTGCGCATCGAAACGCACCGCTTCATGGCGAACATCGTGCCCATCGACGTGGGAAAATCGCTCGCGGGCGCGATGATAACCATAGAGGACGTGGGGCAGATTCTGAAGATGGAGGCCAAAGTCCGCTCCGCCCTCTACAGCCGCGGCCTCTGCGCCGAATACAAATTTTCAGATATCTTCGGCACTTCGCCCCGGATACTGGAGGCGAGACGCATCGCGGCGGAGTATGCGGCGACCGATTCGACCATTCTGATTTACGGCGAGTCGGGCACCGGCAAGGAACTCTTTGCCCAGGGCATCCACAACGCGGGAAAACGCTCGGCCGGTCCCTTCGTCGCGGTGAACTGCGGCGCCATACCTTCGAGCCTGCTCGAAAGCGAACTTTTCGGCTACGAGGAGGGGGCCTTCACCGGGGCGAACCGCAAAGGGAAACCGGGGCTGTTCGAGCTGGCCCACGGCGGCACGATCTTCCTGGACGAGATAAGCGAGCTGGACAAACTGGCCCAGACCAGCCTTCTGCGCGTCATACAGGAAAGGCGCGTGATGCGCCTCGGAGGCGACAAATTCCTCCCGGTGGACGTGCGCATAATCACGGCGACGAACAAAAACCTGGCTGCCCTCATCCGTGAAGGCAAATTTCGCGAGGACCTCTACTACCGGATCAACGTCCTGCCCCTGGATCTTCCGCCACTGCGCGACCGCGCCAGCGATTCGCTGGCGATCGCGGCCCATTATCTTGCCGAATACAACGAGCGTTACAGCAGGAAATCCCGGCTCAGTCCCGCGGCCCGCGAGTTCATCGAGAAGTACAGCTGGCCGGGCAACCTCCGCCAGCTCCGCAATTACATCGAGCGGCTCGTCGTGACAGGCAAGGACGACCTCGTGGAGGTACCGCTCAGAGTGGAGGATGACAGGCCGTGGGCAAGCGTCGAGTCACCGGCTCCTGCCTCATCGGATACGGCGGGCTCATCTGCATCCGATGCCTCCGCGGTACCCGCTGCATCCTCTGTCAGGTCGGCTTCGTCCGCGCGGAGGATGAAGTCCCGGACTCCGCCCGATCCCCGCAAAGCAGCTGTCGGAGAATCTGCGGGACAGGCATCGCCGCCCCTCGACCCCTCTGACCTGTCCTGCCTGACGCATGCCGCACGCGAATCATTGTCCGAGAAAGAACACATCATCGAGGTGCTCGCCCTGACCGGTTACAACCAGAAGGAAGCGTCAAAACTTCTCGGAATCGACAGAAGCACGCTCTTCAGGAAAATGAAGGCCATGAACCTAGAAGTGCGCAAGTCCTGTGCGGACTGAAGGCCAGTCCGCCGAACTGCCTCCTGTGAGACCAAGACCGGAACCGGCCTTCCCCCCGCCCTGTCTCCCCCTACCCTATCGCCCTCGTCGCTATCACATCGATCCCCGTCCCGAGCGCATTCGCGATGATGATCTGCCCGCGCGCGACAGGCAGGGCGACTTCGGTTGCATAGATCATCCCCAGGAGCTCGTCGACCTTATGCCGCGGAAAGGCCGCGGTTGTGCGGCAGGAGACCCTGCGGGGACCCGAGAGCGAGTCGCCCGCGCGTCCGCCTGGAATCGCGCCCGGGCTGCGGGCGGGTGAGATGGAATCGGAACAGGCAGGACCGGCGCAATCGCGCACGAGGCGACAGGTGGCGGTGACAGTGCGTTTGGGGTCGAGCAGCTCTTCCTTCGCGTAGGCGACGCCGCGCGGACACCGGTTGCCGGTGATGACGAGTTCGCCGGATGGCTGTGCCGCTGATTCGGCCAAGGCCTCTGCGGCGCTGCGGATCGTGAGGTGGCAGCCCATGGGACAGGTAATGCAGACAAGCTCTTTCATGGTCCGCCTCCTTTATCTGATCGAGATTTCGACGACGGCGTCGGGATGGGCCGCCGATACGGCGCCCGAATCCGCGCCGAGTTCTGCCGGGCCGAGGTTGAGGCTGATCATCTCGGAAGGCTGGATGTGGCCCTTTTTCTGGCTGCGCACGACGCGTCCGTCTACCTTGACCTCGAGCACTGCGTCGTTCTTGACGACGAGTGGCCGCATGAAGAGTTTGTTGTCGCGCCCGATGTCGACGCGCGAGGGGCTGACGTAGCGGATGTTGGAGCCCGCCTTCACGCGGAGCTGGCTTCCGGGCCTGCCGCCGGCGAGCCAGTCCGCGGCGAAGCAGCCCGCGCGCCGCGATTCTTCGACGACGAAGTCGACGAGATCGTGCACGTGGAGCACGTTGCCGCAGGCGAATACGCCGGGGATCGAAGTCATCATCGTCGCGTCGACCCAGGGGCCGTTTGTCATGGGGTTGATCTCGACGCCCGCCTTCTTGGAGAGTTCGTTTTCGGGCACGAGGCCGACGGAGAGGAGGACGGTGTCGCAGGGGATGCGCCTCGCCTTCTCGTACACGACCGCGCCGTTCTCGATCGGGGTGATCTCGACGCCTTCGACTCTGTCTTTCCCGTAGATGTCGGTCGTGAGGTGGGAGAGGTAGAGGGGGATGTCGAAGTCGTGGAGGCACTGCACGATGTTGCGCGTGAGACCCGAAGGATACGGCAGTATTTCGACGACGGCGTGGACCTTGCAGCCGATCCAGCTCATGCGCCTCGCCATGATGAGGCCGATGTCGCCCGAGCCGATGATGACGACTTCCTTGCCGGGGATGTAGCCCTCGATGTTGACGAGTCGCTGGGCGAGCCCGGCCGTGTAGACTCCGGCGGGACGCGAGCCAGGAATGCGGATGTTCCCGCGGTTGCGCTCGCGGCAGCCCATGGCGAGGATGACTGCGCGCGCGGTCATGCGGATGACGCCGCGCTCTCGCGAGACGCAGTAGAGGACCTTGATCTCGCCCTCGGTCTCCATCCCGATGACGGTGGTGCCGCAGAAGCTCATGACGCGCGAGCCGCGGAGCCTGTCCTCGAAGCGCTGGGCGAACTCGGGCCCCGACAGCTCCTCGTTGAACTCGATGAGGCCGAATCCGTTGTGGATGCACTGCATGAGGATGCCGCCGAGCTCCTCTTCCCGCTCGAGGACAGCGACGGAATATCCGCGGGTTTCCAGCTCGAGGGCGGCGGCCATGCCGGCGGCACCGCCGCCTATGACTATCGAATCGAAGTTGAGTTCTTTCATAGCTCGCCCCTCAAGATTTCGGAGCCGGGACCACTCTTGGTTATCTCTGCCCAGGTCATGCCGGTCTCGCGCATGATGATCTTGATTATCTTGTACGTGCAGAAGCCGCCCTGACAGCGCCCCATCTGGGCGCGCGTGAAGTACTTGATGCCGTCGAGCGTGGTGTGGCCGCGCTTTACGGCCTCGACGATTTCGGCCTCGGTGACCTGCTCGCAGCGGCAGACCATTTCGCCGAAGGCCGGATCTGTCTTGACGAGTTCGTCGAGCTCGTAGGGCGAGAGGTCGCGGGCGCGCGGGAACTTGCGCATGAAGGGGTCGTAGTCGGCCTTCTCCACGAGGCGGAGGCCGCCCCTTTTGAGAATGTCCTTGACGTACTCGCCGATCGCGGGGCTCGCCGTGAGCCCGGGAGACTGTATCCCGGCCACCTGGACGAGGTTGGGCGCGACAAAGGACATCTCGATGAAGAAGTCCTCCTCCAGCACGGGGCGGGAGCCGGCGAAGCTCGTGATGACATCGCTTTCCGAGATGGAGGGGACCATGTTCCGGGCATTGCGCAGGATGTTCTCGAGCTCGGCGCGCGTCGTGGACGCGTCGTCCTTCTCCTCGCTCGGCGTGGCCGTCGGGCCGATGAGAACGGTGCCCTCCACCGTGGGAATGACAAGCATGCCCTTGGATACCGACGAGGGGACGGGGAAAACGACACGGTTCGGTCGGGACTTCGTCATGCGGTCGAGGAGGTAGTACTCGCCCTTGCGCGGCGTGATGCGGAAGGATTCACCTCCGAAGACGCGGGACACATCGTCGGCGTAGAGCCCCGCCGCGTTGACGACATAGCGGGCCCTGATGCTGCGCCCGTCGGCCGCGGTGACCTTCCACAGTCCTTCGCGGCGTTCGGCGCCGGACACCGCGAAGCCTGTAACGAGGCGCACGCCGTTCTTGACGGCGTTCTCGACGAGGGAGAAGACGAAGCGGTAAGGCTCGACGATGCCGCCGCCGGGGGCGTAGAGCCCTCCGACCGTGTCGCGGCTCAGCTTGGGCTCGAGTTCGAGCATGCGCTCCCGTGAGCACATCTCGATGCCGATGGCGCCGTTCTCGACTCCCTGCATGTAGAGCTGTTCCACGGAGCGCATTTCATCCTCGTGGAGGGCGACGACGACGATGCCGCAGCGCTCGAAGGGGAAGTCGAGCTCGGCCTTGAGTCGGTCGAACATCATGGCTCCCTGAACCTCCAGCCTGGCCTTGAGGTATGTGGCGTTGTGGTGGAAGCCGCCGTGCACTATGCCCGAGTTGGCCTTGGATACGCCGAAGGAGACGTCGACTTCCTTGTCCACGAGGGCGACATCGAGTTCATAGGCCGAAAGTCGGCGGGCTATGTTGGCCCCGCAGACTCCGGCGCCGATGACGAGGACGTCAAAGGCCGTCTCCGCTCCCGGCGCTCCGCCCTCGGTCCGGTCCGCGGCCGCAGCCAAAGCTTCGGCCAGGGCCGGCATCGCCGGTTCATTCACTGTGTTCTTCATTCTCTCGTGTTCCTTGCTACCGTTATGAACCATGATAATAGGATGGTAAAACTGCAGCTGACAAGCCAAAAAGCGAGGGATGGGGCTTTCGGGCCTTCCCTTGCCGTTCCTGTCGGTTTCATTGACATTTCCGGCATTCTGTTTTCATACTGCCTTCCGTGAACAACCCACAAGAGCCACAACGCAACAAGCCAAAAATGCCGGATACGACAGTCAATCTCTATGGTCCGGGGATACTCGAAGACCTGCAGTCCATTCTCGAGCCCTGCTTCGGGCAAGGACCCTTCATCGTCATCACCGACGGAAGGATATGGGAGGCGGTGTCGCGTCTTTTTTCCGCCTTCCTGCGCAGGGTGCCCGGCACGACCATCCACATCCTTCCCGCCCATCCGGCTCCCTACGCCTCCGACAGCCTCGTCGCCCGCATCGCGGCCGTCATCGCCGCGACTCAGGCCGTGCCGGTCGCCGTCGGCTCGGGCACGGTCAACGACATCGTCAAGAGGGCTTCCTTCGAAAACGGCAGACGCTATGTCTGCGTTCCGACGGCGCCATCTGTCGACGGCTACACTTCCATGAGCGCCGCCATAACCGTGGGCGGATTCAAATCCACGATCGAATGCCCCGCGCCTCTGTGCGTGGTGGCCGACGAAAATATCATCCTGGGGGCCCCCCAGGGGCTGATTGCCTCGGGATACGGAGACATCATCGCCAAGCTGACGGGGGGCGCCGACTGGATCATCGCCGATACTATGGGTATCGAAGCGATCGACCCTGTCGCCTGGGATCTCGCCCAGTCCGCCGCCGTCGACCTTCTCCCCCGCGGAAAGGCCATACAGAGGGGTGACAGAGATTCTGTCGGGACCCTGTACAGGGGACTCGTCGCCTCGGGGCTCGCGATGCAGGAATACAACGATTCGCGCCCGGCATCGGGCACCGAGCATCTGATGTCGCACACCTGGGAAATGTCCCACCTCGCGAAGGACGGAGAGGAAATTTCCCACGGATTCAAGGTGGCGGTAGGGACACTGGTGGCCGCAGCCCTGATGGAAGAGCTTTTCGGGGAAAAAGGCGCTGCAGGAGCCATGGTACGCCAGAGGCACTTCGACCCCTGCCTGAATCTGCTCGATTCCCGCATGCGGCTGGCCGGGCTCATCCCTCCCGAGAGTCCGCATCGGGCGAAAACGATCAGCACAATCGCGGCCAAAACACCCGGTGAGGCAGAAATCGCCCGACGGGCGGAAGTGGCCGGCAGATGCTGGACGACGCTCTCGGAGCGGGTCCGTCGCCAGGTGCCTCCCTTCGCTGTCCTCGCACAGGCGCTCCGATCGGCCGGATGTCCCGTCCAGCCGGCCCAGATCGGGCTCTCGCGCGAAGAGTGCCTCAGGAGCGCGAGAATCGCCTCACTCATCAGGGCCAGGTACACCGTACTCGACCTGGCTTCCGAGCTGGGTGCCCTGGAGACGGCCATCGAATCTGTCTTCAGCGGAGACTATTTCCAAGATTATGCCTGAGGAAAAAACATGAACCCTCTGCCGATTTCCGAGATGAGCGCCGCCCGGGCGCGCCGCATCGAATACGTCCTCATGGACATCGACGACACCCTCACGACCGGCGGCAAGCTCCCTGCCGTCGCCTACTCCGCCCTCTGGAACCTGAAGGAGGCGGGCCTGCGCGTCGTGCCGATCACGGGGCGGCCGGCGGGCTGGTGCGATCTCATCGCGCGCGAGTGGCCCGTCGACGGCGTCGTCGGAGAGAACGGAGCCTTCGCCTTCTGGGAAACCGAGGGACACCGCCTGCGCTCCATGACCCACCCCGCCGCCGTACGCAACGACTGCGCCACCCTCGAACGGATACGCGATCGGGCCCTTTCCGAGGTGCCGGGCTGCCGCGTCGCCCGCGACCAGTTCGCCCGCCTCTACGACCTCGCGATCGACTTCGCGGAGGAGGAGCCCGCCCTGCCACTCGAAGCCGCAATTCGGATAAAGGCCATCTGCGACGAAGAAGGCGCAATCGCCAAAATCAGCTCCATCCACGTGAATGCCTGGATGGGAAGCTACGACAAGCTGACGATGGCCGAGGCATTCCTCGCCGCCCGCTTCGGCTACGACGCAGAGAGCGACCTCGAAAAAGTCGCCTTCGCGGGCGACTCCCCGAACGACGAGCCCATGTTCGCGCACTTTCCCAACAGCTGTGGCGTGGCGAACGTCCTGTGCTACGCCGGACTCATGAAAAGGCTTCCCCGCTTCGTGGCCTCGATGGAGTGCGGCGAGGGCTTCGCGGAGATAGCGCGCACGATAATCAAGAGGAGAAAAGCGCCATGAACAAAATCCCGAGCTTCACCGTCAATCACCTCGCCCTTCTTCCGGGCGTCTATGTCTCGCGCAGGGACTCTGTCGGCAAAGGCGTTGTCACGACATTCGACATACGCATGAAGCGCCCGAACCTGGAACCGGTCATGAACACGGCAGAGATCCACGCCATCGAGCACCTCGGCGCGACATTCCTGCGCAATCAGGCCGCGTGGAAAGATTCCATCCTGTACTTCGGGCCCATGGGATGCAGGACGGGCTTCTACCTCCTCGTGAAAGGAGAGCTCGTGCCCGTCGATATCCTGCCCCTTCTCGTCGAGACATTCAGCTTCATCGCCGCCTACGAGGGCGGGATTCCCGGCGCGAGCCCGCGGGACTGCGGGAATTACCTCGACATGAACCTGCCGATGGCGAAATACGAGGCCGCCCGCTTCCTCGAAACCACTCTGTCGGCGATGGATGAGAGCAGGATGAGCTACCCGGACTGAAGACCCTCGAATTCGCATGGAAAATCCGATCCCATCGATTCGCGGGATCGGATTTTCACCTTATCGATAAAAATGGCACCAAACCATATTGCAATATGATTATATTATATGCCCCATGAATAAACACCGGCACACCAATTTTATCTATTTTTGCGAAATATCTGCCCGCAAAGCATAAGAGAGATACCATGAAAAGAATCATAAAGTAGGGAAAATCAGATACACGTGGAATTCCTGTCACGTGACAAAGAGAAAAAATAATCGAAAAACCAATGAAACCAATAACGCGTCGCCGGGAAGTAATGCTATCAGGAAAGAAAGAGTTATATAAATAGCCTCTAAATATTGTTTCTTCCAATAATGGGAAAAAGAGTCCCAAGGAAAAGACACTGAAAACTTCAGTGAGATTTATGTTTTTTTTAATTGCAAGAAAATTGATAATAACAAGCGCTCCAATCGTGGGCAAAGTGATAAGCTTATTGATGTCTTTTTTTATTTCATTGCCACCTGCAAGGACAAATGATATTGCCGCAGTAACAAAAAAGACTACCAGGAAGATTATGGCTGATACATAGTTATTTTTTTCTAAAAACATTTTTGTTGTCAACAATGACATTCCGCCAATAGCTAACAAAGCAATTGAGAAAATTGCTACGAATGCTTTTTTCTGTACTTTTTCTTGTCGCTCGTTCCGCTTTATTCGGATGAAAAAAAATAAAACGCAAAAAACTTCAACAATTGCAATAAGCAAAGCCCCTGCGATCATTGCTTCTTCCTCATAGTTGCGGTGTGCCATATGGCACACCGCTAATACTAGATCCTACCGAACGTCAGGGTTCATTAGCAGATACAAGGACACAGTCTCAGGCCCAGCGCACCAGGCCGGGCACGAAGCTCTGCACGAGGTCGGGGTGCTTGGGAAGGACGCGCACGGCGTAGCCGACCTGGCCCGTGCGCACGCACTTCACGTCGATAGCGTACTCCAGAAGGTTGTTCTTCTGGCCGGCCGGACTCATCTCGTCGAGGATAGCCGACTCGATCTCGCCCGTGCTGGACAGAGGGCCGTGGTAGCACTCGACCCTGACCTCGTCGGGGGAAAGTCCCGCGAGGTCCACGAGGGCCCGCACGTTGACGAAATCGCCGCGCTCCATGACCGGCTTCGCGTCGGCTACGAGATCGCGGATCTGGACGCCCGGCCAGGCGCGGCGCGCCTTGTCGAGATAGCTCGCGAGGCGGTCGGCAGACACGAATCCTGCCGCCGTCATCTTCCTGTGGTTCTCGAGGGCGGGAATGTAGAAGGAGTTGGAGTACTCCTCGAGCATGCGGTATGTCGAGAAGTCCTTGCCTATCGTCCTCATGGTAGCCTTCATCTTGGCTATCCATTCGCGGGGCAGGCCGTCGCGGCCGCGCCTGTAGAAGAGGGGGATTATCTCGCTTTCCAGAAGATCGTAGAGGGCCTCGCTCTCGACCTTGTCCTGGAGCTCCTCGTCCTTGTATTCCTCTCCCGAACCGATGGCGAAGCCGATCTCCGGAGTGTAGGCCTCGGCCCACCAGCCGTCGAGGATGGAGCAGTTGAGGACGCCGTTCATGCCGGCCTTCATGCCCGAAGTGCCCGAGGCCTCCATCGGACGCCTCGGCGTGTTGAGCCATACGTCGGCGCCCGATGTCATGTAGCGCGCCATGGCCATGTCGTAGTTTTCCAGGAAGACGATGCGGTTCTGGACTTCCGGCAGGCGGCTGAAATGGACGAGCTGCTTGATGAGCTCCTTGCCGGCGATGTCGTGCGGGTGGGCTTTTCCGGCAAAGATGAGCTGGATCGGATGTTCGTTGTCTGAGAGCAGCTTGAGCAGGCGCGCAGGGTCGCGCAGGAGCAGGTTGCCCCGCTTGTAGGTGGCGAAGCGCCGGGAGAAGGCGATGGTGAGGGCGTAGGGCGAAAGGGTGTCCTCTGCCTCGTGCAGGGCCACATCCGTCGCTCCGTTGCGCTTCAGGGATTTCTTGAGCTGCTCGCGCGCGAACACGACGAGGCGGCTGCGTCTGCGGGCGTGGGTGCGCCAAAGTTCCTCGTCCGAAATCCTGTCCATCCGGTCCCATATCTCGCGCTTGGCGGGCTCGTCGTAGAACCTGGGACCGAAGTAGCGGTCCATGACCTCGAGCATGTTGTGGGAGATCCATGTGCGGGGGTGGACGCCGTTGGTGATGGAGGTGATGGGCACTTCCGGATAGGGGAGGCCCGGCCAGAGCGAGGACCACATCGTTCGGGACACTTCGCCGTGGAGGGCCGAGACGCCGTTGTTGTAGGCCGAGAGCTTGAGGGCCAGGATGGTCATGCAGAAGGTTTCGTTGTAGTCCTCGGAATTTTCGCGGCCGAGGGTGAGGAAATCCTTCCAGTCGAGGCCGAGGAGACTGGCCCAGGAGCGGAAATACCTCTCCATGAGGTCGATGCCGAAGCGCTCGTTGCCCGCCGGAACGGGGGTGTGGGTCGTGAAGATGTTCGTGGGTAAGAGAGCCTGCAGGGCCTGGTAGAAATTGAAACCGCGCTCGGCCATGAGGATGCGGATCCGCTCCAGCCCGAGGAAGGCGGCGTGCCCCTCGTTCATGTGGGTGACCGCGGGCACGATGCCGAGGGCGCGCAGCGCGCGGATGCCGCCGATGCCGAGAAGCATCTCCTGGCGCATGCGCATATCCTTGTCGCCGCCGTAGAGCGTCGCCGTGATGACCCTGTCCTCGGGGCTGTTCTCGTCGATATTGGTGTCGAGAAGGTAGAGGGAGTTGCGTCCGACCTTGACTTCCCAGATGGCCGCGGCGATCGTCCTGCCGGACATCTCGACGGAGATGAGAACGGGTTTGCCATCGGCGCCGAGGCAGCGGTAGACGGGCATGTTGTACCAGTCATTCTCGGGGTAGGATTCCTGCTGGTATCCGTCCTGGTTCAGGTTCTGCTTGAAATAGCCCTGGCGGTACAGGAGACCGACGCCGACCAGAGGAAGGCCCATGTCGCTCGCCGTCTTCATGTGGTCGCCGGATAGGATGCCGAGGCCGCCGGAATAGATGGGCAGCGAGACATCGAGACCGTACTCCATGGAGAAGTAGGCGACGAGATCCTCGCGGGGGCCCTTGTACCAGGTCTCGCCGTGCTTGTAGTTCTCGAACTTGTCGACGACTTCCTTCAGGGCGGCGAGGAAAGAATCGTCCTTGGCGAGCTCGTCGTAGCGCTCCTGGGAGACCATGCCGAGCATCTTGGCGGGGCTCTGGTCGGACTCGATCCACTTGTCGTAGTCCAGCCTCATGAAGAGCATGACTGCGTCGAAATTCCAGGACATCCATATGTTGTGTGCGATTTCTTCGAGAGGAGCGAGGGGGCCCACTATTTTCGGTTTCACGGTATGCGAAATAATCTTCATCTCTTACCACCTTTTCGGGCAGGACTGTTCAGGTCGGATTATATAGGATCGAACCGACTCCGCCAGAGGGATCGAAAAATATTCAGTGTAAATTTGAGTTTTTTCTGAACAAATTGGCGATTTTTCCAAGCAATCCGTTCCCGGAAGCGTGCGCCTCGTCGATACGATCATTTTTATCTGGTATCCGATCGTCCAGGCGCGCCTCAGGCAGAACTCCGGAGGGAGAGGAGGGCCGGGAGACAGCTGCCTGCGGCGACCTGCCGCGGTCCCCGCCGCCCCCTCTGCCTTCGCCGTACTTCTCGCGGTAGGAACGGAGGCGTTCTTCCATTGAAAGCGAGTACGGATCGGCGGCACGGCCGGTCATTCCGGTGTCACTCGTGCCCTGGGAGGCCGCGCGGCTCTTCCCAACGGGACGATCAGCGCGCCGGGTCTGCTCGCTGCCGGCTTTTTTCCGGTCAGGCAGGGATCGCGGCCGGGTCTGGCGGCCGGAGTGCGTTGCCTTGTCTGGGGATTTTCCCGACGCTCCACCTTGTCTTCGGCCTGCGGCGTCCGCGACCTGTGCCGGGCGAATTCCGCCTTCCTCGCGCATCTTCTGCGCCGTCATCCTGCCCGCGGCCTCGTCTACGCTCATCATGATGAGAGGCGCCGCCTCCGCGCCCCTGTCCTTCCGCGGGCGACGACCTTCCCTATTCATGTCCCTGCCCTGAACAGGGCGGCTATCGGCTGCCACGGCCGAAACATCGGCATGATCCAGCATCGCCTTTGGCGCCTCGACCGCATTCAGGCTGAAGCCGACGAGGCCCTCTATCGCGGGCAGTCCGTAGACATAGCGCTCGCAGGCCAGGTTCACTACCTTCGATCCAGGATAGTGCGGATCGAGCCAGGCGAGTCGTTTCCCGTAGAGTTCCGGCTCGAGGGGAATGTCGAAGTTGACGACAAGGGAAAAGCGGCCCTGGGCGGGCTTTCCGGCGCCCTCATCGCTCGCGACAAAGAAGGAACCGCGGGGGGGCGCGGCGCCGGCCTCCGCGCTCCGATGCCGAAATGGAGGAAGGTTCGCGGGCAGCGGCTTCGCATTCAGACCGTTCGCCGAAAGACGGCGCGTCAGATCCGCGGCCGTATCCCTCAGATTGCAGAACACGATGCAGAATTCGGGCTTTTCGCGCTCGGCCAGACCGAGCAGAAAGCGGAGTTTCGCGTCGCTGTCAATATGGTAGGTTTCGCTCCGGATACTGCGCATGCGGAGAAAGGTCTCATCGATCGAAATCTCCGAGAGGTTCTCCGCGAGATCGCGAGCGAGCTTCCTGGCTTTTCCCGTAAAGCGGGAGCAGACGAGGATGGCGCGCATCTCCCAGGAAGGGGGAAGAAGGGCGCGAAGAGCCTCCATCCGGTTTCCGGCCTGCTCGGCGATCGCGTCGAGGCCATCGACGACGAGAAAACCGAAGTCGCGGGGCGAAAGGCCACCGCCTTCAAAGGCGGCCAGGACAGCCGACAGAGTGCCGGCCACAAGAGACTCAGGAAACTCGCTCCCGCCCGGGACTTCGTCGCCGGAAAGCGTCCGGACGGAAACACCGAGGGGGGTCCCGAGTGTCTTCGCGACGACACCCGCCTTCACGGCCGAATCCGCGTCGGGGGTCAGGAGAAGGACCCTGCCCTTCCGTTCCGGAGTCGCCGACAGTATCCAGTCCAGGGCAGGAAGGATGAAAATCTCCTCCCTGCCCACGCCGATATCGAGTCTGGCGCAGACATTTTCTCTGTTCAGCACGGCGTGGCTCAGCATCGAATCATGCAGCGCGGGCGCCGAACGCAGCCTTCCGACCGCGGGCATCAGCCCGGCCGCAAGCCCATATAGTGAAAAATCCATGAATTCTCTCTTTCGTATCGATTGCGCGCCTTATGGAAGTTGCGCGAAGGGTAGGATCATACCCGATCAAAGGGCATAAAGTGAAGGCGTGGATCGCAGGCGGGTTTCCTACCCCACAGATGCCCTCCTCTTTACTGGAGACACCGGGCATGAAACCCGCACACAACCAATTCCCTACAGATCCGACATCGGAGGAAAGTCCTTCTATTTGGTTATTTTTATCTATATAAGAATGTATATAGCATTTTCTACGAGACGGAGTTATACTGTCTCCGCTTCAACAACCTAATGAACGAACCCCGGAGCAGAGCTCCGAGGTATCGTTCGTTCTGTAAGGAATGGATTGTATGCGGGTCCATACCCGATAGTCACTTCACAAGAAAGAGCGAAGCAGAGCTTTGGGTATGGACCCGCCTGCGAATCAAAACCCCCCGACAAGGAGCGATCCGAATGGGTGCACAGAAACGAATCCTCATCCTGGGCGGCGGCTACGGCGGAGTCTGGGCCGGCAAAATCCTGGAAAAACAGTTCCGCAAGCGCGACGATGTCGAGATAACTCTCGTCGACATGAAGCCTTTCCACACGCTCATGACCGAGCTGCACGAGGTCGCCGGATGGCGCACCGAGCCTGAGTCGGTCCAGGTGGGCTTCCGCAAGATCTTCGGAACCAAGCGGATCAACGTCGTCCTGGACAGAATCACGAAGGTCGATATCGAGGGCAAGAAGGCCTTCTCGGCGAAGGCGGAGTATCCCTTCGACTACATCGTGGTCGGCGTGGGCGCCGAGCCTGAGTACTTCGGCATCCCCGGCGTGAAGGACAACTCCTTCTCCCTGTGGTCTTTCGAGGACGCGATGCGCCTTCGGAACCACGTCGAGCACGTCTTTATGGAGGCCGCCAAAGAGACCGACCCCGCGAAGCGCGCGCGCATGCTGACCTTCGTCGTCGCCGGCGCAGGATTCACCGGAATCGAGATGATCGGCGAGCTCCTCGAGTACCGCGATGTGATGTGCAAGAAATACTACCTCGACAAAAAAGAGGTCCGCGTCGTCAACATCGAGGCCCTGCCCTCCATCCTCCCCATTCTCGAGGAACCCCTGCGCGCCAAGGCCGAGAAGTACCTGCAGAAGGTCGGCTGCGAGATCATGCTGAGCGCGGCCATTGTCGGCGCCGAACCGGGGAAGGTTCTCCTCAAGTCCGGCCAGATCGTCGAGACCGACACCTTCATCTGGACCTGCGGCGTCAAAGGCTCCGACTTCGCCGGAGCCCTGCCCGTTCCGATGGGCAGGCGCAACCGCATCGAGTGCGACCAGGAGATGAAGTCGACGAAGTATCCCTACGTCTACGTCGTGGGCGACAACGCCGGGCTCATGCTGGATGGAAAGCCGATGGCCCAGGTCGTCGAGTCCGCGCACTTCTCCGCCGAAGCCGCAGCCAAGAACATCATCGCCGACATCGACGGCGGAGAGCGCCACACCTTCAAACCGAACTACCACGGCTTCATGGTCTCGATCGGCGGCAAGTACGCCGTGGCCAACGCCGGCGGCATGAAGACTTCCGGCCTCATCGCCATGGCGATGAAGCACATGATCAACATGTACTACCTGTTCTGCATCGCCGGCATCAACCAGGTGTGGGAGTACTTCAAGCACGAGTTCCTCGACATGCACAACAAGCGCACGGTGATCGGCGGCTTCATCACGCACAAGGTCCGCTCTTACTGGCCGCTGCTTCTGCGCATGTGGCTCGGTCTCATGTGGATCATGGAAGGCGTGAACAAGATCGGCGAGGGCTGGCTGGCCTTCTCCGCCGGCTCCAAATCGAGCTGGATGTTCTCCAAGGGCGTCGTGCAGGCCGGCGTGAAAGCCGTCGCCGACGCGGCGGCGGCAGCCGGCGCGGATGCCGCAAGCGCCGCTTCCGCCGCCTGGGACGGAGCCGCCACCACAGTCACCACGATCGCGGCTGCTGCCACGAGCGCGGCCTCGGCCGTCCCGACGACGACAACCATCGCAGACGCGACGAGCGCCGCCACTGCGGCTGCAACCGCTGTCGCTCCCGCCGCGACGGATGCGGTCGTCCAGACCGGAGCCGCCGCCGCGAAGGCATTCGGCAAGGTCTGGGATCTGACGAAGCCCATCATCGCCCCGGACTCGGGCTTCGTGACCTGGTTCCGCACCACCTTCATGGACGGGATCATGGCCTTCCTGCCCTTCCAGTTCTTCCAGGCGATGATCGTCGTCATGGAGATCGGAATCGGCCTCGCCCTCTTCGGGGGCTGCTTCACCTGGCTCGCCGCCGCGGCCAGCATCGTGATGTGCTTCGTATTCACGTTCTCGGGCATGTTCGCCTGGGACCAGCTCTGGTTCTTCTTCGCCGGCATCCTGATGCTCGGTGGGCTCGGCCGCGCCTTCGGCTGCGACTATTGGGTCGTCTCCTTCTTCAAAAAGTGGTGGAACGGCACCAGGTTTGCCCGCAAATGGCATTTCTACGCCGACGATCCCACGAAATGACTGAAAAGCCGTGGCCTTCACGGTATGTTGAATGACATCCCCGCTCAGGTGGTTCCCGGCGAAGGCCCGGATCGAAATCGGCCGCTGCCTGAGACATTCTGAGCGGGAATGATCGATTGTTCGGGAAGAGAATGAACGGATATTGGAATGATACACCCGGCCTCCGGGCGCGCCTTCTGCGCGTCGAGGCTATTATGGAAGAGACCGTCCGGGATCCTTCCTTCCCGCTCGGGGACCAGGTCGCGCAGATCGCCCTCTCGCAGGGAAAAATGCTCCGGCCTGCCCTCCTTCTGATCGGCTCCGGTTTCGGCCGTCCCATCCGGGGAGCCGCGCCTCCTGCGACGATAGAGAGGCTGGCCGCGGCCGTCGAGCTTCTGCACACGGCCACCCTCATCCACGACGACGTGCTCGACAAGGCGGAGACGAGGCGGGGCTTACCCACGCTGCACACCCGCTTCGGCACGGTCGAGGCCGTCCTCGCCGGCGACTGGCTTCTCTCGCGCTGCTTCCGGCTCGCTTCGGAAAACGCCGGCCCCGAAAACGCGCGGCTGCTGTCCCGCCTCGTCGGCTCGGTCTGCTCAGCGGAAATAGCCCAGGATCTGGGCAAATTCGGCTACACGACCAGCGTCCGCGCATACATGCGCACGATCGCCGGCAAGACGGCCGCCCTCTTCTCCCTGGCACTGCACACCGGCGCCTCCGAGTCCAAGGCCAAGCCCGCCGTGACCTCGACCCTGAGACGGGCGGGATACTGCATAGGCATGGCCTTCCAGGTCATCGACGACATCCTCGACTGCGAATCGACCGAAGGCGTCATGGGAAAGCCGGTCGGCAAGGACATCAGGGAGGGGCTCTGCACTCTGCCCCTCATCCACGCCCTGCGGGCTGATCCGGCCGGCATGAAGGCCCTCCTTGTGCGGACGAGGGAGGACGACTCTGTCGTCGGAACCGTCATCGCGAGGATTTTCGAGCTGGGCGGGATAGACAGGGCGAGGGAGACTGCACACCTGTTCACGGAAAGGGCGCGGCGGGAGATCGCCCGCCTGCCCGGGCTTCCGCAGAAGGACGAGCTCTCTCTCCTCGCCGAAAGGCTGCTTACGCGCAGGTACTGAAAGAAATATGGGCTTGCCATGAGAAGGCCCGGCCGGTCCCTCGGGAGTTTTCCCGAAGGGCGGGTCGGGCCTTCTCCTACAGCAGACCTGCGGATGACAGGGATCAGGTTTCGCGGACGTCGATGATCTCGCGCACGACGGGCTTCACCACTTCGACGAGTTTGCCCATCGCGACGCCCTGCACTTTGAAGGTGAGGCGCCACTCGGCCCTGTCCTCGTAGGCACCGAAGCCGACAATGTCGCCGCCGGCCGCAGCGATCGCGGCGGAAATGCGCGCGAAGGTGCCCTTCTCGCCCAAGACGGCGGCTGTGAGGCGGACTCCGCCCCTGCGCCCGCCGAGGAGTTCCAGGAATGCGCGGAACATGTCCGTCTCGGTGATGATGCCGACGAGCTTCCCCTCATTGACGACGGGCAGGCCGCCGATCTTGTTGTCGGCCATGATGCGGGCGGCTTCCTCGAGGGGAGTCTCGCCGTCCACCGAGATGATATGCTTCGTCATCACCTTTTCGACCGTGAGGCGCGCCATGAGATAGTGCACCTCGTAGACCGAGAGGGATGTCGTCGGCGAAGGGGAAGCGTAGAGAAGGTCCTTCTCGGACACGATGCCGACAAGCTTTCCGGAATGGTCGAGCACGGGAGTACGCCGGATCTTGCGGTCGTGCATGAGCTTGAGGGCGTCGGGAACAGGGGTATCGGACAGGACGGTGATGGGATTCGTCGTCATGCGCTCGTGGACAAGCATGGAGGCCTCCTTTGATGCAGTGCTGGCGGGGCGTGGGAGACGGCGCCTGAGGCCGTCAGATGGACACCCTGTCTATCCGAATATAATCCAGCCCGCCCGCGGAAGCCAGTCCGCAGTCTCTGCGCCTTGGAGGGAACCGGCCCCTTTTCAGCCCACGGCGGCCCGTAGTATCTTCCGCCACGATGCTGACCTACATACTCGTCGCGGTAGCGCTTTCCATGGACGCTTTCGCCGTATCCGTTTCGAGCGGAATATGCATTCCCCACCTGAAACTGCGCCACGCGCTGCGCGCCTCCGCGGCCTTCGGCCTCTTCCAGTTTTTCATGCCGGTCGCAGGGTGGCTCGTCGGCGGCGCCTTCCGCTCGCTCATCCAGGGATTCGACCACTGGATAGCCTTCATCCTGCTCGCTTTCGTCGGCGGAAAAATGATAAAGGAATCCTTCGACATCGAAGACCCCAGCTCCTGCGACGATCCGGATGAAGCGAAGGGCATCCTCGACCTGAAGACCCTTCTCGTTCTCGCCGTGGCGACGAGCATAGACGCACTCGCGGTCGGCCTGTCTTACAGCGTTCTCGGCCAGCCCATCTTCCTCCCCTCGATCATAATCGGAGTCGTCACCTTCGCCCTCTGTCTCGTCGGCACGGAATTCGGAAAGAAGCTCGGCACGGCCTTCGAACGATGGGCCGAAATCGCGGGAGGAGCCATGCTCGTCATCATCGGGCTCAAGATCCTCGTCGAGCATCTCCTGAAATCGGTGTAGCGCGGCAGGCGAAAGATCATTCTGGACATTCCTCGCCCATCTGCGCGCGGGAATCCGCCCGCCTCCTCCGTCACTCCAGCTTGATTTTTGCCCAGGAGGCGGAGAGTCCGGTGTACTTGCCGCCTCCCGGGGGCGTCTGGGTGAGGACCGTCGATCCGGTTTTGATCAGGCTGCGCTCGAACACGCACCAGTCCTTGTCGGAGGCGGAGAGGCGGGCTGTCAGCTCCGCCGGAAGTGTCAGCTTTGTCGCGCCCGTTGTTTCGGTCGATAGGGTCGTGAGGATAAAACCCCAATCGTCGGTTATGCTGAAGGAAGCGGTCTCGCCCGCGGCGAGGGAAGGATCGGCGGGGTTCCAGGTCGCGTCGTAGGCCACGCCGCGCGTGAGTTTGGGAGCGAAGCGGTCCGCGTCGACCTGAGCCCTGATGGCGGAGGGAAGCGCGAGGGTGTTGGTGAAGGACCTGCTCTTGCCGTCCGTGTAGACGACGACTCCGGATTCCACGCGGCCGAACTTCTTCCAGACGAAGCCTTCCTGGTTGCTCCAGTATTCGGAGGCCCGCCCGTCGAGCACGACATCGTGCGCGAGGGAGGAGTCGATTATGCTGCCCGCCTTCCTCGTGTCCCAGAGTTTTACCTGGAAGGTCGTCTCGTTGTGGTAGTCGTCGTAGAGCGCGATGAGTTCGAGCTTGACCTTGTCCCAGTCGACCTCGTCGCGGGATATGGGGTTGCAGGCCGAGAACAGCATGAGAACGACAGCAAGTGCGACGCTCAGCGTCGCAGTCAGTGTAAAGATCGTGGCGGGTTTTTTACGCATCGGCATTCCTCCGGATATCGTTCATGGCCAATCATAGATCCGCGCGAGGTCGCGCGCAAGCGGATATCAGGTTTTTGTCACTCAAATCGAAATCATCGATCCCGCAGCCATAAGGATGTACGCGGCCGCGACGATCCACCCCCATACAGGCTTGTCCACGGACGCGGGCAAGAGGGTCACGGCCCCGACGCGGGCGCGGTAGCGCCGGTAGGCAGGCACGAGGAGGACGGCGACGAGGACAGCGATGCCGCCGCCCGCAGTGCGCATGAAGCCGAGGAAGCCGCCTGCGAAGGACAGCGCGAGAGTCGGAACGGTCGCAAGGAGGAATGCGGCAAAGGGCCCTATCCCCAGACGCTCGCGCAGAATGTCGGCGAGGGCCTGGGCGATCGACCAGTAGCTCGTGAGCATGGCGAGCATGACGAAGACCGTTCCCGCGACGCCAGCCCAGGGGCCGAGGGCGGCGGCCCAGCCGACCGTCGCGATGCCGGTGACATCGCCCGACACGGCCAGTGTGAGGAGGATGACCGCGGCGATGATGCCGGCATTGATGCCGAGACCGGAGGCTACGGCGCGGACGATGAGTCCGGGTCTGTCCGAGAGCCCGTTCACGGCCTGGGGCACGGAAAAAAAGGCCGAGAAAGAGAACATAGCCATGCCGTAGAGGGCGAGAACGCGCGAAGGTGTCGGCGTGGCAGGGCGGGCCGCGAGGGCGAGTCCCGTCCCGGCGACCTTCACGACCGTGGCGACGGCGAGGACGGCGAAGAGGGCGAGCATCGCCCCGATCGCCCATTTCTCGGCCACGCCGAGAGCTTTCAGTCCCATGGCGGCCACGGCGGCGGCCGCGGCGTAGAACACGATGTTGCCGGCCGCCGCGGGCAGCCCGAGAGAGGCGCTGAAGCCGGAGAGCACTTCCCCTCCTCCGGCGACATAGGCCGCGAGGTTCGTGAAGAAAGCGATCGCCATGAGGACGAAGAAGAGCCAGGTGAGAATACCCCCGGCGCGTCCCGTGAAGAGGTATTTCCGGAACAGTTCGAGGATCTGGCTTCCCTTTCCGTCGCCGGCGCAGAGTTCGGCGATCATCAGGTGCAGAAGCAGGCTGAGAAAGTAAGCTGCCACGATGACGAGAAAGGAGATGCCGAGTCCATTGAGAGAGACGAGCCAGGGCAGGGCGAGGACACCGCCGCCGATTCCGTAGCCCGCGATGATTCCCGAGGCCTCGCGGAGGGTCAGTTTTCCTCGTGGCGGGACGAGGGCTCCGGCACTTTTCAGAGTGCCTGCGGCGCCTGTCCCCGACACGGTCCCTGTGCCCGCCTCTTTGCCTCTGCCCGCAGAGCTGTTTTCATCGGTGTTCACAATTTCCTCCCGCGTCGTTTCAAAAGCGATGCCGCGAAGCCGAGGACATCCTCCGGCGGCGTCTCGAGGCGTCTGCCCTCGACCCAGGTTTCCCTGACCCGCAGGCTGTGTATTCTGTCCCTCGGAACCTCGAAGGGGTCCTCGTCGAGGACGGCGAAATCGGCGAACTTGCCCGGCTCGAGAGTTCCGCGCTCGTCTTCCTCGAAGGCCGCGTAGGCCCCTCCGAAACTGTAGGCCCGAAGTGCCTGATAGACCGTGAGCCTCTCGGATGCGACCGGATGGTCCACCGCGCCGGCGATCTGGACAAAGGGATCGAAGTCCTGGACGGGGGCGTCGGTGGACAGGGCGAGGACGCAGCCGGCATCGTGCATGGATTTCAGGGGAGTCATGAGCCCGCGCGTTTCGGCGTCGAGGGCTTCGTCGTAGGAGTGGACGAAGTGCGAATCCGCCCAGAGAAAGCCGGGCTGGACTGCCGTCACGATCCTGCGGCGCCCGGCCCTCTCGACCTGATCGGGCCGGGGAAGCTCGAAGTGCTCGATGCGCAGGCGCGCCGCGTTGGAGGGGTCTCCCGTCTCATCGAGAACGCGCTCGCAGGCGGAAAGCACGGATTCGATGGCTCGGGTTCCGATGGCGTGGGCCGAAGTCTGGTATCCTGAGCGGACGAAGGGCGCGATGAGGCTGTAGGCCTCATCCGGGCTGCGGTAGAGTTCCCCCCGGTGGCCGGGTCTGTCCAGGTAGTCGCGCTCGAGGGCGGCGCTGCGCGAGGAGATCGAGCCGTCCATCTCCCACGCGAGGCAGCCTCCGACGCGCCGGCGCGACAGGAGGCGGAGCTTCGGGCCGAGCCTGGCGGGATCGGTGTACTGGATGTAGAGTTTGAGCCGCAGTTGAAGATGACCAGCGACGAGGCCGAGGATGGAGAGGCCGGGATCGCTCTTCGCGTCGTCGAATCCCTCCAGGCAGTGGATCGTGGACAGGCCTGACCGGGCCGCCTCCCCGACAGCGTGAGAAAAGCCCCGGGCCAGCGCGGAGAACGACAGGCTTTTCATGATGCCGTCGGTCACCTTCCCCATGTTGAACTCGTGGGCTTCGCCCGTGAGAAGGCCGTCGCGGGCGATTTTTTCGAAACCGAAAAGCCTCTGCGCGGGCGTGGAGTAAGCCGAAGAGTGCCCGTCCATGGCGAAGATGGCGACGACGCGGCCCGGAAGCCAGGCGTCGAGTTCGGCGGCCGTGGGCAGGCGCCGCTCCGCGAGGCCGCCGGCAAAGGCGCCGTAACCCAAAATGGGGCCGCGGGGAATCGTGCGCGCGTGGGCGAGAAGGAGCTCGGCCAGCCCTTCGAGCCGGTCCGGCATGATTCGGCCGTTTTCCAGCCGGCCGAGCCTGACAGCGAGAGCGGAGAGTGCGACTTTGGGCATGAAGTGGGCGTGGGCGTCCGTGAAGGCGGGCACGACGATTTTTCCGCCCAGGTCGACGATATCGCAGTCTTCACGCGCGCCGGCGGCGCCCTCCGGAAGACCGGCGGCAGGCTGCCCCGCGTCGCTTCCCCGCGCGCCCCGCGTCCCGGCTCCCGACGCTTCCGCCGGTATGAGCCGGACGATCCTTCCGTCGGCGCCGACCAGCATGGAGGAAAATTCTTCGCCTTCCGCGGCGAGGCCGTAGATCCTGCATCCAGTGAAGAGGGTCGGGCGCTTCATCATCCTTGGCATGATACACCTCTCCCGGGCAGAAAGACACAGAGCCAACCATATTTCGCCGTTTCGACGAGCGGACCATCCCGGCGCGCCGGTCCTCCGGGTTTGCCGGATCGCGAGAATTCACGGCAACACTATCCACGGTTCATACGGCGTTCACACCGAGCGAGTAGGATCAGATCCAGCTTTCAATTCGGAGGATCCTTGATGGCACAATCGAGTTCCGGCAGGATTTCTTGCGGAATTTTCCGCATCATCATGGCAGGCATCGCTCTCGCGCTTATCGCCGCTCCCATCGCTTTTTCCCAGGAATCGGGAGCGCAAAAGTCCGCCGATTGGGGCATCGTGATAAACAAGAAGGACATCACCGCAAAAGCCAAATTCTACCCTTATGCCCTGAACGGCAAGAATATGGAGGTTTTCGCGGTCAGGGCGTCGGACGGCACGATCCGCACCGCGCTCAACACATGCCAGGTCTGCTACGGCTCGGGGCGCGGGTATTACAGACAGGAAGGCTCGGTTTTCGTCTGCCAGAACTGCGGCAACAGGTTCAGTCTCGACCAGATCGAGAAGATCAAGGGCGGCTGCAATCCGATCCCGATCCTCGGCAAAGACAAGACCGATTCAGGCGATTCGATCGGCATTTCCAAAGACTACCTCGCGAGCGTCATGCCCTATTTCGCGAGGTGGAAGAAGAACTGAGCGAGACGACGAATGAGGCGCCTCCCAGGTCGGAATCCGCCACCGTGATGCTCCCTCCATGCGCTTTGACGATTTCGCGCGCGATGGCGAGTCCAAGCCCTCTGCCCCCGAGATCCGTCGACCGAGACTTGTCCATGCGGTAGAAGCGCTCGAATATGCGCTCGCGCTCCTCGTCGGGGATGCCGGGGCCGGAATCGTCGACATATATGAGGGCCAGGGTTCCGTTGTCAGCTCCCTGTGCGCGTACCCGCACCCTTCCGCCGGCAGGAGTATATTTGATCGCGTTCGAGATGAGGTTGTAGATGACTTCGCCGATGCGGAGGTAATCGGCGCTGATGTGCGGCGACGGTGGACCGGGTTCTTCGACCGAGAGGGCAATCCGTTTTTCCGCGGCAGCGGACGCGAACAGCGCGACCGCCTTGTGGGCTATCTCCCCGGCATCGACTGTTTCGAGCGAGAGAGCCAGTCTGCCGGATTCGATGATCTCGAGTTCCCGCAGCATGTCGATGAGGCGCGAGAGCCGCACAGTCTCTTCGTGGACCGATTCCAGTGTCGGAATGTCGAGAGGGTACACGCCGTCGATCATCGCCTCGATGGTCCCTTGGATGAGCGTCACGGGCGTCCTGAGTTCGTGGGCCGAATCGGCGATGATCTGCTTCTTCGCCTCCTCCAGGCGCTTCAGCTCCTCGGTCATCGCGTTGAACGAGACCGACAGATCCGACACCTCATCCCTTCCGCCCACCTTCACGGCGGCAGTGAGGTCCCCTGAGGCCACTTTTTTGACCGCGGCAGTGAGGGACACGACCGGCCGCGTCACCTGCGCGGAAAAAACGAGGCCGAGGATGAAGGCGATGCCCGCCGAGATCAGGATGGCCCAGACAAGAGAGGTGGTGATCGAGCCCAGGAAGCGCTCGTTGATTCCGGTCAGGGAGGAATCGACCATCGAGCCGACGAGGACTGTCCCCTTTTTTTCGAAATTCACCATGATCGGCACCCCGTGCGCCAAGTGCATGGGCGGATGGACGGTGCCCAGGAGCTTGCCGGAAGTGTCGGCGACGATGATGCCGTCGCTGTCAGCCACCGCGATCCTGTCAGACAAGAGCGCGCTGATAGTCGCAGAAGGATAGGATGATGGAGACACGCCTCCGCCTTCGCCGTGGATGCGTTTGTCGAGTCCGAAAAAGACAAGCTGAGGTATCTCCGACAGAAAAGACTGGAGGTCCCGCCAATCCTTCTTCTCGGCGTAGTAGTCGCCGAGAATCGTGGCGTAGATTTTCGCCTTTTCCGAATCGCCGGAAAAGATGAAGGAGCGGAAAACGCTCTCCGTCGTCTGGCGGACAAAGAAGAGCGTCGTGCCCGCGACTACGGCAATGACGAGGAAAAAGTATATCGACAGGCGCTCCCTGAGCTTCACGGGCCTGATCCCTGGGCCTGTTCCAGGAACCTGTATCCGGCGCCCCGCACCGTACCGATGAACCGAGGCTCCTCGCTGTCGTCGCCCAAAACTTTGCGGATATTCTTGATGTGGGCGTCTATGGTCCTCTCGTAACCCTCGTAGGTGGTACCGGCGCACCCTTCGAGGATTTCGAGCCGGCTGTAGACCCTTCCGGGTTCGCGCATGAGAAAGCCGAGGATGTCCAGCTGTATGGTCGTGAGGTTGACGATCTTCCCGTCGATGCGGACCGACCTCTTTTTGAAGTCGATCTCCACGGGGCCGCAGCGGAGCATCGATCCCTGGCCCTCCTCCTGGGGTGGCGTCGAGCTCCGGCGCAGAACGGCGCGCACGCGGGCAACGAGTTCCCTCGGGCTGAAAGGCTTGGATATGTAGTCGTCGGCGCCAAGTTCGAGCCCCACAATCTTGTCCGTCTCGTCGGTCCGGGCGGTCAGGAAGATGATGGGAACCGAGGATGATTTTCTCAGCTCGCGCGCGACATCGAGTCCATTGGAACCGGGCATATTGATGTCGAGAATGAGGCAGGCTGGCGCATGTTCCCTGAAAAGAGTGAGGGCCCGCGATCCGTCGAAGGCGAGGATAGCCTGGAATCCGGCGGCCTCGAGATAGCTTCCCACCATTCTGGCGATTTTCTCTTCATCGTCGGCGATAAGAATTTTGACAGGCACGACAATCCTCCCGGCAAGGGCGAAGACACTGCGACACAATGATGGAGTCAATCGCGGAAAAACGCCAGCGGGCAGGCCTCCTCCCGAGGCGAAGACATGCCCACGCCTGGGACCCAGGACGTCCGCATCCGGGACCCAGGAGGATCCGCGCCCAGGACCCAGGAGGGTCCTCAATGCCTTCGAGCCGGGATTCCCTCTGGACTTATTTGAGGTTGAAGGGCTTCAGCAGCTTGTCGACGAAGACGGTCTTGCCCGCGTCGTCCTTGGTCTCAACCTTCGCGTAGACCCAGCCCTCTACTTTGGCGGGATCGACCCCCGCGGCGATGAAAGGCGCGGGATTCAGGACCCAGACGATGTCCTTGTCGTTTTTGGACATGTCCTTGGCCCACTCGAACATGTTGCCGTCGCCGAGCTTGATCCCGTAGTGGTCGAGCTTCTCGTGGTAGACGATGCGGGAGCGCTGGGTTTTGACTATCTCGGCGAAGGTCGCCTCGAAGGATTTCGCCGCGTCTGCCGGAAACTTGTCCGAACCGAGCTCGAAGTGGAGCATGAACCGGCCATTCTCTATTTCATACTTGATGCCATCGACGGCCGGAAGCTTCGCCAGGTCGAGTCCCGCCGCGAGGAAGGGCGCCGCGTCGAAGGCAAACTCCACGTCGGGCTTGTCCATGTCGGCCATTCCGCCGCCGGATGCGGCGTTGCGTGAAAAGTCGGTGGAGAACAGCACTTCGTCTCCGGCTGCCGACCTGAGAACCCAGGATTCATCCTCTTTGGAGAACGAGACTGTATCCTTGGATGCGTCGAGAACGGCCTTGAACGAGGTCTTCGCGACCTTTCCGACCACATCGGTGGCCGCGCAGCCGCTCACGGCCATAGCCAGGACGATTGCAGCAATCGCTACGAAACCATATCGCACATTTTTCATACCGACTCCCTGGAACCTGATCGGTTCACTATCATCATCCGTATCATCATCGTCCACATCATCATCCGCCGAGGACAGCGGTGACCTGGTAGCCGGCTTCGGCTACGGCATGTTTGAGGGCGAGGTCATTGAGGGCTTCGCCTTCCACCATCGCGCTCTTCTTGATCAGGTCGACATCGACCTTCGTCACTCCCGGGACCTCGCTCAGCGCGGACTTCACGTGCATGACACAGTGGCCGCAGCTCATTCCTTCGATAGTAAGCAGTTTTCTCATGACAAAACCTCCGTGGTTATCAATTGAACGGTTTAAACCGTTTCAGTCGCAATGCGTTGGTCAGGACCGATACTGAGCTCATAGACATGGCGGCGGCGGCGATGATCGGATTCAGGAGCGGGCCGCCGAAAGCGTAGAGCAGGCCGGCCGCGACAGGGATTCCGAGAACGTTGTAGCCGAAGGCCCAGAACAGGTTCTGCTTGATATTCCGGATGACGTTCTTGGAGAGCTTGATCGCCGTCGGGACATCCATGAGGTCGCTTCTCATGAGGACGATGTCCGCGCTCTCCATTGCCACATCGGTGCCCGATCCTATCGCGATGCCGATATCGGCCTGCGCGAGGGCGGGGGCATCGTTGATCCCGTCTCCTACCATGGCGACCTTCCGCCCTTCGGCCTGGAGTTTCTTGACTTCGAGCGCCTTGTCCTGGGGCAGGACCTCCGCGAGCACGCGGTCGATACCGACCTGAGAAGCTATGGCCGCCGCAGTCCTCGCCGAGTCGCCGGTTATCATGGCGACCTGGATGCCCATGCCGTGGAGGGCCGCGATGGCGCGCTCGCTCGATTCCTTGACGACGTCGGCGACCGCGATGAGTCCCGCGTACTTCCCGTCGACGGCCACGAACATGGGCGTCTTGCCTTCTCCGGCGAGCCGGTCCGCCCGGGCGGCGCCTTCGCCGAGCCCGATGCCGCTCCCGGCCATGTGCTTGGCGTTGCCGAGAAGCACGCGCCGGCCATTCGCCGTCGCCTCGATTCCGTGACCCGGAACCGCGCTGAAATCGCTCGCCTCGACGAGGGTTATGCCCTTCTCTTCCGCGGCGCGGACGATGGCCTCTCCGAGGGGATGTTCCGATCCTTTTTCAGCCGAGGCCGCGAGACCCAGGATTTCATCCGCCGTGAAGCCACTCGCGGGTACGATGTCTGTCGTCTCCGGCCTGCCCTTCGTGATCGTCCCCGTTTTGTCGAAGACGATAGTATCTATCGTATGCGCCGTCTCGAGGGCGACGCCGGACTTGATGAGGACGCCGTGCTCGGCGCCCTTGCCCGTGCCGACCATGATGGCCGTGGGCGTCGCGAGGCCGAGGGCGCAGGGGCAGGCTATCGTGAGCACCGCCACGAAGACCGTGAGGGCGAAAACCGGCGTGTGGCCCAAAAGAAGCCAGACGAGGGCGGACAGAAGGGCGATGACGAAGACGACCGGGACGAAGTAGCCAGAGACGATGTCGGCCATCTGGGCGATGGGAGCCTTCGAGCCCTGGGCGTCCTCGACGAGCTTTATGATGCGCGAAAGGACGGTGTCGGTGCCGACTTTCGTCGCGCGGAAAGTGATCGAGCCGTTTTTGTTGATGCTCGCGCCGATGACCGCGTCGCCGATTTCCTTCTCCACGGGCATGCTCTCCCCGGTGAGCATGGATTCATCCACGGCGCTCCGGCCGGTCACGACCTCGCCGTCGACCGGAATCTTTTCGCCCGGCCTCACGCGGATGATGTCGCCGGCCTCGACCTCGTCGATCGGGATCTCCACCTCGACTCCGCCCTGGATGACAGTTGCCGTCTTGGGCTGGAGACCCATGAGTTTTTTGATCGACTCCGAAGTTCTGCCTTTGGTGACGGCCTCGAGGGACTTTCCGAGGAGGATGAGGGTTATGATGACGCCGGCTGTCTCGAAATACAGACTCTCCACGGCGCGGAAATTGCCACCCGCGATGCCGAAGACCGAATAGATGCTGTAGAGGACGGCGGCCGAGGTTCCCATAGCGATGAGGGAGTCCATGTTCGGGCTGCGGTGCAGTATGGCTTTGAAGCCGACGACATAGAACCGGTATCCGGCGGCTATGACGGGTATCACGAGGGCGATTTCCAAAAGAGCGTAGCGCAGGGGGTAATTCATCGCGTTGATCGCCGCAGGCAGGGGCCATCCCAGCATGGCGCCCATGGCGATGTACAAGAGGGGCAGGGAGAAGGCCGCCGAGATTATGAACTTGGTCCACAGGACGCGGATTTCCTTTTCTTTGGCCGCCTTGTGCTCGTCCACCGCTTTCGCGCCCGACTCTATTGCCAGCGGAGTGTAACCGGCTTTCGTAATCGCGCGCTTGATCTCCGAAAGCCTCAACGATGAAGGATCGTACTTCACGAAAGCTCTCTCGGTGGCGAGATTCACCGAAACGGAGACTACGCCGGGCAGTTTTCTGACCGCGCGCTCGACCGCCGCGGAGCAGGAGGCGCAGGTCATTCCGCCGACGGGGATCGTGACTTCCTTTTCAGCCCGCTCCTCAACTGCTTCGTAGCCTGCCTTCCCTACCGCCGCCACGATCTCGTCGATGCCCAGCTTCCCGTCCTCGAATTTGATGAGGAGCTTCTCGGTCGCGAAGTTGACTGCGGCCTCCTCTACTCCGGCAAGCTTTTTGACCGCCCGTTCAGAGGCCTGGGCGCAGGCCGCACAGGTCATACCGTGTATAGTGAGTTGCCGCACCTGGGTCATGTTTTACTCCTTCGCAATCATCAATTGTCTGGAGAACCCATGTAGTGCTCGAGTATCTGGGCTATCTCCTCGACTTTTTCCGCGCCCTTGTCCGCATTGACGGCGTCCATCACGCAGGTGTCGATGTGCTGGCGCAGGACGACCAGATTCGCCTTCCTCAAGAGGGCCGCCGAAGCCAGTATCTGCTTGGACACATCTATGCAGTAGCGATCTTCTTCCATCATCCGTATCGCCGCGTCCACCTGTCCCTTCGCCGTCTTGAGAAGGGTCAAGGCTTTTCGGCTCTCTGCGCTGCAATGGTCCATGCTCAAGGCCTCCCAGAATCGAGTATCATTATCGACCCCTCCCCTGGTAGGGAGGGGTCGATAATCGAATTTACATCCATTCTCCCGGCAGGTCAAGCACCCTCAGAAGGAGGGGTATTAGGACTATCCGACTGTCCGCCCACCCGATCAGGGCCATTTGCACCGTCGACTGCCGTTTCGGATGACGAATGACATGAGAGCCCGGAGGCCTCTTTTCCGCCTCCGCGACCGTGACCTCTGCCCATGAATATCATCATCGCGATCATCGATATCGGACACAAAAGCGATGCTGCGAGGGAAAGGAAACGCCCGCCGAGTCCCCGTGCGATACCGCTCAGGGAAAGAGCCGCGACTATCGCGACGGGCACTATGCAACACAGGGCCATGGCCGCCCCGTGATACCGTCCCATGAACTCGCTCACCGATGCCTGTATGTCTCGTTTCATTGCCCTATTCCTTCCCGGAAAGTTTTATACGCACGGTCGACGACCGGATCTTCGATATTCATGATAGCCACCTCCTGTGAATGGAGTGTGAACACTCTGTGCTTTCCCTGCGGATTCACCGATTCCCGGCCGGGGACATACCCGCACAGCCCCCGCCCCCTGCTGCCCGGTACGCGCCTATCTCCCGTTTCACCTTCTGCAGGTCCACCTTCGACAGATCGTCGACTGTCTTCACGTATCCGTGAAGCATTCCCATCCAGCACTGGAAGGTAAAATCCTCCGTCACCGTGATGGCTGGCGTCCTGGCTTCTCCACCTCTCAGGTCGATCCGGCCATTGTACTCGGGGAAGGAGATAGGATTGTTGCAGGATGTGAGCTCATCGACCTTGAAGGTGATCACAGCCTTCATTCCTTTCTGGAGGACAAGCGCGGCCGGCGAATAGCCCTGTGCATTCACCGTTACGGTTATCTCCTGGACACCATCTTTGATGGTGGGAAGCCCAATGGTATCGACGGAAACCCTTCCTCCGGCGAAGGCCGGGTTGGTCGCGCTGGAGCAGCATCCTCCTGAACCCGATCCGGCACCAGTACCCTGTCCGGACGCCTGCGCGAGCAATTCAGGCAAGGTCAATTCTTTGCTCCCCTCGAAGGAAGTCTTGCCGGCGAGGTCCTTTACCACCGTGATGCGGCTCGAAATCATCCCCATCCAGCAGGTATAGGCGATAAAACCTTCTTTTTTCGGCGTGAATTCGATGAGGTTGTCTCCGGGTACCAGAGTCTTCTTGATTCCATAGGCAGGAACGGTGATCGGATTGTTGCAGCCATTGAGTCCGGCGGCCGTGACACGGATAGTCCACTTTACGGGAACTCCCGCCTGGACGACGAAGGGCAGGTAGTACCCCGAGGATCCGAAATCGGTGAGCACGGTCTGCACGCCGTCCTTGACCGCGGTCCTGATGGGCGCGGCGGACTTTCCTGGTTCCGGCCGATCGGCAACCTGAACCGCCGGGGCAAGGCCAGTCCTGGGCGGAGCGCCTGAAAGTTGTGCGAGGCCGGCCCTGAGGGACGGGAACCTGGGCAGCGCGACGCCGGCGAGGGCGACTGCCCTGCCGAATGTGATCAGGCCCAGGAACATCACGAGAATGGCGCTCGCCTTGACCATTACGGGAACGAACTTCTTCGGAATGAAGGCCGCCGCGAGGCTGAAGACGAGCATGAGCGGCACGGTGCCGACCGAGAAGATGAACATGGAAAGAGCGCCGGCCAGGAGGCTGCCGGTGCCGAGGGCGTAGAGCTGCATGGTCTGGAGAGGGCCGCAGGGCATGAGGCCATTGAGAAGTCCCACCGCGAAAGGGCCGCGCTTTCCGAGGGCGGATGAGAATCGACCTGCGACGTTCCGGAGGGAGGCGGGGATTACCCGGGAAATTCTCGGCAGCCCGGAGAGGACCCCGAGCATCTTGAGTCCGAGAAGAACCATGAAGAGGCCGGCAGCGGCGGCAATGATTCCTTTCACGACCGGCGAAAAGCTGAACGCAGCTCCGAGGGCTCCGACTGCACCGCCTAGAATGGTGTAAGAGAGGACCCGGCCGCCATTGTACAAAAGGCCGGGAATGAGTTGCACGAGCTTGCCTTCCGCCGACCGGCCGCGGGAGGGATCTGCGGAGGCCGGGCTCTTTTCGAGCTTCGCGATGCTCTGCGACAGGGCGATGCCGCCGCACATGGCCACGCAGTGAACCGAGGTCAGTATTCCGACAATGAAGAGCATGCCGTAGCCGAGGGAAGCGTTTATCGCGGGGATGGCGTTGAAAAGTCCCGCCGCGCTCGCGATCATGTACAGGGCCGCGAGGATGAGGCCGATTCCAAGGGCGATCGTCGTGCTCGCGCTTTTGCTGTTCCCGACCGTATAGCCGTTTTTTTCGATTACCGCCTTCATCGCTCCGATCGTCGTTTTTTCGTCATCATATTCAATATCTACACGGCCGCCCTTGAGCTGAGCCCCTGCGGCGATGACGCCATCCAGGGCTTCCAGAACCTTCTTTATCCGCGTTTCGCAGGCGGAACAGGTCATGTCGACCACAAATATCGTCGTTTTCTTCGTGCCCATCAGGCCCACCTCGTTTCATTCCGTGTACAGACAGAGAGTACAGCATGAATATGAATGGACAATGAACGCGCTGTGCTCTTTGTATGCATTCCGCGGACATACGTTCATGAGCCGGGAGAGAGGATTTTCCTCCACACCAGTCCGTATGGAACGAATAACAGAAGAAGCCGCCTTCAGAACATGCTGGTTCTGAAGGCGGCTTCTTTTCGCTACAGGGAAAACCGGGAGCGGGAAAACGTCAGCCCCTATGCGCCTGGGAATCATCTCTGGCGTTTTTCCGAATGCCCGCGCATCAAGAAAAGACGCCATTCACAATTACTGGTTCTTGACCTCCGAAAGTTTTATCAGCAGCGGTTCGGTGTTTTCGCCCTCCGTTTTCCGGAACTCATCAAGAAGCTCGCGTCCGCGGCGGGAGAGGCGCTGGGGAACCTGCACCATGACCTTGAGATACATATCGCCGCGCCTCGAACCGGTGGCCGGCACGCCCTGATCGCGCACGCGGAGGAGCTTGCCGTTCTGTGTGCCGGCAGGTACCTGGATGGTGATCCTCGCGCCCTCGATGTTCTGGACCGAGATTTCGCCGCCGAGGGAGGCCGTCGCAATGGATACAGGGACGGCGCAGTAGAGGTCGTTGCCCTGACGCTCGAAGTACTCGTGCGGCTGGACATGGATAAACACGAACAGGTCGCCCGAAGGCCCGCCGTTGGGTCCCGCATCGCCCTGGCCGGGAATGTTGACCCGTCTTCCGTCCTCGACGCCCGGAGGAATCGTGACCTTGATCTTCTGCTTTTTCTTGGTCAGCCCGGAGCCACCGCACTCGCGGCAGGGCTTTTCGATGATGGCGCCCTCGCCCCGGCACGAAGGACAGGGCTGGGACACAGAGAAGAATCCCGAACTGCGCCTGACCTGCCCGGCTCCCTGGCATGTGGGGCAGGTCCGTCTTCCGGAGCCGTCGGAGGAACCTGTGCCGTTGCAGGACTTGCAGGCATCTTCCTTGCTGTAGGCGATCTCGATCGTCGTGCCGAAAACGGCTTTATCGAAGGGGAGTTCAAGATCGTAACGGAGATTGGAGCCGCGCGAGACCCGGTCGCGGGAACGTCCGCCGCCGGAGCCGCCGAAAAAGGAATTGAGTATGCCGGAAAAATCCCCGAACCCGCCGCCGGAGCCGAAGATATCCTCGAAGCCCTGGAACACGGAAGAAAAATCCTGCGCTCCGCCCTGCCCGCCCATGCCCTCCACTCCGGCAAAGCCAAACTGGTCATAGGCCTGACGCTTGGGCTCGTCGCCGAGCACTTCGTAGGCTTCGGTCGCTTCCTTGAAGCGCTCCTCGGCAGCCTTGTCTCCGGGGTTTTTGTCCGGATGATTCTGGATGGCGAGCTTGCGGTAGGCTTTCTTGATATCGTCTTTCGATGAGTCCTTAGGAACTCCCAGGACTTCGTAATAATCGCGTTTGGCCACGTAGGGATCCTTGGATCGCTCGGGGTTGACCGTGAAACCGGAAGAAGGAGGAACACAGTTCCTCCTTCTTCGAGGTCAACCGCAGTGCGGATTTATTTCTTGTCTTCGTCGTCGACGACTTTGTAGTCCACGTCGTCGGCGCTCTTGGTTTCGCCGCCCTGGCCGGGGTTGAAGCCCGCCCCGCCAGCCGTCCCCGCATCGGCGCCAGGCTGCCCCTGGGCTCCGGCCGCGCCGGCGGCATTGGCGCCCGCGTTCTTGTACATCTCCTCGGCGAGCTTGTAGGAGGCCTGCTTGAGAGCCTCGGTCTTGGCCTTGATGGCTTCGACATCGGAGCTGTCGATCACCTTGCGGAGTTCCACGATAGCGGCCTCGATCGCTGCCTTGTCGGAGGCGCCGATCTTGTCGCCGTAGTCTTTGAGGGACTTCTCGGTGGTGTAGATCATGCTGTCGGCCTCGTTGTGGGCTTCGGCCCGGTCGCGCTCGCGCTTGTCCTCGGCCGCGTGGGCCTCGGCTTCCTTGACCATGCGGTCGATGTCGGAGTCGTTGAGGCCGGAAGAGGACTCGATGCGGATCTTCTGTTCCTTGCCGGTTCCGAGGTCCTTTGCCGAGACGTGGACGATTCCGTTCGCGTCGATGTCGAAGGTGACCTCTATTTGCGGAATGCCGCGCGGAGCGGCGGGAATGCCGACGAGGTCGAACCGACCAAGGGTGCGGTTCTGCGCCGCCATCTCGCGCTCGCCCTGGAGTACGTGGATGGAGACAGCCGTCTGTCCGTCCGCAGCCGTGGAGAAAATCTGGCTCTTGCGGCAGGGGATCGTCGTGTTGCGGGGCAGGAGCTTGGTGAAGACCGAGCCGAGTGTCTCGATGCCGAGGGAGAGGGGGGTTACGTCGAGGAGGAGGACGTCCTTCACGTCGCCGCCGAGGATTCCGCCCTGGATGGCCGCGCCGACCGCGACCGCCTCGTCCGGGTTGACGCCCTTTGAGGGTTCCTTGCCGAAGAGCTCGCGGACAATCTGGACTACTTTGGGAATGCGCGTCGATCCGCCGACGAGGATGACTTCGTCGATCTGTGCGGCGGTGAGGCCGGCATCTGCGAGCGCCTTCTTGCAGGGATCGAGGGAGCGGATGAAGAGGTCCTCGACCATCTGCTCGAACTTGGCGCGGGTGAGGGTCTTCTGGAGGTGCTTGGGACCGGAGGCGTCCGCGGTGATGAAGGGCAGGTTGATGTCAGTCTGCTGGACGGCGGAGAGCTCGATCTTGGCCTTCTCGGAGGTCTCGCGCAGGCGCTGGAGGGCCATGCGATCGCCGGAGAGGTCGATCCCGGTGTCCTTCTTGAACTCGGAGATGAGCCACTCCATGATGCGGCGGTCGAAGTCGTCGCCGCCCAGGTGGGTGTCGCCGTTTGTGGACTTTACCTCGAAGACGCCCTCGCCGAGTTCGAGGATGGAAATGTCGAAGGTACCGCCGCCGAGGTCGTACACGGCGATGGTCTTCTCCTTCTTCTGATCCTTGTTGAAGCCGTAGGCGAGGGAGGCGGCCGTCGGCTCGTTGATGATGCGCTTGACCTCGAGGCCGGCGATCTTGCCGGCATCCTTGGTGGCCTGGCGCTGGGAGTCGTTGAAGTAGGCGGGAACGGTGATGACGGCCTCGGTGACTTCCTCGCCGAGGTAGTCTTCCGCGGTCTTCTTCATCTTCTGGAGGATGAAGGCCGAAATCTCCTGGGGGCTGAATCCTTTCCCGGAGATGTCGACGCGAACGTCGTTCCCGTTGTCGTTCACCCTGTAGGGGACAAGCTTGATCTCGTTCTGGACTTCCGCGTACCGCCTGCCCATGAAGCGCTTGATGGAGTACACCGTGTTTTCGGGGTTGGTGATCATCTGGTTCTTGGCCGGCTGGCCTACGACGCGCTCGCCCTTGCCTGTGAATCCGATGATAGAGGGAGTGGTCCGCTGACCTTCGGAATTGGCGATGACGAGGGGCTCTCCGCCTTCCATAACCGCGACGCAGGAATTGGTGGTTCCAAGATCGATACCGATAATTCTGCCCATATTGTCTCTCCTTATATACGTATCAGTTTGAAGCCCCGGCCTCAAGGCCGGGAAGCGGAATCCGGGCCGGTTTCAGGGCCGGCTCCGGCGACGTCGGGGAAATCGCCGGAGGCCAGCCCGGCCGGGCCTTCCGTCCCATTTTCGGGGCCGGAGGCGACAGCCGCCGTGGCAGCTTCCACGGCGGGTTTGGGCGCGGGCATCCGAACCTTGACCTTGGCGGTGCGCACGACCCTCTCTTCCACGACATAGCCGGGAAGGTACTCTTCGCAGACGACGGGCTCCTCGGTATCTCCCATCTCCATGTTCACTGCCTCGTGGGAATTGGGGTCGAAGGGTTGGTCTACAGAGACCATGCGCTTGAGGCCGTACTTGTTCTCTAGCATCTGGCCGAGCTGGCGACGTATGAGGATGACTCCCTCCCGGAGATGGTCGACCTCCGTCGTTGAATTGCTGCCGGTCAGGGCCCTGTCGAAATCGTCGAGAATGGGAACTATGTCGCCGAGAAAGGCGTTGATAGCGAAGCGGCGGGTATCTTCCTTGTCCCTGGCCATGCGCTTGCGGAAATTCACCTCATCCGCCAGCTTGCGGAGGTATTTGTCGTTGAGGGAGGCGAGTTCTTCCCGGGCCGCAAGCAGTTCCGTCTTGACCGTCACGAGCTCGCGGGACTGGTCCTGCCCGGCTTCCTGACAGCCGCCACTCTGTCCGGCCTGGTCTTCCTGAGAAAGAGGGGCTTCGACTTCGAGATTCGCGGAAAGCGTTTCCGCCGGCCGGCCCGCGGACTCTGAGCCTTCGTTCACGTGGCTGGCCTTGGCTCCATGGGACACGCTTCCGTCCCCATGATGTTTGTTTTTCTGTGTAGACATGTTCCTGCCTGGATTGCATCCTTTCGGATTTCTGTTTGTACCTGTAAAAGTAATAAGGAGACCGAACAGCGTCAATACGAGCCGGCGCCCATATGACACAAGTGTACCGCGGTTTGGCCTTGTTTTGGTACGAAATTTGCTATTAGAGTAAAAAACGTCTTTTCTCCGTCCTTGACAGTCCACGCCGATGGCATACATTTAAAGAGAAAGGGAGGATCGATTGCAGTTCCAGAGAGCCACCCTCGTCGCGGAACAGCGCCAGAAGCTCAGCCCGCAGATGATACAGTCCATCCGCCTCATGGCCCTGCCCGTCCAGGAACTGCAGGAAGCCATTCAGGCCGAGATCGAAGCCAACCCTGCCCTCGAGATTATAGAAGACAGGTCCACCCTGAGTCTCGAGCGGTTCCGAAATGCCGAAAATCCCGGAGCGGGGGCGGGACACGATGATCCTTTCGAGAACAGCTCCGATCCGGGATATTCTTCCCGATCCTCCTCCGACGATGACTCCAAGCGCATGTTCATGGAAGGCAGCATCGCCCGGCCGGAGACCCTTCAGGAACACCTCCTCTACCAGCTCAGGCTCCAGACCCTGGACAAAACCCACAGACTGGTGGGAGAAACGCTGATCCAGAACCTCAACGACGACGGTTTCCACAAGGAAGATCCCTACTCCCTCTGCCCCGGAATAGGGCGGGACATCATCGACGAAACCATGAACCTCGTGCGCCGGCTGGAGCCGGAGGGTAGCTGCACCGCCAACTATCGGGAGAGCCTCCACGTGCAGGCCAATCTGGATGAGGCGCCGCCCAAGGGAGTGTCGGAGATCCTCACCAACTACCTCGAGCTTCTGGAAAAGGGCAAGGACGCCGAAATCCGGAAAAAACTCAGGCTGAGCCAAGAGGAATATGAGGCCGCGGTGCGCTTCATAAAGGCCCTCGCTCCTTTCCCTGGCCGCAGGTACTCGGCGGAGGAGCCGAAATACGTCATACCCGACCTGAAGGTGCGGGTCGTGGACAACGAATTCGTCATCGTTCTGAACGATGTCGAGATCCCCGTCCTCGGCATCAATCCCTTCTTCGACAAGCTCTCTTCGGAAAAAACGAAGGACAAGGCGACCAACGCCTTCGTCCGGGAGAACATCGGCCAGGCGAAATTCTTTATCCGCAGCATCCAGCAGCGCAACCAGACTCTCCTGAAAGTGGCCCGCGCCATCGTCGAACACCAGCGGGGCTTTTTTCTGAGAGGGCCCAAAGGCCTCGTCCCCCTCACCCTGAAAGACGTCGCGGAGGAAATCGGCGTACACGAGACCACCGTATCCCGCATAGCCCACAGCAAGTACATGCAGACAGAGTGGGGCATCTACGATCTCCGCTACTTTTTCACGAACTCGATCACGGGAGCCGGCTCTCAGGGTTCGGATTTCTCGAAGGAGGGTGTCAAGGAAGTGATACGCGAAATCATCGTGGCCGAAAATGCGGCTCTCTCGGATCGCGACATCATGGAAGTATTGTCCCAAAAAGGAATTAAACTTGCCAGAAGGACAGTCGCGAAGTATCGGGGAGAGCTCGACCTCGATTCTTCCTTCAACCGTCGGCACACATGAAATAATGCATGTCGACGGGGCGTCACGGGCGGCCCTCCCGGCAGTATATTTGGATCAGGCATCAACGAAAACCGGGGAATCAAGGCCGGTTTTCGCCGGGGATCATGGGATTCCCGAAAATACAAGGAGGCATGCATGAATATCGACGTTCGTTCCGTGCATTTCGACCTGGGTGAGGCAAGTACAGCATACCTGAACAGCAAACTCGAGAGGATCGAGTACGCGAAGGACATGATCGTCGATCTCATTTTCGTTTTCACGAAGGACGCCAAGAATTATAAAATCGAAGCCACGGTAAATTTCCGTTGGGGCATACGCGCCCACGTCGAGGAGGATTCCTTCGACATCACCTCCGGCATCGACAAGATGTTCGACCGGCTGGAACAGAAAATCACGAAAGAAAAAGAGAAAGTCCAGGAAAAGAAATAGGACGACCGCGACCGGAAGGGGCCCCCGGCGGCCTCTTCCGGCATTTACGATATCCCCGCTTCGTAGTACACTTCCGCGTGATGGACGCAAGCACCCCTAAGCAATTCACCGTTCTGGACCTTCTCGACCTCGACCTCAAGGAACAGAGTTCCCTCAACATACGCTGTGTGGCCGGACGCTCCGGGCTCTCGCGCGAGATAACGATTCTCGACCTCAACAGACCGGGACTCGCCCTCATGGGTTTCTACGAAGCCTTCGCCTGGCAGAGGCTCCAGATTTTCGGCCGGGGCGAGTCGGCCTGCCTCTCAAGACTCACTGCCGAAAACCAGCTGGGAGTGCTGGACCGCCTCTTCTCCTACGAGATGCCCTGCTGCATCTTCACGAACGACCTCGTTCCCGACAAACACTTCCTCGCCGCGGCTGACGCCGCAAACTGCCCCATCCTCGTGACGGACCTCTCCACGAGCGAGTTTTCCGTCCGCGTCATCCGGATACTCTCGGACATCTTCGCCCCCCGCGCCACCTTTCACGGCGTCCTCGTCGAAGTTTACGGAATCGGCATCCTCCTCATGGGCGAATCGGGAGTCGGGAAGAGCGAAACCGCACTCGAACTCATCGAGAGGGGACATCGCCTCGTCGCCGATGATGTCGTCGATATACGCTGCATAAATGGTTCCATCATAATGGGACAGGGCGCCAACAAGGTCATCGGACACCACATGGAGATCCGGGGCCTCGGCATCATCAACATCACGCACCTCTTCGGAGTCGGCGCCATCCGCGACAAGAAACAGATCCAGCTCGTCTGCCAGCTCGAGGACTGGGACCCGGAAAAGGTCTACGACAGGATAGGCACCGACGAAATGACGACGGAGATCCTCGGAGTCAGGGTTCCCAAACTCGAGATTCCGGTAAAGCCCGGCCGCAACATACCGATCATCATCGAGACGGCGGCCATGAACGAGCGGCTCAAGAAAATGGGCTACCATTCGGCCCAGGAATTCAATCAGAACGTGCTCAGATGGCTCGAGAGTGAAAACGCGAGGACCATGTATTTCAACCGCGACGACAGCTGATCGGCCGGTGCAGGAGACAACGATGACAGAAGTGATGGTCACAATCAGGAACAGGGCGGGAATCCATGCCCGGCCTTCGGCGATACTCGTGCAGACGGCCACAAAGTTCGCCTCGCGGATATGGCTCGAAAAGGCCGGCGACAGGATCAACGCGAAATCGATCATGGGAATCATCACTCTCGGGGCGAGCTACGGCACGCCCATAAAGATAATCACGGAGGGCGCGGACGAAGTCCAGGCGGCCGGGGCCATCCAGGCCCTGTTCGATTCGGGATTCGAAGAGGAATTGGGCGCCTGACCACTTGCGCAGCTCCCGAGACGGTGGAGTATACTTTACGCATAATAAGCGGAATTGAGAGGACGGACCGGTGAAGACCCTGACGGACAGACAGAGCGAAGTTCTCGACTTCATCGCCTCCTATGTGGAAAAACACTCCTACCCTCCGACTATCCGCGAGGTGGCGGAACATTTTTCCGTTTCTGTCAAAGGAGCCTACGACCACGTCAAGGCTTTGGAGAAAAAGGGCTACCTCCGCATCGGCGAAAACCGCTCCCGCGCCATCGAGATCCTTCACCGCGACAAGATCGATCCGAGCGTGACCGACCTGCCCCTCCTCGGGACGGTCGCGGCCGGACGCCCCATTCTCGCGGAAGAGAATTTCTCCGGTTTCGTGCGCGTCCCTTCGGAGATGACCCGCCCGGGCACATCCTTCGCCCTCTCCGTCAGAGGAGACAGCATGAAGGATGCCGGGATTTTCAACGGGGATATCGCCGTCATAGAGCAGAGCCAGATAGCGGAAAACGGCGAGATCGTCGTCGCCATGATCGACGACTCGGTGACTCTCAAGCGCTTCTTCCGCGAGAACAACCGCATTAAGCTCGTCGCCGAAAATCCCGCCTACGCCCCCATCTATACCCAGGACGTAAAAATTCTGGGGCGCCTCAAGGGCATCATCCGCACCTACTGAGGTCAGAAGAGGTGAACCCAGTCCCGGCCTACGTCCTCGCGGGCCCCGAAATCGGCAAACGGAGCGCCTTCATAGCCGAAATCCGCCAGGCTCTCGCAAAAAATTCCGGACAGGACCCCGAGATCCACAAACTCTACGCGGCCGATACTCCGGTCTCCGAGCTCCTCCTCCTCCTCAGAAACGGGTCCCTCTTCTCCTCCGGGAGGCTCGTGGAGTACCGCGGGGCGGAGACCGTGAAGGCGAAGACCGAGCTCGCCGAGCTCAAGGCATATCTCGCCTCCCCCGCCGGAGACGCCGTCATCCTCTTCGTCACCGACACCTTCTCCGTGGAGAAATCCCTCGAGGAAGCGGTGGGGAAGGAAAACAAGAAGACCTTCTTCGAGATGTTCGAAAACGAGAAAAACCGCTGGGTACAGTCCAGACTGGCGGCTTCGGGCCTCTCCATAGACGACGCGGGCATCGAAACCCTCCTCGAGCTGGTCGAAAACGAGACCGGCGCGCTGGAAGCCGCCTGTCTGGGTCTCGCCGCGGGATTTCCCCCGGGCTCGAATCTTGGGGAAGCCGAGGTGGAGGCCGCGGTCGCGCGCAATCGCAGGGAGGATTCCTTCAGCCTCTTCGAGAGAATCGCGACCTCCGACCCGGAAACCGCACTCTCCGTTCTGGAGGCAGTCCTCGCCGACCGTCAGGGCGGGGCCGTCCCGATCCTCTCGGCCCTCACCTGGAGTTTCCGCAGACTGCACAAACTCCACACGGCCTGCGCAGAGGGCATCCCTTTCGAAGCGGCCTGCCTCAGGCTCGGCATCAGGGGCAGGACCGTACAGAAGCAGAGCCAGACGGCCATGAAACGGTACTCGCTCGCGGACTGCGAACGGATTATCCGCCTCATCTCCTCCATCGACGGGCTTGTCAGGTCGATGGGGACGATTTTCGAGCGCACCCTCCTGCAGCTCCTCGTCTACGGGGTCATGGTCCGCAAGGGCGCGATCGATCCAGCCGCGCCGGTCGGTGCATTCTTGTAATACCGGCATTCAATAAGGTACTATCAGCCTTCAAGGCCCAGCCGGAGCTTTGCAACCGCAGGACACGGCCGGAAACGGGCCAAAGGAACACAGCATGTCCGGTACAGTGCGCCGCGTGGAACTCAAAAACCGAACCATCATTCTCGCCGGAACGGCCCACATCTCCCAGGAAAGCATCGAGGAAGTCACAGCCCTCATCGAGACCGAGAGACCCGGCCGGGTCTGCGTCGAGATCGACGCCACCCGATGGCGCTCCATGAACGAGGGCGGAAGCTGGGAAAAACTCGACATCGGCAAGGTCCTCAAGGAAGGCCGCGGTTTCTTTCTCATGGCGAATCTCGCCCTCTCGGGTTTCCAGAGGCGCATGGGTTCCGGGCTGGGCGTCAAGCCCGGAGAAGAGATGCTCGCCGCGATCAGAACGGCGGAATCCCTCGGTATCCCCTATTCTTTCTGCGACCGCGACATACAGATTACCCTCAAACGCGCCTGGGCCAAATCAGGCCTCTGGAACCGGTCCAAGCTCCTCGCAAGCCTCGTCAGCTCCTCCTTCTCCAACGAAAAGCTGACCGAAGAGGAGATCGAAAAACTCAAGGAGCGCAGCGAGCTCGAGCAGATGATGGGCGAGCTCGCGGACTTCCTGCCCTCGGTCAAGACCGTCCTCATCGACGAGCGCGACCGCTACCTCGCGAGCAAGATATACGAATCCCGGGAGGAACTCGTCGTCGCCGTAGTCGGGGCGGGACACCTCAATGGCATCGAGGAGTGGCTTTGCAAGCTCGACGCGAGTCAGGATGTCCAGGCCGCCTGCGAGGTCTCGGACATCAACTTTGTCCCGCCCCCCTCCGCCCTCGCAAAGGCCGCAGGCTGGCTCATACCGGCTGCCATAATCGGCCTCATCATCCTCGGATTCTTCCGTTCGGGTACCCAAGCCAGCCTCGCCATGCTCCTGCGATGGGTCCTCCTTAACGGCTCGCTCGCGGCCCTCGGTTCGGCCCTCTGCCTGGCCCATCCTCTGACCATTCTGCTTTCCTTCGTCTCCGCGCCCCTCGCGACCCTCAACCCCTTCGTAGGCGTCGGCCTCTTTGCAGGTCTTTCGGAAGCCTTCTTGCGGAAACCGACGGTGCGCGACCTCGAGGCCCTGACCGAGGATATCTCCACCATCAAAGGTTTCTACAGAAACAGAGTCACCCACATCCTCCTCATATTCTTCCTTTCGAGCTTCGGAGGGATGATCGGCAACTTCATCGCCCTGCCCTTCCTGGCTTCGGGCGCCCTTCACTGACAGAAACCCTGCGCACGACTTGTCCGGCTCCGGATGCCGGACGCAGACGATCGACGACCCCGCGGCGAGCTGCGGGGTATGTAACCCACTTCCGGACAAGGAGCTCTCAATGGAAAAATGCCCCTGCGGCTCCGGCCGCGCCTATGACGAGTGCTGCGGCCCATACATAGCGGGCAGCCTCGCCGCCCCGACGGCCGAAGCGCTGATGCGCAGCCGCTACACAGCCTACGTCAAATCCAAGGTCGACTATATCGTCTCCACCTGCGTCGAGACCGAGGGCATCGACCTCGACTCCACCCGGAAATGGAGCGAGAAATCGAACTGGCTCGGCCTGAAGATTCACAGGACTGCGAAGGGCGGAGTGGATGACACGGCGGGCGAGGTCGAGTTTTCGGCCACCTACGTGCTGGACGGGCTGCGGGAGGAGCACCGCGAGATCGCGAAGTTCGAGAAGAAGGATGGTCGCTGGCTCTACTCGGAAGGCGAAGTCGTTCCGCAGACCGTCGTGCGCGAAGGCCCCAAGGTCGGACGGAACGATCCCTGCCCCTGCGGTTCGGGGAAAAAGTACAAGAAGTGCTGTGGCGCGGGGACTTGAGTCCCGCGTCGCCCCGGAGTCACTTCAGCCCTTGTCGGCCTTTTCGATCATCTCGAGCAGGGCCGGCATGAGCTGCTTCTTGCGCGAGAGCAGGTCTTTGAGGACATGAACCCCGGGTTCGACCCGCGGATAGCTGATGTAGGGTAGAAAGTCCCTGTCAGCCTCGACGAAGAGCAGGCTCGACAGCTCGTTTATGTCCGTGACCATGAGCGCGGAGAGGTAGTATCCTTTCGCCATCCTGTGGCTCGCGAGGCTCGCGAGTATCTCTTCCCGCCTCGCCATGATTCCTGCGGTTCCCGCCACCTCGATCTGGCTCACGGAAATGCGCTTGTCGAAGGCGCTGTACTCTTTCATGTCCATGCCGACGATCTCTTCCGTCGGGCGTCTGGCAGCCTCCGAAGCCGAGGCCATGAGGTCCGTCCCGAGCGCCTGGATGTCGAGGTCGGTTATGCTCGCGAGGTACTCGGCGATGTCCCTGTCCACATCCGTCGCGGTCGCCGACTGCAGGACGATGGTGTCGGAGAGGATTCCGCACAGCAGGATCGATGCCAGAGGCTTGGGAAGCGGAGTCCGGGTCTCGCGGAACATCGAGGCGACGATCGTGCTCGTGGAGCCGACGACACGGTTTATGAAGGTGATGGGATAGCTCGTCGAGAAGGAGCCGAGCCGGTGGTGGTCGATCACCTCGAGGACACGGTAGTGCTCGACCCCGTCTATGGCCTGCGAAAACTCGTTGTGGTCCACCATGATGAGCTCGATGTTGGCATCGCGGATGAGATCGCCCTCGGTCAGGATGCCGACGACGCGTCCATCCTCGTCGATTACGGGCACGGAGCGGCTGGGGGAATCGGTGATGGCCTTTCTGGCTCTTTTTATGAGGTCGAATCGGGAGACCGGCTTTATAGTCTCGTCGCCCATTGTCCAGACCGGCGTCGAATAGATGGTGAGGAGAACGGTGCTCGAGGTATCGTAGGGAGAGACGAGGATGGAGACCCGCTTGCGCTCGGCCAGCTCCCGCAGTTCCTTGGACGGTATGGCGCCGTTGGTCACGATGAGAACCCGCACGCCGGCCTCGATGGCGATTTTCTGGGCCTCTTCGCGGTCGCCGACGAGGACGACCTTGTTGTCGGCCGGATCGGCGTTCATGTAGCGCTGGAAGGATTCCGTCGCGAGGGCGGCCACCACCATGCGCGCCTTGAAAAGTACGCCCTCATCGAAGGTGACGAGGGCCTGCGCTTTTATCGTCTGGACGAGGTGTCCGACGCTCGTCGGAATGACAGCCTTCTTCTGCGGGTTCACCTTGGCGAGGATGTTCTGCGCGAAGGCGCCGTAGTGGAGCATCGACTTGTATCGTCCCTGGCTGTCGACGATGGGCAGGATCTTGCGGTCCGTCTCTCCCATGAGGCTGAGAGCTTCCCACAGGGGCGTGCTCTCAGAGACCGTCGCGTCCTCCCGCGTAAAGTAATAGTCGACCTTGGGAACGAGATCGGGGATGAACTCGGGCAGATCGAGGCCGAAGCGGTCGAAAATGTACTCCGTCTGGGGATTGACGGCGCCGGCCCGGGCGGCGCGGACATTCTCCATGCCCAGGCGCCGCTTGAGCTCGGCATAGGCGGCCGCGGACACGACTGAATCGGTGTCGGGATTCTTGTGGCCAATGACGTAGACTGTCTTTTCCATGTCGGCTCCGTGGCGGCCGGTCTTCGTCGCCGCTCCGCGCCGCTCATTATATGATGATAATGCCGCGCCCACAATCTTGCGCGCGCCTTCGCTATGCAGGAATCGGACCTTCGGTATAGTATGCCAGCCGGAGAACACCGCATTGATCCGACTCTACGCCTTTTTGGGAAACTATGGCCGCGAACACCGCGGCAACAGACACAATGTCGCCTGGCAGTTCCTGGAATCCCTGCCCCTCTTCGGCGAACTCCGCTGGGACCGCAAATTCAAGGGCAGGTACGCTGCGCGCGAAACCGCCGCGGGCAGAATCTATTTCCTCATGCCCGAGACCTACATGAATCTCTCCGGCGACTCGGCCGCGGAGCTGATGCGTTTTTTCCAGATAGGACCCGGGGAAATTCTCGCCTTGCACGACGAGCTCGAGCTGCCTTTCGGAACTTTCGGCTTCAAGCAGGGCGGAGGCCTCGGCGGTCACAACGGGCTGCGCTCCCTCGAAGCGAGGCTCGGCACGCGCGACTTCGCGCGAATGCGCTTCGGTATCGGCCGACCCGACCACAGCGACATCGCGGCCTATGTACTCTCCGATTTCAGCCAGGCAGAGCGCGAAGCTCTCCAGTGTTCGATATTCCCGAAGGCCGCCTCGGCCCTCTCCATCTGCATGGACTCTGGATTCGACGAGGCATTGAGGAATTTCCAGAAAGTGAAGGCCCTGGACTGAATCCCGGCCCCTACCGGCTCCAAGCCGCGGCTCCAGGCCGCGGAACCAGTCCGCGAACCCGGGCCGAGTCCCGCGCGGGCCTAGAAAATCAGCTTTCCGAGACGATTCTCATCCTTTTTCCAGTCGGGATCGACCCGGACCTGGAGCTTGAGCCGAACGGGAAAGTCAAAAATCTCGTCGAGGTCGACCTCGGCCTCTTCCCTGATGATCCTGATCATGGAGCCACCCTTTCCGATCAGGATGCCCTTCTGCGAATCCCGCTCCACCACAAGGTCGTACTCCGCGTTCAGCGTGCCGCCGGGCGTCCGGGAGGAATCGCGGTAGTCGACGAAGACGGCGTGGGGGAGCTCCTCCCTCGTGTGCAGCATGATCTTCTCCCGGATGATCTCGGCGATGCGGAACACAGGCTCCTGGTCGGTGTAATATTCCTCGGGATACCAGGCGGGACCTTCCTCGGCGCGGGCATACAGCTCGGAGAGAAGCTCCTCCAGGCCCGTCTTCTGCAGCGCCGATATCGCGAAAATCTTCGCGCCGGGGAAGCGGGAAGACAGGTATTCGACGCTCGCGGCCGGGTCGGAAGAGGGTGAATCCGTTTTGTTGAGCACGGGGATCACCTTGACGCTCACGCGGGCGAGCGCTGCGACGAGGGCGTCCTCCTCGGGGCCGGGCCTCCGCGTCGTGTCGACCATGTAGATGACGAGGTCAGCGTCGGAAAATGCGTCGACCGCGACATCGCGCAGTTTCTGGTTCAGCCGCTTCTCGGAAATGTGGAATCCGGGCGTGTCGAGGAGGACGAGCTGGCCCTCCGGCCTGTTCACGATGCCGCGCACGGCGTTCCGCGTCGTCTGGGGCACGGGCGATACGATGGATACCTTGCCGCCGCACAGGGCGTTCACGAGGGTGGATTTGCCGGTCGAAGGCCGGCCCGCGATTGCTACGAATGCCGATTTGGCCATAGTTGCTCCCGATAATGATGTGGAGAGAGTGCTCTCCTGATACATGTCTGCGGCGCGGAAGGCCTTTGGGCCCGCGACGCCGTCCTGCGCGATTGCCGGATCGAGGGAAACAGGAGGTTTTCGCCAATCCGGCATGCGGCGACCTTCAGCCTTCCCCGCGGTATACCTCGGGAGGAGTGAGGCCTGTCCAGATGCGGAACTGCTCGGCCGCCTGATAGCAGAGCATGGGATAGCCGTTGCAGACCCGGCACCCCGCCTTTTCCGCCCGCGTGAGCAGTTCGGTGCGCTCAGGCCTGTACACGAGATCGAAAACAGCCTCATGGCCCTGGAATTCGTACCAATCCAGCGGGTCTCCCGGAGTTCCGCCCGTCATGCCGACGCTCGTAGCCTGCACGATGAGGTCCGCATGGTCGGCGACGAGGTCGAGGGAGCGGTCGTCGCAGGGGCCCCACCGGAAGCCATAGCGGTTCGCGAGGGATTTTGCCTTGGAAACACTCCGGTTGAGTATGACGCAAGAAGCTCTGTTCCGGGAAAGAACCAGGGCGACAGACTTTGCGGCGCCTCCTGCGCCGACAAGGGTGACGCGCATGCCATCGAGACTGTCCCGTCCGAGAAATTCGAGGAGGCTCCGTTCAAAGCCCGACGCGTCAGTGTTGAATCCCTCCCAGCCTGAGTCCGTCTTCAGGATCGTGTTGCAGGCCCCGATGTCGTCGACCTCGGAGGAGGTGCGGCAGAGGTAGGGTATGATGGCTTCCTTGAGGGGTACCGTGACCGCCGCTCCCCGCGCGCCGGCGGACTCTATCGCGTCGAAGAATCCCTTGGCGCTGTCCGAGGGGAAGGGAACGTAGACCGCGTCGATGCCGGCTTCCCTGAAGGCCTGGTTGTGGAGGGCGGGAGACTTGGAGCCGATTACGCTCCGGCCTCCGCCGAGGGCGTAGACTGTGGAATCCTTCGTCGTCTCGCGGCCCCGGTAGGTATCGGCGAACTTGTCCGGGTCGATGTGTCCCGGCGCGGCCGTGGGCATGCCGAAGGACAGGGCGCTCGAGTAGGAAAGCATGGATCCGAGCCGGGAGGAAAGTATCCGGGTGGGATAGCCGTAATCTCCCATGCCGACGACGATTCTGTCCCGCGGCGGAAGAGTCTTTGCCCAGGAGACCAGGCTTGCAAGATCTTCGGACCCCTGGGGAGTGACCGCCAGCTTCGGGATGACTCCCGGCTCGGAGGAGAGACCAGACCAGACCGCGTCGAGAGAGTCCGGCATGCCTTTGGGATAATATCTCGATCGGATGATGCGCGTCCCGAACACGCGACAGGCATCTTCGATGGAGGGAACGCGGAAATCATCCTCGAGGTCGACATAGGCAAAATTAGCCCGGTTGTCGGAGCGGGCGTAGGACAGGGCCTTGGCGATGATCACGAGCCTGACGCCCTCTCCCTCGTCGAAAATCCCGCAATCGACCCTGCGCCTGACGGTGAGGATAGCGGGCAGGCCTGCGAGGGCGGGGAAAGACCGCACGAGGAACTGCTCCTCGGGCTCGAGCCAGTCGACCCGGAGTTCGACGAGATCGACCTTGTTCCGGTAGCGTTCGAGCGCGGCAAGATTTTCCGCTATGGTTTTACCTGTTAGGCTGAGACAGACGGCCGCCACCTTTTTTCCTCCCCGGCCGGTCTCGCCAGGGGCGATCCGGACAGCATCAGTCTGCGCGCGGAAATGCTGCCAGGCGGCTCTTCCGTACACAGGCTAAATCTACCGGAAGGAGGCCACCTTGTCCATGAGATACCGAAATGGCTTGCGGATATGTCGTCTTTACGGCACAATGTAGCACTACGTTTCTGTATTCCCAAGGAGATCCACGTGCCAAGCGATCCGTCATCAATGCGGTTTCCAGCGGACGCCCTCGACGCATTTCTGGAAGGCCTCCTCACGGAGCTGAAAAGCCCGGCGGACCCCGAGACGCTCGGGCAGATCCGCGCGGCCTTCCGCCGGAGAATTCCCTTCCACATGCGTTCCTACGCAGCTGCCGTACTCATCATGAGGGCAGCCGGGCTTTCGCGCGGCGTCTCCGCGCGCGCCCAGCAGGAAGGCGTTCCCGCGCCGGCATCCGCCAAAGTCGAAGAACCGAGAATCAGGACTCAGCGGAAACCCGTACTGACGGGTGATCCTTCCACCCGCCCCGCAGGAAAGGCTTCCCAGTCAGCTGCCGGCCGTCCGGGCGCATCCGATTTCGAGAGCGGGAGTCCGCGATTCCAGGGATCGCAGTCCCCCTTTGCGAAGAAAACCCCGAAGGAAACCCCGGCCAGATCCCGGCAGGCAAAGCCCGAGCAGGAGAAGCCCCGGAGTCCGAAACCCGAAAGTCCTCGCGCCGAGGCGCAGGAAACCCAGACCGCACAGTCTTCCAAGCCCCGTCAGGCTTCCTACGCGCTCTCCGTTCCCTCCACGCCTCTCTTCGTATCGATGGGAAGAAGGCAGAGGCTGCGCGCCGCGGAAGTCAGGGATCTCTTCATGGAGAAGGCCGGACTCGGCGTCGACGAGGTCGGACAGGTGAGACTTTTCGACAACTACTGCTTCATCGACATCGCGTCGGAGAAGGCTCAGGCCGCAACCGAGGCCGTGAATGGCGCCGAACTCCGGGGTCGTCCCATATCTGTCGGGCCGGCCAAACCCCGCGGCGAGATGCCCCGGGAAGCCTCGGGGACGCAGGAGCTTCCCTCGGAAGAAGGCGACTCCCAGGCCGGAGAGGCCGAAGTCCGGTCGCCGGAAGGCGGGCAGGAGCCCTGAGCATGTCCGTCAAGGTCGAGAGACTCAAGGTCGGTTTCATAGACGAGAACAGCTATGTCCTCGTCTATGAGAGAGCCTGCGTTCTCGTCGATCCGGGCGACGAAGCCGAAAAAATCGTCGCATGGCTGGACGCTCTCGGCCACCTCCCCTCGCTCATTGTCGCCACACACGGACACCTGGATCACACGGGCGCCATTCCTGGAGTCCGTGAGGCTTTCCTGAATCGGAACTCCCCGCCGATACCTCTCGCGGTTCACTCCGGAGACGCGTCGTATTTCGGGGCCGCAGGCGAAAGGACCAACCGGGAACTGTTCCGGGCCATACGGGCCACAGGGTACTTCTCCCATTTCTGGCATCCGCTTCCCGAGCCCGATCTTCTCCTCGCGGAAGGCGACGGGATTCCGGGCACGGGGCTGCGGGTCATCTACAGTCCCGGACACAGCCGGGGCTCCATCTGCCTCCACGACGCGGCCGAGGGCATCCTGATTTCCGGCGACACCCTGTTTCGCGATGGAGTCGGAAGGACGGACGCGCCAGACTCCGATCCCGCCGCCCTCGAATCCAGCCTGGGAAGACTCATGAGTCTTCCACCCCAAACCCGGGTCTATCCCGGACACGGAGAGGAGACGACGATCGGCAGGGAAGCCCGTCACTTTTCCACCCGTTGAAGAAAACGCCACGTTTCAGGCATAGTGGCTCCATCATGTCGATGCCAACCGCAAAACTGCTCCTTATACTCACATCAGCCGCCTTCCTGGCCGCCTGCGCCCCACGCCTCCCCGCCGAAGACACGAGGACCGAATTCGTTCTCGGCACGACCTGCACGATCAAACTCGTCCAGGGGGGCGACGAAAAGACCCTCGATGACGTGTTCGCCCGCCTCCGCGCCATAGACGACAGGATGAGCGCGAACAAGGACGGCACCGAAATCGCGGCCGTCAACAAGGCGGCCGGTCGCACTGGCGCTGCCGGCGCGGTCAAGGTTTCCGACGATACCTTCTACGTCATATCGAAGGCCCTCGAATACGCGAAGCTGACGGGCGGAGCCTTCGATCCCTCGGTCGGCCCGCTCGTGAAGCTCTGGAACATCGGGAGCGAAGGCGCCTCGGTTCCTCCCGCAAAGAGCATAGCCGCCGCCCTCAAACTCATAGACTGGAAAAAGGTGAGCCTCGACGCCGAGGCCAAGACTGTGCGGCTGGCCTCCCCGGGTATGCGGCTCGACCTGGGCGCCATCGCGAAGGGCTACGCGGCCGACGAGTGCGACCGCATACTGCACGCCCACAAGGTCAAGGCTGCCATCGTCGATCTGGGGGGCAATGTTCTCGTCTTCGGAAAGAAAAAAGACGGCAATCCCTGGAAGATCGGCGTACAGAATCCCGACAAGGAACGGAACAGCTACATCGGCCTCGTGACCGGCTTCGACATCACCGTCGTCACCTCGGGAATCTACGAGCGCTTTTTCATTCAGGACGGGAAGCGGTACCACCACATCCTCGACACGAAGACGGGCTTCCCCGTGGATAACGGACTCAAATCGGTGACAATCATGACAAACTCCAGCATAGACGCCGACGGCCTCTCGACCTCGGTCTTCGCGCTGGGCAAGGACAGGGGACTCGAACTCGTCAAATCCATGAAGGGCGCCGAGGCTGTCATCATCGACAGCGCCGACCGCGTCTGGCTGAGCCCCGGAGCGAGCAAACTGTTCAAGCTCACCGACAAGACCTACACCCTGGCCGAGTGATGCGCAGAAAGCGAGACGCAAGGAGGAGAGCCATCTCGGGCCCGTTTCAGCGCTAATAGCGGCGGCTCGGGCTGATGCCGATCCCCGCTTCAGTCTTCCCGATCAGCGAGTTTCAGCTTGAGGAAGAGCCAGGGAGCCCCGAGGGTCACCCATATTCCCACTATCCCGTACCGGAGGAAACGGATGAGGCCGGCCTGGGAAGGGAACGCGTCGCCGATGAGGTACTTGGGGCCGAGATAGAGAACCAGGGTCGTCGCGATGCCCACACAGTAGCGCAGAATTTTCGTCCCGATCCTGCCTCCCGCCGAGAAGCCCATATCCTCCGAGGTGATCACGAAGCCGACTCCGGAGCCGAAGAATGCCCCCGCGATCATGGTGTCGCTCGTCATGAGGTAATTCATGCCGAGCGCGATCGCCGCGAGGATTATGATCTTGAAACGGCGCTCGAGGGATTTGAAGAGGGCTCCGGCCCGCTCCCCCAGGAAATGGAACAGAGCTACGCAGACGAGGGCGAGACCCCATCCGGCGAACACATCGGTGGGGAAATGGACACCGAGATAAATCCGGGAAAAACCGACGAGAAGGGGGAGGGCGACCGCCGCGACGGTGAAGAGGGCTCTCGGGAAAAGTACGGCTATCATTCCCCAGAACACTCCCGAACCCTGCGCGTGGCCCGAAGGAAGGCCGTACGATTCCGCCGTATCGAGCATGACGGAGTTGTCCATCTGGTAGGGGCGGGGCTGCATGATGAGTTCTTTGAGCCAGAGATTCAGGAAGGACGACAGGAGGACGACAATTCCAAGACGCACTCCCTTCCTGCGGTTTACGCACCAATAGACGAGGGGCAGGAAGGCCAAGTAGAACTCAAGAGAGCCGACGAAGGACAGGGCCTTCATGGCCACCGTGAACCCCGGCGATGCCACAGCCTGCACCGACTTCACGACCCCGAGACCCCAAGCCAGAGTATCCGACATCGTACTTTCCTCCCCGAATCGTGATAGAGCATAGTATTCCGCCGGGAGGCCGGAATCAACACGCCTCGCAGCGAGCCGCGGAGTGTGAAACCCGCATCCGGATGAACACGCCGCGCGGCCGCCCTTGACTGTCATCGGGCTCCATAGTACAAACAAGGACATCCGCGCCGGCATGGTGAAATGGCATACACGGCAGACTCAAAATCTGCTGCCTGCGAGGGCGTGTGGGTTCAAGTCCCACTGCCGGCATGAACCTCCCCCACAATGATGAAAAACCTGCTGTTCGCGATCGGAACTGTCCTTCCCGTCTTCCTCATGGTGGCCACCGGCTATCTCATACGGAAGAGGGGTTTCCTCACGAAGGAATTCTGCGAGGTTTCCGCCCGCTTCAATTTCCGCTACTGTTTCCCGGCCCTCGTCTTCGACTCGCTGTACACTTCGGACATCGCCCGCCTGTTCACGGGGAAGCTTGCGGCGCTGGCGCTGGCTGCGGTCTTCCTCACTCTGGCCATTTCCTGGATCGCGGGAAGCCTTGCCATACGGGATCGCCCCACGCGCGGCTCCTTCATCCAGGGAGCCTTCCGCGGCAACATCGTCCTCATGGCCATGCCGATGGTCGTCCAGGTATTCGGGGAGGCATCGCGGGCGCAGACTGCCATCCTCATGGCCATCATCGTCCCGACTTACAACGTGGTCTCGGTCATCATCCTCACCCTGAACGCGCGGGGTGGCAAACGGCTTTCCGTTTCCGAACTCGCAAAAGGCATCATCACCAACCCCATGATCATCGGGGTGCTCGCCGCACTGCCATTCGCTCTCACGGGGACGGGGCTTCCGCGCCCGGCGTCGGTTTTCATCAAATACTTCTCCGGGATGACCGTCCCCCTCGCCCTTCTCGACATCGGCGCGAACATGTACGGAAGATCGAGGCCGAAGCACATAGGCCCTGTCCTCGGCGCCGCGACGATCAAGACCCTCATCGGCCCCATAGTCTACGGCGGACTCTTCGCGCTCGGCGGGATGGAGGGCCATCTCGTCGCCCTCATGACACTCCTCGGCGCCGCCCCCACGGCCATGGCGAGCTTCACCATGGCCAAAGTCATGGGCTGCGACGCCGACCTCGCGGGCGACATAGTGCTCGTGAGCACCCTCATGTCCGCCCTCACCATAGCCGGATCCATCGTCTTCCTGAGGTCGACCGGACTCGCCTGATTGCCAGCCCGGCGGTCATCGCCCGCGCACCTTCGGCCTGCCCCCTGCCGGCCACCGACAGTTCCGGCGGCCGGACAAGGCTCGCCCCCTAGCGCCCGGAATCGCGCTCCATCCGCTCGTAGACTTCGTCGAGACTTCCCGAGAAGGGGCCCGGCTTCTCCATCTTGATCGAGCACAGGGCCGCCGCGAAGCGCACCGAGTCCGAAGGATCGTGCGTTATCCTCCGCGCGAGATAGGACGAGAAGGTCGTGTCGCCCCGGCCCGTCCTTCCCGAGAGGTTCGAGGGCGTGAAGGGAGCCCGGTAGACCTGTCCTTCGACGAGGACGATCGCTTCGCTGTTGTGGGTGACCATGACTTCCTTCGCTCCCCAGGATGCGAGGGCGCGGGCGGCCTCCTCGCGGTCCGAAAGTCCTGTCAGAATTTCCGCTTCGGCCGCGTCGGTCTTGAAAAACGAGACGAAAGGCAGGTAACGCCTCTTCTCCGCCCAGTCGATGAATTTCATGGTTTTGTCGGGCATGGCATTGCGCAGGAGTCCCTGGGCATCCACGGCGATCTTCGCCCTTCCCGCCAGCTCCTCTATGAGACTGTCCGGCAATTCGCCCACGAAAAGCCCGGCCATGTCGATCACGGTCGCCCTCGCGTCGCGCGGGATGTCCGCGGCCCTGAAGGGAGTGGCCCTCGAGAGCAGGGTCGTATCCCGCCTCTCGTGATCCGGAGTCCGGAAGACATTGAGGATCGAGGTGGTCTCGGGGCTCTCGCCTACGATGAGCTCGACCCCGGCCTCGCGGATGAAGCCGACGGAAGCGGCGTCTCCGGGCGCGGTTTTCGTTATGGCGAGGACGCGGGCGCCCGCCTTGGCCGCCGAGACGGCCGAGTGGACGATGGCGCCGCCGAGAAGCCGGCTCTCGACTCCCAGATGGTCCACAAGGATGTCCTTGGATACATGTCCGAGCATGATGATGTCATAGAACATTGCACTTCTCCTTCCCGGAACTCTCGATCAGCGCGGCGAGGAGGTCGGGGTGGTTGGTCGTTATCGAATGCGGCCCGTACGCGAGGACCGTCCGCATGTCCTCCTCCCTGTCCACGGTCCAGAGCATGACGGGCAACCCCCGATTCCGCGCGTATTCGACGAAAGCTGCCGAGCCCCGGGTCCATTCGAGGTTGATTCCGCTGCAACCATGCTCTGATGCCAGCGAACAGACGCGATCCATATCCCCGGACCTCGCTCTTCCGGCCGGCACGAGGGCGTCCGCGTTGAAGAGGTACCTGAAATCCGGAAGCCTTTCGTGCGCGATCGCGATTTCCCCGATCTCCAACCCCGAAAAGATGACTTCGGATTCCATGCCCCGGGCGCGAAGAAGGAGGGCGGCCACGAGCAGGGCGGAAGGTTCTTTGGCGTCGAGATTGAGGACAGTCCTCCTGCCCGGGCGCATTGTCCGGTCCAGCTCCCCGGTCAGGTCGAAGAGCATCTCCAGCCGCATGACGCCTTCCTCCCCACCGGGGGCGGAGGCCGCGCGTATCTCCTCCCACGCCAGGTCCTCCACTCTGACCCGACCGCCGCCGGGCAGAGGAATGGTGTCGTCGTGAGTCAGGACGACGATGCCGTCCTTTGTCGCGCGGATGTCGACCTCGACGATGTCGGCGCGCGAGGCGAAGGCGGCCACGATCGACGCCCGGCTGTTGGCCACCGTGCCCATGCAGCCCGCGTGCGCGGTCACGAGCGGCGGCGCCGTCAAAGGAGGGGCAGACAAGGGAGCTGCGTTGAGCGACATCATTTGAGCCCCAGCGAGTAGGCGCTCGTCATCTGGCGGTAGACCACCTTGGAGAACACGATGATGGGGACGGTCGCGAGCATGCCGATGCCCATGAGCTGCCCCCAGAGGGTTTCGTATTCGCCGATATAGTTCGCGATTTTCAGAGGCAGGGTCAGGAGTTCGGGGCTGCGGGTGAACAGCATGGTGAAGAGAAACTCGTCCCAGGCGACGATGATGCAGAATATCGCCGTCGCGGCGAGGCCTGTCCGCACGAGGGGCAGGACGACGAGCCTCAGGGTCTGCAGCCGCGAAGCCCCGTCGATCTCGGCCGCTTCCTCGAACTCCATCGGAAGTGATTTGACGAAACCGAAGAGCATCCAGATGCAGTAGGGCAAGGTGTAGACCTGGAAGACGAGAATGAGGCCCCAGAGGTTGTTGAGCAGCTTCATCTTCGCGAACATGTCGTAGAGAGGAACGGCCAGGACCACCGGAGGCAGCATCTTCGCGAGGATGATCCAGACGAGGAAGATGTTGTTGAGTCTCGCGGGGAATTTGTGTCGCACGAGCGCGTAGGAGGCGAGAAATCCGAGGGCGAGCGAGAGGAGGGTCGACGAGGCGGTGACGAACACGGAGTTCCACAGATTGCCGAGCGAGCCGCCTTTCAGGATCTGCGCGTAGTTTTCCAGCGTAATCCTGTGCGGGAATAGGGTCGGAACCGGAAGGATGTTTTCGACCGGCGTCTTGAACGAGGTGATCACGATCCAGTAGATCGGGAAAAGGGCGAGGAAGAGTATAAGGGCGAGGAGGAACGGGAAGAGCACGGAGCGCTTGGTCGTGACGAACGATGCCATCTTCAGGCCTCCTTTGTGTTCAGGATTTTCCTGAGATAGACCACCGAAACGAGGGCGACGGCTGCGAGCGTGATCATGGACGCGGCCGAGGAGCGGCCGAGCTTGAAGTACTGGAAGGCCTCGCGGTAAATGAAATACGAAGTCGTCTCGGTCGAGTTGCCCGGCCCTCCCTTCGTGAGCGCGAAAACCTTGGAGAACACCTTGAAGGTGTCTATGGTCCTGAGGAGGCAGAGGAGGAGAATCTGGTCGCGCAGGATGGGAAGGGTTATGCGAAACAGTGTCTGCCGGTAACTCGCGCCGTCCACGACGGAGGCTTCGAAGATCTCCTGGGGAACGGAGGCGAGCCCCGCCTGGACGACGATGAAGGCGAAGGGCGTCCACTGCCAGACATCGACGAGGACGAGGGACCAGAGAGCCATCTTCGGATCGACGAGCCAGCCGGCCCGCGGAAGGCCGAATGCGGCGAGAGTGTTGTTGAGCAGCCCGATGTCGTAGTGATAGAGGGTCTTCCAGACCGATGATACGACCATGGTGGACAGCATCATGGGCAGGATGACCAGGATCATGAAGCCGCTCTTGCCCCTGAAATTGCCGTAGAAAACGAGAGCGAGGATGATGCCGAGGAGCACTTCTATCGCCGTCGCCGCGAGGCAGTATTCCAGTGTATTGGCGAAAGAGGCCAGAAAGAGCTTGTCCGAGAGGATATCGGCGAAGTTCGACAGTCCCGTCCATCTGCGGACGCCCGAGATGTAGTTGTAGTTCTGGAAGGAAGTGAAAAGCACCGTCAGCATCGGATAAACAGTCAGCCACAGCATGACGGCGAGGGCTGGAGCGAAGATGCACCAATAAAACAGGGCCTTGCCCCGCGTGCGTCCGGAAAGCATCATGGTCGGGACTCCAAGTCTTCAGAAGGTAGAGAGTGTCGTGTCGGAAAGGCCGCGGAGTCCGCCGCCCCTGGATGGGGGACATTGTCGGAGCGAAGGCGCACCGATCGGCGCGTCGCGCTCCGACAATGTCCCCAGTCGGTCACTTTATGATCTGGGCAATCTTGGCGTTGGCTTCATTGAGAGCCTGCTCGGCGGTTTTCTGGCCGATGAGGGCTTCCTGGACGAGGCCGCCGAGAGTGTTCTCGATCTCGGCCCAGAACAGGGTGCGGGGGCGGGCCACGCCGTCTTCCAGAGCGTCGCGGATGGCGGGGTACCAGGGGTACTTCGCGAGGATCTCCGCATCCTCGAACACGGAAGTGCGGCTCGGGGGAAGGCCGGCCTTGAGGACCATGAGCTTCTGTGTTTCCTTGCCCGTGACGAAGTTGAGGAAATCGAAGGCTGCCTGCTTGTTCTTCGAGGCGGCCGGAATGGCGATGTGCCAGATGCCGATCATCGGAGAAGACTTCTTCACGTCGGCCGGGTGTTTGGTGACCTTGACCTTGCCCGCGACCTTGGACTGGTTGGGATCGTCGAGCTGACCGAGCCAGGCCGGCCAGACTTCGGGGGCGATGCCGACGGTGCCGGCGAGAAGGCCGTCGCGGACCTGGGCGGTGTTGTTCATCGGCGTGCTCTTCGGGCCGTACTTGGCCAGTTCGAGGAAGAACTTGAGCGCCTTCACGGCTTCGGGGGAGTTGACGGTCGGCTTTCCGGAGGCGTCGAAGAAATCGGCCCCGAAGGACCAGAAGATCGGGAGGAAGGCGGTGAGGATGGGGTTGCCCTTCACGCCGCGGAAGGAGACGCCGGACACTGAAGGGTCGCTCTCGGATATTTTCTTGGCTGCGACGAGGACATCGTTCCAGGTCTTGGGGGCGGCGAGTCCGTATTTGGCGAAGAGGTCGGTCCTGTAGGCGAACAGTGAGACGTTGCCGACGAAGGGAAGCGCGTAGAGCTTGCCCTTGGGTCCGTTCGGATAGCGGCAGAGATCCGTCGTCGTGGAGATGAAGTCGGAATCGACGGCCTTGCCGGCTTTCTTGTACATCGCGTCGAGATCTTCGAGCCAGCCGGCCTGCTGGTATTGCATGGCCTTGGGATCGTCGATGAGGATGAGGTCGTAGGTGCCTGTTCCGGTCTTCAGGTCGATGACGGTCTTCTGGTAGACATCGTCGCCGGAGAGCTTGAGCAGTTCGAAGCTGACGTTGGGATTCTTGGCCATGTAGGCGTCGACAGCGACCTGCATGGCGTTGCCGTAGTCGCCATCGCGGCCGGCGATGACCAGTTTCACTTGTTTCTGGGCAAATACGCCGCCGGTCAATACGGCGAGCGCGAGAAGAATGAGTGCGGTCTTTTTCATGACATCGGGCCTCCTGGGATTTTCTGAAAACGATTTTATATCCGGTTTCAAAAGCGCGCAAAGAAAAACCATGATACACTTCGGATGGATTTGATGCTTGCATCATCATTTTCACCTGTTACGCATTTCATGCGTAACAGGCATTTATACGCAGAACAAGATGGCCATCCCGCGCTGCACGGGCCGAGAATCGGAGGAAGCAGAATGGACATGGCAAGCCAACGCCACAGATTGAGGCAAAAAGATCTCGTCGCCATGATATTCGTCCTCTTTTCGGAGGAATACGACAGGACGGGAGCGGATTCCATATCCGACATCGAAATTCCCATGACCAGGGTCCGCGGTTATCTGGGAAACAAAGTCGGAATCAAGTACTCGAGCGATGCCTGGATAGCTACCCAGATCCACAAGTACGAGGAGGAGCTGGGATCGCGCCTCTTCAGGCGCAGTGAAGGGCCGGAGGGACCCTCCCTGGGGCTCTGCAGGGACCTCGACACCTACGCCCAGAAGCGCCATCTCTACATCACGCAGAAAATACGGGCGGCAAACGGCGTCTTCGACCTCATCCGGAACGCCCGCGGCGAATTCCCCGAACGCGACACTGTCCGCATCCTCCTCGAGGCGGGAAGCACGGTCACGCGCGTGGCCGAGATCATCGCCGAAAACCTGCCGGAGCTGGACTGGCGCTGGGATATCTCGACCCACAATCTCGGGGTCATCGAGTGTCTCGGAAAGACCGGCCCCGGATTCGAGCGCGTGAAGATATCCGTGCCCGAGGGGCGCTTTGACCCGGCGACAAACCTCATCCTCGGAGACAGGCTCGATCTGTACACGAGGCAGTCCTTCGACTGGATCATCCAGGGAACCTCCTTCCTGTCGGGAGGCAGGCTCTTCGTCGAACGCCCCTACGAAGCCTCGGTGAAATCGCAAATCCTCCACGACTGTTCGGGCGTGAAAGTCCTGGTGCTCACAGGGCACGAGGTCGCGGGGCACCCTCCCGCCGGAATCACGAGTTTCGGATCCATCGGCGATTTCGACTACATCGTTCACCCCTCCCTGCCCGAAGCCTCCACGGCCTACCGCAGACTCGCCGGCGAGACCCGGTCGGGAGAAGCGAGGCTTTCCGTCTTCATCAGAAACTGGAGCTACGAAATCCAGAAAATCAGCCGATAATCGGAGCTCCGCCCGCGCAGGCGGACCTTCGCCTAGAGTGTCTGACCCGCCCCGGTCCCGTCTGGGTCCCGGAGAGCGCCCGCCGTCCTCTCGAATGTCCCCGCGACCACGGAGAGCCCATCGCGGACGAGGATCTTCCCGCGGGCGACGACGAGGGAGGGCTCGAGTCCTGAGTCCAGGGCGACGAAATCTGCGTCGGCCCCCGCGCCGATCCTGCCCTTGCGGCCGAGCTTCAGGATGGCCGCGGGCGAGGAGGTGATGGGCAGGAGCGCCAACTCGAGCGAGAGCCCGAGTCCGAACACGGCCTCCTTCAGCGCGCCTGCGAGGCTGGAACAGGTCCCCACGCCGAGTCCCGCGAAGCGGCCCGCTTCGTCGAAGATGGGAAGGCTGCCCTGCCCGTCCGAGCTGAAGGTCATGCGGCCGGCGGGAACACCCTCTCTGAGGAAGCGCGCGTAGGCTCGCGCCGCGGAAATCCCGTTTTCTTCCTTATTATTTGCGACTTTGCTCGTCGTGAAGTCGACGAATCCGCCTGAGCGCGCCCAGGCGAGGGACTTTTCCAGCACGGCCGGAGTCCTGCCACAGTGCGTGGGCAGAAACTGTGTCCTCGGTATGTCACCGGCAGCGACGACAGCCTCGAGAGGATCGAGACAGGCGGGTGCGTCGCCCAGATGGACATTGACGATGCCGGCCTTGCCGGAGAGCATGCCGCCGATCCGCGCCTGGCTCGCGATCCGCGCTATTTCGTCCACGGTCGGCCTGGAGGAGCGGTGGTCGGAGATGGCCAACTCGCCGATTCCGATGACGGGCTCGATCATCATGATGTCGCGGTCGGCCTCGCCGGTGATAGTCCGCAGCGGCACGCGGTACGAGCCCGTGTAGCACCAGGCGGAGAGCCCCTCCTCCCTGAGCGCGTAGATCTTCGCGACGAGTGCCTCCATGCTCCGCGCCGTCCCGTCCGTCCCGAGGACACCGACGAGGGTGGTGACGCCCGCCCGGGCGGTTTCGCCGAAGGAGAGCTCCGGTGTGCGCGTGCGGAAGCCGCCCTCCCCGCCTCCGCCCGTCACGTGGACATGGCCGTCGACGAAGCCGGGGACGAGGCGCATGCCGCCCAGGTCGAGTGTCTCGCAGGGGGCCGGAAGCGTATCGGGATCGATGCCGGCTCCCGCTGTGGCCAAAACCGGCACGAGGGCGACGACGCTGCCGGCGGCGATGAGAACATCGCAGACTCCGAGCGGCGAGGGAGCGTAGACATCGGCATTTTTCAGAAGCAAAAACATGGCAGCGTCCTTTGTGCAAAGATTCTGTCGGCGCCGCGCGCGTGGGCGTCGTGCCGGCGCCGGCAGGGCGCAGACTGTCCGATACACCTCATTTCCCGGGAGCAATCGGCCGATACCTATGGTATCATAGGCCCGGAGGGCAGGGACATGACACAGTACATCGACGACGACACGCTCGCGAGGGCCGGCGCGGATGTGGCGGAAAGTTTCCATCTTCCCAAAATCCCCGTAAAGAATCCCGAACTCATCGCTCTCGTCACGACGGTGACGAAGCTCGCCGAAGCCCGCGATCACGAGCCCGGAAAACACATTGAGCGGATACAGTACTTCTGCAGAATGCTCGCCCTCGAATTGCGCAAGAAGCCCGAATACCGCGACCTGATCGACGATACCTACCTCGAAAACATCTTCGTCGCGAGCTCCTTCCACGACATCGGCAAGATAGCCATCCCCGACGCCATCCTCTTCAAGCCCGCCAGCCTCGATCCCGAGGAATTCGAGATCATCAAGACCCACTCCGTCATCGGCATGAACTACCTCAAGATGGCCGCGACGGCCTTCCCCGAGTGCTCCCTTCTGAGCATGGCCGTGGACATCGCGGGATACCACCACGAAAAATGGGACGGCACAGGCTACCCCGAAGGCCTCGCGGGCGATGACATCCCCCTCTCGGCGCGCATCATGTCCGTGGCCGACGTCTACGACGCCCTGCGCTCCAAGCGCATCTACAAGGACGCCTACTCCGACGAGATCAGCACACAGATCATCCGCAACGGCCGCGGCAAGCACTTCGACCCCGACGTCACCCAGGCCTTTCTCACGATAAAGGGAGAACTCGGCGTCATCACGGATTCGATGTTCGAGTGAAAGGCAAGCTGGTTTCCGGCCGACGCTCCGCCCGCCCTGCATCCGTCCTGACGGGCGAAGGTCATTGCGGATCACGGGTTCGGAAGAGTATATTTTGAGCCAGACCCGGCAGGGGGCGCCACCGGGAGACGAGGACGGCGCCATGAAGACCGACCTGGCGCGACCAAGGACTGAGGGTGCGCCGGGCGACCCGGACGGCACATTGGTGCAGAACGAAACCACAACTATCATCGAGTCGTTGCGCAGCCTCTCGGACCGTACGGAAGAACTGTCGCGCATCCGCGTCGCCCTCGAATCCGTCCTGGCCCGCAACTCGGTTTTCGTGATTCTCTTCGACTCTTCGCTGCGCGTCAAATCCCATACGCTGCCAATCGCGAAAGGAGCCGCCGATCTTCGTGACTTCCGGACCTATGTGGGGGATGGTCTTCTGGCCACGATACGCGAGTCCATCACAAGAGGAGGGCAGGAGCCGGGCGAACTCATGTTCGAGGGTCTGTGCGAAGGCCGGACCGATCTGGATTTCGCCTTGTACAGAACCCAGGCCGACCCGCCGCTCTACGCGCTCCAGCTCGGTTCCGCCCCGAACGAAAAATCCACAAGCGCCGAGTTCGAGGAAATCTGGGACAAGACGAGCGACCACCTCGCCGATATGCAGCGACTCGTATCCGCCCTGGATGGCATACGCCGGCTTGATCCGAAGGTGAACGACGAAGCGCTGCACAGGGAAATCCGCGAGAAGCGGCTGCCCGAACTCATGCGGCTCAAGCAGAAGGTCGCCGATCCTGTGCTCTCCCTCTGCCTGGGCATCATCGAAAAAAATCTTCTCGATATTCTGTCGCCCGGCCCCTCGGAGATGCCGCAGGCCGTCTACACCAGACTGACCCCATCGGAGTTGCAGATCGCCGAGTTCATCCGCATGGGAAAATCCACCAAGGATATCGCGGATGCGCTGGACATCGCGGCCAAAACGGTGGAGAACCACCGCAACAATCTGCGGGAAAAGCTGGGCCTCCGGAATATGGGCGTGAACCTGCGGTCGTACCTGATCCAGCTCGAGAAGGGCGGCTCAAGCGTGGCAGGGGACGAACGCCCCGATCCCGACCGCGGTTGAGCTTCAATCCTGGCGGTAGCGTACAGGCGAGCTGCCGCCGCGCTTCCCCGCGTGGAGGGCTCTCGCGGCGGCGCGGGCCGAGCAGGGTCTGCTCGAGAATGCGCAGAGATAGGCCTTGAGCCCCGAGTAGGTCCTCGCTTCATAGGGGCTCCGCAAACCCACCACAACGCACTTCTCAGGCGCCGCGGCCACAGTCCTGCGCACCAGGTCCTGCTGCGCCGAAGTTTCGAAATCCTCTCCCGGCAGCGGATAGTCCTCTGTCACGAGCACGAGCCGGGCAGCCTTCGAGGCAAAGTCCATCGTGGAGGAAAATTCGTCGAATTCCACGAATACAGCCTTCGGGCGCAGTGCGGAGAGCTCCTGTCTGAAGGCGTCGAAGGCGGCCTCCGACTGATTCGGACCGATGCCGCGGGGATTCATGACACGCGGATACGAGGACCGCGGTGTCGCGTTGACGTAGAGCACGTTCTCGATGTCGGGAACGGGCCACACCCGATCTTCATCGATCAACAGCGCGCAGGCTTCCTCCGCGACAGTCTTCTCTATGGATTTCGCGTCCCACACACCGTTTCGCTGCACACCGTTTGGCTGCGCACCGTTCGATCGCACACCGTTCGGCCACACACCGTTCAGCCGGGCGGCGGGGGATGCCGCACGGAGCCTCGCGGACAGGATGCGTTCGAGCTTCTTCATCACTTCGACCGCGGGCAATCGCCCCGATACGATGGCCGCCTCGACGGCGCGGATCGTCGCCTTCTGCGTCTCGAGGTAGGCGCCGGTATGGTCGTAGTGCTCTTCGGAGAGCATGACTATGTCGACGCCCGCTTCCAGCGCCAGGATGGCGGCCTCGCCCGGAGAGTAGTTCTTGCGTATCGCCCCCATATTCATGCTGTCGGAGAGGATCAAGCCTTGGAAACCCATGTCCCGCCGCAACACGTCCTTGAGGATGATGCCCGAGAGGGTGGCCGGATTGACCGGATCGAGAGCGGGGAAAAGTATATGCGAAGTCATCACCACGTCCGCCCCGGCGTCGATTCCCGCGCGGAACGGAAGGAAATCCCCCGCCTCCAGCTGATCCCGGGATTTGTCCACGACAGGGATGCTCCGATGCGTGTCCACATGGGTCGAGCCGTGCCCCGGGAAGTGCTTGACCGTGGTCAGGATACCCGATTCCGCCGCTCCGCGCACGGCTGCGGCCACGCGCGCCGCCACCTCCGCGGGTTTTTCCCCGAAGGACCGCGTGCCGATTATGGGTGAATCGGGATCGGTGTTCACGTCCGCGCAGGGCGCGAGGAGGAGGGTGAATCCGGCCTCCACCATCTCCTGGCCCATAACCCGGTACATGTCTCCGGTGCGCCCGGGGGGCAGGGCGCCGAGAGCCAGGTTGCCCGGGCCTGTCGTCGATTCAGGCACCAATACTCCCCAGGCCCCTTCCTGGTCCACGCCGAGAAGAAGAGGGGCTCCGGGAGTCCGCGCCCGCGCCGCGGCGTTGAGCGCATCGGTGAGCCTGCGCGCGTCCCCGAACGTGGTGGCATTGTCCTGGCTCAGATAGCAGCCGCAGAGGTTGTACTCTTCGATCATGGGCAGGGCGAGGGCCGGATCTCCGCCCGGGAATGCCAGCAGGAAGAGCTGGCCTGCCTTTTCCTTCGGCGACCAGTGCGCTACCGCATCGAGGGCAGCGGCGAGTCTGCGTTCCATCATCTACCCCTTTTCTCCCGCATGGTGAGCGACACCGCGGCGATAATGATGATGCCGCGGGAGATGAGCTGCTGGTCCACCGAGAGTCCCATCAGGATCAGGCCATTGTTGAGAATGCCCATTATCAGGGCGCCTATGACGGATCCGAATACCGATCCTTTTCCGCCGAACATGCTCGTCCCGCCGATGATCACCGCGGCGATGACGATCATCACCTCATTGTCGCCCAGGGTGTACCTCGCGCCGTGGAGTCTGCCCGTATACAGGATGCCAGCCAGGGCGGCGAGGAAGGAGTTGATCACCATCACGGAGAATTTGATCCTGTCGGTCTTGATGCCCGAATAGATGGCCGAGATCTTGTTTCCTCCCGTCGCCAGCACTTTCCGGCCGAAGGCGGTCTTCCGCAGCACCACCGCGCCGAATCCGGCGACGAGGATGGTCCACACGAAGAGGATCGGCACCGGGCCGATGTCCCCGGAGCCGAACAGGAAGGTATACGGATCGTTGTCCACCGGTATCGACTGCAGGCGGCTCATCCATCGGCCCACGCCGCTGACGATGCCGGTAGTTCCGAGGGTGACGAGGAAGGACGGTATGCCCACCCAGGCCACGAAGACGCCGTTGAAGGCGCCGACGGCGACGCCTGATCCGAGGCCCGCCAGAACCGACAGGACGATGCTCCCTGTCGCCCGGAGTGTCAGGGCCGACGAGAGCGCGGAGAGAGCCACGACGGCGCCGAAAGAAAGGTCTATCTCCGCGGCGCAGAGCACGAAGGTCATGCCCACCGACATGATGGCTATCATGGCAGTCTGGCGGGCGATGTTCATGAGGTTGTTGCCGCTCAGGAAACCCCTGTTGAACAGAATGACGGAAAAAAGGAGGAATATCCCTGCGAAAACGATGTAAACGACGGAATCCTTGAGTCGTTTTGCCTGAAGTGTCGCGATCGGCATGAATATTCTCCTATTGCACTATCTGCATAAGCCGGTCTTCGGTGAGGGATTCTTTCACCATGTCCGTGATCCGGCCTTTCTTCATTATATAAACGACATCGCAGAAATCGGCGATTTCGTTGAATTCCGATGACACGAACACGACTCCCCCGCCGGCCGCCGCGAACTCTCTGACAATTTTCATGATCTCGTGTTTGGCATGCAAGTCGACGCCGAAGGTGGGATCGTCCAGAAGCAGGATCTTCGCATCGCCCGAAAGGCATTTGGCCACGACGACTTTTTGCTGGTTTCCGCCCGAGAGGTATCGCACATGCTGGTTCCGGTCCGTGGTCTTGACGCCAAGATATTTGATGAAGTGATCAGCCATCCCGACGCTCTTGGCATTATCCAGCAAAAACCGGCCGCGCACTTTCTTCAGGACAGGAAGGACCATATTGTGTTCGATGGAAAAGTCAAGTATCAGCCCCTGTCGCCGCCTGTCTTCGGGCACGAGGGCGATGCCCGCGTTTTGCGCGTCCGCCGGGCTTCTGATCGAAACCTTCCTGCCATCTACTTCGATCCTGCCTGAGCGGATGCGGTCGCAGCCGAAGAGGGCGCGCAAGAGCTCCGTCCTGCCGCTCCCGAGCAAGCCGGCTATACCGACAACTTCGCCCGGATACACGCACAGCGACGCGTCTTCCACCGCATCGGTCTGCAGACCCTCCACAACGAAAAGGGGTTTCCCGGTTTCATCCCGTTGGGTTCTCTTCCATGCGCTGCCTGAACCGGAATTTCCTCCCACCATCGCCGTCACGAGACGATCCAGCGAGGTCTGCGCAGTCGCGGCGGTGAGGACAGCCTTTCCATCCCTGAGCACCGTTACCCGGTCGCAGACGCGGAAAATATCCCTGAGATAGTGGGTGATGTAGACGATGGATATTCCTCTGTCCTTGAGACGCTTCATGACGGAGAACAGTATGTCGATTTCCGTGTTGGAAAGGGACGCGGTCGGTTCATCCAGGATCAGAATGCGGGGCTCGGTCGCCAGGGCCTTGGCGATTTCGACCAGTTGCTGCTGCCCGATGGATATGTCCCCGACCTTGGCGTCGGGGTGAATCGACTTGTCCACGCCGATCGACGCGAGCAGCTCGGCCGCGCGTTCGCGGGCTTTTCCGTCGTCCAGCAGCGGTCCCTTGCGGAAAGGATTCCGTGCGAGAAAGATGTTTTCCGACACGGAAAGTGTGGCGACGAGGCTCAAGTCCTGGTAGACCATCGCTACCCCGCCCGCGCGGGCTTCCTCCGGCGTCGCGAATGAGGAGGGTTTGCCGAACACCTTCAGCGTGCCCGAGTCCATGCGGTAGAGGCCATTCAGAATTTTCATCAGTGTCGATTTGCCGGCGCCGTTGGCGCCGACCAAGGCGTGGATTTCACCCGTTGCGAGCGTAAAATCCACACCGTCGAGAACAGGGACGCCATCGAATCCGATGCGCACATCTCTCGCCTCAATGGCGAAGTCCTTCATCCGGTATTCTCCTTGACCGAGACCGCCAGCTACCAACGTGGGCAATCCCCCAGAGGCTTCGACCTGGTGGTGACAGTATAAGCTAAATTCGGAACAGGCGAACAGAAAGCGTATCCGCGGCCGGCGGATCAGGAAGTCTTCCCGCCGGCCACAGACGCATGTCGTTTTTCCGCCACGATCACTTCAGCGCGTTCAACACTTCCTTGGGCGCATCCCTGTTGAGCGATTTCTTCCACATTTCCCTGATGTTGGACTTGTCCACTTTGATCGCGGGAACGACGACGAAGGGCGGCGTCTTTACCCCGATGGCGCTGAGGGCGCCCATGCGGGCGAGGGTCTCCCCGAGCGAGTACGGAAGATCCGCCACGATGCCGGCGATGTTGCCGCCTTTTACCATGTCCATGGCGTTGTTGGCGCCGAGGTCCATGGTGAATACTTTGATGTCCTTGCGCCCGGCCGCGCGCGCCGCGGCGACGACGCCTTCGGCGATTGTGTCCCACGGCGCATAGATCGCAGTGACGTTCGGATTCTGGGTGATGATGGCCGAAGCGATGGCCTCGCCGTCGTTCGGGTTCGCGATACCTTTCTCGACCGCGATCTTGATGCCGGGATAGCGGGCCTGCAGGACGGTCTTTACGGCGCGGTCGCGCTGATTGGTCACATAGTAGTTCGCGTCATGGTAGATGAGGGCAACGTTGCCCTTCCCGCCGAGAGTCGATCCCATCATCTCGGCGACGGCGTTGCCCATGCCGAACAGGTCGTCGGTCACGATTCCCGCGTAATCCCTGCCGTGGACGAAGTCGTTCGGCAAATTGCTGATGAGCACCACTTTGACGCCTTGATCGATGGCCTTGCGCAGGGCCACCGCGCCGGATACCGGGTCAATGACCAGGGTGACGATGATGTCCGGCTTCAGGGCCAGGGCCGTCTCGATGTCCGTCCTCTGTCTGTTGGAGTCCATCTCCGCGTCGGTGGTGACCACAACCTCGACCCCGTAGGCGGCGAACACGCTCTTCGCGCCCGCCACGAGGGCGTTCGAGAAATCCGACGACTGGTGCATGAGAATGGCAGCCTTCAGATGCCGGGCCCCGATCGTGGATTTTTCACTCGCACTGATCGTGATCTTGTCGTAGGACGTCGGTTCTTCTCCCTTGGGGCCGAGGGTCTTCATCAGAGAGGCCTGGGCGGCCTGGCCGAATGCGGCTGCCACAACCAGGACGAAAAGCATCAACACGGAAATCGCCTTCTTCATGCAACACCTCCATATGAGTGAAATATAGGTACTTTATGACAATTTCTGCGATCTGTCAACAAAAACATTCATATTATACTCATAACAGCGAGATGCTCCGCGACAATGGACAGAGTGTTTTCTATGATTCCGGAGAAATAAGATTTGACAATCTAAATAGTCGACTATATACTAATTTTGAGTTTAGGGAGGATGTATGGCGACGAAGGTCATTGTCGATTGCGACAACACTATGGGGAAGCCTTACGCGGAGATCGATGACGGTCTCACGATCCTCTACGTGCTCGGCTGCGATGACCTCGAATTGCTCGGCATCACGAACTGCTATGCGAATGCCTCTCTGCGGGATGTGGAATACTGGACCGACCGCTTCCTTCACGACATTGACCGCACCGATATACCGAGGTTTTCAGGGAAGCCGTACTTTGACCAGAACACGACGGACTGGTTCAAGCGCACGTGGGGGCACCACTTTCTGAACGAAAAGCCTACTACTGAAGGCCCGAGCGATGCCGCCGCTTTTCTGGTAGAGCAGGTAAACAGATATCCTGGCCAGATACACATTCTCGCGCTCGGCTCAATGACGAACCTGCTTGAAGCGTCGCGGATTGACAGTGGGTTTTTTGGAAAGGTCAATGAGATTTCGCTTATGGGCGGGATACTTGGGTACCTCTCGCTCAATGGTAGGCAGTGTTCCGAACTGAACCTCGCATGCAATCCGGAAGGGGCCTATCGGGTCCTGAACAATGGCAAATGCCCTGTCGTTGTCATGAATGCCTATACCTGTCTTCAGGCGCCTTTCAGCGATGGAGACATGGGAAAAATTTCGTTCTGGCCGGAACGCAGGAAACGAATGGTACGGGAATGGCTCAGGGTTTTTGAAGGAACGTTCTATCTATGGGACCTTCTGCCGGCGGTTTATCTGTCGCACCCGGACCTGTTCGATCTGAAGAAGGTGCACATTTCCTCCACGCTTCAGGATCTGGAGCGTGGACTTCTGGTGAAGGGTGATGGCGGCGCCGAAGTGATCATGCCTGACAATATCCTCGACAGAGCGCAGTTCATGGATCTCATCTATTCGGCTTGGCGCAAAGCCTGGGAAAAAGAGAGTAAAGGATTGAGATAGTACCGTCCGGTGGTTGTGGCAGGTCGCTCTGCCCGCTGCTTCAGCAGCGGGTGATGTCCCATTGATGGCAAGGAGGCTTTCATGTATCGGAAAATCGGTTCGGTGTTGCTCGCGCTTCTGTTCCTCGTGCCTTTCGTCGGCGCGCAGGCGCAGTTCGAGCAGAATTACAGGCAGATGACATGGGATCAGATCGCGGCCGAGGCTAAGGGGCAGACTGTCTATTACTACGCCTGGGGCGGCAGCGACATCATAAACAGTTTCGTCAACGGGTACTTCAAGGACCGCCTTGCCCAAAAATACGGAGTGACCCTGAAATTCGTGCCGGTCACCGATGCGACGACCTATGTCAACAAGGTGCTCGGAGAGAAACAGGCTGGCAAGAACAGCGGAGGTTCCGTCGACCTCGTGTGGACGAACGGCGAAAATTTCAGAACGATGAAGCAAGGCAAGCTGCTCTTCGGTCCTTACGCCGACAAACTCACAAACACCAAGTATTACAACGAATCCAGTACCGCCTACGATTTCGGTTACCCGGTGGAAGGTTTCGAATCTCCTTACGGCGCGGCCCAGGTCGTCATGGAGTACAACTCCCAGTATGTGTCGAATCCGCCCAAAACCATTCCCGAGCTCGTGGCCTGGGTCAAGAAAAATCCGGGAAAATTCACCTACGCGGCGCCGCCTGATTTCACCGGCAGCGTGATAGTCCGCCACTTCTTCTATGCGAACGCGAACAACATCAACGAACTGATGGGTCCCCTCAACATGTCAGTCTACGACAGGGTCGCCGCGAAAACCTGGGCAATGCTGAACGAAATCAAGCCGTATCTCTGGATGGGCGGCAAGACCTATCCTGAGAGCAGCATCAAGTCCCAGGAGCTCATGAGTAACGGCGACATCTGGATCAGCTTTGAATACGGCCCGAAAGGTGCGGAATCGAGAATCGTGAAGGGAACCTATCCCGCTTCCATCAAGACTGCCGTACTCGATACCGGCACGATCGGCAATACCAATTTCCTGGCCATCTCCTTCAACTCATCGGTAAAAGCCGCGGCAATGGTGGTGTGCAACGAGATGATGGACCCCGAAGTGCAGTACAAGGCCAGCCTCGATCCCGACCAGGGTGGTATGGCGTGGATGTCGCCCCTCGATCTGACGAAGGTTTCCCGTGATTGGGCGGCAAAATTCGATGCGCTTCCCAGGCATCCTTCGACACTCTCGGGCGAGGTACTGAATTCGCACAAGGTATCCGAAATGATGTCCGATTGGCTCGTCAGGATCGAGAAGGATTGGCAGTCCAATGTCCTGAAGAAGTAAGGCCTCCGGTTTTGATTCCTCACTCAAGAGGCTGTTGATTGTTTCCCGCCCGTGTATCCATAACCAGCAGTACACGGGCGGCATTTTTTTAACCGCAGGAAATCCGATGACAAAGCGCACTACAGTTACTTTGCTTCTCCTGCCGACCGTGGCTGTGCTCCTCTTCCTGTTCTTCGGGGGCCTGGTGATGGGCTTGATGCAGAGTTTCAGCTTCATGCCGATGATAGGGTTGAACGATTTCAACATCGATGCCTACAGAAGTCTGTTCAGCGATCGGGAATTTCTTATGAGTCTTGCGCTCACTCTGTGGATCTCCATCAGCTCGACTCTGTTGACAGTCGTTTTTGCGATCATCACAGCCCTCGCCTTTCGGAGGACATTCCCCGGCAAACGGCTGATAAACTTCCTCTATCAATTTCCGATCACCATACCGCACATCGTAATAACGATAGGGACCATGCTCGTTTTTTCACAGAGCGGGATTGTCGCGAGAATTGCGTATCACCTGGGAATGATATCCGATCAAAGCACGTTTCCTGTTCTGATCTCCGACAATTTCGGATTGGGGATAATATACGTCTATTTGTGGAAGCAGATTCCCTTCGTCGGCGTCATCGTGCTGTCGATATTGCAGTCTCTGGGGAACAACTTTGAAGAGCTGGCCCGCTCTCTCGGAGCCAACAAGTGGCAGTCGTTCCGCCATGTACTCCTTCCGACAATCATTCCCGGCATCCTCCCCGCGAGCATCATCTGTTTTTCGTTTACGTTTGGATCCTACGAGGTGCCGTTCCTGCTGGGCAAACCCTATCCGGCGGTCATATCGGTGCTCGCCATGCGGCTGTACCAGGATGTGGACCTGAATGCCCGGCCGCAGGCCATGGCCACGGCCGTTTTCATGGCGGTTTTCATAAGCGTACTGGTGGTGTTCTACAGAAAACTTCTGAACAAAATGTCGGGGAGAGGATGATGTATGGAATCCGAAGAGAATAAGGCCAACCCGATACATTGGATCATCTATGTGGGTGTCCTGGTTTCGATGATCGGCCCGCTGCTTCCACAGTTCGTGTGGCCGTTCGCGAAAAGCTGGTTTTTTCCTGATCTCATTCCTTCAGCATGGAGTGTGAGAGCATGGCAGTACATCGGCAATCCGAACAACCAGGTACTCGAGGCGGTCTGGAACAGTCTCGTCATAGCGGTGATAGTGATGTTCATCTCGGTAATTCTGGGCGTACCCGCAGGAAGGGCGCTCGGGATGTACCGTTTCCGCGGTAAGGGGATTGTCGAACTGTTCATCCTTGCTCCGTCGATCATTCCGGGTCTGGCGGTAACTATGGGTATTCAGGTGGTCTTCATAAAGATGGGACTCGCGGACACCATGATCGGCGTTGTGCTCGTCCACCTCATTCCCACCATCCCCTACATGACCATCAGCATGAGCGGTGTTTTCGCAAATTACGATCCGGATTTCGAAGAGCAGGCAAAAAGCCTGGGAGCATCTCCGGCCAAGACATTCTTCCTCATCACCTTGCCGGCAGTCTTTCCGGGCATCGTCACCGGAGCCATGTTCGCGTTCCTGATCTCCTGGGGACAGTATCTTCTCACGGTGCTGATCGGGGGCGGGAGGGTGATCACGTTGCCGCTCCTTCTTTTTTCCTTTGCAGGCAGCAGGGATAACGCGCTCACGAGCGCGTTGAGCATCATCTTCCTGCTCCCCGCCATCGTTATCCTGGTTTTTACGAGCAAATTCCTGTCAGGAAAGTCCAGCGGAATGGGGGGCTTTGGCAATATATGACCTCGATCACTCTGAAAAACATCGGCAAGACCTATGAGGGTTGCAAGACTCCTTCCGTGGAAAATTTCAACCTCGAGATAAACCCCGGAGAGCTCGTCGCATTCCTGGGGCCGTCTGGATGCGGGAAAACCACGACTCTGAAAATGATCGCCGGATTGCATTCCGTCACGAAAGGCGATGTGCTGTTCAACAATGTCCGTGTAAACGACGTAAAACCCGAGAAGAGGGAAGTGGTGATGGTCTACCAGAACTACCTCCTTTTCCCTTATATGAATGTGGCTGAAAACGTCGGTTTCGGGCTCCGGATGCGCAAGACGCCCAGGCAGGAAATCGACCGGCGCGTCAGGGAAATCCTGAAACTGGTAAAGCTGGAAGGCTTCGGCGACCGCAGCCCTTCCCAGTTGTCCGGAGGGCAGAAGCAGCGGGTGGCCCTGGCGCGGGCCTTGGTGATACGGCCGAAAATCCTGCTTCTTGACGAACCTCTGGCGAATCTCGACGCACATCTGCGCGACGAGATGCGCGATCTCATACTGAGCATCCACAAAGAATTCGAAGTCACCACCGTATTCGTCACCCACGACCAGGAAGAGGCGGTGCTGCTCGCAGACCGCATCGCGCTCATCTTCGACGGCCAGCTCGTGCAGTACAGCCCTTCGAGGGACTTCTACGAAAAACCCGCGAGCGAACGGATCGCAAGATTCTTCGGCAACGGGAACATCATCGAAGGGACTAGGGAAGGGACAGTAGTGGCGACGGCCCTGGGCAAATTCGCGGTCAGGCCGGATCTGCCGGTGCGCGATGGTCCCGTGAGCCTGATTATCAGGCCGGAATCGATCAGGCTTGCCCGGGAAGACGTCAACAGTTTCAGAACGAGGATCAGGAAAAAAATCTATATGGGAACCTACACCAGATACAGCCTCGAAATGGCAGGGACCGTCTGGGAGACAACAGGGGAATCGAACGATATCGCCGGATACGAAACAGATGACGAAGCGTGGTTCACGCTCCCTCCCGAAAAGATATGGTTGATCCAGCGCTGAGGCAGTTATGGAGAAGACTCGATGATGGCAAAGAATAAGCCACTCAGAATCGGACTCGCCGGCCTGCATTTCCCCGTCATGGAAGCGGAAGAACACGGTGTTTTCGAGTCAGCGAAAACTCTTGTCGATCGATATGCAGAAACCGGGCGTTTTGAAATCACGGCGTGGCCGCGGCTGATCTCCGGAGCGGGGGATGCGGCGAGGGCTGCCCTGTTTTTCGAAGAACAGGGAGTCGATTTTCTGTTGCTTCAAGCTTCATCGTTGACGATGGGCGACACTATCCTTCCCCTCGTCGAGCATATCGACAGAATCGGCCTGTGGGTCGTCGATGAACCGACATATGACGGCGAATTGCCCCTGAATTCTCTCACCGGATACAACCTCTGCGTTTCACGTATCAGGGGTCGCTGGGGAGACCGGAAGAAGCTCACGTGGTTTTGGGGGATGGGCGAGGATTTTGGCACACGGCTTTGCGCCACAGCCAAAGCGCTTTCAGCGCTGAAGACGCTCGACGGGAGCAGAGTCGCTTCAATAGGTGGAGTTGTCCCCTCGTTCGAGAACCTCGAGTATCAGAGCGGTTTGTTCGAAAGGTCCCTTGGAATTGAAGTTGTGCCGGTGAGTCTCGAAGAACTGTTCCGTCGCTCCGAAGGGGCCCCGTCTTCCGAAGTGGAAACGATCCGGGCCTCTCTGATTGGTCAGGCTACCTGCGTCCGTGTCAGTGACGCATTGATGGAGAATACGGCCCGGATCTGCTACGGATTGCGGACGGTAAAAGAACGAGAAAATGCCGACGCTTCGGCCCTGCGTTGCTGGCCGGAATTCCAGACCTGGAAAGGCATCGCTCCATGTGCGGCAGTAGCGTGGTCGAACGACCATTGCATGCCGACAGCCTGCGAAGGCGACGTTCCCGGAGCGGTTGCCATGCTGCTCGGGACTATCCTGTCAGGACGGGCTGCGTCCATGAACGATCCGGTTGCGCTCGACAGAAAAACCGGAACCGTCCAGATGTGGCACTGCGGTCCAGGTCCGGCAAGTTGGGCGGATGAGCGCGGGCAATGCCTTGACTACCACCATACGCTCAATCGCCGGCTGGCAGTCGATGCGCCCCGGGCGGGGGTTTCCTCCGACATCCGTTTTGCGAAGGGACCGGTCACGATGCTCCGCATCCGGGGAGACGGGAAAAGCCTGTTTGTATTGGAGGGAGATGTAGTCGCAGGTCCCGCAAATCCCTATCCCGGGAGCGGAGGCTGGATCGGCAATCTGCGAATAGGCCAGGACAAAGTGTCTCTTGAGGACTTGCTGCACATGATGGCGGCATATGGTCTGGAGCATCATTATCCGATCATGCGTGAGCGGCATTTTGACACTCTGAAGGAAATGGCGGCATGGGCCGGATGGGCAATCCTTCCGCGCATCGATGCTCGGGGAAACCCGGTCATTTGAACAGGAGGAACGAAAATGGGAAATACCTGCCATAAACTGCACGAGGATATTGTCGGTTGCTTGATCGGGTCGGCTGTCGGCGATGCCTTGGGCGGGCCGGTCGAAGGGCTCCATTACACCGATATAATCGAGCGGTACGGTGTCGTGAAGCGGATGCTCCCCTACCCTTCTTCACTTCCTCCTTCATTCCACGGCCCCTTCGGTTCCCGTGCAGGCGAATGCACGGACGATACCCGATTGGCAAAACTGATCTGCGCAGGTCTCATTGCTTCGGGCGGATTGCCACGATCCGGAAACATAAACCATTCCATCTGCAAAACGTATTTTGCCACTGAATCGATACTCGAGAGGGGCTTCCTGGAAGAGTACGCGCTCAAGGCTCTTTACGGTCAAGGCAAGGAAGCATTTGGCGGAAAAACGACGAACGGAGCGATCATGGCGATAGCTCCCGTGGGAGTCCTGTTCCCGGGAGATCCCTACAGGACTTTCGACACGGCTTTCGATATCCTGTCCATGGCGACCGGCTCCGCGCGGATAAGCGCTGCCGCCGCGGCTGCCTGCATCAGCGCCGCTCTCAGCGGGAAAGGGAAAGCTCTCGATGTGGTCTTGTCCGGATTGGATGCCGCCGAGGAGCGGCTGCATCGCGTCGAGGGCAATTACTGGCACCACGGAGGCATGTATCCGCGAGTGGGCGGGTGGGTGTTGGGACTTGCCCGAAAGGCAGCCGACATCGCGTCGGCATACCGCGATCCATTGAACGAAGAATTCCGGAAGCGTCTTCATGAGGAAATCAACCAGCCATTCTTCGCGGACGGCGATGAGACTCTTGCGATCGCCCTGGCAATGTTCGTCGCAGCGGAAGGCGACTTCCGGAGTTCGGTCGTCGGTGCGGCGAACTATGGGAAGGACTGCGACAGCTATGCCGCGGTCTCCGGGGCCATTTCAGGCGCGTTCAATGGCGTTTCCGCGATACCGGCGGAATGGATCGAAGCCGTTGAGTCCTGCGATTCCCCGCCACACCTGCGATATCTCGCCGATGGGCTCTGCGCAACGGTCACATCGAGGATGAGAAGGGAGCGGAACAGCGCTTCATTGGTCCCTTTCATGGAGATATCCGGAGCAGCGAAGCCCGGACTGCTGGATGCCGTGCGCGCGAAAGATGCGCAAGCGGTCAGCCGGCTCCTCGGTGAAGGGGCCGATCTGGGCGAGCGCGGCGAACACGGGAGGAATTCCCTGCATCTCGCATGCGCGGCGGGCTGCCTCGATATCGTGAAGACCCTGCTGGTCTTCGGTGCGAACATAAATGAGAAGGACAACAACAAGACTACTGCGCTCCACTTCGCCGCATGGGAAAACCACATCGAAATCGTGGATCTCTTGCTGGATTGGGGCATTTTCCCCGAAGAACCCGAGGGCAGGGGATGGACCGCGCTTCACGATGCCGTGCGCAAGGAATACGCCGACATCCCCGTGCGCATTCTATCGAAAACCCGGGGGCTGACCGGAGAGCCCGAGAAAAAGGCAGAGCTCGAGGCTGTGCAGGGAGAGAACCGCTTTCTGAAACTGCTCGGGATACTGGCAGAATTCCACATCGATCTGGGAGCAATCGGCATTTGCGGCCATGGTTTGTTGCATGATTCGAAGGAAAGGGGTTATTCCCGCGCAATCGAATTTCTGCTCGGCAAAGGTGTCGCTGATGAAGCCTGAACATCGGATCATCGTAGACTGCGACAACACCTACGGCATCCCCGGGCTGCCGATCGACGATGGTCAAACGATAATGTACCTGGCCGGCCGCCCCGACATTGAAATAGTGGGCATTACATGCACGCATGGGAATGGGCGGGTGGACGAAGTATTCGACGCCACACGATGGCTCGCCGGGGCATTGGGGCTGCATGATGTGCCTGTAATCAAAGGGGCTTCCGGCCCGGGAGACTATGATACCGAAGCCGCATCCTGGCTCGCGGGAAAAGCCAGAGCGGAGCCGGGGAAACTGGAACTGCTTGCGATAGGGACAATGTCCAACCTGCTCGGCGCGAAGAAGAAAGATCCAGGTTTTTTCTCGAACATCGGGAATATTGCGGCGATGGGAGGCTACCTTTATCCCCTGCCGGTCCGCGGATGGAACAAGATCGAAGAGGTAAACCTTTCTCGCGATCCCGCTGCGACCGCCGCACTCCTCAGCGCCGAGTGTCCCGTCACTGTCATGAGCGCCCAGATCTGCCTGCAGGCACCCTTCGGAATCGACGAGCTCTCCCCGATCGCCGAGAGCGACAGGGCATCCTACTTTTATATGCTGAGCTATCTGATGGGCATGATCCGTCGCCACAACGGCGCCCAGGAGTACCTGTGGGACCTGCTTCCCGCGGTGTACATCTCCCACCCCGAGCTCTTCAACCGGAAGCAAGCGCGCATCTCGACGGATCTGCCGCATCTTTCAAAAGGCAATCTGGTGCCTGATGAAACAGGACCCGTGATAAACCTGCCCGACTACATCGCAGACGTCGATTTGTTCTACGCGATCCTCTATGCGGCCTGGAAACGGGCGCCGCTCGTGTGTGTTTGAAGGCAGGCAAGGATGACACACAATCTGCGCTACGGAAACCGGGAGATCGTGGTCGATCTTCCCGACAATCAGACCGATATGATTTCCGCAGAACCGACTATTCATCGCGACGAATCACTGCTCGTTCTGGACGCCATAAACAAATCCTCCCCCATGCTCCAGGATTTTCTGGGTCAGAGTACCTCGGTAGTCATCGTGGTATCGGACCACACCCGCAATACGGGCAGCCGTACCTATATCCCTATTCTTCTGGATCAGATCAGGAAAACGGGACGGAAAATCACGATTCTTATCGCGCTCGGCCTGCACAGGCCCTCTACGGAGAGCGAAATTGCAGAAATTCTCGGCTGCGAACCCGGAAACGGTGTGGTTATCAGAAACCACGATCCTGATGCATATCTCGCAGAATGCGGCGAAGGGACGTTCTGCAAAACGGCGGTGGATGCCGAGAAAATAATCCTCACCGGCTCCGTGGCTTTCCATCCGATGGCGGGTTATTCGGGCGGATGGAAAAGTCTTCTCCCGGGGATCGCTTCCCGCACAAGTGTGATCGAAAATCACAGGCTCTACTTTTCCGGCAATACCATGAATTCCGGAGTCGGACCCGCACGTTTGGAGAATAATCCCATTTCATGCGATATACGGCGCAGGACCCAAGGGTTCGCGGAGAAAACCTGGTGCCTGAATGTCGTCCAGAACGAAGCGAAATCGATAGTGTTCGCGGCGGCAGGCATCGTTGACGACGCATGGAGAGCCTGCGCCGGTTATCTCGAACGGCGCAATTCACCAATGATCACGCGATTGTATCCGGTCGTCGTGGCTTCATCGGGAGGGTTCCCGTCGGATTTCAGTTTTTATCAGTCAATGAAGACCCTCACGAATGCCTCGCGCGCGTGCATCAAAGGAGGCAGCATCTATCTGCTCATGGAGTGCCGGAACGGCTGGGAACTGGATGAAAGCATTCTGGCTTTGAGACATCTGAAGCTGGAGGAGATCGCGTCGCAGGTGAGAAAAGAATTCTCCATGAGCGGTCTTGCGATGTACATGGCCCTGTCGGTGATCAGGGCGCACAAGGTTTTCTGCCTGTCTTCCCTGCCGGAACGCGAGGTTAGCGGATTCGGCATGAAATATCTCGCATCGGAAGCCGAGATCAGGACTCTCGTCGACGCGGAGAACGCGGACCGGATTGCGGTCATACCTGCAGCTGCCGCCGTACTCCCCTCGCTCTACATCTGCTGACGGAAAGGGGACAAAAATGCTCCACGCGGGCGTCGAAACGTATCAACGGGGATTTTCACTATTCGAAATGAAAATCCTTCTCAGAACCAACCGCAGTGAATTGATCGCGGACGATGAGTATTTCCTGGGTGAAGGGTCTCATCTCCATTCCCTGCTCTCCAATTTCAACCGACTTGATGAAATCCCTGTTCCCGAAAGACCTGATGTAGTCCTATCCATCGCCGATGTTCCCGGTTCCCCCTTCACCTTTGCCCAGACAGGAAATGGAGGGTATTCGATCACGGGAACGATTGTGGACTACGAGCGTTCCTGCATGGACAAACGGTCCAGCATCTTCGGAAACATGGGCCTCTTTTCGAAGCTGTTGGTACGGGAGCTGGAAGTCAGGGGGATCTACTCCATACACTCCACTTCATTCTTCGATCGGATGCGGAACAGACTCTACGTCGTGATGGGAGGGTCAGGATCCGGCAAGAGCACGGTTTTGCTCAAAGCGATCTCCCTGGGCGGCATCGAGGTGTTCGGAACAGAGCTCACGCATTTTTCGTTCGGGGAAGGCAGGACAAAGATGCTCAAGGGTTCGCTGTGGCAGAACTGCAGGATGGGGAATCTCATGATCGATTTCCCCGAACTTCTGGATCGTTTCGGTCTGGACTCCCCAAAGGGCGACCCCTGGCACAGCTACAAATCGGTCCCGCTCTTCTCCATTCAGGTTCCGGAGAATGTCCTCGATTCCGCTTCGATCGTGTTGGTGATGCCCCGCATCGAGGGAGAACGGAGTACCTCGAGCATACGTCAGGTGCCTGTGAGCTCGGTGCGGAATGTTCTCTTCCAGAACCTGTCCGATAAAGTCACCCCTCCCAGCCTCCTGTGGGGTAAGCATTTCATCCCGAGCCTCGACAGCCCGGATCGACAGACGGCGCGGATGGCTGCGGCCGAAAAGTTCATCAGCGAAGCTCCCGTCATCGAGTGCTGGAACGTGCTGTCCTCACCACATGAATGTCTGAACGGTATATTCCCCGCGCGGACCGGAAACGGCGCAGAAACGGAAAATCGAAACGAGCACATGAACGTGCAGGAGGTACTACATGAGTGATTCGATAAAGAGAGGTATGGACGGTGTATATCCATTCCCGGTTTCGGGAAGAGAGAATCCGCCTCGCAGCACTGGACTTACCATGGTCATCGACATGGGCAGCGGATTGATTGCCACGAAAGACTTGTTGGATTTCGCGGGGTATTGCATCGACATTTTCAAGCTTTCATCGGGAACGATGGCGCTCTATCCAGACGCGATCCTGCGCGAAAAAGTGGACCTCATAAAATCGCGCGGAATCGAAGTGGAGGCCGGCGGCTCTCATTTCGAAGTGGCGAACTGGAAAGGCATGAGCACGAAGTACTTCAAAAAGCTCGTCGAGATCGGGGTGGATGTCGTGGAAATCGCCGATGGCCATCTTCCGCTGGCTGACAGTGTGCGGATCGACAGGATCAAAGAGGCGAAGGATCTGGGACTCAAGGTCGCGACTGAGGTCGGAAAGAAAGAACCATCGAAAAACATCAAGGCGCCGACCATACTGGAGCAGTATCGCGACAACATTGAAGCCGGAAGCGATTACGTCATCATAGAAGGCAAGGCTTCGGGGATGGATGTCGGCATCTTTGACGAAAAAGGGAACATCAACGAACAGGAGTTGACAGAGATCACTGGCGGAATCTCCGACATGGGCAGGGTCATCTGGGAAGCTCCGTTGCGACCTCAGCAGCAGGCACTCATTCTCCGGTTCGGCCCCAATGTCAATCTCGGGAACATTTTCCCTCAGGAAGTGTATCCTCTCGAGCTGCTGAGAAATGCGCTCATGCTTTCTCCCCTCATCAATGCCTATAACAGGGAACAGGGGGCGGCAAAATGAGGTTGACGGTGCCTGAACTGGAAAGCAAAGCCCGAGGACTGCGGATCGATACGATAAAGATGATCGCGCAAGCTGGGGGAGGACATCTGGGCGGGTCTCTGAGCGCGATGGATATCATGACGGCCCTCTATTTCAATGTACTGAGAATCGATCCTGCAGATCCGGAGAAACACGACAGGGACAGGTTCATCCTCTCGGCGGGCCACAAGGCCGCGGGATACGTCCCCGTGCTTGCGGAGCGCGGGTATTTTCCGAAGAACCTTCTGCCCACGTTCAACAAACTCGAAAGCCGTTTCGGGATGCACCCCGACAAGAACAAGATCCCCGGCTGCGACGCATCGACAGGGAGCTTGGGACACGGTCTCCCCGTCGGATTGGGAATGGCCCTCGCCCTGAGACTGGACGGGCTCGATAGCAAGGTGTTTGTCCTGCTCGGCGACGGCGAATTGCATGAGGGAACCAATTGGGAGGCGGCTATGGGAGCAGCCCAGCACAAAGCGTCCAATCTCATCGCCATCGTAGACTACAACAAGTGTTCGATGGACGGGCCGATCGACCAGGTTGTCTCTCTCGAGCCTCTGGTGGACAAGTGGAAATCTTTCGGCTGGGACACGATCCGCATTGACGGGAACGATATGGCACAGGTGTTGGGAGCCTTGCAGGATGCGGCGGGCCGCGGTAAACGCGGGATCGGAACTCCTGCAGTGATCATCGCCGACACGATAAAGGGAAAGGGAGCGGCGTTCGCCGAGGGCGATTACCGTTGGCATTACGGCTGCCCCAGCGACGAACAGCTGGCCGAGTCAATCAAGGCACTGGGAGGCATCTGAAATGGCTGGATTAAGCATGGCTGATATAGAAAAAATGTCCGCCCGGGATGCGTTCGGTCTCGCACTCTCGGAAATCGGAGCGGAGAACGACAAAATCGTCCTACTGGGAGCGGATGCGATCGGAAGTACGCGCGCGGCCGGATTCGCGAAACGCTTCCCCGATCGTACCTTCAATTTCGGCATCGCGGAGCAGGAGATGATTTCCGCCGCCGCCGGCTTTGCGGCCTGCGGCAAGATACCCGTAGCGACCGCGTATGGATTTCTGATTTCCCTCAGGGCCTGCGAGCAGGTGAGGTCGGACATCTGCTACCCCAAGCTGAACGTGAAACTCATGTCGACTCACACGGGTCTGTCGATGTCGGAGGCAGGGACGACCCATCATTCCACCGAGGACATCGCAATCATGCGCAGCTTCGCGAACATGACGATTGTCGCTCCCTCTGATTCCCTTGAAACAGTGAAGGCCGTCAAGGCCGTCATCGATTATCCGGGGCCCGTATATCTCCGGATGGGCCGCGGAGAAACTGAATCCGTGTACCAGGAGGATTACGAGTTCGTCATCGGGAAAGCTGTCTCTCTGCGCGAAGGCCGGGATGTCACGATAATCGCGTGCGGCATTATGGTAGCGGAAGCCCTGAAGGCGGCGGCAACGCTCTCGTCCGAGGGAATCTCCGTGAGGGTCCTGAACATGCACACGATAAAGCCTCTTGACGTCGAGGCAGTCCTGCTCGCGGCGAAAGAAACGAAAGCCATCGTGACCGCCGAGGAGCATACGATAATCGGCGGATTGGGCGAGGCCGTCGCCGGGGTAGTCTGCGAAAATACGCCTGTGCCTGTCGTCAAGGTCGGATTGAATGACTGCTTCGGAATCATCGGACCGGAAGACGGCGTCAAACAGAAACTGGGGCTGAATGCGGAGGCGATATGCCGCTCCGTAAAAAAAGCGATCCTGCTCAAGGCTGTGTGAGCGAAGAGGTGCGGAATGGTCGGCGGATATTGGCTGAAGGCGTTGAGGGTTGATCTTGATCGGGGCGAGGTGCGCGACGAAAACCTGGATGAGAACCTGGCAAAAGCCTGCATAGGAGGGGCCGGATTCGCCTCATACTTCCTTCTTCGCGAGGTCGGCAGGGATGTGGATGCCCGGTCTCCGTCCAACCTGCTCGCATTCGCGACCGGTCCTTTCCAGGCGATGAAAATTCCCGGCGCTGCCAAGTTTTCCATTTGCACACGATCGCCGCTTACAGGAACATTTACAGACTCCGCCGCGGGGGGAGAATTCGGTTTTGCATTGAAACGAACGGGCTATGATCTCATCCTTGTTTCAGGCAGGAGCCGGGAACCGGTATACCTCCATGTGACCGATGGTACGGCGGAAATCCTGCCAGCCGCAGATCTGTGGGGCAAGGATTCTGTCGAGACATCCGAGATCCTGTCGGGCAGACACGGTGGAGCTTCTGTCGCGGCGATAGGTGCCGCAGGAGAAAACGGCATCGCGATGTCGTGCGTGTATGTCGACAGGTACTCCGCCGCAGGAAGGGGGGGAACCGGATGCGTCATGGGATCCAAGCAATTGAAGGCAGTAGTGCTTTCCGGAAACCTGGATCCGCCGGTCTCCGATAAAACGAAAGTCGCGGCATACGAAAAGCGGTTCAGGAAATCGATCGCCGAGACGGCTGCAGGATTCCGTGAAGGGGGGACGGTAGGCGGCCTCGCTCCGGGCGAGGAATCCGGAAATCTGCCCTTGCGCAACTGGAGTCAGGTAGGATGGAAGGAAGGTGCCGCGAAGATCGGATACCCGGGATATTCCTCGTTGCACAACACCTTGCACCCCTGCAAATATTGCACGCTCTCGTGCCACAGGCGGTCGGATGTCTCTTTCCCTGACGGGTATTCGTACAAGGGTCCTGCGCCTGAATACGAAACCTTGGCGATGCTTGGCTCGTGCTGCCTTATCGACGATCTTGAATCGCTCGTGAAGGCGAACGATGCGTGCAATCGTGCGGGCCTTGATACTATGAGCGCTGGTGGCTGCGCGGCCTTCGCGATGGAGGCGCTGGAGAAAGGGCACACAAATGGGTTCTTCCCGTCCTATGAACTCTCATGGGGTAATGGCGCGGGCTTGCTCGAGTTCATAGGAGAACTGATCGGGCGCAGGGGATTCGGAGGACTGTTTTCGGATGGAATCGTCGTGGCCGCTTCAAAATTCCTTCCCGAGGCCTCCCGCTACGCGCATCACGTGAAAGGACAGGACATACCGGCGCACGATCCCCGCGTCTACTATAACCTCGGCTTGTCCTATGCCACGGGAAACCGCGGCGCCTGTCACATGCGCGCATATTCACAGATTTCCACTATGGGGGCCCTGTTGCCCGAGGTCGGCATCGATGTCGCGCCGGCGCCCGACACCCTGGAAGGCGCCGCTTTTGTCGTCAAAACCTATCAGGATTTCACGGCATTCTACAATTCCTGCGTGCTGTGCCAGTTCATGATATGGGGCGGTCTCAGCTTGGGCGACATGACGGATTGTCTGAACGCGGTTACCGGATGGCAGATGACTCCGCGCGATGTGATGGAGTGCGGCGAGAGGGTTTTCACCGTACAGAGGGAGCTGAACAATATCTGGGGCTTTTCCAGAAAAGACGACAAATTGCCCGAGCGGTTTTTCGCGGCTTCTTCATCGGGGCCCCGGGCGGGCAAAGCGCCTGATCGGGATCGCTTTGCCGCCGAGCTGGCAGAGTTGTATCGTCTCCGCGGCTGGGACGAGGACGGCATCGTCAGAAACGAGACACTTATACGGCTCGGGGTAGACAAATGGATATAGGAGTTCATGTCTCGCTGTGGACTCCCGAATGGGCCAGCCCTTTCCTGGATGCGCTCGACGCGGCGGCGGATCTCGGATGCACCTGTGTGGAAATCCCGCTCATGGATCCTTTCAATTTCCCTCTGGAAGATATTGAACGCCGGCTCTCGAAGAATGACCTGAAAGTCTATTGCGGTACGGGGTTGGGCAAAGATACCGACATCGGAAGCGTTTCCGCTACGGTGAGGGAGCGAGGAGTCCGGCACCTGAGCGAATGTTTGCGAATCTGCGCCGATCTGGGAAGCGACTCCCTCGGAGGCGTCTTGCATTCTCCGTGGGGAATGAGGGGGCCGGTCGATTCCGGATATGCTCAGCGTGTGGCAGCATCGCTCGGATACGTGGCAGACAAGGCGGCCGAATCCGGAATCGGCATCGCGCTGGAGTGCATAAACCGATACGAGAACTCCTTCGTGAACACTGTCGATCAGGGGCTGTCGCTGCTGCGGATCATCGGCCGAGAGAATGTTGGCCTGCATCTGGACACCTATCACATGAACATCGAGGAGCACGGGATCGTACCCGCAATAGCCGAGGCGGGAAAGACAATCCTGCGGATGCACTTGAGTGAGAACACCAGGGGGTATCCCGGAAGCGGCTCGCTTCCCTGGAAAGAAATTCTCGCCGCAGCCCAAAAGGCAGGGTACCGGGGACCATGGATCATAGAAAGCTATGTATGCCCGGATTTCCCGGCGTCCGCCGATGTGTGCGTGTGGAGACCGATCGAGCCCGATATGTCCGCGAGTCTGCGGAAATCACTGGAGTTTCTCGGAGGGCTTATTGCAGCAGACTGAGAATCGCGGAATAGATGTAGCAGATCAGGGGACCTTCAGGTCTGTGGCCGGGGGGTATTCCTGATCTGTTTTTTTTCCCGGAAGACCGACAAGATGTTTTCTTCGCTCAGCAGAATGTGCGAGCGGAACGCTTTCTCGTATTTTTCCTGTTCTCCTGAAGCGAGAGCTTCTATCAGCTCCCTGTGCATCATGGACATGTATGTGTCGGAGAACTCGAAATAATGGATCATGCGGAAAAGAACGTGCATCTGTGACGCGATGTCCTTCCATGCCTTCACGAGACGCTGGTTGTCCGATTTCTGAATGATGAACAGATGGAATTCAATGTCCAGATCCGATAATTCGGCGTAGTTGTATGATTTCTCCGACGCGACGATCTTGTCGAGAATCGAGTTGAGAGTGACAAAATCATTTTCCGTCAAATTCCCGTGGGCAAGGCGGACTCCAAGCACTTCGAGGCTCGCCCGCAGTGTCACCAGCTCGTTGATATCCTTCTCTGTGAAATCGATGACCGATATGCCCCGCCGCGCTTTGAACAGTATGAGTCCTTCCTGGGCCAGTTCCCGTATCGCTTCGCGCACAGGTGTCTTGCTGATGGCCATCTGGGTGGATATCGCCTGTTCGACCAGCTTGGTCCCAGGGGGAAGTTGGCCGTTTAAAATCGCTTCCCGAAGGTTGCTGTACGCGATTTTATACAGAGGCGAGTTCAGCGATTCCTTTATCTTGAGTTCGTGATGCATCGAGTAACTCCAGATAGACTCTTGGACAGCACTTGAATCAGTGTAAGGCGCGTACTACATAATCCATCGGTTCAGTGCCATATGTCAATTCCTCATAATCGGGTCATAGCCCATTGTCTAGGGCCTGACCCTCTTCCGGTCCCTCGGGAAGAGGCTCGCCTCTTTCACGTTGGAGAGACCCAGGATCTTCTGTGTCAGCCGCTCGCAGCCGATCGCGAAGCCGCCGTGGGGAGGGCAGCCGTACTTGAAGATGCAGGTGTAGTCCTCCATGCCCTTCTCGGAGAGGCCGAACTTGTCGAGGCTCTCGAGGAGCATGGTGTAGTCATTGATGCGCCTGCCGCCCGTCGTGATCTCGAGGCCGCGGAACAGCGCGTCGAAGCTCATGGTGCGCGAGACCCCGCTCGGGTAGGCGTAGAAGGGACGGGCCTTTCTGGGGAATTCGTTCACGAAGACCAAGTCGGAGCCCTTTTCGCGCATCGACCACTCGCAGAGCGCCCGCTCGGCCTCGGGATTGATCTCGTAGAGCTTCTTGCCGCACTCGCGCGAGGCGATGTCGCGGGCTTCGTCGTGGGCGATGATGGGGGATGCCGCCACCGCCTCTGCGCTCGGGACACTCGCCTTCCACATGTCGAGTTCCACTGCGTTCTTCTGGGCCACGCGCGCGAAAATGTGGGTGAGCAGGTTCTTCTCGAGCTCGATGAGGTCGAGCTCCGAGTCGATGAAGGCCATCTCGAGGTCGAGGGAAACGTACTCGTTGAGGTGACGCGGCGTGTCGTGCTTCTCGGCGCGGTAGGCCGGCGCGACTTCGTAGACACGTTCCATGCCCGACGAGACCATGGTCTGCTTGTAGAACTGGGGCGACTGCGCCAGGTAGACTTTCGTGTCGAAATAGTCGACCTCGAAGAGGCCCGTGCCGCCCTCGGTCCCGGTCCCGATCAGCTTGGAGGTTTTGACCTCGGTGAAGTCCTGCGAGGCGAGGTATTCCGAAAAGGCGCGCACGATCGTCGACTGGACGGCGAAGATGGCGCGCAGTTTGGGGTTGCGCAGGGCCAGCGGCCGGTTGTCCAGAATGATGTCGAGGCCGACTTTTTCCGGGTCGCCGTTCACGGGGTAGGGAAGGTCGGGCGCGGCCTTTGCGATGACATCGACGGCGCTCGCGCGCAATTCGACACCGCCCGATGCCTTGGGATTCTCCGCGACCTGGCCCCGGACCGCGATGACGGACTCGAGAGTCAGGTCTACTTTGCCATCGACCACCACCTGGACTATCCCGGAGCGGTCGCGCAGCATGACGAAACTGACTGCCCCGAGTTCGCGGATGCGGTGCACCCAGCCTTTGAGTTCGATTTCGCCGCCGATATGAGACTTGAGATCAGAGGCCAGTACCCGCATCGCTTTCCTCCATAAGTTTCCGCGCGCCGGCTTCCGTGCCGGCGACAATCCAGGCCGCCACGAGGCGGGCGTAGACGCTTTCCGTCGAGAGAGCTCCCATGGGAACCGCCCCCTCTTTCCATAATTCGTGGGCCGTGATGTAGCCCGAGAAGTCGACGATACCTTCCTGCTGACTCGTGCAGTAGAACATGACGCCCTTTTCGCGGCCTTGCCGCAAGGCCTCTTTCAGCGAGTAGGGCGACGATCCGACGGCGGCCGTCCCGGTGTCGTAGAGCTCGAGGATGAAGTTGCGGCAGCCCGAGGCCATGAGTGCCGTCACGATCTCGCCGCGCATGCCGGGAAAGATCCTGAGGATCATGGCGCTCTTCGCCGCGGCCTCGGCCCGGGCCAGGATGGACTGGGCATCGAGCCCCGCGAGGGCCTCCGCGACTACCGAGGCCGGGAAGGGTCCGGGCAGTTTCGCGCCCGAGGCTATGAGTTCGCCATTCCAGGTGCCGAAGCCAGCCTCCTCCACGCGCAGGAATTTGAGGTTGACGGGGTCGAAGGCCATGCCGTCCACCATGACGGCGACGCTTCCGGGCTCATTGCCAGCGCCCGCGGCGCCATGTGCGATGGCAGTGCCATTTGCAATGGCGGCGCGCAGGGCGGGCCCGAGCATGGCGGCGGCCTCGCGACTGTCGGCCGGGGCGCGGGTGGAAGCCGCGAGCACGATACGTTTGCCGAAGTCGCCGAAGAGCCACTGCACGAGGGGAGCCGTGTAGGCGAGTGTGTCCGTGCCGTGGGCGACGACGAGGCCGTCGGCCGAATCCCCCGCCGTCTTGCGCGCGAGGGCTTCGATGAGCCTGGCCCACTCCACCGGCGAGACTTCCTCGGAGAGGAAGGAGCCGACGACTTCCGCAGTAACGCCGATATCGGGCAGGGCCTTTTCCGAGACGGAGGCGGCGTCCCGTCCGGCCCTGTCGGCCGCGAGCATGTTCCTGAGATCTTCCGCCTCGCCGGGCACGACGAGGCCGCCCTCGGTCCTGCCCGTGATCGCTCCGCCGAAGGCGACGAGGTCGACCCGCCTCGAGGCGAATCGCTTCTCGACCATGGACCTGACGAGCTTCGGGTCGGCACGGCCGCCCGTCGCCGAGAGGGCTTTGCCCACGAGGTAGCCGAGGATCTTCGCGTCTCCCGAGGCCGCGGAGGCGACGGCGGCCGGATCGGCGGCGAATGCCTCGTCGATGGCCGCGGACACGGTGGCCGGATCGGTTATCTGGCCCCATCCCTTGGACTCGACGATCGCGGCGGGATCATCGTCCTTTGCAAAAACGAGCTCGAGGACCTGCTTCGCGATCTTTCCGGAAATCCGCCCCTCTTCGATCATGACGACGAGGGAGGCCAGGCGCGCGGGAGTCAGGCGCATCGACAGGACCGACTCGGGCGCGATGCCGTCGCGGTTCATGATGCGCTTCACGTCGGAGGACATCCAGGCGACGAGACGCTCGGGCGCCACGGACAGGCCCGAAACACGGACCGGGCCGCCGGCGGCAACTCCGGCGCTGGATACGGAGCCTGCGGCTGCCGGAGCCGGGGCCAGGCACCCGGCTGTCGCCTCGAAATAATCCGCGAGTGCCTTCTCCTCGCAGAGCCAGTTGGCCTGAGCCTCGGAGAGCCCGTACTGGGCGGCCAGCCGCTTCTCGCGCGGCTGCGGCAGCTCGACGAGGCCCGCGTCGACCGAGGCGAGGAACTTTGCGTCGGGTGTAAAGACGGGAAGGTCGGGCTCGGGGAAGTAGCGGTAATCGTTCGCGCTCTCCTTGGAGCGCATCGACTCGGTCTGGTCGCGGTTCTCGTTCCACAGCCGCGTTTCCTGGCGGATCGTCCCGCCCTTGTCGAGAATGCCACTCTGGCGCTCGATCTCGTAGTTGAGGGCGAGGCGCACAAAGCGCGAGGAGTTGAGGTTCTTGATCTCGACCTTTTTTCCGAGGCCCTGGCCGCGCAGGTTGATCGAGACGTTGGCGTCGCAGCGCATGGAACCCTCTTCCATGTTGCCGTCGCAGACGCCGAGGTAGCGCACGGTGCGCCTGAGTTGCTGCAGGAAGAGCTCCGCTTCCTCGCCGATCTCGAGGTCGGGCTCGGTGACAATTTCGAGGAGGGAGACGCCCGCGCGGTTGTAGTCCAGGAGCGAGGTGTCGCCCGCGTGGATCATCTTGCCCGCATCCTCTTCGAGGTGACATTCCTTGATGCGGATCTTCTTTTTATTGCGCCGGAACTCGAGCTCTATTTCGCCGTTCACGCCCAGCGGCGAGGCGAACTGGGAGATCTGGTAGTTCTTGGGCATGTCCGGATAGAAGTACTGCTTGCGTTCGAACCATGTGACGGGCGAGAGAGTGCAGCCGAGGGCCCGCGCGACGAGCGAGCCCATGCGCATCGCCTCGATGTTGAGGGCGGGCAGGACGCCGGGGTAACCCATGCAGACAGGACAGATATTGCTGTTCGGCTCGTCGCCGAAGGAGGAGCGGCAGCCGCAGAAGACCTTGGATTTCGTGAGAAGGTGTATGTGGATCTCAAGTCCGACGAATGACTGGTACATGGCTTAGCTCCAGAAGGCGCGGTAACCCGCAGGCCGGGCGATGGGGTGGGCCGCCTCGTATGCGGCCGAGATGCCGAAGAGGAGGTCCTCGCGGAAGGCAGGGGCCATGACCTGGACGCCCACGGGCAGCCCGTCCTCCACTGTGCCGGGAAACGACAGCGCCGGAAGTCCCGCGAGATTGGCCGCGCAGGTGAACTTGTCGGCCGCCTTCTGCTGGTACTGCGTGAGTTCGCCCTCGCCGCGCGCCCAGGACGGGACTGGGAAGACGGGCATGAGGAGGGCATCGCAGCTGCCGAATACGCGGGCGAAGTCATTCCGGATGGCCGTCCGCACCTTCTGGGCGCGGATGTAGTAGCGGTCCTGGAAGCCCGAGCGGAGCACGAAGGTCCCGAGGAGAATGCGGAGCTTCACTTCCGGCCCGAAACCAGCCTCGCGGGACATTTCGACGAGACTGTCCGGGTTTTCTGCGCCCGGGGCCCGCACGCCGTAGCGGATACCGTTGTAGCGGGCGAGATTCGCGCTCGCCTCGGCAGTGGCGATCGTGTAGTAGGCGGGGACGACGTACTCGAGGGTCGGAAGGGTCACGTCGACGAGTTCGTAGCCGAGTGCAGCGAGGCGCCTCCTGACCGTCGCGTAGCCGCGCCCGACGGCCGGGTCGAGCTCGCCGGGGGCGACTGCGAGGACACCAACCCTGGGTTTGCGACTGACGCCTTCCCGCGAGGCGACGGGCGCGGCGGCCGTGCCGGCATCGACAGACATGCCGATGTCGCCGGCGCCTCTGGCGGGCGGATTCCTCGAGGTCTGGTCCATGGGATCTTCGCCGCGCATCACCTCGAAGACAGCCTTGACCCGCGCGGTGCTGTCGCCGACGACACCGATCGTCTCAAGACTCGAGGCGTAGGCGACGAGGCCGAAGCGCGAAACCGCGCCGTAGGTGGGCTTGAGTCCGACGACGCCGCAGAAGGATGCCGGCTGGCGGACCGAGCCGCCGGTATCCGAACCGAGGGCGAAGGGCACGAGCCCTGCGGCTACGGCGGCGGCCGAGCCGCCCGAAGAGCCGCCGGGCACCCTTCCCGCGGCCCAGGGATTGTCGGTGAGCTGGTAGGCGGAGTTGTCTGTCGAGGAGCCCATGCCGAACTCGTCGAGGTTTGTCTTTCCGGTCACGAAGGCTCCGGCCGCCTCGATTCTGCCGACCGCGGTCGCGGTGTAGGGCGAGACGAAGCCCTCGAGAATCTTCGATCCGCAGGTGAGACCGAGGCCCTTCACGGCGATGTTATCCTTCACGGCGAAGGGAAGACCCGCGAGAACTCCGCCGCCGCGCGCTTCCCTGACCGCCGCCTCTCCCGGATTGGATGCGCGGGCGGGGGCAAACTCGAGGAAGGACCTGATCCGCTCCTCCCATCCGGCGAAATACTCGCCAAAACCTCGTGGAAAACCGCTAAAATCCCGAGCATCTGTCGGTCCGGGTCCGGAACCGCGCTCTATATCGGGCTTTGTGCTCATGACCATGCTCCTTTTTTGGACCTGCCGGCGACGGGAAATGCCTTCCGCGCCCCGGCCGGCTTCAACGGGATCGGCCCAGGGATTTCCCCGGGCATCCCTTCCCCGACCTGCAATCCGCAGATGGGGCTACGCTGACTGGGTGGGATTACAGGACGTTGGGAATGGCGATGAAGCGCTCTTCGCGCTCCGGGGCCATTCCCAGAAGATTATTGGCGAGATTGGAGGGATTATTGGTGTCGGGCCTGACCCGGTTTTCGGAGGCGAGGGCGTGGACGGTGGGTTCGAGATGGTCTACATCGAGGAGACTCATGCGGGAGAAGTTTTCCAGCATGGCCTCGAATGAGGGGGCGGCCGCAGCGAGCTCCGATTCGGTGACCGGAAGCCGGGCGAGACGCGCGGTGATGACGAGGTCTTCTTGCAGCATGGAAGAGATTTGCATATTCCTTATACAAGTGTCAAGAATATTTATGCGAGGCGGACCGGAAAGCGTCGCCTTCCACCTCTCCGGACCTCATCCCAGCTCAAAGCTCGTGACGCCGAAAATCCGCTCCGCCCGCAGATCGGGCACGGAGCCTGTGTACATTCTCGCAGTCTCGAAGACCTTCTCGAGCCCGAGATCGCGCGCAATCGCGAGGGCGGCCACATTCGTTTCGGGAACATCCAGAAACCAGAGCGGGTCCCTGATCTCCCCGAGAAGCGAGGTCAGGATGGCGAGAGCGCATTCCCGGTCATCCGCGAAGAGCGGGCCGACCTTCCAGCCTTCCCTGCAGGGCCTGATCGCTCCGAAGCCCCTGATGGCCGACGACTCCTTGCCTGAGGCGTGATCTCTCCCTGAAGGGAGACTCCCCCCTGCCCCGGAAAACCTGTCCGCAGCGGGTGCGGCGACAAGCGCCCGGGCTATCGTCCCCGGGCGCGAAATCCAGTCGGCGATAAAGTTTTTCCGCGGCGCGGGAAAGCAGAGCCTGTCATAGGCAGCCAGGTCTTCGATGTCGACATCGGCACAATTCCTGACTGCACAACCGGCCGGCTGCATAGCAGCATTGCCGGCACCCGCTCCGGCTGTCGGCCACGGTTTCTGGTACGAGGCCGCCTTTCGCGCCGCAGCCCCGTCGCCACGGAACCGGATATTCCTGCAAGCGAGGCGGAATCCGGACCTGCCGTAGTTTTCCTGCTGTTCGACGACTCCGTCCAGCCCGATATTCCGATCCCGGAGGTGCTCCATTGCACGGCGCCACAGCCTGATCCCGTATCCCTTTCCCCGGAATTCCGGCCTCACGATGTAGAATCCGACAAAGCCGAAATCACCGCCATAGGCGACGGCCGAAATACAGCCCACGGGCTCTTTGCCAAGGAATCCCATGAAAAATCCATCAGGATCACAGCGCAAAAAACATTCCGTATCGTGCAGCCCCGGATTCCAGCCTTCCTGCGCCGCCCATCCGACAGCCAGATCGAGTTCTTCCGCGCTCATTGTCCGGATCGCAAATTCCGCAACCTTGTCATCGACCATCGTCGACCTCCGACACCCATCCCTCGTCTCGCCCCTGATGGGGCCTTCAGCCCCCCAAATCCTCTGGCATATGCCTCATTTCGCCGTTCACGCCGAGGCGGGCAATATCGGAGGCGCGGTCCGGATAGAGGCGGACCAGCTCCGACGCGATCCCTGCCTCGAAACAGGAGGCCGTGAAGCCGGGAGCCATCGTGCAGCCGAAGAGCGAGTAGCGCCCGCCGGGGAGCATGTATCCGGCCTGCCAGACGCGGGCGGGCACCACGAACTGGACATTCTGCCCGGCGAGCGGGTCGCATCCCATGAGGATTTCGCCGCTCGTGCCGTCGGGGTACAGAAGGACGAGTACGAAGGGATCGCCGCCGTAGACGTGCCAGACCTCGTCGAATGACAGACGGTGGAAGCAGGAGACGCTCGCGGGATCGTCGGCGTACAGCCCTATCATCGCGGTTCCCGCGTTTCCTCCGTCAGCCAGCAGAAAAAGAGAGCGGTAGGTGCTCCGGTACAGAGTACCTTCGACGGGAAGTCGGCTGAATCCGAAATGTTCGATGACCGCTTCGGTATCGGGATGCATCGTTCACCTCCCCGTCATCGCGCCGTCCGCGTGACGATTTCTGCGCCCGCTTCGCCTGGCGCCTGCCCGGCCTGAACGCGCGCGGGCTGCGCAAGATTCGGGTGCGGCTCAACCCAGATCGGACCAGCTCAAATCCGCTCAATCCAAAAAAGTCTTCCAGTCAGGATCCCCGTGGGCGCGGAAACAGAGCTCGATCTGTCCCCGGACAACCCTGTTTTCCGAGAGGGGCGGCAGGGCGTCGAGAGAAAAAAAGCCGATCCCGTCGGTCTCGAAGTTCGGGACGAAGCGTTTTTCTACTTCCCCGGCGGTTGATACCGCGGCATCCGCCACGGAGCAGTCGACGAAGATCTTGAGGCAGCCATAGGACATGGGCGGGGGGTTGTGGCGGTTCCGCTCAAGGACGGCTACAACTTTGCGCGGAATGACCTCCAGCCCGGCTTCCTCGCGCGATTCCTTGATGACCATCTCGCGGACGGAGAGATCGACGTCGGCCCAGCCGCCCGGCAGAGACCACTTTCCGTCGGTCGTCTCGCGCACCATGAGGATTCGCCCGTCGACGATGATGGAGGCGCGCACGTCGACTTTGGGCGTCGGATAGCCGGCCTCCCGGCTGAATACCCCCGCGATGCGGTCCAGGGGAGCGTCGGTCGCCGCCTCCATGAGCTCGAAGGAGATTCTCATGAGCTCTTCGTAGCGGTCGAGGTCGAATGGGTCCTTGCAGTACGTCTTCCCGGTCTGCGCTATCGCCTGGATGCGCTTGGCTTTCGCGAGCAGTTCAAGTGCCGTCATGGAACGACTATGCACCCTCGCGGGGTCTGGCATCAATGCCCGACCCCGCATCCCGCGCAACCTTGCGCCTGGCTATCCCTCCTTCGAATCATCGCGCCAGCCCGCGGTATCGGAAAAAGTGGCAAAAAACGGCATACTTGTTCACGATCGCCCGCTTCGCTACACTCGTGAGACATATTTATGCGCAAAATAGTGGTAAAATTCGGCGGATCCAACCTGAGGACAGCCGGCGACATCGACAAGGTCGCGTCGATCGCCCAGAGCTACGGGCGCCCCCTCGTCATCGTGGTGTCCGCCTTCTACGGAATCACCAACTCCCTCATAGAGTGCGTCCGCGCCGCCAAAGCCGAAAACTCCGGCGGCCGCGGAGACGTGACTCGGAGCGCCGCGCAGGGCGTAATTCAGAGTGGCGCTCAGGCGGCGGATGGCGGAGTGCGCACCGCCTTCCCGGGCGACCCGGCCGGCGCTTCATCCCTCTCTTTCACCCGCGGTCTGCGCAAGCTCAAGCGGCAGATCATCGACGCGAGCATCCCCGACAGGGCGGCCCGCGAACCCGTCTACGCCGAAGTTTCGGCCAGACTGGACCGGCTCGAGCGCTACCTCCTCGGCATCCACTACATCGGCGACGTGCCGGACTTCCTCTCCGACACCATCCTGAGCTACGGCGAGCGGCTCTCCTCCCTCATCCTGGCCGCAGCCCTGCGTTCGCGCGGGGTCGACTGCGAGGAAATCCTGCCCGAAGACCTCGGCCTCGTCACGGACGGCGAGTTCGGCAACGCGGGCTGCGATTTCGCGGCCTGCGAGGAGCCCGTCGCCGCCCGACTCGCCCCGGACAGAACCTTCGTCGTGCCGGGCTTCTACGGCATCGGCCCGGACGGAAGGGCGACCCTCTTCGGCCGGGGTGGCTCCGACTACTCCGCGGCGGCCATCGCCCGCTGCGTCGGCGCCGAATCCCTCGATGTCTGGAAGGACGTCGGCGGATTCCTCAGCGCCGACCCGCGTGAGGTCGCGAATCCCCGGCGCATCGCGGGCTTAAGCTACCTGGAGGCCGCTGAGCTCTCCTATTTCGGCGCCAAGATACTGCACCCGCGCACCGTGGAGCCCCTCTTCGACAGGAACATTCCCATCCGCATCATGAACGTCGACGCATTCGCGCCGGGCGGGGCGATAGAGGCATGCACGACGATAGACGGAACGCGCCACGTCGCCGAGGGCATCGTCAAGGCCGTCAGCTCGAGCGAAGACGTCGGCATCCTGAAACTGCACGGGCCGGGCGTCGGCTTCAAGCACGGCATCCTCGCCAAGGTCACGGGCAAGCTCGACGACCGCGGCATCAACATAAAAAGCGTCATCACGGCCCAGACGGCCATCAACATACTCGTCGGACGGGCCGATCTGGAGAAGGCCTTCCACGCCGTGCGGGACCATATGGTCTCGGGCGTCGTCGACGTGACCATGAACGACGACGCGGCCATCGTCGCCGTGGTCGGAGAGGGAATCCTGGACGAAAGCGGCATCGGACTCGGCATCGCCGCGAGGTCCATGAAGGCGACATCGTCGGCGGGCATCCACGTTCTCGTCGCCTCGGCAGGAGCCAGCGAGGTGGCGCTCTACCTCCTCGTCGCGCTCAGAGACCGCGCGAGGACTGTCGCCCGCATACACGAGGAATTTTTCGGAGGAAAGGCATGAGCAAAAGCTACGAGGAAATCAACGAAAAGATCGGCCGGGGCGAGGCCGTCGTCCTGACGGCGGAAGAGGTCACGCGCATGGCCGCGGAGATGAGCCCCTCCGAAATCGCAAAGAAGGTCGACGTCGTCACCACTGCCACCTTCGGGGCGATGTGCTCCTCCGGCTGTTTCATCAATTTCGGACACCCGGAGCCCCCGCTCCGCATGGAGTCCCTCAGCCTGAACGGCGTGCCCGTCTTCGGCGGCGTCGCCGCGGTGGACGGCTACATCGGCGCCACCGAAGTCTCGCCCTCCGATCCTGCGTACGGTGGAGCCCACCTCATCGAGGCCCTCGCGAAAGGAGAAAGCCTTCTCCTCGAAGCGCGCGGCAAGGGCACGGACTGCTATCCGCGCCGCGAGATCCGCACCTGGATAAACAAAGACACGGTGAACGAGATCACCATGGTCAACCCGCGCAACGCCTACCAGAACTACCCCGCGGCGACGAACACGGGCGAGCACATGATCTACACCTACATGGGCAACCTTCTTCCGAAGATGGGCAACGTCACCTACTCGACCTCGGGCGAACTTTCGCCGCTGCTCAACGACCCGGAGCTGCGCACGATCGGCATCGGCACCCGCGTCTTCCTCGCGGGCGCCCAGGGTTTCGTCAGCTGGCGCGGCACGCAGTTCAACACCGAAAAGGCCCGCAACGAGGCCGGAATTCCGACGAGCAACGCGCGCACCCTCATGCTCACAGGCGATGTGAAGGAGATGGACCCGGAATTCCTGCGCGCCGCCTACTTCGAGAAATACGGCGTCTCCCTCTTCATCGGCGTCGGCTTTCCGATCCCGGTCCTCGACGAGGATATGGCGAGGCGCGTCTGTATCTCCAACCGCGACATCGTCACGACGATCTGCGATTACGGCTCCGACGGGCACCCCGGCATCGGGAAGACGAGCTACGCGGAACTCCGCTCGGGCTCGGTCGAACTCGCGGGCAAACAGGTCCGGACAGCGCCCCTCTCCAGCCTCGCAAAGGCGCGCAGAATCGCGGAAATCCTGAAAAATCTCGTCGCATCGGGCGCCTTTCCCCTCGCGCCGCCCGTCCAGGCTCTGCCCGGAAAATCCACTGTGTCCGGCCTCAAGGTCAGGGAGCGTGCGTGATGAAGGAAAAATACATTCTCGAATACTCCAGTTCCATCGTCGACGAGCCCGTCATATACACCCTCGTCAAACGTTTCGACGTCAAGGTCAACATCCTGCGCGCCGAAATTTCGCCCGGCCACGAGGGCAGCATGCTCGTCGAGCTGGAGAGCGATCCCGAAAATCTGGCGAAAAGCCGCGAGTATCTCGCGCGCTCCGCGATCAGGATGATTCCGATCGCCCAGTCCCTGATGTTCCGCGAGGCGGAGTGCATCGATTGCGGCGTCTGCACGGGCGTCTGCTTCTCGGGATGCCTCACGATGGGGGCGCCCGACTGGAAGCTCGCGGTCGACAGGGACAAGTGCATAGCCTGCGGCCTCTGCGTGAAAGCCTGCCCCATGGGCCTCTTCAGCCTCAAATTCGGGGAATGAAGCCGGACTCGGAGGCCGGGCGCTCACCAGTGGCCGGACTGGACGCGGCCGGCGGACATTCCGGCGACACAGCCCATTCCGCGAATTCTTACCTCCGGCGCGAGTACCGCGGGCGCATGGGCTCACGCTTCCGCTCCTTCGTGGTCGCGCACCGCGAGACCGATCTCTGGATAGGCGTCGACCCGGCCTCGTGGGAGGAGTCGATGGGGGCCTTCGTCTTCGCCCGGGCTGTGGAATACCGCGCGCAGCTCGCGATCTACGGGGCGTCGCGCCCCGAGTTTCTTGCAAGCTTCAGCCCGATACCGCGGGACGCCGGGGCCCCGCCTGTGGCCGCCCTCATGATGGAGGCCGCAGCCGCGGCAGATGTCGGCCCCATGGCGGCGGTCGCGGGCGCCGTCGCGCGCTTCGTCGGCGAGGACTTGCAGCGCGAATTCGGCGCCCGCGAAATCCTCGTCGAGAATGGCGGCGACATCTGGCTCCTCTTCGAATCCCCCGTCGACATCGCCGTTTTCGCGGGGAACTCCCCTCTTTCAGAGCGCGTCGGCCTCAGCCTTCCGCCTGGGCTTTCCCCCTGCGGCGTCTGCACTTCGAGCGGCACCGTCGGCCCCTCGTTCAGCTACGGCGCCGCCGATGCCGCCATGGTCGTCTGCCGCGATGCCGCCCTCGCCGACGCCTGGGCCACGGCCGCCGGGAACCTCGTCACCACGGAGGCCGACATCGAGCCGGCCATTACCCGCGTCGGCACGAAGCCGGGAATCATCTCCGTCCTCGTCGTCAAGAATGGCAGGATGGGCATCAGGGGCGAACTGCCGCTGAAAGTCTTCAATCCCGACAGGGCCTGAGCCCGGCGGGAATGATCGGAGGACCGACAATGGATTTCGAAGCTTCGCCTTCCCGCAGGAACATCATCCTGGCCAACACCTGCATGGCCACCTTCATGGCGACCCTCGACGGGAGCATCGTCAACATCGCCCTGCCCGTCATCTCGCAATCCTTCGCGGTCAGCATCAACGCGGTTCAGTGGATCGTGTCCGCATACCTCCTCACGGTCTCGGCCACGCTCCTCGTCTGGGGCAGACTCTCCGACCTCTATGGGAGGAAAAAGCTCTTCGCCTCCGGCATGGCGGTCTTCGCCCTCGGCTCGCTGCTCTGCGGTCTGGCCGGAAGCCTGGTCGCGCTGGTCGCGGCGCGGGTAGTCCAGGCGATCGGAGCCTCGATCATGATGGCCCTCGTGCAGGGCATCGTGACCTCGATATTCCCGCCCGCCGAACGGGGCAAGGCTTTAGGCACAGTCGGAGCAGTCGTCTCGATCGGTTCGCTCGTGGGGCCGGGCCTGGGCGGAATAATGGTCCACGCCGCGGGCTGGCAGTCGATCTTTCTCATCAACATCCCGATCGGGATCGCGGGCGTCGTCATCACCATGATCAACATGCCGGGAGCCACGGAGGCCGACAAGGTCCGGGCCCGTCGGGCCGGAAAATTCGACCTTCCCGGAGCGGGGCTTTTCGGCGCCGCCATCGTCTTCCTCTTCTTCGGTCTCCTCGCCGCGCAGGGGGGAATGATCCAGACCGGACCGATGCTGGCGATGCTGGTCGCGGCCCTCCTTCTCCTTGCGACTTTCTTCGCGAACGAAAAACGCAGGACAAATCCCCTCGTCGATCTGGGCATGTTCGCCAACCCTGTGTTCAGCTCGGGTCTGGCCGCATCCTTCCTGTCCTACACCTCGATGTTCGCCTATGTCTTCTTCATGCCCTTTTTTCTGCAGTATGTCGCGAAGATGGACGTGCTCAGGGCGGGGCTCGTGATGTCGGCCTACCCTCTGACCACGGCCCTCGTCGCTCCTTTGAGCGGCAAACTGTCGGACAGGATAGGCTACCGCCCGCTCACCATCGCGGGCGCGACGGTGAGCACGGTCGTTCTCGCCCTCGTATCCGGGCTCGGAGCCTCGAGTCCGGAAGGGCTGATGATAGCGCTCATTGTCCTCTTGGGGGCGGGCGGGGCTCTCTTCCAGTCTCCGAACACCTCGAGCGTGATGGGGGCGGCGTCCAGGGACAAGCTCGGAATCGCGGGGAGCATCAGCGCCTTCTTCCGCAACTTCGGGATGGTTTCGGGAACCACCTTCTCCGTGCTGCTTTTCACTGTGATCACCCGCGCGGGGATAGGAGATGTCGGTTCCGCCTCCTTCGACGAAACCCTGTTCATGAAGGGATTCCGGGTCGTCATGCTCGCCGCGTCGGCCCTGTCGTTGCTCAATGCGGGGCTGAGCACAATCCGGAACAGCGCAGAACTGGCGGCGGGCGGAAAACGGTAAACCGGCCGCAATGGGCGGGGTCGCGTGAGGCCCTTTCCCCCGTGAAGTCCGGGTTTTACTTGAAATACTTCAGGAAATACCCATACCCCTCAGTTTCCATCGACTCCTTCGGAACGAAGCGGAGTGAGGCGGAGTTCATGCAGAACCTACGCCCGGTCGGCGGCGGGCCGTCGTCGAACACATGCCCGAGGTGCGAGTCGGCGTAGCGCGAGCGGACCTCTTCCCTGACCATGCCGAGGCTGGAATCGGTTATTATGACGATGTTCGATGGCACGAGCGCCTGGGTGAAGCTCGGCCAGCCCGTCCCGGAATCGTACTTGTCGCGCGAGCTGAAAAGCGGCTCTCCGGAGACAATGTCGACGTAGATTCCCTCGCTCTCGGAGTGCCAGTACTCGTTCCCGAAGGCGGGCTCGGTGCCGTCTTTCTGCGTCACGTCGAACTGCTCAGGCGAGAGCCTGGTTTTGAGGATGGAGGCAGAGGGTTTGACGTAATAGCCGGCGGCGGCGGCCGATGGAGGAAGGCCATGATCCTTCGCGGCCTGGGCACCCCACGCCGCGCGGAAGAAGGCATCGCGTCCCGAAGCCTCGCGGTAGCTCGCATAATGTCCGGGATTCTTTCTGGCGTAATCCTGGTGGTAGTCCTCGGCGGGGTAGAAGACCGAGGCGAGGCGGATTTCAGCGACGATCGGCTTTTTGAAGACGCCGGACGCGCCGAGCGCGGCCTTCGACTTTTCGGCGAGAGCCTTTTCGGCCGCGTTCATGTAATAGACGATGGGCCGGTAGTTGGATCCCCTGTCGTAGAATGATCCTCCGCCATCGGTCGGGTCGACACTCCTCCAGTACAGGTCGAGGAGCCCGGCGTAGCTTGTCCGCGAGGGATCGTATATGACCTGTACTGCTTCCACATGGCCATTCTGTCCGTAGTTCTCGTAGCTGGGATTGCTGGTACGCCCACCCGTGTAGCCCGAGATGGCCGAAATGACACCATACTGTTTTTCAAACGCGGATTCCATGCTCCAGAAACAGCCGCCGGCGAAGATGGCTTTTTCCAGTTTCACGGGAGCCGGGGGGCTTGCCGACCGATTATTCCCCTGTGGGGAAGGTCCGGAGGCACTCGAAAGGATGAGAATCACGATGCCGACCAGGACGAGGGCGGAGAACAGGGCGAGGACGCTGATCCAACCGGTCCGCAGCGGACTCCGTGTCCGTGAATCATCCATATATCTTTCCTTTGCGCGGGAATCGACGGCCACGCCACCGTGCTATCCGAAGGTGAACGCGAAGAGCCTGAGTCTGCCCTTCACGCCGAGGCTCAGAACATGTCCGCCAGGCTCGCCGAGCGAGACAAGGTGGTAGAGCCTGCCGGAATCGGGGACGAGTCTTCCCCCTCTGACATCCTCCGTATCAGGGGCAATCTTTCCGTCGAGGGTGACGCCGACCGACGCGCCCCGTTCGTCGGGCTCTATGACGAGGTAGACATCTTTCGCGTCGAAGCCAAGTTCGAGGAAGGCCTGCCCTGCGCCGGAGCTGACCGAGTACTCCGCGCCGATTGTCCAGGTTCCCCGCAGCGTCCATTCGCCGTTTCCCGGAACGCGGGCCGGGCGGTATTCGGCGGGGGCGTCGGGAACCGGCTCCACGGCCGAGGCGAAGCCTTTGCTGCGGGCATAACCCAGGTAGGTCTCGGGCGTTTTCGAGCTACGAACGATGTCATCCGGAGAAACCGTGGTCGCCCCGGCGACATCGAGGGAAGGATCGGCCTCGGCGAGAAGGGTCTTCACGACTTTCTCGCTCTCAGCGTAGTTGCCTTCCCCGAAATGCCAGTACCTGACCCGTCCCTTCGCATCGATGAAATACTCGGCGGGCCAATACCGGTTGCCGAAGGCTCTCCACTGGACATAATCGTTGTCGAGGACGACGGGCCAGGTCACGCCGAGATCGCGCATCGCTCGCTCCACGTTGCTTCCGACCTTTTCGAAGGCGAACTCGGGCGAGTGCACGCCGACGATGACGAGTCCCTTGTCCCGGTACGCCTTGTACCAGCTTTGCAGGTAGGGAATGCTGCGCACGCAATTGACACAGCTGTAGGTCCAGAAGTCGACGATGACGACCTTGCCCCGGAGCGACGCGAGATCGAGCGGACTTGTGTTGAGCCAGGTCGCGCCCGCGGGGAAGTCGGGCGCCGCGCCGTAGTCGCCGACCGCTCCGGCGCTGAGGCTCCCGGTGGCGGCGCCCGAGAAGATGCCATCGGCCGCGTGGGAGCTCCCGGCCCGCGCGGCGAGCGCCTCTTTCACGGGCGCCACGTTCTCGAGCGCGGTGAGCCCGGCTCCGTATCCGGGGAATGCCCCCAGGATGGCGGTCTGGAGCTTCCTGTCCCACTGCGCGGCTATGGCCAGGCCGGCGACGATCATGAGAACTCCGAATCCCCTCTGGATGGCGTCCGAGCGCTTCGACAAAAAGGGAAGCCGCACGAGGAGCGCGCGTCCGCCGAGCATGACAGCCAGCATCGGAATCGCGGTGCCCGCAGAGTAGGCTATCGCGATGAGGACAGCGCCGCCGTCGACATTCTTCGACACGGCGAGACTGATCACTGAAGCCATGATCGGCCCCACGCAGGGCGTCCACACGAGTCCGAGGCTGAGTCCGACAGGAATCCCCCCGAGAAAACCGGAAAACCTCGATCGGCCGCGCATCGCCGGCCGAAGGCTGTTCGATGCCAGGGACATCGTCGTTTCGAACAGGCCACGCAGCTTCGGAACGAGAGAGACGATGCCGAATCCAATGATGGTCGCCACAGCGAGCCACCTCAGGGCATCAGCGGGGATACCGAGCAGATCGACGATGGCGGTGAGAGTCAGCGTGAAAAGCGGGAAACCCACGACGAAGCCGGCGATGACGCCGAAGGGCCGGGCCTTTCCCCCTCCAGCGCCTCCCGAGAGGACCACCGGAAGCACAGGAAGGACGCAGGGAGAGAGAATGGTTATGACTCCCGAGAGGAAGGCGAAAGCGGCAAGTACGATCATGACGGCGGCCCAGGAAAATCCCGCGGCGAAGTCGAGCGGGGCTTCGACACTTCCGCCTTTCCGGATTCCGCCTCTCTTCCTTCCCTGCCTGTCCGGACGAAGCCCTGCTGCGCCGCGACGCCGACAGTGATCATTCGGTCTCTTTTCATGACGCCTCCGGGGCAACCATGGTCGGACATTATATATGACTAATAAAGTAATCTTTTAAGGAAACCGAGTCAAACGACCTCGCGGGCGGGACGATACGCGAAAAGGAAAGGGCGATCAGCCAGGAAAGGGATACCTATCAGTGAATCGCAGACTTGCATTCCGGAAGGGCCTCAGCCTATAGTCGATTCCGGAATGAACACACCGCACGGCGGCGAGGTATCGTGGATCGCGCGGTACGGATCGAGGGAGGTTTTCATGAGCAGATCGAGCTGTGGAATGTCCTCGCGGGACAATGCCGGCAACCTCGCACTGAGGATTGCGCTGTCCGCGGCCGCGATCGCGGTGCTCCTCTTCGCGGGCTGCCAGACAGTGCCGCGACGCGACATGTCCAATGATCTCGTTCCTGCCGAGGTCGCCGGCTTCTCGACCTCCATCCACGACGAGCGCTATCACACCGCCACAACCAGTTCGGGCCTCGACATCGTCATCCGGGAGGATGTTTCCGGATATGCCAATTTCACGATCTGGGTAACCAACAATTCCGGCCAGCGTGTCGATTTCCCCGCCACCCTCGCTACGCTTTCAGCCCGCTCCCGCGACGGACATGGCACGACGTACCTCCCCATGGGCATGGAGTTGTATCTCGAGAAAGTCCTCAAATGCTATTACGAAAAAGACGGCTACGAGGAGTTCAAGGATTCGGTCAGGAAAAACTACCTGAAAGACACGACGATCGAGCCTGGCAAGACGGCCGCGGGCATTCTCCGCTACGAGATCGCGGCGGAGCGGGCGGACAACTACACGCTCAGGCTGCACTTCGGCGAGAGGGAAGTCAGCTTCAGGTACATGACGCCCCGGCAATAAACGACGGATCTTCGTCGCCAACCCGATCAGGCGGCTTTCCCCCTTTTCCCGACATTCCTGATTTCGTGCAAGAGGACCACCGCGGCGAAGGCCATGAGGTACAAGTCCGCGACATTGAAAATCCCCGTGCGAAGGCTTCCTATGCCCATATTCATGAAATCCCGGACCGAGCCGTACGCAATCCTGTCAATGATGTTGCCGAGCCCGCCCGAGACTACCAGACTCGCGAGAGTGAGGGAGTAAGCGGAAAAATCCCCCTTTCTCCACATGAAGACGACGAATGCGGCGATGATGACAATTGGCATCACAATGAAAACCACGGGCCAGATGGCCTCTGAAGTCTTGTTGCCGAGCGAGAGGAAAGCCCCCCTGTTGCGTGCGTAGAGCAGGATGAAAAAATCTCCGAACACCGGAACTGTGCCCCTGCCGTAGAGCAGGCGGTCGGCGAGAAATTTGCTGGCCTGGTCGAGGACCGTGAGCCCCGCTGTCGCGCCCGCGAGGGCGGAAAAAAACGCGCTTCTCTTCATGATCCATGAGTTATATCCGCAATCCGGAGCTTTTTCCACAACCGCGCCTTACAAGGGATTGAACAAGATATTTCCTGTCGGTAGACTCATTCGGGTCAGAGAATCGTCTTTACATGCAAAACCATATCCAGATACGAATTAAGATGGATTAGTCCATTCCGGGAATCAATTTTCCGAAAAACCACTGGAGCGATGATGAAAAAATACCGGAACAGCAGGCCGATGAGCACAGCTATCTTCTTTTTCGCGGTCATCTTTTGTGTCGCCGCGCCCTGCGGGGTTTTTGCCCAGAATGCTCCGACACAAGGATCGACAGCGCCGGCTGCCACCGCGCAGGCCGCGGCGTCCGGCCCCTCCGCCACAGTCGCTGTTGGGCCGGACGCGGGCAGCCCGGCGGCGGTCCAGCCGACTGCGATCACGCCCGCCGCGCCGGTCAACCCGGCAAACAGCGTGCTCAAGACGCTCTTCGCCAACTTTCAGGGAATAGCGACGCTCTTCGCCCAATCGCCTTCCATAGCGTGGGCCCGTATCGCCCTCATCTTTCTCGGATTCGCCCTCGTCTACCTGGGCAAGAAAGGCATCCTCGAACCGCTGCTCATGATCCCCATGGGTCTCGGCATGGCCACCGTGAACGCGGGCGTCATGTTCTTCGACCCCCTCATGCTGCACAAAGGCATCGGGACCCTCTTCCTCGAAGCGCAGGCCGGCGCCTCGACCGACATGGTAAAGAACGCCGCCGATCTCATGTACGTCCTCCAGCTCGACTTCCTCCAGCCGATCTACACCTTCATGTTCTCGAACGGCCTCATCGCCTGTCTCGTTTTCCTGGGAATCGGCAGCCTCCTCGACGTTGGCTTCGTCCTCATGCACCCCTTCATCAGCATGTTCCTCGCCCTGGCCGCCGAGCTCGGCACCATCCTCACTCTTCCGATCGCCCAGATCTTCGGCTTCACCGTGAAGCAGGCCGCGGCCATCGCCATGGTCGGCGGAGCCGACGGCCCCATGGTCCTTTTCACGAGTCTCAAACTCGCCCCCGAACTCTTCGTCCCCATAGCCGTCGTCGCCTACCTCTACCTCGGCCTCACCTACGGCGGCTACCCCTACCTCATCAAACTCATGGTCCCCAAAAAGATCCGCGGAACGCCGATGTCCATGCCCGAGGTCGCCTCGACGATCACCTCGGGCCAGAAGCTCGCCTTCGCCGTCTTCATCTGCGCCTTCCTCTCCCTCCTCTTCCCCGTCGCCGCGCCGCTCTTCTTCTCCCTCTTTCTCGGCATCGCCATCCGCGAATCGGGCCTGAAATCCTTCCAGACCCTCGTGAGCGAGACCATCCTCTACGGCGCGACCCTCTTCCTCGGCATTCTTCTCGGCATCCTCTGCGAAGCATCGACGATCCTCAGTCCCCAGGTACTTCCCCTCCTCCTTCTGGGCATGCTCTCTCTCTTGCTCTCCGGTATCGGCGGCATCCTCGGCGGCTACGTCGTGTACTTCGTGACGAAGGGGAAATGGAATCCCGTCGTTGGCATCGCGGGCGTCTCCTGCGTGCCGAGCACGGCCAAAGTCGCGCAGAAATGCGTGTCGGCCATCAATCCGCAGGCCATGATCATGCCCTACGCGCTCGGCGCGAACATTTCGGGCGTCATCACGACGGCTATCATCGCGGCCGTCTACGTGACGGCCCTGGGCAAGTGAGGAGGATGACATGATTCTGGAACTCGTCGGAGCGGTCATTCTCGTGGCGGCTCTCGTCGTCCTCATCCGCATGGAAGCGGACCTGCACCGCACGGCCGAAACACTCGGCGGCATCGTCAAAGCCCTGGAGAACGAACCGCGGAGGACAGCCCGGGCTGCGGGGCTGCGGCCCATGCCCGAATCGCGGGATGCCCCTGACGCCCAGCCGGCGCCGGCTTCGCCCCGGCCCGACGCCGAAGTCGCCGCCGCGATAGCAGCGGCCCGGCTCGCGCAGCTGCGCCTCGCCGCCACAACCGGAAGGAACATACTCCTGTCGGGCCCGGCTCCCGCACAGACGGCCACCCCCTCCACGGTTTCCACGCCGGCTTCGCCGCCTGCTCCCGCGCATGCCGGAAAGGACAGGGCCGAAGACGACGGCGTCAAAGGAGACAGGGCCGGAGCCCACGCCGCCTACGATGGCATGGGCTCGGGCTTCATCGACGTGATCGGATCCGAACCCGATGTCGGGTATCCTGGCCAAACCCCCGGACAAGGAGAGTCCAGATGAAACGGATCGATGTCCTTCTGACCGCTTTCCGCGACGGCATCCAGTCAGCCTACGGCGCCCGCGTGCTCTCCGCCGACTACCTCCCCGCCGTCAGGGCCGCCTCCTACGCGGGCATCCGCCGCTTCGAGTTCGGAGGAGGCGCCCTCTACCAGGCCTCTGTCCTGTTCTGCAACGAAAGCCCTTACGCAAGGATGGATGCTTTCCGCGAGGCGTCGGGTCCGGACGCCGAACTCCAGGTTCTCTCGCGCGGCGTGAGCCTCGTCGGGCTCGAGCCCCAGGGGCACGACATGGTCGGACTCTACGCGCGGCTCCTGAAACGCCACGGGACCGACACCGTCCGCAATTTCGACGCCCTGAACGACGTGGCGAATATCGCCGCCTCAGGCCAGGCCATCGTGGCGGCCGGACTCAGTCACGAGCCGGCCATCTGTGTGACAGACCCTCCTCCCGGCTCCGTCCTCGCGGGAATCCATACTCCCGAGCACTACCGCGACATCCTGAAGGCGATCATGGAGGCCGGCACCTCCTTCGGCTCGATCTGCTTCAAGGACTCCACCGGTTCCATGCGCCCCTCCGGCGTCTTCGAGACAGTCAGACTCGCGCGCAAGCTCCTCGGCCCCTCGATCCCGATCGCGTGGCACACGCACGACAGCCTCGGGCTCGGCATCGCGGCCTACCTCGCCGCAGTGGAGGCCGGGGCCGACCGCATCGACCTCTCGCTCTCGCCGCTCTCCGGAGGCGCCTGCCAGCCCGACCTCATCTCATTCTGGCACGCGCTCAGGGGCTCGGAGTTCAGTCTCGACATCGACGCCGCTAAAATCCTCGCCGTCGAAGAATCGCTCAAAAAATCCCTCTCGCGCTACCGCATGGTCCCTGAAGCCGAGCGGATAGACCCGCTCGTCCTCTTCTACCCCATGCCGGGCGGCGCAGTGGCGGCCAACGCGAATCTTCTGCGCGACCAGGGAATGGCGGGCAAGTACGACGAGATCATCCACGCCCTCGGCGAAGTCTTCACCAAGGGCGGCGGCGGTTCTCCCGTCACCCCCGTGAGCCAGTACTACATCCAGCAGGCTTACCAGAACGTGTCTTACGGCACATGGAAGCGCATCGCCCCGGGCTATGGGCGCATGGTGCTCGGCTATCTCGGCAAGACTCCGCTCCCGCCGGACCCCGAGGTCGTCGCCCTCGCCTCGCGGGAACTGCGGCTCCCGCCCGCCGATTCTGACCCCATGACCCTCGCCGACAGGAACCCCACCAACTCGCTTCGGGCAGTGAGCTCGATCCTCCGCCAGCGCGGCTTGCCGGAGGATGAGGAATCGCTCGCCATCGCGGCTATCTGCGGGGAAAAAGGTCTTCGCTTTCTGGAGGGCAAGGCCAGCCCTTCGCTCGCTCTCGATCCCGTATCGACGAAGGTACATGAAGCCGGCTCACCGCGTGCAAAGCATGCGGCGGGCGGGCCGACCTCGGGGGCTGTTCCGGGCTGGGCTCCCGCGCAGACGGGCACGGAAGCCGGCAGTCTCTCTGCCTTGGGCGACTTCACAGTCCTCCTCAACGACCGCGCCTATGGCATAAAGTTCTCGGGCGAGGGTGTGACGGTGGACGGCGTTTCCTATGCCTACTCGGTCCTCGACGGAATCGACGACGACCTGCTTTCGCGTCAGGCTGCCCTCTCCCGGACTGGCTCGGGGGATGTGCGCGCGGAGGCCGGCGAAATCCGCGCCCCGATGCCTGGCATGATCGTCCGGATCAACAAGCGGATCGGCGACAAAGTCGCGGTCGGAGAGACCGTCCTCGTCCTCGAATCCATGACGGCCGAGATCCCCGTGAACTCGCGTCTCTCGGGCGTCGTCGTCGACCTGCCCGCCGCGTGGGGCGACCATGTCGAGGCGGGTCAGCCCCTCGTGCGGCTGACCGTCGTCACGCACGAGAGCATCGACGCCGTATCGCAGGCGGAGGACGGCACCCTCCGTGCGGGGGACAGAGGCGACACCGTCATCGTCGAGTCGCCCATCGCAGGACTCGTGCTCCGCATCTACAAGGCTCCGGGCGAGCGCGTGCTCGCAGGCGAATCCATCCTCGTCGCCGAATCCCTCAAGATGGAGCGCCCCGTGAACTCCCCCGTCGAAGGCGTGATTGAGTCGATCCGCGTCAGGCAGGGAGAAATGATGGGCAAAAACCAGTCGATCGCGGCCATAGTCCGCAAAGGGGTCAGACCATGAGCGGACTCTCCGTCGCCCTCGAAACCTACGGCCTCTCGGCCGTCATCTCCTTCATCGTCGCGGGACTCATCGTCGTCATCAGGAAGGCCGTCCAGCTCGGGCCGAAGAAGAAGGGCTAGAGACAACCGAAAACCGCACGACCGCCGCGCGGTATGAAACCCAGCTCCGAATCAGCGAAGATGCCGGCCTCAGCCCAGCATCTTCGCGAAGAACGCTATCTTCTCCGAGACATGGCGGCTTCCGCCTCCCTCGTGGCCGTTCCAGTTGTAGACGCGGATCTCTTTCTCGCCGGCCCAGGCGTTGTAGGCGGCGAAGACGGTCGAAGGCGGACAGATCAGGTCCATGAGGGCCGTGGAGAAGAGGGAAGGAATCTTCGCGCGGGACGCGAAATTGACGCCGTCGAAGTAGCTCAGGGTCTCGAAGACTTGCTTCTCCATTGTGTAGTTCACGTGGAGGAATTCCCTGATTTCAGAGTAGGGCCTCGCGTCCGTCAGTTCGACGGCGCGCCGGAAGTGGCAGAGGAAGGGCACGTCGGGTGCAGCCGCGCGGACCCTGTCAGAGAGTCCCGCGACCGCGACTGAGAGCCCGCCGCCCTGGCTTCCGCCCGTGATCGCGATCCTGTCGGGATCGACGCCGGGCAGGCTGGCCGCGGCGCCGACGGCGGCCACGGCGTCGGCGATAAGCCGCCGATAGTAGTAGGAATCGGGACTCTGGATGCCCCGCGTCATGAAACCGGGGAAGGACGGGCCGTAATCTTTCCCGCCGTCGTCGGGCGTGTCGCCGTGGAGCCAGGCTCCGCCCTGCCCCCTCGTGTCCATGACGAAGTGCGCATAGCCCGCCGTAGCCCAGAGGAGCCAGTCCCAGGGATTGCCGCGGCCGCCGCCGTAGCCGAGGTACTCCACGACGCAGGGCAGGGCTCCCGCGACGCCGGCGGGACGGATCAGCCACGCCTTGACGGGAGTTCCCGCCCAGCCGACGAAACTGAGGTCGAGGACCTCGACGCGGGAGAGACCTGTTTCGATTCTGCGGGCTTCGATGATGGAGCCGGAGCGCCCCACATCCCGCCCTTCGGCGGGGAAGCCGGAAACCGCGAGAGTCTCCCTCCAGAATGCGTCGAAGTCGGCGGGTTCGTCGACCTTGGGTTTATAGGATTCGAGCTGTTCTCTGGGTAGATCGAAAAGCATGGTTGTGTCTCCTGGTTTCCGGAATGCGAGCAGGAATGGCTATTCCGTATTTGTCAGGATTTTCCCGCATCCGCCGGCAGCGGTCAAGCGAAAAACGGAGTGCCGCCAAGTGCTGTGCAGTCAAGACCTCAGTGGAACGTTATTGGCGGGTCTCGGCATGGACGTCGAGCCCTACAAACCTGGATGCCTTCTGTTCTATACTGTCCATGATCGCCCCCTTCGTATGTAGCTCTACGCTACGATCTTCCCGATTGCCGCGCAACCTACGGTTTCCGATCGGGGCGGCCACTTCATCATGATTAGATTCCATCTTTTTGGGAGGCAATTCATGAAGCGGCCTGGATGTAGATCACGGAAATGGAAAGGCGGACACATAGTATTTCTTATCGTGACAAGTATCGCGATTATGGTATTGGCTGGTTGTGACCTTCCGACGACTACAACTACGACCACGACGTTGCCTCCTGGTACAACGACAACGACAGTGCCCCCGGTGACAACTACAACTACTACAACGATTCCTGCCTCCATCGAGATGGTGAGCGTCCCCGGAGGTAGCTTCCAGATGGGCTCCACAACAGGTTTCAGCAATGAGCGACCGGTACATCAGGTAACCCTGACGGGATTCCAGATGGGAAAGTACGAGGTGACGCAGGCTCAGTATCTGTCGGTGACAGGCGCAAGTCCCTCGTATTTCAGCGGGACGAACCTGCCGGCGGAAGAGGTGACCTGGTATGACGCGGTGGAGTTCTGCAACAAACTGAGCGTGGCTAATGGAGTTTCTGCTGTCTACACGATCACAGGGCGAACTCCCGCATCCGGGTATCCGATCACCAGTGCGACGGTGACACCGGACATGACGAAGAACGGGTATCGGCTGCCGACGGAAGCGGAGTGGGAGTACGCGGCGCGCGGAGGAAATGGAAGCCCTAGCGGGTATACGCATTCGGGATCGAACGATGTCGGGACTGTGGCGTGGTATTCGGACAATTCGGGAAGCACGACACATACGGTAGGAACAAAAATGGCGAATGGACTTGGTCTCTATGACATGTCGGGGAATGTATGGGAATGGTGTCAGGATTGGTATGACAGTTACGGATCTGGAGCTCAGACTGACCCCGCGGGCGCGTCCTCGGGTACGTCCCGCGTGGCTCGCGGCGCCAGCTGGATCAGCAATGCTGACTTCTGCCGGTCGGCCAATCGGGACTACTACCTCCCTGACAGCACGAACACCAACGTAGGGTTCCGTGTCGTCCGCCGCCCATGAGTTCGGGCCGGGCTTAAGTCTGGAAGAAGCGGGAGAGCGAAGGTGAAGACTCCGCCTGTGCCCGAGGGACGAGGGCACGGGAAGGCGGAGGGAGAGACTGAAGCGGGATGAAAGAGAATACGGAATGGAAGGTTTCGGTTGAGAAAAGGGGTCCTGAGGTGCTTTGCACCCCAGGCGAAGTGGGAAAAATCGGCCTGTAGAAAACATATGCCCAGTCAATATGCATCGTTCAGGTTGCCGCTTTTCCCGGGATCCGATGAAGAAGTTGCCCTCAACCTGTTTCTTCGGTCTCACATGATCATTCACGTGATGTTCGCCTGGCGAATGGCTTCGGATGGCCGGGACGATAAAAATCATGTATACTCATTCCATGGAACGATTCTTCAATACGACGGGACCCTGCGACCCCACCCGCCATTACATGCTACCGCCGGAAGATCGTCTCGTCGGCGCCCAACTCTCCCGCTATATCGGAAACTGGTTGTACTGGGTTCTCCACGCACCCCGGCAGACTGGCAAGACGACCTTCCTGCAGAGCTGGATGCGCGAGCTCAATGCCTCCGGCGAAGTTGTCGCCTGCTATGTAAGCGTGGAGCGATGTCAGGAGTTTCCGAAAGCCGAAGATGCCATGCCGGCAATCTGCTCGGCTATCATGGAATATGCACGAGCTTTTCTTGATGCATTATATGTGCCCCCTCGTCCTGATATCGAGCCGGGGAGCATGCTGTCGGCCATTCTCATCGACTGGGCACGCATTGTCGCTCCCAAACCCCTCGTCGTCCTCTTCGACGAAGTCGATGTCCTTCAGGATCAGGCCCTCGTCAGTTTCCTCAGGCAGCTTCGTGGAGGCTTCGCGGCGCGTGGACCCGGGCTTTTCCCGACATCCGTGGCCCTCGTCGGCATGCGGGATCTGCGCGATTACCTTGTCCGGAGCAAGGATGGTATCTCTCTCAATCCGGGTAGCCCTTTCAATATAAAGGAAGATTCCAGCACGCTCGCCAACTTCTCCCGCGAAGATACGTATGCTCTGACAGGACAACACACTGCCGAGACTAGCCAGACATTTGCTTCCGAGGCTGTGGACAGAATATGGGATCTCACCCGCGGTCAGCCCTGGCTCACGAACGCACTCTGCAAGAAATGCGTCTGGACCCTCTGTCCGAATGGCGAGCCGGTCGGCGTCGATCAGATCGAAGAGGCGAGAGAGCTCCTCATCCGCGAGCGGGCTGTCCATCTGGATAGTCTTTCGGAGCGACTGCGCGATCCGAGAGTCAAACGAGTCGTACAGACCATTCTCGTTGGAGAATCCCGTCCGGATCTCATGCGTGGCGACGATTTTCGCTTCACGCTCGACATGGGTCTTGTCACGATCGAGAATGGAACGCCTTCGATCGCCAACCCGATCTATCGCGAGATCATAGCGAGGGTTCTGTCCGAGGAATATCAACTCTCGATCCCGGCTCCCGAATTTCGCTGGAAAACGCCCGATGGCCGGCTCGACCTTGAAGCCCTCATGCGCGAGTTCCAGCGATTCTGGCGGCGTCACGCGGACATCTGGGAGGAGAAGGCGGACTACACCGAAGCTTTTCCCCACCTCCTTCTCATGGCCTTCCTGCAACGCGTCGTGAATGGCGGCGGCAGGATCGAGCGGGAATACGCGGCTGGCAAGGGCCGGGTAGATCTCGCGGTATGGTTTGGCGGAGCCTGGTCCATCATCGAGATCAAGCTCGTGCATCCCCAGGAAGGGCGCAAGTCCACGATCGAGGAAGGTCTTGAACAGATCGAACGCTACCGCGACCACATCGATCCAACAGCTCCGGCCTGCCTCGTCGTCTTTGACCGGACGACTGCCGGTCGCTTGAAGTCTTGGGAAGAGAGACTAAGCCGTGCGGAGTACGGGTCGGATCCAGACAAGGTCGTGGTGTTCGGGGGATAAGGCGTCTATCGTCGGTCCTTTTCGGCGCATTTCGCAGAGAGGGAGGCACAGCGATTCGAAAAACTAGCTGGAAATTTTGGGTTGAGCCTTCATCTTTGCCACTATCTACCCCTGCGTGTGGCTTGGCGAGTTTCTGATCATCTCTTGTTATCAGAAATTCCAGTACAGCGACGAACGCGGAAAGGAGACGCAATGAAAAGGGTCGGTGGGTTTAGCAAGATCGACGAGGCGAGGCGGAAACGGATGGCAGCGTTTTCCGAGGTCAAGACCGACGAGATCGACCTGTCGGAAAAGGGTATCAGACCTTCATGAACGAGCTGCTTCGGAAAGATATGCAGGAAGCGCAAAAAGGGATGGCATAATTCAAATATCCAGCGAATATGGTTTAGCTATTCGCCCTGATAAGGTCATCCAGAGTTTTCAGGATGGCCCTTCTTTTTGGCTCGGGGAGCCGCTCAAGTTCGCTATTACGTTTGCTGCGCCACTCCGACAGGTCATGATCGCGGCTGTCGGAGTAGCATACTTTCAGTACAGATCGATCGCAAACACCCGCACCGCCGGGCTGCCCCAGGTTTCGCAGGCGGTGAAGCGCAGTCGCGCCGTCCGCGTTCCTTCGGGTAGGGCCAGCCGCACGAGGCGCTGGTGGTTGTCTGTCACATACGCGATTTCTCTCCAGGCTCTAGATTCCTCGCCGCCCGCCACACCTGATATGCCGGTACCGGTGCCACAACACTCCGGGCCTGCTTTCCCGACAAGGGCTTCAACCTTGAAACATTTCACGATCTGCGGCGGCACGGCGAAATCCTGACTCGCCATGGTGTAGTACGAAACCATGTTGTGCGTCGTGCGATTGAGGTCGGAATCGAAGACGAGACGGATCGACGAAAGTTCGACGGAAGAGCCGAAATCGAAGGTCACGCTGTCGCCCGGGAGTGCGTCCCAGCTGTTGCGTTCCCGGCCGATCTGGCGGTCGAGCCCATTGCGCAGTTGCTCCGGGTCTCCGCGACTGGCCGACAGGGCGGCGCCCGATGTGAGGGCGTTGATGGCGCGGCGGTTGAAGGGCAGGTAGCAGTCGTCCTCCATGAGGCTCTGCTTGAGTTCGGAGAGGCGCTCGAGGTAGACGCCGCGGGGCGACAACCCCGCGCGGGCCGCGATGGCCGCCGCCGTGCCCACTGCCTGCCCCAGGGTCGAGCAGGTGGCCATGACCCGCGTCGAGCTGAGGGCGCTGTGTGTCGCCGAGATGTTGCGTCCCGCGAAGAAGAGATTGTCGACGTTGCGCGAATACAGGCTCCGGTAGGGAATGCCGTAGGGTGAGGGGGCCGGATGGAAGATCGTGCCGGCTTCTTTCTTGTAGAAACCCTCGGGGAAGTGGTCGTCCATGGTCCAGCCGCCGTAGGCGACGATGTCCTCGAAGTGCCTGCCCGCCGCTTCGACGTCATTCTGGTTGAGGATGTGATCGCCGACGAATCGCCTCGACTCGCGCTTTCCCGGAAGAAAGCCGACCCAGTCGAGCGCCCAGTTGTCGGCTCCGTGGTCGCCGCGGTTCTTGATGTGATCCCAGACGCCGAAGGCTATCTTGAGGAGTTCGTCGCGCAGCTCCTCCTTGTCGTGGATCGTGTCCTGCATGCCGCCGACCTCGAGCCACCAGAAGTTCTGCGTGCCGGCGATCGTGTGCCCCCGCTCGGGCAGCTGGCCGTCGGTATCGTAGCGGTAGGCCCAGGAGGGCGGAATGAACTTCTGGGGCCTGTCCGTCTCGCGCGCCTGGATGAGGCAGGAGAGCCCCATCGTGCGCTTGTCCGCAGCTTCCGGCGCGATGGATTCCCCGAACTCGGATCTCGCCTCGCGGCCCATGCGGAACTCCGCGCCGGCGAGTGCCCCGAGGAGGCCGTCGCCCGTGCAGTCCGCGAAGAGCTTCGCCGAGACGACGACGCGGGACTCCGTCGTCATCTGCACGCCCTCGACGGAGAGGATACGTCGACCAACTGCTGTGCCCGGGCCACTCGCGCCGGCGCCCGGCCCATGGGGCAGGCCGGGAACACCAGGGACAGGTCCCGTCCCCGCGTCCATCGCAGCGCCGGCGCCCTCCGCCACCACCTTGTTCACATAGGTGTTCAGGAGGAGGACGAGGTTCTCCTGGAAGCGCGCCTTCTCATAGAGGATCGAGTCCCAGATGGAGTAGTTCGGCCAGGTGTTTCGCCAGAGATTTTCGAGGAGGATCTCCTCGACGATGCCCGTCTCGTGATTGTTGTCCACACCGTCAGGTGCGCCATCCGGGTTGACGCGGCCGGTCTCATGGCTGTTGTCGCTGTGCGCCCCGCAGATCCACATGCGGATCTCGCTCGAGGCGTTGCCGCCCAGCACCGGCCTGTCCTGAACGAGAGCGACCTTCGTGCCACGCCGCGCGGCTGCAATGGCAGCCGAAAGTCCGGCAAGACCGCCGCCCACCACGCAGAAATCCACCTCATGGAAAATGTCACGCATGATTGCCTCCGAATCTGTCGCCCTCGTCGAGGAAGGCGAGATAATTGTCGCGCATCCGGTCGTCGAGGACTGGATGGAATGGTCCCGCGCTGGGCGAGAGAATGAAGCGCCGTCCCTTCGCCTGCGAAAGGACGCGGCGCACCTCGGCGCGCATCGCCAGAGGCTCGAGGGCGCGGAATTCGTCGTACTGGATGGTTCCGATCAGGGCGATCCTGTCGTCGACCTTCGCGAGAGCCTCGGAAAGCGGACAGTTGCCGACGGGCGGCTCCTCGATGGTGTGCAGGCCGTCGGGCGCGAGCCAGAGAAAATCGTCCAGAAGATCGCGGATCTGCCCGTGGAAGTGAGTGATGACGAACTTCCCGTATGAGTGGACGAGGTCGATCAGCTCCTTCTGGAAGGGCAGGATCCACTCGCGGAAAGTCTCGCGGCTCACCATGGGCGGCGCGGCGAGTTCACTCCCGACCATGAAGTAGATGTCGGCGAGATCCCGCTCGAGGCACCAGCGGTATTTTTCGATGAAATGCTTCTGGAGGCGCCCGAGAAAGGCCGTGATCTCCTCCCTGCGGGTCAGGGACCATATCGGATATTCCAGCAGATTGGCGGCGCCGTAGAGGACGCCGATCGGTTCGCCCAGGTCGAGCATCATCGCGCCCGTATCGATCGGGAATGCCACCTTCTCCGCGAGGTATCCGGGAAGATATGCCGAGAGCGCCGACTCGATTGCGGCCGGCTCGTCCAGTACGGGCAGGGAAAGGAAAACATCGAGATCCTCCTCCGAATCGAGGAAGCGCCCGGCAGCCGTCAGGACGGCTGCAGAAGTGGCCGTCAAAGCGCTGGCCGAGGGGCCTGACAAGGCGCCTGCCGGACTGAGGCCCGTACTACCCGACAGAGCGCCTGCCGGATGGGTACCCGTGTTCGTGGTGTTCGCGGCCTCCGCCGCTCTCGTCGAAACCTCCTGCGTGCTGAGAGCCCGGGGCAGGCTCGACCGGAAAGTCTTCTCCGGAAAGGCCGCGCGAAAATCCCGGACGAACACCTCGATATCGAAATTGCGCCGGTTCAGTATCGAGGCTTTTTGCGTCATCGCCTCGACGACGGGCGCGTAGCTCGGCTCCTTCCGCACGTCGGTGTAATACGTCGTGCGATCCCAGGGAAAGAGGAGCCATATCGGCGCGCGGTCGACCGGCTCTCCGCGCAGGACAGCCAGAATGCGTTCACGGTTTGTCATAGTCGCAATTTTAATCCCCTTTTTCCGATCAGACCTCGACATGCCCGCCCGATTTACTGGACAAACGTGCAATTATTCCTTGTCAAAGGCCTGTATCCATGCGAACATGGGAATATGCCCGCGCGCGATGTCCTCATCGACTACCTGGACTGCATCGAAAGGATGGGTTACGAAGTCACCATCAATGATTTTTCGGGCCTCATCGTCTCAGATGAGACAGAATCGGCCCGACTCGCCGCCTATTTTATCCACCGAAACCCCTTCTGCATGTTTGTAAAGTCCAGTGCGTGGCTCTGGAACGAATGTCTCAGGAGGAAATCCGGGCTCTGTGCGGCCGCGGCCAGGCGTCCGGAGGGCTTCAGGGGTCTGTGCTTCTGCGGCAGGGAAGAGTACATCATGCCCGTCATGCGCGACGGAATCGTCCTCGCGACCATCGGGCTCGGAGGCTTTTCGACCGACAGAGCTTCAAGTCTCGGCCGCGCCGCACGCCACTGCGAGGAAACAGAGTCAGGGACAAGCTCAAGCGCGGGAGCGCGCATAGGAGCAGAGGCAGGAATGGAAGCCCGGACGGGAGAGAGCGGGGCCGCTTCAGCCGGAAAATCGCTCGCCAGCCGCTTCGACCTGGCGGCGCGGAGGCCTGCGCCCGATCCAGCCGACGCGCGCGCCCTTCTCGGCATGGCCGCCTCAGCTGTCGGCTGCCTCTACGAATCTCTCGAAGCCGCGAAGGGCTGCCTCATGGTCCCGGAGGCCGCCCGGCTTTCGCGCGAGCGCCGCCTCGTCCTCCACGCCGCGGAATACCTGCGCCAGCACGCGACCGAATCGGTCGGAGCGCGACAGGTCGCGCGGGCATGCCACATTTCGGTATCGACGCTGAGCCACATCTTCAAATCGACGATGGGACGGAGCCTGCGCGCCTACCTCCTGGGCCTGAGGCTGGATCTGGCCAAAAAAAAACTCAAAGAAGGCCACTCGGTCACCGATGCGGCCCTCTCCTCGGGCTTCGAGGACCCGAACTATTTCTCCCGCGCCTTCTCCCGCGCCGAAGGCCTGCCACCCGGCAGATGGGCAGGAAAGCGCCATGAATCTGCTTGAGCCGGAAACCCTTCCCGAACGCTTCCGCATCCTCGAGCGCGACCGCGATCCCATGATCGGCCGTCTTCGCTTCTGCCCGACCATGGCGGACCGCCAGAACAATATGCCGGGTCTGTGCTGCGAGGACCGCGTCATCGGCGACTGCGAGCTCATCTACTATATCGGCGGCCTGGGAGAAGTCATCCTTTCGGGTCGACGATACGCCTGCCGCGCCGGAACCGTTCTCCTCATCCGCCCATGGGAAGTCCACAGTATCAACTCTTCCCTCGGATCGCCGCACGACAATTTCTGGACCCACTTCACCGTCGAGCCGGACTGCCTCACGGAAGCGGTGACACGCGCGGCATTCCCCGACAGCGCCCGCATCGCGGAGATCGGGCCGCAAGAAGACCTGATCGGCCTCTTCGCGAATCTGGATCACGAAATCGCCGCAAAGGCTCCTGCGTATCCGGAAGCCGCGACGGCCCTGTTCACGGCGATCTTCCTCCGGGTCTGGCGCGCCGCGACCGGCTCCACTTCCCTGCCCGCGCCTGTCCGCGCGCGCGGACAGACCGAAGTACAGGGAGCCGACCCGGGCCCGGAGGAAGCGCTTCTGTGCGCGATCGAGTCCTTCGTCAGGAAGCGCCTCGCCGGGCCTCTCGACACCGAAACCCTGTGCCGCGAATTCGCGATCGGCAGGACGAGTCTCTTCACCCTCTTCCGCCGCGCGCGAGGCATGGGCCCGGCGTCATTCATTCGCAGGGAGCGGCTCCGCGCCGCCGAACACCTTCTCAAGACGGGCGATCTCCCTCTCAAGGACATCGCCGGCCGCTCGGGCTTCGCCGACGCCTTCCACCTGAGCCACGCCTTCAAGGAGGCATACGGCGCGAGTCCCCGCGACTGGCTCGCATCCCTCCGCGCCTGATCCTGAAGCGGGTCTACTACCCGGAAGACCGCAGCCCGCCGCGAGCCTGCGGACTTGTCGATTCGTACGCTCCGACATGCCGCGCGGACTTCCCGCCATGGCCCGGCCGGCCGATCCTGAGCGAAAATCATGCGCGGATGCGCAAGGAGGGACCATGGACTACCATCTCGGACTGAAAGAGGATGCGGGAAAAGTCATCGATCGTTTCGAGGCTTTCTATCAAGGCGAAATCATCGACAGGGCGCTCGTATCCATGACGGTCCGCAGGCCTGATTCTCCCGGCCCCGGAGCGCGCGCGGCTTTCGGAAAATCCGGCACCTGCACGGAACCGTCATACCGGGATCTGGAGGAGCGATGGCTCGACGTGGAAGGCCGGGCCGAGAGGGCAGCGCGCGATATCGGACAGCACGAGTTCATCGGAGATACCCTCCCCGTCATCTGGCCGAACATGGGGCCCGAGATATTCAGCGCCTGTTGCGGATGCGGCTACGTCTTCGGCGAGGAGACTGCCTGGAGCGAGCCCGCCATCATCGACTGGGAGCGCGACGGACCGAAGGCGCGCTTCGACCCCGAGCACCCCTATTTCCGAGCGGTACTCCGCTTCACGGAAGCCCTCATCGGACTCTCGGAAGGCCGGTACATCGTCGGCCTCACGGACTTCCATCCTGGCGGCGACCATCTTGCGGCCCTGCGCGACCCGGCGAATCTCGCGATGGACCTGATCGACGACCCCGGACGGGTCAAAGCCTTGCTCTCCCGTTCGCAGACCGAATACTTCGACGCCTACGACAGGCTCTACGCGCCGATAGCGCGGGCCGGCATGCCCGCGACCAGCTGGATCAACGCGCCAGCCTTCGGCAGATTCTACATTCCATCCTGCGATTTCGCTGCCCTCATCTCGACCCGGCAATTTGAGGAGTTTTTCCTGCCCGGCCTCATCGACGAGTGCCGCTTCTACGACCGATCCATCTACCACATGGATGGCCCTGGCCAGATCCGTCACCTCGACAGCATCCTCTCGATCCCGCGCCTCAACGCCATCCAGTGGGTCCCCGGTGCCGGCCACGAGGAGCTCGCGCAGTGGATACCGCTCCTGAAACGCATCCGTTCGGGCGGCAAGTCGGTCATGGTCTACTGCAGAATTTCCGAACTCGACCTCGTCTTCGACAACTTCCGCCCCGAGGGCATCTGGCTTCTCCCTTCGGATGTCGACGACGGCGAGACCGCCCGGGCAGTGCTGAGACGCGTGGAAAAATGGAAGGCTCCCGCGCGGTAGGCCTTGGGCCGCCAGACGCGAGAAATGAACGAACCCCGCAGCAGAGTTTCAAGGTATGGCCCCGCCTGCAAATCAACCCTTTACTGCACCGGCCGTGAGCCCCTTGATGAAATACTTCTGCCCCGCGAGGAAGACCATGATCATGGGGAACATCGCCGATACCGATGCGGCCATGATGATGGAATAATCCGACAGGTTCTCGTCGATGAAGCCAGCCAGGGCGACGGGTATCGTGTAGAATTTCGAGCGCGTCAGAAAAATGAGGGGCTCGAGAAAGCTGTTCCAGTTCCACATGAAGGTGAGGACGGCGAGGGAGGCTATGGCAGGAAGCGCGAGGGGCAGCATCACCCGCCGCCAGATAGCGAATTCCCTGGCCCCGTCGATCTTGGCTGACTCGCGCAGCGAATCGGGAAGCTGCATGAAATACTGGCGCATGAGGAAGGTCCCCGTCGGAGTGACGAGCGAGGGAAGGATGATCGGCCAGTGCGTCCCCATCATGCCGAGCTTGTCGAACAGGATGAATTTGGGTATGAGAACCACTTCCTGCGGTATCATCATCGTCGACAGGTAGAGAAGGAAGAGGAAGTCGCGCCCCTTGAAGCGCAGCTTCGCGAAGGCGTATCCCGCGAGCGAGCTCGTAAACACGGCCCCGATCACGTTGATTCCCGTGACCTTGATCGAGTTGAAATACGAGAGGGCGAACTTGTAATTCCGCGGCGCCTCGGGCAGGACGTTCCAGACGATGCCGTAATTCTGCCAGCGGAAGGTCTTGGGTATCCACCGGATCGGGAACTCGAATATCTCCCCGGGCAATTTGAACGAGGCCGAAATCATCCAGACGAAGGGCGCTACGGCGGTGAGCGCGATGCCGAACACGAAAAGCGTGGCGACGAAACGGATGATGCTGTCTTTTGTTTTCTGCGCGGCGAATCCCTGCATTCAGTCCTCCTTCTTCCGCTGGCCCCGCCACTGCAGGACGGTTATGCCGAAAAGGAAGAGGAAGAGGACGACGGAGATCGTCGACGCGTAGCCCATCCTGAAGAATCTGAACGCGGCCGTATAGATGTAATAGACGAGGACATGCGAGGAAGAGCCCGGCCCCCCTTGCGTCATCGTGAATATCTGCCCGAACACCTTGAATCCGGCAACGATGAGGGTGATCGTCAGAAAGAATGTCGTGTGGGAGAGCATGGGCAAGGTTATGCGAAAGAACTTCTGCACGGCGCCCGCCCCGTCGATTTCAGCCGATTCGTAGAGCTCGGCCGGTATCCCGCCGAGGGCCGCGGAATAAATCATGATCGCATAACCGATGCCGAGCCACACCGACATCATGACTATCGCCGTCATGACCCATTTCGGATCCGCGAGCCAGACGGGCATTTTGAGCCCGAAACCGAGGGCGAATTTGGCGATCGGTCCCGAGGGCGCGAGGAGCACCGTCCAGACTATGGAAACCGCGACGATGTTGGAGATGTAGGGAAGGAACAAAAGCAGCTTGGCGAGATCCTTGGCCGCGACGGCCCTCTCGATCACGGTCGCGAGAACTACCGCGAGGGCTATGGTCAGCGGCACCGTCCCCGCCACGTAAAAAATCGTATTCTTCAGCGAATCCAGAAACCAGGTATCGCGCCAGATCTCGAGATAGTTTTTACCGCCGTTGAAGCGGATCGCCCCGAATCCCTGTGTGTAATCCCAGTTTGAAAAGCTGATGACGACGGAGAACACGAAGGGCAGGAGGGTGAATACCATGAAGATCAGAAGGTTCGGCGCGATGAATGCGTAGCCCGCGAGGGAATCATCGCCAGGCGATTTCGTTCGTTTTTTCGAAGGGCTCATGGCGGTCCTTGTGTGGCTTTGCGCCCGGCAGGGTACACCCCTTCCGGGCGGAGCGTGCGCGGCGCAAGAAAAAGTGTCCGGCACGCGGCCTGCGTACCGGACATGCTTCTCAGGACAGAATAGGAAGGAAAATCACTTCGCCGCGAGAATGACGTCCGAACGCTTCTTCGCATCGACGAGGGCCTGCCTGGTCGTTTTCTGGCCGAGCATGGCGAGTTCGAATTCCTCGGTCACGATGGCGACTACCTGGGGATCGGCGTAGGTTTCGACGAGGAAGGTCTTGGCCGGCGTGAGGAATCCGTTGATCGTGCTCGGGCGGTCGAAGAGCTTCTCCGCGCCTTTCAGGGCCGCAGCTTCGAGCTTGTCCATATCGGTCTTGACGTAGAGCGGGAAACGGCCAAAGGGAGCCATGGGGATGATCCCGCCTTCGACGTACCACTTCACGAAGGCCCAGGCTGCGTCGATATTCTTGGATTTGGGGTTGATGCAGATCTGGTCGCCGGGTCCGCCGGCCATGTAGTAGGTCCCCTTCGTGTTGTCGGAAGGAAGCGGAACATAGGCGGCCACGAAGTCGTGGGGGTAGCTCGCCACATTCTTGATGTCCCTGTAGAGCCAGCTTCCGTACACCATGGCGACCTTGCCGCTGCAGAAGAGGGCGGCGCCCTGGAGTTTCTGGCTGATGGAATCGGCGTGGCTGGGGATGCTGCCTTCGTTCATCATGTCGATGATGGTGCCCAGGGCTTTTTCATAGACCGGATTGTTGAGGGCAGTGGACTTGCGGTCTTTGGAATACATGGCGTTGCCGCCGAGATTCACGCCGGCGAATTCCAGGGCGAGGGTTTTGTAGGAATTGGTCTGGAGGAAAGCGCCGTAGACTTTGTTGTCTCCTGATCCCTTCGTGAGTTTTTTGGCGATGGCGCGGAACTCGTCGAGGGTCCAGGACTTGGGAATGGGGATTCCCGCCGCGTCGAACATGTTTTTGTTGACCCAGAAGCCGTTGTTGTAGGTCTTGGAAGCGATGCCGTAAGCCTTGTCGTCGACCCTGGAGATCATGGCTCCCTCGGAACCGATGGCCGCTTCGAGGTCGAAACCTGACTTCTGCATGTAGGGCGTAAGTTCGAGCGCCATGTTGCCCTGGGCGCGCTTTCGCAGGCGATCGGTCGTGTAGGTGACGTAGATGTCGATGTCGCCGCCGGCGAGGAGGTTGGTCTCGAGTTTCATGTTGCCCTGATCATCGTTGACGAAGCGCTCGTACTCGATGGAATAGCCCTTGGACGCGAATTCCTTGTTGAAGAGATCGCAGACCTGCTGGGGCCCCGACTCGGGCGGCACGCCGCCCCACATGAGCAGCCTTATGGGCGCGGCAGCAGCCGGCATGGCGGCGAGGGCGATCATCGCGAGCAGGATGAACCAAGTATTTTTCCGCATGGGAAGCCTCCGTTGGATTGAGTGGTTCCAGTATCCGGCCACTTTTCCGATCGTGTAACGATGAGTCCTGCGGAACTCGCTACGGAAACTGCCGGCGAAGGACGGAAATCGACAAGCGATATCGCGATCCTGCTTTTTCCAGTCGCGATTCTGCCTCGCGCAGCAAACCCGCGGCGCGATGCTTGAATCCCGCGGCGCGATGCGATGCCTGAAACCCGCCTTCCGGATCAGCGCCCGCGCAGCTCGTTCGGAGTGACGCCGAACGCGCGCCTGAACAGAAGACCGAAGTGGTTGGGGCTTTCCACACCCACGGCGTCCGCGATCTGCCGCACGAGGAGATCGGTAGTCAGAAGAAGTTCCCGCGCGCGCTCCATCCTCGAGCGGTTCACGAAATCGATGAAGGAGACTCCGATTTCTCTCTTGAAAATGTGCGCGAAATGGCTCGGACTCATGCCGGCGCGATCGGCGGCCTCCTCGACCGTATACTGCCGCGCGAGATCCGAGAGGACCCAGCGCCTGACTTCCGCGACTTCGCGTCTGAGTCCCGCGCGCGCGGCCGCCTCCCTGCAAAAGGCCTCCACGAAGGAGGGGAGCTTCCCTTCGATATCTCCGAGCGTGCGGGCGGAGCGAACCATGTCGTCGGGCGATTCGATTCCCTCTCCGGCGTCCTGCTTTTTTTCAAGCTCGAAGCCGAGCGAGCGAGCCCTCTCCTTGAAAGGCGAGAAGGCATCGATGGCGAGCGAGGCGAGCCTGTCGGCATCCTTGTCGGCGGCGGAGCGCAGCAATGAGAATACCGCGCCGAGATCCGCAAGCGCGGACCGCGTGTCCAGGGCCTCCACGCTCCTCCTGATCCGGACACATGCCGCCGCGTACGCCTCCGGGCTGAAAACGCTCTCTTCGCCGCAATCCCCCCTCGCCCCCGACCTTGTCGCGCCGGCCACGGCATCATCGGCAAAAAAGAGGGGTGGTCCGTACCTGAATGCCGCCCGCACGGCGCCCCTGGCCTCGTGGAAAGCGCCCGCCAGTTCCGACGGACGCCCGGCGAGCCGGGATAAGCCTCCCCGAGGCAGGCGGCCCAGGTAGCGCCCTCCGAATTCCTCGGCGAGAGCGAAAACTTCGGCCGCCGCGCCCCGCCCCTCGTTTTTCAGCGCAAGCAGGGCCCTCCTGCCGGAAACGGCCGATCCGATTATCCTGCAATCGGCCCGGGCAAGCTCGCGGACGAGCTGGGCCAGGGCTGGATCTCCGCCTGATCCCTCCGCCGGATCGAAGTCGAGGAAGAGTATCCGATAGGGGCGCTCGAAGGCGGGGTCGGCAAAAGCGAAAAGAGCCTCACCGCGCATGAGCGTCAAAGCGGCCGCGGCGAATCCGGCCGCGGCGCAGGCGCTTCCGCCATCCGGACCCGCCAAGCGCCCCGTCGAGCCTGTCCTTTTCCCGAGCGCGCGAGAGAATGACTCGAGCAATTCCGGAGTCTTGAGGCTGAGTTTGAAGACATAATCGTCCGCTCCGGCCCGCATCGCCTCGCGCACGAGCTCGAAATCGTTCCGGCAGGAGAGGACAATTATGGCGACGCCCTGATTGTCCGCGCGAAGCCTGCGGATCAGCTCCAGGCCGTCGCCTTCGGCCATGACGAGGTCCGTCAGGACGATATCCGGATCGAGCCTCGCGACGACGGACGCGCCCTCGATCCCGCCTGCAGCCTCCCCGACGACGCTGTACCCGGCCTCGCCGTCGTCCAGAAGGGACCTGATGCCGATGCGGACCAGGATTTCATCATCGACAACGACAACGCGTCTCATCGTGTTTCCACCTCGTCGCTCGCAGGTATCCGTATCCTGACCACCGCGCCACCCCCTTCGCGGGCCTCGAGTTCGAGCGAAGAGGCGGGGCCGTAGGTGATGGCGAGCATGTCCCGCACGTTCGCGATGCCGAGACCCTCGTCGGGCTTCGCCTCGGTTCCGGCCACGGCTTTAGCTCCGGCCGGAGACGCCGGCCCGCTATCCTGCCCATGCGCTGCTCCGGGACCCACGCCCCGATCGGCCACTTCGATGACCAAGGTCCCCCCTCCGGTATGCGCGGAAATTTCCACCAGTCCCTCCTTCGAGACGCCCCTGTAGCCGTGAACGACACAGTTCTCGACCAGGGGCTGAAGCATGAACCGGAGTACCCCGGCATCCAGAAGTCTCTCCGGAACCTGAATCCCGAGGGCGAATCTCCCGCCGTACCTGATATTCTGGATCGCAAGATAGTTCTCGACACTTTTGAGCTCCTCTCTGAGCGTGGAGCGGTCGCCGCCCTTGCCCATGCTGTATGACAGAAGTCCCGAGAGGTGATCCAGAGCCTCGACCATATTATCTGCCTTCCGCAGTATGGCCATCCAGCGGAGGGAATTGAGACTGTTGAACAGGAAGTGCGGGTTGAGTTGGGCGCTGAGTGCCCGGTAGCGGTAGAGTTCCTTCACTGCGTGTTCGCGCTGGAGACTCGCGATGAGTTCTCCGACCTTGCGCTCGAGGCGGAGGAAAGAGCGGTCGAGCCTCCCTATCTCATCCTGCCTCTCTAGTATTCCGCCGCCTTCCGGAACTTCGGGAACCGGATTGTCGGGACTCCAGGCCTCCATCCTCCGCGAGAGCTGCGATATGGGTTTTACGATCCTCCGCGATGCGAAGTACGAAGCCACGAGGGCGAACAGAAGCAGAACAATGAAGGATGGGGCAAAGAGCGCGCGGAGGCTCGCAAAGCGCCTCGCGAGGTTGCCGTAGTCGTAGAGGACGACGAGAGTCCAGCCCTGCTCCCTCAGCTCGGCGGGCAGTCCCGTGAGTCTTCTGCCTGCGGCGAGATACCCGCCGGTTTTCAATCCGGAGGAACCCTTCCCTCCGGCAAAGAGGCTTGCCGCGAGGCCTGTCGCCGCGGCTATGGTGCCGCCCGTCACGGGCAGATTGGCCGTATCGACGAGGACGCCCCCCGGCGTGACGAGGAGGGCCGAGAAATTGGCGCTCGCTCTCCTCTCCCGGAAATACTTCCGGAAAGCCTCCCGCTCCGCCTGAAAAATGACGACCCCTGTGGGCTCTCCCCGGCCCGCCGGCATCGATCGAGCCACCGATACGAGGAGCTCGTTTTTCCCTTCCTCCACGACGAATGAGGGACTGAAGCCTTCCCAGACGAGATGACCCGCCTGGGCCTCGGCTTTTCTGGCTATCGGCAGCCCGGCGAGAAAGGCGTAATCGTGAAAATTTCTCGACCAGCTCGTGAAAATGCGATTCCGACCCAGGATCGCGCTCTGACCCAGGATCGTGTAGCGTATGGAATCCCTCCCTGGGATGGCCGCGAGGACGGATTCGACGGCGCGGTCCACGATCCGGACCCGCTCGTATTCCGGTCTGTCCGAAACCAGGGCGTGCCTGACCTCCTCGTCGTTCGCGACGACACCCGAAACGGCGACGAGATCGGCGAGAAACTGCGTGAGGTCCCGCTCGGATCGGTCCAGCGAACTCTGCAGCTCGCCGTCGACGGATTGCCTGACCGCCCCTTCAAAAAGCGTGAGCCCCGCCACGAAGAGCAGACCCGCGGGCACGACGACAGCGGCCGCGACCACAAGAAAAAATCTCGCCGTAAGCCGCGAACGGACGGAATCGGCGATATGGCCGGCAAGTCTGAACATGGAAAGGAGTCTAGCACGGAGTTGCGGCAGGAAGTAGAAGCGGATACAGCTCAGGATCCGAAGTAGATATCCGCGAGGCAGAGCGCGCCGCCCACGAGCGGCGCGGCCTCGCCTGATTCCGAAAACATGATCCGGAGCGTCTTCGGCATTTTCGTGATCGCGAGCCCCTGCGCGAATTCCATGATACGGTCGAGGAAGCCCTGTCCGGCTTCCGTATAGACGCCCGACAGCATGATGACGTCCGGATTCAGAATGAGGTTGATATTGTTGAGTCCGATGGCCATCCACCTCGCGATCTCATCCATGAAGAGAGCCGCTTCGCGCTCGCCTCGCCGGAACCCGGAGAACACTGTGGCCAGATCCCGGGGACTTTTTCCGCCAGCGCGCGAAAGAAGCCTCCAAGGGCTCACCTGTTGCTCGAAACATCCAGTGCTTCCGCAATTGCAGGTCCCCGTTTCCACCGGATTGATCATCATGTGGCCCAGCTCGCCGGCCAGGTTTTCGCTCCCGCGCAGGACACGCCCGTCCATGACAATTCCGGCTCCGAGTCCCTCCCATCCGCAATACACGTGGACGACGGAGGAGTCACCCTGCCTTCTTCCTCTGCGACACTCGGTCAGCGCGCTCATCCTGAGGATATTGTCGACCCGCACGGGCATATCGGCGCCCAGACACTCCGTCAGCATCTTCTGAAGCGGAAGATCGGTACCCCACGAGGGGAAACGCGCGGCGGTACGGATGATCCCGGCATCCGTATCCACGACACCCTGCGTCGCGACGGCCATCCCGAGTATCTCGCGGTCTCTGCAACCGGGGAAGGCGCGAATCTGCGCGACGAATTTCGCGATCCTGCCGACGACGGAAGGCGCGTCCTCGTCATCGTACAATTCCTCGCGGACAATGTGCCGTATGCGGGCCAGGGAATCGGTCACGGCCATATCGAGGCTGTTTCCGCAGATGCTGACGGCGATGATGCAGGCACAGGAAGCATTGAAGTCATAGAGGTGCGGGGGCTTGCCGGTCGGACGCGCACCCTTCACCCCCTTGGGGTCGACATGTATCGCCAGCCGCTTTTCACACAACCTGTCCGCAACCCTGAGTACGGTGCCGCGGCTCAGCGCAGAAGCCTCCATCAGGGCAGCTGTCGAAGAGACACCGCGCGCTCTCAGGATGCCGAGCATGGTCTTCTGGTTTTCCCTCTCGTCACTGTCGTAGGGATCCTTCATGGCCGGAGTCTTCGTGTCGGGGGCTTCCATCTTGGAACGACATCATATCACGGTATCAAAATATCGCAAGAACAAATGCTGTGCAAAGTGCGTGGCAGAGGACAGCCGCTCATCGCAATACAGGGCGCACGCGCGTGCACCGGGAACAACCTGGCAGCGCAGTTCGGTTTCGGCTAACGCGCCACCGGCTGGCGGATGATCGTCCTCAATTTCTCCGGCGCCACGCGCCGCGCATCGGAGAGATATATCTCGCGGTGGAATCCTTCTTTTCTCAGACCTGAAGTGTCGATATACGCGTGGAGCCGCGCGATGGTCGGCGGTTCGTCGTCGTAGGGGCCGAGATGAAGGATCTGTGCCGCCTCATGGGCTTTTCTGCGCTCGAATCGCAGGTCGGCGAGGGCGGGAGAGGCGTCTTTCTTGGCCCGTGCCGATTCAATCGCGGCACGCGCGTCCGCCTCGGCGATGAAATCGGGCTGAACGATCATGAGTGTCCATTTCCACTCGGCCGTGCGCTCCATCGAAAACTGGACCATGTCCTCGCACCACCAGTCACCTTCGAGGCCGAGGACGCCCCAGTCGAGGCCGCGCGATTTCTTGAGCGCGAACTTGAGCGTGAAGCTCGCCGCATAGAGCGCCGCGACGCCGTCCTGGAAGCGCTGCGAGCCATTGGGGTCGCCTGAGCCGTCTACGGCGAAGACGGCGAGTTCGGGCACGGAGACAAGGGCAGGTTCGGCTTTGGCCGAGTAGAGCTCTTTGTAGATCTTCTTCAGATCGATCTTTTCGGACATGTCGTCCCTCCTCTTTTGCTCGCGGCGGCGGAATGGTCTGCCGGGACGGCGGGCGCAACGGCCTCGCCGCTCCGGCATGTGGCATAATACCACAAAAACTCCAGGACAGTCTTTGCCACGGCATTTCAGTATGCCGGGGACGGTCACTTCCCCTTCGCTGCTCCGTGCCGACTAAAGCGGGCGAACCGGTTCGCAGATGTCGAGGATAAACTTGTGTTCCGGGTGGGTCTCCGGATCGTTGACGTAGAGTTCGTAGCACATCCTGTCGTCGGGCTGCCAGCCGGATGAGGGAAACCACTCGCCCATGAGAAGATCCCAGGCCTCGCCGAACTGATCCATGGTGATCGCGAAATGCGCGACGGCGAATTTCCCGCCCGGAATGACCATGAGGGAGATTCCATTCGAGATCTCGGTCCCGGCGGGTACGGTGACACAGGCGCTCGAGCGGAGCTTGTCCGGGTCCGTCACTTCGGGGCTGTCGTGGTAGACGGCGAGGGTCTTCGCGTCGGGGACCGAATAGAATCCGCGGGGTCCGGCCCAGCGGCCGAGCCTCTCGAACGCTTCGCCCATCCCGCTGTAGGGACCGATGTGGCGCGCGTATGCGACATGGAGTTCGGGAAGGTCTTTCACTTCCACAGTGTAGCTGAGCTTGGACATGGGGAGCCTCCGTTCATCAATCGTGATGAAAGGAATGTACTCCCCCGCTCCGGGATTCTCTTGCCCGGGAGTGCCCAGCGCATTGCGCGCAGTGCCGGATTCTTTGCCGATCATGCCGGCCACTTTGCTACCCTTGCGCCCGGCGGGCATGCCGTCGAGGTCCCGACCGCGGCCGCTCCGCCACTCGCTCGCCGATACGGAAAATCGCTCTCTGAATGCGCGGGAAAAGACACTCGGGCTCGAGAAGCCGCAGGCCATGGCTATCTCGGTGACCGATTCCAGAGGATGGTCCGTCAGCCGCGAAGCCGCGCGCTCGAGCCTCGTGCGCTTGAGGAAATCCCCGACCGTTTCGCCGACTACGCCGGCGAACACCCTGTGAAAATGGAAGCGCGAAAAGGCAGCCACATCGGCAAGATCGTCGATGGAGAGATCTTCGCCGTAATGTGCGTAAATATAGTCGATGACACGCTCTATCCGCGCGCAGTATTCGCGCCTGAGCAGCTCTTCCCGTGTCGCCATGCCGTTCTCCATGTACACATCTGTATAGTCTATTTTACCAGAGGATGCGACAAGACGCAAGGCAAATACTGCCGCGCCGACGCATCATGCCTATCCGGATAGTGCAATGGGTAATGACCTCCTGCCTCTCGTTGGCATGTTCTCCTAAAGTTGCCGCCGCAGGACGAACACCATATCAAAAATCAATTTTCCTTGGAGGCTGTCCCGCAACATCAGATACAAGTGCAGTTCCATGGTCAAGATAAAATACCTCGAATGCCGGATGATCGACTGTCTTGTAGATCGATTTAACTACACTGCTCTTTTCCAATATTGCAGCCTTGATCGCGGGATCATTGCTGAACTTGACATCGCCTGAGAGCCGTATCCAGCCACCCTGCGGGTTTGAGCACGAAAACTCTGTAGTCGGATTCAGTTTGAGCTGTTTGCATACTTCTTTCGTGTTGTTGGTGCTGAAGCACAGTTTCCCTTCGAATTCCAGCATGAATTGATAGGGGCGCACCCTCGGCCTTCCTTCCTCAAGAGTCGCGAGAAAGCCGTTGATGTTCTCGTCCAGAAATTTGACAATGTCCTGCATGATGGTAAACCTCCTTAAAATGAGATATATCCGGGCGGCAGGGCAAAAAGCCTCACCGGACATGATCTGGTTGAACTTGATCCGGCCGATTATTTCACCACATCCGGATCTTGCAAGTAATGAACCTTCCCATCGGAATCCCTGTAGAACTGGCAGAGGAACTCGTCTCAGAAGAACCAGGCCTCCTGTACGGAGAAGTTGTACTAACGCCCCTGCATGATCGAGTAGCGTACCATTGGCACGCCTGCCGCGTTCAGCCAAACCTGGTGATTGTAAAGGCCGGATGTATATGTCAACGGCTTCTCGATGTCCCTGGCCTTGCTCCGCCCGATCCAGTACATCACGGTCGCCATCGGCCCGGAGGTCACGCCGCGAAGATATCGGGTGCCAGCTATAGGCTTTTACATCGGATGAAAAGCACGAACGGTGCAGAAGCTGCTTGCGGAGCTATCAGGAGATAAATATTTGTGCGCAGCACAAAATTCTTGCCATCAAGTTCCTTCACAGTTGCCATCACGATTTCCTTTTACGATATATCGCACATATATATTCAATATTTCATCAGGATATTACACCCGTGTTTTTGTGCTGTCAACGAGTATTTCCAGGATTGTCAATGAACAATTGGAATGACCCCATTCCTGGCAGAGCAGACATCCGGCCTGCCTGTTATGATGATTGAGCGGGGCAAAACGAATCGATGAATGCTTTGGCCGCCTTGGACAGGTATCGCTTCCCGTTCCAGGCCAATCCGACGATGAGGACGAGTGGCTCGGCAAGCGGGCGGACCATGACGGAGTCCTGATTACGAGCAATATCTTCGATGAAGAACGTGATGCCTGCCCCTTGACTGACCAGACCGATGACAGTGCCGATCTGGCTCGATGAAAAAGCAATCCGGGGGACAAAATGGAATTTGTCGCACTCTTTCAAGATCATCTGCCGGCTGTATGTGTCCTCCCCGAACAGGATGAAAGGCTGGTCTCGCAATTTGTCGAAAGGGATTCTTTCGTACTCCCCAAGCGGGTGACCAGGGGGCAGGCAGACCAGAATCTGACCTCGGCTTATCTGCTGGCTCTTCAGATCGGAAGGCATGTCAGATGTGATCATGATCCCGATATCAAGTTCTCCCTTCTCGAGTTGGGCTGCAATGGACAGAGATCCTTCTTCCACGACAGCGATGCTCACATTCGGAAAATTTTTCTGAAAATGAGCGAATGCCGACGGAAATAGAACGGCTCCCATCATGGGAGTGATCCCGATCCGGATTGTTCCCTTCTGCAGCAGGCGATGGTCGTTCATTTCTGCAATCGAATCGCTCACACGCGTCAGTATGTCTTCCACATGGCGCAAGAATATCTGTCCCTCCGGAGTCAGCGAGATCCGTTTCTGGCTGCGGTTCAGGAGCTTTACCCCCAGCTCTTCCTCAAGACTCTGGATCCCGATGGTCACCGAAGGCTGGGAGACATGCAATTGATCGGCTGCCCTGGTAATGTTATTCAGTCGACTCGCAGCCTGAAAATACTCGAGTTGTCGAAGTTCCATTGCCATATGCTCCCTATAATAGTTTCAAACTATTATACTATAAAAAACAAATATTTTACATCTATGATTCATCTCAGTATCATGCAATCAGATCTGATTGTGGCTCGCGAGCCGGTCTTGCGATGCACTGACTGGGCGCGCGCTGTTACAAGGATCTGAGCACAGAAAGCCGGGGAAAGGCCGGAAAAGGAGAAAAGGTATGGGTGAAGTGCGGAATCATCGAAATTTCATCGACGGCAAATGGGTCGCACCCCATTCGGGGAAGTACCTTCAGGACAGCAACCCCGCTGACTGCACTGATCTCATAGGCAATTTTCCCTTATCAGACGCGGAAGATGTCCATGCCGCCGCGGAAGGTGCCCACAAGGCTTTCAAGCTCTGGAGTCAGCTGAAACCTGCAAAGAGGGAGACATACATCGATCGTTTTGCGGCGCTTCTGGAGCGGAACAGACAAAAAATCGGCGAAGCGCTCTGTCGCGAGGAAGGAAAAACTCTCAAGGAAGCCATCGGGGAGCCTGATCGCGGTGTTGAGGAATCCCGTTATTTTTCCGGCGAAGGTCGACGCCTCGAAGGGATCACGATGCCCAGCGATCGCGAGGGGGTGACGAGCGTGGCAACCCGTGTGCCGATCGGGGTTGTCGCCGCGATCAACCCGTGGAATTTCCCCATCCTGACGCCCCTTCGCAAGATCATCCCGGCGCTGGTCACTGGCAACACAGTCCTCTTCAAACCGGCAAACGATACACCCCATTGCGGCGTACTGCTGATGGAGTTGTTCGAGGAGGCCGGCTTGCCGCCTGGTGTGGTGAACATGGTCATCGGGCAGGGCAGCACAATGGGCGACGCGATCGCGGGCAATCCGCTGGTCCGGGGGATCACCTTCACTGGCTCTACCGCAGTCGGGCGCAGAATCAACACTGTGGCCGCAGGGCACTTTGCCAAGGTACAGCTGGAGATGGGCGGTAAAAACCCGGCCATCGTCGCAGATTACCAAAACCTGGATTTCGCCGCTGCCCAGATCACTTCAGCGGCGTTCGCGGTAAGTGGGCAACGCTGTACCTCGATCAGCCGTCTTATAGTGCTCAGAGAACATGCCGAGGCCTTGGAAAACAAGATCGCGGAGAAGATGAAGTCCTATATCGTCGGCAACGGCATGAATCCCAAGGTCACGATCGGACCGATCATCAATCGCGCCGCCGGCGAGAGCATCATGGCGTATATCCGCGGGGCCAGGGAGACGGGAGCCACGATCAAGGCCGGGGGCAATCAGCTGAAAGGCGGCGACCTGGATAGAGGATTTTACATCGAACCGACGCTTATATCTGACGTCACACCTGACATGAAAGTGGCTATCGATGAAATCTTCGGACCCGTCCTGGTCAGCATCAAGGTGGATTCGTTCGAGGAGGCCATGGAAGTTGCAAACAACACCGAATATGGTTTGGCCGCTTCGCTTTTTTCCGACAATCTCTCATATATCCATACATTCCAGCGCGATATAGAAACCGGCATGGCTCATGTCAACCATGGGACCATAACGGACTCCTGCATGCCTTTCGGCGGCGTGAAAAGTTCCGGCTTGGGGCCATTCTCCAAGGGGGCGACAAACAAGGATTTCTTCACGACCTACAAAGTCAATTATCTGAAATTCATTTAGAGCGTATGGATAAACCTATGGCTTTGCCATGGCTCTGTCACCGCAGTGCGGACAGGCTGGATCCCTCGGAATTTCAAGTTCGACAAATTTCATCTGGATACCGTCGAAGAACAGGAGACGTCCCGGAATGACCGTGCCTCTACCCGTGATTAGCTTTATCGCTTCTGTAGCCTGCAGGGTTCCGATAAGCCCGGAGGCGGTTCCAATCACAGGCGTAATGCCTTTTTGCACAGCATCGCGATACAGACACACAAGACAGGCTGACTTTCCGGGAAACACAGTCATCATCTGGCCGCTGAAGGAATTCACGGCTCCGTGAACAACAGGCAGGCCACGTTCGATCGCAGCTTTGTTCAATATGAAGCGGGAAGGAAAATTATCAAGAGCATCTATTATCAGACTGCAGTCGCCGATCAAGGCGTGGGCGTTTTCGGCAGTCAACTCCACGTTTTTTGACTCGACTTCTACCATGGGGTTGATGCGCGAAAGGCTTTGGGCGATGACGGATGCTTTTCCCTTCCCGATATCCTCTTCGGCATACAGGATTTGTCGATTGAGATTGCTGAGTTCTATCCGCCCGTTATCCACGATTCCGAGGTAACCGACTCCTGCGACTGCAAGATAGAGCGCGATGCTGCATCCCAAACCGCCAGCGCCAGCTATGAAAACTCGGGCATTGGCCAGTTTTTCCTGTGCCTCCGGGCCAAAACCATCTATCGCCAGTTGCCTGGAATACCTCTCGCCATTGCTGTCAGAAAGCATTGCTGACCCCGCATGAAAATCCGCTACAAAAGTGCGCATCCGATCCGTCAGTCGACGATCTGCCATTCCCGGCCGAGATCGCCAAGTCCTTCGCAGCCTGATTCAGTGACGGCCACAGCATCTTCTATCTTCACATGGCCCACTCCGGGATGGAGAAAATCCGTTTCGATAGACAAAACCATGCCCTTTTCCAGCAACTGCGCGCTTTCGCCGGTAAAAATCGGCTGTTCGTACGGAACCATGCCGATGCCATGTATCACAAACCGCGCATAATCAGAAAATGCGTAACGATGGGCGGCGGTGGCCCCTTCCTCGATCAATTTCCTGCACGAAGCACCTGGCTGTATGAGACTCCGGACATAGTTTTGAACCTGGATACAAGCATCGTACAATTCCTTCGCAAGTTTGGGCGGTTCCCCGATACATCCCATCCTGCAAATGTCGGCGATCAGATCCCGTTCGTTTCCGCCGGCATCGATATGGAGTATCTGGCCCTTTTCCCACCGTGCCGACGAAGGCGCGCGCAAAAAACCGGGACCTGCGCACACAAGCGCGAACAGGAACGAAACATTCCTTCTGGTCAATTCCAGTTCTACCCGCGATGCGATTTCCCGAGTCGTCTCGCTCTGGCGACTCGCCCTGAAAGCAGCCTGTATGGCCTCGGCGGTATGCGAATAGACTCGCCTTATGATCACCAGCTCTTCTTCGCTTTTTATCGCGCGGAGCTTATCCATTACGGGGGTAATATCCGTGAAATTCGCATGGGGAAGCTCTGTCGTGAGCGCCATAAAAACATCCGCGGGCAGAAAAGGCATCTCGACTCCGATGGTCGCGGTCTGAAGCCCCAAGCGCTTTATCGCATCGATAGCACCGAGAGCGGTTGTCGTCGTACCGCGAAGCGCCTCAACGAAGTCGGTTATCCAGATGCCTCCTTCGGCATCTATCTGCCCCCGTTCCTCTGCCCTTCCGACATAAAAGGATTCCGAAAGACGATCGCGCGGGATGCCCAGCAAAGGAAGATACTGCGACAACCCCATCCTCGAAGAGAGGGCATGAAAATGATAATAATACCCTCCCAGAAGATACCTCACATTGTGCCTAGTATTGATGAGCATCAGGGAGATGCCGGCTTCGGTCAGGAGTCCATTCAGCTTTCTGGAATCAAAAGGCACATTCAAGGGTTCACACTTCCTCAGCGTTGTTTCTTCACCAGATGAGAGTGCAATGCCCGAAGGGCCAACAAATAGCTGTCTATTCCCAATCCGGATATCTGTCCGATACATACGGGCACGATTACGGATTGATGCCTGAATGACTCACGGGCGTGAATATTGGTGATATGAACTTCTATGGCAGGGAGGTTGACGGAGGCGACGGCATCCCGCAAGGAATAGCAGTAGTGGGTAAAGGCACCGGGATTGATCAGGATTGCATCCGCCCATTCCGATTCCTGCTGGATCCAGTCGACAATCTGGCCTTCCCAGTTGGTCTGGAAAATCTTCAGCTCCACATCCAGTTCCCCGGCCAGTTTTTTCAGGGCATCATTGACATCATTCATCGTGAAGTTGCCATACATCGCCGGTTCGCGTTTTCCGAGCCAGTTGATGCTGGAACCATGCAACACCAGAATCTTGTACATCTTGAACTCCTGTATCGCTGTTTCAGACGGATCAAAATGCATCCATACATGCGTCACCCTACATGAATCCACTATTCAGGACAATCCTTCCTTCGACAACTTCATGGTTTTTTTAGCCTTTTTGATCAACCTCCTCCGATAGGAGGGAAGAGTGACAGCTTTTCCCCGCCTTCCAGTACCGAATCGAGCTGACTGCGCTTGTTATCGATGAAAACGAGCCCGACATAGTCTTCCGGTATGCCGAGTTCAACGAGAATGTCGCCTACAGATATTTGATTTTCAATGGAATACCCATTCTGGATCCGTGATTTGTATTTTTGAAGCGAAGCATACAGTACCACTTCAACTTTCTTCACGGGCGCACTTTTCACCGTCATCGCTCCTTGCCCGAAATTTCCTTTCTTTAACCTTGCATTCACAACAGATAAAATAATTAGCGTGCGCTATGTCGTCGTATTACCACAAACGGAACCGGGTGACAAGAATTTGTTTGATTTATAAAACCTACAGGGCCTATTTTACTACAGCATGTCCCTTCCGGCCTCTGGCAATCAGAGCGAAGCCCGACAGGGCGCACAGAAAGATCGATCCTGCCATAGCCGACGGATTTGATCCTCCGATCGCGCTGACCGCGATCGAGGCCACAGTCGCCATAACCATCTGAAGCGAACCGAGCACTGCTGCGGCGCTGCCCGCCTTTGTCCCGAAAGGTCCAAGCGACATCGCGGTTGTGTTGGGATTGAGAAAGCCGTGACAGAAAAGGTATGTCATCAGAAATGCACTCGTGGTGAGTGGTCCGAGAATGCCTGCCACCGCGCAGACTGCCATGGCCGTCGCCGTCAGCGCCTGGACGGCGCTCGCGGCGAGCGTCAGATCAGCAATCGGGCGGGAACGAAGAAGCCTCCTGTTGAGCTGGCTGCCAACGACAAGGCAAACGGCGTTCAGGCCGAAAGCCAGTCCAAACTGAGTTTTGGAATATCCGAAGTGCTGCATGAAGACCGATGCCGCGCACGCGATGTAGGCGAACATGCCGGCGCCAGAGAATCCCCCGGCGAGAGCGAGTCTCATGAAAGCCGGATTTCTTGCGACCCGCGCCAGATCACGGGCCGCCGTCCCTGCCCATTGGCCTGTCGCAGGAGAATGAAGCGAATCGCTTGCAGCAGGCGCGGATGGATCGGCGGACACGCCCTGGCTCCCCTTCGCCCGGGCTGGTCTGTTGTCGGGAATGAACACCCAGGTGATGAAAGCGAGCACCATGGAAAAGAGGGCAAGGATGGCAAAGATAAACCGCCACCCGAAGGCGGAGACAATCATGCCGCCGATGCTCGGGGCGACCATGGGCGCGACGCCCATCACGAGCATAATTAGCGAGTAGACTCTCGCCGCTTCATTGACAGGAAAGAGGTCGCGCACTACCGCGCGACTGCCTACCATCCCGGCGCAGCCCCCAAGTGCGAGCATGAATCGCATGAATACCAGAGTGCCGAGGTTCGGCGAGAGGCCGCAGCCCAGCGCGGCGAGACAATAGATGACCAGTCCCGCGAGGAGCGGAAGGCGACGACCGAACCTGTCCATCAGGGGACCGTATGCGAGTTGCCCGAGGGAAATGCCGATGAAGTAGCTTGACAGCGAATACCCGACGCGCGATACCTCCGCGCCGAAGTCATGTGCGATGGCGGTGAAGGAAGGAAGATACATGTCGATGGACATAGGACCGATGGCAGCGAGCATCCCGAGGGCAATTATCATCGTTGAATCTTTTTGCCGTTCAGGCATCTCTTCCTCCCTGCCGTGCCGGAATTGCGCCGGCACCAGCAAAATTACTACTTGATCAGGATCATAAATGGCGGATTACTCAGCTACAGATCATACCGCGGGGCCAGGGCTCGCGCCTCTTTTCTGATACTGGAGTGATACGGAATGTCGCAAAAACAGCGCATAGAAACGCTGATTTCCTCATGAGTCATCCACCAGGGGAAACAGTACCGCTCGACTCCATGCGGAATCGAGCGGCTTCAGGTTTATAGTGTGACTGCCTATCCCAGCATGCCGAATTCCCGCCTCAGCGCATTGAACATCCCCTCGCGAATCCACATCGTCAGCGGAGCGGGCACGAGGTCCACACCGTGTGAAACTCGCGGAAGGCTGTACAGTTCGGTAGGCACGGCGAACTCCATGAGGCGCCTGGCATAGTCGATCCCCTCATCGCGCAGGGGATCGTACTCGCAAGTGACGACGCAAGCCGGCGGAAGACCGGATAGGTCCCTGGCCAGGGCGGGTACGGCGTAATAGGAGGGCTGGCCGCCATTGAAACCACCTGTATACAATCCCCAGACAAAAGACATCCCATCGCCTTTGACTAGAGGCGCGCCCTCAAAGAATTGATGCACCGAGAGGGTGTTCGGCTTGTAGTCGAAGGTGGAATAGTTCAGTATCTGAAGGCGTATCTTCGGACCTCCCTTGTCGCGGAGCCAGAGGCAGAGACCAGCTGTGATGGCTCCGCCGGCGCTCGTGCCAAGAAGGGCGATCCTTTCGCGGTCCACGCCGATCTCGACGGCGTGCTCGTAGACCCAGGCGAGCACCGCGAGGCAATCCTCGATCTGGGCCGGAAAAACTGCCTTCGGTGCGAGCCGGTATTCGACGGAGAGGACGACGCAGGGCACGCCGGCGGCGAAGGCCGCAGCGCGGTGGTTGTCCCGGTCCCTCCCGCCGGAGACGAAACCGCCCCCGTGGATGTTGATGACGAGGGGGGCGTTTTTCACGGCGGGATCCTTATAGAGGCGGACCGGGACCTCGGGGGCGTCCTTCGGTCCGGGAACGTTGAAATCCCTGATCTCCATGCCCTTGGGCGGCTTGTAGTTGGTGACCGCTGCAAGTCTGGCATCGAAATTCCCTATGTCATCCGGCCTTGCCGAGGCGCTCAAGTCCCACAGGCACTGATATCCGGGATGCGGATTCATCTTCATTTCATTCGCTCCTCTCGACGCGCGTCCCGATCGGCGCTTCGTCCTTGTTTCATTCCGCGCTGGCGCGGTCGGATTGTCATTGAAACTCTGTCCCCGTATCGTTCCCAATCATCGTCCGAGGATGGGCGGGATCAACTCCCTGCCTGAAAGGCTCGGGACACCGCTATTCCCGCATACCGAATTCCCTGCGGAAAGAAGCGCAGACCCCCTCATGCATCCATTCGGTGAGGGGAGCATCGAGGATGGCGTATCCATGGACGACTCGCGGCAAGCAGTAGAGTTCGCAGGGAACGCCCGCCTTCAGGAGACGGAAGGCGAACTCGATGGCCTCGTCGCGGAGAGGGTCGTATTCAGCGGCGATGACCACCGTCGGAGGCAGCCCGCTCAGGTCGGGACAGAACATGGGAAGCTGGTAGTAGGAGGGAGAGGTTACGCTGATGTCGCTCATCAACTCCCTCGCGGTCGCGGTCAGCGACGAGCCCTTGATGGTTGGACCTTCGCTGAACTGGGTCCTGGAAACGGAGGGGCGTATATCCAGCATGGGGCAATTAAGGACAGTCAACGTGATCCTTGGGCCGCCCTTGTCGCGCAGGTAGAGCGAGAGCCCCGCGGCGAGCTTGCCCCCGTAGCTCGTACCATGCAGCCCTATCCTGTCCTTGTCGCCGCCCAGCTCGGCCGCGTGCTCATATATCCACTCGAGCGAGGCCAGGCAGTCCTCCAGGGACTTCTCGCCATACTCTATGGATACGAGGACGCACTCGAGACGGGAGGCGATGTACCGATTGCGGAAATCGTCGATATCGAGAGTCGCCCGCCAGCCGCCGCCGTGTATGTCGACGACGATCGGCGCCCCCGCTGGCAGGTCGGCCATCCTGAATATACGGATCGCATCCCCTTTCACCCCGCTGCCGTGGATCACTCTGTCCTGGACCGTGAGGCCCTCGACCGGGTCGCATCGGTGGAGGATTTTCTGGAAATCGGCGTTGCCGACATCCTTCTCCGCCTGGGTCGTGCCGTTGTTGATCTTTTCGTAGGCATCGGTCAGTGCCATGTAGTCAGGATGAAGCCATAGCTGCATTTTTTAGTCCCCTTTCGAGCGAGGAAGACGCCACTGCGGGAGGAGGACACCGTTCCACTCCGGGCCGCAGGCATGATCGCGGGCGCCGGCGCTTCGCCCCTGCCGGGAGTAGCGCCGGCCGCGGCCGTTTGGCTGCAAACGGCCGCTTTTGTTTACTTACTTCGAAGCCGCGGCGACCTCGCTCAACAGGGCGTCCACCAGATCCTGCCCGACTGCCTTGCCGATCATGTCGTAAACAGGCTTTGCCAGCATCTTTATCTTCGCGAGCATCTCGGGCGAGGGCTGGATGACTTCCTTGCCCTGAGTCTTGAGCTTCACCAGAACCTCATCCGCATTCGCCAGCGCCTTCTTCGCAGACTCGATGCCTGTTTCGTAGAGAACCTTGTCGATCAGTTTCTGGAGGTCGGCGGGCATGCCGTCATAGAGTTTCTTGTTCATGACAACCGTGTTGATGAAGAGGATATGATGGGTCAGGATGACATATTTCTGGACCTCGCCCAGCTTGGACGCAATGAGGACTTCTACGGGATTCTCCTGGGCCTGCACCATATTCTGCTGAAGGGCGATATAGAGTTCGCTGAATGCGAGGGGGGTGGGATTGGCTCCGAGGGCTTTCCAGAAAGCCAGGTGGTAGGGGTTCTCCATCGTCCGGATCTTGATGCCCTTGAAGTCGTCCATGTTCCTGACGGCCTTGTTGCTGCTCATGTCGCGGAAAGCGGAGGGCACCAGTTGCACGAGCTTGAGTCCTGCCTTGTCGTAGTAGGTAGAGATCTTGGTTCTGAAAGCTCCCGCGCTCAGCGCCTTGGTAGCAGCATCGGGATCGGTCAGGGCGCATGGCATATCGAATACCGCAAGCTGGGGAATGAAGCTGACCTGGGGCGCAGTGGCCTGCATGACCATGGAAATGTCGCCAGCCTGGCAGCCCTCAAGGAGCTCACGGTCGCCGCCCAGCTGGGCATTGGGATAGATTTCGACCTTGAACGCGCCGCCGGATTCGGCTTCCAGGCGCGACTTGATCGCGTTCCCCGTTTCGCCCGCGCTGCTCTTGTCGGACGCGGCATAGGCGAATTTCAGGACATACTGCTTCGCCGGAGCGGCCGAAAGAGACGCCGCGCCGACGAGACTCAAAACAAGGATAGCCGCTAAAAACCGGACAGATGCTTTCATGACATTCCTCCTTCGGAGATTAGCCCAGCAATACCAGGCTTATGGCCGGGAAAACGGTGACAAGGGCGAGAGCGACGATGAAGGCCAGTACGAAAGGATAGGCTTTTATTCCTACCTTCATGACCGGAGTCTGGATGAGGGGGGCGGTAACGAAGAGGTTGACTCCGAAAGGCGGCGTGACGAAGCCGATGGCGAGGTTCATCACCATGATGATGCCGAGGTGGACGGGATTGATTCCCAGAATCATCGCGGTCGGCAGGAGCATGGGAGCGAGGATTATCACGGCAGGGCCCACGTCCATGACCATGCCCAGGATGAGGAGGATCACGTTCAGGGCGAGCAGGAAGGAAATTTTGCTGGTGAATGTGCCGGTAAGGAAAGCCCCGATCATCGCGGGCGCCTGGGCCAGGGAGAGAACCCGTCCGAAGGCTATTGCAAGCCCCATGAGGAGGGCGAGGGGCGCGTAGGAGCGCACGGTCTCCACCAGGATTTCAGGTATCTTCCTGATGCTGATCGTCTTGTAGATGAAGACACAGATGAGGAGCGAATAGATTACGGAAATGTTGGCTGCCTCGGTCGGGGTCACGATGCCGGTGTAGATCCCGCCCAGGATGATCACGGGCGAGAGGAGGGCCCAGAAGCTTTCCCTGAACACCCGCAAGAAGCCTTTGCTCTTGAGGGCATTGTAGTTGGCACTGATCTTTTCCTTGTCCTCTCCGTGCCGCTTGCAGTAGAAGAAAGCGTAGGCCATGAGGCAGATGCCGATAAGGAGTCCGGGGAGGATGCCCGCGGTGAACATGGCGCCGACCGATGTGCCGGTGACGAGGCCGTACATGATGAATGGGATGCTCGGAGGTATGATGACCCCGAGACCTCCAGCCGTTGCGACGAGGGCAGCGGCAAATACCTTGTCGTAGCCGAGGGAAATCATGATCGGGATAGTCATCCCCCCGACCGCCGCGGCCGTCGCGATGCCCGATCCGGAAATCGCGCCGTAGAAGAGGCAGGTACACACGACCGCGATGGGTATCCCGGCAGTCTTGTTGCCGATGAAATAGGCGAAAACGTCGAAAAGCTTTTTGGATATTCCGCCCTTTGCCATGATGGCGCCGGAGAGGATGAAAAGGGGAACGGCGAGAATGGCAGTGTTGTCGACCCCCGTCAACGTTCCGCGGATGACGAACTGGATGCTCGCCGCGAAATTAGGATCCATGATGGCCGGAACGATCGAGGCCACGCCGAGGATGACGGCGATGGGGATGCTCAGAATCAGGCCGGAGAAGAAAACGATGAAAACCATTGTAAGCATGATCTACATCCTCCCCGAGTTGACTGCCGATACACCAACATCCTTGCGCAGCATGACGATTATCTTCTGTACGCCGCGCATGACCGCGAGCAGGAAACCCACGACCAGGGATATGTAGATGGCGACCATGGGGAGGCCCAGTGCCGGACTGGTCTGGCCACTCCTCGCGATCTTCTGAACGACAAAGATCGAGTTGTAGAGCATCAGTCCGAAGAACGCGAGAACGAAAAGCTCAACGAATACGTCCAGAGGTTTGCGCCAAGACTTTGGAAGGTACTGTACCACGATGTCGATCCTGAGCATGGTACTCTTTTTTATGCTGTAACCGATGCTGATGAAGGTCGACCAGACAAAGCAGTATCTGGCAAATTCCTCGCTCCACGAGAGCGAGGCGTTGAAAATGTACCTCATGATAATTTGCAGCAGCAGCGACAGGGAGATCCCGGCAAGCAGGATCACCATTGTCCATTCCTCGAAATGCTCGTCGAGCCATTTTATCGCTCGCATCTGTCCCTCCTCTGGGAAAGCATGATTTCTGGCAGCTCACCATCTCTCATTCTGCGATACGATACCGGACTGAAACGAAAGCGGGTAGTAGATTACGGAATGTGGCAAGCACAACTGAAGAAGTTTACCATGCCGATGTATCTGTTATATATCGGAGTAATTTTCTGTCTGAATTTCAAATTTGTCAATTGCATATTTTTGCATTTCGATCACAACGGGGAATCAGGCCTCCTGACAGCCCTTCAGGGCAGGAGCAAATGACAGACAGGCTCGGTAAAAATGCGCAAAGGGAGCCCCTTATCGAGACTCCCCCCACCTTTTCCATCATCAGAGCCCTGATGCGGACTGAGGCCTCAAATCGGCCTGAAGATCGCGCAGCGCTTCGTCGCCGCGCTTTCAACAGCTCTCACAAAGCTTCTGCCTTTTTATAGTCCGCCTTGTTTGCTCATTTCACTACAGCCTTTCCGTCGTAGTAGCGGATGCCATCCTTATAGGACCAGAGCTTCAAGTAATCCCAGAGTATCGGACTTTCGGCCATTATGTTGTTATGCGCGCGATACGCGGTCTGGGTCCACTTGACGAGCGGAATACCCTGCGCGTTCTTCCACGTCCAGGTGGTGTACCTGCCATTCACCTCGGCTTTGGAAGGGTCTCCCACGGGACCTACATTGTTTGCCTTGAGATAGTAAGCGGCCCACTTGTCCAGGTTGTTGTCAACTGCGTCCCATAATGTACCAGTCTGGAATTCGATATCCCCTTCGCCCAAGATGCAGTAAACAGGCATTACAGCATACTTTGCGGCATTGAGAGTCGCATTCCAATCGGCATCGTTCATGCCTCCTAGCCCGGAGGTGCTCGCAATGGCCGCGAAGTACTCGGGATTCGTCATGCCGAAGCCCTGCACAGCAAAACTGCCCGCCGACTGGCCCGTTGCGTAGAATCTGGTCGGATCGACGTTGTATTTTTCTTTGACCAATTTTGCGAGCTGTTCGTAGAAGATACCCGTGTCCTTGTGGCTGACCACAGTGGATCGGGAGCTGTATTGCTCGCAGGGGATGACGAGAATGATGCCTTCCCTATCCGCCACCTTCCACCACTGGGTCGCATGGAAGAACACCTTGTCGGTCTGACTGTCTCCAGCGAAAACGAACAATGTCGGCGCACCCATCGGCCAGAGCTTCGCCGCCGAATCGGGCACGTATACCTGGTATTCGCGCAGATAGCCATTGACCACCATGTTGAATATCTCGCCGTACTTCGCCCTGATGGCAAGCTGATTCCCATACGCCGAGCTGTTGTCGTAGCGGACATATTCCGTCAGGAAATTGTAAATGGTCCTGCTCGTCTGCGCGTTCCAGATGTCGACTTTCTTCTCCAGGGTCGCCACTTTGGAAATCGGGCCGGAATAGGCTGTCTGCCAAGCATCGGAGTCTTTCGACTGGGTATATACGGTGCTGCCGAACAGATAGCTGGATTTCGACCAGGTTTCGCCCTGGCAATCACTCAGGCCTTTCCAATAATCTATCGCCTTCGACACCTTGGCCAGGCTCGCGTTTACGTACCAGGTCGGCACAGGCACCTGGTTATAGGCTATCTTGATTTTTTCGGGAATCTCGATGGGTTTGTAACCGGTCTTCTTGCCGTCAAAGAACATCGCTCCGAATTGCGCGTAATAGCTGTCGCTCAGGCTTGCCGTGTTGATGTAAGCCTGACTCGCGACAAAGAGCGGGTTCGCCGCGGCCCAGGCCTCCAGCGCCGTCCCTCCCTTGCCGTAGCCTGCCAGATAGTGCTCTCCGAAAATCGAGAAATAGCTGTTGGATTTGAAGAAACCGATCGCGGCGTTGATATACGCAAGCTCGTCATCCGCGCTGCCCCATCCGGTCTTTCCGGGCTCGAGAATGAACAGGCCTTCATCGTTCGCGTCGGCGAGATCCTTCCAGCCGCTTTTCAGGATGAAATCGTTCGTGTTGATTCCATCGGGAACGGAAATCACCGTGAAGAAGGGGCGAATCGATGCATTCGGGGCGATATAGACCTTCGCGGTCCTGGTCGCTCCGTTCACGCTGAGCGATTTTTCCATGTAGCCGGTGAGCGGGAGTTTGTTGGCACGCGTGTAATTGTAGGCAGGGACGGAGGCATTGTCCAAGGAAGCAGGTTTGAAATCGTTCGCAACCGGCACGCCGCCATAGTACCGGACCCCATCCTTATAGGACCAGAGCTTCAGGTAATCCCAGAGCATCGGACTTTCCGCCATTATGTTGTTGTGCGCGCGCCATGCGGTCTGGGTCCACTTGACGAGGGGGAAGCCCTGCGCGTTCTTCCACGTGTAGGTGGTGTACCTGCCGTTTTTTTCGCCTTTGTTGATGTCGCCCACCGGACCGACATTGTTCGCCTTGAGATAGTAGTCCGCCCATTGATCGAATAAGTTGTATTCCGAATCCCATAACGTACCAGACCACATGGGAATGTCGCCTTCGCCGACGATGAGGTAGGTGGGTACCATCGCATATGTCGCGTTTTCGGGCGGGGCGACGACACCGGAAGTCGTGGCGATAGCCGCGAAGTACTCAGGATTCGTCATCCCGAAGCCCTGCGTCGCCATGCTGCCCGCTGACTGGCCCGTGGCGTAGAATCTGGTCGGATCGACTTTGTACTTTTCCTTTACCAGTTTCGCGAGCTGTTCGTAAAAGATGCCCGTGTCCTTGTGGCTGACCACGGTGGATCGGGAGCTGTATTGCTCGCAGGGGATGACGAGAATGATGCCTTCCCTATCCGCCACCTTCCACCACTGAGTCGCATGGAAGAACACTTTGTCAGTCTGGCTGTCTCCGGCGAATACGAACAATGTCGGCGCGCCATTCGGCCACAGTCTCGCCGCCGAATCGGGCACATATACCTGGTACTCGCGTATGTAGCCGTTGACCATCATAGTGTTGATCTCGCCATATTTGGCATTCAGGCCGAGCTGATTCCCGTAGGCCGAGGTGACATCGTACCGGATATATTCCGTCAGGAAATTGTAGATGGTCTGGCTCGTCTTCGCATCCCAGATATCGACTTTTTTCTCCAAGGTCGCCACCTTGGAAATCGGGCCGGAAAAATCCGTCTGCCAGGCGTCGGATTTTTTGGACTGGGCATAAACAGTGCTGCCGAACAGATAGTCGGCCTTTGTGCTGCTCTCGTCCACACAGTCGCTGGCCGACTTCCAGTAGGCGACGGCTTTGGACACGGAGGCCAGGCTCTGGTTCACATACCAGGTCGGCACCGGAACCTGGCTATAGGCGATCGCGATCTGTGCGGGGATATCGATCACTTTGTAGCCGGTGTTCTTGGCGTCGAAGAACTTTGTGTCGAATTGGGCGTAGTATTTATCGCTCAAACTTGCCGAGTCGACATAGGCTTGACTCGTGACAAGCAGTGGATTCGCGGCAGCCCAGGCTTCCAGAGCCGTCCCGCCCTTGCCGTAGCCCACCAGATAGTTCTCCCCGAAAATGGAGAAATAGCTGTTGCCCCTGAAGAAACCTATTGCGGTGTTCAGGTATGCAAGCTCGTCATCCACGTTGCCCCATCCGGCCTTTCCGGGCTCGAGGATGAACAAACCCGCTTCGTTCGCGTCGGCGATGTCCTTCCAGCCGCTGTTCACGATGAAATCGTTCGTGTCGATCCCATCGGCGATGGCGATTACCGTGAAGAAGGCACGTATTGGCGCGTCGGCGGAAATATAAATCTTCGCGGTCCGGGTCACTCCGTTCACATTGAACGATTTTTCGAAGTATCCAGTGAGCGGCAGTTTATTGGCTCGTGTGTAATTGTAATCCGGGATCGGAGCATTATCCAAAGTGGTCGGTTTTAATGAATTCGCTGCAAAGGCAAGGGTTGGTGTCATGGCCAACAGCATCGCCAAAGCCATTACAATCAATAACGCTTTCTTCATTGATCCGCCTCCTGAAACTGATTGGAACTGACAGGAACAGTCATTCCCGAGGAAAACGTCGTTTTGCAGCCAGAGAAAAAAATCCACACTTTGCCGTAGCGGTTTCCCTATTCGATGCCATCCACCACCAGATCCTGTACCCGGCAACGCCGGATAATGTCACTCCAGAACATTGTTTGTGTTTAGTTCACCTCACACGCTCATCAATTCACCGATGCGCCTGAAAGCGTCCTCGCCGGCATACAGCACAGGGGTCTTCATCTGCAGCTTCTTCAGTTTTTCGTCCATCAACGCGAAGGGAATCTGCCCCATGAGGATGCAGTCGACACCCTTTTCATCGAGCTTCCTGATATCTTCGAGCACTATCGCATCGTGCTTTTCGAATTCTCCCGCGTTGAAAAGCTCAAGGGCCGTGCCGTTGCCCGAAAAGACGATTTCAACCTTCTTTCCGAGCTGATCCGCCCTTGTTTTCAGCCCTTCTTCGACGTAGGGAAGCACATATTCGGTGGTGGTGATGACACCGATCCTGCGGTACCTTTCCACCGCCGCGTCGAGAATCACGGCATCCATCTGGACGAAAGGCACCGACACGACTTCCTTCGCATAGGCCGTGGCCCTGGGCATGAGGCTGCAGCAGGATACGATGACGCCACAGCCCGCCCGCTCCAGTTCGAACGCGAAATTCGCGTATCGGAGAAGATTGCTTTTCGGCGTGATGCCGGCGGGCGAATTGAAATTGTCGACTTTGACGTTGCCATTGTAGATATGAATGAATTTCGTCCCGGGTAGGTAGAGTCCCATGTATTTCTCGACCATTCCGATCGTGGCCGGCGTAGTATGGATGAAGCCTGCCTTTTTGCTCTCTTCGATCATGCAGTTCCCCCCTCCGGATTCTTCGAAATTCGATCGGACTCACGACATCGAAAATGCCCGGGATCGGAAAAACAAAAACCGCCCGATACGGAATCGAACCAGGCGGCTTATGTTCACGTGCTGCTCAGTTTCCCCTTGCCAAAACTGGGATGATCAGATCGTAGCCACCGTGAATTTATAGGTACTTGTCGTGACTCCGTCGGGCGCAACTACCTGAATTGTGATGACGCTGCCTGAGGATACGGCGACGGTGGAGCCTGATCCGGATGCGACTGCGGTTCCGTTGACCGTCATCGACTTGATCCTGGTGGACATGGATGTGGGGACGATCGTAATGCTTCCGTTGGCCGCAGGCACCTTGATCGTATAGTTGTAGTTCCACGGATCGAATTTGTTCGGCAGTGAATAGCTCACCGATTTCGAAACTCCTGCCCATGTGTAGGCCGGCGGTGCGGCTTGCCATGTGAGCGTCGTTCCGACCAGGTTCCCGCCCGCAATCTCGACATTGCTGAGCACGGAATATTTCTGGTACCCGTCCTTGCCGTTGTAATTCACGGGAGCCGAGGTCAGAAATTCGGTATTGTCGCCCATGATGCCCAGAAGCTTGAGGGATATCCAGTTGGTCCCGTCTTTCCACATATCGCCGATGAGGGTCGTCCGGCTGTTCGGAGCGTCGTTATTGCCGCGCAAGGTGGGAGAGCAACCGGCCTCGCCCTTGTCCACGACCTGCTGGAGTGCCTGCTCGAAGAGTTTCAGGTTGATCTCGCCGAGAGGAGTCTCATCGTGGCCCGTGAAGAGTCTGACGATCTTGCCGCCATCTTTCTTGTAATTCGAATAGGTCTGCTGCGCCATCGAAAGCAGAAGATCAGCTTTTACCTGCTGAACCGCGACATTGTCTGCGGAACCGGCCCGCGTGCAGCCGTAGATGTCAGAGGCGAAAATCAGGCCGTTCGCCTTGTCCTGAAGGATAACATTGCCGTTCTCGTGTCCGGGAATGGCATAGACATTCAGATCGCAGCCTCCTAGATGGAAAACATCACCTTCGTCGATATTCTTGATTTTGGCCTGGTCGGCGGCCAGCGGGAAGAGGGCGGGTCCCATGGGCGACGAGGCTCCGAGCGAGGACCAGCCGCGTTCATTGCAGTAGACATCGACGCCGGCGTGCAGGAAGTTCGGCGCCTGGGCCCAATGATCGCCATGCGCGTGCCCGATGATCATGAAATTGGGCTTCGTCGCGATGTTTTTGTCGACGTACTCTTTCAGGTTCTTGATATTGTCCGTAATTTGCAGGCCATCGAACATGATCCCGACATCCTGCCCCTCGATGTACCAGGCCATCGCCCGGACGGATTCCGAGTCGTTGCAGATGCGGTAGATCGCCGGACTGGTCGCGGTTTTCGCCTGGATGAGAAGATGCTGGAAATCATCCACCACGGGGCGGTACAGATGCCAGACGAAGGTCTGCATGGGGCTTATGGCCATGCCGTCCTTGACGGCGATCGCCTTGTAGACTACGTCCCTTCCGGGAAGCTGCGCGTTGGAGAGCATCTCGTTGATGTGCCCCTTGGTAGCCACGGAATAGACTGCGCTGGCGGTGGATGGAGTCGAGCCGTCGGTGGTGTAGTAGATGGTCGCGCCCGGAGTGGGGCAGGTCAGCTTGATGTAGCGCCGCGGGGCGATCGAGTTGGTCTTCGGCAGTGCCTGCACGGGAGAAACCGTCGTGCTCGTTATTCTGGAGAAAATCGCCTCCGCTTCGGCTGCCTGGATGGAGTCGTTCGGCGCGAATGCCGCGGCTGTCTTGCCGGACATGTAGCCTGCGGCCACCATGGTGTTTACGCTGGCCCGCGCTGCCGCGCTTATGGCCGTGCTGTCAGAAAACTTCGCGAGCACATTGATGGCAGAATCCGGGACCCTAAATGCCCTGGCAAAGACGACGGCGGCATCCTGGCGCGAAATCTCTTTGTCCGGGTAGAAATTCCCCGGTGCGCCCACGCTGATGATCCCCTCCTCGACGGCGGTATCGATCTGTTTTGCATATCTATCCCCGGCTTTGACGTCTTTGAGCTGCTGGAGGGGCGTTTTCCAAATATCGTTGTACTCGGTCGGATGCGGCCAGGCGAAGTAATCGGAAATCTTCGCGACAAATTCCGCTCTCGTGAGCGGGCGATCTGCGGCCTGGGCAAACCCGGAGCCTGCGGTGAGTGCCACCAGGATGATGCATCCTGTGAACACCATAAACCATTTCGATGGCTTTCCACGCATTGAAATACCTCCTGTAAAAATTGGATTCCCCCTGCATTGGTCTCTTCGGATTTCCGGAGCACCGACATGCTGTCAGGAACGAATGACCTATGAGCGCTGCCGCTTCAGACAGTCCCCTTGAGAATGAAAACCCGGGACCCTCAGGCCATCGGCCACTCGAAGAACTCGACGTAGCCGATCTTGCTGCTCTTTAAGAAACAGATCTTGTTCTTCTGGAATACTCCGTTCGTGATGGGCTCGAAAATCGTGAACTCACCGGTGGCCATCAGGTCGCTCACCGTCTTCTCGATATCGTCCACGTCGTAGCAGATATGATGGAAGACGAAGGCTTCGGTCGTTGTCGTCAGAATGTCCCCCACGAAACAGGGCTTTTCGGGATCGGCCGGAGACATTATCTCCACGACGAGGCCAGCCAATTGAACCCGCTGCACGAACATGTTCTTCGGAATGTGATGTTTTATGTCCTCATGAACCTTGGTGTAGCCCATCTTCAGATGCATTTCGATCGCTTCCGTGATATTTCTGGCCACGAAGCCGAGATGATTCAGTTTCATATCGCCGTTCTCCTTTTCGCCGGCGTCTTGGGCTTCAGACGTCCGATTCGTCGGTCAGCTGCATCTCCGTCGCCATGAATATCGCCTTGGTCGTCGTTTCGTACTGGTGCCAGGGGTAGATGCAATCTTCGTCGTACATGGGCTCGTGCGTGCACCCCGGGGCCATGGGATCCTCGCGGTAGAGGGTGGCGAGGTCCTGCTCCGCATACTGCTGCATCCTGCCGAAGCCGAGGATCTGTGTGTGGACCTCGCGGAAAGGTTTGCCGCCCCAATGGGTCTTGTGCAGGCCTACGTTCAGGGGTATGCCCTCCGCGAAGCACATGTTGACCTCGGTATTGCCGAGGCGGATCTTGGGAGAGCGCCAGAGCTGTACTCCTTTGTGTCTCTCCGCTTTCGTGGCCTCGTATACCAGGGTCCATTTCTTTTTGATCGCCTCGAAGAGGGCCTCGTGGTCAGTGTTCCTCTCGAAGTCCTCGATGACGAAGCAGCGCTCGACGTCCGTGATCATCATGTTGGTGACGACGGTGGATCTGAAGAAGCTCAGGGCCTGGTGCTTGATCCCGATACCCTTTCGGGCCAGGTTGAACACTATGCTCTTCTTCCCCACCGTGTAGTCCTTCTCGTCGAGAAGGTATTTCACGGAAAAGAAGGGTTCCACGAAATCCAGGGGATGTACGCTCATTTTGCCCGAACCTCCCTCAGGAGTTCGTGAGGATCACTTTGACCTCTTCGGTTTGGCCGGATACGAGCTCGGAGAAAATTCTGGGGCCTTCGGACATGGGAAGCACTGAGGTGATCATCTGCTTCACGTCTACCATGCCATCGCTGATCATCTTGAGGCCTTCACGCATCTCGGATGTGTACATGTAGCTGCCGAGAAGCTTCAGTTCCTTGCACACGGCGTGCTTGTACTCGATCTCGATTTTGGGAGAGGCCATACCGACCATGATGAGCTTGCCGCCATTCCTCGCGATCTCGATGCCGGTATTGACGGTGGCGGCCACGCCAGCTGCGTCGAACACGACATCGACGCCGAGGCCTCCGGTCATCTTTCTCGTGATCGCCAGAACGTCCTCCCTGGAATTGATGCTGTCGGTCGCACCGCAATCCATGGCAAGCTTGAGGCGTTTGTCGATCAGATCGATCGCGATGATCCTCTTGGCCCCGAAACCTTTAAGGCATAACACGCCCATGAGGCCGATCGGTCCCGTTCCGAACACGGCGACGGTTTTGCCGGCGAGGTCGCCGGCGTGCTTTGTCGCCCGCAGAGAGATGGAGAGAGGCTCGACAAGCGCGCACTCGTTGAAGGAGACATGGTCCGGCAATCTCATGATCTTCACGGCGGGGGCGACGACGTAGTCAGCCATGGCGCCGTTGTAGCTGCCGGCCTTCATCGTGGTGCCGATGATGTAGCGATTGTCGCAGACGTTGTCGAGGCCATCCTTGCAGTCCTGGCAGGTGCCGCAGAAGAGATTGGTCACGACGCCCACGCGGTCGCCGATCTGCATCCCTGTCACGTCCTCGCCCAGCTCGGCGATTTCGCCGGAGAATTCGTGGCCCATAATGAGAGGAGGCACTCTCATTGCCGAGCCGCCCTTGTAGCCGGAGAGATCCGAGCCGCAGATGGCCACGGCTTTGACCTTCACGAGGACTTCGCCCTTTTTCGGCTTTGGCGTCTCGACTTCGACGTACCGAAGATCGCGCGGACCGTAATAGACTAAGGCTTTCATGTAACGCACCTCGTCGCCTTGCGCCTCGGCGTATTCAAATATGGCGCGAACCTGCGCAGGTTTGGTTCACGCCATCGCCCGCCCCCCCCCGAAGCCTGGGCAAAGTGTAATCGTCATGACGAATGTCGTTCGCCTATTCGGCACGGTAGGGGCGCAGGTCGTGTGCGGCGAAGAAATCGATGCCCCCCCTGATCTCGGAGGCGTAGTCCTTGAATACGGAGGCCTCGACGGAGACGATCTCCTTGTACGCTATCTTCTTCAGAGTCTCTAGGAAGGGAACATAGTCGAAGCCATCGTCAAGCCTCGGCACGATCCGCTCCGGGAAGGTTGTGAGGGGATTGTCGATGTGCACGTGCTTGATGTAGGGCTCGAATTCGACGATATCGGAGAGGGGTCGACCGAGTTCGACCATGTACCGATAATCGATGAAGGTCTTCAGGTTGGGCGCGTCGAATTTCCTGATGAAGGCGATGGCTTCCGGCAGGTTGTTCACGATGTTGGAGAGCTTCTTTCCGAGAGGCTCGATGAGGACCGTGATGTTGCGCTCGGCGGCTATGCCGAGCAACATGGAGAAGAACTCGTCGAATTTCTCGGCTGCACCGGCGATATCCCCTTCTGCCGGGAGGCTGCGGGCCTTCCCGTTTCCGAATACGAAATACCGCGCGCCCATCTCGGCTGTCCTGTCCGCGGCTACATTGAGGAAATCCCTGTAGTACTTCAGGTCGAAGGATGGATCGGCCACGCGGGAATCGAGAGGTATCGGATTGTCGAAGACCTCCGCCGGTATCCCGCAGGACTTCAGCCTGGCGAGGGCCTGTCTGAATCCGGCATCGTCGAAGGCCATCATTTCCCGTACGTGCAGCTCTGCGCAGTCGTAGCCGGCCTCTGCGATGGCGTCCAGATCCTTTATAAAGCCAAAACAGCTCAAACGCATTCTCATGATGATCTTCTCCTCCCGTACAGACAATAAAACCTCCAGTCCTGCACCTTCGCTGGGACGATGCTTACGCCTCCGGCCTGCGTCCCGATACCGAACACTTTCCCTAGAGTCACTCGCGCGGGCGTCTCCCGACGCTGTGCATGTTACGTATACGATCCCGTGAAAAAATCCACCCTGACGGTGCCTCTCCGCATCCTTACGGAGAGGCACCGTCAAATCCTGTCTTTACCTTACCGTATGTAGCCAAAGTACCGTGGAAGGGTCATCGAAAGAGGCTCTATATAGGTGATCAGGAACAGTATGACGATCTCGACGGCCAGGAAGGGCAGTACGCCCTTGACGACCTTTTCGAGAGGCAGCTTGGTCATGCCGCAGACGACATAGAGGAGAAGACCTACGGGCGGCGTGAGGAGTCCGATCATGAGATTGACTACAACGACGATCCCCAGGAAAACCGGATGGATGCCGTAGCCGGCGGTGATCTTCAGGAGAATCGGCACGAGGATGATCATCGCCGCCGTCCCTTCCATGAAGGTTCCGACGATGAGCAGCACGATGTTGATCGCGAGAAGAAGAAGTACCTTGCTGGATATGATGCTCGAGACGAAGATCGCCATGGCCTGTGGCACCTGTTCCACGACAAGCATCCAGTTGAAGACATTGGAGCAGGCGATGACAAGGAACACGACGCCCGTCGTCTTCGCTGTGGCCAGGAGGGCTTCCAGGATCGCCTTCATTTTAAGATCTCTGTAAACGAAGACACCGACAACCAGTCCGTAGACGACCGCGACAGCCGAAGCCTCGGTGGCGGTAAAGATGCCGCCGATGATGCCGCCCAGGATTATGAAGGGCATCAAGAGGGGAATGATTCCGTCCAGAAGGGCCAGTCCCATCTGTTTGAGGTTTGCGAACTTGGCGGCGCGCGGATAGTTGCGCTTTCGGGCGGTAACGTAGCACACGATCATGCAACCGATGGCTATCATGACCCCCGGAACGATCCCTCCCAGGAAAAGGGCGGCCACCGAGGTAGAACTCAGCAAGGCGTAGACGACGAAGGGAATGCTCGGCGGGATGATCGGTCCCATGATAGCGGCCGAGGCGACAAGTCCGGCGGCGAAGTCCTCGTCGTAACCCTCTTTCTTCATTCCCGGGATCATCATCGATCCGACCGCCGAACAGTCGGCGATAGCCGAACCCGTTATTCCCCCGAAAAACATGGAAGTGACGATCGTGACGTGGCCAAGTCCTCCCCTGAGTCGACCCACGAATACCGTGCAAAAGTTGACAAGCCTCTTCGTGATTCCGGAACTGTTCATCAGCTCGCCGGCCAGGACGAAGAAGGGAATGGCCATGAAGGTGAAACTGTCGAGACCCGTGAACAGGCGCGTCGCAATCAGTCCAAGTGAAACACCCTTGATGATGAGGTAGATGACGCCAGCTGCGCCGAGGCTGAAGGCCACCGGCACACCGATGAGAAGGCAGGCGATAAAAGCTGCGATGGATTCCCACATACTGTCTTCTCCTAACTCTTGATACTTGCTGCCACGGGCGTTTTGAAAATCTTGAACAGAAGTGCCAGGTTTTCAATGAGCATCATGAATATGCCGAAAGTCACGGCACTGTAGGGGACGATCATCGGGATTTCCAAGGCGCTGGATTTCTGTATTTTCAACAGGCTGAGCTGCTCTCCGGATTTGACAAGGATAATGACGAGGAAACTGATGACCACTAGACGGGATATGACCGTGAAAACGCGCTTGACACCCGGCTTGAAAAGGTCGGTAAACATCTCCACACCCACATGGGAGTTGTCCCTTGTGGCGAGCGCGCAGCCGAAGAACCCGACCCAGATCATCATGTACCGCCCGACTTCTTCAGTCCATGACAATGCGTTGTTGAGGATGAACCTGAAGAATACGCCTACAGTGGTGTTGATCACCATCAGGCTAACCAGAACGTACACCAGATACTCCATTCCTTTTTCCGTTGCGCGCAAAAGTTTGCTGGCAGATATCATTCCGCGATCCCTCCCCGCCCCGTCATGTTGTACGTCAAGGCTGCGATTCGTCCCGTACGCCCCGGAATGACGGTAAGATCGCCGCAACCGGGTCGCACGGGACGGGGGAGCGGAGTTTTGCGACTCCGCTCCTCTTCATACCGTTATTTTATGCTCTGCTTCTGGCCGGCGATGACGTCCGCCACATTTTTCAGGACGTCGTCGATGAGTTTCTGGTCGATCTTCGTCTTGAGCCAGTCGATGACCGGCTGTTGGGCCACTTTCTTGAACTGCTCGACTTCCGCTTCGGTCGGGGAATACACCACCATCTTCTGGTCGATCAGGGACTGAACTCCCTGCGAAGCTACGAACTGCTGGACTCCGCGTCCTACCGTGCAGCTGATCTGAGCGCTGTCGAGGACGATGTACTGAAGTTCGGGCGGGAGGCTCTTGAAGAACTTCTCGTTGATGATGAACCAGTCGACGCCGTACACATGGCCGTCGAGGGTGATGTATTTCTGGACCTCAGCCAGTTTTCCCATGAGGATCGTCGGGATCGGGTTTTCCTGTCCGTCGACGACCTTGGTCTGCAGTGCGGTGTAGGTCTCGGTCCAGGCGATGGGGGTCGGGCTGGCGCCCATGGCTTTGAGCATATTGACGTACAGCGGTGTTTCCTGGACGCGGATCTTGAGACCCTTCATGTCGGCGGGCGTCTTTATCGGCCTGACATTGTTCGTGAAGTGACGGAAGCCGACCTCGGCGAAAGCCAGACAGCGCATCCCGGTCTCTTTGAGGAACTGAGCCCTGAGTTTATCGCCGAAGGGACCATCCATGACCTGCCATGCGACTTCGCCCGAGGGGAAGAGGTAGGGAATATCGGTCACCATCGCCGAGGGAAAGAAGTTGGAAATGACGCCCGAGGAGATGCCGGCTTCCACAGTGCCGGCCTTGACGCCTTCGACATACTCGCGCTCTGCGCCGAGGGATCCACCGCCATAGACCTTCACGTTGATCTGGCCGCCGCTTCTCGCGTTGACCAAACTCGCGAAAGCGAGAGCCTGCGCGTGTTTGCGCGATACCGTGGCATCGGTCGAATCGGCGTGCGCAAGCTTCAGTTCGAACACCTTTGTCTGGGCGAAGACCGCAGTCACTGCCAGGGAAACCATGAGTACGCAGATTAAGAATCTTTTCATCACTCCACCTCCTGATAAAATTGGGATCGGCGGCACTGCGCCGATATCAAAAATCAACTGGGCCAGGCGATTGTATACAGATGCTTCCCGCCGTTCGTCGGACCGAGAAGGAGGGCTTTCAGCTCTTCCTCGTTCCGCTGCGACATCAGCTTGCTGTCGGGGAGCTGCCCCACGGGGAATTTGGCAAGAATGTCATCGTGGAGCTTGACGAGGTAGTTGAGCACGTTCTCGATCGCCTTGTAGGCCTTGGTCGGCTCGGCGAGCGTGGCCTTCCCGAGAACGCCTTCGGGGAAGGTGACGCACTCGATGCCAGTCCCTCCGATGATGCAATGACCAGGGATGGGATTCCCGTAGATGTCCCCGCCCTTGTCCACGTGGCCGGGAGGAAGGAAGCCGCCCAGCTTCGTGTCCTCTGCGTGTTCGAGCTGGCACATCTCGGGGAAGAGGGCCATCGAGATCGAGGTCTCTGCCTCGTCGGCGTGCTGGAAGGGCGTCTCGAATGGGCCGCCGTGAGCCTTGTCCTTCAGGTCAGTTCCCATGACACGCGGAAGATCGACGAAAATGACGACTGCGGGAACCTGATACTTTTTCCCCCATTCCTGGATCGCCGAGGGGAGGGCGTATTCCTGCCCGTGCATGCTGAGGAATATCTGCTTCCTGAATCCCGTGTTCCAGAATCCGGAGATCATCGACCTGATGTGGTCGCAGAAAACGCTGTCGGGGAGCGGAACGGTCCCTGGCTGGCCGATGTGGTGGAAGGGATGAGATCCGTACCACATGGGCTCGGCGACCGTGCAACCGGTCGCTTGAGCCACCATCTCGGCTATCCTCGTGACGATGAAGGTATCCTCGCCGTAAGGGCCGGCCTTGCCGTGGTTCTCCGTGGATCCGATGGGGATGAGGATGACATCATCTTTCTTGAGCCTCTCCTCCGCATCGTATTTCGTCATTGTCTGGAAGTAAATCTTGGAGGGCCTGTCCATGTGTCCCTCGCGTACCGGCAAATTCCAATTAGGCATACTCTGTTCTCCTCTCGCGAATAGTAGGGCTAGATCCGATGGCTCTTGAGCTGGGGCGCGTAAACCCACACGAACTTGAGCTTCGTCGTCCCCGTGTTGACGATCTTGTGGGTGGCTCCAGGCGGGTTGTAGACGCAGATTCCGGGCTTGAGGTCGATCTCCTCGTCAGCCGTGATGAATTTCCCCGTTCCTTCCAGGAAGAGCATCACTTCCTCTTCGGTATCATGCTTGTGCTCGGGGACCATGGAACCCGGCTCCGTCTCGTTCACCCCGAGGGCGAGATTCTGCGAGCCCACGGTCTTCTCCGAAATGAGGATCCACGAGGCCCTTGGCGGAGTTTTCCGCTCGGGCTCAACCTTGTTGATGTCGACTACCTTCAATCCTGACATGATTCTCCCTCTCCTTGTCTCAGCCGATGAAAATGCCGCCGTTCACGTCGAGGGTAACCCCGGTGACCCAGTCGGACCTCGCCGATGCCAGATAGATGACCGCGTCCGCCACGTCCTCCGGATACCCGTCCTTCGATACGGCCCTGCCGGCGTTCCACGACGCGAAAACTTCCTTTGTATACTGCCTCGTCTGCTCGGTGAGCATGGGGCCCGGGCAGATGGTGTTCACATAGATGTTGAAGGCTCCGAGCTCCTTGGCGAGGCACTTGGAAACACCGATGAGGCCAGCCTTGGAAGCCGCGTAGTTGACGCCGACGCCCGGCCTGCCCGTCCTGCCGCCGAGGGAGGCGATATTGACGATCTTCCCGGAGCCCTGTTTCTTCATGACCGGCGCGACGGCCTTGCAGCAGAGGAAGGGGCCGGTGAGGTTCACCTTGATGACGAGATCCCAGAGTTCGAGGCTCATCTCATCGAGGTTCTTGTGCCTGGAGATGCCCGCGTTGTTGACGAGGACGTCGATCCGCCCGAACTTTTCGGTCGTCCGGGCGACAGCCTCGACAGCCTCGGCCTCATCGGTCACGTTCACTTTGACCGCGATTGTCCTCTCTCCCGCGGGATCGAGCTCGGAGGCGACCTTCCGCGCCGCCTCGAAGTTCATGTCCCAGAGGGCCACAAGAGCCCCTTCCGCGAACAGTTTCCGCGCGATCACTTCGCCGATTCCGTTGCCCGCGCCTGTCACTACGGCGACTCTATTTTCCAGTTCCATTGTTTTGTCCCTCTCCATCAAAGCTGGCCGGCGGGAACGTAATCGTCCCACATGGCATGCATTTCGCTCATCGGCACATCGAAAACAGCGTTGTTCGGAGGCAGGGGTTCATCCTGCATGAATTCGGGCATGGGATGGAATTCCTCGGAGGCGCCGGATCTCCTGTTGAACTCCCGTTCGGTCATGATCGTGTCGTAGCCGAGGCGGACAACATCCTCCACGCTCATCTCCCATCCATACCTGCCCTTGAGCAGGTTCGCGAACATCTCCGGCCTCTTGAGGAAGGGAGGCCGTACGAAGAGGCAGAGGCCGAGGGTATCCAGGAGGGCTGCCCTGATCTGCAGCTTCCTCGAGACCGCAACCTGCCCTTCGGCCTTCAGAGGATCGAGGGTTTTCAGGGTCTCGAAGGCGTTTCCCGCCGTGTGGTCTGCGCCCATCGGCGAGGTGACATAGGTGACGCCGTTGCCCTTGACTCCCCTCGGGTCGTAGCCCGGCATGGCCTGGCCCTTGATGACCGGCACGCGCCTGATTCCGAAAACCCTTCCGGTAATCTGGGCGCCGTTGCCGAGAACCCGGCCGAGGCAGGTCCCCTGGCCGATCTGGCGGATGAGATCCTTAGCGCCTTCGGCATCGCCGAACCGGATGATGCCGGCCTCCATGGCCACGCCGATGGCGGCCCCGGTCTCTATCCCGTCAACGCCGACCTGATTGCAGAGATTGTTCAGTTCCGCGATGTCGTCGAGGCTGCCGATCCCGCAGTTGGAGCCCAAAAGAGAGATATTTTCATATTGTATGGAGGCGACGATCTTTTTGCCGCTCCTGTCCGGAAAGATGTTGCTGCACTTGATCACACAGCCGGCGACGCAGGGCTTTCCCGCCCCACCCTCCCCGCCGCGCGCAAGTATTTCTTCCCGGACGCGTTCTCCCGCTATCTCGTCTGCGCGCTCGAAGCTGCCCGAGCTGAAATTCCTGGTAGGAAGGAGTCCCGACGCGTTGGCCAGGGCAAGAATCGCCGGAGTCCCAAAGAGATTCCGGTTCTCGGTCTTGGGATCCTTAAGGAGGGCTTCCGTCATCCACTTCGACGTGGCCGCGAGGAGTTCCGGATCGAAGATATCCGGCTTGAAGGTCGAACCTGCGTCGTCGATGACTATCGCCTTCAGCCCCTTCGACCCCATGAGAGCGCCCAGTCCGCCGCGGGCGGCGTAACGTATCTGCACATCCTCGTTGTCCGGGGAAGCGATCCCCGCTCCGTACATGAGCATCTCACCGGCGGGACCGATGCAGAAGATGCCGACCTTTTCCCCGAATCGCTCGCGGAGAGCGGCGACCGCCTCTGCAACTTGCAGACCGCGCAATTCGGGTGCAGGTTCCATCCGGGATCCCTTCGCCGCGACGACGAGGACGTCCAGAGAGGAAGTGGCGGGCGTATCTTCTATTACGAGGGCCCTGATGCCGAGCTTCGCCAATCTCTTGCCGGCGAGGCCGCCGACATTGCTCTCCTTGACGCCCCCCGTCAGCGGGCTCTTTCCTCCTATGGACAGCTGCCCCGCCGTCGTCACGGAGGTATCCGCGAGGAGGCCCGAGGCGAAAATGAGCTTGTTCCGCCGGCCCACCGGCTCGCAGGTCGGAGGCACTTCCCGCAGGAGGAAATTTGCGAGGAGAGATCTTCCTCCCCATCTCATTTCCTCTTCTGTCGCCTTCTGCTCCAGGATGCTCCTGTCGCGGACATTCACGCGAAGAATGGTGTTCATGCTAGTGATCCTTCTCCTCGGTGGCTGATATCCTTCGATCGCTCCCCATCACGGCGAGGATCCCGTTTATGGCATCCACGACCGTCGCGGGAACATCTATCCCCAATCGTCGGCTCTCCTCTTCCTTCTTCAGCTCCAATTCGCCGGGGAGGAGAATCTCGGTGACCCCGGGCTGTTTCTTCAGCGCCTTGATTTCCGTGACGTACTCGTCCATCGTCTGCGCGAAAGCCTCAGGATCGACGAAGCGGCCGATGTCGGCGGCAATGAAACAGGCCCCGACGCCCGTCGCTCCCTCGAGTTCGTGGAAACTTCTCAGCCTGCGCCCGTAGGCCGAACCGGAGATCACGCCGGAGAGGACGTCGATCATCAGCGCGAGTCCCGAGCCCTTCGGTCCGCCGAGGGGCAAGAGGGAGCCCTTCAGCGCGCGCTTCGCGTCCGTGGTGGATTCACCGTTCTCGTCGAGGGCCCATCCGGCGGGAATACTCTCCCCGGCGAGCGAGGCCAGGCGGATCTTGCCCCTCGCAACGACGCTTGAGGACATGTCGAGGATGAGCGACTTCCCCTCGCCCGACGGAACCGCGATGGAAATGGGATTGGTTCCGAAGAAAGGCTCGCCGCTGCCGTAGGGAGCCACTGAAGGGTTCCCATTTGTCGTTATTATGGAAACGACTCGATCCTGCGCCGCCGCAGCCGAGGAAAAGTAACCGAGAGCGCCTACATTGTTGGTGTTCCGGAGAACGACCATGCCGAGGCCGTGACGTTTCGCCTTCTCGACACAGAGACGGAGGGCTCGGAAGGCGGCAACCTGCCCGAGTCCGTTGTTTCCGTCGAGGATGGCGGTGGTATCGTCGTCCTTGATTGTCTCGACGTGGGTTGGAAAGCTGAGCATCCCGACCGAAACCCTTTGGGATACCATGCGGAGCAGATTGATTCCGTGAGTATTGACCCCGCGCATATCCGCGCTGACGAGAGCGGCGGCGGCGATCCGGGCGTTCTCTTCATTTTCACCGAGACGGATGAGGATCTCCTCGGCAGTCTCGCGCAGCTTGGTTTCCGGTATCCTCATATACAGTTCACTCCTCGACCAGTCCAAGGGATTCGAATACTTTCTCGAGGCTGTTGAGCTCGACGCTCGAGGTCCCGCCCTTCAGGAGCTTCGCCTTCGACTCCTCGAACTCCACCCTCTTCAGGGATTTCTCGAGCACCGACTCGCATTCTTCCAGTCTGACGACGACCATTCCGTCGTCGTCGCCGAGGATCAAGTCGCCTGGGAAAATTGTCACCTGGCCGAAGTTCAGCGGATAGTTGATGAGACCGAGAACTCCCTTGGCTGTTCCCCGGATGCAGAAGCCCCGGCAGAAGATGGGGAAGCCCATCCTCTCGATCTCGGCAGAATCTCGGATGCAGCCATCGATCGCGAGGCCGGCCAAGCCCCGGGCGACCGCGGCTGTCGCCATCAAACCGCCCCAATAGCCATAATCGTAAGCCCCACCGACGCTGGCGACGAGGACAACGCCCTCGGGCGATCGCTGGAGTGCCTTGTGCAACATCAGGTTGTCCCCCGGGGCGCACTGAACCGTGTACGCGGGACCGCATATACGGGTCCCCTTAGCGGCCGGCCTGATGGCGTTCTCGATGAAGCCCTTCCTGCCCGAGGCCTCATACACGGTTGCAACGTCCAGAGCCTTGAATGCTTCGATAATCGAGGCCGCAGGCTTCCGGATCTCCTTCCTCACATGTGTCATAGTACCGTCCTATTTCTGATAGTCAGTTGATTGATATTGACTAGCGAAAGATGCAGATGCTCTCGCATCGCCTTCTCTGCCGCGTCAGGATCCCCGTCTACGATGGCCTGAAGGATCTTCTTGTGCTCGTCCACGGTCTCGTAAAGGCGCTTCAGCTCGAAGCGTTTGATGAAGAACACCCGGATCCGGACGATGTGCGCCAGGGTAGTCCGATAGTACTCGGTCAGGAAACTGTTGCCCGATGCCTCCACGATCGCGGTATGTATCTGGTATCCCGACAGCAATGAGTGGCGCAGCTCTACCTCATCGTGGATTTTGAAGGAATCATGGTTCTCAAGGATCTCCGCAAACTGCACGTGCGATGGAAAGGACGCCGCGATGCGCGCGGCGGCGCACTCGAGGATTTCGCGCACTTCAAAAATCTCGTGGATCAAATCGATACCGATCGGCGCCACAAAACAGCCCTTGTTCGGCACGACGACGATGAGGCGATTGTGCTCCAGCTGTTGCAGGGCTTCCCTCACGGGAGTTTTGCTGACACCGAGATCCTTGCAGATACTCTGTTCGTTCAGGTACTCCTGCGGCTTCAATTCATTCTGAACAATTTTGTTCTTCAGGATCTCATATACTCGTCTCTTTTTGTTGATCTCAGAACCGATCTCGACGATTGTTTCTACCGGCATATGTGGCCTTCTCCTTAAATAGCGATCAGACATCGCTAAGCTATCGCCGATATATCGGCGTTATTTTCACCCCGTTCCAAGAATCTGTCAACTAAAATCTTCACGTTTTCACGAATCTTTAAATGTGCCTCCTTTCAAGCCGATCCTGGAGAAATTGTCAGAAATTTCTCCAGTGCTACGGTACACAGCGGATATCCGACCGCGATCCGTATTAGATATTAATAATATATGATTGACATATTGGGAAGATGTTCCTGTTCTCCCAATAAATCAGCCCTGCCCCATTTGTCAAGGGAAAGTTGAGAGGAGGCCATGGTTGGAGCCTGATATCGCAGCCATGCTCACGAATGTGAAAAGACCGCGGTTGACCGCGGTCTTTTCACCCCATCAGGATTATCCTGAGAGATATCGAACGAATCCCTGTCGATATTACTTCACAACACTGGGATCGCGCATGTACTCGATTTTTCCACCCACTCTTCGATACTTGCTGAAATGTTCGTCCCATATCATCCAGGATTCATCGGCGATGTTGTTGTGGGCACGTCCCATAGTGATGGAATAGCGGACTATGGGGACGCCAACCTCGTTGAACCAGAGCTGGTGCTGAAATCTGCCGCTTTTATAGGTATACGGCTTGTCGATATCGCCATTCGTGAAGCGACGCACCCAGTACGCCATGGTAGCCTTGAGGACGGGGCTCTTGGTGAACCCGCCTGGCCATATGTCGTTCTCGCCCGTGATGACCCAGATGGGGACCTGGCCCGTAGTGTTGATGTTGGCCGGCCATACGAAGTTGGGCTGGTCGATACCCATGATCGGGCCGGAGGTCGCGCCGATGGCGGCGAAGGTTTCGGGCGTCTGCATCGCCACGAGATGGCTCATCATGCAGCCGAGCGACTGTCCTGTGAGGTACACCCTGGTCGGGTCGATATTGTAGGTGGCCTCGACTTTCTTCACGAGCTCGTTGAGGAACTTGACATCGTCGGGCCGAGTCGGGTCGGCGAGGGCGTTCCACTGCGGCCGAGGCACGCAGTTGGTGCCACTTGTATACGGGAAGGCACTTGGGAAAGCGAGAATGAAACCGCGGGCATTTGCCACCTTGTACCATTCGCTGTGGTGAGCGACCATGATCTCGCCCGTCTGCCCGGAGCCGTGATTGACGACTACAAGGGGAACCGGATCCTTGGAATCGCGCAGGGCGGGAGGAACGTATTCCCACCACTCGCGGACATAGCCGTCCACCTCGAGCTGAACCTTCCTGACACCTTTCTCCACATAATTAAAAGGCGGGATGATAGTGTTCTGGAGGCAGCCTAAACCATAACGGCTGTTCTTGAGCATATAGTCGGTGTAGATCTTCTCGTTCGCTGCCGGGTCGATGTAGTTGGTCTTCTGTTCCGTCACTTGCACCCTGCCCGCGACTATCGATTCCTCGATATCCTTCGCAAGACTCTCTGCGGACTCCATGTAAACTGTCGTCTTGCCGTTCGTGTAGCCAACCGGATCGCACTTGTCCGCTTTTGCCCAGTAGTCGACCGTCTTCTGGACACCTGGCGTCATTTCTTCCGTGATGATCCAGACCTGTGTCTTTATCTCGCTATTCATCAGAGCCTTGTTATGCGCGGTCGGCGTCTTGGCCATGGTCTGCATGTAAGCTTCAGGGATCTCGCTGCCGTCAACCACGACCAGGGCCGAGCAGAGCTTCGGGTTGCTCATGATGTACTGTTGCAGCATCTGGCCACCGTCGCCGTAGCCGATAAAGCGGAAGTTGAACTGGTTGTTGTTGTAGTACGGCCGGACATCGATGACGCGGGCGAAGGCCTTCGTAATGTAGGCCACTTCGTCGGCCGCCATGGTGACGTTCCACTTCTTGTCGACACCTTCGAGAACGAACAGGAACTGGGAATACTTGTCCGCGATTGCCATCCAGCCACTCGCCTCGAGGAAGGCGACTGCGTCCACGCCCGAGGGCACGGCGACGACGATGTTGTTTTGCCCCTGCTTGGCGCTTGCAGGGATATAGACCTTGAACGACCGCTTCACGCCGTTGACATCGAGAATGTCGTCGTACAGTCCCTGGTAAACAGGAGCGTAGGCGTCTTTCGGGTTCAGGGTCTTCACCATATTCACGAAATCCGGAGTGGCCGGGAAGAGCTTCACCGCCGTTTTGGCTGGCGACAAAGACAAATCGCTTGCAGCCGACAGCGGGAGAGCCAACGCCAACCCGACTATCGCCGCCAGGAAATGAATCAGACCTCTTCTCATAAAAAACTCCTTAAAAAAAGGATCAAGAATATTGCGTACAGGCAATAATCCACTAATCCACTGCCCGCAGAACCTGACTATCCTGGCAGACAAATAATTTCCACGCCGCCAACATACTCGACAATTTGCGGACTTCATTGTGCAACATCAACAAGCAATCTATTTGTTCATTACAGCCAACTGTCGTATCCTCCTCCCGAGGCATCTTTGACTTTGACAAAAGAACCAATGACGTCGCAACTTGCCATACAAATCTTGTCAAGAGGGTAAAGCTCTCACCGTTTATGCTGCCGCAACCCATCAATGTTTTGTGGGCAATTGTGATTGGACCATCGGACGAGATTGTTTCCAGTTGCTGCAGGGTCTCCTTCTTGGGAGTCGTGCTGATACCACGATCAATGCGGAAACTCTGTTAATTAGGTACACGGCGGCTTCAATTCATCCCGGACAATCCTGTTCTCCAAAAACCCGTATACCCAACGCTGTCTGGCGATCCCGCAATCGATCTCGACGATTGTTTCTACCGGAACGCTAGGCTCACTCCTTGGATAGCAATCGGACATCGCTAAGTTATCGCCGATATATCGGTAATATCCTCACATCGTTCTTCAAATCTGTCAATAAATATTTTCACTCTTTTTACGAATTTCGACTTTCTCGTCAAAGACTTTCTCTATCGAATTGGGAGAATCCCATCTTCTTCAAAAGGCCCATTCAGGGGTGTCGAAATCTGCCACCAAAATACTGTCGCGGCAGCGCATCCGTGATATGGCTCGCACTGGATACAGAAGATCACAATGAGCCAGAAAATGCCCGCAAGAGGATATACCCCCTTATCGCCCTGAGCGGCTCGTCGACGCAGGCGGGCACAGTCGCTGGCAAATAGTCCTCCCGGGCTTCGCTCTCCCGATCCCGGAGGCCGTTTCCGTCATCCTTGAGCCCGCGAGCTGTACTTTCCCCCTTCCCGCCAGTATCCTCTGTTCCGTGGCAGACAATTCCGTAACAGATATCGGGCAGCCGACAGAGCTTCGCGGCGCGGCCCTCCTCGCGCACCTACGGGCGGCCTTCGCGCGGCCCCTCCCCGGTCCCCGCGCCCAGATGCTCATGGCTCCCGGATACCGCGTTCGGGAGATGGCCAGGTCGCCGCGGACATCGGACCCGGCCGATATGCCGGAATACACCGGAGCCTCCGGCTCCGGGCCCCCGTACCGACATGCGGCCGTCCTCATCCTTCTGCATCCGGTCGGGAGTTCGCTGTGCTTTCCGCTCATCCGGCGACCGGAAACCATGCGACACCACAGAGGGCAGATCGGACTGCCCGGCGGCGGTATCGAGCGGGGAGAATCTCACAGGGAGGCGGCCATTCGCGAAACGCGCGAGGAACTCGGTGAGGAACTCGGCATAGTCCTCCACCAGTCATCTGTCATAGGAGACCTGAGTCCTCTCGCAGTGCCTCACTCGGGATACATCATCCATCCCTCCGTCGCCTATATCCCCTCGATTCCGGAATACCATCCGCAGAAAACGGAAGTCGCCGGCCTGTTCGAGGCCCGCCTCGACATCCTCCTCGACCCCGCAAACCATCGCGTCGAAACGCGCAGATTCAGCGACGGGCCCTGGCCGGTTCCCTATTATGCCTTCGATGAGGACAAAGTCTGGGGAGCCACGGCGATGATACTGTCGGAATTTGTCTTCATGCTCGGCTCGCGACCCGAGGCATGAGCGGCCGCTCCCGCAATGAATGGATGACTGTATTTCCGGGACCACAGCGGAGATGGGGCGGAAGGACGGGCGGACAGGACTGCTCCCCCCGCCCTTTCTCATCTGTCGGGAGAACTCCGGGCGACGCGGGTCTTGCGGCGGAGAGGCTTTTCCATACCGACCAGGTTTTCCGACTCGTCGTGTTTCCAGCCAAGATCGGGAATCTTGCCGGAAAGGACGGAGACGAGCCCGAGAAGATAGGCGATGCCCCAGGCGGGCAGGTAGAGGACGCTGAAGAGGATATACGCGGGAAGCGAAAGCCTCGTTCCGAATTTCCGGGCGCCCGCGGCGAAATACGAGGCAGTCATGCCGAAGAGAAGGAGCCCCGCCAAGGCCATGATCGCGCGCCCGACAGTGTTTACCACGGTGTGCGAGGGGCCCGGGATGAACTGCAACAGCGCGGCGAGGGACGCGACGATGAAGGGCAGCGGAAAGATAAGCCCCGACTTGAAGATGCCCGACGCGAGCTCGGGCGCTTCGCGCTTGACGCGGGGCATGTAGACTCGGGCCCACAGTGGAGCGTTTATGGCCCAGCGGCGGCGCTGCTTGAACCAGATGCCGAAACTTTCCGGCACTTCGTTGTGGACGGTCAGAGAGGGCTCGAAGCCAGTCCTTGCCCCGGCGAAGAACGCTCGCGCGGCAAAATCCATGTCCTCGTTCACGACTCCGCGGAAACCGCCGATCTCCCTGAAAAGCCTTCGGCGCACGACGAAGGCGGCGCCGTTCATGGCGGGGCAGCGCCCCTCCCTCGACACGAGATAATCGGTCGCGATGACGTTGGCGAGAAATTCGCACTCCACCATGGATGCGAGAATGCCGGTGCCCATTCCCAGTTTGGGAATCTCGGCGATGTCGCAGCGCCCGAGGGTGGTCTCGCAGCCAGCGAACATCCGCATCCCGGGTTCCAGGCAGATGTCGTTGTCGAGGAAAAGGATGCCATCGGAGTCGGTCGCGGAGACAGCCTGATTGAGGGCTGCGGCCTTGCCCATGTGGGGCCTTCCCGCGATGACGCGGACTCTGGGAAGGCCGCGGAGGGAATCGAGTGCTCCGTCGATGGCGGCATTCGTCTCGCCGTCGACGACGATGACGATCTCCGAGCCGGGATGGTTTTCGGCCGAGAGGATGCGAGCTGTCTCGGCCACGCGCCGGGGGCTCGAGTATACGGGAATGAATGCCGTTATCCGCATTGTTCTTTCCTTTCAGTACCGAATTGTCAGAATACCGATTCCGCGATATTGTAGGCAAGTATGCCCGAAACACCCCGGACGGACGAACAGGAACTGGCCCGAGCCGCCACTGCGGAACTGGCAGCAGGGTCAGGCGGCGAAGCCGCGCGCAAACCGAAAAAACTCGGCAAAAACATTCTGATCGCCGTCCTGGCCGGACTGTTCATCAACACGCTCTTCGGTCTCCTCCTCGACTACAAGGAACTGCTCGCCACACTCTCCCGCGTGCGTGTGTGGCAGATCGCCCTGCCATTTTTCACCATAGTTCTGGTGTATATCATAGACTCTCTCAGATATCTCCTGGTATTCCGGCAATTCCATGTCAGGCTGTCATTTCTTGATGCATTCTACAACAACATCATCGGATATTTCATCAGCGGAATAACGCCGAGCTCTGCCGGCGGACAGCCATTTCAGGTCTACCACTTCACCAAGCTCGGGCTGGACTCGACGGCATCGACGAACATCGTGTTCTCCCGCCTCATGGTGGCGAACCTGGCACAGCTCGCCGTCGTCATCATCTTCATCCGGAACGGCATCAACCTTTTGGGAACCGCCGGCAATGGCGTCTACATCCTCGGCCTCGGCATGCTGACGACGATCGCGGTCAGCGTCATCCTCTTCTTCGTGTTCGTGAAGCCGAGCATCCTCGGCCAGCTCGCCCTCAAAATCGAGGGAACGAAGCTGGGGCACTTCATCAGCCACCGGACCCGCGATGAACACTGGGCGGAAAAGATGTCGACCTGGAGCTTCGGCCTGCGCGATAGTTTCCGCTACCTCTGGGCCGGCCGGACATGGACCATGATACTCGATCTGATCCTCTTCGGGTTCGACCAGGTCATCTGGGCCTTCGGACTGTACTATCCCCTCATCGCCCTCGCGGGAACTCCGATCCATTTCGGCGGATTCCTCTTCGCCTTCATCCTCTGCGGCCTCGTGTCGGCCTACGTTCCCACCCCGGGAGCCTCGGGCAGCATCGAAACCGCCTACGCCCTCGTCCTCGGCGGCGTGACGGGCTCCCCTGGCGCCGCGCTGAGCGCCATCATCCTGTGGCGTCTGGGCTCCTACTACCTCCACCTCATCGTGGGCGGGCTCGTCTACTCCCTCGTTCCGGTCGCCCGCGGATGCTACGCGAAGGGCGCCGACGGCACGGTGCGGAAGATCAGCGTCCCTTCCAGTCCCTGAGGATGGCGCGGTAGCGCTCCCCCACCTCCCCGATCACGCTCTCCCACGACCTGTACAGGGTGGAGTAGGCTCCGAGGCCTGCCATCCTCCGCGAGTCAGGGTCGGCGAGGGCGGCGGCCAGGCGCCTGGCCATGCCCTGTGCGCTGTTTTCGGCGAGGAAACCGTTCTTCCCGTCCACGACGCCCTGCGCGGTGGTCGACCCTGAGACGAGAAGGGTCGGAAGGCGCATGCCCGCCGCCTCCTTCACGATGAGACTCGACGTGTCGTACAGGGAGGGGAAGTAGAGTATATCGGCCCGCGCGTAAGCCCGTTTGATGAGCTCGCGGTCGCGCACGACGCCCTTGAACAGAACCTTGTCGCCGAGGCCCAGTTCCGCGACCCTGGCTTCGAGCGCCTCCCTGTGGTAGCCGCCGCCGATGAAGACCATCCGGAAGTCCGTGCCTCCGGCGGAGAGGAGCCCCAGAGAATCGACGAGGAGATCCAGGTTCTTTTCCTTTATGTGCTGCCCGATGTACAGGAGGACGGGCAGGCCGGATGGCAGGCCGAGGAACTTCTCGCCCTCGGCGCGGAGCATCGGCAGCTCCTCCTCGTCGACGATGAGGTCCGTCCCGTTGGGCATAACCTCGATCGGGCCCTTGTATCCGTAAGAGCGGAGAGTCTCGATCGTCTCGGAGCTCGGCACCCAGACGAAATCGACGGAGTTGTAGAAGAGCACCAGCCTGAACACGGCTATGTCGACGAGGAGCTTTCCCTTCAGGGATTGCTGGAAATCCTCCCGGTACTTGGTGTGGAAGGTTGCGACGAGAGGAATCTTCTTGACGGTCGCAACGCGTTTGGCGAGCTCTCCCGAAGTGAAGGGGCAGTGGGCGTGCACGAGCGAAAACGGTATGTCGAATACGTTCGTGGAGAGCCGCTCCCTCAGATTATCTCCGCGCCGGCGCTTTTCGTGGACCTCCCCGACGAAATTCATGCCGAAGCGGTATGGAGGCCGCGCGTGGAGGGGCAGGGAGAAATAGCGGTAGACGGGAAATTCTTCCGAGTCGTAGTAGTCGGGCATGTCGGGAGTGACTACGCAGGAGGGTCCGACGAGGCGGTTCAGCCAGTGGGCATAATTCTTCGTCACCATGGCGACCCCGTCGGTGATGGGAGCGTAGGAGTCGTTGAATATGCCGGTTACCAGCTCCTCCTTTTCCCCGATCACAGGTCGGCCACCTTTTTCATGACCGCGGCCACGACCTGGTCCATGTTGTAGTACTGGTATTCGGCCAGTCGCCCGATGAAGAGATGAGTCCCGGCGGATTCAAGGGCAGCCGCATCCTTCATGTAGGACTCGCGCCGGGCGAGATTGTCCTCGGTCATGACGATGTAGAAAGGTTCGCCCTCCTGTTTCGGGTACTCGAAGCAGACTGTCGTCTTGGACGACTTCTCGTCGAGGAAGGTCTTGTACTCGGAAATCCTCGTCCAGTCGTAGTCGTTGGGGTAGTTGACGACAGGGGCCTCCTGGTAGCGCTCCATGTCGAAGGTCTTGTTGACGAGTTCGAGAGAGCGGTACTCGAGTTTCCCGTAGCGGAAATCGAAGAAGCGGTCGAGCTCTCCGGTAAAGACCGTCAGATCCGCTCCGATCTCCGGTCCGACCTCGAACCAGTCCGCTCCGAGGAGTACGGAGATGCGGGGGTGGTCCAGCATGGAGTTGACCATGGCCGTGTAGCCGCGTGCGGGAATGCCCTGGTAGCGGTCGGAGAAATAGCGCCCGTCGCGGTTGGAGCGGACGGGGATGCGTTTGGCTACCTCGGCGGAGAGAAGCTCAGGATCGCGCTCCCACTGCTTGCGGGTGTAGTTCTCGAAAAAGAGCTTGTAGAGCCTCTCCCCCACCTGGGAGACGACGGCGTCGCGGAAGTTGCGGGGAGGGTTGTTGAAGGTCGAGTGCTCCACCTGGGCGAGGAGGAAGTCCTCCACCTCGTCGACGCCGATCGTGATGCCGAAGACCTCCCTGACGGTGTCGACATTGATCGGGAAGGGAATGAGACGGCCGTCGGCGTAGGAGAGCACCCTGTGCTGGAAAAAGTGGAATTCAGTGAAACGGTTCAGGAATTTCCAGACTTCGGCCTTGTTCGTGTGAAAGATGTGGGGTCCATACGTGTGGACGGTGATTCCGTGTTCGTTGCGCTCGTCGTGGCAGTGGCCGGCGAGGTGCCGGTGCTGCTCTACGACGAGGACTCGCTTACCCTTCTCGGCGAGAATCCTCGCGGCGGTGGCTCCGGCCAGGCCGGCCCCAACAACTGCTACGTCATATTTCATCGGTGCGGGTACTCCTCTAAAGCTTTCCCAGGGTAGAAGCGGACTGGCATCATGTCATCGGGACCCTGCAGCTTTCCCGGATACGATCTTTTGCTGCTTCCATCCATTATACCGGCAAAACCGGAGCTCGGAAACCGGTCTCTCGCGGCACCATGAATATACCTCGGGACAGGCCCGGAAACACCGGAATACGCCGCAGGTTCACGCTCCTCCGATCATGAAGCAGCGCATGCCCATGGAAGCGTTCTGGATCGACTCGTGAAAATACTGCACAGGCTCCCCATCCTCCCGGAGGGCAAGCGCATAGAGCATCGGCAGATAGTGCTCGTTCGTCCGGAAGGCCCGCCGCGAAGCGGCGTTCGGTCCGCCGAATCCGATCAGGGTTTCGGTGTCTGTGGCGTCGATCTTCTCTTTCACAAGAGCATCGAAGGCGATGGCCCAGGGCAGGGCTTCGGCATTGTCGTCGAAGTCGACCTCGTCGAAGCTGTGGACGATGTTGCCCGAGCCCACGACAAGGACGCCCTCCTCCCTGAGAGGAGCGAGTCGCTGCGCGAATTCGAAACCCGCTCCGGGAGAAAGTCCTGCGTCGAGGCTCAGCTGGAGGACCGGGATGTCTTGCGCCGGATACATGTGGTGGAGGACTGACCATGCCCCGTGGTCGATCCCGCGTCCCGGATCAGGAAGAACCGTGGAGCCAGAGCCGGAGAGTGTTGCCGCGATATGTTCCGCGAGCCGTGGGTCTCCGGGCGCGCTGTAGGAGACCTTGTACAGCTCGGGAGGGAAGCCGGAAAAATCGTAGATCTGCTTCGGCCGCGGAGAGGAGGTTACGAAGCTGCCGCGCGATTGCCAGTGGGCGGACACGACGAGTATGGACTCGGGCTTCGGCAGCCGCGCCGCCACGGCCACGAGATCCCGCGTGAAATCGTTGTCCGCGACAATGTTCATGGGAGAACCGTGGGCCGAGAACAGGACAGGCATGCGAGAGCGGCGCGGGCTCGTTCCGGCATCGATACCGGCATGCGCGCCGACCTTGGCATCGGCGCTGGCGTTGGCGTTGGCGTTCATGTGATGCTCCTCGTTCATGGCGACTTCAGGAAATCTTTCCTCCGATTTCCTTTACAAAAACGATCTGCTGCTTGGTGCGCCTGAATCCGAGTCTTTCATAGAAGCGGTGCGCGTCGAGTCGGATGGCGTTGGCGCGAAGACGGATAGCCGGACAGCCTGCGGCGGCCGCCCAGCGCTCGGCTTCGGCCATCATGAGGGTCCCGATGCCCCCTTTGCGGCAGGACTCGTCCACGACGAAGCCCGAAATCTCGGCTACTGTCGGAGTGTAGAAGTGGTGGACCACGGCGACGCTCGTCCAGCCGATCACTCGTCCCCTGCCGTCGGACTGCAACGAGTCGGGCAGCGACGAGTCGCGCGCGACAATGACGGCTTCGTCGTCCCTACCGGCCATTCCGGCGATCGCCTCGGCCACGGCGCCGGGGTCCACAGGGTAGCCGAGCTGCCCGGCGAGCCTCGCGAGATCGGATGCGTCCTCAGGCGCGGCCCTGTCGATCCGAATTCCCACCTTCATTTCCTTCCTCCTTGTCCCGAATCGGGTGCGGTCAGAACCTCGAGTTCCGCCAGGTACCGAAAAGCCTCTTCCTTGCCGGCCCCGCACATCTCCGCCGAAGCCTTGAGACCCGCGCAGAAAGCCGGGTAGTCTGGCTCCCCATGGATCACGCAGCGGTCAGCTGAGTCGAGGTTGACGCAGCGTACGCCCGCCGGCTTTCCGCCCGGCATGCCCGGTCGGCCGCGCGCTCCGGGTATGGGCGAGGCGATGGAGACGGCGATGCAGCAGGCCGCGCAGCCAGGCCGGCATTCCACGCTACCCGCGGCTCTCTCAGCTCTGTCGCGCATCTTTTTCCCCCTTCGCAGCCCTCGCGGCGGGCCCCCTATCCAGGTCGTCCGCGAGAGTGGCCAGGAATCCGGCCAGCCCGGCATTTTCCGGAAAGTGGGAAGTGAAGCTTTCGGCCCCCAGCTTCAGCTCGACGACGAGTGCGGCGATCCCCGAACGGTGATAGTCCAAAAGTCTGGCGATCCAGGACTTCAGGGATACAAAATCGTCGGGATGCTCCGCTCTGAGCCAGAAAAGCTCCCTCTCGAATTCACGGAATACCGACTCTCCCCTCTCCGGATCGCCGACCCTCATGTTCTCCAGAAAAGCGAATCTCGCGTAATCATAGCGCTCTTTTTCCTTGGCGTGGCGGGGTATTTCGGAAAACCCCTCGCGAAGAGGCTTTCGAGGCTCAGATAGAGCGCGCACCTGTTCAGAACGAGGCGCTCGCGCCGCCCGGCCCCGAAGCGGTAGCGGTCGAAATCCCCGAGGACATGCTCGTATTCCTCGCGGACCCGGATGAAATCCGCCGCCGCGGCTCTCTGTCCAGTGGCCGTCGGAGAGGGAGTCTGCGCGAGGTCGGGATGCGTTTCCTTGGCGAGCCGCTTGAAGAGGCTCTTGAGTTCAGCGACTGTCCCGATCTCCCCGGAACGGATCAGGCGGACAAAACGGTTGGGCACACCGGCTTCTTTATTGAACGATCTCGAATCCAGCCGCCGAGAGGCACTCGGCCGCGGCTTTGTACGCGCCATCCTTGACGAGCACGTAGTCCGTATCGTAGGTCGAAACTGCAAAAATGCTGATTCCGGCGACAGCGAGCGGAGCGGCGATGGAACTCAGTATGCCAGTGAGCCCGAAATCGAGGGGGCCCACGACCTTGAACAGTCTCCAGCCGCCCTCGCGGGCTTGAAATTCCTCAGCGAGTCCCTCCTCGCAGACAAGGGAGAGCTCCTCTCCGGACCCCGTCAGGCTGAAGAAGCGCCCTTCTGCGGCGCGCGAAAGGAGAGCTCCGAGACGGCCTGAGCGCGGGCCCCCGACGCTTGTGGGATCGAATCTGAGGACGGCATAGAGGCCGCCCTGTTTCTGTATTTTCATCGCCGCTCACGCCTCCCGATTGTGTTCAGCCAATGAACAGCAGCATGCACAGGCCAGCCCGGGCCGCCTGCGCGAAAAACCGCTTGAGCTGTTCGAAATTGAAGTCGAGGTAGTTGAGGTCTTCCTCTTCGGACAATCCCGGATAGACCTCGGCGTTGCCCAGGACGAGATCCTTGAACTCGTCGGTCCTGGCCGAGAGGTCGACATCCGCGATCGCGGCATTCACCGCCTCCACGCGGCCCCGGTCGAGATACCGCACGGGAAGGTAGGCCATCTCGATATCGTTGAGCGCCGTCCCGCCGAGCACCAGGTCGGACAGGGGCGCCTCGCCCCCCTCCAGGCTCCCGCAGAGGAGGACATGGATGCCGTGCCAGGCCTTGTCGATTTCGATGCACCGATCTTCATCCGCGATCAGAAGGGAAAGTTCGTCGTCGATTCCTTCCTCACCCCTCTTCTTCGCCAGCGCGACGAGATCCGCGAGCTCCGTTTCGTCGAGTGTCAGGTAGTATCCGATCATCGCTCCTCCACAGGCGAGCATAATATCCCACTGTGGCGGATTTGGCATCACCTTTTTCCGGCTCGCGCCGCGCCATACCTGTCGCCATACCTGTCGCCAAACAAAAAGCCGAGCAGCGAAAAAGAGAGCATGGGAAAACTCACGAATTTGCCACAAAACCATTTTCATACATTTCAGTATGTATCAGTATTTAGCTCATGTGCCATATATCGAAATGGTGTTTCTTATTTTGAAATTTTCTCGTCAAAATTCTGTTTCCGCAACTGTATTTTTTCGTATTGATACATTATAGTACTTTTTTTCAAGTTATCAACCTAATTGTAGCTTTATTGGTAACCATTTTTATTCTCTCGCTCCGAAAAGCACCCCAAGACTGACTCTTGTCGATTCTTTTTCCACTTTTCGACTCAACCCCATCCGTGAAAATCGCGTAAAACAATAATAATGCCGAATTCTGCATAAATATTCATTTCCATTGCTCTATCTGGCACGAGACGTGCTTTGTGCCTTGCATCCTGAACGGACAAGGGAGAACGGAACGAATGATGCGAGAATTCTCACCCAACCCGAAGATGACGAGAGGGACTGTCTTCCTCCTCGCGGCTGGAGCCGCTCTGCTTCTCGGAGCGACCGGAGCCTTTGCCCAGACTGCGCCGGCATTGGCGGCGACGCCCGCGGCGGCAGCGATCCCGGCCGTGGACCCCGCGGCGGCGCTCCAGGCCGTCGCCGACACGGCTAAAGGCGTGACCGAGGCGATCAACATCCTCTGGATGCTGATCGCCGGCTTCCTCGTATTCTTCATGCAGGCGGGCTTCGCCCTCGTCGAAACGGGATTCACGCGCCACAAGAACGTCGCCCACACGATGATGATGAACATGATGGTGTTCTGCATCGGCGCGATCGGTTACTGGCTGGTCGGATTCGCCTTCCAGTTCGGCGCCGTCAACGCCGCCTTCCCCGCCGTCGCGAACGCGGGGGCCATCGCGGGCGAATGGGCCCACTCGCCGACTACGCTCGGCAGCTGGGGTAGCACGCTCTCGACGCCGCTCCTGCGCTTCGGCCAGGTCGGCCTGCTCGGGGGCTCGGGATTCATGCTCCTCGGGATAGGAGGAAACACCGGCATCCTGGCCTTTTTCCTCTTCCAGATGGTCTTCATGGATACGGCGGCCACCATCCCGACCGGCTCCATGGCCGAACGACTCAAATTCTCGGGCTTCTGCCTCATGGGTCTGTGGGTCAGCATGATAATCTACCCGGTCGTCGGAGGATGGATATGGGGCGGCGGCTGGCTGCAGAACATCGGCCGCATCGCGGGGCTCGGAAACGGAGCTGTCGACTTCGCAGGATCGGGCGTCGTCCACATGATCGGAGGATCGGTCGCCCTCGCAGGAACCCTCGTGCTGGGTCCGCGCATCGGGCGATTCAATCCGGACGGATCGGCCAACGCTCTGCCCGGCCACAACATCCCTATGGGTGTGCTCGGCACGATCATCCTCTTCTTCGGATGGTTCGGATTCAACCCCGGCTCCTCCCTGGCCTTTGTCGGTTCGGGTGGCCTCCTCGCGACGAACGCCGCAGTGAACACCCTCGTGGCGGGCTCCATCGGTGGCTGCGTGGCCATGCTCTACATGTGGCTCTTCGGCCCGACCCGCAAGCCCGATCCCTCGATGTCGGTCAACGGCATACTGGCGGGTCTCGTCGCGATCACTTCGTCCTGCGCCTTCGTCGATTCGATCGGCGCTGTGGTGATCGGAGGCATCTCCGGCGTGATCGTGTGCCTCGTCAGTTTCCTTCTTGAAAAACTGCAGATCGACGACCCTGTCGGCGCCGTTCCCGTCCACTTCGCCAACGGACTGTGGGGCGTCATCGCGGTGGGACTTTTCTCCAACGGCAGCCTCGCATCCGAGGGCTGGAACGGAGTCAAGGGCACAGTCCGCGGCCTATTCTTCGGCAATCCTGGACAGCTCGCTGCCCAGCTTCTCGAAGTCGTGGCCATAATCGTCGTCGTGTTCGGATCCTCCTACGCGTTCTTCCGGATTCTGAACGCGCTCAAGCTGCTCCGCGCCGAGCCGCACGACGAAATCGCCGGCCTCGACATTCCCGAAATGGGAGCCCCAGGCTACACTACGGTGGACATGAGGATGCCCGGTGGGCGCGGACGCCTCGTGGCACAGACACCCGTCAAACACAAGGCCGGGGCCTGAACGGCCCCGAAGGCAGGAGGGATACACATGCTGAAAAGAATCGAAGCGATCATACGCGAGGAATCGCTCGACGAGGTGAAGGACGCCCTCAGGGCGATCGGAATCGTCGGGATGAGCATTGTCGAGATACAGGGGCACGGGCGGGAGGGCGGCGTCACGCTCTCCTGGCGAGGAACAGCCTACAAGATGGACATGATCCCGAAGCTCATGCTCACCATCATCCTTTCCGACAGAAATGTCGAGAAGACGATCGAGGCCATAACCAAGGCCGCGCGCACGGGCGAGCAGGGCGACGGCATCATCTTCATTTCGCCTGTGGACGACGTCTACAGGATCAGGACGGGAGAGCGCGGGGGAGAGGCCCTCGCCTACCCCGACGACATCGACACGAGAAAGAAATGACCCTATGCGCCGGCCTTGAAAAACCGAGGCCGGCGCACACAGCGGTCAGACCTCGGACGGCCGTGCGCAGCCGGGATTGCGCCGCGTCCCGCTCCCCTTGTGGGGCGCCACTGCATCGACGCAGTGCAGAAAATCGATGATGCAGGTGCAGGCCAGCGAATAGAAAATGTTCTGCCCCTCGCGCCTGTCCGTCACGAGGCCGGCATCCCGGAGAATCGCCAGATGCTTGGATACAGTGGAAATGTCTGCGCCGATCTCCACCGTCAGGTCGCCCACGCAGGCTTCGCCTTCGGCGAGGCGCAGAACGATATAGAGCCGCGAGGAATGCGCGAGCGCCTTGAATACTTCGACCCGCCGCTCATGCATCTCACTCTGTAGTTCAGGCGTCATACTTGGTATTTTTACCAATATTTGTCACAAAGTCAACAGAAAGAGCTTGACAGCGGTTTGTTATTTGGTATTATTGCCAATAGTTGATGTCGATGACAGCATCGTGGAAAAAAAGGAGCCGCCATGCCCGGAAAACGAATCGGTTTCTTCGCGAAGTACCTCTCGCTCTGGGTTTTCCTGTGTATCGTCGCAGGCGTCGCGCTGGGCCGCTTCGTCCCGGCCTTTCCGGCCTTCCTCGGCACCTTCGAATACGCCAAGGTCTCCATCCCGGTCGCCATCCTCATCTGGCTCATGATCTACCCGATGATGCTCAAAGTGGATTTCCAGAGCATCAGGAATGCCGGACGCAAGCCGAAAGGCCTCATCGTCACCCTCGTCGTGAACTGGCTCATAAAACCCTTCACCATGTACGCCATCGCCTGGTTCTTCCTTAAAGTTGTTTTCCGGAACCTCATACCCGACGCGGCCGCCACGGACTACCTCGCCGGCGCCGTTCTTCTCGGCGCGGCGCCCTGCACGGCCATGGTCTTCGTCTGGTCCTACCTTTCGGATGGCGATCCCGGCTACACGGTCGTCCAGGTCGCGGTCAACGACCTCGTCATACTCCTCGCCTTCACACCGATAGTGGCCTTCCTCCTCGGCGTCTCCAACGTCCATGTCCCCTTGGACACTCTCATACTCTCGGTCGTCCTCTTCGTCGTCATACCCCTCGGGCTCGGCTACATCACCCGCGTGAACCTCGTGAAACGGCGCGGCCTTGCGTGGTTCGAAAACGTGTTCTGCAAAAAATTCGACGGCATCACCGAGGTGGGGCTCCTCGCCACCCTTGTCATCCTCTTCTCCTTCCAGGGCGACACGATCCTCAACAACCCGGTCACAATCATCCTCATCGCTGTCCCCTTAGTCCTCCAGACTTACCTGATCTTCGCCATCGGCTACCTCTGGTCCAAGGCCTGGAAGATTCCCTACGCCATCGCAGCTCCCGCGGGCATGATCGGAGCCTCGAACTTCTTCGAGCTCGCGGTGGCCGTCGCCGTCAGCCTCTTCGGCCTGACATCGGGTGCGGCCCTCGCGACGGTCGTCGGCGTCCTCACGGAAGTGCCCGTGATGCTCAGCCTCGTCGCCATCGCGAAGAAGACGCGCGGCTGGTTCCCGGAGGCGGCATGAAACGGGTCCTGTTTCTCTGTGTACACAATTCCGCCAGGAGCCAGATGGCTGAGGCGTATCTGCGGCGTTTCGGCGGGTCGGATTTCGAGGTCGAGAGCGCCGGACTCGAGCCGGGGAAACTCAATCCTTTTGTCGTGCGCGCCCTGGCGGAAGATGGCATCGACATCGCGGGAAAATCAACCCAAGACGTCCACGATCTCTTCAATGCCAGAAAATCCTACGACTACGTCGTGACCGTCTGTTCGAAGGAAGCGGCGGAGCGCTGCCCGATATTCCCCGGGCTCTCCATAAAGCTCCACTGGCCCTTCGATGATCCCTCGACTTTTACAGGAAGCGATGGGGAGATCATGGCGAAGGTGCGCGCCCTGCGCGATGCGATAAAAGAGAAAGTGAAGGCCTTCGCCGAGGGCATCTGAGATAGAGAAACACACGCGCCGGCGATCTCAGTCCGGTTTTCCGTCTTGCGGGATCTGCTGTACCGACTTACAATTACGGTGAGAGGTGCGATCGGTGAACGACTCAAAAACCACTTCAGAACGGATCATCGCGATCGACGCGCTGCGCGGCTTCAACATGTTCTGGATTCTCGGGGCAGATATCCTGGTCACTTCATTGAAAGGCCTATGGAACAATCCCGCGACCCGATTCCTCGCGGTGCAGGTCGATCACAGCGATTGGAGCGGCTTCACCTTCTACGATTTCATCTTTCCCCTGTTCATCTTCATAGTCGGCCTCTCCGCCGCCCTGTCCCTCCCGAAGAGCCTCGAGCGCAGCGGCCGCTCTGCGACAATTCTGCGGATCATCAGAAGGAGTCTCCTCCTGTATGTCCTCGGGTTCATCTATTACGGTGGCTTCGCCAAACTGTGGCCCGAAGTAAGGCTGCTCGGTGTTCTTCAGAGGATCGCCATATGCTATCTCGTCGCGGGAATCCTCTTCTGCTTCTTCCGTGCGCGCGGCCTCGCGGCGGTTGCGGCTGTCATCCTGCTCGGGTATTGGGCTGCGCTCGCGCTTGTCCCCTTTCCCGACCTCAGGCCTGCAGGCATCACGGAGATCTGCAGGGAGACCGGCTTCGCCGATTCGTCAAAACTCAACTTCGCGTCGACGTCCATGCTGCGCGGTGTCTATCTCAAGGGAGTCAATCTGGCGAATTACATCGACCAGCGATTCCTGCCGGGCTTCAAATGGGATGGATCATGGGACCCCGAAGGTTTGGCGAGCACCCCCGCGGCGATAGTCACATGTCTCGCGGGCGTTCTCGCGGGGCTGTTCCTCGTGGACGGAAAACGGACGGGGGCGAAGAAGGCGGTCACCCTCGCGCTCGCGGGGGCGGCGGCCTTTGCCGTCGGCCTGGTGTGGAATATCCCGCTCCCGATCATCAAAAAGATCTGGACGCCGTCGTACGTCCTCGTGGCCGCAGGATTCAGTCTGATGCTGCTTGCGGGATTCTACTATCTCGTGGAACTGCGTGGAATGCGCCGATGGACGATTCCTTTCGTGTGGATAGGCATGAATCCCATCACAGTCTACCTTTTCGATACAATCGTCGACTTCCACAAGCTGGCCGACACCATAGCGGGCGGAAGCGTCAGAAACCTTTTCGAAAGCGTAACGCCCGGTCTCGGAGATTTCATCCGCGCGGTCCTTGCGCTCGCGCTCGCGGTCATGTTCTGCCGCTTCCTGTATGTCAAAAAGATTTTCCTGAAGCTGTGAAACCGCTTCCCGTCCGTCCCCCCCCCCGATTCGGGCTAGGGGAGGTGGAGCACTCGTTGGAAAGCCGGGAAGTCAGGAAACAATCCACAGGCGGTTTCCTGCACTGTCAAATCTCAAGTCCATGCAATACAATTGATGCATGGACGACCGGACAATCGCCATCCTCATGGTCTTGACAGGCCTTCCGGGAAAACTGGAATGACGGGAAACGGAAAACCCCTCTCGGGAGAACCCCTCGTGAAAGAGGTTTGTCGCCTGATACGGCTCGCGCGGAGTCATTGGGACGCCCATGAGAACCAAGCTTGCAGGACCGAGCGCGACCGGGCGATCCGGCTGTACGAAACACTTTCGAAGGAAGAAAAAGAGAAGATTCCGCAGGTACTCAGGGTGTGGCTGCGCTACCGGAGCGAGAAGTATTTCGGGAAGGACCGCACACCGCCTTCGGGCGCAGGGGGCGGTTCTGTCAGCCATCCCCGCGATCCCCGCGGTGTTGATTCCGCTGCCGAACCCGCCTCAAGGCCGAACATCCGCGGCAGGCAGGCTGGTCGCTAAAAAAAAATGACCCAGGGCACGGCGGTATGCGCCGCCACCCCGGGTCACCGTTCATGGTCTATCGCCCGCCGTTTCATCCGGGAGCGGCGTAGTTCCAGGTCCCGGACGCCAGCCAGTCTCTCAGACAAGACGGCTCTTTACTTCACACGCTCGATGAAGGAACCGTCGCGGGTGTCGATCCTGACTTTGGTTCCGATGTCGCAGAAAAGAGGCACCGAGACTTCGATGCCGGTATCGAGCGTGGCCGGCTTGAAGGTCTTGCCGGAGGTGTCGCCCTTGACGCCGGGTTCGCAGTACGTGATCGTGCGCTCGATTGCGGTCGGAAGCATGATGCCGACCGGCTTGCCCTCGTAGAAGGTGATCTCGACGGGAAAATCGTCGTCGGGGGTGATGTAACCGGCATTGTCGCCCAGATCTTCTTTGGTGAGCTCGTACTGCTCGAAGGTTTCCTGCTCCATGAACACGAAGGTGTCCCCGTCGATGTAGGAAAGCTTCATTTTGAGAAGATCGAGGATGACTTCCTCGAATTTTTCGCCCGAATCGAGGGCGAGATCGGAGGTCTGGCCGGTCACGATGTTCTTGACGCGAAGCCTGGTGGTCATGCCTGCGCGGCCGCTTTTCTGGCCGAGCATGCGCTGGACGATCAAGGCGTCGTTGCCGTACTTGAAAACACTGCCGCCGCGAAGTTGGGAAGTAACTAACATGAATGGTCCTCACCTAGAGTGGAGTATATGCCTGATTCCCGGAATCGCCGCTCCGGGAGCCTGTCCTGAATCTGCAAGGCCCTATCCTACAACAACTCGCGCAAAAAAGTCAGCAGGTGGGAGGCGAGGTCTCCATGGGAAGAAAGGTCCTCCGAAAATGCCGAAAAACCGCCGGCTAAGGCCTGGGCACAGCTCAGAACCGACAGGAAGTCCTCGCCGCCGCCCCTGTGGGGATCGTCGCGGAGCCTGTCGTTGAAGGCGACAAAGAGTCTCTCCAGAAGGGGGAAAGAGGCCGGATCGAAGAAGGGGCGCATGCGGTCGAGAAGGGCGCGAACCTTGACGAGCTGGTGGGCATTCTCCTGGACGTAGGCGTGCCAGAGGAAGGGCCGCCCCGACAGCGCCGCCCGGGCGAGGGATTCCTCGCCGCGGACAATGGAAAAATCCGAAGCGAGGAGAACCTCGTCCCAGGGCTCCTGAGGGAGGAATGGCAGCGGGGCGACGGGGAATGGCGAGCCGGCCGATCTCCACGCGTCGAGAAAACATGCCTGACTCCTCCCCGCGGCCGCGAGGACCAGGAGGGGGGTCGCCGCGTCGAAGGCCGCCAGATCCGCGACGATGCGGGAATAGTCTCGCTCGTAGCTGAAGACGGTGATCCAGAACCTGTCCTCGGCCGGGACCTCAGGCTCATCGCGGGATTCGCCGGCAATCCCGGCTCCGGAGCTCTTTCCCGGAAGATCGACGCCGATCCGGCCGGCGAGGATTCGACGCGCCTCTCGCCGGGATGATCCGCCGCGAAGAGCCTCGAGGGACCGGGCAAAGCCGCGATCCACGACGAGGCCGCCCGTCCGCTCCGTGAACCCGGGCATGAACATGTATTTCTTGACAAGCGGAGAGCGGGTCAGAGAAGGCATGCGGTGGACCTCGTCGACCCAGGTCTCGGCGGAAAGGTATTCGAGGTTGACGATATGCCGCGTCACGGGATCGGAGGGGTCGAAGAGAATCTCCTCGAACCAATCGGGCCGTCCACAGGCAAAACACTCGATGAGATGGCGGGGACGTTCGGCGAGAAAGAGTTCCCTGACCGCCGCGGGGGCTTCGCTTCCCGCCGACGGGGACCGCCCGCCAGCAGCTCCCGTGGCAACCGCGGCTGCCGCCGTCGCTGCGACCTCTGCCGCGCCCGAGGGATTCCACCGGACCACTGTCCAGCCTCTATAGAATTGCAGATCGCGGGCCGGGTCGATCCCGGGGGCGAGCTGGGCGAAGGCGGGAAGGTCGTCGACAATGATCCGGAGCCGGAGCGCTGGAGTGGCCTCCGACAGTGCGCGCGCAAGCCTGTAGACGAGGCCGATGTCGCCGTAGTTGTCGACCACCCGACAGAGGAGGTCGAGGGTCCGGATCTCTCTGTCCATCGGGGCATGGTCCGCGAAAGTGTGCACTTTGGCAAGCGGGTCAGACTGTGTCCCGTGCGAACAGGCAGGGTTCCTGCGCACTGGCATTCCGCTCCAACCTGATGTAATCATGGGGCAATGGAAGAAGGTCCGTCCGGAACAGGGGCGATCGAAAGATCCGGACACAGGCGTGGCGCCGGATCTGTGGCCGCAGCTTCAGCCGTATCCTCGGCAGGCTTCGACCGACGGCTCAAAACGGCACTCGTCGCGGTCAATCTTTTCGTCTTCCTCCTCGCGTGTGTCGTCCTCTGGTTCGTGTACCTCCGAGCTGTGGAAGAGGCAAAGATCGCGACGCAGAATCTGGCCCTCACGCTGGAAAAACACATCTCCGGAGTATTCAAGAAGGCCGAAGTCGCGCTCTTCGCCGCCGGCGACGAGGCCGAGCGGCAGCTCGCGACCGCGGGCATCGATGCCGGCTCCTACAGCCGCTTCCTCGCCGTGCAGACGGGAAGGGTGCCCGAGGTGTCGGCCATCCGCATGGCCGACAAGACGGGGCGCATCCTCTTCGGGAAGGGCGTGGCGAAGGATTCCGCCGTCAACGTCGCCGACCGCGATTACTTTGTCCACGCGCGGGACGATCGGTCGGACGGCTCTTACATTTCGTCGCCCTACCTCAGCAGGATCTCCGGCGAATGGACCATCAACATATCCCACAGGATCGTATACAGGGATGGAAGCTTCGCGGGCGTCGTCTATGCCGGTTTCCCGACCGCTTTCTTCACGGAACTCTTCTCCTCGCTCGATATCGGCCGGAGCGGGACTGCCGCGCTCAGGGACCATGAGCTGAAACTGATCGCCCGCCATCCCGATCCCGGGAAAAATGGCAGCTTCATCGGCCAGCAGATCAGCCAGGCTTCTTTTCTCGACAGGGCGCGGTCGGGGATCGAGCAGTGGACACAGACAGAACTCTCGGACATCGACGGCTTCTACAGGATACTCTCGTTCAGAAAGATAGAAGGCTTTCCCCTCTACGTCTCCGTCGGGGTGGCATCCGCCGATTACTTGGCCGGATGGAACAATCTCGGCCTCGTGGTGATCCTTCTGATCGCCTTCTTCGTGGCCGTAACTGTCAGGCTGAGTCAGCTCATTCTGGTTTCATGGGGTAAGGAGAAGCGGGCCGAAGAGGATTTGCGGGAGTCGAACCGGCGACTGGAAGAGGGCATCAGCGAACGCACCGCCGATCTGAGCCGCGCCAACGACCGACTCAGGATGGAGCTCGAGGAGCGGGTGCGCATAGAGAAGAGAATCCAGAACATCAACACCGAACTCGAACAGCGGGTTCGCGAACGGACCAGCCTTCTCGAGTCGACGAACAAGGAACTGGAGGCTTTCGCATATTCGATTTCCCACGACTTGCGCTCGCCGCTGCGCGCGCTGGACGGCTTCAGCGAAGTTCTTCTCCGCGAATACGGGGAGAAGATGGATGGGCGCGGCAGGGAACTTCTGGAGCGCATTCAGACGGCATCGCGTAGGATGGGGCAGCTCATCAGCGATCTTCTCAACCTCTCCACGATCGCCCGCATGGGGTTCGCGCGGCAGGAAGTCGACCTCTCCATCATCGCGAGGGAGACGGTGGAAAAACTCAAAGCCGCCGATCCGGCGCGAAAAATCAGCGTCAGGATAGCGCCCGGCCTGAAGGCGATGGGCGACGAGCGGCTCATCCGGTTCATGATGGAGCACCTGATCGACAACGCCTGGAAGTTCACGGGCGGACAGGATGATGCGCGCGTGGAGATCGGGTCGGACCGATCGGGCCCACAGAAAGAATTCTTCGTCAGAGACAATGGCGTCGGATTTGATATGGCCTACGCGGGCAATCTCTTCAAGCCCTTCCAGAGACTGCACGGCATACACGAGTTCCCCGGCAACGGCATAGGGCTGGTGACCGTCCAGCGGATCGTGGCGCGGCACGGCGGGACGATCCGGGTGGAGGCAGAACCCGGGCAAGGTGCAACCTTCCGTTTCACACTCCCGCCCGGGCCTCAAGGCGCTACATCGGAGTCATGTCCGGGATAGCGCCCGGCATCGAGGATATCCACTCGCCGATGTGCGCCGCGTCGACCGGCTTTGAAAAATAATCGCCCTGGATGGCGTCTATCCGCATGCCTGCGAGGAGCTCGAGCTGCCTCTTCTCCTCGACCCCCTCGACGATGATGTCGAGGCCGAACACTGCGGCCAGTTCGGAGAAAACTTCCAGAAGTCGCGTCACCCTCTCGTCCTTTCCGATCCCCGAGAGGAACTGCCGGTCTATTTTGATCGCGTCGAAGCGATAGTCCTTCAGGTAGCCGATCGAAGAATAGCCCGAACCGAAATCGTCGAGAAAAATCCGGAAACCCTTTCCCCGGGCCGAATCGATCATCCGGCCTGTCAGTCCTGGGTCCTCGAGGAAGGTCGATTCGGTGAGTTCGAGAACGAGGTCGGAGGGAGCGGCCCCCTCCGCGACCACTGTCTCGACCATTTTTTCGATCAGGAAGGAATCCCGGATCTGGAGCGGGGAGAGGTTGACGCTGACATAGAAGCTCCGGTCGGGATATTCCTTTTTCCAGAGGGCGATCTGTCGGGCCGCCTTGCGGATCATGTAGCGTCCGAGTTCGAGAATGAGGCTCGATTCTTCGGCCAAAGGAATGAATACGCCGGGCATGACGAGACCGTACTCCGCGTGGGGCCAGCGCGCTAGAGCCTCGAATCCGAGGCAGACACCGTCCGAGGCCCGGACGATCGGCTGGTAGAAGACCCCGATCCCGTCGGTACGGACGGCGACATGCAGCTCGTTCTCCAGTTCCATGCGCCTGAAGACTTCTTCGCGCATTGTTTCGTCGAAAACCTCGCGCCTGGCTCGGCCGGCCGCCTTGGCCCTGTACATGGCTATGTCGGCATCCCTGAGGACATCCTCCGTTTCGGAATACTCCTTCCTTCCGAGGTTGACGCCGATGCTCGCGGTGATCATGAAATGCCCGTCGTCAATGTCGATGGGGATGGTGAGCGCCTCTTCGATACTGTCGACGACATCGTGCACTCTGCGTTCCGGATCGCCCTCCACAAGGACTAGGAACTCGTCTCCGCCGAGCCTGACGAGGCTCTCATGTTCGTGGATGCAGGATCGGAGGCGCCAGGCCACGGCGACGAGGACCTTGTCTCCTACATTGTGGCCTCTCGTATCGTTGATGAGTTTGAAGTGATCGAGATCGAGGAAGATGACGGCATACCGGGGCCCATCTCCTTCCTTCGCCCAATGAAGAAGGTGGCCCAGCCTTTCGTTCAGCCATTTCCGGTTGTGCAGTCCCGTCAGAACGTCGTATTCGGCCTCGAAACGCAGACGGTCCTCCGCACGGCGGCGGTCGGTGACATCCGAATTGGAGCCGGCCATCCGGAGGGCGCCTGTTCCGGGGTCGCGGAGGGCAAGTCCCCGCGTGAGTATCCAGATGTATTCGCCGTCTTTCCTGCTGATCCTGTACTCGTTTTTGAATACTGAAGTCTTGCCATCGAGGTGGGCGAAAAGTTCGCGGTCAAAACCGGGCCGGTCGAGGCTGTGGATGCGGCTGAACCATGCTTCGGGATCGGTGCCGAACCCGTCCCTGTCGAAACCGAGCATCTGGGCGAAACGCTCGGAAAAAAAAGCTTTCCGGGTGACGAAATCGAGTTCCCACAAACCTTCGTTGGTCGCCCTCGCGACGAGGGAATAGCGCGCTTCGCTCGCCAGAAGAGCCTTGTCCATGCGTCGCTTTTCGTGAATGGACTCGAGGTATGCGTTGAACCAGCGCACAAGGTCGCCGACTTCATCCAGGCTGGCGGATTCGAGACGGAAATCATTGTCGAGGCTGCCCTGCCCAAGCGCCCGGAAAGCGTTGCTGATACTCCGGAGCGGAGTGATCCAGCGCCGGACGACTCCGATGGTGAACACGAGTGTGCCCGCGAACATGACGAGGGCGCAGATCAGGGTCACGAGGTAGATATCCCTGTTCCTGCCGAGGAGAATGGACTCGGGCATGAGAGCGATGAGGGTCCAGTCGGTCCTGTCGATTTTTATCGAAAAAAGCAGATTCCGCCCTCTGTCGTCGTTGTGATACCGGATCCGGGCAGTGCCCGCGAGATCGGACAAAAGGCTCTCGGGAACCGGGCCTCCGGCTGCCACATCTCCCGAACTGGCGATAAAGCGATTGTTCCGGTCGATGATCATGAATCTGGCCCCCGTGGTGGAAGCCACCTCGGCGAGAGATGCGCCGAAGGTCTCGGGCGCGAAACTCAGCATGAGGACCGCGCGGGGCACCGACTCGAGGCTCGCCTTGTCCATCCTCGTAATGAGCCTCGCGACATTGACAACTTTTTCCTTGTCATCTTTGCCGGAGAGGCTTTCGTTCACTCCGAGCCAGAGAACACTCTGCCCCGAAGCCACGAGTTGCCTGAAAATGTCTGCCTTGAGGTCCTCGCGCTGTTTTTCAGCGTACAGAGTGTCGCCCACGCGAAAATCGCCTCCCCCGGGTACCCAGAGATGGATGAGCGAGAGCCCTTTTATGGTAAGGAAGTTGGAGAGCACATATCCGATCCTAGCCTGCGTCGCCAGCTTGAGATAATCGTCTCCTGTCGCGGGAGAGTTCAAGGCTTCGTTGATCGAGTCGGTTCCGGCGATCGCCGAGAGCAGATTTTCAGCCTGGCCGACGATGTTTTCCATGATGTCGTCCTGGGACTCGAGGACTGAATCCATGGCTGAATTCTGTGCCGAGAGGATGGAACGGGATGCCATCTGCACGGAAAGCAAACCGAGGATGACGAGGGGAACGAAGCTGACAATGAGAAAATACGTCAAAAAACTGGAGAGCATGCCGCCTTTCATCCGCGCGCGGGTCGGGGCACGGAGATTCGTCTGAACGGAGGAAGGCGATTCCCCTTCCGTCCGGGCGATATTTCCGGCCTCCGCTTCCTTTGCGCCGTCGGGCTGTCGTCTCTCCATTCGCTCATTCTCCCGCGCGCGTGATCACGGACGTGTTCAGCACGGTCAGGGCGGGAACTGTCCCCCCCTTGAGCAACTTGAGGGCGTACTCGACGCCGAGCCTGCCCTGGGCCACTGGATTCTGGTCGACCGTCACGGCGAGCTTTCCTGCTTTCATGGCGGTCAGGGCCTGCGGGAGCGCGTCGAAACCGCCGACGAGGACATCGGTCCTCCCCGACTCATCCAGATGTCGGATGGCTCCGAGGGCCATCATGTCGTTGGCGCAAAAGATATATCGGGTGCCGGGAAACCGCTGCATGAGCCGGGCGACAAGGTCGTGGGCTTCGTCGATCTTCCAGTTGGCGCTCTCCGAGGCGACGAGCTTGATTTCGGGGTGAAGGGCAAAAGCCTCGAGCGCGCCGTTTTTCCTGTCTTCGGCGTTGGATGCCGTCCGGATACCCTCGATCAGCAAAGCCTGTGCGGGATCCTTGTTGCCTCGTATGAGCGCGGCGACGGCATTTCTGGCGCCAGCCCTGTTGTCGACGCTGATGAAGGGGACATCCTCCATTCCGAACTTCTTCATGAAGGCCGGATCGAGCCTGTTGTCGATGTTGACGACCAGGATGTGTGCGTCGCGGGCCTTTTTAAGCGCCGGAATGAGCTCGACGGAGTCGCCGGGGGCTATGACGATGGCGTCATACTTTTCTCTGATGGATTCCTCGACGATGGCGATCTGCTGCTGTATGGAGGTCTCCTGGGCGGCTGTCTTGACGGTGAGCCGGATGCCCTGTTCCTTTTCCGCGAGCCTCGCTCCCTTTTCCATCTCGATGAAGAAAGGATTGGCGAGGGTTTTCATTATAAGGACGATGCGGGCGGGTGGCGGAGAGGCCTTGGTCTCCGTCTTTGAAACGGCGCCGGGCAGGGACGGACCCGGCGGCTTGTTTCCGCAAGCCGTGGACATAAAGACAATTCCCATGAGTATCGTGAACGCCAGATTGCGCCGACGATCCGACCCTGTCATGTTTTTGCCACCTTTCCCCCCCTTGAGCGGATCAGCCGGACCCCGGCAGAAGGACGAATGCCGGCGCATTCCGGCTTCATCCGATCAGGTCAGAGGGGAAAATCCGCTGCCGGTTTTCCGCATACCGTTCTATCTGACAGTCACCCAGATATAAATGATAGTATGACTCGGCCCGCGAGACAACGGGCGCCCGGAAAGGCCCTGCGGGCAGGCGGCCTCATCGATCCGATTTTCCGGCTAAACGAGCCTCAGCACCTCGCCGAGCAGGTGCACGGTCAGGGCCTGGCCGTAGGCCATGGGGCAGACGGGGATGCGCTTGTAGAAGTCCGCGTCGTCGCCCATGGGCGTGCCGTAGGAGACCTGGGTGACCGCGCCGGTTTCGTCGACACGGGCGAGGACGGCTTCGCAGGCTCGAAGTCCCATGGCCCGGTAGGACGCGGGGAGAAATCCGAGGCGGACAGCCTTGAGTATACCGTAGCCGAAGCCAGCCGTGGCCGAACTTTCGACATACGAACTCGGGTCGTCGATGATGGTGTGCCACATGCCGTCGGGGTCTTGGAGGGGTATGAGAGCGTCGACCTGGTCCTGGAAGGTGTCGAGGAGGTACTGCCTGACGCCGCCCTCGAGTCCGATCATCTCGATGAAGTCGATGACGCCGGCGGTGAACCAGCAGTTGCCGCGACCCCAGTGGATGCGGCCGAAATTGTTCCTGCCGTCGAAGGTCCAGCCGTGGAACCAGAGGCCGGACTCGCGGTCGGCGAGATACTTGATGTGGATGAGGAACTGGCGGACAGCCTCCTCGACGTACTCGCGCCTGCCCGTGACCATGCCCGTCTTGGCGAGGAAGAGCACGGTCATGTAGAGGGTGTCGACCCAGAGCTGGCCGTCGTTGCGCCGATTGGTGACGATGTGCTGGAGGCCGCCGTCGACCGTGCGGGGCATCTCGCGCATGACCCACTCGGCCCATTCCAGGCAGAGCGCGAGCCTCTCGGGGCGCTTGTCGATCTCGTAGAGATGGATGAGGGTGAGCATGGGGGCCATGGTGTTGACATTCTTCTCTGGCAGCCCCTCGGCGATGCGCGCCGCGAACCATGCGTCGAGGATATCGAAGTAGCGCTTCTCGCCCGTGCGCAGATAGAGCTTGCACATGCCGTAGAGTCCGACGCCCTGAGGCCACTCCCACTTGGTGAAATCGAGGTTGCTGATGGGGTTGGTCTCGACGAATTCCGGCTTTGGCGGATTCGTCATGCGGATGATGATCTCGTCCATCTTCTTTTCGAGCGCGCTGCGGTCAAACTTCATTGTCTTCTCCTTGCAGGGCTTCGGATCTTGTGGGCCTTCCGATCGCCGCGTAGTAATCGTCGAGTATCGCGAGGCTTTTTATCCCTTCGTCAGGGTCGAGGGGGAAGGGCCTGCCTTCGCGGATACAGTCGTAGAAGTCTTCGATGAGGTCGGCGTGGCGGTTGCCCCAGTAGGCGTGGCGCGGGTCGGCGGGGTCGGCGGCCAGGCCGGAGTCGTCGGGCGCGAGCCTGAGAGTTTCCCGCGGCGAGTCAGACCCCGTTACGATCAGGTACAGCGCGTCGGTGATCCGCATGCGGGCGCCTTCGCAGAGAATTTCGAACTCCACGGGGGAGTCCTCGACATTGCCGTTGGTGGCGAACAGGATTCCGCGCCCGCCGGAAGCGAGGTCCATGAATACGACCGCCGTGTCCTCGACCTCGATGAGGCCGGGCAGGGTCATGTTGCCGCCGATCCCGCGCGCGCGTACGCAGCCGCCTCCGAGCCACTGGATGATGTCGAGGCTGTGGATGGCCTGATTTATCAGGGCGCCGCCGCCCTCCGTCTTCCAGCGGCCCCGCCAGCCGCCGCGCGAGGCGTAGTAGGCGGCGTCCCGTTTCCAGGCGACGAGGGCGCGGACTCCGACAAGCGCGCCGTATTTCCCCGAGTCGACGAGGCGCTTCGCCTGTGCGACGGCCGGGCGGTAGCGGTTCTGGAAACAGAGACCGAGGTTTCTGCCGCTCGCGCGCCAGACTGCGGCGAGTTCCCGCCCCTCGGCGCAGTCCATCGCCATGGGCTTCTCCATGAGGACCTGCTTGCCCGCGCGCAGTGCCTGCGCCGCCATGGGAGCGTGGAGCCAGTGCGGCGTGCAGATGTGCACGGCGTCGATGTCCGCGCGGGTCAGCATCCCGTCGAAGTCGCGGCACAGCTCCGCGCCGGGGTGCGCCGCGCGCGCCAGTTCCAGACAGGCCGGATCGGTGTCGCAGACAGCGGCCAGCTCGATCCCGGGAAGGGAAGCGATCGCCTTCGCGTGCACGGGGCCGATGTTGCCGAATCCGACGACAGCCGCGCGTATGCGCCGGGCGCCACCATCGGACAATGGTGTCGCACAACCGGACAGATCGGTCATCGGGCGGGTTCCCCTCCGGCTCGCGCCTTCTCCACCATCGCCATGAGAGCCCTGCCATATCCGATGTATCCCGCCATCCTGGCCTCTTCGGGGGATACCCCGCTTCCCTCGTGGAAGACTGCCTCCGTATGCGGCTCGATGGACAGGAATCCGTCGTAACCCGATTTCACGAGGTCTTCCACGATGCGCACGACATCGCCGTTGCCTTCCCCCGGCAACGTAAAGCGCGCCTTCGGGAAAATGCCCTCGCTCGGGCCGATGTAGACGCAGTCCTTGATGTGCACGTGCTTCACGAAAGGCTTCACGCGCTCGTAGAACTCCCACGAACTCTGGATCTTCCAGGGCTCGGGTCCCCGCCTGTCAAAGCTGAAAGGCGGATTGCCCGTGTCGAATATGAGACCGAAGGCAGGGGACTTTATCGCCTCGAGGAGCCGCAGAGTGTGTTCCCAGGACTGTCCCCCGAAGTTCATGCAATTCTCGTGCAGGTACAGGACGCCCGCCTCCTCGCACATCCGCACGAGGGGCGCGAGGCGCTCGACGACGAGCCGCGCGATCGCGGGATCGTCGGGTGAGGCCTCGCGCACGATGCCGAAACTCATGCCTCTGAGCATGGTGGTCCCCAGCCGCTTCATTCGGGGCAGTGCCCGCGAAAGCTCCGCTACGCTGCGCTCGAAGTCTTCGTCCTTGCGCGGGTCCTTTCCCCAGTTCGCGACCGCGCTGCCGAAGCAGTCGATCCTGACGCCCGATTCAAAAAGCGCGCGCTCGACTTCGTCGAACGTCGCCTCGTCGACGTCGGTGATGTTGACGCCGTCGATGGCCCGCGACTCGATCGACGCCCAGCCGAGCCGTTTCGTCGCCTCGATCTGGCCGCGGATTCCCGCGGCGGCCTCGTCCGCGAATCCTGTATATCTGATTGCCATGGAATCCTCCGTCCCGCCCGGTCCGGGCGGCTTGTCCTCTATCGCTTGTACGAGCGCGAGAAATCGTCCTCGCCGACCTCGAATTTCCTCTCGACCTTCACGAAGCGGGAGCTTGCGGCGAGTTCGCTCAACCTTTCTTCGAAGGCCCCCCTGGGCAGCGGAAGCTCCACGCTCCGTTTTTCAAGAGCCGAAAATACGATGGCGTTGTCGAGCGTCACCATGCTGATCCCTTCCCGGGCGTCGATGCGCGGAGCCCTGCCTTCGCGGATCGCGGCCCCGAAGTCCTCGAGCACGATGCGGTGGTTGCCCGACATCGGACCCGTCACCGGGATCTCGGTCTCCTCGGAGGCGAGTGGCTCCCAGGGAGCTTTCGCCTCGCGCAGGTGGGCGAGCATGGATTTCGCGTTCTTCGAGAAGAAGAGCCTGCCTTTCTCGCAGACGAGCCTTCCGTTCTCGCCCACGATCTCGAGCCGGTTCGTGCCGGGCGACTCGCCTGTCGAGGTGATGAAGTGCCCGACCATACCGTTCCCGTACTCGAAATAGGCCGTCACCTCGTCCTCGACTTCGATGTCGTGGTATTTCCCGATGCCCGCGAAGGCGGTGACACGGGAGGGCATTCCGACGAACCACTGGAAGAGGTCGAGATTGTGCGGGCACTGGTTCATGAGCACTCCGCCTCCCTCGCCCGACCAGGTCGCCCGCCATCCGCCCGAATCGTAGTAGGCCTGGGTCCGGAACCAGTCGGTGATGATCCAGGAAGTCCTGACTATCCGTCCGAGCTCGCCGGAATCGATCATCTGTTTCACCTTCATCCAGTTGCCCTGGGTGCGCTGCTGGAACATCGCCGTGAACACGAGTTCGGGGTGGGCGGGCTTCGCCGCCTCGTAGGCCGCGATCATGGCGCGCGCGTCCTCCACGTGAACCGCGATCGGCTTCTCCGAGAGCACGCTCACGCCGCGTTTGAAGGCTTCGATCGCGATCGTCGTGTGATCGTAGTGCGGCGTGGCGATGACGACTCCATCGACGAGCCCCGAATCGAGCAGTTCCGCCGCGTCAAAAAAGGCGGACAGCCCGTACTTCGCGGCAGCGGCTTCGGCCTTCGTCCTGTCGATGTCGCAGACCGCCGCGAGCGCGACGCCTTCCATCGCGGAAAGCTCGCGCATGTGCTGGCTTCCCATGTTTCCGAGGCCGATGACGGCCAGACGGGCTTTCCCCTTCATGTCGACTCCTTGTGTGCGCGCGGCTCTGTCCGCGGTATGGTCATCCGCACGCCGAAGCCGGTCTCCATGTCGAGCAATTCGAGGCCGTAGGGCGGGCCGAAACTCATCCTGATCCTGTCGTGGACGTTGAAAAGTCCACCCTCGTGTCCCGTGCGGTTCTGGGTGCGGGCGAAACTCATGCGCAGCGATTGTGCGACCTCGGGCGGACATCCGGGGCCGTCGTCCCTCACGTCGACGACGACGCTATTTCCCTCGGGATGGGCGCGGATGGCTATATGCATGCCGCCCCGCCCCTCGTGCACACCGTGGGTGAAGCAATTCTCGACGATGGGCTGGATGCCGAAGCGGCAGATCCGCGCGTTGGAGACGGACCCATCGACATCGATGCTCCAGGTGAAGCGATCCTTGTACCGCACATCCTGGATGGCGATGTAGCTGCGCACGTACTCGAGCTCCTCGGAGAGGGTGACGATGTCGCGCGTGCGGCGCACCGTCATGTGGAGCATCGACGAGAGCGCCTTCAGCATGCGCATGAGCGTGTCGAAATCGTGCGCTTCGGCGACGCCGATCATGCTGTCCAGGGTGTTGAACAGGAAGTGCGGGTTGATTTTGGCCTGCAGGGCCTCGAAGCGCGCGACGAGTTGCTCCTTCTCGAAACTGCGCGCGCGTCTGAAGGCCTGGAGGAGCATGAGTCCGAGGATGATGACTGCGACGAGGGCGGCGATACCCACCGTAGCCACGTTCATGGCTATCCGCCTGACGTTTTTCATGACCGCAGCCGCGGGGACCCGCCCCACGCAGAGGAGGTTGAGGCGGTCGTCCTTGTAGGATGCCTCTATGTTCTTGCTGCCGGGAGCGAGATAATCGCCCGGCGAACGCGTGATTCTCTCGGCCGGAGCGGCGGAAAACTCCGGGACGAAAGGGTGCAGAAGGACGACAGGCAGATTGCGCGTCGTTTCCACCAGGATTCCCTCCCTGTCGTAGAAAGAAAGCTCGATGGGATATTCGCTTCCGCCCGTATCGCGGTTCAATTTGTTCATGAGGTCGTCGAGGATCACGGTCATGTCGATCTCGAAAAATGCGGTCATGGCGGGTTCCATCCCGACGTAGTACGAGACGACGACGGGCAGGATCGTTCCGATGCCGGTGGTGCCGCGGAAGGGGGGCGCGACGAAGCCCAGGTTTCTTCTGATTCCGAGATTGCCGAAGGTCCCGTTCCGCACGGAACCCGCGAGATCGAGATAATCGCGCCACCAGTTCCTCCGGTTCGGCGACTCCCTCGGGGTCCCCAGCGCGATTATCGGCGGGGCGCCCCGCCGGACGATCCAGGCGCCGGTGCAGCCGATGAGACCGGCCTGGATCTGGCCGAGCTGTTCCCTGATGACGGCCGGATCCTTCGCGCCGCGGGCCTCGTAGGTGGCCATCAGGTTCATGGCCTCGTCGGCCGCGAGGGAGAGGACATTCACGATCGAGGAGTTGACCGAGATGACGCGGTTCGTGATGGCGACTTCCGTGTTGTCCACCAGTTCATCGGCCAGCCTGGAGAAGACGATTGTCGTGGTCGCAACGAGCCCCGCGAGGAGGACGGCCACGACGGCGAAGGAGAGGAGTTCGACGGAGCGTTTGCCGGTCGCCGCGCGCGGCGATGCGCCCGAGCTCACGCCTCTCCCCCGTGCAGCCCGGCATCGTCGTCGGGGCAGTTCCCGCAACCTTCATCGGAACGGCCGGAGGAAGGGATTCCGGGGAGGACCCGGCCGCCCGACTTCCGGTAAGCTCCCGGACTCGTGCCGGCGATTTTCCTGAAAAGCTTGGAGAATGTGGGCAAGTCGGGGAAGGCCAGCCTGTCTGCGATCTCCTTCAGGGGGAGGTCGCCGGTCACGAGAAGCTCGCGGGCTTTTTCGACGCGGTAGAGCCGCGCGTACTCCATGAAAGAGCAGCCGTATATCTTCTTGAAGCCCGAGCTGAGCCAGGACGGAGATACGCAGGCGGCGCGCGCCGCGTCGTCGAGCGAAAAGCGCGAGTCGCAGTTCAGCTCGATGAAGGCCAGGGCCTTGCGGACGGCCTCGGGCAATTCCCTCCCCCTCCTCGGTTCCGGAAGTCTGCCCGCCCTGATCGCTCCCGATCCCTCCGCGCCGCGCCTATCCGCCTGCGAGGCGGAGCCGCAGACAAGCTTTGCGGTGATTTTCCCGAGAAGGGCCTTCATGTCCTCCGGGAATACCGGCTTCAGAAGGAAGTCGAAAACGCCGAGCCGGATGGCCTGCTGTGCGTAGGTAAAATCGTCGTAGCCGGAGACGACGACGGCGAGGCCCTTCCAGCCAGAATCACGCAGGCGCGACAGGAGGGAGAGCCCGTCTTCTCCGGGCATGCGGATGTCGGTGAAAAGGACGGCGGGATTCGCCCTCCCCACGGCCGAATAGGCCTCCGACGAACAGGAACAGCGCGCGACGACGGAAAACCCGCATCCGTACTCCTCGATATACGAGGAGTAGCGCTCGAGGGCCGCGGGCTCGTCGTCGACTACGATGGTCTTGATCATGGGATAAGGAAGTTTAGCCCTTGATTCCCGACAGGGCAATTCCCTCCACGAAGAATCTCTGGAGGAAGACGTACACCGTGAGGAGCGGCACTATCGCGAGTATGGTCGCCGCCATGACCAGGTTCCACTGCACGTCGAAGTCTCCCCGCATGATGGCGAGCCCCAGGGTGAGGGTCCGCTTCGTCTCCGAGTTGATGAAGACGAGGGCGTAGAGGTATTCGTTCCAGATCGCGAGCAGGGTGATGATGAGAAGTGTCGTGAGCGCAGGTTTCGCGAGCGGGATGATGATTTTGGAGAAGCGCGCCCAGTAGCCATAGCCGTCGATGATCGCCGCCTCTTCGAGTTCGCGGGGGATGCTGAGGAAGAACTGACGGAGAAGGAAGGTCCCGTAGGCGGTGAAGATGCCCGTCAGGATGAGGGAGAGCCGCGTGTCGATGAGGCCCGCCATGCGGAAAAGAACGAAATTCGGAATGAGGGTGACCTGCCGCGGAACCATGAGTGTCGCGAGGTAGACCAGAAAAAGAACATCGCGCCCGGGGAACTTGAGCCTCGCGAAGGCGTAGGCGGCCATGGACGAGGTCAGGAGGGTCCCCGCGCAGCAGGCGACGGTGACCCAGACCGTGTTGAGGAAATAACTGAAGAAGGGGATCGTCTTGAAGACGTTCACGTAGTTTTCGAACTTGGGGACCTTGGGAAAGGGATTCGACACGTCTTTGATGACTTCCGCGTAGGATTTGAGCGAGATCCCGACGGCCCAGAGGAGGGGCACGAGGATCACCGCGGTGACGATGAGGATGACGAGCCAGATGACGAGATTCCCGATCGCCCGTTTGGCCCGCCAGGTTTCGATACCGACGCTTCCTCTCGTGGCGACGGCCGCCTGCGTGTTTGTCGCCTTGATTCCGTTCGGTGCGCTCATTTCCGGCCCCCCTTCATTCCTGGACCCACTTTTTCGAGGACCGGTTCTGAAACAGCGTGAACACGAGTATTATCAGGAACAGCATGAGGGCCATGGCCGAAGCGTAGCCCATGCGGAAATTTCTGAAGGCCGACTGGAAGATGTACATGACGAGGGTGTTGGTCGCATTCCCGGGTCCTCCCTGGGTCAGGACCGAGGTGAGGTCGAAAACCTGGAAGGCGCTTATTATCGAGGTGACGAGGACGAAAAAGGTCGTCGGCGAAATGAGAGGAACGGTGATGTGCACGAATTCCTGGAAGACATTGGCTCCGTCCACTCTCGCGGCCTCGTAGTAGGTGCGCGAAATCCCCTGCAATCCCGCGAGAAAAATGACCATCACGTAGCCGATCTCCTTCCAGACGGCCACGCCGATGACACTGGGCATGGCATACTTCGTCGACGAGAGCCAGGGCACGGGTTCCCCTCCGAAAAATCTGACGATGAGGTTGAGAAGACCCGAGGACTGCTCGAAGAGTGGCTGCCAGATCAGGGCCACGGAAACCGCCGAACAGATCACCGGAATGAAGACGATCGTGCGGAAAAAATTGCGGCCGCGGATCTGGCGGTTGAGGATTATGGCGAGAAACATCGCGATCGCCATGGTGAGAGGAACCTTCGCGAAGACAAAGAGCGCCGTATTGGCCGTCGACTTCCAGAAGAGCGAGTCCGCAAAGAGCTCAGCGAAATTCGCGAACCCGAGAAAGCTCGGCTTGTTGAGGAGCTTCCAGTCGAAAAAACTCAGGACGAAGGAAGTGATCACGGGAATGGCCGTGAGTACGAGAAAGCCCAGGAGATTGGGCAGAAAGAACAGGATCGCAGCGATTATTTCCTTTCTCTGCGAGTCGAATCGGCGGGATCTCATGGGCATTTCTCCGGAAAGGTGGCGGACGGCGGGACTCGCGGCTCCGCGAACGAACCCGGGGCTGGCGTAGCGGGACTTTCCGCTACGCTAGCCCCGGATCGGAAACGATGCTTACTTGCCGGTCCTGTCAAGAACGGCCTGAGCCTTGGACGCGATTTCCTTCATGGCGACTTCCGCGGTCTTGTCGCCCGTGAGTACGAGCTGGAGGGCGGGCCTCACGATCTGCTCGACCTCGAGCCAGCCGGCGCGCAGCGGGAGTTTGTGGCCATAGAACTTGGAGATCGCCTTGGAGTTGGCCTCGACGAGCTTGGGATACTTGGTGGTGTCGGCGTAGAGGCCCCAGTACTTGGCTGAGTCCATGGTCGGCGGCATGCGCTTGGCCTGCATGTAGAGAGTCTCGCCCTTGCCTTCCGGTCCGCGGAGGTACTTGAGGAAGGTCCAGGCCGCGTCCTGCTTCTTGCTGCCGGCAGCGATGCCGACGATGTTGGACTTGAACACGCTGGTGTTCTTGAACTTGCCGTTGGGCATGGGCATGACTTCGAAGCGGACACCCTCGACTTTCTGGGTCGAGAGGATCTCGGCGGCCGATCCCATGCGCATGGCGACCTTGTTGTTGACGAAGAGTCTGGTATTGATATCGGCGGTCGCGGAGACTGTCTCGGGGGGCAGGTATCCCTGCTTGAGAAGGTCGGCGAGGCGCTGAATGGCCTGCACCGCGGCGCTCTGATCGAGAGTGAATTTACTCCTGTCGGCGCTGAAGAGGTCGCCGCCGTTCGCCCAGACCCAGGGAAGAATGGTGGAGATCGTGCCGGCTTCGAAGGCGAATCCGTATACTTTGTCGGCACCGGAGCCCTTGGTCACGGCCTTGCAGATCGCGACGAAGTCATCCCAGGACCAGTCGTTGGAGGGCATCTTGACCCCGGCCTTCTCGAGCACATCGAGATTGACGAACATGTACAGAGGCGATGTCGCCCAGGGAAGCCCGTAGAGCTTGTTGTTGTAGGTGCACTCTTCGATGCCCTGCTGGTAGTAGCCGGACAGGTCGATTTTCTCTTTGGCGACAAGGTCGTCAATGCCCTTCAGGGCTCCGACCTTCATGAAGTCGTCGAAGTAGTAGGAATCGACGCGCATGACGTCCGGAGCGGCGCCGCCGGCGATCATGGTGAGAAGTTTGGTGTGGTAGTCGCCGTAGGCCGAGACGATGGGCTCGACCTTGATGCCGGGATTGAGGGACTCGAATTCCTCGATGATGTCTTTTTCGACGCCGATGGCGTCCGGGTTGCCCCAGAACGCGTACTTGATGGTCGTTTTGGCCTGCGCGCCGGCGATGGACGCCACGAGGGCGAGGGCTGCGAGCGTTGCGAGAAGTCGTTTCATGAATGCCTCCTTGAAATGATTCTGCGTTTCCACATGAAGATTTATGAGTATAGGAATGGTTTTCCGCCCCGCGATATGTCAGCGTATGAACGGGAGTTGTCAAAAAATCAGCAGTCGCTCAGGACATCGCCCGCTCTCTTTTTTCAGCAGTCGCGATAGCTCGCCATCGCGACCTTTCTTAGTAGTCGCGATGGCGGTCGAACTCGTCCAGCATGGCCATGAAATTGTCGTACTTCGTGCCCACGGCTACGGAGTGGCTCGAGCCGAAAATGTAGCCGCCGGGACGCCCGTCGGGCCCCGGTGTCTTTCCCGCGGCGAGCGCCGCGCGCACATCGGCCCGAACTTCCTCCATCGATCCGTCGACGAGGTGCTCGACGGGAAGGCCGCCCCACTGGCAGATCCTGTCCCCGTACGCGGCCCTGACGCCCGCGAGGTCCATGCCCGCGGTCGGCTGGATGGACTGGTAGCAGGCGTAGCCTATTTCGGCAAACTGGTCCATGAGCTCGGTGTTGTTTCCGCAGGCGTGCTTGAACACCGGCAGACCGTACTCTTCCGCGAGTATGCGCACGCGCTTTTTCGCGAAGTCCGTGACGTAGCGGCGGAACATGTCCGGAGAAATCATGGGGCCCGTCTTGTAGGCGAAATCCTGGGCCCACATCACGGCGTCCTGGCCGGGGCGTATCATGGCGCGGTCGCGCGCGCAGGCGCGTCGGAACTGTTCGCGGGCGACGGCGAGGGCGAGATCCGGCTGCAGCGCATACTCGCACAGCGAGCGCTCCGACAGCGGCGAGTTCGTTCCCGTAAAGAAAGGCAGCTCCGATTCGTCGCCCGCGGCCCAGAGAATGTACCTGTCGGCGCCCAGTTCCCGGATTACATGGTCGACGACTTCGAAGATGGAGGGATCAGGCGCTTCGACTGCGGAAAGATCGCTCTCCGCGACAGTGCCATGCGCAGACACCGTAGCGGGCATCCCACCGGGAACGCCGATCTCACGCTCCCACTCGCCGGGGTCCTCGACGATCGAGATGTCCATCGTGGCCTCGGAGAGCCTGTAGACGCGCCCCTCGCGGTCGCGCCAGGTGCCCTCGGCGATTTTCGCGGGAGCCTCGGGCCTGTAGCCCTTGGGAGGCACCGTGCCGAAGGCCATGGCGTTCACGTTGACGATATCGTAGACGCCGAGCTTCCGGTACAGTTCGACGGAATCTTCCTTCCAGCTCTGGACGACCTCGTCGCGCCGTCCCTCCCAGAACGCGATCTGGGACTTGGCTTTGGCCCTGAGGTAGGTCTCGTGTCCGAGAATCCGCTCTGCAGTATCGAAATCGATGGCGAACTCGCCGGCCGGAATCCTGTCCGGCTGTTCATGGGCGAGGGCTGCCCTGACGCGCTCTTTGGAATTCACGGATACCTCCCTTGTCCCGCATGCGAATCAGGCGGGGACTTCCGCCACTCCCACCCTGCGTGAGAACAGTATAGGGGGCGATTCCGGGAAGCCGATATGTCAGCCTTGCCGGGAAACTTGTCAATTTACCGCCGGAACCGGAACAATATCCGAAATTCCTGAAAATCAGGCCTGGATCCTAAATCCCGCAGTATTCCAGAACCGCCCGGTATCCCCATTCGTCCCACTCCTCTTTGACCCCGATACCCGGAAGGTCGGGATAGACCTTGACGATGAGGCAGCCGTCGAAAATCCGGCACATGGTCAGGGTCTGTTCCCGGATATAGTCGCGGTCCCCCGTCGGCAGGACTTTCTGGATGTCGATGGGGCTCCAGAGGGCCACGCGGCGCCTGCGGAACAGGGCAAGGAGGTCCTCCATGTCGTAGACCGTCGGCTGGTCGAACTGGAAAGCGTCCACGCCGCAATCGATCAGGTCATCCAGTATGGCACGATTCTGGCCGCAGCTGTGCATGAGCACCTTCATGCCCGCTTCGTGGGCCATGCCCATAAGGCGGGAATAGAGATCCTTGAAGTAGTCTCTGAACATGGAGGGGGAAAAGAGCAGTCCCGTCTGGGTCCCCATATCCTCGCCGATCATGATCGCTTCGGCTCCGGCCTTCGCTGAGGCCAGGATGAGGCTCTCATACAGTTCCGCCACGCGCTCGTGCACGGCACAAAGCTCTTCCGGATAGAGGGCCATATCCAGGAGGTAGACCTCGAGCTTTCGCAGGTAGCGCGCGTTGTCGAAGACCCAACCGCCGATGCTGGCGACGCGGTACTTTCCCCCATCCGGGTCTTCGGCGAAGCCGGCGCGGATCCGCTGGGCTGCCTTGTCAATATCGTAGGCGGGCGCGCGGAAGGATTTCAGCCCCTCCCAGGTCGGAAGGGCTGGGGTATGGATTTCTCCTTTGACCGGACCATCCATCATGCGGACCCAGAGATTGCCCCACATATCGTCGTAATATTCTTTGTTGTCCTCTTTCCAGCGCTTTTGGACATAGCCCTCGGGACTTCCCGGAAAGCCGAACACCATGTCGCAGAGGCGGCCCCGGTCGAAGGTCAGTCCGGGGCGCAGGGCTCCGGTCTGATTCAGGTTTGCGAGAACGATTTCCCTCGAAGTCATTCTTCCTCTCCTGTAGAATAGGTAATTGTATTTTATATCCATCAAAACGTGTAAACTATGGAAAATGGTGACATTATTTTGTACTCTGGTATCATTATGACCGAATCTGGATTTCGGGGAAGGTTGATTGTCAATTCCGTCTGTCCACCTGTCGAACTGGATGGTCCGCTGAAGACGGCGATCGAAGCCATCCACGCCAGCTGGCGTTTTCCCGCAGAGAGAAACGACGGGCGGAGAGAACACCGGCACGAGGTCTTTCACTTCGTCGCGGTGACCGGCGGACGCGGATCTTTCCTTATCGAGGGCGAAAACTGTCCCTTCGACGGCCCCAGCCTCTTCCTCGTCGATCCTTTCGTCCCCCACGTTTTTTCCACCCGGGCGGCGGAATGCGCCGAATATCACGAGTTCACCTTCGGCGTCCGGGGAAAATCGGCGCCCCGCGGTTGGGGCGAGTTGCTGACGGCCGTCTTCATGAAGCCCTCTTTATCGGGCCGGTATCCCATTCCCTCCGTTCTGGTCCTGGATGAAGATTCATTCGCCCTGACCGGATCCCTGATCAAGGGTATAACCCGAATACTGGTTTCCCGCTCTCCCTCGCCGCTCTTTTCTTCGTATATCAGGATGCTGATCGCATGCGCCTTCGAGCGCGTCGAAGCGGGGGAACCCGGCGCGGCGGGAAAAGAGGCGTGCGATCCTCTCGAAAAGGCGAAGGCATATCTGGAGCTGCGCTACTCGGAGCGCTTCGATCTCGCGCGTTTGGCGGCGGCCGCAGGTCTGTCCGAGAAACATCTCTGCCGCGCCTTCGGGAAGCGCTACGGCACGACGCCCTTCCGCATGAAGCGTGAGCTCGCGATGAGGAGCGCCGGACGTCTTCTGAGTTCCACGCGGTACCCGATCAAGTCCGTGGCCGAGACTGTCGGATTCGACGACATGTACCATTTTGCCAAGGCTTTCCGGGCCTGGAGCGGGATGCCGCCGGGGCGCTTCCGGGCCGAGCGGAGCGGCGGGAAGACGGAGCTCCCCGAAGCGTGAGAGGCCGGGATCGACGGCAGATCAGTTTGTGGCGGATGCGCACCCGGCACAGAGACCCTCGATATAAATCTGTATCGATTCGGCGAGGAAACCCTCGGGAAGGGCGAAGGACGCAGGAAGGGCGGGAACCTGGAGGCGGGGAAGGTCGGATACCGAGCCGCAGACGCGGCAGAGAAAATGGACGTGGGGCGAAATGTCCGCGTCGAAGCGGAGCTCCGTCCCCGAGATGGTGAGTTTCTGCGCGAGGCCGGAGCGGGCGAAGAGATCGAGGGTGTTGTAAACGGTCGTGCGGGAGAGCGTCGCGATCTCGGGCGCGAGGGTGGCATGAATGCCGTCCGCCGAAGGATGCGCGCGGGTCGCGGCGAGAGTTTCGTAGATGCGGATGCGCTGGAAGGATGGCTGGATGCCGCGTTCACGCAGTAAATCGGCGGTACTCATGCCTTCCTTCCTTGGAATTCGCGCTTATTTGAAGTACCGGGCGAGAAGTCCGCGGAATGCGGAACCGTGGCGGGCCTCGTCCTTGCACATCTCGTGGACAGTGTCGTGGATGGCGTCGTAGCCGAGTTCCTTGGCGCGCTTCGCTATCTTGAGCTTGCCCTCGCAGGCGCCGTATTCGGCGTCGGCGCGCAGCATGAGGTTGGTCTTGGTGTCGGCGTAGACGACTTCGCCGAGAAGCTCGGCGAAGCGGGAGGCGTGATCGGCCTCTTCGTAGGCGATGCGGCGGTAGGCCTCGGCGACCTCGGGATAGCCCTCGCGGTCGGCCTGGCGGCTCATGGCGAGATACATTCCGACTTCGGTGCATTCTCCGGTGAAGTTCATGCGAAGACCCTGGACGACTTCCTCGTCGAGCCCCTTCGCGACGCCGATGCGGTGCTCATCGGCCCAGACGGCGCTGGAGGCCGCTGTCTTCTCGACAAATTTCTCTTTGGGGGCGCCGCACTGGGAGCACTTCGCAGGAGTTTCCTCGCCGATGAAGATGTAGCCGCAGACCGAGCATACGAAGGTTTTCATGTTCTCTCCTTGAATTAAGTACACTGTTGTATTAAGTACAATACTTATACACCATGATTCGGAAATATGCAAGCCTGATCTGTGGTTTGATTTTTGGTTGAGGCAACACGGCCACATCCGAATGAACGAAACCCGAGGCCAAGCTTCAAGGTGTGGACTCGCGTGCGAATCAGCGGGGTTCTTTCCTGTTCGTTCCGACTCCGCGCAGAAGATCGCTCAGCGCTGCGCCGGCGCGCCTGGTCTCGGCGATGAACGCGTCCATCTGGTCTTCCATTCTTTCCCGCGGCCCGGAAATGCCGATCGCCGCTTCGACGACTCCCTCGAAATTGTAGACCGGCGCCGCGACGCAGATCACGCTTTTCTCATTTTCTTCTATATCTGTCGCGTATCCCCTCGACCTGACGGCGGTCAATTCCTGAGCAAGTTCTCCGGGGTCGACGATAGTGCGGTCGGTGTACTGTTCAAGAGGAGCGCCGCCTAAAAGGCGATCGAGGCGCTCCACGTCCAGCGCGCAGATGAGGCATTTGCCGACAGCGGTGCAATGCAGGTCCTCGGTCTCGCCGATGTTCGTGTTGGCCGCTATCGTCTTGGCGGCCCGCTCCCTGTCGATGAATACAGCCTTGTTTCCCGACAGCACCGCGAGATGGGCGTTCTCTTTCGTCGTATGGGCAAGCCGCTTCAGAATGGGAGACGCGAGATCGGTGATCTTGAGCTGGTCGTGGAGAGCTGCCGCGAGCTTGTAGATGCCGAAACCGAGACGATACGCCTTTCTGCTCTCGTCCTGTCTGACGAGCCCGAATTTCATCAGCGTCGAGAGAAGCCTGAACACCGAACTTCTGTCGATGCCTATGGTCTCCGACAGACCGTCCAGACCGCAGGCGATCTCGGGGTTTTCCGCGATGGTGAAGAGGAGACTCAGAGCCCGGTCGACTGACTGGACGCCCGTGGATTCGCTTTTCGGCATGCGGACTACTATACGTCCCGGTTCGGGGAAATGCAAGAATCACAATTTCATTGACTAATACACAATAGTATTTCATAATACACAACACAGGAGATTACTGATGCATTCCACCCCTCCGACGATCGGTGAACTCGAATCGAAGGCACGAGAAATACGCCGACTCATCCTGCGGACGACCCATCACGCCGGCATGGGTCACACGGGCGGCTCCCTCTCGGAAGCGGATCTGCTCGCCGCGCTCTTCTTCAAGGTCCTCAGAAACCGCGATCCCGCCAACCCGGACAGGATCGACAGGGACCGCTTCATTCTCTCCAAGGGACACGCATCTCCGGGCTACTACGCGGCGCTGGCGTTGCGCGGCTATTTCCCGCCAAAGACGCTCGAGAGCTTCGACACTCTGGGCAGCATCCTGCAAGCCCATCCCGACATGAAGAAGACTCCCGGAGTCGACATGTCCTCGGGTTCGCTCGGACAAGGGCTGTCCTGCGGCCTCGGCATGGCTCTGGCCGCGCTGAGGGACCCGGCCATGGCGGGAGTCAGGATCTTCGTCCTCATGGGCGACGGCGAACTGCAGGAAGGCCAGATTTGGGAAGCGGCGCTCTACGCGGGCGCACACCGACTTCCGGGGCTGATCGGCATCGTCGACATGAATGGCGTGCAGCTGGCCTCGAAGACCGACGAGGCGGTGGGGCTTTATCCCCTCGCGGAAAAATGGAGAGCCTTCGGGTGGACCGTGCTCGAAACCGATGGACACGCGATGGCTTCCCTCGCACAGACGCTCGAGAGCGCGCGCGAACTCGCCTCTTCGGGGCCGGTGCTGGTCATCGCCCGAACGGTCAAGGGCAAGGGAGTCTCGTTCATGGAAGGGCGATATGAATGGCACGGGAAGGCGCCCGATGACCGCGAGTTCGAGCTCGCGATGCGGGAGATAGGCGAATGAAGACGGGAGACATGATAGCGCAGAGGACCGCCTTCGGCAGGGCCCTCGTCGATATAGCGGACAACTATCCCCGGATGATGGTATTCGACACCGACGTCTGCACCTCGACCCAGACGGCGGCATTCAGGCAGGCCTTCCCCGACAGGTTTTACGAGATGGGAATCGCCGAGGCGAACGCGGTCTGCGCGGCCGCCGGCATGGCCGCATGCGGCTTCGTGCCCTGGGTATCGGCCTTCGCGGTATTTCTCGCGAAGCGGGCCCTGGACCAGATCCGGGTCTCGGTGGCACAGGCCAGGCTTCCCGTGAAACTGAACGGCGCCTACGGAGGGCTGCCCTCGGGGCGCGGCGGCGCCACGCACTCTTCCGTGGAGGATATCGCGGTCATGCGCGCGATGCCGAACATGACAGTCCTCTGCCCCGCCGACGCTGTCGAGACGATGGCCATGACGGAACTCGCCATGAGGATCCCCGGTCCGGTCTACCTGCGGACCGTCCGCTGCGAAGTGCCGGTGATATTCGATCCGGGATGGATTCCGGAAATCGGCAGAGCCGCCGAGCTCCGACCGGGAAGCGATGTCGCGATCATCTCGGAGGGCATGATGACGCAGGTCGCGCTTGAGGCCGCGTCGATCCTCGCGGGGCGGGGAGTCCGCGCGCGGGTCCTCCATTTCGGCACCATCAAGCCCTTCGACGAGGAAGCCACTGTAGCCGCGGCGCGCGAATGCGGCGCGATCCTCACGCTCGAAAACCACTCGGTCATAGGCGGACTCGGCGGGGCGGTGTGCGAAACGGTGGCTGCGCGCGCGCCGTGCCGCGTGAGGCGGATCGGTTTCCCCGATGTGTTCATGGAGTCGGGGGACGACGCGGCCATCTTCGAAGGATTCGGAATGAATGCGCAAGGAGTCGCGGCAGAGGCCCTGAGACTCCTGGCCGACATGCGCCCCGGATACAGGGCAGTGGGCCTGAAGGAGGCACGATGAAGATTGCCATCATCAATGAGACAAGCGCCGCGGATCGGAACGACGACATCCTGCGCGCGCTCGGGGGCCGCAGACACGAACTCATCAATTGCGGCATGAAAAAGAGCGGAGAGCAGCCGGAACTCACCTACATTCACACAGGCTTCCTCGCGGCCCTGATTCTCGCCGCGGGCAAAGCGGATTTCGTCGTAGGGGGCTGCGGGACAGGCCAGGGATTCATAAACTCGGTGCTCCAGTACCCCGGTGTGACCTGCGGGCACATCCAGAGCCCGCTCGATGCCTTCCTGTTCGCGAGGATCAACGGGGGAAACTGTGTCAGCCTCGCGCTCAACCAGGGTTACGGCTGGGCGGGGGACGTCAATCTGCGTCTGCTGTTCGACCAGCTTTTCACTCCGGAGTGGAGCTCAGGTTACCCCGAACACCGGCGGGAATCCCAGGCGCGTTCGCGCTCGCTTCTCCGCGACATTTCCGGCGCCACGCACCGGACGATGGCGGAGATACTCGGCGCGCTCCCGGACGGGATTGTCCGTCCCGCCCTCAGGTATCCCGGAATAGAAGAACTTCTTCTCTCGCAACCCTGCGCGGACGGAAAGCTCGACGAAGCGATACGCGGGAGCTACGCATGAACGGGATCCCATCCTCCGCGGCGAGGACCGCGCGCGCCAAGGCAATCGCATCGGCGGGGGGCATAGAAGCCGCGCTTTCTTCGGGTGGACTTCCCGCATTTCAGGACGTATCGCTCTCCGAGGCACTCGTCCTGGGGCTCCTGCGCCAGAGAGTGAGGACCTACATCGGCGTCTTCGGACACGGGACGACCGAACTTGGCGAAGCCCTCCGGGTCTACGAGTCGGAAGGGCTCGTGAAGGTCGTCAATGTCAGAAGCGAAATCGAGGCCTCGCACATCGCCACCGCCCTGCGCTGGCACTACGGGGAAGCCGCGGCGGTGTTCACGTCCATAGGGCCGGGCGCGCTCCAGGCCATGTCGGCCTCTCTCGTGCCCCTTTCGAACGGCATCGGCGTCTATTACCTCCTTGGGGGCGAGACCACACAGGACGAGGGCTACAACATGCAGCAGATTCCCCGGCCGGAGCAGGGGCTTTTCCCGAGACTCTTCGGCACGATGGGGACCGCCTACGAGCTGCACACCGGCGAGGCGCTGCCGGCTGCGCTCCGGCGAGGGGCGGCGTCCGTCTTCAGTCCGCTCCAGCCGGGTCCCTGCTATCTCATTCTTCCCATGAACGTTCAAGCATCTGTCATGCGGGATTTCAACATCGCCGAGCTTCCCCGCAAGCCTGAATATCCGCCCCTCGCCCCGGCAGTGAACACCCTCTTCGAACAAGCCGTCGAACAGATCCGCGCAAAGGAAAGAATAACCGTGAAGACCGGACACGGGGCGATCTGGCTCGACCGGGACACGCTCGCTGAACTCCTCGAACGGAGCGACGCCGTCTACGTCCACGGTCCTTCGGCTGTCGGCATCCTGCCCGGAGATCATCCCCGGAACATGACGGTGGGAGGATCCAAGGGCTCGGTCGCCGGGAACGCGGCCATGGCGGAGGCGGAGCTCGCCATCACCATCGGCGCAAGGGCCGTCTGCCAGTGGGATTCCTCGGGGACGGCGTGGAAGAGCACGAAGGCGGTGATCGCCATAAACAGCCGTCACGAGGATGCCTCCCACTACAACGGAAGCCTCTGCCTCGTGGGCGACGCGCAACAGGTCACGGCGCGGCTTGTCGAAGCGTTGAGGGCAGCCGGGGTGGACAAGGGCGGCTGGGCGGAAACCTCGGCCGGGAAAGAGCCGGTCAGGTCAGCCTGGTTCCTGGTCAACAGCCGCAGGAGAGAGGCGCTGGACAGCTTCCTCGCCGGACGCGTGTCGACGCCTCCCCTGCCCGATCCCAAGTTCGGCGTCGAACTCCTGACCCAACCGGCGGCCATCGGAATCGCGATCGATTTTGCGCACGCAAAGGGAGCGGTCAAATACTTCGACGCGGGCGACGTGCAGGCGAACGGCTTCCAGCTGACCGAAGACGACTCGCCCGGGATGACGATTACCGATACGGGAGCTTCCTACATGGGATTCGCGTCCTGCGGCATACTCGCCTCGGCCCTCGTCGAGGTCCCGGATTACCCGATCGCTTTCACGGGCGACGGAAGTTTCACGATGAATCCGCAAGTCCTCATCGACGCGGCAGCCCTGGACCTGCACGGCATGATCATCCTGTTCGACAACCGGAGGATGGCCGCGATTTCGGGCTTGCAGCAGGTCCAGTATGGCGTCGACTTCAGGACGGACGACACGGTGTCCGTGGACTATGCGAGGCTCGCCTCCTGCGTCGCGGGAGTCAGGGGCTTCGACGGCGGACACAGCGCAGGGGAGTTTGCCGCAGCGCTCGAAGCAGCCTTTGAATACCCCGGCCTCTCGCTCGTCCACGTACCTGTCTATTCAGGGCCCGACGAGCGCGGCGGACTCGGGGCGTACGGAGACTGGAATGTCGGCTGCTGGTGCGAGAGAGTGCAGAAAGAAAAGCACCGGATCGGATTGTGAACGCAGACTGTGGGCATTGATCGTGAAAGTTGATTGTGAACGCCGACTGAGGATACTGCCTTTGAGCAGCGACATCGCGCCGCGCTTGGCCAGTGACCGCAGTGCGGCGCAGGGAGAAACATGATGACGGGACAAGGACCGAAAAAACTGGGTTATTACGTGAACGGCGGCTGGAAGGAATCCCTGACAGCCACATACATGGAATGCTTCGACCCATCGGAAGGAGAGGTGATCGCGCTCGCGCCGCAGTGCACGGCGAATGAAGTGGAGGAAGCCATCGAAGCGGCGAAGAATGCCTTCCTGTCCTGGTCTTCGCTGCCCGCGACGCGGCGCGTCCAGGTGCTCTTCAGGATGAAATCCCTCATGGACAGCCATCTGGACGAACTCAGCTCCCTCACGGCGCGGGAACACGGCAAGGTCTGGGACGAGGCGATGGGCGATGTGCTCAAGGCGACCGAGGTCATCGAGTTCGCCTGCGGCATTCCCCAGCTCATGAAGGGCACGGCCCTCATGGACTGCAGTCCCGGGTACGACACGGTGCAGTGCATGGAGCCGCTGGGCGTATTCGCCGGGATCGTACCCTGGAATTTCCCGGCCATGATCCCCATGGGCTGGATGGCGCCTCTGTGCATAGCGACCGGCAACACCATGGTGCTGAAGGCAGCGAGCTTCACGCCGCAGACCTCGATGCGCATCATGGAACTCTGGACCGAGGCGGGCCTGCCTCCGGGCGTCCTCAACCTCGTCACCTGCTCGCGCAGAGAGGCGGAGATTTTCCTCAGGCATCCCGGCATAAAAGGGGTGAGCTTCGTGGGATCTACGGAGGTCGGCCGACACATCTACGAGACGGCCGCCGCCAACGGAAAACGGGTACAGTGCCTCACTGAAGCCAAAAACCACGCACTCGTCCTCGCGGACGCGGCGCTCGAACGGACCGCGGGTGGAATCATCAATTCAGCCTGCGGATGCGCGGGCGAGCGCTGCATGGCGCTGCCCGTCATCGTGGCCGAAGAGGAGATCGCAGACAGACTTGTGGCTCTCCTGGTCCGAAAGATGGCGGAACTGAAAATCGGCCCCGCGAATGACAAATCGAGCCGGCTCGGACCGCTCGTGAACGACGCGCACAGGCAAAGCGTCGTGGCCTGGATTGAAAGAGGGCTCGCTGAGGGCGCCACACTCGTGCTCGACGGGCGCGGAGTCGTCGTTCCCGGCCATGAGAGGGGATTCTACCTCGGCCCTACGCTATTCGATGACGTACAGCCCGGCATGAGCATCGGCGATCGGGAAATCTTCGGACCTGTCGCCTGCGTGAAGCGGGTGAAGGATTTCGAGGAAGGGCTTGCGGTCATGAACGCGAACGAGTTTGCCAATGGCTCCGTCATCTACACCCAAAGCGGCCACCATGCGAGGGAGTTCGTGCGCCGGACCCACGGAGGCATGGTGGGAGTGAATGTCGGAATCCCCGTGCCGCTCGGAATTTTCGGCTTCACCGGACACAAGAATTCTTTTTTCGGCGACCTGCACGCCATGGGCACGGACGGAGTGCGGTTTTTCACGGAACTCAAGAATGTCACGACGCACTGGTTCTCCGAAGAGGAAGCCCGCGAGGGGCATGTGGCAAACAGCTGGGACGGCACGATCGTCATGCCGGCGCAAAAACTATAAAAAGAACTTGACAGTTTCGGAAGTCTGGTCAATACTTACTTTAACGTTAATGTGACAATCCATTACAACTATGGAGATCACGCTATGGAAACCGTAAGGATAGGAATTATCGGATGCGGACGCATATCAGATCTCCACGCGGCGGGTTACCTGTCGAATCCTCGCGCAAAAATCGTGGCTGTCTGCGACGCGGACCAGGCCAAGGCGGAGGCCAAGGCCCGGGAGTGGGGCGCCGGGACCTCATATTCCGATTACCGCGCTTTGCTCGATGACCAGAGCGTGGATGCCGTCGAAATCATCACTCCTCAGCGACTCCATGAAGCAATAGTCCTCGATGCCTTGGCAGCGGGGAAACATGTCAGCGTGCAGAAACCGATGACCACCGACATGGACAGTGCCGACCGGATGGTCGCCGCGGCGGACGCGGCCGAAGGACAGGTCGCGAAACTTTTTGAAAACTATGTCTTCTACCCTCCATTAGTCTTGATGAAACACATTATCGATGAAGGAGCAATTGGCGAACCGACGAGCATGCGGATCAAATTCATTTCCGGCGTGCGCGGAGGCTGGGATGTTCCGGATTCGGCGTGGAATTGGCGCAAAGACGAGCATCGGCGCGGCTACGGGATGCAGACCTTCGACCATGGCCACCACATGTGGTCGGTCGCGTGGTTCCTCATGGGCGAAGTGGAGCGCGTCCTCGCCTGGATCGACTCGGTGGACGGAGTCATAGACTGCCCGGCCGAGATCATCTGGAAGTATTCGGGGGCACCGAAGTATGGCTCCTGCGATTACTCCCACGGAACCGAACTTACAATTCCCTCCCGCTATTATGCGAACGACGAGTGGTTTGAGGTCACCGGCAGCAAAGGCATTGTGTCGGTGTCGCGCTGCACCGGGAATGTCCAAGAGGGTGCACCCCTGCGCCTGTTCGCAGACGGACGCTGGACCGAATACCCGGATGTCGCCTCGGACTGGGCAGAAGGATTCAAGGGAGCGACGGCCAATTTTGTCTCCGCAGTCCTGGGTGAAGAAACACCACTGCTCAGCGTCAAACAAGGCCGCGAAATACTCCGGATGGATCTTGCAGTTCAGGAATCTGCGCGAATGCACCGCGAAATCGTGCTCGCCGAATTCCGAGGCTCACCAGCGACGGTGCAAGAACCGCAATAAAAGAAGAGACTGCGCTAAGGATGAGGAGGCAAAGTCAAGTGATCGACCTCGCCTTTTGCGCGGAAATATTTGTTGACAGGCAGAAAAGGTGGTGGTAAGATCGAAATTGGTAAGACAACCTTACCAATTTCGATCCCCGAGTTCCAATTCAGTGGTAGGAGGCTGCAGAATGTTCCTGCTAGCGGATGAACACTCTGAATTCGACAATATCCTATGGGATTCAATCGCCGCCAAAGCAAAAAATGGTGAATTGGCTGTGGCGGACCTTTCGGATTGCTTCAAAGTGCTCTGCGCAGGGTGCAACCACATCGATGAGCTGCGCTTCGAACTCAGAAGTTACTCCGGCTCTTACCAATTCGTTTTCGATGGGGAACGCTATGCCCTGGTTTTCCGCTCCGGCGCCTGCTCGGCCTTCTCCGGCGATGTCGAACAGCCGGATATCACGGTGTGGATGGGTCTCGATGTTGCGCGCGACCTCCTTATGGGTAATGTCAATTCCGGCGCGGCCCACATGAACGGTGACATACGATACAAAGGCACCAAGAATGGTGCGATAACGCTCCAGTCGGTATTTGAACTCTTCCTCGACGAACTCAGCGCTTGAGCGCCGCGGGCGCTATCCGCGATGCAATTCTCGCAAGGACGGGCAGAACGATGAAGTACGTGAAATTCGGAGTGATTGGAGGAGGTAGCGCCTTCAATTTCCATGTCAACGGCGTCCGGGACTCGGAGCTCCTGCGCTTCGTGGCGATCTACGACACGAACATCGAGAATGCCAGGAAGGTTGCCAGGCGTTTCAAGGATGGCCATCTGGAAGTCTATGAAACGCTGGATGCGATGCTCGATTCGGACATCGATGCAGTCTTGGTCATGGTTCCTCACGCCTACCACGAGCGGATCGTCATCCGGTGCGCCGAGAGAGGCAAACATGTGCTTTGCGAGAAGCCGATGGGAACCACAGTGGAAGCTTGCAGGAACATGATCGCCGCTGCTCTCAGGAACAAGATCAAATTCATGATTGCGGAAAATCATCGTTTCCTCCCTGCCCATACCTGGATCCGCAATGCGATTCAGCAGGGTCTCGTCGGCGACGTCCTGATGGTCCGCGCATACGAAGGTGTCAATGAGATACCGGGTCTCAGCATCAGTGGCTTCTGGAAGGGCGACCCGATCAAGGCAGGGGGTGGCTCGCTCATGGACATGGGCGCACACAAGTTCGCCACCCTCGAATACATTCTGGACAGCCGCTGCACCGAGGTTACCGCAATCCTGGCCAAGCAGGCGATCAACCTGCCGGAAAAAGCCGAAGACAACGCCATCACGATGCTCCGCTTCAGCGACGGCACCATCGGCGAAATGTCCGTAAGCTTTACACAGATGACTCCGCCCTTCAACAGCCTGGAGATTTACGGAACCGAGGGCAGCATCTTTGAAAACCACGCATGGGAGAAGCCCGTCCGGATCTATTCATTCTCGAAGTCGATGGGGGAGAACCAGCAAGTATGGTATGAACCCGAGATCGAGCACGCGCCCTTCCCGGGCTACTACCCGATTTCGGTCCGGCACGAGGATGAGCATTTCGCACGATGCATACTTGAGCACAGGGAACCCGAATTCAGCCCCGAGGACTCGATGAGCGCCATCGAGTGCATCTTGGCAGGATATCTCTCCTCTATCGAGAGGCGGCCGGTCGCCCGACAGGAGATTCTCGACCTTGCCGATAAGGGCCTTACCGGCCAAATTTTGGAACGACTCGCCGAGTCGATTCCCGTCAATCCCAAACTCCCCAAGGTAAAGAGCATGAAAGCAGTAGGATTCGACAAGAGACGGGCTGCAGTGATCATGGAGAAGCTGGATCTCGACCTTCTCATAGCGAGTTCGCCAGTCAACACATATTACCTGAGCGGACTACCCGTTCTCCACAGCGCTCCCAATCCCATCCTCGAGGCGCTGTCCAATCAGTACCCGAACTTCGCGATGATTCGGAGGGAAGGCGAGGGTTCGATCATCCACTGGGATGTCTTCCGTAGCGTCCAGGATCTGTGCTGGGCGGCTGACGCAGTAGGCGTACACAATGTGCAGGATGCGCAGGCCGCGCTTGTCGCCAAGATCAAAAAATGGGGCCTGGTCGGCAAGCGGGTCGGTGTGGAGTCCACGGCGCCCAAATTCATTCTGGATGCAATCGGATCGGACAAGGTGGCCATGAAAATAATCGAGGCCGACCCCGCTTTCCAGGAGATGCGTCTCATTAAAACTGACAAGGAGGTCGCCTGCATCGCCGCGGCGACTTCGATCACCGAGAAAGCGATCATGAAGTGTGCGGCCGCCCTCAAGGAAGGGATCACCGACAACGAGCTCCTCGATATCGGAAAAAGAGCGATGCTCGAGGAGGGAGCGGAAGGCTGGAATCACCTGACCCTCTCCATCGGCGGATCGGACCCCGAAGCCCCTGGCGTTGGCACGATTGTCCGGAAGGGCGACATAGTGCGTCTGGACTTCGGAGCTATCTATAAAAACTATGTCGCCGATGTGAACGCGGAGTTCGTGATCGGCGAGGTGCCCGGGAAGGCGGCCGCGCTCATTGAAGGACTCCTCGAATTCCAAGGCTACTTCGAGTCGCGCATCAGACCCGGGGTTCTGATGCGGCAGCTCGGCGAGGAAGCCGTGGCCTGGTACGAGGGGAAATACCCCGAAGGCATCGCCTTCTGCATCGGCCACAGCATAGGCCTCGAATGTGAAGACCTGCACCTTTTCGGGGCGATGGGATCGCAGGACCGCGTCTTCGAGAAGAATATGGTCTTCGAAATCGAGGCCTGGGAAAACTATGAGGGCTACCTCATCGGTGTCGAGGACTGCTATGTAGTCACCGACTCAGGCTGCCGCAAGATGACCAGCCTCGACAAGCGCATCGCCGCGATCAAGGAGTGAACGAAATGAAGCCGCTGATAATCGTCGCCACACCCAATATTTGCTGGCTTAAAACCGATGTGCCCTTCCCTGAAACCCCTGCCGGCATAGCCGAGGAGACAGAGCTCTGCCGGAAAAACGGGGCTTCGGTCCTCCATATCCACGGGGAGGGCCAGTGGGTCGAGGTCATGACCGAGGTCAGGAAGCGGACGGATATTCTGATCCAGTGCGGTATGTCCAGCATACCCCTCAAGGACCGCATGGACATCATGTACCAGAAGGCGGACATGATCTCGATAATCCTGAACCATCACGACGAGGCCTTCGCTGAGGTGAATTGCAATGTGCTCCACACCATGCAGGAATTCGAAGATTATGCGACAGCATGCCGGAGGTATGGAGTAAAACCCGAGTTCGAGATCTGGCACTCCGGCTCCATCTGGAATCTCAATCGACTCATCGACAATGGCTTCCTCGATCCGCCGTACATCACGACCATGTTCTTTGGCTGGCCGGGAGGAACCTGGTCGCCGCCGACCGTCGAGGAGTACTTATACCGGCGGAAAAACATGCCCGGGAATTGCGCGGTCACCGTGAGCATCATGAATGAGAAGCAGATGGATATCCTCGTGGCAGCGATCATGCACGGCGACAATGTGCGGGTCGGGACCGAAGACTATCCGTACGACAGGCGCGGCAAACTCTGTGCGACCCATGAGCTTGTGAAGGAAATCGCCGATATCGCCCGCATGCTCGGCAGGGAGATTGCCAGCCCCGCGCAGGCGCGCGATGCGCTGGGTACCGGAAGGCAAATGCCATGACTGAAAAAAAAGTGGCTGTAGTCACCGGCGCCGCGAGCGGGATAGGCAAAGCGGCAGCCATGAAATTCGCCAAAGAGGGCTACGCAGTCGCGATTTTCGATTGGAGCAAGGGGATCGCGGAGGTCGGTGATGTACTGCGCAAGGATGGATGCGTTTGTCTCGATGTCGTGGGGGATGTCTCATCCGAAAAGGATGTCGCGGACTTTGTTGCGCAGGTCGAGAAGGCCTTCGGCAGGGTGGACGCCCTCAATTGCAACGCGGGCATAGTAGTTGTCAAACCCCTCGAGGATACGAGCTTCGAGGATTTCACGCGGGTAACGAACGTGAACATAGGCGGGACTTTTCTCTTCTGCAAGCACGTGCTCCCGATGATGAAAAGGCGGCGCAGCGGATCCATCGTAAACCTCGGCTCTGTTTCCGGGCACGTGGGCCAGACCGAGCATGCGATTTACGGGGCCACGAAGGGAGCAATTATCGCCTTTACCCGCGCGGTCGCGTGGGAGGTGGCGCGGTACAACATCCGAGTCAACTCCGTGAGCCCCGGATCCGTGGACACGCCGATGCTCCGGTCCGACATACGGCTTGAATCGACGCGCACAGGTATGCCTTTCGACGAAGTGAAGAAACTCAGAGAGGCGGAGCAGGCCTTCAATCGTTGGGCAGATCCCTCGGAGATCGCCGAGGCCATCTACTTCCTTTCGAGCGATGCCGCATCCTTCATTACGGGTTCGGACCTGCTGGTAGACTGCGGTTGGGTGGCAAAGTAAATGCAAGAAACCGGTATAGATTTTGAGATCGAGCAGAAGAAAAGCACCACTGGCATTATCGTCAAAAAGCTCCTGGAGCTCATCCGCAGCCGAAGCCTCAAGCCTGGCGATAAACTTCCACCCGAGCGGGAACTCGCGGAACTCATGAAGGTATCGAGGCCCTCTCTTCGGGAAGCACTCAAATCCCTGGAGACGATGAGCATCATCAGCATCCGGCAGGGCTCGGGAGCTTTCGTGAACAAGCTCGAACCCGAAAGCATCGCGGAGCACCTGGATATCGTATTCACACTCGACGACTCGCTCTACCACGACCTGTATAAGGCGCGCAGGGTTCTTGAATCAGCGATCGCCCGGATCGCGGCCGAAAGCATCACGGACGATGAACTCGCAGAGATCGAGGGAAACATCACAAGGGCTGCCAACTCCGTCCAGATGCCTCAAGAATTCCTCGCGCTGGATTTCCAGCTTCATAGCCTCATCCTCAAGGCATCGAAGAACCGGATTCTGCCCGTCTTCATCCAGTCTATCAACAAGCTCAATCTGATGATGAGGGAAAAGACCAACAGTATCCTGTCGATACGGCAATCCACGATTCGGGACCACCAGAAAATCCTGGAAGCGCTCAGACAGAAAAACCCGGAGATGGCGGCGAAGGCCATGGAAGAGCACCTCCTCAACGTCGAGAACGGTTTCTACCGGACCGAGGACAGCGGAGGTTATGAAAAATGAAAGAGCGATTCTTCGTGTCAGGGGCCACAGGCTGCATCGGGGGCTGGGTCGTCAAGAATCTCGTCGAGTCAGGAAACGAGGTGTTTGCGCTCGCAAGAAGCGGCAGCCTCGACAAACTTTCCTTGATAATGCCCGAGGAGGAGATAGCCGAAGTCCATATCGTCAAGGGGGACATTGCCGACGCGGCTTTGCTGCGGACCTGCATGGCGGACAACAGAATCGAGCGGATTATCCACCTCGCGGCGATGCAGCTGCCCTTCTGTCACACCGATCCCCGGCTCGGAGCCCGGGTCAACGTCGAGGGGACCGTCAATATTTTCGAAGCGGCCAAGCATTGCGGCATCAAGTCCCTGGTCTATTCGAGCAGCACGGCTGTTTACGGGACCAAAGACGAATATGACACAGCCTGTCTGGAACACAATGCCCCGCTGATACCGCATTCCCACTACGGGGTGTACAAGCAGGCGAACGAGTGGAGTGCCCGCGTCTATTACAAGGTCGACAGGATCTCCAGCATCGGCATCAGGCCATATGTCGTCTATGGCCCCTTACGGGACCAGGGAATGACCTCCACGCCGACGGCTGCAATGAAAGCTGCGGTGAAATCAGAGCCGTACGAGATTTCTTTCGGGGGAGTCTGCAACTTCCAGTATGTCGACGACACCGCCAAGGCGTTTATCCGCGCTTCGATCTGCGACCACATCGGAGCCGATACCTACAACCTCGGGGGCGGGGCGATTGCCATGGAAGACATAGTCCGCGCCATCGAGCTTGGCGAACCCGGCGCGGAAGGCCTTATCACCTACATCGACAAGCCTCTTCCCTTCCCTCCGAGCGCGAGCAACGAAGAGTTGGTAAAAATCATTGGTCCCGTGTGCAAGACATCCCTTGTAGAAGGGGTAAAGGCGAGCATGGAGATTTTCCGAGAACACGCCGCCCATTTGGGGTAATGGCGCTCGGCAACAGATAACCAGAGGAGGTGATCCAGGAAGGTCGTTTTAACGACATAGTCGATCGGCTCGAGCGGATGCTTGAGCTAAAAGAACTGCAAGGAGGCAGGAAAATGTCTAAGCGCGTGCGCATTTCAATGGCGTTAGGGGTCATGCTGTTCATGGTCGCTGGGCTTGCATTTGCAGCGCCGAAGCAGGTTGTGATCGGCATCAGCATGCAGGGTAACCAGAGCGGCTTCGTCCAGTACATCACTTCGGGGATGTGGGAGTGGCAGAAGAAAAATGCTCCGGATGTCAAGCTCGAAGTTGTGTTCGCCGATGACGATGCGGCGAAACAGCTGACGCAGGTCGAGACCTTCGTTGCGAAGAAAGTCGACGCGATCATCATCAATCCGGTGGACAAAGTGCAGTGCGCGGCTGCGGTCGATGCAGCGGCCAATGCCAGGATTCCGGTCCTCACCGTGAACACCATCACGACAAGCAAGAGGGTGACGGCGCATGTGGGTTCGGATGATGTTCTGTCCGGCTATCTGCAGATGAACCGGATCATCGATGTCTGCGGTCCAAAGGCAAGAGTCGCGTATGTAGACGCAGTGCTGGGGCACTCTGCGCAGGTCGGACGGACGGAAGGCTATCAGAAGTCCCTCAAAGAGCATCCCGGAGTGACCCTTGTCGTGCACGACACCGGCAACTGGTCAGCGGATGAATCGATGAAGCTGGTCGAGAACTGGCTGCAGTCGGGCAAACAGATGGATGCGATCGCATGCATGGCGGACTGTCAGCTTATCGGCGTGGTGACGGCGGTGCAGAACGCAAACATGGTCGGCAAGATCAAACTCGCCGGCATGGACTGCGATCCCTTGATCATGGATTACATCCAGAAAGGAATCGTGGACGATTCGATCTGGCAGGACGGTGTCGGGCAGGGTGAAAACGTCGTCAGGCTCGCTGTCGACGCGATCAACGGGAAGAAAGTTGCCGATTTCTATTTGCCGTACGAGGTTTGCACGAAAGACAATATCGCGCATTATTTCGAGCTCGCGAAGGTACGCAACGCCTTGGCGAAGAAGTACTTCTGATATTTTCGCCCAGTTTCCGGCCACGGCGTGACCGCAGCCGGAAACTGAGCGCGCAGAAACGAGGGGCATGGCGATGGCAGACGACGAAGTGATCCTCGAGATGAAGCATATTGACATGCGATTCCGGGGAGTCCATGCCGTGGACGATGTATCGTTTACACTGAGGCGGGGTGAAGTGCACGCGCTGGTAGGGGAAAACGGCGCGGGAAAATCGACACTGATGAAAGTGCTGGTGGGGCTCTATACGCCAAACGCCGGCGAGATAGTGTTCGAGGGCAAGTCTGTGAAGTTCCGGTCTGTGGGCGACACCCGTGCGGCAGGAATCTGCATGATCTTCCAGGAGTTCAACCAAGTCAAGCATCTGACGGTGATGGAGAACATCTACTTGGGCCGGGAGCCGCGGACGCGGACAGGATCTATCGATTACAAGCGGATGCTCGAGGGCGCACAGACAATCCTCGACAAGATGGGCATCGAGATAGACCCAAAAGCGTTCGTGCGGGACCTGACAGTGGCCAAGCTGCAGCTGGTCGAGATAGTCAAAGCGGTATCGTACAATGCGCGCATAATCATCATGGATGAACCTACCTCGGCGCTGAGCGACACGGAAATTCAGCTACTTTTCAAGACTGTGACTGCGCTCCGCTCGGAGGGAAAGGCGATAGTGTTCATATCGCACAAGCTCGAGGAAATTTTCGGGGTGTGCAACCGGGTGACAGTCCTGCGGGATGGGAAATATGTGCATTCGGACTTGGTGAAAAACATCAGTGAAGCCGATCTCATACGCATGATGGTAGACCGGGAAATCTCGGACATGTTTCCCAAGGTAGAGTCGAACATCGGCGATGTAGTGCTCGAAGTGAAGGGTTTGACGTGCAAAGGGGTTTTCGAGGATATCAGCTTCAACCTCAGGCGGGGCGAGATCCTCGGGCTCGCAGGGCTCATGGGCGCGGGCCGGACCGAAGTAGTCGAAGCCATAATGGGAAGCAGAAAGTTGGATCGCGGAGAAATTTATCTCGAAGGCAAAAAAATCGTAAACCGCATGCCGGGTGATGCTATCGCCCGCGGAATCATCATGGTGCCGGAGGATCGCAAAAAGCACGGCCTCGCGCTCAAGCTGAGCGTCCGGGACAACATTCTGATGTCAGCGCTCCACAAGTGCCTCAGGGGTGGTTTCATCCGCAAAAAACTGGAAAAGAAGTACTCGGATGAATATATAAGCAAGCTCGAGATTAAAACGGATACGGACCGACAAGTCTGCGCGAACCTATCGGGCGGGAATCAGCAGAAGGTGGTCATTGCACGGGTACTGAACGCCGATCCGAGCGTCATCATTCTGGACGAACCGACCCGGGGAATAGATGTCAAAACGAAAGCGGACATCCATAAGCTCATGTCACAGCTCGCGGTGCAGGGTAAGGCGGTGCTTATGATATCCTCGGAACTGACCGAAGTCCTGGGCATGAGCGATAGAATCGTGATCCTGCATGAAGGCACGTTGACGGGCACGCTCGATCGGAGCCAAGCGAACTCTAACCGCATCATGCAGTATGCGGTAGGCAAGACGGAAGAAGAGGTACACTGAAATGGAATCACTGAGCAAAACACAGACAGGCCTGCGTGCATTCAGCGCAAAGTACAAGCTGAACAATTATGGTATCCAGATCGGTTTCGTCATCATCTTCATCTACCTCTCCGTCGCCACGCCAACCTTCTTCACCTACAGCAATTTCGTCACAATACTGCGCCAGGTGGCCTGCATCGGAATCGCGACGATCGCCGTCGGCATGCTCATCATAATGAACTGCATAGACCTCTCCATAGGCTCGCTGTTTGCGCTTTGCGGCATCACGGCCGGCCTCATGGTCTCCACTGGCAAAGAGGGCCTGGGTCTGCCTACCTATGTGGGCTTCGCCCTCGGCATCCTTACCGGCGTCCTCGTCGGCTTATTCAACGGCGTCACGATCGCCAAGGGCAAGATACCTCCTTTTATCGTCACCATGGGCTCTATGTGGATCACCAGAGGACTCGCGCTGATTCTGGCCCACGGTATGCCAGTCGGCTCCTTCCCCAACTCTTTTGTCTATCTCGGAACGGCTTCTCTCGATCAAGGCAATATGATTCCCTGGTCGGTCCTCATCTTCCTCGTAATCGCGATTGTAATGGATTTCATCATGAAGAAACGGCCTCTCGGGCGCTACATCTACGCGACGGGGGGGAACGAGGACGCCGCCATCGCAGCGGGCATCAACACCGCGCGGATAAAGATCAAAGCCTACCTCCTCGAAGGCGGCCTGGTCGGACTGGCGGCGACGCTGCTTGCCTCGCGGCTGAAATCGGCAGCCCCGGCCCTTGGGCAGGGCTACGAGCTCGACGCAATAGCCGGAGCCATTGTCGGCGGCGCAAGCTTCTCCGGTGGTATCGGCTCGGTCTGGGGGATGGTTCTCGGCGCTGTCATTATCGGCGTCATCAACAATGGCATGGACCTGTTAGGCGTCCAGGCCTTCTACAAGCAGATCGTCAAAGGCTCGATAATCATCCTCGCCGTCCTGCTCGACAGACGACGCACCGGCCGGGGATAAAAAAAGAAGAATCACGCGCTGCCTTGCAGTTTCCTGCAAGGCAGCATGTATTCAGCAGCCAGGCCAGATCCCGGATGGCATCGCAGACGGCTGCGATAATATCAATGTAATCATCAGGGCACTTTACGCTTCTGTTAAGCTATTTTATACTGAAAAACCAAACTAAGGAGGGAAAGATTCCGGCCACCGGGAGGGCAGCGTGTCTGACAAAACAAGGCAAACAACGGGATATGTGACCATCCGCGATATTGCGGAAAAGGCCGGAGTTTCTGTCAACTGCGTCAGCAGGGCGCTCAACGACAAAAACGATATCGGCGAAGCGACCAAGGCGCGGGTCAAAATGATAGCCGAGGAGCTCGGCTATATCCGCCACGCTGCGGCTTCGGGGCTCAGGTCCGGCGGAACAAAATCGATAGGCGTGATCGTCACCCACATCGACAACGCCTTCTTTTCGAGAATACTCCAGGGCATCAGCGACTGCGTATCCAGCAAGGGCTACACGGTGCTCATACTGGCCTCGAACGAAGACCCGGACACCGAGGCGGGAAACATCCGCCTCCTCATGGCCTACCGCGTCTCCGGGATACTGGTCGTGCCGGCCTGCGACCTGAAGAACACCATAGATTACGGCGCGATCCAGGCGCCCCACATCGAGATCGTCCGCCACATCGCGGCGGGCCCAGGCGGATACTTCGTCTCGGACTCGCGCCGCTCCGGCGAGCTGGCGGCCGAGCGCTTTCTCGCGACGGGAAGGCAAAGATGCGCGTATCTCGGTTTCGACAAGCCTGTGTCATGCAACAGGGACCGCATGAACGGCTATGTCCAGGGGCTCAGAAAAGGGAAAATCCCCTTCGGGGCCAAGTCGGCGCGCAGCTGCGAGGCGAACACCGAGGCAGCGTTCAGGACCATGTCGAAGTGGATACAAGAGGGCTTCGATTTCGACGGCCTGTTCGTCTACAACGACGCGATGGCATTCGGAGCCATCAGGGCCATGGTCGACGCGGGCATCCGGGTCCCCGGCGAGGTGTCGGTGATCGGACACGACGATATCGAGACCGCCGCGTCGTTCATCCCGCGGCTCACCAGCATACAGGTGCCCAAGTATCGGCTCGGCTTCGACAGCGCCGGCTCCCTTCTCGAACGCATAGAGCCGCACGCGGAAGGCTTGCTGCCCAAACATGTCGTCTACGAACCAGAGCTGATTGTCCGCGAGACCTGATCCCCGTCATGGAGTCCGGAACCGGCATTCCTGCGCTTCGCGAGTCGCGTGGGATGCCGTTTCATTGTTTTTATGCGGTAAAAGCCCGAATCATTGGATATTTATTTCAATAACTGCCCCACCAGCTTGTATTGGTGAAAATGGTCGATATAATCCGAAAAAGAAGCGACTCATCCTTTCATCGGGGCAGGATCGCCCCCGGAAGCATCCGGGAATCACAAAGGGAGGTTTGTATGGCAGGACAGAGAAATGTGGCGCTGCTCGCGGCGGTGGCACTGATGGCCTTCGGCGCGGTCGCGAGTCTCGCCGCGGCGCCGAAAGAGCAGAAAATCGTCTATGCCCTGGGCGGCGAAGCGGAGACGCTGGATCCGACCAAGAATGTGTATTCACGATCGTCCATCGTGCTGCAGAACCTCTTCAGGGGTCTGTACAAGATGGGAGAGGACGGCACGACGGAACCTTCCATGGCCGCCGATGTCACCATCGACAAGACGGGGACAAAATATGTATTCAAGCTGCGGGACGCCCTCTGGTCCGACGGCAAACCCGTGACCGCCATGGATTTCGAGTACTCGTGGAAGCGCGTCCTCAACCCCGAGACCGCCTCCAAGGCGGCTTTCTACCTCTATTATCTGAAGAACGGCAAAGCCTACAACGACGGCAAGGCTAAGGCCGAAGATGTCGGCGTCAAGGCTCTGGATGCGAAGACCCTGGAAGTCACCCTCGAGAACCCGACAGCCTACTTCCTGGACCTCCTCTGCGTCACCGCCTACTACCCGGTGCGCAAAGACGTCGTCGAAACTGCTACCCCCTGGACCAAATCTCCCTCGACCTACATCTCCAACGGCCCCTTCAAGCTCACCGAGATCAAGCCGAAGGAGAAGTACGTTCTCAAGAAGAACCCCAACTACGTCGACGCCGCGAAGGTGAAGCTCGAGACGCTCGAGATCGTGTTCATAGAGGCCGCCGAGGCCGAACTCGCCGCATACATGGGCGGCTCGATCTCCGTTTCCGACAATATGAACGCCGAGTCCGTGAAGATGTTCGAGAAGACGCCCGAGTTCTACTCGGTGCCGCGGATCGGCGTCTACTACTTCGACATCAACACCACGAAAAAGCCCTTCGACGACGCGAGGGTGCGCAAGGCCTTCGCGATCAGCTTCAACCGCGAGCAGGTCGTGCGCAACGTCCTGCAGCTCACCGAAAGACCAGCCTACGGCATGATTCCTTATGGCATTCCCTACGCCACGAAGCCGGCCAAGAATTTCCGCGACATCGTTCCGGAACCCTTCAAAGAGGATATCGCCGCCGCGAAAAAGCTGCTGGCCGATGCCGGCTACCCCGACGGCAAGGGACTGCCTCCCGTCACGATCACCGTCATGAACAACCAGAGCAACAAGGACGCGGCGCAGGCCATGCAGGCCATGTGGAAGAAGAACCTCGGCGTCGAAGTGACCATCCAGACCTGGGAGTCCAAGGTCTACTGGGACGAGATGAGCAACGGCAACTTCCAGATAATGCGCGATGGCTGGACCGGAGACTACCCCGATCCGATGACCAACCTTGACATCTTCGAGTCCTCGCAGACCGACGACGACAACCGCTGGGTCAACAAAGAATACGACAGGCTCCTCGCGGAAAACCGCAAGATCACCGACCAGCAGAAGCGGATGGACAACTTTGCCAAAGCCGAGAAGATCCTGATGGACGAGATGCCGGTCTTCCCGCTCTACTACTACACGGATACGTTCATCGCGAAGCCCGGCGTCAAGGGCGTGACCAAGAACTTCATCGGCCACACGTTCTTCGAATATGCCTCGGTGGAGTGATTCACATTCGTCCGGCCGGGCCGACAGGAGTCGGTCCGGCCGGACTGTGCGGTGGATCCGGATTCTTGTTGCCCGGGAGGGCGTCGATGCTCGCATATATCGTGAAACGCCTGTTCGCAGGACTCCTTACACTTCTCGTACTGATCACCCTCACGTTTGCGCTGATGCACGCCATTCCCGGCGGGCCCTTCAGCCCTACCGAAGAGAAGAAAGTCCCCAAAAGCATTCTCATGAAAATCCAGGAGAAGTACGGACTCGACAAACCCCTGCCCGTCCAGTACTTCAGCTACCTCCGCAGTCTCGCGCGCGGCGACCTCGGCATCTCCTTCAAACAGGAGGACGTGACGATCAACGAGCTGATCGAGCAGGGCTTCCCCGTATCGGCCAGGGTCGGCGCCCTCGCCGTGATTCTGTCGCTCTGTGTCGGCATACCTCTCGGCATCATCTCCGCCGTGAAGCGCGGCAAATGGATGGACTGGGCTTCCATGATCTTTGCCACGCTGGGGGTATCGATTCCGAGCTTCGTGCTCGCCGTCCTCCTCATGTTCCTTTTCTCCGTGGTCCTGCGCGTCCTGCCCGTGTACGGACTCTCTTCATGGAAACACTACATCCTGCCGGTCGCGGGTCTCTCCTTCGGGCCGATTTCCTACATAACGCGCCTCATGCGCTCGAGTATGCTTGAGGTTATGCGGCAGGACTATATCATCACCGCGAGATCGAAAGGCGTGCGCGAGTTCTTCGTCATCACAAAACATGCCCTGCGCAACGCCGTCATCCCCGTGGTCACTTACCTCGGGCCCCTCATCGCGGGACTCCTCACCGGCAGCTTCGTCATCGAGCGGCTGTTCACGATTCCGGGTATCGGCCGCTACTTCGTGAGCAGCATCGGAGACCGGGATTACTCGGTTCTCCTCGGCATGACGATATTCTTCGGCGCCTTCATCATCATAGCCAACCTTGTCGTGGACATTCTCTACGCCATCATAGACCCGAGGGTGAAAATAAATGAGTGAAGCGGACAGCGCTGCCCGATTCGAACCCGCATTCGAGCCATCGGCCGAGCTTTTCGAAGCGATCGATTCCGGCACGGAGGCTGAAGCTATCGCGAGGCCCAGCCGCAGCTACTGGCAGGATGCCTGGGCCAGGTTCCGGAAAGACCCCCTCGCCATGCTGGGGCTTTTCATCGTTGTCACGATCACGCTCTTCGCGGTGTTTTATCCGATCGTCTCGCCCTACAGCTACGACGGCCAGGACATCGTCAACCAGAATCAGGGGCCATCGGGGGCTCACTGGTTCGGCACCGACAAATTCGGAAGGGACATCTTCGTCCGCGTATGCTACGGGGCGCGAATCAGCCTCTCCATCGGCGTGGTCACCGCGGCGATCAACATGGTGGTCGGCGTCGTCTACGGGGGAATCTCCGGATTCTTCGGCGGCAGGCTGGACATGGTGTTGATGCGCATCGTCGACATCCTCATCGGCCTGCCCTCCCTCCTCTACATCATCCTCATCATGATGTTCCTCGGGAACACGATGCGGAGTATCCTCATCGCGCTCTGCCTCACCTACTGGATCGGAACGGCGCGCATGGTCCGCTCCCAGGTGCTCAGCCTGAAGCACCTCGATTACGCCCTCGCGGCCAAGGTACTCGGGGCATCCGATCTGAAAATCCTCTTCCGCCACCTCATCCCCAACAGCATGGGGCCCATCATCGTCACGGTAACCTTCCTCATCCCCTCGGCCATCTTCTCGGAGGCCTTCCTGAGCTTCCTGGGGATCGGCATCCAGGTACCGATGGCGAGCTGGGGCACCCTCGTGAACGAGGCTATTCCGATGCTCTTCACCAAGCCCTACCAGATGCTCTTTCCCGCCCTGGCGATCAGCGTCACCATCTTCGCGCTCAACTTCATCGGGGACGGCCTGCGCGATGCCCTCGACCCCCGCCTGAGACGCTGAAGGGCCCGCGGGATGAAGCTCCTCGACATCAGAAACCTGAAAACGACATTCAAGACCGACGCGGGCCTCGTGCGCGCAGTTCGGGGCGTCTCCTTCGGCATCGAGGTGGGCGAATCGGTGGGCATCGTCGGCGAGTCGGGTTCGGGCAAGAGCGTGACCATGCTCTCTCTTCTCAGGCTCCTGCCGCCCCAGGCGAGCATCGAATCGGACGGCATCATGTTCGCGGGCCGGGATCTGGCCGGGCTGAGCCACAGCGATATGCGTCCCGTCTACGGCAAGGAGATCGGCATCATCTTCCAGGACCCGATGACATCGCTCAACCCTCTTCTGACAGTGGGCAACCAGATTTCCGAGTCCCTGAAGATCCACAAGGGTCTGCGCGGGGCCGCCGCCGAAGAGAAAGTGAAGGAAATACTGAGCCTCGTGGAGATTCCCGATCCGGAGCAGCGCCTGAAGCAGTACCCTTACGAGTTCTCGGGCGGAATGCGCCAGCGGGTGATGATTGCCATCGCGATAGCCTGCGAGCCGAAGCTCCTCATCGCGGACGAGCCGACGACAGCCCTGGACGTCACCATCCAGGCGCAGATCCTCGACCTCATGCGGAACCTGAAACGGCGGCTGGATACCTCGATCATCCTCATCAGCCACGACCTGGGCGTGATCGCGGGCATGTGCTCCCGCGTCTTCGTGATGTACGGTGGCAAGATCGCCGAAACCGGCACGGTGGACGAAATTTTCTACGATCCGCGGCACCCCTACACGTGGGGACTCCTGCGCTCGATCCCCGAGGTCGACGCGACTGTCCGCCGGAAGCTCGTGCCGATACCGGGCAGCCCCCCCGATCTTCTCGCGCCGCCGCCCGGCTGCGCCTTCGCGCCGAGGTGCGCCTGCGCCATGAAGGTCTGCGCCCTGCACGAACCGCCCGACACGGTCCTGTCGGACACGCACAGGGCCTCCTGCTGGCTCCTCCACGCCCGGGCTCCGAAACGCGCCTGGGAAGGGGCGCGGCCATGATCGAAGTGCGCAACCTGAAAAAACATTTCGAAATGCGCAAAGGCTTCTTCGGCGGGAAAACGCGGATCCTGAAAGCGGTGGACGGCATCAGTTTTTCGATAGCCAAGGGGGAGACCTACAGCCTCGTCGGCGAGTCGGGCTGCGGCAAGACGACGGCCGCCCGCACGATCATCAGGATCTACGATCCGACGGCGGGCAGCATCCTGTACGACGGCGCCGACATCTCGACCTTGAGCGCGAAAGAGCTTCTGCCCTGGCGCAAGAAGATGCAGATGATTTTCCAGGATCCCTATTCCTCGCTGGATCCCCGCATGACGGTGGGCGACATAGTCGGGGAGGCGCTCTCCCTGCACGGTCTCCGGAAAGGGAAGGAGGCGGGCGAGCGGGTCCGCGAACTGATCGGTCTCGTGGGGCTCAAGAGCGACCACATCAACCGCTATCCGCACGAATTTTCGGGCGGCCAGCGGCAGAGGATCGGAATCGCTCGCGCGCTCGCCGTCGAACCCGAGTTCATCATCTGCGACGAGCCGATATCGGCCCTGGACGTGTCGATCCAGGCCCAGGTCGTGAACATGCTGGAGGATCTCCAGGAACGCTTCGGCCTGACCTACCTCTTCGTGTCGCACGATCTTTCCATGGTCAGGCACATCTCGCACCGGGTCGGGGTCATGTACCTGGGCAGCCTCGTGGAGACCGGGCCCGTCGCCGAGCTCTACACGGCGATGCGCCATCCCTACACCAAGGCGCTGCTCTCCGCGGTGCCGATAGCCGACCCCAAACGGTCCAGAGCCTCGCGGCGCATCATCCTGGGCGGCGACGTGCCCAGCCCCTTGAATCCGCCCTCGGGCTGCGCCTTCCGCACGCGATGCTCGCGCGCGATGCCGCGATGTGCGGAAGAAAAGCCCGAACTGAGGCAGATAGGCCCCGATCACTGCATGGCCTGCCATCTCGAGGGATGAACAGCGCGAGAGTTCGGAAAAAGGAGCATCCATGAGCGAAGAAGCGGTGAACGTTGCGGACCTTCCCGGCGTTCGGGAAGGCGGCGGTCAGGAAAGCAGTCACCGAGACGACGACGCGCGCTTCGCGGAACTCGCCTCGCGCGTGAAATCAGGAATGCGACGTCTGCGTGTTCCGGGTGCCGTCCTCGGCGTCTGGGCAGGCGGCCGCGGGATGACAGCGGCCTTCGGGCGGATCAGCATCGAGAATCCTTTGCGCGTCACGCCGGAGACCCTCTTCCAGATCGGCTCCATCACGAAGACCATGACGACGGCAGCCCTCCTGCGCCTCGCCGAACTCGGAAAGCTCGACATGGACAGCCCGGTACGGAACCTGATCCCCGGCTTCGCCATGTCGGACCCGGAGGTCGTCGCCCGGCTCACCCCCCGGCATCTCGTCACCCACACGGGAGGCTGGGTGGGCGACTATTTCGATGATTTCGGCAACGGGGACGACGCGCTGCGAAAAATGGTCGAATCGATCGGCTGGCTGCCGCAGGTCACGCCCCTGGGCGAACTCTGGTCCTACAACAACGCTGGCTTCAACATCGCCGGCCGCCTCGTCGAGATCGCGGCCGGAAAGCCTTACGAGACAGCGCTGAAGGAGCTTCTCCTCGATCCGATCGGGATGGAGCGCAGCTGGTTCTACCCCGACGACACCATGATCACACATCGCTTCGTCGTCGGCCACGAGAAGAAGGGTGGCCGGCACATCGTGTCGCGCCCCTGGGCCATCGGCCGGGCGGGCAACTGCGTGGGCGGGGGCGTCTGCGCCGCGGGAGATCTCCTCGCGTGGGCCCGCTTCATGATGGCCGGCGGGCTGAATGCGCGCGGCGAACGCGTGATGGAATCCGGGACAATCGCGGAAATGATGGAGCCGCGCATCCCGGCAGGCTTCGGGAGGAAGATGGGACTGTCCTGGTTCGTGCGCGAGCCGGGCGGGATAAAGATCTGCGGCCACGGCGGGGCGACGAACGGACAGCAGGCGGCCCTGCACTTCGCGCCCGGGCGCGACTTCGCCGCAACCCTCCTGACCAACGCGGAGGCGGGCGGAATCCTCACCGATTCGCTCGCTGAATGGATCGCCGAACTCTGGTTCGGGGTCGCGGCCGAAAAGCCTGCGCCGCTGATGGGCGCGGGACCGGCGGTCCTCGACGAGTACACCGGGCGCTACGACCTTCCCATCTCGACATTCGATCTTGCCCGCCGGCCCGGCGGCTTCACGCTCCGCGATATTCCCCGCGGCGGTTTTCCGAGACCGGACAGTCCGCCGGGCGACGCTGCCCCTCCCATGAGGGCGGTGCTCTGCGAGGGCGATCGCTTCCTCGTCCTGGACGAGCCTAAAAAAGGGTCCGTGGGAGAATTTCTGCGCGACACAACCGGGGCGCTGCGCTACTGCCGCCTGGGAGGCCGCGTACACATCAAACTGCCGGCCTGAAAACCGATCGGACGGTAAACCCGCCGCAGTGTTGCGGGCCTCGAACCCAGACTGAAAATCGACGAAAAACCGACGTGCCAGAGGGTGATTATTCGAATTTCGGATAATCACCCTCTCTGTTACTATTGACAGAAACAAAGTATCCGGATATCGTCTGCAGCTATAGTTTCTATTAATAGAAACATCATGGAGGAATCGTGGTACGTCCATCCAGGGTCGACTACCTTAAAACTGCGAGACCGGGCAGAGTCATCGCCGTCGTCAAGGAAATTTCAGCCGACAGGCTGACGCCGATTGACGCTTTTTACGCCCTCAAGGCCTCGTATCTTCTGGAATCGGCCGAGCGCGGCGCGGCGATCGGCCGATACTCGTTTCTCGGCGTCGAGCCTATCGCGCGGTTGACCATAGAAGGCGAGCTCTGCACGGTCGCGGAGAACGGTACAGTGCGCAGCTTTTCATCTACCGATCCTCTCCGGGCAGTCGGCGACCTGGTCCGCGCCCGGCACTACGAGGGCGAAGGCGATCTGTCCCCCTTCCCCGGCGGCGCGGTAGGCTATCTCGGCTACGACGCGGTCAGGCGCTGGGAAAGTCTTCCGCCGCCCCCGGCAGGAGAAGGTCCGGAGCTGCCAGACGCCGTCTTCATGATCACGCGCTACACTCTCGCCTTCGACAACCTCATGCACAGCCTCAGGATCATCTGCAACATCAGGGCAGGAGAGGATCCGGATGCCGACTATGTCGAGGCGGTGAAGGGGATCGAGTCCATCGCGTGGGCCCTGGAGCAGGCCGAAGCCGAGCGCGGCCGCGAGCGGGATCTGCCCGTCTCGGGCTTCACGGCGGGTGAGCCCGTTCCGAACATGACGAGGGAAGCATTCGAGGATTCGGTCCGGCAGGCGAAGGAACTCATCGCGTCGGGCGAGGCCATCCAGGTCGTTCTCTCGCAGCGTTTCTGCTCGGAGTTCTCGGGCGATCCTTTCGCGGTCTTCCGCTCCCTTCGCTCGATCAATCCCTCGCCCTACATGTTCTACCTCGATTTCGGCGACTTCGTGCTCTTCGGGGCTTCGCCCGAGGTCATGGTCAAGGTTCAGGACGGCAGGGCGATGCTCAGGCCGATAGCCGGCACCCGGCCGCGCGGCAAAAGCCCCGAGGAAGATGCGGCGTTCAGGGCTGAACTCCTCGCCGACGAGAAGGAGAGGGCCGAACACCTCATGCTCATCGACCTCGCACGCAACGACCTCGGCAGGATTGCCGCGGCCGGCACGGTCAGTATCGACAGGATGATGGAAGTCGAGATGTACTCCCATGTGATGCACATCGTTTCGGAAATTTCCGCCAGACTCGGACCCGGCGTCGACGTCTTCGACGTGATCCGGGCGACTTTTCCCGCGGGAACGGTCTCCGGAGCGCCCAAGATCCGCGCCATGGAGATCATCAACGCGCTGGAGCCCTCCAGAAGGGGATCCTACGCGGGCCTCGTCGGGTATTTCAGCTACCGCGGAGGTTTCGACTCCTGCATCGCGATCCGCTCGGCCGTCGCGAAGGACGGAAAAATCTACAACCAGTCAGGGGCGGGGATCGTCTACGACTCGGTCCCGGAAAAAGAGTACGAGGAGACGCTGAACAAGGCCAGGGCCATATTCGCCGCGCTCGAGCGGGCTGCCGGCCGGCCTATCGGAGGCAGAGTATGATCCTGCTCATCGACAACTACGATTCCTTCACCTGGAACCTCGCGCAGGGTTTCATGATGCTCGGCGAAGAGGTGAAGGTCGTCCGCAACGACAAGATCGACTGCGCACAGGCCGAAGCCCTCGATTTCGACCAACTCGTCATCTCGCCCGGCCCGGGCAGTCCGGAAAAAGCGGGGCGCTCGGTGGAACTCATCCGGCATTTCGCGGGAAAGAAGCCCATCCTGGGCGTCTGCCTCGGTCACCAGGCGATCGGAGCGGCCTTCGGGGCGAAAATCGTCCGGGCGGCGCGCATCATGCACGGAAAGACCGACCTCGCCTCGCACGACGGGACAGGAGTCTTCGCGGATCTGCCCAACCCCCTGCGGGTCGTGCGCTACCACTCCCTGTGCATCGACAGGACGACGGTCCCGGAAGGCTTCGAGGTCACGGCGCGGGCTTCGGACGGCGAGATCATGGGCATCAGGAACCGCTCCCTCCGCATCGAGGGACTGCAGTTCCACCCCGAATCGGTCGGAACGGAGGAGGGGCAGAGAATCCTGCGCAATTTCCTCTCGGGCGTGAAGGAAAGACCTTCCTTTAAGGCCATGCTGAAACGGCTGACCGCCCGCGAGTCCCTGTCGGGCGAGGAAGCGGCGAGTCTCATGGACCAGATAGCCGAGGGCCTCGTCACGCCGGCACAGGTCGGGGCCTTCCTCGCGGCGATCACCCTGAAAGGCCCGACGGTCGCGGAGATCGCGGGCTTCGCTGCCTCCCTGCGGGACAAAGCCCTGCGCCTGCCGCTTCCGGAAGGGCTCTCCCTCACCGACACCTGCGGGACGGGCGGGGATTCCTCGGGCACCTTCAACATTTCGACGACAGCGTCTTTCGTCGCCGCGGGAGCCGGCGTGAAGATGGCGAAGCACGGCAACCGCTCGATCACCTCCCGCTCGGGCTCCGCAGATGTCCTCGAGGCCCTCGGCGTTCCCATCGACCTGAAGCCGGCCGAGGCCGTGCGCGCCATCGAGACGACAGGCATGGCCTTCCTCTTTGCGCCGGCCTACCACCCCGCCTTCCGCGGAATCATGGGACCGCGCCGCGAAGTCGGCTTCAGGACCGTGTTCAACATGATCGGCCCCATGCTCAATCCCGCCCGCGCCGCCTCCCAGGTCATGGGTGTCTACGCCCCCGAACTCACCGAGACTGCAGCCTCCGTCCTGGCGGCGCTCGGGGTCCATCGCGCGCTCGTGGTTCACGGCCTCGACGGGGTCGACGAGATCAGCCTCGCGGCGAAGACCAAGGTGACGGAGCTCCGGGACGGATGGACCCGCTCATGGATCCTCGACCCGGCCGAATATGGCTTCGCGCAGTGCGAGGCCGGGGACCTCAAGGGAGGGGACGCGACGGAGAACGCGAAAATCACCGAGCGAGTGCTCTCAGGGGAGGCCGGTCCGAAGCGCGACGTCGTCGTCCTGAACGCTGCCGCCGCGATCCTCGTGGCCGGGCTCGCTCCCGATTTCGGCGCGGCAATCTCGTCGGCCCGGGCATCGATCGATTCAGGCCGCGCCGCGGAGGTTCTCGCCAGGCTGCGCGCGTTCAGCGGGCCCCGGGAGGGCAGATGACGGACATCCTGGAACGCATTGTCGAGGCAAGAAAGGTCGACATCGCGGCCGACAAGAGCGAACGCCCTCTATCCTCGCTGCAGAGGGTCTCGCGGAAGCCGCTGGCAGCCTTCATGCCCCAATCTCCTTCCCGGCCGGAGCCGGAGCCGGAGTCGAGCCAGGGACTGCGGCCGACGCTGCGGCCGCTCGTCATAGCGGAATGCAAGCGGGCCTCTCCTTCACGGGGAATGATGAAGGCTGACTACGATCCCGCGGCACTCGCGACAGCCTACGCGAAGGGGGGCGCGGGCATGGTATCCGTCATCACCGAGCCGCGATTTTTTCTCGGCTCGGCCTCCCATCTCGAGGCGGTGAGAGAGGCTGTGTCCCTCCCCATCCTCCGCAAGGATTTCATCGTCGACCCGTACCAGATCGAAGAGGCCTGGGCCATCGGCGCCGACGCCATCCTCCTCATAGCGGCCATTCTTGACTCAGGCGCGCTCCGGGAGCTCGCAGACTGCGCCCATGAACGCTCACTCTCGGTGCTCGTCGAAATCCACGGCGAAGACGAGATCGAAAAGGCAGTCGCCTGCGGCCCCGACGCCATAGGCGTCAACATGCGGAACCTGAGGGATTTTTCCGTCGATGGGACGCGCGCCCGGGACCTACTCGTCAGGGCCGAGTTCGCCAGAGCGGAGTTCGCCCGGGCAAAGCCGGGAACGCTTCCCAAGGACATCGTCGCCGTCGCTGAGTCGGGCCTGAAGACGGCCGCGGACGCGGTCGGCCTCTACCGTCAGGGATTCGGCGCCTTCCTCATTGGCGAAGCCTTCGTGACGGCGGCTGAGCCCGAGCGGGAGGTGAGATCCTTTGTCGACGCGCTGACCGAGGCCGGACGGGATATGCGGATGCGCGTTTCTTCCCGAGGGGAGGAAGCGTGAGACCGAGCGTCAAGATCTGCGGCCTGACGAACTATGAGGACGCTGCCTGCGCCCTCGGACTCGGAGCCGACCTCATCGGATTCATCTTCGCCCCTTCGATCCGGCAGATCCCGCCTTGCGAGGCAGCGGTCATCGTCTCCCGGCTCAAGTCCGCCGGATTGCTCGGGCAGGCGAAGACAGTCGCTGTTTTCGTCAACGAGTCTCCGGAGAGGATGGCGGCTATTCTCCGCGAGACAGGCATCGATCTCGCCCAGATCCATGGAGACGAGAGCCCGCAAGACTGTGCGGCGTTCGATTTCCCCTGGTATCGCGCCCTCCGGATCTCCGCGAACAGAGCGGGCGACGCCGTCACCGCGTCGGTGCAGGGTCGGGATGCCGGTACGAGCGTCGACCTGGATACCGGAATCAGGCGCTACACCTGCTCCCGCCTGCTCTTCGACGCGGCCGTGCCGGGGATGTACGGAGGCAGCGGTACCACGATGGACAAAGAACGCGCGCGGGCCGCCATCGCCTCTGCCCGGAAAGCCGGCAAAGAAGTCTTCGTCGCGGGAGGGATCAGGCCGGAAAATGTCGCAAAGATCGTGCGCGACCTCGGGCCCGACGGGATCGATGTGGGGTCGGGAGTGGAAGAGCGGCCGGGCAAAAAGTCGGAAGAGAAGCTCGCCGCCCTGTTCCGGGAGCTCGACGCGCCTCGCGGAATGGAAAGGGAGGATGCATCCGATGTTTGAAAAAGACGAACAGACGGGAAGGACGATGCCCGGGGCCGCTTTGTGCGGCGAAGCGGGCCCAGGCCCGATCGGCTGCGACCGGGCGGACCCGCGCCAGAGCGACGGCAATCGACCGGACCCAGCCGGGATCGGCCAAGGCCGGCGCGAGGAGCGGTACTTCGGGCAGTTCGGCGGCCGCTACATCCCCGAAGTGCTCCGCCCCGCCTTCGAGGAACTGGAGGCCGCCTACTCCGCCGCCCGGATCGATCCCGCCTTCCAGAGCGAGTTTGAGAGGCTCTGCGCCGACTACATCGGCCGCCCGACTCCGCTCTACTTCGCCGAAAACCTGAGCCGCGAGTTCGGCGGCCGGAAAATTTACCTCAAGCTCGAAGGTCTCGCCCACACCGGGGCCCACAAGATCAACAACGCCCTCGGTCAGGCGCTTATCGCGAAGCGGATGGGCAAAACGCGCGTCATCGCCGAGACCGGGGCCGGGCAGCACGGTCTCGCTACCGCGGCCGTCTGCGCGAAACTCGGCCTCGAGTGCGAGGTCTTCATGGGTGAAGTCGACATGGCGCGCCAGCATCCCAACGTTTTCGGCATGCGCATGTACGGCGCGAAGGTGACGCCGGTCACCGAGGGCGGCCGGACCCTCACGGACGCAGTCAACGCCGCCCTCAAAAACTGGACCGAACGCATCGACGACACCCACTACCTTCTCGGCTCGGCCCTGGGTCCCTACCCCTACCCGACTATGGTCAGGGATTTCCAGAGCGTCATCGGAAGGGAAACCAGGCGCCAGATCATCGAGCGGGAGGGACGGCTCCCCGACGTCATTTTCGCCTGTGTCGGCGGCGGCTCCAATTCCATCGGAATGTTCAGCGCCTTTCTGGAAGACTCAGTCAGGCTCGTCGGCGTCGAGGCCGGCGGCCTCGGGATAGCGTCGGGCGCGCACGCGGTGCGCATGGGCAGGACGGGCAAAGTCGGCGTCGTCCAGGCATACAAATCCATCTTCCTCCAGGATGACAACGGTTCGCTGAAGCCCACCCATTCGGTGAGCGCGGGGCTCGACTACGCGGGAATCGGTCCGGAACTCGCCCATCTCGGAACGACGGGCCGCATCGAGTTCACGAGCGCGACCGACGACGAAGTCCTCGCCGCCCTGGCTCTCGCGGCCCGCAAAGAGGGCATCATGGCCGCGCTGGAATCCTCCCACGCCCTCGCCGGAGCCTTCCGCGCCATGCCGGAGCTGGCCAGAGACGCGATCGTCGTCGTCAACATCTCCGGCAGGGGGGACAAAGACATCTTCATCACCGCTCCCCGTTTCGACCGCGACGACTGGCTCGCCTTCCTCGAAAACGAAGCTGCGCGAATCAGAGATTCCGCGGCGCGAAACAGGGGTTCGGAGCCACAATGCAAGGAGACCGACGATGACCGGAATTGAGCGAATCCGCGCGGCGTTCGAAAAAAACACGCGCCGCCACCCTTCGGAGTCCCAACGTGGCCCCGAGTCCCGGCGCCTCCCCAGCCTCATGACTCACGCCGTCTGCGGTTACCCCGATCTCGCGACCTCAGAGCGGCTCATGCGCGCCATGACCGATGCCGGGAGCGACATCATCGAAGCCCAGATCCCCTTCAGCGACCCATCCGCGGACGGGCCGGCCATCGTCGCGGCCAACCACGGAGCTCTGGCATCGGGCGCTACGACGGCTTCCTGTCTCGACATGCTCGCCCGGCTCCGCGACCGGACGGGAAAACCCATCATCGTCATGAGCTACCTGAACCCTCTCCTGGCCTTCGGCATCGAGAGACTCGCCGGATACATGGTCCGGAACGGGCTCGACGGTGTCATTGTGCCCGACTGTCCGGAGGATGAACCCGAGTACAGGCTGCCGGAAATCATGGCCGACTCGGGCCTCGCCTTCGTGCCCCTCATCGCCCCTTCCACAGGCGCCGTGAGGGCTCGCGAGCTTGCCGCACGGAGCTCCTCACCGTTCATCTACGCCGTGATGCGCCTCGGAGTGACGGGACGGGCGACACAGATCACCGGTGAGGCGCGAGAGAGGCTCGCCGCCCTCCGCGATGCGACCGGCCGCCGCGTGGCCGCCGGGTTCGGGCTCGGAGAGAGAGCCCAAATGGAAGCTCTCGCGGGATACGCCGACTGCGCGATAGTCGGGAGCGCCGCCCTCGCCGTCTTCAACCGGGCGCGCGGGGCCGGGCAGGATGGAGTCGGCGCCGTCGGGGATTTCGTCAGGAAGCTCAGGGGCTGGTGAGCCTGTTTGCCGATGGGCCGGTGGTCCGGCGAGGGCGACGAAAGCCCCGACACGCTTCTGCGTCCGAAGATAGCCCGCTCGATTTCCACGCCTTCCTCATGTTGTGCATATACACATAAATCAGCAAAATAACAGTGTACTTGCATATTTTTTACAATAACTATTGACAATTCATACATTCCATATGAAAACTGGCACTCAAGGAAAACCATGAGCTACAAACTCGACAACTACGACATCGAAATCATCCGCAATCTGTGGAACGGACGCACTCCCTACCAGGAAATAGCCAAGACCGTAGGCCTCACGACGAATACGGTGCGCAACCGGGTCAACAGAATGATAGAGAGCGGTGCGCTGCAGATCATCAGCCTCGTGAATCCGACCGCCCTCGAAAACCATCAGGCCGCATATATAGGTTTCAAGATTCTGCCGCAGAAGATGACGGCGGCGCTGAACGCGATCTCGTCGCTGAAAGGCGTGGTGGGAGCCTCCTCCGTCAGCGGGAGGTTCGACATCATGGCCGTCGTCATGTTCAACGAGGAGCATTCCTACCAGCGTTTTCTGGAAGAAGAGCTGAAGAAAGTGGATGGCCTTCTGAGCTCGGAAACCTTTTTCGCGATCGGGGGAGACACCTTCCAGTTGCGCTATGTCCTGTAGGGTTTTCAGCCAAATCCTGTAGATACATCAAGAAAAGGAGCTGTCATGCGCTACTTGAACGAGGACGATATCGAGAAAATCGCCATGGGCGCGGCGGTGCTCGGTTCCGGCGGCGGAGGCGATCCCTACGTCGGAAAACTGATGGCCAAACAGGCCATCCGGAAGCACGGACCGGTGCGCCTGATCGACGCGGACGATGTGCCCGACGGCGAACTGGTCATTCCCTCCGCCATGATGGGTGCACCAGCCGTCATGCTGGAAAAACTGCCCAACGGGGCCGAACCGGAAATGGCCTTCCGCGCGCTCGAGAAATTCCTCGGCAGGAAGGCCTTCGCGGTCATATCCATAGAAGCGGGAGGCCTGAACTCCTGTATCCCCATCTACACGGCGGCCTGCCTCGGCCTTCCGCTCGTGGACGGCGACGGCATGGGCCGCGCCTTCCCCGAACTGCCCATGGTTTCGTTCAGCATAGGGGGCGTTTCCTCCACTCCCATGGTCGTGTGCGATGAAAAGGGCAACAAGCTGATAATCGAAACCGTGACCAACCAATGGAGCGAAATACTCTCGCGAACGGCGACCGTGGCTATGGGGCTCTCCTCCATGCTCGGCATCTACAGCATGGACGGTTCCACGCTCAAACGACTGGCTGTGCGCGGAACCATGACGCTCGCACAGAGGATAGGCGAAAAGATCCTGGAGGCGGGGCGATCCCGGATCAGCGCGGTGGAAGGCATCCTGGAAATATCGAAGGGTTTCAGATTGTTCGAGGGCAAGATATCCGATGTGCGCCGCGACCTGACGAGCGGTTTCATCCGCGGGACGGTGAGCTTCGAAGGCCTCGAAGCGGACAAAGGCTCCGTTTTCGAACTCGATTTCCAGAACGAGAACCTCGTGGGCAGGCGCGACGGCGTGGCCGCGGCCATGACGCCCGACCTCATCACGGTCCTGGACCAGGAACGCGGTCTGCCGATCACGACCGAGCACCTGAAATACGGCCGCCGCTGCGTCGTCGTGGGCATGCCCTGCAACCCGATCTGGCGCACCGAAGCCGGTCTCAGGCAGGTGGGTCCGCGTTATTTCAAGTATGACCTGGACTATCTGCCTATCGAGAAGCTTGCCGGAGGTGCGCGATGAACTACAGACTCGGTATCGATGTCGGCGGAACCAACACGGATGCCGTAATCCTGGACGGGAACAACAGAGTTGTGGCGAAGGCGAAAGTCGCGACCAGTCCCGACGTGTTGTCGGGCATCGATGCGGCGGTAGTGCGGGTGCTTTCGGTTTCGGAGATCTCCCCGGAATCCGTCACGGATGCCATGCTCGGCACCACCCATGCGACCAATGCCATCATAGAGCGCAAAGGACTTTCGCGGGTATCCGTCATCCGGCTTTCCGGACCTTCCGGATTTTCCATTCCGCCCTTCGTGGAATGGCCGGAAGACCTGCTCAGGACAATAGGCGGGACATACGCGATCGTGAAGGGCGGCTACGAATACACGGGCGTCGCCATCGCGGAGCCCGACAGGGATGAAATCCGCAGGGCACTGGAAGCCGCCGGGCGCTCCGGCGCCGAAGCCCTGGCCGTCTCGTCGGCCTTCGCTCCGGTAAACCATGGCCACGAACTTCTGGTCGCCGAGTTGGCGCAGGAAATTCTGGGGAAGGATTTTCCGGTAACCCTGTCCCACGAGATAGGCAGCATAGGCCTGATCGAGCGGGAAAATGCCGCCATCCTGAACGCGGCCATCCGGAAACTCGCCGGGAAGGCCTACGGGAGCTTCAGGAATGCCCTGGGCAAGCACGGCATCAGCGCCGATCTCTTCATAACCCAGAATGACGGCACCCTCATGTCGGTGGAATACGCCATGCGCTACCCGGTGCTCACGGTCGCCTCCGGTCCCACCAACTCTCTGCGCGGCGCAGCCTACCTTTCAGGAATCTCTGACGGAATCGTGGTGGACGTGGGTGGCACCACGACTGATGTCGGAGTCCTGAGCAAGGGGTTCCCCCGCGAGTCGAGCGCGGCGGCAGATGTCGGCGGCGTGCGCACCAATTTCCGCATGCCGGATCTCATCTCGATCGGGCTGGGAGGAGGCTCTCTGGTACATCTTGAGTCCACGCCCATCACTGTCGGTCCCCGGTCCGTGGGATATCGCATCGGCTCCGAGGCTCTCGTCTTCGGCGGTTCGACGCTGACAGCGAGCGACATCGCCGTCGCGGCGGGACTCGCGGACATGGGAGACAGCTCCCTCGCGGCGGGCATCGACAAGAGACAGGCGGCCGCCGCGGCGGCGGTCATGAAACGCATGACGGAAAACCTGATCGACACAATGAAAACCTCCTCCGCGGGAGTGCCGGTGATCCTGGTAGGCGGCGGCAGCGTGCTCCTGCCCGACTCCCTCGCGGGAGCGAGCCAGGTCCTTCGTCCCGCGAATTTCGATGTCGCCAACGCGATCGGGGCGGCGATAGCCCAGGTCTCCGGCACTGTCGACGGCGTCTTCGATGTGGCCGGCAAGGGCCGGGACAGGGTGATGGAAGAGGTCAAGGAGAGGGCAGTCGCGGAAGCCGTCCGGGCGGGCGCGGATGAAGGGACAGTGGGCATAGTCGAGATCGAAGAGATTCCCCTGGCCTACCTGCCCTCCAGCGCGGTCAGATTCCGGGTAAAAGCCGTGGGAGACCTGAGAAAACGATAATCGATCCGAATGACACGCGACCCTGGCAGCCGCGTGACTCGAAAGGGAGGAGGAGCGGATAATGACAGAGAAGATGGGTCGAAAAACCGAATTGACGGAAGACTACGGCGCCAAACCGGTGCCCCTGGCCGAAGGCAAAGGCTGGTTCGGAATAGGCATGGTCTACTGGGGAAGCGCCATGTGCCTGCCGGTTTTCTTTATCTCCGGGCTGATCGCGGGGCCCCTGCCCCTTGGAACTTCGATCGCGATCTATGTCACTGCGGGCGTCGTCCTCGGCATTGTCTCCATCCTGACCGGAATACTCGGAGCGGGAACCCGACTGTCCACAGGACTCACCGCACGCTTCACCTTCGGGAAGATCGGCGCGAACATTCTCCAGATCCTGCTTTTCTTCGCCCTCTGGGGCTGGTTCGGCGTACAGCTCGGCTTCATGGTCTCGGGCTTCGGCGACGGCGGCCTCATGCTGGTGCTCGGAACGGGAATCCCCGCCTGGGTCTACACCCTCCTGGGCGGCTTCCTCATCACCCTGACAGCCATTGTCGGCTACAAAGCCATTGAAAAGCTCAGCGTCCTCGCGATGCCTCTCATCATCGTGATGCTTGTCGCGACGATAATCCGCGAGTATAGCGCCCCGATAGCGGCTCCGGCCGCCGCCGCGGGAGCCGCCATGCCCTTCGGCGCCGCCGTCTCCCTCCTCATCGGCTCTTTCATAATCGGCGCGACCATCACTCCCGATGTGACACGCTACGCGAAGGGCAAACCGGCCGCAGGCTGGGGCCTCTTCTTCGGCATGGTCATCGGCTTCCCCGTCATTCTCAGCCTCGGGGCCATCATGATAAAGGGCTCGGGCGGCGAGTTCGACTTCTCGAAGATAATGCTGAAGGGCGGATCGCCCATCTGGGCCATAATGGCCGTTCTGACCATCGTACTCGCCTCCTGGACAACGAACGACGTCAACCTGTACTCGGGCGCTCTCTCGGTCAACGCACTCTTCCCCAAACTCAGCAAGGTCACGATCACGGCGATCTCGGGCACGGCCGGAACCGTCCTCGCGCTCCTCGGCATCAACACCGCGGCAGGGTTTCAGTCCTTCCTCAATGTCATCGCCATCCTGATCCCATCCGCGGCCTCGGTCATGATCGTCGACTATTTCCTGTTCAGAGGTGAGCTCAACGGCGGTTACAAACCGGAAAAAGTCGAGTCGATGCCCCCGGTCAGGGTTCTGCCCATGCTCGCCTGGGCAGTCGGGGCGGCATTCGGCTTTGTCGTCCAATACGCCAAAATCACCTTCACGACAGTGACTGCCCTCGATACCATCATCGTGAGCGCGATCTTCTATATAGCCGCGATGCTCGCGACCAGAAACAGGATACGGCCCGGAATTTGAACCCTGTCAGGCCGCGGCCGGAATCCGGAGGCTGCGGCCCTTTTCTCTCCCCGACCCGTGCGACACGACCGCTTTCAGCATCAGGGCGGCATTCAGGAACGAGCTTCCAAAGTTCTCACCGGGATCGAGAAAAAGAAAGTCGCTCCTTCTCCCACGCGCCCCTCGGCGCGCACGGAGCCCCCGTGCCGGTGCACGATTCTCTGCACAGTGGCGAGTCCCACGCCGGTTCCCGGATACTCCGTGGCGCTGTGGAGGCGCTGGAAGACGCCGAAGAGTTTGTCGGCATAGGCTGGGTCGAATCCGGCGCCCGAATCCTTCACGGAGTACCGGCATTCCCCACCCTCCACTTTGCCTCTGATCTCGATGCTCCGGACCGCCGACCTCATCGAATACTTGAAGGCGTTGGATATCAGGTTGTACCAGACCTGCCGGAGGAGGGTCGCATCGCCCCATGCATCGGGGAGGGAGACGACAGATATTTTAAACGTACCGCGCGTTTCCTCGGTCTCCGCCTCGGCGAGGACGGCGCCGACCATCGCATACATGTCGACGTTCTCGTACGCCAGGGATGCCTTCCCCACGCGGGACAGATTCAGGAGGCTGGCTATCAGCCCCTCCATCTTGAGAGTGTTGGCCCTGATTCTTTCCACAAGCCTCTTTCCATCCTCGTCGAGCTTGTCTCCGTGGTTTTCGATCAGGAAATGGGAATACCCGTCGATGGCGCGCAGGGGAGCCCGGAGATCGTGCGATACCGAATAGGAGAAAGACTCGAGTTCCTTGTTGGCCTTCTCCGCCTCCTCCGTCAGCCGCTGCAACTCGTCGCGCTGTCGTGTCAGCGCGAGCGTGTGCTTCCCGACCTGGAAACGGAGGGTGACTATGAAGATGAGGGCGACGATGCCCACGAGCACGAGGAAAAACAGAAGGATAAGCACCCACAGCGGCAGAGCTTGTGATTCGGGCGCTTCAAGGTATCGCCTCTTGAGCTGCTGCAGCGTTCCGGGCGAGCGGTCCTTGATCTCCCGGAGGCCGAGGTCGATTCCGTCGAGCAGCTGCGCGTTCGTTCCGGTCTTGACGGCGAAACCGTAGGCCCTCGGCGAAAAGACGATGTGGGTGTCGGTGTAGCTGCCGTTCTTCATGAGAAAGACGAGAAGGTGAGAAGGAAGGACGATGCCATCAGCCTTTTTCGCGACGAAGGATTTGATCTGGCTGTCGGCGCCGTCGCTGTAGATGGGGATCACCGTCGTGTTGGCCGCGCGGACGAACTGGAGGAATTCGTTCGTCTCGTTCCTGCCCCGGACGAGGGCGATGGTCCTGCCCTGAAGGCTTTCAATGCCCGCGTAGGCGACGCCGGATTGAAGGAGGAGAGAGCCCCATGTCGCGATGACGCTCTCCCTGTTGTAATCGAAGAGCCTGTCTCCGGTAAAATCCCTGCCGACGAAGCCGAGGAGGTCGATTTCCCCCGAGTCGAGCATGGTGACGCATCTGTCCCAGGGGGCGTCGATATACTCGAGCGTCCAGCCCTGCTTCGCGGCTATCATTTCCTGAAGTTCGTAAAAATACCCGCTCCGTCTTCCGTTTTTATCATAGTCGTAAATTCCGGGGATCACCGGGAAGCCGACCCGCACGACACGGCCTCCGGCCCAGAGGGGGCCCGCGAGAATCAGCAGAAAAAGCCAGCCCAGATTGGCGTTATGGCTTTTTAAGCGCATTCGGCCTGCTTTTCCACGCGTCGTTCCATATTTTCTCCATCTTGCGCGAGCCTTTCTTCTCGAGGTTCGCGGCATACTCCTTCCAGCCCCTGTCGATGTCCGAGCTCCCCGTGATGAAAGCCCTGATCATGCCGCTCACGTAGTTCGTCAGCTCCGCGCCGAAAACCCGGATCGTGTCCAGGTCGTCCGCCGAAAGGGTCAGGGTCGGCGACAGCTTTTCCGTCACCTTCCTCGCCAGCACCTTGTTGAGAAAATCCGCTATCTCCGGCGGCTTCTTCGCGTCTTCGAAATCGGGAACCTCGCAGAGATCGAACACGACACTGAGACCAAAATCCCTGCCGATCTCTCCTTTCGCGTCCGGGTGGGTGAAGCTCCTGATCGAGGGCAGGAATTCCTTCTTTCCGCCCGAAACCGAGTATGTCGTGCCTTCCACGCCCCAGACGGAAAGGCTGCGCCCCTCCTCGGAATAATAGATCCAGTCGAGGAATTCGATGAGTCTGCGGAAATACGGCTCGCGGATGACCCTCACGGGAATCGCCGTTCCTTTCCGGAAACGGGCCACGCCCGGCAGGGCCTGGATTCCGACCGTGCTCCTCGGAACCATGAGGGGAGCCCATGTCCCTCCGGGAAATCCGTTCCCCGCGAGCTGTTTGTTCCAATTGTCGAATCCCGACGAGATCCATGTGACCGTCACGAAGGTGCTGCCGTCCACCAGCTTCCTGTAGAACAGCTCAGGCTCCTGCGTGAAAATGTCGGGATCGAGAAGTCCGGCCTTGTAACACCGGGCGAGGAAGCGGAACATCTCCTGCCAATTCTTTGTGCCGGGGGCGTAGATCCAGGAATCCATCTTCGGATCGTAGAGCCTGTCGCCGTTCCAGCCCGCGGGAATCCCGAAGCCGGAACCCATCATCGCGAAGAGGTGAGCGCCTCCCCAGCATGCGCTGATCGGCCTCGACTCCGGATACTTCTCCTTGAGGAAGATCAGGGCCTTGAAGAGTTCATCGTAGGTCGCGGGAGCGGGAATCCCGTACCGGTCGAAGAGATCCTTCCGGTAAATCCACTGCTGCACCTGGATTTCCCGCTGGAATCCGGGAAGCACATAATACTTGCCGTTCTCGTCCCTGAGCTTGTCGACTTCCTCTTCGAGACCGTTGTCGCGGATGTAGCGGGTATAGTTGGGCATGAGGTATTCGTAGTCGCTGATGGGGAGGAGGAGTCCCGAAGCGGCGAAGGACACTACCGGCTCGGGCCAGACCTTGAGGACTATGTCCGGAATGTTTCCCGAGCCAAGCACCTCGGGAAGGGTTTTGCCATATGTGGAGTCCGGAACGGCTCTGACCGAAAAGTGTACGTTCTTGCGCCTTTCGATTTCTTTCAGTATGAGCCAATCGGGTTTAAAACCGATCCCTTCCTTTTCATTGAGCAGCACAGAGAAGGAGATCGGCTCCGGCAGCTTTGCGCCGGAGGGCTGAGCCGAAACCGGAAGCGCCGGCAGAAGGAAACAGAGGAAAACAAAGAGGCCCGGCAGGATTCTTTTCGCGGCCACGATCGCCTCCTCGCATTCGGGTATACGAATCGACGACACACAGAACCGACCGATTCAGCCACTAAGTATAGTGCACACTCATCGCAATGCAAGCGACCTGTTCTTCGGTTAGTTTCTGCATCAGGCAAGGCGGCGAGGCCGCTCGTGCGTTTCAGGAATGTCCGCATGTTTTCCTGCCACGTGTGGCGCGCTTTTTCCATTGACAGCAGCCGGAAGCGGATCGATACTATAGTTCGATTCAGATTATATCGAAGTAGAACTATATCATTCATCGCGATCGGGGAGGCAAGAGATGCCCGCCACATCCGTCCCGGACAAGGGTCTCGATCAGGGAAGCGGGACCCATCGTCTCGCACCCCGACAGAGGTTCCGCCGACTCCTCCTGGACATGCACATCCCCGACTGGGACGAGGCTTTTCTGTCGGCCTTCGATCCTGAAGCCATGGCGTCCACGTGGTCCGCAGCCGGAGTCGAATCGGTGATGTTGTACTGCCTCTCCCATGTCGGCCTCGCGTACTGGCCGAGCGGGGTCGGGCCCGTGCACGGCGCTCTCGGGAAGAGAGATCTCGTCGGAGAGTCGGTCGCCGCCTGCAAAAGGCTGGGCCTGGAAACCTTCGCGTACTACAGCGCCATTTTCAACAACAGGGCATGGATCGACCATCCTGACTGGCGGATCGTTCCGAGCGCCCCTGTCGCGAAAGGCTCCTTCATGGGCAAGCGCTACGGCCACCTCTGCCCGAACAACGCGGAGTACCGGCGTTTCGCGCTCGCCCAGGTCGACGAGCTTGCGGGAAACTACCCCTTCGACGGGTTCTTTTTCGACATGACCTTCTGGCCCGCGATCTGCCTCTGCCCGAGCTGCCGCGAACGATTCCGCTCCGAGGCAGGGCAGGAAATACCCGAAACCGTGGATTGGTTTTCGCAAGCCTGGTGCCAGTTCCAGTCCGCGCGGGAGAGGTGGATGAGCGAATTCGCCCTTCTCCTCTCGGCCGAGGTCAAAAAGATCAGGCCAAAGATGCCTGTCTACCACAACTCGGCGGTATTGCTGTTCAACTGGAGCCGTGGTCTCGACTTCGACCATGCGGGCGCGAGCGATTTCCTGGGCGGAGATTTCTACGGCGACGAACTCGAGCAGCAGATGACGAGCCGCTTCATGAACGGTCTCTCGAAGAGCCGGCCGGTGGAATTCATGACGAGCCGCACCCTGCACCTCCAGGACCACGCGCAATCCAAGTCTCGAACCCGGATAGAAATGCAATCCCTGGCCGCGCTGGGTTCCGGCGCGGCGATCCGCTTCATCGACGCGGTCGATCCCATCGGTACAGTCAATCCCGGGGCGTACAGGCAGCTTGGCGACATATTTTCCTCTCTGGCGCCCCTGGAACAGTTCATCGGCGGCGACCCTGTCGAGGATATCGCCGTCTATCTGAGCGACCGCTCCAAAATGAGCTTCGAAGAAAACGGCCACTCCATCGGCGACCCGGGACTCCGATCGGGCTTTATGCCGCATCTGGATGCCGCGCGGGGAGCCGTCAGAGCGCTGCAGCGCGCCCACCTCCCTTTCGGGATCGTGACGCGCAAAGCGCTGTCCCGACTCGGCGACTATCGCGCGCTCATCCTGCCTGACGTCCTGCGGATGGACGAGGAAGAGATGGCGGCCGTGCGGGCATATGTCCTCGGCGGGGGGCGGCTGTATGCCAGTCGCTTCACCTCCTTGACGATGACCGACGGACGGCGTCTTGAAAACTTCGGCCTCGCCGACCTTTTCGGCTGCGAGGTCGATGGCGGCGCTGCCGGCGCCAGCGGATTCTCCGATGCCGTCGGCTTGACCAGTGCGGCGGGCTTCTCCGGAGTAACCGACCAGTGCCCCAGTCTTCCCGGGAGCATAGCCTACATCGAAGCGAAGGACCCGGAGCTGTCGGGCGCCATTTCGCCGCAACTCCTCCTGAGCCAGCCCCTCACCCGGAACGGGGCCCCGGGCCTCATCGCGCTGCATCCGGTCGGAGGGCGCGCGCCGGCTGACGGAGAGCACGCATCGGCTGACGGAGGGGGGCGGACCCGCGTGCTCGCGACCCTGAAGCTGCCCTACGCCTGGCCGGATGAGGGCTCTGTCGAGGATCGACGCTGGGCGAGCATCCACAGCTCCCCTCCCTGGACCGATACCGGCCTTCCGGTCGTCGTCGAGCACGAAGCCGGCCGCGGAAGGGTCATCTACTCCGCCGCCGACATCGAGACCGTCGACCATTGGGCCCACGAGTGGTTTTTCCTGGCCCTTGTCCGGCGTCTTCTCGGCGACGAGACCTCCTTCGGGACGGATGCCCATCCCTGCGTCTGGATGAATGTCTTCCGCCAGCCGGAAAAACGGCGCTACGAGATTTTCTTCCTGAATTATCAGGTTCATGAACCTGTCATTCCGCTCGTCGACATTTCTTTCCGCCTCCGCCTCCCTGCGGGCCTGCGCGCGCTGTCCCTCGTCTCGGCTCCCGAAATGGAAGCGGTCGAATTCAGCTGTTCCGATTCCGGCACAGTCAGCGCCCGCCTCGACAAACTCGACCTGTACCGGATTCTCCTTCTCGAATACTGATTCCCGAATACTGTGAAGCGGGAAATCGGCATGGATCGCATTTTTTTCCTTGACAGGTGGCGATTCATGGTTCAGTATACAGTTCGATACAGAAATTATCGATGTCGAACTATATTCGTGACGAGGTATCGATGAAAACAGATGGCGATGTCTTGCAGCGCTACACCGAAGGACAGAGGTTCCTGTTCCTCGCCGAACAGTGCCTCAACCTGACCAAGAAGGCCCTCGACCCTATCCTGCGCGAGTATGGCCTGAACCATTCGCAGTACCTGATCCTGATGATCCTGAATTACGCCGACACGACGGGGCAGCAGGTGATAAGCACCGAACTGTCCTATCTTCTCGGTCGGGAAAAACACACCATCACACCCCTCGTGGAGAGTCTGGTGAAGGCCGGCTGCATCGAGAGAGGCCGCGATCCGGACGACAGGCGGATCATATCGCTGACCCTCACACCGAAAGGGAAAGACCTGATCAGGAACGTGCAGCCCCTCACTATTCCGACCATAGCCGACATTCCCCTGGGCACACAGGAAGAGACGGCCACCCTGTTCAGAATCCTGGAAATTTTCCGGAGGACGTACGCGAAAAGGTCGGGACAGGACCCGGATCTGTACAGCGGGGCCTTCAACCGCCTGTTGGTCGAAGGGGAGCGCAAGCTGCTCGAGGGCGCGGAAACAGCGGCCCGGGAAGAAGGGTGACGGACATGCCCAAAATCCTGCTCGGAAACGATGAATTCTACTATGAACAGACAGGACGCGGCGAACCTGTCGTCTTTATTTCCGGAATGGGAGGCGACCACTCCGACTGGAGATGGCAGCTGCCTTCCCATTCGCGTCACTTCCGCTGTCTTTGCTTCGACAACCGCGGAATCGGCGAAAGCGCCGGGGCCGCCGCCGGCCTCGGTTCCGGATCGTACACTCTGGAACTGCTCGCGAAAGACGTGGCGCGCCTCATGGACGCGCTTGGCCTGGAAAAGGCTCACATCGTGGGAGCGTCCATGGGCGGAGCCATCGCGCAGCGCTTTGCCCTGGACCATCCCGGAAGGCTCTTGAGCCTCTCCCTGCATTCGACCCTCGGCCGGGTGAGCTCACTGACGAGGCTCAAATTCGACACGCAGCTCTACCTTCTCCAGAAGCTGGAAGTCGTCGACGTCCTCATGAGTCTCGCGCCCATGATCTGGGCGGAACGCACGCTCTCCGAACGCCGCCACATCATCGAGGCTTTCCGTTCGGCGAGAAGGGAAAAGGGGCTGCCAGTCGGCAAGGAAGTGTATCGCCTCCAGGCGCAGGCCCTTCTGAGGGCCGACTTTTTCCCGCGGCTCGGGGAAATACGGGTGCCTGTCCTGGTCACGGCGGGGGCGGAAGACGGTCTCATCCCGGCGCATGAATCCCGCCTCATCCACAAGGCCATCCCCGGTTCCGAGTATCACCTTTTCGCGGGCTGCGGACACGCATCGACCATGGAGAATTCGCGGGGCTTCAACGCGGTCTCGCTGAAATTCCTGAAAAAACACGGAGGGCAAACGAGATGATCTTTTCTCTGCTGATCGACGGCCTGTCCGTCGGCTCGGTGTACGCGCTGGTCGCCGTGGGCCTCGTCATGCTCGCCCAATCGACTGGAACGCTGAACTTCGCCCACGGCGATTTCATGATGTTCAGCACCTTTGTCGCGTATGCCCTTCTCGTGCAGCTACGCCTGCCCTTCACCGTGGCCCTCATCGGCGCGATGTGCTGCGCGGCCCTCATCGGCCTCGCTGTCGAGAGGCTGATCATCCGCAAACTCATCGGCGGTCCGATGGCCGCGTCCATCATGGCGACCCTCGGGATCGCCTACATCCTCCAGGGCGTGGCGAAGAACATCTGGTCGGACGATATCTTCCGCTTCCCCGAGTTCTTCCCCGGCGATTTCATCAAGATAGGCAGCGCCAGGATCTCGCCCCAGAGTCTCGGGGTCATCGTGTCGACGATTGTCGTGATCTCGATCCTCTACCTCTTTCTCAACAGGACCAAGGCTGGCACGGCCCTGCGCGCGCTCACGCAGAACCGCCAGGCGGCCACCCTCATGGGGGTCCGGGTGACACGCATGTACGCCCTCTCCTGGGCCCTCGGCGGTGTGCTCGCCGCACTCGCGGGCATCCTTCTCGCGCCCGCCCTCTTCCTCTCCACGGGCATGGGCGGAATCACCTTCACGGGAATCATCGCGGCCATCATCGGCGGTTTCGGAAACATCTACGGGGCGATAATCGGCGGCTACATCCTGGGCGTGTTCTCCTCCATCCTGCCGCTCTTCATCCCGACCGAACTCCAGGGCATCATCCCCTTCGTCCTCCTCATGCTCGTGCTGTTCATCAAACCTACGGGAATAATCGGCAAGCGCACGGTGAAGAAGGTATAATATGGAAAACAAAAACAGAAAGCTGTCGCGCTTCATCCTGCCGCTCGGCCTGATCGCCCTGTATTTCGCGAGTCCTTTCTTCCTTTCCGAGTACTGGCGCTACCTCCTGCTGATCATGTCCGTCATGGTCATCGTCGTGCAGGGTCTGAACGTCATGATCGGCTTCGCCGGGCTCTTCTCCTTCGGTCAGCCCGGTTTTATGGTTTTCGGCGCCTATTTCGGAGCGATACTGGCCACGAAACTCCCCTGGCTTCCCTTCCCGGTCGTCATGATCGCGGTCGGCTGCGCCTCCGCCCTTCTCGGGGTCCTGATAGGTTTCCCCTGTCTCCGGCTCCAGGGTTTTTACCTGGCCATGGCCACCTTCGGCTTCACCTCCGCGGTCTACCAGCTCATCAATTACCTGAAGCCACTGACAGGCGGGAACGAGGGCATGTACGCTCCCGCGCCGGCTATCGCGGGCATCCGCCTCGGGTCCACGCAGTGTGTCCTCCTGATCGCCGCGGTCTGTGTCGTGCTCGTGCAGTTCATCGTGCGGGAGATCGACCACTCGAGGACGGGCAGGGCCTGGAAGGCCATCCGCGACGACGAAATCGCCGCTTCCTCGATGGGGATCAACCTCCGCAAGGAAAAGCTGAAGGCTTTCGCCTTCGGGGCCGCCCTGGCGGGGGTCTCGGGCCTCCTGTACTCGTACGCGATAAAATACCTTGAAGTCAGCTATTTTAGCCTCATGGGGCTCTCGTTCTTCCTCATGATGGTGGTCGGAGGCATCGGCAAGGTCTACGGGCCCCTGTTCGGAAGCATTTTCCTGACCCTGCTTCCCCAGGTACTCGGAGGGAAGTTCAGCCAGCAGATGAATCTGGTGTACGGCTTCGTCCTCGTCTTTTTCATACTTCTCGCTCCTGAGGGCTTCTACGGGATCTGGCGCCGCATCAGGAAGGCCCTCCGCGCCGGAAGGGGTTCGAAGGATGAAGTCGGGCCTGAAACCCGGCGCAGAGAAGGAGGCGCGGCGTGAACAGCGTGAAAGCGAATGCCGTCCTCGGCATCGAGGGGGTGTCGATCAGTTTCGGCGGCATCCAGGCCGTGGCAGAGCTGAATCTCGAAGTGCATGAGGGCGAGATCTTTTCCCTGATCGGCCCGAACGGAGCCGGGAAGACGACAGTCTTCAACATGATCAGCGGCTTCTACAAGCCCGACAAGGGAGCGATACGCTTCGGGGGCCGCGAGCTCGTGAGCCTCAAGCCGCACGAGATAGCCGCGCTCGGCGTCGGGCGCACCTTCCAGAATCTGGAGTTGTTCTCCAAGATGAGCGTCCTCGAAAACCTGCTCATCGCCGAGCACCTGTTCACGCGGACCAATTTCTGGGGAGAGATTGCCGGTACTCCCCATGTGAAGCGCGAAGAAAAACGCATAGAGGCGGAGGCCTTGGCGATCCTGCGCTTCCTCGACCTCGAAGATACCGCCTCGTCGCCGATCTCGGAGTTTCCGTACCCGGTACAGAAACGCATCGAACTCGCCCGCGCCCTCGCCCTGCGCCCCCGCCTGCTTCTGCTGGACGAACCGGCCGGCGGTCTGAACCGTGTGGAGACCACCGAGCTCGCGGGCATCATAAAACGCATCCGCGACGAGCGGGGGCTCACCATCCTTCTCGTCGAGCACGACATGTCGATGGTGATGAGCATCTCCGACAGGATCGTCGTCGTCGACCACGGCAGAAAAATAGCGGAAGGCAGGCCGGAAGCCATACAGAAAGACCCGAAGGTCATCGAGGCCTATCTCGGCAAGGGGGAGATCGATGCTTGAGCTGAAGGAGGTATCCTGCTCGTACGGGAAAGTGCGGGCGCTGCGCGATTTCTCCCTGAAGATCGAAGAGGGTTCCATCGTGTCCATTCTGGGCGCGAATGGCGCGGGCAAATCGACCTGCCTCAGGGCGATCTCGCGCCTCGCAAAGCTTCAGTCCGGCCGCATTCTGTTTCAGGGCAAAGATATCACAGGCCTCGGGCCCTCAGAGGTCGTCCGGCTGGGACTCATCCAGGTTCCGGAAGGAAGAATGCTTTTCCCGCAACTCAACGTGGAAGAGAACCTGAACATGGGCGCGTATTGCAGGAAGGACCGGGAAGGCATCAGGAAGGACAAGGAAAAGATGTTCGGGTATTTCCCCATCCTGGAGCAGAGGCGGCGCCAGACAGCCGCGACCCTGAGCGGCGGCGAGCAGCAGATGCTGGCCATAGCCCGGGGCCTCATGGCGAGGCCGAAGATTCTCCTCCTCGACGAGCCTTCGCTGGGCCTCGCGCCGGTGATCGTGGAGAACATATTCTCCTTCCTGCGCGAGCTGAAGAAGGCGGGCACGACGATTCTCCTCGTCGAACAGAACGCCGCGATGGCGCTGCGCATCGCGGACTCAGGCTATGTCCTCGAAACGGGCAGTCTGGCCATGTCGGGGCCGGCCTCCGAACTCCTGAAAGACAAAAAAGTGAGAGAATCATATCTCGGAATCGGATCGTGAACGTGGACGGGGGCCGTCGGCTCCCATGACACATACTGTGTTTACGGAGGAAATCATGAGAAAAGGATTCGTGTGCGCGCTCGCGCTGTTTGTGGTTCTGGCGACGGCCTCGGTCTTCGCCGCGGGGAGCCCGGCGACGCCGGGCGTGACGGATGACAAAATCGTCATCGGTTACACCATGCCGATGTCGGGCGGGCTGGGGTACATGGGAAGTCAGACGGCCTACGCCACCGAGACCATCTTCGACAAGTACAACGCCCAGGGTGGAATCTACGGGCGGAAACTCGTTCTCGTGAAATACGACAGCGGAATGGACGCCGGCCAGGCCCTCGCGAATTACCGCAAGCTCATTCTCGAGGACAAGGTCTTCGCGGTTCTCTTCGGTTTCGGCTCCTTCGTCCGCCCCGCCTACTCCTTCTTCGAAGAGCAGAAAGTGCCCTGGCTCTTCCCCTGGGCCCCGCCCGAGGACGTGATGTTCCCGGCGCGCAAGTATCTGTTCAGCCTCTTCCCGACGACCGCCTCCCAGATGAAGGTCGAGGCAAACTGGATCGTCGACCAGAACAAGTGGAAGCGGCTCGCCTGCATCTACGGCGATTCGGCCTCGGGCAAGACCGGCCTCGACATGCTGAAGGAAATCCTCAAGGATTCTCCCGTCAAACTCGTCGCCGCCGAAGCCATCCCCAATGACGCGACTAGCGCCGCGGTCCAGGTGGCCAAGATAAGCCAGACCAATCCCGACATGGTGCTCATGATCGGCATGGTCCACCAGCCCGCCGCCGTGATCATCAAGGAGATCAAGAAAGTCGGACTCAAGACCGACATGATGGTGGCGATGTCCCTGATAGGGCCGACCATCCCGAAACTGCTCGAGGGAACCAATCTCGATGGGCTCTACGGAGCATGGTGGGGCGCGATCCAGTATCCGAACAGTCAGGCGACCGAGACCAAGCAGATGAAAGATCTCCGGATGCTCCTCATGAAGGCCCATCCCGAGATTTACAACGACTCGAATGTGGGTGGCAATGTCGAGCACGGCCTCAGCGTGGAAGTCTTCATCGAAGCCCTCAGAAGGGCCGGGAAGGATCTGACGCGGGAAGGCCTGATCAAGGCTCTCGAAACCATGAAAGCCTACGACACGGGCAAGGGGAATTTTGCGACCTTCTCCCCGACGCGGCGCGAGGGTATCGCGGGCGGCTTCGTGATCCAGATCCAGAAAGGCGACTGGGTACCGGTCAGCAAGTGGATCGATGTCGATGTAGGTCAATAACCCGGATAGTCTGGATGGACTGATGTGTGGCGGGGGCGCAAAAGCCCCCGTTTTCACGCTCAAGGGACGACAGGTCCCGCCCTGAGGCAGGACGGGGAAAGGAGCTGACAGATGCGAAAGGGAAATCCCTACCTCGGCGGTGGCCGGTACATTCAGAACAAAGGCGCCAGCACGCTGTTGGGCTCGGAGCTGAAGCGCCTCGGCGCGACGAGGGCCTTCATACTCGGAGGGCACACGGCCCTTTCGATCGCGCTCGGCCGCATCGAACCCGGCCTGAATGAAGAGTCGATCGCGTACTCGGTCGAGGAATTCGCCGGCCACTGCACAATCGAAAAATGCGGCTCGCTCCGCGGGAAGGCCGCGGCCTTCGGCGCCGACATGATTGTCGGCATAGGCGGCGGCAAAGCCCTTGATACGGCCAAAATGGTCGCCAACGGCATGAATCTCGGAGTGGTCACCATCCCGACATCGGCGGCCACCTGCGCGGCCTTCGCCGTCCTCAGCGTGATCTACGCCGCGAACGGCGATGTGCAGTACATCGCCTTCCTCGATCGCGAGGTACAGTGTGTCCTCGTCGATACCGACATCATGGTCTCCCATTGCCCTGCCAGAATGCTCGCCTCCGGAATCGCGGATGCGGTCGCGAAATATCCCGAGATCGCTTTCAGCATGGATTATTCCACGGATTGGGAGAAGTCGGTTCTCCCCTCGGCGGCGCTCACCCTTTCGAAATTCACCTGGGATCTCTTCGAAAAAACAGGGGCCAAAGCCATCGCCGACGTACGGAGTATGAAGCATTCCGCCGAAGTGGAGGATGTGCTGTGCACCAGCGTGGCTCTGACCGGGACCGTCTCCTCGCTCATCAGCGGAGGCCGGCAGCTGGCCGTCGCGCACACCTTCTACGACGGCGTCTGCAAGCATTTCAAGGCGCAGCAGAAACGTTTTCTCCACGGCGAAATCGTCTCCGCCGGCATACTCCTCCAGCTTCATGTCAACCGCGCGGAGCCGGAACAGATCGATCGGACGAGAACCTTCCTGCGCTCGCTGGGAACGCCGGTCTCGCTTTTCGATCTCGGCATCGAACCGAGTCCCGGGAATATCGACCCCATTTTCACCTACATCCGGGACACGATGAATCTCGGGGAGGACTGGATGAACGGGCGGCTGCGCTCCGGGCTGGAAGGGATACTCGCGCGCCGGGACTGAGGGGTCGGGACTGATGGGCCGGGACTGAGGGGTCGGGACTGATGGGCCGGGACTGAAGGGCCGAGACTGAGAGTTCCGGCTGCGCGGCCATGCGAACGCGATCTTTCCACGGAGGACAAACATGCAAGCAGAAAGGCCCTTGCGGAAGGCCCGCTGGATATGGGTCGGGAAAACGATGCCGGAATCGGCCGGCCCCATCATCCGCCCCGCTTCCCCATCGCCTGAAGATGTCAATCGCTACGCATATTTCCGCCTCGCCTTCGATCTCGATTCCCGAGCGATGCCCGCGACCGCCGTGATCCGCCTATCCGCCGACGGGCGCTACAAGCTCCGGGTCAACGGGAAACCGGCCTCCTCGGGGCCCCGGAGATCCACGGCTCTCATGAAGGAGGCGGACCGCGTCGACATCGCGTCCCTGCTGAGGCCGGGACGGAATGTCCTGGCGGCCCTGGTCCATACCTACGGCCGCGACACATCCTGGTACCAGATTCCCTTGCCGGACCAAAGAGCGCTGTTCGGCATCGGCGGATTTTTCTGCGAGGGGAGGATATGCGCGGATGATTCCTCCGGGAGGCTGAGCCACGGGGCCGTTCCGGAACCAATCCACCTCGACACAGGTCCGGAGTGGCGGTGCATGATGGCGACCGCCTGGGACCGCGAATCCCCCTTCCTCGGGATGGGTTTTCCGGAATGGTACGACGCGCGCGCCGAACCTTCGGGCTGGGATCTCCCTTCTTTCGACGATTCGGCCTGGGGCAGGCCGGTCGAACTCGTCGTGTCGGACCGGGGAAATGGTGCCGACCACGAACCCTTCCCCAACCTCGTGGATTCTTCGCCCTGCGTGGATCCGGTGCGGACGACAGTTTCGCTTCCGGAAGTGCTGGAAGTCCGCGGCGACGGGGAGCCGTGCCCCGTCGCTCTGCCCTGGCGCGCGTCCCCAGGACATCACCGGCTGATCGCGAGGTTTTGCGAATACTCGCTCGGATGCCTGGGCTTCGATATCGAACAGGCGGGAGAGCCGACCGGGGGCGGGAGTCGACTCTCCATCGCGACGGGAGAGCGCCTCGACGGGAACCGGCTCCACATACCGCCGGACATCGGCGGCATCGCGAACCGGGTCGACCATCGCTATGTGACAGGCGGGGGCAGACGCGAGTTCACTCTCTTCGAACCGACAGGCATGAAATATGCCCAGATCGAGGTTGAGGCCGGGAACGCTCCCCTGACACTTCACGGGCTCAGGCTCGTTGGGGAAACGAGGCCGGACCGGGGAGGATTCTTCGAGTGCTCCGATCCCGGACTGAACGCCATCTGGAAGGCCGGCTCCCGCACCGTGGCGCTGTGCACCATGGACACTATCGTCGATTGTCCCGGCAGGGAGCAGCGCGCCTGGCTGGGCGACGGGTATGTGAGCATCCTCGTCGGTCTGGTATCGCACGGACGCACGGAGGCCATGGCCAAATTCCTTTCCGATGCCGCGGCGGGGCAGCGCGGCGATGGCATGATCTGCGCGACTTCCTGCTGCGACCTCGCGGCCGACGGGACCGTGTATTGTCCCGATTTTGCGCTGCTCTGGCTTCTCTCCTGCGCGGAATACCACCGCTACACGGGCGACCGGGATCTGATTCTGCATCTTTTCCCGCAGATGGCGCGGCTTCTCCGGTGGTTCCTCCGTTATGTCGACGAAAGGAATCTGCTCGTCGACGTTCCCGGCTGGGTCTTCATCGAATGGGCGGGCGAATTGGAGAGAAAAGGAAGCCTTCTGGTTTTGAACGCGCTTTTCGCGGCCTCTCTCGACGCGGTGCGTGGCATGCTTCCCACGCTTTTCGACGGACTGCTGCCGGAAGCGAGGGGCCTGTCCGACAGAATCCGCGCGGCGATCGAACTCGATTTCTGGGACGAGGGTCGACAAGCCTACAGGGATTCGCCGCGGCTGGAATCCCCGATCAGCCAGCAGGCGAATGCGGTGGCGCTCTGTTTCGGCGCGGCGCCCGACGAGAGGAGCGAAAGGGCCCTTTGCTCGATTCTGGATCAGGGCCGGGTCACTCTGACGAAAGCCTGGCGATGGGATGTCGACCGTCCCTTCGATCCCCGCAAGGGTGTCGTCATGGCGCAGCCGTTCTACGCGCGCTTCCTCCATCAGGCCCTGATGCTCCGCGGGCGCGCGGACGACCTGCTCGCGTCGATCCGGCGCTGGCTTCCCATGCTGGAAGACGGCGACACCTTCCGCGAATCCTGGCAACTGACCGCGGCGACGAGCATGTGCCACGGCTTCTCGTCCACTCCGACCTACGACCTTTCCACCTGTATTCTGGGGCTCTCGCCTGCCGTGCCGGGATTTTCGCGGGCCAGGCTGAAACCTTCGCTGTCTCCGGGCATCGCCTGGGCGAAAGGGGCCATTCCGACGCCTTTCGGGCTTCTGTGCGCCTCGTGGAGCACCGCGGACGAGGGCTGTTTCGATTGTACGGTCGATGTTCCCCGCGGGATAAGCCTCGAGGTCGAGGTGGACGGATTTGCTTCCGGGGATATCGTCGTGCGTGGGCCGGAAGTCCGCTCTTTCAGATTGCTGCGGTCCGGAGCCTAAGACGACAGGCTTCCGAAAAACCGCAGGAAATTCAGGCCGGCGATCCCGGCGATCTCGGGTTCGGAAAAGCCCCGCTCCGAAAGGGCGCGGATTATCTTCGGAGAGTCGAAAAGGTTCTCGTAGCCAGCCATATTTCCGGGCACGCCGTTAATATCGCTGCCGATCGCGAGATGTTCGGGACCCACGAGCCCGGCGCAGTGGGCCGCGTACCCGGCAAAAGTACCGAGATCGGGCACGCCCTTTCCTCCGCTGAAAAAGGGCCAGAGGCCGATGAGTCCTCCAGCCTGGGCGATTTCGCGCATGAGATCGTCACAGAGGTAGCGCGGGAAGTCCTGAAGGGAGCGCGGTCCGGTGTGGCTGCAGATCATGGGCGCGGTCGAGGCCGCCAGGGCGCCGGCGATGGTCTCGTCGTCCGCGTGGGCGAGATCGATGATCAGGCCGAGCTTGTTGGCCCGCGCGATTACGGACCTGCCGAAATCCGACAGCCCCGTCCTCTCGGATTCCGGCACGATCTTCCCTCCCCAGCCGAAGGAAATCGAGCCGATCCGGTTCTTCGAGTAGTGGACGAGGCCGAGAAGCCTGACCCCGAGCCCGAAGACGAGGTCGAGCCGGTCTATATCCTCTCCGAGGAAATCCCCGCCCTCGATGCCGGGGAGAAAAGACGAAACGCCCGCGGCCGCTGCGCCCTCCAGCCCGGCGGGATCGGAGACGACGATTCCCTTCGCCGCGGCCGCGGCTTTTTTGGCGGCTTCGAGCTGCCGCAACACGTTCCTGTAGGGGTCGACCTTTATCGGGAGAAAGGAATTCGGATCGCCCAGAACACAGAGGACGAAGCCGCTGACGCCGGTCGCCGGCAGATCGGCCAGAGCGACATCCGCGGGGATCGAATTTCCGGGTATGAGGCGCATGGCCTTCGGCAGGAGACCTTCGCGGTGTCCATGCACGTCGAAATAGAAGCCGACGGGAGGAGGAGCCGGCGGCAACTGCAAGCCCAATTCCTGTATGCGCTGTTCGATATCCATGGGCGGATTGTAGCCGGGTGGATCGCGGAGCTCAAGGCGCCGCGGGCGCGCATGCGCCGCCATCGATTCCGGGATCGATATGGCCGACGATACGCTCAGACGGCGAGGATAGCCGCCGCCTGGATCGACGAAAACAGCCCCCTCCCAGGCCGCCAGCCTCCGAGGTACTTCCCCCCGCCAGGCGAGAAAACCAGGAGCTGCTCCCCCTTGTCGCCTTGATCCGGCCCGTGGCCTTGCCAGTTGACGACGAGGAGATTTCCACCCGGAAGCTCGCAAAAGTCGCAATAGAAGAAGGGCCGCGTCTCTTCCGGCGAGCGGATGCTCCGGATATGGCGCCCTTCGGAATCGAAGACCTGGAGTTCCGCCTGGTAGCCCGAGGCGACGAAGAACTCGCCGGGAGCCGATCCCCCGGAGATCGATTTTACAGCCTTCCACGCGTGGGGCTCCGCGAGGGTTGTGGAAATCTCGAATCGAGAGAGTACCTTACCTGACAGGTCGACTTCGAGGACGAAGCGGTTGGACGTCAGCATCAGAGCCAGCGTGCCGGATGACGGGTGACGCGCGAGGCGGACGAGCCTCACATACTCATATCCGGGGACGCGGAGCGTCCGGGCGACGGAGCCGTCTTTGTCGACGAAACGCAGGACGATGGCCGGTTCCGCGGGCCCGCCCCCGCCCCCTCCCGAATCTCCCGCTCTGGCCTCCTTATAGCTGCATTCTTCGGGATCACCCGCTTCTGCGCCATGTTCTATGGCTTCGGCGTCATGTTCTATGGAAGAGAGCAGCGTGATCCCGCCTTCGAGGCGGCAGGCCGTCATGGTTCCGGGAAAGCCGGTCTCCGCGCGCAGAAGCCCGCCTGTCCGCGCGTCGCGCTCCTCGTAGCCCGATCCGGTTCCGATCACGATCGCGCCGGCTTCGTCGACCTGGAGATCCCGCCCGGGAGGGACGGGCACGCTCCAGAGTGCGCGGAAGTTCTCCTCCGGAACGACCCGGTGGAGCATGCCGAGCCCTTCGTCCCGCAGGATGAGGTGCATTCCTCGGAGACTTTGGACAATTTCCGCCATGCCCGGCATCATATCGCGGCCCGCCTCGCGCGAGCGATTCTCGTCTTCGTCGCTGTCATGCCGGAGCCCCCTTCAGCCCTTCGCGCCGCGCTCACCAGAACAGTTCCTTCCGGCCGCACAGGCGCAGGACAGCTTCGACGAAGTAGTAGTCGCCGTAGATGATGGGCCTGTCGTTCGGCATGTCGTTCCCGTCGCGGTGGTAGGCGTGGCTTCCGTGCAGGAGGAGCCCCTGCTCGTCCAGGCCCCAGGCTCCGCAGTCGCGATCCAGGGCTTTCAGCATTTTGATGGCGGCGCCGCGGTAGAGGCCCTTTCCCAGTTCGGGCACGCTGTCCGCGATTTCGAGGAGGCCGGCCGCGGCGATGGCGCCGGCAGTGCTGTCCTTGGCGGTCGACTCCGCGGGGGCGCGGAAATCGATGTGCGGAACCCAGTCGTCGCAGACGTTGGCTATGAAATAGTGGGCGACCCGCTTGGCGGCGTCGAGGATGGCGGGGTCGCCCGTGTGCCGATGGCTCAGCGCGAAGCCGTAGAGTCCCCAGGCCTGGCCCCGCGACCAGGAAGAGCCGACGCCGTAGCCCTGGCCGCCTATTGTCTCGACAACCTCGCCCGTCTCCGGGTCGAAGTTCACGATGTGGTTCATCGAGCCGTCGGGTCTCTGGATGGCCCTCATGGCCGTGGCGACGTGCTCCCGCGCGACATTCGCGAAGCGCTCGTCCGCCGCCTCTTTCGAGGCCCAGTACAGTATGGGCAGGTTCATGAGACAGTCGACGATGGCCCAGCCGGTCTTGTCGTCGTTCCAGGCGCGGATGAACTTCCCTTTCACGTTGTACCTCGACGCGAGGAGACTCGCCGCCGTCATGGCGCGCCTGCGCGAGCGCTCGTTCCCGGTGAGCTTGTACGAGGCCACGCTCGTGAGCGTCCACATGAAGCCGACATCGTGGTGGAGCCCGTCGTAGTTGTACAGGGCCTCGTCCATCTGGTTTTCGCAGGACTCGGCGATGGCGCGGAAGGATTCCGTGCCCGTTTCGCGGTACATGAGCCACATGAGCCCCGACCAGAAAGAGTTGGTCCACCAGGAGATCGGGTTCTCCCTGTGCCAGCCTTTGTATTTTCCACCCTCCGACACGAAGGGAAAGCTGTCCCCGATCTCGGGCGCCGTCGCGCCGAGCTTGTTCACGATCCTGCCGCGCAGGTCGTCGAGCCAGAGCCTGTTTTCATGTGAAAGCTCCATGGTCCCTGAAAATTCAGCGGTCTTTGAAGGTTCGGTAGTCATCGGCATTTCATTCCTCCTGTATCGAAACGATCTGACGCTTCACGGGATATTCCTTTTTATTTCGGCGCGGTATTCAGCGGGATTCCTGCCGAAATGCCTGCGGAAAAGCTCACTGAAACGCCGCGCGTCGCCGAGGCCGACGGCCTCGGCAATCTCGCCGCCCGTCATCCCTGTCGTGAGAAGGAGCTTCCTCCCCGCCTCGACGCGCACGCGTGCGAGATAATCCTTGAAATTGACGCCCGTCCTCTTCTTGAAAAGCGCGCTGAAATAGTAGGGATTCATGCAGGCGACATCGGCGGCGACGTTGAGCGACACCGGCTCCGCATAGTGCTCGTTGATGTACGCGATGACGCGGCCGACGCTCGCCGATTCCGCTCCTCTGGACTCCACGGATTCCGCTCCGCTTCCGAAGGCGGCTCCGAGGGCGGATTCGCAGCTCCCCCTGATGCCCGAAACAGTGCTGACAGTGCTGCCGCGGACAGCTCCGATGGCGATGCGGAGTTCCGCCATCGAGCCGCCCGAAGCCAGTTCCGCCACGCCCGCGGGGTCTTCCTCCGGCCCGTGTCCGATCACGAGGAGGATGATCCCTTCCCGCTCGGCCGAAACCATCTTTTCCTTCGATCCGGAAAAGCGCCTGAAGAAATTCAGGGCGGCGAAATGGACGAGCCTTTTGCCGGGCGGAGGATTCTGGCCATTTTCCGCCCCGGAAACCCTCTCAACAAAAGCGAAGGCCGTGTAATAGGGCCATTCCCGCAGGGGAAGGAGATCGGAGTAATCATCCTCGGGCCTGGGTTCGGGGACGGAACCGGCGATGGGATCCGCCGCGGCAGCGGCTTGTGGTCCGTGCCGCCCCTGATCCGCCTGGACTTCGCGGGACAGAGGTGACCTCTCGCGCCCCGCAAGCTGGGCAGCCCTGGCGAGCGCGCGTTTGAGATCCTCGACATGGATGGGCTTCAAAAGGTAATCGACCGCGCCGTAAGCCACGGCATCCCGCGCAAACGAGAAGTCGCGGTGGCCGCTCAGGAAAATCACCTTCACGGGAAGACCCGAAACACAGACGAGCTTGAGTATCTCCACGCCTGACATGCCCGGCATGCAGATGTCGGAGACGAGGATGTCGGGCTTGAGCTCCACGAGGAGACGGGCCGTCGCCTGCCCCTCCGATGCCTCGCCGACGATGGTGTATCCAAGCTCCTCCCAGGGGATGATTTTTTTCAGGCCCCTGACGATGAAGGGCTCGTCGTCGGCTATGAGGACCCTATACGGCATCGGGGACCTCCGGTTCCGCCCGCGACCCGAGCGGAATGATGGCGCGCACGACTGTCCCCATACCCTGGGCTGTCTCTATGTCGAGGCCGGCCTTCTGCCCGTACCGCAGCTTGAGCCGGAAATGCACCCCGCTCAATCCGAGAAAGCGCGCGCTGGCAGTCTGCGCGACCTCTGCCGGCCGCGCATCCTGGACCGTCCCGGCCGTGCTCTGCCCGAGCGCCTTCTGTATCTCGGCCAGCTTTTCCGGACTCATGCCGACGCCATCGTCGTAGACGCAGATCTCCAGCCTGGCATCCGAATCGCGACCTTCGATGCGCGCGGTGACCCGCACCGTCCCCTTCCACTGCCGGGGACCGAGGCCGTGGAGCATGGCATTCTCCACGAGGGGCTGGAGGGTGAGCTTGGGCACCTGCACGGAGCGGAGTGCCTCGGGGACGTCCATCTCGAGGGCGAATCCGCCATCCTTGCGCAGGGACAGAAGCCTGTAATAGTCGGCAGCCATGCCGAGCTCGCGATCGAGGCTCACCTCGTCGAAATCTTCCTCGAGAAGGTAGCGGAGCTGGGAGGACAGGGCTCGTATCATCTCGGCCGCCGTCTCGTCGCGGGCGTCGATGGCCGCCATCCTGATCACCTCGAGGGTGTTCGCGAGGAAGTGCGGCTTGAGACGCGATCGCAGCGCATCGAGCTCGGCCTCCCGCCTTCCGATGCGCGCGACGAATTCCCGGTCGATGTAGTCCTTGAGCTCGGCGCTCATCGTGTTGAACGAGCGGGAGAGAACGCCGAACTCGTCGTCCTGTCCCGCAGGGAGTCTCTGGCTGAAATCGCCCGACTCGACCTTCTTGAAGGCGCGCAGAATTCCCGAGAGCGGTCTCGAGAACATGCGTGAAAACAGAATGGCGAAGACCACGATGGCGAGGGCACAGAAGACCGTGCCCGCGATCAGGTAGGGCAGGAGGCCGGCCGAATGAGCGGTGAGGTCGCGCTTGGAAACCCGGATCGAGAGGATCCAGTCCCTCATTTCCAGCGGGCGCGAAAGCTCGTAGAAGTCTGTCGCCTTTTTCCCGCCCGCCGCGGTCCCGGCGAAGAGCGCCCCGTTCCGGTCGACGAGGCTGTAGGAACCCTGGATGCCCAGGTCGAGCCCCGTGAGGCTCCTTCCGAACACGGCCGGATCGACATCGACGAGAATGATCGCGGGCGTGATCTCGCCATCCCTCGAAGGAAGCGTCGAGAGGTCGTAATAATTCCGCGCAAAGGTGACGACGGAGGAGCCCGATTTCGCGTAGGCGCTGTCAGGGCGTGGCGGAACGACGACGAGCTTCTTGCCCGAAGCGCGGATTCTCTCGAACCAGGGAAGGCTCCTGTAGTCGAAGCCGACGCGCAGCTCCTTGTTCCTTCTGGTTACCTGAAAAACTTTACCGTCATCTTCCACGAGGGTGGCCGCCTGAATCCATGGATCGGAATACAGGATGGCTTCCAGACAGCCTTCTATCTTGGACGCGACCGCGAGGCTGTCGGCCCTCGTTCCGGGACCGATAAAATCCGCGAGCCCGTTCGCGGTGCCCGTGCGGTAGGAATAGACGAGCTGGGTTACTTCGTCGTAGCCGCGCGCTATCGAGTCGACAGTCCCCGCGTGGTACTCGAGGAGGCGCTCGAAGTTGGCCATGGAAAAGCGCGCGAGGTTTTCCTGGAAGGCCAGGAACATGCCCACGGAGAAGACCGCGAAGGGGATGAAGTCGAGGGCGAGGAGGGCTATCGCGAATTTCGCGAAAATGCCCGGACGGCGCGGCCTGAACCGCTTTTCGCCTCTGTGTGACATGCTCCGTCCCGCTCCTTGCGTTCCCGCGTTTTCGCTTTTCGCGCTGTGTCCGGTGCGCAGGCCTCAACCTTTGGCCGCGCCGCGAAGGATTAACCCTTGACTGACCTTCGGGGCTTAGCCCTTGGCCGCGCCGGCGGTGATTCCCTTCACGAAGTACTTCTGCAGGCTCAAGAATACCACGAGCACGGGAATCATTGCACAGACCGTGCCGGCGAAGACGACGTCCCAGCGCGACGCGAACTGGTCGACGAAGGAGAATATCTCGACATTGATGGTCTTGGCCCGGTCCGATGGCAGGACGAGCAGCGGCATGAGGAAATCGTTCCAGATTCCCATTCCGTTCAGCACGACGAGGCTGGCGGTGCAGGGCGCGAGGAGGGGAAACACGATGGACCAGTAGGTCCGGAAGGGACTCGCGCCGTCGATGTAGGCCGATTCCTCGATCTCCCTCGGAACTCCCTTGATGAAGCTCGTGTACAAAAGGACGCCGAAGCAGGAGGCGCCCGAAATGTAGACGACGATGGGTCCGGCCATTGTTCCGAAGAGCCCGAAGACCTTCAGCTGCTTGAAGAGCGGAATCATGTAGACCTGGAAGGGAACCATCATGCCCGCGATGAAGAGGATGTAGAGGATCGAAGTCAGCTTCGATTTGTGCCGCTCGATGCCGTAGGCGGCCATCGGGACGAAAAAGACGATGAGGATTTCGGAGACGATGGTGAGGAAGGCCGAATTGAGGACGGCTGCGGGGAATTTCGTTTTCTGGAAGAGGTAGGCGAAGTTGTTGAGGCGCAGTGCCTGAGGCATGGCGATGGGGTCGCGCAGTATTTCTCCGTTGGTCTTGAGCGCCGAAATGATGCTGAGGAAGATGGGGAAGAATGAGATGGCGGCGAGTATGGCCGCGATACATGCGAGAAACCACGCCGCGCGGCGTTTGCGGCGGAACGACAGGCTTTTCACAGCTGCACCTCCCGCTTCCTGAGGAAGGTGACCTGGAAGACCGAGATTACGAGTATGACGGCGAAGAGCACGAGGGCCAGGGCCGTCCCGTACCCCTGTCTGCCCTCGCCGAAGGCGACGCGGTAGATGATGTAGGTGACCGTCTCGGAAGTGAAGCCGGGACCTCCGTCCGTCATGACGGCTATCTGGTCGAAGACTTTCATCCCGTTCACGAGGGCGAGAGTGAGGTTGACGGTCATCGCGCCCGCGATGAGGGGGAAGATGACGCTCGAGAATTGCCGCAGTCGCCCCGCCCCGTCGATGCGCGCCGCCTCCATGAGTTCCTGGGGCACTCCCTGGAGCGCGGCGAGGTAGATGACCATGTAGTATCCCGCCCCCTGCCAGATAATCGTGAGGATAATCGCGGGAACCGTGAAGCGCGGGTTGCCGAGCCAGTCCGTTTTCAGCGCCGCGAGGCCCAGTTTCTGAAGCACAGCGTTGATGACGCCGAAGTTGTAGTTGTACATGATCGACCATATGAATCCGACCACGATGCCGCTCAGAAGGACAGGCAGGTAGAATATGGTCCGGAAAATATTCTTGCTCTCTCCGAGGTTGTCGACGATGAGGGCGAGGACGAGGGCGAGTCCGTTCCATCCGATCGTCAGGGAGAGCGCTATCATGAGCGTGTTCCCGAGCGCGTGGCCGAATCGCTGGCTCGAGAGTATTTCGCGGAAATTGGCGAGCCCGATGAAGGGCATGACGGGATTGACCCCATCCCAGGACGTCAGGCTGAACCACACCGAACTCGCGATCGGCGCGAGGACGAAGCCCGCGTACAGGATGAAGGCCGGGGCGATGAAGGCCAGGGCCGTCGTCTTTTTCATTCTCTCCCCCCGACGCGCTGCCTTACTTCGGAATTCCGACCCCGGTCACGGGGTTGAAGGACTTGGCTTCGAGATCCCACTCGGCGTCGAGCCGCTTAAGCCCTTCGTCGAGACTCCCTCCGATGAGGAGTTCAGCAGCCGTCTTGTAGGCGAAGTTGCGGAAGGCGGGAGGCAGCTCGTTCAGGCTCACCTTGTTGTTCCACATGAGCTGTTTGGAAGGAACCTTTCCGTATACCGAGAGAACCTTTTCGAGCACGGGCGCGGCCTTGTAGTTGATCTCTTCGACCGTGGAGGGAATGGCGCTCATCGCGGAGGCGAACTTGACATAGTTGTCTTTCCTGAAGAAGAACTTGATGAAATCGACGCAGGCCTTGAGCCTGACCGGGTCCTTGGCGGCCTCGGCCGAGATCGCCCAACCCTGGGCAGTGGAGCCGCCGAAGAGATTCAGCTTGCCGTCGAGGGAAGGAAGCGGGAACCATCCGAGTTCGAAGGAGGGATCGGCGTCCTTGATCTGCTGGAACATCCAGGTGCCGGAGAAGAGCATGGCGGCCTTCCCGCTCACGAGGATGGATGCTGTCTGATTGTCGGCCGTGGAGAGGAAGCCAGGGTCGACATAGCCTGCGCGGAAAAGGTCGACGAAGGCCTGCATGCCGCGGCGGGGCTCGGCGTCCGTCCACTTCACCTTGCCTCGGTAGCGGTCGGCGATCCAGTTGGGATTCTTCGCGGTGACTTCGTCGAAGAAATACTTGCTCCAGAGGAAGCCGAGGTGCCAGATATCCTTGCCGCCCACGACCATCGGGGAGACGCTCTTCGCCTTGATCTTGTCGCAGAGTTCGGTGAACTCCTTGTAGGTCTTGGGCTCGGAGAGCTTGTTGTCGCGGAAGAATTTCGCGTTGTACATCATGCCGAGCGGAGCCTGAGCCATAAGGGAGACCGTGTAGACCTTGCCGTCGAACTGTACGGGATTTTCGACGAGGTCGACGACTTCCGCGGGCAGGACGGCGAGCTTCCCGGCGCGCACGTACATAGGCGTGTCGCGCATCTCGATCAGGTCGGGGAATTCGCCCACCGCGTCTTTGACCTTGATGAAATCGAGGTAGGGGCCGGAGGGAGAGGGATATTCCGTCACCTTCACGCCGGGATTCGCCTTCATGAAGGCGGCCACGGAATTGGAGATCAGTTCCTTGGCGAGCGGATCTCCGCCCGCGTAGATCATGGAAATCTTGATCTGCGCCGACGCGATGCCGGCCGCCATCGCGAGGGCTAGCGCTGCCATCACCAGTTTCTTCGACATAGGGACCCCCTGTTATCATTCACGCGCTTCTCTCCCCGTGGATGTCCGGACTCGCCCGGCGGGGAAGAATGCGCATTCTCTGCAGCATCATGGTGGGGGCGAATTCCCGAATCCGCAATGCGGCCTTTTTAGTGACTTGCTGCCTGATTTTTAAGCACGTGCCCCCTGTCGGCCAGAATCGGGGATGCCACTCCTTGCGCCCTTTCCGGACGGAATGAATACTGCGTGGGCAGGCGGCAGACCTGAAAGCGGCGCGGGCCCGGCGACCGCCTGTCGGCCCATCACGACTCACAGCAACAGGCCGCGGCAGGGAGAGCGAAATGACGGACGCGAAGAACGACGAACCCTTCATCAACATCTGGTTCGGCAATTTCTACGAGCCGGCCTACAGCGACAGGAGCTTCGTGGACCACGCCCTCGACGAGATACGGGAACTCGGCTTCAACAATGTCATGCTGGACTCGAAATCCTGGGAAGACTTCTTCGCGCGCTACGATGGCGCCCAGGCGAGCCCCTATGTGCACATGCAGGAATACATGATGGAAGCGATGCGTTCGCGTTCGCTGTCGCATAACTTCCTCGCCATCTACCTCAACGGGGACAACCTCTATCCCCACATCCGTTTCAGCCCTCCCGTCTACGGCGAATCCGTGACAGCCGCCGACGGAAGCGACGGGCGCTGGTACAAATACTGGTCACCGAAAGCCCGCGACCTGATGATCTCCCACGTGGCCGGCCTCTTGCGTCTTTATCGCGACAATCACTCCGAATTGAAAGTCGACGGCCGCATCCGCCTTCCCCTGTGCAGCATGTGGGACCCCATCGTCGCCCCGAGCTTCGACGACGAAGGCATCGCGCGCTACCGGTCCTGGCTGGCCGCGGAGTACGGCCGCGACATCGGGCGGCTCAACGGTGCCTACGGGAGCGAGTTCGCCGGATTCGACGAGCTCGCTCCCGCCGATTACTGGTACCCGCTCAAGTACGGCGCGGCCACCCTGTTCACCAAAGACGATGTCGATGCCCTTTCGCCGGCCTTCCGGATCTGGACCGACAACATGAAGTGGAGGTTATTCGAACTCGCAGACTATTTCGCCGCCATGAAAACCCGTTTCGCGGCCCTGGACTCCGGACTCTGGCTGAGTCCGAACATCAGCCAGTGGAACATCTTCCTCAACATCAACGGCTCGCGGCTTCCCGGAGTCTCCTTCGGCGACCTCTGGGACACGGCCAACCGCGGCATCGATCCCTTCGTCCTTTGCGACACTGTGGACAACTGCACGTTCACGGTCGTGCCTGTCAGTCCGCAGGGAGACGCCGACGCTTACGTCGCGGCCTGCCAGGCCGCCATGATACGGAGCATGAACCGCGGCAGGGATTTCACGGTCGGCATCTTCTTCGGCCGCTTCCTGTACAACGACATCTACCGTTGCGTCAGCCCCGCCGAGACGGTCGCGAGCGTCGTCGCCTCGGGCGCGTCCGGCTACTTCGTCTACGGCTACGGCGGCATGGACGACGGCGGCATCATGCACAGGATGGACCCGGCCTTCAAGGAATCGATCCGTGCGGGAAATGCCTGGGCGAAGGAAGTCATCCCCCTTCTCGGCGCGAAAAAATCGGATGGCATCGCCATCCTCTACCCCTCGGCCATGGCACTCCTCGAACCTCTCGGCGTAGAGGGCAATGAGGAGAGGAGGCTGGATTTTCTCGGCTCGTACCGCTCGGCGTGCGACTCAGGCTTCCATCCCGACATCCTCTCGATAGAACAGATCGCCGAAGGCGGGCTCGAGGGCTACTCGACTCTCGTCATCCCCGCCGACGACTGCTACGCCGCACGGCCGGTTCCCGAAGCCGAGCGGAGGCTCGACGAATGGGTCCGCGCAGGTGGCACTCTCATCCACGGCCCGCGCGACCGCCTTGTCAAAAACGCCTTCGGGATCGAGGGGCGCCGGATGGAAAAGGATTGCATGCTCTACCACGAAAAAGCGCTCGTGCAGGGCAGCGATTTCGAGTCTTTCTCTGAAGGGGAGGCTGTGGCCACGTGGATCGGAAGCGGTGGAATCTGCGTCGCGCGCCACGGCAGAGGCGCCGGCCGGATCTACTCCTTCGGATTCAGATACGGCTACTCATATATCGCCCGCATCGCGCCCCACGTCCCGCAGGAACAGGGGAACCAGGAGTTGTACCCTGTCGCCTACCTGTCGCGCGATCCGTTCAGGGACATCCTCGCCGCGGACTTTGCCGATCGAGCTGGGGATATCGGCCCGAATGCCGGTCGCAGCCCCTGCCGGGGAGTCAAGGACATCGAGTTCGCCGCCTTCGAAAACGGGCTCGTCATTGTAAATCATTCGTCCTACCCGTACAGACTGGATGATCCGGCACGCGTCGACGCGGCCACAACCGCCGTCGCTGCTGGGGGCGGAGCGGCGGGCACAAATCCGGACATGGGCGCGCTCAGGTCTGGGGCTGGACAGCGGCATTTCCAGATACCGGCGGGCAATGACATCCTCATGCCCCATTCGGCGGTGTTCATCGGAAGGCGCGGGAATCTACGGCCTGTCTAGACCATGAAAGCCGACGGTCATAAGCCGCATCGACATCCACATCATGTCTTTGACAAATTGCCCGCGGCAAAAGCTCCGGAAAAAATTCGACTGTCGCTGTATCGTCTCGACCTGTCGGACCATTGAACGCTTCCCGGAGGGGTGGGTGTATTGCTTGCTTTGGGCTGTACGGGATGGCCCTGTCTCGCTGGCACCAAGTACTTCAGTCGACGCAATACCCGCACAACCTGTCAGTACGCACATCCGGAGACGAGGATCACGTTGCCGCAGTGAATGCCAAAGTCGCCGGTGCGAATGACAGCGAATGACTTCTTCATCTCCGCGTGGAACTGCGGCCCCTGTACGAACTCAATGGGGATACCGTCCAGCAGTTTTTCGAGCTTCAAAAGCGTTTCCGGCGCACGCTCATGGATTTCGGTAGTGATGATCGCCCGTTCGACGCAGAACTCTGCGAGGACACCTTCGAGTACTTGCGCGTTTGTCGGAACATTCGGGATAAACGAAAGATCGACTAGTTCGACGTCATCCGGAATTCCAAAACCGGAATCGACAATCGCCACGTATTTCCTGTGGCCCGCACTCGCCAGCGCCCGCTTCAACTGCGGATTGAGAATTCCGCCTCTTATCATGCCATCCCTCCGAAACTCGAAATCATTTGTTGCGCTTTTATTGAAGAATCAATACGCCTCTTTCCACATGTATCGTCTCTTTGACATAGGGTGGTTTCTGATCTCAGCCATTATTGAAACCACATAACGCTCGACCGGAATCATCACTACGGGATTGAAAAATTCGACTACCGCATCGCTTATGGCGTTCAGACCCAAGTCCCTCGCGTCAATTACGGTTACCTTGGACGCGTGCTTCTTGAGGAACGCAAGACAGCGTTCGTCGAGAGGTCGCGTACGTCCTTCACTCATAAAGAGTATTATCGGCAAGTTCCTGTCGGTGGTCTCGAATGGTCCGTGAAAATACTCGCCGGTATGAATGACTACGGCATGCTTCCATTGCATTTCCATAAAGTGGCATGCGGCCATAGTATAGGCAGTGCCGAAATTCGATCCGCTTGCCATCACATAGAATATTTCTTCATCCTTGTACTTTTCCGCAAATTCTTTTCCGATCGGCAAGATATACTTTTTAGCTTTGGAGACGATCAGGTCGATTTTTTCGAATGCTTCCATCGCTTCAGGGTATTCGCTGTATCCCTCGAATTGTTCCAGGATCTCGAATCCCAGACGAAGCGATATCGCCTGATTTGCCTGACTATAAACCTGATCGTCGCCGTTGGAATACACTACGACATACCGGGCATTTGCGGCCATTGGCGTATCCGGCCGCCCTGTCATCGCTATCGTCAATGCGCCTCTTGAATTGGCGACTTTGACCGCCTCTACGGTCTCACGAGTTCCTTGCAAGGAACACAGGATGCATATACACCGTTCATCCAATGCATCAGGTGCCGCATGAACGAACTCATTGCTTGTGTATAACCCTACACCAAAGGATTTTGCCTTGCTCGCGAGGAGGTATTTCCCTGGATAAATGGCCGCCAAGGATCCGCCACAACTGATGAAATACACGGCTTTAAGCCCGCCGGCAGCAGTTATCCTCGTCTTGATATCTGCGATGATGTTCTTCACGTCCATGACCAAGCTCCTTCCTCCAGGGTGTCCCGCCCGGGTCCGGGCGGGACACTGATTCGCTGTCTGTTTACTTGCTTACGACGACATCTTCGAGTGTAATTCCCGAAATGAACGTCAGGATGCCATCGAGATTCTTGAAATTGCTGACCTTATTGCTGCGAGCAAAGCACTGCTCTCTGTAATTAATGTAGACAAATGGAGACAGATCGAGAGCTCTGAGTCTGAACTTGTCGTATATGGCAGCGCGTTTGGCCGGATCGAATGTCCGCCTGCCTTCAGCGAGCAGCTTTTCGATCTCATCGTCCTGGAACCATGCGGAGCTGTTGAGCCGGGGCTCGCCGCCAGCAAAGTAATTCGCGCACCAATCCATGTCGACAATATTTCCTGTCGTACCGGTGATCAGGAAGTCGTATTGCCCTTTATTGGTCCTGTCGATGCGGGTGGCCCAATCCGGCAGTTCAACCTCGACGGTTATGCCGATCTTCTTGAGACTGTCCTGGATCACAAGAGCGGTTTGCTTGTGCATCTCGTAGGTTGCGGTCGAGAGCATTTTGACCTTGAAACCGTTGGGGAAACCGGCCTCGGCGAGAAGCGCTTTGGCCTTCGCAAGATCGTACGAGAAGTACTTGTCGTACTTGCCATCGTAGCCGTTCTGCCCCAAGCGCGTCGGGAATCCGAAGATCTGGGTTCCTCTGCCCATAAATGCCGTATCGATGACAGCCTGCCTGTCGACTGCGTAGGCTACAGCTTTTCTGATTCTTGAATCAGCAAAGATGCTTCCTTTCTGGCAATTGAACTGGATCATCATGAACGGCGCTTCGGAAATATCGACTATAATTCCTTTTTCTTTCTGGAAGTTGATTACTTCCTTTGAAGGCACGTAATCAATAAGATCGACTTCCCCGGACCTGAGCGCATTTGCTCTCGTTGTATCATCGGTATAGAAAACGAACCGCAGTGTCTTTGTTGCCGGCTTATTCGGTTTATAGAATCCATTGACCGCGGTGAGCACGATCTCGCGGCCCTTTTCCCACTTTGTGAACTTATAGGGACCGCTTCCCATGGGGTTGGCATCGAGATCATTGTTGTGGGATTGGGTCCAGGCTTTTGAAACGATGGCGCTCTCAGGCAAGGCAAGATAATCGATAAAGGGAGCGACCGGCGCTTTCAGGATGATCTTGACGACCTTTGCCGATACCACTTCGCAACGATCGACGAGGGTTCTGAAATCAGCGCCGAACGTTGCTTTTGTCTTGGTATCCATGATCCGTTCGATCGAGAACTTTACATCTTCGGCAGTTACCGTTGTACCGTCGTGGAATGTCGCATTCGGTTTTATTTTGAATGTAAAGGTCAGGCCATCGTTTGATACTGTATATGATTCCGCAACCTCGTACCCGATTTTCCCGTCGGCCTCGTAGCTGACAAGGCCACGATATACATTCTGCTTGATGATCCGGGTAGCTTGACCTGACTGCATATGGGGATCCATGGTTGCAGGTTCCAGGCTAAGACCCATTCTGAGTTCATCCACCAAGCCGCTCGATGCGGCTGTGGCGCCTCCCGCTGCTCCGACCGCCAGCGTGCTTGCCAGCAACAGCGCGACTACGAAGCACGACTTGAAAAGCTTCAAACGCTTCATACACTTCCTCCTTCACCCACCGCACGATATCCGTCTGCCTCCAAGGTGGTTCGCAACGAAGCGACTCCCCGAAGACATAAATCCCCTGTCAAAAACCATCCTTGAGCTTAGGATCAAGAACGTCACGAAGCGCGTCACCTAAAAGGTTCGTTGCAAGGATCATCAGACTGAGAAGAAGCGCGGGCCAGACCATATACATGATGTTCACGGACAGATAGTTTTTGGCGTCTCCGATCATTTGTCCCCACGAAGGATCCGGAGGTTGAACTCCCAAACCAAGGAAGCTCAAACCTGATTCCAGAAGAATCGCATTTGCGATGGTCAGACTTATTTGAATCATGATCGGCGAAAAGATATTGGGGATGATCGACTTTGCCATCACCCGAAGGGAACTGGATCCGATGGATATGTCGCTTTCGACGAATTCCAGTTTTTTGATTTGAAGCGTTGCCGCAAATGACAATCTGGCGAAGTGCGGCGTATAAAGGATACCCACAGCGATCGTCAGGTTTTTTATGCCGGCTCCCCACAAGCCTACCACCATCATTGCGAGGAGTATCGGAGGAAAACACAGTATGATCTCCACCGCCCGCATGAGCGCGTTTCCGACGCGGCCGCCTACATATGCGCCCGTCACACCGATGATCGTCCCGGAGATCAAGGCAATGATGGTTCCCACGATTGCGACAGTGATGGAAGGGCGTATTCCCACGATCAACCGACTGGCTATGCTTCGGCCAAATTCATCGGTGCCAAGCGGGTAGCTTGCCGACATTGGCTTGAGAATTTCCTTCGTATTCATCGCGCGGGGATCATGTCTGATGAACGATGGCCCGAATATCGCGATGAACGCGAGGGGGATCAGTATCGCGAGACTTACTACGAATTTCGAGTTGTGAGCGCACCTTTTGAGTGTATCCATCATCCCACCTCCGCTCTCGCCCGTGGATCCACTACGCCATACAAAACATCAACGAGGAGATTGGCGAGGATGAACAGGGATGACATTACGAGGAGACAGCCTTGAATCAGGGGATAGTCTCTATGGTTTATTGCCTTGACCAAAAGCGTCGCCAAACCAGGCCAATTGAATACGTATTCGCACAGTACTGTGCCGCCGATCAGGTTCCCGAGTTGGAGCCCTATGATTGTGATCACCGGGATGATCGCATTCCGGATTACGTGTCGCCTGATGACAACCCGTTCCGGCAACCCCTTGGCCCTCAGCGCGCGCACCGAATCGCGCGACAGCGCCTCGAGCATGGATGACCGGGTCATACGCATGATTGAAGCCGCGAGACCTAGAGCCAATGTACTGGCAGGAAGTACCAGCTTCAGAATGTGCTTCAAGGGATTTTGTGAAAAATCGGTATAGCCGCTGGATGGCAGAATCTTCAGCTTCAGGGCGAATGCGACAACAAGCAGATATCCCAGGACATAGACAGGAATTGAATTTCCTACAGAGGCGGCTACAGTCAGGGCCATATCAGACAATTTGCCTCGTTTCAACGCTGCCCAGATGCCAAATGGTATTCCAATGAAGCAGGCAAGAATCAGTGAGGATATCGCGAGTTCCAAAGTCCTCGGCAACCTCGAAGCTATCGATACGCTGACACGCTCGCGCTCGCTGTACGATTTCCCCAAGTCGCCGCGCGACAAATGTAAAAGCCAATTGCCATATTGGACGAGCACAGGCTTGTCCAGACCGAGTTCTGCCCGCAACTCCGCGACTACGGCCGGATCAGGCGCGGTGTCGGTGCCGAGCATCATGAGAACAGGATCGCCGGGCATCATCAAGTCGGCGAAGAAGACTATCGTCATGACGACTATGACTTGTACTAAAGCCATGGACAAACGTCTTGCCAAAAAACGAATCATGGTTTTGCCCCCTCCGACCTTGCCAGGTGACACGCTACTGAATGCTCACTCGACAGATACGAGACGACGGGCGGTTCCTTGCTGCAAATTCCCATTGCATACCTGCAACGCGGGTGGAATCTGCACCCTCGAGGCGGATCGACAGGGCTCGGAACCTCGCCCTGCAGAATTATTCTCTCTGGTTTTGCGGCAATCTCTATGTTTGGCATCGCCGACAGCAGTGCCTGAGTATACGGGTGGCTTGCACTTGAGTAGAGTTTATCGGCCCGGGCCATTTCGATGATCTGACCGAGATACATTACCGCAATCCGATCGGACATGAATTTTACGACAGACAGGTTGTGAGAGATGAAAATATACGTCAATTGAAATTCAGCCTGGATGTCTTTGAGCAGATTCAGAATCTGCGCCTGAATAGACACGTCGAGCGCGGAAACCGGCTCATCGCAAACGATAAGTTTCGGATTCATCGCTATCGCGCGAGCTATTCCTATACGCTGTCGCTGCCCTCCGGAGAACTCGTGCGGGTACCTGTGCACATAATCCTTGCTCAATCCGACGAGATCCATAAGACGAAGCACTTCACGCTCCAGGCCGGCTTCAGGCCGGATCCCATGAACCCTGAACGGATCGGCGATTATATCCATGACAGTTTGACGAGGATTCAGTGAATCGAATGGCTTCTGGAATACCATGCGCATCTGGGCACGCTGTTCGCGCAGTTTATGGCCTTTCAGTATCCGTAAATCGCGGTTTTCAAACAGGATTTCGCCTTCGTCGGGCTCGATGAGTCTGAGCACGATTCTGGCCAGCGTGCTTTTGCCGCAACCGGATTCTCCGACCAATCCGAATGTCTCGCCTTTCATCACTGAAAATCCGACTCCATCTATGGCATGAACGAAAGCCCTGGATGAGCCGAAGAGCCCTCTTCGCACCGGGAAGTATTTTTTCAGGCTTCGTGTTTCCAGAAGGACTTCAGCCAATTCGGGCCCCCTCTTTTATTACCGAAGCCGCTTTCCAGCATTTGACCCGATGCCCGCCGGCAAACTCGACCATGGCGGGTTCGGTCTCGAAGCAGACATGGTCCGCCATATGACAACGAGTGCAGAACCTGCAACCTTTGGGCATGGATTTGATATCCGGAACCGTTCCGACGATACTGTGCAAGCGTGATTCATTCGCATCGATTTTCGGTATCGAGTGCATGAGACCAATCGTATAGGGATGGATGGCGTTTTTAAAAATTGTCTTTGCAGGCGCCTCCTCCATCAGTTTTCCCGCGTACATCACAAGGATCCTGTCGGCTATCTCCGCGACGACGCCCAGGTCGTGCGTGATTATCACTATGCCCATTCCATATTCGTCGCGGATATTTCGCAGGAGATCGAGTATCTGTGCCTGCACCGTGACATCGAGAGCCGTAGTCGGTTCGTCAGCGATAAGAAGCTTGGGGTTGCATGCCAGGGCTATCGCGATCATCACACGCTGGCACATGCCGCCCGAGAGTTCGAACGGATATGAATTGAATACGCGCTCCGGGCTCGCAATCCCGACCGATCGAAGAAGATTCAGCGCGCGTTCCCTGGCAATTCGGTTACCAATTCTTTCGTGAACCTGTATTGCCTCTACAATTTGATAGCCAGCCGTGAACAGCTGATCGAGAGACATCATAGGATCCTGGAAGATCATCGAAATGTCTTTCCCGCGAAGGCTGTACATCTCCTGTTCGTTGAGTGCCAGCACATCGCGGCCTTCGAACCGGATCGAACTCCCAGGCACAATGCGAGCCTGATTCGGCAATAACCGTATGATCGACAATGATGCCATCGTCTTTCCGCTGCCGCTTTCGCCGACAATCCCCACTGTCTCGCCCCGGTCGACTTCAAAGCTGAGGCCCTCGACGGCAGAAAATGACTGATGCTTCTTGCCGAACGCCATAGTGAGGTTTTCGACCGAGAGCAGCGGGGATGCATGCATCACCGAACTCTCTCCCTGAGCCTCGCGGTTTCCGGTTTGTTGACAATCAATGAATCATCAGCACCTTCCAGAACCACGCCATACGACTCAGTCGCTTTTTCTCTGGACACTTTCCCGTCAATGACATCGGACAGCACGGCTTCAGCCGATCGTTCGAATGGAATGCCATATCCGCCCGATCCTGGCGTCAGGACACTCACGATGTCCCCTTTGTTGAGGAGTATGTCAGTGCATTTTGAAGGGAGACGATCTACCGATCCGCTCACGCGACGCAGCGTGTACTGCCCACCATAGCCGCATTCCCCGCCATCGAGACCCCAAGGAGGAATAATCTGCCTGTCACCCAAACCGGTATAGGAGACTTTGTCCATAAGGGCCTCGAAATCGCGCTGGATGCCAAGTCCGCCGCGATACTTTCCCGGGCCGCCGCTATCGGGGCGAAGTGCGTATTGTCTGATGAGCACCAAGGGGAATTCCATTTCCAACGCTTCTATCGGAAGATTCGAAGTGTTCGTCATATGGACCTGAACGCCGCTCAAACCGTCTTTGTGCCTGCTCGCGCCGGAGCCGCCCGCGATCGTCTCTAGGTATACGTAGAAGCGATCTTTGTCGTGAGGATCGGAGGCGCTGAAGATGGCCGATGTCACCGAACTGTTGCAGCATGCGATGGCGCGTTCCGGCACCGCTGGAGCCAGTGCTCCGAATATCACATCTGCCACACGCTGGCATGTATCGATCCTTTCTCCTACCGGAGCCGGATTTTGCGCATTGATGATGAGTCCCGGCTCGGCAATCACATTGAATGCGCGGTAGATGCCGGCATTGGAAGGTATGTCCGGATCGATCAGCGCCTTCAAGGAATAGAACACAGTAGCCAGGAGACCATTATAGGTTACGTTGATCGGACCAGGTACCTGACGATGCGTACCGGCGAAGTTGAGTTCCATCGTATCGTCGAGGATGGTGATCTTTACGGAGATGGGGATGGGATCAGGACAGGCCGCGCCCGCGTCGTCCATATAATCGACGAATACATACTCGCCCTTTTTGATCTTCGAGATACCGGCGCGAAGCCTCCGCTCCGCATAATCCTGCAGCTCGTACATGCTGTCGATCAGGGTCGATCCGTAACGCCGGTATGCTTCGGCGAGGCGCCTGAGTCCCACGCGGTTGGACGCGATCTGCGCTTGAAGATCCCCGAAACGCTCCTTCGGAAGACGGCTGTTGACCATGAGAAAACCAAGAATGTCCTCATTCAACTCGCCTTTTTCGCATATGCGAACGAGAGGAATCTTGATTCCTTCCTGATAGATGCTGACAGCATCGCCGGACGTCGACCCCGGGACTTTTCCTCCGACATCGCTGTGATGTGCGAGATTGGCGACCCATCCTATAAGTTCATCGCCGTCAAATGCCGGCGCCACGACAGTGATGTCGGGCAAATGCGTTCCGCCGCCGTTGTAGGGATCGTTTCCCATGAACATATCGCCAGGTTTTATTGCCTGGAGAGGATGTTTCTTGTAGACTTCCTTGACTATTCCAAGCAGGGAACCGAGATGCATCGCCACATGCTCTGCCTGGGAGACCATATTCCCTTCGGGATCAAATATCGCCGTGGAGATATCGCGACGTTCTTTTATATTGGTCGAGTAGGCACTCTTTATGAGCGCGACACCCATCTCTTCGGCTACTGAAAGCAGCAAATTGCCGATGATCTCGACGGTTACGGCATCGATCTTTCCTTTCGTCATTTCCTGCCTCCAACGTTAGAGACGATCAAGTTATCGAATCCGTCCGTATATGCCTTCCAGCCGGGAGGAATGACGGACGTCGAGTCCATCTGCTCGATGATTGCCGGCCCTTCTATCGTGCAACCCGGCTCGATATCTTCCCTTTGATACACCACGGTAGGCCGATATGCTTTCTCGCCTTCGAAGCGAACATTTCGTGTTTCCAGCGGCTTGGGTGGCAGCGCATCGGGCCGGATCGAGCGGGCGGCAAGTTCCGGTTTCACGATGATGCCGATGGCGCTCAGGCGATAATTCACCATCTGCACGCGCATATTCTTGTTATGGTAGCCGTATGAACGGTTGTGTTCGTCGTGGAATTTCCCGATCATCGCGGCCATCGCCGATTCATCGAAATCCCTGTCTACATCGATTGCTATCTCATAGTTTTGCCGTTCATAGCGGCACTCAACGGCACAGGTGTAGCGCCTGTCTTTCCGTTTGACGTTCTGCTTGTCGAGCATCGCGTCGCCTTCTTCGAGAAGACTTGCGATAATGGCCTTGACCTTGCCAAGATTTTCCCGATTGGCGATCAGGACGTTGGAACGGCTTACGTCGAACTTCGTATCGGCCATGAGCAGACCGAGCGAACAGAGTGTACCCGGAGCCGGAGGAATGAGAACCTTGGAGATGCCCATCTCTTCGGCAACCTCGCACGCATGGAGCGGGCCGGCTCCTCCGAACGCCATAAGCGTAAATTCCCGCACATCGTAGCCGCGCTCGACAGAGACCATACGGATAGCGCGTATCATGTTCGAGTTTACGACCGATACCACACCTGCCGCGGCGTCCTGAATGCTCAATGCCGACTTGCTGCAGATCCTCGTTTCCAATGCTTTCTCCGCAAGCTGTATATCGACATCCATACGGCCGCCGAGAATCTTTGTCCTGTTGAGCTTGCCAAGCACGATATTTGCGTCCGATACGGTAGGTTCTACGCCACCGCGCATGTAGCATGCCGGCCCTGGCGTGGCGCCCGCGCTCCGTGGTCCGACCTTCAAGGCTCCGCCATCATCGATGGATGCAATAGATCCGCCGCCCGCGCCGACTGTGATGACATCCAGCATCGGTATGCGGGCTGGATAGCCCTCAACCAGGCGCTCATTCGAAACCTGCATTTTGCCGTTCTCGATGAGGCTGATATCGGCACTCGTGCCACCCATATCGAATGATATCACTTTGTCCATCCCGCACCGGCTTCCGATATATGCCGCGCCTACGACGCCGGCGCTTGGACCGGAAACTGCCGTTTTGATCGGACAATCGACTGTCTCGCCGATCGATATGACCGATCCGTTCGATTGCGTCACATATGGAGCTACGCTGATTCCCGCTTTTTTGATTGATTGCTCGAAATTATGGACATACTTTGCCATCACAGGGCCAAGATAGGCATTCAACACTGTTGTACTCATCCTGGAGTACTCGCGGAATTCAGGCACCAGCGCGCTAGAGATTGTCACATACGCTTCCGGAAATTCCTTGTCGATGATGCTTTTTATTTTTTTCTCGTGATCGGGGTTTATGAATGAGAAAAGCGTGCACACGGCTATTGCTTCCGCCCCGCGCTTTTTCAAGTGAGAGACAGCTTTCAGGACACTTTCATCATCCAGGGGCTCTCGCACGGAACCGTCGCAAAGAATGCGCTCATCGACTTCGCATTTGAGGTCGGCCGCGACCAGGCTTTCCGGCTTATCCTTGAGCAGATCGTATAATGAAGGCCGTTTTTGCCAGCCTATCTCCATGAGGTCTTTGAAACCTCTCGTGGTGACCAGCCCGAGCCTTGCTCCTTTTTTTTCTATCAAAGCGTTTGTAGCGACGGTAGTGCCATGTGCCAGGTATTCAACATCGAGCGGATCTATTTTCTCTTCTTCGAGAATGTGCAGTATTCCGCTGACGATCGATTTGGAAGGATCCTGTGGCGTCGAACTCTGCTTATAGTTGAACAATCGTCCTGTTTTGGTATTGAACACAGAGAAATCCGTGAAAGTACCACCCACATCGACACCAATCATAAAACCCATCTGACTACCCCTTCAATCCGAACAAGGTCTGCTTCAATGGCCTGCGTATAGTGACATTCGCCACCAACGCTATGTGTGATCCGAACCGAAACGCGTGCCATAGCCGAATGCGCCGTGCTCCATACAGGTTTTTGCGGCCATTGCCGCGCCGTTTTCAAGCGATTCCCTCACCAAGCGGTTATATTTCTCTGAGCCAGTTTCCAGTTCGCCAGCGAAAGCCTTTTTGCCTCTCATGAGGGAGACGAGAAATCCCGCAGCGAATGAATCTCCCGCGCCTAGCGTATCCACCGCTTTGACCTGATACGCTTCCTGCCGGAAAATCGCATGCCCATCGAATAACAATGAGCCGCGCTGCCCCATTGTAGCGATTATTATTCCGCAGCCCTCACGGTGCAGCCTTCTGCACGCGTCGATCACATGGTCGGCGGCAACATCGCCGCATGAAATGAATCCAAACGACACGTTCGGGGATACTTCTCTGCTTCGAGCGGGGTCTTTCCATGAATTGGAAAAGTCGTAAGAGACAGGAACCTTCAACGATGCAACCAGCCCCAACTGAGTGTCGAAATGGCCATTGTTGCTCGTATGCACGAGATCGAAATTCTTTATATATGCACAGTCAGCGGAAGTCAGACGGATGGGGTGATCTTTCGCGACGCCGCCTTTGTTGCTTTGTACAAATATGCGCTCACCATCGACAATATCGACCATCGCGTAGCCGTTCTCACCTTCGTAGTGCCTGCAGTGTGAGCGATCTATTTCGATAGCATCAAGCACCGAGAGTACGTGCGCCGCGATTTCATCGGTACCGAACACGCCCATATAGGCAGCCGGAACGCCCAATTGCTTTGCGAATACCGCAACATTGAGCGCCTGCCCGCCAGGATACATGTATCCCGAATTCAAGTACTTATCGCAGACGTTGTCTCCGATACCGATTACGCCAAGCAAAGTGCCCCCTGACGAATAAACGAGCCGTATTCACATTCATCACAGTCGTCTTATGACTGTATAAGTTATCATAGAACGTATTATTCCAGTTGTCAATCTTTTTTTTGCTCAGATTGATAGGCTAAAACACAAACTTATACCTGTCTCCCCGTATGAATTGGAGAGAGAGATGCACCGGACGGCTGGCGTCGTCGTATACGATCCCTTTGAGCCTGAAAAGAGGGGAGTTTGGCCGAATGTTCAGTTGAGATGCGATGGCGAAAGTAGCCAGCGATAGCTCAAGAGTCTTTTTGGCGCTGGAAAGCCTGACCCCATGCTCCTTGAGCACCTCGTAAAGAGATTTAGTCTCCAAGTCAGACTGCATGAGATACGAGAAAGGTTTATAAGAGAAATAATTATTCTCAAGAAGAAGCAGATCGCCATCCGCGTACCGAAGACGCTGGATATGAATCACGTGATCGCCTGGTTCAATGAGCAGCTCTCGGCGTTCGCTTTCGTCTGGTTCCCTGATCTCGCGTTTTATGACCTTGCTTCCAGGCCGCATCCCATTGTATGCGCATGCGGTCGAGAAACTGACGAATTCGATTATCTTTCGCTCCAGTTTCGGTTTTTCGACAAATGTTCCTTTGCCCTGGTGCTTTTCGAGCACCCCTTCCTTAACCAGCTCGGTGATGGCTTTCCGAACGGTGATGCGGCTTATTTTGTACTTTTCACTCAACTCGCTTTCAGATGGAATACAGGTACCATACCCGTATTCACCGGATTCAACTGCTGCGGCCAAGACTTCCTTCAGCTGTTGATAGAGTGGAGTCACGATGTTTTGATCAAGAATTTGCTGAGGCATTCATATCTCCTGCCTGGAATGTTATAATATGTCATAATACGATGCGATCGGCATTTTGCCAAGCATAATAGTATTCCTTAATGACCACTAGATGCTGGACACGGAAGGCGCTCCGCCTGACGAATATCTGTCAAACTGCGATCGCTCGAGCCTTAAAAACGCGCTCATCGAATCGCCAGACACCCGCCACAAACCGGAAAGAAGACAAATTTTTTCTATATTTATACCGAATTTTCCAATTGACTCCGTCCGGAGCGCAGAACATACTCAAAATGTCGCCCATTCGGGGGCGGAATTATATGATTCCAGATCCATTCCAAGGAGGAAGCAATGCATTCCGGAAGAATCTTCGCGACAGTCATGATCCTGGCATTCGTGTTGTCCTTTCCCGCGATAGCGGCGGGCAAGGCTGACATAAACGCGACAGTGGATGCCATGAGCGGGCAGATCATCGGAATCGCCGATTACATCTACCAGAATCCCGAACTCGGGAACAAGGAATACAAAGCGGTCGAACTGCTGACGAAGACCCTGGCCGAAAACGGCTTCGCGATAGAGAAGGGTGTCGCCGGCCTGGAGACGGCATTCATCGCCACCTACAAGAACGCAGGCGGCGGTCCGGCCATTTCGTTCATGGCCGAGTATGATGCCCTCGAAGGACTCGGGCATGGCTGCGGTCACAACATCATCGCCGCATCCTGCGCCGGGGCCGCGATCGCGCTCTCGAAAAACCTCGGCGACAGGCCGGCGACAGTGATCGTTTTCGGCTGCCCGGCCGAAGAGACGACGAGCGGGAAAATCCCCATGGCCGCCGCGGGCCTCTTCAGGCGGGCGGATGTCGGCATGCAGATGCATCCCGGTTCAGGCAAGGCCGGAGTGGGCAGCATATCGCTCGCCCTCAACCTGATCGACTTCAACTACGAGGGCAAAGCCAGCCACGCCGCGGCCAGCCCCGAACTCGGGCGCAGCGCTCTCGACGGCGTCATGATGCTCTTCCAGGGCATCGAATTCCTGCGGGAGCACGTCCGCCAGGACATCCGCATGCACGGCATCGTCACCAACGGCGGGCAGGCGGCCAATATCGTTCCGGAAAAGGCGGCGGCGCGGTTCTACATCCGTGGATTGCAGCGCCCTTACCTGAACAGCGTGGTCGAGAGGGTATACGCAGTGGCCAACGGAGCGGCGATGGCCACGGGAACGACTGTCACCATCAAGGAAGTCAAGCAGTACGACAACGTGGTGAATGTCCCTTCGTTCATGAAGCTGATCCAGGATGACGGCAAGGAAGCCGGGGTCGACGAGATACCGACGCCTCCCCCCGTCACCACGGCGGCGGGATCCACGGATTTCGGAACGGCCTCCTCGCAGATCCCCTGCGTCATGTTCTCCCTCCCCACAGCGCCCGAAGGCGTCTCCGGACATTCGCGCGACTACGTCACCGCGAACGGGACCCCGATGGCGCACGACGCGGCCATTCAGGCGGCCAGAATAATGGCCCTGGCCGGCTACGACATCATCGAGAATCCCGCCCTGCTGCAGAAGATCAAGGACGACTGGAAGATCGCGGTTTCCGGCAAATAAGTGCTAAAAAGAGCTCCGGGAGACTCCGGAGAGGCACATGAACGACCCCGAAATCCGGCGGCCGGCCCCTTAACAGGGACCGGCCGTTTTCATGTCGCCCGCCGTCCTCGTGCGGCCGGAATCCGTCAAATACGCCTGCCTCGTCATGTCCGCCAGTACTCGCTCCCGTCGGGTTTGCGGTCGAGGAAGCGGTACTCGATCAAATACCGCCTGATGGTCACGTAGTCGTCCCACACAGGCAACAGGATCGCGTTGACTTCTTTTTCCTTGTATCGGCGCACCGGCTCGAAGAGTTCCGCGATTCGACGCAGAAGGACGAGTTTCTCTTTCTGGCGCTTCGGCCAGGAGTGCATGACGAATCCGGACTGTGCGCTCCCGGCGCTGGCCGGATATTCGATGAACTGCCCTGCGCCAGCTCCTTTTTCGTCGAGAAGCTTCATGAGGGCGAGGAAGACGCGCGCCTCGGACTCCCGCCTGCGCAGCTGGAAGCGGTGGTTGCGCACGGTGGAGGCGGACTTGCCGCCGAGGGCCGATGCGATCTCGGCATCGCTCTTCCCTTCGTAGAGCAAGGAAAGAACCCTATCGTAGTCAAACAAGCAGGCACGGCGTCCGGCCCCGGAGGAAAGACGCAACATCCGAATACTAAAGTATATTTATTCAATTTTCCGTATATACTTCACATCTCCACATTGACAGCGGGCCTCCGGATGCTACAATCATTCTACGTCTGAAACCACCTTATCAAGGAGAGGACCGATGAGAATGCTTAAACTGTGTCTATCCATTCTCTTTCTGACCGTAGTTGCCGCAGCAGGGTTCTGCGCCGGAGCGAACTACCTCACCGTCTCGATGACGACCGACCCAGCAACGGCCGACGTCCAGAAAACCACCGACGCGTACGGGATACCCCTCAACATCTACGACCGCCTCGTCGAAGCCGATACGGTCAGGCCTGGCGAATCCAGAATCTCACCCGGACTCGCGGAAAAATGGGATGTCTCCGCGAACGGACTCGTCTACACCTTCACGCTCCGCAAGGGCGTCAAGTTCCACAACGGCGAAACGCTCAAGGCTGACGACGTACTCTTCACCTTCGACCGCATGCTCGACCCTGCCACCAAGGCACTCAACACCGACTTCCTCGATATGATCGCCGGCGCCGACGACAGAATGTCCGGCAAAGCGTCCAAGGTGTCGGGACTCAAGGTTATCGACGACTACACCATCCAGATCACCCTCGCGAAGCCCTTCGCGCCCTTCATCGCGAATCTCGCGACCCCGGCGGGCTCCATCTACAACCGCAAGGCGACCGTCGCCGCGGGAGACCAGTTCGGCCTCGATCCCGCCAAGACCGTCGGAACCGGACCTTACCGCCTGGATTCCTGGATTGTGAACGACAGCTGCACCCTCGTCGCCTTCCCCGGCTACTGGGAGGGCAAGCCCTCTCTCGAAGGCATCCAGATGCTCGTCGTTCCCGATGCGAACACCGAGCGCATGATGTTCGAAACCGGCAAGCTCGACGTCCTCGACCTCGACAACGCCCGCTCCCAGGTTCCCTACTTCATGGGAAGCGACAAGTGGAAGAACCAGATCGTGAGCGGTCCCCGCGTCGGAATCTACTATTATGCCATCAACGAGAACATCAAACCCTTCGACGACCTCCGCGTGCGCAAGGCGCTCCAGATGGCCATAGACAGAAAGACCCTCCTCGACAAGCTCTTCAACGGCAGGGGCAGCCTCGAGAACGGCATATTCCCGAAGGGCCTCCTCGCCAACAATCCAGCCCTCCCCGCCATCTCCTACGATCCCAAGCAGGCCAAGGATCTCCTCGCCAAGGCCGGCTACGCGAACGGCTTCGACATGGAGATCGCGCAGATCACCGACAGCCCGTCCACCCTCAAGATCAATGAAGCCGTCCAGGCCATGCTCGGGCAGGTCGGCATCCGCGTGAAGATCACCCAGATGGACTCCGCCACCTACTACGCGACCCGCAAACAGGGCAAGCTCCCGGCCTACGAGTCCGACTGGTCAGCCGACTTCAACGATCCGGACAACTTCATCTACACCTTCTTCTCCGAGAAGAACACGGCCGCCAGGTCCTACAACTACAAAAACACCGCCGTATTCGACAAGCTCGAGGAAGCGCGCGTCATGGTCGACCAGCCCAAGCGCATGAAGGTCTACCAGGATCTCGAGAAGATCGTCGTCCAGGACGATGCGGCCTGGATTCCCCTCTTCTCCCTCGAACACCTCTTCGTAGTCCAGCCCAAGGTCAAGAACTTCAAGGTCTCCTGGAACGGTTGGAGCAACATGCCCTACAACGGCGTGGTCATCTCCAAGTAAACCGGCCCGTCCGCTGCCGCCCGGGCACCAGCACCCGGGAGGATTTGCCTCCGCGAATCCACGCCTTCCAAGGTTGTGGATTCGCGGGTTTGCCGGCATGCGGACAGGACCGGGAGGTCATCCATGAGACGCTACATCCTCAAAAAACTGATCCTCGCCATTCCGGTCATGTTCGGCATGGTCTTCATCACCTTCTTCCTGCTCAATGTCGTCCCGGGCGACCCTGTCGCCCTCATGATGAAAGAGCACATCAGCCCCGATGTCGTGGCGCGGGTCCGGGCGCAGATGCATCTCGACGATCCCGCGATCGTGAGGTTCTTCCGTTTCCTGTGGAACGCACTCCACGGCGATTTCGGCATCTCCTACAAGCTGAACAGACCTGTCGCCTCTCTCCTCCTCGCGGCCTTCCCGAACACCCTCGCGCTGGCGGTCGCGGCGGCCCTCGTCTCCTGGCTGATCGGCATCCCCGCGGGAATCCTTTCCGCCGTCAGGCGCTACTCCTTTGCCGACAATTTCTTCATGGGCTTCTCCGTCATGGGCGTCTCGATGCCGGTGTTCTGGACGGGGCTGCTCTTCCAGTACATCTTCGCGCTCAAGCTCGGCATCCTGCCCGTCGCGGGTTTCAGGGGCCCCGAGTACCTCGTCATGCCGGCCATCGTCCTCGGGTGGAGTTCGGCGGGCACCATCGCGCGGCTCACCCGGTCGAGTCTCCTCGAAGTCATGCGCAACGACTACATCCGTACGGCGCGGGCAAAAGGCTTGCGTGAAATCAAGGTCATCCTCGATCACGCGCTCAAGAACTCCCTCCTCCCCGTCGTGACCGTCATGGCCCTCCAGGTGGCGGGTCTCCTGTCGGGGGCCGTCATCACCGAGAGCGTCTTCGGCATTCCGGCATCGGCCGGGTGGCCGTGAACGCCATCCAGAGCCGCGACATGCCCCTTCTCCAGGGCTCCGTCGTGCTCACGACATTCCTCGTGATCGCGGGGAACATCATCGCCGACATCATGTACTCCTACCTCGATCCGCGGATCAAATACAACAAACCGGGGGCCGCCCGATGAACCGCAAAAAACCATCCAGTCTGGCGACTGGCGCCGGCGCGGCGCGGAAGACAAGCCCGGAAGACGAAACTCTCCTCGCCCCCGTTCCATCGTTCTGGAAGGATATTGTGCGCTCCTTCGCGAACAACAAGGCAGCGATCACGGGAGGGGCCGTGGTCCTGGCCATCCTCCTCGTCGCCGTCTTTGCTCCCCTCCTGTCTCCCCACGACCCCTACAAGGTCGACCTCGGCAGTCAGTTTCTGAAACCGGACGGCAGCTACCTTGTCGGCACAGACATGTTCGGCCGGGACGTGTTCTCCCGCATCCTGTACGGCACAAGGATTTCGCTGCTCGCCGGCATCGTGCCGACCCTCATCTCCATGACCATCGGCATCGCGATCGGCATCGCCTCGGGCTACTACGGCGGCAAGGTCGACTTCGCCCTCATGATGCTCGCCGACATGGTCCTGGCCTTCCCCTCTCTCCTCCTCGCGATGATCGTCATGTACACCCTCGGAGCGACGCTGCTCAACATATTCATCGCGCTGAGCCTGGTCGGCTGGGCCGGCACGGCGCGGGTCGTCCGCTCGCAGACGCTCGCGCTCAAGAACAAGGAATTCGTCGAAGCATCCCGGGCGATCGGAACCTCGAACTTCACCATCATGGCGCGGCACATCTTCCCCAACTGCGTTCCTCAGCTCCTCGTCCTCTTTACCCTGAACATCCCGGGCGCCATCCTCGCCGAGGCCAGCCTCAGCTTCCTCGGGATCGGAGCCCAGCCGCCGGCCGCGAGCTGGGGCCTCATGGTCTCGAACGGACGGGAATACCTGTTCAACGCCCCCTGGGTGGCCATCGCTCCGGGCATCGCCATCCTGGTGACCGTTCTGGCCTTCAACTTCCTCGGCGACGGGCTGCGCGACGCCCTCGACCCCTACCTCAAATCCTGACAAGGCGGAGTCATGATGGAAAATGAAGCGCGCCCTCTCCTGGAAATCCGCGGCCTCACGACGCGGTTCCGTACCCGGGACGGCATCGTGAACGCCGTGAGTGATGTGAGCATCACGGTGAAAAAAGGCGAAATCGTCGGCATCGTCGGAGAATCCGGCTGCGGGAAGAGTGTCACCTCGCTCTCGGTCCTCCGCCTCGTGGCCGCGCCGGGCGAGATCGCCGGCGGCTCGATCCTCCTCGACGGAGAGGATCTGCTCGCGAAGACAGACAGGCAGATGCTCAAGGTCAGGGGCAAGGACATCTCGATGATCTTCCAGGAGCCGATGACCTCCCTCAATCCCGTCTACACGGTGGGAAGGCAGGTGGCCGAGGCTCTTCTCGTCCACAATCCCGGACTCGACCGCCGTCAGGCGAGCCGTCAGGCAAAGCGGCAGGCGAAAGAGGCGGCGATCAGAATATTCGGACTCGTCGGTATCCCCGAACCGGAATCACGCTTCGACGCGTATCCGCACCAGCTCTCGGGCGGGCTCAGGCAGCGCATAATGATCGCGATGGCGCTGATTTGCAAACCCAAGCTCGTCATCGCCGACGAGCCGACGACGGCCCTGGATGTCACGATCGAGGCCCAGATTCTCCGGCTCATGCAGTCGCTCCGGAAGGAGATAGGAGTCTCGATCATGCTGATATCGCACAACCTCGGCGTGATCGCGGAAGTCTGCGACCGCGTGTACGTGATGTACGCGGGCAGGATCATGGAGGAGGCCGACGTGTTCGAGCTTTTCGGGCGCACGCTCCACCCCTACACAGCCGGCCTGCTCGCGTCGATACCGCGGAAAAACGGGGACAGGGAGCCGGGTGGGCGGCTTCACAGCATTCCTGGCAACGTTCCCGACATGACGCGGCTGCCCTCGGGATGCAGGTTCAGCCCCCGCTGCGAGGAGGCCATGGACATCTGCCGGCGAAAGGAGCCGCGGCTCGAAGAGCCGATGCTCGGGGAGCCAAAGCCCGCCGGCGCGGGAGCCTGTCACCGCGTGCGCTGCTGGAAATACGCGCGGCCTGAAAGGAGCGGATCATGAGCGGCTTTCTGGTCGAGGCCGATGGGCTCGTGAAGCATTTCCCTGTGGAGAAAGGGGTCTTTTCCGCGAAGGGCGCCGTCGTCCACGCGGTCGACGGTGTCAGCCTGAAAATACGCGAGCGGGAGACACTCGCCTGCGTGGGCGAGTCCGGCTGCGGCAAGAGCACGCTCGGTCGCCTTCTCATCAGGCTGATCGATCCCACCGCCGGAACCGTCCGTTTCGGCGGAGAGGACATCATGGGCCTCAAGGGAGGCGAACTGCGGAAGAAGAAGCGCGACATGCAGATCATCTTCCAGGACCCTTACGCCTCGCTCGACCCGCGCATGAAGGTTCTCGACATCGTCGGGGAGCCGCTCTCGACCCACAAGATCGCGAGAGGGAAGGAGCTGGAAGAGCGAGTCGGGGAACTCCTCGAGATGGTGGGGCTCGGGAAACCCTTCATGTCGAGGTACCCGCACATGTTTTCCGGAGGCCAGCGGCAGAGGATAGGGATAGCGCGGGCCCTCGCGCTCAATCCTAAATTCATCGTCTGCGACGAGCCTGTCTCGGCCCTCGACGTGTCCATCCAGTCCCAGGTCATCAATCTTCTCCTCGACCTGCGCGAAAAAAAGAACCTGACATACTTCTTCATTTCTCACGACCTGAACGTGGTCAGGCACCTCTCGGACACGGTCTGTGTGATGTTCCTCGGCAAGGTCATGGAGTACGGGCCGACGCGCGAGGTCTACAGCCGGCCCCTGCACCCCTACTCGCTCTTTCTCATCTCGGCGGCCCCGGTTCCCGACCCGAACGCGCGCTACGCGGAGAAGCTCATTCTGCAGGGAGAGATACCGAGCCCGGTCAATCCGCCCCGGGGATGCAGATTCCACACGCGATGTCCCTACGCCCGCGACATCTGCAAAGACGAAGAGCCGGTCCCGACAGGAAGCGCGGAGCGGTACGTCGCCTGCCATTTCCCCCTCGACGCGAGGATCTGAAAAGGCGTAGATTGCTCCCGGGGGCAGGCGCGCGCCCTTCAGACCGCGCGATTCGACTAGATCCGGCACGGAGGAAGAACCATGAAATTGCTTATCGCCGTCGATATGGAGGGCGCCACGGGCGTCGTGAGCTGGGACCACGTGGACCCCAAGACTTCCGAGTATCTGCGCTTCAGGCACCTTCTGACCGCCGATGTCAACGCCGCGATCGAGGGCGCCCTCGACGCGGGAGTAACGGACATTCAAGTCTCGGACGGGCACTGGAACTCGGGCAACGTCCTCATCGAGGAGCTGAACCCTAAAGCCCGGCTCAACACGGGGACATCCTCGCCCTTCTCCATGGTCCAGAACGTGCAGAACGGAGTCGACGCGGTTTTCTTCGTCGGTTACCACGCGAGGGTCGGAACGCCGAACGCGATCCTCGATCACACCTGGTCCTCGGTCCGGGTCGCGAATCTGTGGATCAACGGGCGGATCTCCGGAGAGACAGGGCTGAACGGCTCCGTCTGCGGAGCTTTCGGCGCGCCGGTGCTCCTCGTGACGGGAGACCAGTCCGTGGCGGCGGAGGCTCGCGAGTGGATCGAAGGGGTAGAAACCGCCGTCGTAAAGACAGCAGTCGGCCGCGTCTGCGCGCAGTGCCTGCCGCCCACGGCGACGAGGCCTCTCATCCGCGAGGCGGCCGCGCGCGCGGTGCGGCGCCATCTCGCCGGCGAGGGACCGAAACCCCTGAAGACGGGGAATCCGGTCACGATACGGATCGAGTTCATGACCAGTCAGATGGCGGACATGGCGAGCCTCTTCCCGGGCTCAACGCGCGTCGACGGACGCACGATCGAGTTCCAGTCGGCGGACATGCCCTCGGCCTACCGGGGCTTCAGGGCCGCGGTCAATCTGGGGAGCGTGTAGAAGCTGGCAGGCTACTGCGCCTGCCCGACCTCGCTGCGCTCGATCTTGATCTCACTCCGTTCGATCCCGACTATCTTCCAGCCCTTCTTCCCCTTTTTGAGCGTCAGCTCATCCGAGGTGATCCGCCCCTCCGGGAGGGGCGAGACGCCTTCCCGGCCCGCGCTCATAGTCCACAAGGTATAGTCGGCGCGCAGCTTCGCGCTGTCTTCCCCGACCGATTCGGGTGCGAGAGTGAGGCCGGTGATGCCGAAGACCATGGTGCCCGAATCGAGCGCCGGCTTGCCTTTGCTCACCCATTCAGTTGCGGTGATATAGGGCGACTTGCGCTCGTAGGCCATGCGCATCTTTGTCAGGACGGTCAGGTTCGTGACAAGCGAGTCGTCAGCCTTGGACGCGGAGCGCTCGGCAGTCACCTCCAGCACCGTGCCATCCAGGCTATCTATGGCCTTGTAGTAGGTTTCGGCCAGGGCCACGGGGCCGAGTCCGGAAAAATCGGGCCGTTTCCCCCTGTCGACGACGACGGAGCCGATCACAACGCCGAGAATGGCGATGCTGATGCCGACCGCGGCGAGGATTCCGCCTCTTTTCCGCAGGAAATCGCCGCGGCGTTTCTCCCGCCGCAATCTCTCCTCGCTCTCCACCCTTTGCTTGCCGGCCACGGCCGCTTTGGATGGATCGACATCTCCGAGCCAGCCATCCCCGGCGCGATCACGCAGCGCGGCGACCCAGGCAGGCAGATCGGCGCCCGAGGGCTGCGAGAGGCTCGCGTCGATACGGGATACGAGGGACGGATGCAGGCGGGGCTGGACCTGGGCCGAGGGGACGAAGCCGCCGCGCGTGAAGGCCGGAATGTCTGCCTTCGCTTCGGCTTCGAAGGCGGACCGGCCGCAGGCGAGGCGGTAGGCGATCTGCGCAAGAAGGAAGACAGCTTCGGAGTCGGCATCCTGGGCTTTGCCCGATCGCAGGAAGGCCACAGACTCCGACCTCTCATCCGGAGGAAGTTTCGCGAATGCGAGCTGGACAATCTTCGGGGGAAGGAAGAGCACCCCATCGGCGCCCGTCATGATACCGCAGGACGAGATCTCGCGCGGAAGGCATCCCCTCTGCGCAAGCGCGGCGAAGGCGCCGGCCAGATCGAGTACGGCCGCCTCCGCGCGCGCGCGCTCGTCCTTCCCGGCGCCCTGCGTTTCGCAGGCGCGGATCGACAGGTCCAGGCTGAGGCCCGAAAAGGCCGGACCGGCGAGGACAGTCGCACCGTCTTCGTCGATCGACGATTCGACCTTCCACTCCAGGACTTCGTCGCCCTTCACGAGATAGCCCGTGTCGCCCATCATGCGGGACATGAGCTGCGCCGAATTTCTCTGCTGGGATACCGGTATCCTGATACCCGTCCTGTCACCGCCGTCAAAAAATCCGGAGACAATCATTTCATACATTGTACGATAGATGATATCGACGCGGGAGCCGTACTGTCGAGGGCCGCGGGAGCGAAAAACCTGGTCTCCGCGGACTCGGGCGGGCCTGAGGAAAAAGAGATGCAGCCGCTTCATAACAAAAAGTTTTTGACCACCCGGGCGCAAAACCGTATAATTCGGTCCATGGCATGAAATTGCCGATTTAAACAATCCATCTTCTGGTGTCCGGGAGAATCGACGATGAAATCTCTTTCGCCTCTGTCGGGTTTACTCGTACTGAGCGTTCTGTTCGCCTCATGCACCAGCGTCACGACCGTCCAGACCGTGGCCACGCCCGCATTCTCCGTTTCCGCGGGCAGCTACACCTCGAGCGTCGCCCTGAGCATCACGAGCTCGACGAGCGGGGCCAGCATCCGCTACACGACTGACGGCAGCGCGCCGACCAGCAGCTCCGGGACCCTGTACTCCGCGGCCATCACGATATCGTCGACACAGACAATCAAAGCCATCGCCTTCAAGACGGGCTGGAACGATTCCGAAGTCGCGAGCGCCACCTACACCATCTCCTCGTCTCCCTCCACATACTCGTATTCGAAGGCCAATCCCCTCTTCGAGGTCGATTTCTCGGGGTCATTCTCCATGACCCTGACGGTCTCCGGGGCGGAGGGATCCTCGGTCTACCTCGTCAAGGCCAACCCTTCCTCCTCCTCCGCCTCGGCATCGACGACAGGCAAAGCGGCGTCAGCGACCGGAAGCGAGGCATCCTCGATCGCCGCGGCCTCATCATCCACCGCCTCGTATTCGAGCTCGGGAAGACCGACCCGCTACGAGCACGCGGCGGCGGCGGAGTTCAACGCCAATCCGCCTGCGGTCACGATTGCCGCGCGCGGGATTGCCGCCTCGGCTTCCGTGAGCTACGGCGACGGGAGTTCCAGCCTCGTCGTCGACTCTTCCGCGAAATCCTTCTGGGTGGAAAACTCCTCAGGCGCCTGGGTGCAAAAAACCGCCACGCTGAGGGCTGTCGGCCGTTACTGCTACGTGTGGGTCGCGGACGAGTGCTTCAGCGCAAGCTCGACGGCGGACAACGACAACGCGATCACGGGAGCGCAGGCCGCCGCGATCCAGGCAAAATTCGACGGCAGCTCTGCCGCTTCCTGGACGGACGGCATTTTCAAGAACGTCACCTCGATCTTCGGATACGAGTATGGCGGCGGAGCGGGAGGCTCGGGCGGACGCGACGGGGACCAGCACATCGCGATTCTCGTGTACGACATAGGCGGCGACTACATCTCGACACAGACGGGCGGCGTGCTCGGCTATTTCTGGGGCAAGGACTACTACGACCAGACGACTCTGGACTCGTACTACGGCACGGACAGCTACAAGACCAACTATTCGGAAATTTTCTACGTCGACACGCATTTCACCGACAAGTATCCATCCTACATACTTTCCACGCTCGCCCACGAATACCAGCACATGATCAACTTCAACCGGAAAACGGTGGAGAACGGCCTGTCCTCTCCGAGCTGGTGCAACGAGATGTGCTCGATGGTGGCCGAGGATTTCGTCGACGCCAACATCGGACTCGATCCCGCGACGGACGGCCCGATCTCCCGCTTCCCCGAGTTCGCCTACCACTACGCGGAGTCAGGCGTCACCGACTGGTCCAGCTCGCTCAAGAACTACGCAGGAGCCTTCGCCTTCGGGGCCTATCTCGAGAGGAATTACGGGGGAGCCAGTCTGTTCAAGGCCATGTCGGACAATTCGTCGGTCGGGACGACCTCGATCACAACCGCGCTCTCCAGCCTCGGCTACTCCGACACCTTCGACGCCGCCTTCCTGAAGTATGGGCAGGCCCTCGTGTTCACGAACCAACCCACGGGCGCTTCCGTGAAGAGCTTCAAGCAGGAATCCGCCGTCTACATCGACAGCATGAAATTCACCGCCCAGGCCATCGATCTCGATACTGTTCAGCAATACGACCTGTCCGCAGGCAGCTCGACGGGGTCCTACGGCATCAGACTGTACGATCCCTCGACGATGGTGGAGCTCCGCCCCTACGGTTACTCGGTCCACAGCCGGACAGCCTGGCAGAACCTGAGCGGGAGCCTTTCGCTGACGCTGACCGCCCCGACGGACTCCGACGTGAAGTTCTACATCATGGTCAAATGAGGGCAGCCGCGACGGGGCGGACGCGCATTGCGCAGATTCCATCCCGTCGCTAGTATACGTTCATCATGACAAAAACTTTGATCCTCTCCTTCGGCAAACGGAATTTTCCGGCCCTCGGCCACCGCAATTTCCGTCTGTTCTGGGGCGGGCAGTGCGTGTCGCTTATCGGGACATGGATGCAGAACATCGGGCAATCCTGGCTCGTGCTCAAACTGACGGGCAGTCCCATGAAGCTCGGCGTGGTTTCGGCCGTCCAGTTCCTGCCTGTACTTCTGTTTTCGCTTTTCGCCGGCCCCTTCGTAGACCGCTTTCCGAAGAAACGCATGCTGCTCTTCACGCAATCCATGCTCATGATCCTCGCCTTCGTCCTCGCCGCCCTTACGGGCTTCGGGCTTGTCAGGTACTGGCATGTCCTCGTGCTCGCCCTCCTCCTCGGCCTCACGAATACCCTCGATATCCCTACGCGGCAATCGTTCATCATAGAGATGGTCGGGAGAGAGGACCTCATGAATGCCATCTCGCTCAACTCGACGATGTTCAACCTGGCCCGCATCGTCGGGCCGGCCGTGGCGGGGCTCATGATCGGCGCGATCGGAATCGCACCCTGCTTCGTCCTGAATGGACTCAGCTTCATCGCCGTGATCGCGGCGCTCACCCGGATCGACTCGGGAAAGCCGCAGGAAAAGACAGCAGCGGACGCGACCGCGGCGGGCAAAAAAAAGCTGGAGCTCGCCTCGCTTCTGCGGGACACGGGCGAGGGATTGCGCTACATCGGAGGCAAACCGGGCATACTCTGGCCCCTCGCACTCCTCGGCGGCATGAGCCTCTTCGTCCTCAACTTCAGCGTAGTCATCCCCGTCTTCGCGCGCGACAGCATCGGGGGCGACGCGACGGAATACGGCTTCCTCATGACAGCGATGGGTATCGGCTCCCTCGCCGGAGCGGTCACCCTCGCGGTGAAAAGTTCCGGCGGGCCGAAAATCGGCCGGCTCCTCGTGGGGGCCTTCGGGATGTCCGCCTTCAGCCTCCTCATCGGCCTGCAGGGAAACTTCGCCCTGTCCTGCGCCCTTCTGATATTGACCGGATTCTTCACCATCCTCTGCACGACGCAGGCGAATGTTCTCGTGCAGATCCGCTCCGAAGACGGGATGCGCGGGCGGGTCATGAGCGTGTTTTCCATGGTCTTCGGCGGGGTTACGCCGATCGGCAGCCTCTACGCAGGCGCCCTCATCGAAGCGGCGGGCGCGGCCTTCTGCCTCGTCGCGAGCGGGATCATCGGACTCGTGATGGCGGCGGCATGCTCAGTGGTCGTGCAGCTATCCGGGACCAGGAAAAACAGCGGCGATGGGGGACAAGGGCCGGCAATTCGCGGATAATCCTGGAACATGGACCCGGTTATGCGGGGCGGAATATGACTTCCGAGACGGCGACCGATCTCTCCTCGCCCGGAGCAAAGCCCGCGACCCTCAGTTTGACGCGGTAGCTTCCCGCCGCGGCGATGACGATCCTCCCCGTGACGGTGATCTGTTCCGGGAAGTATTTCGCCCGCGGATCGTCCACCGTTTCATCCTCCCGAAGCTCGCTTTCGAGGCGCTGCCCCGCCATTTCCAGGGAGACCCTGTGCCCCCTCCCTGCAGGAGGAAGTTCCGGATGCGTTTTTACGGACACCACCGTGGCGACATACTCTCCGGGTTCGAAAACCCTGCACGACCAGGACAACCAGGTTTTCCGGTTTGTCCAGCCTGCCGTGTACCCGGGACGCGATATTCGGGCCTTGCCGTATGCGGGAGCGTGTATTCGGGCCATGCGGACCGGCAGCCTGATGCATGAGTCGGGCTGCTGCATGAGGCCGGAATCGACGCACAAATCTCCTTCAAACTCCAGCGCGACCACTCCGATATTCAGGGGAGGAGAGGCCCCGAAACCTTCGATATACAGAATATCCCTTTCGGGATTCCGCTCGATACACTGCCTGACCGCAAGTTTCTCGGACGGATCGGACAGGCACCAAGCCTCTTTCACTCTGCTCTTGAGTCCGTAAAGCGTAAAAGTACCCTGGGGCCACGAGAACATGAAAAGATAGAGTCGTCCACGCTTCCAGGTCACCCGGCCCCAGGAGAAATCGAAGGAGAATGGGCTCGCCTGGGTGCCGTAGATGGCTTCGCCGTTTATTTTCATCCACGCTCCGATTCCCTTCAGTCTTTCGACACTTTCAGGCGGGAAAAAGCCATCGCCGTCAGGACCCACATTGAGAATGTAATTGACTCCCTTGGCGGCGAGATCGACGAGGAGACAGAGCAGTGTGTCCAGGGATTTCCATTCCCTGTCGCCGGATTTGTATCCCCATGTGTCGTTCATCGTGCCAGGGGTTTCATAGTCTCCGTCTATCCCGCCGGCGGGCAACTGGTTGTCGCCGAGGCTGCCGTAATCGCCGAGGTCATGACCGATCCGGCCACTCACGAGACAGTCAGGCTGGAACGACCTGACATATTCCGCGAGCTCCCGGCTGTGTTCCGCGCTGATCGTGTACGGCGTATCGAACCAGATGAGTCCGATCGGGCCGTATCCCGTCAGCAGCTCCCTGAGTTGGGGTTTTACCTTCCTCTCGAGATAGGCGCGAAAATCCTTTTTTGCCGGGTCGAAATCCCAGTCATTCCAGGCGCCGTCGGGATCGTGCCAGTCCTGATCCTGCGAATAATAGAAACCCAGTCTGATTCCCGCTTCCGCGCAAGCCGTCGAGAGCTCCTTGAGAGGGTCCCGCTTCCATGGAGTCGCGGCGACGATATTGTAGGGGTTGTCCGGAGAGTCGAACATCGCGAATCCGTCATGATGTTTGGCGGTGATGACGATGTACTTCATTCCGGCTTCTTTGGCAAGCGCGACCCATTCCACCGCGTCGAATCCCGAAGGAACAAATCCGGCCGCGATCGATGCGTATTCGTTTCTGGGAATGCGTCGCGCGTGCATGATCCATTCGCCTATACCGTCCACTTCCTCACCCTTCCAGAATCCCGCAAGCTTCGAGTACAGCCCCCAGTGGATGAACAGCCCGAATCGCGCTTCCCGCCACCAACGAAGGGCCTCTTCATTGAAAACCTCAGCCTGTCCACGACCGCCGAAGAGGTCCCTTTTGGTCAACTTCATGCCGGATCTCCTGCGGCCAAAGCCTCTTCCATCGCTATCGCGGCCCACTCGTGGAGCCGGCGCGGCTCGTTCAGGACCGTGGAGTTATCTTTCATGATAATTTCGAGGGACACTCCCGCCTCTCGGGTTTTCCGGATAACCTGCCGCAGTTCAGTCCGGGCGCGTCCGGGATTCCAGACCCGGTCGACGAAGACGGCCGGATTGGGTTTCCACGAGAAGACGAATGCGTTCCCGTAATTCCGGATCGCTTCGTCGAGATCTGCCCAGGGACTCATGGATATTTTCCGGAGCTTGGGTATGCGTCTGACCTGTTCATGCTTCGCGTGGAGGGCTTCGCAGCAGCCGTAATAATTGTATCCCCAGCGCGAGAGCCACGGGATGTCATGTCGCAAGGCGAATTCCCAATGCATCTCGGGAGAAACGCCGGAAAATATCTGGGCATTCGAACAGCCCCACATCTCGGAAGGACCCGCGATTCCGTCCCCGGCCTCGTTTCCGGCCTGCGAATCCGCCACATTGCCGTAACCTCCGGACCCGACGCGCACATTCGTGGTTCCGATGGAGAGAAGCCCTTCGCGCCCGAACGAGTCGAGAACCTTCAGCGCTTCCGATACATATGTGCCGACCGCGAGATTGACGAGGTCGGGCTGGAGCACGAGGTCCATCATAGCCTGTTGGACTCCCCAGACACGTATGAGGTTATCCCATGGCGTATACCAGATGTGCCGGACTCCCCTCAGCTTGACGGGGAGCACCTGTCCGAATGCCTCGAGGGCAGCGCCGTAGGCCAGCTCGGTTTTCTGTCGGTCGTAAGACGCCGGCATGAGGCGGACCAGCCTCTCGACATCCTTCTCGTCCTCTATCTGCGGGACGAACTCGTGGGAACTGATCCCCTGCTCCCCGGCCTGCGGAATCGTCTTTTCCAGCACATCGAGCCTGAAGGAGCCGCCGGTCCACGATTTCGTCACCTCGAACCAGGGCGACACGATCATGTCGCAGGGCATGTGGCGCCATTGGTAGAGGATTTTCCTTAGCCGGAACTCCCACTCTTTCGCGAGTTCGCCGGTGCATCGGAGAGTCAACTCACCTTCCGAATCCAGTTCGTGCCAGGGAATCTCGTTGATCCAGACCATAGGTCTTTCCGCTCTGTTTTCGTTGAGATCCGCCCACAGCCGTCCCCGCGTCGCGTTGCCCGGATCGGCAGCCGCAGCGGCGTATTCGTCGGCGAGACGAACGAGAATTCCCCTGTCCCGCGGGGAGATAGCGCCATATTCACCGGTCTCCATATGCCATCCTACCTTTTGCGCATTTCCAGGTACGCTTCCTGGTAAATGAGAGCGCTCTCGACGGGAGTGTTCTGGGGAATATGGTTGCCCGTGCAGAATATGAAGCCCGGGTATGGTTTCCCGGTATCCATGCAGCGTTTGACTTCCGCGCGTATCTCCTCTTTCGTGCCCGACAGCAGCACCCGCGTATCCGCGTTTCCGACGAACCCGTGCGTCTTGCCGTAGCGTTCGGCGAAGAGAGCCATATCGCTCATGGGCTCCATGACGACCGTATCCGCCCCGCACTCGATGATGTCCCCGAAAAACGCCGTCCAGTCACCGTCGGACGTGAACATGATTTTCTTTCCCGCTTCCTTGAGCGGAGCCCAGAGTTTTTTCATGCTGGGGAAAATATACCTGCGGTACCAGGCCGGATTCACGACAGGTCCGGAGGTCCAGCACAAATCGTCGTGGGACATTATCACGGGAATCCGTGAGTCGGCGTAGGCTTCATAGAATTGCCGTACCCACCCGTAATACCGATCCACTATTTGGCCGAAGCGGTCCGGATCGAGTCCGAGACTGGTCAGCAGCATGTCCCAGCCGAAAATGTCGATGAGACCCGAGAACATGGTAATGTAGACGCCTCCCGTATTGACGGTGTCCTCGTTCTCCCTGCAGAGTTCGTCATACTTGGCTTCGAATTCCGCGATGAGCGCGCTTCGGGGAAAAATTCCGTATTCTTCGATGGGGTCGAAGGTGAACACCTCTTCGGGATCGGAGAAGGGACAGGCTATGCTTTCCCGCCGATCCCCGCTTCCGTCCGCCAGCTCGGCGTAGACGGCGTGTCCCATGTCGGTGAATCTGCCCTTGTTCCTCTGGAAAAATTTCCTGTTTACATACGTCGACCAATCGAATGCGTAATCCCAGGCCTTGATGAATCTCCGCGAGGCTTCTCTGCGGTTTTCGATGATATCGGTATCGATTCCCGTCACGGCTTTCAGAAGAGGCCAGTGACTCTCCGCCGAATACTCGGTCCGGGGCACGGTATCGGTGAACTCCAGATTGAGGGCGGCAAGCCCGCTTTTCAATGACATCGTCGGTCCTCCATTGTATGGTTCACGGCGAGGATCAGGCGCCTTTTGCGGCGAATTCCCGTGCTGCGTCGTAGATCGCGAGGATGTTCGCAGTGGGCACTTCCGGAAGGAAACTCTGACTCGGTCCGAGAATGTATCCTCCGCCGGGGCTCATCGTTTCAAGAGTCGAGAGGACTGCCCGGCGCACATCGTCCGGAGTGCCGAAGGGCAGCAGTTCCTGGGTATCTATTCCGCCGTTGAACGACATCATGCGGCCGAATTTCCCCTTGAGCGTCGCGGGATCCATGCCCCGCGCGGCGACCTGCATCGGATTCATCGCGGTCACGCCCATCTGCGCAAAATCCGGAATGAGCGCCGAAACGCTGCCGCAGGAATGGAACTGCACGAGATAGCCGGAATCCCTGGCGAGATCTATAAGCCTGACGAGCCTTGGCTTTACATACCTCCGCCACAGGTCCGCGCTCGTGAGCATATCCTGCTGGGTGCCGTAATCGTCGCCCATGAAAAAAACCTGCATCCGGTTTTTCAACCGCGAGAATATCCTTTTGTTGATTTCGAGGGAAATTTCCGTGATCCTGTCGAGGACGAAGCACAACAGCTCCGGATCATCGTAGAAGAGCATCATGTAACGTTCCATCCCGAAGAGCATCTGCGCGATGTAGGTGACCGGGGCCCAATACCCGCCATAGACGCAATAGTCGTCCGCGTTCGAAGCCGCTTTTTCTATCGCGTCGTAATCCACATCGTCCGGATCGAGATACAGATGGCTGTCGGCCTCTTCGATCGTATCCGTATCCGCGAGAGGATGACCGACGGCGGTGCCGAACTGCCTGTCCACGAGCGCGCCCCAGGCATTCTTCACACGCTTTTCGTCGAAGGGTTTTGCGGGGACAGAGGCCGATGTGTAGACAACCGTGTTCCTGAAATCCACTCCCAGCGAGCGCAGCATGGCTTCCTTGTCGCTCGTTCCCAATGCGGCGCACACGCGCGCCACAACATCGGCCGATGGCTCGATATCGAAATCGACAGCTATCCTGTCGGCCTCCCGGCGCGTCATGGCGCAAAGAGCCCTTTCCCTGGGGGACATCTGAATGTTCATGCTATTCTCCGGTGCGCGGAAAACATGCCGGCGGCGGTGAAGCCGCCGGCCTCTGGTCATTTTTTATTTTTCGAATTTTTCCTGATAGACAGCCTTCGCTTCGGCGATGACTTCCTTTCCGCCCGAACTCATCCACTCCGCGACGAACTTGTCGAATTCGGCAAGAGAGCGCTGGCCGGTTATGAAGCCGGCGAAGGCTTTCTCCTCTATCGTCTGCAGATTGACCTTGTATTTTTTCCAGGCTTCGAGCGGGTATCCGGCGATGGCATCCATGGGGCCGATGGCTTTGGACCGTTCCTTCGCGATCCAGGCTCCGTCCTTGGTGGCTCCGTCGTAGATGTCGTAATTGGGGAACCAGGGGAAATAATTCATGCCGTATTCACCGCGTTTCTCGAAGGTGTCATAGGGAGGAATCCATTCGGGATAACCTTGGGCGTTCTTTTTGTAGGTGATGCCTTCATCGCCGTGGTAGATTTTGACTTCCCACTTTTCGGTACTGAGAAGTTCGTCCCAGATCTGGAACCAGCGACGCATCTTTGCCTGGTCTTTCTCAAGGTGCTTTCCGAACACGACCATAGGTATGACTTCCATGACATTCATCTGGCGCATGCCCCTGTCGCCCCTTGGACCTGTTATGGGGGCGATGGTGGTGGGCTTGGCTTTCGGATTCACCGCGACCACGGGATCGTAGAGTTTCCCGGAGAAATATTTGACCGAGGGACCAGCCGTCCACCAATAGGTATCGGGGATGAGGCCGAACTTTCCGTTGATCCACTTTTCCTGAAACACATTGTAATTGTCGACAAAGAACGAAGGATCGATGACGCCATCCTTGTACCACTTGTTGAGCAGGGTCAGCGCTTCCTTGGTTTCGGGGAGGATGGAGCCATAGACAAGCTCGCCGTTCTTGATCTGGAAAATCTGAGGATGCGCTCCGAAAGCTCCGTAGATCGGGGCGAACATCTGGACCTGTCCTGGCGTGTTGTAGAAACTCATCCCGTAGGTGTCTTTTATCCCGTTGCCGTCGGGATCGTTGTTGCGGAATGCGTAGAGCACTTTTTCGAGGTCGACGAGCGTCGTAGGGGTCTTCATGCCGAGCTTTTCGAGCCAATCCATGCGGATGGACATGACACGACAGTGGTCTCCCAGGGGCCAGGCCGTGGGGAACCCATAGTTTTTACCTTTGACACTCGAGAACGCGAAGGCGCCTGGCTGGATTTTCATCAGGTACTCGTACATGCGGGGCGCTTCTTTCTGGATGAGCTCGCGCGGAACTTCCGCGATGACACCCTGCTCGGCGAATTTACTCAGCATGTTGTAATCGTAGGCGATGAACGCGTCGATCTTCTCGCCTGAAGCGATCATCAGCTGAAGTTTCTGTTTGTTCTCCTCCGTGCTCAGGCCCTTGTTGTTGAGCGCCTTGAATTTCACATTGAAGGCTTTTTCGATCGCGACCTTGATGGCCGCGTCCTGCGGAATTTCATAATCGTAGACGATGGTCATCTCCATCGGTTTTGCCGAACCTTGGGCATGGACATTGAGCGAAACCGCGAGCGCCAACGCAACGAATCCGGAAATGATTCTGCCTTTCGTCATCGATAGCTCCTCCCCCTCTGTGTATTTTCAAGCTGGTCCGGGTAAGTGTGGCGGGACCGGTCCCGTCAGCCTTTGACCGAACCGAGCATGATTCCTTTCGTAAAATGCTTCTGTATGAACGGATAGATCATCATGATGGGCACCACGGAAACGATGATGACGGCTGCCCTGATCTGCAGAAGCTGAAAATCCGTGCTCTGCGCTTTTCTGACATCGTTCATCATTTCTCCGGAATTCTGGATCAATATTTCCCTGAGGACTATCTGAAGAACCTGTTTCGATTGTTCGGTTATGTAGAGCATCGCATCGAACCAGTTATTCCAGTGCCAGACCGCAACCCAGAGGCCGATCGTGGCAAGTACCGGTTTGGAGAGGGGAATGATGATCCTGAAAAAAACCGCGATGTCTCCGGCTCCGTCGAGCTTCGCCGATTCCTCGAGTGATTCCGGGATGGACCGGAAAAAATTACGGATGATGATGATATTGAAAGTGCTCACAACGCCTTGGACGATGAGGGCGAAGCGTGTATTGATAAGACCGAGTTTCCGCATCAAAAGGTAGTTCGGGATGACCCCGCCATCGAAGAGCATGGTGAATACGAACAGAAACGTAAAAAATTTGACGCCGGGAAATTTCTTTTTGGACAGAGGATAGGCAGTGATGCTGTAGATGAACAGCGCGAGGCAGGTTCCGAAAACGGTGCGGATTGTCGAATTCAGGAATCCCGTCCAGATGTTCTTCGACTTGAGTATGAGTCCGTACGTAGCGAATGTCAGCTCTTTGAAGTTCGGGAACATATGAAAACCGGGACTGTAAGCCTCTTTCGTCGTGCTGACCGAAAGGGTGAGCTGGTTGATGAAGGGGTACATCGTGCTGAGGGCGAGGGCAGTCAGCACAATATAGTTGAATGCCTCGAAAATAATGCGCTCGGGACTTTTCCGTTTCATGTTCCGCCTACCACAGACTGCTTTCTTTCCCGCCGAGGGAAACCGCGATCCTGTTCGAGATGTAAATAAGCACCAATCCGACCAACGATTTGGAAAAACCGACAGCGGCTCCGTAGCTGTAATTGAATTCCACAATGCCTTTCTTGAACACGAAGGTGTCGATGATCTCGCCTATCTCAAGCACGAGGGGATTGAACAGATTGTAGATCTGGTCAAACCCCGCGTTCAGAATAAAACCGGTATTGAGGATCAGAAGAATCGCCGCCACCGGAAGTATCGAAGGTATGGTTATGTGGATAGTCTGCCGGAAACGTCCGGCTCCATCGATTTCCGCGGCCTCGTAGAGGTCGGGATCGATGGAGGAAAGAGCCGCCATGTAGACGACGGAACTCCATCCCATCTCCCTCCAGATCGCGGTTCCCACAACGAGACTCAAGAAATATTTTGGAATCGCGAAAAACAAGAGGGGTCCCTTTCCGGAAAGTCCGCGAAGATAATTGACCGGACCTTCGGGAGAGAATACCCGGAGAAAAATTCCCGCGAGCACGACCCAGGAAATAAAATACGGCAGGTAGATAAGAGTCAGGTACACTCTCTTGGTTCTGGTTCGGGAAACCTCGTTGAGCAGCAACGCTATGAGTATGGGCACCGGAAAACCGATAAAAAGCTTGAGTCCGCTGATGACGAAAGTATTTTTCAGGGCATTCAGGAAAAATCTGTCGGAGAAGGCCTCGCGGAAATATTTGAGGCCGACCCACTCGCTGCCGAGAATCCCCTTGCCGAAATTGAATTCCTTGAATGCGATGAGGAGTCCGTAGATCGGCACGTATTTGAAGATGATGAGCAGTATCACGCCCGGAATCATCATGAGATACATCTGCCTGTAGTAATTCATGCGCCCGAGGCGCACTCGCATCCCGGCAATTCCCCGCGCCATTCAGTCCCCCAGTCCCTGAACCAGGATGATTTTGTGGATAAAGACCGTGCCGGCATCCACACGGGAGCCGCGTTCCGATCCGACGGATACGAGAGGCCTGTCTTCCGGATATACCTCTCTCGCGGTCACCGGTCTGTCGGTTCCGAACACAAGCTGCCCCGCCGGTATCGGAGGGCAATCTCCTCCGCTCATGCCCGGTATCATCGACACGATGTGGATGATCATCTCCGCGCCGCGCCGGAAAGCGGTGAAACCGACCGTACCGGGATTGGCGGTCTCGAGCCTCACAAGGGGATCCGGCAACGCCAGGTCAAGCACCGCGGACAGGAATCCCTTGACCCAGGCGCCATCCTCCGCGGCAAAGCCGAAGAGGTCGAATCCGGCATACCAGAAGGTTCCGGCACCGATGGCCATGCGGACGATGAGTGGCTCTCCGGTCCTCCTCGCGGGCGGCGGATATCCCCAGTTGACCCAGGTCTCCGGCCCGAGGATGACAGCCGGCTCGACGAAAACCGCTGTCGGGTCGACCGGAGAGGAGAAACGGATGGATGCAGAACTTATCGGCGGCGTAGTGTCCGGGATGCCGGCCCTGAAACCATCCGGGTTGAATCCGGCGTAGCCTCCCCAGTGATTGACCGCATATTCGTCCCGCAGCCCGGTGAAATGGATGCCGGTCGACGCGGCGAATGCGTAATCTGCGGCCAGTGTCCCGTCAGGCTTGCGAAGACCGGATTCTCCCGACGCGATGACCGTGCTGCCTGCGCGCATGAATGTTTCCAGCTTTTCCCATGTCCCCGGCCCGAAGACGAGGACCTCGGGCAGGATGATCACGCGGAGCGAAGCGAGCATCCCGGAGGAAAGCTCCGCTTCGGGAACGACTGTCCAGGTGCGCTTCGAAAAATCGCAACATTTCATGGCGCCGAGCACCGCGCTCACATGCCGGTTGGGTGTCCGGGTCCGTGCGATGGCGTGAGCGACCACGGCGCCGGCGGTTCCGACCCTCACGGAATCATCGCTCTGCACGATGCCAATATCCGCGACTATAGTTCGGTTTCCGAGGAGATGCTCGAACTTCTTTACTTCGCGATAGGCCGCGCCGATGCGTCTCGCCTCTTCGCGCTCGAGCGTACCGTCGGGCCTCTGGGGCTCGGAATACATGAAAACCCGGCACCCCTGCGCGGCGATCTGGGCCGCGGCAGCCACATAGACGCTTTCGGGAAGGTAGTTGTAGACACTGGAAACATCTCCGGGTCCGAGTTGGGGGAACCGCCCTGTCGCCCTCGCAAATGCGGCGGAAAGCCAGTTTCCCGCCCAGGGTTCCGTGAAATGATAATCGAGCTTGTCCCGTATGCGCTTGGGGTAATGAGAAGAGAAATTGATCGTGACGGCGAGTCCCGGATCGATGGATTTTACGGTCGAAACCACATCGTCCAGAAAACCTTCGGCGCAATCGTCCAGAAATCCGAGAACCTCGGCTGAGACCCCGGAGAGTCCTTCCCCGGTTTCCGGAAGCGGATAACCGTACCGCTCGCCAAAAATCCTGCGGCATTCCGGACAGTAACACAGGGACTTGCCGAAAATGTCCAGGAAGAGACTGTCCGGGTGATAGCGGGATACAATCTCCGTGAGCTGATCCAGGACATAGCGACGGTAGCCGGTCATATAACAGGCCATGCGCCATTTCGCGTTCCGCGAGGCACTGCGCAATTCCTCTCCATCCGCCTTTCTGATTGCCCAGTCCGGATGCTTCCCTGTTATCGTATTATCATATTCCACAGAGTAATATGCGTTGAACTCAATGTCTTTCTTTCTGAGTTCCGCCACCGTTTCCGCCACCCAATCCCGATCGAGCGCGGGATGTCTTTCTCCACAGACAGTATCGTAATACGAGTATCCCCAGTGGTCCTTGCAGTACACCATGAGGCTGTCGATACCTGCCGTACCGAAGAATGAGGCATGCTCTGCGATATCGAGTCTGTCGAAGGTGACTGCTGGAGGCGCGGGAGAGTGATTGTCGATCAGATAGCCGCGAAACCTTTTTTTGTAAAGATCGGCCATGACATGTCTCCGGAACGAAAGATTTTGATAGGGACGGTAAAAACATCCTAAGTCCGGTTTTCAGGGAAATGAATATCCAATGTGGACAAGAATTTGACAAATTCGGCAATATGGATCGATACTGGCCCCATGAAGCACGATATCGGGATTCTCGGTACGGGGTTTTCATCCCACTACGGACGGTACAGCGTGCGCGTGAGCAGCGCCCGCACCCTTGTCTGGAGAGAATATCCGACGAATCGGCGGCACATGCACAAAGAGGAGTATGAGTTCAACCTGGTGCTGGATGGCTCAGGCGAATACCATCACCGGGACAGGGTGTATCCTCTCGAAAAAGGAGACATTTTCGTATCGGAACCCTACGTCCCCCACGAGATCAGCTCGTTGCGAACGAAAGACCTCCATGTGCTCTGGCTCAATGTCTACATAGATGAGGTCGACGCGAAGGTCGCCCCCCGGTATGAAGACAGGCTGATGGATGAATTCATGCGGGGGCACCAGAACTATCTGTCGGGTCGGACATTTCTCCTCGGCTATCTCCCGATCCTGTCCAGAACGGCATCCAGCACGAGTGCCCGGAAACTCAGCGGGCAACATCTCGTACAGAGTCTCTTTTTCGATCTCGTCGAACTCTTCAACATCGCCAAACCCGATTTCGACAATCCGGACATGAATATCGACCAGAAGCCTTTCACCATTCTCAATAAAGCCAGCAATTTCATCATGGCGAATCTTTCCGGGGAACTTTCGATCAACGACATCGCCCGTTCGGTATTCACTTCAGAGAGGAATCTCCGCCACCTTTTCCGGAAACACATGAACATTACCGTTGTCGACTATGTCAATTCCAAAAAAATGGAACACGCGGGCTATCTTTTAACCCTGCAACTTCAGGTACAAGAGGTCAGCGAGGCCGTCGGCATCGCGTCTCCCGCCCAGTTCAGCCGCCTCTTCAAGCGATATCAGGGAATCGCACCCAAAAAATTCCAGGAAAACCACGAACCGATTTACACATAGAAGAGCGCTGCCGGACAGGTCGCGGTGTCGACCTTCATGGTTTCTGTTTTATGCGGTCCCGCCCTGTCGCCGCGGCTTATCTCGCTCGCTTATCTCGCTCGCTTGCCCCGCCCCGCGATTTTCCGTATCATTCCGGTCCATGGCCGATGAAACCGCGAAAAGCAGCCTCCTGCGCCTCAGCCCGGCGGGCCATCTCCGGCCGGTCGCGGGAATCACGGACCATCCATCGCCCGCGGTGCAAAAAGCGATGGAGGCTTTCATATCGGGCGAGGCCGCGGGGCTTTTCGGACTGGCCGCCCGTCCCGGAAGTGGGGACCTGCCGCCGGAGTTGGCTTTCTGGCGGGATTTCGCCGCCCGCTGCCTGACAGAGCGCTGCCACAGACCCCCGGGCGCGGCGGTCCTCGAGCCGGTCGCGCCGCTGCCGGAGGCGGAGATCATGAGCCTCCTCCTGGGCGCTCCGCCCATGGAAGGGGCCGAGTACCTCACGGCGGAAGTTCTCGAGCGTCTCTGGCAGTCGCTCGACGAGTGGATCCGGAGCGAAGCGGCGGCCGCGGGCGGTTTTGAGGCTTTCCTTTCAGCGCGGGCGCCGCTCTGGCGGCAGGTCGGCAGGGTATGCTTTCACCTTGCGGAGAACAGGAAGGATCCGGAATTTCCCTTCGCATTCCTCGCCACCTATGCGCCCCGCCTCGCCGGGTCCAGCCAAGTCCGCTACCAGCCGCTCGCAAAAGCCCTGCAGGAATTCGCGGGCGAACGCAACCGCAAGGCCCTCGTGCACCTCCTCACCCCCATCCACAGCGCGGCCGGGAAAAGCGCCATCATCCGCGATCTGCTCGACACCAACGACATTTATCATCCGCTGGCGTGGACAGCGGATGAGGCGTACCGCTTTCTGGGCGAAATCCCCCTGTTCGAGGAGAGCGGCGTTCTGGTGCGCGTCCCCGACTGGTGGGCAAAACGGCCGCGCCCCCGGGTAACTGTCAGCATCGGTTCCAGGGCGAGAGGGCTCTTGGGCGCGACATCGATGCTGGATTTCGATGTCGCCGTCGCGCTCGGCGACGAAACGATCACGGAAAAAGAAATCAAGGAGATCCTCGCAGGCGGGGCGGGGCTGTTTCTGCTCAAGGGGAAATGGGTGGAAGTCGACCCCGACCGCCTGTCCGAAGCCCTAGCGCATTGGAAAAAGGTGGAGAAACGCGTCGGCGCTGACGGCATCTCCTTTGTGGAGGGCATGCGCCTTCTGGCCGGCGCCCCTTCGGATCTCGCTTCGCTCGAGGAGGAATCCGTCAGACAGTGGTCCTTCGTGGACTCAGGTACATGGCTGAAGGATACGCTCGCGAGCCTCCGTTCGCCCACGGCTATCGAGGCCGCACTGCCCGGCGCGGATTTGCTCGCGACGCTGCGTCACTACCAGGAATCGGGTCTGCGCTGGCTGTGGCTTTTGTCCCGCATGGGGCTCGGCGCCTGCCTCGCGGACGACATGGGCCTCGGAAAAACCATCCAAGTTCTGGCCCTTCTCCTTCTCGTCAAAAAGGAATCCTCAAGGAAATCTCCGACCAAATCCGCGAAGAGGTCCGCCGGAAAAATCTCGAAGGAGGCTGTAAAGGAAGCAAAAAATCCTTCTCTCCTTGTCCTCCCGGCCTCTCTGCTCGCCAACTGGAAGGCGGAGATGGAGCGCTTTGCGCCCTCGCTGCGCGCCCGCTTCGTCCACCCTTCGATGATGCCGAAAGGCGGCGCCGCAGGCGATGCTGCAGGCGCCGCCAAAGGCGACCCCGGACTTGTCGACCTGCGGGATGTCGACCTCGTCGTGACGACCTACGGGATGCTGCTCCGTCAGCCTTGGATCGAGGATGTGGCGTGGAATCTCCTGATTCTGGACGAGGCGCAGGCCATAAAGAATCCCGGCTCGCGACAGACCAAGGCGGTGAAAAAGCTGCGCGCGCGGGCCCGCATTGCGCTTACGGGAACCCCCGTGGAGAACCGGCTGTCGGATCTCTGGTCGCTTTTTGACTTTCTCTGCCCCGGGCTTCTGGGATCGGCAGCGCGTTTCAAGGAATTTGTCGCGACTATGGAGAAGCGCGAGGGAGAGCGGTACGCCCCCTTGCGCAACCTGGTCGGGCCGTACATTCTGCGCAGGCTCAAGACCGACCGCGCCGTGATCGCGGACCTGCCGGACAAAACCGAAGTTTGCGCCTTCTGCAGTCTGACAAAGACGCAGGCCGCGCTGTACCGCTCGGTCGTGACAGATCTGAAGGAAAATCTGCGCGGTTCCCAGGGTATCGCCCGCAAGGGGATCATCCTCTCGACCCTGATGAAACTCAAGCAGGTCTGCAACCATCCCGCACAGCTCTCCGGCGACGGCGACTGGGATCCGCAGGCGAGTGGAAAGTTCGCCCGCCTCGCGGAGATCTGCGAGGAGATCGCTTCCCGCCAGGATCGCGTCCTCGTGTTCACGCAATTCCGCGAGATGACAACGCCTGTCGCCGCCTTTCTGGCCGGGATATTCGGCAGGGAGGGCCTCGTCCTGCACGGCGGCACGCCCGTGAAGGAGCGGCGGAAACTCGTCGAATCCTTCCAGGAAGAGGACGGTCCGCCCTTCTTCGTGCTGTCCCTCAAGGCCGGCGGCACAGGCCTCAACCTCACTGCCGCCTCGCATGTCATCCACTTCGACCGCTGGTGGAATCCGGCGGTGGAGAACCAGGCGACGGACCGCGCGTTCCGCATCGGCCAGAAAAAGAATGTCCTGGTGCACAAATTCGTCTGCCAGGGCACCGTCGAAGAGAAAATCGACGAGCTGATCGGTGAAAAGTCGGCTCTGGCGCGGGATCTCCTGGAGGGCGGGGCCGAAGTCATGCTCACCGGGATGACGGATGCGCAGCTGCTCGCTACAGTGAGTCTGGACCTGGACCGCGCTCAGTCCGGGTTTTGACACAGTCCTGGTTTTGATGCAGTCCTTGTATTGCGTGCGGCGACTCCGCACGGGGAGGCTAAAGTGGGTTATGGATATGACGGATGGCCGCGCTACGTTCCCGTGGCGGAGCGGCGTCGTACTGCCAGGCGCGAGATGGAAAAGCTGGCAAAAAAGGGCGCACTTGTTCAGCCTGTCGTCATAGAGGGGAAAAAAATCGCGAAGACTTTCTGGGGGAAAGCCTGGTGCGACAACCTCGAAGGTTACAGCGATTTCGCGAACCGGCTTCCCCGCGGCAGGACCTACGTCAGGAACGGCTCGGTCTGCCACCTCGAGATCGCCGAGGGCGAAGTGCGGGCGAAAGTGAGCGGCAGCGAACTGTACACCGTGACGATCGGCATCAAGCCGCTCGGCGCAAAGGCCTGGGACGACATAAAGAAACGCTGCACAGGAAAGATCGCCTCGCTCCTGGACCTTCTGGGCGGAAAACTGGCGGACGGGGTCATGGAGATCGTGACCGACCGGAAGAACGGCCTCTTTCCCAAGCCGGGCGAGATTACGATGGACTGCAGCTGCCCCGACTGGGCCGATATGTGCAAGCACGTGGCGGCGGTCCTCTATGGCGTGGGTGCACGGCTCGACGAACGCCCGGAACTGCTCTTCCTTTTGCGCGGCGTCAATCACCTGGATCTCATCTCGGCCACTGTCGAGGACGCCGTGGCGACGGTCGTGAAGGGCGGCTCGCGCAGGCGGATCGCGGAAAGCGAACTCTCCGAAGTTTTTGGCGTCGATATGGAGGAGGGCAGCGCAGGCAAAGCGGCGCCCGCGTCAAAACCCGAACCCGCCGGCAAAAAGCCCGTCACAGCCGAAAGCCGTGACCGAAAGAAGGCCGCGCCGATTCCCAAAGTTCTTCCCAAAGCCTCTGTCAAATCCTCTGGCAAAATTCCTAAAAAAGCTCCCGTCCGGTCTGTCCCTCGCGCCGCCCCGCAACCGTTTCCCGGGGAAATCACCGGCACGCAGATCTGCGCGTTTCGTGCGCGTCTGGGTTTGACCGCGAAAGACTTTGCAAAGCTCCTGGGAGTCTCGGGCGGCGCGGTTTCGGTCTGGGAGAGAAACAACAAGGCGCTCAACCTGCAGGACCGGAGCCGCAGGGCACTCGAAAAGGTCTGGAACGCGAACATGAAACCGAAGCGCAGGCGGGGAAACAATTGATGTAAGCGACAACATACGGCTTGCGTCAACCTCCGGGTAACGGAGCGCCATATCCAGCGGAGTGATACTGCTTCTAGGAGAGGATGGATTCCCTGGACATTGAATCACTTATCGCTTTGAACCGTCTTTGACCTTGTCCAAAAACGATGACATCCTCAATGGAGCCCGCGAGGACCATTCATCCCACGGAGCCGAAGGTTGTGGAACTGTTATGTGCCTAGCGAGAACAGAATCGTCCAACCAATGAAATCGTTCTCGAGCGCGGCCTTGAGGTCGCGCTCGATAGTCTTTATGACAAACTCGTTGATTGCGTAACAGGCCGGACACTCCTGGCCGGGCCTTCCGAGATCGAGATGGACCACGATAGTCTTTTCGGGCGCGTGATAGCTGATCTTCTTTACGAGACCCAGCTCGGCCAGGCTCAGTTCGGATTGTGGTTCCCTGACGCGATCGAGTATGGCGTCGAATTTTTCTCTTACGGATAGATCCAATTCCATTTATGCCTGCTCTTTTTCTTTTCCGAAGAACCCAGGAAGATGTTTGAGGATAGCTTCCATATTGCCCTTCACCTGCCCGTTCCAGGGTGATTCGTGAATAAAAAACGTTTTGTTCTCCGGGAATGAACAGAAATGCCGGAGTCGTACAGGTTCCGGCAGTGCATCGAGAATGGTTTGCAGATTCGATGAGAGATCGGTACCTTTCCAGAGGAGTACGAAGCTCTTTTCGCCTTTGGCAACCTCGCGGCGCTGCATCGAATCGATACCGGTGATATTGGCTTTCTTAAGATACGAAGCCTCGACGAGATGGCTCTCTCCGCGAAGCTTTTTCTGGGTGAAAATATTGACGAAAAAACGGTCTCTTACACCGATCAAGAGAGAAAAAGGAAGATAGAGGAGCGAATGCCTCGGACTCAGCGTAACAGTGCCCTTGGCGCTCGTGTATGGATCATTGAGCAAATATGTAAAATTGTACCCTATCGATCCGCCGATATTGACATAGTTGGAAGTTATCGGTCTGAGGGCTTCCTCAAGATCCTTCGACAAGGTCGATACGATCCAGCGGTTTTTTTTCGTACCGTAGAAGTACGCGCCCGTGGAAACAGCGGCCAGGATTACGATCGCGGTGATGATGAAGGGGTTCATGTTTTCCTTTACGGTTATGGCACGGCTGCCAGAAAATCTGCCACCAGCTCGTTTGTGTCGATGCCGGCAAGGTCGTCTCTGGTATGAAGACCGCCTGGCATGAAATCGAATCCAAAAAGGGGGGATGCCGCGAGGCGACTGTCGATAGTCCATGAAGTCAAAGAAATACCGCGTTTGTTCAGGCAGATTCCAGACAGAGGAATATCGATTCTGTCGAGTTCGTCCTTGATGCGGATCGCCTCGGAGACGGACAGGACATCCGGGTTCAGGACCACCGCCACATAGCTTTCCTTTCCGAAAAGCGACGAGAGGCCGGCGAGACGGCGTTTGATCGAGCCAAGCTTGCCATAGACTTTGTCGTCATCCTTGTCGACGCAGCTTGAAGCCACAGGAGAGGCGGGGTTGATCCTTGTTATGGTCGAACGTTTTTCGAGTATGCGCTCGCGCAATTTCGTCAATTCGGCAATCCAGAGATTGGAGATGGCGGGCATGGCGAGAAAACGCAGCGACAGCGCAGTGGGGGGCGTATCATAGACGACGATGTCGTAATCTCCCGCAAGATCACAGCGGATATGCTCGATGGCCCAGAGCATGGCGTATTCTTCGGTTCCCGGAGAGTATTTCATGATGTCAAAAAACGAATCGAGATTGAAGGTAAGGTTGTAGGAATATGTTGCCTTCATCTCTTCGCGGCTCTCGTCGAGATAGCGCTTGATCCAGTAATTCAGATCGACTTCGAGCGCGTACAGATTTGGTTCCACATAGGCGGGAGCATGAGTGAGCGCCAGACCGAGTACGTCGCCGAGGTTGTGCGCCGGGTCAAGCGATGCGACGAGGACCCGTTCCCCCGATCGCGCGAGGAAGAGCGCGAAAGCTGCGGACATTGTCGTCTTTCCGACTCCGCCCTTTCCCAAAAAAAAAGCATTTGTTTTCAATACGAAGCCACCTGTTTCAATTGATGTTCAACCAACATTCAATCGACTTCGAACATACTCATGAGAGATGCGAGGGGATCCTGCGCCATATCAGTTCTCGCGAGCATGATGGTAAGTTCCCGCTCCAGATAAGGCAGAAGCTCGATCGCGATGGGAACGGGAGGCGATGGCATGCCGACAAAGCCACCAAGAAGGAGGAGCGAGAAAATATTCTCGAGTTCCTTGAGCTCGAACTCGAGCATGCTCGAAGCCTTTTCACGGTTGACCTGCAAAATCGTATCAAAAAACGTGCAGAACTTTGCCGCCAACGAAGCCATGGATCCTCCATCAGGAAGCGATAGTACTGTTCAGGAGTCTCGAAGGGTAGTCGCACCCGCCAGTATGTTCCACACCGGACGGGCGCACCATAAAACCAGGCATCGGTGTCGATGACCGATGCCTGGTCCGGGAGCTTTATGCCGCCACTTTAGAGTTCTTGAAGTTTTTGAGGAAGCTAAAAATCATCGTGAAATTCAGGATAAGCATGAAAAGCGTGATCGCTCCGACGGTGGCACCGGTGATCACATTCATGGTTTTGGCCATATCATTGAAGAAAGTAGGAATAACGACGACCTCATACCAGACGAGGGCGCAGGTAACCGTCACCCAAAGAAAAATGGCGGGTATGAGGACTGCCATTGTGTACTTGGGATTGAGTTTCTTGTTGACCCACACCGCTACCGTCAGCATGACCACCGAGGCGAGAAGCTGGTTGGCGCCGGAGAAGGCCGGCCACAGGACCGAATATCCGCCGGAACGGGCGAGGAAGATACCGACGAAGGCGATGATGATCGAGGCCACCCACTTATTGTTGAAGAAACCATAGGCTCCGGGACTCTTGTTCTTCATTGGAAGGGCCATCTCCTGAATGATGTAGCGTCCCAGACGGTTGGTGGTATCGAGGGTGGTCAGAGCGAAAGTCGAAACCCATACTGCCGCGAAGAGGGTCATGAAATCCATCGCGAAGATGGGCAGTTTTGTGCTCACCATCATGGCGAAGGATTGGACGAAACGGGGAATGGCTGGAGTCGTCATAAGCTTGTCTCCGAGCGCGGCGGTACCGAAGGCCGCGATGGAGATGATGACGAGGGTGGACAGGAAGCCTTCGACGAGCATGGCGCCGTACCCGACGAATATGGCGTCGGATTCCTTGGCCAGCTGCTTGGAGCTGGTGCCCGAGGCTACCAGGGCGTGGAAGCCGGAGAGGGCACCGCATGCGATGATGAGCGGAACCGTGGGCCAGAACGGCGAGGGCTGACCGCCTATGACCTTGGCGCTGAAGTTCGTGAATAGAGGCACGGAATCGAGACTCTTGAAGCTGATGAGAGCCGCAATGCCACCGACGATGAGGCCGAAATACAGGAAGAACGAAGAAAGATAATCACGCGGCTGCAGAAGCAGATTGACCGGCAGTGTGGATGCCAGAACTATGTAGACGAAGATTATCAGGAAATAGATATCCTTGCTCCACTTGACGGGGAGCTGATTGCCGGCGATGAAGGCGGCTATGACGAGAACGAGGCCAATGAGACTGCCCCAACCGAGGCCGAGCTTGGTCTTGTACATGAAGTAGCCAGCGATTACCGCAGCGACACAGAAAAACACAAAGGCAAAAAAGACGCGTCCGTCTACCGCGAACTGGCCGGCGACGATATCGCCGAAGGCGGCTACGACGAGAATGCAGAGGAACATGATGAACCAGCCGAAGGTCCTGCCGGCTTTCTTGCCGATCAGGTCCTGGGCCACGAACTGCATCGAGCGTCCGTCGTAGCGAACGGATGCGGCGAGGGCGAGGTAGTCATGGATGGCGCCAAGGAATACATTGCCGAACCATATCCAGAGAAGGCCGGGGAGCCAGCCCCAGGCAACTGCGATTGCGGGTCCGGTGATCGGTCCCGCGCCGGCGATCGACGCGAAGTGGTGTCCGAAGAGCACGTATTTGCTCGTAGGCACGTAATCCACGCCGTCGCTGAGGCGCACGGACGGGGCGGCCGCAGCCTTGTCGCTTTTCAGGATCTTGTCGCGGATCGTCTTACCGTAGGTAAAATAGAAAACCAGGTAAAGTGCGATCGCGAAAAGCACTATCAATGTTGTCATTGCGCCTTCCTCCTCGATAGAATTGTTATGGAATATTTTTTATAGTAAAACCGGTTTTATTGGTTGTCAACGATTTTTTTTTGCGGGGACTCTACACCTTCAGCATCGCTAATGGAGTACATTCCCGCCATCTCCGGCAGTTCTGATCGTTCATCCGGGGCAGGAATTCAATCGACCAGAAAGGAAAAATAGAATGTCGCGCCGTGGTCGACCTTTCCCTCCGCCCAGGTGCGGCCACCATGCCTGCACATGATGCGCCTGACGATAGCGAGGCCGATGCCAGTGCCCTCGAAATCTTCCACCCGGTGCAGGCGCTGAAAGACATTGAAGAGCCTGTCGACATATTCCTGGTCGAAGCCGACGCCATTGTCTCTCACGAAGAGCACAAGCTCTCTCCCGTCGCCGGGCAGGGTCCCTATCTCGATCCTCGCGACCTCGCGGGGGCGGGTGTATTTGATCGCGTTGGAGATGAGATTCGAGAACACCACGCTGAGCATCGCGCGGTCGCCCGACACGGTGGGCAGACTGGCGACAGTCCACTCGATCTTCCGCCCTTCGGTTTCCGGCTCCGCTTTCCGGATTGTCTCACCGACCAGGGCGCTCAGATCTACCTGGGCCCGCGAAAATTCCTGGCGACTCATCTTCGAAAACGACAGAAGGTCGTCTATCAGCACCCCCATCTGCCGCGTAGCGGCCAGAATTCTGTCTATGTATCTCCGGCTGTTTTCGCAGAGCGGGGCCTCGAAGCTCCTCGCCAGCACTTCGGTGAATCCGGCGATGTGGCGCAGCGGAGCCCGGAGGTCGTGTGAAACCGAGTAGGAAAAGGCCTCCAGCTCCTTGTTGGCCGCCTCGAGCAGCATGGTGCGCTCCCGAACGCGTTTTTCGAGATCCTGATTGAGCTGGCGCAGATCGGATTCCGCCTTCGTGCGGCTGGCGACCTCGTTTTCCAGCTCGCGCATTTTTTTCTCCAGTTTGGCGAAGAGCGCCTCGTTGTGTTTGCGCAGAAACTCCGCGTCCTCCCCCAAGGGTTTATCGGATGTGAATGCCGGATTTTCCCGGCGCTCTTCCAGAACCTCGCGGACAATTCCGATCAGTATTTCGGGCTTCTGAGGTTTGACGACGAAGCGCTCCGCCCCGAGACTCAGCGCGAACTCCTCATCCTTCGCCTCGGTGTAGGTGGCCGTGTAGAAGATGAAGGGAACCGGGGAGAGCCCCGGATCGGCCTTCCATCGCCGGCACAGCTCGAATCCGTCCATGACCGGCATGAGGATGTCGGAGACGACGAGGTCCGGGATCGTGGTTCCGGCGAGCGCCAGCGCCTCGGCCCCGTTCCTGGCCGAAAGCACATCAAAGCCGTTTCCCTTGAACAGCGCCTCGAGAAGATAGAGGTTCTGGGGAATGTCGTCGACTATGAGGAGTTTTTTCATGCATCCCTCGCGCCGGAATCGCCGACAGTGCCGGCATGGTCGGCAACGCTGGTCGCGCCGGCGCTATCGGCCCTGCCGGCGATGCCGAGATACTCGTCGACCTGGAGCGCGAAAGAGCGCGGATCGATCGGCTTTTCGATGTAACCGGAGCAGCCGGCCTCGGTGGCCTTCTCCCTGTCGCCCGCCATCGCGTAGGAAGTGAGGGCGACGATAGGCGTCCCGGCTGTATTCGGACTCTTCCTGAGGATACGGGCTACGGCGTAACCGTCCATGACGGGAAGCTGAATATCCAGAAGTATGAGATCGAAAAAAGAGCCATTGGCCAGCTCGATGCCCTCCAGCCCGTCCCGGGCGCGGACGACGCTGTGCCCATGGGTGTTCAGGATGAAGTTGACAAGATAGAAGTTCTGATCGTTGTCCTCGATGTAGAGAATCGTCGATTTCATTGCGTCCCCCTGACAAGAGGCAGTCTGAATCCGAAAAGGCTTCCCTTGCCCCACTCGCTCTCGACCCAGATCGATCCGCCCATCATTTCCACGAGCCGTTTGCAGATGGAGAGCCCCAGCCCCGTTCCCTCATAGTGCCGCGTCAGACCTGTCTCCACCTGTCTGAAGGGCTTGAACAGCTTGTCCAGGTCCGCCTCTCTGATGCCGATGCCGGAATCCGAAATCCGCACCACTATCGATCCGTCCTCGACAGAGCACACGATCCCGACGAAGCCCGTCTCCGTGAATTTGACGGAATTCGACAGGAGGTTGAAGAGAACCTGCTCGAAACGTCTCCTGTCGCTCGTGATGGAGCCCACGCCCGGGTCGATCCTGATCCTGAGATCGAGCGCTTTGTGGGCGGCGAGGGGCGCGATGGCGCCGACGACTTTTTCGAGCGAGGCCCGCGGGTCGAAAGCCTCGAATTTGAGCTCGAGCTGTCCCGCCTCGATCTTCGAGATATCCAGGACATCGTTTATGAGGGCGAGAAGGTGCTCCGAACTCGCGGCCACCATGGAGAGCTGCTTCTTCTGCTCCTCGTTCAGGGGACCCGCCAGTTCCTGGAGAAGTATGCCCGAGAACCCGATGATGGAGTTGAGGGGTGTGCGCAGTTCGTGCGACATGGTGGCGAGGAAGGCCGATTTGAGCCTGTCGGCGGATTCGGCGGCATCTTTTGCCACGGCGAGGTCTCTGGTGCGCTCTGCCACGACAGCCTCGAGATTGTCGCGGTGTTCAGCCAGCTCCGCTATCGCCCTCTGCCGCCCCTCTTCCTCGGTTCTGATCCGCCCGACCATGGCGGTGAACGAACGCGCCAGTATACCGATCTCGCCGACGCCGTTCACGTCGAAAGGCCGACTCATGTCCCCCGTCGCGGCGATCCTTTCGCTGACTGTGGTCAGGCCCGAGAGGGGCCGTATGACGATGGAGTGGAGGAGAAGGACCGTGAGGAAGCTGAGAAGGACTAAGGCGATGAGGACGAAGAGAAGTATCGTCCTCACGGACTCGGATATTTCCTGCCTGACCGAATCGAGAGGAACCATGATGCCGATCTTCCAGCCCAACTCCGGAGAAGTGTAGTGGACCATGATATTCTTGCCGAATCCCAGCTCTCCCTCTTTTTCCGAGAGGAAAACCGCGGCCTGATCCCCGAGGACCTCGCGTATATTCTTTACGAGAAGGGCGGGATCGCGGGCCGCGATGACAAGTCCGGATCGGTCGACGAGGATCATCTGCCCGTACCGTCCCACATCGAAACTGGCGATGTACTCGGTGAGGCTCGTCAGGGTGACATCCGCGCCGACAACCCCGAACACCTTTCCCTTCGCGTCGAGGAGGGCGGTGACGACTCCGATGTTGATGTCGGGCGTCGTCACCGACCGGTAGGCCTCCGTCACCATGACCTTCCCCGGATTCTCCTTCGCGAGGATGTACCAGGGACGGGTCCGGGGATCGTACGCGGTTGGCTGCGCCCTCTTGTGGGACCTGACGAAGGAACCGTTCTCGCGGCCCATGTAGACCGAACTGACATACTTGTGCGAGCTCCGGTAGCCGTCGAGAACATCGATGATGCGCTGCTCCCGCTCCCCGATCGAGTAACGGAAGCTCTCCTCCGTGGCGTCGAGGAAATTCGTGAACCGCGAGTCCTCCCTCGTGCGGACCTCCGCGTTGACGGACAGTTGCCGGATGTCGCTTTTGAGTTCCCCGACGAAATTGGAGATCGCGAAATCGAGATGCTTCATCTGGATTATCGAATCGCCGGAAAACAGGATTATGTTCCGCCTGTAAAGGGAGAGAGGAAGTGTCAGGCCGATCAGGAGGAGAACGAAGGCTGCGATGCACAGATACATGATCAGGATCCGTGTCCCGAGCTTCATGGAAGCGGGGGCGGGGCGAGACGGACTCTGTGGGTCAGCGGGAAATTTCCGGAAGAGCGCAGCGGACTTCATGGACGCAGCCTCCCGAGAAAAACGTGAACCAAATGTAAGCGTAGTGCCGGTTCCCCCGTCTGTCAACCGAGCGTGAAGAAGAAACAGGCGCCCGAATCCGGCTTGGCTTCCGGCCAGACCCGGCCGCCGTGACGCGTCACGATTCTCTGCACGGTGACGAGCCCGATGCCGGTCCCGGGAAATTCCTTCATGGCATGCAGGCGCTGGAAGGGTGTAAAGAGCATGTCCGCGTAGGCCATATCGAAACCCACGCCGTTGTCTTTCACGAAGAAGACCCGCTCTTTCCCCCGTTCCAGCGATCCGACTTCCACGCGGGGCGACTCTGTCTTCGAACTGTACTTGATCGCGTTGTCCAGAAGATTGTGGAGCAGGATCTGCATGAGGGCAGGATCCGCGAAGGCCCTCATGCCGGGCTCGATATCGACCGCGGGGATCGGGCCCTCCCTCGCCTCCAGCACTTCCGAGGCAATGTCGCGGGCAAGCTCGCTCAGATCCATATCCTTCCTTACGAGAGGCGACCGCGTCACCCGGGAAAGCCCGAGCAGGTCCTCGATGAGCTGCCCCATCCTTCTTGTCGATTCCCTGATCCGGCTGAGGTAATCGAGGCCCTTCTCGTCCAGAACCTGACCGTAGCGCTCCGCCAGTATCGAGCTGAATCCCTCCATGGACCGCAGAGGGGATCTGAGATCGTGCGAAACGGCGTAGGCGAAGGACTCGAGTTCCTTGTTGGCGACTTCGAGCTGCGCGGTGCGGTCGGACACCCGTCGCTCGAGATCCTGGTTGAGGGTCTTAACCTCCTCCTCGGCCTTCCTGCGCTCGGCGATCTCCACCGAGAGCTGCCGGGTTTTCCGGTCGACCTTCTTCTTGAGCGACCACGACCAGAGAATTGCCGCGGCGAGGAGCGCAAAAAGGGGAAGGATGACGATGGCGGCGTATCGCACTATGGTGAGAAAGCTTGCTCCCTCGGCCCTGTACGGCGCAAGCCATTTTTCTTCGATCTTCCGGTATTCCCCCGAGGCCTGGAGGGCGGCCAGTCCCTGCGAGAACTGGGCCAATAAAGCCCCGTTGGCATGGGGAAGGGCATAACAGTACTCGGCGGAGAGAACGGGCTTGCCCGAAAGCCTGAGATTCCGCCATCCGTATTTTCTGATCCAGTACAGGGCGGGAATCTGGGCCACGAGGGCATAGTCGTGTTTCCCGGAGGCGAGCAGACGCAGGGCATCCTCCTGCGAGGCCACCCGCACGAGATTGCCGCCGAAGCCCATCTTGGTCGCGAGATCGTCCATGAAGTCGCCTTCCATGACGATGATCGATTTCCCGGCGAGATCCTGGATGGAATCGGGAAGAGGCATATTCGCCCTGCCGGCGATGACATGGTTGACGATGGTGTGAGCGGGGGAAAAATCGAAAATCCTGTCGCGCTCGGGTGAGTAGAACATTCCCTGGACGACATCTATCGCGCCGGTCCCGAGCCCCTTTCGGATCTCCCCCCAGGCCTCGAGACGGATCTCTATCTCGAGCCCGAGCTGTCTCGCGATCGCGCGGGTGAGGTCGACATTGTAGCCCGCCGGCTGCCCGTTTTTGTCGAGGTATTCATAGGGAGGATAATCGCTGTCCCCTCCCACGATGATCCGGCTCCTCGTCTGACCGAAGGCCTCGATGCCGGAAAACCAGGTCGCGTAGAGCTTCCTGAAGGTCCCGTCCGCCATCACGATGGAGAGTCCCTCGTTCAGAAGGGCGAGGAGCTCGTGGTTACCCTTACGCGTCGCGAAGCAGAAGGACTGTTTGAAGTCCTCGAGGGGAGGCCCGACGGTCCTGAGGTTGGTGAACCCGTTTTTCTGGATAATCTGCAGGGCGACAAGCTTCTGTATGACGACCGCGTCGCAGTTCCCTTGCGAAAGTTCGCGCAAGGCCGTCTCGGCGGAATCGAGAGAGATGATTTTCGCGCCCAGGTTGGAGCGGAAGAGGTATTCCTCCGCATTGTCGCCCTTCAGGACGGCGACCTGTTTGCCCGCGAGGTCGGCGGGTACCTGGATGTCCGTCGTCCCTTCGCGGACCAGGATCGCGCCATGCATGGTAAGGTAGGGGAAGGTAAAATCGAAAATCGCCTCGCGCTCGGGCGTGCGCCCGACCAGTGGGAGAACCTGGAGGCGCCCGTCCGCGAGGTCCTGCTTTATCTCGGACCAGCGCCCCGTCTTGAAGCTCACATCCCGCCCCACGGCTTTCAGGGCCGCCTGGAGGAGTTCCACCGAAAAACCGGTGGCGGAATTGTCTGGATTGACGATGCAGTAGGGCGGATAGTCGTACTCGCAGCCCGAGAGGATAGCCGCCTGTCTGCTCTGCGACGTGGCCACGACAGGGGCCGGAATCGTGGTGCCCGCGCACAGGGCAAAGAAGACGAACGCGCACAATGACCGGCTCAGCATGTCCTTCCCCCTATGCCATCGATCCTATACGATCACTCCCGACAAGACCATGAGAAGACCATTCGCCGGATCTGTCAGCCGCCCACAGTAAAGTAGAAGGTCGCGCCCGCGCCTGGAGCGGCTTCGGGCCAGATCCGGCCGCCATGTCGTGTCACGATCCGGTGCACGGTGACAAGCCCTATCCCCGTCCCCGGGAATTCCGCCGTGCCGTGCAGGCGCTGGAATGGCGTGAACAGTCTGTCTGCATAGGCCATGTCGAAGCCGACGCCGTTGTCCCTCACGAAAAACACGGTCTCATGCGGCAACCCGGTCGTCACGCCGCCACGTTGCTGTCCCGCGTGATCGAAGGCCGGCTCGAGGCCGGTGGGCGCACGCGCGAGGCCGACTTCGATCACGGCGCCCTCTTGTTTGCCAGAGTATTTCCACGCATTCCCGAGCAGGTTTTCCATCATGATCTCGAGAAGTTGCGGATCGCCCTCCGCCATCAGACCGGAAGCGATGTCGAAATGAACATTCCGTTCCGGATGCTCGGCGCGCAGGTCCCCGGCGATCTTCCGCGCGAGTGAACTCAGGTCCACAGAGGCGCGTGTCAGAGTTACCCGCGTCACGCGCGAAAGGCCGAGCAGATCGTTGATGAGCTGTCCCATCCTCTGCGTCGAATCCATGATCCGGTCAAGGTAGTGCTTCCCCTGTTCGTCGAGGACGGATGAGTAAGCTCGGGCGAGGGCGGAGGCGAAGCCGTTCATGATGCGCAGAGGCGAGCGCAAGTCGTGCGAAACCGAGTAGGAGAAGGCTTCCAGCTCCTTGTTGGCCGCCTCGAGCTGGGCGGTCCGGTCCCGCACCCGCTCTTCGAGCCCGGCGTTCAGTTTCTTTATCTCCCTCTCCGCAGCTTTCTGATCCTCGATCAGGCTGAGCAGGACCAGGCGGGACCGATCGGCCTCTTCGAGAAGGCGGCGCAATTCGGCGTGCGCTTCGACGAGCTTCTGTTCCGCTACCTTTCGCTCGGTGATATTGATGGACAGTGCAAGGACCTGCTCCACGATCCCGTCGGGTCCGTAGAGGGGAGCTGCCTGGATGAGGAAGGTCTCGCCCTTGTAGCCGCTCTCATAGCGGACGGATTCACCGGCAAGAACACGCCTGTACTGGCCGGCGACGAAATCCGCCGTGCCGGGGTCGAGGGTGTCGTATATACTCTTTCCGACGCGTGTCTCCTCGCCGGAATCGAAGACAAAGCGAAAATCCCTGTCCATGATGTGGATGATGCCGAGGGGAAGATTGTGCACGATGACCTTGTACCGCTCTTCGCTGCGGCGGAGAGCTTCCTCGACGGATTTGATGCGAGTGATGTCGACGTGGCATCCGAGAAGGCGGAGAGCCGCACCGTCGGGGCCGATCAGAGTCTTGCCGCGGCCGAGTATCCAGCGCCAGGAACCGTCCCTGTGGCGGAGCCTGTACTCGATTTCGTATTTGTCTTTCCGGCCTTCGACGCATTCCGCGGAGGCTTTCAGGGTCGCGTCCTTGTCTTCAGGATGGATGCTCTGGTCCCAGAAGGTGTTTTCGGGCGGCATTTCTCCGGGTTCGTATCCGAGCTGGCGCTCGTATTCGGGCGAGCGGAGGACGAGGCCCGTCGCGATGTCGTAATCGTAAAAACCGATGTTCGAGGCCGCGATCGCCAATCCCAGTCTCTCCCTGTTCTCTTCGAGCTCGCGGCCCTGGGCCACGACCTTCCGGGACAACGCGCTCTGGCGCATGAACACGCGATATGCGGCGAAGCCCAGGATGGCCGAAACGAGAAATCCGGAAAGAGAATAGAGAACAAGCCTGGAACGTATCGGCCGGAGCCACCCTTCGACGGGCGCTCCCGACAATATCCAGGTTTTTCCGGGCAACGCGATCCGGTACAGAACCGGATCTCCGGAACTCACTGCGGCTTCTCCGGCGAAAACACGCCCCTTCGAATCGGAAATCGAAAAGCGGAGGTCAGGGAAACCCATTCCAAGTCCCGGGATGGAGAGCAGCCCATCGAGGTCGAGAACGACCACTGCCATCCCCCACAATCCGCCGTTTCGGTAGATGGCAAGCCGAAAAACCGCGCCCCTCCCTCCCTGACGCAACTCATAGGGATCGCTCAGGTAGGGTTTCTTGCTCTCGAGAGTCCGTGCGAGGTCCTCTTTCACTTCGGGGCGATCATCCGCAAGCAGGGTCTTAAACGAGCGAGACATCACGGCTTCGTTGCCTTGCGCCGGACAGACGAGTTCGGGGCCGAGAGGGGGAAAAACCTGGAGAGCTCTCACGACGGGATCATTGGCGTGCATGGCCTCCGCATACGTGGTAAATTCATGGTGCAGCGAATTCTGATCCGGATGAAGGGCGGTGATCGCGGCCAATCCCGTCAACAGTGATTCTCTCCGGTTGACCGCGTTCGTCAGGGAAAGGCCTATGATGCTGAGCTTCTGCTGAACGATCGTCCTGCTCTCTTTCAGCATGAGTCGTCCCCGGGAGATTGTGGCGATGACCGAGATGGCGAGAACGAGAACGAAAACCACGGCCCCCGCGGCGAGAGGCGTACGGGATTTCAGACCGGCGCCCGGTTTCTCCGACGCGTCGCGGTCAGTCATGTCTCGTTTCCCGCGGGCGTCGTGGCTGTTTCATATCTGACCTTCTGCTTCGACGCCTCCAGAAGGGCGTTGACCTCCCCTTTCAGCTCCAGAATCCTGCTTTCCCTCCCGAGCGTCACCGCCTGCCATCGCTTGAGCTCTTCGAGCTGGCTTTCCATCCTCTTCTGGAATTCCCTCCGTTCGGTGATGTCGAAGCAGTAGCCGATGTAGCCGCGGAAATCGCCCTGCGTCCCCGTCATGGGCCTCCCGATATCGAGGATCCAGCGGTACTCCCCCGCGGCGTTCCTGAGCCTGTATTCCATCTCGAAGCGTCCGCGCGCATGGAATGCGTCGAGATAGGTGTGCACGCAGCGGTCCAGGTCATCGCGATGCACTCCCTCGGTCCAGCCCTCGCCCGACTCCTCCTCCATGGTCCGCCCCGTGAACTCGAGCCAGGCGGAGTTGAACCAGTCGCACTTCGCGTCGATCCCCGCGCGCCAGATCAGGGCAGGCGCGTACTTGAGGACCTGGAGGTAGAAATCGCGCGCTTCCTGCAATACGCGGTTCGCCTCCTTCCTCTCGGTGATGTCGCGGATAATGACGCAGGTGAACACTTCTCCCCTGTACGAATAGGTCGAGATGTTCATCTCCGCGTCGAAGCGGGAGCCATCCTTCCTCAATCCGATGGATTCGTGCCGGGAAGGGACGGCCTCGCCCCCCAATCGTCTGTCGGTGTAATCCAGGAGAACCGGGTGGGCCTCGGGCGCGTGCAGCTCCAGGATGGGGCGCCCGACGAGCTCGGCCAGGTCGGCATACCCGAAAAGCCTGACGTAGGCCTGGTTCATGTACAGGAGTATGCCGGCTCTGGAAACGCCGATCGCGTCGGCCGATGCGTCGAATACCGCCTTGAACTTCAGCTCGCTTTCGTTCAGGGCCTCTTCCGCCCGCTTGATCCGCGCGAAGGCGTTGATCCGCGCGAGCAGTTCCCTGTCGGGCAGGGGGCGGATGATGTAGCCGTCAGCCCCGCTCTCGAGGCCCTCCGCCAGATCCCCGGAGCCCGGCGTACAGTTCGACATGAGGATGACGAGACAATCCGCCGTGGCGGGGTCATCCTTTATTTCCGCACATACAGCGCGTCCGTCGCCGTCGGACAAGGTCGCGGCGAGGAGGACTATGTCGGGGTTTTCGCCGCGGACCATGGCGAGTCCCGGAACCGCCCCCGCGGCCCCGAGAACCTTGAATCCGGCCGATTCGAGAAGACGCGTCGTGGCCGCGAGGATTTCCGGGCTATCGTCCACGACGAGAATTTTGGTCTGCTGAAAAGCCGTCGCGCCAATTCCGGACTCGATCATTTCTGAGACCTCCCCGGCATCGCTCTATCGCGATCCGCCTCAGTCATCTGGGGAAATTCAGGATCCGGCAACGCAGAGCAGGCGAAATGAGTGGGAACGACGTCGGCGCAGATTACGGCGAAGTCGCTCCCGGATTCAGGCGCCGCCAGAATCCGCTTTTTCAGTGTAATGCATCCAGTGGGTGGGCGCAATGCAGATGCCGGAATCCGGCGGGAACCGGAGATTTGCGGCCCGGTTCGGGGCGTGGAAGATCGATGACTCTCAGGTGGCTCTCAGAAGGAAGCTCAGAAAAGGTGGAGAAGCGCCGACAATACCGGGACCGTCACGACGAGCAGAGAATTGGAGACGAGCCACAGCCGGTTGGCAAACTCGACATCGAGGCCGTACAGAGCGGGAGGGACGACCCCGAGAAAGCCTATCGGCATGGAAGACAGAACGAGGACAGTCTTGAGGCCGATGGCGCTCTCTGTCCGCCCGAGCCCGAGGAGGGCGCCGAGGCAGAGCGCGAAAGCCGGCAGAAGCACCTGCCTCGTCGAGATGAGAAGAGTGACCGTGCGCGGATTTTCGAACAGATTTCCGATCTTCATGCGCATGCCGATGGTGAAGAGGACGATCCATGAAGCGAGGGGAATGAGGACCGAGTTGAGCTCCGGATAGAATGGGGGACGCCGGGCGCCAGCGAGGTTGAGGATGAGGCCCGCGGACACTGAGCCTAAGGAAATCAGGATGAAGGGATCCGTCGCCACCCGCCTGAGGATTTCCCACCGGCTGTCCCTCCGGGGCGCGGGCGCACTGGTGCCACCTGGCACCGCCCGCCCTGTCTCTGCGGCGCGGACTTTTTCACCGTAGCGCTTCGCCGTCGGGAAGAGCACCGAATAGTACCAGGTTTCCTCGAAAAGCTTGTAGAAGGGCACGAGGGCAAACCCCGCCTCGCCCGCTAGGACAAAGATGATGAGCCCTCCGATGCTGCCGATGTTCGTGAAGGACGAGGAAGGGATGTAGACGCCCGCACGTTCCGGAGGCAGACCAAGCAGCCTGTTTCCCGCGAGACCGAGGAGGGCGCCGAACATCAAGGTCGAGAGCCCCACCACCGGAAGGGCGAGGAGGCTCGCGTCGGAGAGATCGAGGGCCCAGACAGCGCCGACAAAGGCGATGGGGTTGATGACGAGGAGAGCGAGCCACTGGAGCCGCACCCGCAGGGTTTCGGCCCCCTTTCTGAAGAAGGCGAGCGGTCCCGCCAGCAGGCGGTTGAACAGGAATCCAGAGGCAAGACCGGTGGCGATCACGGCGAAGGAGAACAGGAATTTGGACACCTGACCAGCGCCCCGTCAGAAGTGCAGGAGGAAGGTCACATCCCAGAAGAATTTCCGTCCGTCGGAAAAATATGTCAGATACAGCGGGTCGGCCATGGGGATCTTGTATCCCGCCCTCACGCCGAAATACGCGAAATCGAAAAATCCGATATTCGCGCCGGCGCCTGTGGAGAAAACCAGGCCGGATTTGTCCGAGAGCGCCCCGGCGCGGTCCAGTCTGGTGTACATGCCGCAATCGCCGAAGGCGTAGACCATGGGGCGGATGCTCGGAACACCGAAGAGGGCGGGGCCGACGGCGCGGATTTCGGCGCTCATGGCCGCCTTGAGGGGTGATTCGTAACCCCAGTTCTGGTAGCCACGGACGGATTTGCCGATGCCGTCGCGCAGGAGGCGGCCCCCGAAGGTGGTCAGGACATAGAGCGGGATCTTGTTCCCCATGGCATAGTCGGCCGTCGCCATCCACGCCGCGTAGACGGAAACGTTCCTGCGTTCGTCCGCCTTGGTGAGAGAAACGAGGGGCAGATACCCTTTGGTCTTGATGTTGGCGCGGACGAAATCCGTTCCGCCGGCGAAGGCGAGGAGGGTCGGCGCGTACTCCACCGAAAGTTCGCCCGAATAGCCGGATTTCATGCGGGCGGCGTCAGTGAAGGTGCTGTCGGCGCCTATTCCGGCGATGACCGATCCGGCGACGAGCCCGTTCGCGTCGGGGAAGGTTGTCGTTCCGAGCGAGTTCTGGCTGTTTTCATACCGCATGCGTCCCAGCGTAAAAATTTCCGTCCTGACACCGGACCCGTCCGGTTCCCGGTCGGTGAAGCGGAGAGAAAGACCGGCATCGGCTTCGACATTGGGATACATGAACCAGTGGATGTTGTCCGGACTGGCGGGCTTCGCTATCGGTGCGCCCGTGACGGCATCCCTCAGTATGAGCCTGTCTTCGTAGCCGGCCGCGCCCCGAAACGTGAAAAACAGGCCCGTACCCGTAAGAGGAATATTGACAGTCGCGTCGACGCCGAGAGGAAGGGGTATCCCCGGTATGATGGCGCTATTCAGTTTGAGCCCGTTGACGACGAAATCGACCCCATCCGCGGCGACAATCGCCGGCACGAGCAGCGACAGCGAGAGGACAAGCATCGCGAACGAACGATACCCCGATTGCCTTTTCATGATGACTCCTTCGCCCCGGCGGGACGGATCAGACGGTGACTTGCAAGGCGATGATAATCCATGGGGGAGCCTTCTTCAACCAGCGCCGCCGAGCTTGAACCTCCTGACCGACCGTCCTATACTTCCCCCATTCCGAATCCAACTATAAACCGGAGGAGTCCAATGAATCCCGATGCGGGCCAGAAACGCGTGCTCGTGCTGAACTCAGGCAGTTCTTCGCTGAAATATGAAGTCTTCGCCATGCCGGGACGGGAGAGCCTCGGCCGTGGCTCCGTGGAACGCATAGGGGAAGCCGCGGCCATCCTCGCCCAGAGTTCGCCCAAAGGAACAGTCCGCATCGAAGAACCCATGCCGGACCACGCCCACGCCATGTCCAGGGTCAAGACCGCGCTCACCGATCCCAAGTATGGCATTCTGACCGACATCCGCGAGATCGACGCGGTCGGACACCGGGTCGTCCACGGCGGCGAGCAGTTCTCCTCTTCCGTCATCATCGACGCCGCCGTCCTCGAGGCGATCGAAAAAAACATCGAAATCGCCCCCCTGCACAACCCCGCCAACCTGACAGGCATCCGTGAATCCATGAACATGCTGCCGGGCCTGCCCAATGTGGCCGTCTTCGACACCGCCTTCCACCAGACCATGCCCTCGTACGCCTACATGTACGGACTGCCGCGCGAACTCTACGACAAATACCGGATCAGGCGCTACGGCTTCCACGGCACGAGCCACCGCTACGTGGCTAACCGCGCCTACACCATAATGAAACGCAGTCCGGAGAATACCAACCTCATCACCTGCCACCTCGGAAACGGCGCATCCATCACGGCCATCGAAAACGGCAAGTCCATCGACACTTCGATGGGCTTCACCCCCCTCGAAGGCCTCATGATGGGCACCCGCTCGGGCGACATGGATCCAGCCATACTCGGCTTCCTGGAGGAACGCGGCTACAGCGCCAAACAGCTCTCAACCATGATCCAGAAGAAGTCGGGCCTCATCGGCCTCTCCGGCATCTCCAACGACCTGCGCGACCTCGAGGGAGCCTTCGATCTCGGCAACACCAACGCCATCGAAGCGCTGGAAGTCTACGCCCACCGCGTGCGCAAGTACATCGGCGCCTACGCCGCCGAGCTCTTCAAGGTCGACGGCATCGTCTTCACGGGAGGAATCGGTCAGCACGGCGTCCGGATGCGCGAACGCATCTGCCACCGGCTCGAGAACATCGGCATCGTCATGGATTACAAAAAAAACGAGAGCAACGGCAGCCGCGAAAGCATCGTCTCCACTCCCTACTCGCCGACGACCATCATGGTCATCCCGACAAACGAGGAACTCCAGATCGCGATCGACAGCTACGAGCTTCTCGGCGACGAGCCGACGAAAACGCCTTCGCTTGCTCCGTCGAGGTGACGGATAACTTTCGCCTCGGCGAGTGATGCCGGGAGGGCCATCACTCGCCGACACGCCATCTGATCATCGCGACCTTCAGTGTGTCGTTCACGATCAGGCACGAGACCATCGCATAGCCGAAAATCGCGAGCGTCTGCCACCAAGGCAATGACACGAATCCGGGGATTCCTGCCAATGTCAGGAGAGTGCCTATGATCGCATCTGCCATGAGGGCTGCCACGAGGGTCCTGCCGGGCATCGTCGCCCAGAACCGGCGCCGCTCCCGCGCGGACACGATGGAGAATATGGCAAAGTAGAGCAGCGTCAAAAAGCTGAAGGAGTAGAGTGCGTCGTTGTTGGTCGCCAAACCGAAATGCGACCAGCCAATCCACAGGAGGAAGAGTGCCTCCACAACCATCGCGATGCCCAGCACGACGGATACAGTGATGAATCCCCCGATGTTCCATGTCTCCGGTTTCCTGGACGGCCGGACATGGTCGGTAGCCAGAGCTATCTTCGCGAAGTCCGCCATGAAGACCAAGAGCAGCATCGCGAAGGCGGAGACGACGAACTTGCCGGTGACGACGAAGGCGATGGCCACAAAGGCGGATTTCAGGATCGTCCGGCTGATCTTGTTGATGACCCATGTCAGAATGCGCTGATATATCGTTCGCCCCTGCTCGACGAGCGCCACGATATTCGTGAGTCCGGGTTCGGTCAGGACGACGCTCGCGGCGCCTTTGGCGACATCGGTCGCGGTCGAGACGGCAATGCCGACCTCGGCCTGGCGGAGCGCGGGAGCATCGTTGATGCCGTCGCCCGTCATCCCCGTCACATGCCCGGCAGCCTGCAGATGCTGCACCACGATGTATTTGTCCTCCGGATACACTTCGGCAAAACCATCGGCGCCCGCGAGCAGGTCCACAGCTTCGTTGCCGCTCGCTGCACCTGTCCCTGCGCCTGCGGCCTTGAGATCCGCCACGCGCCGGATAAGGGGCAGACCGACTCCGCGCGCGATTTCGCTCGCGACCGCCAGCGCATCGCCCGTGAGCATTTTCACCGCCACGCCGAGGTTGCGGAGCGTCGCGACGAGCTGAGCGGCCTCCGGCCTCAGCGGATCATACAAGGTCACCAGTCCGATCAGTGCGGGGGTCCCGATCTCGGGACCTCGCGCAACCGCCAGAGTTCGATAGCCCTTCAATGCCAATTCGCTGACACTCGCCTCCAGCGCCTCGATCGCCGCGAGCTGGAGTCCGCAGGCCTGGGCTATGGTTCTCAGTGCACCTTTCATCACGAGCATCCGCTGCCCGTTCTGCTCGACCACAGCTTCCGTCCGCCGGTTCTGTGCATCGAATGGCGCAAAGGAGACGGGTGTCACTACAGGCAAGCCCTCGAAGATGTGCCGTTCCCTCGCTGCAGCCAGAAAAGCCAGATCGATGGGATCCTGGTTGGCTTCGTGCGACGCGAGCGCGCCGGCAAACAGCACCTCGGATTCCGTGGCGCCTTCCTGCGGAATCACGCCGGTCACTGCCAGTCTGTTCATTGTGATCGTGCCCGTTTTGTCGACGCAGAGCACATCCATCGTCGCCGCATCCTCCGAAGCGCTGAGCCTCGTGACCAGCACTCCGCGTTTGGCCAATTCTTTTGCCCCGACAGCCATGCTGACAGTGAACATCACAGGGAGGGCGACCGGAACGGCGCTCATCAACAGGACCAGAAGGAGTGGCACCATCTCCAGAAGCGGCACGCCGCGAATCAGGGACAGGACGATCACCACGCCCAGCAGCGAACCGACTATGACGAACAGAGATCGGACGACCTTGGCCACTACCGCCTCGATGTGGAGTTTCGGACGCGCCTTCTGCACGAGCTCCGTTGTGCGGCCAAAGTACGTCCTGGCTCCCGTCAGCATCACCACGCCGTTGCCTTCGCCCCGACGTACGACGGATCCCGACGAGAGCACGTCGCCGGAAGATTTGTCCGCATCCATCGATTCGCCGGTGAGGGCTGACTGGTCGATGCCCAACTCTCCGGCAAGTAGTTTCAGGTCGGCCGGGATGATGTCGCCGGGGCGCAGCCGGACAACATCGCCGGGCACCAGATCCCGCGCAGGAATGATCTGCCACGTCGAATCGCGAAGGACACGCGCACTGACCTGCAGTTTTTTCTGCAGTGTTTCGACTACGCCGGCAGCGCGGTACTCCTGAAAAAAGCCCAGTACTGCATTGACCACCAATAGTGCGCTCACTACAGCGAGGTCCGAGTATTTCCGCAGGATGATCGACAGGACGATGATCAGTTCGAGCATCCATGCCGACACGCCCCAGAACTTGCCCAAAAACATGCGGAGCGGGTGCCCTTTTTGGACAGCGACCTCGTTGTAGCCATGTTCCTTCCGGCGGACCTCCACCTCGGCGTTCGCGAGGCCGGTCTCGGGATTCACGCCGAGCGCCAGAAGAGTCTCGGGAACCGATATGGAAGCGAGGTCGGGAGCCTTCAACGTTGTCGACATTGTCGACCCAGAGCGGAGGATATCCGCCCCCTTTTCCGCTGTGCTCGTCTGCATGGTGATTGTTCTCCGATTTCCAGTCGTCCCGAATCTTTCCCCGTTTCAGATTCGCCGGGATAACATGAAGGCAGAGAACCTGATCGCGGGGAGAGATGGGGAAAATTGACGTCGAAACCTATACTTTCTTTCTCGTCGAAATGCCAAAGGGCATATAGAGGGGACAGGTGCTCACGGCGGCCGTCGCCAGGGGCACGAGGCCGATCAGCCCAAGCCAGCTTTTGAACCCGATTCCGAGGGCGATTATCGCCAGCCCCAGCACGATTCTGATGATCCTGTCCGTATTCCCGATATTCGGCTTCATTGTGAACCTCCATTCTCCCGTTTCCCGGGTGAATATAAACAATATACACCTGTACCAGGGGACATTAACCCTGATCACGCATGGAATACTTCCAATGGGAAATTATTTCCTGCCTCAAAGTCCAGACTGGATTGTCGCGGTGGCCGCGCGACATCGGGCACGAGGCTACCGCAGAAATTACCTACACCTAGGGCAAGACCCTCGCAGTCTGTCCTGCCCACGGCTCCCCCTAGAATGTAATGACCCTGTCCGCCCACTCCACCATTTTTATGCAATCATTCATCGTCGATATCGGGCAGACATCGGTGGCCTCGCCCTTTCGCGCCTTGATGCAGGTTCCGCAGGCCAGAACGGTCCCGCCATTTTTCACGAATTCGTCTATTTGCTGTTTGGCGTTGAATTTTTCATGCGTGATGCTCTCTATTTCGACCCCGGCGCTCATCAGGAATATCGTCACTTCATGTCCTTTCTTGAGAGAAGCATTTCCGAAACGAACTCCATTCCATGCTTTTTCGGGATCATTGGTCTCGATTATCAAACCAAATTTCATAGCAGTGCTCCTTGTCGATCTCGTGAGCCGTCGTGGCGCACGAATAAAATTTTCACTATATAGTCAACTACAGGATCCCGAGCCTTCGCTTGCGGTTCTGCAGCATTGCGGCCTCGGCGCAGGCCGCCATTTCCAGAACGCAGGGCGCGGCAAGCCTGTACTCGACGAGGGTGCCGCGCTTCTCGTCGTCGATTAGACCGACATTTTTGAGGGCCGAAAGATGCTTGGAGGCTACGGATTTCTCTATCCCGACTTCGACAGCGAGTTCGCAGACACACCACGGCCGTTCTTTGAGTTTCTCAAGCATGAAGAGTCGCATAGGGTGGGCAAGGGCTTTAAACATTTCCGATTTAAGTGTGTATCTCAGAAGCTCTGTTTCATTCATAAAACAAGGTTGCAAAGTTTCGCAACAAAAGTCAATATTGCTGTTGACATTTAATGCAATGTTTCCTAATATTGCAACAATCAAGAGGAGAAAAGATGGACTCGATCATCTTTTATGTCGTCGCGGCGGTACTGCTGGTGATTTCGTTTATCAAAAACCGCAAAAAGACGGTCACTGCGCTCAAAAAAGCGTGGAAAGCCTTCGAGAACATCCTGCCCCAGTTCCTTGTGGTGATGGTTCTTGTCGCTGTCGTCCTCGCGGTCTTCGACGCGAAGCTCATCTCGAAACTCATCGGAAGGGACTCGGGGGCTTTCGGAGTCATACTGGCCGCCCTCGTCGGTTCGATCACCCTGATACCCGGCTTTGTCGCCTTCCCCGCCGCCTCGGCACTTTTGCACAACGGTGCGGGCGTAGTCCAGATCGCGGCCTTCGTGTCGACCCTGATGATGGTCGGAATCGTCACCCTCCCCATGGAAATGAAGTACTTCGGCAGGCGCGCCGCCATCATGCGCAACGCGCTGGCCTTTGTCCTGTCCTTCGGGATCGCGGCAGTCGTCGGAATGGTGGTGGCGGCATGAACGAACCAGCGAAAGGAGCTGCGGACAAACCCGCGAACAAGCCTGCCACTCAGCCGGGGAATAAACCGGCGAAAACGGCGCTTCAAAAATACCTTCCCGCCCTGCTTTCGGCGGCCGGCCTCGCCGTATTCATGATTCTCGTCCCCTCGTACGCACACAAGACCGCGTCCAACCTCGCAAGCCAGCTCCTCACGACGATGCTGGTCATCCCGCCCATCTTCGTCATGCTGGGGCTGCTCGATGTGTGGGTGCCGAGGGAGAAGATGATCGCCTTCATGGGGCCGGGTTCCGGACTGAAAGGCGTGCTGCTCGCGTTCTTCCTCGGCTCGGCGGCCGCCGGCCCCCTGTACGGAGCGTTCCCCGTCGCCGCCGTCCTCATGAAGAAGGGCGCGAGCTTCAGCAACATCCTCATCTTCATCGGAGCGTGGTCGACGACGAAGGTCCCCATGTTCATGTTCGAGGTAGCCTCGCTCGGGTTCCGCTTCGCCCTGACCCGGCTTCTCGTCGACATTCCCGTCATCATTTTCATCGCGCTCGCCATACAGAAAGCCATCCCGAAAGAAGAAGTCGACCGCCTGTACCGGGCGGCCGAAGCGATAGACTGATCGCACATCACATTATGGAGGTTTGTATGAAAATTCAGATTCTGGGTTCCGGTTGTCCGAAATGCAAATTGCTCGAGCAGCACGCCCGGGAGGCCGTCGCGGAGCTCGGACTCCCGATAGAGGTAGAGAAGGTTATGGAAGTCGAGAAGATCATGGCGATGGGCGTGATGATGACGCCCGCTCTCGCGATCGACGGGGTCGTGAAGAGTGTCGGCAGGGTCCTCACAAAGATTCAGGTCATCGAGTATCTCAGGGGAGGCAAGTGATATGGGCTGTAGCTGTGGCGGTGATTGCGAGACAAATCTCATCTATGCCTGTTCGGGCGCAGCCAATACGGGACTTCTTGCCGACCAGGTGATGCGCTCCCTCAATCGCGACAAGGCAGGTTCCAGCACATGCCTCGCGGCGATGGGAGCCGACCTCTCTGGCTTTCTCCTGTCGGCGCGGAATGCGACACGGAACATCGTTCTCGACGGCTGCAAAGTCTCCTGCGGCGCGAAGATCTTCGAAAAGAACGGGATTCCTTTTCAGCATCATATCATGACCGATTACGGCGTGGAGAAGGGCAAGACGGCGATCACGGGAGACCTCATCGAGTCTGTCGCCGGGCAGGTCGCGGGGCTGATCGCAGGAAGGACCTAGCAATGTGGCAAAAAATCGTCGATTGGTTCGTGTACGACACGATCAAACTGTCGCCTGAGTCGGCTCTGGGATCGGCGCTGGATTTTTTCATCTACGACACGGTCAAGATTTTTTTCCTGCTCACGGTCATCATCTTCGCCATCGCCTTACTGAGAAGTTTTTTCCCTCCTGAAAAGACGAAGCGCGTCCTCGAGAAAGTCCCCGAGTTCATGGGAAACATCCTCGCGGCTCTTCTCGGCATCGTGACGCCCTTCTGCTCCTGCTCCGCGGTGCCCCTCTTTATCGGCTTCATCGAGGCTGGCATTCCCCTGGGCGTCACCTTCTCCTTCCTCGTCTCCTCTCCCATGGTGAACGAGGTGGCCCTCATCATGCTCTGGGGGCTCTTCGGCTGGAAGATCGCACTCCTCTACATTGCGAGCGGCATAGTCGTGGCCATCGCGAGCGGCGCCATTATCGGAAGACTCAAGCTCGAGAAATGGGTCGAGGAGTACGTCTACAGGATCCACTCGGGCGCGGGCGTGATCGAAACGCTGGGCTGGAAGGATCGCTTCCAGTACGCCTTCGGCTATGTCGGCGAGATCGTCGGGAAGGTCTGGCCCTATGTCCTCGTCGGCATCGCGATAGGCGGATTCATGCACGGCTACGCCCCCGCCGATCTCCTCGCGAAATACGCCGGGCCGGGCGTTTGGTACGCCGTTCCGCTTGCAGTCCTCATCGGCGTGCCACTCTACTCGAACGCGGCCGGCGTCATCCCCATCGTCAAGGTGCTCATGGAGAAAGGTATGGCCATGGGAACGGCGCTCGCCTTCATGATGGCCGTGACCGCCCTCTCCCTGCCCGAAGCCATCATCCTGCGCAAGGTGCTGAAACCAAAGCTCCTCGCCATCTATTTCGGCGTCGTCGCCTTCGGGATCATGCTCACCGGATACCTCTTCAACGCGATCATTCAGTAGGAGTGCTCCATGACCAGTTTCGAAATGCGCAGGCGAACCCCTCGGGTTACCGGCATCGCACTGGCAGCGGTTCTTGTCGCATTCGCAAGTTTGGCAGGCCTGTTGTTTGCCGATTCCAATACCACACCGACGACGGTTGCAGCTGGGACCACGTCGACCAAACCTTCTGTCCCCAAAGTAACCTTCATCGAGCTTGGCTCGGTGAACTGCGTGCCCTGCAAGGCCATGCAGCCAGTGATGGAAGAGGTACGCAAAAAGTATGGCGACCAGGTCAATGTCGTTTTCCATGATGTCTGGACGCGTGCCGGAGAACTCTATGGCCGAAGTTTCAAGATAAAGGTCATCCCGACCCAGGTATTCCTCGATGCCAAAGGGAAAGAGTACTTCAGGCACGAAGGGTTTTTCCCAGCCGAAGAACTCTACAAGGTGCTCAAAATCGGCGGTGTGAAGCTGTGATCAACTCGATCGTGGTAGCCATCTCGATTGTCCTCTCCAGACCGGGTGTGGCAGCTTTCGGGGCTGCCACGGTTTGGGGACTCATGAGCGTTCTCTTAAGTCCTTGTCACCTGGGATCGATTCCCCTCATCATTGGTTACATCAACAATGGCGAAAAGCCTTCGCGCCGGCGAGCTTTCCTGTTGTCCCTGCTCTTCGCCTCGGGGCTTCTCGTCACCCTCTTCATTCTTGGTCTCGCGGCAGGTCTGGCAGGGAACCTTTTCGGGCGCATCGGTACGGTGCCTCGGATCACGGTCGCGGTTTTTCTGATTCTCTGCGGGCTCTGGCTCATGGATGTCCCGCCCCTCTCCAGAATCAGTTTTTCGATGAAATCGAAGCCGACAAACCGGGGAGCCATCGGCGCCCTGACGCTCGGGCTTGTCTACGGAGTCATTCTCGGCCCCTGTTCCTTTGCCTTCCTCGCACCCATCCTCGGGATCGTTTTTCAGGCGGGCGGCGCAGGGCTCTGGTTCGGGATAGGGCTCATGGCTTTCTTTGCCCTGGGGCACTGTCTAGCAATCGTTGCGGCAGGGACCTTCGGCGATGCGGTCAGAGGATTCCTTGCCCGTCGGGGTTCGGGTCTCGCGGCAATCTGGTTCAAGCGCATATGCGGCGCCGGCGTGGTCGTAGCAGGTGTGTTGCAGTTGTTCCCATGATTTTTTCCAAGGAGAAAAACGATGAAACCAGTGCTTTTCAAAGAACGATGCGCTGCACAACCGGAAATTTGTCCATCCATGAAAGTCTGCGCGCCGGGTGCGCTCGCCTATGTCGAAGATGAAGATGAACCGCTGGGCGGCCGCATGGAGATCGATTATTCGCTGTGCACGGAATGCGGTCTGTGCATCGATGCCTGCTGCGGGAAAGCGTTCAACATCGACCAGGTTTCCTGACCCCCAAAAGAAGGTCACAATGGCACATGATCACGATCACTCGGACGGGGCGCTGTTTCCGGAGGAGGACACGAAGGGAGGAAAGTTCGTCCTTTCCATCCTCATCACCAGTCTTACCTTGTTTGCGGAAGTAGGTGGAGGGATTCTAACTGGAAGCCTCGCCCTCCTCTCCGACGCCGCTCATGTTTTTCTGGACATTCTCGCCCTCCTCCTAAGCTATGGCGCCGTCCGCATGGCACTACGGGCTCCGAGTGAAAAGCACAGCTATGGCTTCCATCGCATGAAGGTCATCGCGGCTTTCATCAACGGATCCATGCTCCTCGTCGTCTCCTTTGAAATATTCCGCGAGGCTGTTGTCAGGTTCCTTCATCCGGAGCCGGTTGTCGCGGGGCCTATGCTCATCGTGGCTGTCATCGGCCTTGTCGCCAACCTCATCGTCGCCCTCGTTTTGGGGCATCATGATCACGACGACCTGAATACCAGGGCGGCCTTTCTGCATGTGCTCGGCGACGCGCTCTCCTCTGTCGGCGTCATCGGTGCGGGCATCGTTATCCTGATCACGGGGTGGACCTGGGTCGATCCGGCGGTGAGCCTGTTGATCGGCGTCGTGATCCTATCGGGCTCATGGCGCGTTCTGAAAGAGGCGATCCACATCCTGAACGAAGGCGCTCCGGATGATGCCGGGACCCCGGAGGTTACGGCAGCGATGGAAGCAGTTCCGGGAGTGCAGGGCGTACATGATGTGCATGTCTGGACTGTCGGGCCTGGCTACAGAGTGTTGAGTGCCCATGCCCTTCTGGAAAATCAGATGCTCAGCGAAACCGGTTCCATCATGGATGGACTGAAAGAGATTCTGGCGTATCGTTTCACTATCCACCATACGACCATCCAGTTCGAGTGCTCGGATTGCGGGCAGTGCGGATCGGGGCATGATGCCTGCGACGGGCATGACGATCACGATCACAGACAGGAAACCACGCCTGCTCATACGGGAGGCACGGCACAATGATCAGCGGGATGATTCTCTTAAAGGGGCTTCTTGCAGCCATCATAGTCGGTTTTGTGACTGCTTCGATCAAGTCCTGGATGGACAGAGTATTTCTCGTCATCATGCTGACGGGAATCGTGGGCCTGCCGATACGCGACGCCATACTGGTCAATCTCGTTGTCGTCGGGCTTGCGGCGCTCATGATGGTCATTCGTCAGCGGAAAATGCTGAAGGCCTCTGAGACAAATATTATTTTATAGAATAATACTTATATATAAATTATATATAACACAATAGACACACATGTGTTTATGTTTTATCGGATTATTCGGCAGTATGTGCGGACTGTGCTGGTGTGAATGAAAATAAAAGCGGTCGAAGGCACTCCATAAGTGCCACCAACCGCCTTTTTATTAGGACATGGAATCAGAATGCAGCTACTATCCCGTCGCGGCGAGGATCGGCGCCGCCGTACAAGAGGCCCGCATCGTAATCATACAGAACTGCATGTACGCCGCCGAAGTAGACATCCCAGTCGTTGCGGACAGTCACCGTGTGGCCCATCTTTTTGAGTGTCTCGTAGGAGTTTATGGAGAACCGGCCTTCCATGTTGAGGGAACCAGAGGCCATCTGGAAGAGACGCGGAGCAAAAATTGCCTGCTGGATCGGCATCTTGAAGTCGATGACGTTGGAAATAATCTGGGCGACCGTTGTAAATATTCGCGTCGCGCCCGGAGAGCCGACAGCCAGAAATGACCTACCTTGGGGATCCAGAACCAGTGTCGGGCTCATGCTGGACAAGGGGCGTTTGCCGGCCTGCACCGAGTTGACCAAACCGGGTGTCGGCACGAAGTCGTCCATATGGTCGTTCATGATGATGCCTGTACCGGGAACCACTACACCGGAGCCGAAGGAGTAGTTGATCGACTTAGTAACAGCGACCATATTGCCCGCTTTGTCCATGACAGAAAAATGGGTGGTCGAACCTGATTCATATTTGCTGGGGTCTCCGGCGGTAGCACTCGGCATGGGCTTGTTCTGGTCGATTTTGGCTGCGAGCTCACTGGCATACGCCTTGGAGGTGAGTCCGGCGAGGGGAACCTTCACGAAGTCGGTGTCAGCCATGTACTTGGCGCGGTCCGCGAAGGTCATCTTCATCGTCTCAGCCCAAAGATGGGCTGTGGCCGCGGTGCCTTCGCCGGACTTCTGGAGGTCGAAGTTTTCCATGATGTTGAGCATCTGGATAAGATGGGTGCCGCCCGAGGAGGCTGGGGGTACGGAGAGGATGGTGTAGCCGCGGTAGGTCCCCTTCACCGGTTCACGAATTTTCACCTGATAGTTGGCCAGATCGTCCAGCGTCAGTATGCCGCCGCGCTTCTGGACTTCGGAAACGATTGCCTTCGCGATATCGCCTTTATAAAACGCATCTTCGCCGCCCACGCCGATCAGCGCAAGCGTCTTGGCAAGGTCAAGGTTTGTGAAAGTGGCGCCAATTTCGTAAGGAAGCCCGTCGTCCAGGTAGATCGCCGCGCCATTCTCGTACTTCACCAGCTTGTCGAAATTATCCTTTATGAGCCCACCCAGGTTCGCCGTGACCGGGATGCCCGTCATTGCGCACTCGATTGCCGGTGCAACAATCTGCATACGGGAAAGTTTGCCTGAACCATACGTGTTAAAGGCATACAGCAGCCCCTTCACCTCTCCAGGCACGCCGATGGAGAGTCCGCCTTCGTAAGTAGACTTCGGGATAACCTTGCCGTCAGCGCCGAGATACATGGTGTCGTTGGCAGCCGCAGGAGCCGTCTCGCGGAAGTCGACCACTATGGCCTCTTTCATGTTCGCCATTTTGATAGTCATGAATCCACCACCACCGACACCGGAAGAGTTGGGTTCCAGGACGCCGAGGGCAAAGGCTGTGGCGACAGCAGCGTCCACCGCATTCCCTCCTTTTTTCAGGATATCGACGCCGATCTGTGAAGCCTCAGGCTTTGCCGCGGAGACGACGCCATTGACGCCTTGGGCCGAACGGCCATAGATGTTGAGCGGAGCTTGTGCAGCAACCAGACTGATCGCTGCTACGAACAATACGACGACAGCAAAAATCTTTTTCATCATGAATCCTCCAGATAATTAAAAATGTTATACTAAAAGATAAAAATCAGGATCTATTATATGGTTTATGTCACATGAAGTAAGAAGATTGAGGCTATCCGCTCCCTTCCCTTTCCGGCCTTTTGCCGCAGCACGACTGTTTTTCCCTCAGTTGATCTGAGCCAGTGGCCGACTGCTGCTCTTCTTCATGTACTTCTTCGATTTTGATGGTACAGCACCCTGAGTTTTTAACCTTGAAGATTTTCGAGAAAATCCCCTTTTTAGTTTCATTGGTCATCTTTATATACCTCCTTCTTACATGACAGTGAATATGAATCCGGCCGCTACGGCAGTCACAAACACGATTCCTATGAAAACAATCACTAACCGCGCCTTGAAAATACTGGCGAGCATGCTCATCTCCGGTATGCTCATGCCGGCACCTCCGATAATGAGGGCGATGACGGCTCCAAGACTCATTCCCTTTTGGGTCAGGGCGAGTGCGATGGGGATAACTGTCTCTGCCCGGACATACAATGGAATGCCAATAAGGGCAGCGACGGGAATCGCCACAGGGTTCTGCGGACCGGCCAGACGAACAATGAAGTCGCCGGGGAGGTAGCCATAAATCGCTGCACCAATGGCCACACCGATAAGAAGGAATACAAGTAAACTCAAAAAATCATCCCATGCTCCTTTGAATGCATGGCGGAGTTTCTTTGTGAACGTTGGAAGTTTTTCTTTTTCCTGTGCACCGCCGCTGATTCGGACATTCTTTACATCTTTTGCTAATCCAAATTTTTCCAGTACGACCCCACAGATCATGGCGGCAATAAACGTCACCGAGCCATACACGACACAGGCTTTCGAGCCCAAGAGGACCCAGAACATTGTTAGGATGATTGGGTTCAAAAGCGGTGATGCGAGCACGAATGACATGGTCGCACCAAATGGAACTCCGGCCCGTAAGAGACCGACTGTCATCGGTATGGTGGAACAGGAACAGAAGGGTGTGACAGCGCCCAGCGCCGCACCCAGAAAATTTCCTAGAAGACCTCGTCTCGAAAGCCACTGCCAGAGCGTCTCATCCGATACATACTGCAATGCCAGACCTACCAGCGTGGAGATACCCAAGAACAGTACTGTCAATTCAGTCAGGATCAGGCCAAAAAACTTGACCGAAATCCACAGCGAATTCATGGAACCTCCTCGTTTCCGACGGCCCGGTTAATGCAACAAAGTCCCGCCTTCCATATTTCCTGACCTGCCTGGAATGCCTCCTGCCCCTTAGGTGTCAGGGCATAAACCTTGCGGGTTCGGCCATTGACGAGTTCCGGCTGGCAGGTGACACAGCCGCACTCCTGAAATTCCCGCAGTACCGGATAGATTGTTCCCTGGGTAGGCACGCAGAAACTGTCTGTCAGCTTGTCTACGCGGCGAATGATCTCGTACCCATGGGTTGGTCCGTCGCACAGCGCCCAAAGTATGAAAAACTTGCACAAACTGGCATTAAGGATGTCATTCCAATAGCTGTGCGATGTATAGTTTATTGCCATGACTTATACCTTGATGATCTAGGTATACATTGCTTTTCTGCTACTGTCAATTTTTTTATCCACTCTTTGTACAGTTCATTCCTGCGCGAACTGCTTGACTCATTGAGTGATTAATTATATCGTTGATTAACGATGAAAGAAAATACTGACGATTCATGTTTCTCATGTCTGAATTCCGCACCTGATCTCCGTCCCATCGAGGGATCGGAAGCCGATGAAGAACTTGCATCATATTCAAAAGCGATCGGACACTCCGCGCGCGTTCAGATACTGCGCCTTCTGGCTCGCACGAACTCATGTATCTGTGGCGACATTGTCGATAAATTGCCATTTGCCCAATCAACTGTTTCTCAGCACCTGAAGATTCTGAAAGAAACCGGACTGATTATCGGCGAAGTCGATGGACCGCGAGTCAATTATTGCATCAACCCGCACACACTCCGGCGCTTGAAGGCGCTTATCGGAGGACTGTAACAGAGTTCATGTATCATTATATCGTCGAAAAACGATATCTATAGGAGGATTTCATGACTGCAATCCAGGTATTCGATCCTGCAATGTGTTGTTCCACCGGTATCTGCGGACCCTCCGTGGATCCGAAGCTTGTGCGCTTTGCCGCCGATCTTGATTGGGTGAAGGGCCAGGGAATATCCGTAGTCCGCTACAATCTTTCGCAGCAGCCCGGAGCGTTCACAGAGGATGTCGCGGTCAAGGTTGCCCTTCAGGCGCAAGGAGAGAAGGCTTTGCCGATCGTAAAGGTGAACGACGAAATCAAATGCAGCGGTTCGTATCCATCTCGCGTTGAACTCGCCGCCTGGGTTGGCATCGAAGCCCGGGCTGTACGGTTTACCCCCGTAGTTTGCTGTGATCCTTCGGCGAAGGAAGGAGATCCTTCTACAAAACGCGGAAAGTGCTGCTGAATTGGAGATATGCATGTCATTACTTTCAGGTAATTCCACACGAATCTTTTTTTTCACCGGCAAGGGAGGCGTGGGGAAAACCTCAGCCGCCTGTGCCACGGCCATTGCCTTCGCGGATGCCGGCAAACAGGTGCTCCTTGTCTCGACCGATCCGGCGTCGAATCTCGACGAAGTCCTCGGCACGAGTCTGGAATCGAAGCCGAAAGCCATTCCCTCTGTGCCCGGTCTTTTTGCGCTCAACATAGACCCTGAAAAGGCGGCTCATGCGTATCGGGAGCGTGTTGTCGCTCCATACCGTGGCATTCTGCCTGATGCCGCCGTGGCGAGCATCGAGGAACAGCTCTCCGGTGCCTGTACGATGGAGATCGCCGCCTTTGATGAGTTTTCCAAACTTCTTGGCGATGCCGACGCCACCGGGGAATTCGACCACGTTATTTTTGATACCGCTCCGACCGGTCATACCCTAAGGCTTCTGGAACTGCCGGCTGCCTGGTCCGCCTTTATAGAAACCAATGTCGGCGGCACCTCCTGTCTCGGTCCATTGTCGGGGCTAAAAGCCCAGCAGGCGCTCTACGCGGCGTCGAATGCCGCCTTGCGGGATCCTGGGCAAACCACGCTGGTCCTGGTGGTCCGCCCCGATCGCCCCTCCCTCACCGAGGCAGAACGTACACGGAATGAATTGGCTCAGCTTGGCATCAGAAACCTGCAGCTCATCATTAACGGCATCTTCCATGCAGCCGGCAACGATGATGCAGTCGCGAGCGAGCTGGAATCCCGCGGTCTCGCCGCAATCGGCGCCATGCCCTCAGGACTCGCCATTTTGCCCCACGTCGACATTGCGCTGCTGCCGTTCGGGCTTGTCGGAATCGACGCACTCAGGAAGATGGGATCGAAGGATGTCGTACAGACAACGCCTGTTCCTGCACCGGAACAGACTTTAAAAGGAGAGAGCCTGGATTCTCTCGTGGCGCAGATCACCTCGCGCGGGAAAGGTGTGGTGATGACGATGGGCAAGGGCGGTGTCGGTAAAACAACTATCGCCGCACGCATTGCAATGAAGCTCGCGCATGCGGGATATCAGGTGACATTGACGACGACAGATCCCGCCGCCCATGTCGAAGCAGCTGTTCTCGAGCGGCTGCCAAACTTGTTAATTACTCGGATCGACCCCGCGCTGGAGACACGCCGCTATTCGGAGGAAGTCCTTGCGACTGCGGGAGAGGGACTCGATGCCCAGGGCCGGGCTCTTCTCGAAGAAGACTTGCGATCTCCCTGTACCGAGGAAATCGCCGTATTCCGGGCTTTTGCTGAGACGGTAGCCGGCGGCGAAGACCGGTTTGTCATCATCGACACAGCGCCTACCGGACATACGCTACTCCTGCTCGACGCGGCGGAGGCGTATCACCGCGAGGTGCTCCGCAAGGCGGGAGGCAGCCCCGAAGCTGTGCAACGGCTTCTGCCGAGATTGCGCGACCCGAATTACACGCAGATCCTGCTCATCACCTTGCCGGAAGCGACTCCAATCCACGAAGCGATGCAACTCGAACGGGACCTTGCGCGCGCCGGCATCAAACCCTTTGCCTGGGTGATCAACCAAAGCCTGACTCCCCTCGCGGTACGAGATCCGGTGCTTCGCTCCCGCCGCGCCGGGGAAGCCATATATATAGAAGAGATTGTGGGGCATGCCGGGCGCATCATTCTGGAGCCGTGGAGATGAGCTATGACCCCAGGTTTCATCAGGTGAGCTAAAAAACCGGAAATATCAGAGGTCTTCCTTATCCTTGAGATCGGATTCGATGCATTCGATAAAATGGTTGATGCAGGTACAGTTGAGCTCATAGTCGCTGTGTTGGCCCCGGCGATGATTCCGGACAATCCCTGCCTTTTTCAGAACGGTGAGGTGCTTCGAGACTGTCGTGATGTCCACCCCAATGACCTGCGTGAGTTCGCTCACATCATAGGGACGGGCAGCAAGAAGCTCGACAATCAGAAGCCGTGAGGGATGGGCGAGGGATTTGAGGAGTCTGGCTCTGCGCTCGACTCGTTCCTTCTGTTCGGAATCCATTCCAACGCTCCTTGTATAAATAATTATTGGCAAAAAGACCAATAATGCTTGACATATTTGGCTGACTTGCCAATAATTTACGTCGTTCTGCAAACCCTGTCAATATGACAGGAATTCCGTGGAGGTTGTATGAAAGACGAATCGACTGCCTCGATCGGTTTTTTCCAGAAGTACCTGTCGTTATGGGTTGCGCTGTGCATCGCTGCCGGAGTCGCGATCGGCTACTTCATCCCCGGGATTCCCGCCTTCCTCGGACAATTCGAATATGCCAGGGTTTCGGTCCCCGTCGCCATCCTCATCTGGCTCATGATTTACCCGATGATGCTCAAGGTCGATTTCGCGAGCATCAAGAACGCAGGCAAGAATCCGAAGGGACTCATCATCACCCTCGTCGTGAATTGGCTCATCAAACCATTTACCATGTATCTCATCGCATGGTTCTTCCTCAAGGTAGTATTCAAGGCACTCATTCCCGAATCCACCGCCACCGAATACATAGCGGGCGCGGTATTGCTCGGTGCCGCTCCCTGTACGGCGATGGTTTTCGTCTGGTCGTACCTCTCCGGCGGAGATGCAGGGTATACCGTCGTTCAGGTTGCGGTAAATGATCTTGTCATCCTCGTCGCCTTTGCCCCGATTGTCGCATTCCTTCTCAAGGTGGGGAACGTGAGCGTTCCGATGGATACGCTCCTCCTCTCGGTAGTCCTCTTTGTCGTGATTCCTCTCGGACTCGGCGCGATTACCCGGACTTCTCTGATCAAGCGTCGCGGAAAAGAGTGGTTCGACAGCGTGTTCGTCAAGAAATTCGACGGGATCACCGAGGCGGGGCTGCTCCTCACACTCGTCATCTTGTTCTCTTTTCAGGGGAAAACCATCCTTCAGAATCCTCTCGCCATCCTTCTTATTGCCGTGCCTCTCGTCATCCAGACCTATCTGATTTTTGCCATTGGATATGGCTGGGCAAAGCTGTGGAAGGTGCCGTATGAAATCGCTGCCCCCGCCGGCATGATCGGCGCCTCGAACTTCTTTGAACTTTCGGTGGCCGTGGCGATCAGTCTGTTCGGACTTACGTCCGGCGCGGCGCTTGCCACTGTGGTAGGTGTTCTTACGGAAGTCCCGGTCATGCTTTCGCTCGTGCGCATCGCGAAGGCTACACGGAGCAGTTTCCCCAAGGCGGTTCCGGTCAGATCCAGATAGGCAGGCCCATGCCGGCTCCGGAGCATACCAGAAATCAGGGGATCTTTGGCACGGGAAAGAGGAGGTTGATGATGTTGAACATTGACTTTTCAATTTTCACCGGAGCGGGATTCCGCATAAATGGAATCCTGCATGTAAGTCCATTCGAGGCTTACGCCTGCAGCGCCCGCGGTGCGGTGATCGTGGACCTGAGGGAACCATATGAAACCAATTTTCGCGTCTTCGATGTTGGAAACGTGATCTATCTCCCAATGAGTGAATTCCGATCCGGCTTCAGCAATCTTCCCCAGGATAAGGCACTTATCCTGGCCGATGCCGTTGGCCTGCGCAGCAAGGAAGCCATCCTGATTCTTCTCGACTTCGGGTATACAAATCTGGCAAACCTGAACGGGGGCATGGTGGACTGGGATACAGGCGGCCTGCCTGTATGCAGGGACATCGCGTATGAACTCAATGGTCAATGCGCCTGCAAATTGAGGGCCCGAAAGGGCTCCAATCCGCTCAAAGACAAACATGAAAGTCCGTCACACGAGGTAAACACATGATCAAAGTCCTGTTTCTGTGTGTCCACAATTCTGCTCGGAGCCAGATGGCAGAAGCTTTTCTCAAGAAGTTGGGAGGGAATCGCTTCGAAGTGGAGAGCGCAGGGCTCGAGCCCGGGAAGCTCAATCCGTATGTTGTCCGTGTCCTCGCTGAATCGGGAATCGACATTTCAGGCAATCAGACGAAGAGCGTTTTCGATTTTTCCCGTTCGGGGCGAGCGTACGATTATGTGATTACCGTCTGCTCGAAGGAGGCTGCGGAACGGTGCCCGATTTTCCCCGGTGCAGCAAAAAAACTGCACTGGTCTTTCGCCGATCCCTCTGTGTTTGCCGGAAGCGACGAAGAGATCATGGCGCAGGTGCGCGTGGTGAGGGATGAAATCAAGGCTGCTGTGGAGGAATTCTGTCATCCATACGGGTATTGATCACAAATAAGGTGGCGGATGCACCGGATTGGCAAAATGGCACAAGGAGGTAGTTCATGGCGGTAATTACGATTTCGCGTGAGGCGGGTTGCAGTGGAAGTCAGATAGCAGAAAAAACCGCACGATTGCTCGGGTATCATCTGGCGGACCAGGAAACGTTCAGGGCTATACTTGACCAGTACGGGTTCGTCCAATTCAGGGAATTCAATGCTACTCCTCCCACATTCTGGTCACGGTTTGATGACCAGGCGAGCACGATGATCTCTATAGTGAGCAAGGTAACCCTCGCGCTGGCTCAGCACGGAAATATTGTGATCCTTGGTCGATGCGGCTACTCTGTCCTTTCCGGATATAGCGATGTATTGAATGTTCGCATTCAGGCACCTTTCCGGTACCGGGTAATGAAATACATGGAACAACGAGGGATAGCCGAATATGAGGAGGCCGAAAAAGCCATAACGGACGGTGACAAGCTCCGAATATCCTACGTCGAAGCATTTTGTAAAACAAAATGGGACTCCGCCAAAGCTTTCGATCTCGTACTGGACGAGAGCAAAATTCCCGAAGAAATGGCAGTAAATTGGATACTCGAAACAACAAAGAAAATTGTTTCGGATAAAGGCAAAAAAGAACCTTTGATCTCATCGGTCAACATCGACTCGGTAATGCAGTCAGCTGTCTGCGAAGTTCTGAAGTGCAGGGATCGTGGACATAAAGCTACTTTGCAATGATCCGCGGCCATAACGAGGTATATGTTGACTGGAATGCACACATTTTTCACGCTGGGAAGCTCAATCCGTATGTTGTCCGTGTCCTCGCTGAATCGGGAATCGACATTTCAGGCAATCAGACGAAGAGCGTTTTCGATTTTTCCCGTTCGGGGCGAGCGTACGATTATGTGATTACCGTCTGCTCGAAGGAGGCTGCGGAACGGTGCCCGATTTCCCCCGGTGCAGCAAAAAAACTACACTGGTCTTTCGCCGATCCCTCTGTGTTTGCCGGAAGCGACGAAGAGATCATGGCGCAGGTGCGCGTGGTGAGGGATGAAATCAAGGCTGCTGTGGAGGAATTCTGTCATCCATACGGGTATTGATCACAAATAAGGTGGCGGATGCACCGGATTGGCAAGCTGGCTCGTGGAGGCACTTCACGACAATAGTGAAACAAAGAATATTTACAGCTAAAGCCGGCTTTTTGAAACTTTCCCTTCCCAAAGAAAAAGGCAATTGTCCGCTCTGCAATAATCCCGGGGACCGGCACGCAATTTCACCATTGGAAACATTGTAAAAAGTGAATTCACCGATTGCATAGGCGTGAATGGCGATCAATAAAAACATCGACGGATTCTTCGATGTGATAAAAGAAACCGGTGCGAAGAAAAACCCGGAATGCAAGAAAAACAATCCGCTTGGCACCTGTTGTCATGGCATCATAAAAGATGCAATAGAACAGGCAAAGCAGATGGGCCCGAACCTTGCAAATGACTCCACAATGGCTTAGCTTCGGAATGAGGAGTGGCCAATAGGCAAAAATCACATCGCCTTCCTGTCATCGCGTTCAAGTTCATTCTCTTCGCCACCCTGACTTCGTGCATCTCGCTTCCGGCCTCCATGTATGCCGAATCGGGAAATCAAATAACAGCCGACGCGCCGGACAACGCGGCGGAGCCCCTCCTGGAAGCGACGTCGGGGAAGCGCATAACTGAATTCACGCTCGCCGCCGAAATGGAGTTGTTGTCTATCCCCATTCTGCGGACAAAAGTGAATACCGGCTTTCTGGAATCGCAGGGCTATGAAAAATGGCACAAGGAAGCGCCCCGCTGGGGTATGCCGTGTGGATGCCGGATTATCCGGGCATGGGAGATGCGCCGGGGATTCAGCCATGCTGCGATCCGGGAAGCCTCGCGCGTTCGACCCTGGATGGCCTGGCCGCGGCCAGATCCTACCTCGACTCGCAGGATTCGTCGGGATATACGGAAAGCGGAAGGCTGTACGTCATAGGGTATTCGGAAGGCGGACTCGCCGCGATGGCGATCATACGCGCGATCGAAAGGCGCACAAGTTGGACTGAAGCGGGAGGATCGGCTCCACCGAGGAGACTTACGTTGATGGCTGAATACCCGATGGGTGCTCCATTGAACCTCAGCCTCGGTTTCGCGGAAAATCTGGCGAACGACAAGCCTGTGGAAAACCCGGCCTATGTCCTCCTTCTTTTCTCGGGATTCGCCCGGATTCATCCCCAATCCGTCATACTTGAAGACATCATCAGGGATGATGTCCGTTCGTCGATACTTCCGCTTCTCGGAGAGACAAAAAATGCAAACGAAATCAACCGGGATCTGGCCGCAGTGCTAAAGATTCCGCAGTGGGGAATTCGTGCCGCCGACATGCTCAAACCAGGATTCATCGCGGATCTTAAAAGCGATGCCCGGAACAACCGGGTCATGCGGGTCATCGAATCGGCGAGAATGGATCGGTGGGAACCCGAGCCCGGCATCCCGATGACGCTTGCAGCCAGTCGTCGGGACAAATTGGTTCTGCCGGAAAACTCCGAAGCGGACGCGCGGAGTCCCGGCGCGCCCGTGCCACCCTCAAAAAAACCTTGGAATGCGGGTTTTCAGTTGTAGATATTCACACGCGGCGCTCGGGGCGGAAGTCTAGACAACTCCGCGAATCTTTCGCAGGGTCTCGGACCCCGCGAGCGCGGACAGCCCCGTCCCCGAAGCCAGGACAGCGTCCAGAAGCAGGGCGCAGTTGAGTTCGAAACGGGGGACGTGGAAGGCTCCCTTGTACTGGTTGCCCTTGACGTCGTTCGCCACCGATCCGTCCCTGCGGAGGTAACCGAACCACTCGCCGTGGACGGGGTCGGGGAAGTGCCTCCAGGAGTAGTCGTGGAGGGTCTCGAACCAGCGCTCCCATCTGGCTTCCCCCGTCAGGGCCCAGGCGAAGAGGCATGCGTAGACGGCTTCGGTGTGGGGCCACCAGTATTTCATGTCCCACTCGATCTGGGCCGGCGTCCTGCCCTCCAGGTCGACGAAGGAGAAGAGGCCGCCGCATTCGGGGTCCCAGCCGCGCGCGAGCGACCATTCGAGGATGGGCAGAGCCCGCGCCACCAGCGAGGGGTCGTTCCGCCTGCGCCCCTCCTCCATGATGAACCAGGCGGTCTCGATGGCGTGCCCCGGGTTGATGCAGCGCCCCTCGCTGCCCTCGGCGATCGAGCCGTCGGCGTTGACCGTTTCAAGAAGGGCCCGCAGTCCGGGTTTGACGAAGTACCGGAAGAGCTCGTCGATCTGCGCGTCGATACGCGCGGTGTAGGAATCGGCGCGCTCCGGATCGCAGTCGCGCAGGATCTGGAGCACATTGATGAGGATCATCGTCCCGGAATGCCCGCGCAGCTGTCTCGTGGCGGGATCGATTTTAGGCTCAAGCCGGCCCTGGTTCGCCTCGAAGACTGCGAGCGTGTCGAGTGCGCACCGGAGCCAGGCGGGATCCCCTGTAGCACTGTCCCCCGCGGACTTGTCGCCCGCGACTTTCGAGTACTGGGCCATGCCGATGATCGCGAAGGTCTCGGTGAAGAGGTAGCGCCGGAGCACGAGGGGCGCGCCCTCGCGGGTCAGCTCGAAGTAGCCCCTGCCGCCGGGACCGGCGAGGACCTTGTCGCGCACGAAACGCGCGCAGCTGCCCGCGGCCTCCAGCCATTCCGGGCGCGGGCCGAGGGCCTCGATGAGCCGGGACAGAACCCAGGCGAAGCGCCCCTGTATCCAGCCGCTCTTGTCGGTGGAGAAGGGCAGCCCTTCCCGGTCCAGGGAATTCAAAAGCCCCCCGCATTCCTTGTCCATTCCCTTATTGATCCAGAATGGGATGGTGTCGGAGACGAGCTCCCTGAGATAGAAATCCCGCAATTCGGACAATCGCGTCTGTGTCATGGTTCTTCCTGTTTGTAGTGATGCCGGATTCTCGGGCAGAGGCGGCTTTAGAGGGCGAATTCGACGAACAGTTTCCGCTTTCCGCTCCGGAGGTGATCCCGGATGATGTTTTCCACCTTGTCCGCGTCGTCCGAGATCAGCTTTCCGAGCAGCTCGCAGTGGCTCTGGTTTTCGCGCTCCACGTCGGAGGAGTAGATGTCGGCGGCGACGCGGTGCATGTTGTAGAAGGTGCCGAGCCGGATAACCCGGTCGAATTCGTCCATCAGCGTCCTGCACCGGGACAGGGATACGAGGGCTCCGTGAAAAACGATCTCTTCGCGCCAGTGCTTCACGGCGTCGGAGGCCGACTCGTCGACCCGCACCGCCAGAACCATCAGCCGGTCGAACTCCTCGCGGATCGGGCGCCCGAAATACATGCGCGCGGCCTGGCATTCGATGGCTTCGCGCATGATGAGCTGTTCGTAGACATCCTCTTTCCGGATGGGCTTCACGATAGTGCCCTTGCGGGGGAGAGTTTCGACGTAGCCCTCCATCTCGAGGTAAATGAAGGCTTCGAGGACCGGAGCCACGCTGACGCCAAGGTCTTTTGCGACAGCGCGTCTGTTGATGACGTGACCGGGCACAAGTTCCTTGTTTATGAACTTGCTGATGAGTTTTTCGTAGACCTCATCCACGCGCGAGGTTTTGCCCTCTTTCTTCGGATCCATGGTTTTCTCCGCCTTATGATAGTGCCCAATCCGGCGCTTCCTTCGCAAGCCATGTCTTGAAGCCTTCGAAAACGGCGGGACTCGCTCCCCGGTAGGGCGAAAGCATGTCCAGCGGGAACTCCGGGTCGGCGAGGCGTGCGTAGAGTTTGTCGAAAGCGCCGTCCATGTGACCGTGCTCCTGTGCCACCGAGTCGAGGACCCGGGCGCGGATACCGTAGAGCTCGCGGGTCATCCGCCGCAGCGCTTCGGTATTTCCGCGCTGCCCCGCATCGAAAAACTCCCGGCACCGGGCGGGATGGATGGAGCTGACCGACACCAGAAGCCCGCATTCGCCGCCGAAGAGGCAGGCCGCGGCGTAGTCGAGCTCGGTCACGAAGTGGCAGAGTTCCGGCGCTCCGTTCAGCAGGCTCATGAGCGAGGCCACCGTGTGTCCGCCGGATTTCGTGGCGACGAGGTTGGGGTACTCTGCCGACAGGCGGGCGTACTCTCCGCCCGTCAGCACGCGGCCCGAGCGCCCGGTGTTGTAGTGGAGAAATCGCGCCTGGGGATACTGGCCGAGAATGTCGCGGAAGAAGCGCGCGATTTCCTGGTCGGTCAGGGCCCCCCAGCTCGGGAAGGATATCTGGAAATCGTAAAAGCCGATCGCGAGCCCCGCCTCGATCCGTTCCCTGATCTGGGCTACGGACAAGCCGATGACACCGAGCTGGCACAATCCGTCCGCGGGGCCGCAAGCGGTAGTTCCAGCTGTGCCGTCAGCTTTGCTGCTGCCGGTGGCGGCTCCGACGGCAGCGGAGCCAGCTTCGGGGCCGACAGCGCGCATCTCGTCGAAAAAAACCGCGGCGATCTTCCCGTAGACGGCGTCCGTGACCGCATAGCCTTCGCCCGCGGTTCCGAAAATGTACAGATTGTCGAACCCGCCCCGCCGGAGACAGCGCACCTGATTCCGGAAGACCGCTTCGAGAAACTCTCCTCTGTCGCTCCAGGGCAGGCAGACTGTCGCCAACCGGCGGGGCTCGATCCGTTTCATCACAGCGCGTCGAGCACGGCCACACCCGTGATACCGTGCGAATCGCGGATCGCGCGCAAGCCTTCCCTGACGACCGCCATCTGTTCGGGACTGTTGTTGGCTATCGGCTTCCTGCAATATCCGGCGTCGACGCCGATCCACGAGAGGGATCGCTTCATGATGGAGAAATAATTGTGCTCGAGGGAATACAGGATGACGGCGTTGGCTTGCCTCTGCATCTCCTTCGCAGTCGCCATGTCCCCTGCGCGCACCGCGGCGTAGAGGCGGATGAAAAGTTCGGGGATCATGTTGTAGAAGGAGCCGATTATGCCATCCGCTCCGAATTCCAGCCCCGACATGGCCATCTCGTCGGCCCCGGAGTACACTTTGAAATCAGCGCCGATCTCTTCCTTGATGCGCATGATCTCGAAATGGGTGGCCGCGGTGTATTTTATTCCCTTCACCCCGTCGATGCCGGCGAGCTTCTTTATCAGGCCATAGCCGACGAGGCCCGCGAGCGGCACATTGTAGACGATCATCGGGAGCGAGACCGCGTCGCAGATGTCCGCGTAATAGCCCTGAATGTCGGCGTCGGAATATTTCCAGTAAATGGGCGGAACGGAGGATATCGCGTCGGCGCCCGCGCCTTGAGCGTGTTTCGCGAGTTCGACGCTGAGCTTCGTGCTGATCGCCCCGACGTGGACCATGAGGGGGACGGCGCCTTTCACCTCGTCGACCACCGTTTCGACGACGCGCTTGCGCTCGTCGGGCGTCATCATGAAGGATTCGCCGGTGCTGCCCGTGAGGTAGAAGCCGTCCACTTTTCTGTCGAGGAGCGTGCGGACGACTGCGCGCTGGCGCTTCTCGTCGTACTCCCCGTCTTCGTCGAAGCAGCTTATCAGCGCGGGAATGACTCCCTTGAAATCCGCGAGGGAAAATTTGCTCATATGGTTTCTCCTTTCATTCGTGACGATTCCGGCTCCATGTCCATGAGATGACAGGCGACATGGTGTCGCTTGCCGCGTATCGTGTACTGCGTGAGCGCAGGCTTGTGCCTCCGGCATATGTCCATGACCTGGGCGCAGCGCGGATGGAAGGGGCAGCCTGCGGGCGGGTTGATCGGGTTGGGAACATCGCCCTCCAGTATGATCCTCGCCGCTTTGTGGTCGAGATCGGCCACGGGAATCGCGGAGAGGAGCGCGCGCGTGTAGGGGTGCGAGGCATCCGCGTAGAGGTCCTCCGAGTCCGCGAGCTCGACAATGTGGCCGAGATACATGACGGCGATCCTGTCGCTTATGTATTCGACGACGGAGAGATCGTGCGTGATGAAGATGTAGGTCAGTCCGCGTTCCTTCTTCAGCTTCATCAGGAGGTTCAGCACCTGGGCGCGGATCGACACGTCCAGGGCGCTCACCGCCTCGTCGCAGACGACCAACTCCGGGTTCACGCACAGGGCGCGGGCGATTCCGATACGCTGCCGTTGCCCGCCCGAAAACTCGTTCGGATAGCGGTCCATGTATTCGGGCCTCATGTTGACGGCCTCGAGCAGGTCGCCGATGATCGCGCGCCGCTGGGCGTATTTTTTCACGCCGAATTTTTTCAAAGGGTCGCTCAGCGAGCCCATGATGGTAAAAGAGGGATTCAGCGACGAGTACGGGTCCTGGAAAACGATCTGCATCTTCTTGCGCGCGGCCATCATGTCTTTTGCGGACAATGTGCACAGATCCTTTTTCACGCCGTCGAAATCATAGACGATGCTTCCCGCGCTGGCTTTGACGAGCTGGAGAATGGTCTTTCCGAGAGTTGTTTTCCCGCAGCCGGATTCGCCCACGAGGCCTATCGTCTCGCCCCGGAATATGTCGAGGTCCACGCCGTCCACAGCCTTCACCTGGCCGACCACCCGCTTCAGTATCCCTTTTTTTACGGGGAAGTGCGTCTTGACGCCCCGGAGGGAGAGGAGAACTTCCTTATTTTCCATATGCCGCCCTTGCCGCCGCGTAGTTCCAGCACCGCACCCGGTGCGTCGCGTCGATCCAGGTCTCCGGGGGCATCCGGGCAGCGCATTCGTCGCTGCAGTAATCGCAGCGCGGCGCAAACTGGCAGCCTTTGGGTCTGTCGTAGGCATCCGGCGTCGCCCCCCGTATGGGATCGATGATCTGATGCTTCCCCCGCCCGAGGACGGGGATGGAGCGGAGCAGAGCCTGCGTGTAAGGGTGGACGGGCGTCCGCAGGATGTCGGATACCGTCCCGCCTTCCACGATATTGCCCATATACATGACGATGACATCGTCGGCCAGCTCCGTGACGACGCCCATGTCGTGCGTTATCAACATGATCGCGGTGCCGTGTTTTTCCTTGAGCGTCGCCATGAGGCTGAAAACCTGGGCCTGCGTCGTCACATCGAGCGCCGTGGTCGGCTCGTCCGCGATCAGGATTTTCGGATCGCAGGCCATGGCCATGGCTATCATCGCGCGCTGGCGCATGCCGCCCGAAAACTGGTGCGGATACTCGTCGATCCGCTGCCCCGGGAGGGGAATGCCCATGTCGGTCAGGAGAGAGACAGCTTTCGTCCTCCGCGCCTCGCGATTCATCGTCGTGTGGTAGATCAGGTTTTCGCTTATCTGGAATCCGATCGTGTACACCGGATTGAGGGCCGTCATGGGGTCCTGGAAAATCATCGCGATATCGGCCCCGCGCAAACTTCGCATTTCCGCTCCGTTCCGCTCGAGCCGGTCGATGCGTATATCGCCGCCATCGGCGTGGTACAGGATTTCGCCGCCCTCTATCCGCGCGAAACCCGGAAGCAGCTGCATGATGGAGGCCGCGGTGACGCTCTTGCCGCACCCTGACTCCCCGACGACGCAGAGCGTTTTGCCGCGTTTGATCGAAAACGACACGTCGTTCACGGCCTTGTTGCAGCGGTTGTTGTTGTAGAAGAAGGTCTTGAGGTTCTTCACGGTTATCAGCGTGTCGTCGTTCATATGGCTAGCCCTGCTGCGACGGATCGGCGGAATCGCGCAGACCGTCGCCGATGAAATTCACGCTCAATACGAAGAGCGAAATGACGATGCCGACGGGCAGCCATATCCACCAGTAATTCTGCAATGTCGTGAAATCGTTGGCCGCGTTGAGAATGTTGCCCCAGGTCGCGATCTGCAGGGGCACGCCCAGCCCGAGAAAACTCAGGGCCGCCTCCTGCAATATGAACATCGCCGTGCTGAGCGTGATGTTGACGACGATGGGTCCGAGGGCGTTCGGCAGCATGTGCTTGTAGCAGATGACGAGGTCGCTGAGGCCGAAAGCCTTGAGCGCCATGACGTATTCCTCTTCGCGGATCGAAAGCATTTTGGCGCGCGTCATGCGATAGATGCTTCCCCATCCCGTCCCGATGAAGATGAGCACGAGGTTTCCCATACTCTGCCCCACGATGGAAACCAAGAGGAGCACGAGTACGATCTGCGGGAACGACATGAAGATCTCGGAAACCCCGAGGAAGATCCTGTCGACGATTCCTCCCTTGTACCCGCCGTAGCAGCCGAGGAGTATCCCGATGAATGCGGCGCCCAGTGCACTTCCGAATCCGATGAGGATGGAAATCCTCCCGCCGTACAGGACGCGGGAAAAAATATCGCGTCCGAGCTTGTCGGTTCCGAACAGGTGCTGGGTCGACGGCGCCTTCAGCACAGCCTTCAGGTTGATCTGCAGCGGGCCGTAGGGCGCGATGAGAGGTGCCAGAATGGAAGAGAGGACGATCAGGGCGAAAATGACGAGGCCGATGGCCGAAAGCCGGTTGGCGAGCATCTTCTTCAGCGCGCGGTTTCCCGACTGAGGCTTCAGGAGTCCCGCCTCCTCGGCGGCGAGAATGCGGTCCATCTTCCGGTCGCGCCGCGACTTCCTGCGGGTCGTGTCCGTTGCGCCCGCGGCGTCCATGGTCGTCGTGTCTCTCATGAGAGCTTCACCCTGGGATCCAGTATCGCCGTCATCAGATCGACGAAGAGGCTGGCGAAGAGCACCGCCATGACGAAGAACAGCGCGATCATCATGACGAGGGGATAATTCTGCCCCCGCACCGCCGCTATGAATTCGCTTCCGACGCCGGGCCACTGAAAAATCTGCTCGATCACGACAGAGCCGCCGATGAGCATCGGCAGGCGGAAACCGATGAGGACGATGATCGGCGTAAGCGCCACGCGGAAACCGTGCACGAGGTTGATCCGCCATTCGGGCAGACCCTTGCTCCGCGCGGTCTTCATGTACTCCTTGTCGATCGTGTCGAGCATGCTGGCCCGCGAGTAGCGCATGACGCCGGCTGTCATGGATATTCCGAGAACCAGGGCGGGAAGCACGAGGTGCGGCAGCCGGTCGAAGAAGGTCAGCTGCCCTGGCATGAGCCTGCCGCCGATGGGCAGCCACCTGAGTTTGATGGCGAAGACGAGGAGGCTGACGAGGCCGAAAAAGAATTCCGGAACCGAGACGCCGATCATTCCCGCTATCGTCAGCGCGGTGTCGGCGGCCTTCCCGCGTTTCAGGGCGCTGAAGAGGCCCAGCACGCTTCCCATGATCGACGAGATGACAAGCGCCGCGATGGACAACTCCAGTGTGGCCGGCAGGCGGCTGAAAACGATGTCCCTGATGGGAACACCGCTCGTCAGGCTGTAGCCGAAGTTGCCCTGCAGGACCCCCACGAGCCAGCGGACATACCGGAACAGGAAGGGCGTGTTCAGCCCGAGCGATTCGCGCATCGCGGCGAGCTGGGAGGCATCCATGTTCGCCAGCGCGTCAGGGCTCACCATGAAGGACACGGCGTCGCCCGGCATGACCTCCAGCCCGAGAAAAATCAGGAAGGTCATGACGAGCAGCATCGGGATGAAAGTCAGAAGACGTCGGATTGCGTATTCGAACATGGCTGTGGCGACCCTTTGGATGGTGGATGGATTCCGCGGGGGAAGGGAAGGAACGGCACGCGATGACCGCTCCGGCGCCCCTCCCCCGCGACGATACTACGAAACCGTACCCGGCCCTCAGGGCTTCGGGAACTTGTTCACGAAGAAAAGGCGAGTGTAGCGGATATTGACCGGGGTCACTTTCAGGTGACTCATCTTCTCGAGGGCGAGAACATCCTCGATGCTCTTGGTGTAGGCGTAGTCGAGCTGCTTAGCGGCCGCGTTCTTGACGAGGTTGGGATCGGATTCGCCGGAGGGGTACATCTGGATCTCGTCGATCTTCGCGACGCCATCGTGGTAGGCCTTGAAGGGCACGAAGGTGGCGTAGTTGTTCATGGAGATGGTCTTGACCATGAAGGGACCGGAGCCGATGGGGTTCTGCCAGAAGGCGGCCTGCTGGAACTGCAGCGGGTCGACATTGGCGAAATACTTCTTCGGCAGGGGCGGGAACTGGGAGAAGCAGAGAAGAGCGTTGGGATTCACGGTGGCGTAGGTGAACGTGATCGTGTTGCCGCTCACCGCGATACCCTTGATTCCGGCAGCCTTGCCGTCCTTGAAGTCCTGGTATCCGTCGAGCGCCCTCAGCATGGTGTTGAATACTGCGTTGACCGTTGGCACTTTTGCCGCGAACTCGTAGGTCCACTTCACGTCTTCGGCGGTGATGGGGGCGCCGTCGTGCCACTTGATCCCGTTTTTGAGCTTGAAGGAGATGACCTTGCCGTCGGGGCTGACGGAGTACTCGGAGGCGAGCTGTCCTTCGAATGTGGCGAGGCCCGCATCGGCCACGACGAGGTGGTCGAAGAGGACTTTCTGGCTCATGAAGAGTCCGGGATTCAGGAAGGGAGTCTCGACGAAGGCGACAGGGCCGCCGTTGGTCTTCAGAACTTTCTTGCCCGACGCGTCCGCGGGAACGTCCCACTTCACGATATTCCAGTCGTAGTTGAACTGCTCGTTGCCAAAAAGCGCGCCGGCCCTGTCGAGCCTCGTGCTGGAAGCGACGAAAACCTGCTGGTAGTAGAGGGGAATTGCCGGCATATTCTCGTTTTCATACTGCTGGAGCTTGAAGAAGGCCTTCTTCTGCGCGACCGGATCGACGACATTGGTGGCGTTGATGAGGGCCTGAAGGGTCACATCCTTCGGCGTGTGGGAGTTGCTCGCTCCGCCGGGAAGGAACCTGTCGTAGTACTCGTGCATGGCGAGGGCCGCTACGGCCGCGTAGGCCATGTCCCACTTCACCGCCGAGGGGCCGTTGACCGGATCGGCGGGCGGCACCCAGAGCTGCGAGGCGAGGTCGCCTTCCAGCTTGCGGAAGGTCATCTTCATGCCCACGTCGGCGAGGTAAGCCTGCACAGCGGTCATGAGATCGACCGTCATCTGGTCGCCGTAGTAGTAGACCACGTCGAGCACGTAGGACGGATTCCAGCCAGCCTCTTTCAGGAGCTGTCTGGCTTTCTCGGGATTGTAGGCGTAGTCGTTCAGTCCGGGAGTCTTCCACGCGCCGTTGGGCGTGAGGCTGTTGGCGATGATCGCCTTCCCGCTCATCAGACTCTCCACGACCGTCTTCATGTCGATCGCGTACTTTATGGCCTGGCGCACTCTGGGGTCGGCCAGAGGGCTCACCTTGCCGGCCGGAGCCGCGAAGGCGGTCGAAAGGGTGACCGCGACGAGCAGAAGCAGGATTAGCGCTTTCTTCATAGATGATCCTCCATGATATATCAGCAGATATATCACATGATATTTCATGTTTTCGGATCTGTCAAAGCAAATTTTTACCAAAAGCGCGAGAAGAAGAATCCTCGACGAAGGCCGGGACGCGGGATCGCGCGAAATCCCGCATCGCGATGATGTTCCGGCGCGGCGAGTCCCGTGGAATCTCGCAGCCGGCGCCGACGATCCAGGCGCGACGGCCTGCGTCCTCGAAACAGGCTTCGAGAGCTCGCCCGACATCCTCCGCCGAGCCGGAGCGAACGACCGACACTGTGTCGATATTGCCGAGAAGGACCGCGTCAGGCCCAAGGTGCGCGCGGGCGTTCGCCACGGGAGAGGCGGTATCGAGGTCGACGATGTCGTAGCCGAAGCCGGCGATGACCGGCACGAGTTCCGCGGTGCGTCCGCAGATGTGGAGCCGCGCGAGGGCTCCCGCTTCATGGATCGCCTCGACATAGCGACGGTGGTACGACGCCACGAATTCTTCGAAAAGCGCGGGGCCGATGAGGGAGGAAGCCGCGTCGCCGACGCCGACAAGATCCGCGCCGGCGCGGACCTGGGAAAGCGCGAAGGCAATCTCCTGCTCCGTCACGAAATCCAGAAGTCCGGACACGAATTCCGGATCGTCGAAGAAATCCATCATGAGCCGCGACAGACCCCGGAGATCCGCGGCCTCGGCGCAGGGCCCCTCGACCCATCCTTCGACCATGAGGGAGCCCGCACTTTGAGCCGCGAGGGCAGAGACCACCGACAGGCGGTTGGACATTCTCCTTCCGTCCTCGGGCTTGAGCACCGACAGGCCCGCGAGCGCCGCCTTGTCTGAAAGGAGGGAGCCCGCCTCGTCGTTCGCTGGCGGTTCGTCGTCGTAAAACACGACGGCGCCCCCGAGATCGGAGGATTCCACCGCCGGATCGGATATCGCAGACACATGGTCGAAACCAAAGGTTCCTGCCGCGGCCATCTGCCCGCGGACATGGACGCGCCAGTCTGTCGCGTACGATGCGTAGCGCTCTCCGACGAGATCCGCGGCGAGCATCATGGTTATAGGCATAAGCGGAAGGCAGTCGGCAGCCCCCGTGAGCACAGTCCGCGCGATACGTTCTTTTCCGTTCATCGAATCGCCCTCCCGGCGACCGGCTGGTCTTGCCCTTCTGGGCTTGCCGGCAGGTTACATCCCATATCCATCAGACTCATCCCCGTGTCAAGGCTGCGCGTCCGGAGCGCCCTGTACAGGATTTTGTGCCAGAAGGGGAAAGAATTGGATAGGATGATCGGTTTTTCCACTTCGTACCTTCAATCACCGCAGCCTTTCCCTTGCGTATATGGCTTATACTGGAGGTATGAAGAGAATGGCCGAACCTGCAATAGCCCCTTCAGGAAGGTTCACGTATCGCGACTACAGAAACTGGCCGGACGAGGAGCGCTGGGAGCTCATCGGAGGCATCGCGTTTGGCATGAGCCCTGCGCCGAGGCTGAATCACCAGAACGCGGTTCTGGAACTGGGCAGCCGAATCCAAGAATTCCTGCGCGGCAAACCATGCACGGCATTCATTTCGCCGGTTGATGTCCTCCTGATGGAACCCGGACAGGAGGACGACGAAGCGGAGAATGTCGTCCAGCCTGACATCGTCGTGGTCTGCGACCCCGGGAAGCTCGCAAACGGACGCTATATCCGCGGATCTCCCGATCTTGTCGTCGAGATACTCTCACCCTCGACCATGAAGAAGGATGTGAGGGAAAAATTCACTCTCTACGAGCGTATGGGAGTCAAGGAGTACTGGATCGTCGAGCCTTCGGCCTGTTGGCTTCACCGCTATGTCCTCGGCCCGGTCGCACGCAGCGGAGACCAGGACGACGGGAAGGTCTTGTGCTATGGCGAGGCGCTTGTCCGGGACAAAGGCGACGGCCTGGGTCCGGTCGCGTCGCTTGTGTTAGACGGCTTTTCCTTCGTGCCGGACGAGGTCTTCGGCGGTTAGCGCCGGCTTTCCCCTTCTTGCCTGATGTACTCCTTCCGCGAGAGGAGGCGCTCGAGGTAGCGGGACTTCATCTGGCGGCTCGCCATGATCTGCTTCGCGGGGGGAAGCTCGAGGATGACCCCGAGGATCGCCGCCATCGCGCGGTGGCTCGCGAGGGCTTGGTTGTCGAAGATGAGGTTCTGCAGCTTGCCCCGTTCGATGGCCATGAGGACTGCGCGGTGCGCGGAGTTGACCGGCGTAAGGACTCTCGCCGCGCGGGCCTTCAGGGAGAGGGCGCCCGCGGGGCATGCGCGGACACAGACGCCGCATCCGAGGCAGATCGACTCGTCGAGGCGGGCCTTCTTGCGGTGAGGCGCCTTCGGATCGGAGGCCGAGACGAGAGCCATGGCCTCGACGGGGCATGCCTCGGCACATTTGCCGCAGCCCGTGCAGACGCTCCGGTCGACGACTGGCAGGAAATTGGTTGTCGCGATGGGGTTGAGGACCGCGAAGCGCTTGGCCGCGAGGAGGGCCTCGCAACAGCACCCGCAGCAGTTGCAGATGAAGGACACCGATTCGCGGACGTTCTCGCCGAACTGGACGAGGCCGCGCCCGACAGCCTCGTCGAGGAGGTCGAGTCCTTCCGCGACGTCGATGCCGCGCGCTACGCCGTGCCTGACGAGGGAATCGGCGACGCCGTTGAAGGTGAGGCATATCTCCATCGGCGCATCGCAGGCCATGCCGAGATGTTCCATCTTGTGCCGACAGTAGCATGTGCCGACGCCGCGGTGTGAGGCGGTCCTGATGACCTCGCTCGCGCGCTCGTAGTCGAGGACGTGGAGGGTGTCGGGGCTCATGGTGTGCGCGCCTTGAGCATTGCCGGCAGGGAGCGCCGCGTCGGAACTGGCAGCCTGACTTACGGCGCGGCCGGCGGCGCGCTCCGAAAGAGCCTTCTCGTTCACGAAAACCCGCCCGAGTTGAGTCTCTCCGCCCGCGAAGAGGCCCCGGACGAAGTCTTCCTCGACGTTGAGGTACTGGTAGTAGAGCTCGGCGAGGAGCTTCTGGTCGTAGCGATTACCGACGCGCATCATCGAAAACTCGAAGAACCCAGCCATCGGCGGCGGCATCGCGAAAATCCTGCCCCCCTCGCGCTCCATGTCGAGGATCATCCCGCGCGAGGCGAGATCCTCGAGTAAGGCGATGGCCTGGGGCTCGGGCATTTTCCACAGGCGCGCCGCCGTTGTGGCATCGAAGGGCCGGATCGGAAGGAGTGCCACCAGGGCGGCCTCCTTCTCGCTGAAGAGGACGGAGAGTATCCGGAAGAGAAGCTCGCCCGGAGGCGCGCCCTGAGGGAACAGGTTTATCCGGCCGGCAAGGGAACCGTAGCCGTTCTTGAGCGTTTGGTGGGCCATGACGGGGTCGCCTCCTCCAGCACAGATACTCGCCGTGATCGACTATACCACCGATAAAAGCGGCGTCCAACAGCCGGCGCGGCATCCCGCCGGCATCCCCGCAGACTCATCCGGCGATGCCGGGGACTTGCGGGGAATGGCGGGAGAAGGATAGGGTTTTCGTATGGACAAGCCCGGCGCCTGGATGGAAACGGAATCGAAACCGATAGCGGATTGCCGCATCTTCAAGGTTTCGGAGAGCGACAGAGAGACGCGCGATGGAGAAAAACGTGGTGCCTTCTACCTCGTACACGCGCCGGACTGGGCTGGGGTCATTCCCGTCGTCGACACGCCCGAAGGCCGGAAATTCGTCATGATCCGGCAGTTCAGGCACGGCACCGGCCGCGTATCGGTCGAGTTTCCCGGCGGAATCGTGGACCCGGGAGAGGACCCCGCTCGCGCGGTCGCACGGGAACTCCTCGAGGAAACCGGCTACCGCGCGGAGTTCATCGTCCCCCTGGGAGACCTCTCGCCGAATCCCGCCTTCATGACGAACACCTTCCACGCCTTCATCGCCGAGAGCTGCGTCCTGGAACGCCCCCAGCGCCTCGACGAGCACGAGGAAATCGAAGTTCTCCTCGTCCCGGAGCGCGACGCCATCGACATGATCGGCGGCGAGGAATACGGGCACGCCCTCATGACAGCGACCTTGTTCTTCTACATGCGCTACAGGGGCCTCTCCAACTGAAGCTGGAGCCGAACTGACCTCGACCTCGGGCCGGACCTGCGACATTCAGGACCGCGCGGCTCCGTCAGTCGTCATGCCCCCGATTTTACTATTCGCGATATGACCTCCACGAATGTCCCCATCTCGTCATCGGTGCCGATACTCACGCGCAGATAATTGTCTATCCTTGGCTTCCTGAAATATCGCACGAGCACCCGGTTCTCTTTCAGTTTCACGTAGAGTTCACCCGCGTGTATCGAAGAATGGCTGATGAATATGAAGTTCGCAGTCGATTCGAACACCCTGAATCCGATTGCCCGCAACTCATGCGTTACCCGGTTCCGGGTCTGAATTATCTTTTCCCGCGTCGCCTGGAAATACTCTTCATCCCCGAATGCCTCGATCGCGCCGAAAAGAGCCAATCTGTCAAGCGTATACGAGTTTATCGAGCTCTTGACTCGGTTGAGGCCTTCGATCAGGTCTCTGTGACCTACAGCGAACCCCACCCGCAATCCAGCCAGCGAGCGCGATTTCGAAAGTGTCTGGACCACCAGCAGATTGGGGTATGCGTCGATCAGACCGACTATGGATTGTCCCCCGAAGTCGATATACGCTTCGTCGACAATCACGACTTTTTCAATCGCGAGATTGTAATCCAGCAATCGCCGTATCTCGGAAATGGAAAGGTACCGCGATGTCGGAGCATTGGGATTGCATATGATGATCCCGCCATTCGGTGTAAAGAACTTTTCCACGGGAATGGAAAAATCCTCCTCCAGTTCGATTGTCCTGGATCGCAGTTTGAAAAAGTTCGTATAGACCGGATAAAAACTGTAAGTGACATCAGGGTACAAAACCGGCTGATCATGATCGAAAAAAGCGGCGAACGAGAATGCCAGGACTTCATCGGAACCATTTCCGACAAAGACTTCCTCCTTCGTCACGCCATAGTATCGGGCTATTGTATCGCGCAGTTTTTCGCAGGACGGATCGGGATAGAGGCGAAGGTTTTCATCGGCGGCGTTCTTGATCGCCTGAATGACCTTCGGTGAAGGCGGATAAGGATTTTCATTCGTGTTCAGCTTGATATACTTCTTGTCCTGTGGTTGTTCGCCTGGAACATAGGTCTCCAGATCGGCTATTCCATCACTCCAGTATTTGCTCATTTCTGTTCCTCTGCGACCAGTATAGCGCGCCGGCCCAGTCTTCGTCCCGAGGAGGCCGAGCGCGTCGCCTTGCGAATCAGGCGAGGCTTCTGTCCAGCCGCCTGAGGGCCTCGAAGAGAAGGGCGACGAGCCCTTCCCTGTCGACGCCCGTGAGAACCCGGACGTTGGGCGCCTTCGAAAAACCCTTCCGGCGGTCGGCCACCGTCATGCCCCGCGTGATGAGGCCGTCGACCTCCACATCGACGTGGAGATCTTCGTACGTGAAAAGTTCGGGCGCAAGGAGGTAGGCGACGGCGCAAGGATCGTGCAGGGCGCTCCCCACGATCCCGAAGCGCTTCGAGTAGCGTGAATAGAAATCGAGGAGCTCGGCGACGAAGATGGAGGCCCGGCCGCCACGCTCGCGCAGGGCTTCCACCTCGCTCTCGTAGATGAGAGCCTTCTCGGTCACGTCGAGGCCGCTCATGACGATGGGGCGGCCGGCGTTGAAGACGATCCGGGCCGCGTCGGGATCCACGTAGATGTTGAACTCCGCGGCCGGGGTGATGTTGCCCTTCGAAACGCCGCCGCCCATGAGGGAGATACGCTCGATCTTCCCCGCGATCTCCGGGGAGCTCTCGATGAAGTCGGCGATATTGGTGAGCGGGCCTATCGCCACGATGGTTACGGGGACTTGCGAGTTGCCTATCGATTGTCTGAGGAATTCTCTGGCGCCCACGCCCTCCTTTTCGAATGTCGGCGGAGGGAGCACCGGACCATCGAGGCCGCTCGCGCCGTGAGCGAAGCCTCCCGTGACGAGCTCGCGCCGGAGCGGCGCGCGGGCGCCTTCGGCCACAGGCAGGGAGCGCCTGACGTAGCTCAATATTTTCAGTGCGTTGAGTGTCACTTTGTCTATGGTCTGATTGCCCGCGACCGTCGTGAGCCCGAGAAGGGAGAGTTTCTCGGGATAGGCGAGAGCCATGAGGATGGCCATCGCGTCGTCGTGGCCCGGGTCGGTGTCGATGATTATGGGAGTCATGCGCGAATGCCTTTTTTCTTCCGCTTGCGCGAATCCCCCGCCGCGTAAGCCACCAGTCCGATCACGGTGGCGAGGTAGGGCACGATTCTGACCAATTCGGAAGGGATGTTGAGGATGTTGAGGGAATTGGAGAGGGCGTCGGCCGCCCCGAAGAGAAGCGAGGCTCCCGTCGTACCGAGCACCGTTCCCCGCCCCATGGCTTCGGCCGCCAAAGCAATCCAGCCCCGGCCGGCGGACATTCCCTGGGAGAACCAGGAGACGTAGCCCATGGAGAGGAAGGCTCCGCCAAGCCCGGCGAAGAGTCCGCTCAAGGCGAGAGCTATGTACCGGACACGGGTGACGTCGATGCCGACCGACTCGGCCGCGTTGGGGGCTTCTCCCGCGGCCTTGATCTTGAGACCGAGCGGAGTGCGCTTGAGCATGACGTAGACGCCCACCACACAGAGAACGCCGACATAGACGAGCACATTGTGGCCCGAGAAAATGCTGCCGAGGATGGGAATTTCCCGGAGCCCGGGCAGATCTACGTTCGGCAGCACCTTGCTCGGCAGGGAGGCCGAGGTGCCCTTGTCCCCGGTGAGGAGGAAGAGAGCGAATACCGAGCCACCGTCCGCGAAGAGATTGATGGCTATACCGCCCAGTATGACGTGGGTCTTCAGCCGCAGGGTGAAATAGGCGAGGACGAGGGCGACGACGATACCGACAAGGACGGCGGCGAGGAGGCCCACGAGCGCGCTCCCGCTCCAGGCGCTCCCGACGACGCCCGCGAGCGCCGAGAGCAGCATGATGCCCTCGAGTCCGATGTTCACCGCGCCTGCCCGGTCAGAAACGAGGGCGCCGAGGCCGGCGAAGAGTATCGGCGTCGTGACGCGGATCACCGAAAAGCAAAAATTCGTCGAAAAGATGATGGAAAGGAAACCGTTCACGCGGCCACCTCCTTGAGCAGGCGGCGCTGCCGCCACACCGACAGGAAGCGCTCGGCCGAGATGAGGAGAATGATGACGGCCTGGATGACGGCAACGGTCTCGGCGGGCACATCGCTGCGCCGCGCCATGATGTCGGCCCCGATACGGATATACGCGAGGAAGAGGGCGGCCCCGAATACGGCCTCGGGCTTGTTCTTGGCGAGCATGGCGACGAGGGCGCCGTCGAGGCCGAGCCCGGTCGGCGAGGCCCAGCGGAACCTGTTGTACATGCCGAGGACTTCGACCGAGCCGCCCAGACCCGCGATGGCGCCAGCGACGAGGTGGGCCGCCATGACCGTACCGACAGCGTCGATGCCGGCGTACTCGGTGAAGCGACGATTCAGACCTATCATTCTGATCGAGTATCCCGCGCGGCTGCGGTAGAGAAAAATGGAAACCAGGACCACCGCGGCGAGGGCCACGACCAAGCCCCAGTGGACCCTCGTGCCGGGGATGAGCGCGGGAAGCCTGGCCGCGGCGGGGAATTCGAAGGAAGTTATGTCCGAGGTCGCGGGATCGCGCAGATAATAATTCAGGGCATAGAGCCCCAAACCCGCGAAGATGCTGTTGAACATCAGCGAGGTGACGAGCTCGTTCGCATTCCATTTGGCCTTCATGAGCCCCGGAAGGGCGGTGCCGGCCATGCCGGCGAGAATGCCCGCGAGGAGGCCGGCGACGGGCAGCGCCACAGGTCCCAGCGGACAATAAAGGGCCACCACGGAGGCGGCGAGGCCGGCGATATAAAAACACCCCTCGGCGCCGAGGTTGAAGAGGCCGGCCTGGAAAAATACAGCCGTCGAGAGGCCTGTGAACGTCAGAGGAATCGCGAGTTCGACGACGTTGCCGATATACCGCCAGGAAAGAAGGGGCCGTACCGCGAAATTGAGGAGAGTCTCGAAGGGGCTCTTGGAAACAAAGAGGATGAGGATGAAGGCGATGAGGAGGGCGATGCCGACCGCAACCAGAGTCCTGACTCTCTCGAAGCGTTTTTCATTCATGGACGACCGCCTTTCCCCTCGCAGGCTTTTCCTGCCTCTTGAGGCCGAGCATATAAAGGCCGAGTTCTTCTTCCGAGAGTTCCGAAGGGCGATCTACTTCGGCCACGATCTCTCCCTCGAAGAACACAATGAGTCGATCGCTCAGCTCGAGGACCTCGTTGATATCGGCGGAGACCATGAGGATGGCCGCCCCCGCGTCGCGCATCGCGAGGAGTTCGCGGTGTATCGTCTCAGCCGCCCCCACATCCACGCCCCGCGTGGGCTGCTCGGCGATGAGAAGAGAAGGATGGCTCGAGCATTCCCTCCCGACGACAACCTTCTGCACGTTGCCGCCGGAGAGCATCGAAATCTTCTGTTCCGGCCCCGGACTCGCGATCTCGTATTTCTCGATCACAGCCTTCGCGTTCGCGTTCACGGCCCGCGCCCGCATAAAGGGTCCCGACCAGAAGAGCGGCTCCCTGAGACGATTTGCGAGGAGATTCTCCGTGATGCTTCCCTCCATCGCCGATCCGACCTTGATGCGGTCCTCGGGGATATAGGAGACCCCGAGCGAGCGAATCCGGTCGATCTTCCCGCCGAGTATCGGCGTTTCGCCGACTGTGACACTGCCAGAGTCGGGAAGGACAGCTCCAGTCAGGATGTCGACGAGCTCGCGCTGGCCGTTGCCCTCGATGCCGGCGACGCCGAGGATCTCGCCGTCGCGCAACTCGAAGGACACAGCCTTGAGCGCCTTCTTCTTCGCCGAGACCGCCGCGTGGGAGAGGCCCTCGACCCTGAGACGGGGAAGCCCCCGGTGCGATGGCTTCTTGTCGAACGAGGCGGCCACGTCGCGGCCGACCATGCGGCGCGAGAGTTCTGCCTCCGAGACCGAGGAAGCCTCGAAGGTGCCGAGCGTCTCGCCCCGCTTGATGACGGTGATGCGGTCGCTTATCCGCTTCACCTCCTTGAGCTTGTGGGAGATGAAGATGATCGTGTGCCCCAGAGCCTTGAGCTTCCTGAGCTCGCCGAAGAGCTCCTCGGCTTCCTGCGGCGTGAGAACGGCCGTCGGCTCGTCGAGGATGAGGATAGTCGCGCCACGATAGAGGGCCTTGAGTATCTCGAGCTTCTGCATCATGCCGACAGAGATATCCGCCACCCTCGCGGCGCCGTCGATCGGCAAGCCATAGGCGGCGGACACCTCGGCGGACATGGACAAAGCCTTGGCCGCGTCGACGAAGAGACCTCCCTTCCGGGGCTCCACGCCGAGGAAAAGATTTTCCGCGACGGTGAGGGATGGCACGAGCATGAAGTGCTGGTGAACCATGCCGATACCGCGGGCTATCGCGTCGCGCGGAGAAGCGATGCGGGTCTCCACACCACGGACGAGTATGCGTCCCCTGCTCGCCTGCTCGAGGCCATACAGGATCTTCATGAGCGTCGTCTTTCCGGCCCCGTTTTCACCGCAGATAGCGTGTATCTCACCCTCCCGGAGGGTAAAATCGATGTTCCGGTTGGCGACGACGCCATTTTCATAGACTTTGGTTATGCCCTCGAGCACGAGGAGATCGGCTTGCACAGGAACCTCCAGGTTACTTCAATCGTTCACCCCTTCCTCGAGGAAGGGGTGAACGCATTTTACACCGCTCGAAGGCCGAGCATTATCCGGTAGCGGTCAATTGGCGTTTTCAAGGCTTGACGGAATCCCGGAGCGCCTTGACCTGCTCGCTCGTCATGTCGAAGGCCGAATCGACCTTGATGGTGCCCGACGATATGCCGGCCTCGATCTTGTCGAGCTTGGCGCGGATGTCGGCGGGGATCGCGAGATAGTAGGAGTTCTTGGCGAGCCCGACCGCGCCGGCCTTCACGCCGAGGACTTCGTGCGTTCCGTAGGGCAGGTTCCCCGCGATGTGCATCTTGACCGCGCGGAGGATGGCCTCGTCGATGCGCTTTACGGTAGACGTGAGGATGTGCTGGGCCTTGACGGGATCGGTGTCGCTGAAGAGGGCGGCCTGATCGGAATCGACTCCGATGGCGTAGCGATTCTTTTCCTTGGCCGCGTCGATGAGGCCGAGGCCGGTGCCGCCCGCGACGTTGTAGGAGATGTCGACGCCCTGATTGTACTGGACGAGGGCGAGCTCTTTCCCCTTCGCCGGATCGGTGAAGCTCCCGGCGTAGGAGACGAAGACCTTCACGCTTTTGTCCACGTAGCGCGCGCCCTCGATGTAGCCCACGAGGAAGTCGTTGATGCCGGGTATATCCATGCCGCCGAGAAAGCCTATCGTCTTCTCGGGATTGGCGAGGGACATCTTCGAAGTGGTGACGAGGGCGGCCGCGGCCCCCGCGAGGAAGCCGACATCGTTCGTCGAGTAGAACATCGAGTAGACATTCTTCGGCGTCGCTTCGATGGATGTGTCGAAATTGATGAAGCGCTTGTTCGGATACTTCACCGCGGTGGCGTTCATGAGCTCGGTTATGGTATTGCCCGAAATGATGATATCCCAGGGCCCTTCGATGGCGTCGAGGAGACTGGGCTCCCACTTGGTGGAATCGGTGCCGATCTCCACGACCTTCGTCTTCACGCCGAGCTGTTCCTTGACGAGAACCATGCCCTGGTTGGCGGCATCGAAAAAGGACTTATCGCCGAGGCGGCCGGGGACGAGGAGAATGACACCGATGTCTTTTTTTGCCGGACCCGGCGCCGCCACGGCTTTCGCGCCAGGAATGGCGGCGAGAAGGGCGCAGAGGAGCCCAAAAACATACAGACTCTTTTTCATATGAACCTCCTTGAATATAAAACACTCTACTTAACGTTTAAGTGATGATTATACGAGTTTCCCGATATGTCAACCAGAAAAAGACAATAATCGCGGAATTGTATGGATAAAAATGCCATAAAATACCAAATCCACAACTTAAACACTTAATTATTTTATTTGTCATCCGTCGACAAAACCTCAAAGCCATGCTAAAGTATTAACATAGCAGCCGCGGATGACAGCCGTCCCGCGGGGATAGAGGTCGCATGACTCCGAAATTGAAAGACATCGCCAACCGCGCTCAGGTATCGACGGCCGCGGTCTCCCTTGCGCTCAACAACAAATCCGGCGTGAGCAAAGAAACCGCGGAACGGATCCAGAAAATCGCGAGAGATCTCAACTATTCGATTCCCCGGGGCAAACTCGAAAGCCTCGAGACAGTCCGCTTCATACAGATCAACAAGCCTGACCAGATTATCGACCCCCTCCACAAAGGGTTTATCGCCGACTATCTCAAAGGGCTCACGAGAGCCGCCAAGGCGAGCGGCTACAAACTCGAGGTCGTGACCTTCTCCGGCCGGACGATGGATGAGGCGGTCATGTCCTTCGAGGAAGACAGCCCGGCGGGAGCCGTCATCCTCGGGGCAGGCCTGTGGCCGGAGGATGTCCGCCGTTTCGAAGGCGTTTCGGCCCCTCTCGCCTTCATCGATGTCTGTTACGACTTCCTGCCCTTCGACTTCGTCGACATGAACAACGCCGATTCGGTCTTCCAGATCATCTCGCACCTCGTCGAGATGGGGCATTCCCGGATAGGCATTGTCCAATCCTCGGACGAGACACCCAATTTCACCATGCGCGAGGAAGCTTTCCTGAAAATACTCGCGTTCAAGGGACTCTCATTCGATCCCAACCACCGCTACGTGATTCCCAAGGACGCCGAAAACGAGTCCCCCGAGTTCGAGAGGCGGCTTGCGAAGGACAAGGACCTTCCGACAGCCTTGTTCTGCGTCAACGATACGATCGCCCACCGCGCAGTGCAGATACTCAGGGGCCGCGGCATACGCGTGCCCGAGGACCTCTCGATCGTCGGTTTCGACAATCTGCCCTCGAGCGAATACATGGATCCTCCCCTCACGACCATCGACATCCGCAAAGACCTCATGGGCGAACGCGCCTTCTACCTTCTCATGGAGCGGATGAGGCTCGGCATGAACAAGCCGGCGGAAAAGATCAAGATCGACGGCACTCTCGTGAGGCGGGCCAGTGTCGCCGCGCCGGCCCGGTCATAAATCCGGGGAGCGCGGGCAAGACTATTTCTTATCGCTCATCGACGATCGCGACCCAGGACGGCGACTCCCCCGGCCTCAATTCCAGAATGTGCCGTTCGCAGGCCAGCACCTCGTCCGGATCGTGGGTCACGTGGATGAGGGTCGAGCGACCGTGATCCGCGATCGCCCCGAGGAGGTCGAGGACGCGGCGGCGGTGCGCGGCGTCGAGGCCGTGGCAGGGTTCGTCCAGAACGAGAAGGGCCGGACTCTTGATCGCGGCCCGCGCCACGAGAAGGGCGCGCTGTTCGCCGAAGGACAGATGTCCGAAACGCTCGCGTCCCCGGCCCGCGAATCCGGCGAGAAAGAGCCAGTGCCGGGCAAGCGCGATCTGCGCGTCGCCGGCCTCGCAGTAGAGTCCGATCGAGTCGTGCAGTCCAGAGACGAGGACATCCTCCAGGCTGGAATCGTCGAGGTAGCGGTACTCCAAGTGGAGCCGGTACGAGACGATGCCCATGCGGGCCTTGATCTCCCAAACCGTCTCGCCCGTCCCGCGCCGCCGCCCGAACAAGCGAACATCGTTGCTGAAAGCCTGGGGATTGTCCCCGGTGATCAGCTCGAGGAGGGTCGTCTTGCCCGAGCCGTTGGGGCCGCGCACGAGCCAGTGCTCGCCTGCGCAGACCTTCCACGAGAGCGAGTCGAGCACCTTCCGCCCTGACCAGCCCACCGTGACATCGCGCAGCTCGACGAGAACGGTGTCGCGCCCCCCTCTCGGCGAGGGAGCGCCGGAGAGGGAACCTGCCTCGGCTTCGGCGACAGTCAGAGAGTCCAGGAACCCGGAACGTTCCGCACTCGCGGCGCGTTCCGCCTCGGCAGTCCTGGCCGCGAGAAGTCTCTCCCACTCCCCTCGCTCTCCCGCGAAGGAGATGGAAAGCCCCGACAGTTCGACAACGCGGTTGACCGCGCGCGGAATCCGCTCCCAGCGATCCGCCACGAGGACGAGGATGGGAGCGGTCCGCGCTGACGCACTGGCTTCCCGGGCGGTTCCGGATCTGCGGACAAAATCGACAACGCCGCCGGTTTCGACACCCTGGGCGGTTTCCTCCGCGAGGCGCCCGAGGATCCCATCCAGGACGGCTCGCGCCCCGGCATCGAGCCCCTCGTAGGGCTCGTCCAGAACGAGGAGCTCAGGCTCGGCCGCGAGAGCCTGAGCGAGGAGTGTCCGCCTGATCTCCCCGGTGGACAGGCGCTTGAGCCCCCGGTCCAGGATTGGCCCGATGCCGCAGGCCAGGACCGCCGGGTGCGACTCGAGCCCGGCACCGTCGGGATACTGCGCTCCGATACGGGCGGCTAGTGCCCGGACAATGAAGCGCCGGACGGGTGTGCCCGGATCGATTCCGCCCTCCACGAAATCCGAGTCGTCGTTCGCGCGCTCGCGCTCGATGACGGCGGCGGCTTCCTCGAAGGAAACGAGGATGGACTTTCCGGAAAACTCATTCCGGACCACGCCGCCCGCCTGCGCCCGGACGGGGAGCGCGCCCGCGAGAGCCGCGGCGAAGGCGCTCTTGCCCCCGCCATTCGGCCCCGTCACGACCCAGGCCTCGCCGGATCGCAACTCCCAGTCGATCCCGGAAAGAATGGGCGCTCCAGGTTGCCCTATCGCACAGTTCGCGAAGCTGATCAGGCTTTCCACGATCCCTCCGGATAGACCCGCTCGAGGATGGCGGTCACGGCGGACTTCATCTTTCCGGACGCGCTTTCAGGGACACGGAGCAGCCCGGAGCCCCCACGCTCTGGCCGCATGACAAAGCCGATATCGTAGTCCCCGAATCCGGCGCCGGCCTCGTACTGCACGAGACCTTCGGCGAAGGGGCTGTTCTCGAGGACGATGCGGGGCACGAGCCCCAGACCGAGTCCCAGCCGCGCAAAAGCCAGAACAGCCTCGTTGCCGGCAGTCTCGGCGGCGATGTGGGGCTTGACTCCGGCGTGCCGCGCCCAGCGATCAAACCGCGCCCTGGCCAAGCCCGCGAGCGGCAGAATGAGAGGAACCGTACCGAAGACAACCTTCAGACGCTTCTCGCCTGCGAGGTCGAGCGCCCCGTAGGGGCCCCGCCCCGACGACACGAACACCAGCGGAGTCCGCCGGACCGAGTAGGAAACAAGGTCGACAAAACCGCCTTCCGGCAATGCGGCGAGGGCGAGATCGGCCTTGCCCTCGCGCACCGCGTTCTCGGCCCCCGCCGGATCGCCTGTCTCCACGGCGAGCCTGAGTTCCGGATGCTCGCTGTGCATGGCCTCGGCGAAAGGTGGAAGTATCGAGTAGCAGGCTGTCACCGAGGCATAGACCCGGAGCGTCCCGCGCAGCCGCCCGTCGCCTGAATCCAGCGACAGCCGCAGCTCGTCCCGCCGCCTGAGGCTCTCCTCGGCAAACGAAAGGAAGGTCGAACCCTCTGCGGTCAGATCGACGCGCCGGGTGTCCCGCTCGAAGAGCCTGACGCCCAGCTCATCCTCCAGCCGGCCGAGGAGCCTGGAGAGCCCAGAGGGGCTCGTGTGAACGGCAGCCGCCGCGCGCGCGAAGTGCAATGTCCGGGCGAGTACGACAAAGGCTTCGAGTTCGTGGAAATCCATGCGGCGGAGTGTAGACAAAAAATGACATTCCAGCAATAGTTGTATGTTTTTGTTTCATTACCAGCAGTCATGATCCAGCCATGCTACCCTTTCGGGGCCACCGCAAAGACTATCGATCGGCAGACTGCAGTCCCGGTATACGCACATTTTTTGATCAGGAGAAAACATGCGAAAACCAGCGTCACGAAGAAAAAAGAGCGGTCCGAGACTCTGGCTGTACAGGTCTGCAATCGCCGCGCTCGCGCTCGCTCTGCTCTCGCTTGTTCTGCTCTCCCGCCCGGGACCCGGCGAGATCGAGTCGACGGAGGTCAACGCGGCGGATCTCGGCTACTACCGCGAGAGCTGGGAGGCGTCGAGGGTCCAGTTCCGCGAGCTGACCGAAATCGCCAGGCGCAGGTACAAAGGCGTGGAATCGGGTGTCATTCCCGTGCCGGACCGCGTCGATGCGGACCTCGCCGTTGACTGGCTCTATGTGCCACCTGTAGGTTCGCCTACAGGCGCGCCATCGGGCGGGAAGCGCGTCCTCGTGGTAGTGAGCTCGGGCGTCCACGGCGCGGAGGGCTTCGCCGGGAGCGCCGTGCAGGCGCAGCTCCTCACGGAATATCTCCCCGGAGCCGATCTCGGCGCAACGGGCTTTCTCTTCATCCACGGCATCAACCCCTACGGCATGAAGCACTGGCGTCGCTTCACGGGAAACAACGTCGACCTGAACCGCAACTCGCCTGTCACTCCGGGGGTCTACGCGACACCCAACGCGGAGTACGGCAAACTGGATGCCTTCCTCAATCCCGCAGGCAAGGTCGATCTGCGCCGCCTGTCCGAGAAGGCTTTCGACCTCAGAATGATGTGGCTCGTCGTCACAAGAGGAAAAAAGGCCTTCCGTCAGGCGAGCGTCGGCGGCCAGTACGATTATCCGGATGGCATCTTCTACGGCGGGGCAGCCCCCGAGCCGCAGATGCCCGCGATCGGCGATCTCATCCGCTCGAAGGCCGCACCTTACAGCTCGATCCTCGGTCTCGATCTCCACACGGGAGTCGGTCGCCGATCCTACATGCACCTCATGACGAACGCCGGGAAGGACGAAGCGTACCACAAGCGCGCCGAATCCATATTCTCCGGGCATCCCCTCGACTGGCCCGAGGGCGACGACTTCTACCTCACCTCCGGCGACTTCACCACCTGGCTCGAGGCGATAGCATCGCCGCGTCCGGCCATCGCCGTCACCGTGGAGTTCGGCACTCTCGATTCGCAGACGACGCGGGGCGCCATCAGGAGCCTGTGGAACATGATCCACGAGAACCAGGGCAGGCGCTTCGGCTACGCGCGGGCCGCAGATGCGCGCCGCGTAGCCGAGAATTATCGCGAGATGTTCTTCCCTTCCTCGCGGGTGTGGCGCTCGGAGGTACTCCGGCAATCCCGCGAAAGCCTTTTCCCCGCGATTCGCCGCGCGAGTGCGCTACAGTGACCGGTTCCCGTCACCGCCAGACGCATCCAATTGCCAGGCCCCTGCGTCCGGGCCGGCAATTGTGGATATAATTGCATGAGCATCAACAGAAACATGAAAATGTTTCACTTTACGCAACGCAGGCGATGGGTATATACATAGAGAAAGATCAGGCTGCCCCGTTGCCCCCTTCGGGCAAGGGGCTTTCCGGGCCAGGGCCCGTACCGGAACGACCGATATCGGAAACACGCGCGCGCCCAAAGACGCGCACCGTATAAAGGAGAGAACCGCATGAACTATTTCAATTCGCTGCCATTCCGCGCGGCGCTGACCCAGCTGGGGACCTGTCGCTTCATGGAGAAATCCGAGTTCGCGGACGGCGCCACGGCGCTCAAGGGCAAGAAAATCGTCATCGTCGGCTGCGGCGCCCAGGGGCTGAACCAGGGGCTGAACCTGCGGGACTCGGGCCTGGACGTCAGCTACACCCTGCGCCCCGAGGCGATCGCGCAGAAGCGCGCGTCCTGGCGGAACGCCACCGAGAACGGCTTCAGGGTGGGCACCTATGAGGAACTCATCCCGACCGCCGACCTCGTCGGCAACCTCACCCCGGACAAGCAGCACACGCCGGTCATCGGCGCCGTCATGCCGCTCATGAAAAAAGGCGCGGCGCTCTGGTACTCGCACGGCTTCAATATCGTGGAAGAGGGCATGCAGATCCGGCCGGACATCACGGTCGTCATGATGGCGCCCAAGGGGCCAGGCACCGAGGTGCGCACCGAGTACACGCGCGGCTTCGGCATCCCCACCCTGATCGCGGTGCATCCCGAGAACGATCCCGAGGGCAAGGGCTGGGCGATCGCGAAGGCCCTCGCCTGCGGCACCGGCGGCGACAAGGCCGGCGTCCTCGCGTCGAGCTTCGTGGCCGAAGTCAAGTCCGACCTCATGGGCGAGCAGACCATTCTCTGCGGCATGCTCCAGACGGGAAGCCTCCTCTGCTTCGACAAGATGGTCGAGAAGGGCATCGCCCCCGGCTACGCCTCAAAAATCATCCAGTTCGGCTGGGAAACCGTCACCGAAGCCCTCAAGTTCGGCGGCATCACCGGCATGATGGACCGCCTCTCCAACCCGGCCAAACTCCGCGCCGTCGCCCTCGCCGACGAACTCAAAGCCATCATGAAGCCGCTCTATCTGAAGCACCAGGACGACATCATCTCCGGGAAGTTCAGCTCGACGATGATGGAAGACTGGAAGGCCGGCGACAAAGACCTCCTCGCCTGGCGCGAGGCCACCGGCGCCACCGCCTTCGAGACGACGAAGGCCGCTCCGGACGCGATCTCGGACCAGGAATACTTCAACAAGGGCACCCTCATGGTCGCCATGGTGAAAGCCGGCGTCGAGCTTGCCTTCGAAACTATGGTCGAGGCCGGAATCAAGCCGGAGAGCGCCTACTACGAGAGCCTCCACGAAGTCCCGCTCATCGCCAACCTCATCGCGCGCAAGAAGCTCTACGAGATGAACAAGGTCATCTCGGACACCGCCGAATACGGCTGCTACCTCTTCGACAACGCCTGCCGCCCCCTGCTTTCGGGCTTCATGGCCAAGGTCGGGACGGACATCATCGGCGCGGGGCTGCAGTTCGCCGACTCAGGCGTCTCCAACCGCGAACTGGTGCGCGTCAACGAGGCCATCCGCAACCACCCGGTCGAAGTCGTCGGGCGCAAACTGCGCGCCTACATGACGGCGATGAAGCCGGTGAAGTGAGTCCGAAGCCTCTGCCGCGCGGACATCATTGCCCGTGCGGCGGAAGTTTCGTGAGTTCGGCCCCGAAGGGATCGTCCGACTCGAGGCTCTCCTCGAGCACCTCGAGCTCGGACTGCAGCTCGGCGATATTGTCTTCCTGCAGGCGGGCGAGCTGGCGCTCGAGGGAGGATTCGAGGAGCCCGAAGGTGTGCTCGAGCCGCGCTCCCGCATCCGCGACCTGAGCCTCCGAACCTCCCCGCTTCTCAAGCTCGATGGCCAGGCGAGTCAGGCGGGAGGCCGCCTCGCCCTGGTAGCTCAGAAAGGCGTGGGCAGCAGGCGCGTCCTTCGGGTCGGATTCGACGTCGGAGGCTATCGCGTCCAGGAGCTCCGCGATGCGCGAACAGCGGCGGGAAAGGGGATTCGAGCGGCCGAGTTCCGGAATCCTTTCGCGAAGGGAAGCGGCGGCGGCCCTGCCCGCGGCGATGGTCTTTCGGGCGAGTTCCGCGTCGACATAGTCCGTGACAAAGGGCTTTTCGGACCGGGCGCCCGCGCCGCCGAGGCCCGAAACCAGAAACCACAGCGCTGTGTAGCCCGCGACGCCTGCGCCCGCACTCCAGGGAAGCGGCAGACCGACGACAAGCCAGAACAGGAAAAAAAGGGAAGCCGCGCCGAGAGACGATACCAGGGCGGCCAGACCGGAGCCGCCTCCCGGGACGCGACCGGGACCCCCTGCCAGCCTCACTTCGTATCTCCCCCGGGGCCCGGGGATGCCCCGAGACTCGGCGCCTCGAGCTTCGTTATGTCCGCCTCGAGGATGGAACTCAGCGCCTGCGCCAGCTGCTCGCGGTCCGCGGCCGAGGTGACACGGGCGCCGAGGGAGGCGAATCGCTGGAAATAGTCGGAGGCGATGTCGAAACCGACGAAGCTGAGCAGCGTCGATGAGGTCGAGACGACGAGGCCCTCGCGCGAAGCCGAATTGCGATTGGCGTAGAGCGCTTCGATGGTTTTATCCGGCTCGATGCCCTTCGTGTTCTCGCCGTCGGTGATGATCACGAGAGAGCGGAGTATGGTCCCGGATTGGGCGAGCCATTCCGCGCCGAGCTGGATGGCCTCGCCGATCGCGGTATTTCCGCCCGGAGAAAAGTTGTCCGGATTCTCCGTGGTGGCCTTGAGCTTCACGATCCCCGCGGCGTCGAGCGGCGTCAGAGGCAGGACAGGATACACGACTTCGTTGAATTTCAGGAGCCCGACCTTGATCACCTGACCCGGGGGCGACGACGCGACGAGTTTTTCCAGAACCCGCTCGACCTCGGCGAGGGCGGCGGCGGCCTGGATGTACTTTGGCTTCCCCCCCGACTTGGGCGCGGCGGACATGGAACTCGATACATCGACCGCGATGACGACGCTGATCCCGAGATCGTCGCGGGACGCGAGGGCCGCGTTGAAGTCGTCGCCGAAGCGGAGGACATAGGCTCCACTCCCGCCTGCGGCGCTGCCTTTTGCGCCGGGCTTCGTACCCGGAGTGAGCAGCTCGGGGAGGATGAATGTGAGAAGGATTGCCGCGACCACCATGACGATCGCGACCGCCGGAATCGATTTCCCGCTCCGCATGACCAGCCTACTCGAAGCTCAGGAACTGGACCGCGACGCGGCGGTTGGCGTCCGGCACATTCGGGTCAACCGGTTCGTCCCAGCCGCGACCCTCCGTTATCACGCGCTCCGGATCGACCTTGAAGCGCTGGATGAGCAGCTTCTTGACGAATTCGGCGCGCCGCTTCGAGATGAGCTTGGCCTGGGCGCTCGCCTCTATGAAGGCCTGCTGCCCCTGTTCTTTGAAGGCCGCGACCTTCGAGGTATCGAGGTGGCCGACGAGCTTGACCATCGTCGTGCCGAGGAAGCCCATCTGCTCGGCGATTTTGCCGAGCTGCCGCATGTTCTGCCGGATCTCCTCGGAGCTGGAGTCGGGATCGAAGTCGAGGCGCTGGGCCTCGAAGAAGAGCTTGATATCCTTCGCGAGCACGAGACGCTGGTTCTCGAGGTCGTTGATGTCGAGCGCGGCCTTGCGATTGAAACTGTCCTGGATGAGGTTCTTCTGGCCGGCGAAACGGCCGGTCTTGGCTGCTGCCTTGAGGCCCGCCGTATTGATGACCCGCTCTGCCTCGTAGGAAGCCTCGGGCGGCAGGACGCCGAGCAGCTTGTAGTACTCCTGGCTGAGGAAAAACAGCTTGCTCGCCCCGATCTGGTTTTCCGGGTCGAAAAACATCGTGGACTCGGGGAGGTTTGCGAGGTGCACCTCGTCGAGAAGGCCCTTGGCCTCCGCCGCGCCACCCGCGAGCTTGTAGAAAGAGGCCATGGCCGCGTAGGCGGTGTCCGGATTCGTCTTCAGGAGTTCGTAGCCATCGAGCATGCCGGTTACGAGACCCGCGACGAGGTCGGGCTTCTCGCGCGCAAAATCGTTCCGCGCGACGATGACGTCGGCTATGAGCTGGTTCGCGTCCCGCGAGGTTATGAGAAGCCGGGTTCCCGGCACATATCCGGAATTGCCCTCCTTGACCGCGTCCGTGAGGAAGGGGGTCCAGGTCACCCAGGCGGCGATGCCTTTGTTGTCGCGGAAGGTCTTGAGCGCGGCCGGGCCGTCGTCGACGTGGACGACTTTCACGTCCTTCGGGCTTATGTCGAGCTGGGCGAGATACCAGAGGAGAAAAAAGGAGTAGGGCGAAGGCGAACTCGTCAGTATCGTCTTGCCTTTGAGTTCCTGAGGATTTTTTACGAAATCGCGGACGAGGATGCCGTCGCCGCCTACCGACCAGTCGAAGAGACCGACGACTTGCGGGACGACGCGCTTGTCGCCGTGAAGGGCGTCGTACAGAAGAGGAAGGCCGTCCATGCTCGACCAGATGAGAGGATAGCGGCCGGAAGCGAAGCCGTTCATCTGGGCCTGTGCGCTTTCCTCGCGCACGAGTTCCACAGCGAATTTATGGTTTTTATAAAAAAGCGAGTTCTTGTCCGGCGCTGATCCGCCGTTCGCGGCGAACAGGGCCGCATATCCGCCCCAGGTATCCAGAGGAATGCGGACGAGAGGCACGGGACCCTCGCCCAGATCGACACTCGAGAGCGCGTAGCCGCCTATCCCCGCGATCCTGAGAGGCTCGACCTTGGCGGCCGGAAGCTTCTCGGTGCCCGGAATCGCCGCGATGGCGCCTGGAGTCGCCCTGGAACCGGAAGGAGTCGCGAAACGCCAGATAAGGACTCCGCCGACGATGACAAGGAGAAAGACCAGCCCGATCCAGAACGACTTTTTCATGCAGGCCTCCATATGAAGGATAGGAAAGGGCAGGTCAGCTGTCAATGTGCGTGCGGCGCCGCGGCGCGATGCGGGCCAATCGCCGCCATGCTCACCGAGGGCGGGTGCAGCGTTTTCACGGCCGCAGACGAAAAACAGGGCGATTTCGCTGTCCGGTGCCCGCAGGAACAGGGCAATTCCAGTATTCTCGTGGAAATCGGCGGAAGCGCAAAAGAAAGGAAGAAGGCCGATTTCGTCATCCGCGACGATATCGACTACCCCGCTGGCCGCGCGATACCGATGTGGGCGCTGGGATTCATGTACTGAGCGCCCCCGTATTGCCTCATCCAGAAATCTAACCGAAGGAAGGGCCCCTTGCCTCCCCGCCGCGGAGGGTTTAGCATCGTCATTCTGAAGGAGTTCAGAATGACGATGGATCTCAGGCGGCTTCTCGAGGCCGCGCTTCCGAAAGGCGTCGAGTGGGCCGGCCTGCGCCGCGTCCGCACCAACTCGCGCTCCTACACGGCCAAGGACGGGAAATTCGAGTCTTCGTTCGACTTCGTCGACGAGGGATACATGATCGAGGTGCTCGCGGACGGGCAATTCGGCTACGCTTGCCTCGTCTCCGCCGATCCTGAGGGATTGCGGGCGGCAGCGGAACGGGCCCTCGAACTCGCGCAGGCGGCGGTGCCTTTCGCCATCCATCGCTTCGGCGCCGGGGTGAGACCAGCAACCATCCTGCGCTACGAGAGCGCGCGGAAACTGCGGTCGGTCTACACGGCCGACACCCTCTCGCGGCACGCCGTCCGCCTCACCGAGGCGATGCGGATCTCGGACAAGATCGTCCAGGCCTTCGCAGAAATCGAAACGCGGGACATCGAGACCGAAATCGTCTCGACCTCGGGGGCCGATATCGCCCAGTTCACGCACATCCTCGGCTACGGGACCCAGGCCATCGCGCGCGACGGGACGGTCACCCAGCGCAGGACCCTGAACGGGCCGCGCGGCAGGACCCTCCAGGGCGGCCGCGAGCTTCTCGACCTGGAAGGCGGAATCGAGGAAGCCAGAAAGGCGGCCGAACAGGCCATCGAGCTTCTCAGTGCGGCGGAATGCCCGAACGGAGTGGCCGACCTCGTCCTCGCCCCGGATCAGATGATGCTCCAGATCCACGAATCCGTCGGCCATCCCCTCGAGCTCGACCGCATACTCGGCGACGAGCGCAACTACGCGGGCTCCACCTTCGTCAAACTCTCGGACATCGGCAGCCTGCGCTACGGATCAAAGCTCATGAACATCAGCTTCGATCCGACGATCCCGAACGAGCCCGCCTCCTACGGGGCCGACGACATCGGCGCTCCGGCCGCGAAGGAGTACCTCATAAAGGACGGCATCCTCGTTCGCGCCCTGGGGAGCCTGGAGAGCCAGGCCCGCACGGGCAAGCCGGGCGTCGCCAACCAGCGCGCCCAGGACTGGTTCCGCGCTCCGATCGACCGCATGGCCAACCTCAACCTGGAGCCGGGCGCGGACAGCTTCGACACGATCATTTCTTCCATAGAAAAGGGAGTTTTCATGGAGGCGAACCGCTCCTGGTCGATCGACGATTACCGCAACAAGTTCCAGTTCGGCTGCGAGTACGGCAGGCTCATCGAGAACGGCAAGCTCGGGAAGGTCGTGCGGAATCCGAACTACCGCGGCGTCTCGGCGACTTTCTGGAGGAACCTCTGCGCGGTCGGCGACAGCTCCACTTTCGAGGTGTACGGGACCCCGAACTGCGGAAAGGGCGAGCCCAACCAAGTGATCACCGTCGGCCACGCGAGCCCGGTTTGCGCCTTCCGCGGCGTCGAAATCTTCGGAGGTGAAGCATGAAGGCCGGAACCACTTCCGCGCGCGGTCCAGCGGCCACGCGCGATCTCGAGGCGGTCTTCGACCGCGCCTGCGATCTCCTCTTGAGCGAACTAGCGTCAGGCGAGGCCGCCGCGATCGAATTCTCGGGGGAGAACTCGACCTTCATGCGCTTCAACGGAGCGAAGGTGCGCCAGATCGGGACGGTCGACAGGGCCCTCGTCGAGTTCAAGTACTACCGCGACGGAAGGACGATCGGAAGTTCGGTCCAACTCGGCGGCGACGAATCGGAGGACAGGGAGCGGACAGTCCGCGCCCTCGCGCGCGCACGGCGTGAGGCAGCCCTGTTGCCGGAGGATCCCTACCAGACGCTGCCGACAGCGGCAGGCGTCTCGCGGGAGAGCTTCACGGGCTCTCTGCCCGGGAACGCGCGCATTCCCGAGGAAGTCCTTGCGCCCGCGAAGTCCATCGCGGAGGTGGGGGCCGATTTCGTCGGCATCCACAGTCAGGGACCGGTCTGCCGGGGAGCCGCGAACAGCCGGGGTGCCCGTCACTGGTTCGCGACCGAGACCTTCGCGACCGACTACTCCGCACATCTTCCGAGCGGCAAGGCGGTCAAATCCTGCTACGCGGGCAGGACCTGGGATGGCGCCGAATACCGGCGCAGGCTCGAATCCGAGCGCCCCAAGCTCGAAGCCATGGGCAGGGCGGAGAAACAGCTCGCCCCGGGCGAGTACCGCGTCTACATCGCCCCCGACGCGCTCGCCGAATTCATGGTTTTCTTCTCCTGGAACGGCCTCTCCGAGCGGGAGATCCGCGAGGGTGAAAGCGCGTGGATCGCCCTCAAGGAAGGGCGCAGCTCGCTGTCGCCGAAATTCGACCTCACGCAGGACTTCGGACTCGGCGTCATGCCGCGCTTCAACTCGCTCGGCGAGGTGGCCCCGGAACGCCTGCCTCTCATTGAGGGTGGCAGGCTCGCGAACACCCTGGTCTCGGCCCGCAGCGCGGTGCAGTACGGAATCGCGTCCAACGCCGCCCCCGAGGGCGAGTTCCTGCGCTCCGGCGCGATAGGCTCAGGCGGGCTGGCCGCGGACAGGGCATTGGAGGCCCTCGGCACCGGGCTCTTCATCTCCAACCTGCACTACCTCAACTGGAGCGATTTCGACTCCGCCCGCGTGACGGGTATGACCCGCTTCGCCTGTCTCTGGGTCGAGGGCGGCAGGATCGTCGCCCCGATAAAGGACATGCGCTTCGACGAGAGCCTCTACCGGCTCTGGGGCGACAAACTCGCCGCGGTGACCGCCGAGCGATCCCTCGTCGTCGAGACCGGGAGTTATTTCTTCCGCAGCCTCGAGGGTTCCCTGTTGCCGGGCATGCTGGTGGACGGGTTTACCCTGACGCTCTGAACGGCCGGGAGGGTCACTTCCCGGCAGCGACCGAGGCCCCGCTCGTCGCATCGAGCTTCGCCTTCGCGTAGGGCGGGATCGAGAAGGCGATGACGGCGACGAGGAGAATGCCGATGATGGCCGGCGCGCGCCAGGAGCGCTTCACGCCCGCGCGGGGTCCGAAAAACCTCGCGCGGATGACGCAGGTTGTGCCCGCGAAGAGGGCGCAGATGGCGGTCGCAATGGGTGCAAAGGTGCACAGCGACTTGTAGCCGAGCACGTTCTCCCAGCTCGCCCCGGCTCTCGGGACGAGGGTTGCGACCGCGGCGGCCGCGAAGAGGGCGCTCAGGCCGAGCAGGGGGAGATAGAGCCTCTGGCTTCTGTTTTCCACGATTTCCTCCGATAGGTATCAAGATTTCCGGTTCAGATCCGGGTCGATGACGATTTTCCGTTTGTCCGGGGGGATGCTGATCCCCTTCTCGGCGAAGAGCGCGGACCAGGCTTTGGCCGCGACCTCGCCGCCGTACTCGTCGATCCCCGCGACGATGCCGTACATCATCACGGAACCTGCCGCGAGGAGCTTTCGCAGGATGGCCTTGTCCGAGTTTTCCTCGTCGTAGCCGACAAGGACGGCGAGGGCCATCCCGAGCGAGAAGGTCCAGAGCCAGTCGTAGATGCGGTCCAGGGTGGCAGGATCGAAGGCTGCGAGGCGCTCGTCCTCGGGCATGCGCTCGCGGTTCGATCGCCTGAAGCGGTCGAAGACCCCCGAGGCCTTGCCGCCCCGGTAGAGCGCCATGAAGAGTTTGGGCTCATCGCGCGCGAAGGCGATGAAACCCGCCCCGCTGTTGAGGAAGGAGCCCGTCGACCAGGGCCGGGAGCAGTACTCGTCGAGCCTGCGGACGATCTCCTCAAGGAGCCAGTCCGAGAGTTCCTCCATCGAGGCGAAAGCCCCGTAGACGGGCGCCACCGAGACGCCGAGCCTTGCGCCGACGGCGCGGGCTGTCAGCGCGTCCCAGCCCTGTGCGCGGACAAGCTCCAGGGCGGCCCGGCCGACCTCATCAGGCGAAAAACTGGTGCTTCGCGGCATGCTCCGGACTCCTTTGGATTACATTCATTATATAACATGCGTTAGGTAACGTCAACTATTTAACCCGGGATTCTTCTGCGACATGTCGAAAAGAAAGGCTGATCCTGATGTCGTCCGGCAACAAAGCCAAGCTTCTAGTTGTTCAAGGCGCAGCGCGGGCCGCTCGAATTCGATTATATTCTTCTACCATGATGGCCAGGTCGGAGGGATCGGTATCTGCCCCTTCGTCGTTGGGCTTGAGCAGGGCAGCAGGGAGGCGGTCGCTCTCCGGGCCGAGCCCCTCACGCCGGTTGTATTCGCGGCTGGCAAGGGTGACTCTATTGGCGAAGCTCTCGAGATCATGCTTGCTCCAGTCGAGCCCGACGGCTCCGCGGATGAGGATTCCCAACTCGTCCCACTTTATGAAGTCCCGGAAGAAGCGGCAGAGGATCATGCAGTCGAAGATGCATGAACGATCCTCGTAGTCGATATGCTTTTCGGCCTTGCCGACGATCACTTCCGGTTTGATCTCCCCACTCAACTCGGCCTTGTAGAAGGTGCCGCGCAGATGGCAGGCGCCGCGGGCCGCTGTGGCGTAGGAGAGTCCCATGCCCTTGAGCACGCGCGGATCGAAACCTGCCGGTTCGAGGCCTTTTACGTGGACCGCGATGTCCTCCAGGCCCCATGCCTGTGCGGCCGATTTGATCCCGCCGGCCAGTATCTCCCCGACGCCCTCCCGCCGCGAGATTGCACCGAAGAGCTCGGCCATGCGGTCGCTCTGCCCGTAGTCGATGTCGAAATCAGACTTGCCGCGCAGTCTCGCCTCGACGGCGAAGGCGCTGATGTTGCCGGCGCTCATCGTATCGATGCCGAGCCTGTCGCAGACGTCGTTGAGCCATGCGACCTCCTCCAGCGGCGCTACGCAATTGAGGCCGCCCAAGGCGTAGATCGTCTCGTACTCCGGACCGTCCAATTCGAGGCCGGCGTGGCGACCGGCCTTGAGGCGGCTTTTTTTGGTACACTGGAGAAAACAGCTCGGACAACCGTGGTTGGACACCTCGAAATGCTCGTTCATGTAGTCGGACGAGAGTTCCTGCCAGCGGTCGAAAGTGCCGGATTGCCAGTATCGTGTCGGAAAGCATTTCATGGCATTGGTCACGACGACCTGGCTGGGCGTTCCGCGCCTGCGGTAGTTTTGGGTGATCGGGGAATCCTTCCACTTTTGCGCCAGGATCCGGTTGAATTCCAGGAGGGCCGCCTTGTCGGCCGCCGCGACCCGGAGAGAGCCCGCGAAGGTCATGGCCTTGACGCCCTTGGCTCCGAGCACGGCGCCCATACCGCCCCGGCCGAGGCTGCGCCAATGGTCGCTCTTGATGCAGGCGAAGGCAACCCTGTTTTCCCCGGCCGGGCCGATGGTGAGGGCGGACGCGCCCGCGGCCGAGCGGGCGAGGACATAGTCCTCCGTGGCGTAGGTTTCCCAGCCCTGTAGCTCTCCGGCTTCCTCGAAGGATACTCCCTTCTCGTCGAAGCGCAGCCAGACCGGTCGGTCGCTTGCGCCTCTCAGCACGATCGCGTCGATGCCGCAGCCTTTGATCTTGTCGACAGCCGTTCCCCCGCAGTAACTCTCGCCATAGCCCCCGGTGGCCGGGCTCTTGGCGTAGGCGCCGAATCGCGCCCGGCCCCAGACCTTGGTATGGGAAAGCGGTCCGGCAGCCAGCACGAAGATCGCCTCGGGAGCCAGCGGATCGACCCCTGGTGGATTCTCATCGAGAAGGAGATGTGTACCGAGCCCCTTTCCGCCCAAGGTGCGCTCGAGTAGGCTGTCCGGCAGTTCGGCGAATTCGAACCGACGCCGTGTCAGATCGACCCGCAATATCCTCTTGAAAAAGCCGTTCACGAAAGAGGTTGCCGCCATAAGCCTCCCCCTTTGTTCATATCGCCACCTGCTCAATCAGGTCCGAAGGCACGCTCATCGAAGGCAACTCCAGTCCATCGCAGAAGAAGTGGATCGATCCATCCAGCCACTTCGCGACAGTGACCTTTCTTTTCCGGTCCGTTTTGCCTCTACCGCGGGAAATCAGGAGATGTCTGTATTTCTCGGGCTCCGGCAGATTTTCGACGCTGATTTCGCACTCCGTGCTGTAGCAGAAAATCCTGCGGAGGTCGGTGCCATCGAGTATCGGAACGTGGTAATCCTCGAGTCCCCGGGGTTTACCGGCTACAAGGGCGTTGAGCGAGACCACCTTCCGGCAGCGGAAAAAGATGTCGGTCTCAACAATGGATTCAGTTTGTGCGTCTTCCAGTGCCTTCTTCAGTTTCTCTATTTCACTTTCCATCCGGCGCGCGATGCATGTACTCTTTGCAGGGTTCAAGGGAAGAATATCGATTCCGAGTTTATCGCAGGCTTGGGCGAAAAAAGTGCGCTGCTCCAACCCCATCAATTCCTGTTCCAGGGTCAGATGGATCCGCTTATCGGTTATCAACGCTTTCTGACAGCAGAGCGAGACAGGTATCCCGTATCGTTCCAGCCATGCCCAAAGGAGTCGCATGGGAACTGAAATGCCCTTGTCGTGTTCGATCGCTGCCAGAGTTACTCCGGTATCGTCATCCTGGAGCAGATGGAGCGAGCAAATCGTCGCGTCTTTTTTGAGCCATTGTCCCTGGACGGCGAGGTGCACAAGGCATCGGCCGAACCCGCCGGCTTGCCCGACCTCCTGCCTTGCGTCGGTTCTCGATCGTTGTCCCATCCACAGACCCCGGGACATCAACCATCGCCTCAGAGTCTCATGGTCGACGGCTATTCCCTGTGCGTTCAGGGTCTTGCAGAACTCCGTCGGACCCAAGCCTCTGTAGGGACCTGCATACTGCGAGAGCACCCATTCCTTGAAGGATCCCGCGTAGGACCTGTTCGATTGACGGCCTTTGTTTCGATGCTCGATACCCCGGGGTCCCTCTTCCAAATACCGTTTCCAGAGCCGGCGCATCTGCCTGTAGGAGAGATTGAGCTCGTCTGCGGCGGCACTCAGAGATTCTCTTCCGGCACGGACCTCTTCGAGAATCGTACACCGCAAATCCAAGGTTCCCCTCATTCAGTCACCTCCGATCTGGAGCAGGTAAGCAACCGGGTGCCAACATTTTTTGCACAAGGAATGGTATGGCTGAATTTGTTGTTTGTCAATTGTTAATTGTTAACAATTGACGTGTCCGTCTATTTGCAAGAACATTTGTTATACTTAAATAATAACCGATTGACAGATCTAAAGAGTTTAATCAACAGCAAAAATTGACCGCGTAAGACTTTGATAGATAGCATCTACCGTATTTGAAAGATCGTCATCAGGAGGCGTGTATGAAGAGATCACTTTTCTTGGCTTTTGCCGCGATCATGTTCTTCTCGTTGATATCCGATATCACGGCGCAGTCGGCGAAAAAAGTCGCACTGACCTGGTGGGTGTATCCCCGCTTTACGACCGCGGGCAAGGACCCCGGCGTCTACGAGCAGGAGATCGCCGACCGGTACTGCAAGGAGAATCCGAACGTCTCCATAAAGGTCGAGGCGCTCTCCTACAACGGCGGGCCAGCCAAGGTCAATGTCGCGATCGCCACAGACTCCATGCCAGACTTGCTGATCGACGATCCGATCCGGCTCATCGCGGACTATGCGGCCCGGGGCGCCCTCGTTCCGATGGACGATGTCATCGACTTGAAGACCATCCAGCCCGGCTTCCTCGCGGACTGCTACATGGATGGCAAGATGTATATGTACCCAATTTCGGCGCTATGCTACTGCGTCGGCGTAAACAAAACAGCCTTCGAGAAGGCCAAGGCCCTCGACAAGTTGCCGCTAAACAGGCCTGATCGCAGCTGGACCTTCGACGAGTACACGAAGGCCCTCGAGGCCGTCAAAGGCTTGCCGGGCATGTACGCGACCGCCTTGTGGGCGGGGAACGAGCAGGGAGACTCCGCCGGGAGGCTGCTCGTCCAGAACTGGGGCGCGCAGCTCTTCTCTGCCGGCAACAAGCGCATCACCCTGAACGACGCGGCGGGCGTCAAGGGCATGGAGTGGCTCCTCAGTCTGAAGACGAAGGGACTGCTGGCGCCCGGCGTCGAGAGCCTGACCATGACGGACATGATCGACCTCTTCAACCAGGGGCGAGTCGCCGTTGGAACCTACTATTCGTCCGACCAATACGCGGTGCTCCTGGGCATGCAGAAGGAGAAGAAGGCCGCCGATTTCGAGCTGGTCTTCTTCCCCTATCCGACGGCGCCAGGGGTCAAGTCTGTGACCACCCTCGCGCAGACCGGGATCTCCGTGTTCAAGAACACCGATCCCGACAAGATCGCGGCGGCGAAGAAGTTCGCGAAATGGGTCTGCACGACACCCGATATCGTCGCGATGTCGCAGGGACATATCCCCGCGGTCAAAGGCCTGCCCGCCCTTGGCGATACCAAGAACTGGTCCGAGCTCAAACTCATGGAGAAGTGGGGCGCCGCGAACTCAGTCTATTCCGGTCGCACGCTGAAGGGATTGTCCGAGATCAGGACCTTCTGGTTCCCGAATCTCCAAGCTATGTTCACCGGCGCGAAGACCCCCAAGCAGGCCCTCGACGACTTCGTGACAAGCGCGAACAAGGTGATGGAGAAGTATTACCCGTAAGTGCTTTCGACGATCGCTGGCATCGTACCCGGCGCCGAACCCTGTTTGCCGCAAGGCTGCGAGGGGGGCGCCGGGTACGCTCGTTCCGCGCAGCCCTCGAGCGGGGAAGTGCCTATGACATCGAGGGAGAGGGACAGCGCGCCCGGGCGCATGGCTCGCTTGAAAAGGCTTGAGAGCGCCTGCGGAAAGGGTCGCTCGGGACATACGGCATTTTCGCGGGGCACACGAACCCGAGGGCTCTACGAGTCCGGAATGCTCCGCAAGCCCTCCGCGCCCGTCCGCCGCATGATCGGCGCGATGACATTTCTAAAGAGCAGATGAGCCTGTCGCTTTGGCATATCCATGGGATTGCCCTATAGTGTGCCTGTCCAGAATGCCAGCGAAGCCGACGAGGAGCCAGCGGGTGCGTGAAAGAAAAGCGCGCGTCACGGGCAAGGAGATCGCGGCCGGCTATATCTTCGTCCTGCCGGCACTGCTATTCTTTCTTGTCTTTCAGATTTATCCCCTCTTCCGAACCGTGGCCCTGAGCCTCATGGAATACGCCGGCAAGTCCTTCCGTTTCGTCGGCCTCCAGAACTACCGCGACCTCGCCGCGAATCCCGTCTTCCTGAAATCGATCATCAACTCGACCCTCTTCGTCGTCCTGAACGTGCCTGTAATCATCGTTTTCGCCCTCGCCATTTCCTTCTTCATCTACCGCAAGTCGACAAGGTCACTCGGGTTCTACCGCATCGCCTTCTACCTTCCCTCGGTCGCGTCGATCGTCACGATCTGCATTGTCTGGAAGAACATGCTGAACCCGATAATGGGCCTGATCAACTATCTGACCGGCAGGATGGGAATACCGCCCATCAACTGGCTCGGGAGCAATTACGCCCTGGGTACCCTCTCCCTCATACTCTTCTCGATCAACGTCGGTATGTCGATCATTCTCTACATCGCCGCGATGCAGGGAATCTCTCACGAGATAACCGAAGCGGCGCTGATCGACGGCGCGAACAAGTGGACCCTCTTCGTGAGAATCATCATCCCTCTCGTGGGGCCGACGACGCTATTTGTCATAGTCATCAACACGATCAACCTCTTTCAGTCATTCGCCCTCGTGAATCTCATGACCAAGGGCGGTCCCTTCTATTCCACGACGACGATCGTATTCCAGCTCTACGAGACGGCTTTCGGACTCCAGAAATTCGGACTCGCCTCGGCGATGGGCATCTGTCTCGGAGTGATCATATCGCTTGTTTCGGTATTCCAGTTCAAGATCGCCGACAGGACCACAGGGTCCTGATCCGGTGGAAGGGAAAAGCCTCATGCGCCAGGTACACGGAACGATAGACGGGACACGATGGAAGATCGCCGAGCGGGTCACCTCGGCGCTGATTTTCATTATCGCGCTGCTCTTCCTGTTCCCCTTCTACTGGACCTTGACGGGCGGGTTCAAGACTCGCTTTGACCTCATGGGCTTCGTCCCGCAATGGTTCCCCCTGCACCCGACGCTCGACAACTTCACCAAGATATTCTCGAAGACCGGCGGACGCTGGCTCTTCAACAGCGTAGTCATGGCCAGTTCCTACACATTCCTGACGGTCCTCGTGTGCACGATGGCAGGCTACTCCCTCGCGAAGAAGCGCTTCCCGGGCAGGCAGATGATCTTCTGGATGTTCATCATGGTGATGGCGATACCGAAGAACACCATGCTCGTCCCCCTCTTCCTCCTCATAAAGGACCTCAGGATCGTGGACAACTATCTCGGCGTGATCCTTCCCTTCATAGCATGGCCCTTCGGCATATTCCTGATGAGGCAGTTCACGCAGACCCTTCCCGACGAGCTCTTCGACGCAGCGAAGATAGACGGAGCTTCCGAATATTATATCTTCGTCAAGATAGTCGTTCCCCTCGTCGTTCCGGGGATTATAAGTCTCTCGGTCTTTGCCTTCAGGGACAGCTGGAACGACTACTTCTGGCAACTCATCGCCCTGTCCCGCGGATCGATGAAGACTCTGCCATTGGGTATAGCGGCCATGATGGACGAGACTTTCGTCGAATACGGAATGCTCATGGCGGGGAGCGTTGTCGCCTCTCTTCCGATCATCATTGTCTTCCTCGTCTTCCAGAGGTATTTCACGGCGGGCATCGCGATGAGTGCCGTCAAAGGTTGAAAGCAGCTCATCGCTCCGAGGGGCCCATCCTGCCCGGCGAAGGATCGCTCCGGCGAGCCAGGAGGATGCGCATAGTCACCATGCGCCACGAGGAGGACAGCCTCCCTGTCCGCGACCTCGCCCGAAGTCTCCGGAAGCGACATGAAGAATATGAGTTCGCTCAACGGCCTCGGACGCGAAGTCGATTGCCAGAGGCGATGAGACAGTCGAAGCGGGTTAGCCGGTTCGGCACTCGTTCCCGTCTTCGCGGATATGATGCAAGTGCATTTGGAGGTGGAAAATGAAGGTATCAGGACTTGAGACGATCAGGCTCGGGGAATTCCCCAGCATCCTTTTTCTCCGGGTTCACACGGATGAAGGCCTCATCGGCCTCGGCGAGAACTGCGTCGGCGTGGAGGCTGTCGAAGCCTTCATCCACGAAACGATCGCGCCGCGCATCCTGGGGAAGGATCCCCTCGCGATTACGGCGATACACGAATCCCTTCACCAGGACTTCATAGGATTCGCCGGTTCCTCGGCCGCGGTGCGTGGCGCATCGAGCCTGGACATAGCCTTGTGGGACATTCTGGGACAGGCGACATCCTGTCCGATCTACCAACTCCTGGGCGGCAAGGTCCGCGACCGCATCCGCGTCTACAACACCTGCGCAGGCTCCGCCTACGCGCGCGGCTCGTCGAATATAGACCGGAACAGGAAAGCCCAGATCGGCACGCCGACAGGCGTGGATTTCGAGGACTTGATAGGTTTCATCAATTCGCCCGACGAGCTTGTGGCCAGCCTGAAATCTATGGGCATGACGGCGATGAAGATCTGGCCATTCGACGAGGCGGCGATGCGCTCGGGCGGGCAGACGATTTACAAATCGGACCTGCGCGACGGCGTGGACATCTTCCGCAGGGCGCGCGAGGCCGCAGGTCCGGATTTCGACATCATGCTCGAGATGCATTCGCTCTGGTCCTGTCCGGCGGCCACGATGATCGCGGGGGCGGTCTCCGAATACTCGCCATTCTGGATAGAGGACGCGCTGCGGCACGAAAGCACCGAGGCGCTGGTCCGGTTCAAGCGCTCAACCTCCATCCCGGTGACAGTTGGGGAGACGACCGGCACGAGGTGGGACTATCATCGCCTGCTCTCCTCCCGGGCGGTGGATCATGTGATGTTCGATCCTGGTTGGGTGGGGGGTATCACCGAGGCGGTGAAGGTCATCGCGCTCGCGTCGACCTACGGTGTTCCGGTCGCGCCGCACGACTGCACGGGTCCCGTCGTGCTCACGGTAGGCACCCACCTGGGAATCGCGTCCCCGACCATCGAACTTCAGGAAATGGTGCGCAATTTCTATTTCGGCTGGTACGCCGATATGCTGACGGAGCTCCCGGCCTATTCGGACGGCCACATCTCCCCCCCATCCGGGCCCGGGCTGGGCACCGCCCTGCAGCCAGGGATAAGCGAACGGAGCGACGCGATCGTGCGGTGGAGCAGGCTTGGGTGAGAAACCCGCGCGGCGAAGACCGCGCGGCACTCCGGCGACACTGGTACAAGGATGGGGATCAGGAAGCCCCGCTCATCTTCCCAACCCCTCCTCGAACATGGCGACGGCGTTTCCCATCGGCGTGTCCAGTTCGAGAAAGTGGGTAGGCGCGAGGATGTAGCCCGAGCCGCCCGAAGCGGCCACGATGCGTCGCGTTTCCTTTCGGACCTCATCGGGATTCCCGTGGGCCAATATGCTCTGGAGGCCTACCATACCGTGAAAAACGATATGCCTCCCGAAATCCCTGAACAGCCCTCCGGCGTCCATACCCTCGGCCTCTACCTGTACGGCCTGGTAGATATCGAGACCCAGATCGATCCAATGGGGGATGTGGGCGCGGTTCGATCCGCAGGAGTGGAGCATCACTTTCGCGCCATATTTGTGGCCAAGGTCGATGAAAGCCCTGAGCTTGGGCGCGAAGACTGTTTTCCACGAATCTATGTTCATGAGGGGTCCGTTCTGGGTTCCGTAGTCGTCGCCAATCCAGAGCACGTCGATCTTGCCATTGGCCTTTCGCAGCGCCCGTTCGGCGACTTCGAGGAGTATCTCCTGCCGTTTCTCCAGGAGGGCGAGTCCCACCGGATCTTCGAGGGCTATATCGACGAGGACTTGCTCCATGCCCCGTCCGAAGGATGTGCCATTGATGAGGTCCATTATTCCTGGATGGCCAAACACGACGACATACTTGTCGCGGATGCGGTCGCAGCGGCTCTCAATGTCCGAAAAGTCAAAAAGGTCGGGCGAGGGCCACGGATACGCCTCGACCTCGTCCATGGACGAGATGTCCGCGAAAGGCCGATACTCGACCTCATCGTAGGTTCCATAGATGTTGACGACGGGACGGCGACGGACTCCCCACATGTCCGTGAAGAAACCGCGCTCATCCTTTTCATAAGGAGCGCGGAAGTCGTGATGCATGAGGTGGCGGAAGTCTATGTCGAGGAGCTCAAGAGCCTCGTCGTAGCTGCCGGCCCCGAGGTGGCGGACGAGGCGCTCGGGAACTTGTCCCTCGGCGATGCAATCGATGGGCGGCCTGTCACAGCGTTCATGCTTCATCGTCGCCTCGAAACGCGAGCGGTGAGTCATCGTTGAATCCGCCCCTCTGTCTCGCCGGCCGCCAGGGCGCGAACTTCGTCGAGCGAACAGAGATTGAAGTCGCCGGGAATCGAGTGTTTGAGGCAGGAGGCGGCTACGGCGAACTCGATGCAGTCCTGGAAGGAAAGCCCCGAGAGCATCGAGTAGATCAGACCGCCGGAGAAGGAATCCCCTCCGCCGACCCTGTCCACGATCGGTTCGATCATGTATTTCCTGCTCGAATAAACAGTTCTTCCATCGCAGAGCATGCCGCTCCAGCCATTCGCGGAGGCCGAGATGCTCTGTCTGAGCGTGGTCGCGACTGACTTGAATCCGAACTTCGCGGCGAGGCGCTTCGCGAGTTCGGCATAGGACTCTTCGGGGAGCAGACCCTTCGAGGAATCGCTGCTTTCGGCCTTCATGCCGAAGACTTTCTCGGCGTCCTCCTCGTTGCCGATGAGAACATCGACACGCTCCATGATGCCGGGCATGATGCGCTGGGCTTCCTGCGGCGACCAGAGCTTGGCGCGGTAGTTGAGGTCACAGCTGACGGTGAGGCCGGCAGCCTTGGCCGCGACCAGGGCTTCGGATAGCCGCGCCCGCGGCTTCTCTCCGAGGGCGGGCAGTGTTCCCGAGAAGTGGAACCAGTCCTTGCCGGCGCATATCTCGTCCCAGTCGTAGTCTCCCGGACCCGAATCGCAGATGGCGCTCCGGGAGCGGTCGTATATGATCTTGGAGGGCCGCTGAGCCGCGCCGGTCTCGAGGTAGAAGAGGCCGAGTCGTTCACCGCCCCTCGCCACGTGGTCGACATTGACTCTGAAACGGGAGAGGTAGTCCAGACAGGCCTGTCCTATCTCGTTCGCGGGAACCTTGGAGACCACATAGGCCTCCATGCCGAAGTTGACAAGCGATACCGCGGCGTTCGCTTCAGCCCCCGTGTAGCGGACATCGAAACTGTTCGCCTGGACGAAACGCTCGACGCCGGGCGGCGCGAGTCTGAGGAGGAGTTCTCCGAAGGTGACGATTTTCTTCTTGTCCGTGTCCATCCCGTTCTCCTGTGTTCGAGCCCGCCCGGCGGATGTCCGCTCGGACATCATTGTTTCACGGCTCCCGCGGTCAGCCCGGCGGTTATCTGCTTCGCGGCGACGAAATACATGACAGTCACCGGGACGCTTGCGATCATGGAAGCGGCAAACAACCTTCCCCAGGCCACCTGGTCGCCGATTATCAGGTCGGCTATCGCGAGCATGACTGTGAAGCGTTTCTGGCTGTTGATGAGGATGAAGGCCATGAGATAGTCGTTCCAGACTCTGGTGAAGGTGTAGATGGCCGTGGCCACGATCCCCGGCGCCGCCACCGGAACGATAATCTTCATGATAATTGTAAATCGCGAGTAGCCATCGAGGAGAGCCGCTTCCTCGAGCTCGCGTGGGATGCTCTTGAGATACGTGATGAATATCCAGGTCGCATATGGAATGGATAGCACAGGATATACGAAGAACAGGGACCCGGTGGTATTGCTGATGCCGAGTTTGGACAAGAGGACGTAGAAGGGGATGAACAGCATGAACAGTGGTATGAGGTAGGTGAAGAGCACGAACTGGGCCATGATCATCTTGCCCCTCATCTTCTGCCTGCCGATCGCGTAGCCAGCGAGAAGGCTCACGAAAATCGTGATGAAGGTCGAGCCTCCGGAAATGTAAATGGAATTGAGCAGGCTGCGCATGAAAGCGCCGTTGGTCAGTATCCAGGCATAATGATCGAAAATGACCTTTCCGGGCCAGAAGGTCGGGATCCTGCCGATTATCTCCCTCGTGGGCTTGAGTGACGATATTGCCAGCCAGTAGATGGGGAAGAGCGTCCAGATCAGGAGCATCAGGGCGAAGAAGTAGATTGCCAGGAGCCGCAGTTTCCTGTACAAGGCACCCCTGTCGATCATGAATGCTCTCCTTTTATGAGGTTCCTGATGACAGGTATCATGATCAGGAGCATGACCGGCATCGTCAAAAGCGAGGATGCGGACGCCCTTCCGAGGAATCCCATTCCGCGAAGCCCGAATGCGTAGTTCCAGGTGACGATCGAGATTATGGAGGTCGAGGTTCCCGGACCTCCTCCGGTCAGGAGCCAGGGGGTCTCGAAGTCGTTGATCGTCCATATCAGGGACACGAGGGTCGTGACCAGGACGATGCCTTTGATGGATGGAAGCGTAATGTAGAGGAATTCGTGCCATTTATTGGCACCGTCAATCCTTGCGGCTTCGTACAGCTCGTCGGGCACGGTCTGGAGTCCGGCCAGGACATTTATCGTGAAGAAGGGCGTGCCCCTCCAGATATTCACCAGAATCATCGAGAACATGGCCATCACGGGAGTCGAGAGCCATCCGATCGGCTTCGATATCAGTCCCAGGTTCAGGAGCGCGTAATTGAATATGCCGCCATTGCCGGTGTACAGGGAACTCCATATGTAGATTGCGACGACGCCCGGGATCGTCCATGGAAGCAGAAATGCCGGACGCAGGATTCGCTTGTTGAAGATGAAGCCTCGCTTGAAAAGGTTCCCGTGGAGGAGCAAGGCAATGGCGAGTCCCAAGACCAGCTTGCCGGCAACGGCTCCAATGGAGTAGACAGCCGTGTTGGCGGCGCTTTGCCGGAAAGCCTCGTCATCGAGCAGATATGCGTAGTTGGACAATCCCGTGAATTTCGCCTCGGAGCCGATTTTCTTGTCGGTGAAGCTGTTGTAAACAGTCCAGGCTATCGGGAATACCATGCCGACGATGAGGATGATCATTGCCGGGGCAGCGATCGCGTACGGGAATATATCGATTCTTTTTTTTCCCCTTGTCGGAGCCATGGTACTCTGCCCTCCAATTGCGCCCGGCAGGATCGAGGGGCAAGCTGGTTGCCTGCTCCGCGATCCTACTGGATCAGATCGGTCAAACCGCGATCAGTTTTTCGCTTTTTTCAAATCGTTGACGATCTTTCGGCATTCGTCGGCGAAGCGCTTCGCGGCGGCCTCGACCGTCATCTTGTCCGTCACCATCCAGGAATGCAGCTTGTTGGGGAACATCTGGTTCAGCACCACGCCCTGTATCGGCGTCATGGCCTTGCTGGGATACTCCTCCGAGTAACCGGTCTCGGCCGACTCGATGACGGCCTTGTTCACAGGATCGTTCGTGAAGAACGGATCGGTCAGGCTGCGGGCATATACCGGCATGGAGAGGGGGGCGAAGGCTTTGACCCAGGGATCGTACCAACTCTTGTCCAGGACGTACTTCGTCAGTTTCTTCGCGGTGTCCTGGTTGGTCGGATTCTTAAAGACCATGAAGCCGCTGCCCACCAGTATGGAGAACCTGCCCTTGGGTCCGGCCGGCCAGGGCGCGACGCCCGTGTTGGCCCAGATATCCGGGGCGTCCTTCTTGAGCGACGCGGCGATCGAGGGAAGATTGAGGATGAAGCATGCCGATCCCGAAAGGTAGGCCTTGTTGTTGTACATGTCGTCGCCAGTGACGCCATCGGGATTGTTCGATTCCGCGATGATGTCGGCGATCACCTTGTAGGCCTGGATGGATTGCGGGGAATCAGCTATTACCTCGTCATCCTTGATAATGCCGCCGCCGTAGCTCCAGAGGACGGAGTTCATCATGTTCTTGTGGTCCGTCGCAGTGGGGCCAAAGCCGAACGCGACGCCCCAGATGCCGTCCTTGGGGGAGGTGGTCGCCTTGGCCTGAACGCGCAGTTCTTCCCAGGTCTTGGGCGGAGCGGTGAAACCAGCCTTGGCGAGCAGGTCCTTCCTGTACCACATCGGGTAGCACTGTAAGGTGTGCGGGACAGCATAGAACTTGCCGTTGAAAGCTCCCCAGTTCTTGGCCGAGCCGAACATCTTGCCGTTGTCCTTTTCGACTTCGGCGAGGACGTCGCTTACATCCACGATAAGTCCCTTGTCCGCGTACTCGACACATTTGGATTGATACGTGTAGCAGACATCCGGCGGCTGCTTCGCCTCTACGGCGGCCGCGAGCTTCTGCATGAGAACGGCATTATCCATGATTTCGCAGGTCACGTTGATGCCATTCTTCGCGCCGTATTCCTCGAATCTCGCCTTCAGCGCGTCATTCGCCTCGGGAACGAATGTTTTCTGAACCCAGACGATCAGGGATTTGGGTTTCGCCTGCGCTCCTACCATTGAAGTAGCAGCCAGTGCCAGCGCTACCACCACGATCAGAAGCTTCGTTCTATTGTTCTTCAGCATTGTCATTCAGATACCTCCTCGAAAAGGGCTTAGTGTCCGCTACCCGGATTACAAGGTTCCTCTGAACGCTTGAAATCCTCCGCTATCCCCTTGTTTCTTCCATCGTTCTCCCGGTCCCAATCCCGAGACAGACGTTGATTCGTTCTGGGCAGGCAACCACAGGGGCTTGGTCGGCCAGAATCTGTGCTACGCGCTCCGTTGATTGTTCCTCCTTGCTCCTTTTCCACGCCTGCATGCTAAACGAGCCACATTCCTGGGTCAAAATGCCGGATGAATACACTCGATAGAATTGTCATGACGGACCGCCGCCAGGAAAGCGCGACAGCCTCCTTGCCTGAGTTTTTTCGCTTAACGCTGGATGCGGCCCGAGCCACCGCTGCGAATCAGCTCCATGATTTCGTCGAAGCTCACGAGATTGAAGTCGCCGTGGATCGTGTGCTTCAGACAGGAGGCGGCAGCGGCGAATTCCACGGTTTCCTGCAAGTCCTGTCCTGTCAACAAGCCATAAATGATCCCGGAGGAAAAAGCATCGCCGCCACCGATCCGGTCGACGACGGGATCGATATGGTACTTGCGGCTCATGTAGAAATCCTTCCCGTCGAAGAGGAAGCCGGACCAGTCATTCACCGAAGCGGAGACACTTTCCCGCAATGTTATCGACACATGTGTGAAGCCGAAGCGTTCGACCAGCTGGCGGGCGACGTCCTGGTAGCCCTGTTCATCCAGCTTGCCGGCATGGACATCGGTGCCGCGGGCCTTGATGCCGAACAGGAGCTCGACCTCCTCCTCGTTGGTGAACAGGACGTCAACGTACTGCATGAGGTCGCCCATCTCCTTGCGCGCCTTTTCGACCGACCAGAGCTTGCGCCGGAAGTTGAGGTCGGCGCTGACTGTGACGCCATGCCTCTTCGCCGCGGCACAAGCCTCCTTGGTGATGGCTGCGACGCTGTCCGACAGGGCCGGCGTGATACCGGTAAAATGGAACCAGTGCTTTCCCGCGAAGATCGCGTCCCAGTCGAAATCTCCTGCGGAAAGCTCGTTGATGGAACTGCCCTTGCGGTTGTACAGGAAGGTGGAGGGACGCTGGGAGGCGCCCGTCTCGACGTAGTAGATGCCGAGGCGGAAACCGTTCTTCTTCACGTGGTCGAGATTGAGGCCGAACTGCCGGAGGTAGTTCAGGCAAGCTTCCCCGATGGCATTGTCGGGAACGCTCGATACCATGTAGCTCGTAACGCCGTACTGAACCAGCGACACGCCGAGGTTCGCCTCCGCGCCTGAGTAGCTCACGTCGAATTCGCGGGCCTGGACGAGGCGCTCATGGTGCTTTGTCGATAACCTCATCATGAGTTCACCAAAGAAGACGGCCTTCTTGTCAGTCGCCACCTTGGTCATCTCACGCTCCCGGCGCGGGCATCGCGCACGATCTGAATCATCCTGCGGGCGTTGGCGGTGATGGCGGGATAGTCCCTGGCCGCCATCATGGCCTTCGGAACCAGGGCGCCGCCGACGCCGACGGCGATCGCGCCCGCCTTGATGAATGCCCCGGCGGTTTCGAAGTCGACGCCCTTGGTTGGCAGGAGCTCGATCTGGGGCAGGGGCTCCTTGACGGCCTTGAGGAAATCCGGGCCGCCGACGTTCTGGGCCGGAAATACCTTGACCACGTCGGCGCCGCCCTTCCAGGCGCGCAGTATCTCCGTCGGCGTCATCGCGCCGGGCATGACGGGAATGCCATAGGAGTGACACAGGTCGACCGTCCCCTGGTCGAAGGTAGGTCCCACGATGAAATGCGAGCCGGCGAGGATGGCCAGGCGGGCGGTCTCGGCGTCGAGAACAGTGCCGGCCCCCACATAGATGTCGAGGTCGCGCAGACCGCGCACAACATCCTTGATTATCTCGAGGGCCCACGGGATGGTCATGGTGATTTCTATGAATTTGATGCCGCCCTCGTGAAGGGCCTTAGCCACTGCTCCCAAGTCTACCGGATTCTCCGTCCGTATCACCGCCACCACGCCGGTTTCCCTGAGCGAACATATCAATCCATCCTTGTGCGTCATTCTCCCCCCCTCTATTTTGACCGGGCCATGAAACCCCTGACCTGTTCTTTCTGTTCCTGGCTGAGCGGTTCGAGAGGGGAGACTGGCTTCCCGGAACCGAAACCGATAGCGGCCAATGCCTGCTTGATCCCGGAGATCCAGTTCGGGCCGGCGCGGACGATGTTTTCGCGGAGGACCTCGATGCGCGCCTGAGCCGCGGCGAGCTCGTCCCAATCGCCCCGACCCGCCGCCCGCCAGGCGCGGATAAAGGTCTGCGGCTCCACATTGGCGCAGACCGGTACGACGCCCCGCGCGCCCGCCCTCAATCCTTCAGCGATGCCGGGCTCGTCACCCATGAAGACCTTGAGGCCATGGGGTCCGCCTTCGCCAAGGAGACGACGGAAATACCCCATGTCGCCCGAGCTTTCCTTGCAATACTCGATCGTGCCGAGCCGGGCGAGTTCCGTCACAACCTCGACGGGCACCTGGGAGCCGGTGCAGCTCGGTATGTTGTAGGCGATCATCTTCATTCCCCGGGCACCGGCCGCGCACTCCCGGAACAGGCGCAGATACTCGCCTGGCGTACGCAGAGTGATGTAATACGAGGGGGCGACGACGAAGTACTCGAAACCCGAGGCCGCGAGTATTTCGACGCGTTCCAGTATCCGTCTGGTGGAACTGTCCATGGCGCCGCCCAGAAGAGGCAGCTTGTCTCCCGCCTCGTCATGGGCGATCTCGATCATGCGCCGCCATTCGACTGCGGTGAGCAAGGGGCCCTCTCCGGCCGAGCCGCCCACGAACAGGCCATCGACGCCCGCGTCGACCAGGCGTCGCATCATCAGCCTGAAGGCCGCCTCATCCACGCGATCCTCCGCGTCGACCGGCGTGATCACCGGAACGATGACACCAGACAATTCGTTTCGCTTCATATCAGTCCTTCCTTCGTCCGTCAGACTGCGGTGTTCAGGGGATACTTGCCGGCTGCGAGCGCCTCCTCGAACAGCGCAATCACGTTTTCCGGTGGAACGTCGGGCTGGATGCAATGCACGGCGGAGCAGATGTAGCCGCCTCCTGGCCCCAGGTCCGCAATCCGGCGGCGAACCTCCGCGCGCACCTCCGCCGGCGTGCCTCTGGGCAGGACGGCCTGCGTGTCGATCCCTCCGCAGAAGGAAAGTCGCCTGCCAAACTCCCGTTTCAGGCGGGCCGTGTCTCCCATGTCGCCCGCCGAGACCTGCACCGGGTTCAGGAGCTCCACGCCGAGTTCGATCAGGTCGCCGATCAGGGGATAGATGTTCCCGTCGGTGTGGTAGAAGATTTTTGCTTTCGTCTTTCGCCTGATCGCGGACATGATCTCCGCGTGGAAGGGCTTGATGAGCCCGCGATACATGCCCGGCGAGATCAAGAGGGTATCCTGGCCCGCCAGATCGTCGCCCATGACAAGGACGTCGATGCAGTCGCCGGCCTCTTTGAGCAATCCTTCCACGGCCGCGAGCTGGAGGTCGGTCACCTTGCGCATCAGCGCTCTGGCGAAGTCCGGGTCCCCCGCCAGGTCCATCATCCAGTTCTCGATGCCGCGCAGCATGCCGCAGTACTCGAAGGGCGACACGCCAGAAAGCGCCACGACGGCGTAGCCGGAATCCTGGATCTCCCGCGCCCTGGCCGCCATGCCGGCGAAGCGGACAGGATTGGCGAGGTCAGGCCAGGGGTGCCGCGCGATGTCGTCGATCGCGGCCTGCCCGAGAGGTGGCTTGGAGATCTCGTAATAGTGGCCGCCGGGCGCGCGAGACCAGGGGATGCCCCAGCCGTCCACGAAGGCGTCGCCGGGCAGTTCCCGCTCGTTGACCGTCGGCGCCGGGCCTGCCGTCAACATGCGCCCGTCGGATCCGAAACGCCGCATGACTTCCTCGTCGAGCAGGGAGTACTGGAGGGCGCGCCAGAAAACCTTGGTCTGGCTACTGATATGGAGGTGAGCCTTGAGACGATCGTAGGCCGCCGCCAGCATGGTTGTGGCGCCGGATGCGCCGATGAAAATCGGCACACGGTCCGGCTCCTCGTGATTCAAGGCGCAGAGCACCCGTTCGCGCGAGGTCATCATACCCTTCCCTCCCCTTTCGCGTCGTCTTCATCGAAGTCCAGCCCGAAATCCCGCGCCAGGCCGCGCAGGCTGGCGAGCACGTCCTCGGGCAGGCGCAACCCGTCCCTCAGCGCCGCCCTCCGGCGTTCCCACTCCATCTCCCCGGGCAGGTAGATCCGCTTTGCGCCGACCGCCTTGGGTGCTTGCCTGATCTCGCCGACGAGCTTGGCCACGCGCGACTTGAAAACGTCGACGGGCATGAAGGACGCGATGTCGATGGCGGTGAACGAGAGCGACTGGTTGACCCGCTCCGGGCCCATCACCCAGCTCGTGACTTCGCTGCCGACCGCGCCTCCGGAGATCAGCCCGGTGAGTATCTCGATCAGCAGGGCCAGGCCGAATCCCTTGTGGCCGGCCATCGGCATGAGCGCGCCGACCCGCGGATACCCGGACGGGTCGGTCGTGGTCAGCCCGTCCCCGTCGAGCAGCCAGCCCTCCGGTATCTTCTCGCCCACCGCCTGCGCCCTGTAGATCTTGCCGGCGGCCACGACACTCGTCGCGATGTCGAGGAACACCGCTTCTCCCGAGCCGTCGGGCACCGCGTATGCGATGGGATTGGTTCCGAGCACCGACCCGCGCGAGCCGGGAGCCGACACGCCGGGATCGACATTGCACATGCTGAGGCCGATGCAGTCCGCCTGGGCGGCCATGTTGGCATAGTAACCGGCGGCTCCGAAATGGCCGGAGTTCCTCACCGTGACAAAGGCCAGTCCCGCCACGCGAGCCTTGTCGATGGCGGTGCGCATGGCCGTGAGGGCGCTCGTGATGGGCATGGAATGGTTGCCGTCGAAAAGCGCCCAGGCCGGGCCTTCGGCCACGAGCGAGGCCTCGGCCCGGATGTCCATCTTCCCGTCGCGGAAGTTTTTCAAAAGCCCTCTCAGCTGCTTTGTCCCGTGCGTGTGGGTGCCCCAGCTGTCGGTCATCACCAGGACCTCCGCGACCGCCGCCGCGTCCTCCTCGCTCATGCCTGCCCGGGCCATGGCCCTTACGCAGAATTTCTCCAAGGTTTCAGTTCGCATATTCTCTCCTGCTTCTTTCAGTTCATCCCTTGACCGCGCCGATGGTGAGTCCCTGCACGATATAGCGCTGGGCCAAAATGAACAGCAGCAGCATGGGCAGGATCGCGATGATCGCCGCGGCCATCATCGGGCCCCACTGGTAGGTGTCCGCGGTCAGGAAGCCGGCCACGCCCAGGGGAAGGGTCATGAGCCTGTCGTTGGTGATCAGTGTCGCGGCATACAGGAATTCATTCCATGAAGTCGTAAACGAGAAAATCGCCGCCGTGGCTACGCCCGGCGCGGCCAACGGAAGGAGGATCCGGGACAGGATACCCAGGGGCGCGCATCCGTCGATCCGCCCCGCGTCGACCAATTCCTTCGGCAGGGTCTTGAAATACCCGTACAGCAGCCAGGTGCAGAAGGGGACGCTGAAGGTCTCGTGGGCGAGGACCAGGCCCAGGAACGTGTCGACCAGTCCCAGCTGGTTGAGCACGAGGAACAGCGGAATGAACAACAGGCCCTTGGGTATCACGTAGGAGAAGAAGATCGAAAGGGCCAATACCCGCCTGCCCCGATACCGGAAATGGGTCAGGCTATAGGCCGCCAGGATGCCCACGGCCAGGGCCATAATGGTGCTGGTCGCGGCGAGGAGCGTGCTGACCTCGATCCACTTGATGATCTCGTGCTGCTTGAACACTTCTATATAGTTAAAAAGCGTCAGCTTGGTCGGGAACAGGATCTGTGCGGTATTGAAGACGTCCCGGCCCTTCTTGAGGGAAGTCAGGAAAATCCAGTAGACGGGGAAAGCCGCGAACAGCGAAAGGGCAATGAGACTGCCGTATACAACAAGAGCCTGGAGGGGGCTGGGACGTCGCCTGGTGATGATCATTCTTCGTCTCCCAGGATGCGCGGGACAAGCAGCATGATGAATATGACAATCAATGGTGTCGTGATGAGTGAGACCGCCATCGCGTACCCGAAGCGGCTGCCCAGAAAACTGAGCTGATAGGCGTAGGTGACGAAGATGTGGGTGCTGAAGCTTGGTCCCCCGCCGGTCATCACCCACAGGAGTTCGAAGTCATTGAATGTCCATATTGTCGAAAGGATGACCACAATCAGAACGACCGGACGCACGCCTGGTATCGTGATAGCGCGCAAGCGCTGCAAGGCCGATGCGCCATCGATCTCGGCTGCCTCGTAGAGCTCGTTGGAGATGGACTGCATCGCGGCGAGAATCGTGATCATGAAGAAGGGAAAGCCTCGCCAGATATTGGCGAAGATGACGGCTCCCCGCGCCAGGACCTTTTCCGCGAGCCATGCGGGAGGGATCTTCATCAGGCCGGTCTTCTGGATGATGAAGTTGAGGACGCCGCCCGTCTGGTCGAACATCCAGCGGAACATCAATCCGACGACCAGGGTCGGTATTATCCAGGGGATCATCATCCAGCCGCGGAAGAACCTCTGTCCAACCACCTGCTCGTTGAGGAAGAGCGCCGCGATGAACCCAAGCAAGACCTTGAAAACCACGGAGGCCGCGGCGTAGAGGATCGTATTGAACAGAACTTCGGCGAAGGCGCGGTCCTTGGTCAGCAATTCGACGTAGTTCCCGAGGCCGATGTATTTTCCGGGGCTTCCCACGATCTTCGACTGCAAACTGCCGATGACCGAGTATCCGATGGGGTACAGCAGCAGGCAGGCGAGCACGAGGACGAGGGGGGTTATGTACAGTAATCCCGCAGTGGATTGTTCGTAACGCCTTCCCTGACTGGCGCCTGATCTATTTCGCAAGGATTGGAACAGCATCGGCATATCACTCCCTAATGGTGGCACAGGAACTTTCGAAAAGGCCGGATCAGGCCCCCGCGGAGGGTTCGTGGGAAACGCCTCCGGAGGGCCCCGGGCGTTATTGAAGCGATGTCTGGATGCGTTTGAGCGTCTCGACAGCCTCGCCGATCGCCTGGTCCGCGGTCCACTTGTCGCTCAGGACGCGAACCATCATCTTCGCCAGGACCAGCTGCTTGAACTCTTCCAGCGCCAGGGCCGTGACCGGCCCCGGGTAGCCGGGGTAGTAGACGTAGGGTGCCGAATCGGCGAGCGGCTTGAGCGAGCGATCCTGCCAGATCGGGAGCTTGGTGAGGTCGATGTACACCGGCACGCGGAATCCGCTCATCGCGGTGAGGAGCTCCTCCTGATTGTCCTTCCCGCTGAGATTCCGGACAAGGTCCTTGGCCAGGTCGGGGTACTTGGTGGTGCCGGGAATGAAAAGGACCCACACATCGCCCTGGATGAAACGGCCTGCCGGGCCCGCCGGGAAAAGCTTGAATACGGAGTTGCCGAACAGCGTGGGGTCGTTGGCCTTGAGCCAGACCGCGACACTGCCGGTGTTCTCGATGAATCCGACCTTCCCGGTCTGGTATGCATTGTTGTTCCCCGCGTCGTCCCAGGTGATCACATCCTTCGGGAACACGCCGTCCACGTACGCGTCCTTGATGAGCTTGATCGCCGCACGGGTCTGCGGGGAATCCAGGACTATGCTCTTGCCGTCTTTACTGAAAACCGCTCCGCCGTAGGACAGGATCATGGCCTGGTTGTGGCGTTCCGCGTCGTAGGCCGTGGCCGAAACCTGGTGCCCCAAGCCCCAGACAGTGGGCGGATTGTTGATGGCCCTGGCCGCCTTGATCAGGTCATCCCAGGTGTCCGGAACGGCGATGCCCTTGGCGTCCAGGAGGTCCTTGCGGACGTAGGACATCTCGGAGCTGCCGAGGAAGGGGACGGCCGTGAACTTCCCCTCGGGGGTCGTGACCGCGGCGATCGCCCCTTTGGCGAAGCCGCCCATGTTGCCGTTGAGTTCCTTGGCGAGGTCGGTCACATCCTGCACGAGGTTGGCGCGCAGGAGCTTCGGCAGCCATGAGATGTTGATGAGCATGACATCCGGCAGGGTCTTGCTCTCGATCGCCGCATCGATGCGGGGATACATGATCTTGTCCGAGTTCTGCGAATACTCGAGATCCACTCCCTTGGACTGGGCCCATTCGAGGGCATAGGACTTGAGCAGTCCTTCCGTGGCCTTGACCAGGAAGGGGTGGTCGACCCACATGCGCATCTTGGGTCGAGTCGTCTGCGCGGTGACAGAGAGCGCCGTCACGAGGACGAGCAGACTCAGCAGACACATTTTCTTGACACTCGTAATCCTCATCATCCTCAACCTCCTCTAAAGATCAATCGAAAACCGGGCCACCCGGGCCGCGGTGAGACATCCTCAGTAAGTTCCGATTTCCAGACCCCGCTCGACGAAATGACGGTAGGTTGCGTACTCGACCTTATGGCTCACGCTGTGGTCGCTCTGCAGCACATACCCGCTGCCCGCCATGGCCGCCGGAAGCTTTTTCTCCAGCTCGGCATCGACCAGCGCGAGGTCGTTCGTTTCCAGGACCCTTTCGTCCATCCCTCCGATCAGGGCTATCTTTTCGCCGAAATTGCGCTTGATCCTCACGAGGTCCATGCCCGCTTTGACCTCGATGGGTTGGAGGCAATTGATACCTGCCTCGATGAGATGCGGGATGAGCGCCTCGACGAAGCCGTCGCAGTGCAGGACGACAGGCAGGCCGCGGCTGTGGGCGAAATCGAAAAGTCGCTTGTGGGCGGGAAAGATAATCTCTCTATACATGTGCGGGGACATGAACGGAGTGCCCTTGTAGCCGAGATCATCCCAGACCCAGAGCCCATCCGGCAGGCCTTCTCTTTCGAATAGTATTTCCAGCAACTTGATCGTCACTTCGGCGAAAGTCAAAGCCATCTCGCTCACCCACTCGCCATCGAGGGCCATACCGGCGAGCAAGTGTTCGTGGCCGCACATCGGGGACATGAGATCGAAGGCTGCGATCGTACCGCAGTTGAAGAACAGGGAATCGCGCGCGCACTTCGCGCGCAGGTTCCGGTAGTGCTCGAAATCGATGCGCCGTTCGTAGCTCCGCTCGTCCCGCAGATGGGGCAGGATGAGCTCTTCCCAACTCTGACGATCCCTGACGGTGAAATCCACGTGCTCGGGAGCGCCCGAACCGTTTTTCAGCCAGCGCAGGTAGGCGCCATTCCCGTCCCGTATCAGCTTGACCGAATCATTCTCCTCGACGACGGTCTCGCCGGCATCGAGGTCGGCCATGAGATTCACCGCCTTCCACGACATCGGCGTGACTTCCCCGCCCGTCCGCCGGATGTCGAGCCCGAAATGGTCGCTCGCCGCATCCGGCCTTTCCAGATATCCCTGCTCTGTCCAAGCCTGAGCGGTTTCTCCCCAAAAGACCTCGAACAGGCCTATCCTGTCGACCGGTTCGTGCCTGAGTATCCGGGAGAATCTCTCCTTTCCGTCCATTTTCGACTCCTTGTCTTTTTCATGCGTTCCGGACTCACCATCCCGGCAGTCCCGTCCGCATTACGAACCTTTTTCCTTGGCGCCCCGAACCGCGGGTGTTTTTTCCGCCGGATTTGCCTGGCGTTCCGTGTCGTCGGTCTGTTGGGCTATGAGGGTGAGATTGGACTCCGATACCTCGATGTGGCGCGTCATCGCAGCGCGCGCGAGCTCCGGGTTTTTCTCCCTGAGCGCCTCGATAATGCGCATATGGCCATTCTTCGCCTCCTCGAGCGCACGGGCGGAATAGGCGTAGTCGAAGAGGTTGATCATGATGCTCTTGAGCGGCTGCAGGAGGGAACTGAAGAGCGGATTCCTGGTTACGCTCGCGATGGTCTGGTGGAATTTGAAATCGAGCAGTGTCATCTTCTCCCGGACATGGAGGTTCGCCCTCATCTCACAGGCGATGTCCTCCAGGTTTTCGATGTCCTCTTTGGTCGCGCGAAGGGCCGCCAGCTCGCAGGCCTTGACCTCGAGAACGGATCGTATCTCGAAGTAATCCCTGATCGTCAAATCGTTCAGGACCATAAAGCGGTTCATCATGTCGCTGAGATCGGTCGGCTTGGGTTTGGTGATGTAGCTGCCGTCTCCGTTCTTCACCTCAAGCAGGCCGCGGGCTTTGACGTTGCGCAGGGCTTCCCGCATGATATTCCGGCTGACGCCGAACTGATCGGCCAGACTCTGTTCGGAAGGTAGTTTTTCCCCCACCTTGAGCCTGCCGCACAGGATGGCCTCTTCCAGCGAGGCTGCGACCATTTCGTGTTTGTTGTTGGTTTGAATCTTGGCAAAACTCGCCATCCGATTCCCTCTCTTTGAAACCTATAGACCTGTAGGATAGGTCAAGCTACACCCGTTTTGCGTATCTGGCAAGAAGATTTTTTGGCTTTTCGGACTTTTCAGGATCGCAGCTGGATTTTTTATCGTGCGTAGAGAATACGTAAGCCGCCGGGATTGACGAGCCTCACGACACCTTGCCCGCCCGGGCTTCGCGAATGATGCCGATCATCTTACGCGCGTTTTCAGTGATGGCCGTGTAGTCCCTGGCCGCGATGAGTTCCTTGCCGACAATGATCCTGCCGACACCGACGGCGATGGCTCCAGCCTGAATGTAGGCGGCAGCCGTCTGGAAATCGACGCCGTTCGTGGGCAGGATTTCCACCTGGGGGAGGGGTTCTTTGACCGCCTTGATGAAGTCGGGACCGCCGACGTTCTTCGCGGGGAAGAGCTTGACCGCGTCGACGCCCGCCTTCCAGGCGCCGAGGATTTCCGTCGGCGTCATGGCCCCTGCCACGACCGCCTTTCCGTACTGGTGGCAGATATCCACCATACCCTGGTCGAAGTTGGGTCCGACGAGGAACTCGGCCCCGGCGAGGATGGCCGCCCGCGCGGTCTGCGCGTCCAGCACGGTGCCGGCGCCGATATAGAAGTCGCTCCCCTTCATGCCTTCCGACGTCTCGCGTATGCAATCGAGCGCGTCGGGCATCGTCATCGTGATCTCGAGCAGGCGGATGCCGCCCTCCCGCAGTGCCCTCGCGACGGGCACGAGATCGACCTGGCTGTCGACCCGAAGCACGACAACTACCCCCGTTTCCTTCAACGCCGAAACAACCTCGATCTTGCTGGGCACGGTATTCCCTCCGGATGACCGAATCATAAACCCGGAATGATCCCTTGGCCAGAAAAGCCCACGCTCACTCGATAGAAATGTCAGGGCGAAGAGAATCCCCGCGCCGGTCATTTCTGCTGGTCATTTCTAATGAGTGTTATCACCTGCGCCGCTTTATCATGAAGGCACCATGTTGTATCGTCCAAGCCATGCAGATGAAAAGAGCTGGAGGATCCGAATGAAAGTCGACTTGTCGGGGCGCGTAGCCATCATCACGGGCGCCTCCGGGGGGATCGGGAAGGCTATCGCCCGTTGTCTCCTGGAGAACGGGGCCATCGTCGTCAACGCCGATCTCGACAGGGAAGGCGGCCAAAAGGCGCTCGAGGAACTTTCCGGGATCGGCCCCTTCGAGTACCGCGACACGGACGTAGCATCGATGGCGAGTGTCCAGGCCCTCGTCGACGGTGTCATAAAGGACCATGGCAGGATCGACATACTCGTGAACAACGCGGGCGTCAATATTGCCGGGCACAAGCGTGCCGACATCGACGGGTTTCCGGACGACGAGTGGGAACGCATCCTCTCGGTGGACCTGGACGGCGTGTACAACTGTTCGAAGCTCGTGGCACGGGAAATGATCGCGAAGTCATCGGGAAGGATCGTCAACATCGGCTCGGTCTTCGGCCTCGTTCCCGCGCGGAAGCAGATCGCATTCACGGCGGCCAAGGCCGCCGTGCACAACATGTCCCGCTCCATGGCGCTCGAACTCGCGCCGCACGGGATCCTCGTGAACGCCGTCGCTCCGGGATCGATCCAGCTTGAAGGCACGAAGAGCCTGTTCTACGTCAAGGGAGCCGACTTCGACGACATGACGAGCCGCATGCTTTCTCACATTCCCCTCGGTCGTCCCGGCGTGCCCGAGGAGATCGCGGGGATCGTCGCCTTCCTCTGCGCAAAGGAGAGTTCCTACATCACAGGTCAGGTCATCGCCGTGGACGGAGGATGGACCTGTGGATATACGAGGGATTTCTAGTCAGCATTGACAGGAGCGGTTGAGTACGGTATTTATTAGCGTTGCCCGCCGTATGCGCCCCCAGCGTGCGCCAACAGTCCGAGAGGTACGCCCATCATGCTTGCACCGGTCGACAAGAGTTCACTTTCCGTCGAAGTCGCCAACAATATCCGCTTGGGCATACTTAGTGGAAGAATCCAGCCGGGACAAAAACTCCTCGAGCAGGAACTTTCCGAACAGCTGAACACGAGCAGGGGACCGATCAGGGATGCATTCATACGCCTCGAGCAGGAAGGTCTGGTCCTCCGGGAGCCCAACCGGAGCGTCAAGGTCGTCATCATGACCGAGGAGGACATCGAGGAGATCCACAGTCTCAGGCTCTCGATGGAGCAGTTGGCCCTGCGCTACATCTGCAGCGGCCGCTCAAAACCGGACGTTTCGCGCTTGCGGACCATCGTCGATAAACTTCGCACCAGCATCACCGAAGGCGCCGTTCTGGAACAAGCCGTCGAAATGGACCTCGAATTCCACGAGGAAATTGTGCGGGCTTCGGGCCACAGACGGCTCCACAAGCTCTGGCTGAGCCTCAAGCCTCAGATCGGTTTTCTCATCTATACGAAGAACATCCATAATGTCTACAACTTTGCCGGCGGTTCAGACCAACACGAAGAGCTTATCGAAGCGATCGAAAAAATGGAAATCGCGAAATGCGAGAAAATAATCCGCGAGCATCTTAACAGCGTCCTCAATACTTTGCTCGAAAGCTATCGTGCGAAACCCGGCGCCTGACCGGGTGTAAGGCGCTCTGCCTCGTTCTCTGCCTCGTCTCCTTCCTGAACGACAGCGTCGGGCATTCCGCTGTGGGTCCGGGCGGGACATTTCTAAGGAGCAGGGCGAGCCTGCACCTTGTGGTTCCCGGACCTGCAAACCTATCATTCGGCCATGAAGAGCCATATCAGCGCGGTGCTCGATCGGGAAACCCTCCTCTTGCTGTACCGGAAGATGGTCGAGATACGCAAATGCGAAGAGCGCCTTATCAAGTCCTTCCAGGCAGGGCTCATTTACGGCGGCTGCCACACCTACATCGGAGAGGAGCCGATCGCGACAGGCCTGAGCGCCCACCTCAGGAAAGACGACTATGTATTCGGAACGCATCGAGGTCATGGGCACGCGATCGCCAAGGGGCTGGAACCTTTCGAACTGTTCGCGGAGCTCTACGGTCGCTCAGGCGGCGCTTCCGGCGGCCGCGGAGGCAGCATGCACCTGTTCAAGCCCGAAATAGGACTCATGGGCACGAACGGCATCGTGGGACCAAGTATCCTTCTCGCGACGGGCGCCGCCTATGCCTTCAAGCTCAACAGGACCGATCGCGTCGCCGTGGCCTATTTCGGCGACGGGGCTGTCAACAACGGGGCATTCCACGAAGGCTGCAACATGGCTGCCAATTGGGAGCTTCCCGTCATACTCGTGTGCGAGAACAATCTCTACGCGACTGAGGTTCCCTTCTCCTCGGTGACGAAGCAGACCAGCGTCGTCAAGCGGGCCGCGGGCTATGGGCTCAGGTGCGCCGTCGCCGATGGCACCGACATGCTCGAAGTCTACGCCAGAGCCGGTGATGCGATCGCGCTCGCCCGCGCGGGCAAGGGCCCGACCCTCCTCGAGTTCAAGACCTATCGGCATCGTTCGCACGCCGAGGGCATGCCCGAGTCCGGCTATCGGTCCAGGGAAGAGGTCGAGCACTGGAAAAAACGCGATCCGATCAAGCGGTTCTCGGAGTACATCACGGCGGGTTCGATCGCGAGTGCCGATGAATTGGCCGCCATTGACCGGGAGATCGCGAAGAAGATCGATGTTTCCAATGCGGAGGCCTTGAAGAGCCCTTCCCCCGATCCATCGACCGAGTTCGACCATGTCCTCGCGGACCCATCAGGAGGAGCCCGTGCGTGAGCTCAGCTATATCGAGGCGGCGCGCGAGGCCCTCACCGAGGAGATGGCCCGCGATTCCACGATCTTCGTCGTCGGCGAGGGCATAGGTCGCCGTGGCGGAAATTTTAGCACGACGGTCGGCTTGTTCGATCGCTATGGCCCCGAGCGCCTGTGCGACACTCCCATCAGCGAGCGCGGATTCACGACCATGTGCATCGGCGCGGCGGCGGCCGGCGCACGGCCTGTGGTTGACTGCATGTTCGTCGACTTCGCCCTCGACGCGATCAGCGATCTCGTGAACCAGGCATCAAAGATGCGGTGGATGAGCGGCGGCCGTGTCAGCGTACCGATCGTCGTCAGAGCATGTATGGGCATCTTCTCCTCGGGAGCGGCGCACCATTCAGGAAACTATTACTCGTTCTTTGCCCACATCCCGGGTTTTCATGTCGTTCTACCCGCCACGCCCGCCGATGCGAAGGGTCTTCTCAAGACATCCCTTCGCTCGAAGGACCCCGTTATTTTTCTCGAGCACCGTGCCCTGCTCGGATTGAAGGGACCGGTGCCCGAGGGAGAATATGCCATTCCCTTCGGCCAGGCGGCTGTCGTTCGCGAGGGACGGGATATGACGATTGTGGCCATCTCGGCGATGGTGCCGCGCAGCATCGAGGCCGCGCAGGTTCTCGAAAAAGAAGGCATCTCGGTAGAGATCATCGATCCACGGACCGTGGCTCCCCTCGACATAGAAACTATTCGCCGGTCGGTCTCGAAAACAGGCAGGCTGCTCATCGTCGAGGAGGACTACGCGCCCTGCAGCGTGGCCGCGGAAATCGCCGCGCGCATCTGCGACGAGTCCTTCGATGATCTCGATGCGCCGATCCGCAGGCTTCATGCCGGTTTCGCGCCGGCGCCCTATAGTCCCTCGCTCGAGAAAGCCGTAATCATCAGCGCCGATTCCATCGTCCGCAGCGTCCGCGAGCTGCGGGCGGAATGAGGTCATCCCATGGCTAGCGACGTCATCATTCCCCGCATCGGGTGGTCGATGGAGAAGGGCGTATTCGTCGAATGGCTCAGGAAGGAGGGAGACGCAATCGCTGTTGGCGATGCGCTGTTCCTCATCGAAGCCGACAAGGCAAACGCGGAAGTCGTCTCGGAGGAGGCGGGCGTCCTGCACATCTTTCCGGGACGGGCGAAGCAGGGTGACGAACTGATGGTCGGCACCGTGATCGGCTGCCTCCTCGATGCGGGTGAGGCCCTGCCCGGAGACGTTGCGCCAGCAGGCGCGGCGCCCGCGGAGGTTCCTGCAGGAGCTGCACTGCCCGCCAGCCCGGCTGCGATGCCCCCCGGGCCTCCCGGACAAGCGCCAGAGCATGGATCCAGGATCGTTTCCTCCCCGCGCGCCCGCCGGGTATCCAGGGAATTGGGTGTAGATTTGATCGGGCTTGCAGGCTCAGGCAAGGGCGGCCGGATAATCGAGCGCGATGTCCGGAGAGCGGTGACCGCGCCGGAACGGAGGCAGGCATCGGAGTATCTGGCGGACCGGACTTCGATCCTGTCCACCATCCGCCTGACCGTGGACGCGACCGAACTCGTGTCGCTTCTCGAACGGCTTTGCAGCTCGGGGGCCGACGCCCGTCTCGCACCGGGCCGCTATCGGGGGCTTCTCGTCAAGTTCGCCGTTTCGGCCTATCAACATGCCTTTGACGCAGCGAATGCCGGAGCGGGCGCCGACATCGCCTACGGTTCCTTAGTGGATGAGAGGATCTCCTGGGACTCCCTCCGCGGTGCGCGGCGAAAAGGTCTGGATGAACTTGCCCTCGAACTCGATTCGGGCGAAGGCAAAGCAGGCAGTCTTTCGGGTCTGGAATCTTTCGCCTTCATCGATCTTGGCGCCTTCGGCGTCGACGAGTACATTCCCGGCGTCGAGATCCCCTCCAGTCTACTCCTCTGTTTCGGCCGACTCATCGAGGGAAAGGTGCAGGAGAAAGTCCAGTCCCGCACCCAAACCCTGAAAATCGGCCTCTCCTTCAAGGAGAATCTCGTCAGCTTTGCGCAGGCGTCCCGATTCCTGGGAAACCTCGGATCCGCACTCCTCGACCCTGTTCTCTGGCTCCTCTGAATCCATGCGCGCGATGACCGCGCACGAATGATTCAGGGCATGTTCGCGCACAGAGAGGCCGATCGCGTCGTCATGTGGGACTTCCCGCGGCCACCGATGGTCTAGCCGGCCACCCCATTCACGATATTCGGGAGTTTCTGTCTCCTGATCGCGATGGCGACAGTCTTCGCCGCGTCGGTACGGAGCTTGAGGACAGCCTGGGGACTCGCCGACGCAATGTGCGAATTGATGATCACGTTCTCCATGCCGACGATCGGGTGGTCGTGGTTGATCGGCTCTGGATCGGTAACGTCCATCGCGGCGGCGGCTATCTGGCCCGAGCGGAGCGCGGCGACGAGGTCATCGGTGCGCACCAAGGTGCCCCGCGAAATGTTGACGAAAAGGCAACCTCGCTTCATCTTCGCGATCGACGATGCGTTGATCATGTACCGTGTCGTCTCCGTGCTGGGGCAGTGGAGGGTGACTATATCGCTCTGCGCATAGAGTTCGTCGAGGGTGACGGGCTCTACTCCATCGGCGCGCATCTTCGCCGCGTCGACGGCCGGATCGAAGGCAATCAGCTTGCACTTGAAGGGCCTGAGCCTTAGTGCAACTTCCCTGCCGATCTTGCCATAGGCAACGATGCCGACGGTCTGGTCCTTGAGGCTCCGCATGGCCTCGATAGGCACGGCGAGGCCCCATTCCCCATTGCGGACTTTCACGCCGTTTTGGGTGATCCTTCGGCAGAGGTCAAGTATCATCGCAAGCGTATGGTCGGCCACTTCATCCGTGCAGAAATCGGGGATGTTGCAGACAGGTATGCCCTTCGCCGCCGCGGCCTTGAGGTCGACATTGTCTACGCCGATGCCATAGCGCACGATAACCTTGCAACGCTTCATCGCGCCGATGATGTCGGCGTTGACTGGCGCGAACTGGGTTATGACATAGTCCGCATCCTCCACGAGGGCCGCGAGGGCGGCCGGATCCTTGCCGGACTTGTTGGCTTTGAGTTCGCAACCGAGGGGTTCGATGATCGTTCGCTCGATCTCGACATCGTCGAAGGCATAATCGGTGATAACTGCTTTGGGCATCATATTCTCCTTGCGATCATCCCCTATCATCCGCGGCTTCGGCGAGTCAATGAGAAAGCGCCCCCGTCACTCGATAGAAATGTCAGCATGACAATTCTATCGAGTGTACCAATCCGGCATTTTGACCCAAAAGTGCGGCTCGTCTAGCATGCAAACGTGGGATGGAGCAAGGGGAAATGCAGATGAAATACGGCAAGCTCGATCTTGACCCGGTCAAGAGTCCTGGAGTCCTCGATACGGCAACGTGGGACAAGGAAGGGCTCTGCCGCCTTATCGCCTCACGGGGATCCGCCTGGTTCGGCCTCTTCGACAGAGCGGCGCATGCGGAAATCCAGGAAAAACCATTTCATGGCATCGTCGCGGCCGGATCCGTCCTGGCACGCGAAGGGCGGCTCTATCTTTTGGCCCAGGTCGACGATGGACAATATGTCTTTCTCTCTCGTGGAAGCGTCGGGAGCAAAGATCTTCTGGGCAAGCCGCTCGCCGAACTCCGTTCAGAAGATGATTCTCTCCTGTCTGCTTATCCAACCGACGCCTCTACCATCGACCGCTACTGTCGCACCTTGAATCCCCCCAACGCGCCGCGCGCGCTCGGAAGAAGACCCCGACTCGGCATTGGCACCCGCATGACGACGCGGATCTGGCCGGGCATCTTCCAGGCGATGAGGAAAGGAGGTTTTGCGGCGAACGCCATCCAGAACTCGGTGCGCGAACTGAACCTGCTGGGCCACCTCGAGGAGGGAAAGCCTCCCGAGAAGAACACAGCTTTCTGCTTCGGGGAAATCGAAAGCGGATACACGGGAAGCACCTTCGAGGGCCTCTGGGTCGCCGGCACCCTCGCCGCGCTCATGCACGAACATCCTCTCGTCTATGGCGCCGATGCCGACCACATCCAGCTCAAGCGATCTGATACCGGCCTGCGCCAGGCCCTGTCCGTCGTCGAGGCGGCGCGCTACTACAGTTTCTTCACCCTCGATCCCTCTGACATGCTCGATTACAAGGCATTGCATTGCACTCCTTCCGGCGACTCGCTCATTCGTGCCAAGGTGCCCGATGCGAGGCTTCGGAAGGAACTACTGGGCTGGCACAGCCGGGGAATCAGGATCGCCGGACGCAGCTACCATCCGGACGCCGACCTCATCGGAAGGCTCGTGGGGAAGTACTGGGATTCGATGCAGGGCGCTGAGGCCTTGGTATCGCGCATCAAGGCGCTCAAAGGGGTCGAACCATTCGACCTCGAATTTGCCTACGACGAGAATCCGCCCGAGGTCGCCGTCAGCGGGTCAATTTCCCTCGACGAGGAAAATCTCTTCGTCATGCGGGAAGTACAGAGGCGAGGCCTGCCCTTTACCCACATAGCGCCCAATCTCGGAGTGGAAAAAGGCAGGGACTACCGCCTCCCTGACGGACACGATGGACTCGCGGCGCGGCTTTCCTTGGCAGTCACGATGGCAGAGGAATTGGGCTTCATGGTGGACGTCCATTCCGCGGACGACCTCTCGCCGGCTACGCGGAAGGTCATCGGGAAGGCGGGGAGGGGCAGGCTCCACTACAAGATTTCCCCCAGTCTCATGTACCTCTTTGCCGAATGCGTCCATGATCACTTTCCGGAGCTTTTCAGGCGATGGTGGGACGACGCTCTGGCCTATGCAGAGCGCGAGGCACACAGAGGGTCACCGATCGCCCGCGACTGTCTTGCCGCCCTGGATGCGAGCCCCGATCGCTCTCCCTCGCCCCGTCATGAGCTCTTCCACCAGTTTTACTTCGCTTTCCCGGGAAGGAGAGACGACGAGGGGCGCTTCGCCAACCGCGAGATCCTGTATTCCCTTTCATCCGAATTCTATGCGGATTACCAGTCGCGAGTGGCTCAAAGGTTGGGCGAGATAGCAGCTGATGTTTTCATCACCTGAATCGAGGAGGAATGCATGCTATTGTTTATCGACAGCTCCGATCCCGCGGAAATAACCAAGGCCAGCGAATGGGGCGTGATCGATGGAGTCACGACGAACCCCAGCGTCATCGCGAAGGGCGGGAGCGACATGAGGAAGACTCTCGCGAGGGTCCTCGATGTTTCGACCGGTCCCGTACTCTGCCAAGCCATCGGCTGGGATGAGAAAGGCAGCCTGGTTGCGCAGGCGAAATGGCTCTCCGCCTATTCGGACCGCATCGTCGTCAAGCTTCCGATCTGCACCAGCGGCATCATGGCGCTCAATCAGCTCAAGCGGGAAGTCCCGGGGATCAGGATCGCGATCACCTTGGTCTCCTCGCTCGCGCAGGCCTACCTCGCCGCGAAGGCCGGGGCTGACATTGTCGCGCTGTTCAACGGACCCCTCGAACAGAGCATCGACCAAGACGTCGACCTCGTCGGTCCTGTAAAAAAAATATATGCCAATTATGGCTTTGAAACGAAAATACTCTCCTGCGGCAGGTACCCCCGTTCCTTCGGCGAGTACGCTGTCGCGGGCACCGACATCTGCACGCTCAAATTCGAATTCCTCCCGCTCCTCTTCGAACATCCCTTCACCGAGAAGCGCCAGCGCGGCTTCCTGGCCGACTGGAAGAAGACCTTTGGCGACGAGACCTGGCCGAAGGCGGAATCATGACATCGCTCGAATCCTTCAGGCTCGACGGCCGGGTTGCCATAGTGACCGGCGGTGCGCGCGGCCTGGGGCGGCAACATGCGATCGCCCTGGCCGAGGCCGGGGCGTCAGTCGCCATCTGCGATCTCCTCGAAGTCGAGGGCGAACGGACGAAGATAGAACTATCCGCCATAGGGAAGAAATCGTTATTCGGGAAAGTCGACGTGAGCTCGGCCGAGCAGATAGAAGCATTCATCGAAGATGTCGTCGGGAAGTTCGGCCGTCTCGACATCCTCGTGAACAACGCAGGCAGGCCCTCGGAGGGCATAGCCCTCGACAGAGTGGACGACGACCTGTGGAGGAACATCATCGATGTCAACCTCTCGAGCCTTTTCTATTTCGGGAAGCGCGCAGCCCTGAAAATGAAGGAATCCGGCGGGGGGAGCATCATAAATGTCGGTTCCATCAATTCGACTATCATCAGCAACATCGCTCCTCGCCACAACGTGACCTACTGCGTCTCGAAGGCGGGGGTAGCTCAGTTGTCACGCGGCATGGCCGCGGAGTGGGCGACATGGAACATCCGGGTCAATACCCTCGCGCCGGGCTACATCCTGACGGACCAGACCGCGGCGAGCGCGAGCAATCCCGAGATCTACGAACGGAATATTCGCAATACGCCTATGGGACGATACGGCCGGATCGACGAGCTCAAGGGGGCTGTCGTTTTCCTGGCTTCCGACGCTTCGTCCTTCATGACGGGATCGCTGCTGACGATCGACGGCGGCTACACGATCTGGTGAACATAGTCGGTGTTGCGATAATTCTTTGGATTTCGACAGAGGAGCGCGGCATGATAGCGGCAAAGCTGGAAAGAGCGGCAGAACAGATCGAGCTTACGCCAGCCTTCACAAAGGCATTCAAGTTCCTGATGGATGTGAGGAATCGCGATTTGCCTGAAGGGCGAGTCGAGATCGACGGTGACCTCGTCTACGCGATGGTGCAATCCTACGAGACGAACGCGAAGATGGTACCCACGTTCGAGGCACACCGCAGGTACGCGGACATCCAGTACATCACCGCAGGCGAGGAACTCATCGGCTGGGCGCCTCTCGAGAAGATGAAGGCCACCGGGGACTACGACTCCGCCAAGGACGTCACCATCGGAACAGCTCGCGCGGAGGACGCAACCGGTGTGCGCCTGTTCGCCGGTGAACTGTGCGTCTTCTGGCCAAGCGATGCCCATGCCCCCAAGCAGGCCGTGGGCACGCCGATGAAAGTATCCAAGATCGTCGTCAAGGTCGCCGTATGAGGGCATTGCCCGCAAATGAGAGAATAGGGATGACCGGACTGAAAGGTAAGCCAAATCCGATTGAAAACATGGACCCTGATCGCGCCGGAATTTCATGAAACCGGCATATCTCTATTAGGAGGATCATCTCATGAAGCTTGTGACTTTTGTTCAGGACAAGGCCGAGCGCCTTGGTGCCCTACATGCCGCGGAAGGCAAGGAGTGGGTAATCGACCTCAACCTGGTTGAACCGAGGCTTCCGGGCACGATGATCGAATTTCTCGCCGCGGGCGCCGAAGCGCTGAAGCTGGCGCAGGCGGCCGTGACCAAGGCCACGCCGGCACAACGACTGGACCGTTCGGCCGTCGTCCTCAAGGCGCCGATCCCCCGGCCAGGGAAAATCATCTGCATTGGCCAGAACTATCTCGAGCATGCCAAGGAGGGCGGCGATTCGAAACCACCATTCCCCATCATCTTCGGCAAATATTGCAACACCATCATCGGCCCCGGCGAAGCGATCATCATACCCAAGGCAGTGCTGAAGCCCGACTACGAAGGCGAGCTGGCCGTCGTGATCGGCCGACAGGGACGCGACATACCTGAAGCCGAGGCGCTCTCTTATGTCGCAGGCTACATGCCCCTGAACGATGTCAGCGCCCGCGACTGGCAGAACAGGACCGGGCAGTGGGTCATCGGCAAGACCTGCGACACCTTTTGCCCCATCGGTCCGGCCCTTGTGACGGCCGACGAAGTTCCCGACCCGCAGAACCTCAAACTACGCACAGTGATAGGCACCGAGCTGCTTCAAAGCGGCTGGACGGGCGACATGATCTTCCCGATCGCCCACCTCATTTCCGACATGTCGCAGGTGATGACCCTCGAGCCCGGTGACATCATCGCCACCGGTACGCCCCCAGGAATCGGCGCCGTGCGCGTACCGCCTCGGTGGCTCCGGCCTGGCGAAACAATCCGGGTTGAGATCGACGGGGTCGGCGTTCTGGAAAATCCGATCAAAGCGCAGACCTGAAACAGGGCCGGGCGCCGGACGGGTCGAGCGCGGACCCGCGAAAAGCCGACGCCGGCGCTTCGAAGCATTCGAACTTCCTCGTTCTGGCAAAGCCGTTTTTCTCATAGAGCGCGATGGCAGGCGCGTTGTGCTCGAGCACTTCGAGCTCGAAACGATGAACTCCCTCCGCTTTGAGAAATGCGATGAGTTCGCCCAGCAGCGCCCCGCCCGCTCCCCCCTGCGCCGGAATTCCTTCACCGTGCCTGTTCCGCCGCCATAGCAGCGCCGCAGGCCCCCCGTTCTCCCGACACCCGCAGAGGATGAAGGAGACGAGTCTCCCGTCGTCGAATCCCCCGATCGAGTATAAGGAGTTGAGATCGCGCGCCGCCATCATTTCGATGAATTTGTCGTAACTCATCCGCGTATCGACTTCGTAATCGGAAAACGCCTCGACGAAAGCCCGGTATATGGCCTCCCGCGAGACACCTTTCAGCGTCCTGATTTCCATAGTCCTCCCTGGCACCGCGTCGCGGGCATGCGCCGGACCGCCGGAGCGCGCCCGACACACTGTGCCCCTGTCCGGCCGCGAAACTGATCGTGCGACGATGTGCATCCGCTTTTCGAGTCATTCGTGAATCATGGAATGAAGTTCAGCAGATAGAACTGCGAGGACGAGTAGTATCGATACCCGTGCATAAGGTCCACGGAGTATGGCTTGGGCAGGCCGATCTGGTCTGGGTAGCATCTTCGCGGGAATGTCGAGTATATCCGCGACTTCGCCTATGGTGAAATCGTGCTTGATCCGTCATTCATCCGGATGCAGCCATCAGCGCCGGGCGAAGATTTCGACGAGTTTCTTCATGTATAATTCCATTTTCTTCTCAAGGTCGTACATTCCGTCATGGATGCACCAGTCATATACCACTCCGCGGCTGGCGATGAAAAAAAATTCAGTGGCATCTTCGGGAGACATTTCCGCCTGGATCTCCTGACGGGCCTGCCCGCCCTCGATGACTTCCTTGAGAAGCTCCTGCATGTACCGGCCCTTTATCGCGAAAAACTTGTTTTTCGTGTTGTAGAGCTGAGAGATGTTGCTGAAGCCCCTTTTCTTGTTGTAGCGGGCATAGTGCTTGAAGAAGAGGATGACCTGCTCGGAGGCCGACAACCCTGAGGTCCGCAGCCGCTGCGCCACAGTGGTCTCGAAATATTCGTCGGCTTTCTTGTACAGGTCGAAGAAAATGTCTTCCTTGGACTTGAAATAGTGGTAGAATGTGCCGACCGATACTCCCGCCCCCCTGCTGATTTCTTCGATGGTTGTGTTGCTGAACCCCTTCTTGTCCATGAGGGCTACCGATACCTTGTATATTTCCTTTCTCGTCCTGTCTGCCTGAAGTTTTCGCGAAGTCGGTTTTTTTTCTTCTTCCATGCTGCGTCACCTTTCCTGTGATCCTGATTCCCGTTCTCCATTTTCACCCGAAGGACTTCATTCGTCCGGAATCGAGCGGCCATGATGAAGCGGACTGTCATGATAAATCGAAATTGGAAAATCCGATAAATTCCATTCACCGAACGCATTGACTGTATGTCTGAATATCGCTTATGTCAACTGGACAATTACATGGGCTGGGCAAGCTGAAAGGCAGAACATCCCGGACTCACGCATTATTGAAAAAGTTCTTGGTTCGTACACCGATAGTGATCTGGCGATGTACCTCGGGATGGCGGCGATCGGAATATAGCGAAAGGATTCGTCGCCGCTTCCGATTTCCATTGAGTGTCGAATGCATTCTGTATGTTTCAAATGAAGGCAGGTTGAACTTCCGGAATCCGGAGTTCAACCTGCCTTTTTGTATTAGCCCGCGTGGATGTTTCAGGTTGAGCTGAACGGTGCACGCTCGATTTCGTCCGAGATGATCGGATTGACATGGGGATAGATGCTGCCGGGCGCTCCGTAGGTCAGACAGGGGATGAAGTTTCCGGCTGGACAGCAGGTCTCGCAGACCCGGCGCACTTCCGCCCGGATTTCGGCTTCGGTCGCATCCTGCCGGTCGACGATAGCCGCATCGATGCCGCCCATCAGGGTCAGGCGGCCCGCGACCTGCGCTTGAATTTTTGCGATATCGTTCTGGGGGAGCACACCCTGCCAGATGTCCACTCCTATTTCCACCAGATCGTCGACGATCGGCTCAAGGAAGGAATCGGCGTGGTGCATGACGAGGACCCCGGCTTCATGGAATCTGGCGTAGAGCCTGGCGTAGAGTGGTTTCAGAAATTCCCGCCAGGTGTCGGGGCTCATGAACAGGCTGTGCTTGGTGCCCCAGTCGTCGTGGGACAGAATGATGTCGGGCTTGAGATTGTCGATCAGCAGTCCGGCGTAGGTCATCCGGTATTCGAAAAGGGCGTTCAGGAGCTCGTGCATGGATTCCGGCTCGGCCAGCAGATTGACAAGGGCGTCCTCGAAGCCCATCAGGAAATGGGATTGTTCGAAAATGCCGGTGGCCATGAAACCGGTGATCATTTTTTCGTTCCGGTCGGTGGCATCGCGGGTGGCCAGGGCGGCTCTCCAGTCGGCGCTGTTTGCCGCCAAGTCGGGCACTTTGACATAGTCGCGCCAGGCTGTGATGTCGGGCAGCACCTTGTCGTCGGCGGTTACATGGGGCATGGCGGCAAACTGGTCTTCCGGCCAGACGATGGTGGTGCCCCAGCGATCTTTGGAAATGCTGCCCCTGATGCGGTTGCCGGAAGTGTAGGCCCGCACCGGGTCATTCATGATCAAGGCGAAGGGCTGATATTGGTTGACCAGCCGGTCCGGCCTGCCGTGGGGGCGAATGGTTTCCAGCAGATTTTCCTTGGCAGTCAGCATCGTGTTCCTCCATTGGTAATTTACGGACATCACAGTCATGACACGATCAGTCAGGTTGTCGCGGCGTCGAATCCTTGTTGGATGCGGTGGACCGGATCAGCCCCAGGACACCGGGGACGGAATAGATGATCAGGGCGAGCCAGATGAACCCGAAAACGATCAGTTGCCCCGGACCGAAGTCTTCCTTGTAGACGAATATTCCCAGGGCCAGGACAATGGTCGGCGATATGTACTGCAGGAATCCCACGGTGAATATCGGAATGCGCCTGGCGCCGGCCGCGAACAGGAGAAGGGTGGAAGCCGTCGCTATGCCGCCGCCGATCAACAGAAGGGCCGACCTCATATCCAGTATCGCGAAATACCCCGATCCGACAGACTCGGTATAGACCACATAGCCCAGGGCGATCGGCAGCATGAACATGATTTCGTAGAATATGGAATACAGGGAATTTATTTTGATTTTCTTTTTAATGATGCTATAGACGGAAAAAGAAAACGCCAGAGTCAGGGCCAGGACCGGAACGCTCCTGTATTGGATCATCTTCACCGCCACTCCGAAAAATGCCAGACCCAGGGCGATTCTTTGATGAATCGTCAATCTTTCTTTCAGGAAAACCATCCCGAGAAATACGACGACGATCGGATATATGTAATACCCCATGCTCAGCTCGACGAGATGGTTTGTCACGATCGCCAGCAGGTAAGCCACCCACTGGACAGCCAGAGAGAGGCTCGCGAGCAGGTAGAGGATGAGGTTTTTCCTGTCCTTCAAAGGCTCTAGGATGCGTTTCGGTCTGTAGATGATGGCCAGGAGGACAAGCAGAAAAACGAAAGACCACAATGCCCGGTGGGCGAGGATGGTCAGGGGATCGATCTTCTGCATCAATTTCCAGTATGCGGGCAGCAGTCCCCAGATCAGGTATACGGCAGTGATGTATACTAGGCCACGCTTCTGTTCCTTGCCTTTCCCTTCCATTCCTCCCTCCGATACGAAAAAGCCCCGGCGCGGATTTACCGCATCGGGGCTTTTTTTCATCCGGAATCAGCCTGATACGAGCGCGTCACACTCATGACCGCGAAAAATCCTCACATCGGTCCCATCATCTTGTTCGGCAGCCAGAGTATGATGTCGGGGAAAAGGAAGATCAGAGCCAGCGCGACCACAAGGGCCCCGAGGAAGGGCATGACGCCTTTGTAGATTGTCTTGAAGGGGATGCCCGTGATGTTGCCCGTAATGAAGACGTACAGTGCTATGGGCGGTATAAGGCCGCCGATCATCAGGGTGATGCTGATCATGATGCCGAACCAGATGGGATCGTAGCCCAGGGCGAGCGCGGTCGGAAGGAAAATGGGGGTGGCGAGGACCATGAACGCGAGGTCGTCCATGATCGAGCCGCCGACGAGGTAGATCACGATGATCGCGATCATTATCGCGTATGGGGGAAATGGCAGCGCCGATGCCCAATCCGCGGTCTTGAAGGGGATTTCGGTAATTGTCAGGAAATGTCCGAAGATGTTCGAACCGGCGATCAGCATGAGGGTCATGATAGAGGTTTTGAGAGCTCCCTTGATGGATTTCTTGATCATCGCGAAACTGACTTCCCGCCGCACCAATGCCAGCACGAAGACAGCTACGGTTCCGATCGTGCCCGCTTCCGTGGGGCTGAAGAAGCCGACCATCATACCGCCGATGACGATGGCGAAAACGCCAAGAACCACGAGCACTTCAGGCAGCACCTTGAATCGCTCGATCCAGGTCGCGCCTTCGCCTCTGGGCGCTATGCTGGGCTTCAGGGTGACCCATATCGCGATAACCAGCATGAAGAGAACCATGATCATCAGCGCCGGCATTATTCCGGCGAGGAAGAGGCGGCCTATCGATTGCTCGCAGATCAGACCGTAGAGTATCAGGACCGTGCTCGGGGGCAGGATCATGCCGATCGTGCCTACCGACGCTACCGTTCCGGCGGAGAGCTCCTTCTTGTAGCCAAAGCGGTCCATTTCCGGAATCGCGAGTCCCGCGAAGGTGCCGACTGTCGCGAGGGTGGATCCGCACATGGCCTTGAAGGCTGTCGCTCCCACTACCGTGGTCATCGCGAGGCCGCCGGGGACGCGTCCGAACCATTTGTACGCGCCGCCATAGAGCCGCTTGGCAATGTCGGTGTTCGCGGCAAACTCACCCATCAGGACGAAGAGCGGAATCACCGTGTAACTGTACGTGGTAAAGACGTCGAAAAAGTCCTTCACGACCAGATTGGACGCGGGGATGAAAGACATGAGGGTCGTGAAACCGAAAAAACCGACGAGCACCATGCAATAAGCCATTTCCAGGCCAGTCAGGAAGAGGAAGAGCATCGCTACGATGCCGACGAGGCCGACAAGTACTTCGTGGCTCATTATGCGCCTTCCTTTGCTTCTCCGGCCTCACCGCCGCGAAGGACTTCGATCAAATCATACAGAATCGTCATGCTCTGAAAAAAGAAACTGAACGAGAGGGCGAAAACGATGGGATAATACGGGATCTTGAAGCTCGGACTCAATTCTCCGGTCCTCTTCACATCCACCCCGTATAGGTAGAAGTTGTAACAGACAAAGAGAAACAGGAAGATGCCCAGCAGCCTGGTCACAATCGTCATTGTCTTCTGCGTCTTCGGCTTCAGTTTTTCCAGGACGAGGTCGACCTGAACCTGCGCTTTGAGGAAAGTCGCGTAGGGAACGGAAAAACCGAAAACGATCGCCCCGCCGTACTGGATGATTTCCATCGATCCAGTGATGGGATGTCCGAAATTTCGCAAGATCACATCACAGAGGGTGACAAGAACCATCACCACCAGAACTCCGCCGGACACAATGTAAAGAAGAGTATCCATCTTCTTTATACCGGCCATCACATGCTTCATATTGATTCCCCCGTAGCTTGAAAAGTCGCGTCGGAGCGGGCTGGCTCCGCTCCGGCGCGACCGGAATACCGGCATCCGGCGCAGCGGGGAAGACCTCGATGAGGCATCCCCAGGCGGAAAAAACTATTGATTCTTCTGGAGGAAATCCAGACAGAACTTGAGGGCGTCGTCCCCGGGAAGACCCTTGGACTTGGTCATGGCCACGTACGCGTCGAGAATGGGCTTCATGAGGGCGGCGGTGGCAGCCTGATCCTGCTTCGAGACTTCAAGGAACTTCACGCCTTTCTGGACGGCGAAATCCTTCGCCTTGGCATCCAGCTCCAGCCAGAGCTTGCCGATCTTCTCGTTGTAGGCGTCATTGATCTTTTCAATGGCCTTGCGGTCTTCGGGCTGTATGGAATTCCATTTGTCCTTGTTCATGATCACATACATGGAAGTCATGTATGACAGGCCATAATCCTCGATGACCGTCTTGACGACTTCGCCGATCTTGTAACCCTGCAGGGCTTCGATCGGGAAGAGTGTGCCGTCGATGACGCCGCGCTGGATCGAGTCGTAGGCATCGCTGACGGGCATGGTTACAGGGGCGCCGCCGAGGTTTGTCACGATGTCGGCATTTTCGGCATTCGCCTTGATCCTGAGTCCCTTCACTTCCTTGATGGAACTGATGGATTTCTTCGTCATGATGAAGCCGGGGGCCGCACCGTGGAGGAACATGACCTGGACATCGTTGAATTCTTTCGGTTGGAATTTCTTGTAGTAGGCGTTCGCCAGCTTGCTGGCCTGGTATCCGCTCACGTATCCGAGCGGCTGCTGAAGCACTTCGGAAAGGGGAAGCCTTCCGGGAGCGTAGGCCAAAAGGCATCCCGCCATGTCCGCTATTCCCTTGACGACAGCGTCATAGGCCTGCATGGGCGGAGAGAGGGTGTTTCCGGGGAATGTGCTGACCTTCACCCTGCCTGAGGTGGCTTCATCGACATCCTTGCCCCATTCGGCCGCCAGCTTCGCCATCGGATGACTCGCGGGCCAGATCAGAGAATAGCGCAGCTTTATCTCTTTGACCTGCGAAAAAACAGGGGTGATGCTCACTGCGAGCAGAAGCACGACTAGGGCGACCGTTATGGATCGCATCATAACGCTGCGTGAATTGTACGACGAAAAACGTACCTTCTTTGCCATGACTTCCTCCTTGAAACTCATAGAATGCTTTCACCGAACCATATGTATATTCTCACGTTTTCCCCATTTGTCAAGGAAAACCATTTCTTTTTTCCGTTGACAAAAACCGTGAAACAAGGAATTAATGAATCTATTCACTGAATGCACTATAGGTATATTCTACATTGTATTTACATTGGAGGGAGACGGCCATGGAAGATGCGACGAAAAGGGTGGCAGCCCTTATGGAGCGAGCCAGGAAAGCGCAGGCGGCGATCGAGTACTGGTCGCAGGAACAGGTCGATACGATGACGAAGGCGCTCGTCTGGACCGCGGTGAAACCCGGCAATATCGAGGCGATATCCAGACTCGCGGTGGAAGAGTCGCAGCTCGGCAATTATCAGAGTAAATATACAAAGCTGCAGAAAAAACTCCGCGGAGCGCTGCGGGACATGACCGGCAAGAAATCCGTCGGCATCATCGACGAGGATACCGAGAAAGGCATCATCAAGATCGCGAAGCCTGTCGGCGTGATCGGAGCCCTTATTCCCTGCACGAATCCCGAAGCGACGCCGGTGTTCATGTCCATTTCCGCCATCAAAGGAAGAAACGCGATAATCCTCGCGCCGCACCCCCGCACGAAAAAGACCAACGCCTTCATCGTGGGCCTTCTCCGGGAGACCCTGAAAAAATATGGCGCTCCGGAAGACCTCATCATCGCCATGGAAGAGCCCAGCATGGAAGATTCTGGCGCGCTGATGAAGCAGTGCGATCTCATCGTGGCCACCGGAGGCACTCCCCTCGTCAAGGTCGCCTACAGTTCAGGCACGCCTGCCTACGGTGTCGGCGCGGGAAACGCCGTGGTGATAGTGGACGAGACGGCCGACATCGCGGAAGCAGCCCGAAAGATCATGCTTTCGAAGACCTTCGATTTCGCCACGAGCTGCTCCTCCGAAAACTCGATCCTCGTCGTGGACGCGATCTACGACAGGCTCATGGCGGCACTCACGGCGGAAGGCGGCTACCTCGTCGACGCCGAAGGTAAGAAGAAGCTGCAGAACCTCCTGTGGGAGGATGGACACCTCAGCCGCAACGTCACCGCCCAGCCCGCGGCGAAGCTCGCCGCGATGGCCGGCATCGAACTTCCGGAAGGACGCTCCTTCTTCATGGTTCCCGAGACGGGAGTCGGACCCGATTTCCCCTTCTCGGGAGAGAAAATGTGCGTGGTGCTGACCGTCTACCGGGTGGCGGATTTCAACGCCGCCGTGGACATGGTCAACGCCATCACTTCGTTCCAGGGAATGGGCCACTCCTGTGGGCTCTACAGCGTCGACAGGGATCGGATCGTCGAGCTGGGCCTCAGGACCAAGGTCAGCCGGATCATGATCCGCCAGCCCCAGTGCTACGGCAACACCGGCAACTGGGAAAACGGCATGCCCTTCACCATGACACTCGGCTGCGGCACCTGGGGCGGCAACATCACCACCGAAAACGTGCACTGGAAGCACATGATCAATGTCACCTGGGTCTCCCTTCCGATCGTGGAAAAAATCCCCGACGACAGGGACCTCTTCGCCGGCGTGATGGACTAAAGGCGGGGGTTCATCCGGAGCCCTGCCGGACTTCAGCGGCACTGCGGCAGGACTTCTGTGGCGCTTCGGCAGGACTGAAACCGCGCCAAAAACAAGGGCCCGTCCGTCTCCGATACCGGAGGGGCGGGTTTTTTCATATCCGGGGACCATCCGCGACCGGAATTCCGCAAAGAAAACAGGCAGGAAGACCATTCGGTCTCCCTGCCCGCATCCTCAATACCCTGTCGCTTTTCAGGCCTTGATCTTGTCCGGAGTCAGCGTGCGGTAATAGCTCCCGCAGAGATGTTTCGGGTTGATGGCTTCGCGCACCTTGTACTGATAGGCCGTTACGAGGGGCTGCGCGAGCTTGACGTACATCGCGTCGTGCTCTTCCTGCGTGAAGCCGAAGCCGTCTTCCCTGCGGAGATCCTGGTTCCAGTGCCCCATGTCCACGCCGAGTCCCTTCTCGTACATCCAGCGCTGGGTGTCGTTGATGAAGTCCGCTGTTCCCTTGATCGATTCTTTGTCATGGGCATCGAAATTGACGAAGAATTCCCATCCCGTGGGGCCGCCGCCGCCGATGATGCATACGCTGCCCATGTCGGAGTCGCCGCCCGTCGCCGCAATGCAGGTTTTTTCGGTCTCCCATTTTTTCTTGAGGGCGGAGGCTTCTTCCATGACGCTGGCGCTGACGAAGACGTTTCCGGAGAGACCGAAATTGCCCTCATAGGCGCCGCAGAGCACGTAATTCAGGTTCTTGTGGCCGAGGCGGATGAGGTAGAGGAGGACGTAGTCGACCATCTCCTTGTCCATCATGAACTCGTTCTTCCAGCCGCCCGTGAGTTCGAGCACCTTGCTGAGCGCCGCTTCCTTGTACTCGGTGTCCCGCTTCGTGACGCCGGCGATGACGACCTGTATCTCGATCTTCATGTCGTCGTTGATCTTCTTCAGTTCGGGATCGGCGACGAGTTCGGGAATATCGCAGAGCTGCTTGTCGGGATCGGTGAGGATCTTGATCATCGCGGTCTTGATATCGCGGCCGAACATGTTGAACTGCCGGTGTCCGAGGAAGAGGACGTCGTTTTCATGGAGGAGGGCGATGGCCCTGGCATAGTCGCCCCAGGTCTTGAAGCAGAGCGTGTAGGCCTTGAAATTGTCGGGGAGATCGGCCTTGTAGGCGGGGACGGTTCCCCTCGTGGGGATGAAGGTCGGACCCGGCCAGGGATGGAGGCGGATGGCCATCCGGGTGCAGACGCCGAGCGAGCCGGTGCTGCCCTGGAACCCGCGCAGGATTCCCCTGGTGCTCGGTCCCGGGCCTTCGCCGCAGAACCAGCCGGAACCTGCGCCGAGCGATCCGGTTCGCACGACTTCGCCATTCGGGAAGACCCACTCGGCGCCCAGCATGTTTTCGCTGGCGCAGCCCATGGAGATGGAGGTCGGGCCGAAGCCCACCCAGCCCGCCGTGCTCGCCAAGGGCGCGCTGGAGCAGCCCACGCCGGGGACGTTCAGGGTGAGGCCGACTTTCATCGCCTCGGCCTGGACCACGGCGCCGATCGCGTAGGGCTCGACGATGGCGAACATGTTCTTGTCGTCGATTTCGATGCTGCGCATCCGCCTCATGTCGAGCTGGATGGCGTAGTCCGAGTCGATGTAGCCCATGGCGGACCAGAAGGTCGTCGATGCCTTGAACTTGATGCTGTACTTGTTGCAGATGTGGACGATTTTCTGCACTTCCGCCGTGGTTCCCGGCAGAAGCACGGCCTGAGGCAGGGGGGTCTTGTGGCCGTAGGGCCCGTAGTGAGCGGAGGACTGCGAGGCGATACAGCGGTAGGTCTCCAGTATGCCCTTGTCCTGCGAGATGTTGCGCTCCCCGACTATGCTCTCGAGAGCCTTGTATATTTCGTTTGAAAGAGCCATGTGCATCCTTCCTTATTGCGCCATTTCGACAAGCTCGACGATATCGAGAACCTCGATCGTCCTTCCGTTCTCGTCTTTCACGTCACGGAAATTGGCCTCGCACCAGGGGCAGGCAGTCACGAGCGCTTTGGCGCCCGTCGCGTTCGCTTCCGTGATGCGCTCGGAAGCCGTCCAGGAGGAAAACTCCGGGCTCGTTTCGCTGCATCCGCCGCCTGCGCCGCAGCACCAGGAGTATTCGCGGATCCTCTCCATTTCGACAAGTTCCACGCCGGGAATGCTCGCGAGGACCCTGCGCGGGGCGTCGTAGATGCCGTAGGCGCCGTTGAAGCGGGGGCGCCTCGGTTCCCAGGTGTGCACCTGGTTGAGGATCTTCTTTTCTTTGCCCGCCCAGGGGATGAAGGCCTCGCCGAGACGTCCGAGGTGGCAGGGATCGTGGTAGGTGACGGACATCGGGATGGATTTCGTGAAGACAATCTTCCCCTCGCCGATGAGTCTGTCCAGGTACTCGACGACGTGGACCACTTCGATCTCGAGTCCAAGTTTGGCGTACTGGCGCTTGAAGGCGTGGTAGCAGTCGGAGCAGGGAGTCACTATGGTCTTCACGCCGGCGGCCACGAAGGCCTTGATGTTGGCCTCGGCGCTCTTCGCGAAGTCGCTCTTGAAGCCCATCTGGAGGGCGCGACCGGCGCAGCACATGTCGGCGGCGTCCATGTAGCCGAGATCCACGTCAGCCTTTTTCAGGATGCGGACCGCCGACTGGGCAATTTTTGACAGCTTCTGGTCGTAACTGTACTTGCAGCCGGGGAAGAACAGTACTTCGGCTTTCTCGTTCGTCAGGTCTTTGAGTCCGAGACCGTTCGCCCAGGCGGCGCGGTCGGCCTTCTTCTTCCCGACGATCATGGTCTTCTCTTTCGCGAGGGATCCGATGATTTCAGTCTGTCCTGGCAAGGTCTTTCCCGCTTCCACGGCGTAGGCCTTGAGCTCGATGTTGTGCTCGAGCGGCTCCAGGTTGTAGCGCGTCACCTTGCAGGCCACATCGCAGGCTCCGCAGGAGGTGCAGGTGTGGATGACTTCGGTCGTTTTCTCCGAGAGGTCGGCGTCTTTCGTGAGAAGGGCGAGTCCCAGCTCGAAACGACCGCGCGCTGAATACGCGTTGAAGTTGGCGTACGAGATGCTCGGGCAATTCTCGCCGAAGCGCAGACTCTTCACTTTGTCGAAGGGAATCCATTTGCAGCCAAGGCAATTGCTGCAGCGTTCCTCCATCGGTCTATAATCTGACAATGCCATCTCACACCCCCTGTAGACCGAGCTTGCCGGTATTCATGATGTTGTTCGGGTCGAAGATACCCTTCATCCTCTGCAGGATGATTGCGGACTGGGCGTCCTTGTTGAGCTGGAGCTGCGCCCAGATGCCATGCGGCCGAAGGTAGTAGGCTCCCATCTGCGCGAAGGCTTCGCTCGCATGCGTGAAGAGCTTTTTGGCGCAGGAGACTTCCCCCGCATTCGCGGCGTCATAGGGAATGATGAATTCGCAGTGATAGCTCGTTCCCATGTTCTGAGGCTGGATGTAGACGCCGATGTCCTTCGGGCAAATTCCAGCGGCCAAGGCGAGCGAGGTCATCTTCGCGATGAATTCCGGCGTGCGGTCCAGCGTCGTCGTAAAGAAAATCTCGGCGAAGGAACCCTTGGCGGCTTCCTTCCAGTAGACCGGTCCGCAGGACTTCGTGACCTTCGAGTAGGCCTCGGCCCCCGAAATTCCCGGAAGGGCGGGGAGCATTTTCAGTCCGAACCCTTGAGCGATATCCGCTATGTCGAGCGCATGGGCCTGTGCGCGCTGCTCCGGAAGGAGGCTCTGTCCGGAGACGCCGACGAGGGCTGTCCAGGCGGGCAACTCGCCCATCATTTCCGCGATCTGCGCGGCGCTCTCGCCGAGCAGGGAGGCGAGGGTGGAAGCGTTCACGATCATCATCTCGGTGCCCAGGCGAAGTCTCTCGACCCTGTACACGAAATCGGTGAGGTCTTCGACCTTCGCGGCCGGCACGAAGTACATTTTGTGCGCGGGGGAGGCCGCTTCGCACTTCAGCGAAGCCCAGGTCACGATGCCCATGCTCCCCTGCGATCCCGAGAGGATGCGGTAGAAGTCGAGCATCATCGGTCCCGTTCCGCCGACCTGCCATTTTTCGGCGCCCTGCTGCTTGGCGACATCGAGCGGACCGCCGCCGGCTTCGCCCGTATACATGCGGTTTCCGTCGCCCCAGACCACCTCGGTGCACCTCAGCGGATCGATGAAGTTCCACTGGTGCAGCGCGTTCAGCCGCGGCTCGATGTCGAGGACGCTGGCCACTACCGATTTGCCCGCCTTGGGCGCGAGCGGCATGGAAATCTCGAGGTCTTCCTTCGCGAGCGCCTCGCAGAGTTCGCCGTAGGTCACGCCGGGCTCGACGATCGCGACCCGCTGCTGCCTGTTGATGCTGATGATCTTCTTCATACCGCTCAGGTCGACGATGACCGCTTCCGGCACGCCGGGAACCGTATCGCCGCGCTGGCGCGATCCCGTCGAGCTCACGGGAACGAGAGGAGTCTTCGTTTCGTTCGCCAGCTTCACGATGCGCTGGACTTCGTCGGCGCTCTTCACCTTGACGACAAGGCGCGGCATCATAGGCGCGGCGAAACTTCCGTCCCGCGAATACCGCTCGAGTGTCTTCGCATCATCGGCAAGGTTTTCCCTGCCGACGATTTCTGCCAATTTTTCTGCAAGACCATCCATCGTCTACCCCCAATTGAAATTTCCACCTGTCCGCATCCGGTACTGGCGATGATTACGCACGCCGGCGCGTTCGGGAGTTCAATAGTTCGGATACCTATCCGAGTTTTTCCAAAGTGCATTCACTGAACGCGTTCAGTCTAAACGACGTTTTCCGATTCTGTCAATCAAATATTTTCGGTCCGGGGCGGCGATGAAAATCGTCCGAGATACTCCCGTTCGTCGACGCGGAATGCCATACAATCAAAATGGCAAATTATGCATTGACAAGTGCCGAATCAGGGTTTATCATAAATCAAACGTTTGATTTATGGAGATCCGAGCATGGTGATCCGAAAACCGGTGTTCGCTGAGCTGAAAGTTCCGGAGATCTCGCCCTCGGGCTGGCTGAAGAGACAGCTCTCGATCCAGCTGCACGGGCTGACCGGGAACCTGGACAAATTCTGGCCGGATGTCAGGGACAGCAGATGGTTCGGCGGCTCCTGCGAAGGCTGGGAGAGGGCGCCCTACTGGCTGGATGGGGCTCTACCCCTGGCATATCTCCTCGCCGACGGCGAGCTGATCGGGCGGATAGAAAAGTATCTGGACTACATCATCGGTCACCAGGAATCAGACGGCTGGCTGGGGTCCAAGGACATGAACAGCCAGCTTTCATCGACAGGATCGGACGGGAATTACGATATCTGGCCTCAGTTCCTCATGCTCAAGGTGCTGGTCCAGTATTACGGGATCAAGGAAGAGCCGAGGGTCCTGGATTGCATCGAGAGGGCCTTGCGCTCGGTGGACAACCATATAAACAGGTATCCGATCTTCAATTGGGCGCAATTCAGATGGTTCGAGGCGCTGATCTCCATACTCTGGCTGCATGAAAAAACGAAAGAAGCCTGGCTGATCGACCTTGCGATAAAGCTGAAATCCCAGGGCTTCGATTGGAAAGAGTTTTTCAAGAACTGGCCCTTCAAAAATCCGACGCCCAAAAATACATGGAACTACATGTCCCATGTCGTGAACAACGCCATGGCTGTCAAGTCCTCGGCTCTGTGGTACAGAATCTCGGGGGAAAACGATGATCTTCTCGCCGTCGACAGCATGATTTCCCAGCTGCATGAGTTCCATGGGACGGCGGTGGGCACCTTCACGGGCGACGAGTGCCTGGCGGGCACGAGCCCGATACACGGCACGGAACTCTGCGCGGTCGTGGAATACATGTTCTCCCTGGAAGAGATCATCAGAAGTACCGGAAAGCTGGAATACGCGGACAGGCTGGAGACGATCGCCTTCAACGCGCTTCCGGCGACCCTCTCCGACGACATGTGGAGTCATCAGTACGATCAGCAGGTCAATCAGATACAGTGCAGCGTGGGCGATGCCTGGCCCTGGCTCACGAATGGTGGAGAATCCAACATATTCGGCCTCGAGCCGAATTTCGGCTGCTGTACCGCGAATATGCACCAGGCCTGGCCGAAATTCGCGAAGTCGCTCTGGCTGCGGGGCGAAAACGATGATCTGACGGTCGCCAGCCTGGCGCCCTGTGAAATAAACGCGAAGATCAAGGGCCAACCGGTGCGCATATCGGTCGAAGGCGATTATCCCTTCGGCGATCATGTGGAAATCGCCATCGAGAACGCGAAGGCGATCCACTTCTCCATCCATATCAGAGTGCCGGAATGGGCCGGCAGGATACGCGTCTCGCGCTCCGGCGAGCGCATCGCGCCGGCCTCGGGCCTGGTGCGCATCCCGATCGACGCCGAACGCGAACGAGTGACGATAGACCTCGATCCGGAAATACGTATCCTGACCCGGAGCGCGCGCTCGGTGTCGGTGCAAAGAGGCGCCCTCGTATATGCGCTGCCCATCCGTCCTGTATGGAAAAGAATCAACGAATCGATGGAAGGACGGGAGCTTCCCCACGGCGACTGGGAATTGTATCCGGCCACGCCGTGGAATTACGCGCTCTCCAGCCGCGGGATGAGGGCCGGCGCCTGCGAAGTCGGCGAGATTCCCTTCTCGGGCGACGCGCCTCCGATAAAGATCGCGGCGAAGGGGAAGGAAGTCAGGAACTGGGAGCGAACAGGGGGCTGCATCGCCGCGCCGCCTGAAACGATGGAGCTCGGAATGGAGAAGGACCTGGAACTCGTGCCCTACGGCTGCGCGAAACTGCGGATCGCGGAGTTTCCGTGGGCGGGGGATGCGCGATGAAAAAGAACCCGTTTGGAAAAGCGGTGGCGAAGGAGCTCGCGTACAATGGACAGCTGTATCTTCTGTCCCTGCCCGCCATCCTGTACTTCCTGATATTCTGCTATTTCCCCATGTACGGCGTCCAGATCGCGTTCAAGGACTTCAATCCCGTGCTCGGAATAACCGGAAGCCACTGGAACGGATTCAAACAGTTCGTCAGATTTTTCAATTCCTATCAGTTCACGATCGTCTTCAAGAACACGATCGTGCTCAGTCTCTACAGCCTGATCGCCGGATTTCCGATCCCCATCATCCTTTCGCTCTTCCTGAACCAGATGCGCGGGCGAACTTTCAAGAAAATCGTCCAGACGGTGACCTTCGCCCCGCACTTCATCTCCATACCGGCCATGGTGGGAATGCTCATCATCATGCTCTCCCCCAACACGGGCATACTCAACAAGCTGATCAGCTTTCTTTCCGGAAAGGACGCGGGCGTCATCATCGGCAACACTTCGATTTTCAGCTCGCTCTATGTCTGGTCGGGAATCTGGCAACACATGGGCTGGGAGGCGATCATCTACATCGCGGTGCTGACCTCGGTGAACCCCGAGCTCTATCAGGCGGCAGAAATCGACGGAGCCGGAAAACTCAGAAAGATACTGTCCATCGACATCCCCGCGATCATCCCGACCGCCGTGACCCTGCTGATTCTCAACTCGGGCAGGATCCTCAGTGTCGGGTTCGAGAAGGTCTTCCTGATGCAGAACAGCATGAACGCGAGCGTCTCGGAAGTGATATCCACCTATGTCTACAAGGTCGGGTTGATAGGCGCGGATTACAGTTACTCGGCCGCGATCGGATTGTTCAACTCGGCCATCAATCTGGTGATCTTGCTGGCTGTGAACAATATCGCGAGAAAGACCAGCGATATCAGCCTCTGGTGATGCTGAAAAACTGATCGAGGAAAGCGGCGATGAAATTGAGCAAGAACGACCTGGTATTCGAAATATTCGTCAATCTCTTCTTCGTACTCCTGCTGTTGCTCGTCCTGTATCCTCTGTACTTCATCGTGATAGCCTCGGTGAGCAATCCGGATCTCACCAATGCCGGAAAGGTGTGGATACTGCCGCGCGATTTCAATTTCGACGGGTACAAGGTGCTCTTCGGGGATCCGAGAACCTGGATCGGCTACAGGAACACCCTTGTCTACACCTTCGTCGGCACCCTGATCAATCTGCTCTTCACCCTGCCGGCCGCCTACGCCCTGTCCCGAAAGCAGTTCAAGGCCCGGAAAATCATCAACAAATTCTTCCTGTTCACGATGTTCTTCTCCGGCGGACTCATCCCGACCTACCTTCTGATCAAGAATCTGGGCATGCTGGATACGATCTGGGCGATCGTGCTTCCGAACGCGGTATCGGTCTGGAACCTCCTCATCACGCGGACTTATTTCCACGAGAGCATACCGGAGGAACTCGCGGATTCGGCCTTCATCGACGGATGTTCGCATATACGGTTCTTTCTCTCCGTCGTCATGCCTCTTTCCAAAGTCATCATCGTCGTGATCGCCCTGTTCTACGGTGTGAGCCACTGGAACGGCTTCTTCCAGGCCCTGATCTATCTCAACGACCCCGGGAAAATCCCCCTTCAGCTCTTCCTGAGGGATATCCTGATCCAGCAGCAAAACGTATCCGTCGCTCCGGAAATCGCCAACAGCCTCCGGTACACGGCGAATCTGGTGCAGTATTCCATGATCGTGATCGCGGCCGGCCCCATTCTCGTCCTCTATCCCTTTGTCCAGAGATTCTTCGTCAAGGGCGTAATGATCGGCTCGATCAAGGAATAGCATCATGTCCGGAACGGCGCATGGTGAGGTTCCACGGCAGATTTTCATCAAGGAGGTGACGCTGTTTTCTCACGGAACGCGCGGTGCTCTTGCGCCAAAGCCGCGTTCGGACGCCAGAAGTCATTACCCATGGAGGAGATCGAGATGAAGAAGATCAGAGTCGCATGCCTGATTGCCGTCTTCGGAATCATCCTGGCAGGGACCCTTTCCGCTCAGACGGGCAGCCAGCAAGCCGCGGACAGAATGAAGAATTTCAACGCGACAGGATATCCTGTCGTCAAGGAACCCGTGACCATAACGATCGCGGCGAAGCACGACATCGCGAAAGGCCAGAAAAAATACTCCGAGATGCAGGTTTTCAAGGAGATCGAGGCTAGGACCAATGTCAGGATCAACTGGATAGAGATTCCGTCCAGCGCCTGGGTGGAGAAGAAAAACCTGATGTTCGCCTCCGGCGATCTTCCGGACGCCTTCTGGGGCGAGGGGATCGACGATACAGACATCCTCGCGAATATGGGGAACCTCGTTCCGATGAACGACCTTCTGAACAAATACGGGCCGAGGATAAAGAAAGTCTTCGCCACGAGGCCCGAGACGAAGAGAACGGTGACCGCTTTCGACGGCAACATCTATTCCCTGTTCCGCGTCAGGGAAACCTATTTCCCGGCGACCAGGACCGTCATCGGGATCAACAAAAAATGGCTGGACACTCTCGGTCTCCAGGTCCCGAAGACGATGGACGAGCTGTATGCGGTCCTGAAACAGTTCAGGGCCCGCGATCCGAACGGCAACGGGAAGGCCGACGAGATCCCCCTCACCTACATGTACGCCCTCGGCTCGGGCTCGGTCAGGAATCCGAGCGACCTCTTCGCTCCCTTCGGAGTCTACGACAACACCTCCAACAACGTCCTCACCTATCACCTGATGACCAGGAACAACGAAGTCGTGTTCACTCCGGCCGATCCCGGATACAGGGCGGCGATGAACTGGCTCGCGAAATTGTATGCGGAAAACCTGCTCGACAAGGAGGTCTACGCGGCGACTTCGAATACCTACTACGCCAAGACGAGAAACGCGGACGATATCGTCGGCGTCGTCATCGACTGGACCATCAACAGCGCGGTCGGAAACGACAGGGACAAGAATTTCGTGCAGCTTCCCCCGCTCACCGGACCGGCCGGCGACAAGGGCTGGACAGTGGTCTCGGGATCGCAGATAGCGAGAAACATGTTCCTGATCACCAAAAAGAACAAATTCCCCGAAGCCACGATGCGCTGGGTGGATGAGTTCTACGACCCGTTGACATCGCTGCAGACCTTCTGCGGGCCCCTGGGAGAAATGTACAAGAAGGACGCGAAGGGCATTCTCGTGCCGATCGATCCGCCGGAAGGCGTCAACTTCGAGTCCTGGAAATGGGGAAACGCCGCGGCCGACTCTGGCGCCTACGCCGCGCTCAAGGAGTACGAGTCGATGCTCCAGCCAACTGCCTCCCAGATAGCGCGGTATGCGGCGGAGCGCGTCGTCCAGCCCTATCTGCAGAAGGACCCCTACCCCAATTTCCTGTTCTCCCCCGATGATCTGTCTGTCCTGAGGCAGATAATGCCCGAGATAAACAGCTATGTCCAAATGATGCAGGCGAAGTTCGTCGTCGAAGGCGGCGTCGACGCGAAGTGGGAGGGATATGTCGCGCAGCTCAAGAGGATGAAGCTGGACGAAGCGATGGCCATCTTCTCGAGAGTGTACAAAAAGTCCCTTGATCAGGACTGAGAGGAGCTCCGGGCTTCATCGGCGTCATCTCCGGGCGGGATGGCGCCGATAATCTTTTTGTCCGCAGATTTCGCAGAGCCGCGCCATGCCTGTCCGGCCCGGCCCGGCCCGGACAGGCATACCGCTATACCGTGGCGCGTCAAAAGGAATATCCGTGAAGAACTGTCTCATCGATCTCGATGGAACCATCTACCGGGGAGAAAGGCCCATAGAGCACGCCGCTGCCTTCATCGAATACCTGAAGCGCATCGGGAAAAAGTATCTGTTCGTGACGAACTGCCCCTGGAACAGCCCCGCCCGGATCGCGAAAAAGCTTAAGACCATGGGCATCGACGCCGGTGGCGGCAGGGTGCTCTCAAGCGGCGTTGTCGCCCTGGAATACATACGGGAACATCATCCCGGGAGGAAGGTCTACGCCATCGGCTCTCAGGACTATCTGGAGATGCTCGCGTCGGGCGGAATCATTCTGTCCGACGATGAGCCGGACATCGTCCTCGTGGGCTTCGATCCGGATTTCACCTACGCCAAGATGGAGGCGGCCAGCGCTTTCATTCTGCGGGGAGCCCTCTTCCTGGGAACGAATATCGACGCGACCATTCCCCACGGCGACGCGATCATTCCCCACACCGGGGCGATACTGGCTTCCATCGCGACGGCCACGGGGAAAACGCCGACCTGTTTCGGGAAGCCCTCGCATTTCATGCTCGACGCGGCCACGAAGGTTATGGGCTGCGGAAAGGACGAATGCGTCGTCATCGGCGACAGGATCGATACGGATATCGCATGTGCGGTATCGAACGGCATCCCGGGATACCTCGTCCTGACCGGGTCGTCGACGCGCGAAACGCTCCGGGAGACGGTCGCGGACAGCGCTATCGCTCCGACCCTCGTCGTCGATAATCTGGGTGAACTCATCGAACTGGACAAAGAAGGGAGGCTCTGAAATGGTGGTCAATCCATGCGATCCCGGCGCGCTCCGGGGCGGCCGGTGGCTGCGGTGCAATTTCCACACACACGCGGGCACAGGCCCCGGAACGTGCGGCTCGAATGGCCTGGAGGACGTGATCGAGGCGTACAGACAAAGCAAGTACGATGTCCTGACCATCTCGAACCACGACATCTTCACCAGGACAGAGCAGCTCTCGTCGGGCATCAGGATGGTCCACGGAGTCGAATACAGCACGCCTCCGCACATGCTCACGATCGGAGTCGAAAAGCATTGGGGTAAATCCCACCAGGAGACCATCGGCCTCGCGAACGAGTCCGGCGGATACGTGATCCTCTGCCACCCCAACTGGATGGGAAAGGGATACTGGAGCCGCGAAGCTCTGGACGGCACATCGGGCTACAAGGGGATAGAGATTCTGAATCCCGTGATTTACCGGCTCTCGGGATCGGGTTATGCCTGCGACGTATGGGACTATCTGTTGTCCCGGGGAAAGCTCGTGTTCGGATTCGGAAACGACGATTTCCACATCTGGTACGATCTCGGAAGAAGCTGGACGATGGTAAACGCCGTCTCCGACAGCTGGAACGACATCAGAGCGGCCATGGAATCGGGGCGGCTCTATGTGTCCACCGGCCTTCGCCTCGACAGCCTCGAACTGAAGGATGGCTCTCTCCACATCAAGGCCGGCTACTTCACCGAGACCTACGTGAACAGCTTCCGGTACAGGTTCATCGGCTCAGGCGGCCAGCTCCTGTCCGAGTCCGAAGGCGACAGCGCTGAATATCGCCTGCGCGGCGACGAATCCTACCTGCGGGTGGAAGTCACTTCGGAGGAAGGCTTCAAGCTCTTCACGCAGCCTGTCTATGATGACACGCTCTTTGCGGCGCCATAGCCGATGAGGGTTGCGCGAGGCGAAGGAGGGGCAAAGATGGGAGCCCTCATCAGAAGCGTCGATTTTTCCGAAGTTGAGATCATCGATCCTTTCTGGAGCGGGATGATCGGACTCGTGCACGCCAAGACGATTCCGGCTTGCATCGAGAGATGCGAGGAAACCGGGAGGATCGGAAATTTCAGGATCGCGGCGAAGGCGGTCCCGGGGGAACACTCCGGCAGATCATACAACGATTCGGACCTGTACAAGGTTCTGGAGGGAATCGGATACACACTGAGCCGCTTCAGCGACGGGGAACTGGAAAAAAGGGCCGACGAAATAATCGGGTACATCGTCGGTGCGCAGGAAGAGAGCGGCTATCTCAATACCAAGCACAGCATCTCGGGGGAAGGGCGTTTCGTCGACATGGACGAACACGAAATGTACAACGGCGGGCACCTGATCGAGGCGGGTATCGCGTACTATCTCGGAACGGGAAAAGACGCCCTGCTTCGGGCCGGAATGAGATTCGCCGACCACATCATGGAAATCTTCGGGCCGGAAGGAAGGAACTGGGTGCCGGGACATCAGGAAATCGAATTGGCCCTGGTGAAACTCGGCGAGCTTCTGGGGAAGGAAAAGTATATCGCCTTCGCGAAATGGCTCCTGGGCCAGAGGGGACGGGGGTACGGGTCGACCGGTCCCGAAGCGTCAGCCGGGGGATGGAACAGGGAATATTATCAGGATCTCGTCCCGGTGGAAGATCTGGACAGGATCTATGGCCACGCCGTGCGGGCGATGTACATGTTCGCCGCGATGGCCGATGTTTCGAGGCACGGCTTTTCAGGCTACCTTCCCGCGCTGGAAAGCGTCTGGCGCAACATAACCGACAGGCACATGTATGTTACCGGAGGAATCGGCTCCTCGAAGGTGAACGAAGGCTTCACGGTCGAATACGATCTGCCCAACGAGTCGGCCTACTGCGAGACCTGCGCCTCGGTGGGCATGGTGTTTTTCAATCACAGGATGTTCCTCCTGACGGGCGAATCGAAATACCTCGACGTGCTGGAGAGGGAACTCTACAATGGCGCGATATCGGGGCTCGGCCTCGACGGCAGCAGTTTCTTCTACGACAATCCTCTCGAATCCCGGGGGAAAGTCGAAAGGAAACCATGGTTCAGGACATCCTGCTGCCCGACACAGCTGGCGCGCTTCATCCCCTCGATCGGCGGCTACATATACGCCGCACGGGGGCGCGATCTGTTTGTCACGACGTTCATAGCCAGTGAACTCGAGTGTGGGTTCCGGATACGGATGGAGGGCGATTTCCCGGAATCGGGGAGAATCAGACTGTCGGGGGATCCGCGAGGGGAACTGGACAGGGTGTTCGTGCGGATCCCCGACTGGGCCAACCGGCATTCCGTGAGGAAGACCGAGGGCGCTGAATCGGTCGGGATGAAAGACGGGTTCCTCATATTCCGGATCCACGAACGATTCAGCCTGGATTTGGAATTCGACATGAAAATAGATTTCGTGAGGGCAAACGAACGGGTCGTCTGCGATCGGGGAATGGTGGCGATCCAGTACGGGCCGGTCGTCTACTGCCTGGAGGAAATCGACGCGCCCGACTACGAAAGCTTCGAGTTCAGGGAAGGCGACGCCTTCACGATAGACCGGAGCAGCGGGACCTTCCCCGGCAGGAGCCTCGTCAGGGTCGTGGACAAGGAGGACGGCAGGACGCGGGCCACCCTGATTCCCTACCACCTGTGGAACAACAGGGGCGCGTGCGGGATGAAGGTATTCATTCCCTCCCGACTGAGCGACTCGCTGTATTGCCGCTGATCGCCGCCTTTGCTCGGGTCTCGCCGCCATTACCGGCCTCTGCCGCCGATCGTCGCCCTGACTGTCACCTGGCCACCGCTCGCGCGAGCCCCAGGGACGGGTTTCGCACGAGGGAGCATTCTATCGAATAATCCTTGAATCCGGAGTTCCCCTTCATTTTCGACATCAGGAGCCTGAACGCCGCGTCGGACAAGCCTTCCACGGGGATATTCACCGTCGCGAGTTTGGGAACGAGGAAATTGGAGAAAACCTGATTGTCGAATCCCGTAACCGAGAGATCTTCGGGGATGCGCAGCCCGCCTTCCCTGGCCACCTTGTACACGGTCGAGGCGATGATATCGTTGAAGCAGACTATGGCCGTGACGTCCTTCGCGATGAGTTCCTTTGCCATGGTTTCGACCTCAGCCTGCCGGTCGAGGTAATAACTCCCGAAGAGGATGTTCTCCCTGTTCGCACCCAGGCCGGCCTCCTCCACCGCATCGATGAATCCCCCGAGACGAAGCCTGGTCGCTGCCCAGGCCTGTTCACCGGTGATGCACCCGATCTTCGCGTGCCCGCAGCCCAGCAGGAGGGATGTAATATCGCGCACAGCCTTCCGCTCGTCGTACAGGACGCAGGAATCGGCATACTCCTCATGCCAGGTGTTGATGAACACCATCGGTATTTCGGGTGCGACCGCCCCGTAGGTCTCGAAGACGCTTCCGTCGATGTAGTTGGTCGCGAGATAGATTATTCCGTCGACCTTGTTTTCCGCCATGAACTCTATGGACTTCTCGAATTTGTCGTTGTGGACGACGATGAGGGTGTATCTGTTCTGACTGCAAAGGGAGTTCAGAGTGTTGAGTATCTTGTTGCTGTAGTTGACCATATCGTCGAGATTGACGATCACGCCTATCAGGTTCGAGATGCCGGTCTTGAGGCGCCGCGCCATCGTGTTGGGCTTGTAGTTCAGCTGCCTGGCCGCGTCGAGGACGATGCCGACGGTCTCCTCGCTGAGACTGCCTTTCCCGTTGAGGGCGTAGGAGACCGAAGACACGGATAGATGGGTGAGCCTGGCGATATCCTTCAAGGTGCTCATGTTCCTGTTTCTCCGTGCCGGGCAATTCTTACGGGGTCCGGACTACGCGGAATCCGAATACATTATCCTTATCAGAGGGTAAGGGCATGGCCCGATGATAAACGTCCAGAAAATCGGCGGTGCCTTTCCAGCTTCCGCCACGGATGACCTTGCGCTCTCCGCTTGCCGGATATATCCCCCGCAAGGTTCATCTAGATATATACTCCATGAGGTTTATTACTGCAATATACCCTATAGAGTTCTGCAATTTTTATTTACAGAATGATCTACTCATCTGAGTGGCATCCCTTCCCGTAAGTCCAATCTAGATATTACGATAGATGTTCAGAGATGCGAGTTGTCCTCCACTCATAATCCGTTGGTCGCTGGCTCAGGTCCAGCAGGGCCCATCGCTCAATACATAGCACCTTTCATTATGGTGGAATGAATTATTCAAAAGCTCCAACCACAGACCAGGATATACAAGCGAAGGACTCTCTCGGCTCTCGTCCTACCAATAACAACTCCCTGGATGAGTATATCCGGACCATAAGAAACGAATCGGCAGATGGATGCATTGAGGATTGGGGACCTATCAACGTACTCTGGCATAAGTGGGAAGTATCAGCCTGGATCCCTCGGTGGCGCCACACCGGCGTTAGCCACCATACGGTTCCTTTGTACACGAACTGACCGAAAGCCTCAATGAAGAAAGCAACGTTAGTGGGCTGATGTCCTGTTTCGTCGTTCAGCTCAGGTTGACAGTCGGCTCAGTCGGCCGAACAAGATTTTCCCCTGTTTGTCATCTGAATGTCATCTTCGTGCCGTATGTTCTCAGTACCTAGACCGGGGAAAGGCTCGTCGAGCCCACGATTGGTCCAGGAAACTATAGGGAGCATGCATATGCCTATCAAGAACAAAACTGTCACGAATCTTTTTCTGGACATCGCCATTTTCCTGGCCTTCGTCCTTGCGATGACGCCGCGGACCACGGGTATACCCATCCACGAATGGCTGTCCATCGCCTTCGCGGCGTGCGCCGTCGTCCATCTTCTCCTCCACTGGGAGTGGATTGTCGACGTCACGCCCAAGTTCTTCATGCGGTTGTTCCACGAATCTCGCCTCAACTTCGTGGTCGACGTAATCCTTTTTCTCTCCATGATCCTGATTATGGTCAGCGGCTTCGCCCTCTCGAAGTTTGCCCTTCCCGCCTTTGGGATCAGTCTTCCTTTCTCCCTGGCCTGGAGGCGGATTCACGGGGTTTCGGCAGAAGTCGCCCTCATCGCCCTGGGAATCCATTGCGGCCTCCATGCGAAATGGATCGCGTTCAATGGGAAGAAGCATCTGATCGAGCCGATCGTCGGCCTCTTCCGCAAACGGCTCGAAAAAATGACGATCACGGAGGCGAAGTGATGAAAATGGTAGTGAGAGCCCTGACGATCCTGGTGATCGCCTGCGTCATAGGTTTCGGGACCTATTCGGTAGTCCAGATGACAAGCGCGGTTCCCACCTCCGCGGCCATGGCGGCGAGAGAGCGGCCCGCGCTCGAGGCGGGAGGACAACAGTTCCCCTATGGCAAGCCTTACGGCGCATCACACGATGGCTCGGCTCCCAACGGAGCCGAGCGCAGACGTCCCGGCGGTGGCTCAGGAAACAAACTCGTACCGGCGCTCCTCGTGCTCGCCAAATTCTCGGGCGTCTTCGCGGTCGTGGCGATCGCGGCCGCCCTCGTGAGGCGGCTCCTCGGACAGGACAAAAAAAGAGGGGCTGGTGTATGCGAGGATGCTGGCGAGGGTCAATGTTGACCGCAACGCCGATTAGCTCTTGGCTACGAAGGAGTATGTCATGGATAGGCGTCCTTTTGTGGGTGAACGGCTTCTCGTGGCGGCGTTGATGGTTACGGCTTTTCCCGCGTTGGTTCAAGATGCGACCGCTTCACCGGAGGCCTCCTCGTCGTGGATGGCTTCTGACAAAGCAACGTACAGCCTCGTCTTCGATCCACAACCCTATACAGTCAAGACTACGACGGTGGACGATCAGACGATCAGATACCGTGCTTTCAAAGGAATCGTTTACGTGTCCGATCCTGTCGACTCCGGGGACGAAAGCATGGATCTTTTCGTACCTGAGGACTACTACGAAGGAAAGGTGATCGGAGGCTATTCGGTCGACAGTGCACCGATCTTCTTCACCAACGCCGTGGGGGGTTACATGCCCACCGAACCTAGCGAAAGCGACATCGAGAGCAACCCGTCATCTGGTATGTCCGTTGGCCTCATTGCCGGCGCTTTTGCGAACACGACGATTTCGCCGGTAGATGTTGTGTCGGGGGCGTCGCCCGCAGTTCCCGGTGGTTTCTGCGGTCTCGGTCCTGGCCCTAACGTCATTTCCGTCGCCCTGGCCAAGGGTTACGTCGTCGCCTCGCCTGGTTGTAGGGGGATCATCCAAAACGACGTCCTCTGCATGGATGACGCTTTAGCCTGTATCGTCGATCTCAAGGCCGCCGTTCGCTACTTGCGCTACAACGACGCTGTCATGCCGGGCGACGCCGAGAAGATCATATCCAACGGTACGAGTATCGGCGGCGCCATCTCAGCTATCCTCGGAGTCACGGGTAACAGCAAGGACTATGAGCCCTACCTGAAGGCCCTCGGGGCGGCAGATGCGCGGGACAACGTCTTTGCCGCCTCCTGCCATTGCCCGACCAGCGGCCTCGACGATGTCGATATGGCCTATGGATGGCAGCTGAACGGGATTGACGACTACTGCTCCATGGTGGACGTAGACGCGACGTCAACTGGGCAGATCGCTGCCCTGGCTTTGCTGAAGACTCTGTTCCCAGCCAGCTCGAGTGATCCTGATTTGCAGGCCGTGTGCACAACGATCGCTCGATACTGGCACATCCGCCGCAGTGGCGACTATGACAAAGAAGAACTCTTCGCGTGGATAGCCCAGATCTGCAGCTGACGGTTTATCCGCGGCCTATTCCCAGCATTGCTCGCCGATGTCTCTCGCGAGGGCATGCGAAATATGCTTTAATAAGATAATGCGAAGCGTGCCGACGCTCAGGAAGGTTCTGGATGCGGATACTGCTCGTCGAGGACAACAGGAGGTTCTCTGCTGCACTGGCGGAGTCCCTCCAGGAGGAAGGCTACGCCGTCGACTCCGCCTACGACGGCCCAGAAGGTGTGGGCATGGGCTCGTCCTCGGCCTACGACCTCGTAGTCCTGGACATCATGCTTCCGGGAAAGAACGGCTTCGAAGTGTGTCGCGCCCTACGGTCCAGGAAGGTGACGACGCCAATCCTCATGCTCACGGCCCGCCTCGATGTCGAAGACAGGGTCCGCGGGCTCGATATGGGGGCGGACGATTATCTTCCCAAACCGTTCGAGCTTGCCGAGCTCCTAGCGAGGATCAGGGCCTTGCTCAGGCGTGGGGCGGCGGGGGCGGCGGGAGAGCTCCGGGTGGCCGACCTCGCACTCGATCCGGCCAGGCACGAGGTGCGCCGGGGAGAAAAGTTTCTCGACCTCACGCCGCGGGAATTCGGGCTTCTGGAGTACCTGATGAGGCACATCGGACAGACCGCCACCCGCAAACTCGTCGAGGAGCATCTGTGGAGCCAGGAGGATATCGTCGTCTCGAACGTCGTGGACGTCTACATCCGGCGCCTGAGAGCGAAGCTCGACGACGGCTTCGAGGTCAAACTCCTGGAGACCGTGCGGGGAATAGGCTATCGTCTGCGCGACCCTGCGGGTGACAGACAATGAGCGAACCAACGGGACGGACAAATTTCCTGAAGAGCAGTCACTTCCGCATAACCCTTTGGTATACAGTGCTGATAGGCGTCCTCTCGATCGCCTTCGGCGCGTTCATCTATCTCAATCAAGTGCGGGCGATCTACGGCGACAGCCGGTTTCGGGTCTCCAGGGGGATAGGGGATCTTCTCCATGCCCTGGACCGGGGCCAGGAGGTCTCCCTTCGCTCCGACGAAGCCTTCGCCGTCATTGGGGGCGACGGGAAGGTGCTTCGCGCCGAAGGGATCGACGAAAAGAAGGCGCTCTCCCTGGCGGCGGCCGCGGAGGGCGCTCCGCCCACAGCCGCGAAGAACAGTGGAGGCCGGCCGCCGAAGGGGACGAATCCTTCGAGCTACGTCGCGAGCGGCGATCTTCTGTTCGGCTATATATGGCTCGAACGGCCGGAAGGGGTTGCCCCGGGGGGGCATCTTCTCTATGGAGCGCCTCTCGATCCCTATGGACTTCGACTAAGGCTCTTCGTGAACTTGCTCTTGGCGCTCATCCTCATGCTTGCTTCCGCCCTGTTGAGCGGAGTATGGCTGGCGAACAAATCGATGAAACCCGTAGCGCGGATCGCGAGGACGGCGAGGTCGATAGGTGAAGGAGATCTCTCGCGGAGAATACGACTCGGGACCCGCGATGAGCTTGGGGAGATTTCTTCGGTATTCGACGCGATGCTCGATCGGCTTGAGGCGGCTTTCGCGCGGCAAAAACGCTTCGTCGCCGACGCTGGCCACGAGTTGCGCACGCCGCTCTCCATCATCATACTGGAGACGGAACGGTCTCTGGCCTCGGGGCGGTCCGCGGAGGAGTATAGGCGCAGTTTGTCGTCGATCCGGGCCGAAGGCGTCTTCATGTCGAAGTTGGTCGAGGATCTCCTGACGCTTGCCCGGGCAGACGAAGCGGGACTCAAGGCGTCTTGGGAACCTGTCGACCTCGCCGACGTCGCCTTGGAGGCGATAGAGCGCTTCGGTCCTCTCGCTTCGGCCAAGGGCGTAAGGCTCATCGTCGGAGAGCTGCCGGAAACCATAGTGCACGGTGATCGGAAAGCCCTCGTGACGGTACTCGGCAACCTTCTGGACAATGCGATCAAGTATGGCCGAAAGGATGGTGGCCACATCGATCTCCGTCTGGAACCGCGGAAGGCCGACGCTTGTGTCGTCGTGTCGGACAATGGCCCTGGCATCCCCCCCGACAAAATCGGCAAGATATTCGATCGGTTCTACCGCGTGGACGAGGCGAGGACCGATGGCGACGAAGGTCCCGCCGGCAGCGGGCTCGGCTTAGCCATCGCCAAGGCTATCGTCGAGGCGCACGGAGGGCGGATCGACGTGAAAAGCGAACTGGAGGTGGGGGCGGAGTTCCGTATAATCCTTCCACTAAAACTGGCCTAGACTAAAAGTAGGCTTTCAATACGGCCTGTTCCTGGAGGGCGCAAGAAGAACTCACAGGGAAACGTATCGTTTTGGAAAGGGTACGAACTGCATCTGGATGCTACCGATACGGGGATTCCGGCTCAAAGCAGCTCCGTCGCCAGTTCGGCCAGCGGTGAGCGCTCGCTCTTCTGGAAGGTCACGTGCCCGAAGAGCTTCTGCCCCTTGAATCTGTCGACGAGGTAGGTCAGCCCGTTGGAGTTCGCGTCGAGGTACATGTTGTCGATCTGGTAGGGGTCGCCCGAGAGGACGACCTTGGTGTTCTCGCCCGCCCGCGAGACGATGGTCTTGACCTCGTGCGGGGTGAGGTTCTGGATCTCGTCGACGATGATGAACTGGTTGGGCAGAGAGCGGCCCCGGATGTAGCTCAGGGCCTCGATCTCGATGGTTTTGTCCTTGAGGAGCTGGTCCATGGACTTGATGCTCGGGGCCTTGTAGCCGCCGAGGATGAACTCGAGGTTGTCGAAGAGCGGCTGCATCCAGTTCGACATCTTGGCCGATTTTTCTCCGGGCAGGTAGCCGATGTCCTTGCCGACGGGGACCACGGGCCGGGAGACCAGCATCCGCGTATACTTTTTCTCCTCGACGACCTTGCGCAGACCCGCGGTGATCGCGAGGAGGGTCTTGCCCGTGCCCGCCTTGCCGAGAAGAGTGACGATGGGGACTGAATCGTCGAGAAGGAGGTCGAGCGCTATCCTCTGCCGCGCATTCAGGGGGACGATGCCGCAGACCCGTTTCGCCTCCCGCCCGATCAGTCTGATCTGGCGGTTCTCGGGGTCCGATCTGCCGATCGCGGTCCTGATTCCGGCCGCATGGTCGCCCGCCGCGCGCTCGTTCGGGGCACCATCGCTCGCCGCAGGGCCAGCGGCGGGGCCGTGCTGTCTCTCCGTGAGAATGACGTACTCGTTCGGACAGAGATTTTCCTTCCAGGGCAGAACCCGGTCTGCGATGAAGGTCTCAAAGTTCTCGGCGGATATGTCGACATCCCTGCAGCCGGCGTAGAGAGTGTTGATGTCGACCTGCTGTTTCTCGTAGTCTACGGCCTTTATGCCGAGGGAGAGAGCCTTTACTCTGGCGTTGATGTCCTTGGACACGAAGAACACCCGCTCCCGGGTCTTCTGAATGGCGAAGGCAGTCGCTATGATCTTGTTGTCGTTCCGGTCGAGGGGGAATCCGTTGGGGATGTCAGTCGACAGGGAGAGGGCGACGCGCAGGATCGAGTCGTTCTCGAGCCTGACGCCGTCGTGGAGGTTGCCGCCCTTCGTCGCCTCGGCGATGAAGCGAATGGCGTCGCGGGCCGCCTTTCCCCTCTGGTCGTTGTAGCTCTTGAGATTGTCGAGCTCCTCGAGTACCCAGAGGGGGATGACGATCTCGCTCCCTTTGAAGGAAAGAAGGGCTGTCGGGTTGTGGATGAGGACGTTCGTGTCGATGACGAAGGTCTTGGTCTTCTCGCTCGTCCGCCTGTCGGTGCCGCCATTCATATCTTCAATAGTAGGTCATGAATCCCGGCAGTGGAATGATTTTCCTGTCAAAATATGATAAAAACCATGGAGTGAGGGGAAACATGGACGAACCGGTTTTCGACAACGACGTTCTCATGAAAATCGCGAATACGGTCATGCCCTTCGGGAAATACTCGGGCACGCGCCTCGTCGACCTGCCGGAGGCCTATGTCCTGTGGTTCAAGGCAAAGGGCTTCCCTCCGGGCGAACTCGGCATGCTCCTCGCCTCGGTCTGCGAGATCAAGGTGAATGGGCTCGAATACCTCTTCAGGCCGCTCAAGCGGTAAGGACGCATTTCACCGAAACCGCTATATTGGGTGAAGGAACCGGGAGGACGCACAGCATGAAATTCGGAATCCTGACGAGCGGGGGGGACTGCCCCGGACTCAACGCGGCGATACGCGGCGTGGCCAAATCGGCCTTCAACAAAGGGGACGCCGTGGCGGTCGGCATTTCGGACGGCTACCGCGGCCTCATCGACAACCGTACCCGCATCCTCAAACCCGAGGATGTGACGGACATTCTCACCCGCGGGGGCACCATACTCGGTTCCTCGCGCGAAAAGCCCTTCGCGGGGCGCGACGACGCGGCAGTGACGGATGCCGAAGAGGGCATGGACAAGCCCGAGCTCATCGTCGAAACCTACCGGAAACTGGAACTCGACTGCCTCGTCGTCCTCGGCGGAAACGGCACGCAGACCACGGCGCACCGTCTCAAAGAGGAGGGCCTCAAGGTGATAGGCCTTCCCAAGACCATAGACAACGATCTCTACGGCACGGAGGTTTCCTTCGGCTTCCACTCCGCCCTCACGGTGGCCACCGACGCGGTGGATCGTCTCCACTCGACGGCGAGCTCACACAATCGCGTCATGGTCGTCGAACTCATGGGGCACAAGGCCGGCTGGCTCGCCCTGAACGCGGGGCTCGCGGGAGGCGGCGACGTCATCCTGATTCCGGAGATACCCTACGACGCCGACTCGGTCGCAAAGCACATCCTGGCCAGGGCCAAATCCGGCCGCGCCTTCTCCATCGTCGCCGTCGCCGAGGGCGCGCTCTCCGCGGAGGAGGCGGCCCTGGACAAGAAAGAGCGGCGCAAGTTCCGCGCCGCCCAGCCCTGGCCCTCCATCGGCTACCGCGTGGCTGCGGAAATAGCGCAGCGCACGGATATGGAAACCAGGGTGACCGTCCTCGGCTACCTCCAGCGCGGCGGAATACCCTCGGCCTACGACAGGGTGCTCGCGACCTGCTTCGGAGCGGCGGCGGCCGAACTCATGTTCGCGGGGAAATTCGGCCGCATGGTCTGCATGAAAAACGGCAGCGTCGACTCGATTCCCCTCGCCGACGTCGCCGGCAAGACGCGGAAGGTCCCGATCGACCACGAACTCGTCATGACGGCGCGCAGCGTGGGAACCTGCTTCGGCGCGAAGTGAGTGCGACGGCGTGACATTCGATGGGGCGCGACATGTCGGAATCGGCTTTCCCGTGCGCTCAAAGCGACCGTCTGACGGGTAGTTCCGCGGGAGGAGCCTCCGCGAGATCCCACAGGGATTTCACTTCCTGATACAGAAATTCCTGCGCGCAGAATTCCTTCGTGCCATCCACAGCTTCGACCGGAGTCCAGGCCCCGTCGCTTCCGAGACGGTATGCCTGGCGGGAATCTCTGAAATAGGCTTCGAGGGATGCGATTATCCGTCCGCGCATGCCCTCGTCGAGGACGGGGAACATCAGCTCTACCCGCCTTTCCAGATTTCGCGGCATCCAGTCCGCGCTGGAAAGGTAAAGTTCTTCTGCCCCTCCGTTCTGGAACCGGATGACCCTCGCATGCTCGAGATACCTTCCCACCACGCTGACGACGGAAATGTTTTCGGATTGTCCCGCGACGCCGGGGACAAGCGCGCAGATGCCCCGGACATTCAGCAGTATCCGGACCCCGGCCCTGTTCGCGGCATACAGCGCGTCGATTATCTGTACATCGACGAGAGAATTCATCTTTGCCATTATCATCCCGGGCATTTCCGGCGAGGATCGCGAGGCTTCGCGCCCGATGAGGGAGAGCAATCTCTGCTTGAGATCGAAGGGGGCGGCCGAGAGGTGCTGCAGTCTCTGGATGCTCGAGTAACCGGTAATCGCGTTGAACAATATCGAGGCTTCCGCACAGAGCTCTTCCCGTGCGGTGAACATCGAAATGTCCGCATAAAGCCTCGCGGTTTTGTCGTTGTAGTTTCCTGTCGAGAGATGCAGATAGCGGCGGATGCCCCCATCCCCTTCCTTGCGCACGATGAGGATGGCCTTGGCGTGCACTTTCAGGCGGGCGATTCCGTACACGACGATCGCGCCGGCTTCCTCCAGACTGGCTGCCCGCGATATGTTGTGTTTTTCGTCGAACCGCGCCTTCAGTTCGACGACGACAGTCACCTGTTTGCGGTTCCGCGCGGCACGGATCAATGCCCTGATGAACGGTGAATCGCCCGAGGTTCTGTACAGCGTCATCTTTATCGCCAGGACCCCGGGATCCTCCGCCGCCGCCTCGATGAATCTGACCACCGGATCGAAGGATTCGTAGGGCACCATGAGCATCCGGTCCTTCTGTCTGATGTCGTCCCAGATGGAGCCGGTCAGGCTGCTGTCGTAAAGGTTCAGAGGCGGCCAGGGAATATCGCGAAGTTCACTCGCTCCCTGCATGAGGCCTTCCCGGCTCGCAAGGTCGTAGAATCCGCGCAGGTCGATCGGCCCGGAGAACCTGTAGACATCCGCGGGCTCAAGGCAGAATCCGGCCCTCAGTCCATCGATCAAGCTTTCGGAATTTCCGCTCACGCTCAGACATACCGGCCAGGAATTCTGCCGCTCCGCCAGCACTTCTTCCATGGCCGCAAGAAAATCGTCGTCCCGATCCTCGTCCACCGGCAGGTCGGCATCCCTCGTGACTTTGAACACGATGCGGTCTACGACTGTGTACCCGGGAAACAGCGTGTGTCCGTACCACATGACAATGTCTTCGAGAAGGGCATAGCGGACGGTCCCCGTGTTTCCGTCTTCCGGAAGCCGGACAAAGCGGTCGAGGGTTGCGGGTATCTGTACGATCGCCAGGTGAGGGCCATCATCCCGGTCCCGGAGGTCGAAAGCGGCGTGGATGTGCAGGTTGCCGGCGGAAGGCATTCCGCCTTCCCCGACTGACAGCGGCGTGAGAAGCGGAAAAACGGATTCCGCGAAAAACCATTCCAGCCGCGAGACTTCCTCGTCTGTCCATTCTCCGGGGGAAACGAAGGCCAGGCCTTTCTCGCCCAGCTCGGGGAGGATTTCGCGCATGAGGATGCGGTATTGCAGCGCGACGATGGATGCACCCCTGCGGGAAACCGCCGCGAGCAGTTCCCCGGGACTCATTCCGGATTCGTCCGGAAAAGTATAACCGGCCCGGATCGACGACTTGATGCGGGCGACCCTGACCATGAAAAACTCGTCGAAATTGGACGAGACGATCGAGAGGAATTTTAGCCTCTCAAGGAGGGGAGTCGACGCGCGCGCGGCCTGATCGAGGACCCTGGCGTTGAATTCCATCCAGGAGAGTTCCCGGTTGAAGTACCGCCTGTCCTTCATGGCTTTCATGGTTTTCTCCTCATTCGAGGACCGGCTCCAGTCCGTAGACATCGAAAAACATTTCTCCTTTTTCCTTCAGGGACAATCTTTCCAGCGTCAGATCCGATTCTCCGCCGGTGTCGATGATGAACCTGTCTTCCGACTTCCGGAAAACCGGCTTGCCCGTCCTGCCTTTGTGGCCCCGGTCAAGGGCGTCGGCCACACGGAGTATGGCAGCCAGTTTAGAGACCCGAATCCTGTCTTCGCGGGCGAGGGCGATGAAATTGAGATGGCTGGGCGCAGGAGGCTGTCTCCGGTGGTAGCGGACAATGTTCGCGACAATTCCGAGGTCATGGGCGTTCAGTCCGAATATTTCGGAGTTGCTTATGATGTACTCACCATGTTTGTGGTGGCCCGAGGCACGGACAAAGGCGCCGATATCGTGAAGGAGCGAGGCGGTCTCGAGGAGGATTCTGTCACGTCCGGTCAGACCGTATTCGCCGGACAGCGAGTCGAACACGCCCAGGGCGAGCCTCACGACCGCGCGCGCGTGGTCTTCTCCAAACCGGTATTTCCGCCCCAGGGCCATGGCGCTCGCGGCGATCTGCCTGTGGATCTCGGTTCCGATGCCGCTTCCGGAGCCGTTTGCCGCGGACAGGAGAAGGCCTTCGCGGATCGAGACTTCAGGTATGACGACAGTGTCTGCCTGCGTACGCGCGAGAAAAAGTCCCGCCATGACGAGACCCATCACGAATCCCTCCGCCTCGGACCAGGGAATATTGTATGCGGTGACACACTCTGCGGGGGTCAACCCATCGAGATCCCGGACGAAAGCGAGAAATTTCTGGCTCGGAAGTTCGGAATAATGACCGGAATCCGCGCCGCCGATCCGGCCCGCCGCGAATCGCGCATCAGATCCGATGAGGATGAAGGTTTTGACCGAACCGAGGGAGAGTTCTCCGTCTATGCGGTCGCAGGAATTCCTGACGCGCTCTTCGAGAATGGAGCGCATGCTCTCCCGCGATGTTCCCGCACTGCGGACATTTTCGCCGACCCTCACCGTACCGAAGCGGAGGGAGTGAGAAAAGGCCATGCGCCCACGCCTCAGGATCATCACCTCGGTCGTACCGCCGCCGACCTCGAGAATCAGGGAATTTGATCCCGTGAGCACCTTCGGTCGATCCTTCAGCGCATACCGGACGGCGAGATACATGAGGTGGCTCTCTTCGATATCTTCGATGAGGACTATCCGGAATCCGGTCTGGAGGAATACCCTGTCCTGAAAGGTATCCCGGTTGCTCGCTTCCCTGAGCGCGCTCGTGGCGAAAACCCTGACATCCGCGGCTTCGATGCCGTACCCTCCGAGAAATTCACGGAAGGAAACAAGCACAGCCAGGCTTTCTCTCATCGCTTCACGGGAAATATGGCCGAGGGCGAAGGAATCCCGGCCGAGCCTGCTGGGTCTGGAAATGCGTTCGAGAATGTGAATGTCCTTCCCGTCTCCGATCTGGGCAATCGCGAGCCTGAGACCCGTCGAACCGATTTCGATGACCGATAGCAGCCGCCTGTTTTCCGCGTTCCGGTCCGGGCTTTCCGACATCTTTATCTCAAAGCCTGCGGACGAAGGTGCCCCGGAGAATGGCTCCGGCCATGCTCAATCCCCGGACAGCGATGGCAGGTAATCCTCCAGCGCCTTGTTCACGATATCGGAATAACCGACAGGACTATGTTCGTGGGCGGGGGATTCGTTCAGCTTCTCTACCGCCGCCTTCAGGATCGTATACGTGCGGGGTCCGAATTCCACTTTTCTTTTTTCGGGAACCAGCGCCAGCTCTCCGGACTGACGGAAGGGTTTGAAAGAACCGCCCTCCGCTTCGTTCTCCGACTCCGTTTCCGTCACCGTTCCAGCACGGGCTTTGTCGCTGTTCGCCGTTTCCGCGGAGAAATGCCGCTGCGTGCTTATGCCCAGATAGAGCGCCAGCGCATCGTTGATGACATCCGAGAGTTTTATCTTCGGGATGATGCGGAGCGGATCGCTGTTGGCACGCTCGAGAAACGCGGTCAGATGGATCCAGCAATGGGGTTCAATTCCGACAGTCATTTTTTTCGATCTTGTCCGGTGCTTCGATTCTTTCTCGCCGCCCATGCGCTTTTCCCCCGATGTAGCCATCGTGAAACGATACGGCATCTGTATACCAGCAAGGCTGACCGGGGCGCAATGAAATTTGTCGCAATTAACCCATTTCTCACACTGATAACTATTTGCTCATATTTCTCCGCCTCGACTCTTGTTTATGAACATGCAGCATGCATATAATCAATGCATACGATGCATTGATTATGCGAACGGAGAACGCCATGAAAGACAAGAAAAAGGATTCAGAGAAAGATCCAGACCGAAAAAAACAGCAGACATCTGCCGATGCCGCGGACAATTCAGGGATTGCGGAGCCCGACGCCGATTCGAAACGGCTTCATCTTCACATAGCGCGGGCCAACTGGAAAAGGATCGAGGCCGAAATCGAGGCCTTCAACCATGATCCCGGGCGGATAACGCCGAAAATTTCCACGGCCCACGTCATCAACAGGGCTCTTGCACGGTATTTCGGCCTCGGCGAAGGGGGAAATTGAAAATGGGCAAAAAAGATTCGCAAAAAAAAGACAAAAAGAGAACGGAGTTTGCGGAACCCTCCTCTCCCGTTCAGGATGGCGGCGACGAATCCGGGAAAAAAGCCAAGAGGGTAAACATCGACATAGCGCCGGGACTGCACAGACTTCTGAAAAACAGGGTCAGCGAGCTGAACTCCTCGCCGGAGAGCGCGACGAGACCGTTTACTCAAGCTGACGTAGTGAACGATGCCTTAGCCAGGTATTTCGGCGGTCAGGGGATCCTCAAACGGGGAGAAAGCTGAACCACGGCGCGGGTTCGCTTCCCACACCTTCCCGGTTCCGACAGGCTTTCGTCCCCAACACGGCCGGCGCGCACTCAGCGCTGTACGCGTTGGGTGCGTTTGAGGCGCATGGCTCCCGCTTCCAGGGCGATCGCCACCGCGAGAATGAGCCAGGTGATGAAGCCGACTTCATGCAGGTTGAGATAGAAACCCGAAGCCATGAACAGGTCAAAACCGATTCCTCCCGCTCCGGCGGCGGCGCCCATCGCCACGGCGTTGGTAAAATTCATCTCGAAACGCATGAAGGTCCAGGAAATAATCCGGCCCATGGACGAGGGGAGGACTGCCTGTGCCACAATCTGAAGCCAGTTCGCGCCGGAAGCTCTCAAGGCTTCGATCGTTTCGCCGTCGATCTCCTCGAACGATTCCGAGTAAGCCTTGAGCAGATAGCCGAAGGAATGAAAACTCATGCCGACTATGGCGGCCACGCTTCCGAGGCCAGCCCCGATTGCGAATATGAGAACCCAGAGAACGGTCGGCACGGCGCGGATGAAGGCCACGAAACCCTTGAGCACCGCGGACACTATCGGATTGCCGAGGTTTCTAGCGGCAGGCAATCCGAACAACAGAGCGAAAAAAGCGCCGATCAGCGTCGTGAGAAAACCGAGACACAGTGTCGCAAGGAGCGATCCCAGGGCATCGCCGAATCCGAAGTGTACTGCGGCGGGCTTGCTGATCATGAGCCAGATGTCGGAAAAAAACCTTCCTGCAGCCTTCGGCAGGTTCTGGACGCCCGCATCGAGAAGAAAAAAACCCGCGAGGGAGATGGACAGAAGTACTCCCACTGTGAGCGCGAGGGTGACTGAAGAAAGACTTGCGGTCCGGAGCGGATAGTTCCCGGCATCGAATCTTTCCGGAATTTCGGGTCGAGGCGATTTCGCGGCCTTTTTCACAGAATTATCCTCCGTATGGCGTTTGAAATCGTTTCGATGACAAGGACTGTCGCGACAATCGCGAGAACGACTGCGGCCGCCGAGGGATATTGCATGCTCTTGTAATAGAGGTCGAAAAGAAAACCTATGCCTGTTCCCGTCAGGATTCCGACGAGGGTTGCGTCCCTGATATTTGTCTCTACCATGTAGAGCATCCAGCTGGCCACTTGGGGCATGACGGAGGGCATGACGGCCTGGAGGATGCAAAGAAGCCAAGTCGCTCCCGTCGCCCTCATCGCTTCGACGCTGCTCTGGGCTGCCTCATCTATCGTTTCGGTAAAGGCGCGAGTCAGGTAACCGACTGTGCCGATAAAGAGCGCCAGGAACCCGGTCAGAACGCTCTGGCCAAAGGACAGAAGAAAAATCATCGCCCAGGCGACCACGGGTATGTTTCTGCACAGGGACGAGAAGAGACGGACCGGGAGGGAAAAGGCGGGATGGGGTCTTGTGGTCTGCGAGGAAATGATCGCAAGCACGATGGCGACCGCCGCCGATGCGACGCTCGCCATCACGGAAACGAGAATTGTTTCCCCCAGTCTTGTCAGGATTTTGGGAAGATTTGCGAGAGCCTTCGAATCCGGCACGAAATTCCGGGCCATCCACGAGATGGCCTTCGGGAAAGACTCCAGTCCTTTCAAGAAATCGAAATCCACGATGACAGACGAGACTGATGCGAGAAGGGAGACGACCGCGAGTCCGGAAAAAAAGATGAGGTTGCGCCTGAAGAGGATGTTTTTCACCGTCAGGGCGGAGTTCATTCAGCCGAGTCCCCGTAGAGTATGTCGTCCGCGTCCGAACCGTAGATCTCCGCGACCGCCTTCCGTTTCAGTTTGCCGGGCTCTCCGTCGAAAACCATCTTCCCTTCGCGGATTCCGATCACGCGGTCCGAGTATTTGACGGCTACGTCGACCTGATGGAGGTTCATGAGTATGGTGATGCCTGTCTTCCTGGAAATATGGTGCAGGTGATCCATGATGACCTTGGCGGAGCCCGGATCGAGCGAGGCGATGGGCTCATCGCAGAGAATGAGGCGGGGATCCTGAACAAGGGCCCTCGCTATGCCCACCCGTTGTTTCTGCCCGCCCGAGAGCTGGTCGCAGCGTTTGTGGAGCTGATCCCGGAGTCCGAGCTCGCAGATAATGTCGTAGGCTCTGATCTTTTCCTCATGCGTGTAGATGCCGAGCGATCCTTCCAGTGTCGATTTGTAGCCAAGCCTTCCATGCAGGACATTTTCGGCGACAGTCTGTCGCGGCACGAGATTGAAGTGCTGGAAAATCATACCGATCCTCGTTCGGACACGGCGCAGCCCGGCGCCGCGCTGGGCCCGGACATTGTCCCCGTCAAAGAGGATTGTCCCGGAACTGGCCTCTATCATCCGGTTGACGCAGCGCAGAAGTGTCGATTTGCCCGCGCCCGAGCGGCCGATCACCGAAACGAATTCTCCCGCCTTCACCTTGAGGCTCACGTCCTCGAGAGCGCGGACATCCTTGTAATACTTGGTCAGATTCTGTATCTGGAGAATCGGCATCGGCCCTCCCGTATCGCGGACGAAATCAGGCTCCGGAGCCAGAACGCATCCGGACACCCGATTTCGCTTTGGTTACTTCATGAGTTCGCGGATATCGTCATACCAGGACGCTTCCACGTTCAGGAACCGTTCGTTCGCGGTTTTCTTGAACAGTCCCTTGTAAGGCTTTCCGCTGGCATCGGTGTATCCTGCGGGCGTGAATATGGCGGGGTTGGCGGCGGTCTCCGCGGAGGTGAAGGCGGCCCGGAGCGCGGCGAATTCAGCTGAAGAAATCTGGTCCATATTCACAATGAGCGGGGCCTGGCGCACCGCGATGGACTTGAGGATGGTGAACGACGCGCCAGGAACGTTGTCGAAGGGGGCTGCGGCTCCGGCCTTGGTTCTATAGACCGCGCCGGCGACATTGTGGACGCCGGAGACGAGATCGAAGTAGGAATCGACATCGATATCATCGACGGCGCAGACATCGGCTTTCCCCGAAAGCACATTGTAGATGGAACCCTGGTGGCTCTGTCCGAATACGACCTTTCCAAAGAATTTGTCCGGCCCGCCTTCGAGGAAGAGGTCTTCGGTCTTGACGTTCTCGTCCCACTTCATCTGCGCCGCGAAGATTGACTTCAGCATGGCGGCGGGGATGACGAAACCCGAAGTCGAACTCGACGACACGAAAGACATTGTCTTTCCCTTGATTCCGTCGAGAGTGTAGGTCTTGCCGTTCAGGTACTTTGGAGCATCCGCGGTACGGACGGCGACGCGGCTGTAGTAGACCGAATCATCGAGCGTGCCCTTGGGGCTCGAAATGGTGACGAGGGGAACGACTTTCGGATTCTTCACGGACGCCTGGATGTAGCCGACGGCGCCCGGATAGGCGATAGCGGCGTTTCCGCTGGCGATCGCCTCGATGGCGATGACGTAATCGGTGGTCAGCTTGTCCACGACAGGTCTTCCCGTCGCCTTCGAGATGAGGTCGTTGAGCGCCTGGCGCGCGGACTTCCAGTCTTCGCCGGAATTGTTCGGATACCAGACGACAGTGAGAGGCTTAGGCGCGGCAAATGCCGTCGTCGCGCCGAGCAGCGCAATCAGGACAAGGACAATCGCTCTCTTCATGTTTTCCCTCCGGAATCATTGGTCGACTCGGGAGTGTTCGGCGCCGCGTGCGGTCCCTGCGCTCCCGTCACCAGCTTGGAACAGGACTGTCAGGTTTACGAGGGATTCGGATAAGAAAAGCGGCAGAAGTTCATGAGCGCCCCGTAAGCGCAACGGAAGGGTTGCGGGGCCTGAGCCTTGCTCCGACTCCGGCCGGGGCGATGATCTCCCCCATGGAGTGTTCTGAACCGAACACTCCGTGATTGTCGCTGCCACCCGTCAGGATGAGATGGGGGTGGCGGGCCTTGGCTTTGCGGACAAGCCTGCGGTGCGTGCCGTCGTGGTCTTCGTGGAACAGCTCTATGCCGTCCAGTCCCGCATCGACGAGTTCGTCGATGATGTCCCAGGAATCGAGCTGCCCGGGATGGGCCAGTATCGCATAACCTCCGTCTTCTCTGACCGCGCGCACCGCACCGAAAACATCTGCGTACACGATTTCCAGATCGCAAATTCCACCGTTTTTGAATATTTTCCTGTATGTCTCCCCATAGTAGCCGTCCGCCAGTTTCTTCCCGCAGAGCAGGGCCATTATGTGCTGCTTGTAGAGCGTCGCCGCGCTTCCCGCAGCATTTCCCGCCTCCCGCCTGACTTCTTCCACGCTGACCGGATAGCCGGCCGCCCGCAGGATGCCGATTTGCGCAACCGTCATCGCGTCACGGGCTCTGAGAATGGGATCGCAGAGTTTCCTGATCGCCGGGGCCGGGAGGGTGTATGAGTATCCGAGAATGTGGACTTTCCGCGATCGGCGGAAATCGTAGGCTGATATTTCCACACCGGGGATTACCTGAATGCCGAGAGCGGGACCGAGGGCGAGGGCTTCGGCCGTGCCCGCTGTCGTGTCGTGATCGACGAAGGAAACGCAATCGAGACCGCGCTTCTTCGCTTCGGCGAGAGCTTCGGGCACGGACATGGATCCGTCCGAATGGCGGGTGTGTATGTGAAGATCCGCCGCCATGTCAGTCCGCCCCATCCCGGTCATCCGTGAATCGCCCCGTATTCATGCTGTAGACTTTGTCGCACAGTCCCTGCATGAACTCGAGATCGTGGAAAATGCCGAGCATCGTCGTGCCATCCCGTTTCAGCTGCTCGATGAGGACCCGCACCTTCGCCTTCGCATGCCGGTCCAGGCTCGCCGTCGGCTCGTCGAGAAGGAGAAACCTCGGATGCTTGACCATGGCCCGCGCGATGTTGAGCCGCAGTTTTTCTCCTCCGGAAAATGTCGACGCGTAGCTGTCCCAGAGTTCGCGGTCGAGCTCGAAATGGGAGAGCATGGCTTCGGCCTCCATGCGGGCTTCGGATGCGGAACGCCCTGTCCCGAGAACGGCCGTCTCGATGGTTTCCCTCGCCGTCGTCCGCGGCAGCAGATCGAGAAACTGACTTACGTGGGCGATCTCGTGCCTGCGCAGGTACACTATCTGACGTTCGTCCGCCTTGAAGAGGTCGATCTTTCCGAAACGGGCCGAGTCGTACATCACGCTTCCTTCCTGGGGGACATAGGTCCTGTAGATCAGCTTCAGGATGGTCGATTTCCCCGAACCGCTGCGTCCCGTGATGCCGACAAACTCTCCTTTCGGAAGGTCGAAGCTGATCCCCGAGCAGGCGCGGATGTGTTTCCCGAGCTGGTGGAAGGTGAAGGACTTGCCGATGGAATCGACCTTGAGTACGCAGCCGTTCACCGGGCGCCCCTCTTCCCATCGGCGTCTCCGCCATCCACATCCCCGGCGCGGCCGCCACAGGCGTCGTTGTCGTTGTCGTTGTCCCAGCCGCCGTAGAGACAGATGAAATCTTCCACGCCGCCGCAGAAATCCTTCAGTCGTTCATGGATCGTCCGGTGTTCCCAGTTCCACCATGCAATGAGGGATAAGGTATGCCGCACCGGTTCGGGAAAACGGTATTTCACGAGTCGGGCCGGAACGCCAACGGCGATTCCGTATGCCGGAAGATCCCTTGTAAGGACGGCACCCGCGCCGACGACAGCCCCGTCCCCGACCTTCACTCCAGGCATGATTATGGCCCCGTGTCCTATCCAGGTGTCGTGGCCGATGCGCGTCACCTGTTCCTCTCTCCAGGAAAAGAACTCCGCATCATCCACGTCGCCGAATCCGTAGCGGGCTCGCCTGTAGGTAAAATGGTGGAGCGTAGGCCTATCCATCGGATGACGTGTCGGCCCGATTCTCACAGCCGCGGCGATATTGGAAAACTTTCCGATAACGGCGTTCTGGATGCAGCAGTTCGGGCCAGTGTAGGAATAAGCCCCCATGCTCACGTTCTCAAAGACATTGTGCTCTCCGATCTCGGTGTAGGCTCCGAGCTCCACATTCTTCATGCTCGCCGTATCGCTGATGAAAGGTTCTTCCGAGAGGCGAACGTCATCGCGCTTTTCCATGCCCATGTCGGTCCTCGCACGTGTATCGGTGCGCACGTTTATATCCACGCTCAGGTCCTGTATCCGGTGGCAAGAATCCTGCGTCCATCGACGAAGACCGAAGTGATGACAGGAAAATCCCCGTCCACGGTTTCGACGATGAGGAGATCAGCCTTTTTGCCGGTTTCGATCGAGCCCAGCTCCCTGTCCATGCGGACGGCGCGGGCCGGATTCAGGGTGACGAGTCTGGTCAGGAATGGCAGCCCGAGTCCGTCTTCCCTGCTCAGCAGGAATATCGCGTGCAGCATCGCGGCCGGGTAATAATCGGAGCACAGGATGTCCACACAACCGTCGAGGATCGCCGTCCTCGCGCCGAGGTTGCCGGAATGGGATCCCCCGAGAAGGACGTTGGGAGCGCCCGCCACCGTGTGCATCCCCCTGCGTTTCGCCTCTCTGGCCGTTTCAAGCGTAACGGGGAACTCGCTGATAGTGGCGCCGAATTCCATGACGAGGGCAATTTTTTCGACACTGTCGTCGTCATGGGAAGCGATCGCCACGCCGCGCGATTCAGCAAGTTCGACCAGAGCCCGGATTTCGCGGAGGGTCAGCTTGGCGCTGTTCCGCGTTGTCTCGATGAGCTCGTCGACCTGGCTTTCAGTGAGGTCGCGATAGCCGAGCAGGGTTTTGCGGAACACCTCGAGATCGCGATACTGTCCCTGCCCCGGCGAATGGTCCATGAAGGAGACGAGATGGACCTTCCCATCCCGCAGGTAGCCCGCGAGTTCTTCTGTCCGCGCGAGATTGTCTATCTCGAAGCGGGCGTGAAAGCGGTGGCGGATGAGGTGGCGCGATGCGTGCGTCGCGTCGATGAGATCGATGAAGCGCCGCGTGTTTGCCGGGTCGCGTATCGGTTTCGTGTCGAAGACCGGCTGGTTGTACAGCGAGAGGGAATGAAAGGTCGTCGTGATTCCGTGCGTGGCCAGCTCCCGTTCGGCCTCGCGGAGGCTCAGCCGGAAATCCATGAGACTCGTGGGGCGCGGGGCGGCCATGTGCTCGATATAGTCGGAATGGATGTCGATGAAGCCGGGGAGGACATACCCATTTCTCGCGTCCGTCACCGCCCCGAGGCCGGCTTCATGATTCCCCCGCGGCAGGATCGCATGAATCGTATCGCCCTCGATGATCAGGTCCCTGCCCTCAAGGACTCTGTCCTCCATGACGATCCTGCCGTTCGTGATTACATGCATTGTCGCTTCCTTACAGCATTGAATGGACCAATTCCTGGGTGTAAGGATGCTGAGGATCCTCCAGGATCTGGTCGGTGAGACCGCGTTCAACGATGACCCCGTTCAGCATGACGAGGGTTCTGTCCGCCAGCATCCGGATGACGCCGAGGTCATGCGACACCAGGAGGATACTGATACCCGATTCCCTCTGGATCTGTTTGATGAGGTCGAGAACTTTCGCCTGAACCGATACGTCGAGCCCTGTCGTCACTTCGTCGAGAAGCAAAACGGGCGGATTGGTGGAGAGTGCCTTGGCTATCTGCACGCGCTGTTGCATGCCGCCCGAAAAATTCACGGGCGCATCCTTCATGCGGAATCGCGGAATGTTGACATAATCCAGAAGGTCGATTGCACGTTTTTCCATGACGCCGACATTGCGTTTCCCGGCCGCGATCTGTCTCTCCGCGATGTTGGAAACTGACGAGAACCGCATTCTGAGCCCCAGGACAGGATTCTGGTAGACCTTGCCGAAAATAGTGTTCCGTATCTGGCGGCGCATCTGGGAGGAGAGGGCAAAGATATCCCTGTCTCCATCCCCGACTTCCGAGATGAAGGCGCGCCCCGAACTCGGTTCCATATCAAAAAAAAGACAGTTGAGGATTGTGGATTTTCCGGAACCGGACTCGCCGACAATCCCGAGGACTTCCCCGGCATACAGTTCAAGAGAAATGCCTCTCAGGGCATGGACTGTCCCGCATGCCGGGCAATAATTGCGGTCCAGACGCTCACCGACTGCCGCGACACCGTGTGCGAGCATATCGCCGCCAGTCAGGGTACCGCCCGCGACAGCCTCTCTTGCGCAGCGGGGACATCCCGGGCCAAAACGTTTGCACAGGGACTCCACTCTCAGCACGATTTCGCCTGCCCCGCTCACAAAAGAGCTTCCCCGGGCTCCGCGGCGGCGCGGGAGCCCGCAATCGCGCGTGCCCTCATGCCTGCGCAGAATCCCGTATCGTTGCACTGGTACCGTGCCTCGCCCGAAACAGGGTCGACAAGTTCGTCCAGGAAAACTCCCTCGGAGCCGCACAGGGAGCAGCGCCTGCCCTGAAACCTTTCGACTTCGAAGGGGTGATCCTCGAAATCGAGAGAAACGACATCGGTGTGCGGCGGCACCGCGTAGATTTTCTTTTCCCGTCCGGCGCCGAGGAGGATGAGGGCTTCCGATCTGTGCATTTTCGGATTGTCGAAACGCGGGATCGGGCTCGGCGCCATGATGTAGCGCCCGTGAGTTGTGACGGGATGGTCGGCGCCCGAGGAAACCCGGCCGTATCTCATGATCTCCTCGAATAGCGCAAGATAGGCTCCGGAATATTCCTTTTCAGCGTGAAGCCTCTTCGTGACGCTTTCGCTCGGTTCCACAAATCGCAGCGGTTCGGGAGTCGGAACCTGGAGCACGAGGATCTGGTCACTTCTCAAGGGCGTTTCGGGTATCCTGTGCCTGGATTGAATGATACTGGCCTCCGCGGTGTCGTCCGTCGTCGATATCCCCGTCGTGCCCGCGACCAGCTTCTTGATGCTCACGGCGTTGACGGATTCATCCGAGCCCTGGTCGATCACCTTGAGCACGTCGTCCTTTCCGATCAGGGACAATGTGATCTGGAGTCCGCCCGTTCCCCAACCCCTGGCGACGGGCATTTCGCGCGAGGCGAAAGGGACTTGGTAACCCGGTATGGCGATAGCCTTCAGAATGCTGCGCCTGATTTCGCGTTTGGAGCCTTCGTCGAAAAAGGCGAAATTGTAGAGTGACCTGTCTGTCATTCATCGCTCTCCTTGACCCTCCGGAGACTGTCGAGCTTGGACTGGAATGTCACATAGTGGGGAAGCTTGAGATGCGAGATGAATCCGGTGGCTTCCACCGAATCAACGTGGGGGAGGACGAATTCCTCGTCCTGGGTCGGATACCGCTTGTCCTCCGACTCGAGACACTGGTCGAGAATGCTCATCGCGATGGCTTTCGTTTCGTTCTGCCCGAAACAGATACCGTAGCCCATGTCGAACCTTATTTCGGAACGTCCCTCCGGCAGGGGAACAGGGACCGGCACGAGAGTTTCCACCTCGGTAATCCTGATGTCGCCGATGTAATAGGAGTCTTCGTCCCCCGTTCCGGAAAAAGGATCCGGGATGAAAACAGGGAGTCGTCCGACCCGCAGTTCCGCCACAGTCGGGTGCAGAACGCCGTAGCCCCGCAACGCGGCATAGCCGAGCGCGGTCACGGCCCCTGTCTGACCCCGTGTCAGTATCTGCAGCCTCTCGGAACGCACCGAGGGAAATTCCAGAACGGTCTTGGTGACATCGCGAGGCTCGCCATCATCGGGCTTCACTTCTTTCATGAATCCCAATTTCCTGAGATGCCCGATCACCTTCGGAAAAGAGGGAAGAGGTACGCATTCCCCATCGGTTTTCGCCAGATAGCAGGAGAGCCATTCCGCGGCATTCTCTTCAGTTTCCCCGAACAAATCCCCGTCGATGAGCCGGTGCGTGTAGTCGCACGAAGCGCCGAGAATCTGGCCTCCGGGGATATCCTTGAAGCTCGACGATATCCTGCGTTCCACGAACATGAGTCCGGTATCCACTTCGAGGGAGTAATGCTTTCGCGGCAGCGTGGACCTGAAAGCCCGCATGAGGAAGACAGCCTCCTCGGGACTCCCTTCTGCCTGTTTGATCGCCGCCGCGGTCACTGTTTCATCGTGAAGACTCGCCTCGGACATGACCTGATCGACGAGAGCCCTCATCCCTCCCCGGATCGCCCCGACATCGGGCACCCTGCCTGTCCGAAGCCGCTCATAGGTGAGTTTCTCTATCGAAGCTTCGATAGCCTGCGTCCCTCCGCGAACCGCGACATACGCCATCTCAGCCCCCCCTTTCGATCCGCGTCGTGCGCGGGGCGAAGGCGAGACGTCCATTGCCGTCGATGAGGATCATATCGATTCCCAAAGGGTATTCCGCGTTTTTGACCGCTCTCGTGTCGACCCAGGACAGATCGCCACCGGCTTTCATGCGGCGGCTGGTCCGGATGCCGGGACCGGAGAACGTCAGAACTTCATGCCCGCCCGAGTCCACCGCGGGGGCGATGAAGGGCAATTCGAGCACGACCGTAGCTCCTCTGTGAGGGTCGGCGAGCGTTCCCGTTCTAGCCGCCTCCAGCACCCGGACCCCGAAGGGACAATCGGAAGAAATGAAGATGAAATCCGCTTCTCCGGGTTCCCGACGCCTTGCGAACGTCATGCGGGACACAAGAGTCTCACACTCTTCCGAATGCCCGGAGGCAAAGCAAAATCCCGTTTCGGCGTCCAGAAGCGTGAGGGCGATCAGCAAAATCTCACGGGAGACGGGAAGTCCGGCGTCCAGCCTTCCGCATTCCGGTTCCAGGTCGACAATTTCTCCGGGGAAGGAGGCGGCCCTCATGATCTTCCTGAACACACTCTGGAGGTCGTGCACGGGATCGAGTTTCATTGTGCGATCCCCACATCCATGCTTTCAAACTCGACCCTGGTCCGCATTATGCGCGCAGCTTCCTCTTCCTTCCTTCTCGTCGTTTTCTCCTCTTCCGATTCGAGGAGCCAGTCCCAGGCAGCAGAATTCCTGAAGACTCCCCCGCATGCCGCGTCGATGATAGCGAGCTGGCGGGCAGCCTCCGGTTTGTGGCCCGCGATGATGCCGATTCCGATATTCCCGTCGATCATCACCTTGGCTTCGGTCACCAGGATTTCCCCGAGGTAGAAGAGGCTGGCCTTGGCCGTCTCCCGGACCTTGATCATGACGAGACCCTCGTTCGGGGCCTCCAGATCCACGACTTCGTGCCCCGCCTCAACTGCCGAAGCCAGACTCCGGAGGAATTCCTCCTGGCCTTCGACCAGGATTTTCGTTCTTCTCGCGCGGTTCACGGTTGTCCACCACCTTTGATGCCGGTGAGGATAGGCAGGGACATGTGTGGCATTCGTGTGGATTGAAAAAGGAATCGATTAAAACTGCGAATACAGGTTGTTCGAGAAAAACAGCTGCCCGGCCCACGCTTTCTCCATTGAGTCCAGATCAATCGCTTCCTGCCGGAAAAGATTCTCCGCAAAGATGATGGCCAATATCGTCGACAACGATGTGAGCAGAACCAGTATCGATTCCCCGATTTCCATTTTCACCCTGCCTTATAGAGAAATGGTATGGGGACCACCGACCTGACGCAAGCATGAAAATCGCAATTCATCAATTGCTGACGGCAATCTGATACAACGATTTCGCTTCGGGCGGGCTCTGCACAGACCGCGACCCCGGTCTTCAAGTGCGGCCATGACACGAATCCTCGAACTGAAGTTTTCCGTTTTTCTTCCCGTTCCTATCCGGGATTTGCGCCACCATTCGGGATATCGTATCATCCGGATGAATGAGATCGTCGAGTCTCTCATTCCCAAGGAGAACAACGGTGAAAAAGATCCTGATCGCATACGTATCGGAGACTGGTTCGACAAAAGAAGTCGCCGAAGAAATCGGACGCGTCATCTCGGAAGATGGATTTCAGACTGATGTCCAGCCTGTCTCCTCCGTCCTCTCTGCCGATCCCTACGACGGCGTGATCGTGGGGGCGCCCGTCAAGGGCATGCGCTGGCTGCCTGAAGCCCTTCAGTTCATCGAAGCGCACAAAACAAGGCTTTCGTCGATTCCGACCGCATACTTCCTCCTCTCGGTAGCACTCATGGGCGACAGCCCACTCTTCAGCAAAAAAATCCCCTTCTGCTTCAAGCCCGCCTTTGCAATCGCAAAGCCGGCCGCGACTGCCTGTTTCGGAGGCGTAATGGCGAGCGAACCTCCTTTCATCCTGAGGCTGGTATTCGGCCTGAAAAAAGGGACTCCGAAAGACGGCCGCGACTGGCAGGCCATCAGGCTCTGGGCAAAAAAAACGGCCGCTCTGTTTTAATCTTTTCCTGACCGGCCTGTGACCCGCAGCTCATCTCCGTGATCCACAATCATTCTGGTGTGCGATTGCCGGTCCGCTCGTCAAGTCCGGTTCAAATCGTCATTATATCCGTAGTCGGAAGGACGGGATGGAACGATCGTCATGAATAACAACGACTTTATGCCCTCCTTTCGGGAACTGGTCGATTCCAGTCCGGCGGAGACCCTTCTTCCGGAATCCCGACACGTGATACTGAGCGATCTTCACATGGGCGACGGCGGGGGCAGGGACGACCTTGCCCACAACAAGAATCTCATACAGACCGCCCTCCGGCAATGGTACCTCCCGGAAGACTATACTCTCGTTCTCAATGGCGATATCGAAGACCTCAGCAAATTCGATGACGGCAGGATACGGAAAGCCTGGAAGGAACTCTACGGAATCTTTGACGAGTTCGCCGCGAAGGGGAAATTGCGAAAAATCCTGGGCAACCACGATCTGTCGATTCTGAATGGGCCGGGCGGCGCGTACACATGGAGCCACGGACTCTCGCTCTCGTGGAGCGGGGAGAAACTTTTCTGTTTTCACGGCCACCAGGCGAGCGGCTTCTTCGCCAACATGAACTACGTCTCCGATTTCATTGTACGATATCTCGCAAAACCGCTCAGAATCAGGAATGCGGGAATCTCGGGGGATTCCAGGCGCCGCTACACCGCCGAGCACCGGATTTACAGGGCTTCGCGGGAAAGCGGCATCATCACGATCACCGGCCACACGCATCGTCCTCTCTTCGAGTCTTTTTCAAAATATGACAGCCTCCGCTGGTCAATCGAAAATCTCGTCCAGGAGTACATCGAAGCGGGTCCGGAACGGAAACAGGAAATCATCCGGCTAGTCGGCATCTACCGCTCCGAACTCGAACGTCTTTCCCCCCGCGACATGCGCTACGACCTCTCCACAAGTCTGTATGATATGAAATCCCTCCTCATCCCCTGCATGTTCAATTCCGGCTGTGCCACTGGAAAAAACGGACTGACCTGCATCGAACTCGACAGGGGTTCCATCTGTCTCGTCCATTGGGCTGAAAAGGAGGCCCGAAGGGAATACATCGCGAGGGAATCCGGCACGGACCGAATCATCCGGAAATCCGGATGCACGCGGTACATTCTCAGGGAGGATACGCTTGACCATGTGTTCACCCGCATAGAACTTCTCGACGGCCGGAAGACAGGGGAGCACAGACTCGCCGGCAGGCATGACCAGGCCGAGGCGGCAGGAGTAGCGGAATATCCCGAAGCGTTTGACGAAATACTCATGAGCCGATGATGAAACTCTCATTCGGGCCATGTATGTTCATATCAGGTAAAAATTGTACGTTGCCGGCTGATTTCGTTCGATACGGAGCCGACAGAGGTTCCTGCCGCACGGCGCGCGGTAAAAAGGATTTGCGCCATACTTGAACGGTCAGACAGCCGCCATCACATTTTCAGTAGCGCGACCCTTGTGGTACGCGCTATTTTTTTAAGCTGCACCGAAGACTATGGATGGTTGTCTTTTTCCGTGAGGTTGTTGTCTCCGATCCGACAGGCTTCCAGGGGCATCTCCGCGAGAATATTGGCGACGAGTTTCCCGTTCGGACTTTCCCTCGAACCGGCAATTCCCGTGTAATGCCAGGGGCGCATGGTTTTCTTTTTCATCCACCGGACAAGGCGTATCGTGCCCGCCTCGATTTCCAGTGCATTGAGACAGCGTATGCCGGCTGCCGGTCCCGGATTGAAAAGCAGAGGTTTCAGCGGGTTTTCAACGCAGGATTCCAGACGGCGCGGGAGGTCTGCGGCCTCTCCGCGTTCCCGGCGGATCTCCTTTCTGTACAAGTCTATCAGCGCATCGACAAAACCGGGTCCCGAGGAGGGATCGGGCAGGCCTTTCTCCCGGACAAGGCTTTCCACGGCGGTGCGCAGATCCCAGGCTATCGTTCTGGAAGCAAAGAGTGCCCGTCCGGTGTGTCCGCTTATGGTAATCAGCCCCATGTCGGCGGAAGCCTGGTACAGTCTGCGCTCGGTCCTATAGAGACGATCGGGGTCAGCCATGTCGTTTTCATCCCGGATACGGCGCGGTTTTATGATATAGCTGTCTACAAAATGACGGTAATCCCGACCCGCGAAATACTTTGAAGCCTGGTGGCCATGAAGTATGGCTATCTTCTTCCCCGCAGCGTCGAGAACGAGGCAATGGAGAAGGGGCCAGGGATAGTCCGGTTTCCGCAAAAGCCCCAGATCCCTTTCGCCCAGTATTTTCCAGAAATGTCCCGAATTATGGAATTCGTCAAAAATTCCGTAAAGGTTCCTCCAGGCTTTCAGGATGTCCTTACGCCAAAAACTCCGGAGGTCCTCGCAGTCGCCGTTCGCGACAAGGGAATAGCCTGCGGGTCCGTACCAGCCGGACAATGCCGGCTCCAGAATGTCCCTGATTCCGGAGAGCGTGTCAGAGCGGCCGCCATCGCCCATCCACAGGTCTCCGATGACGACAATGCGTGAGGTCGGAGCCAGGTATTCGACAGGAGCGTGTGCCACGAGGGACGTGAACGACTCGAAAAATTTTTCGTAGCGGATGAGAGGCCTCCCTGACAAGTCATCACGTTGACAGGAAGCCGTTCGGATTTAGTGAGAAGGGCGCGAGATTCATGTAAAACCGTCCGAAACCGCCGGTGTGGTTCGGCCTAGCCCGGATCAGCGGGATGGGCGGGATCGAAGGAGCCGCAGCGCGAGTTCAGGGCCGCCGACTTTCGCGAAGGAGTGCAGATGATGGGAAAAGTTCCATTCGAGCCCGGATCTGACTCTCAGTTCGATCCGTCCTCCCGCGGCGATCATCGCGTCACGCATCTCAAGGGAGGCGGATGCCGGTACGATCGTATCTCTGCTGTTGCAGAAGGCGAAGACGGGTACACGCGCCGCACGGTCAGCCAGGGAGGGGTCGCCTCCTCCAGAAATCACTACAGCGCCGGTCCATCCTTCGCCGGCAGGACCTTCCGGGTGGCGCAGAAGGAGGTCCCAGACGCCGTGTCCGCCCATGGAAGAGCCCACGAGATAGATCCGGCGCGGGTCGATATTTTCGGTCCTCGTTATTTTACACAAGGCTGACCATGCCTCCCGCATCGCCGGACTTTCGGGAATATCCGCGATCGAATAGTTGCCCCACGCGGAAACATCGACCCATTTCGACGATACCGGAGCGCGGGGAACAAAAATGAAGGCTGGCTCTGCGGAGCGAACCCGTGGATCGAGGAAGGCCTGTACCGCTGGGTCCGTCAGCGGCGTTACCGATTTTTTCCAGCCGCCCGTTCCGTGGAGGATCACGACGAGGGGGAATCCCGGTGGGGGAGCCGTTCCGGCTTGCCCTTTGCGCGGCGATCTGTCCAGAGCGCCGGCATCGGGTCTGATGAGGGTGTATGTGATAACTCCGGAAACGTGGACTTCTGCGCTGATCACGGGCTTTGCAACACAGGCATTCATTACCCCCCCCAAGCAGACAATCAGAATGAGAAGGGAACGAAAAAACATGCTCCCTTCTTCCCGTGTCCCGATTTCGCGAAGCACGGCTCAACATCCTGATTCTCAACAATCTCCGATGCAGTCTCTACTCGTTCAACAGCCTGTTGACGCGCTTTTCCGCGTCGGCAAAGAGGGTGTCGATATCCTGGCCCGTCACCCAGGCCGCATCCAGCGCCTTCGTGATTACATTCGCGGCCTCGGTGTAGCCGGGATTCAAGGGACGTTTCGTTGCGTACACCATCTGGTCAACCGCAACTTTGAACTGCGGCGTCGATGCGTAGAGAGCCTTCATCGCAGGCGATTCTACCGCGCTCCTGCGGCTCGGCATGTAGCCGGTAAAGGCGCTGGCATACGCGGTCTGCTCGGTGGCTGTCATCCATTTCACGAACTCCCATGCCGCGTCCTTGTTCCGCTTGTCGACCTTGCCGGAGATGGAGAGGTTTGAGCCGCCGGAGGGGACTCCGTATCTGACGCCCTTGGGCATGAAGGCGGTGTTGATCTCGAAGTTGTTCGACTTGGCGATGCCCCTGTAGGTCGTGAGGCCCGCGGTGGTCTGGAACCACATACCGCATTTCTGGTTCATGATGTCCGCGGTGGTTTTCGAAACATCGGCGCTGGCGACTATCCGGATGAGACCGGCATTTTTCAGATCATTGAAGAACTTGACCGCATCGCGGGCAGCCGCGCTGTTGATGTTGCTCGATTTCTCGTCATCGGAGAGGACAGTCGTACCGGCCTGCATGAGCAAGGCCTCGTAGACCCAGACATCCGACCAGATGGTCATGCCGAAAAGTCCAGTTTTTTCCTTGATCGTCCTGCAGTACGAAGCGAGTTCGTCCCACGTCCTGGGGCCGGCAGGATCGAGCCCCGCTTTCCTGAGCACTGTCGTATTCATGTACAGGATCGGCGTGCTACGAAGGAAGGGCAGACTGTAGAGCTTCCCGCCGACATAGGAGTTGCCCATGAGTCCTTTCTGAAAATCCGAGAGGTCGAATTTGTCGCGGGCGACGAGTTCGTCCACCGGATCGATCAGGCCGTTCATCGCGAAGGCTCCGACAGACCCTATCTCCGTCACCACGACCTCGGGAGCTTTGCCGGCGATGGAGGCAGCCTGGAATTTCTGGTTCAGCTCCGCATAGCCGCCCTGATACTCGGCCGTGACATGGATCCCCTTCTCTTTGCCGACAGTTTCGTTGAACTTCTTCGTCAGATAGGTATTGTTTTCCTGGACCACACCGGCATAGGCATACCAGAAGAGAATCTCGGTTGGCGCCTTCGCGCCATTCCCTGCCTGTGCGGCGAGATTCCCCGACCCCAGAGCGCCTGCGCAGAACAGCGCCGATATCAACAGTGCGCGAAATCTTCGTACCTGGTTTTTCATCGGAAACTCCTTGTTTATTTTTCACCCATATAGGTGAAGGCCTTGATTATCTGTCGCTGGGCGACGAGGAAAGCGGCGGCTATGGGAAGAATGAGCAGCAGGTTGCCCGCCATGACCGTATGGTACGTGATGCCGCTTCCCACCATCCGCAGAGAGGCGATGCCCAGAGGCAGTGTGCGCACCGCGTCGCTCGTCGTGAGAACAAGGGGCCAGAAGTAATCGTTCCACGTCGAAATGAAGGTGAGAAGGGCGAGTGTGACGAGGGTCGGCCGCGCGATGGGCAGCATGATCTCGATCATGATCCGGAGTTCGCCCGCCCTGTCGAGGCGCGCGGCCTCGAGGACTTCTTCCGGCACCTGCCTGAAGGTCTGCCTGAGCATGAATATGCCGAAAGCGCTCGCAGCCGAGGGCAGGATCAGCGATGCGTAGTGGTTGATCATCCCGAAGCGGCCCATGAGGAGGAATACCGGCAGAAAGACGAGCTGGGCGGGGATCATCACTGTGGCGAGAGTCATTCCGAACAGGAGGTTCTGTCCCTTGAAGGTGAATCGCGCGAATGCATAGGCAGCGGGAATGACGGTGAGACACTGGCAGAAAATTATCGAGGTGGAAACGATGAGGCTGTTGCAAAGATACCTCAGGAAGGGAATCGTGGTGAAAGCGACGGCAAAGTTTTCCCAGTGGGGAAGCGAAACCCAGAAAGTCGGAGGAAAGCGGAGGGTTTCACCCTGGGATTTCAGGGCGGTCAGCGCCATCCAGTAAAAGGGCACAAGGTAGACGAGGACTATCGCCGCCGAGGCGATTGCGCGGGCGATGATCGAGAGCGCTTTTGCTTTCGTTTTCATGGTGTGCGCCTTTAGCGGTAATGGACCCTGCGGTCGAGCATCCGGAAATACAGTAGCGTGAATATTCCGACGAGCAGCATCAGGATGACTCCGACGGCCGACGCGTAGCCGATCTTGAAAAACTGGAATCCGTACTGGTAGATATAATGGACAAGGGTATTGGTGGAGTTGACCGGTCCTCCCTGGGTCATGATGCTGACTGTCTCGAAGGCCTTGAACGACGCGATGATGTTGGTCAGCGCCAGGAAGAAAAGCGTCGGCGACAGCATCGGCAGGGTGATGGAGCGGAATACGGCTAAGGGCTTTGCCTTGTCGAGAGCGGCGGCCTCGTACAGGTATGCCGGTATGGACTGCAGGGCGGAGACGAAGATCAGGGTGTCGAAACCGAGACCTTTCCACACCGAGACCATCACGAGCGAATTGAGCGCGACGCGCGGATCGTCGAGCCAGCCGACCGGCGCCAGCCCGAACAGGCCCAGAAGGTAGTTGAGCAGCCCGAAGTCGGAATCCATAAACCACATCCAGATGAACGATATCGAAACGAGCGAGATGATATAGGGCGCGAAGACCGAAGCCTGAAGGAAGCGGTTCATCTTTGTATTCCGGCGCAGGAAGAGGGCGAGGAGGAGCGAGATCGCCACGGACAGGATCACGCTGAGCGCCATGTAATACAGAGAATTTCCGAGCACGCGGATGAACTCCCCGCTTGAAGCGAGGTCGGCATAGTTCCGGATTCCGACAAAAACCTTCGGTCCCATCATGTTCCACTTGAAAAAGCTCAGGTATAGCATGTAGCCGATCGGGAACAGCGAAAAGACAGCGAAAACGGCCATCGCCGGGGCGACCATCAGGTAGGGGCGAAGCTTCGCCAGGTTCATGATGCCCCCGCAATCCGGGAACCGTGTGCGTCAAAATAAAAGAGATCCTTCCGGGCGGCGTGCACGATGATCTTCCCGTAGGGTATCCGCTTGTTCTCGTAGAGCTTCACATTGACGATTTCTCCGCCGCAGTCGGCCTTGTAGAGAACTTCCGAACCCAGCATCTCGTGTGTCGCGAGCATGCCGGAGATGGAGAGAGCTCCGGCGGGGACCTCCGCCCGATCGGACACGATGTCCGCTTTCTCGGGGCGAAATCCGACAAAGCGCGTACCACGGGGCAGCGGGGACAGGATCTTCTCCGTGCCGGCCACTGATTCGACTTTTGTGTCGACGATGTTCATGGGGGGCGTGCCGATAAAACGCGCGCTGAAGGTATTGGCCGGACTCGCGTACAGCTCTTCGGGGCTCGCTTCCTGACGGATCCGTCCTTTCTCGAAGAGGATGATTTTCGTACCCATCGACATTGCCTCGACCTGATCGTGCGTCACATAGACGAAGGTGCTGCCCAGGCGGCGGTGGAGTTCGATGAGTTCCGTCCGCAATTGACTGCGTAACTTCGCGTCGAGGTTGGAGAGAGGCTCGTCCATCAGAAAGATATGCGGCTGTTTAACCATCGCGCGCGCCAACGCGACCCTCTGCCGCTGGCCGCCCGAAAGGAACTGGGGCTTTTTCTTCATATAATCGCCCAGGCCCACCATTGCCGCGATCTCGTCGATGCGGCGCGTCCGCTCCGCCTTGGGCACTTTGTGGTTCCTGAGGCCGAACTCGATGTTCCCGTGCACACTCATCGTCGGATAGAGCGCGTAGTTCTGGAACACCATCGCGATGTCGCGGTCGCCGGGCTCGACCTCGCGCATGCTCCTGCCGTCGATGAAGATGTCGCCCGACGAGAACTTTTCCAGGCCGGCGATGAGCCGCAGTATCGTCGACTTGCCGCAGCCGGAGGGTCCCAGAAGTACGGTGAAACTCCCTTCTTCTATTTTAAGGTCGAGTCCGTCGAGCACTTTTTCCGGGCCATAGCTCTTGTGGACGCCGCGCAGTTCTATTGCGGGCGCCATCGCTTCATCATCGGGAAGACCGCTCACTCGATGAATCCCCGCCCGGCCAGATAGGTGGCTCCCCGCTCGATGGCGCGGTGATCGCGCAGTTCGAGAATCATGCGTGGGCTTTGTTCCAGCATGTCGATCGCTTCGAAGAGTGCGTGCCAGTTGACCTCGCCATCGCCCGGCGCCCAGTGCCGGTCGGTCTGCCCGTCGGAATCCTGGATGTGCATATGCTCAAGGAGCGGCCCCGCATCGCGCACCCACTGGTCGGGCGTCGGTCCGCCGAGCTTGTGCGTGATGAATGCGTGACCGACATCGAGGCTCATCCTGACGTACTCCGAATCGAAGGAGCGGATGAGGTCGAGAAGGGGCACAGTGTTGGTGTCCTGGACATTCTCGATCACGAGAACGCATTTCGCGGCTTCAGCCAGGCCAACTATCTCATCCAGGACAGCATGGACAGTGGCTTTTTCGTCGAACATGCCCTTCGGCCCTGAATCGATCGAGAAAGGGCTCGCCCCGAAAAACACATAGGGGCTGTGGATGACCATGTATCCGGCGCCCAACTCGGCAGCGAATTCGAGGGACTGGCGCAGGCGGGCGATTACGATTTCGCATAACTTCCTGTCGAAACCGGCGCGGAGGCTGAAACCGATGAAGGGGCCGTGGACTCCCAACCTGCCCGTGTAGCCGGAAAGCGTCTCGCGCGCCTGGCGGACGAGAGCCTTCCAGTCGCCGTCGAGAACCGCGGGGATGGCGGGATCCTGGATCTCGATGTCGCGCTGCCCCGATATCAGCCAGTCGCGATGCTCACCGAGCGAGCGAATGGGCATTGCCGCCCCGATGCGGGGTTTCGAGCCGCCTTCCATATTATTGCCTCCGGTAGTCTTCGGTTCTCTTCGTGTCGCGGAACGCTTTTTGCCCCGCCAACACGAGCCTACAGGAGTCTCGTGTTGATCACGTGTTGATTTCATGGAGAATCGGTCAGGCTTCTGTCAATTCGAGCCTTCGCTCCGATTCCCCTGCTCCGGAACACGACCTGCCCGCCCCATGCGGGCAAGTCCGGGGTGTCCTGCCTGGGCGGGACCGCTCATACGCCAAGAAGTCTCACTTGCCAGGCCGGGGATAGAGCGCATAAAGAACGGCGGCGCCCCAGGTCAGTGGAGCATCGGGTTTGGCCGGATCGACATTCCACATGCAGTTGCGCACGGACATGGTTCTGGATGTGGGGTCGATGCTGACGAGGTCGAAAGACAGTTTGGTTTCGTCCGTGGACGAGACAGTACCTTTCATGGGGGAATCGACGCCGACAGTATGAAGGACGACACCATTGTCCGGACCGGTCCAGTCGTAGTAACGGTTCAGATGATCGTTGCCGTGAAAATAAGCCGAGACATTGGAATGCCTGATCAGGAATTTTTCAAAATTCTGTTGCTCGATGGTGTTCGGGGAATCCACGGTTTTCCCGCCGGCCAGCTGATCGGCCAACAGGTTTTCGAACTTGTCGGTGGAATTGATGTCGTGCTTCCCGTTGGGGTTCGTGAAGTGCTTCGACTCCCCCGCCGGCTGATCGTGGCTGAACAGGATAACCGGAGTCTGGGGGCTGACGTTTTTGAGATCCTTGTCCATCCAGCCGATATTTTCCGAATCGGGCCACATAGTGATGAAAATGAAGTGAATGCCCCCGAAATCGCAGGAGTAATTCACGCGATCCGTGGCGTAGTTCCAGCTTGCATTTGTCTCCGGCACGGAGGGATTCATCATCCGGTTATAGATCTCCACCATGGACGTCGGGTCGGTGACAGGTGTCATCGTCTTGTAAAAACCGATCGCGTTCGTGAGATCGTGATTGCCGGGAATAATGAAAAGCGGAGTCTTCTTGCCGGATCTGTCGCTCAGATTCAGGGAGTCGATGTAGCCCGCCTGAAATTGCTTCCATGAGGCGGAGGCGCTTTGAATGGCGGTAGCTCCGGCTCCTTCCTCGCGATTGGCGATGTCGCCGCCTTCGACAATGAAGTCGATGGGGCCGACGATTTTGTTTCCGTTTACGCCACCGTCATCCGGCAGGGTTATCGCGGAAATCGTGTTCATCTTGGCGATCATGGCAGCGTTGACGATGGCGCTGCTCACCTTGGTTGCGCTCCGGAAATTGGCCCGTGTAATACCATAATGGGCATCGGAGGTAAAAATGAACTGGATGGCGTCGGGTGCCGCGGTCTGGGCAAACGACAGCCCCATTCCCGCGGATAAAATGAGAAATGCGGTCAACAGGACTTTTGCGAGTCGATTCATGCGATGGCTCCTCTTTTCCTGGAAGGATTGTGTGCGCACATATCTTCCCGCTTCGCCATCAGCATTTGATTATCGATGTGTCAGAAATGCAACAACCCCGCGGCACGCCGCGGGGTTGTTGCATCTATGGAGAATTGGTAGTTAGCGAATCGGATCAGGGAAGGGTGGACGAGAGAACATAGCTCTTGACGCCGCCATTCCCGGCGATCGCGATCTGGAACTTCCTGCCGTCCTGGTAGACATCGACCGTAGCGTACTGGTTGTGGTACGAGGCGTCATTCCCGTAGGCGGCGCTGGCCTGCAGCGTGATGTAGTGGATGCCGTTGACCTGCTGGTAGCCGCCGTCGTGGTAATGCCCCGCGATCGCGGCCATCACGAGTCCGCTCTTCTCGAGTATCGGGCGGACATCCGCGGCGTTCTTGATCGAGTGCGCGGGATCGAAGGCGGAGTCGACCTGCTCCTCGGGATTGAGAAGTTGGTGGGTAAACACGATAGTCGGCAGTTTTGTCGCCGCGAGGTCGGCCTTGAGCCAGGCGAGTTCGGCCGCGGGGATATTCGCGTCGGACCAGAGGTAGCCGTAGCCAGCCGAGCCGGGCAGGCCCGAGTAGGCATTTCCGCCGGAAGTATAGCTGGCGTCGAGGACGATGAAGTGAACGCCGTCCTGGTCGTAGGAATAGTAATACTGACCCGCCGGGAGCCTGATGCCGCTGTTCGGGGCTCTGGAACCCACATCTTCCTTCGAGAGTTGGTCTGTGTCGTGATTCCCGAGGACATGGTAGCGGGGGCCCTTGAAGACGGAGAGTTTCCCCTCAGCGTTGTCCAGGAAGCCGAGGACGGCGGCCTTGCGCCTGTCGTAGGAGAGGCTCCCGTCGGCGGGATTGTCCGTGAAATCGCCCAGTTCGGCGACGAAGGCCGCGCCCGCTTTGTTCATGGCCTGGGCAAAAGCCTCGATCTTCGCGGGGCCGCCCGAGAAGTACCGCGGCGCGGCGACAAGGGAAATAGCAGGCGATTGGTCGGCCTTATCACAGACGTGCGTGTCGGTGATCAGACCGAAGCGCACAAGCCTGACGGCCTGCGCGTTGACGGCTGTCCCGGCGGCGATAAAGGCCCCGACGAGACACAGGGTGCGGATGAATGTTCGCATGTTTCCTCCAGCGGAATCAAAAGATGAATGGAACGATAAACGTATCGGGTCAGGCGTGTATCAACCGTCTGTCAGAAGCAGGTCATTTTGCCATCAGCTCGACGAGACTCTGGGACAGGTACCACTTCGTTCCGTTGAAGACAGCCACGCCGTCGGAATCGACCTGTGCGCCGTTCAGGAATGCGATACTCTTGTTGCGGGGAATCCTGAGAGTATTCTTGCCATCCTTCGACACCGCCACCAGGACCGGGTTCTCGGCGTCGGTCTTGTCCTCGCTGACCGTCGCTCCCAATTTTTCGAAAGAAGACTTGGCTTCGACAAAGAGCCGGGCGGTCGTCGCGTCCAAATCAAGACCCATCGACGCGGCCATGTATTTCGCCACGCCGGTGTTGTCGATCCAGCCTGTGGGACGGGCACCGGAGGGATCGTAGGCGTAGAGCACGACATCTTCGCCGGTATGGCCGTTGGTGGTGAAGCCGATTTTGGCCCGGGCTGCCAGCATGGGGCCGACGGTGTAGTTCATGCTGCCGGCCTTGGTGAAGGCGATGGCCTCGACTTCGGCGGCGGTCAGATCCGCGATGCCGTAGTAGTCGGCCATGACTTTTTTGATATCGGCGACTTTGTCGGGATTGACCATCATGGTCGAAGTATCCTTGCCTTCGGCGTCTTTTTTAGCGACAAGCATGGAGGCGGGCAGCAGGGCCTCGAGGCCTTCGCCGGTCAGCCTGGCTTTCTTTATCGGGTTGACGAACGCGGAGAAATTGGTCTTGTCGTAGCCCGAGCTCAGAGAGCGGTCGGCGATAGAGATGCCTGAGTTGCCGTGGTCGGACAGGGCGATGACGATGGTGCTTTTGCCGGCTTTGGCAAAGTCGAGGGCCGTCTGCACCGCTCCGTCGAAGGCCAGAATGTCGCTGACGATGCCCGCGGGGTCATTGGCGTGGGCCGCCCAGTCGACCTTGGATCCCTCGACCATCAGGAAGAAGCCATTCGGGTTCCTGCTCAGGATGTCGAGAGCCTTGGCCGTCATATCGCTCAGGGAGGGCTCGCGGGCCGGGTCGCGGTCGATGTCGTAGGCCATGGCAGTGGCGGAGGCATTTTTCCCGAAAAGCCCGAACAGCCTGTCGCCGGAAACAGCCTTGAGGCCGGCCGTGTCTTCGACATAGGCGTAGCCGCGCCCGCGCAGCGCTCCCAGCATGTCTTCCTTGTCCTTGCGCGCCGCGGGACTCAGGTACTTGATGCCGCCGCCCAGAACCACGTTGAGGCCGTTGTAGACGATCTGCTCGGTCAGGTTGTCGTAGTTGCTGCGGCTGACATCGTGGGCGGCGAAATCGGCGGGGGTAGCATGCATGAACTCGCTGGTGCTGATCATACCGGTGGACCGGCCGGAGAGGCGGGCGGCTTCCAGGATGGTGGCCACAGGGCGCAGGTAGTCGCCGCTGGCCGGCTTGCGGACACCAGAAATAGAGTAGTCTTTGCCGAGCGTCGCGACATTGCCGGTCTGGGACTTCCAGCCGGTGGAATAGGCCGAACCGGCGGGCGCGGAGTCGGCTATCGTGCCGTCCGAGTTCCAGGTACCGACCAGGCCGCAGGAGAGTTCATCCAGAGCCAGACTGCCGCCTTTGACAAACCGCGCCAGCGTGGTTCCCGCGACGCTCATGCCGTCGGGAATCATGATGATGACATTCTTGATCGCGCCGCCGGAGGCAGCCTTGGATTGGGCAAAGGCCGGAACGGCCAAAAGACTCGCGGCCAGAATCAGGCCGCACAGAATGCGTACGCTTCGCTTCATGGTTACTCCTCATTCTACAACGTGAACGAATCCGGAATACCTGAAAAATCAGGATTTCCGGCGTTGTAGATGAGCAACATAATGAAGAGGGATTGTGTGTCGATGATCACGGCTCCGTTAATTTCGGATGAAACCACATTGCCCCGGATGAGATGCCCCGCGCCTACTCGTTCAACTCTTCCCTTCGGCCCTCGACCATGTAGATTACAGCCTCGCAGATGTTCGTCATGTGATCCCCGAGCCGCTCGAGGTCGCCCGAGGTCTGGATTATCTTCGTCGCCGCCTTCACGAGATCGGGATTGCCCTTCATGAGTCCGAGGACTTCCTCGACGAGCACGTGGTGTTCGGCGTCTATCGCGTCGTCCATGTGCGCGACTCGCTGCGCGGATTCGACATCCTGGTCGAGGTAGGCCGCAACGGCCCCGTGGATCATGTCGCGCCCCGCGAGCGCCATCTTCTCGAGCCGCTCGACCTGCCCCACGGATTTCCCGCCCGAAAGCTTGATCGCGGTCTTCGCGAGGTGGACGGCGTGGTCGCCCGCCCTCTCGAGATTGTCAGTTACCTTGAACAGCGTCACGAGTTCGCGCAGATCCCGCGCGACCGGCTGCTGGGTCGCGATGAGGATGGCCGCCTGGTCCTCGATCTTGAGCTGGAGGGCGTTCACGACGGCGTCTCCGGCCTTAACCTCGCGCGCGAGTTCCACGTTGCCGGTCTTGAAAGCCTCCAGGGCCTTCATGAGGTCTTCCTCGACCCGCACGCCCATCGCGAGAACGTCGTGGCGGATTCTGTTCATTTCATCCATCAGCCTGATGCGGTTGCTCACGGCATCCTCCTTCGTCGATCCGGAATGAACCGGCCCGCGTCAAAATGCGGGTTACGCGATCTCATGCGGATCAGCCGAAACGCCCGGAGATGTAGTTCTCCGTCCGCTCGTCGCGCGGATTGAAAAATATCTGTTTCGTGGGGCCGTATTCAACCAGGTCCCCCACGAGGAGGAAGGCCGTCGAATCGGAGACGCGGCTCGCCTGCTGCATGTTGTGCGTCACGATGATGATCGTGTAGCGCTGTTTGAGTTCGTCGAGGAGGTTCTCGATCTTGGATGTCGAGATGGGATCGAGAGCGCTCGTGGGCTCGTCCATGAGGATGATCTCGGGTTTGACGGCGATCGTGCGCGCGATGCACAGGCGCTGCTGCTGGCCGCCCGAGAGGGCGTAGGCGCTCTGCTTCAGTTTGTCTTTCACCTCGTCCCAGAGCGCCACCTGGCGCAGTGAGGACTCGACGAGTTCGTCCATGTCGCCGGAGTAGCCGTTTATCCGCGCGCCCCAGGCGATGTTTTCGTGGATGCTTTTCGGGAAGGGGTTGGGTTTCTGGAATACCATCCCGATCCAGCGCCTGACGTGCACAGGGTCGATGGCGGGATCGTAGATGTTCACGCCGTGAAAGAGTACCTCCCCATCCACCTTCGTGCCCTGGATGAGGTCGTTCATGCGGTTGAAGGCCCGGAGCGCCGTGCTCTTGCCGCAGCCCGACGGACCGATGATGGCCGTGACGCTGCGCTTCGGGAAACTCATCGTCAGTTTCTTCACCGCCGCAAAGCCGTCGGCGTAGGTGATAGTGAGGTTCCTGACGTCGAGGGCGCTGCCCTGCCCGCCCGCGATGGATTCCGCTCCGGTCGCGAGCGGAACCGAAAAAGGATTGTCGTCGTTCTTTCTGGCGAACATGCTCATTTTCCGAGCCTCTTCTCTTTTCGGTATTTATTGCGCACGATTATGGCCGAGGCGTTGAGCGTCAGGCCGAGAATCATGAGGACGAGGATGGCGGCCGCCGCGAGATTGCGGAACTCGGCTTGCGGTCGCGCCGTCCACTGGTAGATCTGTATGGGAAGCGTCGTGAACTTCGAGAAGGGCCCCGTCGGGTCCTGCGTGAGGAAGGTCGAAGCCCCGACGACGACGAGAGGCGCCGTCTCGCCGAGTGCGCGCGATACCGCGAGCACGGTCCCCGTCATGATGCGGTCGACCGAAGCCGGCAGGACGTGGTGCCAGATCGTCTGCCACTTGGTCGCACCCACGGCCAGGCTCGACTGCCGGAGCGAATCGGGCACGGCGCGCAGGGCCTCCTGCGCGTTGATGATGACGATGGGAAGGATGAGGACAGCCAGAGTGAGCGAGGCGGAGAGTATGGTCCTTCCGTTCGCGCCCCCGCTTCCCGCCGCGCCGGCGACCGATGCGGCGCCGGCCGCCACCTTGGCGCCGACTCCGAAAATCGCCCCCGATGTGAGCGGTTCGAGCAGCCGCACGAAAATCGCGAGCCCGAGCATGCCGTAGATAATGGAAGGAACGCCCGCGAGATTGTAGATATTCGTCTCTATCATCCGGTTGACCGGAGAGTCTTTGGCGTATTCTTCGAGATAGATCGCGGCGGCCACGCCGACGGGGAAGGCGATGAGAATGGTCAGGAGGATCGTCCCGAGCGAGCCGATGATCGCGCCCCGTATGCCGGCATCGAGGGCGACGCTCGACTGGGGTTTCGTGAAGAGTCCCCCGTTGATCCATGATCTGAAGGTCAGTTCGCCTTCGGGATAGACCTCCGCGACTTCCTTCCGTATCGCCTGCGCGCCAAGAAGGCTCTGTCCCAGTGTCCATGTTTTCTTGACGATGGGGTTGACGACCTCGGTGAGGACGAGCGCGTACAACTCATCCCTCGAGCGGGAGTTCATCGGCTTCTCTTCGTCGAGCTTGATGTAGAGTCGGCGGGAAATATTCTCCTGAAGGTCCGCGACGAGGGCGGTCGCGTCCTGCTTGACGAGCGGAACCCCATCCCTTTCGAGCGTCGCGGGATCGACTTCGGGGACAGTGAGGACGTAGCCGAAGCTCCGGTTCACGATGCTGGCGACGAGAGAAACGAGGAAGAGGACGGAGAGGGCGGTCGCGAGGAGGAAAACCACGCTCCAGCGTCTGCCCGCGGCATTCCTCGCCGGGAGGTTCGTGATGAAATCGTCCCGCTTCATTCGTAGACCTCCCGGTAGCGGCGGATGATCTTCCGCGAGAGGATGTTGAGCCCGAGCGTCACGAGGAAGAGAAGAAGGGCGATAGCGAAGAGGCTCCGGTAGTCGATGGAGTCGTAGGGGAGGTCGCCGCCTGAGATGCGCACTATGTGTCCCGTCATGGTCTCCGCGGAGCGGAAGGGGTTCAGCGTGAAATTGGGCCCCGCGCCCGCTGCGAGCGCGACGATCATCGTCTCTCCGACGGCGCGGGACAGTCCGAGGATGAATGCAGCCGCCAGGCCGGAAAACGCGGAAGGAACGACGATCTTTATCGAGGTCTCCAGCTTGGTCGCTCCCATCGCGAAAGAAGCTTCACGGAGCGAACCGGGCACAGCCGACAGGGCATCCTCGCACATCGAGGCGATGAGGGGCAGGATGAGGATACCCATGACGAGCCCCGCGGAGAGCGTGTTGTAGATCTCGACATTCTGTTGCCCGAAGACGCCCCGGATGAGCGGCGTGACCGTCGTGAGGGCGAAGTACCCGTACACGACAGTCGGAATGCCCGCGAGCACTTCGAGGATGGGCTTCAGGATGTCGCGGACTTGCGGACTGGCGTACTCGGCGAGGTAGATGGCCACGACCATGCCGAGGGGCAGGGCCACCAGCATGGCGTAGAAGCTTGTCGTGAGCGTGGCGGTGACGAGGGGCAGGATGCCGAATTTCCCGATCGTGGGCTGCCAGACCGTTCCGGTGAAAAACTCGACCAGCGACACTTCTTTGAAGAATCCGAAGGATTCCCGTCCCAGAGTCAGGACGATGCCTATGGTCGTGAATATGGAAATCACGGCGCAAAAGTACAGGAAGGCTTCGACGAGGGTCTCGCCGGGACGGACCGTCCGTCCCAGGCGAATGATTCCCGTCGACTCCTCCCTGTACCCTCGCGTCGGGCCGGATCCTGCGGAACCGGTTCGCTCTGTCATGTTCAGAAGCGTCCCTTCATCGCCGTGGCGAGAAGCTGTTTGGACTTCTTGATCTCCTCGGCGGGAGCGGGGAAGTAGCCGACCTTCTTGATGACTTTGTTGACAGTGGTCAGGTAGTAGGTGAGGAAGGCGGCGACCTGGGGCTTCTCGGCGATGATGCGGGCGTCGGAGTAGAGGAAGAGAGGGCGGGCGAGGGCATAGGTGCCCGCATCCACGGACGCTTGGCTGGGCTCGACACCATTCACGGAGACGGCCCTGAGCTTGGCCTTGTTCTCGACGTAGTAGGCGAAGCCGAAGTAGCCGATCGAGTATTCGTCGCCCTCGACACCCTGGACGAGAACGTTGTCATCTTCGGAGAGCTGGAGATTCTTCGCGCTGAGGAGAGGCTTCGTGTCTTTCTTGAAGAGGTGCTCGACCAGGTAGCTGAAGGTGCCGGAGTCGGTGCCGGGACTGAAGCGCTTGATCTCCTTCTTGGGCCAGGCCGCGCGGACGTCGGACCAGTAGGTCGCGGTGGAGAATATCTTGGCGAGCTCGGCGTTCGTGGCGTCCTGGAGGAAGGTGTTCTTGGTGCTCACGACGATGGAGAGGGCGTCGGTGCCGATCCTGAACCCGATGGGCGTCCGGGGAGGATTCAGCTTGGCCGCGGAGTCGATCTGAGCCGCGCTGATCGCGACGGAGGCGTTGGAGATGTCGGTCTCGCCCGCTTTGCAGAAGCGGTCGAATCCGGCTCCGGAGCCGATGGAGTCGATGGTGATCTGGCCAGTGAAACCTTCCTTCTTGAAGCGCTCGGCGATAGCTTCGGAGAGCGGGAAGACCGTGGATGAGCCGGCGGTGATCACGGTGCCGGTCACTTTGGAGGGATTGACGCCGGGCAGAATTTTGTCGACATCGTCGGAGACGGAATCGACCCAGGTGAACTTGCTCTGGGCGAAAGCGGAGAAAGCCGCCATCGTCAACAAGGCAACTACAAGGATTTTCTTCATCATGATCCTCCGTGCTACGTAAAAACATTCGGCTCCAGATGAGCGTGGGCAAAAAGTACGGGATGCCGGTGAGTATTCAAGTAGCCTTGTGTCAGGATTCGGTTAAATCGCGAACTTCCTCATCTCCTCGCCGAGGGCGCCGAACTGCAGCTCGAGATCGGCGAGACCGGACAGGAGAGCCGCCCGGTCGCCCGTTCTCGCGGCCCCTTCCATGAGAGCCGCGACGGCCCGAAGGCGCTCCCCCCCGACATTCGCCGCAGCGCCTTTGATCGTGTGCGCCTGCCGCATGGCGCCCTGCATGTCGCGCGCATCCGCGAACGCCCTGAGGCTCCCGATCTGCACGGGCAGATCGCCGAGAAATCCTGCGATGATCTCCTGCGCGAGTTCCCTGTCACCCATGAGCCGGTCCAGGAGTGCACGGGAATCGAACACGGGAACCGCCGACTCTGCAGATTCCACGGCGGGAGCGGAACCTGCATCCTGACCGGCATCGGGTCCTGCGCTGATACCGGGTCCGGTACCGGCATCGGGTTCTGTGCCGACGCCAGGTCTGGTGGTGGCGTCGGGTCCTGCTCCGGCACCGGAAGCGTGCCCGCGCTCCCTGTCCTCTGCGCCCTTCGCGGGGCTGACCCACTTCGCGAGAACATCGGACAGCATCTGGGCGGATACGGGTTTTGTCACATAATCGTCCATCCCTGCGGCGAGACACTTCTCCCTGTCGCCCTGCATAGCGTGGGCGGTCATGGCTATGATGGGGACCGCGCGGTTGCGCACGGGAGACCCCGCCTCGCGGATCCGCTTCGTCGCCTCGAGGCCGTCCAGAACCGGCATCTGGACATCCATGAGGACAAGGTCGTAGTGCATCAGCGCCAGGGCCTGAAGGGCTTCCGCCCCGTTCTCCACGGTGTCGGCGCCCAGCCCCAGCTTGGCGAGGATGCCGAGGGCGACCTGCTGGTTGATGGTATTGTCTTCCGCGAGGAGAATCTTGATCCCGCTTCCCGAATACATTCCGGCCTTCGCGGGACCGGTCACGATCTTCGACCTCGGTTCCGTTCCGACCATGAAGGGCCGTCTGGGTGAAAGTGCGTCGAACCCCGGATCAGGGACAGGCGCCGGGTCCTCCCGCGGGTTTACGAAGGAGGCGAGGACAGCCAGGAGCTCTTTCTGCCGCGCGGGTTTGGCAAGGCGGACGGTGAACACCGACTTGTCCGGCCGGGCGGCGTGGCGCTGTCCCCCGAGAGAGGTCAGAAGGACGAGGTTTGTCGACGAGAGCCGCGGATCCTCCTTTATGAGCGTTCCCAGGGTTTCACCGTCCATGCCCGGCATCTGCATGTCGATGATCGCCATTCGCACAGGCTTTCCGGCTGCGGCGGCTTCTCCGAGCACACGGAGCGCTTCGGGGCCATCCGCCGCGACCAGGCTCCGCATGCCCCAGTCCCCAAGCCAGGCGCAGAGAATTTCCCGGTTTGTCGCGTTGTCGTCGACGACGAGCACGCTGACGCCCGCGAGGTCGGAAGGCAGCGCGACCGCGGGCATGGCCTTCCCCTTCTGTTTTTTGAAGTCCGCGGTAAAGTGGAATTCAGAGCCGCGCCCGACCTCGCTCTCCACGCCGATGCTCCCGCCCATGAGGGCGCAGAGCTGCTTCGATATGGCGAGACCCAGGCCGCTTCCCCCGTAGCGCCGGGTCGTCGACGCGTCCACCTGGAAGAACTTGCCGAAGAGCAGGGCGAGTTTGTCCTTCGGGATGCCTATGCCGGTGTCGCGGACAGCGAAGCGGAGCGTCGCCGCGTCCTCCGAGTCCGACTCGATCGAGACGCGGATCGAGACTTCCCCGTTCTCCGTAAACTTGACCGCGTTGCCAGCGAGGTTCACCAGGATCTGCCTGAGACGCCCCGGATCGCCGCTAAGGAGATCGGGGACATTCTCGTCGACCTTGTAAACCAGCTCGAGCCCCTTGTCGTGCGCGCGCAGGGCGATGAGGGAGGCGAAGTCCTCGAGCAGCTCGCGAAGGTTGAAGTCGATGATCTCCAGATCCAGCTTGCCCGCCTCGATCTTCGAAAAATCCAGGATGTCGTTGATGAGAGAGAGAAGGGATTCCGCGCTGACCCGCACAGTGTCGGCGTAGCGCCTCTGCTGTTCCGTGAGATCAGTGTCGAGCAGAAGGCCGATCATCCCGATGACGCCGTTCATGGGCGTGCGGATCTCGTGGCTCATGTTGGCGAGGAATTCGCTCTTCGCTATGCTCGCGGCCTGGGCCTGTTTGGCGAGTTCATTCGCGCGGGCGGAGGTTTCCTCGAGCTCATGGTTGGCCGCGAGCAGGGATTTCTCCGCCTTCTTGCGCTCGGAGATGTCGCGCGCCGTGATGATGAGGACATCCACGCCGAAGTAGGTGCCCACGTTCGCGATGACTTCCTTGGGGAAGACTTCGCCGTTTTTGCGCCGGCCCCAGAACTCGAAAGAGGCTGCTTCTCCGCTTTCCGAGGCCCGGCGGAGCGAGGCCTCCACCTCGTCGAGATTGTTGAGGCCCGGCGCGGCCAGGAAGGAAAGAGTCTTGCCCTGAAGTTCATCGCGCGAGTACCCGTACATCCGCGCCGCGCCCTCGTTCACATCCATGAAATTGCCATCGATCTTCTGGATGTAGATCGCCTCGGAGATGGTGTTGAAAAGTCCTGAGTAGCTCGATTCGCTGGCCGCAAGGCGGTCGAGGGTCTGGACCTGCTCCGTGACATCGAGCTGCAGTCCGACGAAATGCGTCAGCCTCCCGTCGGGGTCGAATACGGGCGAGACATCGAGCTGGCTCCAGAACATCTCGCCCGATTTCCGGTAATTCCGCAAGTGAACGTGGCAGGGTCTGGCTTCGCGTATCGCGCTTTCGAGCTCCGCGATGGACTGCTGGTCGGAATCGCTGGCAAAAAGAAAACTGCCATTCCGTCCCATGACTTCGGATGCCGTATATCCCGTCTGACTCTCGAAGGCCGGATTGACAAAGATTATCGGCAGGCCGGGATCCTGCGCGTCGACGATCATGATTCCGCTCGTCGCGGACTGCACGGCCTGCCTCAGTATCCTGAGCGAATTTTCGCGCGCCTGCATTTCTTCGAGGAGAAGCTTGAGCCGGGCGTTCGACTCTTCCAGCTCCTTCGATCGCTGGATGACGCTCTGCTGGAGGATTATGTTCCGCTCGAAGAGCGAATAGGCCGACCCGGTGAGGTCGACAGAGCGTTCGACCCTCTCCATGAGGACGCTGTTTATCTTCTCTGACTTGGCAAGCTTTTTCCGCAACGCTTCCGTCTCGAGACGGAGATCCTCGATATCTTCGCTCACGTTCACATCCCTATGGCGACACCCGTCAATGTCTGGTTCACATGAATGCCGTTGTACTGCTCGCCGTAGGTGCTGAAGCCCACGAAGTTGTAGGCCCTGAGCGCCTCTCCCGCAGCTTCGACCTGGCCACTCTGCTCGAGTTCGAGTCGCCGGAGGATGCAGTCGCAGCCCAGAATCAGCTGAAGGCCGGGCACGCGTTCGCGAAGGGCCGCAAGTTCGGCCCCGAGATGCTCGACGAGGTTTTTGCCCTGTGCGACCGTGAGGACAAGCCCGTTGTCGATGGCGCAGAAGAAGGTCAGGCTCCCGTCGGAGTTGGCCTTCTGGATGGCGCGGACAAAGTATTCACCCCCGATGCGCAGCATTACAGGGTAAGCCGCGAAGACCTGAGGAGTCAGTTCCGTGAGTTCGAGCCCGACCACCTTTGCATACTCCTCGGCTGCGGGGCCGCCATTGATTTCGTACACTGTCCGCGTCGGCCCGTCGGCTTCCGTGATGACAAGGCGCCTGCCGGTCGGCTCAAAATGCTGGATCTTGAAAGTTTCGAAAGGAAGGGAGGTGTCGACGAGAACGAGGACAGCCGCATCGGACTGGAATTTTCCATCGAAATACACATAAGTCCTGCCGAAATTGAGCCCGTCGCCCGCGGAGCCTCCGATCAGGGGCACTCCGTCGAGGCTGCCGAACAGCATGGCGACGAGCTGCTCCTCGAGCATGGACATACCGTCCACCAGAAGGAAGGTGAACATCCTCGCGGCCTTCAGGACTTCGCCGCCAGTCGCCTCGTCGCGTAAACTCTGAGCCAGCTCGCGGGCGGCAATCACATCGAACTGCCCGAGTCCGGAAATGAGGCGCGGATAGGCTTTCAGTTCGGCCGAATAGAGCGAGACGAGGATGAGGCCGCCCTTCACATACCCTTCGGGCCCATATATCTCTCCGGCCGACGTGCAGCCGACGACCGTTCCGGGGATGAAATCGGGGATGGCCTTCCCCATCGCGTCGAGGTCGTACTCGGACGAACAGAAGACGATGGACAGGCTGGGCTTCCCCTCCGGCATGCCGGCAGTCGCCTCGCGCAGCGCGCCATAGGGGTCACGATTCCTGCTGAAACCGCGGTGATACTCCAGCCTTCCCATGCCGCATCCTCCCTGCCACAGAACACATTCTAGCAGACTCTCATCCGGAAGGAATCCTTTCTATACCAGTATAGGTTGAAAAACGGCCAGGCTTCAATTTTTAACCGCAATTCCATGCGCCGCGAGAGCCTTTCAGGCTCTTCCGGCCGGGCTCGGGGAGCAATACCCCGATTCAGACTCCCCGGCTCAGCGCGAACCACAAGCATCCGAACAGCAGAAGTCCGAGGTTGGCGAACAGTGCCACCGCATCCTTCGCCTCGATCCTGATCGCGAGCACTTCGGAGCGGAAGGCAGCCGCTGCGAGGCTCAGGACCAGAATCAGGAGCCAGAAAGAAATCGTGCAGGCTTTGCCGACAATATACAATTGCCTCTCGTCGAATGCACGGCCAGGCCGTTTTAGCGAAACAAGGCCGATGATGAAAAACACGACCCAGCTCCCGCCGATCCCCGCCGTCAACCCCGAAGTAAAGGATTCTCCCATTTTCAGGAACCCACCGAAGAGTGCCACATTGACGAACATCAGCGCGAGCACGGCATTTGTCGCCACAAATTTCTTCATCGTCATTTTTCTTATTCCGTTCATCCTCATCGCGTTCATTTTTCTTCCTCCAGAGTGGTTTCCGGCAACAAAAAAAGCTTCTCCACCGTCGAGCCAAGTTCGCGGGCCAGCATCAAGGCCAGCGTCAGGGAGGGATCGTAGCGCCCCCCCTCGATCGAGATGATTGTCTGACGCGACACGCCGAGTTTCCTGCCGAGATCTTCCTGGGTCATCCCGGTATGAGTTCGGAGTTCGCGCACGAGATTCTTCATCGCAACTCCTCCCGCGCCTGACGGGCTTCCCCTTCGCGGCGGAGGGAAGATTTGTCAAGCACGCTTGACATACCATAGCGCGACAAAGCCAAAAATGTCAAGCACGCTTTACAAATCATCATAAACCGAGAACCTCTGGATTCGCCACACAGCGGCGGCGAATGGGCCGATGCGCCACAATTTCCGGTAAAAAGAGTGCTTCAGCGCAAAGCGGCTTGACAGCGGCCGGGGTATCCGGCGGAGAATGCCGCCATGAGTGCGTACTTTGTCGCCTTTATCCGAATTTCAGATAAGGCCCGCTACGAAGAGTATCTCGCAGGTTTCGACGCCGTCTTCGAGGGCGGCGAAGTCGTCGCGGTCGACGACGCGCCCATCATTCTCGAGGGAAACCCACCCGGGGGCCGAGCCGTCATCATCCGCTTCCCCGACGATGCAACCCTTCGCCGCTGGTACGACTCCCCCGGCTACGCCCGACTTCGCGCTATCAGGCAGTCGGCCTCGGAAGGCGACATACTCCTGGTGCATGGACGATAGCCATCTCTCCTGCGTCGACACGAAAGTTGGTTGACGCAATCATCCAACCAGACGTATAATGCTTCATGAAGTACGGCCATTTCGACGACAAAGCCCGCGAATACGTCATCACCCGCCCCGATACGCCCTTCCCCTGGCTCAACTACCTGGGTCAGAACGATTTTTTCGGCCTGTGCACCAACACCGCGGGAGGCTACACCTTCTGGAAGGACGCGCGCTTCCGCCGCCTGACCCGCTACCGCTACAACAACGTCCCCACCGATCTCGGCGGGCGCTACCTATATGTCAACGATTCGGGCTCTGTCTGGAATCCCGGATGGAAGCCGGTCAAAGCGAAGCTCGACCGCTACGAGTGCCGCCACGGCATGGGCTACACGAGGATCCTGGGGGAAAAGGACGGCCTGGAAGTCATCCAGACCATGTTCGTCCCGCTGGACGAAAACCTCGAGCTCTGGAAGATCGAAGTCGCCAACCCGGGGGCCGTGCACAAGTCCGTGAAGCTCTACTCTTACCAGGAGTTCGCATTCTACGAAGCCCTGAACGATATGACCAACTACCAGCGCACCTGGTCTATCGGAGAGGTCGAGGTCGAAGGCGGGGCCATCTACCACAAGACCGAGTACCGCGAGCGGCGCAACCACTACACGCTCTTCGCCTGCACCCGGCCCGTCTCGGGCTTCGATACCGACCGCGATGTCTTCGTCGGTGTCCACGAAGGGCTGCACGAGGCCCGCGTGCCCTTCGCGGGCGCAGCCGCAAACAGCATCGTCTGTGGCTGGAATCCGGTCGGCAGCCACGAAATCAGCCTCGAACTCGAGCCGGGGCAGCGGGAAAGCTTTGCCTTCATCCTCGCATACGTCGACCGGGACCTCGGAGGATCCGCTGTCGGAACCCCGACAAGGACCGCTGGCGTTCGTGGCGCGGGCGGTGAAAACTCATCGCCGAAAGCGGACAAGTTCACGGCTCCCGGCGTCATGGACAAGACCGAAGGCCGGGCAATCGTCGCACGCTACAGCTCTCCCGGCGCCGTCGACGCCGCCTTCGCCGCGCTGAAAGAGTACTGGGATCGCAGCCTCGCAGCCTTTGTGGCGGACTGCCCCGATCCCCACCTCTCGCGCATGGCCAGCATCTGGAACCAGTATCAGTGCATGGCCACCTTCAACCTGAGCCGCGCCGCCTCGATGTATGAAACCGGCATAGGGCGAGGCATGGGCTTCCGCGACTCCAACCAGGACATACTCGGCTTTGTCCACATGATCCCCGGGCGCGCCCGCGCGCGCATCCTCGACATCGCCGGGACCCAGCTCTCCGACGGGACCTGCTACCACCAGTACCAGCCGCTCACGAAGAAGGGCAACGCCGACATCGGCGGCGAATTCTACGACGACCACCTCTGGCTCATCCTCTCCACGGCAGCCTACATAAAGGAAACGGGCGACCTCTCCATCCTCGATGAAGCCTGCGGCTACGCCGATGGAGTATACGACAGCGAAGATACAGGTCACGAGGGCGGGGCTGCCCGGAATGCCGCGCCGCGCGTCCGCGAGACCCTCCTCCATCACCTCGAGACCTCGATCGCCTACACCATGAAGAAGCGCGGCCCCCGCGGCCTGCCGCTCATCGGCCACGCCGACTGGAACGACTGCCTCAACCTGAACTGCTTCTCGACCGAGCCCAACGAGAGCTTCCAGGCCTCAGGCGATGTGAAAAATTCGCAGGCCGAATCGGTCATGATCGCGGGGCTCTTCCTCTACGCGGCGCGCGAGCTGGCCGAACTCTACGGCTTCATGGGCAGGGCGGACGACGCGGCGCGCATCGCCCGTCTCCGGGACGAGATGCTGAAGACCGTGGAGCGCGTGGCCTGGGACGGCGCGTGGTACACCCGCGCCTACGACGCCGCCGGCAGGGTCATCGGTTCGAAAACAAACGACGAGGGGCAGATCTTCATCGAGAGCCAGGGCTGGTGCATCCTCGGCGGGGCGGGGATCGACAACGGGCGCGCCCGACGCGCCCTCCAAAGCGTGCACGAGCGCCTCTACACACCCGACGGCATCATCCTCCAGCAGCCCGCCTACTCGACCTATCGCCCCGAACTCGGCGAGATCAGCTCCTACCCGCCCGGCGTCAAGGAAAACGCGGGCATCTTCTCGCACAACAACACCTGGATTCACCTCGCCTTGAGCCTCCTCGGCGAGGGGGAGCGCGCACTCGAGTACTACCTCTCGATCTGCCCCTCGGCCAAGGAATCCAAAATCGACACCTACCGCTCCGAGCCCTACGTCTACGCCCAGATGACGGCGGGCCGCGATTCTCCGCGCGCAGGGGAGGCCAAGAACAGCTGGCTCACCGGCACGGCGGCATGGTCTTTCGTATCCGCCAGCCAGGGCATACTCGGCGTGAAACCCGGCTATTCTGGCCTCGTCGTCGATCCCTGCATCCCGAAATCCTGGCCTAGCTTCACCGTCACGCGGGTTTTCCGCGGCGCAACCTACCATATAGATGTGAAGAACCCCGCCGGAGTCTGTGCGGGTGTCGTTTCGGCTACCGTGGACGGCCGGCCCCTCGTCCCCGAGAGCGGGATCGGCAATGGCAGCACAGCCGTGGCCGGCGGAGAGGGCAGCGACGGGCGCAAAGCCGTCCGCCTTCCGGTATTCCCCGCCGGAACCACACACAGGGTCGAGGTGGTCCTGGGCTGAAGCTGCCCTTCTCGCGTCACGGCAGCATCCTTAAGCCTCGCGGCGCCATGAATTCCGAAAGCCGGCCAACCGGGGCCTCGTGACCTTTTTGTCGATACTATCCTGAATTGCATCAGGCCGTTTCGGCGATATCGACCGCGACGATGCGCCTGTCCCAGCGGTCGACGAATGTGGCGCCTGCCGCCCAGCACAGGCATAGCGCCGCAGTCGCCACCCACAGAACCGGATGCCCGCCGTCTTTCAGCACCGGCCCGGCGACGAGGGGCCCGACCGTCCAGCCCGCGGAATAGAACACGCCCATGAATGACTGGAATGAGGCGCGCCAGTTCGCGGGGGAATGCTTCGCGACGAATACACCCATGTTGACCGCGGCCACGATCTCTCCCACCGTCCAGATGAAGGTCGAAACCGCGAAACCGGCCTTCCCGAGGGAGAACGCGAGCATGCCGAAGCCGATCACGTAGAAGCCCCCCGAGTACGCCATGCAGGCGAGAGGCGTCTTCGTCCGGAGCAGCCGCGCTATCGGTATCGAAAAGAGTATGACGGTGACTGCGTTGAGCGACATCACGAAGCCCATGAAGCGGGGACCGTCGGCCCCGAGGGCCTCGGATATTTTCAGAGGCAGGCCGAAACCGGACTGCGAGTACGTGATGCTGTTGAGAAGGGTGAGTCCCGCGAAGGCGACGAGTATGGGCCGGGCGACGAAGGCCCGCAGGGCGCCCCGCTCGTCGTGCTTTTCCAGCGAAGTCGTCGCGTGCGAGAGGGCGGGCACATGGACCCCGCGCGCGATCAGGAAAACCGAGGCGATGGTCGAGAGCGCGTCGCCGCGGAAGAGCCAGGGAATGCTCCGGTCAAAGAGGAAGGCCGCCACGAGAGGGCCGATCGCGACGCCGACATTGATCGACCAGTACTGCAGCCCGAAAACTTCCTTCCGCCGCCCCGCCGGGGAGAGATCGGTGAGCACGGCGCTTATGAGGGGCCGGGCGCCGCCCCGGAAAATGCTTCCCGCGACGATGAGCCAGGGCGCCCAGGCGTAGGCGTAGAGGAAACTCAGGGAAAAGTTGACGAGGCCCGCCGCCGCCTGACAGAGGAGGAGAGCCCGCTTGCGTCCGACCCTGTCAGCTATCCGTCCGGAAAGCAAGGACCCCGCCATCGATGCAGCGAAAACGAGCGAAATCGTAGTCCCCGTTTTGATCGCGTCGAATCCGAGAATGCGAGAAAGATAGAGCGCGAGAAAAGCCCCGATAAAATCCCCGAAACGGTTGATCATGGTCGCGAAAAACATCGACCACAGAGAGCCGCCCAAACCCCGGTACGGGGCGATCAGTCTTTCAAACAGAGGGCGGTTTGTCGTTTTTCCCATGGTGGAGCGATTATACGGAAAAACTATCGCCTCATCCACCATTCATGTTGACAACACCACTATCATATGTTATCAATAACCTATGAATTCATGAACATCATCCTGAACGAAACGTTTCAGGCGTGGGGAGGAGTTATGGCAGGAGAATATGGAGCCGTTTTCAAATCGGAGCAGAGCGAAAAAACCGTTCTCGAGGCCTGCGATGCCGCTCTGGCGTCGTGGCCGGTTCCGTACAGGCTGGAGAGCGTTCCGACCCGCCTCGGCGATACGCGCGCCATTGTCTGCGGAACTCCCGGAGCTCCTCCCCTCGTTCTCCTCCATGGTTCCGGAACGAATTCCCTTTTCTGGAAAGGCGACATCGCCCGCTACGCCGCCGGATACCGCGTCTACGCCGTCGATATTCCCGGGGAACCGGGTTTCAGCTCGAGGGCGCGGGGAGACTGGAACGGCCCCGAGTATCCGGGATGGATCGGCGATGTCATGGAAGGCTTCGGACTTGGTCAGGCCGGTTTCGTCGGTTGTTCCATCGGCGGTTTTTTCTCGCTCCGCTTCGCGACCCTCCAGCCGGAAAAGGTGACGAGGCTCGTTCTCCTCGGAAGCTCCGGACTGGCCCGGCAGCGGCTCTCTTTTATTCCAAAGGCGCTTTTTTTTATGGCCTTCGGGCGGAGCGGAATCGACAGGATACTGAAAACCGTGAACGGCGGGGTTGCGTTGCCGGCGGAAGCCCTCGACTTCGCGAGGCTCCTCGCGATTCACTCCAATCCTCGCATGGGCCAGGTGCCCCTCATTCCCGACCAGGACCTGAAACGCCTCTCCATGCCCGTACTCGCCATCGGAGGGGAGAAGGATGCTCTCCTCGACACGCGAGCGAGCCTCGCCCGCCTCGCATCCCTCGTCCCGTCTTCGAAGATCCTCGAAATCGCGGGAACCGGCCACGTCGTGACCGGCATGATCGATACCATCATGGATTTTCTGGAGGAAGCCTGATGTCGCTGCCCCACACCATTCTCGGCATGCTGGACTGGAAGCCCTTCACGGGCTACGACCTGAAGAAGCGCATTTCGCGGGCCGAATTCCTTCCCTGGTCCGGCAACAGCAACCAGATCTACAAGTCCCTGCTCGAACTCGCCAGAGCCGGATACGTCAGCTGCGAGGTCACGCATCAGGACGACGGACCGACAAAGAAAATCTACACGATCACGGATTCAGGGCGAGGGGAACTCAAGCGCTGGCTCCGGTCGAAGCCCGAAGCCCCGGAAATCCGGAACCTCTTCCTCGCGCAGCTCTCCTGGGGCGATCTTCTCGATCCAGCGGAGCTGGACACCCTCATCCTCGCATACGAGGAGGAGGTGCAAGGACAGCTCCTCATGGCGCAGGAGGAAATGCGGCGGGGAACCGACACCCCGCGCAGAACCGCCCGCGAGGCCTTCCTCTGGGAGATGATCGCCGGGAACCGCGTGAACGCCCTCGAGGCCGAGCTCTTGTGGGTATACCGCCTCAGAAACGGAATCCCGGCAGCCAGGACTGCTTCATGATGTACATGGCCTCGTCAGCGCGCTGAAGCAGAGTATCCTGGTCGTCGCCATCGAGGTATTCCGCCGCGCCGATACTGGCTGTTATGAAAAACTCTTCATCCTGGAACAGGACGGGAATCTTGTTCAGGGATTTCCTGATACGCTCGACCACGACCGATGCCTGCCCCACGGTGGTCTCCGGCAGGGCGATCGCGAACTCGTCGCCGCCGAGACGCCCGACAAAATCGCTCTGGCGCAATCCCGACAGGTCGATCGCCTTGACCAGAGTCCTGAGCGCCTCGTCGCCCGCCGCGTGCCCCCGCGAATCGTTCACCGCCTTGAATCTGTCGATATCGAGCACGAGAACGGAGAGAGGCCTGCGATACCTGGCGCTGCGCTGGATTTCCGCCCTGAAGAGATGCATGAAGTGCGCGCGGTTGGAGATGCCGGTCAGAAAATCGGTGGTGGCCTGGCGCAGCAGGGCATCTTGGAGCCTCTTCCTCTCGTCGAGATCGACCTGGAGTTCCTCGTGGAGAGCCGCGTTCTCGACCGCAATCGAGGCGAGATCGGCGAATCTTCCGAGAACATCCATCTCCGTCTCGCTGAAAACCGAACCCGCCTCCGCACGGCTGACTCCGATTACCCCGACGATTCGTTGACCGGATTTGAGCGGGACCGCGGCGATGGCGCGGAAACCCGCTTTGTCGTATGTTTTGGCCCTCCCTGCCCAGGATGAATAGTCCGTGACCATCATCGCCTGTCCTGTCTGCCAGACCTGCCCCGAGAGACCCTCTCCGGATTTCAGCCTGCTTCCGATGATTCCGGAAAATACGCCTATCCCGAGCTTGACTTCGAGATATTCGCCGTCGGGTTTTGCCAGGTAGAGATAGCCGTGCGGAGTCCCCAGCAGAGCCGCGGCGCGGGTCACGATATCCGACAGGGCCTGGTTCAGATCGCGGTGATTGATGAGACCGAGGCTGGTTTCGTGCAGCGCGGCCAGATATGCGTCGTGACTCCGAACATGATCTTCGGAGCGCCTTTTCACTTCCGCGAAACGCAGCATCAGCTCGGCCACGATCCCCGTCGACAGGAGAAAAACGACGATAGAGGCTGGTGGAACAGGCGATTTTATCCTGAATGCCACCGCGGGGCCGGCAGCCAAAATGCCGACGATGCCGAGCATGATCAGATATGTGCGCCGGGGGTAGCGGGCTGTGCTGAGGACGACAGGTCCCGCGAGCATGATGAGCCAGGGATCGGGCAGACCGTGAGCGATCGACAGCGCTCCCGTCACAGCCGACAGCGAGAAATAAACCGCCAGCCAGATGCCCTCCGAAGGCCAGAGAATTTTCAATCTGAATCGCCCCCTGACATCGCGGAACGGAGGAAAAAATTAAGGAGTGTTTACTTTAATCCAAATTCGTCATTCTGTCGAGATACTCCACATATCGCACTCGTGGCATGGAATTGCGGAATCCGGCCACGACGAGGGAACCCGGGCTTTCAATCCGGCTTGTTCTTTACGTATACTGCGCAGACAGTTCAACATGGCAACCATCATGATCGACACTGCTCACGCGCCGGCTCCGCCCATTGCGGATGTCGCCGCTATCCTCCTGCGGCGCTACGGTCCGTGGCCCGACGAGAGCTCAGGACCTGTCCTGGACCAGCTCGTCTGGTTTCTCCTCAGCACGAGGACGACGGTGGAGAACTGCGAGGCGGCCTACGCCGCTCTCCGCTCCCGCTACCCGACATGGGACGATCTGGCCACGGCGCGGGAAGAGGATCTCTATGCCCCCCTGCGTCCCGCCGGCCTTTTCCGCGCGCGGGCGAAGAATCTCCTTTCCGCCCTGACCGCCATTCAGGCGCGATTCGGCTTTGCAAGTCTCGAGGCTCTCAGATCCTGGAGCGACGGCGGGTGCGAGACCTTCCTTCTGTCGCTGCCCGGGGCAGGACTCAAGGTCGCGCGCTGCGTCATGTCCTTCGGCCTCAGGCGGCGGGTCTTCGCGGTGGACGCTCACATCTGGCGCGTGACTCGCCGCCTCGGCTGGCACGCATTCCCCGGCGAGGCTCCCTCGCGCCGCGGCGCCGACTTCCTCCAGTCCCTCGTCACCGAGGCGCCGACAGTGACTGAGTCCGCGGTCAATACCTCGACCGGGATCGCTGCCGAAGTCCCGGCCGGGACTGGCACGGACATCCTTTCCTTCCACGTCAACCTGATCCGCTTCGGAAGGGAATTCTGTCCTTCCGGCGAGCCGCGCTGCGTCGCCTGCCCCCTCGCGGGACTCTGCGCGAACTGCCTCGACGGCGCCGAATAGGCCGGGGACCCGAACCGTCGACCCGATACGCCTTGCCGCGGCCTCACACGACACCTACAATCGGTTCATGCGCATCGTCGCCGACCTTCACATCCACTCCTGTCACTCCCTCGCCACGAGCCCCAAGCTCACTCCGCCCTACCTGGATCGCTGGGCGCGCATCAAGGGCGTCGACCTTGTCGGCACGGGCGACTGTACGCATCCGGCCTGGCTCGCCGAACTCCGGGAAAAGCTCGAACCGGAGGGCGAAGGCTTTTTCCGGCTCAGGGACGGGCTGCGGCGCGAGTTCGATTCCGGTGCGGCTCTCGCGGAGGATTTGCCTGATCCCTCCCGCGAAGGCGCGGCGCGTTCGCACATGTCACATCCGCACGCGGCGCGCGAAGGCGCGGACCGGGACGGGGAGGTCCGCAACAAGGCGGTCCGCTTCGTCCTCACAGGGGAGATCAGCACGATCTACAGCCGGGGCGGACAGACGCGCAAGGTTCACCACCTCGTCATCCTGCCGGATTTCGCCGCCGCAGCGGCATTTCAGGCCCGACTGGAGCGGATCGGGAACATCTCCTCCGACGGGAGGCCCATACTCGGCGTGGACTCGCGCGAGCTCTTTGCCAGACTCCTCGACGCCGACGAGCGTTCCATCCTCGTGCCGGCACACATCTGGACGCCCTGGTTCTCAGCCCTCGGCGCCCGCTCCGGCTTCGACTCCATCGACGAGTGCTACGGGGATCTCGCGCCGCGTATAGGGGCGATCGAGACGGGACTGTCCTCCAATCCTCCCATGAACTGGGCCGTGAGCGCCCTGGATCGCTTCGCCATCATCTCGAACTCCGACGCACACTCGCCGGAGAAGCTCGGACGCGAGGCGACTGTCATCGACATGGAGCCCTCCTTCGCGGGGCTCGCCGAGGCGCTCGGAGGGGGCGGTCCGCGCGGGAATATCGTCGAGACTATCGAGTTCTTCCCCCAGGAGGGAAAGTACCACTACGACGGACACAGGGCCTGCAGCGTGGTCCTGTCGCCGGAGGAAAGCGCGCGCCGCGGCGGCCTCTGCCCCGTCTGCGGCCGCCCCCTCACGCCCGGGGTCCTCCGTCGCGTGTCGGAGCTCGCCGACCGACCTGTGGAGGAGGAGGCACCCTGCCCCGCGGACTATGCAGGCACGAACCGCAGACCCTACCACTCTCTCATCCCCCTCAAGGAAATACTCGCCGAACTTCTCGGTTCGGGCGAGGGATCGAAGAAGGTCACCGCCGCCTACGGCGCCCTGGTGGCGCGCGCAGGAAGCGAGTTCAGCCTCCTCTTGGATCGCGCTGAGTCGGAAATCGGGTCGATGGGCGCCGGTGGAGTCTCGGGCGAACTCCTGGCCGAATCTATCGGCCGCATGCGCTCAGGCAGAGTTTCCATCGAGCCTGGCTACGATGGCGAGTATGGGGTTATCCGCACCTTCGCCCCGGGCGAGCGCGTCGAGGCGAAGCCGGAGACCGGCCTCTTCGGCGACTCAGGCGATGCGTCGCCCCCGGTGGATGCAGGTGGGCAAAGTCCAGTGGCCACGAAGCGGGGACGGACAGCTCCAGCCGGGAAGATCGCGCAGAATCAGGCCGCGTCGACAGGCCCGACGCAAGAAGCCGGACCGTTCAGGCTCGACCGCGCGCAGGAGGCAGCGGTGAAGCATCCGGGCGGCCCCGCCCTCATCGTCGCGGGGCCAGGCACGGGGAAGACCGCGGTGCTCGCCCTCCGCGTCGCCCGCCTCGTAGAAGCCGACCGCGATCCCTCGTCGATCCTGGCGCTCACATTCACGAACAAGGCCGCGGAGGAACTTCGCGGGCGCATCGGACAGAGCATCGGAGCCGAGCGGGCAGCCCGACTCACGGCGGCGACCTTTCACTCATTCTGCCGCTCTCTCCTGCGGGAACGCTCTGCCGAAGCCTCCTTGCCTGCCGATTTCGGGATACTCGACGAGGAGGAGCGCTCCGCCGTCCTCGTCGCGATCGCGGGCCGCAGGGCGAAGTCGCGGCGACTCGGCGCGTACATAGAGGAGCGCAAGCGTTTTCTTCTTCTGCCCGGAGAGCGGAGGCCCCGTCTCGGGGCGGGTGCACCGGACGGGCTTGCCGAATTGGCGGATGAACTCGGCCTGCAGCCCTTCGACGCGGAGCTGGATTCCGGATACGCGTCCTACCGCGATGCGCTCCGTAGGGCGCAGGTCCTCGATTTCGACGACCTCGTGGCCGGGACCGTCAGGTTTCTCGCGGCCCGGACCGAAACGCTTTCCGCCTGTCGCGCGCGCTTTCGCGTCGTCTTCGTGGACGAGTACCAGGATGTCAACTTCGCCCAATACGCGCTGATACGTCTCCTGGCGCCGGGAAAAAAGGTTGGAGACAGGTCCGTCGATCCTGTCGAACTCTGCGTCATCGGGGACCCGAACCAGGCGATCTACGGATTCCGCGGCTCGGACCGGCGCTTCATCGATCGCTTCCTCGCGGACTACCCCGGCGCCTCTGTCTACCGTCTGGTCAGGAGCTTCCGCTGCGCCTCCGGCATCATCGGAGCGGCCGACCGCCTCGTGAACGCCGGGCTCGAGGGCTCGGACTCGGCTGTCGCCCTCTCGCGGTCCGGCTTCCCGACGGAGAAGTCCGAGGCCGAGGGCATAGCCCGCGAGATAGACAGACTCATCGGCGGCACGCGTTTCTTCGCCATGGACTCCGGCGTCGTGGATTCGGCCGACGCGGACTCCGCTGCCGCAGGTTCCGGCCTCGTCGACGCGCACAGACCTGCGCTGCGAAGCCTCGGGGAATGCGCCATCCTCGTCCGCGCCTCCTTTCTCGCCCCGCCCATCAGGAAGGCCCTCCTCGACCACGGCATACCCTACCGCCTCATCGGAGAGAAGCCCTGGTGGGAGGAGGAGCCCGCCCGCGCGGTGCTCACCCTCCTGCGCGCCGCCGTGCGGCCGGAGGGCGCTGCCGGAATCGGGAGTGCGGACGCCGTTCGCGCGGCGACGAGCGCGGGGCTGGCCGAGATCCTTCGAACCGAACTTTCCGGCCTGTCTCCCGCCGGGGCGGTTCGCGCCGCGGCACGGCTTCTCGGAGAGACGAAGGTCGCGGAAACTCAGGCTGGGGCGGGCGGAAGCGCCGGAGCAGGCCCGGCTGCGGCTGCGGCTGCGGCTGCGGCTGCGGGGCAGATTGCCGATAATCCCGCGGAGCGTCTCGTCGCCCGGGCTTCCCCGTACCGGGATCTCGTGTCGTTCCTGGATGACCTTGCGCTGGGAAGTCCCCAGGACGGCTACGAAGCGCGCTCGGAGCGCGTCTCGCTCATGACCATACACGCGGCCAAAGGGCTCGAATTCGACCACGTCTTCGTGGCCGGGCTGGAAGAAGGCATACTGCCGTTCACCCTCTTCGAAGAACGCGACGGAGAAGGGGATGCACAGAGCGCCGAACGCCTCTCCGGACGGATCGAAGAAGAGCGCAGACTTCTCTACGTGGCGATGACCCGCGCCCGCGTCGGCCTCTACCTCTCCTGGGCCCGCTCGCAAAGCTATCGTGGCCGGAGCCTCGCCCTGCCGCCCAGTCGCTTCCTCTCTGAACTCGAGGATCTCGTGCCTGAACTCAGACAGGCTCCGCTCAGGCCGAGGGACCCGCAACTCGGGCTCTTCTTTTGAACGAGTTCATCTCCCCCCACGGAGGCTGACTGATGGGAAAAAAGAAACCGGTCCCCATGGCGATATGCTACGACTTCGACGGAACGCTCGCTCCGGGCAACATGCAGGAGTACAATTTCTTGCCCGCGATACAGATCAAACCGGATGCATTCTGGGCCGAATCGAGAGCCCTCGCCGTGGGGCAGGACGCCGATGAGATTCTCGCGTACATGCGACTGATGCTGGATAAAGCGCGGGCCGCGAAAGTCAGCGTGACGAAAAGGGCGTTCCGCGATTTTGGTTCGACGATCGAGTTCTTTCCCGGCGTCGCGGATTGGTTCGCGCGCATCAACGAGTACGCGCGGGGAAAAGGCGTGGGGCTCGAACACTACATCATCTCATCCGGTCTGCGGGAGATGATCGAGGGCACGAAGATCGCGCGCGAGTTCAGAAAGATCTACGCATCGGGCTTCATGTACGACGAGAACGGCGTGGCGGTGTGGCCCGCCCTGGCGATCAACTACACGACCAAGACCCAGTTCCTCTTCAGAATCAACAAGGGAACTCTCGATGTCTCCGACAACTCCCTCATCAACACGTATGTTCCGAAGGAAGATCGTCCGCTGCCCTTCGAGAATATGGTCTACATCGGGGACGGCGAGACCGACATTCCCTGTTTCCGCATGGTGAAGAAAGAGGGAGGTTATTCGATCGCGGTGTACCAGCCGAGGAAAGGCGGCTCGAAACAGCGCATCGAGAAGCTTCTCGCCGAAGGCAGGGCCAATCTGATTGCGCCGGCAGACTATCAGGGCGGGTCGGTCATCGACTCGAGCGTCCGCGCCATCGTCGACAGGATCGAGGCTTCTTCCCGCATCGGAGGCGCGAAATGACTCATATAGCCGCTCCGGAACCGCGGCTTCAGCCGCGAAGTACTCCTTCCTCCGCAAAGAACTCGGCGAGCCTGGACACGCCCCGGCCGATAGCGGCCTCGTCGAGGTGTCCGTAGCCCACCAGGAAGCTGTCCATCCAGCGCCCGGGGACGAGGGCGTGGCCTTCTACCCCTGTCAGAGCGATCCTGCGTCCGCGCGCGCGGGCGTACAGGGATTCGTCCATGCGCAGGCCGGAAAGGCGGACCGCGACGTGGAGGCCGGCGGAGTCGCCGAGGACCCGCGCGCGGTCTTTGAAGGCCGAACTCAGGGCGGAAAGGAGGGCCTCGCGGCGGCGCGCGTAGAGCCGCCTCATCCGGGCGACGTGCCGGTCCACGGTCCGGTCGGCAAGGAGGCGCGCCAGGGCAGCCTGCCCGAAAGGCGGATTCTGCACATCCGAATGGATGCGGGCGTCGAGCCAGGCGCACCGGAGAGCCCGGGGGACGAGGGCGTAGCCAATCCGGAGGGCAGGGAAAAGGGTCTTGCTGAAGGTCCCGACGTACACGGTCCGTTCCGGATCGAGAGACCACAACGGCGCGATCGGGGGGCCGGAATAGCGGAACTCCGCGTCGTAGTCGTCCTCGATACTATACGCGTCGCGCTCCCGCGCCCAACGGACAAGTTCGGTGCGCCGGGAAGCGGGCAGAACTCCCCCGAGGGGGAATTGATGGGAGGGAGTGATGTAGGCCGCGATCGCTTGGATCGAGGACAGGAACTCTGTGCGCATGCCCGACTCGTCGGCCTCGACGGGGACGACGCCCAGCCCGACGCCGCGGATCGTCCGGATCATGCCGCTGTGGCAGGGATCCTCCGCGGCGATCGCCCCGCCGCGGAGCGCCAGCGTCAGGGCGATCACGTGGAGCGCGTGCGTCGCCCCGGCCGTCACGAAGACTGCCTCGGGGGACACGCGCAGGCCCCGAGCGCGGAAAAGATAGGAGGCGATCTCAGTCCGAAGGGCGGGAAGACCCTCGCCCGGACCGTAGAGCCAGTCGCACGGCTGTGAGCCCTCCGCCGCCCGGAGAAGAGCCCGGCTCCAGGCCGCGCGCGGTATGGTCGCCGAGTCCGGCCTCCCCGTGCGGAAATCGACCTCGATCGGCTTCCCCTTCCCGACGCCGCGTGCATCGTCCCGCAGGGCTTCAGGCCCCGGAAACGCCGCGACATCCGCCGCCCTCAGAGCGACGCCCCGCGCGATCCGCGCCCGCGTCCCCACGGAGCACTCGATGTAACCCTCCGCGGCGAGGAGATCGTAAGCCTCACAGACAGTATTCCGGGACACGCCCATCTGCGCGGCCAGAACACGCGTCGCGGGGAGATGCTCTCCCGCGGGAAGCCTGCCGTCCAGCGCGGCGGCTCGAAACCATTCGAATATCTGTCGGGACAAGGCGAGATCCTGATTTCGCACAAGCGGTGGAAGTTCCATGTATCCCTCCAAAGCGGTACTCTCAACATAGCGCAGAAGTGGATCTTTTGCCATTCCACTTTTCATCGTACCATCGCCTGGAACAGAAACCGGGGAGGACGAGATGCGCAGCGAGAAGGCAGGTGGCTTGTATCTGGCGGCGGGCTTCATTCTGGCGGGCTCGGCGACGACGGCGGGAAAAGGACTCGTGGCCACGCTCGGCCCCTTCACCATAACGGCCGCGGGGCTCGCCTTCGCGCTGCCCGCCCTGGTTCCCTTCGCCCTGAAGGGACCCCGCCCGAGCCGCCGGGAACTCGGCCTCACCGCGCTACTCGGTTTCTTCGGGATCTTCGTGTACCGCATATGCCTGATCTCGGCTCTCTCCCTTGTGAACGCGGGAGAGGCCGGGTTGATGACCGGCGCCGCGCCAGCGTTCACAGCCATCGCCTCGTGGCTTTTCCTGCGCGAGCGACCTTCCCCGTTGCCGGTTCTCGGAGTCATCGCCGCGAGCGCGGGGATCTTCCTGGTCAGATTCGGCGCGCTCGGCGGCGCGGTCGATGCCGCTTCCGGCTTCACATCTTCGGGACGCTCTCTCGGTCTTCTCCTGGCCCTGGGCGCCGCCGCCTCGGAATCGGTTTTCGCCATCCTTTCGCGCCTGGCCTGGAGGAAGGATGCAGACGCGGACTCGCGGAGAAGGGCAGCCCTGACCGCGGCCTGGGCTTTCGCGTTCTCGCTCGGGCCCGCCGCGGCGGAACGGCCGCTCGGGGCGCTCGCCGCCTTGCCTCCCGTGGCCTGGATCGCGCTCGCATGGTACGGACTCTTCGTGACGGCGGCCTCCTACATATGCTGGTACGAAGGAATCAGACGCGTCGAGGCATCCCGGGCGGCGGCGTACACGGGCATCGTGCCGGTCGTCGCCCTCGCCCTGCCCGCACTGCTTCTGGGCGAGAGGCCCTCGGCGACGAGCGTCGCTGGCTGCTTCCTCGTCGCGCTCGGGATCGTCGCGACTGCGCTGCCGCGGAACCCGCAATCCGTGCAACCGCAGACACACTGACCACACACAGTGACACCGCATGCCGAGACAGGCGCGGGTTGGGTGTCCGGTTTCATAACGCTCCCGGTAGAACTATATTCAAAGGTGAACGGAGGAATCATGGACATCAAAAAACGCATCGCGCTCGTCGCCCACGACAACGAAAAACGCGACCTCACGGAGTGGGTCCAGTACAACTGGGAAACCCTCATCGGGCACGAACTCGTATCTACGGGCACCACAGGGCGCCTCATCGAAGAAACGATTCTTGCCAAGGCCGGAGAGGATCGGGCATCGGAACTTCGCCTCACCCGCCTGAAATCGGGCCCCCTCGGCGGGGACCAACAGCTCGGCTCCCTCATCGCCGAGGGGAAAATCGACATCGTGATCTTCTTCTGGGACCCCATGTCGCCCCACCCTCATGACGTCGACGTCAAGGCCCTCCTCAGGATCGCAGTCCTTTACAATATTCCCATGGCCTGCAACCGCTCGAGCGCGGATTTCATCATCTCGAGTTCCCTCTTCCAGGAGAAATACGAACCCGAAGTCAGGGACTATGGGACCTACCTCGCCAGGGCGATCAAATGAGGAGAGCCGGCTAGGCCGCCCTTCGCGCGCGCCTAAAAAACGACGCCGACCAGGATCATGCAGAGTGGAATCGTCGCAAGGCTGAGCACTGTCGAGAGAGAGGTTGCGACCCCCGCGTATTCCGGGTCAGCCCCGTAGGTCGCAGCCAGGATGGGAGTCTGGGTCATGGCGGGCATCGAAGCCTGCACGAGGAAGACTTGTTTCATGAGGAGGGGCAGGTCGAGGGGGCGCACGACGAGTACGAGGAGAAGCGGGGAGACGAGGAAGCGCCCCGCGAGGACGAGAAGGAGGTCGCGCTCGACCTTGAGCTTCTTCCACTCGACGCGCGAGATCACGATACCGATGAAGAGCATGGACAGCGGCGTCGTCATGGAGCCGAGGGTTTTGCAGAAATCCATGATCGACTTCGGAAGGCGGATACCGAGCATGATCATGGCCACTGCCGCCATGAAGGCCACAAGGGGCGGAGAGAGTATGCGCCTGAGTCCTTCCGCGGAGACGAGAGAAGGACGGGGCCGTCCGCTCCGGACCGCGCCGTCCGCGGCGATACCGTAGACGCCGATCGTCCAGAAGAGCGTGGTGTTCGCGATGTAGTAGAGAAGAACGGAGGAGAGGCTTTCGTCGCCGAAGAGGACGAGATTGACGGGGAGGCCGATGAAAATGGTGTTCGAGAGGGCGAACATGGAGGCGAAAGTGCCCCGCCGCCCCCGCGGCAGACCGATGAGGACGGCGATGCCGGCCGCGATCGCGAAGCAAGAGGCCATGACCGCGAAGGGGACGGGAAGACCCGGCAGCATGGAGAGGAGCTTGGCCCGGTCGTAGCCTCCCATGAGGTTGGAGATCATGTAGGCAGGAAGTGCGACCGAGACGACAAGTTTGGAGAGAAGTGCGCTCGAGTTCCCCTCGAACCACCGGCGCTTCGCGAGAACGAAGCCAAGAGCGATCATGAGTATGACGGACAGCACGCTTTCGAGGGCATTCAGCATGGCTCAATCCTGGCCGGCGGAAAGGTCTCTGTATAGCCCCTCGCCCCACATGCCGGATACTCTCTCGCAATGTCCTTCGGCCACGCATTGACCCGAAACGCACTAATCCGTGACACTGCCCCGCATGGCCCTCAAATCGACGATCTACAAGGTTGAACTCGACATTGCTGACCTCGACAGGAACTACTACGCGCCCCATACGCTTACCCTGGCCTGCCACCCCTCGGAGTCCGAAACCCGCATGATGATCGGCCTCGTCGTCTTCGCCCTCAACGCCCACGAGAGGCTCGCCTTCAGCCGCGGCCTCTCCGAGACCGAGGAGCCCGATCTCTGGCAGCGCGATCTCGCAGGCGATCTGGAACTCTGGATCGAACTGGGCCACCCCGACGAGAAACGCCTGGCCAAGGCCTGCGGCCGCTCGCGGGCGGTGCTCGTCTACACCTATTCGGCTTCTCCCGAACTCTGGTGGGATCCCGCTTCTTCGAAACTGTCGCGGTTTAAAAACCTCTCGGCCCGCCGCTTCGATCCCGCCGAAACAGCTGCCCTTGCCGGTTTTGTACAGCGCAGCATGAGCCTGTCCTGCACCATCCAGGACGGTGAGGTCTGGCTTCGCGACGCGGATGACCGCGAGGCGCGGCTGTCGGTCGGGGTCATCAAGTAGCGATTCCCCAAAAAGGAAAATCTGTAATACAGCCCTCCCGACCGGGGCTTCCAGCCAACTCTGCTCCGGCGGAAGAGGAACGACTCATGGCGAACATTTTTTCCTTGACAGGTAAAAAATACCGTGCTACTCATGATTAATCGTTTAATCTCACTTTTTTCTGGAGGCACTATGAAGCTGAAAGCGGTATTTTTCCTCGTAGTCGCTATAACCATGCTCACAGCGGCGTCCGTGACGGCGCAGCAGGCGACAGAGCTTCGCTTCGTCACCTGGACGGGCAACCAGGCCCAGCTCGATCTTCTGGGAACCTTCGCCAGGGAATTCGCGCAGAAGAGCGGCAAGAACGTATCGGTCAAGTTCGAGACCATAGCCTTTGCCGAGTACAACACCAAACTCGCACTGCAGCTGCAGAGCAGCTCGCCCCCTGACGCTGGCTGGATCCTCGAAACCTCGGCGCCCGCCTTCGTGGAAGGCAACCTTCTCCTCGACCTGACCGCGGCCATGAAGCCCTACAATCCCGCCGACTTCTCGGAACCCGCGATGGAACTTTGGAAGAAGGGCGGAAAAATCTATGCCGTCCCCTTCTCGACCTCCCCCTTCGTGATCTTTTTCAACCGCGACCTGATCGCCAAGGCCGGCATGGCCTCCCCCGACGAGCTCATGGCCAAGGGCGACTGGACTCTCGCCAAGTTCCGCGAGATCTCGCTGAAAGTCAAAAAGGCGACGGGCGTCTACGGATTCCAGGGGGTCGACGGCCAGGCCTACGATTCGCGCATCTGGCACAACCTCGTTCCCTTCATCCGCGGATTCGGCGGCGACGCCTGGCTGGATGACGGCACGGTCATGATCAATTCCGAAAAATCCATCGCGGGCGTGAATTTCTTCAGGGACATGCTCCTCGTCGACGGTTCGGTAGTCCCCCCGGGCGACCAGAGCGACTTCTACAACGGCACCGCCGCGATGACGGTTGGCCAGCTCTCCCGCGTATCCAAGCTCTCGGGCGTATCCTGGAAGTGGGGCATGGCGACGCTCCCGACCGGTCCCGCGCTCAACTCCCAGGTCATCGGACAGGCCGGCATGGGCGTATTCGCCAAGGGAAAGAACGCCGCCCTCGCCGCCGATCTGGTCGCCTACATGACCGGCGAATCCTGCGTGGCCCGCATGGCCGGCATCTGGCCGCCCGCCCGGAAATCCGTCCTCGACTCCAGCGCCTTCCTCTCGTCGAACCCGGCCGTATCCCCCGCAGTGATGAAGTCGGTCATCGCCAACGCCATCAATGTCGGGAATGTCCTTCCGGCGCACAAGAATTTCACCCAGATCGACATGGAATCCAAGGCCGAATTCGACAAGCTCTGGAAAGAAAACGCAAATGTGAAGGGCATACTGGACGCCGTGGCCGCGATCATCAAGAGATACTCCAGGTAATGTGGAGCAGTGCCGGCCTCAGGGGAGTTCCCTTCCCCGGCCGGCACGCGACCGGCGCGTCGCCGTGGAAAAGCTGCGACGACCCCACCGCCCGCCGGACAAGGGCGCAGCCACACCACGACCATGACCAAAAACCGAAGGACATCCCGATGACGAATACCCTGCGCGCGGCCCGGCGACGCGAAAGCCTGGCAGGCTGGCTCTTCGTGCTTCCCCAGATCGCGGGCTTCCTGGCCCTGGTGCTGATTCCCACGGTTCTGGTGATGTACTACTCCCTCCAGGAGAGAAACCTCCTCTTCGGGACCAGGAGCTTCGTCGGCCTCAGGAACTACGCCGACATCGCCGGGGATCCCCTTTTCTACAAGACCCTGGGCAACACCCTGGTCTTCTCCCTGGGAGCCGTGCCGCTCAACATCGGGCTCTCCCTCGTCGCGGCGATCTTCCTCGCGAAGAACTTCCGCGGGGCCGGCTTCATCCGCGCCTCCATCTTCGCGCCGGTGGTGACCTCGGCGGTCGCCTGGGCCATCGTCTGGAAGTTCCTGCTGCAGGGCGGCGACGCCGGCGTCATCAATAGGATCCTCGCGATCTTCGGCCTCGCGGGCCCCAACTGGCTGCGCGAGCCGGGCTGGGCCATGGCCAGCGTGGTCGTCACCCGCGTGCTCAAGAACCTGGGCATGAACGTCCTCATCCTGACGGGCGCCATGCTCAACACGCCCGCCGAGGTGATCGAGGCGGCGACGATAGACGGGGCCAGGGGCTGGCGCATGTTCTCGTCGATCAAGATTCCCCTGCTCTCGCCGACCATCATCATGGTCACCATCATCACGGTCATCGGTTCGCTCAAGGTCTTCGATTCGATCAAGCTCATGACCGCGGGAGGACCCGAGAATTCGACGATGGTTCTCGTCTACTACATCTACTACCAGGGCTTCCAGCTCTTCAAAACGGGCTACGCGAGCGCGGCCTCGGTCATCCTGTTCGCCATCATTCTCGGCCTGACGATGATCCAGTGGCGGCTGCGCGGAAGGCTGTCCTTTCAGGAAAAGGAGTAGGGCATGCGCAGATCCAACTCCCGCACCGCGCAGGCATGGGCAAAGCTGGCCCTCGGCCTCCTCGTCACTCTGCCATTCCTGTATCCCTTCTGGTGGATGCTCGTGAATTCCCTGAACACCGCGCCGGAGATCTTCGGGGCGCCCTCGCTGTTGCCGAAGAGCTGGCGCTGGGCGAACTACCGCGAAATCTTCACCTACCAGCCCTTCGCCCGGCACTACCTCAACAGCCTCGTCGTGGCCGGAATCGGCGTCGTCGGCAATGTGCTCTTCGCCGCCCTCGCCGGCTACGGCTTCGCCCGCCTGCGCTTCAGGGGACGCAATGCCATGTTCATGGTCATCCTGACGGCCCTGATGATGCCCGTCGAAGTCACCATCATCCCCCTTTTCGAGATGGTCAAAGGCGTCGGGCTCTACAACAGGCTCGCCCCCCTTGTGCTGCTCGCGATATTCGGCTCGCAGGGCGCATTTTCCACCTTCCTCATGCGCCAGTATTTCATGTCGCTTCCTAAAGAGCTCGAGGAGGCGGCGCGTATCGACGGCCTGGGGCCCTTTGCGACCTTCGCCAGGATCGCCTTCCCCCTCGCGGCGCCGGCCGTGGGCTCTGCGGCGATCCTGGCCTTCCTCGCAAGCTGGAATTCCTTCCTGGAGCCCCTGGTCTTTCTGAGCGACCTCGCGAAGTTCACCCTGCCCCTCTCGCTGGCCAACTTCACCGACACCTACGGCCTCCCGCAGTGGCATCTCCAGCTCGCCGCGACCAGCCTCGCGGTGCTGCCCATCCTCGTGGTATACGTGGTGTTCCAGCGAAAGATCGCCGACGCCATGGTTTTCTCCGGACTGAAGGGTTGAGAGCCGGGCATATGCCTGAACTCAAGCCTGCATTTTCTTTCCCTCACATACAACAAAGGTGAATGCAATGAACGATTCCGATAGTTTTGCCTATGATCTCGTCGTCGCCGGTCTCGGCATCTCGGGCAGCATGGCGGCGGTAGCCGCCGGACGCCTCGGACTCAAGGTGCTCGCTTTCGACTACGGCGCCTTCCCCGGCGGCGTCCTGACCTCCTCGGGCACAGGGCCCATGATGACCTTCCACGCCGGGGACCTCCAGGTCATCCGCGGACTGACCGGCGAACTCGTGGACCGCATGGTCTCCAAAGGCTGGTCTCCCGGCCATCAGCCGGATTCGACGGGCTTCACCTACACGGTGACCCCCTTCGACCACGAGGGCATGAAGCGCGAACTCGAGCTGATGCTCGACGAGGCGGGGGTGCGGATCCTCTATCACGCCATGCTGGACGATGTCGAGGTCGACGACGGGAAGATCTGCGGTGTTTCCGTGATGACCAAGTCGGGAAAGCTGCGTTTCGCCGCCCCGTATTTCATCGACGCAACGGGCGACGCGGAGCTGGCGTACAGGGCGGGCGTGCCTTGCGAGTTCGGCCGGCCCGAGGATGGCTTCGCCCAGCCCATGACCATGAAACTCCGCCTCCATGACGTGGACATAGCGGAAGTGCGCCGCTACATGCGCGAGAATCCCGGCGAGTTTCCTCTCCTGAAAGGCAGGAACGAGATACTCGACGCAGCGCAACGGCTCTCCTGTCTCGGCTTCACCTCCATCCTCCGCGACGCGATGGAGGCGGGCGAGCTGAGTTTCGGGCGCGAGACCGTACTCTTCTTCGAGACAAACACCCCCGGCGAGGTGATCGTGAACATGAGCCGCATCCTCGGCAAGCGCTCGGTCGACCCCTGGTCCCTCTCCGACGCGGAGACCGAGGGGCGGGTCCAGGCCTGGGAACTCTACGAGTTTTTCAAAAAGCGCGTGCCGGGCTTCTCCCGCGCAAAGATGGGCTTCTCCGGGCCCTGCGTCGGCGTGCGCAGCTCGCGGCAGATCGTCGGCATGCACAAAATCACCGTGGACGAGCTCTTCGCCCGGACGCGTTTTCCGGACCTGATTTCCCATTGTGGCTATCCCGTGGACATCCACAATCCCGACGGCTCCGGCACCGAACACAGGCACTTCGCCCACGGCGCGTATTACAATGTCCCCCTGCGCTCGATGCTGGCCAGGGAAATTTCCAACCTCGCGACGACGGGCCGATGCATCTGCGCTGATTTCGCCGCCCAGGCCTCGCTCAGGCTCTCGCCCCACGCGGGGGCCCTCGGTCACGCGGCGGGCGTGGCCGCCGCCGTCGCCTCGCGCTCAGGGACATCCTTCGCTGACGCCGATTGCGCGGAAATCCGCCGCGCGCTGCGGGATCAGGGCGCCTTCCTGAACGAATCGAACGGCTGAAGACGGAGCGTATCGGTATGCGCAAGAGGACGACGATCAAGGATGTGGCAGCCGCGACGGGCGTCTCCGTGGCGGCTGTGTCTGCCGTGCTCTCGGGAAAGGGCGGCGCATCGATACGGGTCTCCGCCGAAACCCGCGACAAGATCATCGCGGCCGCCGAAGCCCTGAAATACGTGCCGGATCGCCGCTCGCGCTCGCTGCGTGAACGGCGCTCGGACATCATCACCGTGATAACCTACGAAAAAGTCTTCCCCGTGGACTGGCGCAACGAATTCTACGGCTTCTTCGTTGGCATCGAGGAGGAGGCCGCCCGCCGGGGCTACGATATCCTCATCCTCAACAACAGGCCCGACCTCGCCCCCGAGACCTCCGGCCGCATCGACCAGCTCGGCATAGCGGACGGCGCCGTCGTCATCGGCATCTCGAAGGACGAAGACTCCCTCGCCCGCTTCCTGCATTCGGGCTTCCCGATCTTCTTCGTCGGGAGGCGGGAGATAGCGGGCATCGAGCCGAACTTCGCCACCTTCGACTACGCGAGCCCCATCGTCGAACTGGTCGCCCGGACGCGCGCGGCGGGATTGACCGGCGTCGACTTTCTCCCCTGCGGAGCCGGAGAACCCCTGCGCGACAAGCGGCGCTTCCTCGCGGAGGCTCTCGAGGCCAAAGGTCTCTCGTTCAGGGAACTGCAAACCGAGTTCAGCCCGGACTCGGTCAGACGCATGGCCGCCGACGCCGACGCAGAAGGCAGGGTCCTCGCCTTCAACGGCATGGCCCTCGCGGAGGAATTCCGTCGAGCGGCCACCCCGCTCGGCCTGGATGCCGGCGCAGATTTCGAGGCCGCTGTCCTGGAAGACCGCTGGCAGGACAAAGACGACTTCTGGACCCGGCTCGACTCCGACCGCGTCCTCCTCGGAAAAACGGCGGTCTCCTGCCTCGTGGACATCATGTCCGAAGACATGGCCGAGCCCGTCCGACGACTTATCCCTGTGCACCTCGTTCCCGGAGCTTCGTCGCCGGGGCTCTATCGGGCCTGATCCGGATCCGGGCTCCAACCCTGACGGGCGTTTTGCGGCGTATTTTCACGCGCATTTCGGTAATCGGGATCGTCGGAAACCTTCGGGGCGATTTCGTCGCGGATTCGCCGCGCGATCTCGGCATCCTCGTCGGCGAGGGCCAACGCGGCAGCTGTCCATGTCGATGGATTCGAGAATCCCCCGCGCCAGATCCTCCTCCACGGGAGCGGGCAGCTTCGGTACGAGGGCTTGCCGTAGTACAGCTCAAAATGGATGGACTCATCGTCGATTCCCTTGTGCAGTACGTCGATGACGGTCGAAATCCTTCGGACTTCCCGCGATGTAGCCCACCCTGTAGGCCGGGGACGCTTCGGCGGAAACACCGGGAGCGACTGCCATGCCATCCAGGCCGGTCAGGGGGCGGACTTTGATTGTTTCGAGTCCCTTCTCGCTCGTGACGCTCGGCATCGCGCACTCCCTTGATAATCCACAGCGAATATCGTGAAATTTATCAACGAATAATTTCACATCATCGGTCTTTGTTTTTTCCCTTGATATTTCTTTGTTTGCGTTGATATTTATCAGCCCCTTCAACAACAAACCACGCTGTCCAATAGAGAGGACCGTTCCATACAGGATCTGGACACGTTCTGGAACTCGATTCCAGAAAGGAGCGCAGGGGAATGGCGTGAATAGCGCGTTTACGGGATACGGGTAGCCCGTGTCGACTCTCCGTTTAGCCCACCGTCTCCAGCCTCTCCAGATACATCCGCCACGGCAGCACCTCGACGAAATCGAGCCTGAACGGTTCCGGCGCAGAGCAGACGAGAAAACAGGGGACCGCCGGATTGTCGTCGCGGAAAGACCTGAGCCCGCTCAGGTCGGCGCCCGACACCATCGCTCGACTCTTGAACTCTACGGCCATGACAAGCTTTCCCTTCGCCTCGATCAAGAGGTCCACTTCCGCTCCGTCTTTGGTCCTCCAGTAGTGGAGTGCCGAGTCTACCCGCCGGTAATCCAGACGTCTGAATGTCTCCTGTACGAAGAACTGTTCGAACAGGCGTCCCCGGACCGAAGCATCGAGGGGACCCGAAAGGCGGTGGGTCAGTGCATTGCTGAGTCCATTGTCGAACAGATAGTACTTCGGATGACTGACAAGGCGTTTCAGAGGGCTCTTCGTCCACGCAGGAAGGCGCAGGGCGATGAGGGTATCCTCCAGCACCTCGAAGTATGATTGCACCGTCCGGATCGGCAGGGCAGTTTCCTTCGCGATCGAACTGTAATTGAGGATTTCGCCGCAGTATGCCGCCGCGTAGTCGATGAACCGGGTGAAACCTCCCAGATTCCGCACGAGTCCTTCCAGTTGTATCTCTTCCCGTAGATACAGTTCGACATAGGTTTTCAGGGTATCACGCGCATCTCCTTCGTCCAGTCCGAGAAGGGGTGGAAGGGTCCCCCACTGAAGTGCATGTTCCAGATCGAATCTTTTGCCCAATTCTTTTGCCGTGAATGGATGAAGGTATCTCAAGAGCGCCCGGCCGCCCAGAAGATCCGCGCCGCCGGACAAGGCACTGCCTGACAAGCCGCTGCCGCGCTTGAGCTTCCGCGCGCTCGACCCGGAGAGTATGAAACGTACCGTGCTCGACTCCAGAAGGTCGTGAACTTCGCTCAAGAGCGCCGGAATGCGCTGGACCTCGTCCAGTATGATCCATTCGACGCCATCGCGTATCCTGGCCTCGGCTTCGCGGCGGAACTGCGCCGGATCGCGCAGATAGCGGTAAAAGGTATCATTGTGGAGCAGGTTGATTGTCCAGGATTTCCCGCGATCCCCGCTTTCCCCGCGTGCCAGGCTAGCGAGCCAGGTGCTCTTGCCGGTCTGGCGCGGACCGAAGAGAAAGAATGAGCGATCCGGAGGCATTATCTCTCTAGTAATCATGATGCCAAAGTGTACGACATTTTGGCAGGATATGCAAACTATCCGGCTTGTTTTTACATCTCTGCTGGCGAACAGAATCACGAAGTCACGAAAGCCCCCGCCATCTTCTCTTGCTCCGTCCTGGAAATACCCAGTTCCTCCGCCAGCTCCCGCCAGCGGGATACGGAGGCGACTACCGATTCACGGATATTTTCCGCCTCCCGTGCTTCCAGTCTGAAATAACGCGCCACCGAGAGAGCAAGATCGAAATCGAGGGCGTTGTCGTTTTCGTCGATGCACAGCGACAATCCTCCGCCGAAGGGAGAGGGATTGAGGTCGTATGCGGGAGAGAGCCTCCATCCTCGCTGCCCCAGAAGGAATCCGTGGTTCCGCAGATGATCGTCGGTATTCGAAATGGCGATGCCGAAGACGATGCGTCGCCAGAGTTGCGCGAGATCCTCATCAGGAGAGGCTCCATTGCGGATGAGGAAGTCGGCGATTTCGAGGTAGCTGGCTCCCGCAGACGAATCGTCGCCGTCCTTCCTGCCGAGCATGGTCATCGCGGAGGCAAAATGAATCCGCTTCGCGGAGTCGACGCGGTCAAACCGCCGCGTCAGAAAGGTCGACCCCCGGGACGACAATGATTCCAGCCTGCATTCGCTCGTCACGATTCCCGCGTTGCGCGCAAGCGTCGCGACGAGCATCTCCCATACGCCGACATCCCGGTCATCGTCTTTCCCCGGAAACTTCGCGATCCACAGGCTCCCGTCGGAATCGACGACGCTGGCCTTGGGCCTCGCTCCGCCAAGCGACGAGCCCGGGGCGATGAGAAGGGCGAGCCATGGATCCAGTTCGTCGTCGCTGACATCGCTCTCCACGATATGACTCGCATATTCGAGGTCGCGAAGTCTGGCCCACGGTGGGGCGGCCATGGCGGTATCGCTGCTCTGGAAGACCGGGCTGCCGATTTCCCGGAAGCGGAGCGCCCCCATCCGGTTTTCATCGTACACGCCAAGCAGGTAATCCGATTCCGCGAGTGCCCGCACTCCACGCCCCTCTTTGCGGGCAAGGATTCCTTCCCTCCGGCGCATGAGAACGCGCCCCCAGCGATCGGGCGACGAGTCGAGAAATATGCCGAAATTCAGCTTTTCCCTGGCCGGATACTGCGGGCCCTTGAAAAGCCTGAGTTCCGGATCGAGCGCACGTCCATCCGTGCGGAGAAGCCATTCTTTTTCATAGTCGAACGAGAATACTTCCTTTCCCCTGGCGGGGATCGCGGACAGCGTCCCCATTTTGACAGCTTTTCCCAAGCCAGCCCAATCGGCGTATACTTCTATGCGGCGGACTATCCCGCTCATGGAGTTTCCTCCCGCTTCGCTTTCCTTGCGCGCATGCGAATCGGCAAGCGTGCATCCTGAAGCGTTCGTCCGAACTCGTCATCGCGGGCGACGGCGAGCAGATCCTTTTCGAGACCGACGACAAAGAGAGTCTGAACCCATGCTCCCATCGACACCGAAGAGGATCCGGATTCGATCGCGTTGAGGGTCGATCTGCTGATGCCGGCCCGTTCGGCCAGCATCTGAGTCGATAGATTGCGCCGCAGTCTCGCAAACCGCAGGTTTTCTCCAAGTTCGACAAGGACTTTCCGGGCGGAGGGCAGAAGTGTTACGGATTTTTTCCCCATAATGCTTTATATTATACGCTATAACACCAATAATGACCATATAATAAGACATTTAAGATTGGACTGCCTGCAGTGGACAAGCAAGACCCGTCGGGCTTCGGCCAGACTGCAAGCCCCAAAGCCCCAAAAGAGACGGAAATGGCTGTACCGGAAGAGGGGTTCAAGATGACGTCCGGGCAAACCGGCGATTGACGACGGGCCATCGCCCAGTATACTTGAGTCATTGTGAGGGAGTTTTCTGTGGTCGGCAGAGAGCACGGGCCATATGGAAAATCCCGGAATATGTCTGGAACTTCCAGGATGGGAACATGGAAAAGTCGGACGCGAACCAGGGCCAGTCGGCATCGGAGCTCATCTCGAAAAAAATCGCCGAACTCGGGGACTGGCGCGGGGAAACCCTAAAGCGAATGCGCAAGCTCATCAAGGAAGCAGACCCGGATGTCGTCGAGGAGTGGAAGTGGATGGGCACTCCGATTTGGTCGCACGACGGCATCATCTGCACTGGCGAATCCTACAAGAATGCCGTGAAGCTTACCTTCTCCAAGGGCGCGGCTCTGGAAGATCCGGCCCGACTCTTCAATTCGAGTCTCGACGGAAACACACGCCGGGCGATCGACATCCACGAAGGAGAAGAAGTTGACTCATCCGCCTTCAAGGCGCTCGTTCTCCAGGCGATCGCCCTCAACAGTTCTGGCAAGTCGAAACCTTCGAAGAAAGCGAAATCCTGAGGGATTCCGCCGCGGAATTTGACGTAATCTGCGCGTATAGATGTATACGACGCATCATGATTCACTCCTGCCTTTTCGGTGGTTTTGCCCTGCCTCCCGTATCAGGTGCGAGGTTCGTATCTATAAAAGTTTTTCATAAGCTATGAAGTCCGTATCATACAAATGCACCATCCCCAGTTCTCGATATCCCATTCTCCTGTAAAGTCTATTTGCAGCTGTATTTACTTTTGCCGCAAGATGATGGGTTGCCTTGAATCCCCTGCTTTTCGCATAGGCGCTTATATTTCCCATCATCTTTTCCCCGATACCTTTGCCTTGATGCTCAGGCGATACGCATAAACGGACAAGAAAGCATGCTTTGACGTTTACCCAATCCAATGATTGTATATCCGGGTCATCCTCTTCGAATATGGATATTGTAGCCAATATTTCATCGTGTCCGATCAATGCGAATAGTCTTCCGTTTTCCAGATCTTCTCTCAATATGTCTTTATTGGGATAATCTTCATCCCAATCCGAAGTACCGTCTTCCCTGCCTTTCGCTTTCACTGCTTCATAGAGAGAGAAGATTACGTTTTCTTCTTCCAATAGTGCTTTTCTGAACTGTTGCATGCGTTGAATCCTCTATCAATACGCGACTGATGTCCATTGCTCTTCATGTGATGGCTTCGTTATGGAAAAAGGCCGCCAGGCGCATTGCCGGACGGCCTTTCGCATGTTCGCAATTCGCTGGAAGCGAACCGTTCGTGCGTTACCTGAATTTCAGATAACGCCCCCGAAACGCGGTCCATCTCGCGCCCGGACGTACTTGCTTCCTGATGCCGGAAAACGCCTTCATCCGCAGGAAGCCGGGCGGATGCCTCGTCACCCCGCGGATGACGCCGGCATCGCCCAGACATTTATTCAAGACCCCTTATTTCCTGACGTTATAGAAGGCCTTCATCCCCGGATACTGGGCGATGCCTTCCATCTCGTCCTCGATGCGCATCAGCTGGTTATACTTGCAGATGCGGTCGGTGCGGGACATGGAGCCGGTCTTGATCTGGCCGGTCTCGCGGCCGACGACGAGGTCGGCGATGAAGGCGTCCTCGGTCTCGCCGGAGCGGTGGGAGACGACGGCGGTGTAGCCGGCGCGCTTCGCCATGTCGATGGCCTCGATGGTCTCGGTGACGGTGCCGATCTGGTTCAGCTTGATGAGGATGGAGTTGCAGGCACCCATGGCGATGCCCTTCTCGAGACGCGCCGTGTTGGTGACGAAGAAGTCGTCGCCCATGATCTGGATGCGCTTGCCAAGGGCCTGGGTCAGCTTGACGTAGCCTTCCCAGTCGTTCTGGTCGAGGCCGTCCTCGATGGAGACGATGGGGTACTTGTCGACCCAGGAGGTGTAGAGCTCGATCATCTCTTCGGCGGAGAAGAGCTTGTCGGGGTTGGACTTCCAGAACTTGTAACCCTTGCGTCCGCCTTCGTCGAAGAGCTCCGAGGAGGCGCAGTCGAGGGCGATGGCGATCTGCTCGCCGGGCCTGTAGCCGGCCTTTTCGATGGCCTTCATGATGAACTGCAGGGATTCCTCGTTGCCGAGATTGGGGGCGAATCCGCCTTCGTCGCCGACGGAGGTGTTGTGGCCCGCGCCTTTGAGGAGGCTCTTGAGGTTGTGGAAGACTTCGGCTGTCATGCGGACGGCCTCGCGGAAGCTCTCGGCGCCCACGGGCATGACCATGAACTCCTGGAAGTCGATCTTGTTGTCGGCGTGCTTTCCGCCGTTGATGATGTTGGCCATCGGGACGGGGAGGAGTGTGGTGTGCGGTCCGCCCAGGTACTTGTACAGCGGGATGCCGAGGTATTCGGCGCCTGCGCGGGCGACGGCCATGGAGACGCCGAGGATGGCGTTGGCTCCGAGCTTGCCCTTGTTCTCGGTTCCGTCGAGGTCGATCATGGTGCGGTCGATGTCGACCTGCTCGAGGGCGTCGAGTCCGGTGATTTCGGCGGCGATGGCGGTGTTGACGTTCTCGACGGCCTTGAGGACGCCCTTGCCGAGGTAGCGTTTCTTGTCGCCATCGCGGAGTTCGACGGCTTCGTACTCGCCGGTGGAGGCGCCCGAGGGAACGGCCGCGCGGCCCATGGTTCCGTCTTCGAGGATGACGTCCACTTCCACGGTGGGATTCCCGCGTGAATCGAGAATTTCGCGAGCCTCGACGTATTCGATGATGCTCATGTACTGACTCCTTGTATCCAAAATAAATAGCTTACGATAAAAACCTATCGTTTCAGATTGACTTGGTCAAGACGGCCGCGCGCCGGGCCGGCCGCATGGCTCATTTGAGTCCGGCCCGCTCCCTCGCTTTTTTCGCGACCGAGTCGACCTGGCCCGCGAGCTCGCCTGAGGTGAAGGCCCTCATGGCGGCGGCGACACCGAGACCGGGATTGCGCATGCCCGAGGTCGAGAAAGTGCGCATGTAGAGCATCTTCTTCCCGCCCACATCGATTTCCTTGAGATACCACGACGAGTCGGCGGCATAGAGTTTGCCGTCGAGGCTCTCGGTCATCCTGTAGCGGAAGCCGGCGGCGCCGTCGGGCAGGTTGTCCCGGTACGACTCGAGGCGGAGCTTGTAGCCTATCCTGATGCCGAGGAAGTTGATGCCGATCTCCTCGTAGACTTTGATCGATCCCTCCGCGCGATCCTCCACTTTGGCTTCCTGGAGTCGGGGAGAGATGGTCTTGAGCACGGGGTAATCCCAGAGAAGCGTGGCGACAGCCTCGAGCGGGACCTCGTAGATGCCGTGAGCCTCGCCGGTGCCGAGCACGCGCCTTTCGCCGGGGACTTGCTCGGGGTTTATCACGTCGACGGCGAAGGACTCCGACCTGCCCGCCAGTTTCGCGGCGCCGGCCTCGTCGAGGTTTCCTGCGCCTCCCGGCCCGGTCGCTCCGTAGCGCAGGTTGAAGCCCGCGAAGCTCGTGAGGGTGCCGCCGTTGACCGCGGCCGGGGGTGCCGCCGCAGAGCCCGCAGGCGAAGCACCCTGAGCGGCCGAGAGCGGGGCGAGGCCCGCGGCGCAGAGAAGTATTCCGGCGGCGAGGCTTCCCACGAGGCGCCGAGCCACCGTCATGCCCTGTTTCGGCTCCATGAAAGTCCCTCCCCTCATCTGCCGAGAACCTCGATGATGCGGTCGAGATCCTCGAGCGAATAGTATTCCACTTCGACGATTCCCTTCTTCGCGCTGCCCTTGATGCTGACCTTGGTGCCGAGGCTCTGGATGAGTTTCTGTTCCACGGCGACGAGGTCCGGATCGCGGTTGGCGGCTTCGGCGGCCTTTCTGGCGGCCTTGGCCTTGCGCGCGCTTCCCGGAGCCGCGGCGAGGACTGCCTGGGCGGCATCCTCGGCCTGGCGCACCGAGAGGGATTCCTCCGAGATGCGGGCGAAAAGCTTGTCGCGCACCGGCGCGTCGGGCAGAGCCAGAAGCGCGCGCGCGTGGCCTGCCGTAATGACGCCCGAGCGGAGCGACTCGAGCATGCGGGGCGAAAGTTTGAGGAGGCGGACGGCGTTGGCGATGGCGGAGCGGCTCTTGCCCACGGCCTCGGCGATCTCGTCCTGGGTGGCCCCGGAGAGTTCCATGAGGCTCCGGTAGGCCTCGGCTTCCTCGACCGGGTTCAGGTTCTCGCGCTGGATGTTCTCGATGAGCGAGATCTCGAGGCGCTTCGCTGGCGTGAACCTGCGGACGATGGCCGGGATCTCCGCGAGGTCTGCGCGCAGAGCCGCGCGGTAGCGGCGTTCTCCCGCGATGATGCGGTAGAAGCTTCCTTCCTCAGACGGATCGCTCCCCGGCGCCCGGATTCCGCTTTCCGCGCGCGAGTCGATCTCGACGAGGATGGGCTGGATGAGGCCGTGTCTCTTTATGGAAGAGGCGAGTTCTTCTATGGATTCCTCGGGGAAATCCTTGCGGGGCTGGTCGGGGTTGGGTCTGATGCGGGCGAGAGGGATGATGAGAATCTCCTCGCCTTCCGGGAGGGTGCCCATGCCCGACGTCGCGCGGCCGTCGGAACTCGCGGCCACATCCGTCGACCCGCCGACTGGCGCCGTCTCTCCGGGGCCGAAGCCCATCGCGACCTCGACTCTGTCTCCGGGCGCGCCGCGCACGGGAAGCCGTTCGGGGATGAGGGCCCCGAGTCCCTTTCCGAGACCGAATTTATTCGCCACGCTCGATTATCTCCTTTGCCAACGCCTCGTAGCTGCGCGCTCCGATGCAGGTCGGATCGTAGAGGCAGACGGGAAGCCCGTGCGAGGGCGCTTCGGACAGGCGCACATTGCGCGGCACGATTGTCCTGAACACGCGGTCCTTGAAGTACTCTGTGACCTGACGCACGACTTCCTGGGCGAGCCGCGTGCGCGAGTCGTACATAGTGAGCATGATGCCTGAGACCTTGAGCCCGGGGTTCATGCTTTTCTGCACAAGCCCGACGGTCTGCAGGATGAGCGAGAGACCTTCCAGGGCGAAATACTCGCACTGGAGCGGTATGCAGACCTCCTGGGCGGCATTGAGCCCGTTGAGCGTCAGGATTCCGAGGGAGGGAGGGCAGTCTATGAGTATGAAATCGTACGTGTCGGATACGGTGGCGATCGCCCGCTTCAGGTAGTCGTTGCGGTCGGGCTTGTCGACGAGTTCGACCGTCGCGCCGGAGAGATCTATGGAAGACGGCACATAGGAGAGGCCGGGAACTTTGGACTCATGCACCACTTCGACGAGTTCCATCTGCCCCGTGATGACCTGGTATATGCCTTTGTCGCGGGCGGAACCGCCCACGCCGCTCGTCATGTTCCCCTGCGGATCGAAATCGACGAGGAGGGTCCGCTTCCCCGCGAGGGCGAGATAGGCCCCTATGTTTATGGCGCTCGTGGTTTTGCCCACACCGCCTTTCTGGTTCACGAAAACGATGATTCGAGCCATGCAGCCTCTCCGCTCCGGATTCGTTCCGAGTGTATCACACTCCGTCAAAAATTACCTAGTCCGGGACAGGGAAGCGGGGATACCGCGAAGCGCCGGACAGACTGCGACGCGAAGGCAGACGGGCCATGCAAGGGCAGGCCGGAAACTTGACCCTGCGGCGGATGGAAGGGTACATTCGAGGGACAAGGAGTTCCTTATGATCGTCGAACAGGTCAAGAAAGCGATAGAAGAAGTGCGCCCCTCCCTCCAGGCTGATGGCGGCGACATCGAGCTCGTCTCCGTGGAAGAGGACGGCACTGTCAAAGTCCAGCTCACGGGCGCCTGCGGTTCCTGCCCCATGTCCACATTCACCCTCAAGCAGGGCGTCGAAGCCTATCTCAAGAAGACCATCCCCGAAGTGAAGGAAGTCGTCCAGGTCTGATCCCGCTACTTTCGGGACCCGCGAAGCCTGAGCGCGGTACGTCAGCCGCTCAGGCTCCGACACGGGAAACGGAGCCTGGTCTGCGAGTCGAAGTACAGGCTTATTTCCCCATCTTCGACTCGAACCACCGGAACAGCGCTTCCGCCCGGTTCGAGAATGAAACTTCGAGCTTTCCCTTGAATATGCCGGGCGCCTCCGCCCCGCTCTCCGCGTAGAACACGATCGCGTCCTCCGCCCTGATGAGAAAGAGGCGGGTGGAGAGAGCCCCAGCCGCCATGACGGGCACCAGTCCGTAGTTCATCCTCGTCAGGTTAGTCTGAGTGACGAGGAAGTTGTCCTCCGAAAACGAATAGTCATACCGGTAGACATTGGAGCCGAAGCTGAGATCGCGCTGAAAGGCGAAGAAGGACTCGGCGGCCGGAATCTTGCCGGGCAGGGGTGCAGGCGGGTCGGGAATTTTTTTCCGGGACTCGGGGCTCTCTATCCTGTAGGATTCGGCGTAGAAGGTGCGCAGTTCGTTGCGGCTCGCCGACCAATACTCGATGCCCTGGAGCGATCCTACAGATCTCAGGTAGCCGTAGATTCCGGCCAGCTCTGCGGCCGCCGCCGCGGGGTCCTGCGGTCTGGGCCGTGCCAGGGAGAAGAGGGTCTCGACGAGAATGCTCGACTTGGATGACGCGATCGCCGCCTTCAGCACCGCGGACGTGGGATGATCCGGCAGGAGAGACGGCTCTCCCTTGTAGGCGACGCGCACCACTCTTCCCGTCGTCGCGAGGGAGCCGACGACGGTCTTGCCGTACAGGCTCTCAAGGGTATACGGCCGGACAGACTGGGCGCCGATGTTCACGCTCCCGGACAGCAGCAAAAATGCGAGGCACATGAGGGTCGGGACGGGCCGGATGGGCATCTTCATACGCCTACTATACCACGTTTGAGCCCCTCTATGCACAGGGCGTTCCGATCATATATACAGAGCATGCGAAATCCCCTCAAACCCCACACGCATCCAGCCATAAAGGCCTCGCCCCCAAGGGCGCCTTTTGGGTTCCGAAGGAGACCACGGCAATGACGATCCTCACACTAGTACTGGAATTGGTCGGAGGTCTGGCAATGTTCATGCACGGCATGGAATTGACCAGTGACGGCATCCAGCGCGCGGCGGGGAACAGGCTGCAGCGCACCGTCAATTTCATGACGAAGAACAGGGTCATGGCTGTACTCACGGGAACGCTCGTCACCATCCTGATCCAGTCCTCATCGGCGACGAGCGTCATGGTCGTATCCTTCGTGAACGCCGGTCTACTCTCTCTCGTTCAGGCCATCGGCGTCATCATGGGCACCAACATAGGGACGACCCTCACGGGCTGGATCATCGCGGCGGTCGGCGTCGGAAAGTTCAGCGTCGCCGCCCTCGCCGTGCCCATTTTCGGACTCGGCTTCTTCATGTCGCTCATGAAAAAGCGATCTGACTCCTTCAGAAGTTACGGTACGGTGTTCATGGGATTCTCCATGATTTTCCTCGGCCTCGGTTTCATTTCGGAATCCATCCCAAAGCCCTCAGGCGACGTCCTGTACTTCCTCCAGAATTTCTCCAACCTCGGATTCCTCTCCATAATCATCGCCGTCCTGGTCGGCACGGTCTTCACCATCCTCGTCAACGCCTCGAGCGCGACGCTCGCCATCGTCATAGCCCTCGCCACCGAAGGCGTGATCGATTTCCGCATGGCCGCGGCCCTCACGCTCGGCGCCAACATCGGCACGACCTTCGACGCCTTCCTGGCCTCATTCGCCACCAATGTCGACGGCAAGAGAGCCGGTTACGCCCACATCCTCTTCAACGTCTTCGGGACCCTCTGGGTCATCGCGGTCTTCGACCCATTCCTCAAATTCGTGGACTTCGTGACGCCAGGAGAGATCACTCCCGCCACTCTCGGCGTCCACATCGCCATGCTGCACACCCTGTTCAACACCTGCAACACGATCATCCTTCTGCCCTTCGTGAATCAGTACGCCGCATTTATGCGTAAAATTTTCCCGGACAAGCCCGGCACGAAAGGACAAGTCCTCGTCTACCACCCCCAGCCGATCCTGCCCACGCCGGAACTCTCCATCATCCACGCACGGAAGGAAATATCCGACATGTCTATCCTTGCGCGCGAGATGTTCCTTCGCGCCCGCGACGGACTCGTCACCTTGCCCGAAAACATGGAGACCGAACTCGAGTGGTTCGGCAAGCGCGAGAGCTACGCCGACTCGATGCAGGAAGAGCTCACTCGCTACCTTCTCACCATCAACCGCCAAGACGTCAACGCCCGAACCGAAGAAAACCTCGGCCAGCTCATGCACATGGTAGACGACCTCGAAAACATCACCGATTCCTGCCTGAGCCTCGCCTACCTCCTCGAACGCCAGGGCAAAAAACAGCTCATCTTCGGGAAGAAGGAGTCCACGGGACTCTTGCCCTACACAGCCCTCGTCGACGAATTTCTCGCCTTCATTGTCGGGAACATCGGCGGCCAGCTCTCGCCGGAGCAGCTCGACCTCGCGGGGGAATACGAGAATCGGGTCGACGCGATGCGCAAGGAGCTTAAAAAGAAGGCACAGAAGCGTCTTAGGGAGGGCAGCGAAGTCAAAGCCGAATTGCTCTTCCTCGACATCATCCGGCAGATCGAGAAGATCGGCGATCACGCCTTCGGAGTGGCCGCAGCCCTCAAAGCTCTTACATGAGGGTTTCAGGCAGACTGTAGACTTCCGAGACCTTCTCGATGAGGATGGCCCCCATGCCGAGCGCGAGAGCGGGAGCGAGGTCGACGTCGTAGCGGTCGCCGACAGAGACGAGATCGGCATACTGCGTTCCCAGCCGGGCGGCCGCGAGCATAAAGGGCGCGGGGTCGGGCTTGCTCTTCAGGGTATCGTCGAGCCCGACGACGACCGTGAAACAGTCCCGGATGCCGAGCGCGTCGAGACTCGCGGTCCCGACGGAGCATGGATTGTTCGTGACGAGGGCGAGGGGGAAGCGGGCGGCCAGGGAGGAAAGGGCGCGGGCGAGTTCGGGATCGGGCCGGAGCCACTCGGCGGGTCGGATGCCCTCCTCGCGCCAGCGCGCACTCGTGGCGATGTCGACGCCGAAGGCGGCCGAGAGATTGGCCATGCTGGTCGGCGGCAGCCCCACCGCGGCGCGTTCAGCCTTGAGACGCGCGAGTTCGGCCCGGGCGCCGGCCAGATCGGTCCCGAGGAAGCCGGCGAGCCGCTCTTCCAGTATTCTGGCCTGAAAATCCGTGTAGGCCGCGTTCGTGTACAGCGTGTTGTCGAGATCGAAGATCAGGGCAGAAATCTGCCCTGGCAGGCGAAAAACCTTCACAGATCGTCGGCGGGTTCGAAGGGAATGGGCTCGTCGAGCCCCTCCTGTCCGGCCGGAGGCTCCTGCTTCTGCGCCGCAAAGGCGTGCGCTTGCTGGGAAGTCGCCGGCTTCACGCCGGACTGCTTGTCCATCTGCTTCTTGATCAGCTTGGCGACCACGTCGCGGTTGTCCAGCATCGAGGAGAGCGAGCGGTCGTGGTGGATGAGGCTGATGATCTGGGCGAACAGCCCCGTGACGTCTGCCTGGATGAACCACTCGCGGTCCGAGAGCTCGGTGTTGCGCACGGCGTTGGTCCCGATGATGCGGTAGAACAGTCCCTGCTTGTAGGCGGCGTCGAAGTCGTTGATGGCGTTTCCGGAAAAGAAAGGCAACGAGACCGCCGAGATGACTTTGGTGGCTCCCATTTCTTTCAGGTTCTTCATTCCCTTGATGAGGGTTCCGCCGGTCCCGATCATGTCGTCGGCCATGAAGACCGTCTTGCCGCGCACGTCGCCGAGGAGCTTCATCTCGCTGATGTTGGTCTCGGAGGCGCTCTTGGTGACCTTGGAATAGTCGCGCTCCTTGTAGAGGAGGGCGAGCGGGCGCTGGAAGGCATTGGCGTAGAACTTGTTGCGGTCGACGGCGCCGGTGTCGGGCGCAAGCACGACGAGGTCGTCTTTCTTTATGTCGATTATGCCGATGAGTTTTTCGATGATCTGGAAGGAGGCGTGCAGGTTCTCGACTCTCAGGTTCGTGAAGCTGTTTTCGATCTCCCGCGAGTGGATGTCGAGGGTGATGATGCGCGAGACGCCGAGATTTTCCAGCATCTGGCCGACGCGGGCGGCGGTGAGGCCCTCGCGTCCCTTTTTCTTGTGCTGGCGGGCGTAGGGATAGGAGGGCAGGACGAGATTGACCCGCCCGGCGCCGGCTTCCATGGCCGCATCTATCGTGACGAAGAGGGAGAATATGTGGTCGTTGACGGAAAATTGCTTGTGCGTCGTGCCCTCGTTGAAGGCGATGGGCTGATGGTTTTCGATATCCTGGAAAATGTAGAGATCCTTGCCCCTGACCGATTCGAGGATCTCCGTCTTGACCTCTCCGTTGGCGAAGAAGGTGTGCCGTGTGTTGATCTTGAGGCGGGGAGGGCGATACTGGTTCACGTTGCCGGGGATATAGGAGAGGCTCGAATTGGTATCCTGCGCGAAGTTGATCTTGCGGGTGACCAGTTCCTGGGAAAGGTGGTAGCGGGACGCGAGAGCTGCGGTCTTTCGGTCGAAACGGCGCTTGTAAATCCCGGCGAGCCTGCGGATCACCTGATCCGCGAAAGCCTCGCCGCCGGGGCAAGCAAGAATTCCGAGCTTTGAAGGATCAGAGTAGCTCATGGGTACTGCCTTTTTGGGTGGGACTTGGTCTTCAGCCTACCCGCGCGCTGTACCTTAGTCAATGCCCCGCATTGCCTCATAATTTTTCGAGACGAAAGAGTGAGTCTGCCTCATAAGTAAATCACGACGAAGGGCCCCGCATTGCCTGTCATCGGTTATTGTCCCATCACTTGTTATATCTTCATGATGTGCGAGGGGGACCGCGGATCGCCTGTCAGAGCAGCTTCCGGCTGCTCACCCTCACGTTGATGATGACAGCGAGGGCGATGACGAGGCCGACGAACGCGTCCTGGATGTACGCGTCGGTTCCGAGGAGGACCAGGCCCGTCCGCACCTCGGCCATGATGAAAGTCCCTATGAACGAGCCGATGATGCTTCCGATGCCGCCCGACATCGAGGTGCCGCCGATCACCGCCGCCGCTATCGCCTCGAGCTCGAGACTGGTTCCCTGCGTTGGGGTGACCGTTTTCAGGTATCCGAGCGAAACAAGGGATGCGAGCCCGGCCGCCCCGGCGGTAAGAAGGAAGCAGATCCTCTTTATGTGGACGGTCTTGATGCCGGCGAGCTCCGCGGCGTCGCGGTTGTCTCCCGACGCATACACCCGGACTCCGAACGTCGTGCGGTGCAACACGACGTACATCGCGATCCCCCACGCGAGCACCCAGAAAACAGGGACAGGAATCAGTCCAAACAACTCCGAACGGCCCATGATGCCGTAGAAGGGGTTGTCGTCGAATGTGGATATCGGCTGCCCCTGCGAGAGGACCATCGCGATGCCCCGAAAGACCATCATCGTCGAGAGTGTGGCGATGAAGGAATTGATTTTTGTGGTTGTGACGAGGAGTCCGTTCAGATAGCCGAGGATGAGAGCGCTCGCGAGACCAAGCACGGCCGAAAGCCAGATGTTCAGACCGAGATTCTTCGTCAGAAGTCCGGTGACAACTCCGGTGACGGCGAATATGGCGCCGACGGACAGATCGAATTCTCCGGCGATGATGAGAATCGTCATCGACATCGCGATGATCCCGAGCCCCGCCGTCTGGCGGAGGAGGTTGAAGAAATTGTACGCCGTCAGGAAGACCGGCGACGTGAGCGAAAAAAATATCCCGATGAGTATGGCCGCGGCCACTACGCCGAAGTCCCGGAATCCGACAAAGCGCCTGATGACGGAGCCCTTGCCTGAAGATGATGTGCCGTTTGCCATGTTTCGCGCTCCTTGTGTTCCGCCTCAGGTGCTCGAAGCGAGGACGAGATCGTCCTTGGTCGCCTTGTCGCCGGGAAGAAGGATTTTCATCCGTCCCTTGCTCATCACCAGGATGTCGTCCGAGAGCCGGAGAAGCTCTTCGTGTTCCGACGAAGCGATGATGAACGAGTACCCCTGGTCCGCGAGGTCTTGGATCAATGCCAGAATTTCCTGTTTCGCGCCGACGTCGACGCCGCGGGTCGGCTCGCTCATCACTATGAGCCGCGGACGCAGGGCGAGCCAGCGGGCGATCAGCACTTTCTGCTGATTGCCGCCCGACAGGGAACTCACGGGCGCGTCGGGGCCGCTCATCTTGATGTGGACATCCTGCGACGCGCGGGCCGTCGCCTGGCGAAGCTTCTTTTCGTTCACGAACGCGCCGCCGGAAAAACGGTCGATGCCCGGCATGCACAGATTCAGTTTGACGTCCAGGTGGTGAAAAAGCCCGAGCTTCTTCCGGTCTTCCGGAACCATGCCGATACCATGGCCGATGGCCTCGGCGGGAGAGGAAATGCGACATTCCTTTCCGTCGATCAGGATCGTTCCGGAATCAGCCGGGGGGGAGCCGAACAGCGCGCGCGCGATCGCCGACCTGCCCGACCCGGCGAGTCCCGCTATTCCGAGGATGCCGCCCCGCGCGACAGAAAAACTGACATCGTCGAACTCCCCCCCGAGCCCGAGATTCCTGACCTGCAACAGGGTTTCCCCGCGCGGTTTGACCGTCCTGCGCACCACCGTCTCCAGCCGCCTTCCCGCTATCATGGACGAGATCGCGCGGGTGTCGAACTCTCCCTTTTCCAAGGAGCCGATGAACGAGCCGTCGCGAAATACGACAATCGAATCGCAGAGCGAAACCAGCTCTTCGAGCATGTGGCTGACGAACAGGAAAGTGACTCCGCGATCGCGAAGCCGCCGTATGATGGTGAACAGACGCTCGACTTCCGGCGGTGTGAGCGCGGTAGTCGGTTCGTCGAGAATGATGAAGGATGCGTTCCGCGACAGGACGCGCACGAGAAGTGCGAGCTGCGTCTCGGCCGTCGAGCAGTCCCTGACGAGCCGCGTAGGATCGATGTCCTCTCCGAGCAGATCGGCGTACAGTCGCCGGCATTCCTCGTTCATGCGCTTCCAGTCGGGGGAGAGCCCCTTGCCCGGCATCGCCGGTCCCAGGAAGACATTGGCCGCGACCGACAGGTGGGGGCAGACGGGGATTTCCTGGTGGAACACGCTGATCCCGCGCTTCTCCGCCTCTTCCGGACCCTTGGGGCGGTAGGCTTCTCCCCGGAGCTCAAGCGTGCCGGAATCCGGCTTGTGGACTCCGCAGAGGATTTTGATGAGAGTGGATTTGCCGGCTCCGTTTTCTCCCGCAAGCCCGACAATGCTCCCCTTCTCCACGGAAAAGGAGACGGAATCGAGGGCCTTCGTGGATCCGAAGCTCTTGCTGATCGAGTGAATGGCAAGTATCGGGCTGCTGCTCATGGCTTCCCCGGCGGAATGCCGGACCCGTCAGTGGATCCGGCATTCCGCCATGCAGGTTTCATTGTCCGCTCGCGAAAGCGGCCGATGTGCGTATATGGTACCCGTGTCGCCGCGATGGCATTGCGCCTCGCCGCCGTGGCGACACGATCCGTCAGCGGTATCCCTTCGCCGCCAGATCCATGACCGCCTTCACGTTCTCGGCCGTGACGGGAGCGATGCCGGTGTTGATATCGCAGGGCGTCAGGCTGTACTTCTTGAGCAGATACAGTTCGACGACACTCTGGTATCCCTGCAGATAGGGTTGCTGATCGATCGTGAACGACATGGTGCCCTTGGTGATGCCCGCGAGCACATCGGCGACGAGGTCGAAGCCTCCACCGACGACCTTGCCCTTGAGCTTGTCGCGCTCGATGATCTGGGCGATCGCCGAACCGGTCACGTCCTCGACCCCGAACATTCCCTTGATCGCGGGATTGGCCTGGTAGGCGCTACCGATGAGGGACACCGCCTTGACCATGTCGGTTCCGGTAGCCACGACCCGGTACTTGAACTTTCCACCCTGGGCGTCCAGAACGTCTTTAACGCCCTTGATGCGGGCCTCGAGGTTTTCCGCGCCGGCGGTGTGGATGCACAGAAGAACGTCGCCGCCTGCGGGCAGGAGCTTGACGACCTGCCGTCCCATGGACTGTCCGGCCTCATAGTTGCCCTGGCCCACGTAGGCGAGGCGGCCGGAGGCCGGAGCGTCGGCGTTCAGCGCGATCACCGGTATGCCCTTCGACATCGCTTCCTTTACGACATCGTTGAACGCGGATGTGTCGGGCATCGTGGTCGCGATGCCATCGACTTTCTGGGCGATGGCGGACTTGATGTAATCGATCTGTTTCTGGATGTCGAATCCGGAAGGCCCGGTGTAGACGACATCGCAGCCCAGGTCCTGGCCCGCTTCCTCGGCGCCTTTCCGTACGGGCACGAAGAAGGGAACCGCTGTGGCGTGTGTGATCACCACGAATTTATACTTTTTCGCCTGGGCCGCTCCGCTCATGACCGGCAGGGTCGCCAGAACCGCCGCGAGCAACAGTACCGATCCGAGACCTTTTCTGACCATGGAGTCCTCCTTGTTGTTCCCCTCCGCAGCCTGTTGAGGCGATCCGCGCGCCGGCCGGAGGGAGATCGAATGCAGGTGCACCGCCATGTCTGCACGTTTCATGCCAGAGAACATACAATGCCCGCATTTCCGGAAATATCCTGAAGATTCGCGCGAGATTACATCGTTTTCAAGTATCCGCGTTCTTTTGCGCACCAGAACACGTTATCTGGGCGGAGGCGGCGGTCTGGAAACGATTCCGGCTTGCGGGAACCGGGAAGCGGTTGTACAGTAAATGTACAGCCTGAACAGCGAGTGTACAAAATTTGAACACGACCATCCTGATCGTCGACGACCGGATCATGCTCTGCGAAAGTCTCCAGGCGAGCCTGGAAGAACGGGGTTACCGCGTCCTCATCGCGACCTCGGGCGGCATGGCGGTCGACATGTTCCACAACGAGAACATCCAGGCTGTCCTGCTCGACATCCGGCTCGGCGAGGAGGACGGAATGACTATCCTCCCGCGCCTCGCGACGATCGATCCCCTGGTTCCGGTGATCGTGATAACCGGCTACGGGACGGTGGAAAGCGCCGTGACCGCGATCAAGGAAGGGGCATTCGATTATCTCGAGAAGCCCGTCAAGGTCGAAAAACTGCTCATCGTCCTGGAGAACGCGATCCGGATGTCCGCCCTGGCGCGGGAAAACCGCGAACTGAAACGGAAAGGCTGCCTCTTCGCCTTCACGACCCGTTCAAGGGACATGAAATCTATGCTCGAACGCGTGACCCGACTCGCGATCTCCGATTTGCCCATACTCATCCGGGGGGAGAGCGGCACCGGAAAGGAGCTGGTGGCGGAATACATCCACCAGACTTCGCCGCGGGCCCAGGGAACGCTCGAAAAGATCAACTGCGCCGCCTTCCCGGAAAGCCTGCTCGACAATGAACTGTTCGGCCACGAGAAGGGAGCCTTCACCGGCGCGGATTCGGTTTTCCGCGGAGTGTTCGAGCGGGCCCATGGTGGTACGCTCTTCCTGGACGAAGTCGGCGACATGCCCCCCGCTATCCAGGCCAAGATCCTGCGGGCGATACAGAACAAGGAAATCAGGCGGATCGGCGGATCGACCACGATCAAGGTCGACATCCGCTTCCTGGCCGCCACGAACCAGGACCTCGAGACCCTGGTCGCGGAGGGCGCTTTCCGCAGCGATCTTCTGTACAGGCTCAATGCCGCGACGGTGCGGGTGCCCCTGCTTTGCGAGCGACCGGAAGACATTGTGCCGCTCGCCGAAAAAATGCTCGCCGACCTGGCGTCCGCGGACCGCCAGTGGCGACTATCCCCGGAAGCCGCGGTCGCCCTGGAGCGCTATTCCTGGCCGGGCAATGTGCGCGAACTGAAAAGTGCGGTCCACTATGCCTGCACTGTCGCCCTCGATCCCATGATCCGGGAGCGCGACCTGCCCGAGAGCCTCGCCCTTCCCGTATCAGAGGACAGGAGACTCGGAGTGAGGGAAGGCGCCGAACGCTCCCTCATCCTGCGCACTTTGTCGGAGACCGGACACAACAAGAAGAAATCTGCGCAGATCCTTCAGATGAGCAGGGTGACGCTGTACAATAAGATGAAGAAGTATGGAATCGGAAGCGACGCCCCTCGTCCGGCTTGAGGGTATACAGGTCCGATACGGCAGTCTCACCGTGCTGGGGAACCTGCATTTTTCCCTTGTCCCCGGAGAAATCCACGCGATAGTCGGCGAACACGGCGCGGGCAAGTCCACGCTGGCCCGGGTGATCGCCGGAGCGATCAGACCGTCGGCCGGCCGGGTTTCCTGGGAGGGGCGGCAGAGGGCTTTCTTCAACCGCGACATAGCGCGGAACCTCGGCATCGAGTTCGTCGCGCAGGAGACGAGCATCTTCCGTCACCAGTCGGTGGCCTTCAATCTTCTCGTCAACAGGAAAAGTCTTTTCCCCGGCCCGCTCTTCAGCCCGCACCGGAATGTCGAAGAGGCGGAGCGCTACCTCGCGCGGATGGGCGTATCGATACCGGCGCGCGCCCTCATGGAGGGGCTCGCCCTCCCGGACAGGGTACTCATCGACATCCTGAGCTGCCTGTACGCGGGGCCGCGGCTCCTTATCCTGGACGAGGCCCTCGAAAAGCTGTCCGCCGAGGACCTCGCCAGGGTCCGCCCGCTCCTGCGGGGCATAGCCCGCTCAGGCGGCTGTGTCCTTGTGATCACCCACCGGATCGACGACATGTACAATCTCGCCGACAGCCTCACCATTCTCCGCGCGGGCAAAATCCTGATGACGGACAGGGTGCGCAACATCGACAAGGTGAGTGTCATCAAGCTCGCCTACACACAGATCATGAGCCGTCCGGAAGCCGAGGACATGAACGAGGAATTCCACCACTTCCTCAAGTACAACGAGGCGGTTCTCGAACATCTTCCGGTCAGCCTGGTGATCGTCGACCGGAACGGGAAGATCAAAATGTACAACCGCCGGGCGCAGGAATTTTTCGACCTGCCGCAGGTGCCGGCTGGAGAGCGGGGGATCGAACTCCTTTTCCGGCCGGAGGAAGAGGACGCTATCGCCGCGGTTTCCGCGGCGATAGAGAGGCGGGTTCTGGATTGCGCGTACGGCATGAGGCTCCGGAAAGGAAAGGGCGACCGGACGGTCGATTTTACGTACAATCCCATTTTCGACGGGGATCACTTCATAGGGAGCATGCTGATCTTCAATGACATCACCGAGCAGGAAGAGCTGCGCGCGGGGATGATCCTGTCCGAAAAACTGGCCGCGGTCGGGCTCTTGTCGGCGGGAGTCGCCCACGAGATCAACAATCCGCTCGAGACGATCTGCAACTCCGTCGACTTCCTCAAAATGAAGGTTACGGAGGAGAAACAGGCCAGGGCGCTGTCGCGGATCGAGGGGGAGGTAGCGGCGATCGGACACATCGTCGGGAACCTCATGGCGTTCTCCGGCCGGAACAGGAGCCCGGAGGAGCGCTTCGATCTGGGGGAATTGCTGTCGGAGACGGTTTCCCTCCTGCGGTACAACGCGCGGTTCTCCGGAACAAAGATCGTGTACCGCGGGCCGGATTCGCCCCTCGGGATCACAGCGGTGCGGACGGAAATCAGACAGGTTTTCCTCAACCTCATCAAGAACGGCCTTGAGGCCATGCCGGATGGCGGCAATCTCGAAGTGCTGCTCCGCCGGGAACATGAGGGCGACCAGAGCTGGGCGGTCGGCATCGTGGAGGACCGCGGCACGGGGCTCGGGACCGGGACCGGCACGACGATTTTCCTGCCCTTCTTCTCGACGAAAAGCGGAGCCGAGGGGCACATGGGACTTGGACTTTCGATTTCATACGGAATCATCAACAAACTTGGCGGATCCATCGCCGCGGAGAACATCGAACCGCGGGGATGTCGATTCACCGTCCGCATACCGGCCTGTGGCTGAAGCGGGAGAGGAGAGACAATGGACCTTTGCGTCGGACAGGAAATCGACGAGATCGTCGAAAAGGGTATGGCTGACCGGGTATTCCCCGGCATCGTCTGCGGCGTATGGAAGGACGGGAGGGAAGTCTACAGCCTCGTCAAAGGTCACGCAGTGCCGCCCGACGACCCGGAACTCGCCGCGCGTCCGATGGCGCGCGACACCGTTTTCGACTTGGCCTCCCTCACGAAGCCTTTGTCCACGGCGATACTCGTCATGAAGGCTGTCGAGGCGGGGGCCCTCAGGTTGGACGACACTGTTTCCCGCTTTTTGCGGGGCCCCGCCCCGGGATACGCTTCGCCGGCCGCCTCCGCCATCCCCGTCCGTGAGCTGTTGACTCACACGGGCGGGCTTCCCGCCATTCCGGCCCTCGAAAAATACTTCCCCGATCCTTTCCACATCGACCGGAACGAGGCTGTTGCGAGGCTTCTCGCCATCGCGCCCGAGCGCCCTTTCGGAGAGTCGGTCGTCTACTCCTGCACGGGATTCATGCTCCTCGGTCTCATCCTTGAGAGCGTCTCCGGGCTGAGTCTGGGTGAACTTTTCCGTCGCGAACTCGCGCGGCCGCTGGGGCTCGCGGGCGCGGGATTCGCGCCGGAGCTCGGGCAGGACCCGCGGGATGCCGGGCCGGACACAGCCTCGCGTGGATCGGGTCCGGCCCTCTTCCCCGGCGCGGCGCCGACCGAGTTCTGCGCCTGGAGGAAGCGGCGGATCTGCGCTCAGGTCCACGACGAGAGCTCCTGGTGCCTCGGCGGACAGGCGGGGAATGCGGGGTTTTTCGCCACGCTCGACGATGTGGCGGCGATCGCCTCGATCTATCTGCAGGAGGGCCTGTCGTGGGGAGGGCGCGACGGGACACAGGGCGTACGGATTCTCGAGCGGGACACTGTCCGTCTCATGACCACTCCTCAGACAGAGGCCGCCGGAGAGCGAAGATCCTTGGGCCTGCGCCTCCACGATCAGGATACGCTGGACGGGCCGGCCTGGCCCGACTCGAGCTTCGGTCACACGGGTTTCACCGGCACGAGCGTGTTCATGGATCCCGGAAGCCGCCTCATGGCTGTGTGCCTCACGAACCGGGTCTACTATGGCCGCGAACAGACCGTGCTGAAAATGCCGGTGTTCAGGCGGGCCTTCCACACGGCGGTGTACAGGCGCTTTGCCGGAACACCCGCTCTCTAGTGCGCGTCACAGCCCCGCCTGGTCTCCGGAGGCGGGGACCAACCTGACTGTCTTGATCTCGAAGGCGCGGAAATCGAGGGATATGGCGCCTCCACTGATGGACAGCACGCGCCCTCCTTGTTCCAGCATATCGGTCTCGACGGCGCTCTCCAGAGCGAAATCCGTCCGGAGAGCGCAGCGGGTCGCCGTACCGTAGCACTCGTAGAGCCTCAGCATGATGTCCCCCGAACCGTCTTCGGGAGGTTTTGCCGTTTCGAGCACGACGCCGGGCTTGTCCAGGACAAAGATCGAGCGCGATCCGTCGCCGGGGTCCGGGACCGGGCGCGGAAGAACGGGAGAGTTGAGATTGTAGGCTTCCCGGACAAGGCCGCTCTCTCCGAGAGGCGAGTTCCAGAAATACAGAGCGTAGGTGAACTCCTGGATGCCGCGGTCGGCCTGCATGTCGGGCACCCACGCGGCTTTCAGGAGCGTGAGGGCGATGATTGAGTCGCGCACGCTCACCCCGTACTTGCAGTCGTTGAGCAGGGCGAAACCCCGCCCCGGTTCGGCGATGGCCGTCCACTTGTGCTGACTGACCTCGTAACGGTCGGCGTCGTGCCGCCGGGAAGAGTGGGCGGGGCGCCTTACGTGGCCGAACTGGATTTCGCTCAGGGCCTCGTCCGCGCGGAAGGCCACCGGGAAGGCGACTTTGAGGAGTCTGTGGTTTTCCCTCCAGTCGATGCGGGTGCGGAAATCCACCCGAACCGAACCGCGGCGCAGAACAATCTCCTGAGTGAGTCCGGAGTCCGCGATGCTCCGCTCGATCCTGACGCGGGCGACGAGCGGCCCCTTGTCCAGAACGATCATCCGGGCTGGGCTGTCCAGGACAACCGGCACGCTCTCGTACATGCTGTCGATGTCCCAGGCGTCGTAATTCGTCGTGACGTCTTTGTAGAGCCTGAACTCGTTGCAGTTTCCGGCGGCGAGTTCCCGGCCTTGCGTGAGGTCGAATATGCTCGAGATCGAGCCGAAGCGGTCCAGGACGATGCGCGTGAGGCCGTTGGACATGACGATGCCGGTGCCCGAGTCGGCAACCTCGACATCGCAGACGCCGGCGCAGAGGCCGGCGTTGGGGACTTCGACATCGCGTGCGCCCGCGCCCCGGGGCGCGCCGCCGACTGCCCGCGGCTCCGTGTCGGATACCGTTGCGCCCTCCCCGGCCGGCGCTTCACCGCTCCCGGATAAAAGTTCGCCGCCGCCGGGCACCATTCTCTCGCGATCAGGCAGGATCCTGATCGTCGACCAGCCGCAAGGCGGCAGGTCGACGAGAGCGAGGCTTCCGGCCTCCGTTTCCTGGACCGGCAGAACTTTCCTGCCGGTTTCTTCCCATGCTTTCCTGCCGGCATCTTCCCCCGGTTCTCCATCGGCGACGCGGAAGGCGCTCGCGCCCTTCGGGATCGGGACGAGCTCGGCGCGCTCCCACGAGAGCGAATTGTAGACGCGAAGGAATTCCGGGGAGCGGGAATCGCCGCCGTGCGGCTCATCCTCGGCGCACAGGACAGCCTCGAGAGAGGCGAGCGCCAGATCGCGCACAGAGCGGGCGTCGCGGGCCACCCCAGCGAGTTCGGCTTCGGCCTCCTCGTGCACGCGGCGGATCGAGGCTCCGGTGATCACATCGTGGAAATGGTTCATGAGAAGGCTTTGCCAGATGCGTTCCATGAGTTCGCGCGGATAGGCCATGACGGCTCCCGAGGCGGACCCGATGCCTGTCGCGACGGAAGCCCAGAACTCGGCCTCGCGCAGCGCGAACTCGGCCAGCCTGTTCGCCCGCTTGGTGCGGGCCTGCGAGGTGTAGGTGCCGCGGTGCTCGGAAAAATAAAGTTCCCCGACGTACACGTCCTTGGGGAGTCCACGCCTCTCGATGTCCCGGAAGAAATCGGCGGGATGGCTCATCCGCGTCCGGGGTATCCCCTCGAGGTCGCCGAGTCTGCGCGTGAACTCGAGCATCGTCCGCGTCGGACCACCGCCGCCGTCGCCGTATCCGAAGGGAAAGAGGTAGGTCGAGATCCCGTCCTTCTGTATCCGGTCGGTGTCCCAGCGCCGCGAGAGAGTCGCCGGATCGATCTGCGAGTTGCACTTGCGGAAGACGTGGGACAATACCCGCGTGCCGTCCAGCCCCTGCCACATGAATATCGAGTAGGGGAAGGGCTCGCCGTCGCTGTAGGTGTCGGCGATTTTCTTCGTCGCAAACCAGGAGAGGCCGCAACCTTTCATGATCTGCGGCAGGGCGGCCGAAAAACCGAAGGTGTCGGGCAGCCACAGGACGCTCGTGTCGGAGCCGAGTTCCTCCCGGAAAAAGCGCTTCGCGAACAGAATCTGCCGTATCAGGGCCTCGCCCGAAGGCAGGTTGGTGTCAGGCTCGAGCCACATTCCGCCCTCGGCCATCGCGCGTCCCTCGAGGAGCCGCCTCCGGGTCCGCTCCCAGATCTCCGGATAGTGCTCCTTCAGCATGAGAAAGAGCGGAACCTGGCAGAAGAGATAGCGGTATTCGGGGTACTCGTCCATGAGGGCGAGCTGAGTCGACATGGTGCGCGCCGACTTGCGCACTGTCTCCTGCCGCGGCCACTTCCAGGCGAGGTCGAGGTGGGACTGGCCGAAAATGAACATCGTCGGGGCCGTCGATCCGTTCACGCAGGCGAGCAGGGGGGCGAGCCTCGCGCGGGCGGCGACGAACGAGGCCTCGCGCGCTTCCGCAGATGTCTCGAAATCGACGATCCTGGTGAAGTCGCACAGGCCCTCGTCGATCTGCAAGACCCGCAGGGAGGACTCGCTCAGGCTGTCGCGGGTCTGTAAGAGTGTCTGTGCGTCGATCCAGAGGGCGAAAGCCTCATCGTTCCAGATGCCGAAACTGCTCTCGCCGACGGTCTGCTGGGCCGGCCCCGGCTCGGGCATGGGAATCCTGCCCGGGGGCACCGGCCCGACACTCTCCTCGGTGAGCCCGTGCCCCGCGTAGAACTCGGCGAGGATTCCGAACTTCCTGCCAGGCAGGGAATCAGGACCCGCACAGAGCGTGATTTCGCGGTGCTCGCGGTCCCGCGCGCCCGCGGCGACGCCGTTCACGAAGACGAGCCCCTCCGCGCCCGGATTCGCCGCGAGAACGATCCTGCGACCACGGGCCTCCTCGGGAAGGGTTATGGCGGCGCGAAACCAGGCGTACTCCCACTTCGCGCCCCACTTCGTCCCGGCGGGCATCGGAGAAAAATCTCCGCGCACGGCCTCTTCGGGCCCGAGGCGCTCCGCTGTCACGAAACCTTCGAAATCGACGACGCCGAGCGGCGCATAGAAATGCCGGGGCAATTCAGTCATCCAGTTCCTGACGCGGCCGGTCCACTCGCGTGTCAATGCCATCGGCTATATCCTTCCTGTCGAGTCCCGGCCCCCGCCGGAGGCTCTCCGATCCGCGAGCGCGCGGGCGAGCCTTTGCGCTCCCTGAACGACATCCTCGCGCGAGTTCTTCTTTCCCAGCTCGAGCACCTTGATGGGCGCCGCCTCGATCAGGTCGAGGTAGCCGTCGAGTCCCTCGCGGGAGTAGGGCGCGAAATGATCGTCGACCCCGTCCACGTCGTGGATGTGGACACCCTCCAGGCGCGCAAGGAGCGCGCGGGCTTCCTCCCTGTCGTCGAAAAAACCGAGATGCCGCATCATGGCGCCGTGCCCCGTGTCGAACCACATCCCGAGAGGAGCCCCGGCCAGGGCACCGAGAATCCGGCGCATCTGCGCGAAGTCGGGAATCTGCCAGCACATGGGACGGTTTTCGATGCCCAGCCTCACGTCCAGGTTCTCGCGTACGATGAAACCGGCGACTTCCTCGAGGCTTTCGATGATCCGACCGAGTTCCGGCTCCGCGCACAGGTCGCGGTATTCGATAAACTCGCGGAAGACGGCGTCGAATTCCGCGTCGCCACGCCTCAGGCCCCGGCTGTACAGGGCCTTCAGTTCGGTGTCGTAGGCCTCGACGGGACGACTTTCGGAATAACGACCCGCGCCGGAATCCGGCCATAGGCCCAGCCCCGGCCTCGAACGCAGACCAGAACCAGGGTCTTTGCCCGTCGTACCTGTACCGGCCGCGGAACGGGGCGGCAGCACGCCGGGATGCACGACGACGACCCGGGCGCCGAGCTCGGATGCCATCCTCACCGTCCCGACAGTGAGTTCGACCGCGCGTTTTCTCAGCTCCGGGTCGGCGTAGCCGAGGAGGCGGGAATCCGTGTCGAAACGAGAATCCGGGACCTTGGGGAAAACGTTGTGGAGGCTCGGGACTTCGATCTCACCCCGCTCCACCATCGGCCTGATCGTCGCGAGGGCCTCTTCGGAGATCTGGTAGTTCAACTCGACTTTCCGGAATCCCAGATCGACGATCTCCTCAATTATCGTTCGTCCGACGGGGGAATTGCGCCAGTTCCACGAAGTGGAGAAGGAAAACCGGTCCAGCCCGGCGGCAAGCTCCTCAGAACCGGCGCGGGACGAGCTCACTGCACTCTCCCGCGCGGGATGCGCCTGATCGACACGACGCGGTCGAAGGGAGTGAAGGCGGTAAAGTACACCGAGAAGTGATCGCGGCTCCGGGATTCGCTTCCATACGTCCCGCCCGTATCCCTGTGCGCGGCGAAAGCGGGCCCGATCGCCAGCGCGTCCCCGCCGAGCGAGGCCCGGACCTCGCCTTCGCGGACGAGGATCGATTCTCCCGCGCGGCCTTCGAGCCGGAATGAATCCGACTCGACGAGGCATCCCGACGCCAAGCCGAACTCGAGGCGGAAGGGCACGCCCTCCCATCCCTCGACGGAGAGGCGGATGTCGACCCCATCGCCCTCGACGCGCCCGGACACGGCGACGGCAAAGTCGAGATCGGGACCGGCGAGGCGGGGCCTCGACCTGTTGTCCATCGCCCACCAGTCGCTCGTTCCCGGCGCCTCGTCGAAAGGAAGATAGTACCAGCCGGCGGCCTTGTACCGCAGGATGTAGGCGCCGTCCTCCTTTTCAATGGAATCGGCCCTGAACTCGCGCTTGTCGAACCAGGCGACGCCGAGCTTGAGATACACGGAGAAGGCGCCCGACTGGAAATACAGAAAGCGGCCGGAACCGCGCAAAAGGGAGTAGCTGAAATCTTTCCGCCTCACCCGCACGATGCCGGAATCCCGGTAAAAGCGTTCGTAGTCGGCGGAGAATGTCGAGCCTCCGTCCGGACCGCACAGGGGGATGGCAGCGAAGGCCTGCCAGACGCCGTCTGTCCCGCCCGGACTGGCGTCGTCTGGCCCGCGTGGACTGTCGCCGGCGCTGCTCTCGCTCTCGGCCCGCGCATAGTCGATCCCGCCGAACTCGAGCATGATCCAGTCGAGGAAATCCGGAGCGACGCGTCCGGCCGCGATGATGCCGTCCATGATCCTGCGGGCGACCGCGAGGAATCCGGGCAGTTTGAGTTTTCCCCCCAGGTACAGGTAATTGAAGTAGTAGTTGTCGAGCCAGGTTTTGACGCCGCGGTCCTGCCGGGTCGAGTTGTTCGTGAACACGCTGCCGTCGGGCTCGATGTAGGTGAGCATCATTTCGAGGTTGCGTCTCGCGAATCCGAGATAGACCGGATCGGCCCTCTCGGCAGCGAGGATGATCATCTGGTCGTTGTTGACCATGTTGTAGTTGCCGGCCGAGCGCTCCGCGTATTCGCCCTCCCGGGTGCCGTCTATGCCCTCGCGCAGATAGTCCTCCGCCCGCGAGCGGTGTTTTTCGTTCCCGCCGATCGTGTAGCACGACGAGAGCGCGGCCGCGATGGCCCAGCGGTGATTCGGCGTGTGAAAGCCGCCCGCTGCCATTCCGTCTCCCGCCTTCAGGATGAGGGCGCGAAGTCTGGCCGCAATTTCCCCGAGGCGCAGAACAAGGCCCGCGCCGCCATCGCGGCCGGCGCACCCGGCAGCCTCGTTCTTCGCAGTTCCCGCGACATCGACGCCAGCCGGGCCCGCGCCGGCCTTGTTTTTCTCATCGGCCAGAAGCCTCTCGATCAGGCGGAGCGTGACGACGATCCGGTTGACGATGAAGGCGGTGTCGGGCGCCGAGCGGAAATTGCAAGGCCTGTAATCGAAAGTCCCGTCCGGGTTCTGGACACGCTCGGCGTAGCCGAGAGCTTGCGAGAAGGCCTCCGGTATGGCCGGATTCAGGTAATGGCGCGAGTCGCGGTTGAGGAAGACCGACATGGCCGCGGCGGCGAGGTGCAGCGTCGGCTTCGGGTCGGCGTATCCCCAGGTCATTCCGCCCCAATCGGCCACAACCGCCCCGAAGTCGGACGAGCGTGGATCCTCGATCCGGGCCGAAAGAAAGAGATCGGCCCTCGTTTCGGTGTCGCGGAGCATCCGCATCCAGTGTTCCCTCACGCATCCCTCCACTACATTCGTCTTTTCCGATCCGCGCCATACCGGGCCGGCCTCAGTTCATTTCGTCATAGTAATCGTTTACTTCCTTCTGCACATCTGCTCCGCCTGCCGCCATGTAGGTCTTGAGGAAATCGTCGAAGGACGAGACAGGGCGCGATCCGGTGATGATACCGATAAAGGCTTCGTCGCGGATCTTCCTGAGCTCGGTGTCGTACTTCATCATCTTGGGCAGGCCGACCTGGATGAGCGACTGGATGCCGTACTTGTCGAATCCGAGCTTGTAGGCCCACTGCTCGCGCGGCTGCTTGAGCGGGAGCGGAACGGTGATCCACAGTTCGCAGCCGATCCTGCTCCAGTAGCTCGTGTCCTTGTCGTAGGGCGGAATGAAGGCGAAAGTGTCGGTCTCTTCGTCGAGAAGCTTCCAGTACTTGTCCTTGAAGCCGTACTGGATCGTGTTGCGCTCGACAAAGCTGTCGCTCGCGCTCTCGTCCAGAACCTGAAGGATCTTCTCGATCTTGCCGGGCGTCTTTTCGGCCAGCTTGCCGATCGTGAAGAAGTTCATGAGCATGTTGTACTGCTTGATGCCCTTCTTGCCGGTCGGACCGGTGAGAGGCATGCCGAACACGATCTCGGCCTTCGGATTGGCGGCGGGGAGTTCGAGGCCGTTCGCGACGGCGGGGGTGGGCTGGCGCTTGCCGTTCTCGTCGATGAGGTCGAAGGCTCCGGCCGTAGTCCAGTGGTAGTAGTTGCCGCGCGTGGAGAAGCCGATCCGGCCCTTGATGAAGGCGTGGGAGAGCTTGTTGTAGCCGCCCTGGTTTTCGCCTGTGATGAACTCGGGATCGAGGATTCCGTCCTTGTACCACTTGGCGAGAAGGGCGAGGGCGGTTTTAGCCTGGGAGGAGACGGTGGCATTGATGACCTTGCCGTTCTCGAGCATCCAGTAGTTCGTCTTCTCGTCGAAAGGAACGATTCCGAAGGCGCCGAAAACGGCCATGAGTCCGTCCTTGGAGAGGCCGTAGGTGTCTTTCTTGCCGTTGCCGTCCGGGTCCTCGTTGGCAAACTTGTACATGAGGGTCTCGAACTCGGCGAGGGTTTCGGGAGTCTTCGTCACGCCGACTTTCTTCATCCAGTCCTTGCGGTAGACTAGAGGGATGCGGAACACATTCGTGGGATTGACCGCGGGGATGCCGTACAGGGCCCCGTTCACCTTGCCCATGTCGAGGTAGCCGGGAGCGTAGGCCTCCAAAGCCTTGTACAGCCGCGGCGCGTTGGCCTTGAGGAGGGCCGGATCGATTTTCGCGAGGACGCCCTGCTTCACGTAGGTGGTGAGGGTGGATGCCTCGCGGAGGTACATCAGATCGGGCACTTCACCCGCCGCGAGCTTGATGTTCAGGAGCTCGTGGTATTTCTGGTGGTCGATGTTGATCACCTGGAAATCGGCGTTGAACTTGTCGCCGTAGTACTTGAGCATCTCTCCGTCGGCGTCGGTGGGGGCCATCTGGTAGTTGGCCACCGTGATCTTCATCCGCTTGCCTGCCTGGGCCCATGCCGATCCGCTTAAGACGAGGGCGATGGCGACGACCGCGAGGGCCTTCGTTTTGAACAGCTTCATAAAACCTCCTTCTTTCCGCATGTCGAATCTCTATATCGAGGGAGAGGCTCACCGCGCCTTCCTCCCCGTTTCCCGCATCGAAGGCACGACGGCGGACTACCGCGCCGCGCCTGCACCGCACATCCCCATTCCCGTCGCAAACGCCTCTCAGCCCTTGAGCGAGCCCATCATGACGCCCTTGACGAAGTACTTCTGAATAGAAGGGTACACGCAGAGGATGGGCAGGGTGGTCACGATGATGGTGGCAGCCTTCAGCCCCTCGGGCGTCATGACCTCGGTGGCGCGCGCCAGCATCTGGGTCATCTCATCGGAGCCTTCGAGGACGATGCGCCGCATGACGAGCTGGATCACCTGGCCGCTGGCGCTGGATATGTAGATCATGCTGTCAAACCACGCGTTCCAGTGCCAGACCGCCACCCAGAGGGCTATCGTCGCGATGATGGGCTTGCAGACGGGCAGGATGATCCTGAACAGGATGACGATGTCGTTCGCGCCGTCGATCCGCGCCGATTCCTCGAGGCTGACAGGTATGGTCTGCATGTAGTTGCGCACGATGACGAAATTGTAGGCGCTCACGAGTTCGGGCAGGACGAGGGCCCAGACCGTGTCGCGCAGATGGAGCTTCGTGACGAGAAGGTATGTCGGGATGAGCCCTCCCGAGAAGAACATGGTGAACACGATGAGACCGGTCCAGAAATTTTTGTTGGGGAAGGTTTTTTTGGACAAAGGATAGGCCAGAGCGAAGGTGACGAGGAGCGAAAGACCCGTTCCGAGCGCGGTCCTCACGATCGTGTTCCTGTATCCGATGCCGATGAGAGGATTCCCCAGGACCCTCCGGTAGTTCTCCCAGGTAAAGCCGCGTGGCATGAGCGAAAGGCCGTTGGCCGCCATGTCCAGCGAGGAAAATGAAGAGGCGAGGAGGAAGAGGAAAGGATAGAGCGTCGTGACGCAGAGCACGACCATGAAGGTGTAGTTGAAGGCCGTGAAGACCAGGTCATTCGCGCCGGTGATCTGCCTGACACGGACCGGTTTCATGCCAGGCGCCTTGGATTTCCCCGGTGAGTTTTCCGTGGCCTCGCCCGCTGTATTGCTCCGTATCTTTCTCATCGCGCCTGCCTCTCACCAGATCCCGTACTCGTTGATTCTCTTGGCAACCGCATTGGCGCCGAGAACGAGGGCGAAGGAGATGGTGTTTTTGAACAGCCCCACCGCGGTCGAAAGGCTGTATTCCATGTTCATGAGACCCGTCCTGTACATGTAGGTGCTCATCACGTCGCCCACCTTGTACACTGCCGGGTTGTAGAGGTTGAAAACCTGGTCGAAATTGTCGTTCACCAGTTTCCCGATGGCCAGGATGAGCATGATGGTGATGACGGGCGAGAGCGAAGGCAGGGTGATGGACCGCATGCGAACCCAGCGGCCCGCGCCGTCGATTTCGGCGGCCTCGTAGAGTTCGGGATCGATCGAACTCAGGGCCGCGAGGTAGATGATGGAGCCCCAGCCTATGGACTTCCACACCTCGGTCACGACGAGGACGAAGCGAAACCAGGCCGGGTCGGCGAGGAAGTAAATGGGCTTCCCGCCGAGATTCTTTATCAGGATGTTTATAGGGCCTATGGAGGGCGAGAAAAACTGCATGAAGATGCCGCCCAGAATGACCCAGGACACGAAATGCGGCAGGTAGCTTATGGTCTGGAAGGTTTTCTTCGCGCGAAAATTGCGGACCTCGTTGAGAAGCAGGGCGAAGATTATCGGCGCCGGAAATCCGAAGACGAACTGCAGCACGCTGATGATGATCGTGTTGTTGAAGACCTCTCCGAAGCTTCTGAGCTTGAAAAGTTCCTTGAACACGGCGAGCCCGACCCAGGGGCTTTTCATGATGCCGTCAAAAAAGTTGTAGTCCTTGAAGGCGATCACGAGGCCGTAGATGGGAACGTACTTGAATACGAGAAAGAACAGGATGCCCGGGGCGAACAGCGCGACGAGATAGCGATTCTTCCAGTATCGCGACGCCAGGCTTGGGACCTTCGGGCCTCCCGCTTGGGGGAGCGCCCCCTGGGCCGCCCTCGGGGCCGCCCGGAGGGCAGTCCTGAGGACGGAGGGACCCGAAACGCGTGAGCTCATTGAAACCGTCCCGATCGTGGATTCATCGCCCCTAAAATCGTTTTCAGAAGGCGACAAATGTACAATCAGGTCGTTTTACGGATTGCGCAATGGAAGGTTTTTCCGAAAATATCAGTATTTCCGGGAAATGCCGGTTTTAACCGATTTCTGACGGACTGGCGGAACAGCGTGCGAGACCTCAGGAACCGTCCCTGACCAGCCTTCTGTGCTCGTAGGGCGTTACGCCGAAGCGGGATTTGAACTGCCGTATGAAGTAGGTCGGGGTGTTGAAGCCAACCATCCTCGAGATCTCCTGGATGGACAGGTCGCTCGTCTCGACGAGGCGTCGGGCCTCCGAAAGCCTGGCCTGGGTGACATAGGCCACGAAGTTTCCGCCGGTTTCTTCCTTGAAAAGAGTGCTCAGGTACTTGGGACTGATCCCCACGGCCTCGCCGACCACGTCGAGCGACAGCTCCCCCGCGAGGTGGGCGGAGATATATTCCATGACATTCCTGACAGCTACGCCGCTTCTGTTGTCCAGCCTCGACTCGACGAGGCCGAACAAGGTTTCCATCGTGCGGATAAAGGAGATGGAAAGGCTGTCTATGTCCGGGGATTCGGATCGGAGGGCGACGATCCTATCGGCGATCTCGTCCCCTTCCTCCTCCCCGAGCCTCGCCGAAAGGGCGTACTTGTGGGCCAGAGCCAGAAAGCTGTCGATCTCCCTGAAGCACCTGGCCGCGCTGGCGGTTCCGGATCGCGCATAGGCCGCGAGGCCCCGGATCGACGCGGCCACTCCCTCCCGGTCTCTCGCGATGAGGCGGGACTCGAACTCGTCGAGACTTTTCTGTGACAAAGCTCCCTCGAACTTCTCTTGCGCCAGAAGGTCATCCCGGTCGATGAAAACCGGCGTTTCGGGGAAGAAAAATCCATATTCCAGGAAGATCGCCGCTTCCCCGAACGAGGAGTGGAGCGCATCCAGAGAGTCTACTCTCCGGCCGAAGGCGACGCGGGGGGACCATCCGAACTCCTCTCGTGCCCTCCCGATCCATCCGGCGGCCCTCGCCTCTTCGTCGGTTCCCGCGGCGACGATGAGGCCAATCCTGTTGCTCCCGAGCGATGTGGCGAGAACGCTGCGCCCGCCCGACTCCTCGATTTCCTCGGCAAAGCGGAACGCGATGGCGCGCCTGCCCGCCTCCGCCTCCTCTCTCGCCTCCGCGGCGGGAATGGAGACGAGAGCAGCGCGGCAGACGGAAGGAAAATCCTTTCTCTCGAGCAGGCGAAGCGCTTCGGCGATGTCCTGCGGCCGGTCTCCGGCTTCGAGCCCCGCGATCAGCTCGTGTTTGACTACCGGCCTGTTCCTCTCCAGCGTGGCAGACAGCTCGTCCATCCGGGATGAAAGCCCTTCGATGGCGGTCCCGAGCACGCGGTATTCGTCCGGGTCGTCCGCGGGGAGCGCGACCTTGAGGCCGACCATCGACTTCACCCGGCCAAGAAGGAGGCCCAGGGGATTGTAGATCCGGGATGCGAGGACGAGGGCGACCGCCACCCCCGAGATGATGGCCGCGGCGCATATGCACAGCACGATGTAGCTGATGCTGTCGCTCCTGCGGTAGAGCACGGCCAGGGGAATCACGTTCGCGAGGTACCAGCCGGTATTGGCGACCTGCATGATCGCGACGAGGTGCGGAGTCCCTCCTATCGCACGCACCGCCGTCCGCGTCCCCGACCCCGGTTTTTTGGCGACGGAGGCTATTGCCGCCCCCATCTGCGCGCTCCACGCGGGCGGAGTCGTCGAAGCGACAGGCTCGCCCGCCCCATCGACCACGAAGGAAACGCCTCTGTCCGTGAGCGGAAACTGTTCCAGAATCGAGGCGATAACGTCCGTTTTCAGCTCGACCACGATTATCACCGAGGCCGAGGCGGGGTCGGCGAGTATCGGAAAGTGCCAGTAGGAGGCGTATCGCCGCAGGCCGTCCTTGATGACGAGGGGGCCCGCGGGGTCGGAAAAGGGGGCCCAGACTCCGGAAGTCCCCGCTCCGGCCTTCACGAGACGGTACCATGCCTCTCCCGGCGATTCGCCCGAGGAACGGTCCCTGGAATGGAGCCCCGACGACGAAGAGATGACAATGCCCGCCTGGCGGAAATACAGGTGTATGGCTTCGATCCTGTCGAAATAGCGGTTCGCGATCTCCTTCAGATACCGGTGTGTCATGTAAATCTTGACCGAGTTGCCGTCGGAGGGATCGTCGGGATCGAGGAACCCGGCCGTCGGCAGGGGCAACTGTCCCGCACATTCCATGAACAGCATCGTGGAGGGATTGACGACGTCGTACCGGAGTCTCTGCTCGATGTTCTCCATGAAGGATAGGTTGATCCTCCGGAGTTCCTCGCTGTACCTGGCCCGGAAAAACATGTAGGAGGAAGCCGCCACGACCACCGCGACGATGAAAACCAAGAGGACGAAGGCGCCCAGGAGGCGATAGAACACGGAGCTGAAAGCAGACCTCGCCCGGAGAATCAGGCCTTCCTCAGTCCTGGCAAGGTTTTTCCTTCCCTTGCCCCGGGCCACTCCTCCCACACACGCCTCCGATCCCCGCGGAACGTCCGGAATCGGCATCCGGCGGCGGATCGATTCCCATTGTGACCCGCTTTCGCGGATTCTTCAATCGTACCCGCTGAGGCACGGCGGCCCGCGGCTTCAGTCCCACAGGCTATGCCAGTCTTTCCCGCGCCCGGCATCCTTTCTTTCGGTGATGGTCATGTCCTCCGTGATGTCGGCGCACAGAAGTGCCTGGTCCGGCGAATACCGCTTCTGGTTCTGCTCGATCTTCGTCTGACTCATGGACGCATAGCAGTAGACACAGCCGTAGGCGCAGGTGTCGTAGGCGCCGATGTCCACGCTGCGCACACAGCCGCAGCCCTGTCTCTGGTTCCGGTCTTTCAGATAACTTCCCGGCGACAAGCCCTTGGCCGCCCGAATTCTCTCGATCCGCGCTCCGTCGATGCAGGCTCCGCGGGCGATCCCGTACCGCGCAAGATCGACGGATTCGCAGCAGGTCTGAATGCGCATGCCCTGTCCTGCGGCGATTTCGCCCATCGCTCCGGCGAGCGCGACGATCTCCTCGTCGAGAAGTTCACGGAAGTGCCCTGAGTTGCTCTGTTTCCTGATGTGACGGTACATGTCGAGGAAACTGATCACGCAGGTCTCCGTCCTGCCCGCGAGCCGGGCGGCGATGTGGCCGAAGCGCTCGATATGGAAGGCTATGTCGACATTCCTGCCGAGGAACACGGGATCGTAGCGCCAGACAGCGCGGTCCGGCCCGACCCGTTCCGACAGTTCAAGAAAAGTCCGGATCCGCGCGTCCATACCGGGCAAACCCGGTTCGAGGTCCTGTCCGTATGGATTGAGCGTGTGAAGGAAATAAAACGAGTAGCTCAGCTCCTCCAGCTCGGTGAGCCGGGAGAGGAAAGGTTGTGCGTTTTTCGTCCAGAAGACGATGCACTCGATCCCGGCAGGGTCCAGCGGGATTCTGGACGCGGAATGCGGATTGAAGGGATTCCGCGCGTAGGCGAAGCCCTCCCTGATTCTCCGGATGAACCACTCCCCGAAGAATGCGGGGATGTCGGTCCTTCTCGACGCGCTGATGATCACTGCTTTCCCTTCGCTATGACGCGGCAGTCCGTGTAGACAGTTTTCCACTGCCCGTCCTCGCCCCGCTTTTCCGCAAAAGCCGTGTCGCCCTTTGTCCACCAGACAAGCTCCCTGTCGTCGCTGTACCGGGCTCCGGACGCGGATACCACATTGGGCAGGGTGTAGATTTTGCCATCGGGCATCGTCACTTTGACGAAAGAGAGGCTGTCGTCGGAAAGCGAGTAATACCGCGCCGTGATCCGCTCCGCGCTGCCGCCCGCAGCTCCGCCTGCGCCTGTGCTCCCGCCCGTACCGTCGACCCCGACTTCATACACGACAGCCTCGCCGCCCTTCACGGTCAAGTGCGTCGAGGCCTTCCCCGAGCAGCCCCCCGCGAGCAGGGCGACGAAAAAGACGAGCGCCGCCGCCGCCGAGCCGATTCTGCAGGTACGGATCGATTTCATGTTCTGCTTCCTTCCATAATAGACTGCTGGCGGGAGGCATCCCGCTGTGGCCGGTATCCGCAAGTCTGCGTTGACAGTTCTGGACTGCAGCGCCCATTATCGAGATGCTCCAAACTACCTATCGCGATCTCTGCCTCTTGAGTCATAGAGTATCGCAGGCTTGGGCCGGAAAGCGAGGCCGCAATGCCCTCATCCGTTTTCAGCGCCGACCCCTCTCGATCCTCCGCGCCTTCGCATCTCTCCGGGCAGGCACAGGCATTCTCCTTCGCCATGGATTGGCTCAAGCCGACGGAGGCCTCCTCGCTCCCCTCGCCCTGAGGCTTCTTTTCGCGGGTTTCGCATATCTGGCAGGGTTCGGCTTTGCCATTTGCATGTGGATCTACTGCGACTCTATGTCGTCGAGATGTCTTTCGACGAAAAAACTTCTCTGGTTGCGATAAAAACCCTCGCCCCGGTAAGCCTGAAAACATTCGCGATCCAGACACTTCCGCAATCGTCGTAAGCCGGCCTCACGGGGGATTCATACGCACTTTCGGACAGATGGTAAACGCCCCCTGGATACAAGTCCGCGTCGCGGAAAAAACTTCCCTTTATCGTCGATCTACAGGGCATGATCCACGACGGAAAGCTCTTCGGGAAACTATTACGGATCAGAAGCCCGGTAGGATAACCCACATTGCGAGGGTACGATAGGAGACGGGCAACTTTTCAGGAGAGATCCGGGTCACAGGCCTACATGCTGCTGCGGTTTTCAGCGAAGAAATCTCATTCCCTTTACGTTTCTACAAATAGAATCTTGACGCCATCCGGACCCTCTGCCACTATTATGAGGATCGCATTCCCGAGTGGAAGCGCGATCGGGAGGACAGGTGCTTCCTCCGAGCATGCATGGAGGTGTTTCCTATGGTACGTAGCAAAAAGATTTTCTTCGCTGTCCTCATCGCATTCGTGGTCGGGCTGGTATTCCCGCTGGCTGCCGAGAGCCCGGACCAGGCGGCGCCCGCGAGGCTCGCTCGCATTCTGGAGACCAAAGTCCTGCGCGTCGGCACGCCCGGCGACTATCGCCCCTTCTCGATGCTCGACAAAGCCACTGGCCAGTTCGAGGGGCACGACGTCGATCTCGCAAAGCTTCTCGCGTCGGATCTCGGCGTCAGCGTCGAATTCGTCCAGACCACCTGGTCGAAAATGATGGATGACCTCCTCGCCGACAAGTACGACATCGCCATGGGCGGCATCACCAGAAGTCTTGCACGCATTCTCAAGGTCGACTTCCTCGGACCCTACGCTCCCAATGGCAAGGTCGCCCTGATTCGAGCCGCGGACAAAAACAAGTACACGACTCTGGCCGCGGTTGACACACCCGGAACCACCATCATGGTCAATCCGGGCGGAACCAACGAGAAGTTCGTCCTAGCCAACATCAAGAATGCCAAGGTTGTCACCTATCCGGCCAATGCCGAAATCCCCGGCAAAGTCGCCGAGGGACAAGCTGACGTCATGATCACAGAAGCCTACGAGGCAGTCGTCTACGCCAAGCTCGACAGCCGCCTCTATGGCGCCTTCATCGACAAGCCCCTGACCAAGATAAGCTACATGGGCTTCATGCTCCGCGACGATGATCCCCAGTTCCTCAAGGTCATGAACTTTATCTGGAACGACGCGAAGTTGCGCGGAGACCTCGATGTGCTGTTCGAGAAGTGGCTGAAGTAGCGCTCTATCCGCTGAAAAAGGGCAGGGAACGGAAATCCATTCCCTGCCCTTCCGATCATTCTTGCCAGAAATATTTTTCCAGGGCCACGGCAAAACAAGTTCCGAATTTCTTCAGCTTTTCCGGAGTGTGGGCCATCCCTTCCATGCCAAAATATGGCATTTCGGTGCTCACGGCGATATCGACTCCCCTTTCCCTGAAGAACCGCGAAAAACTGTTCCCGATTCCCGTATTCCAGTCCATTCCGAATGGAACATCTTGGCTTCTATCGTAGAGAATATCGCCGGGACTCGCCAAGGCACGTACTGTCTCCGTCAGAATTTCCCCGAACGCATCCGCGTGGTGCTGGTATTTTTCCGGCTGTCCGACGATGAAAAAATGATCGTCACGGCCGCCCCATTTCCAGGGCGAATGCAGGTCGAAGGCGCCGATGATGTCATTCCCCGCGGCAAGCCGTTTGACGGCCGCCACCGAGGAATACAGGGGCGTCCCGCCATAATCCCGGTTGTGGTCATGCGGGATCCTCGATTTTCCTTGATCGCCGTCTTCGACGCCGTCCAGATCCATGAAGGGCACGACCAGAATCGAATATTCGGTTGTCAGCAATGAGTCGGCGGTTCCCAGAAAATGTTCCATGATTCCCTCGAGCTGGTACGAGGCCGGAGACTCGCAGGCATGATGGCGGGCTGTCAGGATGATCTTCTTGCCGGAAGCGGATTTCCCGATTTCGACAATCGGTATCGCCCGCCCTTTTTCCGACACTACGAGTGTCCCTGTCCTGAGCGGCGGAATTCCAGAATCTGATGCATTCTCCGCGCGGGTATCGACGAACCGGAAATGATCCGACAGCTGGTAGGGAAACGAGAACGCGAAATATACCCGGGAATCGTCCGGCCCGAATCTGTAGCGGAAGCTTTTCCTGTCCACCAGGGTTTCCGCGCCTGCCCATTCCCATTTCCCTGGCGCTCCGCCGACAGAATTTTCGCGCCTGACACACGGCCCCCATGGCCCCAGCACCTCGCCATTTCCGAACTGAAAAAGTATCTCTTTCCCTTGCGCGCCGTCGACGCAGAAATTCCAGTAAAACCACCATTCTCCGGTGTCGCGGATATCCTGCTCGACCGAAACTACGAGTACCGTTTCCCCATCGGAAATTGAATGGATGATTATATTGGCGCCGGGATAATCCGACAGAATTTTGATTCCTGACATTTTTCCCCCCGATTTTCAGTATTTGCAGCCGTCGGGCCACCTGACCACCTTTTCTATTTCAGGTATCCTAGCTTTTTCAGATGCGCTTCCGCGCTCTTCCTGACTTCGTCCATGCCATAGGTCTTGCGTGCCGTCTCGACGAATTTGTCCCAGTTAGTCAGGGGCTCTGTCCCGACGGCGAATTTCATGTGCATCTCCTGGATGTACGCATCGAGATCCGGGGTGCGCTCATGTGCCGGAACAAGGCCATTCACATTGGCGATCCTGGGCTGCCTGATTGTGAAATTGAGTTTTCCCCACAGGTCGTTCGGTTCGGCGATATAGCCCGGATAGAAATAATCGAGGTCTCCAAGGCGGAATACCACCCAGTACGATTTCCACGCATGCTCGGGAACAACAATTTTCTTCGATACTTTCCCTTCGTCATTACGCTTGTAATCGACTCCTACCTGACCGAATGTCGCCAGAGCATACAATTCCGTCTTCGGGTTCATCATGTCATTCAGAAAGGCGAGGATGGCCTGAAGTTTTCCGGGCTCCGACTGAGCCTTCACGGTGACGAAGAATCGGCAGTCGGTGCCGTTCTCGTTCCAGTTGGTGTACTTGCCGAAAGGTCCCTGAAGAGCCGGCAGTTGAACCCATTTCGCTTTTGGATTCGCGGCGAAAATCTCCTTGCCCATTGTCGTTGAACTGTTTGACTCCCTGATCAACTGGAACTCCGCCGTAACGATTCCCACCTTGCCGGAGATCACAGCCTCGCGCCAGTTGTCGAACTTGTTGGTCGACCAATTCGGATCGACGACACCTGCTTTGATCTGGGCATTCCACCAGGAAAGGGCATTTTTCGCTTCGGGGCTGAAGGCTTCCATGACCAGCTTGCCATCAGCTATGCGGAGATTGTCCCTGCCGGGATACGCGCCGAAGGGCGCCCACATGGAATGCAGCTGTCCGAAAAAATTGCCGGCGGTCGTCACAGAGGTGAAACCGTAGGTGTCATTCTTTCCATTGCCATCGGGATCATTGGTCGTGAAGACTTTCGCGACCTTTGCCAGCTCTTCCATGGTGGTCGGAGCCTTCAGGCCGAGTCTGTCCAGCCAATCCTGCCTCACCCATGGTGTCATCCAGTTCTGTACCGGCCTCGGCTGCCCGAGCGCGACCCTTTTCCCGTCATATTTGACGAAAGGCAGCTCGTTTTCATCGAGCATGGTGTCGAGGAATTTGTAATCCGGCAGGTATTTGTCCAGACTGAGGATTATTCCCTGTTCGGAATACTCCTTGACGATATTGTCGCCCATTGTCCAGTTCGCCTGGATGATGTCGGGGATATCGCCTCCGGCGACCATCGCGTTGAGTTTCGCATCGGCGCCGTCAGTCGGCGCCGGCTGGATCTTGATGTCGAGCCTGTATTTTTCCTTGATGAAACTCGCTACAAAATCCTCCCCCGGTTTTGCCTGCGCAGCCCGTGTCCAGGGTGCGTGTTCCCAGAACACGACCTGATAGGTTTTTCCTGAACTGCCCGCACCCTGAGTCCACGCCATGGATACCGCGCTGACCAGCGCCAGCACCGCCACGATGGTTCTTTTCATTCTCGCCTCCTGTATTGACATTCGGGCATCGGATGCCCGCCACGGAACCTGGATCATCCTTTTACGGAACCTATCAGTATGCCCTTGGTGAAATATTTCTGGACGAAGGGATATACGATCAACAGCGGAAAAACGGAGAAGACGACAGCCGCCATCTTCAGGGTCAATCCCGGCAGCAGCTCGAATTTATCGAGGACAGTCTGTGTTTCGGTTTTCAGGCTGTCCATGAGAACATCGCGAAGAATCACCTGGAGCGGTTTCCGCGCCTCGGTATTGATGAACATGAGCGCGTTGAAAAATCCATTCCACAAGCCAACCGCGTAGAACAGGCCTATTGTCGCAATGACGGCGCTGGACAATGGAAGGACGATGCGGGAAAAAATGGTGAAGTGATGGGCGCCATCCATGTGGGCAGACTCCGCCAGCTCGGCGGGAAGTGCCTCGAAAAAGTTTTTCATGATGAGGAGGTTGTAGGTGGAGATAGCGCCCGGCATCACGACGGCCCACATGGAATCCATCATGCCCAGTGCTTTCACGAGCAGGAAAAGCGGGATGATTCCACCAGAAAACACCATGGGTACGAGGACGAACACAAGCCAGAACCGGCGTCCCGGCAATTTTACCAGCGAGAGCGCATAGGCCAGGAGCGACGTGCCGAAGAGACTTATGATTGTCCCCGTGACCGTGATGACAATCGAGTTGAAGAATGCCTGCGGTATGAGTTGCTGGCCGATGATGAAACGGAACGCATCGAAGGAAATTCTCTTCGGAATCAGTTGAAAACTTCCTGCCTTGGCAAGGACGTCCAGGGGAGTCAGGGATACGGAGAGAATGTACATGAACGGGAAAATGGTGACAGCGGCAAGAACCAGCAGAATCACCGCATTGACATATTCAAAGACAGTGTCTCCCGGAGTATTCCTGATTCCGGGCTTCATGCGTTTTTCCTTTTTTTCACCGTGGCGCTCCTCACCAGATGCCCGAATCGGTCAGCTTCCGCGACAGCGCATTTCCGCCGAGGACAAGCGCCAGTCCGATTGTCGATTTAAAAAGGCCTGTCGCCGCGGAAATGGAAAACCGGAACTGCTCGATTCCGTTGCGGTAAACCCAGGTGTCGAGTATGTCCGCGACCGGATAGACCTGCGGGTTGTACAGGATATATATCTGCTCGAAACCGGCGTCCAGGATGTATCCCAGTTTCAGGACGAACATAAGGACGATGACGCTGGAAATGCTCGGCAGCGAAATGTGCCTGATCTGCATGAGGCGCGAAGCTCCGTCCAGACGGGCCGCTTCGAAAAGCCCCGGATCGATGCCTGAGAGTGCGGCGAGGTATACAATGGCGCCCCATCCCAGTCCTTTCCACACTTCCGATGCCACGAGAACGAATACGAACCACCTCTGGTCGGTCATGAACTGGACGCTCTGCCCTCCCGCGCTTTTGATGAGAGCGTTGACGATCCCGTCGCCCGGCGAGAGAAGGGCGAGCAGAAGCCCCGCGACGATGACCCAGGAGATGAAATGTGGAAGATAACTCACCGTCTGGATGAACTTCTTGAGTCTCCTGAACCGCATCTCGTTCAGCATGAGGGCGAGGATGATAGGCGGGCCGAATCCTGCCGCCAGCTTCAGCACGCTTATGTTCAGGGTATTCCACATTATCCTCCCGAAGACGGGACTCGCGAACATAGCCTCGAAATGCTTGAGGCCGACCCAAGGACTGTGGAACATGCCCTTGAGAACCTTGAAATCCTGAAAGGCGATCACGAGTCCGCCGATGGGTCCGTACCGGAATATGACGAAATAGACAATGCCCGGAAGCATCATGAGATAGACAATCCACCATTTCCGGAATCCATGTCCGGAAGTGATCCGATCGGCAGATCCCCGCTCCCGTTTTATTGCTCGATCATTCACGTATTTTCGCCCCCGGTTTTTCTTGTTCTCCCTCTGACTTCAATCGATTGTGCGGGCATTTCCCGGATCTGTACATGAAGCCGGTTATGAATGTAGATGTAAAATATTCACACTCGGGCTTTCCGCCTTGACCTGATTCGCCGATGCGCTAGAATGCGGCAATGACAGGAATCCCACCCCGCAGAATCCGTTGGCTCCCCCTGTCGACAAGCAAGAGACTGATCGCCGCGACCTTCGGTCTTCTCGTCATCGCCGTCGCGTTCATGACCGTCATGGCCTTCAGGATTTCCAAAGAGGTCATCGACAGGGAAAGAAGCGATACCATGAGATCAATGCTCTCCCACGCCGATCAGCTTCTCGGGGCACATCAAAGTCAATTCAATACCCTGATACTCTCGGTAGCCGCGAACAGACAATTGTGGACATTGCCTGCGGAGGATGTGGAGCGTATTCTTAAAACCTACGCGGAGGCTTATACCATCGCTGAACGTCTCTATATCATCAGGGATGGCGATTCGATAATCGGATATCCGAAGGCACAGATCAGGGCACTCGGTCCGCTCGCCCTTGAACAGATCAGGGAAAGGCTGGGGGGGTCAATCCTCGGCGTTGTCTGCTCGGAACCGTATCTGTCAAACCTCAGCAACTGGACAATCACGATCGGTGTCAGGGTCGCCACCATCGCCGGTGTGGGAAAGGGCATCATCGCAATGGATGTATCCCTGCTCGAGCTTCCCGTCCTGCTTCCCAAGCTCGATTTCCAGAATCCTTCCACCATGATCGTGCTAACATCCAAAGGAAACACCGTGATTACGAAGGCCGGAAATCCGGTGCTCGATTATTCCATCAACGACAACAGCCTTAGAATTCCGTCCGATCTCTACGATACGTTCAAGGCTGCCGGAAGTTCAGCCAGGAAGATAACCCACAAGGGGAAATCCTATACGGTAATGTCGATCGAACCGACGAATCGTTACGGATGGAAACCGGTGTTCATTTCGAGCGACGCGGTGATCAGGAAGACTTTAGATGCGATGGTGCTTTCGGCGCTACAAATGCTTCTGGGCGTCCTCGCGGCCAGTTTCATCATCAACTGGATACTCACCGGCTATTTCAGCAAGCCCCTAGAGCGACTGGCTGGGGAAGTCTCCCGGATTCGCATAGATGCGTATGACGGACTTCCCTATACCGACAGAAAAGACGAAGTGGGTATCCTCTCCCTGGCCGTAGACGGGATGATCCTCAAAATACAGAACCTCATCTCCGATCTGCGGGAATCGGAAAAACTGAAACGTGTAGCCGACATGAAGGCCATCGATGCACAGATCAATCCACATTTTCTCTTCAATACACTGAATAGCATTGGACACTGCGCTTCCATGGGAAGGACGGACGATGTCCACACGATGGTCCAGGCGCTCGTCCATATGCTGTCCATGAGTCTGGACAAAATTTCAGAAAAGGTGATGCTCGCCAAAGAGCTGGAATTCCTCAACCACTATTTCAAACTGCTGAAACTGACGAGACCGGACGAGTTCTCGATCATCTATGCCATCGCGCCCCGGACCGGCTCCATTCCGGTTCCCAAACTGATCCTGCAACCTCTGGTGGAAAACTCCATCCTGCATGGCTTCAACGGTCTGGGCCATCCGGGAATCCTGACGATTTCCGCGCAGATATCCGAAGAAAGCGAAAGGACATTCCTTGTGCTAGTGATAGAGGACAATGGTCACGGGATTCCCGAATCGGCGCTCGGAACCCTGGCATCCCCGGGAAATAGACCAGATGGGTCAGGTTCGGGAATAGGTCTGCGCAGCGTGGCAGAACGTATTTCTCATCATTACGGGAAAGCGGGTTCATTCAGCGTGACGCGGCTTCAGTGCGGCACTGCGGCAACCATCAGGATCCCCCTCCAGGAATACCCCTCATGAATACACTCGATGTATTTCTCGTGGATGACGAGGCGATAGTCCTCGATTATTTCCAGAACGGATTCCTCTGGGAAGAAGCCGGATTCAGGCTTGCGGGGCTCGCCTCGAACGGGAAGGAAGCCGTCGAAGCCTGCGTGCGTCTGGAACCGGATCTCATCGTCCTCGATATTTCCATGCCGGGAATGACCGGAATGGAAGTGATGGAGCGCCTGATTCCAATGCTCCCTTATTCATCTTTCGCATTCATAACCAGCCACGAAGACTTCAAGCATGTCCACGAAGCGCTCCGCCTGGGCGCGATAGATTACATACTCAAAGCGTCCATGATCCCCGCGGAGTTGCTGGAAAAATTCTCGTCGATCCGGGATCGGATACTGGAGCGGAGAAAAAAGGAAGGAGGATCGGCCGAAGAGAGACTACTGAGGAATCTGCCGGCTCTCGCCCTGTCAATCAAGGGGGAGGCACAGTCCGAACTCTCCGCTATACCGCCGGGTATCAGGGAGATGTTCACTGACAGCGCATTCGTCGTCGCACTGATTCGGCTCACTGCCTCTGGGCTTTCGGGCGAGGAGGAATCCTGCACGGGAATCACCCTGCGAAACGAGACAGAAAGAATTTCAGGGATTCTCGATGCCAAAAAAAATACGCTGCCGATCCTGCACGCCGAAATGGATGACGGACAGCACGTCATGATCCTGTTTTCGGGCCTCGGGACCAAGGGATCCCTCTCGGAGGTAGCGCTGACACTCATAGAAAACCTGACCGGAGAAACCTATGGCGGGATATGCACTCATACGGGGATCAGCACGCCCCGCAACACCTTGGCCGAAGCGGGATTGGCATATGAAGAAGCGCGCGAAGCCCTGTTCGATTCATTCTACAATCCCGATAAGAAGATACATGTATACGAAAAACCATGGAAGCCACTCGACAGGAACTTTGAAAATCGCCTGAATTCCCTGAAGGACGAGGATGTCAATGCGGATATTTCCGAACGGTATGGGAGTCAAGCGCGGAAAATAATCCGGCTCGCACAGGAAGAGCGGTTGCCACCGGACCACACTCGCATGATCGTCGCCGGATTACTGAGCCGTATCGCAAAATCGCTCGGCAGTAACGACTCGACCTGGGAAACATCGCTGTGGCCGATGCAGGCGGCGCACTGTCCGTCTTCCCGCGAGCTGGAACTCTGGGTGGAGGAGAAAATGAGTTTTATCCTGCTCTCCTCGGGAATCACCCGGCTCAAGCCCCGGATTCAGCGGGTGGTGGACGAGATCGAAAAGTCTTTTTCCAGTCCCCTCGATCTCGCCTCCGCCGCGAGCCTCGCGGCCATGCACCCGAATTATTTCAGCGCAATTTTCAAGCAGGAAGTCGGCCATACTTTCAACGAGCACATGAATGCCGTCAGAATCCGGCACGCCATAGAATATATCGACGAAGGCGTCTGGCAGATGCAGCAGATAGCCGAGATGGTCGGCATCCCCAATTACCGGACCTTTTTCAACACTTTCATGCGCGTCATGCGCATGACGCCGACGGATTACCTCCAAAGGAAAAACGAAGAATCGGATCGCGCCTGACTCCGGCCAGAGTTGCCTGCGGACAGGATTGACCCAGATCAGGGTTGAACGCCCAGTCCCGAGAGAACTTCCTGGATGCACTCTGCTGGCAATTCCCGCGGCTGTATTCCATGCTCCACGCAGAGTGCCGCGGCAATCCCCGCAGCCTGTCCGATATTCGCGCAGATCGGCATGACCCTGAAATTTGAGTGCGCAAGATGGGTCCCGGAAATGTTGCGCCCCGCCAGCAACAATCCGTCCGTTCCCTCGGGCACCAGGCAGCCATATGGTATCGTATAACCATAACGCTGGGCGAAACGTTTCTGCACGCCCGTCTCGTCGAGTCCGGCTCCCGAGAGATTGTGCACATCAAAATTGAAATGGGCCTTCGTCACTACCCAATCATCGAAAATGCGCGCATCGAGGATGTCGTGTTCCGTTATAGTCTTCAGCCCTTTGAAATGCCTCGTTTCGCGGACGCCGATCGCCGAGGCTGATTTTAGAAGAAAAGCATTTTCAAATCCGGGAACCTGATCCTTTAGAAATTTCAGGATGTACGGAATCTGGTTCCTGCATTCGCGGTCGGCCTTCGTCAGATCGTCGACATTCGTTCCATCGAAATCTATCGCGTTGGTCATGTTGAGCGTAACGACGCCAGGCAGGGGGGAAGGATATATGAGAGCATGCCCTGCAGGATGCGGAATGTTAAGGCGTGCAAGCGACTGGATGTCCCCCGAAGGTATATCGTAGCTGTCCTCGAATCCATGGACATACCGTACTCGCCCCGTGTCGACGCCGCCTAGCTGGAGCATGATCGTCATCGGCTGCGTTTTTCCGTCGCCCTCGCGACCTTTGTGAAAGGGAACTCCGGCCATCGCAGCAATGTCACCGTCTCCCGAGGCGTCCACCGTGATCTTCGCCATGATCGCTTCGCGTCCGGACTTGCTTTCAGTGATAATTCCGCGGACACGGGAATCGTCCTGAATCACGCCGGCCGCGAAACTGTACAACTGAAGCTTCGCCCCGGATTCTTCGAGCATGTCGAGCATCACGAGCTTCAGGCGTTCATGATCGATAAGCTGTGAGGCGTTCCCGTGCCGCCCCATATCAGAGCCACCTCCCGGCACCGACGAGCGAGCCAGAATCTCTTCGTAAAATCCGCCTCGCGTCTCACCGGTCCAATGACTCATCAATCCCGATGTCGCCACTCCGCCGAGACAGCCCGACTGTTCGACTAGAAGCGTCGAAGCTCCTGACCTAGCCGCCGAGACGGCTGCGCTGAAGCCGGCAGGCCCGCCTCCGGCAACCAGAACATCGAACATCGCCTTGATAGGAATCCTCCGTGCGGGTTCCCCGTAGTGTTCCATTCCGCCCTCCATCGACAATCATTTACGCAATCGATCACTGCGTTGTCCATGTCGGGTATTACGATAGTCGATGCATTATTTTACGATCGACGATATTGCAGTGGGTATTCAGTCTGGAAAATCGCTCAACCGGTTGAATTGAGTGAGGATTGCCCAGCCCCCGTCGGCATCGAGGGATACCTTCACGCCAGCCGTCGACGAAAGTGATGAAGGCGTCGGCGCCTGACTTTCGGTAATAGCGCTAGACCGGAAGGCTTGCGACAGCGTCGTAGATTGCCACCGCCACTTTGGGCGCTGCCGTCCGACTTGACGAAGGTCCTGTTGGATGATGGTATTCATTGGTAATGTACCTGATGGTACGGCGAGGAGAAAGGAGAAAGCATTTTTATGTCACATATTGATGCCATTGTTCGGATGGTCAGAAGGTTATTATTTATCCAAGAGTGGCAGCTGAGAACTGCCTGAAAGATAAGAAAGAAGGTTCTTGAGGAGCCTCTAGGTACGGATCGATTTCATGTTCTGTTTCCTTCTATATTAGAATGCTCGATACAGTGCCGCCAGCCAGAGGCCTCACCGCATCCTGATGGCCGGGCCGGTATTCCGACATCATGTCGACCCCGACGGCAGACATGCGCAATCCCGGCGTCGGCATTGACAGGTCCGGAATGCCGCGCCCATTATTGGCAGCGCCAGCCTGCACGCTCTCAGCGATAGAGTATCGCAGAGTCAGGCCGGAAAACGAGGCTGCGATGCCCATAGCCGTTTTCAGCGCAGGCGGCACCCGGATCCGCGCCGTCCGTTTCGTGCTGATCCTCTCGATCCTCTGTGCCGTGGCCTCGCTGTGGTGGGGTACGGACATTCTCCTTCGGTACGGAATGGCACAAGCCGACGGAGGCATTCTCGCGCCCCTTGCCGTCAGGATTCTTCTCGCCGGATTTGTATTCCTCGCGGGCTTCGGCTTCGCGTGCGGCATGTGGCTCTATTGCGGCATCTATGTCGTCGAGATTTCTATCGACGGAAAAACATCCCTGGTTACCATAAAAACCCTCGCGCCGGCAGGCCGGAAGACGTTTGGAATCGAGCAGGTGGCAATCACGAAAAGCCGGCCGCATGAAGGGTCCCTGCGCACTTCCCGCCAGACAGTCAACGCACCCTGGATCTCGATCCATGTCGACGAAAGGAAGCTTCCTCTTATCATCGATCTGCGGGGTCGAATCCTCGACGAAAAGATTTTCAGGAAAGTGCTGCGAATCCCGAGTGGGCAAAGCTTCTTCGCTGGCCCTCAATGAATATTTGTCATGTTTCTACAAGAAGAAATATGATGTCGACAACTTCCGCTGCCGCCACCTTCGCCACCCGAACAACGCGGAATGGCCTCCGGGATTCGGCACCCCAAAGGCCATTCCACTCTCTCCCGGCCGGCCTGCGACCGGAACTCGTTTCTCAGCCCGCCGACTTCCTGAGCGGAACCCAGACCTCGGCGTAGCATTCCGGTGAGTCACCGTCGCCGCGGGGATCACCCGGCATGAAGGGAGGGTAAACCTCGAAATCCGGCGTGCCCGCGTGCTCGTATCCCGATGCCGGGAACCACTCGGAGAAGACGCGCTTCCAGACTTCCTGGATGGAGAGCGGCATCGGCCCCAGCGACTCGAAGACGCCGTAGGTCGAGGCGGGGATCCTCGCCCGCTTCCACTCTGCGGGAAGGCGCTCCGGCTTTGACCTCTCCTGGCCTGAATCAGGGACAGAGCCCGCCCCGGATTCAGTTCCGGGCACGGCTCCTGCCTCGACGCCGATCATGTAGTCGAACTCCCCGGTTCTCGCATCCGCGGCCGGAAGGCAAATACCCAGAATCCCCATCGGTCCGCAGGCGGCCACGAGCTTCCCGAAAGAACCGTTTTGCATGCATTCCTGCCAGTAGGCCGGGATCTCGCGGAGATTCCTGCCCCCGTCACTCCCTGTGCGCAGCGTCGGCCCGATCACATCGATGGCTTCCCGCTCTTCGATCCTGTACTTCATCTCCTGTGCTCCTTTGAGGACGAGTAAAACCTTCATGGGCGTGAAAAGCGCCAGAGCGGGCCCTCCCGGACCGAGTTCCGAGGGCTTTACGCCGAAGGTTCGCTTGAAGGCCTTGCTGAATGATTCGGGTGTCTCGTACCCGTAGCGGAGGGCGACATCGATCACCCTGAAGCCTCCCGCGGCGAGGTCGAGCGCGGCCTTCGAGAGGCGACGTCGCCTGAGATAATCCCCGGCGCTCATGCCGGCGACCACCTCGAAGACCCTGAAAAAATGGTAGAGGGAACAATTCGCCGCCGCGGCGACCGTATCCCAGTCCAGATTCCCGTCGAGTCCCGCCTCGATCGCGCCGAGCGCCGCGTTCATCCTCTCCTGCCAGGTCACGAACACCTCCATCCCGGGCAAACCCTTGCATCCCTCACCGGGCTTGTTGCCGAGTCAGCGCCAGGCCTGTCATCAATGCTGTCCCCACCATCAGGATACCCCGGGCATCACGAAAAGGCCGGTCATTTCTTGCCGGATCATGACCGGTCGACGAAGGCCGCCACGATGAAAGAAGATGTTCCCGCCGTGCGGATGTCCTTCGCGGCCCCGCGCAGATATTGCATCGGCGCGCAGAGTACGGCATAACAGCATGAGCCCGCTTATTGTACAGGAAACCAGAATGGGAACGGAAGGAACTGACATCGTGGATGTGGCGAAAGACCAGCTTCGCATCCTCTTGCAGAAAATGCGCAAGGACTGCGCCTGCCACGCGATCGGCTGGTGCACGTTGCTCGAACTCGAGGTCGCCAGCCACCGCGATCCGCGCATGCTGATCCAATTCAAGTGCATCGAAAAGTACAAATACATCCTCTCGCAGAACGCCGGTCATGAAATCCAGCTCAACGAGGCGACCGAGAGGTGGATCTCCGACGGCCATGCCAAAAAGTTCGGCGAGATATACAAGCCGACGACCTCGTTCAACGATTACGATATCGAACGCCTGTTCCTGTCCGTGCTGCGCTGAACCCCTCCGGCACCGTCCCCTGACCGCCGGGAGGTAGGGGATGAAGACCGTCTTGGCGACTTTTCACCGCCGGCGGCCTGTTCCAGCACCGTATTTCATTCCCATATTTGACAGTTCAGTATCGATTTGACAGCGATCTGCCTCTTGTGTATCCTGCATCAAATTTCCCCTGGAGTAACGGCGATGCAGATGGCTCATCGATTGAAGGGACTTCGCGAATCGTTCATCCGCGAGATGACGCGCCTGGCTATCAGACATGAGGCAATCAACCTGTCCCAAGGCTTCCCCGACTTCGATCCTCCGCGTGAAGTGATCGACGCAGCGCACCGCGCACTCGATTCGGGAATGAATCAGTATGGCGTCACCTGGGGAAATCCGCCTCTGCGCCAGGCAATCGCCGCGAAGATGCAGAACAGGTACGGGCTCGTTTTCGACCCCGACAAGCACATCACCGTCACCTGCGGCGTGACCGAGGCCATATCGGTGGCGCTGATGTCCCTCGTCAGTCCGGGCGACGAAGTCATCATCATCGAGCCCTTCCACGAAGGGTATCTGCCGGAAGTCATTTTTGCAGGCGGAACGCCGCGTTTCGTGGCGCTCGAGGGCCCCGACTTTGCGCTCGAGCCGGACAGGCTCCGCTCCGCGTTCAACGAGAAGACGCGCGCGATCATTCTCAACACGCCGCACAATCCGACCGGACGCGTGTTCACGCGAACCGAACTCGAAGCGGTCGCCGAACTGTGCCGGCGATTCGATGTCATTGCGATCACCGATGAAATCTACGAGGACATCATCTACGATGGCCGCCAGCACACTCCTCTCGCGACCCTGGATGGAATGGCGGAACGGACGATCACGATAAACGGTTTCGGCAAGACCTTCGCCATGACCGGCTGGCGGCTCGGTTACGCTTGCGCTCCCGATCCGCTGTCCACCGCGTTCCGCACGATCCACGATTTCACGACGATCTGCGCGCCGGTTCCCCTCCAGGCTGCCTGCGTCACGGCCCTCGAATTGCCGGACTCGTATTACGTGCAACTCAGACGCGATTACACCCTGCGACGGGAAAAAATCATGACTGTTCTCGAAGATCTGGACTTCACCGCCCACGTTCCGGAGGGCGCCTACTATGCCCTCGCGGATTTCAGTGCGTGGAAATTCGATGGCGACGACTACGCTTTCGCCCGCATGTTGCCGGAAAGATACGGCGTCGCCATCGTGCCGGGATCGAGTTTCTACGCGACACCGGGCCTGGGGAAAAACATGGTTCGCTTCGCCTTCGCCAAGAAAATCGAAACGCTCGAAGCCGCGGCGGCCAGACTCCGGGCAGGAAGGCGCTGAAGCGGGAGCGTTCGGCGTCGGCCGGCATGCAGAATGGTATAAAAGGAAATGAGCGGAACCATCACATGACACATTCTTCCCCTATAAGTCTGCGAACGAGAATAGCGGCTGTGATGATGGCGACCGTCATGATTTCCGTCATTATCCAGATATCCGCAGTGAGAGCGTTCATCAAAGATTACATCATCGATAACGGCTCGAAAAAAGTCCTCAGCATCGCCAAGGAACTTGCGATGGATTCCGATATAATCGCAGCGTTCTCCATGAACGAGCCACAGTACATCATTCAGCCGATAGTGGAACGTATCCGCATATTTACGGAAACCAGCTTCATTGTCGTCTTCAACATGAACAGCGTCCGGTATTCGCACCCCGCCCCCTCGAGAATAGGAAAGAAATTCATCGGCGGGGATGAAGAACGCGCCTTGAAAGGCGAGAGCTATGTCTCAACGGCAAAGGGAACCTTGACCACTTCCATTCGTTCTTTCGTTCCCATCAAGAATGAGGAAGGTATACAGATCGGCGTCGTCTCCGTCGGCCTCAATCTGGATGATCTCAAGGAAGAGACGCAGAACATCACCACTATCCTTTACTATATCGGAGTGATCACCCTCGCCATAGGCATAGTGGGCTCGACCATCCTCACGCACAATATCAAAAAGAGCATTTTTGGACTTGAACCTGCGGAAATAGCCACACTCCTGGAAGAAAGGAACGTCATCATCTCCACTGTGATGGAAGGCATAGTAGCGGTGGATCGGACGGGCAATCTGCTCCTGATCAACGAAAGCGCCCGCAGGCTCCTGGCCATCGATGACGGCGCCGATTCTTCGGATTGCCCGGCAATATCCACGTCGATAGGCCTTGATTCGGTGATCGCCACCGGGAGGTCATCAATCGATGAGGAGATGAGCCTTGGAGGAAGGGATGTTGTGGTAAACCGCATACCCATGGTGTCGGGCGAGGAGATAATCGGCGCCGTCGCCACCTTGCGGGACAGAAGCGAGATGAAATTGCTTGCCGGGGAATTGATGGCGATTAAACAGTACACTGCGGCCCTCCGGGCTCAAAAGCATGAGTTCATGAATAAATTGCAGGTCGTTTCCGGTCTGTTGCAGATAGATCGTCACGCCGATGCGTTGGCATACGTGAAAAGCACTGTGTCCAGGCAGCAACGATCAGTGGATGCTTTGCGCCTCGCCATCGAGCCCGCAGAGATTTTGGCCTTGGTTCTTGCAAAGATGGACGAGGCATGCGAATCAAACATAGATGTGGAGATAGAAGAAAGAAGCCATCTTCCCGCCTTGAGATCCTCAACGACCGCGGCCTTCATCACCATCATCGGCAATTTGGTGCAGAATGCGATCGAAGCCTTAAAAGCGAGCAACCAGGAGGAAAAACATATCGTTTTGCATTTTTTGCCCCGGAGCGGATGGCTTGAACTCATCGTCGAGGACAACGGAACAGGGATAGATCCATCATTGCGCAAAAGACTATTCTTTCAAGGAACCACTTCGAAAGGGGAAGGTCACATGGGCGTTGGGCTCTATCTCGTCAAAAAGCAGGTGGAGATGTTGGAAGGGACAATAGAAGTGCGAGAAAAAGATGGCGTGATGATGATTGTTCACATACCCAAGGACAGACTATGAACCCCATATGTGTGATGATCGTGGAGGATGATTTTATGGTCGCCGACCTGAATCGGCAGTTTACCGAATCATCCGATGGCTTTATCGTGACCAAGGTGGCGCATAATGGCGCCGAAGCCTTGGATTTCCTTGCCCAGAATATAATCGACCTTATCATACTCGATATTTATCTGCCGGACATTCGCGGGATCGAGCTGCTGAAGATCATAAGAAAGAACGATTATCCATCCGACATAATACTGATCACCGCTGCACACGATGCTGATACCGTGAAAGAATCAATCCGTTTCGGCGTATTCGACTACATAATCAAGCCTTTCGATGTGACCAGATACAAAAACTCCCTCTCCAGCTATATTCGCCGCCGCAAATCGCTGGAATCCGCGGGAATAATCGACCAGGAACGAGTCGATACCGTGATGACGGGAGCCACAACAAAAAGCATTTCACCCGACACACTGCCCAAGGGAATCAGTCTGACTACCATGGAACGAGTCAAAATGGCTCTCGAGCCTATGAACGGAGAGATTGGAATAGATGACATTTGTTCGTCCATTCCCGTCTCCCGCATCACGGCCCACCGCTATCTGGAATATCTCGCAGAAGAAGGTTTTCTCGAGAAAAACTATCGCTACCAGCATATCGGCAGGCCTCTCACGGTCTATGCCAGAAAGCGTTCAGGGAATTCCATCCGCGCGTGACGTTATGATCGCCATGCAAAGATGTGGTGATAAAAATGATTATAAAGATAATAATGAAACATATCTTTACGCAAAACTGAATCTGTGCAAACAATGTGCATGTGGCAAACAAAAGAGCAGAAATGAAACGATCATTGTACGTCATTTCATTTATATGCTGTCTTTGCCTTGCCTCCGCGGATTTATTCTCGCAAAGCGGGATAAATGGCCATGTTTTCCATGCCATGACTCCGGCGTTGATCACTTCGTGCGGGCAAAGTCCTGATGCGTTCACTGTCAGCGCCGCGGCACGGCGTATCGGCGTCGAACATCTGTACGACGACCTCATCGACGTTCCGGAACTCAATGGTTTCAAAACGGTAATAGTCGTGACGGGAGCGAGCCTGAAAGGCTTGGGCGAGGCTGGCTTCAGCGTTTCCATGGAGCTCTCAAGAGTTTCAGCCCTTCTTGCAAAAGCAAAAACGGCGGGGGTGAAAGTCATTGCCGTCCATATCGGCGGCGAGGCGCGGCGCGGAGCCAACTCCGAGAAGTTCATAGACCTCGTCATCGCGCGGGCTGACTGCATCATCGCTACGCTCGAGGGGAACAAGGATGGAAAATTTTCAAAGGAAGCGCAAAGGCTGGGAATACCGCTGTTCCTCTTAAAAGCCCCTAAGGATATCGGCGATCTTCTGCAGAGGATATTCCGGATCTGACAGGTCGCCCACGTATCGGACAAGACAATAAAACTCAATGACCAGGTCTACAAAAGGATCAAAAGGGAGAGGTGTAAGTATGCCCGGAAGGCAAGCAACGCGTTTTGGCACATTGCTGTTGGTCTTGACTATGTTCGTCTCATATTTGGGAGCCATCCCTTCCGGATCGGCGGTACCAAGCGCAGGAATACCTGTATTCGTCACTACGGCCGGACAAAGCGCGGATGCGCACGCCGTAAAACTCCTTCTGGACCGCAGCAAGATCAAATCCGGCTACGATGCCATCGCTGAAGTCGATAAGATCACGGGGTCAAAAACCCTCTTTCTGGTCATGGGCGGCAGCTCCAAGGGCCTGGGCGCGGCTGGCATGGATGAAGATGAGGAGATCGCCCGCATCAATCACCTCATAGATAAGGCGCGGAAAGAGAAGATGTACATTGTCGGTCTCCACATCGGGGGGGAATCCCGCCGTGGCGCCCTTTCGGCCAAATTCATCAATCTTGTGGCTCCGTACTGCAATTATCTCATCGTGAAGAAGGATGGCAACAAGGATGGCTATTTCACCGACCTCGGTTCCAAGAAAAAGATCCCTGTCACACTCATAGATGAGACCCTCGATCTGGTCACCATATTCAAGTCGCTGTTTACGGGAAATTGACGACTTGAGTATTCATCGCAGAGCGGCGATCGGCGTCACAGACCAGGATACGGTCCACGCGTACGGCCGCCGCAGTACTACCCTAAAAGGAGGGAGTGTATGAACAAGAACAAGGCAACTCGAGCCTCGAGCGCTCGCTTTACGGCCTTGCTGGTCGTTGCGATTCTGCTCGTCGTCGGGACATCCGTGGGTGCCCAAACCACATACCGACCGGATGTAGTCGGCAAACAGGGTGTCGTGGCTTCTGCCCACTCGCTTGCGTCCGAGGCTGGACTGCAGATTCTCCGCGACGGAGGCAATGCCGTCGACGCAGCCGTGGCAGTGATGGCAGCCCTCAACGTCGTGGAGCCCAACGCTTCGGGCGCCGCGGGGAATGGCTGCCTCACCATCTTCTGGAAGCCCGACGGACAGGTGAAAGAACTCCTCATGACGGGCGCTGCGCCTTATAAAATGCCCTCCGACGGTCTGAGCCCTGAACAGCGCGACGGAGGAATCCTCGCCGGCGTCACTCCCGGCAACTATGGCGGCTGGATCGAAGCGCTCGATAAGTACGGCACGAAAAGCCTCGCGGAAGTGCTCAGGCCGGCGATAGGTTACGCGGAGCGTGGCTTCGCGATCAGCAAGTCCCTAAGCGACGTCATCGAGAGCTACAGGCCAATCCTCGAACTGAATCCCACGACGGCTAAAATATGGCTGCAGGACGGCAAGGCGCCGAAGGCCGGTACGGTCGTCATCCAGACGGATCTGGCGAACACCTTCAAGAAGCTCTGCGAGGCCGAAAGCGCGGCTCTCGCCAAAGGTCAGGGCAGGAGCGCCGCGCTGAAAGCCGCCTACGATCGCTTCTATACAGGCGACATTGCGCGCGAGATCGCCGACTTCTACAAGGAAAACGGCGGGCTCTTCACTCTGGAGGATCTGGCATCGTACAGCCCCGAATGGGTGAAACCCGTCACGACGAACTACAGAGGCTACGACGTCTACAGCACGCCGGCCACTTCCCGCGGCGGAATCGAGCTCATCATGGCGTTGAACATGATCGAAGCCTACGATGTCAAGAAAATGGGCCTCAATAGCGCCGAAGAGCTCCACCTCATCGCGGAAATCATGAAAATCGTCAAGAGCGACGTCTACCAGTACGTCGCCGATCCCAAGTTCGTCGATATCCCCCTCGAAGGGCTGACATCCAAAGAGTACGCAGCGAAGCGCCGCTCTCTCATCGACCTTGGCAAGGCGATAAAATTCCCCGAGCCCGGGCAACCGAAGGACTACCAGAAAGCCGCGTTGTCCGCGGACAAGACGTCTTCCGTCATCTACGCGAAGGCCGGAGACCCCTCGTATGTCACGAGCGCGGGCTGCACCACCAGCTTCAGCATCGTCGACCGATACGGAAACGCGGTGGGTGGTACGGTGACGCTCGGCGACTACTGGGGAACCAAGGTCGTCGTAGGCAACACTGGCTTATTGTTCAACAACGGAACGCGCGATGGCTCCACCGCTGGCATATACCCGAAGAATGTCAACTATCCACAGCCGGGGAAACGCGGGCTCCTCAACAACTCGCCCACGATTGTGCTCAAGGACGGCAAGTTCGTCACGGTCTTCGGGACACCGGGAGGCGAAGGCATCGGCCTGACTCAATTCCAGCTGCTCATGAACGTGGTGGATTTTGGCATGGGGATGCAGGAGGCCATCGAGTCTCCGCGGTTCATCCTCGGAGCAAAGCCGGACTTCTACACACGTGGCGCTGAAGTGTCCTGGACCATTGAAAACAGGGTTGATCCAAAAGTAATTAAAACTCTCACGAGCCTTGGCCACAACGTCAAGGTTTCCAGCGCCTTCACCAGCAGCGTGGGAGGAATGCAGGGTGTTCTCGTGGATCAGAAAACCGGATGGATGTATGGAGGCGGTGATCCGCGGCGCGGCGGTTACGCGGTCGGATTCTGAGCTAAGCGGTCAATACGATAAACGAGGCCCGGGGCTCCCCGGGCCCCTATTTTCTTCATAAGGAGCTCCTAAGGTGTCGCAGATCTGGCAGACTATAATAATCCTACTGATAATGATCGGGGTCTTCCTTATAGCAACAAGGGCGCTGAAGCTTTCTCCCGCCTTTGGCATGCTCTTTGGCGCCATTGGTGGCGCTCTCATAGCTGGGAAAGGGTTGGCGCTCCGGCATCTCGTGGAAGGCGCCTTCATGTATTTCGATGTCGTGATGGTGATCATCACGGCCTCCATCTTCATGAGACTGTGGAGTCAGTCCGGCGGTCTCAATGTATTCGTGCGGGACTTGATCAGAGGCTTCTCCTGGTCGCCATCGCTGCTCCTTGTACTCCTCATGTTCGTCGTCATGCTCCCCGGAGCCCTCACCGGTTCAGGTACCGCGGCCATAATGGCGGCGGGCGGGCTGGTCGCAACCGTCCTGGAAAAGATGGGCCTCCCCAAGAAGAGCATCGTCGGCTTCATCGCCATGGGCGCCGTCTTCGGATTGGTCGCTCCCCCCATCAACATACCGGCGATGATCATCAGCACCGGCATCAACATGCCTTACGATGGCTTCTTCGGTCCGTTGCTCGTTCTCAGCGTCCCCCTGGGAGCGCTCTCCGCCATCCTCATCGGCAGAAAGCACGTCGGAAAGAAACTGAACGCCGGCGAACTCCTCGCCACTGTCGGTGGCGAAATCCCGCGGCTCGGCTCCTTGGGTGCCTACCTGCCCTTGATCGTCGTCATTGCAATCATGATACTCCAGCGCGCCTTTCCGAGAAGCTTCCCGCAGATCGGCAACACCATGGTCTTCGTCACGGGATCCGCAGTCGCGGCTCTGCTGTCGAAGAAGCTCAAGCTGATCGAAACCGTCAAGAACACCATCACCGATTCCATAAGCGTCTGCTGCCTCCTCATCGCGGTTGGCTCCATTGTCCAAGTCATGACGCTAACGGGCGTGCGCGGACTCCTCGTCGTGAGCACCGTTTCGGCTCCTGTCACCCTCCTGTTTGTGCTCCTCTTCTTCGGCTTGCCACTTTCCGGATGCGTCCTCGGCACCTACGGAGCCGCGTCGGTGTTCGGCATCCCCTTCATGCTCGCCCTTCTCGGGCGAAACCCCATCATCGCCACTGCAGGCATCAGCCTCATCGCCGGCCTTGCAACCCTCACCCCCCCCACGGCCTTGGACGGACGCGCCGCCATGCTCGTAGTGAAGTACGACGGAAGCTACGCCCAAGCCCTGAAGACAATGGCTGTGCCGGTCATCCTCGCCGATATCCTGGGAACCCTCGCGGTCATCTTCGCATCCAGCCTCAAATGGCTGATCTTTTAAGGGAGGTCGAGAATGCTTCTCGTCATTTTGTACAAAACCGTCTACTGCTGCATCCTCGCCGCAATAGCCGTGAGCCTCTTTCAGGCGACATCGCTGAAAACGAAAGCCTCCTTCGCGATTGTGGCGCTGCCCCTCCTCTTGCGATTGTTCGGGATCAAATGAGGGAGATGAATACATGACAAGCCAGCCAAAGAAAAACAAGGCGAAAGCCGCACTGTCGAACACCGCTCTTTCATTCATCGTCGTCGGAGTCATGACCGCGATATTCATCTACGCGACCATTACCTTCTTGGGTATGAGGAAATTCGAGACTGTGCCCAAAGGCCCTGGCGTGACCCGCACTGGCCTTCTCTCCGATTACTTTTCTGACCTCAAAGGAAGCCCGGGTGACACCGAAGTCTTTTACCTCGAGGGTGCAGCGCCCGGGAAAACAGTCATCTGTCTCGGCGGCGTCCACCCCAACGAGCCTTCGGGTGTTCTCGCCGCGACCCTCCTCGTGGAGAATGCGCGGGTGAACACCGGGCGATTGATCATCATCCCGCACACCAACGCCAGCGCTTTCTCCTATTCGACTCCGGGCGAAGGCACTCCGATGAGCTACACCATCAAGACCGACTGGGGCGAACAGAAGTACCGCTACGGCAGCCGCCTCACTAATCCCCTCCACCAATTTCCCGATCCCGATGTCTATGTCCACTTTCCGAGCAATCAGCTCATGTCCGGAAACGAAGCGAGAAATCTCGACCGCTCGTTCCCGGGCAATCCGAAGGGAGGCCTGACCCAGAAGGTCGCTTATGCGGTTGCCGAGATGGTGAGGAAGGAGGGGGCCGGACTCGTGATCGACATGCACGAGGCCAGGCCGATGAACCCCATCGTGAACTGCATAATCACTCCGGAACGGGCCCTCACCCTCGCATCCTTCGCCCAGATGGACCTCGAGTCCAGCACAAAAGAGCCTTGGCATCTTGAGCCTTCCCCCACCAAAATGTTCGGTATGACACACCGAGGACTCACCGACGCCACCGATGCCCTCGCGGTGCTCATGGAGACGGGAAACCCCGCGATGGACTATCCGCGCGGCCCCACCACCGAAAAGCTCATCGTTGAAGGCAAGGATGATTTCTACAAGATGGCCTCGGCCAAAGGGCTTCTCTATGTCCCGTATCCCGAGAAAGGCCTGCCCCTCCAACATCGCGTGGCCCGTCATCTCGCGGGCGCGGATGAGCTCATCCGTGTCTTCTCAGAAATATCCGAAGATGGACAAACCATCAGTGTCAATCACATCCCCACCTATGAAGATGTCGAGACCTACGGCCTCGGACATTTTATCCTGAAGCCTTAAGTGCACACTCCCCGCCGCTCTCTGTGGAGAGTGGCGGGTCTCGAATGTCCCGCACAATACTATTGCAGGATCAACCATGCGCCTTGATTTCAATGATCCGTGCGATTGTCAGTCATTCCCTGCTATTCTTTTTCGACTAGAGATTCTTTCAAAACTCAGTAGCCTGTTTTGTAGAAAGGCACGTTATTGTAACCGAAACTTTGTTTTGACACGGTGAAAATCATATTTCCACTAAAAAAGCCCTCTTTGTAGTGCCCTCGATGGACTACCCCTACAAAATCCGGTTCTGCCGGATTGCCCGGTTACGATTTCTGCAGTTCGGGAAGGATGAAGTACTGCAAAGCCTTGATGGCCGCCAGAACCACTACCCCGCACATGAGCAGGAATGATACTTTCTCAAATCCCCGTACAAATATCTGACCCGGTATGAGCCAATCCTTCAAATGCGAGTTTGCACGTTCAACCGTTGTCCTGATTGTGTACCGCTCCTTCTGTGACGGCGAAAATGGTTCCCGTTCCGTCCCACGACGCGTATTCCGATCAATCAGCGGAACACGCCCACGTCCCTGGATATAGGTCGCGATGGGATCCGCATCGTATGCAGCGTCCATGACTGAATACAGATGTCGGACCTTTTTCTCTGTTATCTTTTCCAGAGGAATCGCTACTTGCGAATCATGAACATTGGCGCCGGTTACGACTGCTGAAATAGGGAATCCTGTGTCGCTGACATCAAGGTGCAACTTGTATCCTTTCCATGTTTCCCTATTCCCCTGGCTGTTCTTCTTGCATCCCCATGCACAGTCTTTGGATAGTTCTGACAAGGATTTCCTGACGCTTTGGCCGACTTGCTTTTCTATCTGTGTCGGCTCCTTCACAGGCCGAACTTCTCCTTTTCGGGGACGACCTCGTTTCCGTTGCGGTGTCACGGAAGAAACAGCTTCACGTTTGGCAGGTACAGGTTTTTCTCGTGCTCGTATCTCCGTCGCATCCCGATTTATGTGTCCGACGATATGGCCGTCATGACAATCCTTCACCATGGTATTCAAAGTCTGAATCAGCGGAGTCTTTTTTGAAAACTCCGCGTAGCGACGCGAAAAGGTCGCAGAGCTTGGAACGGAGGTGAAGCCGCATATCCTCCGCAGATTCGGATCGTTGATCAGCCTGTTCCTAAGGTCCGTGACTGTCGCTATGTGGAATACCGTTCGGGCGAAAAACGCCCGCATGATCGGTTCGTTCCGATGTGGAGGACGGCCAGTCCGTGCACATGGTGATGTAATCCGTGGCTGAGCATCTTCAATGACTCTGAGCAGGGCGATAAAAAAGCGATGTTCGTCGGTGAGATATTCTTCGAAACATCGCTGGATATCGTAAGAAATCGGCAAAAGTATTTGCGCTCCGCCCAGTATTTCTGGTATGGTTTTCATCAGCGGGGGCTCCTCCTGGTGACGTTTGTGTTGCAACATCATCATACAGGTTCTGTCCCCGCTTTTCATCATAATTCATTCTGTTCTTGTGTTTTGAAAGAGCCTCCGTCATCAAATTATTCGACAAGAGGCAACGATAGGAGATGATCTCTTACCGAATTGCCATCGTGTTGCCAGCTCATTGAAACGCTGGCTCTTGGGTACCCATCAAGGAGCGGTACATAGTGAAAATCTGCAGTATTATCTTGATGAATTTACCTTCCGCTTTAACCATCGAACGTCTTCATCGAGAGAGAAATTGTTTTTTCGGTTGGTTCAGCAGGCCGTGCTGCTCGATCCGGTACCGCTTACATCATTGAGAAGCACTCAAAAAACCCCAGACCTATAGTGTATAGGGGAGTCAGGGGCATAGCCCTAAATCCTTTTACTATCGCCTCCAAGGGATCCGATGGCACGCCCCCCGCGCCGGACAGCTCGGCGAGGGTGAAAGGCAGAGGGAGCAGAAAAGCGGCCCTGCCTGCGAGCGATTCGGTGATTACCGCGGGACGTCCAAACTGCCGCGGGCCCGTCACGACGAAGCGCCCGGCCTGGGATCCGCGTCCACGGCAATCTTCAGATACGCGAATCTCTCCAGGACATACTGAGCCTCGTCCAAGATGAGGCCATCGCGATAGCTGCCGAGAAGTTCCCCGGGGGTCCTCCCGCGCGAGCCGGGCGATATCCGGGTTCTCGAGCGAGAGGAAGGATTTCCCGGGAAAACCCTTCCATAGACAGGAGGTGGAGGATCCCATATCATCGTTCACATGCGCGGGCGCATGATGGCAGCCCGTAAAAACCTCGTCCATACTGCTTCAGGTATGCATTTGTTGAGGGAAGACCCATGGAATGTTCCAGGAAGATAGCGATTGTCACAAACACCCGAGGTTCTTCCTTGAGCCTGTTCTTGAGGAAGAACCTGGAGTCGGTTCTGTCGGGTTATGCCGTGATAGAGAATCATTATATCGAGGAGCTGAAGGACGCAAGACATCTCGAGGCGGACGCGATCCTGGTCATGAATAAAAGCAAGGCCAGGCAAGTCCTGCCTTGGGTGGCCGACCCCTCCCGCCTCATAGTGATCCAGCGAACCATCCAGGAGAGTGAAGTCTATCCAATCTGTTCCATACCGATGGGAACCAGGGTTCTGGTCGTAAACGACAACGCCGAGACAACCCAGGAGCTGGCCGCGCTGTTGTACAAGCTCGATACAAACTCCTTGAATCTCGTCATCTACGAGGAGGGTCTTGAGTACCCGGATATCCACATAGCGATTACCCCAGGGGAAAGCTGGAGGGTTCCGACGAGTATAAGCACGGTGATCGACATCGGGCATCGGTACATAGATATCTCGACATTCGTGAAGATCGTCGGCATGCTGAAGCTCTACGAGGGCGAGATAAGCCAAAGGATCCTGAAGTATTCGGAAAACTTGGTCGATCTGGATTCCGGGATAAAGGCCCAGTACCGCGAGCTCTTCCTGAAGAACGTCGAGCTCGATACCGTCGTGAACCTGTCGCACGAAGGCATCCTGCTTCTCGATAACGGCGGTAACATAAACCTCTGCAACAGGAGCCTCTGCGGGATGCTGGAGATAGGCATGGAGGTACGCGGCATGCCCGCCAGGGATGTCATGCCACAGGGAATGATTCCAATGATGGCGCAGGAACGCATCGAGGATGAAGTTTTCGAGTACAAAGACCGCTCGTTCATGATAAACAAGCGAAATATCGAGCATTTCGGCGAAATAGCGGGATCCTATTGCAATATACAAGAAGTGACGTATATCCGGCAGCTGGAGCAGAACCTGTCGCGGAAGCTGCAGCAGAAAGGTCTGTTGGCCCGATACAGCTTCGACGACATCAAGACACTCTCTCCCGAAATGCGCAAGTGCATCGACCTGGCGCGCGAAATAGCGCGGTCGGACCTGACTGTGCTCATCACCGGAGAGAGCGGCACGGGGAAGGAGCTCCTCGCCCAGTCCATCCATAATACATCCGGCAGGGCGAAGCATCCGTTCGTGGCGTTCAATTGCGCTGCGGTCTCCGAAAGCCTTATGGAAAGCGAACTCTTCGGCTATGAAGGCGGTTCGTTTACGGGCGCCCTTAAGGATGGCAAGGCTGGACTGTTCGAGCAGGCGCATCATGGAACCGTACTGCTCGACGAAATCGGTGACATGCCATTGCCCCTTCAAGTGAAAATTCTCCGGGTTCTCCAGGAACGACAGATCATGCGTGTCGGATCCCAACGTGTCACCAATATTGATCTTCGAATCATAGCGGCCACGAACCACGACCTGCGACAACGGATCAAGACGGGGACCTTCAGGGAAGACTTGTATTACAGACTCAATGTGCTGCCCCTCTGCGTTCCGCCATTGCGTGAGCGCACCGGCGATGTCCTGTACTTGCTCGATCACTTCCTGAAGCAGAACGCCAAACGCGAGTACGAATTATTGTCGGATGCCAAGGCCGTTCTTCTCAGATGTCGGTGGCCCGGGAATATCCGGGAATTGGCCAATGTCGCGTCCTACATTTCGTTCATGGCCCAGAGACAGATCTCGATCGCTCATCTGCCGCACTATCTGATCGACGACAGGGACAGCTTCGAGGCTGAGCGCGAAAACCTGTCATGTCATTGCGACTTCAACATCGCACTCAAGGTGCTGGATGTCCTGGCCGGGCTTGCCGCCCGGGAATCGGGCGCCGGCAGGAACACGCTTCGCGAGAATTTGCTGCGGTCCGGTGTATGCCTTGCCGAAGGGGAGACCAGAAGGCTGTTGACCGTGCTCGGCAGCGGCGGGCTGATACGGTCGAGCGTTGGGCGAAGGGGCAGCGAGATCACGCCGAAGGGCGAAGCGTTCCGGCGTTGGGCTCGAGACACGTAATCCTGGCGGCGCTTCAGTCAGGCTGGATCTCTTTTCGCTCGAAGACTTCATGTACCTCGTGGATAAGAGTTGGGTCCGAGAACAGGTCGACAACCGTCATGCCCATCGCCTTGGCGCCCGCCGCGATCGCCCTCCCGGCTGATTTCCCGACGCATGCTTCCGCGAATCCCACGGTATGCGGTTCTATGCCCGGTTCTACCTTGATGTAACAGTGCAGTCCGGGCAGACTCCGCGTGACATTCCCCATATCGGTCGATCCAAGTCCGGCTCCCTTGGGCATCGGTATGACTTCTTCTCCCGCGAGGGATAGATTGGCGGCCATCAAGCCCTTGAGCACGGGGTTGTTCATGATTGAATCGTACCCCTTGCCGACGCGCTCTATGTCGACCGATACCCCCATCCCCAGGGCAGCGGCTGTGGCGCATTGGCGTACCCGGTCGATCAGTTCCTCGAGGTAATCCCTGCCGGTCGCCCTGATACCGAAATGCGCTTCCGCGTATTCGGGGATAATATTCACGACAGTGCCGCCATTCACGATTATTCCATTGATCCTGGACGGTTCCCGCAGCTGGCACCTCCATGCGTTGATCAGGTTGAACGTCTGGATGACAGCCTCCAGCGCGTTCGCTCCGCTCCATGGCGAGACGGTTGCGTGGGCCGGCTTGCCGGAATACCGGACGATCAGCCGTATGCTGGCCAGTGAAGAATCGTCGACCCTGGTATGGGTAGAGGGGTGAATCATCATTGCGCAATCGACTCCAGTGAAGCACCCTTTGGACACGAGTATGCCCTTGCCTCCACCGCGTTCCTCGGCCGGGGTTCCCACGAGAACGACCGTGCCGTTCATCTCGCTCTCCCGCAGAACCCGCTTCGCCGCAAGTGCCGCGCCGACGCTCATGGCAGCGATCATGTTGTGCCCGCATGCATGGCCGATCTCCGGCAGCGCATCGTATTCCGCGAGTATCGCGACGACAGGGCCGCCCTTTCCATTGGCACTCGCCGCCCTGAATGCGGTATCAAGTCCGCCTGTGCCGCGCTCGATGGCAAAACCGTCCCGCTCGAGAATCGAGAGTATCCGTTCGCAAGCCTTGAACTCTTTGAATGCGGTTTCCGGATTATCGTGAAGATATCCGCTCAGGTCGCATAATGCCGGCAAACATTCGTCGACGACGCTCATAATCCTCGCCTTGAGCATGGCACTATCCCCATTCATGATAGTTTCTCCATGACAGGGGCCACGGTCTGGCGGAAATGCGGGTCGTTCCCTGCGATTATTTCCATGAAGCCCTTGAAGATCTCGAGCATCACAGGGTGCTTCTCGAACATCATTTCAGGATGCCATTGTACAGCCACTATAGGAGTCCCTCCATGACGTTCGATCCCCTCCACTATGCCATCCTGGGCTTTCGCGCTGATGATAAAGCCTTCTGCCAGGTCCTTTACCGCCAGGTGATGAAAACTGTTAGTCACGATCAGGGCTTCTCCAAAGACGTCACCGAGGAAGGTCCCCCGATCCAGTGAGACTTCATGCCCGGGGGAATGCCTTCTGCTCTTCTGGGTATGTTGCACATAGCTGAGCGGCACGAGCGAGACATCTTGATGGAGCGTGCCGCCGAAAGCGATATTCAGTATCTGAAGCCCGCGGCAAATCCCCAGCATGGGTTTTCCAGCCCTGTCCGCCAAGTGTATCGCGGCCAATTGGTGCTCATCCACTTCGGGAAAGATGAAGCCTGCCATCCTCCTCGGATTCTCACCGTACAGAAGAGGGTTCGGGTCGTAGCCTCCGGACAGAACCAGAGCGTCGACCGATTCGATTTGGCGACGGATTGCTTTCGTGTTTTTGACAACAGGAAGAAGAACGGGAATTCCGCCAGCAGCGTCGATGGCGGCTACATAGTCATGATTGACGTAAGATCGTTCCATACCGGGGAATGTTCCAGAGTCCATCACCAGTATGTTTGACAGGATGCCGATTATCGGTGCGTCGCGGAGAGTGGAGTCGTCTTGTTCAGGCATTTGCTTTTCTCCTCTTCGATGAACTCCTGATATGCAAAGGTCATGCCATCTGCAAAAATGACGAAGATAATTTTTTTAAAGGCTTTGTGTATCGAATAATCGAGTTTTTTGGGGGTATAAACGTATTTCTTCATGCCTGCCCGGATAGCCCGTTTGGGAAAAAACGGCATTTGTGCAGGTAAATAGGCAGATGATACTCATATACAAAAAGAGTTAATTTTAAAATATTGAATGTAAACTTCATAAATGCAATTACCAATAGAAATAGCTATAATATGAAAACAGATGGAGTGATGGTTTCATTGAATTAATGGGTTTTTAATAGGCGGAATTTTGTTCCTATTTACTTTTCGCAGTCCCGGGCAGATTTTTTTTTGCATCCAAATAGCAAAAAACGTACCGAATCGAGTGAATTCATGAGTAAACCTTCCTGTTTCCCCTCCGCGATGCTTTTTCAGTGCGTTATTGATGATGGCATGATTCTTGCTCGAATCATTATAGTCATGGTCTTTCCCGTCCTCCCTGAAAGAGGGCGCACAGGCTGTTCCAAGGTCATCTTGCGGGTTCGGCAATGAAGGCTGCCAGGCCACGCGATTCACAAGGAGGTTTCTGCGTGAAAAGAGGTTTTATGGTTCTTCCCGGTATCGCGCGCATTCCCGGCGCGGATACTATCGCCTTCGGCGAGTCAAGCAAGCCTCTCTCGGAGATAGCCACAGGTATGAACGATTTCCATATTCCGGAGGAAAACCTATGAAAAGAAGACTGCTCATGATGATGCTCGCAAGCATATTGGCGCTCTCGACAGTATCGGCCAATGGCCCCAAGATCATAAATCTTTCCCTCACAGCGCCGGCATCGACACTGAATGCCTATGTGACGGAGTTGAGCGAAATTGAAATCATCGATTACGTGCAGGCCTGTTTGTACCAGTGGGTGCCCAGTGCCGACAGGAAGTCCCATTTCCTGAATTCGGAGCTGGCTTCAGGGAAACCGACTGTGAACGCAGATGGAACCACTTGGCAGATAAAGATCAATCCCAAGGCCAAATGGGCCAATGGCGACCCGATTACCGCGGACTCTTTCATATATTCCTGGAAAATGGCTTTGGATCCCAAAATGCTCAATACGCCAGGTGGCCCGACCTGTGGAAAGAACTATATAACCGTTAAAAACGCCCTTGAGTATTATACCCAGGTCTCGACCGGCAAGGCTGTGGCGTGGGCAGACGTCGGCCTGAAAAAAGTCGATAGCACAACGCTCTCCATCACGACAGAAGGGAAGTTCACGCAGAGGGAAGTCATGCAGCACTTCGCCTGGCGGACAACAGGTCCGGTGTATGAAAAGCTTTTCGAGGCTGGAATGGATGCCTCGAGGCGTACCACGCAATATGGAACCAGTATAGATAAATACATGCCTTCAGGGCCATTCAAAATCAAAAGCTGGACTGCGGGGGCCGATATCGTTCTTGAGAGGAACCCCCAATATTTGCATGACGAGATCATCAATCTGGACGGCATGAAATGGCGAGTCGTAGCTGACGCCGGCACGAGGCTTCAACTGTTCGAAAAAGGCGAGCTGGATTACGTTCCCCTGTCTGTCAGCACCATCGCCAAGTACGAAGACGATCCCCGGCTCGTTATGTATGATACCCCAAACATCCGGTGCATCGAAATAAACAGAACGAATCCCGACAAGCCCATACTGCACAACAAGAAATTCCTGACGGCTCTGTATTACGCGATGGACAGGCAGGCGATGGCCAGACTTGTCTATGCCATCCCCGCGCCACTCATAATCTCCACCAGGTCCATCGCCCTGGACGACGGTACGAAGTACCGGGCGTTGGCGATCGCGAAAGCCAACGTTCCGGAGAATTATGGGTATAATCCCAAACTGGCCAAGGAGTATTTCGACAAGGCCATGGCGGAAGAAAAACTGACCAAGCTTACTCTGCAGCTTAATTACTTCGAAACGATCGATGCCACAAAAGTGCTGTCCGAGTACTTGCAGAAACGCCTCGTCCAGGTTTTCGGTCCGGATAAGTTCGAGCTCAAGCTTCAGGGATTAACCACAGCTCTGGATATCATGAAAGCCTCGTTATCCAAGCAGCCCGCCTCCTACGAGCTTTCCTGGATGGGCTGGGCGCTCACCGCCGAATCCTTCTCGCCAGCCGCGAAATTCCAGGTTTATACGAGCAACTCCTCGCGCAGGGTCGCCAATTACGGCAACAAGGAAATCGACGCGCTGTACGAAGAGGCCATCAGCGATGCGGTCAGAAGCGATGATGAGAAAGTCGTGAAGCTTGCCGCGAAGATGGAAAAGATATTCCTCGATGAAGTGCTGAGTGTGCCTGTCATCCAGGTTCAGAACTATGTGTTGATCTCCGACAGGATCAAAACTGCATGCATCGAGAATCAGCCCGGCTTCGCTACCTGGGGCTGGGAATTCGCGGATATAGTAAAATGACGGACTCCTGAACACTGTGGCAGTACAACGGCGATGGCGATATCCCGTTGTATCGTATCCCACTCTCAGGCAGGAGAAAAGAATCATGACCAGGTACCTCATAGAGCGCATTTTCGCTATGCTCCTCACATTGTTCATCATCTTGACCATCAGCTTCGCCGTCGTGAGGCTGATGCCCGGCAGCGTTTACGATAATCCGGAATTGCCGGACAATGTCATCGAAGCCCTGGAAAAGAGCGCTCACCTGGATCAGCCCATGATCATTCAATACGGATACTACCTGAAAGGCATCGTATTGGAAAACGACTGGGGCACCTCCGTCAAGATCGAGCCGGCAGTCCCCGCATTCGAGGTTTTGAGGAAACGGATACCCGCGTCTCTCGGCGTTAACCTGATCGCCCTGTTCATCTCGATTCCCCTCGGCATCATAGCGGGCACCGCGGCAGCCTTGAAGAAAAACAGGATGACCGATACCGTCATTTCCTTCCTGGTAGTCATCTGCATTTCCGTTCCTTCGTTTGTCTTCGCGGCGATGCTGCAGTATTTCTTCGCGTTCAAGCTCGGCTGGTTTCCACTCCTGTACGAGGCTACGGGCAGCCTGGGACTGAGGCTGTATTCCATCGTCGTGCCGGTCATCGCGCTGGCTCTCGGGCCGATCGCCACTATCACCAGGTATCTTCGGGGCGAACTGATCGAAACCCTCGGCTCTGAGTTCATGCTGCTGGCCCAGACCAAGGGATTGACCCGCGTGCATGCGACGGTGAGGCATGCGTTTCGGAATTCCTGCGTTCCCCTCGTCAACATCATACTTCCGATGTTTACCAACATCCTGGGCGGTTCGCTCGTCGTGGAAAAGATATTCTCCATCCCCGGAGTGGGCAGCATCATGATAAATTCCATCAACAGCAACGATTACTCTCTGACTGTCGCCGTTCTGATATTCTATTCGCTCGTCTCGCTGGTAACGATGCTGATCGTCGACATCACATACGGAATCGTCGATCCCCGCATCAGGCTGGGAGGGAAGTCACGATGAACTCGATGGAAAACCAGCCAAAGGAAATGTTCGAATTCGTCCACAAGGACGATATGATCCATGATGCCAATTTCGAAACACAGCCTGTCGGCTATTTCAAGGATGCCATGATCAGGCTCAAGCGGAACAAGGCATCGGTACTGTCTTTTTCCGTCATTTGCCTGATCGCTTTCTTTTCCGTCTTCGGACCTGCGATGACACCGTATGGTTTCAATGACCAGGATGGCGGCCTGGCGAACATGCCGCCCAGAATCCCTGGACTGGAGAAACTGGGGATCGCGGATGGAACCCGCCTGCTCACCAACAAAAGAGTGACCAGCCTGGCGAACGCCTCGAAATATCCGGAAGGCTCCATTATCGCCATGAAGAACAAGAGGCTCATCAACGATGTCGAAATCGTCGATGTGCTCGTGGACTATTACAAGTATTCCGGCGCGGGTGACCGCTATTTCTGGATGGGGACTGACTATCTGGGACGGGATCTGTGGGCGAGGTTGTGGAGGGGCTCGCGCGTGTCCTTGCTCATCGCGCTTGTCGCCGTAGCCGTCAATACGGTGATGGGAATCGTCTATGGCGCGATTTCCGGCTTCTACGGCGGCAGGGTGGATAACCTGATGATGAGAATCACCGAGATCGTAAGCGCCTTCCCGGAAATAGTGGTCGTCACCCTTTTCATCATCGCTTTCGGTACAGGAATGACTTCGATAATCCTGGCCCTGGTAATCCGGGGATGGGTTCCAGTAGCCAGAATGGTGCGCTCGCAGTTCCTCAGGTTCAAGAACAGAGAGTATGTCCTGGCAGCCAGGACGCTAGGCGTCAAGGACAGTGCGCTCATCTTCAAGCATATTCTCCCCAACTCGATGGGACCGATCATCACCAGGATGATGATAGCCGTGCCATCGGCTATCTTCGCCGAGTCGTTTCTGGCATATGTCGGACTGGGTCTCAAGGCGCCAGAGCCTTCCATCGGCATCTTGCTTTCGAACGGGCAGAAGGTGCTGCTGCTCTACCCCTATCAGACCCTGTTCCCCGCCATCCTCATATCGGCATTGATGATTTGCTTTAACCTGTTCTCCAATGGCCTGAGAGACGCGCTCAACCCGACCATGCGCGGTCAAGAATGATGAGGGGCAGCCATGTTTGATCCGAAGGAAGAGATCCTGAGCGTCAGGGACTTGCAGGTGCGTTTCAGGAGCTATGCGGGTAATGTACACGCGGTCAGAGGCGTTTCGTTCGGCTTGAAGAGAGGCGAGACCATCGCCATCGTCGGCGAATCCGGCTCGGGGAAATCGGTCAGCGTAAAAGCGATAATGGGAATTCTCTCAAGGAACGCGATGATAGACGATGGGGAGATATTGTATGACGGCAAGAACCTGGCAAAAGCCACGGAAGATGATTTTCACCAGATCAGAGGGAAGAGAATCGGGCTGATCTTCCAGGACCCACTGTCTGCGCTCAACCCGATCATGAAAATCGGAAAACAGATCACCGAGGTTCTGACTCTGGAAAAAAAGATGTCCAGGAAGGACGCGAAGGCGAAGGCCATAGAGCTCATGGGCGCGGTCGGAATCATCCAGCCTGAACTGCGCTTCAACCAGTATCCTTTCCAGTTTTCAGGAGGGATGAGGCAACGAATCGTCATCGCGATCGCTTTGGCCAACGATCCGGAGATTTTGATCTGTGATGAGCCTACGACCGCCTTGGACGTGACCGTCCAGGCAAGAATCCTTGAACTCATCAACAAACTCAAGGAACAGAGGAACCTATCCGTCGTATTCATCACCCATGATCTCGGCGTAGTGGCAAATATGGCGGACCGGGTCTATGTGATGTACGCGGGCAAGATCGTGGAGCACGGAACCTGCGAGGATATTTTCTTCAGCCCCGTCCACCCCTACACCTGGGCCTTGCTGTCATCCATGCCTGATCTGGAAACCAGGGAGAAGCTCCTCGCGATCCCGGGAACCCCGCCCAATATGGTCTTTCCGCCCAAAGGCGACGCATTCGCCGAGAGGAATCAGTACGCCATGCGGATCGACTTCGAAGTGGAGCCGCCGTTATTCAAGGTAAGCGAGACCCATTCCGCCGCTACCTGGCTTCTGCATCCCGACGCTCCAAAAGTAGAGCTGCCGGAGATCCTTAGGAACAGAATCAAGCGCATGAGGGCGGAGGCGGCAGGTTGCCATGGGTAACGAACAAAAAGAAATTCTGCTCGAGGTCAAAAATCTGTCCATGCATTTCGATACGGGAAGGGGAAGGAACAAATCGCGGGTGAAATCCATCGATGATATATCCTTCTTCGTGCGCGAAGCCGAGACATTCGGCCTGGTTGGAGAAAGCGGATGCGGGAAGACTACCACGGGAAGGACCATAATCCGTCTGTATGATCCGCTCAGCGGCGAAATCAAATTCAGGGGACGAGACATCAGCGGCAAAATGACCCGGGACTTGCGCCAGTATATAACTTCCAACATCGCGATGATCTTCCAGGATCCGGTCGAGTCCCTCAATCCGCGCATGACTGTCCGGGAGATCATTGGCGAAGGGCTGAAAATACGGGGAATGAAGGACGAGCGGGAAGTGGACCGCAGGGTCTATGACATGCTCGACAAGGTAGGGCTTACCCGGGAGCACGCGAGCCGCTACCCCCATGAGTTCTCGGGCGGACAGCGACAACGCATAGGTATCGCGAGGGCGATAATCATCAATCCCTCGCTCGTCATCGCCGACGAACCGGTATCGGCGCTGGACGTGTCGATCCGGGCGCAGGTCATCAACCTTCTCAACGACCTTAAAAAGGACTTGGGTCTGACCATGATTTTCGTCGCCCACGACCTTTCCGTAGTCAAGTATTTCTCCGACAGGATTGGGGTCATGTATTGCGGAAAACTGTTGGAAGTAGCGGCAAGCGAAGCCCTGTACCGCGATCCGATCCATCCCTATACTCGGTCGCTGCTTTCGGCGATACCTCAGCCAAATCCCCTTTCCGAAAAGAAAAGAGTCCGTGTTTGCTATGACCCCGAGAAAGAACACGACTACTCGGCTGAGAAGCCAAGCCTTGTCGAAATCAGGCAAGGTCACCTCGTGTACGCTTCGCCCTCGGAGGCGGAGCGCTATCGCAAGGAGTTGCGGTAATCACGTGAGGGATGCAGGGTTGCCGCGTGTCAGGTGGACGCGTCCGCGACGACTAGAGCAAGGCAAGCGCCGCCGACACCCCCAGTGCGGCGAGCGCAATTGCCAGAGGAGTTCCAGACGTCATTTTTTTATCGGTCGCCCGAATGTAGTCTTCATAGGATTCACCAATGGGCTTTCGAGGTCTTTTCGCATTTGTGATGAGTGCAATGAACTGCCGGATTCCGTATTGGGGAAAGAAAAAAAATCCGGTTCTTTTTACGATTCTTGCCAGGCCAACAGTCAGGCACGCTATACCGATGAGGAAGCACGTGTCCGATATGGTCATCTTGACGTTTTCCTTTCCGGATACGATATAGCTCACGACGCACAGCAGCGCCAGGATCAAGCGATTCAGATTCTTCCTGCTCATTGTCCTTCCTCGGGTATTTGTCGAACCGCTTCCTGCCAAAGCTCGACGCTCAGCGATCGAGTCCGTGTTGGTGCCAGCCTACTCCAGCGGATAGACGACGACAAGACGCACAACTTCAGCGACCCCTGTGACGGATACTGCGAGCGGCATCGTACCCAAAAGCCCGCGCCATTCTGGTAGCGGGAGAACTCCCGACAAGAGGTGAAAAACCATGTATGAGTATTTTCCGAAGGACACGTGCTCAAAGAAAATTACGTTCTCGATCGAAGACAACAAGATGCACAATCTCCACTTTTTCCGCGGATGCGATGGAAACCTGAAGACACTTTCAAGGTTGCTCGAAGGCATGGATGTGGGCGAAGCGGTCGAGAAACTAAAGGGAATCCGATGCGGAATCAAGGAGACGTCATGCTCGGACCAGCTCGCGTTGGCGATAATCGAGGCACTGGATTTGCGTCGCAAATCGGCGGACCGTGCGTCGACGTCAAAGCAGAGCTTTCTGGATGACGAAAGCAAGATATGACACGTACATTTCGATTCTTCGCGAGTAGAATTATATCTTCTTTCCGCAAGGTCCCATGATTGAATGCTTTATCGTCCAATGAATCATCTCTCTCCAGCGTAGGAGCGTCCGGCTGCCATTTCATTTGACCTGGGAGGCGGCTTGTCCGTTGGCTCAGGTTGAAGCGGCTATCAGGTTTCGGCCTTTCTACTTTAATTGTGTATCTGTTATCATCTTTTCTTTTACAGGAAATCCCCTTTCAAACTCTTCCAATTCTGAGTCCCTCTGAAAAGGTAGCCACCGATCCCCAGAAGCCATCCGAATATGGTATAACTCTGCATGTTCCGCAACAATAACGAGCATATGCAGGGAGGATTTTCCGATATCGATACCTTCTTGAGCGAATCCCAGAAGGAAGCATTTCTGGACTCGCGGGAGCGGTGGTTCTACGACCTGGTGTTCAAGCGGATCGATGAGAATCTGTTTGCTCCCCTCTATTCCGATGAGAAAAGCCGCCCGAACGCCCCGTCAATTGTCTGGTGAGTGCGCTCATCCTGCTGACGCATAATCGGTGGAGCTACTCGTTTCTGATACGGCAGGTCCGGTTCGATATCCTGACCCGCAAGACGCTCGGTCTGATTTCGCTGGACGAAGTGCCGTTCTGCGAAGCGACCCTGTTCAATTTCCAGAAACGACTGCTTGCCTATTGAGCCTTCCCCCACCAAAATGTTCGGTATGACACACCGAGGACTCACCGACGCCACCGATGCCCTCGCGGTGCTCATGGAGACGGGAAACCCCGCGATGGACTATCCGCGCGGCCCCACCACCGAAAAGCTCATCGTTGAAGGCAAGGATGATTTCTACAAGATGGCCTCGGCCAAAGGGCTTCTCTATGTCCCGTATCCCGAGAAAGGCCTGCCCCTCCAACATCGCGTGGCCCGTCACCTCGCGGGCGCGGATGAGCTCATCCGTGTCTTCTCAGAAATATCCGAAGATGGACAAACCATCAGTGTCAATCACATCCCCACCTATGAAGATGTCGAGACCTACGGCCTCGGACATTTTATCCTGAAGCCCTAAGTGCACACTCCCCGCCGCTCTCTGTGGAGAGTGGCGGGTCTCGAATGTCCCGCACAATATTATTGCAGGATCAACCATGCGCCTTGATTTCAATGATCCGTGCGATTGTCAGTCATTCCCTGCTATTCTTTTTCGACTAGATAAAATGTTACGTTATCACCATTCCAGACATCGCCCGGGGGCAATACATTTTCAAAGTGGCTTATTTTATGAAAGTCGGCTTCACGCAGGATTGGCTCCAAATCTCCATACTCATAATATGTGCTCCAGAATAAATAACTGTCCACAGTATCCTTCTGGTCAATCACAATATGCTGATTTACCAGCACCTTGTTCTCCGGGAAATGGTATCCATCATTCAAGACAATGTATGGTTCGTTCTTCCAGAATCCTTTCGTACTGACTTCCCATGATTGCTTTAGTATTTTTTCAGCAATGTTCTTGCTGTTTATTACATCGAATACAAAAACACCACCTCTTTTCAAGGATGCGTATACATTATTTAATAGTATTTTTCTCTCATCCGGTTTGAGCACACAAAAATCCAGATAGATCAGTATTACCAAATCAAACTTGTTTTTGTACTCCAATTTCAGGTAGTCATCACAGAAATATTCAACGCCAGACTGATTCTTGGCAGCAATGCTTTTCGCATAACCTATGGATGTTTTTGAAAAATCGATCCCTGTTACATGATGACCGAGTTTGGCAAACTTTTCAGCATATAAACCGGGACCGCATCCTAAATCGAGTATATTCATTCCCCTGTTTTTCATTCTTGATAGTATCCAGTTAACCAGCAATTCAATTTTTTCATCACTCCTGCTGGCCATATCATTGGATGAATCAATATGACAATTCAGCAACTGTTGCGAAATGTAGGGATCGGTCCACATCACTGATGTTCCATTCTCGTACAATGAAGGTTTCTTCGTATATTCAATAAGTCTCTCGATGTTCATATAGACTCCTAAAGATGATTATGCCGGAGTTTTCATTTTACGGATCAGTATACTCCCCACGCCCCTGCCCTGTCAAAACAGTCATCCCCAAGCATCCCGCTCATTTCCCTGTCAACCTATTCCATCGAAGCCCCCGTCTGTTCCATGACAGCGTGCGTCTCCGGCATGCTGAGAAAAAAGATGTTGACAGCCCACCAAGTATGGCCTATATTTTTCTTAATACAGGGAATATCAGGCAAGCGCCCCATGGCGGTTGACCGATATCCTCCGGGCTGAAACCCCTTCGTTGGAGGGGTGATAAGCAGCGGGTGGGAAACCCGCGGGATTCATACTCTAATCAGTATCCTTCCTGCGGTTTTTTTATGCCCAAAACAGTGCGGCGTATCCCTTATGGATGCGCACGCTCTTTAGTCAGCAAAAAAACACGGAACGGATGCGAAGAGGCTCGCATGCCGGTGCCGGAAAACGCAATCGCCGTAAAACACATTTCAGCCACGAACCTCCTCACGCTCGCCTTCCTCAACATGAGGCGGCACGGCCTCCGCGCCGTGGTGAATATCGTCGGAATCACCATTGCGGTGGCGGCTCTGGTCTTCTTCCTTTCTTTTTACCGAGGCACCTATGAAGGGGTCATGTTCTCTTCAGTAATCGACTATGCCACCTCCCATGGCCAATTCATGAGCTCAACCTTTGACGACGACGATCCTGAAGTCTGGCTTGACAGTGCAAATCTCTTTGACGGGGAATTGGCCCGAAGCGGGGATCTGGTGCGAAGGGCCGGATCCTCCAGGGGGACGTGGTCACCCCTTATCGCGCCGCGCCTGATGAGCCCTGCCTTTGCCGGGGATGGTTCGCGCAAGGCCCCGATAATTCTTGCGGGCCTCGATTTCCAGAGGGAGAAAGAAATTCTGTCCATCGACGAACGGATGACGGCCGGGGTATACGGGGGAGAGGGTGTCGTTATCGGAAAAAAGCTGGCGGAGATTCTGTCCCTTGAGGTGGGGGATGAAATCCGTATCCAGGCAAGCACCGCCGATGGAGCGCCGAATCTGGATTACTGGAAGATATCGGGCATCTATTCCTCCGGATATCCCCCGATAGACCGGGGAATGGCGATGATGGATCTGGTCCAGGCGCAGAACTTCCTCGGTGCCGACGGGAAGATCAACAAGCTGTATTGCCGCCTCGCCGAAGGCTCCGATTCGGTCGCGCGGGAACGGGGGCTTTCAGCCATCGATGCAGACAGGGACAGGCTTTCCGGTCTCGGACTGGTATTCCGCAGTTGGCAGAATTACGCAAAACCCATCGTCGAGGATGCGAAAAAGGACAGCGGGTTTTTCGCCATCTTCATCGGCATACTTCTCTTCCTTTCCCTGTCGACAATGGCCGGCACAATGCGGGTGACCATCTTTGAACGCAAACGGGAAATCGGCATGCTCCGGGCCTCCGGCTGGATGCAGAGCGAGATTGCCGAGCTTTTTCTTTTTGAAGCCTTGGTAATCGGCATAGCGGGAAGTCTTGCCGGATGCCTGGTCGGGGGACTGGCTTCCCTGGCCCTTGAACTGAATCCAGTAACCGTCGGGATGTCGATGGCCAACCTCGATATTCCCAGTTTCGCCTTGACCTGCAATGTGCAGCCCACTGATTTCATCTGGTCCCTGCTCGTCGGTTTCCTCACGGCCCTCGTGGCCGGAATTGTGCCCGCGTTGCGCGGTGCGCGTATGCCCATTCTCTCCGCCATAGCCGAGCGCTAGGCACAAGGAGCAAATCATGAAAAGCGCCTATGTACGTTCGCTCATCATCAGTTTTTTTCTTTCTGGTTTGATTTCCCAATCACTCCTTGCACAGGAGAAAGACGGAAATGGGATCGTGGCCGAGATGGACAGACACATGAACTTTACCGAATGCCGGATGATCATCCGGATAGAAGATGCCAAGGCTGGCGGAAAGAACCGCATGCTCAAGGCGCGGGTAGAATACCTCAAGGATGTCGGTACCCGCATGGAATTCATGGAACCGGCGCGGGATCTCGGGAAGTGTGTATTGATGTCCGGTTCTTCCATGTGGATGTCATCCCCCTCGGTTTCCAAGCCCGTGCGGCTGTCCGGGAAGGATGCCTTTATGGGAACCTCCTTCACCAATGACGATGTGATGAATCTGGACAAGTCCGATGACTACGATTCGGTGATTGCCGCCAGTGATGGAAATGGCTGGGACATTGTGATGAAAGCCAAGACCGGCGGGCTTCCCTATTCAAAGATCGAGGCCAGGATCGGCAGGGATTATCTGCCGGTAAGTATGGTGTATTTCGCCCGCTCGGGAAAAGAATCGAAACGGGTCAGTTTTTCCGCCGTGAAGGATTTTGGCGGAAAGCTGAAACCCTCGATCATGACCATTATTGACTTGATGAAACCGGGTGATACAAGCGCTGTTATTTTCGAAGAAATCCGTGAAGAAACGGTGAGCCGATCCAGACTTACCCCCGCATCGCTGGGGAACTGAGGTAGACCATGAGCAAGATAGAGATATGCAATCTGACCAAGACCTACCGGCTCGGACACACAAGTGTCGAAGCCCTGCGGGGAATAAACCTCTCAGTCGACAGCCCGGAGATCATCGGCATCGTCGGGCCCTCCGGCTCTGGAAAGAGTACCCTGCTCAATATTCTTGGGGGAATAGATCTGGCGACAGGGGGCACTGTATCCATAAACGATGTCGAACTCGGCGCCCTTGATGACCGGGCCCGAACTGCTCTGCGCCGGCGCGAGATCGGTTTTATCTTTCAGTCTTTCAACCTTATTCCGGTCCTGACCGCACTCGAAAACGTCGAGCTGCCCCTGATGGCCTTGGGGGTCCCCAAAAAGGAACGGAGAACGAGGGCGCTGGCCCTGCTGGAACGAGTCGGTCTTGAGAAGGAGGCTGCACAGCGCCCTGATGAACTTTCCGGCGGGCAGCGCCAGCGGGTAGCGATTGCCCGGGCCCTGATCATCAACCCGCGCCTGGTCCTGGCCGATGAACCCACTGCCAATCTGGACGGAGAGAGCGGCCGGAATGTGCTGGAACTGATGCATGAGATGAACCACGAAATGAAAACGACCTTCCTGCTTTCCACCCACGATCCGCGGGTGCTGCCGTATCTTGACCGGCGGATGTATCTGGAGGATGGGCGCATTACCCGCACCGAGGCCATGGAAGGGCACATCGTATGATGAACGTAGCGCGCACAAAACTGTTTCTCCTCCTGTGTCTCTTGTCGCAGGCCTTTACTGCCGCTGTCTTCGCCGAGGAAGATGAAACCCTTTTTCGGTTTTCCGGTTCGGTTCTGAATCAGACAGGATATATCGGCCTCCGTGGCGATATACCTGACGCTGCCGCCAGCGACTGGTATTCCCTTACCTCCGCGCGGGTGAGTTTCGGAAAAAACAGTGGACAGGGGCGCTTTCGCGCCGAGCTGTGGACGAGCTATGACAGCGTCATGGGCCGATGGGATCTTTCCCTGGACGAAGCCTGGGGCGAGTGGCGCCCCGGGCCCTTCCTTGCGGCGCGTCTGGGGCGCTCGCGGTTGCAGTTTGGTCCCTGTATAGCATTCAATCCGGCCAACTCTTTTGTCACTCGCAACATTTTTGACTCGCGTTCCAATAAAGCCGGGCAGGACGGTCTCTCGCTGGAAATCCTTCCCCTGCTGGTCGCGGGGGAACAGGATCTACCCGTTTCCCTTGTCATGAATGCATCATTTATTCTGCCCGGAGATTCGCTGGAGCAGGGTGCTTCCGCGGGGCCGTACGATATTGAAGAATCAAGCGCGCTGGGGCGGATCACGGCCTATCTACCCGGCACCGGTGTTCTAGGCCCGACCGAACTCGGGCTTTCCGGCGATCTCCGCCGCCTGGGTGTTACCGGAGTAAGGGGGTATCCTCCCTTTGCTGCGGGGGCCTGGCTCAGTGCCGATATAGCGGGCTTTGTATTTGGGACTGAAGGGGCAATCAGAAGTTCCGGGTACAGATCGGCCTCCGTGGCAGGCGCGGCAGTCACAGCCCAGGCCGATGGCAATCCCGAATATGAGTTCGCCTTCAGCCTGAACCGGAAAATAGGCAACTTTTGGGCGATTCTGGAAAGCGACTACAACAGTTCAAAGGACAAATGGCTGGGGTTTGCCCAGCTCTCCCGAACCATCGAGGATATGAATCTTTCGGCGTCCGGCCTTATGGATTTCGACACCTTAGCGGCCCGCACGGCCATTGAAGCGGCATGGGACCTCACCGACTTTCTGGTACTGCGTATGCAGCTGTCCTGGAATTATCTGCCTGAAAAATGGGATGAAGACCTTCCCTCAGTCTATGCAGCCGGACTCGCGCTCGAGTGCTTCTTTTAAAGGACGATAGCATGGAATCGCTTAAGTTTATTTTTTACCTGGCCTGGCGGAATGTCATCCGGTACCGGAAACGGACCCTCCAGTCCTTTCTGATCCTCTTTTGCGGGGCGTTCTGTATAATGGTGGTCGATGCCTATATGAAAGGATATGCGGCGTCATCCAGCGAACGCATCGTAAGCCAGTGCGGCCATATCGATGCCCATGCATCGGGCTATCTGGATTCAGCGGAGGCCATGCCCCTGGACCTCGCCATTGTCGATGCGGACTCCGTGATGGAAAAGATGCTGACTTCCGCCAGTGCCAAAACCTCACCTGGAGTGCGGCCCATTTTGGCTCCGTCGATTGAGACCGGCTGCATGCTTTCCAACGGTGAACTTTCCCGGTCGGCAAACGTCTATATCACGGAAGCCTTTGCCCGCTCCCTTCCGGGGGAAAAGATCCAGGTCAATCCGCTGCTCGCCGATGCCCAGTCCGCCATTGTCTCCGGACATTTCTACAGGAACGCTTCGGAACGGGGGGTTCTCCTGGATGAAAAGTACGCCCGCAAACTTGGGCTTTCAGAAGGTGATTCCCTCATCCTGCTCGGAAATGATTCTTTCGGCTCCTTCTCCATGCTGGAGATCGAAATCATCGGCATAGTCCGCGAGGCCTTCCTCCCCGGAGAAGCCGGCTGTGTGGTGGATCCGGTCAGTTTTGCCCCTGCCTTCGGATTGGAAGGAATGGCCACCGCAATCTCCCTGTGGTTTGTTTCCGGAGACAATGCACACATGGCGGAAAGCGGGGCCGAACCCCTCGCCGTTGCAGAAGTCATGACGGCGCTGGAAGCCGATACGGGACTGAAGCTTCGCCCCTTCTCGGTCATCTCCGCAAGTTATGCGGCTATGTTTGAATTCCTGGATATCTTTCTGGCGGGGATGATGGCGGTCTTTGCCCTGGTCGCCGGTGTCGGTATGACCAACGCCATTCTCCTTTCGGTACAGGACCGCGTAAAGGATCTCGGGACACTCAGAGCCATTACCCTCTCATCGCGGCAGGCAGGCCTGTTGATATATGCTGAAACCTTCATTACCGGGCTTGCCGCCGCTCTCAGCGCGCTCTGCCTGGGAAGCCTGACTATCTGGATAATGGACGTTACTGGTTTTGGCATCACGTTCGAGCTTTCGGACATGGCTTCAGCCCTTCCCGATTCAATCAGGCCCAGCCTCTTCCCCCTGCGTCTGTTGGTCATTGCTGGCGTGAGCGCGGTTTTCCCGATCGTGGCGGCAATCTTGCCGGCCCGCACCGCGCAGAAACTGACAATCCGGGAGTGCTTCAGTTCCTGAGAATCGCAACCCGCGCGGAATCCGCACTTTCCGGCGAATCGCAGGGATTGGAGATAGCAAGAAGCCTGAAACCTTGGCGTTCTACGATGGGCCTGCTCATAGGGCTCGCATCAATCGAGAGGAAGCGATACCCCCGGGCAATCGCCTCCTTGGCTCGTGCCGCGAGGACAGCCGTGTAGATACCGCGTTTCCGGTATGGTTCCAGTGTTGCACCGCCCCAAATACTCGCAAAAGGCGATCGCTCAGGAAAATCGATGCGGGCCGCACAGACAGGCTTGCCCTCGGCATACGCGACCCAGGCGCTCATGCGGTCGGGCTCATCGCGCAGAGTATCGGCGATCACTTTCATCCAGATTCCGTTATCCCCGGGCCAAGCCTCAGCATTTACCGCGGCGTAATCCTCAAGCCCTTTGGCATCGACAACTTTACGGACATCGTGGGTATGATCCGCGACAAGATCCGGGGGCAGGTTTCCCAGATTGAGAGCCATGACGGCCTCATCGTCGCCGACCGTAAAGCCATGCGAGGCGAGTCGCAATTTGAGATCAGCCGGACGATCATGGGAATACAGCTTCCATTCGAAACGCAGGCCGAGTTTGGAAAAATATGAAAGCTCTCCATCTATGACTGCGTCAGCATCGGCCTCAGAGAGATCCGAATGGATAACAAAACTGTGCCCTCTCGGATCGAGACTGATCATCCGCAAAATTTTCCCTGCTTTTTCCCGGCGACATCGAATATAGTCAGCCTCCAGGCGCTCGTAACGATCATACAGCTCAAGCATCTCGCTAGTGTTCACGTACTCCCTCCATTGCTTGTCATCGATTCTCGCGAAACTTCCGCCCAACATACGCTTGACCGGCGGAAGCTTGTCCCCCAAGTCCGGTTAACCCGATTGTTCGATGTCTATTCCTTTTTTAAAGGCACCATGATCGACGATATTTACTTTATCCTCTTCGCGATTGGGTGCTCCTCATTTAATTGAAGCAAATCCCATAAATTCCCATAAAGATCTTCGAAAACCGCGACCATCCCATAATCGGCCTCTTTGGGTTGTCTAACGAACTTGATTCCTTTTGAAATCATGCTATCATAATCTCTCCAGAAATCATCTGTATTAAGAAATAAAAAGACTCTTCCGCCTGACTGGTTCCCTATATACGCCTCTTGTTCCGGTTTGGAAGCCTTGGCAATTAGTAGCGTTGTTCCTACAGATCCAGGTGGTGAAATTACCACCCATCGCTTATCATGTTCCGGCTGATAAGTATCTTCGATAAGAACAAAGTTTAGCTTGTTTACATAAAAATCTATTGCTTCATCGTAATCTCTTACGACTATCGCGATGTGTACGATTGACTGCTTCATACGACACCCCCTTGAATATGTCTTATGGCATGAATCGAATATGTCAGCGCATTATTTCATTTCCTTCTGGCGAGGGGAGACTCGTCCTCCCGAGTCACGTCGAAACGGTTGCTAGACTTCATCGATGTCGTAGATTGGTCACGGATTAATTTATCAAGAAATCAATCGCTCGCTCAGCGATTGAGCGATTCTGAATCAAAGACAGATGGTTACGACCTTCGTTCAGGCTGATGTCAATCGCCTGTGCCGCAGCTGGACACTCTTTATTGAGGGCTTCTTTAAATTTCAGCGCGGCCTCTGGCGCTATATGTGTGTCTATAGTGCCAAGCTCCAGGTGCATAGCTGGTGCACGGAAATACGCAGCCCTATTCGTCATTGGATTCAGGTGCTTGTATAACCACTCTCCAAAAGGAGTTGGCTTACCTTGTTCTATGATTTTTTTATTATCCAGCACATCAGTCATGCCAGGACGTGTCCAGTCAGGTGTTGATGCAATTGCAGCCACCTTGCTGATTCTTTGATCGATTCCTGCAAGGGCAATTGCAATATCGCCTCCCATTGATACCCCACCAGCAACTACATTGCCATTAAGATTATACGTACGTATTGCCCAATCAATAATTCGGTATGTGTCAAGCGTTGTGATCCCCAGAATTGGCCACATAATCGCACGAAAGTCCTTAAAAACACGAGTTCTGATGCTCGGATTTTTAGTACCTGTACGGTCGCCGTGTTGCCAAGGATCGAGACTGAGAGCAACGTATCCGGCTGAAGCAAGTTGCTGAAGCTCATGAATCCCTGTTTCTTTATTTCCACCAAGATAAGGTATCCATACAGCGAGCGAACCGTTGGCAACACTCTCGTTTGGTTGATAAACGGCTACAGGAACATCATCAACATTGATCACCTCTATCCTGTGCTTATTGCTTTTTTTTCTTTCCGTCGTAGTTTCCTTTTTGTCGTTCTTTTGATCACTCATTTTCGCTAATTGATATCGCCCCAATATACTTCTGGGTATTGGCATTTAATTCTCTCGACCAAAACTTTCGGATATACTCTATGTCGCATACTCTCATCGATTTCTATCCATTCAATCCCGTTTTGCCCATCATCAATATGATTTGCTTTACTCTTATCCGGTGAAGAAATCAAGGTGCATTCGAACATATACTCTACCTGGTGATTATTATCGATTGCACCGAATTCATGATTCTTTCCAATATACTCTCTTATGAATAAAAGTTTCCCAACACTGATTTCTGCTCCCAACTCTTCCATGCATTCCCGCTTTACGGTATCCACAAATGTTTCATTTTTTTCTTGTCCTCCTCCAGGAAGAATATAGTAGTAACCATCACTGTCACTTTTTCTTGTACACAAAAGCTTGTTATTCTCGATTATTATCGCTTTCACGGAATTTCTGACTGGATACATTTGATCTCCCTAAAATTGATTTCAAATTTGCTGTTCATTCTCGACAAAAATAGCGGACATGCACTTTCCATTAAGAAATTCCAATGCCGACTTTATCTCACATTCAGTGCAATTATACATGATCTTTATTTCTGCATCGTTTTTCTTACTATCAACTGTACAAATAATTCCTTGAATGATGTTACTGCACAGACTTCCTACAAAAATATCAATTCCACCACCATCAACAGTTGTGGTTTTTTCTAAATATCCATAATCAAGTGGGTATATCATTTCTGAATACCTTGGATGAGAATTACCTTTACGTCTATCAATTACGATTTGATGGTCCTTAACCAATCTGCCCAAAGCTTCCCAATACACTTCTTACCCCCTGCGCGAAGCGTCCATCTTACTGATACTTAATCGGCAACGCGAACATGGCGCGGTTCGTGCCAAACGAAGCGACAGCACGCAACCATGCCATAGCGTTGTCAGAAGGTGACTGCTGTCACTCGATCCACTTCACCCCCCTGTAAACACCATCCCAAAAAATGTATTCCAGCTTCATTGCGGTTACATACGCTTTTTCCATTTTCAGCCTGTTTTCGTCGGTTGTCGCCCGCATATGCTTCTCGACGAAATCGATAACCTTCTTGGTCTCGCTGGTTTCCCAGGGAGCCTCCCTATATCCGTCGATCCATCCCTGGTATTTGCCGCCCTTCTCTTTTGCCAACTGGCTCATATCAACACCAAGCTGGTAATAAATCCAGCGGCAGGGCAAAGTGGCCATCAAGCCCACCTCAAAAGGCTCGAGCGTCGCGGTCTTGACGAGAAAAGAGTTGTAAAACTCCGTGCTGGGATAGAGGGGTGAGTTTATCAACTCCTCTCTACCTATATTGAATTTTTCAATATAGGTATTGTGAATCTGTTCGATTTCTTCGTCTATTTCGTTAATCAAGTTCACGATGACCTTCATCGCCGTCTCGTCCGGGGCTTTTGCGAGCAGAATCCCATAAACTTTCTTGTAGTTTTGGAGATAAAGATAATCTTGAATGATGTAGTTTTTGAACACTTGCTCGTCGAGTTCGCCGCTGAGCAACTCCTGGTTGAAGGGTAGGTTCAGGATTTTCCGGTAGAACGTGAAATTTTCATCCCAAATCAGCAGCGTAAAACTTCCCGAACGATTCAGCTTGTCCGCAATGGTGGTCATGATTTCGACCATCTCATCCCGGCGCGCGTTGGGGTCCGGCTTCGGACACGGCCCCTCGGCTTGGATCTGCCTGCCGAACAGCAGGCATAGGATCATCCATACAATGGAGAACAATTGCCGGTTCTTCATCATACAACTCCCTTTTTGATCACAGATTATGTTGGTGAACATACGCTTAACCTTCTATGAGAAACGCAGTCAAGCAGCTTCCCCCATATCGTTCATGACCCGATTCATCTCCCGCATTTTTCGTCCACGTTTGTTCAGCCCTTCTCTTTTATATAGTCTGATATTCTATCAAATCGCTCTGCCCAAATACATCCGTAATAATTCGCAGGAATTTCCTGTATATCATTGATTGAGCCAAATCCCCCAGACCACGGTCCTTTTTTCTTCACAACTACTATCCTGGTATAGGCACTATTCATTTTTTTGATAATTGCTACTGCTTCATCATTTCCAAAAACTCTTCCCCTGGGAATTCCTTGATAACATCATCAAATGGCGGCATTAATCCAATACCAGTATTTCGTAGGGGCATAAATAATGGCTACGATATTTGTATCCCATTTCACTTTCTCAATGTCAAAGGTTTGTGCAAGCCCTCAAGGTCGATCGAGATGCTAGATTTCTACCTTCTTGTCAAATCATCAAACAGACCATTTCCAACAGATGGTCACCCATTTCTTGATCTCCTTCTACCGTAACCTTTCTTTCGAATAAGCTGCTATTGAACCGCGTAAAAACCTTCCAGGCGATGTTCTGATCAATGACGATTCTTGTGTCACCCGATTTTCCGCTCTTGCGCAGAAGTATTCTTTCGCCGTCCATCCACTCAAGGAACCACTTACCTCCGGCAATACCAACTACCTCGACCTCAAGGAGATATCCATTTTCTCTGGTGAAACATCTGTAGTGATGAGGCAATGCTTCCATGAAAGTATCAAGAACCGGATAATACAGTTCTTTGGTAAGAAGACCAGACCTTCCTAAGGCTTCCCGGACCTGCATCTGATGATGCCACCGTTCAGTGTATTCACGCGCAATGTCAAACCAATTGCAGGACTCAGTCTGACCTGCCCAGGCGACCGGATTGACTGCCTTCTGATCGGGGTCAAGTCTTTCCAGAAAGAGCATGAGATCCTCTTGGTACTTTTCAACAAGCTCAACCAAAATACTGGGACTCACGACAGTGAAAGCATTGGCCCATCGATCTGCCAACTCTGTGATGTGTCTGATCAGATCATCGTAGGTTTGGATAGTTATTTTTTGCGGTGCTTCATAGTTGTCTCTTTGTGCAGAGAGCCGACGCACGGATGTATCGAGCAAATGTGCGACGATATCTTTCACCTTCCAGTTCGGAAAGTTGGTATCAGCCATCCATTCCTCTGCGTGCAGGCTTGCGAGCAATTCGGTGAGATGAAGATTGAGTTTCCGAAATACATGGATTGTTTCAACCTTGTAGGACATGCTTTTTTTCCTCTTTCTTTCCCCCACCTGGAGGGTCAATCTTGCATACGCTTAGCCGGCGAGCGGATTTGCCCCGCGAGTCCGGCTGAAGAGATTATTGAGTATCTTCATTTTTCGCATTTGATAATATCCAGATTTCGTATTCGTCCATTCATTTTGTATTTCCAGCCTTTTTTTCTCAACATCTTCAGCATAATCCTGAAATAAAATCCATGGCCGACTATGGTTGCATCTTCATATCTACTCACGGTCTTCAGTATTTCATCAATTTCTTTTTCTACTATGTTACGATTCCTGGTTTGCCTTTCATTATTAAAATACCATTGCACTCTTCCATACATCATCCATTTCCATAATGGTTTTTCCTCAGGTGTACTGGTGTATGGTAAAACCGGAACTTCATCCAATTCATGCATGCTTAATTGTTGCTTATCCGGAAATAATTGCATTCCGGTTTCGATTGATCTTTTCAATTTGCTTGTAAGGATAATGCTTTCATCAGGTACAATACTTTGAATATGCGCAATTGTTTTTTTATCGATGGATTCTATATCAGCAGCATCATAACCTGAACATGCTAATGAAAAAGTATCTGAATTATACTTTTCGTCCCATGAATACTTGACCTTTGCATGTCGGATTAACGTCAATATCACAGGTTCCTCTTTTCAGACAGATTAAGACAATCGCGTGTAGCGTCTACCCAACATACGCATAACCTTCTATGAGAGGCACGGTCAAGTCGCATATTGTATTCGCAAAATCTAGTTTATCCTTTTCCTGAATGCTTTTTGATTTATACAGCAATACTACTTCGGGACATAAAAATGGAATACCGTTATAGGTCAAACATATTTATCCTCTGCGCGGGAGCGTCAATCTACCATACGCTTGACCGGTAATCCAGGCCCGGCGAGATTCTTGCTCCAAGGCTCAAGCAAGAATTTCGCCGGGGCGGATCGTCAAGGCTGAAACGATTGCCAGATCGCCTCTCCTGATGCTAAATAATCCTCATAATACTTTTTTTTCATATGGTCAAATCCGCTCACTAAGGCAATGCGTCAAAATAACTTGACTAATATATTGATTATATTATAATGAAGTATGCAAGATCAGGCAACGGTAAAACAAATAGCTTCCAAGTACAACGCACTTGTGCCCATGATGGATGAACGAATGCGACGTCAATGGGCGGCGGCTGAAGCAAGAGCGTATGGTCGTGGTGGGATACAGGCAGTCAATACCGCGATTAAGATGTCGCCGAACACAATACGCAAAGGAATGAATGAGCTGGCATTACGCGAAAGTAATCCGCACGAGAAGATACGCACTCGCGTACGTTTCCCAGGCGGTGGAAGAAAACGATGCAGTGAAAACGATCCCGAGTTAAGGGAAAAACTTACGAGCTTAATTGAACCAATGACACGGGGTGATCCAGAGTCGCCACTACAGTGGACGTGCCTGAGCACCAGTAATCTTGCAGATACGCTTACACGACAAGGGCACACAGTAAGCCCGCGCACGGTTGGACGGCTACTGAACGCGGAAGGCTACAGTCTACAGAGCAATCGGAAGACCAAAGAAGGAACGTCGCATCCGGATCGAAATGCGCAGTTTGAGTATATCAACACCATGGTCAAGCGGTTTCAGCGTAAAGGGAATCCAGTTATCTCGGTAGATACGAAAAAGAAAGAATTGATTGGGGAATTTCGAAATGGAGGACGAGAATGGCGTCCCAAAGGTGAACCGGAATCTGTAATGGTTCATGACTTCATTGATACAGAGCTGGGCAAGGCCATACCATACGGAGTCTTCGATATAAGCGAAAACAAGGGCTGGGTCAGTGTAGGAATCGACCACGATACCGCACATTTTGCTGCCGAAGCCATCCGACGTTGGTGGGAAAAAATGGGTGTGAAACGGTATCGTACTGCAAAAGAATTGCTGATTACCGCTGATGGTGGTGGCAGCAACGGTAGTCGATGTCGGCTCTGGAAACTTGCATTGCACGAATTAGCGAATCAGCTTGGAATGTCAATTCACGTGTGTCACTTTCCACCAGGTACCAGCAAATGGAATAAAATCGAGCACCGAATGTTTTGCCATATCACTCAGAACTGGCGAGGCCGACCGTTGATTAGCCACGAGGTAATTATTCAATTGATTGCAAATACAACCACTGCAGCGGGACTGAAAATATGCGCAGAATTGGATTCAGGTTCGTATCCACTCGGGATCAAGGTTAGTGATGAAGAACTTGCTGCCCTGAACATTAAGCAGGCAAAATTCCATGGCGATTGGAACTATGCTTTGCTTCCGACTAAAGAATAAAAGCAGTCAAATTATTTTGGCGCGATGCCTAAATGAAGCAATGGGAATGGCATATCTGCTTCCTTTCATGTTGAAACGCTTGCTAGAATCACAGTGTTTCCAGGTATTCTCTTGTCATTCTTGGATTCTTGAATACTATGAATTCTTTGTTTTTATAAGGATTTTCCTTTATCATCAGAGAATACTGTTCTTTCCTCTTTCTATACGTGTTCCATGCCCAGAACACTATCGCGTCTTTAGCCAGAAATGAATTGTAGAATGTCTCTCGGTTACCAGACCACAACTCTTCTTTTGTGACTATTCTAGTTATTGTTCTTTTAATTACTCTCCACATCACAACTACTCTGCTATAATCAAGCCATATTACCGTATTTACACTTCCCCATGTTAAGTCTTTAACTTTATTGTAATTACCATGAATAATGTATCCAGAAGCATTTTCAATTTCTTTTATTATCTTCTCTCTGAATTCATCCGGTTCTGACTGTCTCCACTTCTCCTTCCAAAAGAGCGCATCTAGTTCTATGTCCTTAATTCCAAGTTTTTTACTCAGATTTCTGGCCAGTGTAGTTTTGCCAGATCCGCTAGTGCCAACGATGAGAATCTTTGAATTGCTATCAAATTTCTTTTTCATTCTATACTTCTTGCGCGCGGCGTCAGGATAGCATTTCCTTCAACATGATTGCCAGGCTTGTCCTGGCAATCATGTTGAAGGAAATGGTAGACGTTTTTTGGTATATCAAATTATAAATCACGCTCCACAAGTTCTTTGAGTGTCTTCAAAACAATATTCTCCTCTTCTGGTTCCTGATTTGTATTCTCAATACTTCTATTGTCAATTTTAGTTATCATAAGAGTTGTCTCATTGTTTTTTTCTTCTAACTGAGGCTCTTTCAAAAGTCATGAGATGAACGAATTTTAATGAAAAGCGGGGACAGAACCTGTATGATGATGTTGCAACACAAACGTCACCAGGAGGAGCCCCCGCTGATGAAAACCATACCAGAAATACTGGGCGGAGCGCAAATACTTTTGCCGATTTCCTACGATATCCAGCGATGTTTCGAAGAATATCTCACCGACGAGCATCGCTTTTTTATCGCCCTGCTCAGAGTCATTGAAGATGCTCAGCCACGGATTACATCACCATGTGCACGGACTGGCCGTCCTCCACATCGGAACGAACCGATCATGCGGGCGTTTTTCGCCCGTACTGTATTCCACATAGCGACAGTCACGGACCTTAGGAACAGGCTGATCAACGATCCGAATCTGCGGAGGATATGCGGCTTCACCTCCGTTCCAAGCTCTGCGACCTTTTCGCGTCGCTACGCGGAGTTTTCAAAAAAGACTCCGCTGATTCAGACTTTGAATACCATGGTGAAGGATTGTCATGACGGCCATATCGTCGGACACATAAATCGGGATGCGACGGAGATACGAGCACGAGAAAAACCTGTACCTGCCAAACGTGAAGCTGTTTCTTCCGTGACACCGCAACGGAAACGAGGTCGTCCCCGAAAAGGAGAAGTTCGGCCTGTGAAGGAGCCGACACAGATAGAAAAGCAAGTCGGCCAAAGCGTCAGGAAATCCTTGTCAGAACTATCCAAAGACTGTGCATGGGGATGCAAGAAGAACAGCCAGGGGAATAGGGAAACATGGAAAGGATACAAGTTGCACCTTGATGTCAGCGACACAGGATTCCCTATTTCAGCAGTCGTAACCGGCGCCAATGTTCATGATTCGCAAGTAGCGATTCCTCTGGAAAAGATAACAGAGAAAAAGGTCCGACATCTGTATTCAGTCATGGACGCTGCATACGATGCGGATCCCATCGCGACCTATATCCAGGGACGTGGGCGTGTTCCGCTGATTGATCGGAATACGCGTCGTGGGACGGAACGGGAACCATTTTCGCCGTCACAGAAGGAGCGGTACACAATCAGGACAACGGTTGAACGTGCAAACTCGCATTTGAAGGATTGGCTCATACCGGGTCAGATATTTGTACGGGGATTTGAGAAAGTATCATTCCTGCTCATGTGCGGGGTAGTGGTTCTGGCGGCCATCAAGGCTTTGCAGTACTCCATCCTTCCCGAACTGCAGAAATCGTAACCTGGTAATCCGACAGAACCGGGTTTTGTAGGCGTAGTCCATCTTTTGCACTGAAAAGAGAGCCCTTTTTACTGCACATGTAATTTTTACTGTGCAAAAACGAAGCTTCAGTTACAATAACTCGCTTTTTTACAAAGCGGATTACGAAGTTTTGAAAAAGCCTCAACTGATAAATCATTTTGAAGTAGTTTTCTGGAATATCCTCCAACCCAGGCCTTGGTGCAAATAAACTATATGAAAGTGTATGGCAAGGTTTAAAACCTAATACTTTCCCATGTTGTTCATAGATATTGCCTTCCCATTTTGTTATGAATTTGATTGTTTCACCTACCTTCCAAGTAGTTATCAAATCAGAACCGTACTGCCATTGCTTGACAAGATCTGCCCTTGTTAATGCCGCCCAAACTTTTTCCGGTTCACTGGTTATTGTTACACATGACATGCTTTTGCTCATTTTTTATCTCCTTCCCGGCCTTTTCGACCATTAAAAATGACGAACTTTAGCCTTCCTGCTCCGGTTCCTCCGGAACAGTCTATCCTCATCACCGTGGTTGACCTACTGTTTTATCATTCCTCCTTGTCCATAGGGTTCTCGTCTGGCAGTGGGTGATGTCGTTACCACCATGCTACCAGATTTGAACCCCTTATTCGTGGACAGGAACCGGCACGTTCTCGTCGGCGAATTGGGGGCAATTTACCACCGGCGCCGACACCGTACCGGGCTGACCGTCTTCTGGAAGCGGCTGTCGTTCTCGCCGATCCTCCACATCATGGCGATTCGATACGGTTTCTCCGTCGTCGATCTGACCGATGATAAACTTGCCACGATTTTCACCTCTTGTCAAAAATGGCATTCCGTACGATACCTAAATCAGCTCATCTACTTGGCATAGAAGGAGTAACGGGGGCCTCCTCACAAGGGAGCGCCCTTTGCTTTTATAGAGGACTGGTACTCCCGCTCCAGCTTGTCGCGCGAATGTTGCCAGGTCAACATATATGCCATCCAGGGAATGAAATAGCCATCATCGAAGAATAGATGAACGTTCGGTACGTTTTTACCGTCCTCGGCAGTTGTCAAGTATTCCTTGACAACTGCCCGTTCCGAAAGCTCCCCTCGGAGAGTATACCGATCCATCGACGGCCCAAAGGGATACTGTGACCTTGCCATCGTGCTCAAGATGGCAACTCTCATCGCAGTAAATATTGAAACCATTCACATTCATGCCGCATCCCCATTCCCATATCGAAGTCGACTGGCCGGCCAGTCGCGGCGGATTACTTCAACGCCTCGTAGATCTCCTTGAAACTCTCGATGCCCGCCTCCAGGTTTTCGATGATCTCGCCCGCGAGGAGGTCGGGGTCTGGTAGGTTGTCCAGGTCGGTCAGACTCTTGTCCTTGATCCAGGTGATGTCGAGGCTGGTCTTGTCGCGGGTCGCGATGTCCTCGTAGCTGAACCTGCGCCAGCGGCCTTCGGGGCTGGTTTCGGCGTTGTAGGTTTCCTTGCGCTTGTTGATGTTGGCCGGGAGGTAGCAGTCGACGAAATCCTTCAGGTCTTCCAGCTGAAGTGGATTCTTCTTGAGGGTGAAGTGGATGTTGGTGCGGAAATCGTAGATCCAGATCTCCTTTGTCCAAGGCGTCCTGGCGGCCGGGTGGTTGTCGAAGAAGAGGACATTGGCCTTGACGCCCTGCTTATAGAAGACACCGGTCGGAAGTCTCAGGATTGTGTGGAGGTTTGTCGTCTCCATCAGCTTCTTGCGGACGGTCTCGCCGACGCCGCCTTCGAAGAGGACATTGTCGGGGAGGACGACAGCGGCGTGGCCGTCGGATTTGAGGAGGGTCCGGATGTGCTGGAGAAAGTTCAGCTGCTTGTTGCTGGTGGTGACCCAGAAATCCTGGCGGTTGTAGGTCAGGTCTTCGCTGTCCTGCTCGCCCTCCTCGTTGGTGAAGGTCATGCTGCTCTTCTTGCCGAAGGGAGGATTGGCCAGCACATAGTCGACCCGCAGTCCCGTGTCGGAGATGAGGGCGTCGGCGGAGGAGATGAAGCTGTCGCTCTCGAAGTCGCCGATATTGTGCAGGAAGAGGTTCATCAGGGCCATTCGACGCGTCGACGGGACGATTTCGTTGCCGTAGAAGGTCCGGTGCTTGAGGAATTCCTTCTGGTCCTTGTCCAGGGTATGGTTCGCGGGGTTGGCGATGAAGTCGTAGGCCGCGAGAAAGAATCCGCCGGTGCCGCAGGCCGGGTCGGCGATGGTTTTCTGCGGCTCGGGGCGCACGCACTCCACCATCGCGCGGATCAGGGCGCGGGGCGTGAAATACTGTCCGGCTCCGCTCTTGGTGTCCTCGGCGTTCTTTTCGAGCAGCCCTTCGTAGATCTTGCCCTTGATGTCCGCGCCCATCGTGCTCCACTGCTCTTTGTCGATCATGTCGACGAGCTTGTAGAGCTTGGCCGGGTCCTGGATCTTGTTCTGGCTCTTGAAGAATATCTGTCCCAGCACTCCCTTGGCCTGGGAGAGTTCCCGCAAGAGGATGGAATAATGCGCTTCGAGTTCGGCGCCGCGCTTCGCGGTCAGGCTCTCCCAGTTGCAGGCCGCGGGAATGGGCAGTTTCCGGCTGTAGGGCGGGCGGCTGAACTCGTCGGCCATTTTCAGGAACAAGAGGAAGGTGAGCTGCTCCAGATAGTCGCCGTAGCCCACGCCGTCGTCGCGGAGCGTGTTGCAGAAGCTCCAGACCTTGCCGATTATGCTCGATGTGTTGTTGACTTCGTTGGTCATGCGAGTTCCTTTCTGTTCAGGATGCTGATCACGACGTTTTTGACCGTCTCCATCTCTTCGGGTTTGCTGACGGCGATGAACAGGGTGACGGCCGCGAGGGCATCGTTGCTGATGACGGGATTTCCGGATTCCGCATACAAAAGGCTGTTCTTTTCCATAAAGTAGAGAAAGCAGGCTGCCGCGATGCGCTTGTTCCCGTCGACGAAAGAGTGGTTCTTGACGATCAGATACAGCAGCATGGCGGCCTTTTCTTCCAGGCCCGGATACAGCTCGAGGCCTCCATAACTCTGATAGATCTGCCTGACCGAGCTTTCAAAGCCGTCATCCTTTTCCCTGCCGAACAATTTGGAGGCGAACTCGCTTCGCATGGACTCGATCACCGCCCGGTATTCATGGATCTCGACGACAATAGCGGGGCGTCTGGTCACCCCGGCAGTATCCAGTGTCTTGTGGTCGTAGTCATCCAGGAGGGAGAGCCCCTGCGCAAACTCCTCAAGCAGCTGCGCAAGGTTGCCTGCGTCGACAAGGTCTATCACCCGATGTTCGATCGATCGGCGGAGTATGCTGATACCGTTTTTCAGGTCCCGTAGCTCCATGTCCCGCTCGGCAAGTCGTTTTTGGTTGATGGAGTAGCCGTCGACAAGGTATTCCCCGAGCCGTTTGGTGGCCCACTGGCGGAATTGGGTACCCTGTTTCGAGTTAACCCGGTAGCCGACGGAGATTATTACATCGAGATTGTAATACTCTACCTGATAGGTTTTACCGTCAGTGGCAGTTGTTGCATTTTTTGCAACAACTGAAGTCTGATTCAATTCACCTTGTTCGAAAATATTCTTGAGGTGCCGGGAAATGGAGGATTTATCCCTGTCAAACAAGGATGCGATCTGTACCAAAGTAAGCCAGAATGATTCTTCTTCAAAACGTACTTCGACCTGAGTCTGCTTGTCCTCGGCCTGATAAATCAGAATCTCATTCATATCCGTTTCCTCCCCGGCACACCGCCAGCGCGAGTTGTCGCATTTTTTGCAACTTATAAAGGAGCGCCCTTTGCTTTCGTGGAGGACTGATACTCCCGCTTCAACTAGTCGCGCGAATGTTGCCAAGTCGGCATATATGCTATTCAGGTATTGAGATAGCCATTCATTCATTCCTGGAAGGCAGTGTGCGAAATTTGCACTATGCATTTTTTTGCATGATGCTTTTCGCTTACGGTCTGTCTTCCTTGAACCAGAATCGACGCCAGCTTCGTTGCTGAAGGAATTGTGCCACAAACCGTGGCACAATTCGATGGACCGAAACCAAGGCCTCATGCTTCCTTCTCGATTATGCTTCTATAAATTTCCTTCGCGAGTAACGGAAAAACCGTCTTCTGGAAGTTCGAGTCGTCCATGTAGCGGGTGACGATGCTGTCGTTTTCACCGATTCTCTGCATCATCAGGGATTCGATAATGGACTTGATGCCGAGCTGAAATTTGTCGAGAGGATTGGCGCGGGCGGTCTGGATGATCCGCTCGTCCTTGGAAGCTTTTTCCTTTATCTGTTCGAAAAATAGCCGGTCCTCTTCCGAGAAGTCCGTTCCAAAGCGTTCGTTCACGGTCTGGATGATTTCGGAGAGCGGTTTTTCTTCGTCCTTCGATGCGCCAGTTCCTACAGCTGTCGGCGATTTGACGCCGTACTGTTCTTCCTTTTCCAGAACGATAGTTCCCGACGACACCTTCTCGATCCTGTAATACTGGAGTGCAACCTCTTTTTCAGGATGCGGATTCACTATGTCTTCGCCCAGTTCGAGGTGAGGCAGCAGATATCGGCTGTAGCTGTAAAGCATCTCCAGTTCCTGGTCGGTGTAGGGCATGATCTGGCTGACGAAGGAATAGAACCCGGCAAAAGCCGTCAGTTTTTCGTAGAACGATTCCCGCTTTTCTTCTTCGAGCGCCCTGAAACGGTCCACCGCGGGCTGCACCATCTTTTCCATCCGCGCATGGTCCGAGGGATTTTGTCTGTACTGCGGCAGATAGAAAACATGGCAGAATCCGACAACTTCCGACCAGAGATATACCTGAAAGGCATTCAATTCATGTTTCAGCTTCTCGAGGTGGGCGGGATCTGATTCCTCCTGCAAGGTCGTCACATTGTAGTAGGGTTTGAAAGCCTTGTAGATATCTTCCGCTTCGTTGACGAAATCCAGGACGAAAGGCTCTTCCTTTCCGGCGCTCATCCGGTTGAGCCGCGAAAGCGTCTGCACCGCCTGCACGCCATCGAGCCGTTTGTCCACATACATGGCGCACAGAAGCGGCTGGTCAAAACCAGTCTGATATTTGTTGGCGACCAGAAGAACCTGATAATCGGATGAATCGAACTTGTCCGGCAGCTGGGATTCGGTAATGTTCTTGCCGGTCACCACATCGATGTTCATGGAGGATTCTGTAAAATCAGCCTCGGTGTCGGGATCTCTCACCGTTCCGCTGAACGCGACGAGGGGCCGAATGTCGGAATAATGGTTCTCCTCGATGTATTTCTGAAAGGACAGCATATAGCGTACCGCATGGAGCCGCGACCCGGTGACGACCATAGCTTTCGCCCGTCCGCCGAGTTTCTGCCTCACATGCTCGCGGAAGTGTTCGACCATGATTTCAGTTTTCTGCTCGATGTTGTGGGGATGTAAGGCCATGAATTTGCCGAGCTTCTTCTGCGCCTTCTTTTTCGGCATGGCCGGATCGTCTTCTACGCTTTTCACCAGCTTGAAATATGTCTTGTAGGTTGTGTAGCGCTTCAACACGTCCAGGATAAAGCCTTCTTCGATGGCCTGTTTCATGGAATACGTGTGGAATGCCTCGGGTTTTCCGCTCGATCCTTTTCGGCCGAAAAGTTCCAGGGTTTTCCCCTTGGGCGTCGCGGTAAACGCGAAAAAACTGAGATTCTTCTGTCTGCCGCGGGATTCCATGACTCTATTCAGGCCATCTTCCCAATCCAGCTCGCGCTCCTCGCCCTCGGATATATTCTCGCCGAACTCTGTCCCCGCACCAAGGATCCGCTTGAGCTCGCGGGCCGTCTCGCCGGTCTGGCTGGAATGGGCTTCATCTACGATGACCGCGTACTTTCGGGCGGCGATCGCATCCTGCCACTCTTTCGCCTTGGCGATGGCTGTTTCTTCTGGACTGTCCGGATTGTCGGCGCCGGCGATATGCAAAAGGCCGCGAAGGATGAATGGGAATTTCTGCAGGGTAGTGATGACGATCTTGGTCCCGTCGACCAGGGCTTCCGCGAGCTGGCGGGAGTTTTCATCGATAGCCTTCACGACGCCCTGGGCGTGTTCGATCTGATAGATGGCATCCTGCAATTGCTTGTCCAAAATTTTGCGATCGGTGATGACCACGACACAATCGAAAACCTTGGCGTCAGCCTCGGTATGAAGGCTCGAAAGTCTATGCGAGAGCCAGGAAATGCTGTTTGTCTTCCCGCTTCCGGCAGAATGCTGGATCAGATAGTTGTTGCCGGCCCTTTCCGATCGCGCGGAGCGAATCAGACTGCGAACCGCGTCTAGTTGGTGATACCGGGGAAAAACCAGCGTCTCTCTGGTGACTTTTTTGCGTCCGCCCGCTCCGTCATCGAGCGTTTCTTCGCTCGTTTCAAGAAAGGCAAAACTGCCGATGATATCCAGAAAGCTTTCCCGTTCGAGTGTTTCTTCCCAGAAGTAGCCGGTGCGGTGCCCCGATGGATGCTGGGGATTGCCCCTGCCGCAGTCGATTTCTCCGGGAGCGCTGCCGCGGTTGAATGGCAGGAAGTATGTTTTTTCTCTGTTCAGGCGGGTCGCCATATACACTTCGGCGGGATCGACCGCAAAGTGAACTATCGCCCCATTTTTGAACCGGAAGAGCGGCGCGCGGGGATCCCGATCGGCCTTGTACTGGGCTACGGCATGTTTCCAGGTCTGCCAAGTTGCCGGATTTTTCAGCTCAAGCGTAGCGACGGGTAGTCCATTGAGGGAAAGCACCATGTCGACAGTGCTGGAATCGGCCGGATGACAGGCCACCTGCCGGGTGACATGCAGAAGATTCTTGCCATAGAGCTCGATCGTCTCCGCGACCAGTCCGTGGGCCGGTTTGAAAAACGCCAGCTTGAAGGTCTTGCCATAGAATTTGAAACCGTGACGTATGATGTGCAGCGTTCCTTTGGTCTCGCGCTCCTTGACGAGCATATCCACCAGTTTGGATGACAGTTCGCCGCCATGGAGCTTTTCCATCTGCGCCCAGAGTCCGCCTTGAGTACTCTTGATGAAGGCGATGACATATTCAGGAAAAAGTGCGCCGGTTTTGTCCCAAACCAGATTTGATCCCGCGATCCAGCCTCGCGCGGCCATGGTCTCCTGTGTATAGGCCTCAAAGGCTTTCTCGGTTGTCGCTTTCATGCTTGACTCCGGTTCAAAATGATTTGAACTGTCAAGTATTCCTTGACAGTTGACTCCGAAGAAAGCTCGCCTTCCCTGAAACAGTTGCCGATATGCAGGCTGATATTCTGCTTTTCACCGCTTCCTTCCATGACTTCAAAGGCTTTCTCGGTCGTCACTTTCATCCGCGTCCCCTGAATTTTTGATCTCATAGAATCTCATAAACAACTCATTCGATCTCATGGATTCTCATAATTTGAAACGACATATTCATTGTACCATAACTATTTATATAACATGGTATTCCGAGCGAATATAATATTTCGCTGATTTTATGAGACCGCTTGCCGGGGCCGAGTATGTCAGCAAGGTGCTGGCTGTTGATGATCATACAGCCTCCCGCACATCGATTTTGCCAGTAACCGCGGCGCTTATAAGAGCCGTCCGGTATTCCTTGAGTTTCTCGATGACCGTTTTCACTTTGGCGGAAAGGATGTCAATTTTGGAGGTTTCGCGGTCGAGAAAGGCGGCGATGGCTTGTTGTTCGGGGAGTGGGGGGAAGCAAAAACGAAACTCTTTTACATAATCATCAGGCACACGTTTCTGTCCACCCGCCCCATACATCCAAGCTTCGCCATTTTTTCGAAACTCATCCGAAATAGACAAGTAATACAGATATTCCACATCAAGATCTTTGCCTGGTCGCATTACTGTGAGCTCGGTTGTCCCAAAACCGCACCCGGTTCCAAGACCACGCATAATTGCGCCTTTGCCATTTTCAAAGCAAGGAGTGATTTTCGCAAAGGCTACATCACCTTCTGCAAAGAAGGTATAGCCAGTGCTTACTTCCGAAATTGGTCTCGTAGCATCCAATCTCAGTGAACCGTCGCCACCAACAGCTTCCATTGGCAAAAATGCGAGTTCTGTCTCAAAATCGAGGTGATTTGCTTCTTGTTTGCTTGGATTCATGCTGAGCATATATCGCGATCTCTTCAACACCCAATGCTCCGGCACATCCCCCAGCCATTCCACGCTAGAGGGTTTCATCATGACAGTTGCATCCAGTCCCTTGGTGACAGCCCGGGAGATGAGCGTCGAGCGCTGTTCCGCCAGCAACTCAAGCAGACGCTCTTTCTTGCCGAGGAGCGCATCGATACGCCCCGTCTCGCCGTCGAGAAAGGTGGCGATGGCTTGTTGTTCGGGGAGTGGGGGGAAGCAAAAACGAAACTCTTTTACATAATCATCAGGCACACGTTTCTGTCCACCCGCCCCATACATCCAAGCTTCGCCATTTTTTCGAAACTCATCCGAAATAGACAAGTAATACAGATATTCCACATCAAGATCTTTGCCTGGTCGCATTACTGTGAGCTCGGTTGTCCCAAAACCGCACCCGGTTCCAAGACCACGCATAATTGCGCCTTTGCCATTTTCAAAGCAAGGAGTGATTTTCGCAAAGGCTACATCACCTTCTGCAAAGAAGGTATAGCCAGTGCTTACTTCCGAAATTGGTCTCGTAGCATCCAATCTCAGTGAACCGTCGCCACCAACAGCTTCCATTGGCAAAAATGCGAGTTCTGTCTCAAAATCGAGGTGATTTGCTTCTTGTTTGCTTGGATTCATGCTGAGCATATATCGCGATCTCTTCAACACCCAATGCTCCGGCACATCCCCCAGCCATTCCACGCCGCTGCTCTTGTATTTCGGATAGGCTCTCGTCTTCATCGTCCGCCCTCCTTCCGCTCAAGAGTCCGTTCCAGCTCTTCCAGCTGGGCCAGATCTTCCCGGTCAGCCTGGCTGGCTTCCTCTTCCACGCGGCGGGCGTTGAATTCGTTGTAGCGCTGGTGGGCGATCTCCACCATGGTTTCGTGGCTGATCCCGCCAGGACTGCGCAAGATCGGCTTTTCGTTGAACTCGAGGAGCCGGTCCACATTGTTCCGCCAGTACGCGAGCGAAAGCTGCTTGCGCTCCTTGACCCGCAGTTCGGCCTGCTCCAGAAAGATCACCACAAGGCGGTTGAGGGTATCGATCTCGTCGGCGCCGAGGTAATTCTTGGCGACGATGACATCCTGCCTGCGCACCCGACTGCCGCTCCAGGTGGTGAGAGCCATATTCGGCTCATTGGGACTGGAACGGGAGACGACCAACTCCGCCGCCGTCGCGCCGGTCACGGCGTAGAGAAGCTTGTTCTGCACCTCCGCGAAGAAGAGCTGGGCGGCCTTCTCATCATCCTTGTAGTCGACACTCAGGGCGAAGAGGTCGCGGACCTTCTGGTAGAAGCGTTTTTCGGATGCGCGGATCTCCCGGATTCGCTCCAGAAGCTCGTCGAAGTAATCCAACTTGCCGGGATTCTTGAGCCGCTCGTCGTCCATCACGAAGCCCTTGATCAGGAGTTCCTTGAGCTTGGTCGTTGCCCATTTCCTGAACTGAGTTCCCCGTGGCGACTTCACCCGATACCCGACGGCCAGGACTGCATCCAGATTGTAGTAGGACACGTCGTAGATTTTACCATCAGCGGCAGTTGTCCGGAAATTCCGGACAACTGAAATCTCGTCCAACTCACCCTCGGTGAAAATATTCCGAAGGTGCTCGCTGATGGTTCGCTTGGATCGTTCGAAAAGCTCCCCCATGAGTGCCTGCGAGAGCCAGACAGTGTCCCCGGCGAGTCTGCACTCGATACGGTCTTTCCCGTCATCAGTATGGTAGATGATGAGTTCGCCACGGTTGTTCGACGATTCGCTCATCTTTCGCCCTCGGCGCTGCCGGTGATCCCGGCCAGCATGGCCACGATCTCGCTTTCCAGGGCCTTCACGTCGGCGGCGATATCTTCCAGCGCCCGGGGAGGCTCGTAGCAGTAGAAATGGCGGTTCATCGGTATTTCGTAGCCCACCTTGGTCTTTCCGTGGTCGATCCAGGCATCCGGCACATGGGGCAGGACTTCGCGCGCAAAGTAGGCTTCGATATTTTCCTTGAGCGGAACGTTCTCAGTATCGCGCAGATCGGCGTCGGGCTCGGGGTTGCCCCTGGCGTCGCGGCAAATTTCGGCGGTCTCGTCCTTCTCGCCCAGGGCTTCCATCACGAGCTTCAGTTCCGCCGAGGAGAGACGCAGCCCGGATTTCTGGTCGATGGCTTTAAGCTCCTTCAGGAAGGTGGTCCGGTCCCTGAAGAGTTTACCCCCGCTGACCGCGCCGAGATCGACCAGCACCGCCTTGATAGCCTCGCGCCGCTTGGTCCCAGCGTCGATCTTCTTGTCGCTCTCGGCGATCTTCTGAAATCCGCGCAGACCATCGAGGAGGGCGACCCGCTCGGCGCTGGCCTGGAAGTTCAGCCGCAGGGGCCGTTCCACTGTAATCTTGTTGTATCCAAAGTCCATGTTGTCGAAGATTTTGCTGACGATGACGCGCTTCGTAACTCCATCGACCTCAGTCGCGCGCGTTTCGTCATGTACGAAATTGCCGTAGATCCTGCTGATCTCGCCGATCTGATCCGGGCGATTTTCTTCGCCGTCGCCGATCTGGTTGCGCTTGTTCCCCAAACTCTTGCGCATCTTGACAGAGAACTCGCGCGCATCGATCAGCTGGATCTTCCCCGCCCGTCGCTTTTCTTTCCTGTTGGTGATGATCCAGATGTAGGTCGAAATGCCGGTATTGTAGAAAAGCTGATCCGGCATGGCGACGATAGCTTCCAGCCAGTCGTTCTCGATGATCCACTGACGGATATTCGACTCGCCGCTTCCCGCGTCGCCGGTGAAGAGCGGCGATCCGTTGAACACGATCCCGATGCGGCTTCCTCCCTCGGCTGGAGAGCGCATTTTCGAAATCATGTGCTGCAGAAAGAGGAAAGAGCCATCGTTTATTCTGGGCAACCCGGCCCCGAAGCGCCCACCGTAGCCCAGCTTCGCCGCTTCATTTTCGATCGTCTTCTGCTGCTGTTTCCACTCCACGCCGAAGGGCGGATTGGCGAGCATGTAATCGAAGGTGGCTCCCTTGAATCCATCCTTCTCGAAGCTGCAATCGGGCTTGATGTTGTCGGAGTCCTCGCCCTTGATGAGCATATCAGCCCGGCACACCGCGTAGGCTTCGTCGTTCAAGTCCTGACCGTACAGATGAGGCTGGGCTTCGCTGTTCAGGGTTCTGATATAGCGCTCCGCGACCGAGAGCATTCCGCCCGTGCCGCAGGCCGGATCGTAGATGGTCTTTACGACATGGCTCTTGCGCAGGTCAGTTTCAGGCGAGAGCAGGAGGTTGACCATGAGCTTTATGACTTCGCGCGGCGTGAAATGCTCTCCGGCCTCCTCGTTCGACTGCTCCGCCCCTATCCGGATGAGTTCCTCGAACACATAGCCCATCTGCATGTTGTCGATATTCCGCGGAGACAAGTCGATCCTGTCCGAAGCGAATTCCTTGATGACATTGAAGAGCAGATTCTTTTCATTCATTTTTCCGATCTGCTGCCCGAACTCGAACTTCTCGAATATCTGGCGCACATTTGGCGAAAAGGCATTGATGTAGCTGTTCAGGTTCGGGGCGACCTGATTCGGATCGTCCAGAAGCTTCCCGAAGGTAAGCCTGGACAGGTTGTAGAACGGCACTCCCGTGATCGTCCGCAACTGGGCGCTGACGATATTCTCCGACTTGCCCTTGAGTCTGTCGTATTCGGCCAGAACCGCATTCTTGGTCGATTCGAGAATGCAATCAAACCTCCGCAATATCGTCAGCGGCAGGATGACCTTGCGATATTCATTTCGTTTATATGGACCGCGGAGCAGATTGCAGATGCTCCAGATGAAATTGGCCGTCTGGGCGTGGGTTTGCTGGGACATCGGATTATTTCCTTTATCGGGATTCAGTTAATTTTTTCGACTTGATGATCGAATAGCCTGATTTTATAAGACTGACGATGTATTCCAGCTCGGAATCATCGGAAATCTGGATTTCATAATCTCCATTTCCATGATGCCCGATTCCGGAAACATCCCGGGCTACGCCCTTATGGTCGTCGAGTTCGCCTAGCGAAAGATTGATCCAGATTTTGATCGATTTTTTCTGGATCGCGATGTCGCAAAAATTGGTAGATGAGACAAACGCGATGTACAACTTCGTAGGTCGCACCTGGATATCATCCGCGATATTGAGAATGTAGGACTTGAACTTGTCGTACAGTTCAGAAGTCGCGGGTGAGCCATTTGCCAGCTGATCGTCTTCCGAGTAGACCTTGATCTCTTTCGCTACCGTGTCGAGATCATCTGTCGGCTTGGCGATTGTCGCGATTGATTCGGTCGCTCCCTTTGTCACCACGCGATTGAAAGAAATCGTGTTGTTGGAATACCGTCGAATCTCCCACAACTCGATCGGAAGGTCCCTGAAATTGATCGCTTCTTTTTGATAGGTGGTAAAGGAGGGGGCAATAAAAATAACTCTTGATTGCGACCAGTCGACTTCGTTCCGCTTTAGGTTCTTCCTGGTAGATTCATTGTACTCGAGGATAAAATCGGCCTTGTTGTTGAGCATCAAGGAAAGATACGCATAGCCTTGATCGATGACGCTGTAATTCCTGTCGCGCTTGTATTCGATGACGATGAATGCGCGGGAATCCCCATCATAAGCCAGCGAGTCGATTCTGAACTCGCCCATCCTGAACTCGCTCCGGACAAAATCAAGCCCCAATAATGATTTCAGATTATTTTCGCATATCGACTGGATTTCTTTTTCCAGCGTGAATGGCAGTTCCTCTATTGTCTGCAATTGGTTTTCCATCTGTCGATATAATGCCATGTTCTTTCCTCTCCATTTTCAGAAATCAGGGAATGAAAAATCAAGTTACAATGATGGCTTGACCTGCGACGCGGTCTGGTGTGGTTCCTGCATTGTTGTTCTTGCAGGAACCATGACAATGCCCTGAATCAGGTTGAAGCGATTAGTATATTTTCTACGCTTCCTTAATTGGTTCAATATCAAATCGTTTATGAATTTCGTTAAATCCGAGAATTTTCGCTTTTATAATATCCCCAGATTCAATTCCCATCGTTTTTAGGCTTGTCGGGGAAAACCCTTTCCCATTTAAACCAAAAACAGTAAATACGCCATATCCCTCGACGTGTATAACTTGTGTATCAATTATGCTGCCCTTTGGATATTGCTCTTTGAGTCGTTCATAATCAATGAATGAATCATCTTCGCTAACCCTCTTTTCCATCCAATCCTTTAGCGCAAATATATTAGAGTACTTAGGCGAAGTTTTTTCATCTAGATACTTATCATATTTGTAATTGCTATTATCATAATACTCAAACAGGTAATTAACTACGCTTCTTGCGTTTTCCAAAATTGACTGGTGACTTAAGAAAGGAAAACTATCTTTTCTAATTAAATTATCTGCAATTTTTCGAGCTCGACTTTCATCATTATATAAGGTATCTTCAGAAATAAATGCTAAATAAAATATGTTTTGTATTAGTTCTAGATGCATCAATCCGCCTGCAGTTATCGATACCAGCTCGCTCTCTTCTGGAATATGCTTAATTTGAGTTTCCGACACTATGCAATCTGCCAGAATGAGCTCTTGTACTTCTTTTTCAATCCTTGCCTCTGCATGACCTAAAAGCATTAGCTCTGCTTTTAGGTCACTATATCTATGATATCCCCTAGCATTTGCTGCAAATGTAGAATCCCTATGAGCGGCAAGCCATTCAAGTATGGCTTCTCTTGCAAATGGATCCGGGAGTTCGTCATCTTTGCTCATTTTATATACATTTTTTACTCTCGAAGATTCATCGTCATAAAACCTTTTAGTACCTTTAATAATTATCTGCATTGTTGCTAGCACGGGTATCATTTGATTTCCTGCATTCTGCCTTATTCTTACTATTGTATCCTCTAAAATGTATCCACTCTTGCAGAAATCTAGAAATATTTCCAATCCTTTTCGAATGTCTCTACCGGCTAGCCCGATAAATAAGCGTTTTGTTAAATCAGTCTGAAAAATTGATTGTAGAATTGCCTTAAGATAAATAACGACATCATCAGACTTGCATAATATTCTCATACCATTTCTAGTCGTATAATGGAAATCTCTATGATCTTTAGAAACTTCTCTTACGACATAATCTAGTCTAGCCTGTAAAACTTGATCAAGAAATGGCGGATCGATTCTAAACATTAAATCTTTTATCGCAGTATCAAGCGGCGGAGTTCTTCTATATTGATCGAATGTTGTATCCCTAAGCGGAAGAAAAACCATACAGTGGAACGAATTCTTAATCCAATTAGCGACATCGAACATCAACAACTGAAGGTCCCTACTACGTTTATCAGAATTATCAAGAACAATTATTGGAGATATTTTTCTCTCCGCGTAGTAATATCTTAATAAGGCATTTAATGTCTTTATCTTATCGCTTAATAATCTTGATAAAAGATCGTATAGTTCAGACTTGTATTTTTCCGATTCTTTTCCATAAATCGATATTGGCCCTTTTTCAAAAGTCTTAATCTCATTATGGAATATTTTGAGTTGTACTTTATAATCATCAATATCTTCACCGCATTTTTCTTTAATTTGACTAATTGCCTGTTCTAATACCCAGGAATAAATAATCTCACTTGATTCAGGAGCATCATTCATATTTAAGTTGATCCATACAGTACTGGCTCTTGTGCTCTCATCTAGTGCTTTATAGTGCAAATAGTCAACGAATGTTGATTTCCCGGAACCCACACTTCCAATCAAGATGCAGACTTCATGCTTATATCTATGAATATCTTTGATGGTTTCTAGTAGTTCTACAGGCTTACCTGTATCCATAATCTTTTTTACTTCAGTAATATCAATTGCTGAAGCTCTTCTAATAATTTTTTCAATCGGATTTACATGAGAATCTCTCTTCTTTGATTCAACGTAAGCATTTAATACGATATTTTTTCGATCTTCTTCATTTGATGGGTTATAGACATATTTGTAATCTATGGCAATGTTTGTTCCAAAGCTATTATCTCCAATTACTTCAGAGGCTGCCGCTTTACCTCCAAGTAAATACACTGGCTTAATTAGACGTCCTTTGCCTCTTATTTTTTTTAGTACTTCAGTAGCGATATTTTCAATATTTTCTTTACACGCACGTTTAATAAATTCGTAATAGCTTTTTTGAGATGCGCACATATCTTTTGCGCTAAACACTATTTCTGGTTCTTCTGTATCCCATGTTCCAATACAAGTCTTCAGATAGTTAGTGGCAACTATCAGCGAGCATGGGTTAATATTTGACGGATAAAACCCGTTTATTTCACACGCATACAATCTAGCTTCTCTATAACCGACAAGAATATCTTCCTTGGGGCTTTTCGCCTCAATTACCATAATCGGCAAACCGTTCGAAATAACTACATAGTCTGGGAAATACACCTTTCTACTACTTCCCTTGCCAATTTCCAGTTTTCGCAAATTTTCTTTTGTGCGAAAATCAGAATATTTATAACCAAGCCCTATCGGGTGAACCTGAACGAGAAGTGGCGCGATAAATTTCTGTTCAACATCACTTTCATTAGTAATTGCTTCCACATTGTTCTCCAGTTTTCAATTCTACTAACATGAAAAATAAATCTATCGTTGATTTGACCCGCGAAGGGGCTTGCCCCCTGAGTCGGTGTCGAAATCTTTGTTCGATGAGCTTTGGATTTGCTCACTTCCTATCCACTTAGCGCCTTCGAAATCCGGTAGTAACGTCTATCTAGAGCATCACGGCCGCCTTCCATAACTTCACAAACGGCCGTTCGAATCCCCTTGTCTTGGAGTGCATTGTTAGCTGATACGACAATCTGTCCAGATACGAATTCCATGTGGACGACATTGTCAGAATTGGCGTTTACGGTGATATTTGGATTGTGTGTTACTACCACCAGTTGTCTAGATTGTTTCAGTTTCTTGAGGCCGTCGACAACGAAATTTGAGATCAGTTTGGAATCAAGATCGTCTTCAGGCTGGTCAATGATCAAAGGATTGTCATTGATTGCGAGCAATAGACCTAACATTCCAGCGGTTCGTTCACCGGCCGAACCTGACTGAATATCTTCTTCTTTCCCTTGCTTTCTGAATTTTAGGACCAACTTGTCTTCTGGTACCCATATCAATATTCGGTCTATGTCCTCTGGTGTTGTTGCCTTCAGGTAGTCGAGATGCTTCGCGAGTCTCATGTCCAAGTTCTTTTTGTCTTGTTCACTAGCAGACAAGAACTCGAGGATCGCAGCGTCTCTTTTCGCCCAACGAGAAGCCTCCGGCTCGTTGATGATTTCCGCAATCAGTCCCTTGCTTGTTCTCTTTTCGTCATCGTACACATAGAGATCGTTTGCAAATTCGCCACCTGTCTTTCGTAGGAGCTCTCGGAACGTAGCTACCGCGCCCTCAGGATCGCCCATACTATGAAGTTCAATTGTCAAAAACGGATTCTTTTGATCATCGATAGTTTTCCAACGTCCAATAACTTCCCGACGCATTCTCCGTAGATCTTGTTCTTTTCCAATGATGTCGACGTACAGGGCTCTCAGTTCATTCTGGAGTTTGGAGAGTTGCTCCTTCTGGCTTGAAATATTCGCCAATTTCTCACTAATTCCTGCTCGTCGTTGAAGCAAAGTCTCGTATGTATCTGTCCCTAGTTCCCCAATCTGGTCCGCGATGCCGTCGTATGATGACTTTGCGTTCATGTAGTCTACGAACCAGTTCAAGGTCTTTGTCAAAGCGTCAAGATTCTCGCCATAAGGCCGAAGAACCTCTTCGGCTTCTAAAAGCTTTGCCTTAGCCGATTGCAGAGCAGCGTTCAATGTCTCTACGAACTCGAGCGAATCTCCAGTGATTGTGTCGAGAATATTTTCAGGAATTTCAACTCGAGGTACTGCATTTTCAAAGATCAATAGCTGATCAATGAAACTCGAGACATCGGTCGATATATCAGAAAAGAATCTACTAGTTTCGGACAGCTTATTGAACTTTTCCAGAATTTCCTTAAACTCTGAACTCTCAAAGAGAGCTATCCTATTGTTCGTCTGTTTGAGTTGTGCGGAAATATTTGGTTCTTCGGAGATGGCGTTATGGAGTTGCCTTCGGGCGGCGCGACCGGCCAGCCAACGTTCAATTAATTGATTTTGCTCGGCAGACCACAGAGCCTTGTCAAACTGAGAATCAATAAGTTCGAGCAACTTCTGAGGATCACCAGTAACTGAATAGAGTTCTTTCTGCGAGAATATCTGAATAGGGAAAAGTTCCTTAATGTTCGATACTGAAGTTACTGCACTCCATGTAGATGAATCATGTTCCCGTTCTTCCAATGTGTGAAGGTAGTTGTGCCATCGAATACGATGGACTTTTGCATCCTTGACAATTTCGACGACTATTTCAGTTGCCGGCCTGAGCATTCCCGGGCTGTCTTTCTTTCCCAATGAATAGAACTTTCTAAATTCTCCATCAATTTCCTCAGGCATTTCATCAATACGGTTCATCGCGATCCTCAAGTAGTTGAGGACCGACGATTCCCCTGAGCCACGGCCGCCAATTATCGAAGTGAGCCATGGGCTAAACTCCGCCGACATCGGAGTGCCATTTCCGGCTTTGTAGCCATTAACTATCGAGACTGATTTGATGAAATAACGGGATAGAATCTGATTTGGGTCATTTTTTGTCACCTCATGTCGAATCAAACCATCGTCACCATCATGAAGTGCCAATTTTAGCGCATCAAGCGATGGAGACCCCATTTTCACCCATGTAAATCTTGAGCCAACCTGATCGGCGATATGACTATCCGATCCAATTATTTCCGAAAGACTTAGTTTGCTTTGGACATAGATGTCGGGCTTGAGAACCGAAGGATCAATCACTTCGATGGCCAATAGTCCCTCAACAGCAAGAGATTGCTTGAGAGTGTTCCCGTCTTCCTTTGTAAAGAGCCCGCATGGTCCGTCCACATGCGCGGGTACAGCTATACCACCAGCTAGATGGATTTTTTGGATAACCTCTACAACAGTTTTATTGGTCACCGCGTCAGAAGTTCCAAATTGATCTGAAGGAAATCCAACCGATCCCAGAAGGGCATGGACTTTCTTTGTATCTGCAGTAGGGTCGAAGATAGCAAGTAAATGTGTATTTCCGGAGGCAGAAATCTCAACGCCAGGAAACAGCCATAGTTTTCGATAGCCCTTCGCCTTTTCTTCTTCCAATTCCCAAAGTGCACGTTTTAGAATGTCAATCCAGTCGCCGGTGTTGTGATCGGTTATGGCGACACAGTCTATTTCCTGAGCCATGTACATTAGTAGCCAGTCTTTGGCGGAGATGTTCTTGTACGCGGCGTCGCCTTTTCCAAAATCTTTCGAAGCAGGCGTGTGATTGTGAAAGTCGAACTTCCACCAAAGGGCACCATGAATCAGATGTTTCACGCCTTGATCTCCTATTTCAACATATTAGCTGCGTGCGCCACAGGCGTCCACCTAACGCCATGTTCAACCGATCCTCACAAGATGATTCTTCAGATAAAACACTAACAGGATTTCTATCTGAACCATATAGCTTGTTCTATATCATAGACATTCTATCTGGCACGATCTAAAGATCACCGCATCCATTATACCCGCCGACACCGGGTTTGCAATAATTATTCACAACAAAACCACTTCCCCGTTTTTCATGACAGCAAAACAGAAAGAACCACCCATTACCCCAGCCAACCATCCGGCATATCCCGGTTCCTTACGATTGACACCCCCTCCCCGCCCTTCTATCTTTCACCTTCAGCCACAGCCGCTCCCGCGCTGCTGCGCAGGCATAAGCAAACCGGAGGACAGTTGAAACCCTACAAAGTTCTCTTTCTCGACGCGGACGACACCCTCTTTGACTTCCGCGTGGCCGAGACGCAGGCTTTCGAGCGCTCCTTCGCGGAGTTCGATCTGGTCGCGGCGCCGGATGTCGTAGACACTAGGCGCCTACGGGCTCATCAACAAGGCGCTGTGGAAGAAGCTGGAGCGGGGCGAGACGACGCAGGAGCGGCTGAAGGTGGAGCGTTTCGAGCTTCTGTTCCGACAGGTCGGGATCGACGTCGATCCGGTCGATTTCTGCGAGACCTTCGTGCGCTGGCTCGGCGCGGGCACCTTTCTCCTTCCGGGGGCGCGGGAACTCTGCGAGTACTTGAGCGCGCGCTACAGGCTCGCCATCGTCACGAACGGGATCGCGCAGGTGCAGCGCGCGAGATTCGAGGCCTCGTCGATACGCGGTTTCGTCGACGCGATCGTGATCTCCGAAGAAGTGAAGTGCTCCAAGCCCGGCGTCGGGATTTTCGAACACGCCTGCGCGGCCATGGGCTTCTTCGACAAGGGCGGCATTTTGATGATCGGCGACTCGCTCGCCTCCGACATCCAGGGCGGCGTCAATTTCGGGATCGACACCTGCTGGCTCAACCCCTCGCGCTCGCCCCGCCCGGGCGATCCCGCGCCCACATGGGAAGCGCACAGCCTGGCGGAGATCGGGCGGCTTCTGTAATTCGCGCTCCTTCGATACCTTCGACGTCAGCCCCGATTGCGGCGCGAAGCTTCCGGATATCGTTTTGTGCCTCTGACTGTCGGCGCACAGGTGGGCGCAACGAAGGCCAAAGAGTCGCCAGCTTCGTTGGCGACTGATGAGCGTGGGCAGTGCTGTTAGACTATAATGAGCCCAAGAAATCAGACAGGAAACAAAGGGAAATAAGGTGACATTCCTCCTTGTAAAAAAAGATACGGGAGGCATAGAGTACACCATGCGCAAAAGCTACGACACCAGCTTCAAGGCCAAAGTGGCCATGGAAGCAGTCCGGAACGAGAAAACCCTTCAGGAACTGTCCCAAATCTATGGAGTGCATCCGAATCAGATTGCCCAATGGAAAAAGCATGTGGTCGATCAAGTAGCCACGCTCTTTGAAAGATCAGGGAAGGACAAGGAAGCAGAAGTAGCCCAAGAGAAGCAGGACGAGCTCTTCAAGCAGATTGGGCAACTCCAGGTCGAGAATGCGTTTCTAAAAAAAAAGTACCGACAGGTGTACGGGAGCGAGCCGAACTTGTAGAACCCGACAATCAGGATCTGCCGATCATCACGCAATGTGAACTGTTGGGAATCAGCAGATCGGCGTATTACTACACATCAGTAAAGATGGATGACGAGTGGGGGATGGCCGTACTCACGGCAATTCTCGAAGAATTGAACAAGCATCCGTTCTATGGATACCGGCGGATGGCCTGTGCCTTGAAGGATATGAAGGTCACCCGCAAGCAGGTCAGGCGGATCATGAAGCGGGCAGGACTCAAGGCTCTCTTTCCCGGCAAGAATCTATCGAAACCGTCGAAACACCACAAGAAGTACCCGTATTTATTGCGAGACAAGAAAATATGGATAGCGAACCATGTCTGGGCAACGGATGTGACCTACCTGAAGGTGAATGGGTCTCATGTCTATCTCGTGGCGATTATCGACCTGTTTTCACGGAAAGTTCTGTCGTGGCGAATCTCGAATACGATGGATGTAGGATTCTGCATCGATGCTCTGGAAGAAGCCCTTACCGTACACGGGACTCCCGGGATCTTCAACACCGACCAAGGGAGCCAGTTCACATCCGAGGCGTTTGTCTCGGTTCTTGAAGCCAAAGGAATCCAGATCAGCATGGATGGCGTCAACCGGGCTTTGGACAACATCTATATCGAGCGGACCTGGAGGTCACTGAAGTACGAAGAAATTTACCTGAACTCGTACGAATCGCTCGTGGAACTAAAGACCGCCGTCGACAAATACTTCAATTTCTTCAACCAGGAACGATTTCATCAGTCCCTTGAGTATGCTACACCGGATGAGGTGTATAACCGATGCTTCAGCCTACGGCTGGCAGCATAGAAATTCATGAATACAAGGACAAATTGGGATCCACCTTATTTTTCTTTTTTTCTGTATTGACGATTAGGCGCACTTTAGACGAAGTGGGCATTTTCCTATTGGATCATAGCTAATTCATCAGTTATTGCTTTTTCTACAAAATTATTTATTGAAACATTCATTTTTTTGGCCGTTATGGCTATTCGTTTATGGAGTTCTGGTGATAGGCGCAAATTAAATTTACCTGAATATGGTTTTTCAGGTTCTACCCCTTCAGATTTACACCAATTGATATACTCATCAATAGAACCTTTAAAGGCTTCATCTATTTCTTTTACAGAGGTACCTTGAAATGTGATTACATCTCGAGTATTTAGTATATCTCCATGAAATAGTTTAGCCTCAGAGTCATATTCTACAATTCCAATATAGCCCTTATACTCCATCATATCTTTACCCCCGCATTTTCCAAAAAACGCCTTACGGAGTTTAGTGCTCCTTTATCAGTTGTTTTTTGAGGATGAGGCCGATGAAATACGGCTCTCACATCATTCAATTTTACCCTGACTCTAGAACCTGCTCCTTCAGTTATCTCTCCACCCAATGACAGAAATAGACTTTCAATATCTGACCATAAAATTCCAGATTGAATCGGGTTTCTAAAAATCATTTCAAGAGTTTTATGGTTCTTGGAATTCATACTCGTATAGTACTATACTTTAGTACCGTGATCAAGTCAATACCAAAGATATTTTGTGCGTAAAAAGTACACTGACAGTTTTGATGTACTTTTCATGAATTCGATCCATTTTTTGCAGGCATTGTGTATGCCATATTCACAGAAGCTGAATCGTTCCCCAAATGCCCATTTCACCTGACGACATGATTCCGCACTCATGCTCTTTGCAGTCCCGTCATAATGGTCTGTTCTCCCGGTTCTCGGGAAATCCCATCCATGATCGTGGACGGGAGGCGAATCAGGCCAATTCCTCCCAGATCCGCAATCCGGGGATGTTCCTGAAATGACCATCATGGGTGACGAGCTTCGAACCGGTTTCCATGGCATGCGCCGCGATCCAGATATCGTTCAGTGGAATCATTTTCCCTTTCGCAGCCAATCCGGATTGTATCTCTCCGAATATCTCTGCCGTTTCCATGGTCACATCGATGATTGTGACACCATCTTTGCCGAGGAAGGCGTTCAGCTCTTCTTTGTTCCGGGCAAACTGCTTCCCTCCCCGGAAGCCCGCAAAAAGCTCTCCGAGCACTATTGTCGATATGTATACGACTTCGGCTTCGACGATATAGTCAAAGACAGATCTGTCTCCCGCCATGAATCCGCTGTACGCATTCGTATCGAGCAGAATTTTTGTCATTGTTTCCAATCCGATTCGTTGACTTTTTTCAGATCCGATATCCGGTCCTCAAATGACTTTTTCTCGCTTTCCGTCCATTTCCCGAATAAATCGGAAAACATTTCCCTTCTCGATGCCATCCGATCCGCCGCAAGCGAGTTTTGCAGAATCAACTTCACGGTGCGATTCTGGCTCAGTCCATATTCCTTTGACTTTTCCAGTATTTTTTTATCGAGAACGGCATCGATACCATGAATTGTCAATGCTTTCACATGAACCTCCATCTTGAACCACTACTATGTATAGTCTGGTTCATTCTGCGAGTAAATGCAAATCCTGTATGAAGGATGACTGAAAACTACACTCGTTTTGTGCCGAGGGGGATCCACCCGGCTCCTCGTGAACCAGCGCGGGTCTGATCGGACTTCCTATTTCAGCAACCTTGCCGCGACTTCCAGATTTTCCACGAACAACACCTTTCCGGTGCGGTTGCTCTCGTAGATAAAATCGCGCAGGCTTTTACTTTCGACGTTTTCGAAATCGCCGAGTATGATCAGTCGTTTCCGATAGTTGGATGCTTTCTGGAGAATTTCCCCCGCCACGCCCGTTTTCAGGTCGAAAAATCTTTCGGTAATATTCGCCTTGTCGACTGAAATGGTGTGTGAGGGCGCACTCATGAGCGCATCGAAAAACTCGGAAAATGTATTCAACTTTTCGCCGGCTTCGAATGCCAGACTGGAGATGATTCCTTTTTCTGTTTCAATTGTCTTTATCGTCACTGGGGGATTCCTTTGACCGCGCGAGATTCTGTTGCAGTTTCATTCCGGAAAAAATTGAATCCATTCGCTCCCTGCTCAATGCTCCAATGTATGTTCCGATCTGGTTTTTTTCAACCGCGGACACCTGGGACACGATGACGACGCTTCGCTTTTCCAGATTTCCCTCGCCGGTTTCAAGCAGGACATTGCCGGGCTCGAATGCCCGTTTCATGTTGGTCGACAGCGAACAGACTGCCACCGTGGAAATTCTGCTCTGGTTGATGACTGTCTCCTGCAGGATGACCTGCGGATGCAGTATTCCTTTGCCGACGCTCTCCTGGTTCGACAGGGGAATCCAGTAGATTTCGCCTTTCGTTATCGTCTTCATATGTCCCAGTATACCCGCCGAAGCCCGGTTTGCGCTATTTGTTCGCCATCGTTATCTCGGATGAACAGGTTTTTTTATTTACCGTGATTGCCACATTCCCTTTTTTGTGACCTGTCTCGACATATTTATGCGCTTCGATGATTTGCCCAAAAGGATAGATTCTATCATTCACAGGTTTGATTATTCCTGATTCAATCAATTCCGTGATTTTATTCAATCGATCCGATTGCAATAACAAGGCGCCATCATCTATGGAGACATATTTTCCGTTTGGCGCCAATGCTTTCTCACATGCCGTTTTCAAATCAGAAGTTTTTCTTCTTCCAACTGCATCGAGAATAAAATCATATTTTTCCAGCTTGTTTATGGAATCCTGCCTGGTGTAATCCAGTATTTTATCTGCTCCCAGGGATTTTACGAATTCAATATTCGATGATCCACAGACACCTGTAACTGCGGCTCCAAGATGCTTCGCGTACTGTACTGCGATTGTGCCGGAAGTCCCGGAGGCTCCATAAATCAGTACTTTCTGATCTCTTGCAATATTTCCTTTCTCCACATATTGAAATGCCAATAATCCTCCATACGCGGCCGAAGTGGCTTCTTCAAAGCTTATATTCATTGGTTTTATTGCCAAACAGCCTTGTTTTGAGTCGATTTCTTTCATGCATTTATAATCCGCATATGCTCCAAGAGAAAAACCGGTGAAACCATATACTTGATCGCCTGCTCTAAAACGCTTTATTTCAGGTCCCGCAAATTCGATTTCTCCCGAAAAGACTTCTCCGATGATTGGATTTCGCGGCCTTGTCATGCCGATCATCAATCGCATAGGAATCATGAATAATAGAGGAATATTTGAACTTCGGATGAAGATGTCGCTATTTGTAACCGAGGTCGCGTATATTTTTATCAAAACCTCATCTTTTCCCGGAACAGGTTTTTTACATTGTTTGATTTGAAGCACTTCTGGCGGGCCATATCTTGCGCATATTATCGCTTTCATTGTTTCCACTATAGTGTTCTCCTTTCTTCACTTTCTTACGGAGCCGTTGAATACCAGCCCAATTTCCTGGTGAGCGAGAATTTTTTCAGCACCACGCTGAGCGAAAGATCGTGGGAGGTTTTGTCGCTGACATCCGGCCCGCAAAGATTCAAGATGTGGATCATTGGTTCGTAGGCGAGTTCGATGTCTATGTTCTCATTGATGGCCAGGAAGGCTCCAATCATGGGTTTGACGCCAAGGAAGAAGCTGCCGTCGATGGAGTTGTCGACGATCCGCGATCCCAAAACCGGCGAAAAGCTTGTGTCAAAGCCGAACGGACCCGCAACCTCCTTGCGCCACCCGATTGTCACGGGCCGCAGGTCGCCGATGGAAACGCCGCCGAAAGTACGCTTGACATCGGCTCCGCCCAAGCCGTAATAGATCCCTCCGGGAGTGAACGGGTCGAAAAACTTGTACTTCATAGTCGCAAAGCCGCAGCCGAGGTTATCCATCGAGAAAGTGTCGCCTACAGTGTACGATCCGCCGAACTTGGTGATGGTTCTGGAATACGAATCCCGATTCGGTTCAGCCTGCAGGGCCAGGGCAAAAAAGCACAGTGCGATGATCAAGATTGTTCGTTTCATTTAATTATCTTTCTCCTTATTGATGCCTTTGATGAGAATCCAGACTGCGATCACAAATTCGAATGGAATGTAGAGAACGTAGAGGAAAACAGAGGCTTTGGCGCCGAAGAGGCCCAGCAACACTCCCGCGAAGACGCCTTGGGCGCTCACCAGGCCCCAGAGAGACAAGGGCCACGCCACTGTGCGCGCTTTCAGGAGGAGGGCGTAGAAGATCGTCCCGCCCACGCAAAAAGCAAAATTGGCTATTCTGAAGGAGTACCCCATGGCTTCGTACACCGCCTTGGCCGTCGGTTCCAGCGAGGCGGGACTGCCGGCGGCGATGAACTCCCGGCTGAAAACCAGAAGGGCGAAGAGCGCGAGTTCAGTGACCGCGAGCATGACGCCTTCCAGGACATAAAGACCGAATGCCGTCAGAACCAGTCCTTCGTGCTGCTTTCTCACTGCCGAGTACAGCATCGCGCCGAGGAAGATCACACCGGCCGCAGTGACGAGTTCCATCAAGATGTTGACCTGGACGAGTCCCTCATTTTTGGCGATGTTGGCCATGATCTGGCCGATTTCCAGCGGCAAGCCGAAAGCCTTGACTCCGGTAGCCTTGGGGAGAATGAAGACGCCGGCCGAGAACGATGTGACGAACTGGATCAGAAAAGCCAGCCCGAGAATCCGCGATTTTTTGTTTACAGAGGTCATACTGTTCTCCCTTGTTCCTTGTAACCCTTCACGATCAGCCAGACGGCTAGAACCATTTCCTGCGCCATGATGGGCAGGGAAAGAACCATTTGAGTCGTTGAAAATGAACTGATAAAACCGAACATCACGGCAAAGGCGGACACCAGGAACAGTGTAAGTCCCAGGAGCCCCCACACGGAAAGCCAGCGGGGAATGAGTCGGGTTCTGTAGAAAACCGTGTAGTAAATGTAGGCCCCGACGCACCAGGGAAAGACGGCGGAACCGTTGGCCGACCAATCCCTCACCGTCTTGATCGCCGCGGCCGCGGGCTGGAAAAACGAGTTGGCGGGGCTGCCGGCCTTCACGAATTCCTGGCTGACCGCCAAGAGAGCAATAAGGACGACGGCACCTACAATCTGGAGCGCCCCTTCGATGATGCGGAACCCCATCGCGGCGAGCGCCAGACCCTCGCCGTGCCGTTTCAGGACAGGGTAGAGCGAGATCCCGATGCCGGCGCAGGCCAATCCCAGGAACAGCAGGTCGAAAAGCGCCAGGCAGAGAATTTGAACGCTGTGCGCCGCCATTCCGGAAAGGTAATCCGGGGATGAGACGAACGGACCCCAAAGAAGCCCTGCGGCAATTGGCGGCACCGTTCCCAGAATGAACAAGACGCCGGTTATCCGGGCGCTCGTCCTTGAAGTGATCATGCTGTTTCTCCTTCTTTCGTCTGATTTTCCACTCTCTGAACCGAAACGAGGGTCAGGCCAAGGTCCCTCACTTTTCGAATCAGACCGTGGAGCGCTGCCTGATCGGCAACCATTCCCGTAAGGAGGACTCCGCCATTGGCTTCCTCTATAACTTCAAAACCGCAGAACCATTCGTTCCATTCGGACCCCAGGTCTTCCTGAAGCCGGATACGGTAAACGGCGGGGGTGTTGAAATTGATTTCCTTGTCCATGACCGTCCCTCCTGGCGCCTAAATCTAGGCGATCACGAGTAGGCGGAACATACCTCTAAAGGAGTATTTGTAGGAGTATTTGGAAAAGCATTTGAAGGAGTATTCAGTCCATCTTCTGCAGGTTATCCGCTACCCGAAAGACCGACAGCAGCGGCATTCCGAGATCGCGCACTTTTCGCAGGATGCCAAAGAGGGCAGCCTGGTCGACTACGGAGCAGATCAAGAGGGTGACGCCCTCGTCCTCCCGGGCGAGGATGACTCCCCCGAACCAGTCCGCCCACTCATCGCCCAAGAGGCCCTCAAGTCGTATCTCATATCGCATGACGCTCCCCACACAGGCATGGCGCCTCTATCAGGCCTGGACCTTCGCGGCTGAGGAAGAATCAAATCCCTTGACGATAAGCCAAACGGCAAGAACCAGTTCCTGCACCAGAATGGGCAGGCAAAGCAGAGTGCCAACCGGAGAAGAGGCATCCAGCAAACCGAGAAGGTTGCTTAAAACGGATACCAGCATCAGTGAAATTCCCACCAGCCCCCAGACAGAGAGCCAGCGAGGCACGAGTCTGGTCCTGTAGAAAATCGTATAGTAAATGATAGCCGCGATGCCAAAGGGCAGGCCATAGATGTTGCTCACCCAATCATTCATCGCCTTGATCGCCGCACCGGCTGGCTGAAAAAAAGAATCGGGGGGGCTTCCGGCCTTCACGAATTCCTGGCTGACCGCCACGAGGGCGAAAAAGCCGACGGCGCTCGCGATCTGAAGCGCCCCTTCCACGATGCGCAGCCCCATCGCACCCGCGGCCAACCCTTCGTCCTGCCTTTTCAGGATGGGGTAGAGAGAGATCCCGATACCAGCGCAGGCAGTGCCCATGACTATGAGGGCGAGGGCAACCATTAGAGTGGAAAAACGATTTGCCGCCACAGCGGACAGGATATCCGGTGACGAAAGATGCTGTCCAAACAACAGCATTGCGATGATGATCGGTACTGTTCCCAGGATGAGCAAGACTCCGGCGATCCTGGCGTTTGTCTTTGAATTGATCATACAATTCCCTCCATTTATTTGCGTTCGGGCACAAACATAGCGCTTCCTGCCCTGCGGCGCGTAGACACAAAAGTGTCGATTTGTTGTCAATTGGAAAACACACTCCGAACCACACTCAAGTGCCTACGCTACGATTCTCCGGCGCGCCGGCAGACGGTATCAGGAAGTTCGTGAAACTGGCGAAGACGATGTAGGAGCCCTACAGGAGACCCAGCTCGCGGGCGCGGGCCAGGGCCTCCGTGCGCCGCTTCACGTCGAGCTTGTCGAAGATCCTGCGGTTGTGGCCCTTGATCGTGTCCAGGGCGAGGAAGAGGCGCTCGCCGATTTCCTGGTTCGACAGTCCCTGGCCGATGAGGCCGAGGACTTCGAGTTCGCGCTGGCTCAAGGGCTCGATCAGTCCCTGGGAGAGGGGCCGCGGGGTCAAAGGCTCCGGGCTGATGCCTATTGCAGGTGAAAGCATGCCCTTCATTGTCCTTGAAGGGGTTTGGTTTTCAAAGGCAGCCAGCAATTTGCGAATATACGCATCCATGCCACGCGTTCCGCTTTTGCGCGAGAGGTTCAGCCTTGTCAACAACTCCGCCATGGATGGGCCTTCGTCCACGAAGATACGGACATAGCCCTCCGGTTCGGCCAGGATCAACGCACGTTCCAGAGATGCGTGCGCGAGAGGAATGTCGCCCTGTGCCTCGAAAGCGAGCGCCCGCAGCACCAGGATTTCGATCATGCTGCCGATGCGTCCACCTTCTTCCGCCGCTTGCAGGAGACGCTCCAATAGTCCCATTGCCTTGTGGATCGAGTCATCGGGGTCATTTTTATATCGGGCTATGAGAACTCTTGCCAACGTGATGTGTTCGAACTCATGCAAGTAACTGAGAGCATCGTCAACGGATAGACCCCGCTCACGTACCCAGCCCAGGGATTCAGCCTGCTTGCCCTGCGCGACCCAAATCCGCGCTTTCATCGCCGAAATGGGACGCACGACAGGCAAAGGGGACCTGATATACAGGCGTTCCGCTTCGTAAAGCAGGTCGAGCGCACCATCCCAGTCTTCCTGGATCCGCTTCATATGAGCTTGCGCGACGCACAGGCGATGCCGCCAACCCAATAGTTCACCTTGCCCGCCCAATTCCTCGCTTCTCGACAAATGCCCTGCAGCAGATTCAAGATCGCTACGTTCACGGTGCAGCTCACTCAGTCCCCTGTACAGGTCAGCCGCATCCGGAGGCAGGGGCGCCCCCTGATCCACCGCGAATTGCAGCGACTGCAGAAGCGTGTTTTCCGCCTCCCGGAGATGACCTTGGGCCATTCGAATATCAGCCAGAACAAATGCCGTGCCGATCGCGTCCGGGATGTTGCGGGCTGTCCGCAGTTTCGCATTGTAATCGGCGAAAACCCGGCCGGCTGCTTCCAGGTCTCCATTCGCCCAGCAGGTAATCCCCAGAAGACCCGTTGCCTGCTGGCGCCTGACATAGTCTCCTTCGGGCAGGAGGTCGAGCGCCCGCCGGGCGTACTTTGCAGTGTCGGGGACATCACCGAGAGATTGGGCCAGATAGGCGCGGGCGGCGGCTATTGTCGCAGGGAGGGACCGGAACTGCCCTTCGTCCGCGACGACCATCCCGGCCTCGGGGTTTGCGAGCCATTGTTCGGCATCTTTCAATCGAGACTCGACTGCCTCCATCTCGGCGCCTGGCAACAATGCATAGGCATACCAGACACTGAGCACCGGGCGGGCGCGTACCAGTTCGTCCGGCAGCGCCCTCACCCAGGCAAGCCACGCGGCGGACTGGGAACTTCCCTCCATTGCAGGTCCTGCCAGCTCGATCAGGCCTGCCGCCCGTTCAAAATCGTCGGCGGCAAGCGCGTGGGAGATGGCATCGGGCGGCTGGCCGTTCTGCTCGTACCACTCGCTTGCCCTCCGATGCAGGGTAGATACCCGATCATGCTGCGCCTCGTTCAAGTGCACGTACAGAACGTCGGCGAAAAGGTGGTGATAGCGATACCACTGGCGCTTGTCATCGAGCGGTACGACGAACAAATTGCCGCGCTCCAAAACTTCCAGCATTTCGCCGCTATCTTTTTGCCCCGTGACGGCATCGCAGAGAGGACCGCATAATCCGTCGAGAATGGCCGTTTGCAGCAAGAAGTCGTGCACGCGTTCCGGCTGGCGTTGAAGTACCTCTTCGACGAGATAATCCAGCACAAACCGGTGGCTGCCGGAGAAAGCCCGGATGAAGCCGGCGGTGTCCGATCGTCCCTGCATGGAGAGCGCCGCCATTTGCAGGCCGGCGATCCAGCCTTCGGTGCGGTTTTCCAAGGCGGTGATGTCGTCTTCGGAGAGATCAAAACCCATCACCTGATTGAAGAATTTCGCAGCTTCGGAGGTGGTAAAACGCAAGTCGGCGGCGCGCAGCTCGGTCAATTGGCCACGGACGCGCCACTTGGCCAGAGGCAGGTTCGGGTCCTCCCGGGTGGCGATGACCAGATGCATCTGCGGCGGCGCGTGCTCCAGAATAAAGGCGATGGCATCGTCGACCGGTTTGGCGTCTATTGCGTGGTAGTCGTCAAGCACGAGGATGAAATCATCCGGCATGGCGTTCATGTCATTTATGAGGGAGGTCAGAACCGATTCGGTTGGCGTCTGCAAAGGAGATTGGAGTACCGCCAATACTTTTGCTCCAACATCCGCTTTCATCGTCTGCAAAGCGGCGACGAGGTAGATCAGAAAGCGCGCAAAGTCGCTATCCCCTTCGTCCAGCGACAGCCAGGCGGACGGTCGCTTGCAGCCGGCGATCCACTCGCTCGCCAGAGTTGTTTTGCCGAAGCCGGCAGGGGCTGAAATGAGCGTCAGTTTGCGGTGCAGCCCCTCGTTCAGCCTCTCGACAAGGCAGGGGCGGAGTACTCGTTCAGGCCGATGGGGGGGTGCATAGAGTTTCGTGGCAAGAATCGGCGTAGGCACAAGCCGATTATAACTGCAAACACCGATTGCGCAAGTCGGACGATGCAGGTTGAAGAACGACTTGAAGCCGCTGGATTGGCGCTTCGTGGCAAGGAGGACAGCGAGCGGCTTCTCTGTGGACGAATAGACCGCGGCGATCGAAGCCTCTTGTCGTGACGAAAGAATACACGGAGCATCTTTGAAATGGTGAAGACGAACTGGCGGCAGGGCAGCCGCAGCAGGAGTTGCAATTGAAAGGCCGCCGACAAACATCGCTTTCGTTCTAGGCCGCGCGCGTGTTGACCGCGTAGAAAAGCGGTCCTTATAATGAGTCGATGTCCGAGCCGATACTGGCCACCAAGCTCCATATTCCTGCGACCCGGCCGAAGGCGGTCCCTCGTCCCCGATTGATCGAGCGGTTGAATGAGGGTCTCCACCACAAACTGACACTCATCTCGGCTCCTGCCGGTTTCGGCAAGACTACGCTGGTCAGCGAATGGCTTGCCGGCATCAAGCAGCCGGCCGCCTGGCTTTCGCTTGATGAAGGGGATAGCGATCCGACCCGCTTTATAGCCTATCTGGTCGCCGCTCTGCGGTCGGTCGCGGCAAATATGGGAGAAGGGGTATTGGTCGCTCTCCAGTCCCCTCAATCACAGCCGTCGGAATCGATCCTGACAGCCCTGCTCAATGAAATCGCCGCCATCCCGGAAACCTTCATCGTCATCCTCGACGATTATCACGTCATAGATGCCAAGCCGGTCGAGGATGCCCTCGCCTTCCTGCTCGAGCACCTTCCGCCTCGCATGCACCTTGTCATCGCCTCTCGCGAGGATCCCCGGCTCCCCCTGGCCCGCATGCGAGCCAAAGGGCAGATGGCCGAACTGCGCGCAGCGGACCTGCGCTTCACCCCCGCCGAAACCACCGAGTTCCTCAATCGCATGATGGGGTTGGGCCTCTCGGCGGGAGACATCGCCGCGCTGGAAACTCGAACGGAGGGTTGGATCACCGGCCTGCAATTGGCTGCGATTTCGATGCGGGGGCATGACGATGCCTCAGGCTTCATCAGATCGTTCACCGGCAGCCACCGTTTCGTTCTGGATTTCCTGGTGGAGGAAGTCCTGGAACGGCAGCCCGAAAGCGTCCAGACTTTCCTACTGCGCACGTCGATCCTTGAACGCCTGTGCGGCGCTCTATGCGACGCCGTCCTGCCCGGTTCCTCCGTCACCGGTCAGGCGACTCTGGAATACCTCGAACACGCCAACCTATTCATCGTTTCCCTCGACGATGAGCGGCGCTGGTATCGCTATCACCATCTTTTCGCGGAATTGCTGAGGCAGCGGCAGCAAAGGGAAACCGCGTCGACGGCCGAACTGCACGGTCTCGCCAGCCAGTGGTACGAGGACAATGGCCTGGTAATCGATGCGTTCCACCATGCCGCCGCGGCCAACGACATCGAGCGGGCGGAGCGACTGATCGAAGGAAAGGGGATGCCCCTGTACTTCCGCGGCGCGATGGCTCCTGTCCTTCACTGGCTGGAGTCGCTGCCAGCTCCGGTTCTGGACGCCAGGCCTTCGCTGTGGGTGACGTATGCCTCGTCGATGATGATGTCCGGCAAACCGAGCAGCGTCGAACGGATATTGCAGGCCGCTGAAGCCGCGCTCAAAGAGTTCGGTCCGAATGGCAACACGCGGAACCTCGAAGGACACATTGCCGCCCTGCGGGCTTTGTTAGCCGCGGCCCGGTACGATGCGGATACTATGATCGCCTACTCGCGCCGCGCGCTTGAGTATCTTCGTCCCGACAACCAGTCCGTCCGCACCATTACTTCCCTGACGCTTGGGTACGCCCATCAGATCCGGGGGGAGCGCAACGCAGCTGGCCGGGCTTTTGCCGAAGCATTGGATATAGCCCAGGCGTCCGGAAACATGATGGCCGCCGCGGGGGCCGCGTCTTCTCTGGGCCAAATACAGGAGTCGGAAAACCAGCTCCATTCGGCAGCCGAGACCTATCGACGCCTCCTGCTGATAGTAGGCGATCCAACCCATGTGGTTTCCTGCGAGGCACACCATGGCCTGGCACGAATATTCTACCAATGGAACGATCTGGATGCCGCCGAGCGGCACGGGCAGCAATGCGCCCGACTGGCGCCGCAGGTGGAATGCGATACATCCGTTGCCTGCGAGGTGCTGTTCGCCCGCCTCATGCTTGCGCGGGGAGATCCGGCCGGAGCCGCTGTCTTGTTAGCCAAAGCCGGGGAGACCGCCCGCGGGTCGAACTACGTGAACCAGATCCCTCGCATCGCTGCGGCGCAGGTAGATACGCTGCTTCGCCAGGGCAATCCTGCGGCAGCCGCTCTGGTGTCGCAATCCCATGACATCCCCATGAGCCAAGCCCGGGTCATGCTGGCTCGGGGGGACGCCGCAGCAGCGCTTGCGCTTTTGGAACCGATACGGAGACATATGGATGCAAAGTGCTGGCACGACGAGCGGCTGAAGTTGATGATCATGCAGGCATTGGCGCTCCATACCCGGGGCGATACGGACGACGCCATGCGTCAGTTGGGCGACGCGCTCGCCCTGGCACAGCCCGGCGGCTTTATCCGCATCTTCGTGGACGAGGGCCCGCGAATGGCCAGCCTGTTGTCCAAAGCGGCCGAGAACGGAATCATGCCGGACTATGCGGCACAGTTGCGAACGGCAATAGAGGCCGAGGAGCGGAAGAGCGAAGTCGAATCCGATCCGCATCATTCCCAGGGTCTCGTGGAGCCATTGACCCGACGGGAGTTGGAAGTATTGCGCCTTGTCGCCCAAGGGCTCTCGAATTACGAGATAAGCGAGCGGCTTTTCCTCGCCCTGAGTACGGTGAAAGGGCACAATCTGAAGATTTTCGAAAAGCTGCAGGTGAAAAGGCGCACCAAGGCAATAGCCCGCGCCCGAGAATTGGGCCTGCTGCGGCCAAAGCGCTAGCGCTTCTTCAAAATCAAAAAACAGTACCTCAATCAATACTTAAGTCTCTAGGTCGTCACTCGGGCGCGCGGTTATTCTCCACACATGATCTATCAAATCAGAATCAAAGGCGTTCTGGATCGTCAGTGGACGGACTGGTTCGACGGCATGGCCATCTCTCCGACGGAAGACGGAGACACCGTGCTAACCGGTCCGGTCGAGGATCAGGCCGCGCTGCACGGATTGCTGAAAAAAGTGCGCAATGCGGGAATGTCCCTGGTTTCAGTCGCCCCCGTCGAGCCCAACGGGAGGAGGAAAGAGATGAAATAGAAATCGCTGTCCGCAAAAATCAGCAGAGCAAACGTTCAAGAATAAACAAGGAGTATATGAGATGACAAACACAAAATCACCGGAAAGGAATGTATTGCTTTCCACGCTCTGGATCTTCGCGATTCTCAATTACATCTACGCAGATGTTTTCAACCTGTTTTTCAATCCGGCGGCGCATACGGGCACGCCCGCGATGACCGCAGGAGCCATCCTGTTCTTCGCGGTTGCGATGGAAACTTCCATCGCAATGGTCATCCTGTCCCGCGTTTTGAAGCACGGGGCCAACCGCTGGGCGAACATCGCCGTGGGGATTTTCAATACCGGGCTCGTCGCCTTTTCGCTTATCGCGCAGCGTCCGGAGCCTTTCTATGTGTTCTTCGCCACCGTCGAGATCGCATGCACCCTGTTCATTGTCTGGCTGGCCATTCGCTGGAAACCGGCAGTCGAGTCCGCGGTCCGATAAGTGCCGGTCGTCAAGCACGAGGATGAAATCTATTCAGTAGGTGCGCTTTACTGAAGAAGACCGAGGGAACGGGCCTTGGCAACCGCCAGTGTCCGGTTTGAAGCATCCAGTTTGGCGAAGATGTTGCGGACGTGAACCTTGACGGTGTGCGGGGACAGGAAGAGGCTTTCCGCGACGTTCTGGTTGGACAAACCCTCGGCAAGGAGAAGAAGCACCTCAAGCTCTCGCTCGCTGAGGAGGTCCTGGCTTTTATGCACCGCCACAACGGGGAAGACAGCCAGGATCCGGTTCGTATACTCCGGGAACTTCCCTCGCCCGTGCGTCTCCTGAACGAGCCTGCGCATCACAGGCCCCTCGTCGGCAAAAAGGCGCAGGAACTCCCCGGGTTCGGCGAGTTTGAGCGCATCCTCCAAAGCGTCGAGAGCAATCTCATGGTTTCCGCACGATTCCTGAACGAGGGCGCGAAGAACCAGAGCCCGCAGCCGATCATCCTCCCGGTTTTTCACCTCCGAGGTCCAGGAATCCAGAAGCCCGGTCGCCGCCTCAGGCTGTCCCTTTGCCAGAAGGATCCGGATCCGCAGAGGAGGCGGAAGGCCCTCTGATTCCGGGATGCGGCCCATGCGGAGCGAAAGAAGGGTTCGAGCTGCCTGAATCTCCGGAATCCGGTGCAAAAAGCGGTTCTTCAGCGCGGTTTGCTCGGCAAGGGCCAGACGCTCTTCCGCCGCTTCCAGGTTTCCCTTTCCCATCTCGACCCTGGCCAGAAAAACCTCGCACGGCACGAAGCGATCGACGGAGCTGTCGTACTGGCGTGCCAAAACAAGACCCTGCTCTCCATACGTTCCGGCACTCTCCAGATCGTTCCACTCGTAGTGGATTCGCGCCAGGCCCTGGTAGGCAACGCACATGTTCGGTTGGGGGTGTTCGCCGGAAATCTGCAGCGCGCGACGGAAAGTCTCCGCCGCCAGGAAAAGCTGGTTGTCATTTTCCTGCAACTCGCCCAAAGCGAGAGCCGAGAGAATTTGAAAATTGACAACTCCGCCGGAACGGCTGTCCGAAAGAACTTCCTCCAAAATCCGGCGGGCTTCGGCCCGTTCTCCCGCAAAATGGTGCGCGATGCCCAGATCCCAGAGCGCCGCCACACGAAATATGGAACTATGGTCGGCAAGAAGTTCCAGGGCCCGTCGTGCGTGAGTCTTCACGTCTTCCACGCGGTATTGGCTGAGGGCGAGAGTTGCCCGGGCCGTCGATATCTGTCCAAAGAGAAGCCGCTCGCTGTCTTCCTTCCCCCGGAGCGCCGATTCGGCAGCCTGAAGCCGTTCTTCCACTCCCTTGGTTATCCCGGCAAGGAGAGGAAAGGTCGCTGATTTCACCCAGAGCGAGGGGCGTTCGTTCTTGACCGATTCGGGAAGCTCGGTCAGCCAGCCGATCACCTCCATCATCGCTCCCCGCGTGTGGGTCGGCATGCGGCGATCTTCGATGAGGGCTTCCGTGCGCGCCGCGTTTCCCGATATGGCCGCATGGCGGAAGGCTTCGACGATGAAGTCGTTCTGCTCGAACCACAGGCTGGCCCGCGAGTGAATGAGCTCTGGATCGAGGCAGGATGAAGGCACAGAGGTGGCCAGACGCTGCTGAAGAAGTTCGGCAAAGAGATGGTGGTAACGGTACCAGCGGCGTTCGCCGTCGAGGGGGACCAGAAAAAGATTGGCCCGGTCCAAAGCTTCCAGGGTCCCCCTGCCGGTGCCGGCGGGCGACTCCAGAACCGCGTCGCACAGTGACCCGCAAAAGCGTCCGAGGCAGGAGGTGACCAGAAGGAATTTCTGGACGGCTTCGGATCGCTGGAGGAGGACTTCCTCGACAAGGTAGTCCAGAACGAAGCGATGGCTGCCCGTAAACGAGGCAATGAACTCGGTCCGGGCGCCGTTCTCTCTGTTCCCCTGGAGCGCCAGGGCCGCGAACTGAAGCCCCGCCGCCCAGCCTTCCGTACGCGCTTCCAGCGCGGCAATGTCGGATTCCGCAAGGCTGATTTCCATCACTCGGCGGAAAAAATCCCCGACTTCGGCGTATGAAAACTTCAGATCCCTGGCGCGGAGCTCTGTCATCTGACCGCGGGCGCGGTAGCGGGCCAGAGGGAGTCCCGGGTCTTCGCGGGTGACGAGGACCACGTGGACCCGCGCCGGGAGGTTGTCGATCAAAAAGACGAGGATCTCGTCGACGGAAGGGGAGTTGATGGTGTGGTAGTCGTCCAGGACCAGGATCAATTTCTTGTCGCTCTCCGCCAGGTCGTTGACCAGCCGGGTGAGAAGAGTTTCCAATGAAGGTGGTTGGGGAACCTGGAGGGCGCCCAGCACCCAGGCTCCCAAGCCCGGTTCGGCAGTCTGGAGGGCGGAAACAAGGTATGTGAGAAACCGGGCCGGATCGTTGTCCTTTTCATCCAGGGAGAGCCAGGCCGCGCGAATGGGGAGGGCGGCAAGCCATTCGCTGACCAGGGAGGTTTTTCCGAAGCCCGGAGGAGCGGAGACCAGCGTCAGCTTCCGGGAGAATCCGTCCCCCCGCGACAGGTCTTCACTCAGACGCCGGCTCAGTTCCGCTCTTTCGACAGCCTTGACGCGGGGAGGCGGAACGAAGAACTTTGTCGCGAGCAAGGTTGCGTTCATGGGCTCGGTTCTCCTGTTCTTGTTTTACTATTCATGTTGCCTGCTTGCATCTTCAGTATCGTGCCAGTTTGCCGCGTTTGCCATATCCGATTGCTTGTCATTCTTCTTCGATCAATTTCCGCCGTTATGAGCCGGTGTTTTTACTACCTGTATCAATACCACAGCGTAGCAGGCAAAAACCGCGACAAATGCAATGAGCATTCCAAGCCGGAGCGCCATGACGGCGGAGCCCTGGGGAAATATCAGTTGCATGATCACCCTGACCATCCATAAAACACATGTGGCGCCAAGCACGACTATCAAGGAGTACTTGCTGCCCATTTCATCAAAAATCAGGAGTATGTTCATCAAGCCGAATAACACCAGGCACAATGAAAAAAAAACATTGATTGCCCTGATCGCGATCACCAGCTCCGTGGCCTTGACATCGATATAGGAATACCAGTTCCAGATTGTCGGCACAAAAAAATGCCATACACCGAAACCGATAGAAACACAGCTCGAAATTACCGCCAAAATTTTATAGAATTTACTGACCATGTTCAAATCCCTCTGCCGGATCGGCGATTGTACACTACAGGCATGGCCCATTTCCATTTATTCCAGATATCGTTGTTTATAATCAAGTCCGCCATGAAATGACCCACGTTTATTCTGCTTGTCTTTCCTGGATTGAACAGTGGACTTCTCGTTGGCGAAGCGCATATTTCATATTCGGAAACATGCGCTTCATGTATCAATGAATCGGGACGCACCGCTGTCCATTCGATGATTTTGTCATTCGACCCAATAATCGTCCTCAAATACTCCGCGGCCTGTTCATTATCTTTTTGTGGCGGTACCAAATTCCGAATCAGAAAGAGAACACATTTTTCCGGCAGTGTTTGTTTTTCATCAAGACTCTTGTTTTTATTGCCTGTCGTATTCATAAGCACATATTTTACGGCTCTTTTGGGATTACTCGCCTTTATGGCAGCACATAGTTTTTTCGTCGCGTCGGTCACCAGGAAACGCGGTTTCCCGAATATGCCTTTCGGGGTCATATTGTGGCCCAGGCAGGAAGCCACGGCATCACAGCCTCGTACATATTTTGCCAGTGTGGCATCGTCAATATCGAGAATGCTCCCTTGCAGTATCGACAATTTCGCTGTTTGCGGAAACTTTTCGCTGGCTGCTTGAGGATTCCTCACTATTATTTTTACGCAGAGGCCGCGCTCCAGAAGCTGAGATACCAGCAGCTGCCCTGTTGCGCCGCTTGCTCCAACCACCAATACTGTCATGATTTTTTCCCGCCCGGCCGCCGTACTCCGAAGACCAGAAGCCAAAAGATCATCGCCACTTCGGCCACCGTGACCACGACCATTCCGGGCATCGTCAGCGCATCATTCCCGGGAAAAACAAGCCCCACGAATGAAACGATCAGGAATCCGAAACAACCTGCCATGAGCAGCACCCCGAGTACTCTCGGTATGAAACCGGATTTGTAGGCCAGCCAGCCGAAGGGGAAAAGCCACAGCCCCCAGAAGATCGTGGCGATCAGTATTCCCTGATTGTACAATTGCAGAAACAGCATTGCCCGGGCCGGATCCTGTTGTGCCGCCATAGCCGTGGCAAACAGACCGAGCACACTCATCATGGCGATGGGAACGCTCACCAGCACCAGTGCCAGCATTGTTCGGGCCGCGGCCCGGTGGGTATCTCTGAACAAGGCGTAAAGAGCGAGAGCGAGGAACACGAAAACCGTCTCGCCCGCAAGTTCGCCGAAACTGCCCATACGGAACAGCACTTCGTTGGCCAGGATATTCCGGACCGTCGTGGCGGCATCGCCGGCAACCACGAGGCTGCCCCGCACGATTTCCGCAAACATCCCCAGACACAGAAAAGCAAAATACAGCGCCCCGGCAATTCTGGCGGTCTTTTTTTGGCTCATGTACAAAGTCGCGTCGTTCATGCCTTCTTCCCCTCATTCACGGACATCGCGGAATCGGCGGAAGGCAGTTTCCATGCCATCCACATGATTGCCAGCATGCACAGCACTTCGACGGTGGCTATGAAAATATAGTGGAGATACGCCGACCCTCCCCCGATCACAAAAACAATCGTGATCACCCCGGCGACCAGATTCATTACCCGGTTCAGCTTTGGTTTGAGCACCCTGGACAGGAAAATCATGGCAATGGGAATTTCGATGAGAACCGCGAAGACAAGGATCAGTACCTGGTTGAGCTGGATACCGCCTGCCGTGCCTGTCATCATTTCCTGTAGCGCACCCGGGGTGATGAAACTCAGAATGTCCGCGAATGCCATGTTGATCATCACCACGATCCACAGCATCGAGATTTTCACTCTTCCGTCCATGCCGGCCGCCCGTCTTTTGTCGTTCATCATTCGCTCCTCTTTTCCGTACTGGATACCGGGTTTTCCGGCTCCGGGTAACTGAACACATCTTCGATCCGCACGCCGAAGGCTCCGGCGATCTTGAAAGCCAGTTCCAATGACGGGCAGTATTTGCCGTTCTCGATGGTGATGATGGTCTGCCGGGTCACTCCCACTTTGGCCGCGAGTTCCTGCTGGGTCATTTCGTCCCCATCGAAGCGCAGCTTGCGTATCCGGTTCTGAACCCTGTGGCTGCCCATGTCAGACTCCCCGCCGGTACATGACTAGCTGAGCCACATCCCCGACAAGGCCGGAAACGATCATCGCGGCGCCGATGGCGATCACCAGCGCATGGCCAGGCATGCCAAAGGCGAGGCAGGCCAGTCCAACCAACACACCAGCCATGAAGAGACCATACGACAGGCTGGTCGCCTTCAGGTCGATCAGCTTGTCCATCTCGTCCTCGAGGTCCACGGGTTCCGCGTTTGCGGTCACGTGGTGGACTACGGCAAAGACGATCACGGTGACCAGTCTGATAGCCACCTGCAGCGGAACATAGACCAGAGCGGCAATGGCCCAGAACACGAGATCGGCCGGGACCTGAACAATCCGGTCATGCCAGTTCAGCCACATGAACAAGAAGTACAATGCCGTAACCGCCACATTGCTCGCCAAGAATACGATGCCCCGCTTTTCCTGATACTGCATGTCTCGCCCCCAAAGCAATGTTTGTCGTACATAATGTACAACATGTTTTACATTATGTCAATTGACTTTTTCTTTGTGTATGCATTTTTTGTCATTCATCGGGGTGTTTTGGCCGTCCCGGCGCAGACGTAGGCGCTAGGTCTTCAGCGCGGCCGGTATTCCTGCATCGATATCGTCGACTTCAGGCGCGGGCGTGGCAGTACCCCGGCGCTCACAAAACTCCAAACCAGCGCGAAATCGCGTTTTTTCGATCCTCGGAAAAATCCCTCATCACAGTCTCGTACAGCCAGCCCAGTGTCTTGCTCCGAAGATAGGCACGCATCTGTTCTTCTCCCTCGGCGATGACCACTTTGATCAGGCACGGGCATTTCGATGTATAGATCGACGGGTCATCCACCAGTACATTGGTTTTTCTGATTTCCGCGCACTGAAAGAGGGGCGAAGGCCCTTCTATGGCCTCGATGATATCCCAGAACGTGATGGCCTCGGGCTCGCGCGCCAATTCATAGCCACCACTGGCGCCGGGGGTCGATCGAACTATTCCCGCTTTTCGAAGTTTCGTGAAACTTTTCGAAAGATACGTTTCAGTCAGGCGGTTGAACTGGGCAAGCTCCTTGATTCCAACGAGCTTGCCTGCGGGCAGGCCCACTAAATAGAACAACGAGTGGAACGCATACTCCACACCAACGCTAAATTGCATAGCCCTCTCCCAATTACCGACATTAAATATCCGCGATAGAAGTATTTTATCGAATGGAGCTTGACAAAACAAGAGAGAAATACCATAATCTCTATTATAGATATTGAATATCTATAATAGAGATTTCAGAAGGAGTAACTGAATGATCACTGAGAAATTGACCGAAGTTCTCGAACATGAAGGTGTGGTTTCCATAGTCTCATATGCCGATGGCGAGGCCCATGTCTGCAATACCTGGAACAGTTATCTTGTAGTTCAAGATGGAATGAAGCTTCTTGTTCCTGCATATGCCATGAGAAAAACCGAGAAGAACACCACGATAAATCCTGACATCCAAATGACTCTGGGAAGCAAAGAGGTCATGGGTTTCCGTTCGATGGGGGCAGGTTTTCTATTGACGGGAACAGCCCGGTTTCTCTCCGATGGACCGGAATGGCAGATGATGAAAGAAAAATTCTCCTTTCTGACTCGTGTTCTGGAAGTTACATTGACTTCAGTAAAACAGACGCTGTAGAACTCACCCCGGTCGCCACCAGGAGATCGGGCGGCCCCTGTAATTCCTCTTCAATGGACTCTCTCGTTCCAGGAACGGACACAAGGAATAGCGTCTATGGATCCTGTCGATCCGGACTTCCTATTTCAGCAGCCTCACGGCGTCCGCCAGATTCTTCACGAACAACACTTTCCCGGTGCGGTTGCTTTCGTAGATGAAATCTCGCAGACTTTTGCTTTCGACGTTTTCGAAATCGCCGAGTATGATCAGCCGTTTCCGGTAGTTGGATACTTTCTGGAGAACCTCCCCCGCCATGCCCGTTTTCAGGTCGAAGAATTTTTCGGAGATGTCCGCCTTGTCGACTGAAATGGTGTTCGAGGGGGCGCTGATGAGCGCATCGAAAAACTCCGAAGCTGTGTTCAGCTTTTCGCCGGCTTCGAATGCCAGGCTGGCGATGATTCCTTTTTCCGTTTCAGTTGTCTTTGTCGTCACTGCGGAATTCCTTTGCTTGTGCGAGATTCTGCCGGAGTTTCATTCCGGAAAAAATGGAATCCATTCGTTCCCGGCTCAAGGTTCCACTGTATGTTCCGATCCGGTTTTTTTCAACCGCGGATACCTGGGCCACGATGACGACACTCCGTTTTTTATGGATTCGAATAGAAAAACGCCCATTTCGCGGCCAGGCAGCCGGATTATCCCGGCCCCGGATGATTGACAGCCCTTCTCCGCTTTTTTATCTTTCACCTTCAGCCATGGGCCAGCGAGGGGACTGCAGCCGCGGTGGAGTCCCCTCGCTGGCCCTACGGACCGACCGGAGGACAGGTGAAACGCTACGAAGTTCTTTTTCTGGATGCGGACGAAACGCTTTTCGACTTCAGGAAGACCGAGGCGCAGGCTTTCGGGCACTCCTTCGCGGAGTTCGGCCTCGTCTTTTCGCCGGAGATTTTCGGCGCCTACGAGATCATCAACAGGGCGCTGTGGAAGAAGCTGGAGCGGGGCGAGACGACGCAGGAGAGGCTCAAGGTGGAGCGTTTCGAGCTTCTGTTCCGGGAAGTCGGGATCGAGGTCGATCCGGCCGTCTTCTGTGCGGTTTTCGTCCGCTGGCTCGGCGCAGGTTCCTTCCTCCTTCCGGGGGCGCAGGAACTCTGCGAGTACTTGGGCGCGCGCTACAGGCTCGCCATCGTCACGAACGGGATCGCCCAGGTGCAGCGCGCGAGATTCGAGGCTTCGTCGATCCGCCGCTTCGTCGAGGCGATCGTGATTTCCGAGGAAGTGAGTTGCTCCAAACCGGGTGCGGAAATTTTCCGGCACGCCTGCGAGGCCATGGCCTTTTTCAACAAAGCCGGGATCCTGATGATCGGCGACTCGCTCGCCTCGGACATCCAGGGCGGTGTCAATTTCGGTATCGACACCTGCTGGCTCAATCCCTCTGGCGAGCTCCGGAGCGGCGATCCGGAGCCCACTTACGAAGTCCGGAGCCTCGAAGAGATCGGCCGGCTCCTGTAATTCCCCTTCTAACCGGCGAAATAGCGCGCCGAAGCTGACTCCCGCACATCCCGCGCGGTATCTTGTACACTGCGTCGACGGGCGATCCAGGATCGGCTCGCGGGAAGCGCAGGAGAATAATGTCGTGACAGAAAGGAACTGGAAAAAAGATATCACTATCTTTGTGGGGAGCCAGGCTCTCTCCATGCTCGGATCCATGCTCGTGCAGTACGCGATCATGTGGCACATCACTCTGACGGCCAAGTCGGGCACGATGCAGATGATCGCCATCATCTGCGGCATCCTGCCGACTTTCTTCATATCGCCCTTCGCGGGAGTCTGGGCCGACCGCTACGACCGCAAGCTCCTCATCATGCTCTCGGACTCGATGATCGCTCTCACAACCCTCGTTGTCGCCGTCCTCTACATTACAGGACACGGTAGCATCGGCCTCTTGTTCGTCGCCTCGGCGATCCGCGCAGTGGGCCAGGGAATACAGTCGCCATCGGTGGGCGCCTTCCTTCCGCAGATGGTCCCCGAGGAGAACCTCACGAAGGTGAACGCGGCCAACGGGAGCATCCAGTCGGCCATCATGCTCATCGCGCCCATGGTTGCGGGAGCCCTCCTCACGGTATCGACGATCGAAGCGATCTTCTTCATCGATGTCTCCACCGCGGCGATCGCCGTGGGAATCCTCCTCTTCGGACTCAAAGTGCCGCCCCACGAGAGAGCCCTCTCCAAGGTCACCGTGAGCTACTTCCACGACCTCCGCGAGGGCTTCGTCTACATCGCCCGGCACCCCTACGTGAAGCGCTTCTTCGTCTTCTGCGCCTGCTTCTTCTTCTCCGCCGCCCCGGTGGCCTTTCTCACCCCCCTCCAGGTGACCCGCTCATTCGGCTCCGAAGTCTGGAGGCTCACAGCCATCGAGATCGCCTTTTCCTCGGGCATGATCGCGGGAGGCGTCGTCATGGGAACCTGGGGCGGCCTGAAGAACAGGATCCACACCATGGCCCTCGCGAGCTTCGGGATCGGGGCCATGACTTTCGCCCTCGGCCTTGTGCCGGTCTTCTGGATCTACCTCGCCCTCATGGCGATCACTGGGGTGACCATGCCGCTCTTCAACACTCCGGCGACCGTCCTTTTGCAGGAGAAGGTCGAGCCCGAGTTCCGCGGCCGCGTCTTTGGCGTTATGGGCATGATATCGAGCATCATGATGCCCGCGGGCATGCTCATCTTCGGTCCCGTCGCCGACATCGTCCGGATCGAGTGGCTCCTCGTGGGATCGGGGATCGCGATTTTCGTCCTCGGGTTCATGCTGATCGGGAGTCGCACCCTGGTGGCCGCTGGGAGGAAGGCGGATGTCCTGGACGTGAACGCTGCCGGGCGCTGATAGGGAAACCTCGCTCCTGTTCCTTCGCTCGTGTTCCTGCATTCCGTATTGTGTCCTCATTGCGCCCGTGGTAGGCTTGCCTGTGGCTTGTGCTTCATGGAGGTGCGCCATGCAGATGCCGGGGTATTCGATACGGATCGTCCCGCAGATCGCGGCCACTGTCGCGCTCTGTCTGATCGCGCTGTCGTTTCAGGGCTGTGCAAAGAAGGAGCCCACCCCCGGCGCGGATGCGAAAATCACCCTCGAGTTCATCAGCTGGCGGACTGAGGACATCGAGCGGATGAACCGCATCAACTCTCTCTTCACCAAAACACATCCGGACATCGCTATCGACTTCCAGCCGATAAGCGACACGGAGTATGACGCGCAGATGCGCACCCGCTTCGAGACAGGGACCGGGGCGGACATCGTCTTCCTGCGCTCCTACGATTCCGGCCGCGCCATCTACGAGGGAGGCTGGCTCTACGATCTCACCGCGGTCATCCCCGGCCTGGACAAATTTCCCGCACCGGCCGTCGCGGCCTGGTCCACCGAAGACGGCGTGACCTACGCCGTGCCTTCCGTGGGCGTCACCCACGGCATCTACTACAACAAAGCCATTTTCGACAGACACGGCCTCGTCGAACCCGCGACCTGGGACGAGTTCATCGCCACCTGCGAGACTCTCCGCAAAGCCGGCGAGATCGTTTTCGCCCAGGGGACTATGGACGAGTGGACCCTCTACGAGGTCCTCTTCTCCGGCCTTGGCGCGAACTTCTACGGCGGAGAGAAAGCGCGCCGGGACCTCATGGCCGGCAAGGTGCGGCTCACGGATCCCGCCTTCGTCTCGGCCTTCGAGGCCATCGCCTCCCTCCGCAAGTATCTGCCCGATGGCTACGAGGCCCTGGATTATGTGAGCATGCAGCAGCTTTTCGGGTCCACCAAGGCCGCCATGTTCATAGGCGGCTCCTGGGAAATCGGCCTCTTCGAGGACCTTGGGCTGGACTCAGGCAAGATCGGTTGGTTCGCTCCGCCTGTACCCCGCGCCGGAGACCGGCTCAGGTACTGCTTCCAAGTGGACGCGGGCATCGGGCTCAACAAGGCCTCCAAAAACCTCAAAGCAGCCCTGGAGTACATCAAGTGGGTCTCCGGCCCTGAATACGCCGCGGCGATCATGAACGAACTGCCGGGATTCTTTTCCTTCACCCCCGACGCGGGCTTTCCTGCCAATCCCCTGGCTCGAGACATGTACGACGCGACCCGCGACGCGGACAATACGGTGCGCCCCCTCTGGGAAAAGCTCAGCGCCCGCTCCCCCAGCGGCAACGAACTCATGGGCTTCGCACTCTCGAGCATGATGGTCGGCACCTACACGCCCGCACAGGCTGCGGGCTACGTGCAGGACCAGCTGTCCACCTGGTACCCGGCCTTCAGGAAATAGGAGGTTTCCGTGCACCAACGCGCAAAACGACGGAGAAACGCGGCCAGGAGCAGCCTGGACAATCCCGGAGGGTTTCTGTTCAAGGCCGCCTTCCTCCTGCCCGCTGTACTCGTCTATACGGTCATTCTCCTTCTGCCCATCCTGGATTCCCTGCGCCTGAGCTTCTATACAGGTGGGGGTCTTGCACCCGCGGAATTCACGGGCTTCGCGAACTACATCGCGATATTCAAGGAGTCCGCGTTCAGGGAGCGGGTGTTCGGCGCCTTCGGAAACAATCTCCTCTTCTTCGTCATGGTCACCCTCGCTCAGAACGTCCTCGGCCTCCTCGTGGCCTGGGCGGTCACCCGGAAGATGCGGGGCGCAGGCTTTCTCAGGAAGGTGAGTTTTCTGCCCACCACCCTCTCGGTGCTGGTCGTGGGCTTTCTCTTCAAGCAGATGCTCAATCCCGTATGGGGCATGTTCGGAACCTTCCCCTGGCTGGGGAACGAGAGCACCGCCCTTCCCGTACTTGCCCTGGCGGTGAGCTGGCAATTCATCGGGGAGTCTGTGCTTCTCTACACCGCCGGCATCGACGCTATCCCCGGGGAACTCCTAGAGGCCGCACACATCGATGGCGCCTCCTGGTTCGTCGAGCTCAGGAGCATCATCCTGCCCTCGCTCAAGCCCATAATCGGCCTCGTGACTCTCCTCATCTTCGTGGGAGACTTCACCCAGTTCGACATCGTGTACGCCATGACCACCACGATGGCCAATCCCCGTTTCAGGACGGACCTCTTCGGCTCCCTCTTCTACCGCACGGCTTTCTCCAGTCCCGTTCGGGGTGGCTGGGGAATGGGCATGGGCGCCGCCGTGTCGACGATCATGCTGCTCGTGGTGAGTATGGGCGTGGCTCTCTGGTACTATGTTTTCAAAGTCCGGAACAGGGAGGACTGACATGAGAAACCGCACCGTCGCCCCGAGAATCCTGTTCTATCTCTTCATGGCCGTCTACCTTGTCGCGATTTTCTACCCCATCTACCTCATGGTGGTGACATCGCTGAAGCCCAACGCGGAAATTTTCACAAATCCATTCGGGCTTCCCCGGAATCTCCACCTGAAAAACTATGCCACCATGCTGGAGCGCTCGCACTATCCGCAGTATTTCCTCAACAGCCTCTCAGTCGTGGTCTTTTCATCCCTCATCGTGCTTCTCTGCTCCGCTCCGGCCTCCTACATCCTGGCCAAGTACCGCTTCAGGGGTTCGGGATTTCTCTACGCCTTCTTCGTGGCCGGACTCATCATCCCCATCAAACTGGGCACGATCTCGATCCTCAGGCTCATGATCGGGTGGGGCATCAACGACAGCATCTTGTCAGTGATTCTTGTGAACGCGGCCACGGGCATACCCTTCGGAATCTTCATCCTCACGGACTTCATACGCATGATTCCCGATGAGCTCAGCGCGGCGGGGCGGATCGACGGCTGCGCAGAGGCTTCCATTTTCACCCGCATCATCCTGCCGCTGCTGCTCCCGGCCGTGGCCTCGGTGATCATCGTGAATTTCATTCCCATGTGGAACGATTTCTGGTTCCCTCTGGTGCTCCTGCGCTCGGACCACGCGAAAACCGTCCCCCTGGCTACGGCTCTCCTGTTCGGGCAGTACCAGACCAATTTCGGCTACGTGTTCGCAGTGCTCACCATGGCTACGGTGCCCGTGGTGCTCGCCTACCTCTTCTTCTCCAAGTGGTTCGTCAAGGGACTCACCGAAGGAAGTCTTAAGGGATGACCGCGCCGCTCAGCGCTTCGACGCGAGCGGCACCCCGAGGGCGACGAGATCGCGGCGCAGGGTGTCCGCGTCGACGAAGAGCCGCGCCTCGATGCCCAGATCGCGCGCAACGTCGACGTTGTCGGCGTTGTCATCCGTGAAGAAGGCGTTTTCGGGTTCGACGCCCTCGGCTTCGAGGATGGCGAGCCAGAAGACCGGGTCCGGTTTGGAAAAGCCGATCTCGTTTGAAGCGTAGACCGCCTGGAAGCCTTCGTAGAATCCGAGGCGGCGGTTCTTTTCGTGGTGGCAGTCGATCGTGTTGGTGCCGCCCACGACGCGCGCCGCGCGCGTGTTTCGCCCCGAGGCCACGCCTACGCCCCCGGCGGAAGCGATGGCGTAGGAGGCCGGCAGCGCCGCGAGTTCGCGCACGAGCTCGAAGCTTTCGGCGATCGGCGTCGGGTTGAACAGAGTATCCCAGTAGTTCTCCGCCACCTCGATGCCTGTCCGCGCCGTGAACAGGCGCCAGTATTCCGCGGAGTCGATGCGACCGCAGGAAAAGTCGTTCATATTGGGCACGAGGAGAGGACGAAGCTCTTCTTGGCTCATGCCCATGGCAGCCGCCATATCCGGAAGAACCAGGAAGTTGCGGATCATGACGCCGCCCTCGTCGAAGATAAAAAGATCGATCACGATTTGCTCCCGCCGTAGACGGCCGCGCCGCCCAGGAAGTATTTGGACATGGTGAAAAAGAGCGCGAAGACAGGGATCGATGCGATGACGGCGACGGCCATCATCGCCCCCTCGTCTGAGGAGAGTTCCGCCGTGAACTTCACGATGTAGGTCGGTATGGTCTTGAGCTCGTCGCGCTGGGCGATGAGCAGCGGCCAGAGGAGGTTGTCCCACTGGCCCCGGAAGGCCAGGATGGCCAGCGTCGCTATGGCGGGCCCCGCGTTCTTGAAGACGATCTTCGCGAAGATGCCGGGCTCCGAGCAGCCGTCGATGCGCGCCGCGTCGAGGAGTTCCTCGGGGAAGCCGAGGAGATACTGGCGCATGAGGAAGACGCCGAAAGCGCTCGTGAGGAAGGGCATGATGAGGCCTGCGTAGCTGTCCTGGAGGCCGAGTCTGACCGCCGTCAGGAAAAGCGGAATCATGATCGCCTCGAAGGGGATCATCATCGTCGCCATGATGCCCATGAAGACGATGTTCCTGCCCTTGAACTTGAACTTGGCGAGTCCGTAGCCCGCCGCCGAGGCCAGACAAACCGAGGAGATGGCGACCGATACCGCCACGATGAGAGAGTTCATGATGTTGCGCAGGTACATGTACGAGCCGTCCGCTCCCGCGATGGCCTTGTAGTAGTTGGACCACTTCGGCTCTCTCGGTATCCAGGGATAAGGCATGGAGATGATGTCCGAAGCCGGCATGAGGGAAGCGCCGATCATGAAGACCAGCGGCATGATCGCAATTCCGCAGACAACGAGGAGGGCGACCGTCGTCGCGACGGAGGCCGCGCGCGCGCGGGTGAATGCGGTGCGACGGCGCCTCGGATGCGGCGCGGTCGTGACAGGGGAGCCGCCTGTGCCGGGGCCTGTTTTCGTCGCGCTCATGCTTCGGCCTCCTTCGAGTCGGAGGCTCTGATCTGCAGCCAGGACAGCAGGAGAAGGGCCAGGAAGAGGATGATGCTCATGACGCTCGCCTTGCCGAGGTTGTGCTCGTTGAGGACCGTGTTGTAGATGGCGAGAGTGAGCACGTTCATCGGCCCTATCGGGGCGCCGCGCTGGGTGAAAAGGTACTGGGTCGAGAAGGTTTTCAGGGTTCCGATCACGATCATGACGGAGACGAGGGCTATCGTGGGCCGCAGGAGCGGCAGGGTGATGCGGAAAAACCGCTGGATCGCCGAGGCGCCGTCTATCGTCGCGGCCTCGTTCACGCTGTCGGGGATCTTGCCGATGCCTGTGACGAAGAGGATCACGTAGTAGCCGACGAGCTTCCAGACGTAGACGAGCATCGTCGAAATCTGGGCCATCGTCGAATCGGCCAGCCAGCGGTGGTCGATTCCCGGGGTTCCCATAAGTCCGTTCAAAAACTGGTTGGCGAGTCCCCGCGGGTCGAACATGAGGAGCCAGACCGAGGCCGTGACGACAGAGGAGAGTATGGCGGGAGAGTAAAGGGCCATCTGGTAGACGCGCCTCGCCCGCTTCCGCGATGAGACGAGGACGGCCACGACGAGGGAGATCGTGAAGAGCGGGATGAAGACACCGACCGCGAAGGTAGCGGAGGCCCTGACCGAGTTCCAGAAATCGGGCGAGGCCAGGACCTTCTGGTAGTTCTGGAGGCCGATGAACTTCGGCGGTTTCAGCGAGAGCAGCTTCTTGTTGTGGAAGCTGGTCCAGATGGCGGTGAGCATGGGGTAGAGCGAGAAGGTCATGAAGAAGAGCACCGTCGGAGCGACGAAGAACCAGCCCCAGCGCGCCCGGACGCGCTCGAGAGATTTCTTCCTGCCTGTCGTTTTCATCGGAGGTCCTGCCTGTGGCCGTGCCTGTAGTCGAGCCTGTCTATGACGAGGCCGGGCCGGGGCTGCCGGTCCGGCCTGACGGTCGGAAAGCCTGCGAGTGAATCTCGCGCCTGCGTTCCCCCGGCGTGCCCGGGGAACGCGCCGCCTACGGGACCTTTAGTCCTCTTCGGCGAGGGCGGCGTTGGCTGCGGTCTTGAGTTTCTCCAGAGCCTTCTTGGGCTCCACACCCGCGACCATGACGCTCTCGAAGGCTTCCTTGAGCATGGAGTCGATCTTGGAGCTCATCTTGCCCAGGTAAACGATCTTGGAGGCGTCGAAATCCTTCGTGAACACGTCGGAGTAGGGCATGGATTTGTAGAATGCGGAGTTCATGAGCTTCTTGGAGGGCTGAACGATGGCTACCTTGTCGAGGTACTCCTCTCCGTGGGAGAGCATGTAGTTGACCAGCGCCCACGAAGCCTGCTGTTCGAGCTTGGAGGACTGGACATTGACCATGTAGTAGTGGCCGGAATAGTTCGTGGTTACGCGCCGCTTGGCGTCCTTCCACTGGGGGAAGGGAACGACCATCCAGTCCTTGGTTTCGTAAAAGGCGGGATTGGCCGCCTTCATGCGGGCTTCCTGGTAGAGACCGGAGATGGACATCGCTATCTCGTTCTTGTTGAGGTCGAACTGGGTGCGGGCCGCCGTGTAGGTGGGCGAGCCGAGATTCTTTCCGGAAGGACCGAAGTCTTTGCAGTACTGGAGAACTTTGAGCCAGGCCTCGTCGCCGATGATGGCGGTCTTGCCGTCTTTGGAGATGAGCTGGCCGCCGAGCTGCTCGACCATGGGAAGCATGGTGGTGAGGTTGGCGGCGTAGCGGAAGTCGAAGCCGCGGCGGGTTATGATCTGGCCGTTGCGTTTGACGATCTTCTCGGAGAGAGACATCACGTCCTCCCAGGTCTTCGGCCAGTCCTTGTCGGGGTCGAGTCCCGCGTCGCGGAAGATCTTGCGGTTGAGGTAGAGGGCCATGTTGGTGATCTCGAGGGGAAGGCCGTAGATTTCGCCGTCCTGGGTCACCGGGTCGAGCATATCGGGGAGGTAGCGGTCTGCGAGGTCGGCGGCGTTCTTCTCGCCGATGATTTTATAGTCGACCGGCGCGACGCGGCCGTTGCCGATGTAGGTGTAGGCGCTCGTGATGGCGAGGTTGAAGATATCCGGCCCCTTGTTGGCCGCGAATGCCGTGGCCATCGTCTCGGCGATTTTGCCCGAGGGATAGGCGACATAATTGATGGTGAGGCTCGGGTTGGCCGCTTTGAACTCTTCGATATAGCGTTTCTCGATGACGGCGCGGTTGGCATCCTCGTGGGTCCACAGGGTGATCTCGAGGTTCTTGCCCTTGAGCTCGGGGATTGTCGGCGCCTGGGCGATCGCCAGGGATGTCGCCAGGACAATGAGAACGAGTGCGATGATCGGTCGTTTCATGCGGTCCTCCGGAGGATTGATCCTGTCGCGATTGTTCCGCCGCGGGAGCCGGGTCCGGGCGAACCCTTCCGCGCCCTGCCTGCGGGACTTCGATCAATCTTACAGCCCTCCGGTCATTTCTGCAATAAAAAAACGCTGTAATAAAATGCGGCGTCAGGATTTGAAATTGCGTTACAAATCCCGTGACAGCGGGCCGTCCTCCGGAAAAGGCCACAGTCCCCGGCATCACGCGGGCGTCGGGGGCTGAGTCTCTTCTTTTCCTTCGGTCACGCTCCGGAGCCATTTCCTGGACAGGAAGCGCCAGAGCCCCACGAAGGATTTCGCGACTTCTTCCACCGAACACATGAGGTAGATACCCCAGGCGGGAAGGCCCCAGACGAAGGCCCCGAGGGCGGCGAGAGGAACGCCTATTCCCCAGACGCCCAGGAGGTCGAAGAGCAGCCCGAACTTCGTGTCGCCGCCCGCCCGGCAGATCCCGACCACGAGGTGAAAGTTGAAAACCCTGAAGGGAAAGGTGAGGCCGAGCACGAGGAGCATGGCGGAAGCCTGGGCCAGGACCGGCGCGTCGAGCCTGAACACGAAAGGCAGCAGCGAGCGCAGGGGGATGAGAAGCAGTCCGAAGACGATCCCCAGGCACGGAGCGAGGAGGGCGAATCGTCGAGCCCAATCCCTGGCCAGATCGTGGCGCCCCTCGCCGATTTTCTTGCCGATCATGACCGAAGCGGCGCTGGCCGTGCCGAAAAACAGGACCATCGAAAGCTGGCTGACCGTACTCGTCACATTGTAGGCCGCGATCGCATCCGTTCCGCTGCGCGCGAAGATGGCGTTGTAGGTGGTGATGCCCAGGCTCCAGATCACCTCGTTGACGACGACGGGAAGTGCGACCGTGACAAAACGCGAAATCCAGATCCCGCTCCAGTCGACCAGCTCCCGAAGCCTGCCCGCGGTAGGATAGCGGCGCACATACGGCACGATCAGCATGATGAGAGCCTCGGCCGTGCGCGCCGCCACTGTCGCCCAGGCTGCGCCGACGACTCCGAGGGCAGGAATCCCGAATTCCCCGAAAATGAGCACCCAGTTGAGGAAGGCGTTCATCCCGAGAGAGACGATGGAGGCCACGAGGGGCAGTCTCACCTTTTCACAGCTCCGCATCGAGAAACCGAGGATGGAACTCGCCACGGTGGGCAGGTAGCTCAGGGCCGCGATCCGCAGATAGTCCGCCCCGATTCTGACAACCTCGGCGTCCCGCGAGTAGAGCCCGATGAGGAAGCGGGGTGCCGCGACGGCCGCGACCGTGAAGAATGCGCCGGCAACGAGGCCGGCGGTGAGACAGAGGCCCACTGTCCTCCGGATGCCCGGAAGGTCGCGCCTGCCCCAGTACTGCGCTATGAAAATCCCTCCGCCCGTGGAAACTCCGTACAGCAGAAGCATGAGAAGGAAGTATATCTGATTGCCCAGACCGACAGCGGCGAGCGGCGTGGCCCCCAGCTGCCCCACCATCACCGTGTCCAGCATGTTGACGCTCGACGAGACGAGGTTCTGGAGGGCGATGGGGATGGCGATCTGTATCAGTGTCGGGACGAAGCTCTCGCCGGACCGCAGGCCGCGGCTCATAGGCGGGGCCGGCACAGGGACAAGGCCGTGCGCTCCACTTCCAGACCGTTCGCCGCGACCACGGTATCGACGAGGCCGCGCGGGATGTCGTGGCCTCCGGCGCAGGCGGCGCACAGGGCTCCGGCGAGGGCGGCTATCGTGTCGGTATCGCCGCCCAGAGACGCGCCCATGCGGAGAGCGAGCATGACCTCGTCCTTCGCGAACATGAAAATACCGAAAACGGCCGCGCAGACGTCGGCCGATTCGATGCCGCTCCCGATGACCCCATAGAGAAAGTCCATCGCCTCGTCCGCGTCACGCCACGCGGGCGCGAGCGCGCGCAGATGGGCGATGCGGGCTCCGGAGGAGGGGCCGGGAAATCCCCCGGGAGCGAGCGCGGCTCCGCGCACGGCGCCTGCGAGTCCCGCGTCGAGAATCGCGCCGACGCGGCCGGCAGTGTCAGACGACGCGGAATCGGCGCAGAGAGCAGCATGCAGGGCATAGGCATAGGCCATCGCGGCCTCTATCGCCGCGCGCGTGTTGTGGGTGGGAAGGCAGCAGGCGAGAACTGCCCTTTCGAGCGCTCCGGCGCCGCCTCCCCCAAGGGCTTCGTCGTCGCCTGTGCTGACGCAGGACCCGGCCTCGCAGGCCAGCGTCGCGAGAACGGCCGCCGGGCTCCTCATGATGCCTCCGCAGGTCGTACCCTCTTTCCCCGCCTCTCGCGGGTCCGCCCCGTTTTCGATGGCGGTGAGTGCCTTGAGCGAACTGGGCCCGATGTAGCGCTTCGCGACGGCGTCGGTCTCGCGCACCCAGGCCAGGAGGCATTCCACCGTCGTTTCGGCGCTGATGCCCCGCGCCTGGTAGGCGTCCAGAAGCCTCCACAGCTGTTCCGTGTCGTCGGTGACCGAGGCGAAGGGCAGCTCGGGATGGGTCCACGAAATCGATGGATCCAGGATACGGTCCACCAGGCCGAAACGTCCGCGTATTTCCTCCCGGCGCATGAATTCTGTGGGCATTCCCAGCGCGTCGCCGACCGCGAAGGCTTCGAGGACGGCGATGATCTTTGTCTGAAGCATAGTTCTCCCGTCGAGACGGATCGCGACTGCCGGCGCCGGCAGTCGTGGCTACAGCGCCTCGATGAATGCCCGGGCTTTGGCCAGCCCCGAGTCTACATCGTCGAGATAATAGCGCCAGGACGGCTCGAGGGTCCAAAACCCCTCGTAGCCCTGCTCCCTGAGGGTCCTGGCTATGCCGGGCCAGTCCGCGTCGCCCGAGCCCGCCGGGATGTGTTTCATGCTGCCCCGGTGATCGGACAGGTGCATATAGCAGGGGCGCACCGCCGCGATGAACTCCACGGGATCTATGCCGGCCTCGAAACTCTCTGTGGTATCGACCATGGGTTTGATCGAAGCCATGCCGAGGCGGGCGTGATAGGCAAGAAGCTCCGCGGGAATGCCGGCCTGAGTCTTCGGGTTGTGCTCCAGGGCCACGGTGATACCCGCAACCGCCGCACGAGTTCCCAGATCGCGGAGATTGTCCAGAATAGGCTCCTCGAGACCGGCTGCCCGATCGGCGGCGGAGACAGGGTTCCCCGCGTGGATCACTAGTATCTCGGAACCCATGATGGCCGCCGACTCGACGATATCGCGGTTCAGCTCGCGGGCCTCGGCCACCATCCCCGGATGGATGTTGTACAGCACGGAGAAAAAAACCAGTGGATAGTGGATCGAAGCCACATGTATCAGGCCGCGCACCCGTCTCGCGAAATCGGGACGGGTGTCGGCCCTGCACTGCGGCATGAGCTCGGCAAAATCGAAACCTGCCTTCTTCACGAGGCGCAATGCGTCTTCGGAGTCCCGGGGATACAGGGCGCCCGAGGAAAAGGCAGCGCGTTTCACGGCTTCATCTCGTCGACGAGTTCGGCCACGGAAGCTTTGAGCGCCTCGGCGGGACTCTGCTTGCCCTTCTCGAGCCGCTCGAGCATCTGGCCGATGAGGAGGTCCATCGTGCCCATATCGTCGAAATGCCAGTACGCCCACGCGTCTTTCAGCTGACTGAAGGCGATCTTGTTGAGGGGCAGATCGGCCATGGCTTTCTTGGTCTGGGGCAGGTCGAGGATGCTCTTGCGGACGGGGACATAGCCCGTAGAAAGCGCGAAGGTCGCCTCGTTTTCCGGTTTCAGGAGATACTTGATCACCTGCCAGACCGCGTCGTTCGCCTCTTTTCCCTTGTTGAACATGGCGATCCCGCCGCCGCCGAGCGGAACCGAGGCCTTCTTGAAGTAGGGCAGGGCATAGGCGCCGAGGTCGAACTTGGCATCCTTGTCCCAGCGGGCGATGCGCGAACTGGTAGAGACGATATAGGCCAGGTTCCCGGCGAGGAAGCGCTTCTCGGCGTTGGTGTGCTGGTACTGGGGCATGACCTTGTCGTCCGCGAGTTTCTTCCAGAATGTCGCGACTTCGACGGCGTCGGCGCGGTCGTACACGGGGGTCGTCTTGTTGTTTTTCACTTCGACGACGGGGTTGCCGTTCTGCATCAGCATGGCCTTGAAAAGCCAGGGAGCGTCCGAAACGTCGAAGCCCCAGAAATCGGCCGATTTCTGGATGTTCCCGCCGGTCTGGGCTTTCCTGGCAAGCGACTCGAGCTCGGGCCAGGACTTCGGAGCCTTGCCCGCGTCGATCCCTGCGGCTTTCAGGATGTCGTTGTTGTAATACAGGATGGGCGTGGAGATGTTGTAGGGCACAACGGCAATCCTGCCGTTGTAGGTGGAGTACTCCCACATTCCTTCGAAAATGTCATCCTTGTTGAAGTCCTTGTCCGAGTTGATGTAGTCGAGAATGGTCCAGTCGTTGTAGGCGCCGGTGTACAGGGGGCCGGCGGCCATGAGAGCCGCGTTCGGATTGGACTTCGCTTCGATGGCCGTCACCATCTTGGTGGCCGTGTCGGCGTAGCTTCCCGAGTAGATCGGCTCGACGAGGATTTTGTCCTGCGAGGCGTTGAAAGCCGCGATCTGCTTCTTGAAGGCCTCGCCGTTGTCGCCCGAGAGGGCGTACCAGAAACTCAATTTGATCTTGCCGTCCGGAGTCTTGTCCGCGGCACCCGCGAGTCCGACGATAGAGAGAACCGCGATCAAAGCCAGAAGAATGCTGCGTCGATTCATGCTCTGCCTCCCGTATGCGATGCAATACGATGTGATACGATCAGGATTTCATTCCTGTCAGGGTGATCGAAGAGATGAAATGCTTTTCCGTGAACAGGTAGACGGCGAGCACGGGAACGATGGCCAGAAGCGAGGCGGCCATCATCACCTGGTACTCGCTCGCCGACTCGGACATGAGATACTTGAGCCCGATGGGCAGGGTCCGGAGGCTCGTCTTGTTGACGACGATCAGCGGCCAGAGGTAGCTCCGCCAGTGCCCCAGGAAGGAGAAAAGCGTCGCCGTCGCGATGACCGTGCCTGCGTTGGGAATGATCACGTGCCTGAGGCTTCTGAACCAGCCGCAGCCGTCGATCCGCGACGCGTGCATCAAATCCTCGGGAATTCCCAGAAAGAACTGGTAGAGGAGAATGATGGTGAAGCCCCCGAAGACCTCGGGAAGGACGAGGCCCGGATAGGTGTCGACGAGCCCCAGCTTGGCGATGAGGAGAAACATCGGCACGATGGTGACGACCTGCGGCAGCAGCATGGTGGAGAGCACGAGGACATAGAAGAAATTCTTGAGGGGAAAGCGCATTTTGGCGAAGGCGTATGCGGCGAGCACCGCGATACCGACCTGGAGGAAGGTCTGCACGAAGCCGACGACGACCGAGTTGAAGTAATAGAGTCCGAAAGGCACGAGAGCGAACACCTTCGAGAAGTTTTGGAGCGTCGGCGAGGACGGAATCCATCGCGGAGGATACGTGTAGACGTCGGCGCTGGTCTTGAACGCCGAAAGCAGCATCCAGACAAAGGGAAATATCATGACCCCGGTGCCCGCGAGGAGGACGGCGAAGGCTATCCAGTTGTTGCGTTTTCCTACCCGCTTCATGACTGCTTCCTCATTTTCCGGCACTCATTCGGCGTAAACGCTTTTCTTGCCGATCCCTTTCTGGATCCGGGTCAAGATGAGGACGAGGGCGAAAAGGATCACCGAGGCTGCGGCCGCCCTGCCGAAGCGCGATTTCGTGAAGGCCGTCTCGTAGATGTAGTAGACCATGACTGCCGTGGAGTACATCGGACCGCCGTTCGGCGTCATGACGGATATTTCCGTAAAGACCTTGAAAGAATTGATTATTCCCATCAGGACGACAAAATAGATGACAGGCGACAGAAGCGGAACCTTGATCCTGGAGAAAATCTGCCAGGGACTCGCCCCATCGATGCGGGCCGCCTCGATGTAGACATCGGGAATGGACTGCAGGCCCGTCAGGAAGATGACGATATCGTAGCCCAGCCCCTTCCAGGTCGAGAACAAGATGATGGACAAAAGCGCGGTCCTTTCATCGTTGAGCCACTGCACCGGTTTCACTCCGAAAACCGAGAGAATCTGATTGAAGGCTCCGATGCCCGGATCGTAGAACCAGACCCAGATCAGGGCCGAGGCGACGATGGGCACCACGACGGGCGCGAAATACACCGAGCGGAAAAGGCGGCGCAGCGGCATCTTCTGGTCGAGCAGGATGGCGCAGCCGAGGGCGAAGGCCATGTCGAGCGGCAGTTTGATGAAGGAATACAGGAAAGTGTTCCCTACCGAACGGCGGAATCTGTCGTCGCCGACGAGAAAGGCAAAATTCTGCAGTCCGATGAAATCCTTGGTTCCTTTGGAGAGGCTCCAGTTCGTGAGGCTCAGATAGAAAACCTGGATCATCGGCCAGAGTATGAAGACCGCGATGAGGGCGACTGCCGGCGTGAGACATATAGCGGCGGCGGCCACCTCGAAGGTCCCGTAACTCCGTCCTCCGATTCGAAACGTGTTCTTCACGGCGGACCCATCCTCTTTGACAGCAAAAATACACTTTCGTGCATGGCGTATGTGACAATCTAATTGTATACCCATTCCCTGATTTGTCAAGCTTTCGAATTGCCGCATCCAAATTCTGACAAAAATATGGCCGTTTGCTCACGGAAAGACTCAGGCTTCCGGGAGGGAAATCCGCTACGACGGCGGAAGGCCGGAAATACGGCAGCTCTCGACTTCGGTCACGGCAGCCAACGACTGCGGTGCGGTGATCGAGCGGCCCAAGACCTACAAAGCGGCGTTTGTCGGTATCGTCCCGGAATTCAATCAGTGAGCCGATAGGTAATTTGCATTACTCCTGAAAATGGTTCGGGGAATTCATCCACAAGGGGGAAAACCGACGCGATCAGTTTCATCGCGGCTGAATCGAGAATGGAGCTTCCGGACGAGCGGTCGAGGGAGCAGTCGAGAAGTTTCCCCTCCCTATCGATGGCGACAAAGAGCCTTACGGTACCTTCAATCCCGCGATTCCGCGCAAGAGGAGGGTATACCATGTTCTTTCTGATCGCGGTATCGATCAATTTTTTTCTCTTTTCTATGGACATGGAGGGTCCGCCGCTCCCGCCATGTCCGTCTCCCTCTGGAGTATTCTGGCTTCCTCCCCGTGGAGGAGATGGTGAGACAGGGTGGCTTGCGCTCCCTTCTGAGTCCTGTCCGGTATTTCCGCGGCTATCCCCCACAACAGTGGAGGTCGGAGGCGGTTCGGCGCGACCGCTTCCCGATCGGGCAAGCTCCATGGGTGCGGCCTCCGGGGCAGCCGCGCCGTCTGAAGGTTCAGCTGCATACCTGCTTGTGGCTTCCCCACCTACCCGCGGACCCGATTCCGGCACAGGAGCCGGAACCGGACGCACAGGCTCCATCTGTTCACGTATCAGCCTGGCGAGATCGTCTTCCCGAATACTGTTTCCGGATATTTTCTCCCTGCTCAACTCCGGAGAAGGCGACGCGAGGGTCGAACCCTCATCCTCAGGCTCCACCGGAGACTCGCTGCCGGCACTGCCGTTCAGGGCGAGAATATGGACAGACACGGGCCGCTTCGCTGCAAGATTGTCCGTCGTCGCGTCGACCTGCAAGAGTGTCCAGGTCCAAAGGGTCGCCGCGTGGATGCAGACCGACGCGAGTGCGGACAGCGCGAAACGCGCCCGCCCCGATCGGTCAGATCCGACCGGCATGCGCGGCATATGACAGGGGCGACTCAATACCTGAATCCGAGGCCGATGCTGAAGGATCGTCCCTGTGCGGGATAATAGGCGCTCGCGCCGCTCCAGGCGCTGTAATACACAAGAGGGGCGTAGGAAAGGTCGAAAATGTTGTCGACTTTCGCCGTCAGTTCAATCCTGGTTTTCCCTGCCGTAAACTGGTACAAGGCCCTGAGGCCATATACGGCGAAGCCCGGGATGGGCGTCTGGCTGTTGGCGATGTCGCCGCCCTGGTAACATGAACTCCGGAATTCAGCCGTCGGCCCGGCTTCAAGCCCGAAAGGCGTGTTCAGGGTGAAGGCGAGCTTCCCGCTGTGCGCCGGCACGAGCGGGATCCGCTTCCCCTCGTTGCTCCCCGCCGTGAACACGGCGTCGACATAGCCGTAGCTCCCCTCGACGTTCAGGAAAGGAAAGATCGCCGCCTTCGCGGCGATATCCGCGCCGATGCGTCGCGTAGCGTCCAGGTTCCGGTTAGTGCAGGTGGATGAATCGTAGGCTATTTCATTGTTCATGACGAGGCAGTAGACCACGACGTCTGAGTTGATGTTTTTTCCGACCCTGAGCCCGGCGCCCCCTTCGATGTTGTACCCGGTCTCCGCTTCGAGGCTGTCGTTGAAGCCAAAAGGAGGATAATACGTGGATGCCTGCTCGTCGGTGAAGGGATACCGGAACAGCGTGCCGTATTTTACGAAGGTCTTCGCCCATGGCGCCGGTTTTCCGACGAGCCCCGCCTCGTAGACCAGGACGGAGTGGGTCTTCGACTTGTCGAAACTTCCCGACCTGTCTTTCGCGGAATTCGCGCCGGTGTCGTATCTCGCTCCCGCTTCGAGGGATATGGCATCCGTGAAATCGAACTTCGTGGTCAGGTAAGGGCCGACCGTGACCTGGGAGACTTCGAAATAGTTGGTTTCCGAACTCCTCGCCGCGGAGGCAAAGGCGCTTACGCCGAGCCTTGCGGCGAGAACATCCACTCCGCCCACAAGGCGCGTCTTCACGCCGCCTATTCCGGAATTGAAGGTTATTCCGGGTCTGGCTTCAAGGCTGTCCGCCGCGCGGTCCGTGTACGAGTACCACGACGTCATGTCCGCGGAAATATTCTTGTGGACCACGGAGACGGGAAGCTGGAATCCGATCGTGTCGGATGGGCACCAGGAGAGAACCACATCTCCCGTCGCGAGATTCTCCGAGGCCCCGTCGGCGCTGTTGAGCGCCTGTCTGGGGTCCGCGGCGAACTGCGCCGCCGTGAGTGATCCAGGCATCTGGTAGTCGGTCTTTGTGAACGCGGCCGTGACCTTGACCGAGAGCGTGTCGGTGATGTCCACGTTCCCGCCGAGGCTTCCTCCCCAGGTGTCCAGGCCCGAGCGCTTGCGGTAGCCTTCCGTCGCGTAGTGACTCCCCGAGGCGGTAAGGCCCGATTTCCCGTTCCCTGCGCTCGCGTAGACCTGTTCGCGGTTTTCCGAGAAACTTCCGCCCGCGAGGGAGCCCTGGACCTTGATTCCCTTTCGGGCCGTCTTCGTGATGATGTTGACGACACCGCCCACTGCGCTGTTGCCGTGCCGGACACTCGAGGATCCTTGGAGAACTTCGATCCTGTCGATGTCGGCGAGGGGGATGGAGAGCCAGTTGATGCCCTGCATATCGAGGTTGTTGAGCCTGCGTCCGTCGACGAGGACGAGCACCCTTCCGAAGGAGGATTCCCCGAAACCTCGCATCGATATCTCCGCCTGAGCCTCGCCGGAATAAGACCGGAAACTGATACCGGCCGCCGTTTCGAGGGTCTGGACAAGATTGTCGGCTCCGGACGCGGCGATTTCCTCTGCCGTGATCACGCTCACCATCGCGGGGGCATCCAAAACCTCTTCTTCCACCCTGCTCGCCGTGACGATAAACTCATGACTCTCTTCCTGCTCCTGTGCCTGTTCCTGCGCACAGGCCACGCCCGAGGCGGCCATGAGCATGCCGAGCGCGAACAGAAAGGTGAGCCATCCAGTCCGGCCCGCACACGAGTTTCCGCCGCGGACTCCCCGTGTCTGCGGCACTGTTCTCTGATCTCCCGATCCGGTCGAGACAGAAATCCGACAGATTCCTGATGCCCCGGGCACTGTTCCCTGATCCTGCAGTCCGACTGCGTTCCGGACTCCGGTCTGCGATGAAGTGCGCATGCTGTCCTCCTCGGGACTGATCGCGACTGGTCTGCGTTCCATGCAGACCAGTCGCGAATAGACGCACGATCCTTCATCTCCGCCTGCGTACGGCAGAGATTATGGTCCCGACGGGACAGGAATCGATCAGAGTGATGGGGGAGCAATGAGCAAGGGAGCGCCAGCCCGCTTTCCGGAGCCGGAAAGATTAAGGCCGGTACATGATGTTCAGACGATACCCCGACACTGATCCCTTCCGCGAGGATCGATGGTCGATGGTTTCAGGGATCGTCTCCCGGCTTCCGGATCACATTACTGGCCGCATCTTCTCGCGCCTCGGGGCGCAATGATCTTGCCATGGATAAAGGTCCATGGCCTGCGGTTTTCATACCCGGTTACGGTGGCGGGACCGCCGCGGAATCTCACCGCGTTCCGTGTCCCCGAACCATTTCGGGAATCCTAGCATCGTTTCTGCAGGGAGTCAACGAGATTGGACCACCTTGAGGACATCGGGACGGCAGCTGATCGCCACTGTCCCCCCGCTGCGGAAGAAGGGATTGCCGTCGATGACAACCTGCCCATCGTCGGCGAGGCCCTCCAGCTCGACGCGATCCCCGGCGGCGAAAAGGAGATGCTCGGTCGCGCAGAATCCCGCGGCCGAGCTTTCCATCGATACCCAGACGCGGTCGCAGAGGGCGAGGGCCCCGCAGCTCCCCTGCCAGGGCGCGGAGCACAAAGCTCCCGTGACGGCCTTTCCCTTGTAGAAGTCGCTGTCGTTGAGGGGGGCGGCGATGATCTGGACAGGGGCGCAGCGGAACGGGATCGGCACGCCGTTGAGTTTTACGCGGAAGGAGGGACCGACGACGGACTGCGACGGAATCCTTTCTGTCTTGCGTCCGTCGGCGAGGAAGTCTTTCACCGAGAGGTTGACCATGCGGCCGTCCAGGGTTCCCAGAAAGGTGTCGCCGATGACGATGTCGTTGAAGGCGAGCCCGAGAACCCGACTGCCTCTGCCGTCGCGATCGCTGCCCGTGGCACCGCGACCGCCGTCGTCGCCGCAGAAGCAGGAGCACTCCAGCGCGTGGACAGTCCGGATCTCGGGCTCGCCCTGCGGAAGCCGGGCAAGTTTCGCGGCGTCGAAGCGGACGAGAGGGCCGACATTGGCCGTTCCGCCCGCGACCCCGAGCAGAGGAATCTTTGCGCCGAGGAGGATGAGGGCCTCGGCACAGTAAGAGGCGAAGCCGTCGCCGCCCGCGCAGACTAAAAGATCGATGCCGGCTTCGACGAGGAGCGTCACCGCCCGCCGCAGGCGAAGGATGTACGGAAGGTCGGGAACCTGGCAGGACGGGACCCCGGAGAGCCAGGTTCCGCCGAAAGATTCTGCGCAGGTCACGAGGGCGACGTCTCCGAAACGGGAGAGGAGAGCCTCGCCGATGGCCGGGAAGGAGGCGGCTCCCCCCGCGCCCGCGTTGAACAGCGCCCCGATTTTCATGGCTCGAGGACGACCTTCATGGCCTCGCCCTTCTGCAAAAGGGCCATCGCCTCGAGTCCGCGCTCAAGGGGTATCCGATGGGTGATGAGCCGGCCGAACCGTGGCCCTTCGCGGTCGATGACGTCCAGAGCCTCGACATAATGCTCGCGCGCGTAGCCGAAGGTGCCCGTGACCGAGACCTCACGGTAATGGATGTCGTAAGGATCGATGGTCGCCCTGTCGCTCCGGGAGAATCCGGAAAACAGAAGGACATTGCCACCATCGGCGGCCGCGCCGATGTACTCCTGGACGAGCTCGCTCCGGTTGACCGTCAGCACGATCTGGTCGAAGGCCGCGGCCTTTGCCTCTTCCGCGGAGAGGATTTCCCAGCCCCAGCCGGAAATGAGTTCGCGCCTGAAGGGCGAAGGCTCGACGATGGCGAAGGGCTGGCCCATGCTCCCAAGCAGGGCGCCGAAAAGGCTTCCCATGGGACCGGCGCCGACGATGAGCACCCTTCTCCCCGACTCGAGGCGGAGTTTTTTCATTCCGTTGACGACGCAGGCCAGGGGCTCGGCGAGAGTGTAGACCGGATCGGAATCCTGAATGAGGAACAGCCCGCGCGCCGCGTACCCGGCGTCCATGGCAATGTAGTCCGCGAAGCAGCCGCCGGAAACGTAGCTCTTGTCGTGGCAGAGCTGCCCGAGCCCTTTGCGGCAGCGGGCGCAGTTCCCGCACTCCAGGTAGGGCGCGACGGCGACAAGCTCGCCCTCCCGCACGCCGCAGCCGGGCGGGGCCGACTCGACGAGCCCGATGCACTCGTGCCCGAGCACGGTCGGCGGCGTGAACATGTGGTGGCCTTTGAGGAAGGTCTTGATGTCGGTCCCGCATATGCCGGAACCGAGGATTCTGAGAACGAGCTCTCCGGCGGGCTTTTCGGTTTCCCGGTATTCCATCATGCCCGGGCCGAGATAGACGAGAGCCTTCATGACAACTTCCTCCTTGAGAGAATGGCCTTGGCCGTGTCGGTGTCGGTTATGAGCGTGTCGAAATAACCGGCCCCGGCTGCCGCGACGATCCCCTCCGCCTTGTCGCCGCCGCAGGCGACGCAGACGACCCTCTGTATGGAGCGCAGCCGTTCGAGGTCGAGGCTCACGAGATTCCACTTGTCGCCCGGATCGGCGACCCGCCCGCCTGAGTCGAAAAAGCGCCCTAATATATCGCCGACAGTGTGCATTCCCGACAGACGCGCCACGACGGCGGGGTCCATCTCTCCGGTCAGGTAGTCGGCGCGGTCGGCGGCCTTGCCGAGGCCAACCAGCGCGAGGTCGACTTTGTCCCAGAGCGAGGAAATGTGGTTGAGATTCTCGACCTCGGCGCGCGAACGCAGCGGCGAAGAAGGTTCCATGAAGGCCTGGGCGCGGATGAACACGCTCTCGGCCTTCGTCTTCTCGGCGAAACGGTCCACGATGCCGTTGATCTGAAGCCAGGGCGCCTGCTGTCCCGCGCTTCCGATGAGAGGTACGATCCTGATCCCGGGCGGCGGGTCCATGTAGGCCATGTGCAGAGCTGTCTCATAGACGGTTCGCCCCCAGCCCACGCCGACTACGGCGCTCTCACGGAAAAAGTCCGGCAACACGGAGGCGGCATAGGCGGCTAGGGCCTGGATCGCCCGCTCTTCCGCGTCCTTGCCGGACTGTTTTTCGACGGTCGAGAGGAGAACTCTCTTCAATCCCAGCTCTGCCGCCAGGGTCTCGGCCATCTCTTCGGTCTCGATCTCCTCCGGAAACTTCACCTCGATGTGGACAATCCCGGCCTTGCGGGCCTGGTCGAGGACGCGGGAAATCTGGGAGCGGGAGAGCCCGACGCAGGCGGCGATGTCGTCCTGGCTCATCCCGTCGCGGTAATACTGGCAGGCAACCTGGTAGAGAAGCATCGTGTCCTGTTTGCGCGGCATGGTCAGGTCCGCCCCCCCCTGAGGATACCGTCGAGCGCGGAGATCAGGGCGACGGGCTCGGGATGCTGGAATACGTTGCGCCCGAAAGCGAAGCCTCTGGCTCCGGCGTCGACGGCCGCGCGCGCGACGACCTGGATATCCTCGCCCTTGGGGCCGCCGGCCAGGATCACCGGCACGGGGCAGCCGGCCACGACCTTTCCGAACTCGGGTGTGTAGAAGGCCTTCACCACATCGGCGCCTATCTCGGCCGCGATGCGGGCTCCGTTCATCTGGATATCGAGATCGTTTGTCCGCGCGAAATCGTCGGCGAGGATCTCGACGATGCAGGGCAGTCCCGCCCTGTGATAGGCGTCGATGTCCCGGGCCGCCTGCTGCATGCTGCGATAGTCTTCTCCGCCCATGATGAGCATCATGAGGACCGCGTCCGCTCCCGCGCCGACCGCCGTCTCGGGTGAAACGACATTCGCGTGGACATTGGTGAAGCTCGAAGCCATCATGCTTCCGCCGAGCGAGGTCCGGAGGATGAGCTTCTTGCGGAGCAGGTCGCCCCTGCACATCAGTTCCGCCATGCCGATATTCAGAATGAAGCCGTCGACCTGCGCGCATTCGCAGCGACTGAGGGCCTGTTCCGGTTTTTCGAGACCCGGCATGACGCCGAAGGTCTGGGGATGGTCCAGGGCAACGACAAAGAGTTTGCCTTCCGCGTCGAAAAGCCGGGCGACTGCTCGCCTGAGACCTGTCATGATACCTCCAATATGCAATTACGCCATGCACGTACTTGCATAAGTATCACTCCGTTTTTTTATCTTGTCAACGATTCCATGATGGTTCGAGGCGGGTTTCATGCCTGTGCCTGCCGGATTGACCCTCTCAGCCGCCTTTGGCCTGCACATCCGTGAAAAAACGTCCCGCACGTTCCACAGCTTCGGCCCTCGAGGGGATCGAATCCCGGCCTCCCGGCCTTTCGACCGAGACCGCCGCCGCGGCCGCAGCCGCGGACAGCGCCTCCGGGAATGGGACCCCGCCCGAGGGCGACCCGCCCAATAGCGCGGCGCAGAAAGCACCGTGGAAAATGTCTCCGGCGGCGTTCGAATCCAGGGTGCGGGCGGGGAATGCCGGGACAGCGACCGCTTCGTCCGATCCGTGGTCCTGGTAGATGTAGCCCCTGTCTCCCCGCGTCACGGCCGAGGCCCGGGCTCCGAGCGAGCGCAGGGTCCTGAGACATTCTGCGGCCTCCTCGTCGGTGCGGATGCGGTCCAGCCCGAGAACCTGGGCGGCGTACCGCTCCGAGACGATGGCGCAGTCAGTCTTCGAGACCAGTTCGCGCCAGCCCGGCCGGACCGATCCTCCGTCCAGAACGGAGACCGCCTCCGGAAAGAGGCCGATCGCGTCGAGGGCTGCAGGGGTCTCGTGGCCGTCGTACAGGATAATGGAAGGTTTTTCGCTCGCGGCGAGTCCCTCCGGCAAGTCGAGAGCTTCGGTCTGGTTCTTGTGTGTCAGGATAGTCCTCGATCCCGACGCTCCGTTGACAATGACCACCGAGAGCGGTGTGTGCAAGGCACGATCGGGGCGGAGCCATTTCGTGTCGACTCCCCAGTCCCTGAGTTCCCTCATGATGGCGACGGCGTAGGGATCGTCGCCAAGCGCCGCGATGAGGGCCACGGGCAGGCCCCAGCGTCCGAGAAGGAAGGCGGCGTTGCAGGCGGGCCCGCCGGGAGACTCCGTTATCCGGGGAATGTTGTATTTCCGGTCTTCCTCAGGAAAAGATTCGACGGGATAGATGAGATCCCAGGCCGCGTGGCCGATGCACAGGACTCTGGATTCCATGCGCCTTCCTCTCCCCGCTTTGCGATCGTCAGCCGTGACGGGCGACCGGGAACCGTCGGACTCTGTCACTGCCCCCGGGCGCGCCGCAGGGCGGCGCCGGCGATGAGGGCGGCGAGGGTAAAAAGATACGGGATCGCCAGGATAAAATCCACCGGAACCTTGAGGAATCCCTGGGCGTAGTTGGAAAAGGCCTCCGCGAGGGCGAAGACAAAGCAGGCCGCGAGAATGCCTGCCGGTTTACGCCCTCCGAGATAGATCGCGACGAGGGCGATCCAGCCTCGTCCGGAGCTGATGTTCGGGACGTAGGCGGAGAGGTTCAGGGACAGGTACGAGCCCGCGAGTCCGCAGGCGGCCCCGGAGATCAGGACAGCCGCGAGCCGGTATCGTTCCGGGTCGAGGCCCAGAGCGCGCACCGCCTTGGGGTTGACGCCCGTCGCGCGCAGTCTCATTCCGAAGGTGGTCCTCCTGATGCAGACCCAGGACAGAATCGCGGCGAGCCAGGACAGGACGACGAGGTAATTCTGCCCGAAAAGGATGGGTCCGGCGAATGGTATGCCGGAGAGCGCCCTGCCCGGAATGGCGAGGGCGGGTATTTCGAAGGGGACGACGGCCTTCGTCGCGAAGATCTGCTGGGAGAGGACGACGGTGATTCCCGCCGCGAACAGGTTCGTGGCCAGGCCGGTGATGAACTCGTTCGCTTTCAGGCGGAGCGTGACGAGGCCGTAGACGAGGGCGACCACCGCCGATGAGGCCATTCCTGCGAGGAGGCCGACTGGTGTGCTTCCGGTGGCTGCGGCCGCCATCACGCCGAAGAAGGCTCCGAGCGTGATCAATCCTTCGAGGGCGATGTTGAGCATGCCGGCGAGTTCGGTGAACAGCCCGCCGAGGGCCGCGAACAGAAGCGGCGTCATGGCCGCCACTGCGCCGGCCAGCAGGGAAACGAGGCTGGCGAAGAAGCTCATTCCTCCCCCCTTTCTGCCGGGGCCGAGCCGGCGGCCGCGGCTCCGTCGGACTGTTTCCCGCCATTTTTCCCGACCGGTCGCGCTTTCTTTCCCCGTCCCCCCGGGAACCAGGACGTGGCGAATCTGGCAGTAATAAGGAAGAAAATGACGGACTGGACGACCGCGACAATCTCGGAGGTGACGTTGGAGCCTACCATCACGCCCTTCGCCCCCGCCTCGAGGTAGGCGAAGAACAGGGCCGAAGGGATGACCGCGAAGGGATTGTTGCGAGCGATCAGGGCTACGGCTATAGCGCTCCACCCGACCCCGGAGGAGAAACCCTTCATCGCCTTGAAGTAGCTCCCCATGATCATCGCCGCGCCCGCGAGCCCGTGGAGCGCGCCCGACAGTCCCATGGGCACGAGCGTATAAAAGCCCGTGTCGATTCCGGCGTACCGCGCGAACTCACCGCTCTGTCCGTAGACTCTGAGCTCGTAGCCGAAGCGCGTCCTGTCCAGAAGAAGCTTGGCGGCGAGTGAGATCGCGACGGCGAGAATGAGCCCGGTGCTCAGCGAGGAAGGCGGCAGAAGACGGGGAAATCGCAGGGCGGCGGCGATCGGACGCGTCGTCTGGAAGTTGCTGGAAGGGTCCTGGAACTGCCCGGTGATCAGGTAATCGACGAAGAGAACGACGGCCGCGGAGATGAGAAAGGAGGAAATGAGCTCGTCGACGCCCAGCGATTTCTTGAGGAACCCGGAGACCGCGCCGATGAGCGCGCCTGTCGCCGCCCCGGCGAGGGCCGCGAGCGTCTGCACCGCAATCGGAGGGCCGTCGGGAAAGGCCAGGCAGACGGCAACGGCGGCGAGCGCCCCGGCATAGACCTGCCCCTCACCGCCCAAGTTGAAGTTTCTGGAAGCGAAGGCGAAGCTCACGCCCAGTCCCGCGAGCATGAGGGGAACGGAGGCGGCGAGCATGTTGCCGAAATAGTAGACATTGCCGAAGGGACTCAGGAAGAACAGCCTCAACGCTTGACCGAAGGAGTCGGCAAAAAGGAACAGGAGGAGCACGGCCGCGGCGAAGGATGCCGCGAAGGTGATCGCGAGCCCCGCGAGCCTGTTCTCCCGCATGCGTCCGGACTCAGCCATGGCGGGCTCCTCCTCTCTGTCCGGCCCGATCGGCGGCGCGCCCCTGGCCCACGGCGGTGTTCTCGGCGGCGGCATCCTCCGTAGCGGCATCCTCCGTAGCGGTATCTTCCGTAGCGGTATCTTCCGCAAGACCCAGCATGTACCTGCCGAGCAGCTCCCTGCCGAGATGTCCATCGTTGGGCAGATCGCAGACGATCCGCCCGCGGTACATGACCGAGACCCTGTCGGACAGCGCGAGGATCTCGTCGAGATTGGACGAGATGAGAAGTATGGCCGATCCCGCGTTCCGCGCCTCCACGATACGCTCGTAGATGAACTCCGTCGAGGCGATGTCGAGCCCCCATGTCGGATCGGAAAACAGGATGAAGGACGGCGGGGGCTGGGTGAGTTCCCGGGCCAGAATGACCTTCTGGATGTTGCCGCCCGACAATTCGCCTGCCGGCCGGGAGGGCTCGGCCTTGATGGAGAACCGCGCGATGGCGCCGCGCGTCTCCGAGAGCATTTTTTTGTCGTCCAGGAGACCGCGGGTGAAAAAATGCCTGCGGTCCAGGGCCATGAAATTGCCGGATACGGAAATCCCTGTACAGGATCCGCGACGCATCCTGTCGGCGGGCACGTAGCCGATTCCCCTGCCGGACCTGGCGGGAAGGCGGCGCGCGGGCAGAGGCAGTCCCGCAAGAGTTATCTGACCCGATGTTGGTTTCCGGAACCCCCCGAGGAGGTCCTCGAGTTCTCCCGACCCGTTGCCGGTCACGCTGCAGACACCGAGGATTTCGCCGGGCCGTATGCCGAGCGACACCCTGTCGAGCAAGAGCCTCTCGCGGTTCCGGGACCCGAGGCTCACGTCCTTCATCGCGAGGACGGGCTCCCGACCCAAGGAGGGCGGACTGCCCCGTGCGAAGTCCGGGCATCGGGACGTGCCCATGATGAGGCAGGAGAGTCCATATTCATCCACGTCGGCCGTATTGAGGCGCTCCACCGTCCGTCCGCCGCGCATGACCGTCACCGTGTCGGAGATTTCCTTCACTTCCTTGACCTTGTGGGTGATGATGACGATGGTATGTCCGGAGGCGCGCAGCGCGCGCAGAGTGTCGAACAGGGCCCGTATCTCCTGCTCGGTCAGGACGGCCGTCGGCTCATCCAGTATGAGGATCTTCGCCTCGCGGTAGAGCAGCCTCACGATTTCGAGCTGCTGCCGTTCCCCGACCGTCAGCTCCGAGGCCCGCCGCTCGGGGTCGAGGCGGAAGCCGTGCCGGTCCATGGTGGCCTGCACGACCCTCGACGCGGCCTTCGGGTCGAAGAGGAAGCCGGCCCGCTTCGGTTCGGCTCCGAGCACCACATTTTCGCTCACGGTAAAGTCATCGACGATCATGAAGTGCTGGTGCACCATCCCGATGCCCTGTCTGGCGGCCTCGGCAGGATTGCCGATGCGGACGACTTCGCCGTCCAGAACGATGCGGCCCGCGTCCGGCCTCTCCAGACCGTAGAGTATCCGCATCAGTGTCGTCTTGCCCGCGCCGTTCTCGCCCACGAGGGCATGGATCTCTCCCCTGGGGACACGGATCGACGCTCCGTCGTTGGCCAAGGTGTCGCTCGCGGGGTAGTACTTGGTGATGCCTTCCATCGACAGTCCGCTCATCGCTTTCCCTTCATGAATGGAGTTGCCGGGCACACCGGCCGACTCGGTCCGGGTGCCCGGCGGAGCCGGGGTTCAGAGCATCGGTACTCTGAACTGTAGCTTGCCCGACTTGATCTGGTCGATGACGGCCCCCACCTTGGCCCTGATCGCCGACGGGACGCCGTCGACATAGGAAGGGTGCTTGTCCAGGAACTCGATGTAGCCATCTTTCATCCCGACCACATCGGCGGTGCCGAAGGGAAGTGTCCCATCCACGGCGGCTTTCAGCTTGGTATAGGTCAGGCGTTCCTGGTGGAGGATCGTGCAGCCCAGGATGGTCTTCGGCGCCTTGGCGAATTCGTCCCCGTCGAAGAATACGACATATTTTCCGGCTTCCTGCATCGTCTTGATAACGCCCTGGCTGGCGGAACCGCAGATGGGCAGAATGACGTCCACCCCGGTGGAAACCATGCTCCGGGAAAGCTCGGCGGCCTTGGTGGCGTCGAACCAGTTCCCGACGACGCGCGTGTCGAGCGTGAAGCCGGGATCGGCGGCCTTGAGACCCTGCTCGAAGCCGGGAGCAATCAGCTTGTCCATGACGGGATAGCGCTGCCCGATGACCATGCCCACCTTCTTGTCGGCATTGGCTCCGGGAAGCTGACTCATCGAGATGAGGCCCGCGAGATACCCGGTGACGTAACCCTGCTCGAGCTGGTTGTAGAGGACCGTGTACACGCTCGGGTTGCCCGCGAGCTGGCCGTCCACGCAGATGAATTTCTGTTTAGGGAAGGCGGGGGAAATTTTGTTGATGAGGTCGGGCATCGAGGGGTTGGAGGTGACGAGGTAGTCGTATTCGCCCGTCGCGACGAGGCTCGTGAGTTTTTCCTCCCACTCGGCCTGATTGAAGCCCGCCTCGTACACTTTCACCGAAGCCCCGGGAATCTCGGCGACAAGCTTCTCGACCCCCTTCGCCATTCCGTCGTAGATCGGACTTCCAGCCCGCGCTCCGGGAATGAAGACCGCGACCTTGGGAGCTTTCGCGAATGCCGGGACGGCGAGCGCAAGAACCGCGAGACTCAGAAGAATGAACCGTTTCATGATGCCTCCTTCTATAAACCTTCAGCGATTCGGTATTGACGTACGATAAAACCTCACGTAAGCTATACTCTACCATAGATTTTCGGATGCGCAAGATACAATTTGCGCGGCGCGACGGATTCCCCGGGGAAGTGATGGACAAACAGGAAAAGATATACCGGATCGGAGACCTTGCCTCCATGTTCGGCCTCACCGTCAGAACGATACGGTACTACGAGGAACTCGGCCTTCTCAAGTCGAGCGACAGGAGCGAAGGGCTGCACAGGCGGTATCCGGAAAGAAACCTCGTGTACCTCAAGCGGATAAACCAGCTCAAAGGATACGGGCTCTCTCTGGGCGAGATCAAGGAGTTTTTCGCGCTGACTTCCTCCGACCGTACGGGAGAAGAATGTCGGCGCCTCCTCATCCGCAAGTACGCCGAGAAGATGGAAGACGAAAGGCGGATTATCGACGAAGCGGAAACCAGACTCCGCGAGCTGCAGTGGCATACGCGGCAGCTCGAAACCGTAGGGAATTTCTTCGAATGCCCGGGCAGCCAGTGTGTCATCTGCGAGTTCGGGAATTCGTGCGAAATGGGGCCGGGTGGACTCGCCCCCGAGGAGGAAACATGAGAGCGGCTGTACTCATCGCGCCGGAACGGCTCGAAATTCGGGATCTGCCGGAACCGATTCTCCAGGACGGGGAGATCCTCGTCAAGCTGAAGGCCTGCGGAATCTGCACCCTCGAACAGAGGCTCTACAAGGGCGCCATGAAAATGCCTCTGCCTGTCATTCCCGGCCACGAAGCCTCGGGCGAGATCGTCGCGATCGGTCCCGGCGTCGTGGGAGATTTCAAAGTCGGCGGACGCGTCGCCCTCGATCTGGTCCTGCGCTGCGGAGAATGCTACTACTGCCGCATCGGCAAATCCAATCTCTGCGCCAACCGCTTCAAAAAAGGCCAGCGGGTGCTCGGGGGCTTCGCCGAGTACATCGCCGTCAGACCCAGCCAGGTCTTCCCCATTCCCGACACGCTGGAGTTCCGGGAGGCCGCCTTCTCCGAGCCGCTCGCGTGCTGCATCCACTCGCTCAAGCGCCTCAAGGTGGCCATGACCGAGGACCTCCTCGTTTCGGGGGCGGGAGTCATGGGCCTCCTCCACCTCCTCGTCGCCCGATGCATGGGACTGCGCACGACAGTCAGCGATCCCGATCCCGAACGCCGCGAAATGGCCACAAAACTGGGGGCGGACTTCGTGGTCGACCCAGTCGCGACCGACCTGCCCGCTTTTGCCCAGGAAGTGACGGGCGGACTCGGGTTCTCGTCCTGCGTGGTGACGAGCCCCGCCCATGTCGCCCTCGAATCGGCCATCGCGTCCATGGCTAGGGCGGCCAGGCTCAACATCTACACCTCCTACGAGGAAAAGATGACGATCCCGGTCGACGCCAACGTGATCCACCGACAGGAACTCCTCATCACGGGGACGGAAGGAAGGCTCGGCGAGGACTTCTTCCAGGCGGTCAGACTGCTCTCCTTCCGCAAGGTCGACGTCCTGCCCCTCATCAGTTCGACGACGACCTTCTCCACTCTCGACGAGGGCATCCGGACCGCCCTCTCGGGGAAGGCATTCAGGGTCCTCCTCGAGCACGAAAAACCATGATACTCGCCGTCGATATCGGCACGACCTCCGTCAAGGCCGCCCTCTTCGACCGCGCAGGCGCCTGCCTCGCCCTCGAATCGCGCACTCTCGAGCACCTGTGCTCGGACGATCCCGTCGTCCACGAGATCGACGCGGAGGCCTGGACCAGGGCGCTCCTGACTCTCATCCCGGCCCTGACTGCGGCAGCCTCCGGCGCGGGGACGACGCGGGCTGGTGCCGGCGGCGGAAAGATCGAGTGCCTCGTCGTGAGCGGAAACGGCCCGACACTGGTCCCGGTCGGCGCCGACAGCAGGCCCCTTCACCCCGCCATAACCTGGATGGACAGGAGGGCCGTCGCGGAGGCCGCCGAGGCGGGGCTGGCCGCGGGAAGGTTTCTCGATCCCACCTACAACCTGCCCAAGGCCCTCTGGTTCAAGAACAAGAGGCCCGATATCTATGCCGCGGCCGCGCACTTCTCCTCCTGCCCCGAGTACATCTGCGGACGCCTCACGGGCGAATGGCGCAGCATCCTGCCGGCCGAGGGTTTCCAGCCCATTATCTGGGACCGCGACTCGATCCGCGCGCTCGGCCTGGACGGGGACAAATTTCCTCCTTTCATCAAGCCGGGGCAGACGGTGGGGCCCGTGACCGGAGCCGCAGCCGCGGAATTCGGACTTCCGGCCGGCATCCCCGTCATCGCGGGAGGTCCCGACTTCACCATGTCCCTCGTCGGCACGGCGACGACCCGCCCCGGCAGGGCCTGCGACCGCGCGGGAACCTCCGAAGGAATCAACCTCTGCCACTCGGGCGGTTTTCCCGACGACTCCCGCCTCCTCCTCATGCCCCACATCATCGAGCCCTACATCAATGTATCCGGAGCCATCTCGACGACGGGCCGGGCTGTATCCTGGTTCCGTTCGGCCTTCGGCGAGGGTGAAAAAGACTACGAGGGCTTTTTCGAGCGGATCTGTCAGGTTCCGCCCGGCGCGAACCGCCTCATCTTCCTTCCTTATCTGAGCGGCGAACGCGCGCCGATCTGGAACCCCGAGGCCCGCGGCGTCTTCCTCGGACTGACGCTCAACCACGGGAAAGGCGAGATGGCGCGGGCAGTCGTCGAATCGACCGCTTTCGCCATGCGGGATGTCATCGAAACCATGGAGTCCCTCGGGGGGGCGATTTCGGAGCTGCGCGTGACGGGCAACCCCGGCAGGAATCCTGTCTGGAACCAGATCAAGGCTGACATCACGGGCAGGCCCCTCGTCGTACCCCGTTTCGCCCACGCGGAACTTCTCGGCGACCTCTGCATTGCTCTTGTCGCCCTCGGTGACTACGCCGACGCCGCGACGGCGGCAGAAGAGCTCGTCGGAATGGGACGCGTCCACGAACCCGAGCCCTCCACGGCCGGGCTGTACGAGGATTTATTCTCCCTGTACAGGGAGAGCTACCGGGCGCTCAAACCGGTATTTTCAGGTCTCGCTGCCGCGCGCGCGGCGGGTTCAAAGGAGGATTGACCATGTACGGAAAAGAAATACGCATGAACAGGATTCTCGACAAAAAGGACGGGCGGACTGTCGTCGTCGCCATCGACCACGGCGGGATAGCCGGCCCCGTAAAAGGCATCGAGAGGCCCGCCACCGTGATCCGGGACTGTGTGGCCGCCAAGGCGGACGCCATACTCGCCACGAGGGGCATCGTGCGCGCATCGCTCGGCGAGTGGGATCGGGGAACCTCCATCATTCTCAGGCTCACCGGCGGATTCACGGTTCTCGGCGGCGGATTCGAGGAAGAGCTCATCTGTACGCCCGACACCGCGGCCACTTACGGCGCCGACTGTGTCGCCATGACGGTCAAGTTCGGGCACAAGCGGGAAGGGGACTTCACCCGACAGGCGAGCCTCGCCATCGGAGAGTGCGAGAGGCTCGGCATGCCGGTCATGATCGAGGCGATGGCCAAGGCCGAAGGCAAGAAATCCAACGACCCCGAGAGCATAAAACTCGCCGCGCGCGCGGCCCAGGAGATCGGGGCGGACATCGTCAAGACCTACTACACCGGCGACCCGGACAGCTTCCGCGCGGTGGTCGAGGGCTGCCCCGTCCCCATCGTCATCCTCGGCGGCGAAAAGAACGACAGCCTCAGAAGCCTTTTCGAGGACGTGTACTGGTCGATCCAGGCCGGGGGCGCGGGAATCGCCATCGGCAGGAACATCTGGGGCCAGGACCGCACCCTCGCCATGATCGAGGCCATGAATGGCCTTGTCCATTCCGCCTGGACCGTGGACCAGGCCCTCGCGCACGCCGGCTGAACCGCATCCTTCATCTGAGCCGTATCGGAGAGGATGCTGAAAGGTCATGAACTTTTCACCATCCTCTCCGATGCGGACAGGGCGATGAGCAGAGCCAGAATCATCTTCCTCATAACGATACCTCCATCATGCTTTTCCCAAGGGCGACGCCCTCGTTAGATTCCTCCCGGTATTTTCCCGCGTTCTGACCGCGCACCGCGCCCCGGCGTAGGCCGGGCTTCGCGATCGTATGACCCGAGTGCAGGTCGCCTCGGCCTCTGCCGCCAGCTTCTCCTCGTCGATTCTGACGAGCCTTCCGTCGGCGTAGACAACCTTCCCGTTCACCATGGTGAGCCAGACCGGTCCCGTCACCCCGGCGCGGGCCAGGAGATTGGCGGGGTCGTGAGTCGCACCCGCGAATTCCAGCTTCTCCGTGTCGATCATGAAAAGGTCGGCGGCCTTGCCCGGCTCGAGCGATCCCAGATCCTTCCTTCCGAGAAGTTCCGCGCCGCCCGCCGTCGCGATCTTCAGCATTGCGTAGGGCGAGGGACTCGTCCCCCTCTCTTTGCTGTGGAAGGCCTGCATGAGGTAAGCCATGCGCAGGCTGTCGAGGAGGTTAGAGCTGTCGTTGGTGGCCGAGCCGTCGCATCCGAGGCCGAGCTTCATCCCCGCCTTCGTCATGGCGGGGATGTCCAGGATGGGAAAGCCGCCAAGTATGGCCGGGGCGGGGCAGTGTGAAAGCCCGGTGCCGGTCGTGGCCATGACACGGTATTCCTCCGGAGTGAGCTCCCAGCCATGGGCGTACCAGATATCCGGGCCGACAAAGCCGATATCTTCGCACCAGGCCAGGGTCCTCTTGCCCCAGCGCTCCAGCATCGGCGGATTCTCGCCCTCGCCCAGGTGCGTGTGGAGCCGCAGCCCCCGATCCCTGGCGAAGGCGAGAGATTCGACGAAGGTCTCGCGGCGGCAGTTGATGGGCTGGCAGGGCGACACGACCACATCGGTCATCGCGAAGGGTTTTCCCGAATGGTACAGCCCCGCAAGACGCTCGCAGTCGGCCAGAAATTCGTCGGTCGTCTCGAGCATCTCGTCGGGAACCGTGCTCCCCTCGCTTTTGGGCAGCGTGTTGGCGCCGCGGCCCGCGTGGTAGCGGATGCCGAGGAGGGCGGCGGCCTCCATCTGCCTGTCGACGAGTTCGCGGCCCGCGTGCCTCGGGAAGCAGTACTGGTGGTCGAAGGCGCAGGTGCAGCCGTGCTTGACGAGATCCGCCATGGCGACGAGGGAAGAGTAATAGATGGAATCCGAATCGATCAGCTTGAAGATTTCGTAGATCTTCCCGATCCAGTCCATGACCGACAGGTTGGGATAGTCGACGGTCATCAGGTTTCGCACGAAAGTCTGGAAGAAATGGTGATGCGTGTTCACGAGGCCCGGATAGACGAACTTTCCACTCGCATCCAGTATTTCGGCCCCGGACGGATCGAGGTTTTTCCCGATCGCGAGCACTGCCGGCCCTTGGATCAGAAGGTCGGCGTCGTGGAAGACAGTGTCGGAGGCGTCGCAGGCGACGATCGCCTGAGCGTTCCTGATGAGCGTTTTCTTTTCCATCGGCCTCCGGCTCCCTGCCGCGTTTTGGCTGATCGCAGTGTTCGAGCCGGAGTATATTACCTCTAGTTACTATAGGAACAAGACTGTCTTGACAAATTTATGGAGAAAAATCCCGGTTTCAGCATTTTTACTGATTACTTCCGGCTGCCTGAATCAGCTTTGACCAGACGCGATCAGTCCACCCGCAATAACCTATCAAGAGGCTCTCGCGGCCAGAACCGTGATATCGGTCGGGCGGCAGTCTCGTTGTATATCTCCCCATGGTTGAAGTGCCACGTGGGATGTGCGCGACAGAGGAAGCCATCTTGTAGAGTTCAGGACTTTGGGCACTGTGTTGGCCTACAATACTGTCCTCCAGTCCTCCAGTAAAACATCAACCGGAATAATTATCCCGGCCCATATTTCAAATGTTCGGGCCGACGGAACTCATGCACTTTTCGTTCTCGTGGCACACTGGCCTGTATTGCCAACAGCGGACAAGCGTGACCTAAGCGGATCTCCTTTGAAAACAGAATGATTCAGCATAAACCGGCAGAGCCGTGTTGTCGATTTTTGAGTAGTGATGCACCTGATCGTAGAATATTCCGATGTACTCCCGGATTGCAGTCTTGGCTTCATCCCTGGTCTTGAACCTTCGATGACAGATCATTTCCTGTTTCAGGCAGCCCCAGAAGCTTTATTCTGTACTGCCTTCAATGGATACGGTCGTTTGTTACAGAGTGCCCGCAGGAATAACAGAAAGAAGACAGTACATTGATGGGGTAAAGGCAGAAGCAGTGACGATGGTTGCAGAGCATGGGCTCTTGCTCAGAGAGGCGAGCCGACAATTGAGCATACTCAAGGGAACACTGGCAACGTAGGTTCGGCATGCAACATCCGAATTGTCATCGTGTTCGAGCTCCCCCGTGATGCCGAGTATAACGACCATGCTGACGGGAAATGCCAGGTTGTGCAAGGAATTGAATGAGGACCAGATGGAGCGGGATATCTTGCAAAAAGCAACGGCGTACTTTGCCGGGGAGTCACTGCACGGTAAGCATTCATGAATAATCGACTTCAGTATCCCGCCAAACTCATGGCGAGAGTCATGAATGTGGCTCATTCCGGGTACTATGCGTGACCGACCGCAAGATTCGCGGGATAGTTCTCAAACCGCTGATTCGGGAAGCTCATAAGCCGGAGAGAAAAACCTATGGTTCGATTCGCATCCAACGCGAACTGATGGCTCACAGTATCATGCAGGAAGAGATTGTATTACCAGATTGCGGAATAAAATGGGCCTTACATGCATCCAGCACAAAAAGCTCATGGCAACGACGAATTCAAAACACGGACTCCGGCTGGAGCACAGAACACAGCTTTGTCCGAATGTCGCATTGGGCGCGGAGTGGCAGTGTTCCGGGAAAAGTCGAATCCTTCTTTTTACACTTAGTTAAGCTGCGTTCATTGATGTCTGAGATCAAAAAGCTTACGATGAAGACACAGTGTTCGGATCAATCATCAAATCAGACTTTGAACTTCGGGAGAAAGTATTTTGTAGTTTGAAGGACAAGTAAAGCTTGTTGATGATAGAATTATACTGAACTGTATTACAATAAATGCCTGGGGAAAATGTGTAATGTGCACTTACCAAAGTTTATGCGCAATGATATCCGGTGGGAGGCTTGTTGATGGGGTTCAGATTCCTTGACCTTTTCGCTGGTGCCGGCGGATTGTCAGAAGGGTTCATCAGGGCCGGGTTTCAACCTGTCGCCCACGTTGAGATGGACCTTGCAGCGTGTTTTACGTTGAAGACGCGGGCTGTTTTCCATTATTTATCATCTCAGGGGTATTTGACCCCATATATTAACTATCTCCAAGAAAAAATCAGTCGTAATGACTTTTACAGCCATGTACCGGAACGGATTCTTGATACGGTGATCAATTCGGAAATAGGTCAAGATTCTCTGGATGATATTTTCAGCCGTATCGACGTATTGGCCGGCGGGAAAAATATTAATCTTATCATCGGGGGCCCGCCATGTCAGGCATATTCCCTGATAGGTAGGGCCCGCGACTTTAGCGGCATGAAGGACGATAAACGGAATTATTTATATATTTACTATGCCCGTTTCCTTGAGCGGTACAAACCGCAGTTCTTCATTTTTGAGAATGTAACGGGCCTTCTTTCCGCCAAAGACCGCGAAGGAAGGGCGTTCTTCGCCGACATGGAGAAAGCATTCAAAGATGCCGGGTATTCATTGGAGAGGGAAGTCCTCAATGCCGGTGATTACGGTGTTCCGCAAAACCGTAAAAGAGTGATACTTGTGGGAAGAAAAGGCAAGGGAAAAGGGTTTTATCCTCTGCCGGACCAGTGGTCCCCGGAAGTCCTGGTCGCAGATCTGTTCACAGACCTCCCTAGACTTCATGCCGGAGAAGGCGGCTTTAAACCATGTAAACTGAAAAAAAGATGTCATCCTTATCTGTATGAATCAGGAATCAGAAACGACGACATCCCGGTCACCGGACATATTGCACGACCGCATCGTTCCCAGGATCTGGAAATCTACCGGATCGCCGTTGAGTCCTGGAACCATAATCATTCCCGGTTGAATTACAATCAGTTGCCTGATCGTCTGAAGACCCACAATAACAGGCACTCTTTCACCGACCGTTTCAAAGTAGTCGCGGGGGATTTACCCCGATGTCACACCGTTGTTGCGCACGCATCCCGTGATGGGCATTTCTATATCCATCCGGATATAGAGCAGAACCGTTCACTTACCCCTAGGGAGTTGGCAAGGCTGCAAACCTTTCCTGATGATTACTATTTCGAGAGCGCTTCCGGAGCTCCTGCCCGTACCCCAGTGTTCAAGCAGATAGGCAATGCGGTACCTGTTCTCCTGGCCCAAAAAATAGCTGAAAAACTGAAGGAGGTTTGGCTGTGAGTGATAGCGGAACTTACAAGATAAAACCAGCCGGCCGGCATATCCTGACCATCGGCCGCGATTTGATTCAGGACTGCTATGCGGCTGTTGTAGAGCTGGTGAAAAACGCCTACGATGCTGATTCTTCCGATGTTAATATCGAATTCAAGGCAGATCCAGACGACCTCGGCTATTCCATTATCATTTCCGATCATGGTCACGGTATGTCCAGAGATACCGTCATCAACAAGTGGATGGTGCCCTCCACCAGAGACAAACTTGACAGACATATAAGCCCTTCCGGCAGGATCATGCAGGGCCGAAAGGGAGTAGGGCGGTATGCCGCGTCCATTCTGGGCAAGGACCTTTTGCTGGAAACAGTCACCTCTGAAGGCGAGAAAACCACAGTTTTTATCGAGTGGAGCAATTTCGAAGATGCTCAGTATTTGGATGACGTGGAAATCCTCATTGACACTAAGCGTGTCGCTGAATCATCAGGGACACGACTGACGATCAGCGGGGACAGAAACCTTCTGCTTGAATGGGATCAGAGACAATTCGACAAGCTCAGGTTTGAGCTCAAAAAACTGATCTCACCTGTGAGCGCCGCCCTTATCGATGAGCGCGGCGCAGAAGAATTCCGGATCAGCCTGATGGTGGACGGTTTCCCCGGCGTACAGTATGTCTCGGAAACCGTCGAGCCTTATCCGATTTTTGACCTGTTTGATTACAAGATCACCGGCAGAATCAGTTCAGCTGGTAACGGTATTTTGACTTATTCATTACAAAAAGCTCGCAATACTACTGATGAAGAAATCCAATTCGATGCTGGTGGACCTACGGGTTGTGGCGAACTGGTTTTTGACATCCGTGTGTATGACCGCGAGAAAGAAGCTATCGAATCTCTTATCGCACGCGGCCTCAAAGATGAATCAGGCACTTACGTCGGAAAGCTCGAAGCCAGACAACTACTAAACGAATATAACGGCATTGGTGTTTACCGGAACGGATTCCGTATACGGCCACTGGGTGATGCAGCATTCGATTGGGTTGAACTTAATAAGCGGCGCGTACAAAACCCTTCAAAGTTTATAGGTAGCGATCAGGCGATTGGGTATGTCCTTATTCAGTCAGAAGAAAAATCAGGGTTGGTGGAAAAAAGTGCCAGAGACGGCTTAAAATCGAACAATGCCTACAACTCGCTTAAAAGAGTTACAACGGAATTAATCAGCAAGCTTGAAGAAAAGAGACTTGCTTACAGAATACAAGCCGGGCTAAGCAGATCCGGAAGAAACGTTGATAAAAAGCTTGAAAAACTTTTTTCCGTTGATGAACTGAAGCGGAATGTTAAGACCCTACTCACAAAAAACGGGATTGACAAAACAACGATCGAAGGTACTTTGAAAATCATAAGTCAGGATACGGAAAACAGAAACAATATCGCAGATGAGATCCGCCAGACCGTAGCTATTTACCAAGGTCAGGCAACTCTTGGTAAAATAATTAATGTGATCCTTCATGAAGGCAGACGCCCGTTAAATTATTTCAGAAACCAGATCCCGAACCTCAGGTACTGGTACGAATCATTTCAAAAAACCGGTGACCTGGGAAAGCTGGAAAACCTGGTGCCTATTGTTGATGGTATAGGTCAAAACGCAGAGTTTTTTGTAAAACTTTTCGGAAGACTTGATCCACTCGCAGCAGCCAGGCGTTCTCCCAAGAGGCCGGTGGCGCTTAAAAAGACAATAAAAGACGCTCTGGACGTTTTCGAAGGGGAAATAAAAGCACAGCATGTAATTGCAAAGGTCATTGGCCCCGATGATTTCAAATTCTTATCCTGGCCACAGGATATCTATGCAATTATCACAAATCTTGTCGATAACAGCCTCTACTGGATAAATGAAAAAAAGGTTCCCATACGGGAAATCAGAATTGATCTGGTTACAAATAGGAATTCTCTTCTCTATATCGACTATCACGACACAGGACCTGGAATAGAGCCAAGTCTTATTGCAAGCGAAGTTATATTTGAACCTCAATTCTCTACCAAACCATCCGGAACTGGCCTTGGGTTGGCTATAGCAGGAGAAGCTGCCATACGAAACGGCCTTGAGCTTAAGGCATTCGAATCTGAACAAGGAGCTTATTTCAGACTACAGCCAAAATCGGAGGAAGAAAAATGAGCACGTTCCGATTGCTTGTTGTGGAAGATGCTGAAGAAGATCTGCGTGCCTGCAGAGCCACTCTTGTCAGATATAAAGATGAAAGACAACGGGATATCGAGCTTATCGAATGCACGAATGTCAACGATGCCCTCTTAATCCTGGATAATTCCTTTGATGGTGCAATCATTGATATGAATCTATCTGTTGATGGCAATGAAGGAAATCAGGTGATCGATAGAATTATCAATTCAAACCTAAGGATTCCGGTCGCTATCCTCACCGGCACGCCCGATGCCACTGATACGACCTTTTCCTATATCGGAGTATTTATTAAAGGAGCCCCCGGCGCAGGTTATGCTGACCTCCTGGACATCTTCTGGGGCATTCACAATACCGGACTGACCCGCATCATGGGCGGCAGGGGAATCATTGAAGAAAATCTGAACAAGGTATTCAGCCAGAATCTTCTCCCGCAGAAAGGTATATGGGTAAGTTATGGTGAATCTGATTCCGCGAGAACAGAAAAAGCGCTGCTTCGACATACCCTGAGTCATCTTCTTCAGCTTCTTGATGGTGACGGGGATCGCTGCTTTCCTGAAGAGGTTTACCTGTCTCCACCTCTTACCGGTAAAATCAGGACAGGGAGTATTGTGAAGAAAAAAGCCGAGCCCCGGGAATTTATTATCATGAACCCAGCCTGTGACTTGGCCATCCGGGACGACGGAGGATTTAAAACAGATCGAATCCTTCTTGCTGAGATTGAAGACGGGTCCGATGTAGTAAATCATGCATTGAATGGAATCCAGAAAGCCGACAAGCAAAAAACCAAACTTAAAGCGGTTTATGGTAATAATCACACCGGTTATTACCACTGGTTACCTGCAACAACTTTTTTCAATGGCGGGTTTGTCAATTTCAGAAAGCTATCTTCTTTGACTCATGAAGAATTTGGTGAGAGTTTCGAGGTACCTTCGATTCAGATTTCTCCGTTTTTCGTGAAGGATATTGTATCCCGTTTTTCCTCGTTTTACGCCCGCCAAGGGCAACCCGACATTGAATTTAATGATTTAATTACTAATCACACTACAAAACCGGAGAATTCTCAGTAATGGATGTCCACTCGCCGGAACAACGCAGTTTTAATATGTCCCGAATCAGGGGAAAAGATACCCGACCCGAAAAAACAGTTCGCTGGTGGTTATGGTCTCATGGATATCGTTACCGCTTGTTTCGTAAAGATCTTCCGGGGACCCCGGATATTGTCTTTCCCGGCAAACGGAAAGCCGTTTTTGTGAACGGGTGTTTCTGGCACATGCATGATTGTACGGACTTCAGGATGCCGATGACCAATACTGCTTTCTGGAAGGAAAAACTGGAAAAAAACAAGGTGCGGGACAAAAATAATTATCGTGCTCTTCACCATTTAGGTTGGAAGTACAGGATTGTATGGGAATGTGCCCTCAGGAAAGATGAGAAGAGGACCATGTGTTTCATCAAAAGGTTTTTGGATACACCTTGAAATAATGGAAAGCAGGAATGATAACTTTTATTGGATCCACGCCTGCAGCTCTCAGAGGAATTATCACTCATGCCCGGGGCAAGCAATTGAGCAGCGAACATCGCGGGGATATCACCGCCAAGCTATCCTGCCTCGTGCAGAATGGGTTCTTCCTGAAAATCGGTGACGCCTGCGAGCGGGTATATTACTTTGCGAATTTCACAGATATCAGAACTGTACCGGCTCAGGCCAGGCGCGCTATGATTATCTTTTCACGCGGTTGGCCTAGACTTCCTCGAAGGCTCGCATCATCGGTGCTGCGTGAAATTATCTTCGGTCTCTGTGCCGATAAGCTTTTCGAGCTGAAGGTATTGGCCAAGGATCTGCAAGGCCTGCATGGGGCTTATCTCAATCCCATGGTCTCCGAAGGCCTTCTCGGACTCAGATATCCTGCGATGTACAATCGTCTCAGTCAAGCATACCCTTCAACATGGCGAAAAAGAAGGAGCCGGGAATGACTAAGTCCACCTCTCTTCCCGACAACCAGATCACCGGCGGCAAGATCATGACCGGCGATGTGTCAGCAGCGAAGAATTATCTGAACAAAGATAAAATAGGATATCTCCGGGAGAACTTCGGCGGAATCAACCAAGCTGTTCTGAAGGATGCATATTCCACCGACTACTGCGATAATCGAGGATATTATGGCCAATAATCCTGATCTGGAGGAAATCCTTTTCTCTCTGCTCGAGCGTCCGGAGTCCGAAACCGTCGAATTCAAGGAAGCGAAGGAATCCTATTCCTTCGACAAGATCGGGAAGTATTTTTCTGCCCTTGGCAATGAGGCGAATTTAGAAGGCCATCACCGGGCGTGGCTTGTTTTCGGCGTGAAGGATAAACCTCATGAGATTGTGGGAACGCATTACCGGCCCGGCCGCAAAGACTTGGATAGCCTGAAGGGAGAAATAGCTAACAAGACGACCAACCGGATCACTTTCGTCGATATTCATGGGCTGACAGTGGAAGGTAAAAGGGTCCTTCTGTTCGAAATTCCCGCTGCGCCCAAAGGGATCCCGGTCGCCTGGGAAAACCACTATTACGGGCGGGACGGCGAAGAATTGTCCGCCCTGAATCTGGAGGAGATCGAACGGATCCGGTCCCAGACTGTTATCGAAGATTGGAGCGCAGGTATTGTGCCCGGAGCCACTCTGGAGGATCTCGATCCGGAGGCGGTCCTGGTGGCGCGGACGAACTATAAAAGCAAGTTTCCCGAGAAAACCGTCGACATCGATTTCTGGGACGACAGGACCTTCCTGAACAAGGCAAAACTGACCCTCAAGGGGAAAATGACTCGCACCGCTCTTTTGCTTTTAGGAAAGGATGAATCGGAGCATTTTCTTCAGCCCGCCGATCCCAAAATTCGCTGGCTGTTGAAGGATAGCCGTAAAAACGACAAGGATTACACGATTTTCGGCCTGCCCCTGTTGTTGGCGGTTGATAAGGTTTACGCCAAGGTCCGCAACACAAAATATCATTATATCCGCGAAGCCACGCTGTTCCCGGAGGAAACAGACCAGTACGAACCCTTCACCATCCGCGAGGCCCTCAACAACTGTATCGCCCATCAGGATTACACCTTGGGCGGACGCATCAATGTAATCGAGATGGAAGACCAGCTTGTGTTCACAAACCTGGGGAGCTTCATACCCGGGAGCGTGGAACGGGTTGTGCGCGAAGATGCCCCGGAAGAACATTACCGGAATCAGTTCCTAGCGATTGCCATGTTCAACCTCAAGATGGTCGATACGGCCGGCGGCGGTATCCGGCGGATGTTTATGTACCAGAAGGCCCGTTTCTTCCCGATGCCCGATTATGATCTTGAGGAAAAGCGCGTAAAAGTCACTATTACCGGCAAGGTGCTGGACCTGGATTACGCTCGGTTGCTGTCCCGGATGGCCGACCTATCTCTTGATGAGATCATTGCCCTCGATAAGGTCGCGAAGCACCACCCTCTGTCCAATCTGGAGGAGAAGCAAGTGCGTGCGAAAGGGCTTATCGAAGGACGGCGTCCCAATTTCTACATAGCCCAAAGGGTAGCCCAAGTCACCGGCCAGAAGGCCGAATATTCCCGCAACAAGGCTTTCGATAAAAAATACTATCTGGACCTTATCCTTAAGGCAATCGCCGAGCACGGCCACCTGAATCGCAGGGATATTGATGACCTCCTGTGGACCAAGCTGCCGGACTGGATGAATGATGACCAACGCAAAAACAAAGTGACCAATCTGATTGCCGAATTACGGCGTGGTCATCTTATATATAACAAAGGAACCGATGCAGGACCAAGGTGGGAACGCATCTCATAAGAGATTATAAGAGATTATAAGAGGCCAAAATCAATATGTGCATGTTATTGAATGAAATAAGTTCTTATAAAAATGGGAAATTCGCGTACCGGACCATTCCATGACACGCCTCACAGTGTCCGCCATCGACCTCCTGAAACACTAGGGCTACCGTTGTCTCTACGGCCCCGACATCGCTCCCGACAGCAGGAGTCAGACTCGCCATTCCTTCGGGGAAGTGATTCTCGCCGGTCATCACCGGAATGCCCTCGCCAGGGTCCCTATTCACTTCCACTGGCATTACACAGTGCATGACCGGCCAGGGCAGGGCCTCCACGCCGGTGAATGCACAGGTCGAGAAAAAAGACACACCGCCGAAGCGGCGTGTGAGGCGCCGTCCGTAAGGCACGATCGAGCCGTCATCCCGGAACCAGGCGATGAACTGTGGCGCGAAAAGCCTGGCCCTCTCGATGTACCGCGAAGCCCGCTCCGGATCGCGATCGCCCATGAGGCGCGCGTACACAAGTCCGTAAAAGTGGAACCCAAAGGGGTTGTGGACCGTCTTGGTACCAGTCATCGCCCCTGTAGAGCGATTCGACGAGGTTGAAAGACTCGCGTTCGGCGGCCTCGTCCACGGGCAGACTGAGTTTCCTGAAAGCCGGGCACACAAGAATCCGGGAAAAGTACCTGTTGTTGGCGGCATTTTTCGTTTTTCGATCTGCGCGAGCCAGACGCAGAGATTCTCTCTCTGTGCTGAGCCAAGGGCTTTCCGGAATTGCCCGGGCGCTATCATCAGGGCCAGGGCTATCATGGCCATCTCGACAAGGCGCTGGTCTGAGCCAGTCGCTCCTCCCGAGAAATCGGGATCGGCCGGATCGGTTTTGCGGCGCAGTCCCTCGACATGGCGTCCCGGTCCCGGTAGGACCCACCTCCTGCGAGGAGGGGGCTATTCCCCAGAGGATTCGGCTGAAGCCCTCCATGAGGGCGACTCGGGGGGAATAACGGGTCCCAGAGTTCGCGAGGTGAAGGCCCAAACCGTTTCCGACATAGTGTCCGGCGAGCGGTTCAAGGAGACTTCGCTCCAGGTCAGAACGGGAGCGAAGGGGGTATGGGCAATCGGAAGACCAAAGGCTTTCATCAGATTCTTCCTTATCGTGCGTCCAAAGTACATTACTTTGGCGATTGTGTCATTATATGATACAATATAAATAAATATTTGACACATCAGTGTCAGATCGCGGCACCAGGATTTGCATATCCGAAAACCCGATCGGCAAGGAGCGGCGTATGGCGGAAAAAATAGGCAATTTCGTGTCCGACATCCACAACGAGGACTACGAGTCGGTCTTCCTGGAGAAGCGGCTCGATTTCCGCGGCCTCGTGAGCGTGGCCGGCCGGAAGGTGGAATCGCTGAACGGCGCCTGGAACTTCGGCGTCGACTGGTACGACAGCTGTCGTCGTGCAAACTGGTTCAAGGAAATCTCGGAGGATGCGGAGGGCCGACCCACGCCCCTCGACTACGACTGGGAAGCCTGGGAGCGCATGCCGGTTCCCTCTTCGTGGAACATGGAGAGGCCGGAACTCCGCTATTTTGAAGGCTCAGGCATCTACACGCGGAGCTTCCGCTACCTGCCATCTGGAGACGCGACTCCAGATGAGCGACCGACTCCAGACGAGGGACCGGCTCCGGCTCCGACTGCGGCTCTGGCCGCGGAATCGGCCGGGGAGCGCGTCTTCCTCCGCTTCGAGGGCTCGAATTATCGGACGACGGTCTTCCTCAACGGCAGGCTGGTCGGCAGCCATGACGGCGGCTCCACACCCTTCTGCGCCGAGATCACGGACTTCGTCGGTGTGGACTGCGCACATGCGGACGGCGTGTGCGCCGACAACAGGATCATCGTCGTCGTGGAGGCCCGGCGCAAAAAGGACCGCGTCCCTGGCGAGAACACCGACTGGTTCAACTACGGCGGCATATACCGCGACCTCCTCCTTTTCAGGACGCCGTGCAGCTTCATCAAAGACTGGTTCCTCCGCCTCGTCCCCGACGGGAGCTTCTCGAATCTCGACTTCGACGTCGCGATCGACTCAGGCGACGCCGTCACTGACGGCGTCGAAGCCGGGGCAAGCGGACGCGAAACCTCGCGCGCGGCTGGAAAGGTTCGACTGAGAATCCCCGAACTCGGCGTCGACATCCTTCTTCCGGTCGCGAATGGTCTGGCTCACACCCGCGTCGCGGCCTCCCCGCGACTCTGGTCGCCTTCCGGCCCGAAACTTTACGACGTGGAGATCAGCTACATCCCCGACGCGGCGCCAGAAGGCCGACACGGGACGCAAGGCGCCCTCACCCACCCCGCGGGCATCGATACAATCCGCGACCGCGTCGGCTTCAGGGAATTCAGCGCGCGCGGCCGGGAACTCCTCCTCAACGGCGAGCCGATATACCTCAAGGGGATCTGCGTCCACGAGGACCACATCGACAAAGGCAAGAGCACCGACGAGTCGACGATCCGCGCGACCATCCGCCATCTCCGGGAGCTCCACGGCAACTTCCTGCGACTCGCCCACTACCCGCACGACGGCCGCTTCGCCCACATCGCCGACGAAGAAGGCGTCCTCCTCTGGGAGGAAGTCCCGGTCTACTGGGCCATCGACTTCGCGAACCCCGCCACCTTCCGGGATGCCGAAAACCAGCTCTCCGAACTCGTCATGCGCGATCGCAACCGCGCGAGCGTCGTCATCTGGTCGGTCGGCAACGAGAACGCCGACACCGAAGAGCGCTTCTCCTTCATGTCCCGCCTCGCCGCCACAGCGCGACGGCTCGACGGCACGCGTCCGATATCGGCCGCCTGCCTCATCGACCACGAGCGACTCGCCATCGCGGACCGCCTGGCCGACGAGCTCGACATCATCGGCATCAACGAGTACTACGGCTGGTACGATCCGGATTTCGGAAAGCTCCCCCGCATCCTCGCCAACTCCGACCCATCCAAGCCCGTCATCGTCTGCGAGTTCGGCGGCGACGCCCGGAGCGGCCAGCGCGGCACCGTGGACGAGCTCTTCACGGAAGACAAGCAGGCGCGGCTCTACGAAAAGCAGATCGAGGTGATCCGGAACTGCCCTTACATAAAGGGTATCAGCCCCTGGATCCTCTACGATTTCCGCTGCCCGAGGCGGCTCAACCGCTACCAGGAAGGGTTCAACCGCAAAGGACTCATCGACGCTGACCGCCGGACGAAAAAACTGGCTTTCGCTGTGCTGGCGAAGTTCTACGCCGCGCGCGGGGGTTGAGCAGACATTACGGGCCTCTCTGGATAGTTTTGCGCCACCGGCGGGATTGAGCCGCGCAGCCCGTGGGAAGCTAGGGCTTTGCAGGCGGACAGGTATATGGGTCTCCGGCCTTCAGGACGAGGCTGAATTCGAAATCGCAGGAGAAGACAGTCCCGGCCGGGCCCATGTGGTAATCGAGGCCGGTGACGACACTCATGCCACCCTCGTGTTCGCGGTGCCCGTGCGAGGACAGGCGGGCGGCGCATCCGGGGACGGAGCAGGAAACGAGAAGGGCGCGGGCTTTGGAGCCCCCGGCGTCGACGAGAAAGCAACCCGCCTCCCGAGCCGCCGTCACGGCGCAGGGCGTCACGAAGCGCTCGATCACCTCGACGCCGGGCCGGCTGAACTCGAACTCGTCCCGCAGCCGCAGCCCGCCCGCGTCGTCGCCGTCGAACTCGAAGCGCCGCGTCAGCCGGAGGAGCGCCTCGCAGCCATAGGCCGGGGCGATATCCATCGTCAGGATCGAAATTTTTCCCTCGCGGCGGAATTCCACATTCCTGGCGCGATGCCCGGCGCCTTCCATCTGTCCCTGGCCGCCCACGATGGGCAGACTGTGGCCGAAAGACGAGTTGCAGAAGATGGAGTAACGTCTCTCGTTGAAATAGTCCCGCGTGTATTCCCCGCGGCCGAGATCGGCGAGAAGCTGCCGCTCGCCCAGAACCAGCTCGAAGGAACCGATGTCGTTGTGGTTGTGCGGCTCGTCGTTGTGGCCGCCCTTCGCGGCGAAGGCGAGGCTTCCTTCCTTTCGGGCGGGGCAGAGGAGCCACTGCGCATCCGGCAGCCATACCGGCTCAGGCCCCAAGTCCGGCTGCCGGGCGACTGCGCCCTGACACTCCGCACCACTCACCACCCGGTCGGTCGGGCCGATCTGACCGGCCGGCACCTCGGCCTCTGCCGCAGGGTAGGCCGCCCCGCGCGTCCACAGAAGATCGCGGAATGACAGACACCATCTCCCGTTGTGATCGTGGCCGAAGCCGGCCGCCAGCGCGCGCGGTGGGGGACTGGCTTCGGGGAATCTGCGCGCGAGGTAGTCCGCGAGTCCGATCCTGTACCGCTCCTGCGCGGAGCCGTCCGCGAAGCTGACGGCCATGCATTCGTTCAGGTAGCAGCTCTTCTGGAATGAGGCGACGCGGCGGAATTTTTCATTCGCCATGAGGTCGAGCCGCCCTCCCGTCTCGCGTTCCAGAAGATCCGCGAATGAGGCGAAGAAGCCGACGCCGTAGGTCCAGTAGCCGAGCCCCTCGAGGCAGGTTCCGTCATCGGCGAAACTTTCGAGGAAGCGCTCGAGCGTGGGAAGAACCCGCGCCAGGATGGCCGCGAGCTCATCGATATCTTGGACGAGATAGAGGGCCGCGGCGCCGACCGAACCGGCGCAGACGGCGCACCAGTTGTTGCGCATCAGCTCCCAGCGCCAGGGCTCCGCGCGGGCGAGGAAGGGCACGAGAACGCGGCGCCTGAGTTCGCGCCGGACCCTTTCAGCCACGATCGGCGTCAGTCGGCCTTCGAGGAGGCAGCAGATCTCCGCGAGCGCGAAGGCGGTCTCGCAGGAGAAGAGGTCGAGGAGTTCGGGATGGACCACCCCTGCTCCGCCGGGCAGGCAGCGAATATCCAGGCTCGTTCCCTCGAGGTGGGCCGGCAGGGCCCAGGCGTACTCGTCGCAGATCGCCCAGATCAGGTCTTCGAGGGCGGCGATGTCTTCGGCCCGGCCGAAAAGCCAGGAGGCGAGGCCCGTCGCGACGAGCCCGCGCCGCCTCTCGAAGTACGGCTCCTCGAAGCGTCGCCTGTCGCCGGACTCGTCGAACATCCGGTAGGAGCCGAAGGGCAGGCTCGCGACGGGCTTGCCGCGGAACGCGGCGGCGCAGCGCCCGAGCTCCTCGACATAGTCGCGCAGCAGGGGATTCTCCAGAATCTCCCGCAGCGTCGCGGGTTCCTGCGCCTCCGGACAGGGCCCGGTCCAGTCCACGCCCACGCCCACGCCTGAGCCCGAACCGGAGCGGCGCGGCGCGATCAGAATTCCCCGAAGTTCAGCCCTTGACGCCACTGGAAGCCACTCCTTCGACGAAGAATCGCTGCAGCGCGACGAACAGAACGATGACCGGCACGAGAGAGACGAGGGATGCCGCCATGATCAGCGAGTACTCCGCCGAGTACTGGGCGATGAACATGCGCAGGCCCAGCTGTATAGTCAGGAGCCTCTCGCTCGAAAGATAGATGAGCGGCCCCATGAAGTCGTTCCAGACGGTCACGAAGCTGAAAATGGTGAGGGTCGCGAGGGCGGGCTTGGCGAGGGGAATTATGATCCGGGCGTAGATTCCGTAATCGCCCAGGCCGTCGATGCGCGCCGCGTCGGAGAGTTCCCGCGGTATGCCTATGAAGAACTGGCGCATCATGAACACACCGAAGGCGGTGAATGCCTGCAGGAGGACGAGCGCGAGGTGCGTGTCGTTCAGGCCGAATTTGCGCATGATTATGTACTGTGGCACCATGTAGACCTGCCAGGGTATGGCGATCGTCGCCACATAGCTCAGGAAGAGGAGATCGCGACCCTTGAACTCGAGCCGCGCGAAGGCGTAGGCGGCCAGACTGCTCGTCAACAGCTGGAGGCCGGTGATGATCAGCGTGAGCTTGGTGGTGTTCAGAAAGAAGGTGAGGAAGGGCACGCGCTGCCAGATGAGCCTGTAGTTTTTCCAGCGCGGATTTTTTGGGATCCACTGGAAGGGGAAGCGGAACACGTCCTTGTCCATCTGTAGGGAGGCGGCGGCCATCCACGCGAAGGGGAGCAGCATGGTCACGGATAGGGCGACGAGCATGGCGTAGATGAGGAGGAGCTGGCTCCGTCTCTGACCATGAACGGGTCCCCGGTCCGTCATAGGTAGTTTACCCATTTCTTTTCCACCCTGAATTGGACCACGGTGATGCCGAGGACGATGGCGAAGAGCACCAGGGCTATGGCGCTCGAATATCCGAAGTTGAAGGAGACGAAGGCGCTGTCGTATATGGTGAACACGAGAACGTTGGTCGCGCGGCCGGGGCCGCCTCCCGTCATGACGTAGATCAGGTCGAAGACCTTGAAGCTGGAAATGGTCAGCATCATGGTGACGAAGAAGGTCGCAGGCGTGAGGAGGGGCACCGTGATGCGCTTGAATGCCTGCCAGGGGCTCGAGCCGTCGATCCGCGCCGCCTCGTAGAGTTCGCGGGGGATGCCCTGCAGGGCGGCGAGGTAGATGATCATGTAATAGCCGACATTCTTCCAGACGCTCGCCATCATGACGGTCGGCAAGGCCCAGGTCGTGGACGCCGCCCACCGGGGCGGGTTCTGTATGCCGAGGGCGTGGAGAAGGTTGTTCACCGGCCCCATCGCGGGATGGAACATCATGTTCCAGACCACGGCTATCGCGACGAGCGAGGCGACATAGGGAAAGAAAAACACGGCGCGGAAAAAGTTCCGCCCCTTCATGTTCCGGTTGAGGAGGACGGCCAGAGCGAGGGAGAGAACCAGGGTCGTCGGCACCGTGCCGATCACGAACCAGATGGTGTTGAGGGTGGAAATCCTGAATGTCTCGTCGCGCAGCATGCGCGCGAAATTCTTGAGCCCGGCGAAGGTGATCGCGCCCGCCCCGTCCCAGGACATGAAGGAGAGAGCCAGGGCGAAGATCATCGGCGCCAGCGTGAACGCGGCGAATCCGACCAGGTTCGGCAGGATGAAGGAGTAGGCTATGAGGTTCTTTTTCAGCGCCTTGCTCGCGGTTGCGGCCATCGTGAGGAGCCTCCGGGATTTCGGGGTGGGAATGCCGGTCATACGGAAAAATCGGTGGGCCCGCGCGGGCATTCTCGCGCCGGCGGGTCCACAATACAACGATGAACCCGCGGCGCCGGTACCGGATACCAGAATAGCAACACCGACGCAGGAAGGTTCCGTTCGGGCCTGATTACTGGCTCAGGGCTTCCTTGACGCGGCGGGACATGTTCGCGAGGCCCTGATCGATCGAAACCGACTCGGTGATGATGAGCTCGTGCTCCTCGTTGAGAATCTTCTCGATGATGGCGACTTTCGGATGGATGGGCAGCTCGAGGCGGACGGTCTTGGTCACGAGGGCTTCGCCCGAGGCCTTGTCCTGCGGGAATCCGCTTATATTCTTCATGGCGGCGATGACCTGGTCATTCCTGATGGCGGGCAGAGAGCCGAGCTTGGCGAGTATGCTCGCGCCCTCGGGACCGGCGAAGAACTTGATGAAATCCCAGGAGGCATCCTTGTTCGCCGACTTGGAGTTGATCGCGAGGGAAGTGATGGTTCCGGCCGTGGTTCCAGCCTCGACGCCCTTGGGATGCGGGAATTTGACGATACCCCAGTTCATGTCGGCCGTTCCGTCCTTGATCTTGCTGATCAGGGTTCCGATGAACCAGGAGCCCATCGGGAGCATCGCGATCTGCTCGTTGTAGAACACGCCGGAGTAGTGGATGTTGCCGACTTTGAGGGAGGCGAAGTCCATGATGGTCTTGTCTTTCTGCATCTTGAGGATCATCTCGTACATGGGCTTCATGAAGGAATAATCCGCCGTGATGATGGAATGCTTTCCGTCCTGGACAGTGGCGAGCTGGACGGTGGAGCGCCAGATGTGGTGATGCGACCCGTAGACCCTGTCGACGCCGGTTCCGGAGGAGATCTTGCGCGCGAGCTCGGCGTACTGGTCCCAGGTCATGTCGTTGGTCGGATAGGCGACGCCGGCCTTGTTGAAGATATCTTTGTTGTAATACATGATCCAGATGTCGCTGCGGAAGGGCAGGGCGTACAGGGCTCCGTCCACGGTGATCTCGTC
>CAXXVZ010000003.1:0-2399561 GCA_963678065.2 Treponemataceae bacterium
CGCCGACATCGGCCTGCGCGAGCGAGGGGGCGTCGTTCGTGCCGTCGCCGATCATCGCGACGAGATGTCCCTCTCCCTGCTCCGCGCGGATGCGGGCGAGTTTCGCTTCGGGCGTCGCCTCGGCGACGTAGTCGTCGACTCCCGCCTCCGCGGCGATCGCTGCGGCGGTGAGGGGATTGTCCCCGGTGATCATCACCGTGCGGATGCCCATGCGGTGGAGCCTCGCGAATCGATCCTTGATGCCGCCCTTGATCACATCCTTGAGGTGGACGACGCCGAGGGGCCGCGCCCCCCGCGCGACGATGAGGGGTGTGCCGCCCGAGCCCGCGATGCGGGCCGTCGCGGCGGCGAGCTCTTTCGGAAACTCGCCGCCGCGCTCGCGGACCCAGGCCTCGACCGCTTCAGCCGATCCTTTCCGTATCGATGGCGTGCCGCCATCGAAATCGACGCCGCTCATGCGAGTCGTCGCGCTGAAGGGCACGAAGCGGCCCCCGATCGCCTCGGGGTCGGCCTTCCGGACGCCGTATCGCTCTTTCGCGAAGGCGACGATGGAGCGGCCTTCTGGGGTCTCGTCGGCGAGACTCGCGATTTCAGCGGCCTCCGCGAGTTCGAGTTCCGGGACACCCGGCGCCGGCATGAAGGCGCTGGCCATGCGGTTGCCCATTGTGATCGTGCCGGTTTTATCGAGGAGGAGGACGTCGATGTCTCCCGCGGCCTCTATCGCGCGGCCCGAGGTCGCTATGACGTTCTTCCGCATGAGCCGCGCTATCCCCGAGATTCCGATCGCGGAGAGAAGACCGCCGATCGTCGTCGGGATGAGACAGACGAGGAGGGCGACGAGGGCTTCGGGCTCGACTTTTCCGGCGGGATTGCCCGCGGCCGAGGCGGAGTAGTCCGCGAAGATGTAGAGGCTTCCGACGACGAGTGTGAAAATGAGGGTGAGGGCCGAGAGGAGGATCGAGAGGGCGACTTCTCCGGGGGTCTTCTTCCGCACGGCGTTCTCGATGAGGGCTATCATCCTGTCGATGAAAGTGTCGCCGGGGTCGCGGGTGATCCGCACGACGATGCGGTCAGAGATGACCCGCGTGCCGCCGGTGACCGCACTCCGGTCGCCTCCGGATTCGCGGATGACTGGCGCCGACTCGCCCGTGATCGCGGACTCGTCGACGCTCGCGACACCTTCGACAACCTCGCCGTCGCCGGGAATCATGTCGCCGGCCTCGCAGACGACGAGATCGCCCGCGCGGAGCTCCGGCGCCTTCACGGTTTCGACGACGCCGTCCCCACGCCGGCGCTTGGCGAGCGTGTCGGAGCGGAGGTTCTTGAGCGAATCCGCGCGGGCCTTGCCCTGCGCCTCGGCGAGACCCTCGGCGAAGTTCGCGAAGAGGAGGGTGAAGAGGAGCCATATCGAGAGCTGAAGGAGGAAGGACGAAGGCCTTCCGGCCAGCGCCCGGAGGATTGTCGAGGTCGCGACATAGATCGTGCCGAGATAGGTCACGAACATGACGGGATTCCGGAATTCCGCGGCGGGATGGAGCTTCGCGAAGGCGCTCAAAGCGGCCTTTCTGAATATGTCCGGCGTGAACAGCTTTGTTTCGTGTTTCACGGTGAGTTCCTTTTTTAGAAGAGACGGCCGGACGCGGCGAGGAAGTGCTCCGCGATCGGACCGAGGGCGAGTGCAGGGAAGAACGTGAGGCCGCCCACGATGACGACTATCGCACAGAGGAGGAGGGCGAACGAAACTGTGTCCGTCCGGAAGGTGCCCGCGCTCTCGGGGATGGGGCGTTTTGCGGCGAGGCTTCCCGCGATGGCGAGCGCCGGCCAGATGACGCAGTAGCGGCCGACGAGCATGCCGAGGCCCATCATCGTATTGTAGAAGGGGGTGTTGGTGGCGAGTCCTGCGAGGGCCGAGCCGTTGTTGCCCGCGGCGCTTGTGAAGGCGTAGAAAACTTCGGTGAAACCGCGGGGACCCGCGTTGAGGATCGAAGCCCGCGCCGAGGGGATGACGAGGGCGATCGCCGAGAAGACGAGTATGATGAAGTTGGGTGCGATGACACCGAGCATCGCGAGCTGGACCTCCCGCGACTCGATCTTGCGGCCCAGGAGCTCGGGCCCCCGTCCGACCATGAGTCCCGCGATGAAGACGGAGATGATGGCGAAGAGGAGAATGCCGTAGACGCCGGCGCCGACGCCGCCGAAGACAACCTCGCCGAGGGTTATGAAGAATGTCGCCACGAGGACGAGGATGGGCGATCCGGACGCGAGCATGCCGTTTACGGAGCCATTCGAAACGGCGGTGGTGAAGGCCGACCAGACCGCTGTATCGACGATCCCGAACCTTGTCTCCTTGCCCTCGAGCGCGGGGAGCCCGCCGAGGGCGGGGTTCGGCGCCGACTCCGCTGCGACTGTCGCGATGAGACCCACGATCAGGAGCAGCGCCATCGCGCCGAAAAGCGCCATTCCCTGTTTTCGCTTCCCGACGATCTCGCCGAAGAGGAAGGGGAAGGCCGCGGGGAGGAGGAGAATGGCGACGAGTTCGACGAAATTGGAGAGCGGTGTCGGGTTTTCGAAGGGGTGGGCCGAGTTGACTCCAAAGAATCCTCCGCCGTTCGATCCGACCTGCTTGATGGCGATCTGACTCGCGGCCGGTCCCATCGGAACAAGAGTGGCCTTGCCCTCGAGGGTCGTCGCCGCGGCGTAGTGCGAGAAGTTCTGCGGGACACCCTGCGAGACGAGGAAGAGTGCGACGACGAGGGAGAGTGGCAGGAGGACGTAGATCGTCGTGCGGACGAGATCGACCCAGAAATTGCCGAGCCTGCTCGGCCTGAAGGCCTCAGGCCCGCGGCGTCGTTCGGGAGCTTCGGCCGCGCCGTTCTTCGGGGTTGTGTTGCCCCTTGGCGTTGTGTCGCTCTTCGGGGCCGCGCCGGGCTCTTCGATGGCGCCAAACGGCTGCTTTCTTCCGGTGGGCCGGGCGAAAGCGCGCGCGAAGGCGAGAGCCACCGCCGCTCCTGTCGCGCAGCTCGCGAAATTCTGCACGGCGAGACCGAGCATCTGGGAGAAGTAGCTCAGGCTGGTCTCGCCTGAATAGGACTGCCAGTTCGTGTTCGTGACGAAGGAAATCGCCGTGTTGAGCGCGAGATGCCAGGAGAGGTTCGGGAAGCGCTGTGGATTGAGAGGCAGCCAGGCCTGCGTCATGAGGATGAGGACGAGGAGGACAAGCCCGAGGGCGTTGAAAACGAGGAGGGCGGCGAGATAATCCTTCCACCCCATATCCTGTTTCTCGTCGATCCCCGCGACCTTATAGAAGGCACGCTCGATCGGTGCGAGGAAGGAAAGGAAATGCCGGTCCCCGCGGTAGACCTTCGCGAGGTAGCGGCCCAGAAAAGGCGCCGGGATGAAGGCTGCGAGGACGATGGCGAGTATCTTGAGAATCGTGGTGGCATTCATGGTATGCCTCCGTCAGAATCGTTCGGGATGGACGAGCGCGTACGCGAGGTAAACGACGACGACGGCGCAGAGAACGCCGGCAGCCACTAAGGACATGTTCATCGGGTACTCCTTCATGGAGTCTAGCGTACCCGAGAGCGCGCGGTAATGGCCATTCGAAGAATGTTAACTTTGAAGGAGGAGGCATTAAGGAGGTGTTAAGACGCGAAAGATGTCCGCGTACAGAAAGAGGGACCGGAGTCCTTATCTGGGAAGCCTGCCGAAGAAGCGGACGAAGCCGCGGTGGAAGGCGTGGATCGATCCGACGGGCTCGGCGAACATCATGATGCAGCGGCCGGAGACGGCTTCCATGTTTTTCTCGCGACAGAAGTCGGTAGCCTCGGGGCTCTGCGCGCCCTGTTGGATCCATACGCGGGTGATGCCCTGCTCCCAGGCTTCCTTCACGACTGTGGCGGTCTGGGTCTTGGGGGTGAAGATGATGAGGCCGTCGGGTTTTTCGGGAAGGGCCGCGAGGGATGGGTAGCAGATCTCGCCATCGACGGTGGCGGCGTTGGGGTTGATGGGGAGGATGCGGAATCCCTTGGCCTTGAGTTCCTTGTGGACGTTGTTGCTCATCGACTGGCCCGAGCGGGAAATGCCGGCGAGGGCGAAAGTTTTGCCGGTGAAAAATGTCTCGATGTCTTTCTTCGTGTTCATGGCTGCTCCCCTGTCTGGAAATGTTTCCTGTCGGCGTGACTCATTGAATCCGCCGATGGCTGCCGTATTCGTCACAATGATATCGCGGCTCCGGGAGAAAAACCAGGATCGCCTATCCGTGGCGGGGAGCGACGACTCCGGGATCGCGTCGGGTCGTGAAACCCTTTCCCGTGAAGGACTGCTCCTCGTTCCCCTTGATCGCAATGTGATATTCGACGCCCTGGAATGCGATGCTCCCCGAGACTGTCCGCGCGCTCATGCCGATGATTCCCGAGAGGTTTCCCGAGCGGTCCGTGACGAGGCGGATGCCCGCGGGGAAGCGCGCGAAGACTTCGCCGTCGCGGAGGATGACGCAGTCCGATGCGGTGTTCCGGAGGCTGAACTCCGCGCCGTCGATCTTCCGGGCGTAAGCGGTAAAGGCTGCGCCGGCGCGGCTGGCATCGCTGGCTATTCCTGTCCCGCTGGCGTCGCCAGCTATTCCTGTTCCGCTGGCGATGACGGTGCCAAGACAGGAAGGAAGGAGGCCCGTGAACCAGATTTGTCCCTCGGGGCGGGGCATGATGCCGCAGAGCCGCTCGACGTAGTCGAGGAGGCAGAGCATGGTCGGCGTGTATCCCTCGGTGAACCCCTCGTCGCCCGTCCATGGGCTCAGACACTGCGGAAACCGCGTGAACCGCAGGGTGGCCGAGAGGGTGGGTTGCATGAGCCAGGTGAGTTCGACGTGCCGGCCGTGGTGCTCGAAGGCCGCGGGGGCCCTGACCAGGCTGAGGAAGTTGACGGGCCCGGCCCAGCTGTTGTATCCGCTCGCGGGGTCGAATCGCGGATCGTCGAGCGCTATCGACGTGAGCGGGTAGCGCGAAAAGAACTTGCGCGTGTTGAGAAGGTAGCGGCCGAGCGAGGATTCGAAGAAGGAATCGTCGCCGACTTCGCAGGCGAGGACGCGCAGAAGGACATCGGACTGTATCCGCACGAAGTTGCCCAAGCGGTCGCGGTCGTAGAAGAAGCCATCCGCGGGGTCGAAGCAGTGGCGCATGAGGCTTTCTGTGCTGGCCTTTGCCGCGGCCTCCCATGTGCACGCCGCCTGCACGTCGCCGAGTTCGCGCGCTATGAGGGCGAGGTACCGGCGCTGGCAGGCCACGTTGGCCGTGAGGTCGGGGGCGAGGAAGGGCAGAAGGGGCGAGTCCGGGTCGAAGCGCGCGGCGTCCTCGCCGAAGCAGGTGTCGGGGACGTGCCAGAAGCGGGGCGAGAGGTCGTGGCCCGTGTCGAAGGTGCAGAACGCCTCGACGCAGCCGGTCCTGCGCGTATCCCTGTGGAGGGCGAGCCATCTGTCGAATCTCGCCATCGCGCCATACATTTCCGCGAGAAAGCTTCTGTCCTTGCCGTTGAGGAGATAGTGCGTCCAGACCGATCTCGCGAGGGGACTGACCATCTGGATCTGCCGGTAGGCCGCGCCGGAGGGCAGAATTTTGTAGGGCATGAGACCGTCTTCGCGCATATGGCGGGCGAAGAGCCTGAAAGTGTCCGCGGCGAGATCGGGAAGGAAGCGCGAGAGGATTTCAGCGGAAATGCTGCCCGTGCTCTCGAGCCAGCAGCCGCGGTAGGGGCCTCCCTCGATCAGCATGGGCGACCCCCGCGAGGTTCCCGACGCCATCCCCGCGGGAGAGGGGAGGGTGGAGGCGAGGAGCTCCGAGGCGGCCCGGCGGTGAATCGCCTCGAGTCCAGGGCCCGAGCAGCAAAATCCGATTCCGGGGAGCGGGAAGGGTGCACCTTCCGCAGCGTCGGCGGCGACATCGGCGGATGCGGCGGCGGCGGACGCGGCGGCGGCGGATGCGGCTGTCATTCCCTACTCCCTTCCGTCTCGCTGCGGACCCGTATGCTTCTTCCTGTCTCTTCCAGCTCGATGAAGACCGGTCGCTCGAGGGGGGTGGAATTGGGCGCGTGGACTGTCATGAAGATCTTTCCGTCGAGGGAGCGGAAGAGCATGCCGTGCCCGGAGTCGGTGTCGGCGATGGGTTTCTCTTCCTGTACCCAGGGCCCCTCTATCGCACCACTCTCCGACCGGGCGATGCCCATCGCGTAACCGGATTCCGAGAAGCTCGACCAGAGCATGAGGAGAGTTCCCGCCCGGGTGCGCCAGAGGAAGGGGCCGTCGGTGACGCGCGCGCGCGGGTCGATGCTTCGCCGTTTCGATCGCGGAGGGCGGGTCCAGGGCGCCTCTGACGCGCGGAAGAGGAGGACCGACTCGCCGGCCGGCTCGCGGAGGTCGGCCGACAGCCTCCTCGCGCGGATCTCTCCGTCGGTGATCTGGACCCACTCGTGGCAGAAGACGATCCATGGATCGCCGTTCGCGTCGACGTGGAGGGTCCCGTCGAGGCACTCCCACTGTGAGGGAGTCACGGGACCGACGGAGTGCGGCGCGTATGGCCCCCCGGGCCGGTCCGATACGAGAATCTGGGTGCCCCGTCTGGCGGTCTCGGATTTGAAGCTCGCGAAGAGGTAGTAGCGGCCCATGTATTCGTGGGCTTCGGGAGCCCAGAAATTGCGGGTTGCCCAGAAACCGGCCTCGGGCCGGAACGCAGGGAAGGGGCCTTCCCAGCGCTCGAGATCTCTGCCCGCGTAGACGTCGAAGCCTGTTCCGGGCCCGTCCCAGCAGTCGGTATCCGTCGTTCCGAAAAGGTAATAGTGCCCGCTCGCCGGGTGGGGAAGAATGAAGGGATCGCGTATCTGGATATCAGCGTTCGTTTTCATGATTCTTTCCTTGTACTATTCTGGCTGTCGGATAGTTTGCGGAAGTCGGAAGGCGACATGCCGGTGACGCGCTTGAATGCCCGCCGGAAGCTCGGCCCCTGGTAGCCTGTCCTCTTTGCGACGAGGTCGACCGAGAGATCGGAGCGCGAGAGCAAGTCCTTCGCCCTATCCATCCGGGCCGACTCTATGGTTTCGGATATGCACTCACCCGTCTGTTCCTTGTAGAGATTGGAGAGGTAGTTCTCCGAAATGCAGAGCCTCCTCGCCACGAGGGCGAGTCCGAGTTCAGGGTCTGCGTAATTCGCGAAGATAAAATCGCGGGCCTGCGTCGAAAGTTTAGAGTTGTGGCTGCGTTTCGCGATTTCGCCGACCGCGATCATGTCGGCGAAGACCGTGCGTATCGAGGAAAAGGAAGATGCGCCGGTCGCCGGGTCGGGGCTGTGATAGAGCCTGTCTTTGAAAGCTCCCGATTCTCCGGCATAGTCGGGCAGGAGACGAAGGGCAGTCCCGCGCAGCGCGGCGGCGAAATCGCGCGTCTCCTGGGGCGTCAGGACCCGCTCCTCGAAGTTGCTGCGCAGCACCGCGTCGAAGAGCGAATCGAAGAGTTCGCGATTCGCGGAGCGGACGGCCTTCATGAGCGACTCTTCGACATCGAGCGGATAAACGAAGCCGCCCGCCGGCATCGGAAGGTCGGCATAGAAGCGTATCTCGGGATATACGGTGACGGCCGGCCTCCGCAAGGCCGTTTCGGCCTGGGCGAAGGAGAGCTGCAGGAGGAAGGGGTCCTCGACGGGATCTCCGACCCCGAAAGAGAAGGCGTTGTGAAACTCGGGCGCCGCCGCGGCGCGCACGGCCTCTGCCACCTTCGTGGCCGCGCCGCGCCTGTCATCCTCTCCCGACAGGATGAAGGCGGTTTCGCCGGGTGAGAGCGGGACCGTGTATTCGCCAGGAGCGAGGAAGCGCTCTCCTCCCGATCGGTCCGTATCCGCCGCAAAGGGCAGCGAAGCAGCATCCCCGGCGTCGCCGGGGGCCATCATTCTGCACAAAAGGACAAAGCGCGACCTTTCCCCGAGCCCGATTCCGAGACGTTCTTTCTCCCGCGTGAAGCTCTCCCTGTCCCAATAGGCCCCGTCGAAGAGACGGCGGAAAAATTCGATGCGGGCGATGCGCTCGGCTTCCCTGACCTCCTCCTCCAGCCTGGAGCGGGAATCGGAGAGGCCGGCGATCGCCTTTTCGACCCGTTCGTAGACACTCGAGCCTGAGTCTTCTTGGCGCATCGAGTCTCCGATGAGGAGAGAGAAGAGTTTTCCGAGCGGTTTGGAGTGCGAGTAGGCGAACCAGTAGGAGACCGCGCAGCCTCCGAAGAAGCCGAAACCGAGGATGAGGAGGGCCGCATCGCGCACGGCGCGGGTATCCGCGAGCACCTTTTTCACGTTGAGCGCCGCCACATAGTCCCACCCCGTGATGGACGAGTGGGCCCTGTACGTCCGATATGTCTCGGAGCCGATGCGGACCATCCCTATGCTGCCAGGCTTCGTCGCCGGGTCGGCCCGAACCGGCCTGTCCGCGACTGTGCGGCTCCCTGCTTTCTTTTCTGGAGACCCGCGCGTTTTCGAAGCCAGGCGTTCGGCCTCCGAGTCGGTCGCGGCGACAAGTCTTCCATCCTGGTCGTATATGGCCACCCAGCCGCCGTACTTTTCCGGCAGACCGAGGAGAAGGCGGTTCAGATTGCGGCCTTCGATGACCCCGATGAGGGCGCCTCGGTTGTAGGCGCCGTAGCCGATCGGCCGCACCGCGAGGTGGCTCTCGGATTTCAGCCCGGAGAAGGAGGTGGCCATGCGCGTGTAGATCGTCTCGTCGCCGGAATCGCTCAGAACGGCGACACGGAAGGTTTCGCGGTCGTAGCCATCGGCGGAAAACACGGGGCCGTAAAACGAAGAGAAATCGGAGAATCCGTTCTCGTAGGCGATGATCTCCGGTTTGGCGAAGTACAGGAAGCAGTGGCTGAGGAGGTCGTTTCCGAGAACGAAGGACGAGAGTTTGTCCGAGATACGCTTGAGATTGTATGTCTCGATGGGGCTGAAGGGGCCGGGATTGTTGAGGTAGAAGTTGATCTCGTAGTCGATCGCGAACTGCGCCGCCACCTTCTGTATGTCGAGAAGCTGGCGGTCCACGGTGGCGAGGCTCGCGACGAGCTGGTTCGTGGCCAGCTCGTCCACATCGTTCCGGATTGTCCGGGCCGAGAAGGCGTAGAAGACGACGGCCACGAGGGCGGGCAGGACGAGGATGAGAAGGTTCGCGACTATGTATTTCCTGAAAAAGTCACGGGTGGCCCCGGTAGGTTTTTCCATCGCCAGATAAGTATACACGAAGCCGTCCGCGCTGCGCAGTCTTTTCGTCACGAGGGACGATCCATCCATTCCGGCGGATCGTCCCCTTGAGGCGCATATCGCCGGATCAGTCCAGAGATGCTGTGTAGGCGTCCTGGAGGATCTTCAGGTAGCGGGAGAGCCCGATCTGGTTGAGCTGTTTGACGTAGTCGTCCCACTTCTTGTCGATGTCGAGGTCGCCGATGATGAACCGATCCACCGATTCGCCGACATAGGCGTGGATCGTCCTGCGCAGGTCATTGAACTCGGTCGCATCCTTTTCGGATACGGAGGCCGTGGCGTAGGGATAGCGGGCGATCTTGTAGGGTTCGTAGAGCTTGGTCGCGTTGTAGAGGAACTCCTCGTAGGAGAATCCCGCGGACTTGGCGAACTCGTTCTTGAGATCGCGGGTCCAGATAGGGCCTAGGTTGATCTGGGCATTGTCGTCGGGGGTCAGGACCTTGAGGTACTTGTAGTTGGCCGGCTTGCCGTTGAGCGCGATGAGGCCTTCCTTGGGGTCGACCTTGGTCCAGTGGATTCCCTCCACACCCTTGTCGACGAGGGCCGACTCGAGCTTGAAGAAGCTGTCGCCCCAGAGGAAGGCGACGACGGGGTTCCTGCACTTGTCGGTTATGACGAACTGGCCGGGCTGGATGACCTGGTCGATGATCCAGGGCGTGTAGCGCTTGCCCTGCGGCCCCGCGACGGGAGGAAGGGCCACGAACTGGTGGAAGGGCGCCTTGAGGTCGTCGGAGAGGCTCGCGAAATTGCCGGGATGGTGGGACGCGACGGCTCCGACCTTGACGATGTCTCCGTCCACGAGGGGCTTGATCTGGGCCTTGTCCTGGGTGAGGCCGGCCACGTCGATGAGGCCTTCCTTGAACATCTTGGCGATGTACTTGAGCCCTTCCTTGAACTCGGGCTTGTCTGCGTTGAAGAAAACTTTCCTGTTGATGATGAACTCATAGTTGTTGAGAGTAGCATCGGCTCCGTCGTCCGGGCCGCCGGCCGGGATGAAGGCGTTCATGAGCCACATGGCAAGGTCTTCCTGACTGCGCTTGGCGCCGGTGAGGGGGATCTCGTCGGCGATGCCGTTGCCGTTCGGATCTCTGGTCTTGAAGGCCTTGAGGACGGTGTACAGCTCCTCGAGGGTGGTCGGCATCTTGAGCCCGAGCTTGGTGAGCCAGGCCTGGTTGATCCAGAGCTTCTGGCGCATCGTCATGTGGTAGTCGTCGGTGAAGACCGCGGGCAGTCCGTAGATCTTTCCGTCGGGGCTCATCATGGCTTGCTTCATCTCGGGGTCGGATTTGATCAGCTCTTTGACATACACGCCGTAGGCATCGATCATATCGTTGAGCGGAAGGAAGCTGCCCTGGCGTCCGTAGCGGTAGAGATCCTGGACGGAGAGACCTGAGCCCGACATGCCGAAGATGATGTCCGGATAGTCGCCCGAAGCCATCATGATGGAGAGCTTGTTCTTCGCGTCGACCTTGCTCGTCTCGATCCACTCGATCTTGACGTTGGTCAGCTTCTCGTGCCAGACCGCGCTCGCATTGGTCTTGAAGTCCTTGATGAAGCCGATGCTGGGGACGAAGACCTTGAGGGTGATCGGGTCCTTGACGATGGGGTACTGCCCGGGCGTGTTGATCTTGGCCGGGTCCTTGGGCAGGAATTTGGCCTGGGCGCCGGCGCTCGTGACGGCCAGGCAGGCGATGGCGAGCATCGCGGCGAAAATTCGCTTCATGCAAACCTCCTTAAAAATCGAAACGTGGAAACGTGGTGAACGCGGGCGCTTGTGCCGCCCCACTCAGCCCTTGATCGAGCCGAGCATGATGCCTTTGACGAAGTGGCGCTGGACGAAGGGATAGAGGATGAGGACGGGCAGGCTCGACACGACTATGAGAGAGAACTTGAGGAGGTCGTTGATGCCCGCCATCTTCGCCGCGTACTCGAGATTCTGGAAGGAATCCATCCCCGTCTCGTTGATGATGAGGATGTTCCTGAGGATGAGCTGCAGGGGATACAGGAGCTTGTCCTGCAGGAAGATGAATGCGAAGAAGAAGGAATTCCAGTGTGTCAGGGCGTAGAGCATGGTGAGGACGCCGATGATCGGCCCGGAGAGGGGGAGGACGACGGCGAAGAAGTAGCGGAAATCGTCGGAGCCGTCCATCCTCGCCGATTCCCTGAGCTCATTGGGCAGGTTCTGCTGCATGAAGGTCCGGGCGATGATGAGGTTCCCGACCGACATCGCGTTCGGGAGGATCATGTCCCAGCGGTTGTTGATGCCGATCGTCGATTTCGTGACGAGGTAGAGGGGAATGATGCCGCCGGAGAAGAGCATGGTGAAGGTGAAGAGCATCATGATGAGCTTGCGGCCGACAAGCTCTTTCTGTGCCAGGGCGTAGGCCGCCATGAGGGTGACCGCGATGTTGATGCTGGTGCCGGCGAACATGTAGAAGAGGGAGTTGAGGTATCCTGTGATGACATCCCTGTTCTTGAAGACGGCCTTGTAGCCTTCAAAGGAGGGCTCGACGGGCAGAAGCCAGACCGCCCCCCGCGAGACGGCGCCCGGAGAGCTGAATGAGGCCGAGAGGACGTAGACGAGGGGGTAGAGGGCCGCGATCGTCGCTATTCCGAGGATGATGCCATTCACGGTGTCGAAGCCGAGGTCCGCACCCGTCGATCGCCGGCTGGAACGGCGATGCCAGCCGGGGCCCAAGCGCCGGATTGCGGCGGCGGCTTCGCTTCTGCCGCCCCGCGTGCCTGTTTTTTCTACCATAGACTGGTTTCCCCGATGCGCTTGGCGGCGTGGTTCACGATGACGACGAGGGCGAGGTTGATGGCCGAATTGAAGAGGCCGCCCGCCGTCGCGAAGTCGAAATTGCCCTCGAGGAGGCCGGTCTTGTAGACGTAGGTAGTCAGGACTTCCGAGGTTCTGAGGTTGAGGGAGGACTGGAGGAGGATGACCTTCTCGAAGGAGATGTCCATGAGACGCCCCGCCTCCAGGATGAGGAGGATCGTGGCTGTCGGCATCAGCGCGGGGATGTCTATCCGCAGGATTCTCTGGAGCTTGGTGGCGCCGTCGATCTCGGCGGCCTCGTAGAGCTCGGGGGCAATACCTGAGAGAGCCGCTATGTAGAGGATGGCCGAGTACCCGGTGAGCTGCCAGACGTCGGTCCACACGAAGAGGTGGCGGAAGGCGTTCGGGTCGGACATAATGTCGACGGGCCGGCCCGCGATGGCCTTCGCGAGGGCGCCGGCCGGGCCGAAGTGAGGGGAAAACATCTGGAGGACGATGCCGACGACGACCACCACCGAGATGAAGTAGGGGGCGTAGGTGATGGTCTGGAGAGTCTTTTTCAGCTTCGCCCCCTTCACTTCGTTGAGAGAGATGGCAAGAAGGATGGGCAGGGGAAAGCCGACGGCCAGCTTGTAGAGCGAGAGGATGAGGGTGTTGAGGAATATCTCGCCGAAGCGGAAATAGGAAAACAGCCTGGCAAACTGTGTGAGACCCGCCCAGGGGCTTCCCCCGATGCCGAGTCGGGCGTTGTATGTCTTGAACGCGAGCTGGAGGCCGTACATCGGGCCGTAACGGAAGATTGCGATGAAGAGCATCGCGGGAATCAGGAAGACGTAGAGCTGCCACGAGTGCGCGAGGCTCTTCCACAGAGGTTTAGCGGTTGCAACCATGGGAAACGCTACACCGCTCCCGCCATTCCGTGAAGCGAGCAGTTTTACCTATTTCGTAACATAGCTACAGAAAGGATCGCCGGGTGATGGCATCGATCCTTTGCTTCTCTTTATTCAGTTGCCGGGATAGCCCGGATTATACTTCTGTCCGCGGGCCTAAGCTTCCGCCACGAAGTGGCCTGCGTCTATCTCCCGCAATGTCACGATTTTGGGAAGGTCATCCCTGTGCCGGATCGGAGAGGGAATTTCGTCGTTGGAGATGGGCCGGTGGCGGCGCTGGCCGGGATCGGCGACGGGAACGGCTTCCATCAGTTTTCTGGTATACGGATGCCGGGGGTTCTCGAAGACCTGGGCACGGCTCCCCAGCTCCACGATCTGGCCCAGATACAGCACCGCCACCCTGTGGCTCATACGTTCCACCACAGCCATGTCGTGACTGACAAACAAGTACGCCAGGCCATACCGCTTTTGCAGTTTCATGAAGAGGTTGATTATCTGAGCCTGGATGGATACATCCATGGAGGAAAGGGCTTCGTCCGCGATGATGATACTCGGGTGGGAAGCCAGGGCGCGGGCTATGCAGACGCGCTGACGCTGGCCACCTGAGAATTCGTGGGGATAGCGTTTGGCGTGATCCGCGCACAGGCCTACATCCTCCAGAAGTTCTACCACCTTTTCCTGTATTTTCTTCTCATCGCTCAAAAGATGGTGTACCCGTACGGGTTCCGAAATGGAGAATCCCACGGTCTGCCTCGGGTCCAGAGAAGCGAAGGGATCCTGGAAAATGTACTGTATCTCCTGTTGCAGCTTTCTGCGGCCTTCGGTGCCCATGGTCGCCAGGGATCGTCCCTTGAACAGGATATTCCCGGAGTTGATCTCCTGCAATTGCTGGATGGCGCGGCCGATGGTGGATTTGCCGGAACCGCTCTCGCCCACCAGGGCCAGGGTTTCTCCGGGGTATATATCCAGGCTGACCTTCTCCACCGCGTGCACACGGTGGGTGGCCCGGCCCAGGAGATCTTTTTTTACATCGAATCGGACCACGAGGTCCTGGACGGACAGCACGGGAGGCTGGTCGAAGCGGGCGGTGTCGTGGCGGTCCCTGTCGGGCTCCCGGGGATTGACGGCCCCGGATGACTTGTCAGCCTTGGCTGACAGCGAATCCTCGTCCTCCGCGGCGGGAAAGGAAAATACTTTGGGCAGGGGCTCTCCCGCCATGCTGCCGAGGCGTGGTACCGCCGCCAAAAGTGCACGGGTGTAAGGGTGGGCCGGTTTCCGGAAGATATCGTTCACCCTGCCTTCCTCCACCTTCCTGCCCTTTTTCATTACCACCACGTCATCGGCCATCTCGGCCACCACACCCATGTCATGGGTTATGAAGATGACGGCCATCCCGAGCTCCCTCTGCAGCTCCTTTATGATGGCCAGTATCTGGGCCTGAATGGTGACGTCCAGAGCCGTAGTGGGCTCGTCCGCTATCAGCAGCTTGGGCCCGCAGGCCAAAGCCATGGAGATCATCACGCGCTGGCGCATTCCGCCGGAGAGCTGGTGGGGGAAGCGCCGGACCATGGCTTTCGCATCGGGCAACCGCACCATGTCGAGGAGGCGAACGGCCTCGGCCAGCGCGGAGCTTTTATCCATCCCCTTGTGCAGGATCAGGGCTTCCGCGATCTGGTCTCCCACAGTGAAGATGGGATCGAGGCTTGTCATCGGCTCCTGGAAGATCATGGAGATCTCCTTGCCGCGGATTCCTCGCATGGTTTTTTGCGAGGCAAAGAGGATTTCCGTCGATCTGTCCTGGCCCTCGAAGCGGATCTGGCCGGAGGAGAAGTGGGCCCCCATCAGATCGGACAGCCGCAAAATGGACAGAGCCGTCATGGATTTTCCGGAACCGGATTCGCCTATGAGGCCGAGGGTCCTGCCCGGAAGCACGGAAAAGCTCAGGTTCTCCACGACGGGCGTCGAACCGAAGGCCACCGTCAGGTTATCTACGGTGAGCAGAGTGGTGGAAGCGGCTGTCTTGATGTTCATTTCGTATTCCCTCGTAAAACAACCCCGATACTGATCATTTCGTTTTTCATCCCCGGCTGGCCCTGCCCGGGAGGTTTTCGTCCGCCGGTGCCCGATCCTGCGCCCTGGCCTTTGCCTGCAGGGCCTGAAAGACCTCGTAGGCGGCCAGAACGGTTTCTTTCTGCGCCGTGTGCCCGGCGATGAAGGCATCGCCATGGATAGTCTCGTCGGGGTACTCGGTGATGAGCCGCAACGGTATGGCCGAAGTCTCATTTATGGAAAGCTCGCAGGGAAATCCGTTGATGACCTGGAAGGGCGGCGTTTTCACATAGCATGAGTAGAGTTTCAGTTGCTCGTGCGTGAACGAGAGCAGCCCGGGCACCATAGTCAGTCGCAGCGTCAGAAGCTCAAGGAACTCCCGGGCCCGATCGGCCCAGGGGGCGTGGTGGCGCAGCACCAGGAAAAAGCCGTGGGGCAGCATCCAGGTGGGGAAACCGCGTGGGATATAGCCGGACAGCGGCCGTGTCCACTCGTGGGAAGCGTAGCCGTGAAGGTTTATGTGCAGTTTTGCCTCAGTGAGGCGCTGTGCCTCGAGGCGCAGCGCCTTCTCGTACAGATGGCCGTCTACCTGATATTCCAGGTCATTGCCCAAGGCCGTGTACCGGGCCGCATGGTGCATGTGCCTGGGGTTCTCCACGCAGAGCATCCGGTGCAGGGCATAGCCGTCGGGGTTTTCCAGAGGCGACACGGTAAAGTGCGAACCGGGCCTGCGCGCAAGCTCACGGGCGGCGCGAAGCGCTCCCACGATACCTGTCGTCTCGTTCGCGTGCTGTCCGCCGCTTATCATCACCGCTGCGTCGCTCCCCGGATGGTATATGCCTGATATAGTCCTGCCGGAATAGGATTTTGTCCGGAAGGACCGGCCTTCGATCATATCCAGTTCCGAAGAGACACGGGCGGCGGTAATCGGGCTCCTCGCGAAGGCCAGATCATCCGCTTCCGTGCCTGCCACTGTGTCCTTGTCCGCTATAATGCCAGGGCCCGTGTCTGGGACCTTGTCTTCGGAGGACAGGGGCTTCAGTTCTATCCTGAGCGCCGGAACCGCGCCGCTTATGATCTCGGGCAGCACTTGTCCCGGGCGTATCGTACGGTCGCTGACGGGACGGCCTGTTTTTTTCTGAAAGAGCTCCAGAAGGGAAAAATACAGCTCCTCGTGCAGAGCTTCCCTCAAACTGATGGCTTCCTCGCCCAGTGGCAAGGGAATATCGCAGGCGGGGAGAGTGACTCGTATCGAGAGGACCTCGAAAAAGGGCTCGGAGTTCCCCCACTCGTGACCGGATACGGCTTCCAGCGCCCCGGAGTAGATCGCCTCGTACTCCGTCCACAGGGCCCCTTCAGTCTCGCTGCCGTCCGGAGCCCGAAGACGCATCCATCCGGCTGACGTTACGACACTCTCTCCTGTGTGGTCCACATAGACCCGGTTCGGAGCGAATATTCTCAGGTTCTCGACCCGCCCGTCGACATACATGAGCCGGGCCATATAGGTAAAGTTGTCAGCCTCATCCGTATCCCCGGCTGCAAAGCTCACTTCCGCCTCCCCCAGCAGCGCGGAGAGAGGATACGCTTCCAGGAGAAACCGGTCGGGAGAGCATCCGGGATGCGTCGGGTAGACAAGCTCCACGCCGGACAGGCCTGTACGATCCACATCTTCGAGAAAGTAGTGGACGAGTGGCTTGTACGCGCTATGTATCCTGGCTTCCACGCCCATGGCCGCGAGCTTGCGCTCCGCCTCGCGCCTGGCCGCGCCGTTGTCGAAGGTCCAGAACTCGAGCCGTGTTCCCGGCTGCGTTTTCGAAAATCCGGAGTATTCGGCGACGATCCGATCGAGAGTCCGGGGAAAGACAGTATCCAGGAGTACGCTCATTTTGCCGTCCTTCCTGTCGGATCCAGCCGATCCCTGAGCCAGTCCCCGAAGAGGTTGAGTCCCAGCACGAGCAAGAGGAGGGCGAGCCCCGGAAAGACCGAGATCCACCACGCGTTCTGGAGGTAGGTGCGGCCGTCCGCGAGCATTCCGCCCCAGCTGGGAACCATGACATCCACACCCATGCCCAGGAAAGTCAGGCTGCTCTCGAGGAGAATATTGTTCGCGATATTGAGCGTCATGAGCACGATGACCGGGCCCGCGAGATTGGGCAAGAGGTGCCGGAACAGGATTCCCCTATCCTTCACGCCTATCGCCCGCGCGGAGAGGATGAACTCGCGCTCCCGGAGACTCAGAACGAGACTCCGCACAAGCCTGGCATATTGTACCCATTGCGTTATTATCAAAAGAATTATGGTGTTTCTAAGGCCCCCGCCGATGATGGCCGTGAAGGTGATGGCGAGGAGGATGAAGGGCAGGGCGAGCTGGATGTCGGCCAGACGCATCACCAGTGTGTCCCAGAGTCCCCGGTAATATCCGGCGACCAGTCCCAGCACGACGCCCAGAGTGACGGCGCCGAGCACGGAGAGCGAGCCCACGAGGAGCGAGATGCGCCCTCCGACGATCATGCGGGCCAGCACATCGCGCCCCAGGGGATCCGTTCCGAGGGGATGGGCTGAAGCCTGGAAGGGCGGCGTCAGACGGTTGACGAGGTCGATCGATTCGCCTCCGTCCGGGAATAGCAGAGTGGAAGACAGCACCAGGAGGCACATGCCGCCCGCGAGGAGTGTTCCGAGGATGAATTCGATATTCATGTACGGCGAAGATGATGCGGGTTTGGTTTTCATGAACTACTCTCTCCGGACACGAGGGTCGACATACCCATAGGCGATATCGACGATCAGGTTTACGAATACAATCAGGAGGGCCAGGATGCAGACGACGGCTTGCAGCACGGGGTAATCCCGGGACGCCACCGCGTCGAAGGCCAGAGTGCCCATTCCCGGCCAGTTGAATACCCGCTCCACCACCACGACGCCCCCGAGGAGTCCTCCGAACTGCAAACCGAAATACGTGATGAGGGGGATCCCGCAATTGCGCAGAGCGTGTTTGTAGAGCACGGCCTTTTCGCCGAGGCCCTTCGCGCGGGTCACCATGATGAACTGCGCCTGCAGCGTTTCCAGCATGGTAGTGCGCACAAGGCGGACATTCATCGCCGTGAGGATGATACCCATGGTCATGGCTGGCATGATGAAACTCAAGGGACCTTCCATGCCGCTGGGTGGCAGCCACTTCAGGGTGACAGAGAAGAACAGGACGAACATGATGGCCAGCCAGAAATTCGGGAATGACATACCCACGAGCGAGAGTATCCGTATGAGCTGATCCTGCCACTTGCCCTTCGAGACGGCCGCGGCCACGCCCAGGGGAATGGATATCAGGATGGATACGGCCATGGACGCGAGGGCCAGAAGGAGGGTGGCGGGCAGAGCCTTGGAAATGAGCGTTGCCACCGGCGTTCCGCCCATGAAGCTCTTTCCGAGATCGAGGGTTACGAAACCCTTGAGGAAATTCAGGTACTGCACCGCGAAAGGAACATTGAGACCGAGGGATTCCCGTATGCGCACGAGATCGTCTTCGGTCACACTCCCCGCGCCCTGCACCAGCATCAGCGCGGGATCTCCGGTCAACCGTATCGCGAAGGATACGGTCAAGGTTACCGCGATGATAACAAAAACAGCCAGAAGCAATCGCCGGATCAAAAACTTTGCCACGCCTGCACCCTCAATTAAAAGGGCCGCTCTTGTGGGGAACGGCCCTGCCAGCATTTCAGTCAAAAGCCATACGGTTTCTTACATGACGGCATTCATCATTCTACAGTGACATTCGTGAACCTGAGGCGGGTATCCGGAGGCGCGACGAAGTTCTTCACGCGCGAATTGATGGCGAAGATCTCGTTCAGGTTGTACAGAAGCATTTCCAGCGAATTGTCAGCGGTGTACTGACCGATCGACTGCAGGATATCCTCGCGCTTCGCCCTGTCCGTGATGGAGCGCTGGGATTCCAGCATGGCGTCGAGTTTGGGATCGCTGTCGTAGGGGTTCCACTTCTCTCCCGTGTGGTACATGAGGTAGGCGGTGTTGTCGAAATCGAGGGTCCATCCACCCCAGGCCTGCTGGAACATCTCTCCGGTCTTGCCCGGAGGTACGATGTCGGAGAGGAAGTAGTTGCTCTCGTACGGCTTTATGGTCGCATTGATGCCGACCAGCTTCAGGTAGCTGGCCACAGCCTGGCTGACTTCGAGGAAGGTGGCGTTGCCGGTCCGGATGTCGATCTGGACGGCGGTGCCGGGATTTACTTTCGCTTCCTTGAGGAGGGCCATGGCCTGCTTCGGGTCGTAGGCTACCGGTTTCATGGAAGGATCATTGCCGAAAGACAGAGCTCCCTGGAAACTCGCGATGGGGGTAGCCTGCCCGCCGAGAATGGACTTGATGATGGCGTTTCTGTCCACCGCCATGATCAGGGCCTTGCGGACGCGTACATCTTTCGTGATGCCTGTCTTCGTGTTGAAACGGAGAGCGTAGACCGTGGGGCCGGGAACGCTGCGCACCTCGAGTTTGGGGTCGGCGTTGATGTTCGGGATCATGCTTATCGGGACGTTTCCGCCATAGATCATGTCGACGCGTCCGGCCTGGAGTTCCGCTATCGCGGTGGCGGGCTCGGAGATGAAGCGGTATTCGAGCTTGGAAAGCTTGGGCGCGCCTCCCCAATGCTTGTCGAAGGCTTCCAGCTTGATATTCACTTTCGGGTCGTAGGACACGAACTTGAAGGGACCGGTTCCGACCGGATGGGTGTTGAAATAGTCCTCTCCCTTTTCCTGTATATACTTGGGTGGAACTATCATGGCGCCATATCCTGCCAGTTTCACGAGCAGAACCGGATCCAGATCCTTGAGGTAAAAGTCGACGGTATACGCATCGACGACAAGGACCTTGTCGATGATCGCGTAGTTGGAGTACTGCGGTCCCTTCTTGCCGATGTCGCCTAGCAGGCGGTCGAAGGTGAATTTTACCGCTTCGGCGTTGAAAGGCTCGCCGTTGTGGAAGACGACATTCTTGCGCAGCGAGAACCGGATGCGCTTCCCTCCATCCAGGTTTTCCCACTTCTCCGCAAGTCCCGGGACCAGCTTGGCATCCGGACCGCGGTACGTCAGCCCGTCATAGATATTGGTGGACACGGCCGCCCATGCGACGAGGTAGGTGTCGACAGGGTCCCAGCTTCCGGGATCTTGGCCTGAAACGACCGTCAAGGTTCCGTCGGCCCACGCGGGTGCGGCAAAAAAAACACCCGCGATAAACGCGAATGACAGGAAAGACTGCAACAATCTCTTTTTCAATGCCACAACATTCTCCTTACCTGATGGTCAGCTGATGAATTGCCTGGAACCGACATTCTGTCCGGGGAGGCTAAATCCCGTCTGATGCAACATTTAAATACGATTCGCATGATAGTTATGTCAGATTCCATGACCGACAACGCCGGATGCGGATAGTATTGTCGCCCCTGAAACACATGTCAAGGCAAATATCCGCCGCGGCGGGTGAAAATGCATAAGAAACAGACATACGTGAATATTTATCGAGAAAGCATTTCGAAACCTACTGGCATTGCCGGAACATCGGCGGTCGCTTCATGATAGAAGAGCGTCCTGCAGCACCGAGGCCTGAATATAGCCGGGATCGACTTCGAGCAAACGATTGATCATTTCCCGAGCCGCCTGTTCCTGTCCTGACCCGATGAGCGCGTAGGCGGCCAACAACCCATAGGATTTCAGGCGGGCTGTCTCCGGCTTCTCGCAGAAGCAGTTGAAGAAGGGAGTCTGGTCGAACCAACCGGGATTCTTCTGAGCGAGCCCCTTTTCCGCATCGTCGAGCAGCGCCTTGATCTCCGCATCTCCCTCATCTTTGCGCTGCAGCTTTCGCAGGGACATGCCCCGCCAGAAGCGGAACGAAGGGAGGTACATGTTCGTGAAGTAGTTGACCGGGAAGAAGACGACATGTTCGAAACAGTCTTTGGCGTCCTTCGCTTCGCCGTTTTTCTCGCAGCACAGGCCTTCGAGATAGCGGTACGGGGTTAGCATCACCTCATGCCATACCCCGCCGCCGAGGTTCTCGGGAAGCTCGCGATTCGCGTGGAAAAAGCCCTGTGCGCTTCTGAAATCTCTCGCTTTCATCGCGGTCAGTCCGAGCGCGTAATTGGCGAACAGATATTCCTCGGCGACGGCGTGCTCGCCTCCCTCGCAGGGGATGAAGGTATGACTGTCCAGCATTTCGAGGGCACGTCGCCACTCGCGGGCCTGGTTGGCGGCATGGACGCCCTGGAGAAAGAGATCGTCCCGTTCCGAGACCGCGTGGCCCGCTGACTCCCAGATGGCAAACCGCGTCCAAGCGTCGAGGCCCTGAAGGTCGAGCACGAGGTTGCGCTCGTACATGAGCTGCAGGTTCGCGGCGTCCCGCTCCAGCGCGGCGTTGAGAAGGGTGGGCACTGTCTGATCCTGGCTGTTCAAATGGAAACGCGCGACGGCAAGATTCCGCAGAGCCTGAACGCTGTTCCCGGCATGTTCCCAGTGAAAGGCCGCCTGTTCGTGCAGCCGGCATCGGCCATAGAGGAGGTTCCCGAGATACAGGTGCGCCTTCGTGTCGCCGTCGTCGAAGCGAACCGCGTCCTCGAGCGCAACTTTTTCCCAGTCCTGATAGGGGAAACAGTAGGTCTCATCGAGGCTGGACGCTTCCTTGTAGAGCGCTGCATCGCCGGAAAAATAGCCTCGGAGATAGGAGACCATAGGGTGCCCATGCTCGACGAGGCAAAGCATCTCCGCCGCGTCTCCGAACAGGCCCGCGTCCGCGTAGTCGCAGGCGATGTCCATGGCGGTCAACGCTTTGTCGCTGCGCTGTGCAGGGGCATTGCCGCCTTCAAGGCCTCCGGTGAGGCGCAGCTCGTTGAGCGCAAAATGATCCAGTTCATCGACGGCGAGGACTTTCATGGCAGCTTCCCTCGCCTCAGTCTTCCGACCCTGGTGGCGCAGCGCCGCCGCGAGGAGGCAGGTCCCCTTCTGGTTGAAGCCCGCTTTCTCCATATACGAGCGGAGATGCCGTTCGGCGAGGGCGAAGTCGCCCCGGATGCAGTCGATCTGGGCGATAAGGAGGCTGGAGGAAAAAATCGAAGCCTGGTTCCAGAGAGCCTTGTTGAGTGCCTCGTAGGCCTCGTCGCAACGCCCGAGCCGTTTAAGTGCGAGACCGAGAAGATAGAAAGCTTCCGTGTTTCGCGGGTTGGGGTTATATCGACAGAGGCTCATGATCGCGCGCCTGAGATAGTCCGCCGCTTCTTCGTACCGGCAACGGTAAATCAGCTGCGCCCCCATGCTCGTCAGGCAGGGAGCATGGTCGGGATCGATGGCGAGGCCGCGCCGCCAGTAGGCCTCTGGTTCGGCGATCGGGTCGCGGTACTGCGCGATGTGCTGGCCGCAGAGCCAACAGTCCTCCGCAGTCCGCAGCGCGTCGGGGAGAGGGTTGTCCGCGCGGGGGGAGGGGACGCCGGCGCCGTAGGCCTTGGGAATGTAGGCGAAGATCGGAGAGCTGTCGGGATTTTCCGCCGCGACTTCGCAGTCAGGGCTCAATCCTGGAATGGGGATGACTGTCGGTTGAGCCGCTTTCAGGACCAGCGTCTGTGCGAATATTTCCTTCCCAGACTTCCGGACGATCAGGCGCACTTCGAGGTCGCAGACCGGGTAGAGACCGACCGAATCCGCTCCGCAACTGAGGGCGAGGTCGGCGTTAGCGTTCTTGACCGGACCAATGCCCTTGATGGGGTACCAGCTCTGGGCAAACTCCTTGACCTCTCCAGCCTCCAGCCAGGTGAAATCCGGCTGGTTGTCGCTGTAGCTGGAGGCCATCAGCTCCGCGTAGGCCCCGTCCGTGTCCGTCAGCGCCTTTTCCCATGCCTTTGAAAGGTGGCGGTATCCCCAGGTGAACATCTTCTTGCCGACAGAGGTCCCGTGGTCTGCGTAGTGCACCACGCCGGCGCGCTTCCCGTGGTCGTAGCCGCCGAAGAAATCGAAGGATGAATTCCCGCAGAAATAGGAGGTCGCATTCCTCGTGTTTCTGTGGTAGGTGATGTCGTTGCCGCCGCGGTTGTCCTGCGTGTTGAAAAAACTATTCATGGCTGGGAAGCCGCCAGTCGCCTTCTTGTAATGGAAGTTCACGTAGGTGACGTCTGGAGGGAAGAATATTTGATAGTCGGCGTTGACGGGCACGGCCGTGTTTTCCCACCAGAGGAATGATTTCGGCAAGTCGGTCCTGTTGTAGACGCGCATGCGGGTTTCGAAGCTGGCGCGCCGGGGGTCGAGGTGAATGCCCACCATGCCCTTCATCCGGTCCAGAGGTTCATGCTCGCTGAGCCACACGGTGGCGCTTCCGTCCGCGTGCCGTTGAATGGAGTAATCGACGGGGAGGAAGGTCGAGGGCCGATGATGCACGGGCCAATTGAACTCGACGCCTCCGGAAATCCAGAGGCCGAGCATGCCGATGAGGGCGGGCTTTATTACGTGCTGCTGGTAAAAGAAAGCGTATCCGTTCGTCTTGTCCTTGGCCGTGAAAATGCGGCCGCCGAGTTCCGGCAGGATGACGATATACAGGAAGTCGTTCTCCAGGACGATGGCCTCGTAGCTTTTATCGACGGCGTCGTCTCGTCTGACCCTGTTTATCACCGGGTGGGGGTAGGGGTTCCCGCTCGAGCGCTGGTGCACTCTGTTCTCGGCGAACATCGGCAGTTTTTCGTATTCGGCGCCGACGTAGGTGGGAATAGTGATAGTTCGGACCGATGCCTGGACATCCTGCATATTGTCACCTCGACAGTGTCTGCTGCAGAAAGTCTACTTTGCTGCCCCGCTCGGCACTACTGAGAAAATTCTTCTATTTTCCATAGCTTTCATCCGATTCAAACGGATCAAGAACGTCAATCGAGCGTGGATAGGTCGAGATAGCGCCCCGCCAGATGCAGAAGATCCGGCCTGCAACGCTGGCCCGCGAGGTTCTGCATGCGCTTTACCCTGTACTTGACTGTATTTTCGCTCAGGAAACAGAGGTCGGCAAGGTCTGTATACCGTAGGCTTTGAGAGAGCCCTTTGAGGATCTTGAAGTCCACGGCCTCGCAATGGGAAAGGAGGTTCTCGACGGCGAGCAGGTTGGTCACGGCCGTATCGGCGTAGATATTTACTTCGGCACCATCGGCGGCCTCCTCCTCCAAAGCAGGCGGAGCACGATCGGACGGAAGTACATTGCCTGTCGATTCACGGGGGATCAGGGAACCCTGGACGGTCATGGAGATCGTGGAGCATGCATGGTTGCGGGAAAGCATCATGGCAACCTTCACCGATTGTCGGCCGATCGCGACATAGTCGCACGCGATCGTCGTTATCGTAGGGTGAACCTTCGCGGCCAGGGTCGTGTCTCCAAATCCCGCTATCCAGAGTTTCTCCGGGCTGCAAATGCCCGCCACGCGCAGATATCGGCTCAGCTCGGCGGCGACCAGATCGCTGCAGCAGATCACCGAGTCGAAATCCCCGCACTCTGCGGTGAAGGCCGCACATGTTTCTTCGAGCCTCCCGAGGTTTTCGAAAACGCGCGGGCGGTCGACGATCTGCCGGTAGATCGCGACCTTGAGCGCGTCGGTCGAAGAGGAGGGATTGCTCCCGAAGAGGGCCGTCCTTATCCTCCCGTTCTCGCGGAAGTACGAGCGGAGTACTCGCATCATCGACGGGTAATCGACCGACACATAGCTGAATCCGCTGGGATTTTCCGGATCCGACGAGGTCAATAGAATCCCCTTGGCCCGCCGGCTCATCAATTCGCTTTTCTTCGTATATATCCAGGAGGGGGATGAACCGATGAGGCATACGATCGAGTCTCCTTCTCCAGGCTCAGGAAGGCCCTCAATCAGCTCGATCGAGTTCTGGGTCGATTCCAGCCTGATTCCCCGTTCGTACTGTGTGCACCAGAATGAGCTCACAAAGGATGGATCTTTCAGAAGACGGAGCCGCATCATTGGCCGCGATTATACATCGAAGGATGGACGAGTACAAATTCCGGCGGGCTTTTTCCCCCGCATTTTTGTGTTGATGGGAAAAGTGGCCAGACATATAGTCTGTCCAGAGGAATGCCATGGCCCAAACCGTCTCCGCCTATTTTATGCAGAAGTTCATACCGACCTACGCCCCCGACCCCGCCCTGGATCTCCCGATGTTCTTCGAGAAAAAACCGTATCAGGGAGCTTCCGGAAGACTCTATCCGCTCCCCTTTACGGATTCCCTCAGCGGGAAGAAGGTCGAAAAGCCCTATAACGTCGGGGTCCTGGAGAATGAATACATCCGCGTCGAAGTGCTCCCCGAAATCGGCGGCAAGCTGCATCGCGGCTACGACAAGGTGGGCGGCTATGACTTCATCTACCACAACTCGGTGATAAAGCCCGCGATGATCGGCCTCGCCGGCCCCTGGGTGTCAGGCGGCATCGAATTCAACTGGCCCCAGCACCACCGGCCGACCACCTTTCTTCCCGTCGAAGCCTCCCTCGAGGAAGATCGGGCTCATGAAAAGACGATCTGGCTCGGCGAAGTCGAGCCGTTCCAGCGCATGAAAGGGATGGTGGGAATCACCGTCTGCCCCGGGAGGTCGTTCATAAAGGCCAAGGTCAGGATTTACAACCGGACGCCCTTCGCGCACCCGTTCATGTGGTGGGCCAACCTGGCAGTTCCCGTGAACGAGAACTATCAGGTGGTCTTCCCCCCCGACGTGGAATACGTCAACGATCACGACCGGCGCGCGGTTGTTGGCTGGCCTATGGCGAAAGGTGTCTACCGGACAGCCCGCCCCTTCGATTATGGCGAGGGAACCGATCTCTCCAGGAATCAGTCTGTGAAGGTGCCTTCGTCCTTCATGATAAGCGAAGGGCAGTCGGACATGGACTTTGTCTCCGGCTATGACCACGGGAAGGGCATGGGCGTTGTTGCCTGGGCCGACCACGCGATCGCCCCCGGGAAGAAGCTCTTCCATTGGGGCGTCGGCGAATTTGGCGAGATGTGGTGCTCCAACCTGACCGACGCCGACGGCCCCTACGTTGAGCTCATGACGGGCGTCTTCACCGACAATCAGCCCGACTTCGCTTGGATATTTCCCTACGAGACCAAGGAATTTGAGCAGTACTGGTATCCGATCAGGGGCATAGGCGCGGTCAAGAACGCCACGATCGACGCGGCGGTCAACCTCGAAGTGGATGAGGAAGGGAAGCTGTTCGTCGGCGTCCAGGCGACGGGGACCTTCCCCGGCTCGACGATCAGGATCAGTCAGGACAATCAGGTCCTCTGGTCTGCCCCTGCCGACCTCAGTCCTTCCGGAGCCTTCACGGCTAGGCTGGCCATGCAGGATGGCTGGGCTTATTCCAAGATGAGCATCGTTGTCGCAGATGGAAACGATGTGGAACTTGTCTCCTTCTCGCCGCCCGTGCGAGGGGAGAAAACGCCTATAAAACCCCGAAATCCGGTGGTCCGCCCGAGCGAACTTGCCACAGTGGAGGAACTCTACGTCAACGGCCTTCATCTGGAGCAGTACAAGCAGCACTGCTACGAGGCGGCCGACTATTATCGAGAAGGCTTGTCCCGGGATCCCGGCGACATCAGGTGTAATACCGGCATGGCCCGAAAAAGCCTTAAGGACGGCCTCTTTGCGGAGTGTGTCGACTATTGCGACAGGGCCATAGAGCGGCTCGTCGACCGGAACGAGCATCCTAAAGACGTCGAGGCTTTTTATCTGAAGGTTGTCGCTCTCAGGTTCCTCGGGAGTCTCAAGGAAGCCCGCGCTTCAATAAATAAAGTAATCTGGAACTACGCCTATCGCTCGGCAGGGTACTACGAGCTGGCGTGCATCAAATGCATGGAGCACGATTGGACGGGGGCTTTGTCGGACCTGAACACCTCGATTTCAACCAATGCGGGAAGCCTGGTCGCCCTCAACCTCAAGGCCGCGATCCTGCGGCGACTGGGGCGCGCGGATAAAGCCACCAAGCTCGCGCGGGAAACGGCGGAGAAGGACAGGCTGGATCTCGGCAGTAGGCTTGAGCTCTATTTCTGCACGCGCGACGAGACTCTGGCGCGGGAGATTCATGATACTTTCGACGCAAAGGCGCAGAACTACTTCGATCCCATTTGCGGCTATATGCATGCGGGGCTCTACGAAGACGCGCTTGCGGCGCTGGACTTCGTCGCAGCCGACAACCAGCTGGCGGGCTGGTATCGCGCCTACCTGTTTTTCCTTTCCGGCAAGACGTACGAGGGGGCCTTTGGCACAGCCCATCATGGGATCTGTTTCCCCGCTCGGCTGGAAGACATCCCCGTGCTCGCCTTTGTCGCCGACCACGCTCCTGCCGGCTCAGCCGACGCCGCGGAAAGCCGATATCTCCTCGGCTGCCTCCTGTATGATCGCTTCCGATACGCGGAGGCCGCCGAGCAATGGAAGGCCGCAGTCGAGCTCAATCCTGGCCACGCGTACGCGTGGCGCAACCTGGCGATCGCGTACTTCGACAAATTCGGGGATAAACGGGGCGCCCGGTCCTGCATGGAACAGGCGTTCAAGCTGGCACCTGCAAGCCCACGTCTTCTCTACGAGCTGCAACAGCTGCTGAAAAACAGCGATGCCTCCAATGAGGAGCGGCTCGCCCTCTATGCGAAGCACGACGATCTCCTCCTCAGGCGCGACGACTGCTACCTGGACAAGATGATCCTGCTCATCATGGCCGGCAGATGCAGCGAGGCCATCGACATGGCCAACGCGCGGACCTTCCACATCTACGAAGGCGGCGAGGGGAAGCTGACCAGCCTCCACGCGTGGATGCACATCCTCCGCGCCCTCGAGCTGGAAAAGCAAGGCAAGGGGGAGGAGGCTCTTGGGCAGTACCGTCTGGCCACGGCGATCCCCGCGTCCTACGGCGAGGCGAAGAGCTATTTCGCACAGGAAGCTCATGTCCATTATTTCCGGGGCAGGCTGCTGGAAAGGGCGGGCGCCGACGCGCGGCCCGCCTATGAGGAAGCGACAGTCTATAAGGCCGCAGTGACGGAAGTTTCCCTGTTCAGGGCATTGGCCCTACAGAAGCTCGCTCGTTTCGACGAAGCCCGTGCGGTCCTGCAGGAGATGCTCGACGTAGCCGAGTCGACGCTCGCCAACCCGGAGCTCTACAAATACTTTGGGGTCGGGGCGCCGACGCCTCAGCCTTTCGAGTACGATATCGAGAAGATCAACCGGTTCAATGGCAACACCCTCAAGGCATATGCCTTGCTCGGGTTCGGCCGGGGGGAAGAAGCCTCGAAAGCCCGGGAAGCAGCTCGGCTCGATAGCCCCAACGATTTCCGCATATTCGCCTTCGACGTCGCGGCGGAGGAAACCGGACGCCCATGAATGACACTGCGGAAAAAATCGTGTTAAATGACTGACGGGAGGAAGCGCGGCATGAAGCGGCGTCCAGGGTCTCGTCGGATTGCCAGCTCGATGATGATATCGTTTGGTTCCATCATCGTTGCAATCGTCTTCCTGATATCGTTGGTGTTCTTCCTGAACGCTCAGGGAAGCGCCGTATCCACCACGCTGGAGAGCAACGAAAAGGTTCTGACGGGAGCGATGGAGCGGGTCGACGATCTGCACAACATCATTACACAGATATCGTTCTATGTCGCGAGCGATCCAGGTCTCCATCGGCTATTGCGGGAATACCCTTCCGATCCGGCGGAGCAGATCGGGTACCAGAACCAGATCTGCAGCTTCCTGACGCAGTTCTGGCTGAACCGGCCCGAAGTCGTCGGGATATGCGTCTACCTCGACAAGGTCCAAAGCGTGTCCACGAGCTCGATCGGCGTCAGCTCGACGAAGTTCGCGCGCGATCGTGGGTGGCTGGATATTCTCGGGAACAGGCGCGGCGTCATCATCAACGGACATGGGGCGCCTCTCAGGAGCAGCTCGCCGATCGCGTCGCTCTCCCTCGTCACGATACTCGACCACGACGAGAGCCTCCTCGGCTACATTTCTTTCGAAATTTCGAACAGGAACCTCTATATACAGTGCCTGTCGGCGAACCAGGCGACGCCCGGCTCCGTCCTTTTCGCCGTGGACGAAAACTGGAAGATCATCAGCCACGTCGATCCGTCGATGGTCAATCTCGACGCCCGCGCCGTGTACCCATTTTTCTCGCCGAACAAGCTCCTCGTCAACATGAACGGGGAGAAGATGATCCAGGTCATCGGCGAACCCAACAGGGTGAAATGGCGCGCCGTGGAATTCATACCGCTGCGCGAAGTGTTCAACGGCTGGGCGCTCGCGGCGAGCCTCGCCTTCATCAGCGTCTGCGGTCTATGCCTTGCCCTGATGCTGTTGTACCTGATGAGCGTCAGGATAACACGGCCTATCGTGGTCCTTTCTTCCATTATGAAAGAGAAGAACCCCCTGCAGGCAGTCCTTCCCGGCCCGTATTTGACGCTGACCGATGAGATCGGCCAACTCTACCGCAGCTACGACGACATGATCCAGAAGCAGAACCAGCTGATCGATGAACTGGAAAAGCTGAAGGAGGACGAGAAGGAAGCCGAGCTGAACGCCCTGCGCTCCCAGATGAATCCCCATTTCATGTACAACACCTTGGACTATATCAGCTGGATGGCTCAAGACAGCAATATGCCGGAAATTTCCCGAATGCTCACGCTTCTCAGCAAATTCCTGAGGATCTGCCTCACGTCCTCGACGATGAAATGCGCGCTCAAGACGGAGGTTGAACACACGAAGGCCTACCTCGATATCTTCTATGCGCGATACGGCTACAGCTTTCACCGTTCGATCTCGGCTGACGAGGATATCATGGAGTATCCTGTGCCGCAGTTTATCCTGCAGCCGCTCGTGGAGAATTCGATCATTCATGGCTTTGGGAAGGATATACGGGACGCGGTCATCGACGTGCAAATCCATCGCGACGGCACCTGGATGCTGTTCGACGTGACGGACAACGGCAAGGGCATGAGCGAAGCCAGACTACGCGGAATTCTCGAAGGGACGGAGGAACCGTCGATGAATGGGTATGGCCTCAAGAACGTCGACGATCGGATCAGGAGCATTTGCGGACCGGCGCGATATTCCGGGCTCTCCTTGTATCCGCGGGCGAAGGGAACCTGCATCCATTTTGAAATCCAGGCTCTGTCGGAGCTGGATCAGGACGGCGACAATGGCTGAGACGATTACGCTGCTCATCGTCGACGATGAAGAGTATGTCATCGACGGCCTGCGGCGCCACATCCCGTGGGACGAGATCGACATACAGGTCGTCGGATGCGTCTGCGACGGCGAAGACGGCATACACAAGGCTATGGAGCTGAAGCCCGACCTGGTCATGACCGACATTCGGATGCCCCAGCTCGACGGGATCACCATGATCGAGCGCCTCCACGATTTGGGGTTCCATCCTCATTTCCTCTTATATACAGGCTACAACGATTTCGAGTACGCGAAGCGGGCGATCAAATTCGGCGTTTCCGACTACATCCTCAAGCCCTCCCTGCCCGAGGAGATTTCCCTCGCCCTGCTGAAGATTGCCGACAAATGCCGCGCGCAGAAGCAGATGATCCGCGACCAGGACCTGCTGCGCGAGCAGTTCGAGAAGGATAAGCGGCTTTTGGCGCCGGCTTTTTTCGATGATCTTTTTACGGGCAGGGTCTTTTCGTACGATGAATTCGAGCAGCGCGACCAGTTCCTCGGGACGGGCTTGGCGGACAAGTCGTACTGCGTCGTCGCGCTCCACGTCGACGCCTCCTCCGAACTGTTCGAGTCTGCCGACATCGAGCGGCAGCTTTATGTTCTCTATCAGATCTCTAATTATGCGGCGAACGTGTTCATGACGGGCGGCCATACCCGGGGCTTCAAGAACAACGACGAGTACGCGCTGGTGGTAGGCGATCCCGCTGCCATGACGCAACAGGCCTTGCTGGAGAGGGCGACGCGGTGTCTGGATTACTGTACTTCTATTCACAACCTTTCGGTCGTCATCGGCGTCAGCGATATCGTTGAAGGCTTCGGACAAATCATGAACGCCTACAGGCAGGCTCGGGACTGCATTCACAGCGCCACAGTCTCCAATACCGTTATATTCAGTGGTTCCGGGGGGGAGGACAGCCATGTGAGCCCTCCTCTCGGGATCGTCTACGACAAGGAAACGCTCATCGACGCGATCAAGACCGCGAACAAGGAATTGACGTTCAAGTGCCTTGGCCAATTCTTTTCCAGCGTCAAAAGAGTCAGCGCCAATCAGAACGTTTACGTTGTTCCCATGTTCTACGAGCTTGTCGGGTCCGTGACCACTGCGCTGCTCCAGATAGGAGTGGACTACGACATTGATTCGTTCCACGAGGTGATGAAGCCCGTGCAGACTATCCAGCAGCTCCAGAAAAAAACAGAGAAGTATTTCGACGCGCTTCTTGTGCACATGGAAAGCAAACATTTCGCCAAGAACTATCAAGTGATCCAGCGTATGCTCGCCTACGTGAGGGAAAACTACGGCCAGGGCGTCACGCTGAATGAAGTCGCCGACGCGCTTCATTTTACTCCTAATTACCTTTCGACGCTCTTTTCCAAAAGTACGGGCGAGAGTTTTTCCCATTACATTCTGCGATACAGGATCCAAAAGGCGAAAGAATTTCTGGAGAGCGGCAAGTACAAGATCTATGAGGTAGGCGATATCGTCGGATATCGTAATCCTGAGTATTTTAGTAAAATATTCAAGGACATCGTTGGCATTTCGCCCTCGGCCTACGTGAAGTAATGAACGAACCCCGGAGCAGAGCTCCGAGGTATCGTTCGTTCTGTAAGGAATGGATTGTATGCGGGTCCATACCCGATTGTCACTTCACAAGAAAGAGCGAAGCAGAGCTTCGGGGTATGGACCCGCATGCGAATCAACATCCATCTTTCGTAGAATATTATAGGTTTGCCGCATGCCGGGAAGGCGTTACTGTGAAACCGGGGCTGTAACAGCGAGGGTTTGTTCCAGCACCTAAAGGAGTTGCGATGAAAAGGAATGTTACTTTAGTGATGTTGCTGCTGGCCATGACCAGCTTGTTCTGCGCGCCGTTGTTCGCCGCCGGCAGCCAGAAAGTGAAGATCACCGTTTGGGGGCCGCTGGAGAACTACAGCGAGGCCGAGAAGAAATCCTGGACCTTCTGCGTGGAGGAATACAAGCGCCGTTATCCGAATGTTGAGATCATCAGCATCTTCTCCCCTGCCGGCACCGATTATCGCCAGCAGTACGACAAGGCCTTGATGGCCGGCGATGCCCCGACCGTCACGAACCTGCTGCCCTATGTCGATGTGCAGACCCGCGCAGCGAACGGCATGATCGCCGACATCACTCCGTTCGTGAACAATTTCGAGCTCAAGAAGCAGGGCAAAGTCAACACCGCCATGGACGCGGCCCTCCAGTACAAGGGAAAGTGGTACGGCCTCATGGATTACATCTACCTGGCCGGCACGATCTACAACAAAGCCTCGCTGGCGAAGGGCGGCGGAGACGTGGACAACCTTCCCAAGACCTGGGACGAGTTCGCCAAAGTCGGGCAGAAGATAACTGACCTGAACGCTCCGCGCTTCGGCTACCTGCTCCTGGGCATGGAATGGAACGCTTGGCCCTTCACCCCCTGGGTCTGGTCGGCGGGCGGCGACATGGTCATCCCCAACGGCGATGGAAGCTACCGGATCGGTTTCGCCGACGAGCCCGGCGTGGACGCCGCGGAGTTTTGGCACGACATGATCTGGAAATACAAAATGACGCAGAAAGACGTCCTGAAGGCGTGGAACGACCTCCGCGACGATATGCAGGCCGGCAGGGGCGTCTTCGCCTTCGGACGCATCGACCACTACGATTCCGAGGCCGAGCGCAAGTACGGTGTTCCCCGCTCCAACTTCAGCATTATGCCCATTCCCGCCAAGGACAAAGACCACAAGCCCGCGTCCATCGCCGGCGGCAACGCCTGGATCTTCAGCCCCACCGCGACCGAAGCCGAGCTCAAGGCCGCCTGGGACTTCGTCATGCTGACCGACTACGACGAGGAGTTCCAGCTCAAGAAGTGGGCGTACGAGAATTCCATCAATGGGCTAACCGACCGCATTCCCCCCCGCGTGGATCTGGTCAACAAGAAGTTCTCCATGGCGACGAGCTGGCCGAAGGGCCGCGCCGAGGCTGTCGCTGCGGTTTCCGCCACGGCGAAGATGGAACCGTCGTGCGCGAACTGGAACAACTTGAAGAACACGCTCTGCCCCTATCTGCAGAAGATCCTGCTCAAGGAGAAAATTTCCCGCGACGAGATTCGGTCTCTGCTCACGGCCGCCGCGAACGAAGCGTACGCCAATTATCCGGAAACATTTAAGAAGAAGTAGGCGCGATACGAATGAGGCCGTTCCAAAGCTCGAAAAGCCATTGGGACGGCCTCCGTGCCGTTTCATGCTTTATAGGGGTCGACGGTAGTCGCAGCACCATGAATGGAGCAAGGATCAGGGTTACTACATATGAATCATCCAACTGCCGCCCCTATCGGCCATGTCTCGAAAAAACGCTTGAACAGCGGATGGCTCTTCGTGCTTCCCGCCCTTGCGGCGTTTTTGCTCTTCAAGTATTATCCGATTCTCTCGGGATTTTTTATCACCTTCTTCAAATACAAAATCATGGATCCGCCCGGCCCCTTTGTCGGGCTCGCGAACTACTTCAAAGCCTTTAGGGATCCGTACGTCCTGAACGCGTTGGCGAACAATTTGGGCTTTTGGCTGATCATGCTGGCGATCAATTTCTGGGTTCCTCTGGTCCTGGCGATCATGGTCAATGAAGTCAGAAAATTGAAGACGCTGGTTCGGACGCTCTACTATATACCGGCGATCCTCCCGTCCGTTGTCACGACGGTTCTCTGGAAATACATCTGGCAGCCGGACTATGGCCTTGCCAATTACCTGCTGGGCACAGTCAGCATCGCCCCCAAGATGTGGCTCAACGATCCCGCCCTGGTCAAGTGGTGCATGCGGATGCCATACCTTATGATATTTGCCGGCCTCTCCACCGGAATGAACTTCATCATTTACCTGGCGGCGCTCAACAACGTGTCCAAGGAGACCTACGAATCGGCCCAACTCGACGGAGCCGGCTTCTGGGGCAAGCTTCTTTACGTCACGATTCCCTCCATCAAGGGGACGCTGGGGATGCTGCTCGTGACGAACACGATAGACATCTTCAACCTGTTCGACGAACCTAAGATCATGACCGGAGGCGGGCCTGCCCGGGCCTCCGAGACTCTGGTGCTTTATGGCTTCGACAGAGCCTACACGGGCGGGGATTACAGCTACGCCATCACCATCACGACGATCTCGTTCATCATCGTGTTCCTTCTGACCGTAGTGCAGATGCGGCTGCAGAAGGCAAGGGACGAATAGGAATATGCAATGCCAATAATACAAGACAGCGAATTGAAGAAGGGGGCCTCCGGCAAGAGGCTCTACATCGCGATCATGGCGATTCTCGTCCTCTGCATTCCGCTGCAGTTCCTGCCGCACGCGTGGATGTTCTTCGGCATGTTCAAGGACAAGCAGGAGGTAATGGCCTTCCCCCCGAAGCTGTTCCCTCAGGAATTTCTGTGGCGCAATATTCCGGAAACCTTCGAGACCTTCGACCTCTGGAACAACATCAAAAACACCTTCATCATCTGCGGCGGCACCATCCTCGTCCAGGTCACCATCAGCTCGCTCTGCGCTTTCGGCCTGTCCAAGCTGAAGCTCAGGCACGCGGGAACGCTCCTCCTTTTCTTTGTGGGCACCATGATGATCAGCAATCAGGCGACCATCATTCCGACCTTCCTCATGATGAACCGCTGGAAGTTGATCAACAGTTTCTGGTCGGTCATCCTGACTTTCTCCGCGTGGGGATGGTCGGTATTCCTTTTCAAGAATTTTTTCGACACCATCCCCGACACCTTGATCGAGGCGGCGCGAATTGACGGAGCGACCAACTTGCAGATTTTCACGCGCATCATGTTCCCCCTGTCGCTGCCGGTGTTCTCGATCGCAATCCTCAACACCTTCAACGCGGTGTACAGCCAGTTCATGGTGCCGCTCATGCTTCTGCCCGCCAGGAACAAGTGGCCGCTGATGGTGCAGATCTACACGTCCACGGTCTCCGCAGTGCCGTGGAATCAAGTGATGGTGCTGCTCACCGTGGCGTCGCTTCCGTTGATCCTCGTATACGTGTCGTGCCAGAAGTACGTCGTCGAAGGAATAGTGATGACGGGGATCAAAGGCTAGTGTCCTCGTGAGCGCCGGCCGAGATTACGTCGACACGATGCGTCGGTGGTTCCACGATGTCGTTCGGAACCCCGGAGCCTGGCTCAGCATGAGTCTCATGTTCCTCCTTGTCGCGCTTCCCGTCGTAACCTGGGGATGCGCCTGCGCCCTTCTTGCCATATATGCTGAAAAGCAGGCGAGCGGTAAGAAATTCAAGTGCTGGCCGGAGTGCAGGACATTCTTCTCCACAAGGACGGCCCTGTTTGGCTTACTATTTGGATTAGTCGATATCATTTTCGCCTTGGCGTTCGTTTTGTCTCTGACGTCCCTCTTCGCTCGGGACGCGACCATCCTGTCCAGGCTCCTCTCTTGCGTCTTCCTGTGGATCGACGCGCTCTACCTCTTGTCGGGGATATATCGGTATCCTCTGTTGGCGGCAAATCGGGAACTGTCCTTTGTGGCGGTGTTGTCGAAAAGCGTTCTCCTCACGGTCTCGAACGGACCGAACGTCGTTCTCATCTTCATGGCAAGCCTATGCGCTGCCATGGTTTCTTTCTGCGCTGGAATATTCTTTTTCGCTTTTCTTCCTGGCGCTCTCGCATTGCTGCATCGGTACAATTACCAAGCGAAATTTAGTGGAGATGTCGGGGAATTAGGAGAACAAAAAGAATTGTGAGATTAGTGGTGTCCAATCCTTGCAGTTGTGATGAAGACCCGCAGAGCGAAGGTCCAGCCGGAATTGTTCATCCCCAATATTACTCGATGGCAAGTTCAATCTCTATGTGTTTTAATCCTGGACTCATTGCGTATATTGGCAATAGAGAAGCCAGCTACTATCCTTGATAGAATCTCGCCGAGCAGTCGGGGTGGGGCGGCGGCCTTCGGGTCGACGAGATCGGCTATCCTTCCGCGCATCTCGCGGCGCAATTCGGCAAGCTTCACGCTCAACGCATCGTTTCGAACTCAACGCAGTCAAAATTTGAGAAAGAGGAGTTGCCATTCCGGATCGGTGTCGAGACTTGTGCTCTTTCCTACTCGTTCTTCCCTAAAAACGCTTCGATGACCGCCGGGTCCGCGAGGAGGTCGGAACTTTTCCCTTCCCTGAAAATGCGCCCATGCGAGAGCACGATGGCACGGTCCGAAATCTTCAGCGCCTGCCGCGCGTTCTGCTCGACGAGGAGAACGGTGGTGCCCGATTCCCTGATTGCGCCGATGGTCTTGAAAATCGCGTCGACGAGCAGCGGCGCGAGTCCCATGCTGGGTTCGTCGAGGAGGAGGAGCTTAGGCGCGGCCATGAGGGCGCGGCCTATGGCGAGCATCTGCTGTTCGCCGCCTGAGAGGGAGCCCGCGAGCTGCTTGCCGCGCTCGGCGAGGCGCGGGAAGAGGGCGTAGACTTTTTCGAGATCGGACTTGACGCCGCCGGCATCCTTTCGCGTCCACGCACCGAGCTCCAGGTTTTCCGTCACGGTGAGGGGGCCAAGGATGGCGCGCCCCTCCGGAACCTGGACGAGACCCGCGCCGACGATGCGGTCGGTGCGATGCCCCGTGATGTCGCGGCCCGCGAAGCGGATCCTGCCGCCTGAGACTTTCACGAGTCCCGAGAGGGCGAGGAGGGTCGAACTTTTACCCGCGCCGTTCGCTCCGATGATGGTCAGGATGCGTCCTTCGTCCACCGAGAAGGAGAGGCCCCTGACCGCCTCGATGCTGCCGTAGCGGACTTCGAGGGCTTCGACTTCGAGGAGGGCGGCCATCAGTCCCTCCCCAGATAGGCCTCGAGGACCTGTTCGTCGCGGGAGACCGCGGCGGGGGCGCCCTGGGCTATCTTCTTGCCGAAATTGATGACGACGATTTCGTCGCAGATTTTCATGATGAGGTCCATGTGGTGCTCCACCACGAGCAGGGTGTATCCGTGGCGCTTCAGGTCGACGATGAACTCCCCGAGGCGGGCGGTTTCGACTTCGTTCATGCCCGCCGCCGGCTCGTCGAGGAGGAGGAGACGTGGGTGCATGGCCAGGGCGCGGGCTATCTCGACGCGCCTCTGGTCGCCGTAGGAGAGCTTTCCCGCCTTGAGCCCCGCGAGGGATTCGAGGCCGAGGCGCGCGAGGAGGGACAGAGCTTCTTCCCTCGCCGCGTTTTCCTCCCGCCCTTCCGCGGGAAGCCTGAGGAGAGTCGTCGCGAGGTTGGTCTTTATGTGGGTGTGCCGCCCGACAATGACGTTTTCGAGGACAGTCATATCGCCGAAAAGCTGGATGTTCTGATAGGTGCGCGCTATGCCGGCCCGCGCTGTCCTGTAGGCAGCCTGATTCTGGATTTCCTTTCCGAGCCATACGATGCGGCCCGAACTCGGGCTCATGAGTCCTGAAACCAGATTGATGAGGGTGGTTTTGCCCGCCCCGTTCGGGCCGATGAGGCCGTAGATTTTCCCTCCGGAGAGCTCGAATCCCACACTGGAGAGGGCCTCGACGCCGCCGAAGAGCCGCGTGATCCCGTCGAGGACGAGGAGGGGCGCATCGGAAGAGGCCCCGGAAGTGGCGCCGACGCCGGGGACTGTGACGGAGTCGGTTCCGGAGCCCTTGGCCCGGCGTGACTTTCCGATGGGCAGGGCCGAGACGAGTCCTCCCGGCAGGAAGATGACGACGAAAAGGAGGGCCAGCCCGTTCAGGATGTTGGGCAGCTGGGCGAAATCCTTGAGGAAGCTCACCGAGGTTCCGGCCCAGTCACGAAGGAGAATCGGGAGGGCCGTGAGGAGTCCTCCGCCCAGGATCGAGCCGTACCACTGGCCCGATCCTCCGAGGACGGCGTACGAGAGGATGTCGAGGGAGCGGTTGAACTTGAAGTCCCCGTTGTCGAGGGAACCGACCGAGTGGGCGTACAGCGCCCCGGCGGCCCCGGCGAGCATCGCGCTCATGAGGAAGGCCATGCTGCGGTAGGCGACGATGTCGATGCCCATCGTGGAGGCTGCCTGCGGGTTCTCGCGCAGGGCGCGGAAGGCACGCCCGATCCTTGAGCGCGAAAGAGCCCAGAAGAGATAGCAGAGGAGGCCCAGGAAGACGAGGAGCATCCAGGTCTTCGTCTGCTTCATCGCCTCGTAGGGGAAGCCCGTGGAGAGATTGGCTCCCGTCGATCCGCCCGTGAGGTCGGGAAGGAGGATGATGAGGACGCGGACGACCTCTCCGAATCCAAGGGTGCAGATGGCGAGGTAGACATCCTTGAGCTTCAGGACCGGCAGGCCGATGATGAGGGCGATGACGCCGCAGAGGATGACGGCGGCGGGCATGGCCACTGCGAGGGGCAAGCCCATTTTTACGCAGAAGATGGCCGAGCCGTAAGCGCCGATGGCCATGAAACCCGCGTTGGCCAGCGACAGGAGCTTGGCGTGGAGGGTCGCGTAGGCGCTCAAGGCCAGGATCGCGTTGATGAGGAGGCGATCGAGGTCGCCCGGATTCCGGAGGCACATGAAGATGTCGGCCGCAACGATGAGGATCACGATGGCCCAGGGACTCAGCTTTTTCAGGATTCCGTCGGCCTTCATGCCCTGTCCCCCGATTTCCGGCCCATGATGCCGTTGGGTTTCACGAGAAGGATGAGGAAGAGAATGAGAAAGACGATGGCGTCCTTGATGTCGCTTCCACCCGGCAGGTAGGCGATGCTGAAAGTCTCGATGAGCCCGAGGATGATGCCGCCGAGGACGGCGCCCTCGATGTTGCCCATGCCGCCGAGGATGACGACGGCGAGCCCCCTGAGCTGGATCTGTCCGCCCATGCCGGGGACGATGTTGTTGGTGAGAAGTCCCACGAGGATGCCTGCGGCGCCCGAAAGAGCCCCCGCGAGGAAGAAGGTGACGACGACGATCGCGTCGACATTGATGCCGAGAAGCCGGGAGGCCTTCTGACTCGCCGCGATGGCCCGGATAGCCTTGCCCATTCTGGTCTTTCTGATGAAATACCCCATCGCGGCCATGAGGACGATGGAGGCGGCGACGATGAGAATCTGGGCGCGGCTCACGCGGATGCCCGAGAAACCGCCTATGTAGAAGGGTTTGGGGTTGAGGACCGTGTTCGGGAAGCGCCGTGTCTGGACCCCGAACACAGCCTCGGCGACGCTCACCATGATGAGGGAGACGCCGATGCTGCTGATCATGGTGGAGAGCCTGTCCGAACCTTCGCGCCGCAGTGGCCGGAAGGCGACGAACTCGAGGAGGAGGGAGAGCCCCCCGCCCGCGATCATGGAGACCGCGAGACCGAGGGGCAGGGGAAGACCTAAACCCGCCATCGCGAGCCATCCGGTGAAGGCACACCACATGAAGGTGGCTCCGTGCGCCAGGTTGATGATGTCGAGGACCCCGAAGATCAGCGTGAAACCCATGGCGTAGACCGAGTAGAGAGCGCCCCGGGAGAGACCGTCGACGAGATTCTGGACAAGAAAAACCGGATCTGCGAAGAGCGTCGGGTCCATGGTATTCCTATTTACTGGAAGAGCACGTAGCGGCCGTCCCTGACCATGAGGGGAACGCTCGGGTGGATCGGGTCCCTGTTCTCGTCGAAGGAGAAGGTGCCGAGGACTGTGTCGAGGTTGCGGAGCTTCGCGAGGGCGTCGCGGATGGCGGGGTGATCGGCCGAGCCCGCGTTCTTGATGGCCTGCGCGACGATGTAGACGCCGGCGTAGCCCTGGGCCGCGAACTGGTCGGGGTCGTGGCCGTACTTCTTGCGGAAGGCGTCGGCGAAGGCCTTGCTCTTGGCGACGGGGGAATCGATGAACCAGGAGGATCCGACGATGAGTCCCTCGGAGGCTTCCTTGGCGTTCTTGAGGATGTTGGGGCTGTTGAAGCCGTTTCCGCCGACGATGGGCTGGGTGATGCCGATCTCGCGGGCCTGCTGGAGGACGGGGATGGCCTCGCCGACGAGGGAGCAGAAGATGATGATGTCGGGCTTGCGGGCATTCAGCTTCGAGAGCTGGGTGCGGAAGTCGGAGTCGCCCTTGCTGTAGCTCTCGCTGGCCACGAGCTGGAGGTTGAGCTTCTGGACGGCGGCCTTGAAGACGTCGGCTTCGCTCTTGGAGTACTCGTTGGTGGACTCGAAGAGGATGGCGGCCTTCGTCGCCTTGTACTTGGCGGCGACCTGGGCAAGGGTTCCGGGAATTACGGAGGCCTGGGGAAGACTGTCCCTGAAGATGTAGTCGCCCATGGCGGTGATTCCGATGGCCGTCGTGCTCGTGCCGAGGACGGGGACCCCGGCTTTCTGCGCGATGGGGTCGGCCGCGAAGGCCGTGGAGCTGAGGGTCGGCCCGATGATGGCGGCGACTTTTTCGTCGTTGATGAGCTTCGTGAAGACGCTGATGCCTTCCTGCTTGTCAGCCTTGTCGTCCATGACGACGAGTCCGATCTGCGAGGAGCCGAGGAATTTGGCCGCGTTCAGTTCGGCGACCGCGAGCTCGATACCCTTGCGGATCGAGACGCCGTAGGCGGCATTGTCGCCCGTGAGGGTTTCGACTGCGCCGAGCTTCACTACGGCGGGAAGGGGGGCCGCAGAAAGTCCCGCGAGCGCGGAGGCGAAAAGTGCAAGTGCGATTCCTTGGATGCTTCGTTTCATGGTCACCTCTCCAATCCAGTTGCGGACATCAATCTTTAAAAAAAGATTCTTCAAACAGTAACAAATTTTCTCCGGCTTTGGAAGACTCCCCAGCAGGTCGGCGAAAAAAAAGCGCCCCGGAGGGCGCTTTCCGCGCAATTAATCGCGCTGACAGTTTCGCGCAGGACAAAAATGACGAAATGGCGGTGTCGAGGCAAAATCGCCGGGGCGATGCGGCCGCGACACAGAAGGACTTCAGTCCGCGAAGACTATCCATCCCTCGGGGGCGGGACTGTCCCCGTACTGGATGCCGATGAGTGTGTCGTAAAGCTTCTTCGTGACGGGACCGACCTGGGTCTCGCTGTGGAAGACGTGGAGTTTTCCGCCGACCTCTATGCCGCCGATGGGGGTTATGACGGCCGCCGTGCCGCAGGCGCCCGCCTCGACGAACTCGTCGATTCTGTCGATGTAGACATCGCGCTCCTCGACCTTCATGCCGAGATACTCCTTCGCGACATGCATGAGCGAGTACTTGGTGATGGAGGGCAGGATGGAGGGCGATACCGGTGTGACGAAGGTTCCGTCCGCCGTGATGCCGAAGAAGTTGGCCGCCCCGACCTCCTCGATCTTTGTGTGCGTCGCAGGGTCGAGGTAGATGCAGTCCGCGAAGCCGCGGTGTACCGCCTCCTCGTGGGGCAGGAGGCTGGCCGCGTAGTTGCCGCCGACCTTGACGCCGCCGGTGCCGCGGGGGGCGGCGCGGTCATAGCCGGATACGGAGAAGTTGACGGGTGTCATGCCGCCTTTGAAGTAGGGGCCGACGGGCGTGCAGAAGACGCCGAATATGTACTCGGGGGCCGCGCGGACGCCGATGTTGTCGCCGACGCCGATGACGAAGGGGCGCAGGTAGAGGGTGGCGCCGGAGCCGTAGGGGGGCACGAAGCGCTCGTTTGCCTTCACGACCCGGACGCAGGCGTCGACGAATTTTTCCGTGGGGACGCGGGGTATGAGGAGGCGGTCGCAGGTATCCGACATGCGGGCGGCGTTGCGGTCGGGACGGAAGAGCTGGATGCGCCCGTCCTTTCGTGTGTATGCCTTGAGACCCTCGAAACACTGCTGTCCGTAGTGGAGGGCGGTGGAGCCTTCCGCGATGGTGAGAGTGTTGTCCGTCACGAGTTTCCCGTCATCCCAGGCGCCGTTCTTCCAGTGCGAGACGTACCGGTAGTCTGTCTTGATGTACGAGAACGAGAGCTTTCCCCAGTCGAGATCCGCTTTCTGCATGAAATTCCTCCTCGCCGCCACATTATGCATGAGTATGCGTTTTGTGAGAAGGGTTCGACGCCCTTGTCTTCGGCTCATGTCTCCAGGGTAGCCGGCTGAGCTTGCCCAAATCCGGACGGAGTGGTATCACGGCTATAGATAGAGACACTTCCACTTCGGAGCGACAACAATGAAAGGTACAGCCAGCTCTCCCTCATCCGCGAAGGCGGCGCGCGAGTCCCTGCGGGTCGGGGAGCGCGATGGATTCAAATCCGTGCTCGGCGCGTTCACGGCCACCCTGGGATCGGCCATCGGGCTTGGCAACATCTGGAAATTTCCGTACCTGACCGGCACGAACGGAGGTGCGGCCTTCGTGTTCGCCTACCTCCTGTGCGTAGCCCTCGTCGGGCTGCCCATCCTCGTCGCCGAGCACGCGATCGGCCGGCGCATGCGCCTCAACGCGGTGCACGCCTACGGCAGCGTCGTAAAGAACCAGAAGGCCTGGGCCCTCATCGGCTTCGGCGGTGTGGCCGCGGCCTTCCTCATCATGGCCTTCTACACCGATATCGCGGGCTGGGTTTTCGCCTACGTGTTCAAGTCCGCGGGCGCCTTTCTGTCCGGGACCGGCCCGCTCACCAAAGAGACCTTCGGCGCGATCGCCGGAGGCACCGTCGAGCCCATCGTCTGGCAGGCCATCGTGATCGCCGTCGTCACGGCCATCGTCGCGGCGGGTGTCAGCGCCGGGATCGAGAAGATCACCAAGTTCCTCATGCCCGTCCTCCTCGGCCTCCTCATCCTCTGCGATATCAGGGCGCTCACCCTGCCCGGCGCCTTCGGGGGAGTGCGCTTCCTCTTCACGCCCGATCTCGGCAAAGTGACCGGCGGCGTGGTCCTCGCGGCGCTCGGGCTCTCCTTCTTCAAACTTTCCCTCGGCATGGGAACCATGACGACATACGGATCATACCTTCCTGATGAGACGAGAATCGTGCCGAACGCCGCCAGGGTCGCCCTGGCGGACACTCTCGTCTCTCTCCTCGCCGGCCTCGCCATCTTCCCCGCTGTCTTCGCCTTCGGCTTCGAGCCCGCTGCGGGTCCGGGCCTCCTCTTCATATCGATCCCCATGATCTTCGCGAAGATGCCTCTTGGCGGGCTTTTCACGACAGTCTTTTTCATCCTCGCGGCCATCGCGACGATCGGCGCCATGATTTCCCTCATCGAGGTGCCGACCGCCTGGCTGGCCGAGAAGGGCAGGATGTCGAGGAAGACGGCGGCTGTCGCGAGCGGTACGGTGATGTTCGCGCTCGGCCTCCTCGCTACACTCTCGCAGAACCCGATCCTCGCGGAAGTCAAAATATTCGGGAAGAACTTCTTCGACATCTTCGACTTCGCGTCGTCCAACCTGATTCTGCCCGTCGGCGGCATCGCCATAGCGCTCGTCGCCGGCTGGATGCTGTCGAAGAAAGATTTCGTGGGAGAGCTGGACAAGGGATACGCTTCGACGCCTTGGTACACGAAGACAGTCTACGCCTTCATCAAGTTTGTCGCCCCCGTCATGACCATCCTCATCCTGCTGAACGGGCTGGGGGTCATAAAGCTCTGAGTTCAGCCATGCCTGCCCGCTCCTGACGCGGAGCGACGCCAGCCGGCGACGATCCGCGCAGGCTCCGTCACCGGCCCGTCAGCCCCATTTTGCACAGATGATCGCAGAAGACGCAGGGGTCAGCCACCTTTCCGGGAAAGCGGAGCCCTTTTTGTTCGAGGAGCTTCCTCGTCGAGGCGAGACCCACCGAGTAGCAGGCCGCGATGTGCGGGTTGACGGAGGCTGAGCGCATGAGGCTCTCGTAATCGTCGATCCCGAGCTGCCCGGCCACAAGTTCGGGGCTCTCGTTCGCGAAGCCGCAGCAGACGGCTATCCTGCCGTCGGGGTGGACGTAGAAGACATTGCCCGGACCCCGGCAGAAATCGTCTTCGAACCAACCCCCGTCGTCCCAGCGCGAGTCGCCCGCGGGCGGAGAATAGGGAATGCGCACGAAACAGACCGAGAGAGCCTCGCGGTCGTCGAATCCCGGATCGTCGTAGCCCTCGTCGTCGACATCTCCCGGGTCGGCGCCATCGCCGACGCCAAAACCATCAGGGTCGGCGATGAGGGCCGGCAATCCCTCCTCCATGACGAGTTCGCCGCCGAGATCCCGCGCGAGTTCGCGGAATTTTGCGAAGAGCGGCGCGTCGTCGGGCGAGTCCACCCACGTGATCTCTACGCAGTCCTTCCGGCCCCAGATGTCGAAGACTGCCTCGAAGAAGGCGACGAGGCGATCGGTTTCCTGGCCGTGGTATGAGTCGACGCTGACGCCGAAGGTGCCGTCGAATCCCGCCTCGAAGAGCCGGGAGAGGACTGCGCGCAGATGGGCTTTGTCGCGGTACCAGACGGCGTTCGTCATGAGTCTGTCGAACACGAAATCGAGGCGCACGGCGACTTCCGAGACCGCGCAGAGGAAATCCGGCTCGAGGAAGGGTTCGCCGCCGGAGAATCCGATCCTGTCGATCCCATGAGGTCTGCACGACTCCATGAGGGCGATCGCGTCGGATATCCTGAGGGTTTCGCGCGGGCGCGAGACCCTGCAGTGCGCACATTTCAGGTTGCACTGGCCCGTGGGCGCGAAGATCAACTCTTCCGGTGTGAATGCCATGAGGTTCCTCTCATGCAAGTATCGCCTGCGGACGGAATGATGTCGAGTGTCGTCTGCCCGGGCCCTGACCGTGGGCCCCGGCCGTGATAGAATTGTGCCCATGCCGGACACAGCATTCCGAATACTCGTCGTCGAAGACGACGAGCGCATACGCTCACTCCTCTCGGAGGCCCTCGCGCGCTGGGAGTTCGAGGTGGTGCATCCCGATGGCTTCGCGCGCGTGGCTGAGGAAACGCTCCGGCTCGAACCGCATCTCGCCATCCTCGACGTCAATCTGCCTGTCCTGGACGGCTTCGAGTGGTGCCGCAGAATCAGGGCCTTCTCACGAATCCCCGTCATCATGATTTCGGCGAGGGACTCGGGCCCTGACACTCTGATGGGACTGTCTTCCGGCGCGGACGACTATGTGGCCAAACCTTTTTCGGTCGAGGTCCTCGTCGCGAAAGTTCGCGCACTCCTGCGGAGGTCCTACGACTACGCGGTCGAGGAGCCGACAAGGCTCCTGCGCGGGGACCTCATCCTGGACCTCGCGAGGGCCGTCGTCGCGCGGGGAGCCGCGAAGGCGGAGCTCAGCAAAAACGAACTCCTCATACTGTCCAGCCTCATGCGCGCGCAGGGGGGAGTCGTCTCCCGGGACGAACTCGCGACCGCCCTCTGGAGGGACGAGGTCTTCGTGGACGACAACACCCTCACCGTCAACATGAGCAGGCTCAGACAGAAACTCGCCGAGCTCGGCGCGGTCGAGGCCGTGAAGACGATCAAGGGACGGGGATACATCCTCCCGTGAGCTTCGCCGACTGGGTTTTCGACAGGAGAGCTCTCCTCGCGGGTACAGCCCTCGGAGTCTTCGCCGGGGCCGCTGTCCTCGCCCTGTCCCCCGAACCCGTTTCCGGGGCGGTCTTTCTGGGCGACCTCTCGTATGCCTGCGCCCTCGCGGCGGTGGGATTCGCATCCGGGCTCGCGGCTGACTTCCTCGTGCACAGGCGTCTTCTTTGCGCGGCGAGGGATATCTCTCCACGGGGAGGCGAAAGTCTTTCGGAGCTTCTGTTCCGTCTTTCCTCCGCTCCGGCGCCGTCGGGGAGGCTAGGCGCAGCGGCCTCTCTCGCCCTGTCCTCGGCGCGGATCTGCGCTGCGGCGAGGGTGGAAGGCGCCGCGCGCGAAACCCAGGACCGCTCCCGGGAGGACGGTTTCGCCGCCCTCATCCACGAACTCAAGACTCCGGTCACCGCGCTCCGTCTCTACGCAGAAAAACAGTCGCGCCTGTCCGAGCTCTCCCCGGGCGAGGCTGAACTCCTTGACCTCCTCGGCGGGGAGCTGGACCGCATCGACTCGATCCTCGAGCGGGGACTCTTCGCTTCCCGGGCCGAAAGCTTCGCCTCCGACTACCTCATCGAAGAGACCGATCTCCGGACCCTTGCGGCGAGGACGGCCTCACGTTTCGCCAAAGCCTTCGTGGCGGGTGGCATATCCTTCTCTCTCGGCACGGGAACGGCCAAGGTGCTGACCGACCCGAAGTGGCTTTCCTTCGTGATCTCGCAGGTCTTCTCCAATTCGCTCAAGTACGTCCCACGGGGGGGATCGGTATCCCTGCGGGTCATCCCCGCCCCCGGGCTGGACCCGGAACCCCGTTCAGGGGCCTTGAACGGGGCGGGCGCGGCCCTCCGCGAGGACCGCCTCGTCATAGAAGACTCGGGGCCCGGCTTCGCGCCCGAGGATCTTCCGCGCGTCTTCGACCGCGGATACAGCTCGGCCTCGGGCCGGGCCGAGCGGGCCGGAGCCGCCTGCGCCCAGACGGGCATGGGGCTCTACCTCGCCTCTCGTCTCTGCGCGAGGCTCGGCCACTCCATCGATGCCGGGAACGGGGAATCCGGTGGGGCCCGGATCGTTCTCGGCTTCCCCCGCTCAGATTCCTCATTTCTTTCAAAAACGTAAGGCTCTGCGCCCGCCCGGCAAGGAATATCGATGGATGTCTTTCGCCCCGGAAGATAACTTTTCCCGGCATGCAAGGAGTTCTGACAATGGAAACAGTTCTGTCCGCGAAAGGAGTCACCAAGGTCTACGGTTCCCGCGGCGCCCTCTATCCCGCCCTCGGCGGAGTCGACCTCGACATCCGCCGGGGCGAGTTCATCGGCATCATGGGGCCCTCCGGTTCGGGAAAGACGACCCTCCTCAACCTCCTCGCGGCCATCGATACGCCCACATCGGGCACGATCAGCTTCGGCGGCGTCGATCTGTCGCAGATGGACCGTGCACAGATGGCGCGCTTCAGGCGCGACCGCCTCGGCTTCATATTCCAGGATTTCAACCTTCTCGACACCCTCGGAGTCCTCGAAAATGTCGAGCTGCCTCTCGCTCTCGCCGGAAGACCGGCCGCGGAAGTGCGGTCGCGCGCCCTGGCCGCCATCTCGAAGCTCGGCATTGACGATATCGCTGCCAAACGGCCCTGGGAGATATCGGGAGGACAGAAGCAGCGGACGGCCGCGGCCCGCGCCATCGTGTCCGGACCCGAACTCGTGCTCGCGGACGAACCGACAGGCAATCTGGATTCCCGCTCTTCCCGCGAGCTTCTGCAGTCGCTCTCGGAGATCAACGAGAGGGACGGCGCCACAATCCTCGTAGTCACACACGATGCCTTCACCGCGAGCTGGTGCCGGAGGATCGTCCTCCTCAAGGACGGAAAAGTTTTCGGCGAGATCGTCCGCGGCGACGGCCGCGCGGAGTTTTTCGACCGCATCATCGATGCGCTGCGCGTGCTGGAAGGAGGGGACCGATGACTCTCGCCGCCACGGCCCTCAGAAATGTGACGCGTTCGGCTCGCACCTACCGTCTCTGGTTCCTGTCGGTGGCCTCATCCGCCTGCGTTTTCTACCTCTTCATGGTCGCGGCCTACGAGAAAAACATCGCCGCCCTCGTCGGCTCGAGAGCGAGCCTCAGGCTGGGGATGACGATCGCGGCCATAATCCTGGCCATTTTTACCGCCGTATTCATGGCCTATTCCGCCGGATTCTTTGTCCGCGGCCGCTACCGGGAGATAGGACTCTACCGTCTCTTCGGCGTCGGGCGCGGACGGATCGCCCTCATGCTCCTCGCCGAGAACGCTCTCGCGGGCGCTCTCGCCCTCGCGGCGGGAATAGCGGCGGGAGTCTTTCTCTCCAAGTTCTTTCTCATGGGATTCGCGCGCGTCCTCGACATCGAACTCAGGATCGGCCTCGTCGTCGATCCCCGGGCGGCCGCGGCGACGGTCGTGGTCTTCTCGATCCTCGTCATGGCGGCCTCGGCCATCTCGACGCTCGGCGTGTTCAAAAGCCGGCTCGCAGGACTGTTCCAGGCCGAACGCGCCTCCGAAAAGCCCTGGCGCCTCGACCCCACGCTTGGCGCAATCTCGATCCCCGTGCTGGCCGGATCCTACGCCCTCGCGCTCTCCACGACCCCCCGCACGCTCCTCGTCAACATGATCGTCGTCAGCGTCCTCGTGACCCTCGGCACCTGGGCCTTCGCGCGCGGCGCAGCGGGCCTTCTCGTGGGCGTCCTTCGCAAGAATGACAGGATCTTCCTGAACGGGAGCCGCATGATCGCGCTCTCCAACATCGCGCACCGGATCGGTTCGAACGCCCGAGTCTTCTTCATCATCGCGATGGTGAGCGCTGTCTCGATGATAGCCCTGGGCATCGGCCTCAATGTGAAATACTCCCTGGAATCCTCGATGGGCTCGTATTTTCCCAACCAACTCAGCCTCATCTCGGCAAATGAAGCTCCGAGGCTCGCGATCCGCGAGGAGCTCGCGAGGTCGGGAATCGCGGCCGAAGAAGTGCTGAAAGTGCCAGTCATGTCCGCGCGCCGCGTCGATCGCAGGATGGAAAACGGCTATTATCTGCCGGCGGGAATCATGGTCTACTCCGCCTCCGACTATGCGGCCCTCGCGAAAAGCCGCGACAGGGATTGGGAATCCGCTGCGGCCGCGCTCGGCAGTCTGGCTTCCGGCCAGGCCGCGATCATCGAGCCGCAGGACGAGTCGGCGGCGCGCTACCTGGGTATGGACATGGAGCTGGCCTTCGGCGGCTCTCAGACCGCGCAGACCATCTTCGACGTGAGCTCGAGGGTCCGCATGCCCGCAGCGAACGTGTACCGCAGCAAGGACGCTATCGCCATTCCGGACACCGAGTGGAAGCTGCTCGCGGAACGATTTCCCGGCGCCGTTTCCGTGCAGGCTGATTACAGCCTTTCTGATCCCAAGGCCGCGCTTCCCATCCTCGAAAAAGCCAGGGCCGATACGGCGAACAAGGTCGACGTCGAGGCGCGGATCTTCCTCAGGGACCTCGCGAGGGGCTTCAACATCTACCTGTTCGCGGGAGGATTTCTCGGCCTTGTCTTCCTCTTCTGTGTCTGCTCGGTTCTTCACTTCAAACAACTCATGGACGCGAGGGAGGACAGGGCGCGGTTCGACACACTGCGGAAGATCGGCATGGCGCGTCGGGACGAAATCAGGATAGCCATCTTCCAGGTTCTGCCCCTCTACGGCATTCCCCTGGGCCTCGCCGTCTCGCACGGGGCCTTCGCCCTCGCCACCATGTCGAAGGTGCTGGGCGAGAACTTCACTCTGCCGATACTCGTGAACCTGGCCTGCTTTTCCCTCGTCTTCGTCTGCTTCGCCGCCCTGACCGCGCGCGCCTACCTCAGGACGGCGGGCGGGTCTGACTTCAGGTCGCAGGAATCGGGGTCGGGCTGAAGGGCGAAAGATCGCCGTGGTGCAGGGGAAGCCGGTTTCGGCTTTCTCAAGGCTCAAAGACTCCGTCAAACTGTCACGGTGTCGAAAAAATGTGTGGTGTTGCGGCCCTTGTCCTTGGCCCGGTAAAGCGCCCTGTCGGCCTTCGCGTAGAGCAGTTCGAAGGATTCCTGGCGATCGGTGTCCGCCAGAACCGCTCCGATGCTGATGGAGAGTCTGAGAAGTCTGTCCTCCGCGCCGAACTCCGTGTCCGCGATTCCGGAAACCAGCGCGTGGGCGGCGGCGCGCAGGTCCTCATCGCTTCCCCGTTCCATGAAAATGCCGAACTCATCGCCGCCCAGCCGGCCGAAGAGGTCATCTGGCTCGAGGAGGACTGACATCCTGTGCGCGAAGGCGGCGAGGATCCTGTCGCCCTCCGAATGTCCCATCGTATCGTTTATCCACTTGAAGTAGTCGATGTCGACCACGAGAAATGCGTATCTGCGAATGCTGCTTCCCGCTTCGAGAGCCATCTCGACCTTCGCGATGAAGCATTCCCTGTTGAGGACTCCCGTGAGTCCGTCGGTCTCTGCCCTGACCCTGAGGATTTCGCCTTGCCTGAAAAGCTCGGTGCTGTCGCGGATGATGGCCAGCCATCCGACGGGCGCCGAATCGGCCACAAGCGGATACATGGTGATTTCATAGCGAAATGAAGACAGATCCGGGCCGTTTTTGCGATGCGGCGCCTCTGTTTCACGGGGGAGCGGCGCCGGGTCTTCGTCCGCCGGGACATCCGGTGTTCCGGCCGGCGGGTCGGAGGAGGCCAGCGTCATGCCGAAAACAGTTTTCGTCTGCCCCGCGATCGCCCTGTGGAACTCGGAAAGGTCACCGCGAATGACGAGTTCGGGATTGTCGGGATCATCGGGAAAAGCCCGCGCAAGGAATTTCTTCGCGGCATCGTTCGAGTCGAGGATGAGGCCCTCCTCGGAAAAGACGAGTACGCCGTCGTCGATGACTTCCAGGACTTTCTCCCGGGCAAGGGGTGTGACGGCGAGGAAGCCGTGGCGCCGCACGCCATAGTAGACGATGGCGCAGCTCGGAATGAAAAAGACGGATATGGGGATCGGTATCGGGATGATTTCGGAGATCGCGCTCACGATCAGACCGGAAGCCGCCGGAATCGCGGTCCCGATGAGGATGGCGAGTACCTGCGGCCGGTTCCTGCGGGGAACTTTGAAGAGGAAAGCGAAAAACCGGACCTCGGCCAGGACAGCCAGGAAATAATTGAAGGAGACGAATACCATTCCCGCGAGAGTCTGGCAGACAATGAGAGTGCTGTGGCTGGGAGTCAGGCTGATTCCTGTCCGCTCCCTCATGATGTGGTGCGTCCCGTCCGTGAAGATGAGGGAGAGTGCGACGAGCTGGATGGCGAGCGCTGCGAGCATCAGATGCCGTGTCCGGCGGGAACTGTCGCCCGTGTAGGCCCCGGCGAACAGATTGACGGCGAGTGGAGCGAGGAAGACTCCGATCTGCGTGAAATTCCGCCACAGCAGTTTCGCCCCGAAGGTATCCGAAATACCTTCGAAAAAACTGCCCGTCGCCCAGAGGATGAGGGTGGCGACTATGAGAGTGAACTCGGTGCCGCCGCGTTTCCCGATCTTGCCTGAGATCAGGGCGAGGATAGTCGCGAGTGTTCCGATCGAAGCCACATTCAGGAAAGTCTGGATGAAACTGTCGAGACTGTTCAACCTGGTTCCTTCCTGTCCGGAGCGGTCAATGATGATAGATACTAATTTGTGCAGGTGAGGGAGTCAAGTTTTCCCGCTCTTCTATTGCCTCTGCAGGAAATAGATCCCGAGATGGAGGAGGATGCCCGCGATCCCCTCGTCGAATCCGGAATCGAGTCTTCTCGATTCGCGCACAAGCCACCACCATGTGCTCATGCGGATGTCGATCTGGAGGAGCTGGGTCAGGAATTCCTTTTCCCGCACCTCTGGTCCGAACAGCACATCCATGACCGCATCGCTCAGGGCGAAGAGGCTCGAAAGCCCTTCCTTCCACCGGCTGGTCTCCATGGCTTCCGAGATCATGGACAGGGCGGCCTCGACCGCCGCCCCCCGCTGCCCCGCGGCGCGGTCGTCGGACTGTGCAGCTTTTCCCTGACGCGCCGCGCCGGAGTGGCTGCCCGCCAGAAGTTCCCTGATGTTCACGTCAAACCGCGCTTTGAGCGCGCGGCAGCGGGCGAGCCTCTCGGCCTCTCCGCCGGTCATGTACTGGTAGAACTCGCCGGGTTTTCCTATCAGATTCGCGATCGCCGTCGCGTACTGACGCCTGAGGACGGTGTTGGATGTGGAGATGAAGCGCGGGAAAAGCTCCCAGACGGCCTGGAATATTTCGAAGCGGGCCTCGCTGCCCTCGGCGCCTTCCCCTGCGCGGCTCGCCGCTTCTGTCCCCATGACGATGACCGTGTCTTCGCGCCTGGATCGGAATGCCTGGAGGAGGGCGTCGATGGACTCGTCGTCTCCGATGCTGCCGAGAGCCTCCGCGCAGGCGGCCCTGAGTTCGGCGGAAGGGGAGGAGAGCGCGTCGGCGAGGGCGGGCACGGCTCCCCGGTCGCCGATCCGGCCGAGCGCGCGCGCGGCCTCGATGCGGATCATGCTGTCCTCGTCGGAAAGCCGCGCCGAAAGGGCGCCGACCGCTTCCGGCGACCCGATCCGGCCCAGGGCGCGGGCCGCCTCTTCCCTGACTTCCGGCGAGGGATCGTCGAGGCGCTCCAGGATCTCTTCCATGAGAAGGGCGCCCGAGCCGTCCTCGATCCGGCGGAGCGCGCTCGCGACTCTGCCCGATTCCTGGACCTTGTTGAGGGCGTCGAGCGACATGAAACTCCTGAAGAGCGTGCCCCCGGCGAGCTGGGTCGCGACGTCGCCGAGGCTCTTCTGCTTCCCTTCCCTGGTCTTGTTGATGAGGATCATCGCAAATCCGATGGCGACGAGGGCCGCGACGAGGACGACATGGAATCCGCTCAGATGGACGAATCCCGCGTCGAGAGAGAAGTCGCCCAGCATGTCCTTCATCTCGCCTCCGATTATGGACGACATTGCCGATACGAGTCCCACGATCGTGTTGTACCAGGCGATGTAGGAGACACGGTTCGCGGAAGGGGCGAGGGTCAGCATGAGCTGGCCGGCGCCCTCCCAGAATGCCGGACCGAAGAAGCCGACGACGAGGGCGATGACGGGGAGGATGAATGTGTAGTTTTTCCCCGTGAGGAAGAAAAATCCGATCCAGCCGAGGGTGGTGAGGCACCCGAGGAGGACGACGGGTTTCCGCCCGTAGCGGTCCATCACGACGCCCCAGAACGGGGCTATCGCGACCCACACGAGCTGGGAGATCACGGTCATGATGCCGAGCCAGGTGTTCGGTGCCCCGATGGCTTCGGGGGAGGTGATGTAGGGGGCCTGGAAGGGGCCGATCAGGTTCATCGCGAAGACGGCGGCCCCGACCGAAACCGAATAGCGTATGAAATTCCTGTTGGAGAGCGGGGCGAAGAAATCCGCGAACTCATCCTTGGCTGTCCGGTTCATCGACTCATCCTTCGGGGCCGTCGTGCCCGGCTCCGGTATCGCCAGGTGCAAAAGGATATCCGCCACTCCCGCCATGCCCCCCACCCCGATGATACAGCCGTACACCCAGAAGGTGGATTCGGGGGGAAAGAGGTCGAGCAGCAGCGTCGCGGAGAAAAACCAGATGACAGTGACGAACTGCGCGGCCGCCGACCTCCGGAGGAAGAAGGTGCCCCTGCTCCGCTCGGGAATGATGTCGGCCATCCAGCTGAGCCATCCCGAGGAACTCAGGTTCATGAAGCTCCAGGAAACGGCGACCGCGACGACGACCCAGCGGACAGCCGTGGCCTTCTCCCCGCCTCTGGCGACGAAGAAGGCCATCGCCATGACGATGAGCCCGGCCACGCGGTGAAGGAGGTGGAAACCGATCCAGAACGCTTTTCTCGCGGGAAGCCGGGCGTAGATGAACACGGAGAAAAGCTGGAGAACGGCCGAAGCCTGCATGATGGCGATGAGGAGCCCGAGCGTAGACGACGAGGCCCCGAGATGATTTACCAGGAAGACGTTGAATATCGGCTGGGGAGAGCAGACGTGGACCCACATGGTTCCGAGAGCGCCGGCGGCGGTCGAGACCGTCATCGCCTTTCCGAGGGCTTTGGGCGACTCTATGGCTCCATGTGTCGTCTCGGCTGTCCGTCTCTGCATCAGGCTTCCTCGCGCATCGGTCAGCCTATCCTAGCGACCGCCGCCGCGCGCATCAATATGGCTCAAGGCGCTCGGACTGGACGATCGCGCTGTGGCACGCCCGCGTCCCGTGGTCAGTCCCGCAGCCGAGGGGAGGCGGGCCTGCGCGGTTCAGCGGTACTCCGGAATCATGCCGCCGTGCGCCTCGAAAAGATCGTCGCACAGGGCGCGGATTCTATCGAGCGTGAGCTCTGCCGCGCAGCGCGGGTCGAGATAGGCCGCCTGGTAGACGAGGTCGCGGCTGCGTTTCAGGGCCGCCTCCACAGCGAGGAGCTGGACGTTTATGTTCGTCATGTTGAGCGCCGCGCACTGTGTGGGCAGAGGGCCGGCGTAACAGCCCTGGACGCCGTTCTTGTCCACGAGGCAGGGCACTTCGACGACAGCGTCGGCCGGAAGGTTCGGGATGAGTCCCGCATTGAGCACGTTGCCGTGGACGCGGAACGGATTTCCCGTCACTATCGCCTCCATTATTCCGGCTCCGAACTCGCTCGTCTTTTCGTGGGTCAGTCGCGGGTCGGCCACGATTTCGTTGCGGCGTTTTTTCCAGCCCGTGATCTGGTTCACACAGCGTCTGGGGTATTCGTCGAGGGGAATGTTGAACTCGTCGACAAGGTCAGGCCGGTCGCGCTTGATCCAGTAGGGCGTGTACTCGGCGTTGTGCTCCGAGGATTCCGTCACATAATACCCGAAGTGGCGCATGATCTCGAGCCTGACCATATCGCCGTGCTTGTTTCCCTCCGGTTTCCGGGCGGACTCGTTCAGCGCCGCGGCCCGGACCTTGATCTCCGGATAGAGGTCGACGCCCCGCGCCTTTATTTCGAGGAGCCAGGCCATGTGGTTGATGCCGGCTATTTTCCACGCAAGGTCGGATTCCGGGATCTCCATCCCGACATCCGCAAGGAGCGTCCGGGCGCATACCTGCACGGAGTGGCAGAGTCCGACCGTCTTCACGCCCGATCCGCGCAGCATGGCTCCCGTCACCATGCACATGGGGTTCGTGTAGTTGAGCATCCAGGCGTCGGAGGCGACTTCCTCGATATCCCTGGCAAAATCGAGCATGACGGGAACGGTCCGGAGGGCCCGGAAGATTCCTCCGATCCCGAGCGTATCCGCGATCGTCTGCCTGAGTCCGTACTTCTTCGGAATTTCGAAGTCGACGATCGTCGCGGGATCGTATCCGCCGACCTGGATCGCGTTGACGACAAAGTCGGCGCCGCGCAGGGCATTTGCGCGCTCCTGTGGGCCGAGGTGGCGGCTTACGCGGGCGCGTCCCGAGTTTATCGTGGCGTTGAGCGTGTTCAGCATCAGGAAGGAGTCTTCGAGCCTCCCGGCGTCGATGTCGTAGAGCGCTATCTTTGCATCCGAGAGGGCGGGCGTGAGCATCGCGTCCCCCAGTATGTTTTTCGCGAAGACCGTGCTCCCCGCGCCGAGAAAGGTGATTTTTGCCATGGGCGAACCTCCGTGAGTCCGATCCTAGACCGCAGGCTCTGATTCGTACATGACGATTTGTTGTATGCTCTTGATGAAATGTCGGATTCCGATGTCTAATTGTCGGAACAGGGTTTTCGCCCGCATGATGGCACGATGCAAAGGCCCCAGGAAGAATTGGGAACCCATCGCGCGCCCGAAAGGAGCCGGCCTCATGGCCCAGAAGGAAAGTTACGCGCCGCCTTCCTCCGATTCGTGGCTCTCGCTGCGCTACGCGGGCGAGGAGGACTGCCTCCCCGGGCATCGCTACGGCGGAGTCCGCGACCATGTCCTCTTTCACTACATCGTCGGGGGCGAGGGCAGGGTCTGGACGCGCGGCGCCTCGCACAGGCTCGGAAAGGGCTCGGGCTTCGTCTTCTTTCCCGGTCAGGAGCACGAGTACCGGGCCTCGCGGGATGATCCCTGGCACTATCTCTGGATGGGATTTTCCGGATCGGGGGCGGCCCCGGCCCTCGCGGCCTGCGGCATCGCGCCAGAATCGTCCGCCTTCAGCCTGCCCGAATCCTTCGCCCTCGCTTCGCTCTTCCGCCGCGCCCGGGCCCATCTCGAGGAAGGCGGGGCTCTGTCGTCCTTGGCCGCCGACGCCTGCCTCCGCCTCTCGCTCGCCCAGCTCGCCGACATGCGGCGCGGAGTTTCGCCGGGAAATCCGGGAGTTCCCCGGCCGGGAACCGACTATGTCGATGCGGCCAGGCGGTTCATGGAGGAGCATTTCATCCGGCCCATCGATACCGCCGATGTCGCGCGCCACATCGGCCTCGACAGGAGTTATCTGTCCGAACTCTTTTCGCGCGCCACGGGCACGAGTCTCAAGCGTTACCTGACTGGCCTCCGCATGGAGAGATCCCGTAGCCTTCTCGCCCCGGGCAGGCTCAGCGTCGCCCAGGTCGCGGCCTCCGTCGGCTACCGCGACCCCTCTGTCTTCTCCCGGAGGTTCAAACTGGAGACAGGGCATTCCCCCGCGGACTTTCAGCGGAGCGCGGGGTTGAATACCTGAATACCCGATGAACGCGGGATGGGAGCGCATGCGTCACCGTGCGGACACCGTTCCGGGTCCCCGCGTCACGCGAACAGCTGCTCTTCCGCCGCCTCCTCGCGCTCCGTCCTGAACTGACTCGTGTAGAGTTCGCGGTAGACGCCTTTCTTCGCGAGGAGCTCGTGGTGGGTCCCGGACTCGACGATCCTTCCGCCGTCGATGACGAGAATTCTGTCGGCCTCGCGTATGGTCGAGAGCCTGTGCGCCACGACGAGCCCCGCGCTCTGCGCGAGAAGGGACTTCATGCCTTTCTGGATGAGGTCCTCGGTCACGGTGTCGATGGAGCTCGTCGCCTCGTCGAAGATGACGAACTCGGGCCTGGCGAGAAGGGCCCTGGCGATGCCGAGGAGCTGTTTCTGGCCGACCGAGAGGAGGGCGCCGCCCTCGCCGACCTGTGCCGCGTAGCCGCCCTCGAGCTTCAGGATGAACTCCTCCGCGTGCGCGAGCCTCGCCGCCTCCCCGAGCTCTTCGTCCGTCGCGTCGAGCCGCCCGTAGCGTATGTTCTCCGCCACCGTGCCCGAGAAGAGGTGGGGCGTCTGGAGCACGACGCCGAGGCGCGACTGCCAGGACGAGAGGCTGTATTCGCGGTAGTCGACACCGTCGATGAGCACTTGCCCCGAGCGTGGTTCGTAGAAGCGCGCCGCGAGGTTGGCTATCGTGCTCTTTCCTCCGCCCGTCGGCCCCACGAGGGCCACCGTCTGCCCCCTTTCTATCTTCAGACAAAAACCCGAAAGGACCGGCGCCTCCTCGGTGTAGTGGAAGCCGACATCGCGGAACTCGATTTCCTTCTCCATGCGGCTGAAGGCGCGCGCATCCGGTCTGTCCCGTATGCCCGCCTGTGTGTCGAGGAGGGCGAAGATTCTCTCCCCGCCCGCGATGGCGTGCTGCATTTCGGAGTACACGCGCGCAAGATCGCTTATCGGCCACATGATGAAGGCGATGTAGGAGACGAAGGCCTTGATGCTCCCGACCGTGATCGTTCCGAGCGCGATCTTCCGTCCCCCGATGAGTATCACGGCGCCCAGGGCGAGCGAGGTGATGATCTGGACGACCGGCAGGAAGAGCGCGGAGAGCCATGCCGCCCTGAAGGAGTGGCGGTACATTTCCCCGGTGAGGGAGGAGAAGGTCGCCAGATTTTCCTTCTCCCTCGCGAGCGCCTTCACCACGCGCACGCCCGTGATGCTCTCGTTGTAGCTCGCGGTTATCTTCGAGTTCGCCGACCGGACCTTGCGGAATTCCCCGAGGATCCGTTTTTTGAATTTCAGCGCGACGAATACGAGGGGCGGAAGGACGGCTGCCACCGCCAGGGCCAGGGTGCCGTCGATTTTGATCATGAACCACAGGGCCGAGGCGATGTTTGCGATCGCCCAAAAGAGATCGAGCAGCATCCAGGTCGCGAAATCGGCCACCTTCGAGGTATCCGAATGCGCGCGGGACATGATGCGTCCCGTCGGCGTGCGGTCGAAGAAGGCGAAGTCCAGGCTCTGGAGCTTCGCGAAGATGCGTTTCCGGAGGTCGTACTGCAGCCACTCGCCGAGGAGGCCGGCGCAGTAGATGAAGCCGAACACCGCCGCCGCCTGCATGAGCATGACGATGCCGTAACGGAAAAGAAGAGTCGCTGTGCGGGCCCAGTCCGCGGCGAGCATGCCCTCGTCGATCACGAGCTTGGTGATGTAGGTGCCGTAGGATTCCAGTATCGAAACCGTTATGACGAAGGCCACGAAACCGAAGAAGAGCGGCGCCCTGCCGAGCGCGGCCCCTAGTATCCGCAGTACGGTCCTTCCGTCGAAGCTCGAGTCGAATTCTTCTTCATCAAGTTGTTCGTCCACGTTCCAGTTCCTTTTCGAGGTCGTCTTCGATCCGCGTCTGCAGATCGAAGGCGCGGCGGTAGAATCCGCCGTTTTCCATGAGCTCTCCGTGCCTGCCGCGTTCGGCGATCTCGCCGTCGCGGAGCACGAGTATGAGATCCGCGTCCATGAGGGTGCGCACCTTGTGCGCGACGACGAAGGTCGTGCGGCCGCCGACCGTCTCGTCGAGAGCCGAGCGGATCGAGTCCTCCGTCCCCGCGTCGACGGCCGAGGTCGAGTCGTCGAATATGAGGATGGCCGGATCCTTCACGAGGGTCCGCGCGATCGCGACGCGCTGTTTTTGCCCGCCCGATAAGGTCACGCCGCGCTCGCCGACCAGTGTCGCATAACCTTGGGGGAAGGAGCGGATCGAGTCGTGGATGGCCGCCGCCGAGGCCGCGCGCTCGACATCCTCGTCTTCGAGTTCGCGCTTCGACCCGTAGGCGATGTTGTCGCGTATCGTCATCGAGAAGAGGAAGGGCTGCTGTTCGACGATTCCGACCGTCCCGCGGAGCAGGGCCTTCGGGTAGTCGGCGAGCGGTTTCCCGTCGAGGAGGATGCGGCCCTTCGTCGGCTCGTAGAAGCGCGGAATCAGGTTGACGAGCGTCGTCTTGCCCGATCCGGGCGGGCCGAGGAGGGCTATCCGCTGTCCCGGCAGAGCCTCGAAGCTGATTCCCTTCAGCGCCCAGCGCGTCTCGCCGTCGTCGGAGCGGTAGGCGAACCAGACATCCTCGAAGACGAGGTGGCCGCGCGGTCTCTGGCCTTCCTCCGCGCTCTCCTCCGGTTCCCCGACTTCCCCCATCGTCTCGATCTCTCCGAGGGCTATCTCCCCGAGCCTTCCGTAGGAGACCGCGCTCGTGGAAATCTGCGAGACGAGGCGGCCCAGATTCTGCAGGGGCCAGATGAGTCCGCCGAGCATGCTGGTGTAGGCCACGAAGGAGCCGATGGAGAGTCTGCCGTCGAAGACCATCGCGCCCGCGAAGTACCAGCCCGCGAGGGTCTGGGCCGCGCAGAGCGTGTGCGAGACCGGCCAGTAGAAGGAGTGGAGGAAGATCAGTTTCTTTCCCGAGCGGTAGCGGGATCCGTTGGCTTCCTCGTATTTCGCGGTTTCGAAATCCTGCCTCGCGAAGGCCTTGACGACGCGGACTCCCGTGACGTTTTCCTGCAGGACTGCGCTGGCCTTGCCGTCCGTCGCCTGGTATGTGTCGTAGGCCGCGAAAATCCTGTTGAAGAAGAAGACGGAGACTGCGGCGACGGCGGGGACCACGATGGAGGAGAGGAGGGCGAGTCGTATGTCGAGGACCGCCACAGCCGCGAAGTTGAGTGCGAAGAGGAAGACGATGCGGGCGATGCCGGGCACGAGATCTCCGTAGAAACGGCGGACCGTGTCGACATCGGATGTGGCGCGCTGTATGAGTTCCCCCGTCCGCATCCTGTCGTGCCAGGAGAAGGGAAGTCGCTGGAGCTGATCGAAAATCCCTTCCCGGATGGCGCGCGCGATGCCCTCGGCCACTCCCGCCGATCCGCGTCCGGCGAAGAAAGAGAGAATACCCCGCGCGAGGGCGAGCCCCACGACGGTTGCCGCGGCGAAAGCGAGGGAGAGGAGGGGTTTCGTCCCGGAAAATCCGGAATCGACGAAGTCCTTGAGAACGAAGTTGACGGCTATTTCCGTCGCCACGCCAGCCCCTGTCAGAAGGAGGGAGATGAGGTATGCGAGCCTGAACCCTGAAAGAAGGCCGTACAGCCCGCGCGCGGCACCGGGGTTCCGGAGAAGCGATGCCGTGGGCATGGGAGCACTGTTCATGATGTGGATGACCTCTGAGCGGCACCAGAATGCCGCGGACAGTCGCACGCGCAAAAAATACGCGTGAACGTGCGTTTCGGAAAAGCGACGCACGGAACTATGAGAGGATTGTGTGGGATAGGGCGCCCAAGACTCACCTGTGGGCATACCTGAGAGATCGCCTGTCGGCTCGTCTGGCGACGACCGACTCTCGGGCAGGCCGACGGGAGCCTAGCGGCTGGCCCGTGCGCGAGTGGAGAATACGAACATTTTTTGTCCTCCGGGGAGGAAGATCCGCGCGATGCGGATCACCCGGTGCGTGCCGGGGCCGGTTGTGGAAAAAGTGAAATGAAATTACACTATCTCGCGCGACAGTGTCAAGAGAAATATACGGCGTCAGAAAACAGAAAGAGGTTTTGTGGATGAACTGCTTCCAGATCTACACAGGCTGCGGCAAGGGCAAGACGACGGCCGCCTTCGGGCTCGCGCTTCGCGCCGCCGGACACGGGAAACGCGTATTTATCGGCCAGTTTCTCAAGCACGAGTACTCCGGCGAGACAATCCCCCTGAAGCTCCTTCCCTCCGTCGTGCACGAGCTTTTCGGGGCGACGCGTTCAGTGTACGAGCCGGTCTCCGGGCGCGACGAAAAGGCGGCGCGGGCAGGCATGGAGCGCGCCCGCGCTGTCCTCGCTTCGGGTTCCTTCGACCTTGTCATCCTGGACGAGCTCAATGTCGCCGTGGCGCGCGGCCTCCTCCCTGTAGAAGAGGTCCTCGCCCTCGTGGCCTTGCGGCCCGCGTCCTGCGAACTCGTCGTCACCGGGCGGGACGCCCATCCCCGCCTCGTCGAGGCCGCCGACCTCGTCACCGAGATGCACCCGGTCAAGCACTACATCGACAAGGGAGTGGCGGCCCGAGAGGGAATCGAATATTGAGGGGGCAGCGCCCCGGACGCGCCGTAGCCCACAGAGGCAGCATGGCAGCATTCCCGCGATTCATGATAGCCGCGACCCATTCAGGGGCGGGCAAGACGAGCTGGACTCTCGGCATTCTGGCCGCCCTCGCGCGAAGAGGGCTCAGCGTCCAGCCTTTCAAAGCGGGTCCCGATTACATCGACCCCAGTCTGCACTCCCTTTTGTCCGCCAGCCCCTCGCGCAATCTGGACACCCGGCTCGTATCCGGACCCAGGATCCGGGCGCTCTTCCGCGCACATGCTGCAAAGGCCGACATCTCCCTCGTCGAGGGCGTCATGGGCTACTACGACGGCGCGGGTCCACACGACGATTCAGGTTCGGGGGCGAGCCTCGCGCGTCTTCTCGATCTTCCTGTCTTCCTCATAATCGACATCTCAGGCACCAGCTCGAGCGCGGCCGCCATGGCCCTCGGCTTCATCCGCTACCGCAGGCCTTCGCGGATCGCCGGCTTCCTTCTCAACCGTGCCGGCAGCGAAGCCCATTACCGGCTCGTCAGGGAATCGGTGGAAATGGCGACAAGGCTCCCTGTCCTCGGCTATCTCCCGGCCGACCGGGCGATATGCCTGCCCGAACGCCATCTCGGACTCGTGTCGGGCGCTGAAAACGCGGAATTCTCGCGGATCGCCGGCCGGCTGGCGGACTCTGTCGAAGAACATGTCGACCTCGACGCGATCCTCGCGATAGCGCGTTCGGCTGTCGATCCTGGGGCCGGCTCGCGCGAATCCTTCCTCCGGGCATCTTTTCCCTCACTGCCGGTCGCGAGGATCGCGGTGGCTCGGGACGAGGCATTTTCCTTCTATTATGAGGACAACTTCGACATCCTGAGGCGCCTGGGCGCGGAGCTGGTCTTTTTCAGTCCGCTGCGGGACGCCGCTCTGCCCGAAGCCTGTACGGGACTGTATTTGGGCGGGGGCTATCCGGAACTCCATGCCGCGGATCTCGAGGCCAACATCGCGATGCGCAAGGCGATCCGCGACTTCGCCGACGCAGGTTGCCCCGTGTTCGCGGAGTGCGGCGGGTACATGTATCTCATGGATTCGATCGTCGTCGGCGACGGTTCAGCCTGGTCCATGGCCGGCGTATTCCGCGGCCGGGCCATCATGGGAGAACGGCAGGCGGCTCTCGGCTATCACGACGCGGTGCTGCAAAGGGATTGCATTCTCGGCAGGGCCGGCGACCGCCTCGTCGGGCACCGCTTCCATTGGTCGAGGATCGAGGCCGGAACCGCTGCGGGGCCCGGCTATGAAGCCGGTGCGGCCATCCTTGTGTCCAGACCCGGAGGGGAGCCTCTTCCCGACGGTCTGGTGCGAAAGGCTGTTTTTGCCTCCTACCTCCACATCCACTTCGCAAGCGACCCCGCCCCCGCGCGCAACTTCATCAAAGCCTGCGCCGCCTGCCGGCGCAAAGAGGAGTGGAGAGCCGGGATAGTTTAATTCGGGGTGGGTTCATACCCGCGACTCACTGCACACTTGACTACTACATATGTGTGTAGTATAATGATTCGTGGTGTGTGAAATGACGACAATCGACAAGATCGGCATCCTCGCGGATGCGGCCAAATTCGACGCCTCCTGTTCGACTGCGGGAAGCGCCCGCGCGAACACGCCCGGCGGCACCGGAACAGCGGCCGTCGGTGGCATCTGTCACGCCTGGTCCGCCGATGGCCGCTGCGTCGCCCTCTTCAAAGTCCTTCTCTCCAATGTCTGTTCTTATGACTGCGCCTATTGCGTGAACAGACGCTCAAACGACATCCGCCGCGCGACCTTCGAGTCCGGTGAGCTGGTCCGCCTCATCGTGGATTTCTACAAGCGCAACTACATCGAGGGGGCCTTCCTCTCTTCGGGCGTTCTTGGCTGCCCCGATGCGACGATGGAGCGATTGATATCTGTCGCCCGAACTCTCAGGACCAGGGAGCGATTTAGCGGCTACATCCACATGAAGGTCATACCTGGTTCCTCGGAGGTCCTGGTTCTGGAAGCCGCGCGTTGGGCTGACCGAGTATCCGTCAATATCGAGCTCCCGAGCGCCGCGAGCCTCGCGCGCGTCGCTCCCGACAAGACTCCGCGCTCCATCTTCGGTCCGATGCGGACCTTGGCCCGCGCGAGCGGATACGAGCCGAAGAATCTCCTGCCTGTGAACCCGCGGACCTGGCCCGATCTGCCTTCCACCTCAGAGAGTCGGCAAGAGCTGGCAGTGGCGGAGCCTGAGCCTCTCTACGACGGCAGGAGGAGCCCGCAAAGTGTCATGGATGCCCGGATGGACCGCACCCGGAACCCGGGCGCGGCCATCCTCCCCGCGGGACAGACTACCCAACTCGTCGTAGGCGCCAGTCCCGAATCCGATGCGACGATCCTGAATCTGGCGGAGAATCTCTATCTCGCCTATGACGTGCGGCGTGTCTATTACTCCGCCTTCATCTCCACGGGCGCCGACTCCCGCCTGCCTGCCCTGCCCGGACCGCCTCTTGCGCGCGAGCACAGGCTCTATCAGGCCGATTGGCTCTTCCGCTTCTACGGATTTTCCGCCGCCGAGATCCTCGATCCGTCCAGGCCCTTTCTGGATACCCTTCTCGATCCGAAAAGCGATTGGGCCCTCCGCAATCTCCACCTCTTCCCCCTCGAGATCAACACGGCCGAATACCGCGATCTTCTGAGAATCCCCGGCATCGGTCCCCGCTCGGCGTCGCGCATCGTGAGGGCGCGACGGAGAAACCTGCTTCGCGCGGAAACCCTGCCGTCTCTCGGTGTGGTGATGAAGAGGGCGCGGTGGTTCATCACCTGTTCGGGGAAGATGCCCGGCATAGGTACAGGCACAGATAAGGCGGGCAGGCGGGATTCCGGGCCGCATCTGCGGCCGGAAAATACCTCCTGGATCCGGGAGCCCGCCCGTCCCGGCCACATGCTGGACAAGCCGGCCGAACTGCGCCGGATTCTCGCCGATCCCATCTCCCGGAACGATCCCTCCCCTCAGCTCGAATTCCTCTGGGATGGCGGCGCATGAGGGAGACCGGAGAAACCGGGATCGGAGAATACACCGTCGCGAACCCGGACTCCGGGCAGTGCATCCTTGTCCATGACGGCAGTTTTCCGGGATTCCTCTGCGCCGTGGCCGAGGCCATCAACCGCGGCCACGCGGGTTTTCCCCTTCCTCTTGTCCGGAGCAGGGCCGAGTCCGGGGAGCTTTTCGATGAGCCCCTCGTCATCCCGCGCGACGACCTACGCGCGGCGCGACTCTGGGCTCGCCTGTCCCGGAGGGCGGGAGAGGCGGCTCTTCTCACTTGCTTCGAGGCTTTCTGTTCCGATCTTGCGGGGAAGGAACCAGCGATCTGCCAGGTTCTCGTCAGAATGCTGAAGGAGGGAGGGATCGTGCTCGACGATCTCTCCTGTCCCCATGTCGGCCTTGTGGAAAAAGCCGCTATCAGGACCTGCGCCCAGGTCCGTCTCGTGACAGGTCTCCTGCGCTTCGCGGAACTCGTGGACGGATCCTGGTATGCCGGGATCGAGCCTGAATGCAACATCCTCACCCTGATCGCCGATCACTTCGCCGTCCGCTTCCCTGCCATGAGCTTTGCCATACACGACAGGAAACGGGGAGAGGCCATCCTCCACCATCCGGGGAAGCCCTGGCGCCTTGTCTCTGGCTTTTCCATTGGCCTCCCCGCTGGCATCCCTTCTGGTTTTCTCCCCGATGGCAGCGCTCAGGAGGCCTTCTCCGACGCGAATCTCCCCCTCTCCGCGGAAGAGACGATGCTCCGCACGAGCTGGGCCCACTACTTCTCCTCGGTTGTAATAAAGGAGAGGACGAATTTCCGCCTCCAGGCCAGTCGCATGCCGAAAAAGTACTGGAAAGACCTGCCCGAAATGCAGGTGCCGCCTGGGCATCAAGCCCTGTGTTCGACCATCTCGCTCGTCGAGTAGAACCTGATGGCCGGATAGCGCTTGCGGAAATAGTCGAGGGCCCAGGGACCCTCCGTCATGAACACGAAGTTCTCCCGTATATCGACGAGAACCTTGCGCATATTCTCCTCGACGAAGGTATCCAGGTCCTCCGGATCGTCGGCCGTCACCCAGTGCGCCATCGTGAACTCGAGGGGCTCGTAGGCGCAACTCGCGCCATATTCGTGCTCGAGGCGGTACTGCAGCACTTCCAGCTGGAGCTGACCGACAACGCCGAGAACGCGCGCGTTCGGCCGGTGCGGCCGGGAGAAAATCTGCGCCACACCTTCCTCGGCGAGCTGATTGAGACCCTTGGTGTACTGTTTTTCTTTCAGTGGATTCGTGTTCACGATGGCGCGGAAAATCTGCGGCGCGAAGCTCGGGATGCCCTTGAACGACAGTCCTTCGCCTTCCGTGAGCGTGTCGCCGATCTTGAAGGTCCCCGTATCATGCAGACCGATGATGTCGCCCGGCCAGGCCTCGTCGATGATGTCGCGGTCCTGCGCCATGAAGGCCGTGGGGTTCGAAGTCCGGAAAGGCGTTCCCGACCTGACGTGGTAGTAGGTTTTGTTCCGCTCGAATTTCCCCGAACAGATGCGGAAAAAGGCGACGCGGTCTCTGTGCTTCGGGTCGAGGTTCGCGTGGATTTTGAATACGAAGCCCGTCATCTTCGGCTCTTCCGGATAGACCTCGCGCTCGTCGGAGGATTTCGGGGTGGGGTAGGGCGCGAGGGCGACGAGTTTGTCCAGAAGCTCCCGCACGCCGAAGTTGTTGGACGCCGAACCGAAAAACACCGGGGTGATCTTCCCCTCGAAGTATTCTTCCGCGTCGAAGGGCGGGTAGATCTCCGAGAGAAGGGCCGCGTCTTCCCTGAGCCGGGCAGCGAGGCTGGAGCCGACGTGGCGGTCGAGCTCGGGATCGGAGAGCTCGGAGATATCGACGGTCTCGACCGGCTTCGTGACTTCCCCCGGATGGAAGAGGTGGAGGGTCCTGTCGACGAGGTTGTACACGCCCTTGAAAGCCCTTCCCTGGCCGATGGGCCAGGTGACAGGTCTCACCTCCACGGCGAGCTCCCGCTCAACCTCGTCCAGAAGCTCGATGGGGTCCTTCCCTTCGCGGTCGAGCTTGTTGATGAAGGTCATGATGGGGGTGGAGCGCATGCGGCAGACCACGCAGAGCTTGCGCGTTCTCTCCTCGACACCCTTCACGGAGTCGATGACCATGAGGGCCGAGTCGACTGCGGAGAGACCGCGGTACGTGTCCTCAGAGAAATCGGCGTGCCCCGGCGTGTCGAGAAGGTTGATCTTGCGCCCGCCGTACTCGAATCCCATGACCGAAGAGCTGATCGAGATGCCGCGCTCCTTCTCCATCTGCATGAAGTCGGAGACGGCAGCTCTCGTGTTTTTTCCGCTCTTGACGGCGCCGGCGATGTGTATCGCCCCTCCGAAGAGAAGGAGTTTCTCGGTGATCGTCGTTTTTCCCGCGTCAGGGTGAGAGATGATCGCGAAAGTCAATCGCTTCTGAATTTCCTGGCTGAGTTCGGTCATGGCGGTCAAAACTACCCCGATCGGGGCTTTTGGGCAATAGGAAGAACGAAGGGGCTTGCTATTATCGTAAAAATACGATATAGTGTAGATATGAAAGAACAGTCAGAGCATCAAAACATCCGGAGCTTCCGGCCAATCCCCCGCGCGTGCTGCACGCTCGACATAGACGGGGACGAACAGGCCCGGTTTGTCAGGATGTTGAAAGCCCTCGGCAATCCCGTGCGCTTTGAGATCGTCAAGTTTCTCGTAACCCATCCTGGATGCATCACGGGCGAAATCGTGGATTCTTTGCCCTTGGCTCAGGCGACGGTTTCCCAGCATCTCAAGGTGCTGCGCGGAGCCGGATGGATATCGGGCGAAATCGAAGGGCCGGCCGTCTGCTACAGCCTGGACAGCGACACTATCGCCTGGTTCCGTTCGGTCGTCCAGCGCATTCTCTGAAGGCGCTCAGCAGGCCTGGACTGAGAGCTCGCGCCGTTCCAGAACCATGAGTCCGTCGATTGTAAGCGGGCGATTTTTAAACGAGTTATTATCGTAAAAATACGATAAAGGAGTGAATATGTACGATTTTCTCGCTTTCGCCCTTCCCCTCATGGGGAAGAATTTTCTCCACGTTCTTCCGCTCATTCTCGTCACCGTACCGCTGGCCCAGTGGCTCAAGCGATCGGGCCTTTCCTCTCGTTTCGTTCCGGCGCTGAGATCGAGGCCGATGATGGCGATTCTTCTCGCCACGATCGCGGGTGCATTTTCGCCGCTCTGTTCCTGCGGAGTCATCCCCGTCATCGCGGGCTTCCTCAGCGCGGGAATGCCTCTCGGACCGGTCATGGCCTTCTGGATAGCTTCTCCGTCCATGGACCCGGAAATATTCGTGCTTTCGGCCGGAGTTCTCGGCCTGCCCCTCGCCATCGGGCGCCTGGCCGCGACGACACTGCTGAGCCTCGCTGCGGGCTTTGGGGCGCATTATCTCGAAAAAAAAGGTATTTTCGGAGCGGAAGGCTTGCGGATTCCCGGCGGAAACCGTGAAGTCGCGAACGCCGACTCAGGCGGGCTTAAAGTTGCCGGCAGCTGCTGTGCCGCCGCCGGGCCGACTCTGTCACCGCAATCGCCGAGAGGAGCTCAGGCATTGAAGACCTGCTCCTGCTCCCTTCCGCAGACGCGCGACTGCAGTCCTGCAGATTCCGGAAACGGAAAGAGCATCCCTGCGGGCGAACCTGAAGGTGAAACGGGCTCGCGGTCCAGGCTCGTGGGGATCGCGGTCGATTCCCTGAAGGAACTTCCATCGCTGATGGCGATCATGCTCCTGGCTTTTTTCCTCGAGACGGTCATCGTCAAATTCCTTCCCGCCAACCTGGTCTCATCCGTCGCGGGATCGGAGTCGCGTCTGGGCGTCCTGTTCGCCGCAGCCATCGGCGTGCCTCTCTACGTGACCAACCTCGCCGCCCTCGGCATAGTCCGGGGACTCCTGGAGAGCGGGATGTCGGGCGGCGCAGCCCTTGCCTTCCTCGTCGGCGGCGCGGCGACGACGATCCCCGCGATGACCGCGGTGTGGGTCCTCGTCAAGCCGAGGATCTTTGTCTACTACGTCGCGACAATCTTCGCAGGAGCGCTCGTCGCGGGATACGGGTGGAACATTCTGGCCGCCGTGATCAACCTTCGATGATGATGCGCGGCCTCGTCTCATCGTTGACCAGCCAGCGAGGTCTCGAGTCGGGCCAGCCGGTCCTCGAGCCTATCGAGCGCATCCGGCAGGGCTTTTTCGCTTTTGGCCCGGGAGCACAGGGCGGGATTGTTCACCCACCAGTCCATGCCCATTTCCTTGGCCTTATCCACCGAGCAGATAACCAGGCGAATCTGGATCGTCAGCAACTCGACATCGACAAGGTTGATCCTGATATCGCCTGCGATGACGATGCCCTTGTCCAGAACCCGCTCGAGAAGGTCCGCCAGGTTCGTGCTTCCCACGGAATTCGTGACTCTGCGTGTTTCTGCCATTTTTCATCTCCCATTTATAGAAGTTTTCCCAGAGGGCCCAAGTCCAGATTCAAATCTTCATCCTCGAGACCGAACTCGCCGGCGATCCTGGTGAGCACCTCGGATTGTTGCATGAGGGTCAGTCCGAGTCGCTCGATCTCGGCATCCGTGAGATCGCCCCCGTCGATCCTCCGGAGCGCCTGTTTTTCCAGGAGTTCGTGGAGGAGCTTGACCACTGTCAGGACCAGTTGAGCCAAGCCGTCCTTCTTTTTTTCATGATCCATATCCAGACGGCGGGGCGGCAACAGCGCGCTGCCTGCCGTCATTGTTTTGGCAAAGTCTCCTATAGCGGGAGAATCCACCATCGATTCGACTGCGGGATACGCTAAAGAATCATCGCTGATGTTCATCATGTCTGGCTTTTTCCCTTCCTGGCTGTTTCCACGGAGGATACGATCACCTGCAAGCTCAGATAGATCAGATCGATATCGGCAACGGAAATTATTGCCTCACCGACAATTACAGCGCCTTTGTTGAGAATCCGGTCCAGGGCCTCGCAGAGGCTCACATGTTCTTTTTCAAGGGCGAAGTCATCGGGCATGCTGCCCCCTCCGGCTGGAGTGCGTTCCACAATTCATCATTCTATCCATGCCGGTAACCCTCCGTTCCCGCTATCCCGCCTGCGTTGCCGGTCATATACAGGAGTTGCCCGAGGGCCGTGAGCTCTGCTATTCCCCGGGGGTCGCTTTGTCGGTACACGAGCGTCTGCGAAGTGCCGGGGAAGGCCGCCGCAAAGCGTTCTTTGACAAGCGACTCCCGGCGGAAAATGCAGGAGCACAGAGGATCGGCGCTCTCCGGCGTCGCCAGATTCAGGAACAGGCAGGAGACCGGAACAGCCAGACGCTTGCATGCGGCCAGCAGATCTTGCGTCTCCGCAAAGGACATCTCCGTGAGAATGCTGACGGCATACAGGGCCGCCTTGGAGGGGTCATGCAGCATCGCCCGGAGGCGTTTCAGATCTTTGGAAATTTGGACAAGGCGATTGGTTATTTTCGGCAGCCGGAAAATATCCCGATATTTCAGGAAGAGACCGAATACCACCTTCAGCCACTGCTCGATGATTTCGGGGAGTTCCAGGAGTCTTATCAGATGCCCTGTCGGCGCGGCATCCAGGACCAGCGCGTCGAAGCGGTCCTCGGCAAGGAAATCCATCACCGATGTCAGCGCCATGAGCTCGTCTATCCCTGGCGGGGATAGGTCCATGAGCCGCTCGATGACTTCCCGATCATATGTCATGTCGAGGTTAGGCATGATTTTGGTCAGAAACTGTTTTATTTCACGGCGGTACTGATTTTTCAGCGAGGCGAATTCCGCCCCGGCATCCACTTCCATGGCCCATAGTCCTGGCGTTACCGGCGTCGGTTCGGAGCCGATGCTCATGTCGAGGCAATCTGACAGGGAATGTGCCGGATCGGCGGAAAAAAGGAGAATCTTTTTTCCGCCATATGCCTGTGTCAGGCGCAGGGCCGTGGCGCAGGCCAAGGTAGTCTTTCCGACCCCACCTTTTCCCGCGAAGACGAGCAGAGACGACTCAGGCGGTGGCAAGGCGATGGAGCCGGCTACCCGCGGCGGGATCGAGGGCAGGGATGGCTGGTCTTCCGAGGCGCGCGCAGATAGCGGATCGAGCCCCTTCCAGAAGGATAGAAGGCCTTCCAGCCCCTTGATTTCCTCCGGATACATAGGGATTCCCCAGAGGCCTACGCCGGAGAAGAGCTTCTCGCGGAAGAGACGGGAAAGTTCCACCATCTGCCGGGAGCGAATATCCCTGCACAGGGTACACTGACTTTCCGGATAAAGCCGGTTGACCACGATATCCGCGATCCTGATGCCAAGGTGTTTCAGTTCACGGATCAGATCCAGTGTCTCTTCCACGCTCAAGGCCTCGGCCAGCATCACGGGAACGAAACGGCAGCGTTGAGGGTCCTTGAGCAGGCTCTGCATCTGTTTGGCGTCGGATGTAAGTCCGGCGATGAATCGATCGAGATCGTCCTCCTGATAAGAGCCATGGAACAGCCTCTTCATATAGCGGTACTTGGCCAGAAGAGTATCCAGCGCTTCCAGCCACTTTTCCATCAGGTCAGGCATCTCCAGGAGCCGCAGAGTGTGGCCGGTCGGAGCCGTATCCACGATGATCTCGGCATAAGTCCCGGCCGCAACCCACCGACTGATTTCCAGAAAACTCATAATCTCATCCATGCCGGGAAGGGAGAGCTCCAGGAACCGGTTGATATCCTCTTCATCCAGGAACGTTCCCCGTGAGGCGATCTCCATGAGTCTCTGCCGGTTCTTTTCTTTGAAGGAGAGAAGGCAGGCTTGGGTATCCAATTCTTCAACTTTCAGATTTTTCGGCAGCTCGGCCCCGGCGAAACTGTCCTGGAGGGAATGTGCCGGATCGGTGGAAACGAGGAGAATGGAACGATCAGGATGCCGGGTGGCGATGTCCAAGGCCGTCGCCGCGGAGGCAGTAGTCTTGCCCACACCGCCCTTTCCGCTGAAGAGCACGAGTTGCCAGCGCTCCGCGGTCAGAAAGCCCGGGGCTTCCCGGTGGTTTTTCATGACTCTGCCCGTCCTTTGGTAGTTCTTTCGCCGCACACTCAGCCGCTCGGATTGCGGGCCTTTCTCAAGCCCCTCTCCTATTCTTCCTCCCCATCGGCGGACTCTCCCTTCAGGGCATCGAGGCGGTCGAGAAGCACCTTTTCCGCCGCGTCGAATTCCGCTTCCGTCATCTGTCCCGTCTCCAGCATCATGTAGAGTTCGCCGAGCTTGGCCGTGATGGCCTCCGGTTCGGCCTCCAAGTCCTTCTCCACGGCATTGTCGATCTCGCGAAAGATCCACATGAGGCTTCGGAAGGGAAACAGGAGGAGATCATCGACTAGGAGCATCTGTCCACCGCCTATTTCGCCACGATCATTCGCGATCCGTCCCTGGATGTTTCAGAGAGCCAGTTCGACATCCACGAAGTTGTGCGGAGCCCAAGGACCATTGAAATCGAACGTGAAATTGTTGTCGAACTCCTGCGCCGCTGAGCATATGGCGGTTTCGAAATTTTTCTCGATGTTCTGTCGGGACACGAGACAGGCGAGGTTCATGACCTCTTTTTCGCCGTGGGGGGGGATTCTCTTGATTTCTGCGCAGCAGGACTTCAGGCTCGTCTCCACTTTTTCCGTATGTTCCTCGCGGTCTTCCTTGAGAAGCCGATCGAAGAGTCTCCCTACCTCGATCTTGTCTTCCTGGGTAGGAGCATGGCGACCGCCAAAGAGCTGATCGCGCGCCGCCCGCAGTTCGGCGTGGGTGTTGACGAAATACTCGAAGATATTGGGGACATCCCACGCGACCCGTACCCCCATCTCTGCCTTGCCATGAACTCGCTGAATCTGTTTGGTAAAGGATTTCCGGTTGAGGGACAGAATCCGCCGGATTTCCTTGTCGCTCTCGGCGATCACGCCAAAACTGATGGGCAAGGGGGAATCCTCCACCATGAGGCGCTTGAGGACGGTTTGATGAGCGGCGATATGGCGGCGCTCCGGGCGGATCTTCCCGTTGCTGAAATCGCTGACCACAGCGGCGACGTGGTCGTCCGGGATGAGATAAACCCGCGCCCCATCGATGCCGATCTCGCCGTATTCGCGATTCTCTCTCGCCGGAATGACCGCGTAAAGATACTTTCCCGTTTGTGTTGTCGTGCTGGCCATATCGCGTTCTCCCTGATGTCTCATGCCACGGGCTTGTTCTTCCCGCCAGTGACGGAACGGCTTTTCCGTTCCGTGAGCTTCGCTGACTTGACGCGTCCCTCACTCAGCTTGACCTCCACAGTGGCGTTGCAGGCGTAGCACTTGATTTCGCCTTCGTAATCGCTGTAGGACTCATCGAGGTCGATGTTGTGACCGCAGGATAAACAGTTGATTTTCATATGTACTTCTCTTCCCTTACGAGATTGCTCCACGCCTGATGTTCCGCCCACAGTCGGACGAGCCAGTCCAGACGGAGCCGTCGGTTGACCAAGTCCACGTACGCCTGGTTGACGCGCCGCGCCTCTCTACGGCCCGCGAAAAAACCCGTGTGGGTTCTCAAGGCCATGTGGCCCTTCCTGTGACGATTCGTGGGAATGTGATGTGAATCGTAGATTGTCAGCATCAGGGCCTCCCCTATCAGTACCTGATTTTGAACGGTCCGGTACTCGCGCGCGGCGCTCCCGTCGGCCCGATCGACTTTCGCCTGCATGGCGGCGAGGCGCCGTGCGGCTCCAGAGATTGGAGGGTCTGCGCTTTTTCCGCCTCGATCTCCTGGAAGCGCTGATCGATAATCCGCAACCTCTCCAAGGCGGTTGTCTTTTCCTTGTTCCGGCGATACTTTTCCATCTCGAGAATGCTGAGCTTCATATAGGCCTTGTACGGTGTGGCAAAATCATCCACCCGTCCCGACAAAGTCTTGATGTTCTGCAGACCCCTCACGACCTTTTTCGTCGCCGGCATTTCGTACCTCCTTGTGTTTGGCTGGTTTCATCGGCCCACAGACTTTGCGGATCACCTCTTCCACCTTTTCCAATATGATCGGCTGTCCGTCATGAGTGACCTTCGCGGTATCGGCGGCGAGAACATCGCGGCAAACTAACTGGAAGAACTCGTCATCCGAGCGGGCGCGGTGATTCTGGGAAGAAAGGATCCGGCCGATGGCGATGCCTGCCCGGATGGTCGGACGATGGTTGTTCACCCCGAAGGTCCGCAACTCCCGCACCATGTCCACGATCCGCTCGGCGTCCTCCCGGGGCAGACCGGATTTTTTCTTGACGATGAGGACTTCAGTTTCCCGGTCGTAATGTTCCAGATGAATGGTGATCAGGCGGTCCATCAGCGCGTCCTGGGTTTTGTGGACCCCGGCGTATTCTTCGGGATTGGAGGTGAAAATGGCGCGGAATTTGGGGTGCACGGACAGGTATCCCTCGCCGGACTCGCGGAGTTTCGGCAAGTTCAGGATTCCCTCGGAAAGCACACTCAACAAGGCGTTGTTCGCCTCCGGCCGTGAACGGTTGAATTCGTCGTAAATCAATGTATCCCCGTTCCGACAAGCGGTGGTGAGTCGGTCGTCCACCCAGAAGTTCCGCGTCTCCTCCTCTGTCTTCAGAACGGAGTGAATGAAGTTATCGACCAGTTTGGACTTTCGGTAGCCGCCATCCCGGCCCACGAGATCCGAGCTACCGAATTCATCATCTCCGTGAACCAGGATGACCGGGCGCCCCAGTTTCGACGCTACATGAAAGGCAAGAGTGGTCTTTCCCGTTCCTGCCACGCCTGAAAAATGGACTGGGTAACCGGCAATCAAGTAGGCCAAGGCCCGCTGCGTGACCTGCTCGACATAGGGAGACGAGATGAAACTGTCGCTGGCCTCGGGTTGGACACCGTCATCTCCGACAGGCACATGAACCGTCGGCAGGGCAAACGCTTCCGCGGCATTTTGACTCATGGTCGACTCCTTCCTCTCGGTGAGTTCATCCAGCAGTGACACATCCGCGTCCCCGGCATCTCAGGCAGGCCATGGCCGGAGCAGAGGAATCATCGCCCGAACCGCGGCACACAGGGCATGGGACAGTCGGCGACGCGGGCCGGAAAACAGCGCCTTTCCCTCCGCACGCTGTGCAGGTAAGGGTCTTGATGGCCCCTGTTCCCCCGCAGTGCGCGCAGGTGATGGCGGGGGAGAGTATCCGGACTTTGCCGCTGCCTCCACAGACACAGCACGTTGACAGCTCGGACATGATGCCGAATGGATCTATGCCCTTGCCGTGACAAAAAGCGCATTTTTTTTCCTCGAAAACCACCCTGTCCTTCGTTGACCTGCGCGGCATCATGGAAGCACCCTACTTCTTTTTCGTCCGCTTCGGTCTGGCTGCCGATTTGCCCGGCTTCGCGCGAACAGGAGGCTCGCTCAGCCCGTCATTCTCTTCTTCCCCACAAGGTTTCATGGCTGAGTCGGAAGGTTCAGCCGCCACGACGGAGGAGTCGGTCGCGATGACCGTGGGCTCTGTCGCCATGACCTCGGCTTCGGCCGCGATGACGGTAGGTTCGGCCTCCATGGCGATAGGTTCAGCCGATATAACCGAAGGCTCCGCCGTCATGACTGCAGGCTCCGCCGCTATCACGGTGGGTTCAGCCACCGTGACCAGGGGCACCAGTTCTTTCTCTTCTTCTTTGTCCTGGGGCGCCACCTTGCGCAAGCCCGCCACCTGGTTCCTGATCTCGAGAAGAAAGGCCCTGCGCTCATTCCGCGCCCTCTCGGCCTGCCTCTTCTGCACGCTGGAAAAATCTGCCAGCATGGACCTCACGTCATTGGCCAGGTTGGTTTTGTAGGACATCCTTTCCTCGCAGCCGTTTTTCCCCATATCAGCCAGCTTACTCACGAGAATCTCCTTTGCGTGTCCTGTTTCCGTACCGTCCGTCTTCTGGGAGGCGGGGAGGGCGTCAGGCCTCCCCGCGGGGAATTTGTCCGGCCTAGGCGGGCATGGCGGCGTTGGCCGTCAAACCGATCGCCTCGGCATACTTGAGATAGGTCTCGACCGACGCGACCACGACGCGCGCTTCGACCGAGAGCAGTTCGATGCCGACCAGCGACACCTTCACCCAGGCGTCGATCACGATACCCTTGTCCAGGATCCGGTCGACGACTTCGGCCAAACTCGATGAATCGGTTGATTTCTGAATCTTTGCCATTGTGCATCTCCTTTCGTCTGTTCTGTTTCCTTCTACGTACTGGCCCGCATGCATGCCACCAAATGTGCTGCAGGATTCGTGCCATGTATCTCCAGCCGCTCTACTCGATGCGAAAACGCCTGATTTCAGGCACATTGTCTTCAAAAAAACGCGATCTCGGCATTTCCGGGAAGCTGCTATGGCGCCGGAGCTATGGAAGCATTTCCATACATCACGGGCGACTGATTCGTGTTCCCGACCACGGAATGCGGAGAGCCGATGGTGCGCAGAATTTCATCATGAGCGAAAGGTTTGGCGACAAAGGCCGAGATCAATCCCGACTGAATAGCCCCTGTGATGGCGGGGTCATCCTGGTAGAAGTAACCGGACACGATGACTATGCGGATGCCGGGGATGGATTCCATGAGGCGACGGGCCAGATCGAGCCCATCGTGGTCCGGCAGCTTGGCATCCAGGAAGGCCATGCGGAAGGATTGGCTTTCCGCCAGGGACAAGGCTTCCTTGGCGTCAAAGGCCGTGCTGCAGATGCCTCCGGTCCCTTTCAGAATCCGCTCGAGAACCCAGCACATCTCCGGTTCGTCGTCGACGATGAGAAATGGCCCGCTGTCGTTGGTCATGCCTCGCCTTCCTGCATCGCCATAGGCACCCTCAAAGGAAGCGTGACAGTGAAGGTGCTGCCCTTTCCCTCGGCGCTCTCCACCGAGATGGTCCCTCCGTGCTGCTGCACGATCGAGTAGCAGATGGACAGGCCAAGCCCCGTTCCCTTGCCCACGGGGGAAGTCGTGTAGAAAGGATCGAAGATCCTTTCTATGTCACGTTCTGCAATGCCGCAACCGGTGTCAGAGACCCAGACACAGACACCGCCGTTGACCGGGCGCACGTCGACCTTCAGGGTTCCTCCCTTTGGCATCGCGTTGATGGCGTTCAGAAAAAGGTTTATGAAGACCTGCTGCAGCAAGGTGGCTTCGCCCTGTACCATGATGTGGTTCGTGGGGAAAGTCCCTTTCGTCTCAATCCTCTGGAGCGTGGCCTGTTGGGCCAGCAAGTTCAGCGTCTCCTGGATCATTTCGACCAGATTGAAGGGGACGGTCCGGGCTGCCACGCGAGGGTGGGAGAATTTGAGAAGACTCTCGATGATCGCCGTGGCCCGCTGAATCCCCCGACGGATTTTTTCCGCGCACTCTTTGCGGAACTCCGGCGTTATGTCCTCTTCATCCGTGAGAAACTGTGCGGCGGACGAACAGATGGCCAGAGGATTCCGGATTTCGTGCGCGATGCCTCCCGCCATGACTCCCAGCGAAGCCAGTCTCTGGGACTGGATCAGCTCCATCTCAAACTTGCGCCTTTCCGTCAAATCCCTGCCGACCGCCACGACGCCCACTGTCTGGCTCGACCGATCCGGCAGCGGCGAGAAGACCCATGAGACGAGGATGAAGGTCGAGTGTTTGGTTCTAAAGGGGCACTCCTTGATCTGGGCGGCGTTTCGCGTGTCGATGTGGGCAAAAATTCCCTCGATGTCCGCTTGGTCCTCTCCCACGCAGAACTCGATGAACTTGTGCCCCCGCGCCTCAGCGGCGGAATACCCCGAGAGTCTCTCCGCCGAGGCGTTCCACGTCAGGATATTGCCCAATCTGTCCGTCGAAAGCATGAGATCGCTGGCGCTGTCCACGATGCTCGCCATGTGCCGCTCCACCCGCCGGACTTCTTCGCTGAGACGCACCTGCTCCGTGACATCGTCCATGAGCAGAAGCACTCCTTCAGTCTGTCCTTGCCACGAGAACGGGATGAGGCTGTAGTAGTAGATGCGGATGGGTACACCTGGGGCGCGATAGGTCATCCGCTCGCCTTTGGCCGGCTGATTTGTTTCGATGACATGCTGTACCCGCCTCGCGATATCCATCTGCTCGAGGATCACGGCGGGGAGCGCCTCCTCGAGCCTGTGCCCGACGGTCTCACGCAATATCCGTTGGCTTTTTTCGAGGAAATTGCGGTTCGCGGAGAGGATGCGCAGATTCTTATCGATAAGGAGGACGGAAGAGGGGATGGCATCCAGAAGCATGGTGTAGAGTTGCTCATACCGCGCAGAAACTTCCGCGTCCGCCAGATCGGGTTGGGTGATCCTCATCGACGTCTCCTTTTACTGTGCACCTTCGTGGCCGACTCCTGGCAGGCAACCGGGGACGGCGAAATTGTAGGGTGGCCACGGGCCGCTGATGAGGGTTCTGCTTCCATCATGCTCAATCACCCGTTGAAAAATTTCCCTGAATCGGTTGACCTGGCCTTTCGGAATGAGAAAGTACAGAGACAAAACGGTGGAACCGCCCCTCGCGGCCGTCTCTGTCCGGTGCTTGCCGTTCAGCTCCGAAAATGCCCGGATATACCCATCCAGAAGAGCCTGGTGATGGCGGGAGTTCTCATCCTGCATCTGATAATGCGCCCTCCGCATGGCGAGATATCGGCCACCGTCCACTGGCTGCACGATCGGTTGTACACTTTGCGGCGATTTCAGTTCCGGTTCAGGAAGCAGGATTCGAATCCCCATCTCGACACGGCCTTCCAGCTCCTTAAGAAGGGCATCGTACTGTCGATTTTTTTCCTCCAAAATGTGCTGGATTGCCTGCGGCCCCTCCATGAAGCAGCCATAGCGCATGGGGACCACCGCCTGCATGCGATGAAGCTCCTCCACCACTCTGCCGTAGACGAGAAGCTCCGAAACAGGCGGCGGCTTTTCCGTGAAAGCCATTTCCGACACGGCGGCGCCCAGCCCGTGAGCGGTGACAAAGGACACAGCCTTGCCTGTCACCCCCGTCATCAGCCCACCATCGGGCACAGGAGTTCTCATGATGCAATACACCAAGTGGGCCATAGGCCATTATCCCTGCATGTCCAAGACAGGCGTGAAATGGTAGGGAGGCAAGGGGCCGGAGGACTCGAAATGAAGCCCCATGGATTCGTGGCTCGCGTTCCATTCAGTCGTCATGCGTAGCAGCTGCTCTGCACAATGGTCCGGAACGAGAAGAGCGGCGTGGAAGAACATCTCGTCGCCTCTCCCTGTCAGTTCCGGCGACAGAAGGCGACGATCGCTGAACGCCGAGGATAGCTCACTGACGGACGTCATTATGTCGTCCGCCAGCCCCTTGAGCCAGGATGTCACCTCACGATCCACCGCCCCCCGGATTTTCTGTTCCTGAAAGTAGCGAATGCCCGGGGAAAGCTTGGCGAGTTGCTCTTTCCCGGCCGCCAGGCGCGTTTCCAGGATCTGCGATCGGGCCTGTGGCATGTCCACATATGCCTTGAGGGTCCATTCCTTCTGGCCGGCTGTGCCGAGGAAGAATTTCGACAGGGCGTCCCGATGCCGCTCCAGCGCCGCCGCCAGCACATCCACGGAAGAAAAAACGCTTCCGAACCGAACGGGCAAGACGGGAGCCTGGCGCATGATCGTCATGATGACCTCTTCATGGCGCAGTGCCCGGGGCGCCACCCACGCCAGGTCCGCCAGCCTCTCGCGGGCCTCCTGCCCGCAGAATTCCTCCAGGGAAACCGCGGAGAGAACGGCGTTGACATCGGCGATGGCCTCGATACAGAGGGGATGCGATTCGTCTATCCCCATTCCCTCGATTTTCAGAAGTGGATTTTTCGGTGTCAGGCAGAACAGGTATATCCCTTGGCTCATCCTTGCTCCCCCAGCACGTCGGCTATGGCGTCGTCAATATCCTGACGTTGGATCAGGATTTCCGGTTCTTCCCCTTCGCCCTTCTCCAAGGTTTTCACGGCGCGGCGGACTGCCGACATCGCCGCTTTTCGCGCGATAGCGGCGATGTCGGCCCCGCTGAAACCTTCCGTTACCGCGGCGAGTTCCGCGCAGCTGATATCTTCCGACAGGGGTTTCTTCCTGAGATGGACGGAGAAGATTTCCTCTCGCTCCTTTTCCTCCGGCATGGTCATCTCGATGATCTCGTCGAAGCGGCCCGGCCTGAGCACCGCGGCATCCAGCATGTCCCTGCGGTTGGTCGCTCCCAGGACAAGTACACCCCGGAGCTCGTCGATCCCGTCGAACTCCGCCAGAAACTGACTCAGGATCCGTTCGGAGACATGAGAGTCCGCGGTTCCGGCGCTCCTCGTCGCCACCAGGGCATCGATTTCGTCGAAGAAGATGATGCACGGCGCCGCCTGTCGCGCCTTGTGAAAGATTTCCCTGATTCCCTTTTCCGATTCTCCGACCCATTTCGACATCAGGGCGGGCCCTTTGACGGAGATGAAGTTTGTCTGGCTCTCCGTGGCGATCGCCTTGGCCATCAGGGTCTTGCCGCATCCGGGGGGGCCCACCAAGAGAATTCCCTTGGGCGGGGTCACTCCTCCCTTTTCGAAAAGTTCGGGGTATTTGAGGGGCCATTCCACGGCCTCGACGAGTCGCTTTTTCAGGCTGTCGAGCCCTCCCACGTTTTCCCAGCGAACATTGGGGGATTCCACGAAGACTTCCCTGATGGCGGAGGGTTCTATTTCCCGCAGGGCGGCAAGGAAGTCCTCCATCCGCACCTCGAGTTTCGAGAATGTTTCGTAAGGGATAGCCGCCTGACTGAAATCTATCTCCCCCATGATCTGCCTCAGGCAGATCATGGCGGCCTCCCGGCAGAGAGCCTCGAGATCCGCGCCGACAAAACCGTGGGTGATCTCCGACAGATGCTCCATCCGGACATCCCCGGCCAAGGGCATCCCCCGGCTATGGATTTCCAGAATTTCCAGGCGGCCGACCCGGTCCGGGATCGGGATGACGATCTCCCGATCAAACCGTCCCGGACGTCGCAGAGCCGGATCAAGGGAATTGGGAATGTTGGTGGCGGCGATGACGATGACATTCTGCCTCTTGTTGAGGCCGTCCATGAGGGCGAGGAGTTGGGCGACGATCCGCTTTTCCACTTCCCCGACAACATTTTCCCGCGAAGGAGCTATGGCGTCGATTTCGTCGATGAACAGGATGCTGGGTTGATTGCTGGTCGCCTCCTCGAAAATCTTCCGCAGGTGGGCCTCGCTTTCGCCGTAAAATTTGTGGACGATTTCCGGTCCGCTGATGGAAAAGAAGCTGGCCTCCGTTTCGTGGGCTATCGCGCGGGCGATGAGGGTCTTCCCGCAACCCGGCGGGCCGTAAAGAAGCACCCCCCGCGGCGCGTCGATCCCGAGGCGCAAGAAGAGCTCAGGATAGCGGAGGGGTAGCTCGATCATCTCGCGGATGCGCTGGAGCTGGGATTTCAACCCGCCGATATCTTCGTAGGAAAGGGTCTTTCCCCTATCCTCCTCCTGGCTCTTGCCGATCACGAGTACTGTGCCCGGGTGGATGAGGGCCGGACCCTTGGGCGTCACGGATTCGACTTTGAAATAGGCAGAGCGGCTGCCAAACAGGGCGGCCTGGATTTTTGCGCCCTCCATGACCGGCAGGCCGTCCAGGAGGCTTCCGATGTATTTGAGATCCCGCTCCGCCGGCACGACGTTGGTCGGCGCCAGGGCGACACGCTCCGCCGGGCGGCAATGGATCTTGCGGATTCTCACGGGTTCATCGAGACCGACGCCCGCGTTTTCGCGGGTCGAGCCGTCGAGCTGGACCCGCGACTGTCCGCGGAACTCCGCGTAGGCAGGCATGGCCTTGCAGACCGCTTTCCTCTTCCCCTCGACCTCCACGATATCGCCGACCGTGATCTGAAGCCTTTCCAGGTCCTCGGGGCCCATGCGGGCGAAAGCCCTTCCGACGTCTTTGGTCAAGGCTTCCGTCACCCGTAGCTTGACGACAGGCGCCTCATCGTCCTTTGTGGCCATATTTTTACCCCGCTTTCCCGCAGCGAATCGTCACGATGCCATTGTTGCAGGTCACCTTGATACGCTCCTCCGAGAGAACATGGCGCAGAAGCATCTCCTTCCGGTACTTCTTCTCGCCCCTTTGGGCAAAGATCGTCAGCACGTCATCCCGGACCTCGAGGTGAATGTCCTCCGGCCCCACGCCCGGCATTTCGGCGACAAGGGTAGTGGCGTCTTCGTCCTCGAAGACGTCGACCAAGGGTTCGTTGATCTCCTGAACCACCGCCTCGCCGGTTTTTTTGTCCTTCCGGATGTTGCCGAAGGGTTCGACCTTGATATGGTCGCCCTTTTCTCCCAAGCCGGTTTTTACGGTGAATCCGTATACCCCTTTGATCCCTCTCTCTTTTGACGAAAAATTGAGCTCCCCCTCTTTCGAGAAGGTTTCGCCCTTTTCCGAAAGCTCGCTGAGCCGTTCGGCGAGGTCGGCCAGGCCATTCAATATCCCCCCGGCATTGTTCTCGCCTGCCGACTCTTCCTTCGCGGCGCCCGAGCTTTTCGCTTCGCCATCGGGAGTCTCCGCTTTGCGCTTCGCCAGCCGTTCGGCCGTCCCCGCCAGCTTCTCCACCGAGCCCAGAAGACCTGTCAGTCCGCCGAAGATGCCGCCGAGTTCCACCCTCACTTCATCTTTTTTGTCGGATTCGGGTTTCTTTTTACTCATCGTCGCCTCCTTGAGTCTGGATACCGAACTTTTTTACCTTCGTGTGCATGGTCTTGTAGTCGATTTGCAGCAATCGTGCCGCCTTGGCTTTGTTCCCGCCGGTGTATTGCAGAACTCCGACAAGGACTCTCCTTTCCACCTCGACGACGCTCCGACGCACAATGTCCCGGAGAGACGCGCTCTTCCAGGGCGAGCCGTCCGTCTCCGGCACAAAAGCCGACACCACCATCGCCGCACGCTCAATGCCAAGATCCTGTTCGGTGATGGCCCCCTTGGACACCAGCGCGGCCCGCCGGATCACTGACTTGAGTTCGCGGACATTCCCCGGCCAGTTGTACGAGATCAGCGCCTCGATCGCCGAATCCGAAAGTCCCAGGGTCTTCCTGCCCAGTTCGGATTCGGTCATGTCCAGAAACCGTTTCGACAGATAGAGTATGTCCTCCTTTCTCTCCCGGAGAGACGGGATATCGATGGTGAAGTCGCACAGGCGATAATAGAGGTCCTCCCGGAAAGCGCCGGATATAACCATTTCCCGGAGACTCTGGTTGGTGGCGGCGATCAGGCGGAAATCCACCTCGATGGGTTTGGTTCCGCCTACTCGATTGAGCACCCTGCTCTGGATGGCCCGAAGCAGCTTCGCCTGGGAGCTGAGGGGCAGATTGGCGACTTCATCCAGGAATAGTGTGCCACCATTGGCCAGCTCGAACTTGCCCGGTTTCTGTCGGTCCGCGCCGGTAAATGAGCCCTTTTCGTGCCCGAACAATTCGCTTTCCAGCAGCGCCTCGGGTATGGCCCCGCAATCCACCGTGATGAAGGGAGCCTGGCTCCTGGCGCTGCTCCGGTGGATGGCCGTCGCCACAAGCTCCTTGCCCGCGCCAGTTTCGCCGATGAGAAGGACGGAAAAGTTCGATTTCGCGACTCGATGGATGTCCGCCGCGATTCTCGCGATCGAGTCCGACGGTCCCATGCTCTCGAAAATGGACATGTACTCTAGCGGTTCTCCGGCTGCGGCCTTGTGTTTTCTCAGTTGCCCTTCCGACAAGGCACGCAGGGTGATCCTGGCGACTTCGTTGTTGTCGAAGGGTTTGGCTATATAGTCGTAGGCCCCGTCTTTCATCGCCTCGACGGCCTGACAGACGTTCGCGTGTCCCGTTATGAGGACGACGGGCAGATCATCGTCCAGTTCCCTGATTTTGCCGAGGACCTCCAGTCCATTGAGTCCCGGCATGCTCACATCGAGAAGAACGACCTTGGGCACCGAAGTGGGAGACTGGATCTTCTGCATCGCCTGATACCCGTCGGCGGCGGTGATGACCTTTATCCCTTCCCTCTCCAGAATATGAGTCAAATTCGTCCTCGCGTCCTCTTCGTCATCGACGACCAGCGCGTACAGGACGCTATTATCGTCAATATTTCTCATTGTCTGCCCGACCCGCTTGTCCGGGACCCGTCAGGACTCCCGAGGGGATAGAGCACGCGGATATCCGCCGGCAAATGCGCGATCGGGTTGTGCAGCATACCCAGGAAGAGGATGCCTGTTTCTCCCGCCTGTAGAGTCTGGTCGATCCTCGCCGCGATGAAGGTATCCCGCTTCTCCAGGAGCTGATCGCTCGTCGCTTTCTGTTTGACATCGATTTTTATGGTCTCCCTGGCATTCCTCGCTTCGAGGATTTTTTTGGCGAGGCGATATTCCTCGATCAGCAGCTCTGCGGATTCCGTGCCCATGATCGTCGCCCCTTTTTCTTTGAGCCGGATGAGAAGCAGGTGATTCTGGCTGCCCATTTTCGCGATGTCCGCGACAATATCCGCCTCCTTGTCGCATATCGGCAGACCATCCTGATAAACACGTGTCCGCGCATACGGCAGCGAAAGGTCGTTGAAGACGATATCCTCGATGCTCGACCAGAACCGCCCGACCAGATCGACCTTCTGCCGCCACACGCGTTGGCCGAGTTTGCGCTGAGTGACCTCCATGATGGACTGCCCGAGTGCGCCCATCTCCGATTGACTGTGTATGATGGGAAAGTAGTAAAGCGTTCGCGATGTCATGGTTTTTCCGGTTTGAGTGCTTGTGCCATGTGTATAAATTTTCTATATCGCGACCCGGACCGCAATCACCGAATTCGGGGATACGTGGCTTGGGAAACCTGGATTCTGACTTTTCCCGGCACCGTTTCGCTGTGACGAGTCGGTGAGTCAGGCTTTCGCTCTATTCCGGCGACGTCATCCCTTCCCTGATGGCGTACTTGGTGAGTTCGGCGATGCTGTGCAGACCGAGCTTGTCCATGATGTGCTTGCGGTGCGAGTCGATCGTGGTCACGCTGACACCGAGCTTCGCCGCGACGTCCTTGTTGCTTTGCCCCTCGGCGAGCAGTTGCAGCACCTCGCGTTCCCGGTCGGACAGGGGCGAATCCATAGGCACCAGCATATCGGCCAGCTGGCTGATGTAGTCGGTGAGCAGCATGTCGGCGATCTTCGGATTGGTGTAGATGTGGCCGGACGCCACAGCCCGGATCGCGGCGGCCAACTCCTCGAAAGCAGAACCCTTCAGTACGTATCCCATCGCGCCCGCCCCGAACATCTGTCGCACGAAGCGTCGGTCCGCATGCATGGATAGAGCGATAACCTTGACTTCCGGCGTTTCCTTCCGGATCTGCCGCGTGGCCTCGATCCCGTTCAGGTCCGGCATCCCGATGTCCATCAGCACCACATCCGGCCGCAGGTCGCGCGCCATGCGTATGGCCGCGATTCCGTTTTCAGCCTCCCCGACCACGCTCATCCCGCTCTGCCCCTTAATCAACTCCTGCAGGCCCTCTCGCATCAGTGTGTGGTCATCGGCGATCAGTATTCTCATGATCCTGCTCCCTGCCTGATTTCGATGTCCGCAATGCGGCGGCTTTATCAGAGCGGCCGCATTGTGGGAACCGTCAACGACACCCGCGTCCCGCAGCCCGGTCCCGACTCGATCGTACACTGCCCGCCTATCGCGGCCAGATACTCCCGTACGCTGTACAGCCCAAAACCGACTTCGTGATTCCGCCAGTCCAGGAGCGACAGGTCGAAGCCGCGCCCATCATCCTCGACGGTCACGCGGACCAGCTCCCCCACCCGCTCCATCGCCGCGCTCAGCCTTGTCGCCTTCGCGTGTTTGACGGTGTTCATCATCAGCTCGCGGACGCAGCGGAACAGCAGTACTTTCCGTTCATCGTCCAAGGATTTCGGCTCGCCGTCATCGCGATAGACGAAGGCCAATCCGTAATCCCGGCAGATTTTTTCGCCTGCCCACTCCACCGCTGCCGTCAAATCCAGCTGATGAAGGACCGGGGGACTCAGGTTGAACACCAGCGAGTGCATCCGGTCAATGGTCGTTTCCAGTATGTCACGAATCTGTGCGATGCTCGCTTGGGCAGGGCGTGAGTCGAGTGTCGTCGCCAGGATGCCGAGCTTTATCCGGAGCAATGCCAAGGCCTGCGCGATCTCATCGTGCAAGCTTGCGGCCAGTCGACGCCGCTCTCGCTCCTCGACCCGCGACAGTTCCATGGCCAATTGACGCAGCCGGGCCTCTGAAGCGCGCAGCGCCAGCTCCACCTGTTTGCGCTCGCCGATGTCGCGGCATATGCTCATCATCGCCGGTCGGCCATCCCAGGTGATCCGCCGCGCATTCACGTCAGTCGGGATGAGAGAGCCGTCCCTGCGCCGATGTGCGGTTTCATACGAGAGATGCCCGCGCTCCATCAGCAAGGCTATCCGGTCCGGCGCGCGCGGAGCTTCCTCTTCCGAGTTCACCTGGTCGATTGTCATGGACAGCAACTCGGCATGAGTGTATCCAAGCCGCTCACAGGCCCTCGGATTGGCCGCCAGTATCCGCGCGCCTTCGTCGCAGATGAAGATCGCGTCGCCGGCATTGTCAAACAGAGTCATATATTTTTCTTCGCTCTCCTGCAACATCATCTCGATCCGGCGTTGCGACAGAGCTATCGCCATGTTGTCGGCGATCCTTTCGAAATGGGCGATCAGTTCGGGGCTGAATCGATTCTTCTGGTGGTCATTGAATTGCAGCAAACCGAAGATCCCGCGCGCCGCGCGCATAGGAATCAGCGCCAGTGATTCGTATCCCTCTTCAGCGCACCGAATGCGCGCGCTTGTCAGGCGGTCGACTTCGCCGATACTGGCAAACAGGGAGCGGGCGCTGTTGGACCAGAAGCTCCCGTGGGCGGTGAAGAAGGGTTTTGTGGGATCGAAGCGGCCGGAAAGAACATTTCCGCACATACACACGAGCACAGGGGTGTTTGCGCCATCGCGCAGGGTTCTGCCGTATCGGTCGTACGCAGAGAGGCGGTTCTCTGCGCGGACAAACGCGGGCGAAAAGCCTCGGCTCCAGTAATATGGATAATCATCCCCGGCGCTCAGGCGAATGCCGATGGCATCGCATCCCGCCCACTCTTGCAGGGAGGCGGCCAAGGTCGATATATGCTCACGAATATCGCCCGGCGTGTTTACAATCGCGGTAAGACATGCCATCAACTCGCGCTCGCGCTCCTGGATCTTGCGCTCGGTGATATCGCTCATCACGACGTGGCACAGGGGAGTGCCATCGGCGTCCCGCGCATCGACGATCTCCATCCGTACCCAGAATGGAGCGGCGTCTGTTCGCAGCATCCGCAATTCGCAGGTCCGCGATGTGCCGGCCTGCCCCGATCCTGCCAGCTCAGGGCCTGTCCGTATCGAATCTGTCGAATGGGTTTCATGAGGCTGTTCGCGGTGCAGGCTGTAGATGTTCCGGTCGTCAGGGAGAATGAACGTGGTGATCGGCTGCCTGACCAATGCGCTCCTGGCCAGACCCAAGAGGGCGGCGGCGGCGGGGTTGGCCTCCATGATCAGCCCCTCATCAGAGATGGTGCAGTAGCCCACCGGGACCAAGTCGTAGAAAGCGAGGTATCGCGCCCGCGCGGCCTCCGGTTCCGCCCGCACTTCGCGCGAATCCTGCCCTGAATCTGCCGAAAGAACGACGCCACCGGAGCGGGTATCCTTGTTGTTCATGTGGGCCTTCATCGTTTTCCGCGGCGAGAGCGGCTACGTTGATGGATTTGGCCGTCGCATGCCACGGTCCGTACAAATAAGATAACATGCGTGCGTGATGTTGAACAGAGAGGAATCGAGTACCCGGCGATCGGTGTATCCGGTCCCCATAGTCGGGAGCATGAAAAAGGTCGATTATGGAAAAGGGCCGACGTGGACATGATCCTCGCCGGCCTCCTTTTCGTTGTGCCAGAGTCCCTATCAACCTTCGATGATGATGCGGAGCATTCTTCTCAGGGGCTCGGCGGCGCCCCAGAGAAGCTGGTCGCCGCAGGTGAAGGCCTGGAGGTAGTCCGGACCCATCCTCATCTTGCGGATACGGCCGACGGGCACTTCGAGCTTGCCGGAGACGGCGGCCGGAGTCAGCCTCGCGAGGCTCTCCGCCTTGGTGTTGGGAACGAGCCTGACCCAGGGGTTGTCCGCCGCGATGATCGCCTCGAGGTCGGAGAGCGGGACATCCCGGTTCAGTTTGATCGTGAGCCCCTGGCTGTGGCAGCGCATCGCGCCCACGCGGACACAGATGCCGTCGACGGGAATGGGGGAAGTCGTGCCGAGGATCTTGTTGGTCTCCGCGAAGCCCTTCCACTCCTCCTTGCTCTGGCCGTCGGCGAACTCTCTGTCGATCCAGGGGAGGACGCTGCCCGCGAGGGGATAGCCGAAGGCCTTCACGGGGAACTCGCCGCTCCGGATGGTGTCGGTGACCTTCCTGTCTATGTCGAGGATGGCGGAGGCGGGATCAGCGAGGAGGCCGGACACCGGCGCGTGCAGGGCGCCCATCTGTGACAGAAGCTCGCGCATGTTGGGGGCGCCCGCGCCGGACGCCGCCTGGTAGGTCATGGACGTGAGCCATTCGACGAGTCCGGCGTGGAAGAGTCCTCCGAGGCCCATGAGCATCAGGCTGACGGTGCAGTTCCCGCCGATGTAGTCCCTGGTGCCGGAGGCGAGGGCCCTGTCTATCACGTCGCGGTTGACCGGATCGAGGATGATGACGGCGTCTTTCTCCATGCGCAGCGCGCTGGCCGCGTCGATCCAGTAGCCCTTCCATCCCGCCTTCCGGAGCGCCGGATGCGTGGCCGTCGTGTAGTCCCCGCCCTGGCAGGATATGATGATGTCGAGCGTGGAAAGATCGGAGACCGAATCCGCGGCGAGCAGGGTGCCCGCGTTCATGGGCGCAGGCTTGCCCGCCTGGGATGTCGAAAAGAACACAGGTTCGAATCCGAGATCGAAATCATGCTCCTCCTGCATGCGCTGGAGAAGGACCGAACCGACCATGCCACGCCATCCGATAAAGCCAACTCTCATACTCACCGTTCCTTGCCGGAAATTTGCATAAACATACCGTTTTGACATCGGGCTGTAAAGTCGTCTCTCCTGGACGATATGATCATCACTGCGGTTTTTATATAAAAATCCATGAATACTTCTCCCGGGATTGGCCGGAACACACTATACTACTATGTGATACCACCCAAGGAGGCGTACCATGGAAACCGTGAAGGACATCCTCGCCAGGAAAGGCGGCGAAGTCTACAAAGTCGGGCCGGATGCAAGTCTGTACGAGGCGCTCGAGAAAATGGCCGACCTCAATATCGGCGCCATCCTCGTCGTCGACGCGGATGGCAAGATCCTCGGGATCTTCTCGGAACGCGATTTTGTCCGCAAGATAATCATCAAGGGGCGGGATGGAGACAGCACGAAGGTGAGGGAAATCATGACGACCCGCGTTCTCTACGTCGATCCCTCGACCTCGATCTCCGACTGCATGAACCTCATGACCGAAAAGCGCATACGCCACCTTCCCGTCCTCGAGGACGGCGTGCCCGTCGGCGTCGTCTCGATCGGCGACGTCGTCAAGGCCCTCCTGAAAAAGCAGGAAGTCCTCATTTCGCAGCAGGCCTTCCAGATCGGTCAGCTCGAGCGCTACATCGCCGGAGGACCCTGACCCACCCTGTCCACGGACGACTGATCCGGAAGGGCGCCGCTGGCTTCCGGAGGCTTTGGGATGCTTTGGAATGCTTGCGAAAATGAAAGGCATCCGGCCTCTCCTGTAAGCTACTTCGATGGAAGCTGATCCACATTCCTCCTAATATGTTTACTTAGGAGGAATTGTGAGTTCAGTACGTTCCCGGTCATCTCGAAAGACTCTCATCCGGGCCGATGGGGATGACGATATCGGCTACATCGGTCATGGATTCCAGAAGATGTCGCTCTCTTCGTCCCGTCCTCTCCTGTGGGGCATGTTTCTGTTCATCCTCGCCGCATCGACGGCCTTTGCCGGCGGAAGCTCAGCCTTCTCCCTGGACTGGAAGAAAGAGGCCGGTCTCGGTTTCGCCGGAATCGGAACCTTCGCATTCGGACACTATGCGGCGGAACGGATCGAGGGAAGCCCCGTAGCTCTCGGATGGTTCGACGAAGGAATCGTTTTTCCTTTTAACGGCGCCATAGACAAGGCAGGCGACCTTGGTTGCGTCGCGGGGCTGGCCGCCCTGCCTTTCCTTCTTGACGGAGTCGATTTGGAAAACGTCTCGACTGTGGGCATCATGTACCTCGAGAGTTTCCTCCTCGCAAATGGGCTGAAAGATCTCCTCAAATCTGCCGTCAGAAGACCCAGACCGACAAGCTTCCAACTCGACGGGGGCGGATACGACTCTCTTGACAGCGACGATCTCGCCAGCTTCCCCTCCGGCCACGCGACGCTGGCCTTCATGACAGCAGCGTTTTCTTCGTATGTTTTCTCGCTGGGGGATACGTCACCCGCCTCGAAGACCGCGATGACTCTCGCCTCATTCACCTTGGCCGGCGCGACATCGCTCTCTCGAGTGTTTTCAGGCTCGCATTATGCCGCTGACATCGTAGCCGGCGCGCTTTTAGGATCGGCGATCGGATTCGTGATTCCCTGGATCCACGCGAAGGGGGAGGGGATGCCCGTTTCGGGAATCCGGATCGGAGAGGGTGGCTCCGGAATGGTCGGGGGCAGCGGTGCGACGATTGTGCTCCGGCTTCCCTTGTGATACCGCGATTGTACTACTCGTGCTCTCCCCGCCTTGTCCAGGGCCTCGCTCTCTGAGTATCCTTCGGCACCGAATCATGCAAAGGGAGCGCAGACGATGGACGACGGCAACCGCGGGGAGGCGATTCCCTTCCTTTGGGAGACACACGGCATTCACGCCGGAACCAGCAGGGATCACGTAAAACACGGAATCGACGATCTCGACGCCATCGCCGAAGAGGCGATCCGCCGCGCCTATCCCGGCGTGACCTTCGTGATCCACACCCCGCGCCTCACCCGCGTCAGGTATCAGTCCGAGCGCGTGACCGACATAAAATTCATCCGGGGCGACAGAGCCTACTCCGAGTACCCGGAACTCATGCGATCCATGCGGGAGCGGTACCTGGGCCGCCTCGAGATCCGGTACGGGATCGAGCTCGAGTGGCTGCCCGGCGAACTCGGCCTCTCCTGGAACCGTTCCAAGGTTTTCCAGTGCAGGGACGCCGATTTCGTGATCGGCTCCGTGCATTTCTCGCGCGAAGGATTGCCCTACGATGGCTCCCCCACTGAGTCGGCCACCCTTCTCGAGATGCGCGGCGGCGCGGAAGCTTACTGGCTCGGCTACCTCGACGAGATGATCGAGATGGTCGAGGAGTACCGCGACCTCATCCACGTCGTCGGGCATCTCGACCTTCCCAAACTTCACGTGCCTCTGCCCGGCTCCATGCTCGAGCCCGACGGCTCCTCGTCGATGCCGGCGCGCCGCATGCGCTTCCTTCTCGAGCTGATAAGTGAATCGGGACTCGCCCTCGACCTCAATCTCGCGGGCATCAGGAAGGGATGCGGCGTGTATCCTGATCCACGTATACTCGCGCGGGCGGCCTCGCTCGGCATTCCCGTCACCGTCGGGACCGACGCCCACGCCGTCGGGGACCTCGGCGCCGATTACTGCGCCGGAAGAGAGGCCATGAAAGATGCGGGGTACAGGTACTATCTCGGATTTTCAGGCGGCGTGCCGGAAAAGCGCCCCGTCGACGACCAGACTGAGTTCGGGGAGCCATTCCGGGTCCTCAACGCGGCGCTCGGCATGCTCGGACAGAGGATCGGCAGAGAAAAACGCCTTTCCGTGTCGGGCTTCGCCTTCGGCGGCAGATACCGGCGGCTGGAGTCGGTCTTTCCGGATTCCTCGTCGCTCGGCGCCTCCGACGCCCTGCGCGTCCGCCAGGGAGCGCACTTCGTGACCATGGGCGACGCGCCATCCCTCGCGGCCGCGAAGCCCTGCCGGCATCTTTTTTCGCGGCACGCAGATGTACCCGGAACTCTCGCCATCCTCTTCAACACCCTCGCCTCGGAGGAGATCAACGTCGGGACGGCCTATCTCGAATCGCTTGGCGACGGCAGCGCGACCGCCTGTCTCACGGTCAACGCCTGCGACGATGAAATCCTGGGAGCCATCGACTTCATACGCGGAACGGCCTCCGAGCGCTTCTTCGAGCTCTCGCTCCGAAGCGGCCCCATCCTGCCCGGCTACCGGCGCACAGGCCCCTGGCTCCTCGAAATCGACGGCGTCGAGCTGCCCATTCCCGTTTCCGAGCGGATGATCCTCACCGTCCACGACAACAAACCCGGAACCCTCCTCATACTCCTCTCAGCTCTCGCCTCGCACAGCGTCAACATCCAGGACCTTCAGCTCGGCGAGCGCGGTTCGAAGGGCTACGCGGCCATCGGCGTCGAGGGAAACGACGGCGACATCGAGCTCGTTCTCTCGAGGCTGGGAAACAAGTTCCACGAGGCGACGCTGGTCAGATCGGAGCGCCTTGCCCGGAATTGAGTCATCGGCCGGAAAGGGCATCGGGGCAGAGACGGATTCGGGGCAGAGGCGGAATCGGAGCGCCGCAGCGTCCATACACGTGCCGCGGCGTTCATGTAAATGCCGCCGCGCCGCCCGGCCATCCTCAGTCATCCATGAACACCGTGTCCTCGGGGCGGGCGATGATGTGGCCGGCCTCCTTGCCGAGGACGGCCTCGACCTCGGTCGAGCGTTTGCCGAGGACCGATCTGAGCTCCTCCGAGGAGAGAGAGCTGATCAGCTTCGCGACCGCGTCCGGAGCGCCTTCGTCTGTGGCGACCCCACCGGCTGCGGTGACGCCGGCCACGGCGATGCCGGTAACGGTGATGACTGCGCCCCGGGGGAAATCGCCCTGCACGCCGGTCACTCCGCTCGGCAGGAGGGATTTTCTCGCCCTGATCGCGGCGAGCGCGCCTGAGTCGATGCTTATGCTTCCCTGCGGATTCGAGTTCTTGAGCCATCGCAGGCGATTTTTCAGCGCCGGTTCGGCGTCGAAGAGGGTTCCGAGGGCCTCGCCCGCGAGCAGGCGGGCGATGATGGCGTTTTCGCGCCCGTGCGCGACGACGACGCGGCAGTTCGCGTCCCTCGCTATGGATACCGCGGCCAGCTTCGTCTTCATGCCGCCTGTGGAGAATTCGGTGCCGCGCCCGCCGGCCGCGGCAAGAAGCTCCGGTCCGAGCTCTCTGACGTAGGGGATGGGCTTCGCTTCCGGATTCTCGCGGGGATCGGCGGTGTAGAGGGCATCCACATCGGAGAGGATGAGGAGGGCATCCGCGTCGATCTTGCTGGCCACGTAGGCGGAGAGTCTGTCGTTGTCGCCGAAGGCGTTGCCGATCTCCGCTGTGGACAATGTGTCGTTCTCGTTGAAGACAGGCACGACCCCTTCGTCCAGCAGAGTCTCCACGGTGGCGCGCAGGTTGAGGTAGGCCTCGCGGTTATCCCAGGACTCGCGCGTGACGAGGATCTGGGCTGTCGTGAGTCCGAAGACGCCGAAGGCGCGGCGGTATTCGTCCATGAGGAGGGGCTGGCCGATGGCGGCGCAGGCCTGTCGCATGCGGACTTCGGTCACGCGCCTCGTGAGGCCGAGCTCGCGGGCACCCATGCCGATGGCTCCCGAGGTGACGAGGATGAGCTCCTTGCCTGCGCGGGAGAGGTCGGCGATCTGGGCGGCGACGCGGTGAAGGTATTCGGTGTCGACACCGCCACGGTCTCTCGCCGCAGCCCTGGCCTTCGCGCGGGCTGAGCTCCTGTCTTTCGGCGATCCCGGAGGCACTTCCCCGGAAGTTTCCGCCTGTTTGGGGCGAGTCACCGTGGCCGTGCCTATCTTGACGACGATGCGCCTCGCCTTGGCGAGATCCATCCTGGCCGCGCTCTCTTCATCGGTCTGCATGCTGCCTCCCTGACCCCGTGGGGATCTCTCTGTGGACGAAGGTCGACCTTCCCGAGGCATAGTCGGCGACGATCTGACCCGATCCTACCAGTTTCCATTTGTAGGTGAGAAGGCCGTCCACGCCCACGGGGCCGCGCGCGTGCAGCTTGCCCGTCGCGATGCCTACCTCCGCTCCGAGCCCGTAGCGGTAGCCGTCCGCGAAGCGGGTGCTCGCGTTGTGGTAGACCGAGGCCGAATCCACCGCGTTCATGAAGCGCTCCGCGGCCGCGGCGGACCCGGTCACTATCGCGTCCGTGTGCCCCGACCCGAAGCGGTTGATGTGCTGTATCGCTTTGTCGAGATCGTCGACGATCCTGACAGCCATCCGCATGTCCAGGTACTCGACGGACCAGTCCTCGCCGGCGAAAGGGCCGATGAGCGGCGAAGCCAGAAGGGCGCGCGCGATCGCTCCCTCATCCCCTGCGGAATGAGCGTATGCGGATGTGTCGGGTTCCGTCTGCCGCGGCGCGAAGTCTGCCGATCCGGCTGTCGGCCCGGTGCCCTCTTTCTTCCCGAATTCCCCGAGCAGGCCGAGTGAACGCTCGCATAGATCGAGCCTGACGCCGGCACGGACGAGGGAATCGAGGAGGGCGGGAAGCGCCCGGCGCGCCCAGGCCTCGTGCACGAGGAGGACCTCGGCTGCGTTGCATGCCGCGGGATACTGCGTCTTGGAATCCACGGCGATAGCCGCGGCCATCGCGGAGTCCGCGTCCTCGTGCACGTAGACGTGGCAGACGCCATCCGCGTGGCCGAGCACGGGGATGCGGCTGGAAGCCATGATGCGGGCGACGAATTCCTTCGATCCCCGCGGGATGACGAGATCGACATACTCGTGCAGGGAAAGGAGATCCGTAATCTCTTCCCGTGTCTCGAGGGCCGTGAGCCAGTGCGCCGGCAAGCCCGCCTCCTCGCCCGCGGCGGCTATGATGGAGGCCAGAACCCGGTTCGAGTGCCGGGCCTCGCTGCCGCCTTTCAGGATGATCGCGTTGCCACTCTTTATGGCCAGGCCCGCCATCTGGACGAGGGCGTCGGGCCGGCTCTCGAAGATCATGGCGACGAGGCCTATCGGGCAGGAGACGCGCCGGAGGACGAGGCCTTCGTCGAGAAGGCGCGCTTCCAGCACACGCCCGACGGGGTCGCTCATAGCGCGCAGCGCCCGGATGCCGGCCAGGGCATCCTCCAGTTTTTTCCCGTCGAAGACGAGGCGCTTCAGAATCGGCTCCGGCAGGCAGGCCTCGCGCGCCGCCGCGATATCCGCCTCGTTCGCCGCCGCGATATCCGTCCTGCGCTCGAAGAGCCTCGCAGCTGCGAGGTCCAGAGCTCTGTCCCTCACTGAGCCCGGCACGCAAAGAAACTCCGCGGCCGCCGCGGCTCCGAGAGCCGCCCGTTCTCGTGTATCCATGGTGGAAGAACGTATCAAAAAGGCGGATGGGTGACAACAGAGGAGGAATCACTCTTCGGGCGGATTCATGGTAGTCTGCGGACATGGAATATGGTGCAACCACGAAACTTACTGTCCTCCATACCAACGACCTTCACGCGAACTACGGCGCATGGTTCAAGTGTGCATCGCTCATACGAAAGCGCCGGAATCAAATCGCTCCCCGAACCTGCATCACTGTGGACTGCGGCGACCATTTCGATATGAGCGTGACGGAGTGCGCTCTGAGCGGGGGAAAGCTCCATCTCGATCTGCTCACCGATCTCTCATTCGATGCCATGGTGCCGGGCAACAACGAATTCTATCGTCTACCACGGTCCGAGCTCGAGAGTCTCAGCCGGGAAACACACGTCCCTTGGGTCCTCACGACCGTAAGCGACAAAGACGGCGGCGAGTTCTCCGGCTTCAGAAAATCACTCATCGTCGACCGCGGGCTGCGGATCGGTATCCTCGGTGTGCTCGATCCCCTCGATCAGGCTGCCGAGGAGCTTCATGACCTCGTCACGCTCCCAGCTGCAAAGGCTATCTCGCGCGAAGCCCGCGCATTGAGAAGAGAGGGGGCCGAAATAGTTATCCTCCTCTCCCACTTCGGACTCCGGGACGATGTTCGGCTTGCCGCCGAACTGCACGGCGATATCGATCTCATCGTGGGGGGGCATTCGCATACTGCCCTGGAGGCTCCCCTCGCCGAGGGAGGGACGCTCATCGTGCAGGCGGGAGGCTTCGGCGAATTCCTCGGCGAGCTGGAACTCGACGTAGAGGGCGGCAAGATTGTCGGCTATAGATCGAGGCTGCACCGGATAGCGGAGGTCGAGGAAGAAGATCCTGCACAGCGCGCTATTTATGCCCGGCACGAGACACGGGTGCGCAAGATCCTCGATGAGAAGATTTTTTTTCTCGAATCTCCCCTGTCCCACGAAGGACTGGTCGCCTTGTCGGCCCATGTCGTCCGACGCATCTTCGGGGCGGAGCTGGGTATGATGTTCGGGCCCTGCGCCTCTCGCGGACTCGCACCGGGCATCCTCAGAGTCGGGGACCTATACGATTGCTGCAAGAGCTTTATTACCCCTGCCGTTTTCGATATGAGCGGGAGGCAGATCATGGGCCTGCTCGGAGAAAGACTCAAACCGGACATTGTCGATTCGGTGAAGCTCGGCATCGGATTCAGACCTCAGGGTCTCCCCTTCGGCAGGCTCGAGTTCTCCGGGCTCGACTGGGAAGAAGTGGACGGCAAGATTTCAAGGGTTCGCGTCGGCGCACAAGCGCTCGATCCGGAACGCCGCTATCGCGTGGGGGCAGCGACGCATCTTTTTACAGCCGATTCAGGCGGATACCCCTCCCTGGATGGATCATCGGATCTGCGTTTCACGAGATTCCGGTATCTCCGGGATGAACTCATCGACTTTTTCCGTTCGAACGAAGCTGCGGATATTCTTCGAAAGATCATGGCAGCCCATCCTGTGAGCCGATCGATCACGGCCCAAGAGATATGAGGAATTTCTCAAAAGAAGGAGTCAAAATACGGTTTCCATTGCCGCTCAGGTGGTCTCCGTCCCCCAAAAATTGGTTCACCCTTCTGGTCATACGCGGAAAATATTCCGTCGGTACAAAGAATGGGGAACGGGTCCCATACGAAAAAGCCCGCGTGGCCCTTTGAAAGCGTGAATATCGATTCCATTACCGGCCAGCGCATTTTTTCGAGAAAAGCCCGGCTTACGGCGTAGCGCTCCTCGTGGACAAGCGGGACCTCATCGCGGCAAAGCATGTGGACCACGTCGTGCTCCTGGCCTCCTTCCTCCTGATCCTCCTCCTGCCGGCGATCCTCATGGCCTTCGACGACGACGTCCTCCACGAGCTCAAGAACCTGGTTTCCTCCCTTCGAGGCCGGCTCGAGCTGACGCGAATGAAGGGGGCCGGGGCCGACGGAAGCTTCGCGCTGGCCGCCTCCGAGCTCGACCGCCTCCCCGAGGGCGCGGCCCTCCCGATGGATCCGGAAATCTTCTCTCGCCTCGTTCGGATACTCGTAGACAACGCCCTCGATTTCAGCCCGCCGGGCGCGGGGGCGGCCGTCTTTGCATCGGCCGGCGACGACTTCGTCGTGGTTCGAGTCGCGGACCGCGGCCCGGGAGTCCCTCCCAACCTGCGCGAATGGATCTTCGGCCGCTTCGCCGGCACGCGCAAGAACGGGAGCGAGCCGCACACGGGCCTTGGCTTGGCGATCGCCCGGTCGCTCGTCTCCAGGATCGGCTCAGGCGATCGGCGCGCCTCGATCGGCGTCGAGGATAACCCCGGCGGAGGCGCCGTGTTCGTCCTGAAGCTGCCGCTAGCTGATCGGCACTCGTGAACGAACCGTGGCGACGCCGAGAAGGCCGGGCCACCGTGACCGTGTTCAGCTCGGGGTGTCCTGACCAGGACACTTCCTCACGCCGAAAGATAGAAGGCCTGCAAGGAAAGATTTCACGGTCTCATGCATTTCGATCTGGTCAGTAAAGCAAAATTACCCTATACTCCTCTTTTGGAAGGAGTCCACCGGCATGACTGTCGCAATCACCGGGCATCGAAACGCTTGCCTGTCGGTCCACATTCCCTATGATCCCCGCCTCATCCGCTCCATCAAAGGAATTCCGGATCGACACTGGGATCCGGAAAGCGGATGCTGGCTTATCCCTGACACCCAAAGCCACGTCGATAGGCTCCTCATGGTCCTGTACGACACAGGCATGTTCACCGCTCCCGATCCTGAAAAAGCCGGAACTGCCGTTGTCGATCCACTCTTGAAGCGCTACGAAGAAGCCCTCGACGCGCGCCACTTCAGCCCCCGGACAAAACGCGCTTATACCGCCTGGGTGAACCGCTTTCTTGCGCACTGCGGCGGACGGCAAGCCGCTTTCCTGGGCGAAACGGAAATCAATGTATTTCTGAGCTTCCTGGCCGTTCATGAAAAAGTGAGTGCATCCACCCAAAACCAGGCTCTTGCCGCCCTGCTTTTTCTTTACAGGCAGGTCATGGGTCGACGAATCGGCGAACTCGACGAGGTAATCCGGGCAAAAAAGCCGACAAGACTACCCGTCGTGATGAGCCGCGACGAAGTCAGGGCAGTCCTGTCGAACTTGCGGGGCGACAGATGGCTTGCCGCCGCGCTGATGTATGGCACGGGATTGCGCCTCATGGAATGTCTCGAACTCAGAGTCCAGGACATAGACTTTGCACGGAACGAAATCCTCGTTCGCAACGGCAAAGGCGCCAAAGACCGAGTCACCATGCTTCCTGAATCGCTGAAAAAACCACTTCGCGACCATCTGGCCACAGTCAGGGCCATTCACGACCACGACATATCTGAAGGCTGGGGGAACGTGCCCGTACCAAACGCGCTGGACCGAAAATACCCGAACATCGCCGCAGATTTCCGCTGGCAATGGATTTTCCCCCAGGGACGGCGCTGGACTAACCGCGAAACCGGCCAGCAAGGCAGACACCACATCGACGAATCCCTCGTTCAGAAAGCCGTCCATGAAGCCGTACTCAAAGCCGGTCTGACAAAACGCGCCAGCTGCCACAGTTTCCGCCACTCCTTCGCCACCCAACTCCTGGAAAACGGCTACGACATACGCACCGTCCAGGAACTCCTGGGCCACAGCGACGTCAAAACAACGATGATCTACACTCACGTACTGAACCGCGGCCCTTCGGCGGTCCGCAGTCCCGTCGACGGCCTTTGACAAAGCAGCAAGGCACTTATGATGATACGTATAAACTGCCTGGAACCGGAGCCCCAATCTGAGCAATACATTGTCGGGGATAGAATTGGAGTTTCATTCCCGGCAGCCACAAAAGATCGTATACCGACACCATGCTCATGTTCCAAACCTTATCAGGATCAGCCTAATTATTGTTAGCAGGACCCTTCGGGCGGAGGAAAAAGTGAACACAATAAATGAAATAATGCAATCAATTATTGATGAAGTGAAAACTAAAACTAATGATCCTAAAAAACAGAGGGAAATCGTTGATAAGGTTTTTGAAAAATCTCTGCCTAAAATTACAAGTGATTTATATACAACCTTGGAAGAAACTTCTCATATAATGTTAACCGAAAATAGATATGAAAATGATGAGTTTCGTGCACGATTAAACATGCAATGGTTTCAAGCGTTTGATTTACTAGAAAAGCTTTCAGTTGTTTCGTATGAAATTGGTGATGAAATAAATAAAAATGCAAAAGTATTTGTCTCAAAAGACAATGCATATCTCTTTGAAGTTTTACTTCACTTACATGCAAGGTCTATTCAAATAACAGAAGAAGTATTAGTCTTAATGAAGAATGGTTATGCTGATGGCGCTATAGCTAGATGGCGCACTCTTTATGAAATATCAGTTATCGCTTTATTTATTTCAAAATATGGAAATGATATTGCTAAGCGTTATAAAGAGTATTCTAATGTTGAGACATACAAAGAAATGAAAACATTCATCGAAAAAAATCCAGAAAACGGATTTAAAAAAGTACCCAAAAAAGAAGTTCAAAGGCAAGAGAAGAATATTGATGATTTAAAAACTAAATATGGAAATGATTTTATTAATAATTATGGATGGACAAATTCTGTATTAGTAAAAGGTAATAGAACATTTGAAGGTATTGAAATAGAGGTAGAGAAAGATCATTTACGACCATTTTATAAATGGGCATGCAATGCTGTTCATGCAGGACCAAAAGCTGCTTATTATAAAATGGGTGTTTTAGGAAAAGAGAAGGTATTATTAACTGGACCAACCAATTATGGTTTTGCTGATCCAGGACAAAATACCGGATTGTCATTGGTTCAAGTAACTTCTATTTTAGTCTTGAATTTCATGGATTATGATAATCTAGTATCGATGGAAATATTAACAAAATACTATAAACAATTACAGAAAAAATTTGTAGAAATACAGCGTAAAATTGAAAAAGAGAATAAAGAGAAAAATTCTTAATCAAAGAGATAAGAAAAATTCTGCTAACAACCGCTTCAACCTTATAAATCCTTTGGCATGGTTTGTGCAGAACAACAATGCACAAACCACGCCAAGCCTTCGCTTCGCTCAGGCGCGGATTTAAAGGTTAAGCCAATGTTAGGCGGACGCGCTTCGCGCGCAAAGATAAATAAAGACTGAATAGGCATTATGCTTTGTCTGGAGTAGAGATGATACCTTTTATACGAAAAAATCCTTTGTTTTCTCTTTGTGGATTAAATTGCAGTTTGTGCCCAAGATTTAATACTGATGGAAGTTCGAAATGTCCAGGCTGTGGCGGAGAAAACTTTTCAACTCAGCATCCAACTTGTGCAGTAGAAACATGCAATAGAAAACATGATAATGTGGAATATTGTTATCAATGCAGTGAATACCCATGTAAAAAATATCAAGAAGAAAGCAAATGTGATTCATTTATATCATATAGAAGTGTAAAACAGAATTTTATAGAAGCAAAAAATGATATTAAAAAATATGAAACCGATTTAGGTAAAAGACAAAAGTATTTAAAGATATTATTAGAAAAGTATAATGATGGAAAATCGAAAGGATTATACTGCCTTGTTGCTAATGATATGCCATTAAATGAATTAGAAATATTAATTAGTAAAATTGATAAAATACCAATTGATTTGGATATAAAAGAAAAAGCAAAAGAGGTTAAAAAGGAAATTTTAGCATTAGAAGTAAAATTTGGCTTTGAATTTAAATTAAGAAAATAGCGCCTAACACCTGCTTCAACCTTATAAATCCTTTGTCATGGTTTGTGCAGAACAACAATGCACAAACCACGCCAAGCCATCGCTTCGCTCAGGCGCGGATTTAAAGGTTAAGCCAACGTTAGCCGGACGCCTTCGGCGCTCATATAATAATCAAGAACTAAAAATTGCTTAAAGGAAGCATGAAATTGGATAAAAAAAGAAAACAACATTATGTTTGGAAATACTATTTAAAGCAATGGACACAGAATAAGAAAGTATTTTTGTTGTATAACAACGAAATACTTAATACTAACCTCGATAATGTAGCAAATAGTAGGGATTTTTATAGGTTAAAAGAACTTAATAGTAATGATTTAATATTTTTACAATATGCAATTAATAAGATTAATGATCCATTACTCAAAAAATTAGATATTGATTGGATAAATACTTTCTCAGAAGTATTTAAAATTCGAGAAAAGATTATTAAAAGCGGTAATAGTAATAAGGAGCTTGATAACATAATAGATATAACAATAAATAATATGGAAGAAGAATTACATTCAAAGATAGAGAATATTGGATCAAAGTATCTTAAAATGATACTTGAACAAGATTTATCATTTTTTGAAACAGATGAAGGATTCATTGAGTTTACCCTATATTTATGTATGCAATATTTCAGAACAGAGAACATGAAAAATCAGGCATTACAAAGTGAAATTGCGGATTCTAGCTTTATCATAAATATGGATAATGTTTGGAGTATTTTTAAAATTTTATTCGCTACAAATATGGCATATACATTATATGCTTCTAAAGAAGACTGGAAAATGCAGCTTCTTGAAAATGGAACAGAAATACCATTTATTACTGGAGATCAACCAGTAATAAATGAATATTCTATACCAAATACTATATCAAAAGAATTAAGTCTATATTATCCAGTATCACCGATACTAGCGATTAGAATAAGCAAAGAACTCGACAGATCTAAAAGTAGCCAAATATGTACTAAAAAAGATGTAATAATTCAGAATAAGAAGATTAAAAATAATTCGTATCAACAAATCTATGGAAATACTAAAAGTTCACTTGAAACTTTTATTACGAAATAAAATTCGGCTAACAAACGCTTCAACCATATAAATCCTTTGTCATGGTTTTTGCGAGAAGATGATGCAAAAACCATGCCAAGCCTTCGCAGTAGCTCAGGCGCGGATTTAAAGGTTAAGCGAATGTTAGGTGGACGCTTCGCGCAGAAAAATAGAAATTACGTCGGAAAGGCATCAAATTTATTACAAGCATCCTAAAAATGGTTGAAACAAAAATATGAAGATAGTAATAAAAGGCAATAAAGGAAAAAAAGTGAATAAAATAACTAAAAATGCTATAGAGATAAAGAAATTATGTGAGAAAGGAAATAAAGAAGATATTTCAAAAGTAATGTCATATCTTAATGAAGATGTAGATTTACCTACAACAAAGATTGTTGACTATTATCTAGGAACAGTAAAAAATTGCGAAGGAATTGATTGTATAGAGTATTTTTTGTTTAATGGAACTCAAATTCAAAGGAATTATTGTACATTATTCTTTGCAAGAAGAAATGACTGGATCCTTGTGAACAAAGCATATAATCTAGGGTTAATAGATTACATTCAAGCTTATTCAAGATGAATATACAATAAAAAGACACCTAACGCACGTTTCAACCTGACTCGGCTACTGTCACGCTTCTTGCTAAGACCCTGTGGAATCCAGAAGAGCTTTATACCAATAGGCTGCAAGAATCGCGCCAGTTTGACGCCTCGCAGGTTAAACGAATGTTAGAAGGACGCTCCGCGCGGGGGAATTTATAACTTTTCTAGAGTTATCAAATGAACGTGTTCGCAAGCTTCGTACTGCGTCTTGTTTTCAAGGAATATTTTTTTCTGAATTTCATCAGGTGATAAATGCGCTTTGATTGAAAAGTTGTATTTATTGGTAATCGATACTAAGTCATTATATGATAAGCACGACTTAAACTGTTCTCCAGTAAATTTTGCTTGATTAATCCATTTTCTGAAGCTATCGGAAGATCTTGACTCATCAAAGGTTGTATTATCAAAATAATCAAATACAATACGACTTCCAGATGAGCATATTTGCGAAATAGATTCAAATAACTCATTTAGTGAGCTAAGGTCTAAATACATTATCAAACCTAATGCACTTATAAATACGCATTTATTGCGTTCAAAAGATGATTCTATCATAACTTGTTTTAAAGTATTTGTAGTTAAATCAGCACAAATGAACTCTGTATTTTTTGGTAATCCTTTGCTAATTCGATAAAGCTGTTCTTTCTTGAAAAATTGTGTATCCCCTTGGTCAATTTCAAATATTTTTATTTGTGGAAATTTGTCACATCTGAGAGAATAAGTATCTAATCCTGCACCTAATACAATATATTGAGAATTACCTTCTTTTAAGAAAGATTCAAGTTCGTTCTCGCAATAATAAGTTCTACTTAGCACTTGTGCTGTAGTCGGTATATTTCTAATTATCTTGGAAATAATCGCATCAGTTTCTTTATCAGTTATTGGTTTTGGTAAATTTGGTAGTGTATTTAAAAATCCCATACGAATTAATTGTCGTCTGTCTTCAGGAATAATCTGTAATGCCAATGAATCATTGCAGATTTTATAGGTATCATAATACGAATGAAACCCACGAAGAAAAGCACAAAAAATACTTGTTACACTAATTGCCATAGATAACTCCTAAATCTGAAAAAGTGTAACTATCCATTATACCATATATATGACATTTTGTCACCTAGTTGCTTAAAAGAAATGTCTTCTAACACATGCTTCAACCCTATAACGCCTTTTGTCATGGTTTTTGCGAGAAGATCACGCAAAAACCACGCCAATCCTTCGCTACGCTCAGGAACAGGCGTTAAGGGTTAAGCCAATGTTATATGGACCCTTCGGGCAGAATTATTTAAGACATAAATAAATGGAGGCAAATATGAAATGCTTTGTAATAATGCCATTTGCAAAAGAATTTGATCTAGTAAAAGAAGCAATAAAGACAGGCGTAACGAATACAAACAATATTTTCTATAGAGCTGATGAGGACTATAGGTCGGGAAAAGTCACAGAACAAATATGTAAAATGATTGATGAGTGCGATATTTGTATATGTGATATTACTAAAAATAATCCTAATGTAATATGGGAACTGGGGTATGCATACTCAAAAGAAAAAAGAATAATATTACTTGTTCAAGATACAAAAGAAATATTTTTCAATATTAAAATTGAAAGAACAATAATCTATAATCTAGATAACATTAAAAATACTCTAATTCAGCATTTGGAAATATTTCTCACTAATATAGCTATAGATATTAGCAATCAACCAATAGAAGAATATTTTGAAAAAAATAAATACAATGGTTATAGTAAAATTATTGGATCACCACATATAGATAATACTCCATTTAGTTATTTTAGTGAGGCTTTTTCAAAACTTCGTAATCCGCTTTGTAAAAAAGCGAGTTATTGTAACTGAAGCTTCGTTTTTGCACAGTAAAAATTACATGTGCAGTAAAAAGGGCTCTCTTTTCAGTGCAAAAGATGGACTACCCCTACAAAATCCGGTTCTGCCGGATTGCCCGGTTACGATTTCTGCAGTTCGGGAAGGATGAAGTACTGCAAAGCCTTGACGGCCGCCAGAACCACTACCCCGCACATGAGCAGGAATGATACTTTCTCAAATCCCCGTACAAATATCTGACCCGGTATGAGCCAATCCTTCAAATGCGAGTTTGCACGTTCAACCGTTGTCCTGATTGTGTACCGCTCCTTCTGTGACGGCGAAAATGGTTCCCGTTCCGTCCCACGACGCGTATTCCGATCAATCAGCGGAACACGCCCACGTCCCTGGATATAGGTCGCGATGGGATCCGCATCGTATGCAGCGTCCATGACTGAATACAGATGTCGGACCTTTTTCTCTGTTATCTTTTCCAGAGGAATCGCTACTTGCGAATCATGAACATTGGCGCCGGTTACGACTGCTGAAATAGGGAATCCTGTGTCGCTGACATCAAGGTGCAACTTGTATCCTTTCCATGTTTCCCTATTCCCCTGGCTGTTCTTCTTGCATCCCCATGCACAGTCTTTGGATAGTTCTGACAAGGATTTCCTGACGCTTTGGCCGACTTGCTTTTCTATCTGTGTCGGCTCCTTCACAGGCCGAACTTCTCCTTTTCGGGGACGACCTCGTTTCCGTTGCGGTGTCACGGAAGAAACAGCTTCACGTTTGGCAGGTACAGGTTTTTCTCGTGCTCGTATCTCCGTCGCATCCCGATTTATGTGTCCGACGATATGGCCGTCATGACAATCCTTCACCATGGTATTCAAAGTCTGAATCAGCGGAGTCTTTTTTGAAAACTCCGCGTAGCGACGCGAAAAGGTCGCAGAGCTTGGAACGGAGGTGAAGCCGCATATCCTCCGCAGATTCGGATCGTTGATCAGCCTGTTCCTAAGGTCCGTGACTGTCGCTATGTGGAATACCGTTCGGGCGAAAAACGCCCGCATGATCGGTTCGTTCCGATGTGGAGGACGGCCAGTCCGTGCACATGGTGATGTAATCCGTGGCTGAGCATCTTCAATGACTCTGAGCAGGGCGATAAAAAAGCGATGCTCGTCGGTGAGATATTCTTCGAAACATCGCTGGATATCGTAGGAAATCGGCAAAAGTATTTGCGCTCCGCCCAGTATTTCTGGTATGGTTTTCATCAGCGGGGGCTCCTCCTGGTGACGTTTGTGTTGCAACATCATCATACAGGTTCTGTCCCCGCTTTTCATTAAAATTCGTTCATCTCATGACTTTTGAAAGAGCCTCTAGTATTAAAAAATTTGTTAAAAGGCATATATTTATAGCTGCTCAAGATCATTATTTCTTAACTAAAAATGAAAATAGGGAGAAGTATAAGAATAGTATTTTAGATTTTTTAATTGGAAATCCTGAAAGAAAAGTTGATATTATGATTACAGATGAAAGAATTAAGAATAGATATTCTCATAAAACATGGCAATATGTTACCGCAGATAGATTTATTACTGACTTAAATGATGCAATTCAATTTTATCAAGAATTGATTATTTATTATGATAATATTAAAGGTAAAAAAGGAACTTTATCAATACATAAAGTAACATTTATTCCTATTACTATTAGCTTTATTGACCCGGAAGAAGAAAATGGATTTCTTATACTTTCACCAAATGCTTATGAAGATGAAGGTATGAAGAGACCATTCTATGCGTTTTCAAAAAAAAGAAATGAAGAGATGTTTATTGAATATTGGTCTCCATACAAGAAAAAATATGAAGAAATAAAAGATAGTAATATTTTAGAAAAATAGAAAAAATACTCATATAACAACCGCTTCGACCTGACTCGGCTCTGTCACGATTCTTGCATGAACAACAATGCAAGAATCGTGACAGTTAACGCCTCGCAGGTCAAGCGAATGTTAGATTGACCCTTCGGGCCGAAGAATAAGAATTAATAATAGTTGCTTATATAAGAGGATAAAACCTATGTCGAATATAGACGAAGAAAATGTAATGATTGATTATTATGTAATTGTTTTTGACTTATGCTCTTCCTCAGTAATTCTTGAAGATTTACAAAATCAAGAAAAATTGGATAGATGGAAATTATTCTGGGAGAAAATACATGCTTTTTTAGTAAAAACATCACATCATGAAGAAGTTTTCACAATCTATAAATTTGTTGGCGACGGTTTTATTCTTTTATATAATCCAGAATTTGAAGATGGATTAATAAGATATTGTATAAGGCTATCAAAAATTATTAATGAAGAACTTGGCAAAATAATTGAAAATGATATGAATGTCCGACCAGATAGATTGGGTATCACAATTGGTGTTGATAAAGGAAAACTAATACAGTTAAAAATTGGAAATTTATATGAATATACTGGTAAAGCCATTAATGTTGCCTCTCGTCTTCAATCGTCATTAAAAAAGCCCGAACATGCGAATAAAATGTTAGTTTCTAAAAATGTTAAGAATAGAACTTGTTCATTGTATGATAGTAGTTTATATAAAAGTGTTGAAAGAACATTAAATAATTTATTTGGTGATAAAAGTTTTTATTGTTATGAAATTGATTTAACCGTTGATATAACAGATTATATAACTGAAAAAATCTAACAACTGCTTCAACCTGACTCGGCTATGTCACGATTCTTGCTAGTCGTCGCTACGCTCCTCGGCAAGAATCGCGCCAAAACGCCTCGCAGGTTAAGCAAATGTTATGTGGACGCTTCGCGCAGAGGATAGAAAAATATGAATACTGAACTAGAGTTTCAATCGAGACAACAATTCAGGCTTTGGTTAACAGAACATTCTCAAGATAGAAATGGCATATGGGTCATCTTTCGAAAAGATAAGATATCAAATATATTAAGATCCAATGAGGCATTGGAAGAAGCATTATGCTTTGGCTGGATTGATGGACAGATAAAACCAATAGATGATGTGAAGTATAAAAAGTATTTTGCTTTACGAGGAGAAAGAAGTAACTTGGTCTGAGAAAAATAAGAAACTTGCTGAAGAGCTTATAAAGGCAGGATTAATCACAGAAAATGGATTAGCTACAATAGAAAAGTCAAAAGCTAATGGTTTATGGGATAAAGAAAAGAAGAAGATAGATTTAGAATCAATAAAAGAGAGACTTTTAGAAAGATTAAAAGAAGATAGCTTAATAGCATATGAAAATTATAAATCTTCATCAGAATCGAAACAAAGGCAAATGGCCCTGTTTTATAATGATGCCAAGAGTGAAGAAGTAAGGAAGAAGAGAGAAAATAAGATAATAGAAGCATTAGTAGAAAATAAGAAAGGGATGTTGTATTAAGAGGAGACACATAACAACCGTTTCAACCTTATAAATCCTTTGGCATGGTTTGTGCAGAACAACAATGCACAAACCACGCCAAGCCCTTCGGGCCCGGATTTAAAGGTTAAACGAATGTTGGGCGGACGCCTTCGGCGCTAATAAAGACTTGTCAACTATTTCTATTAGTAGATGACAATGAGGTTGTATAAATGAATTGGAAAATTTTTTGTGTAAAATACGACAATCGAGAGGCATGGGCATTTGAACAAATGTCTTATTTGCTTTTCTGTGCAGAGTTTAATAATCGAATTGGATTATTTCGCTATAAAAACCAAACAGGAATTGAGACAGAGCCAATTGAAAAAGACGAAAAATATTATGGTTTTCAATCCAAATATTACACGACCTCAATCGCTGACAATAAAGGCGACATTATTGATTCAATCCAAAAAGCCAAATCAAAAAACATACAATTAGATGAATTATTTCTCTACATCAACCAAGAACTTTCCGAAAGCACCACTAAAAGTAAGAAGAAACCTCAATACCAATTAGACATTGAGAAATCCGTTAAGGCAGTAGGCGTAAATATTCAATGGCGAGTTCCAAGTCATTTTGAATTACAATTGTCTTTGCCGGAAAATAAATATATAAATGACATTTTTTTCAGCCTTGACCCAAACGAAGGAGATTTGCTTGATGAAATTTCTAAACACAATGAAAATATTCTAAAAGCAATTCAAACTGAAATATCTTTTGGCGACAAGCAAATTAAAATTGACCGAAATTCTGTCGTTGAAGCAATAGCAAATGCTACTCAAAAGAAAAAAAATATAATTATTTCAGGCGAAGGTGGTTGCGGTAAGACCGCAATTTTCAAGGAGTTTTATAATTTCTATTTTAAGAAGATACCAATTTGTGTTTTTAAAGCAAACGAGCTTAATGTAAATCACATTAATGATATATTTCACTTTGACCACAAATTCACATTTGTGCAGTTTCTCAATGCTTTTAAAGATGAACCTATTAAAATATTTGTAATTGATTCCGCAGAAAAACTTGCAGAGATTTCTAACAGCGACATTCTTACTACACTAATACAACAGTTAAAAGAAAACGCTTGGAATATCATCTTTACAACACGCTACGCTTATCTTAACGATTTAACTTTTCATATTAAAGAGAATTATCAGTTACCATTTGACGTTAATGATGTTTCTTTGATTGGTGCTGATGAATTAAAATCAATAGCAGAAGAATTCAAATTCTCACTTCCTGACAATCAAAAATTCTTAGAACGACTTAGAAATTTGTTTTATCTGAGAGAGTATGTTCAACAGTATTTAAACATTGATAAACAAGGAAACTATAAAGGATTTATTGACTTGCTTTGGAAAAAGCGAATACAAAATACCGTTCAAAAAGATAATTTACATCTTGAAAGAGAAAAGTGCATTATCAATATTGCTAAACAAAGATGCGAAACAGGTCGGTTTTATATCAATGCAGATGATTTGTCACAATCAGCGTTGTTCCAATTAAAGCAAGACGAAATACTTGGTTATGATGATACACATAACGGATATTTTATTACTCACGACATTTATGAAGAATGGACGTTGGACAAAATAGTTTCCCGTAGTTTTTCAAATTATTCAAACATAAAAGAGTTTTTTGACGAATTAGGGAATTCATTGCCCATTCGTAGAGCATTTAGATTGTGGTTATCTGACCATTTATCTGAAAATTCTAAAGAAATAGAAAGTTTTATTCAGGGAGCATTTACAAATGTTGAGGTTACTCAATTTTGGAATGATGAAATTTTAGTTTCAGTTTTATTGTCAGATTATTCAGCGACATTTTTTAAGTTTTTCGAGAACGAAATTATTGCAAATGATTTTAAAATACTAAAGCGGATTTTGTTTCTATTAAGAATTGCATGCACCGATATTTCAGCAATTCAAAATATTGAAATTATAAAACCTAAAGGCAAAGGTTGGGAAGAAGTAATTGACCTTATTCACATACATAAATCTGACTTTTTCGATAGCAATTTAAAACTTGTTTTACCAGTGTTAAACGATTGGTGCGAATTCAACAAAAAAGGAGAAACAACAAGGTATTCGGGTTTATTAGCTTTAAGTTTAATAAAAAAGACAGAAACCGAAAAAAACTTCTACATGAAAGAAGTTGCAGAAGAAAATATTTTGAAAGTAGTTTTCAATGCAGCCAATGAAATACAAACAGAATTAAAAGAAATATTTGATAAAGTAGTTGCTAATAAATGGAATGAACACCAAGACCCATACGAAAAGCTTTGTTCGAAAATTTTAACAAAACCTTACCTAGCTTTAGAGGTAATAAAAATTCTTCCATTATCTGTAATTCAATTATGTAACTTGTATTGGCAAAAACGAGAAAGAGAAAATGACGGATTCGGATATGAAAGAGATAGTATGGAGAATAAATATGGTTTAGTTGATGAATTTAGACATGATTATTTTCCTGCAAGTGCTTTTCAAACGCCGATTTATTGGTTACTACAATATCGTTTTAAAGAAACTCTTGATTTCATAATTGACTTTACAAATCGAGCTGTTAAAACTTATAGTCAGTCTGATTATGGTAAAGAAGATGTTGAAGAAATTAATCTTAATGTCAATGATAAAGAAGTAACACAATTTTTAAGTTGGTCAATTTGGGCTATGTATCGTGGGGTTGGTAGTCCAGTTGTACCCTATTTATTGCAATCTATCCACATGGCTTTAGAAAAAATTCTTTTAGAATTTTCTCAGATATTGAAGTCTGAAATAGTTCAATCTATACTTCTTAAAATTCTTATAGAATCAAAATCAACTTCACTAACCTCAGTTGTTTGCAGTGTTGTATTAGCAAATCAAGATAAATTCTATGATATTTCTTTAGTATTATTCAAAACAATTGAATTGTTTCATTGGGACTCAGTTAGAAGCTTAAATGAATTTCAAGTGTTTAATCCTATCCTGCCCCAAAAGGAATATTGCACCAAAGAGAGAGCAGATGCCAAGGAAGCAAAACATCGAAATTCAAATTTAGAATCATTATTCTTAAATTATCAGCTTTTCGGTGTAAAAGGGTTTAGCGAAGAACAAAATATTGAATTCATCGAAAAATTGTATAAAATAATCGACCATCATAAATCCAATGTTTTAAAAGCAAAATCATTTGGAATATTATTGGCCAGAATGGACAGACGAAATCTGATACCAAAAGTATCAAACCATGGCGACAATAATTTACTAATAGAATTTAGTCCAAAAGAGCTTTCTGAAGAACTTAAAAAGGAAAGCGAGGAAGCCACAAATCAATATAAAGAGGCTTTTAAATATTCTTCTCTAAGAATCTGGGCGGATTTTTTGATTGGAGTGAGAACTCAAACAAAAACCACAAAACAAGAGGAATATAACAACAATCCTCTTTTAGCTTTAGCTGAGACGAAACAACTTGTTGCAGAATTGCAATCTGGACGAAATATAGGTATCTTGGATTATTCAATCCCAGGGTTTTCTTGCTCAAAATTAATGATTGAATACAAAGACAAACTATCAAAAGAAGATAAAGATTTTTGCAAAGAAATTATTCATTCTTCCCTGTTAAATCTTTTTGCCGATGATTACGATTATCAAATAAGTGATGGTGTTGAAGCATCTGTTCATGCGATTCCAGCATTAGTAAATGAATATCCAGAAGAAGCAGAAAATTATGTTTCAATAATGGTTTTAGCACTAATAGATGAAACACCAATTGGACAGTACAAAAGAATATGCGATTACGTCATTGAATCAATTCACAAATCAAAATTGTGGGAGCAAAATTCAAATGTTGCGCAATCAGTTTTATTTGGCTATGTAAAACTCAAGCCTATTTATAAAAATATTATTGCGGAAATAAGGAAAGAAAAAGGTTGGGGACGAATTTCTAAAAGTTCGATTTTTGAAAAGTTAGAAATGATAAAACCTGATTTTACTTTTGAAAATATATCATTTGACATTCATGATATTGCTTCACTTGACATTCATGATTTGGAAATAGTTCTTCAAATAATTCCTTCTGATACGAAAAATAAAATTCATTTAGATATTTATGCGAAATCATTGCCGTCATTGGCATCACAGTTATTGAAAGATAGGAGAAGCTATAAAGACGATTCAGGAGACGACTCTAACATTTACCTGTTACGTCAACATATTTTCAAAAATTTTGCTTATTTCATTTTACAAAGAGAACAAAGCGAAATTGAAGTGTTCCTTAAACCATTTATTGATTCGTTTTCTTCAACAGAAGAAACAGCTTCATTTATTGAAGAATTAGTAATTGCAGAAGATTACTTAAACAAGTATGAACAATTTTGGTACATTTGGAACAGCCTATATTCGAAAATAAAAGAACTATGTGCAAATCCATGTGGCTATCATTTAAAAGAAATCATAATAAATTACCTATTAGCATGGCGTTGGTGGAGTGAAGGTATAGAAGCATGGCGTAGCTTAAAAAGGGAAAATTTGTCTCTCTATGCTAATGTTTCTAAGGAAATAGGAAATATTCCTTCTGTATTGTATTCTATTGTCAAAGTTTTGAATTCAATTGGAAGCAACTTTAAAGACGAAGGCATTGACTGGATTCATATAATTGTATCAACTAATTGCTCTTTAAATCTTGGTGATTTAGAATCAAATACCTTATACTACTTAGAGAAGTTTTTAAGGAAATTTATTTTCGTTAATAGACAAAAAATCAAGGAAGAAATTAGATTGAAAAATAAAATTATTCCGATTCTTGATTTCATGATTGAACGAGGTTCTATACATGGATATTTATTAAGAGAAAGTATTCTTTAAGTTGGCTACTAAAATGTATAGCGCCCAACAACTGCTTCAACCTGACTCGGCTATGTCACGATTCTTGCTTGTCGTCGCTTCGCTCCTCGGCAAGAATCGTGACATAACGCCTCGCAGGTTAAGCCAATGTTGGGTTGACGCTCCCGCGCAGGAAGAAAACTAACAAAGCCATATCGAGTATTCATAAAGATTAGTAGGAGAGTAAAAATGGATATTACAAAGGATATAATACGAAAACAAATACTTGAATTGCTTGAAGAAACATTTGAAAGATCTCATGGGATATACTTAGATAAAAACACATCATTATTTGAAACTATTGATAATATTCCATATGATAAAGTTGGAAAGAGCTTTCATGGTATTCCTGAGACAATAGCTGGACATGTTAATCATGTAATATTCTTTATTGTTGTTTTGCAAGAGTACATAACTGGAAAAAGAACAGGGATAACTGATTGGAATGAAAGCTGGAAGATTAAAGAAGTAAGTGAAGAAAAATGGGAAGAATTAAAAACTACATTAAAGAAAGAATATAAAAACCTTAAGGTCTTTGTAGAAGAAATAGATCAATGGAAAGATGAAGATTATTTGGGTGGCAGTATAGCCATAATAGCTCATTGTTCATTTCATTTAGGAATCATAAGACAATTAAAAGATTTTTAAGAGAAGAAACCCTAAAGTGCGCCTAATCGTCAATACAGAAAAAAAGAAAAATAAGGTGGATCCCAATTTGTCCTTGTATTCATGAATTTCTATGCTGCCAGCCGTAGGCTGAAGCATCGGTTATACACCTCATCCGGTGTAGCATACTCAAGGGACTGATGAAATCGTTCCTGGTTGAAGAAATTGAAGTATTTGTCGACGGCGGTCTTTAGTTCCACGAGCGATTCGTACGAGTTCAGGTAAATTTCTTCGTACTTCAGTGACCTCCAGGTCCGCTCGATATAGATGTTGTCCAAAGCCCGGTTGACGCCATCCATGCTGATCTGGATTCCTTTGGCTTCAAGAACCGAGACAAACGCCTCGGATGTGAACTGGCTCCCTTGGTCGGTGTTGAAGATCCCGGGAGTCCCGTGTACGGTAAGGGCTTCTTCCAGAGCATCGATGCAGAATCCTACATCCATCGTATTCGAGATTCGCCACGACAGAACTTTCCGTGAAAACAGGTCGATAATCGCCACGAGATAGACATGAGACCCATTCACCTTCAGGTAGGTCACATCCGTTGCCCAGACATGGTTCGCTATCCATATTTTCTTGTCTCGCAATAAATACGGGTACTTCTTGTGGTGTTTCGACGGTTTCGATAGATTCTTGCCGGGAAAGAGAGCCTTGAGTCCTGCCCGCTTCATGATCCGCCTGACCTGCTTGCGGGTGACCTTCATATCCTTCAAGGCACAGGCCATCCGCCGGTATCCATAGAACGGATGCTTGTTCAATTCTTCGAGAATTGCCGTGAGTACGGCCATCCCCCACTCGTCATCCATCTTTACTGATGTGTAGTAATACGCCGATCTGCTGATTCCCAACAGTTCACATTGCGTGATGATCGGCAGATCCTGATTGTCGGGTTCTACAAGTTCGGCTCGCTCCCGTACACCTGTCGGTACTTTTTTTTTAGAAACGCATTCTCGACCTGGAGTTGCCCAATCTGCTTGAAGAGCTCGTCCTGCTTCTCTTGGGCTACTTCTGCTTCCTTGTCCTTCCCTGATCTTTCAAAGAGCGTGGCTACTTGATCGACCACATGCTTTTTCCATTGGGCAATCTGATTCGGATGCACTCCATAGATTTGGGACAGTTCCTGAAGGGTTTTCTCGTTCCGGACTGCTTCCATGGCCACTTTGGCCTTGAAGCTGGTGTCGTAGCTTTTGCGCATGGTGTACTCTATGCCTCCCGTATCTTTTTTTACAAGGAGGAATGTCACCTTATTTCCCTTTGTTTCCTGTCTGATTTCTTGGGCTCATTATACCCAACACCTGCTTCAACCTTATAAAGCCTTTTGTCATGGTTTTTGCAAAACAACAATGCAAAAACCACGCCAATCCTTCGCTTCGCTCAGGCCAGGCTTTAAAGATATTATGAGTATACGATCTTGAGGGAGGAAACGAAGAAAGGTAACATTGGAATTGTACGGAAGTAGAAGGAAGATGAAGGTTGGGCTTAACCTGGGACACAGAGCCCGATTGCAGATTAACCAGCCTTCTTCGGACAATCCCTTGGGATCGTTTTTAAATCGACGAAAACCCGGATAGAAGTATGAAGGCCTACTACTTGTTTCCAAGATAGAGGCTTCGATTCTGCCTGATACTTCTGGTGTACAATACGGGGGAGGATGGAGATGACCGAAAAGGAAAGGATCACCAACGTCAGTGAATGTGAAGAAATCGAGGCGAGTTATTATGGCATCGATCTTCATAAGGATCAAATAACCTGGCATTGCATCGATCGGACATCGAAGGGGATTTTGGTTCGTAGAACAGGGAAGATATTGACGGATCGTATCCATGAGGATTTCATTCCGATGCTGCGCAAGGAAAAATGCTATGTAATCGTGGAAGCCTCCGGGTCAACTTTTTTCTTCCACAGCCTGATACAAAGCCACTGCACGAAGGCGATCATCGTCAATCCATCTGCTTTCCGGGAACTGTATATGACCGGGAAAAAGACAGACCGGATCGACGCGAAGAAATTGGCTGACCGGCTGATGTACCACATAGAGATGGAGGACGGCGACGATGGATTTCCCGAAGTATTTGTTCCGGACGAGGAAGCCCTGAAGATCCGCAAACTGGTAACAACCTATGAATTATTGGTTAAGCAGATTACCCAGGCAAAGAACCAAGTGAAGGCCATCTTCCGTTCAAAAATAATTAATGTCGATGTAGACGTGTTGGATAATGGACTGGAAATAGCCCTACAAAATGTGAGCCTGGACAACGCGGACAAAATTATCGTTCGGTCGCTCAAAGGATTGTACGATACTTTGTGTCGCGAGAAACAGACCATCAAGGAAGCGATACTCTCCATAGGAGTACGCCGATTTCGAGACGAAATAGCGCTTCTCACCAGTATATCAGGAGTAAGCATCATCGGGTCGATTGTCTTCATGTCAGATATAGTAACTGTAGGACGCTTTGATTCCGCCAAGAAGTTGACATCCTATTTGGCCAGCGTCGGAAAGGTAGACGCATCGGGAAATACTACGAAGAACGGCGGACTCAACAAACGTGGAAGGCGAACCTCGTACCGTTTCATCCTGCAAGGCCTTGAACATATAGTCAATGGTAACGAAGGGTTCCAGCGATTCAGGGCAAGGCATGCCTCGAAGCGATCAAACAAAATAAGGGCGGCAATTGTACGCAAGACCTTTGTCACGATGTATTACATGTTAAAGAATCATGACATGTACCGTTTTCTGAATAAATCCATCTATACTCGGAAAATAAGGGAACTGAACAAGATCAAAAAAATAATTGAAAAAGCGGCTTGACGGATTTTCTCATAGAAGGTTAAGCAAATGTTGGGTTGACGCTTCGCGCGATGAATATAATTGAGATACGATCCCAATTTATGTATTGGTGAAATAGAAAGGACAAAAAATGAATATTCTTATTACTGGCGGGTTTGGGAATATTGGTCTTTTAGTTGTCGAAGAATGCCTAAAGCGCGGTCATAAGGTAACTGTCTTTGATGTGCCAAGTAAAAGAAATATAAGTTTTTCTAGAAAGTATACCACCAAAGGCATAAAGGTCTTTTTAGGAAACATTCTTGACTATGATGAAATAAGAAAGGCTACAATTGATCAAGATGTCGTCATTCATTTAGCGGCAATTCTTCCTCCAAAGAGTGAGGAAAACCCCAAATTATGCAAAGCAGTAAATGTTAATGGGACGGAAAATGTAATTAAAGCTTTAAAAGAAGAAAAATATGCGCCTGCTTTCATAGAAGTATCTTCAGCAAGTGTAATGGGACATACGCAAGATAGGAATCCACCTATACTGCCTGATGATATCCTTATATCGTCCGATGTCTACTCAAGTACAAAAATAGAAGCTGAATCATTAGTTAAAGAATCAGGGCTTCCATTTTGTATTCTTAGGCTTTCCGCAGTAATACCTACAGTAATAAACATATCAAGTCTCTTATCTATGGTTAAAATATTGTTCGATATGCCGCTAGATGCACGTTGCGAAATTGTTTTTGATATAGATGTAGCATATGCGCTTGTGTCGACAGCGGAAAAGGTGACAAAATCTAAAGAAATGCTTGGGGTAAAAGGCTTTATAGCTGGAGGAAAACAAAACGGATGTCAGACTATAGTAAAAGAGTTCATAAAGAGCATTTTTGAACCTTTAGGACTACAAATTCCGCACGAGTCCCTTTTCCCAAAGGATTATAACTCATATTACTTGGATTGGTATGATACAAAGGAAACGCAGGACATTTTGGGCTATCAGCGCCATTCAATTGAAGATTGGCAAGCCTTAATCAAAAAAAAGTATGGACCTCTTCTTCCGCTAATTCCATTATTCAAAACAGTAATATCAAATTGGCTTGAAAAGAAATCTCCACGACTAAATGAAAGTAGGAATAGTCGAAAAGCAAAAAAAACCTAACACATGCTTCAACCTTATAAATCCTTTGGCATGGTTTGTGCAGGAACAACAATGCACAAACCACGCCAAGCCTTCGCTTCGCTCAGGCGCGGATTTAAAGGTTAAGCGTATGTTAGGTTGACCCTTCGGGCAGTAGTTTTGATGAGTACAGAGATGAAAAAAGCCTATTTCGAGATTACAATTTACGAACTCCAATCCTTGGCTAAGTGGTCTTCCGATTACGCTAGGCGTGCACTCCCGATTTATGAGAAATTCGACCCAGCGGACGATCGGCCGCGAAATGCCGTTGATGCGGCCGCGAACTTCGCTCTTGGCGGAGGGAGGACAAACGCCTTGCGCAAGATCGCGATGGAGGCGTTTCGCGCTTCATCGAGTTCGAGCGCCCCAATTGCCGCATTTGCAGCTAGATCTGCCAGCTTTGCGGCTGCGAGCGCGTTCACACATCCCTTCGCCGACACCAACCAAGCGAGGCACATACTTGGAGCTGCCGTATGTTCAGCAATGGCATTTGAGTTGGCTGCTGGTTGCGACCCCAATGTTGGTCAAATACAAATCGCTTCAGCCGCCGAGGCCGCTCCGGATGCGGTATTGAGTTTGCTTGCCAAGATGCCTTCGCAAACTGACGGAAGAACTCGACTAGATGAACTCTACGTTCTCCTCGATCTAGCCCTAAGGAGGAGACACCTTGGACTGGTGTCGGAACTCTGATGGGAACTGACAGTCTGATGGACGATCTACATTCGGCAATTGTGGTTGCTCAAACGGGTGACCATTCTGAAGCACGGCGACTGTTCACCGAAATTGTACCGCGTTTAGGGGACGACGCAGGAAAGAACTGCATTCTGGCTCACTATATGGCCGACGTTCAGGATAGCGTTGCAGATGAACTACTTTGGGACCTGAGGTCACTACATCACCTCAAACAGGTGACCGAGGACCAAATTGAGGTGCTTGGCTCATCCCTGAGGACAAAAGGGTTCTATGCATCAATCTACTTGAACATCGCTAACTGCTACATGAAACTCGGAGAACGGGACCAACTAATCAAGTATCTTGACCTTGCGGATGCCAGTTGTGATTTGCTGGACCAGGACGAATACGGAAACTTCATTCGAAGTAGAGTTGCCCTATTGCGTAGTAGAACATGAACCTAACATTGTTTTCAACCTGACGGCGCCCTTTGGCATGTAATTTGATATAGGATATCAAATTGCATGCCAATCGCTTCGCGAACGGGCTTGCAGGTTAAAACAGCGTTAGAATGACTAAAGCATACCGATAGAGAGAAAGGATTTGAGGTGAAGAAGAGCTGCGCAAAGAGACCGTGGAAAAGCCGCCTGAAAGAACTCTCTATGCGTTCGCAGAAAAAGGCGGCGGGAGAACGGTCGAAGAGCGCAGCAAGACTTAGAAAAATGGGAATAAGAGATCACACCGAGAGGTTTGCTGGTACGAAGAGCGTCGCGAGGAACCGTCCCAGGAGCGCGCAGTCGCGCGCACGAGAATGGGACGGCGAAAAAAGCGCCGCAAGATTGTGGCGACAGATGACTGTTGTTCTAACAACTGCTGTGTGCCACGAAATCTGATGGGCACTTTTGAATAGTGATTCAGGAGGTGTCATAAGAGCTGTACGACAGATGAGGAAACACCGGGGTAGCTGGTGTGAGCCTCGGGATCTGCTTGCAGGAGCCGGTCTCAAACCGCCAGAAGCTGCTTGGATAAAGAGTCCCGGTGGTGAACGTATCTGGTTAAAAGGCCCCCGCATGACGGGGTCAGGTGTGGTATCAGGAGGCGAACGAAAGTGAACCGACCGATGAGGTGTCGAAAGTGAGTTTGATGAGGTCAAAAGCAGTGATTAGCTAGTGCGCTGTGAAAAGAGTCCATCGGGAAACCTGTGTACTGGGTGGACGGCCTCCGGCATTAAGGCGGCGTGAATTGATACTGGGCTGTTGTATGGAACGTGGGAACCTGTCGTTCCGATGTGAAGGGAGAACCTCAAGCGGCGAACCCGACGAGAGGGAGAGTACCGATGCGGAGCACAGGGACGTCGCCAGGATGGCGCCGGCTCGTAGTAGTGATGAAGTTCCTGTAACGGGAATGGAGCGAAGGGGCCGACATACTCGTGTCTTTTCTGAACGCCAACTGGCGACAGGATGAACGGATGGGAAAGGCAAAACCGTTTGACATACCGAAGCGACTCGTATGGAAGGCATACCAGCGTGTACGGGCGAACGATGGGGCGGCGGGGATCGATGGACAGACGCTTGAGAAGTTTGACGGGAAGCTCTCGAAGAATCTCTACAAGCTCTGGAACCGGATGTCCTCGGGCAGCTATCATCCAGACCCAGTGAAGAGGGTGGAGATTCCGAAGAAGAGCGGAGGAACGCGAGTGTTGGGAATACCGACAGTCGCGGATCGAATCGCGCAAATGACCGCGCGGTTGTGTTTCGAGCCCATGGTGGAGCCAGGGTTCCATGACGATTCCTACGGATATCGACCGGGGAAATCAGCCCACCAGGCCGTGGCGAAAGCCCGGGAACGGTGCTGGAAATACGACTGGGTCATCGATCTGGACATCAAGGGATTCTTTGATACCATCGAGTGGGAGCTCATGATGAAGGCGGTGGCGTTTCACAAGCCGCCCGAGTGGGTTCGGCTGTATATCGAGCGATGGCTCAGAGCCCCGGCAAAGGATGACGCGGGAACGATCATTGAGAGGGATACGGGAACGCCGCAGGGTGGGGTGATAAGCCCGCTGCTGGCGAATCTGTTTCTGCAGTACGCCTTCGACATGTGGATGGAACGGAGACACGGGGGAAACCCTTTCGAGCGCTATGCTGACGACATCGTCAACCACTGCCGGACACAGGCGGAGGCAGAAAATCTCCTCGAAGAGATCAAGCTGCGATTGGCCGAGTGCAAGCTGACGGTACATCCGGAGAAGACGAAGATCGTGTATTGCAAGGATCGGAACCGTAGGGGAGACTATGAAAGGACCGAGTTTGACTTCCTCGGCTTCACCTTCAGGCCGCGCACGGCGAGGGGGAAGAACGGGAAGCTCTTCGTGGCCTTTACCCCGGCGATCAGCAGAAAATCCGAGCAGGCGATCAAGGACACGATCCGGACGTGGCGAATCCAGAGGGCGGCGACAGCGACCCTCGAAAGTTTGTCGAAACTGTACAACTCGAAGCTTGCGGGATGGTTTGCCTACTACGGGAGATTTCGGCCATCGGCAATGTACGGAATCTTGTGCATGTTCCAGAAAATCCTCGTAAAATGGGCAAAGTGCACATACAAGCGCCTGAAGAGGAGCTGGCTGAAGGCCGCCGAACTCATGAAGAATGCAGCTGACAACAAGAAGCACTTGTTCATTCACTGGGAGCATGGATGATATGCCAATGGTAGAGTGTGAAGAGCCGTATGATGGGAGACTATCACGTACGGTTCCGTGAGAGGCTGGGGGTGAAAATCCCCCGGCCTACTCGACTCAACCTTACAAATCCTTTGGCATGGTTCTTGCGAAAGATTACGCAAGAACCATGCCAAGCCCTACGGGCACGGATTTAAAGGTTAAGCGAATGTTAGCCGGACGCCGAATCTATTCACACCAATAAGGAGATTTCCCGAAATGGACATTCCACGGATCTTCAACATCACCGAAAGTGCTCACCGCATCCATAATCCGTTCACACCCGAAAAGCTCGCCACTCTCGGCGCGGCGCTACGTCTGGAAACGGGGACCCGAGTGCTCGACCTCGGCAGCGGTTCGGGGGAGATGCTGTGCACCTGGGCACGTGATTACGGAGTCATCGGCACCGGCATCGACATGAGCCAGTTGTTCACCGAGCAAGCGAAACTCCGTGCTGTAGAACTCGGCGTCGCCGATCAAGTCAAGTTCATCCATGGCGATGCTTCCGGCTATGTCTCTGACGAGAAGGCCAGCGTGGCAGCCTGTGTCGGTGCCACTTGGATCGCCGGGGGAGTCATCGGCACTATCGAGCTTCTGGCGCGGAGCCTGTGCACCGGAGGGATCATCCTCATCGGCGAGCCCTACTGGCGGCAGTTACCGCCGACGGAAGATGTTGCCAAGGGGTGTCTTGCCAACTCAATCTCCGATTTTCTCATGCTTCCAGAACTTCTCGCGTCTTTCAGCCATTTTGGCTACGACGTCGTTGAAATGGTTCTGGCTGACCAAGACGGCTGGGACAGATACGAGGCGGCCAAATGGCTCACCATGCGCCGATGGCTTGAAGCCAATCCTGACGACGAGTTCGCGAAAGATGTTCGAGCCAAACTGACCTCGGAGCCCGAGCGCTACGCCACTTACACGCGTGAATACCTGGGCTGGGGTGTGTTCGCGCTGATGCCGCGGTGATGCGTTAGCGCATCCGGCGGATCGTCAACGGCTGTGCCGCGCAACAGCTGGTGGCTCGTCACAATGTGATTGCGCCTGAATTCATTTCTTATGGTCTGGTTATCCATGCAATCAACAGAAAGGCCTGTCTCAGGCAGGCCTAACAATTCATGTGTGCCACGAGATCTGATGGGCACCTTTGAATGGAGATTCAGGAGGTGTCATAGGAGCTATGCGACAGATGAGGAACCATTTTCGCAAGGAAACGGGAGCCTCTGGATCTGCTTGTAGGGGCCGGTCTCAAACCGCCAGAAGCTGCTTGGATAAAGAGTCGACGAGAGGGAGAGTACCGATGCGGAGCACAGGGGCGTCGCCAGGATGGCGCCGGCTCGTAGTAGTGGCGCTGCCGGAAAACAGGGTAGTAGCTGTTTTGGGTTTTGTGGATTCTGGCGGAACAAGGCGAAAGCCTGGATTTTCCGCGCAGATTTCCGCATTCCCCGAAATGACAGTTCCTAACAGTCGGGGGGTGATGCCACCAGTTGTCATGATGGGGGAGTATATCGCGGGAATCGGGGCGAGCAACGGGAGGAGGGATTCGTCGTCGGCTTGCCTTGACAAGGGAAAGCATGGCGACCCATGCTTCATGCTCCACTATGAAAATCGATAGGCTCCTGTCCATCGTCGTCTACCTTCTCAACCGTGATCTGGTGAGCGCGAGCGCACTGGCGAAACGTTTCGGCGTTTCGGTTCGGACGATTCAGAGGGACATGGAAGCAATCGATCTGGCAGGCATTCCGGTGATCAGCGTCCAGGGGCCGTCGGGCGGCTACGGCATCATGGACGGCTATAAGATGGATCGGCGCTTGGTGACCGTGGACGACCTCTTCTTCATCATCACCGCGCTACGCGGCATCGAAGATTCGCTGGACGACCGCCGGATAGGCGACGCCTTGGAGAAGATGCGTGGGCTATTGCCGTCGGCGAACGATAATGGATTCAAGGACAGGGAAGAGAAACTCCATATCGATTTCAGCATGCTCGGAGGCGGGCCGGACCAGCGGCGGGTATTCAAGACCGTTCAAGAGGCCGTGAACTCGGGTCGGCTTCTTAAGATGGACTACACCAATAACCGGTTGGAACGCGAGTCGCGGATCGTGGAACCGATGACGATCGTGTTCCAGTGGCGCTCGTGGTACCTGTTCGCCTATTGCCGCCTCCGAGAAGGGTACCGGCTCTTCCGGATTTCGCGGATTAGGGAGCCGAAGATCCTGGACGAACGCTTCCGGCGGCGGAATTACGGTTACGAGGAGTTTTCCCGGGAGAACGATCCGGAGCGGACGGGGAACGTCGTGGAACTGACCCTGAAATTCTCAGGCCGGATGGTCCCAGTGGTGGAAGAGTTCTACAACAAGGAAGACTTGGAACGAACGGCGGACGGCGGCCTTATCGCCAAAACGCGTATGCCCGAGGACGGTTGGATGTACGGCTATATCTTGAGCTACGGAGCCTTCGTGGAAGTGCTCGACCCCCCCCATATCCGGGACATCATAAAGTCCGCCGCCCGGCACATTCTGCGAATATACGAATAATTGTTTTTATCCCCGACATACAGGTGTCGTATACCCTATGCGATGATCGGTCTATCAATCGATTACGGAGGTATTTATGCAGATCATTGAAAGGAAGGAAACACCCGTCCTATCCGTCCGCTACAGGACGCCGGCGGCGGAACTGCCGAACAGCATGGGCCGGATTTACGGGGAGATCGCGATGTACATGGGTAAGAGCGGCATTCCCTTCGCCGGACCGCCTTTCGCAATGTACTACAACATGGACATGAACGACCTGGACGTGGAGATCGGGTTTCCGTTGGCCAAGGCCGCGGTCGGCGAAGGACGGATCGCGGCAGGCAAGCTGCCGGGAGGCTCCTTCGCGACGGCCAAGCATACAGGTCCATACACGACCATTGAGGCGACGTACAACGCGCTGACAGCCTTCGTGAAGGACAAAGACGTCCAGATGGAAACCTTCATGTTCGAGGAATACCTCAATTCGCCCGAGGATACTCCGCCTGAAAAGCTTGAGACGGTGATCTACTTCCCGTTGAAAAGGGCCTGAAAACGGGGCCGACCGCTTCCAGCACCCGGCAAAGGCCGGATGCAGCGGCGGTCGGCCAATCCGGGGAGCGCCCATGTACGCGTAGGACAACCGAATACCCCTTCGAATTCCTCAAGAACCCGGAAGAACCGATATTTTGGGGGAGCATAACGTTGCAGCGCTTTTCAAATAGGAACTGCGAAATCATACTGAACAAGCTTTAAACTTCCGACGCACCTGTTTCCAGCAGCAACATCAAGGACGCACCCAATATTTTACGAAAGACCATCACCGAGGGGTGAGATATGATCAATTGTTGTGGACAGGGGAATAGGAAACGGACGTTCATTTCCGGTAGGGTTTTGTCGCCAAACGAAACCACCGAAAGGGAGAACGTCCGTGCGACAGACTACAATCAAGCCTCAAAATGATGCAATGCCCGAAACCATGCTGGTGCTGGAAGCCCTCATACGAGAGGGAGCCCGAAAACTGCTCCATGCAGCATTGGAAGATGAAATCGAAGCGCATCTTGCCCGGTATCGTGATCTGAAAGACACAAACGAGAGACAGTGTGTGGTGAGAAACGGATACCAGCCGGAACGGACAGTCCTCACGGGAGCAGGACCCATTCCGGTCAAGCGTCCACGGGTAGACGACAGGATATTGGCAAAAACAGGCGACGAGCGTTTCACAAGTACGATATTGCCGAAGTTTATGAGACGGGCGGCGAGCATCGATTCCCTCGTACCTGCGCTGTACCTGAAAGGGATTTCCACCGATGATTTTCCGACAGCCTTGGAGGCAATCCTGGGTCCACAGGCAAAGGGGCTTTCAGCAACCACGGTAGTACGGCTGAAAGAAGTGTGGACCGATGAATACGAGGAATGGAATAAGCGGGATGTGAGCGGGAAGCGATATGTGTCCATCTGGGCCGATGGGGTGTACTGCTCTGCACGGCTCGAAGATGAACGATCCTGCTTTCTGGTTATCATGGGCGCTGATTCATTCGGTAAAAAGGAATTGCTTGCTGTTTCCGACGGTTTCAGGGAAAGCGCGCAGTCCTGGAGAGAGCTTCTTCTCGGCCTTCGCTCTAGGGGACTTGTCCACGTACCTTCCCTTGCTGTCTGTGACGGTGCCATGGGATTCCAGGCGGCGGCTGCGGAAGTATGGCCGGAAACAAGAATCCAACGCTGCTGGTTCCATAAGTCCGGCAATGTCGTGGATACGCTGCCCAGTTCTATCCAGGCAAAGGCCAAGGACATGCTCCACGACCAGTATCTCGCGCCGACGAAAGAGGACGCGCTCAAGGCTTTCAGCCTGTTCATTGAAACATTCGGAGCCAAATATCCGAAAGCGGTGGAATGCTTGACAAAGGACAAGGACGACCTGTTCGCCTTCTACGATTTTCCTGCTGCCCATTGGGTACATATTCGGACGACGAATCCTATTGAATCGACATTACCAATGTCATCAAGGCTCAGTCGACTCTTTTCGCCCATTGGGAGTGGGGGGGTACGGTACAGGCAGAATATGAAGAGCCGTATGAATCAAGAGATTCACGTACGGTTCCGTGAGGGGCTGAGGGTGAGATTTCCTCGGCCCACTCGACCTTATTAATCCTTTGCCATGGTTCTTGCGAGAAGATCACGCAAGAACCATGCCAAGCCCTTCGGACACGGATTTAAAGGTTAAGCCAATGTTAGAAGGACACCGCTCACGCGGCGCAAAAGGAGAGCAAAAACATGAAACAAGAATATAAAGCGGATCTAGATAGTATATTGGCAACACAAAACATTAATGGTGGAGAATATTGGTCAACATCAGACGGTGGAATAGCAAAAGGTGTTCCGTTTTCAACATTGGAAGCAGGAATGATGCTTTATGAAATAGGTTATGATAATCAAAGTAAAGAAATAAAAGGAATAGCAGATTTAATACTTAAGAACATCAGAGAAGATGGACGGATTAAAGTATATCCATCTGGAACAATATACCCTTGCCAAACCTCGAATGCAGCAAGAACACTTTCTTGCTTGGGATATTCACGTGATCAAAGATTAGATGCATCGTATTCATATTTCTTGAAAACCCAACAACCAGATGGCGGATGGCGCTGCAATGCCTCGAAATTCGGGAATGGTCCTGAAACAAAGTTCTCAAACCCAGGTCCAACATTAACAATACTTGACGTGTTTCGATTTACAAAACATCTCAATATTGATGAACAATTAGATAATGCTGTAGAATTCTTATTGAAACATTGGGAAACGAAACTTCCACTCGGTCCTTGCCATTATGGAATTGGCACACTATTTATGAAAATTGAGTTTCCAATGGTTAGATATAACGTATTTCATTATGTGTATACATTGTCTTTTTATGATAAAGCAAAAAGAGATCCGAGATTCCTTGAAGCGCTAAAAGTGATAACAGACAAATTAGTAAATGATAAAATTGTTACAGAAAGCACAAATAAGAAACTATCAAAGTATGTGTTTTGCATGACAAATGTCCCGAATGCAATTGCAACAGCGCATTATAATGAGATAGTTGAAAACCTGGAAAAATGAGTTTCTTCTAACACCTGCTGTGTGCCACGAAATCAGATGGGCACTTTTGAATGCTGATTCAGGAGGTTCGCCGACGAGATGGTGCCGGATTCGGAGGATTTCAAATATCCAAAAGGCTGGAGATGCCAGATAAGGGGGGACGCAAGCGGGGTCGCCATCGGGACGCGTCGGTGGAAGGATGCTCCCTGCTGAAGTAAAAAGGCGCTCCCTTTCGGAAGCGCCTTTTTTGATTGCAAGGGAAAAGCGGACTTTTAGTAGTCCATGCCGCCCATTCCACCCATTCCGCCGCCGCCCATTCCGCCGCCGGCGGGAGGACCCTTGGGCTCGGGCAGGTCGGTGATGGCGCACTCGGTGGTGAGGAGGAGCGCCGCGACGGAGGCCGCGTTCTGGAGAGCGGAGCGGGTCACCTTGGCGGGATCGATGATTCCGGCCTTGACCATGTCGACCCACTCCATCTTGTAGGCGTCGAATCCGAAGCCTTTCTTCTCTTTCTTGGCGCGCTCGGCGATGATCGAGCCGTCGACACCTGAGTTCTCGGCGATCTGGCGGATCGGCTCCTCGAGGGCGCGCTTGACGATCTTGAATCCGACCTTCTCGTCATCGGTGAACTTGGCAATGTTGGTCTTGTCGAGGGCGAGGGCGGCCTGGATGAGGGCGAGCCCACCTCCGGGGACGATGCCTTCCTCGATGGCGGCGCGGGTGGCCGAGAGGGCGTCTTCGACTCTGTGCTTCTTCTCTTTCATCTCGACTTCGGTCGCGGCGCCGACATTGATGACGGCCACGCCACCTGCGAGCTTGGCGAGGCGCTCCTGGAGCTTCTCGCGGTCGTAGTCGGAGCTGGTGTCCTCGACCTGCTTCTTGATCTGGGCGATGCGGTCCTGGATGTCCTTCTGCTTGCCGGCGCCGTTGATGATCGTCGTGTTGTCCTTGTCGACCTTGACGGTCTTGGCGGTTCCGAGCTGGGTCATCGCGGTGTTCTCGAGCTTGAGGCCGAGCTCTTCGGAGACGACTTCGCCGCCCGTGAGGATGGCAATGTCTTCGAGCATGGCCTTGCGGCGGTCGCCGAAGCCGGGAGCCTTGATGGCGCAGACGGAGAGGGTTCCGCGGAGGTTGTTGACGATGAGGGTCGCGAGGGCTTCGCCTTCGATATCCTCGGCGATGAGGAGGAGCGGCTTGCCGGTCTGGGCGATCTTCTCGAGCACGGGCAGAAGATCCTTCATGTTGGAGATCTTCTTGTCGTGGATGAGGATGAGGGGATTCTCGAGGGTCGCGGTCATGGTGTCGCGGTTGGTGACGAAGTAGGAGGAGGTGTAGCCGCGGTCGAACTGCATTCCCTCGACGAAGTCGATGGTGGTGTCCATGGTCTTGGACTCTTCGACGGTGATGACGCCGTCTTTGCCCACTTTTTCCATGGCGTCGGCGATCTGGTTGCCGATTTCCTTGTCGTTGTTGGCGGAAACGCTGGCTACGTCGGCGATTTCCTCTTTTTCCTTGATTTCCTTGGAGTTCTTCTTGATCTCTTCGCTGGCGATTTCGACGGCCTTGTCGATACCGCGCTTCAGACCCATGGGATCCATGCCGGCGGCCACGGACTTGAGGCCTTCCTTGACGATGGAGTAGGCGAGGACGGTGGCGGTGGTGGTTCCGTCGCCGGCGATGTCGTTGGTCTTGGTGGCGACTTCCTTGAGGAGCTGGGCGCCCATGTTCTCGAAGCCGTCTTCGAGTTCAACTTCCTTCGCGACGGAGACGCCGTCCTTGGTGACGGTCGGAGCGCCGAACTTCTTGTCCAGGAGGACGTTTCGTCCCTTCGGTCCGAGCGTTACTTTTACTGCCCTGGAAATCGTCTCCACGCCCACGAGAAGCTTCCTGCGAGCTTCCTCACCGAACAGAATCTGTTTCGCCATAGGTTTTCTCCCTTTACGATGATATCGTTCCGCAGCGTTTTCCCGGAAGGAATCCGGAAGCAACTTCATGCGGCTGTGTATTGAAGTACGGCCGGCACATCGGCCGATCGTAAAGATATCTAAAAAGTGGCCTCTGCGGCAAGGGCTCGGCGAAAAACTTGACGCGATAGCCGGTTCTGACCGATGTCCGGTCTCAGACTGGCAAAACAGGCGTATTGTGCTATTATGGCCTCCGTGAATATCGAACTTCCAATACTGTTTTCCGACGAGGGCCTTCTCGCCGTGGACAAGCCCTCAGGCGTCCTGTCCATTCCCGACCGCTACGACCCCGAGTTCCCCGTCGCGCTGAACCTCCTCGCGCCCGTCTGGGGAAGGCTCTATGTCGTGCACAGGATAGACAAGGACACGAGCGGAGTCCTCATATATTGCCGGGATGCGGCCATGCACCGCAGTCTCAACGGGGCTTTCGGCACGGGCGCGGTCAGAAAGACCTACCACGCCATCGTCCGCGGCGTTCCCGAGTGGGAGGAGTCCTCCTGCGAGTTTCCCCTCCACGTCGACGCGGACCGCCAGCATCGGACCATCATCGACGCGCACAGGGGCAAGGAGTCCAAAACCTTCTTCAAGGTCCTCGCCCGCTACAAGGGCAGATCCCTCATCGAGGCCAGGCCCGAGACAGGCAGGACTCACCAGATCCGCGTCCACCTCGCGGCCATCGGCTTTCCCATCGTGGGCGATCCCCTCTATGGCGACGGAAAGCCCCTCCTTCTGTCGACGATAAAGAGAGGCTGGAAGGGCGATCCCTTCGCCGAGAGGCCGCTCCTGGCCCGGACGGCTCTCCACGCCATGCGCGTCGAGTTCGTCCACCCCGTCTCGGGGCAGATGACGGTCATAGAGTCTCCCTATCCCAAGGACTTCCGGGCCTCCGTCAACCAGCTATCGAACGCCTGATTCGCAACTTGCAGTGAGGTCGTTCATTCGAAGGCGAGTTCGTCGATCAGGAGGAGTTCCGGGCACTCGGGACAGAGGCGCCAGTCGGCATCGTTGCCGAGTATGCCGGTGACGCCGATGACCCTGGCGGTGGCGATGTGGATGGCGTCCATGCTGCCGAGCCGGTACAGGCGCCTGAGGCGCGCCGCTTCCTCGGCGACCGCCACGTCGACGACGCGGGTCTGAATCCTCGCGGAATCCGAAAGGAGCCTGCGGTAGTCGTCGGCTGAGGCTGTTCCGCACTCTTTCCCTTCACTGCGACCCCGCCCGGGAGAGAGGACTTCCATCCACGCCATGGCCGAGACCCAGAACGAGGCGCGCCCGAGAGAAGCGGCTTCCAGGTAGCCGGCGACAACCTTCCGCCTCGCGAGGCTTCCTTCCAGGAGATACACGAGGGCCGAGCTGTCCAGGAGAAATGCCTCCACTTCTCGCGATTTCCTGTCCTGCGTGGCTGAGCGGGTGTCAATGTGCATACCCGCATTCTCGCACTGGCGTGGGCGGACTTGCAATGCCGCCCTCTCCCTTTGAGGAAGACTCCATCCGGCGAGGCGGTGTATACTGTGCGCCGGATGATGAAGTGTTCCGGTTGCATTGTCGACGCATTCCTGTCCAGCGACAGGTCCATGGTTCTCGCCGCCGGCCGGCTCGGGGATGGGCGCAGTTTTGCCTTTTCGCTGAAGGCCCGGGGCAAGGAGTTTTTTTCCCTCCGCCCGGAATCCGCCTCTCTCCCGCCCTCCGTTCGGGGAGCCTTCGTCGATCCTGATCCCTGGCAGAGCTTTGAGGGACTGGCCTGCACGAGGCTTTTTCTGCCTCCGGGGCTGGACTTTCCGAAAGAGGAATCCGGAAGGGAAAACCTGCGCACCTTGCCCGCGCCCTCGCGTCCGGCCTGGGATCTTTTCGCGGAACTCGGCATCGGTGTGTGCGTCGACATCGAAGGGGAGGCGCGCCCGGGGAATGCTGTCGATCTGTACTTCGCCGAGCCTTCCATTGCTCCCGACACGGAAGATGGCGAAATGCTTTTTCGCTGGCTCGCCCTCGACATCGAGACAGACAGGGATTCCCGTATCGTCGCCATCTCTCTCGCCTGCGACGGGTCGCCGGCAGGACGGCTCCGCGAAGTGCTCTTCCTCGGACCGGAGACGGGGGCAAAGGCTGTGCGCAGCTTCGCTACGGAAGCTGATCTTCTCGTGGCTCTCGCAATCCGCTTGCGCAAGATCGATCCCGATGTCATCACCGGCTGGAATGTCATCGATTTCGATTTCCGGCTCCTGTGCTCGCGCTACGAGGCGCTTGGCCTGCCATTCAGGGCTGCGCGCACCGCGCTGCCCGTGAGCTTTTCCTTCGCCGGCGGGAACGTGCACAGGGGTTTCGTGACCATCCAGGGTCGGGTGGTCCTCGACGCGATGCGCCTCGTGAGGGGCCTGGGTATCCGCTTCGAGGACCAGAGCCTCGACACGGTCGCGCGCCGCATCCTCGGTCTCGGCAAGACAGTGAGCGAACGCGGCGAGGATAAACTCGCGCGGCTCGAGGCGCTGAGGAGGGATGAGCCCGCGGCCTTTTGCGCCTACTGCCTCGCCGATTCCTCACTCGTGCTTTCAATCCTGGAAGCGACGAAACTCGCCGCCCTCAGCATGAAGCGTTCCGTCCTGACAGGCACCAGCCTCGATATCGCATGGACGAGCATACCTGTCTTCGAGAGGGTCTACGGCGCGGAACTCCGGAGGCGGCGGATAGTCCCACTCGCGAGGTCGGAGCGCGAGGTCTCCGGTGCGGCCGGCGGAACCATACTCGATCCCGTAGCCGGGCTCTTCGAAAATGTTCTCGTCTTCGATTTCCGGAGTCTGTATCCCTCCATAATGCGGAGCTTCAACATCGATCCATTCGCCAGGGCGAGGGCCATGGCCCATCCCCGGGACTCGGACATACTCGCCCCGAACGGCGCGCGTTTTGCGCGGGAGGAAGGCATCATGCCCTCCCTTATCCGGAACTATGCGGCCGAACGCGAGAAGGCTCTCGCCTCCGGCGACGATTCTGCCGCCTATGTCCTCAAAATCCTGCAGAATTCTTTCTATGGCGTGCTCGGCTCGACCCAGTGCGCCTACGCGCGGACCGACCTCGCCGGGGCGATCACTTCTTTCGGACGGAAATTCCTCCACGCCTCGCGGGATTGGTTCGAGTCGGGCGGCAGGCGGGTGCTCTATGGCGACACGGATTCCGTGTTCGTTCAGGCCCTTCCGGCAGACGGATCAGGCTATTCTGTCCTTTCGGAACTCGGAAGCGAACTCGCCGGGAGACTCGACGCCTATCTTTCGGAGCTTGTCCGGACGGAATACGGCCTCGAGTCCTTCCTCAGGATACGCTGCGAGAAGGTTTACGGACGCTTCCTCATCCCGCGGCTCAGAATGGATGATGGCGGCAGGGCGGCGAGGGGCGCCGCAGGCCTCGAAGGCGTCGACGACGATGCAGAGCCGGGAGAACTCACCGTCCGGGGCAGGTCCAAGGGTTACGCCGGGCTCGAACTCTGCCCCGATGGCAGCCGGGTCGAGATCAAGGGCATGGAGGCCGCACGTTCGGACTGGACTGCCCTCGCGAGGCGCTTCCAGACTGAACTGATCGGCCTCGTGTTCGCGGGCGGAGGGCCGAAAGAGGCTAAAGACCATTGCCGGCTGACAGAGGCCGAACTGCGCTCGGGTCGGCTTGACGGGGAGCTGGTCTACCGGAAGAACCTGAGGAGGCCGGTCTCCGCCTACGCATCCGAATCTCCCCAGGTCAAGGCCGCGCGCCTCATGGGCTGGACTGCCAGACGAGGTCTCATCGCCTATGTCATGACGAGGCGCGGTCCCCGGCCCGAGTCGGATGTAGATGCCCCGATCGATTACGGCCACTATGTGGAGAAGCAGCTGGCGCCCATCGCCCGCTCGGTGGCCGGAGCCTGCGGCTGGAAGGCCGGTGACTGGTTCGCCGGATCAGGCCAGATCGGTTTCGACTTCGACTGACCGCTCAGCGATTACTTCCGCCAAGCGACTACTGGTTGCCAGGCAGCTACTGATCACTCGGCGACTATTCGTCGCTCAGCGTCGACCCGTGAGTTTGATGATGTGGTAGCCGAACTGTGTCTGCACGACATCGGATATCGATCCGAGACCGAGATTCTTGCAGGCGTACTCGAAGCTCTGGACCATCTTGCCGGGGCCGAACCATCCGAGGTCTCCTCCCGATGATTTGGATGGGCAGGTCGAGTATTCGCGGGCGAGGCTTTCGAAGCTGGCGCCTGTCTTGGCGCGTTTCAGCAACTCCTGTGCCAGGGCCCTGTCTTTCACCAGAATGTGGCTGGCCTTCCATTCCACGATTCACCTCCGGATTGTTCGAATCTATTTATACATTGTTCGTATCTATTTATACCGTGCCTGAAATTCCGCGAAGAGCTTCACGACTTCCCTGATTTTTTCCGTGGGCGGCAGGATGGTCGTGCGGAAGTGAGCTGTTCCCGGCGACTGCCCGAAGCCCGTCCCCGGAACGACGCAGATGCCTGTCTCCTCGAGGAGACTCATGCAGTACTCCTCGTCGGTCTTCCCGGCGGGGATGCTGATGGAAGGAAAGGCGTACATGGCCCCCGCGACGGTGTTGCAGACTATGCCCGGAATCGCGTTCAGGCCTTGTGCGAGGAGGATGGCCCGCTCTTTCAGTTCGCTCAGGATGGCGTCGCGCTCCGCGACGAAGGCGGCGTAGCTCTCGTCGCCCTCTTTCGGAGGCCTGACCATGAGGTAGGTCGCGACCTGGCCGGGCAGGTTGGAGCAGAGGCTCACTGACTGCAGCTTGGTTATCTGTGCACTCACCTCCGGTCCGATGTTGCGCAACTCCATGTAGCCTCCCCTGTGCCCGCACTCGCCGAGATAGCCCTTGGAGCAGCTGTGGAAGCTGAACAGCGAGACATCCGTCTCGCCCAGCTCCGACATGACCTTCGCAAAGCTCGTGAAGCGGTCGCCCGGCCTGTAAATGTTTTCCTGGTAGACTTCGTCCGCGATTATCGCGAGACCTTTCGCCTTCGCGAAACCGATGATCATGGCGATGTTGTCCCTGTCCAGGACCGAGCCGGTCGGATTGCCGGGGTTGATGACGGAGATGGCCTTGACCCTGGTCCCCGCGTCGCGGGCTGCCGCGATGGACTTCTCGAGCCTGCCGAGGGAGAGCTTCCAGTCGTTCGCCTCGTCGAGGTAGTAGGGAACCTGCCTTCCTTCATAGAGTGTGATGGTGGCGGAGTAGAGAGGATACTGGGGAATCGGGATCATGATGCCATCCGAGGGTCCGGCGATGAGGACCCTGAGGGCTGTCTGGACTCCCTTGGAGGCGCCGTCGGTGATGTAGATCGACTCAGGATCGGCTGAAATCCCGTCGCGGGCCGCGATGAACGCGGCGATGGCGTCGCGGACGAACTTCATGCCCTTGGACTCGGAGTACGCGCCAAGGCCGTAGCGCGAGCCTGAGAGGATGGTTTTGGCCGTGCGGAGGATGTCGGAGGGAAAGGCCACGGAGGCGGATTCCATCAGCTCGGGGTACTCGCAGAGCGCAAGCACCTGACGGATGTAGGTCAGGGGCTTCTGTTCGAGAGCCTGAGGGTTGCCGATGTTGCAGTAGATGATCTTTTTCCCGGCTCGCTCCAGTTCCTGGGCGCGGGCCACGATTGGTCCGCGGACAGCGTATTGGGTTTCGAGAACCGCCTTTCCCAGATCCCTGATCGTGATGGCCATGAGCAACCCCCGTATTGAGTTGAATGCGCGATGTTGGACGGTTTTGCCAACGATTTCCGTTCCCGTCGAGGGGAATGGTTCACGGGGACAAAATATGCTAAGTTGTGCACAGCAATCAAGTGGAGCTTCCGAAGTGCCCGAATACCTGCTTGCCCTGTATGTTCTGACTGCACTCCTCGTCCTCTCTCCGGTTCTGGTCGCCCTCATTGCCTACAGGAAGATGCTCAGGATAAGGCGGGTCAAAACCGAATCCATCGAGAGGATAAGCCTCGAAAAGTGCGAATTTCCCCCGGAAATCCTCCTGAAACCCTGGATCGCCGACACTGTTGCTTCGAAGCACGGCTACGATCTCAAAGTCCATGCCCTGCCCGGCAGCATCACTCGTCTCGCCATCTTCCACCACGGAGTGTCCTGGAACTGGATGGGAACCATCAAGTATATGAGCGCTTTCATCGACGAGGGCTGGACTGTCGTAGCCTACGACTGTCGGGGCCACGGAGAATCCGGCGGCGGCAACCCCTCCTACGGCTTTTTCGAAAAAGACGACCTCAAAACCGTCGCCGATTGGGCCCTCGCGCACTATCCCTGCGGGGACGGCTTCGTCGTCCACGGAGAGTCTCTGGGCGGAGCGACGGTGCTCCAGTACGCTCCCCTCGACTCCCGCCTGGACGCCGTCATAGCGGACTGTCCGTTTTCGAGCGCAGCGGCCGAACTCGACCACAGGCTCGCGATATTCTTGAAACTAGGTTTCCTCCGCGCCCTCGTCGTCGCCCTTGTCGACTTCCTCGCGAAGAAGATAGATGGATTCAGCCTCTTCGACGCGGACTCTTCCGGGGCCATCGTCGCGACCGCGGTCCCCATCCTGTTCATCCACGGTAAGGAGGATGACTACGTGCCCTGGATGATGTCGCTCGCCATGGCCGGACGTCGTAGGAAAGCCATGCCTGAAGCTCTGACGGAATTCCTCCTCGTGCCGGGAGCCCGCCACGCCGCCAGCTACAATGTCGACCCGGCCGGATACAATAAAGCCGTTTTCGGGTTCATCCGCCGGGTCAGCACACTGAAAGGAAAATCATGAACGAACTCAAAGACACCACCATCCGTCCCGAACGCGCCTTCCTCGTCGGGGTCCAGACGGAATCCGGCTCGAAGACCGACAGCGAGAGCCTTCTGCGCGAGCTGTCGAGCCTCGCGTCCACCCTCGGCCTCGAGGTCGCGGGCACGATGATAGCGCGCCTCCGGGACAAGACTCCGGCCCTCCTTTTCGGGACGGGCAAGGCCGACGAGATCGTCGCCGCGGCCACGGCCGCCGGAGCCGATTCCATCCTTTTCGACCACATCCTCTCTCCCGTCCAGCAGCGGAACTGGGAAACCCTCTCCGGTCTCAAGGCCTTCGACAGGGCGGAACTCATCATCCGTATCTTCGCATCGAGGGCTCTGACCCGGGATGCCGGGCTCCAGGTCGAACTCGCCCAGCTCAAGTATTCCCTGCCGCGGCTCGCTCACTCCTACGACGCACTCTCCCGGCAGAGGGGCGGACGCTACGGGACCAAGGGCAAGGGCGAGCAGAAGATAGAGCTCGACAGACGGGAGATCGAGCGCCGCATCCATGAAATAGAGGAAGAGCTCAAGGATGTCCGCAAGTCGCGGGACGTACAGAAGCGCAGGCGGGAACGGCAGACCATCCCGCGCGCGGCCGTCGTCGGCTACACGAACGCGGGCAAGTCGAGCCTCCTCAACGCTCTCACGAAGGCCGAGGTTCTCGTCGAGGACAAGCTCTTCGCCACCCTCGACCCGACGACGCGGAGGATCAGCCTCACGGGCGGCGGCATTCTCCTTCTCACGGACACCGTCGGCTTCGTGCGGAACCTTCCCCATCACCTCGTGGAGGCCTTCAAGGCGACGCTGGAAGAGGCGGCCGACGCCGATCTCCTCGTCCACGTGGCGGATGCCTCGGATCCGGAAGTGGAGGCCCACATGGAGACGACAGGCGCTGTCCTCAGGGAGATCGGCGCCGCCGATATTCCTTCGATCCTTGTCCTCAACAAGGTTGACCTCGTGGACGCGGAAGTGGCCGAGCGGTGGCGCCAGGCTCATCCGGATGGCATGCATGTCTCCGCGCTGACGGGGGAGGGGCTTCCGGGGCTCAAGGCGGCGATCGAAGACAGTCTCACCGCCCGCGACGACGAAGTCCTCCTCCGGCTGCCCCACGCGGATTACAGCCTCGTCACCCTCCTGTACCGTCAGGCGAGCGTCATCTCGGAAAGCCAGGAAGAGGATGCGACTCTCATTCGCTGCAGGCTGCCTGAGCGTTTGGCTAGCCGTTTCGAGGTTTACAAGGTCTGATCGTCCCGGAGGAGGCGGATTTCGCCCGAAAAAAAGCTGCGCCTACCTTCTCCGGGTATCGAGAGCACGAGGCCGCCTTCCGCGTCGATTCCCTCGATGAGGCCGCGCTTCGTCTCCCGCGCGGTCGCGCGACCAGGGAGGAAGTCGGTCGCGCGACCAGGAAGAAAATCGGTCGCGAGGCCGCGCCGCCAGAGGCAGGACTCGAGTTCCTCCCTCCAGGTCAGATTGCGGCGGACGGCCTCCATCTCCTTCAAAAAAAGTGACAGCAGTTTCCAGCGATCGACCTCGCGGCCCGAGGCGAGCCTGAGGCTCGTCGTCGTTCCTTCTATAGAAGGGTCGAAGACTGTCTGGTTGGCGTTGACGCCGATCCCGATAAGGACAGCCCGCGAACCTGCCTCGCAGATGATGCCGGCCAGCTTTTTCCCTCCGACGAGGATATCGTTCGGCCACTTCACTTCGACGGCGGGGAGACGGGGGATTTCGGCCCCTTCCGGATTCGCGGCGATCCACGCCATGCTCCGGATCGCCCTCTGCACGGCGAGCCCTGCCTTGAGCGGAAGGGCCGCCTCGTTCACGGCCTTTGCCGCGAGAACGAGGGTGAACATGAGGTTCTCCCCCGGAGGAGAGAGCCAGGCTCTCCCTTCGATCCTGCCTCGCCCGGAGTTCTGAAAGTCGGTCGCGACGAGGCTGCCCTCGGGGCAGCCCGCGAGGGCGAGCTCGCGCGCGTCGTGCATCGTCGACCCGGTTTCGGAGAGGAAAAAGCACTGAGCCCCTGGCCAGGGATTCGGAATCGGCAGGATTTCCATGGTTCCGGCATGGTAGGATGTGGCGGGCGCAGGGTTCAAGGTCTCCGGGCGGACCCGGTACGGCCAAGCTTTACGCGTACGCAGTGAAAAGCTATAATGACTAAACGGGTACATCCCGCATCCAGGATGAGAGGCAGGTCAGCATGTGTGGAATAGTCGGCTACACCGGACCCCGCAAGGCAGCGGGCATAATCGTCGAAGGTCTGAAAAGGCTCGAGTATCGCGGATATGATTCCGCAGGAATCGCTATCGGACAGATCCGCGAGGGCGTCGGCTCGCTCTGCATCGTCAGACGGACCGGCAAGGTGAGCGCCCTGGCTCAGGCGGCGGCTTCCGTGACCGATGGTTCCTGGGGCATCGGGCACACCCGCTGGGCGACCCACGGCGGCGTCACCGAGATCAACGCCCATCCCCATGTCGACGCGTCCGGAAAAATCGCCGTCGCCCACAACGGCATCATAGAGAACCACCGCGCCCTGCACGAAATGCTCGTCAAGGAAGGCGTGAAATTCGCGAGCGAGACCGACACGGAAGTCATTCCCCACATGATCGCGAAATTCTACACAGGCGACCTCGAGGCGGCGGTGAAGGCTGCCCTCGTCCATCTGGAAGGAACCTACGGCATCGCCTGCGTCCACGCCGACGAACCCGGCCGCATCGTGGGCGCGCGCAACGGCAGCCCTCTCGTCATCGGCGTGGGGCAGGGCGAAATGTTCATCGCGAGCGACGTCTCCGCTATGATCGCCCACACCAACCAGGTCATCTACCTCAACGATGGCGAGATCGTGAGCATGGACCGCGATTCCTGGAGGATCACCGACCGGAAGGACCGCGAGATCGACAAGAAGGTCGACGAAGTGACCTGGGAGCTCGGCGCGATAGAGAAGGGTAATTTCGCCTGCTACATGGAGAAGGAGATTTTCGAGCAGCCCGATTCGGTGGCGCGGGCCCTCTCTGGGCGCATGGATACGGAGAATGTCACCGCCAAGCTCGGAGGCCTCAATCTCGACAAGCATCAGCTGCGCGCCGTCGGACGGGTCAAGGTCATCGCCGCCGGTACGAGCTGGCACGCCGGCACTATAGGCACCTGGCTCATCGAATCTCTCGCCCGCCTTCCCGCCTCCGCCGAACTCGCGAGCGAGATACGCTACAAGAATCCCGTAGTGGAGAAGGACAGCCTCTGGTTCGTCGTGAGCCAGTCCGGCGAGACAGCCGACTCGCTGTTCGCCATGCGGGAGATCCAGCGCAAGGGAGCCACAGTCCTCGGAATCTGCAATGTAGTCGGCTCGACGATCGCGCGCGAATCGGAGGGAGGCATCTACGTCCACTCCGGTCCGGAGATCGCCGTCGCGTCGACGAAGGCTTTCACGAGCCAGCTCTCCGCCTTCTACCTCGTCGCCCTCCTCCTCGGACGCATGCGCGACATGTCCCGCGAGGACGGAACCCGCTATCTCAATGCCCTCGCCGCTGTCCCCGACGCTATCGGGAAGACTCTGGAGCGGAGGGACAGCATTCAGCGCGTCGCCAAGAAATACTGCCACGCGAAGAGTTTCCTCTTCCTCGGCCGCGGCCTTCTGTACCCGATCGCCCTGGAGGGCGCCCTCAAACTGAAAGAAATATCCTACATCCACGCCGAAGGCTGCGGCGCGGGCGAGATGAAGCACGGACCCATCGCCCTCATCACGCCGGAAGTGCCCAGCGTCTTCCTCGTGCCGGACGACCACCTCCGCGAGAAGATCATATCCAATATCAGGGAGATCAAAGCGCGCGGAGGCCCTGTCATAGCGGTCGGCGTCGAGGGAGACAGGGAGGTCGAGGCCCTGGTCGACGACTTTATTTCCGTGCCCAAGGGCGACCCGCGCTTCTATCCTTTTACCATGGTCGTCCCGCTCCAGCTCCTGGCCTATTTCTGCGCCCTCGAGCTCGGCCGCGACGTGGACCAGCCACGGAATCTCGCTAAGTCTGTTACGGTGGAGTGAAGGTGAATCCGGACGTCGTCCGCGTCGCGAGCGACGTGGACCAGCCACGGAATCTCGCCAAGTCTGTTACGGTGGAGTGAAGGTGAATCCGGACGTCGTCCGCGTCGCGAGCGACGTGGACCAGCCACGGAATCTCGCCAAGTCTGTTACGGTGGAGTGACCTGCCGATGATCGCCGGACAGCATGGCCGCCCTCGCGGGCGCGCCCGCAAGGGCGGCCATGTCGTGTCAGTAGATGAAACGCTATGGCCAATAAATAATTACCGATATACATTTTCTGGATTGTCCGTCAGCCTAACTGCGGGTATACTGACCTCGGTTTACCCAATCTTTCCAGGAGGTATTAATGAAAATGCGAGCTTTCCTCTCTCTGCTTCTCGTAGTATCCCTCGCTCTCGTCGGCTGCGCCGGCGGTGGTGGCAAGGGCGACGTCATCAAGGTGGGCTGGTTCGGCGCCCTCACCGGTGACCAGGCTGTCTGGGGCGAGAACGAGCTCAACACGGTCAAGATGCTGTTTGAAGAGTACAACGCCGCTGGCGGAATCGATGTTGGCAACAAGAAATACAAGCTCGAAGTGATTGGATACGACAACAAGGGCGACGCCCAGGAAGCCGTCAACGTCACCAAGCGCCTCACCGGCCAGGACAAGGTCGTCGCCATCCTCGGGCCGAACGCCTCCGGCAACGCTATCCCCATCGCCTCCATTCTCGAGAAGGCCAAGGTCCCCGACATCGCGACCGTCGCGACCAATCCCAAGGTCACCGTTATGGACGGCAAGGTGAAGCCCTACAACTTCCGCGTCTGCTTCATCGACCCCTACCAGGGCGCTGTCGCCGCCGGCTACGCCTTCGACAAGCTCGGCGCCAAGAAGGCAGCCGTCCTCTACGATGTGTCCGACGACTACTCCCAGGGTCTCCGTGAGTTCTTCATCGAGAACTTCAAGAAGAAGGGTGGCGAGATCGTCGCCGACGAATCCTTCAAGGGCGGCGACGTGGACTTCCGCGCCCAGCTCTCCAAGATCAAGGCCGCCAAGCCCGATGTCATTTTCATGCCCTACTTCTTCAAGGAAGTCGCCCTCTCGGCCAACCAGGCCCGCGAACTCGGCATGAAGCAGACGATGATCGGCGGCGACGGCTGGCCATCGGAGCAGCTGATCTCCATGGGCGGCAAGGCCGTGGAAGGCTCCTACTTCGTCAACCACCTCGACTACAGCGATCCCGCTGTCGCCGACTACAAGGCCCGCTACCTCGCCAAGTATGGCAAGGAGACCGAGCTCAACGGCTACCTCGTCCACGACGCAGTGCTCATGCTCGTCGACGGACTGAAGCGCGCGGGCAAGGTCAACGGCGAAGCCCTCGCCAAGGCCCTCGCGACCACCGATATCGTGGGAATCACCGGAAAGATCAAGATCGGCGCCGACACCCACAACCCTGAAGGGAAGGACGCGGCCATTCTCAAGATCATCGACGGCAAGTACGTGTTCCAGGGCAAATACTCGCCCACTATGTAATTTCCGCGGAATCAGCCGAACCGGCCCCAAAAAGGGCCGGTTCGGCTTTTTGAGGCGGCACAAGGATACCCGGGCATGGTTCAATTCCTTCAACAGCTGATAAACGGTCTGTCCATCGGGTCCGTCTACGCCCTCATGGCGGTCGGATATTCCCTCGTGTACAGCATCATGAATTTCTCCAACTTCGCACACGGCGGAGTCATCATGCTTGGGGCATATTTCGGCTTCTATGCCCTGACGGCTTTCAAGCTGCCTTTTGCCCTCGCTTTCCTCGTGGCCACGGCCGGCACGGGGATTCTCGCCGTCATCATCGAACGCATAGCCTACAAACCTCTCCGCGACAGGCGCGCTCCCTTCCTGTATTTCATCATATCGGCCATGGGGGCTTCGATTTTCCTCGAAAATATCGTCATTGCCACAATTGGTCCCACGTTCAGAACCTATCCTGAAATCTTCGAGCGCACTCCCATCGCCCTCGGCCCGGTCGCCATCGGGCGGCTCGACCTTCTCGCCTTCACAGTCTCCGCCGTATGCCTGACGGCCCTCGTCCTCTTCATCGAGAAAACCAAACTCGGCAAGGCCATCCAGGCCTCGGCCTACAACATGAAAGCCTGCGCCCTCATGGGCGTCAACACCGACCTCGTAGTCCTCGTGGTCTTCGCTCTCGGAGGAATACTCGCCGGAGTGGCTGGCGTCTTCTTCGGGATGAAGTACACGGTCTATCCTCAGATCGGCAATATCACACTGAAATCCTTTATCGCGGCCGTCTTTGGCGGTCTCGGCTCTCTTCCGGGCGCGGTCATCGGTTCGATTCTTCTCGGAACCATCGAGACTCTTGTGGCGGGTTACCTCTCATCCCAGTTCCGCGACCTCATCGCCTTCGTGATTCTGATCGGGGTACTCGTGTTCCGACCCTCGGGAATCATGGGCAAAGTCGCCGAAGATAAGGCTTAAGGAGCGGACGATGGATCTCTCCTACATACAGGGCATATTCATGCTCGCGGGCATCAACCTCATCGCTGTGCTGGGCCTCTGCCTCCTGACGGGTTTCACGGGGCTCTTCTCTTTCGGGCACGCAGGTTTCATGCTGATCGGCGCCTACATCGGGGCATTCCTGACCCAGCCCGTCGCGACCACTCCCGCCGGCCTCGGTCTTCCCTTCATCGTCGGCATGGCCGGCGCGGCGACCGCAGCCGGTCTCTCCGCCTGGGTCATCGGCAAGATCACACTGAAGCTCAAGGGCGACTACTTCTGCATAGCCACCCTGGGCTTCGGCGAGGCCATCCGGCTCGTCTTCGACAACTTCCAGGGCTTCGGCGGATCGCGCGGCTGGCCGCTGCGCGGCGACCTCGGCCCTTGGTACTTCTGGATCATACTCGCCTGCGACGTCGTCGGCGTGATCTTCCTCGCCAACCTCGTGCGCTCGCGGCACGGGCGGAACATGATAGCCGTCCGCGAAGAAGAGCTGGCCGCCCAGATAGCCGGCGTCGACGTGGTCAGGTACAAGATGACTGCCCTCATCATCTCCGCCATCTATGCGGGCGTCGCCGGCTACCTCCTCGGCAACTACCTCACCTTCATCCAGCCCAAGATATTCAACCTCAACAAGTCGACGGAACTCACCATCATCGTGATTTTCGGCGGTCTCGGCTCCATCTCGGGCAGTGTCATCGGAGCCCTCATCCTGACGGCCCTGCCCGAGGTGTTGCGCTTCTTCGCGATCTGGCGCCTCGTCTTCTACGGCGCCGCCGTCATCCTCATCATGGTCGCTCGACCCCAGGGGCTCATGGGTGGCATGGAGCTCACGCCTTCCGGGATACGGAAGGCTCTCGCCGCGAGGCGGGCCCGACTCGCTCCCGTCTCCGGACCTGGTTCCGGCAGGTCGGACACTTCGGGAGGTCCGAAATGAACATTCTCGAAGTACGGAATCTCACCAAGCGCTTCGGGGGGCTAGCCGCCGTCAACGACGTCTCCTTCGACATACGCGAAGGCGGCATCGTCGGACTCATCGGCCCGAACGGCGCGGGAAAGACGACGATCTTCAACCTCATCACGGGCGTGTACAAGGTGACCGTGGGTTCGGTGAACTTTCAGGGCAAGATGATAACGGATCTGGAGCCCTTCAGGATCGCCGATGCCGGCGTCACCCGCACCTTCCAGAACATCAGGCTCTTCAAAAACCTCTCGGTATTCGACAATGTCCTCACCGCCTGTCACCTTTCGGCGAAATACAGCCTCGCGGAGTCCATCCTCCGCCTGTCGCGCTTCCGCCGCGAGGAGAAGATGCTGAAAGAGAAGGCCGCCGGCCTCCTCGAGATCATGGGTCTTCAGGACAGGCTCGAGGTCACGGCGAACAACCTTCCCTACGGGCTTCAGAGACGGCTGGAGATCACGCGCGCCCTCGCCCTCGACCCGAAACTCCTTCTCCTGGACGAACCCGCCGCCGGCATGAACCCGGACGAGACCGAGCAGCTCATGAGGCTGATCTCGGAAGTGAGGACACGCTTCGACCTGTCGGTTCTCGTGATAGAACACCACATGGATCTCATCATGGGGATCTGCGAGCGCATCGTCGTGCTCAATTTCGGCTGCAAGCTCGCGGACGGCAGCGCCGAAGAGGTCGCGGCCAATCCGAAGGTTGTGGAAGCCTATCTCGGCGCCGAGGAGGGTACACCATGATGCTCGAAGTGAAAGACCTCCACGTCTCCTACGGCGGCATCCGCGCGCTGAAAGGCATGTCTCTGGCTGTGGAAAAGGGCGAGATCGTGACGATAATCGGCGCGAACGGCGCCGGCAAGTCCACCCTTCTCAACACCGTCTCAGGTTTCCTGAAGCCCACGAAGGGTGAAATTACCTTCAACGGCGAGAAGATCGGCAGGATACCGGCCCGGATCGTCAAGATGGGAATTTGTCACGTTCCGGAAGGCCGGCTCGTGTTCACGAATCTCACGGTCCAGGATAACTTGGTGCTCGGCGCCTACCTCCGGAAGGACCGGAAAAAGATAGCGGCGGATATGGAGCGCGTGTACGAGCTTTTCCCCCGACTGAAGGAGAGGACGAAACAGCTGGCGGGGACTCTCTCGGGCGGCGAGCAGCAGATGCTGGCCATGGGGCGGGCCCTCATGACGGACGGGGAGCTCGTCCTCATGGACGAACCCTCGCTCGGGCTCGCGCCGCTCCTCGTCAAGACGGTGTTCGACATAATCCGTGAAATCAGGGGACTCGGGAAAACCATCCTCCTCGTCGAGCAGAACGCTTTCAAAGCTCTTGAGATCGCGGATCGCGCCTATGTCCTGGAACAGGGTGTCATCACCAAAGAGGGAAAGGCCCAGGACATCGCTGGAGATCCTGCGGTGCGCGCGGCTTATCTCGGCTCGAAATCCGTCAAAAAATAGATCGGGGTTCTGCGACGAAAGGCCATCCGGCGGAGTGCCCGGGATGGCCTTTTGCAGCGATGCACGATTCGAAGAGACCGAATGCCGAATTGACTCAGAAGCGGAACTCCGCGTGTCCTGCCTTCATGTATGCCTTGAGATCGGCCACAGCCGCGTTGAGGAGGGCCGCATCCTGCGCGCCGCACGCTCCGATTCCCTTGTAGGCTGTGTTCACGAAAGCGCCGAGGGTTTTCCTCCAATCCTCAAGGCTCCCCTTCGGCGGCGCCATGACGAGTAGTTTATTCATGCCCTGGGCCATCAGCATGAGGTTCTGCGCTGCTCCCGAAAAGTTGTTTTTTTCCGCCGCAGCGGATATCTGTACAATGAGCGATGCGTTGCCGCGCATCACCGTGACGGCGGTTCCATGATCGTACGAGTCCTGAGCGAAGATAAATCCAGAGACCAGAATGAATAACGCTGCAAGGAAAACTGTTTTCCTCATCGGCATCCTCCTGGTTTGAAAAATACAGGGCGCAACGATCATCGTCAATATTAATTAGTAAAATTGTCAGAATTACAAATTCCGGAGCAGCGAGCGGTAGAACAGGGCAGCGCGCCTGAGATTCCCGATTTCGACCTTTTCGTTCCGGCCGTGGACTCCCTTGAGGTCTTCCTGGGTCTGGGAGAGCGGGGTAAATCGGTAGATGGCCCGCGCGATGTAGCGGTAATGCTTCGTGTCCGTTCCGGCGCTGAAAAGGAAGGGGACGGCAGCGACGTGGGGGAAGGATGCCGAGAGGGCGGCAACGAGCGCGCGCCAGCCCTCGTGGTCGACAGGGGATTCGTCCGAGGGTTCGACCACGTTGTCGGGGTAGGCGTTGGAGGCCTGTACGCCGTACCGGGCCACGATTCCCTGCACGCGGTCGAGGGCTCCGCGAGTCGTCTCTCCGGGCAGGATGCGCATGTTTACAATGGCGCTGGCCTTGTCCGCGAGGACGTTCTCTTTGCCGCTTCCGCGAAGCATGGTGGGGGCCGCCGTCGTGCGGATGAGGGCGTTCGTCGTGGCGGCGCCTGAAAATGCCATCTTGACGAGGGGAGCCGTGAGCCAGAGATTCCGGAACAGCGCACGGTAGGCTGCGGGGACATGGGGCGAGAGCATCGAGAGGAAGCTCCGGACGGTGAAGACGAGGCGGGGAGGGAAGGGATGGGCTTCGATTGCCGCAACCGCGCGGCAAAGATCGCCGGTGGCTGTCCTCTTCGGCGGCATCGAGGCGTGCCCCCCGGACGCGGTGGCCGTGAGCTGGACATCCATGTAGCCTTTTTCCGCTATGCCCACGAGGGCGAGGGGTTTGTCCGCGAAGGAGAGCATGCCGTCGGCTATGGGGCCGCCCTCGTCGAGGAGGAACGATGCCCTGATTCCTTTTTCCGCGAGCCGGGCCGCGACGCGCGCGGCGCCCCGCGTGCCCCCCGTCTCCTCGTCGCCCCCGAAGGCGAAAAAGATTGTCCGCTCGGGAGCGAATCCCGCTCCGATCAGTTTTTCCGCGGCAAAGAGGGCCGAGGCCAGCATGACCTTGATATCCTGCGTGCCGCGGCCCCACACGGCGCCGCCGGCTATGTCGCCGGAGAAGGGATCGTGTTCCCAGAGAGGGGCGTCTTCCGCCGGGACGACGTCGAAATGGGCGCAGAGGATCGCCGGCTCGAGGGAGGGGTTGCGCCCTTTCCACTCGAAGAGAAGCCCGCGCGCGCCTACGTCTTCGCGGAGCATCGTTTTATGGACGGCCGGAAAGAGTTCCCGCAGACAGGCCCGGAGGTTTTCAAACGGCGCTTCCTCTTCCTTCCCGGGATCGAACTGCGACACGGTGGGAAAGCGGACGAGGGCGGACAGGACCTCCTCGATCCCGGCCATGGCTCCGATGTCGACATCTTCTTTGGCCGGGTTCAAACCGGAACGCGCCGAGGAATCACTCATGGGACTTCTCCTTATCCTTACAGTATGACTTCCTGCCGGGGGCGCGGTCAACATGAGCTACCGATTGAACATGCCGTGCCAGACTGGAATCCCTCCCGAATCCAGTACATACTGTTGAGAATTATCGATCGGGAGGATTCATGGACAATTCCGGGAAAGCGGGTATTTCTATATCGGGGAAGGCATTCGCAGCAAGTTTCATCATACTGTTCGCCCTCATGATGGCGGCAGGCGTCCTCACCGCCCTTGTTCCGCAGGGAAGCTTCGAGAGGATCGAATCGGGCTCGGAGCGCCTCATCGTCCCTGGCTCCTACCGCGAGACACAGAGGATCCCCTATCCCTTCTGGCGGTGGCTCACCGCGCCGGCGGAAGTTCTCGGCACCAGCGACGCGGGAATGGCGGCCCTCATCATCATTTTCATCGCCGCGGTCGGAGGCGCTTTCGCCGTCCTGCAGCGTGCCGGCGTGCTTGAGGGTGCCGTGTCGTCCTTGGCCGACAAGTTCCGCTCGCGGAAGTACCTCTTGCTCGCGATAATCACCCTGTTTTTCATGTCGATAGGATCCCTGATGGGCATCTTCGAGGAGACGATTCCCCTCGTCCCCGTCGCCATCGCCCTCTCGCTCTCTCTCGGGTGGGATGTCATGACGGGAATGGGCATGAGTATCCTCGCGACCGGTTTCGGGTTCTCTGCCGCCATATCCAACCCCTTCAGCATCGGAACCGCCCAGAAGTTGTCCGGGCTTCCTCTCTTTTCAGGGGCCGCATTCCGGGTCATCGTGTTCGTCGTCGTGTACGCCGCATACCTCTTATGGCTGCACCGTCTTGCGAGGAAGGCCGAAGCGAAAGGTGCCGGAAACCTCGGGTCCGGCACCATCGGGATGGCGGGGAGAATCCCGGCTGGAAGCGGGGCTGCGGAAACCGCAAAGGGCGGGCCTTCCTCGGGTGCAGGCTCGAGGGAGCTCCGGGCGCGCGGCGTCGCCGTTTTCGGCATTTCCGGCCTTGTCCTGATCGTCCTCGTGATGCTCATCTCTCTGACAGGGTTCCTCGCCAATTACTCCATGCTCCTCATCGCCCTCGTATTTCTTGGTGCGGGATTCGGATCGGGAGCGGCGGCAGGTCTCTCGCTCCGCAAGGCGCTGAAAGCCTTCGGCGAGGGAGTGGTCGGCATCGGTCCGGGGATCATCCTCATCCTGATGGCTCTCGGCGTCAAACGGATCATCGTCGCGGGCGGTATCATGGACACCATACTCTACAATGCCGGAAACGCCGTCGCCGGCTCGACGGGATACGCGGCCGCGGCCCTCGTCTACGTCTTCACTCTCGGCATGAACTTCTTCATCGGCTCCGCCACGGCAAAGGCCTTTCTCCTCATGCCGATCCTCGCGCCGCTCGCAGACCTCACCGGCCTTTCCCGCCAGATCGTCGTGCAGGCCTTCGCCTTCGGAGACGGATTCTCCAACATGCTGTATCCGACCAACGCCGTCCTCCTCATCGCCCTCGGCGTTTCCGGCATCTCCTGGCCGGCCTGGTTCCGCAAGACCTGGCGCCTGCAGGTCGGAACCCTCGTCATCACCATGGCCCTTCTGATGCTCTCCGTGGCCATCGGGTACCGGTGAAGGAGGCTCGGGACAGATATCGGAAGATACGGACGAATACCGACCCGCACAAAGACATCGGACCTCATTGCGAATAGCCCTTCAACTGCTGATATATGAGCTGAAATCTTGTATTTCTAACAGAATGTTATAGACTTGGAGAAAGGAGGTAGTTTTTTTCGTGAAATAACTTAGCTCAGTCGGTAGGCCTTTGTAATTCTCGTTATCTGCAAGGAGGGGCGAAATGAAGAGAGCGTTCAAAGTGCTCGGGATCGCACTCATGGTGCTGTTCGTCGCATCCGCCATGTCCTGCGATTTTATCTCTAACTTGTTCGGATCTGCCACAGCCAACCTTTTCGGCGCCAAGCTGGCTCCAGAAATTGCGACCAATGCCATCACCTTCGATATTACGGCAATCGGCAGCGATCTCCGCGGCTATGACAGCTTCCCCACTATCACGCTTTTTGTTGCGCCGCGCGCGACGACAGGTGAGCTTATCACCGGAATGCAGGCGGCAGACTTCTTCGACACTGTCGACGATAACGGGACCGCGCGGAATATCGTCGTGACTCCTCCGCGAAGCTCCGTGACCTCCGCCACGAAGACAGCCGATATTGTGTTCGTAATCGATACCACCGGCAGTATGGGCAGCTATCTCACTACGATGACTTCGAAAGCTCAGTCTTTCGCCGACGCGATAGCCGCCAAATCCATCGATTACAGGCTCGGCTTCGTGACATTCGGAGATGATATCCGGAAGGGTACAGGACAGCGTCTTGCGCCTACGAGCAATATCACCACATTCAAGACCGCAGTCGGCGCCCTGGTTGCAAGTGGCGGTGGGGATGCTCTAGAGAACCAGATCGATGCCCTGGATTACGCGCGCGCAGCCGCGACGGGCAGCAATCCCGCAGGATCGTTCCAAACGGATATGTCCTTCACCTACCGCTCGGGCGCGATGAAAATCTTCATTTTGATCACTGATATCGGCTTCCATACTCCTTCTAATCCCGGTGATGTTACAGGCTATTATTCTGGCGTTTCCAATACTCTCGACCAGGAGATAGCCAAGCTCAAGGCCGATTCCATCAACTGCTACGTCGTCGGCCCCGCTGGTGTCGGATATGAATCGCTCGCCTCCGGGACAGATGGCGAATATTACTCCTCCGGCGGAGATTTCTCCAAGATCATCGACAAGCTCGGCACCGTGATCGCCGGCAGCGGCGACTACATGATCACGTTCATGACCCAGGACTTCACTGCCAGCAAGCTGCACAAGGTCAGGGTCGCGATCCACACCCGGCTCGGAAATGCGCAGGCGATCGCGAACTACACTTCTCCCTCCGTCGTCAACGTGAAGGAGGCCGAAGAGATGTACGCGAAGGGACTCGAGGGGCTCAAGAGATAAAGCTCCATACCGGAACGACGTGACGTTCAAGGGTCGCCCCGTCCGGGGCGGCCCCTTTTTATCGCCTGCCACCGCGACAACCGCTTCCACCTTCCGCGCCGGCAAGGCTATACTTGGCCCATCTATGGCCGAATTCGTCCACCTCCACAATCACTCTGACTACTCGCTCCTCGACGGGGCATCCGATATCGAGTCCATGGTCGCGCGGGCCGTGGGCTTCGGCATGCCGGGGCTGGCCCTGACGGACCACGGCAACATGTTCGGAGCGGTCAAGTTCCACAAGGCTTGTAAAGGCGCGGGGATCAACCCGATCATCGGCAGCGAGTTCTACGTCGCGGGCGGCAGCCGGACAGAGCGGACGGGCACGGAGAACGGCAACAAGTACTGGCACCTCGTCCTCTGGGCGGAGAACGAGGAAGGGTACCGCAACCTTCTCAAGCTCTCGTCGATTTCCTACACGGAAGGATTCTACTACAAGCCGCGCATCGACGACGAAGTGCTCGCCTCACACGTGGCGGGACTCATCGCAGGCTCGGCCTGCCTGGGCGGCGAGATTCCGAGCCTCCTCCTCGCGGGCAAAGCGGCCGAGGCCGAGCGCAAGGCCGCCTGGTACCGCGATCTCTTCGGTCCGGATCGCTACTATCTCGAACTCCAGGACCACGGCATACCCGAGCAGAAGAGAGTCAACCCCGAGCTCGTCGCCCTCTCGCGCAAGCTCAGGATCCCTCTCATCGCGACGAACGACATGCACTATCTGGAGAAAAGCGACGCGGAGGCCCAGGATATCCTGTTGTGCATCGGGACGAACAAGAAACGCTCCGAGCAGAACCGCATGCGCTTCCCGAGCCCCGAATTCTACATGAAATCGGCGGATGAGATGGCGGCCCTCTTCCCGGAGCTGCCGGAGGCCCTGTCCAACACCCTCAAAATCAACGAGATGGTGAGCCTCGACATCAAATTTCCGGGGCCTCTGCTTCCGGATTATGTGATCCCGGCCGGATTCTCGAGCCCCGCCGACTACCTGCGCCACCTCAGCTACGAGGGCCTTAAAAAGCGTTACCCGAACGCTGGCGAGGAGATCCGCGCCCGCGCCGATTACGAGCTCGACATCATCATCTCCATGAATTTCACGGGCTACTTCCTCATCGTCTGGGACTTCATCAACTGGGCGAAGGAGCACGACATCCCTGTCGGCCCGGGGCGGGGATCGGGAGCCGGCTCCATCGTCGCCTACGCGCTACGCATCACGGACATCGAGCCGCTCAAGTACAACCTCCTCTTCGAGCGATTCCTGAATCCTGAGCGCATCTCGATGCCCGACTTCGACATCGACTTCTGCTTCGAACGCCGCGGCGAGGTCATCGACTACGTCACCCGCAAATATGGGGCCGAGCGGGTGGGGCAGATCATCACCTTCGGCACCCTCAAGGCCAAGGCCGTCATCAAGGACGTGGCGCGCGCCCTCGAAGTCCCCTTCGACGACGCGAACGCGATAGCCAAGCTCGTCCCCGAAGACCCCAAGATGACCCTCAAGAAGGCCTTCGAGGAGGAGCCCAAACTCTTCGCTCTCACCGAAGATCCGCGCTACCGCGACCTCTTCGAGATCGCAAAAAAGCTCGAAAACCGCCACCGGCACTCGAGCATCCACGCAGCCGGCATCGTCATAGGCAAATCCGAGCTCACCGACTACGTCCCACTGTACAAGGATCCCAAGACCGGCATCGTCTCGACCCAATACACCATGGACCTCCTCGAGGACTGCGGCCTCGTCAAGATGGACTTCCTCGGCCTCAAGACCCTCACCCTCATCAAGAACGCCCTCGGCCTCATCCGCAAGCGCGGCATCGTCCTCACTGAAGACGATATCCCCGAGGACGACGAAAAGACCTTCAGGATGCTCGGCGAGGGCAAGAGCCGATCCATCTTCCAGTTCGAATCCTCCGGCATGCAGAGCATCCTCAAGGATGCGAAGCCCACGACCATCGCCGATCTCATCGCTTTGAACGCCCTCTACCGGCCCGGCCCCATGGCCTACATCCCTCAGTTCGTCGATTCGAAGTGGGGCCGGACGCCCATAAGCTACCCCCACCCGAGCCTCGAGAAGATACTGAAGGAGACCTACGGCGTCATCGTCTACCAGGAACAGGTCATGCAGGTCGCCCAGGAGGTCGCAGGCTACTCTCTCGGCCGCGCCGACCTCCTGCGCCGGGCCATGGGAAAGAAGAAGAAGGAAGTCCTCGAGAAGGAGGAAGTGCCCTTCATCGAGGGAGCGGTCAAACGCGGCTACAAAGCCGAAAAGGCCAAAGAGATCTTCGAAATTCTCGTTCCCTTCGCGGGCTACGGGTTCAACAAGTCCCACGCCGCCGCCTACTCCGTCGTCGCCTACCGCACTGCCTATCTCAAGGCGAACTATCCGGCCGAATACATGGCTGCCAACCTCACGAATGAAATCAACTCGACGGACAAGCTCACCGAGTACATCGGAGAGGCGCGCAGCATGGGTCTCTCCGTCATGGCCCCCGACGTCAACCGCTCCGAGGCCTACTTCACGGTCTCCGAGGGCAAGATCGTCTACGGCTTCCTCGGCATCAAGGGTGTCGGCGAGGGCCTCGCCAGGGCCATCGTCGCGACGAGGACGAAAGAAGGGCCTTACCAGAACTTCATGGACTTCATCGAGCGCCTCGGCACCGGGGCGATGAACCGCAAGACCCTCGAGTGCCTCGTTCTCGCCGGATGCTTCGATTCGCTGGGACATTGCAGACAGGAGCTCGTCCAGAATATCGAGCGCGCCGTCGATTACACGGCCCAGAAGGAAAACGCGGGCAAGTACGGCCAGGTCAGCCTCTTCGAGGGCAACGAAGAAGAGGAATTCCCGCCTTTTGCCTTCGAGCCTGCCGAAGAGTATCCCCGCTCGGAGCTTCTGCGTTTCGAAAAAGAGCTCCTCGGTTTCTACTTCACCGGACATCCGATGGACGAGTTCCGGCAGATATGGGAGCGCTGCGCCGACGCGGATTTCGCCCATCCGGAGCACGCCAGCCCCGACAAAGTCTACACGGCCGTGGCCATGCTGCGCGATTTCAAGGAAATCATCACGAAGGCGGGCAAACGCATGGCCTTCGGATCCGTGGAGGATTACTCGGGTTCCGTGGAGATTGTCGTCTTTCCCGACTTCCTGGAGAAGTACCGGGAACGATTCGTCGTCGACAGGGTTCTCTGCCTCCGCGGCAAAATAGATCTTTCGCGGGGACAGCCGGCCTTCAAAATCGAGGATTTTGTCGACCCGGCCACCCTCAAGGAGCGATCCTGGAAGGAAGTCCACGTCAGACTCGAGGCTGGTATCCGGGATCCCGAAAAGCTCGACCCACTGCGGGACGCGCTCTTCGACAATGCCGGGAGTTGCCAGGTGCTGCTCCATGTGCCGGAATCCTCCTTTGCACCGTGCCGGAAGAGCCCCGATGGGAATGTCGACGGGATCGCAGTTCCCGAAGACGACTGCGAGAGCGAAGCCGTCCTGCAGGGGACTGATCCTTCGGGCTGCGGCGAAGGGGATGGCGGATCCCCGCCGGGGAAGTTCCGGCTCGCCGGCAGGCTTCCTGCGCCAAAAGCGCTGCGCGAAACCATCGTGAGGGCGCACATGAGTATTTCCTGCTCTGCCTCGCAGGAAGTGCTCGACAAGCTGGCTGTCCTTCCCGGGGTTGCCGAAGTCTGGAGGGATTGAGCGATGTCGCATGGCCTCGCGCCGCTTCCGGCGGTTTCGGAAATCCGGGTTCTCGGTTCGGGAGGCTTCAACAACAGGGGACTGCCCTTCATCTCCTTCCTGATCGACGATTCCGTCCTCGTCGAAACGCCGCCCGACATCATCCAATCCTTGAGGCGCGAAGGCGCCTCGCTCTCCGCGCTCAGGACCGTCATCATCTCGCACTTCCACGGAGACCATTGCTTCGGGCTCCCCTTCCTCGTCTTCAACCTCTACCGCGAAAATCCGGAGGGCCTCTCCCGAAAGCTCCTCCTCGCAGGGCCCCGGGGCATCAGGGAACGGGCCCTCGAGCTCATGGCCCTCGCCATCAATCCGACGAGCTCCTACATCGGATGGTTCGAGAGGAACGTGGAAACCCGCGAGATCACGCGTGATTCGGAGATCGGGCTGGACCGCGGGAGGAGCATGAAGTTCCATCCCGTCCTGCACAGGCCCGAAAACTATGCTCTCTCCCTGTGGTCAGGGGCTTCGAGGCCGGATTTCCTCTACATTTCCGACACGAAGTGGGGGCCACAGATCGCCGCGCTCTTCGCGCTCGGGGCGAAACTCGTGTTCTGCGACGCGAACGGAAGCCCGGGCGACGAGGAGGTGCACATGAGTGCCGCCCAGATCTCCGGGCTCGGCCTGCCTCTGGCGCGGGGACTTTCCCGGATCGCTGCGAGCCATGTCTCCGGCGACGCGCCAGAAGCCTTCGGGGGGCTCTCCGTCATCTCTGCGGGGGATGTTTTTCGGGTCTGAGTTCTGTTTTCTGAAAGCCGGGGGTCGTGGACGGAAGAGGTACAATGGGCGCCAGCGTGGTCTGGCGGACCGGGTATGGCTTGGACTTCAGCGGGAGCCAAGCCGTTCCTTCACGAAACGGACGAGATCATCCCATCGGTGGAAGCAGAGATCTGCGCCGGAGAGGGGGCGCCGCGACACAAGCGCGGCCTGCATGCCGGCCCTCCGCGCTCCCGCGAGGTCGTAGCGCGGGTTGTTCCCCACATAGAGAACATCCGCCGGTTCACGCCCGAGCGCCTGAGCGAGGCTCAGGAAACTCTCGGGTTCGGGTTTCAGGAAACCGGATTCTTCCGAGCAGCGCACGACATCGAAGCAGTCGGAAAGCCCCATGAGTTCCAGCTTCCTTTCGGGCGGCATATCCGAGAGAAGGCCGAGCGGCAGGCCGAGGGCCTTAAGCTCGGCGAGGGCTTCGCGCACACCCATGAAGGGTTGTATGTCCGCGAAACATTCGAATATCCGCCCGTAGAAGATTCCGTACATGAGGGCTTTCGTTCCGCTCTCGGAGCTTCGGAGCCTGTGTGCGAGAGCGGTTCCCTGCATGTCCCGGAATTCAATTCCGTCGGCAGGAGGGGACTTTCTGTACTCCTCCGTGCGGGCGATGGCACGGAGCTCCCGGCGCATCTGCGAGAAGCCGGCAAAGAGGGCCGGATGGCGAAGACAGAGCGCGGCGGCCCTCCGGTTGAGGGCCGCCGCGGGATAGAGGGTTCCGTCCAGATCGAAGGCTACGGCGCGTATGCTCACGATTTATCTATAACCTGAACCCCCCACTCTGGTCTATGTCGGGGGCGGGGTTTTTCCCGCTCCCGACACAAGGTTCCGACCCAGTTTTGCCTCACGTTCCGGTGCGGCGCCGGGCCACGGTCCCACGGATCCTTTGTCTCCGCCATCATACCCGGCGCACGGCGTAGTGCGTGTGCAGAAGGCTGTGAGATTTTTCCCCGAGCGGAGAGCCGAGGAAGCCCTCGTACAGCGCCGCGATCGCCGGATTCTCGTGGGACTTGCGCATGCCGAGCCGGAGGTCCTCGCGGTACATGGCGAGGTTGCGGGCGAGTCTCTTGTCCATGTCGGGCAGGACAGGCTGGCCTCCTCCTCCGACGCAGCCTCCGGGGCAGGTCATCACCTCGATGAAGTGGTAGGGACTCGTGCCTGCAGCTATCTCATCGAGTATCTTCCGGGCGTTTTTCAGCGTGTGCACGACGGCCACACGCACCTTCGTTCCGTCGAGATCGACTTCGGCGGTCTTGATGCCCGAAAGTCCGCGTACTGCCTCGAAATCGATGGCGTCGAGGGTTTTCTTGGTGACGATCTCGTAGACCGTCCGGAGGGCCGCCTCCGCCACCCCTCCCGTCGTGCCGAAGATTGTCGCCGCACCCGTCGACCTTCCGAGCGGATCGTCGAAATCCTCCTCAGGAAGGGATGCCAGGTCGATTCCGGCTATCCTGATCATGCGGGCCAGCTCCCGCGTCGTGAGCGCCCAGTCGACATCGTAGTAGCCTGGAGCCGCGCGCTGGGGGGCGTCGGCACCTCCCTCATGTCCGGCCTGCGGCGTCGCCGGTTCACTGTGCTCCGAGTGGCCTGCGCCCGTGCGGAACTCCCAGGCCGAAGCCATACCCGGCCTGCGGGTTTCCCCCTTCTTGGCCGTGCAGGGCATGATCGAGATGACCTTCATAAGGGCCGGATCGATGCCGGCGACCTGGGCGTAGTGGGTCTTCGCGATCGCGCCGAACATCTGCTGGGGACTCTTGCACGTCGACAGGTGTCCGAGAAGCGAGGGGTAGAAGGTCTCGATGAAGTTGATCCATCCGGGGGAACAGCTCGTGATCATGGGGAGCTGGCCTCCCGCAGTGAGTCGCTTTATGAGTTCGGAGCCCTCCTCCATGATGGTGAGGTCGGCGGCAAACTGGGTGTCGAAAACTTTGCTGAAACCGAGCCGTCTGAGGGCCGCGACCATTTTTCCCGTCACGAGGCTTCCGGGCGGCAGGCCGAGGGCTTCCCCGAGCGAAGCGCGGATGGCGGGGGCAGTCTGTACGACGGTGACGAGGCCGGGATCTCCGAGCGCGTGGAAAACCGCCTGGCTTTCATCTTTCTCGGCTATGGCCCCTGTCGGGCAGACGACGGAGCACTGGCCGCACTGCACGCAGACGCTGTTGCCGAGCCCCTTGTCCATGAAGGTGGCGATGCGCGTGCGCGATCCCCGGCCAGAGAAGGAGATCGCCGAGACGGTCTGGACCTCGGCGCAGACCGCCACGCAGCGGCCGCAGAGGATGCACTTGGAATTGTCCCGCACGAGGCCGGCGGCGCTCAGATCCAATTGTGGAATCTTTTTCGTGCGAGGGAAGCGGTCAGCCTGGACTCCGAGCAACTCTGACATCTCGCGCAGTTCGCAGGAGCCGCCTCTGATGCATGACAGGCAATCGGCGGGGTGGTTGGCGAGAAGGAGTTCCACCGCCGTCTTCCTGGCTCTCTGAACCCGGGGGCTGGCCGTGTGGATTTTCATGCCCGCCTGGGGTTTCTGGACGCAGGACCGGATGAGGGATTTTGCCCCCTCGACCTCCACCACGCAGACGCCGCAGGAGGCGTTCGAACACAGATCCTTCATGTAGCAGAGGGTTGGAATCTTGATGCCAGCCCTCGAGCACGCTTCCACGAGATTCGACTCAGGGTCGACCTCGGTCAGCCGCCCGTCGATTTGTACCGATACCATGTTTTCAGCCATGATTCACCTCCGCTGAGAGAGCGGCCTGCGGCGCCGGTTTGCGGCATTCCTCGCGGACATCGCAGCGCAGGCAGCGCTCGGCCTCTGTCAGCGCCTGCTCTCCCGTGTAGCCCGTCGATATTTCGACGAAGTTGTTGCGCCTCATGTCGGGCGACACGTGCCTCGCCCTCGTCATCTTGACGTGGGTTCCGACAGGCGGAATCTCCATGGCGTAGGAGAATTTCCTGAAAAGCTTGTCGAAACGTTTCTCGCCGGAAAGGAAGAGGTCGATGGCCTGCGCCGCAACCCGCGCGTGTCCCATGGCTTCGGCCGCCGTCGAGGGGCCGGAAACCGCGTCGCCCACGGCGTAGACCTTTTCGGCGGCCGTCTTCATTGTAAAGGGATCGGCCACGATGCGACCGTCCTTTTCGGTCTTTATGCCGAGCTCCGCCACCCCCATGGGATCGACCTTCTCGCCGACCGCGACTATGAGGGTGTCGCAGGGAATTTCGAAACTCTCATCGGTCGGAACCGGGGTCGGTCTTCCCGAGGAATCCACCGGGCCCGCCTTCATCCGCATAACCTTGAGGGCCCTGACCTGACCCGCTTCCCGCCCTTCTCCCGACTCCGAGGCCAGGATTTCCAGGGGCTGAGCCATGCAGAGGATCTCGATTCCCTCCTCGAGGGCGCCCATGAGCTCTTCGGGGTTGGCCGGCATGTCGGCTCTGGCCCGCCTATACACGATAGTCACGTGTGTCCCGAGCCTGAGCGCCGATCGCGCCGCGTCGATGGCCGAGTTTCCGCCGCCCACGACGACGACTTCGGTGCCGAGCTTCGGCTTTTTTCCGTTGTTGAGGTCGAAGAGGAGCTCGCCGCCCCTCATGACGCCCGGAAGTTTTTCGCCGGGAATGCCGAGGCCGGTTTCTTTCGTCGCCCCGAAGGCGAGGAGGACGACATCGGAGCCTTCCGTGATCCTGTTCCAGGGAAGGTCGACCCCGACCTTCGTGTTGTAGACGAAGCGCACGCCGAGTTTCTGTATGAAGCTGACTTCTTTCTTGAGGACATCCTTGGGCAGCCGGTAGGCCGGAATTCCCCAGCGCGTGACTCCTCCCGCCGAACCCGTCGCGTCGTAGACGGTCACGTCGTGTCCGAGACGGACGAGCCAGAAGGCGGCGGCGAGTCCCGCGGGGCCCGCGCCGACGATGGAGACGCGCTTGCCCGTCGGCGGCAGCTTCTCCTTGAGGAGCCTGTTGTATATGCTCCGCTCCCGGCCCATCTTGTACATGGTGTCGGCGAGATAGCGGTGGATTTCGCCCTGCGAGACCGGTTCGTCCAGGAGATCGCGTCGGCAGCGCATCCTGCAGTGGAAGTGGCAGATGCGGCCGAGGGTTCCGGGCAGAGGATTCTCTCGCAGGGTGAGCTCGAAGGCTTCCTCGATGCGGTTTTCCTTGAGGAGCTGGAGATAGCCCGGGATATTCATGTGCAGTGGACAGGAGTTCTCGCACATGGCGAGGAAGAGGTTTTCGCAGACTCCGGCTTCGCAGCGTTTTTCTTTGATGTGGCGGATGTACTCCTCGCGGAAATATCTCAGTGTCGTGAGCACGGGGTTGGCCGCAGTCTGGCCGAGTCCGCAGAGGGAGGAGTCCTTGACGGAGAGGGCGAGCTGCTCAAGTGTGTCGAGGTCCTCCTCGCGGGCTTCTCCGCGGGAGACCGACTCGAGTATGCGCAGCATCTGGTTGAGCCCCTCGCGGCAGGGTGTGCACTTTCCGCAGGACTCGCCCGCGGTGAATCCGACGAAGTAGCGCGCCACGTCGACCATGCAGTTGTCCTGGTCCATGACGACGAGGCCGCCCGAGCCCATGATGACGCCGAGTTCGGCCAGTCTCTCGTAGTCGATCGGTGTCTTGAACAGGCGTGCAGGCACGCACCCGCCCGAAGGACCGCCCGACTGCACTGCCTTGATTTTCTTCTTGGGGCCCATGCCCTCGCACATGCCGTAGACGACGGATTCGAGGGTGGAGCCGAGGGGCAGCTCGACGAGGCCCGTGTTGCGGACTTTGCCCACGAGGGAGAAGACCTTGGTCCCCGTGCTGGCGGCCGTGCCGAAGCCCGCGAACCATGCCCCGCCCCGTGCTACGATGACGGGGACATTGCACCAGGTCTCGACATTGTTGATCGTGGTCGGCTTTCCGTAGATGCCTTTCTGGGCGGGGAAGGGCGGGCGGGGAAGGGGGCGGCCCGCCTTGCCCTCCGCAGAGGCGATGAGTGCCGTCTCTTCGCCGCAGACGAAGGCTCCTGCGCCGCAGACTATCTCCATGTCGAAGCTGAACTTTGTTCCCAGGATGTTCTTGCCGAGGAGTCCCGCGGCCTTGGCGGCCTTGATGGCCTTTTCGAGCCTTTCGACGGCGAGGGGGTATTCCGCGCGGACGTAGACGATGCCTTTCGACGCTCCCATGGCGTAGGCGCCGATTATCATGCCCTCAATCAGCATGTGGGGGTCTGACTCGATCTCGTTGCGGTTCATGTAGGCGCCGGGGTCTCCCTCGTCGGCGTTGCAGATGATGTACTTGCCTGAGGAATCGTTCTGGCCGCCGGATGCCTTGCCGTTGCCCGCTGCGCCGTTAGCGGCGGCGCCGTTGCCGGCGTTGCGCATGATCTCCCATTTTTTCCAGGTCGGGAAGCCCGCGCCGCCCCGACCGCGCAGCCCCGAGGTTCTGACCTCGGCTATGACGGATTCGGGACTCATCGAGGTGAGAGCCTTCACGAGGCCGGAGTACCCGCCTATCGCGAGATACTCTTCGATGCTCTCCGGGTCGATGAGACCGCAGTCCCTCATCACTATTTTTTCCTGGCCATGGAAGAAGGGAATTTCCTTCCAGGTGGGCAGGAATGGATATGCCGGTCCGTACTCGATCGAGGAAGTCCGGAAATCCCACTGGGGAATCTGGGCTTCGGCGTTGTGCGCCGCCTTGTCGAAAGCCTCGTCGGAGGCCAGCGCTTTGACGATCCGCGCGGCGGAGGCGGGTTTCACATCGGTGAAGAGGATGAGGGGCTTTCCGGGCCTGGATGCCATGACGAGGGGTTCAGCCGCGCAGAATCCGAAGCAGCCGACTCTCCTCACCCTGGCCGTCATGCCGGACAGGGTGATCTGTTCCTGTAGGGCTTCGAATACTTTGTCCGCGTCATTGCCTATCCCGCAGGTCCCCATCCCGACAGTGATGAAGGGGATCTCGGGTTTGATGGACGAAAGGCCGGCCAGTTTCATGGAGCCGAGATCTACGGCGGATATGGAAGTCATGACTTGCCTCCCTTGCGCATCCTGTCGAGGATCGAGACGAGCTTGCCCACGGTCATTCTGGACAGCACGACTCCGTCGATCTGGATGACGGGAGCCAGTGCACACTGGCCGAAGCAGGCGACAGTCCGGATCGAAGCGAAGAAGTCCGGCGTCGTGACGGAGTTTTCCTCATCCTCGCGGAATTCGGCTATGCCCATCCGAGAGAGTGCCTCGTTGAGAAGGGCGAGCGAGCCGCGCGTGTGGCAGGCGGTTCCTCGGCAGACGGAGATCGTGTGCTTTCCCTGGGGTTTCAGGTTGAAGAATGAATAGAAGGTGGCTACTGAATAGACCTGCGAGAGCGGGGTCGCCGTGCCTTCGGCGATTTTCCGCAAAGTCTCCTCGGGGAGGTGCTTCTGCGGATCCAGATTCTGGGCCTCTTCGAGAATGCCCAGAAGGTCTCCCGGTTTTCCGAGACGTTTTTTGATTACCTTGTCGATGTCCGTGCTGCGGGCACGTTCCTGCGCTGTGTTTGCCATGGTTCCTCCTCGACGATCGAACCGGTGCAAAAAACCAGATGTACACCAGTGGTTCCAGAGACAAGTATTAGTATGAACGCGATTTGAAATAAGTCAAGAATAAAATATCGATTAAAATGTATCTTTTTTGTAAATCAAGAAACTTGTGTTGGCATGGTATTTATATAGATAAAAAAATACTCATGAAAATGCTCTTGCGAATATGTAGAAACTCAACAATACTGAATTTTGCCATGGAAGGATCTGCCCCGAAATCCGTCCGGGACTCCGCATGCCCCAGGATTGCCCGCGAAAAGCTCAAATATACTTCGCCAGAGATAGACAGGATGGCCAAGCGGGTGAGGAAGATATTCGACTCGCTCGACAGGCGGAGTTTTCTCGGCAACCAGGATAGGGTGGACTTCCTGTATTTCGATAAGTTTTTCTCTGAATGTTTTCGCAAAATGGACGAGAAAATCCGGGATGGCAGGCTCGTGCCCCAGGATATGCGCGGATTTCCCCACATCTCCCGGTTTCCCGGCCACAAACCCAGAGTTGGCATTTTCATCGGCTCCTTCGACCCTTTCCAGATGACCCATCTCGCGATGGCCCTCCGTTTTCTCGCCTCCGACAAGAGCGAGGCCGACATCGTCTACGTCGTCCCCGAGGGCAACTTCGATCCGCGCAAGCCGAGGAGGACGGATTACCGCTTCCGCTACGATCTCCTCGATGCGCAGCTCCACGGCGTCTTCGAGCCTTTTGTCCTTCCTTTCGACATAGGGGAGGGGGCGGACACCATCGGCATCGTGAATAAACTCATAGAGTGGCACGCGGGCTCCGAACTGCGCCTGACGCACATCGTAGGCTCGGATGTCCTTCCGCTCGTGGTAAAGTATATTGGGATCGACCTCGACTCGTGGCGGCAGAGCTGCGCCCGCTGCGGCGTCTGCATGGATTTTTCGGGCTTCGTCGTCCGGCGCAACCTGGGCGGATCCAGCGCGGATCTCCTGGGCGCGGTCAGGAAAGCCGGGGTCAGGATGACCCTCGACAGGCGGAGGATAGGCACACCCTCGAGCACAGACTTCCGCTCGGACCGGGCCATAACCATCGTGTTCCCCTCGGAGGCCATGCTGGCGCGGCTCGAGATCCTCTTCCGCTACTCCATGCACACTCCCTGGCGGGTCAAGGGCGATCCCAACGATCCTGTCTTCCGCTGGGAAATCTGAAGGAAAGGTAGTGCGGTGCCTCATAAATAAAACACGACAAGAAGGGTAGTATACCTGTCGACCCGCTGTAGGGTATTCTTCGGCAAGGAGTACCGTGACATGAACCTGATTTTTCTCGGCCCCCCCGGCGCCGGAAAGGGCACCATAGCAGCGCTCGCCATCAAGACACTTGGCCTTCCCCACATTTCGACGGGCGACCTTTTCCGCGCCGCCGTCAAGAACGAAACCCCGCTCGGCCTCAAGGTGAAGGACATCCTGGCTTCGGGTGGCCTTGTTCCCGATAGAATAACCATCGATCTCGTCGCGGAGCGCCTCTGTGCTCCCGACGCCGCAAAAGGCTGGATACTCGACGGCTTTCCCCGGACTATTCCCCAGGCCGAAGCTCTCGCGGCCATAGCGGTGATCGACAGGGTCGTCAATTTCGACGTCGCGGACGAGGTTGTCATCAGGCGGCTCGCGGGAAGGCGCGTCTGTCGCGCCTGCGGCAAGATCTACCATGTTACGAGCATGCCCCCCACCCGCGAAGGCCTCTGCGATCTCTGCTCCGGCGAAGTCTACACGCGCCCGGACGACGCGGAGGAAGCCATCCGCGTGCGGCTCGAAAACTACCGCAGGCAGACTGCACCCCTCATCGAGTGGTATGGATCCCGCGGCTGCCTCCTGACCATCGACGGCGTCGGCTCGCCCGAAGTCGTTCTCGGCCGATTCACCGAGGCGATGTCGATCTGAGCCGATGATCATGCTTCGGCGGTTCATTGTCCTGGCTCTGATCGTGCTCGGAGTGGGGACGGCATTTGCCCGCGATCCGGACCGGCCGGCCCACGCGGAGGCAGCCGCGCAGACAAGGCCGGGTGCCGGAAGCGGGATACGACCCGGGCTCTGGGAAGGAAGCGTGGAGCTCCGACCCAAGGCCTCCGCAGCGGCGCCTCAGGATGCCTCGGGCAAGGTTGCGTCCCCAGCGCCCGGCGGCGCCGATGCCCGGATACAAAAGGTTTCGAGTCCGCTCTCCCTGCGCCTCCTCGAGCCTGCCTCGGGCGGGCTCCTCGATATGCCCGAACAGTCCATGTTCGGCTTTCCGCTTTCCAATCTTTCCTGGCGACAGGATAGGATTTCTTTCAGGCTTGAGACCGGCTCCGATGTGTCGGCGATCGCATTCAACGGATTCCTGGCCAAGACCGCCCAGGGGGCTGCGCCGAAAATTGTCGGGAGTCTCCGCGGAGAAGAGCTTTCGGGCTCCTTCGCGATCAGCCTCGTCCCCGATCGCCTTCTGCCCGGGGAGACCCGCCTCTCTGTTGACACGGGCATGGGGCTGATTCCCGGCTCCCTCATCATCCCCGAGAGCGCGGGTTCGCCCATGCCCCTCGTCCTCATGATATCCGCCTCGGGAACGACGGACAGGGACGGGAACAATTTCAATGTGCCGGGAAAGAATGACGCTTTCAGGCTTCTCGCCTCTGCCCTCGCACAGGAAGGCATCGCGAGTTACCGCTACGACAAGAGGGGGGCGGGAGAGGCGTACAAGCTCGTGTACGATGAGTCCTTCCTGCGGTTCTACCAGTACGTGAACGACGCGGCGGAAGTCATCGCGCGCTTCAGGGGCGACGAGCGGTTTTCCCGCATCGTCCTCCTCTGCCATGCGGAGGGAGCCCTCGTCGGGGCAGCGGCGCTCAACCGGCTCGGTCTTTCCGGCACCTTCGTGGACGCCATGATGATGCTCTGCGCCTCGGACAAGAGCCCCTCGCGGGGCGTGGAGGACTCGCTCGCCGACACTCCTGCCGAACTCGAAAAAGAGGCGAAAGCCATCATGCAGGCTCTGAAGGCTGGGAAAGAGTATCCTTCGCCTTCGCCCTACTTTTCGGATTTTTTCAGGCCTTCATTTCAGGCTTACCTCTCGTCCTGGTTCCAGTACGACCCTTTCGTCGAAATCCCCTCGGTGATGGTGCCTTTGGCCTTCGTTCATGGCGGCAGGGATCTCCAGGTTTCCCAGGAGGAGCTGGACGGACTCCTCGCCCTCCGGCCGAGCGCCTCCGCATACATCCTCCCCGGCATGAACCACGCGCTCAAAGAAGTTCCTGAGGACAGGGACAGGAATTTCGATGCTTTTACCGACCCTTCCTTTCCTCTCGGAAAGGGGCTGGTCGAGCTCGTCGCGGCGTTCGCCAAGGTGAAACCGATCCCGCCCTCGATACAGCGATACCGACGCTGATCACATGCCCTGCGCCTGTGCCGATGTCGTCATCCTGAACAGTGAGGAGTAGGTCGAGGCAGGGATCTCGAGGCCGCGGGAGACGTAGCTGTCGCCTTCGAGCACAAAGCGGGCCTCGGCTTCCTTTGCGGTCGCATTTTCGTCGCCGATGAAGGCTTTCGAGAGGGCGAACCACGCGAACTTGAGCGAGGGTCGGTAGATGCGGGCCGACTCGCTGTCCTTCATGACGAAGGAGATACTCGAGAGATAGAGCGGGCTGCCTCCGCTGCCGACCGATTCGAGCCTTTTCGCGAGGATGCAGATTCCTATGATCGGAATATCGAAGCCCTCCGATGGCAGGTAGGCCGCGAAGGCGGTGAAGGGATCGGGTATCCAGATGAAAATATCGCCTCCGTAGGGAAAGACAAAACGAGGGGGAAGGGGCGAGTTCCCCGCCGGGTCGAAGGATTTGAGCCTCTGCGCGAGGCTGTTCGCCGAACCATGCTCGGCATCCCTTCCCTCGGGGCCGGGATTGCCGATGCTCCGCGCGAGGACGAGCCTGTCCGCAGGGGATGCGACCTGGATTCCCGAAGGATCGTTCACGAAGGATTGCCCGTCCTTCCTCCATTCCGGATTGACGGAGAGGGCGAGGTCGACAGAGTTCCTGGAGTAATCGCCGACGATAGCGAGATCGTAGTTCATACCCGATGGGCCGGCCGGTGTTGTCCCTATTGCGGCCGTGCTCGTCCTGTCGACGAGGGCGGCGAAGGACGCGGTGCGGTCGCCGGGAAGGATCGAGGGCGCGAGATCTTTCAGGGCCGGCTTGGTGAAACGGGCGTATAGAGCCGCTCCCCGGGGCAAATAGAGGACCGGATCGGGCTCGGCAGGCATGCGGGGTCGCATCGTGCTGCAGCCCGCTATCACCGAGAGGAGGGCGCAGAGGGCGATGGCGGGAACCGCCCTTGAGCTGATATGGGCGGCTTTCTGCCTTCGCCAGGCAGTGACAGTCGGCAGAACCAATGCGCGATTCATCGCGAACCTCCGGAGTCAAAAAGGGTTTTTGCCGCGGTGCGGTGCGCATCGGCCGCTTCGCTCCATCTGTGGAGCCGCGAGCCGAAGAAGAGCCCGGCATCCGTATGGTGCAACTTCCCGGCAGTGCCTGAATCGCCGCGGGATCCACCCTCCTGGCCGAACAGCGTACCGGCCAGGGTCGATTTCAGCCAGGTCAGGCGGTCGTAGCCACCTCCGAAGGGATCTTCGTTTCTCGCCGGATCTGAGATGCCCGCTTCGGTCATCCAGAGGCCGCGCTCCCGCGGAGGGATTCCAAGGTCGACGATATAGGCGCCGATGCGCGCTTTTTTTGCCTCATGCGCGCTCTCCCCCGGTCGTTTTCCCGACCAGATCTGCCCCAGAGCGTCCAGGACAAAGTCCTCGTCGACGAAGGGACGGCGTCTCCATGTACAGAGGAAGCGGTATATCTTGCGCGCCGCGGCCAGAAAGCGCTCACTGTTTACCACGGTCCGCAGGTCGGGTACAAGCCTTCCGTCCTCCCAGGTTCCCCCCGGATCGTCCGGCGCCCCGAGCACTTGGAGATGACCCGCGGGGGGCAGAAGGGAGGCGGGGTCGACGATGTTCGTGCTCCCTGCGATCCCGGAAAAATGCTGATGGGCCCAGGTGTCGGCGTAGGCGTGGAGGGCGATGCCAATTCTGAACAGGTCATCCGTACGGAGAGCCGCGATGAGGAGAGTTCTCGCGTTCGGACTGTCCGGCGTGACGACTCCCTCATCGGCGTCGCCGTTGCGCTCCGATCTCGCCTTCGCGCGATCTCCCGGAACAAAATGGAAGGGCATGTAGACTTCACGCTGTATCTCCGCGCTCCAGAACCGGTAGTTCTGGGTAGCCTGGACGCGGTAATCCTTCACTTCCGTGTGTATATCGAGGGAGACGAGGATATCGTCGACGAGCTGCGATGATCCTGCCACCGTCTCCGCCTCTTGTGCGGAAAGTCCGGCCGCGGTGCACAGGTAGTGGACGGCGTAGTAGTGGAACTCGATGTTCATCGTCCGGGAAGTATGCCCTGTCTGGCGGTCGGCAACAAGACATGGTATGGTTTCATCCTGTCGTATCCGGCACCATCCGCATTGTTCGGCCGCGGTGCCGCGCCATGGGATGGAGCAAATCAGACAGGGGGAAGGTGTCATGGCAGTGGAACGGACCTTCGCGATGCTGAAGCCGGGAGTTCTTTCCCGCAGGTTGGCGGGAGAGATAATCGCGAGAATCGAACGGAAGGGTTTCGCCATCGTGGGCATGAAGCTCATGAGCGTACCCCGTTCCCTCGCCGAGGCCCATTACAGCGAACACCGCGACAAGGAATTCTTCGGGTCTCTCGTCGACTACATCACGAGCGGCCCCGTCATCGCCATGGCCCTTGAGGGCGACCAGGCTGTCCTCATGCTGCGCAAGCTCTGCGGCCCGACCCGCGCCGAGGATGCCGCCCCCGGAAGCATCCGGGGCGACTATGCCATGCACACGGGGCTCAACATCATCCACGCCTCCGACTCTCCCGAGGCCGCCCTGACCGAACTCGCGCGTTTTTTCGGCCCGGAGGAACTTGTCGACTGGCGTGACGGCAACGGCGACTGGATCTGAACCTCTGCCAGAAGTCCTCCTCGCCGCGCTGCCGGTGGCGAGGGCTATTTCAGGGCGAGGGTCGAAGCCGGGAAAAACAGGGTCGAGAGTTCGGCAATCCCCCGTCGCCGGGAAATCGGGTGAGTCTAGATCACCTCCGGGGCGAAAGCAGCCATGGCCCGGGACCAGGGCCTTTCCAATTGAGGGACTCCTCCCCTCAGTCCCCGGGAGAACCACGTCGAGGCGGTCCTTGTGGACCGCCTCGACTCGTGCGGGGATTTCCTTCGGGCAAGCGGTCCGGATGAAATCGTTGAGTATATCGTCCGTGAAACCGAAACCGGAGAGCGAGGCCCTCATGGCCTCCACGGACAGTTCTGTAGATGCATTGTTCTTTTCGGACACAGCGTGATCCTTGAATCGGTCTGACATGTCGGAGTCCGACGGGAATCCATCGTCATGTCCCTAGGTCCGGCCCGGACCTAAAGGCATGACGAAGCCTGCGACGGGCTGCCGAACATCATCGGATGGATCGGCGGCCTGTCAGGGCTCTCCGCGATGTCCGGTATACGGGCATGCAGAGACAGCTCTGCGCGCGGTCGGCTTTTTAGAGTCGTTTTCCCTGTGCGTCTGGGGGCGGTCATGGAAGGCGGGGAGCCTTCCAGAAGAATCAGATGACCGTTTGGGTGACGGACGCCGGGATGCCGACGGCGGCGGTGCGTGCAATGGCCATTAACATTCTGCGCCTCCTGTGGCCGGAAAACCCGGCAAGCAAAAAAATGGACGGCACCATGACGATGCCGTCCAAAAAAGATTATCGTAAGTTTTTTGTTTTGTCCAGTGGTCCTGGGAATCAATACACGGAAAGGATGCTCTGGGCCTTCTCTTTCCCGATTATGGACAGGAATCCGGCGAGCCGCGGCCCCTGGTCTTTCGCGATGAGGGCCTGGTAGGTCGCGCGGAAGAGGGCTTTGGAATCGATGCCTGCCGCCGCGGCCACGGCGTAGATCGCTTCGGCCACGGCCTTCTCGTCGGCGAAGCTCTCCAGCACGGCGACGACATCGTCGCGGAGACGGACGATGGCGGTCACTTCGGCCTCGCTGAGTTCGGCCTTCTCTCCGGGAGTCCGGAAGGCGAAGCGGAAATCCTCGGGGGCGCACTCGGTGATCCAGTACCAGGCGCAGGTCGCCCTCTGTCGGACGCGGGGAATCTGGGCCTCGGCTATGCCCGGCAGGAGAGAGATGACCTTCTCGATGTCGCCCTGGTAAATCTGGAGGAGGTTGCAGAGGTGGCGGAAAGCTATCTGGTAGGGAGCCTCGGCCGGCACTGCCTCGACCTGGGAGAGTTCGTAGATGCGCTTTTCCTTGAGGAAGGTCTGCTCATCCTTGGCTTTGTCGAGGCTCCAGTAGATCCGCTCGGTCCTGTCGTAGTCCTCGTAGATCTTTATGACGTCGAGGTCGAAGCTGATGACGAACTCGGTGTTAGGACGGGTGCCCGCGAAGAGGTAGCGCACGATCTCGGGCTGGTAGACGCGCAGAAGGTCGTAGAGGTCGACAACCTTGCCCTTTGAGGAGGACATCTTGCCGGGCGAGCCCTTGATTCCGATGAAGTCGTAGCGGAAAGTGACGGGGGGCTTGCGGCCGTAAACTTCCTCGACGACATGCTTGGAAGTGTCGAAGGAACCGCCCTGGCTGTGGTGATCCTTGCCGGCCGGTTCGAAGTCGACGCCTTCACGGGCCCAGCGCATGGGCCAGTCGACGCGCCAGACGAGCTTTGCGCCTTTCAGGGTCCGCAGGTCTCCCGTCTCGGAGTGGCCGCAGGTCTCGCAGTGGTAGCTGAGTCCCCAGTCGCCGTCCCAGCCGTCGATCTGGGTGGTGTCGCGGTTGCAGGCTGTGCAGAAGACCGACACGGGCCACCACTCGCCCTGGATCTTGTGGTCATCGTCGCGGTACTTGTCCAGGATGGTTTTGAGGTGCTCGCGCATTTCAAGGGCGCGGCGCATGCCTTCGGCGTACATGCCGGAGCGGTAGCGCTCGGCCTGGAAGAGGAAGTCGGGGTGGATGCCGACGGCCGGGAGCACGGTCTCTACGTCGACCTCGTGGTGCCTCGCGTAGCTCGCGTCCCGCTTCCAGGGATCGGGAACCATGGTGATGGGGAAGCGGAGGTGTGCGGCGAGGCTCTCCTGCTCCGGCATGTTGACGGGAACCTTGCGGAAGACGTCGTAGTCGTCCCAGCTGTAGATGAAGCGGACATTCTTGCCCCTGGCCCTGAGGGCCCGGACGACGAGTTCGACGGATATCATCTCGCGGAAATTGCCGACGTGGACTGTGCCTGAGGGCGTGATGCCGGAGGCGCAGGTGTAGAGTTCCTTGTCGCCCCACTCGGCGATTATCTTTTCGGCCGTCTGGTCGGCCCAGTGCGGTGATCTGGTCTGTTCCATTCAGCCAGTATACCAAGTCAGGTCCCGCGTGAAAATAACCTCCGGCGCGACAGGCCGTCAGATCAGGAGACGGCCGTTTCCCATGACGACGCGGCCGCATCCGTCCTCCATGAAGAGTTCCACGGTCGGATACGGGACGAGTCCGTCGAGATGGATGAGGGCGGGCGCGTCGCCGTCGTAGTTGGCGCCGATCGCGAAATGACAGGTGGAGAGAACCTTTTCATCCTCCAGCATGAGGCCCCGGACGCGCGCCGCGGGATTGAGCCCGATTCCGAACTCACCGAGGTTGCGCGCGTTCGCGGCATAGGCCGCGGCCTGGACAGGATCGGCAGGCCCTCCGGCCTCGGGGTCGAGCGCGCGTCTCTTTCCTGTCCCGAGCGCCTCTTCCAGTCTCTCCGAGCCGGTCCCGCCGGAGATCCGCACGACGAAACCCTTCTCGAAACTGCAGAAAACCGGATCGGGCAGAAGAATCTCCCCGCCGATGACGCTGATCGAGCCCTGGAAGGCGATGATGCCTTCCGCCGTGCCGAGTTCGGGAGAGATGAAGACTTCCCCCGCCGGAAGGTTTCCCCCTGAGCCTGGCTGCGAGTAGTCGCCTGTATCCTCGGAGGCGAGGCGGCCGCACAGGCCGAAACGGACCTCCGTCCCGGCTTGGCTGGTGACACGGGCGGAGACTGCCCTGTCGAGCAGTCGGGCGAGGATAGCCGCGCTTTCGCGCATCCGCCGGTAATCGATCGGGACCGTCCTTCCGAACATCTCGCGGGTCGTGCCGGGCGACCAGAACGCCCTGATTTCCTTCGTTCCCGAGCGCAGGTAGTGAAAGATGTGGTCGTAGCTCCGGCCATCCGGAGTCCTGTACGGGGCAGCGATTCCTCTGCCGTCCTTGCCGAGTTTCGCGGAAGAGATCGAGGCGACGATCTCCGGCTTTGTCGCTATGGCGGCGAGCACTGCCGGGTCGGCCTCGTCGAGCTGTGTCTTTTCGGGCTGAACGAGGAGAAGGGGAAAGGCCCCGGCCGCTGCCGCTGCGTCGTAGAGCGCTCGGGAAACGGCGAGGACTTCGCTGCCCGGATTGGTGACGATGAGAAAGCGCTCGCCGGGTTTTGCCGCGAGGCAATCCGCGACAGCGGTGCGCGCGGCGGTTTCGAGAAAGCCGTCTTCGCTCGCAGCGAGCCCCTCATCCTTGACGGTTGTCAGGTCAGAGCCTCCTGTAGAGCGGTACCCGCGACAGGACGTTGAGCGAAAGGGGCGAAATCTCGCCTTTCTCGAGGTATTTGCAGCCGATGCCGGCTATCATGGCGCCATTGTCGCCGCAGAGCCGGAGGGGCGGAAAGACGGCCCTGATGTCGGGGCGCGCCGCGAGCTCTCTGCGGAGGTAGCTGTTGGCCGCCACACCGCCTCCTGCGACCACAGTCCGTATCCCCGAGTCCTCCACGGCGCGGAAGAGGCGCACGAGCAGGATGTCGACGGCGGTTTTCCGGAATGAGGCAGCTATGTTTTCCGGACTCGCCTCGGCCCCCGGCCGGCGATACTGCTCCAGCTGGTGGATGACAGCGGTCTTGAGCCCCGAATAGGAGACATCGTAGCGGTGTCCGCCCTTGTGCAGCGAGGGTTTCGGGAAAGAGAAGGCTGTCTCGTCGCCCTTTTCCGCGAGTCGGTCGATGTAGGCTCCCCCCGGGTAGCCGAAACCGTAGTATTTTGCGACCTTGTCGAAGGCCTCTCCCACAGCGTCGTCTATCGTCGTGCCGAGAACCTCGATTCTGTCGAAATCTTCGACCCTGCAGAGGATGCTGTGGCCGCCCGACACGAGGAGGCCGATGTAGGGGTAGGGGATAGGCTCGGAAGCGGCTTTGCCCGCCGCATCAGGAACCGATGTGCCGCCGCCAGCCGTCTCTGTCGCCTGCGAGAGCTGCGAGGCGTAGAGGTGGGCGAGAATGTGGTTGACGCCGATGAAGGGCAGCTCGAGGGCCCAGGCCATCGCCTTCGCGAAGGACAGCCCCACGAGGAGGGAGCCGATAAGTCCGGGGCGTGAGGTTGCGGCTACCCCATCCAGGTCCGCGGGCTTCATGCCGGCCTCGGCGATCGCGCGGGCGACGATGCCTGAAACCCATTCCGTGTGCTTGCGGCTCGCTATCTCGGGTACGACGCCCTGGTATTTTTCGTGAAAGGGAATCTGCGTGAGGACCACATCGGAGAGTATCGTCCTGCCGTCCTCGACGACGGATGCCGCGCATTCGTCGCAGGAGGATTCAATCCCCAGAACCCGCATCGTCTTCGAACTCCGGATCGGACTGATTCATCATGAAGCGGGCGATGGACGAGAGCGAATAGCCCTCCTCGACGAGACCCGGGTATATCTCCATGAGAGTGCGGGCGAGGTCGGCGGACCAGACGTGGCCGATCATGACGGCCGCGCCGTTCGAGGAGGCGATTTTTTTGCCTTCGTCCATGGCGTGGATTATAGAGGCTCTGTCCGGAGTATTGTCGAGAAACACATCCCGCTCCCAATGACGAAGGTTGATCCGGCGGGCTACTTCCCTGGTTGCAGAACCGGATGTGGTGAGTGAATCAAGATAGTAAATCCCCTTTCTTTTTGCAAGCTCCATGACGGTGGTCATGATAGCTGCATCCTCGGACACGGCGGAGCCCATGTGGTTGTTCATTCCGACGATGCCGGGGACGGTCGCCATGTTCTCCTCCAGTATCCTTTCGACCTCGCCGGCACTCATGCCGAGACGGAGCGCCCGTGGTCCCGGATCCTGACCGTCTCGCGCCTGCATGGGCTGGTGCATGATGAGTTCCTTGCCCGCCGCGAGAACTCTGGCAGCCGCCTCGGAGGAGTGGGGGAGGGAGGGCAGGACGGCGATGGTGAGGGGGAAAGGGAGATCGAGGAATGCCTGAAGCTGTTCGAGACTGTATCCCGCATCGTCGATGACGATGATGAGGCTAGCCTTTCCTTCCTGCGCTCCCGGGCCATTTCCGGGCAGGGCAGCCCCGAGAGGGGTCCCTCGGACTCCCGGGGCCCGGCCTCCCGGCCTCGCGCCGGACTCTCGGAGTGCGAGCCCGGCGGAACCCGTGGAAGGAGCCTCCGGCGAATACTCAGGGAAGAGGGTCCTGGTTTCCGTGGGAGCGGAATTCGTCTCCGCTTCCTTTCCCTCCGCGAGGTCTGAGGTCCTCACAATCGTCGTGCTGCTCCCGGTGACCGCGGTTTTTTTCGCCCCGGAGGGAGAGAACACGATAATGGCGATGGAAAGAAGTATGGAAAACGTCGCGAGGACGGCCGGGAAGACCGTCTTCGGCGGGCGTATCTTTTTTACGGAAGGCATTGAGCGAAATCATACATTCATGCGGAAAAGGGTTCAAGGAGAGGCTGTCACACCGCGGGCCGCTCGAAGACATAATCGTATTCGCGCCGCGATACCGTATCCTTGAGCTTCCGGATAGCCCTCTTCTCCACTTGGCGGATGGTCTCGGGAGAGAGACCGAGATCGTTGCCCAGGGTCTTGAGAGTCCGGTGCTTCTGGCCGAAAAGCTCGAATCGGGCCGAGAGAACCTGCTTCTCGTTCTCCTGCAGGGTCGAGAGAAGCTCTCGCGTCGCCTCGTGGATAGCCTCCCTGTCGTATTCCCGCTCGGGAGAGAATGAGTAGTCCGCGTAGATGTCGAGGACGGAGCCCGAGTCTTCTTCGGTCTCGTTCTCCAGCGGGACGAGGCTTCCGGAGATGGAGAGGACTTCTCCGACATCCTCGGTCCTGACATTGAGTTCCCTGGCGAGCTCTTCGGTCGTGGGGACGCGTTTCAGGGTCTGGCCGAGAATGTTGGCGGCGACCTGAACGTGCTTGAGGAGCTCCTCCTTCCTGTGGGGGAGGCGGATCGCCCGTCCGGTGTTCACGAGAGCCCTGGAGATGGATTGTTTGATCCACCAGGCCGCGTAGGTCGAAAACCGGACACTCCGGTTGCCGTCGAACTTTTCCGCAGCCTTGATGAGGCCTATGTTGCCTTCCTGGATCAGGTCCATGAGGCTCATCTCGCTTGTAGGATAGGCCCGCGCGATCTTCACGACGAGGCGGAGGTTGGCCTCGATGAGCTTCTGCCGTGCGAGCTTGTCGCCCTTCGCGATCCCTTCGGCGAGTTTCCGTTCGCCTTCCGCATCCAGAAGTCTGATGTGCTGGATGGATGCATAGTAGGCCTTGAGAAGTTCGTTGCAAGTGTCGGAACCGGAATGTGCACGCATGGTATCTCCCTTGTGCCTTCTATACAGCAGCATGCGTGCCAATCTTGAAGCATTTTGTAGAAAAATTTTAACTATATATTATATAGATAAATAGATTGATGGCCGTGATTGCCGAAAGACAGTTGATTTCCGATCTGTATGGAAAAGTGTACAAAATCGGCTGTACCTCTGTATGAAATACAATACAAAAAAAGCCATCCGGTTTGTGCCGGACGGCTTTTTCGTCGATCCACTCGGAAGATGAAGACCGCAGTCTATTTGAGAAGTTTCGCCGGGTTGATCGCCGTACCTTTCTTAAAGAGGCCGAGATGGAGGTGGGGGCCTGTGCTGTAGCCGGTATTGCCTGAGCGGCCGATCACTGCGCCCTGCGAGATGCTCTGTCCCTTTTTGACGCCCACTGCGCTCAGGTGACCGTACAGAGTCTGGTAGCCTTCGCCGTGGGTGACGATGATGTAGTTGCCGAACACGCCGTTGTAGCCCGTGTCGGAGACTGAGCCGTCCATGATCGTTTTGACGGGTGTGCCCGTGTTGACGACGATATCCATACCCGCATGGAAGGTCCGGACTCCCGTGAAGGGATTGGAGCGGTAGCCGAAGGGCGAGGAGATGGGGCCGCGCGCGGGCCAGATCATCTTGACGGCGTAGAAGCCCTGGAGGGCCGAAGGCGCCAGTTTTGCTCCCGGGATGAAGAGGTCGCTGCCCGCCCTCAAGGATGCGTTGGAAAGATCGTTCGTATCGGCAAGTTTCGTCATGTCGACGCCGTACTTTTTCGCGAGGGCCGGCAGGCTGTCTCCTCTGCCGACCCTGTGGGTGATGCCGTCCATGTTAGGTATTTTGAGCTCGAGGCCGACCTTGAAGCCCGAAGCGTTGCGGATGTTGTTGATGGAGATGATGGTGTCCTGCCGGAGGTGAAATTTCCTCGCGACGGTGGCGATGCTGTCGCCCTTACGGATGACGTAGGTCCGCGTCTCGAGGCTGACAGGGAGGGCCGGCAGCTCAGGACTATCCGCGTCGTCGGGGGACTGTGCGAGTTCGGGGGACACATACGCGAGGAGGAGTTCCTGCGCGGTGGTCTCGTCGGGAAGGAGGATATCTCCCGTCAGGGGGAACCGTGGCTGACTCGCGAGGGAGATCGCGGCCGAAACGGCGAAGACGAAGGCCACCGGGGCGGCGAGAAGGGCGAGCAGCCTGAGCGGGGACTTTTTCGCGAGACCGACAAGTTTTCCCGTGAGCGCGGCGGCGCGGGACGGCACAGAATCGATGAACAGCAGCCATCCTGGCTCGAGAAGGTTCCCTTTGAAGGAAACCGAAGCGGCGGAGGAGCTGGCAGGCAATCCCCCGGCATGATCATGAGCCGACAGAGATCTGTTCCGGAATGCCCCGGCCCTGCTCTTTGCGCGGTTCGCTATTCCGTTGAACAACGAGAGGGTTTTGCCGGACTGCTTGCGGAACGCCGTTCCGAATCTGTCGCGGAAGTTGTCCAGCGCTATTCCCGACCGTATCCTGAAGGAGCGGGAAATCTTGCGCCAGCCCACCCGGAGGGCTTCGAAATTGATGAAAGGCGCTGTATAGCGCACCGACCGCGGCGATGCGTGAGGACGCGAAGGTCGGGGACGGACGATGTCTGGACCTCTGTCCCGGCGTTCCGCAGGAGCGAGAGGATCTCTCTGCGGAATTTCCGGTTTGCCGGAGAAAAAGTTGCGGCGGCCCGAGATCGACGATCCTTCTAGGATGCTTATGTACCCCTTGCCCTGCTGGCCGGAGAGAGGGCGGCGGCGGGCGACTTTCTGGCTCTTGATGAATGTATCCATGCTTGTCCCTGTTTATCGACATTTTCCCGCATGGACATTATAGTCCGTTTACGAAGATGTGCAAAACAATTCCGCGTTTTGTCGCGATAATCCTCGCGGCCTTCCTCCTTGTCCTCACTGCAAAGAGCTTTGTCCTCGATCTGGCCCTTGTCGAGGGGCCCTCCATGTACCCAACCCTGAGACCCGGCTCCGTCGTCGTCGTGCTCCGCTGTGCCTACGGTCTCCGCTTTCCTGGCGGGAACTACCTCCTCCGGTGGTCTGTCCCGCGGACAGGAGAAGTCGTCGCGGCGTTGAATCCGCAGAGCGGCAGGGCAGTGGTCAAGCGCGTCGTGGCCGCCCTGCCCGGTCTGCCCTCGACAGAGCCGAGCCTTTTTCTCATGGGCGACAATCCCGACGAATCGCTCGATTCGCGTGAATACGGCCTTCTGCCTGTTGAGTCAGTCCTTGGACGGGTGATAATCTTGAAAACAAGGGTGAATAGGTGAATTACCACAAGTCGCGGCGCTATTGGCTCGCCATCGTGCTACTGTGCGCCGTCTCGGCAGGATTGATCGCGCGCTACGCCACGCTGGCCTCGCAGCAGGATTCCGCTCAGCCCCTGCGGGATGTGCGCGTCGAGCGCGGACGCATTCTCGACCGCAATGGCCTCGTCCTCGCCGTCGATTCTCCTATGTACAACATCGCGATCTGGAAGCCGGAGACTGACAGGGAAAATTTTCCGAAAGAGGTCGAAAGGCTCTCCTCCATCCTCGGCGTTCCCGCCGACGAGATTCTCAGCAAATGGAGCTCGGGGAGCGCCGATTTCTTCTATATCAAGAAAAGGGTCACGCCGCAGGTCGCTCGCGCCATCCAGGACATCAAGTCTACGGGAGCCCTCACTGGGGTAACTGTAGAGCAAGTCTCCGGCAGGCTCTATCCCGAAGGCCGTCTCGCCTCCCATCTTCTCGGTTTCGTCGGAGATGAGAACAGGGGACTCACCGGCGTGGAGAACAAGTACGACGAAGTGCTGACCGCCCCGCCCCCCGGCGTCTCTCCGGGTGTCTCCACCGAAAACAGGACGGAGGTCCTCCGCGGCAAGGACGTCGTGCTCACTATAGACGCCAACCTCCAGTTCGTCCTCGAGGAAGTCGGCCGCAAAGCCTTCACCGACAATGGCGCGGAGGCTGTCATGATCCTCGCGGAGGATGTAAAGTCCGGCGAGATTCTTTCGTATGTCAATTTTCCCGATTTCGACCCGAATAACTACACCGCGTATTCCCCGGAATCCTGGCGCGACATGCCGGCCACCTACGCCTACGAGCCGGGCTCCGTCTTCAAGGTTTTTTCTCTCTCCTCGATACTCGACCTCGGGGCGATCACGGCACAGACCACCTTCGAGTGCAACGGCGAATACGTGAAGGTAACTCCCTCGGGCGAACGGATAGTCATCAAGGATCTCAACAAGTACGGCACACTCAATCTCGAGGGCATACTCGCCCACTCCAGCAACGCCGGCACGGGCTATGCCTCGGACCGCGTCGACGCGATCGATCTCTACGACAGGCTCCGGTCCTTCGGCTTCGGTTCGAGGACGGGCATAGCGCTTCTCGGCGAAGTTCCGGGGGGCCTCAAGGAACCGGCTGACTGGTCGATCCGTTCCAAGCCGACAATCGCCATGGGACAGGAGGTGACGGTGACCGCCATACAGATGGTGAACGCCGCCTGTGCAGTCGGCAACGCGGGCATCCTCATGAAGCCGGTCGCCGTGCGCTCCGTCCGTGATCCTGACGGCAAGATAGTCTACGAGAACAAGCCCCAGCCCGTCCGGAGGGTCATCTCCGAAGAATCCTCCCGGACAGTCCTGGCGGCGATGGAGTCGGCGGCGGCCATGACGGGCACCGGCTGGAGGGCCAAGATCGGCGACATGCGGATGTCGGTCAAGACCGGGACGGCCCAGATGTACGACCCGGCCACCGGAAAATACTCGGACAAGGATTACCTCGCGAGCACGCTGGCCCTTTTCCCGGCTGAAGATCCCCGGATCGCGGTCTACATCGCCATCGTGAAGCCCCGCGGCGAGAATTACCTGGGCGGTCGCGTCGCGGCTCCCGTGGTGAAGGAAGCGACCGAAGCCGTCCTGTCCATACTCGATATTCCCCGGGGCAACACGGCGACCATCGTGCATCCCGGCACAGTGGCCCTGCCCCGCGTCAGGCTTCCTGAGATCGCATCCATCATGCCCGACCTCACCGGAATACCGAAGCGCCTCCTTCTGCCCCTTCTGGACAGAAAGGATCTGCAGGTCGTACTCAGAGGCGATGGATACGTGTTCAGTCAGTCGCCCAAGGCCGGAACGGCCCTCGCCCCGGGCGCCTCCCTCATACTCGAGCTGAAGTAGCGTTCCGGCGCAGTTCCCCGAGGGTCGAAACCACGGTAGCTTCGAGCCGGGCTGAATCCGTGTCGGTTATCGGCGCGGGCGAGCGCAAGAGGACATCCATATCCTTCATGCCCGAACCCGTCAGCATGAGGACGACTCTTTTGCCTTCGCCGATGGCGCCTGAGCGCGCGAGTTTCCGGAGGGCCGCAAGGACGGTCGCCGTTCCCGGTTCGACGAAGAATCCCGCCGACGCGAAGGTCCGCTGGGATTCGAGGATCTCCTCTTCCGCGGCGCTCTCCGCGAGCCAGGAGAACCGGGCGGCTTTGTCGATGATCTCGCCGCCGCCGGGAGGATTGCCCGAGCTGAGGGCTTCGGCGACCGTGGTGAAATCGCGGAAGGGCACGACTGTCTTCGATCCCGATTTGATCGCCGTCACGAGGGGACTATTGTTGGTCGCCTGCACGACGATCATCCTCGGGAGTCTGTCCGTGTATCCGGCGGCGAGGAGTTCGATGAAGCCCTTGAAGATGCCGCGGATGTGGCCGCAGGCCGAGGTGGGGACTGCGATGAAATCGGGAACGGAGCGTCCGAGCTGTTCGTAGAGCTCGAAGGCCGTCAGCTTGTAGCCTTCTGCCCGGATGGGGCCGTTGCCCGACACGATCCTGAGGCCGAGCCCCTCCGCCATCGCGAGGACCCGCGATTTCATGTCCGCGTAATCGCCGTCCACCCTGACGACGCGGGCGCCGTGGAAGGCCATGGACAGGATCTTTTCCTTCGGGGCGAAGGAGGGGACGAAGACTATGACACCGAGTCCCGAGCGGGCGCCGTACGCGGCCATGGACTGGCCCATGTTGCCCGTGGAGATGGTCGCCGTCACTCTCTCGCCCGTTTCGGCGCACATGGCCGCGCAGGCCACCGAACCCCTGTCCTTGAAGCTCCAGGTCGGATTCACGGTCTCGTTCTTGAGGTAGAGAGCGCCCGTTTCCGCATACGCGCACAGAGCCCTGCCGGCGGGCAGAAGGGGAGTGGAGCCTTCGCCGAGCGAGAATTGCCCAAGGGGCAGCGCGAAGGGCAGGAATTCGGAAAAACGTTCGGAAGGAGTCTGACCTGGTCGGATACGGGCTTTTTCGATGTTCTCTATCGCGACTTCCAGGGATTCTCCGGCGGGAGAGAACTCCGCGAGCCTTTCGAAGGGAAATGTTTCTCCCGTCAGGGTTGATCTCAGCCACCGGCCTCTCATGCGATCTCCTTCCGGATCGACTCCGCTTAAGGATCGATTCCGCGCTTGCCCTCGCATCTATGGAGCGATACAATCGTGCAAAATCAGGAAGCAGTCCACCCTGTCTGCGGTCCGGCTTCCCTTTGGAGTATACCATGCAAACTCGAGAAGAAGCTCTCGCGCTATGGCGCGCGAACAACGATGACGAGTCGCTTTTCCGCCACGCCCTTTCCGTCGAGGCCTGTATGAAGCATTTCGCCGCGAAACACGGCGAGGATCCGGCGTATTGGGGCCTGGTGGGCCTCTTGCACGATGTCGACTATCAGCGCCATCCCGAAGAACACCTCAAGCATGCCCGCCCCATCCTCGCTCCCGCAGGATATCCCGAAGACTTCATCCGCGCCGTGGAGAGCCATGGCTGGGGACTCTGCACCGATGTCGAGCCTGTGTCGACGATGGAGAAAGTGCTCTTCGCCGTGGACGAGCTCACCGGCTTCGTCGCCGCCTGCGCCTATGTCAGGCCGTCCCGCAGCGTCCTCGACATGGAAGTGAGATCGGTGAAGAAGAAGTGGGGCGCAGTCAATTTCGCCGCCGGCGTACACCGCGACGTGATCGAGAAGGGCGCCGCGATGCTCGGCATGCCCCTCGAGGAGCTCATCTCCGAAACCATCCTCGCCCTGCGCGGCCAGGCCGAGGCGACAGGGCTCAAAGGAAATCTCTGACGGCGCGCGGCGGTTGACCTCCTCGGGCCGGACAGGCTAGCCTCTCACGATCATCGCGCTGCCATCACCCACACTGTGAGGTTTTCGATCTATGCTTGAGTCCCTGAGCGAAAAATTCGTCGATATCGTCCGCAGCCTCGGCGGAAAATCGACAATAACCGAGAAGAATGTCGACGAAGCCGTCGAACGCATCAAGATCGCCCTCCTCGAGGCCGACGTCAACATCAGGGTCGTTCGCCGTTTTGTCAACTCGACGCTGGAGGAGGCCCGCGGCGAGAAGGTTCTGCGCGCCGTCAGCCCCGCCGAGCAGTTCATCAAGATCGTCCACGACAAGATGGTCGCCCTCCTCGGCGACACGCGTCAGGACCTCCAGCTGCGCGGCCCCGACACCCAGAGCGTCATCCTCCTCCTCGGACTTCAGGGCTCCGGAAAGACCACCACGGCCTCGAAGCTCGCCAACCTCCTGAAAGGCAAGGGGCGCAAGGTCCTCCTCGTGGCCTGCGACCTCGTGCGACCGGCCGCCGTGGAGCAGCTCGCCGTACTCGGAAGCCAGGTCGGAGTCACGGTCTACCGCGAGGACACGAAAGACGCCGTCCGCGTGGCCGAGAACGCCATGCAGCTTGCACGCCGCGAGGGATACGATACCGTCATCGTCGACACGGCTGGACGCCTTCAGATCGACGAGGCCCTCATGGCCGAACTCGTCCGCATCCGCAATGCCGTCAAACCTGTGGAATCCCTCCTCGTCGCCGATTCCATGACGGGCCAGGCCGCCGCCGAAATAGCCAAGACCTTCGACGAGAAGGTCGGCATCACGGGCGTCATCCTCTCCAAGTTCGACTCCGATGCCCGCGGCGGCGCGGCCCTCTCGCTGAAGTCCGTCACCGGAAAGCCGATCAAGTTCATCGGAACGAGCGAGCGGGCCGACGGCATCGAGCCCTTCTACCCCGAGCGTATCGCCGGCCGCATCCTCGGCATGGGCGATGTCGTCAGCCTCGTCGAGAAGGCCCAGAGCGTCTACGATCAGAAAGAGGCCGCCCAGCTCGAAGAGAAGATGGCCACCGAGACCTTCACCCTCCAGGACTACCTGGAACAGATCTCCAAGGTGAAGAAGATGGGCTCGGTCAAGTCGATGATCGACATGATTCCGGGACTCGCGGGCCAGGTCACCGAAGACCAGATCGATACCGCCGAGATGAAGCGCGAGGAAGCTATCCTCCTCTCCATGTCCAAGAAGGAAAGGAACAACTACCTCATCATCGGCCCCTCGCGCAGGACCCGGATCGCCAAGGGCTCCGGCACCTCGGTCGCCGAGGTGAACCGCCTCCTCAAGAAGTTCGAGAAGACCAAGCTCATGATGAAGAAGATGATGAAGACCAAGGGCAAGAACGACTTCGCGAAGCGTTTCGGGATCGGCAAATAGACCTTGGGATACGTCAATGTACGCCGCCATCGGCCCGGAGCGTTCCGCGGGTCAGCCGGCCTTCTTTCCGCTTGAGCCCCTTTACATTCGGAAGCCTGAACGGATATACTGCGCCCACAATTCCGGCTTGGAGTCATACTATGGCAAGAAAATGCGAAATCTGCGGCAAAGGCACGATCTTTGGAAATACTGTTTCCCATGCCAAGAACCGCTCCCGGAGAACATGGTTTCCCAATCTCCTCGAAGTAAAAACCAAGGTCGAAGGCACGGTGAAGTCGGTGAAGATCTGCACCCGCTGCCTCAAGGCCGGCAAGGTCGTCAAGTACGTCTGATTTCTTTTCAGACTGATTGGACAGGAAGGGCTTCCCAGAGGGGAAGCCTTTTTTATGCCCCGGAGATCAATAACAAGAATCAAAAACAAGGGCCGTCCCGGATTCCTTTCCGGGACGGCCCTTTCACTATCTCAAGAATTCCGCAGGATGATCGCCCGGAGGGAATCGGTCGCCGGGCAAGGCCTCAGGCCGATTCCCTCCGGAGCCGACTGTCGGCAGACGGAGTCGCTCAGTACCTCCCGTGCATGCCGCCGAAGCCTGATCCCTGCCCCATCATTCCGCCCATCATGCCTTCCTGCATCCCGAGTCCGGCCATGGCCTTCGCGGAGAGATCGATGACCCTGCTTCCGAGAGTCAGCTTCTCGACGTGGAAGACGAAGCTGTCCTTGACCGACGGAATGGCGAATTTGTAGCCTTCGAGCTTGACTTGGGCTCCTTCCTTGAAGCCGTCAATGAAACCGTAGAGCATTCCGGGAAGCCGCACGTAATAGGTGAGGGCTCCGTCCTTGATGGCGGGCGAGCCGTTCACGAGTTCGAGTTTACCCTCGATCGTTTCGATGACGGGGGCGGTGGGAAGATTTGCCTGGCTCCGCGCCATAGGCTCGAAGCCGGGTCCGCGGCCGGGACCGGGTCCGTAACCCGAGAAACCCTGGGCTGAAACCGCTCCGGTGAGGGCGATGGCGATGACGAGGGGAAGAATAGCTTTCTTCATGATGAACTCCTGGAAGATATGGATTGCCGGGCCGAATGCCCGGCGTCGACTGTTGGTCGACGTGAATTCATATGCATTAATCGTACCAACAGTCGTGAAATAGTATGGAAAATTTTGAGAATATTTCTAACTTGTTTTGATGCAATCAGTTGGTAGCGAAGGCGCCTGAACGTACCCGCGGGCACGCGATGGGCCTGGCCGAATTCTCCGCGCTCCTTCGGGTGGAATGGCGCGTCGTTTGGGAAAATTTTTCCGCGGCCGCGCAGGCTTTTCCCCTCGAAGAGTGCGCAGGGTATCCGGATTCGCTGTTCTTGGTTTTTCGAAGGCTTTGAAGTATGATCGGCACTGCAATATGCCGATAAGTAATCGAGACCAATTCCGGAGAACTACGCGAATGCCTTCCCGTACATCTTTGATCCCTGTTGCGCTTTTTCTTCTGTTTACGCAGACCGCCCTCTTCGCGAAGGACAGGGGCAATGCTCCGCGTCCTTTTGCGGGAGTCTGGACGAAGCCCCTGAGCCAGGACTTGGCGGCGCCGCGCCCCTACTCTGTGTTTCCGAGTCTTTACTACACCTCTCGCCTCGCAAAACTGCCGGACGGCGTGCCGCAACGGTATCTTCCGGGGTATCCTCCGCCCGACATCATGGACCGACTTCCGGTGATCGCGAACAATCAGATTCTCGCGTTCTACGGCAGCCCCATTTCCAAGAAGATGGGCATCCTCGGAGTCTACCCCAAGGAAGAGCTGACGAAGATGCTCCTCGAGTACGCGCGGCTCTACGACGACGCCAACGGCCCCCTCGGGGTCGTTCCGGCGTTCTACCTTATATATGGAACATGTTGGCCCAAAGGCGAAATCGGCTATCTCGACGATTCCATCGCTGAAGAGTATATCCGCTACGCCGCGGAGCGTGGCATCATCGTCTTCATCGACCACCAGATCGGCCGGTATTCAGTCGAGGCATCCATGAGCCGCATACTGCCCTTCCTCAAGTATCCCAACGTGCATCTGGCCATCGATCCTGAATGGAGAACCCTGAAACCCATGCAGGAGATCGGTTCGATCACGGCCGCGGAACTCAACGCCGCGCAGAGGCAGATGCAGGACTATATTGTCGCGAACAATATTCCGGGACTGCGGATGCTCGTCGTCCATCAGTTCCAGGACAGGATGATCACGGAGCGGGAAACGGTGAGGGCGGATTTTGACCGGATTCTCCTCATCCATACCGCCGACGGATTCGGTTCGCCAGCGCTCAAAAGACACTCCTACGCGCAAAACGCCAAGGCGGCGAACATTCCCCTCAAGGGTTTTAAACTGTTTTTCAAATCCGGAGTTCCGGGGGCGGGATTCGACGAACCTCTCCTGTCCCCTCCCGAGGTTCTGGCCCTCGATCCGGAACCGGTCTTGGTGATGTATCAGTAGTTTTCGGAAAGGAATGACGATATGTTACGGGAAAGCATGTCTGGAACGGAGTCGATTCCGGGCCACGGCATCACGGAACCGCGACCTTGTGCATAGAGGAGGCTTCTGTATGAAGGCTGGGCGACTGAAGATAGTATGCTGTGTGTTTGCAGCTTTTGTTTGTTCCGTGCCGCTCATGGCCTACGACCCTCCTGCGGGCGCCGTGTATGTTCCCGCCCTGACCGCTCCGGGGACTCTCGTCTCGTCGGGCAGCGACACCGGCTCGGGAACGGAGGCGGCCCTCGATCCCTCCTCGAGCGCAAACCCCGCATGGCAGGCCGGAGCCCGCCTGAAGCGGCTCGACGCGGCCTATCTCGGCCTTACGGACTGGGGCGTCGCGACTCAGGGCTGGGGTTCGGCGGCATCCCTGTCCTACACGCTTCCCAAAGCCTATGGTGTCTGGGGATTCGGACTCCGTTTCCTGTCCGTTCCCAGCGCCATGACTCAGCTCCCTCTCGGGACCTTCGGGGAAGGGCGGGTTTCCTTTGCCAAGCAGGTGTTCTCCAACCTGGCCCTCGGAGCGGGAGTCTCCGCGCAGGCAGGTGGCAATGGAAGTTTCGGATGGGGCGCGGGTCTCGACCTCGGGTTCCGGCACGACATCGGCGACGCGGGATTCCTGAAGGCCCTGAGCTGGGGAATGTCACTCTCCACCATCGGCAAAGGTTTCTCCTACGCGATACCCTCCCCTGTAAACGGCGTCTTCGGCACGGCTGCGACAGCCATCACGACACCCTTCACCCTCGGCATCGAGGCGCGGGGCTTCCTCGTGAGGACAGAAAACTGGCGCATCGGCCTCGGCCTCGGCCTCTCGACTCCAGGTTTCGGCGACCTCGATTTCAAGGCCGACCTCGGCATCGGGTATAGGGATATCTTCTCTCTCGGCGTCGGCTGGGACGCAGGGCTCAAGGATCTTCGCGCGACAACGAGCCGGAGCCTTCTGCCCTCGGTGGGGCTCTCGGTCACCATCCCCCTCGCCGGAAACGGTTCGCCCGAGGCCCCCGGCTCGATCACGACCTCGGCGGCCTACGCTCCCCTGTACGGCGACGTATCCGCTGTCGGCGGAGGAGTCGGCATCACTTTCGGAAAACGCGACAAGTCAGCGCCCTCTGTCACCCTCGATCTCCCTGGTGCCCCGCACGAAACCTACTACCTCTCTCCCAACGGCGACAATGTCCAAGACAGTCTCGAGATTCCTGTCCGCGTGAGCGACGAAGGCTACCTCGCGGGATGGTCCTTCAGGGTCGAAGACAAGGCCGCCGGAAAAATGATCTTCCACAAGGAGGTCGAGCGAAAGCTTCCCGACCATTTGGCGGGAGCCTCCAGCCTCGCCGAGGGACTTGGCTACGTGAGGGCCAGTCTTCCCGTGCCGGCAAAACTTGTGTGGAACGGCTACACCGACGAGGGCAGGCGTGCCCCGAACGGCGCCTATCTCGTCAGCTTCGAGGCCTGGGACGACGAGGGGCGCCGCAATGCCGACTACATCAACTGCCTTACCGTCGTCGTCGACAACGACGCGCCGAAGGTCTCCGTGTCCGGCATCGACAAGAACAACATTTTCAGCCCCGACGGGGACGGCATCCGCGAAAGCATCCAGTTCCGCCTCGGTGGATCCGTGGAGAAGCTCTGGAAACTCGATATCCAGGACAAGGACGGATCCGTCGTCAGGACGGAAAAGTGGCCAAACCAATCGCCTCCCGATTTTGTGTGGGACGGAACCGACGACAAGGGCACCGTTGTGCCGGACGGCACCTACTCCCTCCATCTCTCCGCGTCCAAGGAATCGGGCTTCGCTGCCGCGAAGACGATCGAGGGCATCGTAGTCGACACCCGCAGGCCGGCTGTCGCCGTCGAGCTCGTCGGCAATATCATGAGTCCCAACGGAGACGGAAAGAAAGATTCCATTGTAATCAGACCCAAACTCGAATCGAAGTCCGGACTGGAGAAGTTCCGGGTCTTCGTGCTCGACGTGGACAGGAAGGAAGTCTGGTCGGTGTCCGGAACCGATCCTGCACGGCTCCTCGATTCCTACACGTTCACCGGCAAGGATGCCGCGGGAAAGACTCTGCCCGACGGTCTTTACGAGGCGGGAATCAGTCTCGAATACATAAACGGATACAGTCCGCAGAAATTCAGTCCGCCCATTTTGGTCGATTCGACTCCGCCCTCCGCCGTTCTGGCGCTCAACGATCCCAACCGCGTTTTCAGTCCGGATGGAGACGGATCGCGGGACAGCTACGCCTTCTCGATCACTGGGTCTAAGGAAGATCTCTGGACCCTCGTCATGAAGAATGAGGCTGGCGCCGTGGTCCGAACCCTCGAATACAGGGACTCGGAACCCGTCGAGTTTGTCTGGGACGGGCGCGACGACAAGGGAAAGGTCGTGCCTGATGGAAAATACCGCCTCGAACTGAGCAGTACCGACAAGGCAGACAACTCCGCCCGCTTCGTCTCCGAGCAGGTCGTGGTAGACAACCGCAGGCCGGCCCTCAAGATGCTCATCGACTGGACCGATTTCAGTCCCAACGGAGACGGAATCCGCGATACGGTCAGGCTCGTCCCGAACCTCGAGTCCAGGGATGGGCTCGTTTCCTGGAAGGTCTCGGTCTCCGATTCATCCGGCCGGGAAGTCTGGAAGGTTTCAGGCACGGACCCCGCTGCTTTGAAGGACAAATACGATTTCGACGGCATGGACCCCGCGACGGGCAAACTCCTGCCCGAAGGCGCCTACCAGGCGAAGACCGAACTCGTCTACGCCTCAGGCTACATGCCCCAGGCTTCGACCCCCGTCTTCAACCTGGACGCGACGTATCCCGTCGTCACGCTGAAAGCGGATGATACTAATATTTTCTTCAGCCCCGACGGTGACGGAGTGCGCGACAGCCTGTCGTTCGCCATAAAGGGATCGAAGGAAGATCTCTGGTCCCTCGAAGTGCGCAGCGAGGACAACGTCCTCGTCCGCCTCGTCGAATTCCGCGATCGGGAGCCCGAATCCTTTGTCTGGGATGGCAAGGACAATTTCGGAAAGACTTTGCCCGATGGAACCTACACTCTGACTATCGCCTCGACAGACAAGGCAGGGAATGCCTCCAAGCCGGTTTCTGCGACGGTGAAGATAGACACGCGCAAGCCAGTGGTGACGCTGAGTGTGGATCGAGATGCGTTCAGTCCGAACGGGGATGGGATCAAGGATACGGTGACGCTGAGTCCGAAGCTGGAGCAGAAGGACGGGATACTGAGCTGGAAGCTGTGGGTTCGGGATCTAGCGGGGAAGGATATCTGGACAGTCTCAGGAGACGGGACGGCGCTGCCGGCAGGGGCGTACGTGCTGGACGGGAAGACGGATGGGACTGGTGCGAAGGTGATATGGCCGGAAGGTGAGTACAAGGCAGGGATCGAGCTGGTGTACGCGTCGGGGCCGAGTCCGAAAGCGGAGACGGGGAGTTTTGTGCTGGATGCGACGTATCCGGCGGCGAGCCTTACGGAGAAGGAAGCAGGGTCGGTGTTCAGTCCGGACGGGGATGGGGTGAAGGATGTGAAAGCCTACGCCATCACGGGGACGAAGGAAGAGTTGTGGGTTCTGGAGATCAAGGATGGTGCTGGGCAGGTAGTGCGGTTGCAGGAATACCGGAATGCATCGCCGGAAGAGTTTGTGTGGGATGGGCGGGACAACACGGGCAAGATAGCGCCGGATGGGAGCTACGTACTTGAGCTGAGGAGTGAGGACAAGGCGGGGAACGCGGTGAAGCTGGTATCGCGGGCGGTGAAGATAGACACGCGCAAGCCAGCGGTATCGGTGGGAGTGGACAAGGACGCGTTCAGTCCGAACGGGGACGGGATCAAGGACAGTCTGGAACTGACGGTGAAAGTGCCGTTGCGGGAAGGGTTGACGAAGTGGAGTGTTCGGATAGTCGGGAAGGCAGGGAACACGGTATGGAGTCGGGAAGGGAGTGATCCTGCTGGGCTTGGGGATAAGTATGTGCTGGATGGGAAGATCTCGGTAGCTGGTGCGAGTGGAGCGGAAGTGTCGCAGTGGCCGGAAGGGGAATACAAGGCGGTGATGGAGCTGTCGTACGACTCGGGGTATGAGCCGAAGGCGGAGACGGGATGGTTCCTGATGGACTCGGTGTTTCCGAAGGCGACGATGGAAGAGAAGGAGCCAGGGACGGTGTTCAGTCCGGACGGGGATGGGGTACGGGATGTGAAGGGCTGGACGATCACGGGATCGGTGGAAGAGCTATGGACTCTGGAAGTGAAGGACAAAGCGGGGAAGGTAGTTCGTTCGGTGGAATACCGGAACGCGAAGCCGGAAGATTTCGTGTGGGACGGTCGGGACAATGTGGGGAAACCCGCATCAGATGGCGAGTATGTGGTGGAGTTAAGGAGTGCGGACAGGGCGGGGAACGCGGTGAAGCTGGTATCGCGGACGGTGAAGATAGACACGCGCAAGCCAGTGGTGACGCTGAGTGTGGATCGAGATGCGTTCAGTCCGAACGGGGATGGGATCAAGGATACGGTGACGCTGAGTCCGAAGCTGGAGCAGAAGGACGGGATACTGAGCTGGAAGCTGTGGGTTCGGGATCTAGCGGGGAAGGATATCTGGACAGTCTCAGGAGACGGGACGGCGCTGCCGGCAGGGGCGTACGTGCTGGACGGGAAGACGGATGGGACTGGTGCGAAAGTGATATGGCCGGAAGGCGAGTACAAGGCAGGGATCGAGCTGGTGTACGCGTCGGGGCCGAGTCCGAAAGCGGAGACGGGGAGTTTTGTGCTGGATGCGACGTATCCGGCGGCGAGTGTTACGGAGAAGGAAGCAGGGTCGGTGTTCAGTCCGGACGGGGATGGGGTGAAGGATGTGAAAGCCTACGCCATCACGGGGACGAAGGAAGAGTTGTGGGTTCTGGAGATCAAGGATGGTGCTGGGCAGGTAGTGCGGTTGCAGGAATACCGGAATGCATCGCCGGAAGAGTTTGTGTGGGATGGGCGGGACAACACGGGCAAGATAGCGCCGGATGGGAGCTACGTACTTGAGCTGAGGAGTGAGGACAAGGCGGGGAACGCGGTGAAGCTGGTATCGCGGGCGGTGAAGATAGACACGCGCAAGCCAGCGGTATCGGTGGGAGTGGACAAGGACGCGTTCAGTCCGAACGGGGACGGGATCAAGGACAGTCTGGAACTGACGGTGAAAGTGCCGTTGCGGGAAGGGTTGACGAAGTGGAGTGTTCGGATAGTCGGGAAGGCAGGGAACACGGTATGGAGCCGGGAAGGGAGTGATCCTGCTGGGCTTGGGGATAAGTATGTGCTGGATGGGAAGATCTCGGTAGCTGGTGCGAGTGGAGCGGAAGTGTCGCAGTGGCCGGAAGGGGAATACAAGGCGGTGATGGAGCTGTCGTACGACTCGGGGTATGAGCCGAAGGCGGAGACGGGATGGTTCCTGATGGACTCGGTGTTTCCGAAGGCGACGATGGAAGAGAAGGAGCCAGGGACGGTGTTCAGTCCGGACGGGGATGGGGTACGGGATGTGAAGGGCTGGACGATCACGGGATCGGTGGAAGAGCTATGGACTCTGGAAGTGAAGGACAAAGCGGGGAAGGTAGTTCGTTCGGTGGAATACCGGAACGCGAAGCCGGAAGATTTTGTGTGGGACGGTCGGGACAATGTGGGGAAACCCGCATCAGATGGCGAGTATGTGGTGGAGTTAAGGAGTGCGGACAGGGCGGGGAACGCGGTGAAGCTGGTATCGCGGACGGTGAAGATAGACACGCGCAAGCCAGTGGTGACGCTGAGTGTGGATCGAGATGCGTTCAGTCCGAACGGGGATGGGATCAAGGATACGGTGACGCTGAGTCCGAAGCTGGAGCAGAAGGACGGGATACTGAGCTGGAAGCTGTGGGTTCGGGATCTAGCGGGGAAGGATATCTGGACAGTCTCAGGAGACGGGACGGCGCTGCCGGCAGGGGCGTACGTGCTGGACGGGAAGACGGATGGGACTGGTGCGAAGGTGATATGGCCGGAAGGTGAGTACAAGGCAGGGATCGAGCTGGTGTACGCGTCGGGGCCGAGTCCGAAAGCGGAGACGGGGAGTTTTGTGCTGGATGCGACGTATCCGGCGGCGAGCCTTACGGAGAAGGAAGCAGGGTCGGTGTTCAGTCCGGACGGGGATGGGGTGAAGGATGTGAAAGCCTACGCCATCACGGGGACGAAGGAAGAGTTGTGGGTTCTGGAGATCAAGGATGGTGCTGGGCAGGTAGTGCGGTTGCAGGAATACCGGAATGCATCGCCGGAAGAGTTTGTGTGGGATGGGCGGGACAACACGGGCAAGATAGCGCCGGATGGGAGCTACGTACTTGAGCTGAGGAGTGAGGACAAGGCGGGGAACGCGGTGAAGCTGGTATCGCGGGCGGTGAAGATAGACACGCGCAAGCCAGCGGTATCGGTGGGAGTGGACAAGGACGCGTTCAGTCCGAACGGGGACGGGATCAAGGACAGTCTGGAACTGACGGTGAAAGTGCCGTTGCGGGAAGGGTTGACGAAGTGGAGTGTTCGGATAGTCGGGAAGGCAGGGAACACGGTATGGAGTCGGGAAGGGAGTGATCCTGCTGGGCTTGGGGATAAGTATGTGCTGGATGGGAAGATCTCGGTAGCTGGTGCGAGTGGAGCGGAAGTGTCGCTGTGGCCGGAAGGGGAATACAAGGCGGTGATGGAGCTGTCGTACGACTCGGGGTATGAGCCGAAGGCGGAGACGGGATGGTTCCTGATGGACTCGGTGTTTCCGAAGGCGACGATGGAAGAGAAGGAGCCAGGGACGGTGTTCAGTCCGGACGGGGATGGGGTACGGGATGTGAAGGGCTGGACGATCACGGGATCGGTGGAAGAGCTATGGACTCTGGAAGTGAAGGACAAAGCGGGGAAGGTAGTTCGTTCGGTGGAATACCGGAACGCGAAGCCGGAAGATTTCGTGTGGGACGGTCGGGACAATGTGGGGAAACCCGCATCAGATGGCGAGTATGTGGTGGAGTTAAGGAGTGCGGACAGGGCGGGGAACGCGGTGAAGCTGGTATCGCGGACGGTGAAGATAGACACGCGCAAGCCAGTGGTGACGCTGAGTGTGGATCGAGATGCGTTCAGTCCGAACGGGGATGGGATCAAGGATACGGTGACGCTGAGTCCGAAGCTGGAGCAGAAGGACGGGATACTGAGCTGGAAGCTGTGGGTTCGGGATCTAGCGGGGAAGGATATCTGGACAGTCTCAGGAGACGGGACGGCGCTGCCGGCAGGGGCGTACGTGCTGGACGGGAAGACGGATGGGACTGGTGCGAAAGTGATATGGCCGGAAGGCGAGTACAAGGCAGGGATCGAGCTGGTGTACGCGTCGGGGCCGAGTCCGAAAGCGGAGACGGGGAGTTTTGTGCTGGATGCGACGTATCCGGCGGCGAGTGTTACGGAGAAGGAAGCAGGGTCGGTGTTCAGTCCGGACGGGGATGGGGTGAAGGATGTGAAAGCCTACGCCATCACGGGGACGAAGGAAGAGTTGTGGGTTCTGGAGATCAAGGATGGTGCTGGGCAGGTAGTGCGGTTGCAGGAATACCGGAATGCATCGCCGGAAGAGTTTGTGTGGGATGGGCGGGACAACACGGGCAAGATAGCGCCGGATGGGAGCTACGTACTTGAGCTGAGGAGTGAGGACAAGGCGGGGAACGCGGTGAAGCTGGTATCGCGGGCGGTGAAGATAGACACGCGCAAGCCAGCGGTATCGGTGGGAGTGGACAAGGACGCGTTCAGTCCGAACGGGGACGGGATCAAGGACAGTCTGGAACTGACGGTGAAAGTGCCGTTGCGGGAAGGGTTGACGAAGTGGAGTGTTCGGATAGTCGGGAAGGCAGGGAACACGGTATGGAGCCGGGAAGGGAGTGATCCTGCTGGGCTTGGGGATAAGTATGTGCTGGATGGGAAGATCTCGGTAGCTGGTGCGAGTGGAGCGGAAGTGTCGCAGTGGCCGGAAGGGGAATACAAGGCGGTGATGGAGCTGTCGTACGACTCGGGGTATGAGCCGAAGGCGGAGACGGGATGGTTCCTGATGGACTCGGTGTTTCCGAAGGCGACGATGGAAGAGAAGGAGCCAGGGACGGTGTTCAGTCCGGACGGGGATGGGGTACGGGATGTGAAGGGCTGGACGATCACGGGATCGGTGGAAGAGCTATGGACTCTGGAAGTGAAGGACAAAGCGGGGAAGGTAGTTCGTTCGGTGGAATACCGGAACGCGAAGCCGGAAGATTTTGTGTGGGACGGTCGGGACAATGTGGGGAAACCCGCATCAGATGGCGAGTATGTGGTGGAGTTAAGGAGTGCGGACAGGGCGGGGAACGCGGTGAAGCTGGTATCGCGGACGGTGAAGATAGACACGCGCAAGCCAGTGGTGACGCTGAGTGTGGATCGAGATGCGTTCAGTCCGAACGGGGATGGGATCAAGGAAAACCTGACTGTGAGCGTCAATGTTCCGCTCAGGGAAGGGCTGACATCCTGGAAGCTGGCCGTATCGGACAAATCCGGCAAGGAAATGTGGTCGGCGAGCGGAAAAGATTCTTCGACTCTTCCTGGATATATTGTCCTCGATTCCGAGCACCCCGAAGCGGGGCTTGTGGCCTCCTGGCCCGATGGCGAATACCTCGCCACCCTCTCTCTGGGCTACGCTTCCGGCTACGCTCCTTCAGTGCGGTCGTCGGTGTTCATTCTGGACAGGAAGTACCCGCAGGCATCCGTCTCCGTTGACCGGACCGCTTTCAACCCATCGGGAAGTGTCGGGCAGAATCTTGTCCGCATCACCCAGAAAGGAAGCGCCGAGGAGACGTGGAACGGGGAGATTCAGGACTCCACCGGGAGCTCGGTGCGATCCTGGAAATTCACGGGAGAGCCGCAGGCGGTGCTGGAGTGGGACGGCATGGACCGGAACGGCAAGCTGTTGCCCGACGGGATGTATTCGTATGTCCTTAAGTCGACCGACCGTGCGGGGAACTCTTTCTCCACGGCCCCGATCCAGATCGCAGTCGATACAGAGAAGAAGACTCTCATTCTCACCTCGGATCGCAGGGCGTTCAGTCCGAACGGCGATGGAGTGAACGAGACCCTGACATTTACAGTCCGTTTCCGTGCGGCTGAGCGAATAAAGAGTTACGAGCTGACCGTAACGCCTCTCGGAGCTTCCGCTTCCGCTACATCCAGAACTGTCAGAACCTGGAAGGGCAGCTCGGGCTTGTTCGAAACCTATGTGTGGGATGGACTTGCCGACGATGGTTCCCGCATGCCTGATGGCAGCTATGTGGCGAAGCTGGTCGTAGTTTACCAGAACGATGACAGGATCGAGGCCGTGACACCTCCCCTCATCATCGATACGGTCCGTCCGTCTATCACGGTCTCTGTCTCTCCTCTCATTTTCTCTCCGAACGGGGACGGGAGGAGCGATTTCGTACTGTTTAAACAAAGATCGGTCGTGGGCGATGATTGGACAGGTACAATAACCTCTCCGTCCGGAGCGGAAGTCCGGGTCTGGTCCTGGAAATCCGACGCAGGCGATTTCATCTGGGACGGTAAAGACAGGGCAGGAAACATACTGCCTGACGGTACATACACGTATCGCATTGTCGCTACGGACTCTGCCGGTAACTTCTGCGATTCGGGCCCGATCGCCATACAGCTGGAGACGGAGAAGAAAGCGGTGACGCTGAGCGCGGACAAGAGAGCGTTCAGTCCGAACGGGGATGGGGTGAACGACACGCTGTCGCTGTTGGTGCAGGCGGCCACACCGACAAAAGTCAAGAGTTATGAACTTGTGATATCGGCGCAGAATGTGTCTGGTCTTTCTGCCGGCAAGACGGTGCGCAGCTGGAAGGGTGTCGATGGCTTGCAGTCTCTGTACCAGTGGGATGGACTCACGGATGAAGGGCTCAAGGCGCCTGACGGGATGTACAGTGCGAAGCTGTCGGTGCTGTACAAGAACGACGACAAGTTTGACGTTTCGGTGAGCGATCTGGCGATGGACCGGGTTGTGCCGAGCGCGAAAGTGTCGGCGAGCCTGGAAATATTCTCACCGAACGGGGATGGGCGGAGCGACACGGTGACCTACGTGCAGAGCTCGGTGCCTGGGGATGACTGGACGGGGAGGATGAAGGACCAGGCGGGGAAGGTGGTGAGGAGCTGGGTCTGGAAGAATGAGCTGAAAGATTTCGTGTGGGACGGGAAGGACGCTGGTGGAGCGCTGTTGCCCGACGGGATCTACAGCTATGAGGTGAGCGCGACGGACATCGCGGGGAACAGCTTCACGGCGGGACCGGTGACGGTGAGATTGGAGACGGCGAAGAAGGCGGTGACGCTGAGCGCGGACAAGAGAGCGTTCAGTCCGAACGGGGACAAGGTGAACGACACGCTGACACTGCGGGTGCAGGCAGCTACGCCGGAGAAGATCAAGAGCTTCGAGCTGGCGGTGACAGCCCAGGCAGTGACGGGAGTCACGCCGGGGATGGCGGTGAAGAGCTGGAAGGGGAAAGAGGGAATACAGGATCTGTATGTGTGGGACGGGCTGACGGATGAGGGGAGGAAAGCACCGGACGGGATGTACGGAGCGAAGCTGTCGGTGCTCTATCAGAACGACGACAGGTTCGACGTTTCGGTGAGCGGAATAGCGATGGACAGCGTGGTTCCGAGCGCGACGGTATCGGTTGGGTCCGAGATCTTCTCTCCGAACGGTGATGGGCGGAGCGACACGGTGACGTTCAGCCAGAGCTCGGTGCCGGGAGACGACTGGACCGGCGTGATGAAGAACGAAACGGGGAAGGTGGTGAGGAGCTGGGCCTGGAAGAATGAGCTGAAGGATCTGGTGTGGGACGGGAAGGACCAGAGTGGAGTACTCCTGCCCGATGGGATCTACAGCTATGAGGTGAGCGCGACGGACATCGCGGGGAACAGCTTCACGGCAGGACCGGTGACGGTGAGACTGGAGACGGAGAAGAAAGCGGTGACGCTGAGCGCGGACAAGAGAGCGTTCAGTCCGAACGGCGACAAATTGAACGACACGCTGACGCTGATGGTGCAAGCGAGTACTCCTGCGAGGATCAAGAGTTGGGAACTTGTGATATCGGCGCAGAACGCGCAGGGACTTGCGTCTGGAGTGGTGCGCAGCTGGAAGGGGAGTGAGGATCTGCAGAGCCGGTACGAGTGGGATGGCATGAGCGACGGCAAGAGCGCGGCACCTGACGGGATGTACAGTGCGAAACTGTCGGTTTTGTACAAGAACGACGACAAGTTTGACGTTTCGGTGAGCGATCTGGCGATGGATCGGGTTGTGCCGAGCGCGAAAGTGTCGGCGAGCCTGGAAATCTTCTCTCCGAACGGGGATGGGCGGAGCGACACGGTGACGTTCAGCCAGAGCTCGGTGCCGGGAGACGACTGGACCGGCGTGATGAAGAACGAAACGGGCAAGGTGGTGAGGAGCTGGGCCTGGAAGAATGAACTGAAAGATTTCGCCTGGGACGGGAAGGATCAGAATGGGATACTCCAGCCCGACGGGATCTACGTGTACACGGTGAGCGCGACGGACATCGCGGGGAACAGCTTCACGGCGGGACCGCTTTCCGTCCGACTCGAGAACGAGAAGAAGGCGGTGACGCTGAGCGCGGACAAGAGAGCGTTCAGTCCGAACGGGGATGGGGTGAACGACACGCTGTCGCTGCTGGTGCAGGCGGCCACACCGACAAAAGTCAAGAGTTATGAACTTGTGATATCGGCGCAGAATGTGTCCGGACTTTCTGCCGGCAAGACGGTGCGCAGCTGGAAGGGCGTCGATGGCTTGCAGTCTCTGTACCAGTGGGACGGACTCACGGATGAGGGGCTCAAGGCGCCTGACGGGATGTACAGTGCGAAGCTGTCGGTGCTGTACAAGAACGACGACAAGTTTGACGTTTCGGTGAGCGATCTGGCGATGGACCGGGTTGTGCCGAGCGCGAAAGTGTCGGCGAGCCTGGAAATATTCTCACCGAACGGGGATGGGCGGAGCGACACGGTGACCTACGTGCAGAGCTCGGTGCCTGGGGATGACTGGACGGGGAGGATGAAGGACCAGGCGGGGAAGGTGGTGAGGAGCTGGGTCTGGAAGAATGAGCTGAAAGATTTCGTGTGGGACGGGAAGGATGCTGGTGGAGCGCTGTTGCCCGACGGGATCTACAGCTATGAGGTGAGTGCGACGGACATCGCGGGGAACAGCTTCACGGCGGGACCGGTGACGGTGAGACTGGAGACGGCGAAGAAGGCGGTGACGCTGAGCGCGGACAAGAGAGCGTTCAGTCCGAACGGGGACAAGGTGAACGACACGCTGACACTGCGGGTGCAGGCAGCTACGCCGGAGAAGATCAAGAGCTTCGAGCTGGCGGTGACAGCCCAGGCAGTGACGGGAGTCACGCCGGGGATGGCGGTGAAGAGCTGGAAGGGGAAAGAAGGAATACAGGATCTGTATGTGTGGGACGGGCTGACGGATGATGGGAGGAAAGCACCGGACGGGATGTACGGAGCGAAGCTGTCGGTGCTCTATCAGAACGACGACAGGTTCGATGTTTCGGTGAGCGGAATAGCGATGGACAGCGTGGTTCCGAGCGCGACGGTATCGGTTGGGTCCGAGATCTTCTCTCCGAACGGTGATGGGCGGAGCGACACGGTGACGTTCAGCCAGAGCTCGGTGCCGGGAGACGACTGGACCGGCGTGATGAAGAACGAAACGGGGAAGGTGGTGAGGAGCTGGGCCTGGAAGAGTGAGCTGAAGGATCTGGTGTGGGACGGGAAGGACCAGAGTGGAGTACTCCTGCCCGACGGGATCTACAGCTATGAGGTGAGCGCGACGGACATCGCGGGGAACAGCTTCACGGCAGGACCGGTGACGGTGAGACTGGAGACGGAGAAGAAAGCGGTGACGCTGAGCGCGGACAAGAGAGCGTTCAGTCCGAACGGCGACAAATTGAACGACACGCTGACGCTGATGGTGCAAGCGAGTACTCCTGCGAGGATCAAGAGTTGGGAACTTGTGATATCGGCGCAGAACGCGCAGGGACTTGCGTCTGGAGTGGTGCGCAGCTGGAAGGGGAGTGAGGATCTGCAGAGCCGGTACGAGTGGGATGGCATGAGCGACGGCAAGAGCGCGGCACCTGACGGGATGTACAGTGCGAAACTGTCGGTTTTGTACAAGAACGACGACAAGTTTGACGTTTCGGTGAGCGATCTGGCGATGGATCGGGTTGTGCCGAGCGCGAAAGTGTCGGCGAGCCTGGAAATCTTCTCTCCGAACGGTGATGGGCGGAGCGACACGGTGACGTTCAGCCAGAGCTCGGTGCCGGGAGACGATTGGATCGGCGTGATGAAGAACGAAACGGGCAAGGTGGTGAGGAGCTGGGTCTGGAAGAATGAACTGAAAGATTTCGCCTGGGACGGGAAGGATCAGAATGGGATACTCCAGTCCGACGGGATCTACGTGTACACGGTGAGCGCGACGGACATCGCGGGGAACAGCTTCACGGCGGGACCGCTTTCCGTCCGACTCGAGAACGAGAAGAAGGCGGTGACGCTGAGCGCGGACAAGAGAGCGTTCAGTCCGAACGGGGATGGGGTGAACGACACGCTGTCGCTGTTGGTGCAGGCGGCCACACCGACAAAAGTCAAGAGTTATGAACTTGTGATATCGGCGCAGAATGTGTCTGGTCTTTCTGCCGGCAAGACGGTGCGCAGCTGGAAGGGTGTCGATGGCTTGCAGTCTCTGTACCAGTGGGATGGACTCACGGATGAGGGGCTCAAGGCGCCTGACGGGATGTACAGTGCGAAGCTGTCGGTGCTGTACAAGAACGACGACAAGTTTGACGTTTCGGTGAGCGATCTGGCGATGGACCGGGTTGTGCCGAGCGCGAAAGTGTCGGCGAGCCTGGAAATATTCTCACCGAACGGGGATGGGCGGAGCGACACGGTGACCTACGTGCAGAGCTCGGTGCCTGGGGATGACTGGACGGGGAGGATGAAGGACCAGGCGGGGAAGGTGGTGAGGAGCTGGGTCTGGAAGAATGAGCTGAAAGATTTCGTGTGGGACGGGAAGGACGCTGGTGGAGCGCTGTTGCCCGACGGGATCTACAGCTATGAGGTGAGCGCGACGGACATCGCGGGGAACAGCTTCACGGCGGGACCGGTGACGGTGAGATTGGAGACGGCGAAGAAGGCGGTGACGCTGAGCGCGGACAAGAGAGCGTTCAGTCCGAACGGGGACAAGGTGAACGACACGCTGACACTGCGGGTGCAGGCAGCTACGCCGGAGAAGATCAAGAGCTTCGAGCTGGCGGTGACAGCCCAGGCAGTGACGGGAGTCACGCCGGGGATGGCGGTGAAGAGCTGGAAGGGGAAAGAGGGAATACAGGATCTGTATGTGTGGGACGGGCTGACGGATGAGGGGAGGAAAGCACCGGACGGGATGTACGGAGCGAAGCTGTCGGTGCTCTATCAGAACGACGACAGGTTCGACGTTTCGGTGAGCGGAATAGCGATGGACAGCGTGGTTCCGAGCGCGACGGTATCGGTTGGGTCCGAGATCTTCTCTCCGAACGGTGATGGGCGGAGCGACACGGTGACGTTCAGCCAGAGCTCGGTGCCGGGAGACGACTGGACCGGCGTGATGAAGAACGAAACGGGGAAGGTGGTGAGGAGCTGGGCCTGGAAGAATGAGCTGAAGGATCTGGTGTGGGACGGGAAGGACCAGAGTGGAGTACTCCTGCCCGATGGGATCTACAGCTATGAGGTGAGCGCGACGGACATCGCGGGGAACAGCTTCACGGCGGGACCGGTGACGGTGAGACTGGAGACGGAGAAGAAAGCGGTGACACTGAGCGCGGACAAGAGAGCGTTCAGTCCGAACGGCGACAAATTGAACGACACGCTCGCCCTGCGGGTCCAGGCTGCCTCCCCGACCAAGGTCAGGAGCTTCGAACTCGCCGTGATCACGCAGAATGTGTCCGGTCTTTCTGCCGGCAAGAAGGTGCGCAGCTGGAAGGGTGTCGATGGCTTGCAGTCTCTCTACCAGTGGGATGGCCTCACAGACGATGGACTCAAGGCCCCCGATGGACTCTACGGCGCCAGACTCACTGTCCTCTACCAGAACGACGACTTGTTCGAGATTCCCCTCGCGGGCATCATTCTGGACACGGTCGCCCCCAAGATAGAGGTATCCGTGACCTCCGCCATCTTCTCGCCCAACGGCGACAAGCGCAATGATTTTGCTGAATACATACAGAAATCCCTGCCGGGCGATGACTGGACCGGCAGGATGAAAGACCATGATGGAAAGACTGTACGGACCTGGACCTGGAAGAACGAGGCGAAGAACTTTGTCTGGGACGGAAAGGATCAGGCCGGGAATCTCCTCAAGGACGGCAGCTACTATTACGAAGCCACTTCGACCGATGTGGCTGGCAACAGCTTCACGAGCGCGCCTCTGGCAGTCATTCTCGAGAGTGAAAAAAGGGTTGTGCGGCTTGCCGCCGATCAGCGCGCCTTCAGCCCCAACGGCGACGGCGTCAAGGACATCCTCCTTCTCTCGCCGCAGGTCCAGGCGCCCGACAAGATGACCTCCTTCTCCCTCGCCGTCACGGCGCTGGAAGTCCCTGGCATCGAGGCGGGAACGCCGGTCCGGACCTGGAAGGGAGCGCGGGATGTGGCCGACACCTACGTCTGGGACGGCTCAGGAGACTCCGGCAAACCCCTGCCCGACGGCAGGTACGCCGCGAATCTCACGGTCACTTACAGGAACGGCGACGTGATGGAAGCCGCCACGCCCACTATTCTCCTCGACCGCGTCGCGCCGAAGATCACCCTGAGCGCCTCGCCCCTCGTCTTCTCCCCCAACGGAGACGGCGTGAAGGACATCATTACGTTCACACAGAGCTCTGTGCCGGGCGACGACTGGACGGGTCGCATCGTTGCAGCGAACGGCATCACGGTGAAAGCCCTGAGCTGGAAGACTCAGGCGAAGAGCTTCTCCTGGGACGGCCTCGACGATTCAGGAAAACTGGTGCGGGACGGGAACTACCGGTACGAGGTCTCCTCGACGGACGCCGCCGGCAACAAAGGCGCGGCCGCGGTCGAAGGTATCCTGGTGGACGCCTTCGTGCCCAAGGTCTACCTGACCGCATCCGAGACGGGCATCTCCCCCAACGGGGACGGCTTCAAAGACGATGTCTCCTTCACCCTCGTCGTGGACAGGCGGGAAGAGATAGAGTCCTGGAGCATCACTATTGTCGCGGCGGACGGAAGCATCAAAAACTCCTTCGGCGGCTCGGCCGGCGAAGTCCCTGGACGACTCGTCTGGGACGGCATGGACACCGCAGGTCAGGTCGCCACAGGCACCATCGTCGGCAAGCTCGTCGTGAAATACGCGAAGGGCGATATCGCGGAAGCCACGAGCGACAAAGTCTACGTCAATGTCGCACCGCCCAAGGTGGACGTCACCCTCACACCCGAGTTCTTCAGCCCGGACGGGGACGGCGCCGACGACAAGCTTACCTTCGGCATAAAAGTCGCTGACCCGGCCAAGGTTGCCGAGTGGCGGCTCGAGGTCATCGAGGAAGCGGTGGTGGAAGGCTCGGCCCAGGACGCAGCCGCAACGCAGCGCCTCTTCAGGGCCTGGTCCGGGAAGGGTACCCCGCCCGCCTCCATCGTGTGGGACGGAAAGGGGCAGGAGGGCGAACTCGTGGAGGCCGCCACCAATTATCCCTTCACGTTCATGATCAAAGACGCCCTCGGCAACGCGACGAAGATTTCAGGCGTAGTCGCTGTCGACGTGCTCGTTCTGCGCGAGGGCGACAGACTCAAGATCAAGGTCCCCTCCATCGTTTTCCGGGCCAACCACGCCGACTTCGAGGGATTGGATCCCGAGATCACGGCTAACAACGCCCGCGTCATCAAGCGCATCGCCCAGATTCTCAACAAGTTCCCGGACTACCGGATCAGGATCGAGGGCCACGCCAACAACGTCGGCAAGATGCTCGGCTACTCGGAGGCCCGGATCAACACCGAGGAGACGAAGGAACTCATCCCTCTCTCCACGGGACGCGCCGAACTCGTGCGCAAGCTCCTCGTCGAAGACAATGTCGATGCACGCAGGCTTTCGGTGAAGGGGCTCGGCTCCAGCGAGCCTGTCGTCAGCTTCCGCGACGCGAGCAACAGGTGGAAAAACAGGAGGGTCGAGTTCATCCTTATAAAGAATTAGTGTAAAGCTTGTTCTGAGACACACGACGGCCGCTCCCGAGCCTTGGCAGAGGAGTGGCCGTCGTGTATCCGGTCAGAAATCTCCCGCCATGATTATTTCCGGTTCGAGTGTGAAACCGAGTTTTTCTCTCACTTCGTCCTGTGCGAGGCGGATGAGGAGCCTCATATCGCTCGCCCTGGCCACGCCTGCGTTGACGAAGATGTTGGCGTGCCAGTCGGAGACGGCGGCATCCCCGATCCTTTTACCCCTGAAGCCGAGCGAGTCGAGGACGGCTCCGCTCGGCGCGCCTATCAGTCTGTCGTTCTTGAAGACCGAGCCGGCGGAGGGAAGGCGGTAATGCCCCTTGCGCTCCCTGTCCGTCCGGCGCTCGCGCATGATGCAGGCCGTGCGCGCGGGGTCTCCGGAGTCGAGCTCGAAGCTCGCTCCGAGGATGAGGCTGCCCGCGAGAGGCTCCCTGTCCTGGAAGGGGGAGCGCTTGTAGGACCATTCGGCGGGGTCGAAGGGGTGAACGAAGAGTCTGCCGTCGGGACCCGCGGCGAGAACTTCGGGGCTGAGGTCGGCGATCTCCGTATCGTAGCAGCGCGCGTTCATGAGGATGGCCCCGCCGAGCGAGCCCGGCATGCCGGCAAAATTCCCGAAACCCTTGAGTCCGCGCGCGAGGGTTTCGAGGCAAACTTCATCCACGGAGAGACCCGCCTCCGCCGTGAAGCGCTTTCCGCGAACCGACACGGAACGGAGGTTTTCGGTGCTCGCGACGATTCCCCGGATACCGCGGTCCCCCACGAGGAGGTTCGCCCCGCCGCCGATCACGAAGACGGGGATGCCTTCCGCCCGCGCCGCTTCGAGGAGGCGGAGAAACTCCGAGCGGTTCCCGGGCGCGATCCAGGCGTCGGCGGGGCCGCCTATCCGCATCGTCGTGTGTCCCGACAGGGGCTCATCGAAGGAAGGGCGGGCCCCAATATTGATTTTTCCGAAGAATTGCCGTAGTTTGTTCGTCATTACCCGCATAGTATGGAAGCATCTGCGGGAGATTCAAGACACCGACGGAGGACCACATGCCCGAGCTGAGACTTTTCAACACTCTGGGGCGCGAAATGCAGACATTTCGCCCCCTCGAACCCGGAAAGGTCGGCTTCTACGGCTGCGGACCCACAGTCTACAACTTCGCCCACATAGGAAATCTGCGCGCCTACGTCTTCGACGACGTTCTCACTCGGACCCTGCGCTACTTTGGTTACGAGGTGACCCACGTCATGAATCTCACCGATGTCGGTCACCTTTCCGGCGACGACGACACCGGCGAGGACAAGATGGTCAAGAGCGCGGTGGAGAGAAACCAGACCGTACTCGACATAGCGCGCTTCTACACCGAGGCCTTCTTCCGCGACACGGACAGGCTCGGCATCGCGAGGCCGAACGTCGTGTGCAAGGCCACCGAGCACGTCGGCGAGATGATCGCCCTCATCAAGAGAATCGAGGCTAAGGGCTTCACCTACAGTGCGGGCGGAAACCTCTACTTCGACATCACGAAGATGCCCTCCTACGGCGAGCTCGCCATGCTCAGGACCGAGGACTTGAGAGCGGGCGCGCGCATCGAGGTCGACGAGAACAAGCGCAATCCCCACGATTTCGTCCTCTGGTTCACCAAGTCCAAGTTCGAGAATCAGGCGCTCGTCTGGGACAGCCCCTGGGGCCGTGGCTACCCCGGCTGGCACATCGAGTGCTCGGCCATGAGCATGAAATACCTCGGCGAGCAGTTCGACATCCACGCGGGCGGCATCGACCACATCCCCGTCCACCACACGAACGAAATCGCCCAGTCCGAGGCGGCTACCGGCAAGAAATGGGTCAACTATTGGCTTCACAATGAATTCCTTGTTCTCGACAAAGGCAAGATGTCCAAGTCCGCTGGCGGCTTCCTCACTCTTCAGACCCTTGTGGACAGAGGCTACGATCCCATGGATTACCGCTACTTCCTCCTCGGCGGTCACTACCGCTCCCAGCTCCAGTTTTCATGGGAGGGGCTCGACTCGGCCCGGTCCTCGCGCAAGTCGATGGCCGACCGCGTCCTCGCGCTGAGGGCGAAGGCGGGGCTCGCCGGGGACGAAGTGCCGGGTCTGGCGGGTCTGTCCGAATCCGAGAGGGCCGGCCTCGCTCCGAGGCTCGAAGCCTTCGCGACGGCCCTCGGCGAGGATCTCGCGACGCCGAGGGCGCTCGCCGAGGCCTGGGCGATACTCAAGGACGGCAGCCTCCCGCCTCGCGCCGCGCTGGCCGCCGCCTTCGACATGGACCGGGTCCTCGGACTCGGGCTTGCTGCCCTCCGCCCCGCGGAGAGCAGTCTGGACTCGGGGCTTGCGACCGAAATCGAGGGCCTCATCGTCGAGCGCGCACAGGCAAAGAAGGACCGGAATTTCGCCCGGGCCGACGAGATCCGCAATGGGCTGAAGGCGAGGGGCATCATTCTCGAAGACAGCCCGGCAGGGACAGCCTGGAAACGCGCATGAGAGGCGAAGTGACTGAGCGGATCGCGTAACCACAGGGTATGTCCTTTGTTTGATACAAAAGGGAGAGAGACCACCATCGACGTAAAGAGCCTCTATGACTCGCTCATGCCGATGCTGTTTCGTGTGGCTGTTCGCATAGTCCAGTCCCCTGAAACCGCTGAGGACATTGTCCACGAGGCTTTTGTCAAGCTGGTGGAGAAAAATATTCCCTTTCCCAGCCCCGACGACGCCAAGTACTGGCTCATCAGGGTCGTGAAAAACAGTGCCATCAACCATTCCAAACGGAAGGTTAGAGAAAACCGTGCGTACGAGAAGTGGTGGAAGGGCGAAACGGCCTTGGACACCGAAACTCGGACAAGGGGTGCTCAGGTCGATGCGGATGGGGTCTTCGTGGGGGTCTCGGAGGGCGCAGACGCGGAGCTGCTCCGCGCGGAAGCCGCAGAGGAACTCCGCACGGCTCTCGCGGGCCTGCCGGAGCGTCTCAGAACGGTGTTGATACTCAAGGAGTACGGCGGTTTGAACTACAAGGAAATCGGAAAAGTCATGGGTATAAGCGAAGGCAACGTGAAAGTGCGCGCTTTTCGCGCCCGCGAACAACTTCTGGCCATCCTCGGAGAAAAAAAATGAACTGCCCCGACAGAAAGCTTCTGTCCGTGTACGCGGACGGCGAACTCGATTCCCCGTGGAAGCAGAAGGTGGAAGCCCATATCGCGGGTTGCCCTTCCTGCGCTGGCATCTGCCGATCATACACTTCACTTTCAGAAAGCCTTGACCTCCTCGGCACCTCGAGGGAGAAGGCTGTTCTCGCCCGGATGACGGTCATGCCTCCCGCCGCCATCGCCTCACCGCCGCGTGGCCGGATAACGGTGTCTGCTCCGTCCATCCCATTCTGGCGTCGCCCTGTCGCGCTTCCTTTCCCTGTCGTCACGGCAGCTGCCCTCGTCCTGACTCTCGCGACAGCCTTCGCCATCGCCGGGCGCATTCCATTGGGAAACCGTGGCACAAGCATGCCCGCGATCGCCAAGACTGTCATTTCGGCCCAGCCCGCGACTTTCGAGGCCCTCGTCCGCTCCATCGACGCTCAAGGGGGCGATTCGGTGATGACAATCGTCCTTCCGCCGGAGGCCACCATACAGAGCTCCGGCGATCCTGTCCTCATGACGGCGTCGACGGCCACAGGCGGCAACAGGTGAGATTCAGCCTCCGGACTTCTGGCGAAAGTGGAATGCTCCTGCTGTTCGCCGCTTTCCTGTTCGCAAGGATGCCGCTGTCGGCGCAGACCAAGCCCGCTCAGGCCGGAGCGTCCACGACGGTTCCCGCACAGGGACAGGTTCAGCCCAGTCCTCCGCCTCAGGGACAGTCCGCGTCCACGACGGTTCCCGCGAACCCGAAGACCTCCGTTCCAGCGAAGACCTACTCGATACGGGTCCGCGCGAGTGTCGTGGGAATCGGAAAGGATTCCGCCGACTCAAGCGCTCTCTCTCAGCAGAGCACCCGGCAGCAGGGATCTGGCTCTGCCCCGGCAGCCGTCCAATCGGCGCCCAGCCTCAGCGCGTCTCTTCCGGATTCTCCGGAAGCGAAGGGGGGCTTCGTCGAAGCCCTCGACAGAAAGGCCAAGTGGGGCGTCGAGCAGATCAAATACGCCTCGCCGGGAACACCGATCCAGGTCAAACTCATCGGCGCTAACATAGTATCCCTCATCCAGCTCATTCCTTTCGAAAATGGCCCCAACTCCCTCGACGTTGTCGCCTCGGGCCAGGTCTGGGTCATGATGCCCGACGGCGGAATAAAATACCGGACGACGGTGAGCACACTCTCGGTGACCCTGGCGGAGCGGATGTTCTTTTTCCCTCTCGGATACGGGCCCGACGGCTCGGCCCCTCTCGTCGTCGAAATAATCGTAGACAGGCTCGCGAAATGAAATCTGGCGGAGCGCCGCAGCCCGATAATGGGGAACGCGCCGCCCCCCAGACGCCCAAAAGACCGAAACGGAGACTGAAAAACATTCTCGCTGCTTTCCTCGTCGTGTCTGTCGCCTCGGGCGGCCTGTACGCGTATGTCCGCCTCAGCTCTCCTTTCATCCTCGCCCTGGAGCCTGCCGTCGCCGAGCCCGGATCTGTCATCAGGATCATCGGAAGCAATTTCGGGGACCGCCAGGGGGACTCCCGTGTTCTCATGGACGGAGTCGAGCCGACGCGCTCGTCCTACCGTTCGTGGACCGCTACGGCCATAGATATAGCAGTTCCCCCGACCGTGGACTCCGGCCTCGTGCGGGTGTATACCTCGCACGGAGCGTCAAATCCCGCCATGTTCCTCAGCGCGGCCCTGCTGCCCCTCGTCGTCTCTTCTTCTTCTGGGGTAAAAAGCCCCTGAGGGTCGGTCGGTTGCGACGAGTGCGGCCCGGGAGCCTGCCGTTGCGAAGATGCGGATTTCCTTTTATACATAGAGAAGCCGCCGGGTTCCGACGGACCGGCGCCCTTGAGGAGGAAACATGTCATTGATTCAAACACAGGATCCGGAACTCTGGAAGGCGATGGAGCTCGAATCCGCGCGGCAGAGAGACAAACTCGAACTGATCGCGAGCGAGAACTACACCTCGCGCGCCGTCATGGAGGCGGTCGGCTCCGTGCTGACCAACAAATACGCGGAAGGCTATCCGGGCAAGCGCTACTACGGCGGCTGCGAGTTCGTCGACATGGCGGAAAACCTCGCCCGCGATCGGGCAAAAGCCCTCTTCGGATCCGACCACGCCAATGTCCAGCCCCACTCGGGAAGCCAGGCGAACATGGGCGTACTCTTCGCGGTCCTCCAGCCGGGCGACACCATCCTGGGCATGGACCTCGCGCACGGCGGTCACCTGACGCACGGGGCTCCCGTCTCCTTCTCGGGAAAGATGTACAAGGTGGCGCGCTACGGGGTGAACCGCGAGACGGAGACCATCGACTACGAGGCTCTCGCCACCCTCGCGAGAGAGAACAAGCCGAAGGTCATCATCGCGGGCGCCTCGGCCTATTCGCGGGTCATCGACTTTGCCCGCTTCCGCGCCATAGCCGACGAAGTGGGCGCCTACCTCATGGTAGATATGGCGCATATCGCGGGACTGGTCGCGACGGGCCATCATCCGAGCCCGATACGGATCGCGGATTTCACGACGACGACGACGCACAAGACCCTTCGCGGGCCGCGGGGCGGAGCGATCTTCGTCGGCACCGACAGGGAAAACGACCAAGGCATCATGACGCCGAAGAAAGACAGAGCGAAACTCTGGTCCGAGGTTGTGGACGGCACGATCATGCCGGGAATCCAGGGCGGACCGCTGATGCACGTGATCGCGGGCAAGGCGGTCGCCTTCCGCGAGGCTCTCGAGCCGGGCTTCAAGACCTACATCGGACAGGTGGTGGAGAATGCGGGGGCGATGGCCGCCGCCCTGGCCGCTGGCGGGGCGAGGATCGTGTCGGGCGGGACGGACAATCATCTTATGCTCGTCGACCTGACGCCGCTCGGAATTACGGGCAAGGAGGCGGAGGTCTGGCTCGACGAGGCGAACATCACGGTGAACAAGAACGGCATCCCATTCGACCAGAAGAGCCCCTTCGTGACCTCCGGCATCCGCGTCGGGACCCCCGCCGTGACGACCCGGGGTATGAAGAAGGAAGAGATGGGCGAGATTGCGGGCTACATCATGGATGTCCTTAAGTCCAAGGGCGACGCCTCCGTCATCTCCTCTGTCAAGTCCAAAGTACTGGCTCTCACCGCGCGCTTCCCTCTGCCGTGATCTGCGGTCTTTCGGCGGCAGGATTGCTCGGCCGCGAAGCCTTCCTCGAGCTGCTGGACCGGTGCGGAACCGACAGACTAGTCCGCGCGCGGTACGGTATGGATTCCGTGAAGGCTGTGCTGGTCGGTGCCCTCGCCTACGGCGAGGGCACTCTGCCTCCGCCCGCCTGGGCGACCGGGCGGAACGGGATGGGGCAGGGCTCCGTGCTCCGGATCGCCCGCTTCGCGCGCGCCGACTGGTACGCCGAACTCACTGCCTGCCTGAAAAGTCTGGCCCGCGGCATCCACGACGGACTTCCTGACGATCATCCCGCGCGCGCCTTCGGATTCAGGCAAGGCTGGCATTGCCTCGCCAACTCCCGTCTCCCCGAAAAAGCCCTCGCTGTTGCGGCCGGTCTCGGATTCATCGGCAGAAACAGTCTCCTCATCGTCACCCGATCGCGCGGTGCCGGATTCCCCTCTCAGGAGTCAGCCGGCGCGGCCCTGGGGCCGGGAGTCGTCCTCGGCCTTCTCCTCATGCCTGTCGACGCGGATACTGCGCGGAACGCCATTCTGCGCCTCTCCGGCGGAGCCGTATCCGATCCTGACGACCCCGCAATCCCTTCCGGCGAATGTGTCGCCACCAGACCGGCCATCTCCGCGAATCCGGATTTTCCGGGAAAACCCGGAGCTCTCTGCGGTTCCTGTCGGGCCTGCGTCGATGCCTGCCCCACGCATGCGGTGCTGCCCGGAGGCGGGATCGAACGGGAGCTCTGCCTCCAGCACTGGTCGACCATTCCGGGCGAGCTTCCCGATGCAATCAAGAGGAATTGGGGTGAGCGGCTCTACGGCTGCGATGTCTGCCTCGAGGCATGTCCCTGGTTCCGGGACTCGTCGAATGGTCGCCTTCCGACTCGCGGGATACTCGGTCCTTCGCTGCCGACGGGTTTCTTCCTCTCCGCCACGGACAGCGAGATCCGTACGCGCCTTTCGCGCACCGCCCTTGGGCTCGGCTGGATGCCGCCTGAGGCCTTCAGGCGGAACGCCGGGGTCGCGGCCGGGACTGCCGGAACAATCGAAGCGACCGGGACAGCCGGAGCGCGTCCATGATCGATGCCGCGACCATGCGCGCCCGCTCACGAATCGTGACTGCGACGCGGGACTTCTTCCTTTCACGGGGCTACCTCGAGAGCGACACGCCAGCCCTCGCCCCCTCCCTCATCCCAGAATCCAGCATCGAAGTCTTCGCGACATCCCTCGTCCATCCCTGGAAACCCGCGAGGGAACTCTATCTCGTCCCCTCGCCCGAAGTCTGGATGAAGCGCATCATCGCGCGGACCGGGTCCAGCGTCTTCCAGATCTGCAAATCTTTCCGGAACGCCGAATCATCCGGTCCCGTGCACAGCCACGAGTTCACCATGCTCGAGTACTACACTGTCGGCGCCTCGAGTAGGGACAACATCGCCCTCACCGAGGAACTCTTCTCGGCTTGTCTTCAGTACGACAGCCCGCCGTGGCTGCGGCCGCCTTTCCGGGTCATGACCATGGCCGAGGCCTTCAGCGAGATCGCCCGCCTCGACTTGCTCCACCTCGACTCGGTCGGGGCGATGGCTGAAGCCGCCCGTTCCAGAGGCCTCATGGTCCCCGAAGGAAGCTCCTGGGAGGATGCCTTCAACATCCTCTTTCTCTCCCTCGTCGAGCCGGAACTCCCCGCCGACAGGGCCCTCGTTCTCGACGAATACCCCTCAGGGATAGAGTGCCTCGCGCGCGATCTGCCCGGAGGCGTCTTCAAGGAGCGTTGGGAGCTCTACGTCCGCGGCGTCGAGCTGGCCAACTGCTACACCGAAGAGAGGAACCCTGCCGCGGTGCGGCGCTACTTCGATTCGCAGACGGCGCGCAAGGCGACCGCCCTCGTTCCCCACGCTGTCGACTCAGGCTATCCGGAGCTTTTCCGCGATTTTCCCGCCTGTTCGGGCGTCGCCGTCGGCTTCGACCGCTTTGTCATGTCGCTCCTCGGGCGCACGCGCCTCGCCGAGGTCCTCATGTCCTGTTTCGAATGACGGGCTGGCCGCCTGGCTCTCTGGCCGATCCAGATCCTGCGCAGACAAACATCCCTGCGAAATGGCTTTACTTAATCTCTTTCGTTCCGTAGTATGTCTTGGGAAAAACGGAACCGGCCGGCAGGGGCTCAAGGCTACAGGTTCCCGGCAACGAGAAGGAACGAGGAGCATCGATCATGATCCGTGGCGGGGAAATCAATATAGGAACCTGTCTTCTGATCAACGGGAATCCCCACGTCGTCGTCGAACGGGATTTCGTGAGCCCCGGAAAGGGCTCGGCCTTCGCCCGCGTCAAGGCCAAAAACCTCAAATCGGGCAACGTCATCACCCAGGCCATCAAGACAGCCGACTTCGTCGAGGACGCCCAGGTCGAGCTCTCCGATTGTCAGTACCAGTACTCCGACGGCGAGAACTTCGTCTTCATGGACAACGAGAGCTTCGAGCAGTTTCTGATCCCCATCGCGACCCAGAAAGAGAAGCGGGTCTACCTCAAGGAGGGCGAGACCTACACCATCGTGATGTGGGAGGGCGATCCGATCGATATAAAGATTCCCTACAAGATGGTCTTCACGGTTGTGGAGAGCGAAAACTATGTCAGGGGCGACACGGTCTCGGGGGCGACAAAGCCTGTTACCACAGAAACCGGACTTGTCGTCAGGGTTCCTCTGTTCATCAAGCAGGGCGAGAAGATCCTGGTCAACACCGAGTCCAACGATTACGTGGAGAGAGTCAACGATTAACCTCACAGAGCTTGTCAACAAAACGGTGGCTTTCCGGTTCATGGGCGCCGATCTCAGACTGGATCTTTCGCACGCCCTGTTCTCCTCTTTCGATATCGACCAAGGTACGAGGATGCTCCTCAAAGCGGTGGCCAGGGACGAGGTTCTCGCGAGGGCGCGTCATGTCCTCGACGCGGGTTGCGGAACAGGCGTCATCGGGCTCTCCATAGCCAAGGCTTTCGGGCAGGCAGAAGTCGTCATGCGGGACCGCGATCTCCTAGCCGTCGCCTTTTCAGAGCGAAACCGTGTGCAGAACCGGCTTGTCGGTGTCACGGCATGGACCGATCCCGTCACGGGCGCGGTCCGGAATCCTGTCGCCGCTCCGCTCGCCTGTCCCGGCCTTCTCGCCGACGGGCGCGAGGGCGGTCCCTACGATTTCATCCTGTCCAACCTTCCCGCAAAGGCCGGAGCCCCTGTTCTCGAGGCCTTTTTCCGCAACTGCGGCGCGACCGGCATACTCGCTCCGGGCGGACGCCTCGCCGTCGTCATCGTGAACACCCTCGCCGAAAATGCGGCACAGTGGATCGCAGGCGCCGGGCTTGCCTCCGTAAAGATCGAGAAGGGAGGGGGACACACCGTCTACATTGCGGAAAAGCCTCTTCTCGAGAGCTTCCGGCGGGACGGTTTAGGGCAGGGGACGCTGCCATCCGCTTCCGGCGCTCTGCCGGAGCCCGCGTCCGGAGTGGCTTTCGAAGCCCCGAAGGATTTGAGCCTCTCCGCTATGGGCCTCTATCTGCGCCATGAAGGAAACGTCAGGGTCGGAACGCGCAGCTTCGCGGCGAAAGGATACTGGGGGCTTCCTGACTTCGACACCGTGAACCACGCCACGAATCTCGCCGCGGAGGTCATGAGCCGCACCCTCGCCGGCTCCCTCATACGCGAGTGCCTTCTCGTGAATCCGGGAGTCGGCCACCTCGCGCTCTGGATTTCCCGGGTTTTCGGTCCGAAAACGATCCGAGTGGCCTCCCGCGACACGCTCTCCCTCCTCGCCGTACAGGACAACCTCGCGCTCTCGGGACGTGCAGAGATGGAGTGCCTGCCCATGAGCTCCCTCGAACTGGAGGGGCTCAAGACGGCAGGAACCGACCTCGTCGTCTGGACGCCCGATCTCGTTCCCGACTTCGACTGGACACAGCCCGCCTGGGCTACGGCGAGTTCGATCTGCAAGGTCGGTGCCTGCATCGTCCTCATCTCGACTCCGACGGAGCTGGTCCGTTTTGCGAAGCGCAAGCCGGCGGGCTGGCGCTCTCTCGTCGACAAGCGCAGAAGGGGTATGGCTGTCATGGTGTTCCGCCGGGAGTGAGGGCCTCGCGTCCACCCTTCCGCTTCCTGCGCTGGCTTGCCGACACCTGTGCACGATATTGTACACCTCGCCGTATCTTGTTATAGTATTTGGATGAACAAAGCCGAAAGCGCCATCATGGGCGCCAGGACTCCCGAAGCCTACATTGAAGCTTCTTTCGCGTCGAAGCTCGCGCCCTCGGTGAAAGTGCGCCTTGCGCGCGCCTGGATGCGGGCGACCGGATATACAGCCGAAGACATCCAGAGGGCGCGCAACAGACACCCTTTCTGGAAAGCGAAGAAAGCGGAAGGCGCCGCCGAACGCACCAAGAAGCGCCAGGGCGAGCACGACTACTCGGGTGGAGTCGAACTGGTCTGGACTGCCTCTCTTGTCGGTGAATTTCTCGGCATGAACGGCAAAGACGAGACGGGACGCTACCAGAACAAGGACTGGGAAATGGCGAAGCGCTTCCGCACGACCATCCCCTCCATACAGTACATGCGGCGCAGACTCGCCCTTGCGAAGCGCAGCCTCGGCCCCAGGGCCGGCAAATCCGAAATCATCGCGTTCCTCTGTCATGGCCAGACCGCCGAAGCGATACCCGGCAAAAAAACTTTGCCGGCAGTGCCGAAATCCAAAAGCAAGGCGGGCGCGGACTCAAGGCCCAGAGCCAAATCCGCGTTCGGCGTCAAACCCGTAAGCGGGAGAAAACCGGATGAGCCGGGGAGACGAGAGGGATCGACCGCCTCCACAAGGAGCCTTTCCAGAGCCAGTTCTGCAGGCAGGACCCCGGAAGCTGCGGCACCGAAGAAGTCTGGACTCCGAAGCGGATCAGACAGGAGAGAGGCCCCGAGAAGCTCCGCGAAGGACAAGTTCAGGAGTGAAAAAAAGGCCGTCGGGGCGAAGCGGAACCTTGCGGGAAAGAAACCGGCCCCGTCCAGGTCCGCGACCCGTCCCGGAAAACCGCCCAGGCAGAAGTGACCTGACCGGATAGCCGCCTTTCTACGCCCCGCTGCCCGTCGAGCCCTCGCCGAAGGGCGGCGCCCGCTTCAGAACCTCGCGCAGGACAGTGTTCTCGCTTCCGAGCAGACCCGGGTCCGCCGCAGCTATCCCGAAGGCGTCCGCCCGCGCTTTTTCCAGGATTCCGATGTCGCCGATGGGATCCGCTATGGCGAGTTTGAGGGCTCCCGCCTGCGCGGTCCCTGCGATCTCGCCGGGGCCGCGGATGCGAAGGTCCTCTTCAGCGAGGACGAAGCCGTCCGAAGTCGAGAGCATGGCTTTGAGCCTGGCCTTCGCGTCCTCCGTCGGCTGTTCCGCGTAGACGAGAAAGCAGTAGGACTGTGCGCTTCCGCGTCCGACCCTTCCTCTGAGCTGGTGCAGGGCGGCCAGGCCGAAACGCTCGGCGTGCTCCACGACCATGACGGCCGCGTTCGGTACGTCGACGCCGACTTCCACGACGGTTGTCGCCACCAGGACCGAGCTTCTTCCTTTCACGAAATCGTCCATCACGCTTCGCTTGTCGACTTCTTTGAGCCGGGAATGAATGAGGCCGACCCTGTATCCCGCGAAGACCATCGAGGAGAGCTCCTGTGCCATGGACTGTGCGTCCTTGAGGTCTGCCTTTTCCGACTCTTCTATGAGCGGATACACGAAATATGCCTGCCTGCCCTCGGCGAGGAGTTTGCGGACGAAATCGTAGACCTTGGGGGCGTTTTTCGTCGTCGCGAGGTGGGTGACGATGGGTTTGCGGCCGGGCGGCATCGTGCGGATGGTTGAAACCGCGAGATCTCCGAAGACGGTGAGGGCGAGAGTCCTCGGGATGGGGGTGGCCGTCATCATGAGAAGGTCGGGCATGTCGCCTTTGCGCCCCATGGCCACCCTCTGGAGGACTCCGAAACGGTGCTGTTCGTCCACGACGGCGAGCCTGAGGTTTTTGTAGACGACATCCTCCGAAAAGAGAGCGTGCGTCCCGAGGACGATGTCGAGGCTGCCCGAGGCCAGGGCGGCGAGAACCTCCCTGCGCGAAGCGTCGTCGGTGGTTCCCGAGAGAAAGGCGAGCCGCAGGCCGAGGGGTTCGAGGAGGCTCGCGGTCGTCGCGGCGTGCTGACGCGCGAGGAGCTCGGTCGGAGCGAGAATTGCGGCCTGGCCGCCTGATTCGACGGCGTGGAGGCAGGCGACGAGGGCGACCAGGGTCTTGCCCGAACCGACATCGCCCTGGAGGAGGCGGGCCATGGGATGCGGACCTGACATGTCCTGGACGATTTCCGCGCACGACCTGTCCTGGTCGGGCGTGAGTTCGAAGGGCAGCCGTTCGCGCAGCCGTCGCTCGAGAAGCCCTGTCGAGATTCCGCGCGGAATCTCGATCTGCCTCCGGTACAGAGCCCTGCGCGCCACGGCGAGCTGGAAGAAGAACAGCTCTTCGTAGGCCAGACTCTCCCGGGCGGCGCGATACTCTTCGACGGAGGCCGGAAAATGGATATGCCGCAGCGCCTCGGCCTTGTGCAGGAGACCGCGCGAGGAGAGGAGGGAAGGGGGTAGTTCGTCCTCTACGCGGCTGCCCGAGACCTCGAGGGCCGTCTTGACGAGGCGCCTGACCGTCCCCTGGGCGAGTCCTTCCGTGAGGGCGTAGACGGGCACCATGCCCGACTTGGGCTCCTGACCCCCTTCCAGGGGCTCGACTTCGAAGGCGGAAGACTGAATGACGCCGTAGCGGAACTGGAATTTTCCGGTGACGAGGACGCGCGATCCGACAGGCATCTGTTTTTCGAGAAAAGCCCTGTTGAAGCAGACGAGGACGGCACGGGCCGTGTCATCCGCCACGACCAGCTTCAGGGTCCGCATGCGGCCGTAGCCGAACCATTCGTGGGCGAGGACCGTCGCCTCCGTGTGGACTTTCTCCCCCGTCGCGAAAGCCGAAAGAGGGATAGCGCGGGTCCTGTCGTCGTAGTCGCGGGGAAAGCGCCCGAGAAGATCGGCCACGGTGAGGATGCCCATCCGGGCCAATTTCTGTATGACGGCCTTGCCCGCTCCGTGCAGGACAGCGACCGGCTGTTTCAACTCGCGCAAAAACACGGAAAGGAGTATACTCGGAACGCCCCCGTCCGCGGTAGACCTGCAACCGGCCGGGAAAGGAGTACATCACATGCGAGCAAACCTCGAGATCCTGACGAAAATCGACCGAGAGCGTCAGCTGCTGACCCACATCGGAGCCATTCTCGGGTGGGACCAGGAAACCTATATGCCGGAAAAGGCCGTCTATGAAAGGGCAGAACAGCTCGCCCTCATCGAGAGCATGGCGCACGAGAAGGCAACATCTCCCCGCATCGGAGAGCTGCTCTCCGAACTCGGGTCGACGGACGAGAACCCCGGCGGCAATCCCGAACTCGGACCGGAGGAGAGAGCCTACCTCCACGCACTCAGGCGCAGCTACGACAGGCTCACCAAACTCCCCGTCGAGCTCGTCGCCGAGACCGCCCGCGCCACGAGCCTTTCCCAGGCAGTCTGGGTCGACGCGAAGAAGAACAACGACTTCAAATCCTTCGCTCCCCACCTCGCGACCATGATCGACCTGAACCGCCGCAAGGCGGCCTGCATCAAGCCGGAAGCCAAGCCCTACGATGTCCTTCTCGACCTCTTCGAGCCCGAGTGCACGGAGGAATCCATCGGGGCGATCTTCTCCGCCCTCAGAACAGAGCTCGTTTCCATTATTTCAGCCATACGCGGCAGACCCCAGGTCGACGATTCCTTCCTCCACCGCCCCGTCCCCGTGGAGCGCCAGAGAAAAATCAGCGAGTGGCTCATGGACGTGCTCGCCTACGACAGGACGAAGGGGCGGCTCGATACGACGGTCCATCCCTTCACTACCACCCTCGGAACCGACGACGTGCGCATCACCACGCGTTTCATCGAAAATTTCCTGCCCTCGTCCGTCTTCAGCACTATCCACGAGACGGGCCACGCCCTCTACGAACTCGGCATCGATCCGGCGCCGGGTTTCTCCCGCACGGTCCTCTCCGAAGCAGCCTCGATGGCGATCCACGAATCGCAATCCCGCCTCTGGGAGAACATCGTCGGCCGCTCAGAGGCCTTCTGGAAGGAACATTATCCGACCTTGCAGGGGCTTGCGGGTCCCGCTCTCGCCGATGTCGGCCTTGCCGCCTTCGTCGCGGCCATCAACAAGGTCGAGCCCTCCCTCATCCGGACGGAGGCCGACGAGGTGACCTACGGGCTTCACATCATCCTCCGCTTCGAACTCGAGGCCGATCTCATTGCGGGAAGGCTCTCCGTGGAGGATCTCCCGGCGGCGTGGAACGCGAAGATGAAGGAGCTTTTCGACCTCACGCCTCCGGACGACGCGCGCGGATGCCTTCAGGATGTGCACTGGGCTATAGGCGCCTTCGGCTATTTCCCGAGCTATTCTCTCGGCAACCTGTACTCCGCCCAGTTCTGGGACACCATGAAGCGCGAGATGCCGGGCGAACCTGCGCTGAGCGGGGCGCCGGGGCGCTACGACCTCAGCCACATTCTCGGCTGGCTCAGGGCCAACATCCACAAGCCGGGCGCCACATACCTGCCCGGCGAGCTCGTCGAACGGGTGACGGGGCGGAGCCTCGATCCCTCGCACTTCGTCGTCTACCTCCGGGAGAAGTACTCGCGGATATACGGATTCTAAGCGGATATACGGATTTTAAAAAAGGGAAAGGCGCCTATCGGGGTGCCTTTCCCGTCATCGCGGGTATGGGACGCGGGCGCCTTCGCGGCGCGCGGTATCTACATCGTCTTCCAGAAGCGGTAGTTGACGCGCTCGATCTCCTCGATACTCTTGAGGGGATAGAATTTGCAGCCGTTCTGGCTCGCGAACATGAAGCCGTGGCGCAGGTTCTTGTACGAGAACTTGTCGAAAGGACAGTCGAGGGAGATGCCCTTCACCTTCTTTCCGGGCGTCTTCAGCATTTCGAGGATGGATTCGTGCAGTCGCGCGGGGTGGGTGCCCGGCACGAAGGTCGAGATGAAGGGATTCGCGTCGAACTCACCCATGAAATCGTCGACCGAGAACTCGAGCTGGGAGTAGAACATCACGGGCGCACCCTTGGTGTTGTGCTCGTCGGTGATGAACTTCGCGAACTCGAGGAAATTGTAGCGGGTGAGAACGATGAACTTGACGGGATTGATCTCGAGGATGATGCGCATCTCATCGCCGCGGGTCTTGGGATCGTAGTCCGAAGCCTCGAGTGAGACGTAGTCGCCCGTCGAGTTGCAGACGTAGAGGAGCCCCAGTTTTTCGAAATCGATGTGCTCGAGTACGCGGTAGCTCTTGATGAATTTGGTCGCCTTTGGCCTGCCGTCTTCGTGGGGCTGAAGATCCTTGTAGGCGGCGTCTATGTCGAAATACGGATGGCGGAAGGCCGTATCGACCTCCGCGAAGATGAGCTTGCCCTCGAAGTAGCGGGTCGAGCCCTGGATGTAGTGCTTGATGAACTGCTCGGGGGGCAGTTGCGAGGCGATGAGCGAGTGGTTCGGATGCAGTATCAGATACAGATGTTTATCGGATTCCATGCGCGTCCTCCGGTCGATATGATCCCGAACGGGATGTTTTTTTTCAAGATGCGGGCTCGGTTTTTTTGGTGGAGACTTCGTATCCCGGAACGCCGGCGATGCCTGCCCGGGCGTCTGCGGCCCTGGCGTGGGCTTCGAGCCCCTCGATCCGCGCGAATGCGGCCGCATCGCGCGCGAGTTCCTCCGGCTCGTCCAGCGCAAGCCAGGTTCGGGCGCGAAGGAAGGCGAGGACGGAGAGTCCCGCGGCGAAGCGCGCCGCGCCTCCCGTGGGGAGGCAGTGGTTGGGCCCCGCGCCGTAGTCGCCCATGACCTCCGCGGAGGCCGCGCCGACGAAGAGAGCTCCCGCGTTCCGGATCCTTTTCCGGTACACATCGGGATCGCGGACGAGGAGTTCGAGATGTTCGGGGGCGAAGCGGTCTGCCGCCTCGCAGGCGATGTCGATAAAGTCTCCGGCAGAATCAGCGACGGACAGAACCCAGCCATTGCCGAGCGCGGTTGTCGCCGTGCCGCGGTTGGGTTCGGGCAGCGTCGCGAGCCTGCGGTCCAGCGCTTTCTCGACGGCGCGGGCGAAGCCTTCGTCCGGGGCGACGAGGGCCGGAATCGCGGCAGGATCGTGCTCGGCCTGGGCGAGGAGGTCGGCGGCCACGATTTCGGGCCCCGCCGAAGCGTCGGCGATCACGAGGAGCTCGGAGGGCCCGGCCGGCGCCTCGGTCCCGACGACGCCGAAGAGAAGACGCTTCGCTGCCGCGACGTAGCGGCCGCCGGGGCCTACGATGACGTCGCAGGGCGGCGCGCCAACCCCGTAGGCGAGGGCGGCTATGGCCTGTGCTCCGCCCGCCGCGAGAAAGCCCTCCGCGCCCGCGATGAAGGCCGCCGCGAGTGTGACGCGCGAGGGGCGGGGTCCGGCGCACCAGACTGTGGCCACGCCTGCGGCCTTGGCCGCGCAGACGGTCATGAGCGCGCTCGAGGGCAGGGGATAGCGCCCGCCGGGAACGTAGCAGCCGGCGCGCGAAACGGGCACGAAGTCGTGACCGGCGCGGCCGCCCGGCACCGCCATGTCCAGATCGCAAAGGCTCGCCCGCTGGGCGGCCGCGAAGCCCGCTATGCGGTTTTTCGCGCGCTCGAGGAGGCCCCTCGTCTCCGTGTCCGTGGCCTCGAAGGCCGCCCGGAGCTCATCCCGGGAGATGGCGAAAGGAGCGCCGGGCGCAAGCTCGCCCGTCTTTTCGGCCCACTCGCGCAAGCCCGCCTCACCGCGCTTCCGGACCGCCTCTATCGCTCTCAGGGCGACGGCCTCGGCCTCGGCGTCGAAACCTTTGCGGCCCGATTCGGGTATATCCCCGAGCCCGATGCGCCTCAGTGTATGCTGTTCCATGAAAGGTCCTCGCCCGAAGTCTTGTAGGCCGGCTTGGCCGCTCCGCCCCTGCGTTTAACCTTGAGGGCGCGGCGGTCGAGCTCCGCCTCGATGTCGGCCAGTCCCGCCCCCTCGACTTCGGCCTTCACGAGAGCGAAGTAGATGACATCTGCGGCTTCGGCCGCCGCCTCGACAGGACCTTTCGCCCTTGCGAGTTCGTCGGCCTCTTCCCGGAGCTTGGACCCGAGAAGCGCCTCATCCTCGAAGAGCTTGCGCGTGTAGGAACCCGCTGGCGCGTCTTTGCGTCGCCCGGAGATCGTGCGGGTCAGCCTCTCGATCCCCTTTCCGTCGTCGAAACATGTCCAGCTGCCCGTATGGCAGAAGCCCTTCCCCTCCTGGCGGACCGTGAAGCGCAGAGTGTCCCTGTCGCAGTCGGTCTCGACCCGGACGAGGCGCTGGGTGTCGCCCGAGGATTCACCCTTGGTCCACAGCCCGCGCCTTCGGGACTGGTAGACGCCGAGGCCGGTCTCGAAAGCCTTTTCTAGACTCTCGCGGCTCGACCAGGTCATGCCGAGAGCGCGGCCGCCCTCGTCACAGACCAGGGTGGGCCAGAGTCCGTCCGCCCGGTCGGAGACCAGCGGGGCCGCGAAGGCATCCGCGAGGCTCAGCTTGCCGAGGGCTATGGCCGTCCCTGCCTGGACATCGGCGCCGAGTCTGTCGAGCTCGGCGATTTCCACGGGCAAGGTGGCGCCGCCTGCGAAGGTGACCCGCCTGCCGCAGGCCGAGCCGACGAGGACCCTCGCCCGGTCGAGGTCGAGCCCCTCCATCGCTCCTTCGCGCTCGATGAAGGTGACGAGGAAGCCCGAAACGTACGGAGCGAGCTCCTCCATCCTCTTCGAAAGGTCGAAGTCGACGGATTTCGTCCAACCCTCGACCATGACCCTGCCATCCCTCATGTCGAGCGCGGCGATCACCCGCTCCTTCGGCAGTGCGGAGAGAAATTCCGGGTTGGCCTGGGTCCCGACCATCACCGAGCGGGCGCCTGAGTCGAGCAGTTCCATCGCGAGTTCGACGGTCCTTATACCGCCGCCCACCCGGGCGGGGTAGCGGCGGATGAGCTTCTTCACCAGTTCTTTGTTGTCGCCGCTTCCGAGGGCAGCGTCCAGGTCGACGATGGCGATCTCTCCCGCGCGCGAAAGGCGGGCCGCCACGACCTCGGGATCTCCTACGTCGAGCACGGGGAAACGCCCGCCTTCGGGCTTCCCGCCGCGGAGCTGCACCGCCCTTCCGTTCATAATATCCACACTCGGCACTATCATATCCGAACCTCCACATTCTTCGACGCGAGAAATCGTTTGAGTTCGCCGACCGAAAGTTCTCCGCGGTGGAAGACTCCGGCCGCGAGGAGGGCTCCCGCCCCGGCCTCTATGCCTTCAAGAAACTGCCCGGGTCTCGCGGCTCCCCCGGAGGCGATGACGGAGATCCCGCATGAGCGGCTCACGAGGCGAAGAAGCTCGGCGTCGTAGCCGATGCCCGTCCCGTCGCGGTCTATCGCGGTCAGGAGGATCTCCCCGGCCCCGAGCCTTGCGCCTTGCGCGCACCAGAGCACGGGATCGATGCCCGTGGGCTTCCCGCCCGAGTGGACGAAGACTTCCCAGAGCCGGGACGCCGCCGTCTCAGTCCCCAGAATCGACGCGACTTTCCCGGCAACTCCAGCCGTCTTCCGGCCGGCATCCACCGCGAGCACTACGCATTGTACACCGAATCGCTCGGCGAGGCGCGATATCAACGCGGGATCGGCCACAGCCGCGCTGTTCACCGATACCCGGTCCGCCCCGGCGGAGAGGAGTCTGCCCGCGTCCTCGACAGAGCGGATGCCGCCTCCGACCACGACGGGAATGGAGACTGCCTTTCTGATCCTCTCCACGGTCGCGGTGGCTGTCCTCCTCTCCTCAAGAGTCGCGCTGATGTCGAGCATGGCGATCTCGTCGGCGCCCTCCGCCTCGTAGCGCGCGGACAGTTCGGCGGGGTCGCCAGAATCGACGAGATTGCCGAACCTGACTCCCTTCACGACGCGCCCACCCCGCACGTCGAGGCAGGGAATTATCCTGACAGCGGTTCCGCTCATACTTCGCCTCCCGTGGCGCCGGGCAGCCCGCTGCCGGCCACAACCCTCGCACGCGTATCCTCGCCTTCGTCCGCTCCGACGCCGAGCCATCGTCTGTACAGGCTCTGTCCCCATGGTCCGGAGAGTTCGGGGTGGAACTGGCACAGAAGGAGAGAAGGGCTCATGCCTCGTCCCGGCTCTGAGTATTCAAGGGAGGCCACGAAGGGTTCCCCGTATACGGACCGCGAAACCCGGAATCCGGCGGGACCCTCCGCCACACAGTAACTGTTCGCGTAATAGGCCCAGCCATCGGCGACGAGCCCTCGCTCTCCGGGCCGGTCGGGGTAGCTGCCCGCCGCGACGCGGTTCCATCCGAGCTGCGGTAAAGGAAGATTGCAGACAAAGCGCCTGACAGTCGCCTGCACGATGCCCATCCCCTCGACCCCTCCTGACTCCTCGCTCGAGGCGCAGAAGAGCTGCATCCCGAGACAGATGCCCATGGATGGACGTCCTGCGACGAATCGTTCCCTGAATGCGTCCGCTATTCCGCTCGCCACAAGCTTCTCCATCGCGGGTCCGAAAGCCCCTACGCCCGGAAGGATTGCGTAGTCGGCCTTCGCGATGTCCGCAGCGTCTTCGGATATCTGCGCATCGCTCCCCGTTCCGGCCAATACCCGCCCGAGGGCGGCCATGACTGAGGCGAGGTTGGCCGCTCCGGTGGAAGCGACGAGAATTTTTCTGCCTCCGCGTCGCGCTCCGTCGTCGTCGTCGACCTTCGCCGCGGTGCCGGATCTCTCCGGCGCAGAGTCACCCTTTTGCACGAGGTTTTCCGGCATCATGATCCTTCTCCCCGGAGCTTCTCCCACTCTTCCCCGTCGAGCTCGACAAGTCGCACCCCGCCCTTCGTGCTCGCAAACCCCCCACTCTCGTCCGCCACTTTCCCCGCCCCGCGGCTTTCCGCCGGCTCGAGCGCCATCCTGAGGGCGAGAGCCAGGGCCTTGAATGCCGCCTCAGCCCTGTGGTGGTCGTTGTTCCCCCTGATCAGGTCGACGTGGAGATTCATCCTGGCAGAATACGCGAAGCTTTCGAAGACATGGACGATGTTCTCGCAGGCGAGTTCCCCGACAGCGGGGCGCGCGAGTCCCAGCTCCGCCACGCAGTACGGCCTCCCCGAAAGGTCCACGACGGCCCTCGCGAGGGATTCGTCGAGGGGGGCGTAGGCGTATCCGAATCGCCTCGTCCTGCCCGACTTCTGCAGAATGCGGAACAGGGCTTCGCCGAGAAGGATGGCGCAATCCTCCGCGCTGTGGTGGTCGTCCACGCAAAGATCGCCCCGGCACCGAAGGTCCACTGACCATCCTGCGTGCGTCGCGAGGGATGTCAGCATGTGGTCGAGAAAGCCTATACCGGTATCCACATTGATGCGCCTGTTCCCGGGGCCGTCTCCGCCCACTTCTTTTCTCTCCGCCCCGACTACGCCGTCCAGATCGAGCCAGAGGGAGATACTCGTCTCCGCGCTCGTCCGCGAGAGCGCGATCGCGCGTCCCTTTGCCGAAAAATCCGACATTCCGGTACTCATGCGAGCCTCCCTATATCGTCTAGAACCGAAAGTAGCCTCTGAAACTCTTCCTCACTGCCGGGACAGGTGATCCGGACGAGCCCCTCGAAGCCGGGCTTGCCCGGCCAGTGCCTGATGAGAACCTCCCTGTCGGCCAGAGCCGCCGCGAAGCCCGGCGCGTCCGCCACCCTCGCGCAGATGAAGTTCGCCTCGCTCGGGCAGGGCTCGGCGCCCGTGGCTTCCAGAACCGAGAACAGCCGCGCGCGCTCGGAGCGCACCTGGGCGAGAAAAGCTTCGTCCATCGCCGGGGCCGAGTCCAGCGACATGCATGCGGCCGCGATCGCCGGCGCGGAGAGCGAGTAGGGCGGCCCCGCCCTGCGCAGCGCCGCGACGAGATCCGATGACTCCCCGCATGCCGCGGCCCATCCGACACGGAAGCCCGCGAGTCCGTAGGACTTGGAGAAACTTCCGGTCACCACCACGTTCCGCGTCGCGAGCGCCCGTTTCCGGAGCCTCTTGTCCGAGCCGAAGTCGTCGTAGGTCACGTCGACGACGAGGATCGTCCCGGATTGCAGGCAGGCCGAGGCGAGGACTTCGAACTCCTCCTCCGTCAGGATTCCACCGCCGGGATTATCGGGACTCGCCACGAGGAACATCGCCGGCCTGTTTTCCCGTATCATCGCCGAGGCGGCGCCGAGGGGGAAGGGCGCCTCGGGCCTCCGCTCCACCGAAATGCACTCCGCTCCCGAGCGCTCCGCCGCATCCGCGTACTCGCCGAAGGAGGGCGCCGTCGTCGCGATCGTCGATCCTGGACCCGCGAGCATGCGGACGGCGCGGTCGATGGCATCGTCGGCTCCCGCCGTCGCGATGACGAGGGAGGGATCGAGCCCGAGAAGGGCGCCGAGCTTTTTCTCGAGGGGGCGCGCGTCCGGATAGCGGCGAACCCTCTCCGGGGCGAGGAGCCCGGCCAGCTGGTCGGAGGAGAGGATGCATCGACCTTCGTTCGCGTCGAGCCGCAGAGGCTCTGGCGCCGGTATGGTGGCTGTCATGCCCGTTTCCTTGCCGTTATCGGCTGCATCCGCGATCGCTCCGCCCTCATGGGACGAGCTGGCTGAGCTCTGTGACGACGATGTCCGTGCCGCCACGCTTCTTGATCTCCGGAATGAGGTGTGCGAGCATCGCGCGCGGGGCCGCGATCCTGACAGCGAAAGCCTGTCCGCCGTCAAGGGGCGAAATCGTCGGCGAGCGCAGGCAGGGCAGGATGTCCGTCACCGCCTGGAGCCGCTCGATCCCCACGTTGAGTTCGACCATGACCCTCGTGCGCGCCTCGATCACCGACGTGAGGAGGAGGACGATGGATTCCGCGGCTTCCCTCTTGGCGGGGTCGGCCATCGCGGCTTTGGATGCGTAGAGCCTCGTCGAGCTCTTCATGATCTCGTCCAGGATGACGAGGCCGTTCGCCTTCAGCGTCGAACCGGTCGCGCAGTTGTCGACGATGATGTCGGCGTCTTCGGGCGGGAAGACCTCCGTCGCGCCGTAGGAGCGGAGGAAGACAGCGCCCGGCGTGTTGCGCGTCATCCAGTACTTCGTGATTCCCTGATATTCCGAGGCGACGACGAGGGAATTGCGGGCATTCTTGATGCCATCGGGGCGCGCATCGGCCTTGAGCCTCCCGTTTTCAGTCAGGTAGGCCGGGGCCGCCGCGACGATCTTCACAGGATCGAGCCCCGTGTCCATGAGCTCGACGAGGTCGGCCTCGAGCTCGCGCACCCAGTCTGCGCCTGCGAAGCCCACGTCGCGGCTTCCCGTCGCGAGCATCTCGACGATGTTCTGCGGCTTGAGGAACTTGGCTTCGAAGGCGATGTTGAGGGCCCCTTCGATCACCTGCTCCGGATCCGACCCCACCTGTGGCCTGTAGCCGCGGTCATCGGCCCGGACCGGAAGCCCCGCATCGCCCATGAGACGAAGAACTTCGGCCTGCATCCTTCCCTTCGGCAATCCGAGCCTCACCACTGTCTGACCTGCACTCATCGAAAACTCCTTGTATGAAAAAAGCCGGCTCCTCGGGGCCGGCTTTTCAGGAACGCGGGATTGTGGTTTCCCTCTCGTGCCTCAATAAACGGAGCGCCGGCCCCTGCAGTCCGGGACCGGCGCTCTCCGTATGGTTTCGCGCGTATCGCGCATCTACCCCGGACAACTCACGGTCCCTGAAAATGACCGTGATGCCGATGGTTGAGGATGGCGACAGCGACGACTTCGTAGTTCATGACGGATATACTAGACCATGAGCGCGGCGTCACTGTCAAGAACCGCGCCGCCGCTTCTGTATAAAAATGCAAAAACAACCCCGCCTTGCGCGGAAATCGCGGCGTGTCCCTCGGGAAAACCGGCGGCGGCCTGTAGTCCGAATCCGCGGCAATCGATACTATTATCGCAATGAACACGGAAACGGATCGGTTGCCGATGCCCCAGCCGAAGCAGAAACTTTCGCAGGAGAACCACTCACGGGCGGTGCTGGGCGAAAGCCTTGTCTATCCCGTCCTCTCGCGCCGCTCAGGCGGACTATCTGTCGGCATAAATCTCTTTCCTGACCGCAAGACCTGCTCCTTCGACTGCCCCTACTGCGAGGTTTTCCCCTTCGAGTCTCCCGAGACCCGCGATCCGGCCGCTCTCCTTCAGAAGCTGGAGCGCGATGTCGACGATTTTCTTGGCCGCATATATCCGGACTCTTTCGCGCCGGAGCCCCTGCGCGACCTCTGCATCTCCGGGAACGGCGAACCGACTCTCTCGCCCTGCCTGGAGCCCTGCCTCGCCCTCCTCGAATCGGCCCGGAAGCGCCATCCGGAGATCCTCGCGGCGACGCCGACCGTCATCATCACCAATTCGACGGGATTCCTGAACTCCGCCACCCGGGAGCTTCTGTCCCGCTTCGCTTCGCTCGGCAGGCTCGATATCTGGGCCAAGCTCGACGCGGGCAGCCCCGGGGTATTCCGTCTCATGTCAGGATCGGGCTTCCGCCTCGACGAGGTCCTCGCTGGCCTTCTCGCTTTTTCTCAGAAGACGCCCGTCATCATCCAGAGCATGCTCTGCTCCGTAGGGGACTTCAGTCCGGGCAGGGCTGAAATCGAGGCGCGCGCCGCCCTCCTCGGAGAATTCGCCGGCCGCGGCGCCCTGATCCGCGAAGTCCATCTCTACACACTCTCTCGCGAGGCCTGCCACCCGGGAGTCCGTCCCGTCTGTGACGCGGAACTCCTCGAGGCCGCGCGCATCCTGTCGCGCGCCCTGCCTTCCGGCGTGCCGGTCAAAACCTTCGGGCCGCACGGACTACTCGTTTGATCGATCTGCACACCCATTCCACGGCCTCGGACGGCTGCCTTTCGCCCGCCGCCCTCATCGGGCTCGCCGCTGACTCGGGGCTCAGGCTGATAGCCCTCACCGACCACGACAGTCTCGAGGGCTTGCCGGAGGCCGAAGCTGCGGCCAGGGCGAAAGGCATCGGTTTCATACGGGGCATCGAGATGGAAGTCGCCTGGGAACCCGGCGAATTTCACATGCTCGGACTCGACCTCGCCGACCTGGGCGGGGAACTCGCCGAAGCGACGCTGACCATGGCCCGTTCGCGCGGAAACCGCAATCGTCTCATCATGGACAAGATCAGGGAAGCGGGCATCCCCGCGACGATGGAGGAGCTCAGAACCCATGCGGGGGCGGGCAGCATAGGCCGTCCCCATTTCGCGGACATGCTCGTCAAGCGGAACGCGGCGCGGAACCGTCAGGACGCCTTCGACAAGTACCTTGCGAAGGGCAGACCCTTCTACCTCGCGAAGGAGTGTTTTCCCCTCACCGAAGTCATCCGCCTCATCCACGCGGCGGGCGGGCTCGCCATCGCCGCCCATCCCCTCTCTCTCTTCGTTTCCTGGGGACGCCTGCCTGGTATTCTGGACGAGTGGAAGGAGCTCGGAGTCGACGGCATCGAGGCCTACCATCCGACCGCAAAGCTCGGCCAATGCAGGCGCCTGGACGCCCTCGGCAGGGCCCGGGGATTCCGGATAACGGCGGGCTCGGACTACCACGGCAACCGCAGGCCCGAGCGCCGCCTCGGCCACACCGCGGGGAAACTGCCGATAGCGGACAGCTATCTCGACGAAATAGCCCGCTAGTTCCCCTCCATCACACCCTACACACCTTATTCCTCCTTGTCTGCGGAAGCTTTTTCCTCTCCTTGTGTGTTGCCGTCGTAGCTGTCGAAGAGTTCCGCCGCCGAGAAGAAGAGGATCAGGATGAGAGGCCCGAGCACGAGGCCGTTGAAGCCGAAAAAGCTCAGGCCGCCGAGGATCGAGAAGAAAATCAGAAGGGGGTGGATCTTGAGCCTGTCGCCGAGCAGAAGGGGTCTGATGAAGTTGTCCAGCGAAGAGACCATGACGGCCGAGCAGACTGCGAAGGCCAGAGCCTTCGCCAGGTTGCCTCCGAGAGCGATGATGACGGCGAGGGGCATCCAGACCAGGGCAGTGCCCGCCATCGGAATGAAGGAGGCCACCGCGGTCAGCGACGCGAGGACGAGGGTGTTCTTGATGCCGAATATCAGGCACACGATGAACATCATCACTGCCTGGAAGAGCGAAACCAGGAAAAACCCGACGATGAGCTGCCTGCCGGATTCGCGCAGCTTCGCGAGGAACATCGTGGAGTAGGTGCGATCGATCGGGAGGGCTCCCACGACGACTTTGGCGAGATGCTTGCCGTCGACCAGAAGAAAGTACAGGGTGAAGACCATGAAGGCCAGGGTCAGCCCCAGCCCGAGGAGGTTCTTGATGAGGGTCCCCGAGAACCCGATGATCTTGCCCGAACTGGCCGAGAGGAAGTGCTTGACCTCCGTGATGAAGTTGACGGATGAGAGGTCGACGCCTCCCCCCGAAATCCGGTAGATGAAGCCACCTATCGGGCTCGCGGGCGAAAGGTCGAGAATTTCGGGCTTCGCCTCGATCGTCGCGAGGAAGTTTCTTGCGATATCTCCGACCTGCCGCACGAGGGAGATGCCGAGGAAGACCGTGGGCACGACGAGGATGGTGACTCCCGCCAGCGAGAGGATGCCGGCCCAGACAGAGCGGGAAAAGCCGCCGCGCGAGATCCCGTTTTTCCGCGTCGTGAGACGCTCGAAGAGGGGATCCATGAAGCCGTAGATGAGGCCGGACCAGAGGATGATCGTGAGGAAGGGATAGAAGAGTCTGGCCACCAAGAGGAAGAGGGCTATGAAAAAAATGAGAAAAATCTGTTTTCTGACCGTTCTGCCCGCCATGCCTGCCCGCCTTTCATCTGCGATATTTTTAGTATATCGCCAAAGCGCGTTCATCGCCAGCGCGTTTCCTTCCAGCTTGACCCCCGAAGGGCCCGGCCTCCATACTGGGTGGATATGGGAACACTTTTTCTTGTGGCTACCCCGATAGGCAATCTCGGCGATATAACCCTGCGGGCCCTCGAAACCCTCAAGGATGTCGACACGGTCGCCTGCGAGGACACGCGGCATACACTCAAACTGCTCACACACTTCGGAATCCGCAAGAGCCTCGTCTCCTGCCACGCCAACGACGAGGAGAGAGGGATCGTGCGCATTCTCGGAATGCTTGCCGAGGGCAAGAAGGTGGCCTTCTGCAGCGACGCCGGCACGCCTGGCATCTCGGACCCCGGAACGAGGCTCGCGTCCTCGGCCCGCGCCGCCGGCCATTTGGTCATTCCCATCCCCGGCGTGAGCGCCTTCGCCGCGCTCGTGAGCGCCGCCGGCGTCGGTGGCCGCTCCTACCTCTTCGATGGCTTCCCCTCCCCGAAGAGCGGCAAACGGAAGAGCCGCGTCGCCGAACTCATGGCGAGGGAGGAATCTTTCGTCATGTACGAGTCGCCGCACCGCCTCGCTCGCCTTCTCGCGGACATCGCCTCCGTCGATCCCACCCGCAGGATCTGTGTCGGCAGAGAGATGACCAAGATCCACGAAGAGTTCGTCTCGGGCAGCGCCGCCGAAGTCTCCGCGGTTTTTCAGGCGCAAGAAACCGTCCGCGGAGAATGTGCGGTACTTGTCGCCGGTCCTGAAGTGTCGTAGAATAATTCCATGATGATAGACCGCCTTGGCTCGACGGGCTCTGTCCCGCACCTCGATTCCGCCGCACGGAATGTCTCGCGCGTGGCGGAGGCCAAGGGTGACTCCGTATCCATCTCGGACGAAGGCCTCAAGCGGGCAGAGTTCTTCAGGACGGCGGAAATAGTCCACGCGGAGGCGGACGTCAGGGCCGGCCGCGTCGCAGAAATCAGGGCGAAGCTCGCCGACCCCGCCTATCTCTCATCCATCGTTCTGGAAAAGACGGCGGACCGCATCATTGACCAACTCCTCGGCCGCTGAACTCGGCTTTCCATCGACATTTCCGGCTCGAGCCCGATTTAAACCCTTCCGCGGTACCACGCCATGATTCCCCTCCAGAAGCTTCTCCGCCTCCCCGGCCGGGCCCGCCTCAGAAAGGCGGCCCTCGTCCTCACCGAGATCCAGAGCGGACTCATGGCGGGACGATACGGAGAGCCTGAGTTCGATTACGCCAGGAAGCTCGCCGCCGCCCTCGCTGCCGATCCCGTCACTCCTGAAGCCACCACCCGAGCCTGCCTCGTCTTGCTGGCGGACGGGCAGTCCGGAGGGATATCCGCCGACAGGCGCTCCGGCGACCAACCCGGGCTCCGGGGTCTGGACTGCCTCCGCCATGCTCTCATGTCCGACACCGGCCAAAGCCCGGCCGACTGGGACCTCATCGATCCGGCCATGGGGAGGCTCTCCGCGCCACGCGGCAGCTCTCTGCCCGGCATGAAGGTCTACTGCGAGGACATCCGCTCGCCCTTCAATCTCGGTTCCATCTTTCGCACCGCCGATGCCTTCGGCGCCGGGGAACTCATTCTCTCGCCCGGCTGCGCCGACCCGGCCCACTCCCGCTGCGCACGCTCCGCGATGGGGGCGACTGGTGCCATTCCCCACAGCAGAGCCGCCCTTGAGACCCTGGTGGCCAACGGACCCGCCTTCGCCCTCGAGCTCGGCGGCACCGATATCGCGGATTTCGAATTTCCTCGGGCGGGCATCGTCGTCCTCGGCTCGGAGGAACTCGGCGTCTCGCCCGAAGCTCTCAGACTCTGCGGTCTCGGAAGGGTCTCGATCCCCATGATTGGCGCCAAAGGTTCACTCAACGTCGCCGTCGCCTTCGGCATCCTCCTTCACGCCTGGCGCTCATCCCTCGGATTCTAGTTCCGCGCGGGAGGGACTTGAGATCCCCAAGCAGATTATTTCCAATCAAAAATGCCCGATCCTGACAATTCCCGTTTGACGGGAATGGCGAGACCGTGTAAAATCTGAAAACTAACATAACTCTCCATTGGAGGAATCATGGCTAAGGTAGAACTCAAGAAGATCGGCAAGGTCTACGAAGGCAATGTCCGCGCGGTAGAGAACGCGAACATCACCGTCAAGGACAAGGAATTCGTCGTGTTCGTCGGCCCCTCCGGCTGCGGAAAATCCACGACACTCCGCATGATCGCCGGCCTGGAAGACATCAGCGAGGGCGAGCTCCTCATAGACGGCAAGCTCGTCAACGACGTTCCCCCCAAGGATCGCGATATCGCGATGGTGTTCCAGAACTACGCTCTTTATCCCCACATGACCGTCTACGAGAACATGGCTTTCGGTCTCAGAATCCGCAAACTTCCCAAGGACGAGATCGACAAGCGCGTCAAGGAAGCGGCCCGCATCCTCGACATCGAGAAGCTCCTCGAACGCAGACCCAAGGCCCTCTCGGGCGGCCAGCGCCAGCGCGTCGCCGTCGGCCGCGCCATCGTCCGCAACCCCAAGGTCTTCCTCTTCGATGAGCCTCTCTCCAACCTCGACGCCAAACTCCGTGTCCAGATGCGCGCCGAACTCATCGAGCTGCACGACCGCCTCCAGGCCACCATGATCTACGTCACCCACGACCAGGTCGAGGCCATGACCATGGGCGACAAGATCGTCGTCATGCGCGACGGCAAGGTCCAGCAGATCGGATCGCCGCTCTACATGTACAACAACCCCATCAACAAGTTCGTGGCCGGTTTCATCGGCTCTCCGCCCATGAACTTCCTCACCCTCAAAGTCGTCCAGGAAGGCGGGACCATCAGGGTCCAGGGCTCCGGCGTCAACATCACCCCGGTCGCGGCCCACGCCGAGCTCCTCAAGGCCTATGTCGGCAAGGAAATCTCCTTCGGAGTCCGCCCCGAGGATCTCGTGGTCGACGCGAATGTGGACCAGGCCAATGTGATCAAGGGCAAGGTTACCGTCGTCGAGCCTCTCGGCGCCGAGATCCACCTCCAGGCCAACATCAACGGCCAGAACCTGATCGCGCGCCTGCCGCCGCATCACCTCTACAAGCACAACGACGCGATCGAGTTCATCCCCTCCATGGACAAGGCGCGCTACTTCGACAGGGAAACCGAAGCCTCCATCCTCCCGGTCAAGTGGGACGAGCAGGCTTAAGACGGAACAGGGCGGCGGAGAGCGATCCGCCTGAGCATCCACGACAGGGCACTCCGGAAGGGGTGCCCTGTCCGTTTCCCGCGACCACTCTTGCAGATGGCCACGGTTGTTGCACAGCCGTACGCGGCAAAACAAAGAAAAGGCCCGCCCCTTCGGGCAGGCCTCGTATAATGACGCTGGGGAAAGACCCTGCGGACCGGTGCCGGAGGCTGGATGCCCCCCGGGTCCGGTTTTACTCCACGGAAGAACTCTTCGAATCCTTCTTCGACTTCTTTTCCGCTCTTTTTTCCTTCAGCGTCTTCTGCGGCTTCTTTTTTTCAGAAGTCTTCGGTTTGTCCTGCGATTTCATGAAGCACCTCCTTCTGGGGTTCCGGAGAGTCCGGAGCCATGAGTTAACCTAAGTGTATCCCGCCACGGGGACTTTGCAAAGCGTCTGCGCAATAAAAAGAAGGCGGGCAGCGCTCAATCCATTCCGCTCAGGATCCGGACCCATTTTTCTGCGCGGCCGCCTCGCCGCCCGTCACTCTGCCCATCACGAACCAGGCTGCTACCATGCACAGCGAACAAAAGAGGAAGATGCCCCGGTAGCCGGTCAGGTCGATGATGCTGCCCGTGATGATCGGCGCGAGAATGGCCGCGAGCTGGCTCGCGGTGTAATACAGCCCCGTGTACACACCCATCGTCCCCCAGCTCGCCATCTGCCAGAGCATGGGGAAGGAGTTCGTGACCACAGAGACCCAGAATACGCCGAAGAGGAACATGATGCCCCAGAAGCTGAAAAGCCTGAGGGATGATCCGAGTCCGCTGGTGACGGGATCGTGGAGGAAGAGACAGAAAGTCAGGATCGCGATGGCGACGAGCGAGACACGGATGGTTCTCTTGCGCCCGAAACGGTGCGCGAAGTAGCCCGAAGGTATGGCGAAGAGGGCGTAGGCGATGCCGACCATTCCCGCCGCCAGGGCCGCCGTCCCGCTCGAGGTTCCGAGCACGTCGATGCTGTACTTCCCGATGAAAGGCAGAACGCCCTGGTAGCCGAGGAACCACAGGAAGAGGGAAATGAGGATGAAGAGGGCGCTCTTGTCCTTCGATGTCGCGACAGCTTTGAAGGATGCGAAAATGGGGACTTTCTTTTCGGAATCCGGACTCTCGGCAGAAACGGCGCTGTCAGCATTTTTCCCGGCCCCGCCGGTCGACCTGGCTCCCCCGGAGATTCCGCGCTTCTCCTTCACGAAGAGGAAGAGGAGGATGACGGCGAAGATGACGAAGAGTCCCGCGAGCGGGAAGGGCAGGCGGTCTTTCGTGCTCCCGAGGATGGGCAGGACTGTGTCGACATCCATGAGCCGCGCCAGCCCGATCGTCCCGACAATGCTCGCGATGCCGCCCATCGTGTTGATGACGCCGTTCGCCTCCGAGCGGTATTCGCCCGGAATGATGTCCGGCATGAGTGCGACGACGGGGCCGCGCGCGGACTGTTTCACGAGGTTCAGCGCGAAGATCATGGCGACGAGGGCAAGGAGGGAGACCCCGGCCGCGTAGGGCAGAAGCCCGAAGAAGAGAGCCGTTATCGGTAACAGCACGAGGATGAAGGGCATGCGTCTGCCGATCCTCGTCGAGGCCTTGTCCGATAAAACCGAGACTAAGGGGATGAGAAAGAGCGCGAAGATGTTGTCCAGGGTCATGAGGAATCCGACCACGCTCATCTTCGACACGTACTTCCCGAGGAAAATCGGCGTGTAGGTGTCGTAGAGCGGGTCCATGAGACCCATGGTGAAGAAGCCGAAACCGATGAGGAAGGTGATCCCCATCCAGGGCCCGAAACCTTTTTTCGCTGATGCCATGATCACTCCTTGTGCCTATCCCTTAAGCGGATTCGCGCGTCAGGGCAGCTGCGGGCTGGTCCGAACCGCGCGTCGGAACACCCTTCAGAACACCCGTATCGCTCCCGGCGCGCGCACCGCGATGGGGATCACCCGCCCCGGGCCGAAGCAGGATTCGAGAAGTCCCGTGTAGTCTCCCATGAGGGCGAGAGGTACATATGCCTGTATCGTGCCCGCGAAGCCTCCGCCGTGGACGCGGCTGACCACGGTCCGGCCGGCGGAGTCAGACCCGAGACTCTCGGAGAGAGCGAGTCCCACGCAGGGCCCCTGCTCCCGCGGCGAATGGGGCGCGCTCAGGTTCTGCAAGAACCGCCAGGACGAGTCCCCCGAGGCGCGCACGAGGGCGAAATACTCGTCGAGCCTGCCCGATTTCAGCGCCTCCGTCATAAGAGGAACCCTCGCGTTTTCCCGCGCGAAATGAAATGCCCTGAGGAATGCCCTGTCCCCCGCGGCGGCCCGTATCGCCTGAGCCGACGAGAGGATGAGTCCGGGATCGACATCGCGGAGGAAACCAGCATCGAAGACTGCCGCGGCCGCCTTCATGTCGGCGGGGATCGAGGCGTAATCCGCCGTCAGGTCGGCGTGGCTCCCGCCCGTGTCCACAACGACGAGGGCATAGCCCTTCCGCTCAAAGTCGTACTCGATCTTCTCGACGACGGGACTGGACGGATCCGCGAAATCGATCTGCGCGATTCCGCCGACAGCGCTCGCCGTCTGGTCCATGAGGCCGCTTGGTTTCCCGAAATAGACATTTTCGGCATACTGCCCGATCTTCGCGATGTCGACCGGACTGACCTTCACCCCCGCGAGATCGGCCATGATGGTGCCGAAGAGGACCTCGATCGCCGCCGAACTCGACAGGCCCGAGCCCTGGAGAACCTCGGACTGGATCACTGCGTCGAAGCCGCACAAGCCGGCTCCCGTGCGCGAAAGATGGCGCTCCGAGAGTCCGCGCGCGACGCCGCGCGCCAGAGCCTGTGTGGTGCCGGCCTCCTCGGGCCTCGCTTCGAGCGAGCGCAGGTCGATTTCGATGGGGCGGGCATAGCCCTTCGAGACGATGTGCACGATCGGGTCTTTCCGCGGCGCGACAGCGGCGACGGCGTCGAGCCTGACTGCCGCACAGAGTACCCTTCCATGGTTGTGATCCGTATGGTTCCCGCCGAGCTCGGTCCGGCCGGGCGCCGAATAGAAGCGGAAGCCTGGATTGCGGCCGCCTGCCGGAAGGCTGACCGCGAGATCCTCCACGAGCCGTCTGTAGCGTTCCAGAGCCGGAGCGACCCCTCTCTCTCCGTACATCGCCGCGAGAGTCCTCAAAAGCTCGGGATTTTTGCCGTCCGGTCCGAAATCAGCCCGGTTGTCCATGTCCAGCGTTTCCATCCGATTCCATCCACCTTGAGGTCCGGTCTGAAGACCGCGGAGTAGGCGCGAAAGACGGATTCTCGCTGGAACCCGGCGCCGAAATCGAGTTTACCCGAATACGGAAGGCAAGAAAAGGGAATACCATCGAAGATCGGCAATTCGAGGACGGAAGCGGCGTGCGGCCGCGAAAGGCTCAAAGGTCGCCACGCCGCCATCCGGGACGGAGCTCTTCGTCTCTCGCCCCGATACGCTAGGGTTTCACGCTCGCCACGGTCCTGAACGCGAGCTCCACATAGTGCCTCGCGCGCTCCGCTATCGAGTCGACCTCCTCGTCTGTCAGCGGGCGTGCGGCTTTTGCGGGGCTGCCGATGATGAGGCTGCGGGGCGGAAAACTCTTGCCTCCGGTGACGAGCGCTCCGGCGCCCACGATCGATTCCTTCCCGATCACCGCCCCGTCGAGCACGATGGCGCCCATGCCGATGAGGCACCTGTCCCCGATCGTGCAGGCGTGCACGATGGCGCCATGCCCCACGGTGATATCTTTTCCGAGAAAGCAGGGCATGCCATCCGACACATGGAGCACAGCCCCATCCTGGATGTTCGACCTGTCCCCGATCCGGATCGCCGCGACATCGCCCCGGAGCGTCGCGTTGTACCAGACCGAGACATCCTGACCGAGTTCGACATCGCCCGAAATGTCAGAGTTCCACGCGATGAATGAGGCATCCCGCACAATGGGTTCCCGCCCCTCGAATCCATGCACCATACCGGCCTCCCGATCCCCCCCGCCCGGCTTTCCGGGCAAGAGGGGCTCTCCCGCTCCGCCTGCAAGCTTTGGGCATAAAAAAGCCACCCCAGTGTGGGGTGGCCGGTATCGGGCGGTCAATGGCCTTTTCAGCGGACCCGCATAAGGTATTTAGCGGGCGGCTTTGAGCGCCTCAGCGGCGAGACTCACCACCGTGAGGTGGATCGAGGCGCCGGAAACCGCGTCGGAGGTTCCGTCGGCTTTCATGGCGATCTTCGCAGGATCGCCGGCCTTGACGATAGCATCCTCGACAGCCGCGGCCTGGACATTCCACTCGCCTTTCTTCGCAGCCTTGGCCATGCCGTACTTGCCGGTTTCGGCTTCGATGAGCTTGGACTTCTTGGTGTTGTCCTTATAGGTGCCGTTCCAGAGAACGTCGACGATGGTTCCGTTCACGACGACGACGACGGCTGAGTCCTTCCAGCCGGAGTTCTTGTCGAAAGAGGACTGCTCGGCGTAGAAGTAGCCGTCTTTCTTGAAGGCGCCCTTCGAAATGGGCGCGGAGGCGAGGGCCTTGCTCACGAGCTCGATGAAGCCCTTGGTGGTCATGGAAGCGCCGGAGATGGCGTCGGTCTTTCCGTCTTTGTCGAACTTGGCGAGGGAGAGATCCTGGCTCTTCACGAGCCATGACTCGGCGGCGGCGGCCTGCTGATCCCACTCGGTTCCGAGCTTGGAAGCCTTCTTCATGCCATACTTGCCGGCGGCGGCCCAGGACTTTTTGTCCGTGACGCCGGGAAGATTGCCGAGGCCGTTCCACGACACGGCGGTGATCTTCCCGCCAGCCACGGTCAGGGTGACCTGATCCTTCCAGCCTGACTTGCTGAAGCCGGACTCGGAAGCGAAGTAGACGCCGTCCTTCACCTTGGAAAGATCGACCTGCGCAAAAGCGAAGCCCGCCGAGAAGGCAAGCAGAAGGGCAACTGCGAGAATCTTTTTCATGATATCCTCCGTGAGATGATACTGAATATATGAGTATAAAATCATTGAATCAATATATTGTCAATGAATCATAAATGAGTCACACCAGCGTTCGAAGCGCCGTCTCGTTTCAATCGTCGATTATGACGAAGCCGCTTGACAGTCCGCGGCACCGACTATAGGGTTTTGCCGGGGGTACGCAGGATGAACATTCTCGCCGAAGAACTCAACAGGGCACTCGCAGGAACCGTGGCCGAACGCCTTCTATCCGACATGGGCAGGCGCATGTATTTCCCGAAGGGTATCCTCACCCAGAGCGCCGAAGCCACCCAGAAAGCCCACCGCTTCAACGCCACAGTCGGCATGGCCTACACCCGCGGCGAACCCATGATTCTCGACGCCATCCGGGAAGGCATGCCCACGCTCAACCCCTACGAGGCTGTCGCCTACGCCCCCACGAGCGGAGTCCAGGCCGTGCGCGAGCGCTGGAAGAAAGCCCTCATCGAGAAGAATCCTTCCCTTTCGGGCTCGGTCTACTCCCTGCCCGTCGTCGTGCCTGGCCTCACCGCCGCCGTCTCGTACCTCGCCGACATGTTCGTCGAGCCGGGCGATACTGTCGTCGTTCCCGACCTCCACTGGCCCAACTATCGCCTCATCGTGGAAGAGCGGAAGACCGCCGCCGGCCTGACCTATCCCATATTTGCCGATGGTGGCTTCAACGTCGCCGGCATGGAAGCGCAGCTTCGAGAGGCGGGAAGCAGGCGCGGCAAGGCCATCTGCGTCCTCAACTTCCCGAACAACCCCACGGGCTATTCGCCCACCCTCGCCGAAGCCACATCCATCGTCGAGGCGCTCTGCCGCATAGCGGACGAGGGCACGGACCTCCTCGTCATCATGGACGACGCCTACTTCGGCCTCCAGTATGAAGAAGGCCTCCTCAAAGAATCCCTCTTCGGCCCACTTTCGGCGGTTCACGAGAACATCCTCGCAGTCAAGGCCGACGGCCCCACGAAGGAGGACTACGTCTGGGGCTTCCGCGTCGGCTTCGTCACCTTCGCCGGCAAAGGCCTCTCAGCCACCCACTGCGAAGCTCTCACCAAGAAACTCGGCGGAGTCATCCGCTCCTCGGTCTCCAACTCCAACGCTCCCGGTCAGAACCTCCTTCTTAAGGCCCTGGAATTCCCTGGCTACGAGGAGCAGAAAAAAGCCTACCGGGCCATCCTGGAGAGCCGGTACCGCGCCATGAAAAACTGGCTTGCGACCACGGGCGCTCCCGGCTGTCTGGCGCCTCTTCCCTTCAACTCAGGCTACTTCATGAGCTTCGAGTGCAAAGGCATCTCCGCGGAGGCCCTCCGGATCAAGCTTCTCGACGAGAAGGGCATCGGCACCATCTCCATGCAGGACAGGTACCTCCGCGTCGCCTTCTCCAGCGTCGAGGCCGGCGACATCCCGGAACTCTGCGACGAGATCGCCGCCGCGGCCACCTGGCTCGCCTCCGCCAAGTCCGGCCACTGATCCGTCTTAAGGGCCTCCGCGCCCGCCGTGGTCGGCTCCCTCTCCTGTCAAAACCCGGAGAGCGGTATCTCCAGCCTCAGCAGCACGGGAAAGTGATCCGATACCGATCTCATGTCCACGTCGGGATCGCTGTCGCGCACGGCGACGCTTCCTCCGACATAGGCTGACTTCGCCGCCCCTGATAGAAGGATGTGGTCGAGAATATTCCGGTGGGCCCCCTTATCGTAGGTCGGTTTTCCCGGAAGAAGGTACTCGTTCACTGCGAAGAGGTCATTCGTGCTCTGGGCGTCGTCCCTGATCTGGAGATAGCCCATCGTCGTGGTCCCGAGCCCCGACTCCGCACCCTCGCCGACCGGCAGCCTGTCGCCGACTGATGTCGTGTTCATGTCCCCGGCGACGACGACCAGGCGTTTTTCGTCGACGCGGCCGCGCAGATAGTCGGCGAGGGCCCGCGCCTGGGCGCGCCGCTTTCCGAGCGAGTCGGCGTCGGACAAAGCCTTCAGGTGCAATCCGATTACGGTGAGTTCCCGCCCTTTCACGTCGATGCGCGCGAGGAGGGCGGGGCGGGGCCAGTCCCCCTTTCTGTCCGCTCTCGCGACAGACTCCTGCGAGACTATGCGGTAACGGCTCAATATGGCGATGTCGTCCTGCGTGCCCGTCTCGAGGATGGCCGTGTAGGGCATGGTCCACCCCTCCTTCGCGAGCGCAAAGGAGAGCGAAGTCATGTCCCCCCCGGGTTTGCTGTCGGACTGGACTTCCTCGAGGACAAGAATGTCCGCGCCGGCATTCTTTGTCACGCGGGCGATGCTGTCGTGCAGGTTTGTGCGTATGCCCGTCTTCTTGTCGACGATTGCGCAGTCCCTGACATTCCAGGTGGCGATCGTCAGGCTCTGAACGGATCCCTTGGCGGCCGGAACTGGCGTTGGCGTCGGTTTTGTCGCTTGGGCGGCGGGTTTGACAAGAGGCTCCGGCGTCGGCACAGGACGAGGGGAGGGAAGGGTGGTCGCGGTGATCGCTTTCTGCGCCGCGATCGTTTCCGCGGACGGAGTCCTTCCCGGCCCCGGATTCCTGGCGAACCACAGTCCCATGATGAAAACAACGCTCGCGAGGACGAGTATCCCCGCGACCGTGGACGCGATTCTCTTCGCCTGAGCCCCCTCGGGCTCCTCTTCCCGCGATTTTCCGCCGGAAGCCTGAGCCGCGGAGGGGGAAGGTCTGTTCCCGGGCCTGCCGGCCCTTCGCGAAACCGCGCCCGGCCCGGCCACTCGTCGGCCTTCCTTCGCCATTTTCTCTCCCTGTCGGACTTACTTCGTCGCGCTTATTTCAGGATATACGAAGTGAGCGGCGGGAAGCCGTTGAAATAGATGGAAGAGTAACTCTGTGTGTATGCGCCCGTAGTCAGGATGTAGACCCTGTCGCCGATGCGCGCGCTCTCGGGCATGAGGTAGGTCGCCTTCTCGTAGAGGATGTCCATCGAGTCACAGGTGGGGCCTGCGAGGATCACGTCCACGGAGTTGCCCGAACCCTCGAAGTAGATTGGGTATTTGATCGCCTCGTCCAGGGTCTCGATGAGGCCGCCGAACTTGCCGATGTCGAGGAAGACCCAGGGGTAGCGGTCGTGGACCGATTTCTTCGCGATGTTGACGATCTCCGCGACGATGACGCCCGAGTCGCCGGCCATGGATCGACCCGGCTCGATGATGATCTCCTCGGGCCAGTGGTCCTTGAACGTGTTGTCGAGGAACCTGCGGATGTCGTCGGCGTACTGGCCGATGTTGTCGGTCGGGTCGACATAGTTGGCGGGGAATCCGCCCCCCATGTTGATCATCTTGAGGTCGACGTGGGCGTCCTCGCGGGCCCAGTTGAAGAGCTGGCCGACCGTGGTCAGGGCCGAAGACCACTGGCCGACATCGCGCTGCTGGCTTCCCGGATGGAAGGAGATGCCGTAGGGCTCGAGGCCGAAGCGCACCGCCGTCTTGATGAGCTGACGGGCCAGGTCGGGGTGGGAGCCGAACTTGCGCGAGAGCGGCCAGTCCGCGCCCAAACCTTCAGTGAGAAGGCGGAAGAAAACCCGCGAGCCGGGGGCGGCGCGTGAGATTTTGTCGAGGTCGGAAAGCGAATCGGTCACGAAGAGCCTCACGCCCTTCTCGAAGAAATAGGCGATGTCCTTCTCTTTCTTGATCGTGTTGCCGAAGCTCATCCGATCCGGAGAAATTCCGAGTCTGAGGAGCTGGTCGAGTTCGTAGCGGGTCGCCACATCGAAGTTGGAGCCGAGATCCCTGAGGAGCGAAACCACCGCGTCGTCCGGATTCGCCTTGACCGCGTAGTAGATTTTCGCGAACGAGAGGTGTGAGCGGAGTTCCTGGTACTTCTGTCTGATGACGTCGAGATCCAGGATGAGACAGGGCGTTTCGAGCCCTTTGGAGAAATCCTTGATGCGCTCGAACTTCTCTTTAGCCATGAAGTTTTCGAGCGGGAAGCGGTACTGATCGTTCAAGTCGGTACCTCTCCTTTAATTGATGATAGTCGCGCGCCAGAGCTTTCCGTCGCGGGCTCCATTGTTCAGAATACGGGCTTTTCCCGCGTTCGGTCAAGGATGGATATGCCGCGGTATATTGCCTTTCCGTCCGAGCTGCGCTATATGGATAGGATGCTAGGATTTTACTTCAAAAAAGCCTTTTTCGACGGCTGGGACCATCTCTTCGCCCTGGTGGCCTTGAACCTCGTCTTCCTCGGCCTCGTCGCCCTCGTCGTGATTCTCCCCATGTCGCTGGGGCTCTCGGGCGCCCTGACCCTCGTACCCGTATCCCTCGCCATACTCCTCTGCTCCGTCTGGTGGTCGGCCTGCGTCTACGCCCTCGTACGCGTCGCCGATTACGGCTCGGTCGCCTTCCGCGAGGTCCTGGACGACCTCAAGGCCGGCCTCGTTCCCGGCCTCCAGATGGCCGCCGTCGCGATAGTCGGCTGGGTTCTCGTATCAGTCGGCCTCCCTTTCTATCTCTCCAACGGGGGGCTCCTCGGAGTCTTCGCGGCCGGAATCCTCTTCTGGTGCGCCCTCATCGCCCTGTTATCGCTGCAGTATTACATCCCTCTGCGCGCCCGCCTCGGCGGAGGCTTCAAAAAGAACATCCGGAAATCCTTCATCATGTTCTTCGACAACGCCGCTTTCTCGATCTTCCTTCTCATCTACAACGCAGTCACCTTCGCCATCTCCTTCTTCCTCGCCTTCATGGCGCCTGGATTTGCCGGCATGGCCCTCGCCCTCGACGTGGCGGTCAGGCTCAGGATGAAGAAATACGACTGGCTCGAGGCCAATCCCGGAGCCAACCGCAAGAAGGTCCCTTGGGACGAACTGCTCGAGGAAGACAAGGATCTCGTCGGCCCCCGCACGCTCAAGGGCATGATCTTCCCCTGGAAGGACAAATAAAGGTGACAGGTGTCAGAAAAGTCGAAATCGACTTTTCTGCACTACATAAAAATCGCGTGTATTCGAAAACCGGCAGGTTTCCGAATACACGAATGTCAATCCGATAAAATCCTACAAGCCATTTTATCGGATTGACAAGGAGCCTTCATGGTAATCTCTACCGATCCCGCACAGAGCGAGGCGGCCCTCTCCCGTCTCGTCTTCATACGTCTGCCCGAGGCCCTCAAGAAGAGCCTCGCGGATATCATTCCCGACGACTCCATCCTCCTGCCCCTGGAGACTGCCGGAGCCTCCGTTCGGAACGGCATCGACTCCCGCTCCATCACCCCCGAAAGTCTCGTCGCGGGCATGCTGCGCGTCCTCGCCTGGAACCCGGGCCACAAACACGCCGCCCAGTACCGCTCCATCGTCGAGGCAGTCCGCCCCGGACTTCTCTCCGAGCTCTCCGAGGCCGGCGTCGCCAAGGCCGGCGAGCGCGAGTGGGATATCGCCGAGGAAATCTTCCGCGCCCTCGCGGGCCTCTACCCCGAGGTACCCGAGCCCTTCCTCGACCTCGCCATCCTCTACGAGGAGCGGGCCGAATCCTACGCCCAGACCGAGCAGAACGAGCTCGCCGAGTCCATGCGAGAGAAAGCCTTCGCCATCTACAAGGACTTCCTCGCCCAGGACCCGCCCTTCGCGCCAGCCTACTATCAGGCCGCCCTCTTCTTCCTGCGCCGCCAGAACTACTCCCGCGCCCACTCCCTCTTCGCCACCTACCTCAAGATAGGGGAGGACGAGGACAAAAAGACCCGCGCCGCCGAAATCAGCCGAACCATCGAAGATTCGGGCTACCTCGACAACCTTTTCAAGGAAGCCTTCGACTTCATCAGAATGGGCGAAGAAGAGAAGGGTCTCGACAAAGCGCGCGAATTCGTGACCCGTCACCCCGAAGTCTGGAATGGCTGGTTCCTCATCGGCTGGGCCTGTCGCCGCCTTTCGCGCTGGGAAAACGCGCGCGACGCTTTCCAGAAGGCAGTCGAGCTCGGCGCCGACGGGGTCGACGCTCTCAACGAGCTCTCCATCTGCCACATGGAGCTCGGTGACTACGCCGCGGCCCGCCGCGCCCTCGAAAAAGCCCTCCGCATCGAGGGCGACAATGTCAAAGTCATCACCAACCTCGGCGTCGTCTCCCTGCGCGCGGGGAAAGTCGACGAGGCCTCCGGCTTCTTCCGAACAGCCCTCGACCTCGAGCCCGAAGATCCCGTCGCCGCGGGCTGGCTCGCACAGATCGACGGAGCGGCTTCCTAAAGAGAGGCGGCCATGATTCCGGACTCTGGGCTCCTTCGCGCCCGCCTCGAAGCCGCGTGCGCCGCCCTCGACTCTGAGGAGCTCCGCATCCGCCCCGCTGACAGCTCCGGTCGTCCCGGCGGCCTCGTCATTCTTCCCGAGCTGCCCACCATTCTCGTCCCCGACCTCCACGCCCGCGGCGACTTCCTCGCCGCCATCCTTGGCTGGGCTCCGCCGGGGACAGCGGGCGAAGCCGCGGCAGACAGAACTGCCCCTGCCGCCAGAGCCCCTGCGCCGAATGTCGGCGACCTCCTCGCCCGCGGCAGGATCAACCTCGTCTGCCTCGGCGACGGCATCAACACGGAGGGCAGCCCCGAAGCCGCGAGGCGCTGGCGTGCCGCCCTCGGCGAATATTTCTCCGGCTGGAGGGAGCGGAGAGCCATGGACGAGGAGATGGGCCTCGCCCTCGGCGCCATGCTCCAGGTCATGGAACTCAAGGCCGATTACCCCGGCAACTTCCATTTTCTCAAAGGCAACCACGACAACCTCGCCGACCGGGCCGACCACGGCGACCGCCACTTCTTCAAGTACGCCTCGGAGAGTGCCATGGGCGCCTCCTGGTTCGAGTCGACCTACGGCGCCGATCTCCTCGAATCCTGGCGAGGCTTCGAACTCTCATTGCCCCTCGTCGCCCTCCGCCCTGGCTCCGCCGCCGCTTTTGCGGCGAGTCACGCCGAGCCCGCCACCTGTCTGACCCGCGAGGACATCATCGAGTACAGAGACCGCCCCGACACCGTCTACGCCCTCACCTGGACCGGCAACGACGAAGCCCTCCCCGGTTCGGTCCGCGCAAGTCTCGACAAGCTTTTGACGCAGGTCCCCGGCCCGAGGCTCTGGTTCTCGGGTCACCGCCCCGTCCAGGACCTCATCCGCCTCAGGGCGGACGGCCTCCTCGTGCAGTTCCACAATCCTCACTACGCCCAGTTCGCCTTTCTTGAACCAACGCGCCCCTTCGACCCCGAGCGCGACATCGTCAGACTTCTAGGGGTCTTTCATTAGGCCGTCGCAGGGCCTGGTCCTCAGTCCACCCTCGGAACTCTTCTCCAGCCTTGACCCTGAGCCCTTTCGCCGTTTAGTATAAATTAAAATATGGCCACCCGACGTCGACCCACGAGAGATACAGGATCCTCCGGCAACACAGGCTGCCTCCTCTGGCTCGCCGGCGTCATCGTCATCGCCTTTCTCTTCGCCCTCAGCTGGCCGGAAATCCAGGCCACCCTCCAGCGCACGAAGATCGTGGAGACCATCCGCGACCGCAAATTCGGCGACAAGAAAAAGAACCCTGTCACCCCCGCACCCAAGATCGCCCCCGAGCCGGGAACCGAAACGCCCGGCCAGTCCCTCCCTCCCGGCATGCAGCTCCCCGGTTCGACCACAGCGACCACCGTCCTTCCGGGCCCCCTCATGAGTCCCCGCGACCCCAACTCCACGACGACCCTGCCCGCGGCTGAAACCTCGACGACTCTCGCCCTCCCGAGGCGCCCGGTCAAGCTCTACTTCGTGCGCATCGACGATGACGGCATCATTTCCCGCCAGGAAGTCACCCGCGAGATTCCCGTGACATCCTCGCCCCTCCTCGACGCCCTCGGCGCCCTCGTGAAAGGGCCCTCCGAAGAGGAGCTCCGGCGCAAACTCGTCTCCTTGATCCCCCTGAACTCCCGCCTGCTGTCGGTGAAGATCCAGGGCTCCACCGCCGTCCTCAACTTCAACGAAGCCTTCATGTACAACCGCTTCGGGATCGAGGGCTACGCCGCCCAGCTCAAGCAGGTCGTCTATACGGCCACCACCTTTCCGACCGTCCAGGACGTCCAGATCCTCATCGAAGGCGAAACCCGCGACTACCTCGGCGGCGAAGGCGTCTTCATCGGCCGCCCCCTGTCGCGCAACAGCTTCTGAATCCTAGTCCAAATCTTTTTTCCTCCTTGAGAGTCCGAAGAATCCTGATTTCTCTTTATCCCAGCTCTTCAGCCGAAATTCCGGTCACTTCGATTATCATGTCGACAGAAATCCCGAGCTGTTTCATCTTCAGCGCGATTGTGCGTTGAGCCGCCGCTTCTCCCTCGTCGCGCCCCTGCACTATTCCTTGAGCTATCCCTTGGGCTATCCCTTGAGCTATCCCTTGGGCTATCCCTTGAGACAGACCTTCTGCCATTCCTTTCCGGATGGCATCGCCGCGCATCGAATTTGTCAGCCGCTCGGCCTCGATCTGTCGCCAGTATAAGTCCCGCTCTTCCTCTTCCTTCGTGAAAGCTCCCATGATTTCCACAGCCTCCCGCATCGAATCCTGCCGGGCCCACTCGGGCAGTTCCTCTGGGTCGAGTTCCTCTCCCGACGCGAGGAACCTCATCCACCGAGTGAGGTCGGCAAGGCTTTCTTCTGTAAACGTAAGCCCTTGAGAGTTCTCCTGCAAGACCTGAGAGGGTAGCATTTCTTCTTCCTGAGCAAGCCTGTTCCACATGCCCAGCTCCAGAATGACGATCGCGAGGTGATCGTCAAAGACACTATTCGAGGAATCGCGAACCATCCGTATCGCATCGATCCATCGTCCTTCCGGAAACAGGGGCTCGTTGAATATCCAGACAGCCACGACAGGTTTGTGGTCGCGGTATTCCCCGCCTTTTTGATTTGGTCGGCATAGAGCCTGCAAATGTTGTCGGTCATCCTGTGATTTGCCGCTTCCAGCTGCCGCAGCTGGATTTCTACCTGGAGGTCTCTCCCTGATTCATCACGGGCCCGGATATCCAGAACTGCGTCTTTGCCGCCCGAAAAAGTCGCAAGAGAGAAGGGGTTGAGGATGTCGACTGTCCGGACTTTCATTAGCGAATTCGCCCTGATCACCCATTGCCTTAAAACTTGCATCGTGATTGAAGTTCGCGGCAATTTTCATTTTTCTCCCCATTTCATGAAAATCCTGCTGGAATCCCGGTAATCCTGCCTAAACTCTCAATCCACATTGTTCCCCGCCCAATTCCATGCTATCCTGTCAAACAAAAGCACGTTTCGTTCTCCGAACCAAAGGAGGCATAAACTGAAATCCACACTTCTGCACGACTGGCATCTGGCCCACGGGGCCACGATGGCACCCTTCGCGGGCTTTGACATGCCCATACGCTACCCGAAAGGCTCCGTCGAGGAGCACCTCATTACGCGCCGCTCGGTCGGACTCTTCGACATCGACCACATGGGTCAGCTCGAAGTATCCGGTCCCGGCGCCGACGAGTTCGTCGACGCCACGGTGAGTTCGAAAATCTCCGACATGGTCCCCGGCGAGGCCCGCTACTCCCTTCTTCTCGACGAATCCGGCCTCGTCCTCGACGACCTCTTCGTCTACCGCCTTCCCTTCTCCTGGTGGATCGTCGTCAACGCCGGCAACCGCGACGCCGACTTCGCCTGGTTCAAATCCCGCGCCCCGCGGGGAGTCTCTGTCGTCGACCACTCGGACGCAGCCTACATGATCGCGGTCCAGGGGCCGCGCGCGCTGGAACTTTTGGACGCGGTGGCGAAGCCCTGCACCGCCTCCGTCATCCCCGGCGCGATCATAGCCCGCAGCGCCAGCGGAGCTGGTGAGGTCAGCGGAGCTGGCGGCACCAACGAGGTTGGTGAAGTCAGCGCCATGAAGGCCGTCTCCTCCATCGCCCGCTTCTGGTGGGCCAACATCGAGATCGAGGGCGTCCCCATCCTCTTCGGCCGCACAGGCTACACGGGCGAGGACGGCGGTGAACTCTTCTATCCCGCCGTCCAGGCTGTAAAGATTTGGGAACTCCTCCTCGATAAGGGCCGCGAACTCGGCATCGAGACCGAGGCCATCGGGCTTGGCGCGCGCGATTCCCTGCGCTTCGAGGCCGGAATGCCGCTCCACGGCCACGAGATCAGCCCGTCGATCAACCCGATCGAGGCCGGCTTCAAGTGGGCCTGCGACTTCACGAAAGACTTCACCGGCAAGTCCGCCCTCGAGTCCATAGTCGCCTCGGGGCCGGGCCGCAAACTCGTCGGCCTCGACGTGACGGGCGGCGTCCCCCGCGAGGGCTACGAGGTCGCGACCGCCTCCGGCGAAATCGTCGGCCAGGTCGTCGCGGGGATGTTCTGCCCCACGGTCAAGAAGTATGCCGCCAACGCCTTCGTCCGTCCCGAGTTCGCAAAAATCGGGACCGAGCTCGCCGTCATCATCCGCGGACAGGCCAAGAAGGCCGCGGTCGTCAAACGCCCCCTCTACCTTCCTGCCTATCGCAGGACAGGCGAAAAATAAACGACACACAAGGAGAACACAATGAACGCGAATATCCGCTACCAGAGCTCGCACGAATACGCCCGAAAAGAGGGCTCGGAAATTGTCGCCGGTATCTCCGAACATGCCCAGGCCGAGCTCGGGGACATCGTCTTCGTCGAGCTGCCCCCGGTCGGCAAGACTATCGCGAAGGGCGAGACCTTCGGCGTCGTCGAGTCAGTCAAGGCCGCCTCCGATCTCTATATGCCGATGTCCGGCACCGTCACCGCGGTCAACGCCGATCTCGAGGGAGATCCTGCCCTCGTCAATAAGGACTGCATGGGCTCTGGCTGGATGATCCGCTTTGCCCCGACGAATCCCTCCGAGTGGGAAAGCCTCCTCGACGAAGCCACCTACGAGTCTCAGGCCTCCGCATAAGCCGGCAAGGAGTACGACGTGCCCTTCATCGCCAATTCTGATGCCGACCGCGAGGCCATGCTCGCCGCGATCGGCCTCGGCTCGATCGACGAACTCTTCGCCGACATCCCCGCCTCGCGCCGCTTCCCCGAACTCGCGCTGCCGAAAGGTCTCTCCGAACTCGAGGTTCTGCGCGAGATCGAGATCCTCTCGTCCAAAAACCTCACTTCCGGTTGCTCAGCCTGGTTCCTCGGCGCCGGAGCCTACAACCACTTTATCCCCGCTCTCGTGCCGGCCCTCGCGAGCCGCGGCGAGTTCCTCACGGCCTACACTCCCTACCAGCCCGAAGTCTCGCAGGGCACTCTGCAGGCCATCTTCGAGTACCAGAGCATGGCCGCGAAGCTCTTCGGGGTCGACGTCGTCAACGCCTCCCACTACGACGGGGCGACAGCTCTCGCCGAGGCCGTCCTCATGGCCTGGAAGAACGCCTCGGGACGCAACCTCGTTCTCGTGAGCGCCGACCTCCACCCCGAATATCGCGCCGTCCTCGATACGTATTTCCAGGCCTTCCCCGTGCGCTTCCTCACGTACGAAGGAAGCCCTGCCGCGGCCATGGCCGGTCTCGACGAATCGACGAAGTCAGAGGCCTCGGAGTCGATTTCGTCGACAGTCTGCGCCCTCGTCGCGAGCTACCCCGGCTTTTCGGGCCAGATTCCCGACATGGCAGCCGCCGCCGAGGCTGTCCACGCCGCGGGAGCCCTCTTCATCGTCCAGACCGACCCACTGATGTGCGCCATCCTGAAGAGCCCCGGCGAACTCGGCGCCGACATTGTCACGGCCGAGGGCCAGAGCCTCGGCAACGCTATGAGCTACGGCGGTCCCTTCCTCGGCATGATGGGAGCCACTTCCAAACTCGTGCGCAAGATGCCCGGCCGCATCGTCGGCGAGGCGAAGGACCACTCGGGCCGCCGCGGCTTCGTTCTCACTCTCACCGCGCGCGAGCAGCACATCAGGCGCGAGAAGGCCGTCTCCAACATCTGCTCCAACCAGGGCCTCGTGATGCTCCAGACTTGCATCCACCTCGCCGCCATGGGCAAGACGGGCCTCGCGGCCGCAGCCAGACTCTGCTGGAACAAGGCCCACTACGCGGCCAGTCTCATCGCCGTCATTCCCGGCTTCTCGCTCGCGACGAAGGATTTCTTCAAGGAGTTCACGGTCCGTTGTCCCACACCTGCGGCCGCTCTCGCCGAAAAACTCACGGACCAGGGCATAGTCCCCGGGCTCCCCGTAAGCCGCTATTATCCCGACAGGCCGAACGACCTCGTGGTCTGCGTGACCGAGATGAACACCCGCGCCGAGATCGAGCGCCTGGCCGACGCACTCGCCGCCGTTTCCGGCGCCGCTGGTACCGCCGCCGCTTCTCCGCAGGAGGCCCGCCCATGAACCTCGCACCCGAAGCCCTTGTATACGAACTTTCGAGCTCAGGTCGCGTAGCCTGCGCCATGCCGCACTGCGACGTCCCCGAGACGCCCATCCCCGCGAATCTCGCCCGCGAAGAACTTCCCCTCCCAGAACTGGACGAGCTTACGGTGGTCAGGCACTTCACGCGTCTTTCCCAAAAGAATTACTCCATCGACACTCACTTCTACCCCTTGGGCTCCTGCACGATGAAATACAACCCCAAGGCCAACGAGTACGCGGCGGGCCTCCCCGGTTTCCGCCACATCCACCCACTCGCTCCGGAATCCCAGTGCCAGGGCGCCATCGGCCTCATCTGCAGGCTCCAGGAGTCCCTCGCCGAGATCGGCGGCTTCGCCGGCTGCAGCCTCCAGCCCGCCGCCGGAGCCCACGGGGAACTCGCCGGCGTCCTCATCATCCGCGCCTACCACCTCGCGCGCGGCGACGCCAAGCGCAACGTCATCCTCATCCCGGACTCGGCCCACGGTACAAACCCCGCCTCCTGCACGATGGCCGGCCTCATCGCGAAGACGATTCCCTCCAACGCGGAAGGGGAGGTCGACCTCGAAGCCCTGAAAGCGTCGCTCGATGACACCGTCGCGGGCATCATGATCACGAACCCGAACACCCTCGGCATCTTCGACCGCAACATCGAAAAGATCGCGGATCTCGTGCACGCCTCAGGCGGTCTCGTCTACGGCGATGGCGCCAACATGAACGCCCTCACGGGCATCTTCAAGCCCGGCGAAGCCGGCATCGACGTGATGCATTTCAATCTGCACAAAACCTTCTCGACGCCCCACGGCGGCGGAGGCCCCGGCGCGGGCTTTGTGGGCGTGCGCTCCGACCTCGTGCGATTCCTCCCCGGCCCGATCGCGTCGCGCAAGGCCGACGGAAACTACGCGATGGTCATGCCGGAATCGAGCATCGGCCGCATGAAATCCTTCTACGGCAACTTCGGCGTCCTCGTGCGCGCCTACACCTACGTGAAAATGCTCGGCTCCGACGGCCTCCGACGCCTGGCCGAAAACGCGGTCCTGAACGCGAACTACATCAAGGCCCGCCTCTCGGGCGTCTACCCCGAGCCCTACAAGCGCACCTGCATGCACGAGTTCGTCACGGCCGGCAACCTCGCTCCGGGCATCCACACCCTGGACATCGCCAAACGCCTCATCGACTACGGCTTCCACCCGCCCACCATCTACTTCCCCCTCATCGTGGGCGAAGCCATCATGATCGAGCCGACCGAGACCGAATCCAAAGCCACCCTCGACTCCTTCATCGACGCGATGCTCTCCATCGCCGCCGAGGCCACCACCAACCCAGCCCTCCTCCACGACGCCCCCGCGACCACCCCCGTCGGCCGCATGGACGAAGTCGCCGCCGCCCGCAACCCGGTGTTGTGTTATAAGGGCTGAAAACTTTTACCTGGTTTTTCATTACATGCGAAGCGCAAAGAGCTACCCCTCCGAAGAGGAAGGGGTAGCTCTTTTTTCTGTGATATCAGAGCTTCGTTGGGGTCTGCATATTTCCATTCCTACCCTGGTCGCAGAAGCTCCGCAGAGGTGGTTTTCATATCCGACCCCGCCTCGGCGAATACTGAAGGTGAATTCTCCCATTCGGATTGTATGAGGTCAAGATCATCCCGCAACATAGGTTCAGGTAATACTGAAATGAATATTTTTATACGAAATTTGACATTTTATTGCAGTTTTCGCTTGAAGCAAGAAAAATCTCATGCTAACATCGTTCAATAGTTGAACGATGTTAGCATCCCATACGGGAGCGCGTTTCGGCCGCCTCGTATGGAAAGAAAAATGTATCAAGGATGGGATTGGCGTCAGGTCCAGAATGCACCTGAAATTTATTCGGGCCAAGTCACAATTAGTGTGACGAACGCCGAACAAGTTCGCATCTTGCATTCTCGGGCTGAGTCATAGTATAGTGGACCCATTATTCAAGACGCCATTTTCTCAGAATAGACTTGATGAGCATCGACGATGCTGCGTAACCCAGCACCATAGACAGAGTCGGGTGTTTTCCCGAAAAGAGATTGGTGCGGTCTGAAAGAATTGTACTTCACGATGTAGTCGTTGATTCTCGATCTGCATTCGTTCACATCGGCATACTCCATGAGGTAAATTTCCTCATACTTCAGGCTACGCCAGAACCTCTCGATCATGATGTTGTCCAAAGCCCGCTTTTTACCGTCAGTGCTTATCCTGATCCCGGCATCCGAAAGTTTCTGAGTGAAAGCGGGACTGGTGAATTGCGATCCTTGATCGGAGTTGAAAATTGCCGGTGCCCCATACCGGTTCAGTGCATGATCAAGTGCCGACAGACAGAATAGTTTGTCCATCGTGATTGAGAGTTCCCAGGACAGGATCTTTCGCGAATACCAGTCCATAATCGCGACAAGATATGCAAATCCATGCTTGAGACGAATATAGGTGATATCGGTACACCACACCTGATTTGCATGCACTATTTCCATTCCAACCAATAAATACGGATGGATTCCCGCTTCAGGATTCGGTCGGGACGTAGTTCCCTTCGGATAGAGTGCCTGGATACCCATGAGGCGCATAAGCCGTTGTATTCGTTTGCGATTCACGTCATGACCTTCCTCGCGTAGTCTGTCCCGCATCTTCCGGGATCCCCATGCGGGATTGTCGGTATACAGTTCGTCTATTCGACGCATGTACATCAGATTTTCTTCCGTTTCTCCTTGTGCACCATAGTAATATGTCGATCGATGAAGCTCGACCAAGGCGCATTGCTCAGTGATACTCAACTCAGTGTGCGCCATGATCAGGGCTCTTCGTTCGGTAATCGGGAGATCCTGAGACTTTTTTTTAACCAATCAATCTGTACTTTCTGGTGCCCAACCGTTTTGTAGAGCTCTTCTCGTTCTTCTTCTATCCGTTTGGCATCACGTTCTGCTACACTGGCGAACACGTCGGTCCCATGCTCGAGCAATTGCCGTTTCCATTCGCTTATCTGCTGGGGATGCACTCCATACTCCGTTGCGAGTTCACTGATCTGCTTCTGCCCTTTTATCGCTTCAACTGCGATCGTGAACGTGAGTTGGGCAGTTCTCCGGATGCGATGTTCTCCCATGATTCCCCCCGTTCATCATTGAACAGCAACTTTCCTCTGCTGTCCAGTTTTCGGGGTCCACCATAGACCGCCACCTTTGGTGGCGGTCTATGACTCCTATTTCCCCTCATACTAGTACTCCGTCACATTTAAATTTATAATATAACCTCAAGGTGTGGTGTACTCTTTCTAAGGGGTATAGCCATGCCAGTCATCAAATATCGAGTGGTTCTGACCGATGCAGAGAGAAAGAAACTCATCACCATAACTTCAAAGGGTTCATCTACCGCCAAAATGATCATGCATGCACAAGTCCTACTGTCCGCTGATGAAAGCGGCGGCAGGAAGCTCAGTGAAAAGGAAATAGCCAGTCGCCTTTCGGTCAACTTCCAAACGGTCCATAGCATCCGTAAAACCTATGCTCTCTCAGGCTTGGATGCTGCTCTTGGAAGGAAGAAACGCTCGACTCCTCCAATCACTCCCAAGATTACCGGGGATGTTGAAGCCAAAATCATTGCCCTGAGTTGCAGTTCGCCGCCAGAAGGCAGAAGTCGGTGGACGTTACGACTTTTGGCCGATAGAGCTCATCGAGCTTCAGATCGTCGAGAGCATTTCCCATGAAACCATTCATAGAACGTTAAAAAAAACGAATTGAAGCCGCATCTGCGTACATGCTGGGTCATCCCGCCCCAGCAGAACGCAGCATTCGTCGCCTGTATGGAGGATGTACTGGAAGTATATCAACAGCCCTACAATCCTGAGTTTCCCCTCATCTGCATGGACGAGAAGCCCTACCAACTTCTTGACGAGACGCGCGAGTCAATTCCCATGAAGAAGGGAACCAGCGCACGACAGGACGGCGAATATATCCGGAATGGGACCTGCTGCATCTTTTTGTTCACGGAACCCCTGACTGGCTGGCGACATACCAATCCACGGGAACACAGAACCAAAGTCGAGTGGGCGAATCAAATCCGACATCTGCTTGAAGTTGAATACTCCGAATGCAAGAAAGTGCGGCTGGTCATGGACAATCTGAATACTCATTCGGTGTCATCGCTCTATGAGGCGTTTTCTCCTAAGATCGCGCGGAACTTGGCCAGACGGCTTGAGATTCACTTCACTTCCAAGCATGGAAGTTGGCTGAATAGTGCAGAAATTGAATTAAGCGCGGTGAGCAAACGGTGCTTGGATCGAAGGATCGATACCATTGGTACGTTGGCTGCGGAACTTCTGGCTTGGGAAACACATCGCAATACTTTGCAGAAGGGCGTCGACTGGCAGTTTACTACTCAGGATGCCCGGATCAAGCTCAAGAGACTTTATCCACAGATTAAGATGTGACAAAGTACTAGAGTGCGAATAGGTAACTATCCTCATGGTCTCATTGGCTGCAAATTTAGCAAAACTATAAGATGGAACATACTTTTCTTCTTGAATATTTCGTTCTCGAGGTCATGACCTGTTCAGCAGTTACTAAATCTTTCATTAGTATGACAACGTGAGTTACAATATTACCCAATGAATACAAGGTAAATTCATAAGTCATGTTGTGCTAAATACGAAAGAATTAGTAATATCCTGGATGTTCAGCCCAATTCTGCTGCATTGTTCTACCGCAACATACGTCAAATTATAGCTTTTCACCTTGCCCAAGAAGCAGCTGAAGTATTCAATGGTGAAGTAGAAATTGATGAGAGCTACTTCGACGGTATTCGTAAAGTCAAATGGGGTCGAGGTGCAGCGGGAAAAGTTGTCGTATTCGGCATGCTAAAACGGCATGGTAAGGTTTTGACGGTCGTTGTGGATAATACCAAGACAAAGACCTTAATGAATTAAATTATGGAACACCTAAAGAGCAATTAAAATACCATTATCAATAGGATTATATGTGAGAATAATAGATTCATTTATACGTAAACAAAAAGGTTTGTCACCTGATAGCAAGTCTGTACTCACCTTAGTTGGAGGTACAACTATTGCTCAAGTATTAAATTTCCTTTTTGCTCCTGTAACCACTAGATTATTTACCCCAGAGGTTTTTGGAGATTTATCTGTCTTCACATCTATTACAGGTATTGTCGGAATAATCGTTTGCTTGAGGTATGAACTTGCAATTATCCTACCTCAAGATGATGATGAAGGATTTTCTCTTTTAAAACTTTCTTTTATTTTTGCTGCGATAGTATCTATAGCGACTGGTTTCATTTTTCTTTTTTGGGGTAAAGCTATCTATACAGCATTCGGAGCAAAAAACTTAACAATATATTGGTATTATGTACCGATAATCCTATTCCTGATAGGAGTTATTCAAGCATCGAATTACTGGTTGACGCGTACACGGCAATTTATAATACTTTCATGGAACAAAGTTATCCCTGTACTTGTTATCAATACAGTATCTTTAGGCCTTGGTTTTGCTGGTTATAGAGATGTTGGAGCCCGGATTTTTGCGATTTTGATTAGTAATATTGCTAATATTGTGGTTATTGCTAAAGCAATTATTCCAAATTTTAAATATAATAACCATTCTACAAAATATCCCCGTAAAGAATTAATAAAAAGTTATAAAAATTTTTTAGTTTATGACATTTGGGGAGCGCTTCTTAATAATCTTTCGTGGATGATAATTCCTATACTTATGAATACTTATTATGGGAGAAATGCTGCTGGGCAGTATTCGATCAGTTTGCGAATAATCCAAATACCGGCTAGTATAATTGGAGTGTCAATATCACAAGTATTTTTAAAAACAGCAAATGAAGAGAAGTATAATAAAAAGTTATATTTTTACTGTATAAAAATGTCTAAAAAATTATGTATATACACAGCACCAATTGCGATAATATTACTTATTTTAAGTAAGCCTCTTTTTCTTTTTCTTTTTGGTGAAAATTGGGGCGTTGCTGGAAGGTATACACAAATTTTGGTACCTTGGTCATTACTTTGGTTTATTGCGAGTCCTCTTTCTAGTGTATATACAATTTGTCAGAAACAAAATTTATTTTTATTCATTTCGATATTAAATCTTTTAACAAGGCTTTTATCTCTTTATGTTGGCAAAATGCTTGGTAATGATATATTAGGAATAATTTTGTTTTCTGCATCTGGATTCATTGTTTATGGTATTAGTCTATTAATAATTTTTAATATAGCAAAAAGGAATGATAATACCTGAATCCGTACAGAAAAAAGGGAAACCAAAGATCAATTCCATGGTGTAGAATGAATTGGACAAACAACCATTCACACCCGGAGGATGATCTTGAGCTTCCTCATCCAGTCTACCAAGGAACACATCGAAAGCGAGCTCGAGTATGTTCCAGTTCGCGAGACACTCCGCATCTATCTCGGCCGCATGGCAAAAAAGACAGCCGGTCTGATTACCTCGCTGTTCAACTGCAACGTGGCGCTGCTCAGGCTGGCAGACATCACGCCGCTCGATGTCGAGGGGCGGCGGTACATCCCGGTGGATGTCGATGCCTCGACGCTCGACAACGGAAAGTCACACAAGGAAGGCGTGGAACGGACCTACCTGGAGACGGATGGTTTCGCCCTATCTTCAGCTACATCGGCACCGAGGGCTACCTGCTCGGCTGCGAACTCAGACCCGGTACCAGCACAGCCAGAAGGATACGCCCGAGTTTCTCGCGCGGAATCTCGAGATGATCAAGGAACTGGGATTGCCGCATCCCATTCTGTTCCGGCTCGACAGCGGGAATGACGCCATCGACACCATCAGGAAGCTCGTCACACCGGGGGGGCTTCTTCTTGATCAAGCGGAATCTTCGCAGGGAATCTCTGGAACAGTGGCGCGAGATCGCCGAGACGCTCGGGGTGGCGCATCATCTGCGACCCGGGAAGAATGTCTACACGGGGACGATCACGAAGGTGCACCCCAAGACTGATCCCGAGATGCCGGACTTCGACGTTGCCTTCGAAGTCACCGTCCAGACTTCGGATCATCAGGGCAACGAGTTTCTCGTGCCGGAGGTAGAAGTCGAGATCTGGTGGACGAACCTCTTCGAGCCACCTGAGGTGATCATCGGGCTATATCACGACCACGGGACGAGCGAGCAGTTCCACAGCGAGCTCAAGAGCGACATGGGTGTGGAGCGGCTGCCGTCGGGTTCAATGAAGGTCAATGCGCTGATTCTCATGATCTCGATGCTCGCCTTCAACACGCTGCGGTTCATCGGGCAGCGGTCGCTCTCAAAGCCCGACCTTCTGCCGTCAAAGCCGGACGTTGCGTGCAAGCGGCTGAGGAAAGTGATCGCGGACCTTATCATGGTTGGCTGCAAGCTTGTCGCACATGGACGACGGCTGGCCCTTCGGATTTGGGAGTACAATCCCTGGCTGCCAGTCTTCAATGAGCTGTATGCCGAGTTCCTAAGGCTGTAGAACGCCGCGCCTTGTGCCAGCCCGCCGCCTCTCCTCGCGATGAAGTTGGCGAAGCCTACCCGGCGGATATATCAGGATCCTCTTTGGAGGATTCTGTGGCTTCGGTGCCCTGCAACCATCTCGCTTCACGATTGAGAAACAACGAATCGGCCATCACATGTTGGAATTCCGGTGACATAGACGATCAGAGGGTCTAGTTTCAGCTCCAGAGAAGCTCTGTTCAGGTCATTTTATACGGATTAAGGTTAATATTTTGCTACTAGGGGTTAACGATTGCATAAAGAGAAATATACCGGGAAAATTCTGCACCGATTATTAATGATAAACGGATATAGCTATCCGGAAAAGATAGCCTTTTCTATTATGGAATTGAGTCTTTATAAGACGTTTGCCCAATATCATATATTGACTGATGTTATTACTCCGACGCCTGTTCGTGGAATTTCTGACGATGAATACGAAAAATATTATTATGTGACCGAAGAAGATATGTATGATGGTTGGGTTAAAATTCACAGGTATAAACTTGGTAAAGAAAAAAACGCTATCATTAAACGCGCTTTTAGATATGTCAAAGGTGCTGCCAAATCTTATTTCAGTGGCATTTCGTATAAAGATTCTGAATTGATTTTTTCAACAAGCACACCCCCTATGCAGGGATTTCTTTGTGGCTTGGTTAAAAATAAACTTAGGATACCATTCGTATATTATCTATGTGATGTATTCCCAGATTCGCTAGTTAATTGTGGGTTAACGCGTAAGGGATCATTGGTGTGGAAAATCGGTAGAGTAATTGAGAATTATACATATAAAAAAGCCAATAAAATAATTGTTGTAAGCCATGATTTCAAGCAGAATCTTCTTGCTAAAGGGGTTCCGGAAGATAAAATTGAGATTGTATATAATTGGATAGATCCAGACTCAGTTATACCCATACCGAGAAAAGATAACAAACTGTTCGATGATTATGCACTTGATCGTGACGGGTTCTATATCGTTTATGCTGGTAATTTGGGAACAGCTCAGGGTGTCCGTATACTTGTCGATGCTGCAGCAATACTGAGAGAAGAAAACATAAATTTTGTTATATTTGGCAATGGAACAGAAGAGGAAGATATACGACGCAGAATAAAAAGTCTACACTTGACAAACATTCATGTATTCCCAATGCAACCTCTTTCTAGGATAAGTGAAGTGTACAGTCTGGGGAATGTTTCCCTTGTTTCGTGCAAGCCGGGCTTCGGAAGCGTTGGTATGCCCTCGAAAACGTGGAGTATTATGTCTGCAGCGGTGCCGGTGTTGTTGTGTTTCGATGATGGCACAGAATTAAAAGACATTGTTGTGGGTAATAACTGCGGAGTATTTTCAAAGGCGGGTGACAATTGGGCTCTGGCTGAGATGATTATGAGCCTTTATAAATCGGATTCGGTGTATTTGAGTAACCTTGGTCATAATGGGCGGAATTTTGTTACTAATAATATGTCAACCAAGATATGTACCAATAAAATAATAAACATATTTTTAACTGCTTTAGAAAAGGCTATACCGAATGATGAAGACTATAATCATTGATGTCGCATATACTTCTGGTGGCGCTGAAACCATCCTGCGTCAGTATTACAGAGACAGCGTTATGAAGACCAATGATGAGTGGATTTTCATAACCAGTAATATAGAATTAGAAGAAGCTGAAAACATTCAACTTATTCGATATCCCAAAGCAGCCACTTCGATATTATATCGATTTCTTTTCGATTATATTATAGCACCTTATCTTGTTAGAAAGTATAAGCCTGATCGAATACTTTCTCTTCAAAACGTGGATGTACCATGGGTTACTGTACCTCAAACGATTTATCTGCATCAATCAATTCCTTTTACTACAGTTAAAATGAAATTTTCTATAGATAAAAGGCTGTGGTTTTATCAAAATATATATAAATACAGAATTCGTCAGATGTTATATCGAGCAGATAAAGTAATCGTACAAACGAACTGGATGAAAGACGGCTGTATACAACTGGCAAAAATCAGTCCGGAAAAAATTGAAGTAATTATTCCACGTCTGATATTTGACAGCGGTGTTGTATACAAAGGCGATAACCATCCTAAGTTTTTTTATCCAGCAAATGGGCATTATCATAAAAACCATCGAATTATCCTTGAGGCAGCAATACTATTAAAGAAGAATGGCATAAATGGCTATGACATTACCTTTACTCTAGCTGGAGATGAAAACGAAAATGTTAGAATGCTGTTTGATAAAACGGAAAAAGAGGGTTTGCCAATATACTTCGTTGGGACTATTCCATATTCAACTATGATGGAGTATTACAAAGAGTGTATTTTACTGTTTCCGTCCTATGTCGAATCATATGGCCTGCCGCTACTTGAAGCAAAAACAGCCGGATGTCCAATTATTGCAGCAGATACACCATTTGCGCATGAAATATTAGACGGGTATCCTATCAGTACACTGTTTAAATATGATGAGGCTGATACACTATATAAATATATGAAGAGTATTATAATTTCACACAAGTTGCCACTCCATTCTAGGTGATGAAATGAAGCCAGCAGGAGTTGTTCTAGTCGTTATTGTAATTTGGCTAATGCTGAAATATCAAGATGTAAAGGTATTGTATGCACGATTGTTAGGTATTGCAATATCTTTGGAACTGTTTGTTAATATCGGCTATTTTGCAATACTTGGCACAAATGAAATTATGTACAGCGACATATTAGTAGGCTTGACTTCATTATTATCCCTTTCTTTAGGTGTGGTGAGAAAGCGAAGTCAAGTTAAAGAAAATACTAATCTCAATATAAAAGCACTATTATTCATTATTGCTCTAATTTTCAGTTGCATATTACTTGTGGCTATGCCGTTTAGGAGTGATAGTAATGTAGTTCTGTCAGTATTTACATTTATGCAGTCTGACATAAACAACACAATAGCTTTCAATGGATCAACGATATTGCGCTTTATACGATTTATATTATTCGTTATTTGTGGCGTGGGTATCGTAAATTGTAATGAAGGCAGGAATGACCTTATAAGAATAAGCATACGTTATGTTTACAATTTCGGCATTTTCATCTTTATTTATCTTGTTTTTGAGTTTACTACGAAAAGTATTTTAAAGAGTCTATTGTCATATGATTTGACTGCATTGTTATTTGGGCGAGGTGGGTCCACGTTGAGTTATCTGCTAAATCGAGGTGGTTTATATGCTTTACAGGGCTTGACGAGAGAGCCGATCTATCTTTCAACCGGACTGTTTACTGCAAGTATAATCATTTTTCTTTCTGATTTAGACAAAAAAAGAAAATATTTTTTCATTATTTGCTCAGCAATCTATATTTTGGCTTCTGCGTCTTTCTCTGGGGTCTTGTTTGGGCTTATGCTGTTTATTATTGTGAATAAAGGTAATAATAGCGCACCTTTCAAGATTGCAACAATCGCGGGAATAATAATAGTATTTGTTCTGTTCATAATTAACAATACAACGATTACATATATTAACTATGTGATACAGCGGATGTTTAATTTTTTGTCGTTTCTCTCAAAAGACTTTATTTTCAATAATTCGACGTCCGATCAAACTAGGTTGAAGGGTATTATAGAAGCGTTTTATTTTTGGATACATAGACCTTTATTCGGCATCGGGCTTGGAACATATGATACATACGCAGCGATACCAAGCATACTATGCAATATTGGTATTGTCGGTACAGTAGCTTGGTGCTCATTTGCTAAAGCGATGTTCGGGAAGTCTTTAAAAAAAACATCCCAAACCGTGCTTGTATGTATGATAATTGCATTTACCTTCAGCGGATCAATTGGAATTATGTATTCTATCTCATTACTTTTTATTTTATATCTATTGAGAGATGAAAGGTTGTAAGCACCAATAACAGGAACCCTGCATTCGCGGAATATTTTATATGATACTTACTGCAATGCTATATAGTATAATACTATAATAATATTATTGCATATTTGTGCCATATAATATTTATATGATACTCTAATATTGTTCTCGAATATATACCCAGGAAAAACGAGATTGTCAGGTTAGTGAAGGAAACAGCTGAAATCGTTCTGACAAGAGTATGGTGGACCCCGAAAACTGGACAGCAGAGGAAAGTTGCTGTTCAATGATGAACGGGGGGAATCATGGGAGAACATCGCATCCGGAGAACTGCCCAACTCACGTTCACGATCGCAGTTGAAGCGATAAAAGGGCAGAAGCAGATCAGTGAACTCGCAACGGAGTATGGAGTGCATCCCCAGCAGATAAGCGAATGGAAACGGCAATTGCTCGAGCATGGGACCGACGTGTTCGCCAGTGTAGCAGAACGTGATGCCAAACGGATAGAAGAAGAACGAGAAGAGCTCTACAAAACGGTTGGGCACCAGAAAGTACAGATTGATTGGTTAAAAAAAAGTCTCAGGATCTCCCGATTACCGAACGAAGAGCCCTGATCATGGCGCACACTGAGTTGAGTATCACTGAGCAATGCGCCTTGGTCGAGCTTCATCGATCGACATATTACTATGGTGCACAAGGAGAAACGGAAGAAAATCTGATGTATATGCGTCGAATAGACGAACTGTATACCGACAATCCCGCATGGGGATCCCGGAAGATGCGGGACAGACTACGCGAGGAAGGTCATGGCGTGTGTCAACGCCGACGAGAAATTGCCTAATCACGGTCTATACCGTGACAGATGCGAGTGTGCATGACAGCAATGAATTGGAAAAGCTTGTTGATATCAAGAAAGACACATCGGTGTATGCAGATAGCGCATACAAAGGCGAAGAGATAGAAAAATGCCTTGGCAGCGATATTGAAAATAACATCATCGAGAAAGGATATCGGAACAAGCCTCTGACAGACGAACAGAAAGTGCAGAACCGGATAAAATCGAAAACACGAGTGAGGATAGAGCATGTGTTTGGATTCATGACGACCACATTGCGAGGGATCATGATACGGAGCATCGGAAAAGTGAGAGCGGAGTTCAATATTGGATTACTGAATCTGACATACAATATGTGTCGGTATATCTTTCTTGTCAGGAGTCCATGCTAAGGGGAACTGGTAGGCTCGAGACCTCGAGCTGGTGATAATCGCTTGCAAATTCAGTGTTCTGAAGGACGGGAATCATGCTGAAACATCGAATTCCCCGTCAAGGTAGTGAAGTGGTGGCTGCATGAAGACCAGATTTGACTTCGAAGCTGGTTTTTCGAGGTGCCCTTAAATATTGCTGAAATCAGTAATTCTTATCAGTAAAAAGCAGTAAAGAATTTTTTCGGTATAAAATCGCGGGAATCCAGGTTGAAGAGCAATAATTATATGCGAATACTAATACTATCTCAATTTTGCGATCCGGAGCCCACTTTTAAAGGATTAGCCTTTGCAAAGGAACTTATGGACCTCGGCCATGATGTTCAAATCTTAACTGGTTTCCCTAACTATCCCAAAGGTAGTATTTCCCTTGGATATAAAAATCGTCTATTCCAACGCGAATTTATTGAAGGTGTTTCAATTATAAGAGTAGCACTTTATCCAAGCCACGATAATTCAAATAGTAAACGAATGCTTAGCTATATTAGCTTTGCGTTTTTTGCATCTATCCCAGGATTATTCCTCGTAAAAAAGCCAGATTTAATTTACGTTTACTATACCCACATTACAATAGAAGTACCAGCCATGATGCTGAAATTTCTACGTAGAGTACCTATTGTATATGATATTATGGATCTTTGGCCAGATACACTGAATGTTAGTGGTATGAAAGTCAGTAAATGGTTTTTAAAGTCTGTTGAATCATGGTGTCATTTTTCATATCGTATGGCTGATCATATAGTTGTTCCTTCTCCATCTCAAAAAAAGATTCTGAATGAGAGGGGCGTTCCTAAAGATAAGGTCTCGGTAATATATAACTGGAGTTATGAATTTCATACAATATCGAATGTTTTTTCCGAAACTGAAAAACATAAAATTAATGATAAAGGATACTTTACTATTGTCTATGCAGGAAATATGGGTAAGGCACAAGCTCTTGATGCTGTGCTTGAAGCAGCTCTAATTATTGCAAATAAATCACTTGATATTAATTTTATCTTCATTGGTTGGGGAGTTGACGTTTCGCGTTTACAACAAAAAAAAGTAGAAAAAAAAGTATTCAACGTTATTTTTCTTCCTCAAATCCCCGTATCAGAAATTGGATCTATATTCAGAATGGCTGATGCTCTGTTGGTCCACCTTAAGGATACTCCTTTATTTGAAATGACAATACCTTCAAAAACTCAGGCATATCTTGCAGCTGGTCGTCCTATAATTATGGCTGCGCGTGGAGATGCGGCTGAGTTAGTTGAAAAAGCCGGAGCAGGTATTGCTTGTATTCCAGAAGATGCTGAAAGCATTTCCTCCGCCATCGAAAAGATGTATCATTTGCCTCAAGTACAGAGGGATATTATGGGAAATAATGGTTTGCATTACTATTGGCAAGAACTATCGAGGAATATTGGTGTAAAAAAATTCAACAAACTATTTACTTCATTGGTATCAAAATGAACGAAAAGACAACGATACATAGAGTATGCAACTATTTCACCTGTCATTATTCAAGGTGTAGTAGTTTTTGGGGAAGATTGCTCTTCCGCCACGGTGAAACAGAAAGAAGACAAATTGTTAGTCAATGGATTCCTACGACGCAAGGCCTTAGCATTATTGATGTTGGCTGTGGTGATGGTAAATTTCTTTCTTCAATTATCTCCGGCTATCCAAAGAAGATTGTGATTGAAGATATTTCAAGCTCGAATATATCGGAAGCATATCAAAATCTTAAAAATAAAGCTGAGGACGTAGAAAAACATGTATGTAACTCTTTAATAGCAGAATTCGGTAATTTTGACTTGGTATTAGCTATTGGTATTTTCGATTATTACCCAAATTGGAAAAATTTTCTTAAGAAACTGCTGCTTCATTCACAAGAGTGTATTATTATAAGTCTGCCTAGAATCGATCACCTCAGAAATTGGGTTCGTTTTGTGTGGTTCCTTATACATGGCATTCAACTACAGATGCTAGATCGAAAACGACTTGTAAACGCAATTACTATATTAGGACTACCCTTCGAGATACAACTAGCTCGTTTTGAATGGTTCGTGCGTATATTTACAAATAAAAAGCCAAAATGAGAATTGTTCTGATCAATCCGTCTTTTTCTTCTCGAATCGAAGGGCATTGGTCTGGTTATGCCTCATTAGGACTCGCGTATCTTGCTGCGGTACTTCTTGAAAAAAAACATGATGTTTTTATAATTGATGGAAAAATAAAAAAAATTCCACTTAACGATATCGTACAACGTTGCGTACAATTAAAGCCAGATCTTGTGGGGATATCTTCTATGACTGTAGATTTCCCAATGACAAAAAAAATTGCTTATTACATTAAGCAACAGAGTAATATCCCTATTATTCTTGGAGGCGCACACAGCAATGCGATAGGAGAAGGAGCTCTTGCAGAGTGTTTAGATATTGATTTTTGTTGTGTTGGAGAAGGAGAACAACTTTTACTTGAATTAATTGCTTGCATTAAAGTACAAAGTCACTTTGATGAGGTTAAAGGACTTGTTTATAGGAATAATAACGATATTGTGGTGAATACTTCTAGACCCTATCGCCTTGATTACGATATTTTACCATTTCCTGCATGGCACCTTTTTCCCCCTATGTCAAAACTCCCAATACTTACGTATCGAGGGTGTCCTTTTAAATGTGTTTTTTGTAGTCACAATTCTGGAAATACAGCAAGATATCGAAGTGTTGATGATGTTATTGCTGAACTTTTGTACATTCACAAACATTATCAACCCAAACAGATACAATTTGAAGATGAGACTTTTGGTTTAGATACTGAAAGGACTAAAGTAATTTTACAAAAAATAATTGATTGTAAATTGAATCAACGAATATGTTTTTCTGCACAAACTCGAGTGGATTGCGTTGATAAGAAATTTCTGGATCTACTCAAGGCTGCCAACTTTACCATCTTGGAACTTGGTGTGGAATCTGGCAGTGATGAAGTGCTAAAACGTATCGGGAAAGGGATAACAATTGCCCAGGTTAAAGAGGCTGTCAAATTGGCTCGAGAGAGTCGATTGAACGTATGGTGTAAATTTATTCTTGGCCATCCAAACGAAACAATTCATGAAATGCAGGAAACAGTACGTTTAATCAGCGATTTAAATCCAAACCAGCTATCAGTGGCTATTATGACGCCTTATCCTGGAACGCCAATATACAGAATGGCAATAAATGGAGAAAATGGCTATCGGCTTCTTTCCTCTGAATGGGAATCATTTGACAAGTATATGGGAGCGGCTCTTGAATTAGAAACTGTGAGTTTGACGCGACTTAAATTGATTCAGATCTGGTGTTATCTGCGTCTTTATTTATCAAATTTTCGATTTCTCGATTTCTTTTGCCTTCTGTTTCGTCAACATATAATGGTTTTTGGATTGGCTAAAAATCTTTTGACACAAATACTAAAAAAAGTATTCAATATGGCCAATGGAGAGAGGCGAAATGGATAATGGGGAAAAACCACAAAAACGAATCTTGGTTATTTCGCCACACGCTGATGATGAAGTTATTGGATGTGGTGGGATGATTACTCTTGCCTCAAAAGCTGGCATAAATGTAACTATAATCGTCATGTCTACTGGTGGAGTAAAACATTGTCACCTAAAGGAAATGGCAGTAACAGAAAAACGAGTTTCGGAATTAAAGACATGTGCACTGCAACTAGGAGCTTCTTGTACAAAGGTACTATTTCCAGACAAGGATATGAAATTGGAAACGATACCCAGTTTAGAAATTGTAACTTCTCTTGATAATGTACTAAATGAAAATGAGTATGATGAATGTTATCTTCCTGAACCTAGTTATAATATAGATCATCGAATAACATATGAATCCGCAATGGCGGCTTTGAGACCTGGTGCAAGGCGATATCCACTTATGGTTGCCACTTTTGAAGGGACAACCTCGGGTTGGTGGAGCAAAGCAATAACAGGTGGTTCATTCTATGTGAATATAACGTCAACCATTGAAAACAAGCTTTTTGCTTTTAAGGCTTACCAAAGTCAAATACGTTCTTATCCTAATTTAATTTCTTCAAAAGCAATAAGAAGGTTAGCGTCATTTCGAGGAATGCAGTGTGGCGTCGAATACGCCGAATTATTTCAGATAATTCGTATGATAAAAATATGAAACGATATCGATCAAAAGATTTTATGTTTTTATGGGAATATTCTCAAAGACTGATTGCGATTTTCCTACTTCTTCCTGCTTTTGCTATTATTCTACCAATTGGGTTAATTATTTTCTTGGTTTCTCCAGGAGCCATTTTGATCAAACAGCCTCGAGAAGGTAAAAATGGCACAATATTTAACATGCTTAAGCTTCGGACAATGGTAGCAGATGCTGAAAATTATTTGCGGAAGTATCTCAAAGAAAATAAAACTGCGAACCAAGAGTGGATTACATATGGTAGGTTAATTGACGATCCCCGAATTGCTGGTCGGGTAGCAAAATTTGCAAGGCGCTTTAGTATCGATGAATTACCACAACTTCTAAATGTAGTTTGTGGAGAAATGAATCTTGTCGGCCCTCGACCATTACCGCCTGAGATTGCGAGACTTATATCATCTTCAAATCTAGAAATACGACGTAAAGTTTTACCGGGTATAACTGGTCTTTGGCAGGTTTCAGGCCGTAGCGAATTGAAAATTTCAGAAATCGGTTTATTGGATAAAATATATGTAGAACGACATAACATTTTTTTTGATATAGGGATTTTATTGCGTACAGTTTTAGTTGTGGTTTCTGGTAATGGAGCTTACTGAAAGTAAGCGTCAAATTGATTTGGCTACAAGTCTAATAAGGAAGTCTAAATTATACTTAAAATACGAAAAAATGTACTATGTTTAGTAAAATGAGGCAGTGAGTAATGATGAATATTCTATATGTTACAGACGCGTGGCATGGATTTTCGGAAGCCTTGTTTAACGGAGCTACATCAATCAATGGGCTTCCTTCTTTTGGACATGTTCTTGAGAAGATTGTTACTGATGGTAATAATGTAGATTTAATTGTTATTAATAATAGTAATAGTGATATACAATTGAACATTGGTTTGCCATGGATAAAAGAAAAACAGATAATTAAAATAGTTAATTATCGACAAACAATCGCCAGTAAGATTAGAGCTGCCGCAGAATTAATTGCTTGCTGTTTTTCTGCTGTAATAAAGAAACGTTACGATTTTATATATGCGCATGGGCTGGTTGCTGGCTTATCTATATTCGCTGCGAGATTTAAAAGAATCCCATTTGGTCAAAGATTGTATGGGACATTTTTGTGGGATGAATACCTGAAGAATCCTAAAACGTTGAGTGAATACTCATTGCATAAAAAGTATTACGATATCATCGCTTATCGTTATAAAAAAGCATTTCTGCTCATTACAAATGACGGTTCTCGCGGCGATTTTGCATATGATAAAATCTGTAAAGATAAAACAAAGTTTGAATTTTTATACTGGATTAACGGCGTGAACCGGCTGAATCTGACGGAAGAAGAATGCGAGTCTATATATAAGAAATACAATATAAAAAGACCATTCATTTTTTATGTGGCAAGATTTGACCGATGGAAGAACCAGGACCGCATACTAAGAATCATTCGACGCATGAAGGATGAGGGGGTAAATATCAATTGCTATTTCGCGGGCGCTGTGACTATAAAAAGTTATTACGGCGAAATAGTGACGCTTGTAAAAGAACTTGACATTGAAGATCGAGTATATTTTCTCGGTAATCTCAATTATACTGAAATTTCCGCGTTGCACAGATTGTCAACAGCATCTCTCGCACTTTATAGCGTGTGTAATTTTACAAACGTATTTCATGAGATGCTAGCAAATAGAGCTGTCACTATTGTGAGGAGAGACGGTATTGTCGACGATGTTATTAAAAATGGCGAAAATGGCTATATTGTCGGTGACGATGATGGTGAAATAATTAATATTATTAAAAACTTACTCAGATCTCCGGTATCGAACGATCTTCGCCAAAATGCATTAAAAACATCTTTCCGATATACAAAAGATTGGAATACAAGAATTAACGAAGAGATTGCGCTTATAAAAAAATTCGCGAAAACAAAATAAAGGGCTTGTAACAAATGGCTATGTTTACCACATGTAGTGCTTGAACAGCTATTTCATCATATTTTTACCGGATAAGGCACTGGCACTATAGGCATGGTACGGATAGTCGCTAGTGTTCCGTCTTTTACAGATTGCCTAATAGCCCTTGGCAGTTGCAATGCTCGAAGAAATTTGTTCAGCAGATTTTACCCATTTGAATTTACGACCTGATGTATTCCAGCCTTTGATGAAATCGTCTATCGCCTTTTCAAGTTCATCAACACTGGTCCAACTATCGCGCCGAATTCGCTTAGTGGTGATTTCTCCAAACCAGCGTTCAACAAGATTCAGCCATGAAGAATGTGTCGGTATGAAGTGCTCAACAAATCGACCATTCATCGAATCCAGATATTTCCTGACCTCTTGAGTTTTATGTGCAGAATAATTATCCGCAACGATATGAAGCGTCTTTCCCTTAGGGCTCTTGCGATTGACCATCTTCAAGAAAGAAATATAGTCAGCTGCCTTGTGTTGTTCCTTGCAGTCGCCGATTACTTTCCCGCTCACGACATTTAATGCTGCAAAAAGCGTTGTTGTACCATGGCGATAGTAGTCGTGAGATTGACGTTCAGGAACACCGGGAAGCAACGGTAGAATCGGCTGCGATCGCTCTACGGCTTGAATCTGTGATTTCTCGTCCACACAAAGAACTATCGAGTTCTCGGGAGGATTGAGATACAAGCCGACGACATCTTCCAGCTTCTTTTCAAAATCAGGATCGGTGCTGAATTGAAAATGCTTCACCAGATGGGGCTTTAGTCCTCGTTCGCGAAGAATGGTATTCACCGAGGAATGCCCTATGCCAAGTTTTTTTGCCAACTCTCTCGTACTCCAATGCGTTCCCTGTTCAGGTTTTTCATTGCAGACAAGCGTACAAAGCTCATTCTTTACTTCGATTGGAATTGGCTGTTTCCCTGGTTTTCTTGTTTTGTCAGTGAGTAAGGACTTTAATCCGCCCTCATTGTACCGGTGGACATACCGGCTCACCGTGACATTATTAATCCCAAGAAACGCTGCTGTGTCGTTCGTTGATCGGTTATGGGCTCTGCTTAGGACGGTTTGAAGACGTACAGCATATTTGTGCTGAATATCCCCGATAGCTAAAATCTTTTCCATAAGGATAACGTCTTCTTTGGTCGTGTTCGGTTTTACTTCTTTCGCCATGTGGTAAGTATAGCATACTTTTATTAGGTTGTCTGTATTGGACAGTACACTAGTTTATCCTTTTCCTGAATGCTTTTTGATTTATACAGCAATACTACTTCGGGACATAAAAATGGAATACCGTTATAGGTCAAACATATTTATCCTCTGCGCGGGAGCGTCAATCTACCATACGCTTGACCGGTAATCCAGGCCCGGCGAGATTCTTGCTCCAAGGCTCAAGCAAGAATTTCGCCGGGGCGGATCGTCAAGGCTGAAACGATTGCCAGATCGCCTCTCCTGATGCTAAATAATCCTCATAATACTTTTTTTTCATATGGTCAAATCCGCTCACTAATCCTATTCTATTGCATTCATTCAATATTTCTATACTGATTTCGATAAAACTGCTTATCATTTCATTTGAGAAGTACCCTAACACTTTCATCTCAGTATTTGAGTAACCGGCGTGAATTATTTTGTTCCTCCACATCCCGATTTCCTTTCCGCTAAGAAAATCAATAAAATCAGCTGTTCTTGACAATTCAATTATTGAAAATATTCTATTGTATTTTTCGCTATTTTTACAAAATAGCTCATTTTCCAGATATCTATTTTCTCCGTAGTATATCTCGCTTCTTTTATCTTCTTGTATCTCTCGTCTATATTTATTTTTGTAATGCCAGTTCACTAAATACAACCAAAGAAAATCTACGGCCACATGATTTATGTATCCATTTAAGAAGGATTTATTTCCATAGTCATTCATATCTTTGGCTCTTCAACGAATCGTGTGGGTAACCAAGGAAGCATGGTAGGATGAGCAGCATGAAAGACGTAGAACTATTCGCCCTTGCGCTTGGATTATCTGAACCCTGGATTGTTGAGAACATAGAGTTCAAACCAACTGGAAATGGTAAACTGAATTCCCCAGCAGTTGGCAAATAGGATTCCCCACCCACAGGGGCCTTGGCCGCTATGCTTGCGAGCATGCGGCACAAGAAATGAGTACCATGAAGGACTACAACATCGTACGAACAGGGCACAGGCAAGGACTCACAGTCAGCGCACTAGCGGTAAAACTTGGCAAGGACCGCAAGACCGTGAGAAAGTACCTGCGCATGGACAATGACCAATTCTTACGGTATCTCGAGCGAATGGCAGAACGCGGTAAGGCTTTTTCGGTCTACAAGGACGAAATCCTCGAGATTTTTAAAAAGAACCACGAAGGCAGAATGGTCTACTCATCGTCCGTCCACGACTACTTAAGCGAGAAATACGGAGAGCTTCCAGGCTCGGACCGTACGTTGCGGAACTACCTGACGTATCTCAAGGCATCCGGTGCGATTAAGGTGGGCCTGTGTCGGGAATATCGTCCTGTGGAGCCTCTGGCCTACGGCAAGCAGGCTCAGATTGATTTCGGCGTAGAGACGACGAACATCGGAAAGGCTTGGTTTGTTGTCGTAGTACTCTCACGAAGCCGTTACCGCTACGTAGCGGCCCAATCCAGGCCCTTTACCAGCGAGGATGTGATCGGCCATCTCCTGGACGCCTTCGAGTTTTTTGGCGGTATCACCGAAGAACTCGTCATGGATCAGGACCGGACAATGATTGTGACGGAAAACCTTGGCGACCTCACGACGACAAAAGCCTTTGCTGAGTTCGTCGCAGAACAGGGACTGCGGCTCCGTGTCTGCCGTGCGGCCGATCCGGAATCGAAAGGAAAGGTCGAGAATGCGGTCAAATACGTCAAAACGAGCTATTTCTCGAGCCGCAGCTTCGCGACCTTCGACGAACTCCAGGCAGGCATGCGCAAATGGCTCTTACGAGTGAACGCAAAACTGAGCCAAGCCACGCGTCTCATGCCGCTCGCGGACTTCGAAGCGCACGAGAAACCCGTCTTGCGGGCGCTCCGAGCGTCTATTTTCCGCGCGGACACCGCATCGGGCTGCCGAGAGAGCCGTAACGTGGATCAGAAAAGCCTTATATCGATCGCCGCGACCAGGTACTCGGTGCCGAGCTCGTACCGGCTCAACGAGGTCACTATCGAGCGCAAGGACGGACTCATCCTGGTATTCGATACGAAGACGGGTATCCAGATCGCGGCGCATCGCGAAGCGGCAACACCCGGCGGAACGGTGCTGGACAAGGCTCACTATCGCGATCGCGAAGGATCCCAGGAAACGCTCCGCGCGGATCTTGTCGCCGCAGTAGATGATCTTCCCGAGTGGGGGAGCTTCGTCGATGGTATCTATACCGAGTATCGACGCTACTTCCGGGAGCACGCTGGCCGACTTCGGAAGCTTCTCAAGCGCAACATCGACAGAGAGAAACTCGTGCTTGCATTGAAGTTCTGCCTGGATAGAGGACTTGCAAGCGCCCAGGATCTCATCGACGCGGTCAACAGCACGACGCCAGTGCCCGCAGTGGCGCCTTCGCCGTACCGCGGCCTTCATCAAACCAGAGACCTTCCACTAGTTGCCACACGCTCGGTCAGCGAGTATCAGCGATTCCTCGACGCGCTCGTCGATACGCAGAGGCACGAAGAATGAGCGCCCTCGCAGAATCCGCTCGTAAACTGGAGTCCCTGCGGCTTCGTGGCGCGTCGTCACGGCTTCCTGAGCTTCTTAAACAAGCTGAAAGCGGGGGACTGACATGCCTTGCCTTCCTCGAGACCCTCGTGGACGTCGAACTACAGGATCGCGGCGACAGGCGCCTCAAACGAGGCCTCGCCATGGCCCATTTTCCCGTCGTAAAGCGCCTCGAGGATTTCAAACTCGGCCGAGTAGCAGGAATTGGAAAACGAGACCTCTCTGAGCTCACCGAGTGCTCTTGGATAGACCGTCACGAGAACCTTCTGCTCTTCGGGCCTCCTGGACTCGGAAAGACCCATCTCGCAATCGCTCTTGGCCATGTGGCCGTACGCAAAGGCTATTCGGTTTGTTACGAGCGCATGACCTCACTGGTGAAGCTCCTCGTGCGCTCTGACGCCGCACGCAGCGCTCAGTTCAGGCTAAGCCGGCTCGCGAAGGCCAACCTCATGATCATTGATGAGATTGGCTACACTCCTATCGAGCGCAAGGAAGCCAATCTCTTTTTCACCTTCGTCTCGGATCTCTATGAACGTGCCTCTATCGTCGTGACGAGCAACAAGGACCTGAACTCTTGGTCAGAACTCATGGGCGACGAGGTTATGACCGCAGCCCTGTTGGATCGTCTCATGCATCACGCAAAGATTTTCTCCCTGTCAGGGGAGTCATATCGCATCTCTGCAAAGAAGGAGGAATAACCCTCTACCGGGTGGGGATTCCTAGTTGCCATATGGTGGGGAAAACTACTTGCCATTTCCAACCAACAGAACATCGGCTTGATATACAGCTTGGGTTCAAGCCCGGGAGTCGTTTTCCGTGTTTTTCCTGCGATTACAAGGGTACAGCCTACGATACGATGCCCAAAACATGGCGTCACCTCAATTTTTTCCAGCATGAAGCCTATCTGCATGCACGAGTTCCGCGGATAGACTGTCCTGAGCATGGCGTTCATCTGATTGATATCCCGTGGGCGCGTAAAGGATCGGGATTTACCCTGCTGTACGAAGCCCTCATGATGATCATGGTCAAGGAAATGAGCGTCAAGGCAGTTTCCAGACTGACAGCTACCACCGATACGCGAGTGTGGCGAATTATGGACCATTATGTTTCCGAAGACGTGGCTACACAAGATTTATCGAAAACCACACGAATCGGAATCGACGAAACAGCAGCCAAACGCGGACACTCATACATCACCGTTGTGGCCGATCTCGATACAGGGAAAGCCATATATGTGACCGAAGGCAAGGATGCATCCACTATAAAAGCCTTTACAGCCTGAATTCCCAAACATTTATACCAATGCAGGAACCTCGACTCCTAGTGCGGAATAGAGTGACTTTTGTTTTTTAGTCATCTCTCCACAATGCAGTCTGTGTCCAGGATGTTCAAAACATTCAATGACATCCAACTCATCCAAGAGTTCATGCATCGTCATCGTTTTATAGAGCTTTTGATCGCTCATTGCCTTATCAATGTACGACAGGTAGATGAGCGCCATGAACTGAACAAAGAGCTTGCCTTCAAGGTGCTGTTCCGATGAAACTGAGGTTCGTCGCATTGAGAGTCGCTCTTTCAGGTTGTGAAAAGCCTTCTCGGCCAGATCTTTTAATCGATAGATTCCAAGCGCTTCGAGGGGATCCTTTATATCATTCGACAAGAGCACAAAGTATCCATAGTCTTTTTCTACCGTGCTAATCGCCTCTTGTTTGGGCACAATCACTGTTCCGCGTACCGGCGTCGTACTGATGTCGTAATACTTTTGGTATAAGGTTTCGTGCTCTGGTGTTCGCCGATTTGACATGATTTCTTCTTCAAGCGTATCAAGCAGAGCATTGAATACTGTCTTGTCATCGACTGCCTTTTGGTCATCAAAGTACAGATGAAGATAGACTCTTCGCGTTCCGGTTTCTGTTGCTCCTGATCGAGGTTTCTTTACTTTATACGACCATTCGATGGTTTTACTGTAATAATTGATTCCGTATTCAGAGCTATAGCACGACCTTGTTTTCATCGAATCCCGAACGTCATCGAGTACCCGCTGAACGAAGCGAAGCGTCTTTTTAGCGCCAATCAAGAACTTGTAATGCTTTTCAAATAAAGCATTTATGTTGTCTTCACTATAGAAGCCACGATCCATGACAAGTTTTACCTTGTCGATTTCCAGAAATGAAAGATCGTCAATTAACCGTCGTACGGTCGTAACATCATTGATATTGCCAGCAAGCTTTCTATAGTAGACGGGTAGTTGTGATGATTGCCCAAACAATAATGCGAGGTTGATCTGTGCAAGCGGTTCGTGATCTTTGTTCCTCCCATAGCGTACCTGCTTAATAAGCTCGGAATACGATGATATGGAAGTCGTATCATAGGCAAGGTATTCTTTTTCAAGCCTCCTTTTTGCCTGCAGCAGAAAGAATTTTTGTTTTACATCTTCCGTTATAGCACCGAAGAAATCGCTTGACCTTTGGGATGGAATTGATTCCCCATAGGGATGACGATGATTTTGTGCCCATCGTGGAAAGCGATTTAGCGGATTCTTGTCCTCCAGAATAAGGTAATAAGCGATGGAAAGCAGTTGCTTCCAAAATTCAGGGAAACAGGTTTTTATATCGTCGGTAATACCAAGCTTTTTTCCGATCTGGTCAAATAGGTAGGTCGCTCCATAAAACTGTCGAGTACTCAATGCAATTGGAACAGGGCCTGGTTTCTTTTCCTTTTCTGCTTCGAGCTCACGCTCAAGAAGATATTTTTTATTGGGGACAAAGACAGTGTCGACCATTTTCCCAATATACTTTCGCGTATGCTTTGCGTTCTTTATAGCATTATCCCACGATGCACGATCTTCATAGACGTATGATATGCCATTGATATTCTGGGTTCTTTGTGGCATGAGATTCTCCTACATTGTTATATATTATACCAATGCTTGGAATCTGTACACTGTTATTTCATTATATTAGTTGCTTTTATTTTTCCCTTGGTATAATTTTCCGGGAATCCAGGTTACAGAGCATCTGGAAGCCCATGGAGGCTCGAAAACTGCTATCACGGACGTCTGTACCGATATGTCGCCGGCGTTCATGTCCGGGATCGAAGAGCATCTTCCCCAGGCTGCTCTCACGTTTGATCGGTTTCATGTCATGAAGCTTCTGGGTGAAGCAGTCAACGACGTGCGGAAAGAAGAATCAACGATGGAAACGGTACTCAGAGGTTCGAAATATGTCTGGTTGAGCAACCCCTACAATCTGTCGGTTAAGAATTTGGCCCGTCTCAACACCTTGTCAGGATTACAGTTAAAAACAGGGCGAGCATGGCGAATGATGAACATTTTCAAGGGACTTTTCGAATTCTCGGCTTCTCGAGCCATAGAAGAACTTAAAAAATGGAGAGTATGGGCAACACGATCACAGCTTACCCCAATCATCAATTTTGCTGCGATGCTCAAACGACACTGGAATGGAGTCGTTCGGTGGCTTACATCCGGAGTGACAAATGGGCTTCTTGAATCGTTGAATAGTCTGATTCAGTCAGCAAAGACCAGAGCCAGAGGATTCCGAACTATCAAAAATCTCAAGATCATGACCTACATTGTCGCCGGTAAACTGGGGCAGTTACCCACATGAAACAGCGAAGAGCCATATCTTTTTTAAATTTTTCAATAGCAGAAAACCTCCCTTCGATCGTCTTTCCTTAATGAAATGTATTTTTCTTTTATCGTCTCTTGTTGAATTTTTCCGGCAATGAATCGCATCGGGCGAGATAGAACCAATCAAATACTGGTCTCTGTCATTTTTATTTTCTTCCATGCGATCTGCAATTGCTAAGGCAATGCGTCAAAATAACTTGACTAATATATTGATTATATTATAATGAAGTATGCAAGATCAGGCAACAGTAAAACAAATAGCTTCCAAGTACAACGCACTTGTGCCCATGATGGATGAACGAATGCGACGTCAATGGGCGGCGGCTGAAGCAAGAGCGTATGGTCGTGGTGGGATACAGGCAGTCAATACCGCGATTAAGATGTCGCCGAACACAATACGCAAAGGAATGAATGAGCTGGCATTACGCGAAAGTAATCCGCACGAGAAGATACGCACTCGCGTACGTTTCCCAGGCGGTGGAAGAAAACGATGCAGTGAAAACGATCCCGAGTTAAGGGAAAAACTTACGAGCTTAATTGAACCAATGACACGGGGTGATCCAGAGTCGCCACTACAGTGGACGTGCCTGAGCACCAGTAATCTTGCAGATACGCTTACACGACAAGGGCACACAGTAAGCCCGCGCACGGTTGGACGGCTACTGAACGCGGAAGGCTACAGTCTACAGAGCAATCGGAAGACCAAAGAAGGAACGTCGCATCCGGATCGAAATGCGCAGTTTGAGTATATCAACACCATGGTCAAGCGGTTTCAGCGTAAAGGGAATCCAGTTATCTCGGTAGATACGAAAAAGAAAGAATTGATTGGGGAATTTCGAAATGGAGGACGAGAATGGCGTCCCAAAGGTGAACCGGAATCTGTAATGGTTCATGACTTCATTGATACAGAGCTGGGCAAGGCCATACCATACGGAGTCTTCGATATAAGCGAAAACAAGGGCTGGGTCAGTGTAGGAATCGACCACGATACCGCACATTTTGCTGCCGAAGCCATCCGACGTTGGTGGGAAAAAATGGGTGTGAAACGGTATCGTACTGCAAAAGAATTGCTGATTACCGCTGATGGTGGTGGCAGCAACGGTAGTCGATGTCGGCTCTGGAAACTTGCATTGCACGAATTAGCGAATCAGCTTGGAATGTCAATTCACGTGTGTCACTTTCCACCAGGTACCAGCAAATGGAATAAAATCGAGCACCGAATGTTTTGCCATATCACTCAGAACTGGCGAGGCCGACCGTTGATTAGCCACGAGGTAATTATTCAATTGATTGCAAATACAACCACTGCAGCGGGACTGAAAATATGCGCAGAATTGGATTCAGGTTCGTATCCACTCGGGATCAAGGTTAGTGATGAAGAACTTGCTGCCCTGAACATTAAGCAGGCAAAATTCCATGGCGATTGGAACTATGCTTTGCTTCCGACTAAAGAATAAAAGCAGTCAAATTATTTTGGCGCGATGCCTTAGTACCCTGGAAGGAAGTCGAAGAAAAGTATTCGAAGTTGTTCGTAGCTAATAATGGAAGGCCTGCAATCCCCGTTAGAGTAGCGTTAGACGCCCTCATGCTAAATAATGAAGAGGCTGCTTGTGAAAAAAAATAATCGTCCATTACTTGCTTTTTCTATCGACTTCGAGAGTTTCACGGAGTCTATGCAGGAGAGTTTTATTATTTCGGACGACGTACCTCGTTTTGAAGTGGAATACGAACTTGAAAGAAATGCGGAAGCCTGTCTGGAACAGCTATCTATCCACGGTATAAAAGCCACATTCTTCATGCTCGGCTGGATTGGTGAAAAGTTCCCAAGAATTGTGAAGCGCATAGCTGCCGAAGGCCATGAGATTGGAAGTCACTCCTTTTATCACAAGCGTCTTTCTGGCCTGCGCAAGGACGAAGCGAGAGTAGATATCATGCGCTCGAAGAGCGTGCTCGAGAACCTGACCGGACGCCCTGTGCTGGGTTTCAGGGCTCCCGATTTCTCGCTTGCTGGTGATGGTTGGATTTTAGACTACCTGGTTGAGATAGGTTTTCGGTATGATTCCAGTTCAGTGCCAACTGCGATCCGTGACGACTATGGAAAAGGTTGGACCAAGACTGAAGTTAACAGACTGCCAAACGGTCTCATAGAATTTCCTATTCCTACCAAAATGTTGGCAGGACGCTTCTCGCTCCCTGTTGGGGGGGGAGGATACTTTCGGTTGTTTCCTTTTGCCTTGACGCAACGATGGCTTGCTACTGTTACCGATCCTTTGACTTATTTACACCCCTATGAGATTGGTGGTGTCTTCCCGAGTGATATTTCGATGTCATTCTTGCGTCTCATCCGTCATACATACAACAATGGTCACCTGAATGGAAAGCTTGCTCACTTGTTCGCTAGCTATAGTGCCGTGCCTATTACGGAATACTTGAGGAGACAACATGATGAACTCTTTGAAAATTCGGAAGCTGCTCCCAAGTGATGGGCTGGCAGTAACACAGCTTTACTTCGATACTTTCGGGATCAAAGTAGACCCCTCCTACTGGGAGTGGAAATACATAAACAACCCTAGTGGACAGATATACACAGAATTAGCATTCGATGACGATCGTTGCGTTGGCCAGTATGCGATGCTCCCTATGTCTATCTGTGTAGATGGAGTCGAGACTGATACACTAGTCGCTCTCGACAACATGGTTCATCCCGACTACCAGCGGCGGGGAATACTTAAGCAATTAGAGAAGGCTTTGGCTGAGGATCGACCCAACAACATTCCCTACTTTACTTTTCTCAATGAAAACTCCTTTCCCATGTACATAAAGCACTTTGGTTGGACCTATATGGGTCCGCTAGACGTTTTTATGAAACCGCTAGGTGTTAGCTCACTGGCCATGCGAAACCGCGCGTGGGGTATCCTTAATCCATTTTTTGCGGCCTATCGCCGATTCCATGCAAACCGCGATAACCATCTGACTGCCGAACCTTTTACCGTATTCGGCGAAGAGATCGAAGCTTTGTGGAATCGTACCAAGGCGAGTCTCGGTGTTACTCTCAATCGTAGTCAGCGTTTTTTGCAGTGGCGTTTCAGCGAAGCACCAATCGCCTACGAGAAATATGAAATTCGTGACCATGGAGATCTTCGCGGTTATGCAATAGTACGTATGCAAGAGAAATTCAGGTTGCGCATAGGTTGGCTGCTCGATTTACTGGTCGATAATATGGATGATGTCAACACATACGCCAATGCATTGCTTGCGGTTGAAGAGCGACTACTCGACCGTTGCGATTTTCTTTCCCTCATTTCACCTTCCATCAACTACGAGAAAGAAGTCAAACATGCTGGCTTCAAGAAAGTTCCCAAAGGATTTCTACCGCACCAGTTCTATTTTTGTGTGCGTCGCAATGATTATGCCAATGTTGCGGTTCTGGATCGTGAGCATTGGTACTTCACGTGGTCGTTGCATGATGTATTGTAGTAGCTATGCTACGATGATTGGCTTCAAAAACAGTACTCAATAAACCTAAAAAATTACAGTTTTGAAAGCGCCTCAAGAGAATAGATATAATGAGAGTTGCATATGATGTAATAGCAATATATTTGATAATCGGTGTACTATATTGAACGTTGTTTATTCATTTCACCAGAAAGAGGTATAAGAATTGAGTAGGCTACTTAAATTTATTGGCAACTTATATTATTACATAGTTGGAAATATATGGACACTATTATTATATAATAGAAAGTATTTAAGTGGGGAACTGTTCAAATTCAGTGGTAATGGTTACAGATATATATGCCGCAGTGCCCCATCACAATTATTTAGACGTATTAATGTAGGAGTACCGTGGCCAGTTTCTCAGCGAATGAATGTATCGGGTTGGAGGAATATCAGTTTTGATCCCGACGATATGCATATATTTCAAATGAGTGGTGTTTATTTTCAGGCGCTTGATGCCCCGATTACTATCGGGAAAGGCATATGGATTGCTCCAAACGTTGGAATAATCACAACAAATCACGATTTTAACGATCTAGGTCGTCATACCAAAGGGGAAGCTGTTATAATCGGTGAAAACTGCTGGCTAGGGATGAATAGTATAATTCTACCAGGAGTGAAGCTCGGAAGTCGAACGATTGTCGGTGCCGGGAGTGTTGTTACTAAGAGCTTTCTAGAAGGAAATTTAATTATTGCAGGGAATCCAGCGCAAGTGATACGTATGTTAGGTGATACGACGCGAGATAACAATGAATAGTACTAGTTGTATAACTCAAGAACAAATATTCAAAAAAAAAATTACATTAATATCATTCATATTAAGCATTATGGTAATATTTGTTCATGCGAACAACAACAAACAATACAATAATAGCGGATTTGCTTATTGGTGCGAATATCTTGTTTCCGAAAATTTATGTCGCATGGCGGTTCCTCTATTTTTTGCAATAAGCGGTTTTCAGTTCTATAAAACCTATAGCTGGGATAGAATAAGGTATAAATACAAAACGCGTTTTTTTAGCTTGATTTTGCCGTATTTTATTTGGAATTCGATATGGATGATCGTCTTTTACTTCATATCTAAGCTGCCAATAATAAATAGTGCGCCATTTTCGATGACCTGGGAAAATATATTCTACGGTATATTCTTATATAGGTACTGTTCCGTGTTTTGGTTCATGTTTCAATTGATATTTTTTGTCCTTATTAATCCTGTAATATATATAGCAATAAAGAACAAGAATGTCGGTGCAATTCTACTCGTTGGATTGTATATTGTATACGGATTTGGCATAAGTAAAGTAATAACTGTAATTAGAATTGATTCTTTGATTTATTATTTAATCGGATCATATGCTGCAATTCATTTTAAAGAATTCGTATACTCATCAGAAAAAATTAAGGGTATAATAGGCTTTATAATGATAGTGATATCTCAGATATTATTTGCAATTAATTATAACCTCAATTTTGCTATAGTAGACATATTGATATTAACCATAGGCATGATTGGTTTTTTCTTTGTATTTTGCTTGATTAAAGATTCGAAAATCAAAGTTACTTGGTTTATGCAATCGACTTTTATATTATATGCTATGCATGGGCTGATATTGGAAACAATAAAGAAATTTGTGTTTTTAGTATTACCTCATACGCACATCATTTCTATTTTGAGCTACTTTTCCTCTCTGGTTATTACGATTTTTATAATATATGTTTTTATAGGTGTTATTAGCAAACACTTGCCAAAGATATATATGTTACTTTCAGGAGGAAGAAAACCACCCTTACTCGAAAGACAAACAGATATTACAAATTCGACCAATAAGAAAGGAGTTATCAAATGATAAATGTAGTAGGTCTTGGATACATAGGGCTTCCCACAGCGTTGATGTTTGCGTCCCATGGTGTAAAAGTTGTAGGCACTGACCAAAATAGAGAACTTATAACGAAGCTGAATAAAGGTGAAACGACCTTCAAAGAGGATGGGCTAGATGAGCTGTTCAACGCTGCTGTTTCGAAAGGGATAAAATTTTCGACCGAATATATATCAACTGATATATATATTGTAGCTGTAGCGACTCCATATGACAAGAAAAGCAAAAAAATCGACGCCTGTTATGTGACGGCAGCAATAAAAAACGTGATGACGGTATGTCCAAAAGGAGCCACTATTATCCTTGAATCTACAGTTTCGCCTGGCACAATTGACCGGTATGTTCGCCCTATCATTGAAGCAGATGGTTTTACTATCGGGAAAGACATCAACCTCGTTCATGCACCAGAGCGTATCATTCCCGGAAATATGATATATGAGCTGAAACACAACTCGCGCACCATCGGTGCTGACAATAAAGAAATTGGAAAAAAAGTAAAGGATCTTTATTCATCGTTCTGCGAGGGAGAAATCGTCGTAACAGATATTCGCACAGCCGAAATGACAAAAGTCGTCGAAAATACATTTAGAGATATTAACATTGCCTTTGCCAATGAACTCGCTAAGATTTGTCGCAGCGATAATATGGATGTGTACGAGATCATTCGAATCGCTAATATGCATCCCCGTGTAAATATTTTATCACCAGGTCCGGGTGTAGGAGGTCACTGTATTTCTGTCGATCCATGGTTTCTTGTAGGCGACTATCCCGGCCTCGCTAACATCATCTTGGCTGCCCGGAAAATTAACGATGGAATGCCGCGATTCGTCATTCATCGAATTAGCCAAATTATGAAGGAAACCGGACTCAAGGATGTAAAACGTATCGGGCTTTATGGCTTGACTTACAAAGAAAATGTGGATGATATACGTGAAAGCCCTACATTACAAATGTTGGAGCAAATGGATGATGCGCTTTCTAGTGGATTAGTACAGGTCTACGATCCTTATGTAACCCTTGATATCGTTTCGAACCAACATCATAGCTTGAACTCTTTTCTCGACGCCATCGATATGGTTGTTATTATGGTTGGTCATGATGAAATCAAGCAGAATATGGATAAGCTGACAGGGAAAATTATATTAGATACACGAAATGTCTGTTCCTTGGCTAGCTTATACAGGTTATAAGTAATACAAATATATATGAAGAAAGTAATGTTGATCTTTGGTACCCGTCCCGAAGCCATAAAGATGTGTCCATTGGTAAATGAACTAAAAACTAGAGAGAGTATACAAACTTTGGTTTGCGTAACGGGTCAACATCGTCAGATGCTTGATCAGGTTCTGGAAACATTTTGTGTGGTTCCCGACTACGATCTTTCTATTATGAAGGACAAGCAGACACTCTTCGATATTACAGTAAATATCCTGAACCGGATTAAGGTGGTACTTGAGGAAGTAAAGCCAGACATTGTTCTTGTCCACGGTGATACGTCAACGACCTTTGTGACTGCGCTTGCCTGTTTCTATTTTCAGATTCCAGTTGGCCATGTCGAAGCCGGGCTGCGCACATACAATGTCTATTCCCCTTATCCTGAGGAATTCAATCGTCAAGCGGTTAGTATTATTTCCCAATACAATTTCTGCCCGACGGAACTGAGCAAATCAAATCTAATACGGGAAGGTAAAAAAACAGAAACAATTTATGTAACAGGCAATACCGCGATCGACGCACTGAAAACCACTGTTCGCACCAACTACACACATCCAAAGCTTGTATGGGCCAAAGGCAGCAGATTAATAATCATCACGGCTCACCGCAGAGAGAATCTCGGTGAGCCGATGCGCCATATGTTTCACGCAATTCGACGCATTATGGATGAACATCCGGATGTAAAGGCAATTTATCCGATTCATATGAATCCCATTGTACGGGAAGAGGCCAATGAAGAGCTTGGTGGGTGTGATCGGATTCATATCATTGAACCACTCGACGTAGTAGATTTTCACAACTTCTTGGCGCATAGCTATCTGATATTAACCGACAGCGGTGGGGTACAGGAGGAAGCACCGAGTCTAGGAAAACCGGTGCTCGTCATGCGAGATACAACAGAGCGTCCGGAAGGAATCAAAGCGGGGACTTTAAGGTTGGTTGGAACTGATGAGCAGGGTATTTACTATAATTTCAAGAATTTACTTGAAGATAAAAACGCATACGACGCAATGGCGCATGCAAGCAATCCATATGGCGACGGCTTTGCATGTAGAAGAATAGCGGATATTTTAGAGGTTGGACATGTCACTTTTTAATAATAAAACTTTGATGATTACAGGCGGCACTGGTTCTTTCGGTAACGCCGTACTTAATCGCTTTCTTTCCACCGACATAGGTGAAATTCGTATTTTCTCCCGCGACGAAAAAAAGCAAGATGACATGCGGCATGAATTTCAGACCAAGAGACCGGAAGTGAGCAACAAAATCAAGTTTTTTATTGGGGATGTGCGCGATTTGGCCTCGGTTGAAAACGCTATGCACGGAGTAGATTACATATTCCACGCGGCAGCGCTTAAGCAGGTGCCTTCTTGTGAGTTTTTCCCTCTCGAAGCCGTCAAGACAAATGTTCTTGGTACAGATAATGTGCTGACTGCAGCGATAGACGAAGGAGTAAATACCATCATTTGCCTTTCCACAGACAAGGCTGCTTATCCCATCAACGCTATGGGGACAAGCAAAGCGATGATGGAAAAAGTTATCGTAGCAAAATCGAGAACGGTATCGCCTGAAAAGACTAAAATCTGTTGCACTCGTTACGGCAATGTAATGTGCTCTCGCGGTAGCGTTATTCCGCTTTGGATCGAGCAAATCAAATCTGGTAATCCGATTACAATCACGGAACCGAGCATGACACGTTTTATTATGTCATTGGATGAAGCGGTTGATCTAGTGCTGTTCACTTTTGAACATGGTGTTTCCGGCGATATTCTTGTTCAGAAAGCCCCAGCCAGTACAATTGGTGTTTTGGCACAAGCTACTAAAGAACTGTTTCACTCTGAGAAGGAAATTAAGATCATTGGTATTCGCCATGGTGAAAAAATGTATGAGACACTCTTAACGAACGAAGAATGCGCTCATGCAAAAGACTTGGGAAATTTCTACCGCGTTCCTTGCGATAAACGCGATCTAAACTACGATAAGTACTTTATCAAGGGCGATACCATACGTAACCTACTTATAGAGTTTAACTCTAATAACACACAAATACTTGATGTTGAACAGGTCAAAGCTAAACTACTGTCCTTACAATATATCCATGATGAGCTTGATACATGGGAAGCTGCAAAATGAAATTTCTTGTTCTCGGCGCTTCTGGCATGGCTGGACATACAATTGCTATCTATCTCAAAGAACAGGGATATAATGTCATTGGCTTTGTTCGCCATGAAGTGCCTTTTATACCATGTGTGACTGGCGACGCTATGGATATCGGATTTCTACGTGAGCTGATCTACCATGGAGGATTCGATTCTGTTATCAACTGCATCGGTATTTTGAACCAACCTGCCGAGCAACACAAAGACCAGGCCGTGTTTGTTAACTCATATCTTCCGCATTTTCTTGCTGATGTGACTAGCGGGACAAATACACAAATCATTCATATGAGCACCGATTGTGTGTTCTCAGGCAAAATAGGCAACTACATGGAGTCTTCCTTGCGTGACGGTGTGACTTTCTATGACCGTACAAAGGCACTTGGAGAGCTAGAAGACGATAAGAACATAACTCTACGCAATTCAATTGTAGGTCCAGATATTGACCCTGAAGGAATCGGTTTACTCAACTGGTTTATGAAGCAGAATGGAGAGATAAAGGGATATACTGGCGCTATGTGGACAGGTATGACAACGCTACAACTTGCGAAAATAATGGAAAAGACCGCTGAGCAGAGGGTGCATGGCCTATATAACATGGTTCCCAATCATAACATTAGTAAATATGAGCTTCTGAAGCTGTTTAACCATTATATTCGGCACGATGCTGTGCAAATTAGTCCTTATGACGGCTTTACCGCAGATAAAACCTTGGTACGGACACGGTTCGACTTTGCAGAAATCGTGCCCGACTATGCGATAATGGTGCGCGAAATGGCGGATTGGATGCGGGCGCATTCTTACCTATATCCACACTATGCTCTGTAAATATGGAGAAAAGTTGATGAATATGCTGAAACTCATGACTATTGTAGGGACACGCCCGGAAATTATCAAAATGTCCGAGATTATTAAAAAGTGCGACAAATATTTCGATCATGTACTGGTTCATACCGGCCAAAATTATGATTATACACTTAATAAAATATTCTTTGAGGATCTTGGTTTACGTGAACCGGACTACTATCTAGAAGTTGTAGGTGATAATCTCGGACAAACAATGGGAAATGTAATTTCCAAGTCCTATGAACTAATGCAGAGAGTAAAGCCAGATGCACTTATTGTGTTGGGTGACACAAATTCCTGTCTCTGTGTAATCTCAGCAAAGCGGCTAAAAATACCAGTATTTCATATGGAGGCGGGCAACCGCTGTAAAGATGAAAACCTTCCAGAAGAAGTAATAAGGCGTATTGTCGATGTGACAAGCGATGTAAACCTTTGCTATTCAGAGCATGCTCGCCGATATATTCTAAATACTGGTGTCAGATCGGAGTACACGTTTGTCGTGGGGTCTCCGATGGCAGAAGTGTTTTCTGCAAATATTGAAAGAATCAAAAGTAGTTGTGTACTTGAACAATTGAAATTGAGGCAACGTAAGTATATTCTGCTTTCTGCTCATAGGGAAGAGAATATTGATATAGAGCAAAATTTTCTAGCGTTGATGAATGCAATCAATGCTATGGCTGAGAAGTATGATATGCCGATCCTCTATTCCTGCCATCCTCGGAGCGCCAAGTTTATCGAAAGTCGCGGTTTTGTCTTTGATAAACGGGTAGCTAAACATAAGCCACTAGCTTTCAGCGATTACAACAACCTGCAGTACAATGCCTTCGCCGTGGTGTCGGATAGCGGGACCCTGCCGGAAGAAAGCACCTACTTCAACTCGATTGGCTTGCCTTTCCCGGCGGTGTGCATCCGTACTTCCACGGAACGCCCGGAGGCGCTGGATAAGGGAAATTTTGTCATCGCGGGCATCACGACGGAGCACGTGTTGCAGGCCGTCGATCTCGCTGTCGATATGGTGAGAAATGGAGACCTTGGAAGCTCTGTGCCCGATTACGCGGATACTAACGTGAGCGCTAAGGTGATAAAGATCATCCAGAGCTACACCAGTATCGTGGACAGAATGGTGTGGCGCAAGTATTGATATGCTGAGCCCAACGGTGGGTGATGTCGTTACCACCATGCTACCAGATTTGGACCCCTTGTTCGTGGACAGGAACCGGCACGTTCTCGTCGGCGATTTGGGGGTGCGGACAATGCCGAGAACGTGGCGGATAGATCCTGGTACCAGATTGAAAAAGTGTTGGCCGATGTCACCGCGAGACGTATTGAGAGCGAGAAAGTAAATCTTTGGTACAGCTCCGATATTTCCGACGAAGCGAAAGATCTTTTCAAGAAACTGAATATTGCCGTGCCCAAGAAAGTTCTTGCGACGGTTATAAGAGAATTTGCTGCGGTATAATAGTTTTCAGCAGTTTTCGTATAACCCATATCCAGAATATGGTTTTAGCTGGCTTTTCTATACCGCGCACTGTACAACGTCAGTTCAAGACAGGGATAATTGAACGCTTACTTTTTTCGAATACAACATATGGAGGTTAAGCATGCAGAATATAGTATCTATTAATACACGATTAGCCACAATGTCTGATGTTGATGCGCTTACTAGACTCCATCTAGCTTCATTTTCTTCGGATGAGCATATTGGAACGTTAATTGGACCTAGATTTGTTAAAGCATCTTATAAATGGCATGTAACTGATAAAAAGGCTTATGTAATTGTTTCTGAATCGGACGGAACCTTATTAGGTTTCCTTGGCATGTGTGATGGGCCATTTACTATGCGTATGTTGAGAGGAAGCTTCTCGAAATTTATTCTTTCTCTTTTATTGAATCCTCATTTACTGATTGATTATCGATTATGGGCACGATTGAAAAAGGAAAAACAAAGCATTAAATGGCTAAAAGATTTTTGTGAAGCTCCTGGTGTTGCGCAGATGACAATTGGTGCAGTGGATGCCAATGCTCGTGGCCATAATGTTTTCCCGGCTTTGATTAAAGCCTGTGAAGAAATAAGTAAAAAAAGAGATATAGCGGCTATAAGAGCTGGGGTATATAGAGTCAATATATCCTGTCAGCGCGCATTTTTAAAAAGTGGATGGATTGAAGTATCAGAACTTGGCTCTGTTGAAACAGTTTTTTTTGTTTATATTCTAGATCCTGAATTATTAATAAAATTTCCACAGCTTAAGCTTGTTACGAAAAATAAATAGTATAAATATAGTGAATGCGATAAATGTTTGCATGCTAAAATGAGGCAGCAATTTAAAAGTGTTTAGCAAGAGGAGGAAGATAATGAGTATAGAGATAACATGGAAAGTACAGCTTTTCAAACTCAATTACAATGAACGCGAATACAACGCTGTTATGGACACCCTTAAGTCGGGATGGATCACGATGGGCCAGAGGACCTTGGATTTCGAGGAGGCCTATGCCAAGGAACTCGGCGAGGGTTCGAAGTGTGTGGCGGTTTCGAATGGGACGGCGGCGTTGCATATCGCGGTGCTGGCATGCGGGGTGAGGCCTGGGGATGAGGTGATCGTGCCCTCGCTCACGTTCATCGCTGATCTAAATTCGGTGAGGGTGTCGGGCGGCGAGGTGGTGATTGGGGATGTGACGTCGCTCGAGGATTGGGCGATGGATCCCGCCGATATCGAGGCTAAGATTACGCCCAAGACGAAGGCGGTGATGATCGTGCACTACGCGGGCTATGCCTGCGACATGGATGCGATCGTCGATATCTGCAGGCGGCACAATCTTAAGCTCATTGAAGACTGCGCGCATTCGAATGGCGGATCCTATAAAGGCAGGAAGCTTGGTACCTTCGGCGATATTTCGGCCTGGAGTTTCTTTTCCAACAAGAATCTGGCGGTGGGCGAGGGCGGTATGGTCGCCATGCGGGATCCGGAGTTGTTTCAGAAGTGCAAGAATTTGCGTTCCCACGGGATGACTGTCGCCAGTTTCGATAGGATGAAAGGCCGTGCGGCTACCTACGATGTCGTGGAGCCAGGGTTCAATTATCGCATTGACGAAGTCCGCGCCGCTTTAGGGCTTGTGCAGCTCGCTAAATTGCCCGAGGCAAATGCCGCCCGCTCGACGCTTGTGGCGCGTTATTTTTCCAGGCTGGACGCGATGAAAGATTTCTTGAGCGTTCCGTTTCGCCATTACGATAGGGGAACTCCTACCTACCATATCATGCCGGTTCTTCTTTCCAAGGAAATCGATAGGGCCACGCTCATCGAGCGGATGAAGGAGGATGGCATCCAGACTTCCATTCACTATCCTTCAATACAGAGCTTCACCGCGTACAAGGATAGGGTTGGTCCAACCCCCAAGAGCCAGTACATCAGCGCCAACGAACTCACGCTTCCCCTCTATCCCACGATGACACTTGCCGAGGTGGATCTCGTCTGCGATTCCCTCGAGTTAAATTTGGGGGTCTGACCCTATTGTCAACGCCGACGAGAAATTGCCTTTCCGGCAATTTATCATCGGCGACGACACCTATTTATCCGGAGTATTCATGGATTTTGTACTTGACCTTATTGGTAGGAAAAACGAGCTTTTCGCCGCCGACCTGGTTGCCCGCGAGGGCGATCTGTCCCGCCTCGTCAAGGCGTCGCGTTTCCTTGTTATCGGCGGCGCTGGCTCCATTGGGCAGGCGGTCACGCGGGAGATTTTCAGGCGCGATCCGAAGTTGCTCCATGTGGTGGATATAAGCGAGAACAACATGGTCGAGCTGGTGCGCGATCTGCGCTCGTCCATCGGTTATTCTTCTGGCGAGTTCGCCACCTTCGCGATCGACGCGGGGAGCAGTATTTTCGACGCCTTTATCGAGAATGGTCCTGGCTACGATTACCTGCTCAACCTTTCCGCCTTGAAGCATGTGCGTAGCGAGAAGGATCCGTATACCTTGATGCGCATGGTCGACGTCAATGTGTTCAACACCGATAAGACCATGCGGCAGGCCGCTGCGGCGGGCGCGAGGAAGTATTTCTGTGTGTCGACGGACAAGGCCGCGAATCCCGTGAATATGATGGGCGCTTCCAAGCGCATCATGGAGTATTTCCTGATGCGCCGGAGTCTTGAGCTGCCGGTTTCCACCGCCCGTTTCGCCAATGTGGCTTTTTCGGATGGGAGCCTTCTCTATGGCTTCAACAGGCGCTTGGAGAAGGAGCAGCCCATTTCCGCTCCCAATGATGTCAGGCGCTACTTTGTCACGCCCAAGGAATCCGGCGAGCTCTGTCTGATGTCCGCCCTCCTGGGTGAAAATCGCGATCTCTTCTTCCCCAAGCTCGACGCCCAGGCGAATCTCATAACGTTCTCACAGATCGCGGAGCGCTATCTTAGGCGCCGGGGCTATGAGCCGGTGGAGTGTTCGAGCGAGGACGAGGCCCGCGCCCGCGTGGGTGAATTGAAAGCGCAAGGCAAGTGGCCGGTTTTCTTTTTCGCGAGCGACACGACGGGCGAAAAGGACTTCGAGGAGTTCTTCACCGATAAGGAAAGCCTCGATATGGAGCGCTTCGAATCCATCGGCGTCATCAGGAATGAACCGGCCTATGACGCTCCCGCTCTCAAACGGTTCGAGGCGGAAATACGCGCCATGCGCGGTCGAGGCCATTGGACGCGCGCCGAGCTCATCGATCTTTTCAACGCCACCATCCCCGAATTCGCCCACAAAGAGACGGGAAAATTCCTCGACGGAAGGATGTGAGCATGCTGATCCGGTTCTTCGACCTGTTGATTTCCTCCATCGCTATGATAATTCTTTTTCCATTCATGCTGCCCATCATGATCGGGCTCAAGCTGACGGGGGAGCATTACATATTCTATCTGCAGCCGCGCGTCGGCCGAGGGGGGCGCGATTTCAATGTGATTAAGTTCGCCACGATGCTCAAGAATAGCCCAAACCTCCACGGGGGCGTCCTTACGCAAAAGGATGATCCGCGTATTCTTCCTATGGGGAAATTCCTCCGGAAGACAAAGATAAATGAACTGCCACAGCTCGCCAATATCTTCATCGGGCAAATGAGTTTCGTGGGGCCGCGTCCTCAGGCTCGGAGGCACTACGAGCTGTATTCCGCCGCTGTCAAGGCGAAGATCGATCTTGTGCTGCCAGGGTTGACCGGAATCGGTTCGGTCGTGTTCAGGGACGAGGAATCCATCCTGGACGGCGTGCCCGGCGACCGGGATCATTTCCACGATACGGTCGTGGCACCCTACAAGGGAGAACTCGAAGTATGGTGGACTGAAAACCGCCGGCTGGGGAATTACTTTAAACTCATATTCCTCACGGCCTGGGCGCTGATTAGTCCCAGGACTAGCTTGTGGAAGAAATGGTTCAGGGCAATACCCGAGCCACCGGCCGCGTTGGGGTGCTATCTGTAACGATAACTGATATCTCGATTAACTTCTTTGATACCTCAAACTCGGTAATCGCACTGGAAACGAATCGCTTATCCCTTAAACCGCTTCCTTAGTTCAGGTATGTATGACCACTACCGACACCGAATTGCAGCTTCTTGAAACCCTCGGTGAAGCTCAGAAATCCTCCCGATCAGTCTCCCAGCGCGACCTCGCGAAGCTGGCTGGCCTCTCTCTTGGCATGACCAATATGCTCGTCAAGAGATTCGTCTCACGGGGCTGGGTCAAACTCGTCAGGGCTAGGGGGCGGGCCTGGGTATATGCCCTCACTCCCGAAGGTTTCGACGAGGTGGCGAGTCGAACTTTCGATTTCCTGCGCCGGACAGCATCCACGGTCAAGGTCTATTATGACAGAATAGACTCCTTTGTTCTCGATGCAAAGGGGAAAGGCTACGATGGCATCGTTTACGACGCGCCTTTTGATATCGAATTTATTTTTCGTTATTCTTGCCAGCGCCACGGTTTGTTTTTCTACATGGGCAATCCTGATATGCTTTACCCCGAGCTGAAAGGTGTCCGATATATCCATGTAGGGGCCTGCGAGGGCCTTCCGGAAGGTGAGAAAACTTCCAGCCGAATAGCGGGGGAGGAAGATCTTCCTGTCTGCGTCGACGTCGATGTAGTCGGAATTTTCGCACACCGCTGAGATTCATTCTGTAAACAGTTTTTGTTGGGGACCTTTGATTTTTCCTTTGATTTCCGGTATCCTGCCGGAAGGTGCAATATAATTACACTAGGAGTCAGATCCGTGATCAATAGAAAGAGCTTGTCTTCCATCTTAGCCGTCGTGTTCATATGTGGTCTTGTCCTCGCGCCGGTATCGGCCCAGACTACCACCCTTGCAGGACTCACTGCGGCCCAGGCTGCGGCTCTTGCGGCTGCGCAGGGAGGTACTTCGGACCAGTCGGTTTCCGCACAATCTCCTGTAGTTAACGAGCTCTCCGTCAACAAAGCCGGCGCGGACGCCAAGGGTTCTGTGTCGACTACCCCGATTTCACAGACTCCCCAGATCCAGTTCTCCATCGTAGAGCGCATGTACGCGGCCACCGGGGTGGGGGAAGGAGATCAACTCACTCAGTACGGATACTCGCTTTTCTCCGGCGCTTCCGCTCCCTCCCTCGCTTCCGTGGGGGACGATTATGTGCTCGGCCCCCAGGACAAGCTGGTACTGTATCTCTGGGGCGACCCTGTGGACATCAAGGAACTCCAGCCGAGCTACGAACTCTCCGTTGACAGAGCTGGCAATATCTTCTTCGCTCCAGTCGGTCAGATCGCCGTTTGGGGGCAGGATCTCGGCACTTTCCGCACCCTTCTTAAGGCCCAGCTCGACCGTCGCTACAAAAAGCTGAGCATCTCCGTCGTTCTCGGAAAATTGCGGGAGTTCCCTGTGTCTGTCGCAGGTTTCGCGGGCGAACCGGGGACTGTCATGGCTACCGGCGCGGATACCCTCGTATCCGTCCTCTCGCGCGCAGGCGGAATCATGAAGACAGGCAGTCTCAGGTCCGTCCGGCTCACCCGCGCGGGCAAGTCGAAACAGGAATCCGTGACGGTGGACTTCTACGACGTTCTCATAAAAGGGAAAACTCTCGATCTGCGCGTGCGTGAGGGGGACTCTGTCTTCGTTCCAGGCATTGGTCCTGTGGCGGGGCTTGCGGGGGAAATCCGCAGACCTGGAATCTATGAGCTGAACGGGGAAAAAACCATCGCCGAACTTGTGTCGCTGGCTGGAGGCCTTCTGCCCTCCGCTCGTTCCTCTTCTGCCTCGGTGGTCCGTTACGCGGGCGACCAGAAGAAACTCATCGCGGGTGATCTCTCCACTCCCACCTTTGCCGCTACCCCGTTTGCCGACGGTGACCTCGTGCTCGTGGGCAAGGTTAATTCCCTTGTCGCGAACGCCATCGAAGTAACGGGAGCTGTCAAGTTTCCAGGACGCTACACTGTCGAATCATATGCGAGTCTCAAGGATCTTCTTTCGAAAGTCCAGGTTTTGCCCGAGACAAATCTCTATTATGGTCGCGTTTACCGGATCGATGCATCCGGCAGGGATCTGAGTTTCACCTTCTCTCCCAAGGACATCCTCGGAGGTAGTGCGGATTATCCCCTTCGTGCACAGGATATCGTCGTTTTTTACCGCTACGACTACCAGCCGGCCAATCCTGAAGCCGACCGTTTTCCCGCAACCATTGTTCTCTCGGGCCCCGCCCGATACGCGGGACTCTATGCGTGGAAGCCGGGCACGAAACTTTCTTCCATCGTGACAAAAGACCAATTCCTTGTCGGTACAAGTCTTGAGTATGCCGAGATCGAGCGCAGATCCGTAGGCGGAAAGGCAGAGTACCGGACCTTCTCACCCCGCGATGTCATATCGGGTAAGTACGATATCGAGTTATCGGGGCGGGATGTGATTCGTTTTGTGGCATCTGAGTATCTGCCGGCGAAGCCAGACTTTGACAAGTATCCGGAGACGGTGGCGTTGTATGGGCCGGCGAAGTACAAGGGCTTGTATGCGTGGAAGAGTGGGTTGAAGCTGGGGATGCTGCTGAAGTCAGCGGAAGTGTTGTTGGATGCGAACCAGTACTATGCGGAGATAGTGCGGCCGCTTGGTGGTGGGAAGAACGAGTATCTGACGTTTGCGCCGCGTGAGGTATTGGCGGGGACGTTCGACATGGAGTTGCGGTCGAGCGATTCGGTGAAGCTGGTATCGTATGCGTCGAAGTCTGGTGGGATGACGAGGTCGGGAGCGGAGGTGGCGCCGCCGGCGACAGGAAATGGCACGGTGATGGCAGCGGGGACGGCTGGTGTCGAGGCTGCGACAGGGCAAGGGAATTCATTACCGTCGGGTGTCACGGTTGGCGGAACGCAAGCGAATGTGGTAGGAGCAACGGCTGCGTCGGTACCGGGAACGGCGGCTGGAACGACCGTGTCGGCGGCGATGGGGACTGCTCCGACGAGTGCTGCACAGAATCAGACGGAAGTCACAAGCCAAGAGAGCGTGGAAGCGCAATTTCTGGAAGCGGTGAGTGTGATGGGGCCGGTGCGGTATCAGGGGGTGTATGCGCGGACGCCGAACCTGAAGCTGTCGGATGTGGTGACGGCAGACCAGATACTGCAGACGACGAACACGATGTACGCGGAGTTGACGCGGTACCTCGGGGACGGGAAGTACGAGTACTACGCGTTCAGTCCGAAGGACGTGTTGGAGAAGCGGTATGACATGGCGCTTGCGGCGCAGGACATGATCCGGTATGTGACGGTGGGGTATCTGCCGGCGAAACCGGACTTTGACCGGTTTGCGAGTGCGGTGGCGGTGTATGGGCCGGTGAAGGCAGCGGGATTGTATGCGTGGAAGCAAGGGCAGACGCTGTCGGGGCTGGTGAAGTATGCGGAGCTGGTGCAGGAGACGAACCGGTACTATGCGGAGTTGAAGCGACCGATTGGTGGAGGGAAGTACGAGTACAAGACGTTTGCGCCGCGGGATGTGGTGGCGGGGACGTTTGAACTGGAGCTGAGAGCGAGCGACACGGTGACGTTCTATCCGGCGGGGTACAATCCGGAGAAACCGGACTTCGAGCGGTATTCCGAGGCGCTCTTGGTAGCGGGGAGTGTGAAATATCCTGGTCTGTACGCGAAGACGCCGGGGATGAAACTGTCCAGTCTGGTGACGAAGGACTGGTTTCTGACGACGACGAACACGGCGTATGGGGAACTGGTACGGTTTGTGAAAGAAGGTGTGTACGAATACCGGACCTTCAATCCGTCTGACCTCATCGAGGGGAAACAGGATTTTGAGTTAAATGGACGGGATGTGATCCATTTTGTGGCATCGGAGTATCTGCCGGCGAAGCCAGACTTTGACAAGTATCCTGAGACGGTGGCGTTGTATGGGCCGGCGAAGTACAAGGGCTTGTATGCGTGGAAGAGTGGGTTGAAGCTGGGGATGCTGCTGAAGTCAGCGGAAGTGTTGTTGGATGCGAACCAGTACTATGCGGAGATAGTGCGGCCACTTGGTGGTGGGAAGAACGAGTATCTGACGTTTGCGCCGCGTGAGGTATTGGCGGGGACGTTCGACATGGAGTTGCGGTCGAGCGATTCGGTGAAGCTGGTATCGTATGCGTCGAAGTCTGGTGGGATGACGAGGTCGGGAGCGGAGGTAGCGCCGCCGGCGACAGGAAATGGCACGGTGATGACAGCGGGGACGGCTGGTGTCGAGGCTGCGACAGGGCAAGGGAATTCATTACCGTCGGGTGTCACGGTTGGCGGAACGCAAGGGAATGTGACGGGAACAAGTGCTGCGGTTGCGTCAGTGCCGGGAACAGCGGCTGGAACGACCGTGGCGGCGACGATGGGGGCTGCTCCGACGAGTGCTGCACAGAATCAGACGGAAGTCACAAGCCAAGAGGGCGTGGAAGCGCAATTTCTGGAAGCGGTGAGTGTGATGGGGCCGGTGCGGTATCAGGGGGTGTATGCGCGGACGCCGAACCTGAAGCTGTCGGATGTGGTGACGGCAGACCAGATATTGCAGACGACGAACACGATGTACGCGGAGTTGACGCGGTACCTCGGGGATGGGAAGTACGAGTACTATGCGTTCAGTCCGAAGGATGTGTTGGAGAAGCGGTATGACATGGCGCTTGCTGCGCAGGACATGATCCGGTATGTGACGGTGGGGTATCTGCCGGCGAAACCGGACTTCAATACCTACCGTAATTTCATACTCGTGACGGGACCGGTGCGCCGACCTGGTGTCTATGCCTTCTCTTCGGGAATGAAACTGTCATCCTTTGTGAGGACAGAGGATCTACTTCTTGAGACAAACAAGCGGTATGCGGAACTGACACGGAAGAACTCGGACGGGAGCGAGAAGTACTACAGCTTCGATCCGACCGATATCGCGACCGGTAAAAAGGACATGAATCTTACCGAGCGCGACCAGATTCGTTTTGTGGCATCGGAGTATCTGCCGGTGAAGCCGGACTTTGACAAGTATCCGGAGACGGTGGCGTTGTATGGGCCGGCGAAGTACAAGGGCTTGTATGCGTGGAAGAGTGGGTTGAAGCTGGGGATGCTGCTGAAGTCAGCGGAAGTGTTGTTGGATGCGAACCAGTACTATGCGGAGATAGTGCGGCCGCTTGGTGGTGGGAAGAACGAGTATCTGACGTTTGCGCCGCGTGAGGTATTGGCGGGGACGTTCGACATGGAGTTGCGGTCGAGCGATTCGGTGAAGCTGGTATCGTATGCGTCGAAGTCTGGTGGGATGACGAGGTCGGGAGCGGAGGTGGCGCCGCCGGCGACAGGAAATGGCACGGTGATGGCAGCGGGGACGGCTGGTGTCGAGGCTGCGACAGGGCAAGGGAATTCATTACCGTCGGGTGTCACGGTTGGCGGAACGCAAGCGAATGTGGTAGGAGCAACGGCTGCGTCGGTACCGGGAACGGCGGCTGGAACGACCGTGTCGGCGGCGATGGGGACTGCTCCGACGAGTGCTGCACAGAATCAGACGGAAGTCACAAGCCAAGAGAGCGTGGAAGCGCAATTTCTGGAAGCGGTGAGTGTGATGGGGCCGGTGCGGTATCAGGGGGTGTATGCGCGGACGCCGAACCTGAAGCTGTCGGATGTGGTGACGGCAGACCAGATACTGCAGACGACGAACACGATGTACGCGGAGTTGACGCGGTACCTCGGGGACGGGAAGTACGAGTACTACGCGTTCAGTCCGAAGGACGTGTTGGAGAAGCGGTATGACATGGCGCTTGCGGCGCAGGACATGATCCGGTATGTGACGGTGGGGTATCTGCCGGCGAAACCGGACTTTGACCGGTTTGCGAGTGCGGTGGCGGTGTATGGGCCGGTGAAGGCAGCGGGATTGTATGCGTGGAAGCAAGGGCAGACGCTGTCGGGGCTGGTGAAGTATGCGGAGCTGGTGCAGGAGACGAACCGGTACTATGCGGAGTTGAAGCGACCGATTGGTGGAGGGAAGTACGAGTACAAGACGTTTGCGCCGCGGGATGTGGTGGCGGGGACGTTTGAACTGGAGCTGAGAGCGAGCGACACGGTGACGTTCTATCCGGCGGGGTACAATCCGGAGAAACCGGACTTCGAGCGGTATTCCGAGGCGCTCTTGGTAGCGGGGAGTGTGAAATATCCTGGTCTGTACGCGAAGACGCCGGGGATGAAACTGTCCAGTCTGGTGACGAAGGACTGGTTTCTGACGACGACGAACACGGCGTATGGGGAACTGGTACGGTTTGTGAAAGAAGGTGTGTACGAATACCGGACCTTCAATCCGTCTGACCTCATCGAGGGGAAACAGGATTTTGAGTTAAATGGACGGGATGTGATCCATTTTGTGGCATCGGAGTATCTGCCGGCGAAGCCAGACTTTGACAAGTATCCTGAGACGGTGGCGTTGTATGGGCCGGCGAAGTACAAGGGCTTGTATGCGTGGAAGAGTGGGTTGAAGCTGGGGATGCTGCTGAAGTCAGCGGAAGTGTTGTTGGATGCGAACCAGTACTATGCGGAGATAGTGCGGCCACTTGGTGGTGGGAAGAACGAGTATCTGACGTTTGCGCCGCGTGAGGTATTGGCGGGGACGTTCGACATGGAGTTGCGGTCGAGCGATTCGGTGAAGCTGGTATCGTATGCGTCGAAGTCTGGTGGGATGACGAGGTCGGGAGCGGAGGTAGCGCCGCCGGCGACAGGAAATGGCACGGTGATGACAGCGGGGACGGCTGGTGTCGAGGCTGCGACAGGGCAAGGGAATTCATTACCGTCGGGTGTCACGGTTGGCGGAACGCAAGGGAATGTGACGGGAACAAGTGCTGCGGTTGCGTCAGTGCCGGGAACAGCGGCTGGAACGACCGTGGCGGCGACGATGGGGGCTGCTCCGACGAGTGCTGCACAGAATCAGACGGAAGTCACAAGCCAAGAGGGCGTGGAAGCGCAATTTCTGGAAGCGGTGAGTGTGATGGGGCCGGTGCGGTATCAGGGGGTGTATGCGCGGACGCCGAACCTGAAGCTGTCGGATGTGGTGACGGCAGACCAGATATTGCAGACGACGAACACGATGTACGCGGAGTTGACGCGGTACCTCGGGGATGGGAAGTACGAGTACTATGCGTTCAGTCCGAAGGATGTGTTGGAGAAGCGGTATGACATGGCGCTTGCTGCGCAGGACATGATCCGGTATGTGACGGTGGGGTATCTGCCGGCGAAACCGGACTTCAATACCTACCGTAATTTCATACTCGTGACGGGACCGGTGCGCCGACCTGGTGTCTATGCCTTCTCTTCGGGAATGAAACTGTCATCCTTTGTGAGGACAGAGGATCTACTTCTTGAGACAAACAAGCGGTATGCGGAACTGACACGGAAGAACTCGGACGGGAGCGAGAAGTACTACAGCTTCGATCCGACCGATATCGCGACCGGTAAAAAGGACATGAATCTTACCGAGCGCGACCAGATTCGTTTTGTGGCATCGGAGTATCTGCCGGTGAAGCCGGACTTTGACAAGTATCCGGAGACGGTGGCGTTGTATGGGCCGGCGAAGTACAAGGGACTGTATGCGTGGAAGAGTGGGTTGAAGCTGGGGATGTTGCTGAAGTCAGCGGAAGTGTTGTTGGATGCGAACCAGTACTATGCGGAGATAGTGCGGCCGCTTGGTGGTGGGAAGAACGAGTATCTGACGTTTGCGCCGCGTGAGGTATTGGCGGGGACGTTCGACATGGAGTTGCGGTCGAGCGATTCGGTGAAGCTGGTATCGTATGCGTCGAAGTCTGGTGGGATGACGAGGTCGGGAGCGGAGGTGGCACCGCCGGCGACAGGAAATGGCACGGTGATGGCAGCGGGGACGGCTGGTGTCGAGGCTGCGACAGGGCAAGGGAATTCATTACCGTCGGGTGTCACGGTTGGCGGAACGCAAGCGAATGTGGTAGGAGCAACGGCTGCGTCGGTACCGGGAACGGCGGCTGGAACGACCGTGTCGGCGGCGATGGGGACTGCTCCGACGAGTGCTGCACAGAATCAGACGGAAGTCACAAGCCAAGAGAGCGTGGAAGCGCAATTTCTGGAAGCGGTGAGTGTGATGGGGCCGGTGCGGTATCAGGGGGTGTATGCGCGGACGCCGAACCTGAAGCTGTCGGATGTGGTGACGGCAGACCAGATACTGCAGACGACGAACACGATGTACGCGGAGTTGACGCGGTACCTCGGGGACGGGAAGTACGAGTACTACGCGTTCAGTCCGAAGGACGTGTTGGAGAAGCGGTATGACATGGCGCTTGCGGCGCAGGACATGATCCGGTATGTGACGGTGGGGTATCTGCCGGCGAAACCGGACTTTGACCGGTTTGCGAGTGCGGTGGCGGTGTATGGGCCGGTGAAGGCAGCGGGATTGTATGCGTGGAAGCAAGGGCAGACGCTGTCGGGGCTGGTGAAGTATGCGGAGCTGGTGCAGGAGACGAACCGGTACTATGCGGAGTTGAAGCGACCGATTGGTGGAGGGAAGTACGAGTACAAGACGTTTGCGCCGCGGGATGTGGTGGCGGGGACGTTTGAACTGGAGCTGAGAGCGAGCGACACGGTGACGTTCTATCCGGCGGGGTACAATCCGGAGAAACCAGACTTCGAACACTATCCCGAGGCGATTCATGTATCTGGAGCCGTCCGGTATCCCGGCCTGTATGCCTTGTCGGGAAATACGATGCTTTCCTCTATCTTGGACGCGGAAGTTCTGCGCACGGATACCAACATGGCGTATGCCGAGTTGAAACGGTACGCAGGCGAAGGAAAGTACGAATATACGGCATTTGCGCCTGGCGATGTGCTTGCGCGAAAATTTGACGTGGCTCTTTCTCCCAGAGACAGTCTTCGTTTCATCTCTGTGGATGGACCTCCGCCTGCACCCGACTTCGATCTTTTCCCCGGTTCCGTGTCGATCACAGGTTCCGTGAAGAATGGGGGATTGTACGCGCTCCGAAGGGGAATGAAACTTTCCGACCTCGTCAAAGAAGCTGCTCTGCGTCTCGACGCCAACATCTATTATGCCAGGTTTATCAAGACGCAGCCTGGCGGGCGCAATGAGTACCGGACCTTCGCGCCGCGCGAGGTGCTTGCCGGGACCTTCGACATGGTGCTCACCGGTTCGGAGTCGATTCGCATCCTTTCGATCTCGGAAACCCGCCAGCCGCTCGGTGCCGAACGTAATGTCCGGACCCTCGGGGCGCCTCTTGTCGATAATTCCGGACAAGTGGCGGTCGGTGTCGCGCCTTCTCAGGGAAACACGATACCTGCTCCTGCAACCAGCGCCGCCTCGACTGTTGTCGCGGCCAAGATCGATGAGAAGAGTGTTTTATCGCCTTCAGCGCAGGTTGGCGTGCCTGCAGGACAGACGCAGGGAAGCGCCCTGGCCCAGACAGCAGTCAATCCGCTTCCGGTTCAGGATGCCGGGAAAGCCTCCGAGCCTGTCCTCACGGATATAGTCACTGTGGAGGAGGACCCCGAAGCGAAGCTCTACCCGCAAGTCGTGACGGTCTCGGGACCTGTCAAGTATTTCGGTTACTACGCGCGGACTCCCGGACTCAAACTCTCTTCTATTCTTGACAAAGAACAGATTCTGCCTTCAACCCATACCGGATACGCGGAGCTCACCCGTTTTGTAGGCGACGGACGGTATGAGTACCTGACCTTCAGTCCGAAGGATGTCCTCGATGGAAGATTCGACCTTGTCCTGAAGGACCGCGATGCCATACGCTTCGTGCCCGTCGGCTATCTGCCCACGGAGCCCGATTTTAATCATTTCGACAAAGCTGTCGCGCTGTATGGTCCGATAGGAAACGCAGGGCTTTATGCCTGGACTCCCGGCGCGAAGCTTTCCTCGTTTGTGTCTTCCCGGTTCTTCCAGACCGAGACGAATCTCAATTACGCCGAGATTGAGCGGCGGCTTCCGGGCGGCCGGTTCGAGTACCTTACGTTCAGTCCCAAGGCGGTAGTTGAAGGCGCTATGGACGTCGACTTGTCGGCGCGGGATGTGATCCGTTTCGTTCCTGCAGCGCTGAAGTCATCTTCTGTGAACAAGGATCGATTCTCCGCCGTCGTCACGCTTGACGGGAGCATAGATCATGCCGGGCCTCATGCTTGGCGGGAGGGGCTGACGCTGCTTGATGTTGTCGATCCCGCTTACTATAGGATGGATACCAATCTCGATTATGCGGAAATCCGGAGATCCACGCAGGCAGGGGACGCGATAATCACCTTTGCGCCCAAAAATGTCTGGGCGGATGGGAAGGCCGGGGGCATACGTCTCCAACAGCGCGACGCCGTGTATTTCTTCCCGAAGTACTACAAGGCTCCTGTTTCTATTTCAGGCGAAGTGCTCAATCCCAAAGTCATTCCCTATTTCGAGGGGATGACCATCCTCGATGTCCTGCGCGCCGTGGAACCAGCTTCCGAAACACGCGGACTGAAGGCCATCCTGAACCGCGCCGACGGAAAGGACGTCGCAGTCTACCTCGAAGACGTCCTCTATCGACAGACGAACTCCTCTATTCCCCTCCTGCCGGGCGACAGCATCACTCTGCAGAAGCTTCTGCCCGACGAACGCCTGCCCCAGATCGTAGTCCGTGGCGCCGTCGTCAAACCGCAGACACTTCCCTGGAAACAGGGTATGAAGCTGTCGGAAGCGCTGAAGGCCTCTGGCGGCTACGATGTCAACGCCTATCCCAAGGGACTCGTTCTCATACGGAAGAGCGCCGCCTACGCCCAGCAGCTTCAAGTCGACCGTCTCATCTCGAGCCTCGATGCCGCTTCCCAGGAGGCCAAAACGGCTGCGGCTGCGGGCTCCTCTCTGAGCGCCTTGGAGGGAGGCGCGACCCTCGTCAATCTCCAGCTTGAACTCATCACGCAGAAGACTCAGCTCGCGGAACTGAAACAGCTCGGCAAGGAGGGCTTCGGCCGGCTCAATCTCGACCTTCCGCCGACAATCGCCGAGCTGGAAAGGAGTTCTGAGGATGTCCCTATCGAGCGAGACGACACGATCTTCGTGCCGACCACTCCTTCCTACGTGCTCGCGATCGGACAGGTGACCCAGCAGTCCGTCCTTGCGTACAAGAAAGGCATGACCGTCCGCGATGTCATCGCGGATTCGGGCTGGGCTACCCATGCGGCCGATCTCGGAGCCATCTCCGTCCTGCACTCGAATGGCAAGCTGACGAATTATGCCGGCAAGGGTTTCCTCTTCTTCCGTCCGAACATTCTCGATCTCACGCTTGAGCCAGGAGATGCTGTGCTCGTGCCGCGGGAGACGGTGAAGGTCAACGCGACCTGGGCATACATCAAGGACTCCGTCACAATCATCTACCAGCTCGTGACGGCGACCGTCTCGACACTGAAAATTCTCGGATTCTAGGGGGAACACGGTGACCGACAACACGCTTCAGAACAGTCCCCAGTCTCTCCCGGGCAGTCCCGGACAGAACGACGATGAGATCAGTCTCGTGGACCTTGCTGCCGTCCTGTGGCGGCGCAAGGTCCTGATAATCGGCATAACGGTTCTCGCTGCCGTCCTGTCCGTGCTCTATGCCTTGAGCCAGCCGAACAAGTATTCCGCCCAGGCCGTGATCATGCCTATCGCGCAGGACAAATCATCTTCTCTTTCCCAGTACGCCGGGCTTGCCGCCATGGCTGGAGTGAGCTTGCCGGGAGGGAGTTCGGCGAGCCCTGTCGCTAAAATTACGGCTATTCTCAAGAGTCGCACCCTTGCGGAGCGACTCGTGGACGAGCTTGGACTCGTGGACCGGCTCCTGGAAAAGCCGAAGAATGCACCAAAAATTAGATCCGGAGAGAAGCCCGCCGACCCCCGCATGATGGCTGTGGGATCGCTTATGAAAGGAGCATTCTCGGCGTCGGTGGACGACAAAACCTCGGTGATCAAAGTGTCCTCGACCACAAGGGACCCTGTTCTCTCCCGCGATATCGCCAATGGCGGCGTCAAGATTCTAGAAGATCTCCTCAACGAAAAGGCTCTCACGGTGAGTTCGAAATCCATCAAGGTTTTGGAGGAGCAGACGGCCGGGCAGGAAAAGAAGGTCAAAGAGCTGCAGGCCAAACTTTCGAGCTACCAGAAGCGCACCAAGGTCATCCAGCCTGAGGGGCAGCTCTCCGCTTCCCTTACCTTGTATCAAGGCCTGATCACTCAGAAAATCGGTCTTGAAGTCGAACTTGAACGGCTCCAGAGCGCCCTCTCCTCCGACAATGCCAAAGTGGTCTCCGCCAAAGCCCAGCTCTCGGCCATCCAGAGGCAGATCACATCTCTCGAAAAAACCGGCCTCGGCATAGGTCCTTCGCTCTCTTCTGCTTCCGATATCGGAATGGAATACAGCAACATCCAGGGTGAGCTCGAGCTCGCGGCCAAACTCTACGGAGGACTTCTCGCCAGTCTTGAGAACGCCCGTCTCCAGAAAAATGACGACCAGCTCTATGTCGAAGTCATCGACCCGGCGATTACACCTGATAAGAAGTCTGAACCGAGTCGTTCAATGATTTGTGCCGTCGGTACATTGGCGGGCGCCTTCTTGGGCATTCTTCTTTCCTTCGTCCTCGACGCGCTTGCCAAAATCGCCGCCGATCCCGAGATCCGCACCAAGTTTGCTTCCTCCCGCGCGGCCCGTAAAGGTCGGAATTCCCGGTAGGTGCTCGGGTCGGCTTGGTTATGTCTTCAGGTCTATACAGGGCGTCCCTTCGCGGGACGCCTTTTTTTTGCTTCCTTGAAGGGCATTGGCCTTGGGAAATGCTGGTTTTCGCTTGAACCACATCGTCGGCGAGTTTATCATCGACGCATGATCACGATAGCCTTCCTCCTTTCCGGCGCGATCGCGGCGGCTGTACTTCCTGCGATCATCGCATATGCCGCGCACAACCGGCTTTTCGATCCGGTCGACGCGCGGAAGATACACTCGGGCGAAGTATCTCGCCTGGGCGGGGTAGGAGTCTTCATCGCCTTCGTCCTGACTATCGCTGCCTTTGCCGTGCTAGCGAACTCGGTCATGACGCATATAGGCCGGGAACTGCGGTATTGGCCGGTCATGGCCGGCATCCTTTCCATGTTTATCCTCGGCCTCGTGGACGATCTCAGAAATCTTCGCGCCCGTTTCAAGCTTGTGATACAGCTGGCTGCGGCCTGTCTCGTGGTCTGTTCCGGATTTCGCTTCAGCGTGTTCTATATTCCCTTCGGTGACGGCCGCATCGACTTTGGCTGGTTTTCCTGGCCTCTCAGCATCGCGTGGATCGTCGGTGTTACCAACGCCATGAATCTCATCGACGGCCTGGATGGCCTTTCGGGCGGTATCACTGTCATAGCCTCCGCTGCCTTCGGTTGTTTCTTCCTTGTCAGGGGCGATACTTCCTCCGCTGTCATCTGTTTCGCCCTCTGTGGTGCCGCAGGCGGTTTTCTATTGTATAACTGGCCGGTGGCAAAGATCTTCATGGGAGATGCGGGCGCCCTCTTTATCGGCTTCACCCTCTCCGTCCTTCCTCTTCTCAACCAGAGCGCCGCTTTTTCCGATATCGGTCTTCTTTCCGCCCTGGCAATTCTCGGCATTCCCATACTTGACACGCTCGCCGCCATCTGGAGGCGTACAAAGGCTGGTGTCCACTTTTTTACGCCTGATCGCGGCCATATACACCACATGTTCCTGGACCTCGGCTTCAGCGTCTGGAAGATTCTTGGCATGGTCTATTCTGCATGTTTCGCCTTGTCGGTCTGCGCCCTGTCATTTCTCTTCCTGCCCGAGCGGCTCAGTTTTCTTCTGACCCTTGCCGGCCTTACTGTTCTCGTCTATATGTATGCCCTCCTCAGGGCGAGGACGGCGCTCAGACGCGAGATCGCCTCGCAGAAGGCAATTAATTTTTCCTCAAAGGATTGAACCGCCTCCGGAAATAGTTTATAAAATACCTATCTGAGTTGTGCTGAAGTATTGCGGAGATTTACATGCAGAGCGTCGCGTTCATGGTGGCTGCAATTCTGTCTGTTGCCATCACGCCGGGCATCATCTGGTTCGCCCGCAGTAAAAATCTCTTCGATTCAACCGGAGGGCGCAAGATCCATTCCGGCAAAGTCCCCCGGCTTGGTGGCATCGGGGTCTTCGCCGCTTTCATAATGACGATTTTTGTTTTTGTCCTCCTCGAAAGAAGCATCCGTTCCGATCTATCCTCCGATTTTCGCTACTGGCCTGTCTTTAGTGGCCTGGTTGTTGTTTTTCTGCTCGGACTTGTCGACGATCTCAGGAATCTTCGTGCACGTTTCAAAGCCCTTGTTCAGCTCGCCGTCGCCATCCTGGTCGTCTCCATGGGCTTCCGTTTCCGGATTATCCTTGTGCCATGGGGCGGCGGCGTACTGAACCTGGGATTGCTCTCTGTTCCCCTCACCATCGCCTGGATCATCGGTGTCACGAATGCCACCAACCTCATAGACGGCATGGATGGGCTTTTGGGCGGCATAACTGTCCTCGCGGCCTCCGCCTTCGGCTTTTTTTTCGCCTTCAAGCGTGACACCTCTTCGATGGTTATCTGCTTCGCCCTCGCAGGCGCCTCTGCGGGCTTTCTCCCCTACAATCTTCCCAAGGCCAAAATCTTCATGGGCGATGCCGGGGCGCTCTTCATAGGCTTCACGCTCTCTGTCCTGCCTCTCCTCAATCAAACGGACTCATCTGCCGAAATCGGCCTCATTTCCGCTGTCACCGTCCTTGGCATTCCCATACTCGACACCCTTGCAGCCATGTACCGAAGAAAACGGGCCGGCGTTCACTTCTTTACACCCGACCGGGGTCACATCCACCACCTATTCCTGGATCTTGGCTACACTGTCTGGGGCATCCTCGCGCGCATCTACGCTGTATGCATTTTCCTCGATCTCGCCGCACTCTCTACTCTCTTCCTTCCCGGAGCGACAAGCTTCACGCTCAAACTCGTTTCTCTCTTTTTTCTCCTCGTGACCTACAGATTCCTCGTGCAGCGTGCCCGCGCGGTGGAGGGTTCCGGTATCTCCCTGGTCGGAAGCAATTCTGTCCCTGGCAGAGACAGCCAACCTGAAGCTTCCGCGTCGCTCCGTGCTGCCGAAAAAGAGGCATGATTCACGGGATTCTGGCCGACTTCTCCGTTTGTCCGACCGGCAGAGCCACTTGTTCACTCCAGTCCTTCATTTTACACTGCACGCATGACAGTTCCATCCCCCGACAACGCCATATCCGACCTTTCCCTGCGCGAGGGTGAGCGTCGCACCGTCACCGTCCTCTTTTCAGACATGCAAGACTTCACTCGCTTCTCGTCGGGATCCGATCCCGAGGTGGTGGACGCTCTCATGAGTCGGGTCTTCGACGCCTTCGAGTCTGTGGTTCTCTCTCGGGGTGGGATGGTGGAGAAGTACATCGGGGATGCCCTCGTCGCTGTCTTCGGCTATCCGGTCCTCCACGAAGACGACCCGGTCCGCGCCCTGGATGCCGCCCTTGAGTTCAACGCTGCCGTGGCCGCCCTTTCGTCGTCCCCGCCGGTCTTCCGTACAGGCATCCACACTGGCCTCGTTGCGACGGGCAGACGAGGCCAGTTCGACGTCGTGACGGGTCACACAATGTCCTGCGCCTCGCGCATAGAGGGCCGTTCGATGCCGGGGCAGGTCCTCGTCTCCGAGGAGACTGTCGAGCGCTGCCGCAACTTTTTCGTCTTCGGCGACATCCAGCGCTTCATGCCCAAGGGGGACAGCCAGATCCTCACGGTCCGTCCCCTCATCGGGAGACGCCGTGCCTCGGTCCAGTACGAGACACCCTTTGTCGGCCGCTCCGACGAGCTCGACTCCCTTGTGGGGGCCTTCGTCCGTCCCATGGGCTCCGAGCGTTACGGGATCTACATCCACGGCGACGCAGGACTCGGCAAATCCCGCCTCGCTGTCGAGTTCTGCACCCGCCTCAAGCGCTACCCTGAATTCCACTCCCTCATACTCTTCGCGAATCCTTCCCTCTACCCCGAGCTTCCCTACAGCACCATCCTCCGCCTTATTCTGGACGCTCTCGACCTCGACTCGAGCGTCTCCCTGGCGAGTATTCAGGTGGCTCTTTTGCGCCTCATGCCCAGTCCTCCCCGCGAACTGTCCACCGTGCTCGAGTGCCTCCTCAGGGTTTCGCGGCCGGGCGCCTCGAGTAGCCCGGGACCTGCTCAGGCCCAGCTCAGGCAGATGGGGGAGGGCCAGATTCTCGACGTGCTCGCCGGAGTCTTCGACGCGATCTTCTCATCCTGTTGCTCCATCTATCCCGGACTTGTCATTCTCGACAACGCCTCGATGATGGATGAGTTGAGTCGCGGGTTCTTCCGCCACTATCTCTCGGGTTCGGGCGAGCGTCCTTTTTTCGTTCTCTGCGACCGCGCGCCGCACAAGGAGATCGCCTCGATCTTCGGCATCTCGAACCTCATCGCACTCGACACTCTCGCCGACGATGAATCCACCGAACTCGTCAGGCTTCTCGCAGGATCTCAGGTCGACGGAGCCCTCGTGGAGCGTATAGTCCAGCTCGCCCAGGGCTACCCCCTCTTCATCGAGGAATACGCGAGGCTTGCAGCCCGTGGTAGATCGATGGACGAGATGCCCGACACGGTGCAGACGGCCGTGTTGTCGTCGATGGACCGCTTCGAACCGGAACCGCGCTCGCTTCTGCCGCGCGTTTCTGTCTTCAAGTATCCCTTCACGTGCGAGGCGGCTGCCATGATGGCCGGGATGGAGCCCTTCCCCGTGCGGAATCTCGAAGACTGCCTCGCCCGCCTCGTGGAGGATGGCATACTTGTGCGCGGCACCTCGGGCTTCTACGGCTTCCGCCACGCCCGTATCCGGGAAGCCCTCTACGGCTCCATCCTCAACCACAACAAGCGCATCCTCCACGGACGCGCGGCCGAAGCCCTTCTCGCCTACACACCCTCGCGCGAGGACGAAATTCTCTACCACCTCGTCGGCGCTCAGGACTGGGAGAAGGCCCGCGCCTACCTCTTCAACATCGTCACCTCGCTCGGCATCGACTCCGAGCCCGTCGTGCGGCGCCTTCTCGAGGCTACCGGCCCCGACATGCCCGAAGCTCGCATCGAGATGCTCTTCAAGGAGTATGCGGTCCGCTTCAACAACCACGTCTACGAGGGCCTCGAGGACATCCTTTTCGAGATGCACCGCCTCGCCTGTTCGACGAAGCTCGACGCTCCGCTTGCCCGCACCTATCACCTCTTCATGACGTATTATCTGAAATTCGGAGATCCTTACGCCGCCGTGCGCTTCGGCGAGCGCGCCCTCGACCGTTACGCCTCGGGAACGAATCCCCGTGGGGCCTCCAATGCGCGCTTCTTTCTCTCCGAAGCCTACTGCCGGCTGGGCAACTACAGTCGCTCCCTGGAAATCCTCGCCGACATTCCCTGCGACAACCCGCAGGGCGAACTCTTCCACGCCAAGACCATGCTCATCCACAAGCAGTACCGCTCGGACTACGCAGGCATCGAGGAATGGAGGCTGAGGGTTCTGGAACTCGAAACGAAAGCGGGCAACGAGAAGGCCATGCTGGACGCGAAGTTCCTCTGGTACTCCTATATGCTCCAGAACTTCGAGATCGACCGAGTCGACGAATCAGGTCTGCCCGAGGCCACATCCGGCGCCGACGTCGACACGTCATTCTTCTTCAATGCCAGCGTCGCCTCTGCCCTAGCGCGGACGGGGCGCAAGGAAGAGGCCACCGAACGCTTCTCCCGCGCCGAATACTTCGCCGCCCAGATGCCCGGCTCCGACATGGAGTGTGCCGCCGACATGTGGCTCGCCTGGTCCTATTGGTTCGCCCCCGGAAACGCCCAGCGCGCCGGCTTCTGGGCTCGGCGCGCCCTCGACGCCGCCCTCAGCTCGCGCTCTGTCTGGCTCGAATTCGAATCTCTCGTCTTCCTCGCCATGCACGCACGCGATTCCGGCGACACCGTACTCTACACAAGCTACATCCGCGAAGCCGAAAGCCTTTCCCGCTGGACCTTCCACCGTGAACGCCGCGTCGAATCCATCTTTCACTTCCTGAAAGGCGACCCCGCCCGCGCCCGCGATCTTCTCGCCGACGAAGTCGCCTCCCTCCTCTCTGCCTCAGCCCGCAGCCACTTCCTTGCCATTCCCATCTTCGCCGAAATCCTGTCGAATTTTCACGAAACGACCCAAAATTGACAGTAGCAGTATTTCAGCCTAGAATCATTCTCCAATGCGTCGTTTCGTGCTCCGCGCAACTTCTACGAGCATCAACTTTCGTTCAGCGGCCAGGTTTCGGGCGATAATCTGGCTGTCGTATGCGACGAGTACCCCTGGTACCTCAAAAATGAATCGCCTGTAGGCATCCTCCGCGAACTGAACGACTTCTCGGATATCCTGGCCTGGAATAATTCCGCCGCGCGCCTGGGCGAAGTAGCCCAGCCTGTCGTGTACCGTTTTTATAAAATAGCGGGCGCAAAACCAAGACCACGTTTTGTGATCCAGCCTGGAATCGTGCCGGCGGAGCTGCACAAAATCTATACAAACCCATAAATCGCTATCAGCGAAGTCGAATTTTCATCCCTTCAGATTCATCCCTCCCTCTTCGGGTACAGGAATCGTTTGATTTTCTGTGTAGGCGTCTTCTCGAAAGGCTCTTTCTGTATCTTGACCTTCCCTATCCGCGAGAAGGCTGCGAGTCTCTCGTTCGCTTCTTTTTTGACTTTCTCGAGTAGCTGTGCGGCCGCTTTTTCTGCGGCCTTCTCCGCGTCCGAGACAGCCTGTCCGAGGCGCGTAGCAGCTTCCCCGGCTTCCTCAATTCCGTCCCGCAATCGGGCTTCCAGGTTTTCCCATACTTCAGGCTTCAGGTGTATGAGCGCTGTCAGTCCCGATTCGTCGCCGTAAACCAGCGATTCGTTGACATAGGGAGATCGATTGATGACGGCTTCGATTTCCTCGGGGTAAATGTTCTCACCGGAGGCGCCGAGAATCATGTTCTTGAGCCTGCCGCGCACGAAGACAGTACCCTTGGAGTCGATGTAGCCGAGATCTCCTGTCCTGAACCAGCCGTCATCGGTGAAGGCCTCTTTTGTGCGTTCAGGGTCCTTGAAGTATCCTTTGAAGATGTTGGGTCCCTTGGCCTGGATTTCGCCTTCGCCCGAATCGGGCCGCGGGTCCGCGATGCGCAGGCTCACTCCCTTCAGCGCGGGGCCAGTGGAATGCAGTCGTGTCTTCGCCGGGTTGCAGCCGGCGAGAAGCGGCGAAGTCTCTGTGAGGCCGTAGCCGATAGCGTAGGGAAATCCCGCCGTTTTCAGAAACTGCTCGACGTCGGGGGCGAGGGGGGCGCCACCTACGCCGAAAAAGCGGATATGGCCGCCGAAAGTTTTCTTGAGCTTCATGCCGGCGAGGAACTCGAGGATAGGCTTGAAGAAGGGTTTCTTGTACAGTTTCATCGCCTCGAGGGCAGGTTTTACGCTGGAACGGTAGATTTTTTCGATGACGAGGGGCACGGAGAGCATGATGGTCGGCTTGACAGTTTTGAGAGCGGGCAGGAGTGCCGTCGCCGAGGGCGGTCTGTCCATGTAGTACATGGCTGATCCGGCCATGAGTGGAATTGTGAAGCCGATCGTGAACTCGTAGGTGTGCGCGATCGGCAGGATGGAGAGGAGTCTGTCCAGCCTGTGCAGGATAATGATAGAGCGGCAGGCAATGGCGTTCGAGATGACGTTCCGGTGGCTCAGCATGACGCCTTTGGAGAGTCCTGTCGTTCCCGAAGTGTAGACGATCTCGAGTATGTCGTCCGCCAGGATTTTCGGCTTCACGAAGCCCTGCACCGCCTTTTCGATATCGGCTTGTGCGAGCGCCGTTGTTCCTGCGGGGCCCGCAATGAAGTTGGAGTCTTCAGCGGAGATGAGTATGCGCCGGTCCGCTTCCGTCTCGACTTTGGGAAGGAATCGCTTCGAGACGATCACGGCCTTCGCGCCCGAGTGCTCGAGTATGTTGGCGATCTGTTCGGATGTGAAATCGGTCAGGATAGGCACGAGCATGACGCCCGTGCGAGTGGCTCCGAGGTAGGAGATGCCCCAGAATGGCGAACTCTCGGCGATGAGGGCGACGCGATCTCCTTGTTTGAGACCATAGGCGGAGAGAATGGCTGCCACCCGCAGAGTCTTCGCTCCCAGTTCGCCGTAGCTCACCGCCCTGCCTCCGACCATGCCGAATACGGGCCGCTCGGCGTACCGGGCGGAGCTTTTTTCTATGATCTCGGGGAATGTATAGTCTTTTAGTTCATACATGCGGACATCCTCCTTGGGGACGCGCCGTGATAATGCAGCATCAGTATTGATGACGCGTCCTTCGGAGGCTGTCAAGCTCAGGATCTGGAAGCCATGGATCTGGAAGCCGCCGGAACGGCTGTCTTCACGAAGTCGCAGAGACTTCAGGGACTGAGCACCTCGACGAGGGCGATAGAGGCGGAGGCACTGTTGCCGGCAAGCACGATGCTTGTTCCCGCCAGCGCCGATCCCACGGTGCCCGTGATTCCGTACATGTCTTCCCCGCTGGGCTCAAGGAGAGAGGCGGGGCCAGGGATGCCTGACGCTCCATCACGGGGCAGGAAGAGAAGTCCCTGTTCTCCTGAAAGCACGATGAAGTCTCCGCCTCCCCCTCCCCGGCTGCCGGAGTGGATCGTGCTGCATTCCCCGCCTGCCCCCGGCAGTGTAGTCGATGCTAGAGGGATGAAGGTGGAACCCACTCCATCCTTCCTGAAATGCTTGATGGCCTTTCGGTCACATAGAACATAGAGATCGTTCCCCTCCGGAGAGAAGGCCAGTGATTCGGGGTTAGTGAAGTCGCCGCCAGCTTGGGCCTTCTCGACCGTCTGCGAAAGACCGAGGCCTGTGATTCCCGGAACAAAGAGGAAGATTCGTGACGACGATAAAGAGCTCGCTGCCACGCCGCCCCACGCTGCCACTGCGAGTCCCGACATGCCGAGACTCGTGCCGGGATAGAGTGCGTCGATGTCGAAGCGCTGTTCGAGCTCCGGCACGAAGCCTGAACTTTCCGGCATCCTGAGAGTGTACAGGGACTCCGGGCTATTAGAGAGAACGTAGAGGCGCTTTGAGTCCGGGGAGAAGGCGATGGCCTTCACTGAGGAGAGCTCCGCGAATCCGGAACTTGCGGACGTGAGATCGTATGCCGCGGATTTCCTGCCCGCCGCGTCGAGCTCGTAGATTCTGAGCCAGGTCGAGCTGGAGCCCGCTGCCGCGGCGAATCTTCCGTTGGCAGAGAGCGCAAGTCTGTCCGGCGTGCGTGCGGACGAATTGATCCGGACTTCATCTTTCCAGAGCCGGAAAAGCTCGCCTTCGCCTGTGATCCTGAAGGCGTGGACAGCCGATGGCGCGTCGAGTCCCGCGGCCATGAGAATTCCTGGTTTTCCGCTCGCTGCGACGGCCTTGACGGGAGTAGGGGAATCGGACCCGGGCGCTGATCCGGGACTTCCTGGGAAGAGCGAGGCTCCGGTAACCGCTTTCGCTTCATACAGCGACTTCCACGCGAGGCTCGCGTTTGCGGGGCCTGTAGCGAACTCGTAGAGAGCGCCCATCGAGCCCTGGCGCCCGGAAACGGGGTTGCGTGCGAGCACGTCGAGCCGTACAACGCTCGGCAGAGTGGAGACATCCATTGCCGCGCCGGGTGTGAAGATCGGCAGGTCGGCAGGCCATCCCGCCGGTGTTGGCGCGACGGTCGAACTTCCCTCCGGGTTCCCGTTCATCTTCCATGACAGAGTAGTTCCCGCTTCAGCCCCTGCGAGACTGGGTTGAAAGGGTAGAAGACTCGTGGCTTTGTGCCGTACAGGGAGAAGCATGCCGGAAATCGGCTCGACCGACACCGGCGTCAGATTCATCGTGATGCCAGGTGTCCCGAGCTCGAGGCGGCAGCTCCCCCTCGTCTCGAATCCCGCGAGGATGAGCACGGTCTCGCTCGCGCCGGCCAGTGTTCCTCTCCCGTCCGCGAGTGATAGCTCGAGGGTGTAGAACCCTGCAGGAACTTCGGTGATCTCGACCAACGACGCGCCCCATTCGAGGTCGATGGGGAAGCTTGTAGTCAGGCTGGGCCTGCCCGCGGCCTGGGCAGGTCCGTCCACGGGGGACAGCGAACCTCGTATCCTGCTACCGGAAGGCGGTGCGAGGCTCGACGACAGTTCCACTGCGAAGCTTCCGTTCCCTTCCACGGGCAGCATTTTCAGATCGAGACTCGAGCTCCGGCTCGCCTCGAGAAGGACAGTCCCCCGCGCTGTGGCCACGGATTTTGCCGTGGATGTGAGCGCTCTGACGGTGATCTCCCAGGAGCCGGGCGCCAGGTTTGCGCTCAAGGATGTCCTGCTTGTCTCTTTATTGAAAACCGCTCCTCCGGGCCCGGTTCCCGAAACGGCGTACCGTGACGTAGCCCAGGATTCTCCCGGCGCGATTGTCCTGCCGGCAGCCTCTGCTTCCCTGATCCCCGACGCCGACGGACTCATTCCGGCTATGGAAAAAAGCTCCGGATCGAGCTTGAACCTGAGTTCGAGCGACGCTCCAGATGACCCGGAGATGGGCGCGCAGCAAAAACAGAGCGTCGCAAGTGCGATTGAGCCGAGCACAAGGAACCAGATGCCGCAGACAGCCTGGAAGCGTCGTCTCGTGCGCTGCGCGGGATACTCAGGGTATCCGGGATTCCCATGATAGCCCGCACACGGGAATGCCGTGCCCGGTTTCTTGCGGGGAAGACGAGGGGGAACGGGAAGGGCTGCGGGGGGCAGAGGTAATCCCGGCAATCCCGGGACACAGAGATACGAATTGAACGCGTGTGCCATGAATGATCCTCCATGCAAGGACATCGCCTGAGTAAACGGATTTTGATTGAAACCTTCGCTGGTTTTTCGTATTTTTGTATTTATTGCCGAGTGACCGCGCGAGGGTTCGCGATTTCCTTCTCCGGGAGCCTTCCCCGAAGCCTCGCCTTTGTTGCCTAAGCCCGGCAGGCTCTGTATAATCAATTTCCCGTCCCACGATGTTCTGCAGGAGGACCGAGAGCCGTGAAAATACTCATGGTCACGAGCGAAGCCATTCCCTTTGCGAAGTCCGGGGGGCTCGGCGATGCCGTTTCGGCCCTCTCCCGCGCGCTCTCCCGCCTGGGCCACGATGTCCGTATCGTCATGCCCCGCTATTATTCCATAGATCGCTATTCTCTCGAGCGCATGGAAGGCGCCATGGGCGTGCCGGTCGGCGAGGGCGAGGAGTGGACGGCCGTCTACCGCGGAAAGCTCCCGGGCTCCGGAGTCGAGATCTACTTCATCGACCACGAGAGGCTCTACGGACGGGAAGGCGTGTATGGCGACAAAGCCACGCCCGACTTTCCCGACAATCCTCAGCGCTTCGGCCTCCTCGCGCGCGCCGCCTTCCAGCTCTGCCGCAAAATCTCCTGGATTCCCGATATAATCCAGGGCAACGACTGGCCCGGCGCCCTCTCGGCGGTCTTCCTGCGCCATGTCGAGCGCCAGAAGGACTTCGCCGGCACCGCCAGCGTCTTCTCGATCCACAACCTCGGCTACCAGGGAATCTATCCGAAGGATGACTTCCCTTATTTTCAGCTTCCCTGGGAACTCTTCCACTCAGCCGGATTCGAGTTCTATGACAGGCTCAACATGCTCAAGGCCGCCTTGCGTTCCGCCGACAGTCTCGCCACCGTCTCTCCGACGTATGCGCGGGAGATCCAGACTCCCTCCTTCGGCTTCGGCATGGACGGAATCCTGCGCTCGCGCAGCTCCGACTTGGTCGGCATCATCAACGGGATCGACGCGGAGGACTGGAACCCTTCCCTCGATCCCCTCATCCCCGCCCGCTACACGGCGACGGAGCTCTCCGGAAAATCTCTCTGCAAGACAGCCCTCCAGAAGGCATTCGGACTGCCGATCCGCCCCGAGGTGCCGATCGTCGGCATGATCTCGCGCCTCGCCGACCAGAAAGGGGTGGGGGAGCTCTTCGGCCCTGGCTACGGCGCCGCCTTCGGCCTCTGCAGGGACATGGACCTCCAGTTCGTCATTCTCGGCTCAGGTGAGCGTTGGTGCGAGGAGGAGCTTCGAACCCTCTCGTCGACCCTGCCCAACTTCCGTGCGCGGATCGGCTACGACGAGAAGATAGCCCACCTCATCGAGGCCGGCAGCGATTTCTTCATGATGCCGAGCCGCTACGAACCCTGCGGTCTCAATCAGATGTATTCCCTCGCCTACGGCACGCTTCCCATAGTCCACAGGACAGGCGGGCTCGCCGACACGGTCGAGAACTACAATCAGGAGACCGGCTCGGGCGTCGGCTTCATGTTCGACAACCTTACGCCCCGCGCCATCTACGACACGACGGGCTGGGCAGTCTGGGCATGGTACAACAGACCAGAACACATCCAGGCTATGCGCGTCAGGGCCATGGGCCGCGATTTCCCTTGGGAACGCAGCGCCGCGCAGTACGTCAAGCTCTATGAGAGGACTCTCGCCGCTGTACGCGGCACAGCGAGTCCCGGTCGACGGGAGTGATGATGAGCGAGAAACAGACCAAAGTCTACGATTACAATGTCGACAAGGTGCGCGAAAAACTTGTCGACGTCTTCCGTTCGCGCCGCAACGAGGCGACGGTCGCCGACCTCATCGCCACGACGGGACTTCCCGCCATTCAGGTTCAGACGGAATTGCCCGCGGTGTCCGACGAGTACGGGGCCCGCCTCAGGGTCACGGAATCGGGCGAGATACTCTACTCCTTCCCCGATGGCATGAAATCCCGTTACCGGGGCTTCGTGGCTGGCCTCAAGCGGTTCTGGAAAGGTACGAAGAAGGTCGCGACTGCCGTGGGAACGGCGGTCTTCAAGGGTTGGATCGTCCTCATGCTCGTCGGCTACTTCGTCCTCTTCATCGCCCTCGCGCTCTTCGCTCTCGTGGCCTCGGTGGCCATCTCCCAGGGCGGTGGGTCGAGCGATTCCCGGAGTTCGAGCCGCCGCGGCGGCGGCCTCGGCGGTCTCATGCTCACGGGTCGGCTCTTCGACACCATCATCCGCATCTGGTTCTATTCAGAGCTTTTCAAATCCCCGGAACAGCGCGCGTACGCCCGTTCCCACCGGGGCTCAGGCGAGAGCGACGAGCAGCGCAGGCCCCTGCACAAGGCCGTCTTCTCCCACGTTTTCGGCGATGGCGATCCCGACGCCGCCTGGGCCGAGGCCGAAAAGAAGGCTGTCGTCGCCTTCCTCCAGTCCAACCGGGGTGTCATCACAATGCCCGAGTTCATGTCCATCACGGGCCAGAAACCCACTGAGGCCGAGCTCGCCATCAACCGCTACATGCTCGAATTCGGCGGCACGCCCGAAGTGACTTCCGAAGGAACCATCTATTACAACTTCCCCGAGCTTCTCCGGCGCAAGGATACGGCTGACCGGAGCTACGGTTTCTCCGTCCTCTTGAAGCGCATGGCCGCCTTCTCTTCCAATTCCAAAAAAGCCGACACGACTTTCCGTCTCATCAACCTCGCCAACATCCTCTTCGGGGGGTATTTCCTCTACGGGGCCCTCTCGGTGGGGCAGTCCTGGTTTTATCAGACACCGAAAGGCCTCGCTCTCCGCGGTGGCCTCGATTTCTTCTATTCTATCACCGCCTACCTCTTCGGCGGCATCATGAACATCCCCAACCCTGTCACCCTCATAACCTGGGGTCTCGGCGTGACTCCCCTCGTCTTCTCGGCTCTCTTCTACCTCGTCCCCATGATCCGCGGACAAAGACTTACGTCCCGCAACGAGAAGGCGAGGTTCGAGAACCTGCGCCGAGTCGTCTACCGCGCTATCTGGGACAGACCGCGCGGCTTCCGTCCCGAAGCCATTCCCGCGGGTGGCGCAGAGATCACGCCCAAAGACCCTGGCCGCGCCACCGCAGTCATCGTGGACGAGGTGGCGGCTTGGTCCGGCGGCGAGCCCGTCTCTGACGGTTCCTGGAATTTCGACGAACTCGAGCGCACTCGCCGCGAAGTCCAGACCGTCCGCGCCAACGTGGATCCCTCGAAGTACGACCTCGGTCAGACTGTCTTCGACAGCCACTCCTGACACTCCGCACTGGCAGCCGACGTGAGCCACCACACATCCCATCCAGATGGCAGAGGTATAATCCTCGCCTTTGCCTCCGCGGCGGGATTCTCGACCCTCTCCCTCTTCGCCAAGCTCATCTACGCCGAGGGCTTCTCAGTCCAGCAGACCCTCGCCTGGCGCTTCACACTCGCCTCCGTCTTCCTCCTCATCCTCGTTTACGCCCGCCATTCCGCCGCCAAAGCCTCTCGGGCGCCCGCAACTGCCTTCATGGCCACCCTCTCTGCCGAGCCTTCCGTCGCAGCCACCGGCTGGGCTTCGGGCCCTCTCGTCCTCGGACTTCCCCGCGCGCGTCTTTTGCCCGTCATCCTCCTCGGGCTTTTCGGCTTCGCCCCCCAGGCCGGTCTCTTCTTCCTCACTGTCAAAATCCTGGACCCCGGAATCACGGGTCTCTTGCTGTACCTGTATCCCTCCTTCGTCGTCCTCTTCTCTTTCGTTTTTCTGAAGAAGAAGCCGGTCACGATACAGATCCTCGCCCTCGTCCTTTCCCTCGGAGGCTGCGCTCTGACCTTCTTCAAGGCTGGACGCTACCCGGCGGTCGGCCTCGCACTCGGGGCCTTCGTGGCCCTGGCCTACGCCGCCTACCTCGTCGCCGGCGAGAAAGTCCTCGCCGGCCTCGACCCCGTCGGCGCCACCGCGGTCATCATGCTGGTCGCCGCGATCGTCTACTGGACCTTCGTCATCTTTTCCGGCATTCCCCCTCGCGCCCCCAAAAGCCTCGTCTCGATCCTCGGCTTTCTCGGCGTCTCTCTCGTCTCCACGGTCCTGCCCATCACGACCCTCTTCATGGCCATGGAGCGAATCGGCGCCGCTGACACTTCCCTCGTCTCCACCGTCGAACCCGTCTTCACCCTCATCATGTCCGCCCTCCTCGTCGGCGAACGCCTCGGCGCCCCCCAACTCGCCGGCGGAGCCCTCATTCTGTCCGCAGTCATTCTCCTCCGCTTCGCCCCCGCCGCTTCCGCCACGGCTTTCGAACGCATCCTCCCCCCCTCGAAACACCCCTGAGCCCATAACCCCTCATCTGCAATCTCTCTCCTCCATCCTGAAATCCTGTCATCTCCCTTCTGTTGCCAGGGCTGAGAGGCGAGAAGTTCGGACTTGTACGGAGACGAAACGGTTTTAGATTCGGGGCAGTTTTGCGAGTTCCCCGTCATCGAAGTCGCCGGGGATCATCGAAGCCGTGTCGTAGTCCGGCGAGATGAGGAGTCCCACCGCGAGGCATGCGAGGAAATAGTCCTCGTGCCTCTCTCTCGGATAGAGCGGGACGAGGTATGGCCCCTTCCGCTCGAAAGCGCCGGCGACAAACCTGTCGACACGGCGCCAATGTTTTTCCGTATACGTTTTTGTGAATCCGTCAAACTCAAAGAGAGCCCGGACGAGGCCCGCGAGTTGGACTGGGGGCACGAGCTCCTCGGTGATATCGTGCGCTTCTTCCTGATTCCTGAAAAGAAGTACTCCCGGCGAGAGCGCTGAAGGGCAGGGAAGGAGGGCTGTGGCCACGGAGACCTGCACTTCGCCGTTTCCGTTCCTCTCTTCAAGATACTCGCCGAAAGGACGCAGAATCCGCAATTCCGCCTCTCCCCTCTCGCCGAGCGCGCGCAGTGCCGCTGTTTCCGACCTGTAAAACAGGACATATGTGTAGGCTGGCCATCGGCGGAGAAGCTCTTTCCTGAGCCTGGCTTCCCAGGGCGAGGGCATGGGTCTCGAAAGCCCCATGTCGATGGCCGCCTTGAGGCTTGTACCGATGCCGCTTCCTTTCGCGCCAAGAATCGCGCGTCCGCCATCCATCCACAGGTCGAGAAAGCGTTCGCCCGAGTACGCGTACAGCCGCCAGAGTCTCGCCCTCCTGATTCCGGGGAGGTTTCGTAGAAGCCGGTCCGTCTCCGCCGTGACTGCGCGCATGCTCAGCTCCTCCACGCTTCTAGTTTCGTGGTGAATTTAGGGAAGAACTGGGCCTGTTTGCCGGTTTCGAAGCGAACGACGACGAGAGGGCCCGCGCTCGGTGTCGGGCTGACCTTGAGGATGACCCCCGCGCCATATTCGTCGTGGTAGACCGCCATGCCCGCGTGCCAGATCTGCTCGGGAGCCTTGGCCGGCCCGGAAACTGCCCTCGGGCGTCCGCTTCCCGGGTAAGAAGCAGTCTGCGCGCCGTAGCCTGTCCCGGAGCGAGCAGGCATCTGCGAAGAGGCGTAGCCGCCTTTGCCCTGCAGGAGACTTGTCTTCTTGCTCCCCACGATCTCGAGCCGTCCGGGCGATATCTCCGACAGGAAACGTGAGGGCGAGGTCTCGAAAAGTCTTCCGTGGAGCGTGCGCCAGCGGCAGGCCGTGAGGAGAAGCTTGTCCTTGGCCCTCGTTATGGCGACATAGAAGAGCCTTCTCTGCTCCTCGAGATCCTCGCCGTCTTCGTCGTCGCGGGGAAAGAGCCCTTGCTCGAGACCAGTGACGATGACGAAGGGAAATTCGAGCCCCTTGGTGTTGTGCATGGTGATGAGGGTCACGGCCTCTGCACCCGATTCTTCGGCGGAGAGGCTTCTGTCCAGCTCGATCGTCTCGAGGAAATCGGAGAGGCCCTTCGCGGAGAGCGGGTAGAGTGAGGCGGCGTTGACGAGTTCGTCGAGGTTCGCGAGTTTCTGGGTTCCCGCGACCTCATCCTGGCTGCGGTGGTACTCGGCGAGTCCCGAGCGCGTCGCGACCGCCTCGACGAGGAGGGCGAGGGATTGCGAACCAGCCTCCGGTTTGGCCGCCCCGCCGTCCGATACGGAATAAGGGATGTCGGGGATATCTTCACTCCCGGTCTCAGCGGTCTCAGCGGTGCCGGGACTATCGGTGCCGGAAACGTCGTCCTCGCCTTTCTGGGCTCCGCGGTCAGGCGGCATCATGGGAAGGCCGGCGGTGCTGCGGAAAATCTTTGCGAGGCGCAGGAATTCGGCGATGCCGGTTTTCGCCCTGCCTTTGAGGGAGCCGGACATTTCCTCCGACGCGCCCATGAGGTCGAGTCCCCTCTCTCCCGCCCGGTCGACGATGGATTCGAGGGCTGTGTCGCCGAGACCGCGGGTGGGTTTGTTCGCGATTCTCGTGAATGCAATCTCGTCGCGGGGGTTCTGCATGAAGGAGAGCCAGGCGAGGACATCTTTTACTTCTTCGCGCTCGTAGAAGCGCAGAGCCCCGACGATCCGGTAGGGGATGCCCATGCGCGGGAAGTCCTTCTCGAACCCGAGGGACTGGGCGTTCGTACGGTAGAGGATGGCGATGTCGGAGAGCCGTCCGCCCGCCTTCACGTGTTCCTTCACGACCTGGCCGCAGTAGGATGACTCCATATTCTGATCGTCGAGGAGAGCGAGGCGCGGCTTCGTTCCGCCGATCCGTTCGGCGACGAGGGTCTTGCCGAGCCTGCCCTCGTTGCGGGCGACGACTTCGCCGGCGATATCGAGGATGTTCTGGTATGAGCGGTAGTTTCTCTCGAGCTTGATGATGGTCGTGCCGGGGAAAATCCTGGGAAACTCGAGGATGTTCCGGATTTCGGCTCCCCGGAAGCGGTAGATGGACTGGTCGTCGTCCCCCACGACGCAGACGTAGGCCGAGTCTCCTGCGAGTTCCTTGAGGAGTTCGAACTGCGCGACGTTGGAGTCCTGGTACTCGTCGACGAGGATGACGCGGAAGCGCTGTCTCGTGCGGCGTCTTATGACTTCATCGTTCCGGAGAATCACGGTGGGCAGACGGATGAGGTCACCGAAGTCGACATTGCCCGTCCGCTTGAGTCTCTCCTCGTAGGTCGCGTAGATCCTGCGGAACTCAGGCTCGGCCGAGGCTTCCGAAAGGTCAGGAGCGTCGCAGGCCAGGCCGTAATCTTTGGCCCTCGCTATGGCGGAGCAGAAGCGGGAGCATTCCTTTTTCGTGTACTGGGGCAGGGCGGCGTGCAGGAGGGATGCCGAGTCGTCATCGTCGTAAATGACGAAGTTGGAGTCGAGTCCGGCCGCCGTCGCGTTCCGTCTGAGGAACCAGGCGCCGAAAGAGTGGAAGGTGCGCAGAATGGCCCGCGAGCATTCGGGCTCGATAGCCGCAGCCCGCTCGCGCATTTCGCGCGCCGCTTTGTTCGTGAAGGTCACCGCGAGGATGGACTCGGGCTCCATTCCACGCTCCCGCACGAGCCAGGCGATTTTTGTCGTTATGACCCGCGTTTTGCCTGAGCCGGCTCCCGCCAGGATGAGGAGGGGCGAGCCCGAGTGCTTCACCGCCTCGAGCTGGGCGGGATTGAGCCTGTCCAGATAGCCGTCGTCGCGCGGGATGCCGTTCATTCCCCGATGCCCCCGGAGTCGCCGCCGGTTCCGGCGAGGCCGACTGCCCTCGTCGGGACCGCCTCGAAGTCGACTCCGTTCAGCGCGACGATTGTGCAGCGCACGAGGCTGCCCGGGGCATGTGTCCCCCGCACGACCGTGAGGCCGTCGACATCGGGAGTCTGCATCCAGGCGCGCCCGATGCACAGTTCTTCACCCTTGATTTTCTCTTCGATGACCACGTCGACGGAAGATCCGATGAATCGCGCGAGCCGTCTGGCGGTGATGCCCACCTGGGCCTCTTCTATCGCCCTGCGGCGCGCCTCGGCTGTCTTCTTGGCGACCCTGCCTTTCATGGAGTACGAGGGAGTTCCCTCTTCGCGCGAGTAGGCGAAGGTCCCGAGCCAGTCGAGCCCGGCCCTGTCCTGGAAATCCCGCAATGTGGCGAAATCCTCTTCTGTCTCGCCGGGGAATCCGACGAGGAAGGTCGAACGGACCATGCAATCCGGAAGCCTCTCCCGGATTGCCGTGATGAGGCCGAGGTAGCTCTCTTCGTCGCCGCGACGGTTCATCGCACGAAGGAGCATCTTCGCCGCATGCTGGAATGGTATGTCGAAATAGGGGATGAGGCGGGAATCGCGGGCCATGATGTCGAGTATTTCGAGGGGAAAGTTGTCGGGATGGATGTAGAGAATCCGTACCCGGAAGACAGGTTCCGCCGGCAGAGCCGAGAGGGCCGCGAGAAGCTCGGGCAAGGCCTGTCTTCCGTAACGGTCCTTCCCGAATGATCCGAGATCCTGGCCGACGAGGACGAGCTCGTGGATACCGCGGGCGACGAGTCCCCGGCATTCCTCCACGATATCCTCGACTTTTCGTGAGCGAAGGGATCCGCGGATGAGGGGTATCGCGCAGAAGCTGCAGCGGTTGGAGCAGCCCTCGGTGATTTTGACGTGGACCGTGCCCGCGAAATCGAAGAAACGTTCTCTGCAGTAGACGGGTTCGTCGTAGTCGGCGGTCGACGCCGATTCCGCGTCCGAGACGGCCACGGGCCGTTTTCCCGCGACGGTAGCCTCCGCGGTGGCGACGATAGCCGAGAAATCCGTGTTGCCGGCGATCCCGTCGGCCTCCGCCATGTCGAGCGCGAGTTCCGCGGAATAGCGCTGGGAGAGGCATCCTGCGACGAGGATTTTCTTCTCGGGATACGCGGCCTTGAGGGACATGATGGCGTCCACCGATTCGCGCTTGGCAGATTCGATGAAGCCGCAGGTGTTGACGATGACGAGTTCGGCCTCCGCCGCCGAGTCGACCCAGCTGTGGCCGGCGTTCTCGAGTCGGGTCGAGATTTCCTCGCCGTCTACCTGGTTTTTGGCGCAGCCATGGTTGTCTATCCAGAATTTCATGCTTGTTTAGTCATTCTCCACGGCACTCATGACCCAGGAGCCTTCGGATTGAGACCATCCGATGCGTTTTACCGCGACTTCTCCGGGTGCGCCCAGTTCGAGATCGGCGGTTTTCCCGCCCGATGCCGTGATGGTTATCTTCGCGGCCTGGGCATTGGATGCCCATACGACGAGGGAATTGTCCGCATTCACCGTTATGGTCTCGCCTTTGGAGTAGTAGCGCTCTTTCCACTCCCTCCTGTCGGCCTCGTAACGGAACATGCAGGCCGCGCGGAAGGTGATGGTCGCGACGAAGGGGTAGGGTCCTTTGCTGGAGCGGAAGAGTATCCCGGTTTTCCGGGCGGTCGGCTCGGCGCTCTGGATATCGTTCGGGCCGACAGTTATGTCGGTGCTCGCCGTGCTGTCGGGGGATTTCTGGGCAAAATACTCGATGCGGATGAGGGCTCCGGATCTCCCTTCTTTCCGGGCGAAATCGGCGACGGTCAGCTTCAGTTCGGGAACCTTGTCCTTGTTGAAGTCGATGTGGGTCTCTTCCCCGAGCATGAGGGAGAGAAGCCCGAGAGGCGTCTCGATGTTGACTGTGTCGGTGATGCTCGCGAGCCTGAGTTTGTAGGTATCCGTGTCGATGACGGCGAGGATGCTGTCGCCGGGGTAGATCCGCTTCTCGAAGGCCGATCCTTCGATCCTGTACTCCACGGGAAGGGCCGGCTTGCCGGCGCTGGAGTAGTCGCCTCCCTGGTTTCTGCCTTTGACGATGAAGAAGGCCGAAACGGCGACGATGAGGACCGCGAGGATTGCGAGTGCCGGAACGAGCGAGGGGAATCGTGCGCTGACAGGTTTTTTTTCGCCCGTCCTTTTCGTGATTGATGCAAAAGCCTTGTCCCCCCCCGGCGTCTCCGATCCCTGGACGGTTCCTGAGGCTGTCTCATTTTCGGGAGTGGGAGATGGGACGGGTTTCCGGAGGGCATCGGGGAGTGGTGCGGGCTCCAGATGTTCTTCGGCGGCCTTTCGTGCGAAGACGTGCCCGCGCCCTGGCTTCGCTGAGACAATGTCAGGGCGGGGCGCGGTGACGGGAGCCACTGTCTGTTCGGGCACAATGCCCCGGGAGGCCTTGTATTCCGCAATGAGGGGATCAGGGTCGATCTCGAGATACTCAGCGTAATTGCGCAGAAAACCGATGATGTACGGTTCGCCGTGGAAACCTGTATAGTCTCCGCTTTCGAGTCCGGAAAGATAAGCCGGGCCGATATTCGTGTCTTCGGCCACCCGCGCGAGGCTCAGTTTCCTGTCCTCGCGGGTCTTCCGGAGTATCTCTCCGATGCCCGGCTTCAGGTCTTTGTCCATAAAGTTCAGTTGTCCGATTTGAACAGGAAGTTGTTGTAGACGTTGGCTGTCGCCGGCGTATCGTACATGAAGCGGTTCGCCGATATACCGACGTTCGTCTTGATGCCCGAAAAATTGAAGACAAGCTTTTCGTTGGCGATTGTCCAGCCCTCTATCCTGCGGATGAGCTTCGTTTCAGGGTTAACGGATAGCTTGATGGCCTTGAGTCCGTCGGAAACGTTCTTGCGCACGAGGGAGAGCCTCTGTATCTGCTCGGAAGATCCCGGATCGAGGGGAACAGGTTCCGGGCTTGTTTCCCAGGCGATCGTGTAGCTGCGCTTCATCATTTTGAGCCCGTCGCGGGACGCGAGTCCTGCTCCCGTGCTGCGGACGTCGCCTGAATCCTGGGAGAGCACCGCGTGGTACTGGGGAATGTAGACGAGGAGTCTCGTGCCATCATACACGATGACCTGCTCCGCCGGCTGGGAAAAGTCGATCCTGAGCAGGGAGGGCGCCTTGAAGGCTATGTTCCCGTACATGACCTGCTTTCCGGAATTTATTGAGATCTGACCTTCGTAGTCATTGACCTGGGCGTAGCGATCCGATACCTGATTGAAGAATTGTTCGGCCGTCTGCATGTCCTGCGAGCCGAGGAGCGGCGCGGTCAGGGTCAGGAAGGCAAAAAAAACGGCGATCGTAGCTGTTTTCACGATTGAATACTAACTTCGTCCGGTAAAAAAAACAAGGTCGAAAGGCATGGCGAGCCGGAAACCGCAGAACGTCGCGGAAGCGGAAAACAAAGCGGGAGAATGGTGGAATGATCCGCGGCATCCTCCCGCTTTTCGATACTTCTAGACCGTCGTTATCCTTTCAAGGGAGAGGGTCATTGTCGGGCTGTCCGTGAGAATCGCCGGGCCGAAGTACTGGATTCCGCCGGGTACGCGGAAATCGGACGAGAGTGCCCACTCGCCGCGCTTACCCGCGAACTCGAGGAAGGGCTTCCCGTCGAGCTCGACGAGGGCTTTGCGGATGACAGGCTTGTCCTGGCCATGCCTGCGCTCCATGTTCATGAGGCTGACGAGGGGAACGCCGCCTGAGATCCATTCGATCGCGGGGGCGACAAGGTTGCGGACCGAGGAGAGGTAGCCCGTGAGGCAGTTGGCCACGAGAGCGAAGGCGGTGTAACCGAGGGCGTAGCAGTAGTCGGCGTCGAAGTTCGAGGGAAAGGCGCAGCGGCCTTCATAGCCGAAGAAGTGGTTCTGCCAGTCGAACTTGCCGGCATAGGTGCCGGCCGCCGCCATCTCGGCCATGCGAGCCTTGACCATGGCGGCGAGGAGCTTCTCGGTCTCGATCCTGGAAACCTGGACGTTTCCGTGGGGATCCCGGTCCCAACAGAGCTGGGCCTGGATTTCCGCGGGCAGGGATGCGTAAACGGCGGCGGATGCGGCGCCGAGGTTTGCACGGACAAAGTCCCTCTGGGCGGCGGAGTCGGGGAGGGCCTTGAACTCGGCTTCCTTGTGGGCCATGAGGTCGTTGAGCTCGGCGATGAGAACCTTGAACTCGGGAACGAACTCGATGAGCCCTTCGGGAATGATGACGACGCCGAAGTTTTCGCCCTTCTGCGCGCGCGCGGCGACGGAGGCGGCGATCTGGGTCACGATGGCGTCGAGACTCATCTTTTTTGCCTCGACTTCCTCCGAGATGAGGGCGACGTTCGGGTGGCACTGCAGGGCGACTTCGAGGGCAATGTGGGAGGCGGAGCGCCCCATCAGCTTGACGAAGTGCCAGTACTTGCGGCCCGAGGCTGAGTCGCGCTCGATGTTGCCGACGAGTTCGGAGTAGAGTTTGGCGGCGGTGTCGAAGCCGAATGAGGTCTCTATCTGCTCGCTCTTGAGGTCGCCGTCGATGGTCTTGGGAACGCCGACGACGCAGATGGGGGCCTTCCGGGCGGCGAAGTACTCGGCGAGGAGGGCGGCGTTGGTGTTGGAGTCGTCTCCGCCGACCACGACGACGGCGTCGAGGCCGCGGCGCATGGCTGTCTGGTAGGCCTTGTCGAACTGCTCCGGGGTCTCGATCTTAGTGCGTCCCGAGCCGATGAGGTCGAAGCCGCCGGTGTTGCGGTAGCGGTCCACGAGTTCGGCATCGATGTCCATGCATCTGTCGTCGACGAGTCCGCCGGGACCGCCGCGGAATCCGTAGAGTCTGGAGGCGGGGTTCCCGGCGATGAGTCCGTCATAGAGGCCTGCGATGACGTTGTGACCGCCGGGCGCGGGGCCTCCGGAGAGAATGACTCCCACGGTGAGGGGGCGGTTCATGGCGGAGTTGTCCGCGTCCCCGGGAACGAAGGTGATGGAGGGAAGGCCGTAAGTGGCGGGGAAGGTGGCCTTGAGCTTGTCCTTGTCGGTATCGGGCTCGGCCACCGCACCGCGGCTGGCGGAGATTCGTGCAGCGCTTGCGCGCAACACGGAAGGAAGTTTCGGTGCGTAGGCGTAGCGTGCGTTCTGTAAGGTGGAAGAGTTCATTTCCTCTCTCCTGTCGTGAATATTCATACGGAATCTATACGAAAAGAACGAAAAAGAATAGCCCGCTGCGGCGGGCCGGGATACAGGATCGGCCGAGCGCGTGAACGCCGTCGTTGCGTCCTGACGGAGCCTTTGCCGAGGTTGACCTCAATATTCATGGAAAGGTAGACTGACCATGATGAAAAACCGCACCATGGTCGTGGCTTTCAACGCCGTCGTCGGCTTCTCGTTTTTTTTCCTTTTTATCCTTCCTCTCTTGCTTTTCGGTCCCGGGTACGCAGCCTCCTGGTGGCTCGCCTCTCTTCCTGCCTTTTTTATTTTTTCCGTTGTCCTCGTGATCATAAATCTCGTGCTCCATGCAAACGGTGTCATGTACGCAAAAATAGAGGCGCAGGACTGGAAGGGGCTTGTGGAGTGGCTTCTGCCCCGCATCATCCGGCCGAAGGGCAGGATAAGCCGCAGTCCCATGGCGCCGGTGAGAGTGAGGTTGTACGTCGACGCGTGCATTCTCCTGGGCGATCACGACCGCATCCACGAACTGGAGGACCGGCTCGCAGGCGCAGGCAGTCCTCTCCTCGCTTCCCAGGCTCTCGCCTTCGGCCTCTCCCGCTTTGTCAGAAATCGTGTCGACGAGGCCGCAGACTTTTTTGAGCGCTATCTTGACAGCGCGAAGACCGAGAGCAGGGACTGGCTCCGATTCGCTTACGGCTTCTGTCGGGTGCTGCAGGGGCGCTTCGACGATTCGGTGCCCTATCTCAAGGAGGCTGCTCTGTCGGCCGATGCGGTGCTGGCCATGATAGGCGGGTATCTTTTGTCCTCTCTCCAGGCCCTCGTGGCAAAAAATGGCCATAGCGACGAACTCGCCGACCTGGCCCGGTCCGCCCGCGAGCGGATCTTGCGATCTTTTCCCGGAAAGAAGCTGGACGCCGAGTGTGAGCGCGCCGCCGGAGAGCTCCATGTCGTTTTCTTCGGAAAGATTCTGGATGACGCGAAAGCCTGGCTCGTCGACAAAACGCTAAATGCCGACCTCGATTCGGCCGATAAACCTAGCAGATGAAGCTCCATCTTCTACCCGCCGCGGTCCTTGCCGCCGCTTTTGTTTTCGCTGCTGCGGCCTCTGCCTTTGCGGCCGACCCCATTTACCACGAACTCAGGAAAGGTGATACGCTGTTCAGCATCGCCCGTAAGTACGTTATTCCCTATGAGGCCCTCGCGGCAGCCAACGGCATCGACGACCCCACGAGGCTCAGGATCGGTGAGAAGCTCGTCATTCCGGAACTCTACAAGGTCGAAGCGGGCGATTCCCTCTCCGGAATAGCCAAGGCATACGGTATAACCACCGATGTGCTGCGCAAGACGAACAAGCTGGGCGGCCAATCCGTACTCCAGCCTGGAGACATACTCGTCATTCCGGCTTCGCGCTTTGTGCCGGGTGCGCCCAAAGTCAAGGCGCCTCTGGATCCCCCGACTTCCACGACCGCGACCTCCACGACGGTCAAGCCAGCAGCATCGTCAACCTCGACCATGACAAAATCGCCCTCTGCCGCATCCACCACCACAGCCAAGCCTGTTCCCGCGCCTACCGTCACGACAGCGGCCAAGCCCCTCCCTCTCCCTACGTCGACCACGGAAAAAACTTTTTCCCCGTCCTCCACGACAGCGACCTCTGTGCGTCCCACGACGACGCTCCAGCAGCCACAGATGCCTGTCACCTCGTCGCTCACCCTCCCGCCGGAGGTCCCCGCCATCAGGACGGCCGCTCGTCCCGTGGACCGCAAGCTTGCCTGGCCATGCCCCGGTGAATACATGTACCTCGATGGCAAACTTGAGGGAATCATGGTCAGAACCCTGCCAGGCGAAGCCGCAAAAGCCGTGGCGAACGGGATGGTGGTTTCGGCCGGCCCCGCGCGCGGATTCGGCCTCGTGGCTTTCGTCCAATCCGCATCCGGATACATCTACGTCTACGGAGGCAACGAAAAACTTTCTGTCGCAGTGGGGGAATCCGTGAAGTCCGGACAGGAGATCGGGACAATCGGCGTCGATGCCAAGGATGGAGGCCCTGTCGCCTATTTCATAGTATTCAGGGACGGGACTTCGATCGATCCGGCGCGGGCTCCAAGGGACTGAAAATGTCAGACAAACCCTTGCCCGGCCAGGTCCCTCCAAGGCGGAAAACATCTGCGGCGGATACTGAAGTGGCAAGGCGAGTCGACGAGGAGTTCATTCCCGAAAGCGATACTCTGGCTGTGTATCTGAAACAGATATCGCGCTTCCCTCTTCTCGGCCAGGATGAGGAGAAAAGAATCGGGGAAATGATGAAAGCCGCCCGTTCGGCGATCGAAGAGTACGATAGGCTCCACGCGCAACCACGCGCGGAAGAAGAGGGTCAGGAAATCCAGGAGGACAGCGAGCGGAAGAAGCTCACGGATCATTTCCTCGAAATCAAGAACCGGATGGTGTCCTCAAACTTACGACTCGTCGTCTCGATAGCCAAGAATTACCAGCACAGGGGATTGTCCCTTCTCGATCTGATCGACGAAGGCAATATCGGTCTCATCGAGGCAGTCGAACGGTTCGACTACAACAGAGGCTGCAGGTTCTCCACCTATGGGACCTGGTGGATCAGGCAGGCCATCATCAAGAGTCTGGCGGACAAGGGCAGAGTCATCCGCATCCCCATCCACATGCTCAATACAATCAAAAAGTGTTATTTCATGGCCAAACAGCTCACTCAGGACTTAGGACGCGATCCGAGACCCGAGGAACTCGCCGAGAAACTCGGCATCGACGCCTCGCGGGTCAAGGAGATCATGAAGCTCTCCGACGAGCCCGCGAGCCTCGATTCGACGGTGGACGACGACAATGTGACGCATCTCTCCGATCTGATAAGCACAAGTGGTTTCTCGGAACCCTTCGAGGAGGTCTTTTCGGCGACTCTGCAGGAGACGATCCGGAATGTCCTCACGAACCTCTCGACCCGCGAGATGAAGATTATCCAGCTGCGCTTCGGACTCGGAGGCGAGGGGCCGCGTACCCTTGAAGAGACTGGAAAACTGCTCGGCATCACGCGGGAACGCGTGAGACAGATCCAGGAAAAGGCCCTCGCCAAACTGAAACTCATCCCAGAGCTCTCCGACTTCCACGACGACGGGATCTGAGTTTCCCTCATTCATCATTCAGCCCATCCCTCATTGAACTCGGCCGGTATCCGACAAAAAAGAAAGGCCGCGCGTGTGCAACGCGCGGCCTTTCCGGTCTGGAAGGGTGACCTATTTTACCGCGAGAATTTCCGCGAGCGCGCGATTTTCGCGCTTTACCGCCAGTCCGGCGGCTGTCTCGCCGGCGATATTCTTCTGCGAGGGGTCGGCCCCCAGTTCGAGAAGAACCTTGGCCGCTTCGGTGTTTCCGGCCATGGCGGCGTAGTGAAGAAGGCTGTTCCCGAGGGAGTCGCTGATTTTGATGCCCGGTCCATCTTTGGTTTTGCCGGCCGCCGTCACGATCATCCTGATAGCGTCCGGACCCATGCCGATGGCTATCGCCGCCGGACTCACGTTTTCCGCGTTGGGTGCAAACAGATCCGACCCGGCCTGTATGAGTCTGACAGCCGAGGTCAGGTCCTTCCGTTTGAGTGCGGCGTAGAGAGGAGTCTCCGAATGCCGGTCGCGGATATCGGTCAGGGCTCCTGCGGCGAGGGCTGTTTCGATGTGTTCGACGGACATTCCGTAGTCCACAATGACTCGCAGCGCCGTTTTTCCCTCGGAATCGGTTCTGTTGGCGCTGGCGGGGCTCAGAAGTTCGCGCAGTTGCGCCGTTCCCTTGCGGAAGGACTCGGTGAGCGGAGATTCTCCCGCTCCATTGCGGGCAAAGATGTCCGCACCGGCAGCGACGAATATTCTGAGGAGTTCGAGGTTGCCGGATTCGACGGAGATGTATAGCGGAGTCTTGCCCGAAAGATCCCGGGCGTCGATCTCGGCTTTGGCCGCCAGAAGGGTCTTGGCAAGTTCTCCCGCCGAGCCGGAAGCCGCCACGGAGAGGGGAGTCTGGCCGCGCGAGTCGCGTGGATCGATCGACGCCCCGTGATCGAGAAGGTAACGGAGGGCCGCACCGTTGCGCTTGCGGACAGCCTGGTGCAGGGGGGTCTCTCCTGCGAAGTTTCTGATATCTGGATTGGCTCCGGCGAGGATGAGGACCTTCATGCACTCGTCCGAGTTCCAGAGCACGGAGGTGTTGAGGGGAGCGTCGCCCATAGAGTCGCGGTCCGTGGTCTTCGCTCCGAGCGAGAGGAGAACGCGGGCGGCCTCGGCTCCGTCGACGCGGACTGCGGAGTGGAGGGGGGTCTCGTTGGCGCCGTTGATGGCGGAGAGGAGTTTCGGCTCCTTGCCCGCGAGAAAGAGGATGCCGGCGCTGAGGTTGCGGCGGGCGGCGTAGTGGAGGGGACTGTCTCCGTTGGCGTCGCGGGACGCGAGGATGGCGGGAGTGAAGAGCCACTCGAGGGGACCGTCTTTGTGCTCGAGCCCGAGTATGAGGGGCGATTCGCCGCGAGTATTCATGCTGAAGATATCCGCTTTCGCGCCGAGGAGTATGCTGCCCTGGGACTCGAGGTTGCGCCGGACCGCGACATGCAGCGCCGTGTCGCCTGAGTTGTTCCGGAGGTTCGGATCGGCGCCTTTGGAGAGGAGGAGGGAGATGACCTCATCCGAGCCTTCGAGGCCGACGGCGGTGGCCAACACTCCGTTCCCGAGGTTGTCGCGTTGGGCGACGTTGGTCTTGGTGACGACCGCATCCACAGCCTGTGTTCCCGACGCCACGGCGAGGGAGAGCGCGCTCTCCTGCTTCAGGTTCTGGAGGAAAAGGTCGGCTCCGTTTTCTATGAGGGGAGGGGCAAACTCGAGGTGTCCCGAGCGGACGGCGAGGATGAGGGGCGTATCGCCCGCGGAATTCGCGGAGTTGGCGCTCGCGCCGGCAGCCACGAGGGTGCTGAGGATCTCCGTGGGGTATCCGTTCTGGACGGCGATGTGGAGGGGAGTGTTTCCTCCGTTGTCCTTGAGTGTCGGGTCGGCCTTGTATTTGAGGAGGAGTTTCGTTCCCGAAAGCATGATCGCCTCCGGCATGGCTATGTGGAGAGGCGTTCCGTTCTCGGCGTTCCTGACGTTGGGATCTGCGCCGCCTGCGAGAAGGAGCCCCGCACCTTCGAGCCACCCCATCTTGATCGCCTCATGGAGGGGGGCATTCCCCAGCCGATTGCGCACATTGAGCGCGACCCGCCGGTCGAGGAGGAATATGACGAAGCCCTTCTGTTTCCGCATTACGGCTTCGTGGAGCGGCGTATTGTCGTCCTCGTACCTGACCGAGCTGTAGTCCATCGCGCGCACGGCCTTCACGAACCAGGCGAATTCGGGGAAGCTCTGGTTGGCTCCGCGCTGGATGAGTCTCTCGGCGATGTTGGCGGCTTCAACCCTGTCGGGATAGAGGAGGACGAGATCGAGAGGAGTCCTTCCCGCCTTGTCGCGGATCTGAGCCTGAGCTCCGAGGTCGAGAAGTTTGTAGACGACATCCTTGAGAAGCCTGTCGGCCGCGATGTGGAGCCCCGTGCGGCCATCGATGCCGCTCGCGTTGATGTTTTTGGGGGTAAACACCGCGGGTATCATGTCACCGCCGGCCATGAGCACGGCCTCGGCAGCTGTGGCTCCCGAAGCGTCGGCGAGGAAGGGGTTCGCTCCCCTCTCGACGAGCAGCTTGACCGTGTCGACGAGTCCCCTGTCGACGGCGTACCTGAGAGGCGTCTTGCCCGCCGGGTCCTGGACATCGACTTTGGCTCCGAGGACGATGAGGATTTCGACAATCTGGGTATTGCCCCTTGTGACGGCGTAATGGAGGGGATAGAGGCCCTGACTGTCCTTCTGGTTGAGCTGTTCCTGATTGGAGTAGAATTTTTTTATTCCCTCGAGATCGCCTCGCATGACGTAGTCGGTCAGGGATTGGGCGGTGGTCGCCGGTGTGCTGGTGCAGGAAGCCAGACCGGCGAGGGCGATGATGGCGGCACATGTGGCTGGCAGTATTCGTTTGTGGATGCGCTTCATTGCGGAAGACTCCTTGGCGCTAGGCGGTATGTCCTTCCCATTATCGGCCTGAAACCGAGTCCGGCAAAGGACACTACACTATATATATCACGGTTTGTGACCTTCCGGTATGCGTGTTCACGATGTCTTCAAAGGGAGCCGACGTACGGGCTATGTATTGAAGAGTTCCTCGGGGATTTCGACGAGCATGTGGCGGAAATCCGCGTAGATGCTCATGAGGTCGTAAACTCTGTCGAAGGGCATGGTTTCCTTGTCGAAGGCGACGAAGGGCAGCTGCTCCGCGAGTCTGTCGGCGTTGAATCCGGCTTTTCCGGAGAGGACGAGGAGGGTCTCGAGATCCTGAGCCTCTTCCATGGCGCGGTAGGCGAGGGAGGGGTTGCGGGTTGCGAAGAAGAGTCTTGTCTGGTATCCGGGCTGGGGATCGAGCGAGAAAAAGTGTGAGAGTTCGTAGTAGTGGTCCGCGAAGGTGAAGGCGTCCCTGACTCGGGAGGAGAGTTTTTCCGAGGGTATTCTTGTGTCCGAGAACAGGACGATCTGATAGAGCGTGAAGGGATTGTCCCTCCTGAGATCCTTTGCGGTGCGCACAAGCCTCGCGAGGGTTTCGGGATCGTCGGCGTCGGCCAGGATGGTGACCGAATTGGCGAGGTGCGAAGGATTGAGGCGCATCCAGTCGATGTTCTCTCCCTTGCGCGCGTCGATGAAGGCGTGAAAACCATGTTCTTCCGGCTTGAAGTGGGGCGCTGGCGGAGAGGCCCACTCGACGTCGAAGCTTTCCTCGAAGGCCGCCACCGCGTCGGCCATGTCGTCCTGGGATATCCAGTCGGTGCTCGTTACCCAGTAGGGCGGCTTCTCCATGCGCGCCATGCCCCAGTCGTCGGCCTTGGCCCTCACATCGGTGCCGGGAAGGAGAGAGAGGGGGTAGAGCTCGGCTTCCTGTCCGAGACCGTGCATACCCAGGAAATCAAAGGTCTCGATGACGTTTTCGTAGGCGTCAAAGGGCAGGCCGAGTATGAGGCCGGTTTTGACAACGATGCGGTTGCGGTCCATTATTTCCGCGCCACGCTCGAAAGCGGCCCGTTCCCACCCGCGGTTTACAGCCTTGAGGGCTGCGGGATTCACGCTCTGCAACCCCACTTCGGCAGATATCAGCCCTGCTGCGGAGTACAGCCTCCCGGTCTCCTCCGTGACGGATTCGAGTCGGAGTTCGGCGTGGATGGCAAGCCCTGCGCTGTTGGCCCGGGCGAGGGCGACGAGTCTGTCGGCGAGGCCTTCCGTGGCCTGGAATGAAGGATCCATGAGGTAGAGTTCTCGCGCGCCCGCGAGACCCGCCATCTCCGTGACTTTCGTCGCGACATCGGGCGGAAATCTTCTGAGATCTCCGTAATTCTTTCCATAATAGCAATATCCGCATTTCGCGGGACAGCCGCGCATGGTTTCGAGGTGAACCGGCCTGTCGGACAGAATGGGCAGCGTGCCAGCGAGATAAGGGTTCGGAAGCGTCGCGAGATCGAGGAGCTGTGTGGCCCGGTAGAGCCGCGAGAGGGGAAGATGGCGCCTGACATCCTCGAGGATCTGGACGAAGGACAATTCGCCTTCTCCCTCGACGAGGCTGTGGAAGGGCGAGCGATCCGTGATGGGCATGCCCTTGACGACCTCGGGCCCCCCGCCGATGAAACGAGTGCGGGGACAGAGGGCAGAGGCGCGGGCGACGATGTACTGGCTGCGCTCCAGGTTCCATGCATAAAGGCTGAAGCAGCAGAGTTCGGCTTCCTCGTGGACAATAGCCTCGATGATTGCGGTGTCGGAGCCGTAGTCCATTATGGAGGAGTCGAGAATCCTCCATTCGTCGCGGGCGAGCTGCCCCTTGGATTCAGCGTAGGCGGCCAAGTATCCAGCGGCGAGAGGAATGTTCGCGTGTCCCGAATCCCAGCCCGGTTCCTGAACCGGCAACTGTACGAATAGTAGTTTCATTGTCTGCCCGAACTCTTCGCGTGGAGGATGGTGTCGTATGCCGCCGACGACGGATAGCCATCAAACATTGTGTTCCAGTTTCCTTTTCGGGTGGGCTTCGCGAGACACCCGGCGAGGAGCTCGAGGTAGCGCCACCTCGGTATTTCCTCGGCGCCAAGGCCTGCAAGGTGGGCAGTATACACTTGAGAGTCGATGAGGGGAAAGCCCTCATCGCGCAGGCGGAATACCAGGGGAACGAACGCGGCCTTGGAGGCGTCGCTCTCGACGCTGAACATCGATTCTCCGAAAAAGATCGAGCCGAGACTCAGGCCGTAAAGGCCCCCGACGAGTTCGCCGTCGATCCATGTCTCCGCGGAATGGGCATAGCCGAGTCTGTGGAGCTCCTCGTAGGCATCGATCATGCCGGAGGTGATCCAGGTTCCGTTCTGCCCCGGACGGGGGCTCGCCGAGCAGGCGCGGATCACTTGAGGAAACGCCCTGTCGAGGCTCGTGCTGAACTTTCCTCCACGGAGGAGCTTTCTCATGGTTCCGGAGACGTGCAACTTTTCTGTGAAGAGCACGAACCGGGGATCGGGGCTCCACCACAGGATCGGATCCCCCTCGGAAAACCAGGGAAATATCCCGCTACGGTAGGCCGAGAGAAGCATGCCGGGCGACAGGTTCCCTCCCGTGCACACGATGCCCGCCGGATCAGCCCCCTCGGCCGGAGGAAATGGAAAATCCACCTCCTCCGGGAGCCAGGGGAAACTGTCTTTCCTCCGCGCCGTTCTGCGCGCCATGGTCATTCTTTCCGGGATTCTGACGTACTCTGTTCGGCCTGTTCCGGCTCTGTTTCCGGCGCGGACGAAACGGCCGTATCCACGAAGCCGGAAGGGCTGAAGTCTTTGTCGGGTTCTCCCGAGGGTTTTTCTCCGGAGGAGAGCTTCCCGGAGGGGAGGGAGGAGTCGGTGGGCTGGGAGCAGGTCCCGATCGAGATGACCACCTCTCCGTTCACGATATCCGCGCAGGCGGCTCCACCGGCTTCCAGCCTGCCGAAGAGGACCTCGTCCACGAAGAAGGTCTTGATCTTGTCTTCGACGAGTCGTCCGACGTTGCGGGCACCGAACTCCTTGGAGTATCCTTTTTCGGCGAGCCAGGCGACAAGGGCCGGTGTGACCTCGAGGCTGACCTTCTTCTCGGTCAGCTGTACCCGGAAGTCGTCGATTGCCTTGACGACAATTTTTTCGATGATGTTCTGCGGCAGATTTTCGAACTTGACGACGGCGTCCAGGCGGTTGCGGAATTCGGGCGTGAAAGCGCGCTCCACGGCATCTCCGAGCGCCGAATCGGTCACCGTGCGCTCGCCGAAGCCGATGAGGTTCTTGCCGATCTCGCGGGCGCCCGCGTTGCTCGTCATGATGAGGATTACGTTGCGGAAATCCGCCTTCCTGCCCTGGTTGTCGGTCAGCGTCGCGTAGTCCATGATCTGCAGGAGGATGTTGTAGACGTCCGGGTGGGCCTTCTCGATCTCGTCGAGGAGGACGACGGCGTGGGGTGTCTTGCGGATGGCGTCCGTGAGGAGTCCGCCCTCCTCGTAGCCGACATAGCCGGGAGGCGAGCCTATGAGGCGACTCACGGTGTGCTTTTCCTGGTACTCGCTCATGTCGAAGCGGTGGAGGGCGATCCCGAGTTGCTTCGCGAGCTGGCGGGCAAGTTCGGTCTTGCCGACGCCGGTGGGGCCGACGAAGAGGAAGTTGGCCACGGGCTTGTCGGGCGAGCGGAATCCCGCCCTCGATCGCTTGACCGCCCTGACTACGGCGTCGATGGCCTTGTCCTGGCCGAAGACTTCGCCTCTGAGGGAGGCTTCCAAGCCGGCAAGTTTGTCCTTCTCGGAGGAGGTCACGGAGCGTTCGGGAATGCGGGCGATTTTTGCCACGACGGTCTCGATCTCCTTCGTGCTGATATCGATGACGGCCTCCTCGGCCTCTGCTCCTGACTTGTAGGCGTTCATGCGGGCACGGGCGCCTGCCTCGTCCACGACATCGATGGCCTTGTCGGGTAGGTGGCGCTCCGTGATGAACTGGGATGCGAGACGGACGGCGAGCTCGAGCGCCTCGTCCGAGTAGCGTACCTTGTGGTATTCCTCGTACTTGGACCGGAGACCCTTGAGTATCTCGACTGCCTCGCTCTGGCTCGGCTCGACGATGTCGATCTTCTGGAAACGTCGGGAAAGGGCGCGGTCCTTCTCGAAGTATTTGTTGTACTCGTCGTAGGTGGTGGAGCCGATGCAGCGGAGTTTGCCCGAGGTGAGGGCGGGCTTGAGGAGGTTCGAGGCGTCCATCGAACCTCCGGAAACGGCGCCGGCGCCAACGATCGTGTGAATTTCGTCGATGAAGAGGATGGACTTGTCCTTCTTGAGGAGCTCGTCCACGACTTTTTTGATTCGCTCCTCGAAGTCGCCGCGGAACTTGGTTCCTGCGAGGAGAGCGCCCATATCGAGCCCGTAGATGGTGTAGTCGCGCAGGCGGGGAGGTACGGTGCCCGCGACGATGCGCTGGGCGAGCCCTTCAGTGATGGCTGTCTTCCCGACGCCGGCATCGCCGACGTGGATGGGATTGTTCTTGAGCCTGCGACAGAGAACCTGAACGGTGCGCTCGATCTCGCTGTCCCGGCCGATGACGGGCTCGAGCTTGCCCTCGCGGGCCAGCTTGGTGAGATCCGTGGTAAAGCGCTCGAGGGGATTACCTCGCGGAGCGGCGCGCGGCCTGCGCTCCTCTCGTTCCTCGCCCTCTTCTTCGTCTTCCTCGTCCTCTTCGTCCTCGCCGGACTCCACGACATCCTCTCCGTGGGCGATGATCTCGAGGAGCTGGAGGCGTTTGACGCCGAGCTTGCGGAGATAGTAACCGGAGTAGGTCCTCTCCTCGTCGTAGATCGAAACGAGGAGGTCCGAAACCTCGACTTCGTCCTTTCCCGCGGACTGGGACTGGAGGACAGCGCGCTCGATCACGCCCTGGAATCCGGCCGTCTGCACGGGCTCCGCGTTCTTGATCTGGGGTATTTTCTGCTCGAAATATGCCTCGATGCCGCGGCGCAGCTGGTCGATGTCAGCCTCGCAGGCTTCGAGAATGCTGCGCACCTGCTCGAAGGAGATGGATGCGTAGAGTATGTGCTCGGGGGTGAGGTATTCGTGATTGCGAAGCTTGGCTTCGTTGTACGCGGCATTGAATATCGCCTGAACTTCCTGGCTGACTTTCATGTTTTAAGCCTTCTCCATGGTGCACTTCAGCGGAAAACCGTTCTGCCGCGCGAGCTGGTGCACTTGGTTTATTTTCGTCACGGCAATGTCGTACCCGTAGATTCCGACCGTCGCTCTTCCTTTCTTGTGTACGTCGAGCATGAGTCGCGTCGCTTCGGGTATGCTCTTGTGAAAGACCGTCATGAGGACCGAGACGACGAACTCCATGGTGGTAAAATCGTCGTTGAGGAGAAGAACCCGGTACTCTTCGGGTTCTTTGGCCTCCTCACGATGCTTTTCTATCGTCGCGGTGCCGGAATTTACATCAGTTTCCATCGTTGTGCTTATAACATACCCATGCGCGATATGTAAAACAAGTACGGCTGGATCCGCGCCGGAAGGACAGGCAGATGTGTGTCGGGGAATTCCCTATCACGACCCGCCGGCCCCGAGTGGGCCAAAGAGGCTTTGAGCCGCGCTTGACAGAAGTTTTTACTGTACTGATAATGTCTATACAGGCTGAGAAGGAGACGAGTACTCCGAGGCGCCGCCTACAGAGAGGGACCCCATTGTCCGCAGATGCAGGAATCTGTCCTGCCCGCTGCTGGCGCTGGCTGAGAGGGTCCCGGCGAGCGGACGGACGAAGACCACTCCGGAGCCGTCCGGGTGAAACCCTGCGTGTAGTGGAGCTTCCTTTATCGATGGGGAGCTTCGTTGCATCGGAGTATGTGATCGGGCTGTCGCAGCGGATCACATACCGTGGCAGTAAACCGGACCGTAACGCGAGCGAGGCCGCAGGCTAAAGTTCGCGGGCCCCCGTCACAGGGCGAAGAGCGCGGTTTCCATCGCGGAAACCGAAGTAAGGTGGTACCGCGGGTTTGACTCGGGGCCCGTCGGGCCCCCGTCGGATTCGTCCTTACGTGAAGGGTGTCCTTCCGTCCGGATGTTTCCTGCGGGGGCCCCTCTCATTTTTCCGGCGCACGCGACCTTTCACGAGGGGAAGCGGGCCGCAAGGAGTACCCATGTCGCTTTCCAACTCTCTCGATCTCGTCAGACATTCTGGCGCGCACATCATGGCCGAGGCTGTGCTCAAGCTCTATCCCGGCACCAAATTCGGGATAGGCCCCGCTATCGACAACGGCTTCTACTACGATTTCCAGCTGCCGGCCCCCATCCAGACCGAGGATCTCGCCGCGATCGAAAAGGAGATGCGCAGGATCATCGCCGGAAACCACGCATTCGTCCGCAGCGAGGTATCCAAAGAGGAGGCCAGGAAACTTTTCGCGGACCAGCCATTCAAGCTCGAACTGATCGAGGGTCTCGAGGATGGAACCATCTCCGTCTACGAGCAGGATGGTTTTCGCGACCTCTGCCGCGGCCCCCACGTCGCCACAACCCGCGACATTAAGCCTGATTCCTTCAAGCTGGTCTCCATCGCCGGAGCCTACTGGCGCGGCGACGAAAAGCGGCCCATGCTCACCAGAATTTACGCCTACGCCTTCGCATCGAAGGCCGAGCTCGAGGCCTACATAAAGATGCTCGAGGAGGCCGAACGCCGCGACAACCGTCGTCTGGGCAAGGAGCTCGACCTCTTCTCCACCCACGAGGAGGCCGGCCCAGGTCTCATCTACTGGCACCCCCGCGGCGGGCGCTTCCGCGTCGAGCTGGAGAATTGGTGGCGCGAGGAGCACTACAAGAACGGCTACGAGATCCTCTTCACCCCCCACATCGGCAAGAGCTGGCTCTGGGAGACCTCGGGCCACCTCGGCTTCTACAAGGGCAACATGTACTCGCCGATGAAGATCGACGAGGACGACTACTACGCGAAGCCGATGAACTGCCCCTTCCACATCATGATCTACAAGAGTTCTACCCGCTCCTACCGCGAGCTGCCCCTGCGCTGGGCGGAGCTCGGCACCGTGTACCGCTACGAGCGCGCCGGCGCCCTCCACGGACTCATGCGCGTCCGGGGCTTCACCCAGGACGACGCCCACATCTTCTGCACCCCCGAGCAGATCGAGGACGAGATCGCCGAGGTCCTGCGCTTCAGCCTCTCCATGTGGAAGACCTTGGGATTCAAGGAGATCAAGGCCTACCTCGCCACCAAGCCCGAGGGAGCCGGCGCTGTCGGAGATCCTGAGCGTTGGGACCAGGCCCTCGAGTCGCTGCGCAAGGCCATCGAAAAAGAGGGGCTCGAGTACGAGAGGGACGAGGGCGGTGGGGCATTCTACGGCCCGAAGATCGACCTCAAGGTGAGGGACGCAATAGGCCGCGAGTGGCAGATGACCACCATACAGTTCGACTTTAACATGTCAGAACGCTTCGAGATGGAGTACATCGACGCAGACGGACAGCGCAAGCGGCCCTACATGGTCCACCGCGCCCTCCTCGGGTCGATCGAACGCTTCTTCGGCGTCTTCATCGAGAACTGCGCCGGAGCCTTCCCGGTCTGGCTCTGTCCCGACCAGGTGGCCGTAATCCCCGTCGCGCCCACCTTCTCTGACTACGCGAAGGAAGTTGCCGCGAAGCTCAAGCTTGTCGGAGTGCGGGCCATGGCCATGCTCTCCGACGAGAGGATGAACGCCAAGATCCGGGACGCACAGAATCTCAAGATTCCCTATATGCTCGTCGTCGGGCAAAAAGAAGCCGAGGGCGGCCTCGTGTCTGTGCGCACCAGGGACGGAAAGCAGGAGAACGGCCTCGCCTACGCCGATTTCCAGGCCCGAATTCTGGAAAAGATCGCCTCAAAGGCCCTCGACCTCTGAGACCGAGAGAGGTCGGAACACAGGAGAGCGGGAGAGCCATGACGGACAAGGACAATCTGCCATTGACGAAGGGGCTTTCTCGGCTCGCGGCGGCCCTCTCTCTCACGGGCGGGGGCTGCGTCGTCCTCTACGCCGTTCGCGTTTCCTTTTCGGGGAAAACTTCGTATTCCTTCCTGCTCTGGAATCTCTTCCTCGCCTACGTTCCCTTTCTCGTCGCCGTCGGGGGGGCCTGGCTTCTCGAGTCTCTCCCCCGACGCGCCAGACCGGCCTTCCTTGTCCTTCCTGTCTCTCTGGTCTGGCTTCTCTTCTATCCGAACGCCCCGTATATTTTCACCGACTTCATCCATGTCATGAACAAAACCTACATAAATACCCAGTCGGCCGAAATGCTCGGAAAAAATGGTTTCCTGTGGTACGACCTCATCATGACGGCGGCCTTCGCTTTCGTGGGGCATTTCGTGGGCCTCATATCGGTGTGGCTCGTGCAAAGAGAACTTGAGCGTTTCTGGGGAACATGGCCGGCCCGGCTCTGTACGGTCGCCGCCATCGGACTCTCCGGCTTCGGCATCTATCTGGGCCGTTTCTCCCGCCTCAACTCCTGGGATCTGCTCGTCTCGCCGCGCAAGGTCGCGGGAGCCATGCGCGTGATCGCCGGAGATCCCCATGCGATAGTTTTTTCTCTCGCCTTTTCCCTCGTGATCCTGCTGTCCTATTTCGCCCTTGTCGTCTTCAAGAAGACCGGTCAGTCCTGATTTTTGCCGCAGGGCGCGGCTGTCGATTCCCGTACTACGAGGGAGTGGGAAAAAACGAGGGGTTCCGTGCCGATTCCCTCTCCGGATATGAGAAGGGACATGACCTCGGCCGTCCTGGCGCCCATGTCGAGGATGGGCTGGCGGACCGTCGTGAGGCCTGGCGTCATGTAACCCGTGATATCGATGTCGTCGAAGCCGATGATGCTGACATCGCCGGGCACTGAGAGGCCGGCTTCGTAGAGGGCTCGGATGGCCCCGATGGCGATCTCGTCCGTGACAGCGAACACTGCCGTGCATTCCCTGCCCGCCTGGAGGAGTCTCTCCATGCCGAGTTTTCCGGCCTCTGGGCTGTAGGATGGGACACTCACCTTATCCTTTTCGTGAAAGGCGATGCCGTGAGCCTCGAGAGTCCTGCGGTAGCCCGTTGTCCTCTGGTCGCTGAAACTGAAATGGGCCCCCGCGATGATCCCGATCCTGCGGTGTCCAAGTCCGACGAGATGGTTGACAGCCTCGGCGGCTCCCGACTCCTCGTCGACGTGGACCGCCGGAAAATCGTAGTCCACGCGGTCGAAAGTCGAGAGCACCACCGGCATCGGAGACTCGGCGAGGTACTCGTAGAAGGCGGGGTATCTGACTTCGTGGATCATGATGATGCCGTCGAGCTTCTCGGATTTGATCCGCTTGAGGCAGGCCTGTTCGCTCTCGTTGTCCCACTTCACGAAAAAAAAGAGCGTGTGGTAGCCGTAGATTTCCAGATGCCGCTCGATGATCGAGAAGAGTTGACGCTGGAACATGTTGAAGGTGTCGGGGATGACGATGCCCACCGTGAATGTGCGTCTCAGCACCATAGATCGCGCGGCGTGGCTGGGGACATAGCCCTTTTCCTTCACGACGGCCATGACCCTCTCCCGGATTTCCTTCTTGACATATTCCCGGTTGTTGATGACCCGCGATACAGTTGCAGGCGAAACTTCCGCGAGACGGGCGATGTCCTTGATGCTGAGCATTTTTGGAGTATACGCGAGGCTCTCGGCTCCGACAAGCGAAGCATTCCGGTCGAGAGACAAAAATCGACATTCGTGAAATATTGTTTGCAGAATTTGAATAAATGAAATATAATTGTCATAAAGAATGACGGCGAATTTGCGACTCTAAATGCGGGCGGTGTTCAAACGGCTTCACGAAACCCTGGGGAATACTATAATTTATGTAACGCACGACCGACTCGAGGCCATGACCATGATCTCTTCGACGGAGACGACGCGAGGCTGGAATTACAGTGAAATGAACGATATCCCGGAGCAGGGCTCCGGGGTATCGTTCGTTCTGTAAGGAATGGATTGTATGCGGGTCCATACCCGATAGTCACTTCACAAGAAAGAGCGAATCAAGCGGAGGTATGGACCCGCATGTGAATCAAGCGGAGAAGGTCGCTTCGGCCTTCTCCTCGTTACCTCGATTAAGGCGGTATACATGACAGCACCGGACGACCTGCGGGTTTTTAAACGACTCCTCGAGGAAAAGAACGAGGGATTTTCCAAGAGCCAGAAGAAAATTGCCGCCTACCTTCTCTCCGACCACGACCACGCCGCTTTCATGAACGCGGCCGAGCTCGCGGCCCGGCTGGAGGTGAGCGAGGCGACAATCGTCCGTTTCGCCGTCGCCCTCGGTTTCGAAGGCTTCCCCCAGCTGCGAAAGTTCCTGCAGAACATACTTCGCGACAAGGTCTCGCCCGCAATCCGCATGCAGAACAAGCTCGAGGATCTCCGCCATGGCGAAGGGCACATCCTGTCTCAGGTAGTCGAGATGGAGACGAAATCCATCTCGGAGATAGGGCACACCGTCCATGTCAGGGAATTCGACACGGCAGTCTCCGCCATCCTGCGCGCGCAGCGGCTCTTCGTATTCGGCATAGGTCCCTCGCGCATCCTCGCGGAACTCATCCAGCTCCGCCTGAACCGTTTCGGAATCCAGACAGAGGGACTCATGGAGTCGGGCAGGGATCTCCTCGACAAGCTCCTCCTCCTCCGACCCGGCGATGTCGTCTTCGCCTCGGCCTTCACTCGGATGACGGGCGAGCTGATAGCCGTTCTCAAACATGCGAGGCGCGTCGGCTGCGCCAAGATTCTCATCACCGACATCACGGATACGGACCTTTTCTCATACGTCGACACGGTCATGAGCGTGAAGCGCGGTCCAATCCATTCCTTCCATTCCATGACGGCGCCTATGACCGTCATCAATGCACTCATCCTGGCGGTTGCGATGGCCAAACCCGAAGAGAGCCTGCGCTCTCTCGCCGAACTTGAGGAATTCCGCAAGGAATACGATCTCGATCCGATCGGGGTTCTCTGATGGGAGCTTCAGTCGCGCGAACGCGCCGACGCGATTAACCTGGCGCTCATGCAGCCAGAATGAGATTCTGCGAGGGCACGTTTCCCTGCGTCCAATCGGCATCTGATACTACACAAAAGTTTAGAATCTGAAAACGTTTTTATAAAACGAAATGAAATGATTCTTGCATGAACAAAATTAGTGAAGTACAATTTTGCAATACTCAAAGGGAGGTATTCCATGCGAAGACTTCTTCTTTCCCTCATCGCCCTGACGCTGCTCGCTCTACCGGTCATGCAAGCAGCTGCAGCGGGCGAATCCGATTCCAAAACACTTGTCGTGTACACGGCATTGCCCGAGTCCGAACTGCCGACCTACTTCGGCGAGTTCCAGAAAGACACAGGCATAAAGGTCCAGTACGTACGGCTTTCCGCCGGCGAGGTGCTTGCGCGGGTGAAGGCAGAAAAAGCCAATCCCCAGGCTAGCGTGTGGTATGGGGGCTCCTACGACAACTTCGTCGCGGCAGCCAAGGATGGCCTGCTTGAGGCCTACCAGTCCCCCGAGCTCAAGAACATCCCAAAAGAGTATTACGACGCCGCTGGCTTCGCGAATCCTTTCTATGTGGGCGCGATTTCCTTCGCCTGCAATACGGAGTGGTTCAAGAAAAAGGGGCTGCCATACCCGACATCCTGGAATGACCTGCTCAAGCCCGAATTCAAAGGGCAGATTTCGATGGCCCATCCCGGGACATCGGGCACTTCCTACACCATACTCGCGACCATCGTGCAGATGCGCGGCGAGGCGGGCGCCTGGGAGTATTTCAAGGCGCTCAACCAGAATATCCGCCAGTACTCCAAGGCCGGAGCCGCTCCGCCCATGGACGTAGGTCTCGGCGAGGCCGCCATCGGCATCACTTTCTCGCACGACGGACTCAAGCCTGCCTTCGAGGGATACCCCGTAGCCCTCTCCTTCCCCAAGGACGGCACCGGCTACGAGATCGGCTGCTCAGCCCTCATCAAGGGCGGCCCCGCGAAGGAACTCGCCAACGCCAAACGCTTCATCGACTGGACGATGAGCAAGCGCGGGCAGGAACTCTTCGAGCCATCCAATTCTTTCCGGCTCCCGGTGAACCGCCTCGCCAAGCCGCCGAAGGGCGCCATCGACATCGACAGTCTCAAGGTGATCAATTATGACGCTGTCTGGGCGGGTGAGAACCGCAAGCGCCTCGTCGAAGAATTCACCAAGACCATAGCATCCCAGAACAACCTCAAGTAGTGCACACCCGCGGCGGAAAGACTGTCTTTCCGCCGCGCACATTTTCCTCAGCCACAAGAGAAAATCTCCAAGGAGCCGCAATGAAGGGTCGAAATTCATCTACGCGCCTTTCTCATCTCGTGCGGGACCCGGTGCTGCTTTTTTTTGTCGTTCTGGTGTTCGCGGGGCTTGCGCTCTTCGTCGTCCTGCCTCTGTACCGTATTTTCGTCTACGGTGTCACGAACGACGCGGGAAGGCCGGATCTCAGCGCCGCTTTCGGGATGCTCAGGTCGGGGAGCTACGCGGCGACCTTTCGCAACTCGATGCTGCTCGGCATCGTGACCGCGCTGATCGCCACTGTGGTGGGCTACATTTTTGCCTACGCGATCACGCGCACTGACATACCGCTCAAGGGATTCTTCAAGGCCATCGCGACAATTCCCATCATTTCGCCGCCCTTCGTCCTTTCCCTCTCGATGATCTTCCTCTTTGGCCGCAACGGCCTCATCACGAGAAAACTGCTCGGAATCGAGGATGCTAATGTCTACGGCATGCGCAGCCTCGTGATCGTCCAGTCGATTTCCTTCTTTCCCATCGCCTATCTGACCCTCACCGGCATTCTGCAGAAGATAAACCCCGCCGTCGAGGATGCCGCATTGAACCTCGGCGCGTCGAAATGGAGGATATTCCGCACGGTTACCCTTCCGCTTTCGCTGCCAGGGATAGTGAGCGCCCTCCTCCTCGTCTTCATCCAATCTATGGAAGACTTCAGCAATCCCGCTGTCATATCGGGAAGCTTCTCGACCCTCGCCGTGGAGGCATACAGGATCATAACCGGCATGTACGACATGCGGGGCGGCTCCCTCATGGCCCTCATGCTGCTCGCTCCGACCCTCCTCGCTTTCGCACTCCAGAAGTACTGGCTCTCGGGAAAATCCTTCGTGACCGTGACGGGGAAGCCCAGCCAGGCCAGGAAGCGCACGGCCGATCCCCGCCTGACCTGGCCGCTCTTCGCTTTCTGCGCGCTCGTGGCCTTCATCGTTCTTCTGTTCTACGGAACCGTCCTCGTGGGCGCCTTCGTGAAGATATGGGGAATCAACTTCTCCTTCACACTGAACCACTTCAAATATGTCTTTTCGCTCGGTTGGGAGCCATTGCGCAATTCCGTCACCCTGGCCCTCCTCGCGACGCCGCTCACCGGCCTTTTGGGAATGATCATCGCGTTTCTCGTCGTCCGGAAGGATTTCCCTGGAAAAAGACTCATGGAGTTCGTGTCCATGCTGACTTTCGCTGTGCCGGGAACCGTGGTCGGGATAGGTTACATTCTGGCCTTCAACCAGAAGCCCCTCCTCCTGACGGGCTCGGCCTTCATCCTTGTGATGGTTTTTACCTTCCGGAACATGCCTGTCGGCATCGAGGCGGGAACTTCGACCCTTCTCCAGATCGACAGGTCCATCGAGGAAGCTTCCGCCATTCTCGGCGCCACGAGTGCGGTGACCTTCAGGCGCATCAGTCTGCCCCTCCTCAGGCAGGCATTCTTTTCCGGCCTCGTATACTCCTTCGTGAGGTCGATGACCGCGGTCAGCGCTGTCATATTCCTCATCTCGCCGCGCTGGAACCTCGCGACGGCCGGCATCTTCTCGCTCTTCGAATCGAGCAAGTATTCCGACGCGGCGGCGTACATCGTCGTCATGATCGCAATCATCATCGCGGCCATCGGGATACTGAACCTTCTCGTCGGCCTGCTCGGCAAACCCGAGCGCCAGGCATAGGAGGGTATCGTGGCAAAATCCGAATTCAGCTCGAAGAGTTCGAGCGTGACGCTGAAAAACCTTACCAAGAAATTCGCGAGCCTCGACGGGTCCGGCGAGATGACTGCAGTGGACGATGTCAGCCTCGAAATCGGCGACGGAGAACTCGTGACCCTCCTCGGTCCCTCCGGATGCGGCAAAACGACGACTCTGAGGATGGTGGCCGGCTTCGAGTTCCCGACCTCGGGTTCCATTTTTATCGGTGGCAAGGATATCGCCCTCGTGCCGCCGAACAAGCGCGGCATATCGATGGTCTTCCAGAGTTACGCTCTCTTTCCCCACCTCACGATCTACGAGAACGTGGCCTACGGACTCCGGGTGCAGAAGCTGCGCAAGGCCGAGATCGCGGAGCGCACCGCGAAGGTCCTCGATCTCATGCAGCTGACATCCATGGCCAAGCGTTTTCCGAGCCAGGTTTCCGGCGGACAGCAGCAGCGCATCGCCCTCGCACGCGCCGTCGTCATCGAACCGAAGGTGCTCCTGTTCGACGAACCCCTGTCCAATCTCGACGCGAAGCTTCGCGAGTATATGCGCGACGAGCTGCGCAAGCTGCAGAAGAGACTCGGCATCACGAGCCTTTACGTGACCCACGACCAGGACGAAGCCATGGCCATCTCCGATCGCGTCGTCATCATGGAGGGTGGAAGGATACGGCAGGCCGGGACGCCGAGGCAGATCTACGAGCATCCCGGCTCGAAATTCGTCGCGAATTTTATGGGAAAGGCGAATTTCATACCGGCACGCTTCGGGGGCATGGAGGGAGAGGCCGCGCGTGTCGAGGTCTGGGGCCGCGAGATCAGCCTTCCCAGGCCCGGCCTGCCATTCGCCGGGGGCGCGGCGCTTCCCGAATCGGGCGAAGGACTTTCCCTTGTCGTGAGGCCCGAGGCGGTCAAACTATCCCCGGCGGGGGAGGGAAGCGGGGCGGGGCTCCGCAGGGCTTCCGTGGAGCGGCTCACCTATTTCGGCGGCGTCGCCCTGTACGAAGTGAAGGCGGGCGAACTCACGCTGATCGTGGAGAGCTACAATCCCCAGGCGACAGGCGTCTACGAGGAAGGGACGGAGGTGGATATTCACTTCGATCTGGATTCCGTGCGGATCCTCCCGGAAACCGATACAAGGAACATCGATGCGCAGCGACCATGATTTCGACATCGCCTTCATAGGCCAGTACACCAAGGATACTATCGTGACGCGGTCCGGAACCCGCCTCGTCGATGGGGGGGCTTATTTCTACGGAGCCTGCGCCTCTCGGCGCATGGGACTCCGCGTCGCCGCCGTCACCCGGCTCGCAGCCGCCGATTTTTCGAGTTTCGCGCCCCTTTGCGCCCTGCGCGCCATGATACGCCCCATCCCCACCGAGGTATCGACCTGCCTCAAGCTGGACTATCCTACAGACAACCCCGACGACCGGATACTCTCGGTCACGACGGTTGCGGCGTCTTTCGAGCCTGAGGACGTGGAGGGCATCGACGCCGCAGCCTGGTCGGTCGGGGCCTCGATCCGCGGCGAGGTGGGACTGCCGGTTCTGAGAGCCATCAAGAAGAGCGGCGCGAGAATCGGACTCGACGCACAGGGCTATGTTCGCATCGTGGCGAATGGCTCTTTGGCTTATGACCGCAATTGGCCCGAACGCGAGGAGGTGCTCGGCCTCGTCGACGTGTTCAAGGCCGATGTCGTCGAGGCGGAAATCCTGACAGGGACCGGGAACCTGAGGGATGCGGCGCGCATCCTTCTACGCGCAGGAGAGAAGGAACTCGTTCTCACCCACGGCGACGGAGTCGTGGTCTACGCCGACGGCTCCTTCCACGAAGCGCCCTTCCGCCCCTTGAGCCTCGTCGGCCGGAGCGGGCGGGGAGACACCTGCCTCGCGAGCTATATCGCGGCCCGCCAGTCCATGGGCCCCGCCGAAGCGACGCGATGGGCAGCCGCCCTCACCAGTCTCAAGATGGAGACTGTCGGGCCCTTCTCGGGCAGTCCGGATGATGTCCGTACCGCCCTCAAGGAACGCTACTGAGATTTTTTACGGCTCCGAGTAGAGTTATTTAGGTAGGGGGCAGTCGCTCGGCTGCTTCCGTTGCGATTAATCCTGAAATGAAAAATTTCTTTCTTTTTTGATTGACAACTTGCAAAACTGGATTTAGACTTCCTTAAACGTTTAAGTACTCCAATGAATGCGACCATAAAAACCGTAGCGAAACTTGCCGGCGTCTCACCCGCCGCTGTTTCCAAGGCCCTGAACGGCTACTCCGACATCGGACCGGAGACCCGGAAACGGATCGAGGATATCTGTGTCCAGGTGGGCTACACGCGCAACCAGGCGGCAAGAAACCTCGTGACCAGGGCAAGCTCGATGCTCGGCCTCCTCATTCCGGACATCTCCACGCCCATTTACCCGGAAATTTTCAAAGGATTGGATGCGGAGGCGAAAAGGCGGGGTTTCAACCTTTTTCTCTGCGACACCAACCGCAGCGCCGAGTTCGAGAAGGATTACATCCGCATCCTCATGGAAAATCGGGCCTGCGGCATCATCGTGGCGCCGGTGGGCAACGAGGTCGGACATATCCTCGACCTGATACGCGGCGTCATCCCGACCATCTTCATAGGCGGCAAGGTGAACGACGACATGGACAACTATGTCGCCACGGACAACAGGCACGGTTCGTTCCTGGCCGTGGAGCATCTGACGGGACTCGGCCACCGGGACATCCTCATGATATGCGATAACTACGGCACGAAGACGAAGCAGGACCGTATCGGCGGATACCGTTCGGCCATGCTGGAGCGGGGACTCGAGCCCCGGATCATCGCGGCGGGAGCGGGGCACGCCGAAGGCCTGGACTATGGCTACGCTTCCGCCATGTCTCTCGCGGATTCGGGCGAATTGCCCACGGCCATCTACACCTCGAGCGACATGGTCGCTCTCGGCGTCCTGAAAGCCGCGTCGGAGCGGGGCATACGGATTCCCCAGGATCTCTCCCTCGTCGGATACGACGACATCATGTTCTGTTCCCTGCCGACCATCATGCTCACGACGATAGCCCAGCCGCGCTACGAGATCGGCGTGCAGGCTGTCGAACTCCTGTGCAGGGCCATGCAGGAGAAGGAAGCGGGGATGAAGCACCGCGCGACGGTCCGGCCGCGCCTCGTAGTGCGGAACTCAACGACCGCTCTCGAAGAGGAGCACACATGACAATCGACACGATCCTGTTCGACATGGGCGGCACGATAGAGGACATACACTTCGATCGTGCCCTGCGCCTTGAAGCCCTTCCGCTCATTCTCTCCGTCCTGGAGGCCGAAGGCCTCGTCCTCCCCGGCAGTCAGGAATCAATTCTCGAAACAATTCTCGAGCGCAATGCCGAGTACAAGGCATGGAGTGAGCGCGAGCTGGTGGAATCTTCCGCTTCCTCGATCTGGAATGACTGGAACCTGCGGGACTATTCTCTTCCCGCCGACAGGGTAGCCTCTGTCGCGGAACGCCTCGCATGCCTCTGGGAAACCCGCTTTTTTGACCGGCGGATGCGGCCCGACGCGGTGGATACGCTCGAGGCCCTGCGCGATCGCGGGTACAGGCTCGGAATAATCAGCAACACCTCTTCCAGGACCCAGGTGTACAAAACCCTCGAGGCCTACGGGATCGCTCGCTTCTTCGAGTGTGTCGTCCTCTCGAGCGTCGAGGGCATCAGGAAGCCACATCCCGGCATTTTCGAGGCCGCGCTTCGGGCGATGAACTCGCGCGCGGAGAGGACCGCTTATGTGGGGGATACCCTTTCACGGGACGTGATCGGCTCAAAACTCGCGGGTTTCGCCCTCGCCTTCCAGATCCGATCCTTTCTGACGGCGCCCAGCGACGCGGCGATTCCTTCGGGCAGCGCGCGTCCCGACCACCTGGTCTCCAGCCTGAAAGAGACTGTCGGAATACTCGATTCGATCCGATCCGGAGGTGGAGAGCCATGAGGCCCGAAATAGCCACTCCTGAAGCATCCGGTCCCGGTCCCGGCGGCACGATCGGGCCGGCTGGCCGTCGATCCCGCGGCCTCGAGAGGACGAAAAATATCCTCATTTCGGTCATATCGAATCCCTACAATGTAATAAGCCTCGTCTCGGTGATCCTTCTTGTCTATCTCATAATCGTGCCACTCGGCGAGATCGTCTCGACGACGCTGCGATGGCAGCCGAAGGACATCCGACTCTCCCCCGACGCCGTGCCAGGCCGCCTCACGCTCTACCACTGGAAGGCCATGTTCGCGGGCAAGACCGCGGCCGCCATGCTCTACGGCCCCTTGCTCAACTCCCTCGCCGTCTCCCTGTGCGTATCCGTCATATCGCTTCTCACGGGCGGACTCATGGCATGGGTCGTTACGCGCACGGACATCCCGGCCCGCAAGTTCCTGTCCTTCTCGATCCTCGTTCCCTACATGCTGCCCTCCTGGTACAAGGCATTGGCCTGGATCACGGTATTCAAGAACGACCGGATCGGCGGCTATCCCGGCTTCCTGCAGGCCATCTTCGGCATAAACCCTCCCGATTGGCTCTCCTACGGCTTTGTCCCGATCGTTCTGACGCTCTCCGTGCACTATTATGCCTTCGCCTACCTCTTGATCTCTTCCTCTCTCTCGTCGATAGGCGGCGACCTCGAAGAAATGGGAGAGATCGCCGGGGCAAACAGATTCCAGATCCTCAAACGCATAACTTTTCCCCTCGTGTTGCCGGCAATTCTTTCGTCGTTCATACTGACCTTCTCCCGGGCCATCGGAACCTTCGGCGTTCCTGCCTTCCTCGGACTCAAAACCAATTACTACACGATCTCCACCATGCTCTATTCGAGTGTCCGCTCGCGACGAACCGTACAAGCCTACATCCTTTCCCTGGTTCTCATCGTGATCGCGGTGTTCACCGTCTGGATAAACCAACGCATGATCGGCAAGCGCAAGAGCTACACGACGATCGGCGGAAAGGGGACGCGAAGGAATCCAATAGCCCTCGGCACGTGGAAAACTCCGATACTCGTCCTCATCCTCTTTTTCATCGGCATGGCAGTCCTCTTTCCTGTCGCTATCCTCCTTTTCCAGACGTTCATGCTGAAGGACGGAGTTTACAGTTTTTCCAATCTGACCATGCACTACTGGATCGGGGCCTCCGATCCGAAAATATTCGAGGGCGAGGCAGGCATCTTCCGCAATCCGGCGATCTGGACATCGCTGCTCAATACGATGAAGCTCGTCCTCACCGCCTCCCTCATCGCGACTTTCGTGGGACTCATCCTCGGCTATGTCATCTCGAGGGGACGGAAAAAACTCTCCGGTCGCGTCATCGAGCAGGTTTCCTTCCTTCCCTACCTGATTCCCTCCATAGCCTTCGGCGCGATCTACCTCTCCATGTTTTCGGTTCGCCACCTCTTCATCCCCGCCCTCTACGGAACCATGGCCCTTCTCGTCATCATCAGCGTCGTCAAGTATCTGCCCTTTTCGACCCGTTCGGGGACCAGCAACATGATGCAGATCGGCAACGAACTCGAGGAAGCGGCCATGATCGAGGGTGCATCCTTCTTCAAGCGCTTCATGCGCATCATCATGCCTCTCGCCGGAAAGGGCTTCATGAGCGGCTTCATTCTCATCTTCATCAGCGCCATGAAGGAGCTCGACCTCGTCGTCCTCCTCATGACGCCCTCCACCTCGACGCTCGCGGCGATGACCTATTCCTACGCCGAGTCCGGATTCCACCAATTCTCGGACGCCCTCATCACCGTCATCGTGCTCATCATAATGGCTGTCTACTTCGTCTCGGCCAAGATCGGAAACGTCGACATGTCCAAAGGCCTGGGAGGCTGACCATGAGTCGCATAGAGCTGCGCGGCATCAACAAATATTACGGCGACGTCCACGTTCTCAAGGATCTCGACCTGACCGTCGGGGATGGGGAGTTCATGACCCTCCTCGGTCCCTCGGGTTGCGGGAAAACGACGACGCTCCGTGTCATCGCCGGCCTCGAGGCGCCGCGAAGGGGAACGCTCACTATCGACGGGACAGTGGCCGCCGACGGGGAGGCCCTGTACAACATGCCTCCCGCGAAGCGCGGCGTGAATCTCGTTTTCCAGAGCTACGCGCTGTGGCCGCACATGACTGTTGCGGAGAATGTCGCCTTCGGCCTCGCCATCCGCAAGACCCCGAAGGCCGAGATGGCCGCCCTCGTCGAGGCTGCCCTGAAACGGATGCGCATCGACGAGTACTCAGGGCGCTATCCCTCCGAGCTCTCCGGCGGACAGCAGCAGCGCGTGGCCATAGCGCGCTCCATCGTTTCGAAGCCGCGCATCCTCCTTCTTGACGAGCCGCTGTCCAATCTGGATGCCAAGCTGCGCGTCGAGATGCGCTCGGAGCTGAAACGCCTCCACAGCGAGCTCAAAACGACGGTCATCTATGTCACCCACGATCAGGTGGAGGCCCTGACCATGTCGACGAAGATTGCCGTCTTCTTCGAGGGAAGGCTCGTACAGGCCGACACGCCCAAGGGCATCTACAACAACCCGGCCGATATCCGCGTCGCCGACTTCATCGGGAATCCATCTATCAATTTCATACCCTGCGAGACGAAGGTCGACGGCGACAGCCTGGTCGCGGATTCCGAGCTCGGTCGCCTCGTTCTTTCCAGGATCGCGGCGCGCAACTCGGGACTCTGTGCCGGCGGAGTATCTGCCGAGGCTCGCTCTGGCGCGCCAGACAGCGGCGGAGGGGTGGCCTCTTGCGGCAAAGCGGAACTTTCCGGCAAGGCGACGCTCGCGATCCGCCCCGAACACGTCGCAGTCCTGCGCGAACCCGCTCCCGGCGCGATCGAGGGGCGGATCTATTCGGCCATGCCTGCGGGTTCGGAGACACTCATCCACACCGCGGTGCGCGGCTGCACCATCCTTGCGAAGGTGATCGGGCAGGAAGAGTATTCCTGCGACCAGAAAGTCTGGCTCAGCCTGCAGACGGACAGGATCAATGTCTACGGCGTGGAGTCGGGAAAACTCATTCTCGGAGCGATGGCCTGATTCCTCAAGGCCACGATCATATGTCCGACCCGGGAAGGCCGGGCGCCATGGAGGCATGAGATGAAGAGACTGAATCGAATTGCTGTCCTCGCGGTATCGGTGGCCTGTGCGCTGTCGATTTTTTCCACCAACCTGTACGCGGCCGATACGAAGCCGAAATCCCAGGCGGCCTGGATAGCCAAGGCCGCCCTCGACGCTCCGGACACTCAGGAACAGCTCTACGAGGCGGCGAAGAAAGAAGGCAAGGTCGTCATCTATTCGATGTCGAGCCGGATCAAGAACGTGAAGAGCGCCTTCGAGAAAAAATATCCCGGCGTCATCGTCGAGGCCTACGACATGCGCAATACCGAGATTTTCGAGAAGGTCGAACGCGAACATTCGGCCGGGATTTACAACGCGGACGTGATTTTCGCCAAGGATTCCGACGGCACCATGGCCAACAATTTCTTCAAGGCGGGCGTCGTCTTCAGCTACGTCCCGAAGGACATAGGCGCGAAAGTCGATTCAGAGTTCAAAACTCCCGGATTCGCCACCTACATCGAGATGAAGCTCGTCTTCTACAACACCGAGGTCTGGCAGAAGGCGCCCATCGACAGCTGGTGGGATCTCACCCGTCCCGAGTGGAAGGGCAAGATCATGCTCACCAACCCCATGGCAGCGATCGAGACCCTCGGGCTGTTCTGCAGCTTCGTGATGCACGCCGACGAGATGGCCGCCTCATACAAACAGGAATTCGGCGAGGCGATCAAGCTTTCCCCTGGAGTCGAGAACGCGGGCTATGAGTTCATCAAACGTTTCGCGGCCAACGACCTCGTCCTCACGAACTCCGACCAGGAAGTCGTCGACGCACTCGGCGCGCCGGGACAGAAGAATCCTCCGATCGGAATCGCCACGTCGAGCAAGGTCAGGGACAAGAGCAAGGGGCTCAAGCTCGGGATCATCACGAGCCTCAAGCCCAGGACCAGCACCAAGAATCCGGCCTACCTCAACATCGTCGGCGACGCGCCCCATGTAAACGCCGCCAAGCTCCTCATCAGATTCATGGCAGGCGACGCGGACGGGAAGGGCGCGGGCTTCGAACCTTTCAATGTCGAGGGCGGCTGGCCGACCCGCAGCGACGCGCCCCATTTCAACAATGTGCCGCTCTCCGCGATGAGCCTCTGGAACGAGGACTCCGATTACAATTTCTACAATTCGGAGGCGGTCACGTCCTTCTGGCTCTCCCTCAAGAAATGACCACGAGATAATCCCGCCCGACGGGACGTCGGGAAACCGGGGTCTTCGACATTCTGCCGAAACCCGCTTCATCCACTCCGTTCGCTTCCGGAGGGGGTGGATGAAGCGGGGAAGGAATCACCGATGATCAACGCGATCGCATTCGACGGAAACGGAGTCCTGTACTACCGCGACCGCGATTTCGTCCTTTCGCTCATGGAGTACATTCGCGACCGCCACGTACCCGATTTTGACGCACAGGCCGGTGCGACGGTTTTCAATGACTTTATGCGCCACTCCTTCGGTGGCGGCATCGAGAAGAAGGAAGTTGTCGGGCTCTTTCTGGATGCATCCCGCATCGCCGATCCGGAGATGCGCGCCGACATAACTCAGAAGGAAGTCGAGTATTCGCGCCGGATCTGTCTTTTCCCGACCGAGAAGGAGACCCTCCTCGAGCTCTCACGCCGGGGATTCCGCCTCGGCATGATCACTAATTCCTTCCAGCCGGCGGCTGAAAAGGCTTCCTGGTTCCGCGTTCTCGGACTCGACTGTATCGCCGATGCGATCGTCTCTTCTATCGACGTGGGCTCTTCCAAGCCGAATCCGGGGATCTATCTCGCGTTCGCGAAGAGGATCGGCCTGTGTCCTGGATCCATCGCCTTTGTGGGCCACGAGGCTTTCGAGCTCGAGGGGGCCCGAGCCGTCGGTATGCTGCCGGTCTCCTTCAGCTGCGCTCCCGAAATTCGTGAAAAGTACCACCTCAGGGTTTTTTCTGATCTTCTCGACCTGTTTCCGGTTCCCGGACCGATTCCAGGACGCTAAATAAGGATGGATACCGTGAAATACGACATTGCCTGCATCGGTCACATCACGAGCGACCTGCGGAACATGATGGGCGAAAAGACGCCCTTTGTCGGCGGGGCGGCATTTTTTTCCCCCTGCGCCGCCGCCCGCTCGGGAGCCCGCGTCTTTGTCCTCACCAAGATGGCCGACCGCGATGCCTCCACAATCGCCCCCCTGCGCGAGGCAGGCGTCGATGTCCGCGTCCTTTCTTCTCCCGCAACCACGTCCATAGAGAACATTTTCCTGACATCCGACCCGGACAGGAGGACCCTGAAGCTGCTCAGCCTCGCGCAGCCTTTCTCCGATGCCGATCTCTCCTTCCTCCCCGATGCCGAGGTCTACCACATGGCGAGCCTCTTCCGCACGGAGTTGCCTGACTGTCTCATTCCGGTACTCGCCGCGAAGGGATCCCTCGCCCTCGATGTCCAGGCCGTTCTGCGCTATTTTGCCGACGGCGATGTGCGCTTCGAACAGTGGGCGGAGCGCACAACCTATATGCCCTATGTGCGGTACCTGAAAGCCGACAGCCATGAGATCATCGTCATGACGGGCAGCGGAGACCGGGAAGCCGCCGCGCGGATTTTTTATGGCATGGGTGCACGGGAAATCGTCATCACAAGACAGGATGAGGCCATCGCCTACGATGGGACCCGCTTCTGCAGGGCGCCCTTCGATCCTGAATCCCTCGTGGGCAGGGCGGGGAGGGGCGACAGTTGCTTCCTCGCCTACATCGCGTGGAGGAAAAACCACGACATCGACGAGGCGATCCATTACGCCACTGCGCTCACGAGCATCAAAATGGAGAAGGCGGGACCCTTTTCGGGAAGCGTCGACGAGGTGCTCTCCCGGATGAGAGACCAAGCTTATTGATGAACAACTACCGCACCTCCACGTTCCGCTGCCGCCACGCCGGGGCCGAGGTCTGCGACTATGGCGCGGCTGCGCAGGCTGCAGGGCTCTCCGAGCTGGGATTCAGCGACCATGAATCCTGGCCGGACGGGCGCTGGCCCGGGAACCGTATGGACATGGTCGACCTGCCTACCTAGCTGGATGCCCTGGGATGAAAATGCCTCTGCCTGCGCTCGCGACATCCTCTCGATCTCTGCACACCGGGCCTCAGACACGGCCGCCAATCTTCCCGATGACCGGAGTATCGCGGGTCTTCGGCGTCAGGCTTGTGGAAGGACTTCCGCAGGCGCTTCGTTTACTAAATATTATTTAGTTTACATCGTAAATAATACAAAAAGAATTTGACAGATTCAAAAAGTGGCCTGACAATGATTCTGTTCTGGAAACGTTTTCAGAAAACGATTCCATCATCTTTATCAGAAGGTTGAAAAAGCAAAACGGATTTTTCAACGCCAATAAAGTGCTACGCCAAAACGTGTTCGCGTGAAAGGATAGGTGTATGGGCGGAAAACTCAGAATCGGGATCGTCGGCCTCGGCCGCCTCGGGAAACGACATGCCTCCAATCTGGCCTGGAAGGTCAAGGGAGCCGAACTCGCCGCCGCCTGCTCGGTCGTTCCTGAGGAACTGGAGTGGGCCAAATCGGAACTCGGCATCGCCGAGGTCTACGACAGCTATGAAGAAATGTTTGCAAAAGCGCATATCGATGCCGTCTATCTCGTCAGCTCATCCTCAGTTCATGCGGCGCAGATCGTCCAGGGCCTGGAGAGAGGCCTCCATGTCTTCAGCGAAAAACCCATGGGCGTGAACCTCGCCGAGTGTCTCGCCGTGGAAAAGGCTGTCGCCGCTCATCCCGGTCAGACGTTTTTCATCGGATTCGTCCGCCGCTTTGATCCGAGCTACGTATACGCGAAAAAAATGATCGACGAAGGAGCCATCGGGAAGTCCTTCCTCGTGCGCTCCCAGACAGCCGATCTCGACGAGTACGCTCCCTTCCAGGTCAAGTTCGTTCCGACTTCGGGCGGCATCTTCCTCGACATGAACGTACACGACATCGATCTCGCCCGCTGGTTCCTGGGCGACGAGGTGGCAAGCGTCTACGCGGTAGGCGGCAGCTATGTCCACCCGGAGTTCGCCGACGTGAACGACGCCGACAACACCGAGGCGATCATGAAATTCCGGAACGGAACAGTGGCCGTCCTCGCGGTCAGCAGGACGGCTTTCCACGGCCACGACACCCACACCGAGATCAAGGGCAGCAAAGGCATCATCAAGATCGGCCTGACGCCCGCAAAAAACCGCGTCGAACTCTTCGATTCGTGCGGCGCCCGTTCCGAGTGCGTGAAGGATTTCTACGAGCGCTTCGCCGAGGGCTTTCTGGCGGAAGCCCAGGAGTTCGTCGACTGCGCCCTCTCGGGACGGAAACCCAGCGTCTGCGCGGCGGACGGGACCCGTGCGACAGAAGTCGGCTTCGCCCTCACCGAGTCCTTCCGGACAGGCTCGGTCATAACACTGTGAATCGCGGCTCTGAGCCGTGATAGAGTTATTTCATGGAGGCTTCTATGAACATGAAGAGAGGAATCCTGGTGCTCATGGCCCTTCTGGCCCTGACAGGAATGGCCTTCGGCCAGCAGATGAAGGTAGGCGTCACCCTCTACGACCGCGACCAGTTCATCAGCTATCTCGAGCAGGCGATCCTTGATGCCGCCAAGGTGACTCCCGGCGTCACCGTCGATTCACAGGATGCCAAGCAGGACGTAAACCAGCAGATCGCCCAGGTCGACGTCTTCGCGACCAAGAAGTACAACGCCATCATCGTCAACCTGATCAACACCGACACCGTCGAGACCATCATCAGCCGCGCCTCCGGCATTCCCGTCATCTTCGTCAACCGCCGCCCCCGCGACGCGGTGATCGACGGCGTGAAGACCGCCTATGTCGGATCCCAGGAATTCGATGCCGGCCGCATGCAGGGCGAATACCTCGCCAAATTCTTCAAGGGAAAGACCGAGATCAAGTACGTCCTCTTCATGGGACAGCTCGGCCTCGAGAACACCAACGAGAGAACCCGCGGCGTCAAGGAGACCCTGACCAAGGCTGGATTCAAGCTCACCAAGGTCTACGAGGACACCGCAGAGTGGGACCGCTTCAAGGCTATGAATCAGATGCAGCAGCTCCTCGGCACCATGAAGCCCTTCGACGTCGTCATCTGCAACAACGACGAAATGGCCCTCGGCGTCATCGAAGCCATGAAATCCGCCAAGATGGACCTCAAGAAGATCCCGGTCGTCGGAATCGACGCCACGCCCGCCGCCAAAGAAGCCGTCAAGAAAGGCGAGATGTCCATGACCGTGTTCCAGAACGCGAAAGCCCAGGGCGCCGTCGCCCTCGAGTTCGCCCTCAAGGCAGCCAAAGGCCAGAAGATCGAGAAGTTCGGCTGGGTTCCCTTCGAGCCCGTCACCATCGAAAACGTAGCCAAGTACTGATCATCCATCTGCATACAGGGAGCCGTCATTCCGAAACGTGACGGCTCCCTGTACGGATACTGCCGCGCGGCCCTGCGGCTGCGCGGACCTGCGTCATGCGGGTCGGGGGAGACATGGACGAATACATTCTCAGCATGAAAAACATTGTCCGGACATTCCCGGGCGTAAAGGCGCTGAACGGTGTCGATTTCAACCTGAAACGCGGCACGGTCCACGCTCTCATGGGAGAAAACGGGGCCGGCAAATCGACGCTCATGAAGTGCCTCGTGGGCATAAACCCGCCCGATTCCGGTGAAATCATCCTCAAGGGGAAAGCCGTCAGCATCCCGACGACTATAACCGCTCTCAGGCTCGGAATCGCGATGATCTACCAGGAACTGAATCCCATCGCCGAGCGGAGCGTGATGGAGAACATATGGCTCGGCCGCGAGCCCATGCATGGTCTGGGGCACATCTTCGTGGACCACAAAGCCATGTACAAAAAGACGAAAGAACTCCTCGCCAATCTCGAACTCGACCTCGATCCCAGAGTCAAGCTCAAGGAACTCTCCGTCGCCAAAATGCAGATGGTCGAAATAGCCAAGGCTGTCTCCTACGACGCGGATATACTCATCATGGACGAACCGACATCGGCGCTCACACCCAACGAGGTAGACCACCTGTTCAGCCTCATCGCGAGGGTCAAAGCCAAGGGCGTCGCAGTCGTCTACATCACGCATAAAATGGACGAAATATTCCGCATCTCCGACGAGGTCACGGTTCTCAGGGACGGCTCCCATGTCCTGACCAAGCCGGTGGCGGAAATGAACATAGATTCCCTCATCGCCGCCATGGTCGGGCGGAACCTGGACGAGATGTTCCCCAAGGTCGAGTGTCCGATAGGCGGAGTGAAGTTCGAAGTGAAAGGTCTCTCATGCCCCGGCGTCCTCGAGAATGTGTCTTTTACGCTCCGGAAAGGAGAGATACTCGGCGTGGCCGGTCTCGTGGGTGCGGGGAGGACAGAGCTCATGGAGGCGCTCTTCGGCCTGCGCCAGAAGAGTTCGGGAGAAATCTTCATCGACGGGAAACCTGTGAAGATCGATAACCCCTCCGATGCCATACGGGCGAAGATCGGCTTCCTGACCGAAGACCGCAGACAGACGGGAATAATCCCCGTCCTCTCGGTGCGGGTGAACACCATTCTCGCGAACCTGGGTTGTTATATACAAGGCGGACTTTTCCTCAACAACCGCAAGATCGAAAGGGATGCGGTCGAGTACAAAGACAAACTCAGGATAAAGACGCCCAACCTCGACGCTCTCATCCAGAATCTTTCGGGCGGCAATCAGCAGAAAGTCCTCGTAGCCCGCTGGCTCCTCACCCAGCCCGACATCCTCATCCTGGATGAGCCGACCCGGGGCATCGACGTGGGAGCGAAGGCGGAAATACACACGATCATCACCAAGCTCGCCGCTGAGGGTAAATCGATCATAATGGTCAGTTCGGAGCTGCCGGAAGTGCTCGGCATGAGCGACCGGATAGTGGTCGTCTGTCAGGGCAGAATCACCGGGATAGTGGACCGTAAAGACGCCAATCAGGAAATCATCATGCGCTACGCCACCAAACAAGCGCAGAACGTCGCATAAAGGGGAAGGAACCATGGCCAATTCAGGATCGTTAACAAAATTCGTCAACAAATTCGCCATCTTCATCGTTTTGGGATTGATGGTCATCGCCCTTACCTTCCTCTCTCCTTACTTCCTGACCCCGGGTAACCTTATAAACGTCCTCATCTCCGAGTCGGGGCGGGGGATGCTCGCGATCGGAGTCGCCTTCACGATCATCTCGAAGGGCATCGACATCTCCGTCGGCTCCATCGTTTCGCTGACCTCCGTCATCGCCGCCAGCCTCATCCAGGAGCCGACTTACGCCAACAGGATATTCCCGAACCTGCCCCTGCTTCCCGTCTTCGTGCCGGTTCTGGCCGGCATCGCCGCCGGCGTACTCGTTGGCGCAGTGAACGGCTGGTTCATCGCCTACACCGCCATTCCGCCCTTCATCGCGACCCTGGGCAGCATGATAATCGCCCGCGGCCTCGCCCTCATCATCACGAACGCCTACCCGGTCCCGATGCTCAGGCAGGAGTTCAAGAACCTCGGTCAGGGCAACATCGGCCCGCTTCCGATCATAGTCCTCGTCTTCATACTGGTCACGATTCTCGCCTGGGTCCTCCTCAACAAGACCCGTTTCGGCAAAAACCTCTACGCCATCGGCGGCAATATCCACGCCGCCCGGACTTCGGGAATCAAGGTCGAGAAGAACATCGTGGCCATCTATGCCTTCTCGGGATTCTGCGCCGCCATCGCCGGCGTCCTCATCACGGCCCGCGCCGCATCGGGCATCGCCACCCTCGGCAACAGCTACGAGCTCGACGCCATTGCCGCCGCCACAATCGGCGGAACGAGCCACACGGGAGGCATCGGCTCGGTCCCGGGAATTGTCGCCGGCATCCTCATCCTCGGAATACTCAACAATGGACTCCTCCTGCTCGGGATATCTCCCTATCTCCAGCAGGTCATCAAGGGACTCATCATCATCTTTGCGGTAGTCTTCGACATGCGCAAGAACGCCAAGAAGAAATAAGCCAGATATACGACACTTCCGGCCTACGCCGGCCGAAAGTCCGGAACCGGGTCGGAATCCAAAAGTATGCGATCGCGCGACCGACCGATATGCACAGCGATCACTGCCTTCGTGGCAGAAAGGAAAATGCCTTGATAACGAAAAAACGCTTCGCGCTCAACAGGATCATCTCGCCGGGAATGTCCCTTGAGGAATTCTTCCGGTTCACATCCGGCCTGGGACTTTCGAAGGTCGAATTGCGGAACGATATCAATGACGGCAGAATCCTCGACGGGATGGACCCTGCCGAAGCCGCCCGCATGGCCTCCGAGAAGAACATACGCGTCATATCCATCAATGCCCTCCAGAAATTCAACCTCGCGGCGGTCCGAGCAAAGGCGCGGGACGAACTCATGCAGATGCTCGACATCGCGGCGGCGATCACCTGCCCTGCCATCGTGCTCTGTCCGAACAACGACCCTTCCGACGCGCGCTCTCCTGAACAGCGCTTCGCCGAAACCGTCGAGTCGCTCGCGGTATTCGGTCCATTCTTCGAAAAAGCGGGAATTCTTGGCTACATCGAGCCGCTGGGATTCGGCATTTCCTCCCTCGCGTCCCTGATTCCCGCCCGGGATGCCATAAAGGAATCGGGATTCGGCTGCTACAAAGTTCTCGTCGACACATTCCATCATTACATCGGACCCGATTCCTCCGATATTCTTGGAGCGGATTATCCAGTCGGACTGACAGGTCTCGTCCATATCTCCGGCGTCGAATCCGATATTCCCCCTTCGGACTACCGCGACGCCCACCGGATACTCGTCGGCCCTTCGGACAGAATGCACAGCAAGAAAACAATGGAAGCTCTCGACCGGCAAGGCTACGTTGGCGATTACTCATTCGAACCCTTCGCCGCCGAAATTCAAGCCCTTTCCGGCCAAGCTCTTGCCTCCGCGATCAGGGATAGCCTCGAATACCTGACCAGCTGAGCGGCCTCGACTTTACGGCGCTCCTGACTCGATCGAATCGTTCGGGCACAGATAGGGCTGATCGGTTTGCCCGCCGGATGTCGTGAGAGTCAGGAGTAGCATCCCCACTCCGGGTGCCCGCCGCCCATCCCGCTTCTGATCTCGTGGGGGCTGCGGCGGGTTCGGGCGAAAAGCATTCTCCGAAAGCTCGAGACGTCGTTGAAGCCACAATCGTAGGCGATTCTCTCGATCGTGTAGTCGGTCGTCTCCAGCAGCATGATCCCCCAGTTGATCCGCAGGCGGTTCCGGAACTTTATCGGGGAAGTGCGAATTCTAGTCTTGAAGAGCTGAGAGAGCCCGGAGACGCTGATGCAGCAATGCTCGGCTATGTCCTGCAGCGATATATCGGTAAGGTAGTTCTTGTGGATGAAGTCGACGGCCTTGTTCAGGATGACTGTCCACCGGTGATCGAGAGGATGGGGTTCGGGACATCCTCTCCGATTGATCTCCCTGTTGATGTTGATCACCGCGTTGATGACGTGCGGCCATGCGGCGAAATAGCCATACGGGTCACGCGATTCGAAGGCCGCGAGCGCGCTCGAAAGGTTCCTGGTAACCTCCGTAGCCCCCTTGAGGGTAGGAGGAACCATCTCCGACTTCGTCAAATAGAAAGGGCGGATCAAATCCGTCAGACGATCCGGGGGAGCGAGGGATTCGGTGGATTCGTTGGTGATGTTGACGGCAAGACCATAGAGGAACCCCCCCACTCCGGAATCGTGCGCATGCGGAATGGAGCCATCCAGGAAGTAGGCGTCTCCCGGCTCGACTTCGATCCGTGAATCTTTGTACACAAGGGCGCCACGTCCTGCAAGCGTAACCCCCATCTCGAAACCATCGTGGACGTGAGTCTGCAGACCGCCGTTGTGCAGCGTGTAGGTGCGGATGAACAGGCACGGCTGGTCCTGAGCCTCATGTCTCGGCAGATCGAGCACGGCAGACTCCCCGTTTGTTGCTGTGGAAGGCTCGAATAACTCCCGTGCACCTCATTCTAGTCAGCGCCGACAGGGAAGCAATTGATTTTCATATCGAATTGGTATGGTTTCATTATGTCTTTGATGCGGCCCTCCCGGCCGGTCACAGGGGCCTGATCCATTTGCCAGAAAGTCCTCATGGTTTGGAAGAATCGCTCTGTCTCCTGCCTCACGCGGCCACTATCCTGAACCTGCTTCTACCACAGGGAGTCCGTTTGGGGCGCCCTATTCGTCGCACGAACAGGAGGAAGAAGATGTTGAGGAAAAGCGCCGTGATTTTGATGGTGTTGTTGTCTGTGCCCGCGATCGCCTCGTTCTCCGCTGACAGGAAGGCCATATACGCGCCCTTCGGGGAGATTCCGGTCCCGAAACGTCAGTACCGCATCGGAGTCATTCTCAAGACCTTCATCAACGACTACTTCATCGACCTGCGCAACGGCTTCCAGGACGCCGCGGACAGGTATGGAGTCGCGGTGGATTTCTTCGCCTCGCCGGGGGAGAATGATCTGCTCATCCAAAAACAGATCATGGAGGATATGCTGGCCCGGAAATACGACCTGATCTGCGTGAACCCGATTACTCCCACGAATCTGATAGAACCCTGCAAGAAGGCCACGCAGATGGGCATCCCTCTCATCAACACGAACGATGCCATGATCTCCAAGGAATCTCAGGAAAAGCACAACATCAAGATAATCTCGTTCATCTCCACTGACTGGAATAAGCAACTGAAATGGCATGTGTCCTACCTTGCCGACAAGCTCGGGCCGAAGGGAGGGGAGGTGCTCGAGATCATGGGTTTCCACGGAAGCACCGCGGCTATCTGGAGGCATGAGGGGTTTCTCGAGGAGATGAAGAAGTACCCGCAGCTTAAGCTCATCGCGACGCTTCCAGGGGATTGGGATCGCAAGAAATCCATGGACATCACGGCCGACGTGATTCAGGCCCACCCCAATTTGAAGGCCATATCCGCGTCGAACGATAACATGGCTCTCGGAGCCATCCAGGCACTGAAGAACGCGGGAAAGCTGAAGCAGGTAGCAGTCCTCGGCTGCGATGCTATCCCCGACGCCATACAAGGTATCAAGAAGGGCGAACTCGATGGGACGGTCGCGTTTATGCAATACGAGAATGGCTATGTCTCCATCGAGGCGGCCATCATGTACCTGGAGGGATTGAAGAGCAGGATTCCCGAAACCATCTTTGCGAACCAGGAACTCTGGACGGCGGCCAACATCGACAAGAAGATTGGGGAGTATGCCACGTACTACTCCGGGTTGAAGAAGTTGGGCAAGGAATAAAGTTCGCTCAAGGCGCGTAGAGAGCTCCCTTGTGAGTTCGTACGCTTGACCTGCGCAGCATCCGCCTGCCGGCTTCCGGGAGACGGATGCGCCTTGAATCTTCGACCTGGGAGTCTGCCATGACGTGCAAAGGGATCCGCGACGCGCTCACGCGCAGCTGGGGCATCATCGCGATGCTGGTCGCCCTGAACGCCTTTTTCAGCATCGTCTCTCCTTTCTTTTTTACGGCCTACAACTTTGTCAGCATGCTGCACCATGCGGCCTTCATGATGATCATGGCAACCGGCATGGTGATGGTGATAGCCACTGGCGGGATCGACGTCTCGATCGGATCGAACATGGCGTTCACCGGCATGGTGGTGGCGAATCTTCTCGTGAAGGGTGTCCCGATCCCGCTCGCCATTCTCCTCGGGCTCGGACTGGGCACGCTGATCGGGGCGATCAACGGGACCTTCATCGCGAGACTGCGTCTGCAGCCCCTCATCGTCACTCTGGCCATGCTCAGCATCTTCCGGGGGTCCACTCTTGTGATCTCCGCCGGTTACGCCGTGGCCGGACTTCCGGAAGGGTTCCTCGACGTCTTCGCCGGCTCCGGGATGATCCAGAACAGTGTGTACATCGGGATCGGCGTCGCCCTCGTCGGTGCCTTAGTCCTGTCACAGAGTCCTTTCGGCCTGTACGCCCGCGCGGTCGGCAGCAATGAGGAATGCACCTATGTATGTGGAATCGACACGCGGCGGATCAAGGTAATCATCTACAGTGTTCAGGGCGCTCTCGCCGCCCTCGCTTCGCTGACATTCATGGCTTCCGTGGACGCAGCCGAGCCTTCCGCCGGACTCTCTACCGAATGGATGGAGGCGATCGCGGCCGCCATTCTGGGGGGAAACCATCTCTCCGGCGGCAAGGCGCGGATCTTCGGAATGGTCATCGGAACCATGATACTCAGCACGATCCGGAGCGGCCTGAATGTCGTTCGCGTGCCTCCGGCCTATCAACAGGTTGTCATCGGCCTCGTGTTGGTGACCACAGTGATAGCGGATTCGCTCCGCTCCAAGCGGCGCATGGCGCTGGCATAGGAAAGATCATATGGAAAATGTATTGCTGCGAATGGAAAAGATCTCCAAGTCCTTTGGCGGTATCCAGGCTCTGCTCAACGTGGACCTCTGTCTGCGCAGCGGGGAAGTGCTCGGTCTGGTCGGAGAGAACGGCGCGGGCAAGTCCACGCTGATGAAAATCCTTTCCGGCATCGTGCAGGCGGACCGCGGAAAGATCCTCCTCGATGGAGGAGAGACGGCGATCGCCAGTCCGAGCGATGCGCAGAAAATGGGAATAGCGATGATCCCGCAGGAGCTGCTTCTTGTGCCTGAGCTCTCCGTCGCGCAGAACCTCTTCCTCGGTCACGAGTTGTGCAGCAATGGCGGGCTCCTCAACAAGAAGAGAATGTGCGAGAAGACCGAGGAGATCCTCTCGAGCCTGGACAGCGCGTATATCCGCGCGGACGCGCTTGTCGGCGAGCTCCCGAAGGCCGACCAGCAGATCGTTGCCATCGCTCGCCGGCTACTTCAGAAGGGCCGGATTTTCATTATGGATGAGCCCACAGCCGCCCTCACGGGCAAGGAGACTGAGACACTCTTCGGGATCATCCGGAGGATCAGCGCCAGCGGCTGTTCAACCATCTATATCTCTCATCGGCTGGAGGAGGATCTGGAGATTTGCGACCGCTTTACGGTCCTGCGGGACGGTGAGGTGGCTCAGGACTTCCCGAATGCTCCTGAGGTGGACACGCAAACCCTCGTGTATCACATGGTCGGAAGCCGCATCGGTGACGAGTTTCCCCATACCGCCGCGCGGAGGGGAAACGAAGTACTCCGGGTCAATCGACTTGCCTTCCGTACCTACCAGGGCGCTCTTGTGAAGGACGTCGACTTCTCCCTCCACAAAGGGGAGGTGGTCAGCATCACCGGGCTCGTGGGGGTCGGAAAGACCGAGCTGGGTCAGACCCTTATGGGCCTGCGCAAGCGGATCGGCGGCTCTCTGTCCCTCGACGGGGCGCAGACAGTTATTCAGTCGCCGATGGACGCCGTGCGGCATGGGATCGGGTATGTCAGCGAGGACCGGAGGGATGAGGGCCTCGTGCTCGCCCTGGAAAGTAAGTATAATATGACATTGAGCTGCCTGAGGAAAATCTCCACCGCCTCGGTGCTCTCCTCCAGCCGCGAGAAGAGGCTCGTGTCGACGTTCATGGACCGGCTGAGCATGAAAGCCCAGTACCTCGAGATGGAAGCCCAGCAGCTGAGCGGCGGAAACCAGCAAAAGATAGTCATCCTGAGACAGATCATCAGCGACGCGCGGATTATTCTCCTCGACGAACCGACAAAGGGGATCGACGTGGGGGCCAAGAGCGAAGTATCCCGCATCATCGGGGAGCTGAGCCAGGAAGGGAAGGCCATCCTGATCTTGTCTTCCGAGCCCCGCGAGGTGCTCGGTATCAGCGATGTCATCTATGTCCTGACCACTCGGGGGATGCAGGGTCCTTTCATGCGGGGAAATCTGACCTATTCCCAGCTGATGGCGATCGAGCTCGGGCAGACTCGCGGAGAATAATCCCGCAGGGCGTGTTCCGAGTACAGGGTCTATGTATCGGGAGGGTGTACAAGCAATGCAGAATAGAATTTCCCTTTCGCGGTTCCACCTGGAGCTGCTTTTCCCCATCGTTGTCGTCGTAGTCGGACTGACTATCGCCTCTCCTCACTTTATGAGTTTCCAGAATTTCGTGAATGTGGGCAACCAGATCGCGATCAACGTCATTATCGCCCTCGGGATGACTCTCCTTGTCACGGGCGGAGGGATCGATCTTTCCGTCGGCTCCAATGTCGCTCTGACGGGGGTCATCGTCGCCCAATTCTTCCAGGCGGGGGGACAGGGAGCCGGCGCGGTGTTCCTCGCGATCCTGATCGGTCTGGGAGTGGGGGTGACGATAGGAGTCATCAACGGTTTGATCGTCTCGCTCCTCGATGTCCCGCCGTTCATCTGCACACTCGGGACAATGACGGCAATTCGCGGAGTGGCTCTCATCGCCTCCGACGGTCGCCCGATCATGGGCATGCCGGACGCATTCCTGAACGTTTTCTATGGCTTTTGGGGAGGAATCCCGAAGCCGGTCATCACGGCCGTCATTCTTTCGATCCTCATTGCTTTCATTTTCAACAGGACTACCTTTGGCCGGAAGGTAAAGGCCATAGGCGGCAACGAACGCTGCGTCAGAGTCTGCGGCATCAATATCGTCCTCATAAAAATCCTGATGTACGGCTTCGTAGGCGGCCTCGCCGGGATGGCCGGGCTCGTGCTCACCACGACGATGGCGACTGCCGAGCCGCTTGCGGGCACATGGTATGAGCTTGAGGCCGTCGCGGTAGTAGTCATGGGTGGAACCCTTCTGAAGGGCGGGAAAGGAACTATTGTCGGGACATTGCTTGGCGCCTTGCTGCTGGGCTTGGTGCGGAACGGGCTCAATCTTCTGAGTGTGCATGCCACGTATCACACCCTTGTCGTCGGGCTGCTTATTCTGTTCTCCGTTGTGATTTCCAGCGATGCTTTCGGGGGTGCCGGGCGGAGAGTGTGGGATCGCATGCGAGGGCAGGCCAAATTTTCGTCTGAGCGATAAATAAACCAAAGCAAAAGAAAGGAGACAGTCATGGCACACTATTTGGACACGGAATTCAGCAAACACGGGCTCCTCTCACGCGTCGGGGATCCCGCGCAGATCGCGCGCGCGGTGCCGGTCACTCTCGCCGGAGGCAAGGCCGAGGGAGTCGCCGCGGTCCAGCTCAGCACAGGGTCCGGACTGGAGTTCACCGTGCTTCCCGGAAGGGGAATGGACATACCCTTCGCTTCATACAACGGCCGTTCCCTGGGGTTTTTCTCCGGCACAGGCATCACTTCACCCGCTTACTACGAGGAGCCGGGTTTGGGGTGGCTGCGAAGCGCATACTTTGGCCTACTCACGACCTGCGGCATCGTCTCGAGCGGCTTCCCCGATGTCGAGGGAGAGAAGTCCTACGGCCTGCACGGCAGGGTCTCGAACGCGGCCGCAGAGGATGTCTCGGTTTCCCAGGATTGGGAGGGAGATGAGTATGTCCTGTCGGTACAGGGAAAGATCAGGGAAGCCTGCGCCTTTAATGAGAATATGCGACTGAAACGGAAGGTAGAAACCCGCCTGGGATGGGATAAGCTGGTCATCCACGACATCATCGAGAACAACGGATTCGAGCCACAGCCGCTCATGATGATCTACCATTTCAATTTCGGTTACCCCCTCCTTGGCCCTGGCGCGGAAGTCGTCGGCCCCATCATCAAGAAGGAAGCGCGGGACGAGGAGGCATGTAAGGATCGCGGGATTGAGGAGAGCCTGTCTTTCCCGGAGCCCCAGGCTGATTACCGCGAGAAAGTTTTCTTCTACAGCCTTGGAGCCGACGCAAAAGGGGATACATTCATATCTCTGCTGAATCAGGATATCGGGGACGGTACTCCCCTCGGCATCGTGATGCGCTTCAACAGGAATGAGTTGCCACGGTTCACACACTGGAAGATGACAGGGCAGGGCTTCTACGTGACGGGGCTCGAGCCGGGCACAGTAGGCCCTCTCGGGCGCAAAAAGGAGCGCGAGCGCGGCTGTCCTATGCTCGCGGGGCAGGGGTCCTGGCCGATCACCATAGAGTTCGAAGTCCTTCACGATGTCGCGGCCTTCCAGAGGCTGAGGGATGAGGCGGAGACTCTGAAGAAATAGTCGGCTGCACGTGTGGCGGTGGAGTTTGGTGTTTTTCTGTGGCAAGCGGCAGAAGGCGGTTGCCGCAAAATGGATCACTATCGTCCTGAAGAGGAACTTAAGGAGGCAGGAACATGAAGAGGTATGGGCTTCTCATCGACAATGAGCTGTGTGAGCCGGAGGGTGGGCGATACTTTATCTCGAGCGACCCTTCGAACGGCGAACCCATCGCGGAGTTCGCCCAGGCCGGTCCCGGCGACGTCCGAGCCGCCTGCGCCGCCGCGAGAGCTGCCTTTGAGAGCGGTTGGGGCCGGATGGACCCCGACGACCGCGCGGAGCTCATGCACAGGGCCGCCGCAGGGATGAGGCGGAGGCAGCAGGAACTCGCCGAGCTCGAGTCCCGCGACACCGGCAAGCCGATACGCGAGAGCGCAGGCTTCGATATACCTTTCTCCATTCTCGCCTTCGACTACTTCGCCGATCTGGGCCGCGAGGTTCTCGGGCATGTCATCCCCGTCAAAAACGAGCTCAAGAAAGAATACTTCGACTTTGTGACCTACGAGCCCTACGGCGTCGTCGCGGTCATCAGCCCCTACAATTTTCCCCTCCACCTTCTGACGCGGAGCCTCTGCCCGGCCCTCGCCGCGGGAAATACGGCTGTGCTCAAGGCCTCGTCGATGACGCCGGCCACCACCGCGCTGCTCGGGGAGATACTCGTCGACGCAGGCTTCCCTCCCGGCGTCATCAACGTTGTCTCAGGGGCGGGCTCCACCGTCGGCGAATCTCTCGCCTCCGACCGGGACGTGGGTGTTATCGCATTCACGGGTTCCGAGGCCGTGGGCCGGAGGCTCATGGAGCTCTCCGCGCGCTCGCCCATAATCAAGAAGACAGTGCTGGAACTCGGCGGGAAGGGGCCGTACATCGTCGAGCCCGACTGTGACCTCGACGAGGCCGCCGACGCCGCGGTCACAGGCCTGGCTTTCAATCAGGGCGAAGTCTGCTGCGCGATGACCCGGCTCATCCTCCACGAGTCGATCTACGAGGACTTCCTCACGAGGCTCGCGTCGCGGCTTGACGCGCTGGTCATAGGGCCGCCCCTCGACCCCGCGACACAGATCGGATCACTCGTGAACGCGGCTCAGCTCGAGCGCGTAGACGCCTATGTGCGGGCTGCGATCGGGCGCGGCGCCAGGCTTGTATGCGGCGGAGAGCGTTATGCCATACCGCCCTGCGACAAAGGGAGTTTTTACCGGCCTACAGTCCTCGACCGCCTTGCGGAGGTCGAGCCTTGTTGGCGCGAGGAGATCTTCGGTCCCGTCCTCGTCGCGAAACCCTACCGTGAGCTCAAAGAGGCCGTGTCAATGGCCAACGACAGCGATTTCGGCCTTGGCGCGAATCTCTTCACGCGCGACTACCGCAAGGCCTATTGGGCGTCAAAACGTCTCAACGCCGGCTCGGTCTGGGTCAATGTCAATAACGGCGCCCAAATGAACGCTCCCTTCGGGGGCAACAAGAACAGCGGGATGGGCAGGGAATATGGCGTCTTTGGCCTCCACGAATACCTCCGGGCCAAGAACAACTGCTGGAACGTGGGCATCGATCCGCTCGCCGCGCCTGGCGCGCGGGACTAGGAAAACGACGACGCATCGATCGTAGGCGCCCACCGGGACCCCTGTGATTCGCAGGAGAGTTTCATACCCCGCAGCTGCGAGGTATGTTGAATCCTGGTGGGCGGCCGCTCGATCCGACAGCTGTCTGGCCGCGACGAAGGCCTGTAAACGCCGATGGGGAGCCTGTGCCCCCACTCCAAGCTGCTCTCGCGGCGGTGTGCTTCCGGGTGTTTATCGAAAAAAACACTTTACAGTTTTTGGTTTCCGGTGTAGGATGACCTCGAACTGGAAACGTTTTCATATTCGATTTTTTGGAAATCCAGTTTGATTTTTTCCTGTCCGGGGCCCGAAACGGGGCAATCGGAAGCATCAGGAACTGATGCAAGGAGGTTTCATGGCACCTGTCAATGTGGGCATAATCGGAGCGGGACGGATCGGAAAGATCCATGCCTCCAACATCGTGTATTACATGCCCCAGGCGAAGGTAAAGACCATCGCGGATGTCAACCTGACTCCCGCAATCGAGGAATGGGCCGCCGGTCTCGGCATCCCCGTCGCGACGAAGGACCCCGAGTCGATTTTTTCTGATCCCGAGATTTCCGTCGTTCTCGTCTGCTCGTCCACCGACACGCACGCGGATTTCGTCATCAAGGCCGCCAAAGCGGGAAAGCACATTTTCTGCGAAAAACCAGTCGATCTGACAGTCGCCAAAGTCAAGGCAGCGCTCGCCGCTGTCGCCGCGGCCAAGGTGAAGCTCCAGGTCGGGTTCAATCGCCGGTTCGATCACAACTTCGCGAAGGTCCGCGAACTCGTGGCCTCGGGAAGCATCGGCGATCCGCACGTCATCAAGATCACCTCCCGCGATCCTGCGCCGCCGCCACCCGCCTATGTGGCTGTCTCCGGTGGTATCTTCCTCGACATGACCATCCATGATTTCGACATGGCCCGCTTCCAGGCCGGCAGCGATGTCGTCGAAGTCTACGCGGCGGGCGCCGTCCTCGTCGATCCCGAAATCGGGAAAGCGGGGGACATCGACACCGCCATCATTACACTGAAATTCGCGAACGGCGCGATCGGTGTCATCGACAATTCCCGCAAGGCGGCCTACGGTTACGATCAGCGCGTCGAAGTTTTCGGCTCGAAAGGCGCGGCGGCCGCCGAGAACGACGCCGCCAGCACCGTGAAGCTCTCCACCGAATCGGGTGTAACGGGCGAGAAGCCCCTCTACTTCTTCCTTGAGCGCTACAAGGAAGCCTTCATCTCTGAAATGCGCGCCTTCCTCGACGCTGTCGCCGGCGACAAGCCGGTTTCTGTCACCGGCGAGGACGGCCTGCAGGATCTTCTCGTCGCCCTCGCGGCAAAGAAATCCGTCGCGGAGAAGCGGCCTGTCAGGCTCTCCGAAATCGCGTAATCGTCCCAAAGGGGAGGCCGGAGACGGTCTCCCCTCCTCGCATCTCAAGGAGTACTCCATGCAAACCAAGCATCCGGCCGCCTTCGCGGCCGGCTATGAAGCGATAGTCGACCGCGCCGGACCGGATGCGGACATGCTCATGGATTTCGGTATTGTCACCCTCGGCTCAGGGGCGAGCTGGGAATCCGGTCCTGGACTCGAGAGAGCCGTTCTCTTCATGGGCGGAGAGGCGCGTCTCGAATGGGGAGAACCTGGAGCCCCGGCTGCTGCGACCGTATCCCGGCGAAGTCTTTTCGATGAAAATCCGGCCGTTCTCCATCTCGACAGAAGAATGACCTGCAGAGTGACGGCGGGCGGGCGGGGCGCTGAACTCTCCGTGACGATGACCGAGAACGCCAAGACCTTTCCTGCGAAGCTCTACGCCCCGGAAGAGTGCCGGAGCGAAGAGCGCGGGAAAGGCACGATGCGCGAAACGAGCACCCGGATTGTGAGGACTGTCTTCGACGATTCCAACGCCCCCGACTCGAACCTCGTCATAGGCGAAGTGGTCGGGGCACCGGGGAAATGGTCGAGCTATCCACCCCATCATCATCCGCAGCCCGAGATTTACCACTACCGCTTCCTGCCTGGCCAAGGTTTCGGCCTCACCGCTATCGGGGACCGCGCCTACATACTCTCAGACAAGGATACCATCCTCATCCGCGACACCGAGGATCATCCGCAGGTGACCGCCCCCGGCTATGCGATGTGGTACCTCTGGGTGATCCGGCATCTCGACGCTGATAGGTACATCACCCCCCGCTTTACCGAACAGCATGCATGGGTGGCCGGACCCGATGCCGACATCTGGCTTCCTCCTTCGGAACGGACCTGAGGTCCATAGGGCGCCACAGACAACAGGAGATGATTATGGAAACCATAAAGCTGACAGTCGGCCAGGCTCTCGTCCGTTTCCTCGACAACCAGTACATCGAGCTGGACGGCGAAGAAAGCAAATTCGTCGAAGGTGTCTTCGGCATATTTGGTCACGGAATCGTCGTCGGACTGGGCGAGGCGCTCGCGGCGCCGGGGCATGGTCTTACGTTTTATCAGGGAAAGAACGAACAGGGTATGACGCATGCCGCCATCGGTTTTGCCAAACAGAATGACTGCAGGAGGATCATGGCCGTGACGACATCCATCGGCCCGGGAGCCCTCAACATGGTCACTGCGGCAGGCACAGCCACCGTCAACCACGTTCCTGTCCTCCTTCTGCCGGCGGACGCCTACGCCTGCAGGCAGCCCGATCCTGTTCTTCAGCAGGTCGAGACCCCGGATGACTACACAAACACCGCCAACGATGCCTTCAGGGCGGTATCCCGGTACTGGGACAGAGTGAACAGGCCGGAACAGCTCATGACGGCCATGATCAATGCCATGCGCGTATTGATCGATCCGGTGCAGGCCGGGGCCGTGACCATCGCGCTACCCCAGGATGTACAGGGCGAGGCCTACGACTATCCCGTCGAGTTCTTCGCAAAGCGAGTCCACCACATCGAGAGGCGCATCCCTTCCGAGGCTGCGGTGGAGCGCGCGGTCGCCATGATCCAGGCGGCGTCAAAGCCTCTCGTCATCTGCGGCGGAGGCGTGCGCTACTCCCGTGCGGGAGCCGAACTCGCGGCGTTCTGCAGGAAATTCCACATTCCCTTCGGCGAGACACAGGCAGGCAAGGGCGTCATCCTCTGGGACAATCCCTACAATCTTTCAGGAATCGGACTTACCGGAAGTCAGGCCGCGAACCGCATCGCCAAGGCCTCCGACCTCGTCATCGCGGTCGGAACACGGCTTGGAGACTTCACCACCTGCTCCAAGTGGCTTTTTCAGAATCCGGACTGCAGATTCCTCGGCATCAACGTCGCTTCCTTCGATGCATACAAGATGAACGCCGAACCGATGATCGCCGACGCGAAGCTCGCGCTCGCGGCGATCACCCGATCTCTCGCGAGGAAAGGATATCATTCCGCGTGGGGTGACGCGATCGAGCGCGAGCGCGCACTTTGGAAGGCGGAAGTGGACAGGTTGTACTCCGAAGATGTGCCCGAGGGGCTTTCCCAGGCTCGCGCGCTCGGGGAGCTGAACGACAGGCTCCTTCCGCGCGACGCGGTCTGCATCTCCGGCTCCGGATCGATCCCAAGCGACATGCAGCGCGTTTGGCGCGTCCGTGTTCCGGGGACCTACCATATGGAGTACGGATTCTCCTGCATGGGCTACGAAGTGGCGGCCGGTCTCGGCGTCAAGATAGCGGAGCCGGACCGGGAAGTCGTCGTCATCGTTGGGGACGGCGCCTACACCATGCTGCACACCGAACTTCTGACCGCCGTGCAGGAGGGCAGGAAGATAATCGTCGTCGTGCTTGACAATTCCGGATTCCACTGCATCGACAATCTCCAGAACAGCCAGGGCATCGAACATTTCGCCAACGAGTGGAGGAGCCGCGACCCGGCTACCGGCAGGCTCACCGGGCCTACGGTCAAAGTCGATTTCGCCAAGAACGGCGAGAGCTGGGGCGCTGTCGGTCTTCGTGCGCGCACGGTCGACGAGTTCAGAAAGGCGGTCAGACGGGCGCTCAAGGAAAAAGGACCTGTCGTCATCGACGCCAAGGTCGCTCCCAAGTCCATGACCAAAGGGTACGAATCCTTCTGGCGCGTGGGCACCGCGGAAGTCTCGCACAATCCGGCCGTCGTGGCGGCAGCAGCCGTCGTCAAGGCCGAAGTTGCCAAATCCAGAAAATTCTAGAGGAGATACATCATGAGCGGAAAAATCAGACTTGCCATAGCGCCCATCGGCTGGACGAACGATGACCTTCCGGAGCTCGGCGGCCAGATTCCCTTCGAACAGTGCGTCAGCGAGATGGCTCTCGCCGGATTCGAGGGCAGTGAGGTCGGCAACAAGTACCCCAAGGATCCTGCCGTACTCAACAAGGCTCTCGCGCTTCGCGGGCTCACCATCTGCAACGCCTGGTTCTCGAGCTTCCTCACCACGAAGCCCCTGAAGGAAGTCGAAAAGGAATTTATCGCCCACCGCGACTTTCTCTACGCGGTCGGCGCGCGGGTCATCGGCGCCGCCGAGCAAGGTAATTCCATTCAAGGCAAGGATATTTCAGTTTTTGGAGCGAAACCTGTTTTCTCCGCCGACGAGTGGAAAAAGCTTGGCGATGGGCTGAACCACCTCGGTGAGCTCGCGAACGAGAAGGGCATGAAGCTCACCTACCACCATCACATGGGCACGGGCGTCCAGACCGCCTCCGAAATCGATAAACTCATGGAGCTGACGGAGCCAGGGCTCTGCGACCTCCTCTACGACACGGGGCATCTCGTGTTCTCGGGCGAGGACCACCTGGCCATACTCGAAAAATATGCGTCCCGCATCAAGCACGTTCATCTCAAGGACCTGCGCCCCGCGGTCGTGGCCAAGGTCAAAGCCGAGGGGTGGAGCTTTCTCAAAGCCGTCAAATCCGGAGCCTTCACTGTGCCAGGCGATGGCTGCATCGATTTTGTCCCTGTCTTCGGCGCACTCAAGAAATCGGGCTACGAGGGCTGGTGGGTCGTCGAGGCCGAACAGGACCCCGCCCTCGCCAATCCTTTCGAGTATGCGGTGAAGGCCCGAACCTATATCCGGGAGAAAGCAGGCATCTGATAGGATGCGAAAACTCGATGCGTTTTGCCGGCCCGTTAAAAACGGGCGTGGATGCGGAATGCGTGGGATTCATGGAGACATGGCCGCGAGAGGGCGGCCATATCGGGCGGCGGGTCTCTCCGGAAGGCTAGACTCGATCGAGCAATGACAGGAGGAAATCATGGCGAAGGTGCGAGTGGGAGTGGCGGGATACGGAGTGATAGGGCAGAGGCTGGCGGACGGGGTGGCGCTGCAGGGGGACATGGAGCTGGTGGGTGTGGCGGACGTTGCGCCGACGCTGTCGGTGCGAGCGCTGCGCGAGCGGGGGATGCCATACAAATTCTACACAGCACTTCCTGAGAAGCGAGCGGAGCTGGATAAGGCGGGCATTCCGATAACGGGCACGCTCGAGGAGCTCGTGCAGAGCGTGGACGTGATGCTGGACGCGACGAGCGCGGGGGTTGGGGCGAAGAACAAGGAACTGTACGCGAAATACGGGAAGAAGGGGATATTCCAGGGAGGGGAGAAGAACTCGGTGGCGGATGTGTTCTTCCACGGGTACGCGAACTACGAGAAGGGGTTGGGGGCGCAGTTTCTGAAGTTGACGAGCTGCAACACGACGGGGTTGATCCGGGCGGTGGACTGTCTTGACCGGGAAGTCGGGGTCGAGAAAGTGGCGATCACGATCATCCGCCGCGTGGCCGATCCGGGGGACTACCACCGGGGTCTGACGAACGCGCTGCAACTTGAGCATGCGCCGAGCCATCAGGCGCTCGACCTGATGACGATCATGCCGCAGGTGGACGCGACGGGGATCCTTGTGCACACGCCGGTGACGCACGGGCACATCATCACGGTATTGGCGACGACGAAGAAGACGGTGAGCCCGGAGAGCACGCGCGAGATGTTGGCGGAGCATCCGCGGATCAGGATGGTGAGTCTGGCGGAAGGGTTTTTGGGGAACGCGAGCTTTTTCCGGTACGCGCGGGATCTGGGGAATCCGCGAGGGGACATGTACGAGATCGGGTGCTGGGAAGACTCGATCGTGATGAGCGGGAAGGATGTGATGTTTGCGATCAACATACCGCAGGAGTCGGTGGTGATACCGGAGAATATGGACGGGGTGCGGGCGTGCATGGGGATGCAGTCCGACAGGCTGGAAGCGACGGGGATGACGAACAAGTATCTGGGCATCGGGAAGTGGCGCTGAGGGCGCGGGGGACAAGGAGAAGCCGATGAGCGGAGCCCGACTGAAGATGAAGCCCGTGACCGAGTGTGCGCTTGCAGGGAAGACGGTGTTGTTTCGGCCTGACATCAACTCGCCGATCGATCCGGAGACGAAGCGGATCGTGAACAGGAACCGGCTGGAGAAGACGGTGCCGACCTTGAATCTGCTTTTGGAGGGTAAAGCGAAGGTGGCGCTGATAGCGCATCAGGGCGACACGCTGGATTATCAGAATCTGATACCGATGGAGGAGCACGCGGCGATCCTGACGAAGCTGACGGGGAAGAAGGTGGGCTACATCGACGATGTGTGCGGACCTGCGGCCTGTCAGGCGGTGAGCACGCTTGCGCCCGGTGAGGCGGTGATACTGGGGAACCTGCGCTACCTGAGTGAGGAGATCTCGAGCTTCGAGAGTGCGGTGAAGCTGAAGCCGAGCCAGATGCTGGACACGTGGCTGGTGAGGAAGCTTGCGCCACTTGCGGATCTGTACGTGAACGACGCGTTTGCGGCGGCACACCGGAACGCGCCCTCGATGGTGGCGTTCCAGGAGCTTGTGCCGACAGCGGCGGGGATACAGCTGATGGACGAGTATACGGCGCTGAAGTCGGTGATGGACAGTCCGAAGCGTCCCTGCGTGTACGTGCTGGGAGGAGCGAAGATATCGGACGCCTTCGACATGATGAGGAAGGTGCTGACAGACGGGAGTGCGGACAGAATCCTGACGGCGGGCGTGACAGGGATGGTGATGCACATAGCGCGGGGAGTGGACCTCGGGCCTGCGGTGATGAAGTTTCTGGTCGACAAGGGATTGGAGGGGTTCATTCCGGAAGCGAAGGCTCTTCTTGCCGAGTTTGGGGACAGGTATGTGTTGCCGGTGGACATGGCATACGAGTGCGCGGAACCCGGATCGATCGGCGTGCGCGCGGAAGCCCCGATCGCGGAGCTGCCGAGGGACAGGATCTTTCCGGACATCGGGCACGCGACGATCGCGCTGTTCAAGGAGCACATTGCTCAGGCGGGCTCGGTGTTCGTGAACGGGCCGGCTGGGGTGTACGAGGATGCGCGCTGGGAGGCGGGGACGAAGGAAGTGTGGCGCGCGATCGCGGAGGCTCCCGGGTACACGGTGGTGGGAGGAGGGGACACGATCAGCGCGGCGACCCGCTTTACGGACCTGTCGAAATATGGGTATGTATGTACGGGTGGCGGCGCGATGGTGCGCTTTCTCGCGGGCAAGAAGCTCCCTCTCATCGAGGCGATGGAGAAGGCCTTCGAGCGCAACCTGAACGCAGCTATCAACCGACACTAGAAGGAAGGAACGAATGAAACTGGATCTCTCTCTCAAGGATCTTTCGAAGGCCTTTCCCGTGGATCTGACGCCCGACCAGAAAGCAAAGGCGCAAACCCTCTTCCTGAAGAAGCTCTCGATTTCGGCGCATGAGTTTTTCGGCGGCAAGATGCAGACCGTACCCATGTGTGGCCTGTGGGGCTTCAACTGGTTCAACGTCTGGTACACGCCTGGCGTCTCTGCGGTCTCGACGACGATCCGCGACAACAACGACGCGTCGTTCGCGCTGTCGAACCGCGGAAACCTCGTCGCGGTCGTGTCCGATTCCACTCGCGTTCTCGGTGACGGCGACTGCACGCCTCCCGGAGGACTCGGCGTCATGGAGGGCAAAGCCTTCCTCATGAAGTACCTCGGAGGCGTCGACGCTGTGGCGCTGTGCGTGGATTCCCGCGGACCTGACGGTAAACACGATCCGGACAAGATCATCGAGTTCGTGAAGATGCTGCAGCCGAGCTTCGGAGCCGTAAACCTCGAGGACATCAGCCAGCCGAATTGCTTCAAGGTCCTGGACGAACTCCGCGAGAGCTGCGACATTCCGGTCTGGCACGACGACGCCCAGGGGACGGCCTGCGTGACTCTCGCGGGACTCCTCAACGCCCTGAAGCTCGCGGGAAAGAAGCTCGGAGACGCGAAGATCGTGCTGCTCGGCGCCGGAGCGTCGAACACGACGATTGCCCGGCTGATCCTCGCGGACGGCGGCGACCCCGCGAAGATGATCATGTTTGACTCGAAAGGCGGTCTGCACCTGGGCAGGGCCGATATCGAGAAGGATAAGAGGAACTACCGCAAGTGGGAGCTCTGTCAGAGAACGAACCCCGGCAGGGTCCAGACGGAGGCCGAGGCTATCGCGGGGGCGGATGTCCTCATCGCGCTCTCGACACCCGGACCGGACACGGTGAAGCGCGAGTGGGTACACTCGATGGCGCCGAAGTCCATCGTCTTTGCCTGCGCGAACCCTGTGCCGGAGATCTGGCCGCATGCGGCGAAGGAAGAGGGCGCCTACATCGTGGCGACCGGCCGTGGCGACTTTCCGAATCAGGTCAACAACTCCGTCTGCTTCCCCGGCCTCCTCAAAGGGGCCCTGCTGGTGCGCGCCCGCAAAGTTACAGACGGAATGGCGATCCGGTGTTCGCACTCGATCGCGGACTTTGCGGAGAAGCGCGGGATCAGCGAAAACGACATCACGGCGCGGATGGACGAGTCAGAGGTCTTCGCGATCCAGGCTGCCGACGTCGCCATGAAGGCGATAGAGGAAGGAGTCGCGCGCGTGATCATGACCTGGGATGAAGTTTACAACAGGGCGAAGGCGGACATCGCGGCCTCCCGGAAACTGACAGAGGACCTCATGAGGCTGGGACACATTAAGGAGCCGCCTGAGTCGATGCTGCAGGAAGCCCTCGATTGGGCCATAGCGCAGGTCAGGAAATAAACTCGCCAGGGTGTTGAAAACGAGCAGCTTTCAACACCCTCTACGGAGGATCGCATGAAGCTGGATATTCCGTATTATGGAAAACACATACCACTCGTGCTGCCGGAGGGTGTACCGGTCGATATCCTTGAGCCGAACGACCTGGCGGGAGAAGACGGTATCCCCGGCACAGATGCTGCGGCAGCGGCGATCCGTGTGAACACGGCAGTGAATTCGCCCTTGGATGCGCTGCCGCTTCACGAGTTCCTGGCGGGAGGGGAGAAGATCCTCGTCATCGTGAACGACGCGACACGGCCGACCCCGACTCGGATCGTCCTCGACGCAATCGCGGATGAGCTCGCGAAAGCGCAGGCTCGCTTCATTGTCGCGACAGGCGCTCACCGGGCCCCGACCGAAGAAGAGTACCGCCAGATATTCGGAGCTCACTACGACGCATTCCGTTCCCGTTGTACCGCTCACGTCGCGCGCGACGAATCGAGCCTCGTCGACCTCGGCGCGACGCGCAACGGAACGCCGATCCTCCTCAACAGGGCTGTCTTCGAGGCCGACCGCGTGGTCGCGATCGGGTCGGTGGAGCCGCACTATTTCGCGGGCTACACCGGCGGACGGAAGGCCTTCCTCCCCGGCGTTGCGGGCTTCAGGACCATCGAGGCGAACCACAAACTGGCTCTGTCCGACATGGCGCGGGCCTGCGAGCTTGCGCACAACCCCGTGAGCCAGGACATGGACGATGCCCTCAATCTCATAGCGGTGCCGGTGTTTTCCATAATGACAGTGCTCGACAAAGACCAGAACCTCGCATGGTGCTCGGCCGGGGATATCCGCTCCTCCTTCGACGAGGCGGTGAGCAAGGCCGACGCTATTTTCACCGTGCCGATACTGAGGAAAGCGGACCTTGTGGTCTCTGTGGCGCGTTTTCCGATGGACATCGATCTCTACCAGTCGCAGAAGGCGATCGACAATGGTTCGCTGGCCCTGAAGGACGGAGGGACGCTGATCATGGTTTCGTCCTGCCGCGATGGGGTGGGGGACAGGGCTTTTCTCGACCTGATGGGCAGAGCGAAGGGCCCTGAGGACGCTCTTGCGCGGATCGGAGAGGGTTACCGGCTTGGCTATCACAAGGCGGCGAAGCTTGCCCTCATAGCGCAGCGCGCCTCCATACGGGCCGTCTGCGAGCTTGATCCTGCGCTCCTGTCGAAAGCGTTCATAGCGTCCTGCCCGGACCTGCAGAGGGCGGTGGACGATATTCTCGCCGCAGCGGGTCCCGGCGCCACCGTTGCCTTTCTCCCCGACGGAAGCGTCACTGTGCCGAGGTTCGTGACGCGGATCCCGTAAAGATTGTGTTTTGGACGCGGCGGAACTATACTCTTCAGTATGAGAGAGAAGGCCGGCTTCGAGTTGCGGACGAAGACTCTCCTTGTCGTCTTCGGGCTCTGCGCCTTTCTCGCTGTATTTGCGGCAGTCGATACGGCCGAGTATTACCGGGCATGGAGCCAGGCCCGGAACTGGACAGATGTCCAGAAATCCGTAGCTCCCGCCGTGGACGCGATGAGAATGTATGCACTCATTCTGGCGGCTCTGGTTCTCGATACGGCAGTTATTGCGCTATCTTTCGCGGGCGGCCTTGCGCTCGGAATATCCACGACGACCGAGAGCCGGCTCGCTTCCAGGGTGACATACTTTCTCTGTGTAGCCTCCGTCCTCGCGGGTCTCTGCTTTGCGATTGTCATGTCTTTCTATCGCGTCAACCTTGGACTGCGCATGGTCCTGAAGGGCCCCATTTTCGATTACACTATGAGGATACAGCCGCCTGTCGCTCTGGCCATGGCAGCTTTTCCCGTATTGACGGTCTTTCTGCCGTTCATTCGGGGGAAACGGCCGCTCAAAGGACGAAGAGCCGGGCAATTCCATACTGAAACAGGATAGAGACAAGGAAGGAGCCGAGACCCGCGAGCGCGAGGTCGACAGACAATCTGCGCGCTTCGATCCTGGCCTTGAGTCGCTGTTCTGCGGGGCTGTCGCCAAGCGGGGCAGGGTTGTTTTCAGGGGAAACCATCTCGTGGGGCAGCGGTATCCGTTCCTTCCACTCATCGGCATGTGAACGGAAGAATTTGCCAAGATGTCCCGGGTTGAAAATGGCCAGACCATCCTGCTTGAGCCATGAAAACCACGCGATGCCCCAGTATCCCGCGGCGAAGACCAGAAGATAGTTTCCGAAACCCATGAGGATGCCGGATTCTCCCCGGAAAACGAAGGCAGGAATGGCGGCGAGCAGGGAAACGAGAAAAAAAACACAGGCCCGCCTTGAGATCAGAATCTTACGGCGCTTTGCTGTATTTCGCATTTGAGGATAAATGACGGCAGATAAGGTTTTGGAGGTCTGGGCACACTGACGCGATAACCCCCTTTTAAAAAAAACGGAATCGGCGTTGATTTACTCTTCATTAAGATGCACAATACTCTATCTATGTGAATGGAGGAAGGGTTTTCCGCGTACCTTCCTTCTACAATCCCGGAAAGGGGAAATCTTTGTCAGGAGGCAGAAATGCTGAAGAAAATTGCAGTAGCCGCTGTGATTCTTATCGTACTGACGGCAGGGTTGGCTATGGCAGCGGGCCAGGCCAAATCGAAAGATTATGTGTATGTGTTCTCGACTGATCCCCGCTCCTTCGCCTACCTCATGGATCAGCGCCAGACCAACACGAGGCACATTGCCAATTTTGTAGATGGCCTCATCGAACACGATCGCTTCGGCATTCTGAGGCCAGCACTCGCCGAGAGCTGGTCAGCCAACGACAATTATACCGTCTGGACTTTCAAGATCCGCAAGAACGTGAAGTGGGTCACCTCCGAACTCGAGACCTACGCCACCGTCAAGGCGCAGGACTGGGTCGACGCCATGAAGTATATGCTCGACAACAAGAGCACGCTGAACTATCTCGTTTCCGGCTTTGTCGTCAACGCTGACAAGTATTCGGCCGGAAAGATCACGGATTTCTCCCAGGTCGGCGTCAAGGCCAAGGACGACTACACTCTCGAATACTCGCTCGAGAAACCCACGCCCTTCTTCGACTCCATGCTGACCTATAACGCTTATTATCCCGTCAACGGCGAATTCCTCAAGAGCAAGGGAAAGGACTTCGGGAAGGTCGACAAAAACGGCATCCTCTACAACGGAGCCTATGTCCTCTCCAATTTCACCTCCAAGTCCGTGATCGAGTACGACGCCAACCCGACCTATTGGGACAAGGACAACATCACGGTCAAGCACGTCAAACTCGTCTACTTCGATAACAAGGACGCCGACTCCCTCTTCAACAACTTCGACAACGGCACCTACGTCCAGGCGCCGGTCTACACGGACAACGAGGCCCTCTTCGCGCGCGCGCAGGCCAAGTACAAGGATTCCATCTACCGCGTCAAGCAGGATTCCACGTCTTTCGTGTATGCCTTCAACTATGACCGCAACGCCTACGCTTCGCCCGCGGATGCCACCAAGGGCAAGACTCCCAAGTCCGAAAAAGCGCAGGCTGACACCAAAAAAGCCATCCTGAACCGCAATTTCCGCAAGGCGATCTTCTTCGGAACCGATCGCCCCACCATTCTCGCCCAGCGCAACGGCGAAGTGAACAAACTCTCCGCACTCCGCAATGTCTACACTGCACCCGACCTCTCGGCCGATAAAGCCGGCAAGGACTACTCGAAGTTCGTCGAGGACGCCCTCAAGGCGCGCAATCCCACCGACTTCCCCGCCTCATTCAAGGTCGACGATGCCCAGGATCCCTATTTCAACCCCGAAAAAGCCAAGGCTTACATGGCCAAGGCCAAGACCGAACTCAGCGCCAAGGGCGTAAAGTTCCCCATCGAGATCGATACCGCCGCGGACGTTTCCTACACCAAGGGTCTCAAGATGGATCAGTCCCTCAAAGCAGGACTCGAAGAGCTCTTCGGCACCGATACCATCAAGGTCAACATCGTCGAGATGGATAAAGACAACGCCGATGCTTCCACCTACCAGGCTGAAACCGGGGCCCAGTCCAACTACGACATCGGCAATTCCACCGGATGGGGCCCGGACTACGGTGATCCCTACACCTTCCTCCAGTGCTTCGAGCCCGTCGTCGGAGCCCTCCTCACGCCGATCGGACTCGACCCCGTGGACTCCGGTTCCGACAAGGAAGCCGCGACCACTATCGGCCTCTACGCCTATGCCAAGAAGGTGGAGGCCGCCTCCGACGAATACAAGGACATCACCAAGCGCTTCAAGATGTTCGCCGAAGCCGAGGCCCAGATCCTCGACGACGCCATCGTCCTCCCCTATATGTCCTTCGGCGGAAGCTTTGCCGTATCCCGTGTACAGCCTTACACCGCACCTTTCTCCGCCTACGGCGCCGACGAGGAAAAGTTCAAGGGCCGCATCGTGACCGACAAGGTCATCACCCTCGCTGAGCGCGAGAAGCTCAAGGCTCAGTGGGAGAAAGACAAGGCTGCCGCATACAAGAAGCTGAACGCGAAGTGATCGCGCGGGCGGTGTCTACGCGGGCGCCGCTTGCACGCACTCCGGGTCGGCCAGCTTCCGCTCTTGGAGCGCCCATCGTTCCGGCAGTGTGCGGGGAGGGATTCCCCGGAATCCCTCCCCGGTTTCTTTTTATCGGGCTGAAGGGTCGCAGAGTGCGGACAGCGCCGGATGAGGCCTCTTCTCCGATACCGCATACGATTCTTGTTCCTTCCCATCTCGAAGGCGGCCATGGCCGACCTACCCTGGACTGATGCCATCCCGGCCCCAGTCCCGTTTGCGGGGTTACATGAAAGGTTACATATTCAAGAGGATTTTCCAATCCATCTTCTCGGTGTTCGTCGTCTCGCTGCTCACCGTTTTCCTGGTGTACTCCTGCATCCCGCGGCAGCTTGTCTTCAAGGGAGACCAGACCCTCCAGAAGCTCGCCAACAAGGCGGATGAGTACCAGGATTACAAATACCGGCAATGGAAACTGCTTGGGTACATCGAATACATTACCCAGAAAGAATATGCTCAATCCTTATATGGGGCGGATTCGTCGAAGGTCCCGGAAGCCATGGCTCCCGGATCAGCGTTCGGGGATGAGTTCGAAAAGGCCATGAAGGCGAAAGGATTCAGAACCGCGCGGCAACCAGTGACCAATTACGTCTATGCCGTGCGCGATGTTCCGCTCATGACACGCGTTCTGCGCTGGTACGGACGTCTTGTGTTCATTGACTATCCCGGACGTGTCAGGGATCCCGCAAATCCTGAGCTGAAGCGCGGTTACTACTTTGCCAGGGACTGGCACGGCCTGCCTGCCCTCGTGGCCTCGGGTACCCGCTACAAGTACCAGATATGGCTTGGCGATGGCTTCCCATGGATACACCAGAACATCATTACGCTTGATTTCGGCATATCGTACCCGACATACGATGGAGTACCTGTCACTACAGTCATAGCTGGTGGTCAGGGGAGGACGGTAAAGCGCGAGGTCAGCGCGAAGCTCAACGGAGAGGAGAGCACATTCTTTACATCCATCAACGAGCACACACTCAAGTACAAACCCTACCTGGACAAGCTCGATCTCAACAAATACGACGACCATTACGCTGACGGGAACAGCTACTTCGAAGATCCCTCCATGATGGCGATTTCCTTCAATATCGGAACGGTCGCCCTCGTCATCTCTCTCGCTCTCGGGCTCAGCATCGGTGTGATAGCCGCCATGCGCAAGGATAAACTTTTTGACAAGGCCGTCATGGGCTACGTCGTTCTCATAAGCGCGATTCCGACGCTCCTTTACATCGCGCTCGTGGCGCGTTTCGGCATGCGGCTCTTGGGGCTGCCGGACAAGTTCCCCTTCATGGGATCGCACAATATTCTCTCCTACATCCTGCCGACACTCTCGCTCTCCCTCGGTGGAATCGCGGGGGAAGCGCTCTGGATACGGCGATACATGGTCGACCAGATGACCGCGGACTATGTCAAGTTCGCCCGTTCCAAGGGTTTATCCCAATCCGAAGTCTTTTTCCGCCATATTGTCCGCAACGCTCTCATCCCTGTCGTCCACAGTATTCCGATGGCTGTCATCGGAACCCTGGCCGGAGCCCTTATCACCGAGAGTTTCTACGCGGTCCCCGGTATGGGAAAGATGTTTCCGAGCGCCATCGGCGACTACAACAATGCCATGATCATCGCGCTCACATTCATATTCACGGTGATCTCCATTTTGGCCATATTCCTCGGCGATATTCTCGTGACCTTTGTCGATCCGCGCATCAGTCTCGCGGTCAAAAAGGAAGCGAGGTAAACGATGCAGAAAACAGTGGAACGATTCGCCTTCGTCTCTTTCGATTCGCTCAAGTCCGAACACATCGCCGGACCGAGATACTCGTACTGGAAGTCGGTCTTCCAGACTTTTTTCAAGCGGAGAGTCGCGATTTTCTGGCTGGTGCTCCTTTTGTCCCTCACCCTGTTATCCTTCATCCAGCCTGTCATCTCCGGCTATGATCCGGCCTTCGCGCCGAACATCAACACACCGTCGACCTGGAACCTTTCTCCTTCCGCCCAGCACTGGTTCGGGACCGACGACCGAGGCAACGACATGTGGGATGTCGTCTGGGCCGGCACGCGCATGTCCCTGTCCATCGCCTTTATCGCCTGCGCCATCAACATCGGGCTCGGCATACTCGTGGGCGCGGTCTGGGGCTACTCGAAGCGCATCGACCCATTCCTCCTGACTCTCTACAATATTGTCTCGAATGTCCCCTCCATCCTCCGCTCGATGATGCTCATGTACATACTCGGGCGCGGCTTTTGGCAGATGATCTTCGCGATGACGATCACCGGCTGGCTCGGCATCGCCTTTTTCATCCGCACCCAGGTCATGATCATCCGCGACAGGGAGTACAACCTCGCATCCCGCTGTCTCGGAACCCCCATGTCCCGGATGGTCACCCGCAACATCCTGCCCTACATGGTCTCGGTCATAGCCACGCTCATCTATCAGGAGGTCCCTGGCCTCATAAACACGGAGACGGTTCTCTCCTATCTCGGAATCGGCCTTCCTTCGACCTTCCCCTCGCTCGGAAGGATGATAGACGTCTACTGGGCCTTCGTGGACACGTATCCTCATCTCATAGTCTTCCCGGGTCTGGTGATGGCACTCGTCACCATCTCCTTCTATGTCGTCGGACAGCTGTTCGCCGACGCCTCAGATCCCAGGACCCACCGCTAAGGAGAGTGCGATGAACGAAACCAAGACAGCGATACTCAGCGTGAAGGACCTGGTCGTGAAATTCCGTGTCCGGAACCGCGAACTCACCGCCATACGGGGCGTGTCGCTCGAGCTCTTCGAGGGAGAGACCCTCGCCATAGTCGGCGAATCCGGTTCGGGAAAATCGGTGTTGACCAAGACCTTTACCGGAATGCTCGAGTCGAACGGCCGCATAGCCGGCGGATCCATCGTCTTCGAAGGAGAGGAGCTGACGGCCCTCAAGGCCAACCGTGAATGGGAGGCCATACGCGGCGCGAAGATAGCGACGGTCTTCCAGGACCCCATGACCTCCCTCAATCCTCTGAAGCGCATCGGCGTCCAGATCACCGAGGTCATCGAGAAGCACCAGAAGCTGCCCAGAGAGGAGGCCCGCCGGATAGCCCTCGAGCTCATGGGCAAGGTAGGCATCAAGGAAGCGGAAAAGCGTTTCAACGACTATCCCTTCCAGTATTCGGGCGGCATGCGCCAGAGAATCGTCATCGCCATCGCTCTCGCCTGCAAACCGCGCATCCTCATCTGCGACGAGCCGACGACAGCGCTCGATGTGACGATCCAGGCGCAGATCCTGAATCTCATCCGCGCCCTCCAGCGGGATTACGGCTTCACGACCATCTACATCACGCACGATCTTGGCGTCGTCGCCAATGTCGCGGATCGGGTCGCAGTCATGTATTCCGGACAGATAGTCGAGTATGGTGGCGTTCGTGAGATTTTCTACGATCCCCGGCATCCCTACACATGGGCACTGCTCTCATCGCTTCCGACCCTGGCCCGCAAGGGCGCGGCCCTGTTCGCGATACCAGGCACGCCGCCGACTCTGTTCAACGAGATTGTGGGCGACGCCTTTGCTCCGCGGAACCGTTTCGCCATGCAGATCGACTTCGAGGAAGAGCCGCCTTTCTTCCAGATCAGTCCGACCCACTTCGCCAAAACCTGGCTTCTCGATCCCATGGCTCCTTTCGCCGATCCGCCCGAGGCGGTCAAAATCATGCGGGCCAAGGGACAGGAGAGGGCCGTCGCCGGCATGGGCAAAAGAATCGAGGGAGGCACCCTGTGAGCGACGTCGTGCTTTCGGTAAAAAACCTAGAGGTCACGTTCAAGAATGGCAAGGAGTCCTTCACCGCTGTCCGGGGCGTCAGTTTCGACGTCAGGCGGGGAGAATCTTTCGCACTTGTCGGCGAATCAGGATCAGGCAAGACGACTATCGGCCGCGCGATCGTGCGCATCAACCCGGCCACGGGCGGAGAGATCGGTTTCGAAGGGAAGAAAATATCGGGCGTGCTCGACGCGAAGACCGATTCCTGGGTCATCAGGAACATCCAGATGATTTTCCAGGATCCCATGGCCTCCCTCAACGAGAGGGCCACGGTGGACTACATCGTCTCCGAGGGGCTGAACAATTTCAAACTGTACAAGGATGAGAACGAAAGGCAGGAGAAGGTCTTCAGGGCCCTGACCGAGGTCGGTCTTCTCGAGGAGCACGCGGAGCGATACCCGCATGAGTTTTCGGGCGGACAGCGCCAACGCATCTGCATCGCCCGGGTTCTCGCCATGGAACCGAAGTTCATCATCGCGGACGAACCCATCTCGGCCCTCGACGTATCCATCAGGGCCCAGGTGCTCAACCTCCTCAGCGATCTCCAGAAGGAGAGAGGGCTGTCCTACCTGTTCATCGCCCACGACCTGACAGTCGTGCGCTATTTTGCCGACAGGGTAGCCGTCATTCACCAGGGCGAACTCAAGGAGCTTGCCGAAACCGAAGAACTCTTCGCACGGCCCCTGCACCCTTACACGCGATCCCTGCTCTCGGCCGTCCCCGTGCCCGATCCAGACGTCGAGAAGGAAAAATCTCTTCTCATCTACGACCCTTCGATGCACGATTATTCGAGCGAGCGCCCTTCCTGGGTCGAACTGTATCCCGGTCATTTCGTCCAGGCTAACCGGAGAGAGACCGAGGAGTACGGAAAGATGTACCGCTGACCGATGGCCCTGCGCGCGCAGACAAAGGCGGCCTCCGACAGGGGGCCGCCTTTGTGCGTTGGCGGCGATCTTCAGTACTTGAAGTCGCTGTCGCCAATGAACTCGCGGAGGATGGAATCCCGGGGCACGTATTGGGCCGGAATGGGCGAGAAATTGTCCAGGAAGGCCTGGATGCGCCGCGCTTCGGCGTATTCAGGATGTACAGGCTTGACTGTCCTCAACTGTGGCTCCGCGTAGACCTTGAGCACGCCGAGTTCGTAGTCCAGCGCGGAGTTGAACACGGCGTCGGCGCCGTTCTGGAAGGGGAAAATGTACTTCCTCTCCCCATTCTGGACGGATTCCCACATGGAGAGGGTTGTCACGGCGCTGTTTCCCCTGAAATTGTAATCCCGCACGAGACGTCTTAGGAGCCGGTAATCGGTCGTGCTGATGCGGTTGTGGTCGTCAAGGTTGAGTTGAGTGAGCGCCGAGACATAGATCTTGAACTTGTTTTCAGGTGGGACAAGGGGGGTCAGTTTGTCATTGAGTCCGTGGATGCCCTCAAGAACGAGGATCTCTTTTCCGGTAATGCTTACGAAGCGGCCCGAGGGTCTCCTTGAGCCAGCCTTGAAGTCGTACAGGGGAAGCTCCACGGTTTCGCCCGCGAAGAGACGCAGAAGCTGGTCGTTGAGGTAGGCCACATCGAGAGCCTCGAGGCATTCGAAGTCGGGTTTCCCGTCAGCATCGAGGGGAGTTCTGTCCCTGTTGACGAAATAGTTGTCGAGTTCGATCGTGACAGGGGTGAAACCCATCACTTTCAGCTGGATCGCGAGTTTTTTGGATGTCGTCGTCTTCCCCGAGCTGGAGGGACCGGCGATGAGGACGACCCTGACCTTGTCCGAGCGCGCGGCGATTTTGTCGGCGATAGCCGCGATTTTCTTGTTCTGAAGTGTCTCCGCGATCGCGATGTAGTCTCTTATCCCTTTCGAGGCGATGACCTTGTTGAGGGCTCCCACGGATCCGGCGCCGAGCACCTTGCCGCGCTCGCGGTACTCCTTCGCTATGGAATACAGGACTGGCTCATCGACGAAGGGCGTGAGAAAATCCGGTTTCTCCTTGTGCGGGTAGCGGAGGAGGAATCCACCCTGGTAAGCCACCAGCTCCCAGGTCATGAGGACAGCTGTGGAGGGAACCAAGGGGGCGATGTGGAGATCCCTGAATCCCGCGCACTCGTTGAGGGGAATGTGCGGCTCGTTCATGTGCTCGAGGAGGAGAAGCGTGTCCTGCTGACCACTCTCCTCGAAATACTTCATCGCCTTGGACCACGACCACTCCTCTATATTTATGTCGATATCGCGCGCGACGAAACTCCGCATGTGCGCCGCGAGCGCCTCGATGTCCGTGGAGGTGATGGGCTTATCGTCGTCGTAGAAATGATAAAAACCGGTTCCGATCGCCATCCCGGCGACGAGACGACGGCCGGGAAAAACCTCACGCGAGGCTATGGCGAGAAGGAAACAGAGCGAACGCCGATAGGTCGCGGCGCCCTGGGCCATGCCGACTGTGACGGGAAGCACTGTGCAGTCAGTTTTGATCACTGAATTGGCTGACTTGAGTTCGTTGTCCAGAAGGACTGCCGCCAGCGGATTCGAGAGCGGACCCGCCGCGCCCAGAACGTCTGAAACCCGCACTCCCGCCGGATAAACCTGCGTTTCCCCAGACGCGAAAGTGATGGTCACTTGTTTCATGAACGCCTCCTCGATGTCAGTTGTTCAGTATAGCTTCTTTTTCGGTAGCTGAAGAGTGCTTGTTGACCGATTTACATAGTCGGTCTACACTCGAACCCGGAGAGTCGACATGCGAATAACCATCAAGGACATAGCGGAAAAGGCCGGGGTCTCCAAGACCACTGTTTCCTTCGCCCTCAACAAGCCGGGGCGCATTTCTGCCGAAACCCGCGACAGAATACTCACGATCGTGAAGGAGATGGGCTATGTCCCAGATCCTGTCGCCCGGACCCTCACAACGAAGAGGCTTGGCGCCCTCGGGCTCCTTCTTCCGCAGCCCATCTCCGAGGCTCTCCGCAATCCCTATCTCTGCGAAATAATCCGCGGAATAGGTTCCGCCTGCGAGGCGCGAGAACTCTCGCTCACAATGCTCCCTCCAGTCCGAGGAAAAATCATAGAAGCCGCGCGACGTTCGTTCGTGGATGGAATCCTGACAATCGGAGTCGGGGCCGACCATGAGGTGGTGGAGCTGCTGCACAGGCGGCACGTTCCCTTCGTCACCATCGATGGTTCGCCGAGCGACATGACCATCAATGTCGGCATAGACGACGAGGACGCTGCCTACCGGCTCATGAAGTACCTCATCGGCCTCGGCCACAGGAAAATCGCAATATTTGCGCTCAAACCGGATATTTTCGGCATGGCGGGCGACCATTTTTCCCTTGTCAGCAAAGAGCGCATGGATGGCTTCTGTCGCGCCCTCATGGAGGCGGGATGCGCATTTGAAGGCGATTCCTCGGGGAGAGGCAGGAGTGGAACGGGAATCAGGCCTCCGGTGGAGGAATTCACTGATGGAAGACTTCGCTGCGACGCGCTCTGGCGCGTGACCAGTTCGCAGGTCGAATGCTCCCGATCCGGAGGAGAATCGGCTGCCCGTGAACTTCTGACCGGCGTTCCGGCTTCCGCGCGGCCCACCGCGATTGTCGCCATGGCGGATGTCGTGGCCCTCGGTGTCATGGATACCTGCTACCGGCTCGGCATCGGGATTCCCGGAGAGATATCGCTTGTGGGCTTCGACGACATTCCCGAAGCGGCTCTCGCGAATCCCCCGCTGACGACACTGAGGCAACCTGGAACCGAGAAGGGAAGGGTCGCTGCCGAAATGGTCCTCGATATTCTGGATGGCGGCGAAGTCAGTCACAGACGTCTCGAAGCCGACCTCGTCGTGAGGGCCTCGACCGCGATCCCTTGTCTGTGATTGATTTGTGAAAAGGAGTACAGCCATGGAGAAATCCGCAACTATCCCCCTGCGGTCCGAAGTCGATTCCGGGCAGCGATGGAACCTTTCCCGTCTCTTCCCCGATGAAGCTGCCTGGGAAGAAGGATTGAAGCAGTTCGAAACCATGAAGGGCGGCATCGCCGCATTCAGAGGGAATCTCGGCAAAGATCCGGAATCCTTCCTCGGAGCCTTGGCGTATTACTGCAATTCGGGGCTCCTCGACGAAAGGCTCGGCTATTATGCGCATCTCAGGGTCTCCGAAGATGAAGGAGACAACGCTGCCCGCAGTCGTTTTTCCCGCTACATGATGGCGACCACGGCTTTCCAGGGCGAGTGGTCCTGGTTCGGCCCGGAAATCCAGTCCTTGCCGGACAGTTTCATAGCTTCCTGCCTCGGGGATCCGCGATTCGCAGAGTACAGAGTCTTCATATCGAAGCTGATCCGCTTCAAGCCGCACATCCTCTCGGCCTCCGAGGAGAGGCTGCTCGCCCTCCAGGCCGAGTGCAATCAGACTCCCTCCGAAACCTTCTCCGTTCTCACGAACGTCGACATCGATTTCGGAACCGTAGAAATGCCTGAAGGCGGAAAGCCGCTCACGCAATCCACATTCGCCTCTTTCATGCGCAATCCCGACAGGGAAATCAGAAAGAAAGCATACCTCCAGTTCTATTCCTCTTATGAGTCCCACAAGAACACGATCGCGAGCCTGTACTCGGGAACGGTCAAGCAGGATAAATACTCCGCCACCGTCCGCAACTATTCCGGCGCACGCGTGCAGGCGCTTTTCCCCGACAAGGTTCCCGAAAGTGTCTACGATAACCTGGTATCCACTGTCAGCGCCAATCTCGGCCCGCTCCACGAGTACTATGGACTCCGGAAGCGCGTCATGAAGCTGGACGAGCTCCGGCACTACGACGTCTATGTTCCCATCATGCGCGAGAAAAGCTCGCGACACTCCTTTGGGGAAGCGGTCGATATCGTCTCCGAAGCCCTCGCCCCCCTCGGAGCGGAATACGTTTCTACGCTCCGCGCGGGACTCACGGGTGGCTGGGTGGATCGCTACGAGAACAAAGGCAAGCGCTCGGGCGCCTTCTCCGCGGGATCTTTTGCGGGAGACCCATACATCCTCATGAATTACAAAGAGGATGTCCTCCGCGATGTCTTCACTCTCGCCCATGAGGGCGGCCACTCCATGCACTCGTGGTACTCTGCGCGCTCGAATCCATTTTTGTCCTACAATTACACGATTTTTGAAGCCGAGGTCGCGAGCACCTTCAATGAGCAGCTCGTCTTCAAGTACCTGTACGAAGGCGCCCAGGATAAAGCGGAACGCGCGGCCCTCATCAACAACAAGGTCGATGATCTCCTCGCCACCCTGTTCCGCCAGACCATGTTCGCGGAGTTCGAGCACAGGACCCACGCCATGATGGAGGCGGGGGAGGCCCTGACTGTCGACAGTCTCAGGTCGGAGTACCGTGCGCTCCTTGCCAAATACTTCGGCCCCGCGATGGTTCTTGAAGCTGTGTCGGACTTGGAAGGCTTGCGGATTCCGCACTTCTACAATGCCTTCTATGTCTACAAATACGCCACCGGGATCTCGGCGAGCATCGCCCTCTCCAAGCGTGTTCTCGAGGGAGGGGAGAACGAGCGCGCCGATTACTTCGCATTCCTCCGTTCAGGTGGCTCGCGCTTCCCCATCGAGTCGCTCAAAGTCGCGGGTGTGGATATGTCGACGCCGGAACCAATAGAGGCCGCATGCGGGGAGTTTGCAGCCAATGTCAGGGAACTGTCGGCGTTGCTCGGTGTCTGAGCGGCCCCGCATCCCGCCGGGACCGGGAACCGTTCAGAGTTCTACATGATACCCAATTTGGCGAGAGAAAGGACGACGGCCGCGCAAGCGGCTGTCTCCGTTTTCAGTATCCGGTCTCCGAGTGACGCAAGGCGGAAACCCGCTTCCTTCAGAACAGCGAGTTCCCTCGCGGTCCATCCCCTCTCGCTTCCGATCGCGAGGATGAGCTTTCCGCGACCAGCCTCCGAAAGCCCCAAGCTGCCGAACGGAACGGCTTCGGGGTCGGGATGGAAGACGATCCGGGACTCCCAATTCCCCTCCGCGGGCCTGAGGCTGGCAAGACAGCGGTCGAGGGTCCAGTGGCTCGAAACCTGGGGAAGCCAGGGAGAAGCGGCCTGCTCGGCGCCCTCGAGCAGTGCCCGGCGGTATTCGCTCTTGCGGAAGAAATCGCTCTGTATGTAGGATTTTTCCCCGAGATCCGTGCCTGTGAGCATAATCTCCCCAACGCCGAGACTGCAGAGATCCTTGAATATCCTGTTCGCCTGGATGGGGCGGGGAAAGCCCAGCACGAGTGTGACAGGATGGAGACGAGGAGCCTCTTTCTCCGCGGAAAAATCGAGGATGAGGCCATCCTTGTCCAACTGGATGATTGTAGCCTTCCCGATGCTGCCGTCGGTGCAGCCGGCGAGAACGGAATCGCCGGGACCCTTGCGGAGGACCTTCGAGAGGTGCTCCCACCTGTGGTCGCTGCGTGGCAAAAGAGCGCCGGATTCTCCGGGTTCCAGAATGAGCATGTTCATCGCGAAGGAAGGCTACTCCGGGAGTTCTCCGGATGTAAAGAAGGGCGCCGTGCGTAAACGGCGCCCTTCGCGGTGGTGAGCGGTGGAAAGAGTGCCCGCATGCGCCCCCTGCCGGGGTCCGCCCGCCATGACTCCGACGGAGCAAGGGGGCGGTGTCTGGCATACGTTCCGGTGTCTATTCTTTTCCCCGCACCCCCTCCCGCACTGTTTCCACAGTCCCCACCGGATCGAAACTGGAAATGCTCACGCCCAAACACGGACAGTCGGCCGAATAATCGATACCATCCACGGAAAAACCGTGGATGCGAAGAAAATCGGTCCGGAATCCTTCGATGTCGGCGAGATTGAAGAGGTTGTCTTCCCTGACCTTCTGCATGCGTGACTCGACTTCTGACTGGACGGCCGCTCCCATCTCGAGATCGTCGATACGGATTCTTCCCGCATCGTCCAGTATCATTGAAGAACCCGTATAGAGCCGCTCCCTGAACAGCCTGTCGGCCTGCGCGATGCAGTCCTCGTGGATTCCCCGCTCCTTCATGACTTTGAAGAGCGTTGAAACGTACAGGGGTATGATGGGGATGACGGCGCTTGCCCGGGTTACAAGCGCTTTGTTGACCGATACATAGGCGTGAAGCCCGCGCGCGCCGTAGTCCCTGTTGAGGATGGCGGAAGTGTATTCGAGATGAGCCTTGGCCTTGCCGATGGTGCCGTCGTGGTAGATGGGCCAGGAGAGAGCCGGCCCGATGTAGGAATAAGCGATGGTGGTGGCGCGGCTGGCGAGGACATCGCCAGCCGCGAGTGCCTCGATCCAGAGTTGCCAGTCCTCTCCGCCCATGACTTTCACCGTCTCGAAGGCTTCGGCCTCGGTGGCCTCTGATATCTCGGCATCGGAGATGGCGCCTGTGAACATGTCCACCGACTTGCCGCGGTATGGGCGATACAGGGGCTTTATGACTGATTTGTACATGACGCCGGTTTCGGGGTCGACTCTGACGGGAGAGGCGAGGGAGTATATGATAAGGTCGAATCGCAGTCCGGATTCGGTGGCCCGGCGAACGACTTCGTTTTTTATCCCTTTGCTGAAGGCGTCGCCGTCGAATGTGAAAGAATCGATGCCTGCGATGGAGGCCGCCTCGTCGAAGGCTCTGTTGTTGTACCAGCCGGCTGTGCCGACTTTTGTTTCGGTGGCCTCTTTCTCGTAGGAGACGCCGTAGGTCCTCGCCCCGTATCCGAACGCCGCCACAATGCGGGAAGCGAGACCATAGCCGGTGGAGCATCCGATGACGAGGACATTCACAGGTCCCCTCCTTTCGGAGGAGAGATCCTTTCTCTTCCGCGCGAAGCGTATCTGCCGCGCCACCTCGGCGGCGCAGCCCGCGGGATGGGCGTTGATGCAGATATTGTTGCGGACCATGGGTTTCAGAATCATGCTACATTCTCTCCGGCCATGCACAGCCATTCGGCTTCCACGGCGATTTCGCCTCCGACATAACCAACGCCCCGCTGGTGCGAAAAGCGTGAACTGGCCTTGATGTTCTCGATGACCATCCTGACAGTGTCGCCTGGCCGGACCTGGCGCCTGAAGCGGGCTTCCTTAACTTTTGCGAGGAAGAAAGTTCCCTCCGGCTTTATGCCCATTTTTTTCATTCCGACCCCGCCCGCCTGGGCGAGGCTCTCGATGAGGATCACACCCGGAACGACGGGGTAGGGAGGGAAATGGCCGGCAAATAAAGGTTCCGTGGCAGGCCAGTACTGTGTGGCTACGATTTTGCCGTTCTCGATTTCCACGGTGTCGATGAAGAGGAAGGGCGCCCGGTGTGGCAGCCAGTTTTCAATGTCGCTCATCGCATTCTCCTTGTAATCCGCGCGGCTTCCGGAAAACCGGTCTCCCACATCGACGGAATCCTTTCAAGGTTTCGCCGATGACTCATATTCCTCGACGAGGGAGTCTATGAGTTCCTGGACACGCAGGATTTTGGTCACTCTCCACGCATTTGCGCCCGCGAATGCGAAGCCGTGGCTGAGACGGCCCTTCTGCGCGTTCAAAAGCGCGAGCGAAATGCAGTAGGGAGCCTTTTCGTAGTCACAGGTTATTATACAATGGTAGGGGCATGAATAGGGGCTCAGCTTGCCTTCCGCCACATCCGCAAGGAATTTATTGCCGATCGCGCGACCGGGCATTCCGACCGGACTCTTTATGATGGTGAGATCCTTCTCTTCGGCCTCGATGTAGCTTCGCTTGAAGGCGATGTCGGCATCGCACTCCTCCGTGGCGACGAAGCGCGTGGCCATCTGGACGCCCGCCGCGCCCAATTCGAGGAATTTGCGGATGTCGGCCCCGGTGTAGATTCCTCCGCCCGCTATGACTGGGATACGGCGCCCTGCCACTTTCTCGAAAGGTTTGACAGCCTCGATCACGTCGACGACGATTTTCTCCAGGGCATAGTCGGGATCGTCGATCTGTTCGGCCTTGAAGCCGAGGTGGCCGCCCGCGAGGGGGCCCTCGACGACAAAGCCGTCAGGAACGTAGTCGTACTTGTCCTTCCAGCGTTTTGCGAGAAGGCTCGCGGCCCTGCCCGATGAGACGATGGGCACGAGTTTTGTGTGCCTGCTCGTTCCCAGGTATTCGGGAAGGTTTACCGGAAGTCCGGCCCCTGAAAAGATGATGTCGATCTTTTCCGCGATGGCCGTTTTGACGAGATTCGCGAAATCGCTCAGGGCGACCATTATGTTCACGCCGAGGATGCCTTGGGTCATGCTTCTCGCCTTGCGGATCTCATTTCTGAGTGCCCTTATGTTGGCCTCGGCGAAGTTCACGAACCCATCCGGCTCCAGAAGGCCGATTCCCGCGGCGGCGATGACGCCTATGCCTCCTGAGTTGGCCGTTGCCGACGCAAGCCCCGCGAGGGAAATACCGACGCCCATTCCCCCCTGAACGATAGGGATCTTCGCTTCGAAACCGCCGATAATCAAGGATTTGAGGGTAGTTGTGCTCATGGTTATGACCTATTCCGCTTTGCGGAAAACGAGGGCGCCATTGTGCCCGCCGAAACCGAGTGACGCTGAGACGGCTGCGTGGATGTCGCTGCGTACGGCCTTGTTCGGGATGTAATCCAGGTCGCATCCCGCTTCGATATCGGGATTGTCCAGGTTGATCGTCGGGGGCAGAATACCTTCCTTCAGCGCGAGTGTGCAGATGACTGCCTCGACTGCACCTGCTGCGGCGACGCAGTGTCCTGTCATGCTCTTCGTGGATGATATTTTTAGTTTTTTCGCGTGATCGAGGAACGCTTTCTTGATCATCAGGGTTTCGATCTGGTCGTTGAGCTGCGTCGAAGTCCCGTGCGCGTTGTAATACCCGATATCTTCGCGTGCGAGGCCGGCGTCTTCGAGGGCGAGGGTGATGGCGCGGGCGCCACCCTTGCCTTCAGGATCGGGGGCGGTGAGGTGGTAGGCGTCGCATGTGGCTGCATACCCCGCAAGTTCGGCGTGGATGCGCGCACCGCGTGCCATGGCTCTGTCGTAATCCTCGAGGATGAGCATTCCCGCGCCCTCGCCCATGACGAAGCCTTCACGGGCTTTGTCGAAGGGCCTGGAGGCTTTTTCGGGATTGTCGTTGTTCGCGGTCGAGAGCGCCTGGAGGCGGCAGAATCCCCCCATGGCGAATTCCGTCACGGCGGCTTCCGTGCCACCAGCGATGGCCATATCGCACCGCCCTGAGCGGATCATGTCCATCGCCTGGCCGATGGCGTCGGTTCCGGAAGCGCAGGCCGTGGCCTGAGTGAAGGCGGCTCCCGTAACCCCCAGCCGCATGGAAATATTGGCCGCGGCTTCGTTGATGATCATGAGGGGAACTGTCATGGGAAGCATGCGTCCCGGGCCGGCTTCGAGGAGTTTTTTGTAGGACTCCTGGAATATCTCGAGTCCGCCTATGCCGTTTCCGATGACAGTCGCTATCCGCTCGGGCGGATAGGGCATGGAGGCGCGACCCTCCGTGCCTTCATCGGACTCGGAAGAAGGAGCATCGTTCTTGTCCGGAAGGCCGGCATCCCTCCATGCCTGGACGGCGGCCGCGACGGCGAACTGGGAAAAGAGGGCCATCTTCCTGGCTTCTTTTTTGTCCATGTAGAGCGATGGGTCGAAGTTCTTGACCTCGGCGGCGATGCGGGAGTCGAGCCTCGAAGCATCAAAGCGCGTGACCGGGCCGACGCCGCTCTTCCCTGCCACGAGGGATTCCCAGAACGTGGCTATGTCGTTTCCGATAGGACTGATTATTCCGAGACCGATGATGGCGATTCGTTTTTTCTGCAAGCGGTACCTCCGGGTGCAGGACTTTGATCTATGGTTCCGGACAGCGGTCCCGCGTCGCGTTCCGGCAATTGCTTTCTACCAGCGTATGATGGTGGCACCGTAGGTCATGCCGGCGCCGAAACCGAGGAGCATTATGAGATCGTTCTGTTTCAGGAGACCTTTTTCGGACATCTCGCCGAGGGCGATCGGGATGCTCGCTGCAGAGGTGTTCGCGTATTCGTCCAGGTTGAGGTAGAATTTCTCCTCGGGGATGCCGAAACGTTTTCCAGCCGATTGCACGATGCGGGCGTTGGCCTGGTGCGGCACGATCCACGCGAAGTCTTCGAGCCTGTATGCTGCGGCGTGCATGATCCTCTCAATCAGGACAGTGATCGATTTTACCGCGAAGTTGTAGACATTCTTGCCGTTCATGGAGATGACCGGCGCGAGCGGGACTTCATGGCCAAAAGTCTTTGTGCGTCCGGCCTGAACGAGGACGAGGTCTTTTGCCCCGCCGCCATCGGCGCCAAGGATGGTTTTCAGCATACCGCGCCCGGATTCTTCGATCCTGGAGAGGACAGCGGCGCCTGCCCCGTCTCCAAAGAGCACGCAGGTCGATCTGTCCGTCCAATCCGTGACCCGAGAGAGCGCCTCCGCGCCGATCACGAGGGCATTCCGCGCCTTTTTCGCTTCGAGCATCGAAGAGGCCACATCGAGCGCGTAGATGAACCCGGTGCAGCCGGCGGTTAGGTCGAAGGCGGCGCAGCCGTGGGCTCCGATCTTGTCCTGCACGATGCAGGCTGTCGCAGGAAACCCGAAATAATCCGGCGTGGCAGTGGCAACGATGAGGATGTCGATCTCATGGACGCTCACATGCGCTTTCTCGAGGGCCGCTCTGGCTGCGTCTGCCGCCATGTCGCTCGTCAGGACGCCGTCGGCGGCGAAATGCCTGTTTTTTATTCCTGTGTGACTGACTATCCACTCGTCGGTCGTGTCGACGATCCCGGCAAGTTCTTCGTTCGTCATCCGCCGCTCGGGGATATAGGTTCCGATGGAACGCAGCACTACGGACATGGTAGCTCCTCATCGTGACACAATGTTGTATTGTGTCACGATGAGGGGAGAATGTCGATTTTTTTGCAAAAAGTCAATACGACAATAATCGTAAATATGTCACGATCTGTTCTGTGCAGGTTTCAAACCAGGCTCGCGCGGCCCCAATCCGGAAATGCTGATTATCGCGGAAACGACGATGCCGGCAAAAGCCATCAGCTTCTGGGAATCAGGGGAAGTCAAGAAATTGCCCGCGAATCCGAGGATGTAGCCTGTCGCTATCGCCGCAAAAATGAAGGCGGGGCGGATGGTTCTCGTTTTCCAGAACATGATGACCACGAACAGCGCAGGCACGAGACCCGATGTATAACCCTGGTATGTCTTGAGGAGTAGTCCGACAATGTCTGTCTCGTAGAGGGCTATGAGGGCAGCTATGCCGGCCACGGCCGCTATCCAGACACGGGTGCGGGCCATCGAGGAGCCTCCGATGAGATCCTTTTCCAGGACGCCGGCAGCGGTCAGCAGCACGGTGTCGGCGGTGGAGAGGATGGCGGCGAGGATGCCGAAGAGCATGACGACGCCGAGCCAGCCCGGCAGGACGCTCTTGATGATGGCGTTCAGCGGGTCCATCTTTCCCGCGTCAAAACCGCTCGCCCGGGCCCAGAGTCCAATGAAGGTGATGGCGAAGGCGAAGAGGAGCATGCCGGTTCCGCTCAGGAAGGAGGATGACCGGGCGCTCTTCGGTGTTTTCGCCGAGAGTATGCGGCCGAACATCATGGGGCAGATGAAGTACGAGCCGGCGACCACGACGAGGTAGTAGGCGAGGTCGAGCGGACCGAAGGAGGTGTTGAACAATTCGATGGAGAGGCTTCCCGGAGCGGGCGTTCTGGCTGCGTAGAGCCAGACCACGACGGCGATGATGGCCACCGCAAGAACGCCGAATTGCAGGAAATCGGTCCGCAGGACGGATTTCTGCCCTCCGATCAGTGTATAGACGACGAGGAAGAGCGCTGAAAGCAGAACGGCGCTGCCGTGGTCGAGCCCCGTCATGGTCCCGACTACTTTGCTGGCCGCGAGGAACTGGCCTGCCGCAATGCCCGTCCAGGTGAGTACGATGATGAGGGCAACAAGCTTGCGCACGGCGGGACCTGCGAGCTTGCCGGCCAGGTCTGGCAGAGTGACAGACTCGGTCTCGCGCACCCGTGCAGACAGGAATGCTCCCTGGAGGAAGTGGGCAAATGCGCCCGCCGCCACGAACCAGAATGCGGGAAAGCCCATCGAGAAGGCCTTCCCCACGGTGCCGATCGTGATCCCGCCTCCGATAGTGGAGGCGAGCATAGACGCTACGATGAGAAACCGTGGCTGGTTTCTTCCTGCAATGAGAAAATTCTCGAGACTGTCGTTGTATCGAAGGGACAACAGCGCGATGCCGAGGAGAACCGCGCAATATATCGCGAGGAACCAGACCATGCACCACCTCCGGGAGGGCCGATATTAGACAGCGCCTTCCACAGAGTCAACAGGCTTGTCGGGGGATTCATCTTCAGCCTGGCCTGTTTCCAGGGATGCGTCACCCTTTTCTTTTTCGCAGCCTTCTCCTGTCCGGGCAGAGTTGACGAGGTTGTTGAACTCGCATTCCTCGACGACTTCCTTCTCGAGGAGTATGAGGGCGAGCCTATCGAGGAGATCGCGCCTCTGCGAGAGCATCGTCACGACTCTGTCGTACCTGACGGCCATGATGCGCGCCATTTCCTCGTCTATGTAGCGCTGGGTTTCCTCGCTGTATTCGCGGGAAAAAACAGGTTCGTTGCCAGCCGCGCCTCCGAGGCCCCTCCTGCTCAGGGCGACATGGCGGAAGCGCTCGGACATGCCATAGTCGGTGATCATGCGCTTCGCGATGTCCGTAGCCCGCGCGATGTCGTTCGAGGCGCCGGTGGAGATGCTGCCGAATACGATTTCCTCGGCGGCCCGCCCGCCGAGCAGCATGTCGATCTGTCCGAGGAGTTCGGCCTCCGAGACGATGTATCTGTCCTCGAGCGGAAGCTGGAGTGTGTAGCCGAGAGCGCTGAGACCGCGAGGGATTATCGATATTTTGCGCACTGGATCAGCGCCGGGCGTGAAGGCCGCGACGAGGGCGTGACCGCACTCGTGGTAGGCTACTGTCCTTCGCTCGTTCACGTTGATCACCCGGCTTTTCTTTTCGAGTCCGGCCACGATTTTCTCGATGGCATCGTTGAAATCGCCCTGATTGACCTTCTTGCGCCCCGATCGCACCGCGAGGAGGGCCGCCTCGTTGACGAGGTTGGCGAGATCGGCGCCCACGAATCCGGGCGTTCCCCTCGCTATTTTGGCGATGTCGACCGTATCGTCGAGTTTGACGGCCTTTGAGTGGATTTTGAGTATGGCTTCCCTGCCGGGGAGGTCAGGACGGTCGACGAGGACCTGGCGATCGAAGCGACCGGGGCGGAGGAGGGCAGTGTCGAGGACATCGGGGCGGTTTGTGGCCGCGAGGATGATGAGACCGCTCGTGGCGTCGAAGCCATCCATCTCTATGAGGAGCTGGTTGAGGGTCTGTTCGCGTTCATCGTTTCCACCCATGACTCCGTTCGTGCGGCTCTTCCCTAGGGCATCAAGCTCATCGATAAAGACGATGCAGGGAGCTCTGTCCCGGGCTTGCTTGAAGAGGTCGCGAACTCGTGCCGCTCCCACACCGACGAACATTTCCACGAATTCCGCCCCGCTCATGCGGAAAAAAGGAACGTTCGCCTCACCGGCCACCGCGCGCGCGAGGAGGGTCTTGCCGGTTCCCGGCGGGCCGACAAGGAGGACTCCCTTGGGTATCTTGCCGCCGATATCGGTGTATTTCTTGGGGCTGCGAAGGAAATCGATGACTTCGACGAGTTCGGCCTTCGCCTCGTCGACCCCTGCAACGTCTCCGAAACGTGTCTTGATGTCCCCTTCGGCCACGACAGTCGCCTTGTTCTGTCCGAAGGCCAGGACATTGGAGTTGGGGTTGGACATCCGCTTTCCGATCATGCGCCACACGAAGAACATCGCTCCGAAGGGTAGAAGCCAGTTGAGCACGAAGGAGAGGACAGCGTTGCCCTCGCGCGGGGAGGCTGAGTAGATGACACCTTTTTTGTCCAGAAGCGCGGTGAATCCGGGATCGGGAACGGGAACTGCCTTGAATATGGCGCCACCGCGCGTAGTGGCCGGCAAAGGCGAGGCGGGGGCCTGGTTCTGGGCATCCAAGTAGCCCGTATAATAGTTGTTGTCCATCTCGACGCGGCGGATTTCTCCCGATTCGATCTTGGTCTTGAAACTGCTGTATGGAATAACCGTATTGTCAGAGCGAAAGAGCACATAATTGAAGAGGCTCACGAGGATAACCATGAGCGTGAGATATCCCAGAGGAAGGCGGAATTGTATTCCACCCATGTCCGGACGTTTTTTGGGATCGTTTTTTCCGTTTTTGGATGTCGGAAGCGGAATTTTTTCCTTCCATCCAGGTTTTTTAGAAGCCATGTCAACTCCTTCACCTAGAATGTACCGCCCCGGCGACGGGTCGGCTAGACCGCACTTCGTCTTTGTTCGTCTATCAGCCTTGACCCCCTGAGGGTTTTTCCATATATTTCACTCGTACTTAAAACTAACTCAACAGATTTTCAGGAGGAATACCGTATGAACGTCAAACCGTTGGGCGATCGCGTTCTCATCAAGATCAAGGAGAGCGAGTCCAAAACTGCTGGCGGAATCATCATTCCGCAGACCGCCCAGGAGAAGACCCAGACCGGTATCGTTGTCGCCGTCGGCACGGACACTGAAGTGATCAAAGTGAAGGCCAATGACGAAGTCATGTACGACAAGTATGCCGGAACCCAGATCAAGGTGAACGGAGTCGAGCACCTTCTGGTCAAGATGGGCGACATTCTCGCAGTTCTTGAATGAAAAAGGGCTGAAAAACAAAAACCGCTCCTCGTGGAGCGGTTTTTTTATTGTCTTGTGGCCAGAGAGGCATCGCGGAGGCCTGGCCCTCGTGTCGGGCCCGGCCGCTTTTGCAGACAGAATCCTCCTCCTGTCGCGCCGCTGGTTCAGGAAAGAAGGATGTCGACGACCTCCTGTGGAGTTGTCGCGGCGAGTATCGCGTTCCTCTTTTCTGCGCTTTTGAACAGCTTGCTGACCTCCGCGAGGAACTGGAGGTGGGGGCCGGTCTTGTCGGCCGGAGAAATGGTCATGATGAAAATGCGGCAGGGCTCCCGATCAAGGGCATCGAAGTCAACACCCTTGTCCGCAATGCCGACGCAGGCAACAAGCTCCGAGACGGAATTGGTCTTCCCGTGAGGAATAGCGATGCCATGTTTCATGCCAGTGCTCATCCGTCGCTCGCGCTCAAGGACGGAAAGCTTGACGGAAACCGGATCCGTGATCTTGCCGCAGGCCGAGGCAACGGCTATCAGTTCATCGATTATCGCTTCTTTGGTTGTACCTTGAAGGTGAAGGGCCACGTTTTCCGGGCCGAGAACGTTCTTGAGGCTCATTAGGCCATTCTATGATTGCCCGACACAGACGTCAAGACTCGATTCCCGATAAAAAGAGAGATGACTTTTTGCCTAGATGTAGAACCGGGCTTCCTTTTCCGCACACAATCCGTCCTTTCTGGCGATTATGAGATTGGCGCATCCGGCCCAGAGTGTGTCGATGAAAGATCCGGCCGCGACCAGGGGGAAGGCGACGGGGACGATGATGAGGTATCCGTTGTCGAATCCCCTTCCGTAGAGTGCACACAAGACCATGAGGGCCGTCATCGCGCCATTGCGGGGGGCCGCCCCGACTATGAGTGTCAACAGGGGTGTCATGGCGAGAATCCAGAGAAAGCTCGAAGTCGAGATTCCCAGGTTGGAATACGATGAAAGAATAACGATGAATGAGGTAGAGGTCACGAGGGCCGTGCCGACCCGGCCGAAGAGTATCGCGAAGGGGATGGCCAGAGCATTGGATCTTCGCCTGATGCCCAGGTTTTCCTTGGCATGTTTCTGCAGGACGCCCATCGAGAAATAGACATCGCCGGAAACGAGAGAGGCGAGGGCGGGCGCGGCGAGCCCATAGAGCGTGGGAAAGGGGTTCTTGTGGCCGCCGAACAGCCAGAGGATGGCGGGAATGATTATGAACGACGACAGAAAGAGCTCAAAACCGATAGTTCCGAGGAGCGGGCGGTAAATCGTCTGGTCCATCCCCGCGAGTATGGAGGAGACCGCCTTGGTCGATGCTGCTATGAGCAGGATGCCCATGAATTCCGCGAAAAAGGAATTGATCTGGTAGAAGATGCGGGAGAAAGAATCGAAGAGGGTGACGGCTGGTTTTGTGACGACCCGGTCGTGGCAGAATGCCAGGCCAAGAACCAAGGCGAGCACGAATAAGGGAAGAAGATAGCCTCCGGCCGAGCCGAGAACTGCGAACATGTTGTCCGTGAAGACCGCGGAAAGGACTTCCTTCAGCCCGGGAACAGCAGCGGCTTCGGCTCCGGCGACGAGAGGGATTCTCGCGGGATTCATGAAAGCTGCGATTCCGACACCGATCATGGAAAAGAAAACGCCCGACAGCAGAAGGAGGAGGAATGTCTTGCCTGTATCCTTCCAGAATCCTTTGTTCTCGAATTGCTCATAGACGGCGATGGGGACGGAGAAGAGGATGAGGGGGGCGAGCGCGTACCGCCCTATGTTCATCGATATATCGAAGAGAAACTTGGTTGTCTCTTGTACGGCGGGATTCTCTTTCGGCAGGGCGAGTGAGAGAAGTACGCCGAGCACGGTTCCCAGCAGGTATTTCAACCAGAGTTTCATGCCATGAGCATAGCCCTCGGCCGTCGACGGGTCAACGGACCACATTGCCGCAACAGACCTTCGCAGGCTTGAGTCCAGTCCGGATTGGCATTATCCTTATCAGAGATGAAATTCACGACGACCAATCGAACTGGCTCGGAAAAAAGCTTCCTTGAAGCCGTAGCCCGAGGCTGTCCCGCGGATGGTGGCGTTTTCGTCCCCAAAGGAGCAGTCGATCTCCGCACTGCGGTCTATTCGCCTGATACGCCGTATGTGGATACGGTTCTGACTGCGATTATGACCCTCCTTCCCGATGATTTTGACCCCGTGGAGGCCGGGAATCTTGTTGAGCGGGTTTTCCCCCGGGAACCTGAATGGAATCAGGTGGGGAACATCCTCCTCTTCGACTTCGCGTCGGGGAAGTCAGGCTCTGTCCTCGATTATGGCGCCGATCTGCTCATGGCTGCGGTGAAACCCCGCATGGGAGGGACGAAAGGGAGGGGAGCGCCATTTGTTGCCCTCTACCCAGAAGGAAGTTCGCGCGACGCCCGTGCGGGCAGGGCGATCCTCGGCGCCTGGACCGCTTCCCTCGATGCTGAGCGTAGCCCGGAGGCTGATCTCGTGCTTTTGAAAGCTCGCAAGAGTGGAGCAGCGGGGATATCGGCTACGAGTTCGAGCAGGTCGTCGCCTGGTCTTCATGTTGTCGAGCTTCCCTGCCGCGAAGAGGAGATTCCCGACATCATCCGCAGCATTGCGCGGAACCACCCCGATCGCTGCGTTCCTGCGCTTGCCGACAACCCCGCGTTTTTTATGGCCACCCTTATTCTCGAAACAGCCATGTTTGCCGAAGAGAAAAAGGGCTTTTCCGGCGAACTATACACCGCACATTCATCCCTTGATTCCTCCTCTCTCGCCACCGGGCTCTGGGCCTGGGGACTTGGTCTTCCGGTCACCGGCTTCCTTCTGGGTGCGGTGCCAGGCACAGCCGTGAACTACTCCCTCGATCCCGTCGTTGCCGATTTCAACCTTCTCAAACCGGGAGTACTCCCCTCACTCTCGATTTTCGAGGAGATCGAGAGCGCCGAGATGGATGGACTTCTGGGGGATCGGCCGGGGCTCAGTGCAGGAGAATTCGGGCCGGAGGATTCGGTGGCCTATGCTGCCGCCATAAAAGCGATACGGCGCAATGACGTCGCGTCTTCGCCCGAATCGGCCAGGATAATAGTCCGCCGCACGATCGATCCTTCCATGAAGAGGGGTATGTCTTTGGCTGAGAGAATGGCCTCGGACCTCCGGATGGAAGACGTGGGATCTTTTTCGCTGGCCGGCTTTCTACTTTCCCTCTGTCGTTGACATCGCAGACAAAAATCGTATAAGGTCTGTGAGCGGATGTGCGGGCTGGCTTCTGATTCTCCTGCACGGCGAGCGACCCAGTAGCTCAGATGGATAGAGCGGCTGCCTCCTAAGCAGCAGGTCCCCTGTTCGAATCAGGGCTGGGCCAGATTAATAATTCGAGACCCAAAAAATAATTACGACAAATTGTCCGCGTGGTGAATCTGCAAAACTGCTGTCTGGTGTCCGAGTGGAACATGAGGCCGACTGTCAGTGATCGGGATGGAAGTCCTGTGGAAGGGATTCGGGCGGAGAGACTCCAGGTACATTGCGCGAGGATTCCGGCTGGGCAGGTGCTTCCGGTGCCGCTGTAATCGCTTTTAGGGGAGCGACAATTCTCTCGGCGGCCTTTTTTTGTCCGGGAAGTCTCCCTCTGGCCTCGAGCCGCGCGAGTTCCTCGAAGGGGTCCTTCGCGTTCTCTTCGTATCCCGCGCGGAGATCGTCGAGATAGTGGGACAGTTCGTCGGCCTTAGTCCGGATCTGGCTGAATCCAGCGTCGACTTCCTCCGCTCCCGAAGCTTTGAGTCTGGCCATGTCGAGCCGCATCTGCTTCAATTGGTTGACCGAGGAGCCGAGACGGAGACGGATGACTTCGCTCTGATCCTTGAGTTCGCGGAAGGAATATTCCTGCTTTTCGATTTCCGCGATACTTGACTGGTACTCGGCCTTGAGTGTGGAACTTTCGGAAGCGAGAGCCTTGGATGCGAGTGTAGCCTTGTCCTTCTGCAGCTCTTCCATGGGTATCGCTTCGATGAGCCTGTCGATCTCGTTGGCGGACTGGGCGAGGAGCCTCACCTGCCCCATATAGCGTTCCAGGCTGGGTCTGATGTCTTCCCCCGCAGTCGCTTTCATGTCGGCAAGCTGTTCTTCGAGAGCCTGCCGCGCACGTTCCGCGTCGCGGTACATCTCGGCGTAGGAGCCGAGAGCCTGGTCGAGATTCTGCCTGTCCTCTTTTGCCCGTTTGAGACCGCGTGTGCCACCGCTGATCTTGATCGCCTTGAAAATTGATTTCTTCAGGGCAGGGACGCTGGAAACATAGGTGAGAAGGTGAATCACGAGAGAGAAAGCGAGGGCTCCGGTCGGGATGAGGAACCACGGCGTCGAGGGTGAGGTGAGGAGATTGATGACGGCGAGGAGCATGGGCACAGTTATCGCGCTCACGGTATGTCCCGACATCGAGTTGCGCTCCTTGTTGAGCCGCTTGAGATCCTCGAGTGTGCGGGCGTCGAGGTCGGGCATGACTTCGGCTTCCCTCGCTTCGGAATTGAGCCGGATCGAGTCGACGATGTTGCCGACAAGTCCGATTCCCCAGGATGCCGTGACGATAGCGGCCCACAGGAAGGAGCGGGACGTGGTGAGGTTGAGGTACCACAGACCGGCGTTGACCATGAGGAAGGTGGCAAAATGGGCGCGGAGGCCATTGCTGACCTTCTTGGCCTTTTCCAGCAGCTTGTCGCGGTAGAGTTCGAAGTGGGTCGGACCAGGAGAGGCATTCGCCTCATCGCGCAACCGGGACTGTGAATCGCGTCTGCGGCCCGGACGGTACCGTCCTTCGTCTATGGCTTCGCGCGCCCTGCGCTTGATCTCCTCTTTGAATTCACGTCTGTTCTCTCTCGACGCGTGACGGGAGCTGTGATCGGCGGCGAGTCCCCCCTTGCCGTGAACGCTGGACTCTATGCTTCTCTCGATTTCCGATACTATTCCGTGGACGGCGTTCTCGATGCTGCGTCCGATGTCGCTCTGGGTGTAGGTCGGACGATTGTCGGGATTATCGGATTCGGAGCCATGATCGCCGGAAGGATCTGCCTGGCCGGCATACGGACGCCCCGAGCCCTGTGGACCGAGCCGCGAGCCTTCATTCTGGGGAGGCATATCCTTCCTGAGAATGCCTCGCTCGGCGAGCGAGGCGATGACTTCAGCCGCCTCGACGCCATAATATCCGTATTTTTCCCGCGCTTCCCTGACTGACATCCTCTTACCGGAGGTTTTGATCTCCGAGAGGATGGCGTTCCGTATTTTTGCGAGGATGTCCAGGGATCCCGTTTCGCTGTATTCCCTGTCAGGCGGCGATCCAGGCGCGTTGCGGGGCTTGTCTTCACCCGCGGGAGCAAGTCCGGTATTGGGACTGGCGATCTCGTAGGCCCTGATCTCTTTTGAAATGTTCTTAAGCGTGACCGAGCCGAGAGACTGGGCGGAAAAATCGATTTTATTGAGGACAAGATTGTAGACGTCCTGAGAAATGCAGATCGAGCCGGGCTTTGCGAGTCCCTGGAGGCGGGCCGCGATATTTATACCCTCGCCGAGTGCGTCATTCTCGAAAAAGTAGATATCGCCGAGATGAACGCCGATGCGGACGAGGAGGGGAGAGCCGGGGTTGGAGGAATTTCTCTTGTACAGCTCATCCTGAATTTCCACCGCGCTGACGACGGCTTCGACCGTGTTCTTGAAGTCGACGAGAAAGGCGTCGCCTATCGTCTTTATGACAGTGCCATGATGTTTCAGGACGATGGTGGTTATAAGCTTGTTGTGCCAGGAAAGAGTCTCGAGCGTGCCCGACTCGTCCTTCTCCATCATTTTCGAGAAGCCGGCGATGTCCGTGTACATTATCGCGGCAAGGCGGTAGTCTTTCTGTTCCATATGTTTACAGGATGTAAGGATAGGCGCGCTGCAGGCTCAGAGTCAATCCGTTTTCGGGCATGTACAAACCTCAAATGCGATTTCTTGCAAGGGAATGTCGATCCGGGAGACTTTCACGATGATGGTCTCATCGAGCGAATGCTCCCCGGAGAGTCTCAGCTTTGCCTCCAGGCCGATTTCCGGTATATAAGCGAGCCACAGGCCTTGGCCGGATGAGGAAACGAGGATGGCCTCTCCTTTCCAGTCGGGATGCCGGGAAAGCCAGACGAGACACCAGTGGAGTTCGCTCGCCCGCTCCGCCTGCCTGTTAGGTGCCTGTGAAGCTTGTGCCAGAGCGCATCTTTTCCCGACTTCGTCCGCGTCGAGAGGGTGACGTCCTTCCAGAATGGCGTGTATCTGCATGTGTCCGAGGAGATCCTGGTAGCGGCGAAGCGGACTCGTCGTCTGGGCGTAGAAAGGCAGGCCAAGGCCGCGGTGCGCGCCGGGGCTTGGCCCGAGCATGCCGGCCCGCATTCCCCTGCGGCGGCTGAACTGCAGGGAGAGTGAATTCCCATCTTGCCCCTTTTCTCCTGGGATACTCGGGGCCTCCTGACTGTAGAAGGGGAATGCGAGTCCTCTCTTGAAGGCCCAGATAGCCGCTGCTTCTCCGGCGAGCAGCATGAATTCCCGGACTATTTCAGAGGATCGGAATGATCCGGGTCTATGAATGACGACTTCCCCTGATTCGACGTGTACTCTGACCTCGGGAATCGCAATTTCGACGGATCCGTTGGCTGTCCGGCGTTTCGTCCTCAGTGCCGCGATGCGGTCGAAAGCGGCCAGATCGACATCTCCCTTTGCGAGGAGGCGATCCGCCTCTCCATAGTGTGTCCGCCTGACCCGGACTCGGGAGCTGAGAACTTCGACCTCGGAGACATAGCCTTCGGCGTTCAGCTCTACCCGGAAGGAGAGCGCGGGCGATGTCGGGGCAAGCCCGAGTCCGTAGCGCTCCAGGGTTTCGTCGGGGAGCATGGGCGAGGTCAGTTCGGGGAGATAGAGTGTCGCTCCCCGCGATAGAGCTTCCCTGTCGGCCGGACTTTCGGGAAGGATGGCCGCGGCAGGGTCGGCCACATGAATCCATATATCTTTTCCGTCCCAGCCGATGGCGTCGTCGGGGTCCTTGGACCACTCGTTGTCGATCGCCCACGAAGTGAAGCTGATCAGATCCCTGCGGGACGCTTCCGATGTCGTCTCATCTCCGAGAGCGAGGAGAGGCGCCTTGAGCGGGCATCCTGAACGGGAAGGATGAGGATTTGTCGCGATTTCCCACCAACCGCAGGCGACGAGAAAAGCATGTGCGGCTTCGGGTGTTTCCTTTATACCCAGGTCGACGGCAATCCTGCTTTTCTCGGTTTTCCCCAGCGCAAGGGCCTCGATTTCGCCCATGAATCGCGCGTCAGGCTCGGTCTTCTCCAGCCTGCCGCCTCTCTTCACAGCCTTGGCCCGCAGAATGAACGCTGTCCTTTCCGCGAGTTCGGCGGATTTCTTTTCGCGCCGCGCGGTTTCGCGAAGGAGGTCGGCGTCTCCGCGAGCCCAGGGCAGCCCGTCGTCGAGAACAAACAGAAGCCCGCCCGAGGCGCACTCGAAGCAGGCCATGACTTCGCCAGGACCTGTGAGGCCGAATACGAGTTCGGCAAGCTCTTCCCAAGAACTGCGGACGGGAGATTCAGAGTCGCCTGCGAGCATCCTGCGCGCCGTGTCGAAATCCCCGCCCGATGAAGGTCCGGGGATGGTTTTTACCGGACCTTCGTGGAGGATGCGGATGTCCTTGTCCCGAACCTTCACGGATGAGCCGTCTTCCGTCCGTATTTCGATGCGGTCGCGGGCTTCCCTGACCAGAGCGGGTCTATTCTTGTAGATGACGAGGTTGTCTGCCCGGAACATCGGTTCTCCATCGCGTCGAAGTATGTAATCAGTATATCGGAAGGGCCTGGAAGAAAATAGGCAACTGTTGCACAGTCTCCCGGTTTATGATATGATTTTTACTTGTCTGATCGCCATGAAAGGAGATGACACTATGGTAGCTTTGATAGTCGGAATTGTCCTTTTCGCTTTTGCCGTCGCGGCCTGCGTGCCCGGATTGCTCGGCTGGGGTCCGGATGTTCTCGCTTTTTTGAGGGGGGCCATCCCCGTCATTTCCGCCTTCATAGCGCTCATCGCAGTGTTTATCGGCCTCGCCGACATCAAGGATCGCCGGGAAGCCAAGAAAGAAGAGGAAGCAGAGAAGAAGCCCGAATCCAAGGCTTGATTGTTCGTTGGTCCTTGCAGATTCGTCCGGTCCTGCCTGCTTCGCAGGACTGACCGGGCAGCAGATGGACGGTTTTCGCGGAAAAAGAACCAGTGCGAAGTGGAATGGGCCAGCCCCGGGTATCGTTTCACGGGCTGCCATATCGGATGCAGTGTGGTATGCCTTGACACAATTCCTTATCTGTGGGAATATCGTTCCGCTATTCAGCACATTACACTCGAAACTGAAGGTATACATTTATGAAGACCGTATTTGTTACGCCCCAGACGGCAGAGCGCGCGTGGTACCTTATCGACGCCGAAGGAAAACCCCTCGGCCGCGTCGCAGCCAAAGTCGCAGGCATGCTCAGGGGCAAGCATAAACCTACCTACACTCCTTCCCAGGAGACCGGTGATTTTGTCGTCATTATCAACGCAGAAAAAGTGGCGATCTCCGGACGCAAGCGCCAGGACAAGATGTACTACCACCACTCGGGATTCCCAGGCGGACTCAAGGATTTCACCTTCCGTCAGCTTATCGAGCGGAAACCCATCGCCCCGATGGAGAGAGCCGTGTATGGCATGCTTCCCAAGGGTCCCCTTGGCCGCAAACTCTACAAGAACGCGAAGATCTATGCCGGTGCAGACCACCCGCATGCCGCACAGCAGCCCATCGTCATCGAACTGTAAGGGAAGGGGAAATCAATGATCAGGAATCTTGGTATAGGAACCGGAAGGCGCAAGTGCGCAGTGGCCCGTGTCTTCCTCCGTGAAGGTACCGGCAAAGTCGTGGTGAACGGACTGGAGCTCAACAAGTATTTCAAGCTCGGCGAGCATGTCCTCGTGGTGCGCCAGCCTCTCATGGTCACTGCCTCCGAGAACAAGTATGACATCCTCATCACTGTGACTGGCGGAGGAATGTCCGGCCAGGCCGGCGCCTGCTCCCACGGCGTGGCCAGAGCTCTCTCTCAGCTCGATCCGACCAACCACACATCCCTCAGGACCAATGGCCTCCTGACCCGCGACTCCCGCATGGTGGAGCGCAAAAAATACGGTCAGCGCGGCGCACGCAGACGCTTCCAGTTCTCCAAGCGCTAAATCGTGTCTGTGCGGATCGACTCCGTACGAATCGATGCCTCCGGAACCGCGACTCTCGCGGCCGGAGGTTTTGTTTTTTGCATGCCCCTGCTCAGTTTCATGGAAGCCGGCTGCGATCCCAGGTCAGTGAAGCCGGGAGACCTTCTGGAAGACAGTATTTCCGAGCGGCTGGAGGAATCGCAGAAATGCCACGAGTGTTTCCTGAAAGGACTCTCGCTCGCGTCGCGGGCCGAACAGAGCGCCGCCATGGTCGCCGCAAAGCTTTCGGTCCGGGGATACCGGAGATCGTATGTCGAGTCCGCTGTTGCCCGCCTCGTGGCACAGGGGTTCATCGACGACAGAAGGTTCGCGGCCGCCTATGCCGCGCTTCGCTGTGCGACCAAAGCAGAGGGGCCGGCCAGCCTGCTTGCGGGATTGCGGCAAAAAGGCCTCTCGGCGGAAGACGCGGAGGAGGCAGTCGCGGAAGCCTTCCCGGAAGAAATGCGACGTGATAGACTGGCGGATTCGGCGCGGCGCCTCACGAAAAAGGGCATGAAGGGCGAAAAGCTCTATCTACGCCTCAGAAAACTCGGATTCCGGCGTACGGAAATCCTTGAAGCGGGCTTGGATCCGCCAGAAGATGAAATCCCTCTCTGATCGTGATATCTATTTTGTTGTACTTATTTATATTCTCTTGACATATCTTCGCATTCGTTCCACAATAGTAGAGAACGTTGTTGAACTGGAGGGTTCTTCGCATGGATGACGATATCCTCACTATTGAAGAAGTTGCCCGCTATCTTCGAGTATCCGAACGGACTGTCTACGACTGGGCCCAGAAAGGAGAGATCCCTTCCGGAAAAATCGGAACCGTCTGGCGCTTCAAGAAGACGGAGATCGAGCGATGGGTCAATGAGAGGCTCTCTTCGAACAAGTCTTCGGGAAACTTCGGCGTTGTCCAGGTGCAGAATATCATATCGCCTGACCGTATCCTTTTCCTCAGCCATTCCAAGAAGCGAGACGCCCTCGTCGCGCTCGCGGAAAATCTCGCCTCCGCTCCACAGGTCAAGAATCGCCAGGAGATCGTCGCCGAGATACTGAGGCGCGAAGAGCTCATGAGCACTGCCATCGGGCGCGGAATCGCCATCCCGCACATCCGCCTCTCGTCCGTGACGGATCTCGTCGTCTCGGTCGGAATTTCGCAGTGCGACATCATTGATTTCCAGTCTCTGGACGATGTGCCTGTCAGGCTTCTCTTCATGATCGCCGCGGCGTACAATCAGCACGCCTACTATCTTCAGACTCTCTCGTTCTTCAGTTCCAGATTGAAGGGCACCGAGCTTCGGACCCAGCTCCTCGAGTGCAAGACCCCGCAAGAGGTGTACAAACTCCTTGTGAGCCAGGACGAATAAAAGCACAGCCAGCTAAGCCGGGATGGTGGCCGGCACAAGGCGCTCCTTCGGGGGCGCCTTTGTCTTGTTGAGGAGGCCTTTGCGTGCTAGATTTGGCCTGGAAAGAAAAAGGATAATCGAAAGGAATCAGCGGTGTTTCTGAAAAGTCTCGAAATATTCGGCTTCAAGTCCTTCGCGGACCATACACGGATAGAATTTGCGGAAGGTATCTCCGCCCTGCTTGGCCCGAACGGCTGCGGGAAGTCCAATGTGGTCGACGCGATAAAGTGGGTTGTTGGAGAACAGTCTCCGAAGAGCCTCCGTGCGGACAGCATGGAGGACATCATTTTTAACGGAACGGAGAAGCGCAAGGCTCTGTCTGTCGCCGAAGTGACTCTCACGATCTGCAACGAGAACGGCCGACTCCCCCTCGATATGCCCGAAATCTCGATCAAGCGCAGGCTCTATCGCTCCGGCGAGGGCGAGTACTTCATCAACGGGGTACAGGCCAAGCTCAAGGAAATCAGGGAACTGTTCTGGGATACCGGTATCGGTAAATCGGCCTACTCCGTCATGGAGCAGGGCAAGATCGACCAGATACTCTCCTCGAAACCGGAGGACAGGCGATACCTTTTCGAGGAAGCCGCGGGCATAACCAAACACAAAGTGCGTTCGCGCGAGGCCGAGCTCAAGCTCGAACACACGGAAGAGAACATGCGGCAGGTCGGGGGCATCCTCGGCGAGGTCAAGCGCAGTCACGATTCGCTCAAGATGCAATCGGACAAGACGGTCAAGTACAGGACTCTGCGGGACGAAATCTTCAACGCCGAACTCGATCTCCACCTCCTCAGACTTCGGCAGTTCGTCCAGGAAAAAGACAGACGGGACGCGGACATACGGGCCAAGACTCTCGCCCGCGACACCGTGAAGTCGGAGATCGACGGACTGGACGGACTTTTGCGCGAGAGCCTCGACGTGGTCAACGGCATGGAATCCACCCTCATCGGCATCCAGAAGACTGTCTATGGTCTCGCGGTGGAGCGCAACGGCAAAGAAAAGCAGCGCAAACTCCTCGAAGAGAAGGTCGGCGAGGCGAAGATCAAGATAGATCAGGCGCGTCTCCGGCACAAAACCGTCAAAGACAAGGTAGAATCCCTGCGCGAGGAAGAGGACGAGAAGAACAGCGAACTGGCTTCGCTGAAGATTCGACTTCGGGATGTAGAAAAAAACATACAAGATTTTGATGCTGGCATCAAATCCGCCGAATTAACGGTGCGGAGCAATGAGAACTCTGTCGCCCGAGCCGAAACTGACATCAGGGAGCTCGAGGGTGGCCGCGGTGAGGCCCGACAGAGACTCGACGAGATAACCGAGGATATCGTCGCCCAGCTCGACGCGAGGCTGAGGGACTCAGGATATTCCGGCCAGGAACGCGAGTCAGCGGAGCGGAGCATAGAGGCCCTCATCGGTTCCATCCGCTCCCGGCTCTCCGGAAAGGCTGTCCTCATGGAGGATCTCGCGCGGATGACCAGCGCCCCGGCTTCTGATCTCGGAAGCATCATCGAGAAGACTAAAAGAGACCTCGAGGAGGCGGCGGCCAAGGCTGAGGAACTCGGCGTCCGGTACGAGGACTACAAGAAGACTACTCCGTCTTTTATCGACGAGTTTCTTTCTCCGGAAGGAATTATTACCAAGAAGCGGGCTATCGACCGTGAAATCGCCGCCTGCGACGAGGGAGTGGAGGCTCGCAGGGAAAGGATAGCTGCCTGGCGCGTGGAAAACCGAAGCCTCTCCGAGAAGGTCGAGGGATACAGGAAAACGCTCGAGGAATTGCGGGGCAACCGGATACGGATGCAGACACAAGGGACAGCGGCCGAGGAGAGCCTCGCCATGTTCCGCCGCGAGATAGCCGGGCAGGAGGCTTTCCTCCGCGAACTCGAGAACGAGATTTTCCTCGAGGAGAGGCGGCTTCTGGATTCGGAGGAGGAGCTGGAGACCCTGGACGGGGAAATCGCCGATATAGAGGCTCGCGGAAGAGCCCTGACGTCGGAGCTGGAGAAGCTCGAGGCGGACATCGCTTCGCGCAATTCCGAACTCGGAAAACGGCGCGAGGAACTCGCCAGAAAGACCGAGCGGATGTCGGCCATACAGGTCGACCTGGAACGCCTGCACCTGGGGCTGGCCCAGATCGAGACGGAAATCCGGAACGTGAAGGAGAACTTCTCCGAGCAGTATTCCCGCGATCTCGGCGAGTTCGAGGAGAGGATGTTCGAAATTCGGACTCCCGTGACCGAGCTCAGGGACAACCTGGCCTCGCTCAGGCAGAGGCTGAAGGATCTCGGCTCGGTCAACCTCATGGCTCCGGAGGAGTACGCCGAGGTGAAGGAGCGCTACGACTTCCTCTCGGGCCAGATAGCCGATCTCGAGAAGGCGCGCCTGGATCTGAAGCGGATTACCGAAGAAATCCGCAACGAGAGCGCCGAACTCTTCCTCGCCACCTACAACAAGATCAAGAAGAATTTCCATAATATGTTCCGGAGACTCTTTGGCGGAGGACGTGGAGAGCTGCGCCTCGTCGATCCGGACCATGTCCTTGAGTCCGGCATCGAGATATTCGCCCAGCCGCCTGGAAAGAAGCTGGAGGCTATAAGCCTCCTCTCGGGCGGGGAAAAGACCCTCACGGCTATAGCCCTGCTCTTCGCAACGTACATGGTCAAACCTTCCCCTTTCTGTTTCCTCGACGAGATCGACGCGGCCCTCGACGAGGCCAACGTCAACCGTTTCGTCAACCTCCTGCGCGAGTTCGGAAGGACGAGCCAGTTCGTCATCATCACGCACAACAAGAAAACCGTGACGGGAGCGGGCACCCTCCTCGGTGTCACCATGGAAGAGTCGGGTGTCACGAAGGCCATCGCCGTCAAGCTGGAGAGGTCGGGCGAGAACGTCGCATTCATGCGCGCCGTCGATGAAATCTGGGAAGAAGAGGAAGTCGCCTACGAGAAGGGCAGGGAGCTTCCTCCTGCGGACGAGGGCGGGAAGGCCTCCGCCTCATGAGCCGGGGTACGGATATGAGCAGGACCGTTCTTCTCTTCCGGGATGATCCCGGGCTTAGCCGACAAAAGGCGACGATCCTCTCCGCCGAAGCGACGAAGGGCGGAATCGCAGTGATCGTGGACAGGACGATCTTCTATCCAGAGGGCGGTGGGCAACCTTGCGATTCCGGCACGATTGCCGGCAGGAAGATCCTTTCGGTCGAAGAGAGGTCGGGTCTCGTCATCCACTTCCTCGAGCCAGGGGACCATGGTCCCGAGATGCCTGAAGCACCGACTCATTCTCCCCTGTGTCCGGGGGAGACCGTCGATCTGGTTCTCGACGGAGCGCGTCGGCGTGATTTTACGGAACAGCACAGCGCCCAGCACCTGCTTTCGGCCACCATCCTTTCGCTGTGTGGGGCCCAGACAGTATCGATGCATCTTGGGGCAGAAAAGTCGACAATAGACGTCGATATTCCTTTTCTCGAGACCTCTCTCCTCGCCGACGTGGAGAGGATTGTGAACGAGAGGATCGCGCAGGCCTTGCCTGTGCTGGTCCATCTCTGTCCACCGGATGATCCAGCCTCATTTCCTCTGCGAAAACGACCTCCCTCCGGAGAAGAAGTCATCAGGATCGTCGATATCGGAGGCATCGATTACAGCCCCTGCTGTGGCACCCATGTCGCTTCCACCCTGGAACTGCGCCTCCTCGCTATCACCGGCGCCGAAAAATACAAGGGGATGATGAGGCTGAGCTTCGTGGCTGGCGGCCGTGCGGCGAGGTATCTCTCGGCCCGCTCCGCTCTCCTTGATCAGGCCGCCGTCGGTCTCGGCGTCACCGGGACCGAGCTTCCGAAGAGAGTCGCGGGCCTCTCCCAGAGGCTTCTGGCAAGGGAATCCGATGTCGACGCCCTCCTGAAACTCGCGGCGCGCCAGCGGGTTGAACTCGATCTGGCCCGAGAGGTGGAGCTGGAAGGGGAGGGCTGCTTCGCTGCAGAATGCCCAGCTGCCTGCGCTTCGGACGAAGAATCTGCCCGCGCGGGGCGGGGTCGGACTCTCGTGCTTGATGGGCCAGGCGTAGAATCCGGCGCCACATCTGCTCTCGAGTGTTCACGAGCCTTCGCGGCCGCCGGCAGGGCGGCGATCGTCGTTTCGATTCCCGAACTCACAGTCTGCGTCGCCGCGCCCGAGGGCTTCCACCCTGGGGGACAAAGCGAGGGAACATCCTCCCTCGCGAAGCTTCTCGCTCCCCTTCTCAAGGAATCGGGAGGACGGGGCGGCGGTTCCGGCGCTTCGTTCAGGGCACGTTTTGACGACCGGGAAAGCCTTGAGCGCTTTGTCGGGGCCGCCCGTCGCGTCACGGGGTAGATACTCCAGGGCGCCGCCTAGGGAGCCGCCGGTTCAGCATTGCTTCGGACTGTTCCCCGAACCGAGATCGAGAGGGCGCCTGTTGTCCGAAAGCCGGCGCTCGAGATACTCGCGGTCGAGACCGAGGCTCGAGACAATGCGTCTGACCTGGTCGGCGGACAGAAGGTTCTGCTCGGCATAGAGATAGACGAGGGCCCGCTCGGCGATGCAGGGCACTTTGAGGGAGTTCATCTGCGCGGCGCAAGGGCTGTCGCCCTCGAGGTAGCGCGATTTGAGCGATGAGTGAAGGCGCGATTCGACGATGTTGCCGGCGATGGCGTTGAGTTCGGCCAGGAGAGGGGCCATGTCACCCCGCGCCGCGGCCTCGCCGAGCGGCTTCAGTGTGAAATAGGTGTATTCTTTGGCCGGAAGGTAGTGGTGGGCGTCGCAGCGCGTGCAGTAGTTGGGTTCCCTGCCGTCGCGTTTCGTCCGGTCGCCTCCTATGATGATGAGGGGATCGAAATAGAGGGCCGGGCACTCCTCGCCCTCCACTGTGTAGTAGCGGTAGGTGTAGAGGGAATCCGCGAGGCATTCCGGGTGTTCGCAGTATGCGGTCAGAGGAAAGACGTCCGTGGCGTTTTCCAGGAGCAGGCGGGCCGTCTGGTTGAATATCTCGCGTCGGAAGTTGAGGACCAGGGTGGGAAGGACGAAGACGAGTCCCCGCCTCGCGGACTCGTCGGCCATGAGGTACGCTATCCTTTCGTCGTAAAATGCGGCCTCGTCGACGATCCAGGTCCCTATGTCGGGATTCTCGGCGATGAGAGCCTCGAGCCCGAAGGAATCCCGAACCTTGCCGATACGCGAACCGCAGCGCTCATATCCTCCCCGGAATGCGAGAGCATCGGCGGGGTACTCGGGGAATCGTGCCACATCGAGACTGGAGCGGACGACGAAGATGTTTCTGCGGTCAGCCCCCGATGTGCTCGTGGTGCGGGCGACCGTCTCCCCTTTTTTGAGGGCGACGAGACTGTCGCGCCACATGCGCGCGGAAAATTCAGTTTTTCCGGAGCCCATGGGTCCGATGACGAGTATCCGCCGTCCGGGTTTTTCAAAATCGAAATGGTTGAAGGGATGATGCACGTTCATGAGAGGAATACCCAGATTGGGCAAGAGTTTGGCCATATCGCTGGAAATGTCGTCCATTGTGTACCCTTTTTCTGGAAGTGTGTACCGTGGACCTGCCGGAATCCGGAGAGGTCTTTTGTACGACGATGGGGAACCCTGAAGTTCCCCATCGTCGTGTCAGTTTTCCTTTGGTTCTATGATCCGCCTCGAGGATATCAGCGCGCCCCCGATGCTGCTTCCCACGAGACCTGTCAGGAAAAGGCTCTGGGCCAGGGGGCCGAAAATGGAGGCGAGATACGCGGAAAGCGTTGCCCCGTTGGCGGAACTCAGGATCTGAGCCATCTCGGGCGGAAGCAGCGCGCGCAGGGCGGGCGCGCCAGGCAGATAGAGCAAGGCTCCCGCAAGCATGACGAGGACGGATGGAATCATGATGTATTTGCCCGCTCGTCTCAGCCTCTCGGCGCCCCTGCTCGATCCGAGGAAGGAGAGGGCCGCGATTATGAGTGAAGCGGCGAATGCGAGTCCCGTGGCGGCAGGTGCTGCCGAAAGTGGGTTGAACCGGATGATGCCGATGCGGCCGGTTTTCGGAACATTCGGCGTCCGTACCGGTTCCGCGAGGCTGTCCGGGATGGAAGCCAGAACCTTTTCGAAGGCGGAGCGGGTCAACTTTTCCGCCGCCGGCACTGAAATGGAGGAAGGACGGAAGCTGAGGTCGGAAGTTCCGGGAGTACCTTCTTTGACAGGCAGGGCTGCGATATAGCCCCGCGCGATGTCCGGGATGGCCAGAGCCATCCGTCTCTTGAGCGGGCGGAGATCGAGATCCACGGTATGATCGGAGGGGGCTGGGCCGAGCGCGTCGAACAGTTCGTCTACGGCCCGTCCCGCGAGATCCTTGAGTTCCGGAACAGGCAGCTTTTTCTGCAGGCCCGAGGCCAGCGCCCTGGTATCGATCCTGTAGCCGTCCTGGACGATGATGGGGTCGACGTTTTTCCAGGACAGAGGATCTGAAACGAGGGCGTAGAGCCTGTCATCGGTGAGGGCCTTTTTGTAGAAATCCTTGTCCGATACCCAGGGCTTGACGGCGAAAACGAGAAGGGCGGAGAGGGTGATCGGAAGGCCGACTGCGAGGTAGAGGATGCCGGAAAGGAACCTTCTCACTGGAGAACTCCGGAGTGCCCCGCATCCGCGACGTTTGAGCTGATCTTCTGTTCGCCGAAGCGGAGGTATTTGTATGGGTGGATATCGAGCGGATTCGTATACCATCCCTCGATGTAATCGACATCTATGACATTGATCGAGAGGCCGTGGTACATCGGCATGAGGGCCGCGCTTTCAAGCAGCTTCGTTTCGGCCTTTTTCAGCATCTCGAAGCGGTCGCCGTCCTCTGCTCCCGAAGACGAGGCGATGAGCGCGTCGTAATCCGGATCGCTGTACCCCGAGTCGTTGAGGTTCGAGTCGGAGACCCAGAGCTGGAGGAAGGCCAGGGGGTCGGCAAAATCCCCGATCCAGGTGCTCTGCGCGAGCGTGAACTCGCCTGTGCGGATACCTTTGCGCGAAACGGCGAAATAATCGGCTGACGAGACCGTGCGAATCTTTACGGTGATGGCCGGAAGGCTCTCCCACGCTGACTTCATGAGGCCGGCCACGCGCTGGGAGTCCTTGCCGGAAGGAGCGAGGATGGTCAGGGGAGGAAGACCCTTCCCTTCGGGGAAACCAGCCTCGGAGAGGAGCGAGAGGGCTCCGGCTCGATCCTGCTTTCCGAGACCTTCGACGCCCTCGTATCCGCCGAGGGGCAGGACGAGGGTTGAGGCGGGCAGGGGGTAGCTGTCTTTTGACCGCAGCTTGTCCCAGGGAAGGAGAAGCGCGAGAGCGCGCCGGACTCTGGCGTCGTCCCAGGGTTTGACAGAGGAGGAGAAAAACCAGTAGTTCGTGGCGAAAAGAGGGTTGTAGAGGATGGCCCCACGGCTGAGAAGTGCCTCGAGATCCATCGGTCCGGCCAGCCAGTGAGCTTCTCCGTCGTCGAACATGCGGGAGGCTTCCTTCTCATCGTCGGTGAAGACGAAATCGAGTCGGGGGATGGCCACCGAAGCTGCGTCCCAGTATCGGGCATTGGCCCTCAGTTCGAGCCTGCCCTGTGTGTAGGATTTGAATGTGTAGGGGCCGCTCGTGGGAAAGGGCAGGACCTTTGTCCAGTCCCGCACCGTGAGCATGGAGGGATGGATGGGCGCGAACGAGTGGTGACAGAGAAGGCGCGTGAACCAAGGAGCGGGGGCTATGAGCCGGACCTCTAGTTTTTTGTCCGACAGAGCCTTGACGCCGATCTTGGAAATATCGCGGGATTTTCCCGTCCGGAATTCCTTGACTCCCCCGATAATATCGAAGAAGGAGGAATAGTCGGCTTTTGTGACGGGGTCGATTGCCCTGAGCCAGGAATTGACGAAATCCAGCGCAAGGATGGGGCTGCCATCGGACCACGTGGCGGTATCCCGTATTTCGAATGTGTAGGTGCGTGCGTCCGCAGAGCGGACATAGGATTTGCAGAGCGCCTTCACAGGATCGAGGGTGGAGGGGTCGTAGCTGAAAAGCCCCTCGTACAGGGCGGTGAATATCTGGGCCTCGGATGTAAAGATAGACCTCTGTGGATCGAACTGGATGTCGACATCATCCAGGACCGTGACGAAGGATTCAGGCCTTTCCTGTTCTTGCGCACAAAGAGAGATTGGCACGGAGAGCGCGGCCAATGAGGCGAACACAAAGGATACGAGAACCCTGAAGCTGTGGTATGGCTTTTTCATCGTTTTAAGTATGGTTCAAAATCACCGGGAAGGCAACCTGGTGCCGGCCATCCCGTGGCTCCTGCACCCGGTTCACAGGCGGCGCAGGTCTGGAAATGCGTCGCAGGATGGATATCCGGGGCTGTTTTGAATCGCCTGAGTGATTCGGGGACGATCAGAGGGCATGAAATTCGTTAAAAAACTTTTCACGGCGACCTACGCTTTGCTCGCTTCGATCGGCCTCACCTGCTGCGACGCATCCCGGATACTCCAGGTTCACGAACTCATCGTCTCTCCTCCGCCAAGACCGGAAATATGGCATGAAATTCCATACATAGAATACAGGATATACTGGAGAAATCCCGAGGGAGGAATGGAAGAGAGGCGGCTGGAGGAAAATGAGAGAGCGGTTGTCAGTGTATCGAGGGGCGTTTTTCAGTGCATGAAGATGGAAGCGATTGCGCGATTCACACCATCCGGAGAGGCATTCCGATTGCGCCCCGCCGGAATGCTGTACCCGCACGAAAGCGCCCGGAGCGGCGACAGGCTGGTGGCTTCGTGGTCGCAGGGATATATCTGCGAGGTAGACGAAGCGCTCGAGCGAGGAAGTTTCGATCCGGACGAGTTCAATCTTCCTCGAATGGAGGCGATCGTGGACGGAGCGAGCGCTGACCCTTGGTTCCGCCCCATTGCGGAGAGCGCAAAGGACTTGACCGAAGGGCGGTTCAGGCAGGACGCCTTCGCCCCAGCCCGTCAATTCCATGTGCGCCTTCCAGGACCGGGACCCTGGTACCCGGAGAGTCCGTTCGGAGAAGCGGTGGTCGAGCTGCCTGAGGCGGGATGCGAGAAGGAAACTTTCCAAAGCGAAGGAAAGAGCATGATCCCGGATTTGGGAGCAAAGTTGCCGGCCGGAATCCACGGATACTTTGGTCCCTCAGGACGGCTTCTCGTCAGGGTCGAAGAGGACGGAAGCTTTCTCTGGGTCCGGTCTTCATTCCCGTGAGATTTCGCTCGCGGGAATGGCGATCTCGAATCGGGAGCCGTGGCCGAATGAACTCTTTGCGGTTGCGCTGCCTTTGTGGACTATGGCGATGTGGCGCACGATGGCGAGCCCGAGCCCCGTGCCGCCGGATTGCCTGCTTCGGGCTTTGTCGACACGGTAGAAGCGTTCGAAGATATGCGGCAGATCGCGAAGGGGTATGCCGGGGCCTTCGTCCTCCACGGTGAACACGACCATGTTCTCCTGCGCAAAGGCGCCGACGCGGACGAGGGAGGCTTCCGGGGAATACTTGGCGGCGTTGTCGATGAGGTTTGCGAGGGCCTGTTCCAAGAGGCCGAGGTTCGCGTCCATGAACAGGTCCGCGGGGCAGTCGGTCTCGATCCTGGTCTTCCGCGCCGAAAGGAGTGGGGCGGTGGCGTCGAGAGCCTCCCGGATGACGGTGCGGGCCTCGATGCGCTCCGTGGCCAGCCAGCTTCCCGAGTCCTGCTCAAGCCGTGCCAGCGACAGGAGGTCGGATACGATGTTGCCCATCCGGTCCGCGTTCTTGGCGATTATCCCGAGAAAGCGGGTCATGATTTCCGGGTCCTGCTGTTCGCCGGACAGAAGGGTTTCGGCAAAGCCCTTGATGAGGTGTATGGGGGTGCGAAGCTCGTGGGAGACATTTGCGACGAATTCCGTGCGGACCTTCCCCAGTCTGCGGAGCTCCGTGATGTCCGAAAGGGCGAGAACGGCTCCTCTCGCGGCAGCGTCGCCCGACCGGGAGAAGGGAAAGGGCGATGCCTGAACCCGGTACCAGGTTTCTCCCGTTTCGAAGAAGGCGATGTCCCGGTACGTATGGCCGCCAGAAGATATGCACTCGGATGCGAACGCCTCCAGTTCCGGGGAGCGGATGGCTTCCAGGATGGACAAGCCCTCGATGCTGCGGTCGGGGATGCGGCCAAGTCTCTGCGCCGCCGGATTGGCGATGATGATCCTGAGATCAGGATCGAGGGCCACGACGGCTTCTCCCATGGATTCGAGGATCGTGGAGAATCGGAGTGCCTGGCTGCGAGCGGATTCGATGCGGGACTGAAGCTCGCGCGACATGGCGTCGATCGTTCTGTAGAGCAGGCTTATTTCGGCGGGAATGCCCGCATGCCGGCTCATGTCGGGTTTCTGTCGCGTTTCGGGGCGCAGATGCGGCGGATCGGATGGAGACGCCGCAGTCGAGGATGCGGGGAGGGTATGGAGGGAAATGTTGGCAGTATTCCCCGAGCTCACGGCGAGACGGGTTTCTGCGAGAGTCGCGAGGTCTTCGAGGGGCAGTGAAATCTGTCGCGAAAAAATCCAGGAAGCGACGGCGGCCACGACAGAGGCAAGAATTGTGGCCACTATGAGTGTCAATCTGAAAGGAGCAAGCTGGTTCCGTATGTCGGGGATGGTGGCCGCGAGCCGGAGAACGGCCACCGGAGATCCGTTTTTGACAACCGGAACTGCCGCGTAGAGGAATGCCTTGCCGAGAGTCGTCGATACACGGCGCGCGATCGATGGTTTTCCCCGCATTGCCGAGTAAATTTCCGGTCTCGAGGCGTGGTTCTCCATTTTTTCGGGCTGGGTGGATGATTCTGCGAGAACGGTTCCGTCCGGAAGGATGAGGGTCACGCGGTATCCTGAGGCGGCCGAGAGTCGGGATACGAAGACAGCTGCGGGAGAAGGGTGGATTTCTCCGTCGGAGTAGGTGTTCTCTTTCTTTCCGGCCGATATTGCCGACTCGGGATCCATGATTGCGGCGAAGGACTGTGCGGTTGCGAGGAGTGAATTCCCGAACACCTGCGCGTGCAGCACCCCCATCAGCGCCATGCCTGCGGCCGAAACGCAGACGACGAGGGGAATGGATGCGAAAAAAAAGAAAATGAGGCTTTTGCGGAACAGGCTTTTTTCTTTCACGGTGTCCCGAAACGGTACCCGACGCCGCGTACGGTTTCCACCCGCTCACTATCGGGACCGAGTTTTTTGCGCAGGGAGAGTATCTGCACATCCACGGCCCTGTCGGTCACGGGGTAATCGGAACCCTTTATCAGTTCCAGTATTTTTGATCGCGTGAAGACGCGGCCCGGATTGCGCATGAGGAGTTCGAGGAGGCAGAATTCCGTCGCGGTCAGGTCGAGGGATCCTCCTGAGCCGACGACAGTGTGCATGTCCTGGTCGAGAGTGAGTCCGGCGATGCTGATGACGGCCCGGTTTTGACGATCATCAGCCTGCGCCTCTCCCTCAGAGGAAATGGCGCGCCTCGTCACCGCCCGGATGCGCGCGGCGAGCACCTTCGTGCTGAAAGGCTTGACTATGTAGTCGTCGGCCCCGAGCTCGAGGCCGACAATTATGTCGGGTTCTTCCCCGCGCGCTGTCGCGAGAATGACGGGACAGGCCTGTCCCTCTTCTTTCGCGCGGATTTTCCTGAGCACGTCGAGTCCGCCTATGCCCGGGAGCATGATGTCGAGGATGACGCAATCCGGTTTCCGTTCCCGGAAAAGCTTCAGTCCACACTCTCCGTCCGGAGCCAGGCGTGCAGTCCAGCCTTCCCGCGAAAGCGAGTATGAGAGCAATTCCCCGATTTCCGGATCGTCTTCGACGATGAGAATGTCCAAGGATCCCATGCTGTCCTTCCTCCGGGGCGATGTCATTGTGTCCCGCCGGTGACCCCGCGGGAAAGATGTCCGGGACCTGGGTCTTCTCCCGAGGATTGCCGCCCCTTCGTACAGTATATGGTTGAACGGTCAGTTTTTCATTGGGATACTGTCAGGAAACTGTCAGCCGCTTCGCTATGGAGGCGCTGTCCGGTACCGACGCCTCTTCCATCCATTTCCGGATTCCTGCGCTCACGCGAAGAGCCGTTCCCGGATCGACGAAGGTTCCGGTTCCGACCTGGACCGCGACAGCACCCGCCAGGAGGTATTGTATCGCGTCGTCGGCCTCCATGATCCCGCCGAGCCCGATCACGGGGATGGAGACTGCCCGTGAAACCTTGTAGACGCAGGCGACCCCGACCGGCCGCACGGCGGGCCCGGAGAGTCCCCCTGTTCCCATGGCGAGGACAGGGCTCATCTTCCGCGTATCGATGACCATTCCGACGAGAGTGTTGATGCAGGAAACAGCGTCTGCTCCTCCGGCTTCGGCTGCCCGAGCGATGGAGGTTATGTCCGTGACGTTGGGCGTGAGCTTGACGATGAGAGCCCGGCGTGTGATTTTTCGCAGAACTGCGGTGAGTCTTTCCACCTGGACGGGATCGGTGCCGAAGGCCATGCCCCCGTGGCTGACATTCGGACAACTGACGTTGATTTCGTAGCCGTCCACCCCTGTGCGCCCCATCCCCACGGTCAGAGGAGGCAGGTTGGTGCCGGTCTTTTCCTGCGCAGCGGCCTGGAAAGGTGGCAGTGCCTCTTCTATCCTTTCGATGACTCCCCGATACTCCTCTTCAGTGGATCCTGCGACATTCACGATGACGGAACAGCGCATCATTCTCAGAAGCGGCACTTTGTCATGTATGAAAATATCGACACCGGGGTTGGCCAGGCCGATAGAATTGAGCATTCCGGAGGGAGTTTCGACGATTCTCGGCGTCCGGTTTCCTATGCGGGGCTCAAGGGTGACGGCTTTTGTGTACAGAGCCCCCAATCGGTCGATATCGGCGAGGCTCTCGTACTCCGAACCGTAGCCGTAGGTGCCGGAGGCAAGCCCTACGGGATCGGGCATGGTGAGCGGGCCGATGCGGACACTGAAGTCGGGGCTCATCTCGTTCCCTCCCAGTCGATTTCGTCGGCCCGGAAAACGGGACCGTCCGCGCAGGCGCGGGAGTATCCGCCATCGGCCCTGCGGACCGCACATCCCATACAGGCTCCGACGCCGCAGGCCATCCACTGTTCCACGGAGAAGTATGCCTCACAGCGCCGCTCAAGAGCGAGACGGGCGAGAGCCGCTAGCATGGGGTGAGGCCCGCAGGCATACAACCGCGTTCCCGGAGAAAGAGGCCGGGCAGACAGGTAATCCACCGTGGTGCCATGAAAGCCGGAACTACCGTCATCCGTGCAGAGGGTAAGGCCTTCCGGCAATTCGATATCGGGTATCGATTCCGAGTTGCGGAACCCCGCGACAAACTCCAGGCCACAAGATGGATTCATGCCCGCGAGGAAGCGTGCGAGGAAGAGGACAGGGCCGAGCCCGATCCCTCCTGCTACAAGGAGACAGGGGGGCGGGGCGGTTCGGGGCAGGAAGTCGGCGGGGGTATTCGGTTCCATGGCTGCTTCGGGGCAGAGACATGGTTTGTTCACAGTAGTGTCGGATACGGGAAAGCCCTTTCCGAGAGGAGCGATGATGTCGAGGGAGGAATCAGGGGCGAGGGAAGCGAGCAGGCGGGTCGCAGGGCCGCGGACTTGATAGATTGCGTCGGCCACATTTTCTGAAAAATCCGAAAACGCGAAGGGGCGTCTGAGAAGGGGATCGGAAAAAGGCGAAGCCTTCAGGGTGAAGAACTGGCCGGGAAGAGGGACACCCGCCGACTCGTCCCAGCTGAAAGAGAGTTCCATCCACCCCGGGGCAATTCTCCTGTTCCGAAGAATGCGGGCACCGAACTGCTTCACGGCTTTCCTCCTGTCCAGGAACCCGTCTGCTTCGTATCTGGACGGCGGGCGAACGCGAAGTTACACAAGTTCATTCAACTTCCGTTCTATTTCGGCCAGTTTCCCGTTCAGGCTCTCGATCATGTGTTCGAGCCTTTCCTTTTCCTGCAGGAGTCGCTCTGAGGGATCCTCAGGCACTTCGCGTGCCGTGTATCGCGCCTTGACCGCCGCGGGGCTGAGTCCGGAGCGCAGGGCTTCCACAGCCTCGCCCCTCTTCGTTTCATCCTTGATTCCGGCAGCCATCTTCATGCCATCCCAACCGATATCAGGATCGATGCTGTAAGCCGCGGCCCTGACCGCCGCACCCGCCGTCGCCCTCGGAACGCCGAGAACCCTGTCGACATAATCCTCGAAGCGGGTCTTGTACCGTTCGCAGAGTTTCTGGGCTTCTATCATCAGGTTTCCGAACTCGAGCATGAGGCGGCCGTTTTCATGGATGCAGCTCTCCTTGATCCGCGCAGTCAGGCTGCGGAAATCTTCGGAGGCTTCAAAGACATTCTCATAGTGTCCTTTACTTTCGGCGGCAAGGAGTACTTCGTGAAAGATGCCCCAGAATTCGTTGCTGTGCGCCCGCCCTGTCGCGATGCCTCCCTTCCGTTCGGCGTGTATATGGTGGGCGTACTCGTGGAGGGCCGTATAGATGAGCTGGTTGTCTGATTCGAAATTGTGGTTGTGTATGAGGATCTCAGCGGTAGCGGGCTTGTAGAGCCCGTTCACGAGAGAACTTGACTTGCCAGAAAAGACCACGGAGAAAGGTTTTTGGCAGGGGATAGTGTCGAGAAGAATCGCTGTAACCTGGTCCTGATTCATGCCCGATACGGTAACCGGACCTATCGAGGGAGTCAATGCCTGATGGCTCTGTCGATTTCCACCTGATTGAAGCCGACGATGATTTTCCCGTTGATGTCGAGGACGGGTACACCCATCTGTCCTGACTTCCTCAGCATTTCCTCAGCCCTGCGTGGGTCGGCGGCGACATTGTAGTCGGTGAAGGGTACTCCCTGTTTTTTGAGGTAATCCTTGGCGATGCGGCAGTAGGAACAGCTCGGGGTCGAATAGATAGAGATGGACATGATCGCTCCTCTGTGTCTTGTATATATGAAAATATTAATATAAAAGACTGATTCCGTCAAGAACTGTGCGGAAAATGAATCACGAAGACAAATCCGGCGCGAATGCTCTGCATGAGTGTACGTGTGGCATTGTGGTTTCTTCTTTGCTTTTGCTCATCCGCAATTCTGCCTGTCCCGGTCCAGGCATCCGGAACGGGCACAGGGAATAAAAGATACACGACGCACTTTTTTCTCACGCAGAAACTCAGTCTTGACAATCCCGATCAGGATGCCGGATCGGAGAGCGCAAGCGGATCCAGCATCCGCGCAGCCGCGACCAGCTTCCGCTTCGAGGATTCGAGGGGTAACCTTATCCTCTTGTCACAAGAATACCCGGACAGCGGAACACTCATGCGCGGTGGAGCGATCCTGTCCTCCGGGACCGCCTGGATCGGCGCCGGTCCAGGAAAACTGGCAGGAGCAGCCGCGTGTTTGAGCGGACTTCTTCCGAACACTTCCGTTCCGATGCTCTCTATCCCCTTTTCCCTTGCCCCCTCGCTCGATTCAAGCACCTTCCTGACCGGGCTCGGAACGAGAAATCTCGCTGTCTTCGCGGCAAAGAAGGAGGAAGCTGGAACGTCTTTCGGAAATCTATGTTTTGTGGCTTCCGGCGGTGAAGACAATCTGAGGGCGGCCCTCTCATTCGCTGCGATCGCAAAAGACGCGCGCTTTCCTCTTCTTGGCTGGCGGCCCGCAGAAGCCCCCGATCCCGCGGAGATGGTGTTCAGGATGGCTGCCGGCATTTCAGCGCTGCTTGAAAAGTGGGAATTTGAGTTGAGGTCGGCGATCTCCGCGGGGCGGATCCTGTCTCCGGGCTGTGGCCTGGGCGGGTCGGTTTCTTTTTCGGAAAACCGGTTCCGGCTGATGGGCGGATTCGCCTTGTCGAACCCGGAAATCAGGGATTACGAAGGAAAAAGGGCGCGAAATCTGGCTGAGCTGCAGGCAGGACTGAATTTCAGAGGCAAAAAAGGTTCGGTGCTGTCATTCCGGACAAAGATGGAGCTCTCTGCGGAACGAAACGAGGTTAGCGACCAAATCGTGGAGGAGGGAGAGGACGACACTGACTCGGAGGGGGTGGCAGAGACAGTGAGCGATGGGGAATCGCCCGTATGGGGGTCTGCAGCGTGGTGGAAGACACTTCAGGGCTGGTCCTGGATGCAGGGTGCCGGACGGCTCGCCCTGTGCAATAGCTGCTCCTTCAGGCTCCCGCTCCGTGCCGGAGGACAGGAATCACAGGATTCCGATGAGGGAGAAGAAGGATCATCACTGTTGTTCGAAATCTCCACTTCAGGAACAGCGAATTCCCCCCTCAAAGACACGCGGGCCGCCCTAGGTTTCACGCGGCGAACCAAGGCCGGCTGGGGGGAAAACGGCTTGCATGCGGGATTGTCCATGCGACGGGTGGAGGATGCACGTTCTGTGGAAGGCTTCTCTGCGGTGGCTTCGGGAAGCTTGGGAGCGGACTTGAAGTATCCCTTCCGGCTCAGGCGCGATTCGCGAAAAAACCATCTTCTCTCGATCGACCTGACCATCTATGCCTGTCATAACCTTGCAAACGGACTGCTACCGGGGAAAGGCAGCTCTTTTGTCCTGGATATATCCTCCTGCGTCGAACACGAGTCGGGGGCGGGCCTTACCCTCGGAATAAAACTGAAAGAATCTTTCGCCACGGCGAAGGGGGCGGAGGGTGGGGAGAGCGGGGGAAGGCCCTCCCTCGCGATCTTCCTCACAGGGGCGGTTGAAACAGGACATTGAAAAGTCTTATCATCCTGCACCATGCTGTATGGGAAAGAACATTCATCCGGGCCAGCCTCCGGAACGACCGCCTTCGTTGTCGTCGATGTGCAGAACGATTTCTGTCCGGGGGGAGCTCTGGCCGTTGCTGGGGGGGACGCTGTCGTCGATCCGATCAATCGTCTCATGCTTCGCTTCAGACGAGTCATTCTGACACAGGACTGGCATCCGGTCGGCCATGTCTCATTCGCGTCATCGTGGGCAGGCTCATCCCTTTTCGACACCGTCTCTGTCGAAGGAACGGAGCAGATACTATGGCCTGATCACTGCGTTGAAGGCAGCGCCGGAGCGGCTTTCCACAAGGATCTGCAGACTGACAACGCGGAATTGATTCTCCGGAAAGGCTATCACCCTGGAATCGATTCCTACTCCGCATTTTTCGAGAATGACAGGAAAACCGCCACGGGGCTGGCGGGGTGGCTTCGATCCATCGGCGTCGATTCAATATGGGTCGCCGGCCTCGCGACCGATTTCTGCGTGCGCTATACGGTTCTCGACGCACTCTCCCTCGGATTCGGAGTCACTGTCGTGGCCGACGCGATCCGTGGAGTCGACATGCCCGCCGGCAGCGTGGAAGAGGCCCTGCGCGCAATGCAAGAGAAGGGAGCTCGCTTTATTTCTTCCGGGGAGGTTGTACAGTGATCCCGACAAGCGCTCTTTTTACGGATTTCTATGAACTGACCATGGCCCAGGGCTACTGGAAACGGGGACTGAAGGACAGGGCCGTATTCGACTACTTTTTCCGACGCCAGCCCTTCTCGGGCGGATATTCCGTTTTCGCCGGACTTGGAAGCTTCCTGGATAGCCTGGAATCCCTCCATTTCGATCTGGAGGATATGAAATACCTCGGGGGGCTCGGCATCTTCGAACAGGGCTTTCTCGACTATCTCGCCGATTTCCGGTTCACAGGCACCGTCTGGTCCTTCAAAGAGGGGCAACTCGTATTTCCGCAGGAACCCATCGTCCGGATCGACGCGGACATCATCCAGGCGCAGATCGTCGAAGGTCTCCTGCTCAACTGCCTCAATTTTCAGACTCTCATCGCCACGAAATCCGCGCGCGTCTGGCGGGCTTCGGGATTCGGCAACATAATGGAATTCGGGCTCAGGCGCGCGCAGGGACCTGACGGAGCGGTTTCGGCTTCACGGGCGGCCTTCATCGGCGGCGTGAAGGGGACATCCAATGCCCTGGCGGGACGCCTTTTCGGCATCCCTGTCATGGGAACCATGGCCCACTCCTGGGTGATGTCCTTCCCGAACGAACTCGAGGCCTTCGAGTCGTACGGATCCATCTATCCGGATGCGGCGGTGTTCCTCATCGACACCTACGACACCATGGGCTCCGGCATCAAGAATGCCATTCTGGCGGGAAAAAAACTTGTCGAAAGGGGAAAGAAATTCGGAGTCCGGCTCGACTCGGGCGACATCGACTACCTCACGCGGGAGGTCCGGAAGGAGCTCGACGACGCCGGCCTCGGCTCGGCCTCTATCGTCGTGTCCAACGAACTCGACGAGGAGATCATCGAGCATCTGGTCGCCGACAAGGCTCCGGTCGACACATGGGGCGTCGGAACCCACCTCGTGACGGGCGGGAAGGAGGCCTCCTTCACGGGAGTCTACAAGCTGGCCGCCATCAAGCGGAACGGGACCTTCGAGCCGTCCATGAAGTTCTCGGACAATCCGGAAAAGTCGACCAATCCGGGGGTCAAACAGGTTTTCCGGCTCTTCGATTCACATGGCTCGGCCCTCGCCGATTATATCGCCCTCGAAGGCGAAGAGCCAAAGCCTGGCAAGGAAATCCAGCTGAATCATCCCTCCGGCGACTGGCGGCAGTCCCGTATCATCCCCGACAGAGTCGAGACTCTCCTCGTGAAGGTCATGGACGAGGGCAAGCGATGCCTGCCTCTGCCCGGAATTGCCGAGATCCGCGAGGGATTGCGGGCACGTCTCGAGGTATTCGATGGGACCTACCTCAGGCTTCTCAACCCTCATGTCTACAAGGTGTCGATCTCCTCGAAGCTGAAGGAGATGAAGCTCTCCTTCATCAACAAGCACTACAAAGTGGCCCGACGGTGATCCTGTGATCGGGCCTCCGGCTTCAGCTGCGGCTCAGGATCCCGGTGTCGCAAGATTCCTGACCCATCTGCCCTTCCGCAGCCACCATGCCGCGACGGCCGTTTTAAGGAAATCGGTCAGCTTGGCCCAGCCGAACAGTGCTACCGGTCCTATCGGGGTCAGAGCAGACAGAGCCCACGCCAATGGCAGAAATAACAGGTAGGTGACTCCTACGTCCACGTAGACTCCCATCGTGGTGTCCCCTCCGGCCCTGGAAAGAGCGAACTGAGCATTAAGAAGTGTCCAGAGCGGCAGATATACGGCTATGACGAGGACCATCGATTTCGTCATTACACGGGCTGAATCGCTGAGGTTGCCGAAAACGACGGGAACGATGAATATTGACGAGGCCGCAAGACATCCTATCCCGATGCCAAAAATCACCGCCCCCGACATGATCCACCGCCCTTTTGTCCGCGCCTCATCAAGTTTCCCTGCTCCCAACGTCGAACCGACAATGACGGAGGTTGCCGTGTGGACGGCCCCAAAGACAAGAAAGAACAGATTCGCGATCGTCCAGGCGGCAGCCATGCCTGCTACGGTGTCCGCCCCGCCCCGCGAGTTGTACATCGCCGTGATCATGGTCTCTGAAAGTACCCAGGCTGTCTCGGAAAACAGCATCATCCCGGAACGGGAAAGTACTTCGGTGAGAATCTTTCTGTCCACCCTGAACAGGCTGGCGACGGGTACCGCGAATCCGGGCTTTCGCCGCACGATCCAGAACAGAAATAGGGCAATTTCGACGCAGCGTGCGATATCGGTGGCGAGGGCCGCTCCGGCGACTTCCATTCTCGGGGCACCCAGATTCCCGTAGATGAAAACCCAGTTGAGGAAGGTGTTGACGAGAGCGGCGCTCGTCGAGGCTGCGAGAGAGACTTTCGTCTGTCCGATTTCGCGGAACGATGAGCCGAAGGCTACGGCGAGGGCGAAGGGGATGAAACTGGGGGCGACCGAGCGCATGTAGATGGCGCCTTGGGCGATGATCGCCTGTCCGGCGGAATTCCGAGATACCATGATGCCGATGAGGAACTCGGGCTTGATCATGCAGATAGTGAAATAGAGTCCCGAAAGGATGAGGCTCGCGATGACTTTGAAGCGGAATGCCTGCTGCATGCCCTCACGGTTTCCCGCGCCGCGGTGCTGGGAGAGAAAGATGCCCCCTGCCATGCAAGCCGTGTTGACGATGATGAAGTAGACGAAATTGACTTGATTGGCGGCGTTGACGGCTGCCATCTTCACGTCGCCGAGGTTGGCGACCATGAAATTGTCGACGAGAGAGACCATGCCGGTTATGAGGGATTGCAGCATGACAGGTATGGCGATGGAAAGGGCGCCTTTGTAGAAGCTCGCAGGACCGAAAAGAGGGGCGCGAATGGAACGATCGGAATTTCTCACGATATGTATATATCTCGCGAGGGCGGGCTTGGCCTAGTCTTTTCGGGAAAACCGTTTTATGACGATGTGCCGGTTGCCTGAGCTGTGCGGGAAGCTCTGGGCTTGAGGCGTTTTGCCACCAGTATCTTGGCGACCACGAGAAGAAAGAAGAGGAGGGCCCACAGGTTTTTTTGCGCAGAGGGAGGCGGCAGCACGAGTCTTCCGGAGGGCAGGTCGGGGAAAAACTCTCCCGGCTCAGGTAGAAGTGGGATTGGGCCCGAGGGCGTCGAGGCGATCCAGGCGCTCCCGACAGGGGCGAGTGCGGTGCTTCCGTCGGGGATCTTCGTCGCGTAGCTTGGTGCAAAAGATGCGAGAATCGCCGAATCGTAGGCAAGCACGAGGCCCTGCGAGGTGATCGAAGCCTTTCCGAGCGAAAAATCGACGTCAGGCCGGAAATCGGCGGCGATGGGGGAGGCCGCAGTCGTGGCTGGGTCGAGAATATAGGGACAGTCAGAAGACAGGATGGCGCTTGTGATGGTCTTTCTGCCGCGTACAGCCTTCACGGGGCTGTCGGCAAGGGTGAGTTCGGGGGAAATGGATTCTTCAAGAAGAGGGAAACAGGCGGCCATGACGCGCGAAAACTGTCCCGAAGCCGATACCGTATGCGATGCGGCCGTGAAAAGTACGGGAAAATCCTGGTCGCTCCCCACTCCGTTTCTGACGGAAATACGGTACAGCCCGGGTTCCCGCAAAATGATGCGGGATCCGCCGGGCAGGGACTGGATCTGTACAATGGCCGGGGCCACAGGCACGAAAACTCCTGCCTTGCGCACCGAGACAGTGAGGGCCGGGGAGGGCCCTGAATCGACCATCTCGACCGTCCAGACAGCCCGCGCCCTGTCATGACGCGCGCTGGCAGGCCAGGAATGCCCGGCGGGAAGGGCATCGTCGACCTCCTCCTTTTTGAGCTCGACGAGTTCGAAACCTGAGGCCTCCGCGGGGAAGCTGTCTGTAAGGAAGGTGACAGCGGAGAATCCCTTCGCAGGAAGCTGCTTCAGCGCGCTGTAGTCGACAGAGAAGAAGTCGAACGAGGACACGATCCTGACTGCGGATGTTTCAGACTTTCCTCCGGTCAGATATTTTTCGAGGGGAACAAGGATCGTTTTCCGCCTTCCCGGATCGAAGACAAGCCCGAAAACCTTGTAGTCTTTGAACCGGGCAGTGCCGGAAAGCAGCGTCAATGCGCGGTCGAGAGGTCTCTTGCCGAAAGGGCCCTCGAGCATGGAGAGAGAGAGGTCGATGACGACAGCCTTTCTGCCCGTATTAATCTGTCGCCACGCTCCGGAAGGATTCAATGAAAAACCGGAGGAAGCGAGAACGAGGGCGAGGCATATGGCGATGGCGGCATCGAGGATGCTGTCGTACCAGGTTCGCAGGAATCGTGCAAGGCTTCCGGAAAGCCCTCGGCGCAGACTCGGTTCGAGGAGGAAGTGCGGATAGTCGATCGCAGGAAGCCTCCGTCGGGTCAGAAAGAGGAGGGCGGCAACCGGCACGAGGAAGAGGGCCGCGAGAGTGAGTATCTCAGTCAAGGATGGCCTCCACGAGGTCGCGGTACAGCGGGATCCTCTGATCCTCCGGTCCGAGTTTCCTCGACCATGCAGATTTCAGCGCGACGTCCAGAGCGGCATCGCGCGCGTGGTAGGCTTTCCACATCGTAACATCTACTCCCAGGCGGATGCCTGTCCCCGTTTCAGGATCGCGGATTTCGGCCTCGGACAATCCTTCCGTCAAGAGCTCAAGGTCGCGGTGGAGGCGGATGGCGAAGAGCCGGGCGAAGGGACAGAGGGAAGGTGTGAATGACGGGTCGAGAAAGTCGGAAATCACGAGGACCCTGCGGCTCGATGACCGGGTCTTCGCCTCGCGCAGAGCCCTCGTGAGCTCTGTCCGCCCCCCTCGTTCGAGTCCTGCGAGGAAGCCCGTAATGCGCACGCTCGACGGAGAACCATGAGAGGGTGGCATCAGGGCAGTGATCTTGTCCGAGAAAGCCATGAGGTCGATGGGCACGCCGAGGCTTGCGAGGATCCAGGCGAGAGATGCGGCCACGCGGAGCGAACAGTTCCCGTCCGTGCCGTCGCCATGTTCGGCTTCCGCGCCCCCATACTGTCCCTTGCCCCGGATTTTTTCGGTTCCTGAGCCGGAATCGAATACGAAGATAGAAGAGGACAGGTCTATCAGGATGCACAGCCCCTCCCGGAGGTCGCCAAAAAATTCCTTGATGTAGAGCCTGCCGGAGCGGCCGTAGAGTTTCCAGTCGATGTGGCGCACATCATCGCCGGGACCGTATTCGCGTATGCTCTTGAGATCGAAGGAGTCCCCCGTCCTCCGGAATGAAGGATCGCTGCGCGTCGAGGACGTTCTGCCTGGTTTCCTGCCTGTCCGTTTCAGGAAGACCCGGACAAGGGCCTCGCAGCCGGGATCGACGAAATTCACCCCATGGTGCGGTACTCCGCTCCCACTTCGGCGAGGACGGAATCGAGTATTTCTCCGACGCTTACTCCTTCCGCCTCGGCTTCGAATCCGGGGATCACGCGGTGGTTCGCGGTGTCAGAGAACAATCCGCTCACGTCTGAGAAGGAGACTGAGGCCCGCCCCGCCGTGACAGCGGTGGCTTTAGCCGCCTTCAGGAGGCCGACCGCACAGCGCGGCGAGGCGCCGTACTTCACGTATTTCCTGACTTTGCCTATCGTCGATTGCTCCGGGTGGGTCTGGACGACGAGTCGGACGAGGAAATTCCTCACCTCGGAGGGGATAAAGCATTCCCGCATCGCCCTCTGCCCGGCAGCGAGCGCCCGGAGCGAATCCTCCCGCCCGACCCCCGGGGCATGTTCCGTCTTTTCGCTCGCATCGAGAATGGCGTTCAGCGTGCGGAAGTCGGGGGAGGCAAAATGCAGCTTCATGAGGAAGCGGTCCACCTGGGCTTCCGGAAGAGGGTAGGTTCCTTCGAGCTCTATGGGGTTCTGTGTCGCGATCACGAAAAAGGGGCGCGGAAGTTCATGTACCTCGCCCAGGAAAGTTATCCTTTTTTCTTCCATCGCCTCGAGGAAGGCGCTCTGCGTTTTCGGCGTCGCGCGGTTTATCTCGTCCGCGAGGACGACGTTCGAGAAAACGGGGCCGGGATAAAATCGGTAGGAACTTTCCCCCCTTTCCGAATACTGGAGGATGTTCGATCCGATCACGTCGAGCGGCATGAGATCGGGCGTAAATTGAATGCGTCTGAAACCGAGCCCGAAAAAGGCGGCCCATGTGCGGGCCAGAAGCGTCTTGCCGAGCCCGGGGGCCCCTTCCAGAAGGATGTTCCCCTCGCACAGAAAGGCGCAAAGGAGTCTGTCGATGATGCGGTCGCAGCCGATCACCCGGGAACCGACATGGCTGCGGTAGACAGCGGCGAAGCGCGCGATCTCTTCGAGGTCCGCCGCGATGTCCGGTTGCGATCGCTGCTGGTCACCGCTGCCCGTTGTTTGTAAATCCATGAAAGATACCTCCGATATAGAGCTTCTGGAAGAGTGCACGGTAAGCGGCAAGCACCGCGAGCACCAGAACGAGGCCGGCGATGTTGACCGCGAGCGGAGAAGGGCCCGTCGAGACTATCAGGTTGGCAGAGTAGTGAAACAGGGATGAGGCAGCGAACCATGCCGTGGTTTTTATTGGCAGCCACGTGTCGGTCCGCCTTTCCCTGACAGGGGCTTTCCTGTTCGCGACAAGAATGAGGATGGGAAAAAGTCCTGCTGCAGAGAGGAAAGAAGAGATCATATGAACGGGAACGCTCCACCACAGCCGGGCGAAGATGCCGGATTCGGGAAAAACCAGCGCATAAGCCAGGTTTTCAGTGAGCGCGAAAGCGGTGCAGGCCACGAGGCCAAAACCCAGGCCTCGCACGGCGCCTTCCCTCCTCCAAAGACATCTTCGGATGCCCTCCGCGCTCCCGGGCTCCGGAGCGGGGGCGTCAGCCTGCCGCATGCACGACAGGGCGAGAATGAAGGCTAAAAGCGCCTTCAAGGACTCCTCGATGAGCGCCGAGACTGCGAGACCCCCACTAGAAATAGTGCCGGCAAAACGCGCGACCACGAAGATTCCGTATCCGCCCGCGAGTGCCGCAAGTCCCGGGATGAACTGCCTCTGTACCCAGAAGGGAAGGATGGAGGAGAAGGATACTTGGGGCAGCGGTTTCCGGGCGAATCTCACTGAAGTGACTCCTTTCCGTTCAGCCATCTGTTTTTGAGGAGAAGGGCGTAGGGATCCTCTTCCCTCTGGATTCCCGGCGGCACGCGGAAGGATTCGAATAACGTTCTCTCAAACGAATCGATCTCGCCAGCGCGCAACCCGCCGATTGCGGCCGCTGTCCGGCCGGAATGGCGCGCGAAGACCTTCTCCATCCACGAGCGGTATTCGACGATAGGGCTGGGAATTCTCGTGTCGGGAGTTTTTTCCCATCCGCGGCCGCGCCTGACCTCGTCCGCCGTTCCGGGGGCTTGCGCCGTATTGTCCCGGGCACCTGGTTCTCTGTCTTTCCCGCCGGACGAGGGATTCTCGGCGGGCATTTGGGATTTTGCTTCATCGTCGCCCCCTTCATTCCCCTGCAAACGCTCTTCTCCCCGGCTGGGCAGGGTCAGTTCGGGCTTGCGTGGAGCCGCATCCCCGGCGCGACCATCTCTCTGTGCGTCCGCGCCGACCCTGTTCTGGATTTCATCGTCGGCCGAGAATCTGTCGGAGCGGGAACGATCCATTCCCGTGCGATCGTTCGGGAAGGCTCTCTCGGCGCTTGCCGGGTCGATAGGGGCGGCTCCAGGCGACGCTGGTTCAGCCTGCGTGTTCCGTCGGCCTCCTGCCACAGAGGTCAGAGGAATCCCCGCCTCGCCCCACAGAGGATGTCCGAGCCTGACGATGCCTGTCAGTTGCACTGCAAGCACAATGAGGAGAGTAAGCGCGAATTCCCGACTCAGGAGCCGACGCACTCTGGATTGTCGCGCAGCGAAAATGTCGCGCCTTCCATTCCGGAGAGTCTCCGGATTCCCGGAGAAGGCGATGAACCGCTTTTTGACAATATCGCGGACAGACCCCGCGGGTGCTTCGAGAAGGGCTTCGAAGAGAGAATCCGGATCGGCCAGCCGGAGGTCCTTCCTCGTCTCTTCCCATGCAAGTGGCCAGACAAGGACCGGTGCAAAGCACGAGCAGAGCATGATTCCAGCCAGGTTGATGAACTGCCTTTCGAGGTGGAAGAAAATATCGACGAAGCTGATCATCTGCCAGGCGCAGAGCGCTCCCATAGCGTATGCGGCGAGTCTGTTCGCGAGCCTGCGCGCCAGAGAAAGCCGGATAAGGTTGTACGGAATCAGGGATTTCATTGCGGCGACCTGCCTTCCGCGCGGCCGGATTTTCGACTGCCGGAACGCGGAATACTCCCATCGCCACGGGAGGATCGGGAGCGGAAAGCCGACAGAAAAAGGAAGAGAACCAACAGAGATACAGACGCCAGAAAAGGATTCAGAAATCCGAGAACAAGGCCAGCTCCCGAGGTGAAGACCGCGAAGACGAGGCGCCCCGCAAAGCCTTTCATCGCGAAGCGGGCGAGCTTCTTTGCAAAAAGGTCTCGGATCGATTGGGCGACCGGCACGAGAAAAATGGCGAGCAAACAGGAAAAAAGGGTGAATGCCCTGTTATAGCCATCCGTGAGGGCGAGCATGACAGCGAAGGAAGGAAAGATAGACGCGCGCAACGCGAGTTCGGATCTGGGGTCCGGATCGTGTAAAGTGCCGATCCCGGACGCGTGGGCCGGGGCCTGTGCTGCCAAGACTCCGAGAATGAGGATTCCGATTTCGGAATATGTAAAGAAAATCGCGAAGACGAGCCCGAAGGGAAGGGCGATGTCGGGGACACTCAGGCCTGCGAGGACGCAGCTGAATGCAGGAAGAGCCGCATACAGGATGACAGGGCTGACCCTTTGCAGTGCGCTTTGGGCTTTCATCTGAGTATCCATCCCGAAATGAAGCCTTTCGGGCTCAGGTAGAACCTCCCGTCGATACATCGGAGTTCCGGAGTCGCGGAAAGACGAAGGCGGAGGGTCGACCTCCCGGAATTCGACGTGTCAGGCGCATAAAGCGCCTCCACGGGGATGAGGCGCTCGCCCGGTCCCCAGAGGCCGACAGCGCTCAGGCGGGCATGTTCGGAAGCTCCTGAATGGGCTGTCCCGTCCTGTGAGTAGATCACGACCGCGCTCTCCCCGGAAGGAGGGATGCTGGCCCGATAGATGCCCGAAACGCTCATATCCGGATCGAAATCTCCGAGTGGCAGGAGGAACAGAGTGCCCTCGTGTGGCAGCATAGTGGCGAGGAGGAGACCCAAGAAAAGTACGATGCCAGGAACGATGGCGGATCCGCGATGACGGTACAAGAAAAAACCGAAAAGGCCCGAAAAAAATCCGACGAAAACGAGGGCCGCAAGCAGAAGGGGATCAGGCCCTGCGCGACATGTCGCCGCAAAAATCCCCGATACTTCCGCGAGCCCGGTCCGGTCGAAAACGAGCGATTCATGGAAGCCTCCGCCTCCCGGCTTGTCAAAATTCTCCGGAGGAATGAGGGTCGACACAGAGCCCCGCGGGAACGCTATCCGGGGTGCTGGCGCCTTCAGACGAATGGCCGGGGCGGTAAGAGTCCCGATCGCGTCGCGTTCGCCCGCCCGAGATGCGAGTCCATATCCGGCGAGTGCGATCTCGGTCCTTCCTGCCTCCCCGCGCGGGCCATACTCCACGACGATATCCTTCATGCCTGTGTCCAGATAGAAGGCGACATCGACGCTCTTTCCCGCGGCGGTCCGCATCTCGGAGTAAAGGACGCGAAGGCTGCCATCCCAGCCTCGAGCGAACAGGCGGAATTCTCCGGCCGGAATCAGTCCAGTGTCATCGCGGATCTGTGTCCGGTTGATGTAGAAGAGGTTCAGACTGTCGGCTTCGAGGTAGGGGCTGGCTGAAAGTGGGACCGTGCCCAGAAAGAAGGCGATCAGGAGAGCCGCCAGGCGCACGGGGAGAAAGCGTCTCATGGGCGCCTCCGTCCGACAGGATTTGCGGCAAACTTCCGTAGGACGAGACTCGAAGCGAGACTCGCGGCGAAGAAGAACAGCAACCAGAGTTCGGGACGGGGGAGGAGGGCAAAGAAAGGTGTCCGGAAGCTGCGCAGGGCCTTTGCGTCCACTGTCCTCTGCCCTGAAAAGCCGTGGTTCGCCATCATGGAGAAACCTGAGACAACGGTCCCCCTGTCGACGATCCGCGCATGCCACTCGCCCGACTCCGGAAGGGCAGCCGCCGCCGCCCAGAGCCCCGAAGGGGAGCGACGAAACTTCGCCTCAATCTCCGGGGACCCGTTTTTTGAGAATACGATCCGGGGCTGGATCATCCGGTCTCCACGGATGATGACCTCCGTCAGGCCATACATCTCCGCCACACTGAGTTCGAGGGGGGAGGTTGTGAAGAGAGAGTCGAGCCTCGATTTGAAGCCTGAGAGTGCCCGCGGAACAGAGAAGAAATCCTTTGTCATGGAACCGTGGATATCGCTCGCGAAAAACAGGCTTGCCCTGTTGCCGTATTCGCGGGAGGCGAAGAAGGGGTCCCCCGACTCGTTCGCGAAGACCACGAGAGCGCCGGGTCGCGCCGTGTACTGTGTCATGCCGCTGACTTCTCCCGATTTCGAACCGTCCAGCGCGATTATGGGAATCCTGCCGCGCGCAAACGGAGGCCGCGCGACGCTTGTCCTGTCCTCGAACATGAGCGCTGGGATGCTGTCGGCCGATTCCACGGAGTAATATCGCCCCTTCGCGCGCGAAGCTATCGATGAAAGGAGGTTGCGGTTCGCGTCCTTGCCGATGCCCATGGCGGATATGGTGATGCCGCGGGACGCCGCGTCCGCGGCTATGGCGACGAAGTCGTCGGGTTTGCTGACACCGTCCGAGATGATGACAATGTGCTTTTCAGGGTAACTCTCGCGGGAAAGCGCCTCGATGCCTTCCCGGAGAACGGGCCCGAGCTCGGTGCCGCCCCGCGCCGTGATGGGCTCGAGGGGCAGCGCGGGTTTGAGCCCGGAGTTTCGCTCGAAGCGGTAGATCCATTCATGGCTGTCCGAAAACAGCATCAGGCCGACAAGGTCTTCGGGTTTCAAATTTCTGAACAACTCGAGCCCGGTGACTTTGGCGAGGGAGAGTTTGTCCCCGAACATAGAGCCGGAAATATCGAGAAGGACGAGGATGGCCATGTCAGGCAGGTTTTTGAGTGAGCGTGGCAGAAGCGTGACGGGCAGGATCTCTTCGAGGGAAGGGTTTGCCCCTTCGATCCCGAAGTCAGGCGAGTCGGCGACGAAGAGCAGTGAGCCGCTCCGGTTGCGGATTGCCGCAAGAAGTCCCGATTCCATCTTTCCCCGTATTGCGGAAAGGGGTATTCCATCGAGAACGATGAGCTCGAAGGCGGACAGGTCGACGCCGCCGGCCGAGGCGGGGCTGAGCCTTTTCACCGTGTACAGTGAATCCAGAACCGTAGGCGAGGTGTTGTCGGAAACCAGGAGGAGTTCCGGTTTCCGCTCGATCTCAGACTCGAAGGAGAGTTCCTGTTTCAGGATACGCCCGCCCGGCATAACTGCGCTGACGATGATCCCGACTGCCCGCTTCCTGTCCATCGTGATCGACAGGACTCTGTCGGGTGGCAGATCGGCTCCTGGGGCAGAAAAGACATACTTGTCGGTTCCGGAGAAGAGGACGGAGAGATGTTCAGCATGTGCAGCCTCGGGAGAGAGGAGCAGTTCCGCCCCGATCGTTCCGGAGAAGGAATCCAGCTTTCGTGTCGCCGCCTGGACTGGTGAAGAATCGTCCTCGCCGATGATTTTAAGCTCGACCCTGCGGACGCCGGCGGCTTCGCGGATCGCTTCAAGCTCTTCCGCAGATGGCTTGCGGCTTGAAATGATTCTGAAACCGCAGGCCCGCCCGGGAGTCTCCGCCATATCCGCTATGACGGGCCCGAATACGGGCGAGTCGGGCAGCAAGCTCATGTGCGCTCCGACTGTGTCCGTGAAGGCCTTTCTGTCGCGAGGAAGGGCGACGAGCTGATCTGGAAGGACAAGAAAGGTGTCGCGTCTTCCCGCCTCCGAGAAGAGAGCCCCCCGATTATTGTCTGCGGCCTGTCTGCCGAATGCCAGATAGCTCCGGTGCGGGACAAGAACATAGGGGAGCGGCAGGGGCAGCGAGGCGATCCAGAGGGTCAGAAAAGCGAAGGGGAGAAACAGGATAGCGCGGCGCAGCCATCGCTGCCGATTCTGGCTCATCGGGAAAATTGTAGCCCCACGCGGGAGTGAAAACAACCGGCCGGAAGGCCGCGGCTATGGCCTTTCAGGACCCGCTGCGCCCGCGCTTGCCGCCTCTTGCTCCTGGCTTCCCCGACCCCCTGTGGTCCGGAACTGCCCGCGGTATGTATATGGAGCCTGGCTCGCGTCTGCCACGTGCCCCCTGTCCTCTCGACCCTCCTCGTTCCGAAGGCGGATTCGGCCTCTGCCCAGTCTGGCCTCTCGCCGCCGGAATCCCGGAGAGCGCTCTGTGGAAGCTTTCCGGGGCCGGGCTTTCGAGACGCAGAACTTCTGCCGTGAAGGGATGCGTGAGGACAAGCAGGTGGGCGTGGAGGGCGAGTCGTCCCAGAGGATCGGTTCCGTCGCCATAGCGCGGATCGCCTGTCACCGGGTGCCCGACGGCTGCCAGCTGGACTCTGATCTGATGCTTGCGCCCGGTCTCCAGCCGCAGGTCGAGAAGACAGAGGCCACTGCCCGACTGGATCACGCGCCAGCGCGTGATCGCCCGGAGTGAGCCGCGGAGGCCCGGTCGCGTCTCGTGAACCTGTCCGCCAGGGCTTTCGGCAAGCCAGGAGTCGAGGACCCCCGACTCCCCGCCGGGAATTCCCGACACGAGCGCGGTGTAGCCCCGTTCTCTGACAAGTTCGTTCCAGTTGTCCATCAGCATTTTCTTGGCCCGGGCGTTTTTGGCGAAAACCATGACTCCCGAGGTGTCTCTGTCCAGCCGGTGGACAATGGCGGCTCGGCCCTTCGGATTCCTTCTCTGGATGTGCGCCGTGACTATGTCGTAGAGATTTCTGCTCCGCGAGCCCTCGGGCGCCATCGTGGCCAGCCCTTCCGGCTTGTCCACCGCGACGATATCCGCGTCTTCGTAGAGAAAGACGATCCTGTCCGCGCTACCCGGTCTCATTGCGGCTCTCCGTTCATTCGGGATCGAAAGGTGTGCCGAGTGAGGCCGGCGGCTTCGCGTTCAGCGCGGTGAGAATCCGCGCGATTTCCCGACGGACCGATTCCGGCAATCGCGCGAGACTCCGCTCGACCCACTCGGCCTTTCCGATATTGACGACGAGAAGGGTGAGTATCATGAGAGGGAAGGGAGCGACCTGGAGGACTTGCGCGGGAATCGAGGGCAGGCTCGGCTGGAGGACGAGACCCAGCCACTGAAGTACGGCAAAAAGATATGCTCCGGCCGCGGCGCGCAGAGGATTCCATCCGCCGAAAATCGTGATGGCGAGCGCTATCCAGCCGATGCCGTCGAGTCCGGAGATCGTTCCCTTCCAGCCCGCCTTGACAGAGAGCGAATAGATGGGGCCCGCGAGGCCCGCGATGGCCCCTCCAACGACGGTGTACAAGTACCTGAGGCGGTTCACCTTCGCGCCCCGCACATAGGCGGCGGCCGGCGCCTCGCCGATCCCCCGCAGCACGAGTCCCTGCCGCGTCCTGAAGACGAAGAACCAGGCGAGCGCGATGAGGATGAAACTCGCGTACGTCATGATGTCCTGCCTGAAGAGGAGCGGGCCGAGGAGGGGAATCCGCGAAAGGAGCGGGAGCGGAAGAGTGTTGAGACGGGGGGCGGGAAGGCCCATGACGGGATTTCCGAGGAAGTAGGCGAGATCGCGGCAGAGGAGCGCGAGGACGAATCCGACGGCCACCTGGGACTGTTTGAGACTGATCCCCGCGAAGGCGACGACGAGTGCGACGGCGGCGCCTATCGCGGCGCCCGCGGCGAACCCGACGACAAGGCTCCCCGTCGCTATCGTCGCCGCGAAACTCCCCATCGCCGAGAGGAGGATGGTTCCGTTCATGGAAAGGTTGAGGACGCCCGCCCGCTCGCTGATGGTTTCTCCCATGACGGCGAAAATTACCGGGGCCGCCGCCGCGAGCACCGCGGCGAGGCTGGTGAGAAGGGCTTCTCCTGTCATGATTCCGCCTTTGCGCGCGCAAGAAGCTTGCGCTTGAGGCCCTGGGCGAGGAGCACAGAGAGTACGAGTGTCCCCTGAATGACTCCTGCGAGGGATGAATCCAGCCTGAGCACAATGGGCAGCCGTATCGATCCGACGTTGAGGGCCGCAAAAAAGAGGGCGACGGGCACGACGGGGCCGGCATTGTAGTTCACGAGCATCGCGACCATGAGGCCGAGGTATCCGTAGCCGCTCGAGATGGATGGAATGAGCCGGTGGTAGACGGCCGTCACCTGGACGGCCCCGGCTGTTCCCGCGAGAAAGCCGCAGATCGCGAAGGAGGCCATCATATGCTGCCAGGTGGGGATGCCAAGGATGTAGGAGGATCTCGGGTTTTTCCCGACCGCTTTGAGACGGAGGCCGAAATGGGTTCCTCTGAGGAGAACGAAAACTGCGGCGATTGCGGCCGCGGCGAGGACTGTCGGAACGATAGAGAACCTCGACTGGGCAGCGATTGTCGGCATCCACATCGCCTCGGGGAAGGGAAGAGTGCCCGACATCGATGCGACGCCCGGCCGCTTCCAGGGACCGAAGATGAGCCAGAGATTGAGGGCCGTCGCGACAAAGTTGAGTCCGAGCCCTCCGAAAATCTCGTTGACGCCTCCGAAAGTCTTCAGGGCTCCCGCGAGCAGCGCCCACAGGGCCCCGCCAGCCATGCCTGCGAGGATTGCGATGGCGAGGACGAGGGTGGGAGAGAGTCCTGACTCGAAGGTCGAGCGCATTGCCCAGGTCGCGAAAATCCCTCCGAGCGTGATCTGTCCCTCGATGCCTATGTTCCAGAGCCCCACGGTGAAGGTGACGAGGAGGCCCGAGGCCACGAGGATGAGGGGCACCCAGGACACGATGACGTCGTCCCAGACATCGGGTGACACGGAACCTAGGATGATGTTTCCGAAGGCCGCGATGGGCGATGTGCCCGTCAGGATGAGGATAATGGAGGTGAAGGCGAGGGCGGCGAGGACGGCTCCCGCGCCGAAGGCGAGATCGCGCAGGCTCTGTCTAGGCACGGTCGGACTCCTTTCCTGAAAGGCTCTCCCAATCCCTGCCTCCGATGAGGCGGCCGAGTTTCTCCACGCCGAGCGATTCAGCATCGAGGGGGGGCGAGACCTTCCCGGCGAAGAAAACGAGGACACGGTCGCTGTAGCGGAGAATCTCGTCGAGGTCGGAGGAGATGAAGACAATTGCCGTGCCGGTGGTGCAGCGTTCCTTCAGCTTGCTCCAGATGTAAATGGTCGATTCGATGTCGAGGCCGCGCGTGGGATGTTCGACGAGGATGAGGGAGAGCCGCGTCTTCATGAGGGCGAGGAGGGCTCTCTGCTGGTTCCCCCCGGAGAGGGATTCCACCCTGCTGTCGGGTCTGCCTTTTATGTTGAACTCTTCGATTCTCCGCTTCGTGAATTCGAGGTAGCGTCCGCGGTCGACGAAAAACTCGGCCGAGCCGTCCGCGAGGGCGAAATGCTCCGCGAGGCTCATGCCCGGAATGAGTCCTTCCTCCATGCGCGAGGCGGGGAGGTAGGCCACACCGTGCCTGCGGAAGTCGTGGTGGGTTTTGCCAGTCATGACCTTCTCTTCCTCGTCGAGGCAGAAAGCTCCTTCAGCGGGCTGCATGAGGCCGCCACAGGCTCCGAGGAAGAGCGACTGCCCCGACCCTTCCATGCCTGCGAGCCCGATGACCTCGCCCGCCCGGACATCGAGGTCGACACCGCGGATCTGCAGCCTGATGCTATCGAGCGAGACCTTCTTGACCGAGAGAACTTTCCGTCCTGGCGCGATGTGGGCGCGTGGGGCGAGGCAGACCTCCTTGCCGAACATGAGCGAGACTAACGCCTCGGTGCGGAAGGGGGGCAGGGCGATTCCCGCGAGGGCTCCCTGCCTGAGTACGGCGGCGGCGGTGCACAGCGCCTCCACGTCCTCGAGCTTGTGCGAGACGAAGAGCACTGTCATGCCTTCGGACGCGAGTTTCCGGAGGGTCGCGAAGAGTTTTTCCTTCTGCGGGAGGCTTATGCCCGTCGTCGGCTCGTCGAGGATGAGGGTCTTCGCGCCGAGCCAGAGAAGCCGGAGAATCTCGAGTTGCTGGCGTTCTCCGACTGTCAGCGAATCGACCCGGACTGATGGATCGAGGTCGAAATCGAGCCGGGCCGCCAATTCCCTGAACTCACGGCCCGTCTTGCGCCTGTCTGGGACGATTCTGCCATTCGCGCCGAGAAGGAAGTCGTCGAGTATGCTCAGGGTCGGAAAGTCGAGAGGATCCTGGTGGAGCATGCCGATGCCGCGGGCTATTGCGTCTGCAGGCGACTGGATCACAGCCGGCGCGCCGTCCAGGAGGATGGTTCCGGAGTCGGGTCTCTGGAAGCCCGAGAGGATTTTCATGAGGGTACTTTTCCCGGCACCATTCTCTCCGAGGATACCCTGTATGGTCGAGGCGGGAATATCGAGCGAAATTCCGTCGTTGGCTCTGACCCTGCCAAATGTCTTGCGGATGTTTCGCAGTTCTATGCGCATGGATGCCCTTTTTACGGCGAAGACCTGCGATCCGGCAGGTCTTCGCGCGGGAAAATCCGGGATTCGAGGTGAGGAAGGCGGCTCAAGAAGGCCACCTTCCCCTGCAATCGACTTTGGGCTATTTGGAGACGCTCTGGCCGGCCATGCCGGAAAGGAGCTGGGGCAGATACCAGACCTGCTGGTCGGTCGCGGTCTGTCCATCTTTCAGGTAGACGCTGCCGTCCTGGAGACTGACTGGACCTTTCCAGAGATTGAGGCCCTTTGCCAGCTCGCCTATGAACTTGTCGATGCCGTCGCTCGCGGCCTTGGAGAGAGTTCCTTTGGCGAAACCGACGGCCGAGCTGTCGGCGTTGTTTATGTTCTTCCAGTCGGGAGCGTTCCACTCGAAGTGGCTCTTCCAGCTGCCGGCCATAGCTGCCTTGGCCGCTGTGGTGTAGGCGGGCCCCCAGTTGAAGTAGGGGACGCCGAGGGAGACACCCTTCCCCTCGTCGATGGCCTTGGCGTAGTCGTAGGGGACAGCCCAGACCTGTTTGCCCTGCGCGGTGAACTTGGCAGCTTCGGCGACGGCCTCCGTCGTGTCGATGCCGGAGATCACAACATCGTATCCGGTGTTGAAGAAGTCGTCGGCGACCTGGGTGGGATCGGACGTGACGCCAGGGATGTTGAACCAGAAGCCGATCCAACTCACCTTGAACTTGAGCTGAGTGGGGTCTTTCTTGAGGTAGTTGACCCAGGCGTAGTGCGCGCCGAGGTAGGCGGAGGAGGCGAGCCGGCGGGTCTCGTCGTTGATGAGGGGGCCGAGATAGCCGATCTGGCCGGTCTTGGTGGTCAGGGCCGCGGCGACGCCGGCTATCATCTTGCCGTACTCCATCCTGCCCATGACGTTGACCATGTTGGCGAGCGGCTTGTACGCCTTTCCTTCTTTCCACTGCTGGTCGCCCGAGGTCATGATGACGAAGATGTCCTGATGAGCCTGAGCAAACTTGACCGCTTCGTCCGTCATGTCATCCGAGCTGAAGATGACGAGCTTCGCGCCCTGGCTCACGAGGCTTTCCCCGAGCTGGGAGGCCGTGGTTCCGGGCCTGTCCGCGGGGTTGACCTTGTCGATGTAGACCATCTTGGTTCCAGGGACCTTGGCGTTGACATACTTCACGCCGTCGTAGTTGGCCTGACTCCATCCGTGGTCGTTGTAGGGACCGACCATGAGGAGGCCGATTGTGAGAGAGGCGCCCGTAGCGGGCGGGGCGCTCTGCGCGAAGGCGCCCGACGCGAGGGCAAACGCGAGCAGCGCGAACGAAAGAGTGCGGAGAATTTTCATGCCTGTGCTCCTTGGCCGCGAGAATATCATGGACAGACTCAAGGCGGCTGCGGCTCTGCCACCACTCCTGCATTATAGAACTTCCCCGGCGATTGGCAAGCAATCCCGCAAAGGACAATAGGGGCAGAAAAGCGGAAAGCCGCCCCGGCAATGCCGGAGCGGCTTTCCTTCCATGGAGGTGGCGGGAGTTGAACCCGCGTCCCCGAACGCGCACCATGCGCCTCTACAGGTTTGTCCGTCCTTTCAGGTTGTCGGGGTGGGGGTCGCGGATCGGCGCGCTTTCCCACCCGTATCCCGGAATCTGTCCCCGGCGCCGTCCGGATCCGGCGTCGGGCAAGCCTTGGTCGGTTACAGACGCATCGGCCGCTCGAGGCAGCGCAGCCGCGCGTCCGTCGTCACAGCGCTACTTACGCAGCGAGGGCGAGGGTGCCGTTGTTGTTGGCACATAAAGTTTTGCCGAATGTTAGGAGATCGGCGGCTCCACCTGCAACACATGATACGGACCGCACGGGTCGAGACCGGTGCACCCCCTGTCGTTCGATGAGGGTTACCGCATCGGATCAACTATACGGATGAAACCCGCCCAGGTCAAGCCGAGAGCTTTTCGGGAAAATTCCGACTGCCGCGATCCGCTGTCTCCCTCAGAACCTTCTACTACGAGGGCGTCAGAGCTTGAAAGCCGAATCTATGACGCCGCCACCGAGGACCCTTCCATCTTCGGAATAGAGCACGGCCGATTGTCCGGGGGCGACGGCCCTCTGAGCAATATCGAACTCTATGCGCGCGCCTCTGCCGACATCTCCGGCCCGGAGATCGTCCGGAATGGAGGCCTTTCCTCCGGCAACATGAGGCGTGACAAGGCAATCCACAGGCCTTTGGTTCTGCCTGATCTTCACCCGCGCCCTGAAAGGGCCGCAGATGGCTGCCGGATTCTGAAACCGGAAGTCGGCCGACTCGAGGCCTTCCGAGAAGAGCCCTCCGCCCGATCCGACAACAACCCTGTTGTTCACCGCGTCGAGCGAGAGGACGTAGAGGGCTTCGGCTCCCAGGCTGAGCCCTATCCCTCGCCTCTGTCCGATAGTGTAATACGGAAGCCCCCGGTGACGGCCGACACATTTCCCGTCTGTCGTAACGATGTCGCCGGGCATGGGTTCGCGGTCTGAGAAGAGGGGGGAATAGTCACCTCCTGCGATAAAATCCTGACTCTCGGCCTTCTCCGCGACCTCGAGCCCTAGGCCGCGCGCGATATCGCGCACTTCCTCTTTTGTCAGCTCTCCGAGCGGGAACATGATTTCTGACAGCCGCCCCGAGTCGAGTCCGTAGAGGAAGTAGCTCTGATCTTTCGCCGCGACGGAGGCGGTCTTCAGGTAGTTGATGCCGCCGACATTCTCGATGCGGGCATAGTGTCCCGTGGCGAAGGCGTCAAACGCGAGCCCGGATTGCCGCGCGCGTGAACAGAGAAAGCCGAATTTGAGTTCACGGTTGCAGACGATGCAGGGATTCGGAGTCCGGCCCACGAGGTACTCGCTCCGGAAATAGTCGAGGACTTTGGCTTCGTACTCCGCGCAGAGATCGACGACATGGTATTCTATTCCGAGTTGCGCGCACAGGCGTTCGCATGCGGCTATATCCTCTTCCTCGCCAGGGCCGTAACATGCGTGCTTCGCTCCTTCCTGTATCTTCACGGCCCCCGACCATATCTTCATGGTGAGGCCGAAAACCTCGAAACCCTTGTCCTTCAGTATTGCCGCCGCGACGGCCGAATCGACGCCGCCGGAAAGTCCGACGGCCACGCGCTGTGGTGTATTCATTTCATGGCAAGGATATCACGCGCGCGTCCGGAGGGCCAAGCGGCCATCTTAAGGACAGCCCGGCAGGCCTCTTCGGAAACAAAGCTGTTGGACAGCCGTTTTGAGTTGTCTTCAACCTTCCTTTCAGTCATAATACCTGTATTCAAACCACACGGAGACTCACGACATGAGCGAGGTATTCATCGGTTTCACGTCGGTCACATGGCAGCATCTGGTCATGTACGGCATCGGCGGCATTCTCATCTGGCTTGCCATCAACAAGGGTTACGAGCCTATGCTGCTCCTGCCGATAGGTTTCGGCGCCATCCTTGTCAATCTGCCGCTCTCAATCGCGGGCATCCCCACGAACGGCGACGCCCCCGGCTTCCTGAACATTCTCTACAACGCAGGCATCCTGACGGAATTGTTCCCCCTCCTCATCTTCATCGCGGTAGGGGCGATGATCGACTTCGGCCCGCTCTTCAAGAACCCGGTCATGATCTTCTTCGGGGCGGCCGCGCAGTTCGGCATCTTCGCCACGATGATCATAGCGACCTTCCTCGGCTTCAGCCTGAAGGAGGCGGCGAGTATCGGCATCATCGGCGCGGCCGACGGCCCGACCTCGATTTTCGTCGCGACGCGCTTCGCCCCCGACTACCTCGCGGCCATCTCGGTGGCGGCCTACTCCTACATGTCCCTCGTGCCCATCATCCAGCCGCCCGTCATCAAACTCCTGACCACCAAAAAAGAGCGCATGATCCACATGCAGTACCACGAGAGCAAGGTTCCGCAGTGGCTCAAGATACTCTTCCCCATCGTCGTCACCATAATCGCCGGCTTTGTGGCCCCCATCTCGGTGCCCCTCATCGGCTCGCTCATGTTCGGGAACCTCATCCGCGAGTCGGGTGTCCTCGAGCGCCTCTCGCAGACGGCCCAGAATGAGCTTGCCTACCTCGTCACCCTCCTCCTCGGCATCACGATCGGATCGAGTATGACCGCCGAGAAGTTCCTCAATCTCAAGACTCTCATGATCCTCGCCATGGGACTCGTCGCCTTCATCTTCGACACCGCGGGCGGCGTCCTCTTCGCCAAGCTCGTCAACCTCTTCCTGCCCAAGGACAAGAAGATCAACCCCATGATCGGCGCCTGCGGAATTTCCGCCTTCCCGATGTCGGCCCGCATCATCCAGAAGATGGCGAACGACGAGGAGCGCGGAAACATCATCCTCATGCCGGCCATAGGCTCCAATGTTTCAGGCCAGGTGGGATCCATCATCGCGGGCGGCATGGTGCTCGCCCTCGTTCCGCTTTTCGTGATGTAAGGAGTCAGAAATGGATGCACTCATCGAAAATATCAGGTACGCGAGCATACAGGTCCAGGCCCTGGCAGTCACTGCCGGCGGACTCATCGGAGTCTTCGCGACTCTTGGTGTATTCTATATTCTTATAACAATTTCCAACAAATTCGGCAAAGGCAAGGAAGCGGCGGACAAACCGGAAGACTGACTTTCCTGCATAAATCGCAACAGCGCAAGCCACGGGCCATAACCGCGCGGTGCCGTTCCGACAAAAAGGCCGCCCATACCAGATGGACGGCCTTTTTTGTCGCGCAAATCCGACTCGCGAAGCGCAGATACGTCCTCGTTATGCGCCCTTCACGTGGCGGGCGAGCTCGCGTCCGCGCTCGAAAAGGACGTCGAGAGTCGTGGCGTCCGGGCTTCCTGCCCACTCGACACTCTCGAGGCTGTCCCACTTGAGGGGCGCGATCCTGGCCTCGTAATCCTTCTTGGCCCCGCCGACCCAGCCCCAGCTGCCGATGCGCAGCGCTTTCCGGTTCCAGACATGCTTGCGCTCGAACACCTCGAGGAGGTAGGCGATGGGCGGGAACATCTTGTACTCGTAGGTGGGCATCGCGACGATTATGCCTTCGCACTTGTATGCGTCGGCGAGCGCGAAGGAGACGTCCTCGTTCGGGATCCTGTGGAGGACATAGGGAACCTTCTCGTGATCGAGTCCGGCAAGAACGGCCTTCAGACCCTTCTCGGTGTTGCCGTACATGGAACCCCAGACGACGCAGACCTCTTTCTCGCGATTTTTATCCAGGTAATCCGCATATTTCGCATAACGCCCGATGATGACCTGCGGGTCTTTGCGCCAGATTATGCCGTGGCTTGGCGCGACAACCTTGAGATCGAGGATCGAGAGTTTTTCGATGGCTTTTTTCACGAAAAGCCCGAAGCTCGACACGATATTGGAGTAGTAGCGGAGCGACTCCTTCTCATAAAAGCTGTGTTCGGCCGTATCGAACTGGTCGTCGAAAACCCTGTCTCCGAGTGCGCCGAAGCCGCCGAAGGCGTCGCAGGTGAAGGCGATGCCGGAAACAGGCTCGTATGTCACCATTGTTTCCGGCCAGTGGACGTTCGGCGCCTCGATGAAGTGGAGCACCATGCCTTCGCCGAGATCGAGCGTGTCGCCGGTCTTTACGACAACGAGACCCTCGGTGATCTTGTAAAAGGATTTGACGAGTTCGACACCTTTGGCTGTCGCGTAGATCTTCACGTGAGGATTGAGGGCCTTGAACTCGGCGAGCCAGCCGGTGTGGTCGGGTTCGAGGTGATTCAGAATGAGGTAGTCGATGTTGGAGATGCCGGTGCCAGCCTGGGAGAGCTGATCGCCCAGAATGGCAGGAGCATTCGTCCAGTCCCGGACCAGGTCGATCAAGGCCGTTTTTTCGCCCTTCACGACATAGCTGTTGAGGGAGACGCCGTCTGGGATGGGCCAGATTCCCTCGAAGAGATCGGTGGTCCGTATGTCGACATGGAGAGCGTGTATCCTGTCGGTGATCGGGTAGGCTTTCATCAATCTTCCTTCGTCGAAATATGATGTTGCGGCAGGATTCCACTCTCCTGCCGCGTTCATTATACCGCAATCACGGAACTTTCAGAAGGCACCTGTCCCGAGCTTGGCGGAAATCCCGAGACTGACCGGATTCCCCTGGAAGAGTACACCATACTCAGTCGCCTTTTCGCCGAAAACGAAGGTCAGGTCCGCCTGGAGGCTCATCCTGTCAAAGAGCTTCCAGGTTACCGAAGGCTTCACGAGACCCGAGAAATCGGAGAGGTTTGCGATCGACAGGATCGAAACCGTTATGTTGTCGTCGAGAAATTCCGACTTGCTGAACGAGAACCCCGCGTAGTGCATGCCCGAATTGTAGGCCACTGCGGCGAGTGCCCCGCTGAGCGCTTTTACGGCAGAAGAGGGGAGCCCTGGGGTCTCAATGACTGCCATTCCGGTGGAGATGAGATTCTTGCGGTCGGAATCGAAATACCCCTCGCCGTTGTAAAAATACTGTGCGATGGCCACAATATTTGCTTTTGAATTATTGTACAGCAGTCCGGCCGTGCCCGAGGGGATCCAATCTGTCTTTTTCGGCAAGGCGATGAGATACGGGTAGGAAGCGCTTATGGATGAGTAAAAAGTTTTCTCGCTCCCGTGCGCGATGCTGAACTCGCCGAACATATCGAAGTCCCCCAGAGGGCCCGCGAGTGTCAGCATACCGCGCTCAGGCCTTCCGTACTGGTAGTAGCCCCCCAGCCCCACCTCATAGTGCTTTACGAGCACTTCGGCCTTTGCCGCGAGCGCGATGTCCGAGGGATAGACAGGCAGGGGATTGGTCGGATCCTTGGGGTTCAGGATGGCGTAGGCGTAGAGATTGTTCTGCGTTCCGAGTATGGGCATGTGTACCCGGAAATTGACCGGACCCTCCCGCTGGGCAGTCGGGTCGGTGATATCTATGGACCCGACATTGATGACATCGGCGGGACTCCAGAAGTAGCCTGTTCCCCACTTGACCGTGGACTTCCCGAAACGGAAGAAGACGGAGTCTTTCCATGAAAAATCGGAAAAGAGCTCGAATACCGAGATGTTCGGGAGGGCAATCTGGCCTGAAGTCGTGACAAGGGAGGAGCCAGTCAAGGTCGCCGATGTCAGGAATGTGCTGGTTGCAGTGAATGGCCAGGCGATCTTGGCAGAGCCATAAACCCGGAAGTCCTCGTCCGGCCTCGCGTCGAAGAAGACGAGGCTGGACAGCGTGGGATTGACGACGGTCGAATCCGGTTTCAGGGGATCGAACCCGCCGGTCCATGGAGTGTTCCACTTCCAGCTCAGGCCTATATTCCCGGTGAAGCTCCCGCCGATCCTGACTTTGTCGGTCTTGAGGGCTGCGGAGACGCCATTGCCGGCATCCTTCACTGGCGTATTGTCCACGACTTCGTCGCCGAAGAGAGCATCCTCGCTCGCACTTCCGGAACCGGGGAGACTCTCTTGCGCAAAACCCGAAAACGTCGCCAAAAAACCGAGGCAGAGGAGGCTGAAGGTCCTGGTGAATGCTTTTTTAGCCATGACTGACTCCTATTTATTCACCTGCTCGATGAAGGCCTTGGTGAAGACCTTGTCGGGCAGGGGAGCCACGGATTGCTCGGCCATGGTGATCTGGCTCTTCTCTCCCTTGTTGATCTCGTCGACGATGAGTATTTGGGAGGGCATGAGCCTTCCGTCGATCTCGGCGTACTTGGGATAGAGAGTCGTGCGCATGAGCCTGCCGGAGACCGAGAAATCTTCCTGCTTGAGCAGCATGGTCCGATCCTTGCGGACGTAGAGCTTCATGCGCTCGTAGGCGACCTCGTTGGTCTTCGCCTTCAGGTCGAGGATCCAGACCGGGAATTTGCCCACCATCCCCTCTTTCGTGGACTCGATGGTGTAGTCATCGACGAGGGAGGTCTTCGTGAAGTCGGAATTTTTGGCCTCGCTGTTCTGCAGGTTTTCCTTGATCGACGAGAACGAAAACTTGCGGCTCGTCGGATCGTAGAACCAGACGCTCTCTTCCTCGCGGAGGTAGCCCTGGCCTTTGTTGACTTCAGGAAGCATGATGAGGAGGGCGAACTGTTTTTTGGTGTCGCGGCGGTAAAGCCTGACCTGAGTCACAGTCTGCTTTTCGCCCGGTTTCTCCGAGACGATCGTGATGAGCGAGGAATAATCCTTGCCCGAAAAGTCTTCGAGAGTGTCGAGCGTCTGCAGGATTTTTACCGGATCGGCTGTCTGAGCGAAGAGGCCGGAAGATGGAACGAAGGTGAGGAGGAAGAGCGCGCACTGCATCAGCGCGGTTGTCCTCCCAAGCCACAAACGAGGCGAGGGCGCCCTGCGCCTGATTCCGGAATGCATCTGCGGATCGTGGTTCATATAGAGACTCCTGTATGTAATCATTTCTGTGTCCTCAGGGCTTCTGCGGGTTCGAGCCTGGCGGCGTTCCGTGCAGGGAAGAAGGCCGCGGCCAGAGTCAAAATAGCGATGAGGAGGACGTTGAAGATTGCCCGAAAGGGCGGTACGAAGAATGAGAGATGTCCGTTTTTCATGATGAGGAAGATCGGCGAATCCATACCGAAGTTGAACAGGGACAGGATGCCCATGAGGACGAGAGAGAGCGCGATGCCCGCCACGGCCCCGCCGATGGCGAGGAAGAGAGCTTCGTAGAGGAAAAGCCCCCGTATTTCGCCCCGTTGTACGCCGACCGCCCGCATGGTACCGATCTCCCGGATGCGCTCGTACATGACCATCCTGAAGGTGTTGGTGATGCCGACCATGATGATGAAGAAAAGCACGATGAGGATGATGAGACTCGCGGTGTCCAAGGCCGTGACGATCTGCCTGGCCTCAGACATGATGTCGTCGATGGTGAGGATGCGGTACTTGATGCCCTCCCATTTTTCCTTTTTCTGATTGCGCATCATGGCCTGGAAGGGGGTGACCGCGCCATTTTCGTTCTTGGTGCCTCGGTCAAAGAGCTGCAGGCCCGATGTCTTCATATTCTTGTAGAGGGCTTCGGCAGCATTGCCCGACTCCTTGAGGTCGGAGAGCATGAGTCCCATGCTCATGTACTCGCCCTTCTTGAGGCCGACGAGCTCATTCACGTAGTCGATGTTGGCGTATGCCATGACGGCGCCGATGATGCTGGTGTCCCTGTTGATCGCGGCGACCGTGAACTCTCCCACGTTGTTCTGTCCTGTCAGGGTCGAGAGCTGCACGAGAAGTCTGTCTCCCGCCTGGGCATTGAGCTTCTTCGCGATCTTCTCGGAAATGATGATGGCATCCTTCTGCGCGGCGGCATCCCAGTTGCCGGATGCGAGGACGAGTCTCTCTTTCAGAAAGCCCGACGAGGAGAGGTCGAGGCCTGTGATGTTCTGGCGGGCAGTCTTGGTTTCAAATACGAGTGTGCCCTGGAACTCGCTCGTCCTCGTGATGAACACCGGCTTTATACCCGCGTTCTTCAGGGCCGCGCTGATGACGGAGTCGTCGCGGATAACTTCCAGGGACTTGCCCGAGGCGGTTTTCTCGTTTCCAGTCACAAAGACATGGCCCGCCATCAGATAGGCGAAGTTCTCGGACACGTTGTTGATGAAGGCGCCCGCGAAGCCGTTGATCAGCGTGACGATCATGATGCCGAAGGCTATGGCGCCTCCGAGCAGGAAAGACCTCTTCTTCTGTCGGGAGAGGTTCCGGAATGCAATATTGGCGATGACGCTCACGGCGTTCTCCTATTCCGACTGCATGGCGCGCACGGGCTGGATCTTGAGCGCGACGGACACGGGGTAGAGGTGGGCGAGGTATCCCACCGCGATGATTCCGGCGAGCGAGCCGAGTATTGTGCCGAGGCTCACCGAAGGATTGAGGTATTTGCCACCGAAAAGGACTTCGAGGAAGGGATTGCCCGCCGCGATGTGGAGCGACTTGAGTATCGCGACCGTAGCGACCGAAAGAAGGACGCCGACAAGGCCGAATACGAGGGAGAGTACAAAGGTTTCGGTGGCGAAAAGCTTGCGCACGAACCCCCTGCCGGCTCCGATCGCGCGCATCGTGCCGATCTCGCCCGTCCTCTCGATGACCGAGATGACGAGGGTGTTCATGATGATGATGATCGCGACGATGGCGAGGATGATGATCGCGATGTTGAACACTATCCGGACGACATCGACCGACTGCCCGTAGGGTCCTGCGGCCTTCTGCCAGTCTCCCGCCTCGGCGTCGATCTTTTCCGACGCGAACCAGGTATTGAGCGCTCTGGACACTTGTGGTCCGTCGGATGGTTTTTCGGTCCGGATGAGCATGAACTGCCAGGCTCCCAGGTCGACGGCGTTCAGCTTTTCCCGGATGGTTTTGTCGCCGAGGAGTGTGGCGAGGTTCTTTTCGTCGAAGCCCTTGGAGACTGGAGCCGCGCTTTCGACCATGTTGTCGCCGAAAAGGCTGTCGGTATCCGCCGTGTCGAGCATGGCCGTCTGGGTTTTCGTGAGAGTGATGTTTTCGTCCGCCCCGACCGTCATGCCTGCGAGAACGCGCAGGGAGTCGATGTCGACGAAGGACATCTGCTCGGGAGAAGCGCCGTCCCCCTTCTGCTTGTAGGTGCCGACGATGGTTAGCTCGCGCAGTCTCATGCCGCCGGAGCTGTATCCCTGGATGAGGATGGGATCGCCGATCTTGAGCTTCCTGCCCAGTTTTTTGGACAGCGTCTCCATGTGCTTTTCATAGAGAATGAGGCCGGGCTGTCCGGGGGCGAGTCTCTGGCCGGAGGTAATATCCACGCTGTCGAAGACCTTCCAGTAGTCCTGTGCGTCTATGCCGAACATGAAGAGAAAGCCGGCGCCAGGATCGTCGTCGGAAGAGCCGTCAGCGGACGCGTCCCGCGCGCTCTCCTCTGCGTCCTTTATCGCCATGCCGAAGCCGGTGGCGAGGCTCGTTACGCCTTTCACCCCCGGCAGTGAAGCCACTTTGGCGCGGACCTTTTCATAGTCTGGAATGTTGGGGGTCGCGTCGAGGCCACCCACCGACTGCACGCCGAAGAGGGAGACCTTGCCGTTCGGAGAGGTTCCGGAAATGAAGACGTCCCCGGTGTAAGAGTCGGTGAAGGTGTTTCGTATTCCCGCTGCCGACGCGTCGATGAAAGAATTCCCCACCACGAGGATGAGGACACCGAGAGCCAGCAGTATTCCGACGATGAGGCTCTTTGATTTGTGCTCCAGGAGGTTCCTGAAGGCCATTCTTATGATGACGTTCATGCCGCTCAGTCCGTCACCGCTCCGGGAGCGGCTTCCTTGCAGGTCTCATCCTCTCCGCAGCGATAGTTCTCCGTTACGAGTCCGTCGCGGAGGCGGATGATGTGGTCGGCGACTGCGACGATCTTGGCGTCGTGAGTGGAGAAGATGAAGGTCGTTGCGAGTTCGCGGTTGATCTTCTTCATGAGTTCAATGATCTGCTCGCCCGTGGCCGAGTCGAGGTTGGCTGTCGGTTCGTCGGCGAGGACGATGACGGGCTTGGTCACGAGGGCTCGCGCGATCGCGACGCGCTGGCGCTGGCCTCCCGAAAGTTCATTCGGCTTGTGGGTTCTCCATTCCGAGAGTCCGACTTCGGCGATGAGCCAGTCGATCCACTCCTTCTTTTCAGCCTTGCTAGTATTGGTCTTCCCGAGGAGGAGAGGAAATTCGATATTTTCCCAGACATTGAGAACAGGGATGAGGTTGAAAGACTGGAAGATGAAGCCGAGCGTCTGGTGGCGCATCAGCGTCAGTTCCTTGTCTGAGAGGCCGGAGGTCTTTTTACCGCCGATCATGACATCGCCCGAAGTCGCCTTGTCTATGAGACCGATCATATTGAGGATGGTGGTCTTTCCGGATCCGGAGGGACCCGCGATCGAGACAAAGTCACCTTTCTCGATTGAGAACGACACGCCTTTGACAGCGTGGACTTCGACCTTTCCGAGAGGGTACACTTTTTTGACGTCTTTCAGTTCTATGATGGGCATCGGTAATCCTCCGGGGCATCCCTTGGCAGAAGGAAATCAGTGCGGCCCCCAGAGGGCGCCTCGTTTCCCCGGTTCCGACTCCGTAGTCCGGTTCCGTATGGGATCCCACAATAATGTGAGAAGATATCGACCTGATGACACTTGTTTCAAGGATATTGATGGATTATCAGTCCATTTTTTCATAATCGGAAGGAAAAACGGCCACTGTGTATCTTTTCATTGACCACTGCCTGCGGTATTTGGTAAGAGAGCCTGTACTGAAGGCGGCATTCCCCGGGACAGAGACTGTCCCGGGCTCACATACGGAGGCTTTTCCATGAAGCATTCGGAGGCTATCCTCGCAACGCTCGTCGGCAAACTCGAGTTGAGCGCGCTGCCTGATTCCGTCAAGCCTCTCTTCCTCGCCCGACTCGGGGCAAGATTTTCGGCGATAGCTGAAGGTTTCCGCAAGCTCTACGGCGATCGTGCCGATTTCGAGCTTTGGATGGAGCGTCTCGGGGAAGCCCTTGTCGAAGCGCAGTCACAACGTCCTTCAGACCTCGCCGAGCTTGACTGCGAACGCGAGGCCGATCCTGCCTGGTTTTTGGACCAACGTTGGGTGGCCACCATGCTCTACGCGGACAGATTCGCCGGCGATCTTTGCGGGGTGGAGGGACGGATTCCCTACCTGAAAGATCTCGGCGTCAATTATGTCCACGTGATGCCCGTTCTGAAATCGCGCGAAGGCGAGAATGACGGCGGCTATGCCGTCAGCGACTACCGGGATGTCGATCCCCGCTTCGGCACGCTCGGCGACCTGACCCGACTTGCGTCGACCCTGCGGCGGGAGAAGATGCTGCTCTGCCTCGATGTCGTCCTCAATCACACGGCTGACAGCCACGAGTGGGCGAGGCGCGCGCTCGCCGGCGAGGAAGCGTATCAGAACTTCTATTATATGTACGCCGATAGAGCTGTTCCCGACGAATTCGAGAAGACCTTGCCGGAGGTATTCCCCGAGCTCGCTCCGGGAAACTTTACCTGGAAGCCGGAAATTTCCCGGTGGATCATGACGGTCTTCAACCGCTATCAGTGGGATCTCAACTACACCAATCCGGCCGTATTCGTCGAGATGCTGCGCATCATCCTCAATCTCGCGAATTTGGGCGTCGATGTACTCAGGCTGGACGCCACTCCCTTCCTCTGGAAGCGCATCGGCACATCCTCCCAGAACGAGCCGGAGGCCCACCTCATCCTGCAGACGATGAAGGCCTGCTGCCGCGTCGTCGCCCCCGGCACCGTCTTCAAGTCCGAGGCGATCGTCCAGCCCGTCGAGATCATCCGCTATCTCGGCGACGCGCAGACGAAGGAATGCGACATCGCCTACAACGCTTCCCTCATGGTCTACCTCTGGGACGCCCTCGCGACAAAGAATACGAGGCTCCTCGTCAGGGGACTGGAAAACATTCCACCTATTCCCTCAGGCACGACCTGGATCACCTATGTCCGCTGCCACGACGACATCGGACTCGGCTTCTCCGATCTCGACGCCCAGTCCGTCGGATACACCCCGGCGCTGCACCGCCGCTTCCTCATCGACTACTACACGGGGAAATTCCCCGGTTCGCCCGCGGCGGGACACCCCTTCATGTACAATCCGAAGACGAAGGACGCGCGCATCTCCGGCAGCTGTGCGAGTCTCTGCGGCCTCGAGAAGGCCCGTGAAAGCGGGGATCCCCTCCTCGTCGAACTCGCGCTGAGGCGAATTCTCCTTCTCTACGGAGTGGTCTTCTCCTTCGGCGGTATTCCCCTCGTGTATTACGGGGATGAGCTCGCCCTGTGCAACGACCGTTCCTACGAGTCCGATCCCGCGCTGAAGGACGACAACCGCTGGATGCACAGACCGGCAATAGACTGGAAGCTCCTCGGGCATCTTGCAAAGAGGAGTTCGGCGGAGTTCAGAATCCGGGAGGGAATCAGGCGCTTCGCGAGGATCCGGAAAGAATCCTCCGAATTCTCGGGCGGTTCTCCCTACCAGATGATGCGCAACGACAATCAGCACGTATTCAGCTTTCTCAGAGAGAATGAGGAAACGAAGACTCTCGTTCTGGCAAATTTCTCGGAAGAGGATCAATGGATCGATGCGGGCATCACTCTCCGGGCGGGCTTCACGGGACCTCTCGCGGACAGACTGAGCGGCGTCGCGCCGGTTGTCAGGGACAATGCCATACGTATCCCGGCGCTGAGCTGCCTCTGGCTTTCCGATGCCGGCCGGACAGGGGTACCGGAGTAGCGACAGAGTTTGTCCCCTTGTGTCGATCCGGCCGGATGCGGCGGCGGGCCGCCGGGATTCTCTCTGGCTCAGAGCCCTTCGGTCTGAGTCTGCCCCCTCGGCCCGGCCTCGTGCGCCGCGATGATCTCGGTGACAAGCTCTGCGAGCCGCTTGATGCCTTCTTCGATCTGGGCGAGGCTGGAATATGAGAAGTTGATCCTCATGGCATTGAACTCGGGATTGTCGAAGTAGAAGGCCGAACCCGTGACGTAGGCTACCTTCTTTTCGATGGCTTTGGGGAGAAGCTCGTCCGTGTTGATGTAGCGGGGCAGGGAAATCCAGAGGAAGAGCCCCCCTTCGGGTTTAGTCCATCTGAGGTCCCACCGCTTCGGCATGTATTTTTCCAGCATCTCCACCATGTAGTTGCGCTTTTCCCGGTAGATCCTGCGGGTGTTGGCTATGACCGCATCGAGTCTTCCTGTAGCCATGTATTCTGCGAGCCATCTCTGAGCGAAGACATTGGTGCAGAGGTCCATGGCCTGCTTCGCTATCACGAGTCTCGCGATGATGGGAGGACTCGCCATGATCCAGCCGATGCGGGTTCCCGGAGCGAGGATTTTCGAGAAGGTCTTCAGGTTGATGACGTTTCCCTGGTTCGCTCCGTTCGTATCGAGTGAATAAATGGAGGGAATATGTTCGCCGAGGAAACGGATTTCGCGGTAGGGGGAATCCTCGACTATGAGAAGATTGTTCCTGCAGGCAAAATCGAGGATGGCCTTCCGCTTTTCGAGGCTCCAGCAGATTCCGGAGGGGTTCTGGAAATCGGGAATGAGATAGATGTATTTGATCCGCTTCCCGTCACGCGCGGCGCGCTCGTAGCGTTTTTCCAGCTCGGTCATGTCGAATCCGTCGTTCTCCGGGCTGAAGGGAATGCCGAGGACCTTCCCCCGGTATGACTGGATCGCCTGGATAGCCCCCACATAAGTCGGCCTTCCCGCGATCACATAGTCCCCCGGATCGAGGAAGAGTTTGGGTATCATGTCGAGCGCCTGCTGGCTTGCGGAGACGATGAGGAGGTTGTCCGGCGCTATAGAGACTCCCTGGCGCGCTTCGAACTTGATTATTTCGCGCTTCAGGTCGGGCTCTCCTTCGGTAGTGCCGTACTGGAGTGCCGCTGCCGCGTGTTTTTCAAAGACACGATCCGCGGCTTTTCTGAGATCCTCGACGGGGAAGGTCTCAGGCGCGGGAAGCCCTCCTGCAAACGAGATGATGTCCGGCTGCTGCGTCAGCTTGAGAAGTTCGCGGATGACTGATTTTTTCATATTGCGCGCATTCAGGGAATAGAGGGACTCTGGGTCGTACATCGGTGACTCCTCATATCCATACCGGAGGGGCGTTTTGCCTGTCCGGGCTGTGGATTATCCATGGTTCTCTGGAATTCTATACTCCGTCGATGCATCCGTAAAGTGGATAGAAGCTGAAAATGTCAAAAAATGATGCGGTGTTTTAAAAATTGAAATGGGCGCTGAGCATCGATGCCCGATCCGCCGATCCATCCACCACCCTGCCTTGCGCGAGACATCGTTTCACACTAGACTTAGTCAATAATTCCCTTCAACGAGGTTGCCATGCCACTCAACTGCGGCATCGTCGGCTTGCCCAATGTCGGCAAGTCCACAATATTCTCAGCCCTCACAAGCGCCAGGGCCGAGGCTGCCAACTATCCCTTCTGCACCATCGACCCGAATGTCGGCATCGTTTCCGTTCCCGACGCCCGCCTTTTCCGGCTTTCCGACATGTTCAAGCCGAAGAAAACCATCCCCGCCATCGTCGAGTTCGTCGACATAGCGGGACTCGTAAAGGGCGCATCCCAGGGCGAAGGGCTCGGGAACCAGTTCCTCTCCCACATCCGCGAGACAGGCATGATCGCCCACGTCGTGCGCTGTTTCGACGATCCTGACATCATCCATGTCGCCAACAGGGTGAGCCCCGCCGACGATATCGAAGTCATCCATACCGAGCTTGCGCTCGCCGACCTTGAGACTCTGGACAAGAGGGCGGACAAGCTGACCAAGCAACTCAAGGTCCAGGATCCGCTCCTCAAGAAAGAGACCGAGAAGGAGCTTGCAGCGCTCGCGAAAATCCGTCCCGCTCTCCAGGAAGGTAAGGCTGCCCGTTCCGCCGGACTCGAGGCCGACGAGATCGAGGCTGTTCGCAAATCCTTCCTTATAACCATGAAGCGCGAGATTTACGTGTGCAACACCGACGAGGCAGGCGCGACTTCGGGCAACGCCTACATCGATATAGTCCGCGCCAGAGCGGCCGCCGAGGGTTCCGAGGCTGTTGTCATCTGCGGGAAATTCGAGGCAGAACTCGCCGACCTCGGCAGTGAGGAGGAGAAGAAAGAGTTCCTCGAGGAGCTCGGGCTGGCGGAATCGGGGCTCTCCTCGCTCATCCACGCGGCCTATCGCCTTCTCGGCCTGCGCACCTTCTTCACGGCAGGAGCCGATGAATGCCGCGCCTGGACTATCAGGTCGGGCGATAAGGCCCCCGCCGCGGCCGGCGTCATACACACGGATTTTGAGCGCGGCTTCATCAAGGCCGAAGTTTACCACTATGACGACCTCATGGCCCTTGGTTCGGAAGCGGCTGTCAAGGCGGCTGGAAAACTCAGGCAGGAAGGGCGGGAGTATATCGTCGAGGACGGCGATGTCATGTTCTTCAAGTTCAACGTCTAGTGCGGGCCGGCATTCAGCCATGTCACAGGCAGGCGGATGACACACAAAAAAAACGAACCGCTATACGGAATTTAAGCATTATGCGCTTGTCGGAAACTCGATGCTTCGGTATGCTTTCAGGAAATCATGAACAAGCTGATTATAAAAGGCGCGAGAGAGCACAATCTCAAGAACATCGATCTCGAGCTTCCGAGGGATAAACTTATCGTCATTTCCGGCCTTTCCGGTTCGGGGAAGAGCTCGCTCGCCTTCGACACCCTCTTCGCTGAGGGACAGAGGCGCTATGTCGAGTCCCTGTCGGCGTACGCGCGGCAATTCCTGGGGCGGATGGACAAGCCCGATGTCGACTATATAGAAGGCCTCTCACCCGCCATCTCCATTGAGCAGAAGACGACGCACCGGAATCCCCGCTCCACAGTGGGCACGGTCACTGAAATTTACGACTACTACAGACTTCTGTACGCGCGGATAGGTGTTCCCCATTGCCCCTCCTGCGGGCGGGTGATCAGAGAACAGAGCATCGACCAGATTCTGGATACGATCAATTCATGGCCGAAAGGCAGCAAGCTCCAGATTCTCGCCCCCGTGATCCGCGGACAGAAGGGCGAGCACCGGAAAATCCTCGAGGACGCGGGCAAGCAAGGCTTCTCGCGGGCCCGGATAGACGGTGAGATCCTCGAAGTCGACGGCGGCGTCAAGCTCGAAAAACAGAAGAAGCACACGATCGAGCTCATCGTAGACCGCATCAGACTCTCGGAGGATACGCGCAGGCGCCTCGCCGAGTCGGTGGAGACCGCCCTGCAGATAGCCGAGGGTTCGGTCATACTGGTCAGGGACAGGACCGGGGGAGGGGAGTCCGAAGAGTTCTTCAGCCAGAAAGGGGCCTGCCCCGAATGCAACATTTCGCTGCCCGAGATGGAACCCCGGCTTTTTTCCTTCAACGCCCCCCAGGGAGCCTGCCCCGCCTGCTCCGGTCTCGGGGTCAAACTCGAGTTCGATCCCGACCTCGTCATCCCTGACCGGAGTCTCTCCTTCAACGAGGGCGGCTGCATTCCCTACAACCCGGATGCCGCGTGGAACAGGAGCCGCTTCGAGGCCCTCGCCAAACACTACAAGTTCAGCCTCGACACTCCTTTCGCCGAACTTCCGGACAAAGTCATGGGTGCGATCTTCCGCGGCTCCGACGAGGAAGTGAAGGTCCGATACGACAACAGGGAGGGCACAGGACACTTCGAGTACCAGTCCAGATTTCCCGGCATCCTCGCGGAACTCAAGCGGCGCTGGATGGAGACGACGAGCGACGGCATCAAGCAGTGGCTCGAGCGCTTCATGACCGAAAAGCCCTGCGAGGTTTGCGGGGGGAAGCGTCTCAAACCCGAGGCGCTCGCCGTCACAGTGGGAGATTCGGACATCCACACTCTCTCTGCGCTGTCGGTGGAAGAGACGCTGGCCTTCCTTTCGTCGATGAAACTCGGCGAGACGGACCGCCAGATCGCGAAACAGATCCTCAAGGAAATCACCGCGCGGCTCTCTTTCATGAAGAATGTCGGCCTCGACTACCTCAGCCTGGAACGGAAGGCGGCCACTCTCTCGGGCGGCGAAGCCCAGAGGATCCGCCTCGCGACACAGATAGGGAGCTCCCTCGTCGGAGTCCTCTACATCCTGGACGAGCCTTCCATCGGGCTTCACCAGCGCGACAATCAGAGGCTGATCGACACGCTCCTGTACCTGCGGGACATAGGCAACACTCTTGTGGTTGTAGAGCACGATGAGCAGACGCTCAGGACGGCCGACTACATCGTCGACCTCGGTCCGGGTGCCGGTGTCCACGGGGGCGAGGTCGTCGCCCAGGGCACTCCGGAGCAGGTCATGAAGAACAAGAAAAGCCTCACCGGACAGTACCTCGCCGGAGATCTCGTCATCGAGGTTCCGGAAAAGCGGCGCCCCGGGAACGGTGGGTTCATCGGGATTCAAGGCTGCCGCGAACACAACCTCAAGGATATCGACATACGATTCCCTCTCGGGACTTTCACCTGCATCACGGGGGTCTCGGGCTCCGGCAAGAGCACTCTGCTCACCGATCTTCTCTACCCGGTCATCTCCAATCGGGTAATGAAGACTTCCTGGCCCGAAGGCGAGTACAGACGCATCGAGGGATTGGAGAACATCGACAAGATCATCAACATCGACCAGAGCCCCATCGGCCGCACGCCCCGATCCAACCCGGCCACCTATGTCGGGGTCTTCACCCACATCCGCGACCTCTTCTCGAACCTGCCCGAGTCGAAGGCGCGGGGCTGGAAGCCGGGCCGCTTCTCCTTCAATGTCAAGGGAGGGCGCTGCGAGAACTGCCAGGGCGACGGCACGATCAAGATCGAGATGAACTTCCTGCCGGACGTCTACATCACCTGCGACGTCTGCCACGGCAAGCGTTTCAATTCCGAGACCCTGGACGTGCGCTACAAGGGCAAGAACATCGCCGAAGTCCTCGACATGACCATCGAGGAGGCGGCCGCCTTTTTCGCGCACATACCACAGATCGCCAACAGGATGAACTCCCTGCTTTCGGTCGGACTCGGCTACGTCAAGGTCGGTCAATCGGCCCTCACCCTGTCGGGAGGCGAGGCTCAGCGCGTCAAGCTCGCGTTCGAACTGGCCAAGCGGAGTACGGGGAAAACCCTCTACTTCATGGACGAGCCGACGACGGGACTCCACTTCGCCGACGTCAAGCAGCTGATGGAGGTCATCCAGAGGCTGGTGGAGGCGGGCAACTCTGTCGTCATGATAGAGCACAACCTCGACGTCATCAAACAGGCGGATTGGATCATCGACCTCGGTCCCGAAGGAGGCAACCGCGGCGGCAGTATCGTCGCACAGGGCACTCCCGAATACATCATCGGGGTCAAAGCCTCCCACACGGGACTCTACCTCAGGGATGTCCTCGTACCCGCGAAAGCCTTTCGCAGAAAATGACCCTGACTCCCAGAAGCCGCGGACATTGCTCCGCATAGCGCGGTCGGTGTATCATCCTGCCCGATGCGCCGACCGCAGTTTTTAGCACTGATCTTTGCCGCCGCGACGATACTCCGGACGGGCGCGCAGCTTTCGGGAAATTCGCCGCCAGACACGCAGAGCGTGCCTGGCGCTTCCACCGATGCGGGCACAGGGGCAGACACGGCTGTTTCGGAAACGGCGGCTTCGCAGGGAGCTGCGGCGTGGGCCGCTCTCTCGTCGCTTGAAAAAAAGGCCCTGCCTCTTGAAATAGCCGTCGCAAGTTACTATGACCTCGTCGCCATGACGAAGAAGCTGGGCTTGCCGCAGACCGGCACGGCGGGACAGCTCCGCGAAAGGCTGTACGCCTGGTACGGCATACAAGCTCCTGTAAAGGAAGGCGGAAACCCCGTCGTCGTGATCGAGAAGGCCGACAAGGCCTCGCTCTTCAGAATCGAGGGAATGGATGGTCCTCTCGTCAAAATCAGCGGAGGAGTGAGACTCTCCGTCCAGGAATCCGATGGCACGACTCACCGGATTTCAGCGCGATCCATAACCTATGACAGGGACCGCAATGCGATCAGCGCTTCGGGTGGGGTCAGGTACGAGCGCGAAAGCGGCAGTTCCGTGGAGGTGTTCACCGGGTCCACGGTCGTCGCAGACCTCGACGATTGGACCGGCGTCTTCGTCGACGGCAGCTTTTCGATGCCCGGAAGTGCTTCCAGGAGCTCGACGGGAAGCAGCGCGACGACATCCTCGACCACTGCTTCGTCGACAGTGCAGAGCCTTCTCGGAACTTTCGGATCGTCTTCCTCCGGGCTCACTGTCGCCGCGGATCGCATCATCAAGCGGACGGGCGATGTGATTCTTGTCCAAAACGCCGAAATGACCTCCTGCGACGATGAAGAGCCGCACTATGTCATCAGGGCGGGGAAAGCGTGGCTACTCGGCGCGGGTGACTGGGCAGTCGCCGACGCGTCCCTTTTCATAGGTGGCCTGCCTGTCCTCTGGCTGCCCTTTTTCTACTACCCATCAGAGGAAATTGTCTTCCATCCTGTCATCGGTTCGAGGACCCGCGAGGGACGTTACATCCAGACGACGACGTGGCTCATCGGGGAAAAATCCGTCTCCTCGTCGGCAGGGAGTTTCCTGTCCATCGGCCTGGACCAATCGAAGACGAGCCGATCGGTCGAAGGAGTCTTTTTCCGGACCCGGTCAGCCGATGTGGAACGGGGAGCGGGTTCAGCCTCCACGTCGGTTCCTTCCACGACCGCGAAGGCCGGCACCGGCCAGACCGCATCGAAAGCCGGAAAAACCTTCCTGAAGCTGTTGCTGGACGCGTATTCCAACCTCGGGATTTATTCCGGGCTGGAGGGCTCTTTCCCCGACAGGACAGGGAAAAACAGTCTTTCATTCACCGCTGGCCTTGGTCTGAGCCGCTCGCTCTTCTATACCAGCAATGGGATGTATTCTCCCTTCTCTGCCGCCTCCGACTGGCAGTCGGTCTGGAATACGACTGACCTTGGGTTCGCCACATTGCCTTTCCGCTTCGGGGCCGAGCTGAAATCGACCTTCTTCCTTCCGATCGGCAAAACCGGACTTACTGGCACCGTTTCGCTTCCGGCTTTTTCGGATCCCTATTTCGAGCAGGATTTCAGGGGGAGAGCCGAAGACATGGAGTGGCTCAAGCTGTTTTCCTCGACAACGACGGATTCAGCGCGACCGTCAAAACGTAGCAGTCTTGTCCAGAAAATCGAATTGACAGGGGCGCTCTTATCGCAGTCGCCGGGGACGGGGCTCCTCTCGGGGATCGACCTGTCCAAACTCGGCATGTCCGCAACCTGGTACACGAAGACTGCGTCCTACAGCCCGGCACTGACGGGAACTGCGGCATCCTTGGAGGCGGTCAATCCGCAGAGGAGCTTCTTTTATCCCGATACACTGAGATTCTTTGATTTCAGCACGACTTTAAAGGGCAATCTCATCACCTTCCCGGCTACCGCCGGCAGGTCAGGGAGTGCCGACACGGGTAGTTCATCCGATTTTCGGACTCCTTCCCAAGGAGACGGAAATGCGGCTTCATCCGGGCAGCCTAAGGATACGGAAAATCGAACATCGGCGGGCCCGGAGGCATCGACGGAAAACCCTACGGCGAAGAGTCCGGACGCGGAAACAAAGACGACCACTGAGTCCTCCGGCTCCGCGTCATCTCTCGACTTCAGAGTGCCCGGCCTCGCGGGCACGACGAAAACCTCTATCTCGGCATCCTCCTCCGGGAAACCTTTCAGTTTCAGCGCGGACTGGAATTTCACACCGACAGCTTTCTTCGAGGACCGTTTCCTTTCGGATTCGTGGGGGAATGTTTCCGACATCGACTACAGTCTCTACTACAGCCTCCTCTCTCTCTCGATGACAGGTGGCGTCGATGCGAAGGCCGGTCTGTTCGATGACCTTGCCACGGTGACGGCCGGAATCGGAGTTCTGGGACAGTACCGGCTCCGGCCGTATTTCAACGACACACGGTCTGACACCTCGACGATCAATTCTTTGATCCTTTCCGATTATCAGTATCAGCTGATGAAGATTACCAGCAATTTCAAGACTTCCCTCATGCCCCTCAAAGACAACTGGCTCTGGGGACTTTCGTCGATCGCCTACAGCATCTCCTCCAATCTGTATGCCTACACATACTCAGGGATGTCGGATTCCGGGCTGACAGGGACAGCTCTCTATGATTCTACCTTCGCCTCCTGGGACAGAGACAGCATAACGGCCCACAACGCGTCGGTGACCTTTGCAATCCGCCCTGCCGGATTGACCCAACAGCTCAGTCTGACCGCCAATCTTCCGCCTCTCGATGAGACCTACACGCTCAAACTCGATCTGGATGCGGGTTTAGCGAAGTTCAATCTCCAGGGACAGGCGACAAAAGTCCAGCCCGCGACAGTCTACTCCCTCAACCCCCTGACTGCGGGGATCACTCTCGGCTCCGGCGCATGGCCACGATTCTCTTCGACCCTCGTCTACAACATCCAGGGCGAAACACCCGATTCCTTCACGACAAGTCTTTCATGGAAGGCCTTCACCTCATCTCTCGTGTACAAATACTCGAGCGGGTACATCATTTCATCCGCGCACACCTGGGTTTCCGACGGGACCCAGAGCTTCCGGGCAGAATCCTTCACTGCGGGCCTCAATCCCTCATTCTCGTCGAAGCAAGGAGCAAAGAATCCCTGGTCAGTCTCCCTCAACGCGGGACTCACGCAAAACCTGGTTCGTTTTTCCGAATCCAAGCTGCAGGTCGGCCTCAGCTCCAAAATCAGTCTTGGAAAGAACTTTTCACTCTCATTCTCGGGTACCTCGCAGAACACTGCCGCCTGGAGGTACTACACCTTCCTGTTCCAGCCTTCCGGAGGTTTCGATCCGGCGGATTATAGCCGGAATATCTTTTCCGACGTCATCGACTCATTGACCGTATGGGATTCTACCGCCCTGAAACGCAGCCTCATGAAGCTTTCCACCCTTTCTGTGTCGATGCAGCAGAATCTCCACGACTGGGATCTCGGAGCGACTGTGAGCGCTGCGCCGCTCCTTGTCGAGCCTACCGGCGCAAAACCATACTACACTCTCGAGATCTCTCTCTCGATCCTCGTCAAATGGCATGACATTCCGGGAATTTCCACGACGATCACCAAAGATTCGAGCGGCTTGAGCTACTGAGTGATGGTCGTTTTGAGGAAATCCTTCCGGGTTCCCCAGCCGCGAGTCGCGGGGGTTGATTCGCAGGCGGGGTATGTTGATTTATTTCCCCGCCGGCCGGTACTATTCCCCCGAGGAGAACATTTGGACAACACGACAGGCATTGTCCTCGAAAACACGAGCCTCGTGGCAGACATCTGTGGCGCCAATGACTACAACCTCCGCATCATGGAACACCTTCTGGGTGGGCGCATACTCTGTAGGGGCAACGAGTTGTTCTGCGAGAGCGCGGACCCCGGGATCCGGACACTTTTCACTTCTCTCGTGAACTCGCTACTGCAATCCATCGAGGACGGACTTCCCGCGACACCTGACCTCATCATCGCTCTCCACGCCGACTTGACGCCGGATGGTTCCGAAAAGCGGAGCACCGATGAATTCCTCGATCTCTGCATCCAGATCCCTGGCGGTTTTTCCAAGGTGTTTCCAAGGAGCAAGACCCAATCCCTCTATCTCAAGGGGCTCTCGACCCACGATCTCACATTTGCCGTGGGCCCCGCGGGCACAGGCAAGACATACCTCGCCGTCGCATGGGCCCTTCGGGAGCTCCTTGCAAAGACCAAGCGGAAACTCATACTCACTCGCCCTGTCGTGGAGGCGGGCGAGAGTCTCGGTTTTCTGCCCGGAGACCTCGTCCAGAAGATAAGTCCCTATCTGCGCCCACTCTACGACTCGATGGAAGCTCTCATTCCCTTCGAGACAATGAGGCGCCTCGAGGAGACCAGGACCATAGAAATCGCTCCCCTCGCATATATGAGGGGGCGAAACCTCTCAAACTGTGTCGTCATCCTCGACGAAGCGCAGAACACGACGAAAGAGCAGATGAAGATGTTCCTGACCCGCCTCGGAGAAAATTCGAGGGCCGTTGTCACGGGGGATACCACGCAAGTGGATCTTCCGAGAAAGGGGGAATCGGGTCTTGCCCATGCGGTGGAAGTCCTCCGCGATGTCGACGGAGTCTTTGTCTGCACTCTTGACGCCAGGGACGTTGTGCGCAGCCCCCTGGTCCGCCGTATAATAGAAGCCTATGAGTCCATCTGACAAACGTGCCGCGCGGGACACCGGCCTTCGACGGTGGCCCGCGTTCGGCGTTGCGCCTGGAGGACCTGTCTTTCTCATCATCGGCATCGCAGCCTTCCTGATTTCCGTCCTCCTTGTCATGTTTCTCGGCCAGAGAGCCTTCACGAGCCGCAAGGCCAGCTTCGGGATCGAGGCGGGCAAACTTGCCGACCACGATGTCGTGGGAGAGCGCGATCTTGTCCTCGTGGACCGGAAAGCGACCGAACTCCGCATGGAAGCCGAAGAGCGTCTCGTGCTGCCCGTATTCGCGATGGACCCGAGCAAGACAGAATCGGCTACCACGCGTCTCAGGGAGTTTTCCGACCTCGCGAACGATCTTTCGGGCAGGGGATTGCCCTCAGACACCCTCTTCCTCACTGTCCAGAAGGAATTTCCTGGCGTCCTGGCGAAGAGTCAGGTGCTCGACCTGTTTCGCTCCCAGGCCATTCCGCAGATACTGATCAACGCCGAAGCAGTCCTCCGGAAGGTCATGGACCGCGGCATCGCCACCATCCCGGGACAGGGCCTGGAGAAGCTCAATCCGGATTACATCGAGCTTCGCAGACTTATTGACGGTCGGACAGTCACCGAAGAGCTGCCTATGTCCCGTCTCGTCACAAAAAAAGGCCTCAACTCGGTCATCGACGACGAGATGTCCAGCCGTTACGTATCACGGGTTCTTTCAGGACTTGTGGGCGACCTCGTCATGGCATTTGCCCTCGAGAACGTCTTTTTCGACGCGGATCAATCGGATCGGGCAAAAGAAAAGGCGAGGAAGGACGTCGAGCCGGTGCAGATCCGCATAAGCAAGGGAGAACGAATCATCAGGAAGGGCAGTCTGGTGAGCGATTCCGACTACGCTAAGCTGCAGGCCATCCGCACCGCGGTGATCCGTCAGGACTGGAACCTCGTCGCGAGCCAGATAGGTCTCATGCTCGTCTGCGTCGCGCTGGCATTCTTCTTTTTCGCTCCGGGGGGAATGGCCGGCGCCAGGACAGGACGACCGGAGGTCCGTCTCCTCGCCTCTGTTTCATACCTGTATTTTCTGATATCTCTCGTGCTCGCCCGGTTTTTTTCGTTCAACCCGGTCATGGCGCTCAGTCAGTACCTTCCGACCTCCCTGCTCTCCATGATGATAGCCGTCCTCGCCGGCCCCAGAGCGGCCGTGCTCTACAGCATCGTGCTTGCCCTGCTCGCTGGGGCTGGTGCGGGGATAAACGGACAGCTCTTCCTCATGGTCTGCCTCTCAGGCATCGCCGGCGCCTACGTAGTGCGGGCCGCGAGTTCCCGCATCGATCTTGTCCGCGCGGCGCTTTTCCAAGCGGCGATTCAAGGAGCGCTCAGCATCCTCCTCGCCTCAGGCATGGGCATCCTTCCCCGCGATTTCGCGGTCACCGGCTTCATTCACGCGGGCAACGGATTCCTCTGCGGCGTTCTGGTCCTCACGCTGCTTCCCGTCCTTGAACAGTCTCTCAATTCGCCCACCAGGTTCCGCCTGCTCGAGCTGTCAGACCTCAACACCCCGACCATGAAACGCATGCAGTCCGTCGCGCCCGGCACATACAGCCACTCCATCACCGTCGCCCACCTCGCCGAAACCGCCTGCAGGGCTATAGGGGCCGACCCCCTCCTCGCACGGGTGGGCGCTTATTACCACGACATCGGCAAGATGGAGCAGCCGGAATACTTCATCGAAAATCAGTCGGGGTACAACAAGCATGAAGAGATCAATCCACGGCTTTCCGCCACCGTCATCCGCAGCCACGTCAAGATTGGCGCCGAAAAGGCGAGGGGGCTCGGCCTTCCTCAGCCCATCGTGGACATAATCGCCCAGCATCACGGCAATGGCATCATCACATGGTTCTTCGATCAGGCTCTGAAGACCGATCCTGACGCGAAACCGGAAGATTTTTCCTATCCCGGCGATCCTCCCGAGAGCAAGGAGGCAGGTGTCGTCATGCTCGCCGACGCCGTCGAGGCTGCGTCGAGGACCCTGAAAAAACCGACAGTCTCCCGCCTGGAACAGTTCATCCGCGAAATAATCGACGGCAAGATCGCCGCAGGCCAGCTGGACAGCTGCGCCCTCACCTTCCGGGACCTTGATCTCGTCCGGGCGAGTTTTATCAAGATACTGGCGGGCTATTTCCATTCCCGAATTGAATATCCTAAAAACAGGGAGTCACTCCGATGAACAATGTCGATCTCGGTTTCCGGGACATCGCCGAACCGGCATGGATGGACGCGGTGGAATCCTTCGCGCAGAAAGTCCTTTCCCGTCTCGGAAAGGACAACTGGGATCTGTCCGTCCTGTTCTGCGGCGATGGATTCATCAGGGAGCTCAACAGGGATTACCGAAACAAGGATGAAGCCACTGATGTCCTCTCCTTCGCTCAGGGCGACGAGTATGTCGACGGGGATGGCGCGAGGCGGTTCCTCGCCGGGGATATCGTCATCTCCCTCGATACGCTTGCCAGGAACTCTGAATATTTCGGCGTCGACGTGGACGAAGAGCTCAGACGACTCATCGTCCATGGAATCCTGCACCTTTCCGGCCTCGATCACGAAGACAACGACCCCGCCCGCCCGATGCTACTCATGCAGGAAGAGATGATGGCCACGCTCTCCCCGACACGGATATCATGAGCCCGCTCTTTGACGCATTCCTTCACGGCCGACAGCGCCCCGGTCTGGAGGAAAAACCCGACGGCATCGCCGCTGAACGGCAGGAGATGATAGAAGGCATCGAGGAGCTTTCCGTCACGACGGTCAAAGAAGTGATGGTCCCCCGCACCGACACGGTCTTCATACCGCTTTCCGCTACGCATGTGGAAATACTGGAAACCGTTGTATCGTCGGGGCATTCGCGCATTCCCGTATACGGTGAAACGATCGACGACATTGTCGGTATTCTCTACGCCAAGGACATACTGAGAGTCCTGAAGGCAGGAAAGTCGATCGACCTTGCGGGCCTCGTCCGCAAACCCTTCTTCGTGCCTGAATCCAAGCGGATAGACTCTCTTCTCCGCGAGTTCAAGCGCAGACACGTGCACATCGCCATCGTCGTAGACGAGTACGGGGGCGTTTCCGGCATCGTCAGTCTCGAAGACATCATCGAAGAGATTGTCGGAGAGATCCAGGATGAATTCGACGACGAAGGGGAGGAGATACTCCGTTCTCCTGATGGGGGATGGCTCTGTGAAGCCCGGATCGATCTCGACGATCTCAACAAGCGCTTGGGACTGTCTTTGCCCGAGGACGACTTCGATACTCTCGGAGGCTATGTCTTCGACCTCTTCGGGCGGATACCGGAACCAGGCGAGAGCGTGGAAGCATCCGGGCTCTGTTTTGTCGTTCAGGCCACGGAAGGACATCGCATCACCCGTGTCCTGATACGCAAATCTCCCGTCCCGGATGCGGAGAATTCGTGATAGAAGGAGTTGAACTTGTGTGGACGCAGGGCGATAATATAGGTAATCATGGTGTGACTATTTTGTATAGTAAAATGTTGTTTTAATGATTGGCAAGTTTTCCTTGCCCAATTCGATATTTTGGTATACAATGCTCGAAAGGAGGGGATGCCCAGAGGGAAACCTCGGACAAAATATCCCTTCTGAAAATCAATCATTTTTCGATCAGGCCTTATAAAGGAGGGCTGGATGAATTCTTACATAAAACAAGTTCTCGATGACCTCAAAGCCAGGTACCCTTGGGAAACCGAATTTTTGCAGGCGGCCGAAGAGGTGCTCGAGTCCATTTCTCCGATAATCGACGCGGAACCCAAATACAAAGCCCACCGCATCCTCGAGCGCATCACCGAGCCGGAACGCACGGTCATGTTCCGTGTGCCCTGGATAGACGACAAGGGCGAGTACCGGATCAATCGCGGATACCGCGTCCAGTTCAACTCTGCCATCGGGCCCTACAAGGGTGGCCTGCGCTTCCATCCCAAAGTCCAGCTCTCCACTCTCAAATTCCTCGGCTTCGAGCAGATTTTCAAGAACAGCCTCACGAGCCTTCCGATGGGCGGCGGCAAGGGCGGTTCCGATTTCGACCCGAACGGGAAAAGCGACAATGAGATCATGCGCTTCTGCCAGAGCTTCATGACCGAGCTCTTCCGCCACATCGGCCCTGACACCGATGTTCCCGCCGGCGATATCGGCGTCGGCGGACGCGAAGTGGGATACCTCTTCGGCCAGTACAAGCGTCTCGCGAACGAGTTCACCGGAGTTCTCACCGGCAAGGGACTCAGCTTCGGCGGTTCTCTTGTCAGGCCCGAGGCGACCGGTTTCGGCGCGACCTACTTTGCTGCGGAAATGCTCAAGCTCGGAAATGATTCTTTCGCGGGCAAGACTGTCTCCGTTTCCGGTTTCGGCAACGTGGCATGGGGCGTCTGCATCAAGGCCAGCCAGCTCGGCGCCAAGGTCGTGACCATCTCCGGCCCCGACGGTTATGTCTTCGATCCCGACGGCATCGGCACCAAGGAGAAGTGGGATTACCTGGAAGACATGCTCGTCATCGACCGCAATAAGGTCGAGAGCTATGTCAAGAAATTCCCTGCGGCCACCTTCTACGCCGGCCGCAAACCCTGGGAACAGAAAGTCGACATTGCGATGCCCTGCGCTATCCAGAACGAGCTCAACGGAGAAGACGCGAGGGCTCTCATAGCCAACGGCGTCAAGATCGTCGTCGAAGTTTCCAACATGGGCTGCACTCCTGAGGCCTGGAAGCTCTTCATCGAGAAGAAGATCCCCTTCGCTCCCGGCAAGGCGGCAAACGCCGGCGGCGTCGCCACCTCCGGCCTCGAGATGTGTCAGAATTCCATGCGCCTCGCCTGGAGTGCCGAAGAAGTGGACCAGCGCCTGCATCAGATCATGGTCAACATCCACACCGCCTGCGTCGAGACTGCCAAGAAGTACGGATTCAGCGGCAACTACGTGATCGGCGCGAACATCGCCGGCTTCAAGAAAGTCGCCGACGCGATGATCGCCCAAGGATTGGTTTGATCGTCGCGTCGAGATGCGATGATCGCCTAGGGTTGGTTTGACCACCAGGTAATAAGGGCTCTCGCCTGGCAGAATGCTGGCGGGTCCTGAAGCGAAAAGAGGAGGGACGGTCCATGTGGGGCCGTCCCTCTTTTGTACCTTGCGTTCGAGGGTGCGCTTGTATATCGTGACGCCAGTCGCAGGGGGGAAGGCCATGTATTTCAACGAATTGGTCGCCGCGTACGACCAGCAGCGCCGCGAACGGAACATCTACCACGATCTCATGCGGTTCCGCATCAGGGAAGTCCTCCTCGTCGGCAGCCTCTACGATTCCTTCGTCGTCGAATCCGATGGTGTGCTCACCGAGCAGATATACGGGGAGTACTTCAAGCTCAACCTTAACACTGTGCCCCGCGTTCAATGCGCCTACACAGCCGAGACTGCCCTCGATTTGTTCACCGATGGTCGCTATGACCTCGTCATTCTCATGGCGGGACTCGATTTCACCCAGCCTCTGGAAATTGCCGCCGCGATGAAACGCCTGTGGCCCGACACACCTATACTCCTCATGGTCACCAACAACACGAGCCTCGCGAGCCTGGACATGCAGAACCCGAGACTCGCCCACATAGACCGGGTCTTTGTATGGAACGGCTACTCGAAGCTCTTTGTCGGAATGATCAAATACGTGGAGGACCTGCGCAATGTCGACGCAGACACGAGAACGGGCCAGGTCAGGGTCATCCTCCTCATCGAGGATTCCGTGCGGTACTACTCGCGCTACCTGCCTGTTCTCTACAAAGTCGTGTTGCGCCAGACCCAGGCTCTCATCGAAGAGGAAAAGGCCGGAGAGACATTCAAGCTCCTCAGCATGAGGGCGCGACCCAAGATACTCCTCGCCTCGAGCTACGAGGAGGCCGTGACCATATTTGAGAAGTATGAGCCCTACATCCTCACCGTCATAACCGACCTCCGTTTCCCCCACAAGGGAATCTGCGACGAAAATTCCGGATTCGAATTTCTCGAAATGGCGAAGAGCCGCATCCGGGATCTTCCCGTCCTCGTCCAGTCGAGCGAAAAGTCAGTCCGCGAACATGCCTACGTCCTCGGAGCATCTTTTGCGGACAAGAATTCCGAGTCGCTCGAGCATGAACTCGCCACCTACCTTCAGGAAAACCTTGGATTCGGTCCATTCCGCTTCCGTGATCCGAGCGGCAACGTGATTTCGACAGCCCGCAACATGGAAGAGTTCATGTTCCAGCTGAACGAACTCCCCGCCGAGAGCATCATCCACCACGCCCGCCGCAACCACTTCTCGGCCTGGCTCATGGCGCGCGGCGAGATACAGTTCGCGAAACTTCTCAAGAACTACAAAGTCGACGATTTCGATTCCGCCCAGGATGTCCGCGATTTCATCATGCGCATCGTCAACAACGCGAGGCGCGACAAGTCGCGGGGCGTCGTCCCCGCCTTCGACGAGGCTTTCTGCCGCGACGAGAACTGTATCTCCCGGCTCGGGGACGGCTCGGTCGGAGGGAAGGGCAGGGGACTCATTTTTCTCCGGAGCCTCCTCGAAAACCTCGATTTCACGCAGTACCTGAAAGGCATCGAAGTGAAGATCCCCCGCACGGCCTTCATAGGGATCGACGAATTCGAGCGCTTCCTCGAGTCGAACGGACTCTGGTCCTTCGCCTATTACGAGGCGGCTCACCAGGAAATCCGCACCCGTTTCCTGGCTTCTCCGCTCTCTTCCCAGCTGGTCGGCAGGCTCAGGCGCTTTGCCTCGGCGACGACCCAGCCCCTCGCCATCCGTTCCTCGGGTCTCTTCGAGGACATGCTCATGGTCCCCTTCTCCGGAATCTACGACACCTACATCATCCCCAATTCACACCCTGACTTGGAAGTTCGGGTCAGACAGATGTGCGATGCGATCAGACTGATCTACGCCAGCCTTTTTTCGAAGGCAGCCTGCGACTATTTCGAGACTGCGGGATACAATCTCGAAGAGGAGCGGATGGCGATCGTCATCCAGGAAGTCGTCGGCAGACAGCGGGGTCGATATTTTTACCCGCATCTCTCCGGCACTGCCCAGTCATACAATTACTACCCGGTTTCCTACATCAAGCCCGAAGATGGCCTGTGCATTTCCGCCCTCGGGCTCGGATGTTATGTAGTGGAAGGCGGAGTCTCTCATCAGTTCAGCCCCCGCTATCCCAGAATCGACGTCGTGTCGCCCGAGCACCTGATCGAAAATTCACAGAGGGTATTCCGGGCGCTCGACATGGATCTGGCAGAACCCGACCTTTCTGTCGGCGAGGACGCAGCTCTCGTCGAGTTGCCCATCTCTGAAGCCGAAGCGGATCCGATGTTCAATCTCCTCGCCTCGACCTGGGATATCGCCGACCGCTGTCTCGTCCCCGGGACCGGGGCGAGAGGGCCCAAGTTCATCAATCTCGCCAATATCCTGAAATACGATGCCTTCCCCTTCGCCCAGGCCATCGAGATGATTCTCCAGATCGGATCGCGCTCCATGGGCGCTCCGGTGGAAATCGAGTATGCGCTCAATATCGACGAACCGGACGGGATACCGGCTCTCTATCTCCTCCAGCTGAAACCGCTCATGCACAAGGAAGACAAGATCGAGATCGATTTCTCCGGAATTGATCCTGCGGATTGTGTCATCGTTTCGGGAAGAAGCATGGGCAACGGACGGGACAACTCGATCACTGACATCGTCTGGGTGGACCCGGAGCGCTTCAACCGTTCCCGAACGGTGGATATAGCGACTGAAATCGAGGAAATAGACATGACTTTCCGGAGGGAAGGTCGTCGCTACCTTCTCATCGGTCCCGGGCGGTGGGGCACCAGAGACAGATGGCTGGGTGTGCCGGTCACCTACCCGCAGATTTCTCGCGCAAGAGTCATCGTGGAGGCTGACCTGCCCGGCTTTCACGTCGAATCATCCCTCGGCTCGCACTTTTTCCACAACGTCACGAGCATGAACATCGGATACCTGACAGTGCCTTCCAACGAGCCCGGCGTCTTCGTCGATTGGGACTGGCTCGCCGCCCTGCCGCGCTGTCGACAGACCGTTCACTGCAACTGGGCCCGCCTGGAAAGCCCGCTCGATGTGCTCATGGATGGGCGAAACGGCCGCTCCCTCGTCATGAAGCCCGGTCCCCGAAAACAGGAAGCCTCCTGATCATTGACGGCCGATCCGGTTTTCGTCCATAGTATCACACTAAACTGAAAGGCCGGCTCAGAATACGCCCAAAGCAGGCCTTCCAACCCAACCCGGAGCGCATGAATGGATGCACGAAATCTGGTAAAAACCCTTCATCCCCTGGAGGTGAAGGTACTCCTGCGATACAGTCCCGACGACGAATTGGATTCGGAACGGCTGAAAGGCGAACTCGGTTACAGGGATGGACAGGATAACCAGGCTTTTTCCTGGCTAGTCGCAAAGGGACTCGCGGCAGAGTCATCGCGCAGCGCCCGCACGATCTTCGAAATAACTCAATTGGGTCGCGATACGGCCCGCGACGGGACTCCCGAAGAGAGGATTCTGGCATATATCTCTGCCTCTGGCGCATCCCGCATTCCGGATATTGTCGCGGGATTGGGGCTCGACCAGAAAACAGTCGGCTCGGCCTTCGGCCAGCTCTCCAAAGATGGTCTCCTCGTCATGGATGCGGAAAAGAAGGCTTCCCTCGCATCGACAGGCACACTTCCTGCGCGCATCGCCCTTCTCAAAGGACTTCTTGCCTCTGCCTGCGCTGCGCCCGATGGGATTCTCGAAGAAGCCAGACTCGATGCGGGTCAGATCCAGGTCATGTCCGGAGTGGCCAAGAAGAGAGGAGCCCAGGACGCCTATTTCCGTCTTGCGGAACGCGAGCGGCTTGCCTACCGACTCCTCCCCGAGGCGATGGGCGTGAAAGCCGAACTCGAGGCCCAGGGAGTCACAGGCGATGAGCTGGGAGAAATCTCACAAACCATCCTGGAAAACGGGAGCTGGAAAACCGCAACCTTCCGGCCCTACAACATCGGCATCTCCGCACCCCGCCTCATTCCGGGAAGGCACAATCCATATGTAGAATTCCTCGAAAGCGTCAAGGACAAACTCGCTTCCCTCGGTTTCGAGGAGTTTGACGGCAGCCTCGTGGAAACCGAGTTCTGGAACTCCGATGCGCTTTTCATGCCGCAATTCCACTCCGCCCGCGACATTCACGATGTTTACTATGTTTCCGAGCCCTCAAAGGCTCGTTTCATAGAAGAACCTTACCTCACACAGATTTCGCGGACCCATGAAAACGGCGGAGAGACGGAGAGCCGAGGTTGGTCCTATGACTTCGACCGGGAGTTCACCAAGCGTCTCATCCTCAGAAGCCAGGGGACCGTCCTCTCCGCCCGGCAACTGCCCAAGGCCCAGATTCCCGGAAAGTATTTCGGCATAGCCCGATGCTTCCGATACGACAGGGTCGACGCCACACATCTCTCGGATTTCTACCAGACGGAAGGTATCGTTCTCGGAGAGGAAGTCAATCTCCGAACCCTTCTCGGTTTCCTCAGGATGTTCGCCGTCGAGGTAGCGGGCGCTAAGGAAGTCAAATACGTTCCCGGATACTTCCCGTTTACGGAGCCCTCCGTCGAGGTGCACATCAAGCACCCTGTTCTCGGCTGGTTCGAACTGGGCGGAGCAGGCATCTTCCGGCCGGAGGTCACCGAGCCCCTTGGCGTCACGGTGCCGGTCCTGGCCTGGGGAATCGGTATCGACCGCATGGCTCTGATGGCCCTCGGTCTCAATGATCTTCGAGAGCTGTTCAGCCCTGATCTCGAAAACGTACGCATGCGCCGGTCCCTGGCTGCACTGAAATAGGGAGAAGTCCAATGCCCAAGATAGAAGTCAATGAAAAACAGTTCTTCGAACTCCTCGGGGAACGCTACGATGCACGGCAGCTCGACACACTTCTGCCGACCGCGAAAGCCGAACTGGATGAGTGGAAACCCGAAGAGGGAGATGCCGAGACAAGAACCATCAAGATCGAGCTGAACGACACGAATAGACCCGATCTCTGGACCACTGCGGGACTCGCGAGGCAGCTTCGCGTGAAGCGGACCGGGCAGAGGCCTGTCTATGGATTTTTCTCCGACAAGCACAATGTAAGGCAGACCACAAAAAAAGTGATCGTCGAGGAATCTGTCCGTACCCCTCGTCCATGGCTCGCCGGCTTCGTCGCGAGCGGAATCGATGTGACCGACGCTTCTCTCAAGGACATGATACAGACCCAGGAGAAACTCGCCTGGAATTTCGGACGGAAGCGGAGAACCGTATCGATAGGTCTGTACCGGACCTCGATAATCCAGTGGCCGATCATATACAAAGGCGTCGATCCCGATTCCGTCTCCTTTGTGCCCCTGCAAGAGACCCGCAGCATGTCGATGCGCCGTATCCTCTCCGAGCATCCAAAGGGAAGAGAGTACGCCTTCATCCTCCAGAGCATGCCGATTCATCCGATATTGACCGATTCCCGTGGCGCCGTCCTCTCCTATCCGCCGATCATCAATTCTGCCGACCTCGGCGCGGTGCAGGTCGGGGACAGGGAGCTCTTCATCGAAGTGACCGGGACTGACATGCACTCCGTCTGTCTCGCGGCCTCCATCATGGCCTGCGATCTCGCAGACATCGGCTTCGCCATCGAGCCTGTGCAAGTCGACTATGCCTACGACACGCCCTTCGGCCGCTCGCCCGTCTTCCCCTGGTACTTTCAGGAGCCTGTCGCGGTAAAGGCGGACAGGGTGGCCAGGCTCCTGGGCGTGACAATGTCGGCGGAAGAAGTTGCAGGAGCCGTGGGCAAGATGGGATGCAGGTACAGCGTCCGCGACGACGAAGTGACCGTCTATCCTGCCGAGTATCGCAACGACTTTCTCCACCCTGTCGATATCGTCGAAGACGTCATGATCGGCATGGACATGGAGAGCTTTGAACCGGAGCGTCCGAGGGATTTCACGATCGGAAGGCTTTCACCGATCGAAGTCTTCTCGCGGAAAGCCAAAAGAACCATGGTCGGTCTCGGTTTTCAGGAGATGATCTACAACTATCTCGGGAGTCGCAAGGATTTTGCCGACAAGATGGGACTCGATCCGGACGCGATAGTCCGCATCAGCAACCCTATGACGGAAAACGTCGAGTTCCTGCGAAACTCTCCGCTTCCCGGACTGCTCGGAACAGAGTCCATCTCAAGCACGGCCGCCTATCCCCACAAGACCTGCGAAGTCGGCAAGGTCGCGGTGAAGGATGAATCCGAAAACTATGGCATATCGACGCGGCAGACTCTGGGTTTCATGATCAGCCACCAGACGGCGAATTTCAACGAAGCCTCAGGCAATGTCGCCACCCTGTTCTACTATCTCGGCCGTGAGTACAGGATCGTCGAATCCGAGGACAGTCGATTCATACCCGGAAGACAGGCAAACATTGTCTGTGGAGAAAAGACAGTCGGCGTATTCGGCGAGATTCATCCCCGCGTGCTCGAAGCCTGGGGCATCGTCATGCCCTGCGTCGGCGGCGAAATCAATCTGGACGCCATTCTTTAGCTCTCTTCGGAGAGAAGGCCGGCGATACCTGAAGCGCCTCTGACTCCCTTTCTGGAGTCAGAGGTTCCCGTGCATGGAGAGGGCCCGCGGACGTTTAACGCTCGAGGGCCTTCTCTGTATCTGTACCGGGGCAGACTCAGATTCCGTCAGTTATCCTTCTGATGTATTCGGGAAGCGCAAATGCGGCCCGCATGATGTCAGGATTGAAGTACAAAGTCGGAATGGACGCAAAGCGGCTTGTCGAACCTGGTTCGGCGCTTGCCGGATCGAAAGTCTTCGTCGCAAACGCAAAGAGGCGGTGCGAAAAACAAGGAAGAATTCCCGGACTGTCGTAGAGTCTGAAAACGGGAAAGAGACGCTTCAGCTTGGCTATCGCCGAGGCCAGCTCGCGCCTGCCCTGCAGGAATGCGTGACTGCCGCAATCCGCGATGATGGCTCCGTCGCTTGTGAGCAACCTGAAACAGTCGCAGAAGAAGGATTGCGGATAGAGCTGTGAAGAAGAGGCTCCGGGAATGTCGACGATGATGAGGTCGAAACGTTCACGGCTGTCACGCACAAAGTCGGTCCCATCCTTGGCCACAAGTTTGACCCTCGGATTGGTGAAGGCTTCTGTCTGTTTGGGGAACCAACGTTTGACGGCTTCGAGCACGGCGATGTCGGCTCCGACCACAGTGATTTTTTCCAGCGCCGGATGTCGGAGGAGCATGCACAAGGTCCCTCCATCCGATCCACCGACGAGCAGGACCGAGCGGACCGAGGGAGAGCAGGCGAGAGGAAGATGGGCCATCATCTCATGATATGGATCCTCTTCGCTGTCCGAAACGAGGACTATGCCTCCTGAAACGAGAATCCTTCCGAAATCCTCAGTCTCCATCACTGTCACCTGACTGTCATCACTTTCCGATTGAAGCGTCCTCGTTATTTTTATACCCTGGGACGACCCAGGGCTTTCTTCGTGCAGAGTCCACACTGTCATGGAGATACTCCTCGCATTGTGTATAGAAAGGAGGGCCCCCATTGTCAAGGAGAGCGTGAGCTCTCTTTCGCTGTCATGTTTCGGCTTACTCTTTTTTTGCTCTTCAATCGGACACTGTCTTTTCGCGCGATGATTCCATGGGAGGACCTCATGGAGATATTTGCGCACGAGCCTGCAGGATTCGAAGGTTGCCTTGTGGCCGTGGAAGTCGACATACGGAGGGGGATTCCTGGAATCGATCTGGTGGGCCTCGCGGCCGGGGCTGTGCGAGAAGCGCGGGAGCGGGTGAGAGTTTCGGTCAACAATTCCGGATTCCGTTTTCCTCAGGACAGGGTGCTCATCAATCTGGCTCCATCCGATCTGCCTAAAGCGGGTTCTTCCTACGATCTGCCCATCGCACTTGCGATTCTTGTGAAGGCAGGCTTGCTGCCCGAATCAGGAAGGCCGGTTCTAGCTCTCGGAGAGCTGACTCTGGAAGGCCAGGTCCGGCCTGTCAGGGCGGTGCTTCCGGCCGTCGTCGCCGGCCTCGCGGCCGGAATACGCGATTTTGTCGTTCCTGAAGCCAATCTCGAAGAGGCACAGGCCCCGGGGAAGGGCTCTGTCCATGCACTCTCCCGACTGGACAGAGCGGTCACGATCTTCGAGGCTATCAGAACAGGTAGGCCAAAGGCGGTGACAGCCCCGCGCAGGCGCGGATGTGTAAACGGCGAGGCGGATTTCGACGAAATGCGCGGGCATGTAGCCATGAAGCGCTCCTTGCAGGTTGCCGCAGCCGGCAGGCACAATATCCTGCTTTTCGGTCCGCCGGGTTCAGGCAAGACCATGGCCGCCGCGCGCTTTGCCGGAATACTGCCCGATCTTGCGGAGCAGGAAGCCATGGAAGCTGCATCGCTTCGCTCCCTTGCCGGTGATTTTCCACGTGAATCCTTCATCACGGGCCGTCCCCCCTTCAGGTCCCCTCACCACACGGCAACACTGGAGGGTATGACGGGTGGCGGAAGAGTCCTGAAACCCGGAGAAATCAGCCTGGCACACCGGGGAGTCCTCTTTCTCGACGAAGCCCCCGAGTTCCATAGGGATGTGCTCCAGGCACTGCGCGAGCCGATAGAAGAGGGCTTTGTTTCTGTCACGAGAGCAGGGCATTCGGCACGGTATCCTGCCAGATTTCAGCTTATTCTGGCGGCCAACCCCTGCCTCTGCGGGAATCTCGGAAGACAGGGCAAGGTCTGTGTATGTTCATCCACCGATCTGCGCCAGTACTGGAAAAAGCTTGGCGGTCCGCTTCTCGATAGGATAGATATTCGCGTTCCCGTAGAGCCCATCGACCCAGCTGAGCTGTTATCTTCAGAGAGTTGCACGAGCGCGGTGATGAGGGAAAACGTCACCAGGGCGATTCGGGTCCAGGAACAGCGGTATGCAGATATGCCTTTTAAACGGAATTCCGACATGTCTGCACGATGTGTGAGCCAGTACTGTCCGGTGGACGATCATCTTGTCCGGGACTTCCGTGTCGTCATAAACAAACTTGGTCTCTCGTCGAGGGCCGTCCACTCGATCCTCAAAGTGGCACGAACGATATCCGACATCGATGGCTGTGCGGACATAACTCAGGATTCGCTTTTTGAAGCGGTGCAGTACCGGCGGTACGGAGAAGCGGATTGCTTCTGGCCATGAAACTTATTCCAGCGGCTTCGGGCCTCAAAACTGCGCGTGCCCCATAAATAAAACACGACAAGAACTGTTGACATATCTGCAGGTTTTTCGCTAAGGTTCGTCCCGCCTGACAGAGCACTTCCGGGTGCGCAAGCAGGCAGGGAAAACGTAAAAAACCTTGCAGAAGCTATTGACAGGAGCCCGGTGGATTTGATAGTTTCATTGGGCACCATAAAACAGTGCTGTGTGACTGATGAGTTCAGTCAGCGGCTCTGGTGTCCGAGTCATTCTGAGAAAGGCAGGAAGGAAAGATCTGCTTGACAGGGTGAGAGGTGTGGTGGTAAAAAGCTGAGCCGCATGGCACGGAAGCTGCTGATGTGGTTGAGAAAGGGTCATTAACAGGAACAAGGGAAGGGATAGAGTAAGGGAGAGGACCGAAAGGTTCGAAGCCAAACAGGGCAGTGAGGAGTCGGATGAGAGTTCGGCGAGGCACGGTCATGAGAGGCGAGAGGAAAGCGAATGCCGGTGTTTCCGAGAGGGAATACGGAACAAGAAGATTTGATTCTTTATGATATCGAATGGGCTTCGGCCCGTTTGAATATATCATGGAGAGTTTGATCCTGGCTCAGAACGAACGCTGGCGGCGTGTCTTAAGCATGCAAGTCGAGCGGCAAGGGGGAGCAATCCCCCCTAGAGCGGCGGACTGGTGAGTAACGCGTGGGTGATCTGCCTTTGGGATGGGGATAGCCATTAGAAATAGTGGGTAATACCGAATGAGATCGTATGGTTGAGGCCATGCGATGAAAGGCGCTACGGCGCCGCCCGAAGATGAGCCCGCGTCCCATTAGCTAGTTGGTGAGGTAACGGCCCACCAAGGCGATGATGGGTAGCCGGCCTGAGAGGGTGTACGGCCACACTGGGACTGAGATACGGCCCAGACTCCTACGGGAGGCAGCAGCTAAGAATATTCCGCAATGGACGAAAGTCTGACGGAGCGACGCCGCGTGGATGAAGAAGGCCGAAAGGTTGTAAAATTCTTTTGCTGGGGAAGAATAAGTCTGGGAGGGAATGCCCGGATGATGACATGAACCGGCGAATAAGCCCCGGCTAACTACGTGCCAGCAGCCGCGGTAACACGTAGGGGGCGAGCGTTGTTCGGAATTACTGGGCGTAAAGGGCATGTAGGCGGCTTTGTAAGCCTGGCGTGAAAGTCTGCAGCTTAACTGCGGGAATGCGTTGGGAACTGCGAAGCTTGAGTTACGGAGAGGGAGCTAGAATTCCTGGTGTAGGGGTGAAATCTGTAGAGATCAGGAAGAATACCAATGGCGAAGGCAAGCTTCTGGCCGATGACTGACGCTGAGGTGCGAAAGTGTGGGGATCAAACAGGATTAGATACCCTGGTAGTCCACACTGTAAACGATGTGCACTAGGTGCTGGGGCGGATGCTTCAGTGCCGGAGCTAACGCGGTAAGTGCACCGCCTGGGGAGTATGCTCGCAAGGGTGAAACTCAAAGGAATTGACGGGGGCCCGCACAAGCGGTGGAGCATGTGGTTTAATTCGATGGTACGCGAGGAACCTTACCTGGGTTTGACATACAGCGTGATGGGTCAGAGATGATCCAGCGTAGCAATACGACGCTGTACAGGTGCTGCATGGCTGTCGTCAGCTCGTGCCGTGAGGTGTTGGGTTAAGTCCCGCAACGAGCGCAACCCCTACTGCCAGTTACTAACAGGTAAAGCTGAGGACTCTGGCGGAACTGCCGGTGACAAACCGGAGGAAGGTGGGGATGACGTCAAGTCATCATGGCCCTTATGTCCAGGGCTACACACGTGCTACAATGGGCGATACAGAGTGACGCGAAGCCGCGAGGTGAAGCAAATCGCAGAAAATCGCTCTTAGTTCGGATTGGAGTCTGAAACCCGACTCCATGAAGGTGGAATCGCTAGTAATCGCGCATCAGCATGGCGCGGTGAATACGTTCCCGGGCCTTGTACACACCGCCCGTCACACCATCCGAGTGGGAGGCACCCGAAGCCGTTAGTCCAACCTGCAAAGGGGGACGACGTCGAAGGTACGTCTCGTGAGGAGGGTGAAGTCGTAACAAGGTAGTCGTACCGGAAGGTGCGGCTGGATCACCTCCTTTCTGCGAGAAAGAGTGGACAGTCTTTGAAGTACGCTTTCACGAATGCGTGCATTCGTGAAAGCGGAAGCCGAAGGCTGACGCACTGGATCGAAGGCAGTACTAACCCTCCTTACTTTATCCCTTCTTTTTTTATATGGGCCAGTAGCTCAGTCGGTTAGAGCACTTCTCTGATAAGGAAGGGGTCAATAGTTCAACTCTATTCTGGCCCATAGTAAAGACAAGTGTAAGCGGAGAGCCGAAACATGAGTCTGAGTGTTCATTGAAAGGAACCAGGGAAGGGAAGCAGACCGATGGATCAGTCAGGGATGACAGGATTCATCGGGGAAAGGCAAAACAAAAGGGCTGGGAGACCGTATGCGAGCGCGTATGGTTGACCGGCAAACGTGCAATGCGAAGAGCGAAGACGAGCGAAGCGTCCAGGAAGGGCGCGAGCGGAGTGGGGCACAGAAGCATTGCACCCGAAGTGGGAAAGAAAAGAGCGATCAATAATATGGTCAAGCGAAGAAGGGCTTATGGTGGATGCCTCGGAGCCGCACGGCGAAGAAGGCCGTGACAAGCTGCGAAAAGCCGCGGGGAGGAGCACATATCCTGAGATCCGCGGATAGCCGAATGGGGTAACCCAGCCGACGAGAGTCGGTTACTGCATGCTGAATCAATAGGCATGCAAGGCAAGACCCAGGGAACTGAACCATCTCAGTACCTGGAGGAAAAGAAATCAAAAGAGATTCCCCAAGTAGCGGCGAGCGAACGGGGAACAGCCCAAACTCAATCTGGTGTCAAGGTGCATGCCGTTGCCAGGTGGGGGTTGCAGGAACGATTCAGAGCGACATGCAGGAGCTCGCGAAGTGAGAAAGGTTCATTATAAGGGAAAGGCATGGGAAGGCCTGACAGAGAGGGTGAGATCCCCGTACCTGACATGATGAACTCTTCGTGGGATAAGTTCCTAAGTACGGCGAGGCTCGAGAAACCTTGTCGGAATCCGGGTCGACCACGATCCAAGGCTAAATACGATGCGGCTACCGATAGTGAAGAAGTACCGTGAGGGAAAGGCGAAAAGAACCCCGGTGAGGGGAGTGAAACAGAACCTGAAACCATAAGCCCACAACAGGTCGGAGCATACGCAAGTGTGTGACGGCGTGCCTTTTGTAGAATGAGCCTGCGAGTTACGGTATGCAGCGAGGTTAAGGGATGGGAGTCCTGGAGCCGGAGGGAAACCGAGTCTTAAATGGGCGAATAGTTGCATGTCGTAGACCCGAAGCCAGGTGATCTTACCATGGTCAGGTTGAAGCTCAGGTAAAACTGAGTGGAGGACCGAACTCTAGTGTGATGAAAAACGCAGGGATGAACTGTGGTAAGGGGTGAAAGGCTAATCAAACCTGGAAATAGCTGGCACTCCCCGAAATGCCTTGAGGGACAGCCTCATACAAATGTCTAGGAGGTAGAGCACTGTTTGGACTAGGGCTCTTCACCGGGTACCAAACCCATGCAAACTCCGAATGCCTAGACACAACGTATGGGAGTGAGACAGTGTGCGACAAAGTTCATTGTCGAGAGGGGAACAGCCCAGACCGACAGCTAAGGTCCCTAAATACCGCTGAGTGTTAAATGATGTGCGATTGCAAAGACAGCCAGGAGGTTGGCTTAGAAGCAGCCACTCCTTCAAAGAGTGCGTAATAGCTCACTGGTCGAGCAATGGTGCGCAGACAATGTAACGGGGCTAAGCGGTATACCGAAGCTTCGGATTCGTACCGCAAGGTACGGATGGTAGGGGAGCATTCCATGGACCGGCGAAGGCAACCTGGAAGGGTTGCTGGAGGGGATGGAAGAGAGAATGCAGGTATAAGTATACGAAAAGACGGGTGAGATCCCCGTCCGCCGAAAACCTAAGGTTTCCTGGGTAAAGGTCATCTGCCCAGGGTTAGTCGGCCCCTAAGATGAGGCTGAAAGGCGTAGTCGATGGGAAGTTGGTTCATATTCCAACACCATGTATGGAATCGAAGGGATGACGCATGAGGTGAAACCCGGCCGGAGAACGGTAGTTCCGGTCGAAGCGCTGAGCCGGTGAGTGGTCCAGGTAAATCCGGATCATGAGGTAAGGCGTGACAGCGAGCGAAGCTACGGCTAAGCGAAGCGGGCGTAATCACGGTGCCAAGAAAGAGTCTCTAAGGCTAGTCCATGCATGACCGTACCGTAAACCGACACAGGTAGGTGGGATGAGAAATCTAAGGCGCTCGAGATAACTCGCGTTAAGGAACTCGGCAAAATGCACACGTAACTTCGGGAGAAGTGTGGCCTGCGAAAGCAGGTTGCAGAGAGCAGGCCCAGGCGACTGTTTACCAAAAACACAGGTCTCTGCAAACGCGCAAGCGGATGTATAGGGACTGACGCCTGCCCGGTGCTGGAAGGTTAAGAGGAGGAGTCAGCCGCAAGGCGAAGCCCTGAATCGAAGCCCCAGTAAACGGCGGCCGTAACTATAACGGTCCTAAGGTAGCGAAATTCCTTGTCGGGTAAGTTCCGACCCGCACGAATGGTGGAACGATCTGGGCACTGTCTCAACGCGAGACTCGGTGAAATTTAAGTACCGGTAAAGATGCCGGTTACCCGTGGTTAGACGGAAAGACCCCGTGAACCTTTACTGTAACTTATCATTGGGACTTGGCCTGACATGTGTAGAATAGGTGGGAGACAGGGAAGCATGGCCGCCAGGCTGTGTGGAGTCGTCGGTGAAATACCACTCTTGTCAGGCTAGGTTTCTAACCTGTTCCGTTAAGCCGGAATGGGGACAGTGGTAGGCGGGCAGTTTGACTGGGGCGGTCGCCTCCTAAACGGTAACGGAGGTGCGCGAAGGTTACCTTGCTCTGGTTGGAAATCAGAGCTCAAGTGTAAAGGCATAAGGTAGCTTGACTGCGAGTCCGACAGGACGAGCAGGTACGAAAGTAGGTCTTAGTGATCTGGCGGTGGCACGTGGAAGCGCCGTCACTTAACGGATAAAAGGTACTCTGGGGATAACAGGCTGATTTTGCCCAAGAGTTCACATCGACGGCAAAGTTTGGCACCTCGATGTCGGCTCATCGCATCCTGGGGCTGGAGCAGGTCCCAAGGGTTTGGCTGTTCGCCAATTAAAGCGGTACGTGAGCTGGGTTCAGAACGTCGTGAGACAGTTCGGTCCCTATCTGCCACGGGCGTTGGATGGTTGAGAGGAGCTGCCTTTAGTACGAGAGGACCGAGGTGGACGAACCTCTGGTGTACCAGTTATCCTGCCAAGGGTATGTGCTGGGTAGCCACGTTCGGAAGGGATAACCGCTGAAAGCATCTAAGTGGGAAGCCTACCTCAAGATTAACCATCCCTGGGGGTTTAACCCCCCTGAAGGCACCAGGGAGACTACCTGGTCGATAGGCTGGAGATATACGCGCAGTAATGCGTTCAGTCTACCAGTACTAATCAGCCGTGAGGCTTGACCATATTATCGTTCGCTTTTTTCCGTAAGGACACTGGCCATCCGGTCAGGTTTTCTGTCGCCTTCTTCTGCTTCCCCCGTACCCGCGCTTCGCCTGATCGTCCTGATCGGCGCCGCCTGTACTGCCTCGCTCGATGAGGCCCCTCGTTCGTATATATTGCCTGGTGATTATTGTGAGGGGGAAACACCCGTTCCCATTCCGAACACGGAAGTTAAGCCCCTTTACGCCGATGGTACTGCCTTCACGGTGGGAGAGTAGGTCGTCGCCAGGCTTTTTTTTTGTTCCCTCTCTCCTGATTCGTTCTTGTTAGCACGCATCAAAAATGTTACACTCCGCCCGATGAATACGCCCGTTTTTTGCTCCTACATCAGAAGAAAGGATATGGACACTGTCCTTAATTGCCTTGTAACCGATTCGATCGGTCCGGGTGAGTATCTGGAAAAATTTATAAAAGCTGCAAAAGAAAACATGAGCTTTGAGTATGGCTTCGCCTTGCGAAGCTTGTGGTCGGCTCTTTTTGTCGCGCTCGATACGCTGGGCCTCCAAGAAGGATCGACGATCGCCATACCGGCTCTTGCCCCTTCATATTACCTGGATGTCCTGAAGACGAAAAAAATGTTGCCGGCATTCCTGGACCATGACAAAATCACCGGAATCGTAGATTTCGACGGATTGAACGATCTTTCTCCAAAACCTTCTGCGATGATATTGTACGAAGCGCTCGGTATAATGCCTGATCCCGAGACGGTCATGAACATCGGCATTCCAGTCATTGAAGACATTTCGACTTCGTTCGGAGCTGTCCGTAATGGTATGCCTGCGGGAAGTATGGGAAAGATTGCAATACTTGGCCTCGAACACGGCGGCCTTATAACGACAGGTGGCGGGGCGCTTGTTTTTTCCCACCACAGGCGCGAAGCCCAGGCACTGAGAAACGCTTTTGAGACTATCCCCTCAGAAATTGTCATGACGGATTACAACGCCGCATTGGGGTTTTCGCAGTTCAGGGATCTTGAATCCTTAAAAGATAAGCGGAAAGAACTTTTTTCCCTTTTTGCGCAATCGCTGGCGGGATCAAAGCATGCGACCTTCATACAGCCGGGTGAAGGCGACCAGGGGCATTGCGCTTTCCCTGTCTCTGTCGTCACAGGACTGAAGGATGTGCGTCTTTACGCCAAAAAGAAAGAAATCGAAACAGAGGCCGCATTCGATACGAGCGTCGTCGCATCGTCCGATTTTCCTCATGAGAGCTGCCCGAATGCGCGATCACTCTTTATGCGCTCAGTGTTGTTTCCTCTTCATCAGAGAATCGGGGCATCCGATGCCGCAAAGATAGCACGGGTCCTTTCCAGTCTTCCCTGAGGAGTGTGTATGCTGGAAAAAAAACCGGAAATCCTTATTGTCGCCAACCTCATGAAAGACGACGCGGCCGGTTTTGCGCGGACGATCACCGACGGCATGCGAGCATACGGATACGAGCCCAAACTTTTTGCCTTTTCGGGTGACCCGGGACAACCCCCGGTAGATGGCGAGGAAGTGCTCGCAGTGAGTCTCGGAGGCGATGGTACGGTTTTGTATACAGCAAGAAGTGTCTCGCACCTGGGAGTTCCCATCCTTCCTGTCAATCTCGGGAATCTGGGTTTCATAGCAGGCACACACAAGGCCGATTGGAATACCGTATTTGAGTCTTGGCATGACAAAACTCTTTCGGTATCCCGCCGTTTGATGATCACAGTGGAAATAGTCCGTCACGGAAAACTTGAAAGAAGCTACACCGCCCTGAACGATGCTGTTATATCGGCTCAATGTATGGCAAAGATGATAAATCTGACAGTCTCTGTAGGGGGCTCCTACCTTGGCCAGTACCGGTCGGATGGGCTTATCGTCTCGACCCCGACCGGGTCCACGGCTTACAACCTCGCCGCGGGCGGTCCGGCCGTCCATCCTGAGATGAGTGCCATCCTCGTCAATCCGATCTGTCCCTTCACTCTCTCCATCCGGCCTCTCATCGTGCCGGGTGAATCCACGGTAAATGTCCTTGTGGAAGAATCCCGTCGCACGGGAACGATGCTCACGATCGACGGACAGGAAATTTTCCTTCTCGAAGACGGTGACACTATACGGTGCCGGAAGGCTGAAAAAGATGCGCTGATCTACACTCCCACAAAAATGGCTTTTTACGACCTTCTCAGGTCGAAGCTGGCCTGGTCGGGAGGAACGCATGCTTGAAGAAATCACGGTACGGGACTTTGCCCTCATCGACAACATCAGCCTGCAATTCTCCCCGGGCTTCAACATATTGACGGGCGAGACAGGAGCAGGAAAGTCGCTTCTCATCGGCGCTATCTCTTTCCTTCTTGGAGCAAAATCAGATGCCGCCCTTATTCGCGAGGGTGCCGATGAATGTGTGGTGACAGGATCCTTCGACATTACCGGTACTCCTCCGGCGACAGATTGGCTGGCGGAGCGCGGCATTGAGGCCGATGAAAGTCGCATCGTCATCAGGAGGGCCTACAAGAGCGGAGGCCGAGGGTTCATCTATATCCAGGGCCAGGCCGTATCCCGTTCCGATCTGCTCTCTCTGACCGCCCTCCTCGTCGACATTCATGGCCAACATGAACACCAGAACTTGCTCCTGACCGAGAATCACAGGATTCTCCTGGACAGGTTCGCCGGGATCGAGGAGAAGTTGGATTCATACGCACAAACGTACCGGCAACTGCATTCACTCAGGGAAGAACGTGAAAAGGCCGAAGCCGAGATGCGTCAGCGTCATCTTGAAGCGGATTTTTTGAGGTTTCAAGTACAGGAAATTACGGCGGCCAAGCTCAAGTCGGATGAAAAAGAGGAGCTTGAAACCGAAGAGAACGTGCTGACCCAGCACGAAAAACTTTTTGCCTCAGTTGAAATGGCCTATGCAGGCCTCTCGTTTTCCGGTGACGGTGCGGCTTCTTCCCTTCGCAAGGCAAAAACGGCCCTTGAGACGGCCTCGTCGATCGATCCCCGCCTGATGGATCAGGCAAAAAGACTTGCCGATGCCTTTTACGAAGTGGACGATCTCGCAGACAGCATACGTTCATATCGGGATTCCCTGTCCTTTGATCCACTCAGGCTGGAATGGATCGAAACCCGCCTTGCGGAAATCCACCGTCTGGAGAAAAAATATGCCGCTTCTGTTCCGGAGATACTCGAACGGGCTGAAAATAACAAAACAAAACTGATCGCCTCGGAAAACTGGGAAGAAGACAGAGCAAAGATGGACGCGCAAATCGAGACGCTCCAGGAAGAACTCGCATCGCGCGGCATGGAGATCTCAATCGCGCGGACGAAGGCTTCGAGCCATCTCGCTGCCGCGATAGAGTCCATCCTGCGAACCATGGGAATGCCGAATACAGGATTCCTCGTTTCAGTGACGCCCCGGCGCAACGAAAGTGGCAATGCAGTTTTCGGACCCAATGGTTGCGACGAGGTGGAATTCCTCATTTCTCCCAACCCCGGTTCTCCGACGCGCCCTCTCGCCCGCATAGCTTCCGGCGGAGAACTGTCACGCGTGGCCTTGGCCGTCAAAACTGTCCTTTCTGGTCTCGACAACGTGGAGACACTTATTTTCGACGAGATCGACACGGGTATCGGCGGCGAAGCTGCGGCCTCGGTCGGAAGGCATCTTCGGGAATTGGGAAAAACCCGTCAGGTACTTTGCATCACACACCTGGCGTCGATAGCTTCCATGGCATCAAGTCATTTCAGGGTCGAGAAGGAAGTCTCAGGAGCTTCAACATTGACGCGGATCGCATACCTGGCAGGGAAGGAGAGGACCGCCGAGATAGCCCGCATGCTCGCCGGAGATCAGGAGGGAGAGACCTCGCTCGCCCATGCGGCGGAACTGCTGAGAAAAAACAGTCTGACAGCCTCTTCCCCTGTCACAGGCAGAAGCCACGGATAGGACCGGGCCTTTTAGCATCCATCCCGCGCTGAGCCACTCAAGCCGTGCAGGGCATCGTGAGGGAACAGCAATCCGAGCGTCGTGAAGACGCGGTTCTGGGCTGAGGGGCCGAACTGCACGCGGGCCGAGCCCTCCCCGAATTCGGTGAGCACCTGACGGCAAGCGCCACAGGGACTTACGGGCACGGCGGAATCCGGCGTAGCGACGGCTACCGCGATAATTCTTCGATGTCCTTTGTGCACCGCCTGGCCCACTGCGTTCCGCTCCGCGCAGATTGTGAGTCCGAAAGAGCGATTCTCGATATTTGTCCCTGTAAAAACGCTCCCGTCCTCGCATTCAATCGCGGCTCCGACTCTGAAACGCGAATAGGGCGAATATGAGGTTTGTGCTGCCTGCATAGCCAGAGCATAGAGGCTATCCTGATCCACGTTTTCTCCCGATGCTGTTCATTGACAGCGATGTCCCTACTATATACGATATTTTGTCCGGATGCCACAGCATGCCCGGATGATCGTCTTGAGAGAGTGGGAACAATGGAGTCTGCAAAAAAGAAACGATATCTTTTCGCCGCTCCCGCTGTTCTCGTCCTTTATCTTCTCATTGCCGCTGAGCCGATACGGCGTGAACTCGTTCTGTCGCCCGCCTGGCTTTACGAAATCGCTCCGGAGCCCGCGGAAACGGGGCGATATGTGACGGGGAGCCCGCGCTCATCCGAATCTGTGGCTTTCATCCGCAAGGCAGTTCCATTCCTGAATGCTGAACGCTTCGGGTATCTCACGCCGGAAGGTAGACTTGTCGGAGCGGGGAGGAGAGGATACGGGGTCGCCCTATCCTCATACGGATTCGCCCAGTACGACAAACACTCGCTTGGCTTCACTGTCGTCGATCCTTCGGGGAAGGTTTCGGCATCGCTTGGTCTCGCGGGATTTCCTTTTTTTTCGGGCGCGCGGTGTTTCCTGATGCGACCGGACCAGTCGGGGATTCTGGAATTCGATGTGCGGGGAAAAACTGTATGGGAAAAGGAATTTCCATCCATCATCACCTGTTTTGCGGCGACGAAATCGGTAGTCCTCGCAGGCCTTCTTGATGGCCGAGTCCTGGCGATCGGCAATGACGGCCAGGTAGTACTGGAACATTTTCCGGGAGGGTCGCGCATTCCGGCCGTATACGGTGTCGCCCTTTCCAAAGATGGAGCGAGAATCGCCGTCATTTCCGGCCTGGACAGACAGACGGTGAGTATCCTCGAAAAGCGGCAGGACGGTTATCAGGAAATACGACGGCTGCCTCTGAATCTCGAGCTCCGCAGACAGATTCCCTGCGCCTTTCTCGACGAGGGCAGAACTCTCGTCTTTGAAAGGGCAGGCGGTATCGCCGTGCTCGATATCGAGGCCGGAAACCTGGATTTCAGGCCTTCAGACGCCATGTCCTCTGCCTTCGAGCTGCCATCCTCGGCAAACGGAGCCTTCTTTCTGAGCAGCGGGAGCGGAAACTCAAGACTCATCGGTTTCGGGGCCCGTGGACGGGCGCTCGCTGACATCACTTTCGCGTATGAGGATTCCTGGCTTCACGCCGAAACATCTTCGTTGTACCTGACGACCGCATCGTCCGTCATGCGACTGGATCTGGAAGCACGATGAAAAGCCCGCACCGTATGGAATGGCTGGCACTTCTTGCCGCTGTCTCGCTCTGCGCTTCCGCGCAGGCATTCGACTGGCCGCTCTCTCGGTCGCGGATCGAATCCACATTCGGCTCTCCTCTGGAAGGGTATTTTTTGCCCGGAATCGTCCTCTCCTCCCCGACTGCTTCCGTCTCTGTCATCGGAAAAGGTGAAAAAAAATTTTACCAGGCGGACGGCATGCGATCCAGTTCCATGCCTACCGCCTTGGGAACTATGGTCGCCATGACCCACACCGAGGGCATGGAATCGATTTACGCCAATCTCGAAAGGCTTTCCGACAATCTTGCCGAGAGGGAGATCTCGGCAAAATCGATGGTTGGGACCGTAGGTCAGAGTGGATGGGCAGCCGCGAGTGGACTGTTCCTTGGGATTTTCGACACAAAAACCGCCCATTGGGTGAACCCCTTGCTCATACTTCCGGCACGCAGTGGCGGAGTCGCTCCTGCCATCCTCTCTGTGGCTCTGATCAACGCAGGCGGCGAAACCATTCTTGGAAATACTACAGGAATCCCGCAAGGATCATACACTGTCTCTTCGGGCATCCGCGACCTTTCAGGCAGCCAGGAACTGTTCGAGCAAAGCGCTCCCTATGAAATCCAGTTGACGGTCGATGGCAAGGATGTGGCCAGAAAAGTATTCGATCTGTTGTGGTGGAAGGATGGCCGACGGGAACTTTTTGCCACGGGAACGCTGTCCAGAGCGGAGGTTCTGGACAAAAACGGACGATACAGACTCGCCGATGTCTTTCTTCCTCGTGGAAAAACGACAATCGGGATTATCGTGATGGACGCTGCTGGCCACCGGAGAAAAGCCGAATGGACGGTCAATGTCAGATAGACAGCCTGCGTCCATGCGAAAGCTGCCTGAAATGCTGCAAGCGGACGAAGCCCAACGAAGTCGGCGGCGTGGTCCGACGCGAGGGTGTCGATGGGTCAGGGGATAAAGTCGACTTCGAGATCGCATCTCTCTTTTTCTGGAGGTGGCTGTGGACGAATCGAAATTTCAGGGCCTGAGCTCGCCGGAGACTTTCAGGATACGCTATTCCGGCATCCTTGAAAAAATTTCCGAAGCCGCGGCGAAGTCTTTGCGAGGGCCCTCCGAAATTGAAGTTATGGCTGTCACGAAATTTCATCCGCTCGCTTCGATCCTTGTCGCCTATGAGGCCGGAATACGGCGTTTTGGTGAAAGCCGCGTTCAGGAGGCTCAAGAGAAGGCTGCAGGATTCAGGGAGCACTGTCTGGACGCCAGCCTCGAGATGATCGGCCATGTCCAGTCCAACAAAGCAAAGAAGGCTGTCGCGCTTTTCGACTGCATTCAGTCGGTGGATTCGCTGGACCTGCTCGTCGAGCTGGAGAAGGGAGCAATTTCGGCGGGAAAGTCTCTCGGTGTTCTTTTTGAACTGCACACCGCTGAGGATTCCAAATCAGGATTCCGGGATCGGGACGCCCTCTTCAGGGCATGCGAATTCATGTCTCATCCTGAAAGGAAGGTAGCTCTCATTCCATTCGGCCTCATGACGATAGCCCCGTTCACTCGGGAAGAGAGAACTGTCCATTCGGCTTTTGCCTCCTGCCGGGAAGCTTTCCTGGACATCAAGTCGCAATTCGGGTTCCCCTCATTCACGACACTCTCGATGGGCATGTCTGAGGATTACATCGCAGCCGTCGAAGAGGGTTCGACCCTCGTGAGGATCGGGACGGCTCTTTTCGGAGCGAGGACAGCATGAATCCGCGCCGTGCGCTCTCGCTCTGTATGCTCTTTGCGGTCTCTGCGGCAATTTCTGGAGCCCTGGGCATTGATGGCAGGATCTCGTTCCCCTCGACCTCGGAAAATCAGGCCTTTCGAGTGTACACCCTCAGTTCTTCGCCCACTTCTGCCGTGGCTTCGACGCGCGGGGGGTCAGCCGGAACAGCCTCGGCGCAGGCGAAGCCTGCCTATGCAGGCAGCGTCGCTAAGCTGGCCATTTCTCCATCGGCCCTCCCGGCAGGCTACCCGAAACCAGCATCCCTGGCCCGACGGGCCCTCAGATTCGAAATAATAGCGGTGGGTGCGTTCCCCATCATGCTGTTTTACACTGATATCGGCTTCGGCATCGGACGGTACATCGGCAGTGGATTCGATTCCCGCTATGCACCCTGGCCATTCATCGATTCCTCATCCATACTTCCGGACGATTCGGAACGCCTTCTCCGGATCGGCGTCGCAGTTGGAATCTCCTGCGCGATCGCCGTGTTCGATCTCGTCTCCTCACTCCGGGCGGAGGCGGCGGCCCGTGCATCGGCCGAACTTGACAGTGTGTCGATACCCAAATAGTATGGGGTACATTTCATCCCATTCGAGGAATACATGTCAGAGACTGAAGGTTTTAACCTCGACGATGCCATCCGAAAGGTTCCCGATTTCCCCAAACCCGGAATCCTTTTTTACGACATAACAAGTGTCCTCACCAACCCCGACGCCTTCCGCTATTGCATCCGGACCATGGAAAAGCTGTACAGGGACAGAGAGATCGATGCCGTCGCGGCGATCGAATCGAGGGGCTTCATCTTCGCGGCCCCCTTCTGCGACCGGCTCGGGATTCCTTTGATCCTCGTGCGCAAGAAAGGCAAGCTTCCCGGAAAGACGATATCCTGCAAGTATGATCTCGAGTATGGCCAGGCGGAGATAGAGATGCACGAGGCCGACGTTCCCGTCGACGCGAATATCCTCATCGTCGACGACCTTATAGCCACGGGCGGCACGGTCGTGGCGGCCGCGGAACTCATCAGATCTGCCGGATCGAGGGTTGCGGGAGTCTTTGCGGCCATAGGACTCCCTTTCCTCGACTACCAGGGAAAACTGGGAGATATCAAGGTAGACACCCTCATCGAATACTTCGGCGAATAAGGAACCAACATGGCGCGCAGACTTGATAGAAACCCCTCATGGAAGGGCAGAAGGGGGCCGGTCCTCCTCGTGATAATGGACGGCGTAGGCTATGGCCAGTATAAAGAAGGCGACGCTGTCAACTCCGCCGACATGCGCGCCTTGCGCGCGCTCGAGGCATCTTCTCCCCACACGAAACTGAAGGCCCACGGCAAGGCCGTCGGCCTTCCATCCGATGAGGACATGGGCAACTCCGAGGTCGGACACAACGCCATGGGATGCGGCCGCGTTTTTGCCCAGGGGGCCAAGCTCATCACCCAGGCTATCGCCTCGGGCAGCATCTTCGAAGGCGCGGTATGGAAAAAGTTGGTCGCCAATGTCCGCAAGAACGAGGGCGCCATGCACTTTATTGGACTCTTCTCGGATGGCAACGTCCATTCCCACATCGACCACCTCAAGGCCATGCTCTCGCGCGCGGCCTCCGAAGGAGTGCGGAAGGCGCGGATACACATACTCCTCGATGGCCGGGATGTCGGGGAACAGAGCGCGCTCGAGTACATTCTTCCCTTCGAAGACTTTCTGGCAGGAATCAATGCGGGCGGAAATGATTACCGCATCGCTTCCGGAGGGGGAAGGCAGTTCATAACCATGGATCGCTATGGCGCGAACTGGGACATGGTCCGCCGCGGCTGGGAATGCCACGTCCACGGAGTCGGGAGAGCCTTCCCGAGCGCGGCCGAAGCCGTCAGAACCTACCGCGCGGAGATGCCTGCCATCATCGACCAGGATATCGGCGAATTTGTCGTCGTTGAAAATGGCAGACCCGTCGGGACCATCGAGGATGGCGACTCCGTCGTCTACTTCAACTTCCGCGGAGACCGCGCCCTGGAAATGACCGCGGCTTTCGAGAAAGACGATTTTGATAAGTTCGACCGTGGTCGACGCCCGCGAGTCGAATACGCCGGCATGATGGAGTATGACGGCGACCTGCACGTGCCCGCTCAGTACCTCGTCGAACCGCCCTCCATCGAGTCAACGATGGGCGAATACTTAGCTCTCTCCGGCATCCGGACCCTCGCGATCTCCGAAACCCAGAAGTACGGTCACGTGACCTACTTCTTCAACGGCAACCGTACGGGGAAATTCTCCGAATCTCTCGAGGACTACGTAGAGATCACAAGCGATGTCCTTCCTTTCGAGCAGCGTCCCTGGATGAAGTGCGCCGAGATTACCGACCGCGTCCTCGAGGCTATAGCCTCGGGAAAGTATGATTTCATCCGTCTCAACTTTCCCAACGGCGACATGGTGGGACACACGGGCGTTTATCAGGCCGTCGTCTGCGGACTGGAGGCAATGGACCTCCAGATCGCCCGTCTGAGACTCGCCATCGAGAAGGCGGGCGGCATCATGATTGTAACGGCCGATCACGGCAATTCCGACGACATGTTCGAGCACGACAAGAAGACGGGCGCCGTGCAGAGGAAACCCGACGGGACCCCAAAGGCAAAAACCAGCCATTCGCTCAATCCTGTCCCCTGCATAGTCTACGATCCGGACGGGAAGGGTGAATACGAGGCGGCTTTGAGGGAGGGGCTCGGCATTTCCTCAATCGCTGCAACCTGTATCGGACTGCTCGGGTTCAATCCGCCGGAGGACTACGATCCTCCCGTCATGGTACTGAAATAGTCGATGGCCGTCCTTCGGGGCGGCCTTTTTTCTCTGGCGCGTCAGAACAGAGTTTGCGCAGCTGCGGGAGCATCGGGCAAGGAGAGCGGCATGGTGGAGATCGAACTGAAAGCGTGGATCGACGACACTGGGGCCTTGGAAGAGCGACTGGCGTCGATTGGCGACTACCTCGGCCGAAGCGAAAAACGAGATGGCTACTGGAGCCTTCCGGGGATAAGCGCAGAGGAGCTGCAGAATCAGCAGCGAAAATTCCGCCTTCGGGAAGAGAGCGGGGTCCACACGGTAACCTACAAAGACAAGACGCTATCCGGGGCTGTGGAAGTCAATCTGGAAAAGGAATTCCAGGTGTCTTCGCCTGAGTCCTTTATAGAACTCATGGAAAGGGTCGGCTGCGTCGCCCTTTCCCGGAAACACAAGATCTCGGAAAAGTACCGCGTGGGATCATGCCTTGTCGAGTCGGTGAAGATAGAGGGGCTCGGTGATTTCGTAGAAATAGAGATCCTCGCGGAGAACGACAGTCCGGAAACAGTGAAGGATGCCAAAAGCGAGCTGTTTTCGGTGCTGGACAGGTGTGGAATCGCCCGTGAGGCCGTCGAGTCTCGCTTTTACTCGGATATGCTCGCCGATTCCTGTGCCGGCTGCCTCTGACGTTTGCGCTCGAAAAAATAGAAAGCCGCGGGCACGACGAAGAAGGTGAGTATCGCGGAAAAAACTATGCCCCCGAACATCACGATACCCATGCGTTGGCCAAACTCGGCGCCCTGTCCGGCCGAGAAAATGAGGGGGAAGCTGATTACAAGGGTGGTGATGGTTGTCATGATGATGGGCCTGAACCTGAGCTTCGCGGCTTCGGTCAGGGCGTCCTCCAGCGGCATTGTGCCCATGCGCTCGACAACGAAATCGAGATAGAGGATCGCGTTTTTGGATGAGAGTCCTATCAGCATGAGCATGCCCATAAGCCCGAAAATATCGATTCCTCCTCCGACAAGCCAGACGATGAGAAGGGCCCCGATCAGAGCGAGAGGCACGGGCAGAAGCAGGTATATCGGGTAGCGCCAGGAATTAAACTGCCCCGCCATCACGAGATAGGCGAGGAAAAGTGCAAGCAGGAATAGTTGGGGACTCGTCGTCACAAGCTCCGTAGCGAGAGCGGCGGAGCTTGTCCTTGAGTTGACCGAGATTGAAAGACCGTTGTCCAGAAGCCCCCGTGAGGTCAGGTCGGCGGTGATCGCCTTCTGCATTTCGAGGGCGGTCGGGGCGCCTGGCTTGAGGTTGATCGTGAGGGTGCCCGTGTACTGTCGGTTGTACCTGGACAGAGATACAGGGGTCTGAGTGAGGACGAAGCGACCGAGCTGTCCGATCTGGAGACTTGTCTGGAGGGCGCTCGAATAGATGGGAAGATCAAGGAGGGTCTGTCCTCCCGCGAGCGTGGCCGGGTCGAGCTTGACCATGATCGGGTAGGCGAGTCCCCCGATGACGACGTTGGACGCCTGGGCTCCCGAAGTGTATGTCTGCAGTGTCGTGGCTATCGTCTGCGGGGTCAGGCCTGTCCCTTTGAGTTTCGCAGGGTCAGGAATGAAATCGTTCTCAAGATTTGTGTCGGAGAGGCTCGACGTGACATCCGTCACATAGGGGTTTTCCTGGATCGCACCAACGATTGCCGCATTGCGCTTCACGAGAAGGCTGAAATCCGCAGAAACCATGCCGAGCTGGAGGGATGACCCCCCGAAGCCCCCCTGTCCTCCTCCTGCACTCACAGAGACACGCGCCGAAGGGATGTCTTTCAGGAGGGGCTGAAGGGCCTTGCGGTAGGATTGGGTCAAGACAAAGACACTCGGCCTTGAGCCTACAGGCACAAGCTCGACATCCGCCGAGGCACCTCCTCCTACGGTTATCTGGATGATCGCTGGTTCGGGTTGCGCCATGAGGAATGCCTCAACCTTGGCTGAGGCCGCGAGGGCGACCGACTGCGGCGTTCCGGGCGGAAACCTGACATTGACACTGAGGGTCCCGTTGTCGGACTGTGGAACGAAATTGAAAGGTATCTTGGGGACAAGGATGAAAGCGACCACGCCAAGGAAGACCACAGAGGCCAGAATAACGACAAGGCTCCACCTCAGGACAGGCCTGAGCGAACGGGCGTAGAGGTCGCGGACCATGCCCACGGCAAATTCCGTCCCATCATGTAGGGTTCCAGAAATGGATTCGAAGAGGCTAAGCCCCATGAATACAAGGTAATTCAGGAGACCAAGGAAGAGCGGCCAGACGAGAAGGGCTGGCAGGTAGATGTATTTTTTGAAGTATACTAGCCCGCCGGTCACGGCGAGAATGGCGAAGACAGAAGGCGCTTTTGTCGTCGATGTAAGGCCCCAGCGAAAAGCGTCGGGATATCGTACGAAGCTGCCGAAGAAATCCCTCCAACCGAGTTGGGCTCTGTCCTTCGTATACGCGAGGCGCACAGTGAGGAAAAGAACGGCTTCAAACAGAGAAAACAGAACTGCAGCTGCAAGTCCGAGGGAGAATTGCTGAAGATAACGTCCGACATAGCCGCCCATGAAGCTCACGGGAAGGAGTACAGCCAGCAGTGAGAGCGTGGACGCTACGACGGCGCTGAACACTTCGCTCGCGCCTTTGAGCACAGCGTCTTTCATGGGAAAACCCATCACCCTGTAGCGCTCCACGTTTTCGGCGACGACAATGGAATCGTCGACCACTATCCCGATCGCGATGACCATCGCGAGGAGTGAGACGAGATTGAAGGAGAAGCCAGCGAGATTGTACAGAATAGGTGAGGCCGACAGCGCGATGGGAATCGCTAGAATGACCGAAAAGGCCGTACCAGGCTTCCCGAGGAAGAGGAGGACAATGATGGCGACGACGACCAGCGACAGCACGAGCTCGTGGTATGTGTTGGCGATGGAGGCCCGGATCGGTCCGGTCGTGTCGATGCCGAAATCGAGGGAATAGCCAGCGGGGAGAACTGAAGACTTCAGCGTCTTCCGCACGCCGTCCACCACGGCGACGGAGTTGGAATCGCTCGTCCTCTGCACCGAGACAAGAACGACCGGCATCCCGTTCAGGCGGGCGTAGTTAGAGTCCACGGAGGCATCACGCACCGTTCCGAGCTCTGCCACGGAAATCCCTCTGACAGGATCGACGAGGACGCGGCCGATCTGCTCCAGGCTTCCGGGAACGTTCTGGGTCGCGAAGGTGAGAGAGTTGTTCTGCGTTATGATCGAGCCGATGGGCTGGTTCACCGCTGAAGCCGTGATCGCGCTGACGACCTGTGTCGGTGTGAGCGAGTAGAACCTCAGCCTGTTCGGGGCGAGCAGCACCTGGAACTGCCGGGACGCCGCGCCGTCGACCGTGATATTGGCCACGCCCGCGACATGCTCGAGCGAGGGGGCGAGGCTGTCCTGCACATAGGCGGCCACATCGGTCAGGCTCGCGCCACCGCCGGAAACGCCGAACTGGATGATGGGCTGCGAATTGGGGTCGAAGGTGCGCACGACGGGAGAGTTCACTCCGGAGGGCAATCTGCGGATTGTCGCATTCACCAGGGCCGCCACCTGGTTCACCATCGCATTCTTGTCCGCTCCCGCCGCGAAGGAGACGGTGACCCTGCTCGATCCGACCGAACTCGTCGAGTTCATGTCGGTGATGCCGCTCAGGGCGGAGACCGCGTTTTCGATCACCTGCGTGACCTGCTGGTCCACGACTCCGGGGCTGGCTCCCGAATAGGATGTGCTGATGTTGACCGAGGGGATGTTGACCGCGGGCAGAAGGTCGACGCCGAGCCCGAACATGCTGACGATGCCGAAAGTCACGATCGCGACGAAGATGCCGATCGAGAGGACATAGCGCGTGACCGAGAATTTGACCGCTGGGTTGACCCTGTTGAACAGCTGGGCCTCATAGTCTTTTGTGCTGTTCACGGTTTCCCCGTCGTTCCGCCTGACCTGGCCGCGTTTGTGGTTCCTGTCGATCCGTTAGTCCCCGGCGCCCCCTTCGATCCCTTCCATCCTGCCTTGCCCGAACTATTCGGGGTGCTTGGGGTGCCGGAAGCGTCTTTCCGTCCGCCCGCTTCGGTTGAAGCTCCCGCGGCCTTCGGCTGTGCCATGATAGGCTGAACTGTCGATCCTTGGATGAGTCCCGGCGGAGGACTGATGATCGCTATCGTCCCGGCATCGAGGCCGCTCACAGCCGCGAAAGCTCCGGACTCGGCGATGATGGAAACGAATTTCTGGACGGCCACGCCGTTTTCCACCGTGTACACGTAATTGCGGTTCTCGACCGTGCCGAGCGCCATGACGGGCACGAGACTCCCCGTGGCCAAAACGACAGTGTACTTTATGTTTCCGACCGATCCGAAGGGAAGATCGAAGGGAGCACTGGGTGAGGCGACCATGGGAACAGTGCCGTTCACCGGGGCTGATGGCGCCTGCTTGATTCGCAGGGAATAGTTTGTGCCGCTGTATTCGAAACCGATCGTCTTCCCCGCAGAAAGCGCAGGGGCGTCCGCGGGTGAAACGCCGAAACTTATCAGCCTCTGTGCGCTCACAAGGGTGAAAGCGGCCGTGTTCTGCCCGACATACATACCCGGCGAGACCGCGATTGCGGAAATCTGCCCCGCGAAGGGTGCCCGTATCGCCGCATTCCTGAAGTTGAGCTGGGCCTGACGAAGATTGTTCTGCGCCGTGACCACGGCGACCTTGAGCGCATCGACGTTCTGGCTCGGAGTCGTGGCGAACCCGCGCTTGTTCTGCTCGAGGTTTGTCTTCGCGGTCTCCAGGGCGACCTGAGCGGTCGTCAACTGATTCCCCGCCTGATCGAGTGTGTAGGCCGAGATCCCGCCGAGATCGTAGAGCGCCTTCTGCGAATCGTAATATCGTTGAGCAGAGTCGAGACTCGCCTGCGATGACTTTACCTGAAGCTCGAATCTCGTGTTGTTCTGCCCTGTGCTCTCCTGGACTGCCGCGAGATTGATTTTCGCCGTGTCGAGGGCTGCTTGGGCGTTGGACTGTGCGATGCCGAGCTGTGTATCGTCGAGCTGAACGACGATGTCGCCAGCGCCTACCCAGTCCCCGACCTGTTTGCTGACCTTCGAGGCGATGCCGGCTACGAGTGCCGCAACCTGACTCTGGGTTGCAGGCACTACAATCGCGGCCGTGTTGCGCTCGGCGGTGAGCATTCCAGCCTGAATAGTCGTCGCCTGGACAGGGATCACTGCCTGGCGGCCGCCCGACGGCACGCCCGTCCCTTGCCCCTTGGTACTCTCCTGTCCCTGTTTAGGAGTTGCGCCGTTTCCCGGGGTCGCCGTCTTTGTACAGCCCGCGAGAGCGATGGCCACGACGAAACCGACGACAGAAAGAGTTTTGTATTGCATGCGCATACGTATTCTCCTACAGACCCATAGAGGCTTCAAGGGCGAGAACGGCCAGAAGATAGCTGCTCTTCGCCGTTGCGAAGGAGGCTTCGGCGTTGGCCGCGTCTACCGAGGCCGAAAGCAGATCCTGCAGCGAAGCTGTCCCGAAAGAATTCTGCGCCTTCACGATGGCGAGCTTTGTCGAGTACAGATCCGCACTCTGTCGGGCCAGATCGACTTTTTCGGATTGGATCGAGGCCATCCAGAAGGCATCGCGGATATCCGCGGCGATGCTCTTCGCCAGTTGCCTCTTCTGTGTGTCGTAAACTCCCATGAGGGCGAGGTTCGAATCGACGAGCGCGTTCGTGGCTCCGGCGTCGAGGAGGGGAAGTCCTACCTTGAGCCCCAGATTCGCCGACCCGGCATTCGTCGCCGGCTGTGACCAGATCACCGCCAGGTTCAATCCGCCCGTCACGCTCACATTGGCGTTCGCCTGCCCCTTGGCGAGATCGAGGTCGATGGCTGTGGATTTTTTATTGAGTTCGGCCAGGCCCAACTCGGACCGCTTGTCCAGTCCGACGGCGATGGCTTCCTCGAGCGTAGTCGCAGGAAGGCCGGGGGCCGGGGTTTCGGCTACGGAGAAGTCGGAAACGGAATCCATGCCCGCGAGATTGGCGAGTCTCTGTCGGGCAAGGCTCAGGTCATGCTTCGCGGTTTCGACATCCAGCGACGCGGTTTTCGCATTGATGACGGCGTTCTGGAGGTCGACCGAACTGGCCTGCCGCAAATCGAATATCGCGGTGACCTGTTTCTGCAGCGCGTTCTGCTTATCGAGGATTCCGAGGCGGGTGGTCAGCGTCCTTTGCGCGGAGAGCATCGTGATATATGCCTTCTTTACGTTGAGCACGATAAGGGATCTGCTCTGTGCCGTGGAGATTTCCTTGCTCCGGAGCGCGATGATGCTTTTTTCCACCGCGGCCCGCGTCTGGCCACCCGGATAGCCATCCCAAATTGACTGGCTTGCCGAAATGCCGATGACGGTGTTCGCGGACGACGAGGATGAAGCGGGGAAATTCTGTGTCAGAGTGAGTCCGATTTTCGTGTTGGGATTACTCGCCGACTGCGTCCCCTGCACGAGGGAAAGACTGCCCTGGATGCTCTGCGCGATTCCCTGATATGCGCCGCCGAGCAGTGAGCGCACGCTCGAAGAGCTAAGCTCACTGCCGATCCCGTCAGTCAGGCCGTAGCTGCCCGCGGCCGAGAGGGAAAGTGCATCCTTGCTCGCTGCAAGCCGGTACTGGGCGCGGGCAGCCGCGAGATTGCCCTCCACGATCCGGAGTTCGTCTCCGTTTTTGACCGCTGCGTCGATAAAATCCTGGAGCGTCATCGTGACGGGAATAGGGGGAGTGCCGGTCGGCGCGGTCGACGAGTCCTGCGCGTCGGCTGCCTGTCCGGGAAGCAGCGCCAGAGTCGCAGCCAATACCGCGGCCAGGCGGAATCGTTTCCGATCGACCATTGTTGCGTTCATCAAGGTGCCTGCCTTTCAGCCGATTTCAGGCCCCGACCTGTTCCGGAACCGTCTTCATGGATCGTCGATACGTCCACGAAGACGGCGGATGCGGACTCCCGCGCTTTGTTGCACAAGGCTGCGGGGCCAGCGGAGAAAATATGCTTATCCTGTATACCATCGATGTGTAGACACAGCAACAGCCAGCCGGAGTTTATCGCCCTCAGTTTCATTAAAGAAAATAACAGGTTGTACGGCTCGCCTTTATTCGGTAAATCGGATATAAGAATTTCGGCGACAAACAGCCGCAGGCCAGCTGAACGTTCCGAAGAAAAATGGAGGACTGAAGGATTGACGGATTGTAGGCATTGGCCACACCCAGTATCTGGCAACAAATCGGTGGTTCCGAGCCGTTTTTCTGCAGGCGCTAATCAGGTAATTGTTTATGGGCGCTGAGGGATTTGAACCCCCGACCTACTGGGTGTAAACCAGCCGCTCTGACCAGCTGAGCCAAGCGCCCGGAACGTCACAGACCTTAGCATGCTGTTGTGACGGGGGTCAATATCCGCTTTCCCATCGACAATCATGCCTATACCGCAAGCCGCATCCGGCAAACTCCGCCTTACAGGCATCGGCAATCCTCTCATCGACCTCGTCATCCGCTGCGATCAGGCTTTCCTCCGCTCCCTGGGTTTTTCCCCGGGATCAGTCAACCACATACCGCGAAAGGATATGGAGTCCGTTCTGGGAAGACTTCCTCCGCACGACAGAATCGCCGGGGGAGGGGCAGCCAACACCTGCCGGATTGCTTCCATGCTGGGAGCCGACTGTGCCTTCGCCGGCTGTGTCGGCGAAGATGAGCTGGCAGGATGGTATGAATCGCAGCTTGCGAGAGATGGTGTGCTGACGACTCTGTCGAGCGTGCGCGGAGAAGGGACCGGTATTTTCTGCACCTTCATTCACTCGGAAGAGGAGCGAACTCTCGTCGTCGCTCCCGGAGCCGCGCTGCGTCTTGAAGTCTCAGGCCTTGACTCCCGCTTGTTTCGGCAGGGCGGAATTCTCCTCGCGGAAGGTTTCCTGGCGCGGGATCCGGAATTATTGACTGCCATACTCAGAAAGGGCGCTGCGGCAGGGATGCGCTGCGCGCTCGACCTCGGTTCGCCCGAGCTTGCGAGAACTCGGAAAAAGGAGTTTTTCGGGATTGTGGATTCGCTCTGCGATATCGTATTTGCCAATGAAGCGGAATTCGGCGCCTTTACGGGAGCTGCGGAATTGCGGGAAGCCGCGAGGCTCCTGCCTGCCTCCACGCTGTTCGTCGTCAAGAAAGGCGCCCGCGGGGCAGCATGTCTGCAGAACGGACGGATCACCGACAGCCCCGCCTTTGCCCGCGCGGCCTTGGACGAGACCGGCGCAGGCGACGCTTTCGCAGCCGGCTTCCTCTGTGCCATGGCGGCCGGAATGGACACAGCTGAATGCCTGCGAAGGGCCAATGGCCTGGCCGGGCAGACAGTCCTCGTGCATGGGGCGGGGCTTTCGCGGAAGCAGGCGGAAGAGGCGTTCTCCCGCTCGTAGCATAGAGGTCGGCATTGTCTCACAATTCGCCATAACGGTGGAAACGTGGCCCATTGTCGCAAAAAACCTCGTCAAATCTTGCCAAAAGGCTCATGAAACCATAAATTCAAAGCCATAAATACAAGGAGACCAGAATGCCCGAGAACGAGATAATCCCGATAGAACAGCTTCTGCCGAACAAGCTTCCGATAATTCCCCTGATGGGAAGACCGATTTTTCCTGGAATCTTCACGCCGATCATGGTCGGAAACACGGGAGACGTGAAGGTAGTCGAAGAGGCGCTCGGATCTGACGGAATGGTCGGCCTCGTCATGCTCACGAACGATGCCGAAAATCCAGTCTCGACCGATCTCCATCCTGTCGGCACAGTGGCAAAAATAGTCAAACGGATCAATCTTCCGGATGGCGGAGCCAACATCTTCATTTCGACCCTGAAGCGTTTCCGGATCAAGAAATTCCTCTCGAAGGAACCGCCCATCGTCGCCGCCGTCGAATACCTGGATGAAAAAGATGATGACACGGACGAAATAAAGGCTCTGACGCGCGCGCTCATCGGCGAGATGAAGCAGGTTTCCGAGAACAACCCGCTTTTTTCCGAAGAGATGCGCCTCAACATGATCAACATCGACCACCCCGGAAAGATCGCGGACTTCATCGCGAGCATCCTCAACATCGACAAAAACGACCAGCAGAAGATACTGGAGACTACCGACGTCCGCGACCGGATGGAAAAAGTCCTCATCTTCATCAAGAAAGAACAGGAACTCCTCAAAATCCAGAAAAAAGTCCAGTCCGAGATCAACGAAAAAATCGAGAAAAGCCAGCGCGACTATTTCCTCAAGGAGGAACTCAAGGCCATCAAGAACGAGCTGGGCATGCCCACGGATGCCAAAGGCTCGGACTATCAGCGATTCAAGGACAAGATCGACGGCTTCGCCTTCGAAGGCGAGATCAAGGAGCAGGTCGAGCAGGAACTCGAGAAATTCAATCTCATGGACCCCAACTCATCCGAGTTCATGGTCACGCGCAGCTGGCTCGACCTCATCTGCAACCTGCCCTGGAAGGTTACCGTCTCGGGCGACTTCGACCTGAAGCGCGCCCAGGACATTCTCGAGACTGATCACTACGGCCTTGAGGACGTAAAGGACAGAATCATCGAGTATCTCGCTGTCCGCAAACTCAAGAACGACGCCAGAGGATCGATACTCTGTCTCGTGGGTCCCCCCGGTGTCGGCAAGACGAGCGTAGGCAAATCCATAGCGAAGGCGCTCAACAAGCAGTTCTTCCGTTTCTCCGTCGGCGGCATGCGCGACGAGGCCGAGATCAAGGGCCACAGGCGTACCTACGTCGGCGCCCTTCCCGGGAAGATTGTCCAGGGACTCAAGATCGCGAAGACCCGCGATCCTGTCTTCATGATCGACGAGATCGACAAGATGGGCGCAAGCTACCAAGGCGACCCTTCGAGTGCGCTGCTCGAGGCCCTCGATCCGGAGCAGAATTTTTCTTTCAGAGACCACTACCTCGACCTGCCCTTCGACATCTCCAATGTGTTCTTTATCTGCACGGCCAACACCTTGGACACTGTCCCGAGGCCCCTCATCGATCGCATGGAGATCATCCAGCTCTCCGGGTATGTGGACAGCGAGAAACTGGAGATAGCCCGCAATTACCTCATTCCGAAGAGTCTCGAACGGAACGGAATCCGCAAAAGCGCAGTTCGGTACACGCGCGACGCGCTCCTGACCATCGCAGAGTCCTACGCCAGAGAGGCGGGAGTGCGGAATTTCGAAAAGGCCCTGGACAAGATCCACCGCAAAGTCGCAAAGAGCATGGTCCTCGAAGGCAAAGAGAAGGACAAGTTCACGATCGACAAGGCGGCTGTCGAGAAAAATCTCGGTAAACCCCTTTTCCGCGAAGACGGGAGCAAGCGGGTCACCAAGCCCGGCATGTCGGTCGGACTGGCCTGGACGAGCATGGGCGGCGACACCCTCATCATCGAAGCCGTCGCCAATCCTGGCAAGGAAGGTTTCAAACTGACAGGACAGATGGGGAGTGTCATGCAGGAATCGGCGGGCATCGCCTACACCTATGTCAGGCACATCGCGGCCGAGCGATTTGGCATCGGAGCCGACTATTTCGAAGGAAGGCAGATACACCTGCACATACCTGAAGGGGCGACTCCGAAGGACGGTCCCTCCGCGGGCATCACGATGGCGACGGCTCTACTGTCCCTCGTCCTCGGGAAAAAAATACGCGATCGCCTCGCCATGACTGGAGAGCTTTCGCTGACCGGTCAAGTCCTGCCGATCGGGGGTCTCAAGGAAAAAACGGTCGCAGCCAAGCGCAACAAGATCAAGGAAATCATCATCCCCGCGGGCAACGCGCGCGATCTGGAAGAGATACCCGAACATATCCGCAAGGGCATCACCTTCCAGACCGTGGAGAGGATGGAGGACGTCATCGACCTCCTGTTCGGCTGATAATCCTGTATCTCAGGCTTCTTCCGGTTCCCAGTTTCCATTCCTGTTTTTCAGTCCACAGGTGGAAGAGAGGAGACGGGAGAGGCCTTCGTTCAGGCTTCGCGAGGTAGATGCCAGGGGCTCGGACAGATGTCCGGAACCGAAACCGCTTGTGAGGAGTGTTTCGGCGAGCAGCTTTGCCGCGATGAATCTCTCCTTCTTTTCTACGGCGAGTGCGAGAAAATCAGGCAGGATTCCTGTGACCTCCCAGGTGACCTGCTCGGCTTGCGAGTAGGAGCCGGCATCCTTGTCTTGGTCCGAAAAGCGGGTTGGCAAGTCCCCCGCGATTTCGTCGAGTCGGGGAACCAGCCACTCCAAGTCGAAGAGTCCCGTCGCGCAGTTGAAAAGAACGGACGTTCCGGCCCTCTCGAATTCCATCACGCGTTCCCAGGAGATGGCTGGGCCGATATCGGCCACTGTCCTTCCCCCGCCGCGGGTCTCCACGAGAATGCCGCCTTTCACATCGACGGGGGTACGGAGGGCGAACTCGAAGGCCGCCGGCTTTCCGGAGAGGGCCAGAAGCGCCACCGCGAGAGGGTCCGGCACATAGCCGATGTTGTCGACATTGCCGATGTAGGCGAAACGGACGCCCGACTCGAGGAGTTTCGCGAAGACCGGCTTCAGGATGCGGAAGCACTGGCCATGGCCGCCCGGAAGGGCTATCGCACTGTCAGCCTTGCCGTAAGCCCGATCAAAGATTCGCTTCGGCCGGCCACCGGAGGAGTGCGAGTAGGCGGCTATCATAGGCTGCACCGCAGTCAGCCAATCCACGGCTTCAATCCCTGACTGCCGCGCGAGCGCCGCAAGTCCTGCATCCCCACGGTAGATCTCGAATGCTTCCCGCATCTCTCCGTCGTTGGCGATGCTCGTCATCTGGTAGAGGGGCATGAAGATCCGGTCCCCTTTCCACGCTGGACCGAAACGCTCCTGGAACGCCAGAGCGGAGAGAAGCCGAGCCCTCATTTTCAGCATGAGGAAGCTCATCCCGGGACTCCCGTCGCCGTTCAGGTATGCCGGAGTGAGCCCCTTGGAACGCCCTCTGCACAGGGGCGCAAGAGCATCGAAACCGGGTCGGAAGGCTTCAAAGACCTCCCCGCCGAAGGCCATGTTTTTCTTGGAATCCGCGTAACTCGTCGCAGACCCTCCGTTGAGGATGCCGTAAGCGGTGGCAGGCATGAGTCGCATGCCGATCTCCTCGAGCGCCTGGCCTCCGAAGACAAGCTCGGCGCCATGCGGTTCGGCCGAGTCAGGCATCCGGATTCCGAGCCGGCCCAGCCTGTCCTTTGCGGCCGCGGCGCCTGTCCTGTATACGAGGGATCGTCGAGCCTCCTGGCCGGTGGCTATGACGTTGACGCCATCCACCCCGGGTAAGCTTTGTGCGCTGACTGGCCGGATTCCGTCAAATTTGCCCGCGTTGAAATCCTCCAGGATGGAAAGCGCGAGGTCGATGTCTATGCCCTTGGATCTCATGTCCGCCGCGAGGGTCGGGTTCGGTGCGTCCATCTCGTGTCTCCTTATGAGAGGGAAACGGCCGCATTCGCGGCGCCATACAGCGATATGGAATAGTCCTTGACGATCATGACCGGCGTGCCGGCGAGTATATTCCGTATGTGTTTTGCATAACTTTTTTCGAACATGGACATGAATCTGTTCTCTCCGAGGAACCACGATTCATTCTTGGAGGCGATTCCCCCGGCCAGGTAGATGCCTCCGGCGGGCAAAAAGGTCGCGGCCATGTCCGCAGCTTTCCGGGCGTAGAGCTTCACGAAAGCATCCATGGCATCACGGCATGCCGGGTTTCTGTCGGCGGAAGTCGCCACGAGGGCTGGTCTCTCGGCAAAGGGCGCTTCAAGGATTTTTTTCGCGATGGGATCGAGGTTTCCTCTCGAGAGCGCAAAGAACTCGAAGAGGTTCGCTATGCCCTGTCCTGAGATCCCCGCTTCCGCGCCGGGTGTGAATCCATAGCGCCCTTCGAGCCAGGCCTGGAATTGCCGACTGACCTCGTCGTAGACGGGGAGGGTTGTGTGCCCTCCCTCCGAGGCCATGACGATGTCCTCGTTGTTGGCATGCACGACATAGGCGACGCCCAGCCCTGTCCCCGCGCCGAGGATGGCGCGCACGCCCCTTCCTGGAAGCGGCAGACTTCCGTCCGTATGAGGCAGACGCGTGATCTGCTTGGGGTTTTCGTGGTCCAGCAGGAGGATGCCGTACGATACGGCTGTAAAATCGTTGATCACGGAAACAGGGATGCCGAGCGCCTCCTCGAGCCGGACGCCGTCTATACTCCAGGGAGCGTTCGTGAGACCGATCGTGCGGCCGACGACGGCTCCTGCGCCGGAGATGCAGCAGCGTTCCGGCTTTAGCGCGGGATTTCTGGCCGCCACCTCGGCGAGGAATCGTTCCACCGGTTCAAGCAGGGATTTTTCATCTTTTGTCTTGTAGTGCCGGTCGAAGATGACAGTGAAACTGCCGCCCTTCTTGCCAATCAGCGCGAGATTCGTATTCGTGCCCCCGACATCTCCGGCGAGCACGATCGTGTCATACGCAGTTCGTGATGATTTCATTGGCCGATAGTATACACCCGCTACATGGCTTGAGAAGGTCCCGGCAACAGGGAGAGCCTGTTTTTGTAGGGGGGCGTCTCCCGCATCCGGCGGGCACTCCCGGCGGATGCCGTATTCTGTTGCGCCCCTGTGGCGTAAAAAGGCGATTCAAAAAACGAGGTCGCGAATTTCCGTGTTCCGAAGAAAGCGCCCCGAAGCCGCATCGAAGATTTCGAGGTGGAGATGCTGTCCATGCCCGGGCTTCCGGGCATTCGAGCCGGTATCGCCACCCCGCCCGATGACTGTGCCGGCTTCAACTGGCATCCCCGGATTGATCCTGACGTCATGGAGATGAAAATAGCAGAAGAACAACCCGCTCGCGGGGTCGAAGATGATTGCGCCGTTCCCCGCGTTTGGAGAGATTCCTCCCCGCCTGTACGTCTCGATTCCGGGTCCTCCTTTCCAGTCGGAGGCCGTGGCGACTACGATGCCCCCTGAGGCTGAGAGTATTCCGGGACCTATCTCCAGCAGGGTGCCCGGAGCTTCTTGCACCTCAGAGTAGAATATATCGAGGGCGTAGCTGTGAGACAGATCCATGTCACGCCGCCGGGGAGGAGTCGCCTCTCCCTTCTTCGCTATGGGATGCACACTGCCGTTGGAGGCTTTCACAAGTCCCTTCTCAACCATAGAAGCGTAGACTTCCGAAAAAAAGGCCACCTGGGACGCGCGCAGAGGGCGCATTGCCGGCACGAGCGCGACGACAGCGCTGTAATGCTCGCCGGCCTGCCCGCCAACCTCGGATGATTCTTCGAAATCATCGACATCCCGATCCCGGGCGAGCATCGCCACAGTCTGGGCTGGAGTGGGGAGGTAATCGGCAACAAGCTGCCAGACCGGGACTCCTTCCCTGAAGGCCAGTTTTGCGACGGCGTGTCCGATGGCTTTCGCGGTCTCCGGCTTTTCGGGAAACCACTGAGCCTCAGAGCGCTTCTCAGTATCCTGCGAGGCCCCTTCGGACTCGCGGAATGAGAACTCTCCGGTCGGGGTGAAGGCGGACCAGAGAAACAGGATGAAAGCGAAAGGCACAAGGGCGCGCAAGGGCAGGGATCTGCCCCTGAAGAGCTCCATGCGACCGCGGTTTCGTTTTACGGACGCTTCTTTGCGGATCTCGGGAGTTGTCTTCGGATTGAAAGGGGAAATCATTCCGATAGTCGCCTTGCGCAGCGGCAGAACAGTCCCATACAGCTCCGGGCGTCGTCGAGCGCCCTGTGTGCGCTCCCCATGTCAATGCCGAAATGGCGGGCCAGAGCCCCGAGACTGTAGGAGGGCAGCCCGGGGAAAGCCTTCCTCGCAAGCGTGACCGTGTCGAGCGAGGGAAAGACCGGAAGCGCTGATCCCGCCCGTCCGAACTCCGCCTTCAGGAAGCCGACGTCGAAGGGCGCGTTGTGCGCCACGATGACACGTTCCGCCAATAAAGCCTCCACCTTCGCGACAAGGTCGCGAAAAGACGGGGCAAAGGATACGTCGAGGTCGTGGATACCATGAATCGCTGTCGCCTGAGGGGGTATCGGCATGCCCGGGTGGACGAGAAGGGAGAGCGCTTCGGACTCCCTGACCGCGCCTTCCGCATCGAACCCGAACTGGATGAGGCCTATCTCCACGACTCTGTCGGTGCGCGCATCGAGACCTGTCGTCTCGAAGTCGAGGGCGATGAAGTTCCGTTTCTCCCAATCCGGAGGAAGAGCGATCACGCCGGCCTCGATGCCCTCAAACCTCCGGTATTCAGAAGACCGTGGGGGGCGCTGTCCGGACGACTCGCTCAGGGCCGGAGCAGCGGTATCTGCCTCGGCCCGCATCCTCTCGAGCGCGGCCTTCCATGCCGGAACTCCCGGATCGTGCCGATACTGTCCGCTCACGGCTCCAGCGCTTTCTTGATGTCCGCGAGAATGGCCGACACTTTTGCGCCAGATTCGCGGCGGGCTGCCTCGAGGCCCTTTGTCCCGGTTTCTGTCCTGGACAGGATGTAATACTTGATCTTCGGTTCGGTGCCCGAAGGTCTCACGACTACGACGGTGCCGTCCGCGAGCTTCCACTTGATGACGTCGCTCGAGGGAAGATCGATTTTTTGTGTCTCGCCGGAGGTGCCAGGCGTTCCCGAGCTGCTCCAGGAGAGACCACTCTTGATGTCGCTGACTCCAACTACTGGAATGCCACCGAAGGCAGAAGGCACATCCCTCCGGTACGCATTCATGATGCCTTTCATGATATCCATGCCGGAGGGGCCTTCGAAATATTTATTGAGCCCCTTCTCTTCGTAATATCCGTATTCGAGGTAGATTTCGCCGAGCCGGTCTAGAAGACTCTTCCTCCGGGATCGCCAGTATAGCGTCATTTCGGCGGTGATCGCGGCTGCCGAGATGCCGTCCTTGTCCCGCACTTCGTTCTCGATGAGGTGGCCGTAGCTCTCCTCGGTGCCGTAGACAAAGCTGTGTCCGTCGGACTCGAAATTCCTCATGAGCGCGGCGATCCACTTGAACCCGGTGAGGCATTCGAAGCTCTCGACGCCATTTCGTTCGGCTATCGCTTTCTGGAGCTCGGTCGTCACGATACTCCGGATGACGGCCGGTTTCGGCGGCATCCGGCCGAATTCTTTCAGGGTCAGAAGGATGTAGTCGAGATGGAGGCAGCCGAGCTGGTTTCCGGTGATGAGGGTGAACCCGCCTTTCCCGTCCGGAACCGCGATACCGAGCCTGTCGGCATCCGGATCGGTGGCCATGACGACGTCTGCTTTCTCCTTCTTGCCGAGTTCGAGGGCGAGGGCGAGGGCCGCGGATTCCTCGGGGTTGGGGTAGGCCACAGTCGGGAAATTGCCGTCGGGTCGCCTCTGTTCGGGCACCGTGATGACGCCGAGTCCGAGTTCACCCATGATCCTCTCGAAGAGCATCGCGCCCGTGCCGTGGAGCGGCGTGTAGACGATCTTGACCTCGCGGGCCATAGAAGCGACGAGCGAGGTCCTGAGCAGCTTGGATTTGACGAGCGCGACATAGGCGTCGTCGATCTCGCTGTCGATGAAGACGAGGAGTCCGGCAGCGATCGCATCCTTCTCCGGCATCGTCTTCGCCTCCGTGACGGCGTTGACCGTGTCGATGATGCCCTCGTCGTGGGGGCTTACGACTTGGGCTCCATCGTTCCAGTAAGCCTTGTAGCCGTTGTAGGCCGGCGGGTTGTGGCTCGCCGTGACAACGAGCCCTGTATCCGCCTTGAGAGTCCGGATGGCGAAGGACAGCTCGGGCGTAGGCCGGAGCGAGCTGAACAGGTATGCCTTTATTCCGTTCGCGGCGAAGACGAGAGCGGCTGCCTTCGCGAACGTGTCGGAATAGCGGCGCGAATCGTAGGCGATGCAGGCCGAGAGCCGTTTACCCGGGCAGGTCGCGATAAGGTAGTCGCAGAGTCCTTGGGTGGCGTTGTTGACGACAAGACTGTTCATTCTGTTGTAGCCACCGCCGATGAGACCACGCAGACCGCCCGTGCCAAACTCGAGGTTGCGATAGAAGCGGTCTTCCAGCTCCTTCCAGTCGGCCTTTTCCAGCAAAGACTCGACCTCGGAACGAAATACAGCGTTCTCTTCGCGGGCGATATAGTCGCGGGCACGTGATTCGATGACGGTTCTATCCATGAATGGACTCCTTCGGCAGTTCTGTTCGGCTGGCATCCACCCGATTCCAGGAAGGCATTGTACCCCGGAGAACGAAAAACGTGTAGAGGAGAAGCTACAAAACCGCGATCAGGTCGAGCGGGTGGGAGAGGATGATGTCTGCTCCCGCTTCCTCCAGTTCCCTCTTTCCCCGGAATCCCCAGGCCGCGCCCGCGGACTTCATGCCAGCGTTCCGGGCCGTGAAAATATCCACATCGGAATCCCCTATATATGCGATGTCGCCAGCCGGGATGCCCATTTTCTTTGCGAGGTCTATCGCGGAAGCTGGATCTGGCTTCGGAGGGAAGGCCGCAGATTCTCCCCGCACGGCAAAGAATTTGCGCGCGGGAAAGACGCCGGAGACTACGGCCCTGGCGAGGGCATCGGGTTTGTTGGAGAGGACCGCGTATGGTATCTTCCGTGAGTCGAGCGTGTCGAGAAGTTCCGGAATGCCGGAATAGGCTCTGGTTCTGTCCAGCGCATGGAGGGCGTAGAATCCCGAAGCCTCCTGGCGGAGCGCCTCGACAAGAGCTTCGTTGCCAGGAGATGCCGGAGGACCTGCCAAAGTTCCTTCTGGCAGAACCCGACGGATGAGAGCCCGCATTCCGTTCCCGACCATGACCTTGTATGCGTCCTTTTCATGTACGGGGAATCCGTGTCGCGCAAGAATCGTGTTGACTGAAAAGGAAAGATCGTCCAGGGTGTCGGTCAGGGTTCCGTCGAGATCGAAGATGACTGCTCTCGTCACGGGTTCTCCTTTTCTCTCCCGGCAGGTATGACTCGGGAGTGGCAGTGTAGTACCGGGTCTTGAAAAGTCCGGTTTCTGTAAATTCATGCAGTATATTCCTGTATGGTGGGAGCGTCAACGCTGTGAAATCGAAAGAAACCATTCGCGGCGCGGAAGGTTTTATGCATTATTATGCAGAAATATACCGCGATCGCTGGGCAAGCCTCATATCGGCACTGCAGGCCGAAGGGAAGGGGATCGGCCTTCGCTGCCTTCCGGCTGGCGGCTACATCCTCGAAGATTCGTCGCATGCCGGACCGTCGCGGGATGCTGTGGCTCAGCGCACAACGGTCCATTCCGGGGAGGCAGGAAAGATCGAAGAGAAGCGCGACGAGCTTCCTGTCTACCGCCTCGACAAGGTTTCCGTCATCGCGGCCGAAGCCCTGATCCTGCCCCAAAGAGGACGCGTACTGGACGCCTGCGCAGCCCCCGGCGGCAAGACACTCGTCCTCGCCGCGCGCATGTCCTCCGAAACCAGACTGGTCGCCAACGAACTCTCCGCGGAACGGCGACGCCGTCTTAAGACGGTCGTTGCGGACTATCTTCCTCCGCCGCTCCGGAGCCGGATCGAGGTGACAGGCTACGACGCATCCTCTGTGTGCAGAAAACTGCCAGCGGCCTTCGACGCAATCCTCCTCGACGCTCCATGCTCCTCGGAGCGGCACCTGCTGGGCGACCCCGAGGCCCTAGGGCGCTGGAGTCCGGCGCGCACCCGGAATCTGGCCTGCCGTCAGTGGGCCCTGCTCTCGTCGGCCTTCATCATGCTCGCGCCCGGCGGATGTCTCGTCTACTCGACCTGCTCGATATCGCCCGAAGAAAACGACGACGTGGCGGGGCGACTTATAAAAAAATATGGCGACGCGTTCACATATGTCCCGCTCGACGAGTCAGGAGGCGAAAAAACCCTGTATGGCAGCATCTTTCTCCCTGACACATGCGGCGGCGGGGGGCCTATGTACATTGCAAGGATCGTGAAGAGACAGGTCTAGAGAGGATCGGAGCAAGACGGAAAACGCCGCAAATGGAACCCGCGCTCAGTCCGTTTTCGCGTCATCCTTCAGGTCATCGTCGTGCCCGCCGGCATTCCGGAACAGTTCCTCTTTTTTTTCGATCTCGAACTCGAGATCCCTGATCCTCGTGACGAGGGGAGCGATCTCGGCCATATCCCGCGATACGGATTCCATGCCCCGATCGATGAAGTTCTCGTAAACCTCCGCCCCGAGCCGGCTCGTGAGCGTGCGCGCCTGTGAGCGCAGCTGGAGTATCTCGATTTTCAGCATACCCTGCTCGCCCCACGTCTGTGCCTGCGTTTCGGCCTTGTTCAACAGATCTCGGGATGCCTCGACACCCTTGCCGAATACATCTTTCATCTTCTGTGCTAAAGTCATCCTGTGCCTCCACAGGCAATTTATCGCGCCCGAGGCGGGACTTCAAGGACGGAAACAAGTATACTTATTTTCGCGGACAATGAACCCTGCCCGAAAGGAGCTGTTATGAACCTCTTTGCCGTCTTGTGGTGGATTGCCGTGGCCTGGTGGATTTTCTGGGCTGTCGTCGCGCTTGTCAGAAAACAGCTTTCCATTATGACTATGCTTCTCGCGGTGGGAGCCCTCTGGTCAGCCATCTCATTTTTTATCGCAGCGGAAGAGCCGGCCATACTGCTTCCTCTGCTCGCAGTCCCTCTGCTCGCAGTCGTGTCAATGGTCAAGATCATCAGCGAATATCAGCGGGGAGTACTCTACCGGCTCGGACGAATGAAGGCTGTCATGGAACCAGGGCTCAACCTCATCTTTCCCTTTGGAATCGATATCATGCGCAAGGTGGACATGAGGACTTTCACCATCGACGTGCCCAAGCAGGAAGTCATCACGAAAGACAACGTTCCTGTACTCGTCGACGCGGTCGTCTATTTCAACGTGTTCGAGCCCACACTCGCGATCAACAAGGTGGCCGACTACACCAAGAGCACCAGCCTCCTCAGTCAGACCATTCTGCGCTCGGTTCTCGGACAGCACGACTTGGATGAAATGTTGTCCAAACGTACCGATCTCGGCATTGTGCTCAAGCAGCTTCTCGACGAAGCCACCGATCCCTGGGGCGTCAAGGTAACCGCGGTAGAAATCAAGACTGTCGAGCTCGCGGAGACGATGAAGCGCGCAATGGCAAAGCAGGCGGAGGCAGAGCGCGAACGGAGGGCCAAGATCATCGCGGCCGAGGGCGAGCTCCAGTCCAGCGAAAAGCTCACCCAGGCCGCCAGCGTCATGGCGACCTCGCCTTCCGCCCTTCAGCTTCGCTATCTCCAAACTCTGACCGAGATCGCAGTCGAGAAGAATTCGACGATACTCTTCCCCCTACCCATGGAACTATTGCGCTATTTTGATATAAAGAAACCCGAATGATTCAGAACGAGGTGAAACGTGCGCTGTCCCCACTGCGGTAGTCTGGACGACAAGGTGATCGATTCCAGAACCCTGGCCAACGGTGAAAGCATTCGCCGGCGCAGGGAATGCTCATCCTGCGGCCTCAGGTTCACGAGCTACGAGCGGATCGAGGAACGCCCCCTCATGGTCATCAAGAGTGACGGTCGCCGCGAACCCTTCGAGCGCGCCAAGCTCGAGCGTGGAGTCATACGCGCCCTTGAGAAGCGCCCTGTGTCCCAGCTCTCCATCGAGAACCTCGTCAATGAAATCGAGGATGAGGCCGCGCACAACGGCAAGACGGGGAATGAAATCCCCAGCTCCGAGCTGGGCGCGATGGTGCTCCGGAGGCTCTTCAGCCTCGACAAGGTGGCATATGTCCGCTTCGCCTCTGTCTACCGCAAGTTTGAGACTCTGTCGGAATTCGCGCGTGAGATCGAGAGCCTGGAAGGAAGCATGAAACCTGCGCATCTGAAAGAAGTTGTGAAAGCGGACATGAACCACGATCTGGATCCTGGCCATCATCCCCTCTGATTCGGAACCGGTCTGCGACAACAAAAAAAGGCGACACCATCGAGGTGTCGCCTTTTTTACACATGAAAAAGCGAATCTCAGTCCTCTTCCTCTTCCTGAACCCTGAATGCCTGGGCGGCCTTGACGACGTCCTCGGCCACCTTGCCGGTTATCGGCGAGTAGTGGTCAAAGTCAATCTCGAAGCTTCCGGTTCCACTCGTCATGGAGCGGAGGTCGATGGCATAGCGCAGAAGCTCCGCGTGCGGGACCTGAGCGTCGATCTCGACGATGCCACCGCCGAGCGGGTTCTGCCCGGAGATGCGTCCACGGCGGCCGGACAGGTCGGACATGACGTCTCCGAGATTCTTTTCCTCGACGAAGACCCTGAGGTTCATGATGGGCTCGAGGAGGACGGCGTTGGCGTGCCGGCATGCCTCGCGGAAGGCTCCGCGGCTCGCGATCTTGAACGCCATCTCGGAGGAATCGACGGGGTGCTCTTTTCCATCCGTGATCGCGGTCTTGACGTCCACCACGGGATATCCTGCGACAATGCCCATCTCCATGGCCTGATGGATTCCTTTCTCGATTCCCGGTATGAATCCGCGCGAAACGGCGCCGCCGAAAACCTTGTTCTCGAACTCGTATCCCTTTCCCCGCTCGAGAGGTTCGACGTCGAAGACGACGCGCGCGTACTGGCCATGGCCTCCAGTCTGCTTCTTGTGGGTGTATTCCGCCGTAGCCTTCTTGGAGATGGTCTCGCGGTAGGCCACGCGGGGAACGCGGGTCTCGACGGCTATCTTCTGAGCGTTTTTGATCTTGTCGAGGACCATGTTGATCTGGAGTTCGCCCATGCCGGATATGACGGTTTCTTTGGTTTCCGCGTTGAAGTGAACCTGGAAGGTGAGATCTTCTTCCGATGCTTTGAGGAGCATCTCGTTGAGTTTGTCCTCTTCCTTCTTGTTGACGGCCGATATGGCGAGAGTGTGGACGGGAGTGGGAAGGAGGAGGTGGCTGAAAGTGAAAGTCTTGTCCATCCCCGAAATAGTGTCGTTCGTCTTGAGCGAAGCGGCCTTGGCGATGATGCCGATGTCGCCGGCGACCAGTTCCCTGGCCTCCTCGAGCTTCTTGCCCTGACAGGTGTAGACCTTGCCGAGTTTTTCTTTGCGCCCGTCGCGCGCGTTTGCGATCTCGACGTCGGCCGCGATGATTCCTGTGATGACTTTTACGTAGGAAAGGCGCCCGGAGAACTGGTCGATCTGCGTCTTGATGACCATGGCGGAGGCGGGCTTGGCGGAATCGACGGTGAGTTCGCTCTCGGCTCCTGAGGAATCCTTGACCGTTTCGGGGCTGAGATGGGCCGGGTTCGGGGCGACAGCGGCGATGAACTCGAGGAGGGCGGCCGTGCCGGCGTTCCTGAGACCTGAACCGGCGAAAGCCGGGATGATCCTGTTGGAAGCGAGTGCCTCCTTCAGTCCTTTCATGGTTTCTTCCTGCGTGAGTTCGCCTTCGAGCAGGTATTTTTCCATGAGTTCGTCATCGCCCTCAGCCGCAGCTTCGGAGAGCATGGCGCGGTATTCCGCCACGCTGTCAGCCAGCTCGGCGGGGATGGGCTTTGCGCTCTCTTTCTGGTCGTGGGAAGCGGGGAGGGGATAGTATTTCTGGTTGAGGATGTCGACGATGCCTTTGAGTGCCGGGCCCTCGCCATCCGGAATGGAGACGGCGACAGGAGTCACCTTGAACTTATCCTTGATGTCGGCGAGGGAATTCGCGAAAGAAGCGCGCTCCTCGTCCAGGTGAGAGATGAACATCATGCGCGGTTTCGTGCGCTTTTCCAGATTGCGCCAGAGTTTGATCGTCTCGATCTGGACGCCTGTCTTGCCGTTTACGAGGACGATGACGTTCTCGCAGGCCCTGAATGCGAGTATTACCTCGCCGATGAAGTCGCCGGATCCGGGGGTGTCGAGGAAGTTCACCTTGACGTCCCCGACGTTCAGGTGGGAGAGTGAAGCGTGAACGGAAATTTTCCGCGAGATTTCATCCTCGCCGTAATCGCTGACGGTTTTGCCCGAATCGATCGTCTCCGGCTTGGGAATGGCACCACCCTGAAAAAGTAGGTGCTCGAGAAGTGTCGTTTTACCGGTGCCACCGTGGCCAGCTATGGCCACATTCCGGATGAGGTCGGTCGAATTCGCCATACGTGCTCCTTGCAGGAAAATAGGTACAGTATTCCAGTATCGCTACGGTAAACCGAAGTATTATAAACTGGTCTTTCCTGATGTCAACAGACAACCTTTCCTTTCGAACCGAAATCCGGAAAGGCGAGGAGAGGGATGTGGCGGAAGGGGAAATGCAGAACGCATGCGCTTATCAGGAAACAATTACGAAAAAAGATATGGGACCAGAGGGGCTCGAACCCCCGACCTGCTGCTTAGAAGGCAGCTGCTCTATCCTGTTGAGCTATGATCCCGTGTTCGCCGCATTTCCTGCGCCAACGAGGCAGTCTTCCGCCATGGATGCCCGGCATTGCCTGTCCCCTGCAAGCGCTGGACGAGCGCTTCGGGATGGGCGGATTTGAACCGCCGATCTCTTGCTCCCAAAGCAAGCGCCTTAGCCTCTAGGCTACATCCCGCAGAATAGGATTAAATTATTCCGCACGAGCCTGCCGTGTCAAGCGCGGCAGCCGCGCACAGAGCGTGGGCCACAGGCACGGGCCCTGCCAGGGGCTTTGAAAGAAATGCGGAATCTCTATGTTTTCTCTCGTTGACTGAGCGCGTAAATGGATATATAAATGCAATGCTGCATAAGCATTCTGCAGAGTCCGGAGCCCATTGGGGAATCCTGGAAGCAAATAAAGCAAGCATAATCTCCCAGTGTCGCCGATACTTTGTACTTGAGTTTCAGTCAAAGCGGCGGACAGGAAAGTGACGTCAATTACGGTTGTATCGAGAGGACGCAATGGACATTCAGCTCCAGGAATTGCTCGACAAGATCAAGACTGAAGGTGTCGAGACTGCTCGCAGCCAGGCCGCGAAGATCGTGGCAGAGGCCGAAGCCAGGGCCAGAGCCATTCTGGCCGACGCGGACAAGGAAGCAAAATCGATCCGTGAATCCGCCCGGACGGATGCGGCGCGGAACGTCGAGGCCGGCAACGCGGCCCTCGCCCAGTCGGCACGGGATCTCATCCTTTCCTTTAAAGACAGGATTTCCGAAATGCTCGACGCGGCGGTCCTGACGTATGCCTCCGCCTCCATGACACAGCCACTCCTCGAGGAAATTCTTCCGGAGGTCCTCAAGAAGTCCTTCGCTTCCGGGTCCGGCGATGTCTCGGTCCTTCTCGCTCCCGAAATTCTCGAACGCCTGGACCGAGGCTTCGCCGGCAGGCTGGCCGCAGAACTGAAGCGTGGCGTCGAGATCAAGCCGCTGGCAGGAGTTCCTGTCGGATTCCGCATCGCCGAGAAGGACGGTTTTGTCCACTACGACTACTCCGCCGAAGCTGTCGCCGGGCTTTTGGCCAGGCGGCTCAACGCCCGTCTCTCCGAAATCGTACGGAGCGCGGTGAAGAAGGGATGAGGCCGTGAGCCGCTATTACTATTTCGCGGCTACGCTGCCCAGCCTCGCGTTCGGCGCTCCCTCCCCCATGACGAGCGCGGAATTTCTCGAGCGTTGTCGGGTTCACCTCGCGCAGGATGATTGTGCCGTCGTCGCCGCAGCCGTTCTGTCCTCGGAGGCTGGATCTCCTCCTAAGGCCTCGACCACGTCGGGCTTCCTTTCAGCGTACTATGCGTGGGAGAGGTCTCTGCGCAACGCTCTCGTTCTTCTCCGTTCGCACCGGCTCGGCAAGTCGGGAGAACGATGGCAGAGGTCCTCGAAACGGAGCGACGACGCCGTACGCGCCGCTGCCTTCGTCTTCCAGGCTGCGACTCCTCTCGAAGGAGAGATCGCCCTTGAACGCGAGCGCTGGACCTTCATCGATGGCGCCTGCGCACGCTCCGTCTTCGAACTCGACTCCCTCATCGCCTATGCACTCAGGATACAGATACTCGAACGCCTCTCCGGCCTCGTACCCGAAAAAGGGGAAGCCGGATACAAAGAAGCCTGCGCCGCTATTCTCGGCGGGGCCGAAACCAGCGACTCACGCGGAGTTTGATGATGAGCACTACTACAGGTAAAGTGACCGGCGTCAACGGCAACATGGTCACGGTCCGCGCCGAGGGTGCGGTTTCCATGAACGAGGTCGCCTACATCCACAAGGGCGAAAAAAAGCTGAAGAGCGAAGTCATCCGCATCCGCGGCGATCTCGTCCAGGTGCAGGTTTTCGAGATCACCAAGGGCATCGTCGTGGGCGACAGGGTCGACTTCACGGGCGAACTCCTCTCCGTCGAACTCGGACCGGGGCTCCTCGGACAGATCTACGACGGTCTGCAGAATCCGCTTCCCCTCATCGCGCTCGAGACGGGCAACTTCCTCGAGCCGGGCGTGTACCGGAGCGCCCTGTCGCGCGAGGCGAAGTGGAACTTCACCCCCGCGGTGAAGGCTGGAGAACTTGTCACGGCGGGCGACACCCTCGGGACAGTTCCCGAAGGTTCATTCACGCACAGAATCATGGTTCCTTTTACATATAAAGGAAACTGGACAGTCAAGACCCTCGTCCCCGCGGGCTCCTACACCCTCGCGTCGACGATCGCGACCCTCGTCGACGCAAAGGGCCGTGCCGCGGATGTGAGCATGGTCTTCACATGGCCCGTCAAGCGCGCGGTCGACTGCTACGAGGAACGGCTCAAGCCCGTCGAACCGATGGTGACCCGCACGCGGATCATCGATACATTCTTCCCTGTCGCCCGAGGCGGCACCTACTGCATCCCCGGCCCCTTCGGTGCAGGCAAGACAGTCCTCCAGCAGGTCACGAGCCGCAACGCCGACGTCGATATCGTCATCATCGCCGCCTGCGGCGAGCGTGCGGGCGAGGTAGTCGAAACCCTGAAGGAATTCCCCGAACTCACAGACCCGCGGACGGGCCGCTCCCTCATGGAGCGCACCATCATCATCTGCAACACCTCGTCGATGCCCGTTGCGAGCCGCGAAGCCTCCGTATACACGGCTGTCACCCTCGCGGAGTACTACCGTCAGATGGGGCTCAACGTTCTCCTCCTCGCGGACTCCACCAGCCGCTGGGCCCAGGCCATGCGCGAGATGTCCGGCCGCCTGGAAGAGATCCCCGGCGAGGAGGCATTCCCCGCCTACCTCGAGTCCGTCATAGCCGGTTTCTACGAGCGGGCGGGCATCGTCCGCCTCAAGGATGGATCAACAGGATCTGTCACGATCGGCGGCACGGTTTCACCCGCGGGCGGAAACTTCGAGGAGCCCGTCACTCAGGCGACACTCAAAGTCGTCGGCTCCTTCCACGGCCTCTCCCGCGAGCGTTCGGACGCCCGCAAGTATCCAGCCATCCATCCCCTCGATTCCTGGTCAAAGTACCGGGGAATCATGCCGGTGGCGGCTGTCGGCTACGCCCATGAGATCCTCGAGCGCAGCGCCGAGGTTGGCCAGATGATGAAGGTCGTCGGCGAGGAGGGAACCTCCCTGGACGATTACATCGTCTACCAGAAGGGCGAGCTGCTCGACGCCGCCTACCTGCAGCAGAATTCCTTCGACCCCGTGGATTCCTCCGTCAGCCCCGAGCGCCAGAAGTTCACCTTCCGCTTCATCATCGAGGTTCTCGCAGCCGAGATCTCGGCCAAGGATAAGGAAGACGCGCGCGTCTGGTTCAACGGCCTCCGCCAGAAATTCCTCGACCTCAACGGCACGGAATGGCGTTCGGAGCGCTTCGAAACCCTGAGAGACGATCTCGCCGCGCTGATCTCGGCCAGGCGGAAATCCACCGATGCCCGCGGCACGCGCTGCATAGAGGCCCTGGAGTAAGTCATGAACAAAGTATACTCACGCATCGAATCGATCACGGGCAACGTCATCGTCGTCAAGGCGGCCGATGTCGCCTACGGCGAACTCGCCACGGTCACGACCCGCTACGGCGTCTCCCTCGCCGAAGTCATCCGCCTCGACAACGACCTCGTTTCCCTCCAGGTTTTCGCCGGCGGACGGGGCATCTCCACGGGCGACGAAGTCCGCTTCCTCGGCCATCCGATGCAGGTCAGCTTCTCCGACGATCTCATGGGCCGCATCTTCGACGGAGCAGGCGAGCCCCGCGACTCCGGCCCTGTCCTCAGCGAGAACCTCATCACCATCGGCGGCCCCTCGGTCAACCCCGTCAACCGCATCATTCCCCGCGAGATGATACGCACCGGCATCCCGATGATCGACCTCTTCAACACCCTCGTGAAGAGCCAGAAGCTGCCGATCTTCTCGGTCTCCGGCGAACCGTACAACCAGCTCCTCGCGCGCATCGCCATGCAGGCCGAGGTCGACCTCATCATCCTCGGCGGCATGGGACTCAAATACGACGACTACCTCTTCTTCCGCGACGCGCTGGAGGAGGGAGGCTCCCTCGCCAACACGATCATGTTCGTCCACACGGCGGCCGACCCCGTCGTCGAGTGCCTCATGGTTCCGGACATCTCCCTCGCGGTCGCCGAGCGCTTCGCCCTCAAGGGCAAGAACGTCCTCGTCCTCCTCACGGACATGACGAACTTCGCGGACGCCATGAAAGAGATCGCCATCACCCAGGAGCAGGTTCCCTCCAACCGCGGCTACCCTGGCGATCTCTACTCCCAGCTCGCCGCGCGGTATGAAAAGGCCGTCGACTTCTCCGATGCCGGCTCCATCACGATTCTCGCTGTCACGACCATGCCCGGCGACGACGTCACCCATCCTGTTCCGGACAACACGGGATACATCACGGAAGGCCAGTTCTATCTCCGCGGCGGCCGCATCGAGCCCTTCGGCTCCCTGTCCCGGCTCAAACAGATGGTCAACGGCAAAACCCGCGTCGACCACCGCGCCATCATGGACGGCATGATCAAGCTCTACGCCGCCTACAAGGACACACTCGAGAAAAAATCCATGGGCTTCCACATGACCGAGTGGGATTCCAAGCTCCTGCGCTACGGCCAGGCATTCGAGCGCGAGATGATGGACCTCTCGGTGAACATCTCCCTCGAGGAATCCCTCGACAAGGGATGGGAAATCCTTGCCTCCTGCTTCGAACCTCAGGAAACCGGCCTGCGCTCGGAGCTCCTCGACAAGTTCTGGCCCGGGAAAAAGGCCTAAGGGTCGCGGGAAAAAGCCGATATGGCAAAGATCAAGCTGACCAAGAACGAACTCAAGAAGCAGAAAGACGCCCTGAAGATGTTCAGGCGATATCTGCCCACCCTCGTTCTCAAGAAACAGCAGCTGCAGATGGAGATCCGGGGGATAGAGTCCCGCCGCGCCTTCCTGCGCACGCGCCGCGATTCTCTGGACCGCGAATTCCGGTCCTGGATCGGCGTCTTCGGGGAAGCAAGGGCCGCCTACGGCGATGATGGATTGCCCCTCATGCGCATAACCGCCGTGCGGACTTCGTCGGGCAACATCGCCGGTGTGGACATACCCGTCTTCGAGGGCGCCGATTTCGAGTTCGCGGATTACGACCTCTTCACGACGCCGCTGTGGGTGGACACGGCCCTCGACAGACTCAAGCAGGCCCTTCTGGTCGATCTCGAGATACGCGTCCTCGATGTCCAGATCCAGAGGCTCGCCTCCGAACTGAGAACCACCACCCAGCGCGTCAATCTTTTCGAGAAGGTAAAGATCCCCGAGACCCAGGACAACATCAAGCGGATCCGCATCTATCTGGGCGACCAGCAGACGGCTCAGGTCGTTCGCGGAAAGATTGCCAAGCGCAAAGTCGAAAGGACGGTCTCATGATCGCGCCCATGAAAAAGGTCTGGCTCGTCGTGCTCGACCGAGAACGGAGAACGGCCCTTGCCGCATTGCGCTCCCTGGGCGTCATGCACGTCGAGAGCCTTGCAGGCAAGGGCGTGGAGTGCGACAGCCTCGCACGCCAGCTTGCGAACGCAGAGAAGGCCGTGGGCATCCTGTCCACCGTCAAGACCGATGCGAGGGGCAAGCGAAAGGACAGAAACCGGGGCAAGGCAGCCATTCAGGGCGCTATCGAGGCCTCAGAACGGATACGACAGCTTCACGAGGAATCAGCCGCTTTCGTGAGGGAATATGAACGTATACGCGACTGGGGGGATTTCGACCCGGAAAGTTTCAGAGATCTCGCCGCAGCAGGATTCGAAATGAAAATTTTCGAGTGTCCTGTCCAGAGATTCATGACTCTGACTGGGGAGCTTCCGGTGATACGGCTCGCGGCGCCAAAGGGAAGAGCCCGTTTTGTCCTCCTGCGCTCCACTCTGTTGGGAAGCGCCATACAGGCTGATTTTCCTGAATTGCCCTCCGATTTTGAAGAGTTCGACATTCCCGTACAGAGAGCTTCCGAGATTGAAAGCCGTATAAAGTCGCTGAAAGACAGCATTGCCGATGAGGGTAGATCTCTCGGGGCCTTCGCCCGGGACCTTTCCTGCGCTGAATACGAAAAATCCTGCATTGTCTCCGAGCTTCGCTTCGAAACCCTCCGTTCCGGCATGGAATCCGCGGGCGACGTTGCTTATCTGGGCGGTTTTGTGCCTGCCTCGCGATTGGCCGAACTCGCGGCGGAAGCTCAAAAACATGGGTGGGGCCTCGCCTCCGACGAGCCTTCTCCCGACGAACTTCCGCCAACGAAGGTGGAGAATTCTCCCTTCGTCCGGATAATCGACCCTGTCTTCGAATTTCTCGGCACCGTGCCTAATTACCGCGAATATGACATATCTGCGTGGTTCCTCGGGTTTTTCTGTATTTATTTCGCCATGATTTTCGGTGATGGCGGATATGGCCTCATCCTCCTCGGAGCCGCCGTGTATTCCATCTTCCGTGCCAAGGCGAACGGAGGAGCCATTCCTGACGCGGTCAAGCTTCTCCTGCTTCTTGCGCTGACGACGCTGGTCTGGGGAACTGCCACGGCGACATGGTTCGCCATTCCTGTGGACAGACTGCCCGGATTCCTGTTCGCGGTCGCCATCGAGCCCATACGGAACGGCAATCCTGCCGCCGATACCAACATCAAGATCTTTTGCTTCATTCTCGGCGCGATACAGCTCTCCGTGGCACACATCAAGAACATAAAGCGGGATTTTCCGAACCTGAAGTTCCTCGCACAGGTGGGATCGCTGGCCATGGTCATCGGAATGTTCACCACAGTCCTCAACCTCGTCATCGATCCTGTCCGATTTCCGATACCGATGTGGGCGGTGTGCCTGATCGCCGGTGGGTTTGTCCTCGTCTTCGTGTTCGGCAACTGGGAGGGAAATCTGCTGCAGAGCCTTGCGGCCGGCCTCAAAGGCATCATTCCGACCTTCCTCGGAACCGTCAGCGTTTTCGCGGACATCGTTTCCTACATCCGGCTTTGGGCTGTAGGCTTGGCCGGCCTCGCGATTTCCCAGACAGTCAACGGCATGGCAACCGGCATGTTCGGCGATCCCGCTGGCCAGATCATAGCCTTCGCCTTGGGGGCTGTGATGGGAATCATTCTTCTCGCCGTCGGCCACGCGCTCAACTTGGTTATGAGCGTACTATCGGTTGTCGTCCACGGCATTCGGCTCAACATGCTCGAATTCTCCGGCCATCTCGGCATGGAGTGGTCGGGCTACAAATACGATCCTCTGCGGAAAACCGTGGACGGCTCGGACGAGTAAATACAAGGAGAGATCATGAACATCGCAATGATCGGCGCGGCATGTGTCCTGGGATTTTCGGCTATCGGTTCATCCGTCGGTGCAGGTATCGCCGGCCAGGCCGCCATCGGTTCGTGGAAGCGGAGCTACATGGGCAACAAGCCCGGTTCCTTCCTGCTTGTCGCCTTCGCGGGAGCCCCGCTTACGCAGACTATCTACGGCTTTATCCTGATGGGAAGAATGCTCCAGTCCACTAAAGATCCCTTCCTTGTCCTGGCGGCGGGTATCATCTCCGGAATCGCCATGGGCATGTCCGCCATTGCCCAGGGGCAATGCTCTGCGGCAGGTTGCGACGCTTACGGGGAGACAGGAAAGGGCTTCGCAAACTACATCATCGTCGTCGGCTTGTGCGAAACTGTCGCCCTCTTCGTTATGGCTTTCACTTTCGGCGCGGTCTGACCGCTACAGAATTCCTGCTCAACGTGAATCAATTTCGATAAACGTGAGCCGAGCCTGGCGTCCTTCGTACGGGGACGAAGCCCGTCCTTTGGGACGGGCTTTTTTAATGGAGAGTCCGAGATGGATTCCAGAGAAGCAACGCGAATAGTCAAGGCCGGTTCCGCGATGATCGGCGGCTCCTGGCCCGTTTCGATCCAGACAATGTGGAAGTCGACCCTCGATCTGAGTGAGGCCGGAGCGATGGATCAGGTCCTTTCCCGGATACGGAATCTTTCGGAACTCGGCTGCGATATCCTTCGCTTCGCCGTGCCCGATCTCGACGCGGCAGAATCGCTCGGGCGGCTGGCTCTTGCAAGTCCGATGCCGCTCGTGGCCGACATACATTTCGACTGGCGTATAGCCCTCCGCTGCATGGATTTCCCGATTGCAAAAGTGCGCATCAATCCCGGCAACATCAGGGCGAGGTGGAAGGTCGAGGAAGTCGTCGCCAAGGCGAGGAACACGGGCACGGCGATCCGCATCGGCGTCAACGCGGGCTCCCTGCCCGAAGATTTGCGGGGCAAAACCGACAGGGCCGCGGCCATCGTCGAGGCGGCCGAACGCGAGGTCGGCGTTTTCGACGAGCTGGGCTTCTCCAATGTGCTCGTATCGATGAAGGTGAGCGATGTCGCCGAGACCATCGCGGCCAACCGGCTCTTTGCCGCGCGCCACGACATTCCCCTCCACCTTGGCGTCACGGAGGCGGGTCCCCTCATTCCCGGAATAGTGCGCAACACCGCCGCCCTCGTCCCACTTCTCGGAGAGGGTATCGGCGCGACGATCCGCGTCTCGCTCTCGGACACGATGGAGAATGAGGTGATCGCCGCGAGGGAGATCCTGTCCTGTGCGGGAATGCGCTCGGGTGGAGTGAAAATAGTATCCTGTCCCCGCTGCGGCCGTGCCGGCTTTGACACGCACGAGTTCACCCGCACATGGGCGCCGAGACTCTACGCCCTGAAAAAAGACATCGTCGTCGCAGTCATGGGCTGCGTCGTGAACGGACCGGGAGAGGCCAGGCACGCCGATCTGGGCATCACGGGCGCCGGAGACAGGGTTGTAATTTTCCGAAAGGGAGAAGTGGTGCGGACGGTGACTCCCTCTGAGGCCGATGAAGCGTTCCGCCAGGAACTCGAATCCTTGAGCGCCTCGCAAGAGTAAAAGAACGAGGCGGGAACTGGAGCTCCTGCCTCGTCTTTTCCGGATCATCAGGAATCCTGACTCCGTCCGCGAATCCGGCTATCGACCTCAGGATTCGCCTTTCGGTTTTGCGGGGAGGTCTATCCCTTCCATGATCGTACGGATTATCTCTTTTATGAAGGGGTCGACAATCGTGTAGACTCTCTTTGTCTTCTGCACCTCAGCGTTCACAATCCCGTATTCCTTGAGAATGGACAGATGCTGCGAAATGACCGGTTGGGGCTGTTGCAGACAGTGCCACAGGTCGCTCACACAGGGGTCCTCATCGCGCTCGATGAGGCAGAGCAATTTGAGCCTGATCGGATGTCCGACGGCCTTGAGCTTCTGGGCGTGAGATTCAATATATTCGTCCGGGCAGGGAGTCAAATTTTCATCAGCCATATCGATATATTACAATCCATTTATGGTTTCAGCAACAGGTGAAACGGATTATTATTAACTGAATTGTCGATGTACGCCATGATTTCGGAACGATCGTCCCGATTCATGGATTCGAAAACGAGATTCATGGGAGAATGTGCACATTCCAGGATTACTCCGAAATGCATTGTCTTTCCCCCGAGCGACATGGCGCAGTCCGGAAGGAGTTCTCCGCGAAAAAGCTCGGCTGAAAGGTCGGAATTGTCCGGAACTGCCTGCAGGCCACAGGCGGACAGGCTCCGCACAGAGAAGGACATGGGTATGAGCCGCCTCGGATGCAGGACCACGAGCCGGGGAGAATCAGCCGATCCATTCCTGAATCTCAGCACCGCACGGCCTGTCCGGCTTTCGCCCGCCGACATCGATGCCAGATACGCGAACAGGCGTTCCGCCGACTCGCGTCCGCCCGCAGGATCGAAGAGGAGCCCGTCCATTTCCGCCCCGATCCCGGACTGTTCCGCTTTCCCGGAGAGTATGCGGAGAACGGGGAAGTGTCGCGAGGAGGGAAGGGCGGCCATCATGCCGGCGGCAAGTGCACAGTGATGGGGGAAGCTGTCGGCATCGATGATGAAGACGTCAGGGCCGATGTCGAGGGCGTTGTCTATGGCGCGCAGGGGGTCGGAGTAGCTGATGCAATGGAATCCTGCCTCGGTAGCCAGACAGGAAAGGCTGGAGGCTAGGGCGGAATCGCCGGCCAGGAGAAGTGCTTGCATCGATCGATACCTTTAATTCCCTTCGCGCTGGAATATAGTCACGAATCTTCGTATACTGCCGTAAACTCACAGAATCGGAACATCCGGAACAATACGATGAATAGAATCCGTCCGCAAGTGGTTTTCGACAGGCTGGCTTCGCACCGCCCCGTGAAGGATCTCCAGAGACGCCTCGCCTTGGGTCCCTTCCCGGTCGACATCGGCGAAGCTGAAGGCTCGTTTTCCTCGGCTCTCTGCGCCCTCCTCGCGCGCAAGGAAGGCTCGCGCCTTCTCGTCGTCGCCGCGACTGACCAGGAGGCCGAATCCCTGTGTTCGGATCTGTCCATACTCGGAGTCGATTCGCGCATGCTTCCCTGGTGGAGGACAGCCGCCTACCGTCCCGTGGCCACACGCTCACGCGTCTTCGGCGAGAGAGCCTCCGTCCTCGCCCAGCTTTGTGCCGGGGAATCCGGCATCATCGTCGCGAGCCAGAGAGCCCTCGTCACTCCGCTTCCCCCGCCCTCATGGTTCAAGGAAAAGGTCTTCATCCTTGAGCAGGGCGGCTCCATCGACCCTGCAGCGGCGGGCGAACGCCTCGCCTCATACGGATACATCCGCGTGCCGCGCGTATCCCTGCCCGGTGAGTTCGCGCTGCGCGGCGAAGTACTCGACCTCTTCCTGCCGGGAGAGGACGAGGCTCTCCGCGTCGTGTTCGACTTCGATACCGTCGAGCGGATCAGCAGGTTCGACCCCTCCATGCAGTCGGGCAACGACAGGGTAAAACGGATACCCCTGTACCCCATGAAGGAAGTCATATGGGATTCAGAGAGGATAGCCAAGCTTGGATCCGCGCTTTCCGGACTCAACGGCTGCGCCGAACGCGCTCCCGCTCTTCTCGAACATCTTTCGGAGCAGGGGGAGATGCGCGGGGAGGAACTCTGGTACAGTCTCGCCTTCGACAAACCCGCCTCAGTCCTGGATTACCTCGGTCCGGATGACCTGACTGTCTTTCTCGACCACGAGCGGCTCGTCGCCCAAGAGGAAGGCTGGCGCAAGGAATACGCGGGCATGTACCGCCAGGCCTTGCGTGAGATGCCTGTGCCTCCTCCGGACCGCTGCCTACTCCCCTTTGCGGCCGAGGAGGTCAAATCCGCCCGCTCTGTCCGTTCCTTTGCCCTCAAGGATTCGGAGAGCGCGAACAGGATCGCGATGGGAGTGGAGCAGCCCAGATCCTATTTCGGCAACATCCGGTATTTCAAGGAAGAACTCCAGGGATTCACCAGGGCGGGAAACGAGGTCTTCGTATTCGCCGAGACGGAGCCGCAGGCGGAGAGACTCGCCTCCCTCCTCGGGGACTACAAGATTTCGGTCGCCGTAGCGGGCCTTTCCGCGGGATTTTCCATTCCCGCCCTGCAGCTGCGCATCGTGCAGGAAAACGAGATTTTCGGCAGGCGCAAGCGCGTTCCTAAATCGGTGCGGACAGCGCGCTCTGTCGCCATCGATACCTTCGTCGAACTCTCCCCCGGCGATTTTGTCGTCCACGTGAACTATGGAATCGGTCGCTTCGCATCCATCGAGCGCATGCGCGTCCTCGGCAATGAGCGCGACTACATCAAGATCGAGTATGCCGACGAGGAGACTGTTTTCGTCCCGATAGAGCAGGCCAACCTCGTCCAGCGCTACATCGGGAACGAGGGCGAGTCGCCGCGCCTGGACCGCCTCGGCTCGAAATCCTGGGAAAATCGCAAGAATAAGGTCAGAAAATCGGTCGAGGAGCTCGCCGAACGCCTGATCCGCATCTACGCGCGGCGCAAAGCGGCGAAGGGTTACTCTTTCCCGGCCGACACCGAGTGGCAACTCGCCTTCGAGGCAGCCTTCCCCTACGAGGAGACTCCCGATCAGCTCCGCTGCATCGACGAGGTCAAGAATGACATGGAGAGCTCGCGGCCCATGGACAGGCTGATCTGCGGCGACGTCGGGTACGGAAAGACGGAGATCGCCATGCGCGCCTGCTTCAAGGCGGCTGTCGCGGGCAAGCAGGTGGCGCTTCTCGCGCCGACCACCATTCTTGCCGAGCAGCACTTTGAAAATTTCCGCGAGCGCTGCGAGAACTTTCCGGTCAACATGGCGATGCTCTCGCGCTTCGTCGAAAAAAAAGAGCAGAAAAAAACCCTCGAAGGTCTCAAGGAAGGGAAAATCGACCTCGTCGTCGGGACGCATCGCCTCCTCCAGAGGGATTGCCAGTTCAAGGATCTCGGCCTTCTCGTGATCGACGAGGAACAGCGCTTCGGCGTCAAGGACAAAGAGAGACTCAAGGAGATCAAGGCCACCGTCGATTGCCTCACGCTGACGGCGACGCCGATTCCCCGCACTCTTCACATGTCGCTGCTCAAAATCCGCGATATGTCCGTCCTCCAGACCCCGCCCACGAACCGCCACCCCATCGAGACCATCGTCGAGGAGTTCGACGCCGAGACGGTGGCCAGGGCGATACGACAGGAAGTGGAGCGCGGCGGCCAGGTCTTCTACCTCCACAACAGGATCGAGAGTCTCCAGGAGATACAGATATTCCTCCAGCAGACTGTGCCGGAGGTCCTCGTCGAGACCGCCCACGGCAGGCTCGACGGCGCCGAGCTCGAGGACATCATGCACCGCTTCATTCACGGAGCCTTCCAGGTCCTCGTCTCGACGACGATCATCGAGAACGGCATTGACATACCCAACGTCAACACCATCATCATCGACCGGGCCGACATGTATGGCATCTCGCAGCTCTACCAGCTGCGCGGACGGGTGGGACGCTCGGACCGGATGGCCTACGCCTACCTTTTCTACCCCGACCGAAGGGCTCTGTCGGAGCTGGCCATGAAGCGCCTCCAGATCATCTCGGACTTCACCGAGCTCGGCTCCGGTTTCAAAATCGCCATGAAGGATCTCGAGGTGCGGGGGGCGGGAAACCTGCTCGGTCGGGAACAGTCGGGCGACATCTACGCGGTCGGGTTCGACCTCTACCTCAAGCTCCTCGACGACGCCGTGTCCAAGCTCTCCAATGACGGGAAGGAGCTTGAGGAAGAGCCTTACCTCGAGCTGGAATACGCGGGCTACGTCCCCGACAGCTACATCGCCATGCCCATGGTCAAGATGGAGGTCTACAAGAAGATCGCCTCGATTTCCTCCCAGGCGGAGCTGGAAGCCCTTTACCAGGAACTCACCGACCGCTTCGGCCCCATGCCCGACGAGGTTCAGTCCATCCTCGCGCTGGCAGAAATCCGCATACTGTGCCGAAAGCTGTCCATCGCCAACCTGAGCGAACGCGGAGGCACGGTTCAGGTCGAGTTCTCCAAAGTTTCGAAAATTTCCGTCGAGCGCCTCCTGCGTCTGATCCGGGAATCAGGCGGCAGGGTAAAACTCGATCCGCACAGGCCCAATGTCCTCCTCGTGAAGACGGGAACGATAGGGCTGCGCGAAAAGAGCGAGTTCATCCGTGAAAGGTTGATTTCGCTCCTGGGCTGAGGCAAGCCGTCCTTCCTGCAAGGAACACTGCGGGGAACTTGCCCACGGAGCTCCGGTCCGCCCTCCATCCCCCGACACTGTCCGTCCTCACACTCTCCTCGGGGCCCGTGAGGGCGCGCGCGACGCAGAGCATGGTGTCCTTCGAGAGCGCGCCGAGGCAATCGTCCAGGAGTTTCTCGTTCCGGTACGGAGTCTCGATGAAAATCCTCGTCGCCCCATCGGCCCTGATGCCCCTGTCCAGAGAGAGCAGGACCTGCCTCCGGGCCGCCGTTTCGGGAGGAAGATAGCCCAGAAACGAAAACCGCTGCCCGTCCAGCCCCGAAGCCGACAGAGCGAGGATGATGGAGGAAGGGCCGGAAAGCGGCACGATGCGGATGCCGCGCTCGTGGGCGAGCGCGACGAGGGCCGCCCCGGGATCGGCCACGCAGGGAATGCCAGCGTCGGAGATGATGCCGGTATCCTTTCCTGCCTCGAGGGGCGCAAGCAAGGCCGGCAGCGCAGACGCAAGGCTGTGCTCGTCCAGCACCTGCATGCTTGTCGCGGAGAGGGCGTCGCGCTCGGAAACCCGCGACAGGAGCCTCCAGGCCGCCTTTTCGCTCTCCACGACAAAATGCCGGAGCTCCCGTATGCGCGTGAGCGCGACCGCCGGAATCTGAAGTTCAGGCGCGGCTCCTGTATCGCCGAATTCGCCGAGTATGTTGGGGATGAGATACAAAGTTCCTTTGTTCATGTGTTCAGTGCCTTTGCTGCGATGCCCGCCGCGACTGGATGCGCCTAGTGCGCCAGGGCCTTGAATGCGAGTTCGGGAAGCCGCCCGAGGCCGGTGCCCGATTCCCCGAGCTTCTGTCTGTACTGCTTCCGGTATTCCTCCGAGAACAGATGGATCTCGTCATCCTCGATGGGGAGCCGGCGTCCCACGATGGCCGATTCCAGTTCCCTCGAGCGGAAGCATCGTTCGCCCGCCATGACAAGGTGGAAATCGTTCACGATCCCCTTGTCGATGCGGGCAGTCACCGCGAACACGGCAGTATCGGGCGCAGGGTACTCCTTCTGTCCCACTTTGACCACGATGTTCACATCCCATCGCTCGAGAGGAATGCGTATCCTCGCGATGATGGCGCCCGAGGGCAGGAAGGGAGAGCCCGATTCATCGGCGAGTCTGTTGATGTTGATCCACTTTGCCCCTCCTGCATTCCGCATCTCGATGAGGCCGTCCAGGCATGCGAGGACGGGCCACAGGTCCATGAATCGCGCCCTTGAGGCGATGTTGCCGCCAAGTGTCGCGAGGTTTCGGATAGGCAAGGTGGCCAGACCCCGTATCGCCTGCAGAAGCGAGGGCTGGATCGATCCGGGGTTGTAGGCGGAAAGTTCCGACAGGGTGACTCCCGCTCCTATCTCCAGAAAACGCTCGGTGAGAACAAGCCTGTTCAGCTCGGGTATATCGTGGATCGCGATGACGACAGGGGGAAACTCCAGAGTGCGTTTCCCCTGTTCCATCAGAATTCCTGTGCCGCCGGCGATCACGGGCGCATCGGGGTTCTTTTTCAGAAGTTCGAAAAGGGAGGGAAGATCCCTTGGAACATGTATCTCACTTGCCAGCACGGTTGTAGAGTCTCCTCGCCCGGTATTCGGCGGCCAGAGTCACCGCCTGAACCAGGCTTTCGGGATCCGAGCACCTGCAATTCGCGCTCCCGAGATGCTCGAGTATTACATCCGAACGCGGATGGCCCTCTTTTCGCAGCAGGTCGGCCGTCACCATTATCTTCGCCGTATTACAGAAACCACAGGTGTAGAGCCCGGAATCCACAAACGCCAAGGAGATGTCCCTGCCTTCATCTGTCTCCAGGAGCCCTTCGACAGTGAGAATATCCGTCTCCCTCGCGCGGTAGGCCGGCACCATGCACGAAGGCACGAGCAGCGAGTTCATGAAGATGAGACAGCGGCCGCATCTTCCGGCCCTGCAATCGGGGCTCACCCCCGCGAGCCCGAATTTATCGCGCAGTACCTCGGAGAGCCTGTCGACGCTCCTGGCTGATATGGTGACCCTGGAGCCGTTCAGCGTGAATTCGATGTTCACGGAGCCTCCATGGATTTGGCTATGTCCGCGTCCCTCACCGGCAGGTGGCTGAACTCGATTCCCGTGGCCTGGGAGACAGCCGAAAGGAAGGCCGCCGGAACAGTGTCGAAGGGAATTTCGTCGAAGCCCCTGAAAACGCTCTTCCGCCTGGGTTCCAGTATGTCGACATGAATTCTTGGCAGCTCGGCCGGCACGAGCTGTGCATACCGGAAATAGGCTTCCGGCTTCATGTCCGAGGGATCGAGGTACTCGCGCATGCATGCGCCGAGGGCATCTATCACCGTCGCCCGGAGTCCCGACTCCGCCCGATGGAGCGATTCGAAATTCTCGGTATCGCTTCTCGACCCTCCTTCGACGACTATCCACACACCGGTCGGTTTCACCGCCATGGTGAAAGGATCGATCTCGACCTCCACGACGGCCCCCCCCCACGTTGCATTCTCGAAAGGAGAGCCGGAAAGGTGACCCGCGTTCCAGCGGAGAGTGTTTGTCATCCGATGCTGACAGCGGACCGTGATGGGCAAAGGATCGCGGAAGCGACGCTTCTGGATCTGCCTGCAGCAGCGGCCGACGAGGTGTTCGATGACGGCCGATCGGGACATCGTCATGGGACCGGAATTCGGCACCCGGTCAGTGGAAGGCGTGCCGAAACTGACGGAGTCCAGGGGGAGGTTGAGTATGCCCGCAGCCTCGCGCCTCCATCTGTCGAGCACAACATCTTCCGCCACGGCGGCGCTTGTCCTGAGCTCGAGTCTGAGCTGCATGTCGAGCGTCCCTTCGAGGGTATAGGAGTTCGGGCTGTCGCCCTTCAGGAAAAACATGCCCCCCTGATAGGCGAGGGCAAGGCCGATGCCCCGCATCGGAAGCTCAGACGCGTCCTTGCCCTTTCTCCGTATGGTTTCGTAAGAGGCGTACTTCCGGTTGAAGTCGCTTCCCGCCATGAGGCGGCTCGCGATGATCCCGCAAGGAGGCGTTTCCGCGACACTGTCTCCGCCGAGGAAGACGGAGTCCTTGCGCACCATATTGAGAAGCTTCCACCCCACGGGATTCTGACCGATGCTCTTGGCTATCTTGTCCGCATGCGCCTCTATCGCGAAGAACGAGTGCGAGGAGCCCATTCCCCCGAGGGCTCCGAGGGCCGGCGTGTTCGTCGAAACGGCGTAGCCTTCGATCCGTATATTCGGACAGCGGTAGATGCCTGTAGCCGCCATGATCGTCTGGCTGAGGATTTCCTCCGCCAATGGTGCGTGGGCTCCGACATTGATCGAGAGGTGAATCATCAACCCCGAAAGGAGGTCGTTCTGGTCCAGAGCCGAATTGATGGTGACCGAGGACCGCGCCCTCTTCGGCGTGAAGAGGAAATCCTCCTGCCGCGTATAGAGAATCTTCACCGGTTTTCCGATGACGGTCGAGGCGATCGCCGCGTGGCAGGATACGAGCGAGGGATACCAGAGCTTGCCATCCAGATGTACACCAAGCCGCGTAGGGTGGACGACGACTTCGTCCTTCGCGCAGCCGAGGACGGCGGCGATCGAATCTCGGACATGATATGGCCACTGCGTGGCGCAAAAAACCGCAAGTTTGTCGTAATCGAAGTAGGCGAGGGCGCCCATCGGTTCGCTGTAGTAATGCTCGACCGACTCTGTCTTGTAGGTTCCTCCGTCTATGCGCGCGGCGGAAGCGAAGGCCGCGTCGGGATCGCCTATCGTGACGACGCGCTTGGCCACGACCTGGGCGGAGGAGAAGGTTTCCCAGGCAAAAACACCTTCCTCCTCCTCGCAGCGTACCGCGACTCTCGTGGCGAGCTCGTCGGCGATGATCTGGTCGGGACCGGCCACGAGGGCGACGGGTTCACCCTTGTAGCTCAGCCTTTCAGTCGCGAGGACGGGAATTTCCGAGGCAAAGGAGATGACCGAGTTCGTGCCGGCGATGTCGTGGCCGCGTATGAGGCTGTATCCCCGTGGAAAGGCCGGAGCCTCGACCGAGAGCAGTGTCCCCTTCGAAACCGGCGAACGCACCGTGGAGGCATGGTACATTCCCTCAAGCTGCAGATCCGAGAGAGATGTCTTGCCGGCCGACGACTTGTCGGGTTTCGGAAGGGAAGTTTTCATGAGCTCCCCGATTCAGATCCGGCGCTCCGCGAGAGATCTCCGTCGGTCTTCTGGCCATCCGCCTTTTCGACCACTTCGAAACCCATATCGATGGGAAAACTCTTGTTGTACAGGTCGAGTACGATCTTGGCCCTTCCCTTGCGCCGGTCCACTTTGATGATTTTACCTTCCTGGCCTTTGAGGGGCCCTTCTTTGACGACGATCCTGTCGTTTTCATCGAAAATGACTTTGGAGATGGAGCTCTTCCCGGCGAAACGCGCAAAATGAAGGACAAGGTGTTTGTCGGCTTCGGTGAGGGGGGTCGGGGCCGTATTGTCCTTCAGGAAGCGGAAAAAGCCAGGAGTGGTGCGGATGGCCCGGTAGTCATTTCCCCCCGGTTCGAGGACTTCCGTTTCCAGAAATACATATCCGGGAAAGACGGGCGAGTTCTTAGCCTTCTTCTTTCCCAGCTTCTGAATGTACAGAGTCCTTTTAGGGATAATGAATTTTATGTCGGGACGGAGTATCCCGACATGGCGGACAAAGTCATCTTCGCCGGTGGTCAGCACCTGAATCACGTAGTACAGCATGGTTTTCTTTGTTATAGTATCATATTATCAGTGAAGTGGGGAGTGATTGAGGGAGAGCTGCGGGAGATTCGCTCCATGGATCAAGCCGTCGGCCGACGTTTCATGGTATACTCCCCGGCATGGAGGATGACGTGGAGAAAAAGGTGCTTGTTCCCTTCCTTTTCATCTGTCTGGCCTTTCTTTCCGGCGCTTCGTCCTGGGAGGGAGTCGCCGAAGTGGGCACGGCCTCCATGTTTGTCAAAGACGGGCTCTACGCCGCGAGTTCTGTCTTCCCCGAAGGCAGACAGGTCGATGTGACCGTCCTTTCCAGCGGGAAAACCCAGAGGGTTCTCATCGTCACCGACCTTTCGCCCGGAACATCGGAACATTTTCTCCTCCTCGCGCCGCAGGCAGTCGCGGCCCTCGATCTCAAGACCGGTGGAGAGCTCCGCGTTTCCGCAGGCCTTGTCGATGCCGGATTCACGGCTCCCGGCTACGCCGGCGGCATGGCCGAGACTTCGGATCCCGACTACAACATGAAACTGCTCGCCATCCGCGAAAAAAATGGCGACTGGGTGGAAAGCGGAAAAGACGCGGGTTCAGGCTTCGTACCACCGCTCGCCGGTGGGGTCTTTCTCGTCGAGAAATCGGGCAGGCTCGCCTCGGCCGGACCCACGCCGGCTTCCGCGGCCCCAGGGAACCCACAGACCGCGGCGGCGAAAACTTCGATCGGTTCTTCTTCCTTCGTCGCCCCTCCTCCCTTGCAGGCGGACATGTACCTTCAGGTTGGTGCGTTTTCTACCGCCAACGCCATGAGCGCAGTAATGCGGCGATTTTCCCCTTTCTTTCCCATGGATGTGCGCTTGTCCACATACAGAGGGAAGCCCCTCTACAGGCTTCTCGTCGGCCCTCTCTCCTCATCCGACATGGCCACGGCCAAGGCGCGTGCCCGGGCCTCGGGCATCGGGGATGCCTTCGTGACCGACGGGAAATGATCCGAACCGAGTGAGAACCCTCATGCCGAACGACACGCAATCCCGAAAGAGCGAGCTGGAACGGCTCATCGCGCGCCACCAGGATCTCTATTACAACGGCCAGCCCGAGCTTTCTGACGCTGAGTTCGATGAACTGTGGGACGAGCTGACCCGCCTCGATCCAGGGAATCTCCTTCTGAAGAAAGTGGGCTCCGATGCCACTGACGGATGGCCGAAGGCCCATCACATCATTCCGATGGGAAGTCAGAGCAAGGCATCGAGTCCCGAAGAGTTCCTCGCCTGGGCGGGAAAGACAGGACACACCGAATACATCGTGCAATACAAGCTCGATGGAGCCAGCATGGAGCTGCAGTACGAAGTCGGTCTTCTGGTGCGTGCCGTGACTCGCGGCGACGGTCAGATCGGCGACGACATCACTCCCAATGTCCGGAAAATGTCGGGCCTGCCGCTCCGCCTGCCCGAGCCTTTCACGGGTGGCGTGCGCGGCGAAGTCATCATGACTCACGCGATCCACAGCCTGAAATACTCCGACAAGGCCAACTGCCGGAACGCGGCCAACGGACTCATGAAACGCAAGGATGGCCAGGGCTCCGAAGATCTTGTCATAATCTGCTACGACGCAATGTATGCGGGCGCAATGGGGCAGGGCAGCACCGGGATGCAGGCTGCCGCCGCGGTTACCGATAGCCAAGTCGTCGAGGGCGCCTCCGTCAACCCGCCGACTTTCGCCGACGAACACGCAAAGCGCCGGTGGCTCGTGGACATGGGATTCAATGCCGTGCCCTCAGTCACGTTCAGGAGCCCAGAGGAAGTTGTGGCTTATCGCGCCAAAGTCATGGACCTTCGGGCGAGCCTGGACTACGACATCGACGGCCTCGTCGTCCGGGATCCCTCAATCGATCCTGCGGATGCAGCACGGGCAAGACCGGAAAAACAGATCGCCTTCAAATTCAGCCCCGAGGAGGCCATTTCCACGCTCAGAGATGTCGAGTGGAGCGAATCCGGGGCGACCTTCACCCCCATAGGCATCGTGGACCCGGTGCGGCTCGCCGGAACCATGGTGAAACGCGCGAATCTCTGCAACACCAACATAATGAAAGACCTCGGCATCATGCTCGGGTCCCGCATAGTCATTACGAAACGCGGCGAGATCATTCCCAAGATCGAGAGCCTCGTGGAGAATCCCCCCGGAAGCGAGCCGATTCCCATCCCTTCTGAATGCTCGTGCGGCTCCGCCCTTGTGGACGAGGGTACGCGGCTTTTCTGTCCCAACCCGTCCTGCCCTAAAAAAACCCTGCACAGACTCGAGAAGTGGCTTTCAGTCCTCGACGTGATGGACTTCGGCTCCGCCATCATCGCGCGCCTGCACGATTCGGGCAGGGTAAAACGGATAGCCGACCTCTACACCCTGACGGTGGACGAACTCTGCCTCCACGAGCGGATGGGCGAGGTCCTCGCCGCGAAGATTCTCCGGAATCTCGCCGCCAAGAAGGAGATAGGGCTCGCCCGCTTCGTGGCCGGCCTCGATATCGAAGGAATTGGAGAACTCCTCATCGACCGGGCCATCTCGGCCGGCTTTGACAGCCTGGACAAACTTCGCGCCGCGAAAGTCTCCGACTTGTCGGGAATTTTCGGCATAGCCGACAGAACTGCCGCCGCCATCGTGGAAGGGCTGGCCTCCCTCTCCTCCGAGATCGACGCGCTCGTGCAACCAGGCTATGTACATGTGCTCAATGGCGAAGCTGCCGGGCCCCTTGCGGGGAAAAATTTCTGTTTTACCGGCGAATTGCGCAGCATGAAGCGCGGTGAAGCCGAAGACCTCGTCAAGTCACTCGGAGGAGGCGTCAAATCCTCGGTCACGAAGGACCTCGCCTTCCTTGTCACAAATGACCCCGGCTCTGGTTCGGCCAAGAACAGGAAGGCGCTCTCCCTCGGGATAGGCATCCTCGACGAGGAGAGTTTCCTCGCCCTGGTCGGCAGGGAGTGAACCCCGACGGAGAGGGCTGGCTCATCCCCCGGGGCGACCGCGTCCATGTCCTCGTCAAGGTCATTCCCGGGAGTTCCGAGACGGCCTTCGCGGGATTTCGCGAGGACCGGGTTCTCGCACGGATCGCGGCCGCTCCCGAAAAGGGGAAGGCCAATGCGGCCCTTGAGGCCCTCTTCGCCGAAAAACTCGGCATCTCCAGAAGCAGCGTGAAGATCGTCGCCGGGCTCACCGATCGCCGCAAGACAGTCAGCCTTCCCGCCGGCAGCACCCCGGCCCTGCGGTCCTTGATGCGGCGGGGGAGGGCGGGTTAAACTTCCGCTTCCTCGAGACTCTCAAAGGAGACCTTGAACATGTCCGATCTGAAGAGTGCATGGAAAGCCATAGTGGCGCAGGCGATTGGCGCCCACATGACAAATTGCGGAATCGCGGGAATCCCGCCCCTCCCCGAATCCGTTGTGTTGGAAAAACCTCCCAGACCGGAACTCGGTGATTTTGGATTCCCCATGTTCCCTTTCGCGAAGTCCCTCAGATCTTCGCCCGCACTTCTCGCCAAGGCGATCGAAAAGATCATCGCAGCCGATGCAAAGTCCACCGCCCACGGGACAGCCCTCGCGGAGGGCCCCTATCTCAACGTCAGACTCGCACGAGCCTCTGCGCTGGAATCCCTCCTTGCGGAAACGGCTTCGGAGAGCTGGGGCCGGAGTTCCGCCCTGGCAGGCCGCCACATCATGGTCGAGTTTTCCTGCCCCAACACGAACAAACCCCTCCACCTTGGCCACCTCCGCAACAACATCCTCGGAGAATCGGTTTCCCGCATTCTCGCCGCCGCGGGAGCCGAAGTCAGGAAAGTCAACCTCATCAACGACCGCGGCGTCCACATCTGCAAATCCATGCTCGCCTACATGCGCTACGGCGAAGGGCGTTCTCCGGAAGACGAGGGTCTCAAATCCGATCACTTCGTCGGCAAGTACTACGTCATGTTCAACAAGCTCAAGGAAGAGGAGCCGGACGCCGAGTCCCAGGCCCAGGAACTGCTCAGGCGCTGGGAAGCCGGGGATGCCAGAGTCATCGAGCTCTGGAAGAAAATGAACTCCTGGGCAGTGGAAGGCATCAAATCGACCTACCTCAGGCAGGGCATATCTTTCGATTCCTACTATTTCGAGAGCGAAACCTATTCCCGCGGGCGCGAGGAAGTCATGAAGGGGCTCGAATCCGGAATCTTCTATAGAGATGAGGATGGCTCTGTCTGGGTCAACCTCGAGGACATCGGCCTCGACCGCAAAGTCCTTCTGCGCCGCGACGGAACAAGCCTCTACATCACTCAGGACATCGGAACCGCTATCTACCGCCACGACGACTGGGCCTTCGACCGCCTCGTCTATGTCGTTGCGAGCGAGCAGCAGTACCATTTCAAGGTTCTCTTCGAAGTGCTGAAGCGGCTGGGCTTCGACTGGGCCTCCGATCTGCACCACCTCTCGTACGGCCTCGTCAACCTCCCTTCGGGAAGAATGAAAACGCGTGAGGGCACTGTCGTCGACGCCGACGATCTCATTGAAGAGCTTGCCAGACTCGCCGCCGCGGAGATCGAGGCAAAGGGGAGGGAAGACGCCGTAGGCGATCTCGGAGCCATCTCGGAGCGCATAGCCCTCGGAGCCCTGCACTACTACCTCCTGCAGACGGCGCCAGTCAAAGACATGCTCTACGACCCCGAAATGTCTCTTTCCTTCAACGGGAACACCGGGCCATACATCCAGTACATGGGCGCGCGCGCCTCTTCCATACTGCGCAAGCATGCCGCGGGGGAGGGCAACGCGAAGAAGGGCGTCGCCTCGGCTTCCTCCCTTTCGGGAGACGCGGACTGGTTCCTCGCGCGGCAGGTATCCGAGTTCTCCGAGGCCATCGACGCCGCGGCGCTCTCACTCGAGCCTTCCATCCTGGCCAAGTACATGCACGACCTCGCGGCCGCATTCTCTTCTTGGTACAGAGAAAACCCAGTCCTCACCAATCCCGACGCAAACCTCGCGGCTTCGCGCGTGGCCCTTGTCTCGGCCGTGGCGCGGACCCTGAAAGCCGGCTGCGGGCTTCTCGGCATCCCCTTCCTCTCCGCGATGTAGAGGCGGCCCCAGGCCTTATTGACAGAGCTTCACGCGACGTTGTATAAACGCTGACTGAGTATTGAATACCATCGAGGTTACCGCACATGTATGCAGTTGTTGAGATCAAAGGCAAACAGTACCGCGCAGAAAAAGGCGCTATGCTTCAGGTAGACCGCTTCGACGCCGAAGAAGGCGCTGGAGTCTCTTTTGACAAAGTTCTTCTCCTTTCCGGCGAGTCCGTCAAGGTGGGTAGCCCCTACGTAGAGGGCGCCGCCGTGAAAGCCGTCGTCCAGAACGAGATCAAGGGCGACAAAGTGGTTGTTTTCAAGTACAAGCCCAAGAAAGATTATCGCAGAACACAGGGACACAGGCAGAGCTACACGGTTCTCAAGATCGAGGATATCGTCGGAGCCTGATTCCGTTTCCCGCTTTGGGGCTGCATCTTCGGGACCTGAGGGTGGCCCCCCTGCCAGACTGTCCTGTTGTGCAGGCAACTGCCAGCCTGAGAGGGCCTTTCTGATAGGGCATCTACAAGACAACATGATTTTGGAGGAATTACTATGCCACACAAGGGCGTAAACGGTCGCGATTCCAATCCCCAGCATCTCGGGGTCAAAGCATACGGAAATGAGTTCGTGACAGCCGGTTCGATCATTGTCCGTCAGCGCGGCACCAAGATCCACCCCGGTCTCAATGTCGGAATCGGAAAAGACGATACTCTTTTCGCCCTCGTGGACGGAAAGGTTTTCTTCAAAGAAGTCCGCAAGCGGAAGTATGCCGGTGTAGAACCGGTAGCCGCGACGGAATAACGCGCGCCAAAAGTCTTCCGGCGTCGTTCCCCTCTGGAACGAAGGACGCCATGCCTTTACGGCGAGCGAAAGCCGTCCCGATGCATGAAGGGACGGCTTTGTGTTTTTCAGGATTGTTCAGTGATAAAATTTGCCGATGAAGCGATGGTCTTCGTCAGTTCGGGGAAAGGCGGAGACGGTTGCATCGCTTTTCGCCGCGAAAAATTCGTACCTATGGGTGGACCCGCCGGCGGCGATGGCGGCCGCGGCGGCGACGTCATTTTCGAAGTGCGACGCAACATCAGGACACTCGCCGATCTGCGCTACCACCAGACATTCAAAGCCCAGAACGGATTCCCCGGCATGGGCAAGAACCGCTACGGCAAAGATGGCGAGGACATCGTCATCCCCGTTCCTCCCGGCACAGTCATCATGGACGCGGAAACCGGAGAGATGCTCAAGGATTTCGGCTCAGACCGCTCCTCTTCCGTTGACGGCACCCGCTGGATTTTTCTTACGGGCGGCAAGGGCGGAATGGGGAACACCCATTTCAAGACCTCGACGAACCAGGCCCCAAAGACGGCTCAGCCCGGGAAACCCGGCAGACAGGCCAAACTCAAGATCGAGCTGCAGCTAATCGCCGACATCGGTTTTGTCGGATTTCCCAATGCCGGCAAATCGAGCCTTCTCGATCATTTTACGAACGCGCGCCCGAAAATCGCCCCGTATCCATTCACTACGAAAATTCCAAACCTCGGCATGCTCTACCTTCACGACCGACACATCGTCCTCGCCGACATTCCGGGCATCATCGAGGGAGCCCACGACGGCGCAGGGCTCGGCATTCGCTTCCTGAAGCATATTTCACGGACAAGTTGCCTCGCCTTCCTCGTCGACCTTTCGGACGACAACAGGGATACGGCATTTTCCGTCCTTCTTGGCGAACTGGCCGCATTTTCGCCCCGACTCGCAGCCAAGCGCCGCGTGCTGATTGCCACGAAGCTCGATCTGCCCGAGGCCGAAGAGCGCTTCGATGCGTTCAAGGCCGCCAATCGAGGAGAAGAGATATACGGTATCTCTGTCTTTTCAGGCCGCGGCATGGACGAGCTCAAGGAAGCCTTCTTCAGGATAGTCGCCGAAGCGGAGACACAGGCTTCGGCGACGAAAGAGGCGGCAGACAGTCTTTTCGAATCATTTGAAGGCGAAGACCTGTTTGACGAGCTGAGCCCCGTGACTCAGGAAGTTTCCGGGTACACCGGGGCACCCGGGCTTTCTCTCGCGGCAGTCAGCGATGGATCGGCAGACGACGCGCCCGGCATCTCGCTCGGCGACAAGGACCATCGCGCAGAATGAGAATCCTGGTATTCGGAGGATCTTTCAATCCTCCGCACCTGGGCCACCTTGCCATGGCCGACCATGCCCGCGTGCAGTTCGGCTACGACAAAGTCATCCTTGTCCCCTCATTCCGCCCTCCTCACAAAGTCCTCGCAGACGACCCGGGTCCGGAACACAGGAAGGCCATGCTCCTCAAGCTGTGTATGCAGGACAGGCATTTCGTGACAGACGACTGCGAGATCGCCCGGGCAGGTACATCCTACACGGTGGACACTATCGCCCTGATCATCGAATTCTATAAACCCGATGGGAAACCGGGCTTCCTCCTTGGCGACGATCTCGTTCCCGGCTTTTCTTCCTGGAAAGATCCTGAGCGCATAGCCGAAATGGCCGAACTCATTGTTGCGGGCAGAGAGGAACAGTCTCCTCCCGACTTCCTCTTTCCCCACCGCAACGCAGACAACGAGCGCCTGCCCATCTCCAGCAGCATGATACGGCAGAGGATCAGGAACGGCTCAGCCTTCCGCTATCTCGTTCCGGGCCCTGTCTTTGACTATATAGTCGAGAAAGGACTATATGGATTTCGCTGAGATGATCAGGGACATCGACAGGCGTATGACGTCCATGCTGAGCCCTGGAAGAGCCCTCCATTCCCGCCGTGTCGCGGAGCTTTCGGCCGCGATATGCTCTGTTCATGCGATCGCGCCAGAGAAGGGCGAACTCGCCGGGCTCGCTCACGACATCTGCAAGGAACTCCCCCGCAGCGAGCAGAGTCTCCTGGCAAAGGGTTTCCCGGGAAATCGGCTCGGAAAAGGCGATGAATCTTCCTTCATATCCGACCATATCCCCCATGGCCCCGCCGCAGCCGTCTGGCTCATAGAAGAGTACGAGCTCGCAGACGATGAGATCCTCGAAGCTGTCGCCTACCACACTGTCGGCGATCCGAAAATGGGCCCCCTCGCCTCCATCGTGTATTGTGCGGACAAACTGGAACCCGGCCGCCAGGAAATCAGCGAGGCCTACCGGGAACGCTGCCTGTCGATGTCCATTCCCGACATGGTCGCCTCCGTCTGTTCCCACTCCATAGAGTGGTTGCGCCGGACAGGCAGGCCTGTTGCTCCTCAGACAATCATCCTGTACAATTCATTGATAAAAACGGTGCGCCAAGCATGAAGCCAATCAACCTGGACAAGACCCACATACTCCTCGCGGCGATAGTCGCCATCTGTGTCATCGCTCTCGTGACGATGTTCCTCGCGTTCCGGGCCGATGAAGTGGACAGGGCCATCCGCTCCGACAGGATCATGAACATACTCTTCGTGATCGAGAGCGAAGGGAAACCCGCGGTCTCCGAACTTTTCATGTTCCACCCCGCGACAGGTCGGAGCGCGCTACTCGACGTGCCGCCTGAAACCGGCCTCATCCTCGAAACCCTGAAGCGGGTGGACAGGATCGAAACTGTCTACGATGCGCGCAAGCCTGGACCCTATATTGCCGAATTGCGCAAACTGATCGATACGCCGGTGGATTACTGGATGATCTTCGATCAGAAGACATTCATGAAAACAGTGGACCTTCTCGAGGGGCTCGAGGTTTTCGTGCCCAACCCGGTGAACCATCCTGGACCACCCTCCGTCCTTCTGCCGGGAGGGGCGCTCGTTCTCGATGGCGACAAGGCCATGCAGTACGCATTCTTTTCGGACAGCGGGGAGACAGAGACTGAGACTGTCGCCCGCAGGCAGAAGGTCTTCCAGTCGCTCATCAGGCGCATCGCGCAGAAGAATGACTATCTCCGGAGGCGAGATGTTTTCGGCGCCTTCGCCGCAGGCATAAAAACCAATCTTTCACGGGAAGCCATGGTCCGGTTTCTCTCCGAGGCGGGTAAAATAGATGCCGACAGAATAGTCCTCCAGAAGATCACTGGCACCTACCGGACCGTCGATGAAAAGCGACTCCTCTTTCCCCATTATGACGGCGAACTCGTCAGGGATATCGTAAAGCAGACCGTAAATGCTCTCTCCGTCGCCGACGCTTCGACCTCCTCGGGAAAGACTTACACTGTCGAGATACTGAACGGAACGGAATCGAAGGGATTGGCCAAATCGGCCGCCGATATTTTCCAGAGCTTCGGCTACGATATCGCCGCATTGGGAAACGCGGACAAACAGGATTACAGCCGAACAGTAATCATCGACCGTTATGGCGATCCGGCCGTGGCAAAAACTGTCGGATCTGTCATCCGCTGCGAAAACATGGGGCCCGCGACGGCTGATTCCACAGTCGTCGCAGACTTCACTATCATATTGGGAAAGGATTTCAATGGGAGGGCTTGTGTCCGATAGTAGGGATATCGCTTTTTCTCTCGCCGGCGTTCTTGCCGAGCATGGGGCTGGAGATGTCATCGTTCTCGACGTGGCAGTCCAGTCCGGATGGACGGACTTTTTTGTCATAGCAACGGCCACAAGTTCGACCCACATGAAGGGTCTTTCCCGCTTTCTCGACGAGAGGGCGGAAAGTCTCGGCGCGACGCGCTTCAACAAGCCCTCCATCGCCGATGACGAGGAGTGGATCCTCATCGACCTCGGAGATGTGGTCGTCCACATCATGGCCCAGCGTGCGAGGAATTTTTACGAGCTCGAGAAGCTCTGGTTCCAGTCCACACCGATTCCTGTCGTTGCGCCTTCACAGGAGCAACTGCCAGGCTGAGCCTGCATTCAGCAGTCTGACAATGAAACGACAAAGGCCGCCAGGGAGGCGGCCTTTGTCGTTTCCGGGAATCGGACAGTGAAGTATCAGTCGAGATCCTCGAATTCGATCTCATCCTCGTCGAAATCCTCGTCCTCGTCGAGATCGTCGTCGAGATCGTCGTCATCGTCAAAATCATCGTCGTCGTCATCGAAATCGTCGTCGTCATCGTCGAAATCATCGTCGTCGAGATCGTCGAAATCATCGTCCTCGTCGATGCCATCGTCCTCGAAGTCGTCATAACCGCCATCAAACAGAGCGGCTGGAAAATCGGGCGCAGGCGCTCCTTCGATGATTGCGCCGTCCAGGGCGGCCAGTGCGAGTTCTGAACCAAAAACCGGCGCGGATTCGCCGAAGGTGGGGATCATACTGTCTTCCTCCCGTATATGCTTGGTGCCCATCGTGGAAAGGGGCACCTCAGGTGACCGGCGACTCGGCGTGCCGTCGAGACCGTTGTCAGCAGAAAATCTAAAAGAGCCGGCATCGGTATGTCAACTACGGATTCCCGAGAAATGATGCGGGCGAGTTGATTTTCCGGAATTCGCCGGGGGTTTGACAAGAATGTGTTAATCGCTATAATAGCGCACTAAATGGAGTTTTCCGTCCGCGTCAGGGCTCCCGCAAAAATCAACCTCCATCTGGAGGTTTTTGGCAAACGCTCCGACGGTTTTCATGATCTTTCCAGTCTGTTCCAGGCTGTGGATCTGTACGACGATATCTCTGTCCGGTCTTTGAAAGAACAGGATACGATAGAAATCTCAGGCGATTTCGATTGTCCTCCCGAAAAAACGACCGTCTGCAAGGCAGTCGAACTTTTTCGCAGGGCTACAGGAACGCGTCAAGGAGTAAGTGTCCAGGTAATAAAGCGAATTCCGGCCGAGGCTGGTCTGGGTGGCGGATCGAGCGATGCAGCGTCGGTCCTTATGGCCTTGAACGCGACCATTGTCCCGGGGCTTTCGCCGGAGATCCTTGCAAAGATTGCGTCTGACATCGGCAGCGATGTTCCCTTTTTCCTTGGCGGGGGCGCGGCGATTGTGGGCGGCAGAGGAGAACTTCTGACCCCGATCGTGCCGAGAACGGATTTTGTCGCCGTGCTCGTCTTTCCGGGATTCGGAGTGGGGACAGCTTGGGCTTACGGACAATTGGACAAAAAAGCCGGACAGTCCAACCCGGCCATTGCGCTTACACATGAAACAATCGACGCAAACTACCGGCGCGCTCCCTCTTTCTGGGACTTTTCAAACAGCTTCCAGGCGATTGTGGATGAGTGCCATCCTGCGATCGGAAGGATCTGCGGGGAGTTGCGCAAATCGGGAGCCGCTTTTGCCGCCATGTCAGGCTCAGGTTCGAGCGTGTTTGGCATATTCATGACCATGCGGGCGGCGCGGGAAGCTGCCTCCTCTCTCTCCGACCGAATAGCCGATCTGACGGGAACCGGGGCAGATCCCGCCAGGATACTCGTCGCTGTCTGCTGTCCTCTTGCTTCCCCGCCTGACCTGGCTTACCATTGAGTTACATCCATTTTGTCGGCAAGGAGTGTCGAGGCCATGGAAATCACCGATGTTCGCATTCGCAAGGTCGCGGCAGAGGGCAAGCTCAAGGCATATGTCACTGTAACTTTCGACGGATGTTTCGTGGTTCACAATATCAAGATCATCGAGGGTAAAACCGGAATGTTCATCGCCATGCCAAGCCGGAAGACACGCACGGGGGAGTACAAGGATATAGTCCATCCCATCAGCCCGGATTTCAGGACTCGCCTTCAGGAAAAAATTCTGAAGGCCTATGAAACGGAGCCTCATGAGCTGGCAACTGAGTCCGATTTCGAATAATATCCAGTGCCCACTATTTTAGAACATTGGGACGTCGGCAAGCGGTAAGCCTCCGGGTTTTGGTCCCGGCATTCGCAGGTTCGAATCCTGCCGTCCCAATATTCCATACACACATCGCGCAAGGAGTTTAATACAATGGACCATCATGTTATCAACGCCGTCAGCCGCGGCGCGACGACCAAAGGCGATCTCCGCAAGAACCGCCTCGAAGGGAAAATCCCTGCCATCACCTACGGCTCGGGCAAACCCGCCCGCCAGCTCTTCATCGATGAAGCGGAATTCCTCACTGCTCTCAGCGGAATCACCGAGAGTACGATTATCGACCTCGTCGTGGATGGCCAGAAGGCCCAGGCTTTCGTGAAGGCCCGCCAGCGCGCCTCGATCAGCCATAAAATCATCCACGTCGACTTCCTCGAGATCACGGCCGGACAGCTTTTGCATGCAAAGGTCCCCGTGCATCTCGTCGGTTCCGCAGCCGGCATCCGCGAGGGCGGTATCCTGGAGAACCCCTGCCATGAAATAGAAGTCGAGTGCGATCCTTCCAACCTTCCCGAGAAGATCAATCTCGATGTATCCGAGCTCCACGTGAATCATTCCATCCATGTCAGGGACATTCCCTCCAGGGACGGAGTCAGAATCCTGACCAAGGCTGACCAAGTCGTCGTGGCGATCAAGTACGCGCGGGGAGAAGAAGAGGCGCCTGCTGCCGAGGCCGCTCCCGCCGCCGCTACTGCCGAAGCCGCTCCCGCTACCGCTGCGGCGGCGACTGCAGCTCCTTCCGCAGCCGAGAAGAAAGCCGAAAAGAAATAACCTTTTCGCAGAGGCTTTTCGGAAAGGGAGAGGCTTTGCCCTCTCCCTTTCTTTTTGTTAGTGATAAGCTTTCCCTGCTGCCGGAAGGAAACAATGAGATCGAACCCGGAATCCGTCCCCCTCGCCGTTTCGGCTGTACTTGCCAGGATGCCCCTTTCTCCTGGCTCTCTGCTTCTGGTGGGGTATTCGGGCGGATCGGATTCGACAGCTCTGCTTGCAGCCCTGTCGAGAGAGGCAATTGAACACGGATGGCGCGTCTACGCCGTTCACGTGGACCACAATCTGCGCCCCGAGGATGAACGTCGCGCCGAGCGCCATCTCGTCGAAAAAGTCTCGGCGCTGCTCGGAACCGGCCTGACCTTTGCCCATGTCGCCCCTGGGGCCATATCGGAATACGCCCGGTCGCGGAAGTCCGGCATCGAGGCCGCCGCCCGTCACTTCCGCTACGAGGCCTTCAGGGCCTGCGCGAAAAGGCTGGATGCCAAGGCCATTTTCCTCGGCCATACCATGGACGACCAGCTTGAGACCGTGATCATGCGGGCTGCCGGCGGCGCCGGCGCGGGCGGCCTGAAGGGAATTCCTCCCGAGGCAGGTCTTCTGCGCCGTCCTCTTCTTTCCTGCACGAAATCCGACATCCTCGCCTATCTCGGAACGCTTTCGTTGCCGTATTCCTCTGACTCCACCAACGACTCCGACCTGTATTCCCGGAACAAAGTACGCCATTCCCTCCTGCCTGCCCTCGACCGGTCCCTTCCTGGATGGAGAAGCGGGCTCTCTCTGACAGCGCAGAAATCCGGCTTGGATGAAGAGGCTTTCGGATTTTTCGCGGCCTCGTCGCCGGGGAATTTTGCGGAAGTTGACGCGAAAACACAGAGTGCAGACGCCATCGCTTTTTCGCATGAACCGCTGGCTCTCCGTATCCGGATGCTGCTTGCCGCAGCAGGTTCTCTGAGCGGGCGAAGTCGTCTCTCCTGGCGGATGGCGAGTGAGGCAGTCCAGGCGATTGAGACCGAAGGAAAAACTTTCCGTGGAGGGGGCTTTGCTCTTTACTCCAAACAGGGAAGGCTATTTCTGAGATATGGTCTTGATTTTCCCCGTTGCGGCGGATATTTTGTAGAGGTTGAGGCTCCAGGCCTTTACCGTGCAGGAAAGTTGCGAGTCCGTTTTTCCTGGGAACCGGAGATGAGTTCGAGAGGAATTCGGGCGGGCACGTTTACCTTCCCTCTCGTGATCCGCTCTCGACTTCCGGGAGATCACATCGCTTCCGCAGGTGGAACGAAAAAACTCGACGATCTGTTCATCGAGTGGAAGGTTCCTCCGGGGCTTCGGGACGAAATCCCGGTCATGGAAGACAGTGCCGGTATCGTCGCCATTCTTGGCCGCAATGTCGGGGTGAAAGACCGTTTCCGGCCGGCAATCGAGGGCCTTGCACATGCGGATGGAAGCGGCATGGTATTATCGATCGTCATGAAAGGAGTCCGTGTTTCCGATGGATTTTAACAACCAGAACCAGACACCGCAGCGCAAACCGGAAGGACCGATCCGCGGAAGTCGCGCTGCATTCGCCGTATTCATTTCGCTCGGGCTTCTTTTCTCCGCCCTCTTCCTTTTTAATGATAAATCTTCGGTAAAAGAGATACCGTACTCCGCTTTCATGTCGTATCTCGACCTCGGTCAAGTCGATACGGTCAAGATAATCGACCAATTCGAAATTCAGGGCACGCTCAAAGGCGCTACGGGGGCGCAGGCCCTGTTCTCCACCAATATTCCCTATGTCGACCTCGAATTGCTCGGCAAACTGCGCAAACAGGATGTCAAAATATCGGGCGGAGTGAAGGGAACGAGTCCGTGGCAGCTCCTCATCGAATTCCTGCCATGGTTCTTCGGGTTCTTCATCATGTGGATCATGCTCAGGCAGTTCCAGGGAAACAACAAGGCCTTCAATTTCGGCAAGAGCAAGGCAAAACGCTATGTCGAGCCCAGCAAGAAAACCACCTTCGAGGATGTGGCCGGACAGAAGGAAGCGAAGTACGAACTGCAGGAAGTCGTCGACTATCTCAAGAATCCGCAGAAATTCGTCAAGATGGGAGCGCGGATTCCGAAAGGCGTCCTCCTCGTCGGCATGCCGGGAACAGGAAAAACCCTCCTCGCGAAGGCTGTCGCAGGCGAGGCCGATGTGCCTTTCTTCCATATGTCAGGCTCTGATTTCGTGGAGATGTTTGTCGGAGTCGGTGCGAGCCGCGTCCGCGATCTCTTCGAACAGGGGAGGCGCAGCGCACCCTGCATCATTTTCATCGACGAACTCGACGCTGTCGGCCGCACGCGGGGCGCTGGCTACGGCGGCGGCCACGACGAGCGCGAGCAGACACTCAACCAGATGCTCGTCGAGATGGACGGTTTCGACACGAAAGATGGTGTGATAATACTCGCCGCGACCAACAGGCCCGATGTCCTCGATCCGGCCCTCCTCAGGCCGGGACGCTTCGACCGGCAGGTAGTGGTCGCCATGCCCGATGTGCAGGAGCGGGAGGCCATCCTCTCCATACATATGAAGAGAATCCCTGTGGCGGAGGGCGTCGATGTCAAGCGCATCGCACAGGCCAGTCCGGGGACTTCAGGAGCCGATCTGGCGAATCTCGTGAACGAAGCGGCCCTCTTCGCGATCCGCAAGGATCGGACAACCGTCGAGATGGATGATTTCGAGGAGGCCAGGGACAAAGTCTTCATGGGTGTGGCCAGGACGAGCCTGGTCATCTCTGCCGATGAAAAACGGGCCACCGCCTTCCATGAATCCGGGCACGCTCTCCTGCATTATCATCTCGCCCACGCGGATCCCTTCCACAAGGTTACGGTCATCCCGAGAGGAAGGGCTCTGGGGCTCACCTTATCTCTTCCTGAAAAAGACACCTATTCCAAATCCAGATCCTGGCTCCAGGACAGGATGGTTATCATGTACGGCGGCTACGCGGCTGAATCCATCATCTACGGAGAGACCACGACCGGCGCCTCCCAGGACATCCGTCAGGCGACAGATTTCGCGCGCAGGATGGTCTGCGAGTGGGGAATGGCCGACGAGATGGGACCGGTCGCCTATGGTCAGGAAGAGGAGCCCATCTTCATCGGCAAGGAAATAGCGCGGCACAAGGATTACTCCGAATCCACGGCTTCACACATCGACAATGCCATCAAGTCCATACTCGACAATGCCCTCGGGAGGGCGATGGAAATCCTGACCAGAAACCGCGATCAGCTCGACAAGCTCGCCGAGAGTCTCATCCAGAAAGAGACCCTTGATGATTCGGAGATCCGTGAACTCCTCGGCTTCCCGATGAGGCAGGCGACAGTCTGAACGCGGCGCGCGGCGATGTGAAGAGCGGTATGCTGTCAGGCTCGAGGCCTGCGATCACAAGGGGAAAGGAAAAATCCTGCCGCTTCTGGATGCCCCCTGTCCGCATCTGCTCTCCCGTCGTTGTGCTCTGCCTCGCGATCCTCCTTTCTTGTACGACCGCCCGCAAGATATCTCTGCCCCTCCCTCAGACACCACCTTATTCCTCCCTGAAAGTTTCCGAGCTGAGGACGGAGGCGAGCACGAATCCCACCTCCGTCCTTGCCTATCTTTCCGGAATAATCGGGGATGAGTCATCCTCGCTCGCGGGAGAACACGCAATTCCCGAACTCGTTGCGTCTGCTCTCGGGAAGATATTCGAGCGATACACGGCCGCTATGGATCAGAGCGACTGGAACGGGGCGCTCTCCTGTTTCAGGAGCCTCGCTGCGGTCTACGGAATCGAGAAAATGAAGCCTCTCTTTCCCCGCGACCTTCTGAGTGACATGTCGCGGCCCGGATCATTCGGAGAACAGAAACTTCTGGCCATGCAGGCTGAGGCCTTCCATGAAAAAGGTTTCCATTCGGCCTCGCGGCTGCTTTACCTCCGATCTTTGAGGGCGGAGCCTGATCCCTTCCGTGATCCTGCCGATGCGGTTTCAGGCCGGGAGAGCCCCGGGTCAGGCCCTTCGGTCTTGACGAATCGCGCGTCGGATTTATCTGTGTGGATGGAAAGGGCATCCAAATCCGGCGATGAGTACTTCGTCAATGAGCTGCGGAAGGCGGAGAAAGCGCGGGGAACAGACAGTGAAACGCTCAAATCTGGTCTGTCCGCATCCGGCATCATTGCCAACGGCGCAGCCTCGCCCTCGGGTGATATTCCTGCGGCATCCATGCCGATTTCCTCGATGATTTCGGGGGTCGTCACTGTTCGGGTCGACCGTGGAATCAAAATCGAAAACGGGGTCGGGGTGCCGGATCGAGTCATCGGTTCGGGGTTCTACATAGAGAAGAGCGGCTACATCCTGACCAATTATCACGTGGTGGAAAGTGAGGTGGATGCTGCCTATGAAGGCTATTCCAGACTCACCATCAGACCGGCGGGAAGCCCTGACCTGCGCATTCCCGCCAAGGTAATCGGCTGGGACAGACTCCTCGACCTTGCTCTCCTGAAGACCGAAGTAAAACCCTCCTATGTTTTTACTCTTTCCGGAAACGCCACTCTCACGCCCGGCGAGAAGATACTCGCGATCGGTTCACCCGCAGGACTCGAGAGCACAGTGACTGCGGGCATCGTGAGCGCCGGAGGACGAAGGATTTCTCAGATTGGCGAGGCTGTCCAAGTGGACGCTGCTCTCAATCCGGGCAATTCTGGCGGCCCATTGCTGGATTCCTCAGGCGAGGTCGCCGGCATAGTTTTCGCAGGCCTGTCGCAATTCCAGGGCCTCAACTTCTGTATCCCTTCGTCGTGGGTGCAGGCCGTCCTTCCCGAACTTTTCAGGGGCGGAGAAGTTTCACATGCCTGGCTGGGCCTGGTTCTTGCGCAGGAACCTGAAGGCCTCGAAATAGCCTACCGTCATCCATCCGTCCCCGAAGGCATCTCAGAGGGAGATCGGCTAGTGGCCCTCGCTTCGAGAGCAGTTGCCGACATTCCTTCAGCCCAGATGGTCCTGGCTGCTTCGGGCTACACGCCGGGGACACTCATTTCCGTAGTACTGTCCGGGAAGGGCGGGAAGGCCGGAAGCCTTCCCGGGACACGATCCGAAGAGAACAATCTTGCGACGAAATCGGACAGTGCGGGACCGGGGCTGACGGTTCTGAGAAATCTCGAACGCCGCCCTGACTATCCTATGGAGTCGGCGGCGGAAAGGGACAGTCACGCCTCGCTCATGACCGCCTTGTATGGCATGTCGGTGAAACGCATGCCAGGAGTCTTCCTCGACCCCGAGCGCTACACTATCACGAGGATATGGAGTGGTGGAGTCGCCGATGAGGCCGGTCTTTCCGTGAACGATCCCTTTTCGGTCAACGATTTTTCCCTGGACAGAAAAAACAAGATCGTCGATCTTGTCATCAGGGTGAAAAAACGACAGGCGGGTTTCATGGAAAGCCTCGTCAGTCTTCCCGCCAGTCTGGAAATTCCCGATATCCTCTGATTCAAGAGTTCAGAACGAGCTGTAAACTGCCAAAGTATCGATGGGGGTGAAAAGATGCCCTGGATAGCAATTGTCGAGGACGAAGCTATCGTCGCCCTCGATATCAGCAAGACCCTCCAGCGCCGCGGTCATGAGGTGGCAGGCATCTTCGATTCAGGCGAGGATCTGCTCGTATCCCTCGAAACCATCCGCCCCGACCTCATTCTCATGGATGTCCATATCAAAGGAAGTCTCGACGGAATCGAAACATCTGCAATCATCCACGACAAGTACCGGATTCCTGTTATCCTCCTCACGGCCCACGCCGAGGCCGATACCGTCGCGCGGGCGACGCGATCGGAACCCTATGCCTACATACTGAAACCCTTCGAAGAGAGGGAACTCGCTGCCGCAATCGAGGTGGCTCTCTACAGGGCTGTGATGGAGGCGAAAAACCGGGACAGCGAAGAGAAATACCGACGACTCTTCGTAGACGGCCTCTCTGCGCACGTACTCTGTGATTCCGAAGGCCTGATACTTGAGGCCAACCGCGCGTTCAGGACCCTTACCGGAATGAGGGAAGAGGAGGGGCACGGTGGTCTGTCCTCTCTCTTCGTCGATCCCTTCGATTGGGAGCGCATCAAAGTGGGATTGGATGCCTCGGGTTTTTTCCCGCAGACGGAACTGAATATCCGCGACCGCGGCGGCGGAATTCACGTAGTCCTTGCGCAGGCGGTGCGGATCCACAGCGATGGACGGGCGCCGGATCTCATTCAGGGAGAGTTCGTCGATCTCACTGAACGGCGCAGACTCGAAGACAGCCTCATTCATGCCCAGAAGATGGACGCTGTCGGAAAACTCGCGGGTGGAGTCGCCCACGATTTCAACAACATTCTGACTGCCATCATCGGATACGCAGATATGCTCGCCGCCGAGACCGAGCTGGACAAAACCGCGGCCGAAGATCTCCACGGCATCAGGACCACAGCCATCAAAGCTGCAGGTCTCACCCGCCAGCTTCTTGCCTTTTCAAGAAAACAGCCATATTCTCCATCGGTCTTCAACCTGAATGTTCTCGTGCGCGATTCCGAGAAAATGTTCAGACGTCTCCTGCCTCCCCGGATCACCCTTGCCGTGCAAGCTTACGCCCCGCAGGCTGAAGTCCTCGCGGATTCCGGGCAGATCGGACAAGCCCTCCTCAATCTGATAGTCAATGCGCGCGACGCCATGCCCGAAGGGGGAAGCATCACCGTCAGGACTGAAAACAGGGTTCTTTCCCACGCATTGGATACCGGAAGAGGTCATGTCATTGAAGCTGGAGGCTATGCCGCGGTCTTTGTCGCCGACACTGGTCCGGGCATTCCTTCCGGACTCGCACAGTCCATTTTTCAGCCCTTTTTCACGACCAAATCGGAAGGGAAAGGTACGGGTCTGGGGCTCTCCATCGTGGACAGCATCATGCGGAGAAGCAAGGGAGCGGTATTCCTTGAAGAAAATGAAGCGAGGGAAGAGCAAGCCTCTTCCGCCTCATCGGCAGGAGGCCCCGGCGCGAAATTCACGCTCTGGATTCCCTTGGCATCTGAACTCGCGGAGGGCACAAGCGTGGCCACAGAATCAGCGAATCCCGGAAACGCAGAGCGGCTCCTTCCCCCCTGCGGACAGGGACTCCCGCCGGGAAAGAAGATCCTGATCGTAGATGACGATGAAACGATCGTCGAGGTCGCCTCGAGGATGCTCGACAGGGCGGGATTCCGCACAATCGGAGCGGTCAACGCGGGAGAAGCCCTCCTCATCGCGGAGTCATCCCCCGCCTCTCTCGGCCTCGTGATCGCCGATGTGATCATGCCGCACATGGACGGTGAGACGCTCTGTCAAAGACTTGTAGGCATGATTCCCGGACTCAAGGTTCTCCTCATGTCGGGCCATCCGGAATGGATACCCGACAGCGAAGAGCTTGGGTCGAAAGGGAACATCTTTCTCGCAAAACCTTTCACCGAGGAAAGACTCCTCGAAACAGTCTCTCAGGTTCTTGCGGCGCGGGGCCTGTTTTCAGGCGCCAGCACGAGCCGGTAAAGCCTGGCCTCGATGCCGAGGGAGGATTCCGAGCCAAAGGATCGCGCTTCGCGGGGCTCGTCGTTCCTGAAACAGTCCGCGACCCGTGCCGGACGGTCAGAAAGCACGACAACCTGGTCTGCGAGGTAGACGGCCTCGGCTATGTCGTGGGTTACGATGAGGGCAGTCCGCCTCTCGTCCTTCCACATTGCAAGGAAGGAATCCATCAGACCGAGTTTTGTCCGCAAATCGACAGCCTGGAACGCCTCGTCGAGAAGGATGAAGAGGGAGGGGTAGGCAAAGGCCCTTGCAAGGGAGAGTCTCTGTCGCATTCCCCCTGACAGGTCCGAAGGTTTTTTGCGGGAAGCCTCTGAAAGACCTGCCGCATTCAGGAAAAAATCGGTCCTCCGCAACGCATCTTCCCTGCCGAGGATACCCGAGAGCGCGAAGAGGATGTTGTGCCGCGCGTCGAGCCACGGCAAGAGGCGCGGTTCCTGAAAGGCGTAGGAGAAGGAAGTCTGACCGAAGCCTCTACGCTCCCCCTCGTCCGCATCGACGAGGCCCGCGACGATGTTGAGGAGGGTGGTCTTGCCGCAGCCCGATGGGCCGAGAACCACCGTGATGGATGCTTCCGGAATGGAGAGCGATATTCTGTCCAGCACCTCATGGCCCGCATAGGCGTGACTGATGCGATCCAGCTCAAAGGGCATGGGAGCCTGCCTTTCGGGCTGCGAGACCCAGAAGCCATTCAGAGAAACCGCAGAGTATGACCGAAGCGGCCGCCCAGGCGAAGACACTCGAAGTTTCAAGATAGACGCGCGACTCCTGCATGCCCGTGCCGATGGCGCGCGCGGGCTGACTCAACACTTCTCCGGCCACCACCACCTTCCAGCACAGCCCGAGGGCATTCTTTGCCCCTGAAAGGATGTGGGGGGCAGCCGCAGGAAACCTCAGGCGGATGAAAAGTTCCCAGCCCGGAACACGGAAGAGTCTCGCCATTTCGAGAAGTTTCGGGTCGGACGCCATCACTCCGCCCGCCACACTGGTGTGCATGACGGGATAGGCCATGAGGAAGGCTGAAAAGACGGGAACGAAACCCGCGGGAAACCAGAGGAGAGCAAGGAGAATGATGGCGAGCACGGGAGTGGCTCTGATCAGGGTGAGGGCGGGCGAGATGGCCACCCCGAACAGGGGAGACACTCCTGCCGCAAATCCCGTGACGCTTCCCACGGCTACGCAGAGTCCAAACGCGAAGATCACTCTCCCGAAGGTGGACATGACGGCCGAGATAAACTCGGGGCGGCCGTAGAGATCGAGAGAGACGGAAAACACGTCGGCAGGCGAGGGGAATACGATCGATTTCCCCACGAGCGAGGCGAGAAGCTGCCACAGAGCGAGGATGAGGAGGGCCGAAAGAAAGCCCGCGATGGTCCTTTTCGGCCCTGCCTCAGAACTCCGCGTAGAACGCTCCGTCGGGCAGGCTGCCACCTATGGATGCAGGAGCGATGGCCAGAAAGGTCGCGAGCAAGGCTTCCACGGCCGGTCTCGCCTCTTTTGCTGTCAGGAACACGTAGTTGCTCCGTGGAATAGCCTTGGAGGCCACGGTGGCTTTCAGTCCCAGGTCGTGCCTCTCGACAAGAACCCCGGCCGCGGCCGGATTGCTCCTCACCCAGCCGATCGATTCACGGTAGGAAGCGAGCAACACCCTGACAGCCTCGGGCATCTCGGAGGCGAGCCGCGAAGAGACGACAAAGGCTGTCATCGGGTACGAGTTCTGTCCGGTCGCCGATTTCCAGAGAAAGTCGATGTCGAGAGGGGATACAATGTCGGCGTTGGCCGTCCTCGCCATGGTGGCGAAAGGTTCGGGAAGGATGGCGATCCTGATCTTGCCCGCAGCGAGGGCCATGGCAGCTTCAGGGTAGGGGAGGCTGTAATTCAGCTTCAAATCCTTTTCGGGATCGAGTCCGGCCTTTCTCAGAATAGCGCGGAAGACAAAGTCAGGCGTGGCACCCTGCCCTGCGACGCTCACCTCGCGGCCGCGCAGGTCGGAGAGCGAATGGATTGAAGGGTCGTTTGTCAGGAAGCTCACCATGCCGTTGCCAGTGATGGCCGCGAGGCGGATGGGAATCTTCGAGGTGAAGAGCTTTGCCGCGACGTTTATAGGGAGTATCGCCGCGTCGAATTCGCCCGATATGACTTTGGCCGCGACGAGATCAGCGCTGCCGACCGCTGTCATTACGATTTTTGCGCCGGGAACGGCCGGCACCGTGTCGAACATTTTCACCATGCCAATGCCGCTCGGCCCCTTGAGTCCGGCGACAACAAGTTTGTGCAGGTCTTGCCCCTGCGCGAAGGCGGACTGAATCCCAGCCGCCACGAGAAGGATAATGATCGCTCTCTTCACATCGACTCCCTTTTACCGGAACTGCCCGGTAAGTCTGTGACACTCCGACGTCTGGGGGCAGACATTCCGCTACCCGGACACGGTGAAAAATTTTCTAGTCTCCGCCTATGAGCGAGCGAAGTTCCTGCATGCGCTTCTCGTCGATCTTGACAAAAAGATTTTTTTCCTGTGTGGGAATGACAAGTCCCTTGGGGCCATCTTTCACGCGCCTAAGGTATTTGGCCTGGGTGTAATAAAGGTCTCCCTGACCGCCCGTGCGGCCCTTGGAATAATACAATGCGAGCTTGCCAGCATCGAGCAGAATGGCGAGGGGCACGGTTTTGCCGGGTCTGGCCTTGATGAAGACGTAAGAGCCCGCCCAGTCTCTCGCGTGCAGCCACATGTCGGAACCGCGGATGTGCCGTCGGAGGAGTTCGTCATTTTCCTTCGCCGATCTCCCGACGAGAATGGTCCACCCGGAAACCTCGAGGGACAGTCCCGGATAGACTCTCTTGACCGAAGTGCGGACAGTTCCTGCCCGCGCGAGTGCTTTCGCGATCCTGAAAACTTCCGGCTCAGCCTCCAGCGCGACGAACTCTGCCTCGGCCTCCGCGAGTGAGCTCCGCAGCTCTCCGAGCTCGCGCTCCACCTCCGACAGTCCCGAAACGGCTTTCTTGTATTTCGTGTAGTATTCCCGGGCATTTTCGGCGATGTCGAGATCCGGATCGAGGGGAATACCGACTCTGCCTCCACGGAAAAAATCGTCAAGCTCCACAAAGCTGCGGCGCGAATGCCCTTTTGCTTCGCTCTCTTCCGCTCTGCCCTCTTCGGCTTTTTCGCTTCTGTCCGACCTTCCCCCAACTGTTGCGGCTGCAGCGACTTCTGCGCTGCCTATCGCTCCCATGAGTATATCCCCGAGTTCCCGGTACCGCTTTGCGCCCGAGAACTCCGCGAAACGGCGTTCGAGCCCGGCTATTCTCTCTCCGAGAAGACTCTTCCGTTTTTCGAAGCGTTCCCTCGCGAGGGCGATGAGGCGATCTCTCGAAAGTTCGGTGCCGGACGCATCGTAGAAGGATTCGACCCTTTGGTTGAAGCTTCCTTCCCCGGGTAGATCCCTGACGGCGAATACCCTCGCGCTGATGGAGGGACGGGCCGCAAGTTCCTCTTCAAGCAGGAAGGGCGCGCCGGAAACCTCTCCCTTTCCCGGTCTGCGGGCGAGAACATCCACGATGATACCCGTGGCGTCGTCGACGAGGATGATGTTGCCCGCGCCGCTCCAGAGTCGGGCGTAGAGTCTGTAGCGAACCTGCATCATCTCGCCAGAGCCTTCGGAGGTTTCGACATATGTCATTATGCCAAAACGAAGTACGCGTTCAGAACCAAGTTGGCTCAGGGATTCGATCCGCCCGTCCTTTATGCGCGACCTGAGACATTCCATGAAGCGAAGAGGCCGCTCCGGCTTCGGGACCCGCCGGGAGAGGCTGTGAATCCTGCATCCGGAGGGAGCGATCGAAACAAGAAGCTCCGTCTCCTTCCCGGACTTGTACAGGCCGAGGATGAGTGTATCGAAAGAAGGCTGCAGGATTCGCTGGATCTGGCAGCCCGCGAGATCAAGTTCCGAAAGGACGAGGTCGATCTCCTTGTGGTTGAGCGACATTCAGGTCTCCATGACGGCGGCGGGAAAGCCCGCCACCGCTCACCGTCCGTGGCAATGCTTGTATTTCTTGCCGGAACCGCAGGGGCAGGGATCATTCCTGCCTACCTTTTCGCCAGTCCGAACCACGGTGGCTCCCTCGGGGTTCGCCGCCTCCGCGACAGTCGAGCGGGTCGGCCTTCCGTCGACAGCGCTGCCGGGGGAGGCCGATGCGCCGTGCCCCGATCTTGGGCCTGTGGCAGCGGCCGGACCGCCGCCGGCCGCACCGTAGCCTGCGGCGCTCTCGTGAGTCGTGCTTGCGGGTGTTGCGACCGGGTTTCGCGTTGCCCTGTCTTCGGAAGTCTGAATCCTGACGAGATAGACTCTGGAGGCTATCAGGTCCCGAATGCCGTCTATCATGCGGTCGAAGATTTCAAATCCTTCGAGCTTGTACTCCAGGAGAGGATTCTTCTGCCCGTAGGATCGGAGGTAGACTGCCTCGCGGAGGGCTTCCATGTTTTCGAGGTGGTCCAGCCACTTGTTGTCGATTTCCTGTAAGTACTGATACTTGATGAAGTTGTTGAGATTTTTCGCCCCTGCATACTCGAGCTTGCGTCCGAGATCGGCCTCGAGAAGGCCATTGATTGCGGCCTTGAGCTCGACAGGTCCCGAAGCTTTGGACAAAATGTCCTGCGGAAGCTGGATGTTGAATGTCTCTCGCAGGGTGGACTGGAGTCCCGCGTATGAACGCGCGTTTCCCCTTTTCCCCGAATCCTCGAGCGATTTGATAGCCGTTTCGACCATCTCTGCGGCCGTCTCCCGTATGCGCGCGAGCAGGTTCATTTCCCCGAGTATCGAGTCCCTCTGGGTATAGATGTACTTCCGCTGCTGGTTGAGAACGTCGTCATATTCGAGAAGGTGTTTGCGCACCTCGAAGTTGCGATCCTCGACGCGCTTCTGGGCGCCTTCTATTGTCTTGTTGAGAAGAGGATGGTAGATCGGTTCTCCGGGCTTCATACCCGCCCTGCTCATAAGCTTTTTGAAGTTATCACCGCCGAAGAGCCGCATGAGATCATCGTCCAAGGAGAGGAAGAAGACCGATTTGCCCGGATCTCCCTGGCGCCCCGAGCGTCCGCGCAGCTGATTGTCGATGCGTCTGCTCTCGTGGCGCTCCGTTCCGAGTACGTAGAGGCCACCGAGACTCTTCACTTCTTCGTAGTCTTTCCGCCAGAGAGTCAACTCCGCTTCCAGGGCCGTCTGGTACTCGGAGGGAGTGGCCTGACTCCCCGCGCGCTTGTTGGCGCGGAATTCAGGATTGCCGCCGAGCTTGATGTCCGTTCCGCGGCCAGCCATGTTGGTGGCTATGGTGACCGATCCCTTGGCACCCGCTTCTGAGATGATGGTCGCCTCGCGGGCGTGGTTCTTCGCGTTGAGGACCTCGTGGCGTATTCCCCTGCGGGTGAGCAAGGAGGAGAGTATTTCTGATTTTTCGATGGAAACCGTTCCGACGAGCATGGGCTGGCCCTTCTTGTGGGTCTCGACTATCTCGTCGCAGATGGCTTCATACTTCTCGGATTCGTTGAGAAAGACGAGGTCATCCTCATCCTTGCGCACGACAGGTCTGTTCGATGGGATAACAACGACATCAAGACTGTATATTTTATTAAACTCTGGAGCTTCGGTATCTGCCGTTCCTGTCATTCCTGATATTTTTGCATACAATCTGAAGTAATTCTGGAATGTGATTGTGGCCAGAGTGCGGTTGCGCCGCGCGACCTTGATACCTTCCTTGGCCTCGATGGCCTCGTGGAGGCCATCGGAGTACCTGCGCCCGTGCAGCATGCGCCCCGTAAACTCGTCGACGATCTGGACGAGCCCGTCCTGGACCACATAGTCGACATCCTTCTCGAAGAGCACGCGGGCCTTCACGGCCTGGGTGAAATAATGCACAAACTCGAAGTTGCCTTCGTCGAAGAGACTTCCTTTGATGAGACCGCGCCTTTCGAGAAGCTGTTCCATTTTGTCGAGACCGGACGAAGTGAAGCTGATCTTTTTGTTCTTCTCCTCGACCTTGTAGTCTCCGACGAGTGTTTCGCCATCCTCTTCCTTGGGATATTCGCCGGTTTCGGGTTTCTTCTCCACTTCGACCAAGGAGGCTGCGAGCCTGTTGATCTCGTTGACTTTGAAGGTGTCATCCTCGGCAGGACCGGAGATGATGAGGGGCGTTCTGGCCTCGTCGATGAGGATCGAATCGATTTCGTCGACGATGCAGTAGTTGTGACCCCTCTGGACGCGTTGGTCCTGGCTCCAGGTCATGTTGTCGCGGAGGTAGTCGAATCCGAACTCGTTGTTTGTGCCGTAGGTGATGTCGCAGGCGTAGGAGGCCTTGCGGGCCTCGTTGTCCATGCGGGAGAGGATGCAGCCCACAGTGAGCCCGAGGAAGCGGAACACGCGTCCCATCCACTCCGAGTCTCGCTCTGCGAGGTAGTCGTTGACCGTCACGATGTGGACGCCCTTGCCTTCGAGCGCGTTCAGATAGGCCGCCGAAACGGAGGAGAGTGTCTTGCCCTCGCCGGTTTTCATTTCGACGATCTTGCCCTGATGCAGAACGAGTCCACCGAGGATCTGGACATCGAAGGGACGCTCGCCGAGAACCCGCCGGGCGGCTTCCCGCACGAGAGCGAAGGATTCCGGCAGAATCGCGTCCACAGGCTCGCCCTCCGAGAGGCGTTTCCGGAAACCTGCGGTCTGGACGGGAAAATCCGCGTCGGGGAGCGAAAGCGCCCAACTTTCTTTGGTAGTGACAGAGTGGAGTACGGGAACCAGGGATTTGATATCGCGCTCCCTTTTGGTGCCCACCAGCGCGGAGAGGATGTTCATGCTCATGGAAGATAGAATACTTTTTACGGCCTGGGGGGTCAAGTTCGCAGCGAAAGATGCAAAAGCCGCCGACATTGACACCCAGAGGAGTGCGGAGGTACTACTTTCCCAGGATGAGAGTCACTGCACAGTCTCTGCGCACCTTGCTGTCCACGGGCGCGGCAATCCTCGTCGCCGTCCTCGCCTTCTCCTGTACGCGCGGTGGCGAGGGCATCGCCGTCGGCAGGGAGAAATTGTTCTCCCTCGAGTATGGCCCGGGCGAAAATCAGCTCGACCTCTTTCCCGGCGGAAAAGGAACGGAAGATCTGAAGACGCGGATAGCGATGAGGGAGGGCATTTTCCTCATCTCCAACGGTCCGGGGGCCAAGGTCTCGCGCTTCTCCTCCTTCGGCGACATCCTCTCGATGGTATACAACCCCGAGCGTGGAGGCAAACCTTTTTTCCTCTCCGCCATCGACTCCCGTTCACAGTTGCTTCCCGGGGAGAGCGCCGTCGGACGCTTCGCCTCACCCTATCCTTTGAGCCAGAATGGAGAAATAGCGATCGACTCAGCCCAGAATCTCTATGTCGAGGACAGGACAGGCGATTCGGGCAGAGTGAATGACCCGCAGACGGGGGACATTCTCGACAGCGTGGTGCTCAGGTTCGACAGGACTGGCAGAAATACTGGCTATCTCGGTCAGGAAGGCGTGGGGGGCACTCCCTTTCATACCATTTCAGCGATCCATGTCAACGAATCCGACGATTGCATCGTGATATCCGCTTCCGAAGACGAGTGGTTCGCGCACTGGTTCGACAAGCGGGGAGTCCTCGTCAAGTCGCTCCGGATCAGGCGCGACGCCCTGCCGCTACCCGAGGGCGAAAAAGACCTCATCGCCTCGCTGGATGGCATGGCCCCCGACGTGAAAGAGCGGAATCTCATTCTCAAGATCGACTACTACGCTACCGTGAAAGAGAAGACGACAGGTGCGGTGATCGGCACGGAATACCGCAGTTCGTGGATTCAGGCGCTCAGACTGGAAGACGCTTCCACGGCGTTCCGCCTCGAGATTCCTGTGCCAGGGAGAAACGGATCGGGCCTCGTGCGGAGCTCGGCCTCTGGCGGCACGCCGATTCCTGCCTTTCTCGGCCTGGCCGGAAACGAAATATTCCTCATGAGCGTCCTCTCCGACGGCACTACCCGGATTTCGGCGCTGAGCCGTTCATCCAGGAATCTCATCCGCTACGATATCCGCATACAGCCCGAAGAGATGCGCTACGCTTCCTTCTTCATCTCCCGCGAGGGTATCCTCTGCGCCCTCCTCGCGGGCGAGTACAAGGCCGATATCGTCTGGTGGCGCTTCGACAAGCTTCTCCTCAGGAGCCTGTCCGCCGAAAGGAGCCCGCAATGATTTCCCTTGCAAGCTGCGACGAAGCGGCTGCCTGCGACGCCGCGACACAAAAAATGGCCCTCCTCGCGGAGGGAACCCTCATGGAGATTGCGGCCCTCCGGCTCTGGGATGCTGTGCGGAAACTCCTCCCGGAATGCGGCGCAGGCGCGGGAAGATCCGGCGGAGGCGCCATCGTCGCCCTCTGCGGATCGGGCAACAACGCGGGGGATGCTCTCGCCCTTGTCCGGAATGCCGTGTTCTCAGGCTACGGCAACTGCGCCGCTGTCCTGTGCAGAGAGACTCACGGCTCTCTCGCTTCTGCGCACGCGGCCAGCCTGAAAGCCCTCGGGATTCCTGTCCTTTCCTGGACGGCGAAGCGGGCGGAATCGGAGGCAATTCTCGGGACCGCGGGTTTGATCGTGGACGGATTGGCTGGGACGGGACTCAAAGGCAGCCTGCACGGTCCGGCCCTCGAGGCTCTGCGCTTCGTTTCGGGACTGCCTTGCCGGGCACAGGGTGGGCCGGCCATCGCCGCCGTAGACCTTCCTTCCGGGCTCGGTGACGGTATCCTGTCGGATTCCGAGGTAGTGCGGGCCGATTGGACGCTTTCCGTCGAGCCTCGCAAGCGGGCCCTCTACCTGCCGGCTTTTCGCAGATCGGTCGGGGTCGTGGTCCCGGTCGATGGGGTCCTTCCTGTGAACATGAGACCAGAGAGCAGGTCCTTCCTCATCGAGGCGTCGGACCTTGGCGATTTCCTTCCCGCCGAGAGGCCCTGGCACTACAAGGGAAGCCGCGGCAGGCTCGCCGTGTTCGCCGGGGGAGCCGGGACGACAGGCGCGGCCTCGCTCTGTGCCCGCGCGGCCCTCGCATCGGGGGCGGGCTATGTCGCCCTGTATTCCGAACCGGGACTCCAGGACATCCTGGCAGCGCGGCACGAGGAAGTCATGGTGAGACCGAATCCCGATCCGGCGGAGGGCTTCGATTTTTCGGCCTGGGATACCCTGCTCGCCGGTCCCGGATGGAAGGTGAACGAGGAAAATGTGCGGAGACTGAAGGTCCTCCTGTCGGGAGGCCTTCCCGCTGTCCTCGACGCTGGCGCGATTCTCATGTACCGCGATCTCGCCGAAGGAGGCTTCCGTACCTCGGCGCCCATCATCCTCACACCCCATCCCGGAGAATGCGCGAAGCTCTGCCGTTGTCGGCCGGAAGATCTCCTCGCCGATCCCGAAAAATTTTTGCCAAAGCTCGCGGAGTCGACCGGGGCGCACATCGTGTTCAAGTCTCACGTCACATGGATTGTCGCCCCCTCGAGGACGATACGGATATGGGACGGCATGGAGTGCGGGCTCGGAACCGCGGGTTCGGGGGATGTGCTCGCAGGGCTGGTGGCGGGTCTTCTTGCCCGCGAGGCGGCGGCGGGGCATGCGGATAGAGCGCTCGATGCCGCCTGCGCCGCCGTCCTCGCCCACGGTATTTCCGGAAAAACCCTCCGGAATCGGGAAGGATGGTTCACGGCAGGGCGAATCGTCGAGGCCGCAGCCTTCATTCTCGGCTCGCCTGCGACTTAAGGCCCCTGCGGGCGTAATTCAATCTTGACCCAAGCATTCCGATCATAATACTGTTGCTGCAATACGGGGCCGCGAACGGCCGGGAGCATCCGGAAGATGATACAGTTCTACTTTCTGTCGATTGTCCTGAATATAGTCGGCGGATACGCCCTGTGCAGTGATATTCCCCTGCCAAAACCGGGGCCTTTCGATGGCGTCAGGACTTTCCTCCTCGACCGGACTGTGCGCCTCGTGCTCGGCATCCTCATGGCGGTTACAGGCGTATTCAAGCTCCTCAACGCGATCAGAGGAGATCTGCCCATCGTTGGCGATTTTCTTCCGGCAATGGCAGGCATCGCGGGCGGCGTCGCCCTCCTTGTCGAACTCTACAACCAGCCCGAAGTAAATCCGGCAGGAGCTGAGCGCACTCCAGGCAAGGCAGAGAGGCTCTTCATGAAAAACAAGTCCGTCATCGGCATCGCCGCCATTATAACCGGGGTCGTGCATTTTGCCTTCCCCACGGTTCTCTTCCTGTGAGGCCGGAATGAGACGCTCCGTCGCAGCCATCGTCGTATCGGATGGAAAATTCTTCGTGGCGCGGCGTCCCTTCGGGGGCGCGCTCGGCATGATGTGGGAGTTCCCCGGTGGCAAGGTCGAGGAGGGCGAAACCGACGAGGAAGCGATTGTCCGCGAGTTCGACGAAGAATTCGGGGCGGCTGTCGTTCCGGTCCGCATGCTGGGCCAGACAGAATTCCTCCACAATGGCAGAGCGCGCGAACTGGCCGCCTGGCTCGTGACCTTACGTAGCGACGCTCATCTGGAACTCCGCGAACATACGGAGTGCCGCTGGGTAGGCAGACCGGAATTCGCCGATCTGCCGTTTGCGGATTCGGACCGCTCGCTTCTGGGCTTCCTGAACGAGCTCTGAAATATGCGGCGCTCGCGAGCGCCAGACGGGACATGGGTGGTCGTTCAATCCGACTCTTCTTCCTTTTCACCGAAAAGACTCAGCGCGGGCTTTTCCGATACTTCTCCGGGATCGTTGAGGAGAATCTCCACCTTGCCCTGGATTTTTTCCAGATCGCGCTCGAGACCCTTCGACAGTTTTATGCCCTCTTCGAAGACCGACACCGCTTCCTCGAGGGGAAGATCCGGCTCGCGTATCTTCTCGGCGAGTTCCTCGAGCCGTGCAAGTCGCGATTCGAAATTTTTCATCTGTGTATCTCCTGTATGCTCGCATCGAGTTCTCCCTCTGCAAACCGCACCTGCAGCGCCTCGCCGAGGGCCAGACCCTCCACGCTTCTGAGGGCGCGCCCCGTTTTCATCCGCCGCACGATGGCAAAACCGCGCTCCATGACAGCCTGCGGACTCGACAGTTCGAGATCGCGCCGCGCGCGGTCGAGCCGATGCGCGCTGGAGGTGAGGATCTCGGCCATACTCCGCGAAAGGCAGTCCCTGGATTCGGCCTCCCTTCTCGCCAGCGGGGAGACCAGCCTCATGAAGTAGGCTTCCACCGCCCCCGGATCGAAACGCATGACCAGGCTGCGCGTGGCATCGAGCCGTGAACGCATCGAAGCTTCGAGTCCTGCGGCGAGCTGCCCGATCTCGCGGGCGATGACGGCGCGGCTTTCGGAAACAAGCTCGGCGGCGGCGCTCGGCGTGGGGGCCCGAAGATCGGCGGCAAAATCGCAGAGAGACCAGTCGGTCTCGTGTCCGACGGCGCTTATGACGGGGATGCGTGAACCTGCGACGGCGCGCACGACAGCTTCATCCGAGAAGGCGAGAAGGTCCTCGAGCGAGCCTCCGCCCCGGCCGATTATGATGACATCCCCGAGCGCGAAGTGGTTGGCCTCTTCTATCCGCGAGACTAGTTCAGCCGGGGCAGCCGCCCCCTGCACCGCGGCCGGCAGGATGACGATGTCGACGCCGCAGTTGCGACGCTTCAGGATCGAAAGAATGTCGCGGATGGCGGCTCCCCCAGGAGAGGTGATGACGGCGACGCGGGAAGGCAGGCGGGGCAGGGGACGCTTGCGCTCCTGATCGAAGAGCCCCTCCGAGGCGAGCAGGCGCTTTCTCTCTTCCAGCTCGGCGAGGATGTCGCCGAGTCCCGCCTGCCGCATGGATTCCACGAGAATCTGATAGTTGCCCCTCGGCGGATAGACCGTGATGGAGCCGAAGGCCTTCACCTTCATGCCATCCCGGGGCTCGAAGCCGAGGCTGCGCGACTTGAAGCGGAACATGACGGCCTGGATCATGGCGCCTGGGTCTTTCAGGTTGAAGTAGAGGTGCCCCGAGCTCGCGCTCTTGCAGTTCGATATCTCGCCCACGATTGTGATGGACTGGAATCGTCCTTCAAGGCTTTCGCGGATGAGTCCCGTAATCTCCGATACGCTGTAGCTGTCCTGCGCAATTTTCATGCTTTACCTTGTGCTGCACTGGTTTTCGGCGCACGTCATCCAGATCTCGATTCCCGTCCGCGACAAGGAGGGCGACGGTGTAGTGAAGGCTTCGCGAAAGGGCATGACCCATTCTAGCCTGAACTCGAGTGTCTGGCGCAAGAGGCGGCGATGAAGTAGACTGTGAGCCACCATGAACCCGCACGATCTGCCAGTATATCAGCAAAAAGATAAAATCCTTGAAGCCCTTGAATCGAACCAGGTTATCGTCGTCGAGAGCCCGACCGGATCGGGAAAGACTACTCAGCTTCCCGTAATCCTCCATGAGGCAGGCTTCTCGCGCTACGGCCTCATAGGCGTCACCCAGCCCCGAAGGATCGCGGCCCTCTCCGTCAGCGATTATATTGCCCGCCAGCTCGGCACACAGGTGCCCGGACTCGTCGGGTACAAGATGCGCTTCGAAGACAAAACTGACCACACGACGGCCATCAAAATCATGACAGACGGCATCCTCCTCCAGGAAATGAAACTGGACCCGGCGCTCTCCAGATATTCCGTCATCATGGTCGACGAGGCACACGAGCGGAGCCTCAACATCGATTTCGTCCTGGGACTCCTCAAACGCGTCATCGAGGCGCGCCCGGAGTTCAAGGTCATCGTTTCGTCGGCGACAATCAACGCCGAGGTCTTCTCCGAATTCTTCGGCGAGTGCCCTGTCGTGAAGATCGACACCCAGGTCTATCCCGTCACCGTAATCTACGATCCGCCCGCTCTTGCCGCCCCCGGAGAAGGCAACGATGCTCTCATGGAGAAGATCGAACAGATCGTCTCCCGGATCATCAATGAGGAGAGGGAAGGGGACATCCTCGTCTTCCTCCCTGGAGAACGCGCCATAAAGGACTGCTGGAAGCGTCTGGCTTACTGTCCGGTCGGAGCCCGCCTTCACTTCATACCCCTCTACGCCAGGCTCGGAAAGGACGAGCAGGAGCGCGTCTTCGAGAAAGCTCCCGAAGGCCTCGTCAAGATCGTCATCTCGACGAACATCGCCGAGACCAGCGTCACGATAGACGGAGTGACGAGCGTGATCGATTCCGGGCTCGCCAAGCTCAACTACTACAACCCGCGCACCTTCACGTCGAGCCTCATCGAGACGCCGACATCCAAGGCCTCGTCGAATCAGCGGAAGGGAAGGGCGGGGCGCACGAGACCCGGCACCTGCTACCGCCTCTATCCGCGTCAGGATTTCGAGAACAGGCCACTTTTCACCACTGAGGAGATATACCGCACCGACCTCTCGGAAGTTGTCCTCAGGATGGCGGAACTCGGAATAACCGAATTCGACCGTTTCGAGTTCATCTCCCAGCCGGCCAAATCGGGGCTCGCGGGCGCCGTCGACATCCTCAACCTCCTGGACGCCCTCACGCCGGACAATGGGCTCTCGCCCGTCGGCGAGATGATGTGCGCATTCCCCCTCCTGCCGAGACTCTCCCGGATGATTGTGGAGTCCATCCGCAGCTACCCCTCGGTGATCGAGGAAGTCCTCATCGCGGCGAGTTTCCTGTCCACGATGAGCCCTTACATTCTTCCTCCGGGCGAGGAGATGGACGCGCGCCGGGCCCACCACGCATTCCGGGATCCTTTCGGGGATTTCGTCTCCTACCTGAAAATGTTCAGGGCCTTCAGGGATGCTCCCGACAAGACGCGCTACTGCGAGAAGAACTACCTCGACCTCCGCACTATGTACGAGATCCAGAGAATCAAGGAGCAGATTGAACTCATCGTCTCCTCACTCGGCGTGCCCGTCTCGGGCGGCGGATCGCACGAGGACTACCTCTGCGCCGTGAGCCGCGGGCTCATCCAGTTTGTCTGCGAGCGCCAGGACCGCGGGCTCTTCCGCTCGCTCACCGCCGAGAAGATCCAGATCCACCCCGGCTCCGTGATGTTCAGGGAGAATCCCGAGTTCATCGTCGCCGGCGAAATTGTCAGGACGACGCGCATGTACGCGATGTCGGTCTCTCCCCTCGACAGGGACATGCTCGCGCGAATTTCGCCCCGCCTCGCGAAGGGTTTCGGGACGAAGCTGCGCGGCCAGGCAGGCAGACCGAAGGAGCGCAAGGAGAAGGCCGCCGAGAGGGATTTCACCAACAAAATCAAGATTGGGGGCGAAGTCTTCGAGATCCACATCGAGAAAGGGAAGAAAAAAGTCGTCGTGCTCGATTGGCCATCTTATTCCCGGGCGCGGGCCTCCATCGACATAGATTCCGCGGCAGGTATGTACAAGGGGCTCAAGGCCTGCGTCACCTACGGGAAGTACAGCCTCATGGATGGAGAAAAGCTCGAAGTCGCCCTGAAGGTGGCAGCCGGTCTCGATCCCGAGCGCGATCTTTCGGAAAATCTGCCCTCGAGACAGAACCTCGTCATGCCGGACGACGCCGAGGCCCTCATGGGCGGCCTCGACTGGGTGTTCCGGCTCGCGAAGCACAAAGGGAAAACCGCCGAGCTCGGATTCATAGCTCTGTATACGGATACCGAGGGAGCCTACTGGTTCCGCGTCTCCCGCGGCTTCCACACGGCCCTCAATGAGAGCCTCGCCTCGCTGGAGGCGCTCGCCGATGCGCTCGGCGATCACGCTCCAGCTTCCTGGCGCGAGAAGGTCGGGGCGCTGTACCGCAGGCTCTCCTCCTTCATCGAAGGCTGAGCGCGTCCGGCAACCTTGGCACGCGGTCAGTGGTCAGGATTTCACGAACATCAGCTCCCAGACAGCCCGCCCGACGCCTTTTGCTCTGGCCTCGAACTTGGTTTCGGGGCGCCATTCCTGGCGCGGCGCGAACCCGTCGTGACTGTTGACGAGGCCGTCGGTCCGTGAAAGTACATCGAGGGCCTGATTGGCGTAGTCCTCGATGTCGGTCACGAAATAGAGGTACCCACCTGGCGAGAGCCGGGAGGCGAGCAGCCCGGACAGGCCGTCGCGGATGAGCCTGCGCTTGTTGTGCCGTTTTTTCTGCCAGGGATCCGGATAGAAGATGTGATAGCCGGCGAGTGATCCGGGCGCGATGATTTTCTCCAGAACCTCGACGACATCGTGGTTGATGATGCGCAGGTTGCCTATCTTTTCGCGCTCGATGTCGATGAGGAGCTTTCCGACTCCCGGCGTGTGGACCTCGACCCCGAGATAGTTCATTTCGGGGCGGGCGAGGGCTATCCTCCATGTCGCCTGCCCCATGCCAAAGCCGATCTCCATGACAACAGGTGCGCCGTTTCCGAAGGCGGCCGGGAAATCGAGGATCGCATCCGGTTCGAAGGGAATGACGTAGCGGGGTCCCAGGGCCGCTATCGCCTCCTTCTGGGCCTCGGTCATCCTTCCGGTCCGGAGGACATAGGTGCGGATGCCTCTGTCCGCGACGACTGCTGTCCGGGCTCTGTCCTGCCCGCCTGAGCCTGTCGCGGGACCTGCGGAGTGGAGGGTGTCGGCGGGGTCAGGGCTGCCGGGGATTTCGCGCGAGTCCATGTCGCCCCTCACGCCGCCCCTCTTCCGGTCGACGCCAGCACGAAGGCGACGGCGGCTTCCGGGCTCGAGGTCTCCGTCGTCTCGCGCGTCGCGAGATCCTTCACGGGAAGGACGCCCCGCGCTTTTTCTCCGCTTCCAAGGACAATGGCGAAGCGGATTCCCTTCTTTTCCGCGTACCCGAACTGCTGGGCAAGTTTCTTCTGCTCGGGGAACACCTCCGCGATGAGTCCGAGGCTCCGCAGCCGTGCCGCGATCCTCTGGTATTCAGGCGCGAGGCTTTCATCCATGTTGAGGACAAGGATCGACGGAGAGCCCGACTTTGCGCGCGAGGTCCCGATGACGTCGAGGGCGGCCATGAGCCGGTCGAGCCCGACCGAGGCGCCGACGCCGGGCAGCCTGCGCGTGGTGTAGAGAGAAGCCAGCTCGTCGTATCGGCCGCCCGAGCAGACCGAACCTATCTGGGGGAGCGCTTCGAGCGTCGTCTCGAAGACCATGCCGGTATAGTAATCGAGCCCCCTCGTGATCGAGGGGTCGAGCACGAGGCGGTCTTTCGCGCCTGCAGCCCCGGCAGCGGCGAGAACGGCCCTCACCCTGTCGCTGTCGGCCGCCGGCCCTCCCGCCATCGATTCGATCTTGGCGAGAGTGGCGAGGGCGTAGTCTTCCTTCCGGATGAAATCCATGACGAGCCCGGCGGACTCTGCGCCCAGGTCCAGAGCGAGCTGGCTCTGGACCTGGGCGGGGCCTATCTTCTCGAGCTTGTCGACGAGGCGGAGTACCGCCACGGATTTCTCGCCCGCGCCGAGCCGGGTCAGGAAGCGGTTGAAAATTCCTCTGTGGTTTATCCTGATGCAAAACCCTCCCACTTCCAGCGCGCGCATCGCGGCATCGATCACGAGCACGATGTCGGCGTCCGCCATGGCCGAATCGACTCCGACGATGTCGAAATCGCACTGCATGAACTCGCGGTAGCGTCCGCGCTGGGTGTTCTCGCCGCGCCAGACCTTAGCCACGTGGAAGCGGCGGAAGGGCAGGTAGAGTTCGTCGACGTGTTCGGCCATGAAACGCGCGAAAGGCACAGTCAGGTCGAAGCGCATGGCGACCTCGCGTCCGCCGTTGTCGGTGAAGTGGTAGACCTGCTTGTCAGTTTCGCCGCCTCCCTTGCCGAGGAGGATCTCCGCGTATTCCAGGACGGGCGTATCGATGGGAACGAATCCGAAAGATCCGAAGGTCTTTTCCAGGATGGCGACGAGCGCCTTGCGCCCGGCTTCGGATTCGGGCAAAAAGTCGCGGAATCCCTTGAGGACCCGCGGCTGGATGATGTCGGCCATGTCTGCTCCTTGGTTTTCTTCATTATGGAAAAAAGAAGGGCGCGGATCAAGCGCGTCCGCCGCTGCCCCCGGCCACAGGTCCTGCCACCGCGGCCCGCTCTGTCGCTGAGCTCCGTGGCCCCGGCGCCTTGCCATTGTCAGCTCTTTGTGGTACAAGTTATTCGCCTCTTTATCCGCCCGTATGGGCGGATCCCAAGTCCATAGGGAGGAACCATGAGACAATACGAACTTGTCGCCATCTTTCCGTCGGAAGAAGATCTTTTCCGACAGGGAAGGGAGACAGTCGCGGCCGAACTCGTAAAAGAAGGCGCGACGGACATCAAGGAAGACGACATGGGCGACAGACAGCTCGCCTATGTCATCAAGAAACGCGAGCGCGGACACTACATCCTGTTCACGATGAACCTCGATCCGCAGAAAGTCACGCCGATCGAAAAAGCTTTCAAGCTCAATCCCAATGTCCTCAAGTACCTTTTCGTCAAGGTAGAGGCCTGATTCCAGGCCGGGAGATCAACACAAGGTGAGCGAAACCAACGTCGTAGTACTGGTCGGAAGATTGACCCGCGATGCAGAACTGAAATACACCAAGTCGGGAATGGCCCTCAGCACCTTCGCGATAGCCCTCAACAGGCGCATCAAACAGGGTGAGGAGTGGGTCGACGAGGCCAATTTCTTCGATATCAATTATTGGGGAAAGGGAGCTGAGTCCGTGAGCCAGTACCTCACGAAGGGAAAGCAGGTCGCGATTCAGGGCGAACTCCGCCAGGACAGATGGGAGCAGGATGGACAGTCCCGAAGCAAGGTCGTCATCCACGCGAACAATGTCCAGCTTCTGGGCAGCTCCGGAACCTCCGGATCCCAGGGCATGTCGTCCGGAGGCGGTCAGGTTGCCAACGAAAGGGGCGGCGCCAGGCCATATGCCAATCCCGCGCAGACAGGCGGACAGACCGGATACCAGCAGACCCCGAAACCTCTGAATCCGGTAAAAAGCTTTCCCAATCAGGGCGGTGCACCCGCCAACGACGATTTCACCGACGATATCCCATTCTAATCCAAGGAGAACACACTTATGTCCGATACACGCGATCAGATGGATAGCCGCCGCCCGGATGGCGATTCCGATCAGCGCCGCGATGGAGAAGAGCGCGGCTCCGGCCCCCGCAGGGGAAAAGGCTTCTTCAAAAAGAAGGTCTGCAAATTCTGCGTCCAGAAGCTCAAGGTCAACTACAAGGACCTCGATGTCCTCAAGCGCTTCGTGACCGAACGCGGAAAGATCCTTCCCCGCCGCATCACCGGGACCTGCTCCAAGCATCAGCGCTTCCTCGCGGTCAGCATCAAGCGTGCCCGCGCCATCGCGACCCTTCCCTACGTCGCGAAGTAAGAGCAAGAAAGGCTGACGCTCATGACCGAAACGACAGGAAACCGGGACAGGCGGATGCTGGTCGCTTCCATTGCGGCCGGACTCGCTTCCGGTATCCTCTACCTCTCCCTGGCCCTGGCCATATTCTTCCTCCTCCCCGTCCAGATCGTTTTCGGACGTTCCGGCAGGAAGGCGGGAATGATTGCGGCCTGCGCGGCGATCGCGGTGATCGGCGCGGGCCAGGTGTGGAGAATGGTCGGACTCGGCATGACGGACGCGGCTTCGCTGGCCTTCGCCCTGGTACCGCCGGCAATCCTCACGGGTTCGCTGGTGGCGCTCAATGCCTCCCTTGGGGGAGCCTTCTGGGGGAAGGTCGATCCCCTGTTCCGCGCCCTCGCGGTCACCCTCGTGCTCGCGCTCGCCGCCCTGCCCCTCGTTCTCGATCTCGGTCGGGACGGGGCCTTCACATCCCTTCTCGAGGAGAGCATCGGAGCCCTCACGGCGCCCCTGACAAAGAACCTCGGAGAGGGATATGAGGCACAGGTCCTCGCCGCATCACTCGACGTGAAGAACCTCGTCGCCGAAGCGAAAAACATTCTCGCTTCAAGCTATGTGGTATTCATTTTCGTGCTCGACGCCGGCAGCTGGTGGCTGGGTTCCAGGCTCTCCGGAGCCGGCAGCACCGGCAGGAAAAACCTTCCCGCCCTGCGCGATTTCCGTATTCCCTACGCACTCCTGTGGCCCGTTCTGGGCGCATGGGCAGGTGTTTTCGCTTCTCTGGCCTTTTCTTTAAAGGGATGGTTCCCGGCATGTGCCTGGAACACAGCCCTTGTGCTTTCACTGTGTTACGCCGCGCAGGGAGTGGGGGTACTGTCCCACTTGCTTTCCAGGCGCAACCTACCGGGAATCACGCGATTGGCCGTCGCCCTGACGGTTCTCATCATGCTGGTCAGCCCCGTTGCGGGCGGCCTTCTGGCGGGAGCCCTTGCGATTCTCGGCATCACAGAGGTATGGATACCGTACCGAAACCCTAAAGGAGTCGGAGCATGAAAGTCATCCTCAGTCAGGACGTTCCGAATCTCGGCGAGCTCGGAGACGTCAAGGACGTATCTCCCGGTTACGCCCGCAATTATCTTCTTCCCAGGAACTATGTTCTGGTTTACAACCGCGGCACCGTCACGCTCTTCGAAAAGCGCAAGGCGGAAATCGAGGCGATGAAGGAAGCCAAACGCAGATCCAGCATGTCCCTCAAGGAAAAGCTCGAATCCGAAGAAATTCAGATTCAGGTTCCTGCTGGCGCCAACGGCAAGCTCTACGGAGCCGTCACCAACGCCACTGTCGCCGACGAACTTCTCAAGAGAGGAATCGAAGTCGACCGCAAGAAGATCGAAGTCCCCGGTCGCTCCATCAAGAGCACCGGCAACTACAAGGTCCTCGTCCGCCTCTACGAGAAGGAAGAAGCGACCATCCGGATTTCCATCGCCGGACAAGAGATCAAGGCAGAGGTCAGGGCCGAAGACGAAAACGCTCCCCGCCGCAGGGAGAGGGCTGCCCGCCGCCGCGTAGAAGAGGCCGAGCCGACCACTCTCGAAGAGCAGGCTGCGGCTTTCGAGGCCGCCGTCTCCGCCGGTCGCATGAACTGAGTTTTCCTCCGGACCGAAAGTCCGGAGATCCGCGCCGGGGATAAGGAAGACCACAGCGGTGCGTCTTTCTCGCCCGGAGAAACCGGGGTGGGGGAGCGGATTGTCGCGCAGGCGCGGCGATTTCGATTCTCCCTCCCCGGTTTTTTTGCTATACTCCCGTCATGATTCCCGCCCAGCTCAAGGACAAGGTTCCACCATACAACGCCGAAGCCGAACAGGCCTGCCTCGGCGCCGTCCTGCTCGACGCAGATGCCCTCCCCATCGTCCTTCGCTACCTCAGGCCGGATGATTTCTATGTGAACGCCAACAAGGACATCCTCGCGGGCGTCATCTCCCTCTATGAGAAGGGCCAGAAATCCGACCTCATCACGCTGACCGACGAGTTGCGCCTCATGGGAACGCTCGACAGGACGGGAGGGCCAGGCTACATAGCCAACCTGACATCTGTTACGCCTTCCTCGGCCAATGTCGAGTACTACGCCAAGATCGTCCAGGAAAATTCGATCAGACGCAACCTCATCCGTCTCTCCGCCACGCTGTCCACGAGCGCCCACGACGATTCGGTCGAGTCCGGGGTCATCCTCGACGAGGCGCAGGCGAAAATCTTCGAGATCACGCAGAACCGTCAGGCCGTCAGCTACAAAAGCGCGCGCGATCTTCTGCCGGAGACGATCAAAAACATCGAGGCGCTGTACAAAAACAAGGAACCCTACACTGGCATCCCAACAGGATTCTCCGACCTCGACTCCATGACTTCAGGATTCCAGAACTCCGAGTTCATCGTAATTGGCGCGCGTCCTTCCGTCGGAAAGACAGCCCTCGCCCTCACGATGGCCGCCCATGTGACCATAGACAAAAAAATTCCTGCCGCCTTCTTCTCACTCGAAATGGCCGACATGGCCATCATGCAGCGTCTCATTTCCAGCGAAGCGCGCATCCCGAACGAAAAGCTCCGCACAGGACTCATCAAGGCCTCCGATTTCACCGACCTCATGGCGGCCGCGGGCCGGATCTACGAAGCTCCCCTTTACATCATCGACATGCCCAACATGAAGCTCCTCGATTTAAGGACCATGGCGCGCCGGCTCAAGGCGGAGAAAAGCATACAGATCGTCTATGTCGACTACCTGACCCTCATCACTCACGAGAACGCCGACCTCCCGCGCTGGGAGCAGATTGCTAGCATCTCACGTTCGCTCAAGGCACTAGCCCGCGAGCTCAAGATCCCCGTCGTCGCCCTGTCTCAGCTCAAACGAGAGGCGGAGGGCAAGCAGCCGAGCCTCGCGGACCTGCGCGAGTCGGGGTCCATCGAGCAGGACGCCGACGTGATTTTCTTCCTGCACCGCGACCGTGAGATAGACCGCAAGCGCGATGAGCAATCCAACGTGATAGAGACCGACCTCATCGTCGCAAAAAACCGCAATGGCCCGGTCGGCAAGACGACGATAGCCTTCCTGCCCAAATTCACCAAATTCGAAGAGATGGACAGAAGACACAGCTGAGGGTGAGGTCTGCGGAGTTGGGTTGATGGGGTAAAAGTAAGCAATCGGACGATGGAGCGATAATACGCGGAGCCCGGCCAGATGGCCGGGCTCCACTGCACTCTAGAGTTTCGTGAAGAAGAGTATGTCGCTCAGCGTCGCGACGAGGAAGAGAACCATGATCATGGCTGAACCAGCGAACTGAAAACGCATGATCGTCTTGGCCTTGAGCGGGCGCTTCCTGAAAATTTCCACGATGAACATGAGAATGAGTCCGCCGTCCAGGGCAGGGATGGGCAACAGGTTCATTATGAACAATCCGACGGAAAGAAAAGCGAGAAAATTGAAAGTCTGCACGAGGCCGGCTACGCCGCTCTGACTGACCGAGTCCTTGGTTGCCTTCCCCACCATCCAGGTGATGCGGGCCGGACCGGAGATGGCCTGGAAAACATCGACGCCCCTGAACAAGAGACCGATACTCTTGAGCGTGAGGAGAGATGTGTTCCATGTCTCACGTGCCCCGTCGACCACGGCGGAGGGCAGGCTGGCGGAGCGGACGCTGCGGGTTAGGGTCCGGAAACTGACTCCGAGGTTGGATTCGCCTGAGCCCGACCAGGAAAGGATCATCTGGGTATCCTTCGCCGAACCGCTCCGGGAATAGGATACCAGAACCTTTTCCGGTTTCGCCTTGAGGGCGGAAATGATATCGAGGGAATTGCGGACGGGAATCGAATTGACCGCGAGGACGATGTCCCCCGGCTCGAGCCCGGCCAGGGCCGCTGCGCTCCCGGGCTCGACATTGGAGATCACCGGGTCGATCCAGGAATAGACGCCGATCTTTCCAGCCCCCGAAGATTTGTCGAGACGGGGTACAACTGTGGTCTCGACCTTCGCGCCCCCCCGCTCCAGGACGACAGGAAGACGCTTGCCCGGCGAGGTTGCGATGATATCCTGGATGTCGGTGTAGTCCCGGACTGGCCTGCCGGCGATCGAAACGATGAGGTCTCCTGACACCATGCCCGCTTCGTCGGCGGGATTGAGGAGCGCGACAGGGGAGGCTGCCCCCTTCGCGGATGACGTGGAGGCCGCCGTCGTGTCGAAGGAATAGCCGCTCGCGAGTATGATCCTCGCGGGAGTGGTGTTGATCGTGTAGCCAAGTGCCGCCACGATGGAAAAAACGATGACTGCGAAGATGATGTTGGCTGTCGGGCCTGCGAGGGCCACCGCTATGCGTCGAAGGGCGGAAACGCCGTAGAAACTGCCGGGATCGCGGGGCAGCTCATCGAGATGTTCGCTCATGGCACGGCGGAAGGCGTCCTCGCCCCTCATCTTGCAGAACCCACCCACAGGAAAGGCAGAAATCTGCCATTCCGTGCCGCCTTTTTTGAAGCCGGCTATCTTCGGCCCCCAGCCGATGGAGAATGTCTCGACTTCTATGCCTACCGCGCGTGCGGCAACAAAATGGCCAAGCTCGTGGAAAAGCACCACGAGGCCGAGACCGGCAAGTCCAAGCAGGATTGTGATCATTGTTACTCCGGAATGGCCCGGGCTGCAGCGGCCCTGGACCTCGAATCTACTTCGAATATACTGCCGAGATCATCCAGATGCGAAGGCCAATCCAGAGAGAGAGCGGCCTCGACGATGGAGGGGATATCCGTGAAGCGAATCCGTCCCGCCTCGAAGGCGGCGACCGCGATTTCGTCCGCGGCATTGTAGGCGACCGTGTGGCCCTCTCCCGCGGCGACTGCACGGTAGGCGAGGGCGAGAAGTGGATAACGCTCCGGTTCGGGGCGACGGAAGTCCAGACTTCTTCCGGCGAGATCCAGGCGCCCCCAGGCGCAGGGCAACTGTTCAGGCCAGGTCAGGGCGTTCTGAATGGGCACCCGCATGTCGGGGTCAGAAATCTGTGCGTAGAGAGATCCATCCGTCGTTCGAACGAGGGCGTGGACATAGCTCTGCGGGTGGACGAGGACCTTGACGCAGGAAGGAGCAAAACCGAAGAGGCGCACAGCCTCTATGACTTCGAGGCCTTTGTTGGCCATGCTGGCAGAATCTATCGTGATCTTGCGACCCATGCTCCAGTTGGGGTGGGAAGACGCCTGGTCGGGTGTGACCTCAGAGAGCAACTCAAGAGGGAGGTCGCGGAAGGCTCCGCCCGAAGCCGTTATGGTGAGTTCGGCGATCTCTTCCACCCCGACCCGCGAGACAAGCTGAAAGAGTGCGGCATGCTCGGAGTCGACGGGAATGATGGATTTTCCAGCCTTCCCGGCGCAGGCGCGGAGAAGGCCGTATCCCATGACGACGCTTTCTTTGTTGGCGAGGGCGAGATCTTTTCCGGCCGATAGGCTCGCGAGGGAGGGAGCGAGACCGCCTGAGCCCGCTATGCCGTTCACGACCATATCAGCATCGGTCTCTGTGACGAGGGCGCACAGGGCAGCGGATACGTCCTGAGCGGGACCGCCAAAGACTCCTTTCCGTGCCTGGCTCGGGCGCTCCGGGCCGGAGAGAAGTATCTTCGCCGCGGGAAATTCTTTCGCGAGCGCGGAGAGCCCGGCACGGTCACTGTGGGCTGACAGGCCGGCGATCTCAAAAAGGTCGGGGAAGGCCCTGACAACGTCGAGGGTTTGGCGGCCGATCGAACCTGTGGCGCCAAGGATGATAATCTTTTTTTTGGGCATGGCTAAACCTGGTTGAAAAATCCGGCAAAACGAGCGATGAGGAGGAATACCGGAGCGGCGAAGAGGAGGCTGTCGAAGGAATCAAGGAGGCCGCCGCGGCCGGGAACGATGGTTCCGGAATCCTTGACTCCCACGCTCCGTTTGAGAGCGCTCTCGAACAGGTCTCCTGCGATGACACAAAGTCCCGTCGTGAGCCCCCAGAGCGAGAGGACAATCCATGACGCATGGATCGCGTCCGGGAAAAGAAAACGAGAGATGAAGGTCGCGAGGACAGATCCTGCGAGCCCGCCTATGAAGCCCGCGAGGCTCTTGTTCGGGGAGGCGGCGACAATCCCGCGCCTCCGGCCGAGAGTCACGCCGAAAAACCAGGCCAGCGAATCGTTACCGAATGTCATGAAGGAGAAAGAAAAAATGGCGGCCATTCCCTGCTCGAAACCCGAGGCTATGAGCACCCAGAAGGCTCCGAGAATTCCTGGATAGACGAGCACGAGGCTCATTGCGGCTGTAGTGCGCATGACCTGGGGCATCTTATCGCGGGAAGTGAAGGCCACCGGAGCAAAGAGAAGGACAGCCGCCAGGCCTGCGGCGAGAAAAAGCGCCTCGGCTGGTCTTGGCGAACCGGGAATGGCGTCGACATAGAGGCAGGCGATATACCCGGAGAGGGAGATAAAGAGATTTGCCACGATCATTCTGCCCGGTTTCAGGCTCGTTCCCGAGGTTTTAAGCAAAGTGAGCATCTCGTGGGTGGCGACCGCGACGACGATCAGCGCTATGACGACGACGGGAAGGTGGCGCGCAAAAGGAAAAAAGATAACGAGGGCGACAAAGCCGGGAATCCCGACAAAAAACAGAAGAAGCCTCTGAAGAGTGTTGCTCATGGTCTCCCGCCGAAGCGACGTTTCCTTGAGCCGAAAGATTCGATGGCCGCGTCGAGGTCTTCGGCGCAGAAGTCGGGCCAATACTTGTCGGTGAACCAGAGTTCGGAGTAGGCCGACTGCCACAGAAGGAAATTGGACATGCGCAGATCTCCCGCGGTCCTGATGATCAGGTCGGGATCGGGAAGTTCAGGCCGATCGAGGGCGGACCGAATCGATTCTTCGGTTATTTCCCTGCCTGAGCGGGCGACGCGTCGGGCGGCGCGGGCGATTTCATCTCGTCCGCCGTAATTCACCGCTATATTGACAGTGATCCTTTCGTACTGTGCCGTGTCCTTCTCGACCTGGCGGATGTCGGCGACGATGCCTCTGTCGAGGCCGTCGGGGTCTCCGGAGTGAACGACGCGAATCCTGTTTTGACGGTAGAAATCATACTCCGCGAGGAGATAGTTCTTGAGAAGCCCCATGAGGAACCCGACTTCCTCGGTCGTGCGCTTCCAGTTCTCAGTCGAGAAGACGTAGAGGGAGAGGTAGCGGATACCGGCCTTTTCGGCGGCGAGCACGACGCGTTTTGCCGCCTTCCTGCCTTCCTGGTGCCCTTCTGCGCGGGAAAGCCCACGGTCGGTCGCCCAGCGCCCGTTGCCGTCCATTATTATGCCGATATGGACGGGGAGGGCGCGCGAGACCTTGAGGACAGGGGATTCCTGCATGGATCAGACTTCCAGGATTTCTTTTTCTTTTTCTTCGAGGGCCTTGCCGACCTGAAGGACAAAAGAGTCAGTGAGCTTCTGAAGTTCCTCTTCTTCCTTTTTGATCACATCTTCGGCGATGCCGCCTGCCGCGAGCTGTTTTTTGAGATCCTCGAGGCCATCGCGCCTGATGTTGCGGATGGCGACGCGGGATTGCTCAGTCATGGCCTTTGCAGTCTTGGCGAGCTGTTTGCGGCGCTCCTCGGTGAGGGGCGGAATGGCGATGCGGATGACCTTGCCGTCATTGGAGGGGTTGAGTGAGAGCTCCGACTTCATGATGGCTTTTTCTATCTCGACGATGAGGTTGCGGTCCCAGGGCTGGATGACGATGAGTCTCGCTTCGGGAACGGAAATCGTCGCAACCTGGGCGAGGGGAGTTTTCTGGCCGTAGTAGTCCACTCGGATCTTATCGAGGAGCGCGGGAGAAGCCCGCCCCGTCCTGACGCCATTGAACTCATCCTTGAGGCTGGCCACGGTTTTCTTCATGCGCTCTTCGCACGCGGCTTTCACGGTACTCATGATTCCCCCTTGCATGTACAAAGGCCCGGCTTCAAGAGCTGCCGGGCCTCGGGACGGAACGTCATCCCCGTTCGCGGATGGAGTTCCGTCCGGACAGGGATGATGCTGAACTCACTGGGCCTCGCCAACCTTCATGTAGACGAAATCGACGATTTCGAGCTTGCACTGCGCCTGTTTGGCGACAGCGGCCATTGTGTCGGCGACGGAGACTTTCTCGTCCTTGACGAAACCCTGGTCGAGGAGGCAGATCTCGGACATAAGCTTTTTGAGCTTGCCTTTGAGGATGCCCTGAACGACTTTCTCGGGCTTGCCCTTCATCTTCTCGTCGAGCTCGACCTGCTTCGCGAAGATCTCTTCCTGCTCCTTGATCCAGGCCGCATCGGGCTTGGACTCGTCGAGGAAGCTGGGGTTGAAGGCGGCGATGTGGAGGGCGATGTCGTGCACGAAGGCGACGGCGGCGGGGTTCGCGAAGGCCTCGGGCTTGTCTGCCCTGACCTTGACAACGACGCAGAGGTGCCCTTCTCCGTGGGAGTACGAGTGCACATACTCGTTTGTTCCGGCGCTGACCCGGCGAACGCGCTTCAGGGTGATGTTTTCCTTGATGACGGAGGCGATGTCCTTGACCATGCCCTCGAGCTCGGCGTTGGGGGCATCGAAGGCCTTTTCATGGGCGACAGCGGCGATTTGGGCGCCGGCGGCCTGGAAATTGGCGTTGCGGGTCACGAAATCGGTCTCACAGGCGATCTCGACGAGGGTGATGACGCCTTCGCTCTCCACGATGAAGATGCGGCCCTCGTTGGTGGCACGTCCAGCGCGCTTTTCTACGCCGGCCATTCCCCACTCGCGAAGGAGTTTTTCGGCAGCGGCGACATTGCCGCCCGCCTCGGTGAGGGCTTTCTTGCAATCGAGCATGCCGGCGCCGGTCTTCTCGCGCAGACTCTTTACGTCACTGGCTTTGATATCCACGGTAGTTCTCCTTCCAGCCCTTACTTGGTCTCGTACAGCCTGTCTTCATCCACGATAGGAGAGGCTTCGGGAGCTGCGGGCTCTTCGGCCTTGACTTTCTCGCTGGCGCTGTAGGTGCTGGGATCGATTTCGACCTCGTCGTCCTCTTCGGCGACGGCGGCGTCGGTCTTGACTTCCTCGGGCTCATCGCCGGGGAGTGTTTCGATGATCTTGAGGCCTTCTGCGGCGCCGGCCTCGACGACCGCGTTGGCGATGATCTGCGTGAAGAGGCTGATCGAGCGGATGGCGTCATCGTTGCCGGGGATGGGATAGGTGATGCCTTCGGGGTTGCAGTTGGTGTCGACGACGGCCACGATCGGAATGCCGAGGCGCTGGGCTTCGGCGACGGCAATGGTCTCCTTGCGGGTGTCGATGACGAAGATGGCTCCGGGAAGTTCCTTCATCTCCTTGATCCCGCCGAGATTCTTCTCGAGTTTTGTCTTTTCCTTGGCGAGACTGGCGATTTCTTTCTTGGTGAGGCTTTCGAAGGTTCCGTCGACTTCCATCTTCTCTATCTTCTTGAGGCGGAGAATGGATTTCTTGATGGTCGTGAAATTGGTGAGCATGCCGCCGAGCCAGCGATTGTTCACGTAGAACATCTCGCAGCGCTCCGCTTCCTTCTGGATGGCAGTCTGGGCCTGTTTTTTGGTTCCGACAAAGAGGACGCTCTTGCCGCCGGCGACGATTTTCTGGACAGCCTCGTAGGCTTCCTTGATGGACTGTATCGTTTTCTGGAGATCGATGATGTGGATGCCGTTGCGCTCGGCGAAGATGTACTTCTTCATGCGCGGATCCCAGCGTTTGACCTGATGTCCGAAGTGGACGCCAGACTCGAGCAGGTTCTTCATTGTGACGACTGCCAAGAGTTCCTCCCACGACCGGATCGTGTGTCCGGTCCCCGTCTCTGATTCTCGTCCCTGACAACGTGGCGCCGATGTGCGGGTTGCCCGCGGATCACGCGCTTTAGTGTTCCGGCAGTGCCGGAGACCGGCCTTTGGGGGCCGGAGGGACGGAAGATGTCGGCGCACAGGCGCCGATTGTGCCTACCCCCTGGGGGGAAGGCCGCCTCCGCGAGGAAGCGGGCGGAAATCCGCCGCCGCCAGCATGCCATAAAGCTCGCGGATTGGCAAGCCCACGATGCCGGACCAGGAACCTTCGATACGGTCGATGAACCAGGCGGCGAGGCCTTGGATCTTGTATGCGCCTGCTGCGCCTTCCCAATCCCCTGCCATTATATAGAAGTCGATCTCGTCGGGGCTCATGGGAGCGAATCGTACGAGACTGTCGGAGGATGCCGTAAACAGTTGTCCCGAGCCGCAACAGTAAAGGGCGAGGCCTGTGTGGACGTGATGGGTTCTGCCGGCAAGAAGGCGGATCATATCCCTGGCCTCGGCAGCGTCGGCGGGCTTGCCGAGGGCGATTTCAGCTCCGGATTCTTCCAGACAGACGAGGGTGTCGGCGCCGAGGATGGCGTCACCGGGCGTGAAACCTGATTCGGGCGCCACGAGAGCGGCGGAGCGCGCCTTGCGCTCGGCCAGGGCGAGGACGCGCGATGAGACTCCGAGATGATCGCAGGCCGATTCGTCGATATCCGAGGGGAGGATGACAGGATCGAAGCCGAGTGAACAGAGGATTTCCCGGCGCCGGGGAGAAGCAGAGGCAAGGATGAGGCGGTTCATGGGAGATCATGGAAGCGAAGGTGAAAGCCAGGGTCAAGTACCCGCAGGAAGCGGTGGCAGCGAGAACGGCAGTCGGTCTGAACCGGAACATTCCTCCGCGCCGGCAGAGAAGCGCTTCGCCTTGACAGCGGAGGAAGCGGCATACTAGTATCCACCTTACCATGAGCGATTAGCTCAGCTGGATAGAGTATCGGCCTCCGAAGCCGAGGGTCACGCGTTCGAATCGCGTATCGCTCACTCTGTGTTGGCCACCCCATACGGCTGTATGGGGTGGCTTTTTTTCCCCTCCGGCCACGGGACTGGAGCAGTTGTGCAGGAAGAGAGCGGGGGACATCGCTCCCGCCAGACCTACCTGAATTTCCCGATTTCGATCTGGACCAAGGCATCACAGAGTTCGTTCGGTTCGATGCCGGCATGCCCTTTGACCCACTCGTAGTGGGGCCTGACTCGGGAAGCTACGGCATCGAGTTCTTCCCACAGCTCCTTGTTCTTTACCGGTTTCTTGTCGGCGGTGCGCCAGCCATTGCGCTTCCATGAGATGATCCAGGAGCTGATACCGTTTTTTACATACTGCGAGTCGGTGTACAGGATGACAGGCTGTCCGGGGGCTCTTTGCTCGGCAAGCCCGAGGGCCTCGATGACGGCGCGAAGTTCCATGCGATTGTTGGTAGTGGGGTTTTCGCCGCCCGATCCACGTACTTCCCCGTTTCCGTCGCGATAGACGAAAGCCCAGCCGCCAGGGCCGGGATTTCCGGAGCAACCGCCGTCGGTGTAGATTATGATGGGTTCCATTCAGGCACCCTACGACGACGACGCCCTCCGGGTCAATGCCGACTTGCGTGGCGCCGGAGATGGCAGGCCGGCGACCCGAGGCTTGTGCATACAGAGACTAGACTGTAAACTTGTGTTTTATGTCCACCCCATTCAAGGCCATCGGGCCCTATCTGAAAAAACATAAACTTAGATACATCGCAGGCATCACCTGCCTCGTCATCGTCGATGCCGCACAGGTCCTCATCCCGCGTTTCATCAAAGCGGCCGTGGATCTCGTCTCCGAAGGCGTTTTTGACATGGTGGACATTTTCCGTCTTGCCCTCTACATGATTCTGACCGCCGCCGCAATCTCGGCCGGCAGATTTTTGTGGCGCTTTTTCATCATCGGGGCTTCCCGACGGATCGAAACAGAGATGCGGGACCGGTTTTTCGCCCACATACTCGGACTCTCGGGCGGTTTCTTTCAGAAAAACAAGACCGGCGATCTCATGGCCCGCGCGACGAATGACATCGGAGCGGTCCGGCAAGCCCTCGGCATGGGCTTCGTCTCCTTCGTCGACGCGGTTTTCATGTCGGCAATGATCCTCGTCGCGATGTTCGCGGGGAATTTCAAGGTCGCCCTCTATTCGATCATCCCGCTGCCCTTCATCTCGATCCTCATCTTCTTCTTCGGGCGCATGGTGGGTGGGCGCTTCAAGAGGGTCCAGGAAGTCTTCTCGAAGATGTCCGACGTCGCCCAAGAGACCATGGCCGGCATGCGTGTCGTGAAAGCCTTTGTGAAGGAAGAGCATTTTACCGGAGAATTCGCTCGGACGAACGATGAATACTCCTTTGCGACGATGTCGCTCGTCCGGGTCTTCGGTCTGTTTTTCCCACTCGTCAGCTTCTTAGCCGGTCTCTCCACCCTCATCCTTCTCGCGGTCGGAGGCTCCTCGGTGATCGGCAATACGATGAGCGCCGGCGACATCGTCGCGATGCTCGCCTACCTCGAGATGCTGATCTGGCCCCTCATGGGCGCTGGCTTCACGGTCAACACCATCCAGAGGGGCGGGGCGAGTCTGAAGCGACTCTCCGAAATCATGGATACAGTGCCCGACATCGACTCCCCCGAAGGCGCGGTCACGAAGACCCCGGAAGGGAGACTCAGTATCGCGGGACTCGACTTCTCCTATCCCGGCATCGAGAAACCGGCGCTCGCGGGCATCAGCCTCGATCTGGAAAAAGGAAGGACACTCGGCATCCTGGGACGAGTCGGGTCCGGCAAATCCACCCTCCTCAAGCTTCTGCCGCGCCTTGTCGACCCGCCTCCAGGAACGATTTTCCTCGACGGGATCGACATCAGGCTCTACGACCTGGGCATACTGAGGAAGGCGTTCGGTTTCGTGCCTCAGGATTCTTTCCTCTTCTCGGACACGGTCGAGGAGAATATCCGCTTCGGCGGCGAGGACCTCTCCGCAGAGCGGTTTGCCCGGATCGCGGCCATCTCCACGATAGACCGGGATATCGCCACCTTCCCCGCGGGATGGAAGACTGTCGTCGGCGAGAAAGGGCTCACTCTCTCGGGCGGACAGAAGCAGCGGGTCGCGATCTCCCGCGCCCTGGCCGCCGATCCGGAAGTGCTGGTCCTCGACGACGCACTCTCCGCCGTCGACACGGAAACCGAAGAGAAGATTCTCGCGGCTCTTCTCGATGAAAGACGGGGACGGACGAACATCATCGTCTCGCATCGCGTCTCGACCTTACGGCACGCCGACCACATCGTGGTGCTGGATGGAGGAGTCGTGACGCAGAGCGGCAGCCACGAGGAACTCCTCATGGATCAGGCGGGATTCTACGCGGAAATCGCGCGACTCCAGGAACTCGAGTCCGGAGCGGGGTCCGAAAACCAGAGCTCCGACGGGAAAGGCAAGGATTGTGCACCGAGCGGGAAGGGAGCCTGAAGACCATGTCCGACTACTTCGAAAACGACGAAATAACCAAGGGCTACGATTCGCGCATCGCGGCGAGGATCTTCGGCTACCTCAAACCCTACAGACTTCTGGCTCTTCTCTGCCTCGTGGCTCTCGCTCTCAGCACGGCCGGCGAGCTCATCATCCCCATCATCGTGCGGCGTGCCGTGGACCAATCGCTCATGGTCTCCTGGTTCGAGGTCGACCAATCCATCGAGACGATGCCCGAAGCGCGTCTACTGAAACTGAATCCCTCCGACCCGCGACTCGCGGGGAAGATCTATCTCAGGGCTTCACGATTCACCTCGATTCCAGGCGCGCGGAGGACAGAGCTCGAACAGGCCGGGCTCTATTCGACGAAAGAGTACTACATTCTTGCCGTGGACAAAGCGGATGCCGGGCAGGCAGGCGCCCTTGCCGCTCTCGGCCCTTCCGTCATCTCCGACGGAATATACGCGGCTCTGCCTGTAAGTGAGCTGCGCTCCCTGCCCGGGACACAGGCGAAGGCCCTGCGCAAGGCCGATACCGCGCGCATAGCTTCATACATCGTTTTCCTCCTGGCCTCCCTCGTCGTCGTCCTTGCGGGAACCTTCGTGATGATCTACCTCGCGAGTCTCGTCGCGCTCAGGGTCATGAAGGACCTGCGCATCCAGCTCTTCCGCCACACAGCGACACGATCTCTCGATTTTCTCTCCAGGCAACCAGTGGGAAGGCTCGTCACGCGGCTTACGAGCGACGTGGAGACTATCAACCAGTTCTTCACCGACGTCCTCATCGCTTTCATCAAGGACGCCTCGGTGATGGTGGGCTCGCTCGCCGTGCTTTTCGTGCTCGATTACCGCCTCGCCCTGGTCGTGACCATATGCCTGCCGCCCGTCCTCATCGGATCGACGATCTCGCGCCGCAAGGCCCGCGATGCCTTCCGCAGACAGAGGCAGTGGACGAGCAAGGTCAATTCCTTCATCTCGGAGCGACTTTCGGGGGTCAATGTCGTCAAACTCTTCGTGCGCGAGGCCCGTTCGAGGCAGGAGTTCGAGTCCCGCGACCGCGAACTCATGAAGGCCAACCTGGGGGAGATGTATGTATTCGCGACCTTCCGTCCCCTCGTCGACTTTCTTGGAACTATGACGACGGCGGTCGTGATCTGCGCAGGCTCCCTCCTTTTCAGGACACACACGCTATCCCTCGGCACAATCATAGCCTTCGTCAACCTCGTTTCGATGTTCTACTCGCCGATCAAGGATCTCGCGGAAAAATATACACTCCTCCAGAGCGCCATGGCTGGCGGGGAGAGGATCTTCCAGCTCCTGGACCACACAGAGGCCATCGAAGACAGACCCGTGGCTCCGATGCCCGCGGTAGTCAGAGGGCACATCGAGTTCAGAAAGGTCTGGTTCGCGTACAAAGGCGATGACTGGGTGCTGAAGGATCTCTCGTTCGCCATCGAACCCGGGAAAATGGTGGCCATCGTGGGCTACACCGGGGCAGGGAAAACGACGATAGCCAACCTCGTGCCCCGCTTCTGGGACATACAGAAGGGCGAGATTCTCGTGGACGGCATTCCCGTCCGCGACCTTCCGCTCGGGGAACTGCGCAGAGCCATCCAGCCAGTGCCGCAGGACGTTTTCCTCTTTTCGGGGACCATCGAGGACAACATCAAGCTCGGAAGTCCCATCGACGATGAGAGGATGAAGGCTGCGGCCCAGGCCGTGGCCGCGGATGAGTTTATCGAGACACTGCCGGGGAAATACCGGACGATGCTCGCCGAGGGGGCGTCGAACCTCTCCCAGGGGCAGCGCCAGATCCTCTCTTTCGCCCGGGTCCTCGCCCACAATCCCTCGGTCATCATCCTGGACGAGGCGACGAGCTCGGTGGATACAGAAACGGAGCGGCTGATTCAAAGGGGGCTCGAAGGCCTGCTCGCCGGGAAAACGAGCCTCGTCATAGCGCACCGGCTCTCGACGATCCGTCACGCGGACACCATCCTCGTGCTCTCTCGCGGGAGAATAGCCGAATCCGGCACGCACGACGAACTCATCGCCCGACGCGGCCTGTACTGGAACCTCTACAGGCTTCAGTACGGAGGGGAGTGCTGATGGCAGGGACCGCAGCGTCTCATGGCCATGGCCGGAAAACACAGAGTGAATCCTGCCCGCTGCCGATGGAGTCCCGCGGGCTGCCTGTCCCGGGCTCATCCACGGAACAGGCAGCCTGGTTCATTGCCGGCTTCCCTTCCGGGCAGGATGCACCGCGCCTGATCTTCGAATGTGCCGATTTTCTCGTCGTCCGGAAACCCGCGGGAATGCCCTGCCTGCCCCTCTCAGGGAGAGGTGACAGCCGGGCTGATCGGTGGTCCATAGAGGGAGCGGTGGCTGGGACCTTAGCCACCGCTGCCCTGGACTCCGTCCGGGACGATGCCCTCCCGACCTCCGGGCAGACGAGCCTGGCACAGTGGCTCTGCACAGGATTCCCCGGACTCGCCACCATCCGGATGCCTAGTGGCACAAAGGGACGCGGTTCGGATTTCGGTCTCGTCCACCGCCTTGATTCCGGCACCTCGGGACTCGTTCTCGTCGCCCGCAATGTTGAAACTCTGTCCGGCTTCCTTGCCTTACAGGAAAAAGATCTCATCCTCAAGGAATACCGCTTCCTCGCCACCTACTCCGCCGATGGTTTGGTAGGGTCTAAACCAGTCCGCTTCCTGCTGCCGGGCATCTGGCCTCCTTCCGGGCCGATGGCCTACTCGTCGTCCTGGCCGATAGCCGTCAGTTCGCGCTTCAGGCCGTATGGACCGGGGCGCGCGCGGGTGGCCTGCCTCGCATCCGGAGAACAGGTTCCAGGAACAAAGGATCCTACGCGCGAGTCCTATACGACGCTCTTCCTGTCCTGTTCGGAATATGGGAGCTGGCTAAAGACCCCTGTGCTTGACTGCCGAGCGCGCATAACCAAGGGCTTCCGGCACCAGATCCGGGCGCACGCGGCCTGGATCGGACTTCCCCTCCTCGGCGACAGATCCTACGGTGGCCTTCCGGCCGGCCGACTCTGCCTCCATGCCCGGAAGATATCGTTCCCCGGTCCCGATGGCTGCATGCTCACATTCGAGGATGATTGAGGTGGTCCCTGTCTATAGTACTTCTTCAGTTACGCAACAAGTCTTTTGATTCGCATGCGGGTCCATACCCCGAAGCTCTGCTTCGCTCTTTTTTCCGGCCGGGACTTTCGGGTATGGACCCGCATACAATCCAATTCCTTGCAGAACGAACGATACCTCGCAGCTCTGCTGCGGGGTTCGTTCATTTCATTCGTCCGTCAACTGCTGCCCTGTTGCCGAGAGAATCTCCGCCATACCGTACCTGATATGCTCGCGTATCAACCGCTCGGCGTCATCCTCTTCATTATTCTGGAGCGCATTGATGATCTTCTCGTGCATATCGCTGTAAACACTCGCGATTTCGAGGAATCGCGGACTTCTCTGCGCGATGCTGATCAGATTGAAATTTGTTTTATTCATTAGTTCGAGAAGCTTCGCGTTATTGGAATGTTCGATGAGTGTAGTGTGGAAACTATAGTCTTCCTGGGTACAGGCGGTTTCGTCGCTGCGATTCGCGGCGTCCCTGAAACGCTGGTTGATATCCTGTAATTTCCTTATTGCCAAAGAATCTTTGCGCCGGCAAACAAGACGGACAGCCAAGGCTTCCAGCATTTCACGGATCTGGAATACTTCCTCGATATCTTTCGTCGAGATTTTTCGAACGAAAGTTCCCTTGCGCTTTACGGTCACAAGGTAGCCGTCGTTCTCGAGTCGAGTAAAAGCTTCTTTTATCGGAGTCTGGCTCACACCGAGTTCTTCCACAAGGCGATTGTAGAGAAGGCGCTCGCCCGGCTTGATTTTGCCCCAAATGATGAGGTTCTTTATCGCGTTGTATGTTTCTTCTCCCAAAGTGGGATGCTGTATACCCTTCGCCATAGCGCAAAACCTCTCGCCTCTAGTGTGCCTACCGGAAAGTATCATCTCAAACATTTCTATCTACGTACGTAGAATAATGTCGGATTGCCGCAAGTGCATAGTAGTGAATTTATATACACGGATCTGTTCAGTCAGAGTCTGGATATCTTCATAAAACTCTCGAAACCGGATCGGAAAATCCAGGGCATTGTGGTGTCTCCTGCAGTTCAGCCCAACGCAACAGGTTAGTTCCAGCCAGCTTGAAACTGACCCGCACTTGCTGGACGCTTGTCATAAATGGCTTTCGCGGAAATCCCGGCCAAGATCGCGTGCTTCGCCTACTGTGGGCGTGTGCGTCCAGAGGAGCGTCCCGTTCGTTCCGAAATATTCTACGAGATACCGTGAATAGGCTTGTAAATCGACGTTTGAACCGAAAGGGAAATCCCAATCGAAGTAGCGCAGGCACAAAGCCGTGTGGCCGCACGCGATCCGTTTGATAAGGGATAAATCGTTCTGCGGGGCGACGATGTCGATCCCCACCAAGCCTTCCGTCTCCATCATGGCGGGGAGTGCGTTCCCGACATCGCCGCACGAATGTACCACGATTCCGCCGAACTCGCGCGAAAGCAGGTTGTTGTACTGTACTCCGAATTCCCGATAGAGCTCGGGGGAAAGGACAGCGGCGACATCGTCGCTCACCCTGATAGCCAAGTCGGGGGGGATGTAGACTGACTCATGGGTAAATGCGAATAGATTATCGATTTTCTCGCGCTCGATCTTGAGGAAATCGATTGTTGCCGCCGTGACCCGCTCGAGAAGGCGATGAACTTTGTCCGGCGAGAGCATCATGCCCGTGAGAAAGGATCCATACTCCCAAATCAGAGATGCACTGAGGAGCGGCGATGGTATGTTGACGCAACGAGTGGAGACGCTCTTTTGCGAGCTAAAGAGTTTGATGCGTTCGAGGGCCAGGGGGAAAAGACCCGAGCGCAGAGGGTCTGGAGCTTTCAGCGATTCGAGTGCGTCGGCGCCGTCGTCGGTGATCAGGGGTTTGACCCATGGGTCGGCGTTCTCATCCAGCACATACGGGCATCCGAACGCGATCGCCATGACGCCGATCCCGATATTCGGCTTGAAGCTTGGAACACTATAATCTTCGACTTCCAGCGAAGCCTCAAGCGCGCTCTTTTGCCGAGCCAGATCAAAGCCTGGATCGCTCAGCGCGGATCGTGTCGCCTTGAGATTCTCTCCCGCCTCGATGAAAAACGGAACCTCACTCCCGTTCTCGCGGCGCCAGGCTGCCCGGATGATTGCTTTTTTTTCGTCGTCGTTCATAGAATGACTGTCTTTTCTGCCACTGTGCTATTCGGAAAATCCGAACATGCGGGCAACGTTGCCGCCCATGACGCCGCTGCGCACGGTCTCAGGCAACTGCAGGTCATCGAAAAGACGATGGTACTGCTCCATGCTGTAGCCCATTTCCCGCACAGGCACATCGGTACCGAAACAAATTCGGTCGAAGGGATTGCTGAGCGTATAGTGCGTGTCCTTGTCCCTCGCCAGCCTGGCCATTCGTTCTGGAGTCCACCAGAGTACTTCGTTGAACCAATCCGCGTTTTTCCGCGCCAACAGTGTCCCGGAAAGATCGAAATAGACATTGGGATTCCAGAACAGCGTCATCGCAGCTTCTTCGTACCATGGGTTCCCCAAGTGAGCGCCGATGATCTTCAGAGTGGGGAACCTGCGCGCGATGCGATCGAGAAAAATGGGTCTCAGCCTGCTGGAGTCGATATCGTAATACTGGTCTTCTTCAGCGCGCATCACGGTGCCTGTGTGGAAAAGCATGACCATATTGCGGGCGCAAGCCCTCGCGTAGTACTCCATGAGCCGGTCATCGTTGTAGTTGTATCTGGTCCTGGTGACCTTGAGGCCGCGACAGCCCATCATGGCCAGTTCATCCACCATCGTGACGGGGTCGACTCCCAAGTCGATATAGCCGAAGGGGATGATCCTGTCAGGGTATCGGGCGTAGGCGGCCATCAGCTGCGAATTGGTTGCGGCCCTGCTGCCCCAAATCGGAATGCTCTGCATGGCGAGCAGGCAGACTTTGTCGATGCCCAAGCGGTCCATTTCCGCGACGATCTTGTCGACGTGATCCGGTTCACTCAACAGATGCACATGACAGTCTATTACCACGACAGTCTCCTTCTATTTCGGCGCGGAATTCCGCGTCGAGGGTATCATGCTGCAAGCATTCTTCAGAACGGCGATCTCTGCGCCGGGGCCGAGCCTGGCGCGAGCTTCATCGATGGCTTCGGACACGGTGAAAGATGATCGCAACCCCACACGTTTCAGAAGGTCGCGATCAAGACCGGGGGAGACAATCAAAAGCTCCCCCCGCTCCAGAATGCGCCCCAACGCAGCGAGGTGGCAGGCGATGGTGAGGTTCTCGAAACTGCCCTCGTTGACTCTACGGACTACCTCGGAATAGGGCAGATAGCCAGTCTTCATGATCTGCCGACCATGCGCGCCGAGTCCTTCCGGGCAGGGCGTTGCGAGGATGATTGTGCCGCCGGGCCGCACGACCAATTCGGCGACCGATATCCCCTTGCACGCTTGCCACAGGTCGATATCGAAAGGGTAGGAATCTACCACTACGATATCCGCGCTCTGTACGGTCACTGAAGCCATCCGGCGGACTTCTTTGCACCCCTCCATGAATGCGGCCCATGGATCGCCTGCGAAAAAGCGATAGGGTCTGCCGTCTGTGCCGAGCACGACATTGAGGATGAAGCGCAAACCCGCTTTTTCGCCTATCGCATGCATCTCGCGCCTGATGGGATTATCCGCGATCCCGTAGAGTGCCTTTCCCTCACTGCTCCAGCCCCTCCAGTGCACTGAAGCGGTGATCTGTTCGCCGCAAATTCCCGGCTGTACCATTTTCGAACTTCCGGAAAAACCGGCGACACGATGAGGTTCAATGCAGCCGACGGCGATAATGAAGTCGTGTTCCCGCACCATCCTGTTCACGAGAACCGGCGTCCCATCCTCGGCCGCGCCCAGGGAAACCAGATTTTCCCTGTCGCAGGCGTTGTGGTTCACGATCTTGACGCGGTTCACCGCAGCCTCTCCGAATCGATCCCGGATCTCTCTCGTATCCATCCCGCGATGCAGGCCGGTAGCGATCACTACGCAGATATCCTCTGACCTGATTCCTGACTCCCCGAGCGCGGAAAGCAGAGCTGGCAGTATGCGTCGCTGAGGCGTTGGGCGCGTCATATCGTCGACGAGAATAAGGACTTTTTTCGCCGATGAGTCGCGCAACATCGTAGCCAATGGAGGACAGCCCGCAGGCTTTTCCAGACAGTCCCGGACAGCTTCCTCCAGCGATTGGGATACGAGAGAAGTATGCTCTCCAGGCTCATATACGGTGCAGTTTGGCAGGGACTCTGTATCGAGCGCCTCAACCCACGGATAGGGAAAACGGTACATCAGAACCCTTCCCGCACCATCTGGCGGAAGATATCCTCTATTTTACCGAGAGCCACATCGAGAATCTCCTTGCTGTGCGCCGAAGTGATGCCGGAGTGCATGGGAGTCAAGCCGTCGCCATAGTCATGGAAGTACATGCCACTGCCTGTAGCGAGCTCGACGAATCTCCGAGCGGATTTTGGCCGGTAGAAACTGGCCGCTTCGCGGTAGTCATACGTCGCGTGATCCAAACCGAAAAAGAGTCCAAAGCGTGCCCCAAGACCAAGGAGGATCCCCTTGAGGCCAGTACTGGAGAAGAGCACGTTCACTCTTTCGTAGAAATAGTTGGCATTGAAGTTCAATCGCTCATAGAAACCAGGCTGATCCAGTACTTTCAAACCGGCGAGCCCTGCCATGACTCCCATAAGAGGGCCGGTATAGGTGCCGCTCATCACAACCGGTCCTATAGGGTTCAGGTGGCTCATCACTTCGTCCGATCCGGCCAAAGCGGCGATACCCATCCCGTTGCCCAGTACCTTGCCCAAGGTTGTCAGGTCAGGGGTTACGCCGTAATGCCCCTGAGCCGAACCGCGGCCCATGCGGAATCCTGACAGAACCTCGTCAAAGATAAGTACGATATTCTCTTTCTTCGTGATTTCACGCACCATCTGGAGGTAGGAAGGTCGCGGTTCAATGCAGCCTGCGTTGTACATGATCGGTTCCATGATGACAGCCGCGATTTCCCCCCGGTGGGCTTTGACAGTTCTTTCAAAAATTTCAATGTCGTTGAAAGGAATGACGATAAGAAGGTCATCCAGCTCAGGAACCATGCCTGCGGTGTCCCGTATTTTCTGTATCTCTCCGGACGATTCCACCGCTCCCAGTCTGTTGTGCCAGTTGTAAAATACAAATTCATGCATGCCATGGAAGTGGCCTTCAAACTTGATCACCTTGCGCCGGCCTGAATATTCGCGCGCCAGCCGCAGGGCCGCGAGGGTTGCCTCGGTTCCGGAATTGGCGAGTCGGACCTTCTGGGCGCAGGGAAGCATTGTGGATACCTGTTCGGCGAGTTCGGCGTGATAGGGTGATTCAAAATTGATGAAATATCCGAGCTCCAGACTTTTCTGCAGAGCCTCACGCATTGATGGATGATTGAACCCGAGGAGGGTAGCGCCGCTGCACGAGTGAAAATCGACCCACTCCCTGCCATCGACATCCTTCATGATGCAGCCGTCTGCCGACTCGAGGATGAGCGGTTTCTGAAGCACACGATGGTATCTGCCGCCTGCGGAGACGCCCCCAACCATGTAATTTTTTGCTTTCTGGAAAATGTCATCTGATCTCATGCAATACCTCGCTTTTGCGGGTGGCTATCCTTTGACAGCCCCTGCGGTAAGTCCTGCGATAATGTGGCGTTGTGTCAGAAAGGCTATGAGTAGAACAGGAAGCGTGATGATGATTGATGCCGCCATGAGGGCGCCCCAGTTGATCTGGGCATAGGAGACGAAATTGAACAATGCCAGAGGCAGGGTTTTTGTATTGCCGCCGCTCAGGACCATCGAGAATACAAAATTGTTCCAGGAAAATACGAAGGAGAGCAATGAAGCAGTTATGATTCCCGGACTCGCCAGCGGAAGCACGATCTTCGTGAAGGAATCAATAGTGTAGCAGCCGTCCACACGGGCAGATTCCTCGATTTCTCTGGGCATGGCATCGAAAAACGGAACCATTATCCAGATGATGAACGGTAGATTGATCAGAAGGTGGCTCAGCGTCAGGGCAATGTAGGTATCGATCAGTCCGATACGCGAGAAGATTATGAACCAGGGGATCAAGAAGGTGATGCCTGGGAAAAAACGGATTACGAGGATCACCATGCCGAACTTTTTTTGCTTGTATCGCGCTATCGCGTATGAAGCCGGCAGCCCGATCAACAAGCCGATGGCAGTGGAAAGAGTGGCGACTATCAGGCTGTTGGCGATTGGTTTCAAGAAGTCATAGCCGGAGAAAACCGCCAGATAGTTTTGAAAAGTCGGCGTGAATATGAAAAGATTCTTCATCGACTGTATCTGCACCTGGGTCTTGAATGACGCGAGCAGCATCCAGATGATGGGGAACAGTACGACGAGAAGAATAAGTGCCAGAGGAACATATGTGAGGGCTGTACGCTTTATGGATCTGATCTGCTTTGTGGTCATGCGTTTCCCCTATGCCATGTCTTGCCGTTCGAGCTTATTCTTCAGGAAAAGCACGAGTAGGCTTACCGCAGTCACTGTTATCAGGAACAGGACGATCAACGCGGCTCCCCGGCCCATCTTGAAATAGCTGAATCCGAGCACATAGCCGAGAATGTTCAGGGTTTCAGAAGATTCGCCCGGGCCGCCTTGAGTCGTTGAGTAGATGATGTCATAGGTTTTCAAAGCGTCGATGAGCCGTATAAGCACCCCGACCAGTAAGGTCGGCAACACTTGCGGAATTGTTACGCGCGTCAGTATCTGGAATCCGTTCGCCCCGTCGATGCGGGCCGAATCGTAGGGATCCTGCGGCAGGATCGCGAGTCCAGCGAGAGAAATCAGCATTATTATGGGAGTCCATTGCCAGATATCGATCAGCATCAGCGAAAAGAGGACTGTTTTCCGCGAAGTGAGCCAGAGCTGGGGAGCGATACCCAGCCCGCCGAGGAGGTGATTGGCCAATCCGATTGTCGGCTCATAAATGAGGAGCCAAACCATTCCCACAGCTACCGGTGTCGCCACCATCGGCAACAGGAAGATCGTCTTGGTCATATTCTTGCCGTGAAACTCCCTGTTAAGGAAGAGGGCGATGGCGAAACCGAGTGTCGCCTCGATCGCCACCGCGCCGAAGGAGAAAACGAGCGTTCTGCTCATCGCTCCCCAGAAACGCGGGTCATTGAACAGACTCGCGTAATTCTTGAAACCGACCCATTTGGGCGTAGCATATGAACCAAGGTTCCAATCGCGGAAGCTCACGACAATAGTGGAGAGAAACGGAAAGGCAACCATAAGAATGACGAATATCACCGCGGGCAGTGTGAATAGGAGCCGGATATTTTTCTCGACCCAGTCTTTGAACGCCATATGTGCTGCTTTATTGTGCTTCAGATTGTGAGAGCGGCAGGATGATCGCTCACCCTGCCGTCAAATATTTCAACAATACAAAGTCTGCGATAAATTATTTCTTTTCGCCATCTATCAGTTCCTGGAATTCCTTGTTAGCCTGTCTGGCCGCTTTCGCTACGTCTCCACCCTCGAATCCAACCAGGATTGGCATGCTCACAATGTCACGAGCCTCATTCACATTGATCACTCGTGGCCTGTCCCAGCCGACTCCAATGAGATTGCTTGCATTCACGACTTCAACCAGCTCTTTGGGCCAGTTCTTGGTGGATTCGGGGTTTGCCCACACCGATTTACGAGCCCCTGAGTTGCCGGCAGCCTGCAACTGCATAACGATATTTTTGCTGGTAACCCACTTCACGAAGAGGGCAGCGGCGTCCTTTTTCTTTGAAAAATTACTGATGCCGATTGCGCCAGAGCACACATTGAATGGCTTGGAACCGGCAGGGCCCGCCGGGAAAACCGCGAAACCGATCTTGTCGCCGACTATGGATTTGTCCGGGGCCACGACGTTGAGGTAGATCGCATCGGCGTCAGTGAACATGCCAGCCTTGCCTTGGGCCATCAGAGCGGCTGCTTCAGGCCAACTGAAGTTGACAATACCGGGAGGACCGTATTTGCGCAGGATATCTGTGTAGTACTTGAAGGCCGCAATAGCTTCAGGAGTATCGATCACGGCTTTGTCCCCGATGTTGAATTCACCACCGAAACTATGCAGATAACTGGAGAATTGGGTAACGGCGATATTCTTTTTTCCACGATTCACAATCGCGTAGAAGCCGTTGGCAGGGTCATTGATCTTCGACGCCACCACCATCATCTCATCGAGTGTTTTGGGCGGTTTCAAGCCTGCCTTCTCCAAAACATCCTTTCGGTAGTAGAGAATCTGATGTTCCGTCGTTGTGGGCAGACCGATGAGTTTGCCTTCATAGGTCAGACTCTCGATCGTCCCGGAAGTGAAATCCTTGAGGTCAAAAGCCTGATCGCCTTCCAAATAGGGGGTCAAATCGGCCGCCCACAGGTTCTTGGCAAAAAGCTTTGTTTCATTCAAGGGCCTGATGTAGACCAAATCGAGTGAGGAAGACCGGGCATTGAATTCCACCGCAATCTTGTTGCTCATCTGGTCAGTTCCGTATTCCTCGAACTGAACGGTGATACCCGTGCTTTCTTTGAACTCGGGAAGAAGCAGTTTCACCGCTGTCGTCCACGGATGGACCGCAGTAATAAACCGCAGTGTCGTTCCCGAGTACTGCTTACTGAGAGGCGAGGCCGTTTTTTGCGCTCCCGCCATCGGTAAGGACAGTGAAAACACCGCCATTGCCAAGAACAACGCCCTCATTGAATGCATACCTACCTCCTGTCGTAATAAAGATAAGGTTATGGTTGGAAATCCGGATTTGTCAATATAAAATATTTTATTTTTTATATTTGATTTTTGTCAATTGTGTCTACATCCTCCACCTTCAGACTTCAGATGGAAAGCTTCAGAACGAAATATCGCTATCAGGGGTGAGGGATACATGACAACGCGAGCCCGTGAAAATGGGGTCTGCGGACCAATTGTGTTCAAGGGAGGAAATTTGCCGGAACTCAAACAAAATCCTTGACAGATCATATTTCCCATAATATGGTAATGATTACCACAATATGGGAGTAACGATGGACCGCAAACCATTAATCCAGTCAGTAGAACGTGCACTTGAAATCCTGGATCTCGTAGGGGACTCGGAGCATCCAATTGGCTCGACGCAGATTGCACAGATGTTGAATTTGCATGTAAGCACAACGAATAATCTCATTCGGACACTTTTCCGGAAAGGGTATCTGAATCAAACCAATGACGGGAAATACCATATTGGCCTCCAGTGTTACAGTCTTGGATCGCTGTGCGATCGGTGGGGAATACTGCGAGATATCGCACAGATACACATCGCAGAACTTTCGGATAAAACAGGGGACAATTCTGTCCTGGCTTCGGAGAGCGGAGGCAGACTTATCACAATCGCGAGCGCAGAAGGTTCAGGTGCGATAGTGATTTCGAATCAACATCTTTTTCGTGATCATCTCCACTGCACGGCAGTCGGAAAGCTCCTCATGGCACACAGTACCGCCGAGTTCATAACTCTGCTCAAAAAGACTCGCCCACTACAGCGTTTCACTGAAAAGACGATCACGGACTGGGAGTCTCTGACTGCCAACCTGCAGAAAATCAAAGACCTGGGGTATTCCGTGAATAGAGGCGAAGGCCTATTGAGCGTCGCGGCAGTCGCAGTGCCCGTACTCGACGCCAAAGGGCATCTCGTTTGCGCCCTGGGTCAGTCTTTTCCCGACTACTTCATAGAAACGAAACAGGTCAACCTGGCCGAACGCATCGAGCTGGTCAGCAAATATGCCCGTCTCATCGGGAAGGACTACTGCGATGCATTCAAACACAAGAAAGGAATCGAGCAATGCTGACAGCCGCAGATGTCAAGCGCGAAGCGATATTGTGCGGCGCAGACGATGTTGGCATCGGCGATCTTGGTCGATTCGACGGCGCGCCACAGGAGATGGATCCGCGTTATCTTTTCCCCGACGCAAAAAGCCTCATCTGTCTCATTTTCCGCATACCGCGCGGCCTCATCCGGGGTGTCGAGGAGGGGACTAACTTCTACCAATATCCTTCCATGGGCTATGGCGGCATCAATGAGGTGTTTGCGCCTACTGTCCTCTACGAACTCGGGCGGTATATCGAGTTGAATGGATTCGAGGCTGCGGTCTTTCGTAATGCGGGAGGGCGAGGCTCCGTTTCCGACATGACAGGGAAAAAAGAGCGTGAACTCTCGCCTGAACTCCATGGATCAGCTCTTTCGATCGGCTCTGAAACTACTCCAGTGGAACGTTCCCTCCAGGGTCTCCAATCTGTCAGGGTTGGCATACCCCCACCGGATGTATTCATCCACTTCCGCCTCGGCGCCTATATCTGCGGCCTTGGTGAGATCGGCTACAGCAAAATGTTTCTCTCGTCGCGTTTCGGTCCATTGAACCGACAGGCTTTCATCCTTACGGATGCTCCTCTCGAACCGGATCCACTGTATTCGGGTCCAAAACTCTGCAACCGCTGCATGGCATGCGCGGTCGCCTGCCCGGGAAGCTGCATAAGCCGCAGCGAGGAAGTGAGCATCGAAGTCGCCCGGACGAAAGTCTCGTGGGGTAAACTCGACGAATGGAGTTGCTTCGGCTACTACATCGGCGCGGCGAAATCCTCGAATCCCTTCGTTAAGGACGAGATGTACGACAGTCTTCCGGGAGGCGACTCATTGCGCCGCGGCGAGAAGCGCATCACGCCCGATGAGTATGCAGAACTCAATCGAAGTATCAGCGAGAGTTACCCAATAGAGCTTGGCGGATATAACCCGCCTAAATGCGGAGGCTGCCTCCGCGCTTGTTATACATCCCTCGAGCGGCGCGGTGTCCTCAGTACCTCGTTCGAGAATCGGTTTCGTACAGCTCCTGCTTGGAAAAGGAAGGATTGAGACTATGGCTATAACGTCGGAGTGGTTGAAGCGGGTCGCACATGAATACGGTGCCGACCTTGTCGGGATCGGAGATGTCTCCCTATTCGAAGGGACTCCGAAGGAGCACGATCCGCGTTTTATTGCTCCTGCGGCGAAACGCATCATCGGGCTCGGGTTCAAGGTTCTCAGAGGCTCATTGCGCGGCATTGAGGAAGGAACGCAGTTCTACCAATACTCCGAGATGGGAGTCGTGCATATCGATGAAGTGTTCGCTCCCACCGTAGCCCGCCGGGTGGCCTGTGCGCTGGAAGATGCGGGCTACGAAGGGGTCCCGCTCCGGAGCGAACCTGACCGGGGCCCGCAAAGCGAATCCGGAACCAACCCCGAGCACGCTCCGACGGTGCGTCTCGATGCGGTCCCTGTCGCCCCCGGCAAGCCGGCGCCCGATGTCCTCGTCGACTTCCGCCAAGCCGCCGTAATCTGTGGTCTCGGGGAGATAGGGAAGGGGGGCTTCGTTCTGACAAAGGAGTTCGGACCTCTCCAGCGTTTTGTCTTTATCCTGACCGATGCCGCGCTCGATCCCGATCCTGTGGCGGTGGGCGGCCTCTGCGATGGGTGTGAAGCGTGTATGCGCGCCTGCCCCGGGAAAGCCTACCGCGAGCAGGTCCCGGAACACTTCATCGTACAGGGAACCGAACACGCATTCATTGATGTCGATCCATGGCAGTGCGCGTCATTCTATATGGGGGCCAATCCTGCCACGAATCCCTTCATGTCCGACATTCTCCTTGAAAAGTCACCGTTCAAAAGCCATGCACTCACGGGTAACGTCCGGTTTGGCGAGAACGAGTTTCGTCCGCTCAAAGATTTTCTCGAAAGTGCCTATCCCGGCATGCGCTTTGGCTACAACGCGTCGATATGCGGACGTTCCTGTTGGAGGGCATGTCTCGTCCAGCTCGAACGACGAGACATACTGACTCACAAGTTCATGTTCCCTTTCCGAACGAAGCCTGAATGGGAGTTGTCCCGGTGAAACTGTCCGTAGGCTACTCGCTCATGGAGCGTGGTCGTTTTCTCGATGCAGTCGACCAATATACCGGGTCTATCGGCGAGGTGTATTTCTCGTGGCCAGGCACTCCCTCCGGGCGCACCGATATTCGAGAAAGGGATCCTGAGTACATCCTCGCAAAGATCGAGGCGCTTGGTGCCGATCTCGCACGCTTCGGCTCCTCAGGCATAAGGCTCATTCTTCTTCTCAATGGTAGCTGTTACGGAGAACTCGCCCTGAGCGACGCACTTGCGGCTTCTGTCCTTGAGTCCATCTCTCGAGTTCTCGGAGCGGCCGGTCGGCTGGACGCGGTGACAACAGCCTCGCCCTTCATCGCCAGCATTGTCCGCGCAGCTTTTCCCTCTATAGAAATTCGGGCATCGGTCAATATGAGGGTCGGGACAATCGAAGCCATGGAGTACCTTGCCGAACGTTTCGATGGTTTCTACGTTCAAAAGGAGCAGAACAGGAATCTCGACATCCTTCGGGAGATGCGGGAATGGGCCGCTCTGAATGGGAAAAAAATCTATCTTCTCGCGAACTCAGGTTGCCTGAACTGGTGTCCAAACCAGGTTTTTCACGACAATCTCGTCTCGCATGAGCTTGGACTGCGCGGACTCACCCGGAAAGGTTTCGAACCCATTATGTGTCGGGCATATCTCGAGCGAAGCAAGGATTGGGCTCGCTTGCTTAGTTGCAGCAACTGGATACGACCTGAGGATGCGGACCGATATGAACCACTCGTCGATGGCCTGAAACTGGCGACTCGAATGCATGCCAGGCCCGATCTTGTGATCGCGGCTTACGCGAGACGATCTTTTTCCGGAAACGTACTGGATTTGCTGGAACCAGGTTTCTCTGACCTGCTCTATCCTTCCATCCTTCGGAACGAAGAATTTCCCGATGATTGGCAAAGTCTGGTCCGGGGAAAGGAGGTGGAAAATCTCTTGTCAAGGGTCATGAAAGTCCTCGCATGATTCACCGCGGGGGAAAATCATACGTTTGAGTAGGGAGGCGATGGGTATGAAAAGATGGGCAATCGTCGTGCTGATCGCACTGACGACACTGGCTTTCACGGCAATTCCGGCGGCTGCACAGGATGAAGGCTATGCGCTGACGGTATGGAAATTCGGCGGAGTTCGCATTGAAAAGGCATTTGCGGTGACGCGGGCAAATGAGTGGAATACGCTCCATCCCGACATGAAGGTGAAATGGGTAGAGTACGACTGGGGCGCCCGTACGGAAAAAATCGTCAGTGCGCTTTCAAACGGTCGCTTGCCCGACATCATCGTCGTGGACACTCAGAGCATCCCGGACTTCGCTAATATGGGCGTCATCAAGGCTATAAGCGACCTGGACGCAGGCTACGTCGCGAAATGGAAAAAGTTATTCGTACCGGAAGCCTTCGACCTCGGCTACTACGGTGGGAAGTACTACGGGTTCTCGACCTATGTGGATATCGCGACCTTTCTCGCGTATAACACTGAACAGGTCCGGAAGGCGGGGCTGGTCGACGAAGAGGGCGATGCGACACCCCCCCGCACATGGGACGAACTCATTTCCTACTGTAAAAAGATCCAGTCAAAAGGTCGGATGGCTATAGCACTCTCCTGCACGCAGAATGTATGCGACGTCAATATGCTCGAGGGCATAGCGTACGCAAACGGTGGACGCTGGCTCGACGAGAAAGGCAACATCGCTGTGAACCAGGCGGGATTCGTCGACGCTCTCAGGCTCTACAAGACGCTGAGCGAGTACGCATTGCCTGGCTTCATCGAGTCAAACTACCGGGACAATGCAGTTCAATTTTTCAATAAGCAAGCCGCCATGTATCCGGCCCTCTCATGGGTCGGCGTGTTCAACACCGAACTGCAAGTTCCAGTGGATTTCTCGTACCGAATGACGGTTTTCCCGACAAACCCCAAGCCTACGGGACGTTTCACGCCGGTGAGCGGCATCATGACCGGCACCTTCTGTCCTATGATCACAACAAATTGTAAAAACAATGCTGTCGCCCTGAAATTCATCGACTTCTGGACTGAGGACAAGAGTCTCCTCGCCTGGGATGGTTCAGTGCAATTCGGACGCGTTCCAACGGGAGTAGTGGCCTGGAAAGGCAAGTCGATCGGGAAATACTGGCCAGATCTCAAAAAGAAATATGATGAGGGAACCCTTTTCAGGGGCGTTCAGCCCATGCCCGCATTCCCCGGCCTGAGCTCCGGTCAGACCTACCTCGCCGAGGCGATGCAGGAGGTGCTTCTTGGCGTATCCGAACCGCAGGCCGCGCTTGACAAAGTCGCGACCAGACTCAAAGCGGTGATGAAGAAATAAGTATTCGAGTACGTGGCGGATCGGTTCTCCCTCGAAAGGGGGAGGCCGGCCGAACCGGATCGAGGCAGGGGAGCCATGAACCGTCAAAAGAAAATATTTGCCTTTGTATGTATCGCGCCGGTAGTGCTTTTCGTTGTGTCCTTCATCATCTATCCGGTCGTCGATCTGTTCAGGTTGAGCATGACGGACAAGGTTCTCACAGACCCTGGGAGCGGTGGTTTCGTCGGTCTCGCCTCGTATGTCCGGGTATTTTCGGACAATGTAACCTTCCTCGCTCTCAAGAATACTCTTGTCTACGTGGGAGGAGGCGTGGCCCTTACGCTCGTACTCGGACTCATCGCCGGGCTGGTCCTGAGCGAGGATAGCCTCATGACAAAAATTACCACTGGTCTCATTCTGATTCCATGGGCTTTGCCGCCCGTCATCATTGCTTCAGTGTGGAAATGGATGCTCCATCCCCAGCTCGGTGTCATCAACGACCTTCTTGTGAAAACCGGGATCCTTGCAAGTCCGGTTCCTTTCCTCAGCAAGCCGGGCACAGCACTGTATGTCCTCACTATCGTGCTCGCGTGGCGGCTTTTCCCCTTCGAGGGGATAATGCTGGCAGCTGGAATGAAGGGTATCCCGATCGAGCGGTATGAGGCCGCTCTGGTTGACGGGGCGAATGGCTTCCAGCGTTTTCGGTTCATCACACTGCCAGGGATCAAGTCCCTCATATTGACGACGACAATTATGAATACGGTCTGGATACTGAACAGTATCGCGCTGGTACTCATCATGACCGGCGGTGGACCGCTTCACTACACCGAGCTGCTTTCGACCCTGATCTATAAAACCGGATTCCAGCATTATCGCTTTGGAGAGGCTTCGGCCCTGTCGGTCCTCAACTTCTTGATCATTCTGGCTCTCACAATGATGTATCTGCGTCTGTTCAGGGATAGATCGAAGCACATGATCGCGGCCAAAGCGGGAGGCGCCCGATGAGCAATCGAAAGGTTTCAGCGCGCACGGCGGCACGACGGCAGGGACGTAACCTGCTCTGTATAGTCATTCTTCTGATCGTCCTCTTCCCCTTTCTCTGGATTTTGGTTTCTTCGTTCAAAGGAATCGCCGAAGTCCAAAAAGTACCGATCGAGTACATTCCGAAGAATCCGACGCTCGAAACCTACAAGTCCGTACTGTTCGACTACAGGAATGGAAGCTGGATCAGCTATCTCCTGAATAGCCTCAAGATTGCCGTTATCACGACCCTCATTGTGACATTCCTGTCGGCCCTCAGCGGATATGCATTCTCGCGCATTCATTTCAAAGGCGCAGATGCGCTCCTCATCCTTCTACTCGTCACCCAGATGTTTCCCGGTCCCTCAATACTCATCCCTTTATACGGAATGATGGACCGTTTGAAGCTCGTGGACACGCATTTTGCCCTCATTCTCATCAATATGGCATTTACGCTACCATTCGCCGTTTGGATGTCGATGGGCTGCTATGAAAACATCCCGAACGATATGGAAGAGGCTGCATATATCGACGGTTGCAGCGTACTCAAGGCGTACTGGCTTATCGTTTTCCCTGTTTCAAAAATCGGTCTCGTCGCAGTCGCCCTTTACACCTTCATCATTACCTGGGCCGAGTATATCTTCACTCTTGTAATCCTTGAATCGAAAGAAAAAGCGACAGTATCGCTGAAACTGGGCGCCATGGTCTCCGAGATTACCGTTCATTGGAATGAAATCAGCGCTGCTACCATAATTGTCTCTCTGCCTCTTCTTGTTTTCTTCCTCTGGGCACAGCGGTACTACGTAAGCGGCGTTATCGCAGGAGCAGTAAAGGAATAAAGTTGAAAGGAATTGATAAGCTCCTTCGCTTCTCTTCCATACATGTCGACACATGTCGACGGTTCCCAAAGACTTAAGTCATGAAGAAGTCCTCCAGACAGGGAAACGGGTCCAAGGCCGCATTCACCAGACCTTTTCCACAGTAAATAGACAATATGTAGACAGATAATGTTGACAGATTGTAAAGTCAATCCTATACTTACCTGACTGAAGGCTTGGTATCCACTGGCAGCATCAGCGCCGCTGGACTGATTGCCTTTGGACGAAGAGGCGGGATGGGATCATGAAGCGGGAAGAAGTCTACGTTTTCTTGTGCAATTTGGCGGAAGGAATAGCTGAAACCTTCGGTCCGAACTGCGAGACCCTCATCCACGACCTGAGTGTTCCGGATCATCCGATATTGAAGATATGCAACAACGGAGTTTCGGGAAGGGAAGTCGGATCAACCGAGGATATCTATGGAGGCGAGTTCGACCCCGCCATGGAGAGGCCATTCATAGGATCCGATTATGTGAATCACCTGGTAATCACGAAAAAAGGCAAGAAGGTGAAAACGTCGACATGGGTGCTGAAGGGCGACAGCTATCGCTTCGGGTTCGGCGTCAATTACGACTTCACCGATATGGAGGCCATGACCAGAACCCTGGAGTCCTTCATTCGCGTCAACTCGGATCTTGAAGAGGCGATTACCGAAGACAACAAGGGCAATCAGCTGGAACTCAAAGTCAAAGCCTGCATCGATGCGATGGGCAAGCGGGTAGATGAAATGACAAAGCAGGATCGCCTCGAGATCATCAGGCGGCTGCAGGGCATGAACATATTTCGATTCCAGAAGGCGGTTCCCTATGTCGCCGAAAAGCTGGAAGTGTCGCGCTACACCGTCTACAAGTATCTCAACGAAGCCTGAGGGTAGGGTGCCATGCTGCAGCGCGACGAGTTGAACCTGATACTGCATAGGGCCCTGTCTTCAGGCGGAGATTTTTCCGAGCTGTTTTGGGAAGACCGGCGGGACACGAACATTCGCTGTGCAAAGCGAATGTTCGGGGGCATCACCTCCCTCCACATCCACGGGGCTGGCATCTACGTGCTGAAGGGTACCCGCAGCGTATATGTCCACACCAACGACACTAGCTTGGGCGGGCTCGTGCGGCTTGCCGAGCGGGCGGCCGATCTTCTCCCGCCTATGACCCCTTCCCGGCTTCCGGATATCCAATTCTCCCCCCACAGATACCCGACTCCGACTCCTGTCGAGATCTGGCCTCACACGGTCGACTTCGGCAGGAAGATCAAGATACTGAAAGAGATGGACGGGGCTGCAAGAGAGGCCGGAGGGGTCCGGAATCTCAACCTCGTGTACTTTGATTCGAACCAGCATATCCTCGTCGCGAACAGCGAAGGCCTGCTGACGGAAGACGACAGGGTCAGGACACGGGTCCGTCTGGATGCGACGGTCGAGGTCGGCACGGAGTCGCTCTTCGAGTTCAACGATTTCGTGGGCCCCTGCGGTTTCGAGCTGTTCGAGGGCGACTACGAGGCTTTCGCCCGGGGCCAGGTCGCTTCGATGACAGCCAGGCTCAAGGCCAGGCCCGCCGAATCCTGCGTCGTGCCGGTAGTGATCGAAGGGGGGAACGGGGGCGTGCTGTGGCACGAGGCCTGTGGCCACCCGCTCGAGGCCGAGAACATCGCCGTCGGATACGGGGAATTCGCCGGAAAGCTTGGGCAGAAGGTCGCCTCCGAAAAGGTAACGCTTGTCGACGACGGCGGCATCCCGGGGATGTACGGGTCGGAGGCTGTCGACGATGAGGGCCACCCCACCAGGAAGAACCTGCTCATCGAAAACGGCATTCTCAAGAGCTATCTCTGCGGACGGAAAGGTGCCCGCCTTTTGGGCATGGAGTCGACAGGGAGCGGCAGGAGGCAGAGCTACTGCTTCGCGCCGGCTTCCCGCATGCACAATACCTACCTTGCCGCCGGGGAAGATGACGAGGAGGAGATGATCCGGTCCATGGATGAGGGCCTGTACGTCAAGGAATTGGGAGGCGGGGACAGCGGCGTCGAGTTCTCGATCGAGGTGAAGGAAGCCTATTGGGTCAGGAACGGATCGATCTCCCATCAGGTGAAGGGCATCACCTTGAGCGGGAACAGCATGGAGATGATCAAGCGCGTGGATCGGGTCGGGAGAATACTCGTGCCTGAAAAGGGGTCGTTTTGCGGCGCCTCTTCGGGATTGGTCCCCACCACAGCCTTCCAGCCGCGCATCCGGATTTCCGGAATGACGGTAGGCGGTACAAAACGATGACCGACATGACAGCGTTCCAGAAGGCCTTTGCCTCCCTTCCGCGTGGAGCCGTGGAAGCAGAAGTGAATGCCGAAAGCCATAGAATCGGCCAGGTGGAGGTTCACGGTGGAGCCGTGACCGGCGCCGACCGCTCCGAAGATGCGGCGCTGTACCTTCGGGTTTCGGGAGACAAGACGGGGTATTCCTACACCCAGGATCTCCACGACGATCCCGTGAAGGTTCTGCGCGAAGCCTATGAGAACGGCCGGTTTTCCGAAAGCTCCTCGCCGGACGAAATCCACCGGGGTCCAGGCGCCGTCACCGTGGACCTCGGCCATATCGAGGCTGAACTCGATATCGATTCGCTCAGTTCTTATGGCCAGGCCTTCGAGCAGGATCTTTGCGCCTTTGACTCCAGGATATCCGAGGTATTCCTCTCCCTGCGGGCCGAGACGATCGGGATGCACACGGTCAATTCGCATGGCCTGGATGTCGGCTCGACGCGGCCCCTGTACATCCTGACGGCCGTGGCCAACTCCGGAAAGGGAGGCCGCCTGTATACGGCGAGCTACAACAGGACGGCCTCGGCCCTGGACCGTTTCAGCGTCGAGGATTTCGGCCACAACCTGGTGGAGATGCTGGAAAGCCAGTATGACCCGAAGCCTTTCCGCTCGGGTTCCTATAAGGCCATCCTCCACAGGAACGTCGTCTACAACATCATGTCCACAGTTTGGCAGCTCTTTTCCGGCCAGCGATACCTGGAGGGTTCATCCCTGTTTTCGGGGAAGCTGGGCGGCAAGGTCGCCGCCGATTGCCTCAGGGTGAGGGACTATCCCTCCCGTCCGGACAGCGGCTTCGACATTGCCTGCGATTGCGAGGGCAGTTCGGGGGGAGTCGTCGACCTGCTGGATCGCGGCCTCTTCGTGGGCCTCATGCATAACCTGGCGACGGCCAAAGCTCTCGTGGCTAAACCGACGGGGAACGCCGGGCGCCGGCCCCTCCTTTCCGGGAACATCCCCACCGCCATCCAGGTAACGCCGCGAAACCTGTGCATCGAACCGGGCTTGCGCGGCCTCGGCGAGATGGTCGAAGGTCTGGAGGACGGGATCCTCGTCACGGCAAGCTTCGATGTCTTCCATTCCATCAACATAGCCTCAGGAGCCTTCAGCATTCCATGCAAGGGCCTTGCCGTACGAAATGGGAGGCGGGAATCGGCTACAGGCCCTCTCGTGCTTACCGGCAGCTTGGGGGGCTTGCTGAAGGGAGTCGAGGAGGTCGGAAGGGATTTTTATATCGGGACCATGCTGGCTCTGGACAACTACGGGATCGGAGCCTGCAGCCTGCAGGTCAATGAATTGAGCATCAGCGGGGCCTAGAGCGACCGAATCACTACAAGGCCCGCTTATAAGAGTTCTTGATCAAGGAGGAACTGCTATGATGAAACGATGGCTGATCATTCTCACAGTCTGTGCCCTGGCCGTGAACCTGGCGGGCGCCCAAGGGGCAAACGACGGAAGCAACACGATCCTGAAGGTGGGTTGGCCCTACGAACCGGCCAGCATGGACCCGCACAGGGCAAATGAGGACGCCGCCTACAATGCACTGCGGATGATGGTGGAAGGCCTTGTAAGGAACGTCAACGGCGAGGCAGTCCCGGGCATCGCCGAGTCCTGGGAGGTATCGGCCGACAACAAGGAGTATACCTTCCACCTTCGCAAAAGCCGTTTCAGCGACGGCAGCCCCGTGACGGCGAAGGATTTCCAATACGGCTTCTTCAGGCTCCTCGACTCCTCGAAGGCTTTCGCGAAAGCCAACTCCGCCTTTGTCATCAAAAACGCGGAGGCATACTACAAGGGCAAAAGCAAGGCTGAAGATGTCGGCATCGAGGTGAAGAACGACTACACCCTGAAGCTTTCCCTGGCCGTGCCGACCTTCCCTCTGGTATTTTCCGACTGGCCCTTCAGCCCGATGAGCAAGGCTTTCGTCGAGGCCAAGGGGGCTGTCTACGGATCCGAGGCTGCAAATCTGCTCACCAATGGCCCCTTCACCCTCAAGTCCTGGGACCATGATTCGAAGCTGGTTCTCGTCAAGAACGAAAACTATTGGGATGCCCGCTCCATCTCTCTTGCCGAGATCGACGCATTCATCAATGCGGCAGGAGATACGGCGGTCGACATGATGCTGGCCAGGCAATTGGACCTCGTCGAACTCAGCAACCGCAACCAGGTCAAGACACTCACGGACAAGGGCTTTGCCGTGGAGTCCTACGCATCCAACTATCAGTTCCTCCACGTCAACCACAAGGGCAAGAACGAGAAGACTGGCCGGTTCCTTTCGAACGCCAATTTCCGCAAGGCCCTCAGCTACGCGATAGACCGCCAGGCCCTGGTATCGACCGTGTACACGACCTCAACCCCCTCGACGAGGCTCACCGCACCGAACGAGCGGGGCGTGAAGGGTCGATTCAACCTCGAGTATCCATACACGGGCTTCCAGGTTGACGATAACCCCGCGAAGGCCAGGGAGTACCTCGGCCTTGCCTTGAAGGAACTGGGACTCGGCGCGTCCGATATCCCCACCTTCACGATGCTCTGCTTCGATTCCCAGGGCAGCCTCATGGCACTGCAGGCCATCCAGGACATGCTGAAGAAAAATCTCGGCGTGACCTGCGCGATAGACGCCCAGCCCATACCTTCCATGATCGCCAAAGTCTACGCGAGCGACTACGATTTGTGGAAGGGCGGCTCCTCGCTCGGCAAGATCGACTGGCTCGACGATATCGCAAAATCCTACCTGAGCAATGCCGGCGCCCCGTACAACTACAAGAATGCAGCTTTTGACTTCCTCTATCAAAAGGCCTCCATGGCGACCAACTGGAAAGAGCGAAAAGACAGGATGTTCGATCTTGAAAAGTATTATTGCGACAATGTGGTCGACCTTCTCCTGAATTGGCAGCAGGTATATGTCGTCTACAACCCGAAACTCGGTGGTATGTACATGGCTACGTATCTCGACTATTCGCAGGCGGACTTCAAGAAATAGAAAAGTCATTTCAGAAAAAAACGTGGCGTCAGCCGCCGGATTCCATGATCAGGGCCGGCGGCCGCTTACGTCGAGGGAAAGGGGGCGGTGGACAATCGATGCTCGGCTATATATGGCGAAAACTGGTGACGGCTGTCGCAACGGTCCTCATCCTGGCCACTCTGACCTTTTTCCTTGTCAAGTTGCTTCCCGGGAATCCTTTCCTGAGCGAAACCGTTCCCGAGGTCATCCAGCAGAAACAGCGGGAATACTACGGGCTCGACAAGCCAGTATACGTACAATACTTCCACTACATGAAAAACCTTCTGCGCGGCGACTTGGGCTATTCGCTCAAGAAGGTGGGAAGAAGCGTAGTGACGATCATCACGGAAAGCTTTCCCGTATCAGCCAGGCTCGGCTTGATTTCGTTCATAATCAGCGAATCCATTGGTATCCTTTTCGGGATACTGTGCGCCCAATTCAAGAACAAGTGGCCCGACTACCTCTTGATGATAGTGGCGATCCTCGGTATTGCCCTGCCGGCGATGGTGCTCGGTCCCCTCCTGCGCTTCCTCCTGGGAGTCAAGCTGAGGATCCTTCCGGTGACAGGATGGGGAAGCCTGAAGCAGCTTGTCATGCCCGCCTTCGTCCTGGGCATGGGAACCATTGCCGTCACAACGCGCAACATGCGCGCCAGCATGCTCGGCGTAACCACGCAGGATTACATCAAAACCGCCCGGTCCAAGGGGATTTCTCCCATCCGGGTCGTCATGAAGCACGAGTTCAAAAATTCCCTCGTGCCCATCATCACGAACATGGGCGTGCAGATTGCGTCGGTCCTGACCGGTTCCTTCGTGGTGGAGAGCATTTTCCTGATACCCGGCCTCGGAAAGCACTTTGTGGACTCGATAACGACGCTGGACTATACGCTGATCATGGGTCTCACCATTTTTTACGGGACCTTCCTCGTCGTCATGAATTTGCTCGTTGACCTCCTGTATGGATTCATTGATCCCAGGATTCGCCTGAAGTGAGGAAGGAATGACGCAGCAAGACAGGTGCTTTATGGAGGATGATTTCCTCCCCCTCCCTCAGGACAGCATGGAGACCGACGCGGTGGTCAGGAAATCCACGAGCTTCGCCAAGGATGTCTGGCGGAGTTTCCGCAAGAGCGCGACCGCGGTCGCGAGCCTGGTGATTCTCTCCATCCTGGTCTTCTTTGTCATCTTCGGCCCGCTGATGACCAGGTACGACTACTTCAGCAACGACTACGGCGCCGCCAATTCCCCGCCGAGCTCGGCGCACTGGTTCGGAACGGACGCGCTCGGGCGCGACCTGTGGACCCGCGTCTGGGTGGGCGGGCGGGTATCCCTCCTTATCGCCCTCCTGGCCACCGTCATCCCCTATCTCATCGGAATGACCATCGGGGGGATCTCCGGCTACTTCGGCGGAAAACTCGATCAGATAATCATGCGCGGCATAGACGTTCTCATAGGGATCCCGCCGCTCATCTACATGATACTCATCATGGTGATACTCGGCAGCGGGAACATAATGACCCTGGTGCTCGCCATGTCCATCACCGGATGGATGGGATCGGCCCGCCTGACCCGAGGCCTCATTCTCCAGCTGAAATCCAGGGAATTCGTGGTCGCCAGCGAGACCCTGGGAGCCTCGCCGTTCAGACTGATCTTCAGGCATCTCATTCCCAACACCCTCGGGATAATGGTGGTCGGCATGACGCTGACTATGCCCTCGATCATCTTCTACGAGGCCTTCCTGAGCTACATCGGCCTCGGAATCAAGCCGCCGAACCCAAGCTGGGGGCAACTGATCAAGATAGCGTCGGAGATTTTCCGCTACTATCCCTACCAGTTCGTCTTTCCCTGCCTCTGCGTGAGCATCGCCATGCTCTGTTTCAACATGATCGGCGATGGCTTGCGCGATGCGCTGGACCCGAAGCTGAGGTCCTGACATGAAACCCGAGACAAAGGGAGCGAAGACGCCGATGGATGCAAAGCCGATCCTGTCCGTCAATAATCTGGCGGTCTCATTCGACACCTACCAGGGGGAGGTGCAGGCCGTCCGCGGCGTCACCTGGCATCTCGGGAAGGGGGAGACCATCGCCATCGTCGGCGAATCGGGCTGCGGAAAGACTGTTTCGATTCAGACCGTCCTCCGGACGAACCCCAAAGGCGTCGGAAGGGTCAAGAGCGGGGAGATCCTCTTCGACGGCGAGAATCTCCTGGCGAAGTCGGCGAAGGAGATGAGGGCCTATCAGGGAAACAGGATGTCCATCATATTCCAGGATCCCTTCACCTACCTCAATCCGACGATGACTGTTGGGGATCAGATAATCGAGAACTACCGGCAGCACAGAGTGGCCACGAGGCAGGAAGCCGAGCACCGGGTCCTGGAGATCATGCGCTTGGTCAACATGCCCTCCCCGGAGAAGAACATGCGACGGTATCCCCACCAGCTCTCGGGCGGGATGCGCCAGCGCATCATGATAGCCATCGCCATCATCTGCGGCCCCGAGATACTCTTCGCGGACGAGCCCACGACGGCGCTGGATGTCACTATCCAGGCACAGGTCATCGACTTGATGAACGGGCTCAAGGCGAAGCTGAATACGGCCATTGTCCTGATCACCCACGACATGGGAGTGGTCGCCAACATGGCCGACAGGATTTACATAATGTACGCTGGCAAGATCGTCGAGCATGGAAGGTCGGACGACATCTTCAAGGGAAGCGCCCATCCCTATACAAAAGGACTTCTGGGCTCAGTCCCGCGGGTGGACCGCAAGACTGATGAGGATCTGTACTCCATCAGGGGTGCGCCTCCCGACCTGATAGCCCCGCCTCCCGGATGCGCCTTCGCCTCGAGGTGCCGATACGCGATGAACATATGCGTCAGGGCCGAGCCCGAATCTGTGCATCTCGGGGATTCCGGCCATTTCTCGGCCTGCTGGCTCAACCATCCCGCCTTCACTCGCGACGCGAGGGGAGAGCGGGGGGCGGAAGTGCGTCATGGTTAGCGACAAGCTCCTGGAAATCCAGGATCTGAAGGTGTTCTACCGCATTGACAAGGGAGTCCTGAAGGCCGTCAACGGCCTCAGTCTCGCCATAAAGAGAGGGACGACCACCGGCCTCGTGGGTGAGTCCGGCTGCGGAAAAACCACGCTGGGGAAGAGCATACTCAGGCTGCACAGGCCGGACGAGGGGCGGATACTCTTCAAGGGCAGGGATATCTGGACGCTCGACCGGAAGGAAAGGAAGCGTTTCCGCAAAGAGGTTCAGATGATCTTTCAGGATCCCTACGCCTCGCTGGATCCCCTGTGCGTCGTCAGCGACATCGTCGCCGAGGGCATGGACATCCACGGCCTCTATCCGGGAAGCGAAAGGCGAAGCCGCGTGCTCGAACTCCTGCGGCTGGTGGGCCTGAACGAGGGGCACGCCAACCGCTTCCCCCACGAATTTTCCGGGGGCCAGCGGCAGCGGATCGGCATAGCGCGGGCGCTGGCGGTTGAGCCCGAATTGATCGTCTGCGACGAGCCCATTTCCGCCCTCGATGTCTCCATCCAGGCGCAGATCGTGAACCTGATCAAGCAACTGCAGAAGAAGATGAACCTGTCTCTCCTCTTCATCACCCACGATTTGTCCATGGTCAGGCACATCTCGGACCAGATCGCTGTCATGTACCTCGGATCCCTGATGGAGTTGGCGCCGAGCGACAGTCTGTACGAAAAGAGCTATCACCCCTACACCAAGGCTCTCCTGTCAGCCATCCCCGTCGCCGATCCGGATGTGGAGCGGGGACGAAAGCGGATACTCCTGGCCGGAGACGTGCCCAGCCCGATCAACCTTGGCGAAGGCTGCAGCTTCAACAAGAGATGCGCCTACGCGAGCGACATCTGTCTTTCCCGGAGACCCGAACTGCGGGAGCGCGGGCCGGGGCATTTTGTGGCATGCCACAATGTCGACACCATAAATCAATGAGCCGCCCGCGAGCTGAAACGCGACAATCCCGAGATCCCTCGGCTGGTCGAAGGCCATACCTGGAGAAGCGTCTATATGAGATATGATTTTGATACTGCCGTCGATCGATCCGGCATCGGCAACATGATCGAGGAGTGGCAACCTCCGGCAATCCGCGACGCCGGCCTGACGAGCTATTGGGGGGCCGAGTTCGGCTTCAGGACAGCGCCTGCCATAGTCGACGCGGTGAGGAAGGCCGCTGACAACGGATTGCTCGGATTCACCATATTGACGCCGGAATACCTCGACCGGGTCGTCTGGTGGTTCGAGAACCGGAGAGGCGCACGGATACGACCCGAGTGGATACTGCCCACCCACGGGGTGATTTTTTCGCTCGCCACCTCGATCCGCGCCTTCACGGGGCCGGAGGAGTCGATCATCACGCTCACTCCCGGCTACCGGAGATACAACCAGGCGGCCGGGCGCCTGGGGAGAAAGGTTGCCGAGAGCCCGCTAGTCCTGAAAAAGGGCCGGTATCACATCGACTTCGAAGACCTCGAGGCGAGGATGAGCGAATCGGGGAACAGACTCCTCGTCCTCTGCAATCCGAACAATCCCACGGGCACCATCTGGGGAATCCATGATCTGGAGAGGATAGCCGAGCTCGCGGCAAGACACGATGTGCTTGTGTTCAGCGATGAGATATTTGCGGAGGTCGTCTTCGGCGAGGCCTCGATCCCGCCATATCATACGGTCGCCGGGGAAGGCGCCCAGAGCATCACCTGCAGCTCCCTCGGCAAGTGTTTCGGGCTCACGGGCGTCAATCATTCAAATGTCGTCATCCCCGACGCAAGTTTGAGAGAGCGTTTTTTGCTCCAGCGGAATTCCGACCATTACGGAAGCATCGACCCCTTCCTCCACGCTGCGCTCCTTGGCGCCTACACCGAAGAAGGGGCGGCCTGGCTCGATGCCATGCTGGAATACGTATGGGACAATTATCTGTTCATCGATTCCTTTTTCAGGGAGCGCCTTCCGGCCGTGTCGGTCCTCAGGCCGGAGGGGACCTACGTCCTGTGGATCGATTTCCGGGGTCTCGGACTGGCGGCGGGGGAGCTCAATCGATTCCTTCTCGAAGAGGCTCTCCTCTGCCTCGACCCGGGAGAGAACTACGGAGGACCCGCCGGATATATGCGCATGAACATTTCCGTACCGCGGCGTGAAATCGAACGTTCCCTCGAACTTCTGCTCGAGGCCGCACGCGCCCGAAGCCTCGGTAAATCGGGCGATACAAGAACAAGCGAGGACGAGCCATGAAGAAGTATGTCCTGAAGGGAAGGATCATAGACGCCGTTTCGGACCAGGCACTGGAAAAGGGCCTCGTGTGCTTCGGAGAGACAATTGAATACGTCGGTTCCGGGCTGGGCTTCGACATCCCCGCGGAAGCCGAGGTCATAGATGTTGGGAGCGGGACCATCCTGCCCGGATTCATCGACTGCCACGCCCACCTCACGGGAGAACAGGACTCAGGAGGCTCCGAGTTCTTCGGAGATCAGCTTCTCGGCGCCGCCTACCAGATGGGGCTCCTCCTCGACTCAGGCTTCACAGGGCTGCGGGAAATGAGCGAGGCCGGTCTCTACCTCTCCCGCGCCGTCGAGCGGGGAGCGCTTAAGGGGCCACGCATCCTGCCGGGAGGCAAAATCCTCGGAATAACGGGCGGCCACGTGGACGCGACGCTCCACCTGTCCAAAGAGTTTTCCAACGCGCACAGTCATTCCCACCGGCTCGTGGACGGCGTCGACGACTGCGTCCTCGGCGTGAGGGAGCAGTTCCGCGCCGGCGCCAAGTTCATAAAGATATGCGCTACCGGAGGCGTCTCCTCCCCGGGCGACCGCATCGACGACGTCCAGTTCTCCCCCGAAGAATTGAAGGCGATCGTCGACGAGACGAGGCGCCACCACGGCTACGTCGCCGCCCATTGCACGGGCAACGAAGGCGCCTTCCAGGCGCTGAAGGCAGGGGTTTCGAGCATCGAGCACGGCGTCTTCCTCACCCAGCGGGAGATCGACCTCATGGCCGAGCTCGGCGTCCCCCTCGTCACGACGCTCGCGGTATCCCTGGGGGTCGCCAATTTGCCTAATCTTCCGCCATGGATGGCGGAGAAGGCTAAGGATTGCGCCGAGGCCAACGTGAAGACCATCGCCATGGCCAGGAAGGCGGGAGTCAGGATCGTCCTCGGCACCGATTTCGGCAATACAAAGAATTTCCCCTATCTCGACAATGGCGCCGAGTTTGTGGCCATGACGCAGGCGGGCATGACGTCCATGGAGGCGATCGTGGCTGGCACGGCCAACGCCGCGCGCCTTATGATGGACGACCGCATCGGAAGCCTCGAGGCCGGCAAGCTGGCCGACATCGTCGTAGCGAGCGGGAATCCGCTCGAGAATATCAGCGTGCTGAAAGGCGCCCGGAACATCGCGATGCTGTTCAAGGGCGGAAAGCGGATGAAGGGATAGCCGGGCGGGAGCGAATAATGAACGTGATCGAAGAAAAGGAAGTATGCGAGGTCTTGTCGATGGAGACCTGCATCGAGCTCATGGAGAGAACCCTGGCCGACCTCGCCGACGGCCGATACATTCAGCCTCCCAGGTCAGTCCTTCGCCTTCCGGGGGATGATCTCTTCGGGTTCATGCCCGCCTGCCTCGGCGAGGGCGACTACTTCGGCGCGAAGGTCATCACCGCCTTTCACCGGAACGCGGGGACCGGGTACCCGTCGCACATGGGCTACGTGATGCTCTTCGAGTCCGGGCACGGCAGTCTCGTGGCCATGGTCGACGCGACCAGCATCACCAGAATCCGGACCGGCGCGGTGAGCGCGGTCGCCACGAGGCTCCTCGCCCGCGTGGAGGCCCCGATCCTCGCTCTCGTCGGCTCAGGCGAGCAGGCTCGTTCGCATATCGAGGCCGTCAGGCTCGTGCGGAACATCGAGCGGGTCAATGTGTACGACATTTCGGCGGAGCGGGCCCTGGCCTTCGCCCGGGAGGCGGAGGAGAAGTACGGCTTGCCCGTCCACGTGTTCCCTTCCGTCGAAGAGACGGTGCGGGACGCGGACATCATATGCACGCTCACCCCCAGCGCCGAGCCCATCCTGAGGCTCGAGTGGGTGAAACCCGGCGCCCATGTCAACGCCGTGGGCGCCTTCAGCCCGGACAAGCGAGAGGTGAGTTCCGATCTCGTGGCGGCGTCGAAACTATACGCCGACGAGGTCGGGGCGATGAAAAGAGAGTGCGGGGAATATATCATCCCCGCCCGGGAAGGGCTCTTCGACGAGCGTCACATACAGGGATCGATAGGGGACATCATACTGGGCAGCGCCCCCGGGCGGCTGAACGAGACGGACATCACCCTGTTCAGCGCCTTGGGACAGGCTGTCGAGGATGTAGCCTGCGCCAAGTATGTGTATCTGTGTCGGTAAAACGCGTTGAACGTCCAGCACATGCTCTAAACTTGCGTCGGAGCCCTGCTCTCCGTCGATGTTTGTATTCCGATGATCACACCGCTAATCGGACCACCTGCGGATAAACGCAAGTATTTCCTTCGCCTGGTCCATCGAAGGCGACACGATATTGAAAAACAAGCCTCGGGCAGGCACGTTCTTCTTTATCAGCTCCAGATCGGCGATTGAATAGTCTCCCCACAATATGAGGTTTTTCTTTTCCGCGATCCGTTTGAGGAAGGGCAACATTTGCCCGACATCTGGACCTCCTGAGTCCTTGTTGACTTCGATCGCTCTGAGCCCTTCGTTCGCGAGGAGTTGGTCGAGGATGAAGAACGAAGCGGGATGGAGATGGACGGCAGTGTACTCGTGGTCCCGGCAGATCGATCGGGCCGGTTCGTCGAGGAAGCTCCCGTACATTTTCGGCGACATGATCGCCGACAGATCGTCCTGGAACCAGATCGACGAGCCGGGGCAGAAAACATGGTAGAATCCCAAACATGTTCCGCCGTGAAAAGGCGGAATCTGTTTTTTCTGTTCGCGGATTACCGTCAAAAATGCCTCTGCAACCTTCAGGAAAAAGGTTTTCATTCGCTCCGGTTCGTCGGCGAGAGCGAAGACCATCTCGGTCTGGCCAAGAATGGCGCCGACGATGTCCGATGGTCCCCGCATGATGGGCATGCCAACCGTGAACCGCCCCTTCCCCAGGTCGACGAGCCTTCGGGTAAACTCCAGGTACTTTTGAAGCCAAGGATTGTCCAGATCGATACGTATGCTTTCGATCCCATCTAGAGATCGGAGACAGGAGCGGGTGGAAAAACTTTCCCCGTTTGCGTAAACCTCGCACCCGAGGATGGCTTCCATCCAGGGAATTCCTGTAAAGGGTTCGGCTGTCCAGAACCCATCCTGCCCCAATGATTCGGTTTCGGCGAACATTCGCTCGTAGTCCGAAAGAAAGTCTTCGACCACGAGCATATCAGGGGTTATCCTCTTGTTTTGAACCAGAAATGGTTTTGCGGCCTCGAAATGACGGCTGAAGAAATAATCGCCGATTCGAAACGAAGCCGGCGGATAGGGTAGGGGCAAACGGTTCCAGTATCGTCGATGAAGATCGAGTCGGGATTCGATGGTCATGGTTGGCGCTCCTTCCGAAACGGGAGAGCTCAGATTGAGAGCGTCCCGTCCGCTTGTTTCGGGAATTACAGCATGTTGTAAATCATGGGGGCGCAGGAGTAGGTCTCCGCGCTCCCCGCCCTGAATCATCCGTACAAGTGACGGCCTATGATGTGATCCTGGTACTCCGGCGCCAGCTCGCAGAAGTAGCCACTCCAGCCCCAGACGCGCACGATCAGATTGCGGTGGCGTTCCGGATGCCGGCGCGCATCCTTCAACGTTTCCACATTGAGAGTGTTCATCTGCAATTGCTGGCAGCCGGTCTGGGCAAAGCTGCGAATCAGCATGGCGACTTTATGGATGGATTCAGTGTCGCGGAAGACCGTGTCCGATAGCTCCAAAGTAATGGGACCGCCATTGCAGATCCGCCGGTAATTCAATTTCCCGAAGGTCTGCAGAATGCTGATGGGCCCTCTGACTTTGACACCGGGCGAAGGTGCCAGACTGGAGCTGAAAAACTCCCCTTTCCGGCGACCGTCCGCCGTGGCCTCCACGACCGGTTCCTGCATCGACTGAGCGCCGCGCGCCAGCCAGACATAATACATGGCCGAACCTGTGCCGGGACGGATCACGCGACCTCCGGATCGATCTGAGTGTTTCTCACACGCCTCGGCGAAATCATCGAATAATTGCGCCAGCAATCCATCTGCCCTGTCATCGTTGTTGCCGACTTTGGGTGCTTCTTGCTCCAGGTTGATTCGCATGTCCTCATGGTCATCGAAATTCGTACTCAATGCCTTCAGCAGCTCTTCGCCGCTGATTGTCCTTTTATCAAAGACGAAATGTCTGACAGCGCCCAGCGCGTCCGCCGCATTGGCCGAACAGGCGCCATGAATGCCAAGGTTGTTGTAGGTGGCGCCCGTCGATAGATCGCGTCCGCGCTCCAGACAATCGCTCATCAAGACTGAATAATACGGGGCGGGCGGAAGTATTATTTTTCCGCAGCGCGACATGATCGCGTCGACTTGGTTCGAAATGTCCTCACGTGTGCGGCGAAGAATGCCGCTGAAATCATCGCCTGCGCTCAGGCCTTCGCGAATTCCTCTGTCCGCCGCAGCCGGGAAAGAAACAGCGCCAATATTGACGATATCCATGCCCCTGCCCGGAATGGAATACTCCCAACATGCAGCAACAGTATAGTCGCGCGCATCTTCGAGCGTATAACCGTGGGCAACCAATCCGGGGATAACCACTTCGTCGTTTGAATACTGGGGAAATCCGAGCCCTTGGCGCGTCATTTCAGAAGCCAGTTCCAACAGATCCAGGGGTGTATTGGGCGTGACACGAAGGTTGATCTTCGGATCGATCATGCTTACATCGCGGGCTACGCGAAGCGCCATGCGCGTGAGTTCATTCACCGCGTCGCTGCCATCGCGTTTCGTGCCGCCGAGCATCAGCGATTGACCATTATCGCCCTGCTGAATGCCAGGATAGAGATCGCTGTCCTTATTAAGGCAGATAAAAAACTCCGCGAGAAGGTCCTCCGCTTCGACGGTGTCAAGCCGGCCGGATTTCAGATCCGGCTCAAGGTATGTCCACATGTATTGGTCGAACCGCCCGAGACCGACATGGTAGTTTCCGCTCAACCAGATCACGGCGCGCAAAATGACCAGAGACTGCAATGCTTCCTGAAAACCGCGCGGCGGATTCGCGGGAACAATATCCAGAATTGCCGCGAGATCCTCTCGTCCGATTCGACGCGCCTCAACGGCGTAGCGGCCGGCCAGATCGAGAACGGCATCAATGGTCTCGATGGCGCAGTCAAGGAATTCAACGGCCTCCGGTGTTGTGGCCATGCGCGCGCGCGTTGCTTCGGCCACACGCCTTCTCCCCGCAAGACCTTGGGAAAGGACCAATCCCCAGTCCGCGCAGACATTGCTTATGGGGCCTAATTCATGAGCATGTCCATCTTCGAACCGCGCCGCCCATTTCTCCGGCGAATCATAGGCAGGTACTGTCGGGAGTGTTCGCATAAAAACGATTTTCTCACCATCCCGGATTACAGGTTTTTCCGCTTCGCACTGCATCCGCGTCAATAGCGACGTTCGTCGCATCCACGACAACTGCTGCTCTTCGCATTGCGCCAATACATCGGGCGAAGATTTCTGGCGAAGATACACATGCTCGCGGGCCCGTACCCGTTCCCGCATTTCGTCTAGTCTCCGATTCATGGCCAGTTTCTCCTTCCACGGGCTAAAGCCCTGTCAGCAAACCCGTACCGGCACACCCAGGCGCTCGAAAGCCGCCGTGTCGGTATTCGTGGCGACCGACTCGTCAAACATGGGAGAAAATTTCATTCCACATGCAGCATATTTGCCGCCGGCAGCCCTGTTGTAGGGCAGGAGATCCGCACGCATGACACCACTGGTTCTACTGGCCAGAAGAGCTACGGCCTCCAGATTCTCCAGTGTATCGGTCACGCCGGGAACCAATGGTGTACGAAGGATGATCGGAACATGCATGGTCGATAGTATAGCCAGGTTCCGCAGAATGACTGCATTGTCCACTCCGGTGAATCGACGATGGAGTTCGGGATCAATGATCTTGAGGTCGAAATGGACCATGGCGCAACGCCCGGTGACCTGCCGGAAATCTTCTTCGGGAGCATAGCCAGAGGTATCGAGCAGAACAGTCAAATCGTCCAGACGATCGATAACTTCAAGCAAAAAGGCCGATTGCATCATTGGCTCGCCCCCGGAAAACGTGATCCCTCCCTCGCCGTTGCGGAGAATGAAAGCCTGTCGGTTCAGGATGGAGGCCAGTTCTTTAGCCGTGTAAAAGTCTCCGACAAGGCGTTTCCCTGCCACGGTGTGCAGCCGCTGAGGCAGTGAAGAAAGTCCTTCCGGGTTGTGGCACCAGTTGCAGCGTAGCGGGCAACCCTTCAAAAAAACCGTAGTGCGAATGCCTGGCCCGTCATGGACCGTAAATTCCCGGATATCAAAAACACATCCACGCACCATGAAACCGACCTTGGGTCAAAATATTTTCACACGGGCACCACTCCATGGTCATTCTACTGGTAGTAGAAAATCTACACTAGGCTTCATTTTGTAGTTAGTCAAGTAATATCACGTAAAATAACTTGACAAAATGATAATACCGGTTAATGATAACGCAAGAAAAGCGCTTTTTCCAATTCTCCTTGAGGATAGGAAGAGCCTGGACCATAGCTAATGTCGATTCGATCAGATTCGTCAGTGGAACAGTATCTCTACTGACTGCACGTCGTTCCAAAGGAAAAAAAGATGCGGATTTTTGCCTGCACCCTCGCCACAGAAAGTAACATGTTCTCCCCACTTCCAACCTCGTTACGTGCATACAAAGAGTGTGTATATCTCCGCCCGGGCGAACATCCCGACGACACAGCGCTCTTTTGCACAGCGCCTCTGTGGGTTGCTCGCCATAGGGCAAAGGCAGAAGGGTTTACGCTCATCGAGGGAAGCTGTTTCGCTGCCAATCCTTCAGGGTTAACAAACCGTGCCGATTATGAGGCGATGCGCGATGAGATCCTGGCTCAGGTCAAGGCCGCTATGCCACTCGACGGTGTGTTGCTAGGCTTGCATGGCGCGATGGTCGCCTATGGCTACGATGATGTAGAGGGCGATATCGTCGAGCGCGTGCGGGCCATTGTTGGTCCCGATTGCGTGATTGGCATGGAGCTTGATCTGCACTGCCACCTCACTCTGAAACGTGTACGGCTCACGGATATAATCATCCTTTATAAGGAATTTCCGCATGTCGATGTCGTGGACCGAGCTGATGAGTTGCTGACTCTCGTGCAGAAGACGATTCGCAAGCAGATCAAACCGGTGATGTCGGTGTACGACTGCCGGCAGATTGGGAGCTATCCCACGACGCTGCCGCTGATGCGCGGTCTTGTCGATAAGATAAAGGCCCTGGAAGGCAAGAACGGTGTTTTGTCCATCTCGATCGCCCATTGCTTCCCTTACGCCGACGTCTTTGAGATGGGCGGGCGGGTGTTGGTTGTCACAGATGATGACAAAGCGATGGCGGACCGCCTCGCGACTGAGATAGGAGAGGAATTCGTCGCGATGCGAGGTCGTAGTGCACCTCAGTACTACGATGTCGACGGCGGCATTTTAGCCGCCATCGCTGTCGATGGCTTTCCGGTTGTGATCGCCGATACTGCCGATAACCCCGGTGGGGGAGCATCGTCGGATAATACTACTATCCTGCGTCGGCTGATCGCGCGAGACGTCCGTGGGGCGGCTTTGGGCCCGATTTGGGACCCCATCGCCGTGCGGCTTTGTTTTGACGCCGGACTTGGCGCAACTTTCCCCTTGCGCTTCGGTGGCAAGACAGGTCCTGCCTCGGATACACCCGTTGATGCCGATGTAACGGTCACGGGCCTCGCTCGCGATTGTATGCAGAGTTTCGGTCCAACACAGGTGGCGCTTGGGGACTGCGCGGCGGTGAAAGTGGGCGGTGTCGAAACCGTTCTTATCAGCAACCGCACACAAGCGTTGGGTTTGGAGCTATTCCGCAATGTTGGCATCGAACCTGCGGACCGCAAGATCCTGGTAGTGAAATCTACCAATCACTTCATGGGAGCATTCGGACCGATCGCCAAAGAAGTGCTCTACATAGACACTGACATTGATGGACCGATCCCTATCAACTATCACAGAATACCATACACAAAGATACAGCGTCCGATGTGGCCACTCGACGATACTACGACAACCGGCCTTATCTACTAGACCGGCGACAGGCGTTGTAGGAAAACAGGAGTGTGGAAGATGGCTGCATGAAAAAAACAAGTACTGTGGATACTACGTCTGCGCGTGGCCTATGGGTGCGCACGCAGGCGACAACAGGAGGAGAGGAAACATGGATGGGATTCCATTTGTCAAGAATTCTGCTTCGCTGCCTTCTCCCTCACTGCTGCTCTACGAGGAAGCGATTCGTAAAAATTTTATCGAGGCGATTCGGATTGCAGGATCGGTGTCACGGTTGAGACCTCATGTCAAGACACACAAAACAGTGGAGATTTCTCGCCTCGCGATGTCCTTCGGGATCGAGAAGTTCAAGTGTGCCACGATCGCCGAAGCGGAGATGCTAGCCGCAGCCGAAGCGCCGGATATCCTTGTCGCCTATCCCCTTGTCGGCAGGAACGCAGAACGATTTGTAGAGCTCGTGCGCCGTTATCCCCGGACGAAATTCTCCACTCTCGTCGATGCCCTAGGTCCGGCGCGAAGACTTGGTGAGTTGATCGAGGAGGCAGGTATTTCAGCAGGTGCGTTCCTCGATCTCGATGTTGGCCAACACCGCACGGGCGTCGGCCCCGGAACAGTAGCGGAAGAGCTCTACAGATTTATCTCCTCTCGCCAAGGTCTGCACCCCGCGGGGCTTCACTGCTTCGATGGCCACAATCACCAGAGTGATCTCGGAGAACGAACTGCCGCGGCTGAAGCGTGTCACGCAATCATGGACTCAGTACGTCGCCCTCTAGTAGACGCGGGAATGTCCGTGCCGGAAGTCGTCATGGGAGGGACACCTACATTCCCGTGCTATGCAAAGATGGAAGGGATAATTCTATCCCCTGGCACCTGTTTCCTCCACGATTATAGCTACGCGTCGAGTTTCCCCGACCTTCATTTTATGACCGCCGCGATAATCCTCGCGCATGTCGTGAGCAGGAATGAAGGACTGGGTACATTCTGCATCGATCTCGGACACAAGGGTATTTCGGCTGACCCCAAGGGTTTGCGTGGGAAAATCCTCAATCTTGACGGCTGTGAACCACTATTGCAGAACGAGGAACACTGGGTCTTCAAGAAGCCCGAAGGACAATTGCCCGAAATAGGTGATGAAGTTTACGTACTCCCGACCCATATCTGTCCCACCGTCGCACTCTATGAGCGCGCGCATATCGTCGATGCAGATGATTTGTGGCGATCGGAGTGGAAAATCGCGGCGAGAGACAGGAGTATCGGCGTTTAAGAGTCTTCAGAGGGTATGTTTTCATCCTGCCCATAGGAGGTAAGCATGAGTGCGTACGAAAATCTGTCCAAACTTGGGTATACACTTCCGGCGCCACCGCCACTCGGGGGGCTGTATGTTAGGGTGAAACGGATCGGTAACATGGCTTACGTATCCGGGCAAGGGCCCACCTTGAACGGGGTGCCCGCGTTCAAAGGTAAGCTCGGCGTTGAGGTGACTCTGGCGCAGGGGCAGGAAGCCGCCAGGACCTGTACGCTTAACGCTCTGGCGGTTCTGCATGATTCGCTCGGTTCGCTCGATAAAGTCAAAAACGTTGTGAAAGTACTTGGATTCGTGGCGAGTGCTCCGGGATTCAACGACCAGCCAATGGTGATCAACGGCTGTTCGCAACTACTCATCGACGTCTTCGGAGAGTCGGGAAAGCACGCTCGCTCAGCGATCGGTACCAATGAATTGCCCGGTAACATTCCTGTGGAGATAGAGTTCATATTCGAGGTCGAGTGAGCAGAGCACAGCGCACAGCCTCCTACCTGGTGCATGATGCTTTGAGAATGATGTATCTACCCGACATCGATTCATCGAAGCACGAAAAACCAGGTACCGGACCTTTGAAATCTCACTTATTCGCAAACCGGGACGTATGACTCCACAGTCCGAGTGAGGGGTTGGGAATAAAAAAGAAAGGTTCACCTGCTCTGTTCGTGTTCCATCCTGGCACGCATGCTTCAGGCCTGTAGAGGGAAACGGCTTCGCTCATGCCGGTCCAACCAAAGTCAACCGATTCAATCTCTTCTTTTGTGACTCCAGGACCTGGAGCGTAGGTGACCGTGAATCTGCCCTCGGGACAGCCATGGATGAGATGCGCGGCGGCGGACATGCTCGCAGCAAGATCGGCGTTGTCTGCGACGAGCTGTACGATTTCCTTGCCCGACCGGTACCCGTATTTTCTGATGAGTGCGTCGATCTCGAGGTCTTCCCCGAAGCGCTCAAGCCCCGGAGCTATCACGACGAGCTCGCCACCGTCCGCCATAGCCATCCGTGTGCGGTAAACAGCCTTGTTTCCGATCCAGGTCGTCCTGAACATGGAAGGGTCGAGCCAGACGACCGCCTTTTTCAGGGGCACATCGAGGAGGTCGAGGTTGACCTCGCGGGAGAGGGCGGCTGCCCGCTCGAAGCAGTCCCTGTCGTCCCCCGAGAAAAATCCCCTGAGAGCAAGACTGCCATCCTGCCGTTGTCCGACGACCGTGAGCATCCAGAGGATGGGCGGCAGTTTGCTGCCATACCGTGCCAGCGCTTCGTCGAAAAGGGCGCGCACCGGGGTGTTCGTCCTGCCCATCATGCGCTCCATTCCGTAGACGGCTCCAAGGAAGTGGCTTTTGTCAATAGCTTCCTTTCCGCCCGCTCCGACGAATATGTTTTTGGCCTGGTTGGCCATGCCGACGACTTCGTGAGGGACCACCTGGCCGATCGAAATGATCTTGTCGTAGGCACCAGATACGAGATCCCTGTGGACAGGCCAGTCATAATCGAGGAGGCCGCCAGAAACCGACGATACAAAACTCCCTTCGATCCGCCCAAGTTCAGTGACCCCATTTCTCCAGTCGTGACTGCGGAAAAGCGAAAGTGGGGTTTTCGGAAACATCGAGCCAAGCTCGGCACAGGTCATGGGTATGTGGGTTCCAAGCGCGGGCATGACTGCCGCAAGGGAAGATCCCAGGTGGCCGTACACCATGTCAGTGATGAGGCCAGCCCTCGAGTGATGGCGAGTAAGGTCGGGAGGAAGCGCGATTGCGCGCTTTGAAGGGCCTGATTTCGTGATGCTCGACTCGACGAGCGAACGCAGTTCTTCGTCCGTGATGTCGGCCAGGGCCGAGCCGGTAGCTTCATATGTCATGACCAACGAGTATACAGGAATCTGCACAAAAAACACCAGAAGGGTCTGATAGAACCATGGAAGAGAGTTGATTCCAGGTGACAGAGCCCGAAAATCTCCACCGTCCGGATAAAAGGAGACAACTCCTGCATTGAAATCCCTTGTCAGATCCATTCCGGAATCACGATACAGAAAATGGTACTTCCCCCGGCGATGAGATCATGAATTTCTTTCATTGACATTGCAATACGCTTTTTTGCGGGTTATCCTGAATAAGTTCCCTTGGTCATTCATGAGTTTTTTCAATGTGACCAATCGCATCTCGATTGAGATCCTTTGCGTTTCACGCAAAGATTCGGATCTGTCCCCGATCCTTGGGAATTTGCAAGGAAGCTGAAATGTACAGACCGCCACGGGTGGCCCTCTTGGTCGAGACCTCGGTAGTGTACGGCCGGGGGATCCTAACCGGGATTTCTCAATATCTGCGTGAACATTATCCCTGGTCTATCTTTCTCGAACAGAAAGAACTTGGAGCCTTGCCGCCATCGTGGCTCGAATCGGGGAAATGGGACGGCATCATCAGCCGACCCACGAACCACGAGCTGGCAGAGATCTTCCGGCGGATGAGCATGCCCGTCGTCGATCTCAACGATTTCTTCGACGATCTCGGTTTTCCCCGTATTGCATCGGACAACAGGATGATCGGCAGATTGGGAGCCGAGCACCTTATAGAGAAGGGGTTCAGGCGCTTCGGTTTCTGTAGTTTCGTGCATGAGCTTTGGGCTGCGGACAGGCAGGAGGGCTTCGAGTCGTCGATAGAGAAAACCGGATGCACATGTTCTGTCTTTTCCACAGAATGGCGCGGGACGGCAGTTCCGACATGGGACAGAGACCAGAAGGATATCATGGACTGGCTTTCTTCTTTCGATCATCCGGCAGCCATAATGGCGTGCAACGATGTCCGCGGACGTCAGGTTCTCGACGCCTGCTATCTTCTGGGCATCCATGTACCGGAGGAGATTGCCGTCATCGGCGTAGACGACGAGAAAATTTTCTGCGAACTGAGTACCCCGCCGCTCTCAAGCGTCAGACCCAATCCCGAGTTGATCGGCTACCAGGCCGCGGACATGCTGGCCGCCCTCATGGCAGGCGGAGGGCCTCAGGGGGATGTACTCAGTCTAGTAGCTCCGATAGGTATCGTTTCACGTCAGTCTAGTGACGTGAGCGCCATCACCGACCCGGCTGTCGCTCAGGCTTTGCGCTTCATCAGGGATCAGGCATTGCACGGCTGCACCGTAGACGATGTGCTCAAAAACGTCGCAATCTCCAGAAGTCCCCTCGAGAGAAAATTCCGCAAATTCATCGGAAGATCCCCCCAGGAAGAAATCTGGGCGATCAGGATCAACAGGATAAAAGAGCTGCTCAGGGAAACCGACCTCAAATTGCCTGCGATCGCGGAACTCTGCGGCTTCGAGCATCCCGAATACATGAGCGTGATATTCAAGCGCGAAACCTGCATGACTCCGGGTGAGTATCGTGTCAGGACACACATGGCGGTTTGAAGCACAGCGTGAATCATTCTGCATTCCATGAGAATGGGTAAAGGATCTCAAGAAGGGGATGACCTCTCTCATTGCGGATTCCGGAATACGGCCTGACAATAACAACCGAAACGACGTGAGACGTGACTCCACGCCTGACTCGAGTTGGGTTTTTCTGCCGGATCAAACGGTGGATAGTCTCTGGCGATTCCGATCGGCTTATGGAGAGAGGTATCATGAATCCGGGGAAAACAACATTCGCTTTATTCTTCGGCAACAGAGGCTTTTTTCCGGGGGAAGGGATACTGAAAGCCAGATTGCAGATGAAGGAGGCTGTCGAGAAAGCCGGTTGCGATGCGCTACTCATGGATGAAAGTCTGACCCACTTCGGAGCCGCAGAAAGCCTCGCCGAAGGTGAAAAATTCGCGGCTTTTCTAAAGGTAAACGAAGATGTATACGATGGCGTCATAGTCTGCCTGCCGAATTTTGGCGACGAAAACGGCGCTCTCGCCGCATTGAAATTTTGCCGCAAACCGATTTTTATCCAGGCCTTTGAAGACTCGCTTGACAAGATGGCTCCCGACGAGCGCTGTGATGCCTTCTGCGGAAAACTGGCCATGATGGACGCTCTGACACAGTCTGGCAAAAAATTCACAATTTTCAAACCACATGTGCTCAATCCGGATCGCCCGCAATTCATTGGTCAACTCAAAGATTTCGCGGCGATTTGCCGGATTGTGCGAGGCATGAGCAACGTGAATATCGGCGCCATCGGCGCGCGCACCACCGCCTTCAAATCAGTGCGATGCGATGAGCTTACCCTGCAGAAATTCGGAATCAATGTGGAAACGATCGACCTTTCGACGGTCATCAACTTGGTAAAAACCTTTTCTGACGTACCGCGAGTTCGCGGAAAACTGGAATCGTTGAGGAAATACACGAATTTCGGCTGTGTTTCAGATGAAAAAGCGGAAACTATCGCGAAGCTCGAGTTGGTAGTTGAAGACTTGATTGCCGACTATCGCCTGGACTCCATCGCGATACGTTGCTGGAGCGAGATTCAACAGCAATTGGGTGTTTCCCCCTGTGTGGTGATTTGCCGTCTCAACGATAGGGGCATCGCTGCTGCCTGTGAGTTGGATATTTCCAGCGCCGTAATGCTCCGTATGCTCAGCCTGGCCAGCCAAGAAGCATCCTGTTGCATGGATTGGAATAACAATTACGGTACCGAATCGGAAAAATGTATTCTATTTCACTGTGGACCGGTGGCCAACAGCATGCTTAAAGCCAAGGGCACACTGCAGCCTCACGCCGTCTTGGGTAAAAGCTATGATCATGAAAACTGTGTAGGTGTCAATATCGGGGAGATGGCACAATTCGACTTCACGTATTCCGGTTTGAAGACTCAGGACGGCGTCATATCGATATATATTGGCGAAGGCGAATTGACCGATGATCCGGTCGATAAAGAATTTTTCGGCGTGCACAGTGTGGCGCTTGTGCCACGCTTGCAGGATGTCCTTTACCATATCGGCAAAAATGGATACCGGCATCATGTCTGCCTTTCCAAGGGGCGTTTTAGTGCCGCGGTCATGGAGGCCGCCGTAAACTATTTGGGATATAAAGCGGTTATATTGTGATATCGGTATAAGGCAGAGGGATCAGTATGGCATATATCGCGCTGGACGTCGGCACAACAGGGTGTAAGGCCACGGTTATAGATGCTTTCGGGAAACCCCTGTACGCGGGTTATCACGAATACGATCTTGTCTTTCCTCAGCCTGGTTGGATCGAGATAAACGCGAACAGGGTATTTAATAATGTATGTGCCGTATTGGCCGATGTGGGGATGCAGGGGATCCCTGAACTTTCCGCTCTGGCGATCGCCTCTTTCGGCGAAGCAGTCATTCTTCTGGATGAAAACGACAAGGTTCTGGACAACAGCATCTATTACTCCGACGTCCGGGGCAGCGCCGAGATCTCTGATATTCTCGAAAAGCTGGATCACACATCCATTCAGCGTATCACAGGCATGCCTGTAAATTCCATGTATTCTCTGAACAAACTTTTGTGGATCACCAAGCATAAACCGGAACTGCTCAAAAAAGCCAGGCGATTCATGCTATTCGGGGATTATATCGGCTTTCGCCTGAGCGGCGAGGCCTGCATTGATTTTTCACTGGCCTCTCGCAGCATGATGTTTGACATAGACAGGAAGCAATGGTCGGAAAGCATTTTCAACTGTTTCGGTTTTGACCGCGAGCGCTTCTCAAAGCCCATTGCAAGCGGCACGATATACGGAAATATTCGACCTGAAATAGCGAGAAAGCTCTCCCTGAATCCGGATCTGCGAATAGTGACTGGAGGCCACGATCAGGCTTGTGCGGCGCTGGGGACGGGCGCGATCGAAGCGGGTCAGGCGACAATCGGAATGGGGGCCTCTGATTGCCTCGTGGCAGTCCTCGATAAAGAACAAGCTGAATCCGACATGTACGCCGATAATTTTTGCCGCGAGCCTCATGTCGTTGGCGACAACTACATCACTCTCGCGTTTACAACGACCTCCGGAGCCGCGCTCAAGTGGTACAGAGACACTTTCGAGAAATATCGCCATGCTGAGAATATACAGTGCAGCGTGAATACCTACGCCCGGTTGGACGAAGAATGCCCTGACGCACCGACCGGCCTGCTTTTTCTTCCGCATATGGCGGGAAGTGGTACTCCAGCCATGGATTCAAACTCTTCCGGCGCTTTTCTGGGATTGAGACTCTCAACGACAAAATCGCAGATGTACAAAGCCATAATGGAAGGAATTTGTTTCGAGGGCAAATACAATCTTGAAAAGCTCGCGCAGCACGGCATTGCTGTCGCCCACTTGGTCGCGGCGGGAGGCGGCGCCTGCTCCCAGACTTTTTTGCAGATAAAAGCCGATATCACAGGTCTGGATATTGAAACGGCCGCAGTTACCGAAGCCGGAACCTTGGGGTTGGGCATCCTCTGCGCCCTGGCCCTGAAGGACTACCCCGATGTCCGCAGTGCAGTGGCCTCCATGACAAGAACCATGGATCATTATGCGCCCGATCCCGTGCGGCATGCGCAATATGAAAATTACTACCGGCACTACAAGCGGATATACCAGACCTGCAATACCATCTGGGAGGAATAGGAAAAATGCCGCTTACGCAATCGCGACAAGAAGCCCTTGAACAAATCGATCGTATGCGTGCCAACAAAGCCTGTATGGCGATCTTTTGCACGGCCAGCCACTGGAATACGGAAGCCGTTTTGAAGGCCGCCAGTGATTTTGCCACACGCCACGAGATTAAAGATATTCCTGTTGCGGTTGCCATCACCTATAACTACCGGCACATGAGCCAGGCCAGGCGGGTCACCTACAGCCAAGACCCCAAAACAGGATTCCTGGCAATCATGGATTACTTGAGGCGACTCTGCAACGACGAGGACTCGCCATATCGGAACGTCCGCGTATTGGCGCATCTTGATCATGCCAATCCGGTCGATGATCAGTGGGCCCTCACGGAAGGCATTGATTACCTTGCGAGCGTGATGTTTGACGCGCAGAATTATCCTCTGGAAGAAAACATAGCTTTGACAAAGGCTTACGCGGAAAAACATTCCGCCAGGGTTCTTGTCGAAGGCATCATGGAGGAACTCAGCGTTCCCGGAAATATTAAAGATCATCGTGGAGATGATTATATTGCGAAAGCCACGGGGTATGTAAAAAGAACAGGCGTTGACTTTTTAGTGGCGGATTTGGGCACGGAGCAGCAATCAAGCGGGGTGGGAAAGGCGGTCTACCTTAAACAACGCGCCCGTGATCTGACTCTGGCGCTCGGAAAACCAAAACTGGTCTTGCATGGTACTTCCTGTCTGGCAGACGAGCAAATAAGAAGTCTTTCAGAGGATGGCATCATCCGGATGAACATGTGGACGCGCATCGCCCGAGAGGCGGGGCAATACGCAGCCCAGAAACTTATGGAACGTGCGGTCCGGCTCTTTGCCGGCGATTTTGAGGCTGCCGAATCAAATCAATATCTGCGGGATTCCGTGGAAAAATCGGCACAGATCATGACGAAAACAATGGAGCTGCTGCAGTACGGGAATTTAAGGTAGCGATTGTTTCGGGACTCCTGAAATTGAACTTTTTTCGGTTTCCACATCATCATTTCGGGCCTATAAGGCCAGGAGGTAGGGGTATGAAAAGGTATTTATTTGTGGGGGCGCTGGTTCTGCTGACGCTGTTCGCCTCTTTCGCCGACGACCAGAAATCATCGCAACAGGTCGTCGTAAGAGTGCGAAGCGGATGGAACGAGGCATCGTTGCCGAATTGGCCAGCTGCGATCAAAAAGTATGAAGCGGATCATCCGAATGTCAAAATTGTAATGGAATATACACCGGCTACTGGAGGCTCCGGCCCCAAACTGATGGCCGAGTTCGTAGCAGGGAATCCACCCGATGTCGCCCAGGCTTTCAAGACTTTTTTCAATGACTTCGCCAGCAGGAATTTGCTCGAAAAGCTCAATGCCGAATATGACCGGTACGGCTGGAAGGACGGAGTGCTTATGGGCGGCTCGCGCGCCTGGAGTTCCAAATTGCTCGATGCAGCGAACCCCAAGGCCGATGTCTACGGCGCATCGGATTATGTCGTGACAAGCGTATTTTTCTACAACACCAAGATTTTTGCGAAATTGGGCTTGAAAGAGCCGACTACTGTCGATGAATTGATCGACGTGGCGCACAAGCTTTCGGCGGCCGGTTATAAGCCCCTCGTCGGGGCGGGAAACAAAGCCAATTTTGTCGATCTTCTGGCCAAGGTGCAGGTTCAGTTTACAGGCTTGCAGTATCTCCTTGACCTCAACAAGGGCGCTGCGAAACTCACTGACGCGCCGATGCTCAAGGCCATGCAGGTTGTGGAACGTCTGATGAAGGCAGGTGTAGTTGACAAGAGTTGCCTCACCTACACCGAACCGGACGCTGTTGCCGAATTGGTCAAGGGCAAAGCCGGCATGTTCTTCATGCACACCGTTTTTGCCCAACAGCTGAATGATGCGAAAAAAGACAATCCTGATTTCGACTTTGGGATCATGAAGGGAATAAAGTTTACGGATAATCCCAAGGTTCTTACTGCCGCCAGTTACGGTGGCGTTTGGGTGGTCCCCTCTTCGAGCAAAGTAAAAGAGCAAGCGAAAGATTTCCTCTTTTACATATTGGGGCCGGAAGTCTCCAAGACAAGCGCCGCCGAAGGCGGGCGCGTAACAGCTCAGCTGTCTGCCAACAGCTATCTCGCCAGTGAAAAGATGAAGGTTGTCACCCAATACCAGCTGCCTGGTCTGACCCCTGATTCCTTCTATCTGATCGATATGCTTCCTTCGTCAGTTCTCAATTCAATATGGCACGGTATGCAGGAGATGGTTGCCGGCAAGGCGAATGCGGAAACTGTTCTTAAAAACGCTCAGGACGAAATGGATAAAGTTCTGGCTGACAAAAAGTAAAAAGCAGAGTTGTCCGGTATCATGCTGTTCAGTGAATCCATGATATCGGACAGCTTCAAGAGACCATCCAGATGTTTTACTGATTGATTCCGGGCACAGGAGATTATATGAATAGGCGATATCGTAGGCATCTCTGGTGTTTCTGGCTGTTCATATTACCCTCGTTCGCTATCTATACTCTGCTTTGGGTTTCGCCCATGGTGTTCAGCCTGATAATAAGCTTCACCAGTTGGAGCGGTTTTTCGTTAAGTCAACTCAAATTTGTAGGACTACGCAATTATATTAACGCTTTCAATGACAAAATAGTGGGTCTTTCGATTTCGCACAATTTTATTTTTATGGGACTTGGCGTCGTCCTCATACCAGCCTGCGCCTTTTTTGTCGCGTTATTGGTGGAAAAATTTGTAGTAAAAAAGGGATTCTTCCGAACAGTTCTATTCATACCGGCTTTTTTGCCGATGCTTCTCATTACCATTCTGTTCCGCTGGGTTTATAGCATCGACGGCGGGATGATCAATAGTCTTCTCGAAGTCATCGGACTTGGAGCGCTGAAGACCGATTTCCTTGGCAATTCCGATACGGCGATCTACGCGCTTTTCTTCATCGGTTTATGGAAAAACATGCCCTTTCACATGCTCATCCTCCTTTCGGGATTGCAGGGCATTCCGGCAGAGCTGGAAGAAACTGCTGTCATAGATGGTGCAAACTTTTGGCAGGTTGTCACGCAAGTAATAATTCCTATGTTGAAACCAATTTTCATCGTCGTTTATGGGCTCGTCATTATCGACGCCTTCAGGGTTTTCGATCTGGTATTTGTGACAACATCGGGAGGACCGGGATACTATACTACCGAAGTTCTCAACACATATATCTACCGTACCGCATTTGAGTCATTTCGCCTGGGATATTCAACCGCCCTTTCTACCATCAATATCCTCATGGTGTCCATTATTTCGCTGATATACTTCCGATTCACGGCAAAACAAAAAAAAGAGAGGGAAACCAAATGACGAAAGGCAAACTCGGTTTTCCTGGAAAAATCGTTGTTTACGCGATTTTGCTGATCCTGGTATTTTGTGCGGTGTTCCCATTGCTGTGGATGTTCATTTCGTCCTTTAAAACAGAATCCGATTTTACCATAAATCGGTTCGGACTTCCGAAAATCTGGACTGTCGCCAATTATGTAAACTCATGGGGGCGCGGGCATTTCAGTCTTCTTTTCCGCAACAGTATTATTGTTGCCGCCTTTTCGTTGGTGTTGATGGTCGGATCGGCCTGTATGACTTCCTTTGCCTTTACACGATACCATTTCAAATTTTCGGGAAAAGTGCTTTTTTATTTTCTAGTCGGTCAAATGCTTTCAACTCAAACAGTGTTGATTCCTGTGTATTTGGAGCTTATCGTCCTGAAATTGAATAATACCCTGATAGGTTTGGCGTTGGTCTATGTCGCCGCAGGGTTGCCCTTTGCGATTTTTCTGTTGCAGGGCTTCTTCATAATACTTCCCCACGAGCTTTATGAAGCGGCCGAGATAGACGGCTGTACTGAATTAGGCATTTTTGCGAAAATTGCTTTACCCTTGGCAAAGCCGGGAATCGCTTCCGCTTTGATCATCCAGTTTTTGTTTGTCTGGAACGAATTCCCCCTGGCTCTTGTCGCCTTGAGTAGCGCAAACGTAATTACATTGCCTGTAGGAATATACCGTGTAGTCAATGATATGTATTCTTCCAGTCATACCTTGGCCTGCGCAGGACTCGCCATAACTGCCTTGCCAATCATCGCCGTTTACGCTTTTTTCCAGCGGCAAATACTTGAAGGAATTACCGCCGGCGCCATCAAGGGTTAACCGCTGAAATGTTTCCGCTTACAAGGAGATCGCGATGGAGGACAGACAAAATTCAGCCTATGTCAATTATAAACAGTACGGATTGCGCTTCGATCTTTCGAATAACTCCTTTTCCTGTTTTTACGGCTCACGCGGCTGCGTAGTAAAAAATGCAGGCGTTGAGGGAGTATATAAACACGGTAAAAAACTCTTTGATCTTGGAGATTACAGGAGCAGCAGTTTCAGAATTGAACAGGAGATGGACGCCTCGAAACTTGCGATTCATTTTGAAAATGGCCCGGAGGCGTTATCGGAATTGACTTTGATTTTCGGCTTAAGCTCTGCAGGAATTCAACTGCGAATGGATACTCGCGGAGATATCGATTACCACTTCAATGGCTCCCTGCAGTGGGGAAAAGATATGGAGCATGATACCTTCGCCGTCAACCTGAACAGAGACGGTCAGGATCTGCGCTGCGCGCTTGGGCCCGCTGCTTCCACTGTCGATAACGCTTTGTTTGATAGAAACGATGACGCTGCCCTTGAGTTTTTCGGAGCAGCGCCAGTACTCTTGCATTATGATTGGTTGGAAAAAACCTATAAGTTTGCCCTGAGCACAGTCGGGAACGACATAATTCGCGGCTTTGGCATACGAGTTCAAACCCGTGTATATGAAGGGCGCTTCAATATTCCATATTGTGCCATCAACAAGCAAAATACCTTTCCGACACCGCCTGCAGGCTGGATGACCTGGTACGCGGTGCAATTTGACGCCAACGAAAATACCGTATTGGAAAATGCAAGATGGCAGGCTAAAAACCTTAAGGATTTTGGAGCCAACACAATCTGGGTGGATTGGGAGTGGTTTCACAGTGATATGTCGGGAGTTGGTTATCCCGATACGGACTCATTTCACCCTGATCCCCGGCGTTACCCGAACGGGCTCAAGCACGTGGCAGACGAAATCAAAAAACTTGGATTGATTCCCGCGTTGTGGGTCGGCTTCACGAATGATCCTACCGAAAATGAACAAATCAAGAATAATCCCGATATTTTGCTGATTAGAAAACCAACGTGGTGCGGACAGTATTTTCTGGATGCAAGCAATCCCAAGTATCTGAAGGAATATATCCCCGCCGTCTTCCGGCAGGTGCTGGATTGGGGCTATGAAGCCCTCAAATGGGATTGCCTCCCCAATACGCTCGGTTATCTGGACCAGTGTCATGACAACATGTTTGATCCCGAAATAACTTCGGAAATGGCCCTTCGACAGGCTATCTCAGAGGCTCGTAAGGTTGTGGGCCCCGATTTTTACATGCTCTCGTGTTCGGGACGAACTTCCCGCGACATCACCATGGCGGTCGATATTTTCGACGCAGCCCGAATTGGCGGGGATATTTTCCAATGGTCTGAGTTTATCACCCAATGTGTCCAACGGGCCATGAAATTCTACGCTTTGCACAATGTCGTGATTTACGATGATCCAGATAATGTCATCCTGCGCGAGAAATTCAACAGCTTCGATCAGGCACGTTCCAGGCTCTCTTTCGTGTCCCTGTTGGGCTTGCCCCTGACTTTGGGTGATTCCTTGCCGCAACTGCCCGAAGATCGAATCGAGCTTTTGCGACGCGGATTGCCGGCCGTTGACGCGCACCCCATGGATATCCGCGAGAACGTCCACAATTCCCGTATTGTCAAGGTGAACCTGGCCATAGAACGTCCCTTCGAACGCTGGAACGTCGTGGATGTGCTCAATCTCCTGGTTGAAGACGTTGATATTTCCCTTGACCTGTACACTGATCTTCATCTGCAAGAAGGCAAATATCTTGTGTACGATTACTGGAAAGATGCTTTTTTAGGAGAGTTTGACACAGCGATTTCCCTGCGTTTGGGCCCCTGCGCCTCTCGCGTTTTATGTGTGCGTTCCAAGCTCGATCGTCCGCAAATTCTCAGCACTTCCCGCCATATCACGCAGGGAGCCGTGGACATCCGGAGCATGGACTGGAACGAGAAGACAGGGACATTATCCGTAACAAGCGATGTGATCGCCAAAGACCCCTATACCGTTACGCTTCATGTCCCTGAGAATCTGAGGCCCTTCAACGAAGGGAACCAAAGTTACTCCCCGGAATACAAGAGCGTTGGGGCTTGTCTGTGGCGGTTTACGCTCAAGCCAAAGCAAACAGGAAGTCTCTCTTGGTCTGTGGCTTTCATGTGTAAACATCCGGTCTGAATTGTCCTAGAGATGACAAAAGGACTGCTCGCGATACCAGGAAAAACCTCAAGCGATTAAAGGCTCGGTCAGGCTCAGATTCGGAGATGTAGCAACACACTACGTGGGTGATTGGCAGATCAGAAACGATAAAGCGAGGAGTGAACACATGGGCAAGTATGCTATTGAAATAGAAGCAAACGTTCCGCAGCATGGCGTCACATTGACATCGGGAATCTTCAAGACCGTATTTGATAACAACATTGCATATCTGAAGAGCTTGTCTCAGGACTCCATACTCTATTGGTTCAGGAAGAAAACTGGTCGTGACGCCCCCGGCGAACCGTATCGGGGACATTTCGAGGACAATATCAAAGGCCAAACTGCAGGGCTTTTTCTCATGGGCGCTGCGAACAGCCTGCGGTGGGTCGAAGACCCTGAACTCCGGAATCGGGTAACCCAGATAGTCGATGAGATCGAGCAGACTGCGGAACCTGATGGCTTCAACCAGCCGATTCCAAAGAGCGCGTTCGGGACGATCGAATATCCCAATTACGTCCGAGTGTGGATGAATTACGGCCTCCTTGCGGCAAATCTGGTCGGAAACAGGAAGGCTCTCTCTCTGATGCGGGGGATGCAGACTTGGTTCAACCAGTGCGACGAGCGTGTGATCGCCAAAGATCTCGATCTCGGATACCAGGGAGTGATCGCGAACACCACGGTCTACTTCACTGAAGTCGGACTGAAGGACGACATCGACGTCACGGTAGACTACTACCAGGAAAACTGGTGGTTAGCCCAGTTCATCTGCGGGAATCAGAATGCGGTTCACAAGCACCATCGTCCTCATGGGACCGAACTCGAAGCCATCATCGCATACATGGACCTTTACATCGCAACAGGGAAGCCGCTTTATCTCAATGCCGTCAACGGCGCATACAAGATGTTCAAGAATCAGTGGCAGCACACAGGCGGTGGCATCGTCGCCATAGAGCACGCAGAACTGGAGCCAGGTTGTCGATGGATCGATCCCGTGCACAAGTACAATGAATTGTGTTGTTCAGCGCATTGGATCTATTTAAATCAGCGTTACCATCAGTTGTTCCCGAACGTGGAGGAACATGTTGCGGAAATCGAGAAGTCGCTGTACAACATAGCTGTTGCGAATCAGGCCGGGAACGAACATATCAGGTATCACGCATTCCTTGATATTCAGAAGGATGAGAATCGGAAAACCCCGGTCTCCTGCTGCGCCGGGCTTGGAACCAGACTCTACGGTTCCTTGCCGGAATTCCTCTACTCGGTCTGTGACCTTGGTCTCTATGTGGACATTTATTCCAGTTCCAAATTCGTGTTCGATCATCAGGGGCATCAGGTGAGAGTGAGCACCGAGACAGGGCAGCCACTCGTGGGTGCCGTGAGTATTCGCCTCGATGTCGATGCTCCTCTGGAAATGGTCCTCAGGCTGAGAATCCCGTCGTGGACTGCCGGGAAGGTGCCGGTTCTTGTCAATGGACAGGCGATCGCCCTTGGCACTCCCGGAACCTATCTGCCTGTCTCCCGCATGTGGAATCCTGGGGATACCGTTACCTTCGAACTGCCGATGGAAGTGCGCGCCGTCAGGTACTCTGGCATAGACATTGTCCCAGGAAAGGAACGATATGCCTTCGAGTACGGATCGCTCTTGCTCGCAGTGGTGGGGCCGCTGAATTTTGGCGGCCGGTACATTCTGATAGAACACGATCCTGCCCATCCCGATTCATGGCTCACGCCGATAGAAGGGAATCCCGGCCATTTTTCGATTCTGGATATGCCGAGACATCAGATGATACCGTATTACGAAATCGACACTCAGATGTTTACCTGTTTCCCGGTTTTCGGACAGTATAGTTGTTCCTATGTCCAATTGATGTGATCTTTGCCCCGTCATGTTTAGGATAGATTCACTGAAATCTTCGCGTAGATGATCGTACGACCAGTCTGGTTGGGATGACCTTTTCAACCGTATCGACCGGTTCATTCCGAATGAGCTGGAGTAAAAGCTCGGCGCTCTGGCTTCCCAACCCAATGCTGTTTTGGGCCACCGTCGTCAATGGAGGATTCAATAGCGAAATAAAGTCAATGTCATCGAAACCGACGAGCGAGTACCGCTCAGGGAAAGCGATGGAACGTTGTTGCAGCAATGAAATCACACCCAGCATCATGATGTCGCTGAACGTAAAAATCGCCGAGAAGTCTATCTCTTCAAGCAACACAGCCATCATTTCATTGTAAGCGCTGTCTTTGTCAGGACGACAAAGTCGGATCAACGCTGGGTCAAATTGCATCCCTGCCTCAGCCAAGGCCCTCTTGTACCCTTCCAGACGTTCCTGGGCACTGGAAATGTACTCTGGAGCATTCAGGAATAGTATCCGACGATGCCCCAAGCGTAACAGATGACTGACGGCATCGTAGGCCCCTTGCTTGTCGTCACTGATAACGCAGGGCACTTTGTGTCTGGAGAAATGTCGTCCCAAAAGGACAAAGGGAATACGCTTGGACATAAGAAAAACTATATCCTCGTCCTGAGCCTGAGATGGGGTCAGGATGATCCCCTTGGCATTCTGATCAACAAGCAGTTCGACGGCCGCTCGTTCCTGCGCATAATTTTCGTCGGTGTTGAACAACATCATCGTATACCCGGCTTTCCGGATTGTCGTCTGAACTCCCTTAACGATTTGTCCAAAGAACGGATTTGCACTGTCGGTAGTGATCAAGCCGATGATACCTGAATTGCGCATACTTCGTCGCTGGCCTAGAGGATTGAATTTATACCCCAACTCGTTGGCGACGTTGATAATCTCATCCCGTGTACCCTTGCTGATATCGTGCTTGTTGCTCAAAGCTTTGGATACAGAGTTAACGGAGACGCCTACACGATCGGCGATGTCACGCATTGTTACGTTACGGTGGGATCTCATAGAGTCATTTTTACTATATTCACTCAATAAATATAAGTAGGTTTACTCGTTCTGAATGAGGACTGTCGGCGCAGACGATCTGACTGTGATAGAGTGTGTCGCATGAAAGTGGAAGGATCAACATACCGTCCTGCGAAGCCCGACTCGGCTCGCTCAGGCGCCAGGGTCCGACATCCTACCCACATGGCTGCAATCTGCTGCTATGTAAAGGAAGAGTTGTTATGACTGTCCGGAAAATTGCGGGCTGGTTTTTCCGTTCGTCCCTCGGCATCATCGGATCGGCGGCTGCGGCGCTGGCGGCGGTCTTTGTGCTCGCATCGGGTATCGGCGTCTTCCCGGCCGCAGGGCTCGGCTTGGCGATTCTTGCTCTCGCGTTCTTCGTGTCCCTGTCGACGAAAAATGGCCTCCGGTTCCTATTGAACCGCAAGGACGGGGATGAGTCGGAGGCAGCAGGAAAGCTTCTGGCCGAAGCTGCGGAGGCCCGGAAAAGCATGGCAGCGTTGCGCCTCCCCGATCCAGCACTCTCAAAGGCGCGCGACAGGCTCGTCCTCGAAGCGGGAAAGTTCCTCGAGGATTCGGAGAGAAGGCTTTCCGACAGAAGAGTTGAGACACAGAGTCTTCCTCTCTATGATCCCGAAGCTATCCAGGCGATTCTCGACGCGCGCCCGGTTCTGGACGCTGTCCTCCACGAACTCGACGAAACCGCATCGGAACGCCGCTTCGGCGCCGAGGACGCCCACCCGGTCCAGAATCCGGTGGAGAGGGCAATTGCGGTCCTCGAGGACAAAACGCGTGATATACTCAGAGGCAGGGACCGCGTCCGCGGCCTTCCCGATCTTTCGGTACAGCTGGAAATAGAAGAGGAGCTGAAATGAATACGGAGTGCCTGCGGAAAATCCTTCCGGTCCTGTTCGCGACCTGCGCCCTATTCGCTGCGCAAGGCAGCCTCGGGGCGCTCGACACTTCACCAGTTTCGAGCGATATCACCATCGTCCTCGATCCGCGACTGGAAGCAACGATCACCCAGAGAGTCGAGTGGAAGGCTTCGGGCGGAAGCATGCATGGATTCTATTTCCAGGGCGAGCCCTTCGAACCCTCCTTCGATTCTTCCCTCTCGTATGCCGACATTCCGGGGGGGACACGACTCGGCCTCGACATAAAGAATCTCGGTAACGGGAAATACGACGTTCTCCTCGCAGGCGGCGCGGCCTTCTCGGGCACAGCCTTCTACACGCTCTCCTACAAAGCCCCGTTCGGGAAAGCCGGCCTCGTCGGCTCGACAAAGTCAGGGGAGGGCAAGGACCTCGTCTACTTCGACTATGGCCCCGTGCTCTGGGATTCCCCCCTGAAATCGCGCACAGTGCGGCTTGTCCTGCCGAGACGCGTCCAGGGCGGCACACTCTCCACCGAGGAGAAGAAAGCCATCCCCGTCCTGACGGAGGCCTCGGTCAACGAGGAAAATCGAATCGACTGGTACGGAAGCGCAGGCACGGGCGGATCATGGTGGCTCACCGGCCTCTTCTTCCAGGAAAACCTTCCAGCCCGAAAGACACAGAGGCTCAGACTCTATTTTCCCGCCGACTATCTCGAAATCCAACCTGAAGCCCTCGCCTCGGCAGGGGCTGGCTCCAAACCGCTCATTGGCGGAAACGGCGACGGAACCGTTGGGGATAGCACAAGAAGTCCACAAAGCGAAGCAGGGGGACCTCGGATAGTGCGTCCCGGTGATCGCTTCATCCCCGTCGTTCTTGCGGGCGCCTCGCTCGCGGCGGCCGGACTCTTCCTCTACACCCGTCGACTCAAATCCTTTCGTAAAAAGAAAGAGCTTGCAAAGACGATTTCCTGGGCCGGAGACGCATGGTCTCCCCCCCGCATCCTCGCCGGCAGCTACCAGATTCCCGGTAAAGTGGCGGAAAAGCTCCATCCGGTCGAGGTCGCCATCCTGATGGAGCTTCCCATGCCGCGGGTCGTGGCAATCATGCTGGAGGGCCTATCCCGCCAGGGCATCGCCGAAGTCATCAGCAGGGATCCACTGCAGATCAGAATTCTCGGCACAAAAAAGGCAGAAGCGGGTTTCGAGGAAGATTTCCTCGCGGCCTTCGACTCCGAAGGTCGCGTCCTCTCAGGGCTGCTCGCCGATTTTTTCGAAAAAACCATCGCAGGGCTCCAGGAGAAGACCTGGGATTGCGATCTGGAGGCCACGAAGGCGTATTACCGCGCCCTCATTTCGGATCTCGAGGAAAAAGAGCGGGCCACATCCGAAACGGAGCGGGAAAGTTTCATGGAGGGGCGCCGGAGCATCCCCTATTACCACTACTGGATGGGGTATTACATGCTTGGCCGCCACGACAGCTACGCGGACATGCGCCTTCCCGATGGTTTCTCGGGCGGATACGGGGCCTTCATGAAGAGCGCCGCCTGTTTCTCGGGATGTTTCGCGGCCCCCGGTGGAACAGTGGATGCCTGCTACTCGGCCTGCCACAATGCCTGTCATGACGCGTGCCACTCCGCCTGTCATTCCGCCTGCCATTCGGCCTGTCACTCCGCCTGTCACTCGGCCTGCGTGTCCGGAGGCGGTCATTGAAGCTGGGCATGTTCCGCGTGAAAAATCCTGCGGCAAAGGCGGTTTCCTCCAGTGGGCGTGAAGAAGCGGATACCCTCGACGGACTCGAGGAGTACTACCGATCCATCCGCCCCTGGCTCCTGCCGAGGGAGGAAGACTCCACCCTCATCGTGCCGCCCAATCTCGTTTTCAAACTCGCGGGTTCAGCCTTCCCCCTCTTCTCCTGGCTCGATCGGGGAGGAAGGCTCCGCGATCTGCCCGGAATGGATTATGAGAAACGGGCCGATCTCGAGGCCTTCTTCGGGGAGCTGCGTGCAGCCTACGAAGGCCGGGCTCCAGAGGGCTCGCGCGGATTCGGCAGAACTCCCTATGATTTCTCCTTCACGGGCCTTCCCGTCCTTGGCGAACTCGCCCTGACATACCGCTGCAACGAGCGGTGTCGCTTCTGTTACGCCGCTTGCGGCGATGTCGCTTGCGGCGATACCCCCTCTCATCGCCCGGCCGGAGGAAGCACGGCCCAGAGTCCTGAGCGCGGGGAACTTTCCACGGAAGAGGCGAAGCGCGTCATCGAGATATTCAGGAACGAGGCCAAGATTCCCTTCTTTTCCTTCACAGGCGGCGAGCCACTTCTGCGCCAGGATCTCGAGGAGCTCGCGGACTATGCCCGAACTCTCGGACTCAGGACAAACCTCATCACCAACGGGAGCCTCGCAAGTCCCGAGCGCGCTGCCTCCCTGTGGGCTTCGGGAATCGATACCGCCCAGGTCAGCCTCGAGAGTCCCGACCCGGAACTCCACGACAATCTCTGCGGCTGCCGGGGCGCCTGGGAGAGGACAGTGGCCGGCATCAAAGCGCTCAAAGGGGCCGGCATCGCCGTCCAGACCAACAGCACCCTCACGGCCCTCAACAGGGAGAGTCTTGCCTGCATGCCTGATTTCCTTGCAGGACTCGGAGTTTCCCGTTTTTCCATGAACCTCTTCATTCCCTCGGGGCGGGGGATAGACGACGGAGAACTCCTTGTCCGATATGCTGATACGGGAGATTTCGTCGAAGGGATACGAAAGAGGGCGAAGGCGGCCGGCCTCACATTTTTCTGGTACAGCCCGACGCCGTACTGCATCTACAATCCTGTCGCGAAAGGGCTCGGCAACAAATCTTGCGCTGCCATGGACGGGCTCATCCATGTGAACCCCTACGGCGAGATCCTGCCTTGCTCATCCTGGCCCGAGAGCGTCGGAGACATACTCGTCGGGTCCTTCCGCGAAATCTGGTTCTCGGAGCGGGCGCGGTTTTTCAAACAGAAGCATTTCGCCCCCGTCGCCTGCGAAGGCTGTGGGAGCTTCGTCGCCTGCCAGGGGGCCTGTCCCCTCTATTTCAGAGTACTCGGAGAAACGGAAATCGAGCATGCCCGGGGAGGATTCCATGGAAAATGATTTCAGGTTCTTCAGACTGGACACAGGAGCGAGGCTGGCGCTGGCCGGCTCGCTCTTCCTCGCCGGAGTGGCTGTCGGAATAGCCTCGGACAACCTCGTCGCCCCGGCCTTCGTCCTGTCCGCTGTGGGCTGGACCCCCCTCATGCTGAAGAAGATCACGAACAGACCCGACGATCAGGGGCTTGAGGAGTGGAGGGCCGTCTCGATGGCCGAAGTGGATAGGCTCGATGACGCGATGCGCGCGACCACGAAGACTATGGCCAAGAGCGGCGAAATCCTGATCAAGGTCTTCGGAACCTTCATCCTCGCCCTCATTCTCTTCGCGGCGATGGCGGGCTTCGTCGCGGGGAGGCGGGACATCGGATTTGTCCTCGCGGAAGCAGGAATATTTCTCGTTCCGGCCCTGCTGTTCGGGAGACTCGTCCTGCACAAGCCGAAGGAAATCGCCTTCAAAATGCCCTCGTTCCGCGCACTTTTGGGAGAAAGCATCCCCGCGAAAGTCACGGTCACACCGTATATTCGCTTCGACAAGGACTCGAAGGGCGCAGACGTGCCTGAAGATCTCCGGGTGATGTACGAAACGAAGCGCGGTCCCGCAGATTTTGTCGGCATCCAGGTACAGTGCGCGAAGAACAAGGGTCCAAACGGCGAAGTGCCTTATCTCTACGCAGTCATTCTGACAAAGGGTCGCTCGGGAGCGACATACCGGCAGGCCTCGAACCTCGAATCTCCGGGTTTCGTCGTGGAGACGGGCGGCGACGAAGAGTATGGCACCGTCGTCATACGCCAGGCGACTGAGGGTAAAGGCTACCACACGACAACATCCGACTGCGCGAAGCTGGGGCGGCTCTGTGGTCAGATTGCCGCCAGATTCGCCGCCGACCTTTCCCCCGATGCCTGATTTCCTGTAGTCCTGATTAGGGGGGTGACCGCAGGCCTCAAGCCCAGCGGGAAAGGATCTGCCGGTAGCGCGACGCCACTTCTTCGATGACGTTTTCCCAGGATCTGCAGAGCGTGCGACGTGCCTGGGAGCCGGCTTCGGCGCGGAGTCCCGCATCGTTCAGAATGTCGATGATGCGCGCGGAGTATGCCTCTGTGTCGTTTTCCGCGAGGAATCCGTTTTCTCCGTCCCTGATCACCTCCGAGGCGGTGGAACCCTGTATGAGAAGGGCCGGCGTCCGGAAGGCGGCCGCCTCCCTGACCACGAGCGGCGCGTTGTCGTAGAGAGAAGGGAAGAGGAAGAGGTCGCCCCTGGCGTAGATCTGCTTGAGTATCTCCCTGTCGTAGACGACATCGTGGAAAAGTACCCGTTCCCTTATTCCGAGCTCGGTGCATATCTCCATGAGTCGCTCTTTCGCGTAGCCCTGACCAACGAATACCATCCGGAAATCGCGGATGGCCGAGGCGACCGCGGGCAGGGACCGGACGAGGAATTCCAGGTTTTTTTCGAGTATGTGCTGGCCGACATAAAGTCCCACGGGTATCCCTTCCGGAAGTCCCAAAAGCCGGGCTCCCTTTTCCCGGAAAGGGGCGGGATCCTCCGGGGGAACTATGTCGATGCCGTTCTCCACGACATCGTAAGGACCCTTGTACCCGTACAGGCGAAGCGTCTTCGCGACGGCTTCCTGAGGCACCCAGACATGGTCGACATGGTAATAATAGTCGACAATGCGTTTTATCTGGTCATCGACGATGTATTTGACGGGCATCGCGCGCAGAAGGTCATCCCGGTACTTGGAGTGAAAGGTTGTGATGATTGGTATCCCTTTCTCTCTCGCTGTCCGGAGGGCGATGAGCCCCGCGCCGAAGGGCGAGTGGGAATGGACAAGATTGAGATCGCGTTTGCGGAGCACGAGCTGAAGATTGAGGTCAAGGTCGGGCAAACCGATGCGGTATGGAGGTCGAACTATCGTCGGCACCGAGAGGAAGCGTATAACGGGGAAGCTCTCGCTGTCGATTGTGTTGGGAGCCGAGGGAGTGACGACGCAGGCCGGTCCGGATTTTCTGTTGAGCCAGTAGGCGTAATTCCTGACAGTGATAGTGACGCCATCCATGATGGGGACATAGCCATCGCAGAACAGTCCGACAGAAATCTCTTTCATCTGTTAAGATATAATAAATAAAATGAACAAGGTCAACGGGAGGCCGGAGCCTGGATGACGCCGGAAGCAGCCTTGCCACGAAGGATCGCTGATGGTATACTCTTTCCCATCAAACTTATTTTCAGAGGTAAATCCATGGCACATAAGATCACCGATGCGTGCGTAAACTGCGGAGCTTGCGAGGGCGAGTGCCCCACCGGCGCAATCAGCGAGAAGAACGGCGCTCGCTGGATCGATCCCGGCACCTGCGTGGACTGCGGCGCCTGTGTTTCCGCCTGCCCCACCGAAGCCATCGTCGCCCCCTGACACACCGTCCCGACAGCGATCCGCTGCAAGATCCGGCCCCTTCGGCCGGGTCTTTTTTTTGTCACAATGACTTCCCATTCGCGTAAATATCGTCACAAGATGAAAATAAGGCCTCAAGCACAAAAAAATCCGAGACAGTATTGACAGGGCAGGGAGCCTGACATATTCTATTTATTAGTAGTAAAAGTGGGAGCTCTAAATTGAAAAAAACAATCTTTTCCGGAAAGTTGTCGTTTTTTCTTCTTGCATCCCTTGCCCTCGTTTCCTGCGGACAATTTTTTTCCGTGCCCGAAACAAAGCCATCCACAGAGGTTGGCACGGGTGAGGACCCTATCGTTCCGGGCAGCGGCGATCTCGCCTTCGAGAACAGCCTTCTCGAGAGTGATCTTTCGACACCTTCGTATTCCGAAGCTCCGAGGGCTCTCTCAGCTTCCTCCTCCAAGGTTCTGATCCTTATGTATCACCACCTCATAAACGCAGGTACTCCCGAGGAATACGACAGGACGGTCGCCGATTTCCGCAACGATATGAGCTACCTGCGGAGCAAGGGAATCGTCGTAATTGACTTTGACGACCTTCTCGCGATTCAGGCAGGAACGATGCTTCCGCCCGCAGAAAGGCTCGCCATCATCAGTTTTGACGACGGCTACGCCTCTATGTACAAGTATGCCTTCCCCATACTCAAGGAATTCGCTTACAAGGCTACTTTTTTCCTCATCACTTCCTATGTCGCCAATCCCTCCGGGAATCTGGACGAATCCGGCAAACCTTACTTCCTCCGCTGGAAGGAAGTGAAGGAAATGTCTGCCTATAGGGATCCCGCGACGGGGAGTCGCCTCTTCACCATGGGTTCGCACACTGTCGACCATCCCTTCCTCCAGGACCGGGCCTCGAGCTTTGCGACACGAAATGCATACCTGCAATGGCTCAACAAGGAACTGAACCAGTCCAAGGCCGCAATCGAGAGGAATGTGAGTCAAGGCGCCATGTTCCTGGCTCTGCCCTACGGTGACGGGTACGGAAACTCAGACATCATCGCCGCAGCCAAGCGCTTTAACTACAAAGGTATCCGGACTTCCAAATGGGGATCGTTCAGCCCCGCCGACGTGGATAACTTCAAGCTCAAGAGCCTGCCGATATTGGGCGACACCGATATCGCCTACGTGGATACAGCGTTCACCTACTGAGAACCCCGCTTTGCGGTGGTGCAAAGACCATGAAAAAACCGAGCCAGAAGGCCCGGTTTTTTCATATCCGTGGGGAATCAGGACAGGCCGGAGAGACGCTCACATACCGAGACGGTACGCGACTTCGTTCCAGCGAATCTCCTTGCGCAACTCCTCCGGATCGGTCTTCGCGTCGATGAGGAGGAATTCGATTCCCGCCATCTCGGCGTAATCCCTGAGCCACTCCGTCTTGACCGCGCGGGAGTATCCGGTGTGGTGGGCGCCGCCCGCGATAATCCAGGATTCGGCCGCGCGGGCGAGGTCGGGCTTCGGAGCCCAGAGCACGCGGGCCACAGGCAGCTTCGGCATGGATTTTTCGACAGACAGGGCTTCGACCTCGTTCACGATCATCCTGAACCGGTTGCCCATGTCGATGATGGTGGCATTGAGCGCCTGACCAGGCTCCCCGGCGAAAACGAGACGCGCGGGGTCCGCCTTGCCGCCGATGCCGAGGGGATGGACCTCGAGCCTGACTTTGCCCGCAGCGATGCTCGGGCAGACTTCGAGCATGTGAGCCCCGAGAACCGCTTGCTTGCCGGGCTCGAAATGGTAGGTGTAATCTTCCATGAAAGACGTGCCGCCGGGCAGCCCAGCTGCCATGACCTTCATGGTCCTGACGAGGGCGGCCGTCTTCCAGTCTCCCTCGCCGCCGAAGCCGTAGCCTTCGGCCATGAGGCGCTGGACGGCGAGGCCCGGGAGCTGGGGAAGCCCATGGAGATCCTGGAAAGTGGTGGTGAAAGCGCAGAATCCGCCACCCGCGAGGAAGCCGCGCATGGCGAGCTCGATCCTGGCCTGTTCGCGAACCCGGACCGCGCCAGCGCCGGAGAGAGCATCGGAGGCGAGTTCGTAGGTCTCGGCATATTCGCGCACGAGGTTGTCCACATCGGATTCGGCGATCGCCGCGGCCGCGCGGACGAGATCGCCCACGCCCCAGCCGTTTACGGACCATCCGAACTTGATCTGGGCTTCGACTTTGTCTCCCTCGGTGACCGCGACTTCGCGCATGTTGTCGCCGAACCGGGCGACCTTCATCGTCTTTCCTTCAGCGAAGGCCGAGGCGGCGCGCATCCAGCCCGCTATTCTGTCGACGACCGCGCTTTCGCGCCAGAAGCCGACGACGACCTTCCGCGGCAGGCGCATTCTCGCCCCTATGAAGCCGTGTTCGCGGTCTCCGTGCGCCGACTGATTGAGGTTCATGAAGTCCATGTCGATGCTGTCCCAGGGAATGTCGCGGTTGTACTGAGTGTGGAGGTGGCACAGCGGCTTCGCGAGCTCGGAGAATCCGGCGATCCACATCTTGGAGGGACTGAAGGTGTGCATCCAGGTGATGATGCCCGCGCAAGCCGGATCGGAGTTGGCCTTCCTTATGAGATCGAGGATGGCGGCCGGACCTGTGAGGACGGACTTCCAGACGAGTCGACAGGGAAGCCTCAGAGCCAACTCCGCTACAATGGCAGAGGAATGGGCATCGACCTGTCGGAGAGTTTCGTCTCCGTACAGATGCTGGCTTCCAGTCACAAACCAGAATTCATTCTTTGAAATGTCGATCACGCTGTCTCCTTCTCGACGAAAGCGCCGAGTGCAAGGTATCTCTTGTATAGTTTGTCGTACAGTTTTACCCTGACTGGATCGGGCCTGTAGACTCTCTCCGCTCCCGCGCTCATCGATGCCTGTGCATCGAGCACGGTGGGGTAGAGTCCGGCCGCGGTCGCGGCGAACATCGCGGCGCCAAGTGCGCAGGACTGGTCGCTCGAGGTGACAGAGATTTCCATGCCGAGGACATCCGCCGTCGTCTGCATGATGAAGGCGCTCTTTCTCGCGACGCCGCCGACAGCGGCCACCTTGCTGACTGGAACACCCTCGGAGCTGAGGCGCTCGACTATCGCCCGCGAGCCGAAAGCGGCGGCCTCGACGAGGGCTCGGTAGACGGCGGGGGCATCGGTGCCGAGGGAAAGTCCCGTGATGGCTCCGGTCAGGCTCTGATCGGCGTCCGGTGTGCGCCGGCCGTTGAGCCAGTCGAGGGCGAGAACGCCCGACGAGTTCGTCGGGCCTGTAGAGCCGGGCCCGAGGGCGAGGGCAGCCTTCTCCAGTGCGGGGAGGATAGCGTCCTCGAATCCTGCGGGCACGCCGGCGGCGCCCGGAATGTTGGCGAGAGGCCAGGCGAGGAGCCTCTTGAACCAGGCGAAGATGTCGCCGAAGGCCGACTGCCCGGCCTCGTAACCGATGAATCCGGGTATGACCGATCCGTCGACCTGTCCGCAGATGCCTGCGACGAGTTTCTCGCCTTCAAAGGCCACTCCCGCGCCAGCCTCTGAAGCGGCCGCAAGGCGGGGTCCGATGAGGATGTCGCAGGTGCTCGTCCCCATGATTTTGAGGAGGGTACCGGGCGACACATCTCCGCCGACAGCGCCGATGTGCGCGTCGAAGGCGCCGACCGACACGACGACAGACTCCGGAAGGCCAAGACGGGCGGCCCATTCGGGACAGAGGGTCCCGAAAACCTTGTCCGCCTCGAAGGTCTCTCTGCCAAGGCTCGGCGCGAGCTCGGCGAGGCGGGGATGAAGGGCGGAAAGAAAGTCCACCGGCGGATAGCCGCCCCAGGACGCGTGCCACATGGCCTTGTGCCCCGCCGCGCAGCGACTGCGCCTGATGGAGGGAATGTCCGTCACGCCTGCGAGGAGGGCCGGCATCCAGTCGCAGTGCTCTATGATGGTGGAGGCTGCAAAGGCGACTCCGTGGTTGGTCTCGACGACGCGCAGAGCCTTGGCCCAGAACCATTCCGAGGAATAGATGCCTCCCTCATAGCGGGTATAATCCCCATCCTCCCAGCTTCGAGCGAGTTCATTGATGCGCTGGGCCTGTGAAAGGCCTGTGTGGTCCTTCCAGAGGATGAACATGGCGTCGGGATCCTCGGCGAAGCGGGGGGAGAGGGCGAGTGGCACACCGTTCCCGTCCGCGAAACAGGGAGTCGAGCCAGTCGTGTCGATGCACAGAGCTCTGACCTTCTCGGCGGCGCCAGGACCTGCGGCCGCGAGGGCCCCTCCTACAGCGGCCTCGAGGCTCTCGATGTAATCCAAAGGATGCTGGCGGAAGCGATTGGAGGCGGGGTCGCAGAACATGCCGCGCGCCCAGCGGGAATAGGCGCTCACGCCGCTGCCTTTTTCGCTGCCATCCGCCGCGTCGACGACGAGGACCCGGACCGAGTCGGTCCCGTAATCCACGCCGAGAACATAGTCTCGGTCTTTGGGAATGCTCATGGTCTCTCCTTCTTGGCCAAGGATGCTGTTCCCGCGGACCGATAGGGTTCGGCGCAGGGAGCGTTTTCCTTGAAAAACACATCTATCGGCAAAAGCCTCTCATTTTCGACGGGGGAACCGAAGGCGGCTGTGCGGAAAAGAAGCTCGAGGCCTATCCGGGTCTGCTCTTCAGGTCTCTGGGAAAGGACACAGTCGATTCTGCCTTCGCAGAGAGCTCTGTAGTTCTCGGGGACAAGATCCCACGACACGAGGGCGCAGGCAGCCTTGCGACCTTCGTCCGAAAGCCAGTGGCCGACATGGTGGCCACTGGCGTTGACGACGAGGATGCCGGAAATATCGTTTTCGCGGGCGAAGAGTCCTTCCATGAACTCGTGGCGGGAATCCGAGTCGTCGATCCGGCGGCAATCTCCGACGACGGACAGGCGCCCGCGGTCGGAAAGAGCTGCGAGGAAACCCTCGATCCTGCGGCCGATATGGATATCTTCGCCGTGCGCGTTGACGGCGGCGAGAATTCCGCGAGGAGCAAGAAGGCAGAGTAGCTTCCCTGCGAGGTATCCGCTCCGGAACGCATCCTGATAGATCGAGAACCGGGGTCTTCGCCCTTCGATCCATCCATCGAAGAATGCGTAGGGAAGTTCCGGATCGAGGCAATCGAGGAATCCCGCGAAGTCCTCGGGCAATACGGGGGCGAGCAGAAGTCCGTCTCCGGGCTCCGCCGCCACGGAGGCGAGAATGTTGCGACAGGCGGCTCTGTCGTAGCGGTCAAAGCTGTCCACGGTGACGGAGACACGGTAGGCCGCGAGTTCTTCGACCGCCCTGTCCACTCCCTCGCGGCAGAGCTTCCAGTATCCCGAATCCTGACTGTCTTCGGGCATGACGACACGGAAGCGCCAGTCTTTTCCGAGAGAGAGTTGGCGAGCGATGAGATCGGGCTTGTAATCTCCGTCCCGGGCTATGGTTTCGATCTTCCTGCGCGTTTCATCCGAGACGCCGCCTCTGTCGTGGAGGACGCGGTCCACAGTGCCGATGGAGACCCCGGCGAGGCGGGCGATTTCCTTCACTGTCAGTTTTACCTGTGACACGTTCGCTCCGTGAACGTACACGAGAGGAGATTGAAAGCACCGTGTACGTTCACGGAGAAAATCTTAGCACAAGTTTAGGTGGCCGTCAACGAAGAATCGCGCATCAGTCGGTGTCAGCCCCGGGCAGCGCGGCGCGCCGACACCGCGGAAGAGGCGGTGACGGACAGAAGGATTATGAGGCCGCCCGCGATGCTCGCGGGGCCAGGGAGTTCACCTGTGGCGAGGAAAACCCAGAAGGGGTTGCAGACGGGCTCGATGCCGGCGACGAGGATGCCCTGGAGAGCCGTGATGCGCTTGATCCCGTAAGAGAGAAGAACCGTCGCGAGTCCTATCTGGACGACGCCGAGTACGAGGATGACGCCGGCGGAGCGCACAGTGATCTGGGGCGCGGGGAGGAAACAGGCGATCGCTGCGGCGATGATCATCGTGAATATGTGGGCCAAAAGCCCCGATTCCAGAGGAGATCCGTCCTTCTGCATGCGCATGAAGACAAAATAGAAGGCGAAGGTGATGCCCGAGGCGACCGCCGCGATATTGCCCGCGAGGTTTCCTCCCGAGATGTCATCCTTGAAAAAAAGGACCATGCCGAAGGCGATGCAGACGAGGGCTATCCAGTGTTCGGGTCGAACTTTCTCTTTCAGAAAGATGAAGCCGAAGAAGGCTGTATAGATGGGAGCGCCATACTGCAGAAGGATGGCGTTGGCCGAACTCGTCGTCTTGTTGGCGTAGATGAAGAGAAGCATGGTGAGCGCCGAGCAGACGGCGGCCGCGAGCTGGGGAAACGAGAAGGTGAAATGCGGTTTTTTGAGCCAGACCAGGATGAAGATACCGGCCACGAAGCTCCTGCCCGCGGCGATGGCGAAGGGGTTCCAGTCGATGAGCTTGATGAGGATGCCCGCGATGCTCCACAGGAAGGCACAGCCTGCCACGGCGACGAGACCGGCGACGTTGTACGGAGATTTCGAATTCATTGTCCGCGGATGCTAGCCTGAAAAACATGAACGGAACAATGGGGCCATCGCTCGTCGGACCGCGGACTCCGTCAGCTCAGATCCCACCGAATCCTATCCGCTCTCCCGCGAGGATACCTGCGGCCGCGCAGAAGAATCCGCCGAGATTGGCGATGGCGGCCACGAGGAGGGCGGCGCCGATCCTCCCTGTCCGCAGGGAGGACACGATGTCGAGGGTGTATGTCGAAAAGGTGGTGAAACCGCCGAGGAAGCCGGTCATGAGGAGGAGGCGTGCGGCGGGCGAGATGAGGTTCCGGCCGAAAAAGGAAAAAACGAGGCCGATCAGGAAGGATCCCGCCAGGTTGATGGCGAGGGTCGTCGCCCCGACGCCGAGACCTATCGTCTTCCCGGCGAGACCCACGAGATGCCGCGCGACGGCTCCCGCGCCCCCGCCCGCGAATACCAACACAAAATCCATGGGAAGCACCTCCAGGGCCGGATCACTCAAACATACTCTTCCCAGGGCTTGATCTCCAATCCCTTCTCTTTGTTGTACAGGAGGGCGTCGGTCAACTGCTTGGCCACCTTGATGTCAGTGATGAGAGGGATGTCGAAATCGATGGCCATACGGCGGATAAGATAGTCGTTGCGCAGCTCCGTGTCCCGATTGTTCTTGGGCACGTTGATGACGAGGTCGAACTCGCGCGCGCGCAGCATGGTGGCGATGTTCGGCTCTTTGCGGTCGAGTGGCCAGTACAACGGTGTCGTCACGACGCCGTTGTCCGCGAGAAACTGAGCAGTTCCTTTGGAGGCATACAGTTCGTAACCCATGCTGGTAAGTTTTCTTGCGCCTTCGAGGAAGTCGAGCTTGTTCTCGAGCGGCCCCGTGGAGAGGAGTATCTTCTTGCACGGCACACGGTAGCCGACCGAGAGCATGGCCTTGAGGAAGGCGTCGTCGAGATCGGTGCCGATGCAGCCGACTTCGCCGGTGGAGGCCATCTCGACTCCGGGGACCGGGTCGGCGCCGTGGAGGCGGGAGAAGCTGAATTGGGCCGCCTTGACTCCGACCCAATCGAGGTCGAGAGCCGAGGAGGGCGCCTTCTGGATCTCGGCGTCGAGCATGGCGCGGGTGGCCATCTCGATCATGTTGACGCGGCTGACCTTGGAGCAGAAGGGGAAACTGCGCGAGGCCCTGAGGTTGCACTCGATGACGCGGACCCGGTTGCGCTGCGCGAGAAACTGAATGTTGAAAGGACCGGTGATGTCGAGGGAGGCGGCTATCCTGCCAGCGATTTTGCGGATCTTGCGGATGGTCTCGATGTAGAGCCTCTGCGCGGGGAGGACGACTGTGGCGTCGCCGGAGTGGACGCCTGCGTTCTCGATGTGCTCGGTTATGGCGTGGAAGAGTATTTCGCCGCGTTTGGCGACGGCGTCGATCTCGATCTCCTTGGAGTTCTCGACGAACTTGGAGATGACGACAGGGTGGTCCTCGGAGACTTCGGCGGCCATGCCGAGGAAGCGCTCGAGGCTCTCGTCGTCCCAGGCGACATTCATGGCTGCGCCGGAGAGCACGTAGCTCGGGCGGATGAGGACGGGGTAGCCGACGTCGCGTGCGAAATTCTTGGCCGATTCGGTGTCCGTGAGTTCGCGCCAGGCGGGCTGCTCGATGCCAAGAGTGTCGAGGAGGGCGGAGAACTTGTTGCGGTCCTCGGCCTTGTCGATGTTGGCCGGGCTCGTGCCGAAAATGACCGCTCCCGCATCGTACAGTTTCATGGCGAGGTTGTTCGGGATCTGGCCTCCCATGGAGAGAATGAGTCCCTCGGGACACTCGCGCTCATAGATGTCGAGCACTCGCTCGAGGCTCAGCTCCTCGAAGTAGAGCCTGTCGCATACATCGTAGTCGGTGCTCACCGTTTCCGGGTTGCAGTTCACCATTATCGTATGTTTTTGTAGACTTCGTGAAGTCTGTACGGCGTTGACGCAGCACCAGTCGAACTCGACGCTCGACCCGATCCGGTAGGAGCCCGAGCCGAGGACCATGACACCTTTGTTGGATGGTTCGACATCGTCGGAGATGCCCGAATAGGTCATGTAGAGGTAGTTCGTCCGCGCGGGATATTCGGCCGCGAGGGTGTCTATCTGCTTGATGGCCGGCTTGATGTCGAGCTCGTCGCGGAGCTTGCGGATCTGATTTTCGCTCGCGCCGACGAGGCTTCCGATGCGGGCGTCGGAAAATCCGAGACGTTTCGCGTGGCAAAGGAGGGCTTTGGCAGGCAGGCCCTCGCCCGCACGGAGTTCCGTTTCGCAGGCGAGGATATTCACCATTTTCCCGAGGAACCAGCGGTCGATCTTTGTCATGGAATGGATTTTCTCGACGCTCCAGCCCTCGGAGAGGGCCTTGTACACGGCGAAAATCCGTCTGTCCGTGGGAATCCCGAGAGCTTCCTTCACCGTGGTGAAGCCTGCGCCGAGAATGCTTGGTTCTGCGCAGAGACCTGGCGCTCCGATGCCTGTCATTCTGAGGGCCTTCTGGAGGGCTTCCTCGAAGGTCCGTCCAATGGACATGACCTCCCCGACGGATTTCATCTCGCTGCCGATGCTGACCTCGACATTCTTGAACTTGGCGAGGTCCCATCGGGGAACTTTGACGACGACATAGTCGAGGGCGGGCTCGAAACAGGACATTGTCACCCGGGTGATGCGGTTTTCGATGTCGGCGAGCGAGTATCCGAGGGCGAGTTTTGTTGCCACGAAGGCGAGGGGATAGCCGGTGGCCTTGGAGGCGAGGGCTGAGCTTCGCGAGAGGCGCGCGTTCACCTCGATGATGCGGTAATCCTCCGAGTCGGGATCGAGGGCATACTGGATGTTGCACTCGCCGACTATGCCGATGTGGCGGATGACCTCGATGGCGATGCGCCTCAATTTGTGGTATTCGGCGTCGGTGAGGGTCTGGGAGGGCGCGACGACGATGCTCTCTCCGGTGTGGATGCCCAGGGGGTCGAAGTTCTCCATGTTGCAGACGGTGATGCAGTTGTCGAAACGGTCCCTTACGACCTCGTACTCGATTTCCTTCCAGCCGCCGAGCCACTCTTCGACGAGGACCTGGGGAGAGACCGAGAAGGCTTTTTCGCAGCGTTTGCGGAGTTCGGCCTCGTTCCGGCAGATGCCGGAGCCTGAGCCGCCGAGTGCGTACGCTACGCGGATCATGACAGGATAGCCGATAGCCTCGGCCGACAGGACGGCATCGTCCGTGTTCGTCGCAGCCGAGCTGCGGGGTGTCTTTGCGCCGATCTGGTCGAGCTTTTTGACGAAGAGGTCGCGATCCTCCGTTTCCTCGATCGCGCTGACCGGCGTGCCGAGCACTGTGACGCCGTGCCGGGCGAGGGTTCCGTCCCTGTGGAGGGCCACGCCGCAGTTGAGCGCGGTCTGGCCACCGAAGGAGAGGAGGATGCCGTCGGGATTCTCCTTCTCGATGACCTTTGTGACGAATTCCGGAGTGACTGGCAGGAAGTAGGTCGCGTCCGCCATCCCTTCGCTCGTCTGGATGGTGGCAATGTTCGGATTGATGAGCACGGTCTTGATTCCCTCTTCCCTGAGGGCTTTGAGGGCCTGTGAACCCGAATAGTCGAACTCGCCCGCCTGGCCGATCTTGAGTCCGCCGGATCCGAGGATGAGTATTTTGCTGGGTTTGCTCATGCCCGGCTCCTTTTTACGAGGTCGATGAATCTGTCTATGAGGAATTCCGTATCCCGGGGGCCGGGACAGCCTTCGGGATGGAACTGGACGGCGGAGAAGAGGCCGTCCGAGGAGCGGATACCCTCGATCGTGCCATCGTTGGCGTTGAGAAACCAGGGTTCCCAACCAGCGGGGAGGGTGTTGCCCCGGACGGCGTAACCGTGGTTCTGACTCGTGATGTAGCAGCGCTTCGTTCCCACCTCGACGCAGGGCTGATTCTGGCTACGGTGGCCGTATGGCAGTTTGTACGTGTCGGCTCCCGCGGCGAGGGCGAGGATCTGGTTGCCGAGGCAGATGCCAAAGACCGGCTTGCGACCGCGGAGGCTCCGGCGCAGTGTGGCGATCGTCTTTCCGCAGGCCTTCGGGTCCCCGGGGCCGTTGGAGAGGAAAATTCCATCGTAGTCGAGTCCTTCGAGATCGTGGTTCCAGGGAACTTGGATAACGCGGACTTTGCGGGCGAGGAGGCAGCGCAGGATGTTGGCCTTGGCTCCGCAATCCACGAGAACGATGGTGGGGACACCCGGGTCCGTTGCGCAAAGCTGTCCGGCAGTCTCCGCCGCGGGGTGGGGGATGGTCGTCCCTCCTGCTCCCTGCGAGAGCGGGAATTCCGCGACTGTTCCGCTCGAAGGGTCGTAGATGCGGACTGTCTGGGGCGAGACTTCGGCGACAGGGTGGCCCTGAACTCCGGCGTGGGCTGACATTCCCGGGCTGCCGGGCTGCCGCGTCTGTGCCCGGACATCGCCAGGACAGTCCTGCGCGCCATCCCCACCGATAAGGATCCTTCCGTTCATGACTCCGCGGTTGCGGAGCAGCTTGGTCAGGGCTCGCGTGTCGATGCCGCCGATGCCCGGGATACCCTGGGCGTCCATCCAGTCGGCGAGGGTTGTCGAGCACGCAAAATGACTTGGCTCAGAGCATACTTCCCCGACGATGAAGCCCGCGGCCTGGATGCGATCGGACTCGAATTGCAGAGGTATTCCGTAACAGTCCCTGCGGAATTCGGGAACGCCGTAGTTTCCGACAAGGGGGAAGGTGGAAACGAGAATCTGTCCTCGAAAGGAGGGATCTGTGAGGTATTGCGGGTAGCCAGTCATGCCGGTCGTGAATACGACTTCGCCGCTGACTGAAGCGGATTTTCCGAAAGACAGACCCTCGAAGCACGTTCCGTCTTCAAGGACGAGCCGGGCTGGAATTTCTTCTCTCTGCAAACGATATCTCCTTCCGGTGGATATCGTCTACAGTGAATCGATGAGCCACCGGTTCGCCACCAGGGAGTCCCGCACGTTTTCCACGGTCTCCTGATGTTGAATGAAGATACCGAAATTTCTGTATTTTATGCAATACCCTTTCGATATTCCCGATTACCCAGCATTCTGGCTTTGCGCTTTCTCAAAGTTTTTCCACGGAGTAGGCGACTCGCGTAGCGTGCGAGGTGCCCGAGAGGAGGGTTATGCGCCCGTCGAGGCAGGTCGCGGTCTCGACGCAGAGAAATTCCTTCCACCCTTCTCCGATCTCGGCATTTTTGCCTGCCGCAGCAGCCCAGGGATTCCAGACGACAGTGGCCCCGGAGCCGGATTTTTCGACGCGTATCTTCCGTCCCATGACCGGGTCGACGATGGCGCAGGAGGCAGGATCGCGCATGTATGCGTTGACAGTTTCGCCCGAGAGGACGAGGGTGCCGTGCTGGACCGCCCGTGAGTCTGACTTCATCCTGTCGATGTAGGCCACGCCGTCCATGCCCGTCACTTCGGCCTGGGCGGGATCTCCGACCTTGAAATACGTGTGCAGGCAGTCTTCGTACGTGAATGGCTCGCCGCCTGTGTTGGTCGCCTCGAGTTCGCACTCGAGAGTCTTCCCCACAGTGAAGGTCATGCCGAGGCGGAAGTCATGGGGCCAGTAAGCGCGGGAAGCGCCGTCGGAAGCCGTCGAGAGCGCAATCCTCGTCCGTCCGTCGGAGAGTGTCGCGGTTGAACGCAATTCCCAGACCCTGTAGCGGACGAAACCGTGGACGGGAAAAGTTTTTTCGCTGCGATGAGGGCCAAACCAGGGGAAACAGACGGGGACGCCGCCGCGGATTCCCTTTCCGATCTCGAAGGGGCTCGCAGGGCTCACCCACAGGACCGGCTCTTCGCCCGCGGGCCTGAAATGGGTCAGGTGGCCGGCATAGAGCATGAGTTCGGCTTCGGCGTGGACATTGGTGACGCGGATTACGGGAAGTCCGCCCGGACCTTCGGAGATGCTCAGAGTCCCTGGCAATTCGAATGCTTTCAGATCCTTCAGTTCCATGTTCTGCTCCTTCGCCGGAACAAGTCCGGTCTCTTCAATTATCGTTCAGGATTGTCGGGATAAAGACGGCGCGAGGCGAGCTCGACGGCGTCGACGATCTGCTGGTAGCCTGTACAGCGGCAGAGATTGCCCGCGAGGGCTTTCCGAATGGCATCCCGGTCCGGCCGCGGGTTCCGCCTGAGGAAGGCGTAGGTGGTCATGACCATGCCCGGAGTGCAGAAGCCACACTGGATGGCGCCAGAGTCGATGAAGGACTGCTGGATGGGATGAAGCCCTGCTTCCGGCGAGCCGAGCTCCTCGATGGTGATGATCTCCTTGCCGAGGACGGCGCTGACCTTGGTGGTGCAGGAACGCCGCGCCATGCCGCCGACGACCACTGTGCAGCTGCCGCAGGCGCCGATGTCGCAGCCACGCTTCGTTCCCGTAAGGTCGAGGACATCGCGCAGATAGTCGATGAGAAAGAGGTCGAGTTCCTCTCCGCCGGGGATGTGGTCCCGGCCGTTGATCCTTACCGCGTCGGCCCGGACCGGAGTTCCGTTTTCGGAGTCTGTCATGCGAGCTCCTTGGGATCGATCCTGATCGGAAGGCTGGTGAAACGGATTCCCGTCGCGTTATACACGGCATTGGCTATGGCCGCAGTCATAAGCTCGAGGGCGGGCTCCCCTATGCCCTTGGCTCCGGTGGGGGAAGTGGGATCGTAGTTTTCGACGATGATGCCGGTGATCTCCGGCATGTCCCTCGCCTTCGGAATCCTGTAACTGTTGAAGTTGAGGTTGTGTATCCGGCCTCCCTCGATGCCGATATCTTCCATAAGAGCCTGACCCGTGGCCTGTGCGATGCCACCGTACATCTGGCCGAGGATCATCGGCCTGTTGACCGCCTTGCCGATATCGTGTCCCGCCACCATGTTGATGAGCCTCACGGCGCCTGTCTTCCTGTCCACCTCGAGTTCGACGGCCTGGCAGCTGTAGACATAGGTGAAGTAGGCCTCGCCCTGGCCGGTCTTTTCATCCCAGGAAACCTCGGGCGCGCGGAAAGAGCCAAACGCGTAAGGGTAGACGCACATGCCGTGGAGGAGCTTCACCGCCTTCTCCCAAGGGATGCTGGCCCCTAATGGCGAGGCGAGGCAGTCGTTCGCGAAGGCTACTTCTTCGGGCCTGCATCCGAGCTCGCCCGCGAGGGCGTCCGACATGATCTTTTTCAGATTGCGGGCGGCGACCGCGACAGCCCCTCCGCCCATGAGGGTGCCGCGGGTCGCGACGGTCGTGCCGCCGTCCGGAATGTTCGAGGTCGAGGGTTGGCGGTAGCGGATCCGCGAAACCGGCACACCGAGTTCCTTCGCCAGAATGAGTATCTGGGCGGATTCCGCGCCCTGTCCGTTCTCGTGGATGGCCGCCTCGAGGAGGATGGAGCCGTCCTGCTGGCAGTTCACGATGGCGCAGCAGTAGTCCATGCCCTCGGCTCCGAGGCTCGCGCCGCGGTAGCTCGTCGCGATGCCGATGCCGTAGAGTTTCTCCTCCCCGGCGCGCCCTCGCGAAGAGCGGGCGAATTTCTGGTCGAAATCTATCTTCGCCGCGACCTTGTCCATGACAGATTCCAGGCTGACGGTGTGATTGTCGAGAACCTGCCCGGTTATCGTCGTCGAGCCCTGCTTGACCATGTTGATCCTGCGAATCTCGAGGGGCGACAGCCCGAGCCTCTCGGCGGCCATGTCCATGAGCTGTTCCACGGCGAAGTGGACCTGGGGGGCGCCGAAGCCGCGCATCGCTCCCGTGAAGACATTGTTCGTGGCGACCGCGCGGATGTCCATGCGGACATTGTCCACCATGTAGGGTCCGCAACACTGGGCGGTGCTGCGCCAGTTGACCCAGGGAGTGACCGAGAGGTAGGCGCCTGAATCCGCGAGCATGTCGATCTCCGCGGCGCGCAGGCGGCCGGATTTTTCAAAACCGAGCCTGTAGGTGAGACGGTAAGGATGACGTTTGTAGCTCTCCCGCATCGACCACTCGCGGTCGTAGCGGATCTTGACCGGCCTGCCGGTGATCCGCGCCGCGAGGGCGGCCCGGGCGCAGATGATGGCCGCCGTGTCATCCTTGCCGCCGAAGCCTCCTCCCATGACGACATTGAACACTTCGATGTCGGCCAGAGGCTCCGCGAGGATGGCGGCGACGAAGCGCCGGGTGGAGTAAGGGTGCTGCATGCTCCCGTAAATCCCCATGGTGCCGTCGGGGCGGGGAAGGGCGAGGGCGGCCTCGGGCTCCATGTAGGCGTGTTCGACGTGCTGGGTCCTGAAAGTTTCGGCGACAACGAGATCGCAGGATGCCATCGCTCCGGGAGCATTCCCGCGCCTGACACAGCCGTGGTTGACCAGATTCGTGTCCCGACCTTCGAGGATGCGCGGAGCGCCGGAAGAGAGGGCCAGCTCGGGGTCGGTGAGCGCAGGCAGCTCCTCCGCGTCCATGGCGACGAGTCGCGCCGCGGCTAGGGCGTGAGCCCGCGTGTCCGCCACCACGAGAGCCGCGACATCCCCCTCACACATGATCGAGTCGGAGACGAGCATCGCGTAATCCTGCTCGATCTGGCCATACTTCGCGCTGCCAGGGATGTCCTTTGCAGTCAAAACGCGGACGACGCCTGCGGCTGCCTTCGCCTTTGCCGTATCGAGGACGAGGGATTTGGCCCTCACCCAGGGAGTGTAGACGGGTACTGCGTGCAGCATGCCGGGCGCTTTGAGATCGTCGGTGTATTTGGCGCGGCCCGTGACTTTTGCCGCCGCGTCGTTTCTGAAAACGGATCCCTCCGGGTATCGCATCGGGTACTCCTTGCTTAGCGATAGTACAGGTTTATCGTGTCGCGATCAACAACGAATACTTTGTCTCTGCCATCCTGCGTGCCCGGGAAAATTCCTGAAAATAGTTTCTTTTAATAGAAACATATTGCCACGCGCATACCTTCCATGGTAAAACCGGACACAATCTGATGTATCTATTCAAAGAAACAAAAATGATTCTGTCGCGAAGAATCCGAGGAGGCCGGAATGTCGATCATCGAAAAGAAGCCGCGGACACCGATCCGCATCACTCTGTCCGAGGCTGAGATGCCGCGCCAGTGGTACAATCTGGCCGCCGATTTTACCACTCCCATGCTCCCGCCCCTTGGTCCGGACGGAAACCCGGTGACGCCCGAGATGATGTCGGCCATCTTCCCCATGAACCTGATAGAACAGGAGATGAGCAGCGAGCGGCACATCGACATTCCCGAAGAAGTTTTGGAGATACTGTATTCATGGAGGCCCTCTCCCCTGCACCGCGCGGTGGCTCTCGAGCGCGCCTTGAAGACGCCGGCGCGCATCTACTACAAGAACGAAAGCGTGTCGCCCGCAGGAAGCCACAAACCGAATACTGCCGTGGCCCAGGCCTATTACAACAAGGTCGCAGGGGTCAAACATCTGACCACCGAAACCGGAGCGGGGCAGTGGGGGAGTGCGCTGTCTTTCGCCTGCTCCCTCATGGGGCTGAGCTGCCGCGTCTACATGGTCAAAGTGAGTTTCGAGCAGAAACCCTTCCGCAAACTCATGATGAACACCTGGGGCGGAGAGTGCATCCCCAGTCCGAGCACCCGGACAAAAGCCGGGCGCGATGTCCTCGCGAAGGACCCCGACTGCCCAGGCAGTCTCGCGATAGCCATCAGCGAGGCCGTGGAGGATGCGGTCTCCGATTCGAGCGGGAAGACAAAGTACGCTCTCGGATCCGTCCTCAACCACGTCATGCTCCACCAGACTATCATCGGCCAGGAGACTATCGCGCAGCTCGCAAAGGCGGGGGAAGGCATGCCGGATTCGGTCATCGCCTGCGTCGGCGGAGGATCGAACTTCGCGGGTCTCTCATTCCCCTTTATCAGAGAAAAGATCGGAGGACGCGAGATGGACATCATCGCCGTCGAACCATCCTCCTGTCCCACGCTCACCAAAGGGCGTTTCGCCTACGATATCGGGGACATGTCGGGCATGACGCCCCTCCTGCCCATGCACACACTCGGCCACGAGTTCATTCCGCCCACCATTCACGCGGGGGGACTTCGGTACCACGGCATGTCTCCCCTGGTTTCCAAGGCGGTGACGGACGGACTCGTCGAGCCGCGGGCGGTGAATCAGCTCGAATGTTACGGAGCGGCAGTGACTTTTGCGCGGACCGAGGGCATAATTGTGGCTCCCGAGACGAGTCACGCGGTGGCCATGGCCATCCGCGAGGCGAACAAAGCCAGGGAAGAGGGCAAGGAAAAAGTCATTGTCTTCGGACTGTCCGGACACGGTCTTCTGGACCTTGCCGGCTATGAGAAGTATTTCAGTGGCCATCTTTCCGACTATGAGCTTTCGGCGGACGCCATCGAGGAGTCGCTGGCCTGCATAGCGGGCTTTCCTCCCGTGGCATGAGAACCCAGGCAGGCAGTGTGCGGCGCATCGGCCGCCGCGCTGCCTGCGGGCGTTCCCGAACGCTTCAACGGAGGCGAATGATGCGGCTGGCGCTTGTCCAGAGCGAACCAGTGTTCGGCGAAGCAGAGAAAAACGTGGAGTCGCTCTGTCGTCTCATGGATTCGGCGCAGGCCGACCTCTATGTCCTTCCGGAGCTGTGCACGACAGGCTACCAGTTCCGTTCACGGAATGAGGCCCTGGATCTGGCCGAAACTCCGGAGGGACCGGCTGTGTCGCGGTTGCGGAACGAGGCCGCCCGACGGGATGCGGCCATCGTCTTCGGATTCGCCGAATCGACGGGCTCGTCGCTCTTCAACAGCTCGCTCGCGGCTCTGCCCGACGGCACTTTTGCGCTCTACCGCAAAACCCACCTCTTTCACCGCGAGACCCTCGTGTTCGACAGAGGGGATACAGGCTTCCCTGTTTTTGACTTCAGGGGAGCGCGCGTAGGTATGGCCATCTGCTTCGACTGGATCTTTCCGGAGAGCTTCAGGACCCTTGCGCTGAAAGGATCCGACATCGTGGCGCACTGTTCGAACCTCGTCCTGCCCTTCTGCCAGAGGGCCGATTTCACGCGCGCGATCGAAAATCGCGTGTTCGTGGCCACGGCCAACCGTGTCGGACTGGAAGATCGCCTCGGCGCGGACAGAGGCGAAGCGGATGACCGCGCCGCCCTGCGTTTCACGGGAGAGAGTGTCCTCGTCTCGCCGTTGGGAGACTACATCCTGCGTCTGGATGCTGAGAAACCCGACTCCTGTGCCGCAACGATCGATCCGGACTTGGCGCGCGACAAGTCGATCAATCCGTACAATAACCTCGTTGCGGACAGAAGGCCGGAGTTCTACGCCCGATAGACCGGAGTCCGATGCTATAGAGCTACGGGTGTGAAACTCACGTCGGGATGAACGAACCCCGGAGCAGCTTCGGGGTATGGACCCGCATGCGGATCAAAACCACTCAGAACGCGCTCCCTTCGACAATCTTCCTCAGTTGTAAGGCCGCAATCTTCGGATTGGTGAGGGTCGAGGGGCCGGCTAAGCAGCCCCCCGCACAGGCCATCACCTCGACGAAGTTAGCGAGACAATTCCCTTCGGCGTATGATCGGAGGGTCTTCATGGATTCCGGGTTGAGACCGTTCACCGTCTCGCCCCGAAGAATCTCCGGCCGGGAAAGTCTGGCCCTGACTGCGCCCAGCACGCCACCCGAGGCCGCAAACCCCCGCCCCATCCCGCTCGCCTGCCGGGGCCCTGTCTCGTCAGGCATATCCTGCACATCGATGTCGAGGGCGACGAAGAGAGCTCCGAGCTCCTCTGCAGAGATGGCGAAATCGACCAGAGGATCGTCCTGGACCTCCTTTCGCTTGGCGACGCAGGGGCCGATGAACACCCTGCAGGCCTCCGGCGCCTCCCTGTGCGCGATTTCCGCGGTGTAATGCATGGGGCTCCGTGTACTGGAAACTCTCGGTTTCAATGCCGGTATGTGCCTGTCCACTGTCTGGACGAAGGCGGGACAGCAGCTCGTCGTCATGAAGCCCGTACCTTCCGTCATCCTCTCCCCGAACTCCGCCGCTTCTCGCGCCGAAGTGATGTCGGCGCCCAGAGCGACTTCGAATACATCGGAGAATCCCGCCCTGCGCAAGGCAGCCTCTAGCTTGCCGAGCGGGGCGCGGAACTGGGCAGCAACTGCCGGGGCGTACAGCGCGGCGAGCTTCCCGCCCGCGAGGAGGCGCTTCGTCACGTCGACAATGGAAGATCGCTCCATCATGGCCCCGAAAGGGCATTCGCGGATGCAGTTCCCGCAATACACGCATTTCGTGTAATCGATCCTCTCCTCGCCCTCCGCGTTTTTCGTCACCGCCCCGACCGGGCAGGCTTCCTCGCAGGGGACTGGCAACTTGATAATCGCATGGTAGGGGCAGACCTGTTGACAGATGCCACAGTTGACACAGGTTTCCTTGTCGATGACGGCGTGCCCCTCCAGCATGGTCACAGCCTTTCGGGGACAATTCATGGAGCATGGCCTGGCGAGACATCCCTGGCAGGCATTGGTCACGAGGAAGCGGGTTCTCACGCAGGCGTTGCAGGCTTCATCCAGAACGGTGAGGATGGGGCCGGCCATCGTCTCCCGCGAGAGGGCTCCTTCCGCCCATTCCGAAAGAGGCGCGCCATCCTCTGCCATATCCTCGACGGAGAAGCCGAGCCAGGCGAGAAGTCGGTATCGCATGATCACTCTGTCGTGGTGGACACAACAGCGCACCGGGCTGTATCCCGACCCCGTCATGCGGTAGGGGATTCGGTCGATCTCTTCAACAAGGCGTCCGCTCTTCATGAGTTCGAGGATATGAATGAGAAGCTCACGCTTGATCTGGGAAGAGTGATTGTTGTAGTGCATGGCCTCACCCTACGAGGGCGGTTATCCGCTCAAGGATGAGGGGGATCGTCGCCAAGGGAAGAATCTCACCGCCGATTTTCGCGTAGGGGGCTGCGCCGTAGCGCCTGTCCTTGCACAGGCCAAGGCAGGGGGAACCCTCGACAGAAACCTTTTCGCGCAGGTGTGGGGGAATGCTCTCTTCAAGTAGGAGAAGTTCTGATCCGCCCATGACATAGCAGGTTGTCCCCGAGCAGATGGTTACGGTGAGTTTCGGCTCCATGGTCGTTCTCCTTGACACGCCGGAAGAAATCCGGTCTGGGTCACTGGTAATGGATGTGCGTTTCCTTGAGGTATCGCTCCTCGAGGAGGGACGCGATTTTCTTGACTACGTTTCTGCGGATTTCGAGTTCCACTGGCATGGCGGGATCTTGGTGAGCCTCGTTTATTTTCGTCCCAACATGAAAATCGATGATATCGCTGTCCAGAAAAAAATCGACGATCTGCATGGCGGGCGAGAGAGTCGCCCTGTCTCCGGAATCGCCGGGCCTCTCGAGAATTTCCGCCACCGCGCCGAGGGTGATGATCCCTTCAGTCACAAGATCGGCTCCATCCATCGAGGAGGTGGGGGGCAGCCCCGCACCCCATCTCTTAAGGTCCACTTTGACGACGCGGCCGAGTTCCCGTGAGAGGATATTCGCCGTCGTACCTCCACAGATGATCTTTTTCCCGGGAAATGAATTGAATACCTGAGCGATTACGCCGTCCCTCGATCGGTCGATGGAAGGTCCCGTCATGAGCATGAGTCTGCGTGGCTCCCGGAAGTATATGACGCCGCAGCTTATGTCGTCCTTGGGCCTGTAGCCGTCTTTCCGCCCCGCCTCGTGCACGAACTCCCGCGCGAGTTCGCGCGCCGAGATGCGGGGATCGTCTCGGATCGCCTCCAGAGCGAAGGACCGCGCGGAAGGATTCCCCCAACCGAGAGGGTAGGCGGGACTTCCCATGCCGGACTGGGAGACACCGTCGGAAAAGAACACGAGCCTGTCACCCGGACGCGCGGAGAATTCCGAATACCGCAAAATGGCCTCAGTCTTTCCATGTCCCTGCGCCCGGGCATCCAGCTCAGCCCTCTGGATGGAGATCCCGCTCATGATCGGCTCGACGAGGGTGTTCTCGCGCACGAGGATATAGGGAGGATTGTCGTACTCGATGATCCTGACCTCCCGCGAGCGCTCTATGTCGATGATCGTGAAAGTCGCATAGCTGATCCGGCGCTGTCTGCAGACAGGCAGCGTCTTCATGATGATTCCTGCCGCTCGCCTGATGGGGATGTCGTCTGCCACGAATTTCAGTGCCATCGTCGCGGTCAGGGTTGCGAGCACTCCAGCCTTCACACCGGAGCCGAGCCCATCGGAGAGCACCGAGATGATCCTGCCCTCGGAAGTTTTTTTCGACAGAAAGACATCCCCGGGAGCGGCCTGTCCCCACTTGTTCTCCTGGTAGTGTCCTACTTCGACGAATACGGGATTCATACCGCACTGTCCCGTCTGGTTTTCTTTCTGCCTTGTCCCGGACCCCTTCCATCCTGTCCTTCTTCCCCGTCGAAGGATTCGATGATGGAATTGAGGATGGTTTCGGTTTCCGCGGCGTTCTCGCCGAGGAGATAGGCTATCTTCTGGACGACGGCCAGGTTTTTCTCGATGACTTTGCGCGACTGATTCACGATTCTGTCCTTGCGGACCCAGGGAATGGTCACATCCTGGAAGACGCCGCCAGCGAGGTTCCCTGACTCGATCGCGAATACCGCGCCGTGGAGTATCCTGTTTCCGATATGGATGTCCCGGTCCACAGAGTCGGCTCCCGCGAGGACATCGGCGAATAGTTTGTGGAAAACCGCCGTTTTTTCGAGCTCGGCTCCCTCGAGTCCGGGTTTCAGGTCCCAGAGCGCCGCTGTTTCCTCGTCCATAAGGCGGGCGAAATTCCGGTTGCACTCGACGATCCGGAGATCCCTGTCGACAATGACGACGCCCGAGGGTATGGCGCGAAAGAGGCCATTCGCCTTTTTCTGGGCAAGTTTGCGCATGTAGGAGACGCACATCGCGGCTTCGGCCTTGTTCTCTAGAACGGCGCGCGCGAAGTCCCGGCAGCAGTCGTACCCGCAGCCTCCGCAGTTGAGCTCATCAGTGCGGCTGTACTTGCCCGTACGTCTCAGCACGGCCTCCAGTTCGGCATCGGAGAAAGTCGACCCGCAGACGGGGATGACAGAGTAGCGGTTCGAGATCTCGGTATCCCCGGGAAGATTGTCTCCGCCTGCGTCGCGAGCATAACCGAGCACCTTCAGCCGCTTCGTTATCGTGCCCTTTCTCGTCGCACAGCGGGGTCCATTGACACAGCCACCCTCGCAGGCGAGGAGTTCGAGGAAGACTGGCCCGTCCATCCCGGCCCCCCCGTCCGCCTCGAGTTCTCCGAGGGCGCGATCGATCTCCTTCAGTCCGCTGAAGGACATGAAACTGATGCCGCGGGGAGGGTCCCAGGCCTTGATGGCAGCTATCATGCCGCCGTCCACCGGGTACAGAGCGCCCTTTCCGGCACGGGCCGGCCTGAAGACTTGATCTGGTCCGCCTGGCTCTTCTGCAGGGTCTATGCAGGCATCGGCAAACCATTCTCGGATATCGTGGAAGTCGATGGACGCGTCCACGAGTTCGCGGTGAAGGTCGGATTCGTGTTTTTTGGCGATGCAGGGTCCGATGAAAACGACTCCGGTCTCCTCACCGTAGAAATCGCGTAAAAATCGCGCCTGGGCGAGGAGGGGCGAATGGAAGGGTACAATTCCGGAGGAAAATTCAGGGTAGTATTTCATGATGTATTCAACGACGGTCGGGCAGGCCGATGAGATGACGAACTTGCCCCTTCCGGCACTCGGAGCGCCTCCCTCGCTTCCGGCGCGCCCCTCAGCCCGGCTTCCTGCCCCGGCATCCGCGACCATGAGCGACAGATCGTGGGCGATGCGCCGCGAGACTATGTCGGCGCCCAGGGCCGTCTCGCATACCTCGGCGAAACCGAGTTTTTTAAGGGAGGCGATGATGACATCGGTCCTGAGACCGGGGAATTCGGAAACGAAGGAGGGTGCGAGTGAAGCGATGACCTTTTTGCCCGAAGCGAGGAGGGAGCGCACGCGCGGCAGATCCTTCCTGACCTTTTTCGCTCCGACAGGGCAGACTTCCACGCAGTGGCCGCAGAGTACACAGCGTTCAGGAACTATGGCGGCCCGGCCCTGTGAGATCTTTATCGCCTTCACCGTGCATTCACGGAGGCATTTGTAGCAGTCCTGGCACTCTGCCTTTTCGGTGTGCACCGGATTGAACGCGTCCATGGTCAGACTCCGGCCTGTGCGAGCGGCGCGAGGATGTCCTGAAGATCGGCGGGCATCACATGCCGATAGACCCTGTCGTCGACTATTATGATAGGGCCGTCCTTGCACATGCCCTCGCACAGGGTGCCCGAGAAGGCGATCGTGATGTCGAGTTTCTTCTCCTCCAAAAAGCGCTGTATCAGTTCGACATTGAGCCCGTTACCCCTGGAAAAACACGAACTGCCCATGCAGATTTTGATAGAGCTGGCGGCTGGGGACATGGCACCTCCGGATTGAATGTGTCGGAGCAGACAGCCTCTGGCCACGTCTTTAAGCGATCGTAGGGTGGGAAATAGCGGCCTGAGGGAATATTCGACACGATTAATATATAAATTAATATCGATATGATCAATCCCTTCTTCGCAAGAATATGGACCGGAAGAAGCGGTGTCCCGGAGCGAAGGACCGATGGCATAAGGGAAAAGCCAAGGAAAAAGTTTCATTAAAATGATGATTTTTATTGATGCTTGATTCCATCCATTGTATCATTGCGCGAATTACCATTCTCATCTGGAGGGCAAGCGTAGGTCACGTACCTCACGGTGACCAAGGCGAGGCAGGAATGAAGGATATCGCATCACTCCACCGGGCCGAGTACGACGCGCCGCCCGACATAATCGCCGCGGCTCCGGGAGTCGTCAAATTTCTCGGCGAGCAGACCGACGTTTCGGATGCACTTGTACTCGCTTCCTCCATCTCTTTCGAACTCCGGGTTGGCGTTTCCCCCCGGCGGGACTCTTCCCTCCGCTTCCTCGCCGCCGATTTCGGCGAACGCAAGCGTGCCACGGTAGGAAACCTGAAATACAAGAGGGAAGACCGCTGGGCGAACTACCCCAAGGCTGTGTACGAACTCATGGTCCGCGAAGGACTCGTCTCCAAGGGTGTCAATTTCACGATCTCGGGAGACATCCCCATCGGCCTCGGACTGGCCTCATCATCCGCCCTCGGTCTCGCCTCCGCTTTGGCCCTCAAGGAGCTTTTTGGCCTCAATTTCAAGAATGAGGCCCTCGCCGAGTTCGCGCGCCGGGCCGAATCCGAGTTCATGGAAAAACCGGTTCCTCCTCACGACTACTTTTCGGCGACTGCGCCCGGAGCGGGAACCATCTCCATCGTGGACGTCAAAAACTCGAGGCGCCGTGCGCTTCCATTCCTGTCGGACGATTGGGCCATCGTTCTCACCGATTCCAAGGTTCCCCGAATGTCCGTGGATGCGGAACTCGCCCTGCGGAACGACGAGTGCAAACGCTGCTTTTCCATAATTTCTGAAAATGGCCGCCGCTCCCTGCGCGACGTCAACGTCGACGAGCTGGATGACCTCATGGGTCTGCTCCCCGAAAGCGTACGCCGTCGCTGCCTCCATGTCGTGGAAGAGCTCTCCCGCGTCAAGGAAGCGGAGGAGGCCCTGATCAAGGGAGATGCTCCCGCCTTCGGCCGTGTCATCAACAAATCCCACGCCTCCCTGCGCAATCTATTCGAAGTCTCCTGCCCCGAGATCGATTGGCTCGCCAAACGGGCAATGGAGATCGAGGGAGTGCTCTGTTCGCGCCTCACGGGCAAGGGTTTCGGCGGCTGCACCGTGTCCGTCATGAAACCTCAGGCCATTCCGGAGTACCGCAAGCGCCTCGAGGATTACGAACGCATCTTCGGATTCCGTCCGGTGATCTACGAGACTCGTGTATCGGGGGGCATGCGCATCACGGAATAAGGTGCGGATCTATTCGTGTCCCGACAGAAACTATTTTCCCGGAGAACAAACACATGCGAATACTTGTCACAAACGACGATGGAATCAATGCTCCAGGACTTGACGCCCTGGTCCGCGCCCTGGAGCGGGACAACGAAGTCTGGGTCGTCGCTCCCGACATTCAGCGCTCGGGCGTATCTCACGCTATCACCCTCCATCACCCCGGCAAAATCCGTAAAACCGGCGAACACCGCTATTCCTGTTCCGGCACACCTGTCGATTGCGTCATCCTCGCCGGGCTCGGTGCCATCCCCTTCGTTCCCGAACTCATCATTTCCGGCATCAATGAAGGCCCGAACCTCGGGACAGACATTATTTTTTCCGGGACCTGCGGCGCGGCGCGGCAGGCTGCGCTCAACGGAATCCCAGGCATCGCCGTCTCCTGCGCTACATACGTCGCCCCTTTCATCTACGACGCGGCGGCAGGCTTTGTCGCGGACAACCTGAAAAAACTCGTCGCGGCATGCGTTCCGGGAATTTTCATCAACATAAACGTCCCCTCCACGAGTGACAGATCCCTTGAGGCCGAATGGGTGGCTCCGGGAAAGAACCGCTATATGGACAAGCTCAGCTCCTTCGAAGCCCCGGACGGCTACACCTACCACTTCCTCGCCGGCGGAAAACACGAGGTCTGCGAGGAGGCATCCTGCGATCACCCGGCCATCGCCGCCGGCCGCATTTCGATAAGCCCCATCCTCGTCAATCCGCAGTCCCCCCCCGACTTTGTGGCGGGCAGACCTTTCTGAAACACGCGGCCTCGCAGTGCAAACCGCCGCATCTGTGGCTCTCTCGCGGATCATTTCCCGCTTGACTCGAATTCCGGGTTTCGGCTATAGTCGGCTTCGTCTTCGAGGCCATCTTAGCTCAGTTGGAAGAGCACGTGACTTGTAATCTCGGGGTCCTCGGTTCGATTCCGGGAGATGGCTCGAGAAAGTTCTTTGATGGTTTCGTTTCCCCTGGGGAGATTCCCGAGTGGTCAAAGGGGGCAGACTGTAAATCTGTTGGCTTACGCCTTCGAAGGTTCAAATCCTTCTCTCCCCAATCCCTCCTCTCAGTCGAGAGGAGGTTTTTTTTCGAGCCAAGGAGTGCCGCGCAGTGAAGGACGAGGTGTTTTATTCACGCGGTCTGCGCTTTGCATGCACCCGATGCTCATCCTGCTGCAGGGGTGAGCCCGGTTTCGTATTCCTCTCCCGGGACGATCTCTTTCGTCTGCTCGCTGCCCTCGGCACCGACTTCCGCAGCTTTTTCCGACACTACGCGCTACTCGTCGACACAGGCTCCGGTTTGGCTCTTTCCCTGCGAGAAAAGCCCGGCAACGACTGCATTTTCTGGTCCACATCAGGTTGTCTGGTGTATGAATCCCGCCCCATCCAATGCTCCACCTATCCCTTCTGGTCAGGGATCGCCGACTCGGCGAAGGCCTGGGCAGAGGAGAGCGTATCCTGCCCGGGGATCGGTCAGGGAGAACTTCTTCCGCGCTCCCGAATCGAAGAGGCCCTGTACGCAAGGCGCGCCGCAGGGACAATTCTCTTCCCCCATGGCTTCGATCCCGAGGTTTCAAGACTTCCCGACTTCCTTGCCGCCAAAGACGAGGCCGATGGCGAGGCGGGCAGAGTCGGCACCGGAGCCGGCGACGGCCGGTAGCGCCATGGCCGTCCACAGCTTCGCCGCACCCTCCGGCCCGCCTGTTTCCCTGACAGCCGACAAACCAGAGACCTTGCGCATCGAGATGACACTCGACGAGGCCGTCTCTCTCTATCGGCTTCTCGCCGACTCGGACAGGCAACTCGACGGTCGCCAGCTCGGCCTGGTGCGGGAACTCAGGGACTTCCTGCATTCTCGACTCTCCCTGCGCGAGATCGAGGGAGAGGATCAGGATGGGGGCCTTGAAGGCGCGAAGTCCCTCTTGCCGGAAATCCGGGAACCCGTTTCCGGTGCGGAACCACGGAAGCCGACGGAGCAGCGATGAAAAAACACGCCGGAGCTGCCATGAAAACAATTGCCCTCGGTGCAGGCATCCTCGCCGCTATCCTTATCATCCTCATGCTCGGGCTTGCGTTCATCCCCATCTCCGGAATTCCGTCCGGCGGGAAAATATACAAGGTCGAAAAGGGGGAAGGGGCCGCCATCCTCGCGCGAGGCCTTGAATCCGAAGGCCTCATCCGCTCCGCCGTAGTCTTCATGATCGCCGCGCGCCTCGGCGGCGCGAGCTCTTCCCTCAAGGCAGGCACCTACAAGCTCGAACCAGGCATGAACCTCGTCGCCGTCCTCTCCGCCATCGCGAACGGTCGACAGTACACGGTGCGGATAACCATTCCCGAGGGGTACACAGCCCGGATGATCGCGGGCATGCTCGCGGAGGCAGGCATCGTGAGGAAGGATGAGTTCCTCTCGGCGGTCACGGACAGAAAACTCTGTACAAGCCTCGGCGTACCGGCTTCCAGCCTCGAAGGTTACCTCTTTCCGGACACGTATTTTTTCCCGCCCGAAGCGGATGCGCGGGAAGTGGCGGGGCGCATGGTCGGGGCTTTCAGGGAAAGGCTCTCTGAGTTTCCGGAGGCCTCCTCCATGGACCCGGTCAAACTGCATGAGACAGTGATACTCGCCTCCATCATCGAGCGTGAATACCGTATCCCCTCCGACGCTCCCCTCATGGCCTCCGTTTTCCTGAACCGACTGGCTATCGGCATGCGTCTCCAGTCCTGCGCGACCGTCGTCTATGTCATCACCGAAAAAGAGGGCAAGCCCCATCCCGAGATCGTGACCCGGAAGGACCTGACCATACCCGACGCCTACAATACATACCTGCACAAGGGGCTTCCGCCGGGACCCATCTCGAATCCGGGCATGACTTCCTTCAGGGCAGTATTCTTTCCGGCAAAAACACCGTACTTTTACTTCAGGCTGACCGATCCCGCCACGGGCAGCCACCGTTTCTCCAGAACACTGGATGAACATGTCGATACGGGATCTTACATCGTCAAGAAACCGGGGAAGTGATGTCTCGAATACCCGAAAGCGTCATCGGCGAGATACTTCAGAAAACGGATGCGGTCGCAGTCATCGGAGACAAGGTCCGTCTGGCCAAAAAGGGAGGACGCTGGATCGGGCTCTGTCCTTTCCATGGCGAGAAGACTCCCTCGTTTTCCGTGGACGCCGACAAGGGACTCTTCTACTGTTTCGGCTGCCACAAGGGTGGCAGTGTCGTCGACTTTCTCATGGAGCTCGACAAGCTGAACTACCGGGAAGCCCTCGAGGAGCTCGCTTCCCGCGCGGGAGTCGTCATCCCCGCGGACAGACAGGAAGATCCGGCAGAGGACAGGGAAAGAAAATCTCTCTATGAGCTCCACGAGAGACTGGCCGGAACCTTTCACTGGTTCCTCACTTCCCATCCTTCAGGCGAACGGACAAAAGAGATTCTCCTCTCCCGAGGCCTGTCCACATCGATCATCGAGGATTTTCGCCTCGGCTACGCGCCGGCCGACCCCCGCTGGCTCTATGGTTTTCTCTCATCGAAAGGCTATTCCGCGGACTTTCTCTCAAGGACAGGACTCTTCGGCGGCAGGACGGGGACGTGGCCGATTTTCACCGACAGGATGATGTTTCCCATCGCCGACAATAGGGGAAAGGTCATCGCCTTCGGCGGACGCCTCCTCGGAGGCGATGGTCCCAAATACCTCAATAGCCCCGAAACAGCCATCTTCAAGAAACACGACACGCTCTTCGCCCTGGACAAGGCCCTTTCCGCCATCAAGAAAGAGAGCCGGGTGCTCATCTGCGAAGGATATATGGACGCGCTCTCCTTCCACGCGGCCGGGCTCGGTTTCGCTGTCGCCCCTCTCGGCACCGCCTTCACGCCGAGCCAGGCCCGTCAGCTCAAACGCTGGAGCGACACCGTCATACTCTGTTTCGATGCCGACGAGGCGGGCCGGAAGGCGGCCGAACGCTCCTGCGCCATCGCCGCCGCCGCTGGACTGGACGTGAAAGTCGCCAGAATGCAGGGTGGAAAGGACGCTTCCGAAATTCTGGAAAAAGTCGGAGGCGAAGCATTGAAAAAAATCCCGGATTCCACTATAAATGGAGGGGATTTTCTCGTACGGCGCGCACGGGAGCTTTTTGACGTCTCCACAGTGGAAGGCAAATCGAAAGCCATCGGTTTTTTGTACCCTTATATCGGAGCGCTGGACTCCGAAGTAAAACGTTCCGCATTTATCGAGTCAGCCTCGCGTGAGCTGGGAGCGAACCCCGTCTCCGTGCGGGCGGACTATGAGAGTGCGGCCCGTACTGGAGCGCAGAGGGGCCAGGCGCGCGAACGGGACCATGCGGAGATAGAGACTTCCCAGGCGGGGATGCCTGCCCGGACGGGGGACCTCGTCCTTCTTTCGGCCCTCGTGCTCAATCCCGAACGTTTCGGCGGGATACGCGAGTCGCTTGTGCCGGGCGATCTCGACGATGCGCGTGCGAGAGACCTGTATTTCGCCCTCGAGGAATCCTGGCGGGCGGGGGAGAGGAGCGTGGAAGCCGCGCTCGCGCGTGTCGGCGACGAAGCTGCCCGGCGCTTCGTGCTCTCCGTCGCCGCTGCAGGCGAACTGTCGGCCAATGCTGACAGATTTATCGACGATGGCCTCGCCGTCGTCAAGAGACGGACTCTGGAACGGAGGAGGGAACGATTGCTGTCTGCCATGGCGCACCCCGATGCCTCTGAAGACGGAGACGGTCCGTCCCTCAATGATCTCCTGTACGAGAAAATGACACTCGACACAGAGCTTGCTGCACTTAAAGGTGAGGTTGATGAACGATCTTGAACTTGATCCCGCGATCGCGAAGCTCCTCGAATACGCGAAAACCAAAAAATCCATAAGCTTCGACGAACTTTCGGATTTCCTCCCCGAGTCGATTCTCAACTCCGACAAGATAGACGGTATCCTCGCCCTCCTGGAGAGCAACAACATCCAGCTCGAGGAAGAAGAAATCCAGGTCGAAGAAGAGCCAGCGGCAAAACGTGAGGTCGAGAAAAAGCGACTGGTCTACAACGACAAGGAATCCTCGGTCGACGATCCGATCCGGCTTTACCTCCGGGAGATCGGCAAGGAGAACCTCCTCACCGCCGAACAGGAAGTCGAGCTCTCCAAATCCATGGAGGAGGGCGAGGAGATCATAAAGAGGATCATCCTCAAGTCCGGCGTTCTCATCCCGGAATTCCACGTGATCGCCGTCAAGGCGACGCGGCGCGATTCCAAGGATTCATCCAATCTTCGCAAGGAAAACACTGAAAAAATCGCCGAAAGACGGCGTCTCAACCAGTTTTACCGCGACATCATCCGTGATTGCCTTGTTGAGCTGAAGGAGTATGTCGAAATCAAGCGACGCATCGTGTCGCGCGGCGGCGACGTGTTCTCCGACCAGGATCTCACCCAGCGAAGAAACACCCTCCTGGCCCGGATCGCTGTCGCGGAGATACACCCGGAGGAGATCAACAGCTTCTCCGAGAAGTTCATCAACGCCGCGCGCAAGATCCGGAAATACCGCAAGGAGCAGGAACGCCTCGAGCGCATCCTCAACATAAGCTCGGTAAAGGAACTCAGGACTCTCGGCCGCAATCTCACCGTAAAGGAAAAGCGGACAGAAATCGAAGAATACCTCGGCCTGTCCTCCGATGAAATAAAGGAGAAGATCCGCCAGGTCCAGGTCACCGAGAAAAAACTCAAGGAGTACGAAATCTCCTTCGAGTCCGACTGCGATCACATCATCATCATGGCCAAGGAGATAAACCGTGGCCGCATCATGATGAAGAACGCCAAGGACCGCCTGATCAAGGCCAACCTCAGGCTCGTCGTCTCGATCGCCAAGAAATACACCAACCGCGGACTCCACTTCTTCGACCTTGTCCAGGAAGGCAACATCGGCCTCATCAAGGCAGTCGAGAAGTTCGAGTACCGCAAGGGCTACAAGTTCTCGACCTACGCCACCTGGTGGATACGCCAGGCCATCACCCGCTCCATCTCCGACCAGGCGAGGACGATCCGCGTGCCTGTCCACATGATCGAGCAGATCAACAAGGTCGTGCGCGAATCCAGGCAACTCATGCAGAAACTAGGGCGGGAGCCTACGGACGAGGAAGTCGCCGGCCAGCTCGGCTGGCCTGTTTCCCGCGTCAAGAGCGTCAAGAACGTCGCCCGCGAACCGATTTCCCTCGAGACACCTATCGGCGAGGACGAGGATTCCCTTCTCGGCGATTTCATCGAAGACAAAGAAGTCGAGAACCCCTCCGTCCAGACCGACTACAAGCTCCTCCAGGAGCAGATTCGCTCCGTCCTCTCCACGCTCCCCCCCCGCGAGCAAGAGGTTCTGCGCATGCGCTTCGGCCTCGACGACGGGTATTCTCTCACGCTGGAAGAGGTGGGGCTCTACTTCAACGTCACCCGCGAGCGTATCCGCCAGATCGAGGCGAAGGCGCTCAAAAAACTCAGACATTTCAAACGGAGCCAGAAGCTCCGCGATTACATGGATCATTAGGCGAGGTGCCCCACATGCTGATGGAAGAACGACTACAGAAACTTGAAGAATACCAGGCCATACTCACCAGGCGCGTAGCCGTCGAGAAAGAAGTCCACGAGATCCCGAAGGCGCTGGATGTCCAGATCGAGCTTCTTACCAGGATCAAGCGCTCCTATTCCGAGAAGGCACAGGCCTTCGCCACCGCTGAGACACGCGTGCGCGAACTGCGCCAGCTTCTCGCCGAAGCCGAGGCCACGCGCGAAACGGCCGAAAAACAGATGGACGTCATCAAGACCCAGCGCGAGTACGAGGCCCTCAACAAGGAAATCCGCGACGCGACAGAGCACGAGCACTCGTACCGCAAGGATCTCCAGAGAGAGGAGCGCGATCTCGCCGAACTCGAGGAGTCCCTTCGCCGCGAAGAATCCATGATCCAGCTCCAGGAGTCCGAGATCGCCGAGAAGAGCGAGAGGATCAACGCCGAGAAGGATTCCAAGCTGGCGGAAATCACGGAACTCACGGTGCAGGGGGCGGAGGTCTCCGAGGGCATCGAAAAGGAAATCCTCGACAAATTCGAGAGGATCATCAGGTCAAAACAGAATGTCGGCATCGTCAACATCAAAGGCTGTGTCTGTACGGGATGCTACATGGTCCTGCCCGCCCAGTTTGTCAACGATGTCCGCCAGCAGAACAAGATCGTTTTCTGCCCCTACTGCTCCCGCGTACTCAAATACCAGGAAACCGGAGATCAGGAGGGAGACCAGCTCTTCATCGACATCGAGTCGGGATCCCTTTCGGACCTCGAGGACTATGCCGAGGAGGGCGAGGACGACTCCTACGACGAGGATTCCGATGACGACGACAAGGATTCTCCGATGGACGATTCGGAGAACTGATTGCATAGTGTAGTAATAGGCGGGCCGTGCCGCCGCTTCGCGTCCGGTGACGGGCGTGGAGAGGAAAGTCCGGGCTCGATAGAGTGCGATGCCGGGTAACACCCGGGCTTCGGATCTGACCGGTCCCCGAAAGGGAGCCAAGGCGGATTCCGGGGACAGAGAGCGCCACAGAAAACAAACCGCCGGACGCGATGGCAGGGGCGCAAGCCCCGAACATTGCGAGGTAAGGGTGAAAAGGTGGGGTAAGAGCCCACCGCGGAACTGGCAACGGTTCCGGCATGGCAAGCCTCGTCGCGAGCAAGGCCGAGCAGCGAAGGGTTACTCGCCCCGCGCCACCGCACCGTTTCCCCGGGTATGCCTTCGGGCGATCCGGGAGGCAGCCGATGGTGCAATTCGCGGGTAGGTCGCTTGATTCCGGGGGAGACTCCGGGACCAGATGGATGGCGGCAGCCTCGTCGCGGTGGATCGGGTTTCCGAAAGGAAACGCGGTTTCTTCGGCGGGGAACAGAACCCGGCTTACAGGTCCGCCTTTTTTTGAAAGTCCATCTTCATTGACGATATGGTGCTTAGTATGGTAAATGTTTCTCTGACAATACTGTGGCGCAAGTAGGCCCGAATGAAATTTTTCTCCGGAACCCGGATCAAGCCTCCTGTCGACTATATTTCCCGGCGCCGCCGCATGCGCATCGCCGTTATCCTTTCCGCCCTTGCCATCCTCGCCTTCGCTCTCTCCGTAGTTGGCGCGGCCATCGACAGAGGTCCATTTTCCTCTGCGGGAGGTTCAAGGCCCGTACCGAAATCCGCGATACTGAACCAGTGGAAGGCGAAGGACTACGACACAGTCCTCCAGTCCACCGGGAACTCCCTGGGTGCGCGCCCCATCGACCCATTCTACCTTGTCTTCAACGGGCTCGCTTCCTTCTACAAGGCGGTGGCCATGCCGGAGAGCGATGAGCGCACCGCACTCCTCGACAACACTGTTGTATCGATCCGAAAGGCGCTCTCGTCGGGCAGGAAGATGCCGGTGCGCGCCCAGGCTGAATATGTGCTCGGCAAGGCTTACTACCACAAAGGCTCCGACTACTACGACCTCGCGGCAGTCTATCTGGAAGCTTCTGTCGGGCATGGCTATGTCGCAAATGACAGCCATGAATACCTTGGAGCGCTGTATGCCGGTCTCGGCCAGAGCGCGAAGGCGATCGGCCACTTCGAAAAAGCGCTGGAAGTGGGGAAATCAGACCTTCTCCTCCTCTCGACGGCCAAAGCCTATGCCGAGGCCGGAGAGAACGGAAAATCCGAAGCCCTTCTCCAGGAGATTATCTCCACGGGAACCGATGCGCTGATCCGCGAGAAAGCCGGCCTTCTTCTCGGCAACATTTTCCGGGGCCGAAGGGAGTTCGCGCGCGCGGAAGAGTTCTTCAACGCCGTCCTGTCCAAAAATCCGGATTCCGCGGATGCGTACTACAATCTGGGGCTCGTCTACCAGGATAAAGGCGATCCGGTCCGCGCGCGCGCAGCCTGGAGAAAGGCGGTGTCCATCGATCCGATGCACCAGGCGTCACGACAGAAACTGAGCGAAAAGCTCTGATCATTCAGGAGGAAACAATGGCTGGATTCAATATATTCAATTATTTCTCTCTCGATATCGGCATCGACCTCGGAACCTGCAACACCCTCATCTATGTCAGCGGCAAGGGAATCGTCGTGAATGAACCCTCCGTCGTCGCCGTGGAGCGGGGAACAGGCAGAGTCCTCGCAGTCGGGACCGAGGCGAAGGCCATGCTCTGGAAGACGCCCGGCGACATCATCGCCAAGCGTCCCTTGCGCGACGGCGTCATCGCCGATCCCGACATGACCGAAAAGATGATCAAGTACTTCATCCAGAAAGTCATAGCCCGCAACTGGTTCGTGAAGCCGAGGGTCGTCATCGGCGTCCCCTCGTGCATCACCAAAGTCGAAGAAAACGCTGTCATCGATTCCGCCTACAAGGCGGGAGCGAGATCGGTGAAGGTCATAACCGAGTCCCTGGCCGCCGCCATCGGCGCGGGCATACCCATCGTCGAGCCGGCCGGCCACATGATCTGCGATATCGGCGGTGGAACATCGGAAATATCGGTCATCTCTCTCAAGGGAATGGTCGTCACGAGCGCCATCCGTGTCGGCGGCGACAAGTTCGACGAGGGCATCATCAAGCATATCCGGAATGTCCACAATCTCATAATCGGCGAACAGACGGCCGAGAAGCTCAAAATCGAGATAGGCAACGCCACGCCCGAAAAAACCATCGAGAAGATGGAGATAAAGGGAACAGACGCGATCACGGGACTTCCGCGTCGCTTCGAAGTCGATTCCGTGGAGATCCGCGAAGCCCTCATCGGCCCGGTCACCCTCATCGTCGAAGAGATCAAGAAGGTCCTCGGCCGCACGCCCCCGGAACTCGCCGCCGACATCGTCGAGCGCGGCATCGTCATGGCGGGAGGAGGATCCCTTCTCAAAGGCTTCCCCAAACTCGTGGCCAAGGAGACGGGCGTTCCCGTCATTCTGGCCGAAAAACCCCTCGAGTGCGTGGCCATCGGTGCGGGAAAGTATTTCGAGACCATGAAGAGCCGCGAAGGTGCGGCCAGCGTGTACGACAGCCTGAATCTCTAGGCAGCGCGCGTGTCCGCCACAGTCTCCAAGCCGGGCAACCGGCAAAGAACGATACTTCCTCTGATTCTTCTCGTGATGAGCCTCCTTGTCCTCTCGGTCTCGACAAACAGGCTTGAATCTGCCACACGGGACTTCGGACTGACGGTCGCCGGCGTATTCCAGAAGGGATTCGCCGGGGTTGGCGACTTCGTTTCCGGGTTCTTCAACTCGATAGGCGAACTGCGGCGACTCCGGAAGGAGTATGCCCTTCTCTCCGGCAAGCTCGAAAAATACTCCAATCTCGAGCGGGATTTTGCGGACATCAAGCTCGAAAACGAGAGACTGAAAGAGCAGCTCGGTTTTTCGGAACTCGTGGGTTACGAGCGGATACCCGCCAGAATCATCGCCAAAGACCCGGAAAGCCGTTATCTGACTCTCACTATCGATCAAGGTTCGACGGACGGTGTCAGGAAAAATATGGCCGTCGTGGCATTTCAGGGAGGCGTGGAAGCCGTCGTCGGAAAAGTTGTCGCCGTCGGAGCCCACACTTCCATGGTCATTCCGATAAACGACTCGCGATCCTTTGTCGCCGCGCGGATCTCCACCACCCGGAACGAGGGCCTCGTGACCGGCCAAGGTTCCGAATACAAACCCCTCCTTCTGAAATATGTTGCCAAATCGGCGGGAACCTCGATTCAATTCGGGGATCTCGTCGTGACCTCAGGATACGAATCGGTATTCCCGCCCGATATCGCGATCGGCCGCGTCAGAAAAATCAACACACCCGATTATCTGACCTCTGCTGAAATCGAACTGGACCGTGCGTTGGACTTCTCGCGGATCGAGTATGTCTTCGTCATCAGCAGGACCGCGGAAGAGGCCAAAACCATCGCGGAGACCAAGAAATGACGTCCGTGATTTTCCTTTCGACTATCCTTCTCTCCACGATGGGCATTATCCAAGGCACATGGCTCAAGGATCTGACGATCCTCGGTGCGGCTCCTGATTTCCCGATGCTCATCCTCATGTGGCTCTCTTTCAACAATGCCCGGGGCGAAGGGCCCGTTTCGGGCTTCCTCGCAGGGCTTGTCGAGGATATCATCTCTTCGGCGCCTTTCGGCTTCCACGCCTTCAACCGGACACTCGTGGCATATATCGCTTCGCTCTTCCACGGATCATTCCACATAGATAATATCATCATGCCCGCGCTGTTCGGCATCGGCGGGACTCTCCTCAAAGCCCTGTCATCATTCCTCCTCTCCCTCTTGTTCGGGGCTGCCATTTTCACCTATTCACTAGTAGAATCTTCTTTCTGGATTCAGTGCGGAATGAACGGCATACTCGCCCCTCTCGTATTCTTCCTTCTGTCCAAGACACGGCGCTATCTGGTCACGGACGATAAAAAGCGATGAAACGGAACGATTCAGGGAACAGACCAGAAAATAAGTCGGATTCTTCTCCCACAGGGCGGATAAAAGTCCTTTACAGCATCTGCATGGGGCTCTTCCTCATCTATGCCGGCTATCTCTTCTATCTTCAGGCTATCAGAGGGAACGACTTCCGGACCAAGGCCGAGAAAATCGCCATGCAGGCCAACATCCTCCCCGCGCAGAGGGGCGAGATCCGCGACAGGACCGGCAAGAAGGACTTGGTCTTCAACACGGACTCGTTCGCGATCAGCGTGGTGCCAGCAAACCTTCCGGCGGAAAAGCGGGACTCGGTTTTCGCCCTGCTCGCATCAACTATCGGTATCCCCGAGCAGGATCTCAGGAAAAAGGTACCGCCGGTCTACTATCGCATGTACCAGCCCATCGAGCTTGTATCGTCGGTTCCCTTCTCCACTATCACCAAAATAGCAGAAAACCTGGACGACTTCCCGGGCGTCGAATGGCGTTCGAAACCCATTCGCAGCTATTCAGGACCAGGCTCCCTCGCTCACATCGTCGGATACGTAGGCGATATCACCCGCGAAGAGTACAAGCTTCTGTACAATGAGAACTACACCTCCACCGATGTGATAGGCAAGGCGGGAGTCGAGAAGCAGTACGACAAGATACTGAAAGGCAAAGATGGAAGGGAACTCAAGGCTGTGGATGTGAAGGGCCGGAATATACCCTCCGAATCGGACCGCGTCGAACCACCTGTCCAGGGAACGAATCTTATCCTCTCCATCGACGCGAATATTCAGGAAATTGCCGAAAAGGCGCTCGGTCCCCGTATGGGCTCTGCCATTGTCCTCAAGCCTGCGACCGGCGAGATTCTTGCGATGGTCTCTTACCCCTGGTACGACCCCGCGCTGTTCGCCGGAAAAAATGCCGGCAACGAATACGCGAAACTTCTCGAGGACCCCAACAAACCCCTCCTCAACAGGGCGATCCAGTCGAGCTACCCGCCGGCCTCGACATTCAAGACAGTGCTCACGACTGCCCTTTACGAGGAAAAATCCTTTCCTGCCGAGAGCAAGATCGTCTGCCATGGCGAGCTGTCCTACGGCGAGAGGGTCTTCAATTGCTGGATCAAGAGACCTGGCCACGGCCCCCTCGATCTCCGGGGCGGATTGGCTCAGTCCTGCGACGTCTACTACTGGACCGTCGGAAGGGACTACATCGGGGTCGAAAACATCGTCACGTACGCGAAGGACTACGGTTACGGCAAAAAGACGAGCATCGATCTTCCTTCCGAGACTGAGGGACTCGTGCCCACGCCGCAGTGGAAGGAGAGACAGTACAACGAGAAGTGGTCGGGCGGAGACACGATGAATCTCTCCATCGGCCAAGGTTACATGCTGGCCACGCCCATACAGGTCGCAGACATGATGGCCATGATCGTGAACGACGGCATCATCTACAAGCCCCACCTCGTCAGGGAATTCCGCGATGCATCCTCTGGCGCCCTCGTCAGGCGTGTGGAACCGGAAGCCCTCATACGTTCGAGGATTTCCCGCTCGACATTCGCAGCGACCCGCTCGGCGCTGCGCGGGGTCATCTCCGATGGAACGGCAAGGGTTCCGATCAACACGAAGGCCGTCCTCATCGCAGGAAAAACGGGCACCGCCGAGGTCGGCCTGAAAGATCGCTGGCACTCCTGGTTCGCCTCATTCGGCCCATATGACGCTAAGCCCGAGGACATGATCGTCGTCGTCGTCATGGTGGAGGCGACAAACAAATGGGAGTGGTGGGCTCCCTATGCATCCAACATCATCTACCAGGCCATTTTCGCCAGACAGGACTTCGAAACCGCTGTCAGAACCCTTGGACTTTCCGCGACCATGGGGCAGAGCAGGGGGAGGGTGGAGTGACATTGACGACAAGAAGCTTGCCCAAATTCATCACCGACATGGATTTCCTCCTTCTCGGGGCGACAGTTGCCCTCGTGGCTATCGGCGTTTTTTCCATCTACTCCGTCGGAATCACGGCGGAAGGCTTTCTCGTATCGAACGAGTATCTGAAGCAGATCATCTGGGCAGTCTCCGGATTCTTCCTCATGCTCCTCGTCATCTCCATAGACTACCAACGGTACAAAGATTACTCCTTCGTCATCTACGGATTCTTCATGCTCCTCCTCGTATATACCAGGATCGGGGGGAGGGTAGTGAATGGTGCGCGCTCATGGCTCGGCTTCGGGGAAATCGGCATCCAGCCTTCCGAGTTCGCAAAAATTGCGACCATCCTTTTCCTTGCTCAATATCTTTCCATGTCAGAACATGAAAGCTCTTTCAAGCGCCTCGCCGTCTCGTTCGGGATCATCTCGCTGCCCGTAGTCCTCATCCTCTCACAGCCGGATTTCGGCACCTCCCTCGTATTTTTTCCGATCCTGATCTTTATGGCCTTCGTCGCGGGGCTCGACAGGAAGTTCATTGTCTTCCTCCTTCTGGTCATTGGCCTGACCTTCATATTCCTCATCATGCCGCTGTGGGAAACATATATCCTGAAGGCACCTGCGCCCCTCGTGTTCATTTTCTACAAGACGCCGTACAACTTCATCGTTCTCGCGGTGGCTATTCTCGTTCTCGGCCTTTCTGCTTATGGCTGGATTTCCTTCAGAAAGAAATACTATTTCTGGATAGCCTATTTCTCTCTCCTCCTCGTCGGAGCCCTGACCGTTTCTATACTCGGGCACAAAGTGCTCAAGGAATACCAGATCATGCGACTCATGGTCTTCCTCGATCCCGGAATCGACCCGCGAGGTTCCGGATGGAACATTCTCCAAGCCATCACCGCCATCGGTTCCGGAGGCATCACGGGCAAAGGTTACCTTCAGGGAACCCAAAGCCACTACCGCTACATACCTCAGCAGAGTACGGATTTCATCTTTTCCATCGTGGCGGAGGAATGGGGCTTCGTCGGCGGGGTATCGGTGTTCGCCCTTTTCTATACCCTGCTCAACCGCTGCGTCAAACTCATCTCGACCGTCAAAGACCACTATGCCTCCTATGTCGTGGCCGGCGTCATGGGGATGCTGTTCTTCCACTTCATGATCAACGCCGGGATGGTGATGGGCATCATGCCCATCACCGGAATCCCCCTCTATTTTCTCTCCTACGGAGGTTCCTCCCTCTGGGCGGTTCTTGTGTCCGTAGGTATTCTCCTGGGCATTTCGGCCCGAAGGTACAGAATGTGACAAAATCCCGAAAAGAGCCGGTGCATCCCCTCCTGGACATCGGCCCTGAACTTCTTTCCGTTGAAAAACCTGCGCGATACTTGGGCGGAGAATATGGATCGATCAGGAAAAAACGCGATGAGGGCCTATTCACGATCGCCCTATGTTTTCCCGACCTCTACGAGATCGGCATGTCCAACAACGCCATCCGTATCTTGTACGAGGGGCTCAACGCGCTGCATGATATCCGCTGCGAACGAGTTTTCGCCCCTGCGTCCGATTTTGCCATGCTTCTTTCCCGGAAAGGGCTCCCTCTCTACACCCTCGAATCCGGGATTCCCCTCGACTCTGTCGACATGATCGGTTTTTCCATAGGATACGAACTCTGCGCCACCAACATCCTCGCCGTTCTCGATTCGGGCAGAGTACCTCTGCTCAGGACGGAGAGAGCCGACGACGATCCCATCGTGATCGCTGGAGGGCCCGCGATCACAAATCCGCATCCTTTCTCCCTCTTCCTCGACGCAGTCTACATCGGAGAGGCGGAGGCCGGGTTCTACGATCTCGTCTCGCAGCTCTCTGACATGAAGCGGGCAGGGAAGGGGAGGAACGAAATCCTCGGCGCACTCGGCGAGCATCCCTCTGTCTGGACCCCCGAAGGAGAAAGCCGGCATAGTTCCGGAAACGGAGGGCACAGGAAGGCTGTCCGGGCGATCTTCACGGATTTTCCGCAACACGAGTACTCCACAGCCCTTCCACTTCCTACAACGAAGACAGTCCAGGATCACGGGACCGTCGAGATCATGCGTGGATGCCCGAACGGCTGCCGTTTCTGTCATGCGGGATACTTTTACCGACCGCAGAGGGTAAAGTCGCCCGAAGTCATATTCGCGGAAGTCGAGCGTCTCATCAAAACAGGCGGTTATCGGGAAATTACTCTCGCATCGCTCTCTTCCGGCGACTATCCGGGCATCGGTGATCTCATAGTGGAACTCAATCGGCGATGGTCGAAACGCAGGGTCTCCTTCCAGCTGCCCTCGCTAAAGGTCGATACTTTCACGCTACCCCTCCTTGAACAGCTCTCGGAGGTACGGAAATCCGGCCTCACTTTCGCCGTGGAGACGCCCATCGAATCCTGGCAGGCCTCGATCAATAAGGCCGTCTCCTTCGATCGTACTGTGGCAATCCTCGAGGAGGCCCGCAGAAAAGGATTCAGGCAGGCCAAGTTCTATTTCATGATCGGCTTGCCTGTTGCGGGATTCGGCGAAGGGGAGGCCGACGCCATCATCGCTTTCCTGGAAAAAATCTGTCACCTCACCTCACTGTCTCTCTCTGTGAATATCGGAACCTTCGTTCCCAAGCCCCATACGCCCTTCGAGCGCTCCGCCCAGCTCTCCGAAGAGCAGGCCCTTCTTGCGCTTTCAAAGATAAAAAACGCCCTGAGACGCTTCAGGAATCTCAAGGTGTCTTATCATTCACCCTTCGTATCCATGCTCGAGGGAATCATCTCCCGCGGCGACGACAGTGTCGGAGAGCTGCTCCTTTCCGCATACCGCAAAGGAGCCAGACTGGATGCCTGGGAAGAACACTTCAACCGCGAACTCTGGAGATCTGTTCTTGATGGGGCGGTGGAAGGTGCGGTGCCGCGACTCCTCTCCGCCAAAAACGCAGAGGAGTCGCTCCCATGGGAAGATATATCGATACGAGTCTCGCCAGCATATCTCGAACGAGAGTTTGAAAAATCAAAAGCAGAAATTTTTACAGATGCATGTGTTGATAAATGCACATATCAGTGTGGATCGTGTTCCAAGGAATTACATATTGTGCATTATAATACACATATTGAATCAATTTCATCTCAGATTATCGAAAATCCAACTGACGTCGTTGCACCACCTGACGCGCTTCGACGACACTGGGTTGTACTTTCGTACAGAAAACGCGGCGTCGCCGCGTACTACCAACATCTCTCTATAGTTGAGTTCTTTTCGCGCGGATTCATGCTGAACGACATTCCTGTGGCATATTCAGAAGGATTCAATCCAATGCCCCGCATCGAGACAACGCCGCCACTAAGCATGGGCGCAGAATCCCTGTGCGAAGTGATGCAGATTCCCCTCGATTCCGAGTCGATCGATCTTCCCGGACTGATCAGTACCCTGAACACATCGCTTCCCGAAGGCATAGAGATAACCAAGGCGCGAATTCGAGTCCCACAGACTGCTGGGAGTCGCCACAGATCGATCGGATCCCTCTATGCGGCGTCAGTTTTCCGTGTCCAGGCGATCGCCGCAGCCGCAGCTAAAGACGGAACTGTCGATGTCGACAAAGACCGCGACCATGAGCCCTTCGATGTCAAAGCCTCAGTCATGACTTCCTTGTGTGAATACCTGACTGGACTCGGAGCGACCGATCTGACCCGGATCGATCTACACACTGTGGAGTTTGTTCTACCTGATAAGTCAGGCGGCGAACGCAATCTTGTGAGGATACTCGAAAGGTTCACGGACCTCCGTCCAGCTCTCCGAGTCTTCCGAGTCCTCAGATTGGCGACCATGCTCGACAACGACGGAAAGTTTGAAGATTTGTACGATTCGATCTGAACCCTTTGCGGATGATGTCTCGACTCAAGGAGGTATCGACAGTGCCGATTGTGAGAATTGGAGGATATCCTGCAGGCTTTTTGGTTTCCCCGTATACTTCTCAGTAGACAGAATATACATTATACGAAGTAATGGATGGGTGGCCTTCTGAGTTTTGAGCGCTAAGTATTTGTGGTATATGGATATGACTGGTTATAAATGAGTTACAGATTTTGTGCTGTACTCGTAAAAACAATTATATAGGGGTTTGAAGCATGGCCCGCGTTGTCAGTTCGGGATGAAGGTAAAATATGACGTCGTATAGTTGGGGTAACTCGGAATGACTGTCAGAGGGCTCTGGGAATCCTGGCCGTACGCGACGCCATAGAAAACGAAATACAGCGTATCGGGCGATGAATAGCTTCCGGCATAGTCCACATTGCCGGCCAGATAGCCGGTTTTCAGGTAGAATGGCTGACTTGTCGTAGAGCCGGAGGGATACCGACGAAGGTAATGCCGGTTTGCAGTCACATCGGGATCTGCGCCGTTCGCCGTGTAGTACCAGTCTTCGGAACCCTTCAAGTAAACGGTAAAATAGTTGGCGCTGCTCGCGACGAAATCTTTCAGGATGGGCCGGTCATCGTAAGGATTGGACGTATCGTCGGCATTGTAGACCCGCTTGAATCCGAGGGTTTCGAGCTTCGAGAAGGCCAGCGCCGGGGAACCGTCAGAGCGGTCTATTTCTGACTGCATCGCCGCAATCGCTGATTCGGCCTCTCCCGAGCTTGTATACGCTCTATAATATATTTCATACCCTACGAAATACTGTATCGCCGAGAGGGAATCGTAATTCAGGATATTGTGGACCAGTCTGAAGGTATTGGCCGACTCACCCGAGTCGGTGAGAGTCGGCGGATAGTAGAATGGTACATCCTGTATTCCACAGGACGTCGCCGCGATAGCGCACAGCGCGGCGACGATGACGAGGAATACTCCCGAGCCTGACCTGCGGGTTGTCATCCGAGCCCCTCCCCTATAAACGTCGGCCCGGGTTTCCCCGGGCCGCGTGCGGATATACGAGAGCAAACAACGTTTACTTGGCGAGGTTACCCGCGTTTATAAAAATGATCCTGTCCTTGGCGAGCTTGGCCCAATCCTCGTCGGGAAATTTTGCGATGGCGTCTTCATACGACTTCAGAGCTGACTTGTAATCCTTCTGGCCCTCATGGAGGCGGCCGATGGAGAAATATGCGTGCGCGAGGCCCACAGCACTCTCGGAGAACTTGCTCACGATCTTGTTGTAGTACTCGAGAGCCTTTTCGGGAGCTCCCCGTTCTTCAGCTGCGTTCGCGGCTCCCTGGAGGGCCAGGGCTGCAACATAGCTGGCAGCCTTTCTCTCGGAAGCCTTCACCCAGAGCTTCTCCGCTCCCTCGAAGTCTTTCTTCGTCTCGAGCAGGCGCGCTTGCGTGATGTATGCCTGCTGGGCGGCAAAAGATCCCGACCATCTCTTTTCAATATCCGTGAGGGATTTCTCGAGTTCGGTGAGCATCTTGTCTTTCTTGGCCTGGTCATTTTCGGCCTGCCAGGCGGCGTAGTCCTTCTCTGCCTTTTCCATTCCGGCCGTCGAATTGCGGAGGGTCGACGAGGATATCGTGGTCCACAGCACTATCACAAGGAAAACAACGAGAAGTGCAGCGATTACGGCAAGGAAAACCGTCCGGTATTTCCTGATGAAGTCGGAAATCTTCTCGACGAGGGTCTTTTTCGCCTCGACCTGGCCCGGAGCTTTCCGGGAAGCGCTTTTTTCCATATGTTCTACTCCTTGGGATTCACGATGTCCAATTCTTTTACCAGACGGGACAGATAGGTTCTCTGAATGTCGAGGATCCGGGCCGTTTCGGTCTGGTTCCACCGATGCGCCTCGAGGGCTGCGGAAATGAAATGCCGCTTGAACGTGGTCAACGCGTCTTTAAGGGTTTTTCCCTTGAAGTCACCCTGGCCGCTGGACGCTTTTCCGAGCATGAGATCGCCCGAGTCGATCCAGGAATCCTTCGAGATTACCACGGCGCGTTCAATGGCGTTTTCCAGTTCGCGAATGTTGCCCGGCCACGAGTAAGAGAGCATGAGCTCGATGGCCGAATCCGTGAAACCGGAGAAGCGCTTGTTCGTCTCGCGCGAGAACCGCCTGAGAAAATGCTCGGCGAGGGCTGCGATGTCTTCCTGCCTCTGCCGTAAAGGCGGCACGAGTATGGGAAGGACGTTGAGCCGGTAATAGAGGTCTGAGCGGAACTCTCCTTTGTCGACGAGTCCCTCGATGTCGCGGTTGGTGGCGGCCACGATGCGCACGTCCACAGTCAGCGAATCGCTCGAGCCGACCCTCTCGAAGGTCTTCTGCTGCAGGACTCTGAGGAGCTTCGACTGTAACCTGAGGGGAACTTCGCCGATTTCGTCGAGGAAGATGGTCCCGCCGTCCGCCATCTCGAAGCGTCCTTTGCGATCCTGCACAGCGTCCGTAAAAGCTCCCCGCACGTGCCCGAAAAGCTCGCTCTCGAGAAGGCCTTCCGGCAAGGCCGCACAATTTACTCGCACAAAGGAGCGCTCGGCCCGGTTCGAGCCGAGGTGTATCCGCTCGGCGAAAAGCTCCTTCCCTACCCCGCTTTCGCCGAGGATGAGGACGGAGGATTCGGTTCTCGCGATGCGGTCGACGAGGTCAAGTTTTTCCAGGATTGAAGGAGAGCGCGCCACGAGTGTGTGCCAACCCTTTTTTTCCTGGACCTGATTCCGCAGAAAGGATAACTCTTCCTGGGCTTTCTCGAAGTAGCGGGCGTTCTCTATGGCGATGGCCGCCTGCACCGAAAACACCTCGAGCCACTGGAGGTCCTCGTCGGTGAAGTATTTTTTGTCGTGTTTGTTGATTATTTCGATGACACCGACCGTGGCGTCGCGGACGCGCATGGGCACGGCGAGTATCGACCATGTCGGGAAACCGATGGAGGCAGAAATGCCTGAGTTGAACCGTGCGTCATTCTCAACATCGTTGACGATGAGCGAACGCCCGTGTTCGATGGCCCAGCCCGCGATGCCCTCTCCGGGGTTGAGAAGATACTTCTTGACGTCCCGGCCTTTGGGGCCGATGGCGATCTCGAAACGGAGCTTGCCGGAGGCCTGATCCTTCAACACGAGGGAAGCGGCCTCCCCTTCTACCAGTCTTGTTGCCGATTCAAGGATATGCGTCAGCAGCGATGTGGCGTCACCATAGTTCGAATTTATCAGCGCACTGATTTCGAGCAGTGTCCCGAATTTTACGGGGTCTATGGTTCCAAACATCGCAGCTGACGCCTTGTCTAGACGCAAAAGCGTCTAGACATTCTTCTTGCCGCCGTCCCTCTGTTTGAGAAGGTCGCCGAGCGTGTAGCCGTCAGAACTGTCGTCCTGCATGAAGCGGGACATCTCTTCCCTTTGCTGGCGGTGTACGAGATCGCGGATGGAGAGACCGAGCTTCTGCCTGTCGGGGCTGAGTTCGACCACCGTCGCCTTGACTGCCATGCCCGCCTGGAAGCGCTTGAGCGCGTCGTCGTAGAGCTCGTCCTTGTTTTCGGAGAGATCCTGCTTCTTGATGAGTCCCTCGATCTCGCCCTGCACCTTCACGAAGACGCCGAAATCGGTGACGGAGGTGACCACGCCTTCGACGATCGAGCCCATGCGGAAAGCTTTGGCGAAGGAGCGCCAGGGATCCTCGGAGAGCTGTTTGATGCCGAGCCTGATGTTCCTGTCCGCGGGATCGCTCTCGATGACCATGACTTCGACTTCCTGCCCGACCTCGAACTCGGAGGCCACATTCTTGATCTTTTTGGTCCAGGAGATATCGTCGACATGGAGGAACCCGTCTATGCCCTCTTCCAGCTCGACAAAGGCGCCCGCTGCAGTGATCTTGACGATCTTGCGGGTCAGCCTCATGCCGAAGGGATAGCGTTCGGAGACGTTGTCCCATGGATTCTGCTGTATCTGCTTGAGGCCGAGGGAAACCTTGCCGGCTTGGAGGTCGTAGTTGAGGATCATGCAGTCCACAAGGTCGCCGGGATGGAGCATCTCTTCCGGCTTGCGGAGTTTGCGCACCCAAGAGAACTCGGAGATGTGTGCGAGGCCCTCGATGCCCTCTTCCACCTCGATGAAGGCGCCATAGTCGGTGAGCTTGGTGACCTTGCCCTTGACGATGTCGCCGACATGGTAGCGCTCTTCGAAGGTGAACCAGGGATCAGGGGTGAAATGCTTGAGGGAGAGGTTGATCCGGCGCTCTTCAGGCTCCATGCGGATGACTTTGAGCTCGATCTCCTGCCCTTTCTTCACGAAATCCTTGGGCCGGGTGACGTGGCCCCAGCTCATGTCGTTGATGTGGAGCAGTCCATCGAAGCCACCGAGATCGATGAAGGCGCCGAAGCTGGTGAAGCTCTTGACCTCGCCCTTGACGGTGTCGCCGATCTGGATGTTGCCGAAGAAGGCTTCGCGGCGCTTGTCGATATCCTCTTCCATCCATTTACGGCGGTTGAGGACGATGTTTACTTTCTTCTCGGAGTACAGGCGCTCAAGATAGAACATGGTCTTGAGTCCGATGAGCTTGTCGCCTTTCTCTATTCTCTGGACATCGGCCTTGGAAGCGGGAAGGAAGCCTTTCAGTCCGTGTCCGAGATCGACTTCGAAACCACCTTTTATCTCCTTCTCGATTGTGCCTTCCACAGGAAGGTGATCCTTGAAGGAGTTGGCGATCATTTTCCAGTACATCTTTTCGTCGGCCCGTTTCTTGGACACGACGATGTCGCCGGAATGAGTCTCTTTCTTGACGAGGATGACGCTGACGGTATCTCCAACCTTGGGCGCCACTTCGCCGAACTCGGCCATGGGGATCTTGCCTTCGGACTTGTATCCGATGTCGACGAAAACAAAATCACCGGTCACTTGGATGACGTGACCTTCTATAAGGTCGCCCTCCTCCAGGCCCTCAAGGCTCTTGAGGTACTGCTCCTGCAATTGTGTCTGGAATTCGTCCCGGGAGGGTGCGGCGGCTTCCATTTCCACTTCCTTAATGCCCATATAATTCCCTTTGATGAAGAATTTTCCTGTATACTTTCTCATAAACTTGACCCATGGTCAAGTCTGAGCTGTCCAAATATTCCGCATCCGCGGCAATTTTGAGCGGTCCGACGGATTTGCTCCGGTCGATTTCATCCCGCATCGCGATATTCGCGACTATTTTTGCATAATCGTCGCCGCTCGTCCCCTGGGAAAGACGCCGTCTCGCGCGCGCGCCGATGCTGGCGTCGAGGAAAAACTTGACTTCGGCATCGGGAAAAACGACGGTCGTCATGTCCCGACCTTCCGCGACCACGTCCCCCCGTCCCGCTATCTGCCTGACATGGATGTTCACCACTTCGCGCAAGGCGGGGATGGCCGAGACCTGGGCCACACGTGCGTCGACCTCGGCTGAATGGAGCTTGTCCTCAACGTCGACGCCATCCAGAAAGAGACGCTGCCCGCGGTACTGTATGTCCGCGCCAGCGGCGCAGGCAGTCATGGCTGCAGTGTCGGAGAGTCCGATACCGCAGAGGATACCCCGCAGGGTCATCGCCCTGTAGAGGTTCCCGGAATTGACGTACACGAAGCCGAGGGTTTCGGCCACCATCTTCGCGATCGAGGACTTGCCCGATCCGGCCGGACCATCTATGGCGACGACCATGCTCACCCCCTGTCCCTGAGGGCTTCCGCCCTGAGTCTTTCGACCTCGAAGGGCGTAAGATCGCGGAAGGTCCCCACGGGAAGCCCGGCGACGGTCAGAAAACCTATCCTGATGCGACACAGCGAGAGGGCCCGGAGCCCGAATGCCTCGAGGACACGCCGGATTTCCCTGTTCCTTCCTTCCACGAGGACGACGCTGGCTGTGGTCGGACCAGTCGGCTCGACCCTGAGCGCCCGGTAGCGCTGCCCTTCGATGACGATGCCGCTCCGGAAGCGGGTGGCGAAATCGCGGGGAAGAGGGAGATCGGCGACGACTTCGTACTCCTTTTCGATCCTGCCCGAGGGATGACCGAGGAGGGCTGCGAAATCGCCATCGTTAGTGAAGAGGATGAGTCCGGAAGACCACTGGTCGAGCCTTCCGATGTTGTACACCCGCTCGGTCACCGCGTCCGGCAGCAAATCGACGGCGAGGGGCCGGCCTTCCGGATCCGACATGGAACAGAGATAGCCGGCAGGCTTGTGCAGAAGGATATAGCGCAGCCTCTCCTGTATCCGCACACGGTTCCCGTCGAGACAGACCTCGTCGGAGGCCTCCACCTTGGTTCCCAGCACCGAAACGACCGCGCCGTTGACGGATACGCGTCCAGCCGTGATGAGTTCCTCCGAGGCTCTGCGGGAGGCTACTCCAGCCCGGGCTAGGAAGAGCTGGAGACGCATGGGACCTCTGCCGGAACCGCCGGAGTCGGGGGCCGGTCCGGGACTCGGTGATTTATTGTTCATCATCTGATCTGAACCTCTCTCGTTCCAGTTCATTCAATTTCGGAAGGTCGGCTATGGATCCCAGCCGGAAATACTTGAGGAATTCCTTGGTTGTTCCGTATTGCGTCGGTCTGCCCGGAGCGTCTTTCTTGCCCACTTCGTGGACGAAACCCTTGTCGAGGAGGTAGCGGATCATGCCGTCGGCCGAAACGCCGCGGATAGCTTCGATTTCCGACCTGGTCACAGGCTGGGAGTAGGCCACGATCGAGAGGGTTTGCATGGCCGCCGCGGAGAGTCGCGAGTCGTTCTTCTTTCCGTACCTGTCCTTGAGTTCGTCCCAGAGGCTGAGCTTCGGCACGAAGAGCCAGCCGCCTCCGGACTTCATCGGCTCGAGGCCGTGGCTGGACGCCGCATAGTCTTCGGCCAGCTGCTCCAGGGCCAATGTGACGATTTCGGGAGAAAGTCCCGTGATGCGGGCGATGGAGGCTTCGTCCACAGCTTCGGACTCGAGGAAAAGGACGGTCTCGACAAGGGCGGCCTCGCGTTCAAGCCTCGTTTCCATGGTTCTCCTCAGGGTAATCCCCGTGCCTGCGGATCACGATGTCGCCGAAGAGCCTGTGCTGATAAATCGATATGACGCGATATTTCACCGATTCGAGCAGGGCCAAAAAGGCACAGACGAAATCCATGGTCGACTGCCGGCGCGTGATGAGGTCTGTGAAGGAGAAGAACTCCCTTTCGGCGAGCAGTTCGTGGACGAGGGCGATTTTTTCGTTGATGCTGACCTCTTCGTACATGTCGATGATGCGTTCGGTGTTGACGTGGGTGACGAGGGAGGAAAAAGTCTTGAGGAGGTCCCAGACATCCAGTTTTTCCCAGAGTTCGCCCTCGTCTGAAAAGGGGAGTTGGCGTTGGATTTTGGTCCGCTCGACGCTCCACTCCACTTCCATCTCCCGGCGCTCCATCATCTCGGATATCTTCTTGTATTTCTGGTACTCGATGAGCTTTTCTATGAGTTCGTGCCGAGGATCCTCGATTTCATCCCCAAGGTCCAGCTCCACGGGCAGGAGCATCCGCGATTTGATGTAGAGGAGGGTCGCGGCCATAGAGTAGAACTCGGAGAGGTCGTCCAGATCGACGTCCTTGCCCTCGTCGAGACAGACAAGGAATTGTTCCGTTATGGATGCGACCGGAATGTCGTATACGCTCACCTCGTTTTTTTTTATGAGGAATAGAAGGAGGTCGAGGGGGCCTTCGAAATCCTTGAGGCGATACCGTCGTCCTTCGCTCGCGTAGGCTTCCGTTTCGGCGGTACGGCCGGTCTGGGCTTGGGGCATTTAGGGGTAGAATAGAACATCGGACGCGGCTTGTGCAAGGCAAATGCCCTGAGGAGGAAGGCTGCGGAGATTCTCCGCCATGAGTCTTCCCGAAACCGGGTCCCTGAGGAGAGGCGACAGTTCCGCGAGGGGGAGGAGGACGAATTTCCGTTCCCGCATCAGCGCGTGGGGTATGACAAGATTGGGTTCGGCGATGATCCGGGCGCCATAGAGAAGGATATCGATGTCGAGGCTGCGCGGTCCCTTGAAGCTCTCTCTGGAGCGGTCCCTTCCATAGCGGGCCTCGATGCCGTTCACGAAGGCGAGGAGCTCGCGCGGCGAAAGCCCCGTTTCGGCTTCGAGGACGGCGTTGAAAAAATCCGGCTGATCCTCCACATACCTCGCGCGACTCCTCCAGATCGAGGAAAGCCGGGTACTGGAGAGTTTTTCCCCCAGATCGGCCACCGCGGCGGCGAGGATGCCGCCCGGGGAGAGTCCGCCCCGGCTCATATTGGAGCCGAGGCCGAGGTAGATCCGCTCCACGATCAGAAGAGGGCGTCGTCCTTGCCGCTGGCCGCGCCGACGGGACGGCCCAGGTCTGCGGGAATGGCGATTCCGGCATCGGAAGCCGCCGCGCTCTTGGGCGGGCGTCCCGGTCCCCTCTTCTCGGCGGCCGGGGAGGCGGAAACCGCCGCAGGGGCCACTCCGCCCGCAGCTCCCGCACCCTGCGCCGGAGCTGCCTCGCTGCCGGCGGCGGAAGTCAGGCCGGAATCGGCGGATCCCTTTACGGGGAACATTTTGGCACGGATCTTTGCGTCCAGCTCGCGGGCGAAGTCGGTGTTCTGTTCCAGGTAGAGCTTGGCGTTGTCCCTGCCCTGCCCCACCTTCTCCTCGCCGCAGGTGTACCATGACCCGCGCTTTTCGACGAGGCCATACTTTACCGCCGCGTCGATGAGGGATCCGGAGTAGGAAATTCCCTTGCCGAAGATGATCTCCACCTCGACTTTGCGGAAGGGCGGAGCAACCTTGTTTTTGACGATCTTGACTCTGACCTTGTTGCCGACCGCCTCTTCGTCGCCCTTCTCGATGGTTTCGATCTTGCGCACCTCTATGCGGACGGAGGCGTAGAACTTGAGAGCGTTGCCGCCTGTCGTCGTCTCGGGATTGCCAAACATGACACCGATCTTCATGCGGATCTGGTTGATGAAGATGAGGATGGTCTTGCTCTTGGACAGCGTGCCCGTGAGCTTGCGCAGGGCCTGGCTCATGAGTCGGGCCTGGAGTCCGACGTGGGCGTCGCCCATGTCGCCCTCGATCTCGGCCTGTGGAGTCAGGGCCGCGACAGAGTCGATGACAATGATGTCGACCGCACCCGAGCGGATCAGGGATTCCGCTATGTCGAGGGCCTGCTCGCCGTTGTCGGGCTGGGAAACCCAGAGCTCGTCCACATCCACGCCCAGATTTTTCGCGTAGACGGGATCGAGAGCGTGTTCGGCGTCGATGAAGGCCGCGATGCCGCCCTTTTTCTGGGCCTCGGCTATGGCGTGGAGGGCGAGGGTCGTCTTGCCCGAAGATTCCGGGCCATAGATCTCGATGACGCGCCCTCTCGGAAAGCCTCCGATCCCGAGGGCCTCGTCGATGAGGATGGAACCTGAGGGGATGACGTCGATTCCCGGCGCATTCTCGAAGGATCCAAGCTTCATGATGGATCCCAGACCGAACTGCTTCTCGATCTGAAGCCGCGCGACTTCCAGTGCCTTGAGCTTTTCGCTCTGTTCCGGTTGCGGCTTGTCGGACTGTCCGGCGGCCTGCTCCATTTTCCTGACCATGATTCCTCCACTGTCTACTGTACGCACCGGAATCGTCTTTCCGATTGAACGAAGTGGAATTATATCAGACTTTTCTCACGATCTCCAGAGGAGAGAGTCTCGCGGCCTTCCGGGCTGGCAGAAGGGATACCGCGGCGCAGAGAATGAGGGCGAGCGCGGCGATGAGGGCGATGGCTCCCGGCCTGAAGTCGACGGGGATCGAGCTCAGGTAGAACGAAGGATCGAGGAGGCGGAAGCCGGATGCCGGAATCGGGGCTCCCGAGAGGCCAGCGATGAGGCCGGAGAAGATATTCACCATCCTTTCAAGCAAGCCGATGATGTCGTTGATTCGCCAGGCGAGAAGGCTCCCCGCCGCGAGACCCGCGATCGTGCCGATGCCTCCGGTGAAAACCCCTGCATACAGGAACACGAGGCCGATGAAGACCGGCGACGCGCCTGTCGCCTTGAGAACGGCGATATCCTGCCTCCGTTCGACGATGAGCATGGAGAGGGCAGACCCGACGTTGACGGCGGCAACAGCCACGGCGATGGCCATGATGAGGACGAGGAGGGCTCTGGTCGTCGAAAAAGACTTGAAGAGGCTCTGCTCGATTTCCGGCCAGGTCCTGACGTACCAGGATGACCCGCCGCGGGAATCCTGCGCCTTGAGCTCGCTCTCGATCCTCGCGCGCATCGAGTCGATCCGCGAGCTGTAAGGATCGTGCACTTTGATGCCCACCATGAACCTGGCTGTCTCGGGCGCGAGGATTTTGGCCCCGGAATCTTCGTTCACGAAGAGCCAGAGTGAGTCGAGCTCCCTGTACCCCGCGCTCACGATGCCCTTCACCCTGAAGAAGCTCAGTTTCGGAACCAGCTCCGGCACATTGTTTTCGGAGGCGTAGGATTTCGCGGTCATGAGGCTGAATGAGTCGCCCGTTTTGAGGCCGAGACCGCGGGCAAGAGCCTCGCCCAGCACCGCGTCGCGCCCGCGCATGTCTCCCGTGCTGCCTGAAACCGTTTCGAGATAGGTTTTGACGCCCGGATCGGAGAAAAAATCCTTGCCGACGGAACGGATGAGGGCGTTGGCGGTGTTCCCGCCCGCGAGCGCGATTCCGGGTCCCTGCGTCTCGGGTATGACAGAAACGATGTCAGGCAGGCTCCGCAGAGTTTCAAGCACCCTTTGCTTCTGATCCGGATCCTCCGGGGCCGCCCCGCTGCCCGTGAAGCTCGCCTGGAGATGGTAGGTCCCCGTCTCGATGTAGCGCGCCGTTATACCCTCGATCATGCCATCCGAGACAACGAGAACCACGACGAGGGGGACCAGGCTGAGGGCAACCCCGAGTACGGCCCCGAGGAGGTAGCGCTGCCCCTTCTCGCCTTTGCCGCTCCTTCCTGTTAGGAAACTGCGCGCGAGCAGGACCGCGGGGAGGGTATTCATCGCAGGCTCAGCCTTCCGTTTTCGAGGAGGTACTGTTTCCCGGCAGTCGCGGCGAGCCCGGGATCGTGGGTCACGAGGACGAGGGTCGCGCCGCAGGAAGCCGGCAGCCCGAAGAGTATATCGCGGACTCCCTCTGCGCTCGCCTTGTCGAGATTGCCTGTCGGCTCGTCGGCGAGGACGAGGGCCGGCTGGTTCACGATGGCGCGCGCGATGGCCGCGCGCTGCCTCTCCCCGCCCGAGAGCTGCGAAGGATAGTGGTCGCAGCGGCCGGAGAGCCCCAGGGACTCCAGGATGGCCGTGGCCCTCTCCATGGCCTCGCGGCGGGACTTCCCGGCCATGAGCGCAGGCATGGCGACATTCTCGCGGGCGGAGAGATCCTTGAGGAGGTAGTGGAACTGGAAGACGAATCCGGTCACGAGGGAGCGATACTCGGTGAGTTTTTTCTCGGGCAGGGAATCGAGCCGCCACTCCCCCACCCGGACCTTTCCCGAAGTCGCGCGGTCGAGGCCTCCGAGTATGGATAGAAGGGTGCTTTTCCCGGAGCCGCTCGCTCCCGTGACAGCCACGCTCGCGCCGCGTTCCACGGAAAAATCCAGTTCCTTCAGGATCGCGAGATTCTCGGCGTCGGTCGTGTAGGTCTTGCAGAGCCCGACGCATTCGATAAGGTTTTCATTCATACCGCAACACCTGTGCCGGGTCGAGCCGCGACAACCGTGAAGCCGCCGAACCGGCGGCGAAAGCCGAGGAAGCGATGGCCGCGCCCGCTATGAAGGTGGTTTCCGCAAAGGAAACCCGCACGGGAACATCGACAAGATAGAAATACCGCGGCGAAAAAATCCGGTAGTCGCCGGCCTTTCCTCCCGCCAGGCTCGCCACGAGCCCCATTACGGCCTTCGTCAAGAATTCCGCGAGCTGGAAGATGCCGTTTATGTTGTACACGATGGCGAGTCCCGCGGCGAGTCCGAGGGCGGCTCCGGCGAGTCCGACCGCTATGCCGTCGAGAAGAAATACGGCGGCAATGTCGGAGGCGCGACCTCCCATGGCGCGGATCACTGCGATCTCCACAGTCCGCTGGGCCACATTGCGTCGCATCGCGTGGTGGATATTCACTCCCACTACGAGGAATATGAGTCCGACGAGGAGCATCATGACCGTCTTTTCGGTCCGGAGAGCCCCGAAAAAAGCCCTGTTGTAGGAGCGCCACGACTGAATGTGCGAGGAAGGGATGCTTGTCTCGGCCGCAATGGCCGCGACGGCGCGCCCATCGGCGTAGCGGTTGTCCAGCTTGACACCGTAGGTCAGGTTTCCTGACGATCCGGGCGGTACAAGAGGCTCCAAGGTGGCGAAGTCGGCGAGAGCGAGGCCCGAATCGAACTCGTAGTACCCTGACCGGAATATCTCCGAGACCCTGACTGTGGTGCTTTTTGTCGACGCGCCCTCGTCGGGATCGCTGACTACGGACAAAAGGCTGAGGGTATCGCCGACGGAAACATCCAGCTTGCGGGCGAGTTCCGAGCCGATGAGGAGGCCTCCCGCCCCGGGCATATCCTTGCCCGAAAGTCCGAGGGCGGCGGCCATTCCGGAATCGCGGAGAAAAGCGTCGAAGGGGAGAGCGCGCAGGGAAATGACCATCGCGGATCGCGTCGCCGAGGAGCCGAGGCAGCGCAGTTCCCGGAACGGAAGGACGCTGCGTACGCCGGGCAGGGATCGGATGCGGTCCGAAAGTTCATCCGTGAGCTCGCTCCTGGAATCGCCAGAAGGCCCGCCCTTGAACGCGGGAGACTTCTCGCCGGCCCCTTTCTCGATCCGTATGTGGAAGCTCGAGACTTCGAGGATGGAATCGATGTAGCCACCCTGAAAACCATTCATTACGCCAAGGACGACAATGAGAGCCGCGACGCCGACAGCCATCCCCGCGGCGGGGAGAACCGAAAGTGCAGGAATCCTCCTGTTTCTCCCTGTCAGGAACCAGCGTCTGACGAGGAGTCCGATCCAGGGAGAAGATTTCACCTTCCGGTTCCCAGAAAGTCGTCGAGAAACGAGAAGAGGGAGAAGGGGACAAAATCCCGGTAATGCTCTCCGGTTCCGAGGAAGGCAGTGGGGAGCCCCAGCTCCTTCGCGAGGGCTATGGCCATGCCTCCCTTCGCCGAGGAATCGTATTTTGTCAGGATGATGCCGTCCACGGGGACCGCCTGGCTGAAAGTCTCCGCCTGTCTGAGTCCGTTCTGCCCCGTCGTCGCGTCGATGACGAGGAGGCGCACACGGTTCGCGCCCGGAGCGCGGGTGTCGATGATCCTGTCGATCTTTCCAAGTTCCCTGAGGAGGTCCTGACGGGTATGCATGCGTCCCGCGGTGTCCGCGATGACGAGTCCCTGTCCCTCGGCCTTGATGGCCTCGATCGCGTCCCAGAGGACGGCGCCCGGATCGGAGCCCGGCTGCTGCGCCACGACGCGGAGTCCGAGCCTTTCGCCGTGGATTTTCAGCTGGTCGATGGCCGCCGCCCTGAACGTGTCCCCGGCGGCGAGGACAATCTTTCCCTTGTATCCGGAAGAACGGAAGCGTTCTGCGAGCTTCGCGCAGCTTGTCGTTTTGCCCACACCGTTCACGCCGACAAGGAGGAAGACATTGATCACGCCTTCTTCGGGCTCGATGCTCGCCTCCTTGCCGTATTTCATGAGGATGTCCTTGAGCTCGAGTTTGATGGATGCGGGATCGGAAATGCGCTTCTTGTGGCAAACAGCCTTGAGTTCGTCGCTCACCGCGTAGGCGAGGGATGCTCCGAGGTCTCCCTCGACGAGGAGATCGGCGAGGTCGTCGAAGAGCTCGGTGTCGGTCCGGCCTATGCCGAAGAAGGCCTTCAGTTTTTCCGCAAATTTCATGCATGACTCCTCAAGATCCGCGGGATGGCCCGGTCGAGTCTCCCGCCGCAGTCCTGTATAACTAGTGTGCCGCGCCAAGGAAATCGACGAGGCGGATTATGGTGTTCACCGCGAAAACTGCAGTCGCCACGATTCCAACACCCAAAACAGCGCCGGACACAGTATATCCCGTAACGATGCGGGAATCGCTTGTCCGCGTGGCGGCCTCGGCGTAGAGCGAGAAATTTCCGCCGGCCAGAACGGTAAAGGGTATTGACCCCACGAAAAAGCCCAAGGCCGAATAGAATCTGTCTTTTTTGGAAGCGAAGGTCGGAGCGTAGCCCTTTCCCGCCCCTTCGTCGAGGATTTTCATCATTCCGGGATCGAGCGCGGCCTCGGTTTTCTTGTCCTTCCCGCTTCCTGCAAGCGGAACCAGATCGATGGCGAGAGTCTTGTCCTCGCCGGGAGCGATATCGACAGTCGTTCTGTAAGTCCTGTATCCTTCAGCCCTTGCGACCACGGACAATTTTGCCGGAGAGTAGAAAAAGAGCCTGCGGTTCGTCCCTCCGGGGTCCACCCCATCGATGTCGAGGAGGGCGTCTGAAGGTTTTACCCTGAGATCGAGGCGAGCGAGAGGCCTGTCCGCGATCCACTCCTCGATGGCGGCCGCGATGCCGGGACAGACTTCCTGAGGCCTCCGCGCAGTGGTTTTACCTGTATACAACAGTGTAACTTTCCCGCTGGCTTTTTCGTATCCCTTAACAGTGACCGCGATATCATCGCCTTCCCTGCGGACGGAACCGAACACGAGACCATCGAGCCTCTCCGCAGCGGCGGTCTTCGCGGGTCCCTCGGAATCAAGCTCGGGCAGGACCCCGGAAGATGCGCCCTTCCACCAGAGAGAAGCAGACGCCGCTTTGGCCGCAGCGGCGACCGTGGTGCTTGTCGTCGTTGAAACCTCTGCCCCGGAGACGGTTCCGGCTCCCCCCGAGCCCGTCCCCGTCCCAGAGCCAGGAGAAGACAGTCCCAATCCTCGCAGCAGCCCCGACAGTGGATTCTCGCCCTTGAGGTCCTGAATTCGGGCCCTCGCAGTCTCGATTCGGATGTTCACCGTCCGCAATTCGGCCGCCCTCCTCGCCTCATCCATGTCTGGATCGAGTTCGATGCGAGCCGCCTCGTCGAGGGCCTTGGCCAGCTCCTTTCCGGCAGCGAACAGCAGGATCTGCGTATCTGCGGCCGAGGATTCCGGGGGGGAAGCCGGCGCAGGAGGAGGTCTGTCCGGCAAGACGGGCAGGCTTTCCATCACAAGCCGGGGCAGGATTGCGCCGAAAAAAACCCGGGAGTTGCCGCCCCCAGAGCCTTCTTCCTCAAAGCGCGCTATTCCCAGAATCCATGAGGCGGAGGAAGCTGTCGGGGAGGAACTCGTCCCGGAGTCGAAACCCGCGGAGGGAGTCTGCTGCGCGGCGGCCGGCAAGCCCGCACACAGGGCCAGGGCCGAGGCAGCGAGAAACGTGAAGCCTTTCAGAAGCCAGTGCCACATCGGTCCCGCTCCATCGGAGTGCTAGAGATCCTCGTCGGTTTCGTCGCCCTGGATCGTGCCGCCTTTCCATTTCCAGTGCAAGTAGGCGTCGATGAAGGGATCGATGTCCCCATCCATGACGGGCTGGATGTTGCCGACGAAGAACTTGTTCCGGTGATCCTTGACCATGGTGTAGGGCTGGAAGACATAGGAGCGGATCTGGGAACCCCAGGCTATCTCCTTCTTCTCCGAGGCGAACTTGGCGTTCTCCTTGTCCTTCTCCAGCCTGTAATACTCGTAGAGGCGGGATTTGAGGACGCTCATGGCGACGTCCTTGTTCTTGTACTGGCTGCGCTCGTTCTGGCAGGTGACGACTATCCCCGTGGCGAGGTGGGTTATGCGGACTGCCGAATCGGTCTTGTTGACCTTCTGGCCTCCCGCTCCGCCCGATCGGTAGGTGTCGATGCGGATGTCCTCGGGACGTATCTCCACATCGATCGAGTCGTCGAGGACGGGCGTTATGTAGACCGAGGCGAAGGATGTGTGGCGGCGGGCATTGGCGTCGAAGGGAGAGATGCGGACGAGCCTGTGGACGCCCGACTCGCCCCTGAGGTAGCCGTAGGCATAGTCGCCGTCGATCTGCATCGTGACGGATTTGATCCCGCCCTCCGCCTCGAGAAGGTCAAGGACCTCGGCCTTGAATTTCCTGCGCTCGGCCCAGCGCGTGTACATGCGCATGAGCATGTAGGCCCAGTCGCACGCTTCGGTGCCGCCTGAGCCGGCGTGGATGGAGAGAAAGGCCGAGGATTTGTCCGCTTCGCCCGACAGGAGTTCGATGACGGCATTCTTGTCGAAGCGCACGCGGAGTTCACCGTAGCTCGCCCTGAGATCGGCCTCCATCGAATCGCCGCCCTCTTCGCGGGAGAGCTGGTAAATTTCGACGAGGGCCTGTGCGTCGTTCCTGAGCCGCGTCCAGGTTTCGATCCTGTCCTTCATCATCTTGATGTCAGTCATGATCTTGCCGGCGCGTGCGCCGTCGTTCCAGAAGCCCGGCTCGGCCGTGAGAGCTTCTTTTTCCGCTATACGGCGCTCGAGTGCCGCGGCGTCAAAGACGCCCCCAGATTTCGAGGATTTCCGTGGAAAGGTCGTTTATGGGATTCATGAGTTCTTCGAGCATTGTGTCCTCTTTGCTGCCCTCGCGGCTGATATCGAATGAAATCCGCCCCTGAAGGATGGAATTCAATAATAAAGAAGAGTAGCGCGGAACGGGGCGGAGGGTCAATCGAAGCGATTTTTCGCCCCGCCCCGCCCCGTCTGCATGGCGGGCAATGATGGCCGCCATGAGTCTTCAGAGCGAGAAGGAGTAGACAGTCTCGTGGGCCCAGACCTGACCGGGCTCGAGAACGACACTGGGGAAGGAGGGCTGGTTGGGCGAGTCGGGAAAGAACTGGGTCTCGAGGCAGAACCCCGCATGCTTGTCGTAGAGCGAGCCCCGCTTGCCCGAAATGGCGGAGAGGAAATTCCCCGAGTAGAACTGACAGCCGGGAAGGGTCGTCGATACCCTCATGCGCCTTCCGGACAGAGGCTCGTAAACCTCCGCGAATTCGACGAGGCCGGGTCCCGCCCTGTCCACGGCATAGTTGTGGTCGTACCCACCGGGGGTGTGGACTATCTTTTCGCCGATTATGGCGCCCGCACGGAAATCGAAGGGGCCATTGGCCACTTCGGCGAGCTCGCCCGTGGGAATGAGGGTGGGACCGACAGGAGCGATGCGCGAGCATGCAAGCTTCATGCTGTGGTCGAGGATGCTGCCCCTGCCCTCGCCTTTCAGGTTGAAATAGCTGTGGTTGGTCAGGTTGACGATGGTCTTCGCGTCGGTCCGCGCTTCGTACTCGATGGATAGATCGCCCGCGGGGCAGAGAGTGAACGTCACCGAAGCTTCGAGCCTGCCCGGATAGCCTTCCTCGCCGTCGGGGCTCGTGCGGGAGAAACGGATGCGCGGTTCAGGATTCTCGGCGAGGACTTCGGCCCTCCAGATATACTTGTCGAAGCCCTTGATTCCGCCGTGGAGGTGATTTTCTCCGTTGTTCGCGGCGAGCTGATACTCCGCGCCATCGAGGGAAAAACGCGCCTTGGCTATCCGGTTGGCGTAGCGGCCGACGGTGGCGCCGAAGAAGGAGTGTTTGCCTGTGTATCCCGCGAGAGTGGAAAATCCAAGGGTTACATCTTCAGCCACGCCGCGGCGATCGGGAACCAGGAGCGATACCAGGATGGCACCGTAGTCGGTGAATGTCGCCGTAAAGTCGCCGGCCTTCAAAACATAGAGAGAGACATCCTCGCCGGTTCCGAGCGTGCCGAAATTTTTCTTCTGGATGGACATGCTGCATTCCTGCCTTTTATGGAAGTTTGTAGTACATGCGGTAGAATTTCTCGAAGAAAGTCCCGGGTATGATCCTCTTGATCCAGACGGCGAAGCGCTCGAAAAGGGGACCGACCGTGACGCGGATGGGAAGCCTCGGACGGGCAAGAAGGCTTCCCACGAGCCTGCCCGCTTCGGAGGGGTCGTGGCCCGACCTCTCGTCGTGGATCTGGACAGACATGGTCGCATCGAAAGACGAACCGTAGGGTCCGCTGGAGGCGATTCCGCTCTTTCGGCGGGCATCGGTGAAACCGGTCCTGAAATCGCCCGGTTCGACGATGCATGCCTGTATGCCGAAGGCCCTCACTTCGTAGCGGAGGGACTCGACGAAACCCTCGAGGGCGTATTTGCTCGAGGAGTAGAAGGCCTGGAAGGGCATCCCTGTGACGCCGGCTATGGAGCCGATAACGATGATCTTCCCCCTGCCTGCGGCGCGCATCGCGGGGAGAACGGCCTTGACTGTCCGGACGGTGCCGAGAAAATTGGTGTCCATCTGAAGGAGAATATCTTCCATGGAGCAATCTTCCACGGCTCCCGCGACACCCATGCCGGCGCAGCAGACCAGCGCGTCGATCCTCCCTTCCTTTTCGATGACGCGTGCCGTGCTGCGGAGCGTGCTCGCTTCGCTTGTGACGTCCATCTCGACCATATCGAAGCCGGATACTGTCGCTCCGGGACGGGAGGGATTCCGGCATGTGCCGTAGACCGCATAGCCGAGACGGGCGAGTTCGAGGGCGCATGCTTTTCCTATTCCGCTCGAAGCCCCTGTCACAAGAGCCACTGGTTTGTCATTCATCCTGTCATCCTTGCGCGGGAGCGCGGGTGTTAAGATTCCGGAACGCTTCGACGATGATGGAAGCGACTCCAAGAGCGTCCCATTTGTCCGTGTTGATCACGAGATCGGCCTCCGAGAAGTCGTCGTTGTCGATGCCGTAGATATCGCGGTAGCGCATCCTGTCGCGGGCGTCGCGTTCAGCCGTGAAGGCCATGACCTCGGCGAGGCTTCCGCCTTCGCGATTGTGGATGCGCCTGGCGCGCGATTCGGGACTCCCCCTGAGGTAGACTTTGAGGCTCGCGTCGGGGACCATCCACATGGCGAGGCGCGACCCTATGACACAGTCCTGCATCCGCGCGAGTTCGGCCTGATGACGGTCGAGCTCGCGGTCATAGGAAAAATCCTCGGAAGCGAGTCGCAGGAGTTCCGCGAAGGATATGCCCTTCTCTTCGGCCATCGTACGGAATGTGTAGTTGATGAACTCGATGCCGAGCTTTTGGGCGACAAGTTTCGAGGCGGTGGTGTTCCCGCAGCCCGATTTCCCGGATATGGCGATGATTTTCGGCATCATGTCCTTCCTATTCTATATTGCGAAGCTGTTCGCGGATGTTCTCGAGTGCATCCTTCATCTCGACGACGGCCTGTGCCACCGCTATGAGGGTGTTCTTGGAGCCGATGGTGTTCACTTCACGGTTGATCTCCTGGCAGAGGAAATCAAGTTTCTTTCCGGGAGAGTCCTCCGTTTCCAGAATGCGGGCGAAGCTCGCGAGGTGGGCCTGAAGCCGTGTCACCTCCTCGTTTATCGTATACTTCATGAGGAGTGTCGCTGTCTCCGCAAGAATGCGGCTCGGGTCGGCATTTTCCCCCATGACCTCCCTGAATCGCGCCGAAAGTTGGGTTTTGATGGTCGCCTCGATCTCCGGAACGTTTGCGCGGACAAGCGCGAAGGACGATTCGAGCCGTGCGAGCTGTCTGTCTATGTCCGCGCGGGTTGCCTGCCCTTCCCTCCTCCGCGTCTCGTCGTAGGATTCGAAGCAGGCCGCAAGCTCGGGGAGAATCACCTGCCACAGTTCTTCCTCGTCGAGATCCTTCTCGTAGGCCACGACTCCCTCGAAGCGGAGGAGGTCGCCGAGCTCTGGCGGCCTGTCCATGCCGCAGGCTTTTCCGATGGAGAAGAGGACGGAAGCGACGCTTTTCGCGGCTTCCATGTCGGCGCTGACGCTCACCGGGAGCCTTAGTTCCCTGAGTCGGAGATTGCACTCGACCTTGCCGTGCACAATCCTCGAGCCGAGGTACTCGCGGAAGCGGGGCTCGAGCTTTGCGAGTTGGGGCGGCAGGGATATCGACAGGTCGAGGTACCTGTTGTTGTAGGATTTGATAAGGAGCCCCGCCACGATCAGCTCCGTGCGTATCTCTCTGTGGGCGAATCCGGTCATGCTTTTTATCATGTGTTCTCCGCTGTGTCTCTTTTATCCCCGGATGCTCTTCGGTCCGCGAGGAGCGCGGCTCCGAGCTTCCAGTTGTCTCCCGCCCCCATCGTCAGGAAGAGGTCCCCGGGGCGGAGCATGCCCTTCATGTCCGCGAAGGCATCCATGGGCTCGTCGAAGTACATGACATCCTTCCGGCCGGCAGCCACTGCATCGAAGAGACTCCGCCCGGAGATATCCGATGCGGCCTCTTCCCGCGCGGAGGAATAAATCTTGTGCAGTACGACGAGGTCGGCGGCGTCGAGGCAACGGGAAAACTCGGCGAACAGAGACCTCGTCCTCGAGTAGGTGTGGGACATAAAGTCGACGATGAGACGACGTCCGGGCCAGAATTCGCGGATGCCCTTGATGGTTTCGCGGATGGCTGTCGGGTGGTGGCCGTAGTCGTCCATAAAAAGGACAGCCTTGGCCTCTCCCAGAATTTCGGAGCGGCGCTTGGACCCCGAGAAGGAGGCGATGGCTTTCTGCACCGCGGCGACCGCTTTCCCCGAGGCTGTCCAGAGCCCGGGCAGGCCATCCTCCGCGGCTCCACTCCCTGGGGCGCCTGAGGCCTCGGCCGGCCGGCCCTCCGCGTCCGCCAGAAGCATGAACCCGACGATCGCCGCAGCAGCCGCATCGAGGGCGAGATGGTGACCGGGAACCCGGAGTTCAAAGCGCCCAGGTATGCCTGCGAGGCCGAATGTCGCCCTTCCTTCCCCTGCCTGGTAGTCCGTCAGACGCCATCTGCCGGTCGCCGAGTGCCCATACGGCACAAAAACAATATCGGGACGCTTTGCCCGGAGGATGGCGGCGGCCTCGCTCGCGCCTGGATCGTCCGCACAGTAGATGAAGGTGCCCGAGGGAGGGAGAAGCATGCCGAACTCGATGAAGGCTGACAGGATGTCCTCGTATGCAGGGTAGTAGTCCTGGTGGTCGGGTTCGATGCTCGTCACGACCATCCACATGGGGTGAAAATGCAGAAAGTGCCGCCGGTATTCGCAGGTCTCGGCGACGAAGTAGCTCGTGCCTCGGATCAGCGTCGAGCCTCCGCCGAAGCTCGATACCGCCGACCCGGCGAGGATAGTCGCGTCGAGCCCCAGGGCCGAGAGGACGGCTCCCGTCATGGCTGTAGTGGTCGTCTTGCCGTGGACGCCGGCTATGGCCACCGACTTCATCGTCGAGGATAGAAGACCCAAAGCCTCGGGGTAGTTCATGACGGGGATTCCCGCAGCCGCGGCCGCCGCGAGTTCAGGGTTGTCAGTGCGGGAATAGGCGGCGGAGTGTATGACGACATCTGTGCCCCGGGGCAGGTGGGAAGGATCGAATCCGACCGAGAGAGTCACGCCGAGCGACGCGAGAATGGCATCAGTGTAGAAGGTGTCGGCCACATCGCTTCCGGAAAGTCTGCAGCCGCGAGCGGCCAGAATCTCGGCAAGTGCCGCCATTCCCGTCCCTTTCGCTCCGACAAGGTGGATATGTTTGCCGTCCAGGGGAAAAGAAGGGTGGCTTGGATTCATGGAAACTATAGTATAGAAGAAATCGGGGATCGGGCAAGACATTGATCGGCTTGACATCGGCTGGATCGATCCCGACTTCAAGCTGTGAACCAGCTTGAAGGATGGCGCTTCAGACCGGGCCTATCTCCACGGTCAGGGAGAAGCGCTGTGTCGTGCCGGCTTCCATATCCATCTCCCATATCGGAAGTATTTTGCAGCCCTGAAAGGATGTATGACTCGTCGAATGGATGGCCTGCGGAAATTCGGTGTGGACCGGAAGATAGGAAAGGCTGAACGGGATATCGGAGCGCAGCTCGAGCGATTCCTCGAGGGAGGAGTTCTCCATCCGCAATCCCGTAGAGCTTTCGCAGCGAAAGGCCACATCTCCCGGAAACGGACGGGAGTGCCTTCCGCTCAGGCAGAAGAGCTTGAACCTGTCCGGATGGATGCCCGGTGAAAGATTGAACTCGGAAGAGAAATAGAACCTGACGGCCTCGCCCTCCCTGTTCTCGATCTCGTAACCTACAGAAAAACCCGTGCGCGTAAAAATGTAGGTCTTGTGGATGGCCAGGGAATGCCTTCTGTTGTCTTTTACCCACCAGCCATCCCTGCCGAGGACGGCCGCGTGGCCCGGCTTTGCCTGATCCTGGAGCGTGTAGTGTGAATGGGCGAAAGTGCCTGCGTCGACATTGTCTTCCGGATCCGTGAAAATCCTGTCCAGACAGCAGTAGGCGGGATCCTCGCCCGGTCTGGAAGAGGAATTGACGTAATTGGTGCGCGAGGAGAGGGAATCCAGCTCAAAAATGGCGCCGCCGCGGAGGTGCACATAGGCATTCGTGTCGCCGCCCTGGAAAAGAAGCTCCTTCTCGCCGTCAAAATCGAGATCCGTCCGTATCAGGCCCTCCGCGCGGTACCCGTGGGGACGGGTGGTCTTCTCGGCCTCCAGAAGGGCCGAATACGCCCTCGCGCGAATCCCCGGATTCCGTATGCCGCCTTCCTGGCCGCACCAGTAGGCCGCCCCGCACTGGCCTCTCCAGAGCTCTTCCTGAGCGGTTTTTTTGCGCGATTTGTCTCCGCGCAGCTGCCCGACAAGGATGCGGACATACTGCATTTTCGCGTAGAGCTTGCCGGCGGCCTCGTCCGCGACGAGGATCCGTCGCGTGTTGGCGTGACAGGCCGGAGCCTGGAGAGGCGGCAGCGGCGAGGCGGCTTCTCCAGAAGCGGCCAGAGAGAGGGAGAGGGAAGAACAGGGCGGAAAGTAGGCTTTGCGGAAGTGCTTCACTGTCTTGAAGTACCGCGCGGGCAGAGTCGTTTCGTAGACGAGGGCGTTTCTCTGCATGGCCGCGAAGCTCCGCTCGAAGAAGACATCGGGGGATTCGAGCTCGGAGAGCCTCCAGAGTTCGGGGGAGAGACTGCCGTCGTACATGAGGCTGATGAGGGGGATTTCGCCGGACTCTTTCAGTATCCAGTCAATGGCCTTCTCCATCGGGATGAGGGAAGGAAGGCTCTCCGAGGCATCATAAACGGGGAAGACAGCGACGCTGCGCCCCTGATCTTCGGTGAGGAAAGGCTCGTCGAGATCCCCGCGCGGTATCCCAGCCTGCCGGAAATGCCCTTCGGTGAGGAATGTGTAATCGTATCCGCAGGTCCGGAGAACGGAGGGCATCGATGACTCCCACGCGTAATCCTGGAGCCAGAATCCGTGAGGCTTCTTGTTGAAAGACTTCCTGAGAAAGGTAGTCAGCATCTCTGTCTGGCCGAGCCTGTCGGAGCCGGGAATCATGGGCATGAGAGGAGCGAAAAACGCTCCGCCAAGAATTTCGATCTGCTTCCGAAGGGACATTTCGTCCAGAAGCATGAGAAATTCAGGATGCCGGTTTTCCAGCCACTGAAGGACAGTGCCGCTGTAGTGGAGGGCAGCCGATATTTCCGGAAATCGGTACAAAACAGAGAGGAAGGGGCGCCAGCATATCTGGTACGCGCTTTCGAAATCGGACTCGCCTGCTCCTTCGGGGATGTGATTGTATGTGCCGAAAATTATCCGGGTTTTCTGCATGCCACCGTCACCTTTTCAATCCTCAGGGGAGTATACATGAAAGGTCACATAGCAGAAAGGCGGAAAACGGTTTTTGGAGTTTTTTGGCTTTTTCGGCCCAACTACTTTCCCAGAAGGCACTTGTCTTCGACTTCTCAGAGCGTGCAGAATGCGAGCGCGATAAAAAATCCCAGAACGGCCCCTACGACGACCTCGGCCGGCCGGTGCCCGTGGATTTCCTTGACGGGCCGAAAAAAGAGGGAAAACCGGTCGGAGAGTTCCCGTCCCATCAGGTTTATTGCCCTGGCCTGCTGGCCGGCGGCACGCCGCACTCCCAAGGCGTCCCTGATGACGACGAGGGCAAAAACGAGCGAGAGGACAAAAAGATCCGTATCCGGTCCCTGGTGGATCCCGATGGCCGTGGCGAGGGAGATCGCGAGGGCGCTGTGGCTGGACGGCATTCCCCCGGTCCGCCAGAAAAAAGTCCGCAGGATATCCTTGAATGGAACTGAAGGCTTTTTGAAAATGTTTATGAGCGCTTTTATGAACTGGGCTATGAAGAGGCTGAAAACGGAGGATAGAAAGACCGGATTGGAAAACAGTGACTGGATTTTTGCTTCAGCTTCCACATGCCCAGTGTCCATGAAGCCGATTCCATTGTCAAGAACGAAGTGTCCGCGACATTGACCTGGACCGGACAAGCGTATACATTCGGACCGTGGAAGAAAGACAGTGTCTCTCTGTGGGAGACGACGATGTGGGACGACGCCTGGACAGGATCCTGCGGATAGCCTTCCCCGGACTCTCTCTCGCCCTCGTTTTTTCTTCCCTCCGCAAGGGTATCATCCGCGTGAACGGATCACGGGCAGCTCCGGATTACCGGATACAACAAGGCGACAGCATCGACATGCCTCTGCGCCTCTGCGAGTCAGGCGGTGAAGAGCCCGGTCCGCGGCCGCCCGGACGCGCCAAAGTTGCTACAGTCCTCCCTCGCCGCCCCGGAGAAACGGATGCGCCCGCGGCTCTCTCCGGACTCGTCATCTTTTCATCGCGCGACCTGCTCTTCCTCAACAAGCCGCGGGGCCTGCTCGTGCATGGCCCTGAAAGCCTCGAATCCCTCGTCCTTGAATCCAGACGCTCCGATCCGGCTGCCCCGGAATCCCTCGCCTTCCGCCCCGGCCCCCTTCACCGGCTGGACCGCAACACTTCGGGGCTTGTGACCTTCCCGAATACGGCCGCGGGCGCACGCGTTTTCACCGCGCTGCTCCGTGAGAGGCAGCTGAGAAAATTCTACCTCGCCCTTCTCGAAGGACGAATCGGGGAAGACCTGCGTTGGAACGACAAACTGAGCCGGGACGGAAAAACACGCATCACCGCGGCCGCCGATGCAGGATCGGGCCGCGAAGCATCCACCCGGGTCACTCCCCTCGCCCTGAGCGATAAATTCACTTTTGTATGTATCGAAATACACACAGGACTCACTCATCAGATCCGTGCCCACGCGGCCCTTCATGGCCATCCTCTGGCAGGCGACGTGAAATATGGCGGAAAACGCGATACCTATGGATACTTTCTGCACTCGTGGAAAATGGTTTTCACGGCGAAACCTTTTCCGGACGTCCCGCTTTCAGTCACCGCGGAACCGGATACACCGGCCCTCGGCCGGCTTACCGGCATTTTCGGCAAAGATCTTCCTGGTACGTTGAAGGATTTGCCGGAGGTTTTCGCATAGGAGGCATACATGGCGGAGTTCAAACGGCCTACCCTGCCGCAGATCCGGCTGAAGCCAAGCACTATTCTCGTGCTTGTCGCTGCCGTGGCGGTGGTTGTGCTGTTCTCGACAAGCTTCTTCGTCGTCGACCAGACGGAACGTGCCGTGATCACGACCTTCGGCAAGTTCACGAAGGTGGCGGATCCGGGGCTTCATTTCAAATTTCCCTTCGGGGTCCAGAACAGCTACGCCGTCAAGACGGAGGTCGTGCAGACCGAACAGTTCGGCTTCAGGACGGACAAGGCCGGCGTCGTGACCCAGTATTCGGAAACCCTCTATCCACAGGAATCCACCATGCTGACGGGCGACCTCAACATCATCGACGTGGAGTGGATCATCCAGTACCGTATCAAGGATCCGAAGGCCTGGCTCTTCAACCTGAGCGACCGCCACAAGACCATCCGCGACATATCGCAGTCCGTGATCAGCAACCTCGTGGGAGACAGGACGATCCTCGGCGTGCTCGGACCCGAGCGACAGGCCATCCAGGAATTCGCCGTGCAGATGATGAACGACATGTTCACCTCATACAGTCTCGGCATCCAGGTCACCCAGGTCCAGCTGCAGAACATCGTCCCTCCAAAGGGCGTCCAGGATTCCTTTGAGGACGTCAACAAGGCCATCCAGGACATGAACCGCCTCATAAACGAGGGGAAAGAGGCCTACAACGCCGAGATCCCCAAGGCGCGGGGCGAGGCGGACAGGCTCATCGAGGTCTCCCAGGGCTATTCCACGGAGCGCGTCAACAAGGCAAAAGGCGATGTCGCGCGCTTCAATTCGGTCCTCACGGAGTACCGCAAATCCCCCGACATCACCCGTCAGCGCCTGTACTACGAGATGATGGACGAGGTGTTCAAGGACGCGAAGGACGTCGAGCTGATAGACCGGAAGTTCACGAATTTCCTGCCCCTCAAGAATCTCGACGCGGTCAAGGGGGAAACCCGATGAAAAAGGCAGCAGTATTACTGGCGGTCATCGTTGTCGCCCTTGTCGCCCTCGTCATCGCGGGCCCCTTCTTCATACTCAACGAAGGCGAACAGGCTGTCGTCGTCAGACTCGGCAAGATCACGACGGTCCACAGGGACGCGGGACTCAAGTTCAAATCCCCCTTCGTGGATAATGTCGTCAAGTTCCCCAAAAAACTCATGCCCTGGGACGGGGAACCGCAGAGGATTCCCACGAAAGAGAACCAGTTCATCTGGGTAGACACGACGGCGCGCTGGACAATCTCCGATCCCGTGAAATTCTACGAATCGGTAGGCACGCTCGAAAACGCCTACGGCAGGATGGACGACGTCATCGATTCGGCTGTCAGGACGGTCATCTCGTCGAACTACCTGCGCGAAGCCGTGAGGAACTCCAACGACGTCATCGGCACGGGAACGAAGGAGACCTTCCAGACGGGCGACGCCGAGGGTTCGGCCATACTCGACCAACTCACCAAGACTTCGGTCGTGTTCGAAAAAGTCGACAAAGGCAGGCGTAAACTTTCAGGGGAGATGCTCGACCTCGTCAAAAAAATCGTCCCCTCTTTCGGGATCGAGGTTCTCGACATCATTCCCCGCCAGATCAAGTACTCCGACGAGCTCACCGAGAGCGTCTATTCGAGGATGATCAAGGAGCGCAACCAGATAGCACAGGCTTTCAGGTCATACGGCGAAGGCAAGAAGGCCGAGTGGTTCGGAAAGCTCGAAAACGAGAAGCGCTCCATTCTTTCCGAAGCCTACCAGACGGCGGAGACGAACAAAGGAAAGGCCGACGCGGAGGCCACGAAGATTTTTGCGGATGCCTACGGCAGAGATCCTGACTTCTTCAAGTTCTGGAAGGCGATTGAGTCCTACCGGCAGACCCTGCCCAATTTCAGGAAGACGCTCTCGACCGACATGGACTATTTCAGGTATCTCTACAGCCCGGCCGGCCGCTGACCCTGCGGCGCACGGGCATGCGCAGAAGCGTGTCCGCGCTCAAGACTCACAGGCTGAAAAGCTTCGCCTGGGCCCGCCACCCTCCCCTGGCATCTCTCGCGATGTCGAGGAGGGCGTGGCAGCCCTCGGCCGCGGGGCCCGGGTTCACGACAATCGTCGAGACGAGTTCGGAAACGCTGCGCGCCTCGTGGATGTGACCGCAGACCCAGGCGAGCGCGTTGCGGTCAACAAGCTGCTCGAAAATATCCTTGGAACCTATGTGCCTGTGGTGGCGGATGTCCGCATCGGCTCCATATGGAGGGCTGTGGGTCAGCCCGACCAAGGGCAGGTCCGAGACGCCGCGTTCGCCGAACTCGCGGAACGCTTTCTTGAAAGCTTTGCCGAATGCCGACTCGCTGCGCTCAAAGGGCGTGGTTCCGTTGTGGCAGAGCCCCCCGCCGGCTCCTGCAATGAGGATGCCTCCCACCTGACGCAGGCGCGATTCCAGCGAGATCCCCGCCTCTTCGAGCCATGAGACAACTTCCGGCGGGTCGCAATTGCCCGCGACCGCGGCGATAGGCAGCTCGGGAAAGTGACTTTGCACGGCGGCGATGACGGCGGCCGCATCCTTTGCAGCACCAAAACTCGTCAGGTCGCCCGCTATGAGAACGGCGGCGAGCGGTTCGGAATTGCGGGACACCGAGGCGAGGATCAGCTCGAGTGTGCCGATCCGGCCGTGAATGTCAGACAGCAGAAGGAATCTCATCGCCTGGGCCGCTCCACATCGTTCCGTTTCACCGTAGCAGGAAAACCATCGTGACGCAATCTTCGACGATGGCCCGGAAGTGTCCGGATCTCCCCGAGTAATCGGCGAGCCACTCGCGGCTGCAGTTCTCCGGACAGCGGCCTCCGTTCCGGGAATGTCGCAGGAGACAGCCCATGCTGTGGAATAGAGGCGGTGTGTAATCACGGGAAAGCTCTGCCGGGGGATAGGCGAAGGCGAGTGGTCCAAGCATTTCCCTGACAGCGAGCACGGAGGCCGCGTTGGCGAGATTCAGCGTGGTATCCGCGAAGAACCCGGGGCGCCCGGGTTCCGGCAGGGCGCGGGCGATGCTGCGGGCAAGGTCCAGGGCGAAAGGGATATGGTGGAAGGCGGAAAGTCCCAGCATGACCCGTTTTCCCGACGCGGATTCAGCCTCTATTCTGGAGGTCACGAGCTCTGCGTAGGCCGCGAAATCCCTGACGAGAGGTGCGAGGGGAAACCAGAGAAATCCGCTGTACTCGGGGAGAGGGATGCGCGATTCAAGGACACGCGGCGTCGCGTAGGGCATCCCCTGAGGAAGTCTATCGTACGGGAAAACAAGATCCGATCGGGGAGGAGGCTCCATCCCGGAAGCCGCAAAGCCGGTCACGGAGGCCGCAGCCAGGGCTTTTGCGAAATCCGCTTCTGAGGCGAACTCGGCGCCGACGGCCGAGGCGACCGATTCGAGGGCATGCCGCTTTCTCATAGACTCGACTATGCGGGAGCAGTCCTCGTACAGGGCCTTTTTGACCGCCTTGAGGCGCGAGGGCGGAAGGAAAAGATCTGCGACGGGAATGCCCTGGGGAGGAAGTCCGGGTCCTGTGGCCGGATCAGTATCCAGGTCGGGCAGGAGACAGAACTCCTTTGCGCCTGACTGGGCAAAAACCGAGAGGGCCCGGGCAAAGCCCTGCGGGGAGGAAGCGCGCTCGAAGGGCAGGATTTCGCCCGAAACGACAGTGGAGCACAGCGCCTGCCCCGGAAGACCAGTGCAGGCGGGAATCCGGAGATCCGCGCGGAACAGGCCGTCCCGGACTGATATCCTCATGCCTATCGCCATGAGAGCGGGAGGAAATTCCTCCGGGGCATGCTCCTTCCGGTCGAGGTATCGGGCCGATATCCGTGAAATCTCGGTTCCGGGAGCCGCCGCGGCCGGAGCAAGGATGATCACTCTGTCGCCGGGGAGAGCCTTCGCGAGCGGGCGCCCGGTTTGCGCATCGCGCATCTGGTGCACGCCGAATTTTTCAGGTTCGGCCGGGGAGGGCCGGGAAAAAAACATGAGGCCGTCGCGCAGCCCGAGTATGCCCGAGAGCGCGATCTCGAGCTCGAAGCCGGCGAGACCCGGCCGGGAAACGGGACGCGAAGCTATGACTGTGCCGACCGGCAGTCCGCGGTGGCCGGGGTAGGCCGCGTCGATGAGGTCTTCACCTGCGTGGAATCCAAGATATCCTTCGGTCGGAGCGCGGGAGAAAGCCAGTCTGGCTTCGTTTTTCGCGACCTCATGAGCCGTCGGGAAATTGTTTACCCCGCCTGCCTGCACAGCGGGCGCTGCAGGAGACATCTTCCCGGACGCATCGGGAGTCGAGTCGAGGGCGGTGCGGTACATCCTGGCCACCGCGTGGCAATACTCGGGGCTCTTCATCCTGCCTTCGACCTTGAGTGAACTCACCCCCGCGCGGACGAGTTCGCCGATGCTCCCGGAAAGGTCGAGGTCTCTGCAGGAAAACCAGTAGCCGGGCTGCCCTCCCCTCTCGTCCCTATCCGATCGCTCGAACCAGGATCTGCATATCTGGGCACATTGCCCCCTGTTGCCTGACCGGCCGAGAAGGACGCCGGAGGCGTGGCAGAGCCCCGAATAGGAGTAGCAGAGGGCCCCGTGTATGAAAACCTCGAACTCCATACCCGGCGTTCGGGCGATAAAATCGCGTATGCCCGCGAGTCCTGTTTCCCGCGGCAGGACGATGCGGGAAATCCCCTGAGTTCCCGCGAGGGCAGCCGCCTCGGCTGTCTGTATGGCCATCTGGGTCGAGGCGTGAATGGACAGCCCCGGATAGGCTTGGCAGAGGAGGCGGACGATGCCCCAGTCCTGGACAATCACGGCGTCGGGTCGAAAATGGGCGAGAAAGGATGCAAGTTCCGCAACCGCCTGCAGTTCATCGTCGAACACGAGAGTGTTGAGGGCGACATATACCTTGCGCCCCAGACCCCGCGCATGCGCCAGGAGTCTCCTGTACTCTTCGGGTCCGAGGTTGCGGGCCTGGGCGCGCGCCGAAAACGACGAAAAGCCCAGATAGACCGCGTCGGCGCCGCCCTCGAAGGCCGCGAGTCCCGAGTCGAAACTCCCCGCGGGAAGAAGAAGTTCGGGCAGCTTCCGTGCTTGATCCATGCTATCCGATACCACGACGGCCGCAGAGAGTCCAGTACTCGCACAAGGCTCGCGCTGTCGCCAGGCAGCGGCAAAGGCCCGGCCCGGCGTCTCTGCGGGCACTTGTATTTTTCGCGCCTTCCTGAGAATATTGTAGTATCGTGATAACCGTTACAGAACTCACATTCGGATTCTCGGGCCGCACCCTGTTCAAGGACGTCAACCTCAAGTTCACCCCCGGCAACTGCTACGGTATCATCGGGGCGAACGGATCGGGCAAATCCACCTTCCTCAAGATCCTCTCCGGAGACTTAAAGCCGGACAAGGGCGATGTCATAATGGGACAAGGCAAGCGCATGGCCGTCCTCAATCAGGACCACTTCGCCTTCGACGACAGGCGCGTCCTCGAGACCGTCATCATGGGCTGGCCCCTCCTCTTCTCGATAATGAAGGAGAGAGAGTCCATCTATGAAAAAGCGGACTTCACCGAAGCCGACGGCATCCGCGCGAGCGAGCTCGAAAGCGAGTTCGCCGAGATGGGCGGCTGGGAGGCGGAAGCCCAGGCTGCCGTCCTCCTCTCAGGTCTCGGCGTCTCCGAATCCAATCACGACAGGATCATGGGCGACGTCGACGAGGGGACCAAAGTCCGCGTCCTTCTCGCCCAGGCCCTTTTCGGCAATCCGGACATCCTCCTCCTCGACGAGCCCACGAACGGTCTCGACCTCGATTCGATATCCTGGCTCGAGGAATTCCTCATCGATTTCCCCAACATCGTCATCGTCGTCTCCCACGACAGGCACTTCCTCAACGCCGTCTGCACCCACACCTGCGACATCGATTTCGGACACATCCGCATGTATTCGGGCAACTACGACTTCTGGTTCCGCATGAACCGCATCCTCGTCCAGCAGCTCAAGGACGAGAAGAAGAAGAACGAGGAGAAGGCCAAGGACCTCAAGGAATTCATCCAGCGATTCTCCTCCAACGCCTCCAAGAGCCGCCAGGCGACCTCGCGCAAGAAAATCCTCGAAAAACTCGACCTCGGCAGCATCGTGCCCTCGAGCCGCCGCTTCCCCTATGTCGGCTTCAAGCCGGACAGGGATGTGGGCAACAATGTGCTCCGGGTCAAGGAGATACACGCCTCGGGCGACGAGGGCAAGATCCTCGACAACGTCAGTTTCGTCGTCAACAAGGGAGACAAGATAGCCCTCGTCGGCCACGAGCATGTCTCCAAGACCACGCTCTTCCAAATCCTCGCCGGGGAGACAGGGCCCGAATCCGGGGAAGTGGCCTGGGGCCAGACCATAACCTGGACCTATTTCCCCGCAGACAACACGAAGATATTCGATTCCGACCTCTCCATCATGGAGTGGCTGCAGCAGTTCACCAAGTCCGACGACGAAACCTATATCCGCTCCTTCCTCGGCAGGATGCTCTTCTCGGGCGACGAGGCCCTGAAGCCCGTCCGCGTTCTTTCGGGAGGCGAAAAGGTCCGCTGCCTCCTGTCGCGGATGATGCTCTCCGGGGCGAACTGTCTGCTCCTGGACGAGCCGACGAACCACCTCGACCTCGAGGCGATCACCGCCCTCAACGACGGTCTCATCGAGTTCCCGGGTGTCATGATCTTCACGAGCCACGACCATGAGTTCGTGACATCCATCGCCAACCGGATCATCGAGATCTGCCCGGGCGGCATCATCGACCGCTACACCAGTTTCGATGACTATCTGACCGACACGGGCGTGGCCGAGCTCAGGGACAAGTACTACCACAAGCACATCGTCGCCGAGATATGAACCGGAAGGCTTCCTGAAAGAGGGTTTGATGCCCCTCTTTTGGCACCCTCTTCCGGCGGATCGATCGCGCTTGACGTCCAGTTTCGCGGGGTCTATGATTCTTCCCGTGCCGGAAGGCACGTCCGGAATATGATCCTTTGGAGGGAAGCATGAAACGTTCTGCAATGGCCCTGTTGATCCTCACCGTGGTTGCCTTCGGCGCCTTCGCCCAGGCAGTCACTCCCACAGTCCGGCTTCTCACCGACGCCACCGGCGTCGACGACAAGTCCTTCAACGCCGCGGCATGGCGCGGCATCCTCTCCTTCTATGGCGACACTTGGGAGAAACAGACCAAGCGCGGCAAGAGCTACGAGGTCATCACCGCCCAGACCCAGGACATGTACATCCCCAACCTCCGGCAGGCCGCCGATGAAAAATACGACCTCATCATCGTGACCGGCTTCACCTGGGCCGACGCCCTCGGCGAGGTTGCCCCGAAGTATCCCAACCAGAAGTTCATGATCGTCGACGTGGACTGGGTGAGCCAGCCCAACGTCATGCAGGTCACCTTCTCCGAGCACGAAGGTTCCTACCTCGTCGGCGTCGCGGCGGCCCTCAAGGCCAATGCCGACGGCATCAAGAACCCGAAATTCGGCTTCATCGGCGGCGTACCCGGCCCCGTCATCACGAAGTTCGAGATGGGCTACGTTCAGGGAATCAAGTCCGTCATCAAGGACGCGCAGATTGTCGACTACTACGCCAACGACTGGGGCAAGCCCGAGCTCGCCAAGACCCAGGCCAAGAACTGGTATGATTCCGGTGTCTACGCCATCTTCTCCGCCGCGGGCGGCACCGGCAACGGCACTATCGCGCAGGCCAAGGAATATCGCTCGCAGGGCAAGAACGTCTGGGCGATCGGCGTCGATTCCGATCAGTTCCAGGACGGCGTCTACGCCGACGGGAAGTCCGCGGTCCTCACTTCCATGCTGAAGCGCGTCGAGACAGCCTCCAAGGTCGCCCTCGACTCAGTCAAGAACAAGAAATTCAAAGCCGAAGTCCTCGTCCTCGACACGAAGAGCGAAGGCGTCGGCTTCTCCGACAAGAATCCCGCCCTGGACAAGGCCATGGTCGCCAAGATCAACGCCGCCAGGGATGATATCGTCAAGGGCAAGATCAAGGTTTACGAGACCTACGCCGAAGCCAAGGCCGCGGGCGCCGTTCCCGCCAACCTCCAGGCCAGCGACAAGTAACCCGCGCACCGCAATACCCGGCAAGGCGGATCACCCCCGACACTGTGTTTCGGGCGGGGATCCGCCGATTTTTATGCCGATCCCCACGAGCATTGGCAGGCAGGAAGCAATGAGCGAATACGCCATCGAAATGCTGAACATCACGAAAGTTTTTCCTGGGGTCATCGCCAACGACGATGTGACCCTCCGCGTCCGGGACAACGAGATCCACGCCATCCTCGGCGAGAACGGGGCTGGGAAATCGACGCTGATGTCGATACTCTTCGGTCTCTACGATGCGGATTCGGGCAGAATCCTCGTTCGCGGAAAACAGGCGCGGATCGGCGATCCGAACGATGCCACAGCCCTCGGGATAGGCATGGTTCACCAGCATTTCAAGCTCGTGCACAACTACACGGTGAGCGAAAACATCATCCTCGGCATGGAGAGCCGGAACCGCTTCGGGAATGTCGACATCCGCAGCGCCGAAAAACGCGTGGCTGAGCTCTCGGAGCGCTACGGGCTCGCCGTCGACCCGAAGGCTCGGATCGACTCCATAACCGTCGGCATGCAGCAGCGCGTCGAGATACTCAAGATCCTGTACAGGAACGCGGACATCCTCATCTTCGACGAGCCGACCGCGGTCCTCACGCCCCAAGAGATCGACGAGCTCATGGCCATCCTCGGAAGGCTCGCAGCCGAAGGCAAGACGATCATTCTCATCACCCACAAGCTGAAGGAAATCAAGGAAGTCGCCTCCCGCTGCACCGTTCTCCGCCGCGGCAGGACGATCGACACGGTGGATGTCGCCACGGCGACCGAGGAATCGCTCGCCGAGATGATGGTGGGCCGCGCGGTGAAGTTCAGGATTGACAAGAAGCCCTGCACGCCGGGAGAGCTCGTGCTCTCCATCGAGAATCTCACCGTGGCGGGAGCCAAGGGCAACAAGGCGGTGCGCAATCTCTCCCTCTCGGTCAGGGCCGGGGAGATCCTCGGAATAGCCGGCGTCGATGGCAATGGCCAGAGCGAACTCATCGGCGCGCTGACAGGCCTCAGGAAGGTGGAATCCGGCACGATACGCCTCAAAGGAAAAGACATTACCCACGCCACGATACGGGAGCGCATCGACGCGGGTATCGGGCATGTGCCGGAGGATCGTCACCGCCACGGGCTCGTCCTCGATTTCCGTCTCGACGAGAACGCCGTGCTCAAGACCTACGGGCGGGCTCCTTACTGTTCGCGCGCAGGCACCCTCGACTTCCGGAAGATAGCCGAACACGGCGCGGACCTCATCCGGCAGTACGACATCAGGGCGGGAAAGGGTCCGGCCACGAAGGCCGGCTCCATGTCCGGCGGCAACCAGCAGAAGGTCATCATCGCGAGGGAAATCGACCTTTCGCCCGAACTCCTCGTCGTCGCCCAGCCGACGCGCGGCCTCGACGTGGGGGCGATCGAGTACATCCACAGGCGGATCGTGGCCGAGCGCGACAAGGGGCGCGCGATCCTCCTCGTGTCCTTCGAGCTGGACGAGATAATGAATCTCTGCGACAGGATCGCCGCCATATCGAAGGGCGAGATCATCGGCGTCGTCGATGCGGGAGAGGCGGATGAGCGCGCGATCGGAGCGATGATGGCCGGTTTCCGCAAGGATGCCGGAAAGGCGGCTCCAGGGAGCGACTCTGCCGACCGCGCGAAGGAGGCATCCCGATGAAAACCGACACGAAGACCCCCGCGATCGCGAAGGCGGCTGGCGGAGAATCCTTCCTCGATACCCTGTTCGCCTCGAACGGTTTCATCTCCGTGCTCGTCGTCGTCCTCGGCTTCGCATGCGGAACCGCCCTCGTCGCGGCCGTCGGAAAGAATCCGGCAGGCATGTATTCGGCCATGCTGCAGACCCTCACTGGCTTCGACATCACGAGGGGAAGCTGGAACATCCGCTATGTCGGCGAGTGGCTCACCGCCGCCATACCCCTCACCCTCTGCGGGCTCTCCATGGGGTTCGCCGCGCGGACGGGACTCTTCAACGTTGGCGCCGAGGGGCAGTACATCGTCGGACTCACGGCGGCCCAGATGGTCGCCCTTTTCTTTCCGCAGATCCCGGTTCTGCACTGGGTCCTCGCCGTTCTGGCCGGGGGCCTCGCGGGAAGTCTCTGGGGTGGCCTCGTCGGCTGGCTCAAGGCGAAGTTCGCCGTATCGGAAGTCGTCGCCACTATCATGCTGAACTACATCGCCTTTTTCCTCTCGCGCCTTCTCTGCCAGATGATACCCGGGGCCAACACCTACCGCACGCCGAACTTTCCCGCCACGGCGAGACTGACGAGCCCGCTGCTGGACAGGCTCACGAACGGCTCGCGGCTCAACTACGGCATCTTCATCGCGCTGGCCTGCTGCCTCGCGTACTGGTTCATCATCGAGCGCACGAAGCTCGGTTTCGAGCTCAGGGCCACAGGACTCAACAAGGAAGCGGCGCGCTACGGCGGCATCAAGGTGACAAGGGGTATCACGGTCTCGATGGCCGTCGCGGGCGCCTTCGCGGGGCTCGCCGGCGCCATCGTAGCCCTGGGGAGCTTCTCCTACGGCCGTGTCCTCGGCGGCTACGACAACTACGGATTCAACGGCATCGCGGTGGCCCTCGTCGGCAACAGCACGGCGGGGGGCACCCTGATCTCGGGCCTCCTCTTCGGCATGCTCGCCTCAGCCCAGCCCCTCATGCAGTCGCGCCAGATTCCGAAGGAAGTGACCTGGATCATCTCCGGACTTGTCGTCGTCTTCATCTCCCTGCGGGCAGGATTCAGGCTCCTCATGCAGTGGCGGGCCAAAAGGATCGCGCGCACGGCGAAGGAGGCCCTCCATGAATAGCATCCTGCGTATGTTCCCCTCGATACTCATGATCGTCTCGCCCATCCTCATCGCCGCCGTGGGAGGCATGTTCTCCGAGAAGGCCGGGGTGGTCAACATCGCCCTCGAAGGCCTGATGGGCATCGGAGCCTTCACCGCGGCCACGGTCCACTATTTTCTCGAACAGGGCACTCCCCTGTCGGTCTGGATCGCCCTCGCGGCCGGACTCGTCGCGGGATGCGCCGTCTCCCTCATCCACGCTTTCGCCTCCGTCTCCCTCAACGCCGACCAGACCGTCTCGGGCACGGGCATCAATCTCCTCGCCATGGGAGGAACTACCTTCCTCTGCCAGATCATATTCCGGCAGGAGAGGACGGAGCCCTTCCGGCTCGGCATGATGCCAGGCGTGGGGGGAATCTATCCTACAGCTTGGGTCGCCCTCACCGTGCTTCTCCTCGCCTGGTACTTCCTGTACCGCAGACCCTTCGGCCTCCATCTCCGGGCATGCGGCGAGCACCCCCAGGCCGCGGCCTCCGCCGGCATCGATGTGCATCGGATACGCTACATCGCGGTCATGTTATCGGGTGCGCTTGCGGGACTGGCCGGCGCATGCCTCGTCCTCACCCAGACCATCCAGTACACCATGAACACCATAAACGGCGCGGGATTCATCGCCCTCGCGGCCGTCTCCTTCGGACGATGGCTCCCGAAGGGTGTCGCCGGCGCCTCTCTGCTGTTCGGAACCGCCGTGGCCCTCGCCATCTACATGGTCAACATAGAAGCCCTCCGCTTCTTGCCCTCGGAGGCCTTCAGCATCACGCCCTACGTGATAACACTCGTCACTCTCGTCATCTTCTCTGGCAAAGATTATGCGCCGAAGGCTTCGGGTCAGCCCTACGAGAAGGGCGGCAGCTGAAGCTGCACAACCGGCTTTTCAAGCTTTTCAAGGAGAACAGAAACATGGACCACAGCGACCACAAAAACCACAACCCGGCAGGCTTGCCCGATTACTTCCAGGGCACTCCGCACAACGCGGCCCGCCAGGGCGACATCGCCCCGACCGTCCTCATGCCGGGAGACCCACTCCGGGCCCGCTTCATCGCCGAAAATCATCTCTCCGACGTGGCGCAGTTCAGTTCTGTCCGCAACATGCTCGGATTCACCGGCACCTGGAAGGGGAAGCGCGTCTCTGTCATGGGCTCTGGCATGGGCGCTCCCTCGATGGGCATCTATTCCTTCGAACTCTTCGCCTACTACGGGGTCGAGAGGATCATCCGGATCGGCACCTGTGGGGGGCTCACCGATGATATCGACGTCGGTGACCTCGTCTTCGCCATGACGGCGAGCACTGACTCCAACTACGCGCACCAGTACAGGCTGAGCGGTTCCTTCTCCCCCTGCGCCGACTATTCTCTCCTCGAAAAGGCCGTCTCTGTCGCGAGGTCGAAGGGATACCGGCACTGGGCAGGCGGAATTCTCTCCTCCGACACCTTCTCGCTCTACAGCGCCTTGCCGCCTGACGAAGGCTGGAAGAAGTGGGCCCGCATGGGCTGTGCGGCGACGGATATGGAGTGCTTCGCCCTGTACTGCAACGCCGCCTGGCTCAAAAAGAAGGCGCTCACCATCCTGACCTGCTCCGACTCCAACCTCAGCCGGAAAGAGATGTCCCCCGCGGAGAGGCAGCAGTCTCTCGGCGCGATGTTCGACGTCGCCCTGGAGATAGCGTGACCGAGGGCGACGACGCGCGGGATCTGCCCGATGCCGCGCGAACCTTCCTCGCCACGATGCGGCGCCGCTATGCCTGCAAACGGTTCGGCGCCGGACGCGACCTGCCGCCACCCCTCTGCGACTACATCATGGAATGCGGCAGGCTCTCCCCCTCGTCCTTCGGTCTGGAACACTGGAAATTCGTCGGCATAGTGAAGCCAGGGAAAGATTCACCCTGGTTCGATGCCTGTTTCGCGCAGGACCTGGTCGCGTCCGCACCCCTTCTCGTCGTCATCCTCGTCCACACAGCCGGATCCTACCATCCCGACTCTCCCTTCGTGCGCTCGCGCTCGGAACGTTTTCCGGGCGGCCATTCCGTGTTCCGCGCCGATTACGAGGGATACCACCGCTTCCTGTCCCGGAATGAAAGGGTCCTGCATTGGGCGCGCTCCCAGGCATACATAGCCGCGGCCAACATGATGACTGGCGCAATTTGTGCCGGCGTCGACAGTTGCGCCATCGAAGGATTTTCAGAGGAATCGGTCCTCGGAATTCTCGGACTCGACTCCTCTGACTGGTCGGTCGGCCTCCTCGTCGCATTCGGCTACCGCGATGAGGCGATCCGTGATAAAATTCGGGAAGATTTTTTCTCCATCGTGGAATTCAAAAAGGCGGGACCATGATACGCGATCAATGGTATGTCGTCCTTGAATCGAAGGAGCTGGGAAAGACGACTCGCGGCGCTCTCAGGATGGGCGAGCGACTTCTCTTCTACCGGACCGAGAAGGGAAAAGCCGTCTGCCTCGCGGACAAATGCGCCCACCGCGGCGTGGCCCTCTCCAAGGGCGAAATCAAGAACCACGACCGCATCATGTGCCCATTCCACGGCCTCGAGTACGACCCGAGCGGCATGTGCCGCGTCATCCCGGCCAATGGCCGGAACGCGCCCGTACCGCCGAATTTCAGGGTACAGTCCTATCCCGTCCACGAGGAACACGGTTTCATCTGGATCTGGTGGGGAACCGAAGCGCCGTCCATCCTGGCCCCGCCCGCTTTTTTCGACGACATACCCGACGATCTGACCTACGCCTCGGCGCGCGATCCTTGGAACGCCCACTACAGCCGAGTCATCGAGAATCAGCTCGACTGCGTCCACCTGCCCTTCGTGCACTACAACACGATCGGCCGGGGCAACAGGACTCTCGTCAACGGCCCCGGGGTCGAGTGGAAGACGGACAGCAAATTCTTCATGTACGTGTACAACGAAATCGACACCGGTCAGAAGCCCAAGCGTCCCGACGAGGTGCCCATCCCCTCCCCGAACAACTACAAGATCGAGTTCCAGTTCCCCAATCTCTGGGAAAACAGGATAGCCGACAAAGTCAGGGTTCTGGCAGCCTTCGTGCCGGTAGACGAGGGACATACCCTCCTCTACCTCCGCTTCTACCAGGGCTTCGCCCGCCTGCCGCTCGTGCGCGACCTTGTCGCGAAGATGGCGATGCCTTTCAACACCTATGTCGCCCACCAGGACAGACGCGTCGTCGAGACTCAAGTGCCCAAGGCTTCAGCGCTCAGGATGAACGAGAACCTCTTCCAGGGAGACAGGCCCATCATCGAGTACCGGAGGAAGCGCCAGGAGCTGATGGACCGAGCCTGAGACGATTCCTGCCGGCGATGACGACGCCTGTCACCCTCTCAAAGACCTATTCCAGCACGATGCGCATGACGCGCTTCTTTCCCGCCCGGAGCATGATGGCTCCCTCCGCCGCGAATGACAGGTCGACGATGGTCTTCTCGTCCTGGATCTTCGTCTCGCCGACCGTCGCTCCGCCCTGCTGGACGAGCCTGCGCGCCTCTCCTTTCGAAGGGACGAGGCCGGAGAAGACGAAGAAGTCGAGGACGCCCATGCCTTTTTCCAGTTCGGCGCGCGCGATCGCTCTGGAGGGGATCTCGTTGATGTCGCCGCCCGAGCCGAAGGCTGCGTGGGCGGCCGCCATAGCCTTGTCCGCCTCCTTTCTGCCGTGGATGAGATTCGTGACCTCCCAGGCGAGACGTTCCTTGGCGGCGTTGATGGCCGCGTCTTTCGCGGCGCCGAGCGCCTTGCACTCCTGTACCGAAAGGAATGTGAACATGAGGAGGAATTTCTCCACGTCGGAGTCGGAGATATTGCGCCAGTACTGGAAGAACTCGTAGGGGCTCGTTATCGCGGGATCGAGGAAGAGTGCGCCCTTCTCTGTCTTGCCCATCTTCTTGCCGTCATTCGTCATGACGAGGGGGAAGGTCAGGCCAAAGGCTTCGGCCCCCTCGACTCTGCGTATCAGCTCCATGCCCGCGACGATGTTTCCCCACTGGTCGTCGCCGCCGATCTGGAGGCGGGTTCCGTGCCGTCTGTAGAGTTCGAGGAAATCGTAGCTCTGAAGGAGCTGGTAATTGAACTCGATGAAGGAGAGACCTGTCTCCATGCGCATCTTGTAGGCCTCGAAGGAGAGCATACGGTTGACCGAGAAGTGCCGGCCGATATCGCGGAGGAAATCGATGTAGTTCAGCTCTGCGAGCCAGTTCTTGTTGTTGTCCGTGTAGGCCGTCTTGCCGTCGAAGCCGATGAAGCGATCGAGCTGCTTCGAGATGGCGGCGGCGTTCGCGTCGAGATCCTCATAAGAGAGCATCTTCCGCATTTCGGACCTGCCCGAGGGATCGCCGATGCGCGCCGTCCCCGCGCCGATGAGGGCGATGCCGTGATGTCCTGCGGCTCTGAGGTGCCTGAAGGCGAAGAAGGGTACCATGTGACCGATGTGGAGGGAGGGGCCCGTCGGATCGCACCCGATATAGAAAGTCACGGGTCCCGCATCCATGAGGGCGGACAGTCCCTCGATGTCCGTGCATTGCTGGAGGAATCCCCGTTCTTTCAGTGTGGCGAGCGCAGCGTTCATGATACCTACTCCGTGCGAGCTGGGAGATGGCGGGAATCCGGAAGAATCCGACCCCGCAGTCCGGTCATTATATAGACAGCCGTGTCGAGGCTCAAGCAGCGTATATTTTCCGATTCATGAGGTTTGTCGGGCTTTCATCGGTTTTTCTTGTTCGTGGCCCTGTCTGTAGACCGTTTAGGCCGGCAATGCGCCGCGGGCTGCGGCGATTTTCGCTTGCAGTCCCGAAGGATAGGGGGTAGACTATCGGCACTGGTCCGAAAAAGGAGACAATCGATGCCCACAGCAACACCGAAAGCCATGACAAAAGCCCAGATCATCGCCTATCTCGCGGAAAAAACCGAACTCTCCAAGAAACAGGTCGCAGCCTTCCTTGACTCCTACAACGAACTCGCCTACAGGGAAGCGAAGAAGAACAAGAAGTTCACCCTCCCTGGCATCGGCATCCTCAAGCTCAGCAAGCGCAAGGCCAGAGCCGGCCGCAACCCCGCCACCGGGGAAGCCATCAAGATCCCGGCTCGCACTGCCGTGAAGATCACGGTGGCCAAGGTAGCCAAGGACGCCATCCTCGGCGCAAAGTAAGGGCCGGTCCTGAGGATACAGAGTGTTCCGCAGTCGCGATGACGGGCCATTCGTCCCGTCATCGCGACTGACTATAATACTGGCGACGGAACACACACATTCATGCCTGCCTCTCCGTATTTTCTGACCCACCGCAACCCTTCTGTGCGGCTTCGCGCTCTTCGTGAATTGGTCGGTGCGCCTGCAGACTCCTTTGCCCTGCGCGAGGCCATGGCTGAGATTCCCTCGCAGCCCGAAGTGCGTGCTGTCATGGACGACATGTATCCCGACGGATATTGGTTGCAGAGGAATCCGCGCACGGGAAAAGAAACCGGCGCCGGAGTGGAATACGGAGCCTACGCGAGCACGCATTACCGACTCTCGTATCTGGCCGAACTCGGCATGGACCGCTCGGACCCGCGTGTGGATCAGGCTGCCGGAAGGTATCTGGATCTTCAGGCGGAGGATGGGGATTTCTGGATGCACATGTCCTGCCTCCTCGGCCTGAATCTCCGAACTTTCGCCATGCTCGGCTACGGCGACGATCCGCGCGTGACCGCATCGCTCTCCCTTCTGCTTTCGACCGAGAGACCGGATGGCGGCTACCTCTGCGACATACACGAAAAGCCGGCCCGCGGGAAATCCGGAAGAGCCCTGAAACGCCCCAAAAGTTGCTTCCGCGGTTCCGTGAAAGCCCTCCTCGGCTTCTCCTATTATCCGAAATTTCAAGACCATCCACGAGTGCAGGCCCTCACGGAGTATTTCCTTGAGCGGGGAGGCATTTTCCGGCGCGACGATCCATCGAGCCTCGTCACAAAGGATGTAGGCTCTCCTTCCTTTCCTGTCACGTGGAGCGCCGATCTCGTGCAGGTTCTGTACGCTCTCTCTCGACTCAGGCTGGGTGCGGATCCGCGACTCGACCGAGCATGGAATCTTCTCGATTCCATGCGGGACAGCGAGGGTTTCCTGCCCTTATCCTGGACTCCCCGGCAATCGCCGTGGAAGGTCGGCAAGCCAGGCGAGCCCTCCGACTGGCTCACTCTGTATGCGGACATTGCGCGTGCTGACCGCGGCGCTTTATAAACAAAAAAATCGCTTGCTTTTTCCCGGATCCTGCTCGATACTGATGCTGTTGGCTGGTGGTTTTACCACGATATTTTTTTGGAGATAGATGAACAACTACATAGAACCTGTCAGGGTCCAGAGCCTGAAGGAAGCCTGCGTCGCACGTCTGGAGGAGCTGATTCTCTCAGGTGGGCTCAAAATCGGCGAACGTCTGCCCCCCGAACGCGATTTCGCCGCCCGTATCGGTGTCAGCCGCCCCGTCCTTCACGAGGCGCTGGTGGACTTGGATGCCAAGGGATTGGTGCGGATTGTTCCCCGGCGAGGGGTATTCGTCAGCGATTACCGCCGCTCCGGCTCGATGACGATGCTATCCTCCCTGCTGGCCTACCACGACGGACAGCTCGACCCTGCCTTCACCCAGAGCCTGATCGACATGCGCCTGGTTGTCGAGACGGAGACCGCCCGTCTCGCGGCGCAAAACCGGACCGGGGAGCAGCTGACCGAGTTCCGCACCCTGCTGGACGACGAACAGCGCGCCTCGTATTGTGACCCGCAGCTTCTGACCGATCTCGACTTTTCTTTCCACCTCTCGATCGCCATCGCCTCCGGCAATCTCGTCTATCCGCTCATGATCAATTCCTTCAGGGCTGTCTACACCAGCCTCACCGGTGAGTTCTTCCGCACGTATTGCGGGACGCCGGTGGTGGATACTGTCCGGCAGTTCCACGTCCAGATAGTCGACGCTCTCGAGCGGAAAGACTCCGAGGGCGCTGTCCGCACAATGAGCGCAATCCTCAAGCATGGAGAAGCGTATCTGCGAAGCGACAAATAGGAGGCGAACAGCCATGGCCACCTGTACGAGTGAGAAACCCCGTTATTCCATCAAAGAGCCCGCCACTGTTTCCCCGCGCATCCAATGGTTGCGCGATTACTATTTCCAGGGTGTGAGACGCGCCTGGAACAATGAGTACAGCGCCTGGACCACGGGCAGCCCCTGGGACTTCCAGTACAACGAACTATCGTTTTACATAGTCCCGGAAACCTACTCCTTCCTGCAGACCTTCCGCTCTTCGTTCAGCCAGATGGCCCGCCGGGTCGAGGTGCATCCGGAATTCTGGAAGTGGAGTCTCCCCGAACGGCGAGCCTGGTTCAACCGCGAAGTCATGGTGCGCCATCTGCCCAAGGAGATTCTTCCAGGCGACCTGTTGGCCGGAGCGCGTTTCAATGTCATGACCTCGGCCTGCCTCACGGAGAAGGAAACCCGGGAGCGCGATGGCAGGATCGAAGGTCCGCGAGGCGCGCGGGCGGCGATGCTCTGGTTCCACAACCACGGTTTCGGCAACGCCGGGGCCACTTCCGGCCACCTGATCCCCGATTACGGGCGCGTTGTCCGGGAAGGCTGGAAATCCATCCACGCCGAGATCGAAGCCGAGTACGCGGCGCTTCCGGAGCCAGATAAGCGTGGGAAAAGAGGCGGACAGCTGCGGGCGATGCTGACATCCTCCACCATGGCGAGGGATCTGGCCGCGGAGTATTCCAGGGAATGCCTCCGTCTCGCGCAGGGGCATCCCGATCCAGTCCGCAAAACCGAACTTCTCCAGATGGCCGACAATCTGGGCCGCGTGCCGTGGGAGCCGGCGCAGACGTTCTGGGAAGGTATCCAGTCGCTGTGGTTGACACACATGCTGGTCATGTCCGACGAGAATTACCCCGGCCCGGGCGACTCCTTCGGACGACTCGACCAATACCTGCACCCTGTCTGGGAAAAGTCCCTCCGCGAGGGCATGGACCCGGAGTTCGGCAAGGAAATCCTGAAATGCTTCTGGATCCACTGCAACACCGCATACGACGGCATGATCCGCACCGGCGGCAACCAGGGCATCACCGCCGGGTACGGGCAGCTGTTTACGATCTCCGGCATGGGCCCTGGCGGGAGCGACATGACCAACGACTTCACGTATGTCCTCCTGGACGTGATCGACGGAATGTCGCCCATCCTCGAGCCGAAGCCCAACGTGCGGCTGCACCGCGCCTCGCCCGAGAAGCTGCTCGACCGGGTAGTGGAGATGATTGCCGCCAGCCAGGGCGCGCCTTTCCTGCTCAATTTCGACGAGCGCTCGATGGCCGGCCTGATGCTCGAGGCCAGACGTTCCGACGCAACCCATCTCATCGACGAAAACAACGTATTCGATTACGCTCCTGTGGGCTGCCTCGAGAACACGATGGTCGGCAACGACAGATCGGGCACCGTGGACGCCAATCTGAATCTCCTCAAGGCGGTCGAACTGACTCTGACTGGCGGCTACGATCTGGGTCCCTTCACCGATCCCTTGAGCGGAGCAACTGAAAAACCACAACGTTGGGGCGCGGACACTGGCGACCCTTCCCGCTTCGAAACCTGGGAGCAGTTCTGGGACGCCTACGCCGCACAGACTTGCGCCATCATCCGCCGCATTGTGGACCTGTACGAACAGTCCGAGTCCATCCGGGCGCGCTTCTTTCCGACACCCTACGTCTCCTGCCTGGTGAGAGGTTGCGCCCAAAAGGGGCTGGATATCAACGAAGGCGGCGCCGAGCTCGGCTATGTCACGATCGAAGCCGTGACCTACGCCACCACGGTGGATTCCCTCCTCGCGGTCAAGTACCTGGTCTACGACGAAAAGTTCTGCACCATGCCGGAGATGCTGAAGGCGCTCGCGGACAACTGGGTCGGGCACGAAGTCCTGCAGGCCCGGGCCCTGCACAGAACGCCGAAATACGGGCGCGACGACGACCGGGCCGACGAGATGGGCCGCGCCGTGATGGGGCTTTGGACAGATGAAACCTGGAAGTACAGGACCAAGTCCACGGGCCGGCAGTTCCGCCCCGGCATGTTGTCCTGGAACTACTGGGTGGCCGATTCGTTCATTCTGCCCGCGAGCCCGGATGGACGTCCGCGGGGCAAGTTCCTGTCCAATGCCCTGTGCCCCTCGAACGGCGCGGACATCGCCGGTCCTACGGCGAATGTCAACTCGGTCGGCAAGGTGCTGGGCGGCAGGGTCGCCGACGGTTCAGGCGATTGGGGGGACTACGTGAACCTCCTGCCCAACGGAGGCAGCCACACGATGACCTTCAATCCATCCATCCTGCGCGATCCGGAGCACCGCGGGAAGTTCAAGGCTTTCCTGAAGGGGTACATCGAGAATGGAGGCTCGGCGCTTCAGATCAATATGATCGACGCCGACATGCTGCGGGATGCCCAGAAGCACCCGGAGGACTACCGGCATCTCCTGGTTCGCGTCACCGGCTACAACGCCTACTTCACGTCCATCGGACGCGAACTTCAGAATGAGATCATCGCCCGCGAGAGTCACCGGATATGAAAATCGCGGGCCGCATCCTCCACCTCCAGCGTCTTTCCACCGAGGATGGCCCCGGCATACGCACCACGGTCTTCTTCAAGGGCTGCCCCCTGCGCTGCGCCTGGTGCCACAACCCGGAAAGCATCTCGCAGCGGCCTCAGGTCCAGTGGCTCGCCCTCCGCTGCATTGGCTGCGGGACCTGCCTGGAGGTCTGCCCGAACGGCTGCCTGACGATACGCGAGGATAGCCTCGTCATGGACCGCGCCCGCTGCGCCGCTTGCGGGACCTGCGTCGCCGCCTGTCCCTCCGGGGCCCTCGAGTCGCTGGGCAAGGTGGCAGACGTGGAGGAAGTGTTGGCCGAACTGGTCAAAGACCACGCCTACTACGAGAAATCCGGAGGGGGCGTGACTCTTTCAGGGGGCGAGCCGACATTCCAGCCGGATTTCGCCGAGGCGCTTCTTCGCGACCTGAAGGAGCAGGGCATTCCAACGGCCCTCGACACCTGCGGCATGTGTTCGATCCACACTCTCGACAGGCTTCTGCCCTACACTGACCTTGTTCTGTTCGACGTCAAGCTGCTCGATCCGGCTCTCCATCAGAAAGCCACGGGTGCCTCCAACGAACAGATTCTGGAGAACCTGGCCTACCTCAGGGATTACATCCGGGGCCGGAAGCGTTCCATCGGCCTGTGGATACGCACTCCCCTCATCCCCGAAACGACCGATACCGAGGAAAACCTGTCTCTCATCGGCCGCTACCTGTTCGAGACTCTGGATGGCGATTTCGACCGCTGGGAACTCTGCGCTTTCAACAACCTCTGCCGCGACAAGTACACTCGTCTCGGTCTCGAGTGGATGTATGCCAGGACCCCGCTCATGACGCGCGAGGCGCTGGCCCGCTGCGAACAGATCGCTAAATCTTCCGGCCTCCGGCCGGAGCTCGTTCTGGCTACCGGCGCAACCCGGGTGGAGCAAACGCACTGAACAGGAGTCGACCACGATGAACAGACAGCTTCTGGCTACTTTTTCGGAAGAAGATATCCGGAGCACCCGACCAGAGATGAAAATCGGCATCCTGGCGACGGTCACGCCGGAAGGATTGCCGCACGTGACGCTGCTCTCCTCGCTGATGGCCTATGCTCCGGCACAGTTGTGCTTTGGCCAGTTCGTCGAGGGAATGTCGAAGAAACACATTCTCCTCAACCCTAAAGCCGGCTTCCTCATCATGGATTTGAACAAAAACCTCTGGCGCGGCAAAGCCTCCTACACTCACTCTGCAAAAGAAGGCCCGGAATACGATCACTACAACAACCTGCCCATGTTCCGCTACAACGCCTACTTCGGAGTCCACACTGTCCACTACATGGACCTTGTGGGGCACAGGGGCAAGTCTCCGCTGCCGATGAACCGGATCATCTTCGCGGCTATCCAGACCTGGATTGCGCGCACGCTGGGACGCAAGGCAGGCAGACAACCCGCGCTCAATGCCTGGACGCGCGCCTTCGTGGACAGGATCGACAACCTGAAATTCCTGTCCTACGTGGATTCGGATGGCTACCCGGCGATCATCCCCGCCATCCAGACCCAGAGCCAGGACGCGCAGCATGTTCTGTTCTCCACCTCCGTCTACAAGGATGAATTGGAGGCCATTCCGCCAGGCATCCCGCTGGCGGTTTTCAGCATGGCGCTGACGATGGAAGACGTGCTTTTGCGCGGCACCTACCAGGGCATCCGCCGCGTGGGCGGGGTCAATGCCGGGGTAGTTGAAGTCGAGTGGGTCTACAACTCCATGCCGCCGGTTCCGGGACAGGTCTACCCGCCTGTGGAGTTGAGACCAGTGACATTTTCAGGCCTGAATGCGTAACCCATCAAGGCGCACATGACAGAGCCGCCCGCTTCAGGCTTGTCGGAGGAATCGACGCTTTTTTACTAGATCGACGAGTCGGACCAGGGCGGCGAAGAAGGCGAGAACGCCGGCGTATCCGGCGACACGGCCGGCAGCTGCGGCGTTGAAGCCGCCGCGCTCTTTGCCTTCCCAGAGACCATTCCCGGCTGGCGGGCTGCGCGTCACGCCTGCAGCGTCCACGGCCTCCACAGACTTCTCAGTTCCCTCCGCATCTCGCTCCTGAAGCGTGAACTTCTCCCCGGAGTCCGGGAGCGCTGCGCCCGGCCGCGGTCTTTCCGGGCCTTGGGCCGAGGAGAGGCCGGTCACGGCGCCAAAGCCCTGTGCCAGGCTTCCCCAATAACCTGTATAGACGCTGCATCCTAGCCCGATAGCGAGGACGATGGCGAGGATGGCATCTCTGGTTTTTCCCTTATTCCGCATCGAGGGCCCCCTTTGCATGTGCGGCGGACCTCGCGAAGCGCGCGGCGATCCAGTTCCAGTGCAAGCCGATGTGAAGGCCTGCGACAGCCAGGATGAGGAAGGAAGCGAAGCCGTGGAGGACGCGCCAGATGAAGCCCGCGCCGCTCGGGAAAAGCCAGGAGAAATCGATAGTTTTGGCGATGGCCATGCCGCTCAGGGTAATTGTCGAGAAACCAAGGAAGAGAAGAAGATCGAGAACATAGTTGAGACGCACCCTCGCAGGCAGAGTCCGGGAAAAGAACTTCGTCGAGACAGACTTGATCCAACTCCAATTGAGAAGCTTGTGGACGAGGAAAAGTACACAGATGGCGAGCCCTCCCCATTCATGAATGGAGAGGGGACCAAGCTTGGGCTCGAGCAGGGCCAGAAAGCCGAGGCAGATGGCGGTGTCGAGGACGACTTTGATAGCTGTTTTCATAAAACCTCCGAGATGAGGATAAAACTAAACAGCAGTTTTCGTGCCAAAGTCGGAAGTCAATACTAAGTCATTCAGAGGATAGAAATAATAGAATAGTGCTTGGCGATTTCATGTCGCCAGAGAATGAGAAAATTTTTCCTCCGACGGGAGGCAATTGCTCACATCGTGCGCAGTCAGTATAGGAATTTGGGGTAAAGCGAGAGGACTTGTAGCGGAAGCACGCGACCCACGCTGCGAGGGCAGAGGCCCGCGCAGCGTGGATGCGCCCATGCTGGAACGAGGAATCAGACTCTGGGGGATCAGATTCTCTTGTACGATTTGATCTTCTTCTGGATATACGAGTGCAGATCCGCGCGAGCCACGCGTTCCTGCTCCATCGTGTCGCGGTCGCGCACGGTGACGGTTCCGTCTTCCTTGGACTGATAGTCTATCGTGACGCAGAACGGGGTTCCGACTTCGTCCTGTCGGCGGTAGCGCCGTCCGATCGCTCCTGCCTGGTCATAATCGGTGGCGTAGTCTTCCTTGAGCTCCTGCCTGATCTCCTTCGCGAGTTCGGCGAGTCCGTCCTTCTTCATGAGGGGCAGGACAGCCACCGTGACGGGTGCAAGATTCGGGTGGAAGTGCAGGACAGTGCGCCAGTCGTCGTCGGTGCCCTTGTCCGCAACTTTCTGGTCCTCGTAGGCGTCGCAGAGGACCATGAGGAGCTGACGGGTGAGGCCGGCCGAAGTCTCGATGATGTAGGGGATGTATCGCTCGTTGCCATTTTCCTGATCGATGTACTTGAGGTCCTTGCCCGAGTATTCCTGGTGGCGTCCCAGGTCGAAGTCGGTGCGGTTGTGCACGCCCTCGAGCTCCTTGAAGCCCATCGGGAACTCGTACTCGATGTCGTAGGCGTCTTTGGCGTAGTGGGCTAGCTCTCCCGGTCCGTGCTGGTGCCACCGGAGCTTGTCCATATGGACTCCGAGCTTGGCGTAATAGGCCCAGCGCTGGGCGCGCCAGTAGTCGAAGAATTTCTCGTCGTCGCCCGGCTTCACGAAGTACTGCATCTCCATCTGCTCGAACTCGCAGGTGCGGAAGATGAAGTTTTTGGTGACGATCTCGTTGCGGAAGGCCTTGCCGATCTGGGCGATGCCGAAGGGGATCTTCATGCGGTTGGACTGGACGATGTTCTTGTAGTTGACGTAGATGCCCTGGGCGGTTTCGGGGCGGAGGTAGATGAGTCCGGAGCCGTCGTCGACGGGGCCGATGTTCGTCTTGAACATGAGGTTGAACTTGCGGGTGTCGGTCAGCTCGCCGCCGCACTCGGGGCACTCTTTTTTCGCGAGCTTGTCCTCGGGAATCAGGTCGGCGCGGAAGCGCTGCTTGCACTTCTTGCAGTCGACGAGGGGGTCGGTGAAGTTTTCGACGTGGCCGGAGGCCTCCCATGTGCGCGGGTGCATAAGGATAGCCGCGTCCAGGCCGACGATGTCGTCGTGGAGCTGGGTCATCTCCTTCCACCAGAAACGGGCTATCCGGTTTTTCAGTTCGACGCCCATGGGGCCGTAGTCCCAGGCGCCCGCCTGTCCTCCGTAGATCTCGGAAGACTGGAAGACGAAGCCACGCCTCTTGGCCAGAGATACGATTTTTTCCATTGTGACGGTGGTGTCGGGCATCCGACGCTCCTTGTGTGCGGACCCTGATTTCGCCCCGCCGACGGTTACGGCAGCGCGCCGGATGGAGGCATGGCCCCCCTTCCGGTCCGTAAGGTCCGGGAGCGCCTCTCCGGTACAGTCAGACTCTGTCGCTCGAGCGTCGGAATCCGGCCGGTCCGCAGATTATAGGATGCTCACGGCGTATGATTCTAGTCTTCCTGGAGACTCCCCTCAGGGCTGGCCGGCCCCGCACCCTCGCCGGCATCTGATGCGGCCCACTTGTGCGCCCAGGCCGTAATGCCTTCCAGGACGGAGGCCAAGTCCCTTCCCTTCTCGGTGAGGGAATACCTCACATGTACAGGCATGCCGGTGCTTACTGTCCTGCCAATAATCCCGACATCCTCGAATTCCTTCAAGCGCACGGTGAGCATCCGTGCGCTGAGGCTTGGAACCTCTCGGACGAGATCGGAGAACTGTCTGTCTCCCACGAGGAGGATCTTTATGATCATGCCAGCCCACTTCCTGCCGAGGAGTTCGAAAGCAGCCGTGACCGTGGGACAGAGTCCTGTCTCTACCTTTTTGTTTTCCATATACCTAAAATACCGTTTTTCTTGACTTTCTGCAATATCGTAACTAACTTACTATTAGTAACAATCAATAAGGAGTCTTTTATGAGCGAATTCAACAGGAAAGCATCGGAAGAGAAGATCGAATCAGCGGTAAAAGCGCTCGAGGGGAATGGTTTTGTAGCATTGGTGGCGGAGAACGGGGACAAAGCACGAGAGCTGGTCCTTTCCCTTGTACCCCAAGGTTCTGAAGTGTTCACAGCCTCTTCTGTGACAGTCGATTCCATCGGCCTGTCAGCAGCATTCAACGAGTCGGGAAAGTATGATGCGGTGAAACCCAAACTCTTCTCCATGGACCAGAAAACCCAAGGACGGGAAATGCGCAAGCTCGGCGCCGCCCCCGATGTGATTGTCGGCTCTGTCCACGCCCTCACGGAGACAGGAACCCTCGCCATCGCGAGTCTTACGGGCAGCCAGTTGCCCGCCTATGCCTATGGATCGGCCAAGGTAATCTATGTCGTGGGCGCGCAAAAGATAGTTCCAACCCTGGAAGAAGCTCTGAAGCGCATCGACGAACATGTCGTTCCCCTCGAGAGCGAGAGGGCGCGCAAAGCCTACGGCCTTCCTGAAGGGTTCAAATCGTTTCCTTCCAAGATCCTCGTGTTCAACCGCGAGATTCAGCCCGGCAGGGTCACCGTCGTCATCGTAAAAGAGTCGCTCGGATTCTGACGATCACCAACTCTGCAGTTCGCTGCGGGGAATGAGACCCGCCTCCGGATCAATTCCGGGCTGCAGCCCGTCCTGCCCCAGGTCAGGAACAAAAAAAGGCCCGGAGGACCACAGCGTCTTCCGGGCCTTTTTTTGTTCCTGACCTTGCTTTCAACAAACTCTCTGCAATCGCTTCCGCTTCGGGGGCCGTGGCGATTCTCTCGCGATAAGCGGCTCAGCTTCCCTTCCTCTCGATCTTCGCCCATGTGTCGCGCAGCGATACGGATCGGTTGAAGACAGGCTTCCCCGCGGCGCTGTCCGGATCGGCGACAAAATACCCAAGGCGCTCGAACTGGTATTGCCGCCCCGCAGCGGTCAAAGCGAGGCTCGGCTCGCCGAAGGCTGTGGTCACGACCTCTCGCGAAGCGGGGTTTATCGTGTCGACCCAGTCGATTCCGGCCGCAACCTCCATCGGGCGCTCCGCCGTGAAGAGGTGATCGTAGAGCCTCACTTCGATCGGGGCCGCGTGCGCAGCGGAAACCCAGTGTATGGTGCCTTTGATTTTGCGGTTGTCGGGCGCGTTGCCGCCTTTCGTCGAAGGATCGTAGCTGCACCTGACGCAGACGACTCTGCCCGTGGCGGGATCCTTGTCGAAGCCTGTGCAGGTGACGATGTAGCCGTAGCGCAGCCGGACCGAGGAGCCCGGAAAGAGCCTGAAGTACTTGGGCGGCGGCACTTCCTGAAAATCGGCCCGCTCGATGTAAAGTCGTCCGGCGAAGGGTACGGTGCGCATACCCGCGGCGGGATCCTCGGGATTGTTGACCGCTTCCAGATATTCCACCTGTCCTTCGGGCCAGTTCTCGATGACGAGCTCGAGGGGATCGACGACAGCCATGACGCGGTTCGCCTTCTTGTTCAGGTCTTCGCGCAGACAGTGCTCGAGGAGCTGGATATCGACGAGGCTGTCCGTCTTGGCGAGTCCTATCCGGGATAGGAAATCCCTGATCGCCGCGGGCGTGTAGCCGCGACGGCGAAGCCCTGAGAGCGTGGGCATGCGGGGGTCGTCCCAGCCCGCGACGCGTCCCTCCTGTACGAGGCGGAGGAGCCACCGCTTGGACAGAACCGTGTGCGACAGGTTGAGGCGGGCGAACTCGATCTGCCTCGAGGGGAAGACGCCGGCCTTCCGGATGAACCACTCGTAGAGAGGGCGGTGAATCTCGTATTCGAGGGAGCACAGGGAGTGGGTCACTCCCTCGATCGCGTCCGAAAGGGGATGCTGAAAGTCGTACATCGGGTAGATGCACCATGTGTTCCCTGTCCGGTAATGGGGCTCGCGCCTGATCCGGTACATGACGGGATCGCGCATGAGGAGATTTGGGTGGGCCATGTCGATTTTCGCGCGCAGGGTCTTTGCGCCGTCCGCGAACTCCCCCGATCTCATCCCTGCGAAAAGATTCAGATTCTCTTCGATACTGCGCTCGCGCCAAGGGCTGTTCCGTCCGGGAGGCGTGAATGTGATGTTGTTCTTGTCGGGGACATTGGTACCGCGGTACTCGCGGATGGCCTCGTCGTCGAGGTCATCCACGTAGGCGTCCCCCTGCTTTATGAGCTGGACCGCGAGTCCATACAGGGTCTCATAGTAGTCCGAGGCGTAGAACTCCCGGTCCTCCCAGTCGTATCCGAGCCACTTTATGTCGCGCTTGATGGCCTCGACATAGGACATGTCTTCCTTCTCGGGGTTCGTGTCATCGAAGCGCAGGTTGCACTTCCCGCCGAAATCGGCGGCCACATCGAAGTCGATGCTGAAGGCCTTCGTGTGTCCGATGTGGAGCCAGCCGTTCGGCTCCGGGGGAAAGCGCGTCCGCACTTCGGAATACCGGCCGCTCTTGAGATCCTCGACGACTGCTTCGCGGATGAAATCGGTGCCGGGGCCGTTTTTTGCTTCGCCAGAACCAGGAACCGCGGGGGAATCGCTCACTTTGTGCTCCTTTCCGCGCTTCAGGGGCGCGGTGTGAATACTATGGATGGAAGAGCCCCGAAGGGTCAAGCCGAGGGGGAGTCCGGAAAGCGCGCCACCGCGGCGGCTTCATAAAAACCACGTTTCTCTGTTCCGAGACTTGTTCGCGCAACTCAGGAGTCATATAGTAGTAAATAAACTATATGGAGGAATCGTGAACAAAACGAAAATCCTGATTCTCTCGCTCGCTTTGGCTCTCGTCGCTGCGGCATCCACATTCCCCTGCTCGATGGTCGTCGTGGGGAACTGCGACGAAGTCGTGACCGGCAGAACGATGGACTTCTTCATCGATATGCAGACGAAGATATCCCTCATCCCGGCTGGAACTTCCTTCGGCTCCGGCAGCACGAAGTACAATTTCCTCTCCTTCAACGCCTTCGGCTTTCCGCTTCCCGGGCATGGAATCAACGAGAAAGGCCTGTCGGTTTCGTATCTCTGGCTCAACCCGACATCCTATCCACAGAGTCTCGTGCCGGGAATCAACTATGTCTCCATTCTCCAATTCGCGCCCCTCGTTCTCGGCACCATGTCCAGCGTCGACGAGGTCGAGGCTTTTTTCAGGACATCCGATATCGATTTCGTCAATGTGGCGCCCGAGCTCAAGAAACTCGATCTTCTCCACCAGCATCTCTACTTCGTCGACTCGAAGGGACACACCCTCATCGTGGAGTGGCTTGAGGGGAAACGCTACATGTACCGCGACGAGAGTCCTGTTCTCGTCAACGATCCGCCCTTCGCCGAGCAGAAAAAGATCTGGGCGAAGCAGCTCGAAACGAAATCATACATCCTGAACTATGAGTACAACCTCATCGGCGCCCAGATGCACGACGCGGATTCGCGCTACGAAATGCTCATGCGGATGACCGAGCAGAGTCTGCCGACGAAGGGTTTCGACAACATCACGAAGGCCTTCCAACTGATGAAGAGAGTAAATTACTACAGGATAAAACCGTATCTGAACGATGGCCCCGCGAGCTGGACGCTGTACACTGCGGTATTCGTCCACACCGCCGACGCGGTGAAGGTTTACTGGACCGATGACCTCAACGACGCGGTCCGCTGCATCGACTTCAACAAGGTTGCGTGGAGAGATGTTTCCTTCCCGATCGAAGCCGGTCCCGGCGCCACCGACATGTCCGCAGCCGTGGCCGCATACTGATTCCCCTTCGGCGACGCTGCTGCGCTCTTTTTATAGAAGACACCGGGTATGAAACCCGCCTGCGAATCAGGAAAGGAAAGCGCGGGCCACCTCGATGCGGGAGAGTACTTCGGCCAGGCCTATGAGGCGGATGGACTCATAGAGCGGCGGACTGACACGGGAACCCGTGACCGCGACACGGAGCGGCATCAGGAGGTCGCCCAGCTTTACGCTGCGCTGCGCGGCCTCGGCCCTGAAGGCGGCTTCCCAGGCATCGTGGCTCGACATATCGCAGTCGGCAAGGAGCGCTGCGTCGTACTCGAGCATGCGGAGAGCCGCGGCCTGGTCCATCTTTTTGGGAATGAACTCCGTGGCGGGGGCCATCGGCGCAGGGGCAAAGAGATAGGCCATCACGGCGGGCGCGTCCGCGAGGAAGTGGAGACGCTCCTTCACGATGGGCATGGCCGCGACTACGAGGGCCCTCTTCTCTGCGGGAGCGTCCAGGGGGAGAACGCCGGCGTTGGCGAGGAAGGGCGCGACGAGCAGGGCGAGTTCGGCGTCGGATTTCTGCCTGATATACTGGCCGTTGTACCACTCGAGCTTCTGATAGTCGAAGACGGCAGGCGCCTTGTTTATGTGGCCGACCGAGAAGAGCTTTCCGAACTCCTCCAGGGTGAAGATGTCTCTGCCGTCCTCGTAGCTGCAGCCGAGGTGGGCCACATAGTTGATGAGGGCCTCGGGCAGATAACCCGCCTTGCGGAACTCGTTCACACTCGTGGCGCCATGACGCTTGGAGAGCTTGTGCCCGTCCTGGCCGAGGACCATGGGCAAGTGACAGAGGACCGGCATCTCCCAGCCGAAGGCATCGTACATAATCTTGTGCATGGGGGCGGAGGGTATCCACTCCTGGGCTCGCAGGACGTGGGTGATCTTCATGAAGTGGTCGTCGACGACATTGGCGAGGTGGTAGGTCGGGAAGCCGTCTGACTTGAGGAGGACAGGATCGGGGCTCACGTCCTCGTTTTTCCACTCGATCCGTCCGAGAAGACCGTCCTCGAAGACGGTCGTCCCCTCGAGAGGAATCTTGAGCCTGATGACGTGCGGCTCGCCCGACGCCAGTTTCGCCGCGATCTCCTCCGCGCTCAGAGCCCGGCAGTGCCTGTCGTAGCCCTGTTCGCCCGACTTGGACTCGGTCTGCTCGCTGCGCACGCGGGACAGCCTCTCCTCGTCGCAGAAACAGTAGTAGGCCTTGTCCAGGGCGATAAGTTTTTCCGCGTGCACGCGGTAGAGATCGAATCGCTCCGACTGGATGTAGGGGCCAGCCGGTCCCCCGACGTCGGGCCCCTCTTCCCAGTAGAAGCCGAGCCACTTGAAGGTATCGTAGAGATTTTTTACGTATTCGTCAGAATATCTGGTCCTGTCGGTATCCTCGAGTCTGAGGATGAAGGTTCCATTGTTGGCCTTGGCAAAGAGATAGTTGAAGAGGGCCGTTCTCACTCCACCGATATGCTGGTTTCCGGTGGGCGAAGGCGCGTAGCGGACGCGTACATCCATGGCCGGCTCCTTGTTTTTTGGGTATCCGACGGACAGATCGAAGCTTTCCGAAGGGATCGCGGTGAATAATTATAGCGACGGCCATGAGAAGGGGTCAAGGCGACAGGAAAAGCTTCTCGGGGCCCATGCAGCTCAGTGCAGTCCTGCGGCAAAGGTCCTTATGAGCGCCGAGAGGAAGAGACAGGATCCTCCGAAGACCATGTAGACGGGCCAGATGAACCAGGAGAAAGGCCGTATCCTGATATGTACGGCGAGGGAAGTGACGATTCTCGCGAGAAGGTTCACGGCAGCAGAGGCGGTGAGGATGGCCGAAGAGAAGGCCATCAGTCTGATATCGAAGGCGAGAAGGGATTCGGAGACAGGGGAAAAGCTCCCCGCGATCCAAAGCCCCAGAAGAACGAGATTGAGAAAGAAAAAAACCGTAGTGCCCCACCCGGCGAAGAGAAGGCTCCGGGCGAAGTGGGTTTCGTGATCGAACTCCTTTTCCATCTGGCGCGCACTCCGACGATACGGTAGCATGAACCGGCATCGAGCGACAGGAGGATGCGTGGATTATTTTTTCAATTTCGACAAACTCGGATACCTGAAAGGCAAAAAACCGGAAGGCTGCATCCTCTGCATGGTTGCCGCGGGATCGGAGGACGTGGACAAGCTCGTCGTGTACGAGTCCGGACGCTTCATCGTGTCCCTCAACCTCTACCCCTACAACCCGGGACATCTCATCGTATTTCCTATCCGCCATGTCCTCGACATCCGCGGACTCGATCCCGATGAGCGCAGGGAATTCGACGCGGTGTCGGATGCCTGCCTCAATGTTCTCGACAAGGTCCACGGTCCGGCGGGCTACAACATCGGCTTCAACATGGGCCTCGTGGCCGGGGCGAGCATCGACCACCTCCATCTTCACATCATTCCCCGCTACCACAGGGAAATAGGAATCGCCGAGCTCCTGGCTGGCAAGCGCGTTCTCGTGCAGGATCCGAGGGAAACTCAGATACTGCTGAAGGCCGCCTTTGGCCTTCAGTATCCGGAGGGTGTCAGGTTCTGAATTTCAGCAGGGGCGGTTATCACGAGGAGGTCTCCTCTCCCCGCCCTGATCGCGAAATCCCGGCCTGTGCACTCGTTGCTGATGCCGAATCCGCCCGGTCCCCACGCGAGACCCGCGAGCGGCCATCTGAGACCAGAACTCTCCATGCCGCTCGCGCCGCATGCGAGGGGAAACACCGACACGCGCGAGCCGGAAACTGACGCACGGCGGAACTCGCATCCTTCCCGGACGAGGAACACCTCATCTCCTTTTGTGTGCCATTCCTCCGGCCTCGGCTCTCGCTCGAAAATGGCGCGTATGGCGAGGAGGTGGTCGAGCCTTCCTCCTCCTCCTCCGGCGAGGACGATACCGTCCTTGGTCCTTTTCCTGACTTCGGCCAATGCGATCTCCGTATCGGTATCGTCCTTCATGGCGGGAAACCGCAGTATCTCGGCCCGGGGAAACGCACAGAGCAGCTTCATATCCGCGAGGGAATCCATATCGCCGACGATGAGGTTGGGCAAGAGTCCCCAGGCGGCGGCCGTTTCGAGGCCTGAATCGGCCGCACAGACGAGACTGTAGCTCATCCCCGCCCCGAGGATCCGCTCCCGGGACGGAGCTTCTCCGCCCGTGACGATGAGTGCTTTCATCGCCGGGAAGAGTCCACCGCGGGGAAGCGCCGTGTCAAGTCGTCGCGCCCTCCCCGGTTGTCCATCTCCCGCGCGACGGTATAGTCTGTAATCCATGCGGACGATACGGGTCCCCCGGGAAATCCAGGAATTCGCCTCCATTCTCGCCGGGGCTGGCTGGCAGTGCTATATCGTCGGCGGTGCGGTGCGCGATGCCCTGCTCGGAAGAGCCGTGAATGATTTCGACGTGGCGACCGACGCCAGACCCGAGGATGTCATCGCCTGCTTCCGGCAGGTAATCCCCACAGGCATCAGGCACGGCACCGTCACCGTCATCTATCGCGGATACATGATAGAGACCACCACCTACCGGACTGAGACAGAGTATTCGGACGCGCGTCGTCCGGACAGGGTCGAGTATTCTTCCTCGATACATGAAGATCTCGAACGGCGCGATTTCACCATAAACGCCATGGCCTACGATCCCCTCGCGGGAATCCTTCTCGATCTCCACGACGGCCGCGGCGACCTGAAACGGAAACTTGTCCGCGCGGTCGGCCGCCCCCTCGAGCGCTTCGCCGAAGACGGCCTCAGGCCCATGAGGGCTCTCCGTTTCGCCGCCCAGCTGGGATTCGAGATCGAGAAGGACACCTTCGATGCGATAGCGCCCACTCTCGGCCGTCTGGCCATGGTCTCGATGGAGCGTATCCGCGACGAGTTCTCCAAGATCATGCTCTCGCCCCGACCCTCAGCGGGAATTTCCCTCATGGAGAAGTCAGGGATGCTCGAACTCCTCCTGCCCGAACTCGCGACCTGCAGGGGAGTCCTCCAGAAAGGGATGCACAGCTTCGACGTGCTCGACCACTGCATGCTCTCCGCCGACGCGGCGCCCGCGGACCTTGTCCTCCGGCTCGCGGCCCTCTTCCACGACATAGGCAAGCCCGAATCCATGAAGACGGGCGCCGACGGGTCTCCGACCTTCCACCGCCACGAGGAGCTCTCGGTCAGGGGCGGCGAGGCCATACTGAAACGCTTCCGCTATCCCGGATCGGTCATCAGGGAAGTCTGCCATCTCGTCACAAACCACATGTTCAACTACAGCGGGGAATGGAGCGATGCGGCAGTCAGACGCTTCGTCGCGAAGGTGGGCGAAGAGAACATCGACGCCCTCTTCGAGTTGAGGCTCGCCGATGGAACGGGTATGACCGGCAGGCAGGCCGACCCGTCGCCCTTGTCGGAATTCCGCGCCCGCATCGACGGAGTTCTCGCCCGCGACCATGCGCTCTCGGTGAAGGATCTCGCCGTGGGCGGTGAGGATCTCGCCCGACTCGGCATCCCGAAAGGTCCAGTCATGGGTCGCATCCTCGCCGAACTGCTCGAGACCGTCCTCGATGATCCTGCGCAGAACAACGCAACGACTCTGTCGCGCATCGCGGCGAACCTGGGCGAGAAATACCGGAGGAAAAGCTGAAAACGGGGAAGGGCTTTAGCGCTCTTCTATCTGCAGAAGCCGCGCGGACTCGAGCCCGCCTTCGGCGATGATGGCCTCGTAGGCTGCGCGGGCGGCGGCCTGCTCGGCTTCTTTTTTGTTCTTGCCTTCACCCGGGCCATAGCTGTTCGGGCCAATCACGCAGCTCACGCGGAAAGTCCTGTCGTGGTCAGGTCCCCTGCCCTCGCCTTCCTCATAGACCGGGTGAGTCTGGGCATATTTCTGGACATATTCCTGGATAATAGTCTTGTAGTCTTTCTTGTGCCGGTTTCTGAGAACTTTTTCGATTTCGGGGTCGACAAGCCTGCGCACGAGGTCGCTGGCCGCCTCGATTCCGGAATCCAGGAAGTACGCGCCGATGAGGGCCTCGAGCGCGTCGGCGAGGATGGCTTTCTTTTTCCTGCCCCCCGACATCTCCTCGCCCTTGCCCATGAGAAGAAGCCCGTCTAGGCCGAGTGAGAGCGAGAGCCCGGACAGCGTATCCTCGGATACGATGAAGCTCTTTATCCTCGCCAGCTCGCCCTCGGGTTTCGATTCGAACATCCCGTACAGGCGGGAAGCCACCACCATGCCAAGGACAGCGTCGCCGAGGAACTCGAGCCTCTCGTTGTTGCGCTGACGCGATGGATTCTCGTTGCAATAGGAGCGGTGGGTAAAAGAAAGGTTCAGAAGCTCGAGGCTTCTGAACCTGATGTTGAAAGTCTTCTGGAATGTCCTGAGGATCTTCGAACGTTCGGGGCTTGTGCTGTCCTCTCTGTGCACGAAGATCCATCCGGCCCGCAAAGAGGCTTACTTTACCTGGGACTTGATGAACTCGTACGCGTCCTTGACGGTTTCGAACTCGTTGGCCTTCTCGTCCGGGATGGTGATGCCCATCTCTTCCTCGATGCCGTACACGAGTTCGTAGGTGTCGAGGGAGTCGGCGCCGAGGTCCTGGCGGAAGCTGGCGTCCATGGTGATCTTGCTCTCTTCGACTTCAAGCTTTTCGGCGATTATCTTCTTCACTCTTTCGAACAGTTCGTCCATTGGGGTCTCTCCTTACTTGGATTCGGGCGTAATGATCTGACGTCCGCGATAGAAACCGCACTTGGGGCAAATCCTGTGCAAGAGTACAGGGTTCCCGCAATTCGCGCATTCGACAACAGCGGGAGCGGTGAGTTTCATATTGATGGAGTGGCGACGTCGTGTACGCGCTTTGGATGTCTTGAATTTAGGTACAGCCATTTGTACAACCTCATTCGTGATTAAAGTTTCCGGAACAGTATGCCGACCGACACCCTACACCGTGCATTTCCATATTGTCAAGACATCCTCATTGTCAAGACATCCTCCGGAGTCATCCAAAATCGAGGAAAAGGCAGGAAAAGGTCGCACCCGGCTCACGGCCTCCTGTCGGCGAGGGCTTTGAGCACCGGGGATGGCACCAAGGCCGAGATATCCCGGCGGAAATGGGCGAATTCCTTCACCGCGCTCGAACTGAGCGTCGAATAGCGCGGATCGGCACAGATGAGGAAGGTTTCGATCGTCGGCTCAAGCTGACTGTTGAGGATGGCCATGTCGTATTCGGAAGCGAAGTCAGTTATTCCCCGGACTCCCCTGACGAGGATCGTACAGCCCGCGTTCCGCGCATAATCGACCACGAGTCCATCCCATACCGCGACAAAGACATTCGTCATCGCATCGGTGCTGGCGGTCAGAAGCTGCGCCCGCTCCTCAGGTTCGAAGAGGCCCCTCTTGTTCCTGTTCGCCGCGACGACGACGTGGAGCGTCTCGAAGATCGAGGACGCCCTCGCGATGATGTCGAGGTGGCCGAAGGTGGGAGGATCGAAGGAGCCCGCGAAAACCGCATGTGCCATGAGCAACTGTAAACCGGGCTTATGGACGGGTCAATACTGAGTTCTTCCATCTTCCACAAGATGGAGGCGGGCGGGTACAGTAGGGGCATGTTTCTGCCTACCACGTCGACACGAAGTTCCGGTATGGAACGGAGCCTTCCCGAGATCCTGGCCATGGCCGCCTTCTCCGCGGTGCTCCTCGGTGCCGCCCTTCCCAACGAAGTCTTCAGGCTCGGTCTCTGGCCACTCGGCTTTATCGCCCTCGCGCCCCTCTACGAGGCTCTGAGGCAGGCTCCGGACCACCGGACGGCGGCCCTCGCAGGCGCGGTATTCGGAGCCCTCCAACACGCCATTTCCAGCTACTGGCTATTCTTCTACAAGAATTTTGCCCTCTGGACGATAGGCGGCACGACGCTCGCGTATGCGGTGGTCTACACCCTCCCCGCCCTCTATCTCTCTTTCGTCGCCAAAAGAGCCCGTTTCTGTGGCCCTGCACTCTTCGCCCTCGTCTGGGCCGTATTCGAGTACGGCAAGTCGACGGGCTTTCTTGGTTATCCCTGGGGCCTCATCCCCTACTCCCTGAGCTCTCTGCCCATCACGCTCCAAGTGGCCGATATCACGGGGGTGTACGGCCTCTCCGCCCTCCTCGCCCTCTCCTCGGCCGTGACCGCCGTCGCCCTCGACAGGCTTGGAGCCAGGCTCCGGACCGGACTCTTTTCTCCTGCCCGAACTGCTTCACTCGCCGCGCCCGCAGAGTATGCGCCGAACCTCCCTCGCGGGCCGGTCCTGCCCTGGCTCGTCTTCCTGTCTGTGTGCTGGGCCTTAGTGCTTGGATACGGATTCTATCGCATGACCGAGCCACGCCGTCCCGACAAAACCTTCCGGGCAGCCGTCGTCCAGCAGAACATTGATCCCTGGTATGAAGGAGACGAGGCTGCCCTCGAGTCCAATGTCCGGCTCGCGAGGAAGGCCTTTGATGCCGATGTCGCGTCGACAACCGGCGCTGCCGGCGCGGAGAGAAAGCCGGATCTCGTCATCTTCAGCGAGACTTCCCTGCGCCGCTCCTATAACGAAAACCACAGCTACTACTCTACCCACCCGAAAGACGATCCTCTTCTGCCCCTCCTGAAGGAAACGGAGTCCTGGCTCCTCACGGGAGCGCCCTATGTTCTCGACTGGGCCGAGTTCAAGGTCATGAACGCCGCCATCCTCGTCGATCCCGCGGGGAGGCTCATCGACTTCTACGGCAAGAGCCACCCCGTCCCCTTCACCGAAGCCATACCTCTCATGGAATTCGCCTGGTTCCGCGCTTTCATGAAGAACGTGGTGGGCCTGGAAGGCGGGTGGACGACGGGCACCCGCCTCACGGTCTTCGCGCTTCCTCTCAGACAGGGCGGATCCGTCCGCTTCAGCGTCCCCATCTGCTTCGAGGACGCCTTCGCTGATCTGTGCGGCGATTTCGTGCGGGAGGGCGCAGAGATTCTCGTCAACATCACGAACGATTCCTGGTCCAAAACGGTGAGCGCCGAGGTCCAGCACTGGGCCGCCGCACGCTTCAGGGCCATCGAGACGAGACGGACCCTCGTCCGCTCCACCAACGGCGGCGTCTCGTGCATTGTCGGCCCGACGGGCGAAAACCTCTTCGAGCTGCCTCTTTTCGAGGCCGGGGCGGAGGTTGTGGATGTCCCCGTCTACACGGGGAATGGCCTCACTGTGTATACCCGATACAGGGACTGGTTCGTCGCGCTCAGCGTGTTACTTTCGGCCATTTCGATCATTGTTCTTGGTACAAGGATAAAAGGAGGCAGTCATGAGCATCTCCGAATACCTCGAGTCGACACCCTTCACTGATCTCGTGAAATATCATACCGGTCAGAAGAGCGAGGCCATTCCATTCTGCGGGACCCTCCGCAAGCATCCCTACGATACCGAAAAGTGCATCCTCATCGGCGATCCGGCCGGCGAGGACACAGGCATATATGAGTTCCGTGTGGCCGACGTGATCGCAGTGGACGAAATGCCCCTTCCCGTCAGCGAAAGCGGGGGCGCCCGCAGGCTCGTCCGGCTCTGGGTTCTCAAGGGCTCCATCGCCATCCGCTACGAGCCCTTCGAGGTTGGATCTCCCTCCGGCGCGGGCGGCCAGTCCCCGCATCTGCGCGAGCGCATTATCAGGAGCGTCCACTCCAGCCGGAGCTGAGGAGCCGGGCTACCCTGGCAAAAAATGGATCCCATTTTTTTAAAAAACCATATTGACATGTTTTCGCGTTTTTGGCATTGTGAGTTCACCGATTGCACGGTGGATGTAGCTCAGGTGGTAGAGCGCCAGACTGTGGATCTGGGTGCCGAGGGTTCAAGTCCCTTCATCCACCCTGGACCGCATCCGACTCCGGGTCCGGTCGAGTGGTCCTTAAAAACCACGATACGCGTTCGTAGCTCAGCTGGATAGAGCGACGGACTTCGAATCCGTAGGTCGCAGGTTCGACTCCTGTCGGACGCACGTGCACTTCAGGGACATGGGCCGCTAGCTCAGCTGGCAGAGCAGCAGACTCTTAATCTGCGGGTCGCAGGTTCGATGCCTGCGCGGCTCAGATTCAATAAAAAGGAAAGCGTCGAGCTTTCCTTTTTATTGAATGTGTTTGGCGCCTCGGCGCGAAGCACATGGATCTTGACAGCCCGGAGTGTCGTCCGCTAGCATTCGCCGCGCGCGAGAGTGGTGGAATGGCAGACACGCCAGACTTAGGATCTGGTACCTTCGGGTGTGAGGGTTCAAGTCCCTTCTCTCGCAGTACGCGAGCAAATCGCAATGCGCGGAAGGTAATCGCGCGGGAATAGCTCAGTGGTAGAGCGCGACCTTGCCAAGGTCGATGTCGCGGGTCCGACTCCCGTTTCCCGCTCCAAAGGACGAGGCGATTCGGGCAATGCCGAATCGCCTCTTTTTTTTCGCCCGGACACGGCTTCGTTCCTCCAGACGGAGGCTATCCGTTCCGGTCTCCTGGTCGCGACGGCGACCTGGTCACAGTGCTGACCATATCCTTGCCACGAGGAAACCAACGTGATCTCCGAAAAGAAAATCGAAAGACTCGAACATTCCGCCGTTAAACTCACCGTAACCGTCCCCCAGGCCGAAGTCAGGAAGAACTACGATTCCATGATGAAGGAATACTCAAAGACGGTCCACATCGACGGTTTCCGCAAAGGCCACGTCCCCGCATCCGTCCTGGAACGGAAATTCGGCGACTCCCTCAGAATCGACGCGATGGGCCGCATCCTCGAGTCCGCTGTCGAGGAAGCCGTCAAGGACGCCGAGGAGAAACCCCTCACCTACCGCTCCCCCGAGCTCGACGGCACGCCTGACTTCGCCCTGGACAAGGATTTCACTTTCAGCGTCAGCTACGACGTCTACCCGACCGTGACTTCCCCCGACTACAAGGGCATCGAGGTGACCGTACCCGAAGTTGCAGTCTCAAAGGAAGATGAAGACCGGGAGATCGCCAAGATCCGCGACGCCAACTCCATCGTCGTCGAGAAGGAAGGGACCGCGGCAAAGGGCGATGTCGTCACCGTCGACTACAGCGAACTTGACGCCGAAGGGAACCCGGTCGAGGGTTCCTCCCGCCAGGATTTCACCTTCGAGATCGGGACCGGCTACAACCTCTACAAGTTCGACGATGAAATCGCAGGAATGGCCAAGGATGAGGTCAAGCTCATCGAGAAGGCTTTCCCCGAAGATTACGAGTACAAGGAGCTCGCCGGACGCAGCGTGAAGCTCTCCGTGAAACTCACCAAGATCAAAGAGAAAAAACTTCCCGACCTCGACGATGAATTCGCCCAGGACGTCTCAGAAAAATACAAGACCCTCGCCGACCTCGTCGCCTCCGTCCGCTCCAAGCTCGAGAAGAACCTCGAAAACCGCCTGCGCCAGATGAAGGAACAGGCCTTAATCGACGCCCTCCTCTCCCGCACGACCATCGAACTCCCCGCCTCCATGATCGACGCCGAACTCGCCATGCGCTGGGAGAACCTGAAGCGCCAGATGGGCGTCGATTCCGACGAGAAGATGGTCCAGATCGCCTCCTACTCCGGCAAGACCCGCGAAGGCCTCGCCGCAGAGTGGCGCCCCTCGGCCGAGAAGGGCATCGCGACCAGGCTCGTTCTGGACCAACTCCTCGAGGAAGGAAAGTACGAGTGCGCCGACGCCGAGCTCGAAGCCGAACTCCAGCGCCAAGCCACGGAGAGCAATCTTTCCCTGGACGAGGTCAAGGCCGAATACGCCAAGCGCGGCTCGATGGAGTACCTCCGCGAGCGCGTCAAAGAGGATAAACTCTTCGCCGACATCCTCGCCGTGGCGACCGTGAAGACCGGCGAGAAAAAAGCATACGTGGACGTCGTCGTGGATAATGAGTAGATTGAATATCCGTGAGGTACGTCGACATGGATGAAAGAATGCACAACCTCGTGCCCATCGTAATCGAGCAGACCGGCATCGGCGAGCGCTCCTACGATATCTACTCGAGGTTGCTGAAGGACAGGATCATATTCATAGACGGCGAGATCAACGACCTGACGGCCGATCTCGTCGTCGCACAGCTGCTTTTCCTCGAGTCTCAGGATCCGGAAAAGGATATCTCGATCTACATCAATTCGCCCGGAGGATCCGTGACTGCGGGCCTCGCCATATATGACACGATGCAGATCATCAAGCCTGACGTGCAGACCATCTGCCTCGGACAGGCCGCCTCCATGGGGGCACTCCTTCTCACCGCCGGCAAGAAGGGAAAGCGTTTCGCCCTGCCCTCCTCCCGCGTCCTCATCCACCAGCCCTGGGGCGGCGCTCAGGGGCAGGCCTCGGACATAAGCCTTCAGGCGCGCGAGATCGTCAGGCTCAAGAAGCTGACCATCGAGTATTTCGCCAAACAGACAGGAAAGGATGTCGCTGCCGTGGCGGCCGATATGGAGCGCGATTTCTTCATGTCGGCCCAGGAAGCCGTCGGATACGGCCTCGTCGATTCGATCCTCACCAGAAAGGGCAACAATGGCGCGCCAGAAATCAAGTGACAAGCAGGAGGGAGGCGCCTGCTCCTTCTGCGGCAAGAGCGCGGACATGGCCACAAAACTCATCGCCGGCCCCGGAGTCTACATCTGCGACGAGTGTGTCCGCATCTGCGAACAGATCATCGCCGAGGATGAGCAGGAGATACTCCAGGGTTATCTCGAGGACATCCCCACCCCGCGCGAGATCAAGCACTACCTCGACGGCTACGCCATAGGCCAGGATTACGTCAAGAAGGCCCTCTCTGTCGCCGTCTACAACCATTACAAGCGGATCGGAAGGCCGCGGGAAGAGGGCGACGATGTCGAGCTGGAGAAGTCGAACGTCCTTCTCATCGGTCCCACGGGTACGGGCAAGACCCTTCTCGCCAGAACCCTCGCGCGCAAACTCAAAGTCCCCTTCGCCATGGCCGACGCCACGACCCTGACCGAGGCGGGCTATGTCGGCGAGGACGTCGAGAACATCCTTCTCAAGCTGATCCAGAACGCCGGCGGCAACATACAGGCAGCGGAGCGCGGAATCGTCTACATCGACGAGATCGACAAGATAGCGCGGAAGAGCGAGAACGCCTCCATCACCCGCGATGTCTCCGGAGAAGGCGTTCAGCAGGCACTCCTCAAGATCATCGAGGGCACCTTGGCGAACGTCCCTCCCCAGGGCGGACGCAAGCATCCGAACCAGGAATATCTCAGGATCGACACGACGAACATCCTCTTCATCTGCGGCGGAGCCTTCGTCGGACTCGACCGCATCATCGAGAGCAGGGTTTCGAAGCACCCGATGGGCTTCGGAGCGGACATAAAGACGCGGAAGGAGAAAAACCTCCGGGAACTCTACAACCAGCTCCATCCGGACGACCTCATCAAGTTCGGCATGATTCCCGAGTTCATCGGCCGCCTGCCCATACAGGTAGCGCTCTCTGACCTTACCCGCGAGGATCTCAAGCGCATCATCACCGAGCCCAAGAATTCCGTGCTCCGGCAGTTCCAGACCTCCTTCAAGCTGGACAAAGTCGAACTCGTATTCGAAGAGGAAGCCGTCGACGCCATCGCGGACAAAGCCCTCGCCCGGCACACCGGAGCGCGCGGGCTCAGGTCCATCGTCGAGTCGATCATGCTCGACGTGATGTACGATATTCCCTCCATGGAGGGCGTCAAGCGCGTCGTCGTGACCAAGGATACGGTCGAGGGCCTGACGGCCCCCGCAATAGAGCTCGCGAAAAAACCGGCCTGACATGGATGGCGGAGAAGGGGATCGGTATCCCGGAGAGATGAAGTCTGAAGAGATAAAGTCCGACCAGCTGCCGCTTTTTGTCTGCGGCTCATCCATCCTCTACCCAGGCGTAACCGCTTCTTTCGACCTTCGTCATGTTTCCGAAACTTCGGGAATCAGCGCCGCCCTGAGGCGCGACCGGATTTTTCTCGCCGTCTACACCACAAAATCCTACCCCACAGGCAGCCCGGCCGAAAACTTCCACGCCATAGCGACGCGTGCGCGCATCCTTCACCACATTCCCGGCCCGGAGGGAAGCGCGCGCGTCATCGTGGAGGGACTCGAGCTTGTACGCATTCTTTCCTTCGATCCGGGAGCCGAAAACGCCTCGTATCACCCCTTTGTACGCACGAGCGCGGCCTTTGCGGAGGATCTCGAGCTGCGGCAGGAAGCGGAGACCCGACTCCTCAGGGCAGCCCTCGCCTCCTTCTCGCACGAGAACGGCTCTGCCTCCCCCGACCTCCTCGCCCTGGCGGAGAAGACGGAGGATATCCACACTCTGTGCGACCTCGTACTCTCCGCCCTGCCCTCGCCTTTTGCAAAAAAATACCCGATTCTCGTCCAGAGCGATCCCTTCAAGCGTGTCGAGAAACTCATCGCCCTCGTAGAACGGGAAACAGGGCTGGCCGAACTCCAGAAAAGCCTGGCGGGAAAGGTCAAGTCCCGCATCGAACGATCCCAGCGCGAGTATTTCCTCAATGAAAAGCTGAAGGAAATCAACAAAGAACTGGGCCATGATGCGGAGGAGAATGAGGTCGTCGCGCTCGAAAAAGCCCTCGCGGCCAAGGCCCCTCCCACCGAAGTCATCGAGAAGGCCAGAAAAGAACTCGCGCGCCTTTCGCGACTCCAGAGCCTTTCACCGGAAGCTGGCGTTCTCCGCGCCTACTGCGAGTGGCTCGCCGATCTTCCCTGGTCCACGACCACGAAGGATTCGCGCGATATCGCGCGGGCCCGCGACATCCTGGACGAAGACCATTACGGACTCGCCAAGCCGAAGGAGCGGATACTCGAGTTCATCGCCGTCCGTCAGCTTTCGGAGCGGGCGCGGGGTCCCATCATCTGTCTGGTGGGACCGCCGGGAACCGGGAAAACCTCGCTCGGACGCTCGGTCGCGAGGGCTCTGGAACGGAAATTCGTGCGCGTGAGCCTCGGCGGAGTTCGGGATGAAGCCGAAATCCGTGGACACCGGCGGACCTACATCGGGGCTCTTCCGGGAAAGATCATCCAATCTCTCAGGAAGGCGGGCAGTTCGAACCCTGTTTTCCTCCTCGACGAGGTCGACAAAATGTCCTCCGACTTCCGCGGGGATCCCGCGAGCGCCCTCCTCGAAGTCCTCGACCCGGAACAGAACTCCAGCTTTTCCGACCATTATCTGGAAGTGCCATGCGACTTATCGCGCGTCATGTTCATCATGACCGCCAATTCCATCCAAGGCATACCGCCCCCCCTCCTCGACCGCATGGAGATCATCGAAATACCGGGATACGGTGAGCAGGAAAAACTCGAGATCGCCAGACGGCATCTCGTCCCCAAGCAAGTCCGCCTCGCGGGGCTCTCCTCAGCCCGGATACGGTTCCGCAACGATGCCATCCTGGAGATCGTCAGGCGCTACACCATGGAATCCGGTGTCCGCAATCTGGAGAGGGAACTCGCCTCGGTCCTGCGCAAACTCGCGCGCAAGGCCGTGGAAAAAGGGTATGCCACGGAAAATGAATCTGCCGGAGGCGAAGGGGCCATTGACCTGTCATCCTTCTCATACACCGTGAGCGCGGGAAAGATCCGCGGACTCCTCGGCAAGGAGAGCAGGAGGGCGGAACTCGGCCCCGGAGCGGAGAAGACAGGCCTCGCGTTCGGGCTTGCGTGGACCCAGGCGGGCGGAACCATGCTTCCCGTCGAAACCATACTCTTCGACGGGGATGAAACCCTCCTCCTGACAGGGAATCTCGGCGATGTCATGAAGGAATCCGCGCGAACGGCGGTCAGCCACATACGGGCCCGCGCGCGCGACTTCGGCCTCGACCCCGAATGTTTCAAGGGGAAAACTATCCATATCCATGTTCCGGAAGGGGCCATTCCCAAGGACGGCCCCTCAGCGGGCATCACCCTCGCCGCGAGTCTCTACTCCGCGGCTTCGGGGCGGAGCGTGAGGTCGTCGACAGCAATGACGGGAGAGATCACGCTGACCGGCGACATCGTCCCCGTCGGAGGCGTCAGGGAAAAACTCCTCGCCGCGTCCCGCAACGGCATCGCGGCCGTTCTTTTGCCCGAGGGCAACCGCCCGGACAGCGGGGACCTTCCCCGCGAGGCGGCGAAGACGCTCGACTTCCACTTTGCATCGACCATACAGGAGGCTTTCGGCTTCCTGTTTCCCGAGCCTGACGCGGGCTGATCCCTTTGCTCCGCGGCAACGCTTTTTGCGTGCAACACACAGCCTTGACAGAAAATCGACAAAACTCTAGCATCGTTTCCGCCGGGGTGGCGCGGAGTTCCGTCGGAACCTGCCGCGTCTGAGATGATACCCGAAGAACCTGATCCGGATAATGCCGGCGGAGGGAGTCGTGCGCACACTTTATCGCACCCTCGTATTCATTCCCCTTCTCATCGCACTGTTTTCATGCTCACCCAAGGAAGAACCGAGCCTCACGGTCTTCACCTACGATTCGTTCGTCGCCGAATGGGGTGCGGCCCCGAAGATCGCCCCCCTGTTCGAAAAAGAGACGGGCATCAAGGTGAACTTCGTCGCCAAAGGCGACGGCGGAGCTCTGCTCTCCGCGCTGATCAACGAGAAGGGTAAACCTTCCTGCGACATCGCCCTCGGGCTCGACAACCAGCTTTCGGAGAAGGCTCTCGCCGAAGACCTCTTCGCGGCCTATGCGCCGAAGGGGATCAAAGCCCTACCCTCCGAACTCAGGATCGATCCTAAAAACCGACTCCAGCCCTACGACTACGGCCACTTCGCCTTCATCTGGGATTCGGAGAAGCTGAAGAATCCCCCGGCCTCCCTCGCCGACCTGACGAAGCCTGCCTACGCGCGCAAGATCATCATCATGGATCCGCGCACCTCGACCCCGGGACTCGGCCTCGTTTCATGGGCCAAGAGTGTCTACGGCGAAGGCTGGAAAGATTACTGGAGGGCTCTCAAACCCTCCATCCTGACGATGACTCCCGGATGGGATACCGGATACGGTCTCTTCACATCCGGAGAGGCTCCTCTCGTCCTCTCGTACGCGACCAGCCCCGCCTACCACAAGGAGACCGAGAAGACCGATCGCTACAAGGCTCTGCTTTTCCCGGAAGGCCACCCCATCCAGATCGAACTCGCCGGGATACTGAAGAATGCCAAGCACAGAAAAAACGCGGAGAAATTCATGGACTTCCTCGTATCGGAGGCTTGCCAGAAGGAACTTCCCGCCACCCAGTGGATGTACCCCGTCCTGCCCTCGACCCCGCTTCCCGCCTCGTTCTCGGCGGCGCCCAAGCCGGAAAAGACTCTCGTTCCGCCCCTGTCGGGGCTCGAGGCGGACGCGCAGACAGCCGTGGATATACTTTCCGGAGCAAAATGACATGAGGGGGGGATCCCGGCTGCAGGGAGAAAGCGCGCTTTTTCCGCGGGCCGCAGTCATCGCCGTGCTCGCGGTATCGGTAGCTCCCCTCGCCGCAGTGATCCTCTCGGTCGAGCCTGAGCGACTTGCCGAGGCTCTCGGTCAGGCTCTCGCGGGGCAGAGGACCCTCGCGGCGCTCGGTTTTACAATCACGCAGTCAGCCGCGAGCTGCCTTCTCGCCCTCGCCTTCGGTCTGCCCGGAGCATGGCTTTACGCCCGCTACCGATTCCCCGGAAGGAGAGGACTCATGGTCCTCTCCGCCGTCCCGTTCTGCGTGCCTCCGGTGCTCGTGATCCTCGCCTTCGTCCTGTATTTCGGAAACGCTGGCATCGTCAACCGGGTCCTTCTCGCGGTTTTCGGAATCAGGAACGAGGGGCCGAGCTTTCTGTACTCCTTCAAGGGTATCGTCCTCGTCCACGCATTCTACAACTTTCCCATCATCATCCAGATAGTCGGGGGAACCTGGACAAGGCTGCCTTCGTCCCGCGAGGATGCCGCACGGGTGCTCGGAGCGGGCGGTCTCAGAGCCTTCCTGACCGGCACCCTGCCGAGCCTCGGCCCCGCCATCGGTCAGGCGGCGAGCCTCGTCTTCCTGTTCTGTTTTTTCAGTTTTTCGGTTGTCCTGGTCTTCGGCGGATTGGGCGGGTCCACGCTCGAGGTCGAGGTTTACCGGAAAGCGAGGCTCGAGGCCGATCCCGCCGGAGCGGCGGCCGTCGCTCTTCTGGAAACACTCATCGCCCTGACCTGTGTTGCGATATTCGGCCTCTTCGAGCGAAAGGCCGCGCAGGGCGCCCGGCACACAGGATCGAAGGGCGAAACCAAGCGTCCCCATGGTCTCGTGCGGGTGCTGCTGGTATTCTACGGCCTGTTCCTGGCATTTTTCTTCCTGGGCCCCATACTCTCCCTCGTCGTGCAGGCATTCAGCCTGAGTTCCGGATGGGACAGGATGGCGGGCTTCGGTCTGGGCAATTTCCGGCGCCTTCTCGCAGGTCCCCGTCCTCCTCTGCTTCGCGCCCTCGGAGACAGCCTCGCGACTGCCACTCCGGCTGCTCTTCTCGCGACCGCGGCCGGAGTGGCGCTGGCCTACGCGAAGCTCGGATACTCCAAAAGGCGGCAGGAGGCCGGGGCCGGCATAGCGGGACAGGCACTCGACCTGGCCGGCAGCCTGCCGCTCGCCCTCTCCGGGGTAGTTACTGCCCTCGGCTGGGTTCTCCTGTTTCCCTCCGGAGGCGCCGGCCCCGTCATTCTCGCCCAGGCGACAGTGGCCTTTCCCTTCGTTCTCAGAGGCATATCCGGCGCCTTCTCTTCCCTGGAGGGAGGACCCCGACTGGCGGCCCGTTCCCTCGGGGCGAGTCCGCTGACAGTCTTCCTGACCGTCGACGTGCCGGCCGCCGCTCCGAGCATCGCCGCATCCGCCGCCTTCGCCTTCTCGATGGCGGCCGGAGATGTGAACGCCCCTCTCATGCTGGGCTCGGGAGACTTCCAGAGCCTGCCCCTCCTCCTTTACCGCCTCGTCGCGTCGTACCGTTTCCCGGAAGCCTGCGCGGTCGGCCTCGTGCTCTCGGCGCTCACGGGGACAGTATTCCTCCTCAAGGAAAGGACTACCGATGGAACTTGACATACACGAACTTGCCTTCGGACGGGGCAGCTTCAGGCTCCGCTCCGATCTGTCCCTGGGTTCGGAGGAATTCGGAGTGGTTCTTGGAGCATCGGGTTGCGGAAAATCGACTCTTCTTCGCCTTGTGGCCGGACTCCTCTCCCCCGATTCCGGACAGATACTTCTCGGCGGCAGGAACCTCACGACCTTGCCGCCTGAAAAGCGGAATATGGGTTTCGTTTTCCAGGATTTCGCCCTGTTCCCCCATCTCAGCGCGCGAAAGAACATCGAGTACGGCCCGAGGCGCCATGGATTTGCCCAGGATGAACGACAACGAATCTGCCAGGAGCTCGCGGGAGCACTGCACATCGACGAGCTTCTCGACAGACGGCCGCAGTTTCTTTCGGGGGGAGAGCAGCAGCGTGTCGCCCTCGCGAGAGCTCTCGCCGTCCGCCCGGACCTCGTCCTCATGGACGAGCCTCTCTCCTCCCTCGACGAAGTGCTGCGCAAGGACCTCCGCTCCGTCATCCGGGAAAGGCTTGGCTCCCTCGGAGTCACGACCCTCTATGTCACGCACGACACGGGAGAGGCCCTCGCGATAGCTGATCGCCTTTTCGTCATGAAGAATGGCACCGTGAGCCACTCGGGAAAACCCGAGGATCTCCTGCGCGATCCGCCCGACGCCGCCTTCGTCCGGTTCATGTCACTGGGCCCCCTCCTGCCCGTATTGCGGACGAGCGAAGCTACCGGGGGAATCCTCTGCAGCACGCCCGTGGGGGACTTTCTCTGCCTTGCGGGGACTCTCCCTCCCTCCGTGGCTCCGGGAACCCGCCTCTTCCTGCACTTCCCAGGCTGGGCGGCTTCGACAGCCTCCGGGCTTGCCTTGCGGAAGCAGAACAGCTTCCGCGCCCTCGTACTGACATCCATCCCCGAGGGACGATCGAGAAAACTCGGAATCGCGATCCTGCCCGGGTCCGGCACAGGTGGATCGGAGCCCGTTCCTGGCAGCGCGAAGGGAGAAATCAGAGCGGAAATCGAAGTGGAAGCCGCAACCGCCCCGCGCGCGGGAGAACTCGTCTCTTTCTCCGTTCCTCCCGAAGACTGCAGGATCGTTCCCGAGGGATCGGATTCATGATGGAGGGAGGTATGGCGACAAAACGGGATATCCTCGGCATGGATTCCGACGAGTTCATCGGCGACGCGCGCAGCCACATCGGAAAAGGTTCGGGACTCGCCGCGGAAATTTACCGCAACGTTTTCAGCACGGAATTTCCATTTCCGACGAAGGGGGCACCGACAGAAAAGGGGCAGCCCTTCGTCCAGGCAGCCATGGATGCTTCAGCCGGGGAAAGGGATGCGTTACCTGACCCGTGGTCAGGCCGCTACAAAACGGGATACCTTGCCGTCGATTCTGTTCTTGAACAGGAAAGCGAAGCCGGTCTGACTTCCAAGGTGACCCTCCTCACCGCTGACGGCCACAGGGTCGAATGCGTCCGAGTCCCGATGAGCCGCCGCAATGACGCGTGCACGGCCACACTCTGTGTCTCATCGCAGATCGGGTGCAGAATGGGCTGCGCCTTCTGCCAGACTGGAACTATGGGCCTCGTGCGCAATCTCGAAGCGGCCGAAATCGTTTCCCAGGTCGTGACGCTCAGGAAGGAATTCGGCTGGGACTTCCGGAACATCGTTTTCATGGGGATGGGTGAGCCTCTGGACAATTTCGACAACGTGACGAAGGCGATGAATGTATTCCATGACCAGAGAGGTCTCGGCCTCGCCTGGGACCGTATCACTTTATGCACATCCGGAAGTATCTCCGGCATCAATCGACTGAAAGAGCTCGGCTTGAAACGACTCGGCCTGTCGATCAGCCTCAATTCCGGCCTGGACGAGGTGCGCAGTTCGATCATGCCGGTCAACCGGTCGTCGGGGCTTGCCGCCCTGGCCGAAGCTCTCGCATCCTACCCTCAGAGGAAAAATTTTGTTCTCGGCGTCAATTACTGCCTCCTGCCGGGGATCAACGATGGCCGGAAAGACGCAGTGGCCGTGGCCGGTTTTTGTTCCCGGGCGGGCCGCTGCCTTGTGAACCTCATCCCCTACAATCCAGGAACCACCCCCCTCACCCGCGCGCCCTCGGAGGAGGAAGTCCTCGCATTCATCGGCCTTCTTGAATCCGAAGGGGTTCTGGTGAAGCGGCGGATCGAAAAAGGCCGCTCCATAATGGCCGGCTGCGGACAACTTGGGAGCAGCCGAGGCTGCGGACAACTTGGGAGCAGCCGAGGCTGCGGACAACTTGGGAGCAGCCGAGGCTGCGGACAACTTGGGAGCAGCCGAGGCTGCGGACAACTTGGGGCAGCCGAGGCTGCGGACAACTCGGCGGGAACAGACGAGAAGACCTCGGGCAACTCGGTGAACACGGCGCCGACCGCGGCTGATCCCGCATGACCGGGGTTTGCTGAAAAAGAGAAGCTGCGAGGTTTTCACCCCGCTACATCATCGATTCGTCCATTACGGAGACCTGCTCCCGCAGATCGGCAAAGCGGGAGAGCCAGAAACCCTCTGTTTCCCAGTCGGGATTATTTATGAAAAAGGCACGGTCGGAAACCTGGCGGGCTGTCCAGGCCAGGTGGTACACCATGCGCATGAACCGCAGAGCTTCGACAAGACGCAGAGTTTCCGCCGGAAAGGGAAGAATCCTCTCGTATCCGTCGATGAACGCCTCTATTTCCGGCCGGCACTGATCGACGGGACCGGGCAGGTTGAGCCAGAGGTCCTGGACCACCGGCCCCGTCATGCAGTCGTCGAAATCGATGAGCCTCAAGGAACCGTCCTTTTCGGAAAAAAGGTTGCCCCGGTGACAATCGCCATGGATCCGCTGCATCCGGAGTCCCTCGAACATCGGTGAAATGCGGTCGATGACCGAGCGGCACAGGCCGAGAAACGAGTCGCGGACGGTCGGATGGACAGCCCCGGAATACTCGAGTTCGTCGACGCTGCCCGCAGTCACGATGTCCGGATGGAGGATGGGCCTCGACGGGGCGTCCCGCCTCTTTCCCGCCTCGTGGCAGAGTCCTACGAGATTCCCGAGCCTTCTCCAATCCGTCGACGTTTCGGGATCGAAATTTCTGCTCCGTATGCGCGGATACATCGAGAAGAAAAACGTTTCGGCCTCCCCTCCGGGACCGGTATCCATCTCCATCTCCACGAGAGTCTCGCCTCCGGGGGAGACGAGGGGAGAGGCCACGGGAACTCCGGAGCGGCGACAGTCCTCCATGAACCGATGCTCCTCCTCGAGGGCATCCCGATCCCAGCGCCCGGGCCGGTAGAACTTGGCCACGACGCCGCTGCCGTCGTCCAGGGAAAACCCGTAGACCCGGTTGATATAGCTCGGGTATACGGCCCACTCCCCTGCCGGGATGAGGCCGAAGGCTGTTTCCACCGCCTCGGCGACAAGGTCGGGAGAAAGCAGATCGAAGGGCGCGTTTTCCATGGGAATCAGAGTACACTTGCCTGACATATATATGCAACTTGATTGCATCAACCGATGGATTCTGGTATAAAGCGTTACTATAGGAAGTACCATAATGAAGAACCTGAAACTCGCCGGACTCGGCAGCGATAAAATACGGACCGTCATCGACGTCAGCGGCGTGCGTCTCGGAGAGGAATTCGTGGTCATCGCGGGCCCCTGTGGCGTCGAGAACGAGAAGCAGATCGTCGAAACGGCCATCGCGGTGAGAAAGGCAGGCGCCAAAATGCTCCGGGGAGGAGCCTTCAAGCCGAGGACGAGCCCCTACGCTTTCCAGGGACTCGGGCTCAAGGGACTTAAACTCCTCGCGATAGCCCGCCGTGAGACCGGCCTGCCCATCGTCACCGAGGTCATCGATCCACGCGACGTATCGTGGGTCGGCGAGTATGCCGACGTTCTGCAGATCGGCGCGAGGAACATGCAGAACTACTCCCTTCTGCGCGAAGTCGGCAAATCGGAGCGTCCCGTTCTCTTGAAGCGCGGCATGTACTCCACACTCGAGGAGTGGGTCAACTGCGCCGAATACATTCTTGCCGAGGGGAATCCCAATGTCATCATGTGCGAGCGCGGCATCCGCAGCTTTGAAACCTACACGAGGAACACCCTCGACCTGGCCATCGTGCCCTCGGTCAAAGAGGTATCCCACCTTCCCGTGATCATCGACCCCTCCCACGGCACGGGTCGCAAGACCCTCATCGAGCCGATGAGCCTCGCGGCCATAGCGGCGGGCGCCGACGGCCTCGAGATCGAGGTCCACATCGATCCCCCCTCGGCCCTCAGCGACAAGGAACAGCAGCTCTGGCCCGAGGAATTCGACCGGCTGATGCGGAAGATCGATATTCTCCTCGAGACCATGAAAAGCCTGAAGGCCCTCCCTCCGTGCGTGAGCTGAAACTGGCAACATCCTCCGGAATTTCGAGGATAGGCATAGGGCAATCGATCGGGGAGCTCGCCGGTCTCGTGGACGGCAATCGCTGCCTTCTCGTCGTCGACTCCGCGGTGAGGGAGCTGCACGCGTCGAGACTTCCTCCCTTCCGTTACCTCGAGCTCCCGGCCGGCGAAGAGGGGAAGAACCTCGCCGCCGTGGAGAAGATATACGCGAGCCTGGCGGCGCTCGAGGCAGACAGGAGCTGGTCCCTCGTGGGCATAGGGGGTGGCACGGTCTCCGACATCGCCGGATTCGCTGCCTCGACCTACATGCGCGGCATCCGTTTCGGTTTCGCGCCGACGAGCCTCCTCGCCCAGGTCGACGCGGCCGTCGGGGGCAAAAACGGCGTCAACTTCGGCGGCTACAAGAATCTTGTGGGAACCTTCAAGCAGCCGGATTTTGTCATCTGCGACCAGGGCTTCCTGTCCACCCTCCCCGAGCGCGAATACCGCTCCGGCTTCGCGGAAATCATCAAGCACGCAATTCTCGCCTCGGAATCCTATTTTTCCTATCTCGAGTCGAATCAGGAAAAAGCGAAACTCCGCGACACTGCCTACCTCGAACACGTGATAGGGCTTTCCATCGAAATCAAGGCTTCGGTCGTGACCGAGGATCCCGACGAGAAGGGGAAACGGAAGATATTGAACCTCGGACACACCGTCGGCCACGGGCTCGAACTCATCTGCGGCCTCTCTCACGGAGAGGCCGTCTCGATCGGCATCAACGCGGCCTGCATACTCGCGCGCGTGAAGGGCCTTCTCCAGCCGGCGCAGTCGGCCCGGATCGTGAATCTTCTGTCCTCCTACGGCCTTCCCCTCACCTTTGACGGAGGGAAAAGGCGCGAGAGCATCATAAGCTCCGTGCTCGAGGCCATACGGCACGACAAAAAACGCAACCGCGACACCATAGATTTCATCGTCCCGGAAAAAATCGGACTCGCCACGATCATGCCGGTCACAGTGAATGAACTGGACCGCATTCTCAAGGGGGTTGTGACTTGAACAGCATCGGACGCCTCTTCCGGTTTTCGGTTTTCGGCGAGTCCCACGGCCCCGTGATAGGATGCCTCCTCGACGGATGCCCTCCCGGTATCCCGCTCTGTGCACAGGATTTCGAAACCGATCTCGCCCGCAGAAGACCGGGAGCCCTGGGCACGACCCCGAGGCGCGAGGCGGACCCCGTCGAAATCCTCTCGGGCCTGTATCGCGGCCACACGACTGGATCGCCCCTCGCCATCGTCGTCAGGAACAGCGACACGCGCTCCTCCGACTACGACCGTTTCGCGAGCCAGCCAAGACCCGGGCACGCGGATTTCACGTCTCGCATCAAATATGAAGGATTTGCCGATCCGCGCGGGTCAGGCCACTTTTCCGGCAGAGTCACCGCGGGAGTCGTCCTCGCGGGAGTCGTCGCCAAAAAAATCCTCGCCGGAGTCAGCTTCGATACAAAGGTTCTGGAGATAGCCGGGATTTCCCGGACCAACGACCCGGAAGGCTGCGAGGCGGCGATCGCCCGCGCCGTCGAGGAGGGCGATTCGCTCGGCGGCATCATCGGCTGCACCATATCCGGCCTGGCCGCGGGCCTGGGCGAACCCTTCGCCGACTCCGCGGAATCCGTCCTCGCGCACTGGCTCTTCGCCATTCCCGCCATCCGTGGGCTCGAGTTCGGCGAGGGATTCGTCGCATCCCGCCGCAGAGGCAGCGAGCACAACGACCCGATTCTCGACGCGGAAGGGCGGACGGCGACCAACAATTGCGGGGGAATCAACGGCGGGATCACCAACGGAAACGACCTCGTCCTGCGGATTGCCGTAAAACCCGCGTCCAGCATCGGGAAGCCTCAGACCAGCTTCGATTTCGGGACAGGAAAACCGCAAACCCTCATCGTGGAAGGAAGACACGACGCGTGCATCGCCCAGAGGATGCCCGTCGTGGCCGAAGCGGCCTGCGCCCTCGCCCTAGCCGACCTCAGCCTCATCCGGAAAGCATACAGGAAGGAAACGCCATGACACTGGAAGAACTCAGGGGAAACATCGACCGCATCGATTCGAGCATCCTGAAACTGCTCGCGGAACGGATGGAGAAGGCCGTCCTCCTGCGCCGTCTGAAGACGGGCATCCTGGACGACAAACGGGAAACCGAAGTCCTCTCGCGCGTGACGAAGCACTCGCTCGGGCTGCTCAAGCCGGAATTCAGCACGGAACTCTACGCGGATATCATGAAGGAGGCCCGGCGGCTCCAGGCGCTCGATCTCAAGACCGTCGGGTTCCAGGGAGTGCACGGGGCCAACAGCGAGATGGCCGCGCTGGAGTGGAATCCCGAGTGGGTCACCATCCCCTGCACCGATTTCGCGGAGGTATTCGACCTCGTCTCCCTGGGCCTCCTCGATTACGGTGTCCTGCCCGTCGAAAACACCTCGGGCGGCTACATAGGCCCGGTGAACACTCTCCTCATCCACACCGATCTCCACGTTGTCGGAGCGATCGACATGCCTATCAGCCACTGCCTCATGGCCGTACCGGGGACGGATCACCGCGATATCAGGGCCGCCTACTCCCATCCCCAGGCGCTCATGCAGTGCAGGGATTTCCTCGTCCGCAACCACCTCGAGGCGCGCGTCCACGAGGACACTGCCGGCGCGGCGCGCATGATCGCCGAGGAGAGACCCGCCGCAGCCGCGGCCATCGCCTCCCGCCTCGCCGCCGAGCTCTACGGCCTCGAGATCATCAAAGAAGACATCCAGGACGTCGACGACAACCGGACACGCTTCCTCGTCCTCTCGAAGCAGGCCTCTACAACCGGAGCGAGCGGCACGAAGTGCTCCGTCGTGTTCACGCCCGAGCACAAGGCAGGATCCCTCTTCAAGGTGCTCGAGACCTTCGCGGGCGAAGGCATCAACCTCACGCGCATCGAATCCATCCCCGCCAAACCCGGCGAATTTTCCGTATTCATCGACTTCGCGGGCTCCGACAGAGAAGAGCGGGTCAGCCGTGCAATGGACACCATCCGCTCTTTCAACTCGAGCATCAGGATGCTCGGCTGCTACGACGAGAAGCGCATCAAATGAAAATCTGCATACTCGGCACAGGCCACATGGGCACCTGGTTCACGGAGGAGCTCTGCCACGACCACGACGTCGCCGTCTACGACAGGGATTCCCGCAAACTCAAGTACTTCATCAAGGTGACCCGCTGCACCGAGCTCTCGGAGATAGCGGATTTCGCCCCCGAGATGCTCATAAACTGTGTCAGTCTCGAGCACACAAAGGATGCCTTCGATTCCGTCCTTCCCCTTTTGCCCGCTGGCTGCATGCTCTGCGACATCGCCTCGGTCAAGGAGGGCTTGCCGGAGTATTACAGGCAGGCGGGGCATCCCTTCCTCTCGACCCACCCCATGTTCGGCCCGACGCTTGCGAACTTCCACGACCTCTCCCAGGAAAGCGCCATCATCATCACGGAGTCGGACGAGAAGGGAAAAGAATTCCTCAGGAATTTCTACCGGGGCGTCAAGGTCAAGACTTTCGAGTACAGCTTCGACGAGCACGACAGGACGATCGCCTACTCGCTCTCGACACCCTTCGCCTCCACCCTCGTCTTCGCCGCCTGCATGAAAAAGCAGGAGGCGCCGGGGACCAATTTCAAGAAGCACATGAAGATAGCCGAGGGCCTTCTCGCCGAAGACGATTACCTGCTTTCGGAAATACTCTTCAGCCCCTACACCCTGGATCGGATCGAGAAGATAAACCAGAAGCTGTCCTACCTGACCCACATCATCAAGGCCAAGGACTACGAGGAGATGATCCTCTTTCTCAACAAGCTCCGGGACAATATCAAATAGTGAGCCGACTGCGGCCGGGTTTCCCATCCGGAGAGATGGAAGGGCGGGTCTTCGCGTGCCGAAGACCCGCCCTTCCATCTCCTGCCTCAAGCAGGCATCTCCGATATCGCGGCGCCGAGCTTCCCGATATCGGAAAAGAATCCCGGATAGGACTTCGCGACACACTCGGCCCCTGTTATCGTGACAGGACTCTCTGCGCGCAGGGCTAGAACGCCGGCGGCCATGGCCATCCTGTGGTCTCCCCGCGCGCAAACCACGCCTCCCTTTATCCTGGCGGGAGGCCGAATCGTCATTTCGTCGCCATCCACCTCCACCCCGATTCCGAGACGCGCAAATTCTTCCACGATGGCGGCGGCCCTGTCACTCTCCTTGTGCGCGAGGCGCAAGGCGCCGGCGATGCGCGATGGACTCCCGCAGAGGGCAGCGAGGGCAGCGAGCGGAGGAAAGAGGTCGGGGCAGTCGGTCGCGTCGAAGTCGAAGCCCTTCAGTTCCGAGCGCCTGACCTTCAGGATGCCCTGAGATACCTCCATGTCGGCGCCGGCCATCCGGAGTGCGTCCAGGAGCGCCCTGTCCGCCTGGGCCGACTCAGGATCGAGGCCGAGGATGCCAAGGCCCTCGGGGCCGGATGCGACGAGGCCCGCCACGGCGAGAAAGGCCGCGCCGCTCCAGTCAGCCTCGATTTCGAAATCGCGCGGAGTGTAGGACTGCCCTCCCCTGATATGGAATGTCTCGTAGGCATCATTCTCGACGACGACTCCGAAGGAGGCGAGCACGCCGATCGTGAGGTCGATGTAGGGCTTCGATGCGAGCCTGGAGACTTCGAGCACGGAATCACGGGGCGCGAGCGGCAGTGCAGTCAACAATCCGGTGAGAACCTGGGAACCCGCGGAGCCGTCGAGGCTGCAGTGCCCGCCGCGAAGGGGACCTTTGACCCTGACGGGCGCGAAACCGCCCGAGGTATCGCAGTCCGCTCCCAGCTGGCGGAGGGGGGACTCGAGGGCCGAAAGGGGACGCGACGCGAGCGAACCATGCCCGAGAAGACTGAGCGGTCTGTCCGCGAGTGCGGCGACAGGCGTGAACATCCTGATGCAGAGCCCCGATTCCCCGCAATCGAGACTCTCGGAGCGCGGCGCGAAACCGCCTTCGATGGCGACAGCTCCGGAATCCTCCACACAGATACTCGCGCCGAGGCTTCCGGCGACGCGAAGTGCCGCCTGACAGTCCTCGCATTCGGCGGGCTCCCGAAGGAGCGAGCGTCCCTCAGCGAGGAGGGAGACGGCGATCGCGCGCTGCATCGCGCTCTTGGAGCCGGGAGCGCGCAGTGTGCCTGAAAGTTCAGAGGCCTGTACACAGATGTTCATGGATTGACTCCGCGATGGATTGGACCGAGCGCGAGGCTTCGGTATCGACGATGAAATCCGCGCAGGCGCGGTAGAGTTCCTCTCGCGCCGCGAGCAACTCCCTCGCCCGGCCGAGAGGATCGGCGTGGTCGAGGAGGGGACGCGTCCCCGCGCTGAAGGATGCGCGGCGCACGGCTTCCTCCGCGCTCACACGTATCCAGACAACATGGAATGATTCTCTGAGAATCGAGCGGTTTTCGGGCGCGATGACAATGCCGCCTCCGCAGGAGAGCACGATGCCCGTGTCCCGGGCGCAGGCGGCGAGGCAGGCCCGCTCCCGTGCGCGAAAACCGGCCTCACCCTCGGCCGCGAATATCGCCGGCACCGTCATTCCGGCTTCCCGCACTACCCTCTCGTCGAGGTCGACGAAAGGGTAGCCGAGCATGGGCGCGAGGAGCCTTCCGACCGAGGACTTGCCGCAGGCCATGAAGCCCGTGAGAGCCACGCGAGACGGGAAGAGCGCGGGCGCGGTCAAACCTCCCCCTTCCTGATCCTCTCGATCTCGTCGCGGAGGATGGCCGCCTCCTCGAACTCGAGGTTTTTCGCGTGCTCGAGCATACGATCCTCCAGCACCTTGATGAGGGACTTCTTCTGCGCAGGCACGAGGAGATTGTGCGACTTGAGGAGGGTGTCTATCTCGCCGTGAGTCGTATCGACCCTCTCCTCGTGGTGGCGCGAGAGGATGTCCTGGACGCTCTTCATGATGGTCGTGGGCGTAATGCCGTGCTTCGCGTTGTATTCCAGCTGGAGTGCGCGCCTGTTCTTCGTCTCCTCGATGGCGAGCCGCATGGCCTCGCTCATCCTGTCGGCGTACATGACGACCTTGCCAGCCGAGTTGCGCGCGGCGCGGCCGATTATCTGGATGAGGCTCGTCGCGGAGCGGAGGAAGCCTATCTTGTCCGCGTCGAGGATGGCGATGAAGGAGACTTCCGGCAGGTCGATGCCCTCGCGGAGGAGGTTGATGCCGACGAGGACGTCGTACTCGCCCATGCGGAGCTGCTTCAGGATCTCGACGCGCTCGATGGTCTCGACCTCGGAGTGGATGTAGCGCACGCGGAGCGAAAGCCCTGCGAGGTACTCCGTCAACTCCTCGGCCATGCGCTTGGTGAGAGTGAGGATGAGGCTCCGCTCGTTTTTGTCGATCCGCCGCCGTATTTCGGCGTAGATGTCTTCCATCTGGCCCGTGCTCGGCCTGACCTCTACCTCGGGATCGAGGAGACCGGTCGGGCGGATGACCTGGCGGACGATATTTTTCGAGAGGGCGATCTCCGTCGCGCCGGGAGTCGCCGAAACGTAGACGACCTGGTCCACTATGGACGAGAACTCTTCGTACTTGAGCGGCCTGTTGTCGAGGGCCGAGGGCAGCCTGAAGCCGTAGTCGACGAGGCTGGTCTTGCGCGAGCGGTCGCCCGCGTACATGGCGCCTATCTGGGATACGGAGACGTGGGACTCGTCGATGAAGGTGAGGAAGCCTTTGGGGAAGTAGTCGAGGAGAACGCCCGGCCTCGTCCCCGGAGCGCGGCCCGAGAGCGGCCCGGAGTAGTTCTCGATGCCCGAACAGTAGCCCATCTCCCGGAGCATCTCTATGTCGTATTCCGTCCGGCTCTTTATCCTCTGGGCCTCGAGGAGCTTGTTGGCGGCGAGGAGTTCCTCGTAGCGCAGCTCGAGTTCGGCTGAGATCGAGTCCACGGCCTTCTGCACTCGATCCTCCGGCATGACGAAGTGCTTGGCGGGGTAGACCACGGCCTCGTCGAGGTCGGGGCCGAAAGCTCCCGAAATCGTATCGAACTTTCTGATCCGCACGACGGTGTCGTAGTCGAGTTCGATGCGGTAGGCCTCCTCCATGTAGGCGGGATAGATCTCGAGGACGTCGCCTCGCACGCGGAAGCGGCCGCGCTCGAGGACCGCGTCGTTGCGCTCGTACTGGAGGCTGACGAGCTGGCGCTTGATGTCGTCGAGGTCGATGGCCGAGCCGCGGTCGATGTAGACCCGCATGTCCTTGTAGAGGTCGGGAGAGCCCAGGCCGTAGATGCAGGACACCGTGGCGACGATGATGACATCCCGCCTCTCCATGAGGGAGGCCGTGGCGGCGAGGCGCATGCGGTCGATCTCTTCGTTGATGCTCGAATCCTTCTCGATGTAGAGATCCTTGGACGGGACATAGGCCTCGGGCTGGTAATAGTCGTAGTAGGAGACGAAATACTCGACGGCGTTGTCCGGGAAAAAATCCTTGAACTCGCGGTAGAGCTGGGCCGAGAGAGTCTTGTTGTGCGAGATGACGAGGGTGGGGACCTGGAGTTCCTCGATGACCTTGGCCATCGTGTAAGTCTTTCCGGAGCCCGTGACCCCTTTCAGGGTCTGAAAACGGTAGCCTGAGCGGAGGCCTTCGGCCAGGCTCCGGATGGCCTCGGGCTGGTCTCCCGCTGGCTCGTAGGGAGCGACGACTCTGAATGGTTTCATGCCTCTCCTTATACTGCGGCGCTGGCGAGGAGCGATACAGGAAAAGCGCCTTTATCTGTCATCTGCCATGAGCCGCGCGATCCCACGAGGAACAGGGAGTCCCGCACGGTCTCCTCAAGGCTCGCTATTTGGACGCTGCCTGGCTGCGTTCGGAGAGCAGAACGGTCGTGGACTGCTTTTTTCCGCCACGCCAGTATTCCACGGCGACGCGCTCACCCGGCTTGTTGTCCTCGAGCGCCGCGTGGAGATCGGCCACGGAGGCCACCTCCATGCCATCCACCGAGACGATGATGTCCCCGCCCAGATTGAAGACGGCCGATCCGTAGCGCACAGGTGTTCCGCCGCCGTGCAGTCCGGCCTTCTCGGCGTTGCCGCCGCGCGGGACCTGGGAGACGAGGAGACCCTTCTCCACCGGGGCTTTGTAGCCGTTCTGCTTCATGTAGTCGACGAGGTCGGGGAAGAGCTGGATGCCCTGCACGTCGATCCATCCGCGCCGGACCTTGCCGTTCGCGATGAGGTCGGGCACGATGCGCTTGGCCGTATCCACGGGCACAGCAAATCCGATCCCGACCGAGCCGCCGGAGGTGCTGTAGATCATGGCGTTGATGCCGATCATCTCCCCGCGGGAGTTAAGGAGGGGGCCGCCCGAGTTTCCGGGGTTGATGGATGCATCGGTCTGGATCATGTCCCTTATTATGGTCGAGTCGTCGACCTTGACCGGCCGGCCGATGCCGGAAATTATTCCTTGCGTCAGGGTGCGCTCGAGGCCGAAGGGGTTGCCGATGGCGAGGACCTTCTGGCCGACCTTGATCCCGGCCGAACTGCCGTAGGGGATGGTCTTGAGCGCCCTGTCGGCGGGAGGATCGAACTTGATGACGGCGAGGTCGTTTTCCGGGTCTGTGCCGACGACCTTCGCCTCGTAGCGCGCCCCTCCCGAGAGGTTCACGTAGAGTTTGACGGCGTCTTTGACGACATGGTTGTTGGTGAGGACATAGCCGCGTTTGTCGATGATCGAGCCGGAGCCGGAGCCGCCCTGCTGGGGCACGGGTTCGAGGAACCAGTTCACTCCGATGACCTCGGTCGTGATGTTGACGACTGCCTCGTTGTAGCGCTCGTAGACGTCGATGTTTTCCTGTTCGTCGATGTCGACGACGGGGAGGCCCGGAAGGGCTTCGGTGGAGGGCGCCCGACTTCCGGAAATTCCGGCGCTTCCCGGGCTTCCTGGTCCGGAGCTTTCTGTCGGGCGGGCCGCGGGAAGCGAATCTGCGGGGAGTGCGCCACTCCCTGCCCCGGCTCCCGCGGAAAGAGCGTTTTTTTTGCCAGAAAGATAGCCCAGAACCCGAGCCGCAAGGTCGGGGCGGAGAGCGGAGACAGAGAGCAGAAGCGCGAGGAGAACAGCCGCGCCGATCGCGGCCGACAGAGCGATATGACCCCTGGTATAGAGTTTCATGATCTCTTCCTTATGTTTTTCAGGAGAAATATACCGCGAAGCGGGCCTCCTCGTAAATGATGAGGCGTTGGTGTAGAGTGCTTCCATGCCGTCCCAGATAACACACATCCTCGCGGGAGAGGAGGCGCTTTCAATCCTGGGAGAGGACAGCCTGCGCCTGGCGGTCTCGCAGGCGCCCGCCTTTTTTCGTCTGGGATGTCAGGGCCCGGACATCTTCTACCACAACCAGCGGACCCGTCCCTCCGGTATTCATTTCGGAAGCCTCCTCCACAAGAGGAATTACGGCACCATGCTGGCCGCAGCGTACGAATATGCCCGCTCGATCGAATCTCTTCTTCCCCGCTCGGCCGCCCTGGCCTACCTCCTCGGCGTCTCGACGCACGCGGCGACCGACAGGATACTGCATCCCTTCATAATCCATTTTTCTGGCCGCCCCGAGCCGGCCAAGCCAGAGACCATGCGATTCACGGGCTGCCACGCATTTCTCGAACGGCTCGTCGACATGGCCCTTCTGAAGCGGTACCGACGGAGCAGCCCCGAATCCTTCGACATCGCCGCCTCCATGGACATCGGTCCCGGCCACGGCACGGAGAGCTCCGAAGCCCTCGCCGGATCATGGGAGGCCGGCCTCAGGGCGGCCTTTCCGAATTCGACGGCCAGGGACAGTTTTGTCCGACTCAGGGCACACAACGCCCTCGACGACGCGAGGCGTTTCTTCGCGATAACCAATCCTGTGACGGGCGGTGAGCGGAGCCCTCCCTTCGCGCGCTTCGTCGACCTGTCGCCCCGGGACAGGATCAGGGTAGCCGCCCTCCTCTACCCGCCCCGGCTGCCCGAAGGTCTCGATTTCATGAACGAGGAAGGAAGGTCCTGGGCCCACCCTTCGGGAGATGGCCGGTCCTCGCGCTCGGACGGCTACTCTCTCTTCGCGGAGGCTGTCGAGGAAAGCGCGCGCGGCATGCTGGCCTGCCGCGACTTTCTGGCGGAAGATTCCGGCCCGGAAGACTTCGCCGCGGCGATAGGCGAGGCTTGCCTCGGCTCATGCGACCGCGAGGGGAGGCCCTCTCCGGGAAATGCCACCGATCCGCTACCCCTCGGGGCTCTCCTCCTTCGGTGGAGCGAAGAACTTGCCGCCGGAGAGGCAGAGGACTCAGGCGTCCCGCCCGATCGCGGTTGACCGTGACCGCACAAGGTTGTACCCTTGGCCCATGGACAGCCTTTCATCGCGGCCCGGAGCGGTCCGGGCCGCGAAACTTCTTCTCATTCTGGGTGAGCCTGCAGCGGTGCCTGTCATCGCCGCGCTGGGTGACGGAATCGCCGAGCCTCTGGCGCGCGCTCTCTCGGGTATAGCTTCAGTAGGCCTCTCCGAGTCGGTCGGGATTCTCGCGGATTTTGTCGTGGCCTCATCGCCGGGACAGAAGTCCAACCGCGCTTTTCCGGGTGGGCCAAGGACCGCGGCCCGTCTCATGGCCGCCGCCTTCGGAGCCGAAAAGGCAGAATCGATCATGCAAAGAGCGCTCTCGTAAAGGTGTATCAGCCCTTCACGTAAGTGATCGCGCCCTTTTCCGACTCCTCTTTGCGCGCGAGAATATAGAGAAAATCGGAAAGTCTGTTGACGAAGCTTCTGAGGCTTTGGGAGACAGTATCCCGGCGGGCGAGCGTCACGATCCTGCGCTCGGCCCTCCGCGCGACTGTGCGGGCAAGATCGAGGGCCGCCGATCCGGGTGTCATCCCGGGAACCACGAATCCCTTCAGTCCGAGTTCGCCCTCGAAATTGCGGATTTTTGACGAGAGTCTCTCCTCGTCGGCGCCGACGAGAGGCGAGGCGGGAATCCTGGACGGAGACGCGAGCTCGGCCGCGACCCTGTAGAGATCCTTCTGGATGGCGAGGATTTCCTCCAGAACAATAGCCGAACTGCATGCGTGCCGGGCCATGCCGAGGATGGAAGAGAGCTCGTCGATGGTTCCGTAGCATTCCACCCTGACATCGTCCTTGTCGATCCTCTCACCGGACCACAACCCTGTCGTCCCTTTGTCGCCGGTCTTCGTCACAATGCTCATGGGATCAAGATAGCACTGATGCTCGCTCGTACAAAGTCTGCAAACAACAACCTCGCAGCAAGCTCCGCGGTACGGGTCCCACAGACCGAAGGCTGCTTGCTTCAGGGGAACCTTCCTGTACAATAGAGGTCATGAACCAGAAAAACGGACAGCCCGCGGGCGGAGCGGAAGGCGCGGCCCCGGCTTCCGAAGGTATACGGGTGCGCCTCGCAGACTACGGCGAGTGTCCTTATCTACCCGGGCGCAGGTGGACAGTCCTCGAGTCCGGGGAAAACGCCCTGAGTCCCGCCGCATACGGAGCGGCTCTGCAATACGGATGGAGGCGGAGCGGCACCTATTTTTACAGGACAGTCTGCCATGGATGCCGCATGTGCGTTCCCATCCGACTCGATGCGCTATCCTGGCATCCTTCCCCTTCCCAGAAACGCCTTCAGTCCCGCAATGCCGATGTCGTGCTCAGCGTCCGCGACACGGACTTTTCCGAAGAGCGATTCGACCTTTATCTGCGCTACCTGGCGGCGCAGCACGGCCGATCTTCTTGCGACAGGGCCTACGAAATCATGGCGTATCAGGCGGGATACTGCGCGGGCTTTGTCTCTGCCCTGCGGAAGGACGGAATATATCCTGGCCCCGGGCAAGCCAGTGCGCCGGGCCCGGGCTCGGCCGTCACCGAATACCGACTGCGCGCTTCGGGTGATCTCGTCGCCACCGGATACATCGACATCCTCCCCGACGGGGTCTCCTCAGTCTATTTCGCCTTCGACCCCGGACTGCGCTCGCGGAGTCTCGGCACATGGTCGGTCGGAAGGGAGCTAGAGCTTGTGCGGGAATTGGGCAAGCGCTATTACTACCTCGGCTTCTGGGTCCCTGGTTCGCCGAAAATGGACTACAAGGCAAAATTCAGACCCTTCGAGATGGCTCCCGACGGGGAGTGGACAGCTGTCGCGGACAGGGAGACGGCCCTCGCCGCCCTGCGCGACCGGCCCGGATTTCCGGAAGGGGTCGCTCGGAATGAGCTTTACAGGAATGAGACGCGACGTTGACAGTACTCAGACCGACGTGGTACTGTGGCTCACTTTTACGGAAGGAAATCATGGCAGCCCAGACAAACAAACCGCAAAACGGCGCTTCCTCCAAGCCCGACTCCGTCTTCAAATCCCGCTCGATGAAGAATCCCTTTCTGTTCGCGGGAACTCTCATCATCCTCGTCATCACGATCATCGCCTTCGTCTTCATTCCGGCGACGGGCTCTTCGAGCGGCGGCCGTTCCCAGGGCGCCCTCACCTTCGGCAGCTACAACGGAAAGCCGATAAGCTATGAGCCGGGCGGATACTTCGCCAGTCAGATCCAGAAGATCAACGACTACCTCCGCCAGCAGGGCCTGAATGATGCCAATTTCCAGCAATACGCCTTCCAGGTCTGGCGCTCCGCCTTCGAGAGCACGGTTCTCCGCACCGCCCTCATCGACGAAGTGAAAACGGCGGGATTCCGCGTTTCCCAGACTACCCTCGACGCCAAAGTCGCTGAAAACGACATCTTCAAGATCGACGGTAAATTCTCGGCCCAAGCCTACCGCGACACAGCTCTGTCGCGCAAACTCGAGATCCGGAAGAGCGCCGAGGAAGACCTGTATATCCAGCGATACTACACCGATGTGTACACCATGACCCCGGGCACAAAGGAGACCGACTTCATCTCCGCCATGGCCAAGGACAGAAGGACCATAAGCTACGCGGCCTTCTCTCTCGCGTCATACCCCGATTCCGAGCTCCTCGCCTGGGCCAAGAACAACAGCGGCTTCTTCCGCAAGGTCAAAATTTCCAGGATAACGCTCACCTCCTCCGAATCTGACGCCAAGAAAGTGCTCAAGCAGGTCCAGGACAAAGCCCTCACGTTCGAGGAAGCGGCCAAGAGTCACTCCAAAGACCCCTACGCCGACAAGGGCGGCGATTCGGGCGCCCTCTTCTTCCACGACTTTGCTGATGGCTTTGCCAAGAAAGAGGACGCCGAGGCCGTAGCCGCGCTCAAGAAAGGCGATATCTCGGCTGTCTACAAGGTTTCCGACAAAGCCTGGGCTTTCTTCAAGGTGAACGAGGATATCGTCGCGACCAATCTTTCCGACCCGGCTACTCTCGCCGAGGCCCGCTCCTACATGAGTTCCAAGGAACGCGGCCTCATGGAAACCTGGGCGCTCGGAAAAGCGAAGGAGTTTGTCGCCACCGTGACGGGAGGCAATTTCGCCGCAGCCTCCAAAAAGGCCGGACTCAAAGTCAAATCGGCGGGTCCCTTCCCCATCAATTACAAGGCCCCGTCCTTCGTGGCCTACGGACAGCGCATTCCTCTCTTCGACCAGATCAACGCCACTACTGCGGAAGAACTCGCCCCAGCGGCCAACAGCGAGAAGTTCTTCTCCGTGGTGTTCGGGCTCCCCAAAGGCGCCGTTTCCGAACCTTTCGTCCTCGAGGACAACGTCATCGTCATGACCGTGACCGACGACACTCCGGCCAAGGACGAGGAAGTCGCGGTCGTCAAGTTCGCTTATCCCTATTTCAGTCAGGGTGCCATCGACAGCGACGTGCGGACACGTTTCCTCAAGAGTTCCAAATTCAAGGACAACTTTTCCACGGTCTTCTTCCAGTATTTCAAACCGGCCGCAAACGCCAAGACCTCGTCCTGAGACCTGGACACCGGCAGACATCCCTCAAGGGGAGCTCAAAAAGAAAGACCGCCTTCCGGGGCGGTCTTTCTTTTTGCTGCCAGTTCTTCTTTGGCAGACTTCACTTGCTTCCGGACTCGTCCTCTCCCGAGCGAAGGACGGCGAGGAAGGCATCCTGGGAGAGCTCGACATTGCCGACCATCTTCATGCGCTTCTTTCCTTCCTTCTGCTTCTCGAGGAGCTTGCGCTTGCGGCTTATATCGCCGCCATAGCACTTGGCGAGGACGTCCTTGCGGACCGGGTTCACGGTCTCGCGCGCGATGACCATGCTGCCGATCGCGCCCTGGATGGCGATCTTGAACTGCTGGCGCGAGATCGTCCCCTGCAGCCTCTCGCAGACCTTTCGGGCCCTCTCGTAGGCCGTAGGCCTGTATACCATCATGGACAGTGCATCGACGATCTCGCCGTTGACCATGAAGTCGAGTTTGGCGAGATCGGTGGGCTTGTATCCGACGACCTCATAGTCGAAGCTCGCGTAGCCGCGGCTCGTCGACTTGAGCTTGTCGTAGAAGTCGAAAAGAACCTCCGCAAGAGGCATCTCGAAGACGAGCTCGACGCGCTTCTCGTCGAGGTGGGTGAAGGACTGCTGGACGCCCCGCTTGCCGATGCACAGGGTGATGAGGTTGCCGATGTAGGCGACGGGCGTGATGACCTGGGCCTTGATGTACGGTTCGTCTGCGGAGTCGATGCGCGAGGGATCGGGGTACTCTGAAGGATTGTCGATGAAGACAGTATCGCCGTTCATGAGCTTGAGCTTGTAGCGGACGCTCGGCGCCGTCATGATGATGGACTGGTTGTGCTCGCGCTCGAGTCTCTCCTGGACGATTTCCAGGTGCAGAAGGCCGAGGAAGCCGCAGCGGAAGCCGAATCCGAGGGCGAGGGAACTGTCCTTCTCGTAGATGAGGGAGGCATCGTTCAGCTTGAGCTTCTCGATGCTCACCTTGAGTTCGTCATAATCGGCCGAGTCCATCGGGTAGATGGAGCTGAAAACGACCGGCTTCACTTCCTTGAAACCAGGCAATGGCGCCTCGCAAGGATTCGCGTCGTCGGTGATCGTGTCGCCGACCCTGACGTCGGAGATGTTTTTGATGCCCGCGACGATGTAGCCGACTTCTCCGGCCGAAAGCGCGTCGCACTTGACGAGCTGCATCTTGAAGAGCCCCGTCTCCTCGACCTCGTAGGCGGCCTTGCACCACATGAAGCGTATTTTCTGCCCGGGCGTAATTTTGCCCTTCATGACGCGGACATGGGCGATGACGCCGCGGTAGGGGTCGTAGTGCGAGTCGAAGATGATGGCCTGGGTCGGCTCGTCGGCCCTCCCGGTCGGATGGGGTATGCGCTCCACGATGGCCTCGAGGAGCTCGTCGATTCCGATGCCCATCTTGCCCGATACGGCCAGGGCCGAATCGCCGTCGAGCCCCAGCTCTTTGTCGATCTGACGCCTGGTCTCGGGTATGTCGGCGGCAGGCATGTCGATCTTGTTGATGACGGGGATGATCTCCAGGTCGTGCTCGAGGGCCATGTACATGTTGGACAGGGTCTGGGCCTCGACGCCTTGCGTCGCGTCGACGACGAGGACCGCGCCCTCACAGGAAGAGATGGCGCGGGAGACTTCGTAGGAAAAGTCGACGTGGCCGGGCGTGTCGACGAGGTTGAGGGTGTAGGTCCTGCCGTCGCGGGCCGTGTAGGGAAGGCTCACGGCCTGGCTTTTGATGGTGATTCCGCGCTCGCGCTCGATATCCATGTTGTCGAGCATCTGGTTCTGGAGCTTGCGCTCGTCGATGATCCTCGCCTTCTCGATGAAGCGGTCGGCAAGCGTCGATTTTCCGTGATCGATGTGGGCGATGATACAGAAATTCCTGATGAGCTCGGGTTCGTGCATGGCGTTCATGCTAGCGGAAAAGTGCGGTTTGCGCAATAATCGCTTTCCATGACTGCTTTTTCGCTCTTGCCCCGCAACGCCCGCATCTGTGTCCTCATCGAGCCCCTCTGGGCGATGTTCGGCCCTCTCGTGCTTTACTACGCCCCCCTCTACCAAGAGGCGAGGGGCCTCGACGCCGTGCAGATGGGAATCGTCAACTCGGCGGGAATCGCGGCCGGATTCGTGTTTTTCCTCCTGGCCTCTCCCATCACCGACAGACTCGGACGCCGCTGGACGAGCCTCATTTTCGACATCCTGTCCTGGACTGTCGCCATGCTGGTCTGGGCCTTCGCGCGGAGCTTCGTCTGGTTTCTCGTCGCGGCGGTCCTGAATGCCCTCGTCAGGATCGTCATCGTATCCTGGAATATGCTCATCACGGAGGACGCGCAGGCTGGCCAGCGTTCGACCATCCACGGGTGGATGTATCTCATCGGATCGACTGGAGGCATCGTCACCTTCGTCGGGGGGCTCTTCGTCGCTTCGAAGGGCGTTCTTTCGGCCTTGCCGGTGATCTATGTACTCGGCTCTGTCTCCATGACGACGATGTTCCTCATCCGCCACTTTACGACGCTGGAAACGAAGGCGGGACGCATCCTCATGGAAAAGAAAAAGGGGAAACCCTTCCTGCCGGAGCTCTTCGCGCAGTTCTCCCTTGCCCGCCGGGCCCTCGCCGACAGGCGTTTTCTCGCGAGCCTCTGTGTTTTCGCCATCGCGAACGTCATCTACACCATGGATTTTTACCGCGTCCTTTTTCTGGGAGAGGTCAAGAGAATAGCCCCCGTCGTCGTCGCCCTTATCCCTGCGGTCGGAGCGCTCTTGAGCCTCGCGGTGTTCTTCCTCCTCATTCCGAAGCTCGAAGCCCGATCCCCCTCCGGCAACCAGTACGGGAAGGACGCGCGCATACTCTCCTTCGCGTCCCTGTTCTGCGCGGCCTGTCAGGCTGCCGTCATTTTCCTGCCGGAGAGCTCTGCCCTCCCCGCCATTCTCGCCGTCGGCATGATCCAGTCGGGCTACATCGTCCTCCAGACCTTCCGGGACGCCGTCTTCATGAACGGGACAGGGGAACTGGACAGGGGCAGCCTCTACAGCCTCGTGCAGGCCCTCACCTTCCTCGTCTCGATACCCGCCGGCTGGCTCGGAGGATGGCTGTACTCGAAAGACCCGGTATTCCCCTTCATCGTCTCCCTCGTCCTCTACCTGTGCTGCTTCGCGGTCGCAAGAGCGATGGAGACCATGGCAGGAGAAGAGGAGGAGGCCCGGACAAAAAGTTCGGCAGGAAGCGCGACTTCATGATGCCGAAACAGCTCCGCTCCGGGACTCGTGTGGAAGTTCGACATGGATTCCTATACTTCCGCAATCCCGGCGTTGTATACTGAAAAGAACAGAGAACAATGAGGAGGCATGATGCTCGACACCCTGAAATACACTGAAGTGGATGGTCCGCGCCACGACCACGATATCACCGTCTACGCGCTTTCAACCTGTGGCTTCTGCAAACGCTGTATCGCATGGCTGGGAAACAAGGGTTTCGCCTATCGCTACATCCATGTCGACCAAATTCCCCTCGAAGTGAAGACCGAAGTAAAGAGGATTCTCAAGGAACGGTTCAAGGAAGATGTGGCCTTCCCCTTCGCCATCATCGATTCCGACAAACACCTCGTCGGCTTCATCGAGCCGGACTGGGCCAAGACTCTCGGACTCTGAAGAGGGCCACACGATGACTCCAAAGACAGAGGAACAGACCGCCACCTTCGCCTCCATGGTCGCAGCGAAACAGGGCTGGGTCCTCAATCCCGATACAGAGTTCACGGAGAGCCTCATCGCGGGACTCACCGTCAACTGGAACAGGTACGGCTACTATCTCTGTCCCTGCAGGGATTCGGAAGGCTCCCGCGAGGCCGACGCCTCCGTGATCTGTCCCTGTTCCGTGAGCCACGCCGATGTCGACGAGTTCGGCCACTGCTTCTGCGCCCTCTACCTCTCGAGAGATTTCGCCGCCTCCGGCGCTGCTCCCCGCGGTATCAAAGATCGCCGTTTCGGTTCCTGACATGCTCTTCCACGCGTGCTACCTCGATTGGGCCGCCACAAGCCCTCCAGACGGAGACTGTCTCTCCGAGGGTTTGCGGGCTGCTCTCGAATTTTACGCGAATCCCTCCAGCCTGCACCGCCAAGGCGCGGAGGCCCGCTCCTGTCTCGAAGGGGCGCGGGCCCGGATCGCCACGACTCTGAGTTCCGGCAAAGGGCAGATCGCCTTCACCGGCTCGGGCTCGGAGGCCGATTCCATCCCCCTTCTCGCCCTCCTCAGGCAGGTTTCCAAGCGCGGAAAGCCTGGATCGCTCTCGACCGGCGAGCCGCTTCACATCGTCACTACGGCCATCGAGCACGCAGCGATCCACGCGCAGGCTGCCGTCCTGGAAGCCGCCGGCTTTTCGGTCAGCTATCTGAGACCCGGCCCCGACGGCCGTGTGAGCCCCGAAGCGGTGACCGAGGCGCTCAGGCCCGAGACCGCCCTCGTCAGCGTCATGGCCGTCAACAACGAGACCGGGGCGATCCAGCCGCTCGCCGGAATTGCGGCGGCGGTCAGGAAGGCTTCGGAGCGGGTGGGAAAACGCATGCCAGTCATCCACTCCGACGCCGTGCAGGCGTTCGGAAAGATCGACTTCAGGCCGGAGGAGATCGGTCTCGACTGCGCCTCGGTCTCGGCCCACAAGATTCGGGGCCCTCGCGGAGTCGGCGCTCTCTGGTACGCCAAAGCATTCGACTCATTCGTGGTGGGAGGGGGACAGGAGCAGGGCATGCGGCCAGGCACCGAGAATCTCCAGGGTATCGTCGCCTTCGCCTGCGCGGCTGAAAAGGCCTTCGACCTGCTTCCTGACCTGCAGTCCCACGCGCGGGTTCTGGAATCCAGGCTATTCGAAGGCCTTGCCGCCATCCGGGGAGCGACTGTCCTGCCCCTCGGCCGGAGAGCGGGTGACCCGAACTATTCTCCCTTCATCCTGAGCGTCGCCTTTCCCGGAATCTCTGGCGAGGTCATCCAGCGCGTTCTCTCGGACAAGGGGATAGCCGTTTCGACGGGTTCGGCCTGCTCCTCGCGCGCCCGGACAAAGACCCGCCGTATCCTGGATGCGATGGGCATCCCTGAAGACCTGGCCATGTCCGCCATACGCATATCCACGGGCGGACTCAGCACGGACTCGGAGATCGATCGTTTTCTCGAGAACGCGGAAATTCTCTACAGGACATTACGAACCTAGGCGGTAGCACAGAAATGGAAGCTTTTTTTCTCATAAAGATCGGCGAGATCCTCCTCAAACTCGGCAACCGGAAGGAATTCGAGACGAGGCTCCGCAACCAGCTCAAGAAAAAACTCGCCGGCATCCGGCACACAATAGAGGACTACCCTGGCCGTTATTTCCTCATCGTCGACGAGGAGGATTCAGATCAGGCCGAAGAAGTCCTGTCGCACACGCCGGGGATAAACGGCTACGCCCGCGCCATAAAATGCAAAAAAAAGCCAGAGGACATCCTCTCCGCCGCGGAAAAGCTGGCCGAAGCCGCGATCTCCTCCGGCAAGCGCAGGTTCAAAGCTGAGACCAGGCGCTCCGACAAGAGTTTCCCCTGGAATTCCTACGAGACCTGCGCCGCGGTCGGCGAACGTATCTGCGAACTCCATCCTGAATGCTCTGTCGACCTCCACGATCCCGAGTTCATCATCAACGTGGAAATCCGCGAGCGGGTCTATGTCTTCGGCGAAACGATTCCCGGCACGAGAGGCCTGCCTGTCGGCTCGGGCGGCATGGGGCTCCTCCTTCTGTCGGGCGGCATCGATTCTCCCGTCGCAGGTTACCTCATGGCCAAGCGGGGGCTCAATCTCAGCGCCGTCTATTTTCACGCCTATCCCTACACCTCGGAGGAGGCGAGGCTGAAAGTCGTCGAACTCGCGAAAGTCCTCGCCGTCTACACGGGGGGCATCCGGCTCTGGACTGTTCCCTTCACCGAGGTGCAGATGACCATCAAAGCCAAGGCGCCCGAAAACGCCACGACACTGATGATGCGCGGCGCGATGATGGAGCTCTCCCACTGCCTCGCGAGGAAACTCCATGCGAACTGCCTCGTGACGGGCGAAAGCCTTGGCCAGGTGGCGAGCCAGACCGCGGAGAACCTCCGCTTCACGCAGAGCCGGACAACTCTCGCCGTCATGAGGCCTCTCATCGGGACCGACAAAGAGGATACGGTCAATCTCGCCAAAACGATAGGAACATACAGGATCTCGATCCTTCCCTACGAGGACTGCTGCGTCCTCTTCTCGCCCAAGCATCCTGTCCTCAAGGCGAAACTCGGCGAAGCCATCTCGATCTATGAATCCCTCGGCCTCGCGCCCCTCCTCGAGAAAGCCCTGGCCGAGGCGGAACTGCTGAAAATTCCCTACGGAAACCCGTAAGGGATCGGTGAGAGACATCGCGAAGGGCAATAAAAAAGGGCGCGACATTTCTTTGTCGCGCCCCGACCATCCCCAAGGGGAATCGAACCCCTGTTGGCGGGATGAAAACCCGCTGTCCTAACCTCTAGACGATGGGGACATCTAGAACGGGAAGCACTATACCTTCGGGCCCTCCCCTGTGTCAAGATCCGGAGGAATCCGCGAAATCCGGGAGTCAGAACTTGATCTTGGACCTCGCCATGTCGCGGAGGCCCGCGGCCAGCTTGTTGTCGGGCTTGAGCTTCAGGGCGGCCTCGCAGTCGGCCAGAGCCTGCGGGTAATCCGCGATCTGGAAGAAGGCCATGGCGCGCCGGTACCGCGACCAGAAATGGAAGGGATGGATGTCGAGAGCCAGATCGAAATCGGCGATCGCGCCGTGAAAATCCTGGATGACGCTCTTCACCACCCCGCGGTAGTACGCGGATTTGTAGCAGGCAGGATCGAACTCGAGGCTTCGGTCGAAGTCGGCTATCGCCTGTGTGTAGCAGGATTGGGAGAAGTAGGCCATCCCGCGGTGTTTCAGCACGACGGAGGCGATCTCTTTTCCCGGAATCTGGTCGAGTATTTCCGTGTACAGATCCGTCGCCCTCTTGTAATCTTCGCGGTTGTGGGCTTCCAGAGCGGAAAGAAGGAGCTCATCCATCGTCACCATTCGGGCCGGCAAAGCGTGCCCGGAGTATCCCGCGCCGTCCTCGAGGTCGACTGTTCCGAGGAGATGGGCTGCCGATGCTCCGCTTCGGGTAAAACCCTCCTCAGGAGCCAGAGCTATCTCAGGAGGCGCAGAGAAGCCCGCCTCTTTCCCTGCGTCGACCCGCGATCCCTCACCTGCGGCCGCATGGGCCTCTAACTGTGCGGCGGAGCCGACCGGGAGGTTCAGGGGCCTGTCCATCGTCTCCTCTATCTTGCCGTGGAAGGCGCTTCGTCTCCTCTCGAGTTCGGAATTGAGCCGGCGCTGGTAGTCGAGGATTTCCTGGAAGATGATGTCGGAAAGGGAGAGATTCGCGTTCAGGGCCGCGAGTTTCCTCTTGAGCGGTTCGTCGAATGGCGTGAACTCCGCCTTGTAGACGAGTTCATGCTCCACCTCGGCCCACGCTTCCTGAAGAATGGTTCTGAGCTGGATCTCGAATACTGGCTTGTCGAGTCCCACCGAAGCGTCACGGAGGTCGGGCGGCAGTTCGGCCAGCATGTGGATCGACTCATAACCGAACTCTTTGAAAGAGCGTTCGGAGCCTTTCCGTTCCAGCTCGACCACAGTGAAGGCGGAGCAGATAGCTTTCTCGGCCCGGTCGAGATCCCCGAGGAAGGGACAGATCGCCCGCACGGCTATGACGTCGGTGATCGGGATGGGCTCCTGTCCGGTCAGATGCGCCTTCATCTTTATGCGGATGCGCTTTGAATAGAGAGAATCGAAGCTTTTGATCCTGCCCTTTATGGAAGGCCGGATCGAGATGGCCTCGAGGATCTCGCGGATGCGGTGCTCGAGGACGAGGAGTGCATATTGGTAAAGGGGATTGTTCTGCTGGAACTCGGCTTCCAGTGCCGATTTGTCGGGAATCCGTATGACATCATTTTGGTCCATCGTCCTACTCTACACCTGAATCCCGACTTTTCAAAGCACATAGCACTCCGGATCCCTGTGTCGCGGGAACCGCTGATCCGGAACGAATTGCCTGTTGGGGTTCAGCGCACGCGGGGCAGTTTGGGCATGCCGCCCACGGTGACGAGCACGCGGTACTGTCCGGGCAAGCCCGCGGTGAGAGTCTTCGAAAGGGCCTTCACCCCGAGGGAGAGCGGTGGATCGAGGGAGAGGGAAGCCTCTGGAGAGAGGTCGATGTAGATCGTTCCCGCGCGGTACAGGACAGATTCAACCCTGGTTCCCGCGGCGAACAGAGGACGCAGCGAGGCCGTGCGGGGACCGAGCACGAGCTCCGAGGCGAGGAGGGCAGCGTTGTTTTCGATTCCGCTTCCGAGCGGAAGGACCCGGGTCTCGCCGCGAAGGCTATGTCCCGAAGGCGAAGCGAAATACAGAAGCGTCTCGTACTTGGGACCGGAAGCGATCCAGACTGTCGACGAAAAGAGAAAAAGGGCGACAAGGAGGGTGAGAGCCTTGTTGAGTGGCAGGGAAATCCACTCGCGGAGGAAAGATACGGCGTGCTGAAAAAGGGGAAGGAACACGTTCTTCATTGCGAGGTCGAACCTTTCTGGCCTTCGAAATACAGGACAAAATCGACGATGCCATTATAGATCGATTCGGATAGCCGGCGCAAGTAAGCCTCGTCGGAGAGAAGGGCCGCCTCTTCAGGGCTGGTCACGAATCCCGTCTCGATGAGAACAGAAGGCATGTGGGCGTTGCGGACGACAAACCACTCCTCTGCGCGTATGCCGCGGCTCGGGCTATCCTTTCCTATATTTTTCTCCATCCGGCCGAGGATACTCCGGGCAAGGATGATGCTCTCGGTCGTGTACTCCTCCTCGAGCATCGCGTTCATTATCGGGACTATTTCTTCGCCTACTTTTTTGCTCATGTTCTCGTCGACCACGTTCCGGCGGTACTCCGGGTTGAGATACCAGACCTCGAAACCCTTCGCGCTCTTGTTGAAGGAGGCGTTGGCGTGGATCGAGACATAGATGATGGCCTGATTATCTTCGAGAGTCTCGGAATTGGCCATGGACACCCTGTCCTCGAGAGTCGGATAGACATCCTTGTCCCGCGACAGGAGGATGCGCCTCTCGGGGAATCTGCGCTTGAGCTCCGCATAGACCTCGAGGGCGATTCTGAGGTTGAGATCCTTTTCCACGACCCGGAGCGTGCCCTGGGCCGTTTCGTGCTCGCCGATCGCGCCTGTGTCCTTGCCGCCGTGTCCAGGATCGATGAGGATGGCCGCGACGGAATAGCGGTTCGCGTTCTGCTTTTCGAGGGCGAGATATCGTTTTTCGAGGGCTGTCCGGAAATCAGCCTTGAAACTCGGTCCTCCGGATTCGTTCTCGGGGGCGGATACGGGCGTCTGATCCTTCCAGTCCCAGAGGATCCAGGGCACTCCCGTGGCGAACACCGCGTTGAGGCCGAAGCGCCGGAAATACCCGTAGCCGGTCAGACTGTCATAGAAGACCTCGGCCTTCAGGGCTTCTGCCAGGGCCGCCAGACTGAGGGCCCCCTGCGCGGCGGCCGGTTTCGCGGTCTGGCCCGATCCCGGAGACAGGGCTGGCTGGGTGACGGAAGACGCCGTCTTCTGCGCAGCCACGAGGAGAGGGGCGCAGCACAGCAAAAGACAGGCGGCCGCAAGCCGTAATTGAGAACGTTTCATCATGTATCGACAGACTCTCCCCACATTTCCACGAGGCCCCTTGAGTCGGTGGCGAAGCGGAAGGTATTCTCTTTGATCCAGGCCGCGAGAACCCTGAAACTGCGGAAGGCGCGCAGAGGATTTCCCCCGCGCCTCATCAGGAAACCCCAGAGCGATCCGATGGGAAGGACGGCGCTGTCTCCTTTATACACCGGAGCCATGTTCTTCAGCCAGAAGCGCGCAAAGTCCTCTCTTCCCCCACGGTTTTCGTCCGGAGGCCCGGAACCGCAGACCAGTTCGAGCGAGGGGAGAATACTCAGTCTTTCGCCCTGTAGCCAGGCCCTGAAGCCGAAATCGAGACACTCCCAGTAGGGAGAGTGAAATTCGCTGTCGTAGCCCCCTGTCGCGAGGAAGGCCGCCCGAGGGAAGAATCCCGTGAACCCGACAGGATAGAGGGTGGGAATCTCCACCTTGCCCGGGATGACGGCGACGGGCGAAAGTTCCTTCCTGTCGAAGGCAGGCAGAGCCGCCTGGGGAAGTTCGTTCCCCGACGTGTCGAAGATCCTGGGGGCCGCGCACAGAAGACCGGAATCGGCGAGTCTTTCGAAAAAGCGGCTGGAAAAACCTGCCCCGCGGAGAATCATGTCGCTCCACAGGACGAGCACATGGTTTCCCGCCGATTCCCTCATGGCGCAGTTCACCATAGTGCCGGGGCTCGTTTCTTCCGCGAACAGGACGAATTTGAGTCCCTGGAAAGTCTTCGTCTTCGCTTCCGCCATACCCGGCTCGATGGAGCCCGTCATGTACAGGATCGACGGAAATCCTGCCCTGAGGAGGTTTTCGATCAGGTCGAGGCGGAAGAGCCTTTCCTTCCTGCCGAGAATGACCGCAGACACAGCCACGGGAGTCTCGGAGGCTCTTCCCCCTCCTCCTCCGATGACCGTATACCGGATGGAGGATGTTCCGTTGTGCGCCGCTTCTCCGTGCATTACTCTGAGTATCGGCCCGGATGCCCCGCTTCGTGAATCCGGGATCGAGACAATTTCCTCGCGGAAGACCGCACCGAAAAAATCGGCATTTTTCTGCGATTGGTGCTTGAATCCCATACTGATTGGATATACAGTGCATGGCGGTACAACATATGGTGCCACTATATGTTGTATATGCAAGACTTGACACCACTAGGAAAACCGGTGTCCGGAGGAAAGAGATTGAAATTTGAGCGTCATTTTACCACGACGGAATCAGGCCCCTACGCGGGCATAAGCTGGGAAGCGCGGACAAGCGAGATCCGCAACCCTGACGGCAAATCGGTCTACAAGATGTCGGGCGCCATCGTGCCCTCGTTCTGGAGCCAGATAGCCACGGACATAATCTCGCAGAAATACTTCCGCAAGGCGGGGATCCCGGAGGACAAAGCCTGCGCCTGGGAAGAGTACCTGCCCGAAAACCAGAGATCCTGCGGCGCGAACGCAGGAAAGCCCGGCGCGGAATATGATGCCCGTCAGGTCTTCCACAGGCTCGCCCACACCTGGCGCGTTTGGGGGGAGAGCGCGGGCTATTTCGACAGCGCAGAAGACGCGAGGGTCTTCTACGAAGAACTGCTCTACATGCTCGCGCACCAGATGGCCGCGCCCAACAGCCCCCAGTGGTTCAACACGGGTCTCTACGCTGTCTACGGCATCGAGGGACCGCCTCAGGGGCATTTCTACGTCGACCCCGCCACGGGCGAGGTCACCAAGTCCGCCTCCGCTTACGCCCGGCCACAGCCCCACGCATGCTTCATTCTCGATGTCGAGGACGACCTCGTGAACGACGGCGGCATCATGGATCTCGTCACCCGCGAGGCCAGACTCTTCAAGTACGGCTCGGGGACAGGTTCCAACTTCTCGAAGATCCGCGCCCTCAACGAGACACTCTCGGGCGGCGGAGTCTCCTCCGGCCTCCTCTCCTTCCTGAAAATCGGCGACCGCTCCGCCAGCGCCATCAAGTCCGGCGGCACGACCCGCCGCGCGGCCAAGATGGTGACACTCGACGCCGACCACCCCGACATCGAGTCCTACGTCGGCTGGAAGGCAGAAGAAGAGTACAAGGTTGCCTGCCTCGCCGCAGGCAGCGCCCTCATCGTGACCCGCGCGGCCGAAATCCGGAGCGCCATCGAATCCCCGGGGCTCTCAGGCACGGAACGCTTCCTCCCCGAAACCAATCCGGCCCTGAGGATGGCCATCCGCTCGGCCCTCCGCTCCGGCGTCCCCGCGGCATACATCCACCACCTCATCTCCGCCTACCGCCAGGGCGACGGCATGGTCGACCTTCCCGTCTACACGACAGCATGGGAAGGCGAGGCCTACAACACGATTTCTGGACAGTCCTCCAACAACTCTGTCCGCGTCGACAACCGCTTCATGCAGGCCGTCCAGGACAACGGAGACTGGGAACTGAGGCGCCGCACGGACGGCACGGTCATGCGCACCATAAAAGCGCGCCAGCTCTGGGACAAGATTGCCAAATCGGCCTGGATCTGCGCAGATCCGGGGCTCCAGTTCCACGGGACCATCAACGAGTGGCACACCTGCCCGACGGACGGGTCCATCCGCGCATCCAATCCCTGCTCCGAATACATGTTCCTCGACGATACGGCCTGCAACCTCGCCTCCCTCAACCTCCTTGCGTTCTACGACAAGAAGTCGGGTATCTTCGACGACGAGGCCTACCGTCACGCTACGCGGCTCTGGACTACCGTCCTCGAAATCTCCGTCGTCATGGCGCAGTTCCCCTCGCGGGAAATCGCCCGCAAGAGTTACGATTACCGGACCCTGGGACTCGGATTCGCCAATCTCGGGACCCTCCTCATGGTCATGGGCCTCGCCTACGACTCCGACGAGGGGCGCGGCGTCGCGGCGGGGCTCGCGGCCATCCTCACGGGCGAAGCCTACGCCCAGTCCGCCCGCATGGCCGCGGAGTGGGGGGCCTTCGCCCGCTACGAGGCCAACAGGGAATCCATGCTCGCCGTCATCCGCAACCACAGACGGGCCGCCTACGACAGGCCCGAGGCGGAGTACGAGAACCTCACCATAAAGCCCAACGCCCTCAAGGAATGGGCCTGCCCCGCCAACCTCGTCGCCGCGGCCCGGGACGCCTGGGACCAGGCGCTGAAGCTCGGCGAGGCGGAGGGATACCGCAACGCCCAGGTCACCGCGATCGCCCCGACAGGCACCATCGGACTCCTCATGGACTGTGACACGACCGGCGTCGAACCCGATTTCGCCCTCGTCAAGTTCAAGAAACTGGCCGGGGGAGGTTACTTCAAGATCATCAATGCCTCGGTTCCGCCCGCCCTCGAGGCCCTCGGCTACGCTCCCGCAGAGATCGAGAGCATCCTCTTCTACGCCCTCGGCCACGGCACACTGGAGGGAGCTCCCGGAATCTCCCTCGCCGATCTTGCGGCAAAAGCCCTCTCCCCCGCCATCCTCGCCAAGACCGAGGCCGCGATCAAGGACGCGATCAGTATCGAGAGCTGCTTCGCTCCCCACATCGTCGGAGCGGAGGGATTCGCGTCGCTCGGCATTCCGGAAGCCACCTGGAAACAGCCGGGTTTCAGTCTCCTCAAACATCTCGGATACTCCGAGGAGACCATCGCGGCCGCCGAGCTCTACACCTGCGGGGCAATGGGACTCGAAGGAGCACCCGGCCTCAAGCCTGAGGATCTTCCCGTCTTCGACACGGCCACGCCTTCCGGCAAAAAGGGCACACGCTCCATCCAGTGGCAGGCGCACATCGCCATGATGGCCGCCGTCCAGCCCTTCGTCACCGGAGCCATCTCCAAGACCATCAACATGCCGAACACGGCCACCTACGAGGAAGTGAAGGGCGCCTACATGCTGGCCTGGAAATCGATGCTGAAATCCATCGCCCTCTACAGGGACGGATCCAAGCTCTCCCAGCCGCTCTCGGCCCTCGCACCCGGAACCGACCTCGTCGCCGACTCCATCGTCTCCCTCCAGACGGAAGGTCTCGACGAGCCGGAAGAGGAAGCGAAACCCGCCGCGAAGGCGCCGGAGCGCAGCGACGCGCTCCGGCAGCCCGAGCCCGAATTGCCGGGCATGCCCAAGGCGCCCCGGGGCATACGCCGCGCCCTTCCCAACCGGAGAGCAGGCTACACCCAGAAGGCCAAGATCGGCGGACACTCTGTGTTCGTCAGGACGGGCGAATACGAGGATGGCGGCCTCGGCGAGATATTCCTCGACATGCACAAGGAAGGCGCAGCCTTCCGCAGCATCCTCAACTCCTTCGCCATCGCGGTCTCTCTCGGCCTCCAGTACGGTGTCCCCCTCGAAGAATACATGGACGCCTTCACCTTCACCAAATTCGAGCCCAACGGCATGGTCCAGGGCCACGACTACATCAAGATGGCCTCGAGCGTCCTGGACTTCATCTTCCGCGATCTCGGGATCTCCTACCTGGACCGCCACGACCTCGGGCAGGTGAAGCCGGAGGATGTGGATATCGCCTCTCCCCAGAACAAATCCGCGCCGAAACCCGTGATGCTCGCCTTCGAGAATGGACGGGTGCACGCCCCCGCAAAACCTCAAGCCGAGAGCTCCCAGGCCAAGGCCGCCCTGAACGCGGCGAGAGAGAGCACACGCACGGCGAGGCTCAAGGGCTACGAGGGCGACCCCTGCCCTGTCTGCGGTCACATGACACTGGTCCGCAACGGCACCTGCCTCAAGTGCGAGACCTGCGGCAGCACGACCGGGTGTAGCTGAATAAAAAGAGGAGCCGGTTCGTTCCGGCTCCTCTTTTTATGGCGAATGTCGCTGTAGCCGAATCGGGACGGGTCGCGGCTGAAACCGGGCAGGCAGGCCTTCGGGACGACCTGAAAGCCGCGCTTCAGGCTCAGAGGTTCTCCCGCTCGACAGGCATGGTCATGCAGCGCGCGCCGCCGCCGCCGCGTGCAAGCTCTATCCCCTCGAATGTGACGACGAGCCTTCCGAAGGACGATGTCTTTTCGCCGCCTGAGATGAAGTCCGAGGCGGTGCGCAGGGCGAAGCCCCGCTCCGAAAGGGCATCCACCGTCCTTGAGTTGCAGGAATACATCACGATCTGGCCGGGCGCGAAGGCGAAGGAGTTGGCCCCCGACCACCACTGCTCGCGTTCCTGGAAGAGGCTGTCGCCCGAGCCGCAGCGGATGGGTTCGAGGTCGACGCCCTCGGACTTGAGTCCCTCGATGAGACCCGGCACCTCGGTCATAGCCACCTCGCCCGAACTCCGGGCCTCGACCCTGATGACGCGCGCCTTGTTGCGGTCCAATATCACTGGCGCATAGACGAGGGCTGCGTCTCTATCGATCACGGTGAAGACCATGTCGAGATGGATAGTCGCCCTCTCTTTCGGCAGAAGGACGGCGAACAGGGTCATGGGCTCGTCGAAGGATCTTGCCGCGCTGACCGCGAGGCGCTGGACGGCGTCTGGCGTCGTACGCTCCGAAATCCCCATGGCCAGGACCCGGGGCGAAATCACGATGACGTCCCCGCCTTCCAGGGTCATGAAGCGGTTCCGCTCGCGCGGTCCGTCGAAGAGGAGCCCGCGTGCGAGAAAATCCGGATGATGGCGGAAAATGAAGCGCGTGACGAGCGACTCGATGAGCCTGACGTCGAAGGCCGTCGCGCAGGAAATAGCGCAGTCCCGGAACACGGCGGCCGAATCCCGCATGAAGTAGGCGTTGGGCAGGGGTCTCACGGAGAAGCTGTGGGGATTCAAGGCAGAGGCGAGGCTGCCGGCCGGAGCCGGGATGCCCTGGATGATGCCCCGGGCGAGCCTGTCCGGGGCCATGGACATCAACTCGTCGATGCGGTCTCCGATAGGGCAGAGCCCCGCCAGCGTCGACAGAAACTCGAGGCGGTCGCCCGTATTTGCCAGAGTCTGGGCGAGGAGTTCAGACACTTCGTAGGTCTTCGCGACGGTATCGAGGAAGGCTTTCAGCCTGTCGTACTCGCCCCGGACGGCGGAGAGGGGAATGATATCGTTGTACAGGTCCTGCTCCGCCTCCTTCGGCGTCATGGCCTCGATCTCGGGGCCGGGGCTGTGGAGGATGACGCGTTTCAGGGTTCCGATTTCGCTCGTGATGTTCAGACTCGACATGACCGAACTATGCACACTTTTTCCGAAAAAATCTCTACCTCGCCTCTCGCGCGCTAAATGCAAGAATATCGAAACCTCGGAGCCCATTCGGTATCCAGACCGGATACTCGAGGCAATTCCCTGCATATTGATTCAGAAACAGGCAAAAACGGCGGTTTTGTCCCGAAAAAAAGATTCTTGACAGCGAATTTTCACCCTCCTAAGATGAAACTGCAGCGCAAACAGGGTGAGAATCTCCAGTTCGTGAACGCCACGTTTATGTCTGCCAGACAGGATAGTGCAAAAGGATGGTCTTCATGGCGAGAAGAAGAATTATCATCATCGGTGCCGCCGGACGCGATTTCCACAACTTCAACACGCGATTCAGGGATAATGAGGATTTCGAGGTGCTCGCCTTCACGGCAGCCCAGATTCCCGACATCGACGGCAGGAAATACCCCGCCGAACTCGCAGGCAGTCTCTATCCTGACGGGATTCCCATCCACGCGGAATCCGAGCTTTCGAAGCTCATCTCTGAGTTGATGGTCGACGAATGCGTCTTCGCCTACTCGGATGTCCCCTACCAGCACGTCATGGGGATGTCGGCCATCGTCAACGCGGCAGGTGCATCCTTCACCCTCCTCGGGCCGACGGATACCCAGATCAGGTCGACAAAGCCCGTCATCGCCGTAGGCGCCGTGCGCACAGGCGCGGGCAAGAGCCAGACTTCGCGCAAGATCGTGCAGATGCTGATGGCCAAAGGGCTCAAGGTGGTGGCCATCCGCCATCCGATGCCTTACGGAGACCTTGTCGCGCAGAAGGTCCAGCGCTTCGCGACAGTGGAGGACCTGAAGAAACACAGGTGCACCATCGAGGAGATGGAAGAGTATGAGCCCCATGTCGTGCGCGGGAATGTCATCTACGCCGGCGTGGACTACGAGGCCATCCTCCGCGAGGCCGAGAAGGAAGCGGACGTCATCCTCTGGGATGGCGGCAACAACGACTTCCCCTTCTACAAGCCCGACCTCATGATCACGGTCGCCGATCCCCACCGCCCTGGCAACGAAGTCTCCTTCTATCCCGGCGAGGCCACCCTCCGCATGGCCGACGTCGTCATCATCAACAAGATAGACACCGCATCCCCGGAAAATATCCAGACCGTGCGCGAGAATATCGCCAGGGTCAATCCCGGCGCCACCGTCATCGACGCCGCCTCCCCCATCACGGTGGACCGACCCGAACTCATCAAAGGCAAGCGCGTGCTCTGTGTCGAGGACGGCCCCACCCTCACCCACGGCCACATGAAGATCGGCGCGGGCGTCGTCGCGGCCCGCAAGTTCGGCGCGCGCGAAATCGTCGATCCCCGCCCCTTCGCCGTCGGAAAACTCGCAGCCACGTTCAGGATCTATCCGAACATCGGCACCCTCTTGCCGGCCATGGGCTACGGCGAGGAACAGGTGCGCGACCTCGAGGCGACAATCGCAGAGACCGACTGCGACACAGTACTCATCGCCACGCCCATCGATCTCAACCGGATACTGAAGATCGATAAACCCACGGTCAAAGTCGGCTATGATCTCCAGGAGATCGGTTCACCCAACCTCGACGAAGTCCTCGCAGATTTCATCCGGAAATTCGATCTCGCGAGGTGATGCGCCTCCACGGTGACAACAGAATTGTCAAGCATCCTCGGATGCCGATTTCTCAGGATGCTTGACAATTCGGCCCGAAAAAGTATACCGTAGTTCTGGTCGCGTTCGCGACCTTCATCGATGCGACCGTCGTATAACGGCTATTACCCCAGCCTTCCAAGCTGGAGACGTGGGTTCGACTCCCATCGGTCGCTTAAAAATATATCATTATATCGCAAGTAATTGCGATCTGGTCAACCGAAAACGGAGACCGACATTCAACCACTGTTACCGGATTGGTTACTAATCTGGCGAAGGGGAAAAAATGCGGGCTCCGTTTTCTATTTTCAAACGCGAAAAATCGGGGAAAGTCGTCTATTGTGTGCGATTTTTCGCAGATGATGGCTCTATTGTAAAAACCGTTTCCCTGCATTCAGCCAAAAACCGGACAGCGGCCTCCAGGATGGCTCAGGCACTCCTCCTCAAAGATGGCATCCCGGTTTCTAGACAAGACAACCCTCCCGCGCTCGACTACTTGAAAGCCTTCTGGTCCATCGATTCCGATTACTACCTGTCGCGCTCCCTTCGGGGAGTGAAAATCTCAGCCCGCTATGTTGCTGAATCGTGGCGGGTCATCCACAACCACGGAGAATCCTTTCTCAAGGGAAAACGTTTCTATGACATCTCTCCTCTCCTTCTGGAAAAAATAGTGCGGGACCTGAGTCGTGCGGGAAAGGGACCACGGGTCATCAACCGACTTTTGCAGGCGATAAAGGTTCCCTATGCCGATTACTGCCGGCTGCACCGCCTGCCCAATCCACTCACTGCGGTGCTCAAACTACGCGAAAATCCTCTGGAACGTGGCTCCCTCACTCGTGATGAAGTCTCCGGCATGATTGCATTTAAGGATATCAATCCTCGGGTGTACGCGGCATTCCTCTGCGGATCCCTTCTCGGCATGCGCATGGGGGAGGTCCGCGGGCTCGAATGGGGCGATATTGATGAAAAACGGAACCTTGTGCACATTCGCCACAACTGGGTTGAATCCAGTGAAGGCACAAAAGAGCCGAAATGGGGTAGCAGCAGGGATGTTCCGCTTCCTTCCATAGTCCTCAATGCTCTTCGTACTCTCGGGGAAATCTGTCCCCAAAAATATGCTGGCAGGTTTGTATTTTTCAATCAGACTACTAGGGAGCATCCGATTTCCTCCCAATTCATGCAGACAGGTTTCAGGGAAATGCTGGACAGGTTTGGGATTGATGCGGATATGCGGGCTACCCGGAATATCTCCTTTCATAGTTTGCGCCATACCTTCATCAGCCTTTCCCGTGCCGCAGGTGTCTCCGACTTCACTATACAACAGCTCGCAGGGCACTCGACTATTCAGATGACTGACAGGTACTCACACTCGAACGTGGTAGACTTTGCCGATGCCTGCCGGAAACTGGAAACAAGCTTGAAAGCGAAAGTGGTATCGCTTCCTGAAGATGCTGATGACAAACGGCTTGCCGAACTCGAAGCCGAACTCGCCTCGCTCCATAGAAAAAAAGAACTTCGTACAGTCAATAGTGTATAAAATTTGTGAAAGCCTCAGGGATTCCTCTGAGACTTTCCTTTTTTCTGGAACTTCACGCCTTCCTAATGATCGCATTTGATAATGAAGAAACTATATCGCTCAAGGGAGTGGGGCTCATTTTCAGCCTGAGCGATTTCCAGGATGTGTCTTTGATCGTGAAAGGTGATACTAGAGTGGATTTTCGCAATTACTACACACTGTGACTGCAAATAATCATATTAAGATTACAAAAATGGCAAAAACAAATATACATTTACACCTTATACATTTATATTATTTTAAAGTTTTCTTGACTATTTGTTTTCCATGAATTATGATAATTACATACTATACATGGAGGTACGTATGAATAAAGAGAACCGGGCAAGATATCTAAAGACCAAGAAAAAGTGTAAATCTATTTCTGATGAAGCCAGATTCAAGCGTTCACATGGGTATACGGTTGCAGAGGATATACTACAACGTTCCAGTAGGAAAACCTTGGTTTACAAAGAATTTATTTCCCCGAAGGGTCTACCAAATGAACCGATTGTGATTGTCCAGGGCGATCAAGTCTCCCAATTCTACAATGTCAGTACCTGGATGGGGGACGATCCAAAATGGCATATTGTCGCACGTCTTTTACAGCGGAAGGACCGGCATACTACCTGGTACAAGCGCATGCGAGTTGATAGGGATGGGAATCTCTGGATGAAACCTGGTCAATTCTGGCGAGTATTTGATGATGTGAGCAAAGAGGCAGTGAATGCCGATTTGATCATGAAAATGGCTACGGTACTGGAAACGAAGGGGTACAAGCCGAAAACTATCAAAGGCTATGTGACAGCGATCAAAGCGTTTTCCGAATCGCTCAGGCTGAAAACCTTACAGGACGTTCGCGCTGATGATGTGATTGTCTACCTGACAGGGATTGAAAACACATCGCTTTCTTTAACAGCGAAGAACCGAACCGTATGCGCACTACAATTCTTTTTTTCGTGGACCCTCGGGACTCCGCTCGTATTCCCGAAACCTCCTCGGCATGGCGGGGAACGTGTGAACGTGTCACAGAGTGTGGCACGGATACGCAAGCCGCTTCCCTCACCTTCCCCGCTCAACGTTTTCATCTGAATTTGTCCAGTGTGGGACAAAACGAAACGAGATCCGCGAATACCAGGTATGCCGCTACTGACAACAATCATGAGAGGTCAATGATGGCTTCGCTGCTCTATTAGGAAAGCGCGCCCGCCGAATGGATGAGCTGGAGCCCGCTATAAACGGGCGGATGCTCATCCATGACTGCGGGCGGATCACGGCCCGATGCTGGCCCGGGCCGTGATCTTTAGCACATGCCCACCAACCAAGCCCACACACACTCAGAACAGGCCCGGGCTCTGAAAGCACGCTCTTTCTGACCGGAAGGATATCGAACACTCGTCTGAATGAAGCTAGGGCGGGAATGTCGGACAGCAGTATGTACCCCCTTCTTTCCACCCACTTGTGTGAATATTTATGAATTTTAATGCTAGGCAGTATTACTATTTCATAGCATATTCCCTTATAAATCCTGATAAACAGGACGGAACAGGAGGGTTGGTGGAGACGAAGAAGCGGGGCAAGTTTGTGAAAGGCCAGTCGGGAAATCCAGCGGGAAGACCAAAATCAGGCGATGCTGTGACTGATTTGTTCCGCAAATACTTGGGCAAAAAGGAAAAGGGAGACCGTGTAACACGCAAGCAGAGGCTGGTAGAGGAACTCTACCAGAGGGCGCTCGGAAGGACGATCGTGGATGGGGATGGTAAGACTGTGAGAATTCCGGGCTCGGATGAGATTCTAAAATATATCGTGAACAGGCTGGATGGGATGCCGAAACAGGCGGTGGATTTGGATGCGCTGATGCATTCGGATGACTCGCTGACGGTGTTCATTGGAAAGAAGCCGGAGGAGTCTGATGGGGAGAAGGAGGGCTGTGGGGGTGTAAGTGGAGCTTAGTCTGCATCCGAAGCAGGTGGAGGTTCTGTTGTCTCCGGCGACAGAGATTCTGTTTGGCGGAGCTGCAGGGCCTGGCAAGTCGCATCTTTTGAGAGTGGCAGCGATTATCTGGTGCAATGATATTCCAGGCTTGCAGGTTTATTTATTCCGGAGAACGTATGGGGAGCTGTGGGATAACCACATGACGGGACCGCACTCGTTTCCGGCGATGCTGGCGGGGTGGGTGGATTCGGGGAAGTGCAAGATCGTCGATACGGATATCAGGTTTCTGCACAATGGTGCGTGTATCCACCTCAGGCATTGCCAGTATGAGAAGAACAAGTACGATTACCACGGGGCGGAGATGCATGTGCTCATGGTAGATGAGCTGACGACGTTTCCGAAGTCGATCTACATCTACCTCAGGGGTCGGGTACGGATGATCGGGATTGTGGTGCCGAGACGGTGGGCGGGAGTTTTCCCGCGGATTGTTGTGGGTTCGAATCCGGGAAATGTCGGACACAACTGGGTGAAGGCAGACTTTGTCAATCTAGGGCCTGGGGTCCACAAGATGGGCGATGATGAGGGCGGGATGCAGCGGCAATTCATTCCTGCGAGGATGGCAGATAATCCGGATCTGTTGCGGGACGATCCGGGGTACCGGATGCGGCTGAAGGGGCTCGGGAGTCCGGAGCTGGTACGGGCTCTGGAGGAGGGAGACTGGGACATTGTGGCGGGCGGGGCGGTGGATGATGTGTGGGACCGCTCGAAGCATGTGGTGAGGCCGTTCAGGATTCCGGCGACGTGGCGGGTAGATCGGTCGTTTGACTGGGGGAGCTCTCGTCCGTTCAGCGTGGGGTGGTGGGTGGAGTCGGATGGGACTGAGGCGACGCTCGCGGATGGGAGGCGGCGGAGCTGGCCCCGGGGGACGCTTTTCAGAGTTTCGGAGTGGTATGGGTGGAATGGCAAGCCGAATGAGGGATGCAAGCTGGAAGATACTGAGATCGGGAGGGGGATCGCGGCACGGGAGAAGGTGCTGGTTCAGAGGCTGGGTATCCGCACTGTGGAGGCGGGGCCGGCGGATTCGTCGATTTTTGACGCGGATCCGGGGAAGGCGTCGATCGCGAAGGGGATCGATCAGGGGTATGGGCGCAGCGGGTGTTTTGTGCGTGCGGACAAGAGTCCGGGGTCGAGGACAAAGCGGCTGGCGGTGCTCCGGAGGCTCTTGAAGGCGGGGTTGGCGGAGCGGATGGAGGAGCCGGGGATTTTCTTTTTCGATACGTGTACAGAGGGAGCGATCAGGACGGTGCCTACGCTGCCGAGGGACCAGTTGAAGCCGGACGATGTGGATACGAATGCGGAAGATCATGCGTTTGACGATATCGGATACCGGATAATAGCGGCGCGGAGTGTGACGTGTTCGGTGCGGCTGGAGGCGGCATAGAGTGTTGTGGGTTGGGGAAGGAGTGGGCAGATTGGGTGCATGCAGGGGATAGGAGTTGAGGGTACTAAAGGAGGTGGGGTGAGGGGGATTTCTCAGACGCATAGGCGGTATGACGAGTTTTTGTCGAGGTGGAAGCGGTGTCGAGATGCGTTTGCGGGTTCGGATGCGGTGAAGGAGGCTGGGGAGGTCTACTTGCCGCGGCTTCCGGGGCAGGATCAGGCGGCGTATGACGCCTATAGAATGCGGACCGTGTTTTATGGCGCAGCGGGGCATACGCTGACGCTATACATGGGGTTGGCGTTTTCAAAGGCGCCGGTTATTTCGGGGCTCGTCGCGAATGATCCGCTTCTGGTGGATGCGAATATGGCGGGAAAGCCGTTTTTGGAGATTCTTGAGGATGCGCTCGAGAATGTGATCGGGATGGGCCGGTACGGGATTCTCGTGGATTATGCGGGGGAGATTCGGGCAGGGATGACGAAGGGGGATGCGGTGCGGGAACGGACGCGGCCGTATCTCGCAGCGTATGGGGCTCTGGATATAACCTTCTGGCACGAGGGGCGGCGCTCCGGGTATACGGTGCCGGATCATGTGGTGCTGCACGAGTTTTTCGAGTCGGAGGAGGCGTGTGAGGAGGAACAGTTCAGGGAGCTGATCCTCAGCGCTGAAGGGTATGTCGTGAGACTCTGGCGGAAGGTGAAGAACGAGGATGAGAAGGAAGAGTGGACGGTAGTGTCGACGGTGAGGCCGCTTCTGGATGACGCGCCGCTAGACCGGATTCCGTTTTTCTTTCTGGATCCGGAGTATGGCTCGTCGGAACCGGCCTGCCCTCCCCTGTTGGGTTTGGTGGATGTGAATATGTCGCATTACCGGACGATGGCGGATCTGGAGCACGGGAGGTTCTTTTGTGGTTTGCCGACGCCGATCTTTGCGGGGTTTTCGTTCCAGGAGGGAGAGACAGTGAAGCTTGGCTCGATGCGGGGGATCGCGTCGAGCGCTCCGGACGCAAAGGCGTATTACCTTGAGTTTACAGGGGCGGGATTGTCGGCGCTTGAGTCGGCGGCACGTCAGAAGGAGCAGTGGATGTCGCAACTCGGCGGGTCGATGCTGGACTCGGAGAAGACGGGGATCGAGGCGGCGGAGACGATACGGATGAAGAGGACGGGGTCGAATGCGACGCTCGCGAGTATGGCGCAGGCGGTGTCGGCGGTGATGACGAAGGTGTTGAAGTTGATGGTGCGGTGGGCTGGGGGAAATTCTGAGGGGGTGAGCGTGATGCTCTTGACGGAGTATATGCCAGCAGCGATTACGCCTGATGAGTTGTCGGTGTTGCTTCAGGCGGTGCAATCGGGGGATTTTAGGCGGGTGGATTGGCTTGCTCGGTGCAAGGTGGCGGGGATTCTCGCGCAGGATATGGATGCGGGGGAGATTGAGAGGGAGCTTGGGAAAACCCAGAGCTATAGAATTCCCAAGAGGGAGACGGAAGGGGAACGAAAGGTTGCATAGGCGGTGAGAGTCCGGGACTAGAAGGTTTTCCATAGTGAACGGAGGATTATGGGAAGGAAGAAGAAGGAAAATACTGTCTATGTCATGAGGAGGGAGGGATGGAAGGCGCATTTTGAGGTGCATGTTTCGCCATCAGCACGGACCATGCGGGAGCATGTAGCGGAGATTTATGAACGGTATGGTTTGATTCTTCCTTCCGAGCTGGATAGTACGCTTGGGCTCGTGTGTCCGATCATGCGGCTGGATAGTATATCAGGGGCCTCGGACGGGCTCTTTGCAGTGATGTTCGTGAATATGGAGAATTGCGGAACCGAAATCCTGTGTCATGAATGTCTGCATGTGGCTCTGGCTCATGAGCGGCATGTGTTGATGTTCGGGATGGACTATGGTCCCGAATGCGGGGAACACGAGGAACGACTAGCCTATTTTCTTGGAGCGGCTATGGCGGGTGTTGTGGCAACATTGCGGGAGAATGGGCACATCGCATAACAGGCGGCTTTCGATCGATGGGGAAGCAGAATTCTCTGGATGCGATGGCAGCAGGATGATGAATTACGGAGGAAGAGCGAATGGGGACCCGGACGAGAGATCTCCGATCCTAGAGGAGGTCTCGAGGACGGGTGTCGGCAGGAGATGGCCGGAAGGTGCGATTCCGGGGCCGGGAGGCGAAGCCTTCCGGATGCAACAGGTGGATGTGGAAACGTTTTTTTTTGAGGAATGCGGGGAGACCGGAGCGGGTGGAGTCCGTTGACCGGAGACTCGTACGGAGGCCGCGACGGGATCCCCGGCCTCCTGTCACCACGTCCGTCGACCAGAGGTCCGGGCGTGGTGACAGGAGGCTATATAGCTGTGAGCCGAAGCGAATGCGAGCGAGGGTATTGTAAACATTTTTACGTGAGGCAGTGACGCCGTTCGGAGGACGCCCGTCGGCCGGAGGTCCGGGCGGACGGAGGACGACGGCACTGGCCCTTCTGGAGACGTCCGTCGGCCGGAGGCCCGGACGCCGACAGGAGGGCTTATGAGGATTTTCAGGGTTGGAGGTTATGCGAACCGTCCAGAAACGGGGCTCATGTCACAAAAGGCCGCAGGCCGTGGCATGAGCCCCGTTTGGGGTCGGTGAGCCCCAGGCGAGACTGATATGTGAGCCTGGGTTGATTTGTCAGTTGGTCCATGTGCAGCTGGTGAATTATTAGGTGCAGAAAAACGAGTCGTGGCACCCCTTCGTCCGATTTAAAGTGGCGGCATTTCCGCTAATGGTGTTGTATACGCCGGACCGGGCGGATCTTCCCCTACTGATTTTCAAACCATGATCCGCCCGGTCTGGGGCGAAGCCCGAGCGGAGCTCCCCATAGGAGCGGAGCGAGCGTGTACAACCCTTAGCGGATGTGCCGGGGTTTTACAACATTACTTTAGCTTCGGACGAAGGGGTGCCATTGGTCGGGGGCCCATGAATTGTAGGACCAAGAATGTAAAACGTCCGGGAGCGTTCCAGGAGAACTCGGGAGCGACGTCCATGCGTCGAGTGCTGGCACTCGGGTGCTTTGTACAAGGAGCGTACCTGTACTGCGTGTGCGCATGAACGGGCACGATGGCTGCGCTGTATTGTTTATCGTAAACTGAAAGTCCCCTTTCCGGCAATTTACCATCGGCGCCGACAGTTGCCTGCATGAGGATGTACTGGAAGTTTAACAGCAGCCCTACAATCCTGATTTTCCGGTTATCTGTATGGACGAGAAGCCCTACCAACTTCTTGGCGAGACGTGAGAGTCGATTCCCATGAAGAGGGGAACCAGCGCCCGACAGGACGGCGAATATATTCGGAATGGAACCTGCTGCATCTTTTTGTTCACGGAAGCTTTGACTGGCTGGCGACATACCGATCCATGGGAATATAGAACCAAAGTCGAGTGGGCGAATCAGATCCGGTATCTGCTTGAAGTTGAATACCATGGAAGCTGGCTGAATAGTGCAGAAATCGAATTGAGTGCCATGAGCAAGCAGTACCTAGATCGAAGGATCGATACAATAGATTCTTTGACAACGGGACTTCAGGCTTGGAAAACTAATCGAAATACTATACAGAAGGGTGCCGACTGGCAGTTCACCACACAAGATGCCCGGATCAAACTCAAGAGACTTTACCCACAGATTAAGATGTGATAAAATACTAGCCGCAACAGAATCATTTCATAGTCCGACCACAAATATTAGAAAGTAATGATCTTTTTGTTTCGGAGCATGAACATTTCATTATGAAAAAACGCAATTTCTTATTGATAAAACACTTGATCCATATTGCTCTTTATAATGCCCAACTTGTCCCAGACGCCCCAATGTGATCCTTGAGGTCCTTCATAGGAGGCTTTCCAACTTTCGTCAAAAGCCTCGAAATAGTAATAATCCACGTTGTTTTTACGAGCCCATGAAATGAAATCACTAAAATATTTGACTGCGTTAGCAAGTGAAGGAATAGCATTCCCAATTGAGTTGCCATCGCTTGGCCAACCAGTCTCCGAAGCGATCACAGCCTTCCCTCCTGCAGCAGCAACAATTTGTTTGTGAACGGTATCTATTCTCGATAGGGCTTTTCCAATATTTATGCCTTCCCAGTAGGGATAATAGTTTACCATGACTACATCAACAGCATTGATTACTGCAGGATGCGACAATAGAACCGAGTAGGTGTCAGCATAGGTCACCGGAATTCCAGGCGCAAGATATTTGACACGATTAATGTAATCGATCAGCTGGGTTTCAGTGAGCTCACCACGAAGAAGAACTTCACTCCCTACAATGAGCATATCGGCATCCCCCGCCTTTGCGAGGGCAATTAGATTTGAAAGTTCCAACTCATTAACATCGCTATCACTGCTGATCCATGCGCCGATAGCGGTCTTAAGTCCTAACTCATGCGCCATCGAACCGGTTTTTTCGAGACCATTTGTACAGCCAAATGTCCGTATGTTTGTGGTGTAGGGGGCGATTATTTTTAGTCGAGACTGGATCTGCTTTATGCTCAGTGACGAACCCTTGTTAGGATCCTGACCATCAACGTAGGGGCTGAAATCAAATCCATATGCCTTGTAAGTGACTGGTGTAGGTGCCAAGGTCGTAGTTGTTGTTGCTGTCATGGTTGTTGTCGTGGTGACAGAGGGTAAAGTAGTTGTCGTCGTCGTGGTGACAGAAGGTAAGGTGGTTGTTGTTGTCGTGGTGACAGAAGGTAAGGTAGTTGTTGTCGTTGTGGTGACAGAAGGTAAGGTAGTTGTTGTCGTTGTGGTGACAGAAGGTAAGGTAGTTGTTGTCGTCGAGTCGGTGATATTTTTACATGCAACGGATGAAAAAGCTGTTAGCACTACTAGAAACCATATATGGTTAATTTTCAATTTCCTCTTCCTACGGGCTATGTTTGTCCAATACGCAAATTCCTATCGCTCTTCTATATCTATTGTCATTTGAACTCACACAAGGGAGCATACTCAATTCTCCAGATGACCCAGTCGCTGAAACACATTATGACTCTTTCAGCTTCGCCAAGTACTTTTATTTTCGTGGATGATACAAACTTCGAGACTACCTTGGTTTCACAGCTCGCCAACAGGACAGAAACACTTCCCGAGGAATCGAAAGCTTCTGGCTGCGAGGTTACTTCTTATGCATTTTCTCCAACATGGCATCCACCTGCTTTAATATTGCCTGAGCTCCAGTACTCCGCGGATCATTGGCCGGCATAAGTTTAAGGGAAAGCATTATTTCTTCCTTACTATGTTCCAAATACTTGTCTTCGATGCATGTCATCAACGCTTGCATAAGCTTAGGACCCTTTTCGAGCTTAGCGGCGGCATGTGTTGCCAGATAGTAAGCCGATCCAAGGTTAAGATGAGCCTGGGGATCGTTTGCATTTGCATCTACGCTCTTCTTCAGTTCTGGCAACAATCCCTGAAAAGTAGTCCATGCCTGCTCATACTTACCCTCGTTAATTAATATAAGGCCATCTCGTATCTTCTTTGAGTCTGGATCCTGCGCGGGGGGCACCTTCACACCTTCGGGTACATCTTTTAAGAGGGTGGCTAAACGGGTCTTCTCCGTAGCGAGGTCAGAGATCTCTTTGGAGTATTTGTTTTCCACATCGATAGAATGTGCTTTATCTAGCACAGACTGTATAGTTTTCAAAACATACTCAAGATCGGATTTTTGCATGGCGAAGGCGTATCTGACTTCAGGGGTTGTCAAAGCCGCGACATTCATGGAAGCAAGATTAAGTAGATTACTAGCAATAGCGAGCAACGGATATGGAAGCCATTTTACGGTGCCTTTCACCTCACCTGTGACAATCTCTCCCTGTGAGGCTGACGGATCGATGCTCAGGACAAGCAGCCATCGGAGTGTTATGCCTGTTCTCCAGTTCTGAACTTGCTCTTTCTCCTTGGTCGAGAGGACCTTGCCATCATTGATGCCTTTTTCAATATCTATTTTTTGCATCGTTGCCTCAGAGAGGGCGTTTGGCAATGGTACATCAATTGCCAAAGATCCAAGATCAGGAGCACCGATCACCGCATTCAGCGACTCTACAAGACGTTTGCCCCACAAGCCGGCACGCTCCATAAAATACACCATTTCCTGGACACATAGTTCTTTGGACAGCTTCGGATAGGCTTCGCCATACAGGGATGCCATCTGAAGCGATGAAGAACACGATGCGTATGCGATGCTCGCCGCTAGTAAGGCAGCACGTAGACTGTCCTGCCCCGTCAAGGCATTCTTAACGGTAAGCTTCGTATAGGCGTCTTCGTATCGCTCATTCAGGATTGCGTCGAGGCCAAGCGCATATGTCTCCTTCTCCGGCCTTAATTGCGCTGCAGGGACCTGTTGGCGCGTTTCCGTGACGACGACATCCACGAAATCCTGGAGACAGAGGTAGGATATAGCTGCAATTGATGTGTCAGACTTTGGAAGGCTCAATACATGGAGATCCTTATGAATGTCTGGCCTCTTCCTTGGGAGTAGAAACCTCGCATAGATAGCCGCGAGTTGTGGATTCTCCTTTTCGTGAATGACCGTTATCTCAACTCGCGCTTCTTTCATCATCTCTTTCGTCCTATAAGCCACATTGTCCTTGAGAAAGAGAATGGCGCGCGGGTATATACCATCTCTCGTAGGTAGAAGTTCGACGGTCTTGACAAATTGTGCATAGAATGGTTGCACCTTGGCTATGGTCGGCGTGCACTCCAAGTATCGGAACATCGCTAGAGCCATGCCTTTATCGTCTTCCTTCCAGCCATCGAGAGTGAATCTCCCAAGGGTAAACTTAGGGTGTTCTTTAACGAAGGTCTCAAGTTCTTTGTAGGAAGAGACGAATTGGGCAGCCAAACGTAAACCGCAGAGCGAGGCAAAACGGAGGTCCAGGTTGCTGGGTTCAGCGTCAGATGCCTGCATAAGCAAACGACATGCTTTTATCTCCCCTTCCGAACCTGAGCTACGAATCTTGAGGTTTTCGCTAATTTCCAGGTTTTGATCAATAATGGCCAGTGCCCCTCTGACAATGGTTTCGGTTGGCGTTCCTGACTGTGCGTGGCCGAAGATTAGGAAAGGAACAAGGTAACAGATGCAGAATAGTAAAAATGCCTTCATGGTTTCTCTCCTTTCCTGTTGCCGAACGTCACAAATCAGCGGACCTGAGCCTGTTGCGGGCTCGAGGTCCGCTGATTTGTGACGTTCGGCTATTGATTCTCGTTCTTCCACGATTCGTATCTCTCGAAGGTATCAGGATCGATCGTACCGTTGAGATTTCGATCACCGAGCGTGAATGCGGCCTTGATCGTCTTGCCAATCAGAACCTTCCCTTGCTTGTCGATTCTGACTTGGCTCTTTTTCGCGAAGACAACGTCCTGTCCAGCGGCTTGCACAAAGATGGCAGAGTCCTGCGCAAGTCGTCCCTTCCATATCTGATTCTTAATCTGATTTTTAGTCTGGAACTCGATCACATCTTGGGCGTCCTTGGTTTTCGCCTTGGTAAGTTCATTGACAATGTCGTCAATGATTTTCACAGTTTCGTCCGAAGGTTTGTTAATGGGTAATTTGGAAAAACGTTTGTATCGCCCAAAGCTCTGGCAGCCCCAGATAATTTGCCAACCGCCAAGAATGGCAAAGAAGCTGTGGCCACCATCAGATACAGAGTTCGTAATCGTTATGATGATGTTCCACAACCCTACAATGATGAGAGCAACTCCATAGACAATCATCCCGAACGGTGTTGGGGAAGTGACTATCCAGACACCTTCGACGAGTAGGAATATCCCGATTAACCCGAGAATCACGTTGATTGGGTTATCTCCCATTCCTCTGAAACCCATTGCAATCGCAATGAGACCGAAAACTATGCTCCCGATCCCCGACGGTCTGAGGATCTTCCTTATTAGCCTGTAGTTTGAAACTCTTTGCAGATCGTCTAATCGCGTGTCTGTGTGCTCCGAGCCCAGTTTTTGGCTTAGTGACTCTATGATGTGCTCTGCTGCAATCCGTGCGTCCTCAAGCTGCCTATCGTGGGTTCTCAGTTTCTCCTCTATGCAGTCTCCTTTGCCTCTTTGTAGCAAGAGGGATCGTGCATAGTCGATTGCTTCAGTCGTGTAGTCTTCCGGTTTGTCGAGCATGCACAAGAGTTTCTCGTCATTGCACCTCTCCAATCGCTCTCTGATGTCTGCCTGTAGTGTCATGTTCATCCCCCTCGATTGCCGAACATACGTTTATCCTTCTTCTATGAGAACATCCGTTAAGCGGCAGTTTGAAGGATTTTTTCGAGTTCTCGCACCTTTCGGCGGTAGATGCGGGCGTCGAAATAGCGATAGACCTCCTGGTTTTTCAGCATGAAGTACATCGCGACGAAGGTCTTGCGGACGATGGCGGCCTGTACTTTGTTCCTCCGCTTCGACGAATGTCGGGCGCGAAAACGCTCAAAACCCTCGTTCCCACGAACGACGTGCTCGAGCCCCTGCAGGATGAATCGATACGAGGTCCTGCGTCCTCGGCGGTTCAGCCCTCCTTCACGCAGCCTCTTTCCTGACGCATCGACCTTCTCCACGCTCGAGAGATAGGACGTCATGTTCTTCACGGAGGAAGGAAAGCGCTCGATCCTCACGATATCCGACATGAATACGACGGCCCCAAGGATGCTTATGCCCGAGATACTGATCAAAAGTTCCGTTTCCCGCTGAAATCGGCGCACCCCTATGTCTGACCTGTACTGGTCGAGTAGACATGTCATCCTCAAAGCGTTGTACAACGAGTAAGAGAATGCACACCCCTCATAGAACCGAACTTGCGGATTTCAAGCATTCGGCTCTTCGACGATATTCACCACATGCGCTCTTGAGAGAATACAGGTAATGGTAGATTCGTGGTTTCGGCAGCTCGTGGCGTTCTAGGTAGATGGAAAAGGCAACCCAGTCCATGCAATTCTTCTGGCTCCGCCTATTTATCCACTTGAACACCATTCGCCGTACCCTATGTAAAAGTTTATAATACTTTGAGAGTTTCTGCTTATCCCATAGTAGCGAAAATGACCCAGAAGTTTGGCCTTGAGTATTGTCCACCATTCCTGTATTGGTACTCGGTTTCTGATATTCTTCAACCATTGGTTCATTTCCTTCAGCTTCACAGCCAGTTTCTTGCGATCAGTCTTGTGGCCGAGCTCGAAGAATCCGCTTCGCGTTTTATCCATGTAATGGGTAAAATCGAGGAAATTGAATGTCTCCGGCTTCGTACCATTCCCCTTCGCGTCCCATCCGGCGAATCGTCCGAACTCAATAATCCGCGTCTTCTCTTTTGTCAGCTCCAGATTGAATTTATCAAGCCGTCCCATGAGCGCTTTGAGTATCTTTTCCGCTTCGTCCTTGTACTGTACGCAGATTACAAAGTCATCAGCATACCACGGCCATTTCCACTACCCCACGGCATCGAGGCTTCACTACGCGCTTAAGCCCAATAGGTCGAGCACATAATGAAGATATACGTTGGCGAGTATGGGGGAGACGATCCCACCTTGGGGAGTTCCCGTAACACTCTCGTGAAACGTTCCTTCCTCCATCTAGCCGTTGTGTAGAAAGCGGGCGATCAGGTGCAGCAGGTTCGGGTCGCTTATCCTGTGCTCCAGGAACTTCAGTACCCAGGAATGCAAAACGTTGTCGAAAAATCCCTTGATGTCGCAGTCAATCACATGATTGACCGGTTTCGTCATGATGATCTTGTCGACACGTTCCACTGCCTGGTGACAGCTCCTCTTGGGGCGAAATCCATAGGAGCAGTCGAGAAAGTTGGCTTCGTATACCGCTTCCAGTATCCGGGCTATCCCTGTTTGGACTATCTTGTCCTCTGTCGAGGGGATACCAAGCGGCTGCAGTTTCTTGTTGGCCTTGGGGTGTATTGTATACTCCTCGCACCGGCTGTGGCTTATAGGCCTGACTTTTCTATCTCACCACGAGATTCATCAAGTTTTCGTCGAGGGTTCGTCCGTGTTCTTCTATTCCGATCCCGTCGATTCCCGCCGCCTTTCCTTCCTTGAGTATCTCAGAGCACTCTCTCAGATTCGCTTCATTGAGCAAATAGGCCGCGTTGTTGATCTTTTCCCCGTTTCCTCTCCTTGTGATCTCGGCCATGAGGGTCAGTTTCGTTTGTATGGTAGCCTCGTCTCCTGTACGATCTATGTCCCTCTGCATACCGCCGCCGATCCCTTCGAGTGAACTGTAGTCCTCGCGGGCCGTTACCCCGCTACACCTCTACTACGAATCAGTCCGACTCCCGATGGTCATCTCCGCGTCCTCGCCTTTCCAGCTTGTCAGCGGATATCCCCATATTTCGGGAACCCAGCAGGGCCCCCAAGTTCCTGTGTTTTCCGTTCGTGGCCAGACCGCGGCCTTCGACACCGATGAAGCGATGCAGCGCTCGCCCTGACGTGCCGTACCGTGTTGCCTTCCGGCTATTGAACGCCGTCGGCCTCCATGACTTGTCCATTTCGGAGCTCAATACCTTCGCTCGCGTTGCGGTCTAGGCAATTCCTTCAAGCGGCTTTATCGCTTCCCGTTACCGGTAACGATGCGCTGTCAGTGGCAGGTGGTCGGCTCGACCTTGCCTGCGCCGGACTCTAGCCGGCAAGAAAACACAAGCTTTCTTGGCGCACTCAATAGTGGACAAATGGGGCGCAGCGGAATCCCCGTCCAGTGTAGCGCGTTGTTAATCGATACTCATGTCTGTTTGTCCACGTGGCCACTTTCCATAGTGTCCGGATTCTTGACGACAACCGCACCTGCTCCAGACGGAATCCATGCACTCAGACGCATTTCCTCATCCTGTGTCAACGGGAAAGCTGTTAGCGTCGCATGTGACCCCCATGCTTGAAGGATTGCCTTAAGATACCAGACCTGCGGCTTTGTCAATGCGCTTACGAATTCGACTTGAACGGCCTTGGGATACATCTGCCAAACGAGATTGCGGAAGACCTCCGCGTTGTCAGGCAAACAGTTAGCCCAGATCTGTTCTGTTCTTTGCGATCGCTCGCGAAAGAGACACGATCCCCATTCGTCGGGAATAGCTGAGAGAAGCTCGTCTATATCTGAGTCAGGTGAATACGCAGTCAAACACCAAAAAGGCCGTTTCTGAGTGATTTCAGATTCAATCTTTGTGCTATTGATCTTCGTTCTCACTCGCGCAAGGACGTCATCTGGTGTTGGATGCACCAACGAAAGAGCCCGCGCAACATACTCAAGGGGAGTTCCACCTTCGTCTCCCAAGGAATCAGATGTCAGATAGAAGTTCCCAAGGTTCGCTTGAGCTACACTGTTCCAGATATTCAGTCTTATCGCCTCCCGACCAAGGGAGATCGCAGTCACCAAATCCTGTTTGAGCCATGCCTGTGCCGCTGCAGTTGCTCTTTGTCCTGACTCTCTACGAGCAGCAGCGTGTTCCTCAACCGTTTCTATTCGATTTGAGCGACAATGAGGACAGGCATATAGACCCGGTGCCATTAACCTGTGACAATCGATACATCGGTCAAGGCCTCTGAGGAACATGTATCCAAATGATTTGCGTTGTGTTGATTCTTCCATATTCTGTCTCCAACTAACGTCTGCGGCATCAGCGGCAGGGCGAAGCGCTGTCCGTCTGGATGCTGTTGTAGACATCCCGACACCAACACAACAAGCAGCACGGGCTCTCTACGCCTGGCAGCTCGGAGCGCATCCGTCACTGGGCAGGCACGAAGCCCATCACGGACATGACCTCTGCGCTCAGCAGATGATCGCTTCCGCTGGGATACACGTATCTACCATCCTTCACGCAAGCGTCGAAGCCGAGATCGACTTCTCTGCACATGGCGTGGAACTCGTCTATCGTCCTCAAGACGCCCAGCGTCGTGCAACCAACGTAGCCTTCTACTGCAGCGCGCACTAGCGAATCATGAATGTAGCTGAGAGTTGCGACGTGGTCTGACCATACTGCGACCACGTACGGTCTGAACCCCAACGCACTGGTGTTCTGGCGCGTGATGAAGTCCTTCTCAACTCCGGTGGCCGAATCATTCACAAGGTGCTCTCCAGACCTGACCCAGCTGTCAAGGTCTCCCCAGTTCGACGAGTCAATTGGGGACACACGCAGCTCAAAGAAGGCTGTTCGGGCCTGGGCGTGCAGGTGTCATTCTCCGGACAGACGGTCTCCAGGATGGACTGGCAGAAGTACCTCTGCGGATTGAACTGCGCCCGGAATGTGGAGTCAAAGACGAACACTACTCCACCTTCGCGATCGACAGTATTCATGCGCACACCCCCTTCTGCGTAGATGGACGTCTGTTGCCGGTGTGCCCAACATTGGCTTGACCTTTAAACCCCGTGCTTGAGCGAAGCGATGGCTTGTCGTGGTTCTTGCGTAATCTTCTCGCAAGAACCACGACAAAGGGGCTTTATAAGGTCGAGTAGGCCAGGGAAATTTCACCCCCAGCCCCTCACAGAACCGTACGTGATAGGCTCCCATCATACGGCTCTTTATATTCAACCAGTACCATACCAGCTTAGTTCCCAGTGCTCGAAAAGCTGCGGCAATCGTCTGGCTTCATTTGCGATAAACGCGAAGGCCATGTACCAACTCCGCTTGAGTTTCCTGTATCGATTCTTTGCCCACTTAACTAAAATCGCATTGAACATCTCACAGATGCCGACCAACGCAGTTCATCGAGACTTCCCATAATAGTTTAGCCATCTCCTCTGCGATCGGAGCGATCACTTCATTATGACTAAGCAATACAACTATGCCTTTATTGCTGCATAAGGTTTTTGCTTTATCACCGTTAGGAGGGTGGTAATTCTTTTGAGGACAAAAATTAGATGTGCGCAACTTCCCTCGCCGCAACAGAGTGGAAGCATGACAACGCATCCTTACTCATCGACGCGGGGAACACCTCCACAAGTATGACTCTATTTTATTCTTGTTTTGCATGCTGTCAACTAAGAATCTTCTCAATAACAAGAGGCTGTCTAGGAAATGATTCCCGGACATGAAAGGGCGCGATTGGCTGTTCACTACTTAGGATGCTCGGATCAAACTCAAGAGACTTTATCCACAGATTAGCATGTAACAGAGTACAAGCTACAAATATTATTTAAAATTTGGGGTCTTCTCAAACCAAAAGCCTCATCGTACACCTACATCTGAGTATTATGAAGTTATTGCGGTTTTTCATGCTTTGACCGCGGGTATCGGGTATGGAGACCGCGGATAGTTAGCTGGCGGAAAGGAAATCTGGGAGAGGAAAGGAGTGACGAGAGGGATGACGTTGAAGGAGTTGGTGAGCGCCGCGAGGGTGGAGATTGAGAAGGGAGAGGGGGCGGATCGGGGGGTGCTTGCGGAGCTTGTGGGGAAGATGGAGCCGCAGGTTGTGAGGGATCAGGCGGCGCTCGCGCGGCTTGAGAAGAGGTCGCTGGTGGTGGGGGATCGGAGTCCTGAGGAGGTGGCGAAGGTTTTTCAGGATTTTGAGGATTTGAAGAATGCAGTTGAGGAGCTGCGGGCGGCTTCGGAGGAGAAGGATCGGAGGCTTGAGAAGGTGGCGAAGGAGCGGGCGGTTTCGGAGAAGGGGCTCGCTGATGCGCTTGCGGGGGAGAAGTCGGCGGTGGCGCGGTTAGTCTTGGACAATGGGCTGACGGCGGAGTTGTTGCGGGCGAATGTGAAGGCTTCGTTGATTCCGGCGGCGAAGGCGTTGATTCGGGAGAAGGGGATTCTGTCGATTGAGTCGGAGGGGGATATCAGGCGGGCGGTGGCAACGCTGAAGCGGGAGGGGAAAGAATCGAGGGTGGAGCTTGCGGCCTATATCACGGAGTTTGCGGCTTCGGATGAGGGGAAGGAGTTTGTTCAAGCTCCGGCGAATTCGGGAGGTGGCGCGAGTGAGGCGAGGGGTGCGGGGGCTGTGCAGGGGAAGGTGATGCGGGAGGAGGTTTTCGCGGCGCTGCCACCGAAGGAGAAGGCCCGGTTTATGGCGGAGAAGGGGGCGCTGGTGGCGTAGGTCAGGGATTCGAGAGTGGTTGGGTGGTGGTGCGGGGCGGGCCTGTCGGGAGACAGTCCCCTACCCTCGCGTTCTTTTTTTGAAGGGCCACTGTCGGGAGACAGAGGGAGTTCGGGGTGGGAAATGTGTTTACGGCTCTGATGCCGGTGCTGTTTTCGGCGGCTCAGGAGATTTCCTGCGAGCCGTTCGGGATCATCAGTGCGATTTCGTCAAATTTTGACGATAAGCAGGTGGCGAAGGGCGATGTGGTGAAGGTGCCGCTCGCGTCGGGCGGGGTACCTGAGGATTTTGTGCCGGCGAATGTGCCGCCGCAGGGGGATTCGGATACTGCGGGTGAGGTGGATGTTCAGATTACGGCTTCGAAGAAGCGGTCCTGGCATCTGACGGGAGAGCAGCGGCGCTCGCTCGAGAATGCGGGGACGGACAAGGAGTGGCTCCGGCAGAAGGTTATGCAGGAGATGCGGGCGCTCCGGAATGCCGCGGAGGCGGACTGTGGGCTCGCGATTGTGGAGGGTGCGTCGCGGGCGTTCGGGGTGGCGGGGACGACGCCGTTTGCATCGAGTCTTGATGACCTCATCGGGGTGCGGAAGGTTTTGAAGGACAATGGGGCTCCGATGGCGGACTTGCAGTTTGTCTGCGATACGGCGGCTGAGGCGAACCTTTTAAAGTTGGCGACGATTCAGCAGGCGTACGCGGCGGGTTCCGATGAGGAGCGCCGGCTGGGGCGGATCGGGCGACAGTTCGGTTTTGCGATTTCGAATTCGGCCCAGATCGGGCTGCACACAAAAGGGACAGGCACTACCTACCTCATCAATGCGACGACGCCGATGGCGGTCGGGGACTGTGAAACGGTTCTCTCCGCGGCTGGGGGCGGGTCGGGGACGATTCTTGCAGGCGATGTGGTGACGTTCGCGGCGGATGCGGTGAACAAGTATGTGGTGAATGAGGGTGTGTCGGCGATCGCGCAACGGCTCGCGATCGGGCGGCCGGGCGTGCGAAAGGCGATTGCGGTTTCGAATGCAATCACGGTGGGGGCTTCGTATACGCCGAGTCTCGCGTTTGAGCGCGGGGCTGTGGTGGGGATCATGCGGCCTCCGGTGATGCCGGCGAATCCGACGATGAGTCAGACGATGATCTGCGACGCAAAGGGGATGACGTATCTGCTGATCGAGATTGCGCAGTACGGGCAGGTGTCCTGGGAGTTGCACCTGGCCTGGGGTTTCCGGGTGATTCAGTCGGAGCATGTGGCGCTCCTTCTCGGGTAGCCGTTTGTCTTAACGGTGACGGGGTATGTTGCGTGAGTCTCGTGGTGGAAGACGGGTCGGGGGTTGCGGGGGCCGAGAGCTATGCGTCGGTGGCGCGGTTTATCGGGTACCGGAGTGTCTCGGGGCTGTCGATTCCAACGGAGACGAGGGAAGAGAATCTGGAATGGGCGCTGATCGGGGGGACTGCGTATCTCAACTTCCGGTATGCCTGGCTGTGGCCGGGGCGGCGATGGTCGAGAGAGCAGGGCTTAGCCTGGCCGCGAGCGGGAGCCTGCGACAAGGAGGGAGTTGCGCTTGTAGGACTTCCGCTCGGGGTTGTGCACGCGGCGATGGAGGCGGCTCTGGTGGATCTGAATCAGCCGGGGATTCTGTGGGATTCGCTGAACGGGAACGGGACGGTTCGGGCGGAGTCCGAGGGTGGGGTCAGGAAGGAGTACGAACGGGGGATTCCGGGTCTGCGTTCGTTTCCGGCGATTCATGCTCAGGTGGCGGGTTTCCTCGTGGCTGAGTCGGGTATCCGGGTGGAGCGCGGGTGAAACGACGGGATCTGCTCGCGCTCTATGCGCCGGTGGATGGGTTGAGCGTGGAGCAGGTGCGGACTCGTTCGTATGTGTTTGTGAAGTCGGTGGCGGGGACTGTGCAGCCTGCGCCGGGGAAGCTGGGAGCGGAGGGGCGGGGTTTTGTGGTGTTCTGTGATCCGGATGCGGCGATCGGCGAGGATTCGGCCTTTGGGTATGGCGGGGCGCTTTATCGCGTCGGGGCTTTGGCGGTGTGGAAGAAGCATGTGCGGGTGGCGCTCGTTCGTGTGGAAGGGGGATGAGTGGTGAATGTAAAGGCGTGGTTGTTGCCGCGGCTTGTACATGATGCGGGGATTTTGGGGGTGTTGGGGAGTCCGGGGAAGCTGGTGTACGGGGCGCCGACGACGCCGCCGGCCCTCCCCTTTCTCGCATACAGGGAGTCGGGGAATCGGGATTCGCACTTTTCGATCGAGGGGGTTTGGGGGGTGGAGTCGACGTTTTCGTTCGCTCTGTACGACAGGGTAAGTACGTCGGCGCTCGAGGAGGCGCTGGATCGGGCGATGCGGGGGATGGGATTCTACCGAATGCTTGGAAGGGATGTTCCGAATGGGCATGGGGAGTGGGTGCAGAGGAGCGTAGGGTACAGGAGGGTGCTCAGTGACAGGGAGGTTGCGTGAGGGGATTTTGTTTGGAAGAGCAGGATGCGCAAGATGCACAGGACTCGCAGGATGCACAGGATGTGCGGGAGAAGCGTGAGGGGGAAGGGGTCAGGATTCGGATGATCGACGAAGAGAGTCCACTTGCAGCGCTGCGGGCTGTGCGGGAGATCGCTCGGGAGTTGGCGTTGCGGGCTGGCATGTAGGTCGGATTCGGGATGCGGGTCTGGTTTGAGAGTGCTTCGGGGGAGGTGCTGGATTTTTCGGCGCATCCGTTCAGGATCACCGAGGTGACGGGGGTGGATCGGGCGGCTGTGGCGGTGGAGGGGTCTCGTGCGCCGGCTCAGGATGGGTTTTCGGTGGTGGGGTCGTGTTTTGAGGCGCGGACGGTGGGGGTTTCGGGGGTGCTGACGCCCTACCCGGCTGATGCGGAGTCTGTGGATGCGGTGCGGCGGCGGATGGTGCGAGCGCTGTGTCCGAAGTCAGGATGCGGGCGGTTCGTGGTGGAGTCGGGCCAGAAGGGGTTCGTAATCCAGGCGATGGCGGTGGATTCACCGTTTTTTCCGCAGGTTGATGTCAGGCGGCCGCATCAGCGGTTTGTGCTGCGGTTTGTGTGTCCGAATCCGTACTGGCTGGATCTCGCGGAAACGGAAGTGGTGATTCTGTACTTCGGGGTGCAAACGGAGTTTTCCGAGGCGGGGATCGCGTTCGGGGCTGGCGGGATCGAGATTGCGCGGTACGAGTGGACCGAAGGCAGACGGATTGAGGTACTGAATCCTGGGGATGTGGTCGCGCCGATGGTGATTGTGTTCTCGGGGCCGGTCTTGAATCCGACGGTACACAACCGGACGACGGGGGAGTTTATCCAGATTCTGAAGGATGTGCGCGCGTGCGAGGTGGTGCGGATCGATTCGGGGTTTGGGCGGAAGACGGTTCGGATTGAGTCGGGGGGCTGTTCGATGAGCGGGATGCAGTTCCTGAATCTCGATTCCTCGTTTCTGTCGCTCGTGCCGGGGATGAATGCGATCGAGTTTGTGGACGAGGCGCCGGGGGAAGGGTCGGTGGCCCGGATTGTGTTCCGGGCGCGGTATGCGGGGGTGTGAATCGGGATGGCTCAGGTTTCGGGGTTTTTTACGAGTGTGGGCGGGGACAGGGCATATCCGGCGGGGTTTTTCAACGCGCGGCTGCACGAGGCGTTTCAGCGGGCGGATGGGGTCCTGCTGGGTGCAGATGGGGAGCTCGCGGTGTCGGGGACGGGCGGGCTTTCGGTGATGGTGAATTCCGGGGTGGCGTTCAAGGCGGGGGTTCTGTATCTGAACGATGCGCCGGAGGTTGTGGCGCTGGGGAATCTGACGTCGGGGTTCCGGCGGATCGATCGGGTTGTGCTGCGGCTCGACAAAGCGGCGCGAACGATGCTCGCGGTGGTGATTCCCGGGTCGGCTGGGATGGAGCCTGTGGCACCGGCAGTTGTGGCACAGACGGATATTCTGTTGGCGCGTGTGCTCATAGACCGGCGTACGGGAGCATATGCGTTTTCAGTGACGGATGAAAGACAGTACCGGCCGCACTTTATAAACTCGCAGGACTGTCTGGACGATGTTCCGGATGGGGCGACATGGAAGAGGATTCGGGCTGAAGTGGCGGATGCACTGAATGCGGGGGTTTTTCAGGTTTCCTGTACGATCTTTCAGTATCTTGCGAGGCTCGGATCGCAGACGGCGGTGTGCTGTCTCGTAAAAGGCAATTTGACAGGGATTCTTGCGGGAACGGCTCCTGAAGCACGGATCTTCCGGAGTCTCGACGCAGGGGTGAGCTGGACAGATACGGGGAGGCTCGGGGGCGAGACTCAGGTTTTGTCGATGCTGGCGCTGGACGGGAATGTTGTGATCGCGGGGACCGGAATGACGGGGCACATTTTTCGTAGCGCGAACGACGGGGCGACGTGGGTAGATGGGGGGCGGCTCGGGGGGTCGGAGTACGTGGCGGCCGTCGCTTCAAACGTGCATGCAACGGGAGGAAGTGGGGCGCCGATGATCACGCTTGTGGGGACGGCACCGAATGGCGAGGTATTCCGGAGTCTGGATTCTGGAGTGAGCTGGAGTCTTGCCGGCAGGGTGGGAAGCGAGTCAGGGATCCGGGCGCTTGTGTCCCTCGGGGGAGGGATTTTCCTTGCGGGTACGGAAGGGACGGGGCGGATCTACCGGAGTACGGATGGGGGATTGAGCTGGAATCTCATGAAGACGCTCTCGGCGGATGCGATCAACGTGCTCTGTCTGTTCTCGCTCGGGGATGGGGTGATTCTCGCGGGAACGGGAGAAGGGGCAGAGATTCACCGGTCTGAGGACTCGGGACTGAGCTGGGAGCGGGTGGCCCTGCTCGAGGGCTGTGTGGCGGTGAATGGATTTGTGAGGCTCGACTCGGGGAGGATTCTCGCGGCGGCGGAAGGGAGGTTTGGCATCTTTGAGAGTCGGGATTTCGGCGTTCGCTGGCGAGCGAATCAGCGTCTGGCGACGGAGCCAGGAGCGACGGCGATTGTGAAGGTGTATCCGGACTGTGTGCTCGCGGGGACGAATGGAAACGCACAGATCCACCGCGGATCGACGGTGATTCTATAAAGGAAGAGAGTACGGAGGCTCTGGCTGTTCGCGTGTTTACACCGCTTCTGGAACTCGTGTGCGAGATCGACGAGTACGTGTCGCTAGTGTGGACGTCGTCCTTCGCCGAGGCGGGGGATTTCCGGATCGCGATGCGGCGGGGATCGCTGTGGGCGTGCGAGCTTAAAAGGGGTCGGATTCTCATTCCGGTGGGAGACGAAACGCATTGCGGGATTGTCACGGAGCTGCGGTTAACGATGGCGGGCGGGTCGGTGGGGTCGGAGCGGGTGACGGCGATCGGGTATGAGCTTGTGCATATTCTGTCGTGGCGGCGGGTATTGCCGACGGCGGGCTGTGCGCGGTACGAGCATGCCGGCGCTGCGGAGACGGTATTGAAGACATTGGTGGCGAGTCAGTGCGGGGCGTACGCCCTCCCCGCTTCACGGCGGTTTGACCGGGCTTCGGGGAGCTGTGCGGATCTCGTGGTGGCGCCTGATGAGGGTCGAGGGGATGCGTACCTGGTTTCGTCGCGCTTTGCGACGGTTCTGGCGGAGGTGGAGCGCTGTGCCTGGACGACGGGGGCAGGGCCGGCGATCAGGGTGGACGTGCGAGAACGGCGATTTGTCTTTGATGTGCGTTTCGGAACGGACAGGCGGGAGGGTCAGTGCGCGAATCCGCGTGCTCTCTTCGCAGCTGCCTTTGATACCCTCTCGGATGCTGAGTTGCGAAGGTCGGATCTTCTGTGGCGGAATTGTATCATCGTGGGGGGATCGGGGAGCGGAGCCGGGCGCCTTGTCGCGACGGTGTTTGCGGGGGAGGAACCATGCGGGATGGACAGGCGGGAGGAGTTTCTGGATGCCCGAGAGCTCGGGACGGAGGCGGAGCTGCGTGCGCGGGCTCGGACGCGGCTTCTGGAATGCGGGTGCGAGGATTTCTTTGAGGCGTCGGCACCAGCGTCGGCAGCGCCTGCTTTGCCGGCAAATCAGGCGGCGGGGTTGGTGTACGGGGTCGACTATGCTTTGGGGGACCTTGTGACGGTCCGGGCGTTTGGCGAGACGCGCGATGCGCGGATCACGAGTGTAACGGAGTGCCGCTACGCGGGCGGCTGTGATTTCCGGCTCGGTTTTGACCGACCGTACCCGGAATTGTCCTGGCTGACGGCCCGGTATCGGCAGGACACCGAGGCGATTCTCAACACGGCTGAGGGATGAAGGGGGGCGATGGAAAATCTCGTGGCGACGTTCGCGGATGCAGCGATCGCTCTCGTGGCGACAGCGATCGCGGGTCTCGTGTGGCTGAATCTGAAGTGGCTGTTCGCGTCCAAGAAGACGATGGAGCTCGTGCTGGCCGAGTCCCGTGCGAACGGGCGGAGTATCCGGACGCTGTTCCGGTTGCAGGGCTCGCAACTTGCGAGCTTGAAGGCGAGTCTTGAGGCGCAGAGGGATGGCGAGTGCAACGGGAATGTGATGCACGCGCTTTCTTCCATAGAAGAGGCACAAGGGATCTACGACGAGCACCTTCTGTCCATGCTCGGGCATGAGGATGAGAAGAAGGAGCGGGCGGCGTGATTCTTCGGCATCAAAAAGAGGGAGGAAAAAGAGCTTGATGCCGGTGAAAGGTGGACGGGTGACGGCGGGCTTTCGCGACGCGCGGCCACTTTCGAATCCTGGGGAACATATCCACGGGGCGCTCGATATCGCGGGGGGTGAGGGGATCATACGGGCGCCGTGTTCCGGGGCAGCACGGGGATACGCGATTTTCCGGCGAGAGGGTTTTTCCTTTGGTCCCGGCGAGAAGGCGGAGATTCTCGGGCTACCGTTTGCGCACTACTACGAGGATATTTTCGGGGCATTCGTCGCAATCGAGGAGTCTGGATCAAGGCGATTGCATCTTCTGTGCCATATCTGGCCGGCGGCGATTCTGAATGTGTCGACGCGACGTCCGTTTTCGTTCGATGGCTACATCGAATCGGCGAGCACAGAGCGGTTTTCCGCCCACATTCTTGTGACGACAAAGCGGGATGTGGTCGAGGGCGAGGTGCTCGCTCCAGTGGGGAATGCGGGATTCTCGACGGGGGTGCACGTCCACTGGGAGATCCACCGGCAGTGCGGGCAGCTCGATCCATACGAAAAGCGGATCAATCCAGAGGACTACATTTGAAGAAGCCGAACGCGTTTCAGGAGAACTCGGGCGCGACGTCGATGCGGCGAGTGCTGGCGCTCGGGTGCTTTGTCGAGCAGGCGTATCTGTACTACGAGTGCGCGAGGACGGGGGCAATGAGCGCGCTGTATGCGGGGATGGCCTGTGAGGTTGGGATGCTGATTCTGTTGTTCTTTACGACCTGGGAGGATTTGAAGGGGCTTGTGGAGGCGGTGAAGAGTTTGAAGGGGCGTGGTGGCGATCAGGAGTGATGAAGGGAGTGGGAATGTGGAGAAGAATCGGGTGTGGTTTGTGCTTGGCGCTTGTGGGGCTCTGTCCCTCATTCTCGCAGGAGTCTATTTCGCAGGCCGAAGCGTCGCAGCCGATGCAGACAGACGAGTACTTGAAGGAGAGTTTGGTCGACTTGCAGCGGATCTTTCGGGCCTTGGAGACGAACTCAGGGACTATGAAGAGGCCCGTCGGGAGTCTGTCCTTCAGCTTGCCGGAGCTGTCGAGAAGTTGGAGGGAAACGTCGCAGCGGCTGGAGATGCTCTCGGGCTCGTTCGGGAGAATCGAGAGGATATCGTCCGACTTGGACACGAGCTCGCAGAGGCTCGAGGGATCCTTGATGGGCTTGCAGGCGGATTTGTCCGGGATCAGGAGCGTCTTGCTCTCGGTATCCGGGATGTTGCAGAGATCGGAAGAATCGACTCAGAAAATGAGGAGCTTGCTCGACGCGGCAGCGAGAGAGTCAGGGAAGTTGCGGAACGATGTGGAATCAACCTTCCGGAGGCAGAGGATTGAGGTGTGGATTTTATGGGGACTTGTGGGGATGTTGGTCGTGGAGAGAGTGCGATCCTTGCTGTGAGCGTGGCGTACGTATACTATGAGCACCAATTGTTATTAACTTAGCATTATGTGATATAATAATTAATAATCAGACTGCTACGATAGAGGGAGCCATGAACAGGAAAGATATTCAGGAATTGAGGGTGTATCTGAACTCGCTGAAGCGGCTCATCGACAAATACGACGACATGAAGAACCGGATCACGTTTCATGAAATCGAAATCAAACTGAATTTCAGGGATGCACGGCAGGGGTCCGAGAGGCTTATTGCTGAGATCGAGAAAACGGAGCGAATCATCACAGATTACCTTGAAAAACATCCGAAGCGGAATGACAGGAAAGCTCACCGTTACCTAGAGAAGGTGGGTGGTACGATACGGGATTAGCGTTCGGGATGGTGGGGAACTTACGGGCACTCGGTGTCAGAAATTCTACAATCCTTTTCGGGTTTCGCGTGCTTTCCGGTCTATATTCCGAAACTCTTCGAGGAAGTGGAAGGGGTACTGGAGGTAGGTGCGGCCAAAACCTTCCTGAAGGATGGCGCGTTGAAGCATGTGCCATCGGGAAGGTATACGTAGGCGAGAAGGCGTCCGTATTTGTCGCGGAGATCCCAGTCGAAGGCGAGAAGGACTTCCTTTCGGAGAAGTCTGATCTTGGTGAAGTCACTCGCCTCTTTTCCGAAGACTTGGACTGGTTTGCGGGGATCGACAGTCTCGGGGGTGTCGACTCCGAGGAGGCAGATTGTTTCCTCGGGGTGGATTCCCGGAGGCGGGTTTGCGATGGTGACGTGGACGGTGTCGTTGTCGACGTGTTTGCTGACGTGGGCGGGGAGCATACAGGAGAGGTCGGCGGTGGACGATGAGGCGACTTCTGCGAGATCGACACGGTAGAGGTCCGGGTTTGCGGTCAGTTTTGGAGGTTCCGGCTGAGGGTTCGGTTTGGGCGGACGGCGGACGCTGCAAGGTTTGAGGTGGCGGGCGATCGCCTCGGTGAGGGGGATCGGGATGGAGGATTTCTTGAGGTAGGCGTAACCGAGGGCGTGGTATTTGGCGCCGAATGTGGTGATGTAGACGGTGGGATCCTGGGACCAGGCGGATATAATGGAAAGAAAGAGGATGAAAACGAGAGGGAGAGTGCGGAATTTCTTCACTGTGTATTCCGGGGCTGGGGGCATGGTGTACAGGGAGAACTTGGGTAAGCAGTGGGTTTCAGGTATTCGGGTTGGTTGAATACGATGATGGTTCCCAATAGGCCTATTCCTATGAGATGATCTATATGTGATTGTCACCTGTTTCGGGCGCGGGTGAAACGAGAAGGTAATCACGTTCAGCAAACACAAGTGACCATTTAAGGACAGATAGGAATAGAGTCGAGCACGATTATTCGCTTTTTAGCGAAAACCGGGTTAAAAGAGATCATGAGTCATTATTTATCATATTTTGATTTACTGAAACAATTTGAACAAGATACACCACGTCGATTTTTACCTGTCTCAACAGATTTACCATATGAATGGGTCGATTATGGTGAAGATGAGGGGCGAATTATTACTTCAAGCAATTCCCCCGCTGCATCACCATATTTGTATAGAGGACAAACAGTTAAAATCACTCCTTGTCTCCCAACACTATTCAGGGGTATGGATTTTGTTAACAGTTTATATGATCTGAGCATGAAACAAATCTGGGGGTATTATTCGAACAGAGCTAGGATGTTTGAATTTTTTGATATTCTGAGAGAGCATCCGGCAGTCCTGTACTCAAAAAAAATAAAATTGCATGTGGATCTAGTGGCAATCGCTCAGCACTACGGATTCAAGACAGAATGCCTGGATATGTCAGAGAGTCCTGCTGTTGCAGGTTTTTTTGCCACACATGAGTGGCAAGGCAACAGGTATTCCCCGCTGTATAAAGGGGTTGGAGTAATTTACCGAATCGAATGGCCTTCCCGAATGAAAACCAAAGCTGAGGTTCTCACGTGTCCCCTGGAAGTTATTGGTTATCAAGTTATGCCACGGCCAACTGAACAAAAAGCATGGGTCTATAAGCTCAGAATGGGACAGGATTTTGAAAGGCAAGATGTAGAGATTTTTACTTTCGATCGAGACCATAGCTGTACTTCATACCTAACTGACCTCTTCAATAACGGGGAAGAATTGTTGCCAGAGGACGAACTTGCTGGTTTGGCAAACAGTATTATCCATAATCCATTCATTTCTGAAGATCATTTCATCCTCGCAATGCAAAGCGAAGGAGTTCTGGACGATCAGATACTCAAAACTATCGAGCAGATTAATGCAACAAATCCCACTACGTTGACGGTCAAAAAAAGAAAAACTGTTCGTTTTCAGAAAAAGCATCTTAAAAAAATGGAAAAGACATACTCTGAGAAATGCGATTATTTTCTAACTCATGTAGGATTCAGGCCAGTTTTTTCTCCAAATGTTGAAGAAAATATTTGATCGGGAATGAGTTATCGATATAGCATTGAGCTACTTTTTTAACCCAAAATACTATTCACACAACTTCTGGCTTCTATTCCGGATTGCCTTCTCTCGGAAAAACCGGGGAGCCGGGGGACCAGAGTTCGACCGAGTCGGAGTGTTCGGTGTAGTAGACAGGGTCGGTTGTGATACGAATGGGCTCTTTGAGGCCGGGGCTTGAGTAGGAGTAGTCTTTGCCGAGGCAGGAGCGGTTTTCGTAGCCGGGAGGGAGGAGGTCGGGGTTCTGAAGGATGGTGTTGAGGAATGGGAGGTCGTAGGCGGGTTTTGTGGATGCGGGAAGTTCGAAAAGTTCATCGCCGGTTTCGTCGATGTCGAAGGTGGATTTTTCCTGTTCGAGTACTTCCTGGTAGATGGTGTCATGCATCTCGTCGCGTCGTTTTTGGCGTTCGGGGCCTTCGGCAAAGGAGACGTCGGTGATGAGTTTGGGGAGTCTGGAGAGGATGGGCTGGAGGCGGCCGACGAAGTTCTCGAAGAGGTGAATGCGTTTCCGCAAGGCGATGTAGACGTCTGTCTCGACGGTGTCGGCATAGTGGAGGTTTCGGATGGCGATTTCGGGGTAGCGCTGGCCGAGGCGGTCGATGCGGCCGATGCGCTGTTCGACACGCATGGGGTTCCAGGGCATGTCGTAATTGATGAGGGCTCCGCAATACTGGAAGTTGAGTCCTTCGGCGGCGGCGTCGGTGCAGAGGAGAATTTCCGCATCTCCGGCTTTGAAGCGGCGTTTAATGTCTTCACGGCTCACGATGCTCCATGAACCGTCTGTTCGGCGATATTCGCCTCCGCGGCCGGAAAAGCAGAGTACGCGGAAGCCGCATTCGCTGACGAGGTAGTCGCGCAGGAAGTCGAGGGTATCCGTGAATTGAGTAAAGACGAGTGTTTGGCGATAGTTCTGGCTTGTGAGATCGAGCAGGATTGTCTTCAGGCGCAGTGCTTTTGTATCGGTGGGAAGGCGCATGACCTGGGCGAGGAGTTCGTGGAGGGATCCACGTTCTTCACGGAGGAGGACTTGGCGTTCGGAATTGTGCGGGTCCATAAGATCTGCTATGGCTTGGTCGGTGATTGCTTCTGGCTCAAGCTCATCATCGTACTCTTCGGATTCAAATGGAAGAACATCTTTTCCGGATATGGCCCGGTCCGATTCGAGGTTCATGAGGCGTTTTTCAAGTGTTCTCTTGAGGGCTGCGAAGCTTGAGGAGAGGCGTTTGCGGTAGATGGTCATCACGAAGCCGACGGCGGTGCGGGTTTCTTCGGAGGCGTTGTTGTAGGTGGTCGAGATGTAGTCTTCGACTGCGCTGTACACGTCCCTCTCTTCGTCGGAGAGGGTGATGAAGTCGTCGTGGACGTTGCGTTTGGGAACGGGAGTGGAAATCATGCCGGCGGCGTAATATTTGCGCAGGAGTTCGCGGGTGTTGCGGGAAACGAGGCGTTTTGTGATGGATTCTCCGCGAAGGATCTTCTTGAAGAGTCTGCGGTGTGCATTGGTCAACTGGCGGAGGGGGATGATGGAGGGTGCGTGAATGGCATCCATGACGGTGCGGATCGCATACTCGTCACCATTGGCATACTTGCGAGCCAGACTGGGTTGATCGGAGGCGCCATAATAGGTTTCAAGGGCGACGAAGAGTGCGGCGGCTTTTCTCATCCGTTCGGGATCGGGGTTGTCTTCTGCGGTGATGTCGAAATAGTCGAGGAATGAGGACTCTGTCCATTCGGGTGGAACGCCCAGGGTTTTAAGGAGGTCCCAGACTTCGATGGGGCCGACCTGGAGCGGGGTCGCGGTGAGGAGAAGGAGGCCGTTGGTCCGTGCGGACAATCCGCCGAGGAGGCGGAGCATGCGGTTGGGTTCGTACTTGGGTGAGGTAGCCCCACCCTTTCGCCTGGCGTGATGGGCTTCGTCGACGACGATGAGATCGTATTTATCGGCCACTTCGAGGAGTTCAGCGCGGTGGTCTTCGCGTCGCATGAGGTGGTGGGAGACGATGGCAAAGGGTGTCTCGTGCCACGTGTTCCGGCTTACGGTCCGCACGGGCTTTTCCTGGATACCTTCGCGATAGTAGGGAGAATCGCAGAACGTGAGGGTGGAGCCGTCGTAGATCGGCCAATTGAGGTTGAACTTTTCGCGGAGTTCGAACTGCCATTGCTGGACGACGGAGGCGGGCGCGAGGACGATGGCACGTTTGATTTTTCCTGCGAGGATGCCTTGTCTGAGGACGATGCCTGCCTGGATAGTCTTGCCAAGTCCGACTTCATCCGCAATGAGGAGGCGGGGTGGCCAATGCTGGTACATTCTGAAGAAGGCCCGGATTTGGTGGGGCCAAAGATCGACGGCACCTGTCGCGGCGGCGACGAAATCTCCGGATGGGCTTTGTGAAGGAGCTAGTCGTATGAATGTCCATGTTTTGGCTCTCTCGTCATGGGCGGGAACGGGGACAGATTCCGGAGGCGCGGGCGATCTTGTGGCGATAAGCCCTTTGAGGCGTACAGGCTGTTCGCCGTTTTCAGGAAGATAGTCGCGCAAGCCTTCCAGGAGAGCGGTATGGACATCGTAGACACGGGCTCCGTCATCGCGATCGTACCAGAGATCGCCAAAGGATGCTTCCTGGGCGTCGACATGGTCGCGGTCGCCCTCTTTCCATGAGCGGAAGACGTGGAAGCCTTCCCAGTTCTGGAGCCAGCCAGAAGGGGTTTCGTTGTTGCTACCGGAAAACGCAATACGATCGCCGGTCTTGTCCTCGATGATGCCGCCCTTCTCGTGGAAGATGGGGCCGGGGGTGGGTTTGCGATTTGTGTCGCAGGGGACTGCGAGGCGGACATCAAGATGGCCGTTGGCGATCATCCAGGTGAGAAACTCGAGGGCCTGACGGTCTTCATCGTTTGCCGGGGTATAATCGAACATGGCAAGGCTTTTTTCGAGAATGGATCGAAGTTCTTCGCCGCGTTCGATCGCGGCAAGTTCGGCTTCGGCGAGGGTCCAGCCTACGATGAGGCGCATCCGGCCGCCGTTGACGACGAGCTGTTCCAGTCCGCGGGATATCAGGTTTAATATTCCCGCCGAGAAATAGCCGGTGGTCCGGTCATACCGGATGGCAGAGGACAGGGCGGGGAAGTAGAAATCGGCGATGAGTGAATCGGTACTACGCGTGCGTTTGTAGAGCGGCTTCCACTTTGTATCCTGCAATATCGGCATGATTGGGCCTTACACCTCAGGCCAGAGTTCGAGCTGGGCGGGCTTGCCGATCCGGTCGGAGAAGGCGAGCCTGCGCAGGTTTTCCAGCACTTCGAAGTCATTGGCGCTCGGCGCGAGGGCTTCCGACAGGTCGATGCCTGTGAATTGTCGCGACGGCGGAAGGACTTCCAGGACGGCTTCGAGGGTGGCGAGGAAGGCTGCGTCGTCATCAAGACCCGCGCGGGTAATCTGGTCGCGCGCGGTCTGAAGGGTGCCGCGCCTCGCGGCGATGATGGCGTGGTGGATAGCATCAAGCCGTGAACGCGAGCCGTCGGCCGGGCCTAAGCCTCCTGCGGCGGCCCGTGTCTCGGCGTCCCAGAGGGTGATGTCGGAGCCTTTTTTGGCGGCGATGTGGCCGCAGATATCCTTGTCGAGGTCAAGGCCGACGACGCGGGCGAGCTGGAGCGCTTCGTCGTACTCGAAGACGGGGGCTTCGAAGGCGTCCCAGGCAAGGACAAAGAACTCGGTCAGGGAATCGAGGTGGGCTTGGCGGGAGATGGACGAGAGCTGGGCAAGCCTCCATTCGGTGACTTCGCGCCGGGCGACGAGGAGGACGTCCTCGGGCATGACGAGGTAGGGATCGACCTTCTCGAATTCCAGATCCGTCTGCGCTTTCTTGCCGGATTTTACCGCATCCTTCGGGCTTGCGCGGCGGACAGGCCACCGTGACGAAAAAACTTCGAGGGCTGGGCCGAAGCTCGCGAGGTAGAGGTCGATTCCGCGGATGCTGCTTTCGCGGTAGTGCTCGATCCGCTCGCGGACCCGTGCGCGAACCTGTGGCTCAAGATCTTCCCAGAAGACGGTGTCTGTGTCGTTCTGGACGAGGCGTAGACGGCAGACAAGGAAGACGGTGGAGTTGCAGGCGGCTTTATCCCTGATGTGCAAGGAACCTTCGGCCTCGGTGTTGACCGGCCAGGATGCGGTAACCACGAAGCCCGCCTCCATGAGTCCCGAAGTGAGGGCATCCCATGCACCGACTGCCTTGTGGGTGAACATGAGGACCATGATGCCGTCGTCGGTGAGGACGCGGCGGCACTCGCGGAAGATTGTCATCATGCGGTAGCGGTAGTCCTCGTTGGCGAGTTTGGAGGCTCCCTTCTGACCCTGGAACTTGGCGGGGTTAGCGACAGCCTCGCGGTCCTTGTCGGTGAGCATGCGGGTGAAGAGCTCGGGATAGAGCTCCCCCGCCGTGCGCTTGAGCCAGACATAGAAGAAGTCTGAAAGTTCGGCGTACATGACATTGTTATAGTAGGGCGGGTCCATGACAACAGCATCGACACTTCCGGAGGCGATTTCTTCCAGATTGTCGGCCGATCCGCAGGTGACGGTGACCTTTGGACGATCTGGAGAACTGGCATGGGTATCGAAGTCCAGCTCGGCGTGGGTGCCTGCTTTTGCGGCTTTTCTGGCCGATTTGCCTTCGCCAGGTCTGACCATTTCGACGAGTTCGGTTATACAGGCTTCGGTCTTTTCAAATGCCCAATCATAACCAAGCCCTGTGATTAGTGGAGCCATCTCGGCGTATGAGGCGACAAAAGCAAAATCATGCCGGTCAAAAATTGAACGAACACGCCCAATCGTTGAATCCCATCGACATGAACGAGTTCCATAATTTAGCATTGTGTCCAGTGCGAGCGCGATATATGCAAAGGTGGCCTTGTCGATTTCGCTGAATTTGGGGTCGGAACGGGCTTCGTCGAGGAGTTCGTGGAAGGCGCGAACACTCATCGCGTGGCACCAGAGTTGACGCGGATTGAATAGATCGCGCCATTTGGGCATGCCATACTGAATGGGTCTGTCATCGTTTATATCTCTCGGAACGTCCTCTGTCGGGACCCAGCCACGCATCTCCCACTCGGGGATGAGGTCCTTTACCTGTACGGAAAGATCTTCCATGACGTCATCTACCGGGCGGGGGGCGCGGTAGCCGCATACCCAGGACTCTTTGTCCTTGCCTGCCTTGGTCTTCTTGACGACTTTCTCTTTGTACACGACGGTATAGAGGCGCTCGCCCATCGCTCCAGCCTGAGCCTGACGTTTGACTTCTTTCCCGTCCACGACTCGCTTGCAGTCAGGGAATGGGCAGAGGGCATCACCGCCTTTTACTGTGCCTTCGGACTGGTGTTTGAGGTCGGTGACGATCTCGAAATGGCAGGTGCGGCCTTCGCTTCCGGGGCCACTTTTTAGGTCGGGAAGGAGTCTGACTCCGGTGCCGTCAGGGGCGAGGCGCCAGTTGGGGGAGAGGGGGATCTGGCCTCCACAGTAGGGGCAGTGGATGGTCCGGGCAAATAAATAACCTAAAACTTGGCGACTATTTTCTTCAGGTGGGAAGATGCCTTGAAGATATGGCTCGACTCTTTTCAAGAATGAGCTGCAAAGGTCTCTGAAAAGTGGAATAAGATTGCCACCATTTTTAATCGGTGCTTCTACGGTTTGCCGTAAAAGAGTCACAGCAACAGGATTGATATCATTCGCGATGGTATCCAACCCCAACCGCGCTGATTCGAAAGGAATACTGCCACCACCGGCGGTCGGATCAAAAACCACAGGATTGGTGTTGATTCCAAGCTTAAGAGTATTTTTTTTAAGCCATGCTTTCTCTTCATTTGAAGGACTATATGAAAAGGCACGTGGATAGCCGTAGATATTTAGACCTAGATTCTCTCCGGTTTGCTTAGCAATGTCTATTTTTTTTCTCACATTCACCGGATCTCCATGTATCCCAAGTACATACATGAACTTTTTCCGCCCTTCCTCATCCGCCCCGACACTGGCAGGAAGAAGCGCACCGAGAACCGCAGCGCGACTCGCAACAAGGGGACGGCGAGCCCACCAGACGTGGAGGCGATTGGGTGCCGGAAATGGGGTCATGGGCGTCCGCTCACGTATCGATTCTATTCCAATCTCTGCTATCGGCAACCATTCTTCTATCAGCCTGCGGGACATGTAATGCTCCTATTTACGATGCACGAACGCGGCAGCATTGCTGCTCAAGTTTTACGGGAGTTGCACACAGGTATGGAATCATACAGATGAACCCTTCCCGTCCTCAGCTGATCCAGTGCCGACACAGGCAACAAGGCGTTCGAAGGCGTCGACACAGTGCCTGAAGGATCGCGATGCACGATACGCCTCATCGATATCAAAGCTGGCTGTCAGTTTTACCTGATCGATGGTTTCGGAGTAAGCGCGTCCTGGAATGAGCCGTTCGGTCAGCTGCCCTTTCGCGTTGCGCTTTGACTCAGGATGGATTGGGGCCTGGGCGTCCGGTTTGAACCTGAGAACCGTACGAACTGAGTCGAACGAGGCGAGAAACCAGCTTTCGAATTCCCGATAGGCCACCACAAGCTCGCAGGGAGTACCGCGCGCTGCCGTTCTCGCGACTTCAAGAAGCTCGGGAGCGCGTTCCCTGGGGCAAAGGTCGTCCGCGTCGAACAGAATAAAGATGGCGGCACAGTCTTCCTGACTCCGGGCAAATGCCACGCGTTTGGCAAGCTTTTCCGGATTGGTGAGGTCGGATACCGTGGATCGTATCGGCGAAGCAATACTCAGGGAGTAATTTCCCGTACGCTCTTGCAGGCGGCGAAGCAGGAGGGGAAGCGCTTTTACCTCGCCGTAGCCTTCGACAATGGGAACAAGTGTCATGAAAGCACGTCGAAGAGTGGAAGCTGGGCGGGACGGAAATCTTCCGTAAACAGTCTGTTTTTTCCAGGTTGCAGACTGTCAGTGCGAAGAAGCTCTCCGGCACCGAGTAGATGGGTTCTCAGACTCTCCTTGACCGAATCCGAAGGAGGAAGAATGTGGGTGGCGCCATGGTCCCAGGTCACACAGCGGATATTGTTTTCCCCTATCCAGCGGGCATCCAGCAATTCGGGACTGTGCGATGTAACAATGACTTGTGTACCCTCCGCCGCTTCCATGATGGCATCCATGACCGCGCCGAGAGCGCCTGGGTGAATCGTGGCTTCGGGCTCCTCGATGACGACGAGCGAGGGTTTGGGAGTCTGAAAAAACGCAAGAAGGATACCGAGTATCCTGACCGTCCCATCGGACATATTGAAGGATTCGAACTTGAGTTGATGATTATTTCCGACATTCTGCTTGAACTCGAAGGTCATTTTGTTCCCGCGACTCACTGCATTCACAGATTCGGTATCAGGAACCGCGTTAGAAAGGTATTCCAGAAGCCTTTCGTAATTTTCTTTATTGTTTTTTGTCAAAGTTTTGAGAACACTCGCCGCATTGGAGCCATCGGATTTGAGCGCCGTTCCGGCGTCGGCATCCTGCATTTCTTTCATGGCTTTGGGAACGATCGAATAGACTCTGAATCCGCTCAAGATACGATAGATCGGGGCGAAGCGCTCATCCCCGGCGACAAGCGGAAGGCACAAGGATTGCGGGGAAACCGGGGGATGAAGGTTCTGGACATTCGGACTGGACTTAAACGAATCGGTCCTGTCATACCAGTAGGCATTTCCATCATACAATTTCAGATAGCACTGCTCGCGGAGCACCTCGAATCCATAATCCGGTTTGGCGCGGATCTCGAACGAGAAGAAACCATTACGGATCGTTCCACCATCATCGCCGATCTCCACCTTGATGCCGAAATTGGCCGGGTAGCCTTTGCCGGAAGCCCTATGGCGGACCGAGGAAATGCCGGCTCTGTTGTCAAAAACCACGTCCAGGGGGGATCTCATGGCATCAGCGATAAATCCGAAGATATCGGCGAAGTTGCTCTTGCCGGAACCATTTCGGCCGACAACAAAGAGAGGATTGTCGAGTGGGATATCTGCGGCCACGATGCTGCGAAAGCGTTTGACGACGATCCGTTTTACTATCGGAGCTTTCATCTTTTTACCGTCCCCGTGATGGTTCGACGAGCAGGATTCGCAAGGCGGCAAGCACTCTCCGGGGGTATTTGCGGTGCATGGCCATGCCAAGCCAGTACGCGGATTCTTCCCGGCCCATGCGTTCGATACCATTGGACACGGAACGCATGTACTCGGCATTATGCATTGGAGCCAACGTGCGGAACAGTAATCCGAGACTCATGGCAAGGTCCTCGGGCAGAGTATAGGCGACTGGAACTTCGGAAAGCAGGCCGGCGACCGCGATCTCGCGCTCCTTGAGGCGCTTTACGACACGATGTTCGACCAGGGCAAGGTTGCGACCACGCAGACCGGCTACGCGAAGGCGCGCCCTGAGGTTTGGTGTGGCAGTAGAAGGAAGCTGCCAGACTTCCAGTTCAAGGTCGGAGGGTCCGTGCTGGACGGCTTTCAGTTCGTATCGTGGCTGTGCATCCATTCGGTTCTCCATTCTTTATTGCTTCGGAAACGCACGAAGCGAAGCGTTCATGGCACTCAGTCCAAGACGGGTCAGGGATTCCTGCAGGCGGTTCGGACCTTCGCCTGTTGTAGAAAATCCGTCGCTTTCGTAGAGGACCCGGTACTCCAACTGGACTGTCCTTTCGCGAACAGGTCTCAGCATAGTGACAAGAAAATCCTTGAAAGGAGCCCCTTCTTCCAGAGTACCGGAAAAATCCACCACACAGGAACCGGAAGAGGCAGTTTTCCAGCTGGCCTTGATCTTGAGCAATTTCTTGCCGGCAAGCATGGCGAACTGCGGCATCAGACTGAAGGCGTCAATATCATAGGCAGAAATTTCGATACGGGCAAGGGCAGCGATTTTCTTGGACTCTGTCTCGTCCCAGAGGATGGCAAAGCATTCTTTGAGAGGCTTATTGTCGATGAAAATCGGACCGGCGACGCCTGAAGTGCTATCAGTGCCACCACCCTCCCCTCCTGTTCCCTCCCTTACCTCCGAAATCGGGGTCGGAGGCGGTACGACAACCGTTCGGGGCCAGATGGATTCCGCAGCGGCCTGGACCAGTGTGTAAATCCAGCTCTGTTCGTCGATCTGGATCATGGCCCGCGGATCTTTGGGACCGCAGACAAGATCTCCCCGCCTGTAGACGAAATAGTCGGAATCGATGCCTGCCTGGAGGATCTTGATGAAGGCGCCGTCAGCGGCGAGCATCGGAAGCGCGGGATCCCGGTAGAACTCGACTCGCAGGGCAAGCGTCGTCTGAACGCCTCGCTTGAGCGGCGTGCGGTCGATGATGAACACGGGTGAGTAGGGCTGATCAGCAGTATCGTAGAGTTTTTTCACATCATGGAGGTAGCGCTCGACCTGTTTCTGTCCGGAACCGGGATCGGCCGAGGTATTGGGAATATCGAGGACAGCATGCTTGAGGCTGATGCCGGGTTCGAACTGCTCAACTTTCGGGTAGAGAATATGCCGGTAGCATTGCTGAACTGATACTGCCAGATCGGAAATGGCAGTCTGCGCGAGTTCGCGGATCTTGTCCTGCTGATGCGGCGGCAGGGAACGGATGCGATCCGGGGCTTTCATCGCATCGAGGGCAAGCTTGCGACGGGATTTTTGCTTCATCTCGTCCTTGCGCCCATGATCCGCCACGACAAACACAACATTGTTGCGTCCGATCCGCAAGTCCTTATTGGCTCCCTTGTACTGCCAGATGTTTTTGACAAGATCAGGCAGCGCCTGAGTGATGCCGCCGAGATCGCAGGCGTCGTAACTCACCACAGAAAGCACTGGCCGGTTTGGACGTGCATCATCGGGGACATCAGAAGGCGAAGATGGGAAGTGAACCTGTTCGAATGTGGTGCCTTTGAAAATCATTTTAATCAGATCATCAAGGACGGCGCGGGCATCTCCGGAATCGACATTACGCTCTTCGCGCCTGATGAGCATGGTGAGGTTGGCGTCCTGCAGGAACCGAAGCGGGGCATTGGGACGATCATCGCGGTAGGCTGAATTCTCGACAAACCTGCGCTCCGCGTCCTGGAGATAGCCAAGGTCGACACCGGGTGCAAGCACGGAATAATACAGCTCGGGCTTTTTGCAGCCCTGGAGGTCGGGATTGAGAGCTAGGGAATGGCAGAGCACGGTCCGCGCCACCATGGAGGCATAGGGCGGCATACCCGCGTACTCGCGCGCATCCGTCACTTGCGCCCATGAGGGCGTATTGCGGTCCTGCGAGGCGACATCGGATTTTACCGCTGGGGTAAGCTGGGACTGATTGAGGCGGGTGAGGATTTCATTGGAAATGGATTCGTCGCCCGGGTTTATATGCCAGGTATGGATGGAGAGCGCATTGGCCGGTCTGTCCTGCCAGAGTACACGGACAGTTTTTGCGAGAAGCCGGAGCATGCCACGAACACGCTGGAAGGTCGGCAGGGTCGAGAGTTTGAGCGTGAGGACGGACATAAGCTCGGGGTGGAGGGGATAGGATGCCATGAACTGTTTTTCCCAGTCTCCGTGGTTCTTGTCCTGGGGCAGGTCGCTCTTGTGACGCTCCCATAGAAGTCGGTAAGCATCCACAAGCTGTCCGGAATCATGCTCAGACACTTGAGCGAAGAGGCGCCGCTTCAGAACCTTGGCTGTCTCTTCGTCTCCTGTCGGGTCGATGAGCACGGCTTTGCGCGCGGAAATGCTTTCGGCTTCCATAAAGAAGTTGGCGATCATGTTCGCGATCGCCTCATTCTCCTTACCGTGGGCATCGGTCGACGAGTTGTTCTTGCCGACTGCGAGTGTGAATACGATGGCGGCCTTCGGACTTGATTCGACTGCCTTGAAGATGGTTGTCAGGAAGGAGGCGAGCCTCTCATCCATGTCAGGCCATTTGCTGCGGGCTTTGCGGAGGTAGACTGCGAGTTCGTCCACCAGGATGAGGCAGGGTTCGTTTCCAATAAGCTCGCGGAGTGTGTCGGCACCGGGAGGGATGCCCAGCTCGTCGCTCTGGCGAATCCGCTCATAACCGGCTTTGCCCGCAAGGGCTAGAGCGAGTTCGCCCCAGGGGGTGAATGCTTTGATGCAATGCTCGGGATAGGAGTGGCCATTGATGGGATCGATGTTCTCGCCCTCGAGGCCCGCGATCCTGACGGATGTTACGGGGAGAATGGCGGGATCGATGAAGTCGGCAATGTTCGGGACGCTGCGTGCGGATGCTACGGCGTGGACCAGGGCAATGAGGCTATGGGTTTTACCGCCGCCGAAGCTGGTATGAAGGCGGAAAATACTTGAAAGCTGTCGTAGGTCGCCCGTGAGCCGGTAGCATACCTGGGTCAGGAGATTCTTGAGGCCCGCCGTGGGATAGGTGAAGGCGAAGAATTTCTCAGGATCGCAGTATTCTTGTGATCCTTCCGAACGGAGAACCTGCGCGAGGTCGGCCGCAAAGTCGGATTCGGAGATACTGCCATGGAGGACGTCGTCACGGGGGGTGCAAAGATCGAAGATTGTGGGCAAGGGCATAGGGGCTCCCGGATTATATGATATTTGTATTATTTCAGCATCCCAAGTTATCAAGGGATAGCATACTTTAAATTCGTAAACGACGACAGGTTGTTTTTGAGGTTACGTTTGACTTATGGGCAAGCCTCTCCCAAAAGCTTCGGTTGTTCGCTGCGAATGCAGGTACAACCAGCGTGGTGAAAGCTAAGAATGACATGATGATTCTGAACGAGCTCCGCAAAGTATCTCTCATAAGGTTCCTTCCTTTCATTATTTGTTGTTGTCAGGCCCCTTGTCTTGTTTCCGCTTCTGACGTCCTAGAGCAAGACCGAGAATCACTGCTCCAACGATTATAACTACCCAGGCTACTTTCGAGTTGCCGGTTTGAAATAGTATGGCGGTAATTGCGGCAAAGGCGACTGAGATGGCTGTTGGGATTTGTCTCATCGCAGCCCTCCTAGCGTGCAGGTTCTATGCTATTTAGGAATGGCTCGAAGAACTCCCTGTTCGCCTTTTCAAATCTTTCGACCGCCGTGCCGCAGGTGATGATAAAGCCCCTTTTGCCGATAACAAAAGTGATGCTCCGCATCGTGCCCAAGACATTTCCCTTCATCTGGTATTGATGTTCAACTGCCTTGAACTTTCCATCCTTGCCGATGTTGATGAACCGTACAACAATTCGCTTATACCCCGGGACTGGGAATGGCTTTGACTCGATCATTTGCTTGAAACCATCTAGGTCTGACTCAGTCACGCCGTCAGCGATTTTAATGTTCACATTCTCGTCCCTGAAAGCAGGATTGACCAGGAAAAACGGCGTCTCTCCGGATATACGTGAGCGAAGAGGTCCAGGATTCTCAGCGGAATAGAGATCAATCCCTTGGGGGACCAGGAACGCCAACCCAACTTGCTTGTTTTCGACTCTACTTCCCGTAGGGGTGTCTGTGCTCTTCGTTTGAGCCTGACCTTGTGGAACGAGGGTCATAAGGGCAAGAAGAACGGAAACGATTAGAGTTGCTGTTTTCACCTTCATTGTTTGTGATCCTCCTTTTTTTAGTTACCGAACATAGAGTTCAGTTGCCCCACCGAATGAAGTCCTGCAATCACAGTTCCATGAATTGGAGCGACACTTGCATACGGCCTTATAGGGGTCAACTGCAACGACTTGTTAGGATCCTCAGGGCGGCCAGGGCACATGCTATTCCATCGGCTTGTCTTGCGGGTGCAGCCGGATGCTACGTCAAGAACGATTGGAATGCGCCGGGCTAAGTTCACGCGTACCAAACGACATGGCCTGAGGAGTCTTCGATTCTGTTCCAGCACCAGCTGAGATTCCCTTCCATCCCCCGGCGGTTGACAAAATTCTCAGCAACTCTCTCCATGAGCGCAAGACCTCCTTTGGCCAGCAGCATTTCGCCTATCTCTCGCCCACGTCTGTGTCTTCCTTCTGTGTTATATGCTTCGGTAGAACCACCAATCAACCCATCTGCCTTGTCGATTGCCAGAAGCTCATCAACGTATTGATCCAGTTCCGCGCCTAGGCTGTAAGCTTGGGCGAGATCGGTTCCGTGTTCGTCCTCGTGACTTCTCAGCGCCGCGGTCAGACACCTTGAACACGCGACCCAGAGAGGACGGCCGTCGCCGCCGCTCAAGTAGGACAATGTGGACGCGTTGCGCCCGAGATCCCTCTCAAAGTCGGCCCGTCGATCCTCAGGGATTGTCATAAATACCGTGCGCTCAAAGCCGATAGCCATGCAGAAGTTGCATCGCATCTGGGAATCGAGGCGAAATGGCCAGCCATCCCACTCGACACAAAACGTGCGGCCGCAACTCGGGCATCCAACTTGGATGACATAGTTGGCCTTCGGGTTCTCCTGTTGTCGATTGACATACCACGCAACTTCGCGACCTCGTTCTGGGAAGACAACATCGTACGCCACCTTCCCACACCAGGGGCACTGCGGATTTTCTAGAGAGATGCCTTGATATCCGAAGAAGACTTCAACCTGCTTAGGAGTCCAGCCCACAGGGCAGCCCGGCCGATCTTCGCAAGGGACTTGCACAGGGGTCTTGCAGGCAGGACAAACCAAGCTTGTTCCATAGGCAGGGTTCCTCCGGGGTAGTGTCACGTTCTCGCCACATGAGCGACAGCGCGTTGTCCAAGTAGTCTCCGAGGTATCTGTCATTCGTGGTCTCCTTAGTGTGCCTAACATTATCGTTCTATCCTGCGGAATCGAGCGACAAACGACTCTCGTTGCGCCGAAGGATAGCGGCACAAATAGAATGTTTTGAACAACCGGGCCACAGACCGCACGTTGGCGAAATAACCAAGAAGCAAATGGAACTCTACAAATCACTCGGAGTAGAGACCCCGACCAAGGTATAATTGAATGGGAACTCAGGATACAACAGCCCGGTACCATTTCACGCCGCCTTAATGCCGGAGGCCGTCCACCCAGTACACAGGTTTCCCGATGGACTCTTTTCACAGTGCACACGCTAATCACTGCTTTTGACCTCGTCAAACTCACTTTCGACACTTCTTCGGACGGTTCACTTTCGTTCGTCTCCTGATACCACACCTGACCCCGTCATGCAGGGCCTTTTCCAGATACGTTCACCACCGGGACTCTTTATCCAAGCAGCTTCTGGCGGTTTGAGACCGGCTCCTGTAAGCAGATCCCAAGGCTCCCGTTTCCTTGCGAAAATGGTTCCTCATCTGTCGCATAGCTCCTATGACACCTCCTGAATCTCCATTCAAAGGTGCCCATCAGATCTCGTGGCACACAGCGGGTGTTAGGCCACTCAGATTTATGATAATCTCTATGTCTTTTTAGTCATGATTGTCTATTGCTGTTGCATGTAGTTTTTGTCTGCTAACGCTTTTGGCATGTATCTGGTAACAGTATTACTTCTTCCTTGTAATACACGTCATATTTTAATATTCAAATATAGTAATGCAATACTGGCAAACAATAAAAGCATCAAAATAACATTGCAGAGATTTGGTATATGGTACCCTATGATCTTCCTTCTAGATTTATTCTTTCCCAATTTTGTTCTTGCCAAGTCGTCAATATCTATTGCAGGATGTTTTTTATTTTCTGTTCTCAGTCTCTCATCAATAATCAGATCTAATTTGTATTGCGACCTTTTGATTGTTTCCGCCATTAGTATGCAAATGGTTAAGCCGATACCCAATATGACGACACTAATCCAAGGATTCACGCCCAGTGAAGCAACAGCACCTCCTATAATGATGGAGAAGAAGGTAAGAAAAAAATTGAATCTTTGACATAAAAGATTTTCCAAAAACGCCCTTTCATCACTCATGCTCCATTCTGACATACTTCCTCCATATAAGAGAAAAGGATCGAAGTTTGCTTCATAAAAACCTATTTGCCCGACTGTGCGTCAGATTCATTTTTCCTTTTTTTCTTTAAAAATCAAGTTTTCTTTCTATTGCTCATTTGTTGCAGAAGAAATGTAGTTGTGGCAAAGACTCTTGCTTTTCGATACTTACAGCATAGCCTTCCTAGTACGCGAGGTTTTTCAAACCGCTTTTGTTGGTATCCGATTTCTTTTGTAGCCAATTTCTGCATAATTTTCATGTCCATAAAGCAAATGACCGATTTCATGCAAGAACATGAAGGTAATAGCTATTGTAAATATATTATTTGCAAAACCTATGAACAATTCCGATTCACTAGTAGGATTTCCAACAAAGTCCGGAGATGGAAGTCCGTTTGGCCAATCTGAAAATCCATTTAAAGCTATTTGCATACAATAATTTTTCATCATATAAATATGATGATTCATTCCGTCGGTATCTGGTAAAAACTCTGCATCGGGATTAACGAGCAATAGTTCATTTGTTTTTTCTTGAAAAGCGAATCAACTACCCCGCAGCAAGCTGCGGGGTATGAAGAAGCTCTATTCAAACAACGCTAGCTGTTTGCTCTGATATATTGATTCATACTCTACGGGATTCCTTCCTTGATTCTTCACATATTCCGTTATTGTTTCTTCATTGCCATACTTCCCTACTGTGCCTACATAGTACCCTTTCGTCCACAATTCTCCACCCCATAATATTCTTTTTACTTCTGGCCTTCGTGCAAATAGCTCTCTCGCGGTTATACTTTTTATTGTTTGCACTATTTGTTTTGGACTACTTGTTGGTACTGATTGTACTAGAAAATGTACATGATCTTTTTCTGTTCCTATCTCCAAAAAATGTATTTCATATCTGTTTTCAATTTCTAAACAAATTTTCTTTATTTCATCTTCAACATCATTCGTTATTACTACTCTTCTATACTTTGCAGGACATACTATGTGATACATCAACACTGACACATTATGGCTCTTATGGATAAACTCACTCATACTCTATTTTACTACGACGCAGCAAGCTGCGGGGAATTATACCCGTAGAGATTGAAAAATAACAAAACACCACAAATAGTTTAAAAACTTTCTGACACACAAATTTGTTTCGTTTCATAAACAAACTTAGGTCCATAAAACTTTTTTAAATCTGGATCTACATATATTCTTCGATTAATTTTGCCTGTTAAACTTGAATGTAATGCAATCACATCCGAGTTTATACTTTCAAATTTTGAAAGAATGTTCACTTTTAATGCCATTACTGGCGTCATCTTTTTCCCTTTTTTCGCGCGAAGCGTCCACCCAACATTAGCATTCTATCCTGCGGAATCGCGCAACACACGATTCTCGATGCACTACAGGAGGGTGGCACACCGAGAATTCGATTCTGCAGGATAGAACGTGTTGCACTGAACCGTCGTCCCCTATGGGTACTGTATCAAGTCTTCACATCAAATTGAAGAACAATCCGGGGTTTCTCGGTACTACAAGGCGGGAAATGAGAGGAGACGCGCGTAACGGGACGATTTTTTTTATTAACGGGCATGTACACGGCAGTACGATTTTTATCCGTAAGCGTGATCATGGGCAATGCCTTATTCAGAGCAGTTTTTACCTGCCGGGAATTGTGAGGGGATGAAGGGAATACAGGCACAATGGGCGGATGTTCGGTGAAATTCGGACTCAGGAGTCACACCCTCGTTCAGGCAAACACCGCCCTGTTCGGTTCCGGTCCATGGATTTCCCGCAGGAACGCAAGCCGCGATGTGAGCCAATGCGGCCCCGATGACGACACCCCGATCGGATGGTGAATGCTCAGAGGCAGTCCGCATCGCGGGCAGCGGGAAACGGCGCACGGTTCGACGCGGGGAGCCTCCATCGCGCTCCCGTGTGCCGGGAATTCGTCGGTTTCAGGCCGGTTCGGGAGTGAATCGGACGAGGATGCGATGAGCGCACGCACGCGGACAAGGGAAGCGGTCCGGTCCCGGTTCCCCATGAAGCCGAAATAGCGGATCTTCCGCAGTCCTTTGGGCAGGATGTGCAGGGTGAACTTTCGGATGAACTCGTCACAGGACAGGCTCATCACTCTTCTCGCATGCCCCGCGGCGCGGTCGATCCACGAAAAACTCACTCTCTCCTGAGTGGCACAGACGATGCGGGGTTCGCTGATGCCGACGCGATGCGTGTAGCGGCCCAAGTATTTGACCACCTGGCCGGGACCACCGAAGGGTGGCTTGGCATAGACGACGAAGTCCTTGCGAGCGGCAGCGCACACCGCATCGCGGAGCACCGATTCGTCGCCGCACAGGTCATGTCTGCCGATGGACTGCTCAAGACGGCTCAGGAGTTTGCCGCGAAACACCGCTGACAGGCGCTTGACCGAAACGAGGTAGGTGGGGTTCCCCGCTATCCAGCGCGAGAAGTCGGACGAAATACCTCCTGTGGGTACGATACAATGGATGTGCGGGTGGAAAGCGAGCTTCTGGTTCCAGGTGTGGAGGATGGACATGCCGCCCACGCGGGCACCGAGGTTGGCGGGATTGGCGCAGACATCCTTAAGGGTTTCGTGGACCGAGAGGAAGAGCGCCCGGTAGAATGCGTGGCGGTTGGAAAGGGCAAGGTAGTGCAGTTCGTGGGGGACCGTGAAGACCACATGGAAGTACCCGCAGGGTAAGAGTTCGCCAAGGCGCGCGCGCACCCAGCGCGCACACGCGGCACCTTGGCAGAGCGGGCAATGCCGGTCACGACAGGAATTGTAGTGAACCTCGCGGTGCCCGCACTCGCACGAAAGAACATTCCCTCCGAGTCGCTCCGTCTTGCAGTCGGCTATGTGAGAGAGGACGCTCCGTTCCTGACCGGTGAGCCAGGAGAGCGCCATCCCCCGCCGCGCTATGTCGCCTAGTGCGCTCATCGGGGCTTTCCCGCGGAGTGCACACCTGGTGCCGGGAGATGGTCGAGGGGGTTGCGGACACTCTGGAGATGATGCGTCGCCACGTGCAGGTACACTTCCGTCGTCTGGATGGAGCTGTGACCGAGCATGGACTGGATGGTGCGCAGGTCGGTGTGGTCTTCGAGTAGGTGGGTTGCGAAGCAATGCCGGAGCGTGTGCGGCGAGATATGCTTCTCGATTCCGGCTTTTCGTGCGATAGCGGGGACCATCCTCTGGATACCACTCGGATCCAGCGGGCCATCGTTCTTGGCACCCGGGAAGAGCCAGGTTTTCGGCTTGACGAGGCACGAGCGATAATAGGCTCGCAATATCCCGAGGAGGTGGGAACTGAGCTGGACATGCCGATCCTTGCCACCTTTGCCTTGCCGGACGTGCACGAGCATCATCGTACTGTCGATGTCGGGTATCTGGAGCTTGACCAATTCGCCAAGGCGCAGGCCGGTGGAGTACAGCGTGGCGATGATCGCATAGTACTTGGGATTCAGCCGCGCGGTTTCCAGAAGAGCTGCTACCTCTTCTTTGGACAGTATGGACGGAAATCGCCTTCGTCTGCGCTGGAACGGAATGTGTTTGACCGTGAAATCGCAGGTGCGCACGTTCTTGAAATAGAACCTGAGGGCGCAGACCATCTGGTTGAAGAGAGACCAAGATACTTTTTCTTCATTGACGAGATGATACTGCCACTCCTGGATGTCGGCCGATGTGACACAGGCGATCGGCTTGTCAAGCTGTTCAAGGTACCGCTTGAGGACGGAGACATAGGTGCTGATGGTCTTGGTGGCGTAGTTGCGGATGACCAGCGCTTTGCGCATGGCTTCGAGTTCGAGTGCGAGTTCGTAGTGCATTGGATACCTCCGGCGTGATGATGCCAGAAGTATCCGTGGTCTATGAATGTGCCCGAACCTCGCAAAAGGTAGGAATGAAAGCGAATCCTCCACCGCTGGTACAGCGGTTTAGTGCAACATTGATTTAACCTGCAAAGGCGAATTGGCGCGCGTTGTGCTAAGGAGCGAAGCGATTGCACAACGCGTGACAAACGCTTTTGTCAGGTTGAAATCTTTGTTAGGCGACTTTGATTGATATAAAACACTTGATTTATAATATTCATAACCTGAAATCCCGGGAATGATTTAACCTACAAGACTTTTTACGCACAGAACAGGAATAATTCCTACTATTATCACGACATACATAGTGACAGGTCCTTCAGGTGTAGGCATAATGTGTTTAACCTACACAAAGAGGGACTGCCATGTCATGCATAGTCCACCAGAAAGTCGGTCAGCACACCTACCTGTATGAGTCAGTCTCCTACCGTGATGAACGGGGTAAGCCACGGGCGCATCGGGTTCCCATCGGAAAACTAGACCCGGACACGGGGCAGGAAATCTACAAGCAGGAATACGTGTCGCGTATGGTAGCAGCGGGAACTCCGATCGCTGTCTATTCGCCACCACCGACTTTCACAGAACAGGATGTGCAGAAATCCTCAGTCCTGCATACCGGCATGGCCCTTTTGTTGAAGCAGTGTGCACAACAAACCGGACTTTCCGAAGTTTTGCGCGATGCATTCCCCCAGACACACGAACTTTTATTTGCACGTGCCTGCCACATCGTCTGCCGCGGGGAACCGTCCGCATATTGCGAGCAGTGGCTGGAAGACACCGACCTCGCAGTTCCCGCCCGGCTCAGCTCGCAACGGATTTCGGATCTTGTGTCTTCACTGCCAGCATCCCAGGTTCTGCGGTTTTATCAGGCATGGGTCGCCACGCGCAGTGAACAGGAATATCTGGCGCTGGATATCACCAGCATCTCGTCGTATTCACAGCTCATCGACGATGTGGACTGGGGATACAATCGCGATCAGGAAAAACTGCCACAAGTGAATATCTGTCTGCTCACCGGGGAAGAGTCACACCTTCCCGTGCGCATGGTTGTCTATGACGGAAGCATCAAGGACGTGAACACCCTGAGAACGACGATGGCCGGTCTCACCGACGGTATCGGATCAAAGGTTCGCATCGTCACCGACAAGGGCTTCACCAGCAAACGGAATATCGAAGCCATGCTCGCGTTCGGGAATGTGGAGTTCATCATGGCCCTCCCGTTCACGCTCACCTTTGCGGAAAACCAGGTGCGCAGCGAGAAAAAGGATATCGCGGATATCCGGAATACCATGATGAGCGGCAGCGATGTCTTCTATGGCGTGACCAAGCGGCGTACATGGGGCACAACGGAGCTGTATACCCACATCTGCTATAACGAGGTGAAAGCGACTCGTGAACGGAACCATCTGTATGGCTATGTCGCGAACCTGCGATCGCAGGCGCTGTGCGACCCGTGGAACGAGAAACTGAAAGCCGAGTTTGCAGAATATCTCATCATCAGAAAATCGGAGAAGCGAGAGGATGGAGTCACGGTTACCATCCGCCAGGATGTGGTGGACGAGCATCTGGCTCATGCCGGGTGGATGGTGTGCGTGAGCAATTCCGTGGATACCGTGCAGGAAGCGATCAGGATCTACCGGGCAAAGGATGTGGTGGAAAAAAGCTTTCTGCGCACCAAGAACAGCCTGGGTATCAACCGGCTACGGGTACACTCCCAGCAAGCGATGGATGGAATGATGCTGGTAGCCTTCATCGCATTGATTCTCAACAGTCATATCCATCGGATCATGCTGGAGAAAAACCTATACCGGAACATGAGCATGACGGATCTGGTGAAAACGATGGAGAAACTCAAGGTCATGGTCATCGGTGATACGCGAATCGATTTCCCTGCTACCAAGAAGCAAAAAGAGATTGCAGAGGCTTTCGGTCTCACGAGCCTTTCTGTAGGTTAAATAATAGGCGGGATTTTAGGTCATAACTATTATTCTCCCCTACTTTCTTACAAGATTCCTGATATGAAGTGACCCGTCAAGTGAGAATCGTTTTCGCCTTTTCTTTTTCACCTCTCTCTTTCCGGCAGGGTCGCCCGAGCAAAGGCCGAAGAAGCTGTAGCCGACGGTTGATCACTCTGATATTCGTGGGTTCGCCCCGAAGGGTTGCCAACATGGTCGTGAATTCGTCGGGAGCTGCCTCGGACTAGGTGCGCGAGTCCGGCCGATGAAGGCTTGTCGCATAGGAACCGCGAGGATTCTCCTTTCCGCGTGCCCTTCAGCCTTTGCCCGCACGACCCTGCCATCATGTACGTCCCTCTCCTTTCCGCGTTTAAGCAGCCGTTTTCCGCTCGACCGCGACGCCAATCGCCCAAATGAAACCAAGCATTTCCCGCGCCACCGCCGTGACAACCTGCTGCTTGTTCTTGCCCCTCGCCAAGAGTCTCGCGTAGCGACTATGAAGTCGGTGCCGTGCCTTCGTCGCGATCTCCTGTATTTCCGGTGCCAGGTGCTCTTGTCGAGCTTTCATGACCCTGCTCAGTAGCGGTCTGTACCGTTGTGACCACGCAGCCTCGACGATGATCCTCCTGAGGTGCGCGTTCCCGGTCTTTGTGATTCTCCCTCGCTGGGTCCGTTCGCCGCTGGAGTTTTCGCTCGCGACCGCTCCCGAATGCCCCATGAGCTGCCGCAGGATCGAAAACCGGGTCAGCTGTCCTACCTCCGCTACAATCGTTACCGCCGATACCTTGGCGATGCCACGAAGCGCCTGCATGGAAATGGCAAGTAGTTTTCCCCACCATATGGCAACTAGGAATCCCCACCCGGTAGAGGGTTATTCCTCCTTCTTTGCAGAGATGCGATATGACTCCCCTGACAGGGAGAAAATCTTTGCGTGATGCATGAGACGATCCAACAGGGCTGCGGTCATAACCTCGTCGCCCATGAGTTCTGACCAAGAGTTCAGGTCCTTGTTGCTCGTCACGACGATAGAGGCACGTTCATAGAGATCCGAGACGAAGGTGAAAAAGAGATTGGCTTCCTTGCGCTCGATAGGAGTGTAGCCAATCTCATCAATGATCATGAGGTTGGCCTTCGCGAGCCGGCTTAGCCTGAACTGAGCGCTGCGTGCGGCGTCAGAGCGCACGAGGAGCTTCACCAGTGAGGTCATGCGCTCGTAACAAACCGAATAGCCTTTGCGTACGGCCACATGGCCAAGAGCGATTGCGAGATGGGTCTTTCCGAGTCCAGGAGGCCCGAAGAGCAGAAGGTTCTCGTGACGGTCTATCCAAGAGCACTCGGTGAGCTCAGAGAGGTCTCGTTTTCCAATTCCTGCTACTCGGCCGAGTTTGAAATCCTCGAGGCGCTTTACGACGGGAAAATGGGCCATGGCGAGGCCTCGTTTGAGGCGCCTGTCGCCGCGATCCTGTAGTTCGACGTCCACGAGGGTCTCGAGGAAGGCAAGGCATGTCAGTCCCCCGCTTTCAGCTTGTTTAAGAAGCTCAGGAAGCCGTGACGACGCGCCACGAAGCCGCAGGGACTCCAGTTTACGAGCGGATTCTGCGAGGGCGCTCATTCTTCGTGCCTCTGCGTATCGACGAGCGCGTCGAGGAATCGCTGATACTCGCTGACCGAGCGTGTGGCAACTAGTGGAAGGTCTCTGGTTTGATGAAGGCCGCGGTACGGCGAAGGCGCCACTGCGGGCACTGGCGTCGTGCTGTTGACCGCGTCGATGAGATCCTGGGCGCTTGCAAGTCCTCTATCCAGGCAGAACTTCAATGCAAGCACGAGTTTCTCTCTGTCGATGTTGCGCTTGAGAAGCTTCCGAAGTCGGCCAGCGTGCTCCCGGAAGTAGCGTCGATACTCGGTATAGATACCATCGACGAAGCTCCCCCACTCGGGAAGATCATCTACTGCGGCGACAAGATCCGCGCGGAGCGTTTCCTGGGATCCTTCGCGATCGCGATAGTGAGCCTTGTCCAGCACCGTTCCGCCGGGTGTTGCCGCTTCGCGATGCGCCGCGATCTGGATACCCGTCTTCGTATCGAATACCAGGATGAGTCCGTCCTTGCGCTCGATAGTGACCTCGTTGAGCCGGTACGAGCTCGGCACCGAGTACCTGGTCGCGGCGATCGATATAAGGCTTTTCTGATCCACGTTACGGCTCTCTCGGCAGCCCGATGCGGTGTCCGCGCGGAAAATAGACGCTCGGAGCGCCCGCAAGACGGGTTTCTCGTGCGCTTCGAAGTCCGCGAGCGGCATGAGACGCGTGGCTTGGCTCAGTTTTGCGTTCACTCGTAAGAGCCATTTGCGCATGCCTGCCTGGAGTTCGTCGAAGGTCGCGAAGCAGCGGCTCGAGAAATAGCTCGTTTTGACGTATTTGACCGCATTCTCGACCTTTCCTTTCGATTCCGGATCGGCCGCACGGCAGACACGGAGCCGCAGTCCCTGTTCTGCGACGAACTCAGCAAAGGCTTTTGTCGTCGTGAGGTCGCCAAGGTTTTCCGTCACAATCATTGTCCGGTCCTGATCCATGACGAGTTCTTCGGTGATACCGCCAAAAAACTCGAAGGCGTCCAGGAGATGGCCGATCACATCCTCGCTGGTAAAGGGCCTGGATTGGGCCGCTACGTAGCGGTAACGGCTTCGTGAGAGTACTACGACAACAAACCAAGCCTTTCCGATGTTCGTCGTCTCTACGCCGAAATCAATCTGAGCCTGCTTGCCGTAGGCCAGAGGCTCCACAGGACGATATTCCCGACACAGGCCCACCTTAATCGCACCGGATGCCTTGAGATACGTCAGGTAGTTCCGCAACGTACGGTCCGAGCCTGGAAGCTCTCCGTATTTCTCGCTTAAGTAGTCGTGGACGGACGATGAGTAGACCATCCTGCCTTCGTGGTTCTTTTTAAAAATCTCGAGGATTTCGTCCTTGTAGACCGAAAAAGCCTTACCGCGTTCTGCCATTCGCTCGAGATACCGTAAGAATTGGTCATTGTCCATGCGCAGGTACTTTCTCACGGTCTTGCGGTCCTTGCCAAGTTTTACCGCTAGTGCGCTGACTGTGAGTCCTTGCCTGTGCCCTGTTCGTACGATGTTGTAGTCCTTCATGGTAATCATTTCTTGTGCCGCATGCTCGCAAGCATAGCGGCCAAGGCCCCTGTGGGTGGGGAATTCTATTTGCCAACTGCTGGGGAATTCAGTTTACCATTTCCAGCCTGCAATGCCTCGATGACTTCCTTCATGACTGCTGGCGCCGTTGCCACCGCCTCGTCGATCTGCCCTTCGAGCCGCTTGATCCGAAGCGAACAATGCTCGACCTCGTTCACGTAATCTTCGAGCGTGCATTGTTGGGCCTGTTGGTCGAATTTCACCTGTGCCTTGACCCACGCCATATACTGCTGCGTCCACGCTCGTAGTTTCTCGGGTGGCCTCGTCCCATGCCTCAGGAGAAACTTGCCCAGCCGGTGTCGTGCCCGGAGTTCGTCGCGCTTCGCCGCCTCCCGCGCTCGAACGAGATCCCGCAATGCTTCGTGCGCGGCGTCCGGAACCCACACGGCCGTCAGCTCGCCGGCTCGATAACTCCTCGCAAGCCGCTCCGCATCCCGACGATCCGTCTTGACCCGATCACCGGCTTTCATCGGCACCAAGGTCGGGGCGATTACCGCGCACTCGTTTCCGAGCTTCTCAAGTTGCCAGTAGAGTACGTATCCTGTCGGTCCCGCTTCATAACATGCCTTCCAGGTCCCTCCGGCGTTCAGTTTCTTCACGAGCCGTTGCACTGACTCAGGACGATTCGGCACGGTCCCCAGAAACCTGACTTCACCCTCCGGCTCTGCCACCGCCACCGCGATCGTGTCCGCATGGACATCGAACCCTACACATCGCACCGCCTTTCCGCTATACTTCTTCATGACCGCCCCCTTCGTATGTAGCTCTACGCTACCTTCTCCCGATCGTAGCGCAACCTACGCGTCTACGCTCGGGGCGGTCACTTCATTATGACTAAACTATTCCTATACATTTGAAGTTTTCTTTTTAACAATCGATTCTGAATTGTTGTATATATATAAGATATAGTACAAGCAGTTCCAGAAAAAATGTCTGCCACTGCAGCGACAGTTCTTAGTGAAAAACCGAGAAATATCATATTTGATTTCAATAAAGGTCCCCAAAAAGTTAAATAAACTGAAGTAAAAAATATCACAATATATACGCATGTGACAATGATCCCCGGCAATTTTTCGTTTCGACTACTAGCTATAGCACCTTCAGTAGCCTCCCAATTAAAACTATCTGCACCACGCAACTGTAATAATACTTCCAATTTGGCCATATGAAAACCAAGATCATTCATTCCACTAATTAAAGAAAATAGTACCATGCCTGATAAGGCAGTTAGAATTGGAAGAAAGGCAATCATCTCAGTTTTATTGCTTATAACAGAATATACGAATAAGCCCGCCATCGCACTAAGTGATCCAACACTTACAGAAGAAAAAAAACTTTCTATCGCTAATATTTCTGAAAATCTGAGCTTATATGATTCTAAAAGCAGTTGAAAGTTTTCTTGGGCGCTTATTTTCAGGGTTTTTTGAGAATCAATCAATTCTATCTGGTTTTTAAGAGTATCACTTCGTTCTTTGATAGTAGTGTCTTGTTTAGTTACGAGTTCAACAACTGGTACACCACCATAAGTTCGTCCTGATTGGAGCGTGGTGTTTTTAGGGACCAGACTATTAGCTCCTACTACAACATCATCTTCAAGAATTACACCAGGGAGAATGGTTGCATATTGTCCAATTGTCACGCGATCCCCTATGTGAATCTGTTTCCGTATAATATTACCTCTCTCTCCAGAATGTCCATTCAACACACAATCACCACCAATTATACAATTCTCCCCGATATTAAGGATGCCCCAATCGTTTACACGCATGGAAGCAATTATTGTTCCCTTACCAATTTTTGCCCCCATGCCTCGATAGAATAAGCTTAATAGTGGCGTGCCTCGAATCAGGGGGAGAAATAAATGTTCTGCTAATATGAGGGATGCTTCTGATAAAAAAAAGGAGATATTTCTCCAATCATCTACCTTTCGCACTCCTTCCCATTTTGAACCAGGCAAGATTTTATTAATAATTATTAGTAACAGTAATAAAACAAACCCAAATGTGACATATCCACTAATTATTGCTAGTGCAATTAATAACAAAGCGACTATCTTGGATGGTATGGTTATATTCAGTTCTGAAATATTAGTACCGATATATAATGCAGCTGATATAGCTATTGCGCAAATGCAAATACCTAGGACATAAATCAGTGCATAGACTAACAAACGAGCTAGCTTGTAAAGTATTCGGATGACAAAATGATAAACGCTTGTAAATTTTTTAGTCATGTAATCAATTATCTTCTTTAAATTCCACATCTTGCATTTCTCCGTTTAATCTCTACGGGTATAATTCCCCGCAGCTTGCTGCGTCGTAGTAAAATAGAGTATGAGTGAGTTTATCCATAAGAGCCATAATGTGTCAGTGTTGATGTATCACATAGTATGTCCTGCAAAGTATAGAAGAGTAGTAATAACGAATGATGTTGAAGATGAAATAAAGAAAATTTGTTTAGAAATTGAAAACAGATATGAAATACATTTTTTGGAGATAGGAACAGAAAAAGATCATGTACATTTTCTAGTACAATCAGTACCAACAAGTAGTCCAAAACAAATAGTGCAAACAATAAAAAGTATAACCGCGAGAGAGCTATTTGCACGAAGGCCAGAAGTAAAAAGAATATTATGGGGTGGAGAATTGTGGACGAAAGGGTACTATGTAGGCACAGTAGGGAAGTATGGCAATGAAGAAACAATAACGGAATATGTGAAGAATCAAGGAAGGAATCCCGTAGAGTATGAATCAATATATCAGAGCAAACAGCTAGCGTTGTTTGAATAGAGCTTCTTCATACCCCGCAGCTTGCTGCGGGGTAGTTGATTCTCTACGGGTATAATTCCCCGCAGCTTGCTGCGTCGTAGTAAAATAGAGTATGAGTGAGTTTATCCATAAGAGCCATAATGTGTCAGTGTTGATGTATCACATAGTATGTCCTGCAAAGTATAGAAGAGTAGTAATAACGAATGATGTTGAAGATGAAATAAAGAAAATTTGTTTAGAAATTGAAAACAGATATGAAATACATTTTTTGGAGATAGGAACAGAAAAAGATCATGTACATTTTCTAGTACAATCAGTACCAACAAGTAGTCCAAAACAAATAGTGCAAACAATAAAAAGTATAACCGCGAGAGAGCTATTTGCACGAAGGCCAGAAGTAAAAAGAATATTATGGGGTGGAGAATTGTGGACGAAAGGGTACTATGTAGGCACAGTAGGGAAGTATGGCAATGAAGAAACAATAACGGAATATGTGAAGAATCAAGGAAGGAATCCCGTAGAGTATGAATCAATATATCAGAGCAAACAGCTAGCGTTGTTTGAATAGAGCTTCTTCATACCCCGCAGCTTGCTGCGGGGTAGTTGATTTTATCAATCTGGCTATTCCACACTATAACAATCCTTACTTCTCACCTAATGCTATTCATTCGCTTTTGCTGTTTTTAGGTATTTTGAAGGACTTCGAAAAACATGTTTATCGATAAATACAGCAGACAAAATGAATACATTAATTACAAATAGTAATGCCATATCGACAGATATAACAATCTTATGCTTAAAATATCTATTTTTATAATCTACAATTGACATTAATAATCCGCAAAATAGTGGCCAACATAGTATAGGGAGTAGGAAATATAATATAGTTGTGGATACACCTAATAGCATTGCTACAATTCCTGAAGACCAAAATAAGATAAAAAGAGGTGCAATGTATGGCAACGAGAAAAACCTTAAGCAATCTATTCGTAAGAGAATTGGTATTTTCTTAGCAGTGCATGAAACAGAAATATGTCTATCAGCTAAATCCAACCATCCACGAGACCATCCAAAACGTTGATCAATGAACTCGGTCAATTTCTCTGGAACTAATGATTCAGTAGATATATCTTGGCGTAGCTCTACTTTGTATCCACCCAAAGCAAGTCTAAATGAAAGATCTATATCATCCAGGAGTAAAGACTCATCTATTTTGAATTGGTGCTTTTCAAATAACGAACGTGAAAAAAAACCTTGTCCTCCTCCATAAAAACTAAACCCTCCAATTTTTCCGTTTGCTTCAATTTCAAGACGTTCAATGATATTTCGCTCTACTGATTGAGCTCGAACCAAAATATTTTTCTCATTATTATGTGTTTGAAGCATTCCTTGAATAACCAATTCTTTTTTTGAGTTACCAAATATTCTTGATAGAGTAATGAGAGAATCTTGATCCATTGTGTGATCTGAATCCAAGAAAGCGACCACGTCGGTATGGGGAGCATTATATAACCCATATGCAATCGCTGCTCCGCGTCCTGCTGGTGGAGTTTTTTTTATTACAACCACTATCCTATTGTCGGATTTAGCCTGCTTTTCGATATACTGTAGTGTACCGTCACTAGATGTCGATTCAATAATGTAGCAAAAATAGAGTGATCCACAATAGATAAGCGATTGCATTTTCGGAATTGTTTTTTCTAGAATAGGACGTTCGTTTAGACATGGAATTATTAAGCATATGCTTGGCAAATTGCTACAGTTACTTTCTTGATATGAGGAGTCCAGCTTGGAAAGTGTTACCAGTATGCAATACCGAACTATAATAAGTCCAGAGACTACTATTCCAATATAACATAGAGGGATAACAAGAAACTGAAAATAAGATAGAACAGCGATCGCAACGATCATTAATCCAGGCCCTGTGATTATTGCAATTGTTCTAACCCTAAGGCGTTTATGATTTTCATCTACTTCCATATAAACCTTACCTCTTACATATATTAATTGTGTCTAATTTTTAATCTAATAATACATTGACTTATAGTATTATGGGACTTAATAAGCGCGAAGCGTCCGCCTAACATTAGCATTCTATCCTGCGGAATCGCGCAACACACGATTCTCGATGCACTACAGGAGGGTGGCACACCGAGAATTCGATTCTGCAGGATAGAACGTGTTGCACTGAACCGTCGTCCCCTATGGGTACTGTATCAAGTCTTCACATCAAATTGAAGAACAATCCGGGGTTTCTCGGTACTACAAGGCGGGAAATGAGAGGAGACGCGCGTAACGGGACGATTTTTTTTATTAACGGGCATGTACACGGCAGTACGATTTTTATCCGTAAGCGTGATCATGGGCAATGCCTTATTCAGAGCAGTTTTTACCTGCCGGGAATTGTGAGGGGATGAAGGGAATACAGGCACAATGGGCGGATGTTCGGTGAAATTCGGACTCAGGAGTCACACCCTCGTTCAGGCAAACACCGCCCTGTTCGGTTCCGGTCCATGGATTTCCCGCAGGAACGCAAGCCGCGATGTGAGCCAATGCGGCCCCGATGACGACACCCCGATCGGATGGTGAATGCTCAGAGGCAGTCCGCATCGCGGGCAGCGGGAAACGGCGCACGGTTCGACGCGGGGAGCCTCCATCGCGCTCCCGTGTGCCGGGAATTCGTCGGTTTCAGGCCGGTTCGGGAGTGAATCGGACGAGGATGCGATGAGCGCACGCACGCGGACAAGGGAAGCGGTCCGGTCCCGGTTCCCCATGAAGCCGAAATAGCGGATCTTCCGCAGTCCTTTGGGCAGGATGTGCAGGGTGAACTTTCGGATGAACTCGTCACAGGACAGGCTCATCACTCTTCTCGCATGCCCCGCGGCGCGGTCGATCCACGAAAAACTCACTCTCTCCTGAGTGGCACAGACGATGCGGGGTTCGCTGATGCCGACGCGATGCGTGTAGCGGCCCAAGTATTTGACCACCTGGCCGGGACCACCGAAGGGTGGCTTGGCATAGACGACGAAGTCCTTGCGAGCGGCAGCGCACACCGCATCGCGGAGCACCGATTCGTCGCCGCACAGGTCATGTCTGCCGATGGACTGCTCAAGACGGCTCAGGAGTTTGCCGCGAAACACCGCTGACAGGCGCTTGACCGAAACGAGGTAGGTGGGGTTCCCCGCTATCCAGCGCGAGAAGTCGGACGAAATACCTCCTGTGGGTACGATACAATGGATGTGCGGGTGGAAAGCGAGCTTCTGGTTCCAGGTGTGGAGGATGGACATGCCGCCCACGCGGGCACCGAGGTTGGCGGGATTGGCGCAGACATCCTTAAGGGTTTCGTGGACCGAGAGGAAGAGCGCCCGGTAGAATGCGTGGCGGTTGGAAAGGGCAAGGTAGTGCAGTTCGTGGGGGACCGTGAAGACCACATGGAAGTACCCGCAGGGTAAGAGTTCGCCAAGGCGCGCGCGCACCCAGCGCGCACACGCGGCACCTTGGCAGAGCGGGCAATGCCGGTCACGACAGGAATTGTAGTGAACCTCGCGGTGCCCGCACTCGCACGAAAGAACATTCCCTCCGAGTCGCTCCGTCTTGCAGTCGGCTATGTGAGAGAGGACGCTCCGTTCCTGACCGGTGAGCCAGGAGAGCGCCATCCCCCGCCGCGCTATGTCGCCTAGTGCGCTCATCGGGGCTTTCCCGCGGAGTGCACACCTGGTGCCGGGAGATGGTCGAGGGGGTTGCGGACACTCTGGAGATGATGCGTCGCCACGTGCAGGTACACTTCCGTCGTCTGGATGGAGCTGTGACCGAGCATGGACTGGATGGTGCGCAGGTCGGTGTGGTCTTCGAGTAGGTGGGTTGCGAAGCAATGCCGGAGCGTGTGCGGCGAGATATGCTTCTCGATTCCGGCTTTTCGTGCGATAGCGGGGACCATCCTCTGGATACCACTCGGATCCAGCGGGCCATCGTTCTTGGCACCCGGGAAGAGCCAGGTTTTCGGCTTGACGAGGCACGAGCGATAATAGGCTCGCAATATCCCGAGGAGGTGGGAACTGAGCTGGACATGCCGATCCTTGCCACCTTTGCCTTGCCGGACGTGCACGAGCATCATCGTACTGTCGATGTCGGGTATCTGGAGCTTGACCAATTCGCCAAGGCGCAGGCCGGTGGAGTACAGCGTGGCGATGATCGCATAGTACTTGGGATTCAGCCGCGCGGTTTCCAGAAGAGCTGCTACCTCTTCTTTGGACAGTATGGACGGAAATCGCCTTCGTCTGCGCTGGAACGGAATGTGTTTGACCGTGAAATCGCAGGTGCGCACGTTCTTGAAATAGAACCTGAGGGCGCAGACCATCTGGTTGAAGAGAGACCAAGATACTTTTTCTTCATTGACGAGATGATACTGCCACTCCTGGATGTCGGCCGATGTGACACAGGCGATCGGCTTGTCAAGCTGTTCAAGGTACCGCTTGAGGACGGAGACATAGGTGCTGATGGTCTTGGTGGCGTAGTTGCGGATGACCAGCGCTTTGCGCATGGCTTCGAGTTCGAGTGCGAGTTCGTAGTGCATTGGATACCTCCGGCGTGATGATGCCAGAAGTATCCGTGGTCTATGAATGTGCCCGAACCTCGCAAAAGGTAGGAATGAAAGCGAATCCTCCACCGCTGGTACAGCGGTTTAGTGCAACAATAATTAGGCTGATCCCTGTAAGTTTCGGTACACAGCTTTCCAGTCCCTATAAAATTCCCTGTTACTACTCACTGCACTCTCACAACCTTTTTCTCGTCAATACTTTATAGCTCAGGCGTTATTGGTATGCGGTATTTTATGCGAATCCGCATAAGTCCCCTAATCCTCAAAAGGGATCCAGACACTATAGCTTCTCCTGTAGGACATCGCTAATGAACACTAGAGCTTCACCCAAGCCATACACATGTCTTTCCTAGCAGTAGCCTGATCACTGGTCGATCGCTCCCTGACCGCGGCCGAAACACGCTGATCACCGTAAAGACAATCTGTAGGCTAGTATAACTTCTTTTTTCTTGAATGCAACCGAACTTGGTTATTTCTTTTGTTGGAACCTATTTGCAGTTGTGAAATACCGTTCCCCAGAGCCTGCTTTTCCCATGAAGATTATTTTGCGCAATCGATCACAACCCTCTGAGTCGGGAAAACAATGCATATTTCAGAGGTAGCCTCTTGTATACTTAATGTTTGTATAGTATGTATCGATTATGGACGATCATGAGGAATCAGCCTGCGACATCCGCGTCGGGACGTCGGGGTACGACTATCTCGAGTGGCGAGGGGGCTTTTATCCGGAAGAGCTACCGCGAAAGGAATTCCTTCGCTTCTACAGCGGGATTTTCCGCACGGTGGAACTCAACTACACCTACTATCGGCAACCGAACGCCGAGAGTATGGCCACGTTGGCGAGGCAGACTCCGGCGACTCTGGACTTCTCCGTCAAGGCGAACCAGAGCTTGACGCATGAGGTCAACGAAGGCTCGGTCGGCGAGGATATCAAGGCATTCCGGCAGGGCATCGAGCCATTGCACAAAGCGGGGAGGCTCTGCGCTGTGCTGATGAGTTTTCCCTTTTCGTTTCATTATCGCCCTCCGGAACGGACGTATCTTTCATGGCTACTCGGGGAACTTGAGGATCTCCCTCTGGTCGTCGAATTCCGCAGCATCGACTGGTATACGGCGCGGGTGATCGATGGGCTCAAAGAGCGACGGGTGGGAATCTGTACGGTGGATGAGCCTCTCCTCCCCGGACTGCCGCCCGTGTCCGACCTCGTGACTTCCGACCTCGCCTATATCCGGTTTCACGGACGGAATGTGGAGACCTGGTGGTCGGGAGATTCCGCCACCCGGTATGACTATCTCTACTCCGAGTCCGAGCTGAAAGGCTGGAAACCGCGGATCGGCGCGATGATGGAACAGGCGAAAAAACTCCGTGTATTCTTCAACAACCATCGCTCTGGTCAAGCCACGACGAATGCACGCGACCTGCAGAGGCTCCTTACCGAGGTCTGAGATGGCGTACGGAACGATTTTGCACGTCAACATGGTAGGCATCCTCGCGGCAGTAGAGGAAGGGCTCGACCGAGATCTCAAGGGAAGGCCCTTTGTCGTCGCCATGGCACAAGCGGCCCGATCCTGCGTGCTCGACCTCTCGCCCTGTGCCTACCGCGAGGGGCTGCGGGCGGGAATGCCCCTCACACTTGCGCGGAACCTCGTTCCGGGCCTCTCTGTCCGCGCCCCTAACCTCAAGCTCTGTCAGATGGCCGATGAAATTCTGTTACGTGAAGCCCTCAGCTGTACTCCTCTCGTGGAGCGGGCTGGTGTCGGACACCTTTTTTTGGACCTTGCGGGCACAACCCGACTTTTGGGTCCCCCTGAGGATGCAGCCCAGCGGATTCGCACGCGCATTCTGAACAAAACCGGATTGCATCCGACGCTGGCGCTCGCTTCGACGAAGACGGCGAGCAAGGTCGCCACCCGCGTGTTCCGTCCGGGCGGCTTTGTTGCACTCTCGTCGACGGATGAAAGCGCTCTTGTCCGAGGTCAACCGGTGAACCTCCTGCCAGGTGTCGGCCCAGTCCTTACTGCCCGACTGTGCACGCTCGATATCAACGATATCGGTGGGCTGGCCGATCTTACTACGGAGGAAGCAGTCGCGATCGGCCCACGCGGGCCATTTCTTGTCTGTCGTGCACGCGGGAATGACAATTCGCCAGTGAATCCTGACCCGCCCGAACGGCGAGCGTTCCATGGGGTGGCACTCTACGAGCCGGACACAACCGACCCTGAGACCCTTCGCGTACGGCTCGCGGAAACTCTGTCGGAGCTCGCGTTTGCGCTTCGGAGATCCGGTAGTGGCACGCACCGGGTATGCATACAGGTTTACTACACCGACGGCTCCACGAGCGAGGCTTCAGGAAAATCAGGGCGCCTTTTGTCCCGCGACGACGAGCTTTACCGTCTCGCCCTAGAGACTCTTGTGCGAGCGAAAACGCGGCGTGTGAGGATCCGCCGTATCGGTATTGAACTCTCCCTTCTGGATTCGGCCGGCCCCGAACTTGATCTCTTTACGCCGATCGAAGGCAAGCGGACGCGCCTCCAGACGGCGGTAGACCGGGTACGGAGCCGGTATGGCCCCGGAGCCCTTGTTCCAGGCGCCCTGTACGCGCTCACGGGCCGCCAGCTCTCCGGGGCCGAGGCGCTGGCATGATCGCGCCGCTCTTTGTGCGCTCGGCGTACTCCTTTCACTGGGGGACGGCCATGCCCGCAGTACTCGCGAAGGCTGCCAAGAAAATGGGCTACGAATCGCTCGCCTTGACCGACCGGAACAGTGTCCATGGGATTCCTGTCTTTGAAGAAGCCTGCGGAAAAGAAGGGATCAAGCCCATTTTCGGCGCTGAACTACGGTATGAGGGGGGACGAAGCCTCCTCCTTGCTAGGACTCGGGCGGGGTTTTCGGCGATCTGCCGAATCCTGAGCCTGCGCTCGGAAGGAAGGCTCGATGCACGGGCGATACTATTGGGAAGGCAGGAAGGGCTTTCGGTCCTCACGGATGATGTAGAGTTTTTAGCGACGACATCGAGAAATCCGGAGCTCTACGCGCTGTTGACGCTAGGGAACCGGCGATACTGGAAAGCCTTGATCGCGACGGGGCAGGCTCCGATCGCGGCCCCAGAGGTTGTCTTTTTTTCACCTGAAGATCGGAAGATTCAGCGCCTTCTCGTCGCGATCGGGAGTAACCGATGCGTCGATGAGGTTCGGGAGGAGGAACTAGCCGGCCCTGAAGCTGTCGTGGTGGACCCAGAAGCGATGTGTCGGGAATTCGCCGGCGTGCCAGAAGCCCTGACAAACAACGAAAAGCTCTGTGAATCCGTAGAGATGCATACGCTCTTTGGCGGATGGGTCTTTCCTCATTATCCGACGGGGAACGGGGAGCGCGCGGCGGATCTGCTTCGGAAACGGGTGCTGATCGGCGCCTCGAAGCGGTATGGAAGTATCAAGCCGAAGATCCGGGAGCGGATCGACTACGAACTCAGGGTAATCGAAGAAAAGGGATTCTCTGATTATTTCTTGGTTGTGAAAGATATCGTGTCGGGTGCAAGCCGAAGCTGCGGGCGGGGAAGTGCGGCGGCGAGTGTTGTGTCCTACGCTCTAGGCATAACGGACGTGGATCCGATCCGCCACGGATTGTATTTTGAACGCTTTTTGAATCCGGGGCGAACGGATCCGCCTGATATCGATGTGGACTTTGCCTGGGATGAGCGGGATGATCTCCTCGCGGGAGTAATCGCCGGCTTCGGCGAGGCCCATGCGGCACGCGTGGCAAACCATGTGTGTTTTCAACCCCGCTCGGCGTTGCGCGAGACGGCCCGCGCTTTGGGGCTGCCGGATGGGGAAATTTCAGCCTTTGAGCAAGCGCTGACCGCGGACCCTTTGAGGACCTGCGAGGATACCGACGCAACCTGGAAGGGAATCCTTCTGCTTTCGGAGTCACTTATCGGATTACCGCGTCACCTTGGCGTGCATTCCGGGGGGCTGATTGTGGTGCCGGATGCGCTGTGTGACCATGTGCCTCTCGAACGCACTGGCACCGGAATCCGGGTGACAGCCTGGGATAAAGAGGGGGTCGAGGCATCTGGACTCATCAAAATTGATCTTTTGGGGAATCGGTCGTTGGCGGTGGTGCGGGATGCCTTGGCGAATCTAGAAGGCAATGGGAACGGGATCGATGAGGATTTGTGGAAGCCGATCGACGATGCGGCCACCGTGGAACTGCTGGCGCGCGGCGATTCGATGGGCGTTTTTTATGTTGAGTCCCCCGCCATGCGGATGTTACAGAAAAAGACGGGGAAAGGGGATTTTGAGCACCTTGTCATCCACTCATCAATAATCAGACCCGCTGCCAACAGGTTTATAAACGAGTATATCGACCGTCTGAAAGGGAAACCGTATATGCCCCTCCACCCGCGACTTTCGGGACAGCTTGCTGAGACCTATGGGATCATGTGCTACCAGGAGGATGTCTGCAAGGCGGCAATCGCGCTCGCGGATTTTTCTGCCATGGAGGCTGATAAACTCCGCAAGATTCTCTCCAAAAAGGATGTCGGGACCCGAATTGAGGCGTATCGATCGAAATTCTTCGAGGGCGCACGGGGGAATAACGTCGCGGAACGGACAATCGCGGAGGTATGGGCGATGATCGTGTCGTTTTCGGGGTACTCGTTTGTAAAGGCGCATAGTGCGAGCTACGCTATGCTCTCGTTCCGCTCGGCCTACCTTCGACGCCATCACCCAGCGGAATTTATGGCCTCAGTGCTGAGCAATCATGGGGGCTATTACTCTACCTTGGCCTATGTAAGCGAGAGTCGAAGGATGGGGTTGACCGTACGGCCTCCCGACGTAAACGCAAGCGAAACGCGCTGCATAGGCAGGGGGAATGAGATCCGGTTCGGGCTTTCGATGATCACATCGTTCGGGGAGGCAGCAGTCGTCGACATCCTTGAGGAACGGGCTGCCCGTGGGCCGTTTTCAAGCGTGGAGGATTTCTCCCGACGGGTCTCGCTCGATAGGACTGCGGCCGAAGCCCTCGTCGGATCCGGGGCTCTGGATTCACTGACGGGCGGTCCGTACCATGCGGAAACGCTCATGCGCCTTCTGTGCGTTTACACGTCGGGCGAGAGTGACGGGCAACGGAGTGCAGAGTTGGCCTTCGACGAGGCACCTGTGGTGCGAGCGAAACAGAGAAGACCGGATTCTGTGAGAAAAATTCTTGAAGCCGAGATGCGTTATCTAGGGACAACGCTTGGAGCACACCCTCTCGAACTTTGGCCGCAGGCTCTATCCCGACCTCGGAGTCTCGCACGGGATCTTTCCAGGCTAAGGGGGAGAATCGTAGATCTAGTCGGCTGGCCGATCACTTCGAAACCGGTTTTAACTGCTACCGAGGATGTAATGGAGTTTATCTCCTTCGAGGATGAGACCGCTCTGTACGAGACGGTTTTGTTTCCTGATGCGCTCCGGAGGTTCCGCCACCTGCTGTTCAGCGATGGGCCGTTGCTTGTACGAGGTCGCGTCGAGGAGGACCGGGGAGCGATTTCTGTAACCGTGATGGCTTTGGAACGTGTGCGGTGAGGCTTTGTACGGTTGAGGCTCATGATCATTCTCTATCAGGCTATATCAGTATTACAAACACGATGCAGGAAATGTATAATTAATAATTTTTATATCATTTTTTGAAGCAAACGTGGACTTTCCGCACGATAGTATGTCGGAGGTACACGATGACCATCATCATTGTCTTCTTGCACACGAGATGCAGTCCGATTGTTTTTTCGGCGACCCGATCCTGTGCCGAGCGACGGCCGCCCTCCCCTTCCGAGTTCTTCTTTCACCCCGCTTTCCAGCCAAAGATTCTATCCGCTGCTGCTTGTATGAAAGCCCTCCCCTCTGTCGCCAGGCGGCGCGCAGGTGAGGGCTGAAACCCTGGAACGATACGCACAGAAGACTCGGTGTTTCCTGGCCAGCGAGCGCGGGCGGCGCGAGTATCGCTACGCCCGTTTCGTTGGCGGGATGTCCCATCTGCCGGCCCTGACGATGTGCGTCAGGATCGCAACCGGGATCGAAAGCTACGAACGATTGTGCGCAATCGCCTATTATATGGATAAAACCAGAGACAAGGCGGCCTGAACCGAAAACCGCTTTTCCACACAATGCCGGGAACTCACAGCATACGGAAGGGATACCACGGATGACGCACGCGAATGCATTCACTTCACTTGCTCACTATCTGGATAAAAGATCTTATCACACAGCTTCATACTTCGTAACAATCGCTCTGGTCGTCGAAGCCAGCCGCATTGACCTTGTTTTTTCACGAAGCGAGGCGGCATGAACGGCGTGGAAAAACAGTATTACTCAATCGAAGAGACCGCACGGTATTTTGGTTGTTCCTCTCTGACCGTTCGCCGGTGGGTGAAAAAGAATCTCTTGCCATCGTTGAAATTGGGAGGGCGCCGTTTGATTCCGATTACGGCGCTATTACGGCTGCACGACCAGTTGTATGACAAAGAGGTCGCTTGACCCGTTCGACGATCACCGGAGACTGCATGACACTCGATGAATTTCTCGCCCGCCACCAGCGACAGGTTCGGCGGGCGAAACCAAAATTGCATATTCACGCTATCGATACGGATGAGGTTTTCAGGCCCGCGACGCTCGGGCGCGCGAGCGCGCGGCTCGAGGTGCTGCTTTTTAATACGACACTGCACTTTGGGATCCACAGGTACTCGGGGAAGCTCCTTCCGGGGCTTGTGGTGCACCGGCTGGGCGTGTACTCGGGAGGCCGAATTTGAGGACGTTCCGGGATGAGGGCAGCCGCGTTGGCGCGGATGGACAGATGGAATTGTTCCCGTTCCAGCCGGTGACGCGCCGGCGGGAGGCGTCGATCGATGAGAGATTTTTGGCTTTCCACTACGCGAACCCGCATGTGTACCGCAACCTTTTAGTTCTGGCCCATCAGCTGAAGAGGGCCGGAAGGGAGCGGATCGGGATCAAACTGCTCTTCGAGAAGCTTCGATGGGAGTACCTGACGCGGACAGATCAGGCTATGGATGCATACGCGATCAACAACGATTTTACGTCGCGATACTCGCGGCTGTTGATGCAGGATCCGGGGCTTGCGGGGATGTTCAAGACGCGGGCGCTCCGGGATACGAGGAAGAGCGCATAGGGTGGAGATGGCGGGGACCGGGAGTTCGGCCCCCGCACTGCAAGGACTGGAATGCACGTGTGGCTGAGACTCTATGTGGAGGTCCTGAACGATCCGAAAGTGCAAAAGCTTGAGGGAAAAACCTTTAGGACCTGGGTGAACTTGCTGTGTGTCGCGAAACAGGCTGACAAGGCAGGTGCACTGCCAGGGCGAGAGGATATCGCCTTTCTTTTACGTATGGAGGCGGGAGAGCTCGAGACGCAGCTCGACACGTTACGGGCCGCGGGGCTTGTCGAGGGGGAGAGGGATCTCGCGATGCACGGGTGGAGGGGGCGGCAGTATGACTCGGACGCGGACAGGACGGCGCTGGAACGAAAGCGCCGGCAACGGAAGAGGGAGAGCGAGCGCGCCGGGAAGGATGGTGGGGGGGGGCCTACTCTCAGGGATGTTGTCGCCGGACTAGTCACGAGTTCCGTTACAAATTCTGTCACGCGTGACGGATTCCAAGATGTCACGCGTACAGAGCAGAGCAGAAGCAGAGAGAGAGTCAGAGCAGATACAGAAGAGGGAGGGGAACTGGTCCGGCTTCCTCCTGCTGATCTGCTTCTTTCGGAGTGGGTGAGCCGACGGAATTCGGCTGTCGGGTTTCTGGTCGGGTTTGATGAGCGGGACCGGGGGTATTCGGATCAGGCGCTCGCGAAGCTTGGGGGGGATCTGGAGCTCGCGCTCTCCTGTGTGGATTGGTATTTCTCACACTGGCAGGACTTCTGGTTCGCCTGCAAGCAGGGGGACGGGTATAGGGGGCCGAGTTTGCGGAGGCCGGAGTTTTGTTTTCGATCGTTTGCCGATCATATCGAGGCATGTATTCCGCCTGTACGCGCGGGGGGGCGTGATGTTTTGGAGGCGGACAGAGCTGTCGGGATGGGGGATCCAGACGATGAGCCGTTTTAGCGGCTGGAGGATGTGGGTGGGCGATTTGCGAGAAACGTTCATGAAGTCGATTGAACGGGATTATGGGGTGTATCCGGGGCGCTCGTGCGAACAGGGAAATGGTCATTTCGAGTCAGAGCGGGACAGGATCCGGCGCTGGCTTTTTTTGCGGTTTGATCAGAATCGGGAGGTGTTTGTGATGATTTTTGATGCGATTAGGGAGAATATCCCTCCTCGATATGGGGCCCCGGATCTTGCGACGATAAAACGAGCGGTAGAGCGGTATCAGGAGGAGTACGGGGTCAGGTTGTACGCGAAGCCGGAGGCCCGGGATTTCGTGCCTATCGTGCGAACGGAGGAAGATATATGGGAAGCTGAGAAGGTGCAGCGCCTTGCTGAGGAAGCCGGTATCAATACACAGAGGGAGGGGTGGTTTACAGAGTATCTTTTGCGCGAGACTGGGAGAAATCGGGAAGGGATGGAGAGGTCGGCTTGATACTGGGCGGGCCGGATTTCCTTTTCACAGTGTGGATTTCATGAAGGTTGAACTATCAAATCTGACACATAATAGAGGGGTGTGGACTGGTATTCCTGGACGCCAGGCATCATAGAGTCGGGGGACTTCCTGTTCCTTATCAATAGCAGCTGTTTATTAGTGTCTATTTTATATGAATGACTTCAAAATCTATTGTATTTTACTTAAGCTGATTTATATTTACTAGAAGAAGAGAAAATAAATTTTCTCTTCTTGGAGAATTTATGCAGAAAAGATTTCTCCCAGTTTTGCCATTAGCCGTTGTTTTATTAACATCGTGTGCAAGTGTCACTGCAACCAAAACATCCCGTGATGATTTTACTATTTCTGGCATACGTTATTATCTTCCACGTCCGTATATACTTGTCACCTCATCAACAACCATGGTTGAAAAAGCAGCTACCTCAGTTGTGAGATATGAAATAATATGGTTACCTGATTATAGCCAACAATATGCTATTTCAGTTAACTCGGGGCTTGGGAAAACAACAACAAATCTAACTTTTGAAAATGGATGGCAGTTTAATAAACTTGACTCAACTACTGACACAACAACTGTCACAGATTCAATTAAAGCTCTCATTACTGAAGTGTCAAATCTTTTGACAACTAATAAGGGATTAAGCAATTCTAACGTTCTAGATGGATTATATAGGATAAACTTCAATGAAAATGGAGAAATGAAAGGATTATCTTTAATTTCCAATTTCAGATATGCATCCATACCTGTAGAGCGGTTAAATGTAAAAGAAATAAAACAGATCAAGATACAAGAGACGATTGACCTAATTACTTCAAAATATCCAGAGAATGGAAATGATGAATATTGGTGTTGCGATAGTCCAAACATCCTGTATATTGATGCTATATCTGGTTCAATGACCGGACTCGCTATAGGGTCTACAGCAGTCAAAGCAATCTCCAGCTCTGGAAATACTCTTGCCACTTTTACTATTGAAGTAGTCCAATAGATTCGATTCTTAAGTTGTATTCATCATCTTCACTATATGTATGATCCTTTTATAGTGGAGGTTTGAGAGGACCTCCTCTGTGGTTTCTTTGTTTGCTGAGGAATGTGAGTTTATCCACAGTCACTGTACTAGATGCGACATGTCCACGAAAATCAGGTTAGGCCAGCTTGATTGTTGTATTGGGACAAGTTAAAAGAAACGAGTGAGACTTTCATCATAATGGTATTCTTGGTGATGAACCTCATGGCGTTGACAGGTGTTGGCGAGGAGAAAGGCGAAAGTCTTTTTTGTGTCGCTTATTGATACCATTGTTGAGATGGCTAGAAAGCAAGTTTTTATGCAAGAGTGGTGGCAAAGAACTGCCTGAAAGATAGGAAAGTGGGTTCTTCAGGAGCCCCTATATAGACACGCATGGTTCTCTCCATGAGACGCCAAAGCTACGGGCTATGATGAGCACCATGCCCAGAGCGTCGATACGTGACGGAGTCTTGAGAAAGAGGTCGTTGTCCATGAGCCGATCCTTGAGGAAGGCAAGGTCGCGGTAGGGACGCTGGAATGAGTAAACCACCACCTGCAAAGCAGGTGAGTACTATGACTCGACAACCGACGTCTTGTTCGACCTGTCGGCTCAGGACGAAAGCCAGGGCACAGGCTTCCATAGCCACTGTGTCAGTTGCATGAAGGCTTGCGCAAAGTTGTGTTCGACCATGTATGTCCGTTTTGTAGCTTGACCGGATTGCGGGCTTCCCATCGCAAAGAATGCACACTTCCATGCTCTTTTTTGCCAGATCGATACCGACAAACCTGCTCTTTCTCTGTTCCATTCGATCCCTCCCGGATATAAAATGAGGGATGGGAGTCCTGCACTCTTCGCGGGGTACGCCGAGCTCCTATTCGCGGTGGTGCTGCCACAGCGGCACCCCGCACTTTTTTGTTCGGCGGCCGGTTTTGGTTTCTCATGCTGCCGAGGTCTTCTCGTTTGAGACGTTGCCTCTCAGCTGCGGGCCAACCGGCCACTGGCTCCCAAATCCCGTCGGATTTAGGATACTCCGCTTCAATGCGCATGCAATAATCATAAAGACTCGCTGCGGGGTAGTTGATCGAGCTGCGCAATCGCGGTGTCCAAGACATACTCATCGCCGCCGTAGACGGCCTGACAGGATTTTCGGAAGCCATCAACGCGGTGTTTCCGAATACTGACGTTCAGCTATGCATCGTCCATATGGTCCGCAGTTCGCTCAAGTATGTCCCGTACAAAGACCGGAAAGCGATTGCCGCCGGCCACAAGACAATCTATCTATCGCCATCCGAGGAAACAGCTGCAGCCGCCCTTGATGCCTTCGCGGAAGCGCGGGATAGAAGCTATCCCATGATCGCGCGTTCCTGGCGAACCCGGTGGCCTGAGGTATTTCCTTTCCTCACGTTTCCGGACGTTATTCGGAAGGTCGTATATACGACGAATGCGATCGAGTCGGTGAACTACACGATTCGATCGGTCACCCGAAACCGGTAGTCCTTCCCAACGACTAATGCCACTGGAACCGCATAGTCGATCCCAAGTCACAGCTACCCGCCGTCGCTTCCATGATCAATGACCTCTCAAGCCGTGACTCTCGGGTCTTTCTGAACATCAATAATCAGCCTGCACGTCGGTTACGCGGCTTCCCCTGCTCGAATGGATTTCGTCCGTGACTGCTTGATTCCAACAACATGACCATCGTGCATCGTGACTTCAAATCCAGCCGACCCGTAGTCTGGCAGAGAGTCAAGGAGTCGCTCCACCTCCATCATAATAACTGTGCGGACGGTGACCGAAATTAACCGTGCCGCTGCTTTGCTTTCGTGACTCTCGTTCATGGGTGCTCCTTAGGGAAAACCAGTATGGATTTTTCCTATGCGACCCGAATACAATGTGCACCAGAAATATCGACAGGGCAATCCCCCCAATTCCAGCCCACATTAGTGATATTTTGTATCGATCCTCGACAGCCACAATCAGCCTAAATCAGACAATACCTGTTCCGGAGACTGGAATCATGAAAATAAATAGAAATTAATGGTTTTTCAAGGCAATCATTGGCCAAGTTCCGAATGGCTCACTTTCATTGCGGAGAATGCAGGTAGTCGAGCGGGCCCTTTTCTTGTACCTGTCTGGCTCTCCGGGTGTTGATTCGCTTCGTGTCAGTGATTACATGCATCGGCTTCTTATCAGTTTTTCTGCTGTCATGACTTGAGTAAATCTATGATAGTAAATAAATACTAATGAATATGTCATACTCAAATATTAGCTTGATGCAAATTTCCTTACAGAAAATATATTTGTCAACAATGTATGTATTGAATGTAATATATATAGAATATAATGTAAGAAATCTATATATCAATAAAGTGAAATTTTACGCTTGATACAACACTTCTCTTTTTCGGATCGGATGAACAATACTAGATGCACCCGAAATAGGAATACAAATTTGCATTATTGTTTGTAATACAATAATGTCTATATGAGATCGCATAACCATTGAGTAAGGTTACTCGAAAAGTTACTTTTTGACGTGGAAAATTACATCTTTCATCTTGATTTCCCTGATATTCAATGATAGTATTTGTGATGTTAAGATATAGGTATGTCTTAACTACGTAATTATTTAAGCCGGATTAATGCTAACGTGTGATAGTGTTTGATTGTTATTGATATATTGCTTGAGAGGGCCTTCCAAGCTGGAGACGTGGGTTCGACTCCCATCGGTCGCTTAAAAAAAATTAATATTCCTGCATAATCCATCGAAATGGTCAATTTCAATCAGGATAATCATCCCATCTTGACAGAAACAATCACATGATCGAAAGTTATCGAGAGTCGTGCATGACAACGTGACCCTGTCGTGCCTTGAGCCAGAAGGAATTGGCAGGATCGCGGGCTGACTGGAAATTCCGACCTTTTCTCCACAGGAGCGTGGAATGGAAACGGTCCCCAGATCAAAGAGATAGAAATCTACGAGAACCCGTGAAAACTGGGAAGCAATTTGCTTCACCTGGCATGATTCGATCAGAGTATCTCTCCAGTTGCCGACCATGACCTGTGCTGTCAACCATGGGCCAGTCCGTGTTACGCGGATCTCCTCGGATAGTGGCAGGATTTAAGGAGAAGCTCGATGAAACTGACCAGCCTCGCGATCTTCATGGTGATTCTGTTGACTGGGCGCGTAGCCGCAGCCGATTTCGTGCCAGTGCCAGTCGGGACAGGCTTTCCTGCGTTTCGTCTGCCGGCGGCAGCCCCCGGCGGCCATATCGTCTACAGCAGAATACTTCCGGGCAAGGCGGTAGCCGCCGGATTGCAGGCGGATTTATTGATCTCCAAGCTTTTCGTCATGAATCCGGACGGCACCGGTGCGCAGCCCTTCCTCGCGACCCCGGATCTTTCACAGTTCAAGGAAGCCAGATGGTCGCCCGCGTACGATCGGCTCGCTTTCACCTCGGACTTCCTGAACTCGCGCTCCGCATGCATGACCGACATCTTCGAGGCGCGCGCCGACGGGCTCGTACGCCGCGTGACCGGCCAGGATATTGTCGGCCCCGCTCCAGCGGGGTATGGGTCGGTCCACGGGCGTGTCGATCCCAATTCCTCCGATGGCTCCATCGCCGGCCGGTATGGCTCGGAAATCAACATCACGGCGCAGGGCGCCAATGGTGCCATCGTCCATCCGGGACTGCAGAACAATGACTTCATCATCCCACAGGTTGCGGCAGGAGATGCAGTCTGGATCAAAGTCTGGGCTTCCTCCCAGATTGGGACGTTGAAGTTGGTGACGGTCCGCCCCGGCGAGACCACTGATGCGGGAGTAATCAAACTGAACGAGGGCGTGTTCACGGCGAGCAAAGGCAGTCTGTCGACTGATGGAAGATTCCTGGTGGGAATGGGAGGGATTTCCCAGATAACGATGACACAGGGAGGCCTCAACACCGCCATTGGCCAGACAGCAGAGGCTTTTCAGCCAGGACTGCAAAAGACACAAGAGGGATCTGAATCGATCTGCATCTACGACAGGCTGACCGGGGCATTGGTAGGGAGCGTAGACAACGGCAAGCTGGCCTATGAGACGGCCAGAGACCCGGCCCTGTCGCCTGACGGAACGTGGATCGCGTGCGCGTGGGGGAAGGCGACCCAGGAGAACCTGTCGCTCTTGTCGCTGGAGAGTGTCATGGCTGGGCGCCCCTCTCCTCAGGTTCTGGTTCCGGGGCAGATGCTGATGTTCCAGCCGGGAGCGCCGATGGTGGGCTGCGGAACTCCCGCCTGGTCTCCCGACGGGCGCTGGATCGTCTTCACCCGGACGGTCGTGCTGAGTGGAGGTATCTGCAGTGGAGGGATCTGGGTAGTCTCGCCCAGTGGTTCGGGTCTGAGAGAGATTGCCTCGCTGGGGATCGGGCGTATCTGCTGTCAGCCCTGCTTTTCTCCCGATGGGAAAAAGGTAGCATTCACTGCTCTGACCGGAAAGTTTGGTCCGATCAAGATTGAGCAACTCATCGGACAGCAGTTCAGCCTGGACCTGTTCACGGTGGATCTGCAGACCGGGAGGATCGAGCAGATCACGCGGGACGGCGCGTCCTGTGAGCCCGCTTGGGGCCGTTAAGGCGCTTTCTCCGTGCTCGGGAGAGGATCTCTTTCGCCCTTTCGTGGTATGGAGAGCATCCAGAGAGCAGTCCGAGAAGAAGTCTTGCGCAGTCACTCTCAGGTCGACGAGTCTCCCCCGAGCAGCTCGATCCTCGTGAACACGCTGTCGAGGCTGTCCGATCGGAGAACGAAGCGCTTGCACTCTCCCCTTCCCAGCACTTCAACGCCGAGAGCTTCGCGTTCGAGGTATTCGCTCGGGTCCTCGCCGCAGCGGAAGTGGACAAGTGAAATCTGCTTGCCCGCGATTTCGATGCCGGTGAACCCGTGTCGACCTGTGGCGCAGCCGGAGTTGAACATGCAGGGAATCAGGAGGGCCTTATCCTCGTACAGACTCGTGGAAAGATCGTGGCGCATCTCGTGACGCCGCATTCCCTCGATCGCGGTCCGGAAAATGCCGATGAGTCGGGCTATCTCTCTCCGCCTCTCGGTGTCGGCGCCGGGATACTCGCCGAGGAGAATCTCGATGGACCATCGCAGGCTGTCGTATTTCGAGAAGGACTCGAAGAGTGGCCTGTGGGTGTGTCCCGTAATCGTCACGATGCCCGCCTGCCGCGTCGCGCGGTATATCTTGCGCTCGGCGCGGTAGCGGTGCAGTGATTCGGGAGAAACGCTGGAATTACGTATGTGGAAAGGTTTTGCGAGATAGCGCAGGAAGAAGTCGGAGACCTCGTTCATCTTCGCATAGACATGGTTGGCCTGGTGGCCGTGGAAAACCAGGATTTTCTTCCCGCCCATGTCCAGCACAAGGCTCTCGATGAGCCGATAGGGATAGGAATCGAGCGAGAGCAGGCCGAGATCGTGGTTGCCCACTATCTTTCTCAACCTGTTCTCCGCGGCGAAAGCATCAAAGACAGCGAAAAGTTCTGCCCATGCCCTCTTTATGGCGTCGTACCGGAATTTCCCAAGGTCTTCAATGTCTCCGTTGAGGACAAGGGTGTAGCCCTGCGGAAGGTAATAACCACCCAGAACGAAGAGAATCTGGCTCCTGTTCCTCCTGAGATCGTCGGCCGAGGAGCCATTCCCCATGTGAAAGTCGCTCAGGAAGACAAGCTTGGACTCATCGCTGAGCTTTTCAGTCGGGCCTTCCTTGAGCATATGGTCGAAGCGGGCCATGAACTCGTCGAACCTCAATTCGCATGCCCCCTTCAGGAACATACTTCGGCGCCAACCCAACCGGCATCATCCCGATACGGATTTTCCCTGTCTGAAACTCTGCCCGCTCAGCGTTCGGGAATGGAGAGATCGTACTCGTGGATCTTGTTGAGCAAGGTCCGCCTGGTTATGCCGAGCTCCTCGGCCGTCCGCTCTCTGTGATATGTGTTCCGCAACAGAGCCTTCTCGATAGCCTCTCGCTCGAGTTCGGCGAGGCTTCTGACCTTCTCCCTGTTTCCGTTCTCTCCCCTCCCGGATGAAGCGCGCGACCCGCCGCTAAAGAATACAAAATCGCGAAGCTGCAGGACGGGTCCGTCCGAAAGGATCACTGCCCGTTCGATGGCATTCTCGAGCTCCCGCACATTTCCGGGAAAATCATAACTCTGCAGCTGCGAGAGAGCCTCGGGGGAGATGCCTTGGATCTTTCTGCCGAGCTCCGCGGCGAAGCGGCCGAGAAAGTGCCCCGCGAGCAGGGGTATGTCGCCCCTGCGCTCGCGCAAGGGGGGCAGAGAGAGACGGATGACATTGATCCGGTAATAGAGATCCTCTCGGAACCGTCCCTCGCGGACTTCCGCCTCGAGGTTCTTGTTTGTGGCGGCCACGATGCGCGCGTCGAAGGGTATGCCTTTGAGGGCGCCGAGTCTCTGCACCTTTCTGTCCTGGATGGCCCTGAGGAGCTTGACCTGGAGATGGAGGGGAATTTCGCCGATCTCATCGAGAAAAAGGGTGCCGCCATGGGCGGTCTCGAAAAGTCCGGCCTTGCGCGCATCTGCGCCGGTGAAGGCCCCCTTCTCGTAGCCAAAAAGCTCGCTCTCCATGAGTTGTTCGGGAAGGGCTCCCATGTTGACGGGAACAAAGGCTCCTTGTCTGCCGGAGAGCGTGTGTATCATCCTCGCCACGACTTCCTTGCCCGTTCCGCTCTCGCCCGTCACGAGGATGGTGGCCTGCGAAGGGGCGGCACGGTTCACGAGCCTCAGGACTTCCCGCATGCCGTGGCTATCCCCTATGAGGTCAGGTCCCCCCTCCTTCCTGCGCCCCGCATCGAGCGATGACTGGGCGTTCCGGCCGGCGACAGCCTTCTGGAGGCGCATGAGGAGCTCGTCCGGATCGAAGGGTTTGACGAGGTAGTCGTAGGCGCCGAGTTTCATGGCGAGCACCGCGTCCCTGACCTCGCCGTGGGCCGAAATGACGATAACAGGCACCGAGGGGCCCGATTCGCGTATCCACCGGAGCAAGTCGAGTCCATCCAGACCTGGCATGCGCAGGTCAGTCACGACGGCGTCGAAGGGTTCTTCCTCGAGAAGCTTCTTGCCCGAGAGTCCGTCGTGGGCGAGGCTCACTTCCACCGCCTCGGGTTCGAGAAAATCGGCGAGCGAACGGGCGAGCCGTTTTTCATCGTCGACGATAAGAACCTTCATGCGCCTCTCCTTGCCTGCAAAAAACCGCTCCGTCTTGAAACTATCGGGCGGATGCCTATACTTTACACCATGAGAGAATCGGTAAGAAGCAGAAAAATCAGGGAGCCCGCGGTTTCCGGACTATTCTATCCGGGGAGCGCCCCGCTTCTCAAGGAACAGGTGCGAGGCCTGCTCGACACGAGCTTTCCCTGCCTCGACACTGCGCGCGCCATCACCTCTCCGCATGGCTGCTTTGATTTTTCAGGCTCCATCGCGGCGATGGCCTGGAAGGCCGCCTCTGGCCGCCAGGAAGTGCAGACCGTCGTGATTCTTTCGCCCTATCACAGGGCGACGGACGACTCTGTCTACTTCACGGAATCAGAAGTATTCGGGACGCCATCGGGAAAGATCGATGTCGATCTCGAACTCGTTTCCGAATTGCAGGACTGCGCCACGGGATTCACCGTGGACGACATCCCCCATCTCGTGGAACACGGTATCGAAGTCCAGCTCCCGTTCATGAGGGCCATCTTCCCGGAGGCCAAACTCGTTCCGATACTCATGGGCCGACCCTCACTCCGCTCCACTATATCCCTCGCAAAAGCTCTCGGCCTCGTCTTCGCAAACTGCATGGACCACTGTCTCTTCGTCATCTCTTCCAACATCACGGCAGACAGAGACAGGGCGAAGGCGGGGGAAAAAGCGGGGCTGCTGCTGTCGCGCGCCCTGTCGGGTGACTGGAAAGCCATCCTCGACACGTCGGTCGCCGAGGAATATCCCTGCGGTTCATCCTGTCTCGCCGCCTTCATGGCCTCTTCCCTGGCTGCTGACCTCTCGCCCCAGGTGCTGGCCACCGGCGACTCGGCCGGATTCGGCACCTGCGAGGAAGCCTACGTCGTGGAATACGCAGCCCTCGCCTTCGCCTGAACTGCTGCCAGGCCGTTCTTTCAGTTCGAGGCTTCTGCCCGGCTTTCCGGCTTGTCACTCCGCTTCAGTTTCTTCATGACTTTTTTGTACCAGAACACCCGTCCGAGTTCGGCGAAGCGAAATAGCGTGTAGGCGAGCTTGCGGCAGGGATAGTCCCAGGAACCGGCCTTGTGGAGGATGGAGCCTCCAAAGCCTGTCTTGAAGCGGTAGAGTCCCGCCATGGGATGACCGGGATCGTCTGTGGGCGGGATGCCATAAAAATCGTAGTCGATGCAGCCAAAGGCATGCGCGGCGCGTATGGCGGCCCACTGCAGGGCATAGGCGGGCATGAGGTTGCGTTGCTGGTCTGATGAAGCGCCGTAGAGATAGACGGCGCGGCCGTTCATGAAGAGAGTTATGATGGCGGCGAGATCCTCTCCGGCATGGCGGGCAATCCAGATCCTGAGATCGGCGCCCGAACCGGCCTCGGTCGCCAGCGCCGCAAGTCGTTCATAGTAGGCCCGTGGGTGCAGGGCTATCCTGTCCCTGCGTGCGGTGAGCTCGTAGAGGCGATAGAACCGTCCGACGGCCTCAAGACCCTTGTCAGCCTTCTCCCCCACGCACGCTTCTTCTATTTCGACACCTTTTTTTTCGGCGAGCCTGATGTTGTAGCGCCACTTCGGTTTCATGGCGGCGAGAAGCTCTTCCACGCCGAGTCCGAGATCGAGAAGGACTGTGTCGGGCGGCTGGACGTCGGAGGCTGCACGCACGAGCGGTTTCCCGACAGAAGGCCGCGCGAGCCCTGGCACGGCTCCGGGTTCCTCCGCCCCAAGCTCTTCCCTCAGCGCCCAGGGAGGATCGAAGCGGATGAACAGACAGCGGGACGAGAGCTCGGCGCGCAACGCGCGCGACAGCTCTGCGAGAAAGCCAGCCCTCTCCCCTTCGGGCAGGCCGAAAGCTGGACCGTCGGGAACATACGCAAAGGTAAAGATACCCGCGACTTTCCGCTCGAGCACGAGGAGGGTCGACTGCTCTCCCCGCCACTCGATGCTGAACAGCCTGTCCTTCCACCCGAAAGCGCGTTTGAACTCACCCCAAAAGGGAGTCTGAAGGAAACTCGCCCGCGGGAATCCGTCCGCTCCGGCCAGCGCACGCAGTCCACCATACTCCGCTTTGTCCAGGGTGTCATCGCGGGCGTCCTGGCGCGCGGGGACGACGCGGATGGTCAACCGACCTCGCCCTCGGGAACCAGTCCCAGAACGAAGGCGTTTTCATCGGCCTGCAGTTTCTTTGTGCCGCAGAAAACCGAGCCCCCTTCGGCGCGCAAGGGGATGGAGAAGAATGTGTCGACGTCGATCTCTGGCGGGACATGGCTCTCGCCGGATTGTCCCTCAAGCCTGACGCTGGCGCCCGGCGAGGCCCAGGGAGCACAGAGGACTTCGACGGCTTCCTTGCCGCCCTCCCCTTTCCGGGAGGCCGCGAGGAGCATGCCCCGGCTCTCGGTGCCGCGGAGTTTTGCAGGCTTCAGGTTGTTCACAAGGACGATGTTCTTGCCGAGGAGTTCCTCTTCTCTGTAGTAGGGCACGAGGCCCGATACGATCACGCGCTCCGCGCCGGAACCGTCGTCCAGTGTCTCGATGTAGAGCTTGTCCGCCTTGGGATGGCGCTCGATCTTCACGATCTTCGCGACGCGCAGGTCGACGAGCTTCGCAAAGCGCTCCTCGACGGGAAGATCGGCGAAAGGCAGCGGGGCCACAGCTTTGGCCGGAGTCAGGGCAGGTTTTCCTTCTTTCTTCGGTTCGGCGGCGGCTGGTCCCGGCGCTGAGGCGCCCGATACGGCATCGGCGGAAACAGTCGCGGCGCTCCCTCGCTCAGCCCTCTCCTTCTGGCTTCCGGAATATCGGGCGCGGTACTCGGCAATCTTCTCGTCCTCGAGCTTCGCGAAGAGGACTTCGCTTCGCAGTACCCTGTCGAGGCCCTCGGTCTTTCCGATATCGGACCAAGCGAGACCCTCGCCGCCGATAGTCTTTCCAAAGAAGGATGCGAGCTTGTCGGCGACAGCGGGCATGTAGGGATGCGCGATGATGGCGAGATCCTTGACTATGTACGTGAGGTCGCGGATGAGGGCAGCAGCCTTCGCGGGCTCGCTCGTCCGGGTCTTCCAGGGTTCGCCGTCCTGGAAGTGCTTGTTGGCGAGATTGGCGAGCTGGAAGGCGCTCCGGAAGGCGTCGCGCAGCTCGGCGCGCTCGAATCTGGCCGTGACCTCGTCTTCGAGTTCCTGCACCTTCGCGCGGAAGATGGGATCGGGCTCTCCTTCGGGAATGACTCCGCCGTAGTAGCGGGACACGAAGGTCAGGGTGCGGTTCACGAGGTTGCCGAGGTTGCCGATGAGTTCGGCGTTCACCTTCTCCTGAAAATCGGTCCAGGTGAAGGTGAAGTCGCTCTTTTCCGGGCGGTTGTAGAAGATGTAGAAACGCCAGACATCGGCGGGTATGCCGGACTCGACCGCGTCGTTGCCGAATACGCCGACGCCGGCCGACTTGGAGAACTTGCCCGCCTCGTAGTTGAGGTATTCGGTGGAGGACATGTGGTGGAGCATGGTCCACTTCCTGCCCGAGCCGAGGAGACTCGAGGGGAAGATGACCGTGTGGAAGGGGATATTGTCCTTGCCGATAAACTGGAAGAGTTCGGTGTTTTCGGGATCGCGCCACCAGGATTCCCAGGAGAATCCCTTCTCGTCACCGGCGCAGGCGGTTATGGAGATGTAGCCGATGGGAGCGTCGAACCAGACATAGAAGACCTTGTCCTCGAAGCCTTTCTTGGGAACGGGGATGCCCCACTTGAGGTCGCGGGTGATCGCGCGCTCCTTGAGGCCGTCGCGGATCCAGGCCTGGGTCATCTGGATGGCGTTGTTCGCCCAGAAGCCCTTCACGGAAGCTTCCTTCATCCAGGCTTCGAGCTTCGGGCGGACGGCGGGAAGATCGATGTAGAGATGAGTCGTCGACTTGAGGTGGGGAGTGCCACCGCATACGGAACATTTCGGTTCCTTCAGTTCGGTCGGATCGAGGAGTTTCCCGCAGGACTCGCACTGGTCGCCTCTGGCTCCCGGATAGCCGCATGCGGGGCAGGTCCCCCTCACATAGCGGTCGGCGAGGAAACGCGCGCAGCTGTCGCAGTAGAGCTGCTCTATCGTCTGCTGTTTGATGAAGCCGTTTTTGTCCAGGTCGAGGAAGATCGACTGGGTGATCTCGGTCTGGCGCTGGGTCGAGGTGCGGCCGAACTTGTCGAAATCAATTCCGAACCATGAATAGATATCGCGGTGCAGGGCGTGGAAGCGGTCGCAGAGTTCGCGCGGCGTGATGCCTTCCTCGAGGGCCTTGGTCTCTGTGGCAGTGCCGTACTCGTCCGTACCGCAGACATAGAGGGTCTCGTAGCCGCGAAGGCGGCAGAAGCGGGCGAAGACGTCCGCCGAAAGGACCTGTATGAGATTTCCCAGGTGGGGAACATTGTTGACATAGGGAAGTGCGGAGGTGATGAGGCGTCGTTTCATGGTTAAGGACAATAATCGTCCGGTCGAGGGGCTGTCAAGTTCGGCGACCTCATGATACTATTCCGACCCGAAGAAATGGTAGTATCGATGATCCAGGTCGTCTTCGAATTGCCCGAATCGACGTCCCTCAAAGACAAACGCCGCGTTGTCTCCGCGGTCAAGGAAAGGACCAGGCGCAAATTCCGCGTCTCCTGCGCTGAGGTGGATCTCCACGATTCCCTCCGCTTCGCGCAGGTCGGGGCCGCCCTCGTGTCCAATTCCCGGGAATTCGGGGAGAAGGTGATGGAGTCCGTCCTCTCTTTCATGGAGGATTCCTTCGACATCAAGATCCACGATTCGCAGATCCATTCCGAGATATTCGACTGAAAACCGCGCCGCGCCGGCGCTCATCCGGAGGTTTTCCCGTGAAATCAAGGCCCCGATACGCTTTCCCCGCCCTCCTTCTTGCCGCCCTCGCGATGATCCTGATCCTGTCCTCCTGCGTCGACACCGACGCGCGGATCAGCATCGACAAAAAAGGCTCCGGAAACATCGTTCTCGGCTACACCGTCGCAGAAGGGCTCCTCAAGACCGGAGAGCTCGAGGCGAATGCCCGCCTCATCCCCTTCCCCGTCTCCCGCGAGGATTTCGAGCGGGGCATCGCGGGCACAAAAGGTCTCAGGCTCGTCTCGTATTCGCGCAGGGACAGCAAGGATGGAGCCATCATCTCCGCGAATATCGGCTTCGACACGCCCGCGGCCCTCGCGGCCTTCCTCGATCCCCGCGGCGAACGGGCGGCCTGGAAATCCGATGGCGGCAAGAACACCCTCACGCTGACCCTCGCTGGCGGCAATCCTTCACTCGACCCGGATATCGCCGCGCTTCTCAGGGAAGCCGCTGGTCAGGCCTCATTCAAAATTTCATTCAAGCTCCCCGCACCGGCCAGCTCCTCCACCCTCTCCGGCCAGACCGGAAAGCTTACGACCTCGGGAGACAAGACATCCTACGCGGTTCCCTTGGCGGAAATCGCGACATCGGGATCTCCGATCGTCTGGGAAATCGTCTGGTAACCCGGCAGCCCCGAGCCCGAATGCGGCGGCCAAGGCGGTGCACTCGATTACTCGATTCGGCCGGAGGGCCAGACAGCGCAGCCTCCGGCGATGCAGCGTCGGCGAGCTCTCCATCAGCGCGGGTCGCCCGTGCGCCTGCCACGCGATTGGGCGCCGAGTTGCACGGCCCGCACTATTTTCCCGAGCCCCTTTTTCTCGATTGAAAATACTGCCTCTTCCGCCGCGCGCGATTTATCCTTCGTCGTGCCGAACAGATCGCCTTGACTCTCCTGTTCCCTTTTTTCGATATCGGCATAGCCGAGCCCGATGAGGCGAATCGCCATGCCCCGATTCCACGCTTTTTCCAGGAGGGCGAGCGCATCGGAATAGGTCTCATCCGCGGTGTCGTAAGGGGCGATCCGGGAGAGTCGCCGCGATATCGTCGAGAAATCGCTGTAGCGCAGTTTGAGCACCACAGTGCGAGAGCTGAAACCCTCATCCCACATCCTGTAGGCGAGTTCATCCGAAAGCTGGCGCAGCAGCAGCGATACCTCGACGGAATCGGCGCAGTCGAGGTCGAAGGTCCGCTCCGTGCTCATCGATTTCGATCTGCTCTCCCCCGACATCATTCCCGGGTCCATACCGCGGCTCGCCCTGTACAGAAAACCGCCGCAACCCGCGCCGAAGCGGGACAGGAGTCTGGATTCGGTCCAGGTCGCGAGTTCCGCGACCGAGCCGATGCCCGCCTCGAGAATGCGCTCGCGCGTCTTGCCTCCCGCACCCCACAATTTTTCCAGGGGAAGTCGCCGCATGAAATCGGCCTCGGCGCCCTCGGACACCTCGACGAGACCGCGCGGTTTTTCGAGCCCCGACGCGATCTTCGCGACATAATGATTCGAGGCGATTCCGATGGACACGGTCATCCCTGTCCAGTCCTCGACCTCGCTGCGAAGTCGTTCGGCTGCGGCGCGTGGCAGACCCCACAATCGCTGTGTTCCCGTCATGTCGAGAAAAGCCTCATCCACGGACACACGCCTGAAATCGGGACTGTAAGATTTGAGAATCTCCATGACCCTGGCTGACACCTCGCAGTAGCGCGACATGCGAACGGGCAGGAATATTCCCTGCGGACAGAGTCTGTACGCCTCCGACACCGGCATCGCCGAATGAACGCCGAATGCGCGCGCTTCGTAAGAGCATGTGGAAACCACTCCGCGATGCCCCGGCGCGGCCCCTACCATCACGGGCTTTCCCACGAGTCCGGGATTATCCCGCTGCTCCACCGAAGCGAAAAATGCGTCGATGTCGATGTGGAAAATAACCTTGCCCATTATGCGCACAGCATATGGATGAGGGCTCCGCTCAGTCAACGCACTGAGGCCGCGCGACGACCGGAGGGAAGGTGCATTTTCATGCAATCCTTGACAGCAAATGATAATTCATGTAATTTTAGATGATTAATTCACAATTTCTACCTATTTCGGAGGAAAATCCCGATGGCAAAAACCAAATACGTCTTTGCGTTCGGCGGCGGCACCGCTGAAGGCGCCGGCATGAGCAAAGACATTCTCGGAGGCAAGGGATCAGGTCTCATGGACATGACCTCTATCGGTCTCCCCGTTCCCGCAGGATTCACGGTCGGCATCCCCGCCTGTGAAGAATATTACAAGGCAGGACGCAAGCTCCCCAAGAGCGTCGTCGACGAAGTCAAGGCCGCCGTCGTCAAGCTTGAGAAGACCGTCGGGAAGAAACTGGGCGACAACAAGGATCCTCTCCTCGTCTCCGTCCGCTCCGGCGCGGCGCGCTCTATGCCCGGCATGCTCGAGACCATCCTCAATCTCGGACTCAACGACATGTCCGTCGAGGGTCTCGCCATCAAGACGAACAACGCCCGCTTCGCCTACGACAGCTACCGCCGCTTCATCCAGATGTACTCCACCACGGCGATGGGCCTCTCCAAGGAGCCCATGGAGGAGATGCTCTCCGAGATGAAGAAAAAAGTCGGCGTCAAGAGCGACACCGATCTCTCCGCCGAGAATCTCAAGGAACTCTGCGAGGAATTCAAGGCTTTCTACAAGGCGAACAAGGGCGACGATTTCCCCCAGGATCCCATGGAGCAGCTCTGGGGCGCCATCGACGCCGTCTTCAATTCCTGGGAAGCCGAGAAATCGGTGACCTATCGCCGCGTCGAGAAGATCACCGATCTCAAAGGCACCGCAGTCAACGTCGTGCAGATGGTCTTCGGAAATAAAGGCGACACTTCCGGCACCGGCGTCTGCTTCACCCGCGACCCGAACTCCGGCGCGAACGAATTCTACGGCGACTGCCTCATCAATGCCCAGGGCGAAGATGTCGTGGCCGGCATCCGCACCCCGATGAAGCTCGTCGAGCTCGAGACCCGCCTTCCCAAGGCCTACAAACAGCTCTGTCAGGTCCGCAAGATCCTCGAGAAGAACTTCAAGGAGATGCAGGACCTCGAGTTCACGATCGAGGACGAGAAGCTCTACATGCTTCAGTGCCGCACCGGCAAGCGCCTTCCCTCCGCGGCTTTCAAGATCGCCGTCGACATGGTGAACGAGAAACTCATCACCAAAGCCGAGGCCATCTCCCGCATCACCCCCGAGCAGATCGAGGGTGTCTTCTACCCTGTCATCGACATCGCCAAGGTCGGGCCCGCCAAGCTCAAGGAGCTGAAGATCGCCACAGGCATCGACGCCGTCCCCGGTGCCGCGACCGGCAAACTCGTCTTCACCGCCGCCGAGGCGGAAGCCCGCGCAGCCGCAGGCGAGAGCGTCATCCTCCTCCGCAAAGAGACCTCCCCTGAAGACGTCGGCGGCATGCACGCCGCACAGGGCATCCTCACCGCCACCGGCGGCAAGACCTCCCACGCGGCCGTCGTGGCCCGCGGCTGGGGCAAGTGCTGCATCGTCGGCTGCGAAGCCCTCGACATCGACGAGAAGGCGAAGACGCTCAAGGTCGGCGGCAAAATTCTCGTGGAAGGCGACGAAGTCACCCTCAACGGAACCACCGGCGAGGTATTCCTCACCGCGCTGCCCCTCAAGAAACCCGAGCAGACCAAGGAGTTCAAAACCCTTCTCTCCTGGTGCGACGAGATCCGCACCCTCAAGGTCCGCACAAACGCCGACACCCCCTACGACTCGGTCAAGGCCGTCGAACTCGGCGCGGAAGGCATCGGCCTCTGCCGTACGGAGCACATGTTCTTCGACACCGAAGAGCGCCGCCTCGCCATCCAGGAGATGATCGTCGCCGACAACCTCGAGGCCCGCAAACTCGCCCTCGCCAAGCTCCTTCCCTTCCAGCGCGAGGATTTCATCGGAATCTTCAAGGCCATGAACGGCAAGCCCGTCACCATCCGCCTCATCGACCCCCCTTTGCACGAGTTCACACCGAAGGATGAGGCCGGCGTCAAGAGACTCAGCGAGGCGACCGGTCTCTCCCCCGAGAAGATCCAGCTCCGCTGCGATCAGCTCCACGAGTCCAACCCCATGCTCGGACACCGTGGCTGCCGCCTCACCATCACCTATCCCGAGATCCTCGAGATGCAGGTCACGGCCATCATCGAGGCCGCCGTCGAGTGCGCCAAGAAGAAGGTCGTCGTCTCCCCCGAGATCATGATCCCCCTCGTCATCGACCGCAAGGAACTCAAGATCCTCGTCGACCAGACCAGGGTCGTAGCCGACGCCATCATCGCCAAGGCCAAATCCAAGATCACCTACCTGGTCGGCACCATGATCGAGATTCCGCGCGCCGCCCTCCTCGCCAACGAGATCGCCGAAGTCGCCGAGTTCTTCTCCTGCGGGACCAACGACCTCACCCAGATGACCCTCGGCCTCTCGCGCGACGACGCGGGCCGCTTCCTGCCCGACTATGTCCGGACTGAAAAAGAAGGCGGCAAGGAAATCTTCGCCCAGGACCCCTTCGTCAGCCTCGACCAGTCCGGCGTCGGCCAGCTCGTCAAAATGGCCATCGAGAAGGGCCGCTCCACCCGCAAGAACCTCAAGGTCGGAATCTGCGGCGAGCACGGCGGCGAAGCCCGCTCCGTCAAGTTCTGCCACGCAGTGGGCATGAACTACGTCTCCTGCTCTCCCTACCGCGTCCCCATCGCCCGCCTCGCCGCCGCCCAGGCCGCCATTGAAGAGAAGAAAGTCATCGCCGTGGCCAAGGCTGAAGCGAAGGCCCTCAAGGAAGCTGCCGCGGCCAAGGCCGCCGCAAAAGTTGCACCCCGCGCCAAAAAGGCCGTCAAGGTTGTCGCTGAGGTGAAGAAGCCCGGCCGCGGCCGGCCCGCCGCCGCGAAGCCCGAAGTTGCGGTCAAGGTAGCCAAGCTCTCCGCCAAGACCACCCCCAAGGCTGCGACAAAAGCCGCCGCCAAGATTGTCACCGTCAAGGAAGAGCCCAAGAAGGCTGGCCGCAAGCCCACCGGAGCCGTCAAGGCGGCTGACAAAGCCGCTCCCGTGAAGGCTGTCAAGGCGGCTGACAAAGCCACTCCCGTGAAGGCTGTCAAGGCAGTCAAGGAGACCGCAAAGAAAGCTGTCGCCGAGAAGCCCGCGAGGGGCAGAAAGGCCGCCGTGGCCGAGGTTCCGGCGACCAAGAGGTCCGTCGGAAGGCCGAAGGGCACCGGCAAGAAAGCCAAGTAAACCACGCTTATTCGCCTGAGTTATGCGCCTTCTTCACGGTAGGCGCATAAAGAGGCCCCCGGAAAAATCCGGGGGCCTCTTTATTGACAGGTCAATCCTAGAAAATCTTTTTCGAATCGAGGAGGATGGTGACCGGCCCCTCGTTCGTGTAGCTCACCCTCATCACGGCCTGGAATTCCCCCGTCTCAACCGGAAGGCCGTAGATTTTCAGTTCCTCGACAAAGGCCGTGTACAGGCCCCGCGCCATTTCGGGCGCCGCGGCGTCGGAATAGCCGGGTCGCCTGCCCTTGCGCGCGTCGGCGAAGAGCGTGAACTGGGAGACCGCGAGGATGCCTCCTCCTCTATCGAGGATGGAGAGATTCATCTTTTCATCCGCATCCATGAAGATACGCAGGTTGACGATTTTTTCCGCGAGCCAGCGCGCATCTTCCCTGCTGTCATCCTTCCCGACCCCAATATAGACGAGGAGTCCGTCGCCGATAGCTCCCTTCGTCACTCCCTGCACCGTCACGCGCGCGTCGCTCACCCTCTGCAGCACAACCCTCATCTGCCTTCTCCCGTAATCAAAACAACGCGTTCCGCCTCAAGCGTGAAACGCGTACCTTTCGTCACGATTCGTCCCTCGACCTCGACGGCAGAGCCGGCCGCAGGAGGCTTTTCTGCACACACCACCTTCACGAGAGCTTCAACCAGTTTCAGGTCGACGCTCCCTGCCACGAGGAGGAAACTGCCGCCTGTCGCGAGGCTTTCAGTGTTCGAGGCTACGCCTCTCCATCTCACCTTCGCGTTTGCGAATTTCTCAGGATCGGCCAGGACATCGCCTGGCGCGGGGCCGAAGACGACCGCGGCTCCAGATACGATCCGGCCTTCAGGGCCGGACTGTCCGGGCTCTTCCGGGCCTTTCCCCATGAAAACAAGGACACCCGCCACGGCCAGCACGAGAAAGACGACTTCCACGATCCATACGAAAATCCTGCGCCTGTGCGGGTCCGACAGCCCACGGTCAGGAAGGATGCCATCGATGCGGGGAATCACCACATTCGCGCCGTTCCTCCCGGAATTCTGTCTCGACCTGATGATGTCCATGGCTCTGCGGGCATACGGATCATCCGGACTTCCTTCGAGGATGCCGAGGCAGAGCCCGGCGGCCGCAGCGTCGTCGCCTCTGGCCACAAGGGCCGCGACGAGGCAGAGGCAGATATCTCTGTCCGAAGGCGCGAGCTGCTGCGCGCGATTCAGGTAGGTCACGGCGGCGAGGTAATCTTCCAGGCGAAGGAAGGATGAGCCGAGGAGACGGTAGAATTCTGCCGAGTTCCGGTACAGGGGAATCATGGGCTCCAGGAGCAGTGTCAACTTCTTCCAGCGCCCGAAGGCGTGCAGCCTCCTGGCCTTCGCGAGAGGATCATCCTTCATGCGGCTCATTTCCCGTTGTATTTCCCCTGCAAAGCGGTGATCCTCCGCTTCCACTCCGCCAGCTGCGAGTCCGAAACGCTGCCTGGATTGGCGATGCCTGCGTTTATCTTGCCGAGCAAATCCCACAATTCAGCGATATCGGCTTCCATGGCAGTTCGCCGTGCCACGGGCGCAGCGGATGCCGCCGGCGCAGGCGCGGAAGCGGCCGGCGTACTCGCAGCCGGAGCTGCGACAGATGCAGTGGAAGCTGCAAGGATCGCCGCTGCGGTGGATGGCACGACCGATGCCGCCGCGGCTGGGGTCGCGACGGGGGCCGGAAGGACGGCGGGCGCCGATGATGTAGCGGGAGTCGGCGTCGGCGATACGATCGTTGGTCCGGAAGGAAGGACCACAGGTCCGGCAGGGGCCGCGGCGGAAACAGTGGTGACTGGCGACGAGGCCGGCGTCTCCCCTGTCACAACAGTCGGCGGCGGTGCGGTGGCCTGGCTACCCTGCGATGTCGCGGCGGGCTGAGCGGTTATCAAGGGGACCGAAGAAGCCTTTGTCACATCGGAGGAGGATTTGGCGACCAGGGCTTTTCCGGGCAGGGACACCATGTTGAAGCTGAGCTTCCACACCGCGTTCCGCGCAAGGTTTTCGGGGAGCCAGTACAGTGCCATGGCCGAATCGTTGATCGAGAAAGGAGCGAAGGAGAATCCCCGAAGACCGCTCGCCTCGAAAGACCAGTTGGAATCGGAGAGACGCTTCCAGTTGGCAAGCACGATTTCGTCAGGTGGCGTGATGCCCTCGCCCGCGAGATCGACCCGGAGTGTCGCGTACTCTCCTGGGCTCGTGATGGAGCGCTCGGCCACATCCTTCGTGATGCGCGTTTCCTCGGTGACCTTGGATTGGCTCCCTGTCGAGAAGTGCTGTCCATCTTTTTCGCCGAGCCAGGTATCGAGGAGCATGCGAAAACCCACCCTGATGTCCTGGCTTCCCGTATTCTCGATATCGAATGACATCTTGAAGGAGTCGGCAACGGAAGAGCCTTCGGACTTCACAAGCTCGATGCGTTGGCGCACAACGCAGGAGGAGGATTTGAAGAATATCACGACCCCGTGCTCTATTCTGGCGAGGGAAAACCTGAACTCCGCAGCCTCGCCGAGTCGGTAGTAGCGTGAGTCGAGCGCGAGTGTCGGGAAAGTCGTCCGCGAATCCTGGTCGAAGAGGAGGGGCTCGTAGCGGTTCCGCCCAACCTCGGCGAGGCGGTAGAACGCGACACGACCCGTAATATCGTTGACAACGAGCTTGACGACTCCCTCGCCGAGCTCCAAGGAGGACAGGGGCAGGATAAGGACGGCGGCAAAGAGCAGCGCGAAAGACAGCGCACAGGGCCTTCTCATTTGCCCCCCTCCGAATTCATCCTGCGTATGTACTTCTCCAGAAGATCGAGCGTTTCCGCCTTGGCGGCAAGCAGCGCAGCGAGTTTTTCCTGTCCGGCCGCGTTTTCCGCACCCACGCCGGAGGCCGCGGGCTTTCCCTGAAGCGCCGCGAGCCTCGCATTGAGATCTGAGACCTGAGCGCGCAGACCCGCGATCGTGGCCTCCAGATCTCCGATCTTCCGGTTGTATTCGACCTTTACGGCGGAAGCGGAGATGCGCGCGCGCTCCAGTTCGTCCAGAAGTGCCCTTTCCCTGTCCTTCTGAGCCAGACTTTCGAGCCGATACCGCGCCGCTTCGTATTTGACGCTTGTCGGATAGTCTCTGACGATGGCCTGGAAAACGGTCCGCGCAAGCTCGGGCTTGTCCATCGCGTACAGGCACTCGCCCATCCAGTAGATGGCTGAGGGCCTCAAGGGGTGAGTCCACAGCGGCTCGTTGACGAACCACTTAAAAGTCTCATAGGCCGCCATGAGATCGCCGGCGACGAACTGGATGCGTCCTCTCTGATAGAGAAGATCGAGGAGGTGGCGGCTGTCGCGGTAGCTCGTGCGGAAGGTCTCGATGTCGGGCAGGACGGAGACGGTCTCGCCGAGGGCGATCCTGGACATGATCGTCCAGTACTGCGCGTCGGAGCGCGGCGTATACCGCTCATCGGCGCCGGCGGCCTGACGGAACAGGGGCAGCGCCTCGGCGTAGCGTCCCTGGGAGAAGAGGAGGAGTCCCTGGTCGACTCCGGAACGCGGATCGAGTCCCTGCGCATGCGCAGCCTGGGCAGTTGCCAGGACGGCAATGACGAGAAGGGCTGATCTGATTCCCCGTTTTCTTTCCATGCGGCTCGAACTCCCCCGGAACGGAATTACATTCCCACTCTTTGCATATCGGCATGAGGGATGCACGCATTGACCACAATCCTCTGAAGCGACGGGGCTCGCCTTGCCCCGCCCGCCGCCCCTACTCCTTCTGCCGGGGCGGTTCGTCAGAGCGCGGAATAGGCCTGCCTGGCCGCCTCAACTTCGGATCCAGGATCGGCTGATGCAAAAAATGCGCTTCCCATCACGAGAACGTCCGGAGCCGCTCCGACGATGCGCCCGAGCGTCGAGGAATTGACTCCGCCGTCGATCGAAATGAGGAAAGACAGGCCGCGCTCATGGCGAATTTCGGAGAGTCTTTTGACTTTTTCGAGGCAGGAGGGAATCATGGACTGCCCGCCCGCTCCGGGATTCACGGTCATGACGAGGACGAGATCCACCGACTCGAGGAGCTCCGTTATCTGGCTGACAGGCGTCGCCGGCACGATTGAAATGCCAGCCTTTTTTCCGGCCGCCTTGATTTTCTGGACGAGAAGGTGGGAGTGCACGCAAGCCTCGGTGTGGAAGGTGATGTAGTCGGCGCCAGCCTCGACGAAGGACTGGACCTGGCGCTCGGGCTCCACCGTCATGAGGTGGGCGTCCAGCACGAGCTTTGTCCTCGGCCGCAAATCGGCAACCATCTTCGCGCCGAACGTGATGGAGGGAACGAAACGGCCGTCCATCACGTCGAGATGTATCCATTCGGCTGTAGACTCTTCGATACGCGCAATGCCGGATTTCATGTCGTAAAAATCGGCGGAGAGAACGGAAGCTGCGATGATGGGACGTTTCATAGAGTTTTCATAACATGAAGGGGCTTGCGTTTTCTACCGTCCCGTCCGCGTGGCCCTTCCCCGGCTTGATCGGACTCGCTTCCCCGCCTTACGGCCGCAACTGGCCGAAGTCTGGAACAGGGAGCTCCGATAGTGCCCTGTTTTTCGGCATCGATTGACTACGGAAGGCGCGATGGGATAATATCGTATGGTTGGTATCTACGTCGTACACGAACCACCGGAAGAACATGAGCGAGCAGGAAAGCGTTTCCGCACTCTTGATAAATGCATACGAGAGCCTCAGAAGCGTCGACCTCGACTCCGCGGTCGGGTTTTTCGACAAGGCCCTCGTGCTGGATTTCGAGTATCCGGAAACCCTTTTTGCGCTGAAATGCGCCAACTTCTGGACGGACAGGATGGACAGGATCACGGCCCTCCCGGCGCCCTTCGAGCGGGGAGAATACATACTCTCCCAGTGGAAGGGATTCACGTCCTTTCTGGCCAAACTTTCCGGAGATTTCGAGCCCGCCCGCTACGCCTTCCGGCGCTTTGTCTTCGGTCTGGCCCTCAGAGAATACCTAGCCGTCCCGGAGGAAGACCGGGCGAGCTGCGAGGCCGACCTCGAGTTCAGGCTTGGACGCTGCCGGAAGTGCTGTGGAGATTACGACGCCGCCATCAGGCATCTCGAGACGGCAGCGAGGGCGCGCCGGGAAGACTCGGGCACCCTGGCGGAGCTGGCGGACGCCTACGCGCTTTCTGGCGAGATGCGGTCGTCCAAGGCGCTGTTCCGCGAGGCCTTCTACCTCGACCCTTCCGGCATCGACCTCGCCTTCCTCGAGTCGGAAATGATAACGCGACTCGCCGCGCGGGTCGCCGCCATACCCTACGAGGGAGCGGAGATCGCACAGTGGATACCGGTGTACGGGACTCTGTACGGAGTTTTCACGGTCAGGCGGGAGCTGCGTCAAGTCGAGGTCGGCAAGCTCAAACAGTCGATTTCGGAACTCGAGAGGGACATCAAGGACAACCCTAAAGAGGCTCCCCTTCTGAAGCCCCGTCTGATCAACCGGTACTTCTGGCTCGTGGACCATTACGAAGCGATCGGGGAAGCGCATTCCAGGATCGATGAAATCCTGCTGAAGGTGCGGCTTCTCGATCAGTCAGTATATACATTGTACATAGCCTAGAGAGGAGAATATATGTCCGATTCGCAGCTTGTCCCCAGGGTCCAGGAACTTCTCAATGAGGAAAAGTGGACCAGGGCCACACTAGCCAACTATTCCATCGCCAACCTGAAGGAACTGGATGCGCTCGTCGAAGAAGCCAAGCTGGAAAAATCCGACGACGAGATCAAGGCGATCTGCGACGAGCATCTCACCCATACCAAGAACAGCATAATCGCCCTCTACGTCTCGGGCATCATCACCCTCCTGCACCAGCAGATCGACGATTCCGCCATGGTGCAGCTCCTCGACATCTTCGCCGACTCGAAGCGCTGGAACGTCGTCGAGTTCATCTGCAACCGCGTCCTCGATTTCGGCGACAACAGGATGGCCCTGCGCCGTCTCTCCGAGGTCTACGAGAACGAAAACGAGACCGAGAAGAAGTACAGCACCTGGGAAAAACTCATCCGCGTGGATTTCGAGGAAGCGGATATCGTCAAAGCCCTGGCCGAATACAAGGAAAAGAACGGCAACCGCGAGGAGTCCATCGACTTCTACAAGAAGGCCCTGCACCGGTACATCAACAAGGGCCTCTCGTCCAATGTCAAGGAGATATGGGCCAAGCTCGTCGAGTCCTGTCCCCAGGACATCGACTTCTTCTTCCACGTCCAGCGCAAGATCGCCAAGCAGTTTTCGGTCGAGAAGGCGGCGTTCCTCCTCTCCGACCTGTTCCGCCATTACAAGGCCGCCGAGGACTGGAACACCGCCCTCGACATCCTCAAGCTCATCATATCGTACGACGACAAGGGCCCCGGCCTGCGCAAGGACGTGATAGACTGCTACCGGGGCAAATACGCGGGACACTCCCACCTCGACGACTACATCAGGATGTCCAATCTCTCGCAGTCATACCGCAGTCTCAACGAGGCCATGGCCGACTTCGAGAAGCACATCGCCTTTGACGCCGGCAACTTCGTCTTCCACCGCACCTGGAATGTCGGAAGGATAGCCGTGATCAAGGGCGACGAGATCGTGATCGACTTCGCGAAGAGCAGGGGCCACAAGATGAGTCTCAAGATGGCTATCGACAGCCTGACCTCCCTCTCCAAAGATCACATTTGGGTTCTCAAGGCGGTCTGGTCCAAGGAAAAGCTCCGCGACAAGGTCAAGAACGACCCGGTGTGGACCCTCAAAACCATCATCAAGAGTTTCGACAACAGAGCCGACCTCAAAAAGATCAAGGCCGAGCTTGTTCCCTCCGTCCTCACCGCGAGCGAATGGAATTCCTGGAGCTCCAAGGCCCGCGAAAACATCAAGTCTGACCCCCTCTTCGGGAACGCCCAGGATGACATCGACACATTCATCGTCAGGGACCGCCCTCTCTCCCGCGAGGAGAAGATATACAACCAGTTCAAGGCCGAGAAGAACTTCTTCGAACGCGTGCAGTATGTCCGTGATTTCCTCGAATTCGGCGAGCCCGATTCCGAGTTCTTCGCCGAAATGCTCGCCCTGTTCACCGGTTTCGTTCGCAGCTACCAGAATGTGAACGAATATGTCGTGTCATCATATCTCTTTCTCAAGGAAATCGCGGGCGCCCATCCCCACCTCAACAGCACGGCCGGGTCCAGTTTCGCGGAGATGTTCGCCGAAATCGAGGATCCCTACGCGATCTATGAGTCGATCAAGGACGCGGGCCTCAAGAAGGACTATCTCTCCAACATCAAAAACTTCGTCCCGGAATGGACCGACGTCTACGTCCGGCTCTTCCCCTCCTGCCGTTCTCCCGAAATCCTCGCCCAGCTCGAAGCTACCGGCCACACCGACAAGCTCAAGAGCATGGTCATGAACATCATCGAAAACTACAAGGATTACCGGGAAGCCTTCATCTGGGTCGTAAAGAACCTCAAAGCCCAGCCCTGGTTCACCGAGATCGGGCTGCCCCAGGACAAAATCCTCATCACCCTCGTCCACATCCTCGACCTCACCTTCAAAGAGATGGAAAGCCACAGGGACACGACGGAAAACCGCAAGATCAACAAGCAGGTCCAGACTATCCTCTTCAAGGAAGGCGAGCTCAAGACTTTCCTCGGCCAGGCATCGGCCGAAACCATCGAAAGGATTTTCGTTCTCGTCGGCGAGGTGAAGGATCTCGACCCCGCCATCAAACTCGATCTTCGGCGCGAGATCTCGCGCCGCTATCCTGACTTCAAGTTCGGCAACGAGGAAGAGAAGACCATCGTCTCCCGGGGACTCATCGTCACGCCCGCGAAGTACGAGGAGAAGAACCGACTCCTGCAGCAGATCCTGGAAGTGGAAGTTCCGACCAACCAGAAGGAAATTGCCTACGCCCTTTCCCTCGGCGACTTGCGCGAAAATGCCGAGTACAAGGCCGCAAAGGAAAAGCAGGACGAGCTCAACTCCAAGGTTGCCAAACTCAAGAACGAGATCGAGCGCGCCCAGCTCTTCGACAAGACGAGCATCAACACGGCGAAAGTATCCTTCGGAACTGTCGTGAGGCTCCACAACGACCTCACGCAGCAGACGGAAACCTACACCATCCTCGGCCCCTGGGAGTCCGATCCCGACTCCAACGTCATCTCCTACCTCTCGCCCCTCGGGAAGAAACTCTTCAACCACAAGGTCGGCGACAAGCTCTCCTTCCTCATCCATGAGAGATCCTTCCAGTACCTCGTGGAGGAAATCACCGCCATAAAGATCTGAGAATAGAGAAATCGTGAAAAAGGCGCAGATTCCGGGAAGGAGCTGCGCCTTTTTTCTATAAGGCGGTACCCTTTTTTATAGTGGCAGTGCCTTTTCTTATACGGCGCCTTTCTTCCCTGTCAGGGGCCACGTGAAGAAGCGGAAAGCCTCCTCACTCCCACGAGCCGCCTCCGCCAGTTCCCATCGTCGAGCGACGAAATGATCACACCTCTTTTTTCGCCCTCGGAAGCCGAGTGTATGAAAGTTTCCGAGGAGAGCGCTATGCCGACGTGGTAGATTTCTCCATCGCGGGCGAACAGCAGGATATCGCCGGGGGACATCTGACCGCCCACACGCTCCCCGACGATGGCGTAATCGCCTGAACTTCGGGGAAATACTCTGCCCATGCCCGTCGCCTTGGCAAGAACGGCCCCCACATACCCTGAACAGTCGGTGCCCGACATCGAAGAGCCTCCGTAGGCGTAGGGAACGCCCTTCCAGCGCAGGGCCTCCGCGACGATCGCGAGGACTGACTCATCCATCGGGTCCGGCAGGGGAGGTGGTTTGAGGGAGAAGAGGGGGTCGGGCTCAAAGGAGAGACCGCGCGCGATGGGAAGAACCAGAGCCGGGGCATGGACAGCGCTGTCCACCTCGGGAGCCTCCGAGGCGAAGGCCTGTTGCATCGCGCAGAGCATCCCGAGGCCGGCGGCGCAGGCCAGGAAGAAGCGGAGCGAACCCCTGCCCGCCTCAGCCCGCGCTGTGCGCCGCGTTTCGCGCATCATCGGTGCTCCGGTATTCCGAGAGAAAGGCACGCTGAAAGGTGGAGAAGTATCCACCATCGATGCTCACGCGGATTTTCCTGACAAGATCGTTGAGGAAGTACAGGTTGTGGTAGGTTCCGAGCATGGCGTACAGAATCTCGTCGTTCTTGAACATGTGTCTGAGGTAGGCCCGGGAGTGGTTGCGGCAGACCCTGCAGGTGCAGGAAGGGTCGATCGGGCCGAAATCCCGCTCGTTGGCCGCCTTTTTGATGGAAAGCGGCCCCTTTGCCGTGAAAAGCAGGCCGTTGCGGGCCGTCCTTGTCGGGAAAACGCAGTCGAAGAGGTCGATACCGTTGCGGACCGCCTCCAGTATGTACTCCGGCGTCCCGATCCCCATCAGGTAGCGTGGCTTGTCCTCGGGAAGCATAGCGGAGGTATAGTCCAGAAAGTCTGCAAAGACATCGAATGGTTCCCCGACGGACAGGCCACCGATGGCGATGCCGGGGAGATCGAAGGAGAGGATTTCCTCAGCGCTCTGTTTTCGCAAATCCTTGAAAAAATTCCCCTGGATGATGCCGAAGAGTTTCCCCCGATAATCCTCTTCATCATTGGCCCGCAGCCAGCGCTCCTTCGCGCGCCGCGCCCATTCCGTGGTGAGTCTCAGCGCCTTCGCGGCGCCCTTTTCTTCCTCGCCCCAGGGCGTGCAGACATCGAGCTGCATCTGGACATCGCTGTTGAAAGCAGTCTGGATCTCCACGGCGATTTCCGGCGAGAGGAACCTGAGAGAGCCGTCGATGTGGGAGCGGAATTTGACTCCCTCATCTGTGATTTTGCGGAAAGGGGCCAGCGAGAAGACCTGGAATCCGCCGGAGTCGGTCAGGAAATTGCCCTTCCAGTTGGTGAAGCCGTGGAGGCCGCCGGCGGCCCTGATGACATCGGGGCCAGGGCGGAGAAAGAGGTGGTAGGTGTTGGCGAGAATGATCCGGAAACCGATTTCGTCGAGGGAATCGGGACCGATGGCTTTGACCGTGGCATTCGTGCCGACGGGCATGAATGCGGGGGTAGCAACGCGGCCGTGAGGAAAGAGGACGGAGCCCGTCCTGGCCCTCGTCGAGGGGTCACGCATTCCTGGCAGAAATATTGATCCTCTGTCCATGTTCTATCCTTTACATGCAAAATCCCATCAGGTCCGGGCTGTCGCGAAGAGTCCGAGGGAGATGAGAGCGAAGAGAGCGAGGGGGAACCAGGCACCAAGCGCAGGGTCCAAGGCCCCTGTCTTGGCGAGCAGCATTCCTATCATCTGCGCCACATAATACACGGTGGCGCAGATGAGGCTCACAAGAAGACTGGCGAGGAGGATGTTCTTCCTGAACCTGCCTCCCGTGGCTATGGACAGCAGGGTCACGATGATGGGGGCGAAGGCGAAGGAGTGCCGGCGATCGAGCTCGGAGCGGGCCTGGGCCGAGGGCAATCCCGCTCTCTCGAGAAGCGCCGCGTAGGCAGCGAGCTCGGAGCGCTTCATCTCCCTGATGTCGCGGTTCTGGCTGCGGAAGGTTTCCGGCGGCTCGTCGAGTTCGGGCAGCCTGATTTCGACTTCGGGGCTCTCCGTCCATGAATCCCGGTTTTCCGCCCTGAAATGGCGGACAGAGCGGAGTACCCACTCGCTTTCACGCCATTGTGCGCTGCGAGCTTCGTAGACGGAGACGGGCTCTCCCTGTGCGTTCCGCTCGACGATGATGAGGTCGGAGAGAGTTCCATTGAGGTCATCGTAGTATCCTGCGTGGTAGACGTACTTTCCGCCCCGCGAGATGATGGCGATGTCGGAATTGGAGAAGGAGGCTCGCTGGTGGAGCAGTTCCCGCTGAAGTGCGTTCCTGTCCCGCGTCGCGACGACAGCCACGGCGTCGTCGAAGACAAAACTGCATCCCGCGACCAGCGCCGAGACCAGCAACAGAGGAAGAGTCAACTCCGCGAGGCTCACTCCGGAACCGAAGATGACGGGAAGCTCGCCGGATGCGCACAGATCGGAGAGACTGTAGGAGGCGGCGAACAGCAGGGCCACCGGAACAGCGTTCACGAGCGAATAGGGAAAGCCAAGGAGGATGTACTCCATGATCTTGAAAAGCGATGCATCGAGGGCCAGAAAGCGCCAGAGGTTGGTGAAGAGGTCTACGAGGGTGATCACGACGGAAAACAGGATCATGGACGCGACCAGTCGCGGCAGGAAGGCCTTGAGCAGATAGCCCCGCAGGATGGGAATCCGCTTCGGGGCGCGCAGGGAAAGGGCCGCCATCAGCTTCTCCCTCCAAGGCGCCGGAGCCAGAACAGAGAGCCTGCAATGACGGCTACAGCGTTGGGCGCCCACATGGCAAGGGTAGGGTCGATATTGAAACGCGTTCCGAGAGTCTGCCCGGCGAGGAGGAGTGCCCAGTAGAACACGGAGACGAGGATGCCGAGGCCGAAGCCGACAGAGCGGCCGGCGCGCTTCGTGCCGAGACCGAGAGGAAAGGCGAGAAACACGAAGAATAGAGCCCCGGCGGGTATGGAGAATTTTTTCGCGTACTCCAGCAAGTAGACCTGGAGGCTGCGATCGGAGATGACGGGCTCGGAGAGGGCCTGGACGACACTCCGAGTCTGGGCTGCCCTGCCGAGTACCGTCTTCCAGTCCGCGCCTGTAGCGACGCCGGACTCGTATATTTCGCCGAGTTTTTCGCGGCTCGCCATCAGCTCGAGACTCCGGGATGAGAGTCTCTCTTCGATCGCCCGCCGCTTTTCTCCGATCGCACGGGCGAGGTCGCGCGAAGCCATCTCGCGGGGCCCGATCTGTACCAGGGCCTCTCCCCGCTCGCGCAGTTTGACCCTGTAGATCAGTGAGGCCGCCTGAGCCCATTCGAAACTGTTTTTCTTATCCTGTCTCAGAGTCTGCTGCCAGACGCCATCGAGGGAAAGAGTCGCCTCGAAGGAGCCCAAGCCCATGTCGAGCCTCGCCCTGGAGGCGCTGATGATGCGCCTCTCACCGTTTCCCGGGGAATCAAAGACAAGTATGTCGCCGATATCGCCTTCCCTGGCCGCGCCCGTGACGACGACGGCCTCACCGAAGCGCTTGACGGAAAAGGGGCCAAGCTCCACGGCCGGCGTCGCCGCGATGACCTTGCGATAGAGTTTTCCGAATTCCAAAGTGCCGAGTGGAAGGAAGACATCGTTCATCACGAAGGAGAAGGCGCTGATGGCGATGGCGAGGAGGAGGAATGGCATGAACACGGTCTTGATGCGGATGCCCGCCGCCATACAGGCGAGTATCTCTCCATCGGAAGACAGCCGGCCCGCCGCCATGAGGGCCCCGACAAGGGAGGCGAAGGGAAAGGATATGGCGAAGATAGACGGAGTCGCGTAGAGGAGGAGGAGGAGGACCTGGCCTGTCGGAGCCTTCTTGGACAATATGTCCTCGGCCATGAGGAGAAGCTGGTTCACGAAAAAGATCGCAAAAAAGAAGAGAAAGGCGACTGTGAAGCAAAAGAGAAACTCGTAGGACACATAAGCCCACAGGGTCCGGGGAATTCCGGGACGGGAATGTCCCCTGGATCTCCGGCCATCCCCAAGGAGTGCCATCGTCTCCGGCATCAGATCCCCGTGGAACCGAAGCCCCCGGAACCCCTTCCAGTCTCTTCGAGGGAATCGCGGAGGGAAAATGCTGCGCGGCAGCAGGGCGCGACGACCATCTGCGCAATCCTGTCACCGTGATTGATCGTGAAGGATTCACTTCCGAGATTGGCGAGGATGACTTTGATCTCTCCCCGGTAATCGGAGTCGACGGTTCCAGGGGAGTTGAGGCAGGTGATGCCTTTCCCCAGGGCGAGTCCCGAACGGGGTCGGATCTGGGCCTCGTATCCTGGAGGCAGTGCCATCCTGAGCCCGGTGGGAATCGCTGCCCGGGCTCCCGGAGCGAGGGTCACGGGCATATCGAGGCAGGCGCGCAGATCGGCGCCCGCCGCACCCGCGGTGCGGTATTCCGGCAATGTGGCACCATGTATGGCCGTCATGAAAATTTCAGGTTCAATCACGGCTACCTCCGTCGGACGTCATCGCGCGCAGGGCGCCCGAGCTGTGTTTTCCGTACGCGAACCTGGCCCGGGGAACGGAGGCAAACAGGCGCAAGGCCAGCTCCCGGATTTCATCCGCGCGGATCATGGCGTACAGGGCTCCCGTATCGTCGGCGGAAAGCGTTTCGCCATTGGTCATGTACTGACGGGCGAGACGACGCATGCGAAAATCTGGGTCGTCCAGAGCCAGCTCGTAAGAACCGCAGAGACGCGACACCGCCTCCTCGCACTCCGGCGTGGATATATCGCCGGTCGCGACCGAATCCATTACCGATTCGAACTCCCGGACCATCGCCGAGAATTTTCCGGGCTGAACCACCGCCTGCGCCATCCACAAGCATTCCATCCGGGTGATCGCAAACCCCGAGTACACGGAGTAGCACAGTCCCTTCCGCTCCCTGAGAGATTGGAAAAGCCTCGAACCTGCCGCCTCTCCTATGATGGAGTTGAGGGCGGAAAGCGTGTAATACTCTTTCCTCCCGAATGGCGGATCGAGCTGTGCGGCTTGATAATAGTATATCTGAGATGATTTTGCCACATGAAAAGAGTTGACGGACCTGAAAGTCGGCACCTGCGTCGCGGGGAGCGTACCGGCTGCCGGCACACCGACGCGGGAGAAAGCTTCTTCGATGGCCTGTGAAAATCGTTGCACAACAAGGGAATCAGCCAGCGGAGAAGAGACGGAGATGACGAGGTTCCCCGGCGTGAAATGCTTTCTGTAGAAGGCGTACACCTCGTCCCGGGACATGGCGAGCACTTCCTGCGCCGTTCCCGCTATCGGCAAGGAGGCCGGATCGCCGCTCCATACACGGGACATGAACTCGTCGTGGGAGCTCTCGTCGGGGTCGTCCTCGATCTGCAGGATTTCGCTGGCGACGACATCCTGTTCCCTGACGAATTCGTCCTCCGGAAAGGTCGAGGCGAAGACCATGTCGACGAGGACGTCGACGGCGACCGTCCACGCGGAAGCGGGTACGATGCAGTGGAAACAGACACAATCCCTCTCGGTATATGCGTTGGCATAGCCGCCGACGCGGTCGAACTCGCGGGCGATATCGCTCGCGCCGCGCCTGGCCGTGCCCTTGAAGAGCATGTGTTCGACAAAGTGGACGAAGCCCCGCTCGCGCGGGGCTTCGTGCCGGGAGCCGATGGGAAACCACAGGCCCGCGACGAAGGATCGTGTCCCCTCCGCCGGCTCGGTCAGGAGGACCGCGCCGCCGGAAAGAAGAACGGGATCGGGCATCGATCAGCGTCTCGGGAAAGAGTCCCTTCGGTCTCCTCCCCTGTCGGGGCCCCTCGAGTCGGGGCGGCGGTCGTGGCCGCGATCATAGCCGCCACGGCCCTCCGAAGAGCGCCCGCCCTCGTAAGGCCTGTGCTCTTCGCGCCTCTCGGGCATCGGGCTGTTGCCATTCTCGTCGAGGGAGTCGACGTGGGCGAGATTGAGACGGCCGAGCCTGTCGATTTCGAGAAGCTTGACCCGGACCTTCTGGCCTTCCTGGACGACGTCGGAGACTTTCTCTATCCTGCCCTTTCCGAGGCGGGAAATGTGGCAGAGCCCTTCCTTGCCGGGAAGTATCTCGATGAAGGCTCCGAAATCCATGAGGCGCTTGACGACACCGTCGTAGATGCGGCCGACCTCGGGGTCCTCCACGATGCCCTTGATCGCGTCGCGGGCCTCGTAGGCGGCTTTCTGGTTCTTTCCATAGACCGTCACAGAGCCATCGTCGTCGACATTGATCTGGACATCGTACTTCTCGCAGAGCGCCTTGATGTTCTTTCCGCCGGGCCCGATGATGGCGCCGATCTTGTCGGCGGGGACGCTCGTGGAGACGACCTTGGGGGCGTATTCGGAGATGTCCGCGGAGGGGACCGCTATCGTCTGCTCCATGATCCCGAGGATGTGGAGCCTGCCACGCCTGGCCTGTTCGAGGGCTACACGCATGATCTCGGTCGACACGCCGTCGATCTTGATGTCCATCTGGAAGCCGGTGATACCGCTCGTCGTTCCCGCGACCTTGAAGTCCATGTCGCCGAGGTGATCCTCGTCGCCGAGGATATCGGAGAGCACGGCGTAGCGGCCGCCGTCGGTGATGAGTCCCATCGCGATGCCGGCCACGGGCTTCCTGAGGGGAACGCCCGCGTGGAGGAGGGAGAGTGTTCCGGCGCAGACCGTCGCCATCGAGGAAGAGCCGTTGGACTCGAGGACCTCGGAGACGATCCGGATGGTGTAGGGGAATTTTTCCTTGGAGGGGATGACGGCCTCGATGGCCCTGCGGGCGAGGTGGCCGTGACCGATTTCGCGCCTTCCGGTGCCGAGCCGGCCGACTTCGCCGACCGAGAAGGGGGGGAAGTTGTAGTGGAGCATGAAGCGCTCGCGGCGGTCGCCTTCGATATCGTCGAATATCTGCTCGTCGAAGACGGTGCCGAGAGTAGTCACACCGAGAGCCTGGGTCTCGCCACGGGTGAAGAGCGCGGAACCGTGGGTCCTGGGGAGGATTCCGATCTCGCAGGTGATGGGCCTGATGTCCTCGAGGCCCCGGCCGTCGACGCGGGTTCCCTTGTCCAGGATGCCGCTACGGAGGATTTCGTACTGAAGATCTTCCATGAGAGCCGCGAAGAGCTTCTTCTGGATCTCGTCCGTGAGGACCTCGGCGAACTTCTCCTCCGTGGCCTTGATGGCCACATGGATGGCCGCGTAGCGTTCCTGCTTTATCTTCGTAAAGAGGGCCGTGGAAAGAAGGCCCCGGGCAAAGGCAGCTATCTCGTCTTTGCGCGTGAGCTCGACCTTGAGGGGAGCGAGAGGAAGCTTGGGCTTGCCTGCGAGCGCCACGAGTTTGACGATAGTCGCGCAGATATCGCCGATGGGCGCGCGGGCGCGCTCGATGGCCTCGATCATCTCCTCTTCCGAACACTCGCTGGAGCCACCCTCGACCATGGTGATGCCGACAGCGGTTCCCGCGACGACGATCTCGAGACGCGATTTCTCGATCTGCTCGTAGGTGGGGTTGATGATGTATTCATCCCCGACGAGGCAGACACGGACGGCCGCGATGGGGCCGCCGAAGGGTATGTCCGAAATGCAGACTGCGGCGCTGGCCGCGTTTACGCCGACGATGTCGGGCGGGTTGACGAGGTCGGTGGAGATGCAGGTGGGGACCACCTGGATCTCCCGTCCGAAAGCCTTGTCGAAGAGGGGCCGCATCGGGCGATCGATGATGCGGGAAACGAGGATTTCACGGTCCTTCGGGCGCGTCTCGCGCTTGATGAAGCCGCCGGGGATCTTTCCCGCCGCGTAATATTTTTCGTTGTACTCGACGGTGAGGGGAACGAAATCCAGTCCCTCCGTCACCTTGTCGGAAGCGCAGGCCGTCGCGATGATGGCGCTGTTGCCGTAGGTCGCGAACACGGCGCCGTTGGCCTGCTTGGCCATGCGCCCCGTTTCGAAAACGAGGTCCTCGTTTCCGATGCGGCATGAAATCTTATGCACCATTTTTTCCTTCTTGTATGTTGCACAAATGCGATAAGGCCCGAACGCTTTCTGTCCGGGCCTCCCGACTGAACCGGAACGCCCCGGGTAAGGGCCGGTCCGATATCACTTGCGGATCTGGAGTTTTTCCAGAATGGCGCGATACGCCGCGAGATCGGAGCGCTGGAGATATTTGAGGAGGCGGCGGCGCTGCCCGATCATCTTGAGCATTCCTCGTCTGGAATTGGTGTCTTTCTTGTTGATTTTGAAGTGCTCAGTAAGGTAGGTGATCCTTCCGGTCAGGAGCGCAATCTGGGTTTCCGTGGAACCGGTGTTCTTCTCGCCCTTGCCATAGTCAAGTATGATCTGCGCCTTGTCTTCTTTTGTCAAAGCCATTCTTTCTATCTCCTTCTACTCTCTTGATACCTTGTCGATGAAATACAGTGCCGATGGTCCCGCGTCCATGGCTGTTTCGATGACCCAGTGCCCCATCACGAGCTCGGCCGTGCCGGGATAGCGTCGATCCTGCCACTCCACATCGACGGCATACTTGCCTGGCGGGGGGACGATGGCGAGATCGGGTGCGTGCAACGAAAAGCGGCCTTCGGCAATCCTGGTGCAGGGGCTGCTGGTGCAGTCAATACCGTAGGGCCTTCCGAGCATCGAGCCCGCCTCCGTCAGCTTTCCTTCAAGAATGGCTTTCCGGATACGACTCGAGCTGATCGGTTTTCCGTTCCAGTTCACGGGACCGAGGATTTCCGACTCCACGCCGGATTCGACGCAGAGGATGGCGAGAGCCGCCGCGTCGGTGTCCAGCTTGTATCCGCAACGAAAGTCGGAACCCACAGCAATATACTGCAGACCGCCCGCATCGCGCAACGAAGACAGAAATTCGCTCCCTGAGAGTTTACCGAAATCCGAGGAAAAGTCAATCAGTACACAGAGTTCCACGCCCGTTTCCCGGATCAGGCCGAGCTTCCCCTCGAGACTGTACAGGTCGCCGTGGAAGGTCTTGGGGTGGAGGAAGCGCTTCGGATTTTCGCGAAAAGTGAAGACCGCAGAATGCATCCCCGGCGACCTCCTGGTGACCTTGGAGATGAGGGCCCTGTGCCCGAGATGGAGACCGTCGAAGACCCCGACGGTCGCCGCGAGCGGCTGCCAGGTCGCGCCGGAGGTAAGGAATTCTTTCCAGTCGAGGATGGTCACGGGTTCCTCCCCGCGACGAAACGGTAGATGGCCCGCTGTCCTGAGAGTTCAGCCATGCCGAGAAATTCTCCCTCGCGCGTGAAGACCGCCGAACACGCGGCTTCGATCACGGCTTTTGCTAATCCGATTCCCGCAGTCTTCTGCGCCTCAGTCGGGAATGCGAAGGACGAACTCGGCAGCGCCGCCCCGTTCATGAAGGCGTTGACCAGTTCCGCGTCGAGCAGACGAACCGGTATTCCGAGCGAGGCGGCCATGCCCGGAGTGAAGCAAAGAAGATCGCGGGAAGGATCAAAGCGTTCGGGCGTCACGGCCATGTCGAGGGAGAAGGGCCCGATCGACAGTCTCGTAAGCTTTTCGAGGTGTGCGCAGCTTCCGGCCGCGCGGGCGATATCCCGCGCCAAAGAGCGTATGTAGGTCCCCGAGCCGCATTCGATGAGGAAGACAGCCCTGCCCTCTGCATAGTCTTCCAGTTCGAGCCGCCGGATATCGACGGGGCGCGGTTTCATCTCGGGTGTCTCGCCGGCGAGCACCCTCTCGTAGGCCCTTTTGCCGTCAAGATGGACTGCTGAGTATGCGGGCGGCGACTGGAGTATCCGTCCCTTGAAAGAAGGGAGAACGGCTTCGATCGCTTCCCTGGTCGGTATTGACGAAGAGAATATGACATCGCCCTCGGGGTCGAGAGTGTCGGTCTCGGTGCCGAAGAGCACCGTCGCCCTGTACACCTTGTCGCAGCCCGCGAAAAAGGGAACCAGCCGCGTGTAGCTGCCGGAAAAAAGCACCAGAAGCCCTGTGGCGAAACGGTCGAGCGTACCCGCATGACCGACCTTGCGGGTTTTCAGCGCCCTTTTGACCGGGCCGAGTGTCTGGAAAGAAGTGAGGTTCGCGGGCTTGTCCAGAAAGACAATGCCCGTGGATTCATTCACGAAAAGAGACTCCTCATCCGCTCGTTGATCTCGAAGCCTTCCCGTATGCCGCGGTCGGCCACGAACTGGAGTTTCGGCGTAAGCCTGACCCGTATCCGCTTTGCAACCTGAGCCTGGATGAAGCCAGCGGCACTCTGAAGCCCTGCGACAGCGGCCGCGAGCAGCTTGTCTGCCTCCGCAGCCCCCTCCGCCTCCCCTTCCTCGCTCCGGTCCACGAGCGACTGGGCAAAAGTGCTCACGTATACCTTGGCGTGTGAGGCATCCCGGGCCGCTTCGACCCGGGTGACCGACACGAGGGGCCCCACGCGGGGATCCTTGACCTCTCCGTTCACTATGAGGGCGGCAATCTCCTCGCGGAGCTGCTCCTCAAGCATCTTATGCCTTTTTTCGTCCATCAGTTGTCACCGCCGGGCTCAGTGTCCTGGCCACCTCGATAGTCTCGTAGACCTCGAGAGTGTCTCCCGTCTGCAGATCATTGCAGTTTTCTATGCCGATACCGCACTCGTAGCCTGCGGCCACTTCTTTGGCATCGTCCTTAAATCGCTTGAGCGAGGTGATCTTGCCCTGGAAAATCTCGATATCCTCGCGGATGACGCGGACCTGGCAATTGCGCTTGACCAGGCCCTCGAGGACGAAGCAGCCGGCGACGATGCCGACCTTGGGAACCTTGAAGGTATCCCTGACCTCGATCTTTCCGATCTCCTGTTCCTTGAGTTCCGGCGCCAGCATCCCTTCCATCGCCTTCTGGATCTCTTCCTGGGCGCGGTAGATGATGTTGTACTTCCTGATGTCGACTTTTTCCTGGTCGGCGAGGGCTTTCGCTCTGGCACTCGGGCGGACGTTGAAGGCGATGATGATCGCGTCTGAGGCGGAGGCGAGGTTGACGTCGTCCTCCGTGATGGCGCCGGCAGCCGCCCTGAGGACGGAGAGCCTGACTTCGGACGTGGACAACTTCTCGAGGAGTCCCTTGAGGGCTTCGACCGATCCGTGCACGTCGCCCTTGATGATAACCTTGAGTTCCTGCACGGCGCCATCGTGAATGGTGTCGTAGAGGTTGTCGAGGGTGACTTTCTTGACGTTCTTCGCTTCCTCGTACTTCTTGAGTTCCTGGCGTTTGTCGGAGATGGCGCGGGCGAACTTCTCGTCCTCCACCACCTCGAAGGGGTCGCCGGAATTGGGGATTCCCTCGAAGCCGATCACCTCGACGGGCATCGAAGGACCTGCCTCGTTGATGCGCAATCCCTTGTCAGTGAAGAGCGCCCTGACCTTGCCGGGGAAGATTCCCGCGACGAAGGGGTCGCCGATGCGGAGGGTGCCCCGCTCGATGATGACGGTGGACACGATGCCACGCCCCTGGTCGATCCTGGACTCCAGAATCTTGCCTTCGGCGAATCTGTCATAATTGGCCGTGAGCTCGAGAACCTCGGCCTGGAGGAGGATTGCGTCGAGAAGCTCGGGAATACCCTTCTTCTGCAGAGCCGAAATCTCGCAGAACATGGTCGTGCCACCCCACTGCTCGGGGATGAGGCCGATCTCGGAGAGCTGGGTCTTGACCCTGTCAGGATTGGCTTCGGGGAGGTCGATCTTGTTGATCGCGACGATTATGGGTAGGTTCGCCGCCTTCGCGTGATCGATCGCCTCGCGGGTCTGAGGCATGACACCGTCGTTCGCCGCGACGACGAGGACGATGATGTCCGTGATCTTGGCGCCGCGCGCCCGCATCTTGGTGAAGGCCTCGTGTCCCGGAGTGTCGAGGAAAGTTATCCTGCCCTTGGGTGTCTCGACCTGGTAGGCGCCGATGTGCTGGGTTATCCCGCCGAACTCGCCGGCGACGACGTCCGTCTTGCGGATCGCGTCGAGGAGTTTTGTCTTTCCGTGGTCGACGTGGCCCATGACGGTGACAATAGGAGGCCTGTGAACCATGTCCGATGCGATGTCGACCTTTTTCTCTATGACGGTTTCGTCGTAGAGGGAGACGATGTGAACCGAACAGCCATACTCGCTCGCGAGAATCGTCGCCGTATCGGCGTCGATCTTCTGGTTGATCGTCGCCATGACGCCGAGTCCCATCAGCTTTCCGATGAGTTCGGCCGGCTTTATGTTCATCTTTTTGGCGAGTTCGGAGACCGAGATGGTCTCCATGATGTCGATTTCCTTGGGGATGGCCATCGCCCTGGCTTCGGCCTTCTTTTTCTGCTGGAGCGCCTTCTCGGCTTCTTCGTCCCTTTTGGTGAAGGAGGTCTTGCGCTTGGTGATCGGCTTGCGCATGGCAGTCTTGCCGGTGAGGGGAGTCGGACCAGTGCCAGGCTTTCCGCCCGGTCCCGGCCTGCCACCACCGCCGCCATAGCCGCCAGGTCTGCCGGGACCGTAGCCACCGGGCCTCTGTCCGCCATAGCCGCCCGCGCCGGGGGCGCCGGGTCTGCCGGGGCCATAACCACCGGGCCTCTGCCCGCCGTAGCCGCCTGGAGCGCTCTGGCCGCCGTAACCGCCGGACTGTCCCTGATAGCCGCCGGGTCTCTGTCCGCCGTAGCCGCCGCCCGAAGCCCCGCCCTGGCCGCCGTAACCGCCGGACTGTCCCTGGTAGCCGCCGGGTCTCTGTCCGCCGTAGCCGCCGCCCGAAGCCCCGCCCTGGCCGCCGTAACCGCCGGACTGTCCCTGGTAGCCGCCGGGCCTCTGCCCGCCGTAGCCGCCGCCCGAAGCCCCGCCCTGGCCGCCGTAACCGCCGGACTGTCCCTGGTAGCCGCCGGGCCTCTGCCCGCCGTAGCCGCCGCTTGAAGCCCCGCCCTGGCCGCCGTAACCGCCGGATTGCCCTTGGTAGCCGCCGGACTGTCCCTGATAGCCGCCGGGCCTCTGCCCGCCGTAGCCACCCGAAGATCCGCCCTGACCCTGGTAACCAGAAGGGCGCTGTCCGCCCTGACCGTATCCTGAGGAAGATTGTCCGTAACCGCCGGATCTCTGCCCACCGTAGCCGCCAGGAGATGAAGGCGAAGAGGAACTCTGACCGCCCTGATAGCCCCCCTGCTGTCCCTGGTAGCCGCCAGATCTCTGTCCGCCATAACCGCCCGAAGCTCCGCCCTGGCCATAACCAGGTCTCGGAGCGCCAGAGCTGACAGGTCTTTGCCCGGGAACGGCACCCTGGGAACGCGGATCAGCATGACCAGACTGTCCGCTCATGCCGGCCTGCGCTGGCCTGGGCTGCGCACCCTGGCCCGCCTGGAAGTTCCGCTGCGCGGAAGCGCCTTCCAAAGATCTCTCCGCAGACGGGGGCTGGGCTCTATCCGCAGGAGCCGCCTGATCAGATGACCGGGAAGGTGCCGGAGTCTGTTCCTGCCGTCCCGCCGACTGGGGCTGGATCTGGGATGAGTCCGCGGCCGGGGACTGGGTCCGAGACTGCGCAGATGACTCCTGACCGCTCGTGGGTTGGGAAACGGCGCGAAGAGCTTCGCGCGGGGCTCCCTCCGCCTCGCCACGGTCGGTCTCGACCTGCTGGGCATCGTCGTGGTGAGCCACCACGCGCGCCTGCGGCTTCTTTACGACGACGACTTTTTTCTTTACGACGACGACCTTGCGCTTTTCGCCTCCGGCCTCGTGTTCCTGAGCCGGAACAACTTGTTCCGGATTCTGCGGAACGGCCTTCGGCTGTTTGATGAGATTTGCTTTCTTCTGCGGATTCTCGGTGTTATCGGTCATACCTTCCCTTTACGCTTCCTGGTCGTCCTCGTACTCGAAACTGAGCTCGACGCCGCACTTCGGACAATGCAGCATATCCGGCGACACATGCTCGCCGCAATCAGGGCACACATACTCATCATCGGAGTGGGCTTCCGCAGCCTCCCCTCCTGTCTCTTCCTCGACGACCTCGACATTCTCGGCCACAAGCGTCTTGAGGGCCTCGATCTCTTTCAGGGAAAGTCCATCGATGTTTTCGAGCCTCTCGTCGTCCAGGTTGCAGAAGTCTTCTATGAGATCGATGCCTTCGTCGTGGAGTATCTCCACCCAGGCTGGATTGACTCCGGGAAGATCGGAAATCCGGTACATTTCCTCGGCGACCGGCTGGTTGTCGCCGAACAGTTCGGAGACGGCGCGCTTCGCCTCGCTGGAGAGATCCACTTCCTGGAACTGCTCTTCGGTCTTGACATCGATATTCCAGTCACAGAGCCGGTTGGCGAGCCTGACGTTGAGACCCTGTTTTCCGATCGCGATGGAGAGCTGGTTTTCCGCGACGACGGCGAGCGCCATGTGCTTGGCTGCGTCGAGGATGTAAACTTCCCTGATTTCAGCGGGCGACAGGGCGTTTCTGATGAATTTCTTGGGGTCGACCTCGTACTTGAGGATGTCGACTTTCTCGCCTTCCAGCTCGCGGATGATGGATTGGATGCGAATACCCTTGAGTCCGACGCAGGCGCCGACCGGGTCGACATCCTCGCGCCGGGAAAAAACGGCTATCTTGGTGCGGAATCCTGCTTCGCGGACGATCTTGAAGACTTCCACGGTCTTGTCGTAGATCTCGGGGACCTCGAGTTCGAGGATTTTTCGCACGAACTCGGTGTGAGTCCGCGAGAGGATTATCATGGGCCCCGTCCTCCCCTTCTCTACCTCGACGATCATCGCCTTGATGCGATCGTTGGGATGGTAGGTCTCGCGGGGTGACTGGTTTTTCTTGGGGAAAATTCCTTCGATCTTGCCGAGATCGACGTAGATGACGCCGTTGCGCTCGCGCTGATAGTAGCCGATTATGATCTCGCCGACCTTGGACTTGTATTCGGCGTACTGAGTGTCCCGCGAAATCTCGCGGAGGGACTGCCGCGTAGTCTGCTTTGCAAGCATGACGGACTGGAGGTCGAATTCCTTCGGATCGACGGGCAGCTCCAGGATGTCGCCTATCTCTGCTTCCGCACTGTACTCGCGGGCTTCTTCGATGGATATCTCGAGAACGGGGTCGTCCAGCTCTTCCACTATGGTTTTCTTGGCGAAGATATCGACTCCCTCAAAATTATCCCTGAAGCGGACGACAGCGTTCTCGTTGGTGCCATATTTCTTCTTGTAAGCAGCGAGGAGCGCATCCTGGAGGGTCTTGATGATGAGATCCTCCGAAATGCCCTTTTCGCTGATGAGCTGCCTGACAGCCTCTGCCATTTCTGAAGCCATGTACTAGTCTCCCTCCCGGGAAGAGTCCAGACGGGCCTTCGCGATCCGGGCGAGCTCGACGACGAACTCCGAGCCGGCATTCGCGAGGGTCACCCGGTCACCCTCCACGGATACAATTTTTCCGTGTATCCATTCGCCGCCTTCCCTGTCAAGAATGCGGACCGTCTTTCCCTTGAATATTTCCCACTCGCGTCTGGTTTTGAGAGTCCGGTCGATCCCCGGGCTCGCCACCTCGATGAAGGGTTCCTGCACTCCGAGGACGACCTGGAGCCTCGGATACATGAGGCGGTGCGCCGTCACACACTGGTCTGTGCCCGTTCCGGCCGGTGAATAGATCACAGCCCTCACGTGCGTTTCCTTTCCCCGCCGGGAAAGCGTAAGCTCCAGAAGATCGAGCCCCACGCCGGCAAGGAGCGGTTCAATTTCGGAAAACAGTTTTTCCTGTTCCTGCATACTCTCTGTCATTCAGTCCTGTTCCTTCCGCACTCGGGCAGAAGGGCTGTAAATAAAAAAAAGAGTCGACCAGCGACTCTTCTTATCACTAAGGAGAATCCGTTTCCGTGTTTTTACATGATGGCGATATAGTAACCGTTTTGCATGATCACGTCAATACATAGTGATATCCCGAGCCTTTCGCGAGGCTCGCGTGCGCAGTCCGATACGATCAATCCGCCGCCAGGACCAGGGCGTGGACGCTGATCGAGCCGGAGGCCTTGAGGAGAGCCGCGCAGGTTTCCACTGTCGCCCCCGTCGTGAACACATCATCGACGATGACAGCGGACAGGGGGACGGGATGCTGCGTTTTTACATGGTAGGCCAAGCGAGAATTGAGTTCGCGATCCTGCCTCCCGAGCCTTTTCTGCTGCGCGGAGGCCGTCCGGCAGAGGCAGCGGGAAACCGGAACGTCAGAACGGGAGAGTCGGGAAATGATGGCCTCCACCTGATCCCAGTCCCTTCCTCCTGCCTTTTCCGGTCTCGGAGGCACTGGAACGACTATCGCGTCCGGCCAACGCGATTTCAGCTCTCCCGCAAGGACGGCGGCGAACCAGGGAGCGAGAGATTTCCGCTTTCCTGTTTTGTAAGCCCCGACGAGGGCGGCTGCGGCTCCGGAATACCTGAAAATCGGGATGACAGAATCGACGCTGTGGGAGCGGCCCCGACAGCGCATGCAGAGGCCCTGTTCGGAAATCAGTGTCTTCCCGCACTGAGCGCAGCGAGGCTCCCCGAGAGGTCGCAGTCTGTGCAGGCAAGGTGGACAGATGGGGAAATTGCGGGGAATGATCCCCTCCCCCGTCAGTGGAACAGGCAGCGCGGCTCCCCCGACTGGTTCAGACGACCCGGACCCGCCGCTCCTGATTCCGGGCAGCCATGTCCGCATCGGAGTGCCGCAGAGCACGCAGTACTGGGGAAACACATCTTCGAGGAAACTCAGCGCGGGGCGGAAAAGGAAATCCATACCTTTTCGTCGTGCGGCGAGCCTCAGCGCGATTGAAGCCTTTCACGGAATTCCGAAAGTTTGACAAGGGCCTTGAGGGGTGTCATGGACTCGATATCGAGTCCCGTCAACTCGGCCAGGACAAGGTCCCCGGCAGAAAAGAGGTCGCTCTGCGCATCGTGGACCAGCCGTACGGAATGTTCTGACAGCTCATGGCGTGACTTTCCGGTCCGCGAGGGCTCGGGTACCGCAACAAAGCGCTCCGTCCCCACGAGGCGTGATTGCTTTTCCTGCACGGCTTCGCCTTCCGTTTCGCCGCGCTCCGGATGACTCGGAAGGGACTGTTCTGCCTTCTCGAGCTGCGCCTGAATTGCCTTCGCCCGCTTCACCACATCTGAGGGCATGCCCGCGAGCCGGGCGACATGGAGCCCGAAGGAGCCCGTTGCGGGTTTCGCCTCGATGCGCTTCAGAAAGACGATATCGCCTTCCTCTTCGAGGACAGAGGGGCTCAGGTTGAAGAGCCGCGGGTGGACGAGGGCGGTCAGCTCGTGGTAGTGGGTGGCGAAGAGAGTGCGGCAGCGGATGGAATCGAGGAGTCGCTCGCTCACCGCCCAGGCGATGGCGAGTCCGTCCACCGTGCTCGTCCCCCTGCCCACCTCGTCCATGATAACGAGGCTGTCCGCCGTAGCGGTGTTGAGTATGTGCGCAGTCTCGTGCATCTCGACGAGGAATGTGCTCTCGCCCCGCGCGAGGTTGTCCTGAGCTCCGACACGGCAGAATATCTTGTCCACGACGCCGATTTCCGCCTCCTCGGCGGGAACGAAGGAGCCGCACTGGGCCATGAGGACGATGAGGGCTGTCTGTCGGAGAAAGGTGGATTTTCCGGCCATGTTGGGGCCCGTTATGAGGGCGAAGGAAGCGCCGCCAGCGTCGATATCGAGCCCGTTCGGCACGAACGCGGATTCTCCGAGCCATGCTTCCACGACGGGGTGCCGACCCTCCCGGATGTGGATGGCCTTCCCCTCTGTGAGGTGGGGCCGCGAGTAGCCTCGGGCCGTCGCCACCCAGGCGAAGGCGGCGATGCAATCCTGGACGGCCGCGAGTCGACCCATCGAGAGAAGCTCGGGGACGACAAGCTTCACCTGTTCGCGCAGCGCAAGGAAGAGGCTCTTTTCGAGTTCGGTGATGCGCTCCGTCGCTCCATTGATCTCGCTCTCGAGTTCGGAAAGGCGGGCCGTCGTGTACCGCTCTCCCGTCACGAGGGATTGCCTTCGGATGAAGTGGGAGGGAACCGATTCCAGTTTCCCCTTGGAGACTTCGAGGTAATATCCGATTATGCGGTTGTATCGCACTCTGAGATTGGGAATGCCCGAAGTCGAGCGCTCCTCTTCGAGATAGGAGTCGAGGACAGTCGCCGAATCCTGCTTGATCGCCCGCAGTTCGTCGAGCTGGGTATTGTATCCTGAGCGGATGAGGTTGCCCTCGGTGATGAGGATGGAGGGATCTTCCTTGATGGCGGAATCGATCAGCCCGGCAATTTTTGAGGCCGAACCTGAGGCCGAATCCCCGCCATCTCCTCCCAGAATTCCGGGTGCCCCCGCGCCCGCGAGGAGGGATCTGGCCTTGAGGCAGGCGCGGACGGAATCGCGGATCGCGAGAAGGTCTCTCGCGTGCGCCTTGTCCATGGCTGTCCGCGAGGCGAGTCTCTCGATGTCGAGGACGCGGCCGAGACTCTCCCGCAAGGCGTTGAGGAGGGACTGGTCGCGGTAGAGAAACTCGACGGCATCCAGCCGCTCGCTCGCGGCCGAGCAGGAAGCCAGAGGCTGGAGGAGCCACTGTCTGAGGAGGCGGGCCCCCGGAGCAGACTTGGTCGCATCGAGGACTCCGAGGAGGCTGCGGTTTTTCCCGGAATCCGAAAGGTTGCGCAGTATCTCGAGATTTTTGCCGGAGCCCTCGTCGATGCCCACGAATTCCCCCTCGTCGTGGGGCAGGAGGGCGGAAATCTGGGGTGAGGTGGTCTTCACGGTCTCGTCGACATAGCGCAGGAGGAAGGCGGCGGCGGCGAGCTCCGGCTCCTCGCCCGAGAAGCCGAGGCCCTTGAGGGAGGCAAGCCCGAATCTCCTGCAGAGATCTTTGGCGGCCATCGAGGCGTCGAAGCTCCAGTCGGGATATTTGCCGACCATGAGCCCCTCCACCCCCGCGACGACCTGGGCCAACTCCGGCGATTCGAGGAGGGATTGCTGGATGAGGAGTTCCCGCGGCATGAGGCGCGAGAGTTCGGCCGCGAGAAATCCGGGAGCGGCGCGGGCTCCGGGATCGGGCCTTGACAGGGCCCTGAAGTCTCCCGTAGAGACATCCAGCCAGGAGATGCAGATCTTCTCTTCCAGTCTGCAGACGGCGACGATGTAGTTGTTGGCCGCCTGGTCGAGGAAGTCTTCCTCGACGGTGGTGCCGGGGGTGACGACTTCGACGACATCGCGCCTGACTATTCCCTTCACGCTTCCCGGCACGTCGAGCTGCTCGCAGATGGCGACCTTCTTTCCGTGCTTAAGGAGGCGGGCGATGTAGGGCTTCGCGGCGTGGTATGGAATGCCGCACATCGGTTCACCCTGTCTGTGCGTCAGGGTGAGGTCGAGAAGGGCCGAGACCTCGAGGGCATCCTCGAAGAACATTTCATAAAAATCCCCGAGCCTGAAAAAGAGGACGGCGTCCCGGTAGCGCGCCTTCACTCCCTTATACTGCTCCATCATCGGAGATTTTTCTGTCATTGAGTCTTGCCGGATAGAGATTTCAGGACCATGTCCGTGATGTCGATGGAGGGACTGTACCAAAGCACGGGGCTCGCCGAGGAGTCCCCACCCCGCAACGAGAGGACGATCGAGTACCCATCGGCCTCCGCCGAGGCCTGTATCTGTCGGTTGACTTGCTGGACATAGATCGGAGAAGGAGGCATTTTCCGGGCGAGGTCCTCGAGTAAGGGCTGCTTCAGCTTGATGTAGTCGCGCAGCTCGTCCATTTTCGCGGCGATTTCGGCATCCATCTGAGCAGAAACGGTCTGGTTTCCCTCACGGTCCGCGTCGGCCTTCCGCGCCTGCAGACTGCGGATGACATCGCTCATCCTGTCGATCTCGGCCTGGACCTCGGATTTTTTCTGGTCGAAATCGCGGAGGGCGGCCGGGTCCCGGGGGAGTGTGGCGAGTATGCGCGACAGATCGACCACGGCGATGCGGGTCAACTGCTGAGCGAAGGCCGTGCCCGTGCCCAGGGCGAAAAGGGCAGCAAGCACGGCGACACGAAAGAGGCGATGTATCCGGTTCATCGTCATGCGTCTCCTTCCCTGATCTCCCGGGACCATGCCCGGGAGTTTACAGCGGCTGTGTGATGCTCAGGACGAACTCGAGCCCAGTTCCCGAAGTCTTCCATGTGACCGCGCTGCCGTCGAAGGTGAAGCGTTTCAGGAAGTAGAAGCGGAACGGAAACTGCGAGATCGCGAACCTGAAGCCGAATCCCGTGCTGAAGGCCATATTGTCCCAGCCGAGATCCGCGAAAGTCGGCTTCGTCGGATCGGCGGCGGGCGCAGTGCCCGTCATGTCCATGAGTCCCTTCGTGGACTGCATCGCGGCCGCATCGAGGAAGCCATCGAGCCAGAGAACCTGGTCGATGAGTGGCATGCGCAGTTCGATGGAGTTTTCCCAGAATGCCACGCCACTCTGACCGTAGAGGCTCTTCCAGCCGCGGGCGTTGAAGGTTCCGTCGAGACTGATGTAGCTGTCGACGACGCTCAAGGCCGTGCCGGGCTGGGCGAAGAGTGCCTGGAAGCCGGAGTGGACGCCGAGAACCCACTTGAAGCGCCAGGCATCGGTGATGGGGATGTTGAAGATGGTCGCGTAGGCTTCGAGCTTGGTCTCTGACTTGATGAAGTGCTGGTACTCGAAGGGGAAGAAGCCGTTCCAGGTCAGGCGCTCTCCTGCGAAGAATCCCGAGGAGGGGTTGTACCAGAGGTCGAGGTTGTTGAGGTAGACCCGGGTCGTGAACTTGTTGTCTATGAGCCACTGCCCGACGTACTGCCGCATGGACTTGAGGTAGGGTCTGTACTTGTCGGAATCGTAGTCCCAGCGGGTCACGCCGAAGGAGAGGCCCGCGTTGAGGCCGACATCACCCGCCGGCGTGTGGAACGAGTAGCCGGAAGAGGCGCCGATGCTCGACGACCAGTCCTCGTAGGGCATGAGATACTCGTCGGGGATGGAGGAGAGGGAGCCATCCCAGGGATTCGTTCCGGTATTGATGCCGTTGAAGGGATCGGGAATGTCTTCATCGGTATAGATCGGATCGAGACTGTCCTGTCCTGTGGTCTTGGACGCGTGGGAGAAGGAAAGGTCGATGCTGTACGATATCCTCTTGCCGAAGAGCCAGTTCTCGCCGTAGCCGAAAACGAGGCTCTGTGTGTCGGGGGAGCCGGTACCTTCGATCTTGAGAGTCCTGCCCATGCCAAGGAAGTTGCGGTCGTTCCACTTCACCTGGCCCGAAATCGGGAAGGTGTTGGGGTCGCCGAACCCGCTCAGGGTCACGCCGAACTGGATGTTGGCCGTGCTCTGCTCCTCGACGGCTATGGAGAGATCCATGAGATTCTCCGCCGAGCCCTGCTGCATGTCGGGCTGGACAGCCGAGAAGTACTGGAGATTGTAGAGATTGCGCAGGCCCTCGACGATTTTAGCCTTGGAGAAGATGTCGCCGACCTCGAGAGGCATCTCGCGCGAAAGGACGAAATCCTTGGTCTTCGTGTTGCCCTTGAAGCTGATGGTCGCGATGTGGGCGCGGTCGCGCTCGACGATCTTGATCTCGTAGGCTATCGACACGGAGGCGGGGTCCCTCTTCTCGACCATGTCGATCGTGTTGAAGATGTAGCCCGACTCGTAGTACAGGTCGTCGATCCTCTGTTTGTCCTGGTTGAGCTTGCGCTCGCTGAGGAGGGCTCCGGTCTTCTGGTAGACTTGCGCGGAGAGCTTCGCGGTGGAGAACACCTTGTTCCCGGTGAACGTGATTCCGCCGAAGGTCCACTGCTTGCCTTCCGACAGGGCGAAGGTGAGGACAAGCCAGGTCTTTCCGCTCTTCGCGTCCTTGTCGTAAGTCCTGATGACATCGAGTATGCGGGCGTCGATGTATCCCTTGTTCCTGTAATAGCTCAGTATGGCCTGCTTGCTCGACTCCAGCTGGGACTCCTGGAAGATACCGCTCTGGAAGAGGGCGGCCTCCTTCAGCTCCATCTGGCCTTTGAGGATATTGGCGGATACGGCCGAGTTGCCTGTAAACCTGAGTTCGCGGACGGCGACTTTGGACCCTTCGGTGATCTTGAACGAGAGGACAATCTTGCCCGCATCGTTCCCCGGGCTGGATGACCAGGACAGGGCCGCGTCGGGATAGCCTTTTTCAGCGTAGAGTTTGCGCAGGGCGGCGAGATCAGAGGCGGCCTTGTCGGCGTTGAAGATTGTCCCTTCCTTGGAAACGATGACTCCGAGGAGCTCGTTGGTCCGCAAGCCCTCGTTGCCGGCGAAGCGGACGGCCTCGACAGAAGGTTTTTCCGTCACGGTGAACTTGATGACGACGCGGGTTTTGGTCTCGTTGGCGGGGAGGGCCACCGGTTCGATAGTCTCGAACCAGTCGAGTCCGTAGACGGCAGCCTGTATCTCCAGCCAGTTCTCTTCAGTGAAAGTCTTCCCGACATAGGGTCGGGTCACCGCGTCGAGTTCCTTGCGTGGCGCCTGCTTGAGACCTTCCCACTGGACCGATTCTATGGGTTTGTTCCAGAACCAGTCGTCGGCGGTCTGCGCGCCGAGGACGGCAGCCGACAGGGCCAGGACAAGGAGGGCGATGCTGTGCTTCATGGTGCTCCTCACGGATTCAAAAGGAAATTTTCCAACTCAGACTGAGGCTTTGGTCGCTGATAAACAAACTATCGGAGAGACTCGGGGATACATTCCATCGCAACAATCCGAAAGGAGTTTCAAATTCAACGCCGAATTCGGAGTCTAGACGCAAATTGGTCGAGGTAACAAGAGGGTCCTCTTTGAGACGGAGGGCGGCGTGGAGGAAGGCGGATTTGCCGAGGAATTTGCCCGCGTAGAGGTATGTGTTGTCGAGGTAGCTGCCTAGGCTGTTCCCGCTGCTGCCCACGACGACGGGTTGGGAGATGTCATAAAGCCAGCGTTGGAAGAAACTGCTCCGGAGGTAGAAGACGTCGAGTCCGAGCGCTTCCCTGACACGCCACTCGAAGGCTTTGACCACATTGAGCTGGGGCAGGAATTCGGAGGAGCCGATGAAAGCTTCCCTGAGCCCCACCTCGCCCGATGAACCGGTGGAGAGAACACCTCCTCCGAGCAGGGAAACGAGCTGTGCCTCCGTCATGGTGGGATCGGAGCTCAGCCTCGGATTGAGGTTGGACAGGGGGCTGCGGTCGGCGCTGAGAGTGATGGTCACGGGGCCTTTCGTATCCACTTCACGCAGCTCGGCCGACAGGCTGATCCGAGGATCGAAATAGGCGTTGGACTCGGCGAATTCGACCTGTCCGCTCTTGAGGAAGAAATTGCGCAGATAATAGAAGGCGTAGCCGCTGCGCAGGACGAGGATCCCGTCCAATTTGAAATCGCCGGACTCCTGGTCGAATTTGAGTTTGAGGGCGCTCGATGGATCCGCGCTGCCGGTGATGAGGGGCAGATCCTTGGAAGGAAGGAATACCTGAACCCTGCGTCCGAAGCCGAATTGCGCATCCAGATAGACCTTGATGCCATCCTGCGGAGCCTGCGCCTCGCCCTGTCCCATGAAAAGTCCGGGATTGACCACTACGTCCCCGCTCTCCAGATTCATCGTTCCAACGAGTTCGAGGAGTTCTCCCTTGAGTTCGGCGTTCAGGTTGACGTGCGCGACGCCTTTCTCGATGAGGATGCCCGCTATCTTGCCGGACACGCCGACCGTGGCGTTGCCTTTCGTGTTGAGCTTGCCCGAGAGGCTTGCGAGATTCCAGTGATCGAGGCTCACCTGAAGGGAGAGTTCGGCCGCTCCGTTGCCTATAGAGACCTTCGGCGCCGAGAAATAGAGGTTCTTTCCTTCCAGTACAAGGGGGACGGAGAAGGGACCGATGGGCTCCTCGAGGTAGCCCTGAAGGCGGACTACGACATCCTTCAGATTGAGGTTTCCGTTCAGGTCGGGGTCGTCCAGGGGGCCCGCGACGGTGAAAGATCCCGATGCCTTGCCTTTTTCGATCCGGAGGAGCCCCTCGGTCACGTCGGGACCGAGATCCGCGAAGTTGAGCTCGAACCCGGAGACGGCGGCGGCGATGACGCCTTCCCTGAATGTCCCTTTGATCTTCGCGACGACAGGAACGGGCCGAGAGAGATTCAGTTCGAAATTCCCGTCTTTTTCGTAACGGCCGGAGACTTCGTCCCCCTCGCTGTCGACGGATATCCTGCCACTCTGACTCACGACGTTGATTCGCCATTCAGAAATGTCGATCCGCCGGAAGGTCAGGGATTGGACATCAAGTTTGAGGTTGTAGGAATCGACGATGGAGGAGAATGAAGAGCCCGAAGGAGCTCCCGAGGTTCCTGACCCTTTGATCACGGTCTGCAGTCTGTCGCTGCCGAAGACCCCCGTGTACGGGATGGCGAAATCGAGCGCTCCGCTCGCGGGATCCAGGGAGACCGACGCGCCCGTTATCTCGTGGTTTATGTAAGAAGCGTCGAGCTTCGTCACATTGAAGACGCCTTTATCCAGATTCCCCGTGAAGGAAAGACTGAGGGGAACCGAGTTGTATTCGCCATTAGCCAGCTTCCCGGAAAAAACCGCGAGAGGAAGGCCCGAAAGTCCTGGCGCGGCGAGGTCGAAGGCACCATCGAAGGAAGCAGTCATGTCGAGTTCTCCGCGGATGCCCGTCCCGGGAGAATCGGGATTCTGCGCCTTCATGGTGGCGGAAAGATCATTGATCAGATTCCCGGCCGTGGCCTGGAGAGAATTCTCGTCCGCGGCCGCGGAGAGAGCAGTTCCTGCGGCGGTCGAAACAGCCGGAGTTGCGGTATTGTCTGGAATTGTAGGACTGGCAGAAGCTCTGCTCTCGCCAGAAAGACCTCCACCGAAGAGACGCTCGATGGGGAATCCCTTGAGGTCGATGGAACCCTTGAGCGAGCCGTCACGGTATCCCGCATCCACACTCCAGCTCTCCTGCCCCCACCTCCCCCTCTCTCCTTCACCCCCTTCCCGTTCCAGCCTCCCCTTCACCTCCACCCCACCCTTCACCTCTTCCCCATACCGGATACTCACCGGCCCTTTCAGCTTCCTTCCCCACCCCTCCACCACCACTTCCGCCAGCTCCACCTCCCCTGCCTTCCCCTTCAGACTCCCCCTTATCTTCGGTATCGGACTCTCCTTACCCCCCGCTCCCGCCACCGAAAACTCCACCCCCTCGACCCTCCACTCCTTCCCACTACGATACTCTCCCTTCCCCCTCGCCATCACATTCACCACACCCATCCCTTTCCCCATCGGGACCGGCACACCTCCCACTCCAAACCCTACCGCGTACCCTCCCCCTGCTTCCCGCTGCACCTCCACCTCGATCCCGTAATCCCCCTTCGCCTCCACACTCCCGTCCGCCTTCGCTTTCCCCTCTATCCCGTACTCGATCCCTTCATACTTCGCTTTCACCCGAAACCTCAGATCCCCTCCTGCCTCAAAATCTACCCGCCCCTCCCCCTCGACTTCCTTACCCCCCGCCTCGATCTTCACGTTCTTCACTTCCGCGTAGTCCCCGTTCCCCACTCCCGCACATCCCAGACTGAACCCTTCCCCTCCACTCACCTTCATCCCCGGCGCGTTCCACGACACCTTCCGGAAATCGCTCGTCGCATACACCCGCCCGGTCGCACGAAGCCCCCTCAGCACCCGCAAGTCTTCCGTCTTCCCCGTCACCGCCCCGTACACCACACCCACACTCCCCAGCCGATACCCCTCAAGGTCCACTTCCCCTTCCGCTCGCAGCTCCCCTGTCCTGTCCAGCCTCACCTGAACCGACACTTCTCTCCCCTTCCCCTCTTTCCCTCTCCCTAGCCCTCCCTTCAGCTCTACTACCTTGCTCCCCACCTTCGCCTCTATCTCCGGCTGCGCATACTCTTCATCCCCCACTCGCAGCGTCGCTCCTGCAAGCCGATACTCTCCCTTCCCCCCCTTCACCGCGAGTTCCGTCTGCCCTCCTTTCTCACCCCCCTTCCCCTTCAACTCCAGCCCAAGCAGTCCATCCACGGTGAGCCCTTCAAGCCCTACCTCTCCTGCAAAACTCCCGCTCACCACTCCGTACTCAAGCCGCGCTTCCTCGATCTTCACGGCCTGCCCTCGCCCTTCACCTTTCACCCTCAGCCCCGTCACCCGATTCGACTCCCCCGATACCCCGGCCCCCCCCACCGCACTCCCCGATGCCGCTCCTACAGGGCTAGCCCCTCCTGCACCCTCTCCTTCTCCTTCACTCCCGATATCCACCGCGTACTCCGCCCTCCTTCCCTCCAACCCAGGCACACCCAACCGGATGCTCCCTGTATAGGCTGTCCGCAGGAAATCAGTCAGCCAGGCAGGAGGCGCTTCCGCGGCGATCATATCCACGGGCCGGAGTCCGGAGAGGGCGAGTGAAAGGCCGAAATCGCCGGACCCGAGATCCAGGGAAGCGTTCGCAGACAATCCATCCTTCGACGCCCTTTGCATCGCGAGCCGGGAACCGTTGAAATCGAGATCGAACCTTTGTTCGGCAACACTGAAGGCTTTGGACCGGTATCCGGCCATCATCTGACCTTTCAGGGCGGTCTGCCCTTGCCCGGACGCAGAGCCGGAATTCTTGCCCAGGATACTGGAGAGATCGACCGGCCCGCGGAGGTCGATGAAGCCGTCGACAAGGCCGTCCACGGCGACGCCGGGTATCCTCGACATCTGAAAACCTCTGACTTCGGCCTTTCCCGCGAGGTTTCCTCGCGCGACCGAAACGTCGAAATCCCAGGATTCCCCGGAGGCAGACAGGCTTCCCTTCAGCGATGCGGAGCCTTCCGAGCCGGTCGGGTAGAGTATGTCGGCCTTCCCGACAAGGGCTGTCGCCCCAGATCCGAGACTCAGATCGGATAGGGCGATGGAGCCTGGACGGAGGCGTGCCTTCGCGAGAATGGTGGGGATCCGACTTTCCTTGCCGCCTGCAGGACGTAAGGCGAGGCGGGAAAAATCCAGATGCCAGTCGCCGGGAGCCTTGTATCCGCCAAGGAGGGTGAAACTCGCGTTCACCACGCCGAGTTCGGAGTCGAAAGGCAAGGGGAGATCTTCCGCTGTCGCCTCTGCCGAGTAGCTCCCCGCACTTTGTGAAACAAGAACCCTGAGGCCGTGATTTCCCTGGATAAGGAATTTTCCATCAGCATCGGTGGAACCGGAGACTGTGTAGCTCGCTCCGTTCCACTGTATTTCCGACGAGAGCCGCGCGGAGAGTCTGGACGGATCGATCCTTATTCCGGCAGGGAAACCGAGGTCGAGAACGGTGTCGATCGCCCGCGCGGGCCCGGCCGTCACGAGGGGAGCCGTTATCGTATAGGCGTTCCGGGCACCCTTTATACCAAGGTCGGTCCGTATCGGGAAGCCTCCGGGTTTCTGGGCGCCAATGGCGATCAGTGCGCTTCCATCCACCGACATGTCCGCGAGGCCTATCCGTCCGGCAAACTCCACCCTGTCCGCGCCGCGAGAGAAGGAGAGCTTCCTCACCTGCATGTTCGCGGCTGTCCCGTCGGCATCGAGGGCCAGCGACAGACCTGTGCCACCTCCCGTGGCCTCGACGACTCCCGTCTCCGCCGGAACGGACAGGAAACTTGTTCCACTCTGTCCTTCCAGCTTCGCCGTGAAGGCCGCCTTCCCGAAATCCCCGGCCGGCACCTTCAGCTCCAGCTTGCCCGTGAGAGGCATCCCGAAGAAAGCGGAGAAATCCTTCGACGCAGTTTTCAGGTCGACGAAGTCGGAAAGGCGGAAATCGCGCAGTGACAGGCCGGCAACCAGATCCTTCCCCGCCGGAGCATACGTTGCTGCGATCGAGATGCCGTCCCTGTCGGGCAGATGCGCTTCGATTTTCTTCCCATCAAACGAGATATCGAAACGTCTTTCGGCGACATCGAATGAAGGAGATCGCAGGCCCGCCATGAGTCTGGCCTTGATAGTGCCGGGACCCGCAGGGTCGCCGAGTCGGGCAAAATCGAAGGGGCCTTCGAACGAGAGATATCCGTCGGCTTCTGCCTCGGGAGCGTCGGAATACAGTCGTCGGATGGGGAATCCCTTGAGGTCGATGGAACCCTTGAGCGAGCCGTCACGGTATCCCGCATCCACACTCCAGCTCTCCTGCCCCCACCTCCCCCTCTCTCCTTCACCCCCTTCCCGTTCCAGCCTCCCCTTCACCTCCACCCCACCCTTCACCTCTTCCCCATACCGGATACTCACCGGCCCTTTCAGCTTCCTTCCCCACCCCTCCACCACCACTTCCGCCAGCTCCACCTCCCCTGCCTTCCCCTTCAGACTCCCCCTTATCTTCGGTATCGGACTCTCCTTACCCCCCGCTCCCGCCACCGAAAACTCCACCCCCTCGACCCTCCACTCCTTCCCACTACGATACTCTCCCTTCCCCCTCGCCATCACATTCACCACACCCATCCCTTTCCCCATCGGGACCGGCACACCTCCCACTCCAAACCCTACCGCGTACCCTCCCCCTGCTTCCCGCTGCACCTCCACCTCGATCCCGTAATCCCCCTTCGCCTCCACACTCCCGTCCGCCTTCGCTTTCCCCTCTATCCCGTACTCGATCCCTTCATACTTCGCTTTCACCCGAAACCTCAGATCCCCTCCTGCCTCAAAATCTACCCGCCCCTCCCCCTCGACTTCCTTACCCCCCGCCTCGATCTTCACGTTCTTCACTTCCGCGTAGTCCCCGTTCCCCACTCCCGCACATCCCAGACTGAACCCTTCCCCTCCACTCACCTTCATCCCCGGCGCGTTCCACGACACCTTCCGGAAATCGCTCGTCGCATACACCCGCCCGGTCGCACGAAGCCCCCTCAGCACCCGCAAGTCTTCCGTCTTCCCCGTCACCGCCCCGTACACCACACCCACACTCCCCAGCCGATACCCCTCAAGGTCCACTTCCCCTTCCGCTCGCAGCTCCCCTGTCCTGTCCAGCCTCACCTGAACCGACACTTCTCTCCCCTTCCCCTCTTTCCCTCTCCCTAGCCCTCCCTTCAGCTCTACTACCTTGCTCCCCACCTTCGCCTCTATCTCCGGCTGCGCATACTCTTCATCCCCCACTCGCAGCGTCGCTCCTGCAAGCCGATACTCTCCCTTCCCCCCCTTCACCGCGAGTTCCGTCTGCCCTCCTTTCTCACCCCCCTTCCCCTTCAACTCCAGCCCAAGCAGTCCATCCACGGTGAGCCCTTCAAGCCCTACCTCTCCTGCAAAACTCCCGCTCACCACTCCGTACTCAAGCCGCGCTTCCTCGATCTTCACGGCCTGCCCTCGCCCTTCACCCTTCACCCTCAGCCCCGTCACCCGATTCGACTCCCCCGATACCCCGGCTCCTCCCTCCGCACTCCCCGATGCCGCTCCTACAGGGCTAGCCCCTCCTGCACCCTCTCCTTCTCCTTCACTTCCGATATCCACCGCGTACTCCGCCCTCCTTCCCTCCAACCCAGGCACCCGCACCCGGATATTCCCTGTATAGGAGTCGTCGAGCAGAGCCTGGGTATTTGCGGATTTCGTGACGACTGCGGAGATCTTTGCCGGGACAAAATTCTTGAGATCGACCGACGCGGAGAGGTTCTTGTCTTGCAGGTTCAGGACGGCTCGCGCGGCCAGCCCCTCGGAGGCAGGGCGGTCGAGCTCGAACCTCGATCCGTCGAAAGAAATGTTGAAACTCTGCCCGGAAACCGAAAATCCCTCGGCCCTGTACCCTATCAGTATCTTGCCCCGGAAAGAACTCAGTATGGGATTGAACGAGAGTCCGAATTCGAGCGGTCCCGAGACAGAGAAACCGTTCCCCGCCGGAGAAAGAGAGTAATTCCCGTTCAGGAATGACAAAGCCGGCACAGCTTCCTTTGTGGAAAACGTGATGAGCGCCGAATCCAGCCGATAGCTTCCGCCTCCGGCAGTACCCCCCGCATTAGCTCCAGAGGTCCCGCCGGAAGTACTGCCGGTATCTCGCAGTTCCATCACGGTGTCCGTGAGACGGATCGAGATGGGCGGAGGTGTCGAGGCGGGGCCCGATCCGAGGAGTTTACGGAGCTTTTCCGCCGTGTCGGCGTCTCCCGGGAGGACGAGAGAGAGTCTGGTCTTGTCGAGGCGGATATCTTTGACTATGTGGCGGCTGTCACCCGCGACGAGGGCGGGAAGACTGTAGAGGACCGAGAGCCTGCCTGCCGAAAGAAGGACGCTGCCGTCAGGACGCGAGAAGCGTATCCCGTTCAGAGTAAGGGAACTCAGAATCGAGGGGGAGATCGAGGAAAACCGGAGATCGAGGCCGAGTTCCTTTTTGACGTATGTCTGAAGGTCGACGACAATGGAGCCGGCCTTCCTGCTGACCGCACGGTACACCAGCGGCGTCGCTGCGAGGAAGAGGATTATGAATGCTCCTGTCGCGGCGAAAGCCCGCCTGCGCTTCACCATCTATTCGGTTCCTTTCTCGTGGACGTCGACCGGTTATGACAGTATACTCCGGATCGATGGACAATGCTGCCGAAAAATCGATCTTCAAGCGTTTTGTCGTCCTCGAAGGCATCGACGGAGCCGGAACGACGACCCAGCTGGGCAGGCTGCGCGATGCCCTCACCAGGGCGGGAATGCCGCACTGGCCGACCTGCGAGCCCACATCGCGCCCCGAGGGAGCCCTCATCCGGCGCATCCTCGGCGGCGAGCTTCCGGCCCACCCCGGCACGGTCGCCCACCTCTTCGCCGCCGACCGCCACGAGCATCTCTACGGGGCCGGAGGCATCGTGGAACACCTCGCCGCCGGCGACATAGTGATCAGCGACCGCTATGTCCTCTCGAGCCTCGCCTACCAGGGAGCCACCTGCGGTTTCGAGCTCCCAATGAAGCTGAACGGGGATTTCCCTCTGCCCGGGCTGACCCTCTTCTTCGATGTCGATCCCTCCCTTTCCATGGCGCGCCTCGCCTCGCGCAGCCACTTGGAGATATACGAGAAACAAAGTTTCCAGGAAAAGGTTGCTGATTGTTACGAGGAAGCCCTGGAAACCCTCGCCCGCGCGGGAGCCGAGGCCATTCGGATCGATGCCTCACTGTCGCCCGCGGAGGTCACCGCCCAGGTTTTCCGCGCTGTCGGCAAGAGTCTCAGAATCGACCTGAGGCCCTGATGTGGACGGCCGCTTATCAGGAAAACTCAAGACCGTCGACACCTCAGACCCGCCCTACCTGATCAGCATCGCGTCCCCGTAGCTGAAAAAGCGGTATTTTTCTCGCACGGCCGCCGCGTAGGCATCCAGTATCCTCTGTCTTCCCGCGAAGGCCGACACGAGCATGAGGAGGGTCGACTTGGGCGTGTGGAAATTGGTGAAGAGCCTGTCCACGACCTTGAAGGTGTACCCCGGATAGATGAAAATCCTCGTGCTGCCCGGCCCGGCCGCGAGGCCTCCTTCGGCCCAGGCGGACTCGAGGGTCCTGAGACTCGTCGTCCCGACGGCGACGACGGGCCGTCCCTGGGACTTGGCGCGCGCGACGGCTGCTGCCGTTTCGGCCGGAACGGAGTACTCCTCCTCGTGCATGAGGTGGTCCTCGATCCGCTCCGAACGCACGGGAAGAAAGGTTCCGAGCCCCACGTGCAGCGTCACCCAGGCGCTCTCGATTCCTTTGGCCGACAGCGAGTCGAGAATCTCGGGCGTGAAATGGAGGCCCGCAGTCGGCGAGGCGGATGATCCGACATTCTTCGAGTACACGGTCTGGTAGCGCTCGGCGTCGGAGGGGACGTCCTCCCTCTTTATATATGGAGGAAGCGGAATGTGGCCAACGCGGTCCAGGTAGTCTTCGCCGATGGGCGGAGAGAATCTGATCGTCCGCGTGTCCTCGCGCGCGTCGACGATTTCGCCCGATACGCCCTCGGGAAAGGAGTACAGCCGCCCGGGTCTCTGCCGTTTCGCCTTGGTGCAGGCGGCTTCCCAGACATCCGGACCCTGTCTCCGAAGAAGCAGGAACTCGACCCCGGAGCCGGTATCGCAGGCGGTTCCGAAGAGCCTCGCCTTCCTGACCCGCGAATCGTTGAACACCATGAGGCTGCCGGCTTCGACAAAGGAAGCTATATCGCGGACCATGGAGTGCGTCAGCCGCCCCGAGGCGCGGTCCAGAACGAGGAGACGGGAATCGCCGCGATTTCCTGTCGGAAACTGGGCGATTTGCTCCTCGGGCAGTTCAAAACTGAAATCGTCCGTCTTCACGGGGCAGCTCCATGCCGAGATGTCTGTAGGCGGCGCTCGTCGCGACGCGGCCGCGCGGCGTGCGCGCTATCATGCCCGCCTGAATGAGGTAGGGTTCGTAGAAGTCCTCGAGGCTGTCCACGCCCTCCCCGACGGTGATGGCGAGGGTTTCGGCGCCGACCGGCCCCCCCCCGTACTTCAAGATAATGGCCTTCAATATTTCGCGGTCCAGGCGCTCGAAACCGAGCGGGTCCACCTCGAGGCGGGCGAGCCCCGCCTGCACGATGCGCTTCGTGACGATGGGGGAGCCTTCCACTTGGGCGAAGTCGCGCATGCGGCGCAGAAGGCGGTTCGCGATGCGCGGCGTGCCTCTGCTCGTGAGCGCGAGCAGCGCCGTCGCGTCCGGGTCCAGTTCGACGCCGAGGATGCCGGCGGAGCGTCGGATGACGAGCTCGAGTTCGGCGGGCTCGTAGTAGCTGAAGCGCATGCTGATGCCGAAGCGGCTCGCGAGGGGGGCCGAGACGGTGCCCGCCTTCGTCGTCGCCCCGACGAGGGTGAAGGGCGGAACCGGCACGCGGACCGTGCGGGCGGCTGGCCCCTGGCCGATGACCCAGTCCAGTTCGAAATCCTCCATCGCGATGTAGAGCATCTCTTCTATGGCAGGTTTCAGCCGGTGGATCTCGTCGATGAAGAGGACGGAGCGCTCGCGCAGTGTCGTGAGGATTCCCGCGACATCCTTGGGCTTGTCGAGGGCGGGCGCGCTCGTCGGCTTGAAATCGACGCCGAGTTCCGTCGCGACGACGAGGGCGAGAGTTGTCTTGCCGAGTCCCGGAGGCCCCATCAGGAAGACATGGTCGAGGGCTTCCCCGCGCTCCCGCGCGGCCCGTATGAAGAGGCTCAGATTCTCCTTGATCCGGGTCTGGCCCTGGAACTCCGAGAGGACGTGGGGCCGGAGGGTGTTCTCCCTGCCGTCCTCGGCGGGGTCATACGAGGGATCCATCGGAGTCAGATGCGTGATCGCGGCCTTATCGGGAACTGCGATCTCATGCGGGATACCGGACCCGATCCTGTCACCATACTCCGCGATCTCTCCCGGCTGACTGGCCGCGCCTGTTTTTTTCCGTGCCGCCATGGATCAACCTCCCGCGGAGAGCTCGATGAGGGCTCTCCGGAAAATCTCGCGCTCGCGGTCGGGTCCGGGCGGGATTTCGCCCGCGTGGCTGCGGACAGATTTTTCCGCGGCGGGCCTGGCGAAACCCATGTCGACGAGGGCGCGGATGACATCCGACCACTCTCCCCCGCCTGAGCCCGCGGAATGCAGGGTCCTGACCGAATCCTCGACCCGGACGAGCTTGCCCTTGAGCGCGAGCAGCATCTTCTGGGCCACCTTGGGACCGACGCCAGGGATGCGCATCAGCGTGGCGAGGTCGCTGTCGTCCAGGGCGCGGACCAAGGACTCGGAGCGGATGCCCGAGACGATGCGCATGGCCTGTTTGGGGCCTATCCCCTCGACCTTCATGAGCTCGAGGAAGACGGTCCTGTCCTCGACGTTGGAGAAACCGAAGAGGCGCATCCCGTCCTCGTAGTGGTGAAGCCAGGTGTAGACCTTGGTCTGTGCGTCGAGGAAGCCGAAGTCGTCGAGCGAGCGGGTGGGGACGGTTATTTCCCACTCCACTCCTCCCGTGTCGACGCAGACGGAATCGGGCCGCTTCTCGGAAAGCCTGCCGGAAATGCTGTTGAACATGGTTTTTGCAGTATAGCAGAAGCGCAGGGGGAGGTCTGCCCTGCCCTTCTTGTCGTGTTTTATTTATGAGGCACCGCGCCCTGCGCGGAATTTTGCTCCCGGAATCCGGATCACAGACGCTTAGGGCGGCCAGTTAAGGCTTGAGCCTCGACAGGGCGCCCTCGTTGTGCCAGCGGCAGATCGCGGCGGCGAGGGCATCGGCGGCGTGGTCAGGTTTCGGGACCTCCGGCAGTCCGAGGAGGATGCGCACCATCTCCTGCACTTGAGCCTTATCGGCGCGGGCCGAGCCGGTGACGGCCTGCTTGATCGCGGTCGGGGAGAGGTCGGCGAGGGGAACGCCGGCCATGGCGAAGGCGAGGCGGATGACGCCGCGGGCCTCGGCCACGGGGAGGGCGGAGGTGACGTTGCGGAAGAAGAACAGCGATTCCATGCCGCCGAAAGTTGGCTGCCAGATCCCGATGAGATCCCTCACCCTGTCGTGGATGTCGCTGAGCCTGTCGGCGAGGGGGCTGTCGGAAGGGGTCGTGAAGCAGCCGTATTCGAGGAGTTTCATGCTTGTGCCCGCGACATCGATGAGTCCGTAGCCGATGGAGGCGAGGCCGGGGTCTATCCCGATGACGCGAAGGGCCGGACCGCCTCTCGGCTGTCCGGCCCCAGGTTGCGCTTTCACGCTTCGGTCCGCCGCAGTATCACTCGTCGACGGGTTCAGGGAGCTCGACGTTGTGGTAGACGTTCTGGACGTCCTCGCACTCCTCGAGCCTGTCGATAAGCCTCTGGACCTTGCCCGCGGAATCGGGGTCAGGGGTGACATAGGTATCGGGAACCATCGAAATCTCGGCGCCGAGAGTTTCGAATCCCTTGGCGTTCATGGCGTTGAGGACAGCCTCGAAGGTGATGGGATCGGTGTACACGGTGATCGCGCCCTCTTCGCTGACGATGTCGTCCGCTCCGCACTCGAGTCCCGCTTCCATAAGCTGGTCTTCGGTGTATTTTTCGCAATCGTAGGAGAGGACACCCTTGCGCTTGAAGAGGTATGCGACCGATCCCGTGGCCGCGAGGTTGGAGCCCGAGCGGGTAAGAATATTGCGAATTTCCGCCGCCGCGCGGTTCTTGTTGTCGGTGAGGACTTCGATGAACATGGCGCCGCCGCCGGGGGCGTAGGCTTCGTAGTTCAGCTCTTCGTAGTTGACGCCCTCGAGTTCGCCCGTACCCTTCTTGATCGCCCTGTCGATGTTGTCCTTGGGCATGTTGGCGGCGCGGGCCTTGAGGATGACCGTCCTCAGTCGGGGATTGGCTTCGGGATCACCGCCGCCCATCCGGGCCGCGATCGAAATTTCCTTGATGATCTTTGTAAACATCTGGCCGCGCTTGGCATCGAGCGCGCCCTTCTTGTGCTTTATGGTGGCCCATTTACTATGACCGGACATACGAGCTCCTTGTGGCTGTGCGTTGACGGTCGAAGATACCATACGACAAGAAAATGTGTCAACCGACAAGTAATTTTACACCGCCTGGCGGCCGCTGCCCAGCGGGGCCGCACGGGCCGGCGTCGGCCTGGGGCAGATGGCGGCAGGCTTCGACCTTTCCGGCCGCGACACCGCCCTGACCGGCGGAATCTATTTCAGACGGACAACAGTCTTGCCGTAGCCTCCTTCCTCCGGACGGGCGAAGTGGTAATCGGCGACAGCGGGATTCCCCCTTAAGTAATCCTGGACTCCGCGACCGAGGATGCCCTCTCCCGTGCCATGTATTATGGAAAAGAGCGAGAGGTTCTGGAGGGCTGCCGCGTCGATCTGGCGCTCGACCGAGACGAGGGCTTCCGCGAGCCGCATGCCGCGCAAGTCGAGTTCGAATACGGCAGCGACGCTTCCTCCCTCCCCGCGCGGGGCGAGCTCGACATGGTAGAGGGTTGTGACGGCTTCCCCCTCGCCGCGGAAGACAAGCTCCGACTCGGAAACCGTGAGTCGGAGTGAATCGGTTTCGACGAGCCAGAAGCCCTTTTTGGCTTTGCGCAGGATGCTGCCCGTTTTGCGGCCCGCGCCGATCCAGACCGGATCGCCGGGCGCGAAATCGCGCTTTCCCCGTCCATCCTCCGCCCCGGATCGCCATCCGCCCGGTCCTGCCCTTCCTGCATCGTCGCCGCCTGGACCTTCCGTGCCGCCCGTCCCTTCCTTCCTCCCGCCTCCGGCACTCAGCTCTTCGACGCGCCTTTTCTCCTCCACGAGGACGCTTTTCCCCTCCTCGAGCCGCTCGGCCTCGACATCCACGGCCACGGCCAGTTCTGAGAGGAATTCCTTGACCGCCTTGGTTTTTTCCGAGTTGAGGCTGCCTTCGCGCACCTCGCGGACGAGGTTTTCGAGGGTCTTCCTGCTCTCGGAGAGAAGCCTTTTAAGATCCCCGACTCCTCTCGAGCGGAGTTCGAGTTCCTGCTGCTTGTTCCGCAAAGCAGCGAGGTCGGCCTTCCGCTGGTCGGCCATGGCCTCCCTGAGACGCCTCCGCCGTTCCGTTTCCATATCTTCGAGCTTGCGGTGCTTCTCGTTCAGGCTGCGGATGAGTTCCGAGACGTCCGTCCTCTCGTCGGAGAGATAGCGGGCCGCCCCTTCCACGATGCCGGAGGGAAGCCCGTTCTTTACGGCTATGTCGAGGGCCCTCGACTCGCCCGGCACGCCCATGAGGATGCGGTACGTCGGCGAAAGGCTCGTCCTGTCGAAATCCATGGACGCGTTGAGACAGTTCTCGCGCGAGTAGCCGTAGTTCTTGAGAATGCCGTGATGGGTGGTCAGAATGGTGAGGCAGTCCGTCCCGATGAAAAAATCGAGAAGGCTCATAGCCATCGCGCAGCCCTCTTCGGGGTCGGTCCCCGATCCAAGTTCGTCGAGGAGGACGAGACTCCGCGCCGTCGCCTCGACGACGATGCCGCCGATGACGCGCATATGGCCTGAAAAGGTGGACAGGGACTGGTCTATCGACTGTTCGTCGCCGATGTCCGCAAAGATCGAGTCAAAAACCGCGAAGCCGGTCTCGGGGCTCCCGGGCAGGCCGAGGCCGAACTGATTCATGAGGGCGAAGAGTCCTATCGTCTTGAGGGTCACGGTCTTTCCGCCGGTGTTGGGCCCCGTGATGACGAGGGTCCGGGTATCCTCCGGCAGTTCGACGTCGATGGGCACGGCCCGGACACCGAGGAAGGGGTGGCGCGCGCCCTTGAGGTGGAAGCCCGTCTCCCGCTCGCAGGCGAGGACGAGCCCGCCATTTTTGGCGTGCCTCGCCCGGGCGAAGATCCCGTCCAGGGCGGCCATGACCGAGAGCGCCACACTGAGAGCAGGCGCGTGCCGGGCCAGGTTCTCTGTCGTTTCGCGGAGCACGCGCCTCACTTCGGCCAGATAGCGCGCCTCCTCCTCGACGAGGGCGTTGTTCTTCTCGACAAGATCGGCCGGCTCGATGAAGACCGTCTGCCCCGTGGCCGAAACCTCGTGCACGATGCCCTTGATCCTGCCCTTGAAGTTGGCCCTGAGGGCGAGCACCGTCCGCCCGTCGCGGATCGTCGGCTCTCCCGACTGCAGCATCGACCGGATCTCCGGATCGCGAAAATAGGTGCCCGCGAGAGCGTTTATATCGCGAACTGTCCGCGCTATCCGCTCGCGCGCCTCCCTGATGCCGGGCAGGTCCTTGAGCTCTCCGTCCTTCGTCAGGATTTTGAACACGACGGCGACGGCCTCGTCCAGGGCAGGCGCCGCCGCGAGCGACGGAACGACCGGCCCCGCCTTTTCCGGAGTCCTCTCCTGGGCCGGCACGAGTCCGAGGCAGGCACGCAGGAAGGCGACAAAAGAGCCGAAGCTCTTCGCCCAGGTCCCGACAGCGTACAGTTCGTCGAGCTCCAGCGTTACGCCGGGCTTCGCGAGCATCGCGACAGACTTCTCCACAGGGGGGAAAGAGAAGGAAGGAGTGCCGAGTTCACGTAAACCGCCGAGCAGCATGCCGACAGAGCTCTTGAGGTCCCGTACCGCGACAGGGTCCGTCAGCGGAAGGTCGTCGAGAACAGCTTGACGGCCCTCATCGGAGATGCAGTAACCCGCGACAGATTCGCGGATGCGGCCGAATTCGAGAAGCGCAAGCGTATGTTCATTCGTCATCGTCAAATATCCCTCGCATGGAAGACCTGGCCCCCGTCCCGCCGCCCGGCCGGCGCGGGCCGGATCGTCCCTTCCTTCCGGGGTCGCGGTTGCCTGATCGCTTGTATCCTGTCGCCGATTCCAGCTCGGCGCGGATTCTGAGATAGCTTTCGTACCTGTCGTAGTGGATTTCGTCCGACTCCACGGCCTGGACTATGCGGCAGCCCTCCTCGTCCTCGTGGGTACAGGAGAGGCCGAAGCCGCACAGAGGCGCCAGCTTCGCCAGCTCGGGGAAGTAGGCCACGAGACTGTCGGGCTCGATCCCGCGCAGAGCCAGTCTCCTGACTCCCGGCGTGTCGATGATCTTCGTCCCCCCGGCACCGAGAGGATAGAGCCGCGCCATGGTCGTCGTGTGCTTTCCGCGCTCGAACTTCTCGGAAACTTCGCCCGTCATCCTCTCGATAGAAGGATCGAGGCGGTTGAGCAGGCTCGATTTGCCGACGCCCGACTGGCCGGTGAAGACTGAAATCAAGCCTTCCACGCGCCCGCGCAGCTCCTCGATGCCCTCGCCCGCGGCCGCGGAGACCAGAATCGTGTCGTAGCCGAGCTTGCGGTACTCGTCGAGCCTCTCCACGACTTCTTCCTCGACCCCGAGATCGGTCTTGTTGAGGACGATGAGGAGTGGAACGTGGGCGGCTTCGGCCAGGACGGCGACGCGGTCCACAAAGCGTGGCCGGAAAGGAGGCAGTTTCGGGGAGCTGACACAGACGACGAGGTCGATGTTGGCCGCTATGGCTTGGGCGGACCTCCCCTTCTCGTTGAACCGGCCGTAGACATTGCGCCTCGGCAGCATCGAGAGGATCATCCCCCTGTCCGCACGGTCCGGGTCAGGCTCGAGCTCGACAAAATCTCCCGCCGCGAGCGAGTTGTAGGTGCCCGAAAGATCTTTTATCCTCTTGCCCTTGATGCCGCAGAGGCGGAGAGACCCGTCCTCGCAGTCGAGGGTGAAGAGGTTGTTCGTGCCTGAGAGGACAAGAGCTTTCATCCGATTGTCTACCTTATTATACACACGACAGCTGTCATATCGGCAAAATCCTTCCCGGAAGAAGCGCCTTGAACAGATCCAGGGGGCGCTTCAGGATCCGAGCAATTCCGGCCCGGAGAGTCCGAAACGCCGGGCCCACTCGGCGTAAGCCGCAGTATCGCCTGTTCTGCCCGAAAGGAGAAGAAGTCCGGAGGGACACACATCCGTCGCTCTGCGCCACTCCTGCGCGCGGCACTCTCCCTCCGCCTGAGTGGCGACGCGCGCCAGTCCCCGTTCGCGCAGGACCTGGACCAGCCTGTGTGCCACGCCCTCGCGGGAATCGACGGTCCTGGCTTCAGGATCGATTTCGCGCGCGAGGGCCTCGATGTCCGCGGCGACATGCAGGAAGTGCGTGCAGGCCAGGACTATCCTGTCCGCGCCCGCTCCGACGAGGGCGGACACGTAGGGCGCGACAGCCGCCCTGCGTTCGGATACCCCGGCCGAAAGATAGTCGCGCTCGACGAATCCGACAAGGTCCGGCGCGCCGGCGCGGAGGACGGCACATCCCGGGGCATACTTCTGGATGAGCTGGTCGAGGTAGGGATCCCTGACTGTCCTCAGTGTCGCGAGCACGGCAATCCTGTGTTTCAGGCTTGTCTCGGCGGCCGGCTTCACGGCCGGGACGGTCCCGATCACGGGCAGCCCCGGATGGGCCTGACGCACCGCGTGGAGGGCGATCTGCGAGGCGGTGTTGCAGGCGATGACGAGGGCCTTGGGGGCATGGAAACGGACGAGTCTCCCTACCCTGTCGAGGACGATCCGGCGTATCGTCCCCTCATCCTTCTCGCCGTAGGGGAAGCCCTCCGTGTCTGCGAGGTAGAGGAATGATTCCAGAGGTAAAAGTTCACGGACCCTTCTGAGGTAGGGAAGCCCACCGATGCCAGAGTCCATGAAGGCGATCGCGGCCTCGCGAGGGGCAGAACCGGATGCCTGCCCCGGATCGGCGCTCCCCTGTAGTCCGGAGCCCGATTCCGAGCTACAGGGCGGTTCGAGAGTTTCCTCCATGCTTCAGCCGCCGAAAAGGCGGTCAAATCCGCGTCGGGCATCTTCGGCCCCTGAACGGCGCGAAACCTGTCCCGACCCATCGCTGAAAAGGATCGGATTCGTCCGGTAATGGTCGCAGTGATTCCTCCGGTCCTTGTCGACGACAGGGTCGTCTATCGTCTCCGCGCAATCCCAGCGCCGCCCCGGCGAGTAAAATACGCAATTGACGCAGGCGTGGAGATCCTTCCCGCACTCGGCGCAGACCTCGTTGAATCCTGTCGTGACTCCCGTTTTCATGGCTTTGCCGCAATACGAACACATAGCCGGATTCTAGACCCCGCGCGGAGCTTTTACAATATGCTGAAGGTCCCGCGACTCACAGGCGCCCCGCCGCGGAAACGCGGGGGAAGGTTTCAGGAATGTCGCAGGAACGCTTGTCTGCGGAGCTTCCTCTCGTGTAGCTTGTATCCATGTTCACGTTCTCATCCTGTGCGGAACCCGGCTGCGGCAGGCAGGCCCTCTCCGACGCGACCCGCTGCTCCCTGCACCATCCGGCCCTCTTCGCCTACAGGGACGCGCTGGCCCTCCGGATCGCCGCAGAACGGAGCGTAAAAGACCTCTGCCTTTCGGGAACAACCTTCGAGGGCCTTGATTTTTCAGGGAAAAAATTCACCTGCTGTTCCTTCACGGGAGCCACGTTCCGGAACATGCTGTTCACGGGATCGGTGTTCCGCCTCTGCTTCTTTGACGGCGCATTCCTCGAGTCTTGCGATTTTTCCGGCATCGACGCCGAGTTCTGTTCCTTCGGCGACGCCGACATCGTCGACACGAGCTTCGAGAACTCCGAGCTGATTCACATCAATTTCGACGGAACCCGCGTGAAGGAGAGCACTTTCACGGGCTCCAACCTCTACGATTCCCGCTTCATCATGGCTGTGCTCGAGAATTCGAACTTCTCCAACTGCGACATGAAAAAAGTCTACTTCATCCCCGCGCGGATCGAGAATGTCTCCTTGAAAGCGTCCAACACCAATGAGGCCATCAGGGATATGGAGCACCTCTACCTATGAAGCTCTTCCTCTATTACTCGTTTTTCGGCTTCTCCAACACCTACTTTCTCGGAAACGACGAAACAGGCGAGTCCCTTCTCATCGACCCGGCCGAGATCACGACGACGATCATCAACCAGATCGAGAACAAGGGCTACAACCTCAAGGCTGTCCTCATAACCCACAACCATCTCCACCACGTCAGGGGCATCAAGACTCTTCTGAAGATTTATCCGGTCGACATCTTCTCGGCCAATGCCCAGATCCTGGGGAACCCTTGCCATCCTCTCTCCGACAGCGAGATTTTCACCGCGGCCGGATTCAGGATCGAAGTCCTCTCCATGCCGGGGCACTCTCCCGATTCGATCGTCTACAAGATCGGATCGATGCTCTTCACGGGAGACGCCCTCCACGCCGGGCTCATCGGCAGAACTCTGAGTCCCTTCAATTCAGTCGCCCTCGCCGCGCGCCTTCGCAAGAAAATACTAGGCCAATCCGACGAAATGATGATTTTCCCTGGTCACGGACCGCCCTCCACGGTCGGAACGGAGCGGAGATTCAATGTCGGCCTCGAACCCCAGTACGGAGAGCGGGTCTCGTCGCGCTACGATTTTTTCGTCTGAGTAATCCGGCCCCTCCTTCCCTGTCCTCCCGCGGCGCCTCCGTGCCCGGCATCCGGTCCCTCATGAAAAGCCGCCCTTTCGCATTTTTTCACGACAGAATCTCCGACAATTAATAATTTATGCAAGAAGAGGCCGAGGCATCGTGCTAGAAAGGATGCGAGAAAACTCCTGGTCGCCCTTTTCACCGGCCCCGGGAGCGTCATCCAGGAGGCGACAATGCACATGAAAAAAGGACGAGAACTTGTACTCGACGCACTTTCCCACAAGGAGCTGGCCAGGGCTCCCTGGGTGCCCTACACCGGCGTCCAGATCGCGAATCTGCGCGGGTACGACGCGGAAGAGCTGCTGAAAGACAGCTCGAAGCTCGTCGAATGCCTCCTCGAGGCCCACAGACAGTACAGCCCCGACGGCATGCCCGTCGTCTTCGACCTCCAGATCGAGGCCGAAATCCTCGGATGTCCCCTCGTCTGGTCAAAGGATACACCGCCCTCCGTCGCGGGCCACCCCCTCGAATCCGCGGAGCGCCAGGCCATCGTCGATCTGAAGATTCCGACAGTCGCCGACGGCCGCATCCCCTTAGTCCTCGACGCCATGCGCCGGACTCGCGCGGCGCTGCCCGAGACCGCCCTCTACGGCCTCGCATGCGGCCCCTTCACCCTCGCCTCCCACCTGCGCGGAACCAACATCTTCCTCGATATGTACGACAACCCCGAGTTCGTCCAGGACCTCATCGCCTTTTCAGTCAAAGTCTTCAAGGCGATGGCGACGATGTTCATCGAGGCTGGCATGGACGTCATCGGCTCCGTGGATCCCCTCGTCTCCCAGATCGCGCCCGCGACCTTTGAAGAATTCCTCCTCGCCCCCTACACCGAGCTGTTCTCTTTCCTGCGTGAGAAGGGAGCGAAAAGTTCCTTCTTCGTCTGCGGCGACGCGACAAAGAACATCCCTCTCATGTGCGAGTCCGGCCCCGACTGCCTCTCCATCGACGAGAACATCGACATCGTCGCGGCCAAGCGCATCACTGACGCCGCCGGGATAGCCATCTCCGGCAACATGCAGCTCACCGTCACCATGCTTCTCGGCTCGCAGAAGGACAACCAGAAGGCGGCCCTCGATCTCCTTGATGCGATGGGAACCAGGGACTTCATCCTCGCCCCGGGCTGCGACATACCCTTCCATGTACCGGCGGAGAATATCATCGGCATCGGCCAGGCCGTCCATCATCCCAAAGGCACGAGAAAATTCCTCGTCGGCTACGAGAGGGCCGCCTTCGACCAGAATGTCGAGATGCCCGACTATGAGTCCTACGGCGCCGGCTCCTGCCTCGTCGAGGTCTACACCATCGACTCCGCGACCTGCGCGGCCTGCGGCTACATGAAGGCTGCGGCGGACGAAGCGGCCCACGGGTTCGGCGGCAGGGTGGAGGTCATCGAGCGGAAGATCCTCGATCCGGAGAACATCGTCCGGGTCGGCAAGCTCGGCCTCACGAACCTTCCCACCATCGTCGTGAACGGCGTGGCAAAATTCGTCTCCATCATCCCCAACCGCAACGAACTCGCCTCCTCCTTCAAGGAAGGGCTCGCTTCCTGACCGCTCAATTCCCCTCTTCCGGCGACGGTTTCCTTCTTTACCGGTCGGGAGAGCGGGGATATACTCGCCGCATCGATTTTTTTACTACTCTCCAAAAGGGGCAGGCATGAAAACGAATCGCGTTGCGGCGGCATTCTTCGTCCTCTTCCTCGTTCAGGCGGTCTTCGTCCAGGCGGCGGACAACATTCTCGGGCTGTACAAGCAGATGGACGACAAGTCCGGCAAGCCCGAGACCATCGTCCTCCTCTACAGCTACCAGGGGAAGATTTTCGGCCGGATGATGGCCTCCTACGATGAGACGACGGGAGCCATCAAAGACACCATCTATGAACAGAAGAGCAAGGCTGAAAAGCTCGAGGGCGATCCTGCGTATTGCGGAATGGATTACCTGTACAACCTCGAGGATAAAGGCAAAGAATACCGCGGGGAAATCATCGACCCGCGAGACGGCAAAGTCTACGACTGCAGAATCTGGAGGGACAGCAACAAGCTGATCGTGCGCGGACAGCTGAAGACCTTCGGCTTCCTCCTCGGGCGCAACCAGACTTGGCTCGCGGCGAGCGCAACCGACCTTCCCGCGGACTTCGTCATGCCCGATCCCGCGACCTTCGTTCCGGTGATCCCGAAAGCCAAGAAGAAATAGAGCCAGAACGCATCGACGAAAGCCTTCCGGGAAGCCAGATCGGCGTTCCGGAAGGCTTTTTCATGGAACCGCGACGGCCTTGAATCGCCTGAGCTCCGTCACGAAGGCTTCCTGGCACTGCACGATCCTGAGTTCCCGCGATCCGGCGGCGTGCGTCGCTTCGAAAACCGAGAAAACACCTTCCGTCATAGCCTCGAAGGCGGCGAGGGCATCACGCGTCCGGAGGTAGTGCCCGAGAAAGAGCGCAGAACCGAGATCCCCCGCCCCGTTCGGGAGCTGTCCGAAGGACAGCTGTGGCGTCGTGACGCGGAAAAGTTTCCCCGCGACGGAGAGCAGCATGGAGATAGTGGAATCCTGATCCGGCATTCCCGAAGCTCCTGCCGGTTTGAAGCTGGTGATGAGGATGATGCGGGGTCCGCACCCGTGGATCACTGCGCAGGCTTTCTCCGCCTCCTTCTCCGACCCGATCGAGATGCCGGAAAGGAGCTCGGCCTCGAAGAGGTTCGGGGTGACGATGTCTGCCACGGGCAGCGCCTCGTTCTTGAGAAAGGCGGGAATGTCGGGGCGGACATACACGCCCCTTCCATAATCTCCCATGACGGGATCGCAGCAGTACAGCGCACCGGGGTTGGCCACTCTCACGTCCGCGAGGGCCTTCTTGATGGACCACCCGATGGCGGCGTTGCCGAGGTAGCCGGAGAGCACGGCCTCACATTCGCCCACCACGCCCCGCTCACGGACTCCCTGCCAGATTTCGTCGATGTGGGAGCCGGGGAAAATCTCGCCCCGCCAGGCTCCGTAGCCGGTATGGTTCGAGAATTGGACGGTATTGATGGGCCAGACCTCGAAGCCCATCCGCTCGAGGGGGAACACCGCAGAACGGTTCCCGACATGACCGTATACGACGTGGGATTGTATCGACAGTATGGCCATTTCAGCACTCTCCTTGCGTTCCGTCCATTTCCATGAGGCATTCCGAGAGGAAAAGGTTGGACAGATCCATTCCTCTCTCGTCGAGGGCGAGGAAGCGGGAATCGGTTTCCCGGAACCGCTCCTTCCAGCGCCCGATGGTCTTCCCCGCAAGCGCCTCGGGCTTCGAGCCAAAGCGTCGCACAAAATTTTCCAGATCCAGTCCCCGTGCCGTCCTGAAGGCCATCATCATGGTCTCGAAGGCGGCATCCCGGAAGGAGATCCACTCTTCAAGTCCAGGCAAATCCCTCTTTTCAAGATCGGGCCATTCCGAAATGCGGAGGGCTCCGGAAGGGCCATCGCCGGCCACGGCGATAGTCGATACAGCGCCCGGACCGGCCCCTATCCAGGAATCCATGCGCCAGTACGCCTCGTTGTGGAGACACTCGTGCCCGGGCAGAGCATAGTTGGAAATCTCGTAACGGCGGAATCCGCGTTCGGCCAGGAAGGCCTCCGCCTCGGCGCGCTCGTCGGCGGCGTGGTCTTCAGGGGCAGGTTCAAGCCTGCCGCCCGCGATGTCCGCAGCGATCGCGGTTCCCTCTTCCACGATGAGGTCGTAGATCGAGACATGCTCCAGTCCCTCGTCGAGTAAGCGGCGGACCTGGTCCATGAGGCGCAAAACCGGCCGCTGCCAGAGATCTGCGCCCCCCTCACGCCTCCACATGGCTTCCGGAGGAAGGGGAATAGCTGTCATGAGATCCGCGGAGACCTCGAAGCCGCGCGCGCGCGCCATGCGAAGGGCCGAAATGACCTTCGCCGAATCGCAGGGCCTTCCGAGCAGGGAGAGGACCCTGTCGTCGAGGCTCTGCGCGCCGATGCTCAGCCGCGTCACGCCGGCACGCGCCATTATTTCGAGTTTTGTCTCGTCCAGGGATTCCGGGTTAGCCTCGACAGTCCACTCTTTTATACATCCTGAAGTCACTTCTCCGATGCCGGAGAGCAAGGTGGCAAGCTGGTCCGGCGCGAGGCGGGTAGGCGTTCCCCCTCCGACAAAGATCGTGTCGAAAATGAAGCGATCATGGGGAGTGCGGCGGGAATCGGCCGCAGCACTCCCCGGCGCAACAGATTCCTTCCCGGCGACGCGGCAGCCGAAGCGCTCCGTCAGTTTCCGGGCACGCGCGAGGGTGGACTGGATCGTCGCGTCGACGAGGGCGCGGTTTCCGCCTCGGTCAACCGTGGAAAAGAAGTCGCAATACCGGCAGCGGGATCTGCAGAAGGGGACATGGATGTACAGCGAGCGTGCCGGGGTGAATCGGACGCGACCAACCTGGCCGTCGCTTTTCACGGAGCACCGAGCCGGGAGAGGGGCCAATAGCGGAACAGCACGAAGGCGACAAGAGACTCCGACTTGACCGGGCCCCAGTGGCGCGAGTCGGAAGATTCCGTCCTGGAATCTCCTGCAAGAAAGTACTCGCCCGGGCCGAGCGTGCAGGCAGCCATGTAGCCGGAGCCGGGCAGGCCCTTGATCCATCCGGCTATGACAGTCTCCTTCCCTGCCCTGTATCGCTTTCCCGAGACCTCAGTCTCACTCCGGAAGATGCTGCTCCCCGGAGTCTTGATCCGGTACTGACCATCCTCCATGAGCACCGTGTCCCCCGGCAGGGCGATGACCCGTTTCAGCATGACCGAGCCCGAAGGAAGTTCGGACTCAGGATACAGCGTGGATATCCGTTGAAGGGTAATGAGCCTCACGAGGCTGTCGAGAAGTCGGGGCAGGAACCTCTCCTGAGGGGCATGGGGAAGGCTCGCGAGGACTATATCTCCGCGGCGGGGCCGGATGAGGCCGGGCAACTTCCCGAAGACCGTCCGGGGACCATACGGGAGGGGTGTCGCGAAGAGACGGTCGCCGGGGGCAAACGCGGGCATCATCGAGACCGAAACGACTTCGTGGGAGCTGAGGAATGTAGCGCGGAAGCTGTCGAAAGCCACGAGCACAATGAAGACAAGAGCGAGGCGGCGCAGGAACTTCTGTCTGAACGCGACAGCCTCGGCGAACGATCTCCGCCTGCCCATGGACCGCAGCTCCCTTTACCTCTTCCTAACGGACGGAGCCGAGCCTTCCGAAGGGGAAGTAGATGAAGAGAGCCTTTCCGAGCACTTTTTTCTGGGAGACCGGGCCGAAGTAGCGCCCATCCCTCGAGTTGTCCCTGTTGTCCCCCATGGGGAAGATGCGGCCTTCGGGAATGTACCAGCCTAGCCGGTATCGTCTCGCCGCCTCGGCGAATCTCGGATCGTTGGGATACATCGCGCTGATGGCCGAAACGCGGGCGCTGTCGTAGCCGAACCCGTCCAGATACGCGGAATTCCCGGAGGACATACCTTTGTACTCCGAGGGGACAGGAAGTCCGGCCTCTTTCCAGGCAGCCTCGATGCCGGCTCCTTCGATAGTCCGGTAATCCGAGGGCTTCACAGAGCGGATGGCGCGGAAGGCTGTGCCCGCCGACTTCGTGAACTCGGATTCCGGCACCCACTCGCCGGTTCCCCGGGGCATGAGGCTCACCTCGCCCCTCGAGATGCGCAGTCGGTCGCCGGGGACTCCTACGGCCCTCTTGATGAGGTAGTGGACTCTCTGCTCGCCGTTTTCGTCCCGGTCGATGTCGACGAGGGTCAGGGTGAGCATGTAGAGCATCTGTTGGGCGATGGTGTAGACAGGTCCGCGGGAGATGTAGCTGGGGTTCTCGAAGATGATGACCTGTCCCCGGTGAGGGCTCGCGAGTCCTGAGGTCTTCGCGACACCGGGAAGGAGCTCGGGGCCGAAGGAAAGTTTGTCGACGAAGATCATGTCTCCGATGAGGAGGGTCTTGACCATCGACTCGGAGGGAATTCGATATGCCTGGAAAAGGTACTGATTGACGATGAGGACCACGCAGGCCGCCCAGAGGATGGCCTCGACCCAGTCGCGGACGGGGTGCTTGGCCTGCTGCTTCATCTTGGCCCTGAGACGTCTCTTCAGTCTGTAGGTGAGAACTCTTTCGGTGGCACGGACGAGGGCGCTTCTGAAATCGGATTTGGCCGTCATTGAACGGAAAAATACCACGATGGCCTCGCGTTGACAAGCATGTATGCCCCCCCTATAATCCACGGTACATGAAAGAAGAGAAGAAAATCACCCCCAAGGATATAGAAGAGGCGCGGATCAGGCTCGGCGTTTTCCTCGGCATGCAGCCCCGTGTCTGGCTTCCCGGCCTTGTGGCCTTCGTCGCCGCCATCCTCCTTCTCGCCCTCGCGACCGTCCCGGGAATCCGGAAAAACGGGACCTGGTATACCCTGACCTCGACGCCTTCCGGCTCCGCAGTGCTGGTCGACGGAGCCTATCTCGGGGCGACTCCGGGAAACTTCTTCCTCCCCCGCGGCCTGCGGGCCCTGACTGTCTCCCGTCCCGGATTCAGCCCGGAAACCAGGAAAATCGAGGTGAAGGGCAGGATTTTCGCGACCCTCCTCTTCCCGCGCAAGGCCAGCCTTGTGGTCCGCCTGCAGGCCACCGATCCCCGGGCTTTCCTGCACTCCTCTTTCAGCGCCTTCTCGGGCTACAGCCTCAGCGGAGCCCCCTCTGCCATCTACCAGCTTCCCCTCGTCCTTTCGGATTCCCTCCTCGCGCTCGCCGAGACAGGGAGCATGTCCTCGCTTCCGCGCACCGACGCCGCGGACTTCGTCAGGGCGGCCTTCGCCGCGTCGGGATCGGCTCAATCGGCCAGGGATGCCCTCCGAGCATCTTTCATCGCGGCTGCCGGCGGCCCTCCTTCCCCGCTCGGCCTCGTGGCCGGCATCGAAACTCTGGCCGCCGCGTTCCAGGAGAGGCCGCAGGTCGCGACGCTCATCGCGGCATTCGCGCCTTCGGAGGCCAAGGCAGCCATCGGCTCTTCTGCGGCGCTGAAAGCCTTGGGAGCGCGCGCCGCGGCGATCACCGCCCCCGGCTCGGGCCTTCCCCGCTCTCCTCTCGGCTCGGTCCGGGTGGGTCAGCAACCCTTCCGCAGAATACCCGCGTCGGGTATCGTCGCCTCTGGAGAGTCGCCGGGAACCAGCGCCCTCCCTTACGCCGCCGCCGTCCCCGCCTTCGCCCTCGCGGAAACCGAGACGACGCGCGCCCAGTGGGCCGCTTTCCTTGCCGCCAATCCCGACTGGAAACCCGAGAACCGCGACACCCTCGTGGCCAAGGGCGCTGTCGACGCGGCTTATCTCGCCGACTGGAGCGACAGCTCCCTCTCGTCCTCGCTTCCCGTCACCGGCGTGTCGAAGACCGCTGCGGAGGCCTACTGCGCGTGGCTTTCGCGTTTCGCCCCACAGGGGTTCGCCGTTGTCCTGCCCTCCGAGGCCATGTGGGAGACCGTCTGCAAGGCAGGCGCCCCCGACTGGAAAAAAGCCATCCTCCTCGCGCCCGGCCGCTCAGGCCCTTCTCCTGTGGGTTTTGCGGGCGCGGACCGCTTTGGCTTCGCCGACCTCGCCGGAAATGTCTGGGAATGGTGCGACGACAGCTTCTTCCCGTTCCCCGCCTTCGCTCCGGCCTCCGGAGAGTGGAGAGGCGCCGAATTCTCCGTGCGCGGCGCCTCATGGGCCAACTCGGCGGACTCAGTCTCTCCCGCGTCCCGTGGAGGTTTCCCCGCATCCTTCTCGAGCCCCTTCCTCGGATTCCGTCCCGCCCTGGTGGTGCGATGAGCATTCCCGACAACGTGAAAGTCATCGGCGTCAACCGGAGGGCCCGCTTCGACTACTACATCGAGGATACTTTCGAATGCGGGATCCAGCTCGTAGGCACCGAGGTCAAGTCAGTGAAGGAAGGACGCATCTCTTTCCCGGACGCTTTCGCCGAGGTCAGGGAAGGCGAAGTCTGGCTCAAGAATTTCCGCATCGCCCAGAATACCTTCTCCTCGGTCTTCAACCACGATCCCGACCGGAACCGCAAGCTCCTTCTCCACGCCCAGGAGATCAAGCGCATCGACAGGCGTGTCAGGGAGAAGGGCAACACGCTCGCCCTCCTCTCCGTCTACCTCAAGCACGGCCTCGTCAAGATCGAGATCGGCCTGTGCAAGGGCAAGAAAATGTACGACAAACGCGCAGACATCAAGGAAAGAGACATGAATATGGACCTTCGCCGTGAATTCCGCGAACGGCAGAAGGACTGACTCTCCATGAGGATAACCGGCGGGGCCTACTGTGGCAGGATAATCGACGTGCCGAGAGGAGCCCTCGAGATCCGTCCGGCCATGGACAGGATGCGCGAATCGGTTTTCGCCGCACTCTGCGCAAGCTCACGCCGCGGCGTAAGCCGAGTCGTCAGCGAGGACGACGACAAGGACGAGGGGCTCGGCCACCGTGACGGGCTCGACAGCCTCGACAGCCTTGAGGGGCTTTCTTTCCTGGATCTCTTTTCGGGCTCGGGAATAATCGGCATCGAGGCGGCGAGCCGCGGGGCCAGGCCCGTCACCTGCGTGGAGAAGGACAGGGACAAGTTTCCCCATCTTTTGCGCAATGTCGCCATCGCCCGGGGCGCGATCACCTGCAAGTCCCAGAGTGTCGAACTTTTTCTTGCCAGGAACAAGGTCGCCCACGACATCGTTTTTTGCGACCCACCCTTCCCCTACCGTTTCAGGACGGAACTCCTCGAGCGGCTTGAATCCGGCAAAAGCCTCAAACCTTCCGCTCTCGTCCTTTTGCATTTCCCGCACGAGGACCGCCCTCCCGAGAGGGTCGGACGGCTGGCTGTGGAGGACGAAAGGGTGTACGGAAGATCCATCGTCCGATTCTATCGATTGGGGGCATGAGGCGCTGTTGATTGTTGGTTGTTTTTGACGTATAATTTTACAAAACAGGGAATGTGCATCAGGAAAGGTATTTACAAAATGGGCACGTTCATCAGGTAAAACGCCACTTCGCATCGAGGTTAAAAATGAGTGATCTTCCCGCTTTCGGTGTGCCGGATCTTTTCGGCGATGACGCCGATTTTCAGAACCAGGAACACGCGGAAATCGCCGAGCTCTCCAAGAAAGGCTACCAGTTTCTCAAGGAAAACCGCCTGGAGGAAGCCGAGGAATGTTTTGCCCGGATCCTCGAGCAGGACAGGGAAAACAATTACGCGCTCGTAGGTCTCGGAGATTCCGCCCGCAAACACGGAGCCTTCCAGGAGGCCGCCAACCACTACAAGAAATGCCTTGTATACCATCCAGCCAACAATTACGCCCTCTTCGGCCTCGCGGACTGCTACAAAGCCATGAACCAGTACCAGAAGGCCATCGAAATATGGGAACAGTACCTCATCCACGACAACAAGAACATAACAGTGCTCACCCGCGTCGCCGACGCTTACCGCAAAGTTCACGATTTCCGCAAATCCAAAGCCATCTACCTCCGCGTCCTGGAAATGGAGGCCGACAACCCCTATGCCCTCATCGGCCTCGGCCACCTGCACTACGATTTCAAGGAATTCCGCGAGGCTCTCGCGTTCTGGAAACGCATGGTGGAACTCCAGACGGGGGAAGTCGATATCCGCGTCCTGACCTCCATCGGCAACTGCTACCGCAAGCTCAAACAGTTCGACCTCGGCATCCCCTATTTCGAGAAGGCCCTGGGAAAGGAACCCAACAACTTCTACGCCCTCTTTGGCCTCGCCGACTGCTATCGCGGCGTGGGGAAACAGGACAACTCCCTCTCCAACTGGAACAAGATCCTGGAGATCGATCCGAAAAACAAGGTGATCCTCACCCGCGCGGGCGATGCCTACAGGAATATGGGGGACTACGAACAGGCCGCGCAGTACTACCAGAGAGCCCTCGACATCGAGTTCGACGTCTACGCAGTGCTCGGTCTCTCCGTCATCGCCCGCATCCAGGGCCGCTACGATGAGGCCGTCGTCTCCCTCAGAAAACTCATCCAGAACGACCCAAAGAACTACCGCCTCTACCTCGAACTCGCCCAGAGCCACTACGCGGCGGGCGACAAGACCGCGGCCATCCAGGACCTGACAGAATTCCAGAAACTCGGCATCCGCAACGCATATATCCAGGACGCTCTCACAAAACTCCAGAGGTCCTGAGCGTGGTTCTTTTCCCCACAGGGATGACCGTCGCCCGGCTGGCTGAAACCTTTCCATTTTCGGCCCCCTTCCGGGCGCGACAGGTTTACGGATGGATCGGGCGGAATGCGACCAGCTTCGCCGAGATGACCGATCTTTCCCAGTCCGAACGGGAACATCTGGCCAGCCTCTTCCCGCTCCTGTATTCGAGTGCGGTCGACAAAGAGCTGCCGGATGCCGACGGCTCTCTCAAGCTCCAGATACGTCTCAGGGATGGAGCCGCAGTCGAGTGCGTTCTTCTGGAGGACATCGAGGGCAGGACCACAGCCTGCCTATCATGCCAGGTCGGCTGCCCCATGGGCTGCACCTTCTGCAAGACGGGAACCCTCGGCTTCCTGCGCAACCTCGGGATCGACGAAATCATGGAGCAGTTCCGTTTCCTTCATGCGCGCCGGGGCAGCATCTCCAACGTCGTCTTCATGGGAATGGGCGAGCCGATGCTCAACCTCGAGGCAGTGAGAGGAGCGATAGTTCTCCTCACCGACCCGGAAGGGATCGGCATGTCCCGGAGGAAGATAACCATATCGACCTGCGGTGTAGTTCCCGGCATCCTCGATCTCGCGCGCAATGGCCCTGCGGTCCGGCTCGCGGTCTCCCTCACCTCGGCGGAGGAATCGACGCGCTCCGCCCTCATGCCGGTCAACAGGACATGGAATCTCGCCGCTCTGAAAAATGCCCTCATGATCTACCAGAAGAGCTCAGGCGAACGCATCACCCTGGAGGTGGCCCTCATGGGGAACGTCAACTCCACGCCGGAGGCGGCGCGGGCCCTCGTGCGCTGGATCCGGCCCCTCAACGCGCAGATCAACCTCATTCCCTGGAACAGGGTCCCCGACCTCCCCTACACGGAGCCGGACAGAGAGCAGGTGGAGAACTTCCAGAGGATACTCGAGGACGCCGGCCTCCTCTCGACCCGGAGAATGCGCCGCGGGCGTGGCATCATGGGAGCATGCGGACAACTCGGGGACACGCTCAAAAAGCCCGATCCCGACTGAGCTTTTCCGACAGCCGCCGGTGACGCGCCACGAGAGTTTCGCCGAGGAGCCCCTGTACATCCGAGGTCATGGCCCGCTCCGTGTACGCGAGTGCCGCGCGCAGGTCTTTTTGCACATGCTCGGCGAATTTTGCCCTTTCGATGTCGGAGCGGGCGGTAACAGGTAAAAGTTCGAAGAGGGCCCTCCGCTCTTCCTCCCTGCCGGCCCTCCTGTAGCGCGCGGAAAGCATGAGCCCGGCCCTCTCGTCGCCCTCGGCGCAGGCCGATTCGAGCAGGGCCTCGCCCTTTACCTCCTCGCCGAGCTCGATCAGGGTGCGGCCGATCCAGGCCATGTCCGCCTCCTGAGAGCCTGAAACGCGGGAGAGCGACTCCGCCGCCGCGAAAATCCTCGCGGCTCGCGCGACGAGACCCGCCAGCGAGACCACATCGATGGCATTGTGCGCGAACACGGGCCGAAGCGGCCTGTCGTCGCCCGAGCGGAGGTATTCCAGCCAGAGTCCCGGAATGAGGGCTCCCGGCACATCCTCTTCCCTCTCGATTTCGAGCACCTTGGCCTCGAGGAGACCGAGCGAGGCGCCGCCGTGTTTCCGGCGCCAGAGTCGCCTTGCGAGATAGAGGGCGTCGAGCTGTCCGAAGCTCCCCATCCTCATCCCGTTCATGATGCAGCGCGTCCGGAGAAGGGGAATGTCGAAACACCTTCCGTTGTAGGTCACGACTGTGCATCCCGGGGGGAGGTCGGCGAGAACGGCCTCCAGGAAAGCCGGCTCGCCGGGGTAGTCGGAGAGAAAATACTGGCTCACGCTGCAGCCGTCGACATCGGGCTGAGCGATAGCCGCGAGGAAAGCGACCGTCCCGGTGCCACCCGAGAGTCCTGTCGTCTCGAAATCGAAGAACCGCAAATCTTCCCGCGCGCGCCTGATGGACAGCGGAGAATATCTGGATTCGGGCCCATTCCCGGCTCGGGCGCCCAATACGCCTCCATCCCCCTTTGAGTGATCGGGAGCGAGGATAGGCCCGCGGCCGCGTCGCGGCCCGGCCGGAGAAACCCGGGCCAGCCTTCGGGCAGATGCGTTCTGGGCGACCTCGAAGGCGGCGATGTCGATCTCTTCGGGAAACCAGAGAGTATGGCGGGTCTCTCGTTTCCAAAGATAGTCGCCTGACCGGACCCAGCCGGCTGGTCCCGATCCTCCACTCACAAAGGCGCCGGAAGGAATCTCCTGACTGGCGACCGGAGCCCTCTGTCTCGCGGCGGGAGCTCCGCGATCAGCATCCGGAGCCCCGCTGGTCGCCCTCCCCTCCTCGGACTCGTCCGCCCTAAGTTCCGTCGCCCGGACGAGTCCGAGCCTCCTGATACGGTCAAGCCTGGACTTGAGATCCGCCACGGTGCGCTCCGAGCAGGGACAGCAGTTCGCGGCTCCGCCTCTTCGCCGCCTCGCCTCCCCGCGAAGACTGGCCGGAGGCAAAATCCACCCCTATGCAGGAAGGACAGCCAGAGCCGCAGGGACAGGAGGAAAGCCTCTCCGCCGCGGCCGACAGGACTTGGGGAAGGAGCTGGGATAGTCCCTCCGCGAGTCCGGTTCCGCCCGGGTAGCGGTCGTAGAAATACAGGGAAGGGTGGCCGAAATGCGGATCGCGTATCCTCTCGGCGAGGCCGATGTCGTGCCTGTCGCACATGAGGAAGGCCGGGGCGAGCTCGTGGATGAGGCGGCCGGTTCCGGCCAGGACCGCCCCCGCGAATGCCTGATCCATCCCGGACAGAAGCTCTCCGGCCCCGCATTCTCCGCCAAAGGTGATGACGAGAGCCCTCGTCTGCATCTCCTCGGGGGGCAGGTCGATGTCGCCGTATCCGATGTTTTCGTGCGTGTGGAAGCGCAGTTTCTTGAATTTTTCTGCCTGGCTCCGGACGAGGACATCGCCCAGGACGTAGCGCGCCCCGCCGTCCGTCCAACCCTCTGCGTCTTCGGAAAGTACCTTGATGTCTGTCTTCACGACGGCGTCGGTCCAGTAATCCAGATCCCTGCGCTCAACGCTGCAGATCCGGTTGGCGATGTCGAGTTTCCGCACAATGTACTGGCGGCCAAGGTGGATGTACACGGCGTTGTCGAATACGAGTTCCTTGGCGCTCGCCCTGTCCATCTCGCCGATGACCTTCGTCGATCCGCCCGTCGCATCGACGATGACGACATTGTCCGCCGTCGCGGAACGCAGGGATATCTTCTCGCTCGGGTATCCTTCGGCCGACCAGTACCACCGCCCGCCCGTCTTCCGGACGATGCCTTCCTCCGCGAGAAAGCCGAGGGCCGCCTCGGTCTCGGCAGCCTTCGCCCCTGCGTCAGTCCCGGCCGCCGCATCCTCGGGGCCGGCGGCATCTCTGCCGGAAGAACCCTCTGCGCTTCGTTCCGCCGCGAGGCTCTCTCCCTCGCGGAAGGGGAGCTCGAAGGCGGCGCACTTCATGTGGTCCATGAAAATGTAGGGATTGTCCGGGTCGACGCGCGCCGACTCCTGACTATGCCCGAAAAAGTACTCAGGATGCGCGATAATGTACTGGTCGAGCGGCGAGGAAGAGGCGACGAGGACGGCGAGGGAGAGCGTTCCCCGCCGCCCCGCCCTGCCGGACTGCTGCCAGAAGCTGGCCATGCTGCCCGGGAAGCCCGCCACGACGGCCGCGTCCAGCCCGCCGATGTCGATGCCGAGCTCCAGCGCGTTCGTCGAGACGACTCCTCGTATCTTTCCCTCCCTGAGGCCCTTTTCGATGGCCCTCCGCTCCGAAGGCAGGAGCCCGGAACGGTAGGGACTCACGGTGATGCCGGAATTGTCCGTATTGATATTGGCGAGCGAGGATGCGATGTAACTCGCGATAAGTTCGACCTGCACGCGCGAGCGCGCGAAGAGTATCGTCTTGACGCCGCCGCGCAGGAGGGCGATGGCTATCTTTTCGGACTCCGTGGACGTGCTCTTCCGGATTCCCTGCACGGCGTCCACGACGGGCGGATTGTAGAACACGATCTTCTTCTCGCCCGCGCTCGCACCGTTCTCCGAAACCACTTCGACGGGACGGCCCGCGAGAGACTCGGCGAGGCTTCCGGGATTGCCGATGGTGGCCGAGCAGAAGACGAAGGCCGGATCGGCGCCATAGAAGGCCGCTATCCTGCGCAGCCGCCTCAGCACATTGGCGACGTGGCTTCCGAAGACGCCGCGGTAGGCGTGCATCTCATCGACCACGATGTATTTCAGACCCGAGAAAAAATTGATCCACTTGGCATGATTGGGGAGGACTCCGGAATGCAGCATGTCCGGATTGCTTATGACGATTCGTCCGGTGTCGCGGGCGGCCGTGCGCAGGGAGCCGGGGGTGTCGCCGTCGTAGGTGTAGACTTTCACGGGCAGACTGCCGCCCAGCGCTATCTCGTTCAGCTCCGACTGCTGATCCTGGGAGAGGGCCTTCGTGGGGAAGAGATAGAGGGCCCGGGCAGATTCCTCCTCCATGAGGGTCTGGACGACGGGAAGGTTGTAGCAGAGGGTCTTTCCGGACGCGGTGGGCGTAACGACGACGAAATCCCTGCCGGTGCGCGCCAGCTCGTAAGCCCGTGCCTGGTGGCTGTAAAGTTTCGTCACGCCCCTCGCGGCCAGCGCATCCCTCACTCGTTCGTCGAGATCGGCGGGGAGTTCGGCCCAGACGGCCTCCCGTGCCGGCAGCGTATGAACATGCACTATCCTCGCTGCAATCTCGGGATCCGCGCCAAGAACAGGTAAATTATGAATGACATCTTCAGGAATCATAGTATATACTGTATACGTCATCGGCGGGGCGGTAAACAGACCCCGGATGAAAAGAGGTCGAACCATGAACAATGTCTTGTCAATCGTGCTGGGCGGCGGGAAAGGAACCAGGCTCTATCCATTGACCAAAGAGCGTTCGAAACCTGCGGTTCCCTTCGGCGGGAAATACCGCATCGTCGACATCCCCATCTCAAATTGCATAAATGCGGGGTTCAGAAGGATCTACATCCTGACCCAGTTCAATTCGGCCTCACTCCACCTGCACATCTCCAAGACCTACAACTTCGACACTTTCTCGCAAGGCTACGTCGAGATCCTCGCCGCCGAGCAGACCCTCGTCCACTCCGGATGGTACGAGGGCACCGCCGACGCTGTCCGCAAGAATCTCATCCACTTCCGGCCCCAGAGCCCGAGCCACTACCTTATCGTGTCTGGAGACCAGCTCTACCGCATGGACCTCGCGGACATGTACCGGCAGCACGTCGAGTCGGGCTGCGGTCTCACGATAGCCTGCACGATGGTGGACAGGTCCACAGCCAACGATCTCGGCATCGCCCGCATCAACGTGGACCACCGGATCGAGGAATTCATGGAGAAGCCGGGTCCGACTAAGGATATCGCCACGTTCCGCATACCGGAGGAGATCCGCCCCGAGGGGGCATCTCCCGAGAAACAGTATCTCGCCAGCATGGGTATCTATTTCTTCACCGCCGAGCTCATGGAGAGAGCCCTCGCCAACGATTTCAACGATTTCGGCAAAGAGATCATCCCCGACATTCTCAAACACGAAGCCATCAACTCTTACGTGTTCGACGGGTACTGGGAGGACATCGGAACCGTAAAATCTTTCTACGAGGCCAACATCGAGCTCACCGACGTCGATCCAAAATTCAATTTCTACGACGAAGGCATGCCCATCTACACCCACATGCGCAACCTGCCCGCCTCAAAGGTCAACTACTCCACACTGAACCAGGCTCTGGCGACGGACGGCTGCATCATCACGAACGCCTTCATCACGAGATCCCTCGTCGGAATCAGGACGATCATCGAGTCGGGCGCGAGCCTCGACGGTGTTGTCTGCATGGGCGCTGACAGGTACGAGACAAAGGAACAGAAGGCCACAAACGCGCGGCGCGGCATCCCCGACATCGGAATCGGCCAGGGAACCATCATCAAGCACGCGATCATAGACAAGAACGCGCGCATCGGCTCCAACTGCCGGATCGGCATAGATATGGTGGAGCGGATCGACGGCGAATATTCCACCCACAACATTGTGGATGGAATCATCGTCATCCCCAAGAACGCGATAATTCCTTCCGGCACGGTGATCTGAGTGTTGTCAGGCGCGGACGGGCCACCGTAGCTTCGTCCGCGCCCTTTCCGGCACCGGCAGAGTCTGTCGGGAGCGTGCCGCTGATCGACGTGTTCTTAGAGGATGACCTCGAAGGCTTCCGCGAGTCCGGGATCTGCAGGGAAATAGTGCCTTTCGGCCTCTTCTCTCGTGAGCCCCATGAGTTCGTGGCTCATGTAATGGATCCATCTTTCGTCTTCCCTGCTCTTCACGACGATCTTCCGGCAATAATAATCCGGCACGATCGGAAGGCGATCCGAGATGTAATCCCTGATCTTGTAGTCGTGGACTGCTATCTTGATATCCGCGCGGGGCAATCCGCGCTCCATGATGATCTCGGTGAGGTGGTTCACCGTCCGGCCCGAATCGTAGATGTCGTCTATGAGGAGAACCTTGTCGCCCGTCCTGAGATAATCCGGGCTGTACGTCCAGCCGTCCACGCGAACCTGCTCCCGTTTCTGGATGTCGGCGTAGGAGTGCGCCACGACAGCGGCGTAGAAAACCGGCCTCTTCTCGGAGCGGACGATCTTGAAGTACTCGCTGATGACATTGCCGAGATAGGCCCCACCGCGGAGCGAAACATAGATCACGTCCGGAATGAACCCGTCCATGTGTATCCTGTGCGCCAGCTTTATGGCATTGTTCCGGATAGTGTCGTAGGAAATGAATTCCTTGTTCACGTGCGGATTCTCCTTGATAAAAAAATCCCGGGGCAGTCGCCCCGGGAAGATCGACATGGAAGGACTATATCCTCACTTTTTCACATAGGCAAGCGTCGACACCTCCTGCCCGTCGCGGAGAATCGTGAAAGAGATTTTCTTCGCATCGCGATCGTTCAGGGCCGAGTAGAACTCGGCGAGGTTGTCCGTCTTTGCCTCGTTCACTGCGGTGATGATGTCTCCCGGCTTGACCCCAATCGTGGCGGCGGGGGACTTGGCCGTCACATTGATCACGGCCACGCCGCTCTTCGCTTCCTTAGGAAGCTTGTCCGCGTCGATCAGCTCCGACTTGAGGGAGACCACGTCGAGTCCGGGATAGAGGTTGCCGTCATTGGAAGCTACTGTCTTGTCCCTCTCCTCGATCTTAACCGAGAGCGTTATGGGCTTCCCGCCGCGGATGAGGGAGAACTCGGCGGTCTTGCCCGCCGGCATGTCGCCGATGACCCTGACGAGATTGTCCTGCCCTTTCACGGCGACGCCGTCGGCCGAGGTTATGAAATCGCCGGGGAGAATTCCAGCCTTGTCTGCCGGGCCCTTCCGGAATACCTGGGAGACGAAGGCGCCTTTCTTGCCCTCTATGCCCAGTTCCTGGGCACTGGCTTTATCCGCGTCCCTTCCGAGGAGAGAGACACCGAGCCAGCCGTACTTGACCTGTCCATGGCTGATGAAATCGTCGATCGCTCCCTTGATATTGTTGATCGGGATGGCGAAGCCGAGACCGACGGAACCGCCCGAGGGAGAGGCTATCCAGGTGTTTATGCCGACAACCTCGCCGTAGATATTGACGAGGGCGCCCCCGGAGTTGCCCTGGTTGATGGATGCATCGGTCTGGATGAAGTCGTTGATGTTGCTGTCCGGACCTCCCGTCCTGCCGAGAGCACTCACGATGCCCGTAGTGACAGACGAGACGAGACCGTAGGGGCTTCCGACCGCTATGGCCCAGTCGCCGACGTGGAGCTTCGAGGAGTCGCCGAGCGTGGCAATCGAAATGTCCTGAGCGTTCGTCTCGAACTTGATGAGGGCGACGTCCTTGCGCTCGTCCGTCCCGACGAGCTTGGCCTCGAACTCCCTCTCGTCGTTCAGGGTGACCTTGATCGAGGAGGCCTTCCCCGCGACATGGTCGTTGGTGAGAACGTAGACTGTCTTCCCGTCCCGGCGGACTATGACGCCCGAGCCGAGTCCCCGTTCCTCGCGGGGCTGGGGCGTCGATTTGCTTCCGTCCTCATTCTTGGGCGAGAAGAAGAAATCGAAGGGAAGCTGGTTCTGGATGTCGGTGCCGGAAGCCACTTTTTCAGTCACCGAGACTTCGACAACAGAAGGCAGCACGGCCTGGGCCACGTAGCGGAAAGCGTTCTGGACGGATTCGGCCTGGGCGAGCGCGGCCTTCACATCGGCGGGAGCCTTTGAAAGAGGGCTCTCGGCCTGTATCGATATCGTGGATCCGCGCTTGGCGCCGAGGGAAAATCCGGTGAACGCGAGGGCGAAACCGATCATGATTCCGAAAACCACGAGATTGACGAGCAGTATTGTCCGTCCGTTCAACTTTTTCATTGCAGGCATAGCATCTCTCCTTGCTGATAGATCGGGAACGGGGACCGGAAGCGCTTCCGGTTTCCATTCCCTTTTTCGAATATAATAACCGGCGTGGTCTATCGGGGTTACAGTCGGAGTAAAAAAGAACGGGTCCCTTCATTGCCCGAGGGACCTGCAAGCGCTGCAAGGGAAATAATGGGAGTTCTGTCAGAACGGAGCGGGGTCTTCAGTCAATACGGAGGATCCCAGGATGTCAGGACCTCGATGCCATCCTTCAGCACGGCCACCGTGTGTTCGAAGTGGGCCGAAGGCTTGCCATCGAGGGTGACAACTGTCCAGTCATCATCGAGGACCTTCACGTCGCCTGTTCCGAGGTTGATCATCGGCTCGATCGCCAGCACCATTCCCGGAACGATGCGCGGATTTGCGCCGCCGGAGACATAGTTCGGAATCTGCGGGTCCTCGTGAATTTCGAGGCCGACACCGTGACCGCAATACTGTCTGACGACGCCGTAGCCGTGGGCAGTGGCGTGGCCGAATACGGCGCGGGAGATATCGTGGATGCGTTTCCCGGGCTCTATGGCGGCGATGGCCCTGTCCAGGCATTCCCTGGTAACAAGGAGGAGTTCCCTCAGTTCCGGGGCTATGGGTCCGACAGGAAGCGTGATGGCCGCGTCGGAATAGAAGCCGCCGAGGTCTATTCCGCAATCGAGCCCGACGATATCGCCGTCCTTGAGCCGGGAGCTGTCCGGAATGCCGTGGATGACCGCGCGGTTCACCGAGACGCAGAGGCTTGCGGGATAACCCTCGTAGCCCAGGAAAGCAGGCCTTCCTCCGTTTGATTCTATGAAGTTCCGCGAAAACGTGTCGAGTTCGAGGAGACTCACTCCAGCCTTGACGTGGGGGCGGATTTCGTGGAAGAGCCTGGAGAGAAGCTGGCAGGAGCGGCGTATACCCTCGATCTGAGTCGGCGTCTTGAGGCGTATCATCTGAAGACTCCCGGCGAAGCGGGGCTCTCCGCCGTGCTGGCCTTCCAGATACCGTCCAGGACTCCGTTGACAAAACGGAAGGAATCTTCGGCGCCGAACTCCTTCGCTATCTCGATGGCTTCGTCTATCGTGATCTGGGCGGGAATGTCGGTCTGAAAAAGGAGCGAGTAGGTGCCGACGCGGAGTATGGCGAGATCCACCTTTTTCAGGCGTTCGAAGGACCAGTGCTGAAGGTGCTTCTTTATTTCCGCATCGACCGTATCGATGTTCTCGAGGGTACCGGCGATCATGAGACTGGAGAAGGTTTGCATCTCCTCATCCAGGGATTCCCGTTTCTCGGACTCGAGCCAGGGAAACGCGAGAAGTTCGGCGAGCGGCGTCGACGATACATCCCAGGCGTACAGCGCCTGGAAGGCCAGAATTCTGGCTTTTCTGCGTGAAGACACGGTTTTCTCCCGGCGGATTTCCGACCCGCCTCATTCGGTCAGATCCCTGGATTAAACAGGGCGGACGCGACTCCGCCCTTAGATCCGTTCCGGGACACGTGACGCCTCAGAAGCTGAGATTTTCCTCGTAGATCTTGATCGTCGCGTCCTTCCTGAGCTGGGCTATGAGGTCAGCCTCGACCTTGTCCATGAATTCGCTCTGTTTCTGGACGGTGAGCTCGTATGCGAGGTATTCGCTGACAGTGGTGTTCTGGTCGCCCGGGATGGGGTCGGTCAGGCCGAGCTGTTTCTGCGGCAGGAATTCGTTGATGCGGACGATCTGCATGCCCGAAGCACTTTCGATCAGGCTGGAGACATCGCCGTTCTTCTGCTTGAATGCGAAGTCGAAGAAGTCCTTGCCGTAGAGGTTCGAGCCTTGGGGCGTCTTCTCGACATAGATCGAGGAGAGGGACTTGTAGCCCGCAGAGCCATCGCGGCCCCGCAGCATGTACTCGTCGAACTTCTCGGGATTGAGCTTGAGAGTCGCCGCCACCGCCTTCAGGACCTCGCGCGCCTTCTTCCTGTCATCGTCGCTCTTGTTGCGGAGATCGATGAAGAGGACGCTCGCCCTGATGGTGTCGGGCCGCACGAGAGTGGACTTGGCCAGGTCGTACGCCTTCATGATTTCCTCGACGGTAGGGGGAACCTGGGAAGCCTTGAGTTCCGCGGCTTTCTTTGCCTGGACGTAGGCGCTGAACAGGAGTCGCTGGCGCGCGTAGGTCTTGGGATCGACGAAGATGCCCTCCGCCTGCATTGCCCTCTCGAGATCGGCGTCAGACACATTCTGGCCACCGATCTCGGCTTTCAACTGGGCGAGTCTCTGGGTGATCGCCGCGTCCTGGACCGTGATTTTCTCCCGATCGCAGAACTGGACGAAGAGCATGCTGTTCACGCGTGCCTCGAGGACCTGGCGGATCTGTTCAGGTTTCATCTTCTGGCCGGTGGCTTTCTCGAGTTTGTCGACATCGGCCTTTATCTGCCTGACCGAGATGATCTCCTGCTTGCTGAGCTTGATCGTGGCGGCCGGCTTGTCGATTGTCGTCTGGGCGAACGCGCCGGCGATCGCGAGGGTGAAAAGGACGGCCAAAGATGAAAGTCGCTTCATGTACACCTTCTCGGAAGTTAATATGAGACCGGAGCCAGAGAAGGCCCCGCACATTACCAACAAACGATACCGCTAAAAGTAAACGAAATCCGTCATTTGCTCAAGGGATTCCCGCGCTCCGACCCTATTCCCGCCCTTCTCCTGAGCGCCGCGAGGCCGGCAAGGCAAGGTTCGAGCTCTGCGGCGCGGTAGAGGCAGTCGATGGCCTCTGCCGTCTCGCGCCTGCGCAGGTGGACTTCAGCCTTCTTCCGGAGGAACTGCGCCGAATCGTGACGGTCGATCCTGAGTCCCACGGCCTCTTCCAGCCTGTCCAGGTAGTCTTCCTCGTCGAGGAGTCCAGGAAGCTTCATGAGGAGGACTGTCCTGAACCTGAGGGCGAGGACCTCGAAAAAATACCTGAACCAGGGCTTCTCGGCCTCCATCCTGATAAGTTTCTTGTACATCGCATAGGACTTCAACCACCGCCCGCGCTTCTCATACTCCTCGGCGAGGCAGAACTCGGTGTCCATGGCCTCCCCTCGTTCAAGCCAGCGTTCGAGCCGGAAATCGCCGAGGGCCTTGGCCTTCTCGAAGACTTCGAGGGCCTCGTCCTCGAGGTTGTGAAGCAGGTCGTAGACGATGAGCTTGGCCTGGCTCTCCGGGTCATGGATGCGCTCTTTGAGAAAGCGCCGGTAATCGAAACCGCCTTCCTCCAGGGCGATCCGCCGCCTGCTCCGGTCGTAGGCCCTGCGTTTTTCCGGATCGGAGAGCATGCGGTAGGCCTCGAGGAGAAGGCGCATCGCCGCGTCCGCGGCGCGGCCCGAAAGAGGGTCGGAGCCGGAGACATTCCGTATTTCGCCCTTGATGTCGGGGTGGTGTTTTTTGGCCTGCCTGCGGAAGGCGCTCTTGACTTCCTTCAGGCCCGCATCGGGGCTGATGCCGAGGACATCGTAGTAATTTTCCACGTCGATTCCGTCGCTTTTTAGTTCCGGACTACCGGTGCTCCGCGGGCGGCGGCGAGCGATTCTTCGGGTTTCGCGACAATTTCGCCGCAGGTCACGACCATGCCTTCAGCTTCCAGCATGGCCATCAGCTTCGCGAGGGATTTGCCGCTCATGAAACCCTTCTTCCGGAGAATGGCCATGGAGCGCTTGCCGGTGAGAGTTCCCGCATTGGCGAGGAACTCCGATATCCGAGCCGGAAGCTTGGCGCCGAGGCCCGTCGGCTCGCTGAGTATGGCGACGAAATCATGGCCCGATATCCTCGCCTCCGAGCGGTGGTCGATGATGTCGACCATGTGCCCGGAGGATTCGAAGCCTTTGGCCAGGTTCCTGAGATGTGTCTGGATCGATTCCATGTCCCCTGCGGGGATTCCAACCAGGGCGACGCGCATGCAGCCTCCGTCCTTCAAGTGTCTAAAGTGCCGAGTAAACCGTCTCGGCTTCCGGGCCCTTGACCACGATAACCGGACAGGACGCAGATCTCACTATATCGCGATTGGCCTCGATAAGGATATCCCTGTAACGGGAGTCTCCATTCCAGCCCCCCACGACAATACAGTCGGAACCGCTTTCCTCGGCCGCCTTGATGATCTCCCCGGAGATGGACCCCTTGCGGAGCCAGGTCTCCACGCGCATGTGCTTGGCCGCCGCGATCTCTGAAACGAGTGCGAGGTAGCGCTTGCCGGTCTCTTCGAGGCTGTGCTCGTATTCCACGCTCTCATCCTCGACGAAAATTCTGGAAAGAGCGAGTTGCTTGATTGTGACTGTATCGACGACATAGACTGCAATGATCCGCGAGCCCATATGCCGCTTGAGTGCGAGCGCGTACTTGACCGCGGCGATCGACACCTCGGATCCGTTCACCACGACGATCAGATTGGACAGAGGTCTTTTCATGAACCTTCCCGTGCCGCCGATCGTGCCTTGAGCAGCTTGACGGCGAACAGCGCTTCCCTCTCCCGTTCCTCGAGAGAAGCCTCGATATAGACTTTTCGTGCCCTTGATTCGGGAATGACCATCTTTTCGAGGGCGTTGACCCTTCGCTGGGTTTTTCGGACTTCCCGGGCAAGACGCCAGACCACGGATCGCAGGCCCGCCATCCGCGCGACCAGTCCGAGAAGTTCGGTAAATTCTATCACGGTTTCATCCGAGTCTGCAAACGAATTCACGAAAGAATTGCGGAGTACGGGCGGAGGTACCCGCGCCTCGAGGGAGGGCAGGTACATGCCGGCGACACAGACCGTCTTTTCCTCTATCGCGACATCGGCGCTGACGCCGGCGGCGAGTTCGGCCGCCCGGTCCCGGCCGACCGATAGCAGCATGCGCCGGAGCGTCGGATAGGCGCTCGCCGTCCGCCGCGCGATTTCGCGCTCCAGGATTTTGACGTCGTCGATCCTGCGCATGAGTTCCATGACAAGGATCTCCCGCTTGCGCTCGAGGAGCTCGAATCCCTCCAGGGCCAGGGCGAGTTTCTCCTTTTCCCTGAGGAGGTTCGACTTCGTGGGGGCGATGTCGGGGATGGACATCTCATGCCTCGCCGCTGGCTGCAGTCAGCGACGCTCCTCCGGAAGCGGCCGGAGGCATCCCGCCGGATGGCTCTCCGGGGAGGTAGCGCGCGACCATCTCGGCGGATATGCGCACGAGTTCCTCTTTCGGCAGCAGAGAGAGAGTCTTCCACCCGATCTCGAGAGTCCTCTCGATGCTGCGGTTCTCGTACTCGCCCTGATTCACGAAATCAGCCTCGAGCCGTTCGCCGAAGACGAGATAGGCCTTGTCGCGGGCGGAGAGCTCCTCCTCGCCGATGATGGCCGCCAGGTTGCGGACATTCTTCACATAGGCGTAGGCGGCGAAGAGCTGGGCCGAAAGCTCGCGGTGATCCTCCCGCGTCATACCCTCGCCTATCCCGTCCTTCATGAGGCGGGATAGCGAGGGCAGTCCGGCGACGGGCGGATAGATTCCCCTTCCCGAGAGGTCGCGGTCGAGAACGATCTGCCCCTCGGTGATGTAGCCGGTGAGGTCGGGTATGGGGTGGGAGATGTCGTCGTTCGGCATGGAGAGGATGGGTATCTGGGTGATGGAGCCCTCGAGACCCTGGATTTTCCCTGCCCTCTCGTAGAGGGAGGCGAGGTCGGAGTAAAGGTAGCCGGGGTAGCCCTTGCGCGAGGGAACCTCCCCGCGGGCGGCGGAGACCTCGCGCAGGGCCTCGCAGTAGTTCGTCATGTCGGTCATGACGACGAGGACATGCATGCCGAGGTCGAAGGCGAGGTATTCGGCTGCGGTCAGGGCTGAACGGGGCGTGACGAGTCTCTCGATGGAGGGGCTGTCGGCGAGGGAGAGGAACATGACGACGCGGGAGAGGACACCCGAGCGCTCGAAGGAGTCGACGAAGAACCTCGCGACATCGTACTTGATGCCCATGCCCGCGAAGACGATGGCGAATTTGGCCATGGCCTCGTCGTGATTGGTCTGACCGGGATCAGCCTGGCGAACCCTGGCCTGACGCACGATCTGCGCGGCGAGACGGTTGTGGGGCAATCCGTTGCCGGAGAAGATGGGCAGTTTCTGTCCGCGGATGAGGGTGTTGAGGCCGTCGATAGAGGATATCCCCGTCTGGATGAAATCTCTCGGGTATGCGCGCGCGGCCGGGTTTATCGGGCTGCCGTTGATGTCGCGCAGATCCGAGGAGAGGATCTCCGGGTAGCCGTCGGAAGGAAGGCCGAGGCCATCGAAGACCCGTCCGAGAATATCCGGCCCGACTCTGAGCTCGAGGGGACGGGCGAGGTATTCGACGGATGTTTTCTCGAGCGAGAGTCCCGTGTTGTCCGAAAAGAGCTGGATAGCCACTGCCCGGTCGGAAGTCTCCACGACCCTGCCCGATTTTATGCTGCCGTCGGGAGCGTGGACGGCGACGAGTTCACCGTAACCGGCCGTCTCCGTTTTTTTCGCCACGACGATGGGGCCTTCGGCCCGCGCGAGTCCATGATGCTTGAGTCCGATCATCGGAGAGCCTCCGTCCGGTACTGGCGAGCGAGTTCGCCGAAATCGTTCTCGATTCCCGTAAGGACGGTCCGCAACTCTTCTTCCTTTCCATTCGGCACGCTGCTTTTCAGCCTCGAAATGCGTTCCCTGACAGGCATCGCGAGTATCCTCGGAAGAGGGGTGCCCGCCTTGAGCGCTTCCTCGGCCCTGCGGTGGAACTCGAGGACGCAGCGGAGGAGGAGGACCTGCCTGGCGGGGGCGCAGAACATGTCCACCGGATCGAAGGAACTCTGCTGCAGGAAACCGTTTTTCAGCATCTCGGCAGTGATGAGGATGAGCCTCTGTCCGTCCGGCAGGGCATCGGGGCCGATGAGGCGCACGATGTCCGAGAGCTTGCGCTCGCGTTTCAAGAGATCGAGGGCCCTGTCTCTCGTCTCCCTCCAGGCGGGATCGACGCCGTCCCAGTAGTCCGCGAGATCATCGGCGTATTCCGAATACGAATCGTTCCAGGAAACGGCGGGATAGTGCCGCGCGTTGGCCAGCTCGCGGTCCAGAGCCCAGAAACAGCGGATGAATCGCTTCGTGTGCTGGGTGACGGGCTCGGAGAAATCTCCGCCGGGAGGGGAGACGGCCCCGATGATCGACACGGAACCCGATTCGCCTCCCAGAGTCCTGACCCGCCCTCCCCGCTCGTAGAACTCGGCCAGCCGCGTCGGGAGGTAGGCCGGGAAGCCCTCTTCCGCGGGCATTTCTTCGAGGCGCCCCGAGAGCTCACGGAGGGCTTCCGCCCAGCGCGAGGTCGAATCGGCCATGACGGCTACGTCGTAGCCCATGTCGCGGTAGTACTCCGCGACAGTGATGCCCGTGTAGATGGAAACCTCGCGCGCTGCCACGGGCATGTTGGAGGTGTTGGCGATGAGGACTGTTCTCTCCATGAGAGACCTGCCTGTGCGCGGGTCGACGAGGCGGGGAAACTCGGTGAGGACGTCGGTCATCTCGTTGCCGCGCTCGCCGCAGCCGACATAGACGATGATGTCCGCGTCGCACCATTTGGCTATGGCGTGCTGGGTCATGGTCTTTCCTGTCCCGAAACCGCCCGGCACGGCGGCGCATCCTCCCTTGGCCATGGGGAAGAGGACGTCGACGACCCTGAGGCCGGTGACAAGGGGGATGGTAGACGGAAGACGGCCGAGATTGGGCCTTGGATGCCGGACGGGCCAGTCGTGGGCCAGGAAGACATCCGTTCCTCCCGCTGTCCGGGCCACAGGATCGTCGATCCGGTAGTCCCCTTCGGGCGCAACCCAGGAAAAGATCGATTCTGCGATGTCCGGCGGGGTCATGACGCGGTGCTGTACGGAAGCTGTCTCCTGCACCGTTCCGACGAGGACACCGCGCCGGGCTGCATCCCCTTCCTTGACGGAAGGCAGGAATCTCCACTTCTTCGCGGTATCGAGGGGCGAGCCCTTGGCCCCGGGGGGAAGAAGGGGGCCGAACCTGTCCTTGAGCCCCGAAAGCGGCCTCTGGGTGCCGTCGTAGATCGAACCGAGCAGTCCCGGACCAAGCTTCACCGAGAGAGGGCGTCCCTTGCAGAGGACGGGTTCTCCCGGCTTCATCATGGTGTTCTCTTCGTAGATCTGGATAGTCGCGCCGGCTCCATCGAGCCTGATGATCTCTCCTACAAGGCCCGCCTCGCCCACTTCGACGACATCGTAGAGCCCCGCGCCCGCGAGGCCTTCGGCGCCGACAACCGGGCCGGCCACCCGCACGAGTCTGCCCCGGATCACGATTGCGCCAGCCTTGGGGCGAGCGCGCGGATAAGTTCTCCGCGCTTCTTCCGGAGGATGAGGTCGGCCGCAACATCGAGGGTAGCGTCCAGCTCCGCCCCTTTCCCGGAAACGATGATTCCCGTGGCCGACAAAGTATTGTCTTCCCTGATCACGACTTCTCCAGCGGCTCCAATCTGTCCTGCGAGCCTTTCGGCGCAGGAGGCACCGATTCCCCGGTACCGTATCTCGACGGAACCATCGGCAAGGAAGGCCTTCGCGCCTTCCAGCCGTTTTACGACGAAGGATTCGATCCTGGATTCCGGCAGGGAGGCTAGCCACCTGCCCAGGGCCTCCCGGATGAGGGCGTCGGAGTGGGCTGTCTTCATCCTGAGTTTTTCCAAGGGAATTCGCGCAAAGACCTCGCCCCTGTAGCGCGCCGTGGCGAGCCTCGCGGCTTCGTCGATGGCGCCCAGGGCGGCAGCGGTCTTAACCGCCGACTCTGCCTGTATACGCGCCGACTCGGCATCCGCATTGGAGAGCAGACGCGCCGCCTTCTTGCGCGCATCGTCCATGATCTCACGCTCGAGCGTGAGCGTACCGGCTATTTCTTCCATATTTCAACCTTGGGCGGGACAGACCGTTCAGACACTGATACCGACCGCCTCGCGGATTGCATCGACAAGACCCTTCCTGTCCGGATTCGATTCGAGAAGACCGGGTATTTCCACGATGAGGGGAAAGCCCCCGGAGAGCTGCCATTCCCTGGCCTCGTCCGCGATCATGTCGGAGGTTTCGTTGGAGAGCACGAGAATCCTCGCCTCCCTGCCGACATTGTCGGGGAGACCGGGCAGGTGAGTCCCCTGCGTGATGGCCCGGAAGGCGGCGAGTGCCTCCTCTCTCCCCGAGACAGCCCGTCCTTCGGCCCCGGCGAGCCGGAACGCGAGCACGAGCTCTTCCTCGGCGATGACGAAAATTCCAGTCACGGCTTCACGGCTAGAGCAGGAGTATCAGAAGGGCGACGAGGAAGCCCCAGAGGCAGATTCCTTCCGCGAGTCCGACGTAGGGGAGGGCCTTCCCGGAGAGCTCGGAATTTTCGGCCATGGCGCCCATCGCGGCTGATCCAATCTTCGCGACGGCGAGGCCACCCGCGATGCAGGCCGTGCCGACAGCAACCGCCGCGGCTATGTAGCGCCAGGGTGAGGATACAGTGGCAGGCTGGGCGGCGACCTGGGTGGCCGCCTGTCCCGCGGCGGTCTGGGCGGAAGCGATCCCGACCGCCGCGAACCCGGCCAAAGCAGCGAAGCTATAGCGTTTTTTCATGTTCCACTCCTTGTTTTCCCGAACCCGAAGGGCAGAAATTCCTTGCCCGTATCGGTGAAGAATTTCGAGAAGAATTCATAGTATTGCAGTCGCACGACCTGGATCGTGACGATGAGTCCCTCGAGAACGATGATGACGGCGTTGCCGATGATGAAGACAAGCACTTCCCACAGGATGCCCGCAGGCGCCCTGGTCCTGAGGAGCTCCCCCATCGTGAAGACGACGAAAGAAAGCACGGCGTGGGAGAGGGCGAAGGCGCCGACACGCAAAAAACTCATGGTGTTCGAAAGATAATACGAGAAGGTCTCTATCAGTTCGACCAATCCTTGGACCGCGTGTCCGATGAGTCCGTCATCGTCCTTCTCCCGTTTGTGCCCTCGATGCATGCTCTCGATGACTTTCTCAAGGCTCGAGGAGAAAAAGAGGGCGAGCGCGGGAAGGCCCAGGCCGGGTATGTCGATCCAGGAGACGGAACCTCCCGCCGCCACACGTATCCCCAGGACGGCGGCCCACCAGAAAAAGAGGGCGCCCGAGAGCCCGGTCTTGCCGCAGAGAGCCTCTTCGGGTTTTCCGAGCTTGAATTTGTTGACCATGTTGACGATGAGCCCCACCGAATTGATGGCGAAGCCGATGAGAAGGGTGAAGCCGAAGAACATGAAGAGCTTGCCCATCCCGCCCTCGGGCATGATCTGGACGAGCCTGTCCACGGGCTTGCCCGTCAGGCCTCCCGTGATGAGGCGGTTCAGCGGAACAAGAAGTTGTTCGTTGGCGAAGATGGAGCCGTCGAGGAGTCCCATGATCATGGATCCCGTACCGGTGGCCATGAAGATGGGAGCAAATGTCGCATACTTGGCCAGACCCGGCTTTTTCGTCCTGCCCAGATAGAGTCCGGTCAGGAAAATGACGGCTCCCTGGCCGATATCTCCGAACATCACGGAAAAGAGCAGGACGAAAAAGAAGGACACGATGGGCGTGGGATCGATAGTCCCGTATAAAGGGGCTCCATAGGACAGCACGAGCCTCTCGAAGCTTCCGACATATTTTCCGTGTCTGAGAAGGACGGGAACCGATTCCTTGCCCGAACGGACAGACTCGAGCTCCTCGGGCACGAAGGATCTGACAGCGATACGTCCCTCGGTGACGGCCGCGAGGCTGGCCACGAGTTCCTTCACTCTGTCCCGGGGGACCCATCCATAGAGGCGATACGCGAAGTCGAGGGATTCGATCCCTGTTTTCGTCTTCTGGATGATCGTCTTTACGGTGAAGGCCGAGTGGAGAATCGTCCAGGCAGGCCGTATCTCCGCGGCGAGGCCGGCGAGCGCGGCTTCGAGCTCTTTTCTGCGCTTCTCGCGGCCTTCGATCTCCTTATCGAGGGCGACAGGCAGTTCCGCCGGTATGCCGGCGAAGTCCGCGGGAAATTCCTTGGCCCTGAAACCGGCGCGCTCGAGATCGGTGTCGAGGGCAAACCGTCCCTTGCGCGAGGAGGCCGCGATAATCTGGCCGGCATCGTCCAGAGGCAGGATGAAGCCGCGGTCGCCGAGGGTCTCTCCGAGTTTTTCCGTCTCGTCGGGGTCGACCCGGCCGATGCGGACCGAGAGGAAGGAGAGCCGGTCCAAGTCGGCGAAAGGGAGATTGAGTCCCGAAAAAGCCCTCGCCTCGTCGAGCGCGCCCCGCAACTCCGCGATTCTGCCCTTCGTCCTTGCGATTTCGGAGACGAGGGCCTCCGTCCGCGCGTCGAATTCGCGCACGAGAGCCTCTTCCTGTTCTCCCGGCAGCTTTACGCCCCGGGCAACTTTCAGAGGCACTTCGAAGCCCAGAGCCTTTCCCGTGCGCTCGAGCGCCTGGAGGAATTCCAGACCGTCGCTCTTCCCCTCTTCATCGTTGCCGGACGAGGCTGACAGGTTATCGGCCCCTGCAACCTCAGGAGAAGCTCCGGCTTTTCCGGTGGAAACGGGAGCAGTCCGCTCTTCGCTGTCCGCGTCTGGGGGGGCAATCTGGAAAACTGCCGATTCACCGAGTCGGGCAAGCACGGAATCCATGTCCCTGTTGAGGACGATCAGCTCGAGCTTCCGCATGGCGACCGGCATCATGCTGCACCTCCTGTGACCGAGTAGGCGTAGGCTTCGGTTTCCGCTGGCGGCGAAGCGATGGCTACTCCCTCGAACAGCCCGGAAACGAGGGCCGTTTCGAATTCTTTGAGCTTGAAGTGACAGTACAGGGGTGTATAGGTCGAGGGAAAGCGGTGAAGCGCTTTCCGGACAGACTGGAACACGATACGCCGCGCGGCAGTCTCGGCCCCGCGCACGTCCAGTCTCCACTCCGCCCCGAAGTCCTCTGTTCCCAGAAGTTTCTCCCACTTCCATTTGCTCCAGTCCTGGCGCCTGTCCATGGCGAAGCTGAGGCTCGCGGCCGCGGGGGAGAGGATATCCGCGCGGGGGAAGGATATGAGCCGCTCACGGATCGCGTCTTCTCCATAACCGAAATAGCGACGCAACCGCATCGCCCAGATCACGTTCTGAAGCTCCGCTTCAAGCCGCACGAGGCGCGGAATATCGCCGGCCTTGCCGGCTGGTATGGCGTTCACGGCTTTCCAGAGTTCGATGTAATACTGCTTGTCCAGTCTGTTCTCGAGCGCGGACTGATCGGCAATGGACTTCGCATCGATCCAGGCATATCGGCCTTCGGAGAACATGCGCCCGGGGTCCGGATAGGCGGCGAGCTTGAAATCGGGGACGAGGCCGGGATCGGGGCTGGGTGGGCATTCCGAGAGTCTGGTACGGATGGCGGCGGCAATGGTCTTCACCCAGGCGTACTCAACCTTACGGCCGAGGGCGTCCACAAAGCGATCGCCGGAAGGAAGACAGGATGCAAGTTTCCTGAAACCCGCGAGCGCGTCACCTGTGAATTGCCGTTCTGCCATGCGGACCAGGCGGGGGCCGGGAAGCTCTGGGGGACTTGTTCCGAATACCGCGCGCCAGAGATCGCCAATTCCCCGGAATGCCGAAAGATCGGCGCCTCGTTTGCCGAGAAAAGCCTTGGAAAATGACCCGCACACCCGAGAATACAGGTAGGCGAGCTCGTAGCTGTCCGCCATGATCAGATTATACCGTCGAGAGATTCCTCGCACCAGGCGGCCAGCTTGTCATAGAATGTCGGTACATCGTCGAGAGATGCGCGATAGGCCTCGATTTCCGCGCTGCAACCGGCATCTGCCTCTGATCTCTTCTTCTGCGCATCTGCATCCGCAGCGGCGGCCTTTGCGGAGCGGGCCTCGGCGAATCGGGCATCCACATCGGATTTGACCGCAGCAATCCGCCGCGAGGCCTCTGCGCGGGCGTCCTCAAGGAGAGACTTGGCTTCGTTTTCTGCTTCGAAGAGTTTATCCAGATATTCCCGAGACGGCATGGTCGGCACCTCTCGTGGCATCGCTGGCGGAATCCGTCACTCTGTCACTGTTTTAAAAGATGTTTGTGTTTCGCGGCTCATCATGTCTTCAAAATTCTTGATGATGGCAAAAACCTGCTCGGGAGTCGCGGCCCGGGCGAGGCCCACATAGAACTCGGAATCATCGAGAAGCCGCGCGAGGCTCTTGAGGGCCTGCAGATGGAGCTCCGATTCCCGGGTCGACGAGACGATCATGAACACGAGGTGGACAGGCTCGCCGTCGAGGGAGGAGTAATCTATGCCCTTCTTCGAGATCCCGAGAGCGCCCGATATGCCGGGCAGCTTGGCGACCTTTCCGTGGGGAATCGCGATGCCTTTCTTTATGCCCGTCGACATCTTGGCTTCCCGCTCCCGTATGGCGGACAGAACTTCGGCCCGCGGGTAGCTCTTTCCGCCATCACGGGCTAAAAGATCGACAAGCTCTTCGAAGACCTCTTCCTTGTCTTCACTTTCAAGGTCGACCTTTATTCTGGCGGACGAAAAAATCTGTTGGAGCAGCATTCTGGATTCCTCCGGTTCATTTCCGGCATGGTCCTCAATGAAGGCGATCCCGGAAGAGTGACTCCTCCCGGGATCGTTCAGGTCATCCTTAAAAGAGCCCCTGTTATTTCTTGGCGGGGACCGTAGTCGTGGTGGCTGCGGGCGCCGGCTGGACAGTGGTATTCGTTGTGCCGGCAGCGGGAGCGGTGGGTTGAGCCCCATTCTGGGCGGGAGTCGCGGGCGCGGCGCCCTGACCCTTCCACCATTCCGAGGAAGTCTGTGCCTGCTCGGGCTTGACGGCCGCCTCGACATTGCCGATCGAGGATTTGTTGATAATCGCGAGGGTGAAGGCAGTCACGAAGAACAGGGCTCCGAGCACGTAGGTGATCTTGATGACCACATTGGATGAGCGCGAACCGAAAGCGCTTCCGGAGCCGCCGGCGAAAATGCCGCCGAGGGAATCGGAATCCTCGTCCTGGATGACGACGAGGAAAATGAGAAGAAGGCTGACGATCACAAAAATTACCAGGAGGAGGATACCAAGAATGCCCATACTTTGAACTCCGATCTTACGGTAACGGATGTGTCACCTTGCCGGCGACCGACCGTGGCAAAACATACTACCCAAAATCTTCCTTACGATGCAAGCCCCGGATAGTGGCCGGAAGAATCTTCCGACCCTTGTCCTGAGGCTTCTTTCAGCGGAAAGCGGCGATCGGAACGAATGTTTCAGCCTTGAGGCTCGCTCCGCCGACGAGGGCGCCATCGATGTTGGGCTTGGACATGAGGGCCACGACGTTGTCCGGCTTCACGGAGCCGCCGTACTGGATGCAGGCGGCCTTGGCAGCGGCCTCGCCGTAGAGTCCCGCGAGCACGGAGCGGCAGAACGCGTGGACGGAATCGGCGTCTTCGGGAGTGGCCGTCTTGCCGGTCCCGATGGCCCAGACGGGCTCGTATGCGATGACGACCTTCGCGAAGTCGGAGGCGGACACTCCGGCGAGGCCGCCGCGCAGCTGTGCGCCCACGACCTCCTCGAGCCTGCCCGCCTCGCGCTCCTCGAGGGTTTCACCCACGCAGAGGACGACCTCGAGCCCGTGCTTCAGCGCGAGCTTCACCTTCCTGTTGATGAGGGTATCGGATTCACCGTAGCTGTGACGGCGCTCGGAGTGGCCGAGAATGACGGAGGAGACCCCGGCATCTTTCAGCATGAGGACCGACACTTCGCCCGTGTGGGCGCCCGACTCCTCGGGACCCATGTTCTGGGCTCCGAGCAGGATATTCGAACCCTTGAGCACTTCAGCCACGGAGGCGAGCGCGGTGAAGGGAGGAGCGACCATGACCCTGTCGGGGCATCCCGCGAGCTTGACCTTGAGCTCGGCGGCGAGGGCGACGGCCTCCGCCACGGTCTTGTGCATCTTCCAGTTTCCGGCGACGTAATAGGAGCGCATAGCTTACCGCCTTGGGCACGGCGGCATTTCGCGTCCCGCCATGTCTGAATGTTTAGTAGGCTGAATGATACCGAAAAGGGCGCGGGACTGTAAAGGTGCGCAGCTATGACCGAACCTTCCGCCGCTTGTTCCGCCGTCCAGACACAGCACTTCACGCTGCGGATCTCGAGGATTAAATGATAAAATCCTCCTCGGACCAGTTTCCCTCCCCCGTCGTGTGGACATGGTGGTGGGAGGGATCTTCGTGCACGGAAACGCGTGTCTCCAGATCGTCGAGCCGGACAATGAGATCCTTGATTGTCAGGCCGAGAACGTCGGGCAGGGCGACATGGTCGAGATCGGGCTTGTCTCCCGCGTGGTGGAGTTTCAGCCTCCGGACGACCTGTCCCGGCACGCCGACGATGACCGAGTTCTCGGGGACCGACTTGACCAGAACGGCGTTGGCGCCGATGCGCGAATCGTTCCCGACCGCGATGTTTCCGAGGATCTTGGCTCCGGCCCCGATGGTGACGCGGTCTCCTATCGTCGGATGGCGCTTGCCTTTCTCGAGCGATGTCCCTCCCAGAGTCACGCCGTGGTACATCGTGACATCGCTGCCGATTTCGGCCGTCTCGCCGATAACGACCCCCATGCCGTGGTCGATGAAGAATCCAGGGCCGATGCTCGCGCCGGGATGGATCTCTATGCCCGTGAAAAACCTCGTCAGCTGCGAGACGAGGCGGGCAAGGAAGCGGGAACCGTCCAGCCAGAGTCGGTGGGCCACACGGTGCGACCAGATGGCGTGCAGGCCCGAGTACACGAGGGCGACTTCCAGACGGGACCTCGCGGCCGGATCACGCGCGAGGACAGAATCGATGTCGAGATTGATATCACACCAGAGATTCCTGCATTCATTCCTCATGCCCGGCATACTTTCTCCTCTTTTGGCTCCAGCCTCATTCCGCAAATCCTTGGAACAGGGCAGTGGAGAGGTAGCGTTCCCCGTAGGAGGCGGCAATGGCGACGATGGTCTTCCCCACATTTTCGGGTCGCCGCGCGAGCATCAGTGCGGCCCATATTGTAGCCCCCGAGGAGATACCCACGAGAAGGCCTTCCCTGCGAGCCGCGCGGCGCGCCGTTTCCAGCGCGTCCTCGTCTTTCACCCTGATTATCTCGTCGTACACCCTCCGGTCGAGGACGGCGGGCACGAACCCTGCACCTATGCCCTGGATCTTGTGGGCTCCCTTCGGTCCGCCCGAGAGCACCGCCGAGGAGTCCGGTTCGACCGCCACCACCCTGAGACCAGGTTTCCTGGCCTTGAGCGCGCCTCCGGTGCCGGTGATCGTGCCTCCTGTTCCCACCCCCGCGACGAAGATGTCGACGAGGCCATCCGTATCGCGCCAGATCTCCTCGGCAGTGCCGCGCCGGTGGGCCTCGGGGTTGGCGGGATTGTCGAACTGCGCGGGCATGAAATGGCGCGAAGGGTCGGAGGCCACGATCTCTTCGGCCTTCCTTATGGCCCCCGCCATGCCCTCGCTGCCCGGAGTGAGTACGAGAGTGGCTCCGTAGGCCGCAAGAAGGACGCGCCTCTCCCTGGACATGGTCTTCGGCATAGTGAGTATGCACCTGTAGCCCCGGGCTGCGGCGAGCATGGCGAGGGCGATGCCCGTGTTGCCGCTCGTGGGCTCGACGATAGTCTTGCCTGAGTCGAGGAGTCCGGCCTTCTCCGCGGCCTCGATCATGGAGAGAGCTATGCGGTCCTTGACGCTGTGACCGGGGTTGAAGTATTCGAGCTTGAGGAGGATCGTCGCTTCCAGTCCTTCCGTCAGCTTGGACAGCCGCACGAGGGGAGTATTTCCTATGAGCTCGGCGACGCTGGCTGCGATTTTCACCGTGTATCTCCTTTTGTCTATATTACTATTTATCCAATATATATGATTCCACTCCGACTGGCTCACAGACTGATCGGCGGAACGACTGATGGCGCAATCGAGGAGGAGGGGGGCTCACGCCCCCCGTCCTCTCACACCACCGTACGTACGGTTCCGTATACGGCGGTTTCCAGAATATCACCTAATCAAACAGAGTCGATCGATCATCGAAACGAGTCCCACACTATCAAAGTATTTTTTGGGGAATGCGAAGCGTATGTGCTGAGCGCCGGAGTTCCACCACGGTCCGCGTTGGTTGAAGGCGGAACGGACTGCCGTTTCTTCCGGCAAGCCCCGCTCCATGAGCCGTTTCCGTCGCGTCCATGGTCTCTTCCATTGCCGCCAGAGGTTGCAGCGCAGTTTCCTGCGAAGCCATCCGTCCAGCTCTTCCGCGAATCGCTTCGTCTCGGCGAGGGAGTAATACTGAATCCAGCCGCGAACGAGGGGGGGGGTAGGGTTTCCGTGACAAACCAATAAAGATTTCGGCCCTGCGCTCCTCGAAAGAGAGCTTTGACCTTTTCTTTGAACCGATCGATCGACGATTCCGCCACCCGTATCCTCGTCTGCCGTTCGCAGGTGAAGGAATAGCCGAGAAACTTGCGTTCCCACGGTCGGGCTACCGCACTTTTCTCCCGGTTCACTTTGAGTCTGAGTCTGCCCTCGATGAACCGCGAGATCGATGCCATCACCCGCTCCCCTGCCCGCGTGCTCGCGACGTAGATGTTGCAGTCGTCCGCGTAGCGGCAGAATGACAGTCCGCGTTTCTCCAGCTCCTTGTCCATCGCGTCGAGCATGATGTTGGACAGTAGCGGCGACAGAGGCCCGCCCTGCGGCGTTCCCTTGTCCCGATCCCTCACGACGCCGCCCTTCATGACCCCCGCTTGCAGGTATCGCCGAATCAGTTTCAGGACCTTCTTGTCCCGCACCCTTTTCGCGATCCTCGCCATCAGGTGATCATGATTCACTTCATCGAAAAACTTCGCCAAATCGATGTCTACAACCCACCGCTTCCCCGCGAGCTGGAACTCCTTCGCTTTCCGGATCGCGTCGTGCGCTCCCCGTCCAGGTCGGAAGCCATAGCTGTTCGGCGAAAACTCAGGCTCGAATATCGGGCTCAGAACTTGATGAAGTGCCTGCTGGATGAGCCGATCCACGACCGTCGGTATGCCGAGTTGCCGCTTCCCACCATTGGGTTTCGGAATCTCGACACCTCGCACAACCTCGGGCCGCTACGTACCCGCCAGCAGCCTTTCCTTGACCTCGAACCAGTGCGCTTGAAGCCAGGGCTTCAGGTCTTCAACACTCATCTTGTCGACTCCCGCCGCTCCTTTGTTCCCCACCACCCGCGCATAAGCTTCGAGCATGTTCCCGCGTTCGACCAGACGCTCGATCAACTCCGTCGTTTCGGGGTTCGTCGTTTCCGTTCCCGTATCCGAGCCCTCCACCCATGCGCTTGCTGTCGGGTTTCCGTCCCTATCCTCCGCGCACGCCGGTCTCGTCCCCGTATCCGGGCGACTCCTCCGTGTCTGTGTTCATTGGGTCTCGTGAAGGTCCGGCTGACTCGCCGTTCTTCTGGATTCAGCCCTTCGCGTCCGGTCGTTGACGCTACTATGACCTCTGCTGACTTCTGGCCATCCATTTCCCCGCCTCGTGACGGGAATAGCCGCTTTGGCGGATGGTCAGATCTCCCCGGGTAATGCACCGTGACTACTGTCACGACCTACCTTCACGCTTATACCCGCCGCATCTACAGAAAGAGATTCCGTGTACGTATTGGACTTTGAAGATATTGGCCTTCTCATCCTCTCCTCCTGCCTCATACGATTCCTGTCCGTCAGGCCAGCGCTTTGCCTTCACCTTCCTTCAGATTCAGGGTCGCCCCTGACACCCTTGGCGTTCGGCTAACGGTTCCCCTTACCGGGCCCGTACGGGACTTGGCGATTCCTCGCCGCACCCGCAAGTTGGTGCACCCTGCCGGGCGCACCAATAAAAAGCGGCCGCCCTTCCGGACGGCCGCTTCGTGGTCGAGATGATCCGGAGGTTCTACTTCTGTTCGAGACAGGCGATGCCGGGAAGGACTTTGCCCTCCAGGTACTCGAGGCTCGCGCCGCCTCCGGTGGAGACGTGGCTCATCTTGTCCGCGAGCTTGAACTTGTTGACGGCGGCAACAGAATCTCCTCCGCCGACGACGGTCATCGCTCCGCGTCCCGTGGCCTCTGCGACGAGCTTCGCCACAGTCGCTGTCCCGGCCGAGAAGGCATCGAACTCGAAGACGCCCACAGGCCCGTTCCAGACTATGCTCTTCGCCGCGGCGAGGACTTCCCTGTAGAGCTCAATGGTGGCGGGACCGACGTCCATTCCCATGAGCTCGGCCGGAATATCCAGGCCGGAGACTGCGACGGGGGCCGCGTCGGCGGCAAAGGCAGCGGCGCAGATGTGGTCCACGGGAAGGACGATGTTGACGCCCTTCGCTGCCGCGCTCGCGAGAAGCATTCTTGCGGTCTCCAGGTAGTCGTCCTCGACGAGGCTCTTGCCGATCGTGTGGCCCTGGGCCTTGAGGAAGGTGTAGGCCATGCCGCCGCCGATGATGAGGTCCGAGGCGTTCTTGAGGAGGCTCTCGAGGACGGCGATCTTGGAGGAGACCTTGGCGCCGCCGATTATGGCGACCATTGGTTTAGGCGGGGCGACGAGCATGGGCTCGAGGTACTTCACTTCCTTTTCCATGAGGAAACCGCCGACCTTGACCGAGCAGAATTTCGCGATGGTGGCCGTGGAGGCGTGGGCCCTGTGCGCTGTGCCGAAGGCGTCGTTCACGTAGATATCGCCGTAGCTGGCGAGTTCGGCGGCCAGGGTCTCCTGCTTCGCCATGTCCTTCGAGGTTTCTTCCTTGTGGAAACGGGTGTTCTCGAGCATGGCCACCGAGCCGGAGGGGAGCGCCGCAATGGCGGCTTTCTGGCCGACACAGGAAGGAAGGAACACGACGGGCTTTCCGAGTTTGGCGGAGAGGTAGTCGGCGACAGGCTTCATGCGGTGCTTGCCTGCGAGGTACTTGTCGAGGTCGAAGGTCTGGCCCGACTTGGCGGCCTTGTCCTTCGCCTTCTCCGCGTCCTTGTCGGGATCGCCGAGATGGGACATGAGGACGAGGCTCCTGACGCCCTGTCCGAGAACGTACTCGATGGTGGGGAGGGCGGCCACGATTCGGGTGTCGTCCTGGACCACCCCGTCCTTCATGGGGACGTTGAAGTCGACGCGCATGATGACGCTTTTGCCGGCGAGGGATATGTCTTTTACTGTCTTGATCATGTTTCCTCCGGGGCCCCTTGCGGGCCTGTAAACGCCCGGCTTGAGGATTCTCAAGACTGCCCGGCCGGGCGGCGGTGATAAAAACGGCCGCCCCATGGGACGGCCGTCTCGGCGATGCTCTATTTCCTAGAAGCCATATACTGGAGAAGATCGACGACGCGGTTGGAGTAGCCCCACTCGTTGTCGTACCAGGATACGATCTTGAAGAAGCGCTTCTCGCCCGGCAGGTTGTTCTGCAGGGTGGCGAGGCTGTCGTAGATGGACGAGCGCTGATCGTGGATGAAGTCCGTGGAAACGAGCTCCTCGTCGGTCACGCCGAGGATGCCCTTGAGGTAGGTCTCGCTGGCCTTCCTCATGAGTCCGTCGATCTCCTCGATCGAAGTGTCCCTGTTGGCGGAGAAGGTCAGATCGACGACGGAGACGGTGGGTGTCGGAATGCGGAAGGACATTCCGGTGAGCTTGCCCTTGGTCTCGGGGAGGACTTCGCCGACAGCCTTCGCGGCGCCGGTAGTCGAGGGGATGATGTTGATGGCGGCAGCGCGCCCGCCGCGCCAGTCTTTCTTGGACACGCCGTCCACAGTCTTCTGGGTGGCGGTGTAGGAGTGGATGGTGGTCATGAGGCCTTTCTCGATCCCGATCCCTTCCTTGCTGAGAACGTAGACGACGGGCGCGAGGCAGTTGGTGGTGCAGGAGGCGTTGGAGACGACATCGTTCTTGGCGGGGTCGTATTTGGTGTTGTTGACGCCCATGACGAACATGGGGATCTTCTTCTCGGGATCGGCGGACTTGGCGGGCGCGGAGATGATGACTTTCTTGGCGCCGGCTTCGAGGTGGCCCCAGGCCTTCTCGTTGCAGAAGAGGCCGGTGGACTCGATGACGTACTCGACGCCCATGGCCGCCCAGGGAAGGCTCTTCAGTTCTTTCTGGGCGAGGACGCATCTGACCTCGTGGCCGTTGACGACGAGGGTGTCGCACTCAGCGAGGGAGGGATCGCTCTTCTTGGCCGTGACGTCGGCGTCGAGCTTGCCCTGGACGGAATCATATTTGAGCTGGTAGGCGAAATATTCAGCGTCGGTGGCGACATCGACGACGGCGACTACGTCGATCTTGTCTTTTCCGAGAAGGCCCTGGTCGACGATGGACTGGAAGACAAGGCGACCGATCCTGCCGAAACCGTTGATAGCTACTTTCATTCAGATCCTCCTGGTGTGGAATCTATGGAAAATTATGCAATACGCAAAAAAGCTGCAATCAATATTTTTATACCCAAAAGGCGCGCGCTCTGTCAATTAGTCAACAAACCGCATTGATTTCATTAAATTAATACGGTTTTCTTGCCGAAAAATCAAGTATCGGACGGAGGCCGCACTCCTCCCCCTCCGCGGGCTCCGATCCGATCCCTCAAAAGGGCGACCGCAATGCAAAAATTTGCGGTCAGAGGCCGGTTCCCCAAACCGGCCTTTTTTTTGTCCGCCAGCCGCCGCATCCCTCGCAGCGACAGTGCCACCACCTTTACTTCACCTCAGCCATGTTGACCAAGGACCACCCCCTCGCGTAGGCTTTGCCTATGTCGCCCTTCAAGGCGTTGCCGCTGTTCGTCCGCGTCTTCATCGTCCTCGCTGCCCTCACCGCGGTTCTCGCGGGGGCGGGTACTGGTCTCGCCCTCGCCGCCACGCACAATATCGCGCTCAAGGAAAATTTCACCGATTTCCAGCCCGCCCTGCCGAGCAAGATCTTTGACATCCAGGGACGCCTCATCACCGAATTCTTCTCCGAGGAAAAGCGGGAAATCGTCTCCATCGGCGAGCTGCCGCCCCACCTCATAAACGCGATAATTACGCGGGAAGACAAAACTTTCTACCGACACCACGGCTTTGACCTGAAAAGGCTCGCGGCGGCATTCTTCGGTGTCCTGACGGGCCGGAATCTCGGTGGCGGCTCGACCATAACCCAACAGGTCGCCGGGGACCTCTACGCGGACCGCCACGAAATAAGCCTGAGAAGGAAGCTCGTGGAGCTGTGGTGGGCCCTGCAGATAGAGCGGCGCTACACCAAATCCGAGATATTGGAACTCTACCTCAACCGCACGGTCATGGGTACGGGTGTCTACGGCGTCGAGGCGGCCAGCAAGTACTTCTTCGGCCACTCCGCCCGCGACATCACGCTCGCCGAGTCGGCCATCCTCGTCGTCCAGCTCTCGAGCCCCGTACGGTTCGATCCTTTCAAGAACCCCAACAATGCGCGCAGTCGCTCCCGCGCAGTGCTCGATTCCATGGTGAAGCTCGGCTACGCGAAAAAGGCCGAGGCCGACGCTTCCTTCAACGAGTACTGGGACAATTTCGATTACACACGGGTTTCCGCTGGCGCCTACTTTACACGCGATGACAAGGCTCCCTGGTTCAGCGAATACGTGCGCAGGCAGCTCGACGATATGCTCTACGGATCGCTCGACCTCTACACCGACGGCTTCAACGTCTACACGACCCTGGATCTCGACAAGCAGGCCCTGGCCGACAGCTACATGAAGCGCGGCATCGAGCAGGCCAACGCCGGATTCAGGCGATCGGGAGCCCAGCATCTTGTCGAGGCAGAGGACACCTACATCCCGATCCTGGAGATGCTCGGTTTCACCTTCAACCTCGATGCCCTTCTCGTCTCGGATGCGAAGGCAGAAAATTCGACCTTCAACTACTACAAACAGAAGATAAATCCGATCGTCGATGCGGCAGCCCTCCTCTTCGGCCTGCCGGACCTCAAATCGCTGTCCAACGCCGGGTTCGGGAGGATGAAGACCGATCTCGAGAAATCCACGGTGGAGGGCGCCCTCATCACCATCGAGAACGACACGGGCTACATCACCTCGATGGTGGGCGGATCCAAATATGACCAGTCCAACCAGAACATCAGGGCCGTGCAGTCCAAACTCATGCCCGGATCGACTTTCAAACCTCTCTACTATTCGGCGGCCATAGACTCGGGAAAATTCACGGAGGCCAGCCTCATCTACGACGCGCCCGTCATCTTCTACACCCAGGACGGAACGCCCTACATGCCCCTCAATTTCAAGGGAGAATGGAAAGGCCCCGTTCTTCTCTGGTACGCCCTCGCGAAGTCCATGAACATTCCCTCGCTCAAGGTCCTGGATGGGATCGGCTTCGACGCGGCCATCAGCAGGGCGGCGGCACTCCTCGACATCACCGATCCGGCCGAAATCAGAAGCACATTCCCGCGAGTCTATCCTCTGGGGCTCGGCGTGATCGGCGTGACCCCGCTCAAGATGGCGCGGGCATTCTCGGTCTTCGCGAACGGAGGCAAGGCGGTGACGCCCATGGCCATCCGCTCGGTCGAGGACAGGCAAGGTCGCCCCGTCCTCGAGCCCGAGAAGGAGATCCGCACCAAGCAGGCCCAAAAAGGAAGCGCGAACCAGATCATCTCGCCGCAGAACGCCGCCATCATGGTCGACATGCTCCAGAGAGCCGTCCAGTTGGGAACCCTCGCCGGACAGACCTCGAGCGGGACGATCTTCAAGCAGTCGAACGGATCGGGAGTTTCGTACACGATTCCGGCGGGTGGCAAGACGGGAACGACGCAGAACTGGGCCGACGCATGGACAGTCGGATTCACACCCTACATGACCACAGCCATCTGGTTCGGTTTCGACAGGCCGGGCAACTCTCTCGGCGTCGAGCAGACGGGCGCGCTGCTCGCGGGAACGATCTGGTCGAACTACATGCGCGACATCCACAAGGGATTGCCATTCAAGGATTTCCCCAAGCCCCAGTCAGGGCTCGCGAGAATGACCGTCTGTGCTGTGTCGGGACAGGTATTGACGCCACTGTGCAACGAGGGTTCGGTTAACCTGCTCTTTCTGGACGGCACGCAGCCGGTGACACCCTGCGAAATCCATGCAGGACAAGGCGCGGGCTCCCAGTCCGATCTTTTTGGAGCGACGAACGGAGAATCTCCGGCAGCGACAGGGCTCCCGGGAACCGAGGGAACGCCGGGGCAGACAGTGCTTCCGGGTGAACGGGAACCGACCAAGAGCACTCCTTTGGTTCCTCCATCGACTCCATCGAATCCGGTCATGCCCGACCCCAGCCTCAGGATCACCATTCCGGGATTGTGAGGCGCGCTCGCGCTCAGGCCGTTTCCGCTCCGGGCGAGGTTTCCGCCTTCACCTCGACGCTCTCCGCTTTAATGGCGCGCGTGGAGGGCCTCATGAGCGACATGACCAGAAAAACCCCAAAACCCACTATGAGAGCGATTTCCTTGACCAGCAGGTCGGGAAGACCCGCGATCTCGCCTACCCTGAGCACATCCTCGATGCCCGCTCCATCCGAGGCCGGCCGCATCGAGTCTCCTGCGCCGATTCCCAGGAGCAGGATTTCGGTCTCATCGGGCTTGAGGTAGCCAATTTTCCTGGCCTCCCGCGCAAGGCGGCCCGCGTCCGAAGTCAGGGCCTTCACCTCCGAGGACAGACGGGCGTTGGTGGCTCGGAGTTCGGCAGCCTTGTCTTCCATCGCCATTATGCGTCCATCCATGGTCACCTGAGAAACCAGCCCGGCCTTGCCTGCCACGAAGGAGAGCAGGCAATAAATGGCGAGCATGGCACACAGGCCTATGCCGATACTCTGTAAAAAACCGGGGGATCCGGATGACGAACGCGCGCGGCGGGAAGCGCTTCTGGTCGGAGTGTCCATACTACAGATTTACGGTTCACGGACACTTCGCCTTTAAACAAAATATTGACATCCAGAGAGGCAGCGCTTAGAGTGATTGGGAAAACCCTTCCTTCGATTGGAGCAAATATGGCTGGCGCTTCGGACAGGCTTACCACGAGACCGAATCCTGAGGGAAACGACCGGGAGCGATTTACGGCCGAAGAAATGGAGGATTACGGGGACTGGCTGAAATCCGACACGGATGCGGCCACGGACTTTTCCCGTCTGTCCAGCGAGGAAGAGAACCTCCTCGGGTCTTTTTCGACAGGATCTCCCTCTTCCGTACAGCCGGCGGCGGGAGAAGAATCTACCATCCTGCCTTCGCCCGAAAGCCCTGTACCCGATGCTCCGCTCAGCGACGAACAAGAGGATTTTTCCGACTCCGTCATCGAATCCGAGATTGAAGCCGAGGAAGCCATCGACTCGGCCCCCTTCTCCCTTCCGGCCGAGGACTACGAGGAGAAAGCGGCCCTGGCGGATGATTTCGTGCTCGGTTCTGCCTCCCGCAGGGATCGTTTCGGCTCCGCCGCGACTGAATCCCGCGCTGAGTTCGGCCAGACCGAAGAGCCCGCGGAGCCGGATTCCGACAGTCCCGAGGATGACATTTCGGAAGAATTCTTTGAGATCGACGAAGAGGTGAGTTCACAGAACGGGGCCGTCCCTCCCCTACCGAGCCCGACCCCGGCAGAGGAAGAGATCGCGGCCGCCGGGCCCGCATTCATCCCTTCCGCTGATTCCGGCAGGACAGGGCGGTCCGAGCCCTCCGCCCTTCCTGCCCGCGAGTTGCCAGACGATATCCTCGCCCGGATCGCGCTCGAATTGTCCTCGATCCGCGGTGAGCTGGTCGGGATAAAAGCGGGATTCGCTCCCGGACCTGAGAGCCCTGTTCCCTCCAAACAGGGATCGACGGCCGCGGCCTTCCCCGAACCTTCCGGGCCTGCCGGAGCCTCTGTCGCGGAATTCCCGACCGAAGAGTCTGTGGAGCCGACGGCGACCCCGGCCGGCGTGGAAAAAGAGAGCAGGGACTCCGTCGCAGATACTGGCTCAGCCGATCGCGACGAGACCGCCGTTGAGGCGCGCCCTCACGCCGATCCCCGATTTTCCCCTGAATTCGTCGAGGAGCTGCGCGCCATGTTCTCTTATATGGACAAGCTCCTGGAATCCCTTCCCGATGCGAAGATCGAGGAGTTTGCCCGCTCGCCATACTTCGATTCCTACAAGCGCATTTTCGAAATTCTGGGAATTGTCTGAGATGGGATTGCTGGAAAAAACAGAGGATCTCCTGAACGCGAAACAGGACAGTGGAGGCCTCGCCGCCCGTGCCCGCTCCATTCTCAGGAACAGACGCGAAGGCCGGCCTTTCAGGCGACACCAGCCGGATTCAGACGCGGCTGGGCTTGTCGCACCAGGAAGAGGAGAGGCCAAAGCCGAGGTCGGAGGAAAAAAACTCCAGGAGGATTTTCTCGCGGGCGTGGCTGCAACCGCACCCGACGCCTCCATCATGCTGGCCTATGACCTTGTCGATATCGTCGACCCGGAACTCGTGGAAGAATCCGCCCGCAAGATAGTTGAAGGTCACGGAAAGGCCCAGAGGGTCGGCGCAACGACGCTCTGGGTGATTCTCTACCACATGGAGAATGCGGACCCCGAGCTCACTCTCCTGCAGTTCGGGAAAGCCCTCGTCAGGACGTATGCGGAGACGCGGCTGCCACCGCCGGGCAAGGCCTTCCGGATCGATCCCGCGGCAGGAATCGACGCGCAGGCGCTCGGAATTCCCCCTTTCTGAGCCGCGGACGGCGCACAGAACCCAAGAGATCGGGGCCGGAAGTCCGTCAATATCAATAGAAGAAGTAAGCTCTCCCTGCTGTTATGCCGTACTTCGCCTTGACCCAGGCCTCAAGCCTGGAGGCGTGAGAGGCGAAGGAATCGCCGTATTTCAGCATGTAATTCTCGATGGGAAGCTTGAGCTCCGGATGCCGTTCGACGAGCCTCGCGGTCAGGGTCTTCTGGAAATACTCCTTGACCCGGTAGACCGGCTGCTGCAGAAGGTAGGCCTGGAACTCGTTCGCCATGAGATAATCCGAGGCGGTATTGTAGTTCATCCAGCCGAAATACAGCTTCCAGAACCAGCGCTCCTCGGAGGACACCGAGGACCAGGCGTCCGTGACGAAATCCCGGTACTCTTTGTCGGCAAAAAACAGCGCGTGAGTCGATTCATGCGTGATGAATGTGGAGCGCAGGTAGGCTTCTGATTCCCGCGACACCGATATGAGGGCGCCGCGTCCGGCTTCGAACTGCCCCTTCCCTTTTTCGCGTATGACCTGTTTCTGGACCAGGACGGACTCGAGCCTCTTCTCCTCCGGGTTGAGCGGGAAATCCGTTTTGGCCGCGAGGGAAAAGAACGAAGCCAGGTCCTCCGGACGGTAATCGTGGGCGTTCCAGCCGTGGAGCCCCGCGATTTCCATATCCCGTGCCAACTTGCCCGCGAAACCGCGCTTTTCCACGTAGAAGGCGAGTCTTTTCAAATAGCGGTCCTGTGTCGCGTAGTCCCGGAAATCGAACACCAGGACATCGGGCACAATGTCCCAGCGGAAGAGGTTGTAATCCGTGAGCTCTCCGCTCTCGAGGACGCTCGGGGAAGAGGCCAGAATCCTTCCGAGATCGGCGGCCTCGCACTCGGATGGATCGAGGGGGCTGGCGTAGACTGCCTGGATGCCGAGATTTTTCGGGAGGATGAGTTCGAGACTCTTGGGCTGCACTCCGAAAAGCGGAGAGGGAAGGTACACTAGTGCGCCCGTTTGCCGGGTCCGGAGCGATTTTGTGGCGCTGTCGGACTTGATTTTTATCACCTCGCCATCGCTTCCCGGGCCGTACCTGATGACGAGGGTCGGGCAGGAGGACTGGCTCTCCGATTCAGGGCTCTTCTTTCCTGAAAGGTTTTCCCCATTGTCCGAAGCGGCCTTGTTCGGCGCGGTCATGGCGGCGGCCGAATCGAAAGGGTCCTCTATGGTTATGACCGATGAGCTCGAGAGATTTTCGTATTTGAAGCCGGAGGATACGCTGACCTCGCCATCGCTGGTCCGGAGGAAACCGCGGAACGCAGGTATCACCGCGACGCCCCGGATCGAGAAGATCTGGTCGCTCGCCGGCCGTGTCGACCCGGGTTCGGGCTGGAGGATCAGCTCCAAAGAACTGAGTCGCCTGTCGGCGGCCAAGGGCAGGATCAGGTTCGTGATTCCATCGCCGAGGAGGAACTGCCCCGAGGACCATGCATCGCCTCCGCCGGAGCGGGATGACAGCATGAGCTGCACAATCGACCCGGGGACGAGACAGTCGACAGTTATGCGGAGGGAGCGACCGGCTCCCGCCCCGAGAGCTTTGCCAAGGATGTAGCGGTTGTTCCTGCGCGAACCAGTGTAAACACCTTCCGCTCCCGCGGGGAAACTGGCGGATTGATGGAACTGGAGTTTCTCGCCCGAGGAGCCTGTCCAGGCGAAGCCGCTCGCGGAGTCGGCCATGCAGGAGCACAGCCCGATGGAGGAGAAAACCGCGAGCGCGAGCGCGGTCAGCGTGCGCTTCCCGGGTCTGGAGAAGAACGAGTACAGGTCCATTCCCGCTCCGTCTCAGCGGAAGGCGACGAGGCTCTTGGCGATAAGTTCGGCAAGCCCCCGTTTCCGCGAGCGGCCGGATTCCCCCTCGTCAAGGATGAAATTCTCCCAGCAGCCGATGAAATCTTCGGGAAGCCTCGGCAGCTGCCGCAACTGGCTGTTGATTTCACGGTGTGAGGGTTCGAATCGCCTGTTCGCCATGAACAGCGAGGCTGCGGCGAAGCGGAGGAAGCCAGCCGCGGAGACCGCATAGTAGAAATCATCCTCGCAGAGAATCGCTTCCCCGAGGTCGGAAAAATAGTGCTCCATCTTGGTCAGGAAGGTTTGTTGCATGACCGACCAGAAATCCTCTCCAAGGTGACCGAGGCGGGCCTGCGCCCCCTCGATCCAGGAAGTCCGCGCGAAGAGAATCCGCGCCGTCTGGAGGCGATACAAGGGATAAGTCCCGGAGTTTTTCAGAATCTTGAGGAAATCGAGGCTATGGTCGAGGAGTCGGTCGATCTCGGTAACTTTCTTGTATTCGACCCGGACGGGGAGGCTCTCCAAGAAAAATCTGTCCTTGGTCTGCCCCTGGGCGCTCTCGAAGGCGCCGGGATTGCCGAAGGCGGCCTGCCTGAGCTCAGGATCGGGCACCCTCGACCTGACATAGACATCGAGCACCAGGGCGAAATATGGGTCGAGGGTATCCATTTCGGCATGCTCGCCTACTGCTATGCACTCCACGCATTCCCAGGAGGAGAGTACCGTTGTCAGCGCATTGGCAAGCCTTTCCACTTTATGTTTCATTTCGTTCGCCTTTACCTTTCGAGCTGATCAACTATATCATGGGGATGTGGTTTTGAACACTCTGTCCGAAAGGAGAAGGAGCACGAGGCGGGCAGTCATCTGCGCGCTCGAGCCTCCGGGCAACGTCGCGAGAGAGATAAATCTTTACCGTCGCGCATATTTTCGGGAATTCGGAATATCCTCCGCCTCGCTGTATCCGGCATTGATTCCTCTCGTCATCTCCTCTCCAGGAGTAGGTGTACAGGGGGCCGCGCGGCTTGCCGGCTTCGTCGCACGTGCGATCGAGGACATGGATCTCAGGTTTTCCGGAACCCGGCACCACTTCTCCGGTGACGCCCTCTATCTCGGACTGAGCCAGGGGCTACCAGAACTCCTGAATTTTCTCGGGAGCCCGGAAATACAGCCTGTTCCGGCCGAATGCGGATGCCCTGCCGCGGATTCACAATTTCTGTTACCTGGAGCCGGGTTTTTCGTTTGCCGTACTGATGGTTCCGGTAATTTTCCCGCTACCGGGGATCTGCCACCACCCCCTCCGCTGTCTTTCCGGGATTGTTCGGTGTCCGTGTATCGCGTGGATTCCGGTGACGGATTCCGGCATGCGACCAGATGGACCCTGCTCGCGAGGACAAGGAGAAAAACGGGCGCGGGACAGTGACCCTGCATCGTCGATTCGCTTTTCAGCATCGGCAAGCCATGCTATAGTCCCATCCCAGTCTCCGGAGGTATCATGAAATTACGGTTTCCGAAAGCGGCGCCGCTTGTTCTGTTTTTTCTGGTGTCGACAATCCCACTTTTCGCCCAGGAGTCTGGCAAATCCCCGCTCCCTACATTTTCCGCTCTGTCAGAGTCCGGCGCTTACTCACGCGGCGATCAGACTTTGAGCCTCACGACCGGCTTCCAGATTCCTCTGTTCATTTTCCCCGATACGAGCGATCTGCCCGGCGCAAAGTTGCTGCTCGGCGGATCTTTCGCTTTCACGTACCAGTATTTCCTCACATCGCACCTGGCGATTGGCGGCACCCTGAATGGGGCTTTCAACGGCACGATAGGCGGACGGAGTCTCTTTATCGCACCTCTCTCCTTCCGCACGGCCTATTGGTGGACGAAGGGACCGCTGGAGGCCGGGCTCGGCCTGGAGGTGGGCGGCTATCTCATGCGCCTCGACTCCTACGGCATGCTGGGACCCTTCGCAAAATTCGGCCCCGCGCTCTCATGGAGGATCACGCAAGGCTGGAGCATCGGCACCCAGGCCTATTACTGGTTCGTGCCGGAAATTCACTCCGGAACCGAGACCTCGAAGACGCGGTACGGAAACTTCCTCGAATTCGCGGTGGCCGCGGTTTACCATCTGTAAGGGGACAGCGATGAACAAGAACATGATCAGAAATGCCGGCCTGCCGATTCTGGCGCTTTTCCTTGCCTCTCTCTTGTCCTGCGACAACTCCTTCGGGATTTTCTCGAGCATCCAGCAGGAGACCAAGCAGACGGGCACCAATGTTTTCCTCAATGGAACTGTCAAGAAAGTCGTCGGCGACGGAACATCCTATTTTGCCGCGATGGCGAAGATCTACACGAGACTTGTCACCGACACGGTCGGCAGCGACGCGTGGAAAGTTCTCACGATCGCGACCAGTACCGGCACCACGATTTCCGACTATGCCTGCACAAGCCTGACCGAGGGCTCCGTCTCCGGCGTGCCGACGGTGTTCGCCGCCCTCTCCAACAGGGTGACGGGCGAACTCCTCGGCCTGTATTCGACGGTCGATCACGGCGTGAGCTGGACCGAACTTGCAAGCTCGGGCATTCCTTCGAGCGGCTACATACAGTCGATTTTCTTCGTGAATAATACTCTTTTCGCCTCGGTGAGAAAGAAAGTCTCCGGGGTCGATGTGTACGACCTCCTCTACCGCACCGCGACGGGTTTTGTTTCCGCGGGAACCGCGGTGACCGCCGTGGACAGCCCCTTTATCGACGGTATCTGGGACGGCACGAACTACTGGTTCGCGGAGACGGACGGACTGTACGCGGGAACCTCCCCCGCCGCGATCGCTGCTGTTTCCGAGACAGGAGGGCCCACATCCAAGACCCTGACAGGATTCTGCGTCAACCCGGCAACCAACGACGTGTATGTGTCGACCGATGATGGCTATGTCTACATGCGCCAGAAGTCCGGCGGAAGCTGGACGAACAAACTGGTACTGTCGGACGTATCTCTGGGAACCATCATCGTCATCCCAGCCGGGCTCAATCCGGGCGGAACAGGAATCCGGCTCGCCATAGCCCGCAATGACAGCGTATACGGATATATGGAGTACGACTGGGCGGCATCGCAGTATTACGCGGGCGCAAGCGGCGAACTCACCTCCTCCGAGAGCAACTATTCGACGACCCTCAGCGGCGTGCCTGTGCTCTCCTTCTACCTTTCCTCGGCGGAGAACAGGCTGTTCGTGACAGGCATAGCCTCCAACCTGGATAGCAGATACGGCCTGTATTCCGACGGATGGTCCGCCACCGCTTCGAGCTGGGGTGGATGGGAAGCCGAATGAAGATGATGGCCGCGCGAAGGCGGGGGCTTCCCCCGCGATGAAGGGCTCGGTCGGGGAGGATCTGTTCTCCGGGGCCAAAGCCAACCAGGGGCATGGTCGCTCAGAGGGCGGATCGCATGGCGGGCCGGATTCCAGAACCGGATCGGCCCCCCTCGCCGACCGGATACGTCCCCGTTCGCTCGACGAGTTCGTCGGACAGGACCATATCATCGGCCCGGGGCGTCTCCTCCGGCGCGCCATCCAGAAGGATCAGCTCTCATCCATCATTTTTTCGGGTCCCCCGGGCACGGGCAAGACCACTCTGGCCCGGATCATTGCGAACACGACATCCCGGCGCTTCGTCACCCTCAACGCCGTCCTCGCGGGCGTGGCCGATATCCGGGTGGCCATAGAGGACGCGCGCCGGCAGAGGGATCTCTACGACCGCAGCACCATCCTCTTCGTCGACGAGGTCCACCGCTGGAACAAGTCACAGCAGGACGCCCTCCTTCCCTGGGTCGAAAACGGCACGATCATCCTCATCGGGGCGACGACGGAGAACCCGTTTTTCGAAGTGAACCGGGCCCTCGTCTCGAGATCGAGGGTTTTTCTCCTGAAACCCCTCGAAAAGGAAGATCTTGAAAAGGCAGCCCGCTTTGCCGTCGCGGACAAGGAACGCGGCTACGGGAGATGGGAGGTCCGCTTCGGGGAGGGAGCGCTCGAACATCTCGTCGAAATGGCGGACGGCGACGCGCGGAGCCTCCTCAACGCCCTCGAACTCGCTGTCGAAACCAGCGTACCTTCCTGGCCACCGGAAGAGGGCTCGACAATCGACGTGAATCTCGCTGCCGCCGAGGAGAGCATTCAGCGGCGCGCCGTCCTTTACGACAAGGATGGAGACTTCCACTACGACGCGGCGAGCGCCTTCATCAAGAGCATACGGGGCAGCGACCCCGACGCTGCGCTGTACTGGCTCGCCCGCATGGTCTACGCGGGCGAAGACCCCCGCTTCATGTTCCGCCGCATGCTCATCTCGGCTTCCGAGGACATCGGATTGGCCGATCCAGCCGCCATCGGCGTCGTCTCCGGCTGCGCCCAGGCCTTCGACAGAATCGGCATGCCGGAAGGTCAGTTTCACCTCGCCGAGGCGGCCCTCTACCTCGCGACCTGCCCGAAATCCAACTCGGCTCTCGGATATTACGACGCGCTGAAGGCTGTAGAGGAAGAAAGCGCCGAGGTTCCCAACCACCTCAAGGATGCGAGCCGCGATGCCAAGGGCTTCGGACACGGAGAAGGCTACACCTACCCCCACGCTTACCGCGATCACTGGGTGGCGCAGCAGTATCTGCCGGAATCGATGAAAAACCGTGTTTTCTACAACCCGGGAGAGCTGGGCGTCGAAGGTCAGAGGAAGATTGAAGTTCTGGGTCGCAGGGAGACCCAGCTCGCGGGCATCGCGGAAATCGCCGATTTCTCCCGATCGGGAGAGGGCGGGAACGAAGTCTGGTCGCGCTCCGGGGAAAGTCTCGCCGAGTGGACCCTGCGCTCCGAAGCTTCGGCGGGAATCCGTCTCTCGACCTTGAGAACGACCCTCTTCGATGCGGCGACCCCGGGACGGGCAGACAGGGTTCTCGTGTTCGATGCGAGAGACGGTTACCTGGTCTGGGAAGCGCGGCGCCGCAGCCCCGAGGGGACGGTAGTCGCCCTCGTCCAGTCCGAAAGCGAAGCGAGGAGTCTGGAGGACCGCGCCGCAGGGCTCGGGGTGCTCGAAAAACCCCTGGCCGTCGTGGCCGATTTCCTCGCCACGCCGACCGGACCAGACTTCGGCTCCTCCACCTCCGGCAGAGGGGAGATCGCCGATACACTCGCCGCCACACTCGGCCGGGAGGCGGGCTTCAGTCAGTTCGACCTCGTTCTCGGCTCGGAACTCGTGTCGCGATTCGGCAATCCGGCGGCCGTGATTTCCCTCCTCGCGAAAACCCTTCCCGGAACGGCATTCGCGGCCATCGAGCAATCGGCCTGCGAAAAGGCCAGGCTTTCCGTCATTCTGGCAGAGTACCCGGAAGCCCAAGCCGGCGAGCCGGCCCACAGAGACAGGGATCTCCTTTCCCGCTACGCGGCCTTCGAGAGGGAGTTCTTTTCGGGGCCCGCCGCGCGGAGCCGGGCGCGCTCCGCACAGGAGCTCTCGGCTCTCTACGACTGTCCATCGATCGCAGGCCTGACTGGCAGGGAACATGTCTTTTCCTACCCTCGCAGGTTCAGCAAGCTGGACGTGAGGACCTGGTTCGGCGCGGATTCGATCTACGGAAAGGCAGTCAGGGAGTCGCTGGGAGAGGAAGCGACAGGAATTCTGGCCGCCATGGTTCTATCCATGCAGACCCCAGTGGACTGGCCATTTTCAGCCGTGGTCTTCAGGGGTCGTCTGGCGGCCGCACGCTGATCGACGACACTCAGCGCAGGGGATGGGCCCCCACCGACTCAAGAAATTCCAGAAGGAGCGTGCCAGTATCCGGGAATACGAGCGGCCCGGCGGGTACGCTGCTTTCCGAAATTGCCTCTCTGTCGCCCCCTGCCGGGCCTGCCGCCCCTTCCGGATTTTGCTGAGACATGCAGTTTCTCCCTATCTCGGTCCAGCACTCGTTTTCCCTGCCTGGCAGAATCGGCAGGAAACGCGCCTCCACTGATCTCGCGGCGGAGAGGGAGGAGTGGTTCGACCCGATCACCGTGATCGGAACCGATCCGTAGCCTCCCGCGCAGGCTCTCGAGAGGTAGAGAGCCATGTCTCCCCTTTCCCGCCCGGCCACCCGCGAACAGAGTGAACCAAGCCCGGCTGAGGACCACATCGACAGGGCTGTCGCCTCTGTCTCCGCGCTCACTGCCAGTATCGTGCTCCGCCTCGCCAGCCGGGACAGGATCTCGACCGCGGAGGGAAACGCAGAAGGAGGAGGAAGGAGGCCGATGAGGGATTCGGCCGTCCTGTACCATTCCCAGGCGGGCCTGAGGACAGGGTCAGTCCGGAAAGCCAATTCTGAGCGCAGCGCGTGATCGCCCGCACTGGAGAGCCACGCCTCGAGAGTCCCGGCGACGACCGCCCTCCGGACCGAAGGGGCGCATCTGCGGTTCGCGAGTCGCAGACTTGCGGCCAGGCAGCGGAAGGCGCCCGATCCGCGCAATCGGGAACGCAGGGCGACGAAACGCCAGATTTCCGCACAGACGCCGGGATCGGCGGAGTACCCGAAATGCTCGATGAAGGCAGGGATGTAGGAGTGCTCAACCCGGATGCCAGGGATATCGAAGACAGCGCCCTCGCTCTCCACAACCACGAGCCCGCCCACCGCGGACACAGCGGCGTTCGTGCCGGCGGAAGCACCCCCGGATTTCCCCTGTCCGGACAATCCGTTCCGCGCAAGGAGGCGTCGCTGTGAGTCTGGTCGTCGTGCGCGCAAAACAATGTCGGAATAGTGCCCGGCCCTCACTCGCGGCCTCCTTCAGATACGAGTATCGGCGTATCGCGGGCGGGTCTTGACCGCCTAGAGTCAGGTCGGACATCCTTTGCACACGATGAGTGGCGCGATGGGAAGCCGGAGCTTCAACAGTCCGGGAGAGATCTACGACTACCTGCTCGGGTTCGTCAATGTCGAGAAAGGACAAAAGACAGAATTCAAACTTGACCGGATGCGCGCCCTCGCGGAAGAACTGGGCGATCCCCACAGAAAATACCGCACAGTCCATGTCGCCGGATCCAAGGGCAAGGGATCCGTTTCGGTCATGGCGGCGCGCATCCTTGAGTCCGCGGGCCTCAGGACGGGCCTGTACACATCTCCCCACCTCGTCGACTGGCAGGAGCGGATCAGTCTCGCTGGCTCGCCTATGCCGGAAGAAATCCTTCTGGAGGCCGCGGGAGCCGTGGCCTCTCTGGTCGACGGAAGAAAGGCGTCCGATTTCGAGGGAGGGGAATTTCCGACCTATTTCGAACTCACGACCCTCATCGGATTTCTCGCGTTCAGTCTGGCCGGATGCGAGGCCGCGGTCATCGAGACCGGACTCGGGGGCCGGCTGGACTCCACGAACATCGTAGAACCGGAAGTGAGCGTCATCACGCCCATCGAGCTCGAACACACCGAGTTCCTCGGCAATACTTTAGGGCTCATAGCAGGAGAAAAAGCGGGAATCATCAAGCCCGGCGTGCCTGTCTGCATTTCCGGACAGAAAGAGGAGGCGCTCGGGGTTTTCAGACGCGTCGCGAAGGAAAAGGGCAGTCCGCTCATAGAGACTCATGCGGTTTTCCCGCGCATCACGTCGAGCCTGGACCGCTCCGGTACGAGGGCGCGGCTCGAATACGCGGCCGAAGCCGAATTGCCGCCAGGCCTTCCCCGGCTTCCCGGACAGGAAGAGGGCTGGCTCGACCTCGTCTGCCCCCTCGTCGGATCTGTTCAGGCGGAGAACATGGGCCTCGCCCTCATCGCATCTTCGATGGTCTGCCCGGGCATCGGGAAAAGCGCCGTACTCGAGGGACTCTCGGCCGCGAGACTTCCCGCCCGCTTCGAGCTGACCGGCCACCAGCCCGAGATCATCCTCGACGGGGCACATACGCCGGCTTCGGTCTCCATCGCGCTCGCGAGCCTGAAGCAGCTCTTCGGCGAGCGGGCAATCCTTCTTTTTGCCTGCGCCCACGACAAGAAACACGAAGATATGGCCGCCATCCTCGCCCCGCACTTCGAGTCCATCGTCGTGACACGTCCGGGAAGTTTCAAGCAGAGCGAGCCGGAAGCCGTCTGGAAGTCCTTCCAGGGGCTCAACAGGGAGACCGTGCTCGTGCAGGACACCGCGGAGGCCATGCGGCTCGCCATGGCGAAATCCGCGGCCCGGAAAATCCCCCTCCTCGTGACCGGCTCCTTCTACCTCTGCGCCGAAGCTCGCGCCGTCATCGACCGAGCGCGTAGATGATGCTCTGAACGATGCCGATGAGCCCTCCGAGCACTCCGCCTATGACCGTTATCCAGACGAGCTCGTTGTTGACCACATCGAGGATCATCCTTTCGACTTCCTTTACGTCGAGTTCATCTATCCTTTCCACAACGATCTTGCGTATGTCGAGTCCGGCGATAATGTTCCCGGCCTCCTGACTGATGAGCTCGAGGACCTTGTCGGCGATGCCCGAAGAGAGCCGCGCCCTCCTCTCCGGATCAATCCCGAGGGCTTCACCGACGGTGGCGGCGCCGAGTTGCCGGGCAAGCTCTGTCCTGAAGGTCGAGAGCATCGGCGTGAGGACATCCTTTCCCTTCTCTGGAGAGGCAAGAGCCGAGGCGATGGTAGTCGCGACATCCTGCACGATTCTGTCGACGGGAAGTCCCAGATCGCCGACCAGGCCGGCCACGCTCAACTCCCGCCGCTCCATATATGCCCCGGTGAGTCGCGCTGCCACCTCGGCCCGGTGTTCCCGCAATGCTGACATGGCCGAGGCCAGAGCCTTCAGCGCAGCATCTTTCGGAACAATCGACGAAAAATCGAAAGAAGAACCCTTTTCTCCCTCACCCCTCAGGGATGAGGAGGCCTTGCCCGCGATGATGGCCGGCATCTCTTCCCTCCGGAGAATCCCGGATACAGCCTTGGAAAGATCGTCGATCGTGGCCGGCATGGCCTCCGAGACAGTCCTCTCGTAGTTGGCCGCCGTGGCCACTATCCTCTGGAGCGGATTGAGGCGCCCGACCGCTCTCCTGACGATGACGAAAGCTTGAGCCTCGAGTTGTCGCCGCGTCGCCGGCTCGTCCATGAATGACTCGATGACGGGGATGCATGCCTTGAACAGTCCCTCGGCGAGGACGCGCACAACAGGGTCGAGGACTTCAGGGGGAAGCATACGCTCCTTCTTCCCTTCCGGTTTCCCGTAGACAAGCGTCAGAATGCCGTCGAGAAATTTTTGGCCGGAAGCCTCGGCCTGAGAGCCTAGAAGGAAATCCATGAAGGAATCGATGCTTTCGGCTCCGACAAAAGAAGACAGCGGAAGTGCGCCGACTGTTTCGAGGAATTTCCGAAGGGCCGCGGCGAGGGCGATGGAAAAAGCCTCGGAGCCCGCGAGCGTTCTGAAGGCATGGCCGAGGGAAGACCCGATGATGGTTTCCACTTCCCCCGCATGTTCCGAAGGTCTCACGACATCTGCGGCAGGGAGGTCCAGCCCTCGCCCGAGCAATCCTGAAACCGAAACACACAGGCCCTCGCGTATCGACGGATCATTCAGCCTTCGCCGCAGCACTTCCTCGGTGAGGAGCTCTTTTGCGACCGTGTCGCCCAGACTCACGGAAATGCGGTAGCGCTCGCGCGGCAGGATTCCCGGCGTGAAGGGTATCCTGATTCCGAGAAAGCGGACTTCCCGGAGGGGACGAAAAAGCATCTTGATCGCCAGCCAATTGGTAAAAAGCCCGATGATCGCCCCCACGAGGGGCGGAAAAACCCAGACGACAAAAAAATCCTTCATTTCATACCTGCCGATGCTGTGAGTGCCTGTTCACGGTTCTTGAAGAACAGGATATCGGATTCCCTGAGCCAACCCGACCTCGAACCCTCCGAGAGCCTGTACCACATGGCTGTCGGATCTCCGCCCGAAGGATCGCGTTCGCTCCCGATCACCCGGAACACCTCTCCGCGGCGAGCGGTGGCAGTGTCGGGAGAGGCCGGGTCGTTCTTTTCCTTGAATCTCGCATAGGCGCCCGTCACGACCGCCCAGCCCTGGGCTCCCGAGAGTATGGGTGTCTCGGGCAGCCTCAGCGTTCTGTCAGTCCCGAGACCGCAGCCCGCCAGGAACGCGATGGCTGAGAGGATGATGAAGACTCCAAAGACCGTCTGCGGAAAATCGGTCAGGGAGAAACCGGCGTTCTTGCGCATGTGTGGAACTGCCTCTGTCAGAATGATGACCGGAAGGAAAACGGAAATCCGGTGGCTTGAATTTATCGGAAAACGTCGGCATTTTAAAGGCAGATTGAAAAAGAATACTGTTATTTCAAGGAATTCGCTCAGTCTTCCTTGTTTCCGGTCAACACACTTCCTCGCTGTCTTCCTTGTGTTGATATCCGCGTCCATTCCGCGTCTCTCTGCCGAGTCCGCGACAGGGCAGGACTCACCGCCTCCCTCCTTCTCCGTGCAGTCGGAAATCTCGGTGTCGCCCTACGCTCTCATCTCGGATTCGGAATACCTTCCCCCGCTTCTCCACTCAGGACTTTCGGGCAAGGCCGGCCTTGAAGCCTGGCTACACGGCTCATGGGCCCTTCGCATTGAGGCCGCAGGATTTATGGTCAATCCTTCCGCCATAACCACCTCGGGCGAACTGTACCGGGGCTGGGAGGGCTATTCCGCGGGCCTGTTGGCAGGAGGCGGTTACGGCCTGGGAAAGGCCAGGCTGAGCATGCTCGCCGGCGCCGGGCTCACTGCGGCGCGGTACAAGGGCACAGCGCTGGTCTTCGCCTACCCTTCCATAAAGGCGAGACTCGGCCTCGACCTCTTCCACGAGAGCGGAATATATCTGTCATTCGCTATCCCCGCGGAACTGCTCCTGCGGGGAGGGACGGTCGGATATTCTCTGGGAGCCGAGGTCGGAATCGGCTTCCGGACGGGCGCGAGGAGGATGGGCCGATGAACGGAACAAGAATCGCGAATCTCCGTGCCGAAGGAAGGTGGCGCTCCGTCGGTCCCGTGCATCGGGCGGCCTCGCTGATACTCTTCGCCCTTTCGGTGTTTTTCCTGTCGGCCTGCTCCCAGACAATCAGCTCGCCGCGGAAAGCGCTTGTGTTCGGGATAAACAATTATGCGACAGTCCGGCCCAACCTGAACTACTGCGTGGCCGACGCACAGTCCATGTCCGCGCTCCTTCTCTCCCGGGGTTTCGATTCCGCGGAAACGGGAACGGACGCGGGAGCGACGAAGGCGGCGATACGCACCGCAATAACGACGGCCTCATCCGCGCCGGACTCGGTCCTCGTCCTCTATTTTTCCGGACATGGGGCCGTATACAGCGGGGCGTATTACATAATCCCCCAGGACGCTACCTGGGACACGAGCACATGGATCAGTCCGGAAGAGCTGGCTTCCTGGCTCAATGTTGCCAGCACGGACAAGATCATCGTGATCCTCGACTCCTGCAATTCGGGCGGATTCATCGGCGATACGGGCGAGGCGGTCGACACTTCTCCCGCCAGCATCTCGGGAAATTCCGTTCCGGCCTTCCCGCTCTCGGCCATCACGCGCTTCGCCGACCTCCTCGGACGCAACGCCGCGGCTTCCGGGAAACCCGGACCGATCGTCATATCCGCCGCCGGTTCCGGCGAAGAATCGTGGGAATCCGGCATCTACGGCCACGGCGTATTCACCTATTATCTTCTTCAGGCCGCGAGTTCCGGCGACAGCGACAACGACGGGAACGTGACCGCCTCCGAAGCCTTCGCCTACGCGAGCGCTGCGATCAAATCGAAGTGGAATGTCAACTACACCCCCTTCCTCCCCCACATCTCGGGCGGATCGAGGGATCTCGTGCTGTTCAAGGCGAATTGATTCGCAGGCCCTCCCGCGGATCCCAGCGATCCAGGCACTCACGGGCTCCGCATCGAGGGGTGCGAGGGGATAAAGAGCCACATCCTCGGGGCTGATCCAGGCAAGGGCATCGTGGACAGGACCCGGCTGAGGATCGGAATCGAATACGACGGGAAAGACGACAAAGAGGAAATCGCCCGAAGCGACGGCAATCCGATACTCGACTGCCTCGCCCATGGATCGCAGGCCGAGGTCCAGCTCTTCTCGCAGTTCCCTCCGGAGCGCCGGACCGAGATCTTCGCCCGGCTCGACCTTCCCTCCCGGCAACTCCCAGAGCCCCGCGTCCCGCAGTCCGGGAGCCCTGCGGGCAAGAAAAAGCCGCCCCCGCGATTGAGCGAGGGCGGCCACAACTGTTGTCATGCTTCCAGGTAGGAACGGAGCAAGCCCACGAGCCTCTCGGCTTCCTCCCGCGTGAGCGTCACGCCCTTGCCCATCCTGGAGTGGTCCGGCGACCATTCGCGGATGTCAAGCTTGGGCTCTCTCTCGTTCCAGGAAACCAGATTGAGCTCGCGCGTCCATCCGCCCGAGCCCCCGCCAAAAATGCCGATGCTCTTCGCGATATCGAACTTTATTTCCTTGTCAGCCATGTTTTATCTCCTACGACAGGTCGACGAAATCGTCCTTGCCCGAATGGGCGAATTCGGGGAAGAAATAGACGACGACGCCCGACGACCGTACCCTGAGCTCGGCCACTCCGGAGCCCACGAGCTTGTCCAGCAGCTTGCGCGCATCGTCGATGCTTATGTCGCTTTCCAGCGCCACTTCTCCGGGACTCACGATGCCGTTGTTCTCTTTGGCCACCCGGAGGACTGTCTTTTCTGGCCGCTCCGCTTCCTTAGGTCTGTCGTAGGACTGCGCGAGCCTGTAATTGCCCCCACCGGTCAGGGCATCGAGGTTCATCGCCGCTTCCACCGACACTCTTACATTCGCTTCTCTCACCTGCTTGGGCAGGGTGATGGCATCGTAGAGGCAGCCAACGCCCGCGAGTCCGCCCGTAAAAAGCCAGAGGAATCCCGTGCCGGTCTTGCCGAGATAAAACCGGTGCAGGCCGAGGGCTCCACAGCCGGAAATGAGCCAGAGAATGTAGGCGACAGGCACGCTGTATCTCAAGGTAGTAGCCCTCCCGTTCGGGACTATAATCTACCACGGCGCGAGGGTATTGGTGAAGGCCGAGCCCCGGAATCGGGGATTTGACCAGAATAATGTCTCCATGTTACATATACGCGCATATTCCTCCGATAAAATTCACGGGGAGACAATTTTTGATGAAAAGACCAACCGTCAAAGAAATATTGAGATATGAGCCCGACGGCCGCACCCTGACCGTCAAGGGCTGGCTGCGCACGAAACGCGAGACGAAGGCCGCCGTTTTCCTCGAAGTGAACGATGGTTCATGCATGGCCAACCTTCAGTGTGTCCTCGACGGCTCCGCCGCCGCAAACTCGGCAGCGGAGCTTGCCCGCTGTTCAACGGGAGCGAGCGTCGCCGTGGAAGGAACCCTCGTCGGATCGCCTGCCGCGGGGCAGAAGGTCGAAATCCGTGCGACGGGAGTGAAGGTGATCGGCGAAGCCGATCCCGAGACCTATCCCTTGCAGAAAAAGGCCCATTCCATGGAGTTTCTGCGGGAAATCGCGCACCTTCGGCCCCGTACAAACACCTTCGGCGCCGTGGCACGTGTCCGCAACCGCATGGCCTTCGCGGTCCACAGCTTCTTCCAGAACCAGGGATTCCAGTACGTCCACACGCCTCTCATCACTGCCTCCGACTGCGAGGGTGCGGGCGCCATGTTCCAGGTCACCACTCTCGATCTCGGGCGGATCGCGCAATCCGGCAAACCCGTCGACTACGATGTGGACTTCTTCGGACGCCCCGCCTACCTGACCGTCTCCGGCCAGCTCAACGTCGAGACCTACTGCCAGGCTCTCGGCAGAGTCTACACCTTCGGACCGACCTTCAGGGCGGAAAACTCCAACACGACCCGCCACCTCTCCGAGTTCTGGATGATCGAGCCTGAAGTCGCCTTCGCGGACCTGTCGGACAACATGGACCTCGCCGAAGAATTCCTGAAAAACCTTGTCGGCACGGCCCTTTCCGACTGCGGTGAGGATCTCGAGTTCTTCGACAAGCGCATCCAGCCCGGCCTCCTCGCGGGCCTCTCCAAGGTTGCATCCTCCCCCTTCACGCGCATGACATACACCGAGGCGGTGAAGGAACTCGAAAAGAATCCCGGAGCCTTCGAGTTCAAACCCTACTGGGGCTGCGACCTTCAGAGCGAGCACGAGAAGTACCTGACGGAGAAAGTCGCTGGCGGCCCCGTCATCGTCACCGACTACCCGAAGGAGATCAAATCCTTCTACATGAAACAGAACGAAGACGGAAAAACCGTGCGCGCCATGGACGTCCTCGTCCCCCGTTTCGGCGAAATCATCGGCGGATCGGAGCGCGAAGACAGGCTCGAGGTCCTGACCGGAAGGATCAGGGAGCTCGGGCTCTCCGAAAAAGATTACTGGTGGTACCTGGACCTGCGCCGCTTCGGCACCACTCCCCACGCCGGCTTCGGCCTGGGCTTTGAAAGGCTTCTCCTCTACGTGACGGGAATGGCCAATATCCGCGACGTAATACCCTTCCCGCGCGCCCCCAGGCTCGCCGATTTCTGATGCCGTCAGTGCGCCGATGGCGGCTTCCCGGTGGAGGCCGCCATCGGAATTCCAGGAGAACGACTCAACGATGATACGCCCTATACGCCTTTCGGCGACCCTACTGTTTCTTTTTGTCCTCTCGCTGGCCTCTCATGCCTCCGGCACCTCCACCCAATCGCAGAAAGGTGTCGGCCCCCTCAACGCGCGGGCCGCCGTCCTCATCGACGCCGCGACCGGGACGCTGCTCTACGCGAAGAACCCCAACCTCGTCCTCCCGCCCGCGAGTCTCACGAAACTCGTCACCCTCCACCTCGTGATGGAGGAAATCCGGTACGGCAGATTGTCGGAGAGCGAGATCATAGACATCGACAAGAGAGACTGTTCCCCCTACATACCCTATGGCTCATCGATCATGTACCTCCAGCCAGGCATGAAGGTGAGCGTGAAGGACCTCATGCTCGGGGCGGCCGTGGTCTCGGGCAACGATGCGGCCTTCGCCCTTGCCCGACGTGTGGCGGGATCCAACGAGGCCTTCGCCGAGAAGATGAACGCGACCATGAAGGAGATGGGCTTCAGGGACATGCACTTCGTCGAGCCTTCGGGGCTTTCAGAGCAGAACCTGGTGAGCGCCTACGAGTTCGCCCAATTCTGCCGGATCTACCTTCTTCGCCACCCGGATGTCATCGCCGAGCTGCATTCCGTCCCCTCGATCGCCTTTCCGAGACCCGAACACGCCGTCCCCGGATTCACTCCTCCGGGGAATACGATCCAGTACAACAAGAACACGATGCTCTTCAAATATGACGGATGCGACGGACTCAAGACAGGATACATAATCGAGGTGGGTTACAATCTCGCCGTGACTGCGCGCCGGGAAGGCACCCGCTTCATCGCCGTGACACTGGGCGGCATGAGCACGCCGAAGGCGAGCGGCATCACACACCGCACCGCGGACGGGACTGCCCTCCTCGACTGGGCCTTCGCCAACTTCGCGACAGTTGCCCCCGACCCGGGCCCCGCGCCCGTGGTTCGGACCTGGTTCGGCCAATCGAAAACGGTGACGCTCCGCGCCTCCGACACCCTGGCCGTGACCGTCCCGGAGGAAAAACGCGCGTCGGTCAAAGTCGAAGTGAACGCGCCCGAGGCTATCGACGCCCCCGTCAAGGCCGGTCAGAAACTCGGCGAGGTGGTCTACACCTCGGGGAACGAAGTGCTGCGCCGCGTCGATCTCGTAGCGGAAAACGATGTCACTGTCGCAGGTTTTTTCCAGAGACTGAAGGATACTTTCGCAAAATTTTTCACGGGCCTCTTCAGGGCAAAAAACAGACCGGCCACAGCCACAGCCAAGGCCTGAAAGAGGCGACAGACGACAGGCAGTCGCTCCGATATCGCTGACCGGGCCCCGTCTTGTCCTGTTCGCCTTGCTTTTCTATCCCATCTCCCGATCTATCTCATCTCACGAGCGAGGCAGACCCTCTCTCCATCGTATTCGATAAAACCCTCGGCGACGAGATCCCCGAGGGCGCTGTGCACCCTCTCTTCTGAAAACGGGAGTTCCCGTTCCAGGTCCCGGACAGGAAGCAGAGGCTTCGCCGACAGAAGGCGCAACACCTCGCCCCGCAGCCTCCGGTTGGAATCTGCGAAAGGGCTCTGTTTTACGTGCTTCGCGCTCTTCCGCGAGGGGTTGCCGAAACGCCGCTTCAGCTCCACACCATAGTCCATGAGAGCGTAGTACCAGGTCCGTGGATCTTCCCTGTCCACGCTGGCCTGTACAAGCGGCTCCAGATCCCTGTCCGGTACTTTTTCCGAGTCAGGGAAGAAGTGGTGCAGGAATACGGCCCTCACATTGGTTTCGATAACCACCGATGGCACTCCGAAGGCGAATGCCGCCACCGCCGCCGCAGTGTAGGACCCGATCCCCGACAGCGAGCGGAGTTCTTCTTCGTCGCGGGGAACCTCGCCGCGGAAACGCAGGACGATTTCGCCGGCGGCCCGGACGAGAGCCAGGGCACGCCTGTTGTACCCCAGGCCACTCCACATGCGGAGAACCTCGTCGAGGGGTGCCGCGGCGAGGGATTCCGGATCGGGGAAGCGATCCATCCAGGCGAGGTATTTCGGTTTTACCCTTTCGGTCTGGGTCTGCTGGAGCATGATTTCGGAGACGAGGATGGCCCAGGGATCGCGCGTCTCGCGCCAGGGCATCTCTCTCCGCTTGTCCGCGTACCACGACAGCACGATGCCCCGGAACCGCCTGACGGCCGGGGCATCGAATTTCTCTGGATCGAAGCGGAGCGAAAAATTATCCGTAGATGTGGACATACTCGTGGAGGAGTTCTTCGGCGCGCTCCTTGCAGCCGCCGCAGACGGTGCCGATCTTGGTCGCCTCCTGGAGCTGGCCCCAGTTTCTCGTCCCGGCCTTGACCGCTTCCTCGATGTCGTGGTCGGTTATCCCGAGGCAGGTACAGATCACGACGGCGTCCTCGCCCTTGAAGGCGCCTGAGCGGCCCGTCGCCTCGAGAAAAGAGTCGATGGCGGCGCGCAGTGCCTTGTCGCCGAGAACGGAGCAGTGGATCTTGTTGTCGGGCAGCCCCCCAAGCTTCTTGGCGATGTCCGCCGGCTTGATCGAGTATGCCTCGCGGATGCTCATGCCCTTCACGACCTCGGAGAGCATCGATGTCGAGGCGATAGCGCTCGCGCAGCCGTAGGTCTTCCACCTGAGGTCGACGATCCGGTCGTCGACGATCTTCAGCATGAACAGCATCTGGTCGCCGCATTTGACATTGCCTACTATGCCCTCGGCGTCAGCCTCGAACTTCTCGTCCGGATCGTATACATTTCGCGGATTGGTGAAGTGATCCTTGACCACATCCGAATAAAGCCACTTGAAAGCATCCATGGTGCTCGCTCCTCTGTATATATGGTCCTGTCTGGTCCCGCGAGGGACCCGGAACCCGGGGTCAGAATGGGCCTGCCGCTCTCAGTTGCCGGCGCCGGCGGAACTTATCGTGGAAAAACGTCTCAGTCGCTTGATGATGGGCGGAAGCTTCTCTATCACGTAGTCGACTTCTTCCTCGGTGGTGTTCCGCCCGAGGCTGAAGCGGATCGAGCCGTGGGCGAGCTCCGGACCGACCCCTGTCGCCATGAGGACGTGTGAGGGTTCGAGGCTGCCCGAGGCGCATGCCGATCCCGTCGATACCTCGATGCCTTCGAGGTCGAGGGAGAGGAGGATGGCCTCTCCCTCCGCTCCCGGGAAGGAGATGTTGAGGGTATTGGGCAGCACATCGGTCGGATGACCGTTCACCGCGACGTCGGGGATGCCCGAGACGAGACCATCGCAAAGCCGCGTGCGGAGCCCGAGGAGTCTCTCGGAGAACTCGGGAAGATCGGCCTTGGCCAGTTTGGCCGCCACGCCGAATCCGTAGATGCCGAGGTTGTTGTAGGTCCCGGCCCTGACGCCGTTCTCCTGGTGTCCGCCCCGGATGAGTGGTTCCACGGGCACGCCCGGTCTCACATAGAGGGCGCCGATTCCTTTGGGGCCGTATATCTTGTGGCAGGAGAGGGTGAGATAGTCCACGCCCCATGCTTCCACGTCGACGGGAATCTTGCCCGCGGCCTGGACTGCGTCGGTGTGGACCAGGGCTCCGACCCGCTTGGCGAGGGTCACGATGGCCTTCATGTCCTGTATGGTGCCGATCTCATTGTTGGCTGTCATGACGGAGACGAGGAGGACGGAGGAATCGAGCTCGGCCCCGAAGCGGGCGAGGTCGATCTTCCCCTGCGGATCCACGGGGAGGAACACGACCGGGAAGCCTTCGTCGGCGAGACGCGTCGCGGCATTGAGGACGCAGGGGTGCTCGATGGCCGTGGTTATGATCTTGCGCCTGGGACCCTTGCGGCCGAGGTCGTACATGGTGTTGAACACCGTGTTGTTGGATTCGGAGCCGCCCGAGGTGAAATAGATGGACTCGGGGGAGCGTGCGCCGATAAGGGCCGCTACGCTGGCCCTCGCTTCCTCTATGCCGCTCCGCGCGCGCCGTCCCGCCTCGTGCATGCTCGAGGCATTCGCGTAGACATCCATGTCCTCGATCATGGCCTTTCGCACCTCGGGCCTGAGCGGTGTCGTGGCATTGTAGTCGAGATATACAAAGCGTTTTTCCATGCGATATTCTCCTTTTCGTCCGGACCGCCGCCTCGTCCTCCCCGACGGAAGCCGGGGCGCGGCACTCAGGGTCCGATGATGTCTTTCAGTGTTCTCGAGCCCAGGTAGCCGTCTATCGATTGCTTCAAGCCGATCCAGAATTTGCGAGGCAGGCAGGCGTCCCCGAGACAGCATTGCCCCATATCGTTCACGCAGCCCACAGGCTTGATCTCTCCTTCGAGCGCGTTCACGACTTCGAGCATGTGGATGGCGTCGGGGTCGCGGGAGAGTCTGTATCCTCCGTGTTTGCCCCGCTCGGAGATCAGGAAACCCGAGGCCGCGAGTCGCGAGAGTATGCCTTCGAGGTATTTCGGGGAAATGGATTGAGCCTCGGCGATTTCGGCAGCCGTAGCCGCCTCGCCTATTTCAGCGAGGTGAACCAGGGCGCGAATGCCGTATTGTGTCTTGGCAGTGACCGAAAACATGTAATCCCCGTAATTCCTATAGATTTAATAGGAATATGCTCTGGCGGGGAAAAAAAGTCAATATGCCGCAGGACCTGCTCCCTTCGGGCCTGTCCGAAACAGGGCAAAATCTGTACTATTGCGCCGATGGCGAATCCTTCCCTGGTTCAGACCCTGGTCCTCTTCCTCCTCATCTGCGTCGGTTATGCGGCCGGCAAGACGGGAAGACTCGATGCCGCGACAGCGAAAAAGATGTCGAAATTTCTCGTCGACTTCGTGCTTCCCGCACTCATCGTCGCATCGATGCAGAAACCCTTCTCGGGCGAGCTCCGGGACCAGGCCTTCAGGATGCTGGGGCTTTCCGCCGCCATCTACGCGGCAGCCTTTCCCCTGGCCTACCTCTTCGCCAAGCTCATCGGAACAAAAGGAGCGGAGAGGGGAAGCATCATCTTCGGCGCGGTCTTCTCGAACTGCGCCTTTATGGGGATTCCGATCATCGCTTCCATATATGGCTCGGATTCCATCTTCCAGCTCTCGGTTTTCAACATCCCCTTCCAGGTTCTCGCCTTCTCCGTGGGAGCCTTCATCATAGCAAAAAGCGGAAGCGGCAGACTCAAGCTGGGCCTCTCATCCTTTGTCACGCCCGCGGTCGTCGCGACGGTACTGGGTTTCACCCTCTTCCTCGCCAACATCCGCCTCCCCGCGGTGCTGACGGAAACTCTCATTCCTCTGGGCGACATGACGACGCCGCTCTCTTCCGTCATCATCGGCTCTGTCATCTCGAGGATGGATCCCAAGGCATTCATACTGTCCTGGCGCGTCCACGCGACAGCCCTGTACAGGCTGACTGTCTTTCCGCTCCTCGTCTACGCCGCGCTCAAAGTAGCAGGATTCAGCGGTTTCGAGCTGGGCATGCCGGCCCTCGTCTTCGCGATGCCCGTCGCGGCCAACACGACCATATTGGCCGAGGCCTACGGCGGGGATTCGGGGACAGCGAGCGCCCTTGTCTTCGTGTCGACGATACTTTCCCTGATCACGATACCGGCCGCGGCGACCTTTCTGACCCGCTGAACGCGGGCTGACCTCCGCCTATTTGAGCAGCTCCATCCCCTCGAAGCTGCGGTAGGGCACGAGTTCGTCGAAGACGAAGCCGTAGCCCGTCGAACCCGCGGGCCGCTCGCCCGAAGATCCGGCGGCTATGCATTCGGCGAGGATCTTGCCGAGCCCCGGACCGATCATGAAGCCCTGACCGCACATGCCTACAGCCAGAAGGAAGTTGGAGATTTCGCGCGGATAGCCCACGATCGGGAGCCCGTCGGGAGTCATGGGGTACATTCCTCTCCAGGTCCTCCTGACACGGAGGTTCCGAAGCCGCGGGTAGAGTTCGATCATCCTGCGGACACAGAGCGGCAGGAAAGAGGAGGTGGAATCCTTGTCCTTCCCCCAGACCTGCGGCCTCGGCGTTATGCAGAACACGACCTGTCCCGTGCCGCACTGGTAGAAATAGTAGTTTCCCGATTCGTCGTCGGGGCGTATGTCGACGATCATGGGCCCCATGAATCGTTCCACGGGTTCCGTCACGCCCGCCTCGTGGCAGTCGGGATGAACCGGGAGCGACACGCCCGCGCAGTCGGCGACCTCGGAGGCATCGGCGCCGGCTGCATTCACGAAGAGGGGCGCCGAATACTCATCCCTGTCCGTGACGAGGGAGGTGATTTTCTCTCCCTCCGTCCTGAAGGCGCGCACAGTCTCGCCGAAGCGGAAATCGACGCCGGACCGCATGCCGAGGGCGTGGAAGGCTGTGGAGCTCATGAGGGGCGAGGCGTAGCCGTCTCCGGGGCTGAATGTCCCGCCGATCAACCCGGCGGTATTGATGCCGGGAGCAAGGGATTCGATCCGCCCTGGACCGATCCAGTCTATGTCGAGGCCGGCCGCCTTCTGGACGACGAGGAGATCCTTGAAGGCTTTCTCCCTGACCTTGTCGTAGGCCACGTACATGTAGCCGCCCTGGTGCCACTCTACATCGAGCCCCTGTTCCTCCTTCATGGAGGAGATTATGGCGATGGATTCGAGGCAGATCTTTATTTTGGCGGGGTCCGAATGCGTTGCGCGTATTCCTCCGATGGCTGCGCGATTCTGCCCTCTTCCCCAGGAGGCTTCCTTTTCTATGACGGTGACGGAAAGGCCCTTGCGGGAGCAATAATACGCGAGTGGGACGCCGACGGAACCGGCGCCGACAATGACGAGATCGCTCGTGATCATGGGGCCCCCCTCTGTGAGGCATCTGCCTCGATGCGGGTTTCGCGGCCTTCGTTGACGAGGGCTGCAAAACCCGTCTCCATGTTGACGGGGCGGAGTGTCAGCCCCGCGACCTCGGCGGGGTCGACGCCCGCCTTGCGGAAGACCTGGGGCAGGAGGACCGAACAGGTTTTGGAACCGCAAGAGCCCATCCCGGCGCGGAGGGTCTTGAGCTGGTTCGCATCCCGGATTCTGTTTTCCCTGATGAAGGCCACCATCTCTCCCACAGAGATGTGTTCGCAGCGGCAGACTATGGCCTCGTCCGAGAGGGCCGAATAGGCGCATTCGCGCGAAGGCTCGGTCGCCTCAGGTCTCTGGACGCGGATGCCGATGGCCTTCGTCGCATTCGGGCCCGTCACCTGGAAGGTGAGGAGCCAGGTCTTGTTTTTCCTGTTCCAGACCTTCCGCAGGAGTTCAGCCTCCTCGAGGAAAGCCCCGTCGGTGTCGAGGAGAGCGAGCTTCGTTCCCGCCGCGAATTCGGCGGGGAACTCATAGGGGAGCACTACCTCGGCCCAGTCCTCGTCGATCCTGCGCACCATGGAGACGGCGAGTCCGGGACAGATGGCGACGCAGGCCATGCAGCCCCTGCAATCCGTTCCCTGGTAATATGGAAGATCGAGGATGTTGCCCTTGCGGGCGCGCAGACGTATGGAGTGCGTCGGGCAGACGCTCGTGCAGGGGTTGCAGGGTATCTCCTCCGTACAGAAGAAGACGGGTCTCCATGAGCTGCCGGGTTTCTCCGAATCGCGGACGATGATCTCTCCGGGACGCGACTTGAGGACTTCCCGTTTGGCTATCCAGGAGGGATCGATCTCGACTTTGTAGCCGAGAAGCTTGCCGAGCGAGAGAGCGGCGATGCGCCCCCCAAACATGGCGCTGGATGCCTCGGCTATCTCTTCCGCGTCGCCCGCGCTGACCGCGAGGAAACCGAAGTCGCGGGCCTGGCGGTAGAATTCGTCGCAGGGCGAGAGGCCTGCGGCGACGAGGACGGTGTCCACCTCGTAGACCCGCGTCGTCTCGGGTATCGGCTTGAAGTCCTTGCCGACGGCCGCGACGACGGCCCGCTGTACCCTTCCCTCTCCCTCGACGGCCAGGACCGTCGTGCTGAGGTAGACGGGCACGCCCACCCTGACGATCTTGTCGGCGTGGACCTTGTAGCCGTTCACCTTGCCGAGTATCTCGACGATGGCGGCCACCTCGATGCCGGCCTGCAGGGCATGGTAGGCGGCTATGAGGCCCACGTTGCCGGAGCCCACGACGAGCACCCGCCTCGCGGCCTTCACCAGATCCCTGTTGACGAGGGTCTGGAAAGCCCCGGCGCCGTAGACGCCTGGCAGATCGTTGCCGGGGAATATGATGCTCCGCTCGCGGGCTCCCGTCGCCACGACGAGGGCCGTGAAGTCGACAAGGACGTAGGAAGCATAGTCGACATAGATTCCGGCTTTCCTGTCCTTGTAGATTCCGACGACGGGGCTGTTCGCGAGGATGGTCACGCTCGGCATGGAGCGGACCTGGGCTTCGAGCGTCTTCGCGATGTCGAATCCTCTCGTCCCCGCGTAGCAGTCGTCCTGGGACCCGAAGAACTTGTGCGTCTGCAGGACGAGTTTTCCGCCCAATGATGCCTTGTCGTCGGCGACGATGACAGACAGCCCCATCCGCGAGAGCTCGACGGCGGCGGCGAGGCCGGAAGGCCCACCCCCTATGACGAGAATGTCGGCTGAAAGGCGCCTCTTTTCCATGTGCCCGGCGGGCTTGTCGTCGGCGGGCAGGACGGGGAGTCCTGTCAGGGTTCTGACGTCCATGCCGGCGCGCAGGGGCGTTACGCAGGCCTTGCGCGCCATGCCGTCGACGATGGCTGTGCACTGCGAACACTGCCCGTTCGCGCAGAAAATTCCCTGCGGCCTGCCATCCCTGGGATGAAGTGAAAAGCGTGTCACTCCGGCTGCGACCAGCGCGGAAGAGAGGGCCTCGCCATCGTATCCCGACAATTCTTTGCCGTCAAAGTAAAAATTCACAATCACCCGGTTCCTGGGAATCTCCACGACAGGGTGCCCGGCAATCCGTTCCACACTCGCCTCCACAAACCGAGAAATGCATATAAATGTAAAAAAACCACAATAATATTTAGAGTGAACATGAAGGATTTAGGACAAAAGTCATTGAGGCAGCCTAAGTCGGGGCTGATTCCCTGTCAAGCGAAAAACGTATGTTCAATAAAAATGAGTAATTATACAGTTTAAAAGATAAGAAATTCATATTCTTGCACTTGCGCTTCACAAGAAAGTTGAATACGATAACGACGGAGGTCGTCCAAGAGCAGTACCGGAACCGCGGAAAGTCCGCGGAGAGGATGTCCGGCCGGGCATTTCAGGCCGAAGGATTCTGACCGCTATTTTGTTATCAAACAGGAAAATCAGCAAGGAGGTCGCCGGAAAACCAAGAGACCATCCATCTCGCCAGCCCACACCGATGGCAGGCCTTCGCGCCTTGCCGGACATCCGAACCCACAGATTATTCCGGAGGGAATGCATATGCAGAAACGGATTTTCCTGATCGTTGCGGTATTGGTAATGGTTTGCCTCCCCATGGCGGCATTCGGTGCCCCCACTATAATAAAGATCGCCACCCAGAGCCCACTTTCGGGCGGCATGTCGGCGGTCGGAACTGACATCAAGAACGGAGCGCAGCTCGCCGTCGAGCAGCTCGCCGGCCCCCTCGCCAAACTTGGCTTCAAAGTTGAACTCGCCGCTTTCGACGACCAGGGCAACCCGGACACGGGCGTCGCGAACGCGAAGAGCATTGTCTCCGACCCCGCCGTCCTCGCCATCGTCGGCCACTACAATTCCGGTGTCCAGATTCCTTCGTCCGAAGAATATCACGCCGCGGGGCTCGTCAACGTATCCCCCGCCAACACCAACCCCAAGGTCACCGAGCGCGGCTACCTCGAAGTGAATCGCATCTGCGGCCGCGACGATGTGCAGGGCGCCGTCGGAGCCCAGTTCGCGAAGACCAAAGGCATCAAGAGCGCCTACGTCCTCCACGACAAGACCGCCTACGGCCAGGGAATCGCGGAGTACTTCAAGCGTGAGGCCGAGAGGCTCGGCATCAAGGTGCTCGGATTCGCGGGAACGGAAGAGAAAGCCAACTTCGACTCCATCCTCTCCCCCATCCTCGCCGGCAAGCCCGAGGCCATCTACTTCGGAGGCATGTTCGACCAGGCCGCGGTCCTCTTCAAACAGGCCCGTCAGAAGGGTTACAAGGGAATGTTCCTCTCCGACGACGGTTTCGACGCCTCCGATGCCGCGAAGATCGGTGGAGATACCCTCCTCCAGGGAACCGGAACCTACTTCTCGACAGTATCCGGACCGGCCAGCGCCTATCCGGGCACCGCGAAATTCCAGGCTGACTTCAAGAAGAAGTTCGGCGCCGAGCCTCAGCCCTTCGCCGCCCAGGCCTACGACTGCGCGGCCATCGCCCTCAAGGCGATCGAAAACGCGGCTGTCGCGGCAAAGAACAAGATGCCGACCCGCGAAGCGGTGAGCGCGGCAGTCCGCGCCCTCAAGGACTTCCCCGGAATCACCGGAACCTTCAACTTCAACGCCAAGGGTGACCTCAACAAGGCCAAATACTTCATCATCCAGGTCACCTCGGGCGATCCGGCCAAGTGGTCCATGAACAGGATCGACCAGACTCTGGATATCGAACCGCCCAAATGATCCTTCTCTGACCGATACTCTGCCGTGAATCCGGCGACGCAGCGACTCTATTCCCGCTCTCGGGCGGGAATGGAGTCGCCGTGGTCCGGCGCATTTCCGCATGGTCCGGATCAGCCCGCAGCGGTAGGCCGGAACACATCAAGCTTCGGCCGGATTTCCCGGCACCGACAATGCATCCAGGAGGCTCTATGCGAAGATTCCCGAGATCGGAGGCGCTGCGCGAAATCGTGCTGCCGCTTGGAAGGATGGCTGTGTTCGTCCTTGGAGCGGGGGCCCTGTTCTCCGCGATCATGATCGTCCTCGCCCTTCTGTCCAAGGGTTCGGGCGCCGACAAGCTCCTTCTCGAGACCCAACAGAGGGGCATCCTGACCTACACCGTGGCCAACCTTCCACAAACACTCATCGATGGCGTCACGCTCGGCTTCGTCTACGCCGCCATAGCCCTCGGCTACACGATGGTCTACGGCGTCCTCGAGTTCATCAACTTTGCCCACAGCGAGATTTTCGCAATCGGCGCCTTCTCCGGCGTCGAATTTCTCATCTTCATGGACAAGCTCGGCGTGCTGGCCATGGCAGGCCCATGGGGAGCCTACCTCTACCTCGTCCTCGCGCTCGCGGTCAGCATGGCCGTGTCCGGCTCGGTCGCGATGCTCATAGAGCGCACAGCCTACCGCCCCCTGCGCGATTCGCCGCGCCTCGTCCCTCTCATCTCGGCCATCGGCGTCTCATTCGCCCTGCAGGATATCATCCGCCTCGTAGAGAGTCTCACGACGGGTCAGTTCTACCGGGTCATCCCGACCTTCGGCAATTTCGACGAGAGGATAGCCCTCTTCAGCTTCGGCAACCCGGCCGACCCCGTCCTCGTCGACATCCAGGTCAAGTCTCTCGTCGTCATCGTGGCTGCCGTCCTCATGCTCGTGGGGCTCAACTACATCGTCAATGCGACGCGGATAGGTAAGGCCATACGCTCGGTTGCCCAGGACCGCAATACGGCGGCCCTCATGGGCATCGGCGTCAACGGCATCATCGCCTTCACCTTCATGATGGGAGGAGCCCTGGGCGGCGCAGCCGGCGTCCTCTACGCGCTCAAGTTCACGCGCATCGACCCCTTCGTGGGCTTCATGCCGGGCATGAAGGCCTTCACGGCCGCAGTCCTCGGCGGCATCGGCAACCTGACGGGCGCCCTCCTCGGCGGCATCGTCCTCGGCATGCTGGAGAGCTTCGCCGGAGCCTACCTCGGGACATTCACCATGGGAAATTTCGGATCGGAGTACAAGGACATCATCGCCTTCTCCGTCCTGATCATCGTCATCATATTCCGCCCCTCGGGACTGCTCGGCGAGCAGATATCCCAGAAGGCGTGAGGAGGACTCCATGAAAGAGCGGAACAAGAAGGCTCGGGGGGCGGCCCCCGGGAACGCACTTCGGGAATCCATCCAGGCTTCCTTGCGGGCAGCCGCCAAGGCCGCCAATGCGGGAAAGACACCCTACATTCTGTCCATCGCCCTCATCGCCCTCGGATTCGTCCTCGTCTACCTAAGCCCGCGCTCCATCCCCGCCTTCCTCGTCTTCGCCGGGGCGGCCGGACTGCCTTACTTCCTCCACATGAACCGGGCTATCAAGCTCGCGCTCGCCGTCCTCGTCGCCGTCGTCCTCGTACCCGTTTTAGGCGCGCGCAACATATTCTATCTCGAAGTAATTTTTCAGATTGCGGTCTTCTCGGCCCTCGCCCTCGGGCTCAACATCGTCGTCGGATTCTCGGGCCTCCTCAATTTCGGCTACATGGCCTTCTACGCGGTCGGCGCCTACCTCTGGGGTTTCTTCGGTTCACAGCAGCCCCACCTCCTCCACGAGATTCCCGGAACCGCACCTCCCGGAACACAATTCTTTCTCGCCCCCGACTGGTTCTATCTGTTCATTTTCCTCGGAATCATCGCGGCGGCCATCGTCGGACTCATCCTGGGTCTTCCGGTGCTCCGTGTGCGCGGCGACTACCTCGCCGTCATCACCCTCGGATTCGGCGAGATCGTGCGCCAGCTCGTGAACAACCTGGACAAGCCCCTCAACCTCACGAACGGGCCCCAGGGAATTTCCCCGATCCAGAGGCCCACGCTTTCACCCAATGTCATCGCTTTCTTCAACCGGATCTTCGAGCCCCTTGTCGGGAGGCCCGTGACGGTCAACCAGTTCTACAACATCCTCTTTTACCTGATCGCCCTCATCGTCGTGATCGCCGTCATCGTCGTGACCTACCGCCTCGACAACTCTAAGATCGGCCGCGCCTGGACTGCAATCCGAGAGGACGAACTCGCGGCGGGAGCCATGGGCATACCCGCCAACAAGCTCAAGCTCGGGGCCTTCGCCGTGGGAGCCTCCTTCGCGGGAGCGATGGGTGTCCTCTTCGCGGCGAGCAGAACCTTCGTGAGCCCCGAGTCCTTCAACTTCCTCCAGTCCGTCGGCGTCCTCACCATGGTCATTCTGGGCGGCATCGGAAGCATCCCCGGCGTCATCATCGGCGCGAGCGTCGTCATCATCCTCAACCTCCAGGTCCTGCAGAGCTTCTCCCTCTTCCTCTCCAGGCTCCGTCAGAGCGACGCGGTGATCCCCATCATCAACTTCGCCTGGAAGAATCTCTCGAACCAGCTCGACCCCTCCAAGTACCAGAGGCTCGTCTTCGGCATCATCCTCATCCTCATGATGATCTACAGACCTGCCGGCATCCTGCCGGCGACGAGGCGCCAGCGGGAGCTGAAGCGCCACCAGGATGACGAACTGAGTCCTGAGCGGAATGGACAGCCGGATGACGGCGGAAAGGGCGATGGAAACGGGATCTCCGGGAGCGGGACCGCGAAATCGGGCGAGACCACGGCCCAAGTCCGCAGAGATGAGGAAAAAGCCGAAAAGGGGGCCGACCGTGGCTGACAGCGAGTACATCCTTCTCACGAAGGCCGTCGTGAAGCGTTTCGGCGGCCTCGTCGCCGTGAACAAGATGGATTTCGCCATGGAAGCGGGCCGGATCTACAGCATCATCGGTCCCAACGGAGCGGGGAAGACAACGTTCTTCAACGCGATTTCCGGCCTCTACAAGCCCGAGGAGGGTTCCATCGTCTTCGACGGCAGGCAGATCGCCCGCATGGCGCCCGAGAAGATCACTGTCCACCACATGGCGAGGACATTCCAGAACATCAGGCTCTTCGGCGGTATGACCGTCGTCGAGAACATCATGGTGGGCGCCTACACCCGGCTGAAACAGAACGCGGTCCAGGCGGTGCTCGGCACCAGAGCCTTCCGGAAGGAAGAGGACGAGGCCGAGAAGAAGGCTGAAAGGCTCATGGAGTACGTGGGGCTCCGCGGTGTCGGCAACGAGCTCGCGTCGAGTCTCCCCTACGGCGCCCAGCGCCGCGTCGAGATCGCCCGCGCCCTCGCCTCCGATCCGAAGCTTCTCCTCCTCGATGAGCCGACGGCCGGCATGAACCCCGCGGAGAGCGAGGACGCCATGCACCTCTTCCGGCGCCTGCGGGACGAACTCGGCATCACGATCCTCCTCATCGAGCACGACATGAGGGTCGTCATGAGCATTTCGGAGCGGATCACGGTCATGGACCACGGCGAGAAGATTGCGGAAGGCTTGCCGAAACAGATTGCGGAGAATCCGCAGGTCATCGAAGCCTATCTCGGGCGCGGCGCTGCCGCGTCCATGAACCACTAGAGGAGGAAGCGGTGAGCCTGCTCGAACTCGACGACATCCACTCGTATTACGGCAACATCCACGCGCTGAAGGGCGTTTCCCTCAAGGTCGAGGAGGGCGAGATCGTGACCCTCATCGGGGCGAACGGCGCCGGCAAGACCACTACCCTGCGCTCGATTTCCGGACTCCTCCATCCCCGCAAAGGGCGGGTCCTCCTCGCCGGCAAAGACATATCGGCCATGCCGCCCCACATAGTCCACAAGGAGGGGCTCGGCCTCGTGCCAGAGGGGCGTGGCATCTTCCCGCGCCTCACCGTCAGGGAGAACCTCGAGATGGGAGCCTACCTCGTCAGGGACAAGGCCGAGGTGGCTGCCGGCATCGAGAGGGCGTTCACCCTCTTTCCCCGCCTCCAGGAACGGGAGAGTCAGAAGGGCGGCACGCTCTCGGGCGGCGAGCAGCAGATGCTGGCGACTGCGCGGGGACTCATGTCGAATCCCAGGATCATCCTCATGGACGAGCCCTCCATGGGACTCGCGCCAGTCCTCGTCGATCAGATCTTTGACGTGATAAAGGAGCTGAACGCGAAGGGGACGACGGTCCTCCTCGTCGAACAGAACGCCCTCATGGCGCTGTCCATCGCGCACCGGGCCTACGTCCTCCAGACGGGCTCCATCGTGCTCTCGGGCGCTGCGGCAGATGTTGCGCGCGACGAGAGCGTCAGGAAGGCCTACCTGGGCATCTGAACCATCCCGCCGGAAATGGCGGGACTCGCGGCTTTTTGCTTCCGTCTCGCGTCTCGGCAGACCTGCACGGTCTGCCTTTTTATGTCCCCGTCGTGGTATAGTATGGGTCTTATGCCCAGGCCCCTCCCCGAAAATCGAATCCTCGCCTACTTCCAGAGTGAAAAAAAACTGGCGGCGATCGGCTTCTCCTCGATGCTGGCCGTCACGGCCGGCCAGCTCGCGGGTCCACTCATACTCAAGTCCATCATAGACGAATCGATCCCGGCCAAGGACGTCAGCGGACTACTCGTGCGCGCCTTCGGCTACCTCGGAATCGTGGCGGCCATAGGCGTCCTCGGCTATGTCCAGAACATGAGCATCGCGAAGCTCGGCCTCGACATCGTGACATCGATAAAAAAATCATTGTTCGGCCACCTTCTGACTCTGCCAGTCTCCTGGTTCGACGCTCATCCCGTGGGCGAACTCATATCGCGGACGGAGAGCGACACGGAAAAGCTGCGCGAGTTCTTTTCCCGGACCGGAATATCGCTCGCCGCCAACCTCCTCTTTTTCGGCGGCATGATGACGGTCTGCTTCTTTCTCGAACCAGGGATAACGCTCTGGATCACCGCGGCGATGCCGGTTCTCGTCTTTTTCGTTTTCTTTTTTTTCGACAAATTGAGAGTCCGCTACGAGAGGACCAGGTCGCTGTACGCGATGATCTCGTCCATGGTCGCCGAATTCGTCCAGGGTATAGAGGTCCTCGTGGCATTCGGAAGAAGGGCATGGGCGGCGGATAAACTCGACGGGGCGGCGAAAAAAAAGCGCGACAACGATGTGTACACCTATCTCCTCGAACGGATCGCGATGAGCGCCCTGGGATTCTTCATGGGTCCGCTCTTCATCTTCCTCGTCGTGCGCTCGCTCGCTCCCCGCATACTCGCCGGAACGATATCGCTCGGAACCCTCCTCGTCTTCATCGATTACGGCCGCAGGCTTTTCGAGCCCCTCATGGAAATCGCCGAGAATATACGGGGCATCCAGCAGGCGAGAGTCTCGCTGAGGCGGGTCTTCGGCATTCTCGACCTTCCCCCGGAAAGTAAAGGCTCGGGGCTTCTCCCCGGCCCGGGCTGCGCCATCGAGTTCCGGAATGTCTGGTTCCGGTATAAAGACGACTGGGTACTTGAAGATGTGTCTTTTTTCATACCTTCCGGCCGCATGACCGCCCTCGTCGGTCCCTCCGGATCGGGGAAATCGACGACGATAGGGCTCTTGTGCCGCTTCTATACGCCCGAGAGAGGTGAAATCCTGGTGGATGGAGTCCCTCTCGGCGATCTCGACCTCGCTTCCTGGCGGCGCATGGTCGGCCTCGTCCTCCAGGATGTCTACCTCTTCCCTGGCCCCGTCCTCGAAAATGTGCGGATCTACGACTCCGGCGTGGACGAAGACCGCGTGCGGCGCGCCCTCGATCTCGTCCAGGCCACGGACTTCGTGGAGGCCATGCCCGGAGGACTCGCGACCGAGCTCCGGGAGCGGGGGTCCAACATCTCTTCGGGTGAAAAACAGCTTTTGTCCTTCGCGAGGGCTCTGGCCGTCGACCCCCCGATAGTCGTGCTGGACGAGGCGACGGCGAGCGTCGACGTGGTGACGGAAAATCGCATCCGCGGGGCCATGGGCGGCATGCTCGCGGGCCGCACATCGGTCGTCGTCGCGCACAGACTTTCGAGCGTGCTCGGCGCGGAGCAGATCCTCTACTTCGAGAGAGGAAAAATCATCGCGAGAGGAACGCACGGCAGCCTCATGCAGGACTGCCCCGAGTACGCGCGCCTCGTGCGCCTGCAGTTTCCCGACTCCGAAGAGCTCCAGGCTGAGCCAGGCGGGAAGCCAGATGCCGGGAACGGAATTGGAATTGCTGGCTCCGCTCGCGAGACTTAAGGGAGCGGCATGAAAAAGACATCCCAAAAGACATCCCACCTGTCCTGGATTCTCAAAATATGGAGGGAAAGGATCTGGCTCATCGCCCTCCTTCTCGTCCTCACCCTGCTCTCGAGCGCCGTGGCCGTCCTCTATCCCTACATCGCGAAGCTCATCCTCGATTCCCTCCAGAGCACGCTCGCGAAGGGCACAGGCGGCAGTCAGGCGATGGGAGAGATCGCTCGGCTCACCCTCATCCTCCTCGCCGTCGGGGCGGGAGGCTTCGTCTCCGACCTCTTCCCCGGCATACGGGCGGCGACGAACACCATCTTCGACTACCTCCTCCGCAAACGCTACTTCGAGGCCGTCCTCTCCAAAGATTACCGCTTCTTCTCCGCCTTCCGCTCGGGCGACATCCTCACGCGCCTGACCGAGGACGTCTCGGACAACGGGCGGCTCGCCTGGTTCCTCTGTTCCGGCATCTTCCGCGCCGTCGAGGCCTTCTCCAAGATCGCCTTCTGCCTGGGTGCCATGTTTCTCCTCAACCCGAGCCTCACCCTCCTCTCGCTCATCCCGGTTCCCCTCATGATCGGCGTATTCTGGTACGCCCAGAACCGGATCTACGACTCGTACAGGCGCAACCAGGAGGCCATTTCGGATGTCAACAACCAGCTCGAGATGAGCTTCGCGGGGGCCAGGATCATCAAGGCCTACGCCTGCGAGGAGAAATACGGGCGATTCTTCGACGCGGCACTCGCGCGGCGCTACGCCACCGAGATGAGCGTCGCGAAGCTCGACTCGGTCATGCGCCTCATCTATCAGTACATAGAGTACTTCGCCCAGATCGGGATCATCTTCGCGGGCGGCTACATGGCTGTGAAGGGAAGCATAGGGATCGGCACATTCTACGCCTTCTACAACTACCTCGGCATGCTGATCTACCCGATGCTCGACATACCCCAGCTTCTCATTTCGGGCAAGAGATCCTTCGCCAACATCGACAGGCTCGAGGAAATCGGCGACTATCCATCCGAACGCTCGGAAGGCTCCGTCCTGCCTGCGCGGGCTCAGGCGGGAAGCGTGGAGCTGAAAAATCTCTGTTTCAGCTATCCGGGGAAGGAGGGCCACACCCTCGACTCGATTTCGTTTTCCGTCGGCAGAGGCGAGAAGATCGCCGTCATAGGCCCCGTCGGCTGCGGTAAATCGACACTGATGAAGATCCTCTGCGGGGTCCTCTACCGCGATTCCGGCGAACTCCGCTTAGGCGCCGTCGGAATGCCGCGGGCGATTCCCGAAGAAGCCGCGGCCGACATGGGCTACGTGCCGCAGGAGCCCCTGCTCTTCTCGGGAACAGTCAGGGAGAACATGGCCTTCGGCAGTCCGGGCGCGGGACTCTCCATCGCGGAAGAAAAGCTCTGGGCCGTCCTCGGGATAGCCCAGATCGACGCGGAGGTGAGGCTCATGCCCGCGGGCGCGGATTCGGTGCTCGGGCAGAGGGGATCAAATGTCTCAGGGGGACAGAAGCAGAGGCTCGCGATAGCGCGCGCCCTCGCGCGGGAGCCGAAGATCCTCCTTTTGGACGACATCACGGCGAGCCTCGATGCGGGCAACGAGGAGCGGCTCATGGCCGCCCTCTCGGCCTGGTCGCGCGACCTCACCTGCTTCATCGTGTCGCACCGGCTCTCCACTCTGCAACACGTGGACAGGATCATGTTCATGGATTCCGGCAGAATCGTCGGCTTCGGACGACACGAGGAACTCATGTCCTCGACCCCAGCCTACGCCGCCTTCATCGCGGAGCACGTGGGTGCGGCACAGGGGAGTTGATTGCGTGTAGGTATTCCCCTTGAGAGAAATGCAAGTCGACATCAGCCCAGGGCTACATCCAAGAACATCATGAGGGCAAATCCGGCCATGGCTCCCATCGTCGAAATATCCGAGTTGCCCGAGGACTGGGATTCGGGGATCACTTCCTCCACTACGACATAAATCATGGCGCCCGCGGCAAAGGCGAGGGCGTAGGGCAGGATGGGCTGCATCGCGATGACAAGGATGGCTCCCAGGACGCCCGCCACGGGCTCGACGAGACCCGAGGCCTGGCCGTAAAGAAAGCTCTTCGTGCGGGAAAGTCCTTCCCTCCGCAGAGGGATGGAAACCGCGGCGCCCTCGGGAAAATTCTGCAGACCTATTCCGAGGGCCAGGGCGACGGCTCCCGCGAAAGTGGCCGACTCGAGTCCGGCTCCCAGTGCCCCGAATCCGACGCCGACAGCGAGGCCCTCGGGAATGTTGTGCAAGGTGATCGCGAGCACGAGGAGGACGCTCCTCTTGAGCGAAGTCTTGGGTCCCTCCGCCTTGTCGATATCGAGGCCGATGTGGAGGTGGGGAAGAACCTTGTCAACAACCTTGAGGAATACTCCACCCGCGAGGAATCCGACGAGGGCCGGCAGCCAGGAGGGGAGGCCCATCGATTCGGCCATCTCGATGCTGGGAGCGAGCAGAGACCAGAAGCTGGCCGCGATCATGACTCCTCCCGCGAAACCGAGCATGCCATCCAGGACTTTGCGGTTGATGCTCTTGAAGAAGAAGACCATGGCTGCGCCAAGGGCCGTGATGCCCCAGGTGAAGAGGGTGGCGATAAAAGCCTGGCCGACAGGGGATATCCTCAGCATAAAGTCGAACATACGGGGAATTTAATGCTTTCAAAAGCCCCATTCAAGCTTCTTTCGTCGAGAAGAATCGCAGGATGGGGCGATACCGGCCGGATGCCTTGAGCGAGCCTTGAGAATCGCGGCGAACTTTGACACAATGACGGGACAGAACTGCAAGGAGTCGGCCGTGCCACATTCCGCGACGGATTTTACCAGCCTGGGAGGCGTGAAGGTCACCATAATGGGACTCGGACTCCACGGGGGAGGCCTCGAGAGCGCCAGGTTCTTCGCCCGCAGAGGCGCATCGGTGACGGTCACCGACATGAGAGACGAGAAGACGCTCGCACCCTCCATCGAGGCCCTCGCCGGGCTCCCTGTCCGCTACGTCCTCGGCCGCCACGAGATGGTCGATTTCTCGGGCGCCGACATAGTCGTCAAGAATCCGGCGGTCAAGTCCGATTCCCCCTATCTCTCTGCCGCGCACAGGGTCGAGACGGATATCTCTGTCTTCCTCGCCATTTCGAACTCCCCCCTTGTGGCCGTAACCGGATCGAAGGGCAAGTCCTCCACGGCCAGCGCAATCTACCACGGATTCGGCGCGGCGGGGATTTCCGCCTTCCTCGGGGGGAACATCACCGTCTCCCCTCTCACCTTCGTCGAGGAGACCAGCACCGACAGGCCTGTCGTTCTGGAGCTCTCCTCATGGCAGCTGGCCGACATACGGGGGCTCGGAGTCCTGAAACCGAAGGTGGCCCTGCTCACCTCCATAATGCCCGACCACATGAACCGCTACTCATCGATGGATGAATACGTCGCCGACAAGAGGCTCATCTACGCCGACCAGGACTGCAGCACGTTCACGGTCTGCAACCGCGACCAGGACTGGGGCCGCTCCTTCGCGTCGGAAACCCGCGGAAAGGTCCTCTGGTACTCGGAAACGGAGACGGGGCTTCCGGGAGCCTGGCTGGAACCGGCAGAGGGCGCTCCCGCGAGAGGCAGGCGAGGTTATTTCGCCTTTCCCGAAGACAGGGCCGGAGCCCCGGCAAATCCCGAGGAGATTCTCCCCTCGGAGCTCCTCGTGCAGGGCATCCACCAGAGGAAAAACCTGCTGGCCGCGGCCTGTGCGCTTCGCGCCATGGGCGTCGATCCGGAGGCCATACGCGGCGGCATGGCCTCCTTCCCCGGTGTGGAGCACCGCATGGAGTTTTTCGCCGAATCGGCGGGCGTGCGCTGGTACAACGATTCGGCCGCCACGATCCCTCAGGCAGTCGCGGCCGCCCTCCTGAGTTTCGACGAGCCGCCCGTCCTCATAACCGGCGGAACCGACAAGAACCTCGATTTCGAGCCGGTCCGGAAAGAGTACACCAGGGCGAAATCCATCATCCTCCTCGCGGGAACGGGAACGGAGAAGCTCCGGACCCTTCTCGACGAAGACGGCCTTCGCTATCGCGGTCCCTTCGCGGATCTCGATGCCGCCGTCGAGTCCGCCGCCAACGATGCCCGGCCCGGCGATTCCGTCATCCTCTCGCCCGGCTGCACGTCTTTCGGGATGTTCCTCCACGAGTTCGACAGGGGGCGGAAATTCAAGGAATCGGCCCTGCGCGCGATGCGAATGCGCGAAAGCGCAAATCAGAAAATGCCGATATGATATAAAGATCAGGAAGGTGCCATGAACAAGACAGTGCGTATCGCGTTGGCTGTGGTTTCAATTGTGCTGGCGGTGGCGGTGGCCCTGTCGGTCGTGCTCGGGATCGACGCGGCGGGCAAGGCCGGCAGAAATCTCGCCGAGACCGAGTTCGATCGCTTCACCAATACGCTCCGGGGGGTCAAGTCCCTCGACGAACTCAACGATCCTTTCCTGCGCGAGCGCCTTGTCGCCCTGTACAAAGGCTCGAAGCCCCTTCTCGCCGCCATGATCACGGACCAGGCCGGCCAGGTCGTGTGGCGGATCCCGGCGGAGACGCCCTATCTCTCCGCGGACAGATCGACCTTCGTCGGCCCGAAAACGAGCACGACATCATATTCATCGCAGATCACGGGCAACATCAACCTCGTGGCGCTCTACACCACCCTGCCCCAGACGAAGATATTCTCGATTCTCCGCAGCGCACTCATCGTGCTCGGCGTGTATGTCCTGGCCGTCATCGTGTTTGTGCTCGTAATGTCGCTGCTGAAGCCTGAAACGAAGACGGTCCCGAGGTCCTACGAGCAGCCCATCGTGAGACCAGGACCACCCACGCTCCGCGGAGAGAAGCCCCGCCCCGCCGCTGCGCCGGGTGGCGGTGGCACTGCGCGCGTCCAGACCGCGGCCACACCGAGGCCCAAGGTGAGCGATCTCGCCTCGTCGAGACTCGTCGCGGATGTGCCCCTGCAGACGAGCCAGTCGAAGGTGGCCGCCCTCGCCGGACAGGGGCTGACGGGAAATGAAAGCCCGAAGACTGTCGCCTCTGCCCCCGGAACGCACGACATCGAATTCCCCGAGATGGAGAATTCCGCCGATTCCAAATACCGGGCGATCATGTCAGGAACAGCCGCGGCGAGGCCCTCCCCTGACTCCGCGGCGCCGAGAATGGCGGGCCCCAAGCCCGCAGATGTCGGCCACGGCGCCGCAGGCGGGGAATCATCCGACGAATCTTTCCGGTCCCGCGTCTCGTCGGCGGAGGATACGGCCCGCGCCCTCGCCGAGTTCGAGGCATCGTACAAGGGGATCGACAGTGGCAGTCAGGCTCAGGCCGAAGCTTCAGCTTCATGGCAGGTCGAGGCTCCCCCCCGCACGGAGCCGAGAGCCGGCCCGTCTCCCTCAGCCTCCCCGCAGGCCGCTTCGGTTCCCGGAGCCGCCGGCAGGGCTGCGCCTGTCCCGACAACTTCAGGAATCCAGACTCCGGGCCAGAACTCCCAGTCGCAGTTCCGCGCCTTCCAGGGATGGGAAACCACAACGCAGCCAGCGCAGGGGGCAGGCAGCTTCCACGAGACGGCGATTCCCTCCGGCAGCGCGGGAAGCGGAGAGAGTATCCCCTCCGAATACACGCTTGGTCTGTATTCGCCGATTTCCGGTCTCGGCTGGGAGAGGAATCTGCCCGAGAAACTCGAAACGGAAATCGCCCGCTCACAGGCGGAGGGCGGGGACGTCTCCCTCCTCATGGTGTCGTTTGACGGCCTCACTTCGCGTGACCCGATGTACCCCGCCTTCACGGCATCGATAAAGGACTATTTCAGCATCCGCGACCTTGCCTTCGAGTGCGGTCCCGGAGGTTTCGCACTCATTCTGCCCAATATCGACGTCAAGCGCGCGGTGCGCCTCACCGAAGATCTGCTCAAAAGCCTGAAATCCATGATCAGCCTTTACAGGGAGCCCTCTCCCTACCTGCCGCTCTATATGGGAATATCCGCTGTAGCCGGAAGGGCCGTGCCCGCCGGCAGGGTGATCAAGGAAGCGACCGCGGCCCTGCAGAAAGCGAGGACGGACCAGGATTCCCACATCGTCGCCTTCAATCCCGATCCTGCCCGGTACAAGAGGCGGACGGAAGGTTATGGAGCGGCGAATGCCTGATCCTGAGCGTTAGCGCCATTTTCCGGCAAACGGACCGCCCCTGCGTCATAGCGGGGCGGTTTTTTATGGAGTGGGGATCAGGGAAGGATACCGGCGAGCGATTCGCGGGAAAGAAGATAGACCCATTTTCTGCCAGAAACCGCGGCCTCCAGCGGTGTAGAGCCTGAGCTTTCCGTCAGATCAACAGAGATGGTCGCCCCATCGCCGGAGCGCAGGATCAATCTGCCCGCCGGCTTCGCCTGCCCGCCTTGCGGCGGATGGGCTCCGTCGACCCCCACTCCGGCAAAACCCAAGGCTTCGAGCGAAAGGACGGACTTCACGATCCGGGCCGCAGCGGCCCTGCGGGTCTCTTTGCCCATGAGGGGTGGAAGGGCGCCGCCCGCGGTCTCCCGGAATTTCCATTCCGCGCCGTTGCGGGCAATCGAGTAGGAGGAAGCGCCATTTCCGCCTGGAATCACGTCGAGGGATTGCAGGTCCGCGCCCGCGTGCGCCGCATCGAAGAGCATCAGGTCCAACCAGTCTTCCGCCTTCCTGCCGAGCCGGCGGAAGATGCCTGAATCGCCTCTCCAGGAGCTTGTCTCCCCAGCCCTGCGGAGATAGACCCGGTCTCCCGAGGAATCGGTGAAACCGAAGCAAAGGTCGACGAGGATTGTCCCGGCCGATCCTGCGGAGACTGGCTGGGCGCCGGGCGGACCCTTCACGGTCAGCTTCCAGGCATTGTCCTTGTCGAGGCCGAGTGCCCCCCAGGATTCCTTGCCGGAAGCCACTTTTTCAAGCCGGCGCGGGGCAGATAACTCCGCGAGGAGAGATTCGACCCTGCCACTCTGGGCCGGGAACTCTCTCCCCCAGGCAAAGAGGAACCAGCGTCCCTCCCTCCGGAGGAGCTCGGCCTCGTAGTCGTTCGTCGCGATCGATACGGAAGAGACCTGCGCCACCCTGTCCTTCCGGAGGAACTGAACCCGGAGGAAGGCTGAGGCTCCCGCTCCGGCTTCGGGGATGAGGAGGCCCGCGATGAAGAGAGCAGAGAGGGCGAGGATTATCCCCGCGAGTACGATGGTTTTTTTGTCTTTTTTCACGGTGCCGGAACCGCCGGCCGGGACGTCTTCCCCGCTCTTTCGGGTTTCTTCCGCATCCTTTTCCGTCCCGCCACATGGATCATGCCGGCGATCACGATCCCCGCGGGTATGAAGAAGAGATTGATGAAATAGTTGGCGGAAATGAGCCGCCCGGCGCTTTCGGCGCTCTCCGCCCTGGAAAAACGCCTGTCCCGGACTTTCCGCGGCTTCAAGACTTCTGCGGAGCTTTTGCCGGAGCCTTCGTTCCCGGTCGCTGCAAAGAGCGTGCCGGGGACGAGGAGGTCGATGGCGCCAAGGACAAAGTCCGTGTTGAATGCGGAGCCCGTCATGGCCGAGAGATCGCTCGCGAAATCGGAGGACCCGACGACGATGAGGCGCGAAGGACCTGCGGCCCCGGGGATCCTCACCTGCGTGCTGGCGGCGAGCGTGTACTGCCCCACCGTGGCCTCCAGCTCGGCCTCGTAGCTGGACTCGGGGCCGGGGGCGACGACAAAATCCTTCGTCTGCAGCCAGGCTTTTTTCCCCGTCATGATAAGGGGGCGGAAATCCGTGCCCGGAACGCCGGATGACTCGAGGGGACTGGGCCAGAAAAGGTCGAGCCCGCCGCTTTCCGGAACTAAACCTCCCGAGCGGTCGAGGTTCTCCGGACGGACCATAATCCAGTGCGGGTAGAGGAAATAGTCGACCTTCTCGTTTCCCGAGGCCCCGGCGCCCTGGAAGGGCACAGTGAGGGCGGAGCGGTCGAGCACGAGGCTTTTCCCGACCGCCACTCCGCAGGAGTACAGAAGATCGAGGATGGCTGTGTTTCCGAGGCGGACAGCGCGGACCTCGTCGCCCGCCTTGATATCCACACCTTTCACCGCGAAGAACGCGTTCCGGCCGGAAGAGAGCCAGTCCCGGACAGGCGCGGCTGCTGCCCCGCCCAGATCGGCGTTGCCGAGGACGAGGAGAAGGCTCGCGGACTCAGGAACCTTATCGCCCGGAGAGAGTTCGGCGATCTTCCAGAGATTGTTCTCCAGGGCCTTCCGGAGAAGCGAAAAATCATTGTCGAGCGACTTGCCCGCGTCGCCGACGAGGACGGCGAGAAGCGGATCGCTGCCCGCGATGAGAGCCTTCACCGTCCTCGCGATCATGTTTTCCAGATCGCCTGAGTCGACGATGAAAGGTATGACCCTGCTCCGGTCCAGGTATTCGATGAGGATGCCGGAATAGACCACGGCCTGCCGGCTCTGGTTCTTCTCGATGATGTTGATCTTGCCCGTGCCCATGCCGGCTTTCTCCGCCTCTCCGGGCCTCTGTGCGGGATCGACGACGTCGAGGCTTATCCTTCCCCCCGAAATGGCGGCGAGGTTCCTGAGATAATCTTCCACGAGACCGGGTCCGGGACTGCGCTGCGCGAGAATAGGCGAAACGTAATAGCTGATCCTGAGCTTCTCGGGGATCTCCCTGACGAGGGCGCGCGAGACCGGTCCGAGGGAATTGGTCCTGTCGGAGCTGAGGTCAAGGCGCAGATGGAAACGGAGGGAGAGTCCGCAGACGAGGGCGACTGCCACGACGACGAGGACCGCCGCGAGTGCCCCCGGATCGGAGTGTCGCGTGCGCGTCGCGCTCATCGCTTTCTCCCGATGGCGCGCACGGCCGGGACGAGGAAGATTGTTGTCAGGGCCAGGAAATAGGCGATGTCCCTCGTGTCGGCGGCTCCCCCGGAGAAAGACTGGAAATGTCGGGCCATGGAAAGCCAGGCGGCCACTGCTGCGGGAAATCCCCGTGGAAAGGCGTAGCCCGCAAGTCTCTCGACAAGAAGGAGGCCTGCCAGGACTGAGGCTGAGACCAGAAAGGACTGGACCTGCGAGGAAGTGAAGGAAGAGGCCCACTGGCTCACGGCGAGGACGGCCATCGCCATGAGGAAGAGGCCGAGAAAATTGGCGGCGATGATGCCCGGATCGAAGCTTCCGAGCAAACCCGCGGCGAAGGGGACGCCGAGCATGGGGATGAAGGAGAGCGTCATGATGGACAGGACCCCAAGATATTTTCCCGCCACGAGACAGAGGGGAGTCGCTGGAAGGGTCGCGAGCATTTCGAAGGTTCCTATCCTCCGCTCCTCTGCCCAGGATCTCATGCCGAGGGCCGACCCGGTGAAGGCGAGGACGAAGGGCATGATCGCGAAGTAGTTGCGCAGGTCGGCGAGTCCCGACGCGAAAAACTCCTTGACGAAGTACAGCCAGGCGGCCGCGAACAGTGACTGCGCAGCGACAAGCACATACACGGCGGGAGTATCGAGGGCGGAACGCAGTTCGCGCCGGGCGAGAGTCAGAGTCTGATTCATTTCTTCTCCTCCCCGCGGGCCAGCTCGGCGAAGACCGCCTCGAGGGAGGGCTCCGTCAGGCCGAGGCCGAGGATGAGGAAGCCCGCGGCAGAGGCCCAGGAGGCTACACTCTCTGCGGGATCAGGAGCAGGGCGGGAGGCGGGAGAGACTTTCTCCTCGTCTGGCCTTGCGGCCTGGGCGACTTCGAGCTCGAAGGCAAAAACCCCTCCCTGCTCGGAGGCCGAAATCACGCCGCGGATGCCGGGAAGGGCGGCCAGTGCAGCGGAGAGCCCCCGAAGTCCCGCCCCGGAAGTCCCGGACACTCCACCAGTCTGTCCGGTATCCCCGTGAACAGGCTTGAGCCTGAGGCGGAGGACAGACCCGCCCGAGGCCCGGCTCTGTCCCCGAAGAAGGCCGGCAGCGCCTGAGCGGGACTCTCCGGCAAGCCTGCCTCCGGAAAGCACGAGGATTCCGGAACAGATCGCGTCGGCCTCTCCGAGGATGTGGGTGGAGAAGAGGACTGTTCTCGTGGCGCCCAGAGCGCGGATGAGTTCCCGAATTCCGGCTGTCTGGATGGGGTCGAGGCCGGCTGTCGGTTCATCCAGGATGAGGACAGGCGGATCATGGAGGATGGCCTGGGCGAGTCCCACCCGCTGACGGTAGCCCCGGGAGAGCGTCCCGAGAAGGCTGTGGCGTGTTTCCGCGATGCCGCAGGATTCAAGGGCGGAATCGATGGCCCGGGCGCGATGCCGTGCGGGGATGCCGCGCATGTCGGCGACGAAGCGCAGGTATTCGGCGACGCGCATCTCCGGATAGACGGGAAAGGTCTCGGGGAGGTAGCCGATCCGGCGCCTGACCCCGATGGGATCGTCGAAGATGTCGGCGCCGCAGATGCGGGCAGTTCCCGAATCGGGCAGAAGGTAGCCCGCCAGTATCCTCATGAGCGTCGATTTGCCGGCACCGTTCGGACCGAGGAGTCCGAGGACGGAGCCGGGCTCGGCCCGGAACGACAAATCGGACACAGCCAGGGTGGGGCCGAAGGATTTCCGGAGAGAATCCGCTTCGATCACGCTCACCTCAATCGATGTACTCGATCGGGAAATCCATGCGGTCGCGCGTGAGTACCGTATCGGGGAAGACGACCCTCGCCTCGTCGAGCAGGAGCTTGAGGTCGCGCTCGGTGTAGCGCGGACTGTAATGGATGAGACCGAGCTTGCGCACACCGCCCGCATCTTTCGCGATCCGGGCGGCCTGCTCCGCGGTCATGTGTCTTTTTTCGACGGCGCTCGACAGAAGGGCCGACTCGAACATGCCCTCGCAGATGAGAAGGTCGGATCCGGCCACTTCCCTGGATATCTCCGGGAAATACAGGGAGTCGGTCACATAGCTGAACTTTCTTCCCGAACGGGTCGCGCCCATCACATCTCCGGGGCTCACGGTCGTCCCCGAGTCGAGTTTGACATCCTGGCCCCCCTGGAGGACGGACCACAGGGGACCGCGGGGCACGCCGAGCGCCATCGCCTTGTCGGGATGGAAGGCTCCGGGCCTCTCGTCCTCCTCCATAGTGTAGCCATAGCAGGTTTTCGTGTGCCGGAGGGGGAAGGCGCGGATGCAAAAGCCCTCTCCATGCCAGATCACGCCAGGCTCGGTGATCTCGGTGACTATGATCTCGTAGTTGATGTACATGTCGAGGGAGCGCCTGCTCTGCTCGATGTAATCGGCGAGCTTGGGCGGCCCGAAGATGTAGAGCGGCTCTTCCCTGTCGACCTGGCTCGAGAGCATGAGGATGCCCGGCAGACCCGTGACGTGGTCGGCGTGCATGTGGGAGACGAAGATCGCGGTGATCTTTTTCCACCTGAGATTGAGCCGGCGTATGGATATCTGCGTGCCTTCGCCGCCGTCGAAGAGGAAAAGTTCTCCCTCCCGGCGGAGAAGGACGCTGGTCAAGTGACGGTGCGGCAGGGGCATCATTCCGCCGCAGCCGAGCACGAAGGCTTCCAGATTCATGTGGGGCGACTATATACGAAACTCGGACCGGCATCAACCTGCCCTGCGCGTCCCGGTGGACGACTTGCCGGGTCCGGCGCGGCGGTCAGACGCAAAAAGGTCTTGTACCTCAAGGCTTTGCCATGCGACTATCAGTCCATGGATGATTTTTCCCGACTCGGTCTCTCGGACAATCTTGCTTCGGCACTCGCGTCTTTCGGTTTCGCGACACCCACTCCCGTACAGAACACGGCGATCCCCCTCGTCCTCTCAGGACGGGATCTCTACATGGAGGCAGAGACGGGAACCGGCAAGACCTTCGCCTACCTCGCCCCTGCTCTCGAACTCATCATGAAACCCCGGAAGCCGGTCGCGCAGTCGAAGCCGATGGCACAGGCTGGCCCGGGAGCTTCAGATGCGCCAGTCCCGACACAGAAGCCGGAAGCGCGGCCCTCGGGCGCCCCCATACACCGGCCGGAAGGCCCGGGCCTCCTCGTGGCCGCCCCGACCCAGGAGCTGGCTGTCCAGATCGGGCGCGAGGCCGAGAAGCTCGTAGCGGCGGCCGGCCTCTCCCTCGAAGTCGCCGTCCTCCTCGGCGGCAGCCCCCTCTCCCGCCAGGAAACGGCCCTGAAGCGGAGGCCGGCCATCGTCGTCGGAACCCTCGGACGGCTCGCCGACCTCGCCAGGTCGACGATTCTGAAGCTGCGCGGTCTCTCTGTCATTGTCTTCGACGAGGCGGACCGCATGCTCGCTCCCGAAACGGAGGTCGAGATGCTGGGCCTCCTCGAGTCGGCGCCCCGCAGCTGCACGAGGCTCCTCGTCTCGGCCACCCTGCCGAACCGAATACGCACCCTGACCGCCCCATACATGAGTGACCCCGTCTCCATCGACGTGCAGGGCGAGCCCGTCCTCGCGGGCAATATCGAACACTGGTGCCTCTACTGCGATTCGCGCAAGCGCGTCGACTTCGTCCGGAAGCTCGAAGCGGCCGTCCGGCCTCCTCGCTGCCTCGTCTTCATGGCCCAGGCCGCCCGCGTCGCCGAAACAGCCGAAAAGCTGGCCGCGCGCGATCTCCCCGTCGGTGCCATCTCTGCCCGCATGGACAAGGAAGACCGTCGTGTGGCCCTGGACCGCTTCGCGCGGGGAGAAATCCGTTACCTCGTGACGAGCGACCTCGCTGCCCGCGGGCTCGACATTCCCGGCATCACCCACGTGCTCAGCCTCGACCTCCCTGAAGAGGCGACCATCTACACCCACAGGGCGGGAAGAACCGGACGCGCGGGCGCGAAGGGCGTCAGCGTCGTCCTCGCCGACAGGGTCGAACTCGAGAGGGCGTCCAAGATGGCCGTCAAGGGCGGCTTCGTCTTCCGCTGCAAGCTGCTCGCGGAGGGCTCGGTCCTCGAGCCGACTACGGCCGAATTCTTCGACATGGTCGAGGCGGCCTGGGAGGAAAAATCCGCCTACCGCAGCAAGCGGGACTCCGCTCCCTCCGCCCGCAGGCAGGAATATCACCCCAGGCCGGAAGAATCCCGCCGCAGGCCCGATGGTGAACGGCAGGGCAGGCCCGGAACGGATTCACGCCGCAGGCCCGGAGGATCGGGCAGCGCTCTCCCCCGCCGGCCGAAAAGTGGCCACTAGCCGATGGCACCGAGCGTGAACGAGGGGGACTATCCCCTCCTGTACGAGACTCCGGCCATCATCCCGGCCGTCCTCGACGACATGGCCAACCCCGCCTGGGAAGACGCGCCGTTCAGGATTCTCATAGTGCGGCTCTCGCGATACGCCGACATCACGAAGTCCAGCTCCCACCTCTTCCTGTTTTCGGAATCGAGGCAGGCCATGCCCGGGGCCTTCCTCGATTTCGCCTTTCTCCCTGAACGGCGGGACAGGGAGACGCTCCTCGAAAAGGGTCTTCCCTGGTTTTTCGGCAGGGCCTCGGGCAGAAGCCCGGCGGACTTCGACCTCATCCTCATTTCGAACGCCTTCGCCCTCGAGCTTCTCAACCTGCCCTGGCTCTTCTCGACCGCGGGACTTCCCCTGCGCGCGTCGGGACGAGCCGGGCTCGCGCACTCTCCTTACGTCATCCTCGGCGGCTCCAACGCCGCCCTGGCCGGCTCCCTCGTGTTCGACGAGGGCGGCCCGGAAGAGGACTCCTTCGTCGACGCCATCTTCTTCGGCGAAGGGGAAGGCGCCATCGCGGAAATACTCGAAGCGACGGCCGAGTCTGCCGGCCGGCAGGGGGCGCTCGAAGCCCTCGCCGGAATCGCCGGTCTCTGGATTCCGGGCAAGCCGTCGGCGGGCCCGGTGGAACGGGAGAGCCGACCCAGGCGCAGGATCCTCCGCCCCGCGCCGCCGGCCCTGACGGACTACCCCATCCTCAATTCTGAGGAGGCGGGAACGGCGAGACTCGCGATCACGGCGGGATGCCCCGGCCTCTGCTCCTTCTGCCTCGAGGGCTGGGACCGCCTGCCCTACCGGGAAATCCCCCTTTCCGAAGTCCTCGATTCGGCCCGGAAGCTCAGGACCGCGAGCGGGGCCGAGACGCTCGAAGTCTACAGTTTCAACTTCAACACCCACGCTTCTGTCTTTGAGCTGTTTTTCGAGCTCGGCCGCATTTTCCGCCGCGTCAACTTCATGAGTCAGAGGGTCGACATCCTGGCCCGCACTCCCGGCCTGGCCGCGGCTGAGTTCGCGGCCGACAAGCACTCCTTCACCCTCGGCATCGAGGGCATCTCGGAGCGCATGCGGCGGTATTACCGCAAAGGACTCGACGCGGCGGACATCAAGGCGGCCCTCGACCGCCTCCTCTCGCCCGGACTGCGCGAACTCAAGCTCTTCTTCATCATCGCGGGAATCGAGGACGCCGCTGACATTGCAGAGTTCGGGGACTTCGTTTCCTCCCTCGCAGCGCTGAAATCCGCGCGCTCGGCCGGAACCCGGCTCCTCGTCTCCGCGGGCTTCCTCGTGCGGCTGCCCTTCACTCCCCTCCAGTACGCCCCGCTCGAATTGGATCAGGGCAAACTCGAAGGACTCGCCCGAAGGCTCGCCGGGCTCTGCGAGGCGAAGGGCGTCGAATTCCGCATCGCATCCCGCTTCGACGAGTACGCGATGGACCAGGTTCTGGCCCTCGGAGGCTCCCCGCTCGCCGGATGGCTCGAATCAGTTCCGGGAAAAGGCTTCAGCTACGACAGTTCGCTCTCCCGCGGCGCGTGGCCTTCGCTGGAGTCCTGGGCGCATGGCGGCGGTTTCCTCGCCGAATCGTTCCTCGACGAGAAAGGACCAGACTTCCGCCCCCCCCTCGGTTTCATGGAGGCGCCGGAGCGGCATGCCCTCCTCAGGCGGCATTACGAGGAAGCCAGGAACGGGGTGGATCGTCCCCTCTGCCTCGGCTCGGGCTGCTCGGATTGCGGCGCCTGCGCCGATCCCGAAGACAGAAAATCCATCGCCGCGCACAGGAACGCCAGGCTCGCGGATTCCTCGCTCGTGACGAAAACCGCCCGACTCGTGGCCGCGAAAAACGCTTTTATTCCCTTGCGTATCGCCGTGAACCTTCCAGAGAGCCTTTCCGGCTCCAGTCCGGAATACAAGGGCTCCTGGTTCCTGCGCAGGCTCTCCGAAGTCCATCCCGAGGCCTGGAAAATGGTCTTCCAGGCGCGGGAATCCCTCTTTTCGGCAGGAAAACTGTCCGGACTTCTGCCCGAGCGCGCGGGATTCTGGGGAAAGTGCGTCTTCGAACTGTATGGCCCGGACCGGGAGGCCATAGCCCGGCTCGTCTCGGCCCTCCGCACTCGCCACGCGGGCCCGGAGGGATTCAGAGTCGGCGCGCCGGAAGGGCCCTGCGCGGAGCCCGCGTCGAGGATCGACCTGCGGATCGCGATCGGCGACGCCGGCTTCGCGGCAAAAGCCCTGCCCGCATTCAGGCGCTGGCTCTCGGAGCTCCACGTCGAGGCGACGGAGGAAGCGACAGTGGAGAAAGATACCCTCCAACGGATTTTCCGCCCTTCCTCCCGCGGCCTGAAAAAGGGTCTTGTCCACGAAGCGCGCATCCGCGTGGAAGAAGGCAAGGCCATCGCCGATCTCATCTGCGGCCCCAAGGCCCGGATCGGTGAATGGCTCGACATGATCGACCCGCTCGCGGCGACGGCCGCCTCGATACAGGTCAGGGAATGGGAGTAAAGGCGGAATCGGGAATGTAGGCGGCCACGCTGGTGGGAGTCTCGAAGACCTCGACGGCCGAAAGCGGTGCCCGAGGAAGCGTTTCCCGTATGCCTTCGTAGATGTACCGGGCTATCCTCTCCGCGGATGGGTCATCCGCGAATACCTCGAGATCATTCAGATTGCTGTGGTCAAGGACAGAAAGAACTTTCCTGAGCGCCCCCTTCAGCTCGCCGAAATCCAGAAGCATGCCGCCTGAATCCAGCTCCGGCCCCGCAGCGTGGACCCTGACCCGGTAATTGTGCCCGTGCAGACGCTCGCACTTGCCGTGGTAGTGGCTGAGAAAGTGCGCCGCCGCGAAATCCGCCTCGACCCGTACTGTGTACATCATTTTACTCCGAGGATCACAAATTCTTCCGTAAACCCTGTCAATCCAGTCTGATTACGATTATGATTCAAAATACAGAGAAATCCATACATTTACAGGAGGGTATCGATGACAAAGAAAGTAATTCTGGCGCTTCTGGTTCTCGCTCTCGCGGTCGCTCCGGTTTTCGCCCAGTTCAGGCTCGAAGTCGGCGCCGAAGTTCCACTCGGAGGCGGATACATCGACAGCTCCGGCAACTTCCACAACGAAGGAAGTCTTTTTGGCAGCAACATATTCCCGATTCCCGAAGTCGGACTGTCCTACAGGATTCCGGTGCTGGGCTTCATGCGCGTCGGCGCGGGGCTGAGGGCCTTCAGCATAATCGTCCAGACGATCGCGTTCCCCAATGTGTACGCCGAGGCTAAATTCGGACCGTTCATCGTCGAGGCGCAGGTGGGCGGGCTCGCGTTCGCATCCTTCGGCTCGGGGGGAACATACTTCGAGACCGGACTCAACGTGCTCGTCCCCGATATTTCGGCCTGGATAGGATTCGGCAAGGATGGCGCGGTGAGGATAGGCGGAGGCGTGATCGGACTCAGCGGGACCAAGCTCGATTCCACCATGACAATTCCGGTCATATATTACGCGGGAGCGAAACTGATTCTCAACCCATAAAGCTACCTCAGCGGATCAGCCCCAGCTCCATGCGGCCGCGGCATAGCGGGGCTGATCCTGAAAAATCCTGTCACATCCTTTCCGGGCTTTCACAATACCGGACCTGAGCGGCCGCGACTTCTTGAAGATGCGCCGCCGCGGGTGCTATGGTTGGCAGCATGGAACGACCACTGCGCAACTGCATCTCCGGACTCTCCATTCTCGAGGCGAGCGGACCCGGCAACCCACGTATCGCAGGATTAGCCTACGATTCCCGGTCGGTGCGGGAGGGCTTCCTTTTTTTCGCCCTTCCCGGCCTCCACGAGGACGGCCACCGCTTCATCGATGCGGCCATCGATCGAGGCGCCGTCGCCGTGGTCCACTGTCTCCCCATTCAAAACAAGAGACCCGGCCTCTCGTACATCAGGGTGGCCGATCCGCGCAGCGCCATGTCGCCCGTGGCGGCTTCGTTCTATGGACATCCCTGCCGGGACCTCACCGTCATAGGCGTCACGGGAACAGAAGGAAAAAGTACCACCGTCTACCTCATCTACCAGCTCCTTGAACTCGCAGGCAGGAAGGCCGGCTTCTTCTCTACGGTCATGTCGAGAACATCCTCTGGCGAGGTCCCCAACCCGGAACACCAGACCACGCCCGAGGCCACGGCCATCCACAGGATGCTCGCGGAAATGCGGGATGCCGGCCTCGGGTACGCTGTCGTCGAGGCATCATCCCACGGCCTCTCCGAGCGGACGAACCGCCTCGGCGATGTCGGTTTCGACGTCGGCATCATGACGAACGTCACGCACGAGCACCTCGAATTCCACGGAACCTGGGAACAATACCGGAGCGACAAAGGCCGACTCTTCCGCGCGCTCTGTCCGGAAGGCCGTCCTGTCCCCGGCGAAAGCGGGAAACTGCGGCCGGCCTTCGGCATCGTCAACGCGAATGATCCTTCGGCCGCGTGGTTCCAGGATCAGACCCGAGCGCATGTTTATGCGTTTTCCGTCGGCGAGGCGAAGAATTTCGCGCAGCCTGATCTGCGGGCCCTCTCCGTACGGGCGGATGCCAAGGGAGAGGATTTCGTCATCGAAGGACCGAGTCTTGCAGGACCCGCGGACAGGACCGCCGCCGCCTTCGCGCTGCCCCAGGCTGCCAGCTCCTCCTCGGGCGAGGCGGCAAAGGCCCTCCACCGGGTGGACGCGCGGATCAACCTGCCAGGCTCCTTCAACGTCGGCAATGCCCTCGCCGCCCTCATCGCCGTGTCGGGACTTACGGGCCGCGACTGGCCCGAACTCGTCCCGCTTCTGCCCTCGCTCCGGCCCGTGTATGGCCGCATGACGGCGATAGAAGAAGGTCAGCCCTTCGAACTCGTCATCGACTACGCCCACACGCCGTCCTCCTTCGAGGCCATCTTCCCTCCCCTGCGCGGGCGCGTCCGGGGCAGAATCATCTGCCTCTTCGGTTCGGGAGGAGAGCGCGACAGGGCAAAACGCCCCGAGCAGGGCCGGATAGCCTCCCGCTTCTGCGACATCATCATCCTCGCCGACGAGGACCCCCGAGGCGAAGATCCTGAGGAGCTCCTCAGGGAAATCGCCGCCGGCTGCCCCGAAAGGACGGAGGGTTCCGATCTCTTCCTCATCCCCGACCGGAAGGCCGCCATACGGAAGGCCTTCAGCCTCGCGGGCCCCGGGGATCTCGTCCTTCTCCTCGGAAAGGGGCACGAGAATTCCATCATAAAAGCGGACGGGGCCCAGCCCTACGACGAGGCGGGCGAGGCTCGTTCAGCCCTGGCCGAGATGGGCTACCCCGCGGCGCAGGCGACGGCTTCAAAAAAGGACCTGCGATGAAACGAATGGTCATCCTCTACGGAGGCAAATCGGGCGAGCACGAGGTATCCTGCATCTCCGCTGCCGGCATACTCGGGCATTTTCCCCGGGACCGCTACGAAGCTGTCTCCGTAGGCATCGACGGAGAGGGAGTCTGGCATCTCCAGCCTCCCGGCCTCGCAGACAGGCCTTTCGTCGAAGGCCGACCCCTTCCTCTCGAAAATGGCCCCCGGGTCCTCGCGGCGCCGGGAGCCGGCCTCTTCGTCGAGGTGGATTCCAGGATAACACCCCTTCGATGCGATCTGGTATTTCCAGTCCTGCACGGTACTTTCGGAGAAGATGGCACGATCCAGGGCCTCCTCGAGACAGCCGGCCTTCCCTATGTCGGCGCCGGGGTTCTCGGCTCAGCCCTCGGCATGGACAAGGAGAAGGCGAAGGAACTCTGGCGCGGAGACGGATTGCCGATCGTCGACTTCATCACCGTCCGGCGCGCCGATCTCGAGACTCCGGGGAAGCTGGAAAGCATCATGCGGAGGCTGGAGGCGAGGTTCGGCTGGCCCGCCTTCGTCAAGCCCGCCTGCGCCGGCTCCTCGGTGGGAGCTTCGCGCATCAGTGGCCCCGAGGGCTTCGTCTCCGCGGTCAGGGAAGCCCTGCGCTGGGACCGGAAGGCTCTCCTCGAACCCTTCGTCCACGCGCGCGAGATCGAGTGCTCCGTCCTCGGCAACGAGAATCCCCGGGCCTTCATGCCGGGTGAAATCATCCCCTCCCACGAGTTCTACGACTACGAGGCGAAATACATCGACCCGGACGGCGCGGCCCTCATCATCCCCGCGGGGATCACTGCGGCCCAGGCGGAAAAAGTCAGGGAGACAGCTATCGCCGCATACAGGGCCTGCGAGCTTTCGGGCATGGCGCGCGTCGACTTTTTCATCGACAAGAGGACGGGCGAAGTTCTCCTCAACGAAGTGAACACCATCCCTGGCTTTACCCATATCTCGATGTACCCCCGGATGTGCGAGGCGGGCGGACTCGCGTATACGGAACTCGTCGCGCGCCTCGGGGACCTGGCCCTGGAGCGTCACAAAGAAGCAATGACCATCAGATACACGCGGTGATGAGTGCCTCCGATGACCTTCCAACGCTCCGCCGATCGTGAATAAAAATACAAGGCTATTATTATATTTATCTATATGATAATGATTTAGTTTTTAATATGGCGCTGAAGGAACCTTTCTGGTATACTCAAGGGCGGATTCCGCAATCCGGAATTCTGCCCATCGGGGCAAGGAGGTTCTTTCATGAAGTCCCAGGACTACATCGCCCTGGACGAACAGTACGGCGCGCACAATTACCACCCGCTGCCCGTCGTCATTTCAAAAGCTTCGGGATGTGTGGTCACCGATCCTGAAGGGAAGGTCTACTATGACTTCCTCTCGGCCTATTCGGCCGTGAACCAGGGCCACCTTCATCCCGCCATCGTCGCCGCCGCCAGGGAACAGCTCGAGCGGGTCACCCTGACGAGTCGCGCCTTCCACAACGACCGCATGGGCCTCTTTCTCAGGAAGCTCTGCGAGTTCACCGGCTTCGAAAACGCCCTTCCGATGAATACGGGCGCGGAGGCGGTCGAGACGGCCCTCAAAGCCGCCCGCCGTTGGGGAGCCGAGGTCAAGGGAGTTCCAAACGGAAGCCAGCGCATCATCTGCGCCGAGGGCAATTTCCACGGACGGACCCTGGCCATCGTCTCCATGTCCAGCGATCCGGACGCCGTAATCAATTACGGGCCCTACGTCCCCGGATTCGACAAGGTACCCTACGCCGACGCCGAGGCCATCGGGGCGGCGATTACGCCCGACACGGTCGCCGTGATCATCGAGCCCATTCAGGGAGAGGCGGGGGTCGTCGTGCCGCCCGCGGGCTACCTGAAGCGGGTGCGCGAACTCTGCACGGCCAACAATATGCTGTTCATCGACGACGAGATCCAGACGGGGTTCTGCCGCACCGGGAAGCGCTTCGCCTGGGAATTCGAGGATGCCCGCCCGGACATCATGTGCCTCGGCAAGGCCCTCGGCGGCGGCATCATGCCCATCTCCGCCATCGTCGCCGACCACGATATCATGAAGGTCTTCACCCCCGGCACCCACGGCTCCACGTTCGGTGGCAACCCCCTCGCGGGCGCCATCGGCATGGCCGCCATCCAGGTTCTCGAGGACGAGAAGCTCGACGAGAACGCTGAGAGGCTTGGCCGCATATTCCGCGAAAAAGTCGCAAAGATTTCCTGCCCGAAGATGGTCACAGTGCGGGGCAAAGGGCTTCTGAACGCCGTCGTCTTCGAGAGGGGTTTCGAGGCTTACGATGTCTGCCTCGCCCTGCGCGACTCAGGGCTCCTCGCCAAACAGACCCACGGAAATATCATCCGCTTCGCTCCGCCTCTCGTCATCACCGAGGCGGAACTGGATGAGGCGGTCGCAATCATAAAGTCGGTCTTCGAAAAAATCTGAAAAAGGCTCCGGGAGGCGAGTATTCGCCTCCTCACCGCGGCAGGCGGGGCAGGCTCAGCGTGAAACAGGCTCCCCCGCCCTGCCTATCCTCGTAGACGATATCGCCGCCCGCAGATCTCGCCACCTTTCGCGCAAGCGCAAGCCCGATTCCCGAGCCCTTCTCCCTGGTCGTGAAAAACGGCTCGAAGATCCTCTCTCTGTCTGTCTGGGGAACGCCGCCGCCGCGGTCGAGGACAGAGATTACGACGCTGGCACCTTTCAAGAGAGCGTGGATCTCCGGGGGAGGCGTGTCAGTTCCACAGTCCTCTCCCGGCCCGCTTTCTCCTGCCTCCCCGCCCGGATCGCCCGCTGCCGTCGCGGCTGTCGCGTCGAAGGCATTTGCGACGAGATTGTCGAGCGCCTGGGTCAGATGTTGAGGATCGATGCTCACCTTCGCGTTCCCCAGTTCTGCGCGCAGCGCGAGTCCGCGCTCTCCTCTTTCGCCACTGTCGGTGCCATACCTCTCCGCGAAGGTTTCGAGCCAGGGACCGATCTCGAAGCTCCGGACCTCGCCGGAGCCGCTTTTCAGGAATTCCCTGATCCTGTCGGCGAGACCGGCGAGGCGCATCACCTCGTCCTCTATGACGAGCGCCGATTCCTTCACGCGCTCTGTACCCGTCTTCCTGAGTGTCGCCGCCTGTATCCTGATGATGCCGAGCGGATTCTTTATCTCGTGGACGAGAGTCCGGGCGGCCTCGCCGAGCTGCACGAGTTCGCGGTTGCCGAGCTCCTTCAGCCGCAACTCCTCGTTTCGCTTGTACAGACGAAGGGTGGATGCGTAGAGCCCCGCGAGAAGAAGACTCACGAAGGCGGCGCCGGCGAAAAGAAGGCTAATTTCTCTGTCCAGCGCCCCTCGCGAGTATTCGAGCCACATGAAATGGGGTTCTTTTTCCGACAGAGGCGGAGAGACGGCACCAAAGGCCGCTGCGCCGCCAGAACCCGTGCCGGGAATACCCGGCTGCACGCCGGAGCGCATTTCGTGGCCGGAATCCCTTCTCTCCGCTCCGGGACCCATCCCAGGACCCATTCCAAGGCCTGCCCCCGGACCCATGCCGGCGGGGCCCATGCCTCGGCCACCCTGCATCCCCAGGGGCCTGAAGAGGATCACCGAAGATTTCGATCCTGGCGCCCGGGGAAGGGTGGTATTCGGGCTCGCGAGGGAAAGGTCAACCTGGAGGGGGGCAGTGCCTCCCCTGTTGAGGGCCCTTCCTTCCAGATCGTAGAGACCGTAGCCAATGATCGAAGGATTTTCCGGCGTGTACCCGGGATCGAGGCGGAAGGACTCCTGCACGGAGGCCGAGATTCTGAAAGCTTCATACTCGATGTCGAGCCTGCGACTCTGGACTTCCCGGGCAACCATTATCCAGAGAAGGACAAGGGCAAGGCCTATCCCGAGGGAAATGAGGGCGACAAAACGGCGATAAGGCCGCGCTGATTCGTTCACGGTTCCATTTTATGCTTACGGGCGGCGGGCAGCAAGCCGGAAGATGTGCCGTCATTGCGCCCGAAGGCCTGATCGGTCTACAATCCTTGCGATGAAGCGTTTCGTACAGGCTCTCTTCTTTCTCGCCTGCATCATGGCCCTCGGCCTCGCCATCTTCTACTTCAACCGGGCGAAAACCGAAAGCGAGGAAGCGGCCCTCCCTGTCACGGGAAGGACCGTCACCCTGGAGTCCTCGCCGGGACAGGCGGCAGGACAGGGCGAGACGGGAGAAGAGAGGGTCATCAACCGTATAGCCGCCAGGCCCGAAGAGCTCGTCCTCGATGTCACCGACGCGAATCTCGACGACGATGACGGAGACGAGCAGATCATGACCGTCCGGGACAAGAACGATCCCGAAGGCGGGATCGGCGTGGTCGTGGCCGACTACATCCCGGCACGGAAGAGCTGGGTGCGCGCATTCGAAGGCAAGACGCCGATCACCAAGCCGACCACCTTCACCCTGCGGGTCGCTGACCTCGCCGGCGACAGGTCACTCATGATCGTCTGCTCGGGACTGGACCGGAACAACAGACAGAACCTTGTCGCCTTCCGCAGAATCAAGAATTCTTCCCCCCTCGAATACGCACTCGCCTGCTCGGTGGGCGGGGATTCGGTCGAAATCGACGAACGGGATCGACCCGAGTCCTATCAATTGGGAAAAACCGACGCGGCGCCCTGGGATATCTTCTCCTACACGAGGGACCTCGGTTCGACGAACATACTCGACCGGATCAAGACGACCTGGAGATGGGACAGAGCGAAGGCGCGCTTTGTCAGCCAGGCCACCGAAAAAGTCCCCGGAGCGGCCGCGGAGAGGGAAGCCCTCCAGAAGATCCTGACAGGCTCCGCGGGCGATTTCGAAACATACATGCAGGGACTGTGGTACCGGGAAGATGGCGGGACCTTCGGGGAAAATGCGAGGTTCATCTATTTCGACGCGAAAGGAAAGTCGGTGACCTTCAAGTCTCAGGCAGGCCAGGAGGCATACTCCTGGCTGGACTCCAACGCGACGAGCTCCGGCATCTTCACGGTTCTCGAGAATGAATCCGTCCGCGACCTCAGGAGGTTCGCAGGGGTCGATCTCATCGCGAGAGACAGGCTGCGGGTGCGCATCGACGACGAGAGATCGATGCAGATCATCCCGGACAACGGATACTCAGGCAGCTACAGGAGACTCGTACAGAGTTCCGCCAGAAGCCTCCTGCAGGCCGATTCCTCCTCCCTGGCGCAGGCAGTCCCTGACCTGACAGGCTCTTTCCGGTCGGCTTCGGGCAGGACGATCATATTCTCGGGGCAGGAGTTCGTGTCGGGAGACCCTTCCCGGCGGGCGCATGAAACGGGTGGATTCAGGTTGTACCGTCTGGACAGCGACCTCGTACTCGACCTGGCCCCCGTAGGGAAGGATGGGCTTCCTGCCGGACGGAGGCTGTACAAGGCCGATTTCACCCTCTCGCAGACAGGCAAGGGCACGACGAAAACGCTGTTCCTCATGCCCGCCGTCATGGGAATGGACGGACTCAGGGTGCTCGAAGAGCGGAAGGAGCGCTATTCTACGGGATACGACTCGTAGCCCAGCTCTTTCAGGCGGATCTGTGTCGCCTGAAGGTTGGAGACAGGACTCCCTCCGGAGCCCGCCCCCTGCGATGAGGGGCTTCCCGTTGCGGATTCGGGGAATGCCTGAACATCGACCGTGACAGCCCAGCGCGGCAAGCCGCCCGCTTCCGGCCGCGCTTCGACGTAGGCGCTGAAGCCTTTCGAGGCGAGTTCCTGGCGGAAGGCTTTTGCGTTTTCCTCCCGGGAGAAATAGCCTACCTGGAGCCGGTCGGTGACTCGCCCGTCCTTGGCGGGAAGCTGGGCGGCCGCGGCGCTCCCCGTGCCCGTAGTCTTCGCTACGTCGGCGGGCATCCTTTCCGGCGCGGGCGCCTGCAGTGAAGCGGAAAGGACGCCGAGGAGCCAGTGTGCGAGGGGAGGATTCTTCACATTTCCCCGGACGATTCCCGCTTCGGGGCTGTCGGGATACTCGGACCTGAGCATGCCCGCGGCATCGCTTCGCTCCTTTGCGGATGCGGAATTCCACAGGATGAAAAGAGCCTCGCGCCTCTCTGCCGAGCCTTTCGCGGCGCCGCGCGCCGGATCGTTGATGATGGGGCGAACGAGATCGGCACAGCGGGGGCTTTCCCCTTCCACGAGCCAGGACCACGCTTCCACAATGTCCGCCCTGATCCGCGCCGGCTTGAGGAGGGCGGGATCGGGCAGGGAATCGGGTTTGGGCGCCGGGGAAGGTTTCGGGGTTGTTCCGGACTTGGCGGCGCCCGACGCGCCTGTCTGGCCCTTTGGCGCCGTCGGCTTGGCCGGTGAGGCCTGCGCGCCCTTCGCGGCGGGCAGACCTGCGCCGGCAAGTTTCGCGGCAGTCTCGGCCCGGGATCGGGATTCGGCGGCGAGCTCTCGGGCCCGGGGCGTATCGCCCGACGCGACCCTGCAGCGCGCGGCGCGAAGCAGGAGCGCCTGGTCTTTTTCGCCGCTGCCCTCTCCTGCCGCCGATTCGAAGTGGAGCGCGGCCTCCCCGAACCTGCCGAGCAGGAGAGAAAGAGAGGCGGCCTTGGTCCAGAGGGCCTGGCGGGAAGCCGAGGGTGCGCGGCCGGCGAACTCGGCGAGAAGTGCAAGACCTTCAGAGGGACTTAAGCCGGCCGCAAGCTGCTCGAGACGGGCCGCGAAGGCCCTGCCCGCCTCCATGCCTGCGAGTTCCTTGCGCGCCGAGGCCAGGGTCGGGACCTGAGGCTGGGGCTGGGCGACAGGGATTGTGGTCTGGCCCTTTTTTGCCGTCTTTCCCGAAGTCTGCGCGGCGAATAACCCGCGGGAGGAGCCACCCGCGGGAAGCAGGATGAGGGAAATACAGAGCGAAACGAGTCCCGCCTTGAAAAGAGGCGTACCTATCCCCGGCCGGACCCGGCTTGCGGAACTCCGGGACTCAAGCCCCATCGATCTCCTCCGCCCGGAACGTGTTCCCGGAAAGGGAAATCAACCTGACACGGGCGAAGGACCCGATCCTCGATGAAGCGGCGGGAAAGACGACCATCTCGTCGCGCTGGGTCCTCGCGAGGACTTCATTCTTCTTCCGTTTGGAAACAGCCTCGACGAGAACCTCGTCCGCCTGACCGAGCCGCGACCGCATAAGCTCGCCGGTCATCTCCTTCTGGAGAAAGATGACCCTGGAGAGTCTCTCTTTTTTGACTTTATCCGGCACGCGGTTTTCCATCTTCGCCGCAGGAGTACCCTCGCGTGGATTGAAGTGGTACATGTAGGAGTAGACATACCCGACCCGCCGCATGAGATCGAGGGTGGCATCGACATCATCCTCGGTCTCCCCGGGGAAGCCGACGAGGATGTCGGTGGAGAGGGAGAGGCCGGGGATTCTCGCCTTCATGTCCGCCACGAGGTCGAGGTATCGCTCGCGCGTATATTTCCGGTTCATGACCGAGAGCACGGCGTCGGAACCCGACTGGACGCAGAGGTGGATGTGGCGGCAGAACAGGGGCTCTTCGGCCATGACGGATATCACTTCCGGCGAAAGGTCTTTCGGATGGCTCGTGAGGAACCGTATCCACCGGATGCCGCCGGCGCCGCGGGAGCGCAGGTGAGAGGCTATCCTCCGCATGAGGGCGGGGAAGTCGACGACAGAGCCGTTCTCGCAGTGCCGGTAGGAGTTGACATTCTGCCCGAGGAGGGTGACTTCCCGCACTCCCGAATTCTCGAGGGAATCCAGTTCGGCGAGTATGCTCCCGGGATCGCGCGAGGTTTCCCTGCCTCTGAGGTAGGGGACGATGCAGTACGAACAGAAGTTATCGCAGCCGTGCATGATGGGCACGAAGGCGCGGAAAGCTCCCGGATCGTGATGGGAGGACGAGAAGACGAAGGAGGGGCTCTCCTCGAGCACCTCGAGCTTCCTGCCCTGCGCCACGGCGTCGAGGATGAGACCGAAGGACTGTTTCTGAAAGGTGCCGACGACATAGTCGATGGCCTTCTGCCTGTCTTCCAGAGACTTGCGCATGCGCTCGGCCATGCATCCCGTCACGACGAGGGTCATCTTCCTCTGCCGTTTGAGGGCGGCGAAGTGGTCGATCCGCCCCCAGGCGCGCGTTTCAGCCGTCGCGCGCACGGAGCAGGTGTTGATGAGGACGAGGTCGGCTTCCTCAGGCAGGGCGGCTGTTGTCCAGCCGCGTTCACGGAATATCGTTTCCAGGGCGGATGACTCCGCCTTGTTCATCTGGCAACCGTATGTCTCGATACAGTAGGTCATTTGGCCCGCTTGCGTATTCCGGTTGCGAATTTGATGATATTCCAGACCCCGAAGAGGAAGAGGCCGAATCCGCCCGCTCCGAGGAGGGAGCGGGTTACATGGGGCAATAGAAGGCTGGCGATTCCGGCGCCGCCCGCGACCAGGGCGATGGTGCCCGAAACCTTGTCGGTCTTGGTCTTGCCGAAGACCCCTGTCGCTCCGAGGACGACGAGTCCGGCCGAGATGACCCAACCCAGAACGGGAATTCCGAGGAGGGCGTTGATGCCCATGAGTCCGAGGCCCGCTCCGGCCGACATCACACCCTTGGTGCCTCTCGCGCTCAGATCGGTCGACTCTACAGGATAATTGTCTGACATGCTCCGTACCTCTCAACTTCGATGCTGGAATTTACCACGAACAGGGCACGCGGAAAAAATCTGCTGCCCTCACTAATAATATCGCAAATCAGGGGCATTCGACGTAAGCGTAGGCCGAATGATTGTGGATACTTTCGAAATTTTCCGCCTCTACGGAGAAGCGCGGGAATTTGCCCAGCGCATCCACAGCGCGGTATATCTCCCTGACGAGGTCCTCGACGAAGCGGGGGCTGTCGTAGGCCTTTTCGGTGACGAACTTCTCGTCCTCGCGCTTGAGGAGGGTGTAGAGCCCGCTCGAGGCCGAAGCCTCCACGATGGCGACCATGTCCTCGATCCAGAAGAAGGGGCCCAGGGCGAGGGTCAGCGTCACGACGCCTCTCTGGTTGTGGGCGCCGTAATTGGAGATGGCCTTGGAGCAGGGGCATACGGTCTGCACGGGCACAGAGACAGCGACATCGAACTCGTGGCCGGAAGGCCCGACCTTTCCGATGTACTTGCAGTCGTAGCTCATCATGGAACTCTGGCCCGAGACCGGGGCGGTCTTCTCGATGAAGTACGGGAAGCGAAGCTCGGCGTAGGCTGTCTCCGCCTTGAGATTCGTCCGGAGCTCGCCGAGCATCTCCAGAAATCGCGGCATCGAGAGGTCGAGTCTGTGGCTCTCGAAGACCTCGATGAAGCGGCTCATGTGAGTGCCCTTGAACTCATGGGGAAGGTCGACAAAGAGGTCGACAGTGGCCGTCGTGTGCTGCTGGCCGCGCGCCTTGTCGCGCAGGGTCACGGGGTAGCGCAGGCCCTTGATTCCGACTTTCTGGATGGGAATTCGCCTGTCGTCCCTCATGGACTGGATATCCACCATCAGGAGGCTGACCTTGCGGTCGACCGCGCCGCGGCCTCCACCGTGTTGGCGAGGAGCATGGTGATGGTCATGGGACCGACTCCGCCCGGAACAGGGGTTATCCAGCCGGCGACGGCCGCGGCGGATTCGTAGTCGACATCGCCTTTGAGCCGGTATCCCTTGGAGGAGGAAGAATCCTCCACCCTGTTGACTCCGACGTCGATGACGCAGGCCCCGGGCCTGATCATGTCGCCCGTCACGAGGCCGGCGCGGCCGGCGCAGGCGATGAGGATATCGGCTTCGCGGCAGTGTCCGGCGAGATCCTTCGTGCCCGTGTGGCAGACGGTTACGGTCGCGTTGATCGAGCGGCGGACGAGAAGGTTCATGAGGGGCTTGCCGACGATGTTGGATCTTCCCACGACGACTGCCCGCGCACCCTCGGTCTTTACGCCCGAACGCCTGATGAGCTCGATCACGCCTGCGGGCGTGCAGGGCAGGTAGCAGGGTTCGTCGAGGACCATGCGCCCCACGTTGATGGGCGTGAAGCCATCCACGTCCTTTTCGGGGGCGATGGCGGCGATGACAGCGCGCTCGTCGATGTGCTTCGGGACGGGAAGCTGGACGAGAATGCCGTGGACGGCCGGATCGGCGTTGAATGCCCGGACGACGGCGAGAAGCTCATCCTGGCTGGTGCTTGCAGGAAGGCGCCGCTCGAAGCTCGCGAGGCCGTTCTCCGCGCAGGCCTTCTCTTTGGCCGTGACATAGGAAACCGAGGCGGGATCTTCGCCGACGAGGACGACGGCAAGACCGGGCACGATGCCCCGCGCGGTCAGCGAGGCGACCTTTTCCTTAATCTCCGCGCGGATATCGCGCGCAACAGCTTTTCCGTCGATTATGGTGGCACTCATACCCATACTATACGGAGAGCTCCGCCGATTGACAAGAGAAGGAGGGGCTTCGGATAATATCATTATGATACACGACATGCCTGTTTTCCCGACGCCGGCGAACGCGGCGCGGCTCTCCGCGCTCTCGATTTATCAGGTATTCATCCGCAACTTTACCCCGGAAGGAAACTTCGCCGCCGCCATCCCCTTCCTCGGCGGAATCAGGGAGCTCGGTTTCGACTATGTCTACCTGACACCGGTCCACCCAGTAGGGAAAGTCGCGCGCAAGGGGCAGGCGGGGAGCCCCTACGCCATCAGCGACTATCGGGCGGTGGACCCTCTTCTCGGGGGAGAGAAAGGATTCAGGGCCTTCCTCGACGCAACCCACGGCCACGGCCTCGGCGTCATCATCGATGTGGTTTACAACCACACTTCCCCCGATTCCGTCCTGGCGAAATACCACCCCGGGTGGTTTTACCGGGACGCCGCGGGAGCGCCGACGCCGCGTGTGGCCGAGTGGTCAGACGTCGTCGATCTGGACTACTCCGTGCCGGACTTGCGCGAATACCAGATCGAAACCCTCGAAAACTGGGTGCGCTTCGGTGTCGACGGATTCCGCTGCGATGTCGCGAGCCTCGTGCCCGCTCCCTTCTGGGTCGAGGCGCGCGGGCGCGTTTCGGCCATCAGGCCCGTGCTCTGGCTCGCCGAAAGCGTGCATAAGGAATTCGTCGTCGATTTGCGTAGAAAAGGGATACCCGTCTGGTCCGATCCGGAACTCCACCAGGCATTCGACCTTAGCTACGATTATGACGGCAGAGAAGATATCGAGTCGGCCTGGAGGGGCTCTGCTCCCCTTTCGAACTATCTCCGCCACCTCATCGTCCAGGAAGCTCTCTATCCCGAGAGCGCCTGCAAGCTGCGTTTTCTCGAGAATCACGACCAGGAGAGAGCCGCCCACCGCTTCGGGACAGGCGATGCCCTGCGGAACTGGACGGCCTTCGCCATGCTCCTTCCGGGAACTTTCATGGCCTACATGGGCCAGGAAATCGCCCTCGCGGCGCGGCCTTCCCTCTTCGATCCCGATCCGATCGACAGGGCCGCAGGCTCGACGGAGTTCAGGAAATTCTTCGCCTCCTGGCATGGCTTCACGAAAAGCCTGAAAGCGCGCGCTCCCCTGTGCGACATGGAAGAGATCGCGGCCGGGCTCGTCCTCGTGAGATGTTCGGCGCGGGGAGGAAAAACGCTCGCCGTCGCCATACTCAACCTGGACGGACGCTCCGGCACAGTCAAACTGCCTTCTTCGTGGGAAGGGAAGGATCCCTTCACCGGCCGCACCGTGAAGGCGGGTCAGAAGTTCGAACTCAGGAGGGAACCCTTCGCGATCGAACTTTAGAGGCATGGGGTTTTAGGTTACAGAGCCAGCATCCTCGAGGAGCCTGTCGAAGAGGCTCAGGTAGCGTCGCGCGCACTCCTCTGTCCTTTCGGGCTGCGCGATGAGGCTCGCCGCGAAGAATGCCTCCCTCTCCATGTCGAAAAAATAGCCGGGATGTATCCAGACCCCCCCCTCGGCGAGAAGGCGGCGGGCCAGTTCCTCTTCGGATTCAAGCCGGGGACTCTGCAGGAGGGCCGTCCATCCTCCCTCGCAGCGGAGGACGCGGTGGGGGGAGGCGGGCTTCTCCAGAGTGTCTCGCAGGATGGACATGTTTTCGGCCATTCTGGCCCTCGTCGCGCCGACGAATGCATCCGACTCGCGAAGTATGGACGGCAGGGCGAGCATGACGGGCGTGCCGGCGGAAAGATAGGAATCGGCTATGATCTCGAGCCGCGCCATGGCTTCCCGGACTTCGACTCCGGGACCGGAAACCGTCGTCCACGCGAGTTTGAAGCCCGGAAGCCCCGCCAGCTTGGAGAGCCCGTCCAGAGTGAAGCAAGGGACGCGGTTTTCTCCCGCAAAACTCCGGCGCCCGTCCCGCGCCTCGAAGGCGAAATCGAAGAAGACCTCGTCGGAAATGATGGCGAGCCCGCAGCGCTCGCAGAGTTCCAGGATTGTTTCCCGCTCGGCCTTCTGGATGTAGGACCCCGTCGGATTGTTGGGATTGATGAGGACGATCGCCTTCACTCTCTTGCCTGCGGGGGATGCGAGGAAAGAGGCCAGTCCGTCGGTATCGACGCTCCAACCCGAGGGGTGGGCGTATTCAAGCCGGTAAGGAAGGACCCGGACAGCCTCAAGGCCGGCGAGGTAGTCGAACAGCGGATAGCCCGGCTTGGGGACGAGGACGGCATCCCCAGGATCGCAGAGAAGCTTGAAGAGCCAGCTGTAGGCCTCGGAGGTGGAGGCGCCGAGAAAGATGTTCCCCGGCGGCATCCCGATTCCTCTTCCGGCAAAGCGCGCCGAGAGGGCCTCGCGGGCGGAGATGAGCCCGCGGGGATCGGGACTGTATCCGAGCGCCGAGGGACCGGAAAGAAGGCCGGGAAAACCTGACCAGATGCCGGCACAGAGTCCCGCCCTGGAGGGATTGCTCTCGGAGAAATCGAGGATCGTGCCCCCGCGCCGCAGGATGTCGGCTTTGAGGAGAGAGAGGGGGTTGGAAGGCAGGGGCCAATCGAGTCTGTCGGAGAATTTCATCAGGATGGAGAGTATAGCCTGAATGAGCGAAGGGATGTACACTCGGTTCCGTGAACGGCCAGAATCGGAAAGGCGCGCCCGGCGGAAGCTCAGGGTTCGGAGCGCCGGCGGGAACGCAGGGACCCGTCGTGTTCGAAGGAGCATGGCTCGTGGAAAGGGCCTGCGCGTCCAGGCTGGACATCACCGAGATTCTCTGCGTTCCCGCGCGGGAAGCCTGGGCCAGGACTCTCATCGCCAGCCGGACGAGCGGGGGCGGAGAAGCTCTCCCGGTCCCGAGGGTCCTTCCGGAAGCTGAGCTCTCCGGAATCGCGGGCTATGCCTTCCACAGGGGCGTCATCGCCTTCGCGAGAAGGCCAGCCGCGTCTGAGCCCGGAGTCATGCTCGCAGGGATCGTCCCGGCGATTGCCGGCAGAGCAAGCATTCTCGTCCTTCCCGAAACCATCGACCCCGAAAATCTCGGAGCCTCGTTCCGCAACGCGGCCGCCTTTGGCTGCGCTGCCCTCCTCCTCGGTCCCGGCTGCCCCGATCCCTTTTCACGCCGCGTTCTCCGTGTCTCGATGGGCGCCCCCTTGAGCCTTCCCTGGGCGAGAATCTCCGGCCCGGCGGATCTCATCCTCTGCGGCGTTTATGGCTTCACGACGGCCGCCTGCGTCCTCGATCCCGAAGCTCCGGATCTCCGGACCTGGGATCCCCCTCCCCGCCTCGCCCTCGTGCTCGGGAACGAGGCCTACGGCCTCTCTCCTGAATGGCTCGCGGCCTGCAAGACGCGAGTGACCCTGCCGATGGGCTCCGGAGCCGATTCGCTGAATGTCGCCACGGCCGGGGCGGTGTTCCTCTACGCTCTTTCGGCTCGGGATGCCCAAGCCCGGAATTCCATCCCGCCTTCTACCGAATCGGTGACTTCCGGCGATCCAGAGTCCGCAGGAGAAGCCTCGCCGGGAGCCGAAGTTCCCGCGTTTTCATGAAAACCTCGTGCATCGTGCGATATTTGTATTGACATATTTCTATATTGAAAATATCATATATTGATAAGGAACAGACATGGAAAAGAAAATCGTGATTGTCGGTGGTGTTGCGGCGGGAGCGACAGCGGCGGCCCGCATCCGGAGACTCGACGAAACAGCCTCCATCACCATCATAGAGAAGGGCCCCTACGTCTCCTTCGCCAACTGCGGACTTCCCTACAGGATTTCAGGCGACATAGCCAAGCGCAGCGCCCTCATACTCCAGACGCCGGAGGGTTTTCTCGCCAGGTACAAGGTCGAAGTCCAGCTCTCCACCGAGGCCATCGCCATCGACCGCGCCGGAAAAAACCTGAAAGTCCGCGGCCCGGAGGGCGAAAAGGACATTCCCTACGACAGCCTTATCCTGGCCCAGGGCGGCTCGCCCTTCACTCCGGGCATCGCGGGCACCGGCGCGGCCCATGTCTTCAAGCTCTGGACCATCCCCGACATGGACGCGATCCAGAAATACATCGAGAACGAAAAACCTGCCAGCGCTCTCGTCCTCGGGGGAGGCTTCATAGGGCTCGAGGTTGCCGAAGCGTTCATAAAGCGAGGACTGTCCACTACCATCGTCGAACTGACCGACCACATCATGCCGCCGGCCGACACAGAATTCGGAGCCCTCATAGCCGGCGCCTTCCATGAGGCTGGAGCCGAAGTCAGGACAGGCGTATCCGTCGTCTCCATCGACGCGGAGAAAAAGACCGCGACACTCTCGGACGGTTCCACGGTACCGGCCGGAATAGTTCTCATCTCGGCGGGAGTCAGACCCAACCTCGACCTCGCCCGCGCGGCCGGTCTCGGGATCGGCGCCGCAGGAGGCCTTTCGGTGGACGAAACCCTCGCGACGAGCGATCCCCACATCTGGGCGGCGGGCGATATGGTTGAAATCAGACGCCTCGTGGACGGGCGGACTGTCCGCATTCCACTCGCCGGCCCCGCCAACAGGCAGGGACGCATCGCCGGAACCAACGCCCTCGGTGGCTCTGAAACCTACTCAGGCGCCCTCGGAACCTCGGTCTTCAAGGCCGTCGAATCGACCTTCGCGATGACGGGGCTTTCGGAGAAGGCTGCGCGCGACGCGGGCTTCCCCGTGAAGACTTCCACGGTGTTCAGGGGCGATCACGCCTCCTACTACCCCGGCGCGCAGGAACTCGCCCTGAAACTGGTCTACGACGGCTCTTCGGGCCGCCTCCTCGGAGCCCAGGCCTTCGGCAAGGCCGGCGTGGAGAAGCGCATCGACGTGGCAGCCACAGCCCTCGCGGCGGGGATGAAGGTCTCGGACCTCGCCCGCCTCGACCTCGCCTACGCCCCGCCCTACTCCTCGGCGAACGACCCCATCAACATGGCGGCCTTCGCCGCGGAAAACGACATGTCGGGATATTCCCCGAATGTCGCTCCGGCCGAGGCGCTCGCCGCGGCGAAGGAGGCGATCCTCCTCGACGTGAGGACCTACGGGGAGTTCTCGAAACTCTCGCTTGCGGGTTCGGTCCACATTCCCCTGGACGAACTGCGCGACCGCCTCGACGAATTGCCCCGCGACAGAGCCATTCTCGTAGTCTCGAAGGCGGGTTACGAGGGCCACCTCGCCGCGAGAATCCTCGCGCAGTCCGGACATCCCGGCGTACGCTACGTCTCGGGCGGCATTTCCGCGATGAAACTTTTCCCTTCTTTCAGATCGGCACAAGAAGACTGAAGGGCAGCAGGTATACAGAAGAGGAGCATGACATGGCAAACGAAGTATCAAGGAAGATCGCGGCCGGCGCGGCCGTAGTCGACGTGAGGACCGCCGATGAATATGGGGACGGCCACTATCCGGCGGCGAAAAACATTCCCGTCAGCGAGATCATGGCGCGCATGGGCGAAATCGGCCCCAGGGACAAACCTGTCATCGTGTACTGCGCCTCGGGCGCCCGCTCGGCTCTCGCGGCCAAGCTCCTCAAGGCCAACGGATTCACCGACGTCATGAACGCCGGCGGCATCGACGACATGCCCGCAAACTAAAGACGACAGATCCGGCAAATAAAAAAGCCGCGCTCCCCGCCGAAAGACGGAAGGGCGCGGCTTTTCGCCGTCCAGGAGGACTGCGCGGCGACTGGTGAAGCCCCGCATGCCATCAGTCCGGCACAGGACTGTCGGGCATTCGCGGGCCCGTCACTCACTTGCCGACGCGGATCTCCTGCCAGACCTTGTTGTACTTCTCGAGGTCGGCTCCGACATCCTTTTTCAGCTCGCAGGTCGCGAGGGATTCGGCCGAATACCAGGTGTTGCCCTTCTTGAGGGCCCGGGCCGGGACGTTGCAGGTGGCGGGGAATCCGAAATAGTCCACGAACTCCGCGTAAACCTCGGGCCTGTGGATGAAGTCCATGAACTTGTAGGCGAGATCTTTGTTCTTGGAGTTCTTGAGGAGGACCATGGAGTCGATGTACATGGGGCCGCCCTCCTTCGGGATGAAGAAGTCGACCTCGTTCCACTTGGTCTTGTCCACTTCAGCGTAGATGGACTCCGCGTAGCCTTGGGCGACGAGTACCTCGCCGGAGGCGAAGTTTTTCGCGAAGGCCTCGGCGTCGAACTTGAGAAGATTGGGTTTCCATCCTTTATTCACGAGGTCGCGGGCTTTGGCGAGCTCGCCCTCGTCCACCGAGTTGACCGAGTAGCCGAGGAATTTGAGTGCGTCCCCGAGGACCTCGCGCATATCGTCCAGCATGACCATCTTTCCGGCGAGATCCTTGCGGCTGAAGATGGACCAGCTCTTGTCGTATTTCGCGACTTTGGCCTTGTTTACGGCGATGCCGGCGGCGCCCATGTAGTAGGGAACGGAATACTTGTTTCCTGGGTCGAAGTCGCAGCGCGAAAGGACTTCGGGGTCGATGTTCTTGAAGGTCGAAATCTTGTCCCGGCCAATTTCCTGGATCATGCCTTCCTTGATCATGATCGAGACATAGTCGCCCGAAGGGAAGGTGATATCGTAGTCGGCCCCGCCCGCCTTGAGTTTGGCGAACATCTCCTCGTTGGACGCGAAGGAGTCGTAGATGACGTCGACATTGAATTCCTTCTCGAATTTCTTGATGACCGAATCCGGAATGTAGTAAGTCCAGTTAAAAATATAGAGTTTTTTCTGGTTTTTCGCCGAATTCTTGCCGGAACAGCCGCCAAGCGCCAAAACAGTCAACAAAAGAATACATGCCGAAGCGGGGATAATAAGCCCGCGGAGGATTTTTTTCATTTTTCCTCCCCCTTATCGACCGATGATTCCGGAACCCAGGGCTCCGGTTTCGGCCCGGCGGGACACGACCCTATCGGGCCGCACCCTTACCGGGCCGCGAAAGCTTTCAGGAAATTGCGCAGCGGGTACACGAGCAGGATGGTTCCAGCCACCATGACGACTGACAGCGCGTTGATGACGGGCGAGACACCGAAGCGGATCATCGAGTAGATGTAGAGCGGCAGGGTCGTCGCCCCCGGTCCCGAGACGAAGAAGGTGATGACGAAATCCTCGAGAGAGAGGGTGATCGCCGTAATGAACCCGGAAGCGATGCCAGGAAGAGCCACCGGGATTATGACGCGCAGAAGGGTCTGCACCTCGTTGGCCCCGAGGTCCCTGGCCGCCTCGATGATGGTCGGATCGAATTCCTCCATCCTCGCCGACACGAGGAGATAGACGAATGGCAGGTTGAAGGTGGTGTGGGCGATCCAGACCGTCGCCATGCCGAGCTTGAGTCCGACGCCGGCGAAAAACACGAGGAGAGAGACGCCCACGACGATCTCGGGGAGAATCATGGGCAAAAAGCTCATGGCTTTCACGTAGGGCTTGAGTCGGAACGAGTAGCGCGCCGTCCCCACGGCGGCCAGCGTGCCGAGGACAGTGGCGGCGCAGGCTGAACCGAAGGCGACGACGATGCTGTTGCGGAAGGCGTGCCAGAGGTCGGGAGAATCGAAGAGGAGTTTCTCGTACCAGACTGTGGAGAAACCCGTCCAGCTGCCGCCGCGGGAGGAATTGAAGGAGTAGATCAGGAGGACGACGAGGGGCATGAAGAGGAAACCGATCACGACCCAGAACAGTATGTCGGAGAAGGTCGTCTTCTTCGGCATGATGGATGCGGCGAGTCTCGCACCCTTCCGGAGGGCGCGTCTCGTCTTCCAGATGGCGGCGACCCTCCAGGGGCTGATCCGGTGTATCCGGGCCGCGCTCATCGTCCGGTCTCCGCGGCGGAGGATCTGGCAGAGACGATCCCGCGGGGGGTCCCTGTGCCGTCTCCGCTGTTTCTGATGCTCTCGGCGATGCGTTCCCGCGCCCGCGCCGACTGCGATCTCGACCGGAGGGCGAAGAGCATGGCTGCCACGGCCGTCATGAAGGTCACCGACATGCTGATGGACGAGGCGAGCGGCCAGTTCCGCGTCTTCGTGACCTGGTCGGCGATGACGTTGCCGAGCATGTAGGAGTCTTTCCCGCCGACGAGGAGGGGGACGGCGTAGGCTCCGAAAATCGGGATGAAGGTGAAGAGCACGGCCGTCACGATGCCGCCCCTGATGTTGGGCAGCATGATGCGCAGGTAGGACTGCATCCTCGTCGCCCCGAGATCGCGGGCGGCTTCTAGGAGTGTGAAGTCGAACTTGTCGATGGTGGAAAAGAGGGGGAGAATGGCGTAGGGAAGGTACATGTAGACGAGGACGATGATGACGGCGCCTTGATTGTAGAGGAACTGGATCGGCTCGGCGCGCAAGCCCGCGATGGCGAGGAGGTCGTTCAGAAAGCCCGTGTTCCCGAGGATGGCTATCCAGGCGTAGATGCGCACGAGGAAGTTCGTCCAGAAGGGAACGATGACGAGGAAGAGCTTGACGGTCTGATTGTGGCTCCGCGCGATGCTGTATCCGCAGGGAAGGGCTATGAGAATCGTCAGGATGGTCGCGGCGACGGAAACCCAGAGAGTCCTGAACGCGACGGTGAGGAGTGTAGGATTGGCCAGGGCTGCGTAGGCGTCCAGGCTGAACTCGGACGTCACGCCGCCGTACAGCCCCTTCTGCAGAAATGAATATGCGACAATTATGAAGATTGGCGCCGCAAAAAAGAGGCTGAGCCAGAGAGCCTGGGGCGCGGCGTAGACCGCTCCGTAGTTGCGTTTCATCGGCGTATGTTCAATTTTCGACCACGACGGCGTCGTGGGCGCTGAAGGAGAGGTAGACTTCATCCTTCCACTCGATGTCGGGAACTCCCTCGGACCAGGTGGCGTGCTGCCGGAAAACGGCGATGGGAGTCGGAGCACCGACACCGACGAGGTACTTGGTCTGGAAGCCGGAATAGATCGGCTCGGCCACGATACCGCGCAGGATGTTCATGTCGCCGTGAACATGAGGAGATTCAGGTGAAATCCTGATTTTTTCCGGCCGCACGGTGACACTCACCGCGCTTCCCTCGGTCAGGGGCCGGTCCTCCTCGACGAAGATCGAACCATAATCCTCGGTCGCGACCGTCAGGATCTGTCCGCGGCGGGCGGTGACTGTCCCGGAAAACATGTTTGTCTCGCCGATGAAGCGGGCGACGAAGTCAGAGGCGGGATTCTCGTAGATCTGTTGGGGACTGCCGACCTGGAGGATGTCGCCCGCGTTCATCACGGCGATCCGGTCCGAAACGGAGAGGGCTTCCTGCTGGTCGTGGGTGACGTAGATGAAGGTGATTCCGACAGTGTCGTGGATGGCGTCCAGCTCCATGAGCATGTGTTGGCGGAGCTTGGCGTCCAAGGCGGAGAGGGGCTCGTCCAGGAGGAGGACGGAGGGCTCGTTGATGAGGGCCCGCGCAATGGCCACGCGCTGCTTCTGACCGCCTGAGAGCATGGATGGCTTCTTGTCCGCGTGTGCCTCGAGCTGGACGAGGGCGAGATGTTTGCGCACGAGTTCCCGGACCAGCTTGGGCTGCGTCTTCCTGATGCGCAGGGGAAAGGCCACATTCTCGAAGACGGTGAGGTGGGGAAAGAGGGCGTAGCTCTGGAAAACGGTATTGCAGTGCCTTTTGTCCGGAGGGAGACCGGAGACCTCGCGGTTGTCGATGCTGATGGTGCCGCAGTCGGGGTCTTCGAAGCCCGCGATGACCCGCAGAAGCGTCGTTTTGCCGCAGCCCGAGGGGCCGAGAAGGGAGAAGAACTCCCCTTTTTTTATAGTCAGCGAAACATCCTTCAGCGCCTTGAAGTCGCCGAAGGACTTGGACACGCCCGAAACGGTAACATCGGAACCTTTCACCGCTTCACGTCTCCTCGTCGGGTGGTATCTTCTTGGGATGGTATAAGTAATGACGAATCATTCGTCAATATACTTTGAGAAAAATATCCCCGATAATCCGTATATTCACTCGGAATCGCGGAGGAATCCCCACCCGAGGCGGGCTCCCGGAGCCGCACTCAGATCCGTGAATCATTCAGCCCGGCTTCGTAGCAGGTGAAGCACTCCCGGATCCTGAACCCTTCGGAGAGATAGAGGGCGAGGGCCTTCCCGTTTTCCGCGTTGACGGAGAGATCGACGCGCTGAAATCGCCGTTCTGCCACAGATGCCTCGCCATTGGCTACGCCGGATGCCTCGCCATTGGCTACGCCGGATGCCTCGCCATTGGCTACGCCGGATGCCTCGCCATTGGCTACGCCAATGGCGGCGCGGAGAAGGATCCTCCCGTACCCCCGCCCTTGAAATGCCGGGAAGACGGCGATTGGACCTATCGTGGCGCTCTGCGAATGAGGTTCCTCGAGATTGACGAGGATGCAGGCAAGGCCGGCGAGGCTCGCTTCTGCCAAGAGGAAAATGTAGGAGTCAGCAAATTCCGCTTCGGCGTGCAGGCTGCGCTCCAGGCCCTCAGGATCGAGATGGTTGTGGCCGGCCAGGGCCGCGAAGGCCTCGTTGATGATCGAACACCAGGCAGGGGCAGCGACGGGGTCGAGGCCTCCCGCCGGATCGCGAAGTCCGGCACGGAGCAATCGCAGTCCGGGAGGAAGTCCACAGTGACTTGCCGGTGCGCGCAGAGAAGAGGCTTCCACGGTCGGCAGATCGGAAGGACAATGGATTGAGAAAGACGGATTCAGCGGGTCAGGGTCAACGGGATAGTTCAATGTATACTGGGCGTCGGCGGGACCGAGAGGCCTGTCGAGAACCCAGGAATGGCGCTTGGCGGAAAAGCCGAGGGATTCCCATACTGCGCGCGCGGCGGTCGCCGTGCCGGGCAGGAAGGCGTAGACGCGGGGAACAATGCTTGCGCAGCACGAGCGGGCCGCCTCGAAAAGCATCCTGTAGTCTTCCCCCCTTCCGCCCGCCGAATGGAAGATTCTGAGCCGCGCGAGGCCTCTTTCGCGCGAGGCGGGGTCGAGCATGACAGAGATGGCGCCGAGGATTTCCCCTCCCCCTGCCCTCCTCCTGAGGACCCAGGCCCGGTCATGCTCGCCGAAATCGCCGAGATCGGGCTCGGAGAGCCAGGAGTCGTCGTGTTCGCCGCGGTGGGCGCGGCAATAGTCCAGGAGGCCTTCACGGTTTTCCGGCCCTACGGCCTCGATGTGGTATGATTCCATACGGTTTCCACGTCCTCCCGGAGCCAGGCTTCTCTCGGATTCCAGGTTTCAGCCGCCGATCGAGCCCGCGACCGTTTCGAGGACCCTGTCGCAGAGAGCGCGCGCCTCGGTCGTCAGTATCCCGATCCGGGACCTCATGTCGGCCTTGAAAGCCTCGTCCTTCACGGGAACAAGGTTGATCCAGATATTGAGCGCGGCCCCCTCAAGCCCGGCCTTGGCCATCAGGGCGCCGACTCCCGCGTCGGAGGCGGAGTTCCTGTTGCCGGAGTGCGCCGCATCATGACAGAGTCGGATCACTTCGAGGCAGGCCTCCGCGGTCGCGAGGGGCACGAGGGAGGCCTGCCGGTAGCCCGCCTGGATCGCGGCTTCGCGCGCCGCCGCCTGGACAGCGCCGGCCTTGGGAAGTTTCATGGCATCCATCAGATCCTTGAAGGCGAGCGTGTCCTCATCCACGGCGCACAGCAGTCTGGCCTTGACTTCCTGGGCGCGGAGCGCGAGGGCCGCCATGTCCTTCCAGGCTGACTCGTAGCCCTTCTTGCCGACGGTCAGGTTGCCGACCATGGCGGCGAGGGCTGCGCCGAGGCTCCCTGCGAGGGCCGCCACCGATCCTCCTCCGGGCGCAGGGGATTCGGCGGAGACTTCGTCGACGAAGCCTGAGACAGTGAGCCCCGCGAGCCAGGCTGGTTTCGCGCAGGCGTATTCGATGATCTTCTTCCGGGGATCGAAGGCGGACACGGAGTCCAGCCCCATGGTCCTGCGCGCGGTCTCGACGAGTTCGGCCTCACAGAGGCCGGGGCTCTTGCCCATCTTCGCGAGATAGTGCCTTCCGGCCTCCAGCATGGGTTCGAGGGGGACGAGGCCCACGAGTTCGCTGCCGGTCACGACGAGTCCGAGCTTTTCGGCCTCGCGGCGTACGGTATCGAATACCTCGTGCAGAGGGGTCGCGCGGTAGTCGACGAGGTTGATGGACACCTGGGCGCAGCGGTAGCTCTCGATGTACCAGCCAATGGCGCGCACGGCGCGCAGAAGACCGGGAGCCTTCACGGTTTCGCCCTTCTCATCCTTGAGAATGTTCCCCGCCGCGTCGCGGGCCGCCCTGCCCCCCTCGCGGATCGAGAGGGCGATCTCGGTGGCGAGCCTTTTGTCAGTCGTGTTGAGGTTGACGTTGTAGGCGATGAGGAACTCGCGCGCGCCCGTGACCGTGGCGCCCCACCGCGGGACGAAGGAGGCGGGGCCGAAATCGGGCAGCCACTCCGGATCGGCGAGCTTCGCGGCGAGGCCCTCGTATTCGCCCGACCTGATGTCGGCGAGGCTCCTGCGCCCGGGCCTGCTCGCGGCGTATTCGTAGAGATAGACAGGGACGCCCAGTTCCGAGGCGAGCATGGCGCCGAATCGACGGGATACCTCTGCGCAGTCGTCCATCGTCGCGCCCGAGACGGGCACGAAGGGGCAGACATCGAGGGCGCCCATGCGCGGATGCTCTCCCGAATGCCGCGACATGTCGATGAGGGCGAAGGCCTTTCGGGCTGCCGCCACGGCCGCGGCGAGGACGGCGTCGGGATTTCCGACGAAGGTGTAGACTGTCCGGTTGGTGTCGGCCCCGTGGTCGACATCGAGGAGGCTCACGCCTTCGGTGCCGGAAATGGCGGCCGCGATGGCGTCGATTATCTGTCTGTCCCTGCCCTCCGAGAAGTTGGGGACGCATTCGATGATGGGCTGGAGGCTCATGGCATTCTCCTTGTGAGTGCAAAAGCTGGAGAACGCAATTCTATCATGTCGGCGGATTTTCCGGAACGCGGGATCGGAACAATACTGCCGGCCTGGATGGAGGACGGCCGGATCCGGTCAGACTGAGGGGCCGGAAGGCCGCATTTTTTCGGCGAGCACGATGAGGGAGGCCGGCCGGCCCGTCAGGGGAAGCGTGGGCTCTCTCATCTCTCTGATGACAAGCCCCTGCTCGGCGAAGAGCCGCACCCAGTCTCCGACAGTCCTGAAGTACCAGGGAGCGGGGTCGGTGAACTCGGGGCCGAATCCCGCCCAGGAGCCCTCCCGCCAGCCTGCGGCATAGGGGAGCTCGCCGCAGGCCACGACGGGATGCAGGGTCTGCACGACGAAGCTCCCTCCCGGCGCGAGGATACGGGGTATGGCGGAAAAAACCGCTTCGACCGACTCTTTACCGATGAGGGAAAAATTGCAGACGGCGAGATCGAAGGACTCGACCGGAAATTCTCGGGAGAGCGCATCGTAGGGTACCTGTCTGAACTCGCCGCCACCCGAGCGCCGGGCCGCATCGACGAGGGACTGAACCGCGTCGATGCCGATGACGGCGATGCCCCGCGAGGAAAGGGCGCGGGCCAACCAGCCCTCCCCGCAGCCTATGTCGAGGACCCGTCGCGGATTGCGCGAGAGGACAGCGTCCAGGACTGCCAGGTCGGTGACGGCGACCCGACTCGCTATCCTGCCCTCGCGCACCGCGGCGGTCCAGGCATCGGGATTCCTGTTCCAGGACCGGATGATTCCGTCATCGCTCAGGGGCAGCATGCTCAGGACCTTTTCTCGTCCTTGCGGTCTTTGCCCACCCTGGTTCTGGGGGCTTTCTTGGCGAATGGCCTGTCGGCCGGGGCCTTGTAGCCCTGAGGCTTATCCGCGTAAGGCTTGTCGACATGGGATTTGTCGCCGGCGTAGCCGGACTTCGCGTCGCGGTGAAATCCGGCTCCGGCAGAGCGACGGAAGGATCCCTCTGCATAGCCCGTGCGGGGACTGTCCTTGCCCGCGAACTCGCCCCGCGCCGCGCCATCGGGGAATTGTCCGCGGGGTGTGGCGAGCTTGACGAGGGGCATGCCGCCCGACTTGCGCGAACCCGCGATGACTTTCTCCGCTGCCTCGAAGGGCACGGAGACGAATGAAAAATTCTCGTAAATCTCGATGCTTCCGACGAGCCTGTCCGGAAGGCCCGAAGTCTTTTTGATCATGGCCGCGAGATCGCGGGGGCTGAGCCTGTCCTTGCGCCCGGCGCCGATGAAGAGTCGGACAATGGCGGTCGAGTCTACGGAAACCTCGGAAATATCGTGGTAGCGGGCCGGGTCGAGTTCCGAGCCGTAGGCCTCGAAGAGGACGGAGGCGAGCGCCTCCCTCGACTCGAGTTTGTCGAGGATCTCGTCGGCGAGGGTGAGCCAGACCTTCGCCGTGGACGAGGGGATCTTGGCGGGGCTAGCGTCGGCCTCGAGCCTTCCCGGGAGCGCGCCCTCTTCTTCCGTGTTTTCGGCGCCGGAGCCCTCGGCTCCGATCTCGCCGGGCAGGAAATCGAGTTTCTCGGCGCGCGAGAATACTCTTCCCCGGAGTCTCTCGCGGCGGGCGGAGAGAACCTCGGAGACGGCGGGGACGGAACCCTTGCGGAAGGCGCTGCCGGCAGCGCGCTTGAAGCGGAAGAGCTTGCGGTATTCGTCGGGAGTGACGAAGGTGAGCGCAGTTCCCGCGTTCCCGGCGCGCCCCGTCCTGCCGACGCGGTGGAGGTATGAGTCCGGATCGTGGGGCAAGGACCAGTTGACGACGTGGCTGAGGCAGTCGATGTCGATGCCGCGCGAGGCGACATCGGTGGCGACGAGAACGCGCAGGCGCTTGTCCCTGAACCTGGCGAGGATGCGCTCGCGCCTGTCCTGAGTGATGTCGCCGTGCAGGGCATCGGCCTCGTACCCGCGCTCTTCCAGGGACTTGGCCAGCTTCTCGGCCTCCACCCTGGTGGCAGTGAAGACGATGCCGTAGAAGTCCTCCTCGACATCCATGATGCGGCAGAGGGCCTCGAGGCGGTCGCGTTCCTGTATTTCCAGCCAGACTTGCTCGGCGAGCTCGGTGGCGACAGCCTCGGAAAAATCTTCGACAGTCTCGTAGGTGCCGAGGCGCCTGCGGACGATGTCGAGGATGGGGCGAGGCATGGTCGCGGAGAAGAGGACGGTGCGGGCTTCGGGGTTGCACATGCCCATGATGGTTTCGATGTCTTCGATGAAGCCCATGTCGAGCATCTCGTCGGCCTCGTCGAGGACGAAGAATTCGATCCTGTCGAGCTTGAGGCTTCCGCGGTTGAGGTGATCGAGGACGCGCCCCGGGGTTCCGACGACGATGTCGATGCCGGAAGCTATGCGCCTGAGCTGTTCGCCCATGGAAGCGCCGCCGTACACGGGAGCGAGACGGGGGCGATCCGTGCTCTTGAGCGAGGCGATTTCGCCTGTTACCTGGAGAGCGAGTTCGCGGGTCGGTACGAGGATGAGGGCCCTGATATGGTCGGAAGCGACGCTGAGTTTTTCAACGAGGGGGATGCCGAAGGCGGCTGTTTTTCCGGTTCCGGTCCGCGCGCGGGCGATGAGGGCAGGCCCCGGCTGCATGAGTTTGGGGATGGTGAGGCCCTGGATAGTAGTGGGTTCTTCGAAACCTTTTTTGGAGAGGGCGGTGAGGACGGCCTGCGAGAGGCCCAATGAGTCGAATGTCATAAGTATATTCTATGCCATATCATGCGTAATATACCAGTGGATGTCGACGAATGCGGAGAAATATATTCGTACCGACAGTTTTTCCGGAATACGCAATGAACAAAAACTCTCTGCACTCGCGTCGCCCGGCTCCAAGAGGGGCGGCACGCGGCCATCCCGAGCGGCACCCTCGGAGGGGAAAGCGGGTATTTCCTCCCGCAATACTTGCTGTGCGGCTCTGTCGCGTTTATAGTCGCCTGCGGTCGGACCAGGGAGGAAGCATGGACGAAAGGCGCACATCGAGAAGTTTCGCGAGCGATAACAATTCCGGGATCTGTCCGGAAATCCTCGCGGCGATCGCGGCGGCGAACAGCGGGCACGCCGTGGGTTACGGCGACGACGCCTGGACGGAAAAGACCAAAGCGCTGTTCCGGAAGGAATTCAACCCCGAGGGAAACGGCTATATCAGTACATACTTCGTCTTCAGCGGAACCGGGGCGAACGTCTTCGCCCTCTCGCTCGCAGCCGGCGCGGGTGAGAGCGTCATCTGCGCAAAGGGCGCCCACATCGGGGAGGACGAAACCGGTGCGGTCGAGGCCAGCCTGGGTTGCGTGGTCCTTCCCGTTGCGGAGGATCATGGGAAGATCCGCCCCGGAGCTTTGCGGGAAGCGCTGGGCTCCCTGGGATTCATCCATCAGCCGCAGCCCGTCTGCCTCTCTCTGACACAGCCGACTGAGCGGGGAGCCCTCTATTCCATCGACGAAATCCGCGGCCTCTCACGCATCGCGCACGAGGCCGGCCTCGTCGTGCACATGGATGGGGCGCGCCTCGGCGTGGCGGCCGCTGCCCTCGGATGCGCCTTCAGGGAATGTACCGTGGATGCCGGAGTAGACATTCTGTCTTTCGGCGGCATGAAGAACGGAATCGGCTTCGGGGAGGCTGTCCTCGTATTCAAGCCCGAACTGGACAGGAAAGCCGCGTACCTGCAGAAAGCGCGGCTCCAGCTCAATTCCAAGATGCGCTTCGTCGCCGCCCAATATGAGGCATACCTCTCGGACGGAGTCTGGAGGCGCAACGCTCTCGCGGCGATCCGCACGGCGAGAAAACTCGAAGCAGGTCTCGCTGCTCTTCCCGGCGTCGAACTCGTGAAGCAGGTCGAAACGAACGCGGTTTTCGTCCGCTTGCCCCCCGGGACAGAGGAAAAATTGAGGAAGGAATGGTTCTTCTATTCGCTCGACAGAGGGGTGTCGCGTTTTGTCACGAGTTTCGACACGACTGACGACGACATCGAGAGTCTCGTGCGGGCGCTTGGTCGGATTCTCGGGCAGGAAACCGGTCGCTGAAATCCCCGGGGACACATCGTCCGGGCGCACTATCTTTGCATGCGATCGCCTGCCCGTCCGCATTCCCCCGGACTCAAGGAGCCGCGCTCAGGCTTCGATTCCCGCCTCCATTTCCAGCTTCGCCCGCCGCCTTCCCTGGACACGCAATATCGCGATGGAGAGCTCGAAGAGGCCGAGCATCGGAACCGCCAACAGAATCTGGGATACGACATCGGGCGGTGTCACGATGGCGGCGACGATGAAGATCCCGAGAATGGCGATGCGCCTGGACCTGATGAGTATCTCCGCCTTCAGGATGCCCAGGGCTCCGAGCACGGCCGCGGCGATGGGCAGTTCGAAGGTGAGTCCGAAGGCGACGCAGAGGTCGGAGATGAAGCCGAGGTACTCTTTGATCGAGATCATGGGCTCCACCATCTGGCTCGAATACGAGAGGAAGAACCTGATGGTGAAGGGGACGATGACGAAGTAGGCGAATGCCGCCCCGGCCACGAAGAAAAGTCCGCTGAAGAGGAGGGCCCCGAGTATGGACCGCCTCTCCGTCGCGCCGATCGCAGGGCGCACGAACATCCATATCTCGTAGATGATGACGGGAAGGGAAAAAGCGAGCCCCGCGTAGACTGAGAGCTTCACGAAGGCGATGAAGAGGTCGGGAGGGGAAAGAAAAACGAATTTCAGCCCTGAGGCGGGCTTCATGATAAAATCCGCCATGGGTTTCGTGAAGGAGAAGCTCGCGAACGTGGCGATGATGAATACAACCAGGACGACGATGATTCGCTTCCTGAGTTCGGCCAGATGGCTGTAGAAAGGCATCACTTTATCGCTCACGGGAGCTTCCTGTCCGGCCTCGGGCGCGATCACTTTTTCAGGCCTTTCCGCCCTTGTCGGTCTTTTCGGCCTTGGCCGCGGTGTTCTCGATCTTGGGGGCGGCCTCGTCGGGACTCGTCGCCTTGTCGATTTCGTCGGTGACCTTCTCGGAAGTCTTGCGGAACTGGCGGATGGCCTCGCCGACAGCCTTGCCGATTTCGGGCAGCTTCTTGGGTCCGAAAATGACAAGGGCAATTACAAGGATGAGTATGAGCTCCATGGGCCCGATTCTTCCGAACATGATGTCCTCCTACCGGATCCGCTCCGGCCGCGTATAAATGACGGGATCCCGGGATCCCATTCTTCCCACCAGCGTCAGACCGCCTCTCTGGGCTATTTCGTAGGCCGTTGTCGTCGGAATGCTTCGTGATACCACGATCGGAACGCCTGCGACAACGGCCTTGAGGGCCATATCGGCGGCGATCCTTCCGCTTGTCAGAAGGATGCAGGAGCCGGGATCGACTCCGTCGAGCATCGCTCTGCCGATGACCTTGTCGACAGCGTTGTGCCTGCCGACATCCTCCCGCGCGACAAAATACGCTTCGTCGCCGCGGCCCGCGATGGCCGCACAGTGCATGCCGCCGGTCAGACGGTACAATTCCGCCGCCGCAAACATGTCCCGCGCGCGGGCCGCAAGCTCCTCTGTCGAGACGGTCCACCCGCACTCGACTGGCGGCCTGTACAGGAATTCCTGGGAAAACAGGGCCCCCGAGCCGCATCCGGAAGCGATGACCCCCCCGAGATCCAGGCCGGCGCCGACACTGATCGAGGCCGATTCGACATCGACGCGCGCCTTCGAGAGGCAGACCTTGATGGAGGGCGGAGGGCAGGGAGTCCCCGCCTGCCTTGCATCAGGGCCGGAGCTGAAATCGACCAGCCCCCTCGTGACCAGATGCCCCCATGCGAGCTCAGTCAGATCGCGCGGAGTACACATCAGCACGGCTATCTTCCTGCCGTTGGCGTAGATCTCCACAGGCTGCTCAGAGGCCAATGGCGCCGCCGAAAGCGAGGCCGCTGGCGGAGTCCGGGATAGTGCGGCGCGTGACTCCCCTGGCAATCCGCTACGTTCGGAGTTCAGGGATTCTCCTTCTGGATGACTTCGATGAATTCGGCCAGTCCCTGCGCGTGGTTCTCGCCGAGAAACTCGCTCGAATACAGGAACAGTACACCATTGGAAGTCCGACAGGTCTTTATGTCGGCCGTATCAGGCCGCATGGCGATCCGGTTGAGGGTTTCGCCGAACTCGTTCTGTCGCATCGAAAAAGGAGGCTCTAGGAAAGTCCGCGCGTAGGTAGGTCTCGGGTAGATGCGCGACTCGTCGCGGACCGTATCCGCCACGAGCCTGACAGGATCCCTCTCCTCCACCCTGAAGAGGTGAAGCGCGTAGGCAGCCGTAATTTCCTTCTCGCTGAAATAGTATTCGTCCCGGGAACCGGCGATCTTCTTGATGTCGTCGGCCTGGGCCTGCGACACGAGGAGCGCTGGGTCATCCTCAGGGAACTCCCGCTTTAAAGCGGAGAGGCGCATGAGGGAGCCTGCGCGGCTCGTTTCGCGTATCCTTTCGGCAAGGGCGGCCGGATCTATCCGGCCGACTTTCGGTTCTTTGCTCATGGCACTAGCTACAGGATACAGGCATCGGGTGTGAATGCCAACCAGGACAAAAAGCCCGGTGGGCGGAGTCACTCCCCGATGCCATCACGATCAAGGCAGAAGTCCGCGGGCTGCGAGATCGTCGGCTACGGCTGCGAGGCCGGCGGCTTCGAGTCCCGCGCGGGAGGGCGCGCCTGTCCTTTCGTCCCAGCCGAACTCGCGGTAGACCATGGTCCTTCCGAGTTCCAGGTCTCCGGCTTCCATCTGGATGGTGCCGGGGGTGAACTGCGGGATATCCACGCCGTTCTTGTCCTTGTCTGGCTTGGTCACCCACTTGGTGGTCTGATCGTGCTCCTTGCGGAGATCGGCTGTCCCCATCTGGCGCACCGTGATGGCGCGGAAGAGGGTGAAGTTCTTGGCAGCAGCCTCGTCGAGCTGCTTTTCCGTCATCTGGATACCGGTCGCGAGGGAGTAGAATTTCGCCTCGAGGCCGGTGTCGCCGCGGTACTTGCGCTCCCTGAGGGGGCTCACGGACATCGGCCACATCCAGTTGCAGAGCGTGAGGCTGTTGTGCAACATCGCCCTCGAGAGGGCCCACTTGACGAATCTCGCCTTGTAGACATTCATCGGCTTGTAGTTCAGCGGTGCGTCGTAGGCGTCAGGAGATCCGAAAATTTCGCCGGCGATCTCCTTCTGGAGGGCGACGGGGAGTTTGGAGCCGACGAAGTTCATGTGCGAGTGGTTCTGGGAGTCGCGGTTGGAGAAGCAGGAGATGAGGGCGCCGACCTGACCGTTGGCCTCGTTGGAGTGGTGGACGGGATATCCGCCGTGAGTCCAGAGTTTGCCGTTCTTGTCGTTCCAGTAGTCGTCGCCGAGGTTCCAGCGCTCGGCGATCCAGTAGGAGCCGTCGGCGATGTGGGAGAACTCGCCGATCTTGAAGGCGACGCGCTTGTAGAAATCGAGGTAGAAGGTTGCATCGCCCTTGATGAGCTTGTCCCATGGAATGGAAGCGTACTCGTCGGCAGGCAGGACGCGCTTGAAGACGCCCTTGTCCCAGCAGTATTTGAGATCGCGGCCTATCTGGGCGTAGTTGCACCAGACGCCGTAGTCGTCGGCGAGCTTGGTGCCGATGGCGTTGCCGATGAGGGCACTGTCGGGGCCGTTGCCGTCGAATTCCTTGATGCCGTTGAACATGACGCCCTTGGGGCCGGACCATCCGACGCAGGTGTTGCCGACGTACTCATCGTAGCCATATTTCTTCAGCGCAGGCACCTTGAGCTGGGAGTGGCAGCGGATCGGGCAGTGGGCGCAGCCGCCCATCCTGACCGTGAATTTTTCCGCTCCCGCGCCGAGATCGAAGATGGCCTTCTGCGTGCGCAGGCCGACGGACTGCATGTCGTGCGGATCGCACTCGCCGGTCTCGACCGGAGGATTGGCGGCGCCCCAGTAGAGGCCCTTGCGCCCTGTCCACCTGGACGAGCTGTCGGAGTACTCGGCCCACCTCTGGGGGGTGGAGGGAACGACCATCTGGTTGTTCGCGCCGATGATAGTCATCATGTATTTCTCGAGCTCCATCCAGTCCTTGCGGTCAGCCGCGATCTTGACGGATCCGGTGCCCTTGACTCCGATGGCCTTGAGGTTCTTGGCGCCCATGACGCCGCCATGGCCGCCGGCGGAGTGCGAGGTTCCGGTGCGGATGACGGAGAGGTTGACCATGTTCTCGCCGGCCTGACCGATAGCCGCAACCTGGGCCTCCTTGCCCATGAAGGAGGCGACCATGGCCTGGGTGTCGAAAATGCCCTTGCCCCACATCCAGCGCGCGTCCTCGATGGTGACGACATCGTCCTCGATGCGGAGCCAGACAGGGCTCGATGCCTTCCCTTCGATGACGATCATGTCCCAGCCGGCGTATTTCAGTTCGACGGAGAAGTAGCCGCCCATGTGGGAGCTCGAGACGCCGCCGAAGGGGCTGGAGGGAAGCAGGGAAGTGATGTTGGTCCTTCCGGAGCAGGGAGCGCCCGTGCCGCACAGGGGACCGGTTCCGAAAATGATCTTGTTCGCGGGATCGAAGGGCTTGGTGCCGGGGGCGACTTCGTCCCACATGATCTTCATGGCGATGCCTTCGCCGCCGATGAACTCGACATATTTGAGGGTATCGTCAGTGGAGACTTCCCTGGTGTTGAGGTTCACGCGGAGAATCTTGCCGGTGTATCCGTATGTTGTGCTCATGTTTCATTCCTCCCGCATCACGCTGTCGCGCCTGAGACGACATCGGCTCCGTACAGGAGCTTTTCGGCATCCTCGAAGCTGTACATGCGGATGGCGCCCGTAGGGCAGGCCTTCGCGCAGGACGGATCTCCGTCACAGGTCGTGCACTTCGTGGAAATGTTGGTTTCCTGGTCGACCGTGGGGATACTCCAGGGGCAGGCGCGTTCGCAGGTTCCGCAGCCTATGCACTTGTCCTCGTCGACGACACGGGCACCAGTTTTGGCGTTGGTGCCGATCGCTCCGACCGGGCAGTTGATGCCGCAGGCGGGCTTGCCGCACTGGCGGCAGGTCTCGCCGACAATGCGGAAGTTGCCGAGTTGGCCATCGGCCACCGCATACGCGGAGCTTACGCCCTTCGGCCCGAAGTTCTGGTTCCGCGTGATCTTGACGCGGGAAATATGGGAGGAGACCTTGCCGTCGTTCCTGGCGGTGCAGGCGTACTCGCACCTGCGGCAGGCGACGCAGCGGTTGGGGTCCTGGATCATGACGCCGTTCGGTGTCGCCCAGACCATAACCTCATTTCCGCCCTTGATCTTGACTTTCGTCGCGCCACCGAGTGTGAGTGCAATGAATGCGGCGGCTAAACCGCCTCCGGTGACCTTGAGAAAGTCGCGTCGGGACTGACTTTTCCCGAAGAAAGAGCCCACTTCCGTTGTGTTGAAGGAGTCGCTCATCTCTCCTGCCTCCAAATGATCCGCGTCGCGAGAACGCGGTATGGGGTGAGAAAACGATCGTCTCCTTTCCAATGCCGGAAAGGCGGGAGGCATGCCGGTTTCCCTGCATACCTTTCAGAAGGGGGACGACGCCCCCTCCTTAAGACCGCACTCCATGGCCCCGGAGGCCTGCAGGATGATGCGGTTCGGAGAACGATGCTCGAACCAATATCTGCACATCGGCTCAAGCTGTATTTTTTTTACCATACCTGAAGAGTATCGTCAAGTTATTTTATATATATTATTATAGATACAGATTTCTATATTCTTACCAAACCAGTCCCATATGTCACCCGAGGGCTTGAGTATCGGCGAAGAGCCCGTTCAGCTCAGCCGGGGCTCTTCCCGGCGATGAAGGACGCGAGTTCCTCGCGGGTGTTGATGTTGTAGAACAGCTTCCAGTCGGGCGTGTATCCCCTCGCCTCTTCTTCCGGAATGCGCAGGTGGCTCACCCTGGCGAGGAGGTTGCCGATGGAGGGCGCGCCGCTCCCGGCCCGGCGCCCGCGGCGCCCCCGACTCTCGAGGCTTCCGGAGTTCTCTGGCGGCGGAATCGCTGCGCTCCTCTCGCCTCGTCCTTCGGATTCCGGATCTCGCACCGGGTACGCCGCGCACAGCGCCTCGATCTCGGAAAGAAGGGAGGTAGAATAGAAGGCGTGGAAAGGCTCGAAGTGGTCCCGGTAAGCCGCCACGCAGGCCCGCGCCTCTTTCGTCTCCATGATCCGCCTCATACAGTCTTTCATGAAGAGAGAATCGAAACCCGGCATGTCGCAGGCGGTGAGGAAGACCCATTCGGCCGATGAGGCCCGGAGCGCAGCATGGAGCCCGGAGAGAGGACCGAAACCGGGGAGAAAATCGGTGACTATCCTGATCCCCGGATACGCGTAGAGTTCCGGGCGATAGGTCACGACGATTATCTCCTCGAAATGCGCGCAAAGGGCCCGTATCTGCCTTTCCGCGAGCCTCTCGCCACCCAGGCTGATCGTCTGCTTGTCGAGACCCAGCATGCGCTCCGAGCGTCCGCCTGCGAGGATCGCAGCGGTCCCGAAGAGCCTCTTTCCGACTCCGGCCTCCCCTTCCCTTCCCCTCATGAACTGGAATCTGCCTTCCCAATGCGGACGGCGCAGGCTTTGAGTTCGGGAATTTTTGCCATCGGGTCGAGGGCGAGTCCGTTGGTGAGAAGGTTGGCGGCCGCCTGTGCGTAGTGGAAAGGCATGAAGGCCACTCCGCGCTTCACTGAGGCCCGGGTTCTGACGATCGTCTCGAGGCTGCCCCTGCGCGAAGCGATGGTTGCCCTGTCCCCGCCGGCCAGTCCGTAGAGGGCGGCCGTCTCGGGGTGAATTTCGACGTAGTGCTCCCCGGCAATGCGCGTGAGTCCGTCGATCCTGCCCGTCATGGTCCGCGTGTGGTACTGGTAGAGATTGCGGCCCGTCGTGAAGACGACAGGGTACTCGTCGTCCTCGCTCTCGCGGGGAGGATGCCATGCGGCGTGGACAAAGAGCCCCTTCCCCCTCGTCATCCTGTCGACGTGGAGGATGGGCGTACCGGGATGGGAGGCATCGGGACAAGGCCACTGAATGCCATCCCCCTCGAGGCGCGCATACGAGATGCCACGGTACTGGGGCACGAGGGCGGCCATCTCATCGAAAACAGCGCCGGCATCTGTAGATACGACAGTATCGAAAGATGCCGAGGCATCTACAGATACAACAGCATCGAAAGATGCCGAGGCATCCGCAGACTTCCCGGCCTCTGTCTGCGAGAAGCCGAGCCGTCCGAGGATCGTTGCGAGGATATCGAGATCTTCCTTGGCCTCCCCTGGCGCGCCGAGCGCCTTCCGGACCCTCTGGACACGCCGCTCGGTGTTGGTGAAGGTGCCGTCCTTCTCCGCGAAGCAGGCGGCAGGAAGGACGATATCCGCGAGAGCCGATGTCTCGGTGGGAAAAATGTCCTGGACGACCAGAAAACCGACCTTCCCGAGGGCATGGAGGACGTGATTCGAATCAGGTTCCGAGAGGACAGGATTCTCTCCCATTATATGGAGGAAACCGATGCCTCCCTCGGCCGCACGGTCGAGAATTTCCGTGGAGGTGAGCCCGCGCTCGGAGGAGAGGGGGACGCCCCAGGCTTCCGAAAAGGCCGCGAGGGCTGCGGGATCGCTGGTCTTGCGGTAACCCGGCAGATCCCCGGGCAGGCAGCCCATGTCGCAGGCGCCCTGGACATTGTTCTGCCCCCGCAGGGGATTGATGCCGCAGCCCGGCCTCCCCAGTTTTCCACAGGCAAGCGCGAGGTTGGACAGGCACATGACACCGTCGGTCCCGCTCGAGTGCTGGGTGACGCCCATCGCATAGAATATTCCCGCGCGCTCCGCCTTCGCGTAGAGGCGGGCCGCCCGCCTGATATCCTCAGCCGCCACGCCACAGACTTCGGCGCCTCGCTCCGGGGACCAGTCCGCGAGCGCCTTCGCCCAGGAATCGAAGTCCTCTGTCCTCGTTTCGACAAACTCCTTGTTCCAGAGTTCCTCGTCGACGATGACCGCGGCCATGGCGTTGTAGAGGGCGACATTCGTGCCCGGCTTCAGCTCGAGGTGGATGGAGGCGAGGCCGGCGAGTTCCGTCCTGCGGGGATCGGCCACGATGAGGGTGGCGCCCCGTTTGACCGCCCTCTTGATCCTGGACCCGATGACCGGATGAGTCTCCGTCGTGTTCGATCCGGTGACGAAAATGACATCCTGTAAGTCGATGCCTTCTATCGGATCGGTCATCGCCCCCGATCCCAGGGTCGTGGCGAGGCCCGTCACTGTCGAGGCGTGGCAGAGCCGCGCGCAGTGATCGATGTTATTCGTGTGGCCGGCGAGACGGTACAGCTTCTGGAAAAGGTAGTTCTCCTCGTTGGTGCAGCGCGCGGAGGAAAGCCCGGCTATCGCATGCGGCCCCCGGGGGACCGCTCCCTCCCCTTCACCCTCAGCCGCTTTCGATCCAGGCCCCTTTCCGTCGCGCGTCCGGAGAAAGGCATCGACGACGCGCCCGAGGGCTTCGTCCCAGGAAGCCTCGACGAGGACACCGTCGCGCCGCACGAGCGGCTTCGTGAGCCTCTCCGGGTGGTTCACAAAACTGTAGGCGAAGCGCCCTTTCACGCAGAGAAGCCCCTTGTTCGCGGGCCCGTCCGCAGGATCGACACCGACTACCCTGCCGCCAGAAGTCAGAAGCTCGATGGAGCAGCCGACTCCACAGTAGGGACAGATTGTCCTCGTCCGTTTGACATACGAGTAGCCCGGAAAATGCCGTTCGCGGGGCATGAGGGCCCCGACCGGGCAGGCGGCTACGCAGTTCCCGCAGGACACGCAGCTCGAGGCGCCGAAGGAGAAGCCCCAATCCGGCGCGACGCGCGCCGACCTGCCCCTCCCCGCGAAGCCGATGACACCGGAGCACTGGAGGCTTTCGCATGTCCTCACGCATTTGCCGCAGAGGATGCATTTATCCGGATCGAAATTGAAAAACGGATGGCTGACATCAGGCTTGCGGAACTTTTTTTCGAGCCCGGTCTCGACTTTCACGACCCCATGGATGTGGCAGTACTCGTGGAGGGCGCAGGCTCCCGATTTTTTGCAGTTGAAGCAGTCCGAAGGGTGCTCGGCGAGGATCATCTCGAGGACGGCTTTCCGCATCGCGACAGCCCCGGGAGAATCAGTGCGCACGACCATGCCTTCGGCCACCGGCGTGGCGCAGGCGGGCATGAAGCCCGTCTTCGAGCCCTCGACCTCCACCATGCACACGCGGCAGCCGCCGTGGGCCTCGAGGCCGGGGATGTGACAGAGAGTGGGAATCTCGATTCCAAGGCCGCGGGCCGCCTCGAGTATCGTCGCCGATCCTGGAACGCAGGCCGCCCTGCCGTCGATCCTGAGTGTCGTCATGAGACCGGATTATGCACTCGCGAGGGGGCATGCGCAACTCGTCCGGACAACGCTTGAGTGCCGGATTGCCGCGGTGCCACACTGTCGCGCGGCGGGGCCGGCCATCCCGCGTTGCCTCAACCAGAAATCAAACCGAAGGACGCCATCTTGCTCCGCGATGGGGCTCTGTGTAGACTCCGGTCCGTGATCGATACCTGGCTGACAGGACAGGACTGGACCGAGCCTCCCGAATGTATGGCTTTCCAGACATCCTACAGGAACGTTCTCGGCGAAATCGGCGTCCTCATCGGAAGCCTGCTCTCAGCCGTTCCGGGCGAGCCCAACCGTCACACGGAAGAGCGCGCGGCCGAACTCTACGTCCGCATCCCGGCCATCGTCAACGTCATGCTCAACTACAAAATCTGCATCGAGCATGCCCTCCCTCTCCACCCGACCGTCTACTACGAGCTCAAGGAAGCGCGGCGCTACCGCATGGACCACTCCCTCGCGGACATCGAGGGTGCGAACCGTCTGTTCCGGGAATCCATAAACCTCGCGCGTTCGGCCATCCGGCTCGATCCGGGATGGCAGTCCAAGGCTGACTTCTTCCTGTCGAAGCTGAAGGCGGAACTCTCGGGTTTCGTGTATTCAGGCATCAAGGATAATTATACATGGCGGGGCTCGGATCCGGACAAACTGCACAGTCTGGCCGACAAGGTATCCGCAGACTTCGCGCCCGACCTCGTCATCGCCGCGGCCCACGGCTCCATCATGCCGGCCCTTCTCTTCTCGGAAATCCTTCAAAAAGATCTCTATTTCATCCGCTTCTCGATGTTCAAACGGAGGGACGAGGAACCCATCGTATCTTTTTCAGACGAGGCCTGGCTCCTCGGCTACGCGGACAAACGCGTCCTTTTGTTCGACGAGGATGTCGCGGGCGGCACGACCCTGAGCAAATTTTCGGACCGGCTCTCTCCGCTTTTTGCCGAAGTCAGGACAGGCTGCGTCATACGCCACGCGGGGGCGGAGTTCAGGCCCGACTACACCGCGAAGGTATGGTGGGACTGATGCCCCGCGGGGGCTTTTCCGGAGCAGACATCCGTATGCGGGAAGAAAAAAGGTATTGCATATTTTTTCTTCCGAATGTATATTTATACCGGAGCTTGTCAGGGCTCCACACTGTGCGCAGGCTCCGGGGTTTTCCCTCCTTTTTTCCCCGGAGCTTTTTTTTACCCCACTTACCAGTAAAAACTGCTGGCCACTCCGGAAAAATCTTTTTCTTGACTTTTTTATCGAATAGGATATAGTTTTTTCCCTATGGAGCAGCCATGACAAACAAAACCAAAGTTTCATACGCGCCTTCAGTCCGCCGTCTGCCCTCGTATCTCCACATCATCCGCCATGCCGAGCGCAACGGCGACGCCTACATCTCCGGTACAGTCATAGCACAGGAACTCAACCTCGAGCCCATCCAGGTACGAAAGGACCTTTCTATAACCGGCATCGCGGGAAAACCCAAGAAGGGCTATCCTGTCGAGCCTCTCATCGCGGCGATCGAGCGCTATCTCGGCTGGGATACCAACCACAACGCCATCCTCGTCGGAGCCGGCAACCTCGGTTCCGCCCTGGTAGGCTATCAAGAATTCAAGCTCCACGGGCTCAATATCATGGCTGCCTTCGACACTGATCCCTCCAAGGTCGGCACGACGATTCACGGCATCGAAGTGGAAAACATGGAGAGACTCGAGTTCCGTCTCAAGGAAATTCCGATCGACATCGCCATACTCACGGTTCCGTCTCCCTTCGCCCAGGCTACGGCCGACGCCCTCGTGAAGGCAGGCATAACCGCGATCTGGAACTTCACGAATGTCAAGCTGAAAGTCCCCTTCAATGTCATCGTTCAGAGGGAAGACCTCTCCTCGGGCTACGCCATTCTCTCCGTCATGATGCGCAGGCCGGCGGCGGCCCCCTCGGGCCCATGACGGACAAAGACCTCCGACAAGCGGAATATTTCCGCAACAGGCTTGCGAAAAACGAACATGCTCTCAGGAAATGGATACGGCGGGAGTCCATAGAGGCTCTCCGTCTCTACGATAAAGACATCCCGGAAATTCCTGTCGCCCTGGATCGTTACGGGACGGGAGCCGACGCGGCCCTCGTCCTCTATCTCTACAAGCGCCCCTACGAAAAGCCCGAAGAGGAAGAGGCGGCGTGGCTCGACCTCATGGCCTCCACGGCCGCCGGACTCCTCGGAGTCAGTGAATCCCGTGTTTTCGTGAAGACCAGGGAAAAACAGCGTGGACTGTCCCAGTACGGGAAAATGGACTCGGATTCGACCGAGCTGGTCGTGCGCGAGGCGGGGCTCTCTTTCATCGTCAACCTCTCGGACTACCTCGACACAGGACTCTTTCTCGACCACAGGCCGACGCGCGCCATGGTCGGTGCTCTTTCCGCAGGGAAACGTGTCCTCAACCTGTTCTCGTACACGGGATCGTTTTCGGTCCACGCGGCGGCGGGGGGAGCGGCGGAAACCTGGAGCGTGGACCTCTCCAACACCTATCTCGCCTGGGCTGGCAGGAATCTCGCCCTGAACGGCCTTCGTTCCGAAACCTGTCCCCTCATCAAGTCCGACGTTTCGACCTTCCTCGACGAGGCTGGCGCGGCGGGCCGGACCTGGGACCTCATCGTCGCCGACCCTCCGACCTACTCCAACTCCAAGAGCACGGACGCGGACCTGAACATCAACAGGGACTGGCCCTGGCTTGTATCCGCATGCCTGACAGTCCTCGAGCCGGGCGGAAGCCTCTTCTTCTCTTCCAACTCGCGCAAACTCGTCTGGGACGCGGACCTCGTCGGGGGAGGCTGCGAGGACATCAGCGCGAGCACCATTCCGCCCGACTTCCGGAACGTGAAAATACACCGGACATGGCGTATTTTTAAGTAAAAAATCTGTTATCTGTGTTTTTCCCACAATCGCCACTTGCGTCGCCGCCGGGCTTGTCGTACATTAATAATCACTTATATCATTGGAGAAACAATGCGCCTGACAACGAAGGGGCGATATGCACTGCGTTCCGTCATCTGTCTGGCCCGACGCTCGTCGGGAGGCGCTCCCGTATCCATCCGGGATATCGCCGAAGAAGAACGGATTTCGGCGGATTTTCTCGAGCAGATTTTCTATCGCCTGCGCAGGAAAGGTATCGTCTCGTCGGTGCGCGGACCCGGCGGCGGATTCTACTTTTCCCGTCCCCTGGAATCGGTGAGCCTCTTTGACATCCTGGAGGCAGCCGAGGAGGGCTTCGAGTTCTCTCCCTGCATGGAAGAAGATGCCGTTCCCTGCGACAGGGAAGCGAGCTGCGCCGCGCGGCCGGTCTGGCAGGAACTTGACGCGCTGATCCGCGACTTCGCGCGGACAAGAAGCCTCGCGAGCCTCATTGAGCCACGGAGCCGCGATGGTTCTCCTGACTCTGCGAAAACGCCCCCTGATTCCGCTGAAGCCGAGGCAGTCGGAGCAGGAATCTCAGCCCCTGCTGCCGGAACCGCCTCCGTTCACTCCGAATCCACGTAACGCTCGAGTTCTTCCCTTCGCGCCGAATCCACGAGTCCCATGCCCTCACAGACCGCAAAGAGTTCCCTCACATGGGCGAAGGCGTGGAGTGCCACTCCGTTGGCCTCCATATCGGTTCTTCCCTGCTTTCCCCGCTCGATCAGCACGACGAGGTCTTCCACGACGAGACCTTCCCCCCGTAGGATGGCCAGGGCCTCGAGCTTGCTTGCGCCGGTGGTGATGAGATCGTCGAGCAGCAGGATGCGTTCGCCCGGGGCGTACTCGCCCTCGACGCGGTTGCCTGTCCCGTGTTCCTTCACCGGCATGCGGGGCCAGATCATAGGGGAGCCTGTTTCAAGGCAGGCCGCCGTGGACAGCGGCAGGGCCGCCGCGGGAATGCCCGCGATTCTCGAGTAGGCTAGCCCCTCCGCGGCCCTGGCGTAGGCCTTTCCGGCCAGGGCGAGGGCCGCCGGATCGGAGACGAGGCGGCGCAGGTCGATGTAGAAGGGACTGCGCTTTCCGCTCTTGAGGATGAAATCCCCGAGGCGGAAGCAGCCGGTTTGAATGAACGCGCGGAAAAGCTCTTCCTTGAGCGGGTCGGGGCCAGCAGGTCCGGAGTTGCCGCTGCCCGGGCTCGCGGCGGCCCGCCCGGCCTCTTCGCGGCGCTGCCGCATGAGCGCCTCGCGCGACGATTCGACAGTATCGCGCAGAGCCCTGGCCGCGGCGGCCGGGTCGGGGGCATCGGCCACCGAGCGGGCCGCCATCACGAGGACGCCGTATCCGTCGGCGCGGGCTCCCGCGGCCAGAGCTTCGTCGGCCTTTCCTCCCTGGGTTCCGATTCCTGGAGCGAGAAACCAGGCAGAGGGCGCGACGGCGCGGACCTCGCGCAGGGCGGCCGGATCGTTGCCCGCGACGACGAGCCCCACTCTCTCCGACCAGGACGTGCACTCGCGGGCGACCCGGAGATGGAGGGATTCCGACCTGCCGCACACGCGCGTTTCCAGTCTCTGGAAAGCCGGCGAGCCGGGATTGCTCGTCTTGCAGAGCATAAAGACGGCGGCCCCTTCGTAGCGAAGGAATGGATCCGCCGAATCGCGCCCCATGTAGGGGCTCAGAGTGACCGCGAGGGCGTGGCCCCGGGACGAGAGCCTGCCGAGGATCGCTTGGGCGTAGGCCTCGGCAGTGGCATCGATGTCGCCCCGTTTTGCGTCGATGATGACGGGGATGTCGACGGGGATGAGGGCGATCGTCGCCTCGAGGGCGCGGATGCCCTCAGGACCGTGGGCTTCGTAGAACGCCATGTTGGGCTTGAAGCACAGCGCGTAGGGAGCAGTCGCCTCGACGAGGCGCCGGTTGGCAGCCACTATCGCCGCAAAGGGATCGGGGGTCCCCGCGGGAAGGCGCGGGTCGAGTCCGACGCAGAGGCTCGTACCCTTCGATCTGCAGAGCTCTTCAATCCTTTGCAAGAAACCCATTTTTCATCCTCCGACGGCGCCAGCCCGAACCCGTCCACAGGTAATCCGGACAGGACTCGCCCTTTCTTCAGTCTTGCAGGGAGACTAACCCGCCGTGCCAATCTTCGTCCAGATGCCGTATTTCCCGTGCATTTCCACGCGCGATTATGTATACTTAAAAAAACAAGAGGCCGAATGGCCCTCAGGAGGTCCGAGGACATGAAAAAAGCGATCACTATCCTCATCGCCATCCTTTTCGCGCTTCCGCTCTTCGCCCAGGATGCCGGCCTTTTGCCTGATTCCTCGTCGGGATTCCAGGCCGGCATCAATCTCGGCTCCGATGTTCTGCCCACAGGCACGGGCGGGGCTCTCGAGAGCTGGACACACCTCGGATTCACGCCTGACTTCGCGATCGGGAAATTCGGCATCGGACTGGACCTCAACATACGGTTTCAGCTCTACTCTTCGTCGACCCAGCCATTCAGGATCTATGAGGGCGACTGGATCCCTCCTGCGGGAAAAACCGTGTTCGACCTCTATCTGCCTAAAATCCTCTATGTGCGCTACGGTCTGCGCGGGATTGATCCTCTCTACGTCAAACTGGGTTCGATAAAAGATTTCACTCTGGGCAACGGCTTCGTGGTCGGGGACTACTCCAACATGCGATTCCTGCCGGAAACCCGCATGTTCGGGACCCAGCTGGGGATCGACGGCAGCCTCTTCGGCTTCCCCTACGCGGGCGTCGAACTGCTCACCGGCAACCTCGCCCGCTTCGACGTCATGGGCGGCCGCTTCTACCTGCGCCCCCTCGCCGGCACCGGCATCCCCATCCTCAAGGCCATGCAGCTCGGCGTCACCGGCGTCGTCGACATCGATCCCTACCTCTACAACATGCCCGACGGAGCCCCCGCAGGCAGCCCTGTCATGGTGCTCGGAGGGGATGTCACGGCGCCCCTCATCAGCGGGAGCATCTTCTCCCTCACCGCCCACGTGGATGGCGCCTACGAGCCCAACACCTCCATGGGATTCTCCACGGGCGTAGGAGGAAGGCTGATCGGCGTCTTCACCTACGACGCGGGACTCCGTCTCCTGCAGAAGGGATTCATTCCGACCTACTTCGACGAGAACTACGACATCTACAGGGCCAACAGGTACATCGTCATGAAAACTGTGGCTCCGGGCGATTTCGTCCCCGGATGGCTCGCCGGCCTCGGCACCAGCCTCTTCAAGGACAAACTTTTCTTCAAGGTAACCCTCGACGGCCCCTTCTCCCCTATCCCGGCCACGTCGACCGATCTCCAGGCCGACTACCCGCACGGGAAGGCAGTGCTCGGGCTCGGCGAGGGTGTGATTCCCAACATCTCATTCAGAGCATCGTACGAGAAATACTTCATCGGCAGGAAAACTACCTTCATGGCTGACCTCGTCGATCCGACGGACGCGATGGTCGGTCTGGCCGTCAGCTACAGGATCGGAGCCGCCGTCCTGACGCTCCAGTACGATGCGGTCTGGAATCCGACCACATCCGCTTTCGATATCCATTCCAGTCTCTTTACTTCGGTCAAATTCTGACGGAAAACGGAGGCACACGATGAAAAGGACCATATTGGCCGCATTCGCGGCGGCACTGATGCTTCCGGCTCTCCTGCCGGCCCAGACCCCCGGACCCGTGAGTCCCGGAGAGGCAGGAAGCATCATCGGTTCCGGACTCGGCAGCATGAGCGCGAAGGAGACCGGATCAGGCATCCTCAAGTGGTTCGGCGACATCATGGGCATGGAAGTCGGCACGATCATGATCAACGGCGTGAACTACTCCAAGCTCACCCTGACACCGGAAATCCGGATCGGCAGGCTCAAGCTCGGGCTCTACCTTCCGGTCATCTACACCACGAACATCTTCGACCCCTCCGACTGGTACCATCCGGAAGGCAACGACGAGTGGTCCTTCGGCGGAGAATACTGGCAGACCGATCCTTACACGGCCGCGCTCGATGCCCTCTCCGACGTCGCGCTCAAGATCAAGTACCTCGAGTACGGCGAACAGCTCATCGATCCCTTCTTCGTCAAGATCGGCAATCTCGACAGCCTGACCATCGGGCATGGCCTTCTCATGAGCAACTACCGCAACAACACCGAGTTCCCGGCGGTCCGCAAGGTCGGATTCAACACGGGCATCGACTTAGGCGGTGCAGGTTTCGAGGCCCTCGTCAACGACCTCGCCCACCCGAGGCTCTTCGGCGCGAGACTCTACGTGAGGCCCATCCGCAACTTCAAGCTGGCCTTCGGCGCTTCGGCCGTCCTCGACACGAATCCGGGACGCGATCTCATCACGCCTCTCAACGATGTCGGCAACATGATGTTCCTGGGCGGCGGCCTCGACGCCGACCTGCCCATCATCCAGGCAGGCGCTTTCTTCACCCTCAGGGTTTACGCGGGAGTCGCGGCGACCGTCCCCTGGGTCAGGGATGCCTTCGTCGGCCCCTCTGCCACGATCCAACCCGGACTCAAGTGGGATCTCGTCTGGAACAACGGCAAGCCCACCAACTGGGGCGCGTCCACCGGCCTCATGGGCAACATCCTCTTCCTGAAGTGGAAGGCCGAGTACCGCTACTTCACGGGACTCTTCAAGACTTCCTTCTTCGATTCACTCTACGAGAGAAACTCTGGCGTGGAGGCCCTGAACTACGTGCCCTACCTGGACGGGACCAAGTCCATCGGAAACGCGCCGACATTCTCCGGCATCTTCGGCGAGGCCGGATTCGACATCTTCAAGGACAAGCTCGTCTTCACCGTCGGCTACCTGTGGCCCTTCACCCCTGGCCTCCCCATCACCACCTCCTCAGTCCTCGAAAACGACAAGCTCGAGGCCAGTCTCCGCGTGAAAAAGGGATTCATCCCCCTCATCGATGTCTCGGGAAGCGTGTATTACACGAGGCGGATGTTCGCGAAATCGATCCTGGACGGCGACTTCGCCTTCTTCGACACGAATTCCATCCTGGCGGGCGAACTGGTTGTCCCCGTTCCCAAGACACCGAACCTCGATGTCGCTTTCATCTTCCAGACCGTGGTAGTGAGAGATGCGGAAGGCTTCGTGGTATACGTGGTTCCGCACGATCCGACCTCGGGCGTGAAAGTCAAACCGAGCATCGGCATCGAGACGCGGTACCATTTCTGATCCGGAACGGCAACGAGGCGACATGGCCCGCATCAAAGTGCTACCCCCCGAAACGGCCCGCCTCATCGCCGCCGGCGAGGTCATAGACCGCCCGGCGGCCGCGCTCCGCGAACTCCTCGACAACGCCCTCGATTCGGAAGCCTCCGAAATCGAGGTGCAGGTCGAGAACGGCGGAATCGGCCTTATCTGTGTGATCGACAATGGCCAGGGAATGGATCGCGAGGATCTGGCCATGTCGATCCTGCCCCACGCCACATCCAAAATCTCAAACGCAGATGACCTTCTCACCGCGAGGACCCTCGGTTTCAGGGGCGAAGCGCTCGCATCCATAGCGGCGGCCGCCAGGCTCGAAATCGTCTCGAAGCAAGCCGGATCGCCCGCGGCCGCCAGGCTCCTCGCCGGGCCGGGAATGGAGACCTCGGTCCAGCCGGTCGCGGGGCGGCAGGGAACATCGGTCACGGTTTCGGGCATCTTCGAGCGCTATCCCGCCCGCAGGCAGTTTCTCAAGCGTCCCCAGTCCGAGGCGGCGCTCTGCCGCCAGATATTCGCGGACAAGGCCCTCGCCCACCCCCAGGTTCGCTTCCGCTGGATCTCCGGTTCGTCGCGCGAAACCGCGACGCCTCAATCCCGATCCCGCAGGGTCTGCGACTTCCATCCGGAGATCCCTTTCTCCCTCGTCCACGAGATCAGGTTCTCGGGTAAAGGCTTTTCCGGCGAGATCGTCCTCTGCGGTCCCTCCTTCCACCGCACAGACAGACGCCTCCTCCAGGTTTTCGTGAACCGCAGGCGCGTCCAGGAGTGGGGACTCTCGGGAGCGGTCGAGCACGCGTTCTCGGGCTATCTTCCGGGCGGCATGAGGCCCTGCGCCTTCGTCTTCGTGGAGGTCGACCCATCTCTCGCTGACTTCAACATCCATCCGGCCAAGCGGGAAGTCCGGTTCAGGAATCCCGACGAGATCCGCCACGCGATCATTTCGGCCATCCAGTCTTTCCTCGCGAGTCTTGCCCGGATTCATCCGGAAGAGACTAACCTCTACCGGAACCAGGATCTCGCCCTTGAAAACCTGACACCCGATTCCTGGCAAAGCCGCGGGGAAGACTGCGCGGAAGAGGGGTGGAAGACCGCCCCCGCCACTCCAGACGGCGTCGGATTGCCGCGCGCTCGCGAGCGCAGCTGGGAACCCGAGCACAGCTGGAAGGATTACCTGGGGGCGGGATCAAGCCTCTCTCCCTTTCCCCGGCAGACATCCCCCGCGCAGGAGCAGGTATTTGCGGACGGCGTGGAAGCCCCAGGAGAGACGGAAAAGGACGGAAGACCTGGAGGACGAAGGTTCAGATACCTCGGACAGGCCCTCGGACCCTTCCTCATTTTCGAGCTCGATGGCTTTCTCTACCTCCTCGACCAGCACGCGGCCCACGAACGGATCCTCTACGACAGGCTCTGCGCGGGCAGCATCGAGGTCCAGCCTCTCCTCGTTCCCCACCTGCTCGAGCCCGAGGACGAGAACCGCGACCTCCTCATCGGAGAGATGCGGTCCGAACTCGGGGCCGCGGGCTTCGGGCTTGCCCGCAGCGACGGAGCGTGGATACTCGAGTCGGTCCCGTCCATACTCGGGGACAAGGCCTTCGGCCTCCTCGCCGAGATCATCGCCGATGGCAGCCGGGACGCCTTCCGGGGCCTGCGCGCGACCATGGCGTGCAGGGCTGCCGTGAAGGATGGGGACATTCTCGACAGAAACGCCGCCGAGGAGCTCATCGGCATGGCGCTCGGACTGCCGGACCCACACTGTCCCCACGGCCGCCCGGTCTGGACCCGTTTTTCCCGCGACCAACTCTACAGGCTCGTGGGAAGGATCGTGCAGGCCTCATGAAAATCCTCTGCGTATCCGACCAGATCGACCCCATCGTCTACTCGACCCGGATGCGCGAGCGCTTTTCCGACGTCGATTTCGTGCTTTCGGCCGGCGATCTGCCGATGGAGTACATCGGATTCATCGCTTCCATGCTCAATAAGCCCGTGCTCTACGTCGCGGGCAACCACGACAGGAAAAAGCGCTCCCCTGCAGACGGTCTGCCCGGTTTCGCGCCGATCGAACTCGCCCCGGGAGACTCGGGGGCCACCGACATCGGGTTCAAGGTGGCCAAGGAGAGCGGCCTCATCATCATGGGAGTGCCGGGCTCCATACTGTACAACGGGGGAGACAACCAGTACAGCGAAGGCGCGATGGCCTTCCACCTGGCCCTCCTCGTCCCGCGCCTTGCCTGGAACAGGATCGTCCACGGCAGGGCCGTGGACATCGTCCTCACTCATTCTCCCCCCAAGGGGATACACGATCGCGAGGATCACTGCCACCGGGGATTCGCCTCCCTGCTGTGGCTCATCAATTTCGCGAAGCCACGATGGTTCGTGCACGGGCATGTACACCTCTACGACCTGAGCGATGTCCGCGTGAGCAGGCTCGGCCCGACGACCATCATCAATGCCTTCAGCTACTGGATCATCGATACCGAAGGGGAAAACCAGTGAATCAATGGTATGAAAGCCAGGCCGACGGTGACTTTCTCCGCGCCCGCACGCTCGAGCTGCTCGGAAGGATCTCCGACATCCTGACCCTCTCGAAGCACGAACTTCTTCCCCTCGAAGATGTTCTCTCCATCCTGAAACCGACGAACGAGACCTACCAGGGAATGCAGACTGTCCCCATCGACCTCATCGTAGGCAGCGAGGGACGGTACCGCGATTTCAACGGCCATTTTCTGCCGAGGCGCGAGCACCTGCGCGCGCGCTGGGTCAAAGTGAATATGGCCCACTACGAAGACATCATCCTGCCTCCGGTCAAGCTCTACGAAATCGGCGGCGTCTACTTCGTGAGGGATGGGAACCACCGCGTCTCGGTGGCGAAACTCCGTGGACAGATGGCCATCGACGCAGAGGTGACGAGGCTGAGTTCCGAAATCGGGTTGAAACCCGGGATGAGCCTCGAGGAGATGCGGCAAGTCCTCCTCGCCTATGAAAAAAGAATGTTCTACCTCAAGACCGAATACGATCTCATCACCGGAGAGCAGGATCTCGAATTCTCGACCCCCGGGCGTTTCGACACCATCTACGAACACATCCTCGTCCACAAGTATTTCATCAACCAGAACCAGGCGGAGGAGCTCGACTTCGGGGCGGCTCTCCTCTCATGGCACCAGAACGTGTATAAGCCCATCGTAGAGGCTATCCGGGAAAACGGACTCCTCGCCCGATTTCCGGGCAGGACAGCCTCCGATCTCTATGTGTTCATCTCGGCCCACTGGAACGAGTTGAAGGCGAAGTACGGCATCGGATTCGGAATCGACGAGGCAGCCCTGGATTTCAAGGAAAAGTTCGGTTCGGGCTACCGCGAGAGGATGGCCAAATCGCTCAGAAAACTCGGAGCCACGATCCGCAGTTTTTTAAGGCCACGTACCCTGAACGGGAACAGGAAGAAAAGAACCTGATGTGAACGGGGCCCTGGAATTCTCTGGATTCCGGTGGATGTTTTTTGGCGGTTTGTACACCGATTTGTGTAACCTTCCGGAAGCGGATGCATTATCATCAATGTACACGGCGACGGACGTGATACACTCTCTGCTTTCCATTTCAGTGCGCTTCCGGGGCATCCTCCTTCCCCGGGAGCGTTTTTTTTATCCGAGAGTGCCGCCCTAGGGATCAGCGCAAAACGGATTGACAATACCTTCCTTCCTTCAGTATCTTTGCTCAGATAATTCAAGGAGTCATCCATGGCAGCGGTATCGAAGAACTCCCGTACGACGAGCTCGACGCAACGTTTCTATTGCCCTTGCGGTGGCGAGGTCAAGATGAAGACGCTTTTTGAGAACGGCAAGATCCGGAACATGGCCGAATGCGAGAAGTGCAAGCGGACTGAGCGCAGGCCGAGCGATTTCAACTGAGATCGCTCCACTATGATTGAAACCGACCCGTTTTGGGTCGGTTTTTTTATCGACTCGACCGCAGCACGCGCTCTGCCCCGCCGCGGAATGCAAAACGCACTCAGCCGCCCCGCATCTCGTCGAGCGAGCGGGCGATTATAGCCCGGCAGCGCTCGAGGGCATCCAGGGTCTCCCGCCTCCCCACCGGAGCGGGCAGGACGGCCTCGAAACGCACCCGGTACGGCACCGTGCCAAAGGACGAGAAAAAGGACTTGAGCGTCACGGACTGCCAGCCGCCGTCCACAGTCGCGACGACGATGGGGAGGCTTTCCACCTCGAGCACCTTTCTGACTCCGGCCGAATGAAACTCGCCGAGAGCACCTGTGCGCGAGCGGGTCCCTTCGGGAAACACCATCGGACAGGTGTTCTCTCGGGCACAGCGTTTGGCAAAAGCGGTCACGAGGCGCATCGACTCGATGGGGTCGCCCGTCCGTTTCACGAGACAATGCCCCTGGAGACGCAACAGCATGGAAATCAGGGGAACACCCCATCTGAGCTCCTGTTTGGCCAGAAAGCGGGCGCTTCTTCCCGGAGGCATGAGCTTCATCATTATGGGGATATCGAGCAGACTTTGGTGATTTGCGACAAGGAGGAAGCGTTCAGGAAGATCCACACTTATCCTGTTCTCGATGGCTAAGTTGAAATGCCGGTACGCGCTGAAGGTCGAAAAAATGACGCTGACAGCTTTTGCCGCGTAGGTTTCGCATACGGCATTCATCCCTCTCCTGTCCAGAAAGAGAATTCGGATCGAGAGGAGAATCTCGAACCACAGGAAGGCCGACAGGATCGCAACGACGATGATGAAGTTGAGCATCTGGTTACCGCTGCAGATGCTTATACTACGGAATGACTTCCCTGTGAAGTCGCTCTCCGGGAGTATTGACATGGGGAAGGTCGATCTGGTAATTTTTATGGCGATCGCCGAGTCAGGGTATCGGCAGCTACAATACAGGGCTACGTTATAGTGGAGGGTAATTCCTTTGGATACCAAGTATACATCAGCAGAAAAACGCCAGAAGCAGAGCGAAAAGCGCCGGATCCGCAATAAGAGCGAAAAAAGCGCCATCCGCTCCACCGCAAAGAAGATCCTCGTTGCGGCGCAGGCCAGCGACAAGGCAGCGGCCGAAACGGCCCTTCTTCAAATGATCAGCAAGATCGACTCTGCAGCGCGCAAGGGCATCGTGAAGAAGAACGCCGCCGCCCGCAAAAAGTCCCGCATGCAGAAACTCGTCAACGCTCTGGGCAAGTGATCTGCCCCCGTCGCCTGCCTTAATACGACAGCCCTTATAACCAATATCGTCTGTCACGATATCGCCGGTCGCTTGGTCGATCGGCGCAACTTTTTTACGGAGTCAGGGCACTATGGCTGGAAAAATCACGAAAGCAGAACTGATCGAGGCGCTGCACGAGAGCAGTTCCCTCAATCGTAAAGAGATCCATTCACTCATCGATTCCCTTTTCGAGGAAATCAAGAACGCCGTGCTCACCGGCAAAACCGTAGAGCTGCGCGGATTCGGCACCTTCGAGGTCAAGCTCCGCAAAGGGCGCAAGCGCGCGCGCAATCCGAAAACCGGCGAAATCGTTTCGGTCGAGGATCATGGCGTGGCGGCCTTCCGGCCCGGACGGGAGCTGAAAAAGGCATCCTGGGCGCTCAAGCCCGAAGACATAAACGGCAGCTCTCCTTCCGCTGCGGAGTGATGTGGGCGGCACGAATCTGGCCCGACAATGTCGGGTCGGATTTTTGTGCTTTATTGACAACTCCGCGGTACTGTGGAACAATGAATCCAGCATCCGGATATAACCGGATGGGAGGATGGTTGCTCCGGTGAATTCAGAAAGCAAAAAAAGAATATTGATCGCCGACGACGAGAGGATCAACCTCGAGTTTTTCGACGTGATGCTCGCCAATCTTGGATTTGAAGTAAAAACCGCCGATAATGGAATCGATTGCCTCGAGATTCTCTCCAGATGGAGACCCGACCTCATCCTCGTAGACAACGTCATGCCCCGGCTTTCCGGCTGGGAAGTCACGAAGAGAGTCAGGACTGATCCGGAATATGCCGAAATCGCCGATGTTCCCATCATCATGTTTTCGGCCATGGACGACGTCAAGGACAAGGTCGAGGGGCTGGAACTCGGGGCTGACGACTACATCACGAAACCCTTCCACTTCACCGAGGTGCTCGCGCGCATGCGAGCCCTTCTCAGGACGCGGGAACTCGTCGGCCAGATCGAGAGGCGGGAAGCGCGGATCCAGGTGGCCGAGGATATAGCCGGACACGTGATAGCCTTCGCTGACAGTCTTCGCACGCCTCTGGCGGCCCTGGCCGAGGAAGCGACCCTCATCCTCCCCGAATGCAGCACGGCGGCGGACTTCGTCCAAAAAGCCCTCAAGGAAGTGACCGCGGCCCTCTCCAGACTTGAAACCCTCGACGAGGCGGTCTCGATGCTGAGGCAGCAGGCGGAAGAGATCAAGCGGGAAGAGACATCCCTCCCTGCGCTCAAAAAAAAGATATCGACAGCGCCCTGACGGGCTGTCGATTCACTCGATGCGTTCCAAAGGTCCATCAGGCACTATCCGCGTGTTCGGCAAAAAAAGGAAAAAAATCCCCGCCGCGAGTCCGACCGTCTTCGGGCGGGAGATAGTCTTTGAGGGCGACCTCGTCTGCTCGAGTTCGCTGAACATCCGCGGCCGGTTTTCTGGTTCCATCAGTTCAACGGGAGACATAGTGACCGAAAAGGCTTCCGAACTCTCGCTGACGAGTCTGACCGCACGAGGGCTCGTCATCAAGGGCATGTTCGCTGCAGGAAGCGTCGACGCAGAGAGCGTCGAGCTCCAGGCTTCCGCCCGGGTCCAGGCGGACATGAAGGCCCGAAGCTTCTGCGCGGCCGGAGGGGCCAGGCTTTCCGGCCGCCTCGACATGGAGTCATCGCGGCGCGGACCAGGCTCCTCCGGGGGTTCTGCGGGAGCCGAGTCCGCACCCTCCCCGGCTCGAGATTCTCCGTGAGGGCTCAGGCGGAAGGAAGGCCGGAGCAATCCGAGCTTCGGGATCTCGCGGCGACACTCGTGGCCGTTCTGTCGGGAAAGGGATGCCGCTTCGCCTGCGCCGAATCCTGCACAGGAGGCCTTCTCGCGGCGGCGATCACGGCCATCCCGGGCGCTTCGGAGGTTTTCTGGGGTTCGATTGTCTCCTACACGGAGAAAGCCAAGGCGGATGTTCTCGGCGTCGACACCGACACGCTTGCCCGATACGGAGCGGTATCCTGCGAGACTGCGCTCGAAATGGCGCGGGGAGTCTCTGCCCTGAGTTCGGCCGACCTCGCTGTATCCATAACCGGATACGCGGGTCCGGGCGGAGGAGAGATCGGCAAGCCGGTCGGTACGGTGTGGATCGGACTATGCCCGAAAAACCGCGACCCAGAGGCGCAGAGATTCCTTTTTCGGGGCAATCGCGCCGAGATCCGAACGGCGGCGGCTTGTTCGGCGATCTCCATGGTTCTGGATCGATTCTCCGATTGACATACTGGCCCGGTGAGTCTATAGTTTATAGCAACGTATTGTCGTGCAATTAATCCCGCCAGGCACGGACTCCGGATGTGTGCCGGATATCCGTTCATGATTCTGAAATACCGCCTTCGCGGTACCCCTTTTTGCGGGCTCGAGCATCCAATATGAATCACCGACAGTCAATGAGCAGAAAAACCGGATCACAAGTCCGTGAAAGAATATGAGCAACCCAGTTCAGCGTATGGAGTGAGCCCATGGCAATGATTCGCAAGCGCAAAGCCGCGGCTTCGGCCGCAGGAGACGGACATTCCGAACAGGAATTGCCCCTTGTGGCTGAAAGCGCCCCGATCGAAACAGCAAAACCGGAAGAGCAGCAAAAGAACGAGCCAGCCGAAACCGCGACAAATCCGAACCAGAATATCGAACAGAAAAGCCTCACCGCACCGGAGACCGAAAAACCTGCCGAGAGTCGTCAGGAAGGTCTATCGAGCGAGAGCGAGGGTCGCAGTCCTGTCAGGATCCGTGTGAGACGCCGTGTCCCGCGCACGGTCCAAAGCGACGATTCAGCCGCCATACCGGCTTCGGCAGCGGCGGCAGTGCCCGAGCAGGCCTCCCTGCCCATTGTCCCAGGTTCCGCGGGCCTGGCGGCACCGAATCAGGGCAGTGTGAATGCTTCGGCCATCGCGGGACAATCGGGCGGCCCTGCGCCCGCTCTGTCGCCGTCAGCGGGACTTCCCTCGCAGGGAAGTCCGGAGCTTCAGGCGGCGGTCGTCCCAGCCCTCGCTCCCGCCATAAACCAGCCGCCGTCAGTCTCAGGCCAGACAGCGGGCCAGTCACCCTTCCCTGGCAGGCAGAACCAACAGGGTGGCAACCCCTTCTCGGGACCGGCGAGTCCCGGCCACAACGGTTCCTACAACCGGGGCGAGGAGAGGCAGCGTTCCGACGATCGCCCGAGAAACGATGACAGGGCCCGCGGCGACAACCGCCAGAGGAATGAGAACCGCTACAGGAACGAGGACAGGCCGGGGAACGAGGACCGCGATCAGGGTTTTGTGCGGAGGCAGGAGAATTATGCCCGCCAGGCCCAGGACAGGCAGATGCCCGACAGGAACGGTGCGACGAGGGAGCCTGGCCAGAACAGGGAATCCGGTCAAGACAGACAACCCTTTGGCCAGTCCGGCTTCTCCGGTCAGCCACGGGATTCCGGTATGGCCAGAGATTCGGGCCAGGACCGTTTCGGAAACCAGGAACGCCTCGCCGGCCAGGACCGCACCGCGCCTTTCCCCTCCGCCGACAGACAGCAGGATCAGTCGCCCGAGAAGCAGCAGCCCGAGGGCAAGGCCGAGTACACTGAGAACAGGGCCCGTATATCGATCAACGACCTTTCCGAGACCGGGCTCAAGGAACTGCGGGATCTCGGCGCCAAATACGGAATAAACCACGACGAGATGATCTCCTACAAGAAACAGGAAATCATCTTCTACATCCTGAAGAGCCACACGGACCGCGGCGGCATCATCTACGCCTACGGATCGCTGGAAATACTTCCCGACGGCTACGGATTCCTCCGCTCGCCCCAGAACTCCTACCTGCCTGGAACCGACGACATCTACATCTCCCCCTCCCAGATCCGCCTCTTCAATCTGAAAACCGGCGATACCGTCTATGGCCAGATCAGGAGCCCGAAGGAGGGCGAGCGCTTCTTCGCCATGCTCCGCGTCGAGCAGGTCAACTACGACGAGCCCGCTGTCGCGCAGAACCGCATCCCCTTCGAGAACCTCACGCCGCTCTACCCCAACCGCAAGCTCAACCTCGAGACGGTCACGGAAGAGACTTCGACCCGCGTCATCAACCTCTTCTGCCCCATCGGCAAGGGGCAGCGGGCCCTCATCGTGTCGCCGCCCAGGACGGGAAAAACCATCCTGATGCAGAAGATCGCCAACGCGATCACGACGAACCACCCCGAGGTCATCCTCATCGTGCTCCTCATCGACGAGCGCCCCGAAGAAGTCACCGACATGGAGCGCACCGTCAAGGCCGAGGTCATCTCCTCGACCTTCGACGAGCAGGCCACGCGCCACGTCCAGGTCGCCGAGATGGTCCTCGAGAAGGCCAAGCGCCTCGTGGAGCACGGCAAGGACGTCGTCATCCTCCTCGACTCGATCACCCGCCTCGCGCGCGCCTACAACCAGACCGTTCCCACCTCGGGCAAGATCCTCTCGGGCGGCGTCGACTCCAACGCGCTGCACAAGCCCAAGCGTTTCTTTGGCGCGGCGCGCAACATCGAGCAGGGCGGATCGCTCACCATCATCGCTACGGCCCTCGTCGATACCGGATCGAGGATGGACGAGGTCATCTTCGAGGAGTTCAAGGGCACCGGCAACATGGAGATCAACCTCGACAGGCGCCTCTCCGACCGCCGACTTTTCCCCGCCATCAACATCAAGAAGTCGGGCACACGCAAGGAGGAACTCCTCCTCACGGACGAGGAACTCCAGAAAATCTGGGTGCTGCGCAAGGTCATCAACCCCATGGACGACGTGGAGATCATGGAGCTCCTTATTGACAGGATGATGAAAAGCAAGAATAATGACGCGTTCCTCAGGTCGATGAATACGCCCTACACGGGCGGCAACGATTGAGGTAAATTATACTGACACCGTCCATGTGGCCGGTTTTCAGGCATGAACTTCAGGCGGATTTTCAAGGAGATGTTATGAAGAGCGGTATCCATCCCAAGTATGAGCCCACCACCATCACCTGCGCCTGCGGAAATGTCATCGAGACCCGTTCGACGGTAAAGAACATCCAGGTCGAAATTTGTTCGGCCTGCCACCCTTTCTTTACCGGCAAGCAGAAGCTCGTCGATACCGCAGGTCGAATCGATCGTTTCAACAAAAAGTACGGAATCAAGCCGGCGGCAGAGCCGAAGTAATTCTTCCTTCTGCGCCTTCCGTAATGAAAAACCGCCCATCCGGGGCGGTTTTTTTATGTCCGGAGCCTGCGATTCAGGGCGAGGCGGCGAGGTCGTCGAGGATGCGGGCCATGCGGGAAGATGCGCGGCCGCGGTGGGAGACGCGATTTTTTTCTGCCATGGTCAGCTCGGCGACAGTCTTGCCGAATTCGGGAAGGTAGACGACAGGATCGTAGCCGAAACCACCCTCGCCCCGCGGCGCGCGTAGAAGTTCACCCTCGCAGGTCTCCTGGACGGAAAAAAACCTCTCTCCGGAAAGCGCGAGCACGAGGCAACAGACGAAGGCGCAGGACCGGTCCTCCTCTCCTTCCATCTCCGCGAGGAGGATGGCATTCCGTTCCGGCGCCGTCAGCTTCGTCCTGCCGTCCGCCGAACCGTAGCGTGCGGAGTGGATGCCGGGCCTGCCGCCCAGTGCCTTGACGGCGAGACCCGAATCGTCCGCGAGGCTCGGTCGCCCCGTGAGCCGGTACAGGGCCATGGCTTTGAGGAGTGCGTTGGCGTGGAAGCTAAGTCCGTCTTCGACTACATCGAAATCGGAGAAGCCCGCCTGGGCGGGGGTTTTGAGGACATGTCCCGGAAAGAGGGGACCGAGTTCGAGGAGTTTGTGCGCGTTCGACGTGGCCACCAGTAGTTCCATGACGGCACTCTACACGGTTTTGTCCGTGAGGGACAAGGCAGAGTGCCGTTTCATGTAATACAGCCCCGAATCGATAGTTCCCTTGGGAACCCCGAGGACCAGGGAGATGACAGAGTTGGGCACAGTCGGATTGAAGCGCATCACCCTGGACTGCGCGCCAGCGTAGCGTTCCTTTTCCCTGACGAGCCTCTCGGTCATCTCCTTCCTCCTCTCCGGATCGAATTCACGGCAGAGCCGCGCCTCGAGGTTGTAGATTCTGACCCAGGCCGCGTTCCTGCTCTCCGCGATGTTCCCGAAACGGAGCCTCTCCCCTTCCATGCGGAAGCGGATGCTTGCGACCATGTGGGAGAGCCAGGGCGCAGGCACTCCCGCACGCACCGCGACGCAGTTCAGGTCGGAATCGGATGTCTGGAGAACACATTTCAGGAACAGGTACACAAGCCGTCTTCCACGGGGACCGGCCGCGGCGAGTATGTCACGATTCGGTGTGCGACTCCCTTGCTCGTGTCCGACCGCCTTCAGCGATACCGCAGGGCATGAATCGGGAAAACTAGCAACGCACGATCCGTCATACTGCCAGAGTTCGGGACACTCGCAGACGAATTCCTTTTCGGCAACCTTCCGATTCTCTCGCCTGATGGATTTTGCCATGTACAGAAGGCTCGTTTCGATGTAGCGGTCATAAGGATGGCCGCATTGCAGATATCGATCTATCAGGACATCGATCCTGCTCCGGTAACGCAGGAGCGCGTCCGCCGCGTCGTCTGCCGAATCGAAGCCGTAGCGGAGTGGATCCCTGTAGACCTCGCCCGATATGAAATCGACTATCGCCCGCTTTTCCGGATACACCGCGGCGCCGAATTTTTCTGTGAGCGACTCGAAAAGCCCCTTGCTCCGCATGCAGTTTCCCCCATGGGAGGACAACATGCACGAGCCGTGCCTGCGGGGCCGATACGATGGCGATTCCGGAAATAGAGTTCGGCATGTACTGTGTTCACAAAGACTTGCGGTTCATGAAAAACCGCTTCCGCCTCAGACGGCGAAGGAAGCGGTTTAGTTCTTTAAGGTATCTTTACATTCAGTGTGGCCAATGGAGAGCAGGGCTGTGGCCGGCAGCCTCATCCGGAAAAGGAGGGGGCGAAAGCCTCGATCAGCCGCGCCTTCACGTCGTCGATCCTGCCGGGTATCGTGAGGCCGGCCGCGAGACGGTGGCCGCCGCCGCCGAACGCCGCAGCGAGCTGGGCGACGTTGACGCGGTCGCGGGAGCGGAGTCCGACCGTGCATCCCGCCTCGTCCTCCTGCCTGATCATCATGACGGCCTCGCAGCCCGCGACGCCCATCATCAGCTGGTAGATGACGTCGGGGTCGCGGCTGGCCTTGCCGTACTTCTGCTGGTCCTCGAGAGTGACCCACGACACGAGGAGGCGCCCGTTGAAGTAGGGGGTGATCCTCGCGAGAATTTCGCCCATCATCATGCGGGAAGCGAGAGTCTTGCCGCCATACATGGCCGCGTGGGCCTTTTTGGGCGAAGCGCCCGCGCGCACGAGCCTCGCGGCGATCTCGAATGCCTCGGCTCCCGTCTCGTCGGGATGGCGGAAGAAGCCCGTATCGGTGCACAGGCCGTAGAAGAGCAGCTCGGCTTCCTCCCGCGTGGGTGTGCTGCCGAGGGTTTCGATGAGAACGAGTATCATGGCGGTCACCGAGGCCGCTCTCTCGTCGACCCAGGCGACGTTGTTCCTGATATCGGCCGCCGAGTGGTGGTCGATGAAGGCGACGGGGACGGGTGGCAGGCGATCCGCCATGTCGCCCGTCCGGGAGAGGGAAGAACAGTCGACGACGATGGCGGCCGAACGCTCCCAGGTCTTCTCCGGAGGAGGGGAATCCGCAAAACGGTTCTCGAAGGCGATGACTTCGGGTTTCGTGAAGGGGCCCGCGGAGAGCGGGAAAGCCGTCTTGCCGATGCGGCGCAGGAAGGATGAGAGGGCGAGCTGGGAGCCGACGCAGTCGCCATCGGGTTCCTTGTGCCCGACGATGTAGAAACTGTCGTGCATGTCGATGAAGTCGAGAAGATCGCGGGAAACTTGTTTCATGGGAAAATCCGCCTCGTGATACCGTCTTCAGGGTATGGTGGCGAGCATTATCGCCTTGATCGTGTGTTTCCGGTTTTCAGTCTGCAGGAAGACCCTGCTCCGGGGGCCCTCGATGACATCGAGGGTAACCTCTTCGCCTTTATTGGCGGGAAGGCAGTGCATGAAGATCGAGTCGGGTTTGCCCGTGGCCTCCATGACGGAGGAATCGACGCGGAAATCCGAGAGGAGACCGACGCGGGCTTCGCGCAGATGCTCTTCGCCCATGGAGGCCCAGACGTCTGTGTAGACGGCGTCGGCGCCCCTGACGCCTGAGCTCACGGAATCGCTCACCTCGATTTTCGCCCCGGAATCGCGGGCGATCGGGAGGCAGATGTCGAGAATTGCGCCGTCGGGTTGGAGTCCGGAGGGGGCCGCGATGCTGTAATTCACGCCGAGCTTGGCGCAGATCGCCATGAGGGAGCGCGCCACGTTGTTCCGGCCGTCGCCCACGAAGCAGATCTTCCGTCCCTCGCAGGGGCCGAATTCTTCCTCGAAGGTGAAGATGTCGGCGAGGACCTGGGTAGGATGAAATTCGTCGGTGAGGCCGTTGTAGACCGGGACTCCCGCGTACTTCGCGAGCGCGCGGGCCTGTTCCTGGCTGAAGCCGCGGAACTGGATCGCGTCGAACATGGTGCCAAGGACGCGCGCCGTGTCCTCGATGGACTCTCCGGAACCGAGCCTCAAATCCTGACTCGACAGAAAGACGGGATGACCGCCCTCCTCGCCGAAGGCGGTCTCGAAGGCCGCGCGGGTTCTGGTCGAGCGTTTCTCGAAAATCAAGGCGAGGGTTTTGCCCCTGAAGCGCTGCAGACGCCGGCCCTTGATGGATTGTGCCTTGGCCTTTTTTGCGAGGCCGAGAAGGAATCGTATCTCCTCGGGAGTATAATCGATCCAGGTAAGCAGGGAACGGCCCTTGAGCGATGCGGGTTTCACGCACCTTCCTCCTTGCGCGGAAAAGAAAAGTCATCGTACCGCAAAGAGTCCTGGCGGTCAAGTTTGGGGAGATTTTCAGGAGAGGGATATCGGGAGGATCAGGCGGGATTCCCCGGTATGGGCAATCCACGGGGGAGGAGGTTAGAATAGGTCCATGGATGAAACCCTGTCCGTGGCCCTTGATCCGGAACAGATCCGGTTCCGGGCGATATTCGGAATTCTGAAGCCTCTCTGGCCCTCGGCCGAGCCACTCCTTGCCTGGAAAAACCCATTCGAACTCTTGTGCGCCGTCATACTTTCCGCCCAGTGCTCCGACGATCAGGTGAACAGAGTCACGCCCGAACTCTTCGACCGCTGGCCCGACGCCTTCGCCCTCGCAGAGGCCCGCCCGACAGAGGTCGAGTCGGTCATCCACAGTGTCGGCTTTTTCAGGACGAAGGCCCTCCACCTCGTGCAGACGGCGGGCATCATCGCTTCGGCCCATGCCGGGAGGGTTCCTGACAGCATGGAAAGCCTTCTCGCTCTGCCCGGCGTCGGGCGGAAGACTGCGAACCTCGTCATCTCGGCCTCGTATGGAGTGGCCGGCATCATCGTCGATACCCACGTCCTGCGCGTGGCCACGCGGACCGGCCTGCACGGCAAGCGCGATCCGGCTGCGGTGGAAAAGCGGATTGCGACCCTCATCGAAGAACGGGATTGGACCGCTTTCTCCCACGCAGTGAACCGGCACGGCAAGTTCACCTGCACGGCGCGCAGGCCCGCCTGCGTTCTGACGGGGATCTCCTGTCCGATAGAGGCTCTCTGTCCGAGAATCGGTGTCGATTGCACGGGGAAGTGACCCCAAGCCCTCTCACGGGGAGTCTGCATCCAGGTTCCGTTCGCGGCGCGCCAGCATCAGCCACCACCCACCGGAGGAAAGAGGGAGATGCGGTCACAATCCGCGAGGGCTGCGTCGATCCGCCCGTCCCTCCCGTTTATGAGGAGGATGGCGACATCCTTCTCTCCGATGCCCAGGAAGGTCATGATATCGCGCGGCACCGAATCGGGCGGCAGCTCCAGTTCCTGTTCCCTGCCCCTGCCCTCGCGCAGAGTGGCGAAGAGCCTGACTGTGATCCTCATGGCCTTCCTCGTTCATGGACACGGCATCAGCCGCAATCGCGGCCTGCGCCCGCGGCAATCCGCCGGGGCATCGGCGGCGACCTCCTGCCCCGGCGGTCCGGCATTTTCTCAGGCACCCACGCCGAGGGCGGCGAGTTTTTCCTTTGTCGGAATGCCATCCGTCCCCCAGCCCCGGAGCCTGTAGTATTCGGGAAGAAGCTGGTCCAGCTTGTGCGTCCAGCCGGCAGAGGGACCTTCGGGGATAGGATCTTCGAGGAGGCGTTTGGGCAGGGTGTCCTGCTCGGATCCGATGCCCGCCTGCTGGTTGAACACGCGTTCGATATTCCAGATGCGCTCGCCGGATGTGATGAAATCGGCGCCGGTCAGGGAGAATCCGCATACGGCGTTGTAGAGGTCGGCGTAATCGTCGGCGTTCATGGCGAAGGATGTGAAGAGGCAGAGGCCGACCGAGTCGATGGCCGCGGTGAAATCCTGGAAGATCTTTGTCCAGTTGCTCTTGCCGTCCAGCGCGAAGCGGTCGAGTTTCTCCGGGAGGCCGAGAATCTCGGGGGATATCATGTAGCCGCGGACGTGGCAGCCGCCGCGGTTCGAGGTGGCGTACTGAACACCGTGGCCCTGGATGCCGCGAGGATCGTATGCTGGGAGTTCCTGTTTCTTGACCGTCATGGAAACCTCCGGGGCGCCGTAGAGTTCGGCGAGCCTGAAGGAGCCGAGGGCCAGCTTTGCCCCGAAACCGGTTCCCCAACCCATGCGTCTGGTCCATTCGACAACCGATTCCACGTTGCCGAATTTCAGTTCAGGCCCGTCGCCGAACTCTGACTTCTTGATGAGCCCGCGCTGGTAGAGTTCCATGGCGGCCGCGAGGGTTGAGCCCGCGGAGATGGTGTCCAGGCCCAGTTCGTTGCACCAGTAATTCGCCTTGATGACGGAAGCGAGGTCGGAGATACCGCAGTCGGAGCCGAATGCCCATATGGTCTCGTATTCAGGGCCGCCGCCCTTGATGTCGTCCACCTCGCAGTAGCGGCCGCAGGCGATGGGACAACGGAAGCAGGGATCTTTCTTTTTCAGATATCTGGCGGCGAGGGTCTCGCCGGAGATCTCGTCGGCGGCGGGAAAGACGCTGGTCTGGAAGTTGTTGGTCGGGAACACGCCGTTCTCGTTGATGATGTTCACGAGGATCGCCGTGCCGTAGGCCGGAAGGCCGGAGCCGGTGACCCCGTTCTCCTTGATCTTTTTCATACAGCGGGTGAAGGCGACTTTGAGCTTCGCCTCGTCGGCGACAGCCACCTTGCCGCTGCCCTTGACTACGACTGCCTTCAGGTTCTTGGAGCCCATGACGGCGCCGACTCCCGAGCGGCCGGCAGCGCGGCAGCGGTCGTTCATGATCGCCGCGAGGAGTGACAGCCTCTCCCCCGCGGGTCCGATGGTCAAGACGCGATGCTTATCGCCGTGGCGCTTCTCCAGTATGTCCGTCGTCTCCGAAACGACCTTGCCCCAGAGCTCCCCGGCCTCCCTGAGTTCCACTTTATCGTCCTCGATCACGAGGTATACGGGCGAGGTCGCCTTCCCCTCGAACACGATCGCGTCGTAGCCGGCGAATTTCAGTTCGGCGCCGAAATAGCCGCCCGAGTTCGAACTGGCGATCGTCCCCGTGAGCGGAGATTTTGTCACGGCCATATAGCGGCCGCCCGTCGGCGTAGCCGTTCCGGTGAGCGGGCCCGTGACGAACATGAGCTTGTTGGCCGGACTCAGAGCGTCGACCGCGGGATCGATCTCCTTCATGAGCATCGCGGTTCCGAGGCCTCGCCCGCCGACATACTTCTTCGCGACATCGATATCCAGGGACTCGGTCAGAACCGATCTCTCGCTCAGGTCGACCCTGAGTATTTTCCCCATGTAGCCGTTCATATCGTCCTCCCTTCACGTAAGGTGCGGACGATGGTGCAAGTTTCGTGCCAAATAATTAATTCATTATATTATATATAAATAAAATTGCCAGTAGCAAAAGACAATAAGGATCGTTTCAGAATGGAACAGTCATCGCTTCCAGCGATTGTTCCAAATCGGTACAGTGTCTCAGAATGGGGCAGTCGATATTCAGAGCCTCAATCTTGCGGTATAGAGTCGTCCGGCCTATGCCGAGTGTCCGGGCCGCGAGGCTCATATTTCCCCGGTGGATCTGGAGGACGCGCCGGATATGGCGCCGTTCCATTTCCTCCAGACTCACGATCTCCTCTTCCATGGCACTTTCTCCCCGGTACAGAGCCATGCCGGCAATCGCGCGCGGCGTCTCCGTTTCCCGCGACGAAGGGAAGGAGACGACCCTTTCGGCGTTGATGATGAGTTCGATCAGGTTTTCCAGTTCGCGGACATTGCCCGGCCACTCGTACTCGACGAGGGAACGCAGGTAGGCATCGGGAAGTTTGATGGGTTTCTTGTTGAGCTTCCGCGAGATGCGGTTCATGAAGAAATCGATGAGGAGGGGAATGTCGTCCTTTCGCGAGCGAAGGGGCGGGAGGACGAGGGGCAGGACATTGAGCCGGTAGTAGAGGTCTTTCCGGAAATTGCCTCGCTCCACCTCGATCTGCAGATTCTTGTTCGTCGCCGCGATGATGCGGGCATCTACCACGGTGTCACGCGATCCGCCGACGCGGCAGATCGTCCCCTCTTCGATGACTCGCAGAAGTTGAGTCTGCAGGTCAAGCGGCATTTCACCGATCTCGTCAAGGAAGATGGTGCCACCATCCGCGATCTCGAACTTGCCGGGCTGCCCCGAACGCTTGGCGCCGGTGAAGGCGCCCTCGTCGTAACCGAAGAGTTCCGATTCGATCAGGGTGCGCGGCAGAGCCCCGCAATTGATCGCGACAAAGGCCTCATCCTTCCGGTCGCTCAGGTTGTGCACCGACTGGGCGAAGAGTTCCTTCCCCGTCCCGCTCTCCCCCAGAATGAGGATGGTCGAGCGGCTGTCCGCCATCTTCCTGGCAAAATCAATTGTGCGCAGAAAGTCCGGGTTCCGGCCTATGATCTTGTCGAAGGTATAGATGGCGCGGCGTCCGACAATCCTGTTCGCGAGTTTGCGCACCTTGCGCAGTTCCTTGAACACGAGGATCGCATCCCTGACCGAGCCGTGCTGATCCACTATGGGATAGGCGCTCAGACTGAACTGGATCTTGTTCCGTCTGGCATTCACGGAGACATCTTCCTCCTGGAAAGAACGTTTCTCCAGGAGCGCTTCGCGGACTCTCTCCCAGCCTTCAAAGATTCCTCCGATCCGCATCCGCCGCATCTCGCCGGCATCGTATCCGAACATTTCGGCCGCCTGCACGCTCACTGTCTTGACTGTCCCGTCGAGGTCCGCGGTCAGTATGCCAGCAGTCAGGGAATCGATGATCGTCTCCGTATACCGTTTCGAGAGAGCAAGTTCTTCTACATACCGCCCGATGCGGAGGATTTTCCCGATCGCGTCGACTGCCGCCACGACCATGCCAAGAGTATGAGAGTGGACGCTCTCGCAATTCCCCGTCAGATCCAGTGCACCGACGATCCTGCCACTCTCGTCCAGAATCGGCGCACCCGAGCAGGTCCATCGGTGGTAGGCTTCGACGAAATGTTCCGTACCGGAGATCTGGACGGCCATCCCTTCGGCAAGAGCGGTGCCCATGGCGTTCGTACCGATGCTCCGCTCGTCCATGTACGCGCCAGGGATCATCTTGAGCGCGAAGGCCCTGGAAAGGATGTCCTCGTCCCCCATGACCTTGAGGATGCAGCCTTCCTCGTCGGTGAGGATGGCAAAGAATCCGGATCCCTTCACGAAGCTGTAAAGTTGGTTGATGAAAGGCTCGGCCCCGACGATGAACTCGCGTTTCGCTTCCAGTTTTTCAAAAAGTTCGGATCCGGAAAGGATGCACGAGCTGAAGACACGATCCATCTCGATCCCGTAACTCCGGCATCGTTCGTGCGAACGGGCGACATATTCCCGATGGCCCATGTTCTCGCAATGCGCTTCCATTCTCTTGCTCCTATATTCCCACAAGGCGTTGACAGTATTCTGCCGCAACGTCGTTTTTGTCAAATCATATGAATCGGAACCGCTTCCTGCGGACGATACGGGTACGTGGACAATACAGAAACATCGGCCCCGAATGCCGCCGGTCCCGCGGAGCATGACCACACAGGTCCTGACCCGGTCGCGGCGCTCGCGGCGGAACGCTTCGGCATCCCCTGCCTCATGCCCCTGCAGCGCTTTGTCGTGGCGAACATTCTCGACTCCGTAGAGGGTGAGAAAATGCGTCAGATGGTTCTTCTCCCCACAGGCTTCGGCAAGTCGCTGTGCTTCCAGCTGCCTTCGCTCCTCCTCCCCCGGCCGACCCTCGTCGTGTATCCCCTTCTCGCCCTCATGGCAGACCAGAAGCGGAGCCTCGACGCGAAAGGAATCGGTTCGGCGCTTTTCCGCGGCGGGATGGAATCCGATGAGCGCAGGCAGGCCGAGAGGGATGTCGAATCGGGAGCGGCCAAAATCATCATCACAAACCCCGAAAGCCTCGCCCGGGGGCAGCTGGCGGATTTCCTCAAATCGGTCAAGCCCTCGCACGTAGCGATCGACGAGGCGCATTGTGTGTCCGAATGGGGCGAGACCTTCAGACCATCATATCTCGATCTCGGCCGTATCGTCGAAGAGCTGGACCCTCCCGCCGTGAGCGCCTTCACGGCCACAGCGAGTCCGACGGTTTCCGAAGCCATTTCCCGCATCATCTTCGGCGCGGCCCCATACAGGCTCGTGGCGGGGGACCCGGACAGACCGAACATCCACTTCTCGGTCGTGAGAACCCTGTGCAGAGAACACACGGTGACGAGACTCGCCGCCTCGATGCGAAAACCTCTCATCGTATTCTGTTCCTCGCGCGAGACGACCCAGATCCTCGCCCAAAGCCTCCGGGAACGCATTGGCCCGGAAGTCCGCTTCTACCATGCCGGCCTCGAGTGTGCAGAAAAGAAGACAATCGAAAGCTGGTTCATGGAGAGCAAGGCCGGCATACTGATAGCCACATGCGCCTACGGAATGGGCGTCGATAAAAGCGATGTGCGCTCGGTCATCCACTACGAGGCGCCGCCCTCGGTGGAGGCTTATCTGCAGGAAGCGGGACGGGCGGGGCGGGATCGGGAGAATGCGGAGGCAGTACTCATCGTCCAGGAAGGGGGCGGCGCGGGCCGGTGCGCGGAAACGGACCCGGTGAGGGAAAAACGAAGGAGATTGATGGCGGGGTACGGGAAGGCGGAGGGATGCAGGAGGGAGGAACTCATGCGCATGATGGGAGTCGAACCGGGCAGCGTTCTCTGCTCGGGCTGCGATGTCTGTGAAGGCAGAGCCCGGAACTCTGCGGAGGGGATGGAGGAACTGCTCGATTTTTTCGGAAGGAACGGCAGGCGGCACAACAAAAAGGCCTCCATCCTCCTGCTTTCAGGAAAGGGAAAGGCCGGTCTGCGGCGCTGCGCGGGCTCGGGCAGCCTCTCCGGATGGGAGATGCGGGACCTGGCCCTCCTCGTGGCATCGGGGAAACAGGCTGGAATCCTGGGAGAGTCCGGGTCTTTCCCGTGGAAGGGAAAACTCTTCCTGACACGGCGGGGCCTCGCTCTCAGACGGGATCGACGGGCCGGACATGAGTGTCAGGAGCCTGTGTTACAGGAGAAAGGGAGAGCTGATACTGCGTTGACGATGGAAGTTTCGCCAGACGGGCCCGCCCCGAAGGCGAGCCCGTGACCTCAGCGTTTGCCCGCGAAGAGGGCCGCGATGCGCGCGAAAAGGCCTGGCTTGACGGAGGGAACCACCGCGGAAGCCGGAGTGGAGGGATGCGCGACGCCGTCTCCCGACGGTTTGCCGGGGCCGCCTTGGCTTCTGTCCGGGGACTGGGCCGCGGGGCGGGGCTGATTTGGCCTGCCGGCGCCCATCGGGTGCTTCGAAGAATCGGGTCCGACAAGGGGTGCCGGCTCTCCTGCCGGGCGGACGTTTCCGCCCGCCGCGTATTTTTCTCGGTACTTCCGCATCCGCTCGTCCTGTGACACGGAATACGGATCCCCCCCGCTCCGGACCGGAGCCCCGGTGACCGGCACACTCCGTTTTTCGGGAAATTCCTGTCCGTGGGCAGTCTGAACGGCTTCGTTCCTGACCTGAGCGTGTCGGGGGCGCGGAGGCTGCTGAGTGCCCCGGCGCTCGGGTTCGCGATCGACTCCGCGTCCGCCATCCCTCCGTCCGGGGAGCTCCGGGGATCGGCGGCGCGAGTCCTGACCGCCCCGGTCAGGACCGCGTCGGTCGGAACCGGGTCTGTCGTGGCTGTGCCGGTACTGGATGCGGGCGCTCTTGTCCTCGGGAAGGAGCTCCTCCCCGAAAGACAGCACGGGCACCTTGAATCCGATGAACTTCTCGACCGCGGGCAGACCGTAGACGAACTTTTCGCAGGCGAGGGTCACCGCCTTGCCCGACTTTCCGGCGCGGGCCGTCCGTCCGATGCGGTGAACGTAGGATTCGGCCTCGTTCGGAACGTCGTAGTTGACGACGAGGTCGAGGGCATCGATGTCGAGACCGCGAGCCGCGACATCGGTCGCGACGAGGATCTCGAGCTTGCCCTCTTTGAGGTTGTTTATGATCGCGAGCCGCTTGCTCTGGGGCAGGTCGCCCATGATGTAGTCGCACTCGATCCCGTTCACGTGGAGGCGACGCGCCACTTCCTCGACCATGTTCTTCTGGTTGCAGAAGATGATGGCGCTCTTCGGCTTCTCCCGGTCGAGAAGGCCGAGGAGGAGGCGGAACTTCTCGTGGGAGCCGACGTGGTAGAGTTCCTGGGTCACGAGCTCGACGGTGACGTGTTCGGGCTCGATGACGATCTCCGTGGGCTTGTCCATGTATTCCCAGGCGAGATCCTTGACCCGAAGGCCCAGGGTGGCGGAGAAGAGGAAGGTCTGGCGGCGGCTCGCCTGGGGGAGATAGCGGAGGAGTCGACGCAAGTCGTCGACGAAGCCCATGTCGAACATCCGGTCGGCCTCGTCGATGACGAGGAAACCGACCTCGTTGAGCTTCATCCGGCCCTGCTGGAGAAGGTCGGTGATGCGTCCGGGAGTGCCGATGATGAACTGGACATCGTCCTTCAGCATGTCGAGCTGGGGGCCATATCCGACGCCGCCGTAGAAGGCACCCATTTTGATGCCAAGATATTTGCCGAGGCGGTCCGCCTCTTCTTGTATCTGGACGGCGAGTTCGCGCGTGGGCGCGAGGATGAGGGCCTTCTTGTGGCCGAGTTCGGGGACTGTAAGGATGCGCTGAAAAATGGAAACGAGGAAAGCGGCTGTCTTGCCCGTGCCCGTCTGGGACTGGGCGTAGATGTCTCCGCCCTGGAAAGAGTGGGCGAAGACCTTTTCCTGGATCGGCATGCAGGTGATGTAGCCGGCCTCGTCGAGGCCCCTCTGCAGGTCGGGAGGAAGATGAAGTTCTGTGAATTGCATGTACACACTCGGTTCGTTCTAGGATTTTCTGCTTCTATTATAATGGAAACGCCGGAAATTGTAAGGACGTCGCGGGAGGACCCCGGCCCGGCCTCGCCGCGCAAGCGCGACTGTGCTTGTTAAAGCCCGGATGGCGGATTATTATGTGTCGAATGGGTACAATCCCGTATCGTAAAGAAACAGACCGGAAATAGCCGCGGAAGGCTCAGGCTGGAAGCGATGCCGCGGGAGCCTCCAGAGGCCATGCCAGAGGCAAAGCCAGAGGTGCAGCCAGAGGCAGTGTTTCCAGCATGGCCAGAACGTAAGGCCGCGGGCAAGGAGTCACACATGATCCAGTTCAAAGACCTCGACAAGTGTAAATCATACCACGACCTCGCAGCTCTCCCCGTTCCGAGCGTCAACGCCATCCTCGACGCGGGGCGCGTCGCGTCCTGCGACATACCTATCGGCGGGGGCCTCACCTACAACTACGCCGCGGCGCCCCTCGATGAAGCGGTTCTCGCCACTCTCGCGGCCCTCGCCTCGGAGCAGCAGCTCGTCGCCAAATACCGCTCACTCGCCGAAGGCGAAATCATGAATACCGGCGAGGGTCGCATGGTTCTCCACCACCTCGCGCGCGGCCAGCTCGGGGCCACCGTCCTCGTCGGGGACAGGGACATGAGGGCCTTCTATGAGTCCCAGAGGCTGAAGGCCACACAATTCGCCGAAGCCGTGCACGCAGGCGACATCGTCGGATCGACCGGCAAGCGCTTCCGGACAGCCGTCCAGATCGGCATCGGCGGCTCCGACCTCGGCCCCCGCGCCCTGTACATCGCCCTCGAACGCCAGGCCCGCGCGGAAGGCAGCCTCCGCATGGAAGCCCGCTTCATCTCCAATGTCGACCCGGACGACGCGGATGCCCTTCTCGCCAGGCTCGACCTCGCGACCAGCATCTTCATCCTCGTCTCCAAGAGCGGCACGACCCAGGAAACCCTCGCCAACGAGTGCCTCGTCCGAACGAGGCTCGAAGCGGCGGGGCTCGATCCCGCGAAGCACATGGTCGCCGTCACGAGCGAGACGAGCCCGCTGGCGAAGAACCCCGCCTACCGCGAAGTCTTCTTCATGGACGACTACATCGGCGGTCGCTACTCCTCGACGAGCGCCGTCGGCGCTGTCATCCTGAGCCTCGCCTTCGGCGGCGAAACCTTCGCCAGGTTCCTCGAAGGCGCCGCGGATGCCGACCGCGCGGCCATGGAGGAAGACATCACGAAGAACGCCGCCCTCCTCGACGCCATGATCGGCCTCTACGAGCGGAATGTCCTCGGCATGGGCTGCACCGCCGTCCTGCCCTATTCGGAAGCCCTCTCGCGCTTCCCGGCCCACCTCCAGCAGCTCGACATGGAATCCAACGGCAAGAGGGTGAACCGCTCCGGCAGCCCCATCGGCTACTCCACCGGCCCCGTCGTCTTCGGCGAGCCCGGCACCAACGGCCAGCACTCCTTCTACCAGCTCCTCCACCAGGGGACCGACATAGTGCCTCTCCAGTTCATCGGCTTCCGGAAGAACCAGCTCTCCTCCGACCTCGAAGTCGAAGGGTCGACGGGCAGGGCCAAGCTCTGCGCCAACCTTGCGGCCCAGATCGTCGCCTTCGCCCGGGGAAAGGACGATGTGAACCCCAACAAAAAATTTCCCGGCGGCAGGCCCTCGACCCTCGTCCGGGGAGAGAGCCTCGGGGCCAGGGAGCTCGGGGCCCTCCTCGCCTTCTACGAGAACAAGGTCATGTTCCAGGGCTTTGCGTGGAACATCAACTCCTTCGACCAGGAGGGCGTCCAGCTCGGGAAGCTCCTCGCGAAGAAGGTCCTCGCAGGCGCGAAGGACGATCCGGTCCTCGCGGCCTACGCCGGGCTCTTCCTCTCCTGAAGACAGACGAACGTGAAAAACGAGGATTCGGTGGCGACAAAAAATAATGAAGGCGACCTTTTTGCAGGCGATCCTCTGGTCTCCAGGAGTACGGCTCCCGACATCCCGGGAGCGCCAAAGGCCGGGCCGGTCGTCGCGTTCACGGGAGGGGGAACGGGGGGACACATCTACCCGGGACTCGCCGTCATCGAAGCCATGCGCGAACTAGGCTTTGTCGGCCGCGTCGTCTGGATCGGCTCGAAAAAGGAATCCGACCGGAAGGCGGTGGAGGGTTCGGGAGTGGAGTACATCGCCATTCCCTCGGGCAAGCTCAGACGCACACTCTCGCTCGAGAACCTTGTCGACTTTTTCAGGGTGGCCGCGGGGTATCTGCGTTCCCGGCGAGTAATGAGACACCTGAAACCCGATCTCCTGTTCTCCAAGGGCGGCTATGTGAGTGTTCCGCCCTGTCGGGCCGCGGCGCGACTCGGCATCCCCTTCTTCACCCATGAATCAGACCTCAGTCCGGGACTTGCGACGCGGCTCAACTCCCGGCAGGCAGAGGCCATCTTCACGAGCTACGACCAGACGCGGGACTACCTGCCTGCCGCCCTGCGGGATCGCGTCGTCGCTGTCGGCAACCCCGTGCGCGCCGCTTTCCGCCGCGCCGACGCCGCGCAGGGACGCCGTTTCCTGAAAGTTCCCGAAGGACTGCCCGTCGTCCTCTTCGTGGGAGGAAGCCAGGGAGCCCGCCAGATCAATGGAATCGTCGCCGCCATCCTCGGAGCCCTGACGGAAAAAGCCTTCGTGGTCCACCAGACGGGAGAGTCGGCGGGGAGCTTTGCCGGAATGGCGGGCTCGGCCGCGACGGTGGGCGCCGGGGTGCCGGGGCGCTACGCTCCGTTCGTCTACATCCGGGAGGAAATGCCCGAGGTGCTCGCCGCGGCTGACATAGTCGTCGGCCGTTCGGGCGCAGGCACACTCTGGGAGTGCTCCGCCCTCGGAAAACCCATGGTCCTCATTCCCCTGTGCGGCTCCGGGACGCGGGGAGACCAGGTCGACAACGCCCGCCTCTTCGCCGACGCGGGAGCCGCGAAGGTGCTGGTCGGCGAGGAGGCCAGGCCGGAGGCCGTCCTCGCGGCCATACAGGACTACATCGAGCATCCGGAAAAACGCGCAACGGCGGGCCGCGCGGCGTCCGCCCTCGCGGGGGCCGACGCCGCCCGCGAGATCGCGCGCATAATCATCGACAGAGTGGGAGGGCTTCCATGAATGTTCTGGACTGGATCCTTGCTGCCATCGTCGTTCTTCTCGCCATCCGCTGCCTCGTGCGCGGCTTCGTCAGGGAGGTCGCCTCCATCGCGGCCGCGATCGTGGGCCTGGCCTGCGCCCTCCTCTTCTTCAAAAAGGTGGGAATCTTCATCGGCTCGAAGATACCCCTGGGGGGATTCGCCGAGTTCGTGGGCTTTTTCACGGCCTTCCTCGCCGGCTTCATCGTCGTCCTCATCGTCGGAAGACTCCTGCGCGAGGGCTTCGAGGCCGCCCACCTGGAGAAGCTCGACAGCTTCCTCGGCTTCATCGGCGGAATCGTGGAAGGCATAGTCGTCGCCTCTGTCATCCTGGTGGTGGTCCAGATCCAGCCCCTCTTCGATACGAAAAAAATCCTCGCGGAATCCCTGTTCGCGAAAAACATCCTGCCCGTCATCGGCCCCACCGTGGACGCGACCCTGAAGCCCATTCTCGGTTCGGATGGGAAGAAGCTGCCCACGATCACGCTCCCGAAACTCGTGGCGCCGGAGACGCCGAAGACTGCTCCGGCAAAACCGGCGACTCCGACCAGGACGACGACATCCGTGAAAAAATAGAGGACCCGACGTGTTCGAAAATCTCCTGGCCCAGGACGAAGTCCGCGAGAGGCTGAAATCCGACATCACTCTGGACCGACTCCCCCCCACACTCCTCTTCACCGGGCCCGCGGGCTCCGGAAAGACGACAGCCGCTCTCGAGCTCGCGCGGGCAGTCTCTTGCACGAAGGGGGCTGCCTGGAACTGCGCCTGCCCCTCCTGCGCCCGCCATCGGGTCCTCGCCCACCCCGACACCCTCCTTCTGGGAGGGCGGAGTTTTCCCGAGGAGATCGCCGCGGCGGCCCAGATGCTCGACAGGTCGTGGGGAAAACCCTCACTGTACTTTTTCGTCCGGGCGGTCCGCAAACTTCTCCGGCGCTTCGATCCCATCCTGTTCGCCGGAGAGGAGGCGCGACTCGCCAAGGCTTCCCCCCTCGTCCGGGAGATCGAGGAAGATCTCGGCCTCTTCACGCTTGAATCGGCGCCGGAGAAGCCCGGGCCTGCCATCTCGAAGGCCGTGGCCGGAATAGCGGCCGCCTGCGCGAAACTCGAGGCCTTCGCCCCCGACATGCCCCCCGTCTTCATGGTGCGCAACGTGGAATCCTGGTCCCGACTCGCCCCCTTCGGACGGAGAAAGACGGTGATCATCGAGAACGCGGACCGAATGCAGGATTCGCCGCGCAACGCCCTCCTGAAGATTCTGGAAGAGCCTCCGGAAACGGTCCGCTTCGTGCTTTGTACCTCGAGAAGAGGCTCGGTGCTCGCGACCATCCTCTCCCGCTCCCGCACCTACCCATTCAAGGCGAGGAACGCCGCGGAGACGAAGCTCGTCATCGGAAGGATCTTTCGCTCGGACGAGGAGAGCGCCTCGGTGGAGGATTTCCTCGCGGCGAGACGGAGCTTCACGCCCGCCGCAGCGGAGGGTCTCGCCCGCAGCTTCCTCGGCGCGGTGCTCTGTACCCTCTCGGCCACCCACAGACTCGACCCGCCCATGGCACGGCTCGCGTCCACCTTCGCCTCGCAGGGCGAAAGCCGGAACGAAGGAAACTCAGGCGAGGGTTCAGGGCAGAGTCGCGGGGCGGGACAGGGATCGGCAGTCCTCGCGTCCATTCTCGAGTCGACGGCCGAATTCGGGACGAAGAACGAAAGCTACGCCTCATCCTTCGAGAGCTTCCTCGGCGCCCTCCAGCGCCTCCTGTCGGGACTGCTCGCCGAGCCGGAAACGGGTCCCGATTCCGTCCGCCTCGCCTCGGCCTGGGCCGAGCTCCTTCGCGACGCGCGCGTCCAGAAACAGACGTACAACCGCTCGCCCTCGCTTCTCGCCCAGGCGCTGATGTACTCCATGGAGGCCGTCCGGTGAGGCGTTTCGTCGAAAGGGCCCTGGCCAAATCCTCCAAGATGACGCCGGAGCAGCTCAGGGGCCTCCTCATCGCCCTCGCGGAGGAGAACGCACAGCTCGACGCGGCCCTCGACTCCATGCTGGACGGCATCATCGTCTGCGACCTCGCCCACCACCCCATCATCTTCAACAAGTCGGCGGAGCGCATCCTGCGGTTTTCCGTCGTCGATCCGACGGACAGACCTCTCTGGCTCGGCATTCCCGACAGCGAACTGGCCACCTTCTTCCGGGACAGCCTGACCTCCGAGGACACCGTCCTTGGGCGGGAGTTCGGGCTCGACTCGGGATCGGGCTCGACGCGCGTCATCGCCGCGAGCATCACGCCTCTCATCTCCTCGAAGAAGACGATCGCGGGGACCCTCATCCACCTCGACGACATCACCGAGAAGCGCAGACGGGAAGGCCAGCTCCGCAGGGCGGAGAGCCTCGCCTCCCTCACGACCCTCGCGGCCGGCGTGGCCCACGAGATCAAGAACCCCTTAGGATCGATCAGCATCCACATCCAGCTCATCAAGCGGGCCCTCAAAGCCCGTAGTCGCCCTGACATAGCCTCGGTCAACCGCCATCTCGGCGTGGTGGACGAAGAGATCGAGAGGCTCAACAAGATCGTCGTCGACTTCCTCTTCGCGGTGAGACCGATGGACATCCAGCTCATCCTCTCCGACCCGCGCGATCTCATGCGGGAAGTGGCCGAACTCATGCGCTACGAGGCCGAGAAGAACGACGTCGAGCTCGTGGTAGAAATCCCTGACAAGATTCCTCTCATCCCTCTCGACAAGCGCTACCTCAAGCAGGCTGTCCTCAACCTCGTCAGCAACGCCCTTGCAGCCATGCCCGAGGGAGGAAAACTCGTCCTCGCGGTCTCGGGAGACGACAACGAGGTGAAGTTACGCGTGGAGGATACGGGTGTGGGCATCCCCGAGGACAAACTCTCCAAGATCTTCGAGCCCTACTACAGCACGAAGGAGAACGGCACGGGTCTCGGCCTGACGATAACCTTCAAGATCGTGAAGGAGCACTCAGGAGAGATCGCCGTCAGCTCCAAACCATCGCAGGGGACGATCTTCACCATCACCCTGCCCGTTCCGCAGAAAGACCGCAAGCTGCTCGGGCGCGCGGAGAGCGGCGCCGTGGCGGCGAGGGAATGACATGCTCTACACGATTCTGATAATCGACGACGAGAAGAACATCCGCGAAGGGCTGGCCGAATACCTCGCGGGCGACGGCTACCGGACCCAGATCGCGGGCGACGGCGAGGAAGCCATGAAGATCATCGAGTCGGGCGACATCGACCTCGTCATCACCGACTTGCGGATGCCCAGGCTCTCAGGGCGGGAAGTGCTTGCGAAGGTGGCCTCGCGCTATCCGGGACTACCCGTCATCGTGCTCACGGGCCACGGCACCATCGAGGACGCGGTCGCAGCCATGCGGGGCGGAGCCTTCGACTTTCTGACAAAACCCGTCAACATCGACCACCTCTCCCTCCTCGTCAAGCGCGCCCTCGAGAGCCGGGAACTCGCCCGGAAAAACCGGGAGCTCGAGGCCGAGGTCGAAGTCCAGCGCAGCACGAGTTCCATCATCGGATCGAGCGAGGCGATGAAAAAAATCTTCGACCTCGTGCGCAAGGTCGCGCCGACGAAGGCCTCTGTCCTCATCACCGGTGAATCGGGCGTCGGCAAGGAACTCGTCGCGGACGCCATCCACAACCTCTCCCCCAGGCGCGACAAGCCCTTCATCAAGGTCCACTGCGCGGCCCTCGCGGAAACCCTCCTCGAGAGTGAGCTTTTCGGCCACGAGAAGGGCGCCTTCACGGGAGCCCAGGCCAAGAAACGCGGACGCTTCGAGCTCGCCCACGAGGGGACCCTCTTCCTCGACGAGATCGGGGAGATCAACCAGAACGTCCAGATCAAAATCCTGCGCGTCCTCCAGGAAAAGAAGTTCGAGCGTGTCGGCGGCGAGAGCACGGTGGAGGTCGACGTCAGGGTCGTCGCGGCCACCAACCGCGACCTCAAGAAGGAAATCGCCGAGGGACGGTTCCGCGAGGACCTGTATTACCGGCTCGACGTCGTCAACATCCACATCCCCCCCCTGCGCGAGCGGAGGGACGATATTCCCCTTCTCGCCATGGCCTTCCTGCGGGAATTCGCCCAGGAAAACGGAAAGAAGCTCGATGGCTTCGAGCCCAAGGCGCGGCAGCTCCTCTACGCCTACCCCTGGCCGGGCAATGTCAGGGAATTGCGCAACTGCATCGAGAGCTCCGTCGTCATGGCGGCCGGCCCCCTCCTCATGGTGGACGACCTGCCGCCCGGCATCAGGATCTCGGGAGAAAACCACGATCTGCGCCTGCCCGTCGGCTCGTCGCTCGCGGACGCGGAGAAGCTCCTCATCCGCGAGACCCTCGCCGCCAACGGAGGAAACAAGAGCAGGACGGCCGAAATCCTCGGGATTGGCCGGAAGACGCTCTATCAGAAGATCGAAGATTACGGCATCGAGGAAAAACCGGCCGCCTCGCAGTGAGTCCTGAGGGCTTTCTGCCGGGGCGCAGGGCTCCGGGAGCATCGTCGCCCGCCCCAGGGATGACCGGGCTTCGTGACATTTATGTGACCTCATGGAGGTGGAATATGGAAATACTGCCCGAATTGCAGGAACGGAGGGCGCGCCGCTCTCTGAAAGAAGAAGCTCTGCCCGCCGAAGTCCTCGAAAGGCTCGCGAAGGCGGCGGTTCTGGCTCCCTCCTGTTTCAACAACCAGCCCTGGAGGCTCGTCTTCGTCTCGCGCTCGACCTCCCCTGAAAAGCACGCCGCAGTCGGCGCGGCCCTCACGGCGGGCAACGCCTGGGCCCTCACGGCGCCGGCCTACTGCATCCTGTGCACGAAGCCCTCACTCGACTGTCGCCTCGACGAAGGCAGGGATTACGCCGCCTTCGATCTCGGACAGGCAGCGCTGGCCCTTCAGCTCCAGGCCTGGAAGGAAGGGTTGACCGCCCACCCCATGGCCGGTTTCTCGGTAAAAAAAGTCAAATCGGCCCTCGGCGTTCCCGAGGACATGCTCGCCTTGTGCATGGTGGCCATCGGGTATCGCGGCCAGCCGGAAGACCTTCCCGAAGCCATGCGCGAGAGGGAAAGGGAGGGCAGATCGCGCAAACCCCTCGGAGAGACTGTCTTTCTGGACGCCTTCGGCTCCCCCTTCCCTACCAGAGAATGAGCTTGCCGCGGTCGCGGTCGAAGCCCGCCTCCTCCATGGCCGGAGCGAAGGGCGACAAGGCCGCTGGCCCCCCGTTGATCTTCTCGAGCGTGATCCTTCCCCCCGCGGTCCGCCCCGCCCCGCCTGAGGCCCTGAGCCTCTCCCGGAACGAAACAATTCCGGCGAGGATGACGGAGAGGGACTGATCACGTGAGTCGGGTATGATGTCCAATTCCTTTCCCGAACGGGACAGGACGGCGACAATCTTTCCCGACATCGCGCAGATGCGGTTGGCGGCCGATCTCGCCGGCATGAGAGCCGGTCTGTCATCAAAGGGGAATCCCGCCGGGCTCGCCGGGTCCAGGGCGGAAATCCAGAAGGGTCCGGCCGGGCTGGCCGTCTCCAGGTTCATGAACAGCTCGAGGGCGGCGGGCGTCATGAACTGCGGCCCCTCCACTCCCTCGAAGAAGCGGCCATAGAGGAGTTCCCCTGCGAGTTCCATTCTCCGGATGGCAGGGAAGAGCCTCTTCCAGGTGACGCCGGGCATCTCTCGCTCGAGAAGGGAGCGGCTGAGGATGCCGTAGCGCGAGGCGAGGATGCGCACGAGGTCGCGGTCTGCCTCCTCGAGATCGAGAATATCCTGGGCCCGCGGGCCTCCATCCTCCCCGTCGAGGAGGCTGAACCAGCGGCCGGAGAGGGGCAATCCAGGTATCCGTCCGCGCCTCATGGACGCGGTCGCGCGCATGGCCGCGGGTATGCGCCGGGACGCGGCACCCCGGAGGGCGGGGATTCCGGCGAGGGATCCGTTCGAGGCGGAGTCTTTTGCGGCTATTCCGCCTCCTCCCGTTTCGGGCAGATCGAGCCCGAACCTCGTCCTCAGTCCCTCTCGCAGAGCCTCGAATCCCTCGGAGGAGAGTCTGCCCTCCCACACATCGTTCCAGATGGCGCGAACCGTCGCGCGGATATCCAGGCCCGAGCGGTCGTGGATGGTCCAGAAGTCGAGGATTTCGCCCTTCGCGCCGAAGGCGGAGAGAGCGGAACCGCCACCACCGGCGGTCACAGCCTCAAAGCCAAGCTGGTCCAGGCCAGCGATGCCGTCGATCTCCCCCTCGAAGTCGGAAAAGAGTCCGTAGTCCCAGACCGGACAAAACGCGATGATGCCCTTCCCCGCCCCGAACCAGAGCCGTGTACCCTCCGAAAGGAGGGCATCGAGCCGCGAAGGGGGAAAGTCGCCGGCCCGCGCGGGAAGGATTTCCGTCTCCCAGAGCCAGGCCGGGGCGGGATACCCGGAGAGCCTGTCGAGAATCGAGGCGAAGTCCGGGGCCCTCCCCCGATCGGGCCCTGCCCCGATTCCCTGAACCGCCGAAACGAGGCGAAAAAAATCTTCGGGCGGGCGGGCGTTCACGACGGGACGGGACTTCTTTCTTCCGAGGCGGAGAAGGATTTCAAGGTTGTCGACTTCGATGAGAAGGGACTCCGCCTCCCCTTTGAGAATCCTGTCGTAGACGGCGATGCCTTCCTCGACGAGGGAAGCCGTGAGCGCCATCACATCCGGAAGCGAAAGACCGAAGACCTCTCCGATCCGGGCAGGGCTCACCGCCCCTTCCCTCCGGAGCCATTCGGCCACGAAGTCGGCGGGGGCGGCGCTCAGGGCTTCGAGCCGGGAGACATGCACCCGAACAGGGACACAGGCTCCCGGAAGCCTCAGGTTCGCGAGCCTTCCGCCCAGTTCCGGGTCCTTCGCCAACTCCTTTGCAATCTCCTGCGGGAGGGCGGAGGCCAGGGCATCCATCTCGTCCTCGGGCACGAGAACCCTCTCCTCTATCCATGCGGCCAGGTCGGGGATGGAATCGGGAGCCCATCCGGGAAGCAGCCGTTTGCGTCTCGCGACGAAATCCGCGACGAGGGCCGGATCGACCTGGGGTCTGAGCCGCGAGGACTCGAGAGCTTCGGCGATCACGCGGTCGGAGAGCGAGGAAGCGATTCCGCCAAGATCGTCGCCCTTGTAGAGCAGGTTTCCCGTCGTCCTGTAGATCGCGGAACCGGCGAAGGGGGATGGGGCGAAGCCTCTGAATGTGCCGACGAGTATCCGCCCCCGCGCTATCCCCTCGAGCCAGGCCGAGAACCCTTCCATGTCGAAGAACTCCGCGAAACAGCTGCGCCAGGTCTCCGCGGTGACCGGAAAATCGGAGAAGCCCCTGACCGCTTCGTAGAGCCTGCGGGCGCGCAGCCGCGTGACCCACAGGGGTGTGCGCTTGCCCGGCATTCCCTTGGGCAGAAGGAGCGACCTGCCCGCGTTTTCCCTGAACTGGGCCGCGAAGAGCCCGGAGCCTTCGAGCCGGGAGCGCAAGAGCCGGTCGATCTCCGTCAGGTCGCCCGGGACCTGGCTCGCCCTGGCCGACGCGGCCAGGCCGCGCAGGATGGCTTCGAGAGCCCGGGCGCAGGCTTCGGCCCCGTCATCCCCGAAGCCCGCGGGCAGATCGCCGTAGGCCGCGGAGGGGAAGAACAGCGCCACACCCTCGTCGTCAGCCACTGTTTCCGGAGTCAACCCGCCCGAATCCTCCCAGGCCGCGGAGAGGACCATGGCCAGGGCCTGGTTTATCCTTCCGCCTCTGAGAGTGTGGAGCACGAGGGTGGCCGTCGCGTCTCTGCGCGACTCGTCGGCGCAGATCTCGATGGCCGCGGATTCCCGCCCGGGAAGGGGAACATCGCCCTGGACAGCCTCCTGCGCGGCGAGAAAACGGGAAGCCTCCCGCGCCGCTTCCGCCGAGAAGCCGTAGCCGGAGACGAGCGTGGCCTCCCGAGCCGCTCCACCGAGGGCAGAAAGCCTGTCGACGATGCCGATGAGCCGGTCGGTGAGGCCCTGGCTTTTTCGGGGAGCGCCCCCCCTCCAGAAGGGCATGAAGTCCGCCTCCCTGCCCAGAGGCACGACCTCGACCGATTCGGGCCCTATGCCGACGATCCGCCAGGACTGAGTGCCGAAGGTGAAGCTGTCTCCGGCCTTCCGTTCCCAGACGAATTCCTCGTCGAGCTCCCCGATCTTCGTTCCCGAGCCCTTGAGCCGCATGCCGTACAGGCCCCTGTCGGGGATAGTCCCGCCCGAGGCGTAGAGGAGCATCCGCATGCCGTCGCGCGCGTGGAGCTTTCCGTCGGCCACGTCGAGGTGAACCCGCGGTTCCAGTTCCCGGATCCGCGAGTCCGTGTAGCGCCCTCTGAGCAGTTCGAGGACGGAGTCGAAAGCTTCCCTTCCCAGTTCCGTGAAGGGTGAAAAGCTCCGCACGATACCGTAAAGGACATCCGGGCTCCGCGCTTCCTCCACGACGAGGGCGAGGAGGACTTGGGCGAGCACGTCGAGGGGATTGAGCGGCGGAACGGTCTCCTCCACATCGCCTGCTTTCACGCCCTCCACCGCGGCGGCGGCCCAGAGAAGGTCGAGGCCGTGGAAGGGGTAGAGCCTCGCCCGCGAGGTTTCGCCGACGGCGTGGCCCGAACGCCCAGCCCGCTGCAGGGCGACGGAGACTCCCGGGGGAGCCCCGGCCAGGATGACCTCGTCGATGCTCCCCACATCGATGCCGAGCTCGAGGGAGGCCGTCGCGACGACACAGCGGAGGGCCCCCGACTTGAGGCGCGACTCGACCATGCGCCTGACCTCGCGCGAGAGCGAGCCATGGTGGGCGTAGGCTGTTCCCTCCCCGCCCGATTCGTTGAGGAGAAAGGCGAGGCGCTCCGCCTGCCTGCGCGAGTCGCAGAAGACGAGGGTGCTCCGGTTCCGGCTTATCCGATCCAGGATGGCGGGGACGATGGCGGCGTAGCGGGTCGCGTCGGGGGAGGAAAAATCGGAGTCGGGGCCGACGGGGTCCCGGAGGGAAGTCCGGAGGGGATCCTGGGAGGAATTCCGGGGGGAAGGCCGGTATGGAGCTCCTAGGGCGGCTGGCGCCGGCCACTCGACCGCGAACTCGATGCGCTTGTCCATGGCGGGGGTGATCGTCGCCACCTGTCGCGGGACATATCGCGGCTCCAGGCCCGGCCCGATCTCCATCCTGTAACCGCCGACAAAGCGGGCCACGAGGTCGACCGGTCTGACCGTGGCGGAGAGCGCAATCCTCTGGAACTCGCCTGCAAGGAGGGCGAGCCTTCCGATGGAACAGGCGAGGAGGCTTCCCCGCTTCGTGCCCGCCACCGAGTGGACTTCGTCGAGAACGAGGAGCCTCACGGAGGCGAGGACGGGCCGCGCCCGCGGCGAATCGAGGAGGATGGAGAGACTTTCGGGAGTCGTGCAGAGGATCGAGGGAGGTCTCTTGAGGAACCTTCTGCGCTCGGTTTCGGGCGTGTCGCCGGAGCGGCTCGCCACGGTGATGGCGGGAAACGTGAACCCGGAGGCGCCCTCCCAGTCCCGGCGCCCGGAGGCGAAGCGCTCCAGCTCCGAAAGCGGCGCGTCGAGATTCCGCCTGATATCCTCGTTCAGGGCCTTGAGGGGCGAAATGTAGAGGACGGAGAGAGCGCCTGCGGGATAGTCCCCCGAAACGAAGCGGGAGATGGCGCCGAGGAAGGCCGCGAGGGTCTTGCCCGAGCCGGTCGGAGCGACGGCGAGCAGGTGCGCGCCCTCCTCCGCCTTCGCCCAGGTCTGCGCCTGCACGGGCGTCGGTTCCCCGTACCGGGAAAGAAACCACTCCCGCACGAGGGGATGGAAGCTGGTCGGGATGCCTGTCGTCGCGCCCATGCCGACATCCTAGCCCGAACGCGAAGCTCCGTCGAGACTAAAATCCGGCCTCAGTCGCAAACTGCCGCCTGAGCCCTCGCGAGTGGCTTCGGGGCAGCGCCGGCTCTCCGGCGTGAAGGTGTCACCCGTACGCAAAACCCGCAAAAAAATGCAAAAAATCCGCATATCGCAACATTTCGTCGTTGACCGCTGTTACTGGCCATAGATACAATTCCCGAAACCTTCCGGTTCCGCGCGGCGCTCCGGCCGCCTCCGGTCGGCTTTACCCCAAAAAGAGAGGAATCATGGAACAGTCACCCGTCATCAAGTTCTTTTCCGGAGAGAACATCCCCGTCGAACAGCACAAGGTTCGCGTCGTCCAGAAACTCCACCTCGTCCCGATAGAGGAGCGCCTTTCCGCGATAGAGGCGGGCGGATACAACACCTTCTCCCTGTCCACAAGGCATGTCTTCCTCGACATGCTGACCGATTCGGGCACGAACGCCATGAGCGATCGCCAGGTCGCCTCGATGCTGATGGCCGACGACGCCTACGCGGGCTCGCAGAGCTTCGAGCGCATGCGCGACGCGGTCGAGGATGTCTTCGGCACGAAGTACACGGCCCCCGTCCACCAGGGCCGCGCGGCCGAACACGTCGTCTTCCAGGCCTTCGTGAAACCCGGCGACATCGTCCCCATGAACTACCACTTCACCACGACCAAGGCCCACATAGAACTGCCCGGCGGCAGCGTCGTCGAGATATTCACCGACGAGGCCCTCAAGATAAAGAGCGAGTACCCCTTCAAGGGCAACATCGACACAAACAAGCTCCGCGATCTCATCGCGAAGCACGGTGCCGCGAAAATCCCCTTCGTGCGCATGGAAGCCTCGACGAACCTCATAGGCGGCCAGCCCTTCTCCCTCGCGAATCTGGCCGAAGTGCGGAAAATCTGCGACGAGAACGGGATCATGCTCGTCCTCGACGCGAGCCTCATCGGCGAGAACGCCTACTTCATCAAGCAGCGCGAGGCAGCCTGTCGGACGACCTCCATCGCCGAGATCCTGAAGCTCATGTGCGGAATGGCAGACCTCGTCTACTTCTCGAGCCGCAAGGTCTCCTCCTCGCGCGGCGGCGCCATCACCACGAACCGCAAGGACCTCTTCGACAAGGTGAAGGACCTCGTCATCCTCTTCGAGGGCTTCCTCACCTACGGCGGCATGTCGGTGCGCGAGATCGAGGCCATGGCCGTGGGCCTCCGCGAGACTCAGGATGAGACCGTCGTCTCGCAGTCGCCCTCCTTCATCAAGTACCTCGTCGACAAGCTCGACGCGGCAGGCGTGCCCGTCATCATGCCGGCCGGCGCCCTCGGCTGCCACGTCGACGCGCGCGGCTTTTTGCCCCACATTCCCCAGACCGAGTACCCGGCGGGCGCCCTCGCCTCAGCCTTCTACCTCGTTTCGGGCGTGCGCGGCATGGAGCGCGGCACCATCTCCTCCGTGCGCGACAAAGACGGAAATGACGTCCTCGCCGACATGGAGCTGTTGCGCCTCGCCGTTCCGAGGCGCGTCTTCACCCTCTCCCAGATCGACTACGTGATCGACCGCCTGGTCTGGCTCTACGCCAACCGCGAGCTCGTCGGCGGACTCAAGTTCTCCGAGGAGCCGAGCGTCCTCCGCTTCTTCCTCGGAAAACTCGTCCCGACCTCGCCCTGGCCGCAGAAACTCCTCGCCGCCTTCCGCAAGGACTTCGGCGACAGCCTGTAAACGCTCCGCGCCTGAGGACGCAAGGCACAAGGCCCTCAGGCGCATCAGGACAAGGCCGGCCCTCCGTCGTCGGGGATGCGCGATTCCGCCGTGATGGCGATCCCTCCCCGCGACTTCTGGGCTATGGTCACCTTGACCCAGCGCGGCTTGCAGGCATCGAAAACATCCTTGGCTATCCTGGCGGAGAGACTCTCGCAGAAGGAGCCTTCCTCCCTGAACGACCAGAGGTAGAGCTTGAGGCTCTTGCTTTCGATGCACAGCTTGCCGGGCTCGAATTCTATCCGGACCGTCTCCCAGTCGGGCTGGCCGGTCACGGGGCAGAGGCTCGTGACTTCGTCGCAATCCAGGATCACTCTCTTCACATGCTCCGCCGCCGGGAAGGTCTCGAGTCTGCGGACCGGTTGGGAAATTTTCTTGCCGAGGAATTCGAAATTGTACTCTGTCATCATTGTGCTCCGATCCTGAAGGGATTGTAGGCCACACCGTTGTCGAAGACGTCGATGCCTTCGATGCGCTTGATGAAACCCACGACTTTGTACGTGACAGGCGTAAGGACGATTTCGTAGGAAACCTTGAACAGATACTGGGCCGCCATCATCTGCAGAAGAACCGGGAAGGGCACATTCCCGAAAAAGCTCAGGCCGATGAAAAGAATGGTGTCGAGCCCCTGCCCGACTATCGTCGAACCGATGGTGCGGACCCAGAGGTATCTGCCCTTCGTACGCTTTTTCAGGACCGAAAGCACCATGGAGTTGGAGAACTCTCCCGCCCAGTAGGCGACGAGAGAGGCCAGGACAATTCTCGGCGTCTGGCCGAGGACTGTCGCATACGCCGCCTGAGCCCCGAAAAACGCCGGATACGGAAGGGCGATGGCTATCAGGAATATCGCCGACATGAAGACATTGGCCGCAAAGCCCATCCAGATCACAAAGCGCATCTTCCCGTATCCGTACACCTCGGTGAATACATCCCCGAGAATATACGTGACCGGAAAGAGAATGACCGCCGAGGGAAGAACCACGCCGAAGACGGTCATGAGCTTGCCCGCAATGATGTTCGAGATGACGAGACAGACCAGAAACAATGAAGACAGCGCGAGAAACACGAAAGAATACGAGCCGGTTTCCTTTTTCATAGGCAAGGAAGGACCTCCTGTTTTGTTGTGGCGGGAGCCGCGACCGCCGTGAATACCGAGACTGTATAGCGAATGCGCCGGAAATGGCAACCTCTTTCCTGTTCTGCTGTTGACGTTTCGAAATTTGAATGTTCAAATGTTTCCGGCCATCGGAGAAAGGGGGAGCGAGAACGCATGAATCCGACCAAAATACAGCGCGATGCTCCCGCCCGCGCCTGGAACGAGGCCTTCCCGCTCGGGAACGGCAGGATCGGGGTGATGGCCTACGGCGATCCCGTGGAGGCCCTCTTCGATCTCTCGGAATCGACCTTCGTCTCCGGGCTGCCGCCGCCGCGCGACAGAGTGGCGCGGGCCCCGAAAGGAGCTCCGGAGGCGTTTCTCAGGGCGAGGGCTGCGGCCCTGGCCGGCGATTTCGCGAAAACAGAGAATGAGCTCGCCGGATTCATCGGAAAGAAGGGAGAGTACGGCACGAACCTGCCAGTCGGCCGATTCCGGGTAAAACTCGACTTCGCCGAAACCGCGGCATCAGCCGAAACCGCGGCATCAGCCGATGCCGAATCCACCTCGCGGCGCACGGATTACTCGCGCATCCTTTGCCTCGACTCGGGTCTCGCGGAGTGGGGGTGTTCCGCCGAAGGCGGAAGCCTCCGATGGAAGGCCCTGGTCTCCGTCGAGTACCAGGTTCTCGCCATCCGCGTCGAGGCTGCAAAGCCCTTCCGGATCGAACTCTCCGTCGACGACATCCTCGTGCCGATGTACAGTGTCGCGCGCGGCCGCGATCTCGTTTTTTCGGCCGCGGCCCTTGAGATCGTGCACTCAGGCGGCACGAGCGGAACGGCCGCCGCCGGACTGGCGCGTGTCATCCCGCTCCCGTTTTCCTCAGACGACGACGGGGAAGCGGCCGGGTGCGAATGTATGACCCGCGCCGACATCTTCCTCGCCCTTGAGACCGATTTCCCCGCCGCCTCCGGAACCCGCAGGGCAAAGTCCGCGCAGGGCCGGAGTTCCGGACTCGGGCCCGAGTCCGGCCCCGGACCCTCTGGGCGATGCGAGGCGCGCATCTGCGAGGCTGAAGCCGCGGGCTTCGATCTCATCCGAAGGCGGCACGAGGCCGGGCACAGGAAGCTCTTCGACAGGGTCTCGCTCGATCTCGGCGAGGGCGAACAGGCCAGGTCCGCCCTCCTCTTTCAGTACGGGCGCTACCTCCTCATGTCCTCCTCGCGCCCCGACTCTCCCCTGCCCGCCCAGCTCCAGGGAGTCTGGAACGACTCGGTGGCCTGCAGGATCGGCTGGACCTGCGATCTCCACCTCGACGTCAACACGCAGATGAATTACTGGCCGGCGGAGTCCACGGGGCTCGCCGAATGCTGCGAGCCTTTGTTCCGGTGGATCCGCGAACGCCTCGTGCCCGAGGGAAGAAAGACGGCGCGCTCATTCTACGGGATGCCCGGCTGGGCCGCGGAGCTCACGGCGAACGCCTTCGGGCGGGCATCTCCCTACTGGCACGTCAACATCGCTCCCTACCCGACGGGCGGAGCCTGGCTCGCGGACCAGATGCGGGAGCATTTCCTTTACTCCGGGGACACCGGCTTCCTCCGGAAAATCCTCCTGCCGGCAGCGAGGGGCGCCGCGGAGTTCTTCCTCCGCTACCTCTTCGAGCTTCCCGACGGGACCGGGCTCGCTTCGGGTCCGTCCATCTCGCCCGAGAACATGTTTGTCGACGATGGCGCGCCGAGGCGGGCCTCGCTTTCGCCGACCTGCGAGATCGCGGTGATCCGCGAGACCCTCGAGTCCTTCGTCGACGCATGCCGCATCCTCGGGCGTGCCGATCCGCTCGCATCGCGGGCCTGCGACGCCCTCGCCCGCCTCCCGCCATTCCGGGCCGGCAGCGACGGAGCTCTGGCCGAGTGGAGCCACGATCTGCCGGCCCGCGATCCGAACCACCGCCACCAGAGCCACCTACTCGGCCTCTACCCCTTCCGCATGATCTCCCCGGAACTCGACGAAGGGCTCGCGCGGGCGGCCGCCGCCTCGATCGCGCGCAGGACCACTCCTGATGAGCTCTGGGAGGACACCGGCTGGGCGCGCTCGGCCCTGGCCCTCTACGCCGCGCGGCTCGGAGATGCCGTGGCGCTGGAACGGCACCTGGGCGTCCTCGCGGGCGACCTGAGCTTCCCGAACCTCATGATCCGCCACCCTCCCACCCGCGGGGCCCCTTCCTTCGCCGACGTCTACGAACTCGATGGCAATACCGGATTCACGGCGGCCGTGGCGGAAGGCCTCCTTCGCAGCTCACCCGGCGGAATCGAACTTCTGTCCGCCCTGCCCCCCTCCTGGCAAAGCGGGCGGGTCCGCGGACTCAGGGCATCGCATGGACTTTCGGTGGACATGGACTGGGAGTCGGGGACGCTGTTGGGGTGCCGGATACGGGCCGCCCGGCCCGCGGCCTGCGAGATCCGGTATGGCGACATCAGGAAAAAAATCCGCCTCGCCTCCGGCGGAAAGCTGGAACTGGACGGAGAACTGTGCCGCGGTTCCGGACATTCCTGCTGTGGTGCGTTGCCAAGCCGCGGTTCCGCCCTTGACATCGTCCCGGAAGGAACCTGAAACTGACCTGTCACTGACCAAAGGAATCCGGAAGGAGACAGACATGAAAACATCACTAAAGGGACTCGCTGTTCTCGCGCTCGCCTGCGCGTCGATCCTCGCGGCGACCGGCGCCGCCTTCGCCCAGAGCATCGTCAAATTGCCCGATCTCAAGGGCAGGACGGTCGTCGCCGTCACCGAAAACGCCTACACGCCCCTCAATTTCGTCGACCCGAAGACAGGCAAGGCGATGGGCTGGGAATATGATGCCGTGAACGAGATCGGCAGGCGGATCAACGCGAAGATCGTCTGGAAGATCACCGCCTGGGACACCATGATCCAGGCTGTGCGCGACGGCCAGTTCGACGTCGGCATGGACGGCATCACCATCACCGACGAGCGCGCGAAGCAGGTCGACTTCTCCGTTCCCTACATGATCTCCCAGCAGTTCATGCTCGTGCGCGCCTCCGAGAAGCGATTCTCCGAAGAAAAGGCCTTCGGAAAGGACCCGAAACTCCTCATCGGCTCCCAGGCGGGCACGACGAATTTCTACACCGCGGTCTACTCCGTCCTCGACGGCGACGAGGCCAATCCCCGCATCAAGCTCTTCGAGACCTTCGGCGCGGCGGTCCAGGCCCTCATCGCGGGCGATGTCGACATGGTCCTCATGGACGCGGCCTCCAGCAAGGGCTACGTCGGCGCCAACCCCGGCAAGCTCAAAGTCATCGGCGGTCCCCTCGGAACCGAGGAATTCGGGTTCATCTTCAAGCCGGGCTCCGACCTCGTCAAAGCCTTCGACGCGGCCATCGAGGCCATGAGAAAAGACGGAAGTCTGGACCGGCTCAACACCACGTGGTTCTTCGAGTACAAGCCCTGAAAGCGGAACCGAAAGCGCGCGTGCCCTGGTGGCTCGTCGCCCTCGTCGCCCTCGGTCTCTGGACCGTCCTCGGCTTCCTCTCGCGCAGCGATTACAGGATCATAGTCGCCGCCATCTTCCGCGGACTCGGCGTGACCCTCAGCGTCTCCCTCGTAGCCTACGCCGCCTCCGTCCTCCTCGGACTGGGGCTCGGTCTCATGCGCACATCGAAAATGAGGGTCGCCCGCGAGGCCGCGACCTTCTACATCGAGCTCGTGCGCGGCCTGCCCATGCTCGTCATCCTCTACTACATCGCCTTCGTGGGGGCACCTGCCCTCGCCTCGGGACTCAACGCCCTCCTCGCCCCCCTCATCGACGCGGGCATCATCGGAAAAGTCGAGACGCGCGGCTTCGACTTCGCCACGCGCGCCGTCCTCGCCCTCACCCTCGGCTACGCGGCCTTCATCGCCGAAGTCTTCCGTGCGGGAATAGAGAGCGTCGAGATAGGACAGGTCGAGGCAGCCCTGGCCCTCGGCCTCTCTCGCGGCCAGGTCATGCGCAGGATCGTCCTGCCCCAGGCGATCCGGAACGTGTTGCCCGCCCTCGCGAACGAGTTCGTCGCCATCGTCAAGGACTCCGCCCTGGTATCGGCCCTCGGCGTCCAGGACATCACCCAACTCGGCAAAGTCTACGCAGCCTCGACCTTCAAATTTTTCGAAACCTACAACGCCGTGGCCTTCTTCTACCTCTGCCTGACCGTCACCCTCTCGCTTTTGGTCAGAGTGCTGGAGAGACGGCTCAAGCGGCGGTGAGGGCACAGCATGAGTCAGACCGAACGCATCTTCCACATCGACCGATCGATCAGGGAAGCCGGCGGCACCAGCATCCGCGATATCGCGAAACACTTCGAGATCTGTCCCCGGCAGGCGAAGCGCGACATCGAGTACATGCGCGACAGGCTGCGCGCTCCCATCGTCTGGTCTGTCGACCACCGACGATACGAGTACTCTTCCGACTGGGACTGCCTGCGCTCGGCCGACGAAAAATCCCTCTTCGCCCTCGCCTTTCTCTCGTCCATCCTCACCGAATACAGCTACGTTCCCGTCGTCTCAGACGATCTTCTCGCCCTTCTCAAGGAGAGGATAGCCGGTCGTTACTCCCGCATCGTGGACAAGGTCCGCTACGAATTGCCCGACATGGAATCGATCGACGGTGAAATCGCATACGCTCTGTGCGAGGCGCTCGCCGGCCCCTCGTGGCTCGACATCGACTACACCGACGCGAAAGGAGACTCGAGCGCGCGTTCTATCGTCCCTGTGCGGCTCGTCAACTACGCGGGAAAGTGGTACTGCGTCGCCCTCGACTCGAAGTCGGGCAAACTCAGGACCTTCTCCGTGGCGCGGATCGACGCGGCGGCAGCCAGGAATCCATCTCCGACTGCGAGTCCGCACGCCGGGAGCTCAGAAGGCGCGGCCGCCGGAACCCCAGCCGACCTCCCCTCCGACGAAGAGATAGACCGATTTCTCTCGTCCTCTTACGGAATCTTCAAGGGCGAGCCCATCGGGCGCGCAACCCTGCGCTTCTACAGAGGGGCCGCCCGCGCCGTGCGCGAGCAGGTCTGGCACCGCGACCAGATCATCACCCCAGTCTCCCCGGACCCATCCGCGCCCGCGGCGGGCGGACAGGAATCCTCCGACACCCAAGATAACCGCGCCAGCGCACAGACGCTCGACTTGAGCCTCCCCGTCCACGACTGGACCGAGCTCTTAGGCCGCGCCCTCCGCTGCGGCGCCAACTGCGAAGTGATGGCCCCCGCGGAGTTCCGCACGCGCTGGGTCGAGGAGATCCGGCGCATGGCCTCTCTGGCGCGCGCCGACGTCGACGCCCCCGTGGCCGGATGAATGAGTCGCAGGAAAACACAAGCTTCCGTACTTCAAAAACCTGTTTTTCTCTACATGAGGGACAACCTGTGTCCCTTTACGCGTCGTATGATGGAGGCGAGAAGAGGAGGATAGGATCGTGCAGTCAAAAGCCGTCTATCTGGTCATGCTGTCCGAGGCGAATGTCGAAGTATTCACGGAGAGTCCCACGGGCTCTTTCGATCTGGCAGGCCTGTATTCCGGCCAGGGATCGATGAAGAAAGCCCGCGAGGCCGTTTCCAGTCTCACGGAGGCCAGTATCGAATCGGAGCTGCGCTACCAGGACAGCTACGGGTCCCCGGTCATCCACGAGGCCGACACGTTCCGGCCCCGTGTTTACCGAACAGCCAGGGGCGACTCGGGCCCTCCGACCAGGGAGATTGCGGCTTTCCTGTTCCGTTACCCGACCTGGCGGCTCGCCCAGCAGCGGGGCGACTTCGTCGATGCCGGAGCCGCAATCCAGCGGTCGGGGAAACTCAAGCCACTCAGACATCTCTTGCGCTATCTCGCCGGAGACGATCTCTTTCTCATCTTCGCCCTGTACTGGCTCTCGGAATTCGACAGGGACAAGATACCGTGGCTCGCGGAGCTTCTATCCGCAGGGGCCGTGACGCTCGGGGACGAGGTCGCTCCCGGCAACCCCATGGCAACCGGACTCACGGGACGGCAGGCCGGCACCCGCGCGACGAAGCCCGGTGCACTGAACCCCTACGCCGAACTCTTCGATTTCGCCCGATCCGGGATCCACTCAGGAGACGCGCAGGATTTCAGGAAGGAACTCGACCTCGCGCTCCGAGAGCACCTCATCGCGCGCCGCCGGGAACTCATCCTGCCAGTCGTCGGCGAAGGCCTGGGCCGCGCAACAGCAGAAATCCGCATCCGAGCCTCGGAGGCCCTCGCCGAAGGCAGGAACCGGGCCCTGACCGAAGGGCTCACCGGGGTCGATTCCCGCGTGCGCACCTGGCTCGAGAGCATCGAGTTCTCAGTCCAGCGAGAACCCTGGAACCGCGTCGACCCGAACGCCCTCTGTGTCCTCGCACGCTTTCCCGAAGACGGCCGCACCGCCCTCGCGGGCTACATCCGCGCCGATGTTGCCGCCTGCCTCTCTCCCCTCGCCGACGAGGGAATCAGCTTCCGCGCAAGGCTCTTCCGCCTCGACGAGAAAGAGCTGTCCCTGGCCGTCGGGATTGTCGAGGACGGCGAAACGTGGGGTGGAACATCCGAACCCGGGAAAGGGACTAAGCCTGTGGCAATGCAAAAGAAAGACTGAGGGCCCTGGGAATGGGATCTGGATTATGGCAACAGCCGATGGCGCCGATGCCTCCACGGGAGGAGGCCAAGCGTGGTCTCACCCTTTTGCGCGAAGGGAATGCAGAGATCACGTCTGGATATCGCGGGTTCGAATCCCTGCCGGCGCCGTCGGTTTTTCTTCTTTGAGGGAAATATATGGGGATGAGATATGAACAAACCGATGTTTTCTCACTGATGGAAATACTCAATGTCCACGCATCGTGTACATAATTTATGTTGCATTCTCGTTCAATGCTCGTATAATAATATACAAAAGGGGGTTGATAAGTGAAAAGAGGAGCATGGTGACGCCTCCTGCACACAAGTGCAAAGATATCGGATGGAAGGAACCTCACTTGTTCAATAACTTTCTTTCCGGCACAACAAAGATCAAACCGGCCATCTGGAAACAAGCTGTAACATCAAGCGAGGAACGAAATGGCCTATGAAAACAAGACACTAAGGGATTACTTCGAAGGGGTAGCAGAACGTTGCGAGAGAACGTAGGCAAAATCGGCTGCACTGACTACGGCGAAATCCTTTGCCTCCTTCTCGATTTAGGGAAGCATAGCCTAAAATTTCAGAATTATGTCCGCTCGATGATCGGACTTTCATATAAAAATATTCAAATCCTCTAGCTTTGTTTCATATCGGAGGTTGATGTGTATTCATATCAGGTGCAAATGGAGATTTCCGGAAATACAGCTATGTGGACGCGGCCGGATACAGGCGATTGTCCTGTTACCTATCCGGTTCCGACTTACTCGGCAGTAAAGGGGATATTCGAATCAATTTTATGGGGGCCGGCAGTAAAAATTGTCCCGGAAATAGTCGAAATATGTGCTCCACTGCAATATCACACGTATCACACAAATTATGGCGGACCTTTACGAGAGGTTGGTGTGATTTCAAGCGGTGGAAGCTACCAATTATTGGCGACGGTCTTGGTTGATGTCTGTTACCGCCTGTATGCAAAAATAGTTCCCATCGGTGGGAATAAAAAAGAACTTATAACTCAAAAATCTCTATCTTGGGACAAGAAGACAACATCACCTGGGCATGCTTATCAGGATATTTTCAACCGACGATTGTCAAAAGGTCAATGCTTTTCGATTCCTTTTTTGGGATGGAAGGAATTTGGGCCGAATTACTTTGGCCCTTTCAGGGCTAATACAAAAGTACAGACTGATTTTGAAGTTGTGATCCCTTCAATGTTGAGGGAAGTGTTTTCCGATGGATACAATTCCAAGGTTGCATACTCATTCGATCAAAATATTTCTATTTCAAATGGTACGTTACTGTTCACTGCCAAGGAGACAAATCATGCTGAATGAATTGTGCCAATTGGCGGATGCCTTGGAGAATGCCGGGATAACGCCCAAGGAATGGTGTTCGCAATTAAAACAACTTCCAAAAATCACCTTCAAGGAACCTTGTTATCGGATATGGATCTCGGCTGACAACACAATATCGTCAATTGACGAAATGCCTAATAATCTGGCTGCGGTTTTGCGTAAATGGGAACCAAGCAACGGCAATTCCTTTCCGGCATTCAATATCCAACCATTATATCGCATCACAAGTAAGGAACAGAAAGTCAAGTTGAAAGAGTGGAGAGGCGGCAAGACCTCTATTGCATATCAAGAACTTCGATCGTGGTGCACAAATGCGACAGACAATTGGGATCGGAAAATCCAAAAAAAACTAAAAATCTGCTTGAATGAAATTCCACTAAAGCTAAATCAGAAAATGAATAGTGTTGAAAATCATGAACAAGATTCAATTCAAGAACTCATTCGTCGGGCAAGTCGGTATACCGGATTCGATATGGATTTCCCGATAGTTGTTGATGCGAAAAATTTCCGGCAATCAATGGAGAGTTTCATTTGGAAGTCTCTTTCTCAAGGAGAGAGAGTTAATACTCTTCTATCCATTCTTTTTTGCGAGGGTGATTCAACAAAAAGGCCAGAAGAGGACCAGGGTAGAATATCTGTTTTTCTAGATATAGATGACTGGCAATGCTTTGGGTACCCGGTTGCTCATGAGAAAAGCCTCGACTCGATAAATGATAGACTAAGAAAAAATGATCGAAAAATACCAAATTCTACCTTGAAAGACGCTTTTGGGCTTCCATTCTTCAATGTGGATGACAAATTGCCAAGCGTAAAACTGCCGATTATCGCCGATGTCAAACTACGCTCTATGTTCAGTGCACACCACTGTCAGTACCGCTATGGAAAGATTGAAGCGGATTCTTTTCCGATTAGCATGGAAAACCGCACCAAGGCCAAAGGAGCTCTTGAATGGCTGTGTGATCCAAGTCGTGAGGGTCAGACCTGGGGGCGAGCCGATAACAAAGAACTTATCTTCGCCTATCCCTCGGCCTTGCAGGAAATCATTCCAATGGCGTCTATTTTCATTGCTCGCAATATTGATGGCACGGCTGAGGCTCGCTTTTCAGATGCGGCTAAAGATGTCATAGCTGCTTTGACAAAATTAACTACCAATCTTCGTTCATTGGAGTTAAGAGTTTTTGCTCTAAAAAAAATGGATAAAGCTCGAACGAAAGTGGCTTTCTATCGCAACTACTCTGCTCAACGTTTGGTGGATGCTGCTAATGATTGGCAAGTCGGCTGTACAAATCTGCCAGAGCTGCGTTTGAAGGTATGGACAGATCAGAAAGGTGAATGGAAAACAACAGAGCCAACAATGCCCTATCCACTGCAACTTGGCTCTTGCCTGAACCGTATCTGGAAGCTTGATGGCAGTTCCGAGTGTGAAACAAAATCCGTTCCCTCTAGTCAAGGCATTGAATTGCTTCTAGATGAACAGGCCTATCGATTTATTCCGCATCTACTTGCTGTCCTATTGCAAAACAGCAAGGGATTGCTTCTATCGCTTGGCAATGAGCAATCCAAGGGAACACCGGCATCGATAAAGGGCAAAGATTCTCAGAAGTTGTTGATCCCATCCTTACTGGGATTATTGCTCCATAAACTCGGTATCCATAAGGAGGCCTATATGACCAACACTCCGTTCCTGGTTGGCCGGATTCTGAAACTATCCGATGAACTACATGCATTCTATTGCCAGGAAGTACGCAACAACAATCTACCGCCTCAACTTGTCGGTAATTCCCTGATGGTTGCGGCACTTGAAAGCCCAACCCAAGCTTTGGCTCAACTCAGTATGCGACTGAATCCATATCTTGCCTGGGCGAAGCAATTCCGTACCAAAAACGAGACAACCAGTTGGAAGGCCGACTGGCTGTTGAAGTTATTTGAGGAAACCACCAGCTCACTTACTGATGCCGCACTACCCTACAGGTGCACCGATACCGAAAAAGCCCAAATGTTTATCGGTTACCTGTCATCACTGACAAGGGAACAAGACGTGAGTACACAAGTCATTGCTTCCAAAAGCAATTAGCACTTTTATCAAGGAGCTTAAAATGAGTACGGAAATCAAACGCGCTACCGGTCTCTTGATCATCGAAGTTGTAAATTCCAACCCAAACGGGGATCCCGATCGCGAAAGCGATCCACGCCAGCGCCCGAATGGTTTGGGAGAAATTTCTCCAGTCTCGTTCAAGCGGAAGCTGCGGGATTTGGTTGAAGATATATCGGGAACTGTTTTTCCAGAGGTATCCAGAAAACTTTCACTGGAAGCAACCCGCTGTAAAATACTGGAATCACGGGGACGCGATAGGGTGACAATTAGCAAAGAGATGGGAAAAGATATCACAAAATTCGATCAGTCCGAATTCCTCAATAGTGAGTTTGTTCGGAAGTATTGGGACGCACGTTTATTTGGTAACACTTTTCTTGAAGAGGGAGGAAATAAGGGATATATAAAAACTGGCGTCGCTCAATTTGAGATAGGGCTCTCAATTGCACCAATCCAGGTAATCAGACATACCAATACCAACAAAGCCGGAGTAGAAAAGGGGAAAGATCAAGGAATGGCACCATTGGCATACCGTATAGTGGAACATGGTGTATATTTCATGCCGTTTTTTATTAATCCCAACTTCGCTCACAAATCCGGTTGTACTGCTGAAGATGTTGAACTACTAAAAACACTTATCCCTTATGCCTACGATCAAACTCGCTCGGCGATTCGTCCTGATGTCCGGATTCGACATGCATGGTACATGGAACATAAAAATGCATTGGGTAGTTGTCCAGATTATCTTCTGCTGGAAGCGCTAATACCAAAACGCCGTGGATCAGACCCCATGGCTTCATCAACCTCTTGGAATGATTATGATGACGAGTCGGCTCGATTACCTGCAGATTTGTTGGGAAGAATCGAAAACTGTGTTGATTTGATGGAGAACGTGTAATGTTCTACGCCCACAGCCCGGATGCAAAAAGAGGAATAATAGGTCAAAGCTATATCAAGCATATCCGTGGGGTTGTGGCAAACGCAAACTCATCCGCTTGCGCTGTCGCCAAGTATGCAGCAAAAGATGGTTCTTTGCTTCAAACCGTAGTAGCGCAGGCGGCTGAGTTTCACGATTTAGGAAAACTTGACGACGCGAATCAAGAGGTGTTATCTGGCGCAAAGAAAGCACAGAGTCTACCAGTCCAACATACCGATGCCGGAACCGCGGCATTATTGAGCACGTGCAATCCTTCCCCGATATCAGCGGCATTGATCCGATCACACCATATAGGTTTTCCTGATTTTATTGCGGAGTCAAATCGGGGAGAAAGATTCTTACGAGACGACGCTGTATCTGAACACGTGAATCAGACCTTGGAATCGCTTCGTCAACGACATAGTTCGCTTCGTAATGATTTTGTACAAAATGGAATACCGGAAAATCCTTTGCTCAATCTCGCACTGTTCTTGCGGCTGTCACTATCATGCCTGGTAGATGCAGACCACGCTGATACATGCATCCATTACGGTGATTATCCATCAATAGAGAACATCGTCGAGCTGAAACCGACAGAAAGACTTCAGATGCTTGATCGCTATGTTGCAGGGCTCGTCAATACAGTAGATGAACGCTCACGGCTTAGGGCGGAAATGTATCAAACTTGCCGGAATGCAAATACCGACCGGAGAATCGCTTCATGTGACAGTCCGGTTGGATCAGGAAAAACAACCGCCATTATGGCTCATCTGCTTGCACAAGCACAGCAAAGGGGATTGCGCAAAATCTTTGTTGTTTTACCGTTTACAAATATCATAACACAATCCGTTGAAGTTTATAGAAAGGCATTGCTTTTACCTGGCGAAAATCCCGAAGATGTTGTGGGAGAATTGCATCACCAAGCTGATTTTCAAAGCATAGAAAGCCGACATCTTTCAGCTCTATGGAAGGCACCCATTATCGTTACAACAGCAGTGACATTCTTCGAGACTCTGGCGTCAAATACCCCAAGCGCTCTTCGCAGGCTCCACAATCTTCCAGGTAGTGCAATTTTTGTAGACGAGTCACATGCAGCTTTGCCGGCAAAACTGCTTCCAGTTGCCTGGGACTGGATAAAAGCGTATAGCGAAGAATGGGGATGCTACTGGGTCCTGGCATCAGGGTCACTCAACCGATTTTGGCAAATCCCAGAGTTTGATAAGCATCCTCCAATAGTTCCGGAAATTGTCGATTCTCAACTTCGATCTCGACTTGCGTCATATGAAAAAGGCAGGGTGATTTATCGCTACAATGAAAAACGTCAGACCGCGGAAGAACTGGTAAGTTGGATAGCTGGCATGCCAGGACCACGTATAGTGGTTTTTAATACTGTCCAAAGCGCTGCAGTTGTCGCATCTCTGTATGCAAAAAAGTATGGCAGAGATCGTGTAGAACATTTGTCGACAGCCTTGTCGCCTTCAGATCGAGCGATTACGTTAAATCGAATAAAAATACGCTTGGACAATCCTCAGAATGAAGTGGAAGGAAACTGGACCCTCATCGCGACTTCATGCGTTGAAGCGGGGGTAGATATATCCTTCAGGACTGGACTCCGGGAACTGGGAGCGCTGGTTTCGCTGTTGCAAATCTCTGGCAGAGTCAATCGACATGGGCAGGAGACCTGCGCAGAAGTATGGACGTTCCGACTCGCAGAAATCGATCCATTGAAGATCCATCCGGGAATAAAGGAAGCTGTCACAGTATTACAAGGTTTTTTCGAGTCAAGTCAAACGATTGCCCCCGAACTTTGCACAAAAGCTTTGGAACAGGAAATCAGGATGAGTGGCGTTTCTTCGGTTTTTGAAAAGTTGCGAATCGCAGAAAAACAGAATCGCTTCCCTTTGGTTGAAGAAAAATTCAAAGTCATTGATACCGATACTCGAACTGTTGTTGTTGACTCTGGATTGATTGGACGAATCTCAGGACACAAATCAGTTGATTGGAAAGAAATTCAAACAAAGTCAGTTCAAATATGGAAATATCAAATTGACGCGTTGCGTGTACCTGAACTCATAGGAAAATCAGGGCTATATGGGTGGAATCTGGCCTATGATAATTTTATCGGCTATATGGCCGGTGTTTTAGCTGTGAAAAATTTTTCAGCAGGAACAGGTGAAGGCACAATAATATGAGCAACACAATAACAAAGGCACATCCTTCTATTCCAGACAATGAGGTAATCGATGAAGAGCTATTCGGAGGATGACCTCATCCCTATTTCAGCGTTATCGCATGTAGTCTACTGCGATAGACGCTTCGCGCTCATCCACATCGAACAGCTCTGGGAGGAGAATCGCTATACAGCGGAGGGGCAGGTGCTGCACGAGCGGGTGGACACGGAGGGGCACGAGTCGCGGAGGCTTTTTCGGCAGGAGTTCGGGATGGCGATACGCTCGCTCGAATATGGGCTGATCGGAAAGACTGATCTCGTCGAGCTGTACCTGAGACCGGAGGGCGGTGTGGCCGAGGCCCTGCCTGTGGAGTTCAAGCGAGGAAAGGACAAGGAAGATGATTGCGACAGAGTGCAGCTGTACGCTCAGGCGCTTTGTCTTGCGGAGATGCTCGGAACGGAACCGGTTCGCGGTGCTTTTTACTACTTGGGCGCGCACAGGAGGACATGGGTGGAGTTTTCGGCTGGATTGAGGTCGACGACGCTGGCCGCGATCGATCGGGCGAGAACTCTGTTGAACGAGGGGAAAACGCCGAGCGCGAAATATGAGAGGGCGAAATGCGAGCGCTGCTCGCTTGTCGAACTGTGTATGCCGCGCTCGATCGGCAATGGAGGAAAGCGGGTGGCTCCTTACATCGAGTCCGAACTCGCGTCGATGCGCGCGGAGTGTCCCTGATGCGCAAACTTCTCAACACACTCTACGTTAGTTCGCAAGGCTCCTATCTCCGCAAGGAAGGCGAAACTGTCGTCGTCGAGCGAGAACAGAAGAAGGTGCTTCAGCTCCCGATACACAGCATCGGAGGTATCGTCTGCTTCGGAAATGTCCTCTGTTCACCCTTTTTGCTCGGGTTCTGCGCGGAACGGGACATCGCCGTTTCCTTTCTGACGGAGTACGGAAGGTTTCTCGCCTCGGTCCGCGGGCCGGTATCGGGCAATGTGCTGCTGCGTCGCCAGCAATACCGCATGGCGGACGACGAGGTTGCGACCCGCGCTATTGCAGCGAACATCGTCTCAGGAAAGCTCGCAAATTGCCGGGTTGTCATGAACCGGGCGCTCCGTGATCACGCGGGGAAGATCGACTCTGACGCGATCAAGGGCGCATCGTCGACCATAAACAGGCTCATCGACGAACTTCCACGTGCGGCCGACGGGAACGCCGTACGCGGATTCGAGGGCATGGCCGCAGCCGAATACTTCGGCATCTTCGAGAACCTCATTGTCGACCAGAAGGAGGATTTCCAGTTTCACGAGCGGAGCAGGAGACCTCCACTCGACCCGGTGAACGCGCTGCTTTCCTTCGTGTACACACTGATAGCCCACGATGTCCGATCCGCGCTCGAGACGGTCGGACTCGATCCGGCCGTGGGATTTCTGCACAGGGACAGACCAGGAAGGCCTGGCCTCGCTCTCGACCTCATGGAAGAATTCAGACCGGTGATCGCGGACAGACTTGTGCTCTCGCTCATCAACCGGCGTCAGGTCAATGCGAGGGGCTTCAAGCGGGCGGAGAACGGGGCCGTCGTCATGAGCGACGACACCAGGAAAACCGTTCTCGTCGAATATCAGACGAGGAAGCAAGACGAGATACTGCATCCTTATATAGAAGAAAAAATCCCCATGGGTCTCGCTTTTTTTGTCCAGGCGAATCTTATGGCGCGTTTCATTCGGGGCGATATCGACGGGTATCCACCCTTCTTCTGGAGGTAGCATGCTGGTGCTTGTCAGTTACGATGTCGCCATCTCGACCCCCGGAGGGAAACGACGACTGCGTCGAGTTGCCAAAACTTGCGTCAATTTTGGACAGCGCGTGCAGTTCAGCGTGTTCGAGTGCGTCGTGGAACCTGCACAGTGGGTTTCGCTCAAGGCGCAGCTCGAGGCGATCATCGATATCGGGTCGGACAGTCTGCGCTACTACTATCTCGGATCAAATTGGAAGAGGAAGGTCGAGCACGTCGGGGCCAAGCCGGGTACCGATATCGATGAACCCCTCATCGTCTGATCACTCTGGATTGACACGTTTGGATTTACGGTTATAGTGCGTCAGATTTTCCTTACCTCTACGGCATCACTTTGACAACTCGTTTTTACGGTTCCAAGGGAATACGGAGCGAAAAGCGAACCCGAAAGACACAGGGAAGACCGCGATGTTCGCGGAATTGCCAATTCATTTTCCCTACAATATTTGACAATCAAGAGAAGGGTTTTTTGCCGCTCATGCCTTACGATTTGCGACAGTTCGCATACTTGCGTCTACAATATCATTCATGATAATGAATTGAGTTGCATATGGTCGCGCCCCACGCGGGCGCGTGGATTGAAACTTGTCATAGAGCCCCTGCCTTCCGGTCTCCTCCCGTCGCGCCCCACGCGGGCGCGTGGATTGAAACTTCTATCGAAGCTCCACCCCATGATTCGAAATTATGTCGCGCCCCACGCGGGCGCGTGGATTGAAACAGGTCCCCGGATTCACGTCGGCGGTGACGAGGAGGTCGCGCCCCACGCGGGCGCGTGGATTGAAACGAGGGCGGCGAATGAATCGGCCCTTGCTCGCGCGGGTCGCGCCCCACGCGGGCGCGTGGATTGAAACAAACACGCGCGGCCCGCCGCCCCTTTTTTCTTCGTCGCGCCCCACGCGGGCGCGTGGATTGAAACATACCGATCATGGCAAGGAAGCGCATAGCCCGCGAGTCGCGCCCCACGCGGGCGCGTGGATTGAAACAGATTTTAATTCGAGGAAATAAGCGACGCCATTTGTCGCGCCCCACGCGGGCGCGTGGATTGAAACGGTCCCAAGGGTGATTTCTACCTTGTTGGTTCCAGTCGCGCCCCACGCGGGCGCGTGGATTGAAACCCTTATCCTCGGTCTTCGCGGCCTCTTCGGTCTGTCGCGCCCCACGCGGGCGCGTGGATTGAAACGTTACCGGCGCGACCGATGGGCACAAAGCGCTTGGTCGCGCCCCACGCGGGCGCGTGGATTGAAACTGAGGATGAGAAGGCCCAGGTCGAAGAGGCGCTAGGTCGCGCCCCACGCGGGCGCGTGGATTGAAACTTCCAAAGGCTGAACTCCTTGTCGAACGACTTCGGTCGCGCCCCACGCGGGCGCGTGGATTGAAACTTATTGCACTATTAAAGAATCTGTCTTATACTTAGTCGCGCCCCACGCGGGCGCGTGGATTGAAACCTCGGTGATGAATCTGTCATAGAGTCCGGCCCGGGTCGCGCCCCACGCGGGCGCGTGGATTGAAACTCTAAGGACATCCCGATCTCTTCCGCGGTCGCCAGTCGCGCCCCACGCGGGCGCGTGGATTGAAACAATCTGCCCGCCTGCATTGAACATGGTCCTGAGGTCGCGCCCCACGCGGGCGCGTGGATTGAAACCATTCCTCCCAGACCAGCTTCCCTCCGACGTCGTGTCGCGCCCCACGCGGGCGCGTGGATTGAAACAAGGGAGGCGCATCCCGCTCCGCTTTGTTGAGGGTCGCGCCCCACGCGGGCGCGTGGATTGAAACATGCCTTCCGGTAACGCTGGACGGGCCATCGACGTCGCGCCCCACGCGGGCGCGTGGATTGAAACGAGTGATGCGGAACCAGTAGCGGGAGTAAGCGTAGTCGCGCCCCACGCGGGCGCGTGGATTGAAACACAGCCCTCTCTGAATCAAGTCCATGCCAAACCCGTCGCGCCCCACGCGGGCGCGTGGATTGAAACAGAAGTGACACGAATCGACGAGTCATTCCGGAGGGTCGCGCCCCACGCGGGCGCGTGGATTGAAACTCGTCCCCATTTACCCACCGCCCTGGCACAGGTCGTCGCGCCCCACGCGGGCGCGTGGATTGAAACTTCGGGCATCGACGCTCGCGCAGAAATACGGCACGTCGCGCCCCACGCGGGCGCGTGGATTGAAACTAGTTTGAGCATCGCGTAATTGGCTTCGAGCTTCGGTCGCGCCCCACGCGGGCGCGTGGATTGAAACGAGCTTGGCCTACAGCGGTACGAGGCCACATGCTGTCGCGCCCCACGCGGGCGCGTGGATTGAAACAAGTACGTGGATCACACTCTCGTGTCGGGTGACATGTCGCGCCCCACGCGGGCGCGTGGATTGAAACAGTATACGTGTTACCGACGCTCGCACCGCACGTTGTCGCGCCCCACGCGGGCGCGTGGATTGAAACTTTGCGAAGGTTCTGATCTCCGCGAGGAGGGTCCCGTCGCGCCCCACGCGGGCGCGTGGATTGAAACTCCGCTTTGCGTTTGGACCCTGCCGTCTGAGCCATGGTCGCGCCCCACGCGGGCGCGTGGATTGAAACCCTACAGGAGAGCTTCGTATCGCAAACTCTTGAGTCGCGCCCCACGCGGGCGCGTGGATTGAAACCTTGATGCCCAGGGACCTGTAGTGGACAACGACCGTCGCGCCCCACGCGGGCGCGTGGATTGAAACTCCTTATCATGAGCCTGATCGGACGCCCTTACGGGTCGCGCCCCACGCGGGCGCGTGGATTGAAACGGGGGAATGGCATGAGCGAGATCGATCCGAAAAAGTCGCGCCCCACGCGGGCGCGTGGATTGAAACATGCAGCCTTTTGATCATGGCTTCGCACTGCTCCCGTCGCGCCCCACGCGGGCGCGTGGATTGAAACAAAGGTTGATACCGGATTCGGCACGCTTCGCACGGTCGCGCCCCACGCGGGCGCGTGGATTGAAACGTGGTCTCCGGCATGTACACTCTCGTATCGACCGGCGGTCGCGCCCCACGCGGGCGCGTGGATTGAAACGTGGTCTCCGGCATGTACACTCTCGTATCGACCGGCGGTCGCGCCCCACGCGGGCGCGTGGATTGAAACCTACCAGGACAAGCGTCAACCGACATTGACAACCGTCGCGCCCCACGCGGGCGCGTGGATTGAAACAGTTTATCGACTGCTGATTTCCGCACGTACGAATGTCGCGCCCCACGCGGGCGCGTGGATTGAAACAGTTTACCGACTGCTGATTTCCGCATGTCCGAATGTCGCGCCCCACGCGGGCGCGTGGATTGAAACATTCTGTGCTATTCCAACCAGCACCGATTGATCGTGTCGCGCCCCACGCGGGCGCGTGGATTGAAACAGTTTACCGACTGCTGATTGCCGTACTCTCCAGCGTCGCGCCCCACGCGGGCGCGTGGATTGAAACAATCTGCGCTCGCTCATCCTCTGATAGCTCGCCCGTCGCGCCCCACGCGGGCGCGTGGATTGAAACTCACTTTTGATGACCTTTCGGCTTATCTCATCGCGTCGCGCCCCACGCGGGCGCGTGGATTGAAACCTTTTTCCGTGTTTTCGATGAGCACCTCTCGGACGTCGCGCCCCACGCGGGCGCGTGGATTGAAACAAGTAATAAAACCAGTTCTATGCTAGTCAACCAACGTCGCGCCCCACGCGGGCGCGTGGATTGAAACAACTTTGTAGCGGGCCGCGTAGAAGTCAAGCGCCGTCGCGCCCCACGCGGGCGCGTGGATTGAAACCAGTAGACGAGTTTTGGATTTATCGAATATCGGGTCGCGCCCCACGCGGGCGCGTGGATTGAAACAATAGTATTGATATATCTGATTTTTTGGCAAATAGTCGCGCCCCACGCGGGCGCGTGGATTGAAACAAAAGCGACTTGACTGCCTCATCATTGCTAACTTGTCGCGCCCCACGCGGGCGCGTGGATTGAAACAAACGATGCAGCCGTGAGGGCTGTTTTGGCTACCGTCGCGCCCCACGCGGGCGCGTGGATTGAAACGAATATTTTCGCAACACGCTCGACATGGCTCGAGGTCGCGCCCCACGCGGGCGCGTGGATTGAAACACAGGGTTGTAGGCGTACCATCGCCGTGATTCGGTCGCGCCCCACGCGGGCGCGTGGATTGAAACGATGATATTTATAAAAAACTAACGTTGTTAGTTGAAGTCGCGCCCCACGCGGGCGCGTGGATTGAAACCTATAAAAGGGGTATTTTTATGGGTTTAGGTGGAGTCGCGCCCCACGCGGGCGCGTGGATTGAAACAAAAGTAAGGCAATCCATGATCATAGTTTAACCCGTCGCGCCCCACGCGGGCGCGTGGATTGAAACACTTTGTCGACATCCATCCAGCCGATTATCATCGAGTCGCGCCCCACGCGGGCGCGTGGATTGAAACCTCTATATCTCTAGCTCTGCCAGACGCAATCGCTTGTCGCGCCCCACGCGGGCGCGTGGATTGAAACTATAGTGGGTGCTATTTTGGTTCTAGGCTAAATTGTCGCGCCCCACGCGGGCGCGTGGATTGAAACTCTATTAAAGAGCACCCAAAACTGTTTTGTTAAGTCGCGCCCCACGCGGGCGCGTGGATTGAAACCATGGAGGAGTCTACTCATTTATTGGAATGGAAAGTCGCGCCCCACGCGGGCGCGTGGATTGAAACTTTATACTCTTCTCTATCTCTTCCCATTTATTCCTGTCGCGCCCCACGCGGGCGCGTGGATTGAAACCAAGTCGTGCAGCGACTTGACGCCGTAGTGCTCACGTCGCGCCCCACGCGGGCGCGTGGATTGAAACGCCCTCAGGCGAGTAGGGGAGCCACGGGGAGATTGTCGCGCCCCACGCGGGCGCGTGGATTGAAACAAGTAGCAAAAATTATCCCTGTTTAAATGGATACGTCGCGCCCCACGCGGGCGCGTGGATTGAAACACTGAATCCTCCGAAAACACGCAATCCATATACAGTCGCGCCCCACGCGGGCGCGTGGATTGAAACTGTCTCCACAACGGGATCAACTCTGGTGGGCTCTGTCGCGCCCCACGCGGGCGCGTGGATTGAAACTGATGCTACGCGGTCCAATTCCCGCGCCGTGGCGGTCGCGCCCCACGCGGGCGCGTGGATTGAAACATGCAAATAATGTGGATTTTACAAAATAAATGCATGTCGCGCCCCACGCGGGCGCGTGGATTGAAACACAGTCCTTCAGCGCCGGATTTGTCCGCGTCGCGGTCGCGCCCCACGCGGGCGCGTGGATTGAAACTCTGCAAAAGTAGATTTATCATGATTGCCATTCTGGTCGCGCCCCACGCGGGCGCGTGGATTGAAACTTTTATATTAGCCTGTTTTAGTGCTTCCTCGGCGTCGCGCCCCACGCGGGCGCGTGGATTGAAACTGATAAAATGGGACTTCCGCTAATCGGCCCGCTGGTCGCGCCCCACGCGGGCGCGTGGATTGAAACCTTATTCGTGGGAATGGCACTACTTTATCCTTGGTCGCGCCCCACGCGGGCGCGTGGATTGAAACTCCTGATAACGCCTATGTAAAAATGCTACAGCCGGTCGCGCCCCACGCGGGCGCGTGGATTGAAACTTCTAAGCTGCCGTACTATATCCTGCATTTTATGGTCGCGCCCCACGCGGGCGCGTGGATTGAAACTTGGAAAAATACAAAATGGCAAGGCTGATGTAATGTCGCGCCCCACGCGGGCGCGTGGATTGAAACACACCAACTACATTGTAAATTACAACCAGAAAATGTCGCGCCCCACGCGGGCGCGTGGATTGAAACCCTCTCTATGTGGTTTCTTTCCAGTGGTTTCATAAGTCGCGCCCCACGCGGGCGCGTGGATTGAAACTTTACATGGTACACTATGCTGCCATAGGGCAACTGGTCGCGCCCCACGCGGGCGCGTGGATTGAAACCTAGGAGACAACGCTACGCCCCGGATAGAGTCCTCGTCGCGCCCCACGCGGGCGCGTGGATTGAAACTGTTCAACATGTAGTGCCGTAACCCATACTGAGCGTCGCGCCCCACGCGGGCGCGTGGATTGAAACGGTTACTCCTGCATCTTTCAAAGATTTTTCTGCGTCGCGCCCCACGCGGGCGCGTGGATTGAAACTCCTATTGACAATGTGTAGTATTTTAATGGGACAGGTCGCGCCCCACGCGGGCGCGTGGATTGAAACAAAGCAATTACTGCACTTACAATAATGAGTATTTGTCGCGCCCCACGCGGGCGCGTGGATTGAAACTCCATCGACATCCTTGGCCTCAATGCGGAGCACAGGTCGCGCCCCACGCGGGCGCGTGGATTGAAACAATCCTGACGGCTGGATTCCGTTACTGGAGGTTAGTCGCGCCCCACGCGGGCGCGTGGATTGAAACAATCCTGACGGCTGGATTCCGTTACTGGAGGTTAGTCGCGCCCCACGCGGGCGCGTGGATTGAAACTTAATCCTGTCTTGCTCTATGATGTAGCAAAAGAAGTCGCGCCCCACGCGGGCGCGTGGATTGAAACTCTCCGATGCCCAGAAGGCGATCGACAAGCTGCTGTCGCGCCCCACGCGGGCGCGTGGATTGAAACCTTTCGCTCGATTTCGGCGTCCATTTCCTTGCCGCGTCGCGCCCCACGCGGGCGCGTGGATTGAAACAAGTCACAATCGAAACGCAATAACCATCAGTTTAGTCGCGCCCCACGCGGGCGCGTGGATTGAAACAAGCGTTTTCGGCATCACCACGGGCGCTGTGCTCGTCGCGCCCCACGCGGGCGCGTGGATTGAAACAAGGCACAATCGAAACGCAATAACCATCAGTTTATGTCGCGCCCCACGCGGGCGCGTGGATTGAAACACTATACTGTAATGAATTAGCTAGTGATCTTTAAGTCGCGCCCCACGCGGGCGCGTGGATTGAAACGAGCGTTTTCGGCATCACCACGGGCACGGGCGCTGTCGCGCCCCACGCGGGCGCGTGGATTGAAACACATGAGCCCGTCGGCGATTTTTTTAAGTACGAACGTCGCGCCCCACGCGGGCGCGTGGATTGAAACAAAACCATATACAAAACAACATAAAACCGCGATGTCGCGCCCCACGCGGGCGCGTGGATTGAAACGTTCTGTCAGAGCCATACCGCCCCCTCAACAGGGTCGCGCCCCACGCGGGCGCGTGGATTGAAACATGATCATGAGCACCGACCGGATACGAGCCCTCTGTCGCGCCCCACGCGGGCGCGTGGATTGAAACCTGTCCCGACGTGGTTGAATCGCCTATCGCGATGGTCGCGCCCCACGCGGGCGCGTGGATTGAAACTTTTTGAGGAGGAATAGAATGACAAAACCAGTGGGTCGCGCCCCACGCGGGCGCGTGGATTGAAACCTTGATCTTGCGCGGATTATATGGTGCCCCCGCGGTCGCGCCCCACGCGGGCGCGTGGATTGAAACAGGGCAATGGACAACCGCAGATGGGTGGGTATCCGGTCGCGCCCCACGCGGGCGCGTGGATTGAAACAATCGTGGACAAGGCGGGCAGGCAGTGGACGAGCGTCGCGCCCCACGCGGGCGCGTGGATTGAAACATTCGCCCACTTGGTTTTTCCCGTAGTCGTCGGCGTCGCGCCCCACGCGGGCGCGTGGATTGAAACCATTGCTCAGTGACCGTCCAGCTCTGGCCTTGACGTCGCACCCCACGCGGGCGCGTGGATTGAAACTCTGGGAGCGCGATGACATGTCCCCTCCCGGATTGTCGCGCCCCACGCGGGCGCGTGGATTGAAACTTCCCCGTCCAGTTGGCGGTTGCCGGAGTGGCAAGGTCGCGCCCCACGCGGGCGCGTGGATTGAAACCCTTGTCGTGGTGACCAGCTCATATTCAGGAACGGTCGCGCCCCACGCGGGCGCGTGGATTGAAACCCTCTCGTTCTGCTTTCGTTATCGCAATTCCCTTCGTCGCGCCCCACGCGGGCGCGTGGATTGAAACACCCTGAATAAAAGCCAGATTTCCGCCCTGTACAGTCGCGCCCCACGCGGGCGCGTGGATTGAAACTTTCAGGACTTGCTCATCGAGCGCGGCCTGAGCGTCGCGCCCCACGCGGGCGCGTGGATTGAAACCATTATTGCCATTTTCATTTTTCGCTCCTTGCCCGGTCGCGCCCCACGCGGGCGCGTGGATTGAAACCCATTCGTAATATCGGATTACTTTCTCTCCTGGGGTCGCGCCCCACGCGGGCGCGTGGATTGAAACATGGAACTGTCCGACATCATCGAATTCGCCAAGGGTCGCGCCCCACGCGGGCGCGTGGATTGAAACCCGTTGCAAGAAAGACAATGCTCATGGATCGTCTGGTCGCGCCCCACGCGGGCGCGTGGATTGAAACTGACTACTTGCGTCTTTGCGGTATCTATCAGCCCGTCGCGCCCCACGCGGGCGCGTGGATTGAAACATTACGGCCATCTCGCGCCCAAGCCGACTTGGCGGTCGCGCCCCACGCGGGCGCGTGGATTGAAACAGATGGACGACTAACCCGGCGGACATGGGATACGGGTCGCGCCCCACGCGGGCGCGTGGATTGAAACGGATTTGGCCAGGTCGGCGAGCAGATCCTGGTCCGTCGCGCCCCACGCGGGCGCGTGGATTGAAACACACTTCCGATTGTTGCCCTTGGCAAGAAATTTATGTCACGCCCCACGCGGGCGCGTGGATTGAAACCATTTATTTTTCTGTCGAAGTTCCAAAATTGAGGAGTCGCGCCCCACGCGGGCGCGTGGATTGAAACTGACTCGTTCGAATCAGCCTTATGACGATCGATCGTCGCGCCCCACGCGGGCGCGTGGATTGAAACATGTTGAAATGCGCGAACCCCTTCCCGCCTCTAAGTCGCGCCCCACGCGGGCGCGTGGATTGAAACCCGCAATGTCCGGTATGCCGGACAGTACCGCAAGTCGCGCCCCACGCGGGCGCGTGGATTGAAACCTCAGAAAGAGGGGGAATGAATGACGAAGCTCGTGTCGCGCCCCACGCGGGCGCGTGGATTGAAACTCAGCGTACAAGCGGTACGCAACGGGATCGTCAGCGTCGCGCCCCACGCGGGCGCGTGGATTGAAACTCAGCGTACAAGCGGTACGCAACGGGATCGTCAGGTCGCGCCCCACGCGGGCGCGTGGATTGAAACTCAGCGTACAAGCGGTACGCAACGGGATCGTCAGGTCGCGCCCCACGCGGGCGCGTGGATTGAAACTCAGCGTACAAGCGGTACGCAACGGGATCGTCAGGTCGCGCCCCACGCGGGCGCGTGGATTGAAACTCAGCGTACAAGCGGTACGCAACGGGATCGTCAGGTCGCGCCCCACGCGGGCGCGTGGATTGAAACTGCTTATGGTACGTATCCGGCAGGGGAGTCTCATGTCGCGCCCCACACGGGCGCGTGGATTGAAACATGACAAGCGTCTCGTCGACAGCTGAGGATATTCGTCGCGCCCCACACGGGCGCGTGGATTGAAACATGGTAGGATTACCTCCAAATAACCTGCTCCATGTCGCGCCCCACACGGGCGCGTGGATTGAAACAAACTCTCCGAGGCCGACAGGGCCGAGTTCCGAGGTCGCGCCCCACACGGGCGCGTGGATTGAAACAAAAGCCGGCGCGTCAGTATGGCGCGCAACTCCGGTCGCGCCCCACACGGGCGCGTGGATTGAAACATGCATGGATGGACTGGAAGGCAATACGATTCCGGTCGCGCCCCACACGGGCGCGTGGATTGAAACAATGAAGCAGCTACGATGATGGGCCTCTCCCTGTCGTCGCGCCCCACACGGGCGCGTGGATTGAAACTCGTCTCGACTCGACCTCGCGGACACTGCCAATCCGTCGCGCCCTGGACTTGCCCCGACCGAATGGACAGGTAGTTAAGCCACTCTCGTCGCCTGTGATACCGGCGGTTTCATCGCATTGTGCGAATGCCGCCTGATCCGATTGTAGTAGACCTCGATGTACTCGAAAAGATCATGACGGACCCTTTCTCTGGAATATGTACCATTCAGAGTCTCTAATTCCCGTTTCAACGTTTTGAAAAAGGATTCCGCACAGGCATTATCCCAGCAATTGCCCTTTCGGCTCATGCTTTGAACAATTCCTTTCCTCTCCGCCAGTAGTGACCTCAATGCGGTGGAACAATACTGGACGCCCCGATCAGAGTGGAAGAGAAGTCCTGGCTTATACCCATATCGGATAACGGCCATGACAAAAGCATCCACCACAATCTGGGAGGTCATGTCATCGCGGGTCGACCAGCCGACGACGTGACGGGTGCAGAGGTCGATAACGACACACAGATACAGCCAGCCCTCGGTTGTCGGGCAATACGTGATGTCAGAAACCCAGACGAGACCCGGCAGCGGTACGTCAAACTGTCGGTCAAGCAGGTTTTCCGCTACCGGTTCTCCATGATTCGAGTCTGTCGTGACAACGTATTTCTTCTTCGGCAGGCTTCCCAGATCATTCTCCCGCATGAGTCTGGCCACCCGTTTACGCGACACTCCATAGCCTGTATCGCGCAATTCTTCGTGGATGCGCGGACTCCCGTATCGCCGGTGATGCTGTTTCTGGATGGCTTTGATCTTCTTGACCAATTCGGCATCCAGCAGTGCGTGACGGCTTGGTTTTCTCGATTTCCACGCATAGTACCCCGAAACGGAGACTTCCAGATATGTCGCCATCTTCCGTATCGACCACTGCCTCCGGTGGTCGACCATGAACTGGTAGACTCGGGCTAATTCCCCCTTCGGGGTACCGAGAAGATGGCGACGGCTTTTTTTCTATGTTTCCTGTCAACCTCCGGCTCCGAGAATTGCCAATCCTGACCTCTTGAGCTTGAGAGCAAATATCATGTCATCCGTGTACCGGTAGCGTTCCCCTCGTGTGAGCAAAATATAGACCATCTCGAGCAGCTTCCGGGCGGTCGCGACGACCGCGATAGAAGGCGCTTTCCCTCTGGAGATCATTGCCTCATAGTGGGACTTGAGCGGGTTTGAGCATTTACTGCGAATAAGTCCCCAGGCGCTCTGGACAAGCAGGCCCCGAAGATGCGCATTGCCTCGCTTCGTGATTGAGCCCTTGCGTTCAAGTTCTCCCGATTCGTGAAGCCGTGGCGACAACCCAACATAGTTGACCAACTGGGCTGGTCCGCTAAAGCGGCGCATGTCTCCCGCGTATGCCAGGATGGCCATCGTCGTCTTGATGCCAAAGCCAGGGAGCGACATGAGGATGTGCGCAGACTCCCCGCCCTTCATCACCGAAGCCCCGATCTCTTCGACCAACCCGGCGAGGATCTGCTCATATTCCGAGATCATGTGATGGAGGTTAATGGCCTCCGTCTTGCTGAAGCCGGCAAGTTCGGTTTCGATGAGCCGTTCCCTCGTGGCTGCCTTCTTAAGCTGGGCCTTGGTATGGTCAGGAATGCCACATCGGAGAAACACCGCATGAAGACGGTTTATAAGGCGAGTTCTATCCCTGCGAAAGCGGTCTTCATGGGACGAAAGTGCCCGACGATCCATCTCTTCATCCGAGGGCACTGGCACTGTCGGCAATTCGTCAGCATTGAACTTTTGCACAAGTCGCGCGAGCTTGAGCGCGTCCTCACGGTCCGACTTCTTGAGCGACTTATGGATCACCGCCAGGTCAGCCGCGTTCAGGACAAGGACCTGTATGTCGGGGTGCTCCATGAGTTCCTTCGCTATCTGGAATGAGGAGGTACCAGCTTCCATCGCGATGGTGTCGCCTGGTCGAACCCTTTCCGCAAGGCTGCGGCGGCCTCGAATATCGAGCTTGCCATTCCACCGCTGGATTGATTCGGTCTTTCCATCGATGGCAACCGCCTCGTAGGTCCTCTTCGAAAGGTCGATGCCAATAAAACGCCCTGTTTCCTTCCCCATGCGCAGCCTCCCGGGAAAAAGATCGGAGCCGGAAGTCTTTGAGCGATACAACGTGGTACTACATTCTTCTATTCGCAGTGGCGTTGCCGCAGCATCGTCCTGCACCCTGATTTTCGACGACCGGCCTGGGCATAATCTTTTAGCCGGGGTCATACCCCACAAAGCGCGTACTGCCTGCCGCCGGCTCCCGGGTTCCGTCGAACCCAGCCTACCACGATCGTTGTACCGCCAGGGGAAACATATCATCTTTTAGTATTGCATTCGCCTCACGAAGTTCATCATTTTCCTTTTTCAGCCTGGTCATTTCCTGATCACGTGCATTCCCTTGTCCGGTAAATGCTTGTTTGTGTATTTCCTGACTCTCCCGTCGCCACCGGCACAATAGTCCAGGATCAATTCCCAAGTCTTTGGCCACGTTCCGGGCACTCCTGCCTGACCGTTCCAAGTGTTCAAGTGCTTCTTTCTTGAACTCTGCCGCGTACTTCCTTCTTTTGTCTTCCATACCCTCTCCTCTCCTTATTCTCGGAGAGGCTTAACTCATGCTCCACTGGTTTGGGGTAGGTCCACCCCACACGGGCGCGTGGATTGAAACATGTTAATCATCCGAACGCGGGAGCGGAGGTAGGGTCGCGCCCCACACGGGCGCGTGGATTGAAACGTTGAAATTATGGACGATCTCAGTCCATACTCCCGTCGCGCCCCACACGGGCGCGTGGATTGAAACAAAGAGGACACAGGGAAGACCCATCCGGCATTTGTGTCGCGCCTCACGCGGGCGCGTGGATTGAAACCCCATCAGGTCAACGGCTTCGTGACTGCGCAGGTGGTCGCGCCCCACGCGGGCGCGTGGATTGAAACGGAGGAACATCATACCTGTCCATTGTTGCCGCTCATCGCGCCCCACGCGGGCGCGTGGATTGAAACCTAATAAGGTGATCTGTCCGCATCATCTTCCATGTCGCGCCCCACGCGGGCGCGTGGATTGAAACATTTCTCCTCTTTCTAAGTACATAGGCGTCATTGGTCGCGCCCCTCGCGGGCGCGCGGATTGAAACCGCCTGTGTCCGACCTCGTGACTTCCGACCTCGCCGTCGCGCCCCTCGCGGGCGTGTGGATTGAAACGTCCTCGGAATAAAGATAGTCATACCGGCTGGAAGGTCGCGCCCCTCGCGGGCGCGTGGATTGAAACCACTTCTTGGGATATCTCAGTGAGACTTCGGTATCTTCCTCTGTGGCACTGTGGGCCTTGGTCGAGTGGCGGCCTTTATCCGCAACGACGCAACGATGTGGACCTGGTAGAATGCAGACTACTGGGCATATCGCTTCGACGCAGTCTGCGGATGGATACCGTGCCTGCATCGGGGAGGCAGAGGGAGGCGCCTTTTTTTGCGGAAGACGCTCCCGTTATCGAGAACATCCGGAGCGTCAGCGTCGACATTAGTTCGTGCAGTGTTTCCGCGCCTCGTATTTCGCCATTTTTTCATAGAACTGGACTATTCCTGAGTGGTCGTTCCCCGCCTTCCCGTCGACTTTGAGCGCCTGCATCATCTCCATGACCTGGCTCGTCAGCGGCAGGGGAACTCCTATTTCATGTCCGGTTTCGATCGCGTTCGCGAGGTCCTTGATGTGGAGCTCGATGCGGAAGCCGGGTTTGAAATTCCCCGCCATCACCATCGGCGCCTTGGCTTCGAGAACGGTGCTTCCGGCAAGCCCGCCGCGTATCGCGTTGAACAGGATTTCCGGATCCACTCCGGCTTTTCCGGCGAGGACAAAGGCCTCGGACATCGCGGCGATATTGAGGGCGACGATGATCTGGTTGGCGAGTTTCGTCGTGTTGCCCGCGCCTATATCTCCGCACAGAACGACAGACTTGCCCATTTTGGACAACAGTTCGCGGCAGGCATCGAAAACGGCACTCTTGCCGCCGACCATTATGGACAATGTTCCCTCGATGGCCTTGGGTTCGCCGCCCGACACCGGCGCGTCGAGCATCTCGACACTCTTTTCATGCAGCCTGGCGGCGATTTCCCGTGAGGCGAAAGGCGCTATCGAGCTCATGTCTATCACGATTTTTCCGGCCACGATACCTTCCAGAACTCCATCCGGTCCCAGAATGGCGGCCTTCACATGCGGGGAGTTCGGAAGCATCGTGATCACGATGTCGCTGGCTGCCGCAACCTCGCGCGCCGATCCTGCCGTCGAGGCTCCGGCTTCGGCCAACTCCTTGACGGGTTCGGCGATTTTATCGAAAACAGTGAGCTCATATCCGGCCTTAAGAAGATTCTTCGCCATGGGCTTCCCCATGATTCCCAATCCGATGAAACCTATTCTCATATCTCTCTCCTCTTGTGAAAAATTGTATTGCCCGCTCAAGTCCGGCGCATCCGGCACATCTGTCCATTCGGTTCATCCGGCTCGCTCAGGGACTCCGGGCCCCTGACTCATCTGCCCCAGACGCTGCGCATCCACGAAAGGCCCCTCAGTGCAGCCTCTTCCCCGCTCGGATACGGAAGCGTTTCGAGCGAGACGGCCGCCTCGTAGCCGATGCCGTCGAGCGATTTCGCCACCCGCGCGTAATCGACGTTCCCCGAGCCCGGATACTGGCGGTTCGAGTCGGAGATGTGGACGTGGGCTATGCGCCCGGCGCACTGCCTCCACGATGCGTCCATGTCTTTGTCTTCGATGTACATGTGGTGCGTGTCGAGGAGGAGCTGGATGGTTTCCAGGCCCGGCCGGCGCAGGAATTCGAGGGTTTCTGCCGTGGTGTTGAGCAATGTGGTGTAGTAGAAGGCGATCGGCTCGAAGGCGAGAACGACATTCTTTCCGGCCGCATAGGAGGCGATGGGAATCAGCTCTTCGGCCAGCCTGTCCAGGCAGGCGCTGCGATCTCTGTACCGCGCGCACTTGCCCCGGATGAGCCCGAGGAAGACGACGGCGCCGAAGTGCGCCGCGAAGTCGATGTGCTCGCAGAGCCGGACTGACATGCGATTCCGCAGCTCAGGATCTTCGGAGGAGAGATTGAGCCCGTTCAGTCCGAACTCGAGGCCTGTCCCGATCGCCGCGACACCGACGCCGTAGCGCGCGGAAGTGTCGAGTATCCGCGCAGGATCCAGGTCTTTCGGATTCCGTATGTGGAGCTCCACACAGTCGAAGCCCATGCCGGAGGCCTGGATGATCCCTTTTTCGATTCCTCCCTGCAGGAGGACCGAGGCGCCATCCCCCAACTCTTCTTCGGAAATGGCGACTCCGTACTGTATTCTGCGCTGCATCGCGGAATCCTTACAGGGTGAGCAGTTTCTGCCAGCCGGTCAGGTCGAAGCCTTCCAGCGTCATTTTCGTGGCTCCGTACGCGTCGAAATCCCGCACCGAGAGGCCGTCGGGCTCGTAGGCCTGGATGAACTCGGGAATGACCGCGGCGACGCGGGCCAGCGCGGCTTCGTCCACAGGATTGTCGATACAGGACTGTCTCGATAGCTTCCCTTCGGCATCGGCTTTGATTATCTCGTCCTGGATCTTGGGATGGATCGTCATGTGGACGGCGCTGCCGACCATTTTCTCCACCTGCCTGTAGGACCTGAAGGCTGCGGGCATCAGTATCTGGCTGTATCCGCGCTCCACGAACATGCCGTAGCAGCGCTTCACGACGGCGAGCGCCGCGCATTCCAGGTCGAAGGGGGAGAGCACAGAACCGCGTTCTTTGTTGAGTACCGTGAAGTAATCCTGCAATCTTCCCTGGACGATGGCCGCTGTGGAGGCGGCGGGCGCGATTCCGGCTGCCCGAGCCCGCGCGATGCCCCGCTCATTGGCCTCGCCGGCCGCGAGTATCTGGCTCAGGCTCACGCAGACTGTGGCCGTCGTCGGAATGCCCAGCGCCGCCAGCTCCTCGAGCACCTGGATGCCCGCGGCTGTGCCGGGGATTTTTACCATAATGTTGTCACCCCAGGAGGCTATGGTTTTTCCCATTTTCAGCATGGCGTCGGCATCGGCCGAGATTCGCGGCTGGACCTGGCAGCGGATGTAGCCGTATCTGCCACCGCTCTTCAGGTACAGGTCGCGGAGAATTCCGGAAATATGCCGTACGACGACGCCGATCAATTCCAGCGCCCTATCGTTGCCCACGGCATCGGCGCGGATGCGCAGAAATTCTTCCCTGAAGATTTCCGGAGTCTCGGTGAGGGTCTGGTAGGACAGGGGGGGATTCGAGGTACAGCCGATTGCGCCTGACTCCAGGGCCGCCTCCAGCTCGTCGATTTTCGCTGAATCGTTGCACCACTGCGTTGGGGTATTTTCGGCCATCCATTTCAGATATTCGTGCTTTGCCATGTCTGCTCTCTCCTGAAGATTGTGATTCGTATGCGGTCTCTTGTTCCGCGGCATGCGCGGAGTCCTTGTCTTCTAAAATTCGCTTTCGCCCGGAAACAGGGTGGGTTTCAGCCCATGTACATTCCGCCGTTGATGTCGAGGACGGCGCCGGTGATGAACGCGGCGGAATCCGATGCGAGGAATGCCACCGTCTCCGCTATCTCTTCGGGTTTCCCGAGCCTGCCCACCGGTATCGAATCGTTTATCGCGACCATGTCGTCGGCGGTAAAGCCCTTGATGATGTCCGTTTCCGTGGTCCCCGGCGCCACTGCGTTCACGGTGATGCCATTGTGCGCCACCTTTTTCGCCAGGTGCCGCGTGAGTCCGATGAGCGCGGCTTTCGAGGCGACGTATGCGGGGCCGACGCTGACGCCGCCGGAGCGGCCCGCGAGCGACGAAATGGTGACAATGCGCCCCCAGCCCCGGGCGATCATCGGCACCAGAGCCTCCCTCGACGCGAACATCACTCCCTTGAGGTTGATGCCCATGACGCGATCCCATTCCGCTTCGGCCACCTCGTCGAATGGCGTATTGGAGAGGATTCCCGCGTTATTCACCAGGATATCGAGCCTGCCGAAACGCGCGACCACATCGGCTACGAGGCCTGCGATCTGATCAGGTTTCGACATGTCGACCTCGAATACCGCCGCTTCGGCGCCAGTGGCGCGGATTTCCGCGGCCGCAGCTTCGGCGGCGGGAAGGTCGATATCCGCGATCACGGGCAATATCCCCTTCGCGGCAAACGATACCGCTATGGCCTTGCCTATTCCTCTCGCTCCGCCGGTGACGATAGCGACTCTGTGTATGATTTCCAAAGTGTGTTCCTTATCCGCGGCAGACGCTTCGCGCGGTTTTTAGCCAGACGAGACTTTTTTCCAGAGTGTCCCTTCCTCCCTGATAGAGCGCGTCGGCCCAGATCTCGGCCCTGCGCGTCTTCATCGCATCGAGCCTTGAGCCTATCGCGCCGCGCATCGTGGCTTCGTCCGCGCCCAGCACTTCGTTGACGGGGTGCATGCAGCACTGGAAGGCCGTTTCAGTACCGAAGATCCTGTCGGCGGCTACGACATCCGTCGATTGCGAGATGTGCATGAGTTCGGGCTTCAGTTCCTTCAGTTTCGGAAGGAAGGGCGTCATGTTGCCGCAGCTGTGGTAGTACCGCAGCGCGCCGTAGAAATCGCGAAGCTTCTTTTCCGCGGGGTAGATGTATTCTTCGTATGTCGAGGGCGAGAACAGGTTCCCGTCGACCTCATCGTTGAACTCGTCGCCTGAGGAAATCCTCCGGTACACCACATACTGCCAGTCTTTCGACTGATCGCGCGGATCTACTCCGAGGAAGGCGCAGCGCTGTTTTTCCCACGCGATGCGCGACTCGACGATGAAATCCAAAAGGTCGACCACGAACTCAGGATCGTCGGCGAGGTCCATGTACAGCTCGTTGAAGCCGCGCAGCATGCAGGCGATGCTCCAGGGGCCGCGTGCCCAGCCAGGGAAGCGCACCGGCACGGGGCCGGCGAGCCGCTGCATCTCTGCATGTATCGCGTGGACCCTGGGCATGAGGCCGCTTGAGAAGAAATCGGGCCTCTTCAACTTCGCGAGCTCCGAATGCTCCACGATCACTGGCTCTGTGTACATGGGATCGGTGCTCTCGGAGAAATGCGAGCCGACGCCGAACAGCGAAGGTTCCAGGGCGACGCCGAAATCGAGGCCCAGGGTGGGCTCGATGACGGTGTCGTCGGGAATGTTGTCGTGCCAGAAGAGCTTCCACCGCATCTGGGCGGCCAGGGCCACTTCCGGTTTCTCGAAATACTCCATCAGGCTGAAATCGACGATATTTTTCCAGACGCTGCGGCCCAGGCCCACGTGGAAGCTGATCCTCCGGGGGGCTTCCATCAGTCGTGCGTTGCGCGGCGAAAAGGAGAGCGCCTGGAAACGGCCGATCAGCGCGTCAAGTTCACTCATGTCGATGCTCCCCTATTTCACGAACATGAGCGCGGGCAGCCAGGTCGTCAATTTCGGAACGTAGGCGACCAGGAGCACAACGATCCATGGAATGGTGGCGAAGGGGATGAGGTACTTGAGCAGTTCCTTCATGGTGATCTTGGCGATGGCCTGCGTGATGAACAGAAGGACGCCGACCGGCGGCGTTATTCCGCCGAGAATGAGGCAGATGGCGATGACCGTCGCGAAGTGGATGGGATCGTAGCCGAACTGGAGGCCTACCTGGGAGAGGATCGGGATCAGGATGACGGCCGCCGCTATCGTCTCGACGAAGCATCCGACGATGAAGAGGAAGACCACGACGAGGAACATGATCACCTTCGGATCGTTGGAGAGCGAGAGCAGGAACTTTGCCGCGATCTCGGGGAACTGCTGGCTGGCTAATATCCATCCGAACACCGAGGCGCCCGCGACAATGATCATGATCATGCTGGTGGTGGTGGCGGCTTTCTTCACGATCTTCGGCAGGTCTTTTATTCCGTATTCCTTGTAGACGAAAAGTCCGACGACGAAGGAATACACGGCGAGGATGACACCGGCTTCGGTGGCGGTGAACACGCCGCCGAGGATGCCGCCGATCACGACAAAGGGAGCGATGAGCGCCCAGATGGCGTCGATGAAGCTGTCCTTGAGTTCCTTAAAGCTGAACGTGCCAGTACCCGCGATGCCGAGCTTCTTGGCCTGGAAGTAGTTCACGACCATGAGGCCGATGGCGATGAGGACGCCGGGGATCGCTCCGGCCATGAAGAGTTCGCCGATGGAGAGGCCTGTGATGGTGCCGTAGATGATCATGATGAGGCTGGGCGGGATGATGGGGCCGAGCGCGCCGGCGCAGGCCTGGAGGCTCGCGGCGTAGCCCTTCGGATAGCCGTTCTTGATCATGGAGGGCATCATGATGGTGCCGATTGCCGCCGTGTCGGCCGACGCAGAGCCGGAGATGCCCGCAAATATGGCGCTGGAGAGGACACAGGTCATGCCGAGTCCGCCCCGGATGGAGCCGACGCAGGCATTCGCGAAGCGCACGAGACGCCTCGATATGCCGCCTGAGTCCATGAGCTCGCCCGCTATCATGAAGAAGGGAATGGCCATGAGCGAGAACGAGTCGACCGATGTGATCATGCGCTGCACGACCACGAAGAGCGGCGTCTGGTTGACGGCCAGCGCGATCATCGAGGAGATCGCCATGCTGAAGCCGATGGGGATACCGATGGTCATCAGCACGAGAAACGAAATCATCAAAATTGTAAGCATGGTTTTCGGTGCTCCTGTCGTCAGATGGCGTCGGGGTCTACTTCATCGGTCTGCTCCCGCATTTCCTCGGGGAGCTTGTCCTGCCAGAGGAGAATGCAGTCCAGCACCAGATAGAAGGCCATGAGCACAGCCCCGACAGGGATTGCGGCATAGATGAAGGACATTGGTATGAGTAGAGCCGTCGAAGCCTGTGTGCTGAGGATGGGCATCATCTTGAATCCTTGCTGGGCGAGCACGAGGACGAACGCAAGCATGATGGCGTTGTTGACGAGTGAAAATGCTTTCTTCAGCCCCGGTTTCATCGAGGCGATGACGATGTCCATGACGATGTGTTTCCGCCTGCGGACACAGAGCGCCGTACCGAGGTAGACGAGCCAGATGAACATGTAGCGGGCGAGTTCCTCCGCCCAGGTGAGGGAGTAATTGAGCACATAGCGCATGAACACGCTTACGAATGACAGGGTAACCAGGCCTGAGAACAGCGTGACCTGCAAGACGTCGAGCACGCCGATGATTTTCTTGAGCAATTGGAATTCCTCCCGGGAAGGGCAAGGGGAAGCATCCGGGCCGTTCCGGATGCTCCCGCTATGAAAACTCTTACTTTCCCGCGTCGACGATCTTCTGGATGAGGTCGTTGGCGCCGTACTTGTCACCGTACTCCTTCCAGACGGAAGACACTGCAGCCTGGAACTCGGCCTTGTTGACCTCGACCTTCTTCACGCCATTCTTGTAGAGCCCGGCGAGAGCCTCGCCATCGAGCTTCTCGGCAAGCTGTCGGCCATAGGCGCTGGCTTCGGCGGCGGATTCGGCGATGATTCTCTTCTGCTCGGCGTTGAGCGTTTTCCACACCAGCTCGCTGATGTTGATCGAGAGGACCGTGTAGATATGGCCCGTCATGATCATGTACTTGGTGACTTCGTACATCTTCGAGGTGTAGGCGGCCTCGGCGGGCTGCTCGAATCCCTCGACGACCTTGGTCTGCACGGCGGTGTAGACTTCGCCCCAGGGGATGACGGTGGGATTCACGCCCATGGCCTGGAATGTCTTCACATAGACGGGAGACTCGGGCACGCGGAGCTTGATTCCCTTGAACTCCTTGACGGTCTTCACTTCCCTCGACAGGTACACGTTGCGGAACGCGGAATCCATCCAGCCGAGCGAGCGGACGCCCTTGGCGAGGAGGTCAGCCTGGAGCAGCTTGCCGATGTCGCCATCTTCGACCTTGCGGACGTGATCGTAATCCTTCCAGAGGTAGGGAAGATCGCAGATGCCCCAGCGGGGGGCGAAGTTGGAAAGATAGCCCGCGTCGTTGATGGACATGTCGATGGTGCCGAACTGCATGCCTTCAACGAGGGCGCGCTGATCGCCGATGGTGCTGTTGGGGAACACCTTGATCTCGATCTTGCCGCCGGACTTGGCAGCCACGATCTCCGCGAGCTTCATCGCGGTCTTGACTACCGAGTGATCATTGGCAAGATGAGAACCGAGCCTGAGGATCTTCGTCTGCGCTCCGACTGAGACCGCAGAGCCTGCCGCAAACGCGATAGCCGCTGCGACAGTGAGAGCCACCATGGATTTCCTGAACATTTCGTTCCTCCATCTCCAAAAAACGCATTCTCCCTCTACGAAGGAGATTCATGGAAACAGTGTTGAATGTTTCCCCTTGGCCACAATCAGGGGGCGCCGATTGCCCCGTATCCTTCAATCCGCCTGGTGATTTTCGCAAGTCGTGACAGGCTGGCTTCGGGTGGAACATTGTCCGATACGCCGAGAATCAGCCCCCGCGGATCGCCCAGCCCGCCGAAAGTCATGTCGAGATATGCGTCGAATTCGCTCTCCGACATCGCGTCTTTCATGAGCGCGACCGCGGGTATCCCTCCCCACACTACAACGCCGGAGCCGACGCCGTCGCGGAATTCTCTCAGACTGAGCTCGGTCATGGGAGAAGGACAGACCGACTCGGCGATATGGAAGCCGCAATCGGGATAATCGGGCAGGAGGAGGCGATTCTCTCCGTCGGTGTGCGTCAGGAGGCGTTTCCCGCAGGACTGTGCCCTCTTTCCCGCCTTCTGCAGCCAGGGTTTTATTTCCTGCGCGAAAAACTCCGGGTATGTCGTGTTCTGGTCATAGTTTCCGCCCCAGAAAAACGCCTCGCAATCGCACTTAAGGACCGCGTCCAGAATCTTGTCGAAGAAGGGTTCCAGCCTCTTCGCAAAGGCACGCAGCGTATCCGGCTCATCCATGTAGAAGTAGAAAAAATCATTCAGGGGCATCAGGTCATGCATCACGAGGTGCATGGGGGAAGCGATGTTCAGGCCATGGGCCACCGCGAGCCCCTGTTCGCCGAGACGATTTTTGAAGGAAGCATACTTCTCCGGCCTCGGGATTACCTCGATATTCTCATAAACCTGTGCGACCGCTTCCATGCACGATGCGGAATGGAGCGGATATGAGAGAGGATATGAGCGGATGAATGGTACGGAGATTCCCTGCCTGTTCATGTCCGCCGATTGGTGGATGTGGGTGAATACATCTCCTGCCGGCGCGTGGACGCAGGTTTTGAGGTTTTCCTCGTCATACTGGAATTCGAAAGGCAGATTCTTCAGCTCCAGCTCGTAAGGATAATCCGGGTGGTTGTCGACCGCAAATCCGCGGAGAATGAGCGCATCCTTGGGCCGGGGAAGCGTGTAATCGGCCCGCACGGAATGGCAGCCGAATCCGAGGTTTTTCGCGATATCGACCGTGTTCATGCCATCGAAGCCTGCGGGCAAGGTCCCTTGAGCCTTGTTCGCGATGTACCAGAGGTCCATGCGCGGCGCCCAGGCGAGATTGTCGGTCGGTGCCCGGTCGAGGGCAGCTGACATCCTTTGGCGATGTGTCATAAAGCTAGAGTAAGAGGCATTTTTAAATCGAGCATCCTTGAAAAGAGGAACTTTCTCCACTATTCTAAGGTCGTGACGGGGAAAAATATTGTCGACTTTAAATTCGGACTGTTCTGCGACATCGTGCATGTCCAGTCCTACGACTGTCTTCACCGTCACAACGAGGTCGAAATTCTCTTTTTCCCGAAAAACAACCCGGTGACTATCCGGTTCGGAGCGAAGATCATCGACCTGCTGCCCGATCAGACAGTTCTCTTCTGGGGAGCGATACCACATCAGCTGGTTTCGATTCCTCAGGATAATTTGCAGTACTGGGTGGCTATCCCTCCGGAAATATTCCTGTACCTGGACCTGTCTGTCTCCCTCGTCCGCGATGTCATGGATGGACGGGTTCTGATTGAGACGAACAAGGATCTCAGGCAGATGGATCTGGCGGAGTATCCGATATGGATGAGAGAGACCAAAAGCGATTTGGCGGAGACTCGCCGGACTATGCTGCTCTCGCTGGAGGCCCGCCTGCGACGTTTCGCCTATCAAGCCACGACGACAGATTCCCTGAATCCGCTCCCTGAAAAACATCTGTTGCCCAAGGACAAAAACGTTTTTCAGGGAATGTATGACTATATCACGTTCAATTTCCGCAACCAAATCCGCATCGACGACATCGCCGAAGCCGTGGGCATTCATCCCAACTATGCCATTTCTCTTTTCAAATCAAAATGCGGCATCAACATCGTGAACCTGATCACTATGCTGCGAGTCTATGAAGCCCAGCGCCTGCTCCTGACGACAGATCAGAAGATCATCGATGTCGCCATGGATTCCGGTTTCAGTTCGATGAGCAATTTTTACAAAAGCTTCAACCGTCTGTGCGGCAAGAAACCCCACGAGTACCGTCATTTCTCCGACTCGATGCGCACTGCGCCCAACCTCCAGTAACCCGCTCAAGGCGCACTCGATGCGCATGAGCTTCGTCAGGGCCGTCCCTCCGGACAAAAGCCCGGACGCACGATCCTGAGGACGAAGTTCCGTCTTTCCGCCATGCCGGGGAAGCTCCCCACTCTGTCGGCGATCTCCAGACGGCCGGGCGCGTCATTCCAGGCCATGTCGGTGGTGGCGTACTCCCCGCTCTCGTATCCGTAGCCGTCCCCGGAGTCTTCGTAGAGCCTGAAATGGCCATCCCGGCCGGGACAGACGAGGATTTCGAGCTCCTCGGAGGCGCTGGCCCCGATGGCATCGCCTTCGGCCGCGAAAGGCAGGATCGCGCCGGCCCTCATGAAGACCGGGATGATGCGAAGGGGAGCGGAAGCCTCGACCCATCCGGGTCCCGCGGGTTCTCCCGTCCAGAAATCAGCCCAGGGATCGGGGCCGGGAAGGTAGACGCGCCTCGTCGCAGGCGCATCGGGGATCGGCCGGGAACCGGGGCCGAAGCGCTGAGGCTCGGTGACAGGGCAGACCATGAGGGCGCCGCCGAGCATGAACTGGTCCTCCACGCCGAGCGCTTCGCTGTCCTCCGGAAAGTCGAAGACGAGGGCCCGCATCATGGTGTAGTCCGCGAAGGTGACAGCCCCCGCGAGGGAGTACAGATAGGCCTTGAGTCTGCGGCGCAATCGAAGGAAGCGGGCGAGCGCCTCGTAGATCTCGTCGCCCTGCTCTCCGAAGCGCCAGGGCTCGCGGGGGGTGTCGGTGCCGTGGGCGCGCATCATCGGCAGGAAGGTGCCGTACTGGAACCAGCGGAGGAAAAGTTCGCGGTAGCCTGCGTCGTCGACGCCTGAGTCGAAATCGCCCTGCCAGAACCACTGCTCCTTCGAGGCGACGAAGAAGCCGCCGATGTCGTTCGTCCAGTAGGGCATGCCGGAGAGGCAGAAGTTGAGGCCCTCCGGAATCTGCCTGCGCAAGGTCTCCCAGCTCGCCGTCACGTCGCCCGACCACGTGAAGGTCCCGTATCTCTGCTGGCCGGGCGAGGCCGAGCGCGTGAGGTTGAGGACGCGTTTCCCGTCTTCGCAGGCCCGCTGGCCCTCCCAGATGCCGCGCGAGTGCTCGAGCGAATAGGCTTGGGCGATGCCCGGATCGAGGTATTCGGCGGCCATCCGGGTGTTGATCGCCATTCTCTCCTCGGGCTGGGCCTTGACCTTCCCCTTCCAGTCCGCCTCGAAGGGTTCGGTGCAGTCGCACCACCAGGCGTCAACGCCTGCATCGTAGAGCCCGCGCTTCGCCTGTTTCCAGTAGAGGGCGCGGGCGCCGGGATCGAAGGCGTCGTAGGTCGAGCCGTTTCCGAGGAGGAAACCCCGCTCGGCCATCTCGCGCCGGTCCGGGCTCTCTCCCTGCATGTGGGGCCAGACGGAGATCATGAATTTGACGCCCATGTCGTGGAGGGTCCTTGTCATCGCCGCAGGGTCGGGGAAACGGCCGGGGTCGAAGGATTTCTGCCCCCACAGCCCCTGTGGCCAGGAAAGCCAGTCGAGGACGACGCAATCGAGCGGCAGGTTCCGTCGACGGAACTCCCGCGCGACCGCGAGAATTTCTTCCTGGTTTTTGTATCGCTCCTTCGACTGGAAGTAGCCGAAAGCCCACGGAGGGGGCAGGGCCGCCCTGCCGGTGAGGGCGCGCATGCCGGCGACGACGCCGTCCGCGACGCCGGAAGTGAGGCCGGAAGTGAGGCCGGAAGTGAGGCCGGAGCTGTGGCCGGTGACGCTGCCACAGGCGTCGCCACCGGCATCGTTCTTGACTCCGCCGCCCGCGATGACGAAGAAGTCCAGGGCCCCGTCCGCCTCGCCGTGGAAGCATGAGCCGAAGGCATCGTCCCTGAAGATCACGGGGGAAGAGCTGTTGTAGAGGATGCCGTATCCTCTCGAGGACAGAAGGAGAGGCAGGGCGACCTTCATGTTCTGTTGGTAGAGGTACTGACAGCGTCCGCGATAGTTCAGTTTTCCCTCTTCGTGCTGTCCTAGGCCGAAGAGGGCCTCTCCCTCCTGGAAGACGAGGTCGAGTCTGGTTTTATATGCATTTCGTAAAAAAACCGGGACGCCGGGATGTGCAATGGTCTTGATGCCGTCGGCGGTCTCGCGCACGGAAGTCTCCGAGGCCGAGTGATCGTAACGGTAGAGGACGACGGGGTCGAGAACCCGTCCTCCTCGTTCGCTCTCGCGGACGAGGAGGCGCCCACGCGCGTCGGACCAGGAGAAAGCCCCCGTGCCCAGATCGACGGAGAGCTTCAGGCCAGGGCCCTCCATCTCGATTCCCGCCTCCGTTTCGCGGACCTCGAAGGGGACTACAGTCCGGGCGCGCCCGGGATCGAGCATGGGCCCTTCGGGCAGGCACTTCGCTCGCCCCCGCCCCAAGTCTGACGTCGCAGCGGAACCCGTCCCGAGTCCCGAGCCCTCCGGCAGGCAGTAGACACGCACGATGCCAGGGGCCTCCCAGAGGACGAGGGTCTCGAGTCCCCTGCCCCGGACGAGAATGCCGGATTCCACACTGTTCCAGATACACGAACGCGACGGCGTTCCCGTATTCATCATGACGCGCCCCCCATAGCTCGCGGCCCTTCACCGCGTCCGGAGAGTCCGGACGCACCGCGATGACACCCCGTGCCCTGAATCATACCGCTACAACCGCGGGTACGGGTTTTATGAATGCCTGGCGAAGACTGTACGTATATGCGCCCTGGCAGGGTATCATCAGAATATCCCCGACACGGATGTCGTCTCCGAAGAAGGAGTAGCCGAAGATATCGTGGGGAGTGCACAGGGATCCTGTTATGGTGCACTCGCGCTCCCTCATGGAGGGACGGCTCAGGTTGAGGATCGGGAAATAATCGCTTTCAAAGCGGTCCCAGCCGATAGCGTTGATTCCGGCATCGGCGATGACAAGATCCGGCGCCTTTTTGTCCATGACGGTGAGGAAGAGATGCATGGCGTCATTGCAGATCCAGCGCCCGGGTTCGAAACAGATGCGGCAGGATCCGAGGACCTGAAGATACCTGCCGATCGCCTGGAACAAATCCTCGGCGAAGATATCGAGCGGCGCTGCGGGAAGGCGGCAGTGCACGAGGGGTGAGGGCGGCTCAGGCGCCCCTGGGGCCCCCACATTCGCCCCTTCCGGATTCCCGCCCGAGGGTTCAGCCCGGAGCCACTCACCCTGTTCGGGCCAGTAGCCTCCCCCCACATCGACAAACGAGATCCGGTCGAGAGCCTCATGGGAAAGCCCCCGCAGGCTCAGGCCCAGAGCCGCGATGAAATCACACTGTGGTCTCGGTGAAAGATTCCAGCTTGTATGAAATTGGAGTCCCTGGAGCCGCACATGGGGGCACTCTCTGGCCTTCCTGAAAAAGGCCGGCAGATCCTCAAGCGGGATGCCGAATTTTCGCCACAGTCCGGCCGGATTCGTCGTCAGCCGTACCCCGGCACGGACAAGCCGATCCCGCGCGGCGGCCGCCCGCTCGAGGCGATTCAATTCTTCGAAGCTATCCAGAAGAATGGTCACTGCGCCGTGATTCTGTACGGCCACGGCAAGCTCATCCTCGGTTTTTCCCGGCCCGCTGAAAACAATATCCTGCGCGCCCAGAAGTATGGCCGTTTCCAGCTCCGCGCCGCTCGAGACATCGAGCCCATAGTGCATTGCAAGCAGGGTTTCCGAAACGCGCGGATGGTTGTTGCTTTTCATCGCGAAATAAAACCCGCAGTCAGGCGACTTCGCCATGAAAGTCCGTCGGAAACGGTCGGCCCTCTGTCTGAGAATATCGGTTTCGAGAATATACACCGGCGATAAAGAAGTTCTCAGGATATCGAGATATCTCTCCTTGTTCCGGAAATACCCATGCACGAAACCGGCCAGCTCCGACTCGGGGAACAGCATCACTCAATCTCCACGCTCAGTTTTCCAAGCAATTCCGCCATGTGCCCTTGGGCATCCAGGCGGTCGTCCAGTCTGGCTATGATGTAGCCCAGCACCCAGGAACGATAATCGTATGGTGGCAGGATTATCGGATGGCCAGGCACGCAGAACAATCCGACTTCCTTCACCCGCGGATCACGTTTCAGCTCCTCCGTATCGATCCTGCGCAGGATTCCGCTCCGTCCGGCAATGATGCGTATGCCGAGATACGGGTCAGTTTGACCGGGCCATGCCGGAATGACAGGGCGCGATCGGGCGAAATCGAGGTTCAGAAGAATGATATCGAGCTGACGGGCGACGCGAAGGAGCTGCGGCAGACAGTCGCCGCCCGGCCGCGGCGCCAGCTCCAGGAGAACCATCTGATGATCCTGAACGATGAAATCCAGCATGCAGATTCCCCGCGAAATCCCGAGGCTGCGGGCGCTCAGGCTGAGGACCCCTGCAAATTTATCAAAAAGTATGCCCTCCGGCGGCCCGGAACACAGAAGGTAGCCTTCAGTTGTGCCGAAGGGCCGGTCTTCCCCGCAGATTTTTCGCGTGAGGCGGATTGGCGCGACCGCGTCCCCGTCGACGATAAAATCGCAGCTGTATTCGGGGCCGCGGATCAGCTCTTCGGCAAGGAGCAATTCTGTCGCCGGTCCATTCCTGCTGTAAAGCCGGTCGGAGCCGCGCTCATACAGCCCTTGGAGAACGAGATCATACCGGCTCTGGCATTCAAGGGGCGACGTGCAGCGGAAGACGAGCTCGCTGCCGCTGCCGCACAGGGGCTTGAGCACCACGGGATGGGCGAGTTTCCGATGGAAATCGACGAGCTTGTCCGCGGAGTGGATCACCCGGACTTCGGGACAGGAAAGAGCGTTCTCTTTCCAGAGCTTTTTCGAGACATATTTGTCCCGGCACCTGCGTATGGACTCGACGGAGGCGCAGGGCAATCCGTACCGCTCGGCGAGAAACGCCGCCAATTCCATCGACTCGCAGTCATAGACGGCGACGCCCTCGGGCTCAATCCCCCAGCGGCGCAGGTGCCCCTCGAGAAAGGCCGCTGCCTGCGCGAAATCCGAAAGATCGCAGAGCATCTCTTCGGAAGGCGCAGGACATGTCTCGCTCGCCTGGTCCCGAAGCTTCGGGTCGGTCAGGAAAATGGCAGCCCCAGGAGCCGCCTCCCGTATCCAGTCGATGTAGTCAGGTGTCGTTCCGACGACAAGAACAGCCTTGCGATTGTTTCGCCCGGACGAAGAAGGCATCTCAATACACTCCGCGGGAGGAAGCTGTAGAAGTGTCCAGCCGGTAAAGCGGCCGGGGCTCCAGATGGAAACGCTCCTTCCACCCGAAGTCTCCACACAGGAAATCGACGAGTCTCAGCCTCTCCCGGCATGCCCGGCGTATATGGTGCATGTTGATCAGCTTGTCGATCCCCGGAAATTCTGGGTCCGTGCCACCGGCCAGGACCGTATAGACAGAATCGTGGATTCCGCCCATATCCACCGCCGCGACTCGCCCGCCGATCATGATCGTCGTCACGAAGAGTATGCCGGAGGCGGCGAGCACTGAAGCGAGGGCTTCGAAGGCATTCAAAAAACGCTGGTCATGAAAATACGAACTCTCGCCGAAGGCGTGAAGGTTCATCTCCAGCAATTTCCCGACATCGGAGAGCCTGTCATATCGGTACGTCACACCCATAGATTCGAATCGCGCCAGTTCGCTCTCGAGGCTGCCGCGCGATTTTCTGGAAAAACCGGCCCAATATTTCTCGAACGAGAAATCGTGTCGGACAGGGTAGTACAGATAGCCTGTTTCATCGACGACGGCATCTTCGCCGAAAGAGGAGAGCGACTCACGAGTCAGATATCGGAGCCGCATCGGTCCGGGGACATGATCGAGCAATTCCGCGGCTATGGATGGGCTGGAAACAGGGATCCGGTTCTGTTCCAGCCATGTTTCCCCCCGCCAGATCTCGCCCGGGAATTGAACGAAAGCGCCTGCTTCCTTTACCCAGCTGAGCGCCAGCAGGCCGATGGGCTTGCCGTTCTCCGACGCGGCCAGAAACGCCAGAGGATTATCAAAATATCGATGGAAACAGGCGCGGACCGGCCAGAGATCAAACAGGCTTTCCTTCGGCCAGAGCGTCTCCCAGAGAATCCGGCAGCGTTCCGGATCCGAGCAAAGCTGTACTGTGGTCATTTTCCCTTTTTATTCCATCGGCTTCGTCGATTCGATACATCGACTATCGGAGCCGCCCTGCCCTCTGTCAATACACTACTCCACCGAAGATCGGCCGGATGATGCCGGACGCAACTTTGCGGTGATGCACAGATACAGGGCGATGGTCGCGGGGACACAAGCCAGAAGCAGCGCGGAGGCGAGTGTACCGCAGTGGAGCCATTCGGCGATTCCTACGGCCTGTACACCGAGGGCATTGCCGATCTGCATTCCGATGAGATAGGCGATCGTCGAGTGCAGGAACATGTCCTGTCTGGAGAACTTCACGATTGACGAATAGATGCTCACATTTGCAAGGCCGACCAGAATGCCTGAGACAAAAACGGGAACGCCCGCAAGCGGAATATTCCGTGTGGCAATACAGCCCGCCACCGCGGCGAGTGACAGCAAAAGGCCGATTGTGGCGAGAAAAGGAGTACGCTCCGGAGTATTCCGGAGCCTGGACGCCCACCAACTTCCCAGCATCGAGCCAAGGGAGGCCAGAACTCCCATCGCACTCACCACCAGCGGACTCTCATCCAGTTTGCCGTTCTGTGCGCCCTGAAGCTGATCGGACAGGAAATACGCCGAGCCGACGAGAAGGATGGAGACAGCAACCTGCCATGCGATCATGATTCCCGCGATGCGCCCTCCTGCTGGATCGTTTTCCGGGATTCCACCTGTTTCCGGAATATCGACACTCCGTTTTCTGTCGAGGCCGAAGCGCGCGAAGCCCGCCGCGAGAAATCCCACAACCGCATTGAACAGGAAGAACCACCGCCAACCGGCCTGCCCGGCTTGCGCAAAAAGTCCGCCAAGCACGGGACCGGCAAGGTCTCCGAGGGCGGCCCCGGTCTCACCCCATGCGAGTGGCCGGGCGATGCGATGCCGATGATGGACACTCACCGTCCAGAGTTGACCGACAAAAGAAAATGCCGCGCCGGATCCCGTGAACATCCGTCCCGCAAAAAAAGCAAAAGGGTTGGGGGCGATGAAGCAGGCGATATTGCCGACGACGAAGACTGTGAGTCCTGTCAGGAATACTGATCGGGGAGAGAAAACCCGGCCGATCCAGCGATGAAAAACGAGGGCCAAGACGAGCACCGCGAACATCGGGTACAGATAACTGGTGATGACATAGCCCGAAAGCTCTTCGCGGAGCCCCAGATTCTTCGTGATATGGTCATGGGCAACGATCGCCGCGGTCACATCGAGGGACGCGAAGGCATCGGTGAGAAAAAAAGCCATGTCATACAGGCGGTCTTGCGGAAGTAATCGCTGCGCACGGGTTTTTACCATGACAACTGCAGGCCTCCACATCGCGCGCGCCATGATGCACGCCCCCACCGTTTCGCGTAAGCGGCTTGCCCTAGCAGAATTTCACACCCTCACTCCGGCGTCAACAGCGCCCGGACCCGAAAGGCCTGCCTTTCAACTCTGCGCTGCAGTTCCGGGCATCAGCAGCCCCTCAAGGCCGGTCTCACGTATTCCTGTCATCAGCCCTTCAATCCTGTCGTGCTGATGCCCTGCACGATGTATTTGTTGAAAAACACGAAGAGGAGGAATATCGGCACGAGGGAGAGGGTCGACATCGCGAAGAGCTGGCCGTAGTCGGTCTGCGAGCTCGAGTCGATGAAGGCGCGCAGGGCGAGGGAGACCGTGAAGGATTTCGGCCGCGAGAGGTACAGAAGCGGTTCCAGGAAGTCGTTCCACTTCCAGTAGGAGGCGATGACGGCCGTCGATATCAGGGCGGGCTTCGCGAGGGGCAGGATTATATAGGCGAATACACCGTACATGCTGCAGCCGTCGATGATGGCCGACTCGTCGAGCTCAATGGGGAGGGTCCTGATGAACTGGACATTGAGAAAGATGAAAAAGGCCGACATGGCGAACCAGGAGGGCACGATGAGCGGCAGGAAGGTGTTTATCCACCTGAGCTTCTGGAAGAGAATGTAGCGCGGTATCACGAGGATCTCTCCGGGAAGGAGCATGGTCCCCAGCATGAGGGCGAACCAGAGCTTGCTCCCCCTGAACTTCACCCGCGCGAAGCCGAAGGAGACGACGGAGCAGGAGAGGACGGTCCCTATGGTCGACAGGACGGTGACGACGGTGGAATTCCAGAAAAAGGTCCCGAAACTGTTGCTGCCGAAGCCTTTCCATCCCTGGGTATAGTTCGAGAGCATGAAAGTCTGCGGAAGGAGCCTGTACTTGTCGAGGGCGAGAATCTCGGTGTTGGCCTTGAAGGAGCCGAGAACGAGCCACAGGAGGGGATACAGGAGGATGAAGCAGGAGGCGATGACGAGGACGTGGTAGCCCGCGCGGAGTGCGCGCTTCCGGACGCGTGGGACGTTCATTCCTTCACCTCGTAGTGCACCCAGAGCGAGGATGACTTGAAGATGAGGGCCGTCACCGCGCCCACGACGATGAGGAGTACCCAGGCCATCGCGCTCGAGTAGCCCATCTCGAACCACTGGAAGGCGCGCAGATACATGTAGAGGACATAGAGCAGAGTCGAATCCAGCGGCCCTCCGGGCGTGGCCGTGGGCCCCGCCGAGGTGATTATGTAGGCGCTCGTGAAGGACATGAAGCTCGATATGAGCATCATGATGAGGTTGAAGAAGATGATGGGCGTGAGGAGCGGCAGGGTTATCGAGAAGAACCTGCGCAGGCCGGAGGCCCCGTCTATCTTGGCCGCCTCGTAGTAGGTCTCGGGGATCTGCTTGAGCCCGGCCACGAAGATCAGCATGGATGAGCCGAACTGCCAGACATTGAGGGTTATGAGCACCCAGATCGCCGAACGCGGATCGCTTATCCAGGAAATCCCTGAGCCGAGCCCCAGAGCCTTGATGATGGAATTGATAGCCCCGTTCAGGCCGAAGAGCTCCTTCCAGAGCACCGCGACCACGACGGAGCCGCCGATGAGGGAGGGCAGGTAGAAGAGGGAGCGGTAGAGCCCCGCCGGCTTCGTGTCCTTGTCGAGGAGAATCGCGACGAGGAGGGCGAAAGCCAGTCTCAGGGGCACCGCGGCGACGACGAAGAAGAGGGTGACCGAGACCGATTTCCAGAAGCGCTCGTCGCCGCCGAACATACGGGTAAAGTTGTCGAATCCGATCCAGACCGGCGCCGAAACCACTTTGTAGGACGTGAATGAGAGATACAGGGATCCCAGCATCGGTACGACCTGGAAAGCGAAAAAGCCGATAAGCCAAGGCAGGATGAAGACATAGCCGACGACGTTGCGCCGGTAAATCCAGGCCGTCTTTCCGGGGGTTTTCGGTGTCATTGGGTTCTCCGGTTCCGGATTCGGATTTAAAACCACCTTTCTCCCGCGCCTCTCGTCCGGATCGGCATTCGGGAAAAAGGCGGCATCGGACTGGCGGCCGCGCTCCGGAGCGCTTCGCTCCGGAGCCGGGCATCGGGGTTTGTCCCCCTTATTTCCTTCCGAGGACCTTGGTCGCGTCCGTGCGGAACTTCGCGGCCGCTTCGGCGGGCGTGATCTTGTCGTAGAGCACCTGCTCGCCGAGCTTGCGGAGGATATCCTCGACTTCAAGCTCTGCGAGCGGCTCGATGGGCTGATCCTTGGACGCGATCTTTCCGACCCTGTCCATGAAATCGAAGGTGAGTGCGACCGTGGCCGGAACGAGGGGTTTCACGGTGTCGCGGACGTTGGACATGATGGGGATGCCGCGCTCGCCCTGGAGAACCTTGTTGGCCTCGAGGTCGCCGACGATGTAGTTGATGACCTTCGCGCCCTCGAGCTTGTTCTTCGAATACTTGGAGAGAACGAGGTGCTGGGAAGCCCGCACGTACATGCCGGAGGGTCCGTTCGCGCTGATCTTGGGAACCATCGCGAGCTTGAGGGGACGGTTCGCAGCGGTGAAGAGGGCGGCGACCTGGTTCGACCAGGCGAAGGTCATCGCGGCCTTGCCGGAGACGATGTACTCGCCCTGGATGTCCTTGACGGCCGCGACTTCCGCTGGATTGGGGTGGAGTCCTTCCTTTACAAAGCGTCTCTTCAGCTCGAACCAGTTCTGGAGGTACTTGTCGTCTGAGTAACCGAGGGCAGTTCCCGCGTCGTTGTACACGTCCTGGGTCGTGGAGTTCTGGCCGATGTAGTACCAGCCGCCGATCGACCAGTCATCCATGCCATTCACGCCGAAAATGCCGAGCTTGGACTTGAAAACCGCAGATGCCTTCTCGAGGTCTGCCCAGGTCCAGGCGTCGGTGGGCTCGGCGACGCCCGCTTTCTTGAAGAGCTCGGGGTCGTAGACGAGGGCCATGGAGTTGGTGCCGAGGCTGATGCCGAGGATCTTTCCGCCGATCTTGCCGGAGGAGAGGAAGCTCGCGTTGGTGTACTTGACGTTGATCGTGCCATCCTTGATGTAGTCGTCGAGAGGGGCGAGGTGATCTTTGTAGGTCAGGAAGTTGTTGCCCATCTGGAAGACATCGGGAAGGTCGCCAGCCGCGATGAGGGTGTTGAGCTTCTCGAAGTACTGGCCGCCGCCCGTATACTCGGGGGCGAACTTGATCTGGGGATTGGCCGCCTGATACATGTCGAGGACCTTGAGCGTCCTGTCGTGCCTGACCTGCGACCCCCACCAGAAAATGCGCAGGTCGACGTTCTTCTGGGCCGAGGCGCCCAGGATCGTCGCCGCCGCGAAGAGTACGAGAAGAAAAGCGCGTGCGAATGCCGTATTCCGTGATTTCATGTCGTAAGACCTCCTGTCTGCTTGCGAATTTTAGTGTAGGAGCACTATCCGCAGCTGTCAAGAAAAAAGAAAAATATTAAAAAATAAAAGAATATATAAGCAAGGATTTTTCTTCCTGTATTTTTCGAATTGACAACATATCGAAAGACATGACAGACTCGTGGGCAGGCTTGAAAGTACGGGTCGACGTGAGCCCATCCCATCCGGGATCGGGCGGAAAAGGTGATCACTCCACGAGCCTGAGAGGTAGCCCATGCCCCAGCCCGAAGCCCCTTCCCTTCCCGCCCGCATAGCCCGATGGTCGGTCTTCGAATCCCGTCACGCGGGCCCCTCGGCAGGAAATCCCTTCGTCGATGTCGATTTCCGGGCGGTTTTCCGCCATGGCAACAGGCGCATCCCCGTTACGGGATTCTACGACGGAGAAGGAGTCTACGTTCTCCGCGTCATGCCCGACGCGACGGGCGGATGGAGCTACGAGACTTCGAGCGGCGCGCGGGAACTGGATGGCCTTTGTGGCTCTTTCGTCTGTGTCGACGCGGAAAAAGGGGTTCACGGTCCCGTCCGCCTCGGGAAAAAGTTCCATTTCGCGTATGAAGACGGCACGATCTACCGCCCCTTCGGCACGACGGCCTACGCCTGGACGAGCCAGGAAGCGGAGTTGGAAGAAAAAACCCTCGCCACCCTCGCCGCCTCGCCCTTCAACAAAATGCGAATGTGTGTCTTTCCCAAGCACTACGACTACAACGAGAACGAGCCGCCGCTCTACGCCTTCGAGCCCCTCTCCGATGCTTCGGCCCCGGCAGTCTGGACCGCCTCCGATGGCGCGGGCAACAAGCTCTCCGGCACGGCAGCCTTCAGGTGGGACTTCAGCCGCCTCAATCCGGCCTTCTTCCGCCACCTCGAGAAGAGAGTGGCCGAACTGGGCGAGCTCGGCATCGAGGCCGACCTCATCCTCTTCCACCCCTACGACCGCTGGGGCTTCTCCGACATGGGCCGCGAGGCCGACGAGCGCTACCTCGGATACCTCGTCGCGAGGCTCGCCGCGTACAGGAATGTCTGGTGGTCCATGGCCAACGAGTACGACCTCATGCCCTGGAAGAGCATGGACGACTGGGACAACCTTTTCCGCTTCCTGCAGAGCCGGGATCCGCACGACCACCTACGCTCGATCCACAACTGCCGCCCCTTCTACGACCACGGAAAGCCCTGGATCACCCACTGCTCGGTCCAGCACAACGACGTCTCCCTCGCCACCGACTGGCGCAAGCTCTACGGAAAACCTGTCGTGATCGACGAGTGCCGCTACGAGGGCAACCTGCCCCGGCGCTGGGGCAACATCACGGGCCAGGAGATGACAAACCGCTTCTGGGAAGGATTCGCCCGCGGAACCTACGTCGGACACGGCGAGACCTTCCTCTCCCCTGACGATGTCATCTGGTGGGCCAAGGGCGGAAGCCTGCGCGGAGAGAGCGTCGCGCGCATCGCCTTCCTCCGGAAGATACTCGAGGAAGGCCCGCCTGCGGGACTCGAGACCGCAAATCTCGGAAGCAATGCCCACGCCGTATCGGGTGTGGACGGGAACTACTTCCTCGTCTTCTACGGCATGGCCCAGCCCGCCTACCAGACCCTCAGCCTCCCGGAGGGAAGCTTCGAGGTCGACATCATCGACGTCTGGAACATGACCGTGACCCCTGCCCCCGGCCTGTATTCGGGCGAATGCCGCGTCGAACTGCCGGGGACCGTCCTCATGGCACTCAGGATAACGAGGCGCGGCTGACTTGAGGAAAAGCGGGAGGCTTCGAAATGCCGGATAGGCCATCATCTTCCGGAAATACCCGAAACGCCTCGGGAGAGGGCCCCGGCCAGCGGCTCTTCCTCGCCTTCAACCTTCCACCGCGCGCCGCGGAGCACCTCGAAAGCCTGGCCGCATCGTGGGCCGCCGACTATCGCAAAGGGCGCGGGGGAAGCGGGAAAAATGGAGCCGATTATTCCGCGATAAGCGTCGCCCTGGTTCCGCGACAAAACCTCCATATCACCCTGCATTTTCTCGGGAATGTCGACGCGGCCATGGAGGCGGAACTCCGGAACGGACTGCGTCGGATTGTGACAGATTTCGCGCCCCTGTCATTCGATACAGGTCGCGTCCTCTGCTTCCCGGGCCCCCGCGATCCGCGCATCCTCGCCCTCGAGTGCCTGCCCGGGGAAGGAGGAAAAGCCCGCGAACTCGCGCTGTCCTCTGCCCGCCTCCTTGCCGACCTGGGGATACCGGTGGATCGCCGCCCCTGGCGGCCCCACGTCACCCTCGCCCGATTCCGCGCGGAAAATGAGGCCGGCCGGCTCTTACGGAATGGCAAAGAGCGGAGCGCCGCGGACGCTGCCGGCCGGGAAGATCGCCCGGGAGCGCGGAACGCATTCCCGAAAAGCGTCTCCTTCAGGGCCGCATCCCTCGACCTCATGCTCTCCCTCCTCTCTCCGGCGGGAGCCAGATACGAAGTCGTGGAGCGCTTCCCTTTCGGGGGAGGAAAAATCCCGGCGCAATCTGACGATCCATAAAGCTCAGCCGATTCAGGATCCCCGGCGTTCCTCGAGACCGACAATGAGGTCGACCTCGGCGACACTCAGACCCAGGCGCGCGGCTATGACTTCGGATGTGAAACCGGCGCGGTAGAGGTCGAGAGCCTCCGTCTTCGGGGATTTTCCATGCTGCGCAGGTCCCGCCGATTCGGCTCCACCGCGAGTGAGGGTTCGACCGGGGGAACGTCCGAGGGCGAGGACGATGGGGAGAGCTGCCCCCTCATCCGGAATCGTGGCCGCGGTCGCGGCTGCGGTCGCAGATGCGCCGGGAACGCCCCTGCCGCTCTCTCCTGCCCCGTCGTCCGGACGCAGCTCCGGAACGGCGGCCGATCCCCGGGCAGGCGCGCCGGGCTGGGTGCCGCGAGACTGGGCCTCGTCGAGAAGATCCCGCATGACGGCGATCCTGTCTTCGAGGAGGCCAATGTTGCGCTCGCTGACCTCTCCGAAATCGACGGCGAGAGCCTCAACCTCGTCGCGAAGCGCGCAGAGCCGCCCCTCGAGTCCCGCAAGCTTCTCGAGCCTCGCCCGGAAGACGAAAAACAGGGTGATAAAACCCGCGATCTGGATCGCGGCGAACAAGACTATCGTGGCCATGACTTCAGCCCCGGAGGTCGAGCCGGGCACCGGCCTTTTCTTTCAGGATATTCGGCTCCCGCGCGGCGGCCTTGTCCGGAGACATGGCTCTGGGCGCGGGCTTCAGAATCTGGTCTTCGGGGATTCTGCGGACAGGGCGCGGCCGCGAGGGCTCGATCCCGGCCGTCGGGCCTTCGCCGTGAACGGCTTCCTCCGCCGCCCTGCTGAGAGACTTCAGGGGCGCCGCGGCCGATTTCCCCAGCCTGGTCGCCGAGACAGCGAGGGCGGACTCCTGGGAGAGAGCGATGGCGGCTGCAACCGCCCAGGGATCTGTGTTCGGATCTGAAATCCTGCCTGACGCCGGAAAGTCCGCCATGGCGGTTTTAGTAGATACCCTTGCGGTAGTTGGTCAGCTTTGCCCTGAGCCGGATGATGGCCTTGGTGTGGAGCTGGCTGATCCGGGATTCCGTGACCTCGAGGACCTGGCCGATCTCCTTCAGGGTGAGATCTTCGTAATAGTAGAGGACGAGCACGGTTTTTTCTTTTTCGGGCAGCTCGTTTATTGCCTGGACGACGACCTTCCGGATGGCTTCCCGCTCCACGGAGGCGTCCGGGTTCATGCTCACCGGAGATTCGATGCTGTCCCCGAGGGAGAGCTGTTCGTCTTCGGTGCCCGAATACCAGACCTCGTTGAGGGAGAGGATGGCGGTTCCGGATATCTTGAGCATGGTCTTCCCGAATTCTTCTTCGGAGATGCCCATGGAGACCGCGATCTCCTGGTCGGTCGCCGGACGCCCGAGCCGGCCCTCCAGTTTCGCGACCGCTTCCTCGATCTCGCGCGTTTTCTGGCGGACGGAGCGGGGTATCCAGTCGATGGCGCGCAGCTCGTCGAAAATTGCGCCGCGTATGCGGGTCACCGCGTAGGTCTTGAACTTGACGTGCTTGCTCGGGTCGAATTTGTCGATCGCGTCGATGAGGCCGAAAACGCCGTAGCCTACGAGATCCTCGAACTCGACCTGGTTGGGCATGCCCGCGGCAACTTTGCCCGCCACATATTTGACGAGGGGCGCGTACTGGCGGATGAATGCTTCCCGTATGGCGGGATCGCGAGTCTTGAAATAACGGGGCCAGAGTTCTTCTTCGGTCAAGTGGCTCGTCGGGGTGTCAGTTTTTCGGTATGAACGAAGATCGCTATCCACGTGTTTCCGGCCCTCCTCTCGCTAGAGTAGGCTCAAACCGGAGCCGCCGTCAAGTTCGGAAACGATCCTGGCATCGTTATCGCGCGCATGTTTCGCCCGGAAGGGCTGTCTGCCGCGTTCCAGTCGTTCGGCGAAGTGGACGAGCGAGAGCGCCGTCCTCGATCCGGGTTCCGATTCGACGAGAGGAATGTCTTCGGGACCGGAACCCATGGCAGCCCGTTCCGGGTGGGTGAAGACGCAGCCCCGGTATTCGACGACGGGCGCGCCGAGTCCCGGAGCGCAGGCTTTCATGACTGCGAGGGCCGTGTTCCGTCCCTCGGCGATGGAGTCAACGCAGTTCACGGCGAGGCGCAGGGCGGGGATCCCGTATTCCTGCACCGACGAGAGGAGGTTGATGAAGCCCGCGGCCTCCCTGAGGCCGGAAGCTCCCGGCAGGGCGAGGACGACGGGCTCATCGGCGGCGCGGATGACCCGGAGGGAGATATGGGACACTCCGGCCGGCAGGTCGACGATGAGGAGATCCCTGGACTGGGGCGGACTCGCCCTCCCGGCTCCGGAGGGGGCAAAAGCCATAGCCATTCCGATGGTCCCGGCCGCGCCGGAGGCGAACTCGCCCTTCCCGCCCGAATCCCTCAGGTTCCGCGAATCGCTCAGGTTCCGCGAATCCCTCGAGGCGAGAATCCCGCTGATCTTCGCCTCGTCGCTCCCGTCTACAAGGAAGACCCGGTAACCTTTCCGGGAGAAGACGGAGGCGAGATTCCTGCACAGACTGCTTCTGCCTGCCCGCGCGAGACCGGAGGCGAGCGCGATGAACCAGGCATCGCCCTCAAGGGAAGGCGGAGAGCCTCCAGGGGATGATGGCGAGGGATGGCGCATACCGACCAGATCGCGCAAAAACTGTGCCTGGTCTTCCATGCTCAGAATCCTCCTGCCTGTCCGGAGGAAGCAGTCCGGTTGCCCGGCTTCGTCGCCGGCCGCTCGATGCGGTCGGCGAGTCTGTCGGCCCGTGCCCGCTCGATATCCTGGGGGACCCTCTGCCCCGTCGTGATGTAGGAGAGAGGGACTCCGCGCGCGGCAAGGGCGGAAATGGCATTGCCGATCCTGGCGGTTTCGTCGACCTTGGTCAGGACCACCGCGCGATAGCCGAAAACCGAGAAGGACTCCAGCGTTCTCTCCATGTCCGAGGTCTTCATCGTGGCGGAGATCGCGAGGTGGACCTCGGCTTCCGGGCCGCAGGCCGCGATGACTCTCTGCATGTCCGCGAGGCGGGAGAGATCGCCCGGGCTCTTTCCGATCGTATCGACGAGAATGAGTCCCGATTCCTGGCAGAGCGAGAGGGTCTTGTAGAGATCGTCCGCCGTCTCGACGCCGGAGACGGGGACACCCATGATGTCGCCGTAAGTCTCGATCTGCTGTCTCGCGCCGATGCGGTAGTTGTCTATGGTGATCATCTGCACGGGTTCGCGCTTCTCGCCGCCGATGCCCACAGAGTGGATGGCGGCGAGTTTGGCTATCGTCGTCGTCTTCCCCACCCCGGTCGGCCCGACCAGGATGAAGATCCTGCGCCGGCCTGCGGCGGGAGCTGACCAGATCCCTATTCCCTCGCGGATCCAGCCGATGACAGTCGCCTCGACGAAGCCGGGGTCGGAGAGCCTCTCCATGGAAAAACTCTGCGCCACGCGGGCCATGATCCCGTCCTCGTAGGCCTGTGAAAACTCGTTGTGGCGCAGGAGCGATCTGACCCTGGCCATGCTGGGATGCTCGGCTCCCGCTTCCGCCTTTTCGGCGCCCTTGGTCTCCTCGATGCTCTCGCGGAGCTTTTTCACTTCGGCGAGGACGGACTGGATGGCCTGATCGGCTTTAGCCTGGGAAAGAATGCGACGCTTGCGCTCCTCGAGGTCATCCTTCTCGTCCTGGCTCGGAGCCGTCTTCCGGGCGACGCCGTCTTCCTCCCGGACATAGCCCGTCACCTCGATGCCCTCCTTCGCGAAAAGCCCGAGAAAGCCGCCCATGCGTATTGTCTTGTGGGAGACGATCTGGGCCGCGTTTCCGTATTTTGCCCTCACTTTTTCGAGAGCCTCGCGCCGGGACGGCGCCTGTTCGGTAAAATATTGCATGTCCTGCCTTTTGTTCAGTCTGGGAGAGCGATTTCCGCGATTGTCCGGACCCGCGCCTCGGGCGGGAGTTCCTGGCTCGACAGCACGCAGAGTCCCGGGAAGCGCCGTTCGGTGGCGGCGCGCGCGAGGGCCCTGACCTGGCCGGGACAGACCAGGACAGCCTCGTCGGGCTCAAGCCCCGATTCAGCGAGACGCCCATCAAGCGAGTTCAGGAAGGCTTCGTGTCGCTCCGGCTCGAGTCCCGGCCTCGGCCCGGAATCGGTCCGGACTGCGCTCGCTGCGAGTTCGCGCGCGAGGGCCGGCGAGAGGGTGAAGACATCGAGAATCCCGTCCCTCTCCTCCGCGTCGCGGCCCGCGGCTCCGCCGTCGTCGTGCACTCCGCTCCCTCCTGCCGGCCGACCCCGCCGTTCCAGGCAGGCCAACCATATCTGACGGCCGAGAGCCTGTCGAGCCTTTTCGGCGAGAAAGGTATAATCTTTGACTTGTCCTGGGTAGTCGGCGAGGGTTTCGAAGATGACGACCGTATTCCGGATCGAGACTTTCTCGCGCAGGAGGATCTGGAGGACGCGCTGGACATCGCCGAGGGAATGGGCGGAGAGAAGGCCGGACACGACGGCCGGATAGTCCTTCCTGAGATCCTCCGTGAGGGACTGGACTTCCTGCCTGCCGAGAAAATCGGCCGTCCGCGCGCGCATGGCCCCGGAGAGTAGGTCGAGGATGATTTCCCTGTGGGTCGAGACGGTGAAACCCTGGCTCTCGGCCTTCGCCCGGTTCGACGCGGAAATCCAGAACGCATCCTTTCCCGTCCGCGGGTCCCGGACGGGGTCGGCGGGGATGTCTACAGGCATGCTTCCCGCGGGGCCCGCGGCGAGAAGGCGGCCGGGTTTCAGCATCCCTCCGGAAATTCTGTCGCCGCGTATCCTCACGGTGTAGGCGTAGCTCGCGAGTTTGGGCGAGTCGAGGACGCGCAGCGGTGGTATGGGCACGCCGGTTTCGAGGCTGAGTTCGGCGCGGATCGCCGTGACACGCCCGATGAAGCCCGTTCCTGTGTCCGGAACCTCCCCCTCATCCAGCGCGAGGTGGACGAGGCCGTAGCCGAGTTCGAGGCAGAAGGGCTCAGGCGGCGCGACGGACGAGAATACCTGCGTCCCGCCACCGCCAGAAAGGCCTCCTGAGGGGATGGCGGCGAAGCCCCCGGCTTCGGGCTTGCTTGCGGCGAAAGCTCTTCCGGGGGAATCAGCCTCAGAAGAAGTCCGGGACCGGGGACTGGATGAATCGCGGCGGTTCCCGCTGAGGCCGACATACCCGAAGACCGCGGCCATGGGCAGAAGGACATACCAGGGGAATCCGGGAAGGAAGGCCATGAGGGCGAGTATGGCTCCGGTCGCGGAGAGTATGCCTCCCCTGGCACCGAACTGGCCTCTGGCCTGAGAGACGAATGTGGTCTTTGAATCCGCCTTGGTCACCACGATACCCGCGGCGACAGAGATGAGGAGGGCCGGCAATTGGGCGAGGAGTCCGTCCCCGATTGTCAGCCGCGTGTAGGTTTCGAGGGCTGTCGCGAAGTCTTCGCCGTGGAGGCTCATTCCGACGATGAAGCCCCCGACGATGTTGACCAGCGTGATGAGGACCGCGACTTTCGCGTTTCCGGAGACGAACTTGGAGGCACCGTCCATCTGGCCGTAAAAATCGGCTTCCTGACGGAGGGCGGCCTTGCGTCCCGCGGCCTCGGCCTGACTGATGGCCCCGGCGCTGAGCTCGGCGTCTATGGCCATCTGCCTTCCCGGCAACGCGTCGAGGGCGAAGCGGGCGGCTACTTCGGCGATGCGCCCCGAGCCTTTCGTGATGACGATCAGCTGGACCGCGATGATGATGACGAAGATCATCGATCCCACGACGATTCCCTCCGCCCCACCCCCCGCGACAAAGGAACCGAAGGCGCGGATCAGCTTTCCGTCGAAGGATGAGCCCCGGAGGAGGATGAGTCTCGTCGAGGATATGTTGAGGGCCAGTCCCAGGACCGTGGCGAGGAGGAGGATGGTCGGGAAGACGGAAAAATCCGTCGCCTTGCGGACGCCGAGGGCCAGGAAGAAGATACAGAGAGCCAGGGCCAGCTGCAGCGCGAGGAAAAAATCGAGCAGAAAGGTCGGCATTGGGATGAGGATCATGAAAACTACAGCGAGGACGGCCAGGGCCATCGCCGATTCGGCCCGGAACGGATTCTTGCGCCCGGATTCTGCCCTTTCGTTCATCGTCTCTCCCCTTCGCCTGTTTTCCTGATCGCCTGGGCGGCGATCCTGTCCCGCATGCGTCTGCGGATCATCGCCTTCTGCGCCGGATCGCCTTCCTCTCTCCGTTTCTCCTCGCGCAGCTGAGCCGGAGTCAGCTTGAGAGAATCGAAGAGGAGGCGCCGCCGGTACAGCCAGTCCGCGATGCCCGACACGAGGAGGATGGCCGCACAGGCGAGGCCGAACTGCCCCGCGAGGGACAGTATACCCGAAAATGCCTCTCCGGGCTGATTTCCGGCCCCCGTCACGATCCGTCGCAATCCTGCGGGGAAGGTTGCGAGGGCGGCGACAAGGATGGCGACTGTGCGCAGGAAGGGGCGGATCGTCTCATAGAGTCTGCCCGGGCTCTCTGTTCGCCCGCGGCTCGCAGCACCGGATCGTCTGCCAAGACGCTGGAACTCGGGCTTCAGAGCCGCGGGGAATAGCCGGAATCCTGTCTGGACGAGCCCGGCAACGAGGGTCCCCGCGAAGATGGCGACGACCGGCAGGGCCGCGAGCCGGCAGAAATGCCCGAATCCCTGCGCGAAGGCTTCTTCGAGGCCATTCACCTTTCCGGCCGACGCGACGGACCCCCAGAAGCTTTGGAACATGGTATCCGTCTCCCGCGCGGCGAAGGGAGCGCCGATGATGAGCGCGAGAATGCCCGCCGAAAGGCCTGCAGCTGCGGCGAGGTCGGCGCTGCAGGCGACCCGTCCTTCCTTTCGGGCCCGCTCGCGCAGTCCTTCCGAAGGCTCCTCCGTTCTTCCTTCGTCCTCCGATCTCACAGTCGGCCTCCCGCGATACCGCGAAGGGCTGAGTAACCTGAATCGAGGATGGAGGCGAAGGCATCGAGGATCGAAGGCAGGGCGAGAGCCGTCACGACGCAGAAGACAAGGGCGGCGAGCGTGAATCCTCCGGAGAAGAAATTGAGCGAGGCCGCAGTCCGGGACAGGATTCCGGCGAGGATCCAGAAGAGGAGAAGGCATCCCAGGACAGGAAGCGCCAGGGAAAAGGCCGAAGAGAACAGCCTTCCGGCCGCCCCGACGAGGGAGATGAAGACGGCTTCCCTCCGCGCGGCAAGATCGTCGATACGGAATCGGGTGAATGAATCCATGATCCCCGCCAGGAACAGCCTCTGGAATCCCTTCGTCGAAAGGAATACGGAGATCGCGGCGATGTTGAAAAGACCGGAGACCGCCGACGACTCGTCGCCCGTCGCAGGATCGAGGATCGAGGCGGAGCCGAATCCCGAGACCGGTGAGAGATATCCCGCGGCGAGGGAAAGCGAGGAGAAGAGGAGGGTCAGGAAGAAACCCGTCACCGCCCCCGCGAGGAATTCACCGACAAGGGTCAGAAGGTAAGCGGACTCGCTCGCCGGGATGGAGTAGCCCGCGGCCGCCACTGCCGGCATGACGGCGGCGGCCGAAAGGAGGGCGATCCCCGCCTTCGCCGCGCGGGGAATTCCCGGCCCGGAGAAGAGAGGAGCCGTCGCGACGATGCCGGCGATCCTCGCGACCACGCAGGGGAAGATCAGGGCATCGGCGCCGGGGGCGAAGGGAAGTTCCATGTCAGCGCGCCATCGACGGGATGAGGGCGAATATCTGTCGGGTATAGTCCCCGAGACTTCCGAGAATCCAGCCGCCGAGCAGGGCCAGGATGAGAAGCACGGCGGCGAGCTTCGGAACGAAGGAGATGGCCTGGTCCTGAACCGCGGTCACGGCCTGGATGATGGCGGCGAGGAGGCCGGCGAGGAGGGCAGCCCCGAGCACAGGGGCGGACAGTATCAAAATTTTGAAAAGTCCCGAACGGAGGAGGGCCGCGAAATCCGGTGCGTGCATCTTCCCGACCTCCTCACATGAAGGACTGTACGAGCTGCCGTGCCAAGAGTCCCCAGCCGTCGGCGAGGACGAAGACGGCCAGCTTGAAGGGCAGGGAAATCATCGCGGGAGGAACCATGACCATGCCCATGGACATAAGGATGGCCGCGACGACCATGTCGATGACGATGAAGGGTATAAAAAGGAGGATACCGATGCGGAAGGCGACTGTCAGCTCGTGGAGGGCGAAGGCCGGAACGAGGACATAGGTCGGAACCTCCGCCAGGGTCGCGGGTTTGGGCAGGCCCCTCATCGACATGAACATCCTGATGTTGTCCGGACTCTCTCGCATCTGGTTGTACATGAAGAGACGGAACGGCTTTTCGGCCTCAGACCAGGCTTGGCCGCTCGAGATGCTCCCCTCGGAGAGCGGCTTCAGGGATCTCTCGTAGACTGTCGTGAAGGTCGGCCACATGACGAAGACTGTGAGGATGAGGGCGAGCCCGGCCATGATCTGCGCCGAGGGGGCCTGCTGGAGCGAGAGGGCGCGTTTCATGAAATCGAGGACGATCGATATCCTGAGGAAACTCGTCGCGAGGATGAGGATGCTCGGCGCCACGGCGAGGACAGTTATGAGGAGGATGAGCTCGACCGATTGGGCGTTTCCGCTCCCTCCCGAGACCCCCTGTATATTCAAGTCGACAAGAGGAAGTTCCGAAAGGGTGGATGTATCGCCTTTTGCTCCGGCTCCGCGGGCCGCAGAACGCCCCGCGCTCCCCGGAGCAGCCGCAAAAGCCGGCGTCGCGGCGAGAATGAGGAGGAAAAAGAGAGAGATGCAGGCGATCGGGCGGAGTGCTCCTCGCTTCATCGATCTCCCCCTTTCCGATATTTGTCGAGTCTCCCTCTCTGGGCAAAGAGGATGCCGCGGGCTGCATCTCCGGCGCCGGAAGATCCACTGCCAACTCCGCGACCGGCGTCCCGGGGTTTTCCCGCCACCGCGCCCGCCCCTTTCCTCCCAGGCCCCGAGGCCGAGAGAAGGCGGCGAAGACTGAGGCCGAGGGAGTGGGAAAAAGAGCCGGACGAGGCTCGGCCCCGGATGGGCGGGGCTGATTTTGCGCGGCGCAGGAGATCCTGCACGAGTTCGGGATCATCCAGAGTATCGATGAGACTGACCGAGGATTCGGAGGTCGCGACGAGCCATGCCTTGGATCCGAGACAGACGGCGTAGACGGCTTTCCCCGGGCCGAGGGCTGCCGAAGCCGCCACCTTGATCGGGCTGTCTCCCTCATCGGCGCGCGGCGAGGACTTCCGGACAAGGACTATGGCCAGATAGACTCCGCCGGCGAGGAAGAAGAGGACGATGACGATGCGAAGGAGAGATGATGATCCCGGAGCGGAGCCTTGTTTCGCGGGGTTCCCTGCCCCAGCCCCATCGAGAAGGATGGTCTTTTCCTCTTGCTGGCCAAAGACTGCTGCGCCCGCGGTCGCGTTGCCGGTGCCCCCGACGGCGGCACTGGACTGGGCGCAGACGAGGCTCAAAGGAAGGACGAGCGCGAAAAGACAAAGAATGAGAGCCTTGGATTTCAAAAAATCCTCCCCTTGCAGCGGCATGATCCGTTCACCCAAGGGCCATCCTGACCCTGATCAAGAAACGGCCCGAACGGAATCTGCCCGCGCCCCCTTCAGTTCCGGAGCGCTTCAAGTTTACTTTATGGCCCCGAAGGATGCAAGCGAAACGCCTTTTCCGCTGCCGGCGCGGGCGAGACAGCCCCATGCGGCGGGGACAGACCCGTCGAGCACGCAGAGTTCCCGGATTTCCGTCCGGACGCCCGCATCCGCGCAGGCGGCATATTCTCCGTATTCCATGCTCATCGGGGGGCCGGCTACCTTGCGCAGAGGCAAGAGCCGGCGCATAGCCTCCCCCTCCACGAGCCAGGCAAGTCTTTCGGAGCTTCCCTCGCTGAAACAGACGTCGAAATTGAAACTGAAATAGTGTTCGGGAAGATCGTGCACAAAACAGTTCCCCGCGCTGATTCCCGGGGACATTCCTCCCGGGGGCACAGAGAGGGGCGCGGGAAAAACATGAAAGGCGACGAGGAAGGCCGCTGTCCAGGCGAGCGCGAACTCCTGGATACAGAGTGAGGCGAAGGGGTCGAAGCCTGCCAGGCCGGGATCGAGGTCCGCGGAAGCGATGAGGGCATCGGCGAGCCGGGGGCCGAGGATGAGGCCGGCGTTTCCTTCCTGACCGCCAGGGCAGGCAAATCGGATTCCTGTCACCCGGTCCCGGTGGCTGACCGACCACCCCGTCATGCCAGGGTCGGCCACGGCTCCCTCATCCCGGGTCGCGACAGACAGAAGGGCAATCTTCACATCGAGACCCGATGCCTTCGAGAAGGCATCCGACAAGCCCTCCTCGTGGCGGCTGACCCTCGCCGCGAGGATGCTCCGATAGAGATCTCCGAACGACTGTCCTTCTTCTGGTTCCCGTATTCTGAGGACATCCCTCTCGCCTAGATGCCTCCACTGCGCCGCGTCTACGTCGAGCACCCCGATAACCGGGCGCAGGGGAACAGGCACAGGGCATGGCGACGGGTAGGAAGAGGGACGCGCGTAGGCGCCGAGGCCCCGGGGCAGGGCTGCCGCAAGCACAATATATCCAATAAAACTACTTTTATATATATCTATTTGTGCACACAAACAGATACTGTCAAAACGATAATCCATTTCAGGAAAATAGCTTGCCTCTTTGTTCCTTTCGACGGAAAAATCCATGCCGAAGGCTGGAGGCAGGGCGCACAATACCGCATCCCGAAGGATTCCATCCGTCTTTTCCATGACCTCGGACTCGAGGAGGCTGAGAGCCCGTTCGAGCCTGCCGCAGCCTCCCGGGCCCTTGCCACCCCCGAGCAGCCCGTCAAGAACGAAAAACGTGAGGCCGGGATCGAAGGACACGCGCAGCGACACCGTCAGACCCGAAGGGTGGAGCGTCGAGCCGGCGGCAGCGCTGCAGACTTCGAAGCCAAGACTGTAGGGAAAAAACACTGCTTCATCAGGGAAGGCCGAGACCGACGACAGGACTGCCCTTACGGCCGAACCAGACAGTTCCGGAAACCTTGGCGCCACGGACTCGGCAAAACCTTCGGCGAAGAGGATTCCGCGGCCCAGAATCCGTTCGGTCTCGACTCCGGGAGCGCCCAGCGCGGACTCCAGCCTCATAGGGCTTCCCTCTTGCGTTTTTCCGCCACTCTCGCCTCTTTCTGCCTGCGGTCGACCAGGCGTTCGAGGACGAGCCGCTCTGTGCGGGCCTCCCCGTAGAGTCCCAGAGCGGAAGCCAGCCCCTCTTCCGCCCCGGCTCTCTGCGCTTCGAGGGCGAGCCGCTCGGTTTCCTTCTTCTCGATAAAGGCCCCGAGGTTGTCGATCGCCGAGAGCGTTTCGGCCGCCGGCCTCTCACCGGGCGGGAAATGGGAATTTTCCGAAAGTCGATCCCGGATTCCCGCGAGCCTTCCCGAAACCTCGGCGACCCGCATGCCTGCGAGATCCTCTCTGTATTCCCTGAGCTCATGCATCCATTCAGGAAGGGGATCGCCGGTTTTCATGCTTTGGTTCCACCATTGACTTCTGTATGTCTGAAAATAGACAACATTTCATCCATGATTGCGTCAAGCCCGAAGCTTTCACGCCTTTCCTGGGCCAGGAAGCTGTCGATCCGGGGCTTCAGGAGGATCGCTTCGTCGACTTCCGCGTTCGATCCGCGCACGTAGGCGCCCACAGCTATCATATCTTCGTACCGCTCGTAGACTGCGAGAGTCTTCCGTATCCGTTTCATGAGGAGGAGTTCGCCGCTCTCCGTCACCGCAGTTTCGACCCTGGATACCGATTTGAGCGGGTCCACGGCCGGATACTGGCCGCGCTCGGCGAGACTCCGCGAGAGCACGATGTGGCCATCGAGCATGGACCGGAGGGCGTCCGCGATCGGCTCGTCGGGATCGTCCCCCTCCACCAGCACGGAATAGATGCCGGTTATGGAGCCCGAATCTGAAGTCCCGGCCCGCTCCAGAAGGCGCGGCAGGAGGTCGAAGACGCTGGGTGGATAGCCCCGGGCGGAGGCCGGTTCGCCGGAGGCGAGACCGATTTCGCGCTGCGCTTTCGCGAGCCGCGACAGGGAATCGAAGACAAGGAGGACATCGAGCCCTTGCTCCCGGAAGTACTCGGCCGCCGCGGTGGCGAGGAGGGCTCCCCTGATCCGGGCCAGCGCGGGGCTGTCCGAGGTCGAGACGACGACGACGGAGCGGGCCAGTCCTTCCGCTCCGAGTTCGCTCTCCACGAACTCGCGGACCTCGCGTCCCCTCTCTCCGATGAGGGCGATCACATTGACGTCGGCCTTGCCTCCCCGCGCCATCATGCCGAGGAGAGTGCTCTTGCCGACGCCGGAGCCCGCGAAAACGCCGATCCTCTGGCCCAGGCCGAGGGGAACCATGCCGTCGACAGCCTTGACGCCCGTGAGGAAACGGCTGTCTATCCTCCTGCGCGACAGAGGTTCGGGAGCGGCCGCCCTGAGATTCCGGTATTCGCCTTCAGTCACAGGGGGAAGGCCGTCCAGCGGCCTTCCCCGGGAGTCGATCACCCGTCCGAGAAGGGAGGATGACATCGCGACGCCGGCGGCGAGGCCGCTCGCGATGACGGGGCATCCGATTTCGATGCCCTCCATGCTCTCGTAGGACATGAGGCGGACGCTGTCCACGCCGAGTCCCACGACTTCGGCTTCCATGGAGCGGCCGGTCTGGGGAATCACGATCCGGCACAATTCGCCGAGGACGGCCCTGGGACCGCGGCTCTCCACGAGAAGGCCGCGAACCATCGTGACCCGGCCGGTGTGGAGGATGGGATTGGCGTTCGTGGCCGCTTCGATAGCCGGCGCAAGGAGGCCCATCGCGATCACCCTCTTGAAGCCGCGGCGCCGAGGTCCGCGACAATCGGTCCGGGCGCCGGCCCGCGCAGGACAGTCTCCATGGCTGCGAGCATCGACTCGATCCGCGCGTCGATCCACCCGGAAGATGTCTCGAGGACGCAGCCGCCGGGCTGAATGGCGGGATCGGCCTCTATCCGCACTCCGCTCGAGGCAATCCCGACTCCCGGGGCGGCGGAAGTTTCATGGCCGAGGGCGGCGCGGACAGCCTCGAGGTCGGCGGGGGAAACCGAGAGAAGGAGGGGTCGGGCGTTCCCGAGGAGGGAGAGGAGTCTGGGAACTGTTTCCGCGACGACAGCGCGGGAGTCGGCGCAGGCGCCACCCACAATCTTGCGCGCCACGAGGAGAGAGAGCTCGATGAGTTCGGCTCCGGCGTCCCTGATGGCGGAGCTCCGGGTCGCCTCCGCCCGCGAGTGGATGGCCTCGATCGAGGCGACGATGGAGCGCGCCCGATCCATGCCCTGGGCGAAACCCCGCGCTTCGCCTTCGGCGCGGACTTTTTCACGTTCCAGATCCGCCTGTCCCCTGGCAGTCGCGAGCAATTCATCGGCCTCGCGGCGCGCCTCGCCGAGAATGCGGGCGGTTTGAGCCTCCATATTCGCCATGGACTCAGCTTCATACCGGGCGAGTCTTCCGCGGATTTCCTTTTCCGCGTCGGAGAGGGCCTGGGCGCGGGCTTCCTCGTAGACAAGGATTGCCTGTTCGCGCCACTGTGCCTTGAAAATCCCGATCTCGCCGAGAGCTTCCGACTCGGCGTCGAAAGCGAAAGCCTCCGTCCGTTCCGGCTTCACGTCCGCTGTCGGGTACGGCGCGTCGCCTTCCGGTGAGTGCAGCGTGCTCATTGTTTTTCGGTCGCCCTGCCGCCGGCTCGGGCCTCGGCCCGGCCCGCCTTCCGCAGAGCCTCCCTGATGGCCCTGGCGATGCCTGGATGGCCCGAATCGAGCTCACCCATGATTCTCCTGCCCGACTGGCCGTCGACGCATTCCAGGATGCGGGCGAGGGATTCGGGGCCGGATTCCGTTCCGGAATCCGGGGATTTCCTCCCATCGGGGCAGGAGGCTTCTTCTCTCGCTGTCCTTCCCTTTCCCGCGGGGCCGAGCCGGGTCTCCAGCACGCGCTCCACAGTCCTGACAGTTTCCGGGGCCGCCCTGTCGATGGAAGCAATGCGCCGCGCGATGTCCGATTGCATGGCTGCGGGGAGATTGCGCAGGACGAAGGCCGCCCCTTCCGGCTCCATTCTGGAAAGCACGAGGGCTATGGTCTGAGGATGTTCGGAGCCCACAAGTTCGAGAATCCGCCCGGGATCGGCCTCTCCGGAAGCTTCCGTTGCCCGGTTCCTGTCCATGTGACCGCAGAAGGACCTCAGGGCATCGTACTTTTCGTCCTGATCGATGCAGTCCAGACAGGAGATCTCGGCGGCGAGGCACTCTACCTCGGAGGGCGCGAGATGTCGGAAAACCTCCGCCGAGATGTCGGAGCCCAGTGTCACGAGGAGAAGGGCCGCCTTCCTGCGGGAACCCTGCGCGTCGCCGCCACTCATGATTCGTTTTCCTCGCTGATCCACGAGCGGATGAGTCGGGCGACCTCGGCAGGGTCCTTGCGCGCCAGCTCGGCCGCTTCCTCCTGCAGACTGGCGCGGCGCCGCTCGAGAAGCTCGGTGTCGTCGGGGCTCATCCCCGCGCCGTCGCGCCCGGCTCCCGCGCCGGAGTTACGCGCGAGGCGGGCCTTCGTCAGGGAAACGACAAGAAGCACAAAAAGCACAAGAGCGAGGGCCGCGGCAGCCACGAAACCCGTCCGGTAGAGCCTGTCCGAATCCGCCTTGGCGAAATACGCCGCGTCCTCTGCTTTGAACTGGGCTGTCCTGTCGAAGGGGATGTTGCGGACAGTGAGCGAGTCGCCGCGCGCGGGCTTGAAGCCGACAGCGTCGCGGATGAGTTCCTCTGCCTGGGAGAGCTCGGCCGCCGGAATGGGGCTGTACTCCCTCTCTATCCCTCCGCGGGGATTCACGAGGGGCTTCCCTTTCATGTCGTAGGAGGTTTTCCACAGGCCGTCTATGTTGACCGAGACGGAGATCCTGCCGATGAAGGGCGTGGATTCTTCGTCGATGCGGCCTGTGCCGGGCGCCGCGCTGCCGACCGCCGGGCCTGACGCATCCGTCTCGATCCTGACGGCGAGGTCGCGCACACGGTCGGCAGTGTAGATCTGCTGGAGGGTTTTCAGGACCTGAGCCCGGTAACGCGATTCCATCTCGCGGACAAGCTTCTGCCGGGCGACCGTCTTTTCCAGATGGCCGAGGGGGGCTGATTCCGTCGCATCGTCCAGGACGACTCCGTCGGAATCCGTTATGACGACATTGTCGGCGGAGAGCCCTTCCACGGCGAAGCAGAGTATCCTGCGCACGCCCGCTATCTTGGCGGGGTTGCGCGCGAAATCGGAACCGGACTTCGTCTGGAGGACGACCGAGGCGGTGACCGGGTTCTGGTCTTCGCTGAAGAGTTCCTTTTCGGGCATGACGATGGCGACGTCGGCCCTCTCGATATCGTCTATGGACTCGATGTGGCGCTTTACTGCGGCCGTGACGGCTCTTCTGAGATTGACGTTCCGTTCGAAGTCGGTCGCTGTCCAGCGCTCCATATCGAAGATCGCCCAGGGATCTGTGCCGGTGGGCAGAAGGTCGTCGCGGATGAGGAGGGATCTCGCCCTGAGGGCGGAAGCCGCGTCGGGCGCGTAGAGGAAGTTTCCGTCGCGCAGCTCGTAGCTCACATTTCCGGCGTCGAGGCTGTGGGTCATCCTGACGAGGAGGCTCTGGTCTTTGACGGGGGCTCCGAGAATGCGCACCGAAGCCCGGCCCGCCCCGCCGCCCGGAAAAGCTCCGGCCAGGGCGAGAATGAGGATGGCGAGGACGAGAACCGCCGCACAGGCGGCGATGAGCGCGATGATGTTGAAGCCGGACTTCTGCCTGAGATCTTTGATCCGCGCGGCGAGTCCATCGATGAATCCGTTCATTTCCCCTCCCCCGCAAGCGTTCCGGAAACTACAGAATGTACTTGCTCAAATCCTGCCTCTCCGCGAAGTCGATAAATTTCGAGTCGACGTAGGCCGCGTCCACCACGACGCTGGTCCCCGCGCGGTCGGGAGCCTCGAAGGAGATGTCCTCGAGGAGTCTCTCCATGACCGTGTGGAGGCGCCTCGCGCCGATGTTTTCGGTGGTGGCGTTCGCCTGGGCGGCGATCGAAGCGACGCGGGAAACCGCTTCCGGCGAAATTTCGACACTGAGGCCTTCGGTCGCGAGGAGCTCCACGTACTGGGTCACGAGAGCGTTCTTCGGCTCGGTCAGTATCCTCTCGAAATCCCTGGCCGTGAGGTCCTCGAGCTCCACCCTGATGGGAAAGCGCCCCTGTAGCTCGGGTATGAGGTCTTCGGGCTTGGAGACGTTGAAGGCTCCCGCGGCTATGAAGAGGATGTGGGAGGTGTCGACGGGCCCCCACTTGGTCGAGACCGTCGAGCCCTCCACGATGGGCAGGATGTCCCGCTGCACGCCCTCGCGGGAGACGTCGATGCCGCCTGCGCTCCGGCCTTCCCGGTTGGCGATCTTGTCGAACTCGTCGATGAAGACGATGCCCATCTCCTGGACGCGGCGCCTCGCCTCCTCGGCGGCGTTGTCGGAATCGACGAGCTTGTCCATCTCCTCGGCCTCGAGGATGCGGCGGGCATCCGCCACGTTCACGGCTTTCTTCTTTTTCTTGCCGCCGAACATGGATGTGATGGAGCCGATGGCGGCCTCCATATCCTCCATCTTCGCGCCGGAGAATATTTCGAGCCCCGGCTGCTGAGCCTGGATGTTCAGTTCGACCTCGCGCTTGTCGAGGGCCCCTGAATGGAGAAGTTTGCGGAATTTCTCGCGGGAGTCCGTCTGAAAGCCGGTATCACCCGCGACATAGGTGGCCTGGGTGGGGCCTATGGGCTCGACCGAACCCTTGATCCCCGGCAAAAGGAGGTCGAGAAGCCTCTCCTCGGCCCTGCGCTTCGACTCCTCCTGCACTCCCTGGCGCATCTCTTCCTTGACGGCGGCGATGCCGGCGGCCATGAGGTCGCGTATCATCGATTCGACATCGCGCCCGACATAGCCGACCTCGGTGTACTTGGTGGCCTCGACCTTGATGAAGGGGGCCCCGCAGAGCTTGGCGAGGCGCCGCGCGATCTCGGTCTTGCCGACGCCGGTGGGACCGATCATGAGGATGTTCTTGGGGATGATGTCGGCGCGCATGTCCTCGGAGAGACGCTGGCGGCGCATGCGGTTGCGCAGGGCGAGGGCTACCGCGCGCTTCGCCCTGGCCTGGCCGACGATGTAGCGGTCGAGTTCCCCGACTATCCATTTCGGGGTCATGCTCTCGAAGGAGACGCTCATTCGGCCACCTCCACCACGATCTTGTCGTTCGTGTAGATGCAGATGCCGCCCGCTATGCCGAGGCTGCGCCGGGCTATCTCGTCGGCGGCGAGGTCGGTCCCGTCGAGGTAGGCCAGGGCTGCGGCGTAGGCGTAGGGGCCGCCGGAGCCGATGGCGATGACGTTTTCCGCGGGCTCGATCACATCGCCCGTGCCGGAGAGGAGGAGGGCCTTATCCTTGTCGGCGACGAGGAGCATCGCCTCGAGCTTGCGCAGTATCTTGTCCGTGCGCCAGTCCTTCGCGAGCTCGACGGCGGCGCGGGTCAGGTCGCCCTGGTACTGCTCGATCTTCTTCTCGAAATGCTCGAAGAGGGTGAAAGCGTCGGCGGTCGCCCCCGCGAAGCCGCAGAGGATCTTGCCGCCGAAGGTCGTCCTGACCTTGCGGGCGTTGTTTTTCATGACGGTGTTGCCGAGGGTGACCTGTCCGTCCCCCGCCATGGCCATGCGGCCGTTGCGCTTGACCGCGATTATGGTTGTCGATCTGATCTTCATCGTGTTTCTCCCTTCCTTGCCTTTCCCGCGTGCGGATGTGCATTTTCGTAGACACTGCGCAGTCGCGCCATGTCGACATGGGCGTATACCTGTGTAGTCGATACGCTCTCGTGCCCGAGAAGTTCCTGGACTATGCGGATATCGGCTCCATTCTCGACGAGATGGGTCGCGAAGCTGTGCCGGAACGCGTGGGGCGAAACCCTCTTCCTGACTCCGCTTTCAAGGCTCCTCCTGTCGACGATGAGCTCGATGCCGCGCTCGGTCAGCCTCGTTCCCCTCATGTTGATGAAAAGAGGTCCGGAGCCCGCACCGTAGCGTCGCGCCCTGTAGGGCAGGTAGGCCGCGAGGGCTCTGCGGGCCGGGGCGGCGAGGAAGACTATCCTCTCTTTAGCCCCCTTGCCGAGAACTATCGCGGTTCCGTTCCCGAGATCCAGCCTTTCGAGGGTCATCCCGGCGACCTCGCCGACGCGGCAGCCCGTGCTGTAGAGAACTTCGAGGAGGGCGCGGTCGCGGACCGAGCGGAAATCCTCGCCATCGACGCCGGAGATGATGTCGGTGATCTCTTCCTTGAAGAGGAAGCGCGGCAGAGGGCGCCCGGTCCCGAGGTTCTCGATGTCGCGCGAGGGGTCCTCGGTCATGAAGCCGAAGCGGACCCGGTAGCGGTAGTAGCCGCGGATCGAGGAGAGGGAGCGGTTCACGCTCGACGAGGCGAGGCCGCCCTGCACGAGAGAGGCGACAAAGTTCCGTATATCTGATGCCGCGACCCTGTCGGGGTCCATGCCATCCAGATGGGTGGAAAAGTGTCCGAAGTCCTCGCGGTAGGAGCGGAGAGTCCGCTCGGCAAGTCCTCGCACGGACTCGAGATAGGCGAGGTAGTCCTCAATCTTCGGGTCCATGTTCATCCTCGTCGGTCTGGAAGTGGAGATAGTCACAGTCCGGATTGATGCAGGCTTTGTGTCCGCCCGTCTTGCGGTCCACCTTCTCCACGAGAGGCCAGCCACACTTCGGGCAGGGCGCGCCCGTCGGTTTGTCGTAGGTGATGAAATCGCACTCGGGATAGCGGTCGCAGCCGAAGAATTCCCTTCCGGCTCCCCTCGCCTTGCGCCTCGCGACGACATCGCCGCCGCATTTCGGGCACTTCGCGAGCGGAACGGAGCGGGTGTTCCGGCATTCCGGGAAACCGGTGCAGGCGAGGAAGAAGCCGAAACGCCCGAGTTTTTTGACCATGGGCTTGCCGCACTTCTCGCAGACGATGTCGGTGCTCTCGTCGAGGGTCCCGCGGTAGGATGCGAGGCTCTCCATGATCTCGTCGATGCGCTTCTTGAAAGGGCCGTAGAAGTCGCCTATGACCTTGACCCAGTCGGCGCGCGATTCGTCGACCTCGTCGAGCTTGGTCTCCATGAATGCGGTGAAGCCCGCCTCGACCACGGTCGGGAACGATTCGACGAGAATGTCGTTTATCATCCTGCCGAGGGTGGTGGGCACGAGCTGACGCGTTTCCCTGGTGACGTAGTAGCGCTCGAGGAGAACGGAGATCGTGGGCGCGTAGGTCGAGGGGCGTCCGATCCCCTGCTCTTCCATGGCCTTGATTATGGAAGCATCGGTGAAACGGGAGGGTCCCTGGGTGAAGTGCTGTTCGGGTTTGAGGCCCTCGACCTTGAGCTTTTCTCCCGCGACGAGGGGCGGGGCCGCGTGGGCTTCCTTGTCTTCGCGGGCGATCCCGACCTTGAGGACGGCGAAGAATCCCCTGTCCACGAGCCGTGAAGTCGAGGAGCGGAACACCGCGTCGCCGATGAGGATGTCGGAGCCCGTCACGGACATGCGCGCGCTGGCCATCTGACTCGCGACAAAGCGCTCCCATATGAGGGCATAGAGCTTGTACTGGTCTTTGGTGAGGGATTCCTTGATCGCGTCGGGAACGTAGTGGACAGTCGTCGGCCTGATGGCCTCGTGGGCGTCCTGGGCCTTGGCATCCTGAGCGTAGACGATAGGCGCATCGGGCAGGGCGCCGGGGAATTCCTTCGCTATGTAGCCGCGGACTTCCTCGATGGCGCCTGCGGAAATCCTCGTCGAGTCGGTGCGCATGTAGGTTATGAGACCGATGCGTGTCGAGCCGACGTTGACGCCTTCATAGAGCTGCTGGGCAAGCTGCATGGTTTTCTTGCTCGTGAAGCCGAGGCGGTTGGCCGCCGTCTGCTGGAGCTTGGAGGTGGTGAAGGGAGCCTTGGGTTTCAGTATCCTCTCGCTCTCTTTGATCTCTCCGACGACGGCGTCTTTGCCCTCGATATCCTTCACGATGGCGAGCACGTCCGCTTCAACGCCGAGCTCGGGCTTGGCGCCGCGGTAGAGGGCGAGTTCGGCCGAGAATCCTACCCTTCCTTTCTTGAATTCCGCGTCGAGGCTCCAGTACTCGGTGGGAATGAAGGATTCGACTTCTTTCTCCCGGTCGCAGATGAGGCGGAGGGCCACGGACTGGACGCGGCCGGCGGAGAGGCCGTTCTTCACCTTCTTCCATAGAAGTGGCGAGAGATTGTAGCCGACGAGACGGTCGAGGACACGGCGGGCTTTCTGGGCGTCGACCTTGGGGATGTCGAGGCTGTGGGGATTCTTGACCGCTTCCTTGATCGCCGCCGGGGTGATTTCGTTGAATATGATGCGCTCGCAGGGGAGTCCGGGGATCTTTTCCTGGAGGTATTTGCCGATCTGGAAGGCGATGGCCTCCCCTTCGCGGTCAGGGTCCGACGCGAGGAGGACGAGCTTGGCCTTTTTCGCGGCCTTGTGCAGGTCCTTGAGGAGGGCCGCCTTGCCGCGTATCGTCATGTACTCGGGCTCGAAGCCATTCTCCGTGTCGACGCCGAGGCGCGATTTGGGCAGGTCGATGAGGTGTCCCATCGAGGCGAGGACGGTGTATTTCGATCCGAGATATTTTTCGATTGTCTTGGCCTTGGCGGGAGACTCGACGATGACGAGTGTGCCTGAGGGAGCGGCCTTGGCGGTCTTTTCGGCCTTGGAACCCGCACTCTTTCCGGCGGCGGGAGTCTTTCTCGGCTTCGCCGCGCCCGCGGAGGCCTGGGCCGCCTTCGTCGGACCAGAGGTCCTGGCAGTCTTTTTCGTCGTCGCAGTCTTTTTTGTTCCTGTAGCTGCCATGTTCGATAAATCTCCTGATCCTTGGATGATCCCGGCCACGCCGGATCCCTTCACCGCATTTCCATGCCGAGCTCAAGCCGAAGTGCCTCTGCCTGAACCTGTCCCGGCCTGTCGCCTGAACCCGCAGAGCCGCGCGATTCCGGCCGATTCCTGCCACCGGACGCTGACTTGACCTCACCCACTCCGCCAGACTCCGCGCAGGGCAGGGCCAAGCCCCAGTCGCAAAGGAGTTCCCGCGCTCCGGAAAGGACTGGAGCGCCCGCGGCCGCCAGAGCGTCCGCCCCTGCGTTTCGCTGGCCTCCCGCGCAGTCTCCGTGCACCCAGACATCCCTTCCTTCCGAAAGAGCGTGCTCCGCGGTGATGAGGGCTCCCGAAACAGCCGGAGCTTCCACGACGACGCAGGCGCGCGCGAGCCCCGCGATGATCCTGTTGCGCTCCGGAAAACGGTATTTGTGGATTCCGGTGTCCGGAGGATACTCGGAGACGAGGCCGCCGCCCGATTCCAGGATTTCCGCCGCCAGGCTCCGGTTCGAGGGAGGATATATCCGATCGATCCCGCAGGGCAACACCGCCCAGGTATGGCCGCCGGAGCCGACCGCCCCGATAGCTCCGCGGTGTGCCGCCGAATCGATGCCGAGCGCGAGGCCGGAAATCACGGAAATTCCCGCGCGGATCAGAGCCCCGGCGAGACAGGCGGCCGCGGATAGTCCGGTGCCCGTCGGAGAGCGCGTCCCCACGATGGCCGCCGCCGGTTTTGCAGGATCGGGAAGCCCGCCCCGGAAGAAGAGTCCGACAGGCGGAACTGCGGTTTCGCGCAGGAGCGGGGGATACCGGACGTCGTCATAATGTACATACGAGATGCCCATGCGGTCAAAGAGCTCCAGATCCCGCGCCGCGAGGGCGATCGCCCGCGCAGGTTGCCAGCTGCCGGCGCTCTTCTCCCGCCCCGTGCAGGCCCTGATGTCGGCGGCAGTGAGGTTTTCAAGATCGCGGATGTCCCGGCAGAGGTCGGAGAGCAGTATCTTTTCTTCCCTCCGGAGTCCCTCGAGCCGGTGGATAGCGATGAGAAGGGTGGACTCGTCTCGCGTGTCGTGCATGGTAAAGCCCCCTCTCCCTCTACGTCGCCGAAGCCCCGTTCCGATTGCGGATACGGCCCTACTGCCGCGGAAAATATTCTCCGTGGTACTCGGCGAGCCCCTCTTTCTCGATATGGGTGTAGATCTGCGTCGTCGTGATGTCCGAGTGACCGAGCAGCTCCTGCACCGTCCGGAGGTCCGCGCCGCCCTCGAGAAGGTGGGTGGCGAAGCTGTGACGGAAGGTGTGGACCTTGGCCGACACACCGGAAATATCGCGCACGCCGTCAAAGCGCTTCCATATTCCTTTGCGGGAGATCCCGTTCCCTGCCTGATTCAGGAAGACGAGTTCGGACCTCTTGTTTTTTGCGAGGAGAGGACGCCCCTCCTCGAGATAGCGCGAAAGCCAGGCCGCGGCCTCTTCCCCGAAGGGCACGAGCCTCTCCTTGCGCCGTTTGCCGAGAACCCGCACGACCCGTTCGTCCAGGTAAAGCCTGTCGAAGGTCAGGCCCGCGGCCTCCGAAACGCGCAGGCCGCAGGAGTAGATGAGTTCGAAGAGCGCCCGGTCCCGGAGGCCGCGGGGACTCCCTGTTTCGACCGACGACAGGAAGTGGTTGATACTCTCGAGAGGGAGGACGGAAGGAAGGGTTTTCTCCTGCTTGGGAGTCAGGATGAGGGCTGTCGGATCATCGCTCCGTATCCCCTCCAGTCTGAGGAATTTGAAGATGGAGTGCAGGCTCGAGACGATGCGGGCCATGGTTTTCCGGGACAGACCCGTCTTTTCGGCAGAGGGCGGCACAGGCGGTTTTGCTATCGGGTTTTCGTCCGCGGCAGCATCCACAGCCCTTCCCGGACCTGCCTCCCGCCCGCGCTCCTGAGCCGCAACGACCGGCGTCTTCTGGCGCCAGATGAGGTATTCGAGGATATCCCGGCTCTCCGCGCGCGCGATATCCTTTCCCCGCCGGTCGAGCCAGGCTTCGAGGACGAGATATTCGTGCACGTAGGCTTCCGCCGTCAGAGGCGAACGGCGGCGGGCCGCGAGGAGATAGGCCCTGTACCGGAGAGCCGGACCCGTCACGCTCAGACCCCGGGCTTTTCGCCGGCGTAGCGGCGGTCGCGCAGCACGGTCGGAATGTCGAGCTCGGTGTTTTCGTCGGCGCCCGGAGCCCGCGTTCCGCGCTGGGGCACCGAGTTGAAAATCCTCTCCCACTCGTTCTGGGAAATGTTGCCCTCGTCGTTCTTCCGGACTTCCATCGGCTTGGCGGGGTTCTTGGCCACGTTCAAAGTCGGAGTCGCCGACGCAGTCGCCGCCTCGACGATTCTCGCGGCCACATCGTCGTTGCGCGCGAAGCCAGTGGCGATCACGGTGACCCTGACTTCGTCGCCCATCGACGGATCGATGATGAAGCCGGTGATGACGTGGGCGTCATCGTTGGCCTTCTCGGTGATGAGGTCGACGATTTCCTGGTACTCGATGAGGGAGAAATCCTCTCCGCCCGTCACGTTGACGAGGATATTCTTGGCTCCCTCGATGCGGGAGTCTTCGAGGAGGGGATTGTTCACGGCCTTGGAGGCCGCCTCGACAGCCCTGTTGTCTCCGGTGGCGGCGCCGATGCCCATGATCGCGTCGCCCTTCCCTTCCATGATCGTCCTGACATCGGCGAAGTCGATGTTGATCTCGCCGGGCACGGTGATGAGGTCGGAGATGCCCTGCACGCCCTGGCGGAGAACCTCGTCCGCCATGCGGAAGGCTTCCTTGATCGGCGTCCGGCGCTCCACGATCTTGGTCAGATTCTGATTGGGGATGACGATGACGGTGTCGACGGCCTGGCGGAGTTTCTGGAGCCCCTCTTCGGCTATCCGGGAGACGACTTTTCCTTCGAAATTGAAGGGCTTGGTCACGACGCCTACGGTGAGCGCGCCGAGATCCCTCGCGATCTGCGCGATGACGGGCGCCGCTCCCGTGCCCGTTCCGCCGCCCATGCCCGAGGTCACGAAGACCATGTCTGCGCCGCGCAGCGCGTCCTCGATGGCGTCTCTGTCCTCAAGAGCGGCCTTCTCCCCGATATCGGGCTTTCCGCCCGCGCCGAGACCGCGCGTCACCTTCTCTCCGATGCCGAGCTTGATGTCGGCCTTCGAGAGACGGAGCGCCTGAAGATCGGTGTTCACGACGATGAACTCGACATTGGAGAGTCCCCCGTCGATCATCCTGTTCACCGCGCTCGAGCCGCCGCCGCCCGCCCCGATCACCTTGATCACGGTCGGATTCACCGTCGGGAGCGCGGAGGAATCATCTTCCGCGATTTCCGTGTGCGACGTTCCCTTCGAAACCAATGATCCCGTTTTCCCCTCATCCACCATGGCGATTGTCATACTCCCCTCCCCTCAAGGCAATATGTTGAAATGATCATGAAATCCTGTTCAGAAAAATCCGTTCTTTATCCAGGCCAATATCTTCCCGAGACCCGCGCTCCTCGTCTTGTCGGACTTGGGACCCAGCGGGCGGGATTGCGCACGCTGCGGAGCCGGCAGACTGTCGGCCCCCGAGAGCACCAGGCCGACAGCCGTCGAATACACGGGATTCCGGTACTCCTCCACGAGCCCGCCCATCGTGAGCGGCAGCCCCATCCGGACCGGCAGGCCGAAAATCTCCTGGGCCAGCTCGACGACTCCGGGCATCATGGCAGCGCCACCCGTCAGGATGACGCCCGACTTGATGTGGCCCCAGCAGTGCCCCTTGTTCTCGACCTGATCGCGCGACATGCGCAGGATTTCCTCGATGCGCGGCTTCACGATCGACGAGAGCTTGCGGCGCGTGATCTCCATGGGCGCCCTGCCGCCGATGCCGGGAACGACGATAGTCTCGTCCGCGTCGATGGAGGCCGGCCAGCAGGATGCCGACTGGCGCTTGATGCGCTCGGCGGCGTCCATGGGCACGCTCAGCATGATGGAGATGTCGTTCGTGACGTTGAGCCCGCCGACGGGCACGGCTCCCGTGAAGTAGGGCGCCCCGTTGGAGTAGACGAGGAGGTCTGTGGTGCCGGCCCCCATGTCGATCACGAGGCAGCCGAGATCCTTCTCGTCCTTGGACAGGACTGAACGGGCCGCCGCGAGGCTCTGGAGCTGAAGGCTCTCCACCTTGAATCCCGCGCGGTTGACGCACTTCAGGAGATTCTGGACGGTGGTCACCGAGCCGGTCACGATGTGGACCTCGGCCTCCAGTCTCACGCCTATCATGTCGAGGGGATCGCGGATTCCCGCCTGGTCGTCCACGATGTAGGTCTGCGGAATGACGTGGATGACCTCGCGGTCCATAGGAATCACGACGGCCTTGGCCGCCTCGAGGACCCTGTCCACATCTTCCTGCGCGATCTCGCGCCCTTTGCCCGTGACGGCGACGACGCCCCGGGAGTTCAGGCTCTCGATGTTGGCTCCTGCGACGCCCACGATGCAGCTCTTGATCTCGCGGCCCGACATGAGCTCGGCGGCCTCGATGGCGGAGGCCACGGAGGCGAGTGTGGCTTCAATGTTGACGACGACGCCCCGACGAAGACCGGTCGAGGGAGCCACTCCCACGCCGATTATCTCGAGAACGCCATCATCGTTGTATTCCCCGACGACAGCCCTTGTGGAAGCCGTGCCGACGTCGAGGCCGACGATCAGATTGTCAGCCAGGTTGTCCCTCCTTTGTTCGGTACACGACGGTACCGGTGCGGAAGTCGACTTCCTCGATGGTGCCGGCGGAATGCCTGTCCTTGAGGATGTCGAGTACCAATATGACGGAACGAAGCGTTTTTTCGTCCAGAACCGCCTGCGTCCTCACCGGGATGGGAACGTGGACGGGATAGAGCAGAAGTTCGATGTCGCCGGCGGCGAGCCGGACGATCCTGATCTCGGAGAAGGCGGAGATGAGGGCAGGCGCCGTCGTCTCGAGGTTTTTCAAGCCCGCGAGGACGGGCAGGAGCTCGGCGGGCAGACGCTGTCCGGGCATAAAATTCTCGAACTGGACACCGGAGACGACGGGAAGCCCCGCGGGGGATTCGTCGGCGTAGGCGTAGACGACGCCCAGGGCATCGACGAGGACGGGCCTCAGGCCCCTGTCGGTCTGGACGAGGAGACAGGCCACAGGCTTGCGCTCCGTGACCATGACGGCGAGTGTCGTGGGCAGAACCCTGGATACCCTGACCCTCTCGATGCGGGGCTCGGCGGCCAGTCTGCGCTGTATGGCGGGAATGTCGACGGTCACGATGTTCTCGTTGCCGCCGAGCGCCGCAACCGCGAGGATATCGGCCTCGGGTATTGTCACGTTCCCGGTGACCTGGACCTGGGTTATCCGGAGGGCGGGCGGAAGATAGATCCAGGCCGCGTAGCCTGCCCCAGCAAGAATGGCGAGAACGAGTACGGCTCTGAGTGTCCGGACGAAGTATCCGGGAGAGCGGTCGCGGGATGCTTTCCGCAAGCCCGAGTCCTGATTCCGCGGTGAAATTTTCCCCTGTTTCGGATTCGTCTTCATCGTCGACATGCGGGCGGCGTAATCAGACACGCTCGTACCCTCCCTTGCGGGTGCAGTTGTACAGAAGGCCGAAACAGATGGCTATCATGAACAGGGACGAGCCGCCCGCGCTGAAAAGAGGCAAAGGAAGTCCGGTTGCGGGAACGAAGCCGGACACGACGGCGACATTGGCGAGAACCTGTATGGAGACGAGAAAGCCAAGCCCGAAAGCGAGGTAGGAACGGAATCCGTCCATCTCGAATGCGGCCTTGAATGTCCGGAGAAACAGGGCGCCCCAGAGAAAGAAGAAGACGAGCACACCGATGAAACCCGTTTCCTCCGCGAAAGCCGCGAAGATGAAATCTGACTGCACTGCGGGGATCGATGCGATTTTCCGCGTACCGAGCCCGATTCCCTTGCCGAAGAATCCTCCGGAAATGATCGCCTTGAGCGAGTTCTGCACCTGATAGCCCTGGCCGTGTGGATCGAGACCGGGCACGATGAAGGAGAGAACCCGCATCATGCGGTAATCGGAGACGAGGACGCTGAGGAGGCCGAGCGGAACTACCATCGAGAGGATGCCGACGAAGAAGCGCATCGGGGCCCCGGCCGCCCAGAAAACGGCCAGGCCGGCCAAGGCGGCCACGGCCGCCGTGGAAAAGTTGCTCTGGAAGAAGATGATGCCTGAGCCCGCGATGAGAACCAGAAAGGGCGGAATGAGGGTGCCGATGGTGTCGTCCATCGACTCGCGTTTCTTGTCGAGTATGTGGGCGAGATAGAACACGAGGATGGGCTTCCAGAATTCGGATGGCTGGATGGTCGTCGGGCCGAAATTGATCCAGCGCGAGGCGCCATTGCGCACTTCGCCCAGCCCCGGGATAAGGGGAAAGAAGAGGAAAATCAGGCCAGCGATCATGAAAACTCCGGCCCTCGGCCTGAGAACCTCAAGAGGAATCATCGCCGAAAGCACGAACAGAATGCAGGCGGGAATCATGAACATGAGTTGTCGGATGAGGAAATGCTCGGCGCCGCGTCCGATGGACAGGGCGTAGCCCGAAGAACCCGACCAGAGCGTGGCAAAACCCATGACGGTGAGGCAGATGAAGAGGGCGAGCATGGTGGTGTCGCCGTCCCGGGCGCCGAAAGCGGCCAGATTCGCCGCGCGCAGCGACACGCTTTTCACTTTGCTTTCCTGCGCAGCCGAGACCCGGTAGGGGGATTTGTACTCGTAGGCCTTTTCCCTTCCGGCCAGGAAGGCGGAGATGCCTCGCGCGGATTGTTCTTTTCCGGCGGCAGGAGAGCGCCCATGCCGGAAATTCCTCACCTTCATCATGTCTTTCACTGTATTTTCAGGGTTGTGAGAGCCAGAATCGCGAAAATGCCGCCCATTATCCAGAAACGGACGACAACCTTTGTCTCCTTCCATCCGCCCAGCTCGAAGTGGTGGTGCAAGGGGGCCATGCGGAAGAGGCGCTTGCCCTTGCCATCCGCGCTCTTCGCCTTTGTCAGCTTGAAATAGCCGACCTGCAGAATGACGGAGAAGGCTTCGAGGATGAACATGGCCCCTACGACGAGAAGGAGAAGCTCCTTCTTGACTATGAGGGAGAGAACGCCGAGAACGCCGCCGAGGGCGAGGGAGCCTGCGTCGCCCATGAACACTTCCGCGGGGTGGGCGTTGAACCAGAGGAAGCCCGTGCAGGCGCCGATGAGGGCGAGGTTGAAGACAGTCAGTTCGCCTGCGCCTTTTATGAAGGGGATGGCGAGGTAGGCCGACCAGTCCGCGCGCCCGGACACATAGGTCAGGACCGCGAAGGCGAGAACCGCCATTATGACGAGGCCGGTCGCGAGCCCGTCGAGTCCGTCGGTGAGGTTGACCGCATTGGACCAGAGCACGACGTAGATGGCCGCGAGCGGAATCCAGAGGCTTCCGAGATCGATGACGGGTTTCTTGAAGAAGGGGATGTAGAGCTGGGTGGTGTCGGCTCCGCCGGTAAAGTAGAGCACGAGCACGGCTCCGCCCGCCACCAGGAACTGCAGGACGAGCTTCTGGACAACGGAGAGTCCGTCGGAATTCCTGCGTTTTATCTTGAGGTAATCGTCCGCGAAGCCGATCGCGCAGAACAGGAGGAGGGTTCCGAGGGCTACCCACGTGTACACGGTGTGCAGGTCCTGCCACAAGAAGACGGAGATGGCGACGGAAAGAATGATGAGAACGCCGCCCATGGTCGGGGTTCCGGATTTGACGAGGTGCGTCGAGGGGCCGTCAGTTCGGACCGACTGTCCGAACTTGAGGACCCTCAGCCTCTCGATCACCCTGGGACCAAAAAGCCAGCACAGGAGGAGCGCCGTCACGGCGGCGTACATGGCCCTGAAGGTCAGATACTTCATGATGTTGAGAGCGCTGAAGTATTTGACGAGGGGAAGAAGGAGGTCACGCAACATGGTTTGCATCCTTTGTGTCGGCCAGGACCGCGGCTGACGCCGCGGCTTGGTCGAAGCCCGGGAGGCATTCTACCAGCCTCTCGAGGGCCATGCCTCTGGAACCTTTGAGGAGGACGATGTCTCCCTCTTTCACATACGAGCGGAGAGCCGTTTTGAGGCCGTCGACATCGGTCCCCTGCCAGACCGGTCCTGCGAATCCGGCTTCCTTCGCGGCCTTGGCCGAGGCATCCGTCTCGACCCCGAAGAAGAAAAGGGCTTTTGCCTTTGACGAGCCGGCGCGGGCTCCGAGGACGGCGTGGGCGTTTTCCGATTCCGGCCCGAGCTCGAGCATGGATCCGAGGACATAGATCCTCCGCGAGGAGGTCTCCACCGAATCACAGAAGTCGAGGACGGCGCCGACTGAGTCGGGGTTCGAGTTGTAGCAGTCCCGGATGAGGGTGAGCCTGCCGCGCAGGATCTCGGAACGGCCGAAGAGCGGCTTGACCGACTCGAGCCCCGCGACGACATCGTCGTCGGAGGCTCCCGCCGCGAGCGCCACAGAGATGGCCGCGAGCGCGTCGAGGAGGTTGTGCCGCCCCGGCAGGGGGAAGCGGATGGTCCGGTCCCTCCAGTCGATCTCGAAACCGTCGAGCCCCGCGGGGCGCGCGCCCGTAAAACCGGGAGTCGAGCGTTCGCCGAAATTCCGGACTTCGCCCGCGACTTCGCGTCTCAGGTAGGCGTTGAAATCGTCGTCCTCCCAGACAAAACCGCGCTGGCTCCCGGAAAAACGCGAGAACACATCCTTTTTTTCCTTTGCAATGGTGTCCCGACTGCCGAGAATTCCGATATGGGCAGTCCCCACATTGGTGATGAGGGCGATGTCGGGTTCATAGACTGCAGTTATCTCGCCGATCTCGCCCGCGCGGTTCATTCCCATCTCGAAGATCCCCACTTCGTGTTCCGGGCCGATGAGGAACATCGAGACGGGAAGTCCGATGTCGGAGTTGAGGTTTCCCGGATTCATGACGACATTCCGCCCCTTTCCGAGGATGGAGGCGACGCACTCCTTCGTCGTTGTCTTGCCGGAAGAGCCGGTTATCCCGATGCGCAGGAGTGAAGGGTGGCGGCTTCTGTGCACGCGGGCGAGAGTCTGGAGAGCCTTTACGGTATCGTCGACGAGGATGAGGGCGGATTCTCCCGTGGTCGCAAAGAAGGCCGCGAGGGCTGCCTCTGCCCTGGCCGCAGAGGCGAGGATGCAGGAGGCTCCGGAGTCGAGGGCTTTCGCGATGAAGTCGTGGCCGTCGACCCGCTCGCCGGGAAGGGCGACGAACATCGCACCCGGACGGACCGAACGGGAATCGGTGACGACGCTCGAGATGCGGGCTCCGACATCGCCTTGGAACCCACAGCCCAGAAGGGATGCCGCCTCTCCGGCTGTGAAAAGGAGTCGAGACTCCCGGGCAGCGAAGGAGGCCTGGGCATCCGCGGCGAGGCCGGATTCGGGGCCGGGCGCAGCCATGGCTGTCTCGTTCATTTGCCGGCCTCCGCTGGCGTCACGACTACGCGGATACGCTGTTCGGGTTTCGCTTTTTCAAGCCCGAGCCTCACTGCGGCCGTCGCCGACCTCGTTCTGTTCGTCAGAACGGAAATTCCGGACTCGAGTTTGCGATTTTCCTCGGTCCAGTCTTCCTGCGTCCTCTCGAGCTTCTTCGCCCTGGAGGAAAGAGAGGCGAAACGGGCTGTCTGCCAGGTCAAAAGAAGCAGGGAGAGCCCCGCTGCGGCAGCGGCTATGAAGAGAGGATTGCGCTTCATGCCCCGCCTCCTTGCTCCGCCGCGACTACGGAATCCGCAGAGGGGCCTGAGACCGGATATTTGGCGAGAACGCGCAACTTCGCGCTGCGGGAGGGAGGATTCTTTCTCGCCTCTTCCTGCGTCGGCTCGAGGGGTTTTTTTGTCAGAATGAGGAAACCCTCCGCGCCCGCCTTGTCCGACCTGCCTGTTCCGCCCGACAAAGCCTTTCCGCCGGCTCCGGGAACTCCGTCGTGAAGCTTCGGACCCTGCGCGAGCTCGCGGAACAGGTTCTTCGCTATCCTGTCCTCGAGAGAATGGAAGCTGATCACAGCCACCCTTCCTCCGGGGGCGAGAAGTCCCGCCGCTGCGCTTATGCCGCGTTCGGCGCGGCCAAGTTCGTCGTTGACACAGATGCGCAAAGCCTGGAAGGTGCGTGTGGCGCAGTGAAAACGCCCATTCCGGTAAGTCGCAGGCACCGACGAGGCCACAAGGTCGGCGAGCCGCGCGGTAGTCGTGATGGGGGAGACTCTGCGTTCTTCGACGATGGCGCGGGCGATCCTTCTGGAGTAGCGTTCCTCGCCGTACTCGAAGATGATCCTGGCCAGCTCCTCTTCGCGCTCCTTGTTGACGATGTCGGAAGCCGTGCGGCCCCGGCCGGGGGAGAGTCTCATGTCGAGGGTCTCGTCCTTGCCGTGGCCGAAACCGCGACCGGACTCGGCGAAATGGTGCATGGAGATGCCGAGGTCGAAGAGGATGAGATCTGGCCGGCGGACGCTCGCGTCGGGAAAGGGAATCCCCGCGGTTTCTCCCGATCCGAGATCGGCGAGAACCTCGTCGAAATACCCGGAGAGGAAGACGACCCTGGGAGCATAAGGCGAAAGCCGCTCGCGCGCCTTGGCCTGGATCACGGGATCAGCGTCGATGCCGGCGTAAAGCAGCTGTGGGTACTTTACGAGGAAGGCTTCGGCGTGCCCGCCCTCGCCCAGGGTGCAGTCGAGCATGAGGGCATCGGGCTTGGCCGGAACCAGCCACTCGAGGATTTCCCCGAGCATCACCGGATAATGAACGATGGAGGACTTCATCACTGCCTCGCCTCGAGTCTCACGCTCTTGAAGCTCTCGGTCGCCGCGATGAAATCGGATTCCGTCTCTCCGAGGTAGGCCGAATAGGCTGCGCTGTCCCAGATTTCCACGTAACTGGTCATTCCGAGGATCGTGCAATCCTTGCCGAGCCGGGCGTAGTCGCGCAGGCTCTGGGGAATGGAAATTCGACCGAGCTTGTCGACCTCGACTTCCTGGGCGGGGGCCAGCATCCTTCTCTGGACGAGGCGGGCGTTCGCGTCGAAGGGACTCCCGATGGATGTCACGCCTCTCGCGAAAGACTCCCAGACAGCTTCCGGGAAGAGCCAGAGGCAATTGTCCACTCCGCGGGTGAGGACGAAAGAATTCCCCGCGAGCCCATTTCTGAGTCGCACAGGGAGAGATATTCGTCCTTTCTCGTCCAGGGTATTCCTGAACTCGCCCGTCAGTAAGTTCATTCCACCTCTTCCTACTATTTACCACTATTTCCCACTTACATTGTTATTCTACCTGTACATCGAGATATGTCAACGAATCTTTTTGCGAAAATACTCGACAGAATTAATATTCGTGGATTTGTCGCACACACGCGTGTAGTACTGTCCGGATCAGAATTCGGGACCGGAAGGTCAAGCGAAAGAGAAAGATGTCAGCCCCGGGACTGTCAGGGTTCCGATCAGGACTTTGAGGCGAAGTAGTCGCTGACGACGAGGCGTGTCTCGGGATCCGGATCGATTCCGCCTTGTCCGGCGCGGGAGAAAACCCGCAGACGCCTGAGGGAGTTCGAGAATCCCGCGATCACGGCTGGGGCGAAAACCGTCGCACTCTCCGTAAAAGGCAGGTCCCGGCCCCCCTCGTGGCCGATGACAGGCAGGTCGGATTCGAAGGAGACGGGCTCGGGTATGTCGATGACGACATCGAGACTTCCCGATGCCCTCCCCTTTAGGGCCAGCAGAGCGGCGATTTCCGCTTCGACGCGGCACCTGTGTTCCAGGTCGAGCAGCGCGACATGGGTCGGCTTTGCCGGTTCGAAGGGTATGTCGAGGACGGCCTGAAAGAGCCTGCCCTCCCTCACGTCACGGGCGAGGGAGAAAGGGCTGTAGTCGCGCGAGGCGAGGAGGTGGAAAAAACCTGCATCGTCCAGGCCGTAGAGCTCGGGACCGGCCAGAACGCCCTCATTCAATGCGAGGACGACGGCCTTCTTGATCATGGCCGTGGCGGCGCGCACCGACTTGTGCCAGTAGACTGAACGGTACATGAGATACTTGGAGAAGAGGATTCCCTCGATGCTCATGATGCCGCGCCCGTCGACGCCGAGCCTGTCGGCTCCGTCGACCGCGACCCGTCTCAGGATGAAGTCGCTGTCCTGGATTCCGTAGGGCACGCCGCAGAAGAAGGCGTCCCGGTTGAGATAGTCGAGTTTGTCAGGGTCGAGGACACCCGAGAGCAGTCCCCTGAAAAAACGGATTTCCCGCGAGCCCCTGTCGGGAAGATCCGCATCCACGATGGCGGCAGCCATCTCCGTTTCGGCGCCGGATGCCTCCACGGAGGCTCTGACTCTGCCTTCGCGGATGGCGAGGCCGGTGAGGGTCTCGTGGTCGGCAAGGGGCAATTCCTTGAGCGAATGGGCGAAAGGGAAATGGCCGAGATCGTGGCAGAGAGCCGCGGCGAGGAAGGAGGCTGCCCCCTCGCGACTGACGAAGTCGATCATGCCTTTTTCGCCCAGGGCGAGAAGGAGCCGGCGCGCCGCGTGGCAGACACCGATGGAGTGGGCCCGGCGCGTATGTGTCGCGCCCGGATAGACCAGATGCGCGGGGCCGAGCTGGAGTATGCCGTCGAGTTTGACAAGGGCCGGGCAGGCGGCGAGAGCCGCGAGGCCGGGCGAGAGGAGTATGGTTCCCCAGACAGGGTCACGCAGGGCTTCGTCGAAACCCGTGGAAAGAAAACGTACGATCGCGTCGCTTGACATTGTTTCCCTCCCCGCCGCAGGCCCGGCACGAAAATTCCCGACCAAAGTCATACACAATCTACACGATTCGGGTATAAAATGCAGCACACTCGACAAGGGGAAACGCAGCAATGATCCGCATCGTGATGGACAGCTCGAAAACGCACAGGGATCCCTCCTCTGAAAGCAGGAGACTGGGACTTTTCGGGCAACTCTGCGCGGAAGCGCGGCGATTCGGGGCTCTCGTCCATCCGGAGGAAGAGGGCATCGTCGCCGACTTCCCCGAGTCGCGAAGTCCGGGACTTCTCGCTCCGAGCCTTTTCCTCGAGTCGGCATCCGCCATCCTCGCGGCACCCGACGCCGAGCCCGCGCGGATACGCCTTCGGGTGTTTCCTCCCGGGGAAATCGGGGGCGGTCCCGGGGAAAAGCGAGCCGAGCAGGAAGCCTTCTACCCCGGCGTGTCGGCGGCTTCCGGGGCGCTCGCCGGATTCACCCGGTATTTCGCCGCGGAAACCTTGCCGGGGACGGATTGCCGGAAAATCAGCCGTTTCCGTTTCAGAAAACCGCTCTGTCCGCCGGGCGAAATGGCCATCGCCGCGTGCCCGGACGATATCGCAGGCCTGCGTTCGAAAATCCGGGAATTCTCTGCCTCGGCCATCTCCTGCGCTGCCGCCGCCCTTTTTCCGGCCTCGGGTTCCTCCCCTTCCACCGTCGGGACAATTCCCGCCCCGCTCTGCGTCCAGGGCCCTTCGGACATGGCCTTCCGTCTTCTCCTGGCCGCGTTCAAGGTCGAGTTCGGCGACGAGGCGGCGCTGTTCCCCATAGTCGGTCCTGGATCGCGCAAACGGAATGCCTTTTCGCCCATCATCGACGGGATCGAGGCCATCATCTCCGGACTGAGTGCAGGTGAACCCGCTTCGGAGGAAGAAGGCCGGATCTTCGGTGAACTGGCCGCCGGCGTGGACTTTTTCCGCCACTATCCCTACAGGACTTCATTCTGTCAGGACCTTGTCCGCGGCCTCAGCCTCGACTTCCGCAAGGCCCTTGAGCTCTACGCGCGGCGGATGGCCGCAAAGGGGCTGCCAGCCTGGATCATACTCCGCTGGCCGGAAGAGCTCTCCGAGGAATGCCTTGCCCTCCTCGGAGACCCGGAACTTTTCCGCGCAGGAAAGGGCATTCTCGTGGCGGCCGGATCCCGGGTGCCGACTTCCCCCCAGAATGCCTTCTGCCGTGACCCTGTGCGGATTGCCGGACTGTCCTTCGCCGACACGATACAGGTCGCCCGGAAAGAGCTTCCGGCGGGACTGCCGGGACTCGACGCGGTCGCCGCGGCGAGGGCGAGCCTCCAGGATCCCTTGAGACTCGCCCTCATCATCGAGGCTGCGGGCTCCGCAGGCCAGTTTTCACCACTTCCGGGAACCTCATTCGAGGAGCTGGCAAAACAGCTTCTCGAGAACCTTCCGGAGGAACACTCACGCTATCTCGTCCTTTTGAGTCTCGCGGAAGGAGTCCTCACGGGGGCGGAATTCGTCTCGTACATGGCATCGCAGGGGTTCCCGAAGGCGGCCCTGGACTGCGTGGAGGAGTATTTTTCTTTTCTGGGCTTCATCTCGCGCGAATCGGGTCTTCCGAAACCAGTCTTCAGGGAAGTGCCCTCGATCGCGAAGAATATTCTTCCCGACTCAGGCTCAGAGCTTGTGGGCGATTTTCTCCGCCTCCTCGAAGCGAGGATGAAATCGGGCAAGGTCCGGCCATGCCTCGCCCTCTACCGCTCCCTCTCCCTGCCCGCGGCAGAGGACGCGACGACCCAGACCCTCGCCCTCGAGTGCATCGCACAGGAGCTCGCCCTCGATCCCGCCCATCCCGGCACCTGGACAATCCAGGACTCGCCCTGCGCGCCGTGGTCCGATTTTTTGTCCGCCCAGGAGATGGGCGATCGGGAGGGCTCGGCGGGGGCTCTCATCGAACTGGAGCGATCGGCCATTCCCGGCACCCCATCGCGGGCCCTCGCGCTTCTGGCCAGGGCCTGCTCCGAATACGCAGAACACCGGATACCGAGCGCCGCTTCCTATGCAAAATCCGCCATCCTGGAATCGGGAGGTCGCAGACCGCCCCTCATCGAGGCGCGGGCCCAGAGAATTCTCGGACTCTGCTCCCTCGCGACAGGCCAGCTCATCCAAGGCAGCGCCTATCTCTCCAACTCTGCCGACCTAGCCGGTCCCTCTGGAGACTGGATGGAATGCGCCAGAGCGAAGATCGCGGAGGCAGGAAGCTGCCTCGCCATGGGAGATTTCGGGCGGGCGGGATTGCTCGCGCGCGAAACCTCCGCCCTGTCCAAACTCGTCCGACGGCACTACCCGGAGGAAGCAGCCTTCTTCGTGCTCGCCCGCATCGATTTCGAACTGGGAAGGTACGCGGGGGCGAGCAGGACTTTCGGCGCTCTGGAAACCATCGCGGGCAGCTGTGGCCACGATGCGGTGTGCAAGCGTGCAGGGATCTGGAAAGCCAGATCCGACTGCCATCTCGGGGACACCAGACTTTCCCGGGCCATCCTGGACAGAGAATACGCGGATCCGGAGGCGCGGTGGTTTCTCGCCGAATGCCTCCTCGACCTCGGCATGACCTCGGCCGCCGCCGAGGCTGCCGCCGAGGCAACCCGCCTGGCGGGCTTCGCGCCGGAGAGCATCGAAACGCGCACGGAAGCGACAAAATGGACAGGCGCCGACTGGCATTCGTGGCAGGATGGCTTTTCATCGCTGGAAGGCCTTTCGGTAGGGTACGGTGCATCCCGCAGTCTCGCCTCGGACAGGATACTCGCGTTCAGTCTCTACACCACATCGCTCGCTCAGCCCGCGACTGCGGAGAAAAACCTCGATACACTTCTCTCCCTCGCGCGGGAAAATCGCCTGGCGACCGTTCACCCCTATTCCTATCTCTATTTCTACTATGCCTACCGGCTCTCCCTTCTTTCGGAATGCGCCGGGGCGAGTCCCCTCTCCCTGCTCGGGCGGGCGTTCAAGGCTCTGCAGCTCAGGGCAGGCAAGCTCGGCAGGGAAGCCGATTTCGCCGATTTTTTCGAGTCCAACCGCGAACACGCCGCGATCATGGCCGCTGCCCGTGCCTCGAAACTCATGTAAGCAGCGACGTAGTGACCGCAATCGATGAGGGGCAATCGATGAGAGGCGATCACTGTGTCGCGGCTGACGGACCGCGGCTTTCGGTTGACCCCGGAATGCCCTTCCGTGCATACTCCGCCGGTGAGACCCCTCGAAGGAACCATCTTCCACGCTGCGCGCGGCTTTCTCGACCACCTGCTCGAAGAGCTGCCGGACCGGATCCGCGTCGACTCCGAACTCGTTACGGTTCTGGGACCCAGGCCGAAAGCCTACTGGACGCGCAATGTCTGGCTGGATCCCTTGGTCATCGAGTTCGATTCGGTCGGAGAGGCCGCCCGCACGCTCAAGGCCATTCAGCGCAACTGGGCACCCTGCCCGACCCGCCTGCACAGGCGCACGGCCTTGATCTCGGAGAGACTCCCGCCCCTGCCGACAAAACCCAAACCTTTTCCCTTCGAGATTCCCGCTGTCCCCATGGGCGCCTTCACCCTCCTCGACGAAAACCTCCTCGTGGCCTCTCCGGCCTGCTCGAGCCCCTTCCCAAACGGTGAGTTCGAGTTCGAGGAGGACAAGGAGGGACCGCCGAGCCGTGCCTACCGGAAAATCTGGGAGGCTCTGCTGCTCGCGGGGAAGAGGCCGGGGCCGGGCGAACGCTGTGTCGACGCCGGAGCCTCGCCCGGCGGCTGGACCTGGGCACTCGCGGGGCTCGGCGCCTCGGTGCTCGCCATCGACCGCGCCCCTCTCGATGAGCGCATAGCGGCCATGCCGGGGGTCAGCGCCATGAAACACGACGCCTTCACCCTCAAGCCGGCCGATATCGGCGCCGTGGACTGGCTGTGCTCGGACGTCATCTGCTATCCGGAAGCCCTCTACGCGTGGGTATCAAAGTGGCTGGATTCAGGCCTCGCCCGGAATTTCGTCTGCACGATCAAGATGCAGGGCGCATCCTTCGACAAGGCGACGACAGAGCGCTTCGCCGCCATACCCGGCTCCCGCGTCGTCCACCTCTGGCACAACCGCCACGAACTCACCTGGATCAAGCTGGACCGAACATCGCCTTGAGGCGGTCGAAACAGGCGGCGCCCTCTTCCTCCGTGAACTCCCCCTCGATCTCGGGCTGGCTCGTGAGCCCGGCCGGAATCTCCAGAAGGAAGGGCGAAGGCGCGCAGTCCACGATCTGGTTGCGGTTGCGCCGCTTGAGGCACGAAGAGATGACGAGTTTCTGCCTCGCCCTCGTCACGGCGACGTAGAAGAGCCGCCTCTCCTCCTCCAGGTTGCCCTCCCCCTCCTCGATGGCGCGGGCGTGGGGCACGATGCCGTCCTCGCAGCCCGCGAGGAAGACGACGTCGAACTCGAGGCCCTTGGCAGAGTGGATGGTCATGAGGTTGACCTTGCCCTCCCCGTCCTTGTCGTCGTCGCGGTTCACGAGGCTGACGCGGGAGAGCCACTCGTAGAGCCCCGGGCTCAGGTTGTCGGGGTCTTTCTCCCAGTCCTCCATGGACTGCAGAAGGAGCTCGATATTGCGGAACTTCCAGACCGCAACCTTGTCGTTCGTCTTGTGCTCTTCGACGAGGTAGCCCCAGTAGTCGATCCTGTCGATCATGGCGCGCACTGCCTGGGCGATGCGCTTCTTGCCGAGGAGCTGTTCGCGGAAGGACTCGATGAGATCCATGAACTCACAGAGTTCGACGATACTCTTGCCCGAAAGCTCCGACAGGGCACCCGAACGCAGAAGCTCGACGGCCGAGCGAAGCGAGCACGAGTGAGCCCTCGCGATGAAAACCAGCTTCTCCAGCGTCGACTTGCCGATGCCACGCCTGGGGGTGTTCACGATGCGCACGAAGTTGGTGTCGTCGTCGGGATTGGCCACGACCCGCAAGTAGGAAATGACGTCGCGGATCTCCTTGCGTGAGTAGAAGGAGGGGCCGCCCGTGATCCTGTAAGGAAGCCCGGCGGCCATGAGGGATTCTTCGAGCTGGCGTGAGAGCGAGTTCGTCCGGATGAGGATGCCGAACTCTTCCCAGGGTTTGTTCTCCCTGAGCCGTATCTCCTTTATGGAGCGGCTTATGTACTCGGCCTCCTGTCTGTCGTCCTCGGGGCTGACCAACTCGATGGGCGTGCCCTCTTTCCCCGAGGGCGACCAGAGGTTCTTTACTTTGCGGTTCGTGTTGTTGGCGATGATGGCGTTGGCCGCGGTCAGTATGGTCGAGGTCGAACGGTAGTTCCGCTCGAGCTTGATCTCTTTCACGGCGGGGTAATCCCGCTCGAAACGCAGGAGATTCTCGTAGTTCGCCCCGCGCCAGGAGTAGATCGACTGATCATCGTCGCCGACGACGCAGACATTCTCGCCCGCTATCATGTGCATGAACTCGTACTGCTGGCTCGAAGTGTCCTGGAACTCGTCGATCATGATGTAGCAAAAGCGCTCGCGGTACTTCTGTCTGACTTCCGGGAAGCGTGCAAAGATATCGACCGGCATGGAGATGAGATCGTCGAAATCGACGGCGTTGAAAATTTTCAGCGCTCGGCGGTACTCGGCGAAAAGCCCCTTGTAGGCATCGTTCTCCCCGGCCCACTCGGCCCTGCCGCAGGCGACGTCCGAGAAAATCTGCCCCACCTTGTACGCGTCGAAACCTTCCATTGTAAAGCCCAATTCGCGGGCGCAGTCCTTGATGGTCTGGGTCTTGTCGGTCTCGTCGTAGATCGAGAAGTTATCCTTCCAGCCGAGGAGGTGGATCTCCTTTCTGAGAATCTTCACGCCGAAGGAGTGGAAGGTCGAGACGGTCAGGTCGCGCAGCTTGCGTCCCGTGATCTCCTGGGCGCGGTTCGCCATCTCCCGCGCGGCCTTGTTCGTGAAGGTCAGCGCGAGTATGGCGCTCTGGGGGATGCCCCTCTCGAGCATGTACGCGATGCGGAAGGTGATGACCCTCGTCTTGCCCGAGCCGGCGCCCGCGATGATGAGGACAGGGCCCTCCGTCGCGGTGACGGCCTCGTACTGTTCCGGATTGAGTTCTTTCGAGTAATCGATGCGCATATTGACCCTTGTCGTGCGGTATTTCCTGGGTTGTCCCGGGTCGACGATTCTGTGGTGTGGATATCGCGCTCGCCCCGGAGTGGGGCAGCTCGCCTGTCTAGATTTTTTTCGTGAAGAAAGAGAGAGCCCCGATTCCGAGACCGACAACCGCCGTGACGATGCAGCCGGCCACGAAGACGCCGGCGGCCACGGCGAGTATGGTCTTCTTCTTCTCCATGCCCAGTATCCATCCCCCGAGGATGCCCGTCCAGGCACCTGTCAGGGGAAGCGGTATGGCGACGAAGACCATGAGTCCCCAGTAGCCGTATTTCTGGACGCTCTCGTGGACCTTGAGACGGGCCCGCTCGACGAAGCGGTCGAAGAAGTTCTTGTAGGCCTTCCATTTGTACAGAAGCTTGTGGAATGTGTTGAGAAAGAGGTAGGCGATCGGCCCCGCGAGGGCGTTGACCAGGATGCAGAAGACAGCCGCCTGAAGAAGCGGCATGCCCTTGGCGACCGCGAAGGGAATGGCTCCGCGCAGTTCGGAAATGGGAAGAAGAGCGAGGAGGGCTGTGAGCCCGAGGTTTTGCAGGTCCATCGCCAGAGTATACCGGCGTTTTCAGGCTTCGGGAAGGCCGGCGACTTCATTCGCGGCCGCAACCCGGTTCGCGACCTATAGGGGAACCTGAGCGCCACGCGCCGCAAGGAATCTCGAAAGGGCCTGCATAAAGGCCTCTTCGTCCGGAGGCAGCCAGACGATGCCGGGCAGGGCCCGGAAAAAGGTCATCTGCCGCTTCGCGTAGCGCCTCGTGTCGAGCTTGACGAGTTCTCTGATCCCTGCAAGGACGACTTTCCGGTCGAAGTCAAGAATCTGTCCTGATTCGGGATCGAAGAACTCGCGGTAGCCTATGGCCCTCATGCCGGGGTCCCGGGCGCGGTATCCCTTCGCGGCAAGGCCTCTGAACTCCTCCACGAGTCCTGAGTCGAACATGGCGTCGACGCGCCCGTCGATCCTCGCGTTGAGCTCCTCCCGCGGCCTTTCGATACCGACGACAAGGAAATCCTCGTCGTCGCGCAAACCTTCCCCGGCCGCGAAATCGGCCAATGGCCTTCCCGTGGCGCGGATAATCTCGAGCGCGCGGGTCAGTCTGTAGGTATCATTGACATGTATGCGTTCCGCCGAAACCGGGTCGGATCTCTGAAGCTCCTCGCGCAGGGCCCCGACGCCGAGACGTTCGAGGTCGGAGGCCACACAGGCCCGGATCGCGGGATCGGCCGCGGGAGCGCCCGGGACCCCGCACAGGAAGTTGCGGACGTAAAAGCCGGTTCCCCCGCAGAGGACAGGGAGCCTGCCCTTCTGCCGTATCGCCGCACAGGCTTCGACGGCGAGTCGGACAAAATCCCCTGCCGTGTACTGTTCGTCGGGGTCGCGGATATCGATGAGGTGGTGGGGAAGCCGGGAGAGAAGCGCCGGCTCGGGTTTGGCCGTCCCGATGTCCATGCCCCGGTAGGCCTGCATGGAATCCGCGCTGACAACCTCGGCGACAAAACTGCCCGGAACCTCGGCTCCGAAGCGGCCGCCGTCGAGACCACTGGAGTCGTCAACAACTCCGGGTTCACCGTCGGCAGGCAGGTCTTTGGCGATACAAAAGGCCCCCCCACCGAAAACCCGGTCGAGGAGCCCTGTTTTTCCCGAAGCGGTCGGACCGACGAGAACGACGGTCTTATTCTTCGATTGCCTTGTACTCAATGTCTTTCGCGAAAACCTGCCTGGTCGCGAGGGAAACCACCTTCCCGTTGCTCTTTTCGACATCCTCGTTCTTGATGACGCCGAGCTGGTAGGCCCGCCTCGTGATGGCCACGGTGATTTCGTAGGCGTTTCTGTCGTATTCGATGAGTTGCTCAAGAGGCATGATCATTTCGACTCCTCTTTTCTGTCATGGCGCCGCCAGGGTGTCACGGAGAAATCCGCGTGCTGCCCGGCGAGCGGTGCCGTTCAAAGTCCGGCTTCGAAAAGTCTTTTGTCCAGAGAGGCGAGGAGACTGCTCGCGGCCATTTCTCCCTCGTCGTTCGCCCTGCCTTCCTTGCCTTCTCCGGCCGCCTTCGCGTGACGGAGTTCATCCAGTAGGACGATACCGGCAAGGATCGAAAGCTTGAGCGGATCAGAAACGTGGGTCGCCGTCGAGAGTCTCGACATGCGGAGGCGGAGTTCAGAGACGAGATCATCCATATACTCGGGACTTTCGTCCGTCTGGATGGAGAACACGGTGCCCAGAAGGTCTATACGCACCTGGCTCGCGGCTTTTTCCTGTGGATCAGAAGATGTCGAGCTCATTTTCGGCTCCGGGAAATGTAGGCTCTTGAGTCGCTGGAGCTGTCGGGGTCCAGACAGCCGCCTCCTCCTCGAAGGCCCCAGAATCCTCTGAATCCGGCGCCGCTGTGGTGGCGGTTCCGGAACCGGCAAGCGCCGCGTCCAGCGCGGATACCGCGTCAGCGAACATGTCCGCTTCACGGACATCCTCGCCTGAGGCGCTTGCCTGGTGCTCGACGACAGGCTCGGTCCGCTCCGTCCCCGCAGTCTGGTCCGCCGACCGATCTTCGGTCGCCACGGCAGACGAAACGGCAGCGCTCTCTTCGTGCGCCTGGGCCGTCCTCGAGCCCAGCACGAGATCTTCGAAGGCGTCGAGCTTCTCGAGAGCATGCACGATGCCTTCCTCGATACGTGCCTGCTCGCGGCGCAACTCCTCGGCGCGGTTCTCGAGCTCGAAGGCCCTCGCCTCCGCGCGCGCGGCTTTTTCCTCGAGCGCGATGGCGCGGGCTTCCCGCTCGGAGAGCCTGGCCGAAAGTTCGGGTATCTTGGCTTCGGCCACCGCGGTGCGAGCCTCGAATGCCGAGGCCCGGGCCTCGGCAGCCTGGAGCGCCGTCTGGCCCTCGGCTTCGCGCCTGGCCAGAACTTCCACGCGGGCCTCGAGCTCGGCGCTGCGGCTCTCGGCCGCGCCCTGCCTGGACTGGGCTTCCGCGAGGCGGCGCCCCAGACCTTCGTTCTCGCCGCGAAGTTCGCGAATGAGTACGACCGCCTTTTCTACCCTCGCTTCAAGGGCGCGGATTTGCTCGAGGCTTATCATGGTCTCAGGCCGCCAAAGCCGCTTTGGCCTTCTCCACGATGGCCGTGAACGCGGCCAGATCGCGGACGGCGAGGTCGGCGAGCATCTTGCGGTCGACAAGAATGTTGGCCTTGTTCATGCCTTCGATGAAGCGGCTGTAGGAGATGTCCTGGGCCCTGCAGGCGGCGTTGATGCGGGCGATCCACAGATTGCGGAAGGTGCCCTTCTTGTCCTTGCGATCCCTGTAAGCGTAGGACAGAGCCTTCGCGACCGCGTCTTTGGCGACTTTGTAGTTGGAATGCCTGCGGCCCCAAAAGCCCTTGGCATGTCCGAGTATCTTTTTCCGATGTTCTTTTCGTTTGGAACCGTCTACCGCTCTCGGCATGTGCGTTCTCCTCTCATATTACGGTCATAATCCCGCTCGCTCTCAATGGCGTCGAGGGTCCGGTCCGACGGGGCTTCATTCCGGACCCCTGAAATCAGCCGTAGGGAAGGAGCTTCTTCTTGATCTGGCCAGTGGCGCAGGGAGCGACGAAACCGGCTTTCCGGAGGCCTCTCTTGCGCTTGGTGGTTTTCTTGGTGAGAATATGGCGAAGATTCATCTTCTTGTACTTTACCTTGCCGCTCGCGGTCAGCGAATAACGCTTGGCGGCGGCTTTCTTCGTCTTCATCTTGGGCATGATCTACCGTCCTTCGTGTCGATACAAACTATTGTTGGCCGCCATCGGCCGGGGCAGGCTCCTCGGCGGCAGGTTTCTTGATGATCGAGATCTTGGGCTGGAGGATCATAGACATGAAGCGGCCTTCCATGAGTGGAGGCTTCTCCATGATATAGTATCCCTCGAGCTTGCCGAGGACCCGCTTGAGGACCTGCTCGCCGATCTCGGTGTGGGCCAGTTCGCGTCCGCGGAAGCGGATGGTGACCTTGACCTTGAAGCCCTGCTCGAGAAAGTCTCTGACATGCTCGGACTTGAAATCGAGGTCGTGACCCGCAATCTTCGGCTGCATGCGGATTTCCTTGAGTTCGCCGACCTTCGTCTTCTTCCGGGAATCCTTGACTTTCTTTTCCTGCTCGAACTTGAACTTGCCATAGTTCAAGAGCTTGCATACGGGCGGAATCGACTGGGGGGCCACTTCGACGAGGTCGAGACCGAGCTCTCTCGCCGTGCGGATGGCTTCGAGCGTCGGGATGATACCCTTCTGCTCGCCCTGATCATCGATGAGCCTGACTTCACGCACGCGGATCTGTTCGTTGATCCGCAAGTCCTTGTCTGCCAACTGACCTCCTTCGGCAACGGCTCCGCAACGGACGGAACCAGGCCCCGCAAGCGCGGAACCGTGGCAAGTACTTTAGCACAGCCGGAGCGAACGCGTAAAGGCCCGCGGAGGGATAAACGCCTATACCATTGCAGGAAAAAGCACAATGACTCTGCCGCTCACGGACAGCGCCGCCAGGGCGGGCTGCGGGCGTCTTGTGGCGGGCGCGGATACCGTGGTAACTTTTATCTGTATGTATGTCTTTTCATGCCTCGCCCCCGCGCTCGCCTTCTATATTCTCTTCGCGCTGTTCTATCCCATCGCGGAGCGGAGAGCCACTCTGAGGATCTGGGTCCGGGGACTCGCGTTCTCGCTTCCTCTCGTTTTTCTCTCAAGACTTGCAGGATCTCTCGTCCCCGCCCTCTATGGCAGCATTCTCTCGCCCTTCCACGAGGCGGCCGACCGCTTCCTGCCCTACGCGCTCCTTCCCGGAGCCCTTTATGCCCTGTTCAAGCACAGACGCGACATGGCCAGGGAAGGAGCTGCCCGGAGGAGTTTGACGGCCTTCTATGCCGGCTCACTCTCGCTCACCGGATTCGCCGAAATTTTCCACACCGTCGAGGCGCCCTCCATTTTCGTGCTCTTCGCGCTCCCCCTGCTGACTTTTTCCGTCATGCTCGTCGCTCCCCGTTTCTGGGCCGGCCTCGGGAACATGGCGGAGGATCCGGTGCCGCGCCGTCCCTTTGCCGGACTGCCTCTCCTGCCCGCCCGGAAAGGCGACGCTCTGGTGAGGCGCGCGGCCGATTTCCTGCGGAAGATGACATTTACGGCGAAGCTGCGGCTCTGGCTCTACTTCGCGGGCATCTGTCTCACCGCATCCCTCGTGCCCGAATTTTTCAGGCACCGCCAGTGGTTTTTCGCCTGGCCGCTCACGCTGGGCATCGCTCTCCTTTCCTGGACATTCGCGCTGCCGGGACTGCGGGCCGGAGAATGACAGACCAGGTCTGAACACCCTTCCTTCAACCGGGGTCTCAACCCGGAAAACAAAGAACCGCGCCCCGGAAGGCGCGGTTCTTTGTTCACAGGGCCAGTCTCCCCGATGGAAGGCCAGCGCTGAAGGGTATGCGATTCTCCTTGCGAATCAGCAACCTCGCAGCGAGCTGCAGAGAATGGACCCACATGCGAATCAGGCTTTGCCGGCCGATCCGAGGACTTCGATATTCTTGTGCGCGTAGAGCTTCTTGAGCTCGTCTCGGGCCGGCCCCAAGTACTTGCGGGGATCGAACTCGTCGGGCTTCTCGGTGAGGACCTTGCGGATGAGGGCGGTCATGGCGAGCCTGCCGTCGGAGTCGATGTTGATCTTGCAGACGGCGCTCTTGGCGGCGCGGCGGAGCTGCTCCTCGGGGATGCCGACGGAGTCGGTGAGCTTCCCGCCGTATTTCTCGATCATCTTCACGTACTCGATGGGCACGCTGGAGGAGCCGTGGAGGACGATGGGGAAGCCGGGGATGCGCTTCTCGATCTCTTCGAGGATGTCGAAGCGGAGCGGGGGCGGGATGAGGATGCCGTCGGCGGTCCTGGTACACTGCTCGGGCTTGAACTTGGTGCGGCCGTGGCTGGTTCCGATGGAGATGGCGAGACTGTCGACGCCGGTCTTCTTCACGAAGTCCTGGACTTCCGCGGGCTGAGTGTAGTTCGAGTGCTCGGCGGAGACTTCATCCTCGACGCCGGCGAGAACGCCGAGTTCGCCTTCCACCGAGACATAGTCGGGGCGGGAGTGGGCGTACTCGCAGACTTTCTTGGTCAGGGCGACGTTCTCGTCGTAGGGGAGATGGGAACCGTCGATCATGACGCTGGAGAAGCCAGACTCGATGCAGTCCTTGCAGAGCTCGAAGCTGTCGCCGTGGTCGAGGTGGAGAACGATCGGGACGGCTACCCCGAGTTCCTTGGCATATTCGACGGCACCCTTGGCCATGTTGCGCAGGAGTGTGGAGTTGGCGTACTTGCGGGCTCCGGCGGAAACCTGGAGGATGACCGGGCTCTTCGTCTCGACGCAGGCCTGGATGATCGCCTGCATCTGCTCCATGTTGTTGAAATTGTAGGCGGGAATGGCGTATCCGCCGGCGACTGCTTTTTTGAACAGGTCGACGGTGTTCACCAGGCCCAGTTCCTTATAGCTTGTCATGTGGACTCCTTTCGATAGAAACGTATTGAGTCGCTGTCATTCTAAAAACCCGCGTATGGACGCGTCAAGGCCCGTACGTTACCATAGGCCCGTGACATGCAGACATTCCTTGTCAAAGGGCAGAAAAACACGCGGTTTTCCGACAAAAGCATCTGGACGCTTTGACCGACAGAGAGGTCGGAGCAGTCCGGCCAGGCTCCGGCGAAGGCGGGCGGGCGGAGGATCGATGAGCCCGCTTCTCCTTATTTCGGCTATGATGGTCGCCTTCCTGGCCGCCATCGGTTGCAGCTCCGGGAAGTCCTCGACCCTGGTCGTTCTGGACGAGGCATTCAGGGCGATCCGTCCCGACCTTTCAGCGTCGCTTTCCCGCCTCGATACGGCGGGGAAACTGCCCGGCAGGAAAATCGCAGGCGGGGAGTACTCGTACGGCGACGGCACCGAGGCGCTCGCGAAGGATATCGCTGCGGCGAAAAAGCGCGCGCACGGCGTCGGACTCCTCGTCGCTTCGCCGCTCGTGGCAGCCCGGGCGGGAATCCTGCCGGCCGGAGTGCCCCTCGTCGTGGTGGACGGCCCCGCCCCTTCAGGACCAGGCATCTTCTCCATAAAAACCGACCGGGCAAGAGCCTATCGCGCCGCGGGCAGGGCCGCGGGCATCTACCTCGCCTCCCTGCCTTCCCATGAGACTCCGGCTGCCCCCCACCCTGCGATGCCATCCGCGTCTTCGCCTGCGGAAATCCCTGCCCTCCGGCCCGGCTGTGGGATAGTCTTCGCGCCCTCTTTCTCGAGACAGACGGGCCTCATCGCGGAATTCGAGGCGGGCTACAGGGAAGGCTGGGCAGAGGCCTCGGGGCCGGCGCCAGCGGGCGGACCGCCGCCGGTCTTCATGGAGATGGTGTCCACGGCGGGGGCCGCCGACCCCAACAAGGCTTCCATCGATTTTGTCGATTCCGCCGGAGAGACCGACGCCGCAGTGAAGAAACTCCTCGAACATGACCTCAAGGTCATCTTCTTTGCCTGCGGACGGATACAGGAGGCATTCCGGACCGCGTCGGAACACCCGGACATCATCGTCGGCCTGGACGAAATCGGCTCCGATCCCCTTCCCGGGATGGCCTTCCGGATCGTTCCCGACGAGAAGGCCATTGCGAAGGCGGTAGCCGCGCTGAGGGGAGCGATCCTGTCCGGCAGGGAAAACGGAGATTCCACGGTCGGCATCCCCGCCCTCCTCGTTCCGGGCGCGAAAAAGGATCTCGAACGCGGGGGAGTGTCTTTCGGGGCGGCCTTGAAGAAAGCGAAGAAGGCTCCATGATTTCCCTGCGCCCCTGTCAGCCGCCGAACAGGGCGCGTGCATTCCGGGCGACGAGAGCCGATAGAGCTTCCGGGCTCGTGCCGCGGAGTTCCGCTATATAACGGTAGGTCCGCTCTATGTCGAGGCTGGTCGAGGGTTTTCCACGCGCAGGCAGGGGATTCATGTAGGGAGCGTCGGTTTCCAGAAGAAGGCGCTCCTCCGGCACGGACAGACATGCCTTGCGCAGGACGCTCGCCGACTTGTAGGTGACATTCCCCGCAAAAGAGAGCATGCAGCCGAGAGAGAGGAAGCGCTCCGCCTCGGCCGGCCCGTAGCCGAAGCAGTGGATTATGACAGGTACGGACAGCTGTGCCGCCGCAATGATGTCGATAGTATCCGCGGCCGCGTCCCTCGAGTGCACGATCACAGGCTTTCTGTGCGATTCGGCCAGGGCCAACTGCCCCTCGAAGAGGCGCCTCTGAGCTTCCCGCGAGGCATTCATGTGGTGGTAGTCGGGCCCGCATTCGCCGATCGCCCGGCAGCGGATATCCGCCGCGTGGGGAGCGAGCAGCGCGAGGGCGCGCTCCGGATCATCCAGGGCTCTCTTCGAAGGCCAGATACCCGCCGCCAGCCTCACGAAGGACAGATGGCCGAAACGCTCCGCGCGGCCGGCAAAATCCTCCGCTTCGACCCCGGGATCGACGAGAATCGCGCGGGAGCCTGCCTCGCTGGCCGCCGTGTAGGCGCGGAGCATCGCATCGAGAGCCGCCTCGCCGGGACGGTCGGCGATGTACGAGAGATGGGCGTGCGTGTCCGTGAATATGGCCGCCCCACCCGGGCCGCCGCCCGTCACTGTTTCGCCGCCCCGAAGACCACCGCGCCGCCCTTCACGCCGATCTCCACCCTGCTTCCCTCCGGTATCCTTCCCGCGAGCACTTCGCGCGCGAGCGGATTCTGGACGAGGGACTGGATAGCCCGTTTCAGCGGCCGCGCGCCGAAATGGGGATCGTAGCCCTGTTCGACGAGGAATTCCGCAAGCTCGCTTCCCCAGGCGATCGTGATGCCGCGCGCGGCGAGACGATCGGCGAGCAGGAGCATCTGGATCCCGACGATGGCAAGGATCTGTTCCTTGCCCAGACGCTCGAACACGACGGTCTCGTCGATGCGGTTGATGAACTCCGGCTTGAAGCTGCCCCGCAGCAGTGCGTCGATCCTGTTGCGCACCTCGGCCATATCCTCGGCCTCGAGGATGAGCTCGCTTCCGAGGTTGCTCGTCATGATGACGATGCAGTTCTTGAAGTCGACGACGCGGCCCTGCCCGTCGGTGAGCCTGCCGTCGTCCAGGAGCTGGAGAAGGATGTTGAAGACTTCGGGGTGGGCCTTCTCGATCTCGTCGAAGAGAATGACGGAGTAGGGCCTGCGCCTGACGGCCTCGGTGAGCTGTCCTCCCTCGTCGTAGCCGACATAGCCGGGGGGCGCGCCGACCAGGCGGCTCACGGAGTGCTTCTCCATGTATTCGCTCATGTCGATGCGGGTGAGGGACTTCTCGTCGTTGAAAAGGAGCTCTGCGAGGGCTTTGGCCAGCTCGGTCTTGCCCACGCCGGTCGGGCCGACAAAGAGGAAGGAGCCGAGTGGCCTGTTGGGGTCGGAGAGGCCCGCCCGGTTGCGCCTGATGGCGTCGGAGACGGCGCGCACGGCGTCGGCCTGCCCCACGACCCGCTTGGCCAGCTTCTCTTCCAGGTCGAGGTACTTCTGCGCCTCGCCCGCGAGCATCTTGGAGACGGGAATGCCTGTCCAGGAAGCCACCACCCGCGCGATGTCCTCCTCGGTGACCTCCTCGCGCAGCAGCCTCCCCTCACCCTTCGTGTTCTCGATCTCGTCGGAGAGGGCTGTGAGCTGTTTGCCCGCCTCGAGGAGGCTGCCGTACTTGATCTCGGCGGCCTTGGCGAGGTTGCCATCGCGTGCGTAGCGCTCCGATTCAAGCTTGAATTCCTCGATCTTCTGCTTGAGTGCGCGCATGTCGGCGATCTTCTTCTTCTCGTTGTCCCAGCGCAGGCGCATCGAATCGCGGGCGCCTGAGAGTTCGGCTATTTCCTTTTCCAGCTTGGCGAGGCGCTCCACCGAAGCGGGATCGGTCTCGGCCTTGAGGGCCTGGCGCTCGATGGTCAGCTGCAGGAGCCTGCGTTCGGTCTGGTCGAGCTCGGTCGGCTGGCTCTCGATCTCGATCTTGAGGCGGCTCGCCGCCTCGTCGACGAGGTCGATGGCCTTGTCCGGAAGGAAGCGGTTCGTGATGTAGCGGTCCGAGAGGGTCGCGGCGGCGATGATCGCGTCGTCGCGGATGCGGACGCCGTGGTGGACTTCGTAGCGCTCCTTCAGCCCGCGCAAAATGGCGACCGTGGACTCCACCGAGGGTTCGGCGCAGTACACAGGCTGGAAGCGGCGCTCGAGGGCGGCGTCCTTCTCGATGTGTTTGCGGTACTCGTCGAGGGTGGTCGCGCCGATGGCCCTGAGTTCGCCCCGCGCGAGGGCGGGCTTCAAGAGGTTGGAGGCGTCCATGGAACCCTCCGCCGCGCCGGCGCCAACGAGAGTGTGCAGCTCGTCGATGAAGAGTATGATCTCGCCCTCCGCCTTCTGGATCTCCTCGATGACGGCCTTGAGCCTCTCCTCGAACTCGCCGCGGAACTTGGAGCCGGCGACGAGGGAGCCGAGGTCGAGGGCGAGGAGCTTCTTTCCGAGAAGGCTCTCCGGGACGTCGCCCGCGACGATGCGCCGCGCGAGCCCCTCGACGATGGCGGTCTTGCCGACGCCGGGCTCTCCGATGATGACGGGGTTGTTCTTCGTTCTGCGCGAGAGGACTTGCATGACGCGCCTGATCTCCTCGTCCCTGCCGATGACGGGGTCGAGCTTGTCCGTCCGCGCGAGGGCGGTGAGGTCGCGGCAGTAGCGTTCGAGGACGCGGTACTTTTCCTCCGCCTCCTGGTCGGTCACGCGGCGGGTGCCGCGGATGGCCTTGAGGGAGGAGAGGATGTCCTCCTTATCCACGCCCCGGCGGCGCAGGAGGTCGGAGGCGGGGCCTTCGCCTGCGACGAGGGCAAGGAGGATGTGTTCGGAGGCGACGTACTCGTCTTTGAGGGCCTCGGCCTCCGCCTCCGCTTTGGCCAGGGTCTTGGATGCCGCCGGCGAGAGGTAGAGCTGGGCGGCGTCGCCGTAGACCTTGGATTTATTGTACACGAGAGTCTCCGCCTCTTTGTCGAGCAAGGCGCGGTCGACCCCTATCCTGTCGATGAGGGCGGGTACGACTCCTTCTCCCTGGCGGAGAAGGGCGAGGAGTATGTGTTCATTGTCGACCTGTGCGTGATCGCGTTTGCGCGCTTCTCCGGAGGCGGCCTGGATCACTTCCTGGGCTTTCAGGGTGAATCTGTCGTAGTTCATGTTTTGTCCTTTATTCCGAAAATAGCCACGCGGCCGGCGCCGGGGCAAGTTCGGGCGCCGAGGCGCCGGGGCTAGTTTGCGCGCCGAGGGCCGGGGCTGGTTTATGCGCCGAGGCGCAGGGGCAAGAGGTTCGGGGACTCGCCCAGCGGAAGGCAGTCGCGGCTTGCACGGCTTCGGGCATTGGGCTAGAGTCGGAGCCATGGAAAACAAGGTTGTCGTACTGCACGGGTTCACGCAGGAAGAGGCCGTCGCGGCCATGAGGGCCCTGAAAGCGGGATTGCCCTCGGCGAAAGACGCGGCTTTCGCCATGACCACAGAGACCAACCTCGGATGGAAGGTTGCCGATCTCGTCGAACACGTCTCTGAAGAACACGAAGCCGTAAAAAAGGCGATGGCCGCACGACCCTGAACCCCGCCGGGAGGGTGGCGGCCGTCGGCCGGTCCTGGCCATAGTCAGGCTGGGATAGTGCGGCAGGCAGGAAGACGTCTGTGGCCGGACGCTTTCGCCGATCGGACACAGGCGGGCAGGGCTGCTCAGTCCGCCTCGAACTCGGGGATTTTCCGTTTCATCGCGGCGACGAAATCCTCGCCGGTGTTGCCCTGTCTGAGCGCGATGAAAACCACATTGTCGCGTCCTGAAATCGTGCCGAGAACCTCTTCGAGCCCCATGTTGTCTATGGCGAGAGCGACGGAGTCCGAGTGGCCGGAGAAGGTCCTGATGACCACCGTGGTCTGGTTCCAGTCCACGGAGACGTAGCCCCGGAGGAAGTCCTGGATGTGGTGCCGCTCTGACTCCCGCCTCTCTTCGTCGGAGGGTACGGTGTAGTAGTAACCCGTGTGACCATCCGATATCTTGCCGACCTTGAGGAATTTGAGGTCGCGGGAGAGGGTTGCCTGAGTGACGCTGTATCCCTGTTCCTGCAACAGCTGCAGGAGGGCGTCCTGGGAATCGATGCGATGGGCCTTGATGATGGCGCGCACGGTTTTGAGTCTTTCGATCCGTTCTTTCATGTTTGAATCCATCCCGCATCCACGCCCGAATGCGCCGGATGCCTGTGCATTATTACATAATATTCCGTCCCGGACAAGGCCGAAAAATATTTATACAGTTTGGTTCGGAATGCAAAATGACTCCGCGTTTCATCGAAACGGCGCGCAGCCCCATCCCATTGTACATCCATCCTGTCAGGTACTACCCTGCCCGCATGGACAGATCGGAGTGGACGAAGGAACTGCGCGACCGGATAAGGACGGTCGGAGAACTGAAGGACTACGCGGAAGGCCGTTTCGGACTGCCCGCCGGGACAGCCGAGGCGATCGAGCACAGTGCGCGCGACGGCGGACTTCCCTTTGCCGCGACGCGCAGCTTCCTTTCACTCGCGGGTTCCGCTCCGAACGATCCGATTCTCGCCCAGGTCCTTCCCTCTCCCCGCGAGGCCGAAATCCTGGAGGCTGAGTCCGCCGACCCCCTCGGGGAGGAGTTGCATTCTCCGGTGAGACGGCTCGTGCATCAGTACAGATCGAGGGTGCTTCTGCGTGTCACCGGGGACTGCCCCGTCTTCTGCCGGCACTGTTTCCGGCGCTCCCTGCTGCCGGGGCAAGGCGGCTTCATCACGGAGGAGGAAACCGGCGAGCTTACCGACTACATCGCGAAGAGGCCGGAAATCCGGGAGGTCCTCGTTTCCGGCGGCGATCCCCTCACCGCCTCCGACAGGAAACTCGAATTCCTTTTCCGCTCGCTCAGACAGGCGCGACCGGAGATACTCATCCGGCTCTGCACACGGGGCCCGGTCACCCTCCCCTCGCGGGTCGGGGAGAAACTCGTCGATATGCTGCGGGACTTCCGTCCGCTCTGCGTGGTCACCCAGGCGAACCACCCGGCCGAACTCGGGGCAGAGTGCAAAAAGGCCCTGGCCAGGCTGATCGACTCCGGGATTCCCGTGCACAGCCAGACCGTCCTTCTTCGCGGCGTGAACGACGATCCCGACATCCTCGAAACCCTGTTCTCGAGGCTCGCGCGCATGGGCGTCGACCCTTACTACCTCTTCCAGGGCGATCTTGCCCCGGGAACGGCCGGCTTCAGGGTACCCCTCTCGCGGGGACTCGCCCTGTACGCGGAACTCAGGCAGAGGCTCTCCGGCATCGAACTGCCGCGCTACGCCGTGGACGCTCCCGGAGGAGGAGGCAAGGTTATCCTTCCCGAGGGCATCCTGGGGAGAAAAGATGGATACTGGATACTGGCGGCTCCCGACGGAACGCAGAGACTGTATCCTGAAGAAGTGTGAGATCGCGCCCGGCCCGCTTGAAAAGAGAGACCGGGACACCTACACTGCCAGTCCAATGAGACAGCACCTGAAAAGCCCCGCCCGCAGAGCGCTGCCGGCCATTCTCCTCGCGTTTTTCTCGCTCATGCCCTTGGGCGCCTTCGCCTCCGGCTCGGTCATCATACTCGACTATCACTCTTTCACGGGGAAGGGAACATCGTCGATAGACTACACCGAGGCGGAGCTGGCAGCCCAGCTCGACCGCTTCACCGCCCTCGGATACCACTTCGTATCGATCACGGAGGCCATCGAAGGCAGGATCGAAGGTTCGAGAAATCTGGTCATCTCGATCGACGACGGGAACCACACCGTGTATCCGACCTACACGCATGTCCTGAAGCCGCGAGGGATCAGGCCCCTGCTCTTCATCTACCCGGCGATCATCGGCAAGGTTCCCTACGCGCTCACCGAAGCCCAGCTGAAGGAGCTGGCAGCGGAAGGCTGCGTCATCGGCGCGCACGGCTACAATCACGAATACCTGACGGAGAAGGCCTTCGTGGCCGATCCCAAAAAAACAAGGCGCGAAATAGAGAAGCCGGGCCCGGTATTGGAGGCCATGCTCGGGAAGCCGGTCAGACTTTTCGGTTTCCCCTTCGGAGTAGGCTCCATGCAAGCGGAGACAGTCCTGAAATCATCGGGCTACGGGTGGGCCTTCCTCGCGGGGGGAGGAGTCCATCCCGTCTCGTTCGTCGATCCTTCGCTCGACCATCTCGCCGTGCCCCGCACCATCGTTTTCCACTCGAACATCGACGCGATCTACGCGAAACTCACCGCCCTCCGCGCAGAATGAGCCACGGCGTGGCGTGAACTCCTGCGCCGGAGAGCCGAAGCAGTTTTCTGATGCCTCGTCAAAGAATTGCGACAGGTCCGGTTCTCCGCGGGCTCACTCCCACTCGATCGTGGCGGGCGGCTTGGACGAGATGTCGTAGACGACGCGGCCGATCTGCGGCACGCGGTTGGTGATCGCCGCCGAGATCTCGAGGAGATCCTTCGCCTCGAAGGGGTAGACGTCGGCCGTCATGCCGTCCTCCGAGACGACGGCGCGCAGGGCGAGAACCGAGCCGTACTTGCGCTCGTCTCCTGCGACACCCACCGAGCGGATGGGCAAGAGGACGGAGAAGGCCTGCCATATCCTGTCGTACAACCCCCGCGCCCTCAGCTCCGCGATGTAGATCGCGTCGGCTTCGCGGAGGATATCGCAGCTCTCCTTCGTGACCTCGCCGAGGATGCGCACGCCGAGTCCAGGACCGGGAAAGGGGTGGCGCCCCACGATCTCCTCGGGCAGGCCGAGAAGGCGTCCGAGGGCGCGGACCTCGTCCTTGTAGAGACGGTCCAGGGGCTCGATGACCCTGTTGGCCTTGCGCTTGGCCTCCACGAGAGGACTGCGCACGTTGTGGTGGCTCTTGATGACCTGGGCCGCCTTTCCGACGCCCTTCCCCGACTCGATGAGGTCGGTGTAGAGTGTGCCCTGGACGAGGAAGGCGTCCCTGGGGATGCCGAGTCGGCCGAGTTCGCGCTCCTGGATGGTGATGAAGAGGTCGCCGATGATGCGGCGCTTGGCCTCGGGTTCCTCGTGGCCTCGCAGGGCGGAGAGAAAATCATCCTCGGCCTCGATCATGTGCAGGTGTCTCGCGCCGAGCTTCGTGAGGTTGCGCATGACCTCGGCGCTCTCCGCCTTCCGCATGAGGCCTGTGTCGATGTACATGAGGTGGACCTTGGCAGGGTCGAGGATGGTGAGGAGAAGCGCCCCCGCCACCGTGGAGTCCACGCCGCCGGAGATGAGGAGAAGGACCTCCCCTTCGCCGACACGTCTGCGGATGATCTCGCGCTCGGAGTCGATGTAGGCCTGCATGGACCAGCCTCCGCGCGCGCCGCAGATGCCCTTCACGAAATTCCCGAGCACGAGACTTCCCTTCTCGCAGTGGCTCACCTCGGGGTGGAACTGCACGCCCCAGATCCTGTTTTTTCGGTCGACGAGGGCGGCGGGTATGCCCCCCTCGCTCTCGGCGAGAATCTCGAAGCCTGGCGCGGGAATGTCGATCGAGTCGCCGTGGCTCATCCAGCTCGAAAACTCGGCGGGCATGCCGGCGAGGAGCGGGTCCTGAGCGGCCGCGTCGAGGAGTCTGACGGCTTTGCGTCCGTACTCGCGCTCGGGCAGACGGCGCACCGTGCCGCCTCGCTCCTGGGTCATGCGCTGGACGCCGTAGCAGATGCCGAGCAGGGGCACTCCCGCCGCGAAAACCGAGGGATGGATGGCCGGCGCATCCGGCTCGTAGGCGCTGCGGGGGGAGCCCGAGAGGATGATGCCGACGCAGTCCGCGAGTTCCGCAGGAGCGAGGGCCGAATCGCCGTGCGCGATGGCGGCGTAGACACCCAGCTCGCGCACGCGCCGGCCGATGAGCTGGGTGTACTGGCTTCCGAAATCGAGGATCAGGATCGTGTCCACGGGCTCTCCCTCACGATAGTCTGGCCGCGGTCGGGTCCGACCGACACGACGGAAATCTTGGTTTCGGTGTATTCTTCGATGAAATCGATGTACTCGCGCGCCTTCATGGGGAACTCGTCGTAGGACTGGCAGCCCGCGATGCTCGTCTTCCAGCCGTGGAACTTGCGGAGCACGGGCACGGCGTCGGTGAGGTCGCGGACCGAGGCGGGGAAGTCCTCGACGAGCCTGCCCCGGATCTTGTAGCCGACGCAGGCCTCGAACTCGGGCAGCTGGTCGTAGACATCGAGGTGAGTCAGCACAAGCCTGTCTATGGAGTTGACGGTCGCGGCGTAGCGCAGGGCGACGAGGTCGAGGTAGCCGCAGCGGCGCGGGCGCCCGGTGGTCACGCCGTACTCGCGGCCGGTCTCGCGGATGTAGCTGGAGAGGGAGCCGGGGCTGTCATCTGCGAACTCGGTCGGGAAGGGGCCGTTGCCGACGCGCGTCGTGTATGCCTTGAACACTCCGAGGATCTTGTCGATGCGCCGCGGCCCGATGCCGCCCTGGGCAGCCGCTCCGGCCGAACAGGACATACCGCTCGAGACGAAGGGATAGCTGCCGGTATCGATGTCGAGCAGCGCCCCCTGGGCGCCCTCGAAGAGGGAGTAGGCGTTGCGGTGAGCGCGGAGGAAGGAGACGAGGTCCACGGACATGGGCAGCAACTTCTCGCGCCACACCTCGAGCCAGGCGCGGTCCTCGTCGGTCAGGTTGACGAGCCGGTCCGGCTCCGCGATGTCGGCGAGGCGGATGCCGTCGCGCGAGGATTTCATGGCGTAGGCCACGCCGATGCCGCGGCCCGTGGTGCCGATCGGCTTGTTGCGGGCGGCCTCCATCTCTTTGTCGAGCCCCCGGTAGCGGGGAAGCACGATGTGGGCGCGGTCGGAGATGAAGACCCGGCCCTTCCAGTCTATGCCCTTGGCCGCGAGGCCGCCGAGTTCGTCGAAGAGGGCCTCCGGATCGATGACCATGCCGGATCCGAGCACGACGCGTTTGTCCGGATAGAGTATCCCCGAGGGCACGAGGTGGAGGGCGTAGCGCTCTCCGCCTATGACGATGGAGTGTCCCGCGTTCGCGCCGCCGGAAAACCTCACGATGATGCTCGCGTCGGCCGCCAGGTAGTCGACTATCTTGCCCTTGCCCTCGTCGCCCCACTGGGCTCCGATTACCACTACGTTCATGACAAATAGCTCCTTGGCGGAAGCTCTCCGCCTGCGTATCCCGATCCCGACCTATATCAGGTCAGCGTATTCAGCCTCCGCGGCGCGCACGAGGTCGCCGGGTGCGATGATCATCTGAAGGCCGCGCATTCCCGCGCTGACCGCGATCCTGTCGAAAAGCTGGGCGGTTTCGTCGATGTAGACGGGAAATTTCTTCTTGGTGCCGACGGGAGAGCATCCCCCCCGGACATAGCCGGTGGCTGGCTGAAGCTCTTTGAGCGGAAGCATTTCGACATTCTTGTTTCCGGAAACCCGGGCCGCCTTCCTGAGGTCGATCTCGGTGTTTCCCGGAATGCAGCAGAGGAAGATGCCCGAGGCCGCTCCCCGGAGGGCCAGGGTCTTGAACACCCGCTCCGGTTCCATGCCGATCTTCTCCGCGACGGAAACTGCGTCGAGCTTCTCCTCGTCGACCTCGTAGGCGATGGTTCCGACCCGTATGCCGTGAGAGGCGACGATGCGCAGGGCGTTGGTCTTCGGACCCGCGCCCGGATCTTCGCGGCGGCCGGGAGCGGGCCCGGGTGCTGCGACGTTCACTCCCGGGACCTCGTGCCCCGCGGCCTCTGGCTGCAAGGGGCTACCTCTTCCTGCGGAAGATGCGGTAGTTCATCTCCGGGAAAATGTTGTTGCGCTTCTCGAGCTTCGTGATCCACTCGGTGGCGACCGTGTTGGCGCAGAGCATCTCGTATATCCGGTTGAAATTGGCGATGGCGTCCTCCACCTGTGCCCTGGCGAACCCGGCCGAGGTGCCCGAACGCATGAGCAGCGACCAGTCCGAGCACATCGCGAGCATGACCTCGCGCGCCCCCTGATTGAGGATTCTCTCCCTGAGGCTCGACTCGTCGGGGAAGCGCTCGGCGAGCTCCGACATCCGCTCTATCGCCCTGTGCGTGTGGCGGTAGACCCAGTCGTTGCTTCCGTCGAGCCAGACTTCGGAATAGCCGCCTTCTCCCCAGGACGAGAACTCCGGCTCCGAGGCCGGGTTGGAGGGATACTTCCGGTAATACTCTCCGAGGGTCACCAGGGTGAGTTCCCCAGAATCCACCTCTCCGTCGCCGCAGGAGCCTTCCGGGCCACGGCATGCCGCCCTGAAGAGCGCTTCGATGAAGGCCGGCCCTTCGAACCACCAGTGGCCGAAGAGTTCGGCGTCGTAGGGGCAGACCATGAGGGGCGGCCTCTCCATGACCCTGGCGGCCTGCCGCGCCGCGATGGTCCTCGTCTCGAGAAAGTGCAGGGCGTGTTCTCTCGCCATTGCGCGGGCGAGTTCGGGATTGTATGGCTTTTTCTCGTCGGTGTGGCCGGTGACGGCCCAGTACTTGAATCCGGTGTATCCGCGCTCCCCGCCCATGCCTGTCCTAGGCCCGAGGTAGTCGAGGGGAAGGTCGAAGCCGATGTCGCGGTAGAAATCCCTGTAGACCGGGTCGGCGGGATAGCCCTCCGTCTCCGACCAGACGGCCTTGGTGGCGCCCGCGTCGCGGATGAAGACTCCCAGCCCCGAGCGGGAACGCACGGGGCTGAATGATCCGTACTTGGGGACCGGATCGCCGAGGAGAGCCCCCCTCGTGCCGACCACCGTGTACTGGATGTTGTAGGCGTGGAGTATCTTCCCGAGGCCGGGGTACCAGCCCAGCTGGGGAAGCCAAAATCCGGCGGGGTGCTTTCCGAAAGCCTTGCGGTGGGAGACTATGGCGGCCTCGACCTGGGCGGCGACAGCCTCGGGAAAGTCGCGGTAATGGGGAAGGAAGGCGTGGGTCGCTCCCGTCGTCAGAAGCTCGATCCGGCCTTTCTTGTAGAAATAGTCGAAAGCGCCGATCATGTCTCTGGCGTAGAGGGTCTCGAAATCCTCGCGGTCCGCCACGTACAGCTCCCAGTACATGCGGGCCAGAGGATTCATCGAGGGATCTCCCGCGGTGCGCTGGATCTCGGACTCGGCCAGGACGAGTTGGCTTTCCAGGTACTTGACGTAGCGCGCGGCCAGGACCGGATCCCCGAGCATGGCCGAGAGGGTCGGCGAAACCGTCAGACTGAGTCTGAAGGGCACTCCCTCGGATTCAAGTCGCCGGAAGCTGCGGAGCAGGGGAAGATACGTTTCCGACAGAGCCTCGAAGTACCACCGCTCCTCCAGATATTGGGGAAAATCGGGTCTTCTGACAAAGGGGAGATGGGCATTGAGGACCAAGGCGAGGTAACCGCGCTCCATGGGCTTTTCTCACTCTCCGTCGAAAAGGATTCTGCAGGGATTCCCCCGCTCGGGCGGCGTGATGTTCAATTCACGGCTGCCAGAAAGGAGGATCAGGGTGTGGGTATCGGAGTCTTCGCACCAGACTTCGGTATCGGCGTATTGGCGCGGCAGGGCGACTTCGTTGGAGCGCGCGAGAGTTTTCGTCTTGCCGCCCGACTGCACGCAGAGGTCGATCCGATATCTGGACCCCGGATGGGGCATGTTGATGTACCACTGGTAATCGTTGTGCGAAACAGGTATGTCGAAAAAATCCTTGCGCGGATCGTGGCCGGGCGCGACTTCGCAGACGCGGAGGCACAACCCCGGCTGACCTTCCTCCGCGTCGCTCGACCGCATCCTCTCGGCGATGTCCCAATACGCGAAGACCCAGCCCGGATCGCGAGCCAGGGCGTGGATCATCGTGTCGCCGTAACGCCCCCCGGATTCGGAGAGGTTGGACTGGGACTGCGCGGCGCTCGGCGCAAGTGTCTGGAAACCCGTACCGGCGAATTTCTTCTCTTCGACGTGTCCGGGGGCGTCGTGGGAAAAACGGCGTTCCTCCGACTCCTCGTCGAAGGCCTCCATGATCTCTTCCAGCACGAAGACGCGGTCCAATCCCGGCGGAAGGTTGAGACCCATCTTGTCCGCAAGAAACAGAAGTTCCTCATCGGTCAACTGACCCAGCTTGTCGGGATTCACAGTGGCATTGTGAAAAACAAGCCGAATGCTTGTCAAGTCCGAGGCCATGGCCGTTTTCAGACGCTCCGGGCGCGCGGGGAACGCCGGCGCGGCTGTCCTGACCGGGGTACTGCTCCCGAAGGGGCTTCGCGGCGGGGTTTCTGCATGGGTGACAGTCCCCTCCGCTTGAATACCATCATGATCGCGGCTTCCAGCTCGACCCGGGGAGGATTGAGGGGAGAGAGGAAGAGCCGCGATCCGGAAAGAGCGTCCCTGAAGGCTTCGGAGGTCTCTGCGAGAAGTTCGGGCTCCGATTCGAGGAGCGGTTTGATGAAATGCGCGAGCAGTGCGGAGAGAAAATTCTTGTCGGCGGCCGTCCGAACGAGCGTGTCGAGTTCATCCAGCGAGGCGTACATCGCCGTCCGGAATCCTGAATCTGAGCGCATCCGGCGGTCGACCTCGGGAAGCATGTGGCGGAGCAGGTCAAAATCCGAAAGCCCCTTGATGATCCGCGAGGAATTCCCCGACGCGAGGATCTTGGAGAATTCCTCGGTGAGCCGCGAGGTGCTCGACTCCGCGAGAAGCGCGGAGTCCCGTTTGAGCGCGCGCCGGAGAGTGAACGGGAGGCGGAAATCCGAGGTCGAGGCATATTTCACGCAGCGGATCATGCGGACAGGGTCCTCGACGAAAATCGTCTTGAGCGGAATGACAGGTTTCACTTTCCGCGCCACGATGTCCTTGTATCCTCCCACATAGTCGACGAGAGTGTCGTCGTGGGTGTTGTAGTACAGGGCGTTGAAGGTGAAGTCCCGACGCATGGCGTCCTCGTCCATGGTGCCGAACTCGTTTCCCACGGTGCCGTTGGCGGTGGATCTGAAGGTTGCGACTTCGTAGATGCGGGGTCCGACATAGACGTGGACGAGCCTGAAGCGCTTGCCGATAACCCGCGCGTTGCGGAAGATGCGGCGGATCCTCGTCGGCTGGGCATCCGTGACAAGGTCGAAGTCCTTGGGCGCGCGTCCGAGGAGGAGGTCGCGGACGGCGCCCCCGACGATGTAGGCTTCGTGTCCGTTGTTCCTGAGATGTTCGATTATCCTGATCGCGTCGGGATCGATCTTCGCGCGGTCTATGCCGTGCTCGGTCCGGGTGTAAACGAGTGCCTTGGCCACAGGCCTGCCGTCTTCCGATCGTCGATAGCGGATGAACACGAGTACGCCCCTAGTGATTTGATAACAGAGGCTTCTCAGGAATGCCCGGCATCCCGGAGAGGCGACCTTGGATGTGTTGTCGCATTATACCGCGCTTGCTCGGTGGAGGGTCAAGGACTGCCGCGGGAGCTGCCCGAAGCTGCGACGGGATGGTCGCCGGCGTCGGCACCGATGCTCCCGCCGAGCCGTCTGCCGATGCGGGCCGCGAACCAGCCGGTCAAGTCCGCGATCACCTCATCGCGGTTGGTTTCATTCAGCGTCTCGTGGCGACCGCCGGGATAACAGCGGGCCGTGAAATCCGAAAGTCCGAGCGAGGCCAGTCTCTCTCTCTGTTCGGCGTAGCCCTTCTCCTTCCCGACTACCGGATCATCCGAACCGCAGAAGAAATATACCGGCAGCGATTTCGGCACCCTGTCGAGGAAACCGGGGGCATAGACGAGCTTCGTTCCTTCGAAAACATCCCTGTAGAAGGAATAGCTGCAGGTAAAGGAGCAGGCCGGATCCGCCATATAGGCGGCGACGACGGCGGGATCGCGGGAAATCCAGTCGCAGGGGGTCTTCGCGCCGGAAATGGAGCGCGCATAGTCGCCGAAGGTCATGGCCTTGGGAAGCTTGCCCGGGGCTCGTGCGCCCTTGAACAGAGTCCCGAGCTCTATGATGATCTTCCCTCCGAGGTTCAGGACCATGGTTGGCTTTGAGGGAGGGGCCGAGAGGACGCAGCCGGCGAGATCGGAGCCGTAGAGACCTATGAAGGCCAGGCCGAGGAGGGAGCCGAAGGAGTGCCCCAAATAGTACAGGGGCAGACCGCTGTTTTCCTTCCGCGCCGCGAGTCCGAGTTCGTGGAGGTCGTCCACGACCCGCCTGAATCCTCCGGTTTCGGCGAGGAAACCCCAATTTCCATCTTTATCCGTCTCCCCGTGGCCGCGGAGGTCGGGAATGCAGACGGCCAGGCCGAGCCCCGAGAGGACCGAGGCGAGGCGAAGGTAGCGCGCTCCGTGCTCTACCATGCCGTGGGCGACGAGCAGAACGGCCTTCGGCTGTCCTTCGGGAAGAATTCGGCGCACGAATATGCGCTTTCCGTCTGTCGCCGCGAACTTGAATGTATCGGATCCCATGATATCCCCTTTTCGGTCTTCCGGGAGGAAGAGCAATTCCGGCCAGGACGAGGACCGCAGCCAAAATCTTACACTCAGCAGGACCTGCAAGCAAGTTGGGTGGCGAGATTGCCCAGAGCACTGCATCGCGGGGCTCGCCAAGATCGGGCCTCGCCCCGAACAGGGGCTCGCGGGGCTCGCCAAGACCGGGGCGGCCAGCTATCATCGGAAAAAAGAGGAATGCATGCCTTATCTCCGGAGGTATTTCTGAAGACCATTCACAGCGCGAGCGCGGAAGAGACTGTGGCGCTCGGAGAAATAATAGGCCGAAACGCTCACGGGGGCTCCGTGATCGCGTTCCGGGGCGATCTCGGAGCCGGAAAAACGACGATGTCCAAGGGCATCGCCGCGGGTCTCGGAATCACGGACGAGGTGACTTCGCCCACCTTCACCATAATTTCCGAGTATGATGGCAGACTCAGGCTCTGCCACGTCGACGCCTGGCGCCTCGGCGGTCCCGGAGATTTCGAGGAGATCGGCGGATTCGACATGGTTTCGGACCCCGAAACCCTCCTTCTCGTCGAGTGGAGCGAGAAGCTCGGAGAGACCCTTCCCCCGGAAAGCGCCATCGTCGACATACGGGTTCTGTCCGACGGCAGCCGTACGATCCGTGTCGAGGGAGCATGGCTCGAAGAAATCCTTTCAGTTCCCGAAGACAGGTCGGGGCCGGCAGCCGGGGAACAGGGATCGGGACAGGAATCCGGCCCGGCCTCATCGACCAAGGAGCACGCATGAACGTCCTCGCCTTCGACACATCCTCGTCCACACTCTCCGTCGCGCTTGTGGGCGCGGCCGGGAGTGTATCCTTCTCGATCAGCATGGGCACAAAGCACACCGAGAGGCTCATGGATGCTATCGACATCTGCGTTTCGAGATCGGGAATGGCGAAGACCGACATCGACCTCGTCGCATGCGCCCTCGGGCCGGGATCATTCACGGGCCTCAGAATCGGCATGGCGACGGCAAAAGGCCTCGCCCTGGCGCTCGGACTGCCCTGGGTGGCCGTTCCGACCCTGGATTGCCACGCATTCGGACTGGATTCCTTCCCGGGCGCCGTCGTCCCAGTCATAGACGGCAAAAAAGGGCGCGTGTATGCGGCCGTCTACGAGAGGGGCCGGAGAGTGGGTGACTGGCTGGACATCAGCGCAGGCGATCTTGTCGGGAAAGTCGACGCATACGCCGACCTGCTCTTCTGCGGCCCCGACGCGGGGCTGTTCGAGGGCACATGCCTGGAAAGACCCGGGTTCAGGATTTACAAACGGGGCGAGGCGGGCTCAGGCGAGGCCATGGCCGCGCTCGCGATCAGGATCTTCGCGGAGGAAGGTCCCGCCCGGGATGATGCGGCCCCTCTCTATCTGCGCCCGCCCGAGGCGGAAGAGAGCATCTTGAGGTAGACCCTGCGACGCTTGTGCTGCCGCTTCTCGTAATCCTTCCACAGGCCGTGAACCTGGACGTTCGTCTCGAGCTCCGGATTGGACTCGGCGAAACGGACACCCGACTTGATGGCACTCAGGTTGAAGGCCGTCATGAGGAGGGCTATCACGCCGCGGGCCTGGTACTCCGGCCTCACGGCGACGAGGAGCATGTCCACGATCTCCGGTTTGCGCATCGCCTTGATGAGGTAATACCAGCCGAAGGGGAAAAGCGCCCCCTTGCACTTGTTGAGGGCATCCGAGATGTTCGGCACGGAGAAACCGAAGCCGGCCAGCTTCCCCTCGGCATCGACGAGAACCTTGATGAACCGAGGATCGGCGAATCCGAGATATTGCTTGACATAGCCGTCGACCTGGCCCTTGGAGAGCGGAGTGGTCCCGTACAGATGCGAGTAGGTCTCGTCGAGCATGCCGAATATCTGACTGCCGAAGCGCGCCACCAGCTCTTTGGACTTCTTCCACTCGTAGACCGTGATGCCCGTGCGCTTGGCGATGACGTCCTGGACGCGCTGGACCTTCTCGGGTATGGATTCAGGCACACTGACGAGGAACTCGATCCAGTCGATGTCCTTGATGTAGCCGAGCCTCTCCAGAAAGTCGCGGTAGTAGGGATAGTTGTAGATAGTGGCGAAGGTACCCCGTTCCTGGAATCCTTCGACGAGGAGACCCTCGCGGTCGAGATCCGTGAAGCCGAGCGGGCCGTGCACGCCGTCCATACCCTTCGAGCGCGCCCACTCCTCCACCGTCGAGATGAGGAGCGAGGCCACCTCGAAATCCTCGACAAAATCGACCCAGCCGAAGCGCGCGTACTTGTTGCCCCACTTCTCGATGTATCGACGATTGATGATGCCGGCTATCCGCCCGACCATGACCCCATCGCGCCAGGCCGTCCAGTATTCTGCTTCGCAGAACTCGAAGGAGGGATTCTTGTCTTTCCTGAGGGTGTTCATGTCGTCGAAGCGGGGAGCCGGAACCCACTGAGGCACTCCCGCGTACATGCTCGCCGGAAATTTCACGAATGCCCTCAGCTGGGCCCGATTTTCCACTTTGCGGATTTGTACGCTCATGGTTTCTCCTCGATCGCAGACCTGGATTCGCGCTTCCATTCCGAGACAAAATACTCGTATGCGGCCACCGTGGCAGACATGACGATGTCGCCGAGCTCCCCCCTGCCGATCCAGTCGTTCCCGTCGGAAACATAGAGATGCCCGAGAATTCTTTCCGCATCACCGATGCCGAACTCGGCGTCGCGCGCTCTGCGGAGGACAAGCAGCCTCAGTGTTCCCTCGAACACTTCGCTGTATTTCGCCTCGCGCCAGTCGGGATTCTCCGAGGAATCGCCAATACCAGTGCCCTTCATATCCATAGTTTCACCACAATTCCATAGTTCCACCACAATGCCTGGATCTGCCGGAAAACGGCTCAGTATATACGGTTTCCCGGATTATGCAAATAAAAACGGCTGCAACCACCCCTTTGGGTCGATTCGGCCTGCACGGCGGGAAGACGGCCTCAATAAATCGAATATTCAACCAGCCACGGCGGGAGAATGCTGCAAGAACCAACAGAGGGTCAAGTATGACATTGACTGATCTGCGATGGCCTTGAGTCTCATGCCAGCGGAACCTGCCTGACGTGCAGGCGCCGCGGCCATAGTTCGTTCCTCAACCCTTCACCGTATGGTCATGCCTTTGTTATGGCAAGCAAATATCGGTTATGAATATTAACGATAATATTGATGTATTATAGTAAAATACGCAAAATAATGTCATATTAAGTTGTATATCGCAATAAATAACTCTTGACAAATTAAGAAACCACATAGAATATTATCGATAATATGCGCACTTCACTTAAACAGCTGGCCGACATGAGCGGCTATTCGATCAATACCGTTTCGCGGGCTCTGCGGAATGAGAGCGACGTAAAAGACGAGACCAAGCTCGCAATCCAGCAGCTTGCCCGGGAGATGGGATACATACCCAACACCGTGGCCAAAAGCCTGAGAACGGGAAGGACGAATGTGATCGGCGTCGTCTCCGCGGACTCCTCGAATCCCTTCTTCGCGGAAGTGATCCTTGGCATCGAGGATGCCGCCCGCGCGTGTGATTACCACATACTTCTCGTCAATACGGAGGAGTCTCCGGCACAGGAACGCGAGGCTATCGACGTCCTCGTGGAGCGTCAGGTGGACGGACTGCTCCTTATGCCGGTATGCGGGGAACACAGCAACGTCGAATACCTCAAAACGCTCGGCATTCCCTTCATCCTCGTGGGCCGGTGGCTCCCGGGGCTTGAAGACCACTCGGTCCTGACCGACGAGTACGAAAAGGCCAAGGAGATAACCTCACTGTTCCTGGCGAACGGGCACAGGGACATCCTCCACCTGGCAGGGCCCTCCTTCGTGAGCAGCTCCTACGACCGGCTGAGGGGATACCGCGACGCCCTCGCGCTCGCGGGTGTCCCTGTCCAGGAGAAACTGATCATCGAGACCGACGGGCATACGGAGGACGGCCACCGTCAGATCAATGCCCTGATCCGCAAGGAAATTTCTTTTACGGCCGTCTTCGCCTTCAACGATCTCGTGGCACTCGGCGCGTTGCGGGCACTCAAGGAGTCAGGCTTCCGCGTGCCGAAGGATATCGAGGTGATGGGCTTCGACGACCTCGACTATTCCCGCTACCTCTACCTGAGCCTGAGTTCTGTGCGGATACCGAAACAACAGCTGGGTCGCGCCGCTTTCGAAGATCTACGTGAGCACATGCAGGGAATGGAGGTTCCTTACCGGAAAAGAACGCTCGAATCCCGCATCATGCTTCGCGAGACCACGTTATTTGAAGAGCCCTGAGGGGCAAGTACAAGGAGGCATCAGGTGAAAAGACTGACAGTCATGGCCATGGCCGCGCTTCTGCTCTTCGTGGGCACATCCGTGGGCGCCGAGGGCGCGGGCAAGCCCAAGGAAATCACATTCTGGTCCCTGTTCACCGGAGGAGACGGCGAGTTCTTCGACGCGATGGTGGCAGCATTCAACGCTTCGCAGAACGAGATCGTCATGAAGACCGATACGGTCAAGTTCGACAGCTACTATACGAAGCTCACGGCCGCGCTCGCGGCGAAGACCGCGCCCGACGTCGTGGTGATGCACCAGGACCGGCTACCCGGTTACGTGCCCAACGGGGTCCTGCTTCCTCTCGATGAGTACATCAAGAAAACGGGAATCGACATGAACACCTTCGAACCCGGCCCGCTCGCGAATACCAAATTCAACGGCAAGACCTACGCGATCCCGATGGATGTGCACCCCCTCATCATGTACTACAACAAGACTCTGTTCGCGAAGGCGGGAGTCACCAAGGTTCCCGAAACCCTGCCCGACCTGATCGCCGCGGCGAAGGCCATCCAGGACAGGACGGGAGCAATCGGCATCGCGGCGGACAACACGACCGCAACCTACAAGGCCTACACTCTGACCCGCATGTTCATGTCGATGCTCATGGAGCAGGGTTTCACCACTCTGGACGCCGCCAACGCCAAGGCGAACTTCAACAATGAAGCGGGCATCAAAGCGTATCAGGCCCTCTCGGAAATGGTGAACAAGTACGGCGTCATACCTGAAGGCCTCGATTATGATTCTTCCGTCGCCGACTTCAAACTGGGAAAGGCTGGCTTCCACTTCAACGGCGTCTGGGTGACGGGCGCATTTGAGGCTCAGAGCGGTCTCGACTTCGGCGCCGTGAAGTTCCCTGCCTTTTTCGGAAAGAGTGCGGGCTGGGCCGGCTCCCACACCTTCGCCGTGCCGGTACAGAACAGGATCGAAGAGGATAAAATACTCGCGGTCATGAAATTCATCGACTGGATGACGAACCATGGCGAGATGTGGGCGAAGGCCGGGCATATCCCCACGAGGAAGACGGTGATCTCGAAGGCCGAGTTCAAGAGCCTTCCCCACCGTGCGGAATACGCTGACGCCGTAAAGTACTCCTTCGCCACTCCCGGGACTCCGAAGTGGCCGGAATGCTACAATGCGATCTCCGATTCCCTCGAAGAATCCATCGCGCTCAACAAGGACTCGAGGACGGCTCTTGCACAGATGGAAAAAATCATCAACGACATTCTGAAGAAGTAAAGTCGCCTTGCTCCAATCCTGCGCGGCGGGGCGCGTCCCAGAGGATGCGTCCCGCCGCGCGGGCAATCTGCCTCCAGGGAGAAATTCCATGCATCGCGCCGATCACACGACCAGGGATATCATACTTTTCTCCGCGCCTTTTCTGGTCGTGTACAGTGTATTCCTTGTGTTTCCGGTGATCTATGGAATCTACCTGAGCTTCTTCGACTGGAATATCCTGTCGGCAAAGGCTTTCGTGGGGATCAAAAACTACCTGGAGGCATTCAGGGACCAGAAATTCCTTTCGTCTCTCGGGCACACCTGCCAATTTGTGCTCTTGTCCACGCCGAGCATCATAATCGTGGGATTCCTGATGGCGCTCGTCGCTGTCCGCCCTTCGGGCCCGGGCAAGGCGGCCGAGACCATCTTTTTCCTTCCGTACGTTCTGTCGACCGCCGTTGTCGGCACGCTGTGGGGGTGGATTTTCCAGAAAAACTTCGGACTGCTGAACCAGATTCTGATTCAGGCGGGATTGCGGCCGGTCGGATGGCTCACCGATCCGAAGTACGCCATGATCGCTGTCGCCTGGGCAACTCTGTGGTGGACGGCGGGCTTCAATATGATTCTCTTCTCGGCCGGAATGAAGCAGATTCCCGATGAAATTTACGATTCCGCGCGCCTCGACGGGGCAGGGAGCTTCACGACGCTCGTCAGGATCACGATACCGCTTCTCAGGGACACAACGCTGCTCGTTGGCATCCTACAGCTCATCGCTTCGTTCAAGGTATTCGGCCAAGCGTACGTTATGACTGGTGGGGGTCCCTACGGCAGGACACGGGTGCTGGTCCAGTATGTCTACGAGACCGGATTCAGCTACTTCAGACTGGGCTACGCGTCCGCGATGTCTATCCTGCTCTTCCTGGTCATCCTGATCATTTCAGCCTTCCAATACTTCGCCAACAAGGACGACGGACGATGAAAAAGATCATGGGGAACGTAGCGCTCGTCCTTCTGCTTATCCTCTGGCTCGCGCCCCTCCTTTGGCTCGTCGTAACGTCGCTCAAGGCCGAGAAGGACGTCATGACCGATCGCCTGACCTTCTTTTCCGCCGCGCCGACCATCGTGAATTACGCGAAGGCCTTCGGGAAAACGGCCATAGGCAGGTGGCTCATGAACTCCGCCATCGTGGCCTCGGTCGCGACGACACTGACGTTGATACTCGATTCCACGATGGCATTCGTGCTATCCCGCATCAGATTCCGCGGCAGGAACGCGCTTTTCCTCTTCGTGCTGGCGGGTATGATGATACCCTTCGAGGTGATCATCATACAGCTTTATCTCCTGTTCAACGCGATGGGGCTCGTCGACTCTCTGGCCGCGGTGGTCATTCCACGCCTGGCTCTGCCCATCGGTGTATTCATCCTCGCGCAGTTCTTCAACGGTATACCCGTAGCGCTCGAGGAAGCCGCCTACATGGATGGCGCGAACCGTTTCACGGTATTCCGCGCCATCATCATCCCGCTGAGCAAGTCGGCCCTTTTCGCCGTCGCCATCCTCTCCTTCGTCAATGCCTGGAACGATTTCCTCTGGCCCCTCGTGGTGGTCTCCGATTCGGCGAAATACACCGTGACAGTCGGCATCGCCAATTTCCAGGGTACGCACGGCACGGAGTACTCGCTCATCATGGCGGGCGCCGCCATCGCGTCCATTCCGCAGGTGGCGATGTACCTCCTGTTCAAGAAAAACATTGTCAAGGGGATAGCCATGACGGGGATAAAAGGGTAGCGGGTCGATGAACGACGATATGGGGTATGGTTTCTTCGGAGACGACAGCATCTATTCGGAACATCCCGATCCGGCATGGGCGCGCAGGAACTGGATTCCTCTCGACGGGACATGGAAGATCGCCCACAGGGGCCGCGAAGAGGAGATACAGGTACCCTTCCCCATAGGAAGCGAAGCCGCCGGTGTCGACTTCCGCGACAGCGGCACTTTCACGTATACACGCTCCTTCGACCTGCCAGGCTTTGGCTGCGGGAAGCGGTATCTCCTGCGCATCGGCGCCTGCGACTACGAGGCAAAGGTGTCCGTGAACGGGAAAGAGGTCGGACGGCATCGGGGCGGATACGCTTCGTTCTCCTTCGACATCACGGAGGCGGCCGTGCGCGGGAAGAACAGGCTGGAAATCCGCGTCCGGGATTCGCACAGTCCCTTCATGGCGCGGGGGAAGCAGACATTCCTGCGCAATCCCTTTTTTGTGTGGTACGCCGGGACGGCGGGCATCTGGCAGAGCGTCTGGATCGAGGAGACCGGGTCGAGTTACCTGAGGCAGGCGGATCTGCGGCCCGATTTCACGGAGCGCGTGGTCGAAGGATCGGCCCGCCTCGCCTCTTGCTTTCCGGCCGGCGCCCCCCTGCCCGCCGGCGCCGCACCATCTTTCGGACTGCGGCTGGAACTTGAGACAGTCGCGCCCGATGGTTCGCGCCGCAGGTTCACGATCTCCGCCCCGGACGCGGAAGGCGTCTTCAGGCTCCGTTTCTCCTTCGACGACATCGGCGCGATACTCTGGTCGGTGGATCGGCCCGAGCTCTATGCGCTGCATTATCGCCTGTATGACGGGGATGAGATCCTCGATACCGTGGAGAGCTATCTTGGCCTGCGGAAGATCGATGTGGACAAGGGTGGCTTTTGCATCAATGGCGAGCGAACCTATCTCCGCATGGTGCTCGTTCAAGGCTATTATCCGGGGGGCTCGTATGCGCCCACAACCTTCCGCAGGATGGAAGAAGACATACGGGCGATCAAAGGCATGGGTTTCAATGGCGCGCGCATCCACGAGAAGGTAGAGAACCCCTACTTCCACTACCTCTGCGACAGGCTCGGCCTCATGACGAGTTTCGAGATGCCCTCGTTCTACCTGCCTTCGCGGAGGGCTTTCGCCGCGTACGAGAGCGAGCTTCGGGAGCTCATCGAGCGCGACTCGATGCACCCCTCCTGCGTCATGCGGATGCTGTTCAACGAGACCTGGGGAATCTGGGGCATGTACAATCCGCGTTCGAGGACCAGGCGTTTCGTGCTGGACATGATCGGGCTCGCGAAGAAGTTGGACCCTACCCGCCCGGTGATCGAGAACAGCGGCTGGGAGCACATACGCACCGACGTCGCCGATCTCCATCACTACCTCAAGACATCCGCGCTGGCCCGAGAGGTCTACGACCGCATCCGCTCCGGCGACCGGGAGGCTCTGTTCGGTTTTTCGCCGCGGCGCGTGCTGGCCTTTTATATCCGCAACCAGGTGTCCACAAAGACACGTTCTCTCTTCCTCGAAGAGCGCGCGAACACCGGGAATGTTCCGCGCTTCCTCAGCGAGTACGGCGGCTTCGGGTGGTACGAGACCGAAGAGAAGGACGCCGTAATCGAGAACATCGAGCGGTATACCCGCGACATAGTCGACTCGGGCCTGTTCTGTGGTTACTGCTATACGCAGCTCTACGACGTCGGCGCGGAGGTCAACGGGCTCCTCGGCTTTGATCGCCGGCCCAAGGTCGACGCCGACCGCGTCAGGGCAGCGAACGGGAAATAGGAGTCAATGCCGGCATTGAGCGGGTGCGCCAGGAATCTGTACAGATTGCGCTCCGTCGTATCATTTTGTACGTTGAAATGCACAGCAGGACAATGATTTACCAATAAAAAAGACCCCCGAATGGGAGCCTTTGAAATTTCCTAGCGGGAGAGGGACTTGAACCCACGACCGAGCGGATATGAGCCGCTTGCTCTACCGTCTGAGCTATCCCGCCATCACGTTCTTGAACCGAAAGTTTTATATCGGTTTTGGAAGCACTTCGTCAAGTGGCATCGCCCCAAGGCGCGGCGCCGGACTGGGTCCAAAGGCCGCAAAGACTCACAGCGGGAACAGGCCGGCATTGCGGGAGGGGAGCGGGGAAGGTTATAGTCACGGTCATGGAATGCAGGCTCTGTGGCGGCGAAGCCTCCGAACTGATCCTTTCCGGAAGGAAACACGGAGATTGCCCGGAGTGCGGCTATCTCGGCGTCGACGAGAGTCTCTTTCCGGAGCCGGATGCGGAGCGCAGGCGTTACACTCTCCACAACAATGATCCCGGAGAGCCGGGCTACCGCGCATACCTCGGGACCTTCATCGATGCCGCCCTGAAACCTTTCCTGCCTGGCGGGGCGCGCATTCTCGATTTCGGGTCGGGTCCCGTGCCTGCCCTCGGCGCGATACTCGGGCGGCAGGGGTATCGGGTTCGGTCCTGGGACCCCTTTTTCAGCCCTGAATCCAGATGGGAAGAAGAGGAATGGGATGCCGTCATCCTCCACGAAGTGGCCGAGCACCTTCACCGCCCCGCGCAGACCTTCCGGAAAATCGCCAGCCACATCGCTCCGGACGGAATCATCGCCCTCCGGACGCGATTCCGTCCCGGGACCAGGGCAGAGCTCGAATCCTGGTGGTACCGGAGCGACATGACCCACGTCGGGTTCTATTCGCCCCGAAGCTTCGCCGTTCTCGCCGCCAGGATCGGCTTTTCCCTCGCCTTGTGTGCAGCTCCCGACATGGCCGTGCTGAAACAGTATCGAGCTTGCGCTCCCGTCCGGGCAGAGCTATAGTTCAGGAATCGTATTCCTGCCATAAGGAGGCAGATATGGCCGAGTTGCGAAGGAAATCGTCCATTATCCTCCTCGTCGAAGACAATCCCGATGACGAGGAGCTAACCCGGATGGCTCTTGCCGAGAGTAAGATTCTCAACAAGGTTGTCGTCGCCCAGGACGGTCCCGAAGCCCTCGATTACCTCCTCGCAACCGGTCCTTACGAAAATCGTGATCCCTCCCTCGATCCCGAACTCGTGCTCCTCGACCTCAAGCTTCCCAAGCTCGGCGGACTCGAGGTTCTCCGGAGGATGCGCGCGGAGAAGCGCACACAGATGATACCGGTCGTCGTTCTCACGACATCGAGCGAGGAAGAGGACATCATCGCGAGTTACCGTCTCGGAGCAAACAGCTATGTGCGAAAGCCCGTGGAGTTCAACCATTTCGCCGCAGCCGTGAAGCAGCTCGGAATGTACTGGCTCCTTCTCAACGAGACACCTCAGAGTTTTTTCTGAGAACATGATTCATGGATCCGAATCGGCCTGCGACGATCGATCCCCCGGCTCTGCCCCTCCGGGTTCTTGTGGTGGAGGATTCTCCCGACGACGCGGAACTCATGATCATGCATCTGTCGGAAGAAGGCTTCACCGTCGATTGGCGCAGGGTAGACAACGAGGCGGATTACCTCTCAGCCCTCAAGGGCAGGCCCGACCTGATCCTTTCCGACTGGACCCTGCCCTGCTTTTCCGGGACACGGGCGCTCTCCCTCCTGCGCGAGCGGAATCTGGACATCCCGTTCATCATAGTTTCGGGCAACATAGGCGAAGAATCCGCTATAGAGAGCCTCCACCAGGGCGCATACGATTACATTCTCAAGGACAGACCCGGGCGGATCGGCAAAGCCGTCCAGAAAGCTCTCGCGGAGAGGGAACAGCTCGAAGCGAACCGGGAGGCGGAGCGGCGTCTTCGCGAAAGCGAAGCGCGCTATCAGGCCTTTACGGAGGCGACCGTCGACGCCGTATTCATCAAGGATACGCAGTTCCGCTTCGTGATGGTCAACAAGAAAACGCAGGAGCTCTATGCGGCTCCCCCGGAGCGGCTTATCGGGGCCACGGACTTCGACTTCCTTCCTCCCGAGACCGCGGCGCAGTGCAGGAACTCGGACAGGAAGGCTCTGGAAGAATACAGGGTCGTCATCAGCGAAGAGACTTTGGGCGAGCGCGTGTTCGAAACGACGAAATTTCCCGTAACATGGGGCGATTCCACCGGCATCGGGGGCTACATCCACGAGATCACCGACCGCAAGAAAGCGGCCGAATCCCTCCTCCTCCAGTCCACCGCCCTCGACGCGGCACCCAACGCGATACTCATCACGGACAGATCCGGCTATGTCGAATGGGTCAACCCGGCCTTCACGAGGTTGACCGGCTACACCGCTGAGGAATGCATCGGCAGGCAGCTCTCCGCCCTGGAGGGGAAGCGGGAGCCTGATCTGGCGCAGATCGCCGGAATAGTGGATTCTCTGTCCTCGGAGCCCGTCTGGAAGGGCAAGAGCCAGCAGCGCAAAAAGGACGGATCGCTGTACATCGAAGAACAGTCGATAACTCCGGTACGGGACGACAAGGGAACACTCCTTCACCTCGTCGTCATCAAGGAGGATGTGACCGAACGCAATCACCGCGAGCGGGAACTCGTCGCGATGGCGGTCTTCAACTCCTCACTCCGGACGGCTGTCTCCCGCGAGGCGATGCTTCCCGTAACCCTGGATCTTCTCGTCTCCATCTTCCGTACCGAGACTGCCGCCATCGACTCGATCGACCCGACCTCATGCCGATGGCTGACTGAGCAGGCCCGGGGCGCGTGGGCGGCCCTGACCGGCTCGTGCACCCCCATCCCCGAAGGCGCCTCCGTGGAAGCCACGAGCACAGGACAGTACCACGTTGCCGGCATGCCGAAAGACAGTCCCGCGCTCGCTCCGGACACGGGGGATGGACTCCTGTCCATCGCCTCCTACCTGACAGGACAAGGGCTCGTCATAGGCAGACTCAGGGTCGGACGAAAGGAATCCTGGTCGGAGAGCGACGTCAAGCTTCTCGAAGTCATCTCCGAAATCGTGGCCACCTACATGATCACGGCCGCCCTGCGGGAGAAAACCGAGGAGAAACTTCATCAGCTCACGGCCCTGCAGAAAATCGACCACGCCATCAGCGGAAGCCTGGACCTCGAGTTCATCCTCAACGTTCTCCTGGACCAGACTCTCGGCCTCTTGTCCTGCGACGCGGCGTCCATACTCATCTGGAATCCTGCCACACAGTACCTGGAGCACATCGCTGCCCGCGGTTTCAATGGCCTGGAAGTACTCGATGTTCACTTGCGACTGGGCGAAGGCGAATCGGGAAGGGCGGCACTGGAACGCCGCACGCGCACCATCCTCGATCTGCGGAGGGATGAAGGCATCCTCGCCAGATCGAAGCTGGTCAGGGAAGAGGGCTTCATCACCCACCACACGACTCCTCTCATCGTCAAGGGCGAGATCAAGGGCATCCTCCAGGTCTTCCACCGGAGACTCCACGATCCCAAGCCGGGATGGTACGAATTCTTCGAGACCCTCGCGCAGCAGGCGGCCATAGCCATCGACAATGCCGGCATGTTCGAAAGCCTGCAGAAGGCCAACGCCGAGCTTTCGCGCGCGTACGATGCCACGATCGAAGGCTGGTCCAGGGCCATGGACCTCAGGGACAAAGAGACGGAAGGTCACTCGCAGCGCGTTACTGACTTGACGGTGCGACTCGGAAGGATGCTCGGCATGGGCGAGGGCGAAATAGTACAGCTCAGAAGGGGCGCCCTCCTCCACGACATGGGCAAGATGGGCGTCCCCGACCACATCCTCTTCAAACCCGGTCCCCTGACGGAAGAAGAGTGGGTCATCATGAAGCGACATCCTGTCGACGCCTTCAACATGCTCTCATCCATCGACTACCTCGTCCCGGCTCTGGACATCCCCTACTGCCACCACGAAAAGTGGGACGGCACCGGCTACCCGAGAGGCCTCAGGGGCGAAGAGATCCCCCTTCCCGCCCGGATATTCGCCATCGTCGACGTCTGGGACGCCCTCACGAGCGATCGCCCCTACCGCAAAGCCTGGACACAGGAGCGGACCCTGGAGCACATACGGAGTCAGTCGGGGAGCCACTTCGATCCTGCCATCGTCGAGGCCTTCTTCAAGATCCTGGTCTGAGGACCGGAATTGTGCCTAGTATCCTATTGCATAAACATGACACGAAGGAGGATCGGAGTGCGGGAACGGGAAAAACCGGTGATCGGCATCTACGAAAAGGCTCTGCCGCCAGGACTCTCATGGTCGCGCATGCTCGATACAGCGAAAGGGGCCGGTTACGATTATATCGAGATGTCGATCGACGAATCGGATACACGCCTCGCGAGGCTGTCCTGGACGGCCGGAGAGCGGGCGGAGTTCCGGAATACCGTGGCCGATTCGGGCCTGCGGGTTCCATCCATCTGCCTTTCGGGGCACAGAAAGTACCCATTCGGCAGCGCCGATCCTGCAATCCGCCGCCGCGCCCGCGACATCATGGAGTCGGCCATCGACTTCGCGGTGGATTGTGGCGTCCGCACGCTGCAACTCGCCGGCTACGACGTGTACTATGAGGCTTCCACCCCGGAAAGCCTCGTCCGCTTCGAGGAGGGCCTCGAGTGGGCCGTCGGGCTTGCAGAGAAGTCACAGGTCTGCCTCGCCATGGAGATCATGGACACTCCCCTCATGGGCTCGATCACGAAGTGGCTGAGTTACGCGAACAGGATCCCGAGCGCCTGGTTCCAGGTCTACCCTGACCTCGGCAATCTCTCGGCCTGGGGCAACAACGTTCCCGTCGAACTCGCCCTCGCGCGCGGCAGGATTGCGGCTGTCCACCTCAAGGATACCCTGGCCGTGAGGCCTGGTTTCCCGGGCCAGTTCCGGGACCTTCCCTTCGGACAGGGCTGCGTCGACTTTCCGGCAGCCTTCAGGGCCCTGGACGCGATCGGCTACAATGGGGCATACCTCATTGAAATGTGGACCGACAAGGCACGGGACCCCGTCACGGAAATCGTGAACGCGCGGGCCTGGATGCTGGAAAGAATGCGCGAGGGAGGAATCGCATGACAGTACAGGAACTTAAAGAATCAGTGCTCGAGGCCAATCTCGAACTCCCGGCATACGGACTCGCCCTGTTCACCTGGGGCAACGCCAGCGGGATCGACCGGGAGAGAGGTCTCGTGGCCATAAAACCCTCGGGAGTTCCCTACGAAGGTATGACGGCAGACGACATGGTCGTCGTCGATCTCGACGGAAAGGTCGTGGAAGGGGCATACAAACCCTCGTCGGACCTCGCCACACACCTCGTGCTCTACAGGGCCTTCGCGTCCTGCATGGGTGTCGTCCACACCCACTCCACCCACGCGACGGCCTTCGCGCAGGCCGCTTCGGACATCCCGGCCGAGGGCACGACCCACGCCGATCACTTCTACGGCACCATCCCCTGCACCCGCGCGATGACGCGTTCGGAAATCGGCGGGGCCTACGAGGCGGAAACCGGCACTGTCATCGTCGAGGCCTTCCGGACCCGCGGAATCGATCCCGCCATGATGCCAGCCGTCCTCGTGCGCGGCCACGGACCCTTCGCGTGGGGAAAGGATCCCAAGGACGCCGTCCACAACGCCGTCGTTCTGGAGGAAGTCGCGCGCATGGCCATCCTCGCGAGAACGATCGGCCCGGCCGTTTCAATACCCAAGGAACTTCTCGACAGGCACTTCCTGCGCAAGCACGGGGCGGGCGCTTACTACGGACAGTCCAAATAGGGTATGAATTTCGGGCATGAAAGGCACTGACAAAAAAATCACGGTCCTCGCCCTCGATCTCGACGGGACTGTCGTCACGCACGACTACCGGATGTCCGACCGGACAATCGCTGCCGTAGCGCGATTCAGGGAATCAGGTCGAGAAGTCCTTGTAGCCTCGGGCAGATCGGCGCGCGCCGCCTTTCCCTGGGCGCAGAGGCTCGGCGGCGTCTCGGGCATGATCTGCCACAACGGAGCCGCGGTCTATTCGATGCGGGCGGCCTATTCGCCGCGGCCGGCTCATGGCGCGACGGTTCATGGCGCGACAGCCCAAGGCGCTGACGGCCTGGATGAGGAAGCTCCGTACACACTCGTCGCCTCGACCCTCCTGCCCGAGGCGGTCGCCCGGAAACTCATAGCTTTCTCGCGGGGCAGCGGTCTCCACTTCCACGCCTTCGCGGGGGACGAGTGGCTCTATGAGCGGAAGGAGCGCGGAACGGAGATATACGCCGCCCGCGCCGGGTTCTCGGGAACAAAGACGGATTTCGATTCGATCGGGCAATACAGGTTCTTCAAGGCCATGTTCGTGGACCTTCCCGGTCCTGGCATGGAAAAGCTCGCACTCGAGCTGCGGAGCCTGCTCGGGGATGAAGCAGAAATCATGATTACCTCGCCAGGTTTTCTTGAAGTCGTCGCTCCCGGAGTGTCCAAAGCGGAAGGGCTTTCGGAATGGCTCGCCGCGCGAGGGAAGAGCCATGGCGAACTGCTCGCCATCGGAGACGCCGACAACGACGAGGCCATGCTCCTTTCTGCAGGGATCGGCGTCGCCATGGGCAGCGCTCCGGATGCATTGAAGCGAAAAGTAGGCCGGGTCACCGGCACAGTGGACGAAGACGGGGCCGCGGCCGCGATCGAGGCCTTTCTCGAAGGGAAGTTCCAGAAAAGCTTTTCCGGGCGGGGAATGTGATGCCCCGGCCGGCCAAACTTCCCCAGTCAGGGCACTATTTCGTAGAGCGCCACTTCACCGATCTCGCGGTTCGCGGCGAGGATCATGTCGGAGTCGGCCTTGTGGTACACGGCGATGTTGCTGGCCCCGCCTGAGTTGTCGATCATGAATCGGTCGATGCCGCCCGAGGACGCGTTCCAGGTGAAGCAGTTGAGCTCGCGGTTGCCCTTGCGCCCTCCGATGATGAAGGCCGGTTTCCCCGCTATTTTTCCGCCCCACACGACATGGCCGAACTCGTATTCATGCTCGAGGACAGGGATGAGCTTTTCACCCTTCTTTCTGTAGATCATGCCCTTCGAACCATGAAAAGGTTCGATCGTCGCGAGTTCGAGTTCTCCGTCGCCGTCTATGTCGCAGACGGCCATATCGCTCACCTCGTGGCCGATGATGCGCTCGCTCTCCCATGTCCCGTCGGGCGTCTGTGGGATGTAGAGCACGAAGACGCCCTCGACGCCCGAAACGAAGTAGGCCGCCCTCCCCTTCCAGCTCGCCTTGCAGAAGCCGTGGTTCTTCGTGATGCCGCCGATCACGGGCCGTATCGCGAAGGGACCGTCCAGAACCTCGGGAAGCTCTCCGACATAGACCGAGCCGGGCTTGGTCCAGTCGTCTTTGCCCTCCTTGAAAAGGGCGAGGGTCGCCCCGACGAGGAAGCGCTTCGAACCCACCTCGCAGACGTCGAAGCGGTGCAGGTAGGGAATCGTCATGAGCGGCCTTACGGACCAGGCGCCACCAGCGTACTTCACGTGGACGATCTTGGATTCCTTGGCCTGGAAGGTGGGCACGAAATCCTGTGTTGCGAGGAACTCATCTTTCACGCCGGGAATGGGAACGATGTTCATTGTGCCGCCGGGGCCTGTCCAGACCGTGTCGGCACTGTGGTCGACGTCGGAGTAGGCGACACAGGGGCCTACTCCCTCCGTGGCGACAATGTAGCGCGCGATGCCGCCGATCTCCATGGCACAGGTGGCGTAGCATTTGTCGAGCTGGGCGAGAACTGTTTTGGTGACGGTCATGTCGGGATCTCCTTGCGCGCCGCCGATTCGATTTAAAGGAAGGACGGGAAGGGAAGATCATGTTCGCCCGCGAACACGTCCTCGAAGCCGCGCGGGTGGTGGTACTCGAGCCTGTCCCGGTCGGCCGGCCAGACGAACTTGCCTCCGACCTGCCAGCTGAAGGGCTTGAACGAGTACTGAAGCCTGTCCTTGCGCATCTTCCACAGGGCGATGATTTCGGCGGGATCGGCCTGGAAGTTGGACCAGATGTCGTGGTGGAAGGGAATGACAACCTTGGTCTTCAGGCATTCGGCCATTCTGAGGATGTCCACGCTCGTCATCTTGTCGGTGATTCCGCGCGGATTCTCGCCGAAAGAGCCGAGGGCGACGTCGATCTCGTGGTCGTTGCCGTGCTTGGCGTAGTAGTTGGAGTAGTGCGAGTCGCCAGAGTGGTAGAGGCTGCCGCCCGGAGTCTTGAAGAGGTAGTTCACGGCCATCCTGTCCATGTCCATGGGCATCTGTCCCTTCAGGGTGACGCCGACGGGGGCGGTGATCTGGGCCGTGCGGTCGAAGGATTCGAGGACGACGATCTCGACATCCTTGATCTTCACACTGTCGCCGGGTTTGACCGTGATGCAGCGCTCAGGCGGCACGCCCCAGGAGGTCCAGAGCGCCACGCAGGCCGCAGGCCCTATGAAGGGCACGGTGGCCGGGCAGTTTTTCATGACAGCGGCCGCGACGTTCGCGTCGATGTGGTCGTTGTGATTGTGGGTGGACATGATCGCGTCGACATTCCTGATCGCGAAGGGATCGAGGACAAAGACCGAGTTGCGCAGGTTGGCCTGGAGCTTCTGCACGCCCGTCATTCTCTGCATCTGGTGACCGGGCGTCATGGCCGGGTTCTTCATGGAGCGCTTGCCGGTTCCGACCCAGAAGTCGACGCAGAGATTGGCTTTGCCCTCCGACTTGAGCCAGATGCCGGTGCAGCCGAGCCACCACATGGCGAAGCTTCCGGGGGCGACGACTTCGCGCTCGATCTCCTCGTTGAGCCAGGTTCCCCATTCAGGGAAGGTGGCGAGAACCCAGGATTCCCTGGTTATCGAATCGATTTTGGACATTGTTTCCTCCAGTTTGTTGTGCGGGCTGTGGCCGCGGACGGAATCGGGTCCGTCCATGCCGGCGCGGCAGTCCCTCCGGTATCAGATACTTGCCTGCTTCATCAGATACTCGCCTGCTTCCTGCCGAGGCCGCCGGAACCGAACTTTTTCGGCACGAGGTAGCCCTCGTTCAGAAGGAGAGCGAGGATGATGACGACGCCCGTGACTATCGGGTGGTAGGTAGCGGGTATGTTCAGAAGATTGAGGCCGTTGATGATGAAGGCGACCATGACGGCGCCGAGCAGTCCTCCGACGACGGAGCCCTTGCCGCCGACGGGACTCGTGCCTCCGATGACGAGGGCGGTCATGACTTCGAGCTCGATGCCGGAGGCCGCCGCCGCGAAGACCTGCTGGGTGAGCGAGGCCAGGACTACGCCGCCGACCGCGGAGGTCATGCCCGAGATGGTGTAGGAAGCCAACCTGATCCTGTCGGGATCGATGCCGGAGAGCTTGGCGGCGACCTCGTTCGCGCCGACCGCCATCACCTTGCGTCCGAAGGCCGTCCGCTTCAGCACGAACTGGCTGACGACCACAAGGACGACCATGATGTAGATCGGATTGGGAAGCCCCATGAACCTGCCCGTCCCGATGGCTATGAAGGGTTTGGGTCCGCGGATCGCGAGCATGGCTCCCTGGGAGACAACGAGTCCCACGCCGTAAAGGTAGGTCTTCGCGGCCATGGTGACGACGAAGGCGGGCACCTTGATCTTGGCGACTATGAATCCATTGAACAGTCCGATAAGGCCACCTGTCGCGATGGTCAGGGCGATGGCGGGGACCCAGTTCATGCCGAAACGGTTCATGAACATGTCGGCGATGATGCCGAGGAGCGCGGCCATCGAGCCGAGGGAGAGGTCGATTCCACCCGTTATGCGCGGATAGATGGCCCCCGCCGACAGGATGCCGATGAGGCAGACCGACCAGATCACGTTCGTGAGGTTGTCGATGGTGAGGAACCTCGGAGAAAGGATTGTGAGAGCCACCATGAGGGGGAGAAGGACGGCGGCGAGCTTGAGCTCGGACATCATCGGTTTACTTTTCATCTGAGGCCTCCTCGACGATGCCCGACGCGGCTCGAAGTATTTTTTCGCCGGTCAGGACGCAGTCCTTGAACTCCGTGCATATTCTTCCCTTTCTGAGCACGAGGACTCTGTCGGAGAGCCGGGTGAGCTCGGGGAGATCCGATGAAACGAGGATGACCGACACACCCTCGCCCGAAAGCTTTCGGATGTGGTCGTAGATCTCTTCTTTGGCGCCGATGTCGATGCCGACGGTAGGCTCGTCGATGAAAATCAGCTTCAGATCCCGCACGAGCCACTTTGCGAGGACGACCTTCTGCTGGTTTCCGCCCGAGAGGTTGCCCACGAGCTGGTCGGGATTCGGCGGCTTGACGTTGAGCAGCTTGATTCCGCGCAGGGAATACTCACTCTCGACCCTGTTGTGGACCACGCCGCGGGGCGCGAGCTTGTCGAGGTTCGTGATGCCTATGTTCCGCGTTATGGACTGGGTCGCGAGGATGCCCTGCAGTCGCCGCTCTTCGGGAATGAAGCCGATGCCCGAAGCGATCGCGTTTTTCACCGAAGGCATGTAGGGCCTGCCGAGGTAGGTGACGGTCCCCGAGTTCACCGGATCGATGCCGTACAGGGCGCGCACGAGCTCGGTCCGTCCCGATCCGACGAGTCCTCCGATGCCGAGGACTTCGCCGGCGTGGAGCTCGAGGCAGATGTTCTCGAACTTGCCGACCGAGGTCAGGCCTTCGACCTTGAGAACGACTTCTCCTTCCACTGCGCCGAGCCTGTGGTGCACGGCGTTCTCTTCCAGCTTGTGACCGATCATGAGCCGGATGATTTCGGCGGGAGTGATCTGTCCCTTTTCGAGAACCGAAACGAGCTTGCCGTCCCTGAGGACAGTGACCCTGTCGGAGAGCGCGTAGACCTCTTCCATGCGGTGGGAGATATACAGGACGCTGATGCCTTCGGACTTCAGGGTGTGGATGATCCTGAAAAGCATCTCGACCTCGGTCTTGGTGAGCGAACTCGTCGGCTCGTCCATGATCATCATGTAGGCCTTGTCGGAGAGAGCCTTCAGGATCTCGACGAGCTGGCGCTGCGCGATGCTGATGTGGTCGATGTAGTCGGTGGGCTTGAGGGGGAACTGGTACTTGTCGATCAGCTCCTGGGCCATCCTGTTCATCTTGCGCTTGTTGATGAGGCGCGTTCCGGGAATCAAAGGTTCCTTCGTGAGGAAGATATTCTGCGCCACCGTCATGCCCGGTATGAGGCTGAGTTCCTGATAGATGCAGGCGATGCCCATGTCCTGGGCGTCCTTGCGGGAGAGCTCCATCGGGACCCTCTCGCCGTTGAAGACGATCTCTCCGGAGTTGCGGTTCGTCGCGCCGGTAATGATCTTGATCAGCGTGGACTTGCCCGCGCCGTTCTCCCCCACGAGGGAGTGGACTTCACCCGCCTTCACCGAGAAATCGACATTATCGAGGACGATGGGTCCGTTCCAGGACTTGGTGATATTCCGGCACTCGAGGAGAATCTCCGTGTTCGTGTTGTCGTTTTCCATGGCTTCCTGCCTTTCGCCTAGGCCGCGGTCTTGCAGGCGGCGGCTTCGATCTTCCGGAGTTTGGCCCTCGTGGCCATCTTCTCGGCGATCTTCTTCTGCCAGACATCGGCGATGACAGTGACGACGATGATGCCGCCGATGACGATGGGCTGGATCCAGGGAGAAATGCCGAGCTTGAGGATGCCGTTCTTTATGAGGGCGAGGAAGACGGAGCCGAGCATCGTTCCCCATATATCGCCGACGCCGCCCGTGAAGGGAGTGCCGCCGATTACGACCGAGGCGATGACATCCATCTCGGAGCCGAGGCCGAGTTCGGGCATGGCCGTCATCATCCGGGAGGAGATGAAGATCGCGGCGATCGAAGCGCAGACGCCGGCGAAGACGTAGACGCCGAGAACCGTCTTTTGGGTGTTGATGCCCGTCAGCTTGGCCGCGACGGGATTGGCGCCGGTCGCGTAGATGTTGGTGCCCGTCTTGGTGCTCCTGAGAAATACCTGGGTGGCGACGCCCAGGATCACGAAGGCTATCGTCGTCCTGTATATCCCTCCGAATCCTTGAGTTCCGAACCAGAGGTAGGTTTCGTTCTGGATATAGACGTTCTGGACAAATCCGAGGGAATCCTTGACCGCGATCACGAGGGCGAGACCGGAGAGGATACCCTTGGTAGCCAGGGTCACGATGAACTCGGGCAGTTTGAACCTGGTTATGAAATAGCCATTGAAGAGGCCGGCTAATGCCCCCACGAGGAGGGTGAGGGGGATGAAAAGCGGCACGGGTATTTTCGTGTACGAGAGAAAGTTGATGCTGACCATCGCGGTGACCGCGATGATGCCGCCTATCGACATGTCGATGCCGGCGGTGATCATGACCAGGGTGAATCCGATGGCCACGATGCCCGTCTGGGACGCTTCCTGCAAAAGCTTCATCAGGTTGGGCATGGTGAGGAATACGGGATTGAAGCTGGTCAAAAGGGCGGAAATGACCAGCATGAGGCCGATCAGGATGATCCGGCGTACGGCGTGGCTCGACATGAGGGAACCTCCGGGTAAAAAAAGAATGGCAGGGCAGGATCTGCCCCGCCACTCATCGCAGGCGACCGACAGCCGGCGATCTTCAGACCGGTTTTGCCAGCAATCTTCGCGCCGACTTTACCAACGGTCGTCGCGCCGACTTTACCAACGGTCGTCGGCAGCGATCTGCTTGACGGTCTCGGCGGTGGCGGCGAAGGGAGGAATCTGGATGATTTCGGTGGCGGCTGCCTTGGCCGGCCCGAGTTTCTTGGTCAGGCGCTCGAGCAGCATGGTCGCGACGAGGCTTCCCTGATCGAAGCAGTTGTTGTACGCGGTTCCGGCGATCTTTCCCTGCTCGATGAAAGCGAGGGTGCTCTTCTGGCCGTTGGCGCCCCAGACCTTGATCTGCGCGAGCCTTCCGGCTGATTCTGCGGCGATCATGGCGCCCTCGGCCATGTTGTCGTTCACGGCAAACACGCCTGCGAGCTCTTTGTTGGACTGAAGGAAGCTGTTCATGATCGTGATGGCGATCTCTTTTTTCCAGCCTTCCGCGCTCTGCGCTCCGACGATCCTGACGGCGGGGTAGAGTTCGGCCATGCCCTGGCGGAATCCCTTCTCGCGGTTGACGCCGAGGATGGCTCCGGGGGGAGACTGGATGATGACGACATTGCCCTTGCCGCCGATCTGCTTGCCCATCTCCTTGGCGACAGCGTAGCCGGCGGAAATATCGGCCATCTGCACGGAGAGCGTGTGGGACTGGATGACGGCGGTGTTGAGGGTGATGACGATGATGCCTCTCATCTCGGCCTGCTTGACTGCGGCGGAGAGGGCCGCTGCGTCTACCGGCTGGAGGACGATGGCGTTGTATTTCTGGTTGACCACGTCGTCCATGAAGGAAACCTGCATCTCGGCCTTGAGCTGGGGATCGAAGGACTGAACCTTGACGTTGGGATACTTGCGGAACACGCGCATCATGCCTTCGAGCCAGGCGTTCGTGTTCGGCTGGCCGATGCTCGTGGGAATGTACGCGATCTTGTAGGTCTCGGCTGTCTGCGCACCGACTGAGAGGGCGATCATTACGCCCAGGACGAGAGCGATAATCCTCGCTTTCTTCATGGATAGCCTCCTGAAAATTTTCCTATCCCTGCGTGGACCCTGGAAAAACACGGGGACGACGCCCACATATTTCTTCCGCTTCCGCCGGAATGGATACCAATTTTGTTCCCGCCACATTCCCGAACCTGATCCGTCAGGCCGTGGGTCAGAGCAATAATGATCGAATTGATCTTTATGAACGTAGATTACACCGATAATGCGTATTTAGCAAGCAATAATTTTCATTTTTTTGATAAGTATAAGATATTAGACACAATTCGATCATTTTTAGATATAATAATGATCATTTAGGTATTTATAAAACACGTTCTACATATCTGCGCGCACAAAAAAACGCCATGCCTCGCAGCGGGCCGCGGGTATGGTGGATCCGGCAATGAAGAATTCGTTTAGGCGATGATGACCTCGATCCCGAGATTCTCGAGCCCGGCCCGGAACTGCTCGGGACACTTGTCGTCGGTGATGACGATATCGACGGAGGACAGGGGCGAGGAGACGAAATTCGACACTTTGCCCATCTTGGAATAGTCGGCGAGGACCACCACCTTCTCGTGGGTGTTCGCGATCATCGCCTGATTGATGCTGCATTCCTGGTAGACGCTGGTCGTGAGCCCGCGCTCCAGGCTGAGACCGTTCGTGCCGAGGAATGTGTAGCCGGAATATATGTTCCTGATGGTGTTGAGCGTGAATTCTCCGACGAGGGAGCGGGACTGTTCCCGGTACTCCCCTCCGAGTATAAGCAGCTCGATCCCAAGGTCATGCTCGACCATGATCGCGGCGGCATTGTTGGTGATGACCTTGACTCGCCTGTTTTTCAGCGCGCGGATAAAGGAGAGGATCGTCGATCCCGAATTCAGGAAAAGCGTATCGCCTTCTCTGACCATCTGGGCGGCCCGCTCCGCTATGCGTGTCTTCTCTTCCATGTTGATGACATCTTTTTCCTCGAGCTTCTTCTCGGGGACGCCATCCACGCCCGTGCTCACGGGCAGAGCTCCGCCGTGCCTCCTGACGAGAAATCCTTTCTTGCACAGGTAGTCGAGGTCGCGCCGCACCGTGACGGGGGAGACGGCAAGTTCGGCGCTGAGCTCCTCCACCTTGGCGGCCCTGCGCTCGTTGAGGATATCGAGAATCCGGATGCGACGGTTGTTGACGATGGAGCTGGATGCCATAGCGGTTTCCTTCTTGTCGACGGACTGACCGGAGGGAGGATGTCGCTTCCGACCATAAATGAGTATAAACGACAATCCTGTTTTCGTAAATATGCACTATTGATCATTTATCATCTTGCGTTTTGAACATATTGAGCGAATAATTGCCCCGAGACTATCCATAACCCGGAGGAATCTACATGTCCGGAAGCGGTATCATCACCGTCGACATCGGAACCACGAGCATGCGCGCCATTCTCTTCGACGAAAACGGAATCAACAGGGCGATGAGCCAGAGGGAGAATCCTCCCATATACTACTCCGACGGGCGGGTCGAGCAGGATGCCCGCACATGGGAAGGTATCCTCGCCGAGGTCCTCTCCGGCTGCGCGCGGGCCGCACTCTCCGCGCATCTGAAAATCTCCGCCCTCTCCCTCACCGCGCAGCGATCCTCGGTCATCCCGGTGGATCGCGAAGGAAGGCCTCTTCATCCGGCGGTCATGTGGCAGGATCTCAGGACCCAGTCGCTCTGCGGCGGCATGCGCGGCGATTCTCCGGAAGTGTACCGCCGCACGGGACTCAAGATTTCGCCCGTGTTTTCGGCCATCAAGATGCGATGGTTCCGGGAAGAGATGCCTGACCTGTATTCCCGGACATGGAAGATGGCGGGAATACAGGACTTCGCCCTCTTCCTTCTTACGGGGCGCTTCGTCACGGACCGCTGTCTCGCGAGTCGGACGAACCTCCTCAATCTCCGGACTCTCGACTGGGATCCCGACCTGATCGAACTCTTCGGCGTGGACCGCGGCATGCTCTGCGAGCTCGTCGACCAGGGATCGGTCTGCGGCTGGCTCCTCCCCGGCTTGGCCTCCGCGACAGGGCTTCCTGCAGGGCTTCCCGTCGTCTCGGCGGGAGGAGACCAGCAGTGCGCCGCGCTCGGGCTGGGACTCCTTGCGGCTGACAGGATCGTCGCCAACACCGGCACGGGGTCCTACATAATAGGACATTCGGACCATCCCGTGCTGGACGAAAGAGAGCGGGTGTTCTGCAACCTCTCTGCGCTTCCGGGAGCCTACATACTGGAGGCGGGGACTCTCACCTCGGGTACGGTGTACAAGTGGTTTGCGCAGAATTTTTACGGCTACCCCGCGGATGGCATTCCCGGGCAGGATCGGGAAAACGATCAGGGAAAAGGCCGCTTCTCCGATGTCAACGCGGATGCGGAGTCATCGTTGCCCGGGGCCCACGGCCTCATCCTCATCCCCCACTTCAAGGGCGCGGGAGCGCCGCACTGGAACCCGGATTCGCGCGGAGTCTTTTACAATCTGACGCTCAGCTCGACGCGCGGCGATATGGCGCGGGCCGTCCTCGAAGGCATCGCTTCCGAAATGGCGGAGAACATAGACCTCCTCGAGGAGCTCGCAGGGCCGATCGGCATGGTGAGGGTCTCGGGAGGTCTGACGCGCTTCGGGCTCTTCAACCAGATCCAGGCCGACATGTACGGCCGCCTCGTCGTCAGGCCGGGCGAAACCGAGGCGACGGCCCTCGGCGCCTGGATATCCGCCGCGGCCTGCACCGGCCTGTATCCGGATCACGCGCGCGCCTACGCCGCCGCTGAGGCCGGAGCCGCTACGGCGGGGCATGAAGAGACCGAATACCGGCCCGGTCCTGCCGAGGCCCTGTACGCCGGACTCAGAAAAAAAAAGAAGATCCTGTACACAGCGCTCGAAAAAAGCGGGATTTTCGGCATGGACTGAAAGCTGCGCGCGATACGGAGCGCACGACCCGGGCGGCGGCCCGCTAGAGAATGAACAGCAACCCCGCGATGTCTCCCAAAAGATGTGAAGCCCAGACGAAGAGAATGTTTCCCGAACGGGCGAAAAGTATTCCATAGAGAATGCTGTCGATGAAAATCGAGCCGAGATCGAGGACCAGGATGGCTTCCGGCGCGGGAGAGTAGTGCATGAGCGCGAAGAGCCCTGAACTCAGGATGACGGCCGCGGGCAGGCCGGCGACACGGGCGAGATTTTTCTGGTACAGGCCTCTGAAAGTCAATTCTTCGCCGACGAGGGACAGCGCAAGCATGGGGAGAAGGAGGGGCAGGCCCGTTCCCGGGCCGAACGGAAGCCTCTCGCGGACATGATCCAGGTAGGCCGGAAAGAAATACCGGGCCGCGTACGCGGTGACGCTCTGGCTGCCGATACCCGCGAAGAGGAAGAGAAACCAGGAGCCGCGGAAATCCTGCACAAACGCTGAAGGAAGAAAACCGAGATCACGCCAGCTGCGCTTCCTGAACCCCTTCTCCGCCAGGGTGTAGATGACTGGAAGCAGAAGGAATGCTGTTTTCGCCCCAGGAAGGAAAAAAGCTCCGAGCGTGGATACGGCGAGCACCGCGAGAACTTCGGGCAGAGGGCGTTCAGGAATCATGTGCATGATCTCCGGCAGGCAGAAATTTAGTGTACGGCATAAGCATATCACGCAATCCGGACCTACACCATATCGACCGGCTCTCTGTCACAGTCTCTGACAATTCTTTATTTTATGTCAATTCCATGATATACTGTATTCGAGGATTTTCTGCAGGCATCCATTTCCGCATTCCGACGCGGGAAATCCTTCCAGGAGTGATCATGCACAGCCCCCTCCTCTCCATACCTTTCGAGACGGCGCGGCGCTACCCCGAGCGCATATCCCACAAGTGGAAAGTCAAGGACAAGACCGAAACGCGAAGCTACGCCCAGTTCGCCCGCACGATACGGATTCTGACGGCCGGTTTCAAGGCGGCGGGCATCTCGCATGGAGACCACACGGGCTTCTTCGTCAACAATCGATTCGAGTGGACCTGCACCGATTTCGCCCTCATGGCCCTGGGATCGGTGAGCGTTCCCCGGGGTTCCGACACGCCACCCAGGGAAGTCGCTTTCATCTTCCGCCACTCCGACTCGCGCCACCTCATCGTCGAAACCGTGAGCCAGCTCGCGGAACTCGACAAGGCTTTCGATCCCGCGGATTGGGAACGATGCGCCTCGGTCTTCATCGTGGAGAAAGGCGACAGAAATTCCGTACCCGCTCATCTCGTCGATAGGACGCGCTTCTACGGCGACCTGCTCTCCGGGGGCGAAACCGCCTTCGCTCAGGAACCCGACCTCGTCGAAAAGCTCGACGCGGACATCGAACCGGACGACCTCCTCACCATCGTCTACACTTCGGGCACGACGGGCAACCCGAAAGGAGTCATGCTCTCGCACGCCAATTTTGTGCAGAATCTCAGGGCGAATACTCCGCGCCTTCAGATCGACATCGAAAAGGCCGAGACCACGGTCGTCATGCTGCCCTCCTGGCATGTGTATGAGCGCGCCTTCGAGTACTGCGGCATCGCCTCGGGGCTGAGCTTCGTATACTCCTCGGCCGGCCGGTTCGCATCGGACCTGTCCGCCGAAAAGCCCGAGGTTCTCATCTCGGTGCCCCGTGTCTGGGAATCGGTGTACCAGAAGCTCATCAAGGCGGTGAGCGAAATGCCGGCCGCCAAGCGGAACCTCGTCCTCGCCCTCATCAAGAACAACCAGGCCTGGATGACCTCGTCGCTCTACCTGAAAGGCTGCTACATTTCGCTGCGGAACCGGCCCGCGACGGCCAGGGCACTCGCTTTCCTGTGGCACCTTCTCCGCCTCGTCGTCCTCTGGCCCGGCCACAAGCTGGCTGGCCTTCTCTTCAAGCCCTTCCGCGAAAAGGTGGGAGGGCGACTCCGCCTCGCGACCTGCGGAGCCGGCTCCCTTCCGAAATACCTCGACGAGCTGTTCAACGCGATCGGCATCACCCTCATCAACGCCTACGGAATGACAGAGTGTGCGCCGGGAATCCTGTCGCGACAGCTCGGGCAGAACACTTTCGGATCGACGGGAATCCCCTTCGACAACACCGAAGTCGAGATCCGGCGCGATGACGGAACGAAGGCGGGAACCGGTGAAAAAGGCGTCCTGTATGTGCGTGGCCCCCAGGTCATGTCAGGCTACTACAAGAATCCGGAGGCCACCGCCGCCGTCCTCTCTCCCGATGGCTGGCTCAATACGGGCGACCTCGCGGTCAGGTCGGAAAATGGCGAGTACATCATCGTCGGCAGGGCCAAGGACACCATAGTCCTCATGGGCGGCGAAAATGTCGAACCCGAACCGATCGAGGACAAGCTCAAGGAGTCAGTCTACATCGACCACGCCGTCGTGTTCGGCCAGGATCAGAAACAGATCTCCGCCATCGTCGCCGTCAACGAGGAAGAGCTGATGAAGCTCGCCGCCGAACTCAAGCTGTCGCGCACCGACATCGTGGTAAGCGGCTCGGGATCGATCGAGAACGACCAGATCTACAATCATCTTCTCAAGGAAGTCGGCTCCCTCATCACGAAGGAACAGGGATTCAAGCCCTTCGAGACGATCACGAAAATTTTCCCGGTCCTGAACGATTTCTCGGTCGGAAAGGAACTCACGCAGACCCTCAAAGTCAAGCGCAAGTACGTCGAGGAGCGATTCAAGCATCTCGTGGACAGATACCTCCGGGGCGGAGACAAAGGGACAAAGTGAGTCCGCCCGGAGGATGGAGAGCGCGAAGCGGATAAAGCGGCCGGGATCTCCGGCTAGGAACTCCTGCCGGTCCCGTCGGGGACAAGGATCGACGACGACGCGCAGAAACTGCTCATCGGCGGGGATCCGCGCAGCTCGTCGACCATGTTGAGGGCGAGTATGTTCCAGTTGATAAAGCCGCCATTCATCACCGGCGAGCCGCTTTGCGGATCGTAGTATTCGTGGAGGGTCCCCGTGCGCTCCAGGTCATTTCCAAGGAGAGCGAGGGTCCGCCTGCAGAGCTCCGCCGCCTCGTCCCGGAAGCCGTAGTTGAGAAGGCCGCGGAATACGACATAGTTGGCCACGATCCAGATCGGGCCGAGCCAGTTCGAGGGATTGTTCGTAGCCGAGATGTCGAACATCTTCTCGTCCATGGCGAGGCTGGTTATGCCGAAAGGCGCCCAGAAGGTCGCGGGGTCCTGGGCGTGGCGGGCGAGCGCCGCCGCCTGGTCCTCCGTCGCGAAGCCGGCGGCGAGGGGAAGAAATCCGGTCCACGCCCTGATCTTGATGGGCAGGGTTTTCCAGAACACGCCGAGTCCTTTGTGGAACCAATCGAAGCGCCGCGTTTTGACGTCGACGTCGACCGAATAGAAAAACCGGTCCCGCCTGTCCCAGCACTCGGCCTGTACGCTCTTTGCGAGGGCCGCAGCTTTCGCCTCGTATAGGGCGGACGCGGCCTCGTCCCCGAGTCCCTCCACGAGGAGAGACATCGCCCGGAGCTCCTGCACCATGAAGCCGTTGAGGAACATGTTGGCCGTCGAGAAGCGCGGACGGCCGAAGCTCGCCGGATCGTTGTCCATGCCGATCATGATGTCGTCCGCCCAGACGTAGAGGCCGCACTCAGGTCTGTAGTAGTAGCGGTCGTAGCAGGCGAGGTAGCGCTCCAGGCCCGCCCTGAAGGGGGCCGCCCATGGCGGCTCTCCCCGGTATCCGGCGATCAGGGCCACCTGCTGGCAGAGAAAGGGCTTGTGCATGTTCATGACGAGGCCCTCGCGGTGCCGGGCGTTGAGGTAGGGTTCCTCCTTGTCGGAGACCTCGATCATCATGGGGATGTAGCCGTCTTCGAGCTGGTGGTCGAGGAAATTCCGCACATTGCCTTCTGCGTGTTCGAGTATGCGGGCGCCGAGCGCGGCCTTCGCCGCGGGGTCGGCGCCGAGGAAGGCGAGGGAGCCGTAGACTGCCCAGAAGGAGTCCCAGTCCCAGAGGTTGCCGTCGTATATCGACCCCGGGTCGATGAAGGAGTATTTGAGACAGGCCTTGGGCGCCTTGAGCACGCGCGAAAGATTTTCCCCTATGAAGGCTCGCAGGGCCTTCTCATGCCGCTCGCTCGTCCGGTCAAGTTCCATCATGAGCTCCTTCCAGGTTCGTGCGCTGCCCCGATTCCGGCCGCGCCGCCGCGCCGCGCGGTCATCCCTTCACCGCCCCGGCAGTCATCCCGTCGATGACCAGCTTGTTGAGCCCGGCGTAGAGCCCCAGAGTGGGCATGACACCGATCGCGATGGCCGCAAAGATGGCGCCCCAGTTCTTGTTGCCCCACTCGTCGGAGAAGTACATGAGGCCGGTCTGCACCGTCTTCATGGCGGTCCTTGAGATGAAGGTCATGGAGAAGATCATGTCGTTCCAGCGGAAGAAGAATTGGATGACCACGACGGTGATGATGGCGTTCATCGAGAGGGGGACGACGATCTTCCAGAACACGGTGTAGATATCGCAGCCGTCTATCACCGCCGCTTCGATGAGCTCGTCGGGCAGGCTCATCATGTATCCTGAGATGAGGTACACGGAGAGGGAGAGCCCGAAACCCGTGTAGGTAATGATGAGGCTCCAGTAGGTGTTGAGGAGATGGAGCGACTTGTACATCGTGAAGAGGGGTATGAGGACGATGGTCACCGGAACCATGATGCCGCTCATGAAGAAGGACATCGCTGCCTTGCGCAGCTTCCAGCGCATCTTCACGAGCGCGAAGGAGACGCTCGTGCTGAGGAGGACGATGAGGACGAGGGAGGTCGCGGTCGTGATGAGGCTGTTCTTGAAGAAGATGCTCATCTTTCCGGTCGTCCACGCGTCGACGTAGTTCTTGAGGTAGAGCCCCTCGGGAAGGGCGTAGGAGGGATTGACGGTGAACTCCCGCGTCGCCTTGAAAGAGGACAGGAGCATCCACAGTATCGGGTAGACCTCGACTGCGAGAAAGAGGAGCACGAGGACCTTGAAAAGCGCGGAAGAGAACCGCGCGCCGAATTTCGATCTGATCATGGCGCCCCCTTCAGGACTGACTGCGGCCGAAGAGGCCGTTCAGCGCCCCGCTCAGGAGGACGCACTCGAGGAGGATGAACACGGCTATGGCGCTGCCGTACCCGTATTGGCTGTGCAGGAAGGAGGAGTCATACATGTACATCGAAAGGGTCTTCGTCGCCGTGCCGGGACCGCCGCGCGTGAGGGCGAGGGCCGACTCGAAGACCTTCAGCGTGCCGGTGAAGCTGAAAACGAGGCAGGTCACCGTGATCGGCCTCAGCGAGGGCAGAAGGATGTGGCGCAGAAGCCGCGGCCCGCTCGCCCCGTCGATCCTCGCCGCCTCGATAATCTCCTGCGGGATGTCCATGAGGGCGGCGTAGAAGATGATCGCGTAGAAGCCCATGGCCGTCCAGGTGTCCATCGAGCAGAGCACGAGGAAGGCGCTCGTCGGCTGCCCCATCCAGGGCTGGACCCAGGATCCGAGGCCGAGGAGGACGAGAAGGCTGTTGACGAGGCCGTTGTTGGGCGTTATCTCGAACATCTTGTTGAAGAGTTGCCCCACCGCGACGACGGGAAGAACGACCGGGAAAAACACGATGGTGCGGACTGTCGTCTTGAACTTCCTGATCCCGAACATGAAGAGAAGCGACAGAAGGAGCCCGAGCCCCACCTGTCCCGTCACCACGATGGCGACATACGCAAGATTCATCCTGAAAGCGCCGAGGAATATTCGGTCGCCCCACATCTTGAGATAGTTCGAGAGCCCGACGAACTTGAAATTGATCCCCGGCAAACCCGAGAAGAGCGAGTAGTACGCGGACCAGATGATGGGGATGAACACCGAAAAAAGATAGATCAGAGCGGCCGGGAGTACGAAAACGAGGATGGCCTTCTTGTCCCTTAACAATCGTTCCATGGAGTTACCTGAAGGGAAAAGTGCGCGTTTGCCGGGCTCGCTTTCGCGGCCGCGGCAAACGTGTCAGTCTGTTTGTTACTTGGAAGCCTGGTATTCTTTGTTGGCGGCGTCGATCTCCTTCCAGTACTGTTCGGGGGTGATCGTGCCCATGAAGAGGGATTGGATGTTGTCCTGGGCGACCTGGGAAGTCTTGCTGTCGAAGTTGGCCTCGAACCACAGTCCGGCGTTCTTCACTTTCTTGAGCTCGGCCTGGATTATCTTGGTGTAGCTGGGGAGGTTCGTGTTGGTCGACGTGACCTTGTATCCCTTGAGAGCGCCGAAATCCTTCATGGCCTTGTCGCCCAGCCGGGTGAACACGTACTTGACCCAGTCCGCGGTTTCGGCGTTGTACTTGGCCTGGGAGAGGCAGAGGATCGTCCCGCAGTTGACCGAGTAATCGTCCATGGTTCCGACACCGCCCTTGACGAGGGGGATGTTGAAGAAGCCGATTCCGTCGGGTCCGGCGACGTTGCGCTTAGAGTCGTTGAGGTTCTCGGCGAACCAGGAGCCGTTGTAGAGCATGGCGGCCTTGCCGGAGAAGAGGGTATCCGCCGCGGTCGCGTAATCGACCGTGGTGATGCCGACGCCGAAATATCCCTTCTTGGCCATATCCTGGACGACGCGGGCCGACTCGGTGAAGGCGGGGTCGGTGAAGGAGAGCTTGCCGTTCACGCCCTTCTCCATGGCGTCCACGCCGAGCTTGCGCATGACGTACATGTTGAGAACGCGGGAGAGAGGCCACTTATCCTTGCCGCCCGCGGTGAAGGGCTGGATTCCCTTCGCCTTGAGTTTCTCGCAGGCGACCATGAGTTCGTCCCAGGTTTTGGGCGGGGCGGATATGCCGGCCGCCGCGAAATCTTTCTTGTTGTACCAGATTCCCTCGACGTTCATGCCGAGGGGAAGGTCGTACAGACCCTTGTTGGAGGCGAGGCGCTTGAGGAGGGAGACGGCGCCCGGATCGAGGTACTCGGAAATTCCGAGATCCTTGAAGGCCTTCTCGATGTTGACGATCTTGCCCGCGTCGATCAGTTCGAGGATGGGCGTGCCGGACTCGTAGGCGAAAACATCGGGCAGGTCGTCGCTCGCGAGGAGAACCTTGACCTTCTGCTGGAGGGAATTCGTGTCGACGAGCTCGAAATCGACCTTGAAATTCGGGTGAGTCGCCTGGTATTCCTTGGTCAGGTCGAGTATGAGCTTGGAGTTGTCGTTGGTCTCGGGCCAGATCGAAAGGAAAGACAGGGTCTTGGCTTTCGTCTGGGCGCCGGCAAAGCCGACAGCGACGATAAGCGCGGCAAGGAACAGCATGAATCTTTTGGACATTCTCGCTACCTCCTGAATCGTGTTCTACGCAATGAGCGTTTCACCAGTGTAGGAGGACAATTCGAATAAGTCAAGAAAAAATAGAAAATATTCGAAAGCCTATTTCTATCGATAATCCTGCATTTATCCGCGTAATTCAGTGTTTTTATTTTCTATTTTTTTCGAAATAGCCAAATGCAGGAAAATGGGGAAGCGCGGGAGGCGTGGCCGCCATGGCGGCGGCCGACAGCATGGTGGCCACAGGAGGGCGATCGCCCTCTGCCGGCGGCAGAGGGGTCGGGCCATTCTACCCGGAGATATTCAATCCGGTCGGGGCGAAGGCTGGAGCGGCCCTTTGCCGGCGGATGGCAGCGTCTGTCGCCCTAGCCAGAGCACCGAGGTGACGAGGCGTGGATAGAGGCGGGATCCCAGGTCTTTGCCGGTCGAGGAATCGACCTGGTCGGTCGCGGCGAAGTCGGCGCTGCCCGTTCTGAGCCAGCGCGCGTGCACTGTGTCCCGTCTCGTCCGCTCATCGGCGAATCCGAGGACGGTTTCGGCCACGTACTGGTTCAGGAAAATCTTGCTGAGCCAGGTGTTCCTGCTCGTGGAGGAGAGTTTCCATCCGCCCGAGGCGGCGTCGAGGCAGAGCCCGGGTACGAGCACTGTGTCGAGGTGGCGCCTGAGGGCGCACACGAAAAGGCCGTACGGGCCGTCGGGCTCGACCGCCTCCGGGGCGCCACAGAAGCCCGGGTAGGCCAGCCCTTCCACCGCGGGAATGATGGAGGAGCGGTTGTCGCTCTCGAAGACGGCGGGGATGTAGCCCTCGGGTTCCAGCATCTTGTCGGTTATGGTGGCGGCTGCCGCCTGAGCCGCCGAGCCCGCGTCCCTCGCTTCGGCTGAGCCTGAGCCGTCCATCCTGCGGAAAAGCGCCTCGAGACAGACCAGGGCCGCCCAGGCCTTCACGGCCAGATAGAGGTTGTTGCGCGCCTGGCCGAGACTTATGTCGAGCGAATCGTAGGTTGTGATTTCTGCCCCACCCTCGCAGCGGTCCGAATCGCAGTCCATCACGCCGTCGCCGTTCGCGTCCCGCGCCCGTATCGAGCGCAGGCAGGAAAGGAGGGTGGATCGACGATTGCGGGCCCAGCCGAGGTCGTCGGCGAGGCTCGCGTAGAGGCATGCCGAAATCGACCAGTTGAGGGTTTCCTCGTAGCTCATGAAACTGAAGCAGTCCGTGAGCCCCGGCATCTCGTAGGCCGAGCAGCCGGGAGGAGTAAAACAGTCGTCGATTCCCTGATCGTGTGCGAAGGCGATGCCGAGCGAGTCCTCGTATGAGGAATGCTCCGCGAAGGACTCGAGTTCGTTGCGCAGCGTCCAGGGCGAAAAACGGACTTCCCAGAAAGCCTGGTCGACGGTGAGGTCGAGGGTGTTCATCATCTGGTACTCGCCCTCGTTGACCACGAAGACCGGCTCGCCCGATTCGGAGAGGAGGAGCTCGGTGCTGGCCGTGTAGCTGTGGGCCGCGTGCGCGAGAAGAAAGCTGCGATCCTCCGAGAGACCGGAATCTTCCATCGCACTGTCGAGACGCTCGGCCCTGAACAACGATTCCGCCTGCTCGTCGAGGGCGCTCTCGAGCACGTCTTCCAGGTCCTTGAAAAGACAGCTGTAATAGCTGTGCGCCGGCCGCCCGGCGGTCACGATGCCGTCCCGGAACACGCCGAGGGCTATCACGTACTCGGCTCTCTCTCCGGGGGCGATCCTGAAGCGGAGGCCGCCCTCGGAGGCCAGGCGCCTGAGGGGGCGGTCGCCGTTGAACGCCGCGTCGACGACGGACCAGTCCATCACCTCTTCGATCCCGGCTCCGGGCCGCGTCGCGAAACCGAACGCGGTGTCGGCGGCCATGCCGAGGAGTCCGCTTCCCGTGGAGTCGGAGAGCGGCCGGCAAAGGCCCTGCATGCCGAAGAGCCCGGTCATCGGGCTTTTCCCCTTGGAATTGTCAAACCGCAGGCGAAGAAGGAGGGAAGGCCGGAGCGAAGAGCGGGCGGACGCAGGATCCACCGACTGCGGGTCGGGCACCTCGCCGAAGAAGGAGAAGACCCGGAACGAGAGGGCGCCGGCCCGCCATTCTTCGCCGGAGAGGGAGACCCATCGCTCGATTTCACTTGGGACAAAGTATGCGGCGTGGCGCTGGTTGTCGCTCCGGCTCGAATCGACCTCGTCCTCGCGATACGCCGAGGCGCCGAGGCCGAAGCGCATGCCGGCGGAAAAGGGGAGCAGGCGAGGCTCGCCGCGCCCGATCCGGTAGCCGACGAAGAGTCCCGAGCGGGGCGGGCGAACATCGCCGATGACGACTCCCGCGCCCCTGCCGACCCGGCCCAGGACGAGGGAGGCGTACGCACCCCACATTCCGTGCTGCGAGTAATAGTCTATTTCGGGTACACGTACTGCCATGGTTCATTTTCCTCGTTCGCGCTGTCTTCGCCTTCGGCGCCGCCGTTGGCGTCGCTGGCAGCGGCATCAACGGCGGCGACATTCTCCGGTGATGATACCGCCGGATTCGGGCTTTGCTCATCGGGATTGCGGCCATTTAATCCATCGGTCTTTTTACCTATGCCTGTCCTCTGCCCTCGCCCGGACCGCCGCCAGTCCGTGGCCTGCCTAGGCTCGCCTGGCCCACCCGGTTCGCCAGGCCATCGGATCCCCCGGAGGCGGCCGCGGCCTAGTCGCGCGAGGCCCACTCGACCGCGAACTTGCGCAGGTCGGCGGCGGATGGCAGGCCGAGTTTGTCCTTGATGTGGTCGCGGTAGGCGTTGACGGTCTTCACGGATATCCCGAGACGCTCCGCGATCTCGGCCGCGCCGCAGCCCTTGCCGATGAGGGTGAAGACCTCCAGTTCCCGGTCCGAGAGCCTCGTCACGGGATCGACGTCGGATTTGCCCCCGACGATACCCTCGAGCATGCGCTGGCGCAGCTCCTCGCTCACCGCGATCCGCCCTTCGAGGACGGTTCGCACCGCGGCCAGAAGGACGCTGGGACTCTCGTGTTTCATCACGAAGCCGCGGGCTCCAGCCTTGAGCGCCCGCTCTCCGTAGAGGTTCTCTTCGTGCATGGACACGATCAGAACGAGAATCTCCGGGTAGTCGCGCCTGATCACGTGCACGAGTTCGAGGCCGCTTTGCCCTTGCAAGGATATGTCGACGATCGCGAGCCTCGGCCGGGATGCACCGAGGAGTCCGATCGCCTCGGCGACGCTTCCGGCCTCGCCCGCGCAGTCGAGGTGCAGCTCCTGGCTTATGAGCATCGTAACCCCGTGGCGATAGAGAGGATGGTCGTCGACGACAATGAAAGTCGGCCGTATCGACATATTCTACCTCGCCATCTTGCAGGTGATCGTCGTGCCCTGGTTCTTCGACCAGATGTGCAGCTCGCCGCCTATGACGCTCGCCCTGTACTTGAGTATCTGGAGCCCCATGCCGTTTTCCTCCCTGGCGCCCGCGGGAATGCCGATTCCGTCATCGCTCACCTCTACCGTGACGTTTTCGCGGTCCATGTAGAGCCCCACCCTGATCTCCGTGGCCTGCGCGTGTTTGACCGCGTTGCTCAGAGCTTCCTGCACGATCCTGTACAGGTGGAGAGCCTTCCGGGAATCGCGCACCACGAATCCTTTCGTAAGCTCGAATTTGATCTCGACTTCGTTCTGCTCGCGCGCCGCCTGGACGAGGCGCTCCACCGCCGAAACTATGCCCTTAGCCTCGAGTTCCGCCGGGTAAAGGCCCCTGGCGATGCCTTTCGCCTTGGCCGCCGTCTCGCCGGAGCGCCTGGCGATGGCGGCTGCGGCCTCAGCCTCCTCCGGCAGGCCTGCACGAACGAGCTTGCCCTCGAGGACGGCGGCCATAATGCCGAGAACGGCGATGTCCTGACAGAGATTGTCGTGGAGATCGCGCCCGATGTCGCCCATGATGAGATTGGATATCTCCAGAAGCTCGCGCTCGAGGTTCTTCCGGCGGGCCATCTCGTCGACGAGGCGGGCGTTCGCCATCGAGAGTTCGAGAGTGCGGATGCGCACGTTCCGCTCGAGGTTCCGCTCCCTGTCGCGCTCGGCCGCCATGAGCATGGCGCCCTTGATGGCGCTCGACACCTGGTCGCGGAGGGCGTTGTACACGCGTCTGTCGGTCGAATCGGCCGTGCAGATGAGGTATCCCAGTCTGTCGTCGCCGAAGCACAGAGGCTCGCAGACGTAGGCGCTCCAGTTCCCCGGCAGGCCGCCGGGTATGAGCTCCGCCGTTCTGAAGCGCATGCCGCAAGGAGCGAGGATGCGGACGCCGGCGCCGTCCGCCGCGAGGAAAAGCTTCGACCACTCCGGCGAGGCGCCCTTCGATTCGAAGAGGCTGAGCCAGCAGCCGCTCATCCCGAGCTCCCGCGTGCTGCGGGCTATCTCCTTGAGAATGACCTCGATCCTGAAGGACGAGACGAGGGAAGCTTCGATCTCGCCGAGCACCGCCGCCCGTTTCTCGGTGAGAAGGCTCTGGGAGGCGAGATAGCGGCATTCGCCTTCGGCGACGGCGAGGAGAACCTCGTCCCGCAGCTCGGGGGATATCGTCCGCCTGCGGAGCCAGCCGGGGTTCCTGCCCTCGCGTATCTCCCGGTTCACTTCGGACGAGATAGTCGCGAGGGATGTGATCGGGTGTCCGTCGCCCGCCTTTCGCGGCCCTTCGGGCTCGGGAGCGTAGAGGCAGCCGCAGGACTCCCGTATCACGAAGGATACGGGAAGATGGACCGCGGGCTCACTCTGCGCGAGGCCAAGTTTCGCGGCCATGCGGCGGACCGCCATGCGGCCGAGTTCGGCGGCGGGCTGCCGCACCGTAGTGAGGGGAGGCACGGAAAACCGGCTGTCCTCGGTGTCGTCGAAGCCGGTGACGGAGACCGCGCGCGGGACCTCGATGCCACGATCGGCGAGGGCGATCATCGCGCCGAAAGCCATGAGATCGTTGGCCGCGACGATCGCGTCCACCTGGCCACCGGACTCAAGGAAGCGGGCTACCTTCCCGTAGGCCTCCTCTTTGCTGAAGTCGCCGTAGAGAACATCGATCGTGCCCGAACCCAGGACGAGGTCGGAGGCCCTGCGCAGGAACTCGGCCTTGCGGGCCTCGGATTCGATGTGTCCCTTGGGCCCGGCCAGAAAGAGGAAACGGCTCCTTCCATGGACCCGCACCAGATGCTCCGCGATGGAGCTCATCCCTCCCGACGCGTCGATCCGGACACTCTCTACGCCCGGGAACTCTATCCCGACCGTGACGAGCTCCATGCCGCGGAATCGCCCTAGAAACGCGATCTGCTCCTCGTTCGATATGTATGTGCCGATGACATTCGACATGACGATGAGGCCGGCGATTTCGCTGTGTTCGGCGAGGTCGAAGGCGATATTGTCGAGGGCTTCGTACCCGATGGGGCTGCCGATCCGCTGACCGCCGAAGAAGACGAGGGCGGCGCCCAGACGCTCCGCCTCGGCCACCGCGCCGGTCCAGACGGCGTGCTGGTAGGCTTCGTCGAAGCGCGCCGCGAGGAAGCCGATCGCCGGCGATTTCCTGGCCTTCCGCGCTGAGTCGACTCGCATCACTGCCGAGGATAGCATAATGGACTGACCGCGTCCACGCAGGCGCAGTCGCGGAAGAGGGCCTTCCCCTGAACACAGTAGAGACCGAAGAAGACAGCTGTGAACGTCATCCTGTACGTCCCTTCGGTGCACAGGCCGGCGGTCATGCCCGAGCCGATCTCGCCGGACAGACTGCCGCACTCGTAGAAGAAGCGGTAGCGCTCGCGGTCGGCAGCGATACGCAGGCGAAGGGAGCCAGTCTCCGGGAGGGGAGCGGACGCGACGATGGCCTCGAGGTCGTGTACCCGCTTTCTGAGGCAGACGACCCGGGAGCGAGAGCGCGCGGTCACGAAGATTTCGTAGTGGTAGGCGTCGTCGTAGTAGGCCGCGATGCCGGCCTCGGAGCCCTCGCTCTCGGGATGGAACTCGAGGCTGGCCCCGAATGTGCAGTCGAAAGAGGTCTGGGGCCTCCCGACGAAAGCCGGGGCCGCAGAGGGATCGGAGAGATCCGCCCTCTCGCCCCGGAGGATGAGTCCTCCCTCCGGAGCTATGTCCGCCGTTCCGGGCAGGCGGGAGCGCACGAAACTCCACTGCCGCGAGAGATCTGGCGGTCCGAAGGCATCGGACCACCCCGGCGCGGGGGAAGCGGGCGAAGGGGAATCGTGGGAATTGGAGGAAGCCGGAAAAAGGGGAAGAGGTCCTTCCATCTCGGGATCGATGACCCCCTTCCTGCCCATGACCGGCCAGCCCTCCTCATCCCAGGTCACGGGGGCGAGAAAGGTCTCTCTTCCGAGATTGTGGAGGAGCGGACCGAGAGGCCTGACGCCGAGGCAGACGAGCCACCAGTTGCCCATCACGTCGTCCACGATGTCGGCGTGGCCGACGCACTGGATAGGATGCAAGCCTGAATCGCGGTGGCTCAGGACAGGATTGCGCGGGCAGGCTTCGTAGGGTCCCCATGGAGTCGGGGCGCGAAAGGCGGTGACCATATGGCCGTACTCCGTGCCTCCCTCCGACATCAGTAGGTAATACATCCCGCCGATCCGGTAGAGATGGGGGCCTTCGGGCCAGCGTCCGCCCGAGCCTGCGCAGATGTGCCGCGGCCCCTTGGTTATCGCGCCCGAACCGGGGTCGATGACCGAGAGGGCCACCCCGCCGGCCCCGTCGACCTCGCCGTTGGAACAGAGGTAGGCGGTTCCGTCTACGTCGAAAAAGAGCGAGGGGTCTATGCCGCCGATTCCGATCCCTCCTGCGCGGATCAGGATCGGATCGGACCAGGGCCCCTCGATGCTCGGCGCCGCGATGATGAAGTTCCCTCTACGGTCGACTTCGGTGCAGGTAATATAAAACATTCCCTCCCTGTGCCTGATCGTCGGGGCGTAGAGCCCCCGCGAGGCGCCCGTTCCCGCGAGGTCTATCTGCGAGGGACGGGTGATGCCGTGCCCGACGAGCTCCCAGTCGACCAGGTTCTTCGAGCGCCAAAGGGGGATGCCGGGGAAAAAATGGAAACTCGATGTCGCGAGGTAGAATGTGTCTCCGACCCGGCAGACGCTCGGATCGGGGTGGAAACCGGGAAGAACAGGGTTTTGGTAGCGCATGGTGTCCTCGGAGCCTATTCCTTGATGGCCCCCGCCAGCGTTCCCTGGATGATCCAGCGGTGACCGAGGATGTACAGGAAGACCGTCGGAGCCGCCGAAATGATGGCGGCCGCGGCGTAGCGGGGCATCCTGTCCGTCCCGTAGGCGTTCAGGAAGGAAGCGACACGGAGCTGCATCGTGAAGTTGTTCTGATTCGAGAGGAGGATGAGGCTGAGAAGATAGTCGCTCCATGCGCCGATGAAGACGAGGAGAACCGCCAGGATCGTGGCTGGCCGGGCGAGGGGCAGCATGACGCGGAAGAAGGTGCCCGCGTGGCCCGCGCCGTCCATGCGGGCCGCCTCCGCGAGCTCGCCCGGAAGGCTCTTGAAAAAAGAACGGTAGATAAGGGTCCAGAATGGTATGCCGAAGGCCGCCATGGGAAGGAAAAGACCGTGGAGCGTATCATTCAGCCCGAGGCTCACCTCCATCTTGTAGAGAGGGACGAGGACCATCTGGGCCGGCACGAAATAGCCGATGAGTATGGCGTAGAACAGACTCTCCGTTACCTTGCTCCTGTACCGGGCAAAAGCGTAGCCCGCGAGACTGGCCGGAGGGATAGTGCAGACGATGGCGCCGAGGCAGACCACGAGGGTGTTGAAAAGACCCTGGTCTATCCTCACCGCCTTCCACGCCTCGGCGAAATTGTTCCAGCGGATCGCTTTGGGCAGAGACCAGGGATGGTAGGCGAACTCGAGCTGGGTTTTGAACACGAAGAGGAAAGGCAGGACGAGGGGAAATATCACGACGAGCGCCACTATGATAAGTATGAGCGTGGCGACGATTTCGGGGAGTCCGTGGCGTACGCGCAGGGCGCTCCGCACACGGGCGATCGCGGTTTTGGCCGGCTTCATATGGTCCCGCTCTCCTTCTTGCCCAGAGTGAACTGCAGGATGGTGAAGACGAGCGAGAGAACGAAGATCACGACGCCGATGGCAGCCGCCTTGCCGTAGTTCCAGTTCACGAAGCCGTGGCGGTACAGCGTGATGCCGAGGGTCACCGTCGCGTTGCCGGGCCCTCCCGTTGTCATCATGTTGGGCAGATCGAAGAGTTTGAGGCTTCCGACCGTGCAGAGCACGGCGAGTATGCGGAAGGGGTAGTTGAGATCGGGGAGGACCACGCTCCAGGCGTATCGCCATCCAGACGCCCCGTCGAGCTGTGCGGCCTCCCGCACTTCGCGGGGGATCTGCTCGATTCTCGCCATGAGATAGATGATGGGAAAGCCGGTGTAGGCCCAGGTGGCGAGCGCGAAGATGGACCAGAAGGCGAGATTCGGGTTCCCGAGGAAATCTATCGATGCGAGCCACTTCCATCCCAAGGCTTTGGCGGCGCTCGCGATGATGCCGTACTTGGGCGCGAAGATGAACTTGCCGAGCATGGCCGTGATGGCCGAAGGCAGGACGTTGGACAGGTAGAAGATAGTCCTTAAGGGGCCCGTGAACGTGTTCGCGTAGTAGGTCAGACAGAAGGCTATGGCGAAGGCGAGAGGAAGCTGTATGACGATGCTCCAGAATGCCCAGGCGAAGACGTGAAGGAGTCCCGCGAGGAATTCCTCATTGGCGAAGAGTTTCGCATAGTTGTCCACGCCGATGAACACCTCGTCGGAGAGCCCCGTCGACTTCATGAGGGATAAGCGGAAGGTCTCCTCGATGGGGTAATAGAGGAATACGACAAGAAAGGCGATGGCGGGAAGCACGCAGAGGAAGACGAACACGGATCTTCCCGGATCGCGCTTTCGCCTGCGTCCTCGCCCCGCCAGGGACGCGGGTTTCCCTTGTCTCTTGTTCACGTCGCGCGACCTCCGTCGGGAATACTGTAATGTGGAAGAAAGATTTGCTCAATCGACACGCTCGCGGCACGTTGCGAGGCATGATCCCGCCCGCGAATCGACACACTTTGCAGCGAGCCGCGGGGCATGGAACCCACTTCCACATCAAAATGCGATTGCGGCACAAAGCCGCCGGAGGTGGGATGCGGCGGGAGGTGGGGAAAGCCCCCTCCCGCCGACCGACTTGCGTTTACTTTTTGACCGGACCCATGCTTTCTACACACAGGGCTTCGAACGACGAGAGAGATTTCTTTGCGTCGGAGTCGGGGAGGAAGAAGGTCTGAATCGTGTCGTTGAGCGGCGACGTGACGGTGGGCGGAAGGTCCTGATCCCACCAGAAGGTGACAGTCTTGGCCGTGGCGAAGACGGCTGCGGCCTGGGTGGTGAGGGCGGTCTTCGCCTTCACGCCGGGCACGGAGCAGATGCGGCCGGGTTCGGCCTGGCAAGCCTCGGCGCTCATCGCGTACTTCATGAATTTGACGACGGCGTCCTTCTTGGATGCGGAGGCCTTGGTGGCTGCGAAGCCGATATCCGTCATTCCCATGATGTCGGCGGCCGTGCCGACTCCGCCTGTCTTCAGGGCAGGGAAGGCGTAGAAGCCGATGGTCTGGTCGGTGAACTCTTTGTTGGAATACTGGGCGCACATCCATGATCCCGTGACATGCATGGCGGCTGAGCCCGTGGCCATGAGCTGCTGGGCGTCGCCGTAGCTCTCGCCTAAGGGGGTCGCGCCGAAGTAGCCCTTCTTGATCCAGGTCTGGTAAAGCTGGGCGGCCTTCTCGAAGGCATCGGAGTTGTATGCGAGTTTCCTGGCCGCTGCCTTGGCCGAAGCGTCTCCGCCGAAGCGGTTCGTCAGGTACATGTACATGGCGAGGGCCGGCCACTTGTCCTTCTCGCCGCAGGCGAAGGGCTGTATCCCCTTGGCCTTGAGCGCGTCGCAGACCTTCTCGAAGTCCTCGACGGTGGCCGGAACCTTGAGGCTGTTGGCCTTGAAGATGCCTTCGTTGACGAATATGCCGGCGACCGCGAAGAAGGGCGCGACACCGTAGATCTTGCCCTTCCACGTCATCGCTTGTTGGGCTGCCGCGCTGCCGGGGACGGTTTTGAGCTCGGCCGTGAGATCGAGAAGTTGACCTGCGTCCGCGTAGCCGCCCATGACCGAGCCGCCCCAGGACTGGAAGATATCCGGGAGACCGGAGCCCGAGGCCATCGTGATCTTGGTTTTGTCCGCGAGTCCTGGATCGCCAAGCGCGATGTAGTCGAGCTGGATCTCCGGATACTTGGCCATGAAGCCGCTCACGAGGGCTTTTACGTAGGCGTGATCGGCCGAGTCGTCGGGGATATCCCGTCCCCAGATCGTCAGTTTGGTGGTCTTCTGCGCGAATAGCGTAGGTGTGAAAAACAGGCTGAAGACGAAAAGGGTCAATGCGAAGATACTTCGTTTCTTCATGAAAGCTCCTCCGTATGCGGGGAATAGATTCGCGGCGTTTGCCGCGTTCTCTGCTACCTACCTTACCCCCCATCCGCATATCCCAAAATAGGGTAAACATCGCATTCAGGGATAGGATATTTCACCTATGCGGTCGCGCAGATACACAGTGTACATGCATCACCCAGCGCACTATCCTCGTGCGTATGAGCACTTCGAGTTGTGTATTCGATTTTCGGGACAGCACTGTCCTCGTCACAGGGGCGTCGGGAGGCCTCGGGGCGGGCATCTGCCGCGTCTTCGCCGAGGCGGGCGCGCGGCTCGCGATTCATTACCATTCGGGCCGCGAGCGCGCAGAGGCTCTGGCGGCCACCCTCCCCCACCCCGAACGCCACATTCTCGTATGCGCCGAGGCGGGGGATGAATCCTCGGTCGCGGCATGCATGGAGCGCGTGGCCGAGGCCCTTGAAAGCGATCATCTCGACGTTCTCATCAACAACGCGGGGATCTATCCGGTCGCCCCCCTCGAGAAAATCACGGAAGCATCGTGGCGCGAGGTTCTCGACGCCAGCCTCACGGCGGCCCACCTTTTCACGCGGTCCGCCCTTCGACTCATGGGCAGCGGCTCATCGATCGTCAATGTGGCCTCGATCGAGGCCTACAGGCCCGCGGCGGGTCACGCCCACTATGCCGCGGCTAAGGCCGCCCTTATCCAGTACACGAAATCGACGGCCCTCGAGCTCGGCCCCAAGGGCATACGGGCCAATTCCATATCGCCGGGGCTCGTGTGGCGCGAGGGCCTCGAGGAAGCGTGGCCCGAAGGCTACCGGCGCTACGTCCAGGTCGCTCCTCTCGGGAGGACTGCTTTGCCCGAGGAAGTCGGCGCGGCCTGCCTCTTCCTCGCTTCAGGCGCCGCCTCCTTCATCACGGGCGCAGACCTCGCGGTGGATGGAGGGACGAGCGTGGTGGCTGCGCAGGATCTTTTCAGACCTGTCTGAGCGCCGCCGTGGCGGGCGGGCTCAGGCAGGTCCCGCGCAAGCCTCTTATGCCCGCGCAAAGAGGAGGGCCGCGCGGCGGCGGGCCTCCCCGAGAACTTCCTCCTCTCCCTCGATCCGCCCCTTCCGCATGAGGACGGCGCCTGCGCAGATCGTGGTGTCCACCGACGCGCCCGATCCTGCGTACACGAGATTGGAGGCCAGGTCGTGGCAGGGCGTCATGGCGGCCCGCCTGAGGTCGATGAGGAGGATGTCGGCCGTCGCTCCTGCCTCGATCCTGCCGCCGCCTGTCTCAAAGAGCTCGTGACCCCTCGTCGAGGCAGCGTCGAGGATCTCGTTCACGGGCAGACGCCGGGAGTCCCGATAGTGCTGTTTCTGGAGCAGTCCCGCGATCTTCATGTCCGAAAAGAGATCCAGCGAGTTGTTCGAGGCCGCCCCGTCCGTGCCGAGGAGGACGCGGATGCCTCTCTTCCTCGCCGCCTCATAGTCGAAGGCGGGCCCCGAGGCGAGCTTCATGTTGGAGACAGGGTTGTGGGCCACCGTGACTCCCCGCGCGGCGAGGATGTCGAAGTCCCTTTCGTCCAGCCACAGACAATGCGCGGCGATGGTCCTGGGCCCAAGGGCTCCGAGGGAGTCGAGGTAGGCCGCGGGCGACAGCCCCGTCCTCTTGCGGCACTCCCTGTCCTCCTCCTCGGTCTCGGCGAGGTGGAGCTGGAGGAAAAGTCCGCGCTCGCGGGAGAGTTCTCCGAGGAACCGGAGGCTCTCGCTCGCGGTCGCGTAGACCGAGTGCGCGGCGAGGCAGAAGCGCGACAGAGACCCGCAGTCGGGCCGGGCGTCGAGGAAAGACAGGCAGGCAGCCCGCTGCTCAGCCGCCCTCCCCTCGTCGAGCCCATCGATGAGCGCGTAGGAGAGGATGAAGCGCATCCCCGAATCGCGGGCCGCGCGCGCCTGGGCCTCAGGGTAGATATACATATCGCAGCAGACCGTCGTGCCGCTCTTCGCCATCTCGAGCGCGGCGAGGCGCATACCCCAGTAAACGTCTTCCTCCGTCATCCGGGCCTCGCGGGGCCATACGGCCTCCCGCAGCCAGGGCAAAAGTTCCATATCCTCGGCCACGCCGCGCAGAAGGGTCATGGCGGAATGGGCGTGGGCGTTCACGAGCGAAGGGATGGCCGCCATTCCCCGGGCGTCGATGACCTCGAGCCCCCCGGGCAGAGAGTCCTCTATCCGCGGCTCCAGGCGGGTTATGCGGTCGCCTTCTATGAGAATATCGGCCTCTGCGCCGCCGATGAGCGCGCTCCGTATCAGGATGCCCATGATTTCCCCTTTTTCCGCCTACGAGGCGAGTTCGATTATCCGGCGAATGAGGGCAGAGAACTCGGGACGGCGACGCGCCGAAATCTCGAGGACTTCCTCGCTCGTGATGGGCTGATCGAGCATTCCGGCGCCCATGTTCGTGATGCACGATATGCCGAGCGTCCTGAGTCCGCAGTGGACGGCGGCGATGGCTTCGGGCACCGTCGACATGCCGACGGCGTCCGCGCCCAGGATGCGTGCCATCCTGATTTCGGCGGGCGTTTCGAAGCTGGGGCCGAGGAACCACGCGTAAACGCCCTCCCGCAGGCCGATTCCCAGCTCATCTCCCGCTCGCCGGGCCAGGGCGCGGAGCGCGGGATCGTAAACGCGGGACATGTCGGGGAAGCGGGGCCCGAGACTGTCGTCGTTCGGTCCGACGAGGGGATTCCTGCCCGCGAGGTTGACGTGATCGCGTATGATCATGAAATCCCCGGGAGCGTAGTCGGAATTCACTCCTCCCGCCGCGTTCGTCAGAACGAGACACTTTACGCCGAGGAGCCGGAAGGTCCGCACGGGGAAGGTCACGCGATCGAGGGGATGCCCTTCGTAGCAGTGGAATCGTCCCTGCATCAGGAGGATTGGTTTCCCGGCGAGGCGGCCTGCCACGAGGCGGCCGGCATGTCCGGGCGCAGTCGACGCGGGAAAGCCGGGTATCGACGTGTAGGGTATGACGACGGGAGACTCGACCTCGTCGGCGAGGCCCCCGAGACCGGAGCCGAGAACGAGGGCCATGTCCGGCACCTCGCGTATTCTGGAGCGGATATAGTCGGCCGCCACCTGAATTTCTTCCTGAGACATGTTCCCTCCGCAGTAAAAGCCGCCCCAAAGGCTTTTTTTTAGTCTTTGGGGCGGCGTGATTCGTGTCGCCCTGGGGCGCAGATCCGGGCGATGCCCAGCGCTGATGCCGCCGGACACCACCCGATGTGGGTCACTTCTTGATGCCGAGCTCGGCGAGAGTCGCGGGGACTTTCACTTTGCCGGAGGCGATGTCCGTTTTGGCCTTGGACACCGCGCTCTTCACGTCCGCCGGGACGATGCTGTCGTGCTGGTGGAAGGGAGCGATGTCGATCGCGCCTTCCGCGATGCCGAAGACGCGGTTCTGCCCGCCCTTGAGCTTCCCGTTGACGAGATCCTTGATCGCGAGATATGCCGACATGGTCGTACCTTTGAGGGCGGAGGTGAGAACGTAGGCCGGGGCCGCGGCGTTCTGATCGACGTCGGCGCCCATCGCGAAGATCTTCCGCTCGCGGGCAGCGTCGATGACGCCCATGCCGGTGAGCCCGGCGATCTGGAGGACGATGTCCGCGCCCTGATCGATGAGGGCGATCGTCGCTTCCTTGCCCTTGGCGGGGTCGCCGAAGGTGCCTGTCACGATGTAGCGCACATCGACGGTGGGATTGACCGATTTCGCGCCCGCGATAAAGCCGGCGAGGTAGCGCTCGACGGGGGGAATGTCCATGCCGAGCACGGCGCCGATCACGTTCTTGTCGTTGAGGAGGGGGGAATTCTTGTAGTATTTCTTCGTCATGGAGCCCGCGACGATACCGGCAAGGTAGCCCGCCTCCTGCTCGCGCCAGCTGATACCGATGAGATTCGCGGGAATGTTGTCCCCGTAGGTGTGGTCGATGCCGGCGTACATGGTCTGCGGATTGGCCTTGGCCGCTTCCTGGATCTGCTCCACCATGAGGAAACCTACACCGAACACCAGCTTGGCGCCGTCCTCGGCGAGGCCCGTGAGATTCGGGACATAGTCGGTCATGGCGTGGGCTTCGACGACCTTCACCTTCGCGAGGCCTTCGGCTTCGGCTTTCTTGAGACCGGCCCAGACGCCATCGTTGAAGGAACCGTCGCCGAGGCCGTTGGCGTCGGTCGTCATAGCCACGAGTGGCTTGCCCTGGGCGCTTGCGGCTGTCGCGAAGACCGTGGCGATGATGAGCATCGCGATGAGAACTCTCTTCATTCTATGCCTCCTTGAACACTAAAAAATTCCCCCGTGGGGGATCTTGGCCGGTCTCCTACGAGCCGGCGCTGTCGCCTCATTCGCCCTCTCCCTCGACAGTGAAGTCCTTCCCTACGGCGGCTGGCGGCCTGGATTTCCGGACGAGGCCGGCCACCGCGATTATCGTCATGACGTAGGGGAAAACCAGGAATATCTCGGAGGGAAGTTTCAGGATTCCGATGCTCTGAGCGCGCAGCTGGAGCGCGTCGACGAAACCGAAGAACAGCGAAGCGAGGAATGCGCCCACAGGGCGCCAGCCTCCGGCGATGTTGGCGGCGAGAGCTATGAAACCGCGGCCGTCCGTCATGCCTTCGGTGAAGGAATTCGAGTTTTCTATCGAGAGGAAGGCGCCGGCGATGCCACACAGAAGGCCGGAGAAGGCGAGAGCCACGTAGCGCACGCGCACGACGGAACGGCCGAGTGTTTCGAGCGCCATGGGATGCTCGCCTGAGGCCTCCATGGAGAGGCCGAGGCGGGTCCTCTTGAATATCCAATACCAGACGAAGACAGAGAGCAGCGCGATGTACACGATGGGTGTCTGGTTGAAAAACGCGGGCCCGATGAAAGGTATGTCCGAGAGCAAGGGGATGGCGAATTTAAAATCATGGAGGGTGCGCGCGACCGCGTTCGAGGTGCCTTGCCGCCCGAAGACTACCATCATGAGGTAGCGCGTGAGGCCGAAGGCGAGAATGTTCATGATGGCGCCGGCGACAACGTGGTTTATGTGAAGGGAGATGGCGGCCCAGGCGAAGAACAGGGAGAAGAGAAGACCTGCGGCCATGCCGGCCGCGAGACCGATCCAGGGGTTGCCCGTCGCCCAGCCCGCCCAGGCGGCGAAGAAGGCGCCGACGAGCATGACACCCTCCATGGCGATATTCGTGATCCCGCTTCTCTCGCAGATCACGGCTGCGAGGGCGGCGAGGGTCACCGGCGTCGCCAGCCGCACCGTGGCCTCGAGGAGTTGGGGCGTAAAAAGAGCGATCAAGAGTCCTGTCATGCCTTGGCTCCTTTCCGGCCGCGGAAGAGGCGTTCGTAGATCGTCTCGGCGAGCATGAGAAAGAGGATGGTGCCTTTGACAATCTCTATGATCGCGTTGGGCGTCTGAACCGTCCTCGCCATGTATTGGCCGCCCGAATCGAGAACGCCCCAGAGCAGCGCGGTGAAAATGATGGCTATGGGATCGTTCCTCGCGAGCAGCGCGATGGAAATGCCGTTCCAGCCGTAGCCGGCGTTGAGGTTCTGGAACATGCGGTGATCGAGACCGAGCACCTGTGTCACTCCCGAAAGCGCCGCGAGCGACCCCGATATGAGGAGGCTCGCCGCGGTTATCCACGGAACAAAGATGCCCTGGGTGCGCGCGGCTGCGGGGTTGGCGCCCACCGCGCGCACCTTGAAGCCCAGGTCCGTCTTCTCGAGGATGAAGCGTACGAGAAAGCAGGTGGCGATGGCGATGAGGATGCCGATGTGGAGGCGGTAGTTGGCGTTGGGGAGAAAATCCTTGAAAAGGGGGAGGAAAAAGGTCTCCCTGATGGGGTCCGTCGTGTAGGGATGGGTGGTGAGAGCAGGATCGCCGCCGTTCGCCCTGATGAACATCGACGAGAGGGTGCGTGTGGCGTAGGCGAACATCATCGTCGTGATCACTTCGTGCGCGCCCGTCTTGACCTTGAGTATCGCGGGGATGGCGTTGAGGGCCGCGCCGAAAAGGGCGCCCGCGACGAAGACGAGGGGTATGGCGACAAGGGGCGGCAGGTTGAGGTTGAGACCGAGCCAGGTCGCGACCATGACGCCAATGTAGTATTGCCCCTCGGCGCCGATGTTGAAGAGGCCTCCCTTGAACGCGAAGGCGATCGCGAGGCCGGTGAAGATGAGCGGCGTCGCGTTGAGGATGGCGATGTGCCAGTTTTTTACGAGGCCGCCGTAGAAGAGAGCCTTGTAGGACGCGATGGGGTCGAAGCCCGTGAAGGCCATGATGGCGGCGCCGATGATGAGGGCCGAGCATATGCCAGCGACGGGGATCGCCGCGCGGACGAGGATGCGGCGCGCCGCGCGCCCGGTCTCGACCGCTCCGAGGGCGGCAAACCTTTCGATGCATACCAGAATCAGAGCAGCCGCGATGAGCCACAGCCCCCGGAAATACGAGGCCAGGTACAGAATCGCCCCCGCGACACCGAGGAGCGCCGCGAAAACACCCAGCAGCCGTCTGGGAAGTGGCATTTTCACGATGCGCTCCTTTCCGCCTTGCCGCGTATCATGTACTCGCCGACTTCCACTACGCTCGTGCGGGAGATGGCGCTCTCGAAGACGATCTCGCCTCCGTGGAGGACTGCGACGCGGTCGGAGAGGGTGAAGATTTCCTCGAGTTCCATAGAGACGAGCAGAATGGCCGCGTTCCGCTCTTTGAGTTCGAGTATGCGTCGGTAGACGTACTCGATGGCTCCGACGTCGAGGCCCCGCGTCGGCTGAGATATGAGGAGGAAGGCGGGATCGCGCGAGAACTCCCGCGCGAGGATGACTTTCTGCTGATTCCCGCCCGAAAGCGTCGACGCGTGGGCCTCCGGTCCGGCCGCCCTGATGTCGTAGCCCTCCATGAGCCGCCCGGCCTGGGCCCGCATGGCCACAAAATCGAGAAAACCGCCGCGGCAGAGCGGCGGACGGTCGCTCCGTCCGAGCGCGAGGTTCTCCTCCACCGAGAAGGACAGGACGAGCCCTGAACCGCGGCGGTCCTGGGGCACATAACCCATGCCTTCGTCCATACGCCGCCTGACATCCCAGCGGGAAACATCCCTGCCCTTGAAAAGGACGCGCCCCGAATCAGGCGCCCGCAGACCGACGAGGGCCTCGCAGAGCTCGCTCTGGCCGTTGCCTTCGACGCCAGCGATGCCCAGTATCTCTCCGGGGCCGACGCCGAGGCTCGCCGCCTTGAGTGCGGAAAGGCCGCGGGAATTCCTCACGGAGAGCCTTTCGACGCGCAGGATCGGCTCCGGCGTCGGCTTGGCCGCGGGCCGCTCGACATCCAGGACGACCTCCCGGCCCACCATGAGCTTCGCGAGCTCGGCTGAGCTCGCCTCCGCCGTGCGGCGCTCGCCCTTCAGCTCGCCCTTGCGCAGAATGTAGACCCGCCCGGAAAGGTGCCGGACTTCCTCGAGTTTGTGCGTGATGATTATGATCGAGGTCCCATCCGCGGCGAGGCGCCGGAGGACGGCGAACAGCTCTTCCACCTCGCGCGGCGTGAGAACCGCCGTCGGCTCGTCGAGTATGAGAACCCGCGCCGAGCGGTAGAGCGCCTTGAGTATCTCGACGCGCTGCTGGAGTCCCACGGAAAGATCCTCGAGGCGGGCGTCGGGGTCCACGGCGAGGCCGTAGCGGTCGGAGAGCTCGACGACTCTCTGTCTGGCCCTCTTGTAGAGTACATGTCCGAGGCGGACAGGCTCGTCGCCGAGAATTATGTTCTGGGTGACGCTGAGCGTGGGGACGAGCATGAAATGCTGGTGCACCATGCCCAGCCCCCTGGATATGGCGTCCCGGGGCGAGGAGAAGCTCACGGGCTTTCCGTCGAGCAGTATCTCGCCGGAAGTCGGCTTGTAGAGGCCGAAGAGTATGTTCATGAGCGTGGTCTTGCCCGCGCCGTTCTCGCCGAGGAAGGCGATGATCTCTCCAGGGTAGAGTTTCACGGATATGTCGCGGTTCGCGACCACCCTCGAGAATGCTTTCGTGATATTGCGTGTCTCAAGGACAGGCGATATCCCTGCCTGCGTCCTCATCCCTCAGCTCCCGGCCAGCGTCGAGAGGGCGGGGCCGAAGGGCGGATAGGCTACGCCGCGTTCGGTGACGATGGCGGTTATGAGGTCGGCGTCAGTGACGTCGAAGGCGGGGTTGCAGACCTTCACGCCAGCAGGAGCCATGCGCCGCGCATACCATTTTTCGGTGACTTCCTCGGCCGGCCTCTGTTCGATGCGGATATTTTCGCCCGAAGCGCAGCCGAAGTCGATCGTCGAAAAGGGCGCGTGGATGTAAAAAGGAATCCCGTAGTGCCGCGCGAGGATAGCCACCCCCGAGGTGCCTATCTTGTTCGCGGCGTCCCCGTTCGCGGCCACGCGGTCGCAGCCGACGAGAACTGCCTGGACGAGGCCGCTCTTCATGACGATCGAGGCCATGTTGTCGCAGATGAGCGTCACGTCGATTCCCGCCTGCATGAGCTCCCAGGCAGTCAGGCGCGCGCCTTGGAGGAGGGGGCGCGTCTCGTCGGCGTAGACCTTGAAGCCGTAACCCCGCTCGGCGCCGAGGTATATCGGGGCGAGGGCCGTACCATAGCGCGCGGTCGCGATCGCCCCCGCGTTGCAGTGCGTGAGGAGCCCCCATCCTCTTCCAAGGAGGGTGAGCGAGTTTTCGCCTATTCGTCGGCAGGTCTCTTCGTCGTCGTCCCTGATCGCCTCGGCCTCGAGCATCAAGGCTTTCTTCGCTGCGTCCGGGCTCTCGCCCTCCAGGCAAAGAAGTTTCGCCTCCATCCTGTCGAGAGCCCAGAAGAGGTTGACCGCCGTCGGCCGCGAAGAGGCGAGGTAGGCCTTGGCCGCGCGGAACTCCGCGAGGAGAGAGGCGAAGTCGCCCGCGGGAAAGTCGCGGACAGCGAGATAGACGCCGTATGCCGCGGCTATGCCTATGGCGGGTGCGCCCCTCACTTTCAGTTCGTATATGGCCTCCCATATTTCCCTCTGGGTCTTGAGCCTGAGGAACGCGACTTCGTTCGGCAGGAGGGTCTGGTCGAGGATCACGAGAGATCCGTCGTCATCGTCGAGCCTCACCGGCTCCGGGCCTTTGATTTCACTCATCGCGCGTACCTCTCATTCGTGCCGCCAGCCAGCGGCCCTTCTTTTTCATCCGGCACCCCGAGCAGAGCCTCCGCGGTCGGGCGATCGGTGACCAGACCGTTGATCACGCCGCCGCGCAGGGCGCCGAGAATGGTGGCCAGCTTCCCCGGCCCGAAGGCCATGGCGATCACGTGCGGCAATCGCCGTATACTCTCCCACTCGAGGGAGACCGTCCGGTCGGCGAAGGACATGGGCACATACCTTCCCGCAGCGTCGTAATACCGCATGAGGATGTCGCCCACAGCTCCCTTCGCATTGAGCTCCTCGAGCTGTTCGGCGCCGATGTAGCCCGTCTTCATGATACTCGAATCCCGGGTGACGCCGCCAAGCCCGACGAAGGCCAGATCGACTTTCGCCGCGTTTTCGAGCGCCCTTCCTATGGCGGGTTCCTTGATCATCATCTCCTTGACCCGCCCGCTCCGCACGAGGACGGGCATGGGGATGCTCTCGATCGGCACGCCCAGCTTCTCCGCGAGTGGAGATGATAAGCCATACGGGGTGCTGGGCTCCAGGTAGGTCCCCGCCAACTCATTGATGCGGGAGGGAAGCGAGGCCGGGCGTCTCACAAAGGGAAGCATCGCGCTCACCGTGGTGCTCCAGGCCACTCCGATCCTGCAACCCGGCGTTATGAGACGCCCAAGAAGCTCGGCGCCCCCCATGCCCACGGCTTCCCTGCTCTCCTCCAACGTAGCGCCAGTGGAGACGACGATCGCGGTCTTGAGCCCATAGCGCTGCTCAAGCCGGAGGCCGAGCGCGAAGAGTTCCGGAAGCGGTTTCTTGACCGTTATCTGTACAAGTCCCTCCTCGCGGGCCCTCTTGAGCATCCTCGTCACGGCGACGCGGGAGAGTCCCATCTTCGCGGCGACCTCCTCCTGGCTTAAGCCCTCGATGTAATACAGATTCGCGATCACCGTGAGAGCCTCATCCGCGTATCCGCCCATTCCGCCACCTCTCACAAAGATTCGAGCAAAGCGAGGAAATGCCTGGCGTTTTCCGCGAGGTCCGCGCTCCGGCGATGGAGTCCGCCACCGATAAGGAGGATGAAGTCCTTTCCGTAGACATCGAGCATCTCCCTGGCGCGGTCTGTCGTCATGCCCCCGCCCGGCGCGGGGAAAATGGGCTTGATATCTCCCATCGCCTCTCGTGAGGCCCGGGCGATGCCGAGGCACTCCTCGCGGGTGAAGGCGAAACGCCCGCCGAAATTCGGATACACAGTGGCGTCGGCTCCCGCAAGCCGCATGAGGCCGCCGTAGAGCGCGGCGTGGCTGAAGCCGCTCTCCGGGGAAGTCACGAACGAGCCTCCGAACGAGGGGTGCGCCATGATGGGCAGCCCGACTGAGTCGTCGTCGGCGATGAGGCGCATCGCGTCGAAACCGACGAGGGCCGGGCAAATAAGGAGAGCCCCCGCCCCGAGTTCTCTGGCCCGCCGCGCAGAGGGCAGGAGCCTGTCCGCCCTCGCGGTGATGTTGGGCATGTAGACGCTTCTCCGTCCGGTCTCGCGGTTCGCCCTCTCCACAGCCTCGACGCAGCGCGCGACCCTCTCCTCGAAGGGACAGAAGACCTGGTCGGCGATGCCGTGGTCGTCCTTGATGAGGTCGATGCCCCCGAGGGCGAATCGGTATGCCTGGTCGGCCAGCTCCGCGGGGGACAAGCCCATGGGCTTGAGCGCGGTGCACAGGAGGGGGCGGGAGTCCTGGCCGAGGAGGGCCCGAAGGCCGGACCGGCCGAAGCGGGGTCCGCGGAACCGGCGGAGGATGGATTCGGGGAGCGTCATACGCTCGACCTTGATGCCCGGCTTTATGCTGATGTTCCCGTAGACAACATTGAGAAGCTGAACGAGGTCCGGCCCGGCGACCTCCGCGGCGAAGCTGATCCTCGCGCGGTAAAGGCCCGGTCGGGAAGGCTCGAGGAGCTCGACCTTCCCGACTATTCCGTCTCTGATGGGGCCCTCCGGCACGAGATCCGCCGGAAACTCGACCGTCTGCTCCAGACAGATATCCTCCGCTTTGGCCCGGGCCTCGGCCTCGTCGCCTGCAAGGAGATAGGTGACGGCGAAGCGCTCCCCCCCGAGAATTCCGGACAGATGATCGCCCGCCATCAGAGGGCCTCGGCTTTGGCCGCGCTGTGGACCGCCTCGATGCGCTGGGCCGCGAGTTCCGAATCGTCGATGCCGAAGCTCATGCCGGTCAGACTCTCGACCTTCGAGACGAGAGCCGAGGCGTCGAGTCCGTATTCTCTCATCAAATACCCCTTGGAGCCGCCGTGGGCGAAGCTGTCCTGTAGGCCCATGCGGATAAGGCGCTTTCCGATGCCCTTTTCCGCGATAATCTCGGCCACTTCGGCGCCGAGACCGCCTATGACGCTGTGATTCTCCATTGTAATGACACCGTAGCGCGGCTTGCACAGAGCCTCCTCGAGGGCCGCGTCGCCGGAGGGCTTGTGCGTCGACACATGGAGGTGCTGGATCGAGAGGCCCCTTCTGCGCAGCGAGGCGGTGGCGCGCATCGCCTCCTCGGTGGAAATACCCGCCGTGACGATGCTGATGTCGGAGCCGACGGACAGAACCCGCGACTTTCCCGCGACGAAGGGCTCTTCCCGGGGGAAGAGCCGGGGGAGCTCGCCGCGCAGCATGCGGATGTAGACCGGCCCTTGCGCATCGAGAACGGGATCGAGGACGGTCTCGACCTCGGTGGCGTCTCCCACCTCGAAGACTGTCATGTTCGGAACCGCGCGCATGACGGCGATGTCCTCGATAGCCTGATGGGTCGCCCCCCCGGGAGTGGTTATCCCTGGAAGAAAGCCGAAAAACTTGACGGGCAGATTGGAATAGGCCACCGAGCTCACGATCTGATTGAGCGCCTGCCGGTAGATGAAAACCGCGAATGTGTGGATGAGCGGTATGAAGCCCTCGCGGGCGAGCCCCGCCGCGAAACTCACCATGTTCTGCTCGGCGATGCCCATGGAGAAAAAACGCTCCGGATAGGCTTCCTTGAACTCGGCTATCTCGGTGGAGCCCGTCAAGTCCGCGGAGAGCACGACGACGCGCGGCTTGTCCGCGGCCCACGAGACGAGATTCCGCGCGTGCACCTTGCTGAGGATTTCCACGGTCTACTCCTTTTCCGCGCGGCGCTTCATCTCCGCCTCGTAAAACTTCGCATACTCCTTTCGCTCCCCGGACGAGGCGAAACGAAGGTAATGGAACTTGGGCCGGCGCGCGTCGAGGATGCCAAGGCCCCGACATGGGTCCGTGCGGCAGAGGACGAAGGTGGGCCTGCCATCGGGCTTTCGGCCGCAGGCGGCGTCGATGGCGAAGGGATCGTGCCCGTCCACGACAGAGGCGTGCGCGCCGAAGGATTCGATTCGCGCATCGAGGGGCTCGATCCCCATGACGTCCTTCATCTCGCCGTCGCACTGCTGACCGTTCACGTCGACGCAGACGATCATGTTGTCGAGTTTATAGAAGGACATCGTCTGAATGGCCTCCCATGTCTGCCCCTCCTGGAATTCGCCGTCGGAGAGGAAAACGACTACCCTACCCCTCTCGCGCTTCAGTTTTTTGGCGAGGGCTATCCCCGCAGCCTGGCTCAAGGTCTGCGCGAGAGCCCCGCCCATCATCTCGAAACCGGGAGAATGCTCGGCGCCTATCATCTCGACCGTGCTGCCGTCTTTATTGAACTGGGCGAGTCCCTCGGGAGCCATCCTGCCCGTCTCAACGAGGGTGGCGTAGAGAACGAGGGCGTAGTGGGCCGGACTCAGGAAGAAGCGGTCATCGTCCGCCTTTCCGGGGCCATTGTAGCCCGCACCTGAGAGGGACCGGCCGCGTCCCTTGCCTGGCACAGCGCTGAAAGGCGACGGAACCAGGGGAGCGATGCTTGGCCCCAGGCGCATGACCTTCAGATAGAGAGTGGAAAGGATCTCCGCCGCGGAGCAAGCCTGGCTCATGTAGCCACCGTCGTTGGCGAGCGTGTGCTCCAGCACTCGCAGCCTGATTCCGCGCGCGGCGCGCGAGACATCGTCGATCCATCCGCTGGAGGGCGCGCCCCCGGGAACTGCCATGAATAGCCTCCGACCTCGGGGACCGCCTTAAAAATCAAGCGTTTTTCATCGGTCCGCCGGCTGAAGAATATGCTTACTGGACTATATGACGGGATCGAAAATCTGTCAAATTGTTTATCACGGAACTTTTGTTCAGTTCAGTCCGAGCACGATCCCGCAGACCGCCTCCACGGAGCAGCCCCACGCGATTATGCCGCCCCGATGTCCGGCCATACAGATCGCGCCCTCTTCGGGGCGGCCGTTCTCGACGAATATGCGCCGTATCTCCCCGGCCATGGCAGGCGTCCCGTACGCGACATTTTCGCGCGTGCGCCTTTGCGCGTCCGGCCAGCCCGACCAGAGAGCTTCGCTGTGCACATGCAGGACAGCGAGGATTTCCGTCGACAACTCATAGAACGCTGCGTGCGTCAGACTCTCCGAAGAAGCCCGGCAAAGGCCGGCGCAATCCAGTCGGTTCCCCCGGATATCCCAGTCGGAGACATATGAATACGCTTCGGGCCCCGGATCGATCAAATGCCCTGTCTGGCTCCCCGTGATCAGGAAACCCTCGTGATCCGGCCCATCGGCCTCCCCGCAGCCCGGTATGCACATCCGCTTGCTGAGATTCCCGTAACCGATGCCGTCCGGCCCGATGCCGATGAGCCCGCGACTCCACATCGCCCTGCGGACGGGGCGCAACTCCGCTATCATCTCTTCGGAGACGCATTCCTGCCTTCTCCAGACACACTCGAACTTGATGACCCCTTCGTTCGCGTTCCTCGCGGGGTCAGCGTAATCGGGCATCATCCCTCCACTGAACGTATGTTCATTTGACAACATTAGAACACCATTTCATGATAACGGTCAATCCAGGGAAAAACACGATGGGCGATACTCTCGTCGTCCCACACACTATCCCCGGAAACGGAGGATTCATGTTCAAGAAACAGCTTCCCATCGCCAAAGCGCTTGCCCTCATCATCTTCATCGGGTTCATCGCGCTGCCGGCCATGCAGGCCCAGGAAATGCCCCGGGTGGATCAGTCCATCGAGGCGATCCGTTCCGAGGAGTACGGGGCCTTCATCAACGAGGAATTCGGTGTCGCCTTCAAGCCGATCGTCGGAAAGGAGGACTTCCTCGCCGCCATCGCGATCTCGACCGGCGCCGCGGTCGGTTCGCTCGAGCCCGCCACGACAGCAGACGGGCCCTTCGACTCTCTGGCCGCTGTCTCCATCGCGCTCAAGGCCGCGAATATGAAGGAGCTCGCCTACAGCTATCCTGCGGAGAAAGTCGGGAAAAACCTCGCCCGCGCAGGGTTCGGCTCCCTGGGGCTCGACGCCCGCTCTGCGCAGGAGCTCGCCGCCGCCGTCGACACGGGACTGATTCCACCCGCGCTCTACGCCACATTCGATCCCAAGGCCGCACCGGGCGCGGACCTGGCGAACAGCCTCGTGGGCGGAGTCCTCTCCGCGAGAGGTCTCTACAAGCACTATATCGGCTTTGTGCGCGAGATCGACATCTACGCAAAGGTAAGCGACGCATTCAGGCGCTCCAGCATCATAAAAGCGCCGGAGCTTCGCGCCATCGTCGATTCGGCCCTCAGGCAGAACCTCGTGACGGGCTACAACCTCAAAGATTCCCGCTACGACCCGCATTTCATCGACGCGCTGACCCTCACCTACGGACACTCGGACCTCGCACACGCGATCCAGCTCCTCGGACTCCTCAAGAGCGAGAGCATCGACGCCAAGGTTCAGCTCGAACCGAAGACCTCCGCCTTCGTCTTCATGAAGGAATGGGGCGATCCGGGTCCGTCGAACGAGGACTACGAGGTTGTCCGGATCGAGAACGGCAACTATATCGAATACGCCAGGGAATACGACATATCTTTCGAGTTCAGGATGGTACAGGACAAAGAGCGCTTCCAACCCCTCATCTACGCCTACGCGAAGAAGAACCAGAAGAATCAGGCCGGCCTGCTGATTCAATCCTGGTGGCAGCCGCTCTATCATTCCATGACGACCATGGACGGCTACCTCGTAATCACGAACCAGCTCATCGCCAAAGGGCCCTACTACGCGCAGTCCTTCTCGCTCAACGAGCAATCGGCCGCGATAATTCAAGGCTTCAAGTCGATCGACCCGAGTCTGGCCGTCAAAACCTATCAGTTCTGGGTGGACGAGCCGTTCTTCCGCTATCTTCAGGGAATGGCAAAGTAGGAATGTGCAGAGCCGGAGGGGCGCAAGATTCAGGAAAATCCGGCAGCACGAACCGATTGGACAGAACAGGGCGCGGCGAAGGAGAGGCTTTGCGGAAGGAGCTTCCGCAAAATGATCTCCCTTAAGCCGCGCCCGCACAAGAGTTTTTTACCTCTCCGGAGCCTTGACCAGCCCGAGACCTTGCCGCACTGCACCGAGGTGCCAGGCCCCATGGGCTACGAGACCGAGAAGACCCGTCATGAATTCGGCATCGTCCCAGGACTTCTCGGAGGCGATGACTTTCCTGAAGGCCTCGTATTCTGCCCTGAGTCCCGACAGGAGAGCCTTCCATTCCGATTCGTTCACCGTCCTCGTGTCCCAGCTTCGCGCCCAGTTCGCGTCCGCGTAGGGATTCTCGCCCTTCGCGGCGCGGTTGGCGAGTTCGAGGGTGAAGCGGACGTGATTCGCGTGCGAAGCGGCGCTGATCGGGTCGCCCGCGCAAAGCGGCGCGCTCGCCCTGGCGGCGTCGATGCCCTCGAGTGTTCCGAGAAGACCGCTGCGCGGATCATTGTCGGTGAACCAGGTACTCGTCGTCGCCGGCCCGACATGGGCCTCGTCGAAAAGGGCCAGAGCCGCATCGGCCACTACACGCTTCTCGATCGTCGTTCCACTCATACCATTCCTCCTTCTTTTCTTTCCACGATTATCTCAAGCGATCTGCTTGATACATGAAGGATACGACCCGATCGCGACAGACTATGTCATACTTTTCCGCAGATGCGCGTCTTTTGCGCTTTCCAGGCAAGGCGGTCGCGGATGCAGCGAAGGCATATATTGCATCTCCACGAATTGCAGGTAAGCCTAGCGTGTTATAAGTTTCCCCGGAATTTTGTACATCTGCTGTGCCGGCTTGTCGCCCCTGAAACCAGCTTCGATGAGATCGGCGAGCTTCGCAGCCATGGCATCGAAATCCTGGGCGACCGTCGCGATGAAGGGACCCTGCTTAGCGATCTCGGCGCGGGCGAAGGCTGTACCGTCGATACCCACGACCTTGATCTCCTGCCTGCCGGCAGCATTGATCGCCTGCACCGCGCCCATCGCGGGCTCGTCCCATCCTGCCCAGATGCCTGCCATCGAGCCTTTGGCGGGATTTGCGGTCAGGATGTCCTGAGTAAGCTTGCGGGCGAAATCGAGAGGACCGGGCACTTCAATGTGTTTTTTGTCGACAACCTTTATGCCGGGGATCGTGGCGAAATATGCAGCAGCAGCGGCAGCCCGCTCTCTGACTCCCGGATGGGGATCGTGCGTGAACATGTAGACCCTGCCCTTGTTCCCGATCGCGTCTGCGAGCGCCTTGGCGCTCGCCTTGCCGAGATCCGAGTTGTCGGAGGTCACGTTCAGGAGAACACCCTTCACGATGCCGGCGTCGAGGCCATAGACGGGGATGTTCACCTTCGCGGCGGCGTCGAGGCCGGCCGTCATCTGGGTGGGATCGCCCATGCCGAGCACGATGGCATCGACTTTCTGGACGACGGCATCCTGGATCCGGCCGACGAGGAGGCCAAAATCGCCAGCCGTATCGGTGACGGTCACCTTCCAACCTCTCTTCTCGCCAATCTCCTTGAATTGATCGATAACGTACTTGGTGGTCTCGTTAGCCATATAGGGCGTGACCACAGCCACCGTCTTCGCCTTTGGCGCGCAGAAACCGGCTGCGAGAACGACGAACGCAAAGGCCATCGTCAAGGCAGTCATCTTTCCAAACCTGCTCATACAACCCTCCTTCCATAATCGCCACCTCTACAGGCGGCGCAATAGCCTATTGGTGTCGTCCGGGGACTCATGAAGATTCACTCGCCTTTGCGAGAGCCTCCCAAGTCGGCGCCAGAATCCGGTGAAGATCCTCGAAGGCGCCGGAAAGACCCCGATACGTCCGGGACCACTCCAATTCGGGCGAATACCGCTTCGAAATACGGATGAAACCTGGTCCCGGGTCCCAGGAGGAGAACCAGCCGAGGGCTCTTCCTGCAAGAATGGCGGCGCCCCGCAGCCCGGCATCTTCGGGCTTCTCGGGCACGGCGACGGGACATTCGAATACCGACGCGATAATCCTGCACCACAATTCGGACCCTGCCCCGCCACCCACAAGGGTTACCTCATGTGCGTGAGCTCCTGATCCGCCCAAAGCCCTGAATGCATGGAGAAGCGAAAAGGCGACGCCCTCGAGGACGGCCCGCGCGAGCTCAGCCCTCCCCGTTTCCCTTCCGATTCCTATGAAGCCGCCGCGTGCGCGCGGGGCGCGGAAGGGCATGCGTTCACCCGCAAGATAAGGAAGAAAGAGGAGCCCGGATGAGCCCGCAGCCGCAGACTCTGCCTCGCGGTTGAGGACGGAAAAGGCTTCGTCGCGCGAGGTTTCGGCGAGAAGGGCATTCCGGAACCAGTCGTAGTTGCCCGCCGCTGTCGTGACCGCACCTATCATGATGAGATCGATTCCGTTCGGATGGCGCAGATTGAATGCGCCCAGAGCCGGATCGACGGGAGGGCCATCGCTTGTCATCGCCACCCAGCCCGAAGTTCCAAGGTTTATGGAGAGGCGTCCCGGCACGCCGGCGCCTGAACCCAAGGTCGCGGTTGCGGCGTCGCCCGCCCCATGAATGACGGGAAGACCTTCGGGAAGTCCTGTGATGTGCGCCGCCTCGTGGGACAAAACACCAGCCACTTTATCCGCGCGCACAATCTCCGGAAAGAGATCGGTCCTGATGCCGAGACTCGCCATCAGGTCATCGTTCCATCGATTCTTGTCGAAAAGGAGGAGGCCCGTCGTCGAAGCAGTCGTGAGGTCGGTCGCGGACGCGCCGCAGAGGCGCCAGGCCAGATAATCATGAGCGCCGAGGAAGATCCACCGAGCTGAATCGAGCGTCATTTTCGCGTTGCGCGACATCCAAAGAAGCTTCGGAGCGAGCCCGCCCGCGTCCTGGGCATTCCGCGCCTCGGCTGCATGACGATCCGCGCCGTAGGTCAGCGCAATCTCCTGAGCCTCCGCCGCCGCGCGGGTATCCGAGTAGAGGATCGCCCTCGGCTGGGGCCCTGAGCCGACAATTATGAGATCCTGCATCTGGCCACTCAGGACAAGAGCTTCGGGAACCAGATCGGAGGCACAGGCAATTTCCGAGAATGCGGAAACGCAGGCCGACCACCACTCCTCAGGGTCCTGCTCCATCTCGGCACCGTGGGCCCAGGTCCTGTATCCCCGCGAAGCCGAGGCGAACACATGCCCATCCCGGCCGATGAGGGCGACTTTTACGCCGGTAGTTCCGATGTCGGCAGCGATCACGCATTCTACGCTCATGTTTTCCTCCCCGAGGCCGCAGCCCGGAGCGAAGCCACGTACCGCTTCATCCGCTCGCTGTCTTTGGCCGCTTCGACAAGAGCCGTTCCGACGATGGCGCCATCGGCGCCGAAGCGCCTTAAGTCATCGATATCTTTGGGCGTGTTGACTCCGAACCCCACGGCGACAGGCAGGCCCTCGACGGCTTCTTTCACCGTGGCGATCCGGGAGCCAAGTTCAGATCCAAAGGATCGTCTATCGCCTGTCTTGCCCCCGTGGCTCGGGAGGTAGATGAACCCGGCCGCATCGCCTGCGAGGAATGCAAGGGTCTCTCTGGACATGTCAGCTGCGAAACCGATCGGCTCAAGGCCCGCCTCCCGCGACGCGCGCGCAATCGCCAATCGGTTTTTTTCCTGAATGCCGACGACAAGGATGCCCGCGAACCCCGCGGCAGCCAGGGCTCGCGCAGCGCTCTGCCCGCCAAGTTCGTCCCAGGTTTTCGCGTACATCATCGCAATAAGCGGCCGGCCCTTTGCCACGGCCGGCGCGGCGAGATGCAAGGCCATGCTCGAGTCGAGTCCGGCGCGGCGAAGGTAACCCATGGCGTCGCGAATCACCTTTCCATCCAGGAATGGATCGTCGATGGGGAATCCTATTTCGAGAATATCGAGGCCAGCCTCGAAAGCGAGGTCTGCGACGGTCGGGAATTCCTCAGGCGAAGGATACCCCGCAGGAAGGTAACCGATGAGTGCGATCCGCCCTTCCTGGCGGGTCTTCGCGAAAACATCCCCGATCGCGCCCATGATCAGCCCCGTTTCCTTCCGCTGAGCCCCGAAAGGAGCACGGCGCCGACGATGATGACCCCGGTGAGAATCTGCTGAATATAAGAATTGACGCCGAGGATGTTCATGCCGTTTCCGAGCACGCCCATGATCAGAACCCCGAGAAGAGTGCCGCCAACGTGCGGTTCACCCTCGCGGAATGCCGTTGCGCCGAGGAAGACAGCCGCAGCCGCATTGAGCATGAAGGGATTGCCTGCCTGGGGATGGGCCGAGAACAGTCGACTTGTAAGCACGATACCAGCGATCGCGGCGCCGAGTCCCGAGATCATGAAGCCGCCGAGCCTGACGAGTCTGACATTGATGCCGGCGAGACGGGTTGCCTCAGGGTTGCCTCCGATGGCATAGAGTTTCCGGCCCAAAAGAGTCCTCTCCATGATCGTCCACACGATGGCCACGATTATCAACATGATAATGACTGCTATCGGAACAGGGCCGACGCTCCCCTGACCAATGAACCTGAATGACTCGGGGATGCCATTGAAGAGTGTCGACCCGCCGGTAGACAGGAGAGCAAGCCCGCCGATGCTTGTCATCGTTGCCAGGGTCGCCACAAATGCGGAGAGGTTTCCATAGGCCACGAGCGCGCCATTCAGCATACCGACAAGAATTCCGACCCCGGACCCTGCCGCGAGGCCGAGTATGACGCTGCCGCTTGCAGTCATGGTCGAGACGCACGCGACCCCCGCCAGACTCGCAATCGCTCCTATCGAGAGGTCGAAATCGCCCGTTGCCATGACCAGAGTAACTGCCGCCGCCGCGATCGCGAGGGTCGCCGCCTGTTCCACGACATTCTTGAGATTTCCTATAGTGGGAAAGACGTCGGGCTTGAGCGCGGCGAAGACCGCGCAGAGGACGACAAATCCGCCGAGTGTTCCCCATTTCCTGAGCAGATCCGCGAAACGCACGCGGCCATCTGATCCTGCGATGGAATTCGCCATGTCATTCACTCCCTTTTCCGTAGCATTGCGCAAGGACAGTCTCCTGATCGAGGCCACGCGCATCGAGAATCGCCTCGACGCCGCCCTCCCTCATTACCATCACTCTGTCCGCGAGACCCAGAACCTCGCCGAGATCCGAGGATGCGAGGATGATCCCCGCGCCCCGGGCCGCCATGTCCCTTACGATCTTGTAGATCTCGTAACGCGCGCCCACATCGACACCCCGGGTCGGTTCATCGAGGAGGAGCACTTTTGCGTCGCGGGGGATCCACTTCGCGAAGACCACCTTCTGCTGATTCCCTCCCGATAATTCTCCGACTGCCTGTCGCATCGATGACGCCTTGAGCCTGACAGACTCCGCCGAAGCCTTTGCCGTTTCCAATTCCTTGCGACGATCGACGAAGACGGCCCAGCGCGACAGACTCCGCAAGTTAGGCAGGGCGATGTTCTCCGCTATTCCTCTGCGAAGGACCAGGCCATGCTGCCTTCTCTCTTCGGGAACGAGGAGGACACCGGCATGTATGGCAGCCAGGGGAGAAGAAGGCGAATAACGTTTCCCCAAGAGGCTTATCTCGCCACCACGCGGCCGGATCGCGCCTCCCAGAGCTTTGAGCAAGGAGGAGCGACCCGAGCCGACGAGTCCCGCCACTCCCAGTATCTCGCCTGCCCGAAGCGTGAAAGAAACGGGGCGGCCTTTCCCGCGGTCGAGGCCCTCGACACAGAGGATGTCCTCTGCCGGCGATGATTTCGACTCCGGGAAGTTGTCCACGAGGCTCCTTCCGATCATAAGCTTTATGAGCGAGCGCGGATCGGTATCGGCGATGTCAGTGACTGCGACCGTTTCCCCGTCCTTCATGACGGTCACTCGATCGCAGAGTTCGAATATCTCGTCGAGCCGGTGGGAGACATAGAGGATGGTCTTGCCTCGGGCCCTGAGCTTTTCGATAACTGCGAACAGGTTACGGATCTCATGATCGGTCAGAGAGGCCGTCGGTTCGTCCATCACGTAGAGACGGGCTTCGTCTGCGAAGGCGCGGGCTATAGCGATCATGGACTGTTGCCCGCGCGACAACCTCGACACCGGTTGACGAAGTGGAAGTTCTACGTCGAGTTGGGCAAGGCAGGCCGCGGAGCGCCGTTCGAGCTCCCGTCGGTCGATGAGACCAAGGGCGTTCGTCGGATAGCGTCTGCCGAGGAAGATGTTTTCGCTGGCATTGAAATACGGGACCAGGTTGAGCTCTTGATGAATGAAGCTGAAACCCAGGCGAAGGGCATCTGAGCCTGACGCAATCTCCACCTTCCTCCCGTCGAGGACGATTTTGCCTTCGTCGGGCCTCTGTATTCCCGCGATGATCTTGATCAAGGTCGATTTGCCCGCGCCGTTTTCGCCGACGAGGGCGTGGACTTCGCCCGGCTGAAGTGAAAGCGATCCTCCCTTGAGCGCATGAACTCCTCCGAAGCTTTTTCGGATACCGGAGATCTCGAGCATGGGGGGGACGGTGTCTTTTGCCATCTCATTCCTCCTCAAGGAGTGTCCCGACGAGCGGCTCGGCCCCGCCCTTCCTGAAATTGAAATCGTAACTGTGTCGTTTGCCAATTCGCTCTGTCGTCATGAAGAAAGAATCCCCTGCGATGATGGCTTCGTCGTACATGAGCGCCTCGCCCTCGCCCGAACGGCTCAACCTGACAGAGAGCATCGCGGGATTGCCGGCCGCACGTCCGAGAACTGCGGCGTCAGCCTCATCGAGCAGAATCGGGACGAGGAGCTCGCGGGTCATCGCGATCGCTACGCCGCAGGTCGCCGAGATCTGGTCATAGAGCGACAGCGCCGGGTCGTATGATTCGAGAAACGAGGCAAGCCGCGTCGCCAAGAAGGAAGACTGGAGGACGATAGGAACGCCGGCGAGTTTTCTGAGGCGCTTGATCCTGGGCAGGAGCGTCCCTGCGGGATACCCGAGAGCCTGTGCGGCCTGACTCGAAGCGACGAGGGAAGGTACTTCAAGGACGACAGTCTCGACTCGCTGATTCCGCGCCCCCATCTCTCGATCAAAACCGTATAGCCGCTCCCTTTCGAATTCGCCGACGCAGGGGGCCGTAACGAACATGCCGATACCATGGTCGGTCCTGATCAGTTCTTCCTCTTCAAGAAACTCGAGGGCACGCCGCACGGTCATAACCGTCGTCGAGAATTCCGCGGCCAGCTCCCGCTGGGTTGGGATTTTGACCCCGTCCGCCCATTGGCCGCTCGTTATCCTTGACCTGATTTCCGTGGCGATAGCGATATAGAGCGGCAATCCTTTGTTTCCCGAGATCATCAGCTACCCTCTAAGTGTTATAGTGTTCTATAACACTTAGAGCAAGTCTAAATGCGAAATCGAAATCTGTCAATCAAAAATCCGCTTTAGTGGAGATCAGCGCTCCCTGGCCAGCAGGTCAAAAACCCGGATTGAGTCAAAGGATTCTGCGTACGCAGTTGTTTCCTTATTGGGATGCTTTCTCAAATGCCAGAACCGCATTATGACCGCCGAAACCGAAGCCGTTCGACAGGACTCGACACAGATCGACATTTCGGGCTTTCAAGGGAACATAGTCGAGATCGCAATCCGGATCGGCCTCAATGAGGTTCAATGTCGGAGGAACCTGCCCGTACCGGATCGCCTGTACGGAAAGAATCGCCTCGATTCCTCCGGCCGCGCCGAAAAGGTGCCCTGTCGCGCCTTTGGTGGAGCTGATCAGTGGAATCCGATTCCCTTTGCCCGCAAAAAGTTTAATGGCCTTTGTTTCTGCTATATCTCCTACAGGTGTTCCGGTACCGTGGGCGTTGATGTAGTCGACGCTACCCAACTTCCAGTCCGCCATTCTCGCGGCCTGGCTCATGGCTGCCGCGGCCCCTCTTCCTTCGGGATCGGGAGAGGTCAGATGAAATGCATCGGCCGTCGAGCCATATCCCACAACTTCCGCCAAGATCACTGCTCCGCGCGCTCTGGCTGTTTCCCACTCCTCCAATATCAGAACGCCAGCCCCTTCTCCCATGACAAATCCGTCTCTGCCTAATGCGAAAGGCGCACATGCCGCCGCTGGATCCTCATTTCGCGTGGACATCGCGCGCATGCTATTGAACCCCGAGAAGGCGACAGGCAAAACGGGCGCCTCAGCCCCACCAGCGACAGCCATGTCGACCCGACTGTCCCTGATCGCCAGGAAAGCCTCGCCTATAGCGTTGTTGCCCGTTGCGCAGGCGCTGACAGGCGCCAGGCAAGGGCCGCGAGCCCCTATGGCCATCGAAACGAGGCCCGCGCCCATGTTCGCTATCATCATGGGAATCGTGAAGGGACTGGTCCGCCATCCCTCCCCTCTGCCAAGCGAATCCTGAGCCCGCAACAGCGTCTCGGCACCTCCGATTCCCGTACCCAGCCAGACGCCGATCCTTTCGCCGTCGATCCCGGCTTGACCTGCCTTCGCATGCTCCCAGGCCTGCAGCGAGGCCCACACCGCAAAGCGGGCGAAGCGGTCCCAATTCTTTGATTCTTTCCGATCCAGATACCGGTCTTCGGGAAAATCGACGACGGTAGAGGCTATTCGGGTAGGGAAGCGTGAAAAATCGGCCCGGTCGATTGTCGTAATCCCTGACCTACCGGATACGACTGAATCCCAAAAGCTATCGGCGTCCTTTCCCAGAGCATGGATAACGCCCATTCCAGTTATGGCGACACGGCGATGGGATGTGTTCATCGGTTACTCCTTTATTGCGTCGAGCTGATCAGCAATCCGTCGATAACACTATTCAACACACGTACTACTGCCTGTAATGGATCAGAGGTTCCGTGAAGCTTCGCGAGCATGATTCCCCCTTCCAGAGAAGCCAGGAAAAAGAAGGACAAGGTCTCGGCATCCTCATCTCTCTTGAGCCGCCCCGACTTCTGCGCTTGACCTATTTGCGTCCTGATCAGAGCGCGAAGCCTCTTTGCAGCTTCGGCAGCCTCCTCGCGCATGAAAGGAATCGCATCGTCGGATTCAATGGCGGCGTTCAGTATAGGGCAGCCACCGGCGACTACACTTCCGGCAGCGATAGACAGACTGGCATTGAGTAGCAGGCGGAGTCGTTCTACGGGATCATCCTTTCCCTCTATCGCCTTTGTAAAGAAGGAGGATATTGAAGAGACGTTGAAACGAAAGGCCTCGATCGCCAACTCTTCCTTTGACCCGAAGTGATTGTACAGTCCGCCTTTTTGCATCCCCGTCGCCTGCATGATCGCCGATACAGGCGTGGAGCCGTATCCGAACTGGTTAAATACCTCACCGGCTTGCCGAACTATGCGCTGGTGCGTCTTTTCTCCTTTGTTCATATCAGCATTTAAGACCGATCGGTCTTTTTTTGTCAAGCTCAGTGCGATGAGGTTTTCCAGCTTGACAGGTCCGAGGGACGGGCGATACTGTAACGCATCAACTCATGAGAAGGAGGTCGTTCATGTCCGCTCTTGCCATCCAGGATGCCCTGTATTAGGGATACGGCAGGATACGCGCCCAAAAGAGTAAACTGGCTGACGATCTATTATCGATCGTAGGCATATCATGACTCTGGAGCCATAGGCTCGCTTCGTCGCACCTTCCGTTCCACACTCACCCGATACAGGACATCAACAGGACTTGCTCGTCTCACGGCTGGCGGTATCGTACGCGTTGCGGTAGCCGTCTGAAGCGCGCACACACCATAATCGAGAGTCAAACGATGTCGAGACCAGACAAGAGCGTATCGGAACCAAACTTTTTCACATGCGGGCACTGCGGACGCGCGGTGCCGCCACCAGACTCGGGCTCACGCCAGAGGAATCATTGCCCGGCCTGCCTCAGAAGCTCCCACAGGGACATCCGGGTCGGCGACCGCCAGAGCGGTTGTCGCGGGATAATGGACCCGATAGGGATATGGGTCAAGGAAGATGGCGAATGGGCCATCATCCATCGCTGCAGGAAATGCGGTTTTGTACGGACAAACCGGGTGGCGGCGGACGACAATGAAGTACTGCTTCTGACCATGGCGGCGCTGCCGCTGAGCCGCCTGCCCTTCCCCGGGGGCAAGACCCTGGAACTGCTGCAGGATCGCGAAGTCGCCGGAGGCAGGGCATGAGCATCGCGGATTGGGGATGGGACCAGGCCTTCGAGTCCAGTGCCCAGGCGACAATGTGCGAAGGCTATGGGATCCGGCGCGTGATTGGCCAGGGCCGGGGCCTGTATGTCCTGACCGACGGAGACTCCACGCGGCAGGCAGTTCTGTCCGGAGCCTTCAGCTATAGGGCGGCGCTGCCGTCGGATTATCCGGTCACCGGCGATTTCGTCGCCTGCCGCGAAGAGGGAGAAGCCTGGGTCATCGAGGCCCTGCTCCCGCGCCGGAGCCTCCTTTCCCGCAAGGCCGCCGGGGAAAAGGAAGAGAGACAGGCCCTCGCGGCCAATGTCGACACGGTGTTTCTGGCCTTCGCTCTCGATGGCGGTCGAGGCTTCCTGCCCCGCCTCCTGGAACGCCTGCTGACCTTGGTGAACGACAGCGGGGCCGCGCCTGCGATCCTGCTGAACAAGGCGGATCTGGCCGAGAACCCTGGCCAGTACATCGAAGAGGCCGAGGCTGCGGCTCCGGGGGTACCGATATTCCTCGTATCGGCGCGGACCGGACAGGGGCTGGAGCAGCTCCGGAGCCACCTCGAGCCGGGCAAGACCTATTCTTTCCTCGGGAAATCCGGGGTAGGCAAGTCCTCGCTGATCAACGCCCTCTTCGGCAAGGACATCATGAAGACCTCCGAGATCCGGGATCAGGACAAGCGCGGTCGCCATACGACCTCCAGCCGCGACCTCTTTCTCCTGCCGGGCGGCGCCCTCCTCATGGACAACCCCGGCCTGCGGGAGGCGGCCCTCTGGGTCGACGAGAGGAGCGTGGACGAGAGCTTCCCGGAGATATCTGCCCTGGCCGCCGAATGCCGGTTCAGGGACTGCGGCCATTCGGGCGAGCCGGGCTGCGCCGTGCAGGAAGCGCTGGTGGATGGCCGCCTGGACTATCGCCGCTATGAAAGCTACCTGGAGTACCGGCGGGAAGCGCGCTATCACCAGCTGATGAGCAACGGGAACGCGCAACGCGTCGAACGTATCCGCTGGAAGGCCATATCGAAGAGTGTAAGGAACATGGCCAAGGGGAGGGATGATCCGGTGCCTCGGGATAGTGCCGAATGACTCCTGCAAAGTGCTCGCAAGGCACGGGGATGGAGTCAGGACGGAGCGGGCAAGCTGGTAGGACTCCTCCCCAAGACGATCTCGGCCCTCGAGAATCATCCGGCCTCCGCGACCATCGACAGCCTCATGAAACTCCTCTCGGCACTCGAGCTGGAGCTCGTGCTCATGCCCAAAGAGCGTGGCGAATCCCCGAACCAGAAGGCCTACCCTTCCAATGAGGAGTGGTGACCGTGGCCAGACCCTCACAGCGACGCGCCCTCGGCGTTTGGCTTAACCGTATTCGCATCGGAACCTGGTCCATAGACGCGCGCAAAGGTCATGAGTTCCGCTATGAGGATTCCTGGCTCGTCCATCCCCAGGCCAGGCCGGTCTCGCTCTCCCTCCCTCTCGCGGAGGCTGGATACGCGTACCGCGGCGGCGTGGTGGCAGCCTTCTTCGACAACCTACTCCCGGATTCGAGCGAGATCCGCCAGAGGATCAGGAGTCGGTACAAAGCGATCTCCCTCTCTGCTTTCGACCTCCTAGCAGAAATTGGCAGGGATTGCGTCGGCGCGATCCAGCTCCTTCCTGAGGACGAAGCGCCCTCCCCTATCGATCGCATCGAAGGCAGGCCGATCGACGAACATGAAATAGCGGCGATACTGAAGGGACTGACAGCCATGGGGACGGACGGGCGCGTGACCGATGAGGAGTTCCGCATCTCCCTGGCCGGGGCGCAGGAAAAGACCGCCTTGCTGCGGCATGAGGGACGATGGCTCGTTCCTCACGGCTCGACGCCCTCGACTCACATCGTGAAGCTGCCCCTTGGAAGGATAGGCGGGCTCGGGCTCGATATGGCCGGCTCCGTGGAAAATGAATGGCTTTGCGCACAGATCGCGGCCGCCTTGGGGCTGGAAGTGGCGCAATGCGAGATAGCCCGCTTCGAGGACGTGACGGCCCTGGTCGTGGAACGCTTCGATAGGCGGAGGGCCGAAGACGGTAAGCGAATCCTCCGGCTCCCGCAGGAGGACTTCTGCCAGCTCACGGGTACGCCGCCTGGCGGCAAATACGAATCCGATGGAGGACCGGGGATCGAGACCATCATGCGGGTCCTTCTTGGCTCCCAGGAGGCCTCCAAGGATCGCGAGGCCTTCTTCACCGCCCAAGTCCTGTTCTGGCTCCTGGCCGCTCCCGACGGACACGCGAAGAACTTCTCTGTCTTCGTCGAACGCGGAGGTAGGTTCAGGTTGACGCCCTTGTACGACATCATGTCGGCCTACCCCGTGTTGGGGCATGGAAGCGGAACGATCCCGCCTGAGAAGTTGAAGCTGGCCATGGTCTTCGGGGGCAAGAGCCGGCATTACGAGTGGGACAAGATCGGCCCTCGCCACATCAGGGAGACTGCACGCCTCTGTGGCTTCGAGGGCTTCATCGATACGGTGATGGAGCGCCTGGAGAAGGAGGTTCCGAAGGCCACCCAGGAAGTAGCCAGGCATTTGCCCGGCGATTTCCCGAGCGCGATCTCCGACTCGATCCTTCGAGGGGTCGAGGCACGCGCAAGGCTGCTGAACAATGCCTAGGGCCTTAGCCTACTGCGCTCCAGAGATCTCTGGTATAATTCTCCTTGGATGAAAGTCCGACAGGCTGCTAGCCCGGATTTCTCGCAAAAACAACGGGAGTTCCGAATTTCGGTGTATAATCTGTTGTACCACCAACAAATGAACATAGAAAACGGAGACCCCGTATGCAGACAGACGGTATCCTGTTTGGACTCCCCATGCAAGCAGGAAAAGCCCGAAAATCCCGCAGATTCGAGGTCACCAGCGATGGGAACCTGAGTTCGAGCGACGGCGGATTGTTGTTGCTCGCAGAGATCGAACGGCGACGAGGATCTCAATGATCATGACCGGTGGCGTAGCGATCCGCTTCTGTGTGCGATCTGTTGACACGAAGCCGCGGATGACGCACTCGCGGGGAAGAGCACCCTGAACCGGCTCGAGCTGGGCAGGGAAAAATGAGCGAGAGCGACCGCTACAAACGGATCGAGTGGGATGAGGGAAAACTGCGCACTGTGTTTGTCGATGCATTTCTGGACTCGTACGAACGCGAGCCCGACGAGATCGTGATCGATTTCGACACGACGGACGATCCCATTCACGGCGAACAGGAAGGCCGCTTCTTCCAGGGATACTACGACGAGTACTGTTTTCTGCCGCTCTATGCATTCTGTGGCGACCATATTCCCGCGGCGACCTTGCGGCCTGCCGATCAGGACGCCGAGATATTGTCAATCTTTGTGGATAGGGGAAAGGACGAAGGTCCTCATCAGGCAGCAGTCTCATCGACCAATTCTCCATTCCTGAATATCTTTCCCGCCACTATGAGCGGGATGAACGTGAACCCTTGTAGTTTTCTCCAGCCCTTCTCAGCTTCCTTGCAGAGCTTATACACCATAGCCAGTGTTGCTTTTCTCGTTCCGTTTCCCTTGGTTTTTCGATGACGCAGCCGAACCGTGGCACATGTCGACTCAATAGGATTCGTCGTCCGAATATGTACCCAATGGGCAGCAGGAAAATCGTAGAAGGCGAACAGGTCGTCCTTGTCCTTTGTCAAGCATTCCACCGCTTTCGGATATTTGGCTCCGAATGTTTCAATGAACAGGCTGAAAGCCTTGAGCGCGTCCTCTTTCGTCGGCGCGAGATACTGGTCGTGGAGCATGTCCTTGGCCTTTGCCTGGATAGAACTGGGCAGCGTATCCACGACATTGCCGGACTTATGGAACCAGCAGCGTTGGATTCTTGTTTCCGGCCATACTTCCGCAGCCGCCGCCTGGAATCCCATGGCACCGTCACAGACAGCCAGGGAAGGTACGTGGGCAAGTCCCCTAGAACGAAGGCCGAGAAGAAGCTCTCTCCAGGACTGCGCGCTTTCCCTGAAACCGTCGGAAACAGCAAGCAATTCCTTTTTACCGAATGAATCAGCGCCCATGATAACCAGAAAGCAGGATCGTTCATCTTCGAGCCGTGCAGAGCAGTACACCCCATCGGCCCAGATGGACACATATCGCTTCCCGCTCACATCCCGCTTATTCCATTCTTCGTATTCATCGGTCCACACTTCTTTCAGCCGTACTACCGTGGTTGCTGAAAGCCCCTTTGCCTGGGACCCAGGATTGCCTCCAAAGCTGTCGGAAAATCATCGGTGGAAATCCCTTTCAGGTACAGCGCAGGTACGAGGGAATCGATGCTCGCCGCTCGTCTCATGAACTTCGGCAATATCGTACTCGTGAAACGCTCGTCGCCTGTTTTTGCCAATATCCTGCCGTCTACCCGTGGCCGCTTGACCGGAATGGGTCCTGCTCCCGTGAGGACTGTCCGTTCCGGCTGGTATCCGTTTCTCACCACACACTGTCTCTCGTTTGTGTCTTTCAGATCACGATACCGGGCAAGATGCGCTTCGATTTCATCTTCCAATGCTGCATGGAGCAGTTTTCGGGCTCCCTCTCGTATGAGGGCTTCCAGCACCAGCATGGTTTCGGGCATTGCATCATTTTGAGGCTTGATTGTAGTCTGTCGCACGGACGTTCTCTCTTTCGGTGGTTTCGTTTGGCGACAAAACCCTACCGGAAATAAACGTCCGTTTCCTATTCCCCTGTTCACAACAATTGATCATATCTTTGCTTCCCTCGCCCTGAACCATCTCGCTGCTGCAATAATCGCCTTCCGCAAAGTACCACTGACGGTAAACATTATTTACGGATAAGTACTAAATTCGTTGCTGGTATCTCCACGTTCGTTATACAAGAAGGTTTGAACGCAGACACTCGTCGACCCCCGTGCACGCCGACATGCTCATCGCTGCGACAGGGCGAACCACATTGTCGGAGCGCGGATACTCTACACGTGTTTAGAAGTAGCCATGATGCGGAACTCCTGCTCGGCAGAGTTTCTCGATGAGCTTCTGTGTGGCGAATGGGAGATTCAGTCGGACGACTAGTTCATCCTCAAGGTAAACGGTCAGTGATGTCTCGTATTTCTTGATGCTCTTGAGGGCAGCATCCGTCGGCTCATCAGGAGTCAATGGGCCGGACAACCCGATTGCGAACTGAGTTCCCCGAGAGTTGGTCGCGAGTATAGGCACGACAACATCGCCGAGACCAGCGATTGTGATCTTCTTGTCGCGCTCAAGAGAGAGTCCCTCGATACCCTGGCGATCGAGGTCTTCATACAGGAGGTCCGTCGAGCGGCTGACACGATCCGAGCCCAGCTTCGGTGGGTCGTTGTAGAGCACGAAGCGGAGCAGGCTCGCACCGAGGTGGCGGTCGAGTAGGTCGTGCTCAAACTTATTCTTGTAGCTACGGAGGCAGCGGTAGCAGGAACGGTCACAGTTGTCCGGGCACTCCTCAAGTAGCCTGAGCGCATCTTCCAATACCGGGAGCCCTATTTCGCCAACGCGCTTCGCGAAACCAGCGCCGCCAGGAAGCGTATCGTAGATATAGATCTCAGCCTCGCGTCCAACAGGTCCTAGGGGGGTAAGCGCCGGTCGATATTCGGCCTGGAGTTCGTTCGCCTCCAACTCAAGTCGTGTACACGCGGCCTTCGTTAAGGCCTCGCAGATAGTGCGCAGCGCGACGTCAGTCGCCAGCACGCCAGGGACCAGTATGAGCGGCGCGTCTATACGAATTCTGATCAAGAGGATATCAGTGATAAAGTCTGTTCCCAATACCAACCCTGTCGTCGTACCTCCGCCCGGGCACTCCGGTTCCTTTAGGTCGGGATACGGCTTTTTGTGCGTCGAGCCAACTACTCCTTTCGGACTAGCTGTTGGCTCGATGAGCCCGCACTTCGTGCAATACGTATAGCCCTTATTATTAGGGCCACGGTTGGTGACGAGGAGGTGCTCACGAGTATGATATACGTTGATTCGCTCATTCAGTTTCATCCACTGCGCCGCCTGTAATGAAGCCGTGAGTTTCGCGCGTGTGGCGTAGCTCTTTGCTGGTGCATCATCCGGAGATGTGACCTCTTCCTTGCTCACAGGGTGCGCAAATCCAGGTGGACGAAGCCAGAGCGTTGCCGGCCCGAAGGTGCCCTTGCCACCGCAGGCTTCGCAGTCTTTAGTCTCCCCGCGGGCGCCATCCTCAATCGTTGTGGTCAGTGCATAATGGCAGACACTGCACTCGTAATAGAGGCGTCTACCTTGCCACGAGCGGTAGAGATCAGCACGCACTGGCGAGTAGATCGCCCCTGAGGTCCAGAGCTTGTTGTTGATCCATACCTCCTTACCAGGAGCGTATTGTGAAAGCGCGATAGGGAGTCCTTGTGACGGTGAGAACCTAAAGACAGGCTGGTACTTCGTCGAGTTGACAGGATCGAACACGTGAAATGTGGCGACATCGGTCGGGAACGCATAGCGAGGGAGGACGCCTTTATAGAGAAGCCGGTCGAGGAGGTTATCAGAGGCAGAGTTGCGTTTTGGTTTCTCCTCGTCCCCTTCATCCGGCGCTTCGAGCGCAGTATCCACGCTCTCTTCGCTTTTAGGAGCTGTGGGGGATGCTGCTGGCGTAGGTACTACGCTAGTAGGAACTTCAAAATCGATTGCCGCGTCAATCGGATTCAGTGTCTGCAGGACGAGTTCGTCGAGGAGGCGCCTTCGTTCAACTGAAGCAAGTTGTTGAGGAAGCCAAGCATCGACTTCTGCTCGAAGTGTCACCCCATTCGTACGGAGCCAGTGTTCGAAATCAATTCTGTTAAGTATCTTTGTCGGCCCTTTGAAGTCGTCCACAGTCCCGAGGACTGCGAAGAGCTGCGGCTGATCTTCGGGCTTAATCATAGGTAGTCGGTCTTGATGATAGCGCTGCAGCAGATAGGCAGTGACGTGTCGCCGGATGATCTCGCTATTGTCGAGGGTCAGCCGTGGATCGATGATATCACCGCGGATCATCTCATTCGGGTTTGAGAAGTAGTGTTCGTCATGGCTATCCGCGCTACCGAAGGCCGTAACTGTCGCGACTGCGTTCCCGCGACGCCCCGCCCGCCCCGAGCGCTGCTGATAGTTTGCGCGCGCAGGCGGCATGTTTCGTAGCGATACACCCGAGAGGGATCCAATATCGATGCCAACCTCCATTGTCGTCGTGCAGGATAGCACGTCGATCGCGGGTCGGTCGTGGCTCGTGCCATCGTCGCCAAGGTCCACGTCCTGGAAGAGCAACTCATGCTCCTCTGCCTTCGAGAAGACCTCGTCGGTCTGGGCTGTGTTGAGCTGCGCGGTGTGTTCTGCAGCGATGAGTACCATAGGCGGCGTCGGCGGCGACTTCAGCGCGTCGACTGTGCTCGCACGATAGTAGCCCTTACGAGCGACGAAGACCTTGTCTGTGTCTGGATCGATCAGTGCCGCGGTAGGCTGACCGCAGTTAACGCAGGTAGTGCGGCCGGGGAACGGACGCTGTACCGTCTTGCAGGACCGGCAGTACGCCCACGTGCCGCCAATAAGGAGCGATAACTCGCTACCCTTCAGGTAGAACTTGTTTTGATCAACCTTTTCGCAGAAGCGCTGGAGCAGTTTTGGTAACCATTTATTAATGAAAAAAGTCCATGCGGACTTTTCTGCAATGAGACGCTCCATCTCGTCGAACTTACCCGAACGGGCCTGGAATTGACGCTCCGAATTGCGCCAAGCTGGAGGCATTTGGCCCAGCCATAGTCCTGCGCGTCCCCAGCAGCTAATCCAGGCGCGCACGGTCGCCAGCTTCTGCTCCGGCGTGGTCGCGAAATTCGGGATGTCTGGGAGCGCTTCGATCCAGGCGGATTGATCCGCGCGTTCGCTAAGCGACGCCAACGCGAGCGCCTCAAGACCATAGTATCGGTCTCCAAGTGACTTCACGATAGCACGCAGTAACGACTCTGGCGGCCTCGACGTGCGGGGCATCCGTACGGCAGGGTTTGTAAGCGCTCCGGCCTCGATCGCAGCGTCCACATCGAGTTCGTCCTGGAAGCTCTCCCCCGCCTTGAGCTCGGGGCGGAGTCTGACCCCCAGCTCTTTCGCTGCGATGAGCACGCCGAGATACAGGTCATCGAGAGACAGCGGCTGAGCGACCGAAGCAACGGCGGACAGTCGTTTATAGCCGGCGACGATGAGCGGTCGGATGGCGTCTTGAGTTGAGTATGCCTGGAGGTTTGGCGCGAGGCGCGCCGCCGTCTGACGCGAGTCCGAGAAGATGAGGACCTTACGCCCGCGCAGCGGCGCGAGCCTGGTCGCGGGCGAGGGGCTCGGCGGCTGTACTTGTATCTGTTTCGCGATCAGAGCCTGGAACGGCTGGTCGCCCTTCGTCTGGTGATCCTGGACCGACGTGCGCCCGAATGCTGCGCGCTCTCCGCATACGGCACAGGGACAGAATTCTCCCGGGTTCGCACCCAGCGGTGCATCATCGGTGATAGGCTTTGACCGTTCCGCCCGGATGTAGACTTTTCGGGTGTGCACCCCAAGCTTTTGAGGGTTCAAGCGGCCGGTGATCAGATCATACTCAGCGGGTTCGGTGTATTCCTTGAAGATGGGTTCTTCGAGGAGGAGGTCGAGCGGTGAGAACTCATCAATGAAACTGGCACGTGTACGAAATGAGCTGCCGGGCTCCGCCCAGAGGAAGTCCGGTTCTTCGATGTTGTCCGTATACGCACGAGCGTAAGCTGTACCACAGCTTCGACACGTGAACAGCTCCAGCACGCGCGCACCGCACTCACACCTGTCACGCGGCTGGCTATAGAGCTTGCCTGCGGGGCCCCCGCGTAGGGAGGCAGGAAGTCTCGTACAGTTGGGGTCCATGCAAACCCATAGGCCTGGGAGGCCTCGGTAAAATGAGTGGACCCGGCACGGTAGCAATCCTGGCTCCGTTGGTTCCCTACGCGCCACGCTGCCGAGCGCGACGAGATTCGTGACGGCTCGCGCGGCAATGTCGGGCGCGACGCTCGTGTCGAATAATTTAGTGCTCAATTCCTCAACAGGTTGCGCCTCCTGCATCGTCGAGTTGACGAGGATCGACATCGGGCCGAATGACTCGAGCGCTCTGTGGAGCGAGGGCTGTAGAGCTAATGGCTCCACGACCTTTCGGTATTTGAGGAAGCTCTCGACGACCTTGAGGCGTTCTTCATCTGTGGCCGCATCGTAGAAGTTAGTAAGATCAAACGTATCGAGCGCAGCGGCGTCAGCGGCAGTACCTTGTACGGCACCTGGGCGCTTCAGTAACTCGCCTTGAACCTTCTGAAAGTCGGCCAGCTCCTTGCCCGTGAGCTGCGCACCGAACTCTATGGCATAGTCCGGATCTTGGAAGCTGGCGCTTGTGCAGATGACCTGCAGACGCTCGGGGAGGATACCGAGCCGCATTCGTAAACGCCGGATGAGCAAGGCTACCTCTGCCCCCTGTGCACCGCGATAGAGATGCGCTTCATCGATAACAAGGAGGAAGCGTTCGTCCTGATTCTTCGCCAACCACTCGCGAGTGCGATCAAAGATGGGCCGCTCGAGTGGACGCATCAGCATATATTCGAGCATCGAGTAGTTCGTGACGAGCACATCGGGCGGCGCTGCCTGGACTTCGTGCCGGGTAAGAAGCTCTGGATCTCCTGGGAGTGTAATGCAACGTTTGAAGTTGCCATCTCTGTCAGTCCATTGCTCTCGCGCTCTGCCATACCAAGCCGCGAGGTCAGGTTTTGCCGGCCATTTTCCTCTCTGTTTCAACTCCTTTACAAGATGTGAGGCTGCTTCTTGCTCGGGCGATGGTTCCCCTGAGGCGGCCTCGAGGTTTTTGACATAGAACTTCCCGATCGGCTTCAAGCGGTTTTGATCCTTGTCCTTATCCCGTACGCCCGGATACAGTGTTCGGCTAGTGTAGCGTGCAAAGCGCGGGGGGCGCCCCGACCAATCGATGAAGCGCTGGACGATGCGTGGATCACCAAAGAGTAGGCGAAGGCGACCAAGCTGATCATTAACGAGCGCATTCATCGGATAGAGAACCAGAGCTCGGACGGCGCTCGTCTCACCGAAGTCTCTGCCCTTCGCCTTGGCTTCTGTGGCGAGTTTTCCGAGGATAGGGAGAAGAAAACACTCGGTTTTCCCCGAGCCGGTGCCCGTCATGACAACGAGGCTGCGCCCCTCGACAAGCGAGAGTCGAATCGAGAGCGCTTGATGCTGATACGGCGGATCGTGGATCAGGAGTCCGAGGTCTCCCTTCGGCGCGGAGACCTCCGTAAAGACCTCGAGTACAGCAGGGTCGAGGCCGAGGTCGGCAAACTTCTCCCCGGTCTGGTAGCGCGGCGTACTTTCGAGGTAGGGGCGCTGATGAATGACGCCCACTTGATCGAGGAGTGCTCGACGCTGGTCGACGAGCGTCGGATGGCTCACATGGTAGGCGGCTTCGATGTAGTCGCGCAAAGCGCGATGGAGCTGCTGAGTCGTCTCGCCAATGGTCAGCGTCATATACTTCCTCCGGAGCAATATTCACGTAGTCGGCAAGTTCATTATCATCGCCGTGCATCACTGCGCCGCATGAACTCGTCGTTCAGTGCCTGCCAGTACGGTTCGTACAATTTGAGTAGCTCGGTCGGGCGCATAACTGCCAACCCCAAGGCATCGAGTTCTACACGGTACTTCCAAAATGTCGCACGGTCTGTCGTCAACACGACCGGGACGTTAGCTATCAAGGCCTCAGTGGCGACCATCCTGTCGCCCTCATCTGGAAGGAATGACAACGGGCCTTTTGTTGCATGGATCTCATCCACAGAAGTCACGCCCAACCCACGGAGCAAAGCCGGCGATACGCGAATGCGTCGATAGTCAAACAATAGTCCCTTCGCGATACCGGGATAGGCTTCGCCGGACCAGTCATCCTGGTGACCACGGAAGAAGTCGAGCACCGATAAAAGCCTCACGCCTTTGACCCCATCGGCTAGACTCGCTTCCCTTTGAGCAGCCCGGGAAACAAGCCACGGGTAGCCAGAGCGGTTCTCGAATTCTTTGTATAGAATGCCGAGGTCTATGAGGTCATTAGCCAATTCAGCGCCGTACCTCTCCGTGAGGTTGGCGATTGCTGCGTCATCCCACGAAATGGAACCATATGACTCAATTTGGCGGTCGACCCAGTCGATATTTTGGAGAACGCATGTGTCAAGCAATTGAGGCTCAGGCGGGCAGAGTTCCAACTCGATGATATCGATACGGCGCGCGGCATCGCCCTCTTGGGCCAACCACGCTTTGGGTAGTCTCGTCATCTATCAGCACCTCGCCGCCCTAACTCTGTCGTCATCTCTTCAAGCCAGAGCACTTCACGCATGAACTGGCGTTCTTCATCGATTTCGGTCTTGGGGATGCGGTATGCGAAAAGGCAGCCTGTTCGCGGAACTGGCTCGCCGATCGCGTCCCAGCGTCGCCGTGCCCAGGCGGGCACAGGCGAGAAAAGCTCGAGGAGCACAGCATCACCGACACTGGGGCTGACACGGAAGCGCTGGGGTGAACTTCGCTGGGCGTCTATCGCCATTTGAAGGTACCAGGCCTCGTCGCAGCCGCGCCACAGGCTCCCCCGCTGCGGTAGGTCGATCATCCGTTCTGACTGACCATTGGCCACTTGGACGTAACACCAGAGGTCGGCGCCGTATACTTGTTGGCGTCGTGCGACAAAGCGACCCGTCTGAGACATCGGTTCAGCCCAGCGCCCTCGGTAGTAGCGGACCGGCTTCGTTGGATCAAGGAGCAACAACCCAGGGATATCCCTCGACGGCACAACACGATCAAGAATGCGATCACTCGCCGCGACTAACTGCGCTGCGCTACCGGGCTTTGGACTTTTGAGCCACGCCTCGTGCGTGAGTTCAAACAAGCCGAGTTGTTGCAGCTCGCTGCGTAAGTCTTCTCCTGTCAAAGGGATTATCCTACGGACGTGCCCGAGGTACTGGATACGCTGCTCCAACTCCGATGGCAGCGGAGAGAGTTGATCCGCCGTAACCCCAAGGAGGACCACGATCCCGCTCTGCCGTACCAAAAAGCTCACTGGGGCGGCGTAGAGCAGCACACGCGCAGACTGAACGTCTCCCTGTATCTCTGGCTGCTCGAGCACGTCGCCGTGTGCGATCATCGCCTCCAGCGTATCCTCGACCAGCTCCTTCGTCTTGTCGAGGTCGGGCACCAGTCCTCGAAGTGGCCGCACAACGGCCCGAACAAGTGTCGCCGCCGAACACGGGCACAGGTAGCTAGCGGCTCGCCGCAGTGCCCCTGCGAGCCCCTCCGGCGTCTCTAGGTCGAGCGCAGTCGGGTCTAGTCCCAACTCGCGAATTTTCTGCTCGTGGACCTCATTGGCGGTCAGGCGCTTCATTGCCAGCTCCATCCGGCGTACACTTCTCCCATCGCTGCTGGCTTCTTCTGCTGATCCACCGCAAGCACAAGGAAGCGCGCGGCGCGCGCCAGTGTGGGCACGCCGAGGAGCTTCTTGATGCCCGCGTCGACGTGCTGCCCGGCCCAAGCGTCGAGCGTCACAGGATCACTCGCCATGCGGAGCGCAAACTCCGCGAGCCAGATCGAGTGTTCAGGGCCGGTGACCTGAGTGCGGCGTAGCAAGGTTACCCCAGGCAATCGTGATTTCCCAATAATCTCTAATTGGTCTTTACTTGACTGTACGAGCCGAAAGTCTTCGGCCATCGAGGCGAGCATTGCAGCCCGCTTCGAGGACGGATCATCAGCGAGTGGCCTGTACTCAAGTTGAAGCTTTTCACCGAACCCAAGCTCATACCCCTTGTCGGAGATGCACCGCTTCAACTCTACGAGTCCACATTCGTCCTTGAGTTTGGACTCCGCAATCGCCCATGCACGCCCTCCGATGAGCGACAAGATGTTAGCGGTGAATGCACGAATCACAATTCTGCGGCGTTGACGAGCGATAGGATCTCCTGGAAGTCGCGCCGTTCCCCAGAGCCGTGCGGCCGATATCAACTTTGCAACGGACTCCGACGTACGCTCTGCTGTGTCGATCTGCGGCTCACACTGCAGGTCCGTCATATCCTTTACGATCGGCGGGACGATGATCGCCGCTTTGAGGTCACCAAGTGTTGCGACGTAGAGGCCGCCAGCAGATGTCGTATACTCCGCGTTCTGCGGCTGCCTCTCTCCGATGGTTGGCCGCTCGAAAGTGTAGCGCTCAATGATAGGGACGCCGCTGCCGGCATCGTCGTGCAGGCGAACGATAAAGCTAGAGGAGTGCTTCCGTAGAGACCACCGTAGTGGTGTGAACGCACGCTCACAGCGGAACGTAAAGACACCGAGTTCTTCAGCGTAGAATTCGAGTTCGCAGACGTGAGCATCGTCAAAGGCGTGTTGTGCGTTCTTGTCCTCCTTGATGTGTGCTTCGAAGTATTGCGTCCACTCCTCATTAGTGAGGGGTAGCTTCACAGAGGATAGCCGTCGCTCGAACGACGGAACTTCTCTCTCGCGTGTGAACATTTTAACGCGGCACTGGACCTGACGCCCTGCGGGCCCACGAATCACTACAGTGACCTTCCCCTCCCAGAGCTGCTCAAGTGATGGCGTAGCTGGATCAAACTCGATGTCGATGGGGCCATTCGTGGTCACCCCCTGCGACCACGGTCGCGTCTCTCTCACACGCATGACGACGTCGAGATCGCCGATCACTTCGGCCCTAGCGCCGCTCCCGCTACGCGCCGCGACGCTGAACTTGTGGAGCCCAACCTGGAGCCGCGGCAACTCGATGAAGATCGGTTCACCGGGTGACGTATCAGTCAGCGTCAACGAGAGCGCCGGGTCGTCTCTTATCGCGATGGTCAGCTCGTCGATCGTGTAATCCGAGCGAATCGCGAGGATCGGTGTCTCAGATGCCAGCCACTCGCCGTGGCCCTCGCCGTCCCACGCGACCGCCGCCAGACCAGCGGGCCATACCTCGATCGATTTCGCCTGAGTGACTTGGAACTGCTGTAGCGCCTGCTCCCACTCGAGCGTGAGCGCGGGCGGTACGTCGAGGAGCAAGGAATACGCGCCTTGGCACATGAGCTCGACAGGGCGTACGAGGATCGAGTGGGCGAACGGATTGGTGCTCATAAGGAGGTACTTCGAGCCCGCTCGGACGCGCATGCTCCGAGATTCGTATGCGAGACCGTCGCTCGCGATCTTGAAGAGCCATGACGAGCCCGGGCGGAGCATGCACTCCGTGCGTAGCAAGAACTCGAGCTGTGGCTCCATCCGCTCGAACTTGAGCAACACCTCGCCAAGATGAGGCCAAGTGTTGAGCAAAACCCGCCGTGAGCCGTGCAAGAAACACTCCCGTGCCAGCGGACGTCCGGCCGTGCCCGCAATAGTGCATCGCGACTCTGTTAAGACATCACGGGCCTGTGGAAATCGGCCGAGTAGATGCGAGAGGTCTGGGATTTCCAGCAAGACCTCCCATCGCGAACCTCCGATCGGCCGGAGAACGAAGCGCGGTTCTATGCCGAGCCGCTCGATCTCTGCGTGCGCCTCGTCGCGGTGCTGGAATGTCATCGCCGTCGGTCTATCGATGGCCAACCCTCGAATCTTCGCTCGCTCCTCGGCCGTATGGCGAGCGCCAAGTAGCCATTCGCGGCCACGACGCTCGAGAGCTAGGTCGTCACCTATGCGCTGGAGCGTCATCGGGTGGAGCAGCGGCCTGAAGCCTTCCTTCCCCTGGAGGAGGAGCGCGGCGGCGATCTGGCCTACGAGTGCCGGAGCCTGTACGAAGTTCCGGAAGCGTGCGGAGGTTCGCCAACTCCGGGCTGCGATGAGGTCCCCTAGGCGTTGCGGTTCTTCGAAAAGTTCGGCCGAGAACCAGTACCGAGAATCGTAGAGAACTTGGGCGAGGTGCCGCTGCAGATCGCGTGGGAGGATCGCGTGCGTGATAGGCCAGGCGATGATCGAGAACTGCTCTGCCCACGGCCCTGTTGGCTTGGCCCCCGCAAACTTCTTCTGGAAAGCGATGAAGGCGTCCCGAAGCCAGTCACGCCAGATGATCGTCCAGCCAGGCGTCTGCTTCTCGAAGGTCTGCCAATACTCATCACCCGCGTAGTCATACCCAATCTCGGTGGCGTAGACGATCCACGCGAGCATGTGATCATGCAGAGGTCGTAACTGGCGAATGTGCGCACGGACCCCCTCCGACAACTCCTGGACCTCGGTGGGCGTGAGGCCATGCTCAAGCGCGAAGACAGGGATGTCCTTTCGGATCCTCGCGAGTTCGCTGAAGTGCGATTCTAGCTTCTGGTTCCACGCCCTCAAGTCCATCGGCATCGATTCACTTCCCGAGTTTCGTGATATGTACTACTCGTCGCTCGAGATCGAATGGGACATACGACTACGCTATCCTCGAGAGATAGCCGTATAGATGTCCAAAAGCTCATTCATCATATCAGCCCTAACAGATCTGGACAGCTCAATGCTAATATACAGTGGCATTATACCCCAAGCTGTCACGACGGCGGAAGTGCCAATCGAGGTACCATTGCACCATCGCCCATGTCGCTGTGACTTGGGGTGCGCGAGGCCGCAGCCGCGAGTGCTCCTAGGGGGCCTCACATTTGTTCGTCAGACAGGGGCTGTTGAGTCGGCGTGTATGGACGCGGAACGCGTGCTCCATGGGTAATGGGTCGAACGCATGTGTGGCGCGAGACCTCTGCGAGCACCTCGTCTTTAGTAATCCGTTGCCTTAGCCATCGCTCTTGCCACCATGCGACAATCGCCTCCGTAGCAGCAGGTCCATTTTTGACTGGGATGATGTAGTCTGGTCGCTTGGCGAGGCCGATGAGGTAATCGTCGAGGTTTCTGATCAAACTCACTGCGTAAATCACGCGTGGCCGGTAGTGCCGCAGGAGAATCTTGGAGGGCAAATTCAGCAGATCGAGCGCTTGCCTCACCTTGCGGAGCTTCGGGCTCACGCCCTCCCCAAAGATGCTGTTCACTCGATGCGCGTCAGACTGCTGCACGAGATCGACGAGGGCATCGACGGTCTCCTCCGAGTACTGTGAGGTACCGAAGGCCTCGGAGTGCCCCAACTCCTTGTAACGGATGACCTCTCCGACGGCGCCACTGAGGGGTTCAGCGGGAATATTTATGCGGTTGTATTGACTCGACCCGACGCCATAGAGTGATGTGGTCCCGAGAAGCACTAGCTTCGCCGCTCGAATGATAGGCCTCCCTGCGATGGAGGAGGCGATCTCGCTCTCAGCCCGTGCGTAGCGGCGATAATAGTGATGTACCACTTCGGGGCTCGTTGCTAACATCGCGGTGAGTTTCCCACCTAGAAGTGCATTATAGGGCTGCACCGCACCACATACGGTGATGTCCGCGACTACGATGCCGATCCGATCGGCTTTCGCCTTCTTTAGTACACTTCGGATCATGTCTCTCCCGTAGCCGGTCGCAGCCAATTCGGCAAGCTTCTCTGCCGTCGGCTTGCCGTCAAACGCTTTATTGAGGACCGCACGCGCGTGCAGATATGTCTCGAGAGAGAATGCGCGCTTACTGCGGAACAGGTGGGTTCGGGCCTGCGCGACCCAGTACTCGCCTCCTGTAGGTTCGGCACGCTTGCGTTTAAAGTCCCGCGAACGCTCGTAACGATAGTGCATTCTTCGCTGTTCCGCCCCCTCAAACCTGAGTCGTTCGAGCGCCTCAGATGATGGAGTTGTGAGGTCTCGGGTCGAGATGATCTTGTCCTCTAGTAGGTCATCGACATATACTTCAGCAATCGCAGTGTCGAGTGTATCGAGAAGCCATTTAGCGAGTTCCCGCGTCGGTTCGCGCTGCACACGCTCTATGAAGGTGTCGGGATGCCACCCGATCCACGAATCCCGTTCACGGAGCTGCATGATTGGACTACCCAGCGCCCCGATCCCCATCACCGGGTGGTTGGCGGCGGCGCGGTCGCGGACGAGGAACATCATCATCCGGCCCGGCACACTCGTGTACTGATTCGTCCATGTGTGACGGAAATATCGCCATATATTCATTAAGCGTAGGCCGGTGAATCTGCAGACGGCATCCTCCGACGTGACGAACTGAAGGTATGGGTCGATCACCTTGGCAAGCGCATCTTCACACCCGTTGTTGAGGTTTATGCGCGCCTCCCGCAAGCCGTCAGCGAGTTCGCGCCCATCCCGCATGAGCGAGTAGATTGAGACGTACCGTCCTTCGAAGAGTCGCTGCCGCTCCATCGAATCCAAGAAACGCTGCACCGACGGTTGACTGAGCTGTGCATTCCGCTTGACCAGTTCTTGCCGGCGGACTCGCGCCTTCTCGGCAGTTCGGTCGGCCACGGGTTCTGGCGGCCTTATCTCGACACGCTCCCCACGAACTCGGATGATCCACTGTTGTGCCGCAAGGTCGTTCACGACAAGCCCAACGGCCAGCAGTGCCTGTCGATCAGCACGTCTTGAGGTCTTTACCTCCGCGATGAACTCTGCACGGAGCTTCTCAATGGCCTCATCGGCGTGCTCGTCTAGGCGCACCGTTTCAAGCGCGCGTGCGTGCTTCACGAAGGCGTCTCGCGAAGTCTTGCTCAGGAGCGGTGGCTTCAACGTGGTCCACAGAGTATCGATCGAAGTATTATTTGTCATTTAGGAATGCAGCCAAGACGTTACTCCACTCAAGCCGATGCTTCGCGAGCGTGGGGACATCCCCGCGCGAGACAGCCTCGCTTCGTGCCGCTGCTAGAAGGAGCAATTCAAGCTTCGCGCGGAGTTGTGGATCACGAGGGGACCCGTTTTCAGAGAGGGGCTTGTATATTTCGCGATAGAAGGGATGGTCGGGGTTGAGCACGAGGACGAGACGGTCTCCATCTTGCGCGAGGGTGAAAAAGGATGTGTCCTTCACCGCGTGCTCAACGATACTGTACCGATCCTTTTCGTCGACGCGCTCTCGAAGCGCTGGGTGACTTTCCTTCAACTCGTGCATCAAGGCCTTGGCTGTTGGATCGACGCTTTGCGGTAGTGGGCGGAGGAGGTGATCACGCTCGTTGGCTATGCGCTCCGCTTCGGAAAAGCGCTCGCTCGCCTTCACAGCCATGTGCGCCTTGCGTGCGCGGCTATTGAGGACCCGCGCCGTTGTCTCCAAGTCCGGCGTAAGCGCCTCCAAGAGGTGCGCTTGCGGACGCGCCTGCTGCTTGGTATGAGTGATGCCAAACGCTTCGTCGAGGATCGGATCGAACTGTACCTCACACCGCCACCAATCGTCGTAGTTCTCTCGGTGCTTGGTGCCCATGAAGAACCAACCATAGTCGACCTCGCGGCCGCCGCGCACGATGGAGATGCCAGCGCCTTTGGAAAGGCCGATGCGGCGCTTTTCGTCGTTGGAGAGTTTGTACCAAGCGTGGACCGGCAACTCCGAAAAGCGTACATGCACACAACCAGTCGTCCGCGAGTCGACAGGGTCGGCACGCACCTCGAAGAGCATCTCCTCGCCGAAGAGTTGCGCGCCCGAGATCTCGGCTTTTGGGCTGAGGTAGAGCGGATCAAATGCCTCGATATTGTCCTCATTGATCGTGATGCGCAGGCCTTTCCAGATAAAGTGCCGGAACCGCCGACCGAGTTCGACCTCAAGCTTGTGTACGATCGTGGAGATACGGCGATTATCGAGCCTGTCACACTGCGACCAGCACACGAGCGTCCCGGCGCTCCCGATGCAACCGCGCGGCGGCGCGCTCACGATCTGCGGTTCGGGGACTTCTGTCATCTCACAGCGCATGATCTCATCGACGTCGAGGTAGGAGGAATACACGCATGGACACGACTCGTATCCACGCTGCACCCTACTCTTCGATGCCTGCCAGGTGAAGACAGTGACCCTCCGCGCCTGGCTCAGCGAAGCGTTTGGGAGCCCCATCCCGTAGCGTCCGAGCCCTCGACGATCGCCGAAGCGAGTGCTGCCACCGAAACGGAGCGCTTGACGCAACGTGGCCGAAGCCATCCCGCAGCCATTGTCGAGCACCGAGACCTCGATCTCCTTCTCCTCGTCGTCGTTAGCCTTGGCCATGACGGAGATAGCGATACGTGTCGCACCCGCTTGGATGGAGTTATCGACGAGTTCGGAGATCGCGCTGGCGGTGCCTTTGTACCCAGAGTCGCGTGTCGCCTGGATGAACTTATCGAGTGCGATGATCGAATATTGTTCCCGTAGCACCTCGTGTACAGTCTCCCTCGGCACGACTCGTTGCTGTAAGTTACGTGGCATCTCGTATCCCCCTTCAGCGCCGCTGCCGAGTCAATGTCTTTTCGACGAAATTGGAGCGAACCCGTTGGCTCAAGGCTGTTCGGGTACTCGCGGATGGCCTCCACCTCCGCGCGCGTGAACAGGGCCTTCCAGACGCGCTAGCGTTTTCCCTGCAGGATCTTTCGGGTCACGTACCACCGCCATAACATCTGCCGTACCACGCTGGGCTCATGTTGAACACCCGCTACGGTGAAATACCAACGCCCTCGATCGTCCTCGACGATTGCACATTATCGCCTACCGTTGCTCAAGGTCAACGGCGTCGCTTCTTCCTGACAACGACTCAATGTTTCTTTTTTGTATTCGATAGGTTCCTGGCTTGTATCGAAGTCTTCTTTGTGAGGGTGAAGCTTCGGCTATACACCTCGTTTGGTGTAGCATACTCAAGGGATTGATGAAATCGTTCCTGGTTGAAAAAATTGAAGTAGTTGTCGACGGCGATCTTCAGATCCACGAGGGATTCGTACGAGTTCAGGTAAATTTCTTCGTACTTCAGTGACCGCCAGGTCCGCTCGATATAGATGTTGTCCAAAGCCCGGTTGACGCCATCCATGCTGATCTGGATTCCTTTGGCTTCAAGGACGGATATGAAAGCCTCGGACGTGAACTGGCTCCCTTGGTCGGTGTTGAAGATCCCGGGAGTCCCGTGTACGGTAAGGGCTTCTTCCAGAGCATCGATGCAGAATCCTACATCCATCGTATTCGAGATTCGCCACGACAGAACCTTCCGTGAAAACAGGTCGATAATCGCCACGAGATAGACATGAGACCCATTCACCTTCAGGTAGGTCACATTCGTTGCCCATACATGGTTCGCTATCCATATTTTCTTGTCTCGCAATACATACGGGTACTTCTTGTGGTGTTTCGACGGTTTCGATAGATTCTTGCCGGGAAAGAGAGCCTTGAGTCCTGCCCGCTTCATGATCCGCCTGACCTGCTTGCGCGTGACCATCAGATCCTTAAGGGCACAGGCTATCCGCCGGTATCCATAGAACGGATGCTTGTTCAATTCTTCGAGAATTGACGTGAGTACGGCCATCCCCACTCGTCATCCGACTTTACCGATCTGTAGCAATACGCTGACGCCCATGCTTGCGGCTTGGAGTCCGCGTCTCAGGTCGAGAAGATCACCACACTTGATCATAGCTATGGCACGTTTGGAGAAAACTGAGTCCTTGAGAATGTGTTTATCAAGGGGGGAGCCGCACTGACTCAGGTGGTTATGCCCGATGTCCTTCCCTTCCTGTCGGTAGCGGATGAAATGCGGGCAGGTTTCGGGCTTGAAATATGGCGCAGCATACACGGCAAAGGATTGGGTAGTCTCCTCGGAGCTTTGTTGATCGATGAAGGTGCCCCACATCTGCGTCCTGACCGCGGCCAACAGGCCAGAATACGAAAGAGCCCCGGATTTCTCCGGGGCTCTTTCTTTTTACCAGAAAATCACTTAATTAGCTCCCCCGCGCGGGTTCGAACCACGGACCCAGTGGTTAACAGCCACTTGCTCTGCCAGCTGAGCTACAGGGGAACGCTTTCTTTCAAAAGCAAGGTGAATCTAGCAAAGCGCCGAAAAAAAGTCAAGACATTTCATCGATCCGGGATCGGGCCAGACAAAGGGGACGCGATCGTGCGGCGCCCGAAATCGGCGGTCTCATTTTTTCTCGCTCCCGGCTTTTTTCTTCGCCATCCGCGCGAGAAGGCCCTCGCCTGAACCGGGGGCGCCGGGCTCGGGTTCAGGACCGGGTTCCGGCGCGGAGCCCTTTGCCGGCGCTCCACGCGCGATGGAATCCTCGCGAGAAGGCTTTTTCGTGGAGCCGCCGGATGGCGCGACGCCCTTTTTGGTCGCCGGCTTCGCCTTCGTCGCGGTTTTTCCTGGGGTCTTCGTCTTTCCACCTTTGTGGAGCCTGCGTCCGAGCGGGACTTTGGCGGCTTCGGGGCTCTCGTCGGTCGGAGTCGCGGACAGAGTTTCGTCCGCCGTGTCGCCGATATCTCCCGGTTTGGCATCCTGGTCGAAGGAGTCGAGGAGTTCGGGCTGGAAGGGGGAAACGGAGGCGGAGCCGCCCGCCCCGGAGCCTCTGCCACTCCCGGATGAAGTCGCGGCGCCCACTCCGGAGCCGCTCGTCGCGCCACCCGCGGCGCCATTGGCGGCGCTGTTCGCGGCGATTATCGCGCTCACGCCGCAGGGTGGATCGCAGTCCACCGCCGACACTTCGCGGTTGGCGAGCCTGACGCCGGAAGCCTTGAGGCCCTTCTCGTCGTAGCGCGAGGCGATGAAGCGCGCTTTGTCGACTTTCATTCTGGGCTTGGGCTTGTAGCTCAGGGTGAACTCGAATGCAGGATCGACGGAGAAGGCGAGCACCTGCGCGTTCTCGGGCACGAGGGAGTAGTCCTTGTTCATGATCCAGCCCTCGACGCGGCAGCGCTTGATGTAGGGGAAGCCGTTCTCGCCGTCGCGGTAGACGACAGTCATGAGGGCCGCGGCTATCCGCTCCTTGTCGGCTATGGCACAGTGCAGCATGCCCTGATCCACGAAGAGCCTCTCGGGCAAAGGGACGAAGGTGAAGATGCCGTTGCGCCTGAGAACCATGAGCCTGTCGAAGGTCGAGACGTCGAAGAGCTTGTCGCCCGAGGAGACAGCCGTGCCGAGGTAGCCGGTCTGGGAGTCGTAGCGGAGCGCGATGTCGCGCCTCGCGACCTCTTTCGCGTCGATCTTGTGGAAATTGGCGATGGTGGTCTTGCGGGTCCAGTCCTTCTCGAGCTTCTTCTTTATTCCGGAGAGCAGGGCGACGGCGTAGGCCGTGAGGTGGGCGAGGTGGTGACGCACTTCCGCGAGCCTGTCGGCGAGCCGCTTCATCTCGTCGCGGGCCTTGTTGATGTCGTAGAGGGATATGCGCCGGATCGGGATCTTGAGAAGGCGCTCGACATCCTCAGGCATGACATCCCGCGCGATCTCGGCGGCGAAGGGTTTCAGTCCATCCAGGATGGCGCGGACGACGGTTTCCTGGGTTTTTTTGTTCTCGATGGCCTTGTACACGCGCTCCTCGATAAAGATGCGCTCGAGGGTCCTCGCGTGGATCTCGTCGAGGAGTTCGCTCTCCTCGATGCGGAGCTCGGCCTCGAGGATACCGATGAGCGTCGCGGCGTGGCGCTCGACGATCTTCGTCACGGTGGTGACGACCGGTTTATCGTCCTGTATGAGGAGGCAGTTGCAGGAGATCGACTGCTCGCACTCGGTGAAGGCGTACAGAGCGTCGACGACCTCGTCGGTGTAGACGCCGCGCTGGAGCTTGATCTCGATCTCGACTTTTTCGGTCGTGAAGTCCGATATCGAGGCGATCTTGATGCGCCCGCCCTTGGCCGCGGCCTCGACGCTCTCGATGAGGCTCTCGGTCGTGGAGCCGAAGGGTATCTCGGTGATGAGGATGCGCTTGGGGTCGGAGGTGTCGAGCTTGGCGCGGACCTTGACCTTGCCGTTGCCGTCGGCGTAGTCGCCCACGTCGACGAGGCCCGCGGTCGGAAAGTCGGGCAGGAGGGAGAAGGGCTTGCCCTGGAGGCAGGCGATCTCGGCCGCGATCACCTCGACGGGGTTGTGCGGGAGTATCCTCGTGCTCATCCCGACGGCGATGCCCTCGGTTCCCGTGAGGAGGATGACGGGGAGCTTGGCGGGGAAGTACTCCGGCTCCTTGTTGCGCCCGTCGTAGGAATCCGCGTAGCGGGTGATCTTGGGATTGTAGAAGATTTCCTTCGCGAGCGGCGTGGCCCGGCACTCGATGTATCTGGCCGCCGAGGCCTCGTCGCCCGTGAAGATGTTGCCGAAGTTCCCCTGCTTGTCGATGAAGAGGTCCTTGTTCGCGAGGACGACGAGGGCGCCGTAGATGGACTGGTCGCCATGGGGATGGTACTTCATGCAGTGGCCGACGACGTTCGCGACCTTGTGGAACTTGCCGTCGTCCATCTCGAAGAGCGAGTGCATGATGCGCCTCTGGACAGGCTTGAGTCCGTCCTCGGCGTCGGGGATGGCGCGGTCCTTGATGACGTAGGAGGCGTAGAACAGGAAATTTTCGTTGAACAGTTTCTTGACGTAGGCCATCGCTTGCTTCCTGTTACAGGTCGCCCACGAGATTGTCCATGATGAACTCGCGGCGCTCGGGCGTGTTCTTGCCCATGTAGAACTCGAGGACCTCGGGGACGGCCTTGATGGTCTGCACATCGACGCGCACGAGGCGGATATCCTCGCCGATGAACTGGCCGAACTCCTTCGGGCTGATCTCGCCCAAGCCCTTGAACCGCGTCACCTCGCAGGACTTGCCCAGGGCGGAGACGGCGAGGTCGCGCTCGCGGGCGGAGTAGCAGTACCTCGTCTCCTTCTTGTCGCGCACGCGGAAGAGTGGCGTCTCGAGTATATGGACCCTGCCTTGCGTGACGAGCTCCTCGAAGAAGGCGAGGAAGAAGGTCAGAAGGAGGTTGCGTATGTGGAAGCCGTCGTAGTCGGCGTCGGTGGCGATGACGATGCGGCCGTAGCGGAGGTTCGTTATTTCGTTCTCGATGCCGAGGGCCATCATCATGTTGTAGAGCTCTTCGTTCTTGTAGATGGCCGTGCGCTTCTTGCCGTACATGTTCTCGGGCTTGCCCCTGAGGCTGAAGACCGCCTGGTTGTAGACGTCGCGGGAGCTGACCATGGAGCCGGCGGCCGACTGGCCCTCGGTGAGGAAGATCATGGAGCCGGCGCCCTTCTCCCCGTCACTGAGGTGGTGCTTGCAGTCCTTGAGGTTCGGGATCTTGAGCTCGATCTTGCGGGCGGCTTCCTTGGCTTCCTTTTTGACGATGTTGAGCTCGGTGCGGAGCTTCTCGTTGGAGGCGATCTTCTCCTGGAGCTTCTTGGCGGCCTCGGGGTTGCGCCTGAGGAATTCGTCGACCCCGCGCTTCACTTCCTGCATGATCCAGGGTTTGATCTCGGTGTTGCCCAGCTTGTTCTTGGTCTGGCTCTCGAACATGGGGTTCTTGAGCTTGATGGCGACGGCCGCGGCCACGCCTTCGCGCACGTCCTCGCCGCGCCAGGAGGAGCGGAAGAACTCGTTGACGGCCTTGAGGAAGCCTTCGCGGAAGGCGGAGAGGTGGGTCCCGCCGTCCGATGTGTACTGGCCGTTGACGAAGCTGAAGTGCTCCTCGCCGTAGCCGTTCGTGTGGGTGAAGGAGAACTCGATGCGCTCGCCCTTCCAGTAGCCGATCTCGTAGAGTGCCGATTCGCCGATCTCCGCGTTCAAGAGGTCGTACAATCCGTTCTGCGAGGCGAAATCGCGCCCGTTCAGGTTGAGGGTGAGGCCTGCGTTGAGGCAGGCGTAGTTCCACATGCGCTTCTCGAGGAACTCCATGTTGAAACTGTATTCCCCGAAGATCTCGCGGTCCGGCTCGAACTCGACGAGAAGGCCGTCCTTTTCGCGGGGCGCGATGTCTTCCCGCTGCGAGACGATGACGCCGCGCTCGAAGATGGCTTCGAAAAATCGGCCTTCCCGGTAGGAGACGACGCGGAAGCGCGAGGACAGCGCGTTGACCGCCTTGGTTCCGACGCCGTTGAGGCCGACGGAGAACTGGAAGACATCGTCGTTGTACTTGGCGCCGGTGTTGATGAGGGAGACGCAGTCCACAACCTTGCCGAGGGGGATGCCGCGGCCATAGTCGCGGATCTTCACGGTTTCGCCTTCGATCTTGACAACGACCTTCGAGCCTGCGCCCATGATGAACTCGTCGACCGCGTTGTCGACGACTTCCTTGACGAGTATGTAGATACCGTCGTCCGGATTGGACCCGTCGCCGAGGCGCCCGATGTACATCCCTGTGCGGAGGCGGATGTGCTCGAGGCTCGAGAGGGTCTTTATCTTGGATTCGTCGTAAACGGCGGAGTTCTTTTTTCCGGATGCTGCCACGGCCGCGATACTAGCACAGGAAGCGGGCGATGAAAAGCGAGCACGGCGCCGGCCTACATGAAGTCCCTGAGCGACTCGTCGATGCCCTTCCGGACCTCGAACCACCACGAGAGAGCCGCCTCCTTCGAATCGGAGCCGAAGGCTTCGACCCAGCGGGGCAGGTCGGGATGCTGATCCCGGTCGACTTCAAGCTTGCGCCTGAGGAATGTGGCCATGAACTCGATGTTTTTGGCGCTCTCCCAGTAGACGGAGGCGTTGCGGCTGTTGATGCGGCTCGCGAGGACGCCGACGGAGGCCAAGAACTCGTCCTTCTTGCCGTACAGGGAACCGAAGATCTCGGGCACCATGTCCTCGGCCCAGGCGCGGTGGAAACGGCAGACGCCAGCCTCGTCGAGAACGAGTTCGGCCCTGAGCCGCGCAGCGCAGGCCCGCCCGAGTTCGCGGGGCGGCATGAACTCGGCGCCGTAATGCATGTAGTACTTGCCCATGATGGCCATGGGAGCGAGGGCGCCGGGAGTCCAGTACTGGTTCGGAACCATCCAACCCCTGCGGCCGTTGGCGCAGTAGACGAAGCTGTCCAGGATGCGCAGACCTTTTTCCCGGCGGACCCTGCGCGCCCACTTGCGCGGTCCCTCGGAGAGGTCGATCGCGCTTCCTGGCTTCAATATCGAGGAAATCAGCTCGAGGCCGAGTTCGGCGTTGTGCATGGAGTCGGCGACGAGGTCGAAGCTCTCCGTCTTCCAGACGGGCGTCCGCGTGACGCCGAGGTCGGAGGGCGCGAGAAGCTTCTGGTCGAGGCAGTCCATGAGCCAGGCGAGGATGCCGCCCAAGGCGATGCCGTCGAAGCCGCCGGAGTCGGCCGCGGCGTTGAGCCTTTCGGCGGCTCTCTGATCGAATATTCCGCAGAGCGGCCCCAGAGTCTGGTAGGGCTCGTAGTCCTTCTTGTACTCGCCCCGCATCTTCTTGCAGACGGCCGCGCAGGGCTCGCCGCAGGTAGCCTGCTGTCTCGGCACTATGGTCTCTTCGTTGAACTGTTTCAGGTAATGGTCGACGATGAAGCGTCTGTGCAGGTCGAGCCGCTCTTCCTCCGTCCAGGAGTTCGTGCGGTAGTTGAAGGCGATGATGCGCCCTTTCAGCGTCGCGTAGTTGACGCCGAGGGTGCCGCCGGTCTCGGCCTTGGGGTCGAAGCGGTACTTCGTCGTTCCCTCGAAGTCCTTCACCGCGAGCTTCTGACGGTACTTGGCCTCGAACCACTCGTCGGCGACCTTGCGGTCCCGGAAGTCCTCGTCCACGACGGTGCCGCCGTAGATGATGGCCGCGATGCCGTGCTCCTGGAGCATCTTGGAGCCCAGGCCTCCGCGCCCGGCCCAGGTGTCCACCGGGCTCGCGACGCCGTTCTTGACGGGGGCGCTCATGACTGCGCCGAAATCCGTCGCCCGTGCGGCAGGTCCTGTCACGAGAACGCGGGGGTCGGTCTCGTAGCGGCCCGCGTAGCGCGCGAGGACCCATTCCGTGAGGCCGTAGACCCCTCCCCTTCCGGCGGCCCAGGCTTCTTTCAGATCGACGGGCGCGACTTCTACCTCGATCTCCTCGCCGTGGCTGCGGTTGAGGTAGAGGACGGAGGGGACCGGCGCCTTTCCGACGAGGCTGACCATGTTGAGTCCGAGGTTGTCGAAGACGAGACCTGCGCCCCCCATGCTCGAGATATAGAAACCGCGCCACGATGGAGAGAAGCCCGAGAACATGAGGCGATTCGATCCGGGCAGGATTGAGCCGGCGAAGAGACCCGTGCCGATGTTGAGGCTGCGCTCGCGCCCCGCTATGTGGATTCCGAGCCCGACAGGGCCGAAATACGAGCCGACAGGGTAGCGCCGCATCCTGTAATAGCCGGTGGACGGATCGACGAAAAGCACTTTCTGGGTAGTGTTCACGGACATGGACCTCCCTCGCGAAACGCTCATGACCATCATAGCGCGGCCGCGAGGGCTCTGTCAGGAAGGTGAGCGGATCGACTGAGGGAAAGGCGCGGATCGCCCCTTTTGGGGCTGGGCGAAGTCCGTATTGCCCCGCCGGAAAACTGAACGGAAGAAGTCTTCCGCCGCCGGCGGGCACAGGCTACACTTGCCGCGAGAGAAACCGTGAACGACAGGAGGCCCCCATGATACTGACCCACGACGAAATTCTGAAGGAAATAGCTGCCGACCGCATCGGCATCGATCCTTACGATCCTGGCGCCGTGGGGCCGGCCTCCATCGATCTCAGGCTCGGCACCGAAATCCGCATCTTCTCGCCCATGCCGACCGTCATGCCCATCACGGCGGGTTCGGATTACCGCGATATCACCTACAAGCTGGAACTCGCCGAATCCGGCTACATCATAAAGCCGAACGAGCTCGTCCTCGGCATCACGCTCGAGCGCATAACCCTGCCCGCCGACATCGCGGGCTGGCTCAGCTCGCGTTCGCGCTTCGCCAGGCTCGGGCTCATGGTCCACATCTCGGCGCCCTTCATGCAGCCGGGCATCTCGAACCAGCAGGTCCTCGAGATACTCAACACGGGGCCGAACTACCTCAAGCTCATCCCGAACGAGCGCATATGCCAGTTCGTGTTCGAGCGCTGCGAGGGAGAGGCTGTCTACGAGGGACAGTATTCGACCCAGCACCAGGGCAGGTGGTGATTCTCAAGACGGGTTTCAGGCCTTCCGCATTCCCGAGGCGGCTCGCATGTTCGCGAGGTAATCCGAAGAGAGAATCGCCGCCGATGGGGCGAAATCGTCCCGCCCGAAATCCTCCGGCAGCGATTCGGGAACGAAGGCCGATAACAGGATCGAGGCAAGGAATGCCGCCGTCCGCGCGATGGCATCGAAGTCGCAGGGGAGCCCGAGGGAAAAGCAGACGCGGCCCGCTGTCTCTTTCACGAAGTTCCTGTACGAGACCAGGACCACCTCAGGCGCGGGTCTTGTTCCCGATCCGAAAAAGTGGGCCTTCGTGACATTGGGAAAGCGGTGGCCGCCCTGGAGCAGGTAGAGAGCGAGGGCTTCGATCCCCTGATCGATCTTTCCGGGCTCGACATCGAGGAAGGCTCTCATGTCCCCCACGGCATGTTCCCAGGTGGCGACGATGGCCGCCTCCATGAGGAACTCTTTTGTCCGGTAATGATAGTTGATCGCGGCGATGTTCACGCCGGCTTCCATCGCTATTGCCCGGACCGTCGCCTTGTCCACGCCGTCCCGTTCGATGATCTCGATGGCGGCGCGCAGGATTTTTTCCGGCGTTCCCTCGGCTTCTGCGTCATCGGGCATGCGCGCCCTCCTTTTGTCCGAGCGCTCGCGCGACCATGGCCTCGCTCAGGGACCAGAGGCGGTCGGCGTCCGCGTGGTTTTGCGCGCGCAGCGATGGCGTCAGCTCAGCTCTGTCGCGCCAGTACAGACCGGTCTTCCCCTTGAGTGAGGCCTCGCCGGCGAGCCATGCCAGCGCCCCGGCGGGCTGTTCGGGGCTCGTCCCTCCCCTCCTGCGCAGGTTCCAGAACAGACTGCCGAGGGAGAAACCCTGCTTCGCGCCCATGTCGGTGTTGACGAGCCCAGGGTCGGCGGTGAACACAGTCAGATTCGAACCGGCGCCATGCAGCCGCGCGAGTCTGTCGGAGAACAGGACATTCGCCAGCTTTGACTGTTCGTAGGCGCGGATTCCGATATAGATGCCGCGCGCAGGCTCTCCGCGCAGGCTCCGCTCCAGCTCCGGCCAGCGAATCCTTCCATAATAGTGCGAACCCGAACTCACCGTGATCACCCGCGCGTCGGGGGAGAGCTCCAGAAGCGGCAGAAGTCCGAGCGTCAGGCAGAAGTGGGCGAGGTGGTTGACGGCGAACTGCGATTCGTAGCCCTCCTCGGTGCATGTTCTCCGGTCGGAATAGAGACCTGCGCAGTTGACAAGGATGTCGAGGCCCCGTGCAGTGGATCGGCCCGATCCACCGCCACCCGAGGCGACAAAGTTGTCCGCCCAGGATGCGACGGCGCTCAGGCTGGAAAGATCGAGAATCTCGTAGCGCGGTTCGGGCGCCCCCGAGTTGCGCGCCGCGGCGCTCACGCGTTCGAGGGCCCGGGCGGCCCGTGTCTTGTCCCGCCCCAGTCCCGTGACAGCCGCGCCTCGCGCCGCGAGGGCGCAGGCCGCGGCGAGGCCGATGCCCGAGGTGGCGCCGGTCACAAGACAGCATTTCCCCGCCAGGGATACGTCCTGACTGTTTTCAATCGCTTTCATCGTATCGACGATACCGCGCCCATGTGATTTCGTCAACATCTGTTTCAAACATTATTTTAAAACATTTGATTGAACTCGATGTTATCGAGCGCTATGTTAAAACACATGTTTGAATCATACGTTTTACCAAGGAGCACATCATGCAAAACAGAAAGGCCTTCGCGGTCATAACGGGAGCGAGCCAGGGACTCGGAAGGGCCTTTGCGCGAGAGTGCGCTGCGCAGGGGAAGAACCTCATGCTCGCATCTCTCCCGGGCACCGGACTGCCGGAACTCGCGGCGGAGCTCCGCGCACAGGGGAGCGAGGTGCTGTACCGAGAGTGCGACCTCTCCCTCATAGAGGGACAGGAAAGCCTCATCGGCATGGTGACGGGGGCGGAAAAAACCGTCGACCTTCTCGTGAACAATGTCGGAGCGGGCCAGAACGGACTCTTCGATCTCTTGCCCTGGGAAGGCCAGCGCAGGTCCGTCGAACTCAACATCCAGTCCACCATGGCAGTGACATACGGACTCATACCGCAGCTGAAAAAGGCGGGCGCGGCCCGCATAATCACGGTGGCGAGCCTCGCGGCCTTCTACCCGATGCCTCTGTTCGCCGTCTACGCATCGACAAAATCCTTCCTTCTGCACTGGAGCCTCGCCCTCAGGCACGAACTCGCGGCCCTGGGCATCGGGGTCACAGTCCTCACGCCAGGAGGCATGTACACGAGCGAAGAGATACGGCGAAAAGTCCACTCCCAGGGCTTCGCGGGGCGGCTGTCCACCATGGAACCCGAAACCGTCGCCTGGCTGGCCCTGAAGGGCGCGCGCAGGAACAAGGCTGTGGTCATCCCGGGGATGTTCAACAAGGTTCTGTGGTTCGCAGGCAGTCACGCGCCCAAGAGTCTCGTCGCCGGTTTCATCCGCCTGCGCTGGGAAAAGGCTCTCGCGCGCTTTGCCGAGGATGGCCAGGCCGGGGAGGAAGGCGCCGCATTGTGGAGGAATGCCACCCCGACAGGATCATCTTCAGGCCGTCGGGTGGCATCATCGTGAGGAAAGGGCGCGATGACGGGGGTCTTCGATAAGCCCTTACAGAGCGCGGGAAGTTCTCGACTCGGCTTCGCAGCGCGCCGCGATGATGGCGATGCCGTCGAGCACGAGCGTGGGCACGAAGCGGACATGGCCGCAGGCTGCGAGGACGCTCCGGCCGAGCTCATCGCCGGTGCCGACGACCTCTAAAGTCCCGCTACCGGGCTCGAGCTCTGCCCTCATCCGTTCAAGGATTCGTCCGACCATTCCCTCGTAGCCGATCAGGATTCCGGACTGGATGGACTGCACCGTCGTGCGCCCTATGACTCTCGCGGGGCATTCCACGTTGACGAGGGGCAGCTGGGCCGTCGACTTCCGGAGGGCGTAGACCGAGGCTTCGATGCCGGGAGCGATGACCACACCCTCGAACTCGCCGCGGGAATTGATCGCGGAAAACGTGAGGGCGACGCCCGAATCGATGACGATGCAGGCGCCCGCGCAGAGTTCCCTGGCGGCGACGGCCGCGCAGACAAGGTCGGCACCGACTTCGGAGGGCAGGTCGGTGCGGATCTTGAGCCCTGTCCTGACTCCCGGACCTATTATGCGGGAATCGAATCCGAAGGCCGTCTTGACAGCCTCGGCGATGACGGGTGTGAGGCTGGGCACGACACTCGAAATCCACGCGCATCCGAGATCGATTCCGTCGAACTGCATGAGTTCATCTGCCGCCGCGGACATGAACATGGCGTACTCGTCCGCCGTTCTCGTCGCCGATGCCCCGAATCTCTTCACGAGAATCCATGTACCGCCTTCTCTCAAGCCCATAGTCACAAGATTGTTGCGGACATCGACGGCGAGGATCATGATTATTTCCCCTCCTCGTCCGCGAGACGGGCCTTGCGCGATCCGCTTTCGATGCCCATCCAGGCCGCGACGACGGCGGAAGTGAGTATGGCGGCGAGCACAGCCTCGACGAGGCTGTTGGCCACGAAAACCGAACCCGCGACCGCTATCGGCACTGCCTTGTAGAGGACGAGCGACCCGAGCACCAGGATGGAGTTGGTCAGCGAGCCGGCCAGCCCCGCCGCGGCCGCGCCGGCGAGCTTGAACTTACCCCGGAACAGGCTGAAGACGGCCCAGGCGGCGAGGCCGACGAGTATCCTCGGCAGCACGGAGACGAGGGGGTTCACGAAGAACACGTCGATGGGTCCCTGGGGTGAGGTGGCCGCGCGGACGAGACTCGTGAGGCCGAAAATCGCTCCGACGATGGCTCCGACGAATGGCCCCTCGAGCACGCCGCCGATGATGGCAGGGACGTGCATGACCGTGAGGGATGCCCCGGCGAGCCAGGGAATGTAGCCTGCCGGCGTGAACATGAGGGCGACCGATACCGCCCCGAGCGCTCCCGCTATGATGGTTTTGCGCAAGCCGGAAGAGCTCTGGCCCGAGGATGCGCGCGGCTTCGCGGAGGGATCGGATGCCGATCCCGTCCCTGATTTTCCCGCCCCGCGGGACTCCGAAGAAAAATCTGACATAAAAACCTCCCGTCCGGTATCGGCCTTGCGGTCCAATCCGGACTTCAGAAGACGTATATATCGAGCGCGAGGGCCAGGACCACGGTGGCGACGAGGCCCGCGCGCGCGACATTCTCTCCGGGAACCATGCGGTATCCCTTGTATCTCGATCTCCCGGTTTCAGTGTAGCAGCGGGCTTCCATGGCCTGCGCGAGGCTCTGGGCCCTTTCCAGCGCGCGGACCGTCACCGGCACGAAAAGCGGCAGGTATGCCCTGGCCTTCGCGATTATGCCCCCCCGCCCCGCCCCGAAATCGGCGCCGCGGGAAGACTGCGCCTTCACGATGTCCTCGATCTCGCCCGCGATGATCGGGATGAAGCGGAAAGCCGTCGTGGCCGCGAGGGCAATCCGCTGTGGATGCAGCCCGATACATGAGAAAGGCGCGAGCGAGTCCTCGATCCCGTGGGCGATTTCCGATTCGGGCGTGACCGATGTGAAGAGCCCTATCACCAGTATGAGGGCGCTTGAACGGACGATGACGAGGGCGGCGGTCCACAGCTCGCGCGCAGTGACGTCCACGATCCAGAGTCGGAGAAGGACGGCGGAATTGTCTCCCGGCCACGCGAAGACGAGCTGGAGGAGGGCCGCCACGCCGAAGAGAGGCATGGCAGGCAGGATTCCCCGCAGAAGGAAGAGGGGGGGAATGCGCGCCGCGACGCCGATCCCGAGAACAAGGAGGAAAAGGAAAACGAGACCGGGCATGCCGGGAGCCGCGAGGGCGAGAGCGAAAAGGAGAAAGAGTCCCAGATATTTTGTCGCGGGCGTGAAGGCGTGCACAGGAGAGTGTGTGTCGATGAATTGTCCTATCGACATGTTTCTGAAAAACTCAAGGCCAGGCATCGGAGCCTCCCCGGGCATCGTTCCGCCCGTCCCGGCCGGCGAGTTCGGCCGCAAGGCCATCGATATCGAGGGGCAGGCTGCCGTCCGCCCGCGCGAGGCCAAGCCCCTGCGCGACCTCGGCGGCGAATGGCCTCGCGATCCCCCAGTCCGGATCGTAGAGCTCACCGAAAATCCGCTCAGGCCTGTCGAAAGCGACGAGGTGGCCGTCTGCGAACACTCCCACGAGAGTGGCCATCGCGGCCTCTTCCATCGAATGCGTTATCATGACGAGGCTCCGCGTGCCATGAGTCCCGGCGCCGGGACTCTGCCCGTCGGGCTTCTGCCCCCCTCCGGCCGAAGTCGCGATGAGGCCCATGACGGAGCGCCGCGTGACAGGATCGAGCGCCGAGCCGGGCTCGTCGAGCAGGATCGCCTCGCTCTCCATCGCGAAGACTCCGGCGAGCGCGAGCCTCCGCTTCTCTCCTCCCGAAAGCGATCGGGTCGGCCTGTCGCGGAATGCCTCGAAGGGAAGGCCAAAGGTATCCATCCATGAGGAAACCCGGGTCACGAGTTCTTTCCCGGTGAGGCCGAGATTCCGCGGCCCGAACGCGACATCGTCGCCGGAATGGAACTCGAAGAGGGCAGTCTCCGGTCTCTGGATGGCCATGGGAGCCCGCAGCCGGAGCGCGCGGATCGGATTGTCACCGGAGGCCCTGTTCCGTCGCCTGAAAATGCCCAAAACCCGCCCGCCCTCGCCGCTTCCCGGCGCCGCGATTCCCGTCCGGGTGTCGAGCCCGAAGGCGCTCACCTTGCCCGAATCGGGCCTGCTGAGGGCGTTCATGAGCGAAAGGACACTCGATTTGCCCGATCCCGTCCTCCCCACGAAGGCGACGAGGCCACCCCGGGGAATCGAGAAGCTCACTGTGTCGACGGCGAGCTTTTCGTTGAGGGTCCCCTTGAGCCACGAGAAGGAGACCGAATCGAAGCTGAACGCGGGTTCACCGGAAGGGCCCGGGGTGGCGGTTCCGGAGGCCGAGCTCTTCCTCTCCCCTTCGCGGGGGAAAAGCGGCACGAGCCCAGCCTTCAGTATGCGCCGGACGAGACTGGCTGCGGATTCGCCCGCGACGGGCGCGAGTCCGAGGGTCGAGGCAAGCCGGACCTCAGGCGGGAACTCGAGCCCGAAGGCGTCCGGGTCCTTCGTCGCGAAAAAGTCGGAAGGCGCACCGTCGTAGACGAGCTCTCCGGACTTGAGGACGACGAGGCGCTGGGCACGCGCGGCCTCGCCCATATCGTGGGTCACGTGGATTATGGATATTCCCTCCGAGACGAGTCTGTCCATTATCGCGAGAACTTCGGCTCTCGCTCCGGGGTCGAGCATGGCCGTGGCCTCGTCGAAGGCGATGCACGAAGGCCGCATGGCCAGGGCTCCCGCGATGGCGAGTCTCTGCTGCTGGCCCGCGGAGAGGAAGCGCGTAGGCTTGAGCCGCTCCTTGGCGAGTCCCACCGCGGCGAGGCTCGACTCGATCCGGGGCTCCATCTCTTCCGGCGAAAGCCCGAGGTTTTCGCAGCCGAAAGCCACGTCGTCCTCCACGACCGAGGACACGATCTGGTCCGCGGGAGACTGGAACACGAGGGCGATCCGGGATCGCACGGAGAGATCGGATGCCTGGCCCGCGATGCTTTCCCCGTCGACGAGTACGCTTCCCGAGTCAGGCCTGAGGAGGCCCGCCATGAGTCTGAGCAAGGTGCTCTTGCCAGAGCCGTTGGAGCCCGCGATTGCGAGGTATTCTCCTCTCGCGACGGAGAGGTTGATGTTTCTGAGCGCATTCCCGGTTCCGGTTCCGTAGGCGAAGCCGACCGAATTCAACTCGAGAAATGTCATGAGTGCCCGTCTTGTCGAGACGGGTCGACGATTCCGTTCATATTTTTACTCCGCGTCCCGGCGACGATGCGTCCAGGCGCACTCATAATCTAGACAATTTCCGCGGATCTGTAAAGTGCGACGATGCCATGGCAATGTCGTGGCGATGCGAAGCGATGTCGGGTGCGCGCGGATTGACCGGTCCTCGGTTCCACGGCTACTTTTAGTGTAGATTATGGAAACGACCGCCTGGATCGATGGAAATTTTCTCACACTGGATCCCTTCAAACCCCGCGCGAAGGCCCTCCTCGTGCGGGACGGAGTGATCGCCTTCGCGGGAAGTTCCGCGGATACCCTCGCCCTCGCCGGCCGCGATGCGCGGATTCGAAAGCTCGGCGGAAAAACCGTCGTCCCGGGATTCAACGACAATCACGTCCACGCCGTTTTCATGGGGGACCACGCCCTCGCCCTCGATCTCGGAGGCTTGGATGCGCGCGCCATCGTCGAGCTGCTCAAAGAGCATTTTCCTTCACCCGAACCGGGAATCGTCCTTCGAGCCTTCAACTGGGATTACCCGGCCTGCCCGGAGCCGCGCAAGGAAGTCCTCGACAGAGCTTTCCCGCGCAACCCCGTCGTCCTGGGTCAATTCTCCGGCCACGCCCAGTGGCTCAACTCCGCGGCCCTGCGGGTCCTCGGAATAGCGAAGGGCAGTCCCGATCCCGCGCAGGGACAAATCCTTCGCGACACCGACGGCGAACCGACCGGCATTGTCCGGGACCTCGGGGAGACCATACTCTCGAGGATGCGGGTGCGGCAGAACTACTACCGGGCCTCCGAGCGCGAACCGCGGCTCGCCATCGCCCTCGAGACCTTCAGGAAATACGGCGTCACATCCATCCAGGACAACACCTGGTACTACCCGCAGATTGCAAGCCTCGTCAGGCTCCACGCCGAAGGACGGCTTTGCACGAGATTCTCGATCTGGTCCCTCGGCCGGGTTCCGTACAGCATACGCGCCCTGGACCGCGCCCTCCGGCGACTTTCCCCGGCAGAGAAGGACTGGATCATGCCGGGGCCCGTCAAGTATTTCCTGGACGGGGCCTTCTCCACGCGGACGGCCTGCCTCTGCGAGCCCTACGCAGACGATCCCGCAAAGGGCATGTGCTCCGAGCCCGCCGAGCCCCGGGCCGAACTGGAATACCTCGCGAGGAGCCGCCGCCGAGGAGCCTTCCACATAATCGGCGACCGGGGTATCCGCATTTTTCTCGACACGGCCGAGGCGGTGTGGAAACGTCACCCCGAGATGCGGGAGAGGCGCATCAGGATCGAGCACGCGCAGCTCATCCAGGAACGGGACATAGAGAGGATCAAGAAGCTCGGTATCCTCGTCGCCGCCCAGCCTTCCGCCCTCGGCAGCCCGGAAAAGGACGAGGGGCTCCTCGGAAAGGAACGAGCGGCGCGGGCCTATCCGTACCGCTCTCTGCTCGAAGCGGGAGTTCCCCTCTCCTTCGGCTCGGACATACCGGGTGAATCGACCTGCGATCCGATCGCGTCGATCCACATGGCGGTCAACCGCGAGAGCCCCGAGCGGATAGGCGTCATGGATGCCCTGCGCTGCTACACGGAAGGAAGCGCCTACGCCGAGTGCGCAGAGGACCGGAAGGGGTCGCTGAGGAAAGGCATGCTCGCGGACTTCGCCGTCCTTTCGGAGGACATCTCCTCCGTAGCGCCGGAAAGGATCAGGGACATACGGGTCCTCGAGACCGTTACCGGCGGCGTCTCCGTCTTCGCGACCTCCCCGGGCGTCTGAAGAACAATTCCGCGTCGGATCGGGTCTGCGCCACATCGGCCTGTGCCGGATCGGGCCCTGAGCCCGACAGCTCCGGCGCAGGCCGTCCGCATGGGGAACGGAACTCGGGAACTGGTCTCAGATCGACGCGAAGGCCGCGGCGATGGCTGCCGCGAGACGGGCGTTGTTGAGAACGAGCGCGATGTTGGACTCGAGACTCTCGCCGTCAGTGAGTTCCTTGACTTTCCCGAGGAGGAAGGGAGTCACTTCCTTGCCCTTCACGCCGGCGAGGGCAGCCGCCGCGAGGGCGGTCTCGATGGCCGCGCCGATCTCCTCCGGCTCCATGGAATATTCGGCCGGGATGGGGTTGGCGATGACGACGCCTCCTGCGAGTCCCATGCTCCATTTTGCCGAAAGGAGGCGGGCGATCTCTTCGGGACTGTCCGCCCGCTCTTCCAGCGCGAGGCCGGAGCGGCTCGTGTAGAAGGCCGGAAGCTCGGAAATCCCGTAGCCCAGGACGGGCACGCCCTTGGTTTCGAGGTACTCGAGGGTCTTGGGCAGGTCGAGTATGGCCTTGGCGCCCGCGCAGATGACGGCGACGCTCGTGCGGCCGAGTTCCTCGAGGTCGGCGGAGACGTCCCAGCTCGATTCGGCGCCCCGGTGGACGCCGCCGATGCCGCCCGTCGCGAATATCCTGATGCCCGCGAGGTCGGCGATGATCATGGTGGCTGCCACCGTCGTCGCGCCGGTGCGGCCGTCGGCGACGAGGCGCGGCAGGTCGCGGCGCGAAGCCTTGACGATATCCCTGCCGCCGCGGGCGAGGACCTCGATTTCGTCGCGGGAGAGGCCGGCCTTGAGCCTGCCGCCGATGACAGCGATTGTCGCGGGTGTGGCGCCCGCTTCCCGGACCGCGGACTCGACCCGGAGCGCCGTCTCGAGGTTCTGGGGATAGGGCATGCCGTGGCTGATGATCGTCGACTCGAGGGCGACGACGGGCTTGCCGGCCGCGAGGGCCGACGCGACTTCGGGTGAGAGGTCAAGATAGCGGTTCATGGGTGACTCCTTGCGCGATTTCCGATATGGCCGCGGCGGACAGGCCGGGATGGACGGTGAAGGGTGACGAGGCGCAGAGCGCAGCCGCCGCGAGGGCGAAGGCCGCCTTGCCGGAAAGACTGTAACCGGCGAGACTGGCCCACACGAGGGCCGCGCAGGCGGCATCCCCCGCCCCGGACACGTTGACGACGGGTGGGAAGCCCAGGCCGGCGTCGGGTCCGCCGGCAGGCCCGGAACGAAAGGCGGGACGAAGCCCGGGGCTGGCGATCCCCGCGACGCTCCCGTCGCTGTAAAAGAGCCCGGAGGCTCCCAATGAGATGAAGAGCTCACCGAGTCCCTTCCCGTGAAGCCCCCGGGCAAGAGGCAAAAGGCCGGCTTCGTCGTCGCCAGGACCGTCGCGGGAGCCGGCGAGGTCGCTGCATTCGCTGCCGATTCCGGCCAGCACCTCGGCTTCCACCCTGTTGGGCTTGGCGCAGTCAAATGCGCCGACGAAGGGAACGGCGCGGAGGGCCTTCGCGGCGGAAACCGGATCGAGGAAGAGCCGGGGAAACTGAGGGCGCGACGGCAGCTGGCCAGCGGATTCGGTCGCGCCCGCGCCCCGTCGGGGGAATTTTCTGCCGTACCGCGCGGCGAGCCAGCCGATGGCCCCGGCCGGGATGTTCGCGTCGACGACGATGGCCGAGGCTGAATCCAGGAGGGCGCGGCGCGTTTCCAGAAAGGCGACCGACAGCCGCTCAAAGGCATCCATGGCGGCCACCGCTCCCTCGAGGCTGCCATCGGGCCCGAGAAGGCAGACGTAGTGGGAACAGGCGGCCCCTTCCAGATTCAGCGCTCCCGAAAGCCCGATGCCGAGACGGGCGCATGAATCGCGCAGCATGGCAGACGACGCGTCGTCCCCGAGAACGGTCACGAGTTCGGTCGGCAGGCCGAGTCGCACCAGGTTTTCGGCTATGTTCCGCCCCACTCCCCCGGGCACCATGGAGACAGAGCCCGGATTGGAGTCGCCCCGGCGGAAGGCTCCGTAGCTCGCGGCCTGTATGTCGAGATTGATGCCGCCGACCACGACCACCGGTCCGGGCATTGATGCGGCCCCGTTCATGAGGTACATTCCTTCATTATATCGATTCCGTCCGGCGAGGTTTCATGTGGACCAGATTTTCGACCGTCTTGAAAGATTGATCAAGTCCTGGGTGACCATGGACGAGGGAGACTCGGGCATCGGAGGCCATTTCGGGCGATCCTCGGCTGCAGGCAGAAAGCACGGCACGGGAGATCCCGATCTCGACGCGGCCATGAACGAGCTCGACGATTTTCTCGACTCGAGCAGGACCGCGACCGAAGAGCGGGAGCGCAGCGAATCCGCCGAACGCGAGCGTCGGGCGCGCATGGAGCGCGAGCGCGCCTCCCGTCATGGCGGATACGGTTCGGGCTCCTACGGTCAGACCGGCCAGGGATTTTCGGCCCAGGCGGAAGCCCGCCGGGCCCTCGAGGGCGCCTACTCGACCCTCGGCCTGCCCTACGGCGCCCCCTTCGTCGACGTGAAGATCGCCTACAAGAAGCTTCTCAAAATACACCACCCCGACCTCAACGCTCAGACGCCTGAGAGCCTGAAGCGCGCGACGGCCGTCTCCTCCCGAATCAACGTCGCCTACCAGATGATCGAGGCCTGGGAGCAGTCGGGGCGCAGGACCATAGGCTGAAGCGATCCTGAGGGCTCCGGCCGGCTCATCGCCGGCGGGCATCCTGCATGCGCATGCCCGTCCGGCGCGACTCTTCAGTTCCTCGCCGGGAGAATCACGGTCGCCCGCGCCGCCTGGCAGAGCGTCCCTTCGATGTCTTCCGTCCAGCACACGAGGTCGACCTTGTGTTGTCCCGCCTCGGTGTACTTCTTTACGACCTCAGCCTTGGCGAACAGACAGTCACCCACCTTGCCGTGCCCCGTGACCTTTTTCCCCGATAGTGAGCGCACTTCGGAAATGATGGCGCCGGCCATGTCTTGGTTGCGCCAGCTGAACTTCGCGAGCCAGCCCCCGTCGCCGATATAGTTCGTGACGAGCCTCGCCATGAGGTTCCTTCCATAGGCCGTGTAGAAGATAGGAACTCCGCCCTCGCCCATGTCGCCGAAATGTGCCTCCTCCATGAGGTGCCGGACATTGTACCGGTCCGTGCGCATGCCTTGCAGGTTTTCGGGGTTCTTCAGCTGTTCGCGCGTCGGGGGACTCTGAATGATCTGGAGACCGAAGCAGCGGACCATGTCGAGCACCGTGGTCTGCCCCGTCGTGACCCAGGTGGGTCTTTCGCCCACTTTCACATCCTCCCAGTATAGGGTCTCGTCTCCCCTTACCTTTTCGCCGGCGATGACCGAATCGATGAGCCTGAGTTCGGCCTCGGTGTAGACATGGCGCGCCGGCTGTTTGCCGGTCGCCTCGGATGCGCTCGTGGTCGGGATCTTGGTTCCCTGTGTCGTGGATGAAGCGCCCGCGCCTTTGGCTCCTTCCGATCCATCCGGAGACGGATTCCCTCCAGGCATTCCGGGACCGCCAGCCCCGCCTGGGCCGCCGCCCGGAGGGGGGTTCCTGGCCATGTTCTGCCCCTGAGGCGGGTTGCCGGAAGGCGGCTGGCCCGTCGGCGGAGTTCCGGGGACAGCCGTCCCCGCCTGAGCGGAAGCCCGTTCGAAGAAATTCCTTCCGTACATCGTTCCCCGCATCACGAGTTCGCCTTTCTGGTTGTAGAGACTGCCCGAACCTGCGAGGTTGAACACCCGCGCCGTGCTGCCCGCGCTCGGCGTGATGTCCTTGAAGGTCTGGGATTCAGTTTTCGTCGTGAAGGTATCGCCTGCGCGGATCGGCACGAAGAATTCCACATCGCCTCCGTCATTGCTCCCGCGCCATGAACCCAGGGCTGGAATGTTCATGCTGGGGAACATGACTCCGGGCTCGCGGTAGAAGGGCAGAGCGATGATCGCGCCGTACTTTGTCCGGGCCGCGTAGGAGGAATCGTTGAACAGGGGATTCCAGTAATCGAAAGCGTTGGCGTAGAGCTTCATGGTGAACGCGTCCGCATCCAGGCTCATGACGCTGTCCGTCGAGGTCTGCGCCCCTCCGCCCGCGACGGTGCCCCCCGGGGAAAACGATCCTTGTCCGCCTGCCAGTCTCGCGGCGAACTCGTCCAGAGCCCTCTTTTCCTCGACAGTGTAGACATTCGGGTACACGAGCTTCGCGGCCAGAGCCGGATTTTTGCCCCGTGTCTGCGGAGTTGTCTGCGATCCTGCGGTCGCTGCGATCACAGTCGCAAGGATTCCGTAGAGGGCAAGCCGCTTTAAAACACTATTGCTCAGTATCATCCTGATACCTCCACCGAAGCAAATGCTCCGGAAAGCGCGCAGGATACGCCTTCCCGCGGCCGGCGCGGAATTATAACGGAACTGTCATCGAGCCTTAAGGAAGATTTCCGGAGCCCGGCCGTCCTGCGCTTCTTTCTGCCCTTCCCCTTTTCGGGCGCGGCATCATGCGCTATTGTCGGAGTTATGAGCCGCCCCCTCTACCTCGTCGATTCCTACGCCTTCATCTACCGGTCCTACTTCGCTTTCGTGAACCGCCCCCTGAGGAACCCCTCGGGAGCGAATGTCTCGGCCGCCTTCGGCTACTTCCGCTTCCTCTTCGCCCTCTTTGACGAACGCAACCCCGGCGCGGTCGCCGCCGTCTTCGACTCGAAAGGCAAAACCTTCCGCCACGACATGTACTGCGAATACAAGGCGACCCGGCAGAAAACTCCGGAGGAGCTCATAGCCCAGGTGCCTCTCGTCGAGGAAATACTCGGAGCCCTCGGCATGCCAGTCCTCAGGATGGAAGGCTACGAGGCGGACGACGTCATAGCCTCCCTCGCGCGCCGCTGCGCCCGCGAAGGCCGCGAATGCTGGATCGTCTCGGGCGACAAGGACCTCCTCCAGCTCGTCGGCGGCTCGGTGAAGGCCTTGAGGCCCGGAGAGGGCTTCGCCTACCGCTCCTTCGGGGTCGACGAGGTGAAGGCCGAGTGGGGCGTCGGCCCCGAGCGCATCCTGGACTACCTCTCGCTCACCGGCGACGCATCGGACAACGTGCCCGGCGTACCCGGCATCGGCGACAAGACCGCGCTCAAACTCCTTCTCGAATACGAGGGGATCGACGACATCTACGCCCGGCTCGACTCCGTGAAGCCGGATGGCGTCAAGCGCAAGCTCGAGGCCGGGCACGAGAGCGCCATGCTCTCCCGCAAGCTGATAACCCTCGCCGACGACCTCGACACGGGGATAGCCGACCTCGACTCCCTCGCGGTGGACAAGCTCGATTTCACGGAAGCCAATGGACTTTTCCTGCGCGAGGGCATGAAGAGCCTCGTCCGGGGATCCGGCTCGGGCGCGGTGGCGGGAAGCGCTGCGCCCTCCGGCCCGAGCCGCAGCGGGACTTCTACCGCTCCGATCTTTGCCGCGCGGATCAAGGCGAAGCGCGACGACGGTTCTCCTTCGCTTTTCGAGGCCCCCGGCATCGACGGCGAGACGATTCAGGAAGGGACGGGACTGCGCGGACAGTCCCTTCAGGGGCGCAATGGGTCGTCCGGCGAGGCGGAGACTCCGGAATCCCCTGCCGGCGATGCACCCGGGGATACAGGAAGCGCGAGAGTTTCCGGCAGATCGCAGGAGGCCTCTCCCCGCGCGGGCCTCGACGCCGAACTCGCGGGAGCGGGCAGATACGAGGCGGTCACGGACCGGGCCCGGCTCGCGGCCTGGGTGGATTTCTGCATCGCGGCCGGCGCCTGCGCCTTCGACTGCGAGACGGACGCCCTCGACGAGCTCTCCGCGGAACTCGTCGGATTCTCCCTCTGCTATGTGCCGAAAGAAGCCTGCTATGTTCCCGTCCGCTCGCCCGACACCCCCTGCATCCCTGTGGACGAGACCCTCGCAGAGCTCAGGCGACTCTTTGCCTCCCCGGCCTTGATCATCGGCCACAATATCAAGTACGACCACCACATCATGCGACGCTCGGGCGCTCCCATAACGGGCAGGCTCTTCGACACCATGATCGCCGCCTGGGTCCTCGACGCGGAGTCAGGTGGCTTCGGCCTCGAAGCCCTCGCCGAAAACCGGCTCGGCTACACAGGCGTGAAATTTGCGGAAGTCGTCCCCAAGGGCTCCACCTTCGCCGCCGTTCCGATCGCCGACGCCACACGCTATGCGGCCGAGGACGCCGACCTCACCATGCGCCTCTACCGGCTCTTCTCCGCCGAACTCGAGGCCGCGGGACTCGAGCGCCTCTTCTCCACCCTGGAGATGCCCCTGGTTCCCATCCTGGCCGCCATGGAGGAGCGCGGCATCGCGGTGCGCCCCGACGAACTCAAGGCCTACGGGATCGAACTCGAGACGGAGCTGGAGCGGATCCGCAGGGAGATCGTCGCCCTCGTCGGCCACGAATTCAACATCGCCTCCACGAAGCAGCTCCAGGATGTACTCTTCATCGAGCGCAAGTTGCCCGCCGGCAAAAAGACGAAGACCGGCTACTCCACCGACATCTCCGTCCTCGAGGAACTCGCCGCCCTCGACCCCGTACCCGCGAAGATCCTGCGCCACCGCATGCTCGCCAAGCTCAAGAGCACCTACGTGGACACCCTCGCGGAACTCGCGGAGAAGGAAGCGGCCGGCCCTGTGGGCGGGGAGGCAGAGCGCGCCGGCCTCCCCCACGGCGAAGAAGTCCGCTACGGGCGGGTCCACACCCACTACTTGCAGACGGGAGCCGCGACAGGGCGGCTCGCGAGCCGCGACCCCAACCTCCAGAACATACCCATCCGCGAAGAAGAGGGACGGCGCATCCGCGAGGCCTTCGTGGCCGCCCCCGGCAAGCTCCTCGTCTCCGCGGACTACTCCCAGATAGAACTCGTCGTCATGGCCCATCTTTCCGGGGATCCGGGCCTCCGCGCGGCCTTCCGCGAGGGGGTGGATGTCCACAGACGGACGGCCAGCCTCCTCTTCAACATTCCGGAAGACCAGGTTCCGGCCGACAGGCGCCGTATCGCCAAGACCATAAACTTCGGCGTCATCTACGGCATGAGCGCCTTCCGCCTCGCGCGCGACCTCGGCGTCTCGCGCACGGAAGCCCAGTCCTTCATCGACGCCTATTTCAGGACCTATTCCGGCGTGCTCGACTTCATCCAGTCGACGATAGCGGAGACCGAGCGCTCCGGGTATGCGACCACCATCCTCGGCCGCAGAAGGCTCATAACCGCGATCAACTCCCGCAACAAGACCGAAAAATCCGGGGCCGAGCGCATCGCGGTCAACACTCCGATCCAGGGATCGGCGGCGGACATCGTCAAGCTCGCCATGATCAGGGTGGACAGGGCCATCCGCGAGAGTCGGCCGGAGGCGAGCCTCCTCCTCCAGGTCCACGACGAACTCATCCTGGAAACTCCGGAAGGACTCGTGGAAGAGACTTCGGTCATTGTCCGCCGCGAGATGGAAAACGCCATGAAACTCGACATCCCCCTGCGCGTCGGCATCGAGACCGCCCGCAGCTGGGGAGAGATGCACTAAAAACGGAGAACAAAAACCATGATACTCGGACTGACCGGAGGGTACTGCGCCGGCAAGAACACTGTCGCCGCGCTCCTCGAGAGGCGGGGCTGGACCTGCATCGACGTCGACCTCCTCGGACATGAGGCGCTTCGGTCCTGCAAGGACCAGATCGTCAAGCGCTTCGGCATCACCGTCCTCGGCCTCGACGGGCAGATCGACCGCAAGACCCTCGGCTCCATCGTCTTCTCTGACCCCGCGGCCCTCGCCGACCACGAGGCAATCGTGCATCCGAGAATGTCCGCCCTCCTCGACAACCGCATCGACGAGATATCGGCCGAAGCCTACCAGACCGGCATGGAACCCCTCATCTGCATCAACGCCGCCGTGCTGTACAAGCTGCCGGAGCTCGCGCGCTGCGCCGCCGTGATCGAGGTCAAGGCGAGCATGGCCGCGCGTATCAGACGCGGCGAAGGGCGGGACGGACTGTATGCCGTCGACGTGAGGAAACGGATCAAGGGCCAGGCTCCGCTCTGGAGACTCCGGTCGCGCGCGCGGGGCAAAGTCATCTTCCTCAACAATTCCAGCGACATAGCCGAGCTCCGGGACCAGCTCACCGTCTGCCTCGGCAAGGTCAGGAACATCACCACCGAAAAATCTTCATTCCACGAGGAAGCTGCCGATAAGGAAATAAGGAATCCTGCGGGCGGTGCCGGAACTCGGACCAGGTATCCCGCTTCCTTGGAGAGCAACAGAATGGCCGGAGAAAACAGGAAATTTTTGTGGATCGCACTTTCGCTTTGTGTCTTCGTGCTCATCCTCGTGGCGGCCGGATTGCTGCTGTTCAATCCCCGCGGCAACACGGGGGATACGCCCGCCTCGGCGGCGAATACCGCGGCACCCAAAGCGACCGATCCCCAGGATTTCCTCGTTACCCCGCCGCCCGCGCCCACGGATTCCTCATCAGGCAACAAAGGTTCGGGCGACGTCATCGTGGTCTACGGCAATCAGATGGAACCCACCTCGACGACGGTCCAGAAATCCCCGGCGCTCCCCTCCACGGCCTCGCCGACGACTCTGCCAAGAACCGCGACGCCCGCCACCACGACGACGACTGCGGCCCCGGTCCAGTTCACGCCGGTAATGCCCTCGCCTGATTCTCCCATCGTGGCGCCCGACGCGCGCGAAACCACGACGACGACAGTGCGGAAAGCTGCGCCAAAACCGGCCCCGAAGCCCGCCGCGAAACCTGCTGCCAAAGCCGTGGCTAAAACGAGCCCGAAACCGGTCGCGGCGCCCGTGGCTAAAACGACCGCGGCCGCAGAAGACAGCATAGCCTGGATACAGACCGGCAGCTTCGGCGCCAGGGCAGGGGCCGACTCCCTCCGCGACGCCTTCACGGCCGCGGGCATCAGCTCCGTCATCATGGTGAAGGACATCGACGGCAAGAGCTGGTATCAGGTCCGCGTCGGCCCCTTCTCCGGCAAGCAGCAGGCCCGCGACTGGCTGACCCGGGTCAAGGCCGTCTCAGGCGCATCCAAGGCCTCCTACGTCACTTCGGACTGAGGAGATTCCAATCGGTACGCATTGTACGATTTGATTTGACAGCCCCTTCCGGGCAGAATACTATCGAGCGGAGACGGTTCTTCAGGAACCGTTTCCGCTTTTATTTTTTCACCACCAAGGAGAGATCGATGAAGAAGTTGGTACTCGCGCTTCTGGTCCTCGCCATGGCCCTCGGCATGGTGGTTCCGGCCGTCGCCCAGCAGGCGAAGCAGTTCAAGGTAGCCTTCGTTTATATCGGCCCTCCCGGCGATCTCGGCTGGACCTACGAGCACGAGCGGGGCCGCCTCGCCGTCGACAAAGCCTTCGGCTCAAAGGTGAAGACCGACTACATCGAGAACGTTCCGGAAGGCCCCGACGCCGAACGCATCATCCGCCAGTACGCCCAGAACGGCTACGACATGATCATCACCACATCCTTCGGCTACATGGACCCCACCCTCGCGGTGGCCAAGGAATTCCCCAAAGTCATCTTCGAGCACTGCTCCGGCTACAAGACCAACGCCAACATGGCGACCTACTTCGGCTGGATCGAGGAGCCCCGCTATCTCTCCGGAATCATCGCCGGAAAGATGACCACGGCCAACAAGATCGGCTACGTCGCCGCATTCCCCATCCCCGAAGTCGTCCGCGGCATCAACTGGTTCACCCAGGGCGTCCGCTCCGTCAATCCCAAGGCCACGGTTTCGGTCGTCTGGACCAACACCTGGTACGATCCCGTCAAGGAGCGTGAGGCGGCCGTCGCCCTCCTCGATTCCGGCGTGGACCTCATCGCCCAGCACCAGGACACCGTCGAGCCCCAGAAGGCGGCCAAGGAGCGCGGCAAGTACTCCATCGGCTACGATTCCGACATGGGCAAATTCGTCGGCGACACCGTCCTCGCGAGCCCGATGTGGAACTGGGGCGTCTACTACGTCGAGACCATCGGCAACGCCATGGCCGGAAAGTGGAAGACCCACTCCTACTGGGAAGGCATGAAAGCCGGCGTCGTTCAGCTCTCCGCCCTCTCTCCCAAAGTTCCCAAGGATGTCGCGGCCCTCGTGGATCAGAAGGGCAAGGACATCGTCTCCGGCAAGCTCAACATCTACGCCGGCCCCATCAAGGATCAGTCGGGCGCCGTCAAGATCGCGGCCGGAAAGACGATTTCCGTCGACGAGCGGGCCGGCATGGACTGGTTCGTCGAAGGCGTCATCGGAAAAGTCCAATAAGGCATTTTCTTTGAACTGAACAAGATCCCTTCGGCCGGGTTCCGGCCGAAGGGTTTTTTATGGAAGGACCGAAGGGATCGCCGCCCGCCCGAGGCTTTCCCGGGTCGTCGATCGCGCTCCAGACGGTTGCGCGCGCAAGGAGAATCACGGAGCATGTCAGGACAAGCCGGCCTTCATCCTCTGGTGGAGATGCGGGGCATCTGCAAGAGTTTCCCCGGAGTAGTTGCCAACGATTGCGTCGACCTCGTGCTCGATCCGGGAGAAGTCCTCGCCCTTCTCGGCGAGAACGGCGCGGGCAAGAGCACCCTCATGAATGTCCTCTGCGGTCTTTACAGGCCGGACTCGGGCGAAATCCTCGTGCGGGGCAAGCCCGCCGCCATCAGCTCGCCTCGCCATGCGCGCGAATTCGGCATCGGCATGGTCCACCAGAACTTCAAGCTGGTCGACTCGATGACGGTCACCGAGAACGTCATCCTCGGCCTCGCCGACCAGAACTTCGTCCTCGATCTCGCCGCCGCCAAAAAGGACATCAGAGAGCTCTCCGCCCGCTACAACCTCAGGGTTGACCCGGATGCCTGTGTCTGGCAGCTCTCCGTGGGCGAGCAGCAGCGGGTCGAGATCCTCAAGCTCCTCTACCGCAAGGCCGAGATCCTCATCCTGGACGAACCGACGGCGGTCCTCACTCCCCAGGAGTCGCGCGAGCTGAACCATGTCGTCCACCTCATGCGGAGCGAAGGCAAGTCCGCGATCTTCATCACCCACAAGATGGACGAAGTCATGACCTTCTCGGACCGGGTCATGGTCCTGCGCAAAGGAAAGGTCGTCGCGGGCAAGGCGACGAAAGACACGAGCCCGAAGGACCTCGCCAACCTCATGGTCGGACGCGAGATTCTCTTCTCCATCGATAAAAAACCCTTCTCTCCGGGCGCGACGATCCTCGAGCTGGACTCGGTCTGCGCCGATGACGACCGCGGACTGCCCGCCCTCAAGTCGGTCAGCCTCAGACTGCGATCAGGCGAAATACTCGGCATCGCGGGTGTCGCGGGCAACGGCCAGCGCGAGCTCGCCGAAGTCATCACGGGGCTCAGGCCTGCCAGGTCCGGCACCGTGAAGGTCAAGGGCGTGGACGCGACCAACAAGTCCCCGCTCTCGTTCATCAAGGCAGGCGTCGGACACATCCCCCAGGACCGCTCCTCGGTCGGCGCGGTCGGGGACATGAGCGTGGCGGACAACCTCGCCATGAAAGGTTACCGCGGCCGCCCCTTGAGCCTGGGCATCTTCCTTCTGCCGAAAAAATTCCTCGAGCTGGCTAAAAAGATGATCGCCTCCTTCAAGATCGCGACCCCCACGCCGGAAACCCAGGTCAAATTCCTCTCCGGCGGCAACATCCAGAAAACCATCCTCGCGCGGGAGATCGGCGCCTGCTCGAGCCTCCTCGTGGCCGTCTACCCTTCGCGCGGGCTCGATATAGGCGCCACGGAATCTGTCCGCCGCCAGCTCGTCGCACAGCGCGACTCGGGCCTCGGCGTCCTCTTCGTCTCGGAGGACATCGACGAGCTGGCCCAGGTCTGCGATACGATAGCCGTCCTCTCGGAGGGGAAGGTCATGGGCGTCATACCCGCTTCCGGGGCCGACCCAGAGCGCATGGGCCTCATGATGGCCGGCGTCTGTCAGGAGGAAACGGCATGAAAATCCTCTTCGAAAAACGGAAATCAGCCTCCGTTCCGGCCCTCTTCCTCGTCCCTCTCCTCTCCTTCGCGGTCTCGCTCACCCTCACGGGTATCCTCCTCGTCGTGTTCGGGGCGGACCCCTTCAAGACCTACGCGGCCATGTTCAAAGGAGCCTTCGGGACACAGTCCGGATTCACGGAGACCCTCGTCAAGGCGATTCCCCTCATGCTGACGGGCCTCGGCGTCTCCTTCGCCTTCCGCCTCAAGTTCTGGAACATCGGCGCCGAGGGTCAGCTCACTCTGGGCGGCGTCGCCACGGCCTGGGTCATGCTCTTCATGGACGGCTGGATACCGCAGCCCCTGCTCCTGCCAGCCGCCATTCTCGCCGGCTGCGCCGCGGGCGCTCTCTGGGCCGGCATCCCCGCGGTGCTCAAGACATCCCTCAAGGTCGACGAAACCCTCGTCACCCTCATGATGAACTATGTCGCCATCCTCATTTCGGAATTCCTGTATTACGGCCCCTGGCGGGACCCGAAAGGCTTCGGCTTCCCGGGTTCGAAGCCCTTCCCCGAGTATGCCTGGCTGCCCCGCATCATGGGACGCGCCCACATAGGCATCTACTTCGCCATCGCCCTCGCGCTTATACTGTGGGTCGTACAGAAGCGGACACGCTGGGGCTTCGAGCTCGGCATCATCGGCGCGAGCCAGAAGGCCGCCCGCTACCAGGGCATCGCCGTCGAGCGCAATATCGTCCTCGCAATCCTCGTGTCGGGCGCGCTGTGCGGCATGGCCGGCTCCTTCGAGCTGAGCGGCATATCCCACCGCCTCCAGCAGGGGCTCTCCGTCGGTTACGGCTACACGGCCATCATCGTGGGCTGGATGTCCCAGCTCAACCCGATCGCCGTCCTCTTCGTGTCCACGCTGATGGCCGGCCTCCTCACGGGCGGCGACCAGGTCCAGATGATGATGAAACTGCCGGCCGCCATGGGCCTCGTCATGCAGGGCATGATCCTCTTCCCCCTCCTCGCCGGATCGCTTTTCACGGAATACCACATCAGGCTGATCAGCAAGCCAAAACCGAAGGCAGCCTGCGCCGAAGGAGAGTCATGATGGACCTCGTAACATCGATCCTCACGATCACCCTCAGGGCCGGAACGAGCCTCATCTTCGCCACGATCGGGGAAACCCTCACGGAGCGCGCGGGCATCCTCAACCTCGGACTCGAGGGCATGATGCTGATGGGCGCCGTCAGCTCTTTTGCGGCCTCCTTCTACACGCACAATATCGCCCTCGCCATCCTCGTCGCCCTCGGCGTCGGCGCCCTTATGGCCTCGATCCACGCCTTTCTGACCGTGACCATGCGCGCAAACCAGGTCGTGTCCGGACTCTCCATGACCCTCTTCGGAACCGGCTTCGCGAGCTTCCTCGGCCAGAAGATGGGCCCGGCCTCCAACAACTTCCGCCTCGTCGGCCTCTCTGCCGCGAAGCTGACGCCGCATAGAATCCCTGTCCTCGGCGATCTTCCCATCCTGGGCGCCATCGTCAATCAGGACTACATGACCTACGCCGTCTATCTTCTCATACCGGTGGCCTGGTTCTTCCTCTACAAGACGCGCCCCGGACTCTGGCTCCGCTCGGTGGGCGACGATCCCCAGACCGCCGATGCCATGGGCATCGACGTCTTCAGGACCAAGTACCTCTACACGATCCTCGGGGGCATGCTCGTGGCCTTGGGCGGCGCGCACCTCTCCCTCTCCTACACGCCTGGCTGGACCGAGAACATCACGGGAGGGCGCGGCTGGATCGTCATCGCCCTCGTCATCTTCTCGATGTGGAACCCGGCGCGCGCCATCTGGGGGGCTCTCCTCTTCGGCGGCATCAACGCCGTGCAGTTCCGCCTCCAGGCATCGGGCACGACCATTCCCGCGGGCTTTCTCAACATGCTGCCCTACATCATGACCATCCTCGTCCTCGTCGCCATGACCTGGTGGGAGGCCCTGTCCAAGAAGATGGGGGCGCCAGCCTCGCTCGGGAACTCGTACATGCGGGAAGACAAGTAGAGCGCGCCCCGATCGGAAGCGCGCTCCGCAGTGTTCGATACAAGGACCGGATGTCAAAGGAAGAGTTCAGTCTCTTTTCTCGTAGCGCATTGTGCGGGTAGCATCGCCATCGCATCCAGGAATTTTTTATCATCCATGCGCTTCGCCTGTCGGGGGCATTCCTGGATGCAGCGGAAGCATGCGATGCATCGCATACGGTCCACTTCCGCTGTATTCGAGGGATCGATAGCGGCCATCGGACAGACCCGGGCACAGTGACCGCATCTGTCGCACGCAGAGTCAGTAGTAGGTGCAATATGATAGGCGATCCCGCGCGTATACGGCTTATTCCCTTTTATCGGCAATTCGTCGCGCGCTTCGACATCGGATAGTGCTTGCAGTTTCCGTCTGACTCGCGCCCCGAATTCCAAAGCAGCCCGCATGTCGATCACATCAGGCCTCCCCCGCGCAATTTCGCCGGCACAGGCATGCTGCCCGATGAAAGCTCCCGCAGCTATCCCGACAAAACCCCTTTCTTCGCAGCGATCCCGGAGCTCTGCCAGGGCGTCCTCATAGTCGCGATTCCCGTACGACACGACGAACACCGCGGGGCTCCGGTCGGCGGTAAGGCCCCGGAAGAATTCCATAAAGTTATCCGGTATCCTGCCGCCATAGACAGGCATTCCGATTACGACGCACTCATCCTTCTTGAAGCTGCGCTTACTCCATCTCGCCTCGAACGGCGTGAGGTCATGATCCGCGAATCCCCCGCCCAGGCCCTCGGCTATCGCGGTGACGACCCGCCTGACATTCCCGGTCGGGCTGAAATAGAGGGTCGATACACAGGATATATCCATGCGGCAACTCCTTCATTGCGATTGGCTTAGTGGCTTGTTCCCGGCTCCATCCACGTCACGGCGATTATTCGCCTTCCACGGTGTCTCGCAGCGGAAGGCCGGGACGATATCCTGAGACTGTATCCTGCCAAGTATCGTGGCCATCCGCTTGAGTCCCTCGCCGAGGACACTTCGCGCACAGGCGACATTTATTCGTATATAGCCCGTCCCTTCCACGCCAAAGAGCGAACCTCCCTCGGCGAAGACGCGACCCTCCCTCACCATCGATCGCATGAGGGCACTCTCCTCGAAGCGATATGCTCTCACATCGATCCAGGCGAGATAGGTGCCCTCCGGTGTGACGCATGTGGCCTTTGGAAGTGCATCTTCAAGGAATGTCTGCAAAAACATGAAATTCCCGTCAAGGTAGGCTCGCACTTCCTCGAGCCATTCCTCGCATTCGCCGAACGCGCTCTCCGCCGCGACGATCGCCAGGGCCGTGGGCCTCTTGAGCCCCAGGCGTCCGACGACGTACTCGCGCCACCTGTCCCGTATGCGCGGATCGTGGATAACGATGTTCGAGAGCTGCATGCCGGCCACGTTGAAGGTCTTGCTCGGCGCCGTGGCCGTGATGATCCGGTCTTTGAACTCCGGGAACACCTTTTCGAGCGGCGTGTGGACGACCCCGCCGCGCACGAGATCGCAGTGTATCTCGTCCGAGATCACCGCGATGTTTGTCCTCTCGAAGAGCGACCTGAGCTTCCCCAGCTCGCTCTCGCTCCAGACACGGCCGACGGGATTATGCGGACTGCAGAGGACCAACAGCTTCGCGGTCGGATCCAGCATCTTCGCATCGAGGTCGGGGATGTCCATTTCGTAGCGGCCGTCCCGGCAGACCAGCGGATTGTTGATCACGGTCCTTCCATGGTTCACGACCGTGCGGGTGAAAGGATAGTATACGGGCCGCTGGATGATGACCCCGTCGCCGGGCTCGGTCAGGATATCGATGAGGTATCCGATGGCCGGAATGACGCCGGGACTGAATACGATGCTCTCCGAATTGAGGTACCACCCGAACCGATGCTGATACCACCCGCAGACGGCGCGATAGAATCGGCTCGTCCCGTTGGAACTGTACCCGAAGATCAATCGGTCGACGCGCTCGCGCAGGGCCTCGATCATGGGCTGGGCGCAGGGGAAGTCCATGTCGGCGATCCACAAGGGGATGGTCCCCGGCGGGACCTCCGGGTCCGATTCCTGCATGAATTCCCATTTCACGCTGTTCGTCCCGTCGCGGTCGATGAAGCGATCAAAATCATAGGACATGTCGTTCTCCCGAGGGGGGCCGATCGCGGCCCTGCCGAGTCATTCTATTCTGAGCGCCAAGCTCTTCTTCATGACGGATTCCGTCAGCTCCTGTCCGATCCCGGGAAGGTCAGGTATCTCGAAGAAGCCGTCATGGGGCTCGTACCTGTGTGTGCACATATCCAAATTCGATTCGTGCAAGGCATTGGCGTGGTGCTCGTGTATCAGGAAATTCGGGATCGCCGCTTCCATCTGCAGGGCCGCCGCCGTGGCCAGCGGACTTCCGCATACGTGGCATTGGATGTTCACGTCGTATATGCTCGCGTAATCGCATATCTTCTTGGTCTCGGTAAACCCTCCGGCCAACCCGATGTCGGGCTGCGCGACCGCCAATACTCCCTTCTCGAAGTACGGCCTGTATCCCCAACGGCTTTGAATCCGCTCGCCGCCGGCCAGAGGCGTCCTGATGCCTTGGGCCACCTTGGCCATGTCGTCGACATTGAGTGGATGGATGGGTTCTTCGCAGAACAGGCAGCTGTACTCTTCGAGCGCGTTCCCGAATTGAATGGCGGAACTGGTGCCGAGGAAGGAATGGAGCTCGATTATGATATCCACGTCGGGCCCCACCGCCGACCTGATCGCCTTCACCCTGCTGGAGAAGAGCCGGAGCTGGTCGTTCTTCAGCAGGCCGCCCAGGTTCGCTGTCGCCCATTCGCCGTCTGCGTTGAATCCGACCGGATCGACCTTGACGCAGTCGTAGCCTTCCGCGACGGCCTTGAGCGCGGCCTCCGCGTATTCTTCCGGCTTCACCAGGTTCCGGTTGACCTTGCCCCAGTCGTTCTGGATTTGGCTGGCGTAGGTTCTCACTCTATCCCGAGTCTTGCCCCCGAGCAGCTCGTACACGGGGACGCCTAAGGCCTTCCCCTTGATATCCCAGCACGCGGTATCTATGGCGCTCATGCCCCCGAATACAACGGTACCGCCGCCCATGCCCCAGAAGGTCTTTCGGAAGAGTTTCTCCCATATCGCCTCGATCCGCATCGGATCGGCGCCGATGACGAAGCGGGAGAAATCCTTGACCATCCCGACGCCGGCCGAGCTGCCGGCTCCATAGGCGAGGCCTACCTCTCCGAACCCGCAGATGCCCTCATCGGTGTTGATCCTGATGACGACGGGCTTCCACTTCGAATCCTTGCGCGATCCGTTCCCGGATTCGATCTGGTAAACATCGATGCTCGATATTTTCATTCCTGTGCTCCTTTTCGGCGCGTCGGGCCCCCGGTTACTTGACCAGGCCCCAGGCCTTGAGCTTTTGCGCGAAGGCGGAAACCTGCTCATCCGACAAGGGCAGGAGCGGTGGGCGGACGGGACCGCCCGCGAGACCGAGCATGTCCATCGCCTTCTTGGCGTAGGGCACCTGCCCGAAGGTCTGGTTGATCGCGCCGCTCCACCACCAGTCGTACAGCTGGAATTCCTCCTCGTGCACCTTTTGCGCCAGGTCGAAGTCCCGACTCTCAATGGCCTTCCACATCCGGAGGCTCAAGCCGGGATTGAAGCAGGACACGAAGGAGATGAAGCCTCTCATCTTGGCCAGGGCGGCGAAGGGCTCGTAGCATGACGATCCCGCGAAAACGAGCAATTCCGAAGCGAGAGCCTCGGCATGGAAGAAGCGCTTTATGTTCTCCGAAGTCTCCTTGAGCGCGAAGACCTTGTCCAGTTTCGCCAGCTTTCGCACTAATCCCACCGACATATCGCTTCCGCCGCTCACCTGGGGGTTGTTGTAGAGCATGATCGGCAGCTCGGTCCGATCGTTGACGAATTTATAGAAGCTGTACATCTGGTCGGCGTTGAATGGCAGGTAATAGGGCTGGACGATCATCACCGCGTCCGCGCCCACTTTCCTGGAATACTTCGCCAGCTCGACTACGGCGAAGGCGTTCGTGTCGTTGCAGCCGGCGATGACGGGCACCCTGCCAGCGGCAGCCTCGACCGAGGCCGCGATGACCTGCTTCCTTTCCTCCATATCCATCGCATAGCACTCGCCGGTGCTGCCGTTCGCGATCAGAAACCCGCATGACGAGTCGATGCCGCTCTCGACGAGATAATCGACGTTCTTCTTGATCCCGGGGACATTCAGGCTCAGATCCTGGTTGAAAGGCGTCATCAACAGGGCGCCGACTCCCTTGAATTTACTCTCTTGATCCTTCGTGAACATGTGTCTCTTCCTTTGCACCATCTCACGTGGTGCTCTGTAGATAAAACTGGAAACAGAACCCGGAGGCTCAGCCCTTGACCGCACCGGCTCCCCAGCCCTTGATCAGCGCCTTCTGGGTGAAGAGGAAGATCACCAAGGCGGGAATGCTCACCAGGACACTTCCCGTCAGGATGAACTCCCACAGCGTATCGAACTGCCCCACAAAGCCGTTCAACCCGATCGTGTACGTCATCTTCGCGTCGGTGCTTATCATGACCAGGGCGATGATGTACTCGTTCCAGGCGACAGTGAACGAGTAGACACTGATCGCGACGATGCCGGGAATGATCATCGGCAGGACGACGGTGAATAGAGTCCTCACCCGTCCCGCTCCGTCGATTGCCGCCGCCTCCTCCACCTCGAGCGGTACGGAAGACACGAAGGAGCGCAGCGTCCACAGGCAGTACGGAAGGCAGAGCGCGACATAGGCGATTATCAGACCGAGGAGCGAATCTATCAGATGTATTCGCTGGAACCACAAGTACAACGGGATAATCAGAAGAACGCTCGGCAGGAGATAGGCGTACAGGGAAAACGCAGCCAGGAAATTCCGGCCGCGATACGTGAACCGGGCCAGACTGTACGCGCCCATGACGGAGAGGAGAATGGTCGACAGCACGGTGACCAGCGTCGTGATCACGCTGTTTACAAGGAAATGCGAAAACTGCGTTTGCGAAAACAGATTTCTATAGTTTTCCAGCGTCCATCTCTTGGGGAAGAAGGTCGGCGGAATGCTGAAGAACTCCCCCTTCGGCCTGATCGAGCACAGGAATACCCAGAGGATCGGGCCGATGGCGAAGAGCACGAACAGGATGATGCATACATAGAAGAGGAAACGGAGGACCAGTCGCTTCGTTGTCATTCCATACCCACCGATCGCCTGGATTTCATGAGGCGCATATAAACGACGATCAGGATCGTCACCAACACTGCAACTATCAGAGAGATCGCTGCTCCCCTACCCAATTCCATGCCGGTAAACGCGTATTTGTAGGCATACAGGGGCAAGGTCGTCGTGCTTACCCCCGGCCCGCCTCCCGTCAGCATGAATATCTCGTCGAATTTTTTGAACATGAAGATCAAGCGCAGGAGTACGATGACACTTACGATCTCCCGTATGGCAGGCATCGTGATATAACGGAACTGTTCGAAGAAATTCGCTCCGTCCATCTGCGCCGATTCGTAGAGCTCCTTGGGGACTGTCTGCAGCCCGGCCAGGACGTTGATGACGACGAAGGCGTAGTACTTCCATATTCCGATGAACAGGACCACCATCAGGGCCCTGCTGAACGATCCGAGCCAGCTTACAGGATTGTCGATGAGGTGCATCCCCTGCAAAACCGCGTTGATGATGCCGTAGTTCTCGTTCAGCAGCCAGCGCCATGTGAGGCTCACCGATATCATCGGCATGAAGAAGGGCAGCAGTATCAGGGCACGGGCCAATCCCCTGCCCTTGAACTCCTCGTTGAGGAAAAGGGCGATTATGATCCCCAGCAGCATCTGTCCGCCGACTGTAACGACGACCCAAATCGCGCTCAGCCAGGCGGCATGCCAGAAGTTGGGGTCCTTGAAGGTCTCGATGTAGTTCTTGAGCCCGATGAAATGCCCGTCCAACTCGTAGATGAGCTGCGAGTGGAGACTCAGCTTCATCGCGAAATAGAAAGGATAGATGATGAGGGCGCACAGGGCCAATAAAGACGGCAACAACAACAACACGCCCAGCAGGTTCTCTTTTTTCTTGTAATGCATGCGCACCCCCTCTTCTGATACCGCCTGAGGATATCGATCGTCTTTGAATCACGACCGATCGATATCCCCAATGCGGTTGCGACAGGATTTACTTGAGCCCGAAAGAATCGCGCCAGGTTTTCGCGATGGTCCTGAGCGCCTGCTCAGGGGTCACCTGCCCGGTGATAGCCTTGGAGAGCTCGTCGGAATAGACGGGGGCGGCGATGGCGCGGCCGAAATAGGGATTGACGACGCCGCCGTTCCTGAACTGGAAGTCGGTTCCGTACTTGTAGGCGTAGTCCATGGACTTTTTCACGATGTCGCCCCAACGAGCGATATCAGGATATTCGAAATAGGCCTTGTTGGTGAGCCACCCCTGACGGACGGGCAGGCTGTGCCCGGGGACGGCGGCGGTGAGGAATTTGAAGTACTGCTCGTCGCTCATGTAGAACTCGATGAACTTCTTGGCGATGTCTGAGTTCTTCGAGGTCTTGAACACGACGAAGTCGTTGATGGTAGCCTTGACGAGTGGGGTCTTCACGCTGGCGGCGACGGGACCGGGGGCGATATCCACCTTGGATCTCAGGTCGGGGTTGTAGCGATCTATCGTCGACATGAGTCTGCCGGGGTAACGGGTCATCGCGACGATTCCTTTCGAGAACATGATGCCCACGTCGCTCATCCCGACATTCGCCACGCCGGGCGGGCAGTATTTCGTCTGCTCGCACAGGTACTGCAGCGCCTGGATCGCCTGGGGTGAATCAATCGTCACGTTGTTGTTCTTGTCGAAAGCTTCCGCGCCGAAAGCCCACAGCGAATTGAGGAACTCACCGGTGACGTTCGACGGGGAGAGGGCGATCCCGAGACCCCACTGGTTTATCTTGCCGTCGCCGTCGGTATCCACGGTCAGGGCTTTCGCCGCAGCCAGATACTCTTCGTTCGTCTTCGGCACCGCGATGCCGGCCTTTTCGAGGAGATCCTTGCGGTAGTAAAGGATCTTCGATTCCGTGGCCGCCGGAATATCGTAGATCTTGCCATCCTTGGTGGGCGTGAGGAAGTTGCGCGGAATGTCGCCGAGATGCTGGTACACGTCATCGAGCTGGACCAGGAATCCCTGATCGACGAGCCCGGCGACGTAGCGAGGGGAGAGGAAGGCCACGTCGGGAGCCGTGCCGGCCCGAAGCATCGCGGAGAGCTTGGGCAGGACCTCCTCCAGATCGGCGTGGCTCAGGACAACCTCGACCCCGGGGTTCGCCTTCTGGAACGCGGCTATGATCGAGTTGTCGGTCGCGACCGAGGACGGATCGGTTTCAGGGGTCAGGTAGGTGATCTTCTGGGGCCCGGCGGCCCAGAGCGAGACTGATAAGAGACAGGTCAATGCGATTACGGAAAAACCTCTCCTAGACATAGATACCTCCATGTTGATTTCCTTCGCAGGATATGACGATTGCGACTATGGACTCAAGTTCGGATACTGTCTGCGCGGCTATTCCCCACCTCCTTTTCTCGTCCTTTTCCTTGCCAGCAAAGCGCCGTATTCGATGGCCTCGATCATGCTTTGCGGGTTGGCGGTGCCTTTCCCGGCCTTCCCGAAGGCCGTGCCATGATCGACCGAACTGCGGATGATGGACAGGCCGAGCGTGATATTGACCCCGCTGATGGAGTCCCACTTCCCCGTGCCGTGGTCGTACTTGAAGCCGACAAGCTTCAAGGGGATGTGGCCCTGGTCGTGGTACATGACGACGACGACGTCGTACTGCCCTGCCATCGCCTTGGAAAAAACCGTGTCGGGCGGCAGGGGCCCCTCCGCGTCGATTCCGGCCGCGACAGCTTCGGCTATGGCGGGGACGATTTCCTTCGCCTCCTCGTCGCCGAACATCCCGTTCTCACCGGCATGGGGATTCAGGCCGGCGACGACGATCCTGGGCCTGGCGATGCCCAGGTTGATCAAGGCTTCGTTCGCGAGCCGGATGACGCACGATACCCGCTCGCGCTTGACGAGGTCGCAGGCTTTCCGCAGCGACACGTGCGTCGAGACGTGCACGACGCGGAGCGGCTCGTGTATCAGCATCATGGCGTAGTTCTTCGACCCCGCCCTCTCAGCGAATATCTCCGTGTGGCCGCTGTAGTGGTAGCCGGCTTGGTTGAGCGAATCCTTGTTGATGGGCGAAGTGATGACCGCGTCGACCTGCCCGGCCAGGGCGAAGTCGATCGATCGGGCGATCGATTCGAAGGCCGCCTTCCCGGACGAGGCCAGGACCTTCCCGAAGACGAGCTTATCGATGTCCACGTTGTCGAGATCCAGGTACTCGATCATCCCGTATTCCCCGACGGCGGCGGAAGGATCGGCGATTTTCTTGAGCTTCAGCGGCGATTTCACCATGGCGATCGCCTGCTCCATGACCTTCCGGTCTGCGACGACTACGGGAAGGCACAGGTCGTAGAGCTTCCTCTCGGCGAGAGCCTTGACTAGTATCTCCGGCCCGATGCCGGAGGGGTCGCCCATAGTGATGGCCAATTTCGGCAGGTTGTTCATGGATTCTTCCCCTTTCATTGTATCTGCTCGTAGATCCGTCGGATGTCGTCCCGCGTCATGAGCTTCGGGTTGTTGTTCATCAGCCTCGCGTTGCCGATGGCGCCTTCGATCAAGGCACCGATATCTCGATGCGCGATGCCGAACTCCGCCAGACGCTTGGGAATACGCAGGGCGGCGACCAGCGAGTACAGCCGTTCGACGATGGCATCCGCCGCGAGGTCGGGTCGTGTCGCTTCGGGCAGGCCGAACGAGGAGCCGGCCCGGCACAGCTTGTCGGTGACCGCATCCTTGTTGAAGTCGATCACGGGCGCCAGAAGCATCGCGTTGGCGATCCCGTGCGGTATATGGAAGGAGGCGCCGAGGGGATACGAGAGCGCGTGGACCGCAGTCGTGCCCGACAGGCTGATGCACATCCCGCCGTAAAAGGCAGCGAGGAGCATGTCCGTCCTGGCCGCGATGTCGGTTCCGTCCGCGAAGGCCTTCTCGATGCTCCTGTTTATCCTGGCCATCGCGTCGAGCGCGAGAACGTCGCTCAAAGGAGTCGCCTTGAGCGACAGATAGCACTCGAGCGCGTGCGCGAGCGCGTCGACGCCTGTCGCAGCCGTCACGCCGGGAGGCATGGACAGGGTAAGCTCGGGATCCAGGATCACGGAATCGGGCAGGAACTGACTGCTTATGACCGCATTCTTGAGCTTCCTGCCCGCTGTCGCGAGGATGACGTTCTTCGTGGCCTCGGAACCAGTTCCGGCGGTGGTCGGAATCAGGCAGGTCGGCGTCGTCCTCGAATACATCCTATCCGAATCGGTGAGGCCGTCGAGAAACCTGCCGGTATGGTACTCACTGCCGAGGAGCTTGGCGATGTCGAGGACCGAGCCGCCGCCTACTCCGATGATCGCGCCGCAGGCATGGGTTCTGCACTCTCCGATCACGTCGTTCGCATTCGCGATATCTGGCTCGCGCTCTATTGAATCCACGATGTGCAGCGCCCAGCCGGCCTTCGCCAAATAGCCCGCGACTGTATCGACAATCCCGCTCGAACGGATGCCTCTGTCCGTGAGGATGATTCCTTCCTTCTTTTCTATCCCCGCCAGGATTTCGCTTATCCTCGAAACAGCCCCGGCGCCGGCCAGCACCTTCCCGGGAGCTTCAAGAAAGAACTCTTGCTTCATGAGAATCTCCTTCCGCGCCATCTTCGCGGTTTTTCATCGAATCGAGGATTCTGCGCAGGATATCCTTGTCGCCGAAGCCGCCGGCCTTGGTCATCATATAGAGCGGATGCGCGAAATCAGGTGAGTTCATTTTGCACAAGGGAATGTAGGGAAGGATTTCGGCCTTCAGCTCGATGGACTCCGTATTGAGCTTCTTGACGATGTTGAATGCCGTGTCTCCCCCGGTCACGAACATGGTATCCACATGAAACTCGGTGAGGATTCTTCGTGTAATATCGCCGAGGCACTCCGCGATGATCGCGCCAAGGTCACTCACCGCGGATTGGCCACCCTGTCTACACCCTTTCCCTTTCTCCCCCGTTCCGGTTCCCGGGACGACCCGCAGCACGATGTGCCTGCTCCGATCGACCATCCGGACTTCAGCGATAGTCTCGCGTATCGCCTCTTCCATGTTCGAAAGCACCGTATCGGCGCAGAGATCCACCGCCTTCGCACGGTCCGAGTCCGTCAACATGAAATCAACCTGCTCGTGCGAGATCCTCTTGAGGCTGCCGACAACGAAAAGCATCCTTTGCGGGAAGAGCGCAGGTTTTCTCGTATCCGGCCTACCGCCCGAAAGGGCCTTCGCCAACCCCGACGAACCGACGAAAAGCGCTCGCCTGCCCGAGTCCTTGATGACACCCGCGACCTTTTCTATATCTGTCTGCGCCAGGGTATCGAATACGAGGATGCGGCTCCCCTTCGAAATTTCTTGATCGATATCCCGTATCAATGTCCCTTCCGGGCCCTGGATGCTCCGGTACGATATCAGCCCTACCTTCCGTCCGGCTTGGCGCGAGATAATCCCCGGGACGAATGAGATGTCGACGGGGGAGAAGGGATCGCATCCGAATTCCGATTTATGGAGCTCAGTATCATGGATATAGCAAATACCGTCCTTCACAGTCCGCCCGTTCTCGGGGGCGGCGGAAATCACGAAGGCGTGGCTATAGCCCGAGGCATCCATCAGCGCATCGATCTCCGAGCCGATATTTCCTCGCAGCGTCGAGTCTATTTTCTTGAAGACGATATCGTTGTTCCTCTCCCCCAGGAGCCTGACGGTACTCTTGATCCGATCGTAAGCGTCTTGCGCGCCCAGATGGCGCGACTCGGTGTCGACTATCAACACCGGCGCGGATAAGTGTGTCTTTTTGAAGGCGGTCAGCGGATGGATGACGACGACCGGATCACCGTGCCCACTGATGAATTGCATGCCCGTGTCGTTTGCGCCGGTGAAGTCGTCTGCAATAATAGTGATCATGTGGAAATCTGATAGCCGTTACTCGACACAGAGGCCGGTCTTGATCATCAGCTCCCTGAGCCTGCTCCGCTGCTCGGCGCCCGGACGCTGCAGAGGAAGCCGCTCATGGGAGCCCATGGGCCTTCCGGCGATTCTCGCCATCTCTTTCCCGAAGGCTGTGGCCCTGTACATGTCTCCCGTGAAGACGTAGTTGTACAGATCGAGGTACCTGCTCCACAGATCCTGACAATTCTGGAAATCGCCACTCCTATCGACCGCGTCTATCTCCAGCGCGGCCTTCGGATCGAAGTTGGCGGTGAAGTGATTGTGCCCTTTTATACCCATTTGATAATCGAAGGGCATGAGGCTCCGGTAGGTATTCGCATTCAGCGCGAAGCGCTCGCCATACGCGGCGGCAACCTGGCGCAGCTTGCCCACGTTCGGGGTGGTCTCCTTGAGCGCGACGATGTGGTCTATGGACGCGAGCCTCTCGATGCATTCCAGCGACATATCCTTGCCCGTGACCGTTGGATTGTTGTAGATCATGATGCCGATCTCAGTCGCGTCGGCGATGGCCTTGAAATGCTGGTATACGACTTCATCGGAGGGGTTGGGATAATAGTATGGAGCGAGTACCATGATCGCATCGGCTCCGGCCTTTTCAGCGCAACGGGCGAGATTGATCACCTGCGAGGCTCCCTCCCGCAGACAGCCGACGACGATCGGGACAGCGCCTGCCGCCTCGTCGACGACTATCCTGATGAGCTTCTCATACTCGGCATCCGATAGGGAGAACCCCTCACCGTTGGAACCGCCTATGGTCTGAACAGCCTTTCCGTTGACCAGGCCTCCCTCGATCATGAAGCGCGTATTGTCCCGAAGAGCCCGCTCATCCAACTCCGTATCCGATTCGAATGGGGTAAACTGAATATTGACGACTCCAGTCAAAAACGACTTCACCTCTCTGCGGGACCGGCCAACTCGAGCCATGTGTGGATCTCCTTTTCATCAGAACTTTGCATTATTGCTTATGCATAATTCGTGCCAAAGAAGATCTAAAAACGTATGTCGTTGTATCAATATAAATTAGTCGCTGTGCACTAGATTCTTTTCGCTTCCGATATCATCGAAGCTGGCATATTATGATCCACGCATGCTCCATTATTAACCAGTCGCACTTGACAACTACTCTGCTTTCGGTTCTTCTTGCCGCATGAGCATTCTACTCATGGCACCATACCCGGAGTTATATAAGCAGGCCCGGGAGGTCATTGCCCGCAACAAGGTGGATGTCGTCGTCGAACAAGGCGATTTGGGAAACGGATTGACGCGGGCGCTCGAGGTCACCGAGGCCAACAACATAGATATCGTAATCAGCCGCGGCGGAACGGCCTCACTCTTGAGAAAGCACCTGAACAGGATCGTGATCGAAATTCCGGTGACGGGATACGATCTCCTGCGCGCCATCTATCCGCATTTTGTCGCGGGCAAGAGAATCGCCGTAGTCGGATACCAGAACATAATATATGGGGTTCAGAGTATCGCTGCGATCCTGAACGCCGATCTCGGGATCTTCACGGTCACACAGTCGTCGGTCATGGAGGAGGTCATCGCCGACGTCCTCAAGTGGGGCGCTGAAGTGATCGTCGGAGACGCCGTCTCCACGGCTCTGGGAAAGGGCAAGGGCGTCACCGTCGAGCTCATCAAGTCGGGCGAGGAGGCGATCGAGAACGCGATCCAGAACGCGATCCAGGTGCATGATCAGATCATCGAGAAGATAGCGACCCTCAAGCGCATGAACTCGATATTCGAACATTCACAGAACGGTATTATATACATAGATTCTGCAGGGGAGATCAAACAGCTGAATGAAGGCGCCTTGGTCTGCCTCAAAATAAGCGCGGATCAGCTTCTGCACAAGAAAGTCGGCGAGTCTTGCCTCCCGGACGCGATAAAAAGAATCCTGGGCAGGAAAGGTGGAGCAAACGACGGAGCTGTCGTAAAGCTCGGGACGGAAACCGTATATGTCAAGACGATAGGCATCGATGTGGGCAAGCGGAACGAAGAGACGATCGTATTCATCCACGATACCGGGAAGATCCAGAAACTCGAGGCCCAAATCAGAAAAGAACTATCTGAAAAAGGTCTGCAGGCCCACTATTCATTTGAGACGATGATCACCGGCGATCCGATCAATAAAGTTACGATAAATAAGGCAAAGCAATATAGCCTTACGGATTCGACTGTATTGTTGCTTGGAGAGACCGGGACCGGGAAGGAGTTCTTCGCGCAAAGCATACACAATCACTCTGCACGGAAGAACGGACCCTTCGTAGCCGTGAATTGCGCAGCCCTGCCCGACACCCTCCTGGAAAGCGAGTTGTTCGGATACATAGAAGGAGCCTTCACCGGCGCAAACAAGGGAGGGAGGAAGGGGCTGTTCGAGCTGGCCCATCTGGGAACGATCTTCCTCGACGAGATAAACGAGATGAACACGAACCTTCAGGCGCGCTTCCTCCGTGTCCTGCAGGAAAAAGAGATCATGCGGATAGGTGACAACAAAGTGATCAGCATCGACGTGCGAGTCATCGCGGCGACGAACAAGGACCTCTACAGGGAAGTACAGAATGGACGATTTCGAAGCGACTTGTACTATCGCATAAAGGTATTGGACATCGAGATACTGCCTTTGCGGAAGCGACCGCTGGACATTTATCCGCTCTTCCAGAACTTCATCCATTATTACGCGGAGAAACATGGCTATTCGATGCCCGCGCACACGGAGGAGCAGTTCGTTGAATCGCTTGCCAGGTACTCCTGGCCGGGGAACATACGGGAGCTGAAGAATTTCTCGGAAAAATTCGTCATCCTGTCTTCGGGCGGCAGCCCGCCCAAGGGACTCATCGAAGAATTATTGGCAAACGAGCGCGAGGAAAGAATAGACGCTCCCGGCGAGCTGCAAGCTTCCGCAAATATGCCGCTAGAAGAGAAGGAACTCGAGTATATACGCGCTGTAATGCTGGACGCGAACTACAACATCAGCCACGCGTCGCGGATCTTGGGAATAAGCCGCGGCACCCTCCGCCGGAAGCTGAACTCAAAGGTTTAGAATCGCGGACCCGATTTCTATACGCACAGATAAAGTTCAGTGGCGACGGGGAAAAGCGTAAACGGAAGTGCTTCCTCCGCACCGCGCCGATTCTCTCAGGATCCACCGACCTCGTCAGACCTGCCGTATCTCCACGTCGTGCTCCGCGATGGCCGCGATCTCTTCCTGGGCAGAGCTCTTGTTGGTGATGAGGACATCGACCCCATCGATGCCGACGATGTGGGAGAAGCTGACCCGCCCGATCTTGGAGTAATCGGCGACCACGATGGTCCTGTTCACCCGCGCTATCATCTGGCGGTTCAGTTCGGCTTCCATGTGATGGTAGGTCGTGACGCCCCCCGCCGCGCTGACGCCGTCCGAGGACAGGATGAGTTTGTCGCACTTGTATTTGCTGAGCTGATTTATCGCGTCGTCCCCGTAGGTGAACTGGTACTGCGGGTTGAGATTCCCGCCGAGGAAGATCAGGTCGATATTCTGGCAATGCCTGACTTCCTGCGCGATGTACAGCGAGTTGGTCAGGATGGTCAGGTTCCTGAGCGCCCGGAGCTCCTGCCCCACGAAGAGCGTCGTCGTGCCGGAACCGAGAATGATCGTGTCCCCGTCCGAGACGAGCGAGGCGGCCTCGACGGCGACCTGGCGTTTTTCGGGTTCGTTCGTCTTGAGCCGATCCGTGTAGGCCATCGTGTAGTAGGATTTGTAGGTGCTCACCGCGCCGCCGTGCACCCGCTCGAGGAGACCTTCTGTCTCAAGGGCGGCAAGATCATTTCTGATCGTGACGACGGAGGTTCCGAACTGCCGGCTCAAGTCCGCGACGAGGACTTTCCCGTCCCTGTTGATCGTATCGAGAATAGCCTTGCGCCGATCCACCATGATCAACTCATCCACCTTGACTTCGGACATTGGGTCCCTCCGTGTCGCCATTCACTCCACGTCCATCCAGCGCTTTTCCTGGTCGGATCGATAGGCGGTTTCCATCACGGATTGTACATAGATGCCCTCTTCGAAAGAAGGGCTCGCCGGTCTGTCCGACACTTCACCGCGTTGAAATGCGGCTGGATATTGCTTCTTCTTTTCAATGTATTTCTTTTATAATTTATATTATTTCTTATTGCTTTCGTTTAACGTAGCATGTTAGTATTATTCTGTCAACATTCGAAGATGGCGCATCGGTCCCGGCATCACTGTCGCCAGCTTTAGGAAACGACCGGCATGATTCGCTCCACGGACGCCACAGCCCTGAGCCCCGCCGAAATGGAGCGGGCGCGAAAGAACTACTACCTCTTCGCCTTCTTCAATACGCTGTCGTTCCAGTTTCTCACGGGAAATATACTCACGCTCTACGCCCTGAAGATCGGTGCGGGAAACTCGTTTCTCGGCATCCTGTCGGCTTTTCTGTACCTCTCGTTTTTTTTCATGTTCGCGGGTCGCGCTCTGGTGAACCGGATGGGCGCCGTCAGGATCATGACGGCTTTTTTCTTCATTCGGTGCGTGGCGATGATTCCCATGCTGGCCGGCCCCTTCCTCGTCGCAAGCGGACAAAGCGCCGTGGCGCTCGCACTCACGGCCGCGAGCGCCGCGGTCTTCAACGTGGCGAGGGGGATAGCCGTCGTCGGTGACAGCCCCATCCTCTCCGAAATCGGCGGGGACAAAACCAGAGGCGTTTTTCTGAGCAGGGTCCAGGTAATAGCCCAGACCGCAGCGATCTTTTCGGGCTTCGTGATCGCCTTCTTCCTCGGCAGGAACGCGCCAGTCTTCCGCTACGTCGCGATCATCGGCTCCGGGGTGGTCCTGGGATGTGCGAGCTCCATCTTCATCTCCCGGCTTCCGGAACCGCGCTCCTGCGCCGAGGGGATGTCGGGGAGCCTGCGCTCGAGCTTCGCGAAGGCCCTGAAATCCAGGAAAACGGCGCTGTTCTTCGCCTCGATTTTCCTCGTCTACCTGATAATCGCCATGACCGGCTCGTTTCTGCTTGTGTATTTCAAGACAGTACACGGCCTGGCCGACAGTCGTCTCGCCCTGCTCGCGAGCCTCGCGAATGTCGGTGCGCTCTGCATGGCGATACTGAGCGGCTTCACCCTGGACAGGCTCGGATCGAAACCCCTGTATTTCGCTTTCGCGGTCGTCACCACGCTTTCCCTCATCCCCGCGGTCCTCTGTCCAAGCCTTCGTGGAGGACTTCTGGCCTCGCTCGTCGCCGGGTTCATGTTCTTCCTGTACGGTATGGGAACCGCGGGCATGGGCAACGCGGGGCAGAATTATTTCCTCGGCATGACGCCTCCGAAGGACAGACTGAATTTCGGCATCATCTTCTACCTCCTCGTCGGGGCCGGTGGAACGGTGGGCTCGCTCGCGGGGGGATGGTTTCTCGATCGGCTGCTCGCGATCCCCGGCCTCAGCGCGCCAGGGGCTTTCCGGATTTTTTTCTCGCTCGCGATCGTTCTGCTTCTGGCGGCGGCGGCGATCATGATCAGGCTGACGAGCGGGGACGCCTATTCGCTCGGCGAGGCCATCCGTTTCATGCTGTCCCCGAAAGATATGCGGGCGCTGGCCCTCCTCCGGCGACTCGAGAATCCCCGGACCTTCAGCGAGGAGGGCAAAGCGATCGAGGCGCTCGGAGAGCAGTTCTCGGCCTTGGCCGTGGGGGAGCTTCTTAGCAAGGTGAGATCGCCCAGCCTGCAGACACGGACCCTCGCGCTAAAGGCTCTGAGGGACGCCCCGATGGGCGGGGAAGTCGAAAGGATGCTCATCGCCGAGCTGAAAGATCATCCCGGCACCACGGGCCATCTGGCAGCAGAAATCATCGGGAATCGCCGGATAGTCGAGGGTATCCCGCAGCTCAGGGTGGCGATGCGAAGCGACGATACCCTTCTCGCAGGGACGAGCATGGTGTCGCTGGCACATCTCGGAGATGGGAAATCTCTCGCAAAGATGGAGGCGATTCTTGGAGAAACGGAGAATCCCCGGCTGCTCGAACGCGCGATCGCGGCCGCGAGAATTTACGGGCGGGCCTCGTCGGTGCCGATCCTTCTTGGCCGATTGTCCGAGCCTTCTGATTCCTGCATCCGGGACGAGATCGTGCTCGCCCTCTCGTCGATGGCGGGAGTATTCGATTGGTTCTACCCGAAATACTCCGGCTTCACCGAGCACGGAGAGCTCGGCGTCGCACAGCTGAAGGATTGCGTGGAGGAGAGGATCGGGAATTCTTCGTCCGAACTGAAGTCCAGGCTTCTGGAGATCGCAGAAGCCCCCTTGAAAGATCCGTCGCTCTTCTCCGCCATCGTCAGTCCGCTCCTGGCGGACAGGCTCCTGGCGGATAGGCTCCTTGCGGGCAGACTCCTTGCGGACACGCAGCTCGCGGCGAGGTCCATCCGGGTCGGCGGCGAGGATATCGCGCCCGCGCTGCTGCAGGCGCTCGGCGACCGCGACCTGCGACTCGCGGAACTCGACCGATTCCGTTTCCTCTGCGCCGCCCTGATCATCTCGGCGCAGTGCGCGCCTTAGTATCGCCCGTACCTGTCAACCAGCTCGGGCAGCATCGCGATCCTCGCGAAGGGGGCATCCGGGGGAACCTGATCCCCCGCTGCCATCAGAAGCCTCGGGGACGAAAGCCGCGTATCGAGCCAGCGTCTGACGCATTCTATGAACTGAGCGTCGCTTCCCGTCGAACCGAAAATCGTCGCAGGGATTCCGCCCGACAGGATGAGACCCGGACCGGCCTGTGCGCGCATCCGGGCCGGCGAGAGCGAGAACATGGGCTCGGGCGTCAGGGCGTCGGCGCAATCCACGCCGCACTCGGCCAGCCAGCCGAGCGCGCCCCGGCTCTCCCCGTCGACGTGCACCGCGAGATATTTTCCCGCCGCGTGGAGTCTGTCCGCGACCGCCGTGTAGTAGCCGCGCACGTACTCGTCGAAGAAGGCCTTGGTCTGCACGTTGCTGTCGTAGTTGTCGCTGATGATAAGGGTCTCGAAGGGGCCGTCGATGATGGCCTCGAGGATGCGGAGATTGCACTCGTTCACCGTGCAGACGAATCGCGCAACCCGTTCGGGCTCGTCCTGGATCGCGAAGACAGTCGCCTCGACGCCCATATAGCGGGACACGAGGTAGCCCGAACCGGAATAGGGCAGCTGGGCGTAGGGATAGGCGAGGTCGCCGAGAGCCTCGCACCAGGCCCGCAAGTGTTCCCACCTGGGGCGGCAGCGGAGTCGCTCCATGAGGTATTCGACGATCGGAAAATCATCGGTGGACTCGAGTAGGTACTTCCGGATTCCGTACGAGTAGCTCGCCGGATTGAAAACCCTCTCCTCGTGCAACGAGCCAAGGGGCGTCCGGATCGAGTAGGTGAAGACGCCGCCCTCGGTGCGCGACTCGATCCGGACATCCGGGTCGTCGGAGTACAGCGAATAGAAGCTCCCCATCTCGCAATAGCAGACCGCGCCGATCTCCCTGTGGAGCTCCGCGAGGCCCGGCTCCGGGCGGGAAAAGCCCGAGAGATCGAAGGGTACGTTCCTGTTTTTCTTGTACCAGTGGGAGAGATCCAGCATGAGGGGAACCTTGTCGGGGACGCGCCCGCCGTATACGGCGCGGACTCTCTCATTCGGCTTCACGATCACCCTCCTTCCTTGGCGTACCAGTTGTCCCTGGCATCCCTCCGAGTGTCCCTCCGGGCTTCCCTCCGGGTGTCCCCGGCATCCACTCAGGCCAGGTTTCCGAGAGCCAGGTTCCGAGACGCTCGAAGGCGTCCACTCCCGCTCCCCCGTAGGGTGAAATGAGATCGAGAGGAAAATCGGGATCGGTGAACCTCGAGTAGAGCTTGTCGTAGGCGCCGTCCATGTGGGCGCCCTCCCCTGCCACCGTTTCCAGGATCCTGCCGCGGATCGAGTACAGCTCGCGGACCATGCTCTGGAGGGTTTTGACATCTCTCCGGCGCCCTGCCTCGAAGAAAGCGCGGGCACGGCCGGGATTGAGCGCGCCTATCGACACGAGGAGGCCGCAGTCTTTCCCGAGGAGACTGGCCACCGCGTAATCGAGCTCGGTGACGAAGTGGCAGAGGAGAGGGGCTTCCCCGAAGAGCGCGAGGAGCGAAGCGGCAGAGTGTCCTCCCGATTTCGTCGCGACGAGATTGGGGTGCTCGGCCGCGATCCGGGCATACTCGCGCCCGGTCACGATCCTTCCTGCGCGGATAGTGTTGTAGTGGAGAAATTTCGCCTCGGGATAGGGATCGAGGACCTCGCGGAAAAAGCGGCCGAGCTCCCGGTCGGTGAGCGTTCCCCAGGGGGGCAGGGAGATCTGGAAATCCCGGAAACCCAGCTCGAGGCCGAGCTCGATCCGCGCCCGGATCTGGGGCACGGACATGGCGATCACGCCGAGCTGGCGGATCCCCGTATGGCCGCGCGTCGCGTCGCAGAAAACGGAGGCGACGTCGCGGAACATCTCGTCGGTGAGCGCGTACCCCTCGCCGGCGGTGCCGAAAATGTACAGATTCTCCGCGCCCGCGGAGTAAAGGAGAGAGACCGCGCGGCGAAACCGCCCTTCATCGAAACCGCCGCCCTCCCGGATGGGGAGGCAGACGGTGGCCAGCATGGCGGGCCTTATCCTGGCAACGGGATTCTCTTCATCCATCGGCATCCTCCATCTCAAGGCCCTGATACGGACTAGACGGCGACCTTCACGACGACCTTGAGAACCTGGGTCGGGCTCCCCGCGGTCATGCAGGGCATGTGCGCGTCAGCGGGGAAGAACACGGCGAACATCCCCGCGCGCAGGGTCAGATGGTCGCCGGCCCCGGCGAAGAGCTCGCAATCGCCCTCCGCGGTGTAGGGCTTCGTCGTCCTGAGAGTCCCGATGGGGGCGTAGCCCACGGTCTCGATCCCCTGCGCCAGAAACTGTACGTCGATGTAGCGGCGATGCGCCTCCCAGACACAGGTATCCCCGGGCTTCGTCTCGTAGCGCTGAACCAGGGCGAATACTCGCTCGCCGTCGATATCGTGGCGTCCTGACGCCATAGCCGGGAAGTCCGCCGCCGCAAGAAAATCGAAGGCCCGGCGCAAGCTGTCGCCTGAGGCCGCGTAGACAGCGTCGTTATCGAGCAGATCGACAATCATCTTTTCCCCTCCCCTTCACCGCGTCTTGTACAGAAGATCGACAGCCGCGTCGACGATTTGTTCGCCGGCCGCGCCGGACAGGAGCGAGGTGCCCGCCTCGTAGCCCCCTTGAGCGTAGGCGCGGGCGGTGCAGGCGTACCCAGGCAGGCAGCCGTTGGCCAACTCGGCGACGAAGACGGACTCGAAGGGCGCCCGGTACTGTATCGTGATGCCGAGTTCCACGAAGAGCTCTCCCGGAACGCCGACGATGCGCGCGTCGCCGATCCCGATCACCTGTATCTCCGCTGGCATTTCGTCGTCCAGGAGGTGGAGGCTCTCCCCCTTCTCCTTCAGGAGAAGGTAGCCCAGGGTATCTTCGGCGCCCAGAAGGCGGAGCTCTGCGTTCCAGATATCGCGCTCCACCGCGCTCGTGGCCTTGATCGACTCCCACTCCGAGCGCGCGGCGGCGACATGTCTCTCGGCTTCCCCGCGCGGCGGCAGAGCGCGCAGCTCGAGATCGATCTCGGTGGAGACGCACAGGAGGGAGAGGTCGCCGCGATATTCGAGGCCTGAGAGGACTCGGTCGGCCTCGGCGCCGATCGCGCGGCCGACTCGAATCGCCTCGTCGTAGGTCTTTCCGCTGCGGAAGTAGCGGGGGCTCTGGTTCCCCGAGGGCCCTTGGGCGAACATGAAGACCATGTCCGGATTCTTCTCGGCGAAATACGCGCGGATGCAGCCCGGATAATCCGCGGAGACCTGGAAATTGTCGGAGTGGAGGAAGGTCGGATGGAGGGTGTATTTCACGAGGCAGCCGCGCAGGTTTCCCGACGCGTCCTTCACGCCCAGCGTCCAGACTTCGGGGTCGGCGATCTCGTTCGGGTTTCTCCTGTTCCCGCCCACGCCCTGCTCTCTCCCGCAGAATCCGGCTCCGACGCCGAGCGCCGCGTCGAATTTTTTCTCCCAGGCCTCGGCCACGAGGCGGACAAGCTTGCCCCGCAGTTCCGCCATGTACGCGGCGTCGGGCTCTAGTCCCTGTTCGAGCGCCTCGAGATCGAGCCTGCCGGAGGTCCAGGGCCCCGAGTGGGTGTGGGAGCAGAGGATCATGATGTTGCGCGCCGGGATGCCGGTGAGGAGAGAAGCCTCCTCGCGAAGGGCGCGCACTGCCGTCTTGGAGTACATGAGGAGATCCATGGAGATTATCGCGAGTTTCGTGGAGCCATCGTCGAGGCAGACACAGCCGGCGTACAGGGGATCGTGGATTCCTGTGTTGTGGCGCGGATGGTGCGGATAGCCGGCGAGCTCGATGCCCGGCCCCGGAGAAATATCGACAATCGCCACACCCGCCTTCAATCCATTTTTCATGATCGCTCCTCCATGCTCAGGTCCGCGCGTATCTCGGGTATCGCGGGTTTTAGTCCCGCAGGTTTCTGTCCCGGATCGCGCAATAGTCTTCATATTTTTCGCGGTAGCGCCGCGAGAAGGCCGCCCGGGGCTCGAAGGTCTTCCCTGTCTCGAGTTTACCCGCCGCCTGTGCGCCGTCGGCGAAGGTTCTGCAGCCGAGTCCGGCCAGAATCGCCGCTCCGATGGATGCGGCCTCCGAAGTCGCGAGCGCGCTCACCGGTTTTCCGCAGGCATCGGCGATTATCCGGCACCAGAGCTCGCTGCGCGACCCGCCGCCGAAAATCCGCAGCTCGCCGATGGCGCCCGAAAGCTCCTCCATGACCTCGAGGTTGGAGCGGATCAGGCAGGCCATGCCCTCGTAGAAGCCTCGCACAAGCTGACCCCTATCCGTCGAGAAGTCGAGGCCGTGGATGAACCCGCGCGCCCGAGCTGCGTAGTGCGGAGAACCCGCCCCGGAGAAGAAGGGAAAAACAGTCACTGGATTCGGCTCTCCCTCCGATCTCTCCGCCAGAAGGTTGAGATCGTCGTAGCCGAGTTCGGGAAAGAAGGTCTTTTTCATCCAGTCGAGGACACTGCAGCAGTCGGAAGAGCCCTCTATCACCCAGCGCCCCTCCGAGAGGCCGGAAAAACAGGGTATCCGCATGAGTGGATCGAGGACAGGCCTTGCGCACTGCCTCGTGATGGCCATCGCCGTCCCGAGGGATACGGTCGTCCGGGCCATATCGATGCCGGCCCCGAGAGCCGCCACCTTCTGGTCCTGGCCGCCGACGGAAACGACGGTCGACTCGGGCAGTCCGAGTTCGCCCGCGACGCCCGCAAGGAGCTTGCCCACCGGCGTCCCGCTGGAGCGCAGCTTTGGCAATTTGCCCGGCTCGATCCCGAACGATTCGAGAATCCAGGCCGACCAGGCCCTCTCTCCGATGTCGTAGAACATCGTGCCCGAAGCCATGCTGTGGTCGGTCACGAACTCGCCGGTCAGACGCGCGAGAAGGAAATCGAGCGGCATCAGGATTTTCGCCGCGGCGCGGTAGGTTTCCGGCTCGTGTTCCATGAGCCAGAGCAGCTTGGGCAGCGTGTAGGCCGCGCTGCAGCGCTTCCCCGTCCGGGCGAAGATATCCCGCTCGCCCAATCTGTCGCGGATCGTGTCCATCTGCGCCACTGCGCGCATGTCCATCCAGCTGATGGCGGGGCCAAGGGGCTCGCAGAAAGCGTCCACCGGCACGAATGAGATGCCCTGGGAGCTGACGCTGAGTCCCCGCACGCGATCGGCGCGGACTCCGGGCTGACGGAGGGCTTCCGCGATAGCTTCGCGGGAAGATTCCCACCAGAGCTTTGCGTCCTGCTCGATCTCGCCGCCCGGCCTCGCCGCGAGGGGAATGCGGCGGGAGGCGCTGCCCTGTACGCGAAGGTCAGCGTCGACGACGACGCATTTGCACACTGTCGTCCCGAGATCTATCCCGACGAGAAGATCCCCGTCTCCAGTCGAGCTCATCGGCGCTCCACGACGAGCTCGCCGCCCAGGATGACCGATTTCAGGTTGAAAGACTCGTCGACGAGGATGGCGTCCGCTCTCTTCCCGACTTCCAGCGTGCCGATCTCATCCAGCATTTTGATGGCCTTGGCGGGATTCCGCGCGCCGATCCTGAACGCGTCGACGAGGCCTATTCCGGTATGATTCATGAAATTGCGCACAGCCCGGTACATGAGAAGCCGACTTCCGCACAACTCTTCGCCCACCATGTTGATGTCGGGGGAATCGGCGGCTTCCCCTGTTCCGGACTCCGTACCTTTGGACGTCTCGTCGAATCCCCCCTGCGTCGCGCAATCCGTGATCGCGATGATCCTGTCTATGCCGACAGTCTTCAGGATCAGCTTGCACATGAGGGGGCGCACGTGGACCCCGCGCTCATCCGGGATCACCTCCGTCATCACCGAGTCGCAGAGCATGATGGCCTCGTCGAATCCGACTTCGCGCGTGCCGGCCCACCTGGTCGGGACGATCGAGCAGCCCGTGGCATCCATAATGTGGGTGCACACAGAGACACCCTTCTGCGCGTACTTGAAGATGAGTTCCGGACTGGCCTCCGAGTGCGCGAAGGACATGGTTATGCCCTTTCCGAGCACCGTGTCGGCGAAGGCCTCGATATTCTCCACCTCGGGCGAGAAGGACCACTGCCGTATAAGTCCTTCCGCCAATTCAAGATAGGTATTGTACTCGACGGGATCGGGCGCCCGGGCCGTCCTGGCGGAGGCGCCGTATTTCGGATTCAGGTAGGGGCCTTCGAAGTGGATGCCGACGATGTTGCCGGGATTCTTCTCCTCGCAGGCCTTCCGTATGAGGCCGATAGCCTTCACCGTCGTGGGAAAATCCTGGGCGTGATAGAGCGAACAGCAGAGCGAAGTGGTCCCCCCCGCCAGATGGTGTTTCGCCACGGCCACGGGATCGTCGTAGCACCATATCGCCCCGCCGCCGTGGCAGTGGATGTCGACGAGGCCGGGGCCCGCGATGAGCCCCGCCCCGTCGATGACCCGCGCGCCCGCCGGTATCCCGATTTCACGGGCGGGGCCAAGGCCCACGATCCGTCCGCCGTCCATGACGAGCGCGCCATCTTCAAGAATGCCGTCTTCCGTGACTATTCTGACATTAACAAGAGCTTGCATTGTCGCCTCTTTGCAGATTCATGGCCGATCGGTCGATCGGGGCCGATTTTAAGGAAGCCTCGGGTCGTACCGCTCAATAGCCGACCGTTTCCCAGCACTCGAACTCTTTCGCGATCATCTCGCTGACGTACACGGAGGTCGGGAAGAGCTGAAGGATGGAAGACGGTACCTTGGGGGTGACCTCTCCGTACAGCACGAGCCGCGAGGTCATCCTCTGCCAGGAGGAGATGGATCCCATGGTCGCGAGATCGTGGAATTCCATCCTGTTCCTGCTCCGGGCCACATCCGCAGGGCCTATGGTCGCAGCCTTGGGCGGCACGTTGGCGATATCGCCCGAGCAGCCGAATACGCCGTGCAGGGAGTTCTGCATGATCGTGAGCGGATTGAGGGTGACCACCCGCGCGTTCATCGCGAGAAATTCCTCGACCGTATCGCAGGCGAACTCGGGCGTGTCCGGATCGATGAACGCGATGTGCCCCGCCCAGCCCGGGCCGCTGTAGCAGATGTCGGCCCCGCCCTCGCCGCACTCGGTGATCATGTCGCTGTAGCGCGCGATGTTCTCCGTAGTCGGCGCGCGGCAGTTCTCCCGGGGCATGCGCAGATCGGGATCTATCTGTCCGTAGAAATATTTCATGAACGAGTGATTGAATCCGGCGCAGTAGCTCTCGGGGGCTATGTTGCCGTCCTGGTCGGCCCACTCGTCCATGTTGAAGGTGTGCACATTTCTGCAATTGATTTTGAATCTATTGACGAGCTCCGCCACCGCCGCATACATGACCGGCGCGGGGTTGGGCATGATCATGACGAGTTTCTTGTCCTGCTCATCCGACTCCCGCATGCGGAGCACCATGTCTCCGAGCCAGAGCAGGGACGGACTCTCGACGATCTTGATCCTGAAATCCGGGTTGGCGTGCTTCTCCATATCGGCTCGCGTCAGTTTCCGGCACCTGTCCAGGACTTCCTTGTTCTGATACGGCACCCACGGGGCCGGTTTGAACGTAAATTCTTTCATGCGACGTTCCTCCTCTTCTTTTACGGATACGATGCAAATCGACTTGTGTTTGACCGGAGAGTTCCGGGATTATGGTTCGACGCGCCTGTATGGCTCCGCCAGAAGCTTGACCCCTTGTGCGTACTTCCTGGCCAATTCGCGGTCCTTGTAGATCCGCATCACACATCGCGGCTCGGTCCTGGAGATGATATCGTAGACGCAGAAATATCCCCTCTTCTCCATGAGGGGCTTGATCCACCCCGCGCAGTGGTCGCAATACAGGGGAAAGGCCCCGGCATCGTTGTCCATGGCCTTCCTGAGCGAGGGACAGGCGTGCATGAGGAACTCGAAATACTCATCGGTCAGAGTCAGCGTCGCGTCGCAATTCTCCTCGATCCTGATGTGCTCCCAATACTCGTACATCCCCGCAAGGCCAGCCTTGTCGATGTAGGGGCCCAGGATCGACTCCTGGAGATCCGATATTTCGAGCCAGTATTCCTGCAGCTGGGAGTGTCCGCGCTCTTCCAGCATTTTGAAGAGTTCATTGTACATTCTGACGAAGTGATCACTTGGCAGCATCGGTCTTTCTCCTCAGAGTGATCAGACACTCGCGTTCGCCCTTCACTTCCGTCGAGATTTCGAAGGGAGTGCCCTCGGCCCAGGCATTGTTCATGAGGATTGTCTGAAGATGGAATTCCGGAGAGACAGGCCTTCCCCCTTCCGCCAGATGCCTCGCGGCGGGACAGTCCTTCACGTGCAGGCGGACCGCGCCGGCTTCCTCTTCGATCGTGAAATCTCCCCCTTCCCGCTCGAGAAAAAACTTCCAATGCCCGAGGAGTTCGGAGGGGTCTCCACCCTTGAGGTGGTCGTATATGTCGACATAGACCTTCTGCGCGGTCCGCCTGAAGAGCTCCGCGAGGAAATTCCTGTCGTATTTTTTGAGCACGTACCGGATCGTAGTGTCGGTGGCCAAATGGAAGTCTTTGTGGACTTCCCCTGTCGCTGCGTATCTCATCGATTTCATTCTCCTCATCGATTCCCTCGGGAATCCAGGATCAGACCAGGTAGTCGCGGTACTCGGCAAGACAGCGCTCGATCCTCTTTCTGACCTGATCGCTCAGCGCGTTTTCCTCGGCCGGGACAAGCGTCTTTTCCGTGGCGATGATCCCGAGCAGCTTCAGGGCGTACTTCTGGCCGATCCACACCGTGCTGAGATCGGCGCCGTAGACGCCGTCGAATATCTTCAGCATGACACTCTGGCGCTCGGCCGCGGCGCGAAGATCGCCTGAATCGACCGCATCGGCGATCGAGCGGAACAATTTCGCCCCGAGCGGGGCCATTCCCACGAGGGCTCCGTCGCAGCCGAGGGCCAGGGACTCGTCGACGACCCACTCCTGCCCCTCGAAAAGGACGAAATTCCTGGTTCGCTTGAGTTCGAGCAATTCCTTTCTCGCCCGCAGGCTGTCGGAGGAGTTCTTTACGCCGGCCACGTTCGGGTGGGAGAAGAGTTCGGCGAACTGCTCCTTGGTGAGGGAAATTCCATTCGCGCCCGGCACGTAATACAGATAAATCGGCTTCGGCGAGAAATCCGCGATCTTCTGCACATATTTGACGGTGTCTTTCGGTTTCGCCCAGCCTCCCGGCAGCTGCACCGCGAAGGAATCGCAGCCCAGCTTCGAGAAGGTCTCGATGTTTTCGAGAATGCCGGCCAGCCCCGTGGAGTGGACACCCGCTATCATTTCGGCCCGGCCGCGGAGGATGCCGGAGGCTGCAAAGAGCAACTCCCGCTTCATCGCGCTGTCGAGGACAGCCCACTCCCCCATCGAGCCGAGGAAAAAGAATCCCTCGATTCCCCTCTCGAGATCGAACTCGAGAAGGCGTTCCAGCGATGTCGCGTCGATTCTGCCCTCTTCGGTGAAGGGCGTGACGGACGCGGAATAAATTCGTTTCATTCGGTTCTCCTCTTTTCCCGCGGATCTCAGGGGCGCACAGTCTTCCACAGAGCGGGATTCACGCAATGTTCCGGGACCTCGTCGAAGGCGGCTGACACCTCGGCCAGGATTTCCGGACCGAGCGGGCCGCGCATGAAAATGTCGTAATTTTCGTCGAATTGAGCGGCCGTATCCATGCCGAGAATGCTCGTTCCGATCTCGGGCCGCGAAAACACGTATCTGAGGCTGAGGGTTTTCCGGTCCATGCCGTACCGGCCGGCGATATCCTCGAGTCGCTCGATGTAGGCCCGAGCGTAGGAAAGGTTTGCGGGCAGCTCATCGGGCGCCATGAGGACGAGTCCCTGCAGGTAGGAGCTGCGGCTCACCACGAGGATACCGGATTTTTTGGCCTTCTCGAAGAATCCGGATTTCGCCCATCTGCCGTCGAAGACATTGAAGGGGATCTGGAGCGCCTCCAGTCCCGGCAGGCCGAAGCAAGCCTCTGCGCCGCTCGGGCCGACCTCCACGGAGACGCCGGCGTGCCGGACCTGCCCCGATGCGACCGCGTCGAGGAGAAAGTTCCAGAGGCAGGGAAACCTGAGGTAGCGCTCGGTGTGCAGAAGGCAGAGTTCGAGGCTGTCCACCCTGAGAGCCGCAAGACTTCCCTCGAGGCTCGCGCGCGCCGCCGCGAGGAGCCCGGGCTCGTCCATGGACTCCCAATCCCCCGGCAAGTCCAGTTTCGTGGCGACGATGAAGTCATCCCGCGCACCGAGCCGGTCGAGGGCATCGGCTATGCGCGCCTCGCTCGAACCGTAGGCCCTGGCGGTGTCGAGGAAGGTGACGCCCCGCTGTCTGCACTTTTCGAACACAGCGTCGATGTCCGCCGTCGGCGTCTGCCCCGTCTTGTTGTTTATGCCGTAGCTCAAACCGTACTGGACGGTTCCGACACCGAGGCGGGAGACTGCGCGACCGAAGAAATCGTAGTGCTGCATTTTAATTCCAACCTATGATAATGTTATGACAATCATAATGACGTCATTGTCGCAACTTGTCAAGACAAAACGTTGGTCCTGACGACTGCTTCAGTTCAGACGTCTGAACCCGCTGTGCGCCACGGGTCCTGCGAGCGAGGATTCGATCTCATCCGCCGCGATGACCCCGGCGATGAGCGCGAAAACTTCCTCGATGGCCTTTCCGTACAGCGAGACCGGCCCGTCGCGATGCGCGAGCGTGGGGTAGAGGGAAACTCCCGCGAGGAATCCCCGCTCGAGCATCGCCTGAGTGTAGAGCGTCCGGAGGGCCTCCGCCTTGGGATGCACGAAGCGGAAATGGGCGAGGCAGGCCTGGCATCCCCCGGTGTCGACGGGAAGTCCGTTTTTCTTCGCCGAAGTCTTCCAGTAGTCGAGGACACGGCGCCCCACATCCTCCACATAGGCCGGCACATCCGCGGCCCGCATCTTGGCGAGGGTGGCGAGGGCCGCCACCGGACCGACGCTCTCGGTCCAATTCGTGCTGCTGATGAAAGATGTGTTCGCGCCCTCCATCGCCCTTGTGCTGCCGATGATCGCGCCGATGGGGTGTCCGTTGCCGAGGGCCTTCGCGAATATCGCGAGGTCGGGAGTTACGCCGAATTTCAGGTGCGCCCCGCCGAAATGGAGCCGCCAGCCTATGGTGATCTCGTCGAAAATGAGAAGGGCGCCGCAGCGGTGAGCCTGTTCCTTCACGTAGTCGAGGAAGCCCGGCGCGGGGTCGGTGTTCCTGCAGGGCTCCATGATGACCGCGGCGAGGTCCTTCCCGTGCTCCGCGATGATGGCCTCGAGTTCCCGCGCGTCGCCGAAGTGGAAGGCGAGACTCGTCCCCGCGAGTTCGCGGGGTACGCCGTGGGGATCGAGACCCGGAAGGAGGTGTCCGCCGAGGGCCTCGCTGTCGCCGAGATTGCAGGCGAGGTACCAGTCCTGCCAGCCGTGATAGCCGCAAATGGCGACGATGGATCTGCCCGTCGTGGCCCTCGCGATGCGCACGGCCACCGCGCAGGCTTCTCCGCCCGAGCGGGTGAAGCGCGCCTGTTCGGCCCAGGGATGTATCCCGCAGAGGGTATCGGCGAGCTCCACTTCCTCGGGCGGATTGAGAGAGCACATGCTCCCCCTGTCGATGCGGGATTTGACCGCGGAAGAGACATCCGGGTCCGCGAAGCCGAGGAGGCAGGAGCCGATTCCGTTCGTGGACATGTCGATGTAGCGCTTCCCGTCCAGATCCCAGACTTCGCAGCCTCTGGCCTCGCTGAAATAGGCCGGCCAGAGATCCGGAGCCATCATCTCCGGACGCTTGCTGAGGAGCTGTGTGCCTCCGGGAATCCTGATTTTCGCGCGCTCGTACAGCGCCGCCGTCACACTTTTCATTTCGCCGTATACCCGCCGTCCAGGGCTATGTTCGCGCCGGTCATATAAAGGGACGCGTCCGACGCGAGGTAGACGATGAGTCCCATGAGATCCGTGTCATTCGCGAGCCGCCCGAGCTGCGTTCTCTCCGAATAATTCGCCTTGAAGCGCTCCGGCTGCGAGGGCATCGCGAGGCCGCCGGGGGAGACGCAATTGACGCGGATATTGAAGCGGCCGAAGTAGCTCGCGCAGAATCGCGTGAAGTTGATCATGCCGCCCTTGTGGAAAAAGTAGGAGCCGCACCAGCTCTCCATATCCGTCCCGTCGTAGTTGTGCTGCTCGAGCCCCACGGCACCCATCATCGAGGAGATATTGACGATGGAGCCGGCCCTGTTGGGTATCATCAGCTCGCCGAAGGCCCTCGTGATGATGAAGAGCCCTGTTCCGTTTATGTGCAGGTCGGCGTCGAAGGCGCTCGCGTCATCCCCCCAGTCTCGCATGTTCCGGGAGACTGCGTTGTTCACGAGGATGTCGCAGGTCCCGCTCCTCTTCGCGACCTCGTCGCGGAGACGGAGGATCGACGACTCGTCGCCCTGGTCGTACTGGAGGGCGGTGACCTTGAGCCCCCTCGCCCTGTACTCCTGCGCCGCCGTTTCCAGAGCCTCCACGTTCCGCGAGGCGATGTAGGTGTCCGCGCCGGCCTCGGCGAGCGCCGTGAGGCACTGCCTGCCATAGAGCCCCGCACCGCCCGTGAGGACGGCGACTTTCCCGTTCAGCGAAAACATATCGAGGACGCCCATTCTACCGCCCCTCCTGACTCTTTCCGGTCTGCCCGTAGAACTCCACGGCCCCGTTGCCCGCGCCGATCCCCGCCGCGGCGGCCATCGACGCGCAGTACTGGCTCAAGCCCACCACATCCGCGCCGATGCTCAGGAAGCGGTAGCCCGCGTCGATGAGCTCCTGGCGATTCTGCGGGTTGCAGACAGTGCCCGCGAATTTACCGTATTTCTTCGCGAGTTCGGGTATTTTTTTCCGTATTTCGAGAAGCCTCGGATTCTTGAAGTTGCCCGGATCCCCGATCGCGACGCTGAAATCCCCCGGGCCGAAAAAGAGAATGTCGTAGCCGTCCACCGCAGCTATCTCTTCGAGCCTGTCGGCGCTCTCAGGATCCTCGATCTGGAGAATGACGAATTTTTCGCTGTTGGAGCGCGCGAGATACTCGAGGAAAGGAACGTTGCAGTAGGCGGCGTCCGCGTTGCCGCCATCGACGGCCCTGCGTCCAAGGGGAGGAAATTTCGTCATCCGGACGACGGCCGCAGCGTCCTCGCCGCTCATCACGTGGGGAACCATGATGCCGGCAGCGTCGAGCTCGAAGGGCCGAACGTAATCGCTGTAGCCGCCCCGCGAAACCCGGCAGAGTATGTCGGTGTCGCGGGTTTTCGCGGCCAGTATCTGCCTTTCCAGCGAGGCCCAGTCGTTGCCGACATGCTCCATGCAGGTCCAGACGCAATCGAAGCCGTGCATGGCCGCGATCTCCACGGAGCGCGAATCGCTCAAGTTCACCTTGAAACAGTTCGCGACGCCGCCCGATCTGAGTACGCGGAGCGTCCTGCTCTTTCTCATCGTAAAATTCATGGTTTCTCCATTGAATACCCGGATTCATGCCCTCGCAGGGCGCCTCATGCAGGCATCGCAGGGGACGGATCCGTCCGCGACGCCGGCCTGCCCGTCAGAGTATGTCTTTCAGGAACACTTCCTCGCCGTGCAAGTCCCTGCTCATCTGGCCCGCGATCACCATGCGCATGAGCTCCTCGGTCTCGCTGTAGGGGAAAGGCCGCAGGCCCGTGCGGAGGTAGTCCACGAACTTCACGAGCTGTTTGCGGAACGAGTAGTAGCTGTCCCTCTGGACGACCGTGTCGCTCCCCTTCGTCCCGCAGAGCGTCATGAGACCGAAGCCCCCGAACATGTCCTTCGTGACGACCACGACGACGTCGATCCCCTTCTCGTGCTTGAAGTGGACGACATTCCTCTCGGCCGTGCCGGTGTTCCTGCACGAGATGTAGCCGGGTCCCGTCACGGAGAAGACGCCCTCGAGCGCATGGATGCCGTAGGTCTCCCATTTCTTCGCGCAGGTCACCGTGACGTAGCGCAGTTCGCCCAGATTGTGCGTGGATTCCTGATAGGGGATATATTCCTTGGAGTACCGCATGGAACTGCTGCTCATGATCGGTCTGCCCTCGGCCACCCAGGCGTTGAAGACGGCGAGATCCCGGGCGTTGTCCACGAGGGGTTTGTCGACGAAGATGGGAATCCCCGCCTCCACGAAGGGTCTCGCCCTCTCGACGTGCTCGCTCCCGATGTCCGTCGCGATGATCACCGCGTCGACCTCGCCTATGACATCCTCAGGATGCGCCACCACCTTCGGGATGAGGGAGCAGCGCGCCGCGTGCTCGGCCTCAAAATCTCCCGAACCTGTGCAGCAGATGTGGGTGACCTTCGCTCCGGGGATGCCGAGCGTGTCCTTGGGCTGTTTGTTCAGGTATTCAGGTATGCCCGCGTAAGGACACTCGGAAGTCATCAGGCTCTCGTCGTATCCGTTGAAAATCGCGCTCCAGGAATAGGGGTGCCCGTTGCCGGGCGTGCGGCCCAGCATGGCTATCCGGATGCTCTCCGATTCGACGAGCGGTTTACCAAGCTTTTCCATGACGTAACACTCCCTGGCGTATCTGCCATCGCCTATCGATCATCAGCCTTTGACGGCCCCCATCGTGATGCCCTTAACGAAGTACTTCTGGAAGAACGCGAAGATCGCGATCATGGGCATGGCCCCGAAACTGGCCCCCGCCATGAGCAGGCCATAGTCGACGCTCATCTCCGTGCTGGACACCTTCGAGATCCCGACCGGAAGCGTCGCCATGGCGAGATCCTTCACCATGACGAGCTGCCACATGTAGTCGTTCCAGGTGTTCACGAAGGTCAGGATGCCGATGGTCGCTATCGCGGGCACGCTGATCGGAAGGATGATCCGGGAGAACACCGTCCACTCGCCCGCGCCGTCGATCTTCGCCGATTGGATTATGTCGTCGGGCAAGCCCTGCATGTACTGCTTCATGAGAAAGAGACCGAAAGGCCACGCCACCATCGGGAGGAACTGCCCCGGATAGGTGTTGTAGAGGGAATACTTGTTCATGAGGATATAGAGGGGGATGAGCATCACCTGCTTGGGAACCATCATCGCAGTGAGGAGCATCCAGAAAAGGAAGTTCTTCCCGGCGAACTTTTTCTTGCCGAAGGCGTATCCCGCGAGCGAGGAGAAGAAGACCGTCAGCACCGTGCTGGAGCTCGCGACAATCAGGCTGTTCAGAAACCACCTGAGTGCGGGAGTCTGATTGAAGAGTTTGTCGAAATTCTTCAGGGTCAGCTTCACCGGAAGAAACACCGGAGGAGTCTGGATGGCGAAGAAGGAGGGCTGAAACGCCGCCTTGGCCATCCAATACAGAGGGAACAAGAAAAGAAACGCCAGAAGGAGCAGAAGGATGAACGAAACGGTGAAGCCCGCCCTGTTCAGAAAACCGCCCTGTCTATATTCGTTAGTGCTGGTGAGCATCGGTCTTCTCCCGTCAATAGTTGAGCTCTTCGCCCGCGTACAGTTTCTGGAGCAGTGTTATGAGGATGACGATGACGAGCAGAACCATCCCCATCGCCGAGGCCCTTCCGAACTGGTTGAACCAGAAAGCGTCCTTGTATATCTGGAAGACGATGGTCTCCGTGGACCTCGCCGGCCCTCCGTTCGTCAGCAGCTGGATGACCACCCATGTCTGGAAGACGGCGATCGTCTGCGTGACCAGGATAAAGAAGGTCGTCGGCTTGAGGAGGGGGGCCACAATCTTCCACTTTATTGTCGAAGGTTTCGCGCCGTCGATGCGCGCGGCCTCAAGTATCTCCTCGGGGACGTTGCCCACTGCCGCGAGGTACACGATGAGGATGGTGCCGAAATTGAACGTAAAAATGACGATCATCAGGTAGTACAGTGTCCGGGGCGAGGCCATCCACATGACCGGCGCCTGTCCGAGCAGTTCCATCATGAAATTCAGTAGTCCGTAGCTCGGATCGAATATCCACTTCCAGATCAGGCTTATCACGACACCGCTCAGAACGACGGGGAGGTAGAAAACCGCGCGGAAAAAAGCGCCCAGGCCGCTCGAGAGTTTATTGATCCGTATGGCGGTGACAAAGCCGATGAAGGTCGCCACAGGAACGAGAATTATGACGAGGATGAAGGTATTCTTGATCGCGACAATGAAGTAGGGATCGCTGAAAATGTCGAAGTAATTGGCGAATCCTATCCACTTCGCCGCGATCAGGCCCTTCTGCTGAAAGCTGATGATGAAAGAGAGGATGATCGGATACAGGACGAAGAGCAGGAACATGAGGACGCTCGGCAGTATGAAGAGATAGGCCGAACTGTTTCTTTCGAGAGATTTCTTTTTCATCAGCTCACCCGCAGGAATTGGGATATGAATTTCCTCCCGGGATACCCCGGGAGGAAAAGGATGCTTACTGACCTAAGATTTTTTTGAGACCGGCTTCGAGATCGGCGGCTGTCTTCTCGGGAGTCTTCATCCCGGAGAACATGGCCTGGAGCTGGGATCCCAGCTCGGTGCGGATCTTGTTGTAGTTGGGATTGGAGAGCCCGAAGTTCCCCGAGGGGTACTTGGCCAGGATGTCCTGCATCGTCTCGCCGAGGGCATCGCCCTTGTAGATGTTCAAGGCGGCGATCGACTTGGTCGCGGGGAGCTGTCCGAGCATCTTCGCGGAGGCCGCGAGATACTTGCCCTGGATGTAGAACTCGATGAACTCGACCGCCGCTTTCTGCTTGGCCTGATCCTTGGTCATGACGATGAAGCCGGTGGGTCCGATCGCGACGGAGGGGCTGATTCCGGGTTTGGTCGGGAAGGGATAGAGGGAAACGGCCGCCGGTCCTTCGATAGTGCCGTCTTTCACGGCCGCGGCCATCGTGGTGTAGTGACCTCTGTTGCCGGCCCAGCCGCCGATCTTGTTGCTGTACATGAGCTTCAGAACGTCGGAGCTGGTCATGCTCGCGGTGCCGGGGGCGAGGAGTCCATCCTTGTCGAGGGAGAGGAGGAACTTGAGCGCTTCCACGGTCTGGGGAGAGTTGACCACGACCTTGCCGCTCTTGTCGAAGAGCTGTCCGCCGAATCCCCAGATGAATTCCCACCACACGTAGTCGCCCTGCTCGCTCGCGCAGCCGAGGCCGTAGGGATAGACACCCTTCGGGAAGGCTTTCTTGGCGGCGACGAGGCGGTTGCGGAAATCATCCATCGACTGTGCGGTGCCGAGAGGAGGAAGAGCGTTTCCGATACCGTATTTGTCGAACAGGAACTTGTTGAAGAGCTGCATCTGGACCCAGGCGAAGATCGGGTAGGCGTGAAGCTTCCCGTTGATCATGTACAGGTCCTTGAACGAGGGGATTATGTCGTCGATCGCCTTCTGGGAGATGAGATTGTCGAGGGGGATGCCCGCTCCCTGATAGTACCATCCGCCTGTGCGCCCGAGGTAATCGAGGACGATATCCGGAGGATTTCCGCCCGCGATGGCCACATTCACTTTGTCGACGCCGCCTTCCCAGGGCTGCAGTTCAGGAACGACTTCGATGTCGGGGTTGGCCTTGTTGAACTCGGATACGAGGAACTTCTCCCAATCCCCGAAGGCCTTCGAGTTGGACTCGTACCCGGCGATGTTGATGAACTGGGGGAAGAACCAGAATGTTATTTTGGTTTTACCACCCGCAGCACTGGTTCCCTTCTGTGTCTGGGCCGAGACCCCGGACGCAAGGAACAGAATACAGAACAGCAGCAAGAGAGATGACTTCGCTCTTTTCATAAACACCTCCCGATAAACTTTCTCCGCCCCACGGACGGCCTGTTGCCACGAGACAAATGAACAAGCGACGCAGCCGAAAGGTATTCGCCTTCGGACCGGAAAGGATTCCTGCGGTCCGGAAGTCTTGCACGGACGCTCGCTTCCTGGACAAAAGTCATGCTATACCGGATATAACAATATGTCAATAAAAAAGCGATCTACTTTCTTTACAATTTTTATTGCTTTACTTTGCATTCCTTAGGCTTTCGTTTTAAACAAAACAGAACGGACGGACGCGATGATCATTCCGGATGCCGGACTCGCCTGAGGATAGGGCCAAAGGTCGCCCCACTGAAGCCCATCCCTCACCACGTGGCCTCAGGACGGCGAGGAGAATCGACCGAATTCATTTCAGAAATTATAATTAGACATTTTCCAATAAGTCAAGAACATTCTGCATTCCTAATCACGGCACGAATCGTACAATAGTTCAGATGTAGTAGTGGCCGGGCACTTCGAAAAACTCCCTCAACACCAGGGACAGGGCTCCGAGACCTGCCGCATCGGCGAGGGTGGACGCGACGAGCCTCGTTCTCTCGGCGCACTCGCGAAGGCAGTGGTCGCGAACTCCGCGCTCGACGCCGTTCATGAAATACGGAGCAAAGCGGGTCAGAGATCCGTTCACGAACAGTGTGGGCGGGTTCAGCACCGCGACGATGGGAGCCAGGGCCTTGCCCAGGAGGTAACCTTTTTCTTCCGCCAGAGCGTCCGTCCTGGCGGATCGCGGAAGGCTTTCAAGCCCGCCGGGAGAATCCGGCGGCACTCCGAACTCGGGACGGAGTACCCTCTCCGAAAGGTATGCCTCCAGGCAGCCCAGCCTCCCGCAGCTGCAGGGATTCCCGCCGACCTCGATGACGGTGTGGCCTATTTCTCCCGTGTACGAACCGCGGTTCTCGTAGAGCCTGCGCTGGAAGACGAGTCCGGCGCCGATACCGATGCCCAGATTGACCACAACGAAGTCATCGATGTCGCGGGCGGCGCCGAACCATTTTTCGGCGAGAGCCTCGGCCTTGGAGGAATTCTCGAAATAGACGGGAGTCTCCTCCATAGAGAGAAAGAAGGAGGACGAACAGCCATCGAGTCCGTTGAAGTTGGCGGCGCGCACGATGCGCCCGAGCGAGTCTATGACGGCGGGGATGACGATACCTATCCCCCTGAATCCGGACGGCGCGGCTTCCCGGAGCTGGACAAGGAGCTGCCGCGTCCTCTGCGCGATCAGAGCTGCGGGAGAACCGCTCTCGTAGCGAAGCGTCGCAGTTTTTACCGCCTGACCGTGAAAATCGGCGACAAGGCCCCTGACGCGATCGGGTTCGACGCTGATCCCCGCGCAGAGCAGGTCGGGAGCGAAGACCAAAAGCTCGTGGGGCCGGCCTTCCGTCATTTTTTTCTGACCGGAATCCACGACAAGGCCGCCCTCGATGAACCTGTCCACGATGTTCGTCACGGTTTTCTTGTCGAGATTCGTGGCCCAAGCGATGTGCGAGCGGGACAATGGGGCGCCGAGGCGAAGCGCGTTCAGCACCTTGCATTCGTTGATGCGCTTGATGAGCGAGTGGTTTTGCATCCTGATCGCCTCGGTGTAGTCCATGATACGCGAGGGTGAGCGGGGCGCGCCAGTCCGGAAAACGCGGCGGATTGACAATTTTCGATATATGATAACATTATATATGGCTACATTTTCAAGATTAAAGAGGATTTATGCCCCTTGAAGGAACCGCATACAGCAAACTGTACAACCATCTGCACGAGCGCATCGTCACCAGAGTGTACGGCCCCGGCGACAAACTGCCCTCCGAAAGAGAACTCTGCGATACCTTCGATGTGTCGCGGATAACCTGTCGCAGAGCTCTCTCCATGCTGCAGGACCACGGGCTCATAGAGCGTTTCCCGGGAATCGGGACCTTCGTCCGGGAAATCCGCTCGCACAAGGTTCCCATCCTCGACGGAGACTACTCGGGCTCCATGCGCGAACAGGCACCCGGCATGAAGAGGGTTCTCCTCTCGCTCGAGACCGTGGAACCTCCCGATCCGTACCGCGAACTCTTCGGCATGCTCAGGACCGACAAGTGCCTGAAAGTTGAGCGGTTGGACCAGCAGGGCGACGAGCCCCTCAGCTACGACAGGGGCTACATCCCGCTACCGCTCTCGACCTCGGTCGACGAGGTCATGGCCGTCCAGATCGACTTCCTCGATCTCTGGATGGAGAAACAGGGACTCTCGTACTCCTACATCCGCAGCTCCGTAGAGGCCATCGAGGCCGACGAGACGGCCGCGCTCAGGCTGGAATGCCCGATACGGACGCCGGTGCTCCTCACCATCGACCTCATACACAGCGTGGACGGAAAAATTCTCGCGATCTTCGAGTCAGTCTACCGCGGCGACCGATTCAAGATCATGTCGACAAAGACGAAGCAGCAAGGCGGACCCGCACAGGCCTAAAAGGCTTTGCGGGCGAAGGCGGTGCGGCGCGAGATCGCCGTCAGCAGTGCAGGCCCCCGTCCATGAGGATGTCCTCGCCTGTCAGATACGCGGAGGCGTCGGAGGCGAGCAGCACCGCGAGCCCCTTGATATCGTCGCCGCAGGCCATCCGCCCGAGGGGCACCGCGCGGCAGTAGCGTGAATAGAAGGGCTCTGGCTGATTCGCGGCCAACCCTCCCGGACTGATGCAGTTCACGCGGATATTCTTTGGACCGTATCTGCGCGCCAGATACTTGGTCAGAGCCGCGAGTCCGCCTTTGTGGAAACTGTAGTCGGGAGAGGCGTCCATCGTCGTTCCCTCGTACAGGTCGAAGGAGGGGCTGAACGAGCCCTTCATCGACCCGATATTGATGACCGATCCGCCGCCGCCCTTCTCCATGAGGCGAAGCATCCCGCGCATGAGGTCGAACATGCCCGTCGCGTTCACCGCCATCGACCGGGCCCAGGCATCGAGCGGGTCGTCGAAACCCTGCATGGTGAGCGCGTAGGCATTGTTGACGAATACGTCCAAGCGGCCGAAGCGCGACTCGATCTCATTTCCCAGGGCGGCGACCGATTCGGGCGAAGCCTGGTCGAGTCTCATCGCGCATGCCTGGAATCCTTCGGAGACGAGTTCCTCGGCGTAGGCGCGGCAGGCCGGAAGGTCGCGCGAAGCCACGATGACAGTTCCACCCGCCTCGGCCATGCCGCGGGCGATATGGCGGCCGTATTTCCCCGCCCCGCCCGTGACGAGAATGATTTTTCCTTCCAGGCTCAAAAGCTTCCTGACATCCATAGCGTCACTCCTTCACTACCTTCTCTTCAAGCATTCTCTCTTCACCACAGGGCGTCCATGTCGATACGAACGCCGCCCATTCTCTTCGACAGCTCTCCTGCGATGACAGCCCGCGATACCGCGAGCGTCTCTTCGTGCCAGGCAGGGCGCCGTCCGCTCTCGACCATGCCGGTGAAGGCCTCGAGCATGCGGAAAAAGCCCCAGAAATAGGATTCGAAGCCGTCGGTCTCGTCCGCGAAGGGGACCGTGACGTGGGCTCCGCCCGCCTTCTGGTAGCAGGTGAACCCGATCGGCAGAGAGATCCCGTCGATGGCCTCAAGTACCGCAGACAGGCCGTTTCGGTAGACGATGCGCACGACGTCGCAGCCGGGTTCGCCGATATTCTGGACAGATTTGAAATCTGCGCCGAAGAGCGCGACGATGCCGTCGAGCAGATGATTCCCGTACCTGATCCAGTTGACCGTGCTGATGCCGTGGATGGAGCGGACGCTCGCCGGGTCCAGGCTCTTCCGGGCATCCATGACCGCGTTCGTGAAGCGGCTCGACGATCCCGCCATGAAAGGGTAGTTTTCGCCCGCGGCGGCGATGATCCGGTGGTAATCCCCGAAATTCTGTGCGATGACTTTGTCGATGTAGATCGGCACGCCCGCCTCTATGAAGGGTCGGGCCATCTCCCAGTGATTCCAGGGATCGTCCCGCGCGAGGATCACTCCGTCCACCTTGCCCAGCATGTCGGTGTAGCGGTCGACGATGTGAGGGATTCCGGCCAGCCTCGCCACCTTCGCCGAGATCGCCGCATCCTGGGTCCAGATGTGCGTCACCCGGGCGCCTGAAACCATGTGCCGGTTCTGGTGTATGCGGCTCAGGTAGGTTCTGATCGCGGCGAAGGGGCAGTCCGCCAGAGCCTCTTCGTCGAATCCGTTGAAAATGGCAGAGAATGAGTACGGATGCCCGTTGCCCTCATTGAGACCGATGATCCCGAAGCTCAGCACCGCACACCTCCTTAAGGCCTTCCCGAGAAACTGGATATGAGCCGCGCAAAATGAAGCAATTCGTTTTTAAAATTATAAATGGAATTCTTCCATCAAGTCAAGCAAAGATAATTTCACATTTTCCACAACAGATCTGCCGGGCGATACCGGCCAGGGCGGCCCCCAAATTCCCGGAATGCGGTCCGCGTTTCATTCTGGACAGCGCAAGGGACCGAGTGTATTATTCATATCCGGTATTTGATGAGCGTCCATTCCGTGCCGTCCTTGAGCGACGCTACGGAAAAGACGATCGAGCCGCACCCGCCCGGAGAGCCTTGGGCACCTCTCCGTATCCGGCCGGGCTTTCTCCACCGAAGGGCCGCTTCCCGGAAACCACAGATTCCCGGGGGCGGTCCTTTCGCATATCCTGAGGGCGGGACCGTGGAGGCAGAGGCCGAAAGTTGCGAAGCACGAGGCGGTGCATTACGATGGAACGAAGGAGGCCTGAGCCATGAACAAGAACCTGATCGACGCGGCCAACAACGTGATTCCCTGCGACCTGAACCTGATCAACTGCCGCCTCCTCGACCTCCTGGAAGGCCGCATCCGCGAGAATGTCACGGTCTCCGTCAAAAACGGCTACGTCGTCGGCGTCGACGACAGACTCGCCGCCATCCGCACCATCGATCTCAGAGGGAAGTACCTCGCACCCGGCCTCGTCGACTCGCACGTCCACATCGAGTCCTCCATGCTCACGCCGGCCGAGTACGCCCGCATCGTCCTGCCCCGCGGCACGACGACGGTCGTGGCCGATCCCCACGAGATCGTCAACGTCCTCGGCTACGACGGCATGCGCTACATGCTCGCGGCGAGCCAGGGCCTTCCCCTCGAGGTCTACTTCATGGTGCCCTCCTGCGTACCCGCCACGGGCTTCGACACGGCGGGCGCGGCCCTCTACGCCTCGGACATGTACCCCTTCCTCAGGGAACCCCGCGTTCTGGGCCTCGGCGAGGTCATGAACTACCCCGGAGTCCTCGCCAAGGACCAGAACCTCCTCGACAAGATCGCCCTCTTCACCGATGCTGGAAAGGCTGTCGACGGCCACGCGCCCGGCCTCGCGGGGGCGGGACTCTCCGCCTACATCGCCGCCGGCATCGGCTCCGACCACGAGTGCACGACCCCGGCCGAGGCCACAGAGAAGATCTCCAAGGGCATGTACGTCATGCTGCGCGAAGGGTCGACGACCAAGGACCTGGCGCATCTTTTGCCCGCCGTGAACTCGCGGACGGCTTCGCGCTTCCTCATCTGCTCGGACGACCGCCACCCCAACGACCTCGTCGACGAAGGACACATGGACTACGCGCTCAGGCTCATGCTCTCAGGCGGTGTCGACGTCATCGATGCCTTCAGGATAGCCTGCCGCAATCCCGCCGACTGGTTCGGGCTGCGCAGTTCGGGCCTCGTGGCGCCGGGATACCGGGCCGATTTCGTGGCCTTCGAGTCCCTCAGGGACTTCAGGGCCGCGATGGTGTTCAAGAAAGGCGTCCTCGTCGCGGAAAACGGGATTCTTCTGGCACAGATTCCGCAGTCAGGACCGCCCTTGCGCGATTCCGTCAACATCAAGTGGCTGACCGAGGACGATTTCCGCATTCCCGACACCGGGAAAAAGGTCAGGGTCATCCAGGCCATCCCGGGTTCCATCATCACGGAATCCCTCGTCGTCGAGCCGAAGGTCGAGGAAGGGCTCTGCGTCTCCGATCCCGGGCGCGACATCGTCAGAATCTTCGTCATCGAGCGCCACACAGGCTCGGGCAACATCGGCAAGGGCTTCATCTCCGGATTCGGACTCACCCGCGGCGCCTTCGGCTGCACCGTGAGCCACGACTCGCACAACATGATCATCGCCGGGGTCGACGACCGCTCCATATTCAAGGCCGCCCGCCACCTCAACAAGATGAAGGGCGGACTCGTCTTCGTGGTGGACGGCGAAGTCCTCCTCGATCTCCCACTCCCCGTGGCCGGCCTCATGAGCGACCGCGATTCCACCTTCGTCATCGAGAGACTCAGGGAATTCGACGAGGTATTCAGGCGCGAGGGACTCACCAACACCTCGCCTCTCATGACCCTCTCCTTCATGGCCCTGCCCGTGATCCCGACTCTCAAGATCACGGACAGAGGCCTCGTCGATGTGTCGAAATTCGAGCCGGTGGAACTCTATGTGTAAAGGATCGACATGAAAACGACCATATCCTTCATGGCCAACGGAGGTCGGGTCTCCGTGGAGGCCTGGCCGGGATCGCCGGCCCTCGACTTCATCCGCCACGAACTCGGGCTGACAGGAACCAAGGAAGGCTGCCGGGAAGGCGACTGCGGCGCCTGCGCCGTCCTCATCGGCTCGCGCGAGGCGGACGGCCTCGTCCACTACAGGACGGCGCCATCCTGCCTTCTCGCCCTCGGCGAGCTCGCCGGCCGCCATCTCGTCACGATCGAGGGCCTCTCCTCATCCTCACCCGACGGCCTCACGCCCGTCATGAAAGCTTTCCTCGAGGAGAACGCGAGCCAGTGCGGCTTCTGCTCGCCCGGCTTCGTCGTCAGCCTCACGGGATGGCTCCTCGAAACGCCTGTGCCCGACATCGCGGGCGCCATCGTCGCCGTGGAGGGCAACCTCTGCCGCTGTACGGGCTACGGGGCCATCAGAAGGGCGGCCGCCCGCCTCGTGAGCGAGTTCGCTAGCCTCCCTGCGCCCGGTCCCGCCAGGATCGAGGCCCTCGTCGCCGCGGGCGTGATTCCTGCGTCGGTAGCCGATTTTGCCGCCGCGCCGGCCGCGGTGCCCCGGGCAGAGAATGCGGGGGCTATCTCCTGCGCCGTTGTTGCCTCCGCCGCTGCTTCGTCCCGGGGTTCCGCCCTCATCCTCGGCGGCGGAACAGACTGGTACGTGCGCAACCCCGAGCCTGAGGAAACCGGGGACTGCGTCCTCCTCGACCTCTCTGAAAATCTTTGCAGAATCGAAATGAAAAAAGCCTCCGAAGGCCCGGACATGATCGAAATCGGCGCCGCGACGACGGTCCGCGAGTTCTTCGCCCATCACCTGCTGCGCTCCGGATTCCCCGGAATCGAAGCCTTCGAGCGGGAAGTCGCGTCGAGCCTCATCCGCAACCGGGCTACCCTGGGCGGCAACGTCGCGAACGCCTCTCCCGTCGCCGACATGACGGCCATCCTCATCGGCATGGGCGCCGCGGTCAGGCTCGGCGGCGGAAAACGCGGGGCCGGGGCCGGAGCCGGGGTCGACGCGCGGAACAGGCTCATGCCCCTCGAGAGACTCTTCAAGGGCTACAAGAGCCTCGACCTGGCCGAAGGCGAAATCATCGAATCCTTCGAGCTCTGGCCCTGCGGCCCCGACGAGCGCTTCAACTTCGAGAAGATAGCCAAGCGCCGGAGCCTCGACATCGCGGCGGTCAACACGGCCATGCGCGTCGAAGTCCGGGATGGAACCATCGTCCGGGCGAGAGTCTCGGCGGGCGGCGTCGCCCCGGTGCCTCTTTTCCTCGAGAGGACATCGGCCTGGCTCGCAGGAAAACCCGTCTCGTCCGCGACAGCCAAAGAGGCCGCAAGGCTCGCCACGGAGGAATCGAGTCCCATCGGCGACGTGCGCGGCTCAGCGGACTACCGGAGGCGCATCCTCGGACGCCTCGTGCTGGCTCACTTCATCCGGCTCTTCCCCGACGGGGAAATCGCCCAGGAGCTCCTGCCATGAAAAGCCCCAAAGAGAGCGCCCTCAATGTCAAAGGGGCCACCCTCTACATCGACGATATCGCCGCGCCGACCGGCACCCTGGAGGGAGCGGTCAAACTCTCGACGAGCGCGCGCGGCCGCATCCTCTCCATCGACGCGACCCAAGCCCTCGAACTCGACCCCTCCGTGCGGGTCATCACCGCGAAAGACGTACCTGGCCAGAACCAGATCGGATTCTCCGTTCCTGATGAGGTCCTTCTCCCCGAGGATGAGTGGGAGTACTGGGGCCAGCCGATCGTTCTCTGCCTCGCGCGCACCCGCACCCTCGCGCGGCGGGCGGCCGCCCTCGTCGCCGTGACCGGCGAACCGCTTCCCGCCATACTCGACGAGCGCAAGGCCGCGAAGGCGGGTCACTTCATCCTCCCATCGCGGACCATGCGCTCGGGCGACCCGGAGGCCGCGTTCGCGGACTGCGCCACCGTGCTCTCCGGCACCGTCGTCTCGGGGGGCCAGGAGCACGTCTACCTGGAAACCCAGGGCGCCATCGCGGAAGTCCGCGACGGGGACAAGGTCTTCGTCATCTCCGGAACCCAGGGACCGACGGGCGTCCAGAAGGCCATCGCGCAGTCTCTCGGCATCCCCATGAACCGGGTCGAGGTCGAGGCGAGGCGCCTGGGGGGAGCCTTCGGCGGCAAGGAGGACCAGGCGGCCTACTGGGGAGCCCTCGCGGCCCTCGGGGCCTGGGTCAGCCGCAGGCCGGTCAGGCTCTATCTGAACCGGCGCGACGACATGCACGCCACCGGCAAGCGCCACCCCTACTCCTCGGACTACAAAATCGGCATGGATGCGGAGGGACGAATCCTCGCCTTCGAGGCGGACTACTACCAGAACTCGGGCTGCACCTGCGACCTCTCGCCCGCCATCCTCTCGCGCACACTCTTCCACGCGACCGGCGCCTACTCGATCCCGAACGTCAGGGTCACGGGCCACATGTGCCGCACGAACCTGCCATCTTTCACCGCCTTCCGCGGTTTCGGCGCACCCCAGGGCTTCTTCGTCGTCGAATCGGCCATCCAGGCTCTCGCGATCAAGTCGGGGCTGGACGCGAACGCCCTGCGCTACCACAACCTTTATAAGGAAGGCGAGATCACCCACTACGGCATGCCCCTCGTCTCATGCCGGACCACCGAGGCCTTCGACCGCCTCCTCGAGAAGACGCGATGGGCCTCGCTGCGCGACCGCATCGACGATTTCAACGCCGAGAACCGCCTGTACAAAAAGGGGGCGGCGATCATTCCGATCTGTTTCGGCATATCCTTCACGAAGCTTCTCATGAATCAGGCCGGGGCCCTCGTCCACGTCTACCAGGACGGCTCCGTCCTCGTCTCGACGGGCGCCATCGAGATGGGTCAGCAGGTCAGCCGCAAGATAGCGGTGGCTGCGGCGGCCGCACTCGGCGTGGGGACAGAGCTCGTCTCGGTGGAGCGCACGACGACGCTGACAGTCGCCAACACGGTCCCGACCGCGGCGAGCACGGGCTCCGACCTCAACGCGATGGCCGCGACTCTCGCCTGCGAACAGATAAAGGCGCGGCTCGTCGCGAAGGCGGCGTCCATGCTCGGAGCCGAACCCGGATCGGTCTCGATCGAAGGCGGGCGCGTTTCCGTTTCGGGAGAGGAAGCAGAACTAGGCTGGGAGGCCCTTGTCACGGCGACCTACGAGTCGCGCGTCGACCTCTCCGCCCACGGCTTTTACTCGACGCCGGGTCTCTTCTACGACATGGCGACCGAACGGGGCAGCCCCTTCGCCTACCATGTCTACGGCGCTGCCTGCGTCGAGGCGACAGTGGATGTCCTCCGGGGGAGCTACACCCTCGACAGAGCGACCATCGTCCACGACATGGGCCGCAGCCTGGACGAGAAGGTCGACATCGGGCAGATCGAGGGAGCTCTCGCGCAGGGGCTCGGCTGGGCGCTGCTCGAGGACCTGCAGTTCGCGGGCTCGGGCGGTGTGCCTGTCCCGCCGGGCGCCCCCGCTACCGCGGGCAAACTGCTCGCCGACACGCTGTCGACCTACAAACTCCCCGACATCCACTTCATGCCGCCGGAGGTCGAAATCGAGTTCCTTTCCGAGAGGGACGGCCCCTCGGCCCTCCTGCGCTCCAAGGCGATCGGCGAGCCTCCTCTCATCTACGGCATCGCGGGCTACTTCGCCGTTTTGGACGCGATGCGGGCCGCGCGGCTACGGGGACCCGGTCTCTTCGACCTTCCCCTGACGCCGGAAAAAGTGCTGGACTATATCATGGGGGTAAAACCGTGAGCGGCCTCGGATCGACGATCCTGCGGAACGGACTCTTCGCCCTGCCGGGCGAGACGGATCTGAAGAGAAGAAGCATGCGGATCGAAAACGGCCGTATCGCGGAAATATCGGAAACCCTGGCAGGAAATCCGGCCAGCCCCGGCGCCGGGTCAGAGGCCGGCAGCTTGCCCTCGCCCGGAACGATAATCGTGGACGCGTGCGGCCTCATGGTCTTCCCCGGCGCGATCGACCCCCACGTCCACTTCGACGAGCCGGGTTTCACGCACCGCGAGGACTTCTTCCACGGAACATGCGAGGCCGCGAAGGGCGGCGTCACGACGGTCGTCGACATGCCCTGCACCTCCCTGCCCCCGGTGACCACCCTGGAGGCCCTCGAGACCAAGCTCGCCATCATCTCGAAGCGCGCCGTCGTCGACTACGCCCTCTACGGCGGCGTCTCGGGCCATACGGCCGAAGCGAGCCTCGCGCGCCACATGGCGGAGCTTGCGCCGCGCGTCGTCGGCTTCAAGTGCTACTTCGTCTCCGGCATGGACACTTTCACGAGCGTCGATCCTGCGACCTTCGGCCGGGTGGTCGCGCAGGGCGCGGCGCTCGGAAGACCCGTTCTCCTCCACGCGGAGGATCCGGCCACGGTCCGTGCAGCCACGGAGCGCGTCCGCGCGCGCAGAGAGGACATCGCCGAGGGCCGCGTCGCTCCCGACGAAGCACCCGCATGGCGCGACTACTACGAGACCCGTCCCCGCGAAGCCGAGATCGAGGCCATGCGCTCCGCCCTGGAAGCCGCGGGAGAGAACGCCGCGACCCTCCACGTGGTCCATGTCGGAACCGCGCGGGCGGCGGAGCTCATAGCCGCATCCGGCGGCGCACCTTGCGCGGCGACGTGCGAAACCTGCGCCCACTACCTCGCCTTCGACGAAAACGACTTTGCGCGACTCGGTGCCTCGCTCAAGACGGCCCCGCCCGTGAAAGGACCTGGGGAGAAGGCGCAACTCTGGAAGCTCCTCGCGTCGGGAGCGATCTCCTTCGTGACGAGCGACCACGCCCCGGCGCCGGATTACGAGAAGAACACGGGCAACCCGCTCACGGCCTACGGCGGCATCCCGGGCACAGGGACCATGTTCCCCTTCATGCTCTCGGAGGGCTATCTCGCGGGCAGACTCGGCCTTCCTCGCTTCCTGGATGCGGTCGCAGGCGCCGCCGCGCGCCGATACGGACTCTCTGGCCGCAAGGGCTCGCTCGAGCCGGGCAAGGACGCCGACTTCGTCCTCGTCGACCCGGCCGGAAAAACGACCATCAGCGGCGAAAAGCTCCTCTCAAAAGGAAAAATCACGCCTTTCGAGGGCATGACCTTCTCAGGCTCGATCCGCTCGACCTGGCTGCGCGGCCGGGCCGTCTACACCGAACGCGATTCCATCCTCGCCGAACCCGGCTTCGGCGAATATCTGACCTGGGGGTGCCTGTGAGTAAAATCATGAAGACGACCCCGCTATCCGTGCTTTTGGGCCGGATCGCGGGCGAATATGCGGCCAAGCGAAGCATTTTCGAGATACCGGAATCCTGTTTCGCGAAAGCTTTTGTCCTCGAGGCGAAAAGCCCCGGCCTGGCGGTCATGTCGGGTCGGGCCTCGCTTCCGGTGGGCCCCGCCGCAGGGCCGCACAGCCAGATCGCGCCCAACCTCGTCGCCGCCTACCTCTCGGGATCGCGTGTCTTCGAGCTCAAAACCGTCCAGGAGAACGACCACCTCGACATCGAGAAGCCCTGCATCGAGGCGCTCGACGAAGGACACAACGTCGAGTGGTCCACGGAGCTCACTCTGACACAGGCGCGCGAGGAATACCTGCGCGGCTGGATCGCCGTCAACCTCCTCGCGGCCGTCTTCTCCGCGAAACCCCGCGACTTCTTCTTCAACATGTCCGTCGGCTACACGCTGGACGGCATCAGGGGGCACAAGGTCGACGCCTACATCGAGGGCATGCGAAGACCTGAGCGGACCGCGTTCTGGTTCGAGGCGATGAAGCAAACGCGCTCCTTCGTCGAATCCGGGGCCTTCGCCTCGGCTTTCGGCCCCGGGGCCCGCGAGAGGGCGGCCGCCCTCTGCGAGGCCTTCCCCGCGAAGCCCGTCCACTCCGTCACCCTCTCCACCATGCACGGCTGCCCTCCCGCCGAGATCGAGCGCATCGGCCGGTACCTCATCGTCGACAAGGGCTTCGACGCCTATGTCAAGCTGAATCCGACCCTTCTCGGCTACGACCGCGCCCGCGACATCCTGGACGGCCTCGGCTGGAACGATATTTCCCTGAAGCGCGAGAGCTTCGAGCACGACCTTCAGTTCGCCGACGCACTCAAGCTTGTCGCGAACCTGAAGGCGACGGCGGAGGATTCGGGCCGCGAGTTCGGCATCAAGCTCTCCAACACCCTCGCCAACGCCAACACGGGGAGCTTCCTTCCCGGCGGCGAGCGCTACATGTCCGGCCGCGCCCTCTTCCCGATCACGGTCGCCCTCGCCGCCGACCTCGCATCCACCTTGGCCGAAACCCTGCCCGACTTTGGCGCGAGATTCTCCTACTGCGGAGGCGTCTCGGCGCTCAACGCGGCCGGGCTCGTCGGGGCGGGCATGGCTCCCCTCACGATAGCGACCGACATCCTGAAGCCGGGTGGCTACCAGCGCCTCCTCGCCGTGGCCGAACGCGCAGTCGCGGCCCTCCCCGGCGCCCCCATCGCGGCAAACGCGGCGGCGCTTTCGGCGCTCGCGGCCGCTGCCCGGACCAAAGCCGAATACCGGAAGGACTGGAAGCAGGGTCGCGCCTCGATCGCTGCGAAGCTGCCTGTCTTCGACTGCTTCGCCGCCCCCTGCATAGAAGCCTGCCCCGTCAACCAGAAGGTGCCCGCCTACATCGCGGCCGCCGCCGCGGGCGAGTCCGCCCAGGCACTCGCCACCATCCTTTCGGACAATCCTCTGCCCCATATAACTGGGGTCCTCTGCGACCACGTCTGCCAGGAACACTGCAGCCGCGTCGACTACGAGGGATCGGTCCGCATCCGCGACGTCAAGCTCGCCTGTGCCCGGGCCTGCAGTCTGCCGGATTCCGCGGCGGCCATCGCCACCCGGCTCGCCCCCGAAACCGCGGACAAAGCCGCCGCATTCGGAAAGGTCGCGGTCGTGGGGGCGGGCCCTGCCGGACTCGCCTGCGCCCACCATCTCGCCCTCGCAGGAATCGCCGTCACCATCTTCGAGCGCGCGCAGAGGCCGGGCGGCGTGCCCGTCAACGTCATCCCGAAGTTCCGCATCGCGCGCGAGGACATCGCCGCCGACATCGACAGGATCGAGTCCCTCGGCGTGAAGTTCGAGTTCGGAAAGAGGGTTTCAGGCGCCGCCGAACTGAAGGAGGCGGGATTCTCCGCCGTTTTCCTCGGCATAGGGGCCGACTCGGCCCGCTCCCTCGGCCTCGCGGGCTCGGGCATCAGGGAAATCGACGCCCTCGAGTTCCTCGAAACCCTCTCCGGCGAGCCCGCTGCCTATGCGGGCTCGAAACATGTCGTCGTAGCCGGCGGCGGCAACACCGCCATGGACGCCGTGCGCAGCGCCACCCGCATCCCCGGAGTCCGGAGCGTGAAGCTCTCCTACCGAAGGACGGTGGCCGAGATGCCCGCCGACCGCGAGGAACTCGAGAACGCCCTCGCGGAAGCGAATGCTCTGGCGACAGCCTCAGGCGCGGCTGGGGGCTGCTTCCTCGAACTCAGCCTGCCCGAGAGCGCCGCGCCGGGGCTCCTCACGCTCAGGAAGATGAAGCTCGGCGACAGGGACGCCTCCGGCCGACGCAGCCCCGTCCCTTCGGACGAAACCTTCGCCCTGCCCTGCGACATCCTGGTCGCGGCCATCGGCGAGTCCCCTGACCGCGCGGCGCTTGAATCCTTCGGCGTCGCGGTCGGAACCGACGGCCGCCCCGTCGCCGATCCTGCGACCATGTCGGCAGCGCCCGGAATTTATGTCGGAGGCGACGCGCGGCGTGGCCCTGCCTCCATCATCTCGGCTGAGGCGGACGGCAGGAGGGCGGCCTACGCCATCCTCCGGACTGCGGGAATCGAGCCGCCGGCCGCCGGCTACGTCGCCCCCGCGGCCGATGCGGAAAAGCTCGCCGCGCGCGGCCAGACCATCCCCTCCCTCGACCCAGCCGACCCTGACTTCGTCGCGCGCGAGGCCGAACGCTGCCTGGCCTGCGACTCGGCCTGCCTGCGCTGCGTCGAGGTCTGCCCGAACAGGGCCAACGCCTTCGTCGCGGTCGGCGCCCCCTTCGCGCAAGGACTGCAGATCGTCCACGTCGACCGTCTGTGCAACGAGTGCGGCAACTGCGGCGTATTCTGCCCCTGGGAGGGCGAACCCTTCCGCGGGAAACCCACTCTCTTCGACACGGCGGCAGAGCTCGAAGCCTCGACGAACGCGGGATTCGCCTTCGTCGCCGCGCCGCCGGCATCAACGCCGGCACCCGGCATGGTCGCGTCGACCGGGAATTCCGCTCCGGACCTCGCCCTCAAGACCGCCACCGGAGCGCCTGTGCACGTCTACAGTCACGCCGAGTGGAACGGCGCGAGCCTGCCCGCGACGGCGGCGCCCATGGCCGCCCTCGCCCGCGCCGTATGGCGCGACCACCGCTACCTCGCAGGAGGCGCAAAGTGATCCTCTTCGAGAACATGCGCATCATTTCATGGAACCCGCCCGCCGTATCGGGCCCCCTGGATGTCGTCGCCTATGGCCCGGATGAGGGCGTACCCTCACAGACTCTCCCGTCTCCGGGTGGCGCCGACGCGGGCAGCCCTGCCGGTGGCAGCCGGGCGGGAACAATCGCCGAAGTCGGCACCAATCTCGCAGCCCGCTACCCGGGCGCCAGGCGCGTCGCCTCGGGCGGCTACCTCTCGCCAGGCCTCGTGCTCTCCCACACACACCTCTACTCCGCCCTCGCGCGCGGCATGATGGTCTCGATCAAACCTTCCAAGGACTTCGCCCAGCAGCTCGATCACCTCTGGTGGCGCCTCGACCGGGCCATCGATCTTCCCATACTCGAATCGAGCGGGCTCGCCGGCCTCGCCGACGCGGCCTTCTCGGGCGTCACGGCCGTCGTCGATCACCACGCCGGCCCCGAGGCGATCGACGGCAGCCTCTCCGTGCTCCGCGGAGCCTACGAGAAGATCGGTCTGCGCGGCCTCCTCTGTTACGAGACCACGGATCGCAACGGCATGGCCGGAGCGCGCGCGGGCGTGGCCGAAAACGTCAGATTCGCCCGCGAAATCGACGCCGGACGAAAGGCAGGACGACGCCCCCTCGTCGACGGGGCCATCGGCGGACACGCCGGCTTCACCGTCGGCACCGAGACGCTGGAAGCCCTCGGAGACGCCGTTTGCTCCACCGGACGGGGCATCCACATCCACCTCGGCGAGGATAAGTACGACGCCGTCGACTCACGCCATCGATTCGGAGCCGACCTCGTCGAGCGGATGGACGCGGCCGGCTGCCTCGGACCGAAGAGCATCGTCGGCCACGGCGTCTGGCTGACCGACAGCGAGGTCGAGATCCTGAACGGGCGCGATGCCTTCCTCGCCCACAACGCCCGCTCGAACATGAACAACGCCGTCGGCTACAACGCCCTCCTCACCCGTTTCAGGAACGTCATACTCGGGACGGACGGCATGAGCGCCGACATGCTCGAAGAGTTCAAGTTCGCCGTCTTCCGCCACCGCGAGACGGCCGGTCCCTGGTGGCCGGACAACTTCCTCGAGTGCATGGACCGCGGCAACCGCCTCCTCGAGCGCTATTTCGGCGCGGACTTCGCCCATGGCGCCGCTGCGAGCACCGCCGCCGCGAGCACTGTCCCCAGCGTCCCTGGACTCCCGGGCTCGGGTCCGCGCTTCGGCTCCATCGAGGCCGGAAGCCCCGCGGACGTGGTGGTCTGGAACTACGACCCGCCTACGCCCCTTGAGGGCGGCAATCTCGCGGGACACCTGGCCTTCGGCCTCGGATCCCGGTCGGTACGAAGCGTCGCCGTGAACGGCGATATGATCATAGAGAACGGACAGGCCCGATTCGACCAGGCCGCCATCATGGCGACCGCGCGCGACGAGGCCGCCCGGCTCTGGAAACGGATGGAGGAGAGGTAAATCCATGTCGACGAAAACGATTCTCGAAAAAGCGAAGGCTTACAGAGACTACACGGCCAAAAACCTGAGCGAAATGATAAAGGTGCCGGGCTTCTCCTGCACGGAGAAAGAGCGGGTCCTGGTCCTCAGGAAAATGTGCGAAGAGGTCGGCATGGAAGACATCCGCATCGACGGTCTCGGCAGCCTCCTCGGCCGCGTCGGCAATGGGCCGAAGAAGCTCGTCTTCGACGCCCACATCGACACGGTCGGTGTCGGCGACCCCGCCCAGTGGAAGACCCCGCCCCACTCCGGCATCATAAAGGACGGCCTCGTCTACGGCCGCGGCGCCTCCGATCAGCTCGGCGGGGCAGCCTCCATGATCAGCGCAGCCCGCATCCTGAAAGAGATGGACTATAAAGGCGAGTACACCGTCTGGTTCGCCTTCACCACGATCGAGGAGGATTGCGACGGCCTGTGCTGGAAGTACCTCATCGAGGAAGAGAAGTTCGTCCCCGACATGGTCGTCTCCACCGAGCCCACGAGCTGCCGACTCTACCGCGGACACCGCGGTCGCATGGAGATCCAGATCGACATTAAGGGTATCTCCTGCCACGGCTCAGCGCCTGAGCGCGGCGAGAACGCCGGCTACAAGGCCGCCCGCGCGGCCCTCGCCCTCGAGAAACTCAACGCCGAGCTCGAGCCCGACGACGATGGCTTCCTCGGCAAGGGCACCATCGTCGTCTCCCAGATCAAGGTCAACGGTCCCTCACAGTGCGCCGTGCCCGATCAGGCCATGCTCTACTGCGACCGCCGCCTCACATGGGGCGAGGACGACAAGCTCGCCATCGGCCAGGTCGAGAAGGCCCTCGCCGCAGCCGGGGTCGACAAGTTCAGCGTGAAGATGCCCGAATACGCCCAGCCCGCCTACACGGGCCTTTTGTACAAGCAGGAACTCTACTTCCCCACCTGGAAGATCCCCGCCGACTCGAAACTCGTCACTTCCGGCGTCGACGCCTACACCGCTCTCTACGGCAAAGCTCCTGTGGTCGACAAGTGGACCTTCTCCACGAACGGCGTCGCGATCTGCGGACGGCACAAGATCCCGACGATCGGATTCGGCCCCGGCGACGAGAGCCAGGCCCACGCCCCCAACGAGATCAACCGCATCGACGACCTCGAGATCTGCGCCGCTTTCTACGCCGCCCTGCCCTACGCCCTGGAGCAAAAGGCATGAAATGGCTCTACCGCTGCCCAAGCTGCGGCGCCGAATACCCCATCGAGCCGGGCCGCTACCTCTGCGACCCATGCTCGGCCTCCAACGTTCCCGGCAGGCCGCTCGAGGGTATCCTCGAGTGCGCCTGGGAGGGCGAGTGGTCTCCGGCGGCCGCTGGCGGCCGTGGCGCGACCGTATCGGCAGGACCGACGGCAGCGATTGCCTCGATCCCCCTCCCCGTCGAGCCCGAATACTTCCCCGACCTCCCCGTCGGCGACACCCCGCTCTGGGCGAGCTCGCGCCTGCGGACCGCGGTCGGCTTCCCCGGCCTCTGGCTCAAGGACGACACCTGCAACCCCTCGGGCTCCTACAAGGACCGCGCGAGCTTCCTCGTCGCCGCCTTCGCGAAAAAGTTCGGCATCGACGAGATAGCCCTCGCCTCGACGGGCAACGCCGCGTCCAGCATGGCCTGCGTCGGGGCGGCCGCCGGCCTGAAAATTACCGTATTCCTCCCCGCGAAGGCGCCCGCGGCCAAGCGCATCCAGGTCCTCCAGTACGGGGCGACCTTGCGCGAAGTCCAGGGCACCTACGACCTCGCCTTCGACCAATCCCTCGCCTACTCGGCCGAGACGGGAGTGCTCTCGCGCAACACCGCCTACAACCCCCTCACGATCGAGGGCAAGAAGACGGCCGCCTTCGAGATCGTGCGCGACCTCAAAAAGGCCAGAGGCGAAGTCGCAGGGCGCAGAGTCGACCACGTCTTCGTCCCCACGGGCGACGGCGTCATCCTCTCAGGCCTCATCCGCGGCTTCGAGGACCTCATCAGGCTCGGGGAAGTCGATGTCATGCCGACCTTCTGGGCCGCCCAGGCAGGTGGATCGAGCGCCCTGGCCCGCGCCCTCGAGACGGGCGTCTTCACCGAGGTGAGTTCGGACACCATCGCCGACTCGATCTCCGTCGACGTCCCGCGCAACGGCAGCTACGCCCTGGCCAAGCTGAAAAAGTACGCGGGGCGCGCCGTCGTCGTCTCGGACGCGGAAATACTCGAGGCGCAGCGCTACGTTTCCGCCAACTCAGGGCTTTTCGCCGAGCCCTCCAGCGCCTGCGCCTTCGCGGGTTTCATGAAGGCGCGACCCTCTCTCGACCCCGACTCCACCGTCGTCGTCATGCTCACCGGATCGGGACTCAAGGACATCGCGGGGGCGGCCAAGGCCGTCGGCGCCCGCATATAAAGGAGAACGAAATGATCGACCTGACCATCGATAGCGCCCAGCGCAAAAAGAACATCCAGCGCTGCAGGGAAAAAGGAATCATCCTCCCCACCTACGCCCAGATGCGCGACCCCGCCCTCATCCCGCAGGGCATCAAGGACGAGCTGAAGGGGATCGGACTCTGGGACGTCCACCCGCGCAACCTCTTCCGCGTCAACTGGCACAACGAGCCCGTCAAACAGGGTGGAACCTACGGCGGCGTCAACTTCATCGAGATGCCCTCCTCCATCACCGGAACCAGGGCCCGCATCGTCGGCATCTCCGGCAAGTGGTTCCCGACGGGCGCGCACAAGGTCGGAGCCGCCCTCTCCTGCCTCCTCCCCGAGCTGACCACCGGACGATTCGACCCGACCACCAAGAAAGCCGTCTGGCCCTCCACCGGCAACTACTGCCGCGGCGGAGCCTACATCAGCCGCCTCCTCTCCTGCCCCTCCATCGCCATCCTGCCCGCCGGCATGAGCCGCGAGCGCTTCGATTGGCTCAAGACCATGGCCGAGGAAGTCATCGCCACCCCCGGCTGCGAGTCCAACGTCAAGGAAATCTTCGACAAGTGCATCGAACTCGAGCGCACACGAGCCGACGCCGTCATCTTCAACCAGTTCGACCAGCTTCCGAACCACCTCTGGCACTACTCGGTCACGGGACCGGCCATGGAAGAAGTCTACAAACAGATCGCGAAACCCGGCGACAGGCTCTCAGGCGCCGTCTTCTCCTCGGGCTCCGGCGGCACCCTCGGCGCGGGCTCCTACCTCAGAGACAACTACTCCGGCTTCAAGGTCGGCGTCGGCGAGGCCCTGCAGTGCCCGACCATCCTCGAGAACGGCTTCGGAGACCACCGCATCGAAGGCATCGGCGACAAGCACATCCCCTGGATCCACAACCTCCGCGACACCGACGTCGCAGTCGGCATCGATGACGAGCTTCCGATGCGCCTCATCCGTCTCTTCAACGAACCAGCGGGACGCGCAAAACTCGTCGAGGCGGGAGTCCCGGCCGATGTCCTCGCCAAAATCGACTGGATCGGCATCTCCGGCGTCGGCAACATGCTGGGCGCGATCAAGATGGCCAAGTACTACGAACTCACCGAGAAGGACATCGTCTTCACCGTCTTCACCGACTCCATGGAAATGTACGGCTCCCGCATCGCCGAGCTCGACGCGGAGCGCGGAACCTACGACCAGCGCCAGGCCGACCGCGACTACGAGCGCCTCCAGGTCGTTGGAACCGACAACCTCCTCGAACTCTCCTTCGTCGACAAGCGCCGCATCCACCAGCTCAAGTACTTCACCTGGATCGAGCAGCTCGGCAAACAACTGCCCGAACTCCGCGCCCAGTGGGACGACTCCTACAACTACTGGGGCGGACTGCACCAGGAAGCCTCCCGCCTCGACGAGATGATAAACGACTTCAACGCCGAAGCCGCCGTCGCCCCTGGCGCAGGAGCGTCAGCTGGGGCTGGAAAATGATCCTGCTCGGGAACTGCCTCCGGGTCCTTCGCCATGACGGCGCGGACCTCGCGGGCGTCGATGTCCTCATAGACGGGGCGCGCATCGTGAAGATCGCTCCCCGGATCGAGGCGACCGGCGCCGACCGCGTCATCGACTGCTCCCGCATGGTGGTGGCTCCCGGCCTCGTCAACACGCACCACCACTTCTACCAGACCCTCACGCGCAACCTGCCGGCCGTCCAGAACGCCAAGCTTTTCGACTGGCTTCTCTATCTCTACGAAATCTGGAAGGGCATCGACGAGGAGGCCGTCTACGTCTCGAGCCTCCTCGCGATGACCGAAATGATCAAGACGGGCTGCACCTGCACCACCGACCACCACTACCTCTACCCGGATACCTTTGTCGACGACCTCCCGGCCATTCAGTTCCGCGCGGCCGCCGAGCTCGGCATCCGCTTCGCGCCCACGCGCGGCTCGATGTCGCGCTCCAAAAAGGACGGCGGGCTTCCGCCCGACTCCGTCGTCCAGGACGAGGAGACGATCCTCGCCCACTGCGAGTCGACGATAACCCGCTTCCACGATCCCTCCCCCGATTCCATGCGACGTGTGGCCCTCGCGCCCTGCAGCCCCTTCTCCGTCTCCGAGGACCTCATGAAGAAGTCGGCCGCCCTCGCGAGGCGCCACGGCGTTCGCCTTCACACCCACCTCGCGGAGACTTCCGACGAGGACGACTACTGCGTCTCTATCTACGGACGGCGCCCGCTCAAGCTCATGGAAGACTGCGGTTTCCTCGGCCCCGACGTCTGGTACGCCCACGGCATCTTCTTCAACGATGCCGAACTCGACCTCCTCGCGGCGACGAAGACTGGCGTCGCACACTGCCCCTCCTCCAACATGCGCCTGGGCTCGGGCATCTGTCGCGTACGCGAGATGCTGGACCGCGGCGTCCCCGTCGGCCTCGCTGTGGACGGCTCGGCGTCCAACGACTCCTCCGACATGCTCGGCGAGGCGCGCCAGGCCATGCTGCTGCAGCGCGTGCGCTACGGCTCAGGCGGACTCACGGCGAAAGAGACCTGGGAGATCGCGACCCGCGGCGGAGCGAGCATCCTCGGCTGGTCAGAGACCGGCAGCATCGAAGAAGGCATGCTCGCCGATATCTCCATCTGGAACATGGACAGGCTGGCCTACTCCGGCTCGCTCTCGGACCCCGCCGCCGCCCTCCTCTTCTGCGGCTACGACCACTCGGCCGACACGGTCATCGTGAACGGCCGCATCGTCGCCGAGAAGGGGACAGTGCTCGGGGTCGACGAAAACAAACTCAAGGACGACGCCAACCGCGTCGCCCGAAACCTCTACAAAAAAGCGGGGATCGCTCTACAGACATGGTGACGACATTCCACAGGCCGCGCGACGCAGCCGAAGCACAGTCTCTGCTCAACGCACATCCATCTGCCCTACCGCTCGCGGGCGGAACCTGGCTCCTGACAGGCCAGTTCCGGAAAACGCCGTTGGAAGTCGTGTCCGTCGACGGGCTCCTTCCCTCTGGAATCGAGCGCCTGCCGGAACCCGGCAGGCCTGCATCTGGCACTTCCGCGGTGGACACTTTTGCAGCCTCTACACCCGGCAACGCGCCTCATGGCGGATTCACCCTCGCTCTCGGCGCGCTCGCGACCTTCCAATCCATCGCGGATTCGCCCGAAGCGCCCGCGCCCTTGAGGGAGGCCGTCCTCGGCATGGCGGACCGCAACATCCGCAACCGCGCGACGGTCGGTGGCAACATAGGCGCGGGAAAGTCCTGCGCGAGCCTCATTCCCCTCTTCCTCGTGACCGACGCGGTCTACGAGTGCGCGTCTGGAACCTCAGGCGGCGCTGCGCTCGCGCTCCCCGCCGCGGAATGGACGAAAACAGAGCCCGCGAAACTCATCGTGCGCGTCGCCCTCCGCTTCGAGACGGAGAGGCTTTACGCCTGCCGGCGCTGGTCGCGCACCGCCTGCGACCTCTCGGTGATCACGGTCGCCGTCTCGTTCAGGCTAGATACCCCCGATTCCTTTGCGTCGGCATCGGCCACAACAGGCATCCCAACTGGTGCTCCGGCTTCCTCCCGCGCCCTGCGCGGACTGCGCATAGCCCTGGGCGGCATGGGAGCCTCGGCCCGCCGCTTCCCCGAAATCGAAGCCGTCCTCGAAGGAAAGCCCCTCCCTGCCCGGGACGAACTCGAGTCCCTGGTCGCTCCCTTCTTCGACCCGAAATCCGACGCCCGCGGCAGCGCTGAGTTCAAACGCTACCGCGCCGCCTGCCTGGTCGTCGAGGCTCTTCTCTCCGCACAGCCGGTGGCGTCTGTCGCGGCGAATGAAATGGCAGCGCAGGCACGGGTCGGAGCCCCGGCATCGAGCTCCGCGGCCCCGGAGGTACAGCCATGAAAGTCTCCTTCACCCTCAACGGGAAAAAAGTCGCATGGGAAGCGGGAGAAGGCGAGAGCCTCAAAACCCTGCTCCGGCGCAAGGGCATAAGCTCGATCAAGGATGGCTGCGACGGCGAGGGCTCCTGCGGCCTTTGCGCGGTCATCATGAACCGCAAGCTCGTCAACTCCTGCCTCCTCCTCGCTCCCCAGGTCGAGGGGGCCGAGGTCCTCACGGTCGAGCACTTCTCCAAAGACCGAAAGCTCTCGGTCGTCCAGCGAGCCCTCGTCGACGCGGCCTGCGTCCAGTGCGGCTACTGCACCCCCGCGGTCGTCCTCGCGGTCCACGAACTTCTCGAGCGCGACCGCAACCCCGACGAGGCCGCCATCCGCGACGCTCTCTCGGGAACCATCTGCCGCTGCACGGGCTACGAGCAGTTCTACAACGCCGTCCGGATCGCCTCGCGCCGCCTCGACGATCCTTCCTACGCCGAGTCGGCCGCCCCCGAGTTCCGCCCCGACCTCAGGCACATCGGCAAGGACCGCGAGAAGGTCGACGCGGCCAGTCTCGTGCGCGGCGAGAAGGCCTTCGTGGAGGACCGCCTCGACTCAGGCGCCTGCCACCTGAAGCTTCTCGGAAGCCCCCACGCCCACGCCTGGATAAGCTCGATCGACACATCCGAGGCGGAAGGTATGCCCGGCGTCGTCGCCGTGCTGACCCACAAAAACTGCCCCGATCAGGTCTACACGACAGCCGGCCAGGGCTTCCCCGAGCCCTCGCCCCACGACCAGCGCATGTTCTCGCGCAAAGTCAGGCATGTGGGCGACCGCGTCGCCGCCATCCTCGCCGAGACTCCCGAGGAGGCCGAGGCCGCCCTCGCGACGATAAAGGTCGAGTACGAGGTCCTGAAACCCGTCCTCTCCATCGCCGAGGCCAAGGCCCCCGGCGCGCCCATCGTCCACTCGGGCGAGGTCCGCTACGTGGCCGGCTCAGCCCCCGCGGGGACCTCGACGGCCGGAGACGGCCGCGACGACCCGATAATCTATCAGTTCCCCCTCCATTCCGACCCCCACCGCAACCTCGCGGCGAGCGCCGAGGCCGGCATCGGCGACATCGACTCGGGCTTCGCCGAGGCCGACGTCGTGATCGAGCGGAGCTACCGCGGCAACCGCGTGCAGTCGACCCCCTTGGAGCCCCACGAGGTCTTCGCGAAGATGGATCGCGACAGGCTCGTGCTGCACGCCTCGACCCAGGTTCCCTGGCACGTCAGACGCATTGTCGCCCGAGTCATCGGCATCCCCGAAAACAAGGTCCGCGTCATCAAGGAGCGCGTCGGCGGCGGTTTCGGCGCCAAGCAGGACATCGTCGTCGAGGACCTCGCCGGCTATCTCGCCTGGACCACCGGGCGATCGGTCTTCTTCCGCTACACGAGAGAGCAGGAGTTCATGGCGAGCCGCACCCGCCACGCCATGGAGATCACCGTGAAGCTCGGCGCGAAGCGCGACGGCAAACTCACGGCCATCCTCATGAAGCTCGACGCGGACACCGGACCCTACGGCCAGCACTGCCTGACCGTACCCATGAACGCCATCTCCAAAAGCCTGCCGCTGCTCCTGTGCGATAACGCCCGCTTCGAGGTCAAAAGCTACTACACGAACCTCTCCCCCGCCGGAGCCTATCAGGGCTACGGGGCTCCCAAGGGTTCTTTCGCCCTCCAGACCTGCCTCGCCGAGCTCGCGGCGGAACTTGGAATTCCCCAGCTCGACATGATCGAGAGGAACCGCGTGCGCTCCGGCAGCCGCATCGAGATTCTCAAAAGCCTCGGCGAAGGTCGCGAAGGCGCCGCCGTGACCCTGGGCGAGTGCGGCCTCGGCGACATGATCGATCGCGGAAAGGCCGACATGAACTGGGGACAGAGCTGGCCTCCCGCCGCGGCCCTCAGATCCGCCTTGGGAGCCGGCGGCGCCGCAGCCGATCCCGACATCGCGCTCGGCCGCGGCGCCGTCATCATCCAGCAGGGCTCGGGTCTGCCCGGCCTGGACGCCGCCAACGCCGAGATCCGCCTTCTCGCCGACGGCACCCTCCTCCTCCTCTCAGGCGGCGCCGACCTGGGGACAGGGCTCGACACAGTCACCGCCAAAGCGGCTGCCGAGATCCTCGGCCTCGACATGGAGGACGTGGCCGTCGTCTCGGGCGACACCGACACGACCCCCTTCGACAAGGGCGCCTACGCCTCCTCGGGCACCTACTTCTCCGGCAACGCCGCCGTGAAGGCCGCCGAGGACCTGCGCGCCAAGGTGCTCGCCGTAGCCTCGGTCGTCCTCGGAGAACCCGTTTCCGACCTCGCCATCGCCCACCGCGGGCGCATCGTCGGCAAGAAGGGCGAGACGACCCTCGCCAAACTCGCCCACATATCGGTGCAGGGCGAGGGCCACGGAGACCTCGTCGGCTCGGGTTGCTTCAAGACCGACCACGCCGCCTTCCCCTACGGCGTCCACATCGCCGAGGTCGCGGTGAACCGTCGCACCGGCGACGTGAAAGTGCGCAAATACTACGCCTACCAGGACTGCGGCACGCCCATCAATCCGGCCCTCGCCAAGGGCCAGATCTACGGCGCCGCCCTCAAGTCCATCGGCCACTCGCTCTACGAGGAAATGCTCTACGACGAGAAGGGACAGTGCCTGAATCCGCGCTTCCTCGACTACAAGGTCCCCACCGTCTTCGAGGTTCCGGATGACTTCCGCGTCGAGCTCATGCCCGTCGCGGACGAGGTCGGCCCCTTCGGTGGCAAGTCTATCTCCGAGATCGCCGTCAACGGCGCCGCCCCGGCCATCGCCATCGCCATCCACGACGCGATCGGCGTCTGGTGCCGTGAGTGGCCCTTCACGCCTGAGCGCATCCTGAAGGCGATGGGGAAGATATGATCTGGATCGTTCAAACCGGTGCATAACAGTTGCTGTCAGGTGGGGACTCTAGTCCCCACCTAGCTGCCGCTTAGCTTAGCTGCTTAGCTGGAGTCGTTTTCTATCAATAGGCGCAGCTCCAGTTCTACCTTCTCCCGAAACTCTGGGACAGTGCTCGAAACTCCTGAAACTCTCTGGGGACAGTGCTCGGATTTGTGCTGGTGGTGCTCGGATTTTCTAGGATTTGAGGATTCAAGCAAACCTCGTACTCGGTAGCGTATACATGGTATGAGAAAGCCACGCGAGCTACAGGACGGCGCACGCTATCACGTCACGGCGCGTGCGAACCGGAAAGAGATGATTCTCGATTCAGGTTCGATGAAGGAGCTTTTCCTTTCGGTCGTGAAAAGGGCAAAACAGAAGTACCGTTTCCGGATCGAGAACTTCTGCATCATGGGAAACCACTTTCATTTCATTATCAAGCCTGCTAAGAGCGAGAACCTTTCCGCGATCATGCGCTGGATCATGAGTGTGTTCGCCATGGCATACAACCGGATTCGTAATTTCACCGGTCATGTGTGGGGTTCGAGATTCTTTTCGCGGATCATCTCCGGGCTGCGAGAGTTCATGCATGTGTTCGGATATATTGACGACAATCCGGTGAAGGCCTGTCTGGTTGCCGACCGACGAACCTGGCGATATGGAGGACTCGGCCATATTCGAGAAGGATGTCGAGAGATTCTCGACGAGTGGCCAACCTGGCTTTCATTCTTGTTCCCGGACCATGCACCGCTTTTGCTTCATTAGTCCGGGACTCTGACAAATGAAGCTATGTGTGCCATCCCTGGATGGCCGATACTGGGAATGAACGGGCAGGAGTGAAAAATGGCGATTCCAGACTACCAGCATGTGGAGGTTCTCCATCACGATCGACGGAATCTCCGCAGCAAACACCCTTCTTTGAGCGAAACCCTCATCCACCTGTTCCCACAAATCTGAAGGGTTCCCTCCCGGGCACGTCCAGCCTGACGCGGAAAAGACAGCCCGCGTCAGGCTGTTCCGAAGGAACCGAGTCCAGCGATGCCGTAGTTATGATCAGCTCATCGAGGTTCTCACCTGCGAAGGCGCAGCAGGTTGTTTTTGCAGCGGGAACCTCGACGCGGTCGAGGATCTCGCCGGAGCGCGGGTCAGCCTTCACGACGGCCCCGCCGTTCCAGAGGGCGATCCAGAGATAGCCTTGTGCGTCGATCGTGAGTCCGTCGGGAGAGCCCAGAGCTTCGGGGATGCGCAGAACAGTCCGGCGCTTGTAAAGGCGCCCTTCGATCGCGTCGAAGTCAAAGGCGTCGATGCGGCGAAGAGGGGTATCACAGTAGTAGAGCGTTCCGCAGTCGCAAGACCAGTCGAGTCCGTTGGAGACCCTGACATCCCCGAAGAGGCTTGCCAGCCGGCCGTCGGCGTCGAGCCGGTAGAATTCCCCGCCGCCCTCTCTGCGCATGGTTCCGACGTAGAGCCTGCCGTCAGGACCAACCTTGCCGTCGTTGAAGCGGCTGCCCGCGATGGGCGTCTTCGCGTGCGCGGGCACAATTCTCCCGTCTTCCGTTAGAAAGTAGATCCCGTCCTCCATGGCCGCGAGAAGACCCCCTTCCGCGGTGAGGACGATGCATCCCGTCTCCTGCGGCAGTCTAAAGGCCGTCGACCGGCCTGTCGATCTTCCCGGCAATCCATCGCGTGCCACACCGGGCGATGGGCCCGGCGATCCGGTCGTCGATCCGGACCTTGCCGCACCGGCCGCCCACTCGAGGGTTTGCATGCTGCGTCCCCTGATGTCGACATAGCGCAGAAGTCGCTTTTCTGCGTCCCAGAGGGGAGACTCGCCCACGATGCTCCGGTGATCGTCGAATACTTCGAGCCCGCCATATCGTCCCATCCTCTCCTCCCACGATCGTTTGTATCGACATTGCTGACATTGCAGGCTCCGTCAGTTCGCGTGCGTCTGGTGCGTCCTTCGCGGAATGCAGATCGCTACCATCGACATCTTTCCGTTCTCGCTCTGCACTTCCACCGAATGATCCTCGGGATACAGAAGGCGCAAGCGCTGCAGGACGCTGTACGACCCGAATCCGACCGCATCGGCGTCGACGCCCGGATCGGCGATCGCGCGCTTCAATCGTTCCAGAGCCCCGGACTCGAAGCCGCGCCCATTGTCGCACACTTCGACCCTGATCCTGTCGTTCCGGATGCTCGCGTCGACGTCGATCCTGAATCCCACATCGATTCCCGGGCAGAATCCGTGCACCAGAGAATTCTCGACGAGGGGCTGGAGTATCATGTTGGGGACAGTGCTTTCCATGAGTGCATCGTCCGCGGTCACGGTGAAAATGACCTCCCGGCCGTAGGTCGAAGCGAAAATCCCGACGTAGCTGCGGATGTTGGCGATCTCCTCGCGCAGTGATACGAATTTCGTATCGTGTTTCCGGAGGATCGCCCGCAAGTACTCCCCGGCTTCCGTCGCGAGCCTTCCCGCCTTTTCGTTCTCGCCGAGACAGGAGAGAGCGTCGATCGTGGAGAGGATGTTACAGATGAAGTGGGGACTGACCTGCGATTGCAGGGAGCGGTATTTGATCTCCAGAAACTCGTACTCGGCCTGGTGCTTCTGATTCTCTTCGCTGACGATTCTCTCCATCGCCTGACCGAGTCTTCCGGTCATCCGATTGAAATGCTCGGCGAGCAGGCCGATCTCGTCGCGGGCATCCACTTTGATAATGGTGCCAAGTTTTCCGGAACTGACGTCTTCCATGCTGACGATCAGCGTGTTCACATTCCGCGTGATCGAATTGGAGATGATGACAGCGACGACGATGGCTCCGAGGCCGAGTACGAGGGCCAGGAGGTACACGAGTCGCTTCATCGATTGCCAGACGCGCAGCATCGAATCCATCGGCTCACAGTTCACGATGAACCATTCGCCGTCGGAACTCGAAAGGCCTGTCACATAGTACGTTTTCCCGCCATGTTCGAAGGGCGAGCTGATCCTGACTCCGCGCAGATCGAAGGCGATCTTCACCGCGTCTGTCATGGACTCGTCCAGCCCCGCACGGGAACTGACTATCCGCAAGTCGCGGTTGAGTATCGCCGCGGGCCAGGAGCTGTCACCCTCGCTTCCGAAAATCGAGCGAAGGTAGTCCTCGTCGACGCGGATGGCGATGACCCCGAGGTATTGCAGGGGGAAGATCTTGAAGATGTCTTTCTTGAGATAGACTCCGCCATCTTTTGCCCTGAGCCAGGCCGTCGGGCTTTCAGTGTCGAAAAAACCTTCGCCGGCCAGGGTCTCCATTTCGCGGATTTCCTCCTCAGACTGGTCGCGCGAGCCGAAATGGCGCCCGCCCTCCTTGTCGATGACGAGGACATCCCGGATGTAGGGAACCTCGGCGCACATGGTGCGCAAGATGCCCCGGACGGCGAGATTCTTCGAGGCGACGTCCGCGTTCTGGAGGAGATAGCCGGGAAGGCCTGAATTGGTGTACAGACGGAAGAGATTGCCGTCCATGTTCTGCGCGAAAAGTTCGAAACCCATGAGAGTCTGTTCGCAGAGTATGCGGTTGGCCTGCGCCTTTTCGGCGACCGTGTTCTTCTCGCCGACCCAGTCGCTGAAAACGGCGATCGAGACCGAGAGCGCAGCGATGATGAGGATGAACCCGAGAATCATTTTGTTTCGGAGTTTCATCGCCTGTCCCGGACGGTGCTGCGGTAATCCCTCGGAGTGATGCCCTCCCTCCTCGTGAACACGTTGTAGAAGGTCACGTAGTTCTTGTAGCCGACGGCCTCGGAAATTTCGTTGATCCGGTAGCGAGGATCGAGGAGGAGGTTTTTGGCGAGGGCCATCTTGGCGTCGATCACGCAGTCGGAGTATTTCTTGCCTGTATGTTTTTTGACGAGGGCACTGACATAGGTGGGACTGACGGTGAAATGCGAGGCGAGGCCCTCCAGGGACAGGCGCTCCGAGGCGTGCAGGTCGATGTACAGGAGGATATTGTTGGCCAGAAGGGAGGACTTCGGTCCGGAAGGGCAGAGGCTGTCGGATACCTGCCTCACGAAGACCGAGAGAATCCTCTGCGCGAGCGCCATGTCCGCGAGCCGCTTCAGCTGCCGCACGGTCTCGTCCACAAAGCCGGATACGTCGACGGAGCCCTCAGCCACCCTCCCCTTTATGAAACGGACACAGAAATCGATGAAGTAGAACTTCATGATGAGGGGATCCCTGTTGGTCAGCTGCGCCAGCGAGGCGGAAAATTCCTTGAGGATCGCATCGGTGTCCTCGCGCCGTTCCCGGAGTTTTTCGCATGTCGCATCGACGAGAAGGGAAATGTCAGCGAAGCTTCTTCCCTTGATGTGGCCGAAACGATTCTCTGCGAAGGAATAGACCACCTCATCACGGTCCGGACAGAGTTCCTCAGGGAGATCGAGGACTTCGCAGTACGCGGCGGGTAGATCCGAGTGCGAGTTGTGGAGACGGCTGACGCTGACCTGCCTGATCCGCATTCCGCAGCAGGTGAGGCATTTTATGGTTTCGACCACGAGGGAGCGCGGGACGCCTTCCTGTTCTTCCCTCAGGAAAAAAAACATGATGAGTCGGTTGGAGAGATACAGGCTGACCGTCAGCGCGCTGTCCGACACCCGGCGCTCGGCCAAAAGCGAGGACAGAGCGTTTTCGTCGTAGAGTTCGAAGGCGTCCGTGGCGATGGCGAAAAACGACGAGAAGACGAGATTTTCCCGCTCCAGGAGAAATCTGATCCGGTCATCGGGCAGCATCAGATTGTTCAGGATGAGGGTCAGGGCGGCGACCCTCCCTGGCGCGGAAACCAGCAATGGCGTGGCGTTGCGAAGGGCTGTGTCCGGATTGCTCGCTGGATGGGCCAAAGTCGCGCGCCCGGCCTCGATGAGATGCACCGCCTTCATGACGGTTTCCGTGAGTTTCTTCCTGTCCACCGGTTTCAGCACATAGTCGAAGGCGCCGATCTTGAGTGCCCTGACGGCGTAGTCGAACTGGTCGTAGGCGCTGATGAAGATGACCTTGGCCTCCGGAAGGATTTCCCGGACCAGCTCGATCATCCTGAGGCCATCCATGCCAGGCATGTTTATATCGGAAAGGATGATGTCGGGCTTGTTGGCGATGATGGCCTGACGGCCCTGGAGTCCGTCGAAGGCTACCGCGGCGACAGAACAGCCGAGGAGATCCCAATCGATGGTTTTGGCGAGCATCTCGGCTGCATACCTGTTGTCGTCTATGATCACGACTCTGTACGGCATCGGCGCCACCTTCCAATTCAAGGACAGATTACCCTGCCGACCCGGCCTTTTCCAGACCTTTGAAGTAATAAATCGAATCGTCCTTCGCCCTGATGTCGGTGAGAGTACCTGAATAGTGGCGGAGATTCCGGGGCGCGTAGGGCCTCTGCGCTATCTCCTTCTCGTCGAGTTCGATGCCGAATCCGGGTTTGTCCGGGATCATGATGCATCCGTCTTTATACACTACTTCCTCGTTGGATACTTTCTGCCTGAAGGAACCGTCGGTGAGCATGATCTCGTGGATGAGGAAGTTCGGGACACAGGCCGCGAGTTGGAGGATGGCCATGTTGGATACGGGGCCGCTCGGATTGTGGAAGGAAACCGGGATGTGGCAGGCTTCGGCCATCGCTGCGATCTTCTTCGCCTCCATGATGCCGCCGGCGTGGAAAACGTCGGGCTGGGCGATATCGATGGCCTTTTTGGAGAGCGCTTCCCAGAAACCGTATTTCGTGAGTATCCGTTCCCCCGCCGCGATGGGCACACAGGACTTGTCGCGCACCATCGCGAGGGCGTCCATATTGTCCGGGGGAACGGGCTCCTCCATGAACATGGGCTTGAACTGCGCGAGTTCGCGCGAGATCAGGATGGCCGTGGAGGGGTTGAAGCGCCCGTGACATTCGATGAGGAGGTCGACATGGGGGCCGACGGCGTCCCGTACCGCGCCGACGCAGTTCACGGCTTTCTCCATCTCGCGCGTGGATACGGTCATGTAGGCGGAGCCGAAGGGATCCCACTTCAGCGCGTCGATGCCGAGGGCCGCGGTCGCCACTGCCCTGGCCGCGAAATCGGCCGGTTCCCTCCCGCCCACGAACCAGGCGTTGGCGTACATCCTGACCCTGTCGCGTATCTTGCCGCCGAGGAGGTTGTAGACGGGAGTGTTGAAATATTTTCCCGCGATGTCCCACATGGCCATCTCGATCCCGCTCAGGGCGGACAGAAAAATTTCGCCACTCTTCCAGTAGGAATCCCGGTAGACCTCGAACCACATTTTCTCGGTGTCCAGCGGACTCCGGCCGATGACGAGGCGCTTCAGATCCTCGACGCAGCCTGCGAGCGAGAGCTCCCTCGTTCCGAGCGAAGCCTCGCCCCAGCCATGGAGGCCCTCGTCGGTCTCGACTTTGATGAAGGTCCAGTTGGTCCTGTAAGCGTCCATGGTGAATGATTTGACATCGGTTATGCGCATTGTCCTCACGCTCCTTTTATGGAAGATCGACGCAGGGCTTCGACGTGGAGACGCGCGAGTCCGGCGATCGCTGCAAAATCGCGCCTCAGGACCAGTTCGGGCTTCAGTACGGTGATGCCGGTCGCGACTGCCGTGATCCCCGCGGCCAGAAATTCCGGGATGGTATCGGGATTCACGCCACCCGTGGCCATGAGGGGTATGTGGGACAGGGGAGAGCGAATGTTCCTGATGTAGTGGTAGCCCAGGTCGTCTGCCGGGAAAAGCTTCACGATGTCAGCTCCGCAGTCCCAGGCATGGACGATCTCGGTGGGTGTCATCGCGCCCGGTATGGAGATCATGCCGAGGCGTTTGGTTTCTTCTATTACAGAGGCTTTGGTGTTAGGGGAGATTATGTATCCGGCGCCGGCATCCCGAGCAGCCCTCACCTCGTCGAGGTCGAGCACTGTCCCCGCGCCGATCCTCATGCGTGTTCCCATGCGGGCACATATCGACGAGATGGCTTTTTTCGTGCGCTCGATCCTGTCCTGTCTGTCCTGGGCGAAGGTCACCTCGAGGAGCAGCACGCCGCCCTCGAAGAGGGCTTCGGCTATCGTCGCCATGTCCGCAGGTTCTATATTCCGGGCGATGACGACAAAGCGCTCGCGCCGGATGGCTTCCATCGTCGCGTCCCTCGTCGAGCTGGCCGACATACCGGCAATCGTTCCGCTCATGCGTCCCACTCCTTGTTGTAAGGCAGGAGGCAGATCCCCACGCCCGAGTCGACAGTCAGATCGATGCCTGTCACGGTGCTGGACTGATCCGAGGCCAGGAAATACACGGCGTTCGCCACGTCCTCGGGGCTGGATTCCCTGCCGACGGGGTATTGGGCGCGGCGCTTCACGGCTGCCTCCTCGGTCATCGCCTCCCAGCGTTCCGACCAGATCGCGCCGGGCACCACGCAGTTCACCCTGACGCCGAACTTTGCCAGTTCGTAGGCCATGCACCTCGTCATCGACATGATCCCACCCTTCGCAGCCGAGTACACGATCCGGTTGGGGATCGCGCCTTTGTACTGGACAGAGCCGATGAGGACGATGGCGCCCCGCTTCTGTTCCACCATGATCTTCGCGGCCTCCTGGCAGCAGAAGAAGTACCCGCGCAGATTCGCGTGGATGACTTCGTCGAATTCTTCCGGAGTGGTATTGAGAATGTTCTGGCCGACTCCGAGATGGGCCGCGTTGGGGACAAAGACATCCAGGCGGCCGAAGCGCTCCCGGATTTCTGCGAAGACACGCCGTATGTCGCCCACGTCGGAGGGTTGAAGCGAATATCCTTCCGCCCTGATTTCCGGGAATTCAGCGGCGATCTTGTGCGCTGCCTCGCTGGCGGCCCCGGGATCCCTGCCGCTCACGCAGACATCGAAGCCCTCGCTGGCGAAGCGTCGGGCTATCGCGAAGCCCAGGTTCCTGGTGGCGCCGGTTATGAATGCCGATTTGCGTTGCAGGGTTTCGTCCATGCTTGCCCATCCTCCTCGTCGTCCATTCGCAGTATAGGGCATCCCCCGCGCTTGGCAATCGACGAAGAATCAAATGACAAAACGGGTTAATAAAATCGCAAGGCCCGTACATATTTTTCTCCGGGAAGCGGGCTTATGCTGGGATCATTCTATTGGAGGAGGCTGATCATGGCCAAACGAAGAGCGACTCTCGTCATCGCGTCTGTGATGATCCTGGCATTCACCGTGCCGGTTTCATCGCAAACAGCCGCGAAAAACATCAGGATCAAGGTCCTGAACTATATCGGGAACGAGGTGCAGGTGACGGCCTGGAAAAACATTCTGGCCAAGTACACCGAACGCAATCCCGCAGTGACCTTCGACTCGCAGAGCATGAGCCAGACGGAATATATCACCCAGCTCAGAACCCGCATCGCGTCGGGAGATGCTCCGGACATCATGATGGGGCAGCCTTCTCAGTATCCGGACATCATCGATTCCGGCTATGTCATGGACATCTCGAACAGCGCCACCCTCGCAAAGCTCAAGCTCTCCAAGGGCGACCTCGGAGACTGCTCGTTCAAGGGAAAGGCCTACGCTTTCCCGATCGACTTCAAGGTCTCGGGCGTTTTTTACAATAAGGACATTTTCGCCAAATACAGCCTCTCTGTGCCCAAATCCACCAAAGAACTGACGCAGATCTGCGAAATCCTCAAGAAGAACGGCGTCGATCCCTGGGTACGCGGCTACGCTTACAACATCTACCCCGACATCGAAGTGCGCTCGATTTTCTGGCCCATGCTCCAGGACAACGGCAAGTACGACGCCTTCGAGAAGCTTATGACCGGCAAGGCGAAGTTCTCCGACTACCCCGAGTTCGCGATGGCGATGAAACAGTGGACTGACCGGATGGCGTACAAACGGATCGACGATATGTCCAACGAGTACATCAAGGCTCGTCAGATCTTTGTACGCGGCGAAGCGGCGATGCTCTACGAGGGCAGCTGGGCGGTAGGTCAGCTCTATCAGTTCAATCCCAAAATCAACATGGACATGTTCCCAATGCCCCGGGACGACGGAAAGCCCAACGATTATCCCTATCAGATAGACAAACTCTTCATGGTCAACGGCAAGAGCAAAAACGTAGCCGAAGTGTTGAAATTCATGGATTTCCTCCTGTCTCCGGAGATCAGCGCCTACTGGGCCGCTGTCACCCTCCAGCCTTCTGTCGTGCCCGGAGCCATCCAGAAGGAAATACCCGACGTCATCAGGGAAGCGATGAGGGCCAAGGAAGCGAACCAGATCGCGCACGCCGGACTGTGGACAGCCCAGCTCTACGGCGAGTTCAACAACACCTGGAGGGCACAGCTCCAGGGATACGCCGCCGAGAAGAAATTCGACATTCCGAAGTTCACCGAGAAACTCCAGGCCGCCTTCGACGAGATCATCAAGAGCCTGAAGTGAAAAAAGGGCCGGTTCTTGTCGTCCAGAACCGGTTCTTGTCAGCCGGATGGGCCAGACGGGCAGGAATAAAGGAATTGCTATGACCACTACCATGAAGGGCAGGATCAGGAAGGGAATCTGGATCCCCGTATTTCTTTTTCCTGCAATGCTGCTCTTCCTCGCCTGCGTGATCCTTCCCCTGTTTCAGGGAATCCCCTACTCCCTCATGGACTGGAACGGCGTGAGCCCCACCCACCGCTATGTCGGATTGAAAAACTACGTGAAGCTGCTCTCCGCCACCGAGCTCTGGAGAGATGTCGCGACCACCTTCCGCTACACCTTCGCCTACATGATAGCTGCCAACGTCCTCGGACTGGCCACAGCCCTCCTCTTGCGGAAGGGGTCGCGACTGAACAACCTCTGCCGCACCCTCATCTTCATGCCCTACGTGATCAGCATGATAACGGCGGCCTTCGTGTGGAAATCCATCTTCAACGAAATCTATTCGCCGCTTTTCCTTGTTCCCAGCCCCCTCGGCGTGCCGGACCAGGCCCTCATGGGCATCGTGGCCATCTCCGTGTGGAGGGTGTCAGGCTATTGCATGCTCATCTACATCGCCGCGCTGCAGAGCATCCCGGTCGAGTATTACGAGGCTGCCAAGGTTGAGGGCGCTTCCGGACTCGCGCAGTTCCTTCACATCACGGCGCCGATGATCGTCCCGGCCTTTTCGACGAATGTTACCCTGCTCCTCGCCTGGGGTTTCAAGGTGTTCGACACGGTGATGGCGGCGACGGGAGGAGGTCCCGGCAAGGCCACGGAGACCATGTCGATGTACGTGTACAACAACATCTTCGGCTACATGAAGGCGGGATACGGCCAGGCGGCAGCCATCATGATGACGGTCATCCTCCTTGTCATCTCCATTTTCGTATCCCGATTCTTCAGAACCAGAGTGGTGGAAGCATGACAAAGAGCATCGCAACACAGGCAAAAAAGAACCTGCCCGCCATCCTTAAATGTGCCGCGATTGTCGCGGTGACCGTCTGTTTCGTCTTTCCCTTCTATATCAGTCTGGTCTATTCCATGAAAACGCCGAGTGATATCGGGAAGAGCTCGCTGGCCCTGCCGACGAAACTGTACTTCGGCAACTATCTGAACGTCATACAGCGGAATGACGCCTTCCTCACCGGGATGCTGAACTCAATCCTCACGACGGTGCCGATAGTGCTCATGCTCACAATATTCTGCTCTATGGCTGCCTACGTCCTTGCGCGCTGTAAGGGAAGGGCCTTCAACGCGATCTACTACCTCTTCCTCCTGGGCATTCTCATTCCCTTCCAGTGCATCATGTTTCCCACCTACGTCAATCTGCGCTCGATCGGACTCATGAATACGCTTCCGGGCTACATCCTTGTGAGGACGGGCTTCCAGATCGGTATATGCCTCCTCATGATCACCGACTATGTGAAGACAGTCCCGCGCGAGCTGGAAGACGCCGCGCGCATCGACGGCGCAGACAACTTCCAGACTTTCTGGAAAATCGTATTCCCACTCATGAAGCCGATCAACGTGACAGTGATGGTTATCAACGCGGTCTTCGCCTGGAACGATTTCTACGTTTCGGTGACGATACTCCAGTCCACCGAGAAGAGAACCCTGCCCCTGGCCCAGTTCATCTACATAAGCGAGGCTGGCGTCGACATCAACACGGCCTTCGCCTTCTTCACGCTCTGCATGATCCCGATCCTGATCATTTACCTGGTTGCGCAGAAATACATCGTGAACGGCATCATGTCGGGAGCTGTCAAGGGTTGAATCGCGATTCCCGCCGAATTCGCTACAAAATCATCGATATCGGAGAATCGTCCTTGACTCTCCTCTTGGGGGAGACCGCAACCTTCGTATCCACCAGGAGGTTCCTATGGACGAAGCAGTACGGATACGCGGCCTTCGCAAGGTCTACGGCGATCTTGTCGCGGTGGACGACCTCGACCTCTCGATCCCGAAGGGCGAGATTTTCGGGCTTCTCGGCCCGAACGGGGCAGGAAAATCCACCACAATCGAGTGCGCGCTCGGAACGAAAAAACGCGACTCGGGCAGCGTCGCGATTCTCGGCCTCGATCCCGAGAAGAATCGCAAAGAGCTCTTCGAGCGGGTGGGCGTCCAGTTTCAGGAGTCGGCTTACCAGGAAAAAATCAAGGTCGCCGAGCTCTGCGAACTCACAGCCTCCCTCTACAGACGGCCCGCCGATCCTCGCGCCCTCCTCGACCGGTTCGGGCTTGGAGCCAAGCACGGCGCGGCGGTGACCGAGCTCTCGGGCGGCGAACGGCAGAAGCTCTCGATCGCCCTCGCCCTCATCCCCGATCCCGAACTCATCTTTCTCGACGAACTCACCACGGGGCTGGATCCCAAGGCCAGGCGCTCGACCTGGGCCGCGATACAAGGACTCAAAGCCGCGGGAGTGACCGTCTTTCTGACCTCGCACTACATGGAGGAGGTGGAGTACCTGTGCGACCGCATCGCCATCCTCAAAAACGGAAAGATCGCCATCCAGGGGACGCCCGCCGAGCTTGTCGCGCTCAACAAGACCAAGAACCTCGAAGAGGCCTTTCTCCTTTACATGGAGAAGGACGAGGAAACGGAGGAAATGCGATGAAAAGGTTCCTGATGTTCTTCAAGACCGAGTTGAGACTTACGGCCCGCAGTCTCGACATGCTCGTGTTCGGCATCGGCTTTCCGGTGGGGCTCATGATCCTCCTCGGCTTCATCTCGGGTCCCGAGGCGCTCAGACTCGATTTCGGCGGCATCGTCTCGGTGGGCATCTGCGCTACCGGCCTCATGGGCCTTCCCCTCACGATTTCTGATTATCGCCACCGGAAGATCCTGAAGCGCCTGCGGGTGACGCCCGCGAGCCCCGCCATGCTCCTTGGCGCGCACACCCTCGTCCAGTTCCTGTTCTCTCTTGTCTCGTCGACTCTGGTCTTCCTCATCGCGCGCCTGGGCTTCGGCGTCGAGATCGCAGGCTCGCTCCCGCGCTTCGCCCTTTCGTATCTCTTCGTGACGGTCGCGATCTACGGGATCGGATTTCTCGTCGCAAGCCTGTGTCCGAGCATGAAGGTCGCAAACGCGGTCGCCTCGCTTCTGTACTTCCCCATGCTCTTCCTCTCCGGCGCGACGATACCCTTCGAGATCCTGCCGCGCGGGCTCAGGGCCGCGGCCAACGTCTTCCCGCTCACGCAGGGCATAAAAATCCTCAAAGGGGCGGTGCTGGGCTCGCCGGTCGGCGACCTCGCACTGCCCGCCATCATCCTTTCCTGTGTAGCTATCGCGTCGTATAGTATTTCGATCAAATTCTTCCGCTGGGAATGACGCAGGGAATGACAGAATTCGGGAGGGCCCATGTACCGCATCGGACAGTTTTCTAAAATCGGCAAGGTTACGGTGAAGGCTCTCCGCTTCTACGAGGAGGAGGGCCTCCTCGAGCCGCATTATATCGACGCATTGAGCGGCTACCGCTATTACGACTCGGGTCAGCTCCCGCGCATCCACAAGATCGTGGCCCTCAGGCAGTGCGGCTTCTCCATCCCCGAAATCCGGAAAATCATACACGACAGGAACATCCCGGCGCTGTTCGCTCAGCGCAAGCGGGAGCTGGAAATCGCCAGTCGCGAGACGGCCCTTCAGCTCTCGTCCATCAACTCCTACATCGAATCGCTTGAGGAGAGCGGCGCCATGAACTATCAGATCGTACTGAAGGATCTTCCGCGGGTCCTCGTCTTCAGCAAGCGCATGATCGTCAAGGGTTACGACAGCTATTTCTACGAGATACCCAGGATCGGCGAGGAAATCCTCGCGGCCAATCCCGGCCTGCGCTGCCTCGACGACCCGCCCTACTGCTTCATCGTGTACCTCGACGGCGAGTACAAAGAGGGAGATATCGACATCGAGTTCTGCGAGGCCGTCTACGAGGCGGGCATCGAGACCGAAACGATCAAATTCAAGACCATCCCCGCCGTCCCGACGGCCGCCTGCGTCCTCCACAAAGGCCCCTACTCCGAGCTCCGGCCCGCCTACGCCGCCGTCTTCAAGTGGATCGACGACAACGGCTACATTCCCACCGACAACCCGCGCGAGTCCTACATCGACGGAATCTGGAACAGAGAAGACCCCTCCGAGTGGCTCACCGAGGTCCAGGTGCCGATCAGAAGGCCGGGTTGAGCGGATTCAAGGTCGCGCTCGGACGGCGGTCAATCCCCTGACCTGATCCAGCAATCGCGCAACTTCGTGTTCTGCGGAAGCTTGAAAAATATACTCAAGACGGACAGCTTCCGGCAGGTGGACGGACAATACCAGCACGTCGCCATCCTTCCTTCCCAGAGACAGATCCACGATTTTGTTCAAGGGGATATAGTCGGATATACCACCATACTTAGTGTCTCCGCTCTGCTTTTCATCTTCACTGATCATGATCAGCTCCCGATCGGTGAGGATGCTCGCGTGGGTGGGGGAGATAGCTCTGTAGTATGTCTTGCCAAGAACGGTGAGCAGATTTACTCGGATTTCAGGCTGCAAAATGGCGTGGAGGACCGTTTCTTCTCCCAGCAAGCTGCGCCTCGCATAGTTCATGAACTTGTAGTTCAACGTGATCCAATGGTCGAACTTCGCCAGCTCCGAACTCCGGACGGCGCCCCTGAAATCCCCTGAGGCGAACCGTATCTTTTCCAGAATGGGCACAAATAGATAGTCCGTCACTGAATTGAACTTGATGGTAGAGGAAGCGGAAACGCCGTTTCGTGTCACGCCAGTTATTTTGATGCGGGAGTCCAAAAGGACGGTTCTGACTTGAACGAAACTGATCCCCTCCAGAGGATAGCATTGTGCCTCACATGTATTTCCCTTTCGTTCCAAAACGTGGATTTCGCGGCCCACATCGCAGACGAGTTTTTCGGTTGTCCTTCGGATGAACCCTTCGTAGGAAGGGGTGAGAAGCGCATAGGGAAGATCCCGTCCTTCCGCGCGCAGGGGCCCGAAGAAGGCGCTGTAAACATCGGGGACGGCGTCGTACGACTCAAGGGATCTGGCCCACGACAATTGTGTCTGTTCGGCCGCGCCCAGCGGTGACAGTCCGGCGATTGTCGGATCAAGTATTCGTCTCCACATCGCCCGCGGCATTTTTTTCGCAGCCTCCATTCATGCAGTTATACAATCCTGATATCACCGTCGGAATCGAAACGCAAGAGGCGGGGACGCTTGATCCATCCACTAGAAGAGTGAACGCGGTCATCGAAAAGCAGACACTGCCTCCGTATTTACTAAATTTTTATAATATTTTTTCTGCACTGTTCAATTCATTTTAGTAAACCAGCACCATGCCAATCTGTATGGTTCCGTCGGACAACATCGAAAAAACACAGAATTTCAAGACAGATAAAAAGACGCTTAATATGTAATGCTAAATAGAAATAACAAGTTTGTCTCTGTCTGAAAGAAAAAAATGCTTGACAGGGTTGGAAACAGTGGTATAGTTGAACAAGCGTGACTGAAAATCCAACTTAATTTTAGTAAAATTTTTTAATGTGAAGTAGTTGGATAAAATTCACAACTGGCGTTGCCGGATGTGAGGGCCACTACTCGATGGATGGGCCGATGGATGTGCGGGGAACAGGAGTTTCGGCAGCGCGGCTTTTATAGTGCCCCAGCCAACCGCAGTGGTGCTTGTCAGTCAGTCATATCACGAAACTACAGGAGTGAAAGGCATGAGGAAAAACAAGACCTTGCGAAAGTGTCTCATGGTGGCAGTATTGCTGGCAGCTGTTGCAGGCTCGCTTGTCGCACAGACCAAAGACCAACCCTATAAAGGAACGACGATCAACTTTATCGGGTTCGGAGCCGAGTGGACCAACAACATGGTCGCCAATCTCGATGACTTCAAGGCGAAAACCGGCATCGAAGTGAATTTCCAGCAGCTGGCCAACGACCAGCTCAGCAACAAGATCGCGATCAGTTCGGCAGCCAGAAGCAAGGATCTCGACGTAGTCGCGTACAGACCGCTGCAGGAAACCTTGCTCTTCTCCAAGAACGGCTGGCTCGAACCGCTGGACGATTACATCGCCAAGACTCCCGATTTCGCCATCAACGACTTTTTCAAGGCCGGGCGCGACATCAGCCTGAACGGCAACGGCAAGCTGGTCGGAATCCCTGTCATGACCGAAAGGGAAATCGTATTTTACAACAAGGAATTGTTCGCCAAGGCCGGCATCAAGATCCCCAAAACGCTCGATGAGCTCATGGATGCCGCGAAAAAACTGAACGATCCTTCCAAGGGTATCGCAGGCATCGCTATCCGCGGCAAGGGTTCCGACGCTGTCACCCAGTTCTCCAGCTTCCTCCGTTCCTTCGGCGGCGACTTCATCAAGGACGGCAAGGCCGTCATCAACACTCCCCAGGCCATTCAGGCATTCCAGTACTACGGCGACCTGCTGAGGCTGTACGGTCCCCCCGGCGTCCTCAACATGGGCTGGACCGAGACACAGACCCTCTTCACCCAGGGAAGGGCCGCGATGAGAATCGACGCGGACAGCCAGTGGGGTTTCGCCTCGGAAAAGAAATCCTCGCTCATCTACGACAAAGTCGGCTACTTCACCTTCCCCGCCGGTCCTGCCGGCGCGGCTCCGTACAATATCGTCGCCTGGGATCTCGGAATCAGCTCCTATTCGGCCAACAAGGGAGCGTGCTGGGAGTTCATCAAGTGGGTTATGGGCAAAGAGATGGATGTCAAGGCCCAGCTTCGCGGCAATCCGAGCACACGCACCTCCACATGGACCAATCCCGAGGCGAGCAAGAATTTCCCCGCCGAACTGGTCAAAGTCATCAACGAGACGAATCCTCTGGGTGTGAGCACCGACAGGCCCTACATGATCAATGTCGGCGAGGCGCGGACAATAATCGGCACTGTCATCGTCGACGCCATCAACGGAAAGGATGTCGCGGCGTCGGCAAATAAGGCGAACATCGAATTCCAGAAACTGCTCGACAAGGAAAAATAATCAGGCCCGACAAGGAATGTCTTTAGTAGTGTTGCGGTTCCGTTTCGCGCGGGGCCGCAACACTGTCATATCACGACTGACACGAGGGTACGAAACTTGATTTTGAAATGGATCGACAGGAACCTCAAATACATATTCACGTTGCCCACGGTTTTTTTTGTGTTGGCGATGATTCTGTTTCCCTTGTTGTACACATTCAGGCTGAGTTTTTTCGAATGGGGCATGTCCAACAATATTCCGCTGAAATGGGTGGGCTTCGGCAATTTCATCTCATTGTTCACCGATGAAAGATTCATTTCGGCATTTTTCAGGACATTCATTTTTTCCGGCGGCGCACTCGTCGTCGAAGTGCTCCTCGGCGTCTCGATAGCCCTTTTCCTCAACAGGGATTTCATGGGGAAATCCGCTGTGAAGACACTGTTCCTGTTGCCTATGGTCGCAACGCCTGTAGCCATCGGCCTCGTGTGGACCCTGATCTATGAGCCGACGATCGGCATCGCGAATCTGGTGCTCGCCAAATTCGGCGCCGCCCCCCTCATCTGGCTCGGCGCGGAAAAGACAGCCCTTGTTTCGCTCATCATCATCGATATCTGGCAGTGGACTCCCATGATAATGCTCATCACCCTCGCAGGAATCACTTCCCTGCCGGCCGAACCTTTTGAATCGGCGCTCGTCGACGGAGCCTCGAAGGTGCAGATGCTCTTCAAGATAACGCTTCCGCTCCTCCGCTCCACGATTCTCGTGGCGATACTGCTCAGGCTGATAGATGTGCTGAAAACCTTCGATATCATCTACTCGACGACGCAGGGCGGCCCCGGTTTCGCCACTGAAACGATGAATATCCTGGCATTCAAGAATGCTTTCGAATATTTCCAGTTCGGAAAAGCTTCGGCGACATTGGTCATTTTCTTCATTATCGTTTTGTCTATCGCTGTTCTATTCGTAAAAATAAAGAACAGAGTGGAGATTGATAACTGATGACGTACTCAAGAAAAACCGGAACGATGCTCTGGAGCATATTCTTCTACGTCGTGTTGGTCGCGATCCTGTTCTGCGCGATCTTTCCCTTTCTCTGGATGATCCTGGCATCGTTCAAGAACATGGTCGATCTGCTCAATACCAACAAGCTGTTCTCGTTCAAACCGACCTTCGACAATTATCTCGATGTCTTCGGCAAATACAAATTCCTGAAGCCCATGCTCAACAGCCTGTATATCGGATTGGCCTCGACGGGGCTGGCATTGTTTTTCGGCCTGCCGACGGCATATTCCATAGCCCGGGAAAAACAGACCATGCTGGCGTCCATCATCCTGATCATAAGGATCATACCGGCCATTACATTCCTGGTGCCCTGGTACATCCTTTTTATGAAAGTCAATCTGGTCGGCACCTATACGTCCCTCATCCTCGCCCACCTCCTCATAGCATTGCCGCTCATAATCTGGATAATGGTTCCCTACTTCGAATCCATGCCGAGAGAGCTCGAGCAGGCTGCCTGGGTGGACGGCTGTTCCAGGATCGGCACATTCATACGGATCATGCTCCCCCTCTCCGCTCCCGGGGTCCTGACGGCGTCTCTGCTGGCCTTCATTTTTTCCTGGAACAACTTCATCTTCGCCCTCGTGCTGTGCAACAACAAGACTAAAACCATTCCTACAGCTGTTTTCAACTTCATCTCCTACACCGAAATAAACTGGTCGGGTCTGATGGCCGCAGCAGTCGCGATCACCGCGCCGATCCTCCTCATCTCCCTCGGGCTGCAGAAATACATCATCAAGGGCATGACTGCCGGCGCTGTAAAAGGATGAGGCCCGGTCCGACAATTCGAGGCGGAATACATGGAAGCAAGACCTGATTCGCGCAGTCAGCGCGTGACGTCGAGACCGCTGTGGTCCAATGTGAGGGCTCTGTATAAATCGATGGGGTACAGCGATTACGATCTCGAAAGGCCCCTCATCGGCATAGCCAATTCGTGGAACCGCGCGACGCCTGGGCATTACAACCTGAATGCGGTATCCGAATACGTGAAGCAGGGTATCCTCCAGGCGGGAGGAACTCCGGTCGAATTCGGCATCATCGGACCATGCGACGGCGTGGGAGTCGGGAACGTGGGAATGAATTACATCCTTCCTGCGCGCGACATCATCGCCAACGAAGTCGAGATAATGGTCCAGGCCCACCGTCTGGACGCGGTCGTCCTTCTGGGTTCATGCGACAAGATAGTCCCCGGGCTTCTGATGGCCGCTGCCCGCCTCGACCTTCCGGCCATTCTTGTCGTCGGCGGCCCCATGTTGGGAGGAATCGAATTCGATGGCAGGTCCTCCGACAACTCATCCATCGCCGAAGCCCTCGGCATGCTCCAGGAAGGCCGAATCACTCAGAAGGAATACGATATTCTGGAAGACAAATCGATGCCGTGCTGCGGTTCCTGCTCATTTTTGGGGACAGCCAACACGATGGCTGCGGTGACCGAGGCGCTGGGCATGTGTCTGCCGGGCAGCGCCGCGATTCCGGCCGTCATGGCGGACCGTCTCCGCGCCGCCCAGGCCTCGGGACGCAGGATCGTCGACATGGTGGAGAAGAACCTGACGGCCCGCAGGATCATCAATAAAGAAGGCCTGGAAAATGCGTTGCGACTCGGGATGGCGATTGGCGGCTCGACGAATCTCGCCCTCCACATTCCGGCGATCGCCTACGAAGCGGAATGCGATGTTTCTCTCGCGACGATAGATGCCGTCTCCCGTTCCACGCCGCATATCGCGAGGATTTATCCGGCGGGAACATGCAATGTCCCCGATTTTCATGCCGCGGGCGGCGTCCCGGCCGTCATGAAGCAACTTGAACCCATTCTGAATCTCGACGCTGTGACCTGCGCAGGCAAAAGCTGGCGCGAGGTGCTGAAGGACTTGCCCGCGGTCGAGAACGAGGTTATCCGTCCTTTCGGCAATCCCTGGCATCCCTGGGGCAGCCTCGGCATACTGAGAGGGAATTTGGCTCCTTCGGGCGCCGTCACGAAGCCTATCGCCATAGACGAAAGCATGCGGGTCTTCCGCGGAACAGCCGCCTGCTTTGACTCCGAAGAAGAAGCGACGGAAGCCTTGCAGGCAGGCCGGGTAAAAGCCGGAATGGTGCTCGTGATCAGGTACGAGGGCCCCAAGGGCGGCCCCGGCATGCGCGAAATGGCGCGGCTCATGAAAATGCTGTATGGGCACAACCTGGCCTTGACGACAGCTGTCGTCACCGACGGTCGGTTTTCCGGCACCAACAACGGCTGTTTTGTCGGGCATATTTCCCCCGAAGCTTCCGAGGGCGGCCCGATAGCCGCGGTGAAAGACGGCGACACTATCCGCATCGACATCACCGCGGGGACCCTGACGCTGGACGTCTCCGACGAGGAGATCCGGAATCGTCTTTCCACCTTGAAAAAACCGGTCAAGGACATACCGCGCGGCTACCTCAATGTCTATGCGCGCCTCGCTGAATCGGCCGACAAAGGGGCCATAATCCGGAACCGGTAGGGTCGCCGGATCGTGGAATCATACACAACAATGCAGAAGGACATCTGACATGAAAGACAAAGTGCTCGTCACCGCCACCAATTATTCGAAGTACTGCGCCCGCGCAAAAGCCCTGCTGGAGAGTCGCGGCTTCGAGATCATCGAGAATGAGTTCGGAAGACCCATGACCTTCGATGAGCTCAAAGTCCGGATTCCGGAAGTCTGCGGCGTGGTCGTCGGCGTCGATACATGGAACGAAGAAGTTTTCAGGCTGGCGCCCAAGCTCAAAGTGATGGGGCGTTTCGGCATCGGCGTCGACAACATCGATCTGGCCGCGGCCAAGAGGCACGGCATCAAGGTCATGAACGCGCGCGGCATCAACGCGGATTCGGTCGCGGAATACGCGGTCGCCCTGATGCTCGCGACGCTGCGGAGCATTGTCAGGATCGATCGCTCGACGCGGGGCGGACAGTGGGAAAGAAGCATGGGGCACACGATCAGGGGCAAAAAAGTGGGATTCGTCGGATTCGGCGCCATCTCTCAGTACACCGCGAAACTGCTGTCCGGCTTTGGGGCCGAACTGTATGCCTTCGATATGTACCCGAACAAGGAAGCGGCGGTCCGTCTCAACGTGACCATCACCGACTTCGATGCGATAATCCGGGATTGCGACATCATCAGCCTCCACGTTCCCGGCAGCCCGGAAACGACAAGGCTCATCGGCAAAAAGCAATTCGACGCGATGAAGCGCAATGCCATTCTGATCAACACAGCCAGAGGCCAGGTAGTCGATGAGAAGGCGCTATGTGAGGCTCTGAAAGAGGGGCGGATCGCCGGTGCGGGGCTCGACGTGTACGAATCCGAGCCGACGAACAAGTCGAACCCTCTTTTCGCGCTGGACAACGTCGTCGTCGGGCCGCACACGGCCGCGGAGACCTACGAGACCTACGACGCTGTCAGCGTGGCCACGGCAGAGGCGATACTCGACGTCATGGCGGGGAAGGATCCTCAGAACTGGCTCAATCCCTAAGAGGTATGGCCCCGCCTGCGAGTCAGTACAGAGTCAGGCACTTCTTGAATTCTTCGGAGAAAACCGCGAGCTCATCGGCCGGGATGTCCAGAAGGGGTTTCCGCATGTGGCCCATGTCGAGACCCCTTATCTTGAGCCCTTCCTTGAAATACGACATGTTCGAGCCGCATTTTATCGTCTCGGCGCCGAATGTCGCCTTCTTCTGCCACGCGGCGGCTTCGTCGAATTTTCCTGCCGTGTAGGCTTTGTAGACATTGGAAAAAAGCTCCGGGAAAACGCTCGAACAGCCGGACACGATGCCGTCGCAGCCGAGCATCAGGGCGGCGAACATCAGCGTGTCGGCTCCCTGCACGACGGAGAAATTGTTGTTGTTGATCCGGGTGTAGTGGACGGTCCTGTTCATGTCCGCCAGGCTGTATTTGATGCCGATCACGTTCGGAGCCCGTTTCACGATCCTCTCGACAACCTCGGGCTTCAGATCATTGCCGGAGAGCTGGGGGATATTGTACGTGTATACGGGAAAATCCTCGGGCAGGCTTTTCGCGACCGCCACATAGTACTCCTCCATCTCGCGGTCGTTGACCTTGAAGTAACTCGGAGAGACGACGCCGACGCCATCGGCGCCGATCTCGTGCGCGTGGCGGGCGAGCGCGATCGTATCGGCCTGGGACATGGCTCCGACATGTATGTAGGCTGTCCGCCTTTTTTGGTTCCGGGACACGACAGTTTCCGCCACCAGCTTCCGCTCTTCGACCGACATCAGGTACATCTCTCCGGTCGTGCCGAGAGGATACAGGCAGTTGACTCCGCCTTCGATCAGAAAATCGACATGCCTTTTGATGGCAGCCGTGTCCACTCTGTCATTTTTGTCAAAAGGTGTGACCATCGCGGTGATTACGCCATGAAGTTTCTTCATAATTCCATCCTCTCCTTCGCTTGTTCGGAGGAAATAAGTCTGACGCTCTCGCGGACGATCAGCATGCCTCCGACCAGCACTTTCTCCGGCATGGTGTTCGGATCGCCGGTTATTCTTTCGATCAGGTGCTGCATCGCCCTCCTGCCGATCTGATGCTTGGAGACCCTGATGCTTGTGAGCGGAGGCTCCGTGATGGCGCTCGAAGGCAAGTCATCGAAGCCTATGATCGACACATCCTCCGGGATGCGGTAGTTCATATTTTTCAGGGCTTTCATGCACCCATAAGCGATGATGTCGTTGACGCAAAAAAGCGCTGTCGGAGGTTTTTGCCCCGCAGACAGAAGCCTGGTCATGTCGGCGAACGACTGCTCGAAGGTAGAATCCACGGGAAAAACAAATTCTTCCCGCACGGGAATGGAAAAATAATTCATCGCTTCCCGGAAGTCGGTTTCCCGCACTTTCAGATTTCGCGTTTCGTAAGTGCTCTTCGCGATACCGATATCGCGATGGCCAAAACGGTAAAAATGCTCGACGATTTTATAAATTTCATCCGTATTGCTCATATTGATGCAGTCGAAGGAAGAAAACGGATTGAAAGTGTCTATGAACACGAGGGGCAGAGTCAGCTTGTTGAATTGATCCATGTCATCGAAATCGAGTTCGGTACCGAGAACGACGATGCCGCTTATCGCGGCGTCCTTCACGGACGCTATGATGTCGACGATGGACACTTTGTTGAAAAAGGCGACTTCGAGCTGATAGCCGTGACTTTTAGCCTGAATTTCCAGCCCTTCCAGATAATCGGCTATGAAGGCGTTGTGGCTGGAATTGACGATATGGCCGGTCTTGGCGATCTTCAGGACCCGGATCGTCATGTTCTCGGCCCGTTTCCTTTTATACCCGCTCACACCTTTGTAGCCGAGTTCATTGGCCATCGCGATGATTTTGTCCCGCAGCTCGGTGCTGACACCTTGCTTGTTGTTCAGCGCCAGAGAAATGGTTGCGGGCGATACATTCATCAATTTGGCTATATCGACAATTCGTGTTGCCATGATTTTTGGATATCATAGACCTGCTTATTTGATCTGTCAATCATTACTTAATTTTAGATTTTTTTTAGTATTTTTCAGTTCAACGACAATGAACGGACCCCGGAGCACTGCTCCGAGGTATCGTTCGTTCTGTAAGGAATGGGTTGTATGCGGGTCCATACCCGACAGAGCTTCGGGGTATGGACCCGCATGCGAATCATAAGCGGCACAGCCGAAGGCGCCGAGGATGGCAAAAACAGTCTTCCGGTGAGTCGACGGCACGAAGCGGGATCACCGCGGACCGGCGCAATCCCATTCTTCAAAAGAGTGCCGCGAAGATCCCAACTAGTCAGAGATTATTTTGTTAGTATTAATTAGTGAATTTTCCACACAGATCGTAGAATAGTGAAGAATCGAGCGAGAATAATGCAGAGACAGCGGGACAGGATCGTCATAGAATCTGTTTGAACGATGCGGCCGGCACGTTTTCGGAACAAAGGAGAACACATGGGCACCAATTCTTCGGATTTTCGATATAATACGGGCGCAACCAGAGTACCCTGGGCCGCCGTCGGCGAATCATACAATGCGGACGATGTCATGGAAGTCGTGGAATTCCTCGTCCAGGGCGATGGGACTGAGTACCGCGAGGCTCTCGGCGACGTGGCGAAGGCCGTGCATGCTCTGGGGAAGCTGGGAAATCCTCCCGGAAAACTGTCTCTCGGGAACACAGTCTCTGCGCTCGAGCGGCACGTTGACCAGTACCTCGGCGTGCAGGGGAGCACCTTCATCACGAACGCGACGGCGGGCTTTGAGATCGCCTTCCGCTACGCCAACCTGAAAGAGGGCGACGAAGTGATCATCCCGGCGATCACCTTCATCGCGACCATGTCGTATCCGCTCTCCGTGGGGGCGAAGGTCGTTCTCGCCGATGTCGATCCGAAGACGCTCAACCTCGATCCCGCAGACGTCGAGAGGAAGATCACGAGCCGCACGAAGATGATCGTGCCCGTCCACATCGGCGGGTATCCGGTGGACATGGACCCGATCATGGAAATCGCCAGGAAACACGACATCCTTGTCCTGGAAGACGCCGCCCATGGCTTCGGGGCCACCTACAAGGGCCGGCCTCTGGGAACCATCGGCCATTTCGGCGCCTTCAGCTTCCACGAAGTGAAAAACATCACCTCCTTCGGGGAGGGCGGAGTCCTCGTCTCCAGCCTGCCCTTCCGGGACGAACTGAAAAAGGCGAGATTCCTCGGCCTCAACATGGCCCGCCAGATTCCCGACTGGCTCTACGATGTCGATGCGCTCGAGGGGAAATACGGGCCTTTCGTCGCGAACAATTCCTCCAGCACCGAGATGCAGGCCCTCGGGCTCATAAGCCAGCTCAGGCGGGTCGACAGAATCATCGCGAAGCGCCGCGACAACGTGCTGTATGTGAACGGACGGCTCGGAAAATGCGATGCGCTCCGGGTGCAGCCCGTCGGCGCCGAGGGGTGCAACCCGTCCTACCACCTGTATCTTCTCCAGGTGGATCCTCGGGCGGCCGGGGCGGATGTCAGGGTCCTCCGTCAGAAACTGGCGGACAAGGGCGTAACTTCGATCCCTCACTTCGCGCCCCTGTACAAATTCGCGGTGATGAAGCAGCTCGGCTACGACTGCGAAGGAATCGCCGCCTCCTGCCCCGTCGCTGAGGACGCCTTCCTGCACCGTTTCACGCACCTGCCGATCTACGGCCTCTCCACGGAGCAGCTCGACTACATGTGCGATGCGATCCTGGAATCGGTCGACGAAATGCGGGCGGAAAAATGAGTTTCTCTGTCGGGGAATCCGGGGCAGTGCGTCTGCGCGGCGCACTGAGCGGAAGAGAGCGGGTCCGCGAGGCCATGGCCCACAAAGAGGCTGACAGGGTACCCGTGTTCGATGTCGTGAACAATCCGGGCGTGTACAGGGAGCTTCTCGGCGCCGAAAATACCTTTTCCGATGGCCCGCCCGCAGTCCGTCTCGCACGGGAACTGGGGCTCGACGCGGTCATGGTGCCTGCGGGCTGCTACACCGGCCTCATCAAAAAAGAGAACGAGTGGGTCTCGAAGGATACCTTCAGGGATCGCTTCGGCGCACTGCACAGGGTCATGGAGTCGTCGTGGCCTCTCGGCGTCGCGGTGGGGGAAGTTCCCCTGGACGCCGCCTTCGCCGATGTTTTTTGGGGGATGGCTGCCGTCAGTCCCGAGGACCTCAGGGCCGTCCGCGAGGCCGTCGCGGCGGCTCACTCGCCAGGAAAGGACGACGAAGACGAGATCGCCCTCTTCGCAGGTCTGCGGAGCGCCTTCAGCCACCTCTACATAACGGGCGGAATCGTCGCCCTGTCCATGCTCATCTACGAGGACCCTGACCTGTTGCACCGCCTCGTCAGGCTCTCCACCGATTTCTGGACCGAAGTCGGACTGCGCGCGATAGAGGCTGGGGCGGACGCCCTGTATGTCGCCAACGACATGGGCATGAACGGCTCCACGCTGATCTCCCCCGAACATCTGCGGGAATTTTTTCTCCCGGCCTTCCGCGAACAGTGCGCTGTCTGGAAGCGGGCGGGGGGCAGAGTCATCCTGCACTCCTGCGGCAACATCGAGGCCATCCTTCCCGACCTCGCCTGCATGGAGATCGAGGGACTCAACAACCTGCAATCCCACGCGGGGATGGACATCGGGCGCGTCAAAAGCCAGTACGGCGGGAAATGGACCTTGTTCGGCAATGTCGACGCCACCGAGGTCATGACCTCGCACGATCCTGAACGGATCGAGAAGGCTGTCCTCCAGGTACTGTCGGTGGCCGGCCACGGCGGCGGACTCGTGATCGCCACCGACCACTCCTTCCACAAGGGTATCCCCCTCGAGAACGTGCGCCACTTCATCCACTGCGCGAAGCAGCACGGGCGCTATCCCCTGAGACTTCCGGCGGAGGATCTTTCTTCCGGAGCTTCGGCCGACTCCTCATCCGGGATTCCGCCGGAACAGGACCCGAGGTCATGACCCCGAAGAAGGAATTTCTCGAGAAGGTCAGGGGGAGCCGCGTTGGCCCTCCCCTCGTCGCCCCCTACATGGGGAATTTTTCCATCGCCTGGTCAGGGATGAGCCTCTCCGCGTGCTACAAGGACGCCGCGAAGCTCGCCTGCGCGCAGCTTCGCGCATGGGAGCGCTTCGGACAGGATGCCATCGTCGTTCAATCCGACAATTACTACATGGCGGAGGCCTTCGGGGCTCCCGTCTCGCACGACGAGGGCTGCATGCCGGTTCTGCGCGGCGCTGTCGTGGAAAACCCCGACGACATAGGGCGCCTCGTCCCCGTCGACCCGCGCGTGGGCGGAAGGATGCCCGTCTACATCGAGGCGATCGCGAGGGTGCGCGAATCCGCCGGTCCGGATGCCGTGATACGGGGATGCGGGACGGGGCCCTTCGTGCTCGCCGCTCACCTCTGCGGCATCGAGCGTCTCCTCATGTGGATGGCGGAGACGGATTCGGGCCTCGCCGATCACCGCGCCCGACTCGACGAACTCTTCAGCCTCGGTCTCGAGACCCTCGTCGCCTTCGCGACCGCCCAGCTCGAGGCTGGCGCCACGATCGTCCAGCTGGCCGATTCGCTCGCCTCGATCAACGTGATCTCGCCCGACATGTACCGGCGTTACGCATTTCCTTACGAGAAACGCTTTTTCGAGGCGATGCGCGGACCCTGCGAAAAGCACGGAGCCCTCGCCCTCCTCCATATCTGCGGCGACAATACCCGGGTCTTCGAGGACTTCGTCGCGACGGGGGCCGACATCATCTGCGTCGACCACGCCGCCAGCCTCCGGACGGCCAGGACTATTGTCGGGGACAGAGCTTGCCTCATCGGGAACATGGACCCCGCGGGGAATCTCCTCTGGGGAAGCCCCGACGAAGTCTACCGCGAGGCGACGGGCCTTTTCGATGCGGGCTTGCCCGGGAAGTACATTCTCGGTACGGGCTGCGAGGTTTCGGTGAAGACACCGCCTGAAAATCTGGATGCGATGATACGCGCAGCCCGCGAGTACGATTGGGGACAGTGCTGCGGAGTCGGCTGTGCCGGCTGCGGACCTGAAAGAGAAGGTGCCCGATGACGCACAGGGAAGCCGTCGTCGCAGCTCTGGCGCACAGAGGCACAGGTTTTGTGCCCTACGACCAGTCGAGTCGCTCCTCGGCTATAGAGCTCGAGGCCTATGTCGCCCTGAAAAAGTGCCTGGGATACGATTCGCCCAGCACGTGCTTCCTGCGCTCCCACGCGGAGCTGGAAGAGCCCGTCATGGAAAGGCTCGGGATCGACACACAGTTCCTGCGCTCCGTTCCCGCCTCGGCGTGGCACAAGGACGGCAAAGATGGCAGGGACGAGGTCTTCGTCGATTCCTGGGAGGTTCCATGGCGCAAACGCGCCGATTCTCCGTACTACGAGCTCGACTTCTCGCCTCTCGCGGAAATGGATCCCGAGAGGGTCCTCGCGTTGGAGTGGCCCCCCCTCGTGACCGGGGATATGGCCGCCGACCTGAAAAAGAAGGCCGATGTCTGGGGCCGGCGCGGATACGCGCTCTTCTGTGATCAGATCGGCGCAGGCATCTTCGAGCGGGCCTGGTATCTCCGGGGCTTCGAGCAGATGCTGACGGATCTGGTGCTGGAGAAGGACTGGACCCACCGTTACTTCGGGAAGATTCTCGAACGCCAGATCGAGGGTTACGCCGCGGTCTTCGACGCGGTGGGCGACTCGATACTCGGTGTCCTCATGACCGACGATATCGCGACGCAGGACAGCCTCATGATGTCGAGAGAAACCTACCGGGAGATGCTCCTCCCCTACCACAGAGACCTGATCGGGTACATCCGCAGCCGGGGTGGCAAGGTCATCTTCCACAGCTGCGGAGCGGTGTATCCCTTCATTCCCGATCTCATCGAGGCAGGAGTGGAGATCCTCCATCCGATCCAGAGATCCGCAGCGGGCATGTCGCCGGAGAGAATCAAGCGCGAATACGGCGCGGATCTCGTGCTCTGGGGCGCAGGCTGCGATACGGCTTCCCTTCAGAAGGCTCGGCCTGACGAGATTCGCGACGACGTTCTTCGCTCCCTCGACGCGCTCTCCAAGGATGGTGGCTTCGTCTACACGACCACGCACTGCATCCAGCCAGGTACGCCGCCTGAGAACATTCTGGCCATGGCCGACGCGCTCGCACAGTGGAACGGGAGGACCGCAGGCGCGGAATACACGGGGGCGCACCATGCCTGATCTCCGCGTCGGAAGAGTGGAACTGGAGCGCGTGTGCGCCTCTGTCTTCGCCGCGCTCGGAATGCCCGGAAACCAGGCCGAGGATTCGGCGCGGGTTCTGGTGGCGGCGGACGCGAAGGGCATACAAAGCCACGGCGTCGCGAGGCTCTGGCGCTACGTCAACGGCATCAGGACGGGCGTGATGCGCCCGACCACCTGTGCCGTCTGCGTGCACAGGACGCCCATGTCCTTCGTGCTCGACGCGCAGGGAGGGATCGGCCTCTCCGTCGGCGTGGAAGCGATGCGGGAAGTCATAACCCTCGCACGGGATCGCGGCGCGGCATTCGCGTCTGTCCGCGACTCGAACCACTTCGGCATCGCGGGTTACTACGCGGAGATGGCCCTGCCGGAGGACATGATCGGCATCGCCATGACGAACACGGCCGCCCTTGGCGTCCCGACCTTCGGCTGCGACGCGATGTTCGGAACCAACCCGATCGCGGTCGCCGTCCCGGCCGGGAAGGAGGCTCCCTTCGTTCTGGACATGGCGACGACCGTCGTCACCCGGGGAAAAATCGAGACCTGCGAGCGGGAGGGCGCGCCTATACCGGCGGGCTGGGCCGTCGATACGGCCGGACAGACCACAAGGGATCCGCGGTCTCTGCTTCTCGACATGCTCTACCAGCGCGGCGGAGGAATCCTGCCTCTCGGCGGCGAGGGAGAGAAGTTCGGCGGCCACAAGGGCTACGGATTGGGAGTCCTCGTGGACATCATGACCGCGCTCACTTCGGGTGGCGTCTTCGGAAAGGCAGTCATGGACAGCGAGGCGACATCGGCGCGCGTCTGCCATTTTTTCGGCGCCATCAGGATCGATCTGTTCCGCGAGCCTGCCATCTTCAAAGCCGACATGGACAGGATGCTCGGGGACTTGCTCTGCGCAAAACCGGCGGAAGGACAGGACGCTGTCCTCTATGCCGGGCTGAAAGAATACAGGCAGGAACAGGAAAGCCGGCGCTTGGGCGTCAGGCTATCGGGAAAGGTCTGGGAACGGCTGTCGGGAATCGCGCGCGACATCGGCGTGGTTCTTCCAGACGCCATCGCGGAGGAAATTGTATATGGCAGATAAAGAAAGCGGGCGCAGGCTTCCATTCCTGCGGCGGAAGACCCGCATCCGTCACAAGAGGAAGATGAGCGACAACATCGCGGGCTACCTCTTCATCCTCCCCAACCTCACGGGATTCCTCGTGTTCACCATCTTCGCCATCGGATTCTCCTTTTACATGAGCTTCACCGACTGGAGCATCATCAAGCAGTTCAAGAACATAAAGTTCGTGGGCTTCAGCAACTACGCGAATCTCCTGCACGACACCTGGTTCCATGCATCGCTCGTCAACAATCTCTGGTTCCTCCTTGTCATTCCGATCGAGATATTCTTCGCTATGGTCTTCGCCTTCATCCTGAACGACAAGGTGTTCTGCAAAAACGTCTTCCGCACCATCCTCTACCTTCCGAACATAACGAGCGTCGTCGCGATATCTGTTATCTGGTTCACCCTCTTCAACCCCCGCTCGGGTCCCGTCAACGAAGTGCTGCGCAGAATCGGAATAGAGAATCCCCCGCAGTGGCTGTCGAGCACGACATGGGCGAAACCCACGATCGGCCTCCTCTGGATCTGGAAAACCGTCGGCTACTACACCCTCCTCTACCTGGCCGCCCTCCAGAGCATTCCGAGGCAGCTCTACGAGGCCGCGACGGTCGACGGCGCCTCCCTCGTCCAGCAGTTTTTCAAGATCACGATGCCTCTCCTCTCTCCAACCACCTTCATGCTCACCATCCTCTCCTTGATGACCATCTTCCAGGACTGGTCCCTCATACAGATCATGACGGAAGGGGGGCCGGGAACCTCGACCTACACTATCGGGTATTACATCTACTACGCGGCCTTCAGGAAAATGAAGATGGGATACGCTTCGAGCATCGCCTGGGTGCTCCTCGTCTTCATCATGGTCTTCACCTTCGTCCGGTTCCGCGTCGAAAAATCCAGGGACTACTGAAGAGGCAGGCATGAAGGAACCCACACTGAAAACGACCGCGGCTGACAGTCCGGACCCGAAACGAAGCTCGGGCGGAACGAAGAAAACTGCTGGGGCAAAAGACTACCGGGTGCTCAAGCTCGCGCAGAAAACCTTCCTCACACTTTTTATGACTCTGGCGGCGGCGACGATGCTCCTCCCCTTCCTCTGGATGATTTCGAGCTCGTTCAAGGATTCCGTCACGATGTTCAAGTTTCCCATCGAGTGGATACCGAAGGAATTCAACTTCTCCGGCTATCTGCAAGTCTGGAACGGGGACGCCGATTTCCTCCTGTTCTTCCTCAATTCCATCAAGATCACCGTGATCGCGGTGATCGGCACGGTGATCTCCTGCTCCATGGGAGGATACGCCTACGCCAAGATCGACTTCGCGGGCCGCGACGCGATCTTCCTCGCAAAGCTCTCCACGATGATGATTCCCTCGCAGCTCACGATGCTGCCGACCTTCATGGTCTTCAAGTGGCTCGGCCTCATCAACACCCACGTCGCTATCTGGCTTCCATTCTGCCTCGGGCAGCCCTTCGGCACCTTCCTCATGCGGCAGTATTTCCAGAAGATTCCGGACGAGCTCATCGATTCTGCGCGGATCGACGGCGCCGGGCATTTCCGGACATTCCGCTCGATCGTCCTTCCGAATGTCCGCGCGGGACTCTCCGTCCTCATCTTCCTGTACTTCGTCTGGGCATGGAATTTCTACGAAGGGCCGCTCCTCTACATCCGCTCGGTCAAGCTCTACACCCTGCCCCTGGCTCTGAAATTTTTCTCGGATGAATTCAGCACCAATTATACGACCATCATGGCCGCGAGCGTCTCGATGACGCTGCCTGTCATAGCGATATTCATCGGCCTGCAGAGGTTCTTTATCGAGGATCTAACTTCAACGGGGTTGAAGGGATAGATACAGTCTCACAAGGAGGTTCCCTCATGAAAATGCCGCGTGCATTGCTTCTCTCTGTGCTGATCCTGGCGACAGTCTGTTCTGCGTTCGCGCAGAAGGCCGTCACCTCGCCGGCGAAAGAAAAAATTGTCTGGGTCGCCTATGGCTATCTCGCCCAGAACAAGGCGGACAGGATCATCGCGGATTTCACCGCGAAGTATCCCCAGTACGAAGTCCAGTATGTGGATCTGGGGAACAAGGATTACCTGATGCGCCTCGACACGATGGTCACCTCGGGCGAGCGCGTCGACATGGCCCTCGCCATGGACTCGATCGAGTACACGAACCGCGCCAAGGAAGGCATGTTCCTGCCTATCGACAAACTCGTGACCGAGGACGGATTCAATCTCAAGGACGCCTTCGGCGACGGGCTCCAGCCCTCGTACATCAACGGCAAGCTCTACGGCCTGCCCTACACCAAGGGCGGATTCTACGTCTTCTACAACAAGGACATGTTCGATGCCGCCGGGCTCAAGTACCCGACCGACAACTGGACTTGGGACGACTTCGAGAAGACCGCCAAGTCCCTGACCACGGGAGCCGGAGCGAAAAAAATCTACGGCGCCAACATCCACATGACCTGGGGCTACGACCTCGACACCCTCCCGGCCCAGATGGCCGGATGGTTCCCCTTCAAAGACGAGAAGCAGACTGTCCCGAACATGGACGATCCCAGGCTCGCGAATGCCCTCGCGCTGTGGAACCGCCTGCAGAACGTCGACAAGACAGCCATCAGCCTCTCGACCTTCAAGGCCGAGCAGATCGCCTCCCGCATGCCCTTCGCCAAGGGACAGGCCGCGATGCTCCTCTCCAACTGGTGGACAGCCAGTTGGTTCATCAGCTCCAAGTTCGGCTCCGCCGAAGGCAGCTCCCTTCTCAACTTCAAACTCGGCGTCGCGAACATCCCCAGGCCCGACAAAAACGTGCCGAATAATCTGAACGCGACCGACCTCGACTACTACTTCACCGTGCCGAACACCGCCAAGAATCCCAAGGGCGGAGCGCTGCTCGCCAGGTTCATCATCACGGACATGTGGTCCAAGCTCGGAACCCTCTCGTCCTACCGCAAGCAGGATCTCAAACTGTTCAAGGAAAGCTTCGGAACCTATGTCGACACGAACGGCAAGGTCTTCGACATGAACTATCCGGACGAGATCGTCGAAAAAGTGATGGGCAACTGGACCGTGCCGATCAACATCCAGTACAAGAACCCCAGGATCGTCAATCCGGTCGGGCTCGCCGTCCTCAAAGACATCTTCAACCAGGAGAGAGAGCTGTATTACCTGGGTGAGCAGGATCTCGCGAAGACTGTCTCCAGAATGCAGTCCCGCGCCCTCGCGGAAATGAAATCAACCAAGTAAAGCAAATTATTGTCTGTTTCCCGCGAAAGGCGGACGGTACGCACGGCGAAACGCCAAGCGATGTGCGCCCGTCTTCGCGGGGAGCGACAGACAGAATGGAGAACCGATGCCCGCGATGAAAGTCCTGGAAAACAGACAGGTATTCAAGAACGATCAGTACAACACCTTCCCCAGCCTCGCCCGTATGCGCGACGGGAGAATCATCCTGGTCTTCCGCCAGGCGGAGAACAGCCTCGCGCGCTACGGGGCCGTCACCCACGTCGACCCATCCTCCCGGGTCGTTTCGATGATCTCGGACGACGAGGGACAGAGCTGGGGCCCCGTGACGGAGGTCTACAACGACGAGATGGGCGAACAGGATCCCTGCATAAGCTGCCTGTCGGACGGGACCCTCATCTGCACCTTCTTCCGGTGGAAGGTCGTCCCCATCGCCGAAAAGGAATCGCTCGGTCCCTCATACGCGTACTGCGGGCGCGACATCTTCGGCATCTGGTCGGCCGTCCATGTCGGCACCTCCTGCATGCGCTCCCTCGACGACGGAGCCAGCTGGGAGGGCCCCTGGCAGATTGCGCCGACGGGATTCGAGGCCCCGATGGCGCTGCGCGGCAACATCGTGGAGCTGCCCGGCGGAAGGCTCCTCGCCCCCCTCTACGGCGGCAGGCGCTTCGGCGAACTCTCCCGCTGCCTCGTCATGGGCTCCGACGACAGGGGACAGAGCTGGGCGCCGGTCGGAGAAGTCCCCGGCGACCCGGAGCATCACTACCTCGAACCCTTCCTGTACCGGGCTCCCTCGGGCAGGCTCGACATCCTCATGCGGACCCAGACCGACTTCAAAAAATTTCCCTTCGACGAAACCTACCGCAACCTCCACGTCGCGAGTTCGGGCGACGACGGAGTGACCTGGACGAAGCCTGAGGCCGCCGGGCTCTTCTGCCCGAATCCGGCCCACGTACTTCCGCTTCCGGGCGGCAGGATTCTTCTGTCCTACGGACAGCGCAGGGCTCCCAAGGGAATCGAGTACCTCGTCACCGACGCCGAGAATCCCGAGTATCGGGACGAGCTCGCCAGCTACGCGCGGTACGCTGTGGACGGCGATCTCGGCTACACGAGCGCCGTCCTCCTCGCCGACGGCGACGTCATGATAGTGTATTACGTCACGGATGAAGATTCCGGGACGAGCATAGGCGCAACCATACTGAGAGAGGACAACAATGCGTAAATTGGCCGATTTCGCGGGGGTGTATCCCGCCCTGGTCTCACCCGTCGACTCGCGCGGGAAAGTCGACGAAGCGGCCCTGCGCGGTCTCGTGAGCTGGCTGGGCGGAACTGGCATCGACGGCCTCTACGTCTGCGGAGGAACGGGAGAAGGGCTTCTCCTTCCGGTGCAGACTCGCAAGCGCATTCTCGAAATCGTGAAAGACGAGGCGAAATCCGTCACGGGGAACAAGGCGCTCCGGATCATCGCGCACATCGGAGCCGTGGAGAGCGCGTACATCGCCGAACTGGCAGGCCACGCCGCGTCCCTCGGCGTCGACGCGGTTTCCGCGATTCCACCGATCTATTTTTCCTACACGAAGGATGACATCGTCCGCTACTACGAGTGGCTGTCCGGAATCTGCGAAGTGCCCCTCATCATCTATGCGTCGGCACAGGCGGGAGTCACGTTCACCGCCGATATGCTGAAGACGCTCGCCGAGCAGCCCATGCTCCGCGGCATCAAATTCACGGGCTACGACTTCTACTCCCTCATGCAGATGCGCGCTGCCGTGAGCGAGGATTTCACCATACTCAACGGTGGCGACGAAGTGCTGCTCTATGGAATGATGGCGGGAGCGGACGGAGGAATCGGGGCCACCTACAACATCATGCCCAGGCAATTCTGCGAGCTGTACCGGGCCTTCCGGGACAGCGATATGGTCCTCGCGCGGCGGATCCAGGAAAAGATCAACGCCGTCGTCAGGGAAATCGTCCGGTATCCAGTGTTCGGCTCCGTCAAGGCGACGCTCGGCTTCATCGGCCACGAGGCCGGAGACCCGATCTTCCCGAACAGGACTCTGACGGAGACGGAAAAGGGCTCTCTGCGCAGAGGCCTCGCGGCCATCGGCTATCCAGGAGATTACCTATGAAAATCGCGGGGGAAGTCGAAGGAAACGGCTCTGTCGTCGTCATGCTGCACGACAGCGCTCCGTCCGCTCTTCTCATACTGGAAAAAACCTTGTTCTCGTCGTTCCGGCATCTGGGAATTCCGTTCTGCGTGGTCTCGGTCGGGGAAGACCTGACCGACGCCCTCTTCGAGGAGTTGATCCTGCGGCATCCTGCCCTCGTCTTTCCCCAGTCGGGCACCTGCGGGAGGCTCTCCTCGTCGAGGCTCTCCAACCTCGTCCGGGCGCACGAGGCCGGCCTCGGCCTTATTCTCTACGAACCCCGGACCGGACTGCTCCCGGGGCTCATCCGGGACCTGTTCTCTCTCGACAAAGAAACTCCCGAGCCGGTCGGAAGCTTCGGCACCGTCACGGTGGAGGACAATAGTCACTACATCACCTGGCTCAAAGGCTCAGGCGAAGAGTTGCGCTCCGATTCACCTGCCGAATACTCGATCGTCGACGGCGGGCGCCCCGAAGGTAAGCTCCTTCGCAGCGAAGGCGGCCACAGTCTCATGCTCCTCTCCTCGCGCCGCTCGGGCCGCGCCGTCCTCTTCCCCTTCTCCATCGAACTCTACACTATGGAATATCTCGGCCACGCCTGCGGGCTGGACGACGTGTTCTCGCGGAGCCTCGTCTGGTCGGCGCGCAAGCCCTTCTTCACGTGGAGCATGCCCCCGGTGGCGGGCCTCGTCATCGACGACTGCTCCGGATCCTACGACCACTTCGGCTACCTCGATACGCTGAACGGCCACGGATGGAGCCCCTACCTCTCGCTCTTCACCGACACGATCGATGAGATCGCCCACGAAGATCTGGGGCTGGATTCGCTGCGGCTCAAGCGCGGCTGGGAGGAGGAAAGCCTCGAAATCGGCTTCCATGCGCTGCGCTACAACGAATCCTTCTGCTTCGACCACCTCGGACGGCGTCCCTTGAACCGCGAGGAGCTCGACGACAGGTTCGCGCGCTGGGATCACTACCTCGCGAAGTGGAAGGTCCGGCACAGTCCCTGGCTGCATCCGCACTTCGGCGAGATAAGCTCGGCTTCCATTCCGTACTACCGCGAGCGGGGGATCGAGTTCGTCACCTACCTTCTCCCCCTCGACGCCGCGTGGTTCGATGTGCCCGCCACGATACCGCACATCTCTCCCCAGCCTCCCTACGGCCACAACGGATACTACATCAATGAGCTGCCGGGCTTCCCCGACCTTTTGGCCTTCAACTGTGTTCTCGACCGGAAAACGAGGATGAGCTCCGACTATGTCGTGAAAACCGATTATCTCTGGGGAAATACCTGTTTCTGGAGCGAATCGGAGTTCATCGACATCGGAGCGGCCTCCCGGACGCTCGCGGATCAGATAAAGCGGGGACTGGATTCCGGATTCTACGGAGAGGGCGCCACGCACGAACAGAGAATAGCCTGCCTCCGGAAAGGAGAAATCCGGGAAATTTTCGAGGAGACAGACCGTCTCCTCGCGCGGCACAATCCGGAACGACGCCGCTTGGGCGAGATCATGGCCATCGAAAAGAAGCGGCGGAACAGCCGCCTCGTCGCGGTGGACCTGAACGCCTCCGGGACCTCCCTGCGCTACTCGTTCTCGGCCGAAGACGCGGTCGGAACGGAGTGTCAGATTCATACGGAAGGTCCGGAGGGCTGGCCGCGCACGCACCGCCACGCGGTTGCGGGCAGGCAGGCTTCGCTCGCCCTACCCCGGACGACAGGGAACTGAAAATCGATGCCGGCACCATCATCGTCGCAAGTCTGCGCGCTCAAGGACCTGAAGATTCTCGACGGCATACGGAAGGTCTTCTTCACGACGACGGGACTGGCCATCTCTTTCCATTATCCGGGCGGAGACGATTACGATTTCTACCCCATCGTCGAGAAAAACCCCTACTGCGAGGCCATCCAGTGCAGCCGCGAGGGTATGGCCCGCTGCCTCAAGAGCGACCAGGATGCCCTCGTTTCGGCGCGAACGCAGGGCAAGCCTTTCATCTACACCTGCCACGCCGGGCTCCTCAACGTCGTCATCCCCCTCATTTACAAAGGGCGCGATCTGGGAGCCCTCTTCATCGGGCAGCTGTTCACGCGCAGACAGGATGAATCCGACTTCGATCCGATTTTCCGCGGACTGGAAGCCCTCGGGCTGAAACGGGATGAGCTCTTCGAATCGTTCAAAAAAGTGAAGGTTTTCGACCACAGGGAGCTGATGCTGGCCATAGACCTCCTTTCTCTCATGTCCAACTACATCATTTCCGTCGAGGACGAGATGTACCTGCAATCCGAGCTGTATGAAAAGGAGAAGGAGATACTGCGCTACGAGAATACGCAGATGCAGCTGAAGAACGACCTGCAGAAACTGAGCATCCGCATCCTCGAAGACAAGATGCAGATAAACTCGGAACAGAATCCCGCGAGATCCGGAAGCGCTCAGAAACGGGCCATCGTCATCCGCGCACAGGAATTCATCGAGGAGAATTACGACAGGGACATTTCGCTCTCCGATGTCGCGCGCGCGGTCTACCTCTCGCCGAATTATTTCAGCATGGTTTTCAAGGAGTTCACCTGCGACAGTTTCAGCGATTATCTCAACGAGGTGCGCATCCGGAAGGGTAAGGAGTTGCTGCGCGACACGGAACTCCCGATCAAGCACATCGTCGCGCGCGTGGGATTCAAGGACTACAACTATTTCAACCGGACTTTCAGGAAGTTGGTGGGCATCCCGCCCGGCCTCTACAGAGATTCAGTATCGGCCGCGGCGCAGGCCTCGCCTCCGGCGGCCGCGAGGGAGGCCGAGGGCGAGCCGCGACCGGGCGGTGGGGATTCCCCCGAAGGAGAACGATCATGAGAAAACGGAGTGCCATCGCGAAAGAGTGGTGGGATTATACGACACTGGACGACGGGATACTGAACGACGCGGCGCGGTTGAGCGCTGAGGATCTCGGGCAGCTGTCGCGGCCCGGATTCACGGTGCGGATCTACGATACCCGCGAGGATTTCTTCCTCGCGGAAGCCCTGGAATATATCGAAGCCTGGCGGGCGGCGACTCCTTCCAGACCTGCGGGAATATGCGGTCCCATCGGCCCGACCGAGCAATTGCCCCTCGTGGCCCGCCTCGTCAACGAGTTGGGGATCAAGCTCGACAATTGCCATTTCTGGGGCATGGATGAGTGGGTCGACGCGGATGGCCGCTCGGTCGGCCCCGATTTTCCCCTCGGCTTCGCGAAGGCCGACATGGATCTCTGCTTCGGCAGGATTCGCCCGGAATTGGCGATGCCGCGTGAGAACCTCCATTTCCCGAGCACGTCGGGGCTCGCGGCCTACTCCGGGAGCTTCGATACGTTCAGATGCGCGCTCATGCAGGGAGGTCAGGGCGAGATCAAGCACTGGGCCTTCAACGACCCGGTCCGCCGCGAAGGAGCCTACGCCGACGAGCCCCCGACGCCGGCCGAGTACCGCAGACTCGGGGCCAGGATGGTGGAGCTTCACCCCGCGACGATCCTCCAGAACGCGAGGACTTCAGGCGGCGGCGTAGTCTCCGCCATTCCCGGAAGGGCACTCTCCGTCGGCCCGCGCGAGACCTGGAAGGCCGAGACTGTTTCGATCTGGCATCCCGGCTGGCACGACAATCCCTTCGGTCAGCGCCTCACCGCCTTCATGATTTCCAAGCGCATCCCCGATTCGTCGGTGCCCATGTCGCTCCTGGCCGACCACCCCGATGTCCGCTTCAATTATCTGCGAAGCGGAATCGGCAGCTGCGCCGTCGAGATGCACTGAGGATGGGCAGGAAATGAGCTGCACGGTATTCGCGATAGGCTGCCATCCGGACGACATCGAATTCATGATGTCCGGCACACTCTTCCTCCTGAAAGAGGTGGGATGCGAGCTGCACACCATGAACCTCGCGAACGGGTGCTGCGGCTCGACCAGATACTCCGCGGAGGAAACCGCGACGACCCGTTCCCGGGAAGCCGCCGCCGCTGCCGCGTATCTCGAATCGACGCACCATCCGAGTCTCGCCGGCGATCTCGAGGTCTTCTACGAGGATGCACTGATCCGCCGCGTCGCCGCTGTCGTACGGGAGGTCGCCCCCGACATTCTCCTCCTGCCCTCCCTCGAGGACTACATGGAAGACCACATGAACACGGCGCGCGTAGCGGTCACCGCGGCCTTCTGCAGAGGCATGCCCAATTACCGGACCGATCCGGAGCGGAGCATCGTCGAAAAGGATGTCGCGGTGTACCACGCTCTCCCGCACGGGCTTCGCGACGGAATGGGCAGAATTGTGCGCGCCTCGTCGTACGTGAACATCGATCCGGTGATCGGACTGAAAAAAAGGATGCTCTCCTTCCACGAGAGTCAAAAGGACTGGCTGGACGAAAGCCAGGGGATGGATTCCTACCTGGAAAGCATGGTTCTGATGGCGCGCGAGGTCGGAATCATGAGCGGAAAATTCACGTACGCCGAGGGATGGCGCCCACACAACCACCTCGGTCTCTGCTCCGCCGGCTACGATCCCCTGGGAGCTGTGCTTTCTGGATCGATCTACTCCGCGGGAGGACGACATGGATAAGGTACGGTATGGACTCGTGGGATTCGGAGGCATCGCTGAGCACCGCATCGCGCGGGAAGGTTTCGGCCTGGACGGGGAAAGATTTTCAGGCAACGCGAACGCGATTCTGGTCGCGGCCACGGATACCGCCGGATCGAGAAGAGAGGCCGCGGCCGCGCTGGGAATAGAGTGGTGCCCCTCTGTCGGGGAGCTAGTCGCGCGCGCCGACATCGACGCGATCATCGTAGCGACGAACAATGCATCGCACTACGGGCTCGCGGAAATGGCTCTCTGCGCAGGCAAACATGTCTTCGTCGAGAAACCGCTCGCCACGCGGGCCGACGATGCGCTCGGGCTGAGACGCCTCGCTTCCGACCGGCGACTCAGTCTCGGAGTCGATCACATGATGACGCAGAATGCCTTCAACATTGAAGCACGGAGGTTGGTTGAGGAGAAGGCGATCGGCGATGTCGCCGACATCTGCCTGCACATGGAGTTCCTTTTCGGCTCGACCGAGGCGGAGGCAGCGTCGTGGCGATGCTCGCGGCCGGATGAGTTGGGAGGGCCGATCGGCGATGTGGGATCGCACTGCCTGTACATGGCGGAGTTCCTGACCGGCAGCCGGATTTCTTCGATCGGCTGTGTCTATCTTCCGCCGACTCTCGGCATCGTGGTCGAAAATGGCGCGTTCATCCAGTTCTCGATGAAAAACGGCCTCGGAGGATCGGCCCGCGTCGCCTTCAACCAGGCGCGGGGCGGTCTTTCCGGAACGATACGGAACCTTGGATACGAGATATACGGAACGGGCGGCGCTCTGCGGTCCCACGGAACGCTGTTCCAGCTATCCGGTCACCCCGATGAGCCGGTGAAGATCGGGCTCGAGCTGGATCGTGACGGTGTCGTCGACTCCGTCTCTCTCTCCGAACCGCGGAACATCTACCAGGCGCAGATATCGTCGCACGCGGACTCGATCATCGCGGGAAGGCCGCAGGACGGATGGGAGGGAATCAGAAACCTCGCCCTCCTCGAACTCTGCCACGACTCGGCGAGACAGGGAGGCGCGATGCTGGAGGTTCCCGAGCGATTCGCCTGACTGCTGCGGGATATGAAACCCGCCTGCGGATCAGAGCTCCAGCGTCGCGAAAAGGTCGTCCAGCGTCTCAGCCCTGCGGATCATCTTCACCGAGCCGTCGGGGCGGAGAAGGAGTTCGGCGCTGAGGAGCTTGCCGTTGTAGTTGAAGCCCATGGCGTGTCCGTGGGCGCCCGTGTCGTGGATGACGACGAGGTCGCCGGGGAAAACTTCCGGGATCAGCCTGTCGACGGCGAACTTGTCGTTGTTCTCGCACAGGGAGCCCGTGACGTCGCAGAGCATGGCGGGTCCCGATTTCCCTGGCACAGAGATGTGGTGGTAGGCGCCATACAGCGCGGGTCTCATGAGGTTCGCCATGCAGGAGTCCAGACCCACGTAGGTCTTGTACGTTCTCTTGACGTGGAGGACGCGCGAGACGAGGTAGCCGTAGGGCCCCGTGACCATTCTCCCTGATTCCATGAGGATCCTGATGTCGGGATGTCCTGTCGCGACGAGCCTGCCGTAGGCCGCCCGGATGCCCGCCGACACGCGCGCCATGTCGACGCGGTCCTGCTCCGGCCGGTAGGGAATGCCTATCCCGCCCCCCAGGTTGATGAAGTCGAAATCGATGCCGAGCTTTGTCCGCAACTGCGCGGCGAGGTCGAAGAGTATCGCCGTCGTCTCGATGAAGTAATCGGGATCGAGTTCGTTGGATGCCACCATCGTGTGGAGCCCGAAGCGCTTTACGCCCCGGGCCTTCAGGACCGCGAAGCCCTCGAAGAGTTGATCCCGCGTGAAGCCGTACTTGGCCTGTTCGGGTTTCCCTATGATGTCGTTGCCCTTCTTGAGGGAGCCAGGGTTGTAGCGGCAGCACACGAGTCCGGGAAGGCGGCCTGCGGCCCGCTCGAGGCAGTCTATATGGCTTATGTCGTCCAGGTTGACGATGGCGCCGAGTCCGGCGGCCTTCGCGAATTCGTCGTCAGGAGTGTCGTTGGCGGTGAACATGATTTCCCCGCCGCGGAATCCGGCCCGCTCGGCCAGGACAAGCTCCGCCAGCGAAGAACAATCGGCACCCATGCCCTCCTCCCTGAGTATTCCGAGGATCGCGGGATTGGGCAGGGCCTTCACGGCGAAATGGTTGCAAAACCCCCGGGGAACCCATGAGAAGGCCCCGCCCAGCGCCGCCGCGTTCGCGCGGATGGCGGCCTCGTCGTAAATGTGGAATGGAGTCGGATGGAGCGCGACGATTTCCGAGAGACGTTCCGGCGTGAAGGGAAGGGTTTTCGCGTTCATCCCGGAACGATAGAGCGCCGGAGCTGATTCTGTCAATTCATTGCGCGGTCGCTCTGTGCCCGACGGATGCGCGAACAAAGGGGCGCTTTCCTTTTTCCGCGTTCCGGTGTAAAATTCCGACCTTGCGAATACCGGCAACAAGGAGAACAGAATGGATTCCAATGGCATCCGCGACCTCATCGCAGCGCTGAAGACCAAGAAAATCGATATGTTCCACAAGGACTTCCTCCTGACCTGGGAGAAGACCAGGGACGAGATCGACGCGACCTTCCTCGTCGCGGACATCCTCCGAGAGATGCGGCAGAACAACATCAGCCCCCGCATCTGGGATTCCGGCATCGCAGTCTCCAACTTCCGCGACAATTCGACGCGCACGCGATTCTCTTTCGCTTCGGCCTGCGACCTCCTCGGCCTCTATGTCCAGGACCTCGACGAGGGCAAGAGCCAGATCGCCCACGGCGAGACGGTGCGCGAAACCGCGAACATGATCAGCTTCCTCACCGAAGCCATCGGCATCCGCGACGACATGTACTTGGGCGAGGGCGACACGTACCAGCGCGAGGTCGGCACATCCCTCGATGCAGGCGTCGCCTCCGGCGTCCTTTCCGACCGTCCCACTGTCGTCAACCTCCAGTCCGACATCGACCATCCGACCCAGGCGATGGCCGACTTCCTCCACCTCGCCCACTACTACGGCGGCCTCGAGGCGCTCAAGGGCAAGAAGATCGCCATGAGCTGGGCCTACAGCCCCTCCTACGGCAAGCCGCTCTCCGTTCCCCAGGGCATAATCGGCCTCGCGAGCCGCTTCGGCATGGAGATCACCCTCGCCCACCCCGCGGGCTACGACCTCATCCCGGAGGTCGTCGAGCTCTCCAAAAAACAGGCCGCCGCCTCCGGTGGATCATTCAGGCACGTCAACTCCATGGACGAGGCATTCGTGGGCGCCGACATCGTCTATCCGAAGAGCTGGGCCCCCTACGACGTCATGCAGAAGCGCGTGCCCCTGCTGCACTCAGGCGATCAGGCCGGCCTCAAGGATCTCGAGAAGGCCTGCCTCGCCAACAACGCGAAGTTCAAGGACTGGGAGTGCACGGAAGAGAAAATGAAACTCACGGCGGGCGGCAAGGCGCTCTACATGCACTGCCTCCCCGCCGACATCACCGACGTGTCCTGCGCGGCGGGCGAGGTCGCGGCCAGCGTCTTCGACCGCTACCGCGACGACACCTACCGCGAGGCTTCCTACAAGCCCTACATCATCGCTGCCATGATAGCGCTCGGCAAACTGGAGAATCCCGCCGCCACGCTGAACCGCCTCCTCGAGCGCGGCGCGACGCGCTTTGTACGGTGAGCGTCGCGACGACGCGTTTCGTGCGGTAATCAGGCCGGCATGACGTGAGCGCTTGTCAAAGTTCATCATGCCGACCTGAAGATCCATAGGGAGGTTGCCTGAGCCGATCGGCCTCGGCTATGCTGCCTCCCATGGAACACTTCATTCTTCCGAATACCGACCTTGATTCCTCGCGCCTGGCCTTCGGATGCATGGGCTTCGGCATCGACTGGAAGCGGACTCCCCATACAAGGACCGATGTAGACGCCGCCGAACGCTCGCTTCTGTGCGCGCTCGATGCGGGTTTCAACTTCTTCGACCACGCGGACATCTACAAGGGTTCCAAGTCCGAATCCATTTTCGGCGAGGTGCTGGAACGCCATCCCGGAATCCGGGACGGAATCATCGTCCAGACCAAATGCGGCATCTTCCTTCGCGGCGATCCAGATCCGGAGAGCCCTGGCCGCTTCGACTTTTCCAGAGAACACATCCTCGAAGCCGCTCGCGGCAGTCTCGCCCGTCTCAAGTGCGGCCGCATCGACATCCTCCTCCTGCACAGGCCGGATCCCCTCATGGAGCCCGAAGAAGTCGCAAAAGCCTTCGCCATACTGAAAAACGAAGGAAGTGTCCGCTATTTCGGAGTCAGCAATTTCTCGGGAGCCCAGATGGCCTTCCTGCAGGATTATCTGCCCGATGCGCTCGTCGCGAACCAGCTTGAAATGAGTCTGAACCATTACGATTTTGCGGAGACGGACATTTCGGTGAACCAGAGGCCGAACCCGGTTCCGCAGGGTATGACCGACACTGTCCAGTATTGCAGGAAACACGGCGTAACCCTCCAGGCATGGAGTCCTCTGGCTCACGGCAAGATCACGGCCAGAGACCTTCGGGACCAGCAGCCGAGCGAGCGGGAGACTGCCCTCCTCGTCCGCGCCCTCGCCGCCGAACGCGGCGTTCCGCCCGAAGCAGTGGCCATCGCCTGGCTCCTGCGGCACCCGGCCAGGATTCAGCCAGTCACCGGCACCACGGATGAAGACCGCATCAGAGCCTGTGCCCGCGCGATGGAAGTGAGCCTTTCCCGCGAGGAATGGTACAACCTGTTTATCGCGGCCAGGGGAAAACCGATGCCCTGACAGAAGATGGTGGCCGCGCGATAGTCCCATGGATCTCCCTCACGCGGGGCATCCATGTAGTCCGCACGCGGCGGTCCCCGCGTCACACAGCTCAGGCAGACTTACCGGTAATCCGAAACAAAGGAAACGTCAGAGAGTTCGATCCCCGTCGGGTTGTTCCCGTCGCGCAGGATTTCGATGGTGCCTGTTCCAGCCGGCACGTCCACCTTGATCTCGCGGCCGCCCGAGGGGCCCCACCCTCCGTCTTCGACGATCTCGAAAATCCGCTCGACCGCACCCATTCTCACGCGGAATCTATTGCTCGTCTGCTGTGCCCCTGCGGCTGGTCATTCCAGGCCTTGAATCCGAGGAAGCCGCCCTCCGTCGTCGGCAGGTGGACGATGCCGCCCGTCCATCCGTGGTACTTCCGACCCGTATTCTTCCCGGTGAATATCCTGCCGACCTCGATGACGGGAGTTCCGATATCGCGGGTTCGCGTCACCGAGAAACCGCCGGGAAGGGGACGGTAGCCGTCGGAAAAGCGAAGCTCGGATATCTCGGGAGGGCGGCGTTCAGGCGAAGTGGCAAGCGGCCCGGTGATCCGAGCCGAGATCCCGGAGCTCGGGGATGCCGCCCGTCCTGCAGCGCTCTGACGCCTTCGGACATCGCGGCTCGAAGGGGCAGCCGGGGGGAGTCCACATCGGGCTCGGGGGCTCGCCGCGCAGGTCACAGGCAAGCGCGCGCTTCACGGCTGGATCCCAGCTGGGCGCGGACGCGAGGAGGGCTTCCGTGTAGGGGTGTCGCGGGTTCCCGAAGAGCTCCGCGGCAAAGCCTTCCTCGACCGTCCGGCCGAGATACATGACCGCGATCCTGTCGCTGACGTAGCGGACCAGCTCGAGGTTGTGGGAAATGAAAAGGTAGGCGAGCCCCTCTGAACGCTGAATTTCGGTGAGAAGGTTGACGACCTGACTCTGGACCGAGACGTCCAGGGCGCTCGTCGGTTCGTCGCAGACGATGAGGCGCGGTTTCAGCACGAGTGCCCGCGCGATCGCTATCCTCTGCCTCTGTCCGCCGGAAAACTCGTGAGGATAGCGGCCGAGGGCGTCCGCGTGCAGGCCGACCCGCGCAAGATAGTTCTCGAGCAGCCCGCGCGTCGCGCCCCTGGCCTTCGGAGAAGCAAAGGCGAGCCCGTGAGCCTCGAGCGGCTCGCGGAGGACCTCCTCGACGGTCATTCGCGGGTCGAGGGAGCCATAGGGGTCCTGGAATATCATCTGCACGTCGCGCCTGAAGGCGAGCTCTTCCCTGCGGTCGAGTCGCCTGAGCACGTTTCCGGAGCTTCCGCCTCGCGGAGTGTACTCGAGACTGCCCTCCCCGTCGTGGATCCTCGCGACGATGCGGCCCAGAGTCGTCTTGCCGCATCCGGACTCGCCCACGATGCCCAGGGTCTCGCCTTCATGGATGCGAAAATCGAAATGGTCGAGCGCCTTGAGCCAGCCGACTGTCTTCATGAAGACGCCGCGCCTGACAGGATAGTGTTTTCTCAGTCCGGCGCCCTCGAGTATGACGGCTCCCCTCATGCCACTCCTCCCTGGTACAGCCAGCAGGCGACCTCCCTCAGGCGGGGACCTGCGCCTTCCGCAGCTTGTCCTTCTGATGTCGGGATCGGCCCGTCTGCGGCCGATCCGATACATCCGCCCGAGCTATCCAGGGCGGCGAGCGGAGGCTCATCGCGGCGGCACCGTTCGCCCGCACGCAGGCAGCGCGGAGAAAAGCGGCAGCCCTGAGGAAGATCGAGAAGTTTTGGCACCGTTCCCGGTATGGAGGGAAGCGAATCTTTGCTCGACTCGCGCCTGATCCGCGAGGCCAGAAGTCCCGCGCCGTAAGGATGGAGAGGCCCCGGATTCCCGAAGAACTCCCCGACAGTCGCTTTTTCGACGATGCGCCCCGCATACATCAGATGAACCCGGTCGGCCATCTCGGCGACGATCCCGAGATCGTGGGTGATGAAGAGAACGCCAGTCCCCCTCCTGAGACAGAGGTCCCGGATAAGCCTGAGCACCTGCGCCTGGATGGTGACATCGAGGGCCGTGGTCGGCTCGTCCGCTACAAGCAGCGTCGGTTCGTTCATGAGGGCGATCGCGATGAGGACGCGCTGGAGCATGCCGCCCGAGAGCCTGTGCGGATAATCGCGCAGACGGATCTCCGGATCAGGAATACCGACGGAGCGGAGAGACTCCACCGCCATCCGCTCCGCCTCGGCCCGTACAGCCTTCGCCGCGTGGGCGAGCCGGGCATCGACCATCTGCCCGCCTATCGTCGCGAGGGGATCGAAGGCCGACATCGGCTCCTGGAAGATCATGGCCATGGCTCCGCCGCGAAGCGAGGCCCGACGTTCCGGCCTGGCCTGTGACAGATCCTCGCCGCGGAACAGGATACTGCCGGACTGGCTCACCCTGGAACCGGAATAGAGCCCCATGATACTGCGCGCGGTCACGCTTTTCCCGCAGCCGGATTCGCCCACGAGCGCGAGCGTCTCCCCGGCCGCGAGCGAGAGCGAGATGCCGTCTACAGCCCGGACCTTGCCCTCAGGAGTCCTGAAAGAGGTCGCGAGATCCCGGACATCGAGAAGAGTCTCCACCTCAGGCCTCCAGCTTGTCGACCGTTCCGTATGGGTCGAGCGCGTCGCGGGCCGCGTCGCCCACGAAATTGAAAGAGAGGACGGCCGCCATGATGAAGAGCCCGGGCACGAGGAGCCAGGGATGACTCTGGATCGCGTCGATCGACTGGGCCTGCTTCAGGAGGAGCCCCCAGCTCGTCATGGGTTCCTTGATTCCGAGCCCGAGGAAGCTGATCGTGCTCTCGCCCAGTATCATGCCGGGAACGGAGAGCGTGGCGACCACGACGAGATAGCCGGCCGTGTTCGGGATGATGTGCCTGAGGACAATCTTGAACGGCCTCCTTCCGGCGGCCTTCGCCGCGAGGACATATTCTTTCTCGCGCAGGGAGAGGGCCATGCCCCGGACGACGCGGGCGACGCCCATCCAGCCTATGAAAGACAGGACAATGACGATGCCGAAATACAGGGCAGTGCTCGGCCAGGTCGGCGGAATGATGACTGCGAGGGCGAGCCAGAGCGGGATGCGGGGAAAGGAGCGCAGGATCTCTATCGATCGCTGGATGAGGACGTCGACCCAGCCTCCATAGAACCCCGAGAGTGCCCCGACGACGGCGCCGATGGCGACGGAGAGCACTGTCCCCACGACGCCGGCAGTCAGAGATACCCGGCTCCCGTACAGTATCCGCGAGAAGAGATCCCGCCCGAACTGATCGCCTCCGAAGATGTACAGCACCGCGGGCGAATCCGCGCCGAGCCCGAAGAGGTGGATGTCCGCCCTGAACAGCCCGAAGACGGAGTATTCGTCGCCCCGGACGAAGAGCCCGATGCGGTGTGGCGTCGAGCGGTCCTCGCCGTACTCGAGGCGGAAGGTCACCGGATTGCGCGTCTTGCCGAGTCCGTACACGAAGGGGCCGATAAACCGGCCTTCGTGGATGAAGTGGATCCTGGAAGGAGCCGCGTAAAGGTAGCCTTCATTCGAGCTCGAGAACGCATAGGGAGCGACGAAATCAGCCAGCAGAGCGCCTGCGTAGAGCAGGCCGAGGACGACGAGGCCGACCCGGCCAAGTTTGTGCCGGGAAAAGGCCACAAGGGCGCGGTTCGTCTTTCTCCCGCCTCCGTGGCCGGGGGCCTTCTTCCCGCCGCCTGCGTGAACGGTATCCGGAGTGTCCATGGTTTCCTTAATCTTCAGCTCATCCTGATCCGCGGATCGAGGAGGGCGAGAGCGAGATCGGCGAAAAGATTGCCGATCTGGGTGATGAAGGCTATCAGCATGAGGAAGGCCATCACGAGATACTGATCCCCATTGAGGAGGGCCTCGTAGAAGAAGGGGCCCATGGTCGGCAGGCCCAGCACGATCGAGGCCGTTATGGTTCCCGAAAAAACTTCGGGCAGCTGCATGCCCGCGATGCTGACCATCGGATTGATGGCGTTCTTCAGGACCCGCGAACGGACTTTCCGCTCGGACAGGCCCCGCGCCCGCAGGGACTCGACGAAGGGCGCCCCCACGGCGTCGAGATAGTTGCCCCGCATGACGCGCATGAGCGATGCCACTCCCGCGGCGCCGACGACGAGGACGGGGACCCAGATGTGGCCCAGAAGGTCCAAGAATTTGGCTATCGACCAGGGCGCCCCGACGAAGCGGTTGGAGAAGAGCCCGCCGACACTCGTGGCGCCAGCGGACACGAGGGCGAACATGATGAGGAGGGCGAGAAAAAAGTCGGGCACCGAGATGCCGAGGAAGGCCATTCCCGTGAGGGCATAGTCTCCGGGACTGCGGGGCCTCGTCGCCGAGTAGACCCCCAGGGGCACAGCGAGAAGCCACTGGAAGACGACGGCGAGGAGGGCTATGCCGATGGTCCAGCCCATGCGCTCGCCGATGAGGTCGACGACGGGCCTCTTGTAGGCGAAGGACCAGCCGAAGTCCCCCCGTCCGACGATGCCGCCCATCCACATGAGGTAGCGCTCGGCGGGGCTCTTGTCGAGCGAGAGCTGAGCGCGGATCACGCGTATCTGCTCCGCGGAGATGTCGGGATTGTTGAGGAACTGGGAGGCGTAGTCGCCCGGCTGAAGCTCGACAACCGTGAAACAGACGACTGAGATGACCAGCATCATGGGTATCATGATGAGGATGCGGCGGATGGAGAATGAGAACATCGGGGCTGACCTCGTAGGGGACAAGCTGAACGCGCCGCGAACCGGACAGGGAAGGGGCAGCCGCCTCGGGCCACCCTTCCCTGCCACGGTCGGGCGTCTTTCGTCACTCGATCACTTGTTGAAAACGGTGTAGGGCGTGTAGACGAGGACTCCAGCCTGGTTCTGGTAGAAGTTGCCTATCTTCTTGCTGGCGCCGTAGAGGTTCATGCCCTTGCAGACGAAGATCACGGGGGTCTGGTCGGCCATTATCTCCTGGTAGCGGTCGTACAGAGCCTTGCGCTTGGCCTGGTCGAGCTCGCGCATGCCGTCCTCGAAGATGTCGTAGAGTTCTTTCTCGCAGGGCTCGAGCACCTTCATGTCGACTTTGTCGTCGGGGCCGATCGTCGAGAGTTTCCAGTAATACAAGTGGGTTCCCGGCTGGTAAATCCCCTTGCGGAGATGCGGATCGGGCTGGTTGCCGAAGGCGCGGAATCCGACCTCGAAGTCGCTCGCGTTGAGCCTCTGCCCCTGGAGGTTGGAGTCGATGATCTGTGGCTCGGCCTTGACGCCGATCTTCTTGAGCTCGGCCGTCCAGAGCATCGCCGTGCCCTGGTGCTCCGTGGTCCCTCCGACGAGGGCGACGAACTCGAGGGGCTTGCCGGAGGGCAGCTCCCGCCAGCCGTCGCCGTTCGTGTCCTTGAGGCCGAGCTTGTCGAGGATGGCCTTGGCCTTGGCGATGTCGTAGGGCCTGCGGATCTTCTCGATCTTGGGATTGTAGAAAGCCTTGTTCGAGGGGAGGACGGGGGTACCGCCAAGGACGGCGAGCCCGTTGTAGACCTGATCGATCACCTTGTTCCTGTCGAGGGCGTACTCCATGGCGTTGCGGAAATCCTTGTTGCGGAAGAGGGTCTTCAGCTCGGGATTCTTGGCGTCCTGGTTGAAGGCGATGTGGAGCGGAGAGGGCGTCGGCTGGTTCGGCTCCGTGCGGAAGATCACGAAGGGTCCGCCCGCGAGCTCCTTCTCCTTGAGGCTCGGGAACTGGGCCGTGGTGACCGAATCCGTGTAGTCGATCTCGCCGGTCTGGAACTTGAGCATGGCGGCCTCGGCGTCCTTCACGATGAGGTACTCGAGACTATCGACGTAGGGCAGGAGGTTCCCGGCCTTGTCGACGCGCCAGGAGTAGGGGTTGCGCTTGAGCACGACTTTCTGGTCCACGGTGTACTTGTCGAGGATGAAGGGGCCGGTGCCGGGGAGCTTGGCGGGGTCCATGTCGGTCGTGAGGATCTTGTTCACCGAACCGGGGTCGGCCTTGTTGATGAGGCCCTCGACGGCGTGCTTCGGGTAGATGCGCACGTTCGTGAGCGAGCGGAACAGAGTTCCGACCGGCGCGGGCAGGACGACTTTGACGGTCTTCGCGTCGACCTTGACGAAGTCGAAGGGTTTCCCGTCCACGGAATACTCCATGGCGTTGTTTCCGTTGGCGTTCTTGTTCATCACGAAGCTGTCGAACGTGAATACGACATCGTCGGCGGTGAAGGGCTTCCCGTCCGACCAGGTCACGTCGCGGAGCTTGAAAATGACTTCGTTGCCCTTGACTTCCCAGCTCTTCGCGAGGGCGGGCTCGATCTCCATGGTGACGGGATTGTTCTCGACGAGACAGTCGAGGAAGTTGTAGATGACGGTGTAGGAGGCGTTGTCGATTACACCGTAGAAGAGCCAGGACTGCGGAGAACCGGCGAGCCTGAGGGTCAGCGGACCGCCGCGGTTCGGAGCCTTGTCGGCCGTGAAATAGTCGGCGATTACCTTGGGTTCGGTCGTATTGACCTTGAGCTTGGCTGAGGCCGCGGGCCTGGTCTGTCCGAACGCGATGCCCGTCATTGTCAGGATGACGAGCGCAAGAATCAGTAACCTCTTCATGCGAAAACCTCCTTATTATGTGAAGACCGATGAGGTTATTATCATCCCGCTTTTTCAAATTGGCAATTCAAATCTTCGGCTCTTTTGGGGTTTTTGTGAAAAAACATTTCATGAGGCGACTATTTCTTCCTGGCGCCTGTCCTGATCTTCATGCGTATTCCGTCCGTCAGCTTGGGCAGGAGGATGGCCACCACGAGCAGCACGCCCGTGATGATGTTCATGACCTTGCCGGGAATATTGAGCACGGCCATGCCGAACTTCAGGAAGCCGAGAAGGAAGATCGAGATGATCACGCCTCCGATGTTCCCCTTTCCGCCGGTGATGGCCACGCCGCCGAGGACGACGGCCGTGATGACGTCGAGTTCCCATCCGGAGGCGATGTTCGGCCTCGTCGACCCGATGCGCGAGGTGAGAAGGATCGCCGCGAGCCCCGAGAGAAGTCCGGTGGCGGTGAAGACGATGAGCCTGACTCTCTCCACGGGAACGCCGGAGAACTTAGCGGCGGTCTTGTTGTTGCCTATGGCGTAGGCGTAGCGCCCGAAGCTCGTCCGGTTGAGCACGATCGCCGCTACAAGGGCGACGAGGGCGAAAACCAGGAGCTCGAAGGGGACTATGCTCTTTCCGAGGTATCCCTGACCGAAGTACGCGAAGCTCTCCGGGTACTTCGTGTAGGCCTGGTCGCCCAGCACCGCGTTCGCGATGCCGCGGAAGAGCGAGGTCGAGCCGAGGGTCACGGCGATGGAGGGTATATCCAGCTTCGTGATGAGGAGTCCGTTGAAAAGACCAGCCGCGAGCCCGACGCCGAGTCCTATGAGAACGATGGCCGTCGTGTCCGCTCCCCCGGCGCTCGCCATGCCCATGAAGAGGCTCGACAGCGATATGATCGACGCGACCGAGATGTCGATATCCCCGAGGAGGATGACGAACATCATCGGCATGGCGATGATGGCCTTCTCGATGAAATTGAAGGTCGTGTCGAAGAGGTTCACGACATCGAGGAAATAGGGCGACAGGGCCGTGTTGACCGCGCAGACAGCTATGAAGATGAAGAACAGCATCGTCTCCCAGCGGAGGAGAAAATCGGCGAGCTTCTGCGCAGGGCTGAGCGTGGTGAGCCTGGCCTCGTCGACCAGGGTGCTTTCGGGCCGGCTCATGCGATTCTCCTTGCGGCGAGCTTGCGCTGTTTGCTCCGGGAAAGAAGGACGTTGACGATGACCGCCGTCAGGATGATGAAGCCCTGGATGGCCATCTGATAGAAGGGCGACATTCTGAGGACAGGGAGGGCGTTGTTGACGACCCCGAGGAAAAGGGAGCCGAGGACAACGCCGAGCACGGTCCCCGAGCCGCCCGAGATGTTCACGCCGCCGAGGACGCTCGCCGCGACCGTCTGCATCTCGAAACCGACTGCAGTCTCGCTCTGCGCGATGCCGTAGCGCGACACGTAGAGCAGCCCCGCGAGACCCGAGAGGATGCCGGCCGCGACGAAGACGAGGATGTCGACCTTGCGCTCGCTCACCCCGGCGAATCTCGCCGCCGTCTTGTTCCCGCCTATCGCGTAGATTTCGCGCCCGGAGCGGGTCAGCTTCATGAAGACCCAGGCCACGACAACGACAAGGAGGGTGATCCACAGCATGCCCGGAGCTCCCAGAACCGGAGTATCGGGGATACGCCTGAAGCTCTCCGTCATCTCGTTGGCGGTGACCCACTGCCCCTTCGAGACGAGGAAGACGATGCCGCGGTAGGCGCTCATGGTTCCCAGGCTGGCGATCATAGGAGGAAGGCCTCCGAATCCGACGAGGAGGCCCGAGATGAGGCCGAGGACGGCTCCCAGGCCGAGGCTCATCGGGAGGTAAAGCCAGGCGGGTATGCCGGGAATGAACTGGTTCATCATGGCGGTGACCATGCCCACGAGGGCCATGGTGGACGCGACCGAGAGGTCGATGCCACCGATGAGGATGACCGCGAACTGTCCGAGGGCGACGATGATGAGAATGCAGGAGTCGACGAGGATTCCCGAAAGGCTCTTGGGCGCTATGAATCCGGGCGCGCGCAGGGAGACCGCGAGCGTCATGAGGACGATGAGAATGGCGAGGGGGACTTCCTTGCTCTTGAAGAACTTTTTCATGCGCGTCCTCCGGGCTTTTTCGTGCGGGCCTTGGCAGGAACCGCGCCGGCTGCATCGGCGGCGCGAGTCACATCGCTACGGGGAGCGCTTTCAGCGCTTCCCGTAGCGGCCATGATCACCTTCTCTTCGGTCGCGTCGGCGCGGTCGAAGGCGGCGGCTATCCTGCCCTCGTGCATTACGATGATGCGGTCGGACATGCCGAGTATCTCGGGCAGTTCCGACGAAATCATGATGATGGACATGCCCCCTTCGGCGAGCTCCGACACGAACTCGTGCACCGCGGCCTTCGTCCCGACGTCGATACCCTTGGTAGGCTCGTCCAGAATGAGGATCGAGGGTTTTGTCGCGAGCCACTTGGCGAGGACGACCTTCTGCTGGTTGCCGCCCGAGAGAGTCGCAGCCTCCACTTTCCAGCCGGCCGAGCGGATCTCCATCTTCTTGCCGTACTCTTCGGTGAGGGCCGCTTCGGCCCCGTCATTGCGGAATCCGGCCCGCCCGAGGCTGCCCACCTGAGGCAGGGTGATGTTGTGCGAGATGCTCATCGGAAGGACGAGGCCCTGTCCCTGTCTGTCCTCGGGCACGCATGCCAGCCCCAGTCTGAGGGCCTCGCGCGGATTCGCTATCCGGACAGTCCGTCCCTTCAGCCTGATCCTGCCCGAATCCAGCGGGTCGACGCCGATGAGGGCCCTGATAACCTCGCTGCGCCCGGCCCCCACGAGGCCGAACATGCCCAGGATCTCGCCCTTGTGGAGTGTGAAGGACACGTCGCGGAAGCTCGAGCCCTGGCAGAAGCCCTCGACCTCGAGAACGGGCTCGCCGATCGTGGCCACATGTTTGGGGAACATCTGCGTGAGAGGCCGGCCCGCCATCATCTGCACGAGCGCGTCCAGCGTGACGTCTTTCACGAGACCGGAGCCGATGTACTTCCCGTCGCGGAGCACGGTGTAGGAATCGCAGATCGCGAAGATCTCGTCGAATTTGTGCGAGATGAAGAGGATGGCCTTCCCTTCGGCCTTGAGCTGACGGATGATCCTGAAAAGGTCTTCCGTCTCGCGCATGGACAGGGCGCTCGTCGGCTCGTCCATGATGACGAGGCGGGCATCCATGGAAAGAGAGCGCGCGATCTGGACGAGGTGGCGCTGGGCGACGGAGAGTTCGATCACGAGAGCCTCCGGGTCCACCGGAAGCTCGAGGCGCGCGAGAAGCTCCACGGTCTTCGCCCTCATGCCGGCCCAGTCGAGGAGTCCGCTTTTCTTCCGCAGAAGATGGCCGGAAAAAATGTTTTCAGTGATCGAAAGTTCGGGGAACATGATGGCTTCCTGGTGGATCGCCGCTATGCCCTCGTTCTGGGAATCGACGGGGGAGCGGAAATCCCGCTCCACTCCCTCGAAGACGATGCGGCCCGCCGTCGGTCGGTACACACCGGTCAGGACCTTCACGAGCGTCGATTTGCCCGCCCCGTTCTCGCCGATGAGGGCGTGGACTTCGCCCGGGCGCATCGAAAAATCGACCCCGTCGAGGGCCTTGATGCCGGGGAAATATCTGCACAGTCCCCGCATCTCGAGTATGTTCGTTTCCACGTGAGGAAGCTCCCTGGCGCAGGGCGCCGCGCCGTGCGGAAAACCGCGCCGTTTCAAATGAAGATCAAAAAAAATGCGGGCCGGCAGCCACGGCAGCCGGCCCGCTCTCACTTCCGGATCAGAACATCTTCGCGAACTTGGCGACGTTTTCCTTGGTGAACACGAAGGGGACGCCCATGACGGTGTTGCCGTCCTTGCCGATGGTGATGGTGCCCATGCGTCCGGCCTTGACGACATCGCCCTCGTTGCCCTTCACGTCGCCCTTGATGAGGGCGTAGGTGATGTAGGTGGAGGCGTAGCCGAGGTCGATCGGGTTCCAGAGGGCGAACTTGCGGCAGATATCCTTCTCGACGTAGTACTTCATCTCGGAGGGAAGACCGAGGCCGGTGAGCTCGACTTTGCCCTTGAGACCCTTGTCCTCGATGGCTTTTCCGGCTGCGGCGACGCCGACAGTGGTCGGGGAGATGATGCCGCGGAGGTTGGGATAGGACTCGAAGAGGCCGAGGGCTTCGCGGTAAGACTTGTCGGAGAGATCGTCGCCGTAGACGGTCGCCACGAGCTTCATGGCGGAGTATTCGGGTTTCTTGAGCTCTTCCTTCATCCAGCCGATCCATGCGTTCTGGTTCGTGGCCTGGCTGGTGGCGGAGAGGATGGCGATCTCGCCCTTCTTGCCGATGAGTTCAGAGATGAGCTGGACCTGCTGACGCCCGATGAGCTCTTCCTTGGAGGGAACGAGGTCGACGAGGCGGCCGCCCACGTTGATGCCGGAGTCGAAGGAGATGACCTTGATTCCCGCCTTCATGGCTTTCTTGGTGATGGGAATGAGGGCGTCGCGGTCGTTGGCGGAGATGGCGATGCCGTTCACATGCTGGGCGATGAGGCTGTCGATGATCTCGATCTGGCCTTCAGCCGTGGGGGTGGAGGGACCCTGGTAGATGATGTCGACGCCGGAGAGATCCTTGGCCGCCTCCATGCCGCCGTCGCGGACTGCCTCGAAGAATCCGTTGCCGAGATTCTTGACGACGATGGCGATCTTGATCCTCTGCTGGGCGAAAGCCGATCCGGTCGCGAATACGGCGAGCACGAGGACGAGTGCGAGAATGCGCGATGCTTTCTTCATTGAAAAAGCCTCCTTCCTAAAGATGTGTGCGAAGAAAGTATCGGGCCAATTTCCGGAACGCGGAATGCCGCGGATCTACGCCCGGAGTGGGACGAATCTACGATTTCTCTTCAGCCCCGCGAATCCGAGGGGTACTCCCCCGTCACCTCGCGGTACTTGCGCGAAAAGTGTCGCACGTCCGAATACCCGACGGCCCTCGCAGCCTCGGCCACGGAGAGCCCCTTTTCGCGGAGGAGCCGCCTCGCGTGCTCCATCCTGATTTTCCCGAGGTAAGCGCTGAAGGTCATCCCGAGTCTCAGGTGGAAGAGCGACGAGAGGTAGTTCGGCGTGAGCCCCGAGATGTCCGCGAGGTCGGATATGCTGACGTCGGCGTTGAAGTTTCGGTCTACATGCTCGAGGAGAGGACCGAGGATGGGATCGTTGCGCGGCGATTCGGGCGAAAGGCCGAGTCCGGTCAGGCAGCGGGCAAGGTCCTGGGGGCTCACGGGCTTCACGAGGTACTCGGTGACGCCGAGCCTTATGGCGCTGCGCGCGTACTCGAACTCGGCGAAGCTCGACACGATGACCCACACGGTGTCCGGCGAAATAACCTTGCACCGCGCTATGGCCTCGAGTCCGTCCATGCCCGGCATGCGGATGTCGACGAATCCGAGCCGGGGTTTCGACGCCGCGGCAAGGTCGACGAGTTCGCGGCCGTCGCGGGCCTCGGACATCTCGGCCTCGGAAAATCCGGCCTCCGCGAGCATGCTCTTCAGCATGAAGCGGGCGGGCCTCTCGTCGTCCGCGATGATCATTCTCATGATTCGCCCTCTCTGCCTTCGAGCGGGCCTTGTCCGGTCTGGGAAGCCGGGATGCGGATGGTGGCACAGAAACCCTTCCCGGGCCCCCCGTCCAGTTCGAGCGCGGCCCCCGAGTACAGGATATCGAGCCTCTCCCGTATGTTGGCCAGCCCCACCCTCGACTTCGAAGAGAGTTCGTCGGGATCGCATCCCCTCCCGTCGTCCCTGACCCGGATGACGAGGAAACTCCCCTCTATCCGGGCTTCGACATCGAGGCGCCCCGGGCCTGGTCTGGGTTCGAGCCCATGAATGTAGGCGTTCTCCACGAGGGGCTGGACGATGAGCTTGGGAATGCGGATGTCGGCCGCCTCGGGATCGAAGCGGAAGTCGGCCGCGAACCTGTCGTCGAAGCGGAGCCTCTGGAGCTCGCAGTACCGGGACAGGAAGTCGAACTCCTCCCTGACTCTGGTCCATCTCATGTGCTCGAGCGTGTATCGCAGCATATCTTTGAGCGCGAAGAGAGAATCCTCCAGCCTCTTCTTCTCGCCCATCCGGTTGAGGGCCGCGAGGCCGGTGAGGACATTGTACAGGAAGTGCGGGCGGATCTGCGCCTGCAAGGCCTCGAACTCCGCGTCCCGCCGCGTGGAGAGGGCGGCGTAGGCCATCACGTTGTCGATCACCTGTGCGGCGTAGTCCGCGCTGGCAGTCAGGCGCGCGACTGCCAGATCGGTGAAGATCTCGCTCTTCCGTGCGAAGAGGCAGAATCCCGCGAGCCGCTTTCTGACCGCGAGGGGTACAATCACGAGGGAGCGCAGGGCAGGATCGAGGCTGAAGGCCTCAGGGTCGAAGCCCTCGGCCCGCAGGTCCTTGACCACGGTGGAGGAATCTCCGCCGCAAAGAAGCCCTCCGAAGCTCCCGCTCTCCCGCTCATCGCCGACAGACCAGTCCGGGAAGGGAAGGAATCCGGCGCAGGCGCCCAGCACGAAGCTCCGTGGCCGCTCGGACGCGGATTCCCCCTGCTGAACAGAGTCCGGCTGCGCGAGGAAGATCGAGGCGCTCTCGGTCCCTCCCTCCCGGAGAAGGGCCTCGGTCACGAGTCCGAGGATGTGATCGAGGTCGGGATCGTCCGGGATGGCCTCGTTGACGTCCTTGAGCAGTGTCGGAATCGACTCGACATTCCGTTTCACGTCGCAGGCGAGAGCGCCGAATGCACTGGCGAGCGCGGAGAGTTCGTCCTTTCCGTGCACGGGAATGCTGAGGGAGAAATCCCCCGCCGCGACCCGTCCGATCGCCGCGTCGAGAAGCCTGATGTTCTCGAGGATTCCCCTCGTGAGGAAAAAAACGGCGATCACCGTGGAGGATCCAAGAAGGAGGACGAGGAGGGAAAAAAGGAGGATCATCGTGTCCTGCATGACCCTGGCCTGCTTCTGGAGTCCCGTGACGAAGCGGTTCAGGTATCCCTCGAAGACATTGGTCAGGAAGAAGGAAGCCTCGCGCAGCTCGCCGAAAATGCGGTAAACCGACTCGTCCTTGCTCGCCTGGACTAAGGTGTAGAGGTCCCCGTTTCCCGGATAGTCGCTCCGGAGCCGTTCCACGAGGAGGGAGAGGTCTCCGAGTTTGGCGAAAGCCTTCGCGCTCAGAGGAACGGCGATCTCGTAGGCGACCTTGAGTTCCTCGTCCCGAAGCATGCCCCGCACGGCCGGGTCGCGCATGAACGCATCGTATTCGGCCCGGAAAGTCCTCACCTCGTCGATCCACTCCTTGTCGGTCACAAGCGAGCGGGGAGAGAGCACCGATTCGCGGAGATACTGGTAGCTGCGCGGCGTGAAGAGGTCGAAGACGACATCCTTGAGGAGGCTGTGCACGCGCCGGGAGCGGGCGATGAGGCGGACGCCCTGGTCCACTGACTCGTTGACCTGCCCTACCCGCGCGAAAGTCCAGAGGGAGAGCCCGGACAAAGCGACAAAGCTGGCCAGCTCAATGAGAAGGACAGCGAAAAACTTGGTTCGGATCCGCATCGGATGGTCAGTATAGCATGATCCCGCTGCAGGGGTATCCTGCGACTGCCTGGATCAACTACCTTGCAGTGCAGGTGCGCGGTATGAGACCCGCTTCCGGGTCACGGCTGTCAATCCTGCGGGCACTCTTCCCCGCCGATTCCGCAAAGGCCCCGGGGACTGTCTGGACGCCGAAGTCCACACCGAAGGCGCGGGCAAGTTTTTCGGCGGTCAGAATTTCGCGAGGATCGCCCCTCTCCACACTTTTTCCCTTCTCTCCGTTTCGACCACTTCCCATCAGCGCGACTTCGTCCGCGAGGTATCCCGCGAGAGCCACATCGTGCGTAGTAAACAGGATGGCTTTTCCTGTCGCCGCGAGGCGTATGAGAGTGTCGGCCACCTGACGCGCGTTGGCGGGATCGAGCATGGAAGTCGGCTCATCGAGGAGAAGAATGGCCGCTTCCTGGGCGAGGCATCGGGCGAAGCGCAGGAGCTGGAACTCGCCGCCGGACAGTTCTCCGGCTGGCCTGCCGGCATATTCCGAAAGTCCGAGCCCGTCGAGGGCCCGGCGGGCGGCGAAGTAATCCGCCTCGCCCGGCATGGAGAGCGGATGGACATGAGGAGCCCGCCCCAAAAGAACAAAATCGAGACAGCTGTAATTGAAGGCGAGCTTTTCGAACTGTGGCAGGACGGCTATTTTTCTCGCGAGCGCAGGTCTCCCGATTGTTTCGAGAGGTATGCCATCCAGCAGCACTTTCCCCGACGCGGGGCGCAGACGCCCGGAGGCGAGCCCAAGCAAGGTCGTCTTCCCCGCTCCGTTGGGTCCGAGAATGGCGGAAATCTGCCCCGAGGAGATACCGATGCTCACAGCAGACAGAATTTCTGGCCGCCCCGGGCGCGAAAAAGATACGGAATCGAGCTCGAGGGTCATCGCGAAAGCTCCGTCCGGCGCAAAAGAAGGAGCCCCGCGAATCCGCAGGCTCCGGCCAGCGAGGTGAGGATGCCGAGCGGGACCTCGCCCGGAAAGAGGCTGCGGGAGAGTCCGTCGCAGGCGAGGACGAAGATGCCGCCGAGCAGCATGGAGAAGGGGATAGACGAGCGCCCGTCCGGCCCTTTCAGAATGCGCGCCGCGTGTGGAACGACGAGCCCGACCCAGGACACGATGCCGCACAGCGCGGTCATGACAGCCACTCCCGCTGTCGCGGCGACGATGATGAGGCCCCGCTCGAGTTCAGTCCGGGAGCCGAGAGCCCGTGCCGCGTCCTCGTCAAGGGAGAGGAGGTTCGCCCTCCAGCGCATCGCGAGCATGGCGGCGATCGCGAGGCCCGCCACGGGAAGTCCCGCGAGAAAACGCGGCCAGTTCATGGTGGTGAGGCTTCCCATGGTCCAGAAGGTTATGTCAGGCAGCTGGGAGAGGGGATCGGCGAGGTATTTCATCGCGGCGAGCAGCGACGAGAAGAAGGCCGAAACCGCGAGCCCGGCGAGAACGAGCCGGAGAACCTGCCCTCCGAAACGGAAACGGCGGGCGAACCACAAGGTGGCCGCGAGCGCCGCCATCGCGAAGGCAAAAGCCGATCCGGCGACTGCCGCGGGCAGCGTTGCCCCGGCCACGAGAGCGAGCGCCGCGCCGAAGGCCGCCCCCTGCGAGACGCCGAGAAAGCCAGCCTCGACCAAAGGATTTCCGAACACGGTCTGGAAAGTCGCTCCCGCTCCCCCGAGGACAGCTCCGAGAAGGAGGGCGCCGAGTCCGCGAGGCAGACGGATCGAAAGGAGAATGCGGCTCGAAGTCGCGTCCGACAGCAGCGAGGGAAGCCAGACGAAGCCCGGTCGGGGGTAGCGGCCGGCCATGAGGTAGGCGACAAAGACCAGACATGCGAAGAGGAGGCAGACCGCCGGACTCGCGGCCCTGCCCCACCAGGATGTTTCCGGAACGGCCACTCCATGCCCCGATGTCTCGGTCCTCGCCACCCCCGGCCTCGCCGTTTCCGGCCTCGCCGTTTCCGGCCTCGCCGTTTCCGGCCTCGCCGTTTCCGGCCTCGCCGTTTCCGGCGGCTCAGTCGGCATAGTCCCCGGCGAGCCTCGGGGCGATCAGCGTGGAGAAGCGGGCGGCGTCGATGCCATAGCAGAACGAGAAGAAAGTCTCAGCCTGCGCGCGCATGGAGAGGTCGGTGAATAGTTCCGGATGCAGGCGCTTCGCGACCCACTGCAGGCCGAGGATCCAGCGCGTGTCAGGCTGATCCCAGGAATAGAAATCCTGGGGAAATCCGGCCACCCTCCCCGCTTTCACGGCCGCGAGCCCCGCGAACCTCGCGTCGGACGAGAGGACCCTTGCGGCCTTTTTCGAGTCCTCCCGGTAGGCGATGACGAGGATGAGGTCGGGATTCCAGGCCAGGATCTGCTCAGGTCCGACCTTCGCCCATCCCGCTCCCGGGTTGGCGTCCTTCCAGACGGGAATCCCTCCGGCCCTTTCGACGAGGATGGTCTGCATCCAGGACGCCGGCGGCACCTCGAAACTGCCTCCTGACTGGCTCTGTGCCTGAAGGACGAGGACGCGGGGTCGCGAAGCCGCGGGGATTGTCGCGACACGCCTGGTCACGGACGCGAGGCTCTCCTTGTAAAAGGCCACGAGGGCTTCAGCCCTCGACCTGTCCCCGAAAACCTCCCCGAGGGAGCGGATTTCGGAGAAGTAATCCTCCGGCGTCTCCAGATCCATGTAGAGCTGCTTTATGCCAAGGCTTTCGAGCCCAGACGCGAGGGCCTTCTTCATCGAGCTTTTCAGGATAACGAGGTCGGGCTTGAGCGCGGCGTAGGTCTCGACGCCCGCCGCCCTATCCAGCGAGGGTTTGGCGGAAAATCCTGAATCGAGGGCGCCGAGAAAAACGCCCATTCCCTGATCGGCGGCGGCCACGGCGACAACCCTGTCGCGCGCCTGGGGAAAGAGATAAGCCGCGTCGGCCACCATGAGGACCGCTTTACCTCCCAGCACTATGCGCGACGGGAGGGCGGAAACAGCTCCGGCGGACAGCAGCGCGAGGGCGAGAGCAAGAATGGAAGACAGGCGAAACACAGAGAATGACCGTTCCATGGATGAAAGGATAATCGATACCGGGAGACGGGGTCAATGAAAGCCGTCGGCCGTATGCGGGGCGGGAGCCGCCACCAGATGATGGAGCGCGGCAGCGTATTCCTCAGGCTTGTCGATGTCGAGTATGACACCTTCGCAGTCCGTCTCCACCAGAGCGTGAGCGCCTGCCTCCACGAAGTCCCTCATCCTCGCTCCCGGACCGAGGCCGAGCATCGCCGGAATCCTGGACGAGGGCAGGAGGACGGGATGACCCGCCCTTCCCTTCCACGCGGCAAAAAGCGCGATGCCGGCTTCCTCCGCGCGCCGTCGTCCCTCATCGTCCGCAAGCAGCCTGTACACGCGGGACTCCACGAGCGGCATGTCGGCGTGGATTATGAAAAAACTGTCTGTCTTCACGAAAGGCAGCGCCGACTGGATCGAGCCCGTCATCCCCTCTTCCCAGTCCGGGTTGTGGACAAACTCGATCCCCGGTTCCGATCCGGCCAGCTGCGGCCCGACCGGATCAGGACCAGCCAGCCCCATTCCGTCTGGCTGCGAGGATAGATCGGCGCGAAGTCTTTCCCGGACTCGATCGCCGCGACAGCCGGTCACGAGGATGATCCGGCATCCCGCCGATCTTGCCGCCGCGATGACCGCCCCGGCCATCGTGGAGCCGCCCCAGGCGAGAAGCGGCTTGCATTCCCCCATCCGCGACGAGGCTCCCGCCGCGAGGACGATGCAGTCGGGCATGCCGGGCGCGCCCACGGCGTCAATTCCCTGCCACAGCGACGAGCCCCGCACGTTCCGCCTCGACGAAGGCGCGCAGCCTCGCGATCTCCTCGGTCGTCCTCACGGCCGCCGGGCCGCCGGTCTGGCTGCGGCGGGCCACGCAGGCGTCGAGGTCGAGGTAGGACTCGAGCTCAGCCTGCGTGATGCCCGCCTGCGCGAGCGCGGGATGGGCCTCCTGGATCTGTTTCGTGGACAGATCGGCAGGCCCGCACTTCAGCTCGAGGCAGAGCATGACGACGCTCTTCGCGGCCGCGTAGGCCGTCCGGAAAGGAATGCCCTTCAGAACCATGTACTCGGCGACATCGGTGGCCTCGAGAAATCCTTCCCTCGCGGATGTTCTCATCCGCTGCGCATCGACGAGGAGCGAGCGCACCAGGACAGAGAACGCAAAGAGACTGCCCGCCGTCGTGTCGCAGAGATCGAAGAGCGCGGCCTTGTCCTCCTGGAGGTCCCGGTCGTAGGCGTAGGCGAGCCCCTTCTGCATGGTAAGAAGGTTCATGAGCGAGCCGTAGACCCTCCCCGTCTTGCCGCGGATAAGCTCCGCCGGGTCCGGATTGCGCTTCTGGGGCATGATGCTCGAACCCGTTGACGCCGCCGGAGTGATCGAGACGAAGCGGTACTCGGTGCTCGCCCAGAGGATGATCTCCTCGCAGGCGCGGGAGAGCCGCGTCATCAGCATGGCAGCGGCGGAAGCCAGCTCGACGCAGGCATCCCTGTCCGCGACTGAGTCCATGGTGTTGCGCGTCGGCCTCGCGAAGCCGAGAGCGACCGCCGTGAACTCCCTGTCCACGGGCAGGCCGGAGCCGGCCAAAGCCCCCGCGCCCAGGGGACACTCGTTCGCCCTCGCCTCGGCGTCGCGCAGCCTCCCGTAGTCCCTCTCGAAGCCGGCGCACCAGGCCAACAGATGGTGAGCCAGCGTCACGCCCTGGGCCCGCTGGAGATGGGTGTAGCCGGGCATGAGAGTCGCGGTATTTTCTGCGGCGAGGTCGAGCACCGCGCCCATCGTCGAGAGCAGCCGGCCGCGCAGCTCGCGGAATGAGCGGCGCAGGTAGAGCCTCAAGGCCGTCGCGACCTGGTCGTTGCGCGATCTCCCCGCGTGCACGGCGCGCCCCACGTCCCCCAGACGCCTCGTCAGCTCTGCCTCGATGAAGGAGTGCACATCCTCGCTCGCAGGATCGACGGCGAGGGCGCCGGAGCGCGCCTCTTCCATCATCCGCCCGAGTTCGGCCGCGAGAGCCTGTGCGTCGGCGGCCGGGATGATGCCCGTCATGCCGAGCATGCGCGCGTGGGCGATCGAGCCTTCGATATCATCGTACAGGAGGCGGCTGTCCACGGAGAGTGAGGACAGGAAAACTTCAAGATCCGGATCGAGGCCGGGTGTCTGCGCTGCGGCCTCCTCTCGTTTCGCCTGGCCGGACAGTTCCCACAATTTCGCCATTGTTCTTTCTGTTCCTTATAAAAAGAATGGCCGCGGGACGAACCCGCGGCTCAAGGTCGATCGCGATCACCGCAGATCCCTCCAGAGAGGCCGCGCCATTCGCAGCCTTCCGGAAGAACCCGCATCAAGGGTAGCGCATCGCCGGCTTTTGTCAACCGCCGCCGGCACGGTACCCCGGTCTAGTCGCCGGAAGGCGCCGTGTAGCCCGAAGAACCCGGAACGAGGACATCCGGCGTTATAGCGCTGCCCGCGGCCTTGATCCGGGCCTCGAGCCTCGCCCTGACCTTGGTCGGCAGGCCGAAGAGGTTGATGAAGCCCGTCGAGTCGTGGTGGGAGAAGAGCGGTCCTGTCGTGAAGCTCGCGAGCGAGGCATCGTAGAGGGAATAGGGCGACTTCATGCCAGCGGCGATCATCGATCCCTTGTAGAGCTTGAGGGTGACGCTTCCGGATACGCGCTTCTGGGTCACATCGACAAAGGCGCAGAGGGCTTCCTTGAGCGGGCAGAACCACTCGCCCTCGTAGAGGATCTCGGCGAAGCGCTGCCCCACCGCCTGCTTGAAGGAGAGAGTCTTCTTGTCCAGGCAGAGCTGTTCGAGTTTCTCGTGGGCTTCCATGAGGATGGTCCCGCCAGGGGTCTCGTAGACGCCGCGCGACTTCATGCCGACGACGCGGTTTTCCACCATGTCGAGGATGCCGATGCCGTTGCGCCCTCCGATCTCGTTGAGCTTCTTGATGAGGTTGAGGCCGCCCATCGCGAGCCCGTTGAGGGAGACCGGCACACCTTCTTCGAAACCGATAGTGACGTATTCAGGCTTGTCGGGCGCCTTCTCCGGCGTCACGCACATTTTGAGCATACCCTCGTATTTGGGCTCGTTGGCCGGGTCCTCGAGGTCGAGGCCCTCGTGGCTGATGTGCCAGAGATTGTCGTCGCGGCTGTAGCTGTCGGACTTCTTCATGGGAACCGGGATTCCGCGTTTCTCGAGGTACTCGATCTCCTCTTCGCGGCTCTGAATGTCCCAGATGCGCCAGGGAGCGATGACGGACATCTCCGGGGCGAAGGCCTTGAGCCCAAGTTCAAAGCGAACCTGATCGTTGCCCTTGCCGGTGCAGCCGTGGGCGACGGCGTCGGCGCCTTCGGCGATGGCCGCCTGCGCGAGTCCCTTTGCGATGAGTGGGCGCGCGGCCGAGGTTCCGAGGAGATAGCGTCTCTCGTAGGGGGTGCCCGTCTTTATGAGGGGCCAGAGGTAGTCCGTCACGAACTCGTCCTTGAGGTCCTGGACGATGAGTTTGGTGGCTCCTGAAGCTATTGCGCGCTTCTCGAGGCCGACCCAGTCGCACTCCTGGCCTACATCTCCGCAGACGGCGATCACCTCGCAGTCATAATTCTCCTTGAGCCAGGGTACGATCACGGTGGTGTCGAGTCCGCCGGAATAAGCCAGTACGATCTTCTTTTTCATCGGATGCTCCTTGTGGCGCGCGTTTCATGTACGAAACACAGCGGCAATACAGATAAATTGTGTGGGGGGAGAGAAGGCGTCAGCGACGACGGAGGCGGGCAAAATGGAAAAGAAAAGGGGCAAAGGACAATGAATTGTCCGCGTTCATGGTTGACATGGAAGAATCTTAGCATGTTCTTGCATATTTATCAAGGCATTACGGCATTTTTTTGTATAAATCAACAACTCTGCAGCATGTCGCGGGTATGAACCCACTGCCGAATCGGTCGCTTTTTGTATGGAATAAGGGGAATGGCCTCATGTTGACCGCGTTTCTCAACCGTAGTACAACCGGAGCATGGCGAAAAAAGAAGAGATCGTCACGTTCAAGGCTGACGAGCGGCTCCTGGCCGCGCTCGAAGGGGTGGCCAACCGCTCGGCCTTCATCCGCGATGCCATCCTCGCCGCCCTCGAGAGCCGCTGTCCCCTCTGCCGCGGCACAGGAATTCTCAACGAGGAACAGCGCGGCCACTGGGAGGAATTTTCGCGTCACCACAGGATCGTCGAGTGCGGCGATTGCCACGCCTTGCATCTGATATGCGACGCCGAGGAGCGTCCTTTACCCCACAGCGAGCCTGAGATATAGTAAAACAATGATTTTCATCGATCGCACCGACGGGCGCAAGCTCCGCAACCTGTCGTCCTTCACTGCGCTCATGCCCTACCTCATGAGGGGACGCAATGAGTCAGCCGTCTATTTTTCCAAAGATATCGATGTAGAGAATGCCCTGCGCTACGTCCACAGGAAGAACGCCGAGTTCGACTCGGCCTCCGACGAGGAAGACGGCCGCTACTCCCTGTTCGGCGTCGTGCTCGCCACGGCGGCCAGGACTCTCGCCCTGAAGCCCCGGCTCAACTGGTTCATCCACCGCCGGGGACTGTACGAGCGGAACCACATCTGCCTTTCATTCATCGTGAAGAAGCGCCTCACCGAGGAGGCCGGGGAATCGAACGCAAAAATCTACTTCAAGCCTGAGGACACTGTTTCCGAATCCATGGAGCGAATCAACGCGGCCATTGAGGAGGCGCGGGGAGATAAACCGAACGACGGAGACCGGGAGGCTGATCTCTGCCACGCCATCCCCTTCGGGAAGGCCATCATCACCTCCGGGTTCCGCCTCCTCGACCGCTTCAACCTCGCCCCGGGCTGGATGATCCGCAACGATCCTCTCTTCACCTCGATCTTCTTCGCCAACCTGGGAAGCATAGGACTCGACACACCCTTCCACCACCTCTACGAGTGGGGCTCGGCCAGCCTCTTCGTCGTGATGGGCAAGATGTTCCAGAAGGAAGTTATCCGCCATGACGGCTCGACGAGCCGCAGGCACTTCATCAATTTCAAGGTATCGGTGGACGAGCGCATAGCCGACGGGCTCTACTTCGCCCACGCCGCATCGCTCTTCCACAGACTCATCGGTCACCCTGAGATGCTCGAGGAGAGGCCCGATCTGTCGGCTGCCAGCATCAGGAATCACTGAAGAGGAGGTCCGCATGAATCCGATTTTTGCCGAAGTCCCCAGGTTCTGGCGAATCATCACCCTGAAACCCTTCAGGAAGACACCCGGAGTCTCCTTCGACCTTGTGCCGATGGAACTCCTGCCCCGCATCGACGGCATCGACAGAGTCGTGCACGACCACGGCGCCATCTCTCCCGGCCCGGTCGGTGACGTACCGCGGCCTTGGTATCTGCATCCGCAGCAGGAAGACAACCTCATCGTCATGGCAGGGAAACGCATCGTCGACATCTACAGCGCCGAATACGGCCGGATGGAGAACTTTGTCGTCGAGCCTGACCGCGTCTGGCACAACGGAGAAATACTGTGCGACCGGCCCGCCATGCTTGTCTGGCCGGTCAACGTCTACCACAGGATAGTTTCCGGGGAAACAGGCTCGTCATCCCTCAATTTCGCGGTTCGCCATCCCGGCTTCGACATCCACACAAACTTCTCGATCTATGACCTCGACACAAAAACAGGCATTTCGCGCGTCATCCGCGAAGGAAGGCTTGACCAGAATCCGGGTTGAGGCTATATCCGCTTAAGCATGTCGATACCTGAGAAAGTCCGGGCCGTGCTCGCCTCCTTCGGAAAGGAAGCTCTCGAGTTCGAACCCGGCAGCACACCCACCGTCGCGTCGGCCGCGGCCCGGCTCGGAGTAGAACCCGGCCAGATCGCGAAATCCCTGCTCTTCAAAGGCAAACAGGGCGACTACCATATGGTCGTCTGCGCGGGCGACAAACGTATCTCATCCTCCAGACTGAAGGCCCTCATGGGATCAAAACCGGGCATGACGGATCCGGCCGAGACACAGTCCGTCACCGGCTTCCTGCCGGGAGGGGTCTGCCCCTTCGGCCTTTCAGGCGTCAGCATATGGATCGACAGAAGCCTGGAAGCCTGGCCCGAGGTATTCCCTGCGGCGGGAACGGACGGAAGCGCGGTGAGGCTGGAATACGCCTCGCTCCTGGAAATAACGAAGGGAAGCGCCTGCTCGGTGGCAGATTGAGGTCGAATGGGCCGAAAAAGGCCCGACAGACTGTTACAACGCGAGAGGTCCCGCTGCCTCCGGCGGTTTCTCCAGCCTGTCAGACCGCTTCTTTTTTGGCTGCGCTATCGGAAGGAGCGGACTTCGGACAATTCGCACAGGACTTTTTGCTGTCGTTCACGTAGAAGCCGGAACCCTTGAAAATGATCCCGGTTCCTCCGCCGATGACCCGTTTCACCTTCTGGCCACATTCGGGACAAACAGTGACGGGTGCATCCGCCATGCTCTGGAAGACTTCAAAGTTGTGTTTACAGGCCGTGCATCTGTACTCATAGGTGGGCATGATTGGAAAACCTCGGAAATCTGGGAATAGATAAAGGATACTGAAAACGCGCACAATCGTAAAGACCGCGCAGGGGAAGCCAGGCGCGTGTCGCCGCGAAAAACCGAAAAATCCTCTTTCGCCCCATTGACAAACGAAAGCAATATGCTAACATTAAACACGTAAAGAAAGTTGGGTGTTTGAGAGATTTCATAAAGTTCTGCGGAATCAAAAAGTTGTCCGTTTCAGTCCGAATGTCTATCAACTGTTGTAGGATTTAATCATTGTCTGTTTCGTTTCATACTTTTTGCCCAGGCTTGTGATTTCTTTCAAATGCTCCAACTCTCGAAAATCAGCCAGCACTCCTGAGTTGAGTGTCAGAAAAAAAGTAGGAGCACAGTATGAAAAAGTCAGAGCTCATCGCCGTCGTCTTCACCCTCGTCGCCGCCATCTCTTCCTTCGCAATCGTCGCCAATCCGACCGTCGCTTCGGTCAGCATCAGCGGCTCCGTCCTGCCGGTCCTGAGCGTCGCGGTCAGCAACTCCACCGTCACCGTCGCATCGCTCTCGGATACAGGCGGGTCCATCGACCTCGGAAAAGCCACCTTCATCAGCAACTACAAGTCCTGGAAGGTCACCTTCTCCTCGGCCAACGGTGGCAAGCTCAAGCACTCCGATTCCGCTGTTTCCGACGTCATTTACTACAACTTCACCGCGGGCAGCATGGTCTCGAATGTCTCTCTCTCGGGAGCGCAGACGGTCAACATGACTACGAAGACCGCCAAGGGAGGAGATGAGTACGCGATGGGCGTCGTTTATTCCGCCAACAACTCCGCCAACTACCTGACCTCCGGCGTCTACTCCGACACCATCACGATCACGGTCGCCTCGAACTGATCCAGCGGACGGCCCGCCGGGCCGGACACCGGGGGCCGTTCCCGAAAAGGCGAACTATTCGCCCTTGACCGGAGGGAAACCCCTGCGGAATTTGCGGCGCATGACTATGGCATCGGAACAAGATCCCTCGGAACTAGGGAAGAAAGCCTTCATCGTGCCGGTCTCCGCGAAGCCTTCACTCAGGTACATGGATCGGGCCCGCACCCATCGGGTGTTGACGACGAGGAGTTCTTCGCGGATTTTCGGGACGGATTCCATGATTTGCTCGCGGGCAGAGCGGAAAAGCGACTTCCCCGCACCGGTACCGCGGAGGGAAGGATGGATAGTGAGCGAGGCTGTGTAGAGGACGCTTCCTGAAGGATCGAAGCGCTCGCGGGCAGCATGTCCGAGACAGAAAGCCCGGGAGTAATCCGCTTTCGCGGGGATAGCCTGCCAAAGCTCGGAGCAATAATAGCCGAGAACTTCGCCGCGGCCTGAGGCTCTGAGCACGAGGAAGCCTTGCGGGAACACTTCGAGCCGTTCGCGGAACACCGACTCCGCTTCGACGATCGCGCTGTCGAATCCTGCACGTTCCAGTTCCATGATCGCGGGAAAATCGGCCGGAAGCGCATGATCCAGGAAAAGCCCCTCATGAAAATCCATAGAGGGGAGCATGCCGGTTTCGCCCATGATTTTCAAGCCGAAGCGCCGCAGAGCGGCGCGCATGCCGAATTCCGAAAGATTTTCATTTTTTTTGAATTCCGGTATTGACAAAACTTGGCCATATACTAATATTAGTTTTGTAAAGAAAGTTAGAGGTTTGAGAGATTTTAGAAAGTTTTGCGGGAATCAAAAAGTTTTGTGTCATTCCGATTGTTTATCAACTGTTTCAAGATTTAATGATTGTAGGGCTTGTTGTATACTTTTTGACCCCGGCTTTTGATTTCTTTCAGATTCTCCAACTCTCAAAAATTTAACCGGCACTCCGGAGTTGAGTGTCAAAAAAAAAGTAGGAGCGCAGTATGAAAAAGTCAGTCGTCATCGCCGTCGTGTTCGCCCTCGTCGCCGCCATCTCTTCCTTCGCCGCCACAACCGGATCTGTCGCAGTCAATGGGACCGTCCTGCCGGTCCTGAGCGTCGCTGTCAGCAATGCTTCGGTCACGGTAGCATCGCTCTCGGATACAGGCGGAACCGTCGACCTCGGAAAGGCCACCTTCATCAGCAACTACAAATCCTGGAAGGTCTCCTTCTCCTCGGCCAACGGTGGCAAGCTCAAGCACTCCGATTCCGCTGTTTCCGATGTCATCAACTACACTTTTACCGCGGGCAGCCTGGCTTCGAATGCCTCTCTTTCGGGAGCCAAGGAAGTCAACCTGACCACGAAGACCGCCAAAGCTGGCGATGACTACGCGATGAGCATCACGTATGGCGCCAACAACTCCACCAGCTATCTGACCTCCGGCGTCTACTCCGACACCATCACGATCACTGTCGCCTCGAACTGATGAGCTGATTCTCTGACGGCGTCATGGCCGAACACGAAGGGTCGTCCCGAAAGGGACGGCCCTTTTTTCATTGACGAAAGACAAGACAGGATAGATAATGAACAAATGAAAATATTGTTCATTGGTTCTGTTGCATGAATCACGAGCGCAGGGCGGAGAGCCTGTATCCCGCCGCGTTGCGAATCTTCGCAGAATACGGATTCCGGAAAGCGACGCTGGAAGACATCGCGGCGGAACTCGGACTCGTCAAGAGCGCACTCTATGCCTACGCGAAGGACAAGCGGGATCTGTACCGGGCGACGGTCGCCTGGGGATTCGGGCGCTGGCAGGAGAAGGTGGCCCGCGCGGTCGCCGCGGAGTCAGGCCCCGTGGAAAAACTCTACGCGCTCACGCGGGGGGCTTACCGCTATCTCGATGAGGACCCGGCGCTGCGGCGGGTTCTCGAGCGGGACCCCGAGCTGCTCCCACTCTTCGACGCGGACGATCCCTTCGCCGCCATCAATCGCGAATCAGTGCGGATGATCCGCGAAATTCTCGACAGCGGCTGCGCGGCCGGAGTCTTCTTTCTCGCGGATACGGCGATGGCGGCGCGCAGCATGTTCTCGATCTATGTCATGTTCATCCAGAAGACGTATGTGGCGCGCGAGGGGGAAGATATCGACGCCATGTTCGAGACGACGATAGAGCTGTTCATCCGGGGACTTGCAGCCCGACCCTCCGCTTCCTGAACGGAAATGGAGGACCGCCCTCTTCTCCCCCACGCATACAGAAACCGGATGCCGTCAGGGTATCCGATGCAGGAGGTCAGCATGGAGAACGAAATGGTCTATCTGAGCCCGGAATGGCGCGACGAGGCGCTCGCGCGGCTCCAGGCGAACTTGAATCCGGAGAAGATGAACGGCATCACTACCTCGATGTCCAACATTTACATGAACTGCCCGGGCGGTTCGGAAAATTTCCTCTTCATCGAATGCACGGGTGGCAAGGTCTCGAGGGTCGAGACGGGTCCCGGACAGGCGCCGGAGGCCGAGTTCCGCATCATCGGCGACTACGAGACCTTCGCGAAAATCTCGCGGGCCGAACTCGGCTCGCAGAAGGCCCTCTTCACCGGCAAGTTGAAGCTCAAGGGCAATATGGCGAAGGCGCTGAAGCTGGCCTCTCTCGCGGACAGGATCAACAAGGTCCTCTCGCAGATTCCGGCCCGGTACTGAAGGAGGAACCAGCGATGGCACGAATACTCGATCCGAAAGACCCCTACTACATCGACAATCCAGGCCGCGTGGCGGCCATCCAGGCAGAGATGGCCAGGCGCGGAATCGACGTCTATCTCGCCTCGCGCATACGCACGATGAGCTTCGTCCTGGACGCATTCTGTCCCTGGCGAAGCTATCTCGTCATCCCCGCGGAAGGCATGCCCACCCTCTTCACCTTCGTCATAGACGCGCAGCGCATCGGCGACGAGACCTGGCTCGACGAGGACCACGTCCGGGGCTACGGCCCCATGGGTGGCATGGACCAGATTTCGGCCGTCACGGACTTCATAGAGGAAGAGATCGGACTCGCGCGCGGTTTGATCGCTTACGAGGACGGAGTATCGACCTACACGGCCGAAGGAAACCTGACACACTGGGAATTCACGGGGTTCGCCTCCGCCCTGCCGGGTTTCTCCTGGGTGAACGGGCACGAGATCGTCGACTCGCTCTCGATCATCAAGGATCAGGGCACGATCGCCCGCTTCCGCGAAGCCTCGAGGATCGTCGATGTCGGACAGGCCGCCGCCAGGGCGGCGCTCGAGAACGGAGGCTACAGGACCATCACCGAATCGGTGATCGCCGGCATCGCGGCCCTCGCGATGCGCCGGGTCGGCAGCGTTTCGGAGTGGAACTTCGCGGGACTCAACGAAATATCCTCCGGCTACCGGACTGGACTCGGGGCCTGCACGCCGCCGACGAACCGCCTCATCCGCTCAGGCGAGCCGCTCATGCTGGATTTCCACTCGATGTTCAGGCTGGCTCTCGGGGACCACTCGCACAACTACCTCATCGCCCCGGCGACGGCCAGACAGCGCTGGCACGCGGACAACTTCGTCGAGCTCGTGGCGGCGGTGCTCGCGAACTACCGCGCGGGCGCAAGCCCTTCCTCGCTCGCGGCCGTCATGATGGACAGGGCCGAGGAGCTTGGCTGCGCCGACTTCATCCTGCCAGGCTGCGAGCACGGGATCGGGCTCTTCGGCGACGAGTGGAGGATAGGCGGCACGAACGACGGCCCCCTGCCCTTCTGGACCGACCCCGACCATGTCTACCGCGAGAACGAGATGGTCATCTGCGCGATGCAGTACGCCTGCCCGGGCGAGGCGATCGGGTTCCGCTACGAGAACCCCGTCCTCATCCTGAAAGACGGCTGCGAGTACATGTCGAAGTATCCTCTCGCCATAGAGGAGATCGGCTGAAGTTCCGCGCCGTGGCCGCAGGACGCGGGCTCGGGAAAGGGTTCGCGTCTTGCAGCGGATTTCGGCCGCACCGTGGCCGATCTCAGGCTATGACGCCCAGCTTCTTCCCCACCTTCGTGAAGGCCGCGACAGCGGCGTCGATCTGGGTGGAGTCGTGGGCGGCGGAGATCTGGACGCGGATGCGCGCCTTGCCGCGGGGCACGACGGGGAAGCTGAAGCCGATCACGTAGATGCCCTCGCCGAGGAGCTCGTCCGCCATGCGGTGGGCGAGCTTTTCGTCGTAGAGCATGACGGGGCAGATGGGGTGGACGCCGGGTCGCAAGTCGAAGCCGGCAGCGGTCATGGCAGAGCGGAAGCGCGCAGTGTTCGCCTCGAGGCGGTCGCGGAGTTCGGTCGACTCGGTGAGGATCGAAAGGCACTTGATGGTGCCGGCGACGATGGAGGGCGCAAGGGTGTTGGAGAAGAGATAGGGTCTGGCCTTCTGGCGGAGGTACTCGACGATCTCGGCCCGGGCCGCCACGCAGCCGCCCGACGCGCCGCCCAGAGCCTTGCCGAAGGTGGTCGTGATGATGTCGACGCGGCCGGCGACGCCGCAGTGCTCCGGGGTACCGCGCCCCGTCCTTCCCATGAAGCCGGTCGCGTGGGAATCGTCGACCATGACGAGGGCGCCGTATTTTTCCGCGAGATCGCAGATCTCGGAGAGCTTGGCGATGTCGCCATCCATGGAGAAGACGCCGTCCGTGGCTATCATGCACAGGCGACAGCCAGCGGCCTCCTTCAGGCAGCGCTCGAGGCCCTTGGCGGGCTTGCCCGTGTCGGGGTCGATCTCGTCGACGTCACGCATGTCGGCGTGCTTGTAGATCCAGCGCTGCGCCTTGCACAGGCGGATGCCGTCGATAATGGACGCGTGGTTGAGGCTGTCGGTGATGATGGCGCAGTCTTCGTCCAGCAGGGGCTCGAAGACAGCTCCGTTCGCGTCGAAGCAGGACGAAAACAGAATGCTGTCCTCGGTGCCGAGGAAGTCGGCCATCTGTTTTTCGAGGAGCTTGTGCTGGCTCTGTGTGCCGCAGATGAAACGCACGCTGGCGAGGCCGTAGCCGAAATCGTTGAGGCCGAGAGCGGCGGCGGCGCGGATGCGGCCGTCGTTGGCGAGCCCAAGGTAATTGTTGGCGCAGAAATTGAGGACTGGCTTCCCGTCAGCGACGCGGATGAGGGCACTCTGGGGCGTCGCGAGGACGCGCTCATGTTTGTAGAGCCCCTCGTTTTCGATTTTTTCAAGTTTGGCGGCAAGTTCCGCCTGAAGCGAGCCGTACATGATTTTCTCCTTGACTTCTGTCAGTTTTGCCGGAGCTGTTTTCGCGGTCGGAGGAACCCGAAGAAGCTGCCCGTGAGTCCCCCGAGAATGTGGGCGAACTGGGAGATGTTGTCTTTTTGGGCTATCGCGTTCCAGACTTCCCTGCCGAGGAAGAGCACCATCACGAGAATGAAGGTTATGGGCACCTCGCCTTTCTGGAAGTTGGTGAAGGATGCGAGGAGGATCATCATGAAGACGATGCCGGATGCTCCCATGAGGATTGTCGTGGGGAATACGAGGACGTTGATGAGCCCCGTCACGAGGGCGGTGACGACCATCATGACGATGAGGGTGAGAGAGCCGTAGGTCATCTCGAGGATGGGGCCGAGGAGGAGGATGAAGGTGAAGTTGGATATGAAGTGCTCGACGCTCGCGTGTCCGAGGACGTGGCTGAAGAGCTTGATGTAGTCGGAGACCGCGTTGACGCGGAAAGGTGCGGGGGTGGAAAACCAGGACTGGTTGATGCTTGGCAGGATGGTCAGGTTGAGGGCGAGAACGATCGCGGCGAGCAGGGTGAATGTCAGGGTCGCGGGCGCGTTGTAGCGAAGTTTCATGTCTATCCTCCGGAAACTCAGGATCAGGGAGTGAAATCGAGGTCGATCGAAACGGGGCAGTGGTCGGAGCCGAGGACCTCAGGATGGATGGCGGCCCCAAGCATGCCGGGGATGAATCCTTCGTCGATGCAGTGGTAGTCGAGGCGCCATCCGACGTTGCGCTCCCGCGCCCCGGGAACCCGGTACGTCCACCATGTGTAGTTTTTGCCTTCTTTGTTGAAGTGGCGGAAGCTGTCCGCGTAGCCACAGGCGGTGAATTTGTCCATCCAGGCGCGCTCTTCGGGCAGGTAGCCGGGGTTCCCCTCGTTGGCTTTGGGGTTGGCGAGGTCGATCGGGGTGTGGGCGATGTTGTAGTCGCCGCCGACGACGACATGCCTGCCTGCCTTCACCCTCTCGTCGCACCAGGCGAGGACAGAGTCACAGAAGCGGATCTTGTAGTCGATCCGCGCGCCGGCCTCCTGACTGTTCGGAAAGTAGGCTGAGGCGAGGATGAAATCCCCGAAGTCGGCGGCGAGGAAGCGGCCCTCGTCGTCGAACTCGGGAATGCCGAGGAGGGAGAGCGAGCGGGGCTCACGTCTGGAATAGATGGCGACGCCGGAGTATCCGCGCTTCTTCGCGTCGGACCAGTAGGAATTGTACGGCTTGCCCGAGGAATCCGGAGGAGCGCAGAACTCCTTCCCGAGTTGCTCTTTCTGAGCCTTGGTCTCCTGGAGGCAGAGCATGTCCGGGCTGGCCGAGGCGAGCCACTGAAAGAGGCCTTTCTGGGAGCAGGAGCGTATCCCGTTCACGTTCCATGAAACCACTCTGGTCATGTGCACTCCTTGGGGGACAGGCTACAGCGTATCGCGCCCGCGGGAAAAAAACGCGTCGTAGGCGAGATCGCAGGCCGCTTTGCAGGCGACGAGGGGATCGTAGGCGGCCCCGAGTATGCGGGCAGTCTTCGGGCCGAAACGTTCGTCGTCGCGGGTGAAATCGGAAGAGGCGGCCGCCGCGAGCCTGTCGGAGAGGGCCGCCGAACGTGTCACGAAGATGATTATTTCAGGAGCGAGGAGGCGTCGGATGTCGCGGACAGCCTGGGCCGCCACCGCGAACAGGGGTTCGAGAGCCCGCTCGACATGCTCGTCGCCCGAGCGTAGGAGGCGTTCGAGTGTGGCGAGGTCGGGGCAATCCGCGACCGAGGCGAGCGCCTTGAAGACGCTGTCTTCCGAGAGGTAGTTCTCCAGGCAGCCGCGATTGCCGCAGGAACACAGAGGCCCCAGGGTGTCCATGGACAGGTGGCCGACCTCGAAGGCCGTCCTTCCGCGGTCCGAAACGGGCTGGCCGTTCTGGAGGTAGGCGCCGCCGACGCCGGCGCGCACGAGGAAGGCGAAGACAGACTCGCCTCCTCTGGCGGCCCCGTAGCGCTGTTCGGCTATCGCGACAACCGTGGCGTTGTTGTTGACGTTCACGGGGACTCCGAAGGCTTTTTCGAGCCTCTCCCCGAGAGGGAAGTTGGTCATGCCGGGAATGCGCGAGTAGTAGTGGACGACTCCCGTGTCGACGCTGACGGAGCCCGGGGCTCCCACTCCGATGCCGATAACCCGGGACATATCGAGCTTCGCCTCGGCGAGAGCCTGGGCAATGAGTCCCCGGACGGTGTCCAGGGCGGATTCGGCGTCGGGAGGATCCTCGAAGGGGACCACGCGGGAAAAGACGACTTTCGCGGAGAAATCCTGGATGATGACGGCGGCCGAGCTGATCCAGAAATCGACGCCGACAGTGTAGGCGGCATCCGGCACGACGCGGTAGTCGAGAGGCCTTCGCCCCTTCCGGTCCGAGGTCTCGCGCTTGTGCCCTGTGTCGGCGGCGATCAGGCCCGAGCGCTCAAGTTCCGCGAAGATGCGGAAAACGGTGGGGGGTTTCAGGCCGGTCAGAAGGGCAGCGCGGCTCTGGGACAGAGGCCCGTTCCTGAAAATCAGTCTGAGGACAAGCTGCTCGTTTCGTTCTCGTATCGATGCGGCGCGCATGGCGCCGGGCTCTTCGCCTGTCACGATGTCTCCTGTACCGAATGTTGGCTCATAAAGACTATATCCTACATGGCAGGCCTAGACAACCTGAATGTCGTTTCGTCAGGTTTCTCCGGCCTCCGGGAATCCGGGTGCCAGGGAAACCTGGCGATGTGCGCCTTTCCCGGAGGAGAGCTCAGCCTCCAAGTTCTTCACAAGTCTTGAGATAGAGCGCGTAGAGGGCCGCCTTGCCGGAAGAGATCCCGAGTCCGGGCTTCCGGCCGAGGGGCCTGTCGAGCCCGAGAGCCGAGCGGGCCCGGCCTTTGATGAGTCCAGGGTTTTCCGGACCGAAGAAGGTGCTGCGGCAGAGATGCCGGGCGAACGCATCCCTGAGGGATGTCAGATCCTCCCGATCGGTGGGATCAGGATGGGGCGCCGGCGATTCCAGCCAATGGAGGATGTCGGGCGGCGTCGGCGCGTCGAGTTCGGCGAGCCTGTCCTCGAACCAGGCGACGGCCCCGGAGTTCCGGTACGAGGCAGTCTCCAGTTCCTTGAGGACACCGGTCACCGTCGCGGAGGCGACGGAGGACCCAAGCGCTCTCGAGGAGAGCATCTTCCAGGCGACGACTGTCCCGATGGCGCCGATGGAGAACTCGTCGAGGACGGGCACGGGATCGCGCACGACTATGGAGAAAAACAGATAGAGCACAAGGAAAACGCCGGAGCAGAGCGCAACGCGCGGAATGAAGCCGCGGTCCAGAAGCCACTCCCGGAGTCCGTTCCGCATGGCTGTCTCGAGGGCGGGACGGATGGCGGCGGACTCGGAAGGACCGGGGATCTCGCGGAACAGCACCTCGACGCCGGACTGTTCCTGTGTTTCGGCGGAGCGTCTCTGCCGGGACGTGAAAAAATCCGACTGCGCGCCGAATGGATGCAGCACAAGAGAGTCTCCGCCCAGTCTGCGGACGACGAAGATGCGCGTCTTCACGGCAAAGACTCCGGTGCCTCGGGATCGAGTATGGAATCGATGAGCCGCTTGAGCTTGGGATCGAGCCCCGCGTTGCCGGAAGCGGAAAAATCGTCGATCTGAAAAATGCCGTCGCGAAATACGATAGGGCCGAATTCCTCGGGACCGAGGAGATCGTCGTCGTTCTCGAATGCATACCGCGGTGCGGCTTCCTGCCTGTGCGTGGCCGGAGGCGGGAAGATGGGCGAAAGATGCGGCCCGGCCCCAGGCGGAGTCGCCAGGGAAGAGCCAGAACCCGACCTCGGCGTGGCGCGGGAGCTGGAATGTGCGAGGCTTATGCCTTCGAGTACAGGCAGGATCGTCGTCCTGTCCGGAAAACGGGAGTCTGGTCTGTCGAAAAGAGAATTCACGATTTCCTCATCCCTCTCAACTCCATGATATCGCCCGACGGCCATGCCGCACCAGTGCTCCCGCCGGGGTGGTCCGCAGAGCTCTCCCTTGAGGTCGGCGGGGCAGCGGACTATACTTCGAAACGCTCCGGGCCACAAGGAGGTTCCATGGTTTTCCGGCGGTCTCAGATCCTGCGGCCCCTCCTCTGCTCCATACTGTTCCTCGTCATTTCCGGGCTTTCGGGAGGATCGGGAGCGCAGGCCCTGTCGTTCGGCCGGAAAGTATTCCAAATCCGCACCGCTCACTTCGTCATCCATTATCCCCGGGAACTGGAGAGTCTGGCCCTGCGCCTCGCTTCCTTCGCCGACCGGGAGAAGGAAGGACTCGAGTCCCTCTATGGAAGAGATGCGGGATACCCCATCCCCGTCCTTTTGAGCGACGAATTTCCCGACCTCAACGGCTATTCGACCTCCCGCCCTTCGGACCGCATCGTGATCCATGTCGCGGCTTCCGGGCTCACAGGCCAGCTCGCGGGGCTCGACGACACGCTTCGCTCCGTCTTCGTCCACGAACTGACCCACAGCCTCAATTTCCGCTCGCGGAGCCCCTTCTGGAGCTTCCTCGCGGGGATAGCCGGCGATGCGGTGAATCCCGCCATGTGGATCATGCCCTCCTCTTTCGTGGAAGGCTCGGCTGTCTTCAGCGAGAGCCGCGGCGGGAGTGGGCGCAACAACGACCCCGCCGCGCAGGAGATGATTCTGCAGGCCGTGGTCGAGAGGCGCTTCCCCTCCTTCAACCAGCTTTCGGGCGCGATGGATTCCTGGAATTCGGGCAGTATCCCGTACATCTTCGGCGGCGGCTTCGTCGAATACCTCGCTGCGACCTACGGGAAGGAGAAACCCGGCCAGCTCTGGGAAGACGCAGGAAGGGGCAATTTTCTTTCGGGATTTGGCGGGACTCTGGCCGGAGAAGGGACATTCCGCGCGGTTTTCGGAAAAAACCTCGGGGAAGCGTGGAAGGACTACGAGGAGAGCCTCGCGAGGCCGAACCCGGAGCCACTCGCGGCGCAGAAGATCCGCGGCAGCCCCTCCCGCATAGTCGCCCTGTGCGCCTCCGGGGATTCGCTCTTCATCGCCGACGCCGAGGCGGGGGCGGTGACGGAGATGGACACTGCGACCGGGTCGGAGCGGCGTCTCTTTGCGGTCGATGGCGCTGTCGAGAGGATCGAGGCCTCAGCGGATAGGACGAAGCTCCTCGTCTCCTGGCGGAAGGAGAACGGGAAGGGCCTGACTGTCCCGACCGTCCTGACCTTCGGGCGCGACACCGGGGCGAAGTCGGGTTCCGCGCTGACAGGAATCCGTTCCGCCACATGGGACGGGGACGGCGTTGTGGCGGTCAGGGACTCGGGATTCCGTTCATGCCTGCTTCTCCCCGATGGCTCGACGATCGGGGACGGATCGGAGGTCGGCTCCCTCTCTCCTGACTTCGACGTTCCCGTCGTGGGAAAGGCAGGAAAGCTGTACGCTCTTGTGCGTGTGGGAGGAAGGACAGGGATCGGCAAAATCGACACGCACACAGGGCAGGTCCTCCTTCTCGATGCCGGACTCGGGCAGCCGCGATCGCTTTCCGCCGGGCCCGGAGGAGCGATCCTGGTCTCCTTCACCCTGCCGGGGAGCCTTTCCCGGCTCGCCATCCTGAAAGACGGTGAAACAGGGCCGGAACTGGAGATGCAGTCCCGCGACATCTCGGGAGGCGTCCACATCCCGGTCATGACCGATTCGGGCGAACTGTACTATGCGGGCTGCTTCGTTTCGGGTGAATACCTGTGTCGGCTGCCCGCGGAGATACTCGGCTCGATGAGAAAGATCGAGTGCGCGTGGGTCGAGGCAGGCGTGAAGCCCACCGTGAACGACCGGGTAGGCGAGAAAAACACGCGCGCGGACGAAGAAAAAGCCGCCGGAAGCGGAAAAACCGCCAGTGACAGCGCGGAAGGCGCCGCGATCGCCGCAGCCGCAGCAAGGCCGGAGAGTGCTCCGGCCTTGCCCCTCCTTTTCCGCACCTTCCGCCTGCCCATCCTCGACGCGACGGGCGCAGGTATCTTCATCCAGGGTGCGGACCTGACCGAGAGACTCGCCTGGAGCCTCGCCACACGCTACTCGTGGAAATACTCGGGGCTTTCGGCCGCCTTGAGTGTATCGGCGAAATCAGGACCACTTTCCCTGTCCTTCGGAGTCTCGGACACGTTCTCCGAGGGGGGAAGCGTTCCGGGAAGCGGCCTGCACATCGGCGGCGCAGGTCTTTCAGCCGCTTTCAGCAGAAGTTTCGCGCCTGAGCGCAGGCGCTTCGGCGCGGGCGCGTGGATGAACCTCGCGGCGCTTGCGGATGGCGTCATGCCAGGCCGGGCATACGGCTCGCCCTGGAGCTTCGGATCGGCGAGCGCGGGCCTGAAAGCGGGCTACTCGGACTGGCTTGTCTCGCGGTATGCCCCCTTCGGGACGAAAGGATTCTCGATCGCCGCCGGACCCGATATCGAGCTGGCTCTCGAATCGGCGGCCGGAGCGGCCCTCTGTTTTTCGGCACAGGCGCGCGCCGCCCTGCCCGCGGGGTTCGAGTTCACGCTCTGCGGCGCGTTTTCGCCCGATGGGAGGGTCGCCTTCGGACCCGTTTCGCGGAGGCTATCCTTCGGGTCCGGCTCGCGGGCTTCGGCCGTCGCCATTCCCTATCCAGCGTTCGAAGAGTACGGCGCGGTTTCCGCATCGAGCCCCTGGTACGCCTTCGCGGAAATATCCGGCAGGGCATTTTCGGCGGAAATACAGCGGGGAATTCCCTTCCCCGGCTTCGGGACGCCCCTCTATCTGCGGCGGGTGACGGGGCGGGCGGGATTCCGTCTCGCGGCCTTCGAGGAGAAAAGCGCCGCCGGAGATCCCGCCTCTCCCGTGGTCTTTCCGGCCAGTGCATTTTTCAGGATCGAAGCGCAGCTCGCGCTGACACAGTCCTCGTCGTTCGTGAGTTCGGTGCGGCCCGGAGCGGAAGTCTCCTGGGCGACCGACAGGCGACTCGCCCCCTCGGCCTTCAGGCTCGGCATCTACCTCTCGGTGATCCAATGAGCGCAGGAAGGGGACCCTCTGTGGACAGCTCACAGCGATTCAGTCCGGAGGCCATCGACAGGCTCATGTCCGAAATCGAAGACGCCGGGGGCAACGAGGTCTTCGCGGCCGGACGCCTCGACGCCGAAGGAAAGGTCGCCGAAATCCTCGTCGCCGCGCGGGGAACGAAATCCGCCGTCCCCGCCCTCGCCGGCTTCCTCGAGCGGGGCGACGTCATCATCCACAACCACCCTTCCGGCTCCCTCCAGCCGAGCGACGCCGACATCCTCATCGCTGCTGAGGCGGGTTCCTCGGGAGTGGGCTCATACATCGTCGACAACGCCGTCGCCCGAGTCACCGTCGTCGCCGAGCCCGTGCGCAGGAAGGCCTACATCCTCCTCGATGAGGACGAGATCGGCGGAGTCCTCGAAGAGGGCGGCAAACTCTCGGCCATGATCCCCTCCTATGAGCCGAGGAAATCGCAGATCAAACTCACGCGCGACATCACGAGGGTCATGAGCGAGGGCGGCATCCTCGCCGCCGAAGCGGGGACGGGAGTGGGAAAATCCTACGCCTACCTCATTCCCGCCTTCGCCTGGGCGATCCGCAACGAGGAGCGCGTCGTCATCGCGACGGCGACGATCAACCTGCAGAAACAGCTCATCGACAAGGACATCCCCGTCGTGCAGTCGCTCTTCCGCAAAAAGACGAAGGCTGTCCTCGTGAAGGGCCGCGGAAACTATCTCTGCCGCACCCGCCTGCAGGAGGCCCTCGACGAGGAGGGCATCTTCGCGGGCGAAGATCACCCTTTGCGAAAAATCCAGGCCTGGGCCGAGGCCGGCGGCTCGGGCGACCGCTCGGATCTCTCCTTCTGGCCCGAGGAATCCCTCTGGAACCGCGTCTGCTCGGAATCCGACAGCTGCTCGGGCCTGCGATGCCCCCGGAGAGAAGAGTGCTTCGTACTCAGGGCACGGCGGGAGGCCTCGGACGCCCAGATCATCGTCGCGAACCACCACATCCTCTTCTCGGACCTCGCGACCCGCATGAACGGAGCGGGATACGAACAGACGGCCGTGCTGCCACCCTTCCGCGCCCTCGTGTTCGACGAGGCTCACGCCATCGAGGCGAGCGCGACGAGCCTGTTCTCCGAAGAGTTCTCCCGCTTTTCCGTCAACAAGAAACTCTCGCGCATCCTGCGACGAGTCCGATCCCGGACCTTCGGCATTATGCCCCGCCTTATCGCCCTGCCCTCCTTTCCCGGCCACATGCTGGACGGCCTGCCCGAAGCGATCCGCTCCTGCAGGGCCGCCATGGAGCATCTCGACCTCCAGGCCCTGGGGCTCTTTGCCCGCGAGAGGACCTGGCGTCTCGCGGAACGGAATCCGGTCACGGAAAATCTCCTCCTCGAACCGATGCGGCAACTGGAAACCAGCCTCGGAGCCTGCGCGAAGCTCCTCGGCGAAGCCCTCGAAGCCTGCCCCGAGGAGCTCGCCCAGGAGCAGGCAGTCCACGAGGCCCGTCTTTCCCAGAGAAGCCTCGGCCAGCTCGCCGCCCTCTGCGCGAGATTCCGCAACTTCGCGGACCAGGGCGAGACGGTCTTCTGGCTGGAGAAGGGCACGACCGCGAGGGGAGAAGCCTTCGCGGAATACACGGCGACGCCCCTCGACATCACCGGAACGATGAACGAAGCCGTGTTTTCAAAATTCCGGAGCATCGTCTGCACCTCGGCCACCCTCTCTGTCGGCGGCTCCTTCGACTTCTGGAAGGGAAGGATAGGCCTCGCCCGCTCCGACACCGAAGTGGAGACCTCGGTCTATCCCTCGCCCTTCCCCTTCAGGACGAACGCCCTCCTCGCCGTGGACAGTTCGGCGCCGACCCCCGACAAGCCCGCCTTCAAGTCCCACGTCGAGGGAGCGATACTGAGGTTGCTGGAGGCCTCAGGCGGCAGAGCGCTCGTCCTCTTCACCTCCCACGAGGCGCTGAAAAGTGCCTACGAGAAGGCAAAGCCCTTCCTGGCGGGGCTCGGGATCGCCTGCATGCGCCAGGGCGAGGACGAGAAGGGCCGCCTCCTCGAGGCCTTCCGCAGGGACATCACGAGCGTGCTCTTCGCGACCGATTCCTTCTGGGAAGGGGTCGACGCGCCGGGCGAGACCCTCTCTCTCGTCATCATCTGCAAGCTTCCCTTCCGGGTGCCCACTGACCCCGTCCAGATGGCCCGCAGCGAGGCGGCCGAAAAGCGCGGCGGCAACGCCTTCATGGAAATCAGCCTGCCCGAAGCCGTCATCCGTCTGAAGCAGGGCTTCGGACGCCTCATCCGCCACTCGGAGGACAGGGGGGCCGTCGTCATCCTGGACTCGCGGATCGTCACCAAACGCTACGGCGAACTCTTCGTGTCGAGCCTGCCTCCCTGCCGGCTGGTCACCGAGAGTCTCGACGAGGTGACGAAGAAGGTGAGGCAGTTCCTCTTCGACTGGTAGAGCTTTAGTTTCATCGCGGCCCTGGTCGCCGGGTAGGATGCTGCAACACCCTGAGGATTGCCAGGCACACCTCACACAGCATTGGGATCGATGCTTTCTCAAACCCTTGGACGAAGATCTGGCTGGTTATGAGCCCGCTCTTCAAATGCGTGTATGCACAGTCAAACTGAAAAGAACAGACACCTCTTTAAATAAAGAAATGCTTATAATAGTAAGCAAAATGTATATTACAATAAAGAAATATAGTATTTCAAAAACAACAAACAAGGATACATAATCGTTTTAGGCAAAGTGCAAACGAACATTGTTTTAGTGGGCCGACAATATCTGTCTACCGGGAGGGAAAATGCCGTATCGGCGATGGTATTCACTCGTCTTGGCCATCATCTTGGTATCCTTTTTTTCCTGCTCTCAGACCTTTCTTCCGACTGAAGAAGAGTGCGGAACCATAAGTATAGAAATGCCGCCCCTTGCTCCATGGTTAGGCGATAAAAAAACCCCCGCCCTATCGGAAGAACGACAACCAGAAAACATGGATGATTCCGCGCGGGCATGGATGGTAGCGTCCAGCGTCAAGTTCGATCTCTACTCCGGATCCTCCATTGCGCTGTCATGGACCTTCAATCCGGCGTCACCCGGCTGGGGTTCCGGAACTGGAGTAGGGACCTCCACAAAAACTGGAATACCATCAGGGACATACACCAAGCTTGTTGCCTCCATATTCAATAATAATGTGTCAACCTCCACTCCCGTGGTAAGTGGAGAAGTACTGTCGGTCACGGTAAATCCTGGTTCCACCACAACGCGTACCATTACGTGTTTTCCGGTTAGTTCCGTATTCATCGGAACGTCCGGAACGTATTCGTCGACATACAGTCTGGTCACACGTGCGGAAAAATGGTTCCGAGTGGAATCCCCTTATTCCAATACAAGATTTTATGTGAATTCCGTATCCGGCGACATGGATATCTACATCTTCGGGCCGGATGGCTCGTTGCTAGGATCGCAAGCGTCTAGTGGAACCGGAGAATCATCCGTCGTCCTCTCTACTCCTTCAAATCCCTACTATGTGGTCATGTTCGCCTATTCGGGCGGTTCGGGAAAAATAAAATTCTCAAACTGATATGACCCCCTCGGTGGGTTGTATATAGACCGTCGTCATTAGGAGGATGCTGTGAAAAAGGTATGCATTCTGTTGTGTGCTGTACTGATGGTTTTCGCAGGATGTGACATGCTGGGACTCAAAGAGAAAGAAGAAACAGGATCGATCACGTTTTCGATCAGTCCATTCGCTCCATGGCTCATGATGAAAACGGCCGGGAGCGAATCCCGGGGATTGGACAGTACAGAAGAATCCAAAGCCTGGATGGCCGCGACGAGTGTCAGACTCGACCTGTATTCCGGAACCTCGATCGTGAGGACTTGGACTTTCACCAATTCATCCCCCGGCTGGGGGACAGGCACAGGAACTGTCGGTACGTCTACACAGTCCGGTATCCCGGTCGGAACCTATACAAAGCTTGTGGCTTCCGTTTTCAATTCATATACCTCAACGACGACGCCTGTTGTTACCGGTGAAGTTACAAATGTAACAGTCAATGTCAGTGCAACCACGAATCTGACAATCACCTGTTTCCCCGTCAGCCCTGCCAGCCTGTCTGAAGGCAGCTACTCTTCCGCATTCAGCTTGGTGCAGTACGCAGAAAAATGGTTTGTGGCAAGTACCTCCACAAACAGTACAAAATTCTATTGCAAATCAAATTCGGGTGATACGGATATATATGTTTTCAAACCCGATGGGACCTTGCTGGGTGCTTCGACTGCCACGACGACCGATGAGTATGTAACTCTCGACACACCTTCCAATCCATATTACATCGCCGCTTTCGCGGTAGCCGGCGGCAACGCTCAAGTGAAATTCATCGCGAATACTCCGGATACAGGTACGATCGGCGTAACAGTGAAGTAAATAATGGAAACCGCATGACAGGCCTCGAGCCTGCCGTGCGGTTTTCCTGAAGTCTCCGGAAAGACCGCATGAGGCAGGCCGATTGGCAGTTCCATGGAGCATGAAAAAGGATCCATATGAAAAAGCTTGGTTTACGTCGGAAATGGGTCATTCTTTCCGTTGTAGTTATCCCTCTACTAGTCTCGTGCGATTTCCTGATTGGCCTTACGAAATCTCAGGATAAAGGCCGTATCGTAGTATCACTGTCTTCCGATATGCACGGTCGAACGATTTCACCGCCAACCGATCTCATCGTTGTCGCATACGATATTGATGGATCGGGTCCCTCAGGAAATTCGTTTCACTATGAAAATGCAAGCGGTTCGCTCTTCACTCGCGAGGATGTAGCCGTAGGCACCTGGAGCATCACGGCGAGAGGAAAAAACGCGGCAGGAGGCGAAATCACACGTGGTACGGTATCGCTGTCCGTATCACCCGGAACGACGGCAACAGCCACTCTGCTGTGTACACCGATCTCTGGTGCCGGAACGCTGCAACTCTCTCTTTCTTGGCCTGCCGGTACGCTACCCTCACCGTATGCAGAAGCGACAGTAACCTCGTCTGCCGGAGCGGTTCGGAATATCACGTTCTCGATCGCGGGAACAACCGCCTCTTGGTCTGCAGACGATCTTCAGAATGGTTATTACACGCTGGGCGTCAAATTGAGGACTTCGGGCGCGGGAAGTTCTGTGGCATGGTCGAGGACGGAGACTGTTCTGATTCTGTCCGGATCGGTGACGACTGGCTCGTGGGCACTCGCAGAATCTGATCTCGACCTTCCCGAAGAAGGTGTAATCGGCGTGACAATACAATGATGTCACGGTGTATCGGCCGAATCGATGATGGAGAAATTATGAGAACTAGGCCTGCTTCGAAGTGTCTTGTTTTTTTGGCTGCGCTCATCGCGATGGGGTTCTTCTCGGGCTGTCCGATTCTCTCGAGTCTGATTCCAAAACCGGAAACGGGTACTCTGGATTTCAGCATCGCGGACGGCTCCGGTTCGAAGACACTCGACCCTGGTATAGACAGAACGGTCGCAAAATTTACTGTGACAGGGTCGGGCCCCTCCGGAGCTTCGTTCGCGCTGACCGACATTGCCGGTGGTGCTCATTCCAAAGGCGATCTTGCTGCGGGGGCTTGGTCGATTCGTGCGACAGGGAAGAATGCGGCGGGAGATGAGATTGTCGAAGACTCCGAGAATATCACCATAACGGCGGGCAGTAGTACGGCAGTAACGCTGAACTGCCTTCCTATTACCGGGAACGGTGCACTATCTCTCGAACTGTCGTGGCCGATCGGTACAATAGGCAATCCCGCAATCGATGCAAAGCTCACATCCCCTTCCGGAAGCGTACAGACGGTAGCGATGAGTATCTCCGGCACCGCCGCAACTGGAACGCGGTCCGGAATCGCGAATGGATTCTACACCCTGAGCATCAAATTGAAGGATATGGCGTACGATGGGCATCTCTCCTGGTCGAAGACAGAAACGGTGCTTATCATGGCCGGAAAGACGACAACCGGCCGATGGGTCCTGACCGGGTCCGACCTCTCCCTTATCTCCACGGGTGGCATCTCGATCGGCATTACGAGCGACTCGAAGCAACCTATCGCAGTGAGTCTTTCGGGTACTGTACCGACCATCGATCCTGCAAGCCCTGTTACCGTGACTGCATCAGGTGTTCCGACGCCCGACTCATGGCAATGGTATCTGGATGGAGACCGGATGACCGGGCAGACCTCAGCCTCGATAACCATTGGTTCGAGTTTCGCTTCGGGCATGCACTCGCTCGATGTCATCGCAAAAAAAGGCGAGGTCTTTGGATCTTCCGGATTCCGTTTCCGGATCGGCTCGGGCTCGGTCCCGACAGGTTTCGCCTATACTCCTGCGACGCCGGTCTACAAGGTTGATTTCGCCGGGCAGTCATCGAAAACGATAAGCGTCTCGGGAGCAGCCGGAAAGGCCCTGTATATGGTCAAGACGAATGCATCTTCATCCGCGGTGGCGGCATCGGATACCGGCGCGGCTCCGAGTGCCTCTTCCGGATATGCATCCAGAGAAAACATACCAGTAATGCTGACAAGGTTTCCTGATAAACCATACAGGATCGATCATGCCGAAGCGACGAGATTCAACGAGAATCCGCCTCCGATTCTAAACCGAAGAGAGATCATGATTCCGGGAGCGAATCCGGTGATTCATTACGGCGCAGGAGATCCTGCGTACACGGTCGATTCGACGATCAAGAATTTCTGGGTGGAAAATGCGAGCGGGGGATGGATCAGCATACCGGCAACCCTCAGAGCGATAGGCAGCTACTGCTACATCTGGGTCGCGAATGACAATTTCGCCAACTCTTCGACCGTCGCGAACGACAACAAGCTCACTTCCTCACAGATATCTTTCCTGAAGGAGAAGTTCGACGGTACACCGGCATCATCGTACAACAACGGAATATTCAAGAATGTGACGGGCATCTTTGGGTATGAATTCGGTGGTGGAGCTTCAGGAGGCGGGGGAAGAGACGCCGACCAGCACGTTGCAATCCTTGTATATGACATAGACTATGATTATTCGCCCTCTCAGAACAGCGGTGTCGTCGGGTATTTCTGGTCCAAGGATTATTTTTCTCAGGAAGAGCTTGCAGGCTGGGGATATTCGATCAAGACGAATTATTCCGAGATATGCTATATCGACTCGCACTTCTCCGACAGGTATACAAACTACATCGTTTCCACGCTCGCCCATGAATATCAGCACATGATCAACTTCAACGAGAAGAGTGTGAAATGGGATCGGGATTCTCCGGCATGGTCCAACGAAATGTGCTCGATGGTGGCGGAGGACCTGACCCTCGCAAACGTCGGCCTCGACCCAGCCGTGTATGGCGCACAGGATAGACTTCCCGGATTCACCTATCACTACGCCGAATCCGGAGTCATCGACTGGTTGCCTGGATACGATGTAATGAAGAGCTATGCCGGAGCTTTCGCGTTCGGCGCTTATCTTGAGCGAAACTACGGCGGCGCGGATCTCTTCTCCCGCATCGCATTGAATAACTCCGTAGGACAGGCATCTATTACGGCAGCGCTGTCATCTGCCGGTTATTCCGAGACCTTCGAGACGGCTTTCAAAAAATATGGAGAAGCCCTGGTCTTCACGGACAGACCCGCCGGATCGAGCGTAAAAACCCTAAAAACCGGAGACACCAGCACCGTCGGAGGCATTTCCTATACCGTTGCTCCGATCGATCTCGCCACTATCCAGAACTACGATCTCGCATCGTCGAGATGGGTGCCCGGATCCTTCGGAACGCGAATCTACGACATGGGCACTGCGGTTTCGCTACGGCCATTCGGATGCTCCATCCACTCGGGGGCTTCGTGGCAATCGCTTCCCGCGACCGCATCCATCACCCTGAATGCCCCGACCGACACCAGTGTAGCGATGTACTTGATGGTCAAGTGATCCCGCGGAGGAGTTTCCGTTCTCGGGTCATAATACTGTTTTTCAAGGAGTTGCAGGCTTAGGGAGAGAAGGAGCTTTCAGTCAAGCATATTGAGGAAGATAAAGGGGTATTCAGTGGGTGACGCTCATCGGAGCCCATGTCTCCTCGAAGACTGATGAACTCGTATGGGTGGGTACTCTGAGCGCTGCTGGCCCGGTGGACAACACATCGACATCAAGTTTTCTCGACGTGTTGGCCGCCGGTCTCTGATCAACTGCAACTGTGCTCCGTCCGGATAGGCCGGAACATTCTGAAAGGATACAGGAAAATTATGAATAATTCGATTCGGTTTAAAATCGCGCTGGAGCGCTCCATTTTTTCAGCAATAGCAATAATCATTTTTCCCCTTTCGTTTGTGAGCTGTGACATGATCACCGGAGTAATGAATCCCCACTCGACCACTACCACAAGTACGACAACTACGACCAGCACAACCACAACAATTCCAATCGTACATGCAACCGGTGCAGTCTGGCATGATTTTGATGATTATTCTCCAAAACCAAGCATGTGGACCGAGTCTTCCCTCTCGCTGTTGCCGCCGCCGTCCAGTATCCCTGGGTATGGGTGGGCATTCGATACCCATTTTTCATCTTCTGAAACCATAATTGTCGGCTTCAATACGGTTAACAATGGAGGCTACTGGCAGGATGGTGTATGGGTTTCGTTGGGCGACTTCTCTGTCATACCGAACGGCGGTTCATTGAATGGACCTTACTGTGCTGTTGCCGCTTCTGAGATATATTTTGTCGGCCGAAAAGGTACAGGCGAAGGCGGTTATTTCAGAAATGCTGCTTGGCATTCGCTACCAACACTGCCGGGCACAATATCCGTCTCACCTTTAGGCGTTGTTCTCGTTGGAAGCGATCTGTACATCTCTGGCAATTGCTTTGATGAAAGGGGAATGAAACATCCCTGTTATTGGAAAAACGATTCGGTTCATAGGCTGCCGGTCCTGGCTGATGCAAAAGAATCAAGTGCAGGAAGTATCTTTATTGCAGATGGTATAATTTACAGTGCAGGCTGGCATCGTATTGAAGGTGAAATTATTGAAGTCGGTTATTGGAAGAATAACACCTGGATAAAAATGGACAGACAGACGAACCAAGTCGATTTTGAGACTTCGTCAATAGCTGTCTCCAGAGGTAAAGTATATCTGGGCATCTCAAGTCAAAGTCTCGTAAGTGGTGGATGTGGATATTTTGAGGACTCCTTCTGGAATCCATTGTCGATGAATGATGGGAAAATCCCCCATCTCATGTCGCTTTCGGTTTTCGGCAGCGATGTATATGTCGCCGGGTGCTACATCTCGGATGATTTCGCATCCGCGCTGCCGGGGTATTGGAAAAACAGAGAGTGGCACGAAGCTGTTTGTCCGGAAGAGTATCCTTTTGGTATAGTGTGCTCAGTCTCGTTGAAATAACTGCCTTCCGCGTGCTGCCACGCGGAAGGCTTCTGTCGTTTTTGATCGGATTGTGATAGAAATTGTCAGGAGAGACGCACCTTAGTCCCGCACTTTTGGCACTTCCAGTGCCCGACTTATTCTTTTCCTGGCGGTAGTCCCTTCCCTTCCGAAAAGAAGCTCACTCCTATAATCCCCGCGATCAGTCCAACGATTTCCGGTATGATGCCGAATTCAAACCGGAATCCGACCTCCTTGAGTGGGATTTTCTCTCCCATGAAATCGATTCCCGATGATTCGGCGTACACGTATGACACGACTATCGTTCCGATTGCGATGATACCACCCCACGAAAAAAGATCTTTCCGCTCATACAGTTTTTTTGTGCTGTTGAAATAGAAAAATGCCACGGTGAGAAAAACAGCAATTGCAAGAACTATCCACAACACAGGGAATCGGTTCGAGAGTTGCACTCCGGAATATCGCTCGAGAGTCTGCCCTGAGCATTGTATGCCAGCCCAGGGAAGGGAAAATGATATTACGGCGATTCCAAAACCGGCAGGACTGATGAATTTTTTGTTTTCCATGGTATCCTCGGTAATACATACACTGCGTATAAAAGTGATGCAGCCGTTGATGGAGACTCAATGGCTGCATCATTATGAAAAATTGGATCAATCGTTTTTGAATACACATCGTGTGGCATGTCAGATATCCCGTGTAACCTTCTGTACTTTAAAGATGAACTCTCCTTTTTTGAGAATGGTATTGGCTTGATCGACCTGAACGGGAACCTCGAAAATCCCGAGAGTCCCTTTTTCAAGATAGGTCACCTTATTGCTGACGCTGTCATAGGCAACTCCCCCATCGAAGAATGCGAAGCCCTTGAAAGTCTCTCCTGGAAGAATGAATGAATCAGGGTCGTTGATCACCTTGAATTTCTTGTTCATCCCATATTTGGTCATCGCAAGACCATTGTAGATATTCATATAGACTTTCCAGGGGGTAACTGTCGGTATCAGCTTGGTCCTGTGCTTGATGATCTCCGCTTCAGCTGCGTTATTCATGAAATCGAATGTTCCCTGCTTGTCAAGACTGGTGAAGCGCTCCCCATCGGGCGTGATGAATCCGGCCCGGAGATCACGCATCTGGATTGTCCCTTTAGTATTGTTCGTGATAGAGATCTTGAATGTGTTCAGTCCGGCAGAGATCGGGAAAAAATAGTATTTCTTGTTGTTGTAAAAAAACATGTCCTGCATCCAGTATTGATAGACATTGTCACGCTTCATCTGCGCTTCGAGCTTGTCCTGGGGAATGCCGAGCATGGCTTCGAGATCGCTGTCCGCAAAGAAACGTTTCCAGCTATCGGTGGCAACATATTTTGCCGTAATGGTCACACCGTCGACGGTTATCGATGCGACCTCGCCAGAATCGAATTCATAGGTTTCGACTTTTTGTGGGACAACAGGCTTTGTGGCACACGATGCGAGGAGGACGACAAAAAAAAGCGAAAAAATGCAGATCCGTGCAGCACGTTTCATTGAGTGTACCTCTTTATGGTGGGAATTGGGTCTGATCATGGTATCAAGCCGATTATTCGGTCATCTTTGTGAATGTGAATTTGGTCTTCCCGATGCTTCCGCCCGCATTCATGGCAAGCGTAAGGGTCGAACCAACGATCTTCGCTTCATAGGGATATGTACTGTAAAGGGTATTCTGAAGGGAGAACACCATACCGAGGTTCGTAATCGTGACTTTGTTTTTCTCAACCGAGTATTTGAAATTGTCAGTAAAGAGATCATTCTTGGCCACCGCGGAACCGTCGGCATTAAATGTATATTTCTCGGGAGAAGTTGTTGGTAGCGTCGTTTTCTCGCTGTCTATTTCATATTCCACCAGTTTCCACGTACCGGTGATGTCGATATCCTTCGTCAGCCCCAAGAGATCACAGCCAGTAATGGCAAGACAGCCAAAAAGAAAAAAGAAAATTCTCCAAAATTTGATGTCGTTTTTCATGTATTCCTCCTTGTGATGGTGTGAATGCAGCGAAACCACAGTCGTGAAACGGCTTTTCCGTCCTCCTTCAATAGTCAGATATCAATCGATTGGTGATATCGATAGTGCAAGTATTTAATACCGTGCCTCGTAGTGAGTGGTATCGGTGAAGATGGAATAGTGAACGGCCTGTATGGGAAGTGTCATAGGAAAATCTTTACATACCCCGGACACGTGTCACAGGTGTACAAGGAAGGGCATCGGCAGGCAGACGGAAATCTACATACGAAGTAATAAAAAAAGGTAATCATGGTTTCTTTTGAATCACGACCGCAGTACAATCGGAATGAGCATTTCGCAATCCGATGTCAGGTAGTCGTAAGGGAAAATCCATGGTGAAATCAATCAAAACCGTGCATGAGCTTATAAACGAAGGCCGCATCCTCATCGAGGCGCGAAAATTCAGGGATGCCCACTTGTGCTTCATGGAGGCACGGGAGCGGGCGCTATCCGATACGGAGAGGGCGTATGCGGTGCTGGGCGTGGAAGAATGTGAACTGCACCTTCGCCTCGCAGTGGAGGACGGAGGGGAAGAACTCGAATCGGCTCTTTCTGTTTTCACAGAGCGGGGAGACCATAAGGCTGAAGCTTGGGCACATATCTGCCTCGGAATCAGGAAACAGGCCACGCAAGATCTTGTCGGAGTGATAGATCTGCTCGAGGCAGGCCGCGCTGCCGCATGTGCGGGGAATGACAGGGAGGCGGAGGCAAGGGCACTTCTCGACATCGCCGCCATCCTCACTTTCAGGCGGCTTCCAGGCGATGCGGATCGCATGATGAAAGCCTTTGAACGCGGCTACGATCTGGCCGCGAAAGGTGACGCCTATGAGAGGACTGTTTCCGAAGCCGCACGGGGCATAGTCCGGTACACCTCCGGAGATCTCGCAAGCTCGGCCTCCGGTTACAGAGCCGCCACGGAAGGCTTCTCGAGCCTCGGCATGCCGGAGCAGGCCCTCGAGACCTCCGTTGCCCTTGGCGTGACCCTCCTGCGATCAGGCGCACGAGAGGAGGCGGAGCGGACCTTCCGGAAAACCGCGGAACTTGGGAGCTCACTCGACAGGAACATCGAGACGGGCGTGGCGCTCATGTACCTCGGACAGATGGCGGAGGGTTCCGGGCGCTTTTCCGAGGCATTCTCAAACTATTCCAGAGCAGAAGATAAATTGGCAAACGAGAACCACTACGGGGCGACGTTGAGGCTCGGACAGGCGCGCGCGCTGTGCGCCATGGGGCGATACGCCGAAGTTGCCGGCAAACTCGATAGCGTCGCAGGATCGGCGACCGCGGCCGCCCGGATCTCGATTCCCATGATTCGGGCCATGGCGCTGTCGGGCGCCGGAAAGTACACGCAGGCGATTCGCGAGGCCGATATCGCGGTTGAGGAAGCCTCGGTTCAGGGAATGCCCCGACAGGAGGCCGAAGCCCGCGCCGTCCGTATGGATTGCCTCCAAGCCTGCGGCGATTCAGTACGCGGCATGATGGACGCGGATGCCATTCTGGGCGTTCTTTCCGGATCCGCCCCGGCAACGACCCGGAGCGCCGCTCTGAGAGTCCGGGCCTCTGCATTCAGGACGAACGGAGATGTTGAATCAGCGATAGATCTCGCGAAAAAAGCCTGCTCCCTGCTTGTGGATGTGGATGCCCCGCTCGAATACGCGAGGGATAGCGCCGAACTCGGGCGCGCGCTTGCGGATTCCGGAGACAGCGAAGGGGCGGGAGAGGCCTTCCGCGTGGCCTGCACACGGGTTATGGAGGTGCGAAAAGATGCGCCTGAGTCCTATCGCCGGGATTTTCTCGATTCCATCCAGGAAATTTTCGCGGAACGCATCCGTTTTCTCGTGGACTCTGGCGATACTGCGGCGGCGTACAGAGAAGCTCTGCGCCTTCTTGCGCGCACCATGACCGAGCGTTTTGGCCTTACCGGAGAAGAAGAAGCCCCTGATCCCGGAACGAAGGCCGAGTTTGTCTTCCTGCCCTTGGGAAAGCGCTTCGCAACATTTGTCCGGACTGCGCGGGGATTGACCGCACGACTCATCGATTCTGCCGAACTACTAGCGCTGGGTCCTACTGTGGCTACCATGTCCGATCACGGGGCTTTCAGGGGATTTTCGATCAAACAAACGGAAAAATCGCGAGAAACGATCGATCAGATTGCGGAAGCTGTTGCGCAATTCCGGGAAGCCCTGAGGATGAGAAAGACAAATATACCTGCTCTCGCCGCGGGCTTGTATGAAAAACTTATCGCGCCTGCGGAATTTATCGCGGCAGACTGCCCAGTCTGGGTGATTTGCCCAGGGGGGGCATTCGCGGGTTTCCCGTTCGAAGCTCTTGAAGATTCCTTCGGCAAACGCATCATCGAACACAGGGAAATAGTCTACACAAAATCACCGCTGTTGGCATGCCGTGCGGAATCCGTACATGCAAACTCCGTACATGGGGCGGTTCTCGCCGTCGGAGACCCTTTGTCCGATGTGCATTCTGCGGCGAAGCCGCTAGAAGCGAAGGATACTGAAGCCGGTGGAGACTTTCCGACAGCGGCGGCGCGATTCATCGAACGGGCAGCGGATGCGGGACTCCCTCCCTTGCCTGGAGCGGCCCGAGAAGCAGAGGCCGCGTGCATGGGTGCGACCAAGTCAGAATTGCTCATTGGAGCCAACGCGACCAAGCGGCATTTCCTCGATTGCCTTCGTTCCGGGGAATGGGATACCCTCCACATTGCTGCCCACGCGCTTTACGCGGAATCGGGTAAGGAGGGAGCTATCCTCTTTCATCCGGATGGGGACAATATTTTGTCCACTCAGGAAATAGCCTCATTGTCGATCAACGTGCGGAGAGTCGTGCTATCTGCCTGCGCTTCCGCTTTGGGAAAGCCGTCCTGGAGCGAGGGGGCTTTCGGGCTCGTTGGAGCCTTCTTGGAGGCAGGGGCCAAAACGGTCTACGCAACCCTCTGGCGCGTGCGCGACCTCCAAACAGCGGGATTCATGGAAAGGATGTACACGCTGGCTCGGGAATCGGGGCTCGGATTCGACGATGCATTTGCCGAATGCAAAAGACTGGCGGCATCCGGGGTGTGGGGGGCCGAATACGCTGATCCTGCGCTCTGGGCATCCTTCGTCCGTTATGGATTGTGATCGGCGCTGGAACGCACAAGACCGAGAGATTTCGGATCGAGGGCGAGGGGACGTTCTGACCGGCAATACCCTTCCGCTCCACGCCATTTTTCGTCGGGCAGAGTGTTCTCGGCAAGATCTCCCGCCGCAATGATGACGAGATGCGAATCGTCGATCCCATCCCAGACTAGATCCCCTGATCCCGGGACGCGCACATCCTTACCCGCAAGGGCCTGCCACTCCGTGAGGATCTCGGCCGGTCCTTCTTTCCCGGAACGGATGAGAAAACAGCGACAATCGCAGTCGGTGATAATATGAAGAGCGAAATGTTTTTCGGCTTCCGCTGAATCGGACACCTCTACTCTCCACAAGAAAGGCAGGGGAAGGTCCTGTCCTCCTACGCGATCAGCAGCTGCAAAAAGGGCCAGAGCTGTCGCCCGCACAGAAGCGGAGAGTGATCGGGATGGATCCGGAGTGATGGGAGCGTTGGGCATAAACATAGTGTAAAGCCCTCCCTCATGCATGTAAAGCTGGACCCGGGACCTGGCCATGAGGCTGGATGGCGGATTCATGCTTTATCCTGACTCCTCGCAAGGGGTAAATCGGCATCGATGGCCAGTCTGACGAGACCGATGTCCGATTCGACACCAAGTTTCTTCTTGATATTCCGCTTGTGGATGTCGACGGTTTTCCGGGATATTCCCAGTTCAGCCGCTATGGCTTTCGGAGGCTTCTCTTCGCAGAAGAGGCGAAGAATCCTGCGCTCGCGGTCGGTGAGCGAGGAGAACCTCCCCCCTCGGAACAAATCGCAGGAGGTGCTTCCGGCAAGATATGAAACGACAATCAGGTCAAGAATCTCCGGACTCAGAAACCGATGCCCTGAAAGCACAGTTTTTATGGCACGATCGAGTTCTTCGTAGGCGCTCATTTTGAGGACAAAGCCGTCCGCACCGGCTTCCAGCAAGCCCTTCGTGAGGGATTCGTTGCGTTGGTCTGAGAGTATGATGACTCTGGATAATGGAGAAGCGGACTTGAGCGCGGGCACCAAGTCCAAAGCGGATTCGTTGTGGAGCACAATATCGGTGAGTATGACGTCGGGTAGCAGTTCGCCTGCCAAAGAAAGTGCTTCTCCTCTGAACGAGGCTTCGCCGGCAACGATCGTGGCGTCCCGCGTGGAAAGCAGCATTTTTAACCCTTCCCTGAAGAGCGTGTGCGCGTCGACAAGAAGTATTCGCATCATGCTAGTCTGCCATCCCTGATTTCCCGGATCCCCGGTGGAAGCAAATATGGCGCTCTCCACCCGCCAACTTTGATTTCAACCATTCCGGGGTGCTCCGTTTCTTCCATGTTATGAGATTTAGCGAGCATATCTTCATCAGACAGGAGCCGGAAATAGGAAATATGGGAAAATGCGGATAAAGAAAACCATGCAGAATAAGCATATGCGTAGAAAACTCCTACGGGACGACTGCCATCCGGGTCAGACCTCGATCATTTTCTAAAAAGAGAAATCGGCATCGAGGATGAGCCTGACAAGGCCTATGTCTGATTCTACACCGAGTTTTCTCCGGATGTTCCGCTTGTGAATATCCACCGTCTTGCGGGATATGCCCAACTCCGCCGCTATGACATTCGGAGTTTTTTCATCACAAAAAAGGTGGAGTATCCTTCGCTCTCGGCTAGTGAGCGTTGTAAACCTTCCCTCCATGCGGCCATCACAGGACGCCTTCCTCGACGCCATGGGATCAACAAGCAGATCAGAAACTTCGGGACTCAGGAACCGGCGGCCGGACTGCACCACCCTCAAGGCAAGATCGAGTTCCTTGTAGGCGCTCGTCTTGAGGACGAAACCCACTATACCCGCCTCGAACAGCTCCCGGATCTGGAATCCCGTACCGATATCGGAGAGGATGATGATTCTGGACGAGGGCGAGACAGATGCGAATTCGGAAACGATGGTACGAGCGGAGCCCTCATGCGCGGCCATGGAGAAGATAATAATGTTGGGACGCACATCGCGCACCGTGAGGTATGCATCCTGTGCGCAGGATGCTTCGCCGACAACAGCCGTGGCATCCCGGAACGAGAGCAACATTTTCAAGCCTTCCCGGAAAAGCGCATGTGCATCGACGATAAAAATTGTCGCCATCAGGCCGTACCTTGTGCCATGCTCCGCGGGGTAGTGTGAGGCAGGAGAAAGGCGCCCATCGTTCACTCAGAATTGCACTAAAGCAATATGAATAGATATAAGAATAAATCTTCAACGCGTCTGTGTAAATAAGCATTTATTATCTCGCGTGTAAATGTATTGAATGTTTTGAAGTGAATGCACAAGATTGCCGCAAAGCGGCGTTTCCGTTACACTTCGGTCCATGCGGATATACAGGCTCGAAAACACGGTGCAGCGATACGTCTGGGGCAGCGTCGACGGCCTCGCAGAAACCCTCGGTATTCCCAATCCGGAGGGAAAACCGGCGGCCGAACTCTGGATGGGGGCCCATCCCGGAGCGCCGAGCATCGCCGTCACGGAAGGTGGCAAGCTGGGCCTCGATCAGCTCATCGCCGCGGATCCGGAGGGCAGTCTGGGCGGGTGCGTTGCCGCCAGATTCGGAAATACCCTGCCCTTCCTTTTCAAGGGACTCTCCGCAGGGACTCCGCTCTCGATCCAGACCCACCCGGACAAAAAAACCGCCGAGGCGGGATTCGCCCGTGAAAATGCCAGCGGCATTCCTCTCTCGTCTCCGCTCCGGACCTACAAAGACAACAATCACAAGCCGGAGATGACTCTCGCCATGACCCGCTTCGAGGGGCTGTGCGGATTCCGAAGCCCCGGGACGATTGCGCGCAATCTTGAGGCGGTGCTTGGCGCGGAGTTGGCCGCGAAAATCGGGCTTGTCAGTGTCGGTGTCAGCGTCAGGAAACCGGCGCCGGAAAGCGCGGGTGAATCATTCCTGTACGACCTCGTGGCCGGCCTCCTCGGACTTGAGGGGCAGGACAAGGTAGTTCTTTTGTCCGCGCTCAGGGCCGGGATCGACTCACTCCTCGCGTCGTGGAGCGCGGGGAACAGCGGCCCCGGCGGGATCGACTCATCTGAGCAGGAGGCCTTCGCCTGGGTCGCGCGTCTCCTCGACCTGTATCCGGGGGATATGGGCGTCCTCATGCCTCTTGTCCTGAATCATGTCGCGCTACAGCCGGGAGAGGCCATCTTCATAGGAGCCGGCGTCATGCACGCGTATCTTTCGGGCACGGCTCTCGAGATCATGGCCAACTCCGACAATGTCATCCGCGGGGGACTGACGCCCAAGCACGTCGACCTGCCCGAACTCCTCAGAGTCGTGAGCTTCGAGCCGGGGCGGCCGGGGATCGAGACGGCGGAAGCAGCTGCGCCGGCCGAATTTCCCGCCCGCACAGCCGACGCGCCCGGCGGCCGGCTGCCGCGTGAGGAAGCCTGGCCCGTCCGCGCAGCCGAGTTCGCGCTTTCCCGCATCGAGCTTCCGCCGACGGAGAGCGCCGTGGGTGGAGCCGACGCTCCGGACTCATGCTTCGGGATTCTGACGGAGGGGCCGGAGATACTTCTGTGCACGAAGGGCCGGGTCCGGATTGCAGACGGGGAAGGCTCCCTCGACCTCGCGAAAGGCGAATCGGCCTTCCTCCGCGCGGACGCGGGACAGTGCCTGATCCGCGGCGACGGAATGGTCTACCGCGCGCGGGTACCCTCCGCATGACCCTCTGGGCAGACGCCGACAGTCTCCAGCCGGAGATCCGCGCCCTCCTGGAACGCCGCGCCGCTTCCGAAGCCGCACGGCGGGCGGGAACAGGCCTCGCCCCCCGCTTCGACCTCGTCTTTGTCGCCTCGAAAAAGCTCAAAGTCGGCCCCGCGGTCCGCTTCGAGCTCGTCGAGAAGGGAGCCGACGCAGCCGACGACCGCATAGCCGGCGGGGCCCGACCCGGAGATCTCGTCGTGACCCGCGACCTTCCTTTCGCCGAAAGACTGGCTCTCGCCGGCGTCGCCGTGCTCAACGACAGGGGGGACAGCTTCACCGCCGACAATGTCCGTGAACGGCGTTCCCTGCGCGACCGCGCGGCCGAACTGCGCGCCTTAGGGCTCGCTCCGGAGTCGTCGAAACGCCGCAGCTGGGGGAAGAAAGAGTTCAAGGATTTCGCGGACGCGCTGGATAGGACCATCACACAATTACTTATTTTATAAATAATTGTTTTTTATTCGCGCGTATGTTTTGAAGGGACCGGTGGCGGCGCGATCGTGGCCGCCCCGGCCTCCTTTCCCGGCTCATCTTCGGCTCATCCTTGACAGAAAAGCCCGTCGCTCCTCTCGTCCCGAATCGCCCGCTAGCGGAGTCCCGAAACGGTCCTGAGGAGCTCGAGATCCTTCAGGAGATTCGCTTCGCCCGGGAATATCGCGAGGGAAGCGAGCAGCGAATTCTTCGCCTCGGCGTAGCGTTTCGCGTTGAACAGCGAGACGAAGCGGTTGTGCGATTCGACGATGGCATTGCTCCGGTAAACGCCCGTAAGCTCGCGGAACGTGGCGGTATCGGCCAGCCCGGCGCCGGAGAGAAACTTCCACGCGTCCAGGGCGCTTTGCTTTTTTTCCAGCCGCCCTGCTTCGCGCGAGGCGAGATACAGGCGGGCATTCTCGAGATCGGCAGGTTTTACGGCCGCGCGGACTTCGGCCGCTGAGAGATCGGCCATTCCCGAGGCGTAGTCGCGACTGTCCTGAGCGCGGTTGTACAGGGCCATGCCGATGATGTCCTCGTAGCGGCCATGCTCGGTCGCGGGTATGAGGCCAGAGGCGGTCCGGGAGGCGATAAGGCGTCGCGCGGCTTCAAAATCCCCCGATTTGGTGAGGGCGAGGACCTGGTTGTGAGTGGCTGTCCTGACGAATTCGGCGGAGCGGGTGCTCTTTTCCGAGTACGTCGGATTGGCGAGGATGAGATCGAGGCCGCGGTTCCAGTCCCCGGACTCTCCCAGCTCGCCGAGCCAGTTGTCCACGGCGACCCGCGCGATCCGGTCCAACCCCGGCTCCTCTCCGTACTTCCCGCGCGCCTCGTTCACGAACTCCAGCGCCGACCTGTAGTCCCCCGAATTGGAAAGCTCGCCTGCGGCGTTGCGGAACCGCGTGAACATGAAATCCTTGGAATCTTTGTCTTTTTCCGAAACGAAATAGTCGACGCCGGGGCCGACGGAAGGCAGGAAGCGGTCGCCCCGGTCGGCTTCGGAGATCCGGTTCGAGAGGATGAGTGTCACGAGTCGCTTCGCGCTTATCGCTGTCCTTCCCGCGTAGTTCTTGGGCGGGACATAGGCGAAACCCGTCACTTTGCCAAACGAGTCCGAGAAATTTTTCTTCGATCCGGGATCGAAACCGTAGCGGGTCGTGGTCTCGACATCGATGCTGCCGCCCGGAACGGCCAGCACGCAGAAGGCGTGGTCGGCTGTCGAGATCCCGGAAACCTCGAGTCCGGCCGCCCGCGCGAAGACGAGAAACATGACGGCGGAGGAGACGCAGTTGAATTCGCCGGCCGAAAAGGCGAGGTCGAGGCTGGACTGGTGTCCGGAATACCTGCGGAGATAGGTGTCGTGCATGGACAAAAGAAGCTTCTCGGCCTTTGCCGCGGGGGCGGCGATACCGGCCACTTTCGAGGCCTCGGAGCGCGCGAGGGACAGTATCTTCGCTGTCCGGAGGCGCAGGGTATCTCCTTCGAGCCCGGAAAAGGCGAGCGCCGACCGGACGAGGGCCTCGAGTTCGGGGAGGCGCACCTCGTGCGAAAGCGCCGTCGCCTCGGGGAGGGGATCGAGGCGCCAGGGGTGAGTCGGGGCGGGGCTGGATGGCGAAGGAAAAAATGCGGCGGGAAGCGGTGGCGTGGTCGACGTCGTGGTCGTAGCGACCGTCGTCGCGGGATTTGCGGGGGCGAGGGTGGTGGCCGTCGACGTTCCCGGTTTGGCCGGCTTTCCTCCCGAAGTCGCGACGATGCCGGGGCGGCTTGCGCAGCTGCCGAGGAGCGCCGCAATGGCAAAAACCGCGAGAGTGGGTGAGGCTCGGAAAAGGCGGGCGACTCCGGTGCGGTCAGACATGATTCTCCTCCCTGTGAATTATGGAGATGGCGGAACCGTCGGGGCGGCGGCTCCATCCTGCCCCGGGGTCGGCTCTCCCTGCGCCGCGGGGACTTGGTTCGCGGCGCCTGGGGAAGCAGCTTCGGCTCCCGTCCCGGAGACCGCGCCCACATCGCCAGCAGTGCCGGTGTCGCCGGTACCGCCTTGGGCGGGAGCCTCGTCGTCGAGGGCGGAAGGCTCGATGCCCTGGGGCGGAGGCTGGAACTGCGTCGCCTGGTCGGGAAGCTGGGCACCGCCACCCGTGTAGCGGCGCGAAAGGTAGGCGTAGCGCTCGCGGAGGATACCCGAGCGAGAGAGGTTGGAGGGATTGTACTTGATCGGCGAAGACAGGAGGGCGACGAGGCGCGCCGCCTCGTCCCGGTTCAGGGCGGCGACGGTCTTTTTGTAGTATTTCAGGGAGGCCGGCTCGATCCCGAAAAGCCCCTTGCCCCACTCCGCGTAGCCGAAATAGAGCTCAAGTATCCTGTCCTTGTCGAGGAAAGCTTCCAGTTCGAGGGCCGTGATGATCTCGAAGTACTTCCTGATATAGCTCTTTTCGGGGACGAGAAAGAGAGTTCTCGCCACCTGCATGGTGAGGGTCGACCCGCCGTAGAGGGGTCTGCCGACGATGGCGTTGATCTGTCTCGCCCTTTTGAAAGCCTCGAAATCGAGACCGTGGTGCGTGTAGAATTTGCCGTCCTCCACGGAAACCAGCATGGAACGGATGTAAACCGGTATTTTCTTGAGGGATCGAGGTTTCGGGGCTTCAACCTTCCAGCCGTAGAGCACCGCACGGTAGACCATGATGACGCTCGCGGGTGGGTCGTAGGCCTTGTAGACGAGGATGAGGAGACAGGTCGTCACGATGTACCAGGCGTGGATGGCGAGGACGAGGAGGGCCAGAAAACGCAGCGCCCTGACGATGAAGACCGGTTTCCCGGTGCGGGAGGCGGGACTCGCCATGACCGCGGCGGCTCCTGCCGGGAAGCTTCCGGACAGTTTGCCCGCGAGGGCTCGCGCCATCCGGAGCTGCGCGAGCGCGCTCTCCGCAGCGGTGGATCTGCGCGGGACAAACCGGGCCGATCGGGATGATCCGGATTCCATGGGAGTCGCCTGACCATAGCACGCCGGGCCTCCGAGGGCAAGAATCCTTTCGTTGACACTCTTTTTCCATAAGACTAGGATGGCTCCCATGAAACGAAGGACCAGAGTCGGATTCCGGCTTTTTGCCGCGGTGAGCCTCGCCATGCTGACGGCGGCTGTCCTGCCCCTCCATTCCCAGCAAGCCGCGACGATGGGAGGCTCGAGGTCGGGTCCCCTCTCCTTCCGGATGGACAATGGGCTGGACATCATCGTTTTTTCTGACGGGTCGACCGACCCGGCGCGGACCGAACTCGTGTTCCGGGGCGGCGCCTCGGCGCAGACAAAGGACAACGCGGGAGTCTTCAATCTTCTCTCTCAACTGATACTCGGTTCCGCCGCGCCCTTTGAGCAGGCATCCTCTCCTTCCTGTCAGGTCGGGACCGACCGCTTCGTCATAGGACTCAGCGCCAGGAAAGAGGAGCTCGACGAAGCTTTCGGCTTCCTCCGGGAGATCTCCGACGCCGACAGGATCGCAGCCGCGGTCGCCCGGGAGTCCGCCTTGGCCCAGGCGCGCGAGGCTGCCGTCTTTGCCGCGCACGCCGCGTCCGCGGATCCGGCAGCCCTCCTAGACGCCTCGGTGAACAGGAAACTGTTCGGGAAGTATCCCTGGCGCAGAGAACTCACGGGCCAGGAAAAGACACTGGCGGAACTTCCGGGCGACACGATACTCGCGGCCGCCCGCGCCTGGTTTGTCCCGAACAATGCCCTCCTCGTCGTGACGGGGGACGTGGACGGCGAAACAGTCAGAGACCTTGCCGAAAAGGCCTTCGGTTCCTGGAAAAAAGCTCCCGATCCGCTCAAGCAGAAATTGCCGGTCTTCCCGAAGCCGGGCGTGACGAGGCCGACCTGGCTGGCCCGCCAGGACCCATCCATCCCCGTGGGAACGGCCCTCGTCGATATACGCTACAGGGGACCGGACCCCGATTCCGAACCGCAGGCCTCCCGCGCGGCGCAGCTCTGGGCAGAACTCGCGGACAATCCCTCGGGACGACTCGTCGCGGCGCTCGCCAAAAGCGCGCCGGGATTCCTGAAAACCGAGCCAATCGTCGCGCGCTACGTGCCAGAGGCGGACAGCTCATGGATCACCCTCTCCGCCTCCCTCAAATCCGATAACGCCGCGAGCCGGGCGCAGCAGTTCAAGGAGGTGGCGCGCAACACTGAGATGTACGCCATGAAGTCCAACGCATCCTACTTCAAACCCGATGAGTACGCGGACGCGAAAAACCGCCTCATCGAGGCGAGAACGCGAAGCTTCGAAACGCCCGAAGGCGCCGCGAAGGCCCTCGAAGACGCGTGGATCCTCTGGAGCCTGGAAGAATTCATCGCCTTTCCTTCGGCTCTGGCAAAAATCGGCAGCAAGGATATCATCTCCCTGTCCGACAACTACTTCATGAAGAACCTCGAGGTCGTCAGCCTCGGGCTCAACCCCGCCGACTACGCGAAACAGAAAAAAAGTCTCTCAGGCAACGGTTTCGAGGAAGTCAGCCAGGACAAGGCTTTCTGGTGGCAGAAATAACCGCCTGAGCACCTGTCATGCCGGCGGGCACCACATTCGCAGGCAGGAGCGCACAACGCAGGCGGCTTTGGGCGAATGGGGACGATCCGGTCACTCCTCTTCGAGGCCGAGGACGGTCGGCAGGCCTCGGAGGGCCTTGGCGATGCGTTTGACGTCGTCCCGCGAATCCACTTCCATGGTGAAGTAGCCGGAAAGCGTCCCGTCGCCCTGTTCGTCGAGTTTGCCCTCGCGGAGGCGGCCCCGGAACTTGTGCACCGCGGCTTCCATCTCCGAAAAAATGTCCACGGTTCTGCGGACAGTCACGCGATACCGCGCGGTCACGAAGGGCGCGTCCTGTTCCCAGGCAACCTCGATCCTGCGGTCGGCGAAATCGGCGATCGCCGCGAGGGACTTGCAGTCCTCCCTGTGGACGATGATTCCCCGCCCGCGCGACACATAGCCGACGATGCGGTCTCCCGTGACGGGCCTGCAGCAGCCCGCGATGCGGATCATCATGTTCTTGGCTCCGCCTATGGCGACGCCCGCCTTGTCGTTGCGCAGGACCTGTCCGGGCTCGTAGGCGCGGAATTCCACGGTGGAGGGTGGCTTGGGGGCCGTGCCCTTTGCCTGGGCGGCCGCGAGCGCCGCTGAATCCCTCGTGAACTGGAGGCTCGTGCCCCCCGCCTTCTGCTCCTCGCCCTCGTGCGCCGCCCTGCCGTGCTCCTCGGCCTTCTCCTTCTCGGCCTTCTTGCCCGCGATGATGCTCTTGTCGATCGCGAGGACCTGGCCCGAGGCCACGAGAACGGCGCGGATCTTGCTGCGCGCCTTCGAGGTGCGGGCTATCCGGAGCCAGTTGACGTTGGGCCGGGCCTGGGGCGAGGTCAGTATCTCGACGACCTGCGTGTTCTTGAGCTCGCCGTCGAGGGGAATGATGGCCCCGTCGGCCTTGGCGCCGAGGCAGTGGATGCCGACATCCGAGTGGATGGCGAAGGCGAAGTCGAGGGGCGTCGACCCTGACGGGAGTTCGATGACGTCGCCCACCGGCGTGAACACGAAGATCGAATCCTTGAGGAGCTCGCGCTTGATGGTCTCGAGGTACTCCGCGCCCTCGGCCAGGAAGCCGTTCCACTCCTTGAGCTTGCTGACTATGGGCAGGTCGTCGATGCGGGGAGCTTCGGCGCTCGAGCCACCCTTGTAGAGCCAGTGCGAGGCGACGCCGTATTCCGCGACGCGGTGCATGAGCCCCGTCCTGATCTGGACTTCCAGAAGCGTCCCGCCGTAGCACATGACCGTCGTGTGGAGGCTGCGGTAGCCGTTGGCCTTGGGCATGGCGATGTAGTCCTTGAAGCGGCCGTCCATGGGCTTCCAGAGACGGTGGACGAGGCCGAGGAGGGCGTAGCAGTCGTACTCCGTATCGCAGATGAGCCTCAGGCCCAGAAGGTCGTAGAGTTCCTCGGCGCCCTTGGCCTTTTTGCGCATCTTGAGGTAAATCGAGTAGAAGTGCTTGGCTCTGGCGGAAATCTCGACGGCGATGCCCTCTTTCTTTGCCTCGGCCATGATTTCGGCCTGGACCCTGGCCAGGAACTCCTCGCGCTCGCCCCGCTTTATGGCGACGATATCCTTGATCTGGTCGAAGGCCTCGCGGTTGATGACCTTGAGCGAGAGGTCCTCGAGCTCGTCCTTGAGCCAGGAAATACCGAGGCGGTCGGCCAGCGGCGCGAACACGTCCAGGCACTCCGTGGCGATCTGTTTCTGGCGCTCCTCGGGCAGCCACTTCAGGGTCCGCATGCTGTCGAGCTTGTCCGCGAGTTTGACGATGATGACGCGCAGGTCCCTCGTCATCGCGAAGAGCATCTTGCGCATGGTTTCGGCCGCGTGGACCGTCTTGTTCTTGGCCCTGACCGCGGCGATGCGCGAGACTCCGTCGACGATGAAGGCGGTTCCCGGACTGAAACGCTCGCTGATCTCCTTCAGAACCGACTCGCTGCCCCGCACCGCCTGGGCGCCGGGCCGCGCTGTGGCGGGGGATTCTTCGAATATGTCGTGGAAGAGGGCCGCGAGGACGGATTCCATGTCCATGCCCATCTCCACGAGGGTTCTGGCCACGCGGATGTTGTGCATGATTGCGGGCTCGCCAGAGGCGCGCAGGAGCTCTCCGTGCCGGGCAGTGGACCACTCGAGGGCCCTTCTCACGGTGTCGGAGGCCGATTCTCCGTAGGCAGAGGCAGTTTTTCCGAGAAAGTCCCGGATCAAATCTTCCACGGCTTTCTTCCCCCCGTGACGCGGGCGAGGCCTGCGAGATCCTCGACGCAGCGGATATCGGTGTAGCCTGCATCCGACAGCATGTGCCTGATCGCGGCGGCCTGGCTCGGATCGGATTCTACAAACAGTAACCCACCCGGGCAGAGATGGTGAAGTGCCTCCGGGACGAGGCGCCGGTACAGATCGAGTCCGTCGGCGCCGCCGTCCAGGGCGAGGCGGGGCTCGGACCAGCCGCGCGAAAGCAGGCCGTCTGTTTCCCGGGACGGGACATAGGGCGGGTTCGCCAGGATAAGGTCGAATTCTCCCCCGACAGACGAGAAGAGGTCGCTACGGACGAAAGGCAGCTCACGGCCGAGCAGGTCGCGGGAATTGCGGCGCGCGATGGCGAGGACGCCTTCCGAAATGTCGGAGGCGGAAACCTCCCACCCGGGCCTTTCGGCCGACAGTGTGATGGCGACGGCGCCCGAGCCCGTGCAGAGTTCGTGGACGCGCAGGGGGCGGGATGGCGGCGCGACAAGGGTGGTACCGCTCGACGAGTCTCCTTCAGGGCCGAAACCTGCGCAGGACACCGCGCCAGACGCGGCGGCGAGGGCCGCCTCCACGAGTATCTCGGTATCAGGACGCGGGATGAGGACGTTCTCGTCGACATGAAAATCGCGCCCGTAGAATTCCTTCGTGCCGACAAGGTAGGCGATTGGCCTGCCCTCAGCCCGCGCCGCGAGGTGGCCGCGGTAGCGACGCAGGGCCGCTTCGTCGACTTCGCGGGAAAGATCGGCGAAAAGCCGCGAGCGTGTCACTCCGATGCAGTGGGCGAGGAGGAGGGAAGCGTCCAGACGGGCGGTCTCCGATCCTGCGAGGACGGCCGAACCGCCCAGGATCGCGCCGCCCTCCGCGAGCGCTTCCCGGACTGTCACGTCTGGCCTTCCTTCATGGCGTCCTCCCGCGCGGACATCACGAGGGCCCGGATGAGCTCCTCGATGTCGCCCTCCATGGCGAGGTCTAGCTTGTACAGGGTCAGGTTGATGCGGTGGTCGGTCAGGCGGTTCTGGGGAAAATTGTAGGTGCGGATGCGCTCGGAGCGGTCGCCCGAGCCGATCTGGCTCTTGCGGTTGGCGGCCCGCTCGGCCTGGCGCTTGGACTCCTCGAACTCGAAGAGTCGGGCGCGCAGGATGCGCATGGCCTTGGCCTTGTTCTTGATCTGGCTCTTTTCGTCCTGGCAATGGACGACGAGACCCGTCGGCAGGTGGGTGATGCGGACCGCGGAGTCGGTCGTGTTGACGCACTGACCGCCGGGACCGCCCGCGCGCATGACGTCGATGCGGAGGTCCTCCTGCCTGATGTCGATCTCAGTCTCCTCCATTTCGGGGAGGACGGCCACGGTGACGGCGCTCGTGTGGATGCGGCCCGAGGCCTCGGTCGCGGGCACGCGCTGGACGCGGTGCACGCCCGACTCCCAGCGCAGGTTTTCGAAGACTGAGTCACCTGTGACCGAAAACACGATCTCGCGGAAGCCTCCGAGCTCGGTTTCGGAGGCGTCCATCACCTCGACCTTCCAGCCCTGGCCGTCGGCGTAGCGCGAGTACATGCGGTAGAGGTCGGCAACGAAGAGCGCCGCCTCCTCGCCGCCGGTTCCGGCGCGGATCTCCATGATGACGGACTTGTCCGCAAGAGGATCGCGGGGGACGAGGAGTTCTCGGAGCTGGGCCTCCTCTTCTTCCTTGGTCACTTCGAGACAGCGCTGCTCCTCGCGCGCCATCTCACGCATATCCTGGTCGGACTCGGCCTTGAGAAGAGCCTTCGCGTCCTCGATCCCCGCGAGGGTGGCCTTGTATCGGGAGAAGGCCTCGTCTATCGCGGCGAGACGGGAGCGCTCGCGCATGACATCCTTGTAGCGCGCGGGATCCCTCGTGAGTCCCGGGTCGGAGATGGCGAGGTCGAGCTCCCGGAGACGGGCCGCGACGGTTTCAAGTTTATCTATCACGGCAAAATGGTATACGAAAGACTCCCAGAAGGACAAGCATCGGCATCCGGCCCGCTGTCAAGGAGCTCATCGTCGATGTACATGTCCGCGACGAGCTGTATCGCGGACTACTCGCTGGCCGTGCGATAATCCACCACGAGAACATCCTTGATGAGGGGCCGGAGAGAGGCCGAGAATGATGTGTGATCGGGATGGACCAGATAGGCGTCCCGGTCCGCGTCATCGCGGAAGGTCAGAAAAAAACAGTGCGTGAATCCGTGGCTCTTGCCTTCGGGACTGGAGTCGGTGCCCCATTCCATGGCAACTATACCGCCGATCTTCCCTTTTAAAGCAAGAAAATCTTCCACCGCGCGGGCGATCGAATCCTCACGCGCAGTTTCGGCAAACGAGAAAAGCACACAGTGCCGTGTCATATGTTCCTCCGAGGCCTAAAGGGGGCCCTGACCGATCTCATCTGCGGATGCAGCCGCGGTCGCCCCGTCCGCCTCCGCCGCGTGGCCGATGGCGAGAAGCTCCGGTTTTTGCGGCGCTCCGGCCAGGAGCTTCTGGAACTTCTCCGGATCGCGCATGGCCTCCAGCAGCTCGGCCTGGGTTCTGGCGAGAGTTTCCAGGTCCTTCTCGTCCACCTCTATCGGCTGGAAATACTCGGAGTGCATGAATTTGTTCAGTTGGCCCTGTATTCCCTTGAAAATCCCGCTTTCCAGAAAGTTCGCGAGCCAGGGGAAGGTTTCCTTGTCAGGGATACCCGGTTCTTCGTTCCTGTCTTTGGCCTGCCCCAGAAAATCCAGTCCGGCGTTGATCGCCTCCATCTGGACCGCATCTATCGAAAGCGCCTTTACCTGGAGGCGGAGACCTTCGATGATCCGGTTTTTTTCCTGGATGGTTTTCCGGTACTCGGTTTCCATCCGTTCCTGCCGGGACTTCATGTAGAGCATGTAGGATCCCAGCTCGTCGGCGTTGCCCGAAATGCTGTTCAGTATCGACGAGAGCCGGGCCAGCACGTCGTTGTCGAGATTGTAGGGATAGCGGACCGTGTGGTCGATCTCGCCCCAGGCCTCCTCGAACAGGGTCCTGACCTGCATCTCGATGATGAACTTCTGCTTGTTCGGACTCGTCATGAGAGAGTAGTGGACCGATCGGTAGCCGAATTTGTGGAACTCGATCTTGCACTCGTTCTCGCGGTAAAAATCGAGAATTCGATCCGAGTCGCCCTCCCGCACATAGGCGGTCGGTTTTTCCGCCATCTCCCAGTGCGAGGTGATGTAGCGGTGAATTTTGATCCAGTCTTCCTTGAACAGATGGAGGGCGCGGATGCCGATGAGATCCGTTATCCTGTCTTTGTAATTGTCGATCCCGATGTCGTTCGCAGGAGATTCGAGCCGCTTCCTGACGATCTTCGCGAGAAGATGGTCGGGGTCCTTGAGCCGGTAGTTGATCGAGTGGACTATCTTGTTCTTGAGGATGATGTCGACGACGTAGCGTCCGACGGTTTCAAGATCGGGGAGACTGCGGCCGTAATCGTCGGCGATAGCGAGAAGCTCATTCCAGCTGATCCCCGCCTTCTCGAACTGCTCATCGCTGAAACGGAAGGTTTCAAGGAAATTCTGAAGGTCCATTGGCGCTAAAGTATTCATCCGGCCCGGGAAAGTCCAATCCACACATCCACACCCGAATGAGCAGGCTCGCGGTGAACTGCGCGGGTATGAAACCCCCTTTAGAATCAGCTTGTCCCAGGGTGATTCATCCTGTATTCTGAGACCTGTTCCCACAATCCAGGCAGAGGGAAAACAAATGAAGAAGCGACTGTGGACTTCATCGATTTTGCCGGCCCTCATAGTCGCCATCGTCGCCATAGTCGCCATCGCCGGCATCATCGCGCTGAGGGCCCCGACGCCGAAGCCCGCGCAGGCCCAGGCTGTCCAAGCGCCGCTCGCCAAGCCTGCGGGGCCGGCGGCCGAAGCATTCAATGGGACTGAACTTCTTTTTCTCGGCAATAAGAACATAGCTCCGGTGATATACCTAAAAGGGACTACTCCCGGAGGGGTCGCCGTCGACATAGTCCATGCTCTCGCAAAACATATGCGGAGATCCATTAAAATCAGCGCCATGGATTGGTCGGAAGCGCAGGCTCTTGTCGCCAGAGGCGAGGCGGATGCCCTGATCCAGATAAACGCGACTGAGGAGCGGAAATATATATATGATTTTTCGGAGCCACTCCTTGAATCCCATTTTTCGATTTTTTCACGCGCGAATACGCTGGACATCATAGGGATCTCGAGTCTTCGCGGTTTACGGGTTGGAGTCGAATCAGGCGGCCTGCCGCATCAGGTATTGGGAAAAGATTCTCGGATCGGCCTGACGATCATTCCCGACTTCCTTGAGGGCTTCAGGCGGCTGAAAGAAGGGTCGATCGATGCCGTTGTCGTCGACTACCGGGTCGGATCCTATGTCCTCGCCGAAAATGGCATCAAGAATATCAAAGTAACCGGCGAACCGATCGAATCCTCCTACTCTTCGATCGCCGTGAAAAGGGGAAATACCGAACTGCTCGGTGCGGTCAACGATGCGCTGCGCAGCATCAAGGCTGACGGCAGTTACCAGAAAATTCTCGACAAATGGAGGCCGACAGAGGTTGTATTCGAAACCCGACAGCAGATCGCGGAACGGATTTACCTCACGATTACGCTCATCCTCTTCGCGCTGCTCCTGATTACCGTGATATGGGTCCTGACCATCAGGAAGCAATTGACCGGAAGAAAAGCCGCCGAAGAGAAACTGAAGGAACAGTATTCTACGCTGCACGGCATCATCGACCACGCCAATGCATTCATCTTTTCCGTGGACAGGCAATACCGCTACACCAGCTTCAATGCGGGACATGCCACCATGATGAAAGCGCTCTATGGCGCGGAAATCGAACAAGGCCACAGTCTGTTGGATTACTTGACCGTGCCGGAAGACCGGAAGACCGCCAGGCGCAACATCGATCGGGCCTTGGCCGGCGAGCAACTCGTGGAGGAAGCCTATACCGGAGAGGAGCTTCGGTTGCGGCACTATTTTCGGGTGTCACACAGCCCCATCAAGGTTGACAAAGAGGTCATCGGCGTAGCCATGCTCGCCCAGGATATGACCGAGCGCAAGCAGGTAGAAGATGAGCGCGTTGAACACATCCGTTTCCTGGAAAGCCTGGCTCTCATCGACCAGGCTATCCAGAAGGAAACCAATGTCGAGGCAATGGTAAGGAATGTAGTCAATACGGTGTTTTCGATTTTCGACTGCGATCGTGCCTGGCTGTTCTATCCATGCGACCCCGATGCCCCAACGTTTCGCGTACCCATGATAATCTGCAGGCCTGAATATCCCGCCGCCCAAGTCCTGGATGTGGACTTGCCAATACCACCGGACATGTCCGAGAATTTGCGGGAGGCATTGGGGACTGATAATGCATTGACATATATTGCTGGAACAGATAGACCCATCAACAAAGTGACTGCCGAACAATTTGGCGTTCAATCGCAAATGTTGATTTCCATGTTTCCAAAGTTAGGCAAGCCCTGGGTTTTCGGAATGCACCAATGCTCGCACCCGCGGGTATGGACAGAGGAAGAGCGGCAGCTTTTCAAGGAGATCAGCAGACGCGTCACGGACAGCCTGACAAGCCTGTTGATGTTCCAGGACCTTGTGGAAAGCGAACGCGCAAAAACGGAACTCCTCGGGAAGTTGAATGAAGCCCAGCATATTGCCATGATCGGAAGTTGGGAGTGGGATCTGTCGACCAGTCGCGTATGGTGGTCGGATGAAACGTATCGGATTTTCGGCGTAGCACCGCAGGATTTCGTACCTGACTTCGAAACAAACGGCAAGTTCATTCATCCCGATGATGTGCTGACATACAACAAGTCGTTTGAGCATACTATGCAGACAGGCGAACCCTTGGATGTCGATCTCAGGCTGATCTCAGGCGATGGACTGCAGAAAACCTGTCAAGCCAAAGGGGCGATGGATTATGGCAATTCCGGTAAACCGATCCGCTTTATCGGAACGATCATGGACATAACCGAGTATAAACGCACAGAAGAGTCACTGCGCCGTTTGAATCGAGAACTGCGGGCGATCAGCAACTGCAATCAGGCTCTGATGCGGGCCGAGGATGAGCAGACTCTGCTCGGCCAGATCTGCCACATCATATGCGACGAAGCCGGCTACCGTCTGGCCTGGGTAGGGTTTGCCGAGAACGACGAGGGCAAGTCCGTACGCCCCGTGGCATGGGCCGGGTCCGACAACGGGTATGTCGAAAACGCCAAGCTCAGCTGGTCCGAAGATTCGGAACGCGGACAAAGTCCCGGCGGAATAGCCATCCGGAGCGGCAGGACAGTCTATGTTCAGGATTTTACCACCGACCCGCGGATGGCTCCCTGGCGGGAGAGCGCCCTGCAACGCGGTTATCGCTCTTCCATCGCCCTCCCCCTCAAGGACGAAAACGCGAAGGTATTCGGCATTCTCGTGATCTATTCAGCCGAGATCAACGCTTTTTTCCCGGACGAACTCCGGCTCCTCGAGGAAATGTCCGGCGATCTGGCGTTTGGAATCGTCATCCTGCGAGTTCGCGCCGAACATAGATTCGCGGAAGAGGAAATTCGCAAGCTCAACCAGGAACTCGAACAGCGCGTCGCCGACCGCACCACCCAGCTGGAATTGGCGAACGAAGAATTGAAAGCGTTTGCCTACTCGGTGTCGCACGACCTGCGCGCGCCGCTCAGGCACATTGACGGATTTCTGGATATGCTTCGGGAGAGGACCGCAGGGACGCTGGACGAAAAAAGCCAACACTATATGGAGACCATCTCTGGCGCAACCAGGCGGATGGGCCTGCTGATCGATGATCTCTTGTCTTTCTCGCGCATAGGGTATCATGAACTGTCCCGGCGGCCGGTGGACATGAATAGGCTCGTCCAGGAGGTCATTCAGGAATTCGAGCTGGAAACTCGCGGCCGGACCATCCACTGGTGTCTGGCTGACCTGCCGGCAGTCATCGGCGATCGGGCCTTGCTGCGTATGGCAGTGGTCAATCTCCTTTCGAACGCCTTGAAGTACACCCAGCCGCGCCAGAAGGCGGAGATCGAAGTCGGCTTTTCCCGTGAAGCGAACGAAATCATCTTCTTCGTGCGCGACAACGGAGTAGGGTTCGACATGCAGTATGCCGACAAACTTTTTGGGGTGTTTCAACGCCTGCACAGCGCCAATGAGTTTGAGGGTACCGGCATAGGACTGGCCAACATCCGCCGGATCATCGCCCGTCATGGCGGTCGGACCTGGGCGCAAGGCGAAGTCGACAAGGGTGCCACATTTTTCTTTTCCCTGCCGCAACTCGCTCAGAAAGACCCGGGATCCGTAGACATACAACCCGATAATACCTGAAAACCGGACTCTTGCCCCTCTTCCGTCCAGGCGCTATGATGTCACCCATCATGCTTGACTACAAATACATACGCGACAATCTCGACGCAGTCCGGAAAAACATCGAGGCCCGCTACATGAAAGCCGAGGCCGATCTCGTGGCCTCCCTTTACGACAGCCGCAACGAGGTTCTCGCGAGGCTCGACGAGGAACGCCGCCGCCGCAACGAGAACGCCGCCGCCATGAAGGGCAAGGTCGAGTCCGAACTCCGCACGAAGCTGATCGAGGCCGGCAAGCTTCTCAAGGACTCCATCGCGGCCCTGGAAAAGGAAGCCACCGAGATCGAGGCCCGGCTCGACGAGGAAGCCCGCCGCATCCCGAACATGGCCCACCCCGAGGCTCCCATCGGCAAAGAGGACAAGGACAACCTCGAAGTCAAGCGCGTCGGGGAACCCACGAAGTTCGATTTCGAGCCCAAGGACCACGTCCAGCTCGGTCAGGAACTCGACATCATCGACTTCGACACGGCGACCCGCGTCTCGGGCACGAAGTTCTACTACCTCAAGAACCAGGGCGTCATCCTCGAACTCGCACTTGTGCGCTACGCCCTCGACATACTGATGAAGAAGGGCTTCACCCTCTTCACCACCCCCGACATCGCCAAGACCGAGATCCTCGAGGGTATCGGCTTCAACCCGCGCGGCGCCGAATCCAACATCTACTCGGTGGAGGGCGAAGGCACCTGCCTCATCGGCACCGCCGAGATCACTCTGGGCGGCTACTACTCGGGTACGATTCTGGACAAAGACAAGCTCCCCCTGAGGCTCGCGGGCCTGTCGCACTGCTTCCGCCGCGAGGCGGGCGCAGCCGGCCAGTTCTCCAAGGGCCTCTACCGTGTCCACCAGTTCACCAAGGTCGAGATGTTCGCCTACACGACACCGGAAGACTCCGACCGCATGCACGAGGAGCTCCGCGCCATCGAGGAAGAGATCTTCGCAGGCCTCGGCATCCCCTTCCGCGTCGTCGACACCTGCACCGGAGACCTTGGAGCGCCCGCCTACCGCAAGTGGGACCTCGAGGCCTGGATGCCCGGCCGCAACGGCGGCGAGTGGGGCGAAGTCACCTCTACCTCCAACTGCACCGACTACCAGGCGCGCCGCCTCAATGTAAAGTACAAGGACGAAGACGGAAAGAATAAATTTGTGCACATGTTGAATGGCACCGCCATCGCCTGCTCGCGCGGCCTCATCGCCGTCATCGAGAACTTCCAGCAGTCGGACGGCTCCATCAGGATCCCCGCGGCCCTGGTGCCGTATTGCGGATTCGAGGAGATCAGGCGGCTGAAGTAGGCGTGCATCCCCTTCTCAGCAGGCGCGAAAGGGGGTACGCGGCCGCAGGAAAGATCCGTCGGTCGGTCATGACCCCGACATCGCGCAGGCTGTAAAAGCTGCGCGGAAAATCTTTGTATGAAAGTATTGAGAAATCCATACCTCGACTTTGTCGAACTGAAAACCGGATCGGATGCGGCCGAGTATTCACGAAGGCTGCATTCACATCCGGAGCTGTCTATCGGACTGATAGACTCAGGAGGCACGAAGGTCAGGGTCCGGGAGTCGAACTTCTGCCTCGAACCCGGGGACATTCTCTTCATTCCACCTGAATGGGTTCACCTCTGTGAACCCGAAGACGATTCTGTTTTCCGTTTCAAGATTGTATATATCCGGTCTGAATGGTTTCGGGATGCTTTCAGGGTCGATCCGGAGACATTCAAACCATTCAAGAAAAACTTATCCGATGTCAATGCGGACAGATTCACCGCATTTCTCCAGGCATTTCCTCAGGCCGGGAAGCTCGACATCGAAACCGAGCTCATTCTCATCCTTGAGGACCTACTCGCGGGGTACATGGAAAGGCCCGAAGAGCGTGGGACAGAAAAAACGGAGAATTCGCTGGAAGACGTGAAAAACCATATCAATACGCGGTACCGGGATACCATCTCCCTCGATGACCTCGCCCGCGTCGGAAACATGAACAAGTATACACTTGTACGTTTTTTCCGGAAAACCTGCCGGCTTACACCGCACGCCTACCTTCTCAACGTGAGGATCAACAGGGCGAAAGAGTTGATTCTCCGAAACATGATGATTGCCGAAATTGCGGCGGAATGCGGATTTTCGGATCAGAGCCATTTCGTGAAAATATTCAAGGCATACGTCGGTATCGCTCCATCGGAATACCGGAAGAAATAAGCGCCTGCCGCATCGCGAAAAACGAGGATAAACTTCACCGTCCGTCAATTTTTTACAAGTCAATCTCCGATTGCATCCGCATTCTTGCAAACGGAGGTTATCCAATGAAACTCTCAATCATCGTCAACGACTCACTCACATTCGGTCTTGCTATGAATGCGGCTGCGGTACTCGGGCTGAGTATCGGCAACCAGGTCCCCGCCGCTGCGGTGAAAAAGCTCACGGGAAATCTGGAGCTGTACCGATGAGGCGGGTAATCTCTGAGGGGCGGAAAATCCCTGCAAAAACCGTCGCTGCAAACGCGGCGGCATTTATCACTATCACCATCTGGGCTTCCACGTACATCTCTTCGAAAATACTGGTGCAGCGCTTCTCGCCTCTGGAGGTTTCGCTTGTGCGGTTTTTTATAGGCGCCGTATTTCTTTCCATGCTTTCCCCTCCCCGCAGCCTCCGCATTTCGTGGAAATCCGAGCGCCCCTTCGCGGTAGCCGGATTTTTGGGGATATTTCTGTATTTTCTTCTCGAAAACCTGGCCTTGAAGTACACGTATGCGTCGAACGTCTCGATAATCGTCGCGACGATTCCATTGCTGACAACGCTTTTCGGAATCGCGGCCTTCGGAAAAAACCCATCAGGTTTGAGATTCTTCGCGTCCACGGCTCTGTCTTTGTCGGGCGTCTGTTTCATCATTTTCGGGAAGGGGAGATTCTCGGGTCTTTCGCCCAAAGGCGACCTCCTCGCGCTCGGAGCGGCTTCCGTTTTCGCGCTCTACACGATCCTTCTGCAAAAAATGAGCACGAAAGCGAGCGCACTCGTGACGGCGCGGAAGACGGTCACATGGGGTCTCGTATTCATTGCGCCCACAGCTTTCTTTTCGGGCTCTCTGCGCTCCCTGAGCCCGATTGCCGCCGAACCCTATCTCTGGCATTTTCTTTTTCTGGGTCTGCTTCCTTCAGGTCTTTGTTTTGTTCTCTGGAGCGCAGCCATCGCAGATCTCGGTCCAGTGAAAACGAGCAGGTATATCTACTTTGTCCCCGTGATCACGAGTCTACTCTCATGGATAGTCCTCAATGAGGGTATTACCTTCCTCAAGATCACGGGAATCGTGTTGATCATCGCGGGTGCGCAGCTGAAACCGGAGTGACAGGCCGCCATGCTCGAGTGCCATGAGCGCGGATAGTATTAATTTGTACACATACTAAACAAAACTACAACCACACGCCCCCCGCGACCTCATCGACATCGACAGCTTACAGCGAACCGGCGGTTCGATCGCACGATTGGATCAATTTTACTTAATTGCACGTTTTTGCTACCTTAAAATGGATGATCGTCCGAATACGGACCTTCCTTTTGAAGCCTTGAGTGGTGCCCAAAGGAAACCACAGAATGGAATACAAGGATTATTACAAGACTCTTGGAGTGGAAAAGACTGCCGGGAAAGAAGAAATCAAAAAACAGTATCGAAAACTGGCGCGTCAATTCCACCCCGACGTCAATACCACCGACAAGAACGCAGGGCTCAAGTTTGGCGAAATCAGCGAAGCGTATGAAGTCTTGTCTGACGACGAAAAACGTCGAAAATATGACGCCTTCGGTTCGGATTGGGAGCAGCACCAAAAAACGGGAAAGGCGGATGACTTTGACTGGTCCAAATATGCGTCCCGGGAGAATGGACAGGAAGGGAATTCCGCCCGGAACCGGGAGGAATTTTTCGGGGAAGATTCTGACATGTCGGATTTTTTCAGGAATATTTTCGGGCAGAGGTTTCAGGGGCAGGAAGGCGCTCCGTTCGCCCGCAGAGAGCAGGATTTGAGCGCAGAACTCACTATCAGCCTTGAAGAAGCCTATGAAGGCGGCGTCAGGATCCTCAACGTCGGAGACAGCAGGATCCGTCTCAAACTCAAGCCGGGAATATGGGATCGACAGAAAATCAAGATCGCCGGCAAGGGGGCGCCTGGCACCAACGGCGCCGCACATGGCGATCTCTACATCACCTTTCTTCTTCAACCGCATCCGGAATACAGACTTGACGGCGCCGATCTTTTCAGAGACATACCGCTCAGTATTTACTCGGCCATGCTCGGCACCGCTCTGGAAATAAAAACCATCTCCGGAACGTTCGAACTGAAAATACCCCCGGAGACCAAAAACGGAACGGTTTTCAGATTGAAGGGTAAGGGTTTCCCTGTCTACGACAAGCCCGGGACCCACGGAAATCTCTTCCTCAAGGTAGTGCTTCAATTGCCCGAAAAACTGACAGCACAGGAAAAAAAGCTTGTTCGGGAATTGGCGGCGCTCCGGAATGAAAAGGTTGGGGAGGAAAAGCGATGAACATGAAAAACGGAATACCCCTCAGCCAAGTCTGCGACTACTTCCACATCGATCTCGTAGTTGTCCGTGACTTTGCGGATTTCGGCCTGTATCCTACCGTCTTTTCCGATGGCGAAATCGGGGTTGAAACGCAGAACCTGGACAGGCTGAAAAAAATCATCAGTCTGCACAAGGCGCTCGGGATCAACAAAGAAGGTATTGAGGTCATTCTCGACCTGCGGGAGAAAATCTCCGGGCTTCAGACTGAAGTCGAATTCCTGCAGAACGAGGTGGAAAAATTGAAGCGCTATGCGGGGAACGAAGAGCCCGAGGCCCTGAAAAATCGCGGCCTTTTGATAGAAATCAGCGATTGAACATGGATTAACTGCGCGCAGGGCCCCTTTCCGCCACGTCTGCGGGCCGGCTACACTCCCCTGCATGAGCAGCTCAGACAGTCCCGAAAAGCTCCCCGCCAGCGCCATCCCGGTGGCGATCCTCATAGCCGCGATCTGGGGATTCAACTTCGTCGTCATCAAGGTGGGGGTCGCGGGCGTCCCGCCCCTCATGCTCGCCGCGCTGCGCTTTTTCTTCAGCGTCCTGCCGGCGATCTTTTTCGTAAAAAAACCCTCGGCGCCGATCGGGACCGTCGCGGTCTACGGCCTTCTTCTCGGCGTAGGAGAATTCGGATTTCTTTTCACGGCGATCAAACTTGGCGCTCCGGCGGGCCTTAGCTCCATTCTCCTGCAGTCTCAGGCCTTTTTCACCGCCATCCTCGGCGCTGTCTTCCTGAAGGAGAAGCTCCGCGCGCACAACATCGCAGGCATGATCGTCGCCGGCGCAGGGCTCGCGATGTTCGGCTTCGTTTCTGCGCAGGCCGCGTCGCAGGCAACAGCGAATGTCGCCGGAGCTGCCGCCGGAGCGACGACTGGCGCTGCCATCGCCGCGGTTTCCTCCGGCCTCTCTCCCGCGCTTCTCGCGATGATCCTCGCGGCCGCCGCGAGCTGGGCGGGCGCCAATGTAGTGGCGCGCACCATCCCCAAGGCCGGCGGACTCAGTCTCATAGTCTGGTCGAGTCTCTTCTCCCCCCTGCCCCTCGCGGCCCTCTCCCTCGCCCTGGAGGGCCCCGCGGCGATCGCCGGAGCCTTCAGCTCCGTGAGCCTCACGACAATCGGCGCCCTCGCCTACCTCGTCATCCTCTCGACCCTGGTCGGCTACGGACTGTGGAACCAGCTCATCATGCGTCACGGAGCGGGCAGGATTGCGCCCTTCTCCCTCATGGTCCCCGTCTTTGCCCTCGCGGCCTCCACCCTCGTCCTGGGCGAACACTTCGGTCCCACCGAGGCTGCCGCCTCCACCCTCGTCCTCGCAGGGCTCCTCATCCACGTCTTCGGGGGCAGGCTTCGAGCCCGGAAAGGCTAAAGGCAGAGAGGTCGAATCGACAACCTCGCATCGAGCGAACTGCGGGGTATGAAACCCGCCTGCGAATCGCGCAAGGCCACGGGAGCCGAGGCTGTACCCGGCTTCAGCTTCATATCGCCATCAGCTTCATATAGCCAGGGCCGACGCGAGTTCCAGGATGCGCAGCTTGTCTGCCCTGTAATCAAAAGGCTGCTTTGTGGGGCCGAAATGGTTTCGGGCCACGGCGACGACGATATTCCCGCGTGGAAGAACCCCGCAGACGCTGAAGGATGCGCCCGAAGCCACATATCCTCCCGCTTCCGGGAAAATCCACCAGAGAAGCCCATAATCGCTGTTGTCTGAAGTGCGACGCGAGTGAGGACTCCATATTTCGGAGCGAAGCTCCGGGCTGCACCAGCGCGATCCGGAGGCATCGGTCAGGCTGAGCCATCTTTCGCCGAACGTCAGAAGATCGCGGGCCGTTCCATACAGGCCGAGCCCGCAGTGTTGCCGGCGCTGCGATGGTACAATCCGAGCCTCGATGCAGGGAAGGGCCCGGGCCGCGGCGCCGGCGGCGATATCGCTGTCGTAGAAGTAGCAAAGGCCTCCAAGCCCGAAAGGTCCCAGGATCTCGTTGCGCAGGAGCTCTTCGTAGTCGCGCCCCGTGAGCGCCTCCAGGAAACGCTCGAGGATATGCATGCCCAGAGCGGAGTAGACGAAGACCGAGCCGGGCTTCGTCACGACGACGACCTCGGCTAGGTTGATATCTACATCCGCGTTCACCCCCGTGCCGGTATTCCCGCCGAGGTGGATGCCGTCCTCGATCCTGCCGGGCAGGGCGCAGCCCGAGCTGTGGCAGAGGAGGCTGCGCAGTGTCACCGTCCGTTTGTCGAAAGCTCCCGCCCCGTGTTCGCGGAATTCAGGCAAAACCGAAGAGAGTGCCTGGTCCAGAGACAGGAGGCCTGAGCACACAAGGCGCGCGACGAGGGCGGCGGTCACGGATTTCGTGACGGACCACCAGGGCCAGAGCGAGCCGCAGTCGATGGGCGCGCTCGGGTCCTGCGCTTCGCGCCCCTTCAGGTAGCGCTCCGAGAGGAGCACTCCTTCTCTCGACAGAAGAATCCCCGCGGAACAGGGGCTCAAAGCCTCGAGCGTGCCCTCGACATAGTCGACGAGGGCGGAGGTGGCCTCGCTTTTTCCGGGCCATTCCATCGTATCGGACAGTATTGTGTGGCGCAGCGGCGAATTCATCCTTTCAGTCCCGTCGTCGCGATTCCCTCGACGAAATACTTCTGGGCCAGAAAAAAGATGATCACCGAGGGGAGGATGGCCACGATGGACATGGCGGAGATCTCGTTCCAGGGAGGAATGCCCATCGCGTCTATAGAGAGGCGCAACCCCAAAGGCACGGGGTATTTGTCGACGCTCGAAATATAGATGAGAGATTGGAAAAAATCATCCCAGGTCCAGATGAACTGGAATATCGCCGCGGAAAAGATGGCCGGCTTCAGGAGGGGCAAGAGGATGCTCCAGAGGATGCGGAATGAACCGCATCCGTCGATGTAGGCGGATTCGTCGAGCGAGCGGGGAATCCCCCGCATGAACTGGGCGAACATGAAGATGAAAAAAGGCACCCCCGCGGCCGCGGTGAGCCAGAAGGGCAGGTAGGAATCGAGCATGCCGATATTCCGGAAGATCAGGTAGCGCGGGATGAGGAGCACCGTGTTCGGCAGAAGCAGTGTCCCGATCATGACCGCGAAGAGAGGTTTATTGAGCGCAAACGTGAAACGGGCAAAGCCGTAGGCGACGAGGACGCCGGAGATGATGGTCAGGAGCACGGTCGGCAGGGTCAGCACGGTGGAATTCCGGAGGAAGAGGCCGAAGCCCGGTCGACCCTCCCCGCTCCAGCCCTTTATGAAGCCGTCGAGACTGAAGGAGGACGGCAAGAGCGAACTGCTCGAGAGGATCTCCATGGTGTTCTTGAATGAGGACGAGAGGAGCCATATCAGGGGATAGACGAGCACGAGGCCGAAGAGCACGAGCCCGGCGTGGGTGAGAGCGCTGTTTCGCTTTTTCATCTTCAGTTCTCCGAATCCATGTAGTGCAGCCAGCCCGACGAACTCAAGAACAGAAGACCGGTGATCACCATCAGGATGACGAAGAGGACCCAGGAGAGCGCCGAGGCGTATCCCATCTTGAAGTATTTGAAGGCGTTGTCGTACAGAAGGAGGGCGTAGAGGTAGGTGGAGTGAAGCGGCCCGCCCGCCGTGATGACGAAGGCCGTCGTGAAGGTCTGGAAGGCGTTCACGGTCTGCATGATGAGGTTGAAGAACAGGATCGGCGTGATGAGGGGAAAGCTGATGGAGAAGAATATGCGCAGTTTTCCCGCGCCGTCGATGCGGGCCGCTTCGTAGAGAAAGTCGGGCACCTGTTTCAGACCGGCCAAAAAGAGCACCATGGACGATCCGAACTGCCAGACCTGGAGCAGGCTTATCGTGAGGAGGGAGAAGCGCTGGTCGCCGAGCCAGTCCGGTCCCGTGATGGATACCGCGGCGAGAAGCCGGTTGATGAGGCCGTCACCCGAGAAGAGCATCCTCCACAAGATGGACAGGGCGATGCTGCCGCCGAAGATCGAAGGCAGATAGTACAGGGTCCGGTAGAACCCGATGCCCTTCAGTTTCTGGTTGAGTATGACGGCGACGAGGAGGGCGAAGGCGAGCTTGACCGGAACGGAGATCAGCACGTACTTCGTGGTGATCCACAGGGATTTCGGAAACAGATCGTCTTCCGTGAACATTTTCGCGTAATTCGCGAGGCCCACGAAGCGTGGAGGACGGAGGACGGAGTAGTCGGTCAGAGAGAACACCAGAGTCGATACAAATGGCACGAGCGTGAGACAGAAAAAGCCGACGAGCCAGGGAGCGATGTAGAGGTAGCCTTTCCGGTTGTATTGCCTGAGGGAACTCATTCACCCACCTTTATGATATGGGGGTCGCCGTGCGACGACCCCCGAAAATCCGAATCGACTGCAAGACGGAAATCCACTATTTGAAGTTTTTCAGCACCTTGACCGCTTTCTCGTAGAACTCTTTCGCGGCGGCTTCGGGGCTGATCCCGCCCTTGAGCCCGATCTGCTGGATGGCGGTGTGCAGAAGGTCGCGCACTTCGACCGGATCATAGTAGGAGAACTTGCCGGTGTCCGTGTCGTCGATCAGCTGCATCGCTCGCTTCGTGACATCGTCGATCAGATTCCCCTTTACCAGCGCGGCGTATCCTTTCGTATTGGTGGGAACTCCGCGTTCCAGGGCCATGAGCTTCGCGCCTTCCGGGTCGGTGTAGAGGAAATTCATGAGCTTGACCACGGCGTCAGTTTCTTTCGTCTTGGCGTTCACGCAGAACATCATGTTTGGGCCGATTTCGACGCCGGTCAGCTTCGCGTCTTCGATGACCGGGTAGCGGGTGAACCCGACTTTGAATTTGTAGTTCAGCTGCTGCGGAATCTGTGTAGCCGGCGTTTCGCTGAACAGAACCTTGCCATTGAGCCAATCGGGGTCAGACCAGGAGGCCTTGAGCAATACCGTTTTCCCGAGCGACTGGAAAGTGCCGTCCGCAAACCAGCTCTGGAAGAGCTTGAGTCCCTCGACGAGGTCCTTCTCCGTGAAACCGAACTCGGCGTTGGCGGAAATGTAGGGTTTGCCCGTCTTCTGCACGAGGTAGGCGATGAGCGGATAGCCGTACTGATCCATGGTGCCTGTGTATCCGATGATCGAGGGATCCTTCGCCTTCGCGGCTTTCACCGTGGCCGCCATCGTTTTCCAGGACAGGTATTGATCGATCGAGATGCCCTGCTGATCGAGAAGAGTCTTGTTGTAGACGAGTACGCGGCCGTTGGCGCCGAGCGGCAGGCCGATGAGCTTTCCGTTCAGGGTCGAGTATTCGAGCGAGGTCCGCGACCATCCGCTCAGGTCAAGACCCGGGACCTTCCGGATATCCGCGAACATCTCGGGGCTCTTCTGGAAATCGCCGAACCACGCGACGACGAACTGGAAGACATCGGGCCCCGTACCGGCGGCCAGCTGGGTGATGAGCTTGTCGTAGTAGCCCTCAAACCCCTGGTACTCGGTCTTCACGGTGATTTCGGGATACTTTTTCATGAATGCCTCGGCGGCGGCCACCGTAGCTTTGTGGCGGGTCTCTCCTCCCCACCACGCGAGCCTGATAGTCGCCGGTTTGCCGGCGCCCGGGCCCTGCTGCGCGAAAGCCGTTCCGGCTACCATGAAACACAGAGTCGCACACAGCACGATTCGTACGAGATTCGATTTCCTGCATGAACGCGGATTGATCATACGAGATTCCCTCCTGTCCCCTTTCCGGGGTCGGGAATCATTCTAGGTAGGGATTCCCGATCCCGATAGGGACTATCTGATACGAAAAGAGGTAGCCGATTCTCCGATTCAGGCGCCAGGTTGCGCAGGATACGGAAAAGGTCGCGCAATCTACGATACACGCAGGTCGCGCGCGCAATCTGCGATGCCACACAATCTGCGATTGCAGAGAATCTAGATTTGCACAGAAGGCGCCGACAGAGGGAACCGGACTTCGACGAAGGTCCCCCGATCCGGGGCGCTCTCGATGCCCAGGCCGTATTCCGGTCCGAAAACGAGCTGGATGTGGCGGTTCGTGTTGAAAAGGCCGATGTGATCGCCCGGGTGGCTCTCGTCGCCCAGCGATTCGCGGATTTCGGAGAGTTTCTGCCCGTCCATCCCCGCGCCGTCATCTTCGACGCCGATCAGAAGAATGCCCGCCGCTTCGTCGAGCCGGGCCTGTATCCGGATAGTCCCTTTGCCCTTCGCGTCCCTGATTCCATGATAGATCGAATTCTCCAGAAGTGGCTGCAGGAAGAATTTCACCACCTGGCAGGGCAGCGCCCTCCCGTCGATCTCCCACGCGACCTCGAATTTGTCCTTGTAGCGGAAAAGCTGAATCGCCAGATAGCGTTTGGCCATGTCGATCTCGTCGCCCAGCGAGACGAACTCCGATTCCGCAAGGGAGTATTTCAGGAGCATCGACAGGTTCTTTATCATATCGGCCGCCTGAGAGGGTTTCCCTTCGTTGCCGAAAACCATCCAGTACAGGGACTCGAGAGTATTGAACAGAAAATGCGGATTCATCTGCGCGCGCAGGGCCTTCAGCTCGAGCACCTCGGCGCGCGCCTGACGCTCCGAGAGCTGGAGGGTGGCGTATCGCTGCTTCAGGAAGGTCCGGATAAGGGTCTCGACCATATAGTCGTATTCATCGTGCCGCAGGGGCGGATTGTCAGGAAGGACTTCTCCCTCCTCGGCTTTCCGGAAAAGTTCCGTCACGGACGCGGTCCTGTGGGCATTCCTGCGGGCGAAGGACAGGGTTATCGCCACTCCGATGACGAGGGCGATTCCGAGCATCGCGAGAATCAGTCTCCGGAGCATGATGGAGAGCCCTTCCAGACTTGAGGCCGGGATGATCGAGACGACATGCCAGCCATAGCGCGAGGTCGGCGATGAGTACACATAGAATGAATCGCCCTGCCAGGTTTGCCGGGAAAGCGCGTTTATTTCCCGTTTTTCCAGCGTCTTGCAGATCAGGCTCCGTTCTTTCCGGTTCTGGTTCGCGAGTATGAGATTGTCGTCGCTGTCCAGGAGGTAGACTTCCTGACCGCGGAACACCGCGGCCCGGGATATCAGTCCGTCAAAGTGCTCTTTCTCGATATTCATCGCTATGACGCCGGTCCTGCCGTTGCCGGCCGGAAAGAGGCGTCTGTAGATGGTAAAAATCGACTCGGGCGCCCGCTCGAAGCCGAAGCGCCTGACCTCCCTCGTCTCGGTCCAGAGTAGCCGATCTTTTCTGGCGCCGGAGTAGGAGGCAAACCAATCCGCGTCGGGGTAGGTTTTTAACTCCACGATGCCCTCGCTCAGCGAGAGGAAACGGTCGGGGTGCTTGTCGAGGTAGAAATACACGGAGTCGACGTAGGGCCGGGCGTTGCTCTGCGCGCTCAGGATTTCGTTCAGCAGCTTGGAGAGACGGACCTCCTCGAAACTCAGCGATTTTCCGCCGAGCAGATTGTCCAGAGTGGATATCATCGTCATGTTGACGCTGAATGTAAGGTTGAGGGCGTCCAGCTCGAACATGGTCACGTCCACCATGTCCTTGAGGTTGTCCATCTGCCTGGTCGTCATGGTGGCGATCTCGCGGCTTATGAAATTGTCGGTGATATAGATGGCCGCCGAGCCGAGCATGAGGAGGGGAAGGACGACCGGCAAAAGGGAGAGAGCGAGTTTCCGCAGGAAGGACACCGCGGCTTTGTTCCTATGCGCGCGCCGCACCGCGGAGTCCCGTCGGAGAAGTTCCGAAGTGGCACCTGAAGGCGCGTATGAAACTCTTCGTGCTGGCGTATCCGACCATGGCGCTAATCTCGTGGACGCGCAGATTCCGGTTCCCGAGCAGCGCTTTCGCCCTGTTCATGCGCACATCGGTCAGAAGCTCAGAGAAGGTTTTGCCGGTCTCCGCGTGCAGACGGGTGCTGAGGTAGTTCGGACTCATTCCCAGATGCCTGGCGGCCAGGGTGAGACTGATGTCCCTGAGATCTTTTTCAAAAAGTCCGGCGAGCCGCTCTGAAAGACCTGCCGGGGGCTTTGATGTCACGGAATGGCCGGCAGGATTCCCATCGCCCGCCTGTCGGTCGGCCTGGGGTCGGTCTGTCGAAAATCGCTCGGCCTGGAATCGGTCGGGACTCTCCGCACTAAGAATCGCGGAATTTGCGGCCGCCGCTTCCCTCTCCTTCACGAGTTTCGAGAAGACATCGTGAAGTTCCTCGTATCCCGCCGGTTTCACGATGTAATTCCTGATCCCCAGTTCGATCGCCTTCCTGGCGTAGTCGAAGTCCTTGTGCGCGCTTATGAAGACGATCTCGCAGGGATACTTCCGTTCCCTGACGATTTCCGCGAAGCGGATCCCGTCCATGCGGGGCATCCTGATGTCGCAGAGCAGGAGATCGAAGTGATTCTTCTCCATGAGTCCCAGGGCTTCCACGCCGTCTTCGCAGGTGGCGGCCACCTCTATGCCCAGGCTGGCCCAGGGAAAATACGAGGCGATGCCGTTGCGGATTCCGAACTCATCGTCGATTATCAGTATGCGGAGCATGGGCGGATTGTACTGTAACGACCGGGCGCATGCCACAGGCCGAAAGTCCGACGCGGGATGTATGACTTCATCTAAAAAATCCAGACGGAACAGGCAGTGTTGCCTCATCGAGAAATCTGACCGAAGGAAGGGCTGGCATCGGAGGATTTCATGTGTATGATGGCGCACAGAGGAGAACGACGTGATCCACGAATCGATGAAGTTGTGGGAAAAGGATGAATACCGGGGCGCGAGGGAGGATGGTTTTCTTCCCGCTCTGGAAAGCTATGTGCTCGCCGGGGACAGGCTGCGGGCCGCGGTCATCATCTGCCCGGGCGGAGGCTACGAGTACACCTCGCCGAGGGAGGCGGAGCCGGCTGCGCTGCAGTTCAACGCCGCGGGTTTCCACGCGTTCGTGCTTCACTACAGCGTCGCCCCGAGACGGCACCCGATACCGCTCCTCGACCTTTCGCGCGCGGTATGCCTTGTCCGGGAACACGCGGCGGCCTGGAATATCAGGCCGGAGGGCATCGTCGTCTGCGGTTTTTCCGCGGGAGCCCACCTCGCGGCGAGTCTCGGCGTTCACTGGAACAGGCCCTTCGCTTTGGATGCGCCCGGAATTTCCCGGGGACTCAATCGCCCCGATGCCCTCGTACTCTGTTATCCAGTAATTACATCAGGCGAATTTGCCCACCGGGGCTCATTCGAAAACCTTTTGGGCGCAGCCGCCAGCCAGCACCTTCTCGAAGAAGTCTCGCTGGAGCGCCATGTCGACGAAGCGGTCCCGCCGACCTTTCTCTGGCACACTTTCGGGGACGGGGCCGTGCCGCTCGAGAACAGCCTGCTCTTTGCCACGGCTCTCAGGAAAAACAAGATTCCCTTCGAGCTGCACGTCTACCCGGAGGGGCAGCACGGCCTGTCTCTGGCGACGGAAGAGACCGGCACCGATCAGCTGAAGGCCGATCCCCACGTCGCCACCTGGATGGACCTCTGCATCGAATGGATCGGGAAGACTGTCCCGCAGGCATCGGCCTGAATCGGCCCCGGGCGGGCTCCAAGCCCGCCCGGGAGTCTTGCGCAGGCGTCATATTCCGGGCTTCGATCCACTCTCCCTCATTCGACCTTGATCCACCGCAGAACCTCGCCGAGCTTCACCCGCTTGCCCGACATGAGGATGCCGACGCGGAAGACCTTGGCCGCCAGCGCCGACATCCCGTACACGGAGAATAGAAGGAGAAAGATGCAGAGCGCGAGCTGCCAGACCGGAGGCGGGGCGATGAGGATGCGGATGAGCATCACGATGGGGCTCGTCATGGGGAAGAGCGAGAAGGCCACCGCGACGGGCGATCCGGGATTCATGACGAAACCGGAGATCATCACGAGGGGTATGATGAGAAACATGAGGAGCGGCCAGGCGAGCTGCCCCAGATTGTGCTCGTCCTCGGAGGCCGCGCCGAGGGCCGCGTAGGCCGCCGCGTACAGGAAAAACGCGAGGACGAAAAAGACAACGAGCCAGAGCAGGTTCGCGGGCGTTATTGCCGCCGGAACCGCGATGTTCATGGCCGGTCCGACGAGCTTGACGAGGACGAGAGCGACGGAAACCCAGATTCCGTACTGGAGGATTCCCGCGCAGCCGAGACCGAGAATCTTCCCGAACATGAGCTCGCGGGCCGAAACACTCGAGAGCATCACCTCGACCGTCTTGGATGTCTTCTCCTGCACGACGGAGCGGCCGATCATCTGTCCGTAGAGGAGCACTGTCATGTAGAGCATCATGACGAAACTCATCGCGGTGAAGAGAATGGACAGGAAGTCGCCATCTCCCGCCGCCTTTTCGGAGGCGTCGGCGCCGATTTTGAGCACGCGCAGCTCGACACCAGCCGTAAGCCGGGCGGCGAGTTCGGGGGAGATGCCCGAGGCCGCGATCCGACTTTCCCGCGCCGCGGCGTCGAGTATCCGTCCGACGATTCCGTAGAGGGCGGCGTCCGTGCCCGTCTTGGTGTAGAGCCGGGCGCCTGCGGTTTCCCATCCGCCGTCGAGAGCGACGAGACCGGAGTATTCGCCCGATACGACCTTCTTTTTCGCCTCGGCCTGCCCGGCCTCGCCGATATCGATGAGCGCTGTCTTTCTGCCTTGCGACTCGAGGACGCCCGCCAGCGTCCCGGCGATCCGCGGATCGGCCGAGGCGATGGCGACGGGGGAAGAGCCGCCCATGCCGCCCTTGGAGGACAACAGGCCCGGCAGCACTGTCACGGCCAGAATCAGGAAGGGCCCGAGTATCGTGAGGACGACGAAGGCCTTGTTCGCCGCCGCGAGACGGAACTCGTGCTTCACTATCGTGGCAAGCTTATTCATGGTTGGATTCTCCCTCGCCGTTCGCGGCGGTTTCGCGAACGGGCTCCTTCTCCGCATCCCTTCCGCCGACAAGGGCGACGAAAATTTTGTGCAGCGAGGGCGTCATCGTCTCGAATCTGCGTATTCTGATTTTGTCCGCAATCGCGGCGAGCAGCATTTCGCTGTCGGCGTCGTTCTTCAACGTCACATCGATCCAGCGCGGGAAAGCCGAAACGCTCTCCACCATCGGAAGCGCCGCGATGAAAGACCCGTCGCCGTCGAACTCGAGCTGGACCGCGTTGCGGCCATATCGGTCCTTGACCTCGCCCACGCTGCCCGAAACGACTTCGCGCCCCCTGTCCATAATGAGGATGCGGTCGCAGATTTTTTCGGCGTGCTCCATCACATGGGTCGAAAAGAGAACCGTCTTGCCCTGCTTTTTGAGCTCGACCATGGATTCGAGGAGAAGGTCCTGCGATACGGGATCGAGGCCCGAAAACGGCTCGTCGAACAGAATGAGGTCGGGATCGTGAACGATGCTTCCGATGAACTGGACTTTCTGGGCCATGCCCTTGGACAGCTCGTCGATTTTCCGCTTCTTCCATCCGGCAAGGTCGAATTTTTCGAGCCAGCGATCGGAGGATTCGCGCGCCGCCGACTCCTTCATGCCCTTGAGCGTCGCGAGGTAAAGGAGCATCTGGTCGACCCGCACTTTCTTGTATAGGCCGCGCTCCTCGGGCAGATAGCCGATCCGCGACTTCATCTTCTCGGAAAAGGCCGCCCCGTCGAAGCGGATTCTGCCTTCATCGGGGGCGATAATGTTCATGATCATGCGGATCGTCGTCGTTTTTCCGGCGCCGTTCGGCCCGATGAGTCCGAAAATCCCGCCGGCGCCGGTGCTGAAAGAAAGGCCGTTCACGGCAGGCACATTTCTGTAGAATTTCTTTACATTTTCCACTGAGAGCACTGTGTTGTCCTCCTCCGGAGCCATGGGCAGCGACGCATCCACCTGCGCGCCGCCCCGATCCGTCGCGAAACGGGTCCGAGCCCGCTTCAGTGCTCAATTCTATCACACCCGGCGCTTCATATCATGGACGCGGCAGCGATGCCTCGCTCGATGTCGGCGAGTATATCGTCGATATCCTCGATGCCGATCGAGAGGCGGACGAGGTCGGGGCTGAGGCCCCCCTCGATCTGCTGTTTTTCGCTGAGCTGGGAGTGCGAAGTGCTCGATGGGTGGAGGGCGAGGGATTTCGCGTCGCCGACATTGGCGAGGTGCGAGAAGAGCCTGAGCCCTTCGATGAATTTCTCTCCGCCCGCGCGGCCGCTTTTGAGGCCGAAGACGACCATGCCGCCTGATCCGCGCTTGAGCAGCTTTTTGTTCAGGTCGAAGGAAGGATCTCCCTCGAGCCCTGGGTAGCGCACCCACGCGACTTCTTTCCGCGCGTTGAGGAAGCGCGCGACCGCAAGGGCGTTTTCGCAGTGGCGCGGCATGCGGACGTGGAGGGTCTCGATGCCCTGGAGGAAGAGCCATGCATTGTCCGGCGAGAGGCAGGCGCCGAGGTTGCGAAGGGGAACAGTGCGGAAGCGCAGGGCGAAGGCGATTTTCGCGAGCTCGGGCGGCAGATCCAAGGCCCAGCGCAGGCCATGGTAATTCTTGTCCGGCTGCGTAAAGTGCGTAAACTTCGGGTCCGACCAGTCGAAGCTCCCCGCGTCGGTGACGATGCCGCCGATGGCCGTGCCGTGGCCGCCTAACCACTTCGTGAGCGAGTTGATCACGACGTCGGCTCCGTGTTCGATGCTGCGGAGGAGGTAGGGCGTCGTGAAGGTCGCGTCGACGACGAGGGGCAGATGGTGCTTTTTCGCGATGGCCGAGATGGCGTCGATGTCGGCGAGATCGAGGGCCGGATTCCCGATTGTTTCTATATAGATGAGTCTGGTCTTATCATTGACGGCCGCCTCGAATGAGGCCGGATCGCGGATGTCGGCGAAGCGCGTCGTGATGCCGAGATCGGGCAGGATCGCTTCAAACATCGTGTAGGATCCGCCATACAGGTTGGAGGCCGACACGATCTCGTCGCCCGCGCGGGCGATCGTGATGACGGTATTGAAGATTGCGCTCGTTCCCGAGGAGACGGCCACGGACGCGGCGCCGCCCTCGAGTTCGGTCACGCGGGATTCAAGGACTTCGTTGGTGGGATTGCCGAGGCGGGAGTAGATGTTTCCGAATTCCTGCAAGGCGAAGAGCCGTGCGGCGTGGGCCGTGTCCTTGAACACATAGGAGCTGGTTCTGTAGAGGGGAACTGCGCGCGAAAGGGTGACGGGATCCGGGTTCTGGCCGGCATGGACGGAAGCTGTGGCGAATCCGGGTTTGGGGCTGGATGACATAGTGATCTCCTGACTGTTCGGGCTTGCCGCGTGCGCGGTTTCACATCTGCGGGTTCTCTGCCCGGATGTGGTGCAGTCGTGCTGCGCATGCAGCCGGACCGCGTTCGATGTATGCCCCTGCCTGCCTGAAGATCGACGATCTCCTCACTGGCGGGGCTTTCCCATGCTCCATACCGACATGGCGACTCCTGTGGCGGTTTCCCCGCCGATTGACCTGAACAGGTGATATCATGGTATTGACATTGTGTCTAGAGATAAATGATACTAAAAAGGTCTTGATAGGAGAATTTATGGGAATAATTTCGACCAGAAGCAGATATGGCCTGCGTCTCCTCGCGGACATAGCCGGTCAGGCCAAATCGGGGCCCATCGACCTCGGATCGATCGCCCAGAGGCAGTGCATACCCGAGAAATACCTCGCCAAGCTCGTCATTCCCCTCAAGGGGGCGGGATTGCTGCGTTCGGCGAGGGGCGCCCACGGCGGCTATGAACTCACACGTCGGCCGGAGACCATCAATCTGCAGAGACTCGTGGAGGTGCTGGAGGGAAGTTCGTCTCTCCTCTCCTGTACGGCCGAACCGGAAACCTGCGGCCGATCATCGACATGCAAGGCGCGGAGCATCTGGATGGGCCTGGAAAAGGCCATCCGGGATTACCTCTCGGGAGTGAGCGTCGCCGACGCCATCGAGACTCCCGGCGCCGACTACACGATCTGACAGGCCCGGGCATCGTCGCGGGCTTCGTCGTATACAAGGAATACACATGCGATACGCGGAAAAAATTACCGATCTCATCGGGAACACCCCCCTCGTCAAAATCGACTTCGGCGGGAACGCTTCCCACGCCCTCGTCCTCGCGAAGCTCGAATCCTTCAATCCCTGGTCCAGCGTAAAGGACCGCATCGGATTCGCCATGATCGAGGACGCGGAGAAACGCGGCGTCCTCAAGCCGGGAGCCGTCATCGTCGAACCGACGAGCGGAAACACGGGCATAGCCCTCGCGGCCGTCGCGGCGGCGAAGGGTTACCGGATCATCCTGACCATGCCGGAGACGATGAGCGTCGAGCGGCGCAGGCTCCTTCTCGCCTTCGGCGCCGAACTCGTCCTCACGGAAGGTCCCAAGGGCATGAAGGGCGCCATCGCGCGGGCCGAAGAGATAGCGGCCGAGGTGCCGGGTTCCTTCATCCCCTCGCAGTTCGCGAATCCGGCCAACCCCGAAATCCACCGCCGGACGACCGCCGAGGAGATCTGGAATGACACCGACGGAAAGGTCGACATCGTCGTGGCCGGAGTCGGGACGGGAGGGACGATCACCGGTCTGGCCTCGGCCCTCAAAGCCAAGAAAGAGTCGGTGTACGCCGTAGCCGTGGAGCCGGCAGACTCGCCCTTCCTCAAAGAGGGCCGCGCGGGACCGCACAAGATCCAGGGCATCGGGGCGGGATTCGAGCCGGCCGTGTTCGACCGGAAAGTCGTCGACGAGATCGTCGCCGTGAAGCATGAGGACGCGGGTGTTGTGGCCAGGCGGCTCGCCAAAGAGGAGGGAATCCTCGTCGGCATCTCATCGGGAGCGGCGCTCTGGGCGGCCCTGCGGCTGGCTGAGCGTCCGGAAAACGCGGGCAAGGTGATCGTCGTCGTCCTGCCCGATACCGGCGAGCGCTATCTGTCGACCTGGCTCTTCGAGGAGCCGGCGACCGGGGCATAGAGTGGAGCGATGCCGGTTTTTCGAGGCCGGAACCGGAAGAGCGCGATCCGCCCGCGCCGCTTCCGGCCGGGCATCTCCAGGACAGGATGCCGCAGCGTGGCACTTGAAAGCCCGGACCGACAGCAGCTACCATCCGATCCGTGAAAAGCGCTGAAAACACTATAGCAAAGCTCACGGAAGTGGCGCTGCGCCGGTATTCGATGATAGAAGAGGGCGACCGGATTCTCGTCGCCGTATCGGGCGGAAAGGATTCGACCACCCTGGCCTGGGATCTCGCCATGAAGCGGCGCTGGTGGCCCGTGAAGTACGAAGTCCGCGCTATCCACATCGCATCGGATTTCTGCTCCTGCTGCAAGAAAACCTCGCTCGTGCAGCTGCTCGAATCCTGGGACCTGCCCTACGTTTCCGTGGACGTCCCGATCATCGGCCGGCTCAAGCCGGGCCGCTCCATGAACTGCTACTGGTGCTCCACCCAACGCCGGACTGAACTCATCCAGTACGCCGTCAGGGAAGGATTCACGAAGATCGCCCTCGGTCACCATCTCGACGACATGGTCGAAACCCTTCTCATGAACATGCTCCACAAGGGGCAGATCTCGGGCATGCTGCCCAGACTGAAATACGATAAATTCCCCGTGTCGATAATCCGCCCGCTCGCCCTATGCGAGGAGCGCCAGATCGTCGCCTTCGCCGAAGAGAAGGGCTTCCGCTCCGCCGCCTGCACCTGTCCCTACGGCGTCGATTCGAAGCGCCGCGAGGTGCGCAGGCGCATCGCTACCCTCACCGGAGGATCGAGCGACCAAAAACGCCGGCTCTTCGACTCGATGTCGAACATCAACCTGGAGTATCTGGCCTGATTCGCCCGTGCTTATGGCGCGGTTCTGTTGACAGCTGGCTGCAAGGCTATTAGACTAATAAGGTCTTAATAGGAATAAACATGAGTCTGATACCAACACGTTCACGCGGCATCGTGCGCTCTGCCCGCGGCGCGCACGGCGGCTACGAGCTCGCGCGTGGCGCGGGCGAGATATCGCTGCTCCAGGTCGTCGAAGTGCTGGAAGGCCGGACTTCGCTTCTGGAGTGCACCGCCGCCCCGGCCTCCTGCCCCCGCTCAGGGGAATGCCGCACACTGCCGGTGTGGACGGGGCTCGACAACGCGGTCAAGAACTATCTCGGCGGTCTTTCGGTCGCGGACGCCGCGGCCACGAGAGGTAGCGGCGAGTATTCCATCTGAGCCGAAACCCGGCAGCCATCTCGCCATCCGCGATGCGACCCGCGCGACACCGATTGCCGCCCTCCTTGGGACCGCAGGATTGAGGGCGCACCGCCTTCAGAACCCGATGTACTCGGAGTAGACTGACTTGGCCGCGTTGGCGTCCCTCACATTCCTGATGATGGCCCTGCCGTCGCGGAAAAGCCGGATTTCGAGGGTTTCCGTCCGGAAACTGAGGATAAAGCGGTTGGATTCGACCCGGCCCAGGGGCGCAAGCCTCGCGGCGATCGCGGCGAAGTCGACCTCGACCGGGTGAGCGGGTATGACCTGGACGGCATCGCGCCCGCACAGGCTCGTCGTGCAGGAAGCCGAGGACGCGTCCAGATACTCGTATCTTCCCGCCGCGCAGGCCGGACAGTCGGGGCGGGTCGGGATGCTCACGATATCCGCCCTTCCGCTCCAGACATCGAAGGTGAAAAGCCCAGCCCTGACATCGGGGCTGCCGGTCAGAATCTTCAGCGCTTCGGCCGACTGGACGCAGCCGATTATGCCTGTGATCATGGAGAGAACGCCCGCCGTACTGCAGGTCGCCTGGGTTCCGGGCGGAGGGAGTTCAGGGACAAGGCAGCGGAAGCAGGGCGATCTGCCCGGAATGATGTTCATGCTCATTCCGCTGTCCATGATCGCGCCGCCGTAGATCCAGGGAATCCCGCGCTTGAGGCAGGCGTCGTTCAGGATGAGCCTTGTCTCCAGATTGTCGGTCCCGTCCAGGACGAGGTCGACATTTCCGGTCAGCCCCTCGGCGCTCGCGGGGTTGAGGTCGGCCGAGACAGGCTCGATCTCGATCCCGGAATTGAGCCTCCGCAGGCGCGCGGCCGCCGCCTCGACCTTGGGGAGTCCCTGGCGCGCATCCTCTTCGTCGTAGAGAGTCTGGCGCTGGAGATTGTTGAGTTCGACGTAGTCCCGGTCGACGAGACGGATGAAGCCGACGCCAGCCCTGCAGAGATTGTCGGCGATCACCGTGCCGAGAGCCCCCATGCCGACGATCGCCACCCTCGAGCGCGCGAGCCTCTCCTGCCCGGCGGCCCCGATGCCCTTGTACATCGCCTGGCGGGAATATCTGTCCGGGATCATCGGGATGGCCGAGTGAACTGTTTCCGGGGTGGCTGCCCCGGAGGGCGAAATCGCGGCCGGCGCCGTGGTTCCTATGGTTTCCGAGGGGTCGGTCATCTGGTGCCTCCTCTCGTCGCGAACTCGGAGGCGATCGTCGTGACCGCTTCGACGCAGACGTCGATCTCGGTCTGTGTCGTGAAAAGGCCGGGGCTGAAGCGTATCGTTCCGCGGCTGAAGGTGCCCATACTCCTGTGCGCATCGGGGGCGCAGTGGAGCCCCGCCCGGACGGCGATGTCGAAGTGGCTGTCCAGAATCACGGCGGCTTCAAGAGGGTCGACTCCGGCGATGTCGATCGAGACCACGGGCGCGCGTTCGGCCCCGGAAGGCGGGCCATACTGCGTGACCCCCTCGACCTTTGCGAATCCCTCCATGAGGCTGGCGACCAGGGCGCTCTCCGTTTCGCGTATCCTCTTGAGTCCCTCATCGAGGATAAAGCGGATTCCGGCGCCGAGGCCCGCGATTCCGGGGAGATTGAGTGTCCCGCTCTCGTAGCGCTCCGGGCAGGATTCCGGCTGGAGGAGGGATTCCGACTCGGTGCCGGTTCCCCCTTCGACGAGGGGATCGAGGGCGATGCCCGGCGCAATGCAGAGGCCTCCAGTGCCCTGCGGGCCGAAAAGACTCTTGTGGCCGGGGAAGGCCAGAAGGTCGATGCCCATCGCGCGAACGTCGATGGGGAGGCATCCGGCCGTCTGGGCCGCGTCGACGAGAAAGGCAATGCCCCGACGGCGGCACAGCTCCCCTATCTCGGCGATCGGATTGATGGTCCCGGCCACGTTCGAGGCGTGGCAGACGACGACGAGCTTTGTTTCGGGAAGGAGCGCCGCTTCGACCGCGGCGGGATCGAGGCCCCGTTCGGGCGGAGTCGGGACTTTTGTGACGCCGACGCCGCGCGCGCGCAGCGCCTCCAGAGGACGGGCCACGGCGTTGTGCTCCATGGAGCTCGTGACGACGTGGTCGCCGGGAGACAGGAATCCCTTCAGGGCGAGGTTGATCGCCTCGGTCGCGTTGGATGTAAAAATCATCCGCTCCGGTCCGGGGGCGTTGAAGAGTTGGGCGAGGAGGCACCGCGTCGCATCGACAGTCCGCCCCGCCTCGAGAGACATCCTGTGGCCCGAACGGCCGGGGTTGCCTCCGCGCTCTCCCAGGTAGGAGGCCGCCGCGTCGCAAACAGCGCGGGGCTTGGGCCAGGAAGTAGCTGCGTTGTCGAAATACATCACGGGCTTGATCTCCTCTGGTCGATTATTGCGGAATCCGGTCGGAAAATCCATCGTCGCGAAGCCCGAAAGTCGCCGACTAGCCGCGTTCATCCTTTATATGATACCATTAAGGTCTCATTGGTGCATTTTATCAATACATGGAGGTGAAAGCATGGAGGGATCGAAAGGATTCGGTACCCGCGCAACCCGTGCGGGTTTGTGTCGCGACAAGGCAACGGGTGCGGTGAGCATGCCCATCTACCAGACAGCGACATTCAGTCATCCGGGCTATGGCCAGAGCACCGGATACGACTATTCCCGGACAGCCAATCCCACGCGCACGGCCGTCGAGGAGGCAGTGGCCGATCTCGAGGGCGGGCACAGAGGCTTCGGGTTTTCGACGGGACTCGCCGCCTGCACCGCCGTGACTATGCTTTTCTCATCGGGCGACCACGTCATCCTCTCCGAGGATCTCTATGGCGGCACCTTCCGGATTTTCGATTCGATCCTCCGCCGCTTCGGCATCGGCGCGAGCTTTGTCGATACGACAGATCCCGACGCCGTGCGCGGCGCGATCGTTCAGGGAAAGACGAAGGCCCTCATCGTCGAGACTCCTTCCAACCCGATGATCCGCATCACAGACCTTCGGGCGATGGCCGGGATCGCGCGCGAAGCCAACCTGCTCCTCATCGTCGACAACACCTTCATGAGCCCTTACCTGCAGCGTCCGATCGAACTGGGTGCCGACATCGTCTTCCATTCGGGAACCAAATTCCTCGGAGGGCACAACGACACACTTGCAGGCTTTGTCGTGACCGCCTCGCAGGAGCTCTCCGAAAAGATCTTCTTCATCCAGAACGCCACGGGCGGTGTGCTCGCCCCCTTCGATTCCTGGCTCATCCTCCGGGGCATCAAAACCCTGCCGATACGGATGGACAGGCAGCAGAAAACAGCCCGGATCCTGGCCGAATTCCTCGATTCGCATCCGCGCGTCACCGAGGTGTATTTCCCGGAGATAATAGGACATCCCGGAGGCGACGCGGAAGAGACTCGGCATCACGGACACGCTGCTCAGGCTCTCGGTCGGGCTGGAAGATCCGGAAGACCTCATCGTCGACCTCGGGTCGGCGCTCTCGGCATCCCAGGAGAACTGATCGATGGCTTTGCGCAGAATGTCGAAAAATTCCGGACCTGTAGCCCGTCTGTCGGACGAAATCGCTTGACGAGCGATACATATCGCCGTATCATGACTACATGCTCAGTGAGCAATCAGTCATCAAATCATCTACGCAGAGGACCCGACAGAAAGCCCTGACGCGGCGCCGCATCCTCGAGACTGCCCTGTCGCTCTTCGCAGAGCGGGGCATCACGGCTACCAGGAGCAACGAGATAGCCGAGGCGGTGGGGATAGCCCACGGCACCCTCTTCCTCCACTTTCCGACTCAAGAGGCTCTCATCGTCGCCGTCATCGAGGATTTCGGCTCCGGCCTGTGCAGGCGACTCCACGAACTCTCGGTCCAGGGCGACGGCCTCAAGGCGATGCTCGAGGCGCAACTGCGCGGAATGGCGGAGCGCGAGGCCTTCTACGCCCGTCTTCTTGCGGAGACGAGTCTCCTGCCCGGAGCCGCCCGGATCGCTCTCATCATGATCCAATCCACGATCTCGTTCCACATCGCGCGTGCCGCGGAGTCAGGCATGCTCGAGGGCAGGATCAAGCGTCAGCCTGTCCATCTCCTGTTCAATACCTGGATGGGCCTTGTCCACTACTACATCTCGAACCGGGAACTGTTCGCTCCCGGGGGTTCTGTTCTCGAAAACAGGGGCCCGGAGCTCGTGGAACACTACATGGGGCTCATCGCAGCCCGGGACCGCGCACAAGGAGGAGATATATGGGCAGCAGAGTAAACCGCCTCGTCGGGAGGCGTTGCTACGAGCACCTGGGAGGCGAACTCGGCATCCGCGTGCTCGAACTGTTCGTCGCGAAGGGCTGGGTCGAGCTGGATGAGGGAAAAACAAGCGTCTACATTCTCACTGAGGAAGGGCGCGCGGCCCTCGGTTCTCTCGGCCTGGACATGGACATACGATGAACGGCCGCCGGACGGCCAGACATCAGGAGGTATCTTGTGGAAAAGAATGCGATTAGGGGCCATGATTCGTCAGGTGCCGGCATGAAGATGTGCATAGCCTGCGGGATGCCGATGGAGCGGAAGGAAGACTATCCGCTCGGCGACGAGACGAAAGACTACTGCGTCCACTGCGCCCGCGCCGATGGCACGATGCAGTCCTACGAGGAGAAGGCGGCATCGCTCGCCGGTTTCATCGTGAGGACACAGGGATTTGACCCGGCCGTGGCGCGGAATGCCGCAGAAGAAATGATGCGCAGCCTGCCTGCGTGGAAGGCGCATTCCTAAAGTCTATCGGCGCAGGATCGACCTGCCTCGTGCCCGCGGGCAGCGCTGCTGCCCGCGCTGCCGGGCCCTATCCCGGAAGCCCGGATCTCCGGCGACATCCGCATATTGAACCGCCCCGGTGGATCGCGTATCTTTGATCCGGTAAGGAGAGATCCACCCGTGAGCAGGGCCGCAAGCGCAGGGTGGCCGTCCGGAAACCAGTCGCTTCAGAGGTAGTCTGTGCTTTTCTTCTTCGCTTCGCTCATCATTCTCGCGATATTCTCGAACAAAATAAGTTCCCGTTTCGGAGTGCCCGTCCTTCTCGCCTTCCCTGAGGCTGAACAAACCCGAGAGAGATCCCCAATTGATCGAGAATCCGGGTGGTGCCGACTGTCGACAGACGCGATACCACCCAGAGGAGCGTATATGAGTACTTTTTTTCGACAAATAGTGATGAGATTTGCAGGAATTGCTTTCAGTCTCGGCCTCGCCTGTGCGCCCGTCGCCGCACAGGCCCCGGCATGCGGCGTCGAAGGAACCGACGTACTGTCGCTCGCCGCGGAGCTCTCGGGGCCGGAGTACGCGGGAAGACTGATCGGAACACCCGGAGGAGTCAAGGCGGGGGATCTCCTCGCAGCCCGCCTTCGCGATGCCGGCTATTCAGTCTCGTTCATCGAGTTCACTGATCGGGTCATTTTCATGAAGGGACAACCTCTACTCGAAATTCTCGATGGGGCCGGGGTCCGGGAGAGCATGCGGTACAGGGTGGATTTCAAGGAATCCATGAGTGGAGGCTGGGAGGGGGGAACAATCGCGGGTCCCCTCCTCGCTGTCGATTCGCCTCCCCGCACGATCAGGACGGAGGAGGGGAGCAGGTTGGAGACCTATCCCGAAGGTTCGATCCTTCTTATATCGGCCTCTGTTTACAACAAAAACTTCGACGAAAAATACCTCGAAGCGGGCGCAAAAGGCATAATCTACGAGTTGACGACCCAGTCCCTCGCGATCAGGGCCATGGCGATAGGTCAGCCTCTCGGCACCCTCGTCGCGCCAAAGCGGGGACTCGTCAAAATGGCTGTCTCCACGGAAGCGTTTTCCCGATTGCAGGACGCGGCGAAAAACGGGTATCGGGCAAAGATCGTGAATCCCGGCACATTCAGGGATGTTGCGGGGAGAACCATCGTCGCGTCCCTGAACGGGGACGGGAAAAAATTTACGCCGAAAATCGCGCTCGTCGCCCACTACGACCACGTCGGTACCGATCCGGACGGGAGTTACTTTCCCGGAGCCCTCGACAATGCATCGGGCGCTTCCCTCGTCACGGACATCGCCGCGGCAATAGCCCGCACCGGGATCAAGGCTGATTTTGCGGTCATCCTCACAGACGGAGAGGAAGTGGGCTTATCGGGCGCAGCAGCTTTCTCAGGATCGCCCTCCTTCAGGCTTCCAGGCACAGCGGTGATCAACCTCGACATGGTTGGATCCTCGGCCGATCTGCCCTTCGATGTATCCTCGACAGGAGACAGGCCAAGCGTCGCCCTCGCTGAATCGGTGGCGGCCCTTCTGAAATCGGCCGGATTCCGGGCGGAGCTGAACAATCCGAACTGGAACGCCGACCATGCTCCATTCGCGCGCGCGGGCGCCGCCGCCGTTTCCGTGACCGAACGCGACTTCAGCGCTTACCACACTACGGCCGACAGATCTGAAACTCTCTCCGCCGATGAGCTCGGCCGGCTCGGAAAGGCTTTCTCGGTCTGGATTCTCGGGCGACTGAGATGAGGCTGCACATCCAGGGGATACTCCAGATCCCGCGAGAATCTGTGCATCGGAAAAAGTCCGCTACCCTGCCCTGCGAAGCAGTGTGGCCATTGCCAACGCCGCTGCGAGGGGAAGGTTCACAAAAAGAAAGTTGGCCACCGACAATCTGAATGTGTCGCTCTTTGTCTGGAGTCGCCTGAAGCGCGCGACATTGTTCCGCATCGGTACGATGGACGCGAGGGCGACGAGGGCGATGGCGGGCAGGGCCCCTGCCGCGACGGAGAAGGGTATCGACAGAACAGCCGCCAGATGCAAAAGGCCGAAGACGGTGAGAGAGGTCTTTCGCCCCACGCTGACGGGGAAGGTGCAGCGCCCGTCCTCGCGGTCGCCATCGATGTCGCAGATATTGTTGGCGAGCATTATGCCGGCGATCCCGGCCATGGCGGGGATAGAGGCCGCGAAGAGTCCCAGGAAGTTCGGCCAGTCGATGGCTACCTCAAACTGTCTACCCGAGACGGAGGCCGCGAAGAAATAGCCGCTCCCCGCGTGTATCATCGCCGCGATGAGCGGCAAAACAAAGCCCATGAAGAACCCCGAAACTACTTCTCCGAGAGGCGTGCGCGATAAAGGAAGAGGACCCGCCGAGTACAGGATGCCCGCGCCGAAACAGGCCGCGCCGAGGACGAGGACGACGGGACCGCTTTCGGCAGCGAGAAGGAGTCCGGAGAGCGTCGCGACCAAAAAGAGGAGGACGAGCAGCGCGCGCACCTTGTTTTCGGGCAGATTGTGGGCGACGATGGCGTTGTGCGGATTCACGTCGCGCCCTCCTCGGCCTCTTTCTCCGTCTTGTCTGCGGTCGGCGTAGTTGTTGAGAGCCGTGGTGAGCATGTCGAAGGAAATCATCGACACGAAGAAGAGGATGAGCCGCAGGGGCAGAATATCGACTCCCTTCCATGAGGCCCAGAATGTTCCGAGCAGGAAGGGGACGAGACTCGCCGCCTTCGTCCTCAGTTCGACGAGGTCGAGAAAAGCCCTGAGCGACATGGAGTTTTTACCGCCGGACCGCGCGTTCATGCTTTCTTATACCACCGGATACTGCCGGGCTGCCACTCGTAGTGCGCTGCCGCGATTCCCCTCCCTTCCCGTGAGGGATATACTTGGCGCATGTCCGAATTCCTTGCCAGCTCCGCCGAGCGATCCCGGATATTCAGGGCCATCGCCGAGGCCATACTCGCGAAAAACTTCGACAAGACGATGGCCGAAACCCTATCGCCCTGGATCGAGGCCGCAACTCCCGCCGACATCGCCCGCCTCGTGGATGGATTCGTCGCGGAAGGGCTCGACTTCTCCCGCCTCAAGCCCCTCGTCTCAGCCCTCCTCAACCTGTTCCGCCATCCCCTCGAAGCCCACCGCTACCCGGCCGAGCCGGCTCGCGAGCGCTTCCTCTCATCGCTGGTCGCAGAAGAGAGGGCAGCGCGCAGACTCCTGGATGCGCTGAGGCCCTGTGTGGCCAGCCTCGCGAACCCGGTACCGCCGACGGACCCTGCGTCGCCGGCCTCCGAGGCGCAGGCGCGGGCTGCGCGGAATGAGGCAGCCCGCGAGGCCGGCGCCATCCTCGAGCGCCTCTGTCGCGTCGAAATTCTCTTCCGGAAAAAAGAGAACATACTCTTTCCCCGCTTCGAGTCGCGCTTCCCCGAATACCGCTGCGTGCGCCTCATGTGGTCGATCCAGGACGACTTGCGGCGCGAGATCGCCGACTTCGCGCGGCTCCTGTCATGTCTCGACCACCCGTCTGTGCGCGGTGAAGGCTCTGATGACGCGCACATGCTGAAGGTCGCGGCGGGCAGACTCTTCTTCGACCTCTCGAGCCTCGTCTTCAGGGACGAGTGCGTCCTCTACCCTCTCATGGCCAGCCTCTTCGACGAAGGCGAGCTCGAGGAGATGTACGCGGAGGCCCGGGACTTCGGCTTCGCCTTCCTTTCGGAGCAGGAGGTGGCGGCATACGAGCGCCACGAACCGGGCCTTGAATCGCGGAATGCCACGCCGACAGCGGCGTCGGGTCAGCCTGCAGGGACCGGGACGGCGACCGGACATGCGGCGACCGTAGCGGCGATGGTTTCCGAACACGCAAAAAAGCCCGGAATACCGTCGAGCTCGGAAGTGAACCTCGGCTCAGGCTCCCTCTCTCCGGAAATCCTGTCCGCTCTCTTCAGAACCATCCCCCAGGACATGACCTTCGTCGACGCGGACGACAGGGTCGCCTTCTTCACGGATGGGCCGGAGCGCGTCTTCCCGCGCTCGCGCTCGATCATCGGAAGGAAAGTCGCGGACTGTCACCCCCACGAGAGCGTCGACCGAGTCATGCGCATCGTCGGAGGCTTCCGCTCGGGCGAGAGCGACCGCGAGAGCTTCTGGCTGACGCTAAAGGGAAGATTCATCCACATCGAGTACCGGGCCCTGCGCACGAAAGAAGGCGAATACCTCGGCACGCTCGAGATCAGCGAGGACCTGACGGGAAAACGAAACCTCACAGGCGAGAAGAGACTCTAGCCGAACAAAAGCTGCGTAATCCCGCGCGCGACTGACAGGACAGTCAGACCTGAAAGTCCTGCCGGACTAAAGCCCGGCAGATAGCGTCGTAAAGTATGAGTTGCCGATCAGCGTTCAGGTCCCTTTGCTGGCGATGACCGCAGTCCCCGCGCTGTCAGACAGCTTCAATCGCCGGAAGCATTCTTGCGCGATGTAATGGTATAGTGGAGGCATGAAACCGATGGCTGAACCCGCAAAGGCCCTTTCGGGCACATTCACGTATGGCGATTACCGGACCTGGCCCGATGGCGAGCGATGGGAACTCATCGACGGCGTAGCCTATGACATGAGCCCCGCCCCGATAATAAAACATCAGAGAATGCTGGGGAGATTATGGGCTGAAATCAGCAGATTCCTGCACGGTAAGCCCTGTGAGCCCTTTTTCGCTCCCGTCGACGTCCTTTTTCCCCGTCTTGGCCAGACAGACGACGAGGCGGACACGGTCGTCCAGCCCGACATCGTCGTGGTCTGCGATCCCGCGAAGACAGAGAATGGCAAATTCGTCCGCGGAGCTCCCGATCTCGTCGTCGAGATACTCTCGCCCTCGACATCGAAGAAGGACCTGAACGAGAAGTACCGCCTGTACGAGCGCGAGGGCGTCCGGGAGTATTGGGCCCTGGAGCCTCGCTCATGCTGGCTCCACCGCTACGTTCTCGGAGAGGACAGGCGCTACGGCGAGGCTCTGGTGCGCGAAAAGGGCGACGGACTCGGGGTCGCGTCCTCCGCGGTTCTGGCTGGTTTTTCTTTCGACCCCGACTCCATCTTTTCGGACTAAAGCCTTCTCCTATGGCAGCTGCGTCTTTCCCATGAGATGAAGATCGACCGCGCGTGCGGCTTTCCGTCCCTCGCCTATCGCCCAGACGACGAGGCTCTGCCCCCTGCGCATGTCGCCCGCCGCGAAGACGCCCGGCACGGCGGTCGCGAAGCGCCCGTACTCGGCAGCCGCGTTGCCGCGCGCGTCCTTTCCGACGCCGAAGGCTGAAAGCACAGCTTCCTCGGGTCCGAGGAAGCCCATGGCGAGCAATACGAGCGAGGCGGGAATAACACGCTCCGAGCCCTTCTTCTCGACGGGTCCGAATCGGCCCGACTTGTCCTTCTTCCACTCGATATCGACGGCGAGAATGCCCTCGAGCTTCCCATCCTTCCCGATGAACTCCTTCACCGTCACGCAGTAGCGGCGCGGGTCCGAGCCCGTCATCGCGATGACTTCCTCCTGGCCGTAGTCTGTCTTGAGGATCTTGGGCCAGCGGGGCCAGGGATTGTCGGCCGCGCGCGTCTCGGGAGGCTTCGGCAGGATCTCCAGCTGGATGACGCTTTTGCAGCCCTGGCGCAGGGCGGTGCCGACACAGTCCGTTCCCGTGTCGCCGCCGCCTATGATGACGACATCGCGCCCCCAGGCCTGGATGAAGTTCCCGTCGCGCTGGTTCGAGTCGAGAAGGCTCTTCGTGCTCCTCGACAGGTACTCCATGGCGAAGTGGACCCCGGAGAGGTCGCGCCCCGGAACCTGAAGGTCGCGCGGACGTGTCGACCCGCAGGCGAGGACAACCGCGTCGAAATTGGCTTTCAGGGTTTCGGCCGCAAGATCCTTCCCCACTTCGACCCCCGTCACGAAAGAGACGCCCTCCTCCGCCATGAGGTCGAGCCGTTTTTTCACGAGAGCCTTGTCGAGCTTCATGTTCGGGATGCCGTACATGAGGATGCCGCCCGCCCTGTCGGCCCTCTCGTAGACGGTGACTGCGTGGCCGGCCCTGTTCAGCTGGTCGGCGCATGCGAGGCCCGATGGACCCGATCCGACGACGGCAACCTTCTTTCCGCTGCGCGAGGCCGGCGCTTCGGGCTTTATCCAGCCCTCTTCCCAGGCTTTATCGACGATCTCGACCTCGTTCAGCTTGATCGCTATCGCGGGGTCGTTGATGCCCATGGTGCAGGCGCCCTCGCAGGGAGCGGGGCAGACCCTGCCCGTGAACTCGGGGAAATTGTTGGTGAGGCGGAGCCGCCTCGCCGCTTCCTGCCAGAGCCCGCGGTAGACGAGGTCGTTCCACTCGGGGATGAGATTGTTGATCGGGCAGCCGGAGACCGCCCCGTCGTAGAGCACTCCGGAGTGGCAGAAAGGCGTGCCGCAATCCATGCAGCGCGCTGCCTGGACTCTGCGCTCTTCCTCGGTCGCGAAGTTTTCGTGGAATTCCTTCCAGTCGTTGACCCGCACAAGCGGCGCCCGGTCGGCCGGGACTGCGCGCGCATATTCCATGAACCCGGTTGGTTTGGCCATTCCCCGCCTCCTAGTTGCCCGAGACCCGGGAAAGATCCCGGTTGTTCGCCTGGAAAGCCGCCATCAGCGCGGCTTCGCCCGAGAGGCCCTCTTCGCGAACCTTGCGGATCGACTCCCTCATGCGCTTGAAGTCCCGCGGCATGACCTTCACGAAGCGCTTCAGCGAGCCTTCCCAGCCTGAAAGGATGCGCCTGCCGAGGGCAGACCCCGTCGCCGCGACATGCTTCTCGATGAGGGCCTTCAGCTCGGCCGCGTCCTCGGCGTCGCCGAGATCCTCGAGGTCGATCATCTCGCGGTTGCAGCGCGAGCCGAAGTTGCCGTCGGCGTCGTAGACGTAGGCTATGCCGCCCGACATTCCGGCGCCGAAGTTCCGCCCCGTCGACCCGAGGACGACGACGCGGCCTCCGGTCATGTACTCGCAGGCGTGGTCGCCCACGCCCTCGACGACAGCCTTCACGCCCGAGTTTCTGACGCAGAAGCGTTCGCCCGCCATGCCTCGCACGTAGGCCTCGCCAGAGGTCGCCCCGTAGAATCCTACGTTGCCGACAATGATGTTCTCCTCCGGCTTGAACGCGGCTCCGGCGGGTGGATAGACGACGATCTTGCCGCCCGAGAGTCCCTTGCCGATGTGGTCGTTCGAGTCGCCCTCTATCGACAAGGTGATGCCAGGCGGCAGGAAGGCCCCGAAGCTCTGTCCCGCCGAGCCGACGAATTTGAGCCGGATCGTGTCCTCGGGCAGGCCCTTCTCGCCGTAGCGCTTCGTGACCTCGGCGCCGAGTATCGTCCCGACGACGCGGTTGACGTTCCGCACCGGGATCGTCACCGAGACCTTCTCCCCGCGCTCGAGGGCGGGTTCGCAGAGGCGCAGAAGGACGCGCCGGTCCAGGGAATCGTCGAGACTGTGTTCCTGGGCAGCGGCCTTGTGCCGCCCCCAGCTTTCGGGAACATCGGGGCGGAAGAGGATACGGGAGTAGTCCAGTTTCGCCGTCTTGGCGTTGCCCTCCGCGGGTTCCATGGCGAGGAGGTCGGAGCGACCGACCATATCCTCGAGCCTGCGGAAGCCGAGCGCGGCCATGTGCTCGCGCAGCTCCTGCGCGATGAAACGCATGAAGTTCTCGACGTACTCCGGTTTTCCGGTAAAACGGGCCCTGAGTGCGGGATTCTGGGTCGCTACGCCGACGGGACAGGTGTCGAGGTTGCACACCCGCATCATGACGCAGCCGAGAACGACGAGGGGAGCCGTCGCGAAGCCGAACTCCTCGGCGCCGAGGAGGGCGGCGATGGCGACGTCGCGGCCCGTCATGAGCTTGCCGTCCGTCTCCACCGTTATTCTGGACCTGAGATTGTTGAGAAGGAGAGTCTGGTGGGTCTCGGCCAACCCGAGTTCCCAGGGAAGGCCTGTGTGCCTGAGCGAAGTGCGCGGCGAGGCTCCTGTGCCGCCGTCGTAACCCGAAATCAGGACGACGTCGGCCCGCGCCTTGGTCACGCCGGCCGCGATGGTTCCGACGCCGACTTCCGACACGAGCTTGACGGAGATTCTCGCATCGGGGCTCGCGCACTTGAGGTCGTGGATGAGCTCGGAGAGGTCCTCGATCGAGTAGATGTCGTGGTGGGGAGGCGGGGAGATGAGGCCGACGCCGGGAGTCGAGCGCCTGCACTCGGCTATCCAGGGATAGACCTTGCGCCCGGGCAGCTGTCCGCCCTCGCCGGGCTTGGCTCCCTGGGCCATCTTGATCTGGATTTCCGTGGCGTTCATGAGATAGTGGCTCGTCACACCGAAGCGTCCCGAAGCTACCTGCTTTATCGAACTTCGCCGGGAATCTCCGTTCGCGTCGGGGATGTAGCGCGAAGGATCCTCGCCCCCCTCGCCTGAGTTGCTCTTGCCTCCGAGCCGGTTCATGGCGATGGCCATGGCCTCGTGGGCCTCCTTCGAGATGGAGCCGTAGGACATCGCTCCCGTCTTGAAGCGCTTCACGAGGGATTCGACGGACTCGACCTCGTCGAGCGGTACGGCCTCGGTCGTCCTGAACTTCATGAGGCTGCGCAGGGTGCACTGTCTGGCCGACTGGTCGTCGATCGAACGCGTATATTCCTTGAAGAGACTGTAATCCCCTTTCCTGCATGCCATCTGGAGCCTGTGCACGGATTCGGGGTTGTAGAGGTGGTATTCTCCGTCCTTGCGCCACTGCCAGTCGCCGCCCGCGCTCAGCGTGTGGTTGTGGAGAGCCCGGAGGCCGAAGGCCGCCTCATGCCTCGCTTCGATCTCGGCAGCTACTTCCGCGATGCCGATTCCGCCGATGCGCGATGGCGTGCCAGTGAAATATTTCTCGATAAACGCTTCGCCCAAGCCCACAGCCTCGAATATCTGGGCGCCCTGGTAGCCCTGGACAGTCGAGATACCCATCTTGGACATGACCTTGATGATGCCCTTGGTGACCGCCTTCTTGTAGGTCGCGACGGCTTTCTCGTGGGTCGTGTCGGGCAGGAGCCCCGTCTTTATCATGTCGTCGATCGATTCGAAGACGAGGTAGGGATTGATCGCCGAGACACCGTAGCCGATGAGCATGGCGAAGTGGTGAATTTCCCGGGGTTCTCCAGACTCGAGGACGATGGAGAGCCTCGTCCGCGTCTCATTGCGGATGAGATGGTGGTGGAGGCCCGATACGGCCAGGAGTGCCGGAATGGGCGCCTTGTCCTTGCCCACGCCGCGGTCGGAGAGGATGATGATGTTCGCGCCTTCCGCGAAAGCCTTGTCGGCGGCCGCGCAGACAGCGTCCATCGCCTTCTCGAGACCGGCACCGTCCTGTCCGACCGGATAGAGAATCGGAATTCTGACCGACTTGAAGCCCTCGCGGGAGATGTGCCGCAGCTTGGCGAGTTCGTCGTTGTCGATGAAGGGGCTCGCCAGCTTGATCTGCCGTGCGGCCCTCGGAGTCGGATTGATGAGGTCGCCCTCGGAACCTATGAAGGTCTCGGGCCCGATGATGATTTCCTCGCGGATCGCGTCGATCGGAGGATTCGTGACCTGCGCGAAAAGCTGCTTGAAGTAATTGTACAAGAGCTGGGGCTTGTCCGAGAGCACGGCGAGCGGCGTGTCGTTGCCCATGGACCCGATGGGGTCGACACCTTCCTTCACCATCGGCGTGAGGACGAGACGGAGATCTTCGTAGGTGTATCCGAAAGCCTTCTGGCGCTTGAGGACAGATTCATGGTCGGGTTCGACTCCATGGGGGGAAGGCTGCAGCTCCTCGATGGTGACAAGGTGCTCGTCGAGCCATTCCCGGTAGGGCTTCTCCCCGGCGATGCTCTCCTTGAGCTCCTCGTCCTCGATGATCCGGCCCTCGGCCGTGTCGATGAGGAGCATGCGGCCGGGCTTGAGTCTCTCCTTGCGGATGATCCTGTCGGCGGGTATGTCGAGGACGCCGACTTCGGAGGCGAGGATGACCGTGTCGTCGAGGGTGACGTAGTAGCGGGCGGGCCTAAGGCCGTTGCGGTCCAGCACGGCGGCGACCTTGCTGCCGTCCGTGAAGGCCATGGCGGCGGGGCCATCCCAGGGCTCCATGAGGCTCGCGTGGTATTCGTAGAAGGCCTTCTTGGAATCGCTCATGGATTCGTTGCCTGACCAGGGCTCCGGAATCATCATCATCATGGCGTGAGGAAGCGAGCGGCCGGTGAGCATGAGAAACTCGAAGCAGTTGTCGAACATGGCCGAATCGGAGCCGTTCGGGTTGATGATGGGAAGGATGTCGGCGGCATCCCCGCCGAAGAGGTCGGTCTTTATGAGGGATTCGCGGGCGTGCATCCAGTTCACGTTGCCCCGGAGCGTGTTGATCTCGCCGTTGTGAATGAGGTAGCGGTAGGGATGGGCGCGTATCCAGGTCGGAAAGGTGTTCGTCGAAAAGCGCGAGTGGACGAGGGCCAGAGCCGACTCGAAGGCCGGATGCGAGAGGTCGAGGAAGAAGGGCTGGACCTGCTCCGAGGTGAGCATGCCCTTGTAGACGATGGTCTTGCAGGAGAGGCTCGCGAAGTAGCGGTAGTCGGGCGCCGATTCGGGCGCCTCGATGACCGTCTTCTCGACCTTTTTCCGCAGGAGGTAGAGTCTTCGCTCGAAGTCGAGTTCGGTCGCGAGGCCAGAGGGTTTTCCGAGGAAGAGCTGGCGGATGACCGGCATGACGGAGCGAGAGATGGTTCCGAGAGATGACAGGTCGACGGGCACTGTCCGCCAGCCGAGGCAGGAGAAGCCCTGGGCCCGGGCCATCTCTTCGATTTCCAGGCAGACGGAGGCCCGTATCGAGGGGTCGCGGGGCAGAAAGGCCATTCCGACCGCGTAATCCCCTGCCGCAGGCAGACTGATGCCGGATTCCGGGCAGACCTCGGCGAAGAAACGGTGGGGTATCTGTGTCAGTATTCCGGCGCCATCGCCCGAGTTGCGCTCGTAGCCGGCACCACCGCGGTGGCTCATGTTGTTGAGGATCGTGAGCGACTGCGAAATGACGGCGTGGGATTTCCGCCCCTTGATGTTGACCGCGAAGCCGATGCCGCAGGCATCATGCTCGTTGGCCGGGTCGTACATGCCCTGTTTCGGAGGATATCCGGGGGAAGGCTGCCCCTCGTCTCGCGTTTGTCCCATTATACCCGCCCGTTTCTCTTGATAGTATCCAGATTCGGCAGTAAAACAGGTATTTGCATAATTGTCAACTATTGTTCAATTTTTACGCATATTTATACATTGTTATCGAATCGGATCGAATGGACTTGACGAAAGTCCGTTTAATTGATATTGATAATCATTATCAATTATCGCGAGGCAGTGAGCTGGAACCAGGCTCTCATACGGAGGCCGGAATGCAGAACAACGAAAAGTCGGTCCTCGAGGATTATCTCAAAGACCGCGGTCAGAAAATGACGGGCGCGAGAGAAACCGTGCTCAGGGCCTTCCTTGAAATCGAGCGCCACACGACGGCCGAGGAACTCTACGAGGCGGCGAGGAGCCTCGACCCGGGCATCGGCCAGGCCACCGTCTTCCGCACCATCAAGCTTCTCGCCGAGGCGGGACTTGCGAGGGAAGCATGCAGGGACGATGGCGCGAAGCAGTACGAGCACGCCTGGCGCCACGACCACCACGACCACCTGGTCTGCGTCGAATGCGGACAAGTCGTCGAGTTCTCGGACGAAGCGATCGAGAAGGCGCAGGAAGCCATCTACAAGGCCTACGGATTCTCGCCGAGCGGTCACCGCCTCGAGCTTCTGGGCCGCTGCGCCGACTGCGCCTCGCGCGTCGCCCATCAGCCGGCCCCAGCCGGAATCTGACCGGAGACATCGAACTCGCGGCGCGCTGCTGGGGGCGAAACCCGCATGCGAATCAGTGGAGGCCATCCTGAGGCCTCCCGAGGAGATACAATGTTCGTTTCCGAGGCTCCCCAGGGAGCATCGTTCAGGGTCATCGGCGTGAAACTGGGCGGCGAGGTGGGCAAGCGCCTCGCCGACATGGGCTTCACGGAGGGCGCCGAGGGTTCCGTAGTCCGCGCGGGCTTCCTGCGCGGGCCTTTCCAGGTGAGGATTCGCGGCTACGACATCCTCATACGGAGGAGCGAGGCTTCGGGAATCGAGGTCGAGCCGGTGGGCGACTGGGGCGCGACGATTCGACCGCGAGGCCGCGCGGGAGTGTGGGAGACCCGATGAGCGCGGCCACAAAGGACATTATCAGGATAGCCCTCGCCGGCAATCCCAATTCCGGCAAGACCACCCTCTTCAACGCCCTCACCGGGGCCCACTACAAGGTCGGCAACTATCCTGGAGTCACGGTGGAAAAACGCGAGGGCAGCCGCGTCCGGAATGAGCGCGAGTACCGCTTCATAGACCTCCCGGGCATCTACAGTCTCACGGCCTACTCCATCGACGAGGTCGTCACTCGTGACTTCCTTCTCGACGAGAAGCCCGACCTCATCGTCGACGTCCTCGACTCCACCAACCTCGAACGCCACCTCTACCTCTGCCTCCAGTTCCAGGAGCTCGGCATCCCCGTCGTGGGCGCGCTCAACATGACCGACGAGGCCGAGACCAAGGGCATCCGCATCGACGAAAAGCTCCTCTCCTCGGTCCTCGGCGTCCCCATGGCCAAGACGGTGGGCACGAAAGGAGGCGGGGTCGACGGACTCCTCGATCTCATCGATTCTGTCGCGGACTCTGACCGGAGCCCGCCCCGCCCGGAACGCCGCACGACTCAGACTCGCAAAGACCGCTCTCTCCGCTACGGCGACGAAATCGAAGGTCTTCTCGCCCCCATCGAGGCTGCCATCGACTCCGACAGGAACTTCGCGGCCGGGTATCCGACGAGGTGGCTCGCGGTGAAGCTGCTCGAGAAGGATTCCAACGCGGCTGAACGCCTCTCCGGGCACTGCGAAGCGCAGAAAGTCCGCGCCCTCGCGGAGGAGGCAGTCCGCTGGATCGAGCGGCACTACGCCAAGGATGCCCAGATCGTCGTCTCCGAGAAGCGATATGGCTACATCCGCGGCGCGGTCCGCGAAGCCGTATCCGTCGTCAACAAGCCTGATTTCTCCTTCACCGAGGCGGCCGACAGGATCGTGATGAACCGCTTCCTGGCCCTGCCGATATTCGCCGCCGTCCTCTGGTCGGTCTTCCAGATCACCTTCAGGCTGGGCGCCTTCCCGATGGCCTGGCTACAGGCCTTCTTCGCCTGGCTCTCAGGAGCGGTTTCGTCCGTCCTCGCGGAGGGCGTTCTCAAATCCCTCATCGTGGACGGCATCATAGCGGGCGTGGGCGGGGTCATGTCCTTCGTTCCCCTCATCATCATCCTCTTCTTCCTTCTGTCGATACTGGAAGACATCGGCTACATGTCGCGGGCCGCGTTCGCGACCGACAAGCTTCTCCACAGCTTCGGACTGCACGGCCAGTCGATCTTTCCCATGATGCTGGGCTTCGGCTGCTCTGTCCCGGCCATCATGGCCGCGCGCACCCTGAAAAGCCCGCGCGACCGCATCGTCACCATCCTCGTCATCCCCTTCATGAGCTGCGGGGCCAAGCTCCCTGTCCACGTCCTCCTAGCGGCGGCCTTCTTTCCGAAAAACCCGGCGGCCATGGTCATGCTGGTCTACGCGATCGGCGTGGCGCTCGCGCTTCTTTCGGCCCTCCTTCTCAAAAACACGGTTCTGAGAGGCGAGGCGACGCCCTTCGTCATGGAGCTGCCTCCCTACCGCGCGCCAACTCTGGTCGGCATCTTCTGGCATGTCAGGGAGAAGACTGTGCAGTACCTCAAGAAGGCGGGGACGGTCATCCTCGCCGCCTCGATTCTCATCTGGGCGATAACCGCCTTCCCGGCGTACAGACCCGACGCGGCCGCGGCCGAAACGCTGCGCTCTACCCTCGCCCTCGAGAATCCCGGCGCCGAGGAGGGCGCCCTCTCGGCCCTCGTCGACACAGCCATGCAGGAGAAAAAACTGGAGTACAGCCTCGCGGGTCGCATCGGAAAGTTCATCGAGCCGGTATTCCGGCCCCTCGGCTTCGACTGGAAGATCGGCGTCGCCACTGTCACGGGTTTCGCGGCCAAGGAAGTCGTCGTCTCCACCCTGGCTGTCCTGCATCGGGTCGCGTCCACGGAGGAAGACCGCGGGCAGGGACTCGCCGAGGCGCTCAGGAAGGATCCGACCTTCAATCCCTTGGTCGCCTTCGTCCTCATGCTCTTCACCCTCCTCATCCCGCCCTGCTTCGCCGCACTCGCCACGATCCGGGCCGAACTGGGGTGGAAGTGGCTCGGCTTCGCCTTCGCCTTCATGCTTGGGCTGGGGTGGGTGGCGGGGGCAGCCGTCTACAACATCGGCCTCATCGCCGGGGCGCTCTCGTGAGCGGGATCGTTCAGGCCGGTGGACAGGCCGGGAACGTGCTCGCCGCCTCTGTCACGGCGGGCTCATCCACCCTCGAATATCTCGTCGTGGGGCTCGCGGTCGCCGCGGCGGCATATTTTGTCATCAGAAGGATCTTGCGGTCGGTCTCCCAAAAGAAAGGCCCAGGCCGCGGCTGCGGATGCGGCTGTTCGGGCTGCCCCCAGGCGGGCAGATGCCAGGACAAAACCCGCATCCCGTGATCCCTTGAGCGCGCGGGAGACAAACCGCTCCCGGCGCGCTATAAAGCATGTGGAGGCCACCACCATGCCCATCGAGTACCGCGAATCGGACAGAAGCTTTCACCTGCGCACCGGCACGACGAGCTATGTGTTCAGGATTCACCCCGCCGGCTATCCGGCTCACGTGTACTGGGGCCCCGCCCTCCGCAGCATCGACTGCGCGCGTCTTCCCCTCTCCGTCGAGCGCCCCTCCTTCTCGCCCACCCCCGATCCGGGCGACAAGAGCCTCTCGCTCGACACACTTCCGCAGGAATACCCATCCTTCGGGACCTCGGATTTCCGCAATCCGGCCATCCGGGTCCGCTTCGCGGACGGATCGACGATAGCGGAGCCCGTCTACTCGGGCCACCGCATCTTCGTTGGCAAAGCTCTTCTTCCCGGCCTTCCCGCGACCTACGCGGAAGAGGGGGACGGCGTCGAAACCCTCGAACTGGAGCTCGAAGACAGTTTCCGGGGATTATCCCTCATCCTCTCTTACTCGGTATTTCCCCGGCACGACGCAATCTCGCGGTCAGCGACCGTCCGGAACGCCGGGACAGGCGATATCGAGATACTGCAGGCTTTCAGCGCCTCGGTCGATTTCCCCGACAGGGACTTCCGGCTCCTGCACTTGCACGGCGCCTGGGCCCGCGAGCGACAAGTCGAGCTACTTCCCATTCCCGCGGGACTCGTTTCCATCGAGTCGAGGAGAGGAAGCTCGAGCCACCAGCATAATCCCTTCTTCGCCCTCCTCCGCCCGGAGGCGACCGAGGACTCGGGGGAGGTTTTCGCCTTCAGCCTCGTGTACTCCGGCAATTTCGCCGCCGAAGTCGAGGTCGACCAGTTCAACACGACCAGGGCAGGCATCGGCATCAATCCCTTCGGTTTTTCCTGGCGGCTCGGACGCGGAGAATCCTTCTGCACCCCCGAGGTCGTCATGCTCCGCTCGGGCGAAGGCCTTGGCGGCATGTCGCGCGGCTTCCACAGGCTCTACCGCGAACGTCTCTGCCGGGGAAAATACCGTGACGCAGCGCGGCCCATTCTCGTCAACAACTGGGAGGCCACCTACTTCGACTTCGACGCGCCGAAGCTCGGCTCCATCGCGGCAGAGGCGGCGAAACTCGGGATGGAACTCTTCGTTCTGGATGATGGCTGGTTCGGCCGGAGGGACTCCGACACCTCTTCCCTCGGAGACTGGACCGTGAATACGCGCAAGCTCCCCAGTGGACTGGAAGGCCTCGCGGCGTCGATCAACGGGAAGGGCCTCGGCTTCGGCCTCTGGTTCGAGCCCGAGATGATCTCCCCGGACAGCGAGCTGTACCGGGCCCACCCCGACTGGTGCCTCCACGTCCCCGGTTTCAGGCGGACCCAGGCGCGGAGCCAGCTCGTCCTCGACTTTTCCCGGATCGATGTGCGCGAAGCCATACTCGGCATGCTCAGCCGCGTCCTCGCCTCGGCCCCGATCTCCTATGTCAAATGGGATATGAACCGCAACATGACCGAAGTCCGGTCGGCGGGCCTGCCCCCCGGGCGCCAGGGAGAGACGGCCCACCGCTACATGCTGGGACTCTACGAGGTCCTCGAGCGGATAACGGCTGCCTTCCCCGATATTCTCTTCGAGAGCTGTTCGGGCGGCGGCGGACGCTTCGATCCGGGCATGCTGCACTACATGCCCCAGACCTGGACGAGCGACGACTCGGACGCGGTGGAGCGCCTCATGATCCAGTACGGCACGAGCATGGTCTATCCGGCATCCGCGATGGCAGCCCACGTCTCGGCGGTGCCGAACCACCAGGTCGGCAGGGTCACCTCCCTCGCTGCGCGCGGGATTGTGGCGATGGCCGGAACCTTCGGCTACGAGCTGGACCTGACGAAACTGACCGAGGAGGAAAAAAAGACAGTGGCCTGGCAAGTCGCCTTCTATAAAGAGAACCGCGATCTCGTCGCGCATGGCGAACTCTACCGGCTGAAAAACCCCTTCGAGGGCGAGGCGGCGGCCTGGATGTACGTGTCAAAGGACAGGAAGGAGGCCCTTGTCAGCCATGTGTGGATTCTGGGCGTGCCAAACCCGCCCCTCGCGCTTCTCCGGCTGAAGGGGCTCGACCCCGGACTGGATTACATCGTGGAAGAGATACGGGTGCCCTCAGGCGCGGGATCAGGCAGCCTGCCTCAGGCTCCGGTCCCTACCGTCCTCATGCCCTTCCCCGTCCTTCACGGCGGAGACGAACTCATGCACCGTGGCCTGGACATTCTCCCCGCCCTCAGGGATTTCCTCGCCTGTGCGTGGAAGCTGAAGGCGGTCTGAGCCCGGCTTCGTGGATGGAGCGGCGCGGTTCCGGCTTTCGGGATCGTGGCCCCTTTGGTCCTCCGCAGGCCGGTTTCAGACCGGTTTCACCAGCCTGAACATCGCCCTCGTGCGGGGCTCCGCCATCATGGGCTCGGCGATCTCTTTCCATCTCAGGTAATGCGCCGTCGCCTTGTGCCGCGCCGGGGCCTCCGCGTCGAGATATCCCTCGATGAGGACGAAGCGCGTCCTGTCGTCGGGGTCCTGGAGAAGTTCGAAACGCCCTATCCCCGGCTCCTTGACGCTCTCCCTGACGTTCTCGAGGGTAGCTGTCCGGAACCCGTCGACCATCTCCGGTTTGACTTTTATCGATACCATGAGGATATCCATGCTTCAGTCTCCCTTCAGTTCACCATATGCGTATTCCGACACAGAGCCGCGGGGTATGAAACCTGCGAATCACAGATTGACGATTCCGGAGGACATGGACTTGCGCCAATCCTTCTTCTCGCCCTCCTTTTCCCACTGAATGCGCCGTTTTACGACAAAGGAAGCTTCGTTCTTGTCCTTGAACTCGACGACACCGAATGCTCCTCCGCCGAGATAGACAATTTTTTCGTTCGGCGCGAGGGTTTCAGCCGCGCTCACCCTGTCCAGGATGCAGTCAAAATGGGCGGGAAGGCCCTCGGAAGGCTCGGCCACCGCGTTGGACATGTCGTAGATAGGCTTCTGGCAGATGGGGCAGAGCGGAGAATCCTTCTTCGGTTCCTGGACCTGAGCCTCGCTTCCCTTCGGAGCCGTGACTGCCTTGCCGCCGGGAAGCTGCATCTGTCCGGGAGTTCCTCCCTCGCGCGGCGCCCCGTCCCGTCTGGGACCCCGGAACCGCTTGTGTCTGTTCCCTTTTGGCTTTCCTTCTCCGGAACCCTGCCCTTCGGGGCGCGGGGCCTTATCCTCTCGTCTTTCTTCCGCCATCGGAGCTTCCTTTGACAAGTCTCGAACTCACGAGCGATGCGATGCTCGATACCGCGCCCTCGATGTATTCGTGATCGTAGAGTTTTACCTTGACGTCCATGATTCTCTCCTCGTCATAGCACTGGGCTTGCCAGATCGGGTCGAAATGCCGCCCGTCGGAGCCAGCCCAATCCCGCTCGGAAAAACTGCCGCTTTCCGGAGAAACATCCGCAAGGAAACCAAGTATACCACGATCCGGTCTTTCAGGTCGCCGTCCTTTCATACTACTCCCGCAAATGCCGATTCGTACCGCCCTGCCATGAGTTCTCCCCTCATGAGAAAGACATCGTAGCGGATACAGGCCTCATTATATTGTCGATGCAGACAGAGGAATATTTTAGACGTTTCGACGATGCGGCGGCGTTTCTCTCTGCCGATGGCGAGATAAAGGTCCGTAGCACCGAAAAAGTACCAGGTTTTCACCTCGACAAAGGCAAGCGCGGGTTTCCGGAAAACCACTATGTCGATTTCGCCTGGGCCCGCCCTGAAATTGCGCGCCACGATGCGGTACCCTTCGTCCGCGAGCAGAGAAGCCACGGCATCTTCTCCCTTTTTCCCTTTGCCTTTCCTGCCGCCGTCGCGGAGCAGAAACTCCTCAACGCTTTTCAGAAAATTCCTCCTTGCCCACGAAGGGTATTCGCGCAAAAACCCTCTTCGCGCTTCAGTTTCGTGGAGGAAATTCAGAAGTATTTGCAAAAAACCGCGATGGCGATGGCGATGGCGATGGCGATGGCGATGAGGCAAAACTGCGACACAGGGCCGGGATACAAAACAGCCCGCTCGGAGAGCGGGCTGAATGTGCTGCGGCAAAGGGCATTCGGGTGAAAAACCCGGACGGCCTCGCTGCTATTGGTCTTTCTTGGTGGTGATGAGTTCCTTGACTTTGGACTTCTTTCCCACCTTGGTGCGGATGTAGTAGAGCTTGGCCCTGCGGACCTTGCCGGCGCGGATGACCTCGACCTTCTCGACGCGGGGTGAGTTCATCGGGAACACACGCTCGACGCCGACGCCGTAGGAAGTCTTGCGCACAGTGAAGGTGCGGCCGACGCTGACGTTCTTCTTGGCGATGACGAGGCCTTCGTATATCTGGACGCGCTCGGTCTTGCCTTCGACGATCTTGAAGTGCACCCGTACGGTGTCGCCGACATTGAATGGTTCAGCGTTCTCTTTGAGCTGTTCCGCCTGGATTTGCTGTATCAGGTTCATGACTTCCCCCTTCGGTCGTTATTTCGCGCAACATGTTCCGCACCTCTTCGGGAAGGTCGGCAGTCGCGAGCAGCTCGGGGCGGTAGGCGAGAGTCTTTTCCAGACTCTTCCTGAGCCTCCACCGGGCGATTTGTGCGTGGTTTCCCGAAGTCAGGACTTCAGGGACTTTTATACTATCATAAATTGCGGGTCGTGTATACTGGGGATACTCGAGAAGACCCGAACCGAGATTCGTTCCCGGGTCGGAATTGCCCTTCGGCCCGGAAGCTGGCCCTGAGCCGAAGCTCTCCTCGGAGAGGGATTCGCCCGAAATGACTCCCGGAATGAGGCGGTAGACCGCGTCGACGAGGACGAGGGCAGCGATCTCGCCGGAGGACAGGACATAGTCCCCGATCGACACCTCATCGGTCACGAAGGAATCGACGATCCGTTGGTCTACTCCTTCGTACCGTCCGCAGATGAGGACGAGTTCCGGCTCGCGGGCCAGGTCGCGCGCCAGAGCCTGGTTTAAGAGTCTGCCGGAAGGTGTGAGAAAGACCGTCCGCGCAACGGGCGAGCCCGCGGCGGCCAGGGCCCCGCCGAGCGGCTCGGGCTTCATCAGCATGCCCGCCCCGCCCCCGAAGACCTCGTCGTCGCACTTGCGGTGCTTGTCCAGAGCATAATCCCTGATGTTGACGAGCTCGTAGCTCACAAGTCCGGACTTGACGGCCCTCGCCATGATCGAGCTTTCGAAGAAGCCCCTGAGAATCTCGGGGAAGAGCGAGAGGACGGTGATTTTCATTCTTCGAGCACCCAGGGCGCGAGCAGTTCTGCCGTCCCCGCTTCCAGATCCACCGTCCCGACGAACTCCTTGCGGAAGGGAACGAGGACCACCCGCCCGCCCGGCATCGACGCTTCGAGGCAAGGGTCGGCGGCTCCGTCGAAGACTCCCGCGACAGTGGCGACGGTCTTTCCGGAAGCCACAAGCTTCAGACCGACGAGGTCCCTGACATACCACTCGCCCTGACGGAGGGGCGCCCCTTTTTCCACCGGCACGACGATATCCATTCCGGCGAGGGATCGCACGGCCTCGGGGCTGTCGTAGCCCTCGAAGTAGAGAACGAGATTACCCGCACCCGCCTCGATGTCGGCGATCTTCACCTTCATGTGCCGTGCGGGATTGCCTGTCGACCCGCTCAGGTCTGCAGAAGAGGTTCTAGCCTTTGGCAGACCGGATTTTATCGTCCCGCCCTTCGCCCCGTTGCCGGAGCTCGCCCCGTTGCCGGAGCTCGCCCCGTTACCGGGGCGGCCGAATACCACGACTCCATCCGCTCCGGTGATGGAAGCGAGGGCAAAACCAGGCCTGAACCGGGGACTGTCGCCGCCTGAGCTCTCATCGCCGGGGACGAGTTCCACCTCGTCGAGATCGAGGAAGTGTTCGTACTCTCCGGAGTAGCTCGTGACTTTCACGCCGCCCGAGACGCCCTTGGCGCCTCCGATCCGGCCTATCGCGACGGTTTCAACGCTTTTTTTTGCCTGCGGCATGTCTGTTCCGATCCGGGGAAGCTGCCTTCGGCCAGCCGCCTTTAAAAGATTTGGACCGGCTTTCCGCGGAAAACCGGTCCGTCATTCGTGCGGGTGACTTCAGTCGAGAATCTCGAGAATGACCCGTTTGGTTGCGGCTCCGGAAGTTGCCGACAGGATCGTCCTGATGGCCTTGGCGATGCGGCCGTGTTTGCCTATCACCTTGCCGACGTCGTCGGTTCCGACACGGAGTTCGAGGATTGTGGACTTCTCCCCTTCGATCACGTTTATGTTGACCGCGGAGGGGTCGTCGACGAGGGATTTGACGATGTATTCGACGAGATCGCGTTCCACGATTGTCTCCTATGCGATGCCTTGACGTCAGGATGAGCCTGGCGTCCGTTGCGGCACGGCCTTATTTTACGTGGATGTTTTTCTTGTTGAGGAGGCCGCGGACAGTATCCGAGGGCTGTGCGCCCTTGGCGAGCCACTCTTTGGCCTTGGCTTCGTCGATGACGATCTGCTTTTCCTCGGTCTCGATCGGATGGTAGAGTCCGATTTCATCGATAGTGATGCTGTCGCGCGGGGCGCGGGCATCCATGATCACGATCCTGTAATAGGGGCGGGCTTTGGCGCCGAATTTCTTGAGCCGGATTTTTACGCTCACGGTATCCTCCTGGGACGGTTCGGGACGTGGACCCCTCTTGGAATGTCGCATCCCCGGGACAGGGGTCCGAATCGGGGAAAGTCGTCCCAAATATATATACGAATTGCATGTCTTGGTCAATCGTCCATCCGGACGCCGCGCGGGTCGACGATCCCGGCCTCCAGCCGGTCGGGCGGCGCGGGCAGTCCTTGAACAGCGGACTTCCCGGCCAATATAGTGCAGCGTGATGAATGCACATCTTCAGGGAGGATGGATACATGGACGCTGCTGCTGACGCCGGACCGGGCGGAGGCGACTCTTCCATCCCCTTCACGCCGAATAAGGATTCGGACCTCCTTCTCCTTGCCCCCATGGTCGGACTTTCCCACAGGCCGCTCAGGACTCTCGCGTTCGGCTTCGGCGGCCTCGACTTCGCCTTCACCGAGATGGCGAGCGCAGGCGGCTACGTCTCGGGTGCCCCCTTCGAGGAGTATTGGCTCGACACCATGCCCCGCCCGGCTGCCACGGGAATCCAGTTCTACACCATCAAGCCGGAGCACCTGGAGGCGGCATGCCGGCGGGTATCCGCTCTACCCGGAGCGCTTCTGCCGCGCGCCATCGACATCAACTTTGCCTGCTCGGCTCCCCACATAAAGAGGGCCGGGGGAGGTTCCGACTGGATGACGAGGCCGGAGGAGGCCTACAATCTCGTCCGACTCGCGCGCGCATCCTGGCCGGGCCTTCTCACCGCCAAGATCCGATCCGGGCAAGATGACGACTACGGGCGGCTCTCGGAATTCTGCAGCGGCCTCGCCGGGGCCGGCCTCGACCTCCTCAGCATCCACCCCCGCCTGGACAGCCAGAAATTCAGGCGCAAGGCGCGAACCGACCACATCGCCCGCCTCGCAGCCGAACTTTCCATTCCCGTCGTGGGCAACGGCGATGTCCGAACTGTGGCCGACTGGAAGGCCATGAAAGATGCCTGCGGGCCCGCGGGAGTGATGATCGGGCGCGAAGCCGTCAGACGTCCCTGGATCTTCGCCCTCATCCGGGGGGCAGCGCGCGAGCCCGGCTTCACCCTCGAGATCGACCGCTTCGAGGTGGCCGAACGCCTATTGGACCTTGTTGCCGCAGAACTCCCGCCCGAATGGCACGTGAAGGCGGCGCGTGCTTTTTTCCATTATTACAGCGACAATTTCAGCTTTGCCCACCACCTCAAGTGGAAACTCGTGAACGCTCCGGACATAGCCTCCATGCGCTCGCTGCTGGCCGTATATTTCGGCGAAGTCCCGCAGGATCGCATAAGCGTCGAGAGGGGCTGAAGGGCGGCAGTCTGATATCGGAATTCAGCCATTCACCGAACCCGGACGATCGGAGCGCGGCCATTATCCGGCCGCATTATTTGGCCGGCAGGCTCCTCTCTTCACAGGCTCAGTATTCGCTCCGACAGAAGATGCCCGGTTATCTCGTACATGTTGGAGACTCTGCCCGCCGCGAGCGCGTCTTTCAGGCTGAGAAGTTCGAGGCAGGTTCCGCAGACGAGGATCTCGACGCCGGCTTCCTCCAGGCGAGTCAGATTTCCGAGGGACTCCGAGCCCTCGACTGCCAGGCGCACGCCGTGGTTCATGAGGATTATCCTCGCGGGCGGCAGGTCATTCTCGGCGAGGGCGTAGATGAAGCCTCGCATGAGGAGGGCTCCCAGGGCATCGTCTCCGCGCCCGATTCTGTCGCAGGAAATGAAAACCGTGGCCCCAGCGACTGCGGCCGCGTCGACGGAACCTGGCGCCGCGACATGAACGTCCACGCCGCTTTCGGACCGCGCTTCCGATGCCCTCGCGTCGATGAGGATGGCGATCGAGGGCGGCTCTCCGCTCACGCTGACGAGGGCGAACCCTGAATATTCCGCGAAACGGACCACATTTTCCCGGGCTGCCTCGTTGTCCACGAGGACTTCGAGGAAGTCGAAGCCCCCTTCTTCCACGGCTTTTTTCGTGAGGACGACGGGTCGGGGACAGGCGAGACCGCGCGCATCGATACTCTTACGAGATTCGCTCATACCTTTTCTCCTTTCTGCGGAGGCCGGGCCCTTTAGTCTCGATGACGAGCCACAGACTCTCCCTGGTCAGTTCCGTCGCGGACTCGAGGACCTCCCGGAATGTCCGGACACCCGCGATAGCCTTTGCGCCGATCCCCGCATCCCTGCCGGCTCCCGGGTCAGGCCCCGCGACCCCGCCCGCCCCGGACACCAGGAGGCAGAAGCCGCAGGCGCTGGATATTTCGCGCGGCACGGGTATGAGTTCGACACGGAGGCCGAGAGCCTTCACGTTCCGCTCCGCGCGGATGGCCGCGTGGCTCGCGGCGTAGGTGACGATGAACGAGGCGCCTTCAGGGCACAATCCTCACCTCCCCCGGAGAGCCTCCGCTCTCGCCGACTACCGCCGCGGTTATCCCGGCGGCGTGGAGTTCCGCGAGTGCGTCGCCGGCGGCAGACTCTGGCAGCGCAGCCAAGAGGCCGCCGGAGGTCTGGGGATCGAAAAGAACATCGAGAGTCGCGGGCGGAAGAGTCTCCCATCCCCGCAAGGCACGCAGCCTGCCTTCCTTGTTCCGCCACGCGCCTTCGGGGACGAGGCCCATCGCGGCGTAGTCTGCCGCGCCGGAGAGGAGCGGAACTTCGGAGACGAAAAGCCTGAGGCCGCAGTCCGGACCCGCAGCCATCTCGGCCGCGTGGCCGGCCAGCCCGAAGCCGGTGACATCGGTGCACGCGGCGACCCGATACGCCGCCAGTATTTCCGCGGCGCGCTTGTTCAGCCGCGCCATCGAGGCTTCGGCCGCATCGGTGACATCTTTCGGGGCCAAGCCTGCGCGTACCGCCATATTGACGAGGCCCGTCCCGATCGGCTTGGTGAGGATGAGGGCCAGACCCGGCTTGAGCGTGTTGTTCCGCCAGGCCAGCTCCGGCCGCACGACGCCTGTGACCGCGTAGCCGAGCTTCGGCTCGCTGTCTTCTATGCTGTGGCCACCCAGAAGAGCGCATCCGGCCTCGATGAGGGCATCGAGGCCGCCTTCCATCATGCGCCTGAGCGCGGCGAGTCCCAGGGTCTTGACCGGAAAACACACGAGGGCGAGCGCGGTGAGAGGGCGTCCACCCATTGCGTAGACGTCGGAGAGAGCATTGGCCGCGGCGATGCGCCCGAAGAGGAAGGCATCGTCGACGATGGGAGGAAAGAAGTCCACCGTCTGCACGAGGGCGAGATCGGCGCCCATCCGGAACAGCCCGGCATCCTCGCAGCCGCCGAAGTCGGCGATAAGGTCGGGATAGGCGGGTTGGGTGAGGCCGCAGAGAGCTTTTTCGAGCGTCCCCGGCCCCAGCTTGGCGCCGCAGCCAGAAAAACGCGTGTACGCGGTGAGCGCGGGTCCCAAGGGTTCCGCGTGCACGTCACATCCGCCGGCAGTCTTCGTCCCGGCGGATGTGGCGAGCCCGGAGGTCGAGTCTGGCTTTATGTCCATCGCCTGTCTCCTCTTGAGGCGCCATCCGGCGCCTTATCAAGTTGCGGGGCCTACAGTCCCACTATTTCCGCCATGGCGCGGATCGCCTCGTCCACATCGGCGTCGGTGGTAAAAAAACCCGGGGAAAAGCGGACCGCGCCGCCCATCCCGAAGGTCCCGATGCTGAGGTGGGCCGCGGGCGCGCAGTGCAGTCCCGCGCGCACCGCTATGTCGCGGCGGTCAAGCTCGCCGGCGATATCCGCGGGACTCAGGCCCGCCGCCGTCACTGTCACTATCGGCGTCCGTTCAACGCCGGGAGGCGGGCCGTAGACCTCGATGCCCGGCAAGTCGGAAAGGCCGCGAAGGAGACGATCCGTCAGGGCGGATTCACGCGCGCGTATCGCCTCCGGGCCTGTCTCCGAGATGAATCTCACGGCGGCGAGCAGTCCCGCCAGGCCGAGGACGTTCGCCGTGCCCGCCTCGTAGCGGTCGGGAAGAAATTCCGGCTGCGCCTGCGATTCCGAAACGCTCCCCGTGCCGCCGCGGATCAGCGGCTCCGGGTCGAAGCCCGGCGCCGTGTAGAGTCCTCCGGTGCCGGTCGGGCCGAGCAATCCCTTGTGGCCCGGGAAGCAGAGGAAGCTGATTCCCATGTCATGCGCCGCAATCGGGCGGTGTCCGACGACCTGGCTCGCGTCGACGCCTATGGGTATCCCGGCCGCCCGGCAGCGTTCGGCGATTTCCTCCACGGGGAGGAGGGCTCCGGTGACATTGCTCGCCATCGTGACGACGAGGAGATCGGGGCGGGCGGCAAGGATGGCGTCGAGTTCGGCGGGATCGGGTCGGCCCTCCTGGCTGCATCGGAAAGTGCGCACATTGACACCGCGCGTCGCTTCCAGCCAGCGAAGGGGGCGCATGACTGCGTTGTGTTCCAGCGAGCTCACGGCCACCGTCGAACCTGCGCGAACCGAGCCCACTATCGCGAGATTGAGGCCTTCGGTCGCGTTTTTCGTGAATACGAGCCTCTCGGCCTGCCGTATTCCCAGGAGCCGCGCGGTCTCCTCCCTCGCATCGAACAGAAGCTCGCTCGCGCCGCGGGCCATACAGTGGCTCGCGCGGCCAGGATTGCCGCCGCACTCGAGCAGCTGCCGCAGCAGCGCCTCCGCCACTGTCGGCGCCTTGGGAAAACTCGTCGCCGCGTTGTCGAGGTAGATCATGCCGGACGCGCCCCCCGGGCTAATATGGCTTCGAGGACTCCGCCGGCGATAGCCCGCGCTTTGTCGGAGATGCTGTAGCAGTGCTCCCTGCGGCAGCGGGGATCCACGTCGGCTATCTTGAAGCCGACCGTCACCTCGAAGCCGGGGCGGATCAAGCCGCGCACCACGCCGTCGAAGGGAGAGACGACCACAGCGCGCCCGGAGCCCCGGACGGCAAACACCGCTTCGCCCGCGCGGCGCGAATCGCCGATACCGCAGAGCGCCTCCACGACACCGTCAGACGGCGCCCGGAGCACACGTTCGGCACCGTAGCCGGCGATCACTCCCGGGACGCCCGTGTCCGGCTCGGCGGCTCCGCGCAGGATCACTCTGCCGAGGTCGTGCCCCCGGTTCGTCTCGACGAGGGCGTGGGCGTCGACCCCCGCCTCGAAACCGGGCCCGAGGGCCACGACGATGGGCGCCATGCCTATCGATGTGCCGGTGTTCCGCTTTGCGAGTATGGCGTCGACAAGAGCCATAGGCCTGAGCGCTCCGACAGAGGCGCAGGCAGGGTCGGCCAAAAGGGGCACGATACCCGGCGCGAGGGCCGCGAGCGCTTCTTGTGCGTTACCGACGCGCAGAGCGCGCACGCCTTCGACCTCGGCGATTCCCTCGTACATCGCCTCGGCGAGAGCGACGGTCCGGCGTATCGCGGAAGGATGCTCCGTCTCCAGGGCGGCGACGAGGAAGCCGGCGCGAGAGAGTCGCACGATGACACCCGTCGCGAGGTCGCCCGCCCCCCGAACGAGGACGAATCCCCTTCTTGCCGTATCCGCATGGCCGACGGCTCTCATATGACCAGGGCCCCCGCGGCGTTCCGCATACCGCCACCGCCGCCCTCCGTATCCAGCCGCCCGACTACCCTTCCGTGGCGCAGCGAGCAGAGAAGTACGCGTGTGACGGCGGACGAAGAGGATACCTGCGGCGTAAAATTCCCGCCCGACAAAGTCTTTTCGGATGAAGCCGCCAGGATGTCGAGCAATTCCCGGACGGCGCCGGGCGGAGCGCTGTCGTTCTTGTTCAGAAGGACGACGCGGCGCGCGCCCGGGGGGCAGCCTTTGAAGAGGCCCGACGGCGCGCGGATGAGCCTCGCGAGATGGATCGCCCCTATCGGCTCTCCCTCCGCACAGCCTGTGAGAGCGCCGAACAGCTCGGGCCGGTGTACCATCCGCGCGTCCATCGGCGAGCCGAGACAGTCGAGCCCGATAAGCCCGACGACTGTGTCCGCGCAGTCCGGGATCACAGGTTCGGAAGGGGATGGCGCTTTGACCGAGAGCCCTCTCGCCCCGTCCGCTTCGACGAGCACGAGCTCGCAGAGCCCGCGCAAGAGCTCGATATGCGAGGGATGGACTCCCCGGAGCTTCCCCGATTCGGGGAGTGCGCCTGAGACCACGACGAGCGGCCCGGCCCCCCGCCGGGGCATGCGCCCCAGAGCGACACGATCGCTCATGCGCTCGGCGGGCTCTCCGAGCCGCGGGTCGATCAGCACCTCGTCGAAGCGTCTGTCCTCCTCCAGGCGCGGGTCGCGGATCATCGTCGTTGTCGTCGCTATCGTGCGAAAAGCCAGGGCGCACAGGGCCGTGGCGAACATGGCGCTCGTCTTCCCGCCTGCGCCTGTGAAGGCGACGACCTGGGCGCCTGCCCTCCTGTGGCCTTCAGACTCGAACAGACGCGTGCGGTCGCCCGGCACGGCCTCACCCGGGCTGTCGCCGTCCGGCGCTGCATCCCGCAGAGTCCCAGCCTGCGGCAGCACCCCCAGCTCTTCGGCCAGGTTCCCCTCATGCGTATGCATCAGGCCCGGCGCCTCGCCCGCTGTGCGTCCATCACGGCGGCGGCCGGCGAGTTTCTCCGCACCGCGACAATTTCGGCGAGGATGGAGACGGCGATCTCCTCCGGCGTCTCGGCGCCGATATCTGCGCCTATCGGGGCCCGCAGCGCCTCCACCTTGGCGGGGTCGAAGCCCTCGCTCAGCACCTGGTCCATGATCATTCTCGTCTTGCGGCGCGAGCCGATGAAACCGGCGTAGCGGTACTCCCGCCCGAGAATCGCGCGCACCGATTCGAGGTCGCCCGCGTGGTTCGGACTCACGACGACCGCGTAGGTGGAGGCGCCGAAGGGATACTCCTTCACGATGTCGGCAAAATTTCCACAGCGGGTCTCCACGCCTGCGGGGAAGCGCCCCGGGTCGGCGAACTCCGGCCGCGAATCCCCCACGCAGACACGAAAACCCAACTCGAGGGCGAAGCGGGCCAGCGCCAGGCCCACGTGTCCGCCTCCGAGTATGAGAAGGCGTTCTGGAGGCTCGACCGGCTCGTAGAAAAGGCCGTCCCTTGCCGAGGTTTCGGGAACCCCCGAGGCGAGGACTGCCGATACGGCCACGCCGTCGAAATCCACCGACGCGCCGGAGGCGAGCTTCCCGCGGGAATCCAGCACGGCCAGACAGCCCCGGGGCGGCTGCAACGAAAGCCCGCCTGAGACAGACGGGCCGCTACTCCCGGCATTCCTGGCATTCCCGCCTCCGCCGCCGCGATCTTGAGCGTTTTCGCTCACAAGGACGACGCGTTCACCTCGCTCAAGCCGCTCCGCCGCCGCGACGTAGAACGAGGGATCGGCGACATACTCGATCGCAAGGTCCACCGTGCCTCCGCAGATAGGCTCCGCCCCGAGCGCCTGCGCGCCTGTCATCTCGACGCAAAGGCCGCCTGGGCGCCTGTGCTCGATGCAGGCGCGCGCAGATTCCACTGCGCGGGACTCGACTGCCCCGCCCCCGACCGTTCCGATCGCCTGACCCTCGCCCAAGACCGCCATCTTTGCCCCGAGGTGCCTCGGCGCCGAGCCATGCAGGTCGACAACCGTGATCACGGCAACCCCGCCCCCGCTCTGTGCGACAATCTTGACTATTTCATACTGTTGCATGACTTTACGCCTCCGTGTAGCGCTGTGGCCGCAATGATGGGAGGCACATGAGTCGCGGTGCGTGCCTCCAGAACCTCTCCTTCCCGCAGCTCGATGATGCGGTGGCCGAGAAGTTCGGCCTCATCCCTTGAGTGCGTGACAAGGATCACACTCATCCTCAGATTTTCCCGCAGCGCGAGGAATTCGCGGTAGGTCTCCTCCCTCGTCCTGCGGTCCAGGGCGCTGAAAGGTTCATCGAGGAGGAGAACGCGCGGTTCGGTCGCAAGAGCGCGCGCCAGAGCGAGACGCTGACGCTCACCCCCGGAGAAATGCGCCGGCCGGCGTTTGCGCAGATGCGCGATGCCGAAGCGCTGCAAGTATTCGCAGGCGCGCGCTCTCCCCTCAGGCGGAAGCGCGATGGCGACGTTCTCCTCGGCCGTCAGATGAGGAAAGAGGGCGTAGTCCTGAAAGACGTAGCCGACGCCGCGCTCCCGGGGCGACAAATCGATCCCTTCCTTGGAGGAGAAGACTGTCTTTCCGTCCAGAACGATCCGTCCGCGGTCGGGTGTTGCGAGCCCCGCGATGCAGTCAAGAACAGTCGTCTTGCCTGCGCCCGATTCCCCCCACAGTATAGCCGTCATCTTCTCCACCGAGAACTGAACCCGCAGCGTGAAGAGCGGCAGCCGTTTTTCGAAACGCGCCTCGATCACCGACTCACCTCGGTCTTGTCACGCTGTGCGATCCTATCCTGCGACTCGAGGGTGTCGCGCCCCGCGCGGCGGAGCGACCGCGACCTGCGCTCGCCTATGCTTACGATCGCCACGAGGACAAAGGACAGCGCGACCGTCACGAAGAGATAGACATTCGCCTCCCGGCTGCGGCCGCCTTCGACAGCGCTGTACAGGGCGAGAGGAATCGTCTGAGTCCTCCCCGGTATGTTGCCCGCGATCATGAGTGTCGCGCCGAATTCTCCAAGGGCCCGCGCGAAGGACAGCGCGATTCCGCTCAGTATCCCCGGGGCCGCGAGAGGGACGATGATGCGGCGAAAAACGCGCCCCTCGGCGAGTCCGAGAGTGCGCGCCGCATCGACGAGACGCGGGTCGACGCCCGAAAGAGCGGCCTTGCAGTTCTGGTACATGAGCGGCAGCGAGACCGTCACCGAAGCGATCACCGCGGCGCCCCAGGTGAAGACGACTCGCAGACCGAGGCCGGAGAGCGCCGCGCCGACAAAGCCTCTCTTGCCAAGGAGCAGAAGAAGAAGGTAGCCCGTGATCGTGGGCGGGAAGACCATGGGGAGGAGTATGATTGTCTCCCAGAACTCGCTCAAGGGCACCCGGCGGTGCGTGAACAGCCGCGCGAGGCCGAGGCCGACCGCGAGTGTCACGATCGTGGCGAGCGTCGCGACGCGGAGCGAGAGGAGAATCGGTCCCAGCGGACTCTGACTCATCTGACGACAAAACCCGCTTCGGTGAACGCGCGCCTCGCGACGGCTCCCTGGAAGAAGGCGATGAGCTTCGCCGCCTTGTCCCTGTTCCTGGACGCGGCCACGACGGCCGCGGGGTAGAGAACGGGGGTCTTAAGGGCGCTCTCGGGGAAGAGATAGAGGCGCACGACCGGGCTGTTCGGTGCGACGGAAGCGGCGTCGGTAAGGAAGACGACACCGAGGGGCGCCGAACCCGACTCGACGAACTGGAGCACCTGCCGCACATTGCCTCCGAGAACGAGTTTCTTCTCGACGATCGGGTACAGCCCGAGCGAGGTGAAGGCCTCGACCGCGTAGCGTCCCGCGGGCACCGAATCGGGGTTTCCTATGGCGACGAGATTCGTCGCGGAAAGGAGAGATCTGAGCTCGTCGACGCTGGCAGGAGGCCTCTGCGAACCGTCGCCCACGAGGACGATGGCGTTGGAGAGGAGATCTTTCCGGGTCCCCGGCGCGATGAGCCTGGCTTTCTCGAGTTTATCCATGTCCGAACTCGCGGCCGAAAAGAACAGATCGACGGGCGCCCCCTGCTCAATCTGGGCCCGCAGTGTTCCGGAGCCGCCGAAGTTCATGACGATCGCCGCGTCGATGTATTTCTCCGCCTCGGGTTTCAGCGCGGAAAGGACATCGGTCAGACTCGCCGCCGCCGACAGGACCAGCTCCGGCCTCTGCGCGGTCGCGGGAGCCGCGAGAGCGAGAATCATCGCGGCGTACAGCGCCAGTTTCTGCAATTTCATTGTTGTTCCCCTCGTATCGTCGTCTCCGAAGTCTCCGCGGCAAAATGCTCTTTGCACTCGTCCAGCCAGACGAGCATGGCTTTCAGCTGACCCAGTCTGTATCGGTACACCAGGACGTCCAACCCCCGGTCCTCTGACGCGCGGGCGCGGTCTTCCATGCCCGCGATCCACTCGGCGCAGAGCGCGCGCTGCTTCGCGAGCAGAGCCGCGGCGACTCGCGGGCCGCCCTTCTGCGCAAAATACAGCTTCGCGAGGAAGTCGAGCCTGAAGTCCCTGCGCCCGACCGGCGCGTCCAGCCACTCCCCATACGCCGCGAGCCCCTCTTCGGTGAGATGGAACACCCTCCTGGCGGGGCGGTTCCCCAAGACGAGCGTCTCGGCGACCACGAATCCCCGTCCTTCGAGTTTGGCCATGATGGCGTAGAGCTGCGCCTGTTTCACTGTCCACACGAGGCCGAGCCCCGTTTTCCGGCTGAGTTCCTGGTGCAGTTCGTAGCCGTGCATGGGCCGCTCGCTCAAAAGGCCAAGGAGAGAGTACTCGACTGACAGAGCCGCTGAGGCAGGCTTGTTCAAGGTACACCTCATAATACGAATACTCAATTACTGAATATTCATATTATGAGGTATACATCCAAATCACATGCAGGTCAATTGGAAAAAATGGGAATGAACATGCCATCTACAGGATCCAGCCGACGACGACAACGCTGGCAGAATATACCGGCCGCGACGGTGTCAATCGTCTCGCCACCGGCTTGCGGATCAGCGGCGACAAGGCCTTCCTTGTCGCGAACATGTTGCCGGCACCGATCCTGGTCATGTCGCTCTCGCATCCTGGGCGTCTGGTTTTCGGACAAGACCGGGAACCGTAGCCTGCCAGGAAAAGCCGTGCGCGAGGTCATTGCCGCGGCCCTGGCTGCCCATTTTCTGGAAATTGCCGACAGCTCCCAGACGTGGCCCTGCGATCTCGCCGGAGCTCAATTCGCGCATTTTCGGATTCCCACAACCCTGCCACTCCCTTTACGCGACGAACTGAAGGCAAATCCCAATGTGGTTGCAGCCAGTGCGAAGCTCGAAGGCTCAGGAGATCCGGATCGGCTTCAGGCTGGATTCTCCATCACGATATCCGCTCGCACAGCGCCGATATCAGGTTGGAAGAGCGGTGCATGAAAGCGATGGCCAAGCCGTTATCCACCCTGTAGGTATAGTCGGTCTCAAACCCGTAGTGGCGATAGATCGAGATGTTTCGCGGGACGGCGGTTTCCAGATAGACAGGTACATTGGCGCGATCGGCTTCCGCGAGAACCGGTTCGAACAGTTCACGCAGTTGGCCGGTGCCGCGGGCAGTCTCGGCCACGCCTACAGTCCACAGGAACCGGTATGGACCGAGAGGAAGACGGCAGGTCAGCTCTTTTTCCGCACGCAGGCTGCGCCGGGTGGCGGTCCAGCCGCACATGAAAAGAAAGCCCGCATTGGCCGCCATGAACCGGAAGCCATGAGGTTTTGCATCATGGCGCAGCCAAAGGGCGGCAGCCTGTCCCGAATCGGTCAGCCACGCCTCGCCGATCGAGATGGCTCCGACGGCAATGTATCGCATCAGAGCCCTGCGGCGGGTAATGGCTGCCCGGGAACGTCGTGGACTTCCGATGAACCAGTCGATGTGAGGATCAAGCCGGAAGGCATCGCTCAAGAGGTCAACCAAGTGGGGCAAATCGGCAGGGGTGGCGTGGCGCATGTAGTTCTCCTGCCGAAAAGGTTACGCCGGAAAGCAGGTACAGTCATTGACCTTGGTTAAGACGGCGAAATAAATCGCGGATCAGGTTCCCCGATGCAGCCCCAGCCGCTGCCGGATGCGGCTTAGACTTTCCGGGCGGACTCCCAGCCAGGTGGAAAGAACGTGCTGCGGCACCTGGTCGGCCTTGTCGCCGAATTCCTCCATGAAACGCAGGTAGCGCACCTCGGGGCTGTCCAGCAAGAGACTTTCAGCCCGGCGATCCAGCATGACGTAGGACTGTTCGGAAAATAGCCGGGCAGCCTTCTGGAATTCAGGGTAACGGGCGACCAGGACAGCGATGGCACGCGCGCTGACCCATTCGCCCTGGGCATCATGCAGAACCTCAAAGTCGAAGCGGCTTACTTCGCCGGTGATCAGGCTTCGATAGTCGACGACCAGAGCGCCCTCGAAAAACAGGAAGTAGGTGACCTCCTGCTGCCGGTCGTTGATCGTGAAGGAGCGAATGGCCCCCTGGGAGAGGTAGACCAGAGCAGGACAGGGATAGCCAGCCCGGAAAATGCGTTCCCCTCGGGACCACTTCCGAGGGACGACGACCTGTGTCATGGCAGTGCGCGCCGCATCGCTCAGCGCAACACGGGTTTCTATCAGTTCGACAAGTCCTGACGGAATGGCTGACAGCATTGTTAAAGCATACCATGGAAGGAAAATACCTGAGTAGGGAACTATCGGGGCGAGAGTGCATAAAACTAGACGGGAATGAGCTTTTATCTAAAACCATGAATTTAGTCATGATCGGCGCGATCACGTTGACGAGCTGCGCGAGACAAGCGATCGCCACGCGGTCCGCGTGGCGGGAGTATGATTGTCTCCCAGAACTCGCTCAAGGGCACCCGGCGCAGAGCGCGCGCTGCTTCGCGAGCAGAGCCGCGGCGACTCGCGGGCTGCCCTCCTGCGCAAAATACAGCTTCGCGAGGAAGTCGAGCCTGAAGTCCCTGCGCCCGACCGGCGCGTCCAGCCACTCCCCATACGCCGCGAGCCCCTCTTCAGTGAGATGGAACATCCTCCTGGCGGGGCGGTTCCCCAAGACGAGCGTCTCGGCGACCACGAATCCCCGTCCTTCGAGTTTGGCCATGATGGCGTAGAGAATACTCGACTGACAGAGCCGCAGAGGCAGGAGGATTGTCCATGTTTACCTCATGCAGTGAATACTCATTAATTGAATATTCGGTAAATGAGCATAAACCCAATCTTGCGGCGGGTCAATAAAGAAAATGGCGCGACAGAGAGAGTCCACAGAGGCAAAACGAGGGATGGATTTTCACCGGATACAACTCCGCATGCGTCACATCGAGGGGAAGATCAGGTTCTCATCGCTTTGGCTGAAGTCGATACCCCTCTGTACTCCGAAGGGCTCTGTCCGAAAAACTGTCTGAACCTGCGGGAGAAATAATTGCTATCGTCGAAGCCCGAGTCGTAGGCGATATCCGTGACAGGCCGCTGTCCCCGACGAAGGAGCCCGGCGGCATATTCCAGTCTGGTCCTGATGATGTACTCGACGGGCGACGTGCCGTAGTTTCGCACGAAAAGACGGGATAAATGCCTCGCGGAAAGCCCCGAAACCTCACAGAGGGTCCGAAGCGAGATGTCGCCGGTAAAACTCTTTTCTATCATGCTCACCGCCTTGGCCAGTTTCAGCAGACTGGATGATGTATCCTCGTCGGGAGAGCGGTAATTCCGGGACAAAAAAACGACCAATTTCAGAAAGCAGCCCACGAGCAGGGACTCGTAACCCTCCCGTCTGGCCTCGAATTCCGAGAGCATTTCATCGATCATGCTCTCGGCCAGACGCAGTTCGTGTATGGGCAGCCTGCCGGCCGGAGTGAAAGTCTGACTTCTGGGATTTCCCTGAGCCAGGGCATCGAGGATGAACAGACTCTGGAAGCCGGGAATGGTTTTGACGTCGCTCCGCAGGGTCGAAAAGAGCTCGGCATTGTAGGATATGTTGCACATGCTGAGGTTGTCCGCCTCGCCGAAGCCGTGTACGGCGCCGGGGTTGAAGACGTGGATGTCCCCGGCTTTCGCGAAATGTTCGAATTTGTCGATGCGGTGTATGCCGGTCCCGCCCAGGATGATGACCAGTTCGGAAAAATCGTGGCTGTGATCGGGGAATCGGCCGTTGACGCAGGCTTTTCCGATATGAAACAGGAAGGGAGAAGTTCCGACAGTATCTTTGAGGCGGAATTCTTTCATAATGGCCGAATTGTGCTACTCTCCGTCTCTGCAGTCAAGGCACTTATCCGGATTGGCCCCACTATGGACGAGGCATTCCGGAGGTAAACCATGAGCGAGATCGCGAAGGAGAAATGGCAGGCGACGCAGGAACGGCACCGGGCCTGGTGGCGGCGCGAGGGTTTCGTGCTGTCGCGCTGGACGCCGTACGTGGATGGTGCGTGCAGAAAGCCCCGACCGGCGGGGGTTTCGCTGTCCCGTTACTGGAACGATGTCGACATGATAGCCGAACGGGTGGCGCGGGAAGCGGCCTGCACCGAATACCCCGGAGACATCCCTCCGATAGCCGATTTTTCCGGCTGGGGCCCAGGTACGCTCGCGATGTATCTCGGCTCAAAGCCGGATTTCGCCGCAGATACTGTCTGGTTCTTTCCCCGCGAGGACGATACCGGGGAGTGGCCGCCTTTCCGCTTCGATCCGGACAACGAATGGTGGCTCCTCCACGAGAAAACCCTGAAGGCATTGGTGAAAGCGGCGGATGGCCGATACCTCATCGGCTGTCCTGATCTGGTGGAGAATCTCGATACCCTGGCCTCATTGCGCGAAATTCAGCTTCTCATGATCGATATGATCGAACGGCCGGAATGGGTGGAAGAGAAAATCCGCGAGATAAACGGCGTGTGGTTCGAGACCTACAGGCGGATCCGGGATATCGTGGCGGCCCCGGACGGATCGAGCGCCTACCAGGCCTTCGGTCTCTGGGGCGACGGCAGGACGGCCAAGCTGCAGTGCGACGCGTCGGCGATGATAAGCGAGGAGATGTTCGACCGCTTCGTCCTTCCTTCCCTGAGCGAGCAGGCCGCCTGGCTCGACAACGCACTCTACCACCTGGACGGAACCCAGGCGATCCGGCATCTGGACAGCCTTCTGTCGATCCCGGGGCTCGACGCGATCGAGTGGACGCCCCAGGCCGGCATCGAGGATGGCGGCGATCCGCGATGGTACGACCTCTACAGGAGAATTCTCGCGGCCGGCAAGGCGGTGCAGGCAGTTCATGTGCGGGCGACGGAGGTCATTCCCCTTCTGGATGCCATCGGCACCGAAGGCGTCTATCTGCACCTGAGCGGCGTGGATACGGCCCGGGAGTTCGAAGAAATCTGTGACACTGTCCGCATGAGGTTCTGAACCGCTGCGCCATCGGATACGGAAACCAAAAAGTTTTTCTTGACAGAAAGGGTAAACGGGTTTTATAGTTCTCCGTAACCGGTTACGTAACCGGTTACGGAGCAGCATGGATCAGGTCAAAGTGACGATTGCAGACATTGCCAAACGGGCTGACGTTTCAAAGACAACAGTCTCGAGGGTTCTCAACAACAAACCCGATGTCGACAGCGCGACGCGAAAACTGATACTCGGCATCATCGAAGAGACTGGCTTCGTGCCTCAGGCATCGGCCATAAAACTGGCGAAGGGAAAGACACACATGATCGGACTCCTTGTCCCTTCGCTGACGAATCCCTACAGCCTCACGGTAATCCAGGGCGTGGCCGAGGCGATCGCGGAGACGGAATATGAACTGCTCCTCTATACGACGAGTCTCGCGGAGAAAAACCAGGAACGCTTCATGCAGAAGCTCACGCACAACCTCGCCGATGGCCTGGTCGTGCTTCTGCCAAGGAATTTCGAAGATTATGTGAATGTGCTTCCCAAGACGCATTTTCCGGTCGTTTTGATCGACCACCGGGGAGTGGGCCCCGAGTATCCCAGCATAACGGCAGCCAACCGGGCAGGCGCTTTCGAGGCGGCGAAGTACCTGATTTCCCTGGGGCATCGCCGAATCGGGTTCATCACGGGATTGATGGATTTCGGATGTTCGCGGGATCGCCTCGACGGGTATCGCGGAGCCCTTTGCGAGGCTGGCATCGAATTCGACCCCCCTCTCGTGCGAAACGGGGATTTTTCGAGACAGAGCGGGTACGCCTGTTCGATGGAGCTGCTCAAGGCGCAGGACAGGCCGAGCGCGATTTTCTGCTCGAACGACGAGATGGCTTTCGGCGCGATCGCCGCGGCCGGAGCCTTGGGTCTCAGGATTCCGGAAGATCTCTCCGTCGTAGGTTTCGACGATCTCCCCAACGCCGCTTTTTCCGTTCCCGCCCTCACGACTGTCCGGCAGCCTCTGTACGAGATGGGGCGGATCGCGGCCGATTCCCTGCTCCGTCAAATCGACGGCGAGGCCCCGCACGAAGGCGAAATTGTGCTGGAGACCAGCCTGATACTGCGAGATTCATGCGCAAAGCATTGAATTTTCCCTATAAGGAGGGAGAGAGATGAAGAGATTCGCTGCGGTGTTCTTCTGTCTGCTGTTTGCCCTGGACGGTGCCTTCCTCGTTGCCGGCAACGCTCAGGCGACAAAAACCTTGACTGTCTGGGACATCTATCCCGAGGGAGCTCCCTTCAGGAAGGTGCTCGACGGCGCGATAGACCGTTTCAAGGCGGCCAATCCAGGTTTCAGCGTAAATGTCGTGAGTTACGGCGACATGAACAACTACAAGACAAAATTCGCCACCATGATGGCCGCAGGCGCGAGGGATGTCGACATTTTCCAGACATGGGGCGGCGGCCAGCTGGCCACCTACGCGCGCCGGGGACAGGTACTCAATCTCACGCCTGCCATGAAAAAGGATGACTGGAGCGCGCGATTCTCCGACGCAGCCCTCGACTTCGTCACGGCGGACGATATGATCTGGGGCGTCCCGGTGGAGCTGGCCAACGTCCTCTTCTATTACAACAAACCGATGTTCGCGAAATACGGCATCAAGGTCCCGACCACCTTCGACGAGCTCCTTTCCGCCTGCCAGACCCTGAAAAGCAACGGAATCATCCCGATAGCCCTCTCGCTCAACAAGGCGGAGTGGGTAGGTGACCTCTTCTACCAGTATCTCGTGACGCGGATCGGCGGGCTCGACCCCTTCCGCAAGGCCATCGCCCGCGAGCCGGGTGGAACCTTCAAGGATCCGGCCTTCATCGAAGCGGCCAGGCTTTTGCAGAAAATGGTCGACACAGGCTGCTTCCAGGAGGGATTCCTCGGCGCGGAGTATGCCTCCATGCGACAGCTGCTCGCCCAGGAAAAGGCCGGAATGATCCTCATGGGATCATGGCTGCCCGGCCAGCTCGCGACCGAAGCTCCCGCCTTCCTCCCCAAAATGGACTATTTCCGCTTCCCGATGGTCTCTGGCGGCAAGGGCAGGATCACGGACGTCGTGGGCGGCACGAACGCCGCATTTGCGGTCACGAAAACCTCCAAGTACCAGAACGAAGCCCTGGCTTTAGTCAAGGAGTTTTCCTCCGAGAAGACGGCTGCCGATGTGCTGAACGTGGCGAAACGGCTTCCGGCCGTGAAGTACAGCTACGATCCGGCGAATGTCGCGCCGCTCACCATCAAGGTGGCCAACGAGTTGAACAACTCGACCGGCATCCAGCTGTATTACGACCAATCCTCGACGCCGAGCGTCGCGCAGACCCACCTCTCCGGCATAGCGGCCCTGTATGCGAAGACGACGACACCGGAAAAGATGGTCGCGGAGTGGGAAGCCGCGGCTGAAAAAGAACTGAAGTGAGGTCAGTGACATGACAATGCGACGCCGGATTTCAGGCGACACCCTATCGACAGTGACGCTGTTCCTGATCCCGGCGTTCGCACTGTACATGCTCATGATCGTCATCCCTGTATTCCAGTCCTTCAGGTTCAGCCTCTACCGTTGGGATGGCTTGGGTCCCCTGACCAGATTCATAGGCGGGGGGAACTATCTGGAGCTTCTGGGCGATCCCGTCTTCTGGAAATCCTTCCAGAACAACATCATCCTTTTGGTGTTTTCCCTCGTGACCCAGATGCCCTGTGCCATCCTCCTCGCCGTCCTTCTGACCGGCAAAATCCGGATGAAAAGCTTTTTCAGGACGACGTTTTTCGCCCCGCAGATCATATCGACCGTCGCGACAGGCTACCTGTTCTACTACATCTACGAACCGACCTTCGGCCTCCTGAACCAGCTGCTCAGGGCTCTCAATCTCGGGCAGTTTGCGAAAGGATGGCTCGGAGACACGCACCTGGCCCTCTATGCGGTGCTCTTAGTCATCAGCTGGCGATTCGTCGGCTTCTATATGGTGCTGTTCATGGCCTCCATCGAAGGGATTCCGACGGAGCTTTTCGAGGCCGCCACCATGGACGGCTGCAGCAAATGGATGACTGTCAGAAAAATAACCCTGCCGCTGCTTCGCGGCACCATCAAGACGGCCTGCGTCCTGTCCATCGTGGGATCCATCAAGTATTTCGACCTGATCTGGATAATGACGGCCGGAGGCCCCGCCCACTCGAGCGACCTGATCGCGACCTACATGTACAAAAAAACCTTCCTCTCCTGGGAGGTCGGCTATGGCTCGGCCCTCGCCTTCACCCTGTTCGCGATCGCGTTCATCCTGTCGACCGTCTTCATGCGTTTCACGTCGAAGGACGGGACCGAGGCGCCACCGCGCCCCAGGGGCGGGCTGAAATGAGCCGCGCCGCATCGCCCGAGGTCAGGGACTCGAGCCTTCTCGGAAAGACTGCCCTCTATGCCTTCCTTGCAATCTGTCTCTTCTTCACGGCCTTTCCGCTCGTCTGGCTTTTCTACAGCTCGTTCAAGACGCAAACGGAGATTTTTGCCAACGTCTTCTCCCTTCCGGGAAGACCGGATTTTGGAAATTTTCTCCACATCTGGGGATCGAGCAGCTTCCCCCGCTATTACCTGAACAGCGTCTTCGTGTCCTGCGCCTCCGTGCTGGGAATACTCGCGATTTCTACCTCCGCGGGCTATGTGTTCGCGCGGATACGGTTCCGGTACAGGGAAACCCTGTTCTATTTCCTCATCGCCGGCATGATGGTTCCCTTCCAGGTGACCCTCGTCCCGAATTTCGTCTTTCTGAGGGACATCGGCCTTCTGGACAGCTACTGGGCCATGATCCTGCCCTACATCGCCTTCCAGATACCTGTTTCGGTCTTCATCATGAGGGGATTCTTCAGGGAACTGCCGGTCGAGCTGGAGGATGCGGCCCTCATCGATGGCTGCGGGAAGAAGGGAATCTTCTTCAGGATCATGCTCCCCCTGGCAAAACCCGCGGTGAGCACGATCCTTATCTACAACTTCTTCGCCGTCTGGAACGAGTTGATTTTCGCCCTCACCTTCACGAACTCGAAGGAATTCAGAACCATTCCCGTGGGAATCATGGATTTCGTGGGACAGTTCGAAGCGGATTACGGCTATATTTTCGCCGCCTTGTCGTCGGCGAGCATACCGCTTCTGGTCGTCTACTTCCTGGCGCAAAAGCAGATAATAAAAGGTTTGACCGCCGGGGCGGTCAAAGGATGAGGGTCTTCAGGGGTTTGTATGCTTGAAAAAAGAAAAATGACGTACTCGGATCTCGTTTCGATGAAAATCGAGGACAGGAAGGTTCTGGCCCGGAGGCTTCTCGCCGAGAAAGATCCAGGCGCAGGCGCCGAACACCTTGCGCGGGAATGGGGGCGATTCGAAGATCTGTCTGCCGGTGGCGGCTCGGAGGAGGAGGCGGATCGCGAGGTCGAAAAACTCCTTTCCACAATGAGCCTGCGCCAGAAAGTGGGCCAGATGACGCCCGACACGACTATAGAAGAATACGTTCCAGCCTGCATAAAGTACAACGATACGCCCTATATCGCCGGCGAGGATCTCGATCTGGAAATTCCCGGCGTAAAGTTCACCGACGGGCCGTCAGGCGTCGTGATGGGAAATTCCTCGACCTGCTTCCCGGTCTCCATAGCGCGAGGTGCCAGCTGGGACCCGGAACTGGAGCGCGAAATCGGCGAGGCGATCGGGAAAGAGGCGAAGAGTCTCGGAGCCAATCTCTTCGCCGGCGTCTGCGTCAACCTTCTGCGGCACCCGGCCTGGGGGAGGTCCCAGGAAACCTACGGAGAGGATCCGCACCTTCTCGGCATCATGGGCTCGGCTCTCGTCGGGGGGGTGCAGAAACACGTCATGGCCTGCGTGAAGCACTTCGCCCTCAACAGCATGGAGAACGCCAGGTACAAGGTCGATGTGGAGCTGGACGAGCGTTCCTTGCGGGAACTGTACCTCCCTCATTTCAAGGCCTGCGTCGACTCAGGCGCAGCCGCGGTCATGACGGCCTACAACAAGTTTCGCGGCGAATATTGCGGCCAGAACGAGTACCTCATCCGGAAGATCCTGAAAGAGGAGTGGGGTTTCGAGGGATTCGTCATCTCCGACTTCGTCTTCGGCATCCGCGACGGGAAAAAAGCGCTGCTCGCCGGCATGGATATCGAAATGCCGATACCCGGTCACTATGGAGATAACCTCGTCGGCCTCGTGGAGGGCGGCGAGGTTCCTGAGTCCCTGGTCGACGAAGCCGCGGCGAGAATCCTGAAGACGAAAATCCGCTTCGCCGCAAAACTGAGCGGGAATCCCGCCGACACGGCTCTGCCGGGCTGCCCCGAACACGCTGCGATAGCCAGGCGGGCCGCCCTGGAATCCGCCGTGCTCCTCAAAAACGAAGGCGCCTTTCTGCCCTTCGATGCCTCTTCCCAGAAGAAAATAGCCGTCGTGGGAGCCCTGGCGGCCACTCCCAATATCGGCGACATGAAAGGTTCGAGCAGGGTCTATCCCCCCTACGTGATCACCGCCCTGGATGGTCTTCGCGACAGAGTCGGAGAGGGCGTGGAAGTCGCCTACTCCGACGGCGAGGATGGGGTTGAACTGGCTGCGGCGCTGGAGGGCGCGGATGCAGTCCTCGTGATCGCGGGACTGACTTCCGACAACGAGGGCGAGTACATACCGCACTGGAACTCCGGATGCGGGGGAGACAGGACAGACCTCGGCCTGAAAGCGACGGATATCGCCATGATCGAGAAAATCTGCGCGGGTTGCGACAGGGTCGCCGTCGTCCTTCAGGGTGGCGGCGCCATCATGACCTCGCCCTGGGAGACTTCAGTCCGGGCGATTCTGATGACCTGGTATCCGGGGATGGAGGGCGGCGCCGCCCTGGCACAGATACTCTACGGAGACTACAATCCCTCGGGCAAACTGCCCGTGACCATTCCCCGCTCATACGGGCAGCTTCCGCCCTTCGACCGCGACGCCGAGCGGGTGCAATACGGGTTTTATCACGGCTACTTTCTCGCGGACCGCGAGGCATTCCCGGTCGCCTGGCATTTCGGCTTCGGCCTCAGCTACACGAGCTATGAATATTCCGGTCTTGCGATATCCGACTCCGGCCCCGGAGAGGACGATGAAATCATCATCTCCGTACGTATCCGTAATACGGGTTCCCGCTTCGGGGAAGAGATCGTTCAGATCTATGTCGGCTGCGAGCGATCGGCGGTTCTTCGCCACGTGAAGGACCTGAAAGCTTTTGGAAGGGTCGGAATACAGGCTGGTGAAACAGTCGATTTTTCCTGCCCTCTGCGAATCCGTGACCTCGCGTATTACGACGAAGCCGGGAAGCGTTGGATTGTCGAAAAAACCAGGTACCGGATATATGTCGGATCCTCGTCCAGGGACGAAGATCTGCTCTCGATGAGTATGACCGTGCGATAATGCGCATATTCCGATGGAGGATTTCATGAAAACAATCAAAGAGGGTGGCCACAGGCTTTTCGAAAAGGATGCACAAACCGCAGCGACCGTATCCGCGATGCTGCTCGACCTCGAGAAAAACGGCATGGACGCGGTCCGGGCCTACAGCAAAAAATTCGACGGCTGGGAGCCCTCCAGCTTCGAGATGACGGGAAAGCAGATCGACGATGCAATCTCCAGCCTGCCGCGCCAGATCCTCGAGGACACGGAGTTTTGCCAGGACAATGTCAGACGCTTCGCGCAAGCCCAGCTCGCGACCATGAGCGATCTTGAAATCGAACTCCGCCCCGGCGTGATTCTGGGGCACAGGCACATACCCGTGAACGCGGTGGGAAGCTACATTCCCGGCGGCCGCTACCCCATGTTCGGCTCCGCCCAGATGAGCATCATCCCCGCCAAGGTGGCCGGCGTAAAAACCGTGATCGCCTGCACACCGCCGGCCAAGGGCGCGGGCTGTTATCCGGCTACGGTAAACGCGATGAGGGCCGCGGGCGCCGACCGCATTTTCATTCTCGGCGGCGTCCCCGCCTTCGCGCTCATGGCCTTCGGAATGGGCGTCGTCGAGCCCGTCGACATCCTCTGCGGGGCGGGAAACCGCTTCGTGGCCGAGGCCAAGCGCCAACTCTTCGGACGCTGCGGCATCGACCTGCTCGCCGGCCCCACCGAAATCCTCGTCATCGCGGACGACAGCGCCGATCCATCCCTCGTGGCCTGCGACCTTCTGGGGCAGGCCGAACACGACCCGAATAGCGGCATATGCCTCGTCGCCCTTGGCGAGGATTTCGCCCACCGGACGATCGAAGAGGTGGAGAAGCAGCTGGCCAGTCTCCCGACGCGCGACGTGGCCGCCGTCTCGTGGGCGGACAACGGAATCGTATATGCCGCACAGTCGCCCGACGAGGCGATACGGATAAGCGACGACTACGCGCCCGAGCATCTGGAGCTCCATTGCGCGGACAACGCCTATTATCAGTCGCGTCTCACGAATTACGGCTCGCTCTTCGTCGGCGAGGAGACGACGGTCGCCTACGGCGACAAGACGATCGGCACGAACCACATCCTGCCGACGAGCCGCTCCGCCCGCTACACAGGCGGAGTCTGGGTGGGAAAATTCCTGAAAACCTGCACCTATCAGCGCTGCACGCCCGCGGCGAGCCGGCTCATAGGCGAGGTGACGGAGCGTCAGTGCATCGCCGAGAACATGCTGGCCCACGGGATAAGTGCCCGCGTTCGCATGGAACGCTACGCAGGATCGGAGCGGCCATGAAAACCCTGTTCCGTTCGGAGGGAAAGAACGCCCTCGTGACCGGCGCGGCCACGGGACTGGGTCAGGCGATCGCGAGGACCCTGGCGGAGCAGGGCGCGAATGTAGTGATCTCCGACAAGCCGGGCGTGAGCCTCGCCCGGACACGGAGCATGGTCGAGGAGCAGGGAGTCCGCGTTCTGGAAGTGGAGATGGACGTCCGCGACGCAGGCCAGATCGAATCGGGCACCCGCGCGGCCCTGTCCGGATTCGGCCGCATCGACATTCTGGTGAACAATGCCGGCATCAACCGGCCGACGAAGGGACTCGATGTCGGACTGGATAATTGGGACGATCACTTCCACACGAACGTGCGCGGCGGATTTTTCGTGGCCCAGAAACTCGCTCCGGAGATGATCGGAAATGGCTGGGGCCGGATCATTTTCATCTCGAGCCAGTCTGGCCTCGTCGGCATCCCGGGGCAGCCGGTGTACTGCTCCACAAAGGGGGCGATCATCCAGCTCGTGCGGACGCTCGGCGTCGAATGGGCCACATACGGAATCACCGTGAACTCAGTCGCGCCGACCTTCGTCGAAACGAATCTGACGCGCACAAGGCTGCAGAATCCGGAATTCCGCGCCTTCGTCCTCGGGAAGATTCCGGTGGGCAGACTCGCCCTCCCGGAGGAAGTGTCAGCAGCCGTGGCCTTCCTCGCCAGCGAAGAAGCCGCCATGGTCAACTGCGCGACCCTCCCCGTCGACGGAGGATGGACGGCCTGGTGAGGGAGGCGAGCGGCCGGACACTACCCCGCAGGACGGGTTGTTGAAATGCTTCGAGTATTTCGACAACCTGTCAGGGCTTGCTTCCGATGAGGGTGATGTTGAAGCCGGTCTGGTAGCGTTCGTGACTTTCCGGGTTTTCAATCTTGGTGTTGGCGTAGTAGCCCACCGATCCGGAGGCGAATTGTTTTTCCGTGGCGACGATTTTTCCCCAGAGGGCTCCGTCGGGTCCGGTAACGGTGAGTTCGAGGAACTTCGGGGCTTTGGGGTCGGTCTTTTTCGGGTCTGGCATGCGGCGCTCCTTGTCAGAGTATACGACTGACTATAGGGAGAAGGGCATCCGTGGGCAAGTAGTGAGGGAAACTGACCCGGACTCACCTTTGTGGACACCTTCGTATCAGGCAGAGCGTGCGAGTAAAGAAAACCATACGTCTACCACTCTGCCAATGATCCATCCTCGTACTCGACGTGCGGGGTATCCCAGGCTCCGTCATAGCTGTTCGCGCGCACGAGATCCTCGTCCACCTCAATTCCCAGACCTGCGCCTCCGGGGACGGCAATATAGCCCTTTTCAAGTTTGAAGGGAGTTTTCAGAAGGCCGATGCCCAGATCCGCGCCGCTCTCCATCGCGGGGAACTCCTGGATCAGGAAGTTGGGCGTGCAGGCGTCGAGTTGGAGGCAGGACGCAAGGGAGATGGGACCGAGCGGATTGTGGGGAGCGAAGGCTACGCCATAGACTTCTGCCATCGCGGCGATTTTGCGCAATTCGAATATGCCGCCGGCGTGGCAGGTGTCGGGCTGTGCCACTGCGATTGCCTGCTTCTCGAAAAGTTGCCTGAATCCCCAGCGGGTAAATTTTCTCTCCCCCGAGGCGACCGGGATGCTCGTGCTCCGCGCGACCATGGCGATTTCTTCGGTATTGTCGGGGAGGCAGGGCTCCTCGATGAACATCGGGTAGTGGGGCTCGAGGGCCTTGGCAAGTCGTACGGACATGGCGGGACTTATCCTTCCGTGGAAATCCACGGCTATGTCCACCTCTTTCCCTACTACCTCTCGCAAAGAGACGAAGCGCTTCACCTCCGCCTCTATGAATGATTGTGTGTCGATGTGGCGGACCGGGGCTGCCGGGGCATACTTGATCGCGGTGTACCCATCTTCCTTGCGGGAACGGGCGGAAGCGAGCATGTCGTCCCAGGTTATCCCACCGATATCGCCATAGGTCTTGATGTGGCCGTACATGCGGATCCTGTCCCTGACGCGGCCTCCGAGCATTTCGTATACCGGCATTCCATAGCATTTACCCTTGATGTCCCAGAGAGCTTGCTCGATTCCGCTGATCGCGCTTGTGAGGACGGGGCCGCCACGATAGAAGGTACCGCGATACATCCGCTGCCAGAGGGATTCGATACGGAAAGGATCGGAACCGATCAACACCGGCTCGAGTTCGGCGATTGCGGCTGCGACCGTGCGCGCACGGCCTTCAACGATCGGTTCCCCCCACCCGACCACGCCTCCGTCGGTCGAAACCTTGAGGAACAGCCATCGCGGTTTTACATGGAAACATTCGAGTCGGGTAATTTTCATACAATGCACCTCGTGAGTTTTATCGTCTATCCGCGAGTGGCATCGATGCCACTCGCGGATGCAGGATGTCTAGCCTTTCACCGCTCCCGCGGTGAGTGCGCTGATCAAGTGCCTCTGAAAAATCAGGAACAGAATCGCGAGCGGAATGCTCGACATGAGGGAGGCTGCCATCATGTCGTTCCATGCGATCCGGTATTGTCCGATCAATTGGCCGATACCGACGGGTACGGTTTTCATGTCCTCTCCCGTCGTCAGGATCATCGCGAACATGTATTCGTTCCAGCCGGTCAGAAAGGAGTATATGGCTGTCGCAGCTATTCCCGGCCTGGCCAGCGGGGTGACGATACTCCAGAATGTGCGCAGTCGACCGCAGCCATCTATTGCGGCCGCATCGTCGAGCTCTTTCGGAATGCTGTCGTAATACCCGTACATCATCCAGCTGCAGAAAGGAATAGTGAAGGAAACATACACCAGTATCAATCCCGTGTAGGAGTTGGAAAGTCCATAGGTCTTGAGGATTTGATAGAACGGGACCAGGAGCATCACGGATGGGAACATCTGTGTCACGAGCAGGAATGTCAGAAAAGTCTTCCTTCCTGAAAACCTGAATCGAGAAACTCCGTAGCCGGTGAGCGAAGCGAAGAACAGGGAGATGAGCGTGGACACAATCACGACTGTAAAGCTGTTGGCGAAATATCTGGGGAAAGGATAGTCGGTCCAGATTCGTTTGAACGCGTTGAAACTCATCGATTCCGAGATCCAGCGTATCGGCAGGCGCATGACATCCTGGTCCGACTTCAGGGCGGTGGACAGCATCCAGAGCGTCGGGATGACCACGGCGGCGGAGGCGGCCGAGAGAAGGATGTAGGCAACGGCTTTCTTGTATGTCGACACCCTTGTCTGTTTATTTTTGATCATTGGGGATCACCTTCCGATACACAAAACTGATTGTCAGACAGATGAAGAGTACGTAGACGGCCATCGCGGAGGCCCGCCCATAGTCGAAGGCTTCGAAGGCGTGTTTGAAAATTTCGATGCTGACCACCTTCGTCGCGTTGACGGGTCCGCCCTCCGTGAGGAGCCAGATCATGGTGAAGTGCTTGAAGTACCACAGAGTGTCCAGAATGAGGGAAACCGAAAGCACGGAAGAGAGTCCCGGAAGCGTTACGTGGAAGAATGAATCGACGGAGCTGCATCCGTCGATCGAAGCTGCGTCATAGAGGTCCTTAGGAATGGACTGCAGTCCCGCCAGAATCATGACCATCATGAAGGGGTAGCCCTTCCAGATGGCCGCGGCGGCTGTCGAGAGCATGGCCGTGGTTCCGTTCCCGAGCATGGAGAAATTTGCCGGGATGAGGCCCGCCGCGGACCCCCACTGTGTCAGGATCCCGTACATGGGGTGGAGCATCCAGCGCCAGAGCAGTGCGACCACCACTTCGGGGAAGAGCCAGGGAATAATGAGTATCGACCGGAAAAACGTTCGACCCTTGATCTCCATATTCAGGAGAAGAGCGAGAAAGAACCCGATGAGAACGTGTCCCGAGACCGTCAGAGCAGTGAATACGAGCGTAGTCAGTATTCTCCAATGGAAGCCCTTGTTCGGAAAAACATCGAAATAGTAGCGGAGCCCTACGAATTTCCAGCGGTTCATCAGGTTCGTGTTGAAAAAGCTGATGAACACACCGTAAATCAGGGGCCAGACAACCAACAGCACAAGGATGATGACTGTCGGAATGACAAAAGCGCTTCCCGAGAAGGAAACTCTGAGACGCCTCTCTCTCATGTTCGATCCTCATAGTGGCGGCCGGGAATACCCAGCCGCCACACGTACCTTATTCGTTCTCTTTGATGATGCTGCGCAGTTGAGCGCCAAGGTCTTTGACGGCTTTTTCGACGGGAGCGTTCTGTAAAATGATGTTCTGATACGTGGTCGCTATCGGATCTCCCAGCTTCGGCCAGAATGCTGCGGGGGCAGCCTGGACGATGTAGGGAATGGCATCGATGAAGCCCTTGAAGCTTTCATTCTTCGCAACCTCACTGGAACCGCCAGTCTCCTTCCTCGTCGGTATGCGCCCGGTTATCGACATGAACTCCAGGGCGTTCTCTTTCTCGAGAATGAACTTGAGATATTGAACCGCTGCGTCTTTGTTTTTGCTCTTGGAGTTTATCGAAAAACCGTACAGCCCGGAAGTGGAGACAATGCGGTCTCCCTTGGGAAGCGGGGCTCCGGCGAGTTTGCCCTTGAGTGAAGGATTCTGCGCGAGCACCGCGCCGATCGTGTGCGGACCGGAGATCATCATGAATGCCTTGCCGTTCGCCATGTGGGCGACGCATTCGGCGTAGGCATCCTGGGAATGGGAAGGGGGAGCGTATTTTGCCAGCTCTTTCATCACGGTGAAGGCCTTCACGCCGCCGGCCGTATCCACGAGAGTCTCGAATTTGCCTTTGACAAGACGGAGTTCGTCCGCGTTGTATGAGCGGAGGATGTTGTAGAAACGCTCGTAGGCGGAACCGCCTTTGCTTGTCATGAGTGCGACGCCGTAGGAGCCGCCCTTCGTGAGCTTCCTGGCGGTTTCGATCATCTCGTCCCAGGTCTTGGGCACAGACAGGCCCTCGGCGTCGAAAACATCTTTCCTGTACAGGAGGCCGGTGGGAATCGTGAAGTAGGGAGCAAGCTGCAGCTTTCCGTCGATCATCGCCTCTTTGAGCAGCGATTCGTAGAAACCACTCACATAATCCTTACCTAAGAGAGGAATGAGGTCGGCTGTTATCCCCATCTCATAATTCGCGGTAAGGACCTGCGGGACGTTGGTGAAAATGTCGGGGAGGTCTCCGGCAGTGGCCATGACCACGGTCTTGGCGGCCGAGTCCTTCATCGGGACGTCGATGTACTTGAGTTTGATGTTAGGATACTTCGCCATGAAAGCCGCGTCGATCTGTTTCATCACCTCGCCTTCGGGCTTCTCGAGGTTCAATGTCGTCAAAATCTGCAAGGTGACTTGTCCCTGCGCCTGGACTCCCGCAGCTCCGAAACCTGGCGCGACAAGCGCGACAGCTGCTGCCATCGCGACGAAAAACAATGCCCTGAATTTCATCGTTTCCTCCTGGTATTTTTCTAAGGGCCATGCCCTTGGATCCACTGTCCCGCCCCTCCCGAAGGGGCTGTGCTGTCCGATACCTTCTATCGGTTGATGCGGCCCGAGGTTTTCCCTCCCATGAGCGCGAGCACCTCGGCGCGTGTCGAAAAATTGAAATCGCCCTGGATCGAGTGGCAGAGGCAGGATGCCGCTGTCGCGAATGCGACGACGTCGGCATCGGATTCGCGCAGCGTCGGATCCATGAGGGCGTAGACCAGGCCTGCCGAAAAGGAATCGCCGCCGCCGATGCGATCCACTATCGATTTTATCGGGTAGGGATGGTACTCACCATCCGCAAGAGGGGCGAAGACCGCGGTCCTGGAGCCTGAGTCGTAGAGCATGCCCCCCCAATCGTTGTGAGTCGCCGAAAGGCTCTCGCGCAGCGTTATCGCAATTTTCCGGATGGCGGGGAATTGTTCGGAAATTTTTCCGGCCACCTCGGGATACCGTCGCACATCGATGGTTCCCGCGTCGGCGTCCAGAATTCCGGACTCTATGCCCAAAATGTCGTGGGCATCCTCTTCGTTGGCGATAAGTATGTCGACATAGGGCAATATTGCTCGCATCACCCTGGCGGCGAGTTTCCGGGCGCTCGTCCCTTCTTCCCAATTCCAGAGTTTTTTGCGGAAATTAAGGTCGCAGGATACGGTCAAGCCGAGTTCCTTGGCCTTCATGACTGCGGCAAGACTCGCTTCGGCGGCGGAGCGGGACAGGGCCGGCGTGATGCCGCTTACATGGAACCATGAGGCGCCGCTGAATATCGTTTCCCAGTTGTAGCCAGAACTCTCCTGGATCGAGATCGAGGAGTATTCCCTGTCGTAGATGACGTTGCTCGGCCTCTGGTTCGCTCCGGCCTCGACATAATAGATCCCGAGCCGGCCTTCCCTCGTTCTTATGACCTGCGAGGTGTCCACCCCGAGATTCTTGAGGCTGCCGAGGCAGGCATCGGCGATCTGGTGTTCCGGCAAGGCGCTCACGAAAGACGCGTTTCCGCCCAGGAGGGCGATGGAAGCCGCCACATTCGCCTCGGCTCCCGCGAACGTTATCTCCATCTCGCCGGGCAATGCCTGGCGAAAACGAAGGAAGTCTTTCGTTTTCATCCGGGCCATGATTTCTCCGAAGGCTATGACCCTCTCCATGTGTTATCCTCTTGCCTGCGCGGCGATCGAGATGGCTTGTTCGCTGTTTCTGCTTATCGTGTCCCAATCCTTTGCGCGGATGAGCTCTCGTGTGGCGATCCATGACCCCCCTACCGCAATCACTTCAGGACACTCGAGATATGCCCGCAGGTTCTTCGTGCCGATTCCGCCGAGCGGAATGTAGGAGATTCCCAAATGCGCGTAGGGCGCGTTGGCGCTCCTCAGGTACGCAAGGCCTCCCGAAGGCTCGGCGGGAAAAAACTTCATGATGCGGCAGCCTTTCATGTACGCGGCCTCTATGTCCGACGGAGTCGCGATGCCGGGTGCGAAGGGCAGTCCGAGCTCCTTCGCCGCGTCCACGACGCAAGGATTCATCCCCGGGGCGACGCCGAATGCGGCGCCTCCTTCTTTTGTCATTTTCACCTGGTCCGGCGTCAGGATCGTTCCGACCCCCGCGTACATCCTTGGCACATCCTTTGTTATTCGGTGAAGGGCGTCGAAGGCCGCAGGTGTCCGCAGCGTGAGTTCCATCGCCTGCACGCCGCCGCGCAACAACGCATGCGCCAAGGGAATGGCGTCTTCGGCGTCATCGATCATCAGAACGGCGATGACCGCCGATGCCTTCAGCCGATCGCAGAATATGTCGGAATCAGTCATGTTCGAATCCTTAGCAAATATCTATATTACGGAACACCGTTCCGATATTTATCATATTTATGAATATTTGATCCTGTCAATAGAAAAAAAACATATTTTTCAGAACAACTTTATCAAAATATTCAGAGAAACATTGAACAGAATGGAAAATTGCTGGTATACTGTGCCGGACTCAGGTAGAAAGGCGGCCAGATGGCTCAAAATGGTGATACGGTTCAGACCGTTTTAAACGCATTGGAAATACTTGAATATCTCTCTACGACGAAAGAATGTGGCGTCAGCGACCTGGCGAGAACCCTCGGTTGCCAAAAGAGTACCATCTTCCGGCTTGTGAACACGCTGAAGGAAGCTGGCTATATCGCACAGGACGAAGTCAATGAAAAGTATTCACTGACGCTCAAGCTGTTCAAGATTGGTTCGAATGTCGTGAATAACCTCGACCTGAACAAGGCGGCTTTGCCTGTCATCACGCGCCTGGCACAGATGACTTCAGAGACGGTCCACCTCTGTATTCTCGACAATGATCAGATTGTTTACCTGCACAAGATCGAATCGACGTATTCGCTGAAAGTCACCATGATGTCGAAGATCGGGCAGGGGACTCCATTTTATTGCACCGGCGTCGGGAAGGTACTCCTGGCATGGCAGGATACGGAGCGCATTCAACGTTACCTGCGGGGGGCAACCCTGCAAAAGTTCACCGAAAACACCATAACTGACCCGATGGCTCTCGCTTCGGAGTTGCAGAAAATCCGGATCTCCGGATTTGCGTACGACAACGAAGAGCATGAAATAGGAGTGCGCTGCGCAGCAGCGCCTATCTTCAATCAGCAAGGTACTGTCATCGCGGCGCTGAGCGTCTCCGGACCGAATGTCCGATTGAAGGACAAGCAGATGGAGCTGATACGCGAGATGGTGAAGGACAGCGCCTTCGAGATATCCGTGAGGATGGGATACACCAAGGCTCTCTGAGAGCGGAAACAGAAAGTCTGAGGGCAGTTCCGTCTGCCGCATCGCGCCGGCATTCTCGATCCATAGAGGCAATACCTCCAGCCGCATGAGCGCAGGTTCAGTCTCTCGTCTCATCCTTCCCACGCTCGCTCTTTCGTTGCACATTTTTACAAAATATGTTATTCTGTAAAAATAACCGGACAGCGAGGAGTCGACATGGCCAACACCATCCCCCAGATGTTCCTTGAAACGGTGCGCGAAAAACCCGGCGTATCGGTGCAGCACTCGAAAAACGCCTCGGGGGTCTTCGTCCCGGCGAGCTACGCGGATTTGCTGGAGCGGACCTCAACCTTCGCCGCAGGCCTCCTCGCGCTGGGCGTCAAACGGGGCGACAAGGTCGGCCTCATCTCCGACAACCGCGCCGAATGGCTCGTCGCCGATCTCGCCATCCTGGGCCTCGGGGGAGCGGACGTGCCCCGCGGCTGCGACGCCATGCCGCAGGAAATCCGCTACATCCTGAATTGGAGCGGCTGCGGCCTCGCCATCCTGGAAAACGACAAGCAACTGCGCAAAGTTGTTGACAATATGGCCGGCATTCCCTCGCTGGCAAAGGTCATCATGTTCGACCCCGCGGCGGATGAGACAGCCCGCGCCGCCCGCGCGGCGGGACTCGAGCTCTTCGACTTTCAGACTGTGTTCGAGAAAGGAAAGGCGCGGAGGGTGGAAAAACCCTCGGAATACATCGACGAGGTCGCCAAAGGCGGACGCTCCGATCTCGCCACGCTCATCTACACCTCGGGCACGACAGGAGATCCCAAGGGCGTCATGCTGAGCCATGGCAACTTCCTCCATCAGACCGATTACCTGCCCGGCGTCATCGGCGTCGGAACGGGCGATATTTTCCTCTCCGTCCTTCCCGTCTGGCACTCTTTCGAACGCGTCGTCCAGTACATCATCCTGAAGGCGGGGGCCGGCATCGCCTACTCCAAACCCATAGGCTCCATCATGCTCGCCGACATGGCCGCGATCAGACCCCAGTGGTTCACTTCCGTCCCGCGTATCTGGGAATCCATAAAAGACGGCGTCTACCGCAGCATGAAGCAGGGCAGCAAGGTCAAACAGATCCTCTTCCGCTTCTTCATCGGCGTCGGCGAGAGCTACGCCTACTTCCGCAATCACCTCACGCGCTGCATGCCCGAGTTCGTCCCCCGATCGCGCGTCCTCGAAATCGCGAGTTCGATCATTCCATTCATCCTCCTCACCCCTCTCTGGCATCTCGGCGATCTCCTTGTCTACAAAAAAATCAAGGCCAAGCTCGGCGGCAAATTCATCGCGGGGGTTTCCGGCGGCGGCGCCCTGCCGGGCAATGTCGACAGGTTCTTCGGGGCTCTCGGCGTCCTCATCCTGGAAGGCTACGGCCTCACGGAGACGGCCCCGGTGCTCGGCCTCAGACTCAAGAGCCACCCCGTCGTCAGCACGGTCGGCCCCATCCACCGAGGCACGGAGATAAAGATCGTGGGGGAAAAAGGCGAGCTTCTCGGCCCGGGACAGAAGGGCGTCATCCATGTCCGCGGCCCCCAGGTCATGGCGGGGTATTACCGCAAGCCCGAAATGACCGCAAAAGTGCTCTCGCCAGATGGCTGGCTCGACACAGGCGATCTCGGCATGCTCACTTACAGAGGCGAGATCAAGATCACGGGACGCGCCAAGGACACCATCGTCCTGCGCGGCGGCGAGAACATCGAACCCGTCCCCATCGAACAGAAACTCTGCGAGAGTGTCTATATGCAGCAGGCTGTCGTTCTCGGGCAGGACGAGAAATACCTCGCCGCCCTCATCGTGCCGAGCCAGGAGAACATCCTCGCCTGGGCCAAGGACAACACTATCCCCGTAGACGACTACGAGACCCTCCTCAAGCAGCCGGAGATCAAGGAGCTGATAGACGCCGAAATCAACGAGTATGTCAGCGCGAAACAGGGCTTCAAGAGTTTCGAGCGCATATTCAAATTCGCCCTCCTTCCCGTTCCCTTCGAGCCCGGCAAGGAACTCTCGGCCAAGCAAGAGATCAAGCGCCACGCCGTGAACGAAATTTACAAAAGGCAGATCCACATGCTTTTCAAGGCGGAGAGAGAACTGCGCCTCTAGGTCCCAAAAATGCGAAAGCCGCCCCGATCTGCCGGGGCGGCTTTTTTGTCTTTCTGATGTGGCCTGGAACCGGGGCAGCGCCAGGGTTCGACGAGCCGAAGAGAAGAATCAGCGGTTTATTTCGATATCACCCGAGACACTCTTCGCGTGCAGGCGCCGCCCGCCCTTTCCGCAGTGCAGGGCGCAGCGGCGCGGACCGGCGTTGGTGGAGATGGCGCAGCCCGGAGCGTTGATGGTTCCGGCGAGGGTCTCGCAGCGGAGTTCGATTTCGGCTTCGGAGAGCGTCAGGCTTATGTCTCCCTCTCCGGTGTTTACCTCGCCGCCGGCGAAGGCGCCGGAAATGTCCAGCTCGACATCTCCCGTCTTGGAGAAGAGGCGAAGGCGCCCTGAAGGTTGCTGGACGCCGATGTCTCCGGAATCGCTGATGATGACGACGTTGCCGCCGGCCCTGTCGATCGAGACATCCCCCGACTGGGTCTCGATGGAGATGGTGCCGCGCACGGACTCGCAGCGTATCTCGCCGTCGAGGCTGCGGAGGGTCGCGGATTCGACGCGCTCCACATGGAGGAGCCCGGAGACAGACGAGGCCTCGACATCCAAAGAGCCGTCGATGTGGACATCCCCCGAGTCGGTCGTGGCGAGAAGGTCGAGTCTGCAGTCCCGCACATCGATCGCGCCATCGGAGGTGTGGATCTCGAGGTCGTGGAAGCCTTGGGGCACTCCGATCCGGATCTCGGCGATCATGACCTTGTCCAGACCCTCATCGGCCAGAACGAGGAGTCCCTCCCGGCGGCGCACAACGGGTTTCCAGAACGCGAGATCGGCGGCCGAGCCGCGCGTATCCACCTCGATCCTGAGATTGGGGCCGGGAATGGATGAAACCAGTATCTCGCTGGAAGGAAAGCGGAGAACCAGCCGTTCCGCGCCTCCCGGATCGAGCACGTCCTGGTAGTAACCTGGCTCGATGTCCATCACCTCACTCCGCATGAACTCCCCCCGGATACCTTGTAATTATTTTTCATGTTTCATTATATCAAACAAGCCCGATCTTGACGAGTCCCATAATGTTCCATTGTGGCCTTGAGTCCGCGCGGCTTGTGGTCTTGACGGAGTCGCAATCGCACATTATACTAAACTTGTTTATGATATAAATCGATTTGGAGGACATCATGACCGATACCGAACTCGACGAATTATCGAAAAGCGTCGAATCCCTGCGAAGGGCGATACGGAAAAACAACCCCTTTTTGCGGAGCGTCGCCTCATCGAAACTTTACGCCGCGCTGTGCTTCCCCTTCGGGATAATCGTGATCGGCTTCTGCGTCATCGCGCACGATGCTTCCATCCGTTATGGATCCTTTGACGCGGCCCCCGCGTTCTTGAGGACGACCGCCTGGATACTCCTCGCTGTCTTCCTCATCGCCGGAGCCTGGGTCAAGGTCATCTTCACCAACCGCGCCGCGAAATGCATCGATTCAAAATCCGGCTTCATGTCCGTAGTCAAGGCCATGTTCGGAGGAAAGGTATCGGGGCTCGTCATCGCTTCGCTCATCTCCATTGCGGGGACTGTCGCCTTCGCGGTCGCGGTCGGCAAACCCTGGTATATCGTTCCGGCGGGCTCCATACTGCTCTCGTTCGCCTACCTCGGGCTCGATCTCGTCATCGACCTCGCGGAATACCGGATCTCGGGCTGGTACTCGCTCGTCGCAGGATTCGTCTCCCTCTTTTTCATCGAAACCGCGCCCTTTCTCTGCACGGCAGCCGTCTACGGCGGGATGCTCCTGGTCTTCGGAATCGCGGGGCTCGTCAGGCCCGGGGTCGCGAAACCGAAGGAGCGCGCAAAACAATGAAGGCTAAACCCGCGCCGGCCGAACTCAACCTCGACCGGGTCATCCACGAGAGGGCGAGGCTCATGATCCTCACCCACCTCGCCTCCTCGGAGGAGAACGAAGTCGGCTTCACCGAGTTGCGCGACAGTCTCGGCTTCACGCCGGGCAATCTCTCCGTCCAGCTGAGGACGCTGGAAGAGGCCGGATACATCGCGACCGCAAAACGCTTCGTCGACCGCAAACCCTTCACGGGAGTCTCCCTGACGGTGGCGGGCGTGGAAGCTCTCGAAACATATCTGGGCGAACTCGAGTCGCTCATTGCGACGCTCAGGAAAAAAACCTGAGCCGGCGCGCGTCGGCTTGAGGGCGGGATTCGGTCCGCACAGGCCAGACTTGGGAGGTAACATGGCTATCCTGCATCTGGAAAAAATCGGGAAGATCTACCAGAAGGGCGAAAACAGAGTCGTCGCCCTCGGAAGCATCGATCTCGATGTCGAAAAAGGGGAACTCCTCGCGGTCGTCGGCCCCTCGGGATCGGGCAAGACGACCCTCCTCAACATCATCGGCTGCCTCGACCTCCCGAGCTCGGGGAAGATGGTCTACGCGGGCAAGGAGCTCAAGGCCATGGGTGAGAAGGAGCTCTCGACCTACCGTAAGGAGCACGTGTCCTTCATCTTTCAGTCCTACAACCTCATACCCGTCCTCACCGTCCTCGAGAACGTGGAGCTCCCCCTCGTGATCGAGAAGAAGCTCGCGCCCGCCGAGATGCGGAAGAAGGCCATGGAGATGCTCGCGGCCGTGGCCCTTTCGGGCAAGGAAAACCGTTTTCCGCGCGAGCTTTCCGGCGGGCAGGAGCAGCGCGTGGCCATCGCGCGCGCCCTCGTGAAAGACCCCGTCGTCGTCCTCGCGGACGAGCCGACGGCCAATCTGGACTCGAAGACGGCGGCCGATATCGTCGACCTCATGAAGGAGATCAACGCCCGGCTCGGGACGACCTTCGTCTTCTCGACCCACGACAGGCTTGTCATGGAGCACGCGCGCAGGATCGTCGAGCTGCGCGACGGAGCCATCGTCCGCGACGAAAGGAGGTAGGCGATGAAGAACACCCTCTTTGTCATCGCTGCGCGCAACGTCCTCAGGAACAAGCGCAGGACCCTCGTCACGGCCATCGTCCTCACTGCGGGCATCGCGTCCTTCATCGCCTTCGATTCCCTTCTCGCCGGCATGGACAGGATGACGATCGACTCGATGATGGACCTGACCACCTCGGGGCTCGTGATCCGCAGCCCCGAGTACGAGGAGAACAGCGCGGGCACTCCCCTCGCCTACGGCATCGAAGACCCGGCGCCCACGGTCGCCTTCCTCTCTGACAAGGTGCCCGGCATCACTGCGGCGACCGCGCGCACGAAGTTCCTCGCGACGGTCTCCAATTACGCCGACGAGATGCCCGTCGTGGCCGTGGCCCTGGATCCCGAGACCGACGGGCGCGTGTTCACGCTCCCGGAGCATCTCGAGGCCGGAAACTGGTTCGCAGGCCCCGAGGCCAAATCCGTGGTCATGGGCGGGGCCCTCGCGCGCGAACTCGGGCTCAAGCTCGGGGACTATGTCCTCGTATCGGCCCGGACCGTGGACGACAACGTCAACGCCGACGAGTATCTCATCGCCGGTCTTCTCGATTCGGCTGCTCCGGAGATCGGCCGCGGCGGGCTCTTCATGAGTTTCGGAGCCGCCAGGGAGTTGCTGGGCCAAAGTCTCCCCATCACCGAAATCGCCGCCTCCGTCTCGCGCGCAGGCAACCTCGACCGCGTCCTCGCTGGAGCGGAGAAAACGGCGACCGCCGGCGCCGCTGCCCTGAAAGCTGCAAGGCGCCCTCCCCTCGCCTTCACGCCTATAGGTGCGCTGGCTGGCGACTACCTCGCGATGAGAAACATGAAAGCCAAGTACTCCTTCATGATCATCCTCGTCGTCCTCGCGATCGCGGCGGTCGGCATCGTGAACACTGTCCTCATGAGCGTCTACGCGAGGATCCGCGAGATCGGCGTGCTGCTCGCCTACGGTATGAGGCAGAAGGATATAAAGCGGCTCTTCGCCCTCGAGGGACTCATCGTCGGCATCGTGGGCTCGGCGGGCGGGCTCGCCGTGGGGGCCCTCATCGTCTGGTACCTTGTGACCGCGGGCATGAACCTCGACACGATGATGGGCAAGATCGACATGGGGAGCATTCCCCTGGGCGGAGTCCTGCGAGGCGAGTGGAAGCCGGCATCGATGCTCGTGGGCTTCGTCTTCGGGGTCGTCTGCTCCTGGCTCGCGGCCCTCATCCCCGCGCGCAAGGCTTCGCGCATGCAGGCCGTGGATGCTCTCCATTTCGTATGAAACGCCGCTATATATAAGGAAGGACAACCGTGAAACTGATCGAATTCGCGGGACGGAATGTCCTGCGCAACACGAGGCGCAGCCTCCTCGCCGCCGCCTCAGTCCTCCTCTCCATACTCATGATCGTCGTGCTGAACGGGCTCACCGAGGGCTTCCTCGACTCCCTCGTCCGGAACTACACGAAAAACGAGACCGGTCACGTGAACATAAGTACGGCAGCTTTTCGGGCCCGTGAGCGGTTTATGCCGGTCGACGAGTACATTCCCGGAGCGGACGGGCTCGCGGAAAAGTCGGTCACCCTCCTCGCCGGGGCGGGCATCCGCGCGAAAACGGCGGAGCGCATACGATTCGGCGTCATCCTCTCCGCGGGCGAGAACACGAAGACGGCCCTCGGCATAGCGGGTGAGGCTGAAAAGGAGAGAAGCCTCCTCATGCTCGACCGGAGTGTCCTGCCCGGCGGCACGTATTGTTCGGAGCCGGGAACCGTCATTCTCGGAGATAAGCTGGCCCGCGACCTGGGACTCTCCGCAGGCGATCTCCTCAAAATCGTCACGAGGAAGGCGGACGGCGGCCTCGGCTACAAGAAACTCCTGATCTCGGGCATCTTCCGCACCGGCGTGAACTCCCTCGACGGGACTGTCTTCCAGATGGGCCTCGCCGATGCCCGCGAGCTCCTCGGCATGGAAGGCGGAAGCCAGAGCATCCTCGTCATGCTCGAGGATTACAAACAGGCCGGCCGGGCCGCCGCTGTCCTGGCCTCGGCGCCGGAGTTCGGAGCAGCTTCCGGGCTCTCCGTCCTTCCCTGGACGAAAATCGGCGAATACCCCCGCCTCATCGCCATGGCAAGGGCCATCTACATCTGGGTATGGGTCTTCGTCGCATTCCTCGGAGCCTTCATCATCGCCAATGTCCTCATGATGGTGATCCTTGAACGGCGGAGGGAAACGGGAATTCTCATGTCCATGGGCATGCCCCGGCGCGAAATCCTCAGCCTTTTCGTTCTCGAAGGCGCGATGATCGGGGCGGCCGGCTCGACGGCCGGCTCTCTTCTCGGCACCCTCTTCAACCTCGCCCTCTCGAAGAAGGGCTTCGACATGACGAGCGCCATGGCGGCCATGACCTGGCCCATGGACAACGTCATCCATCCGAGGGCTGACATCTTCACGGCCCTCGCCTTCATCGCGATGGGCACCCTCGTCGCGGCGATCGTCTCCTGGCTGCCCGCCCGGAACGCCTCCCGCATGAACCCTGTGGACGCGATCAGGTCCGTCTGAACAAAGGAGCCGAAAACCATGAAAAAGCGCGTATTCGCACGCACGACACTCCTCGCCCTCTTCCTTGTCATCGCGGCGGTCCCGCAGGCGGCCGCTCAGACAGGCGCCCAGCCAGTTGCTCAAACTGCCGTCCAGGCGGTCGCACAAGCCGCGGCTCAGCCGGCCATCGACGCAAAGGCCATTCTCGCCCGGATGGAGGCGAATCAGGTCTACCACTCCATCGAGTATTCCGGGAAAATGGAGATCACGGGCGGTGGCAAGACACGCATCAAGCTCATGAAGGCCTGGGCAGTCGGAGCCGACAAGGCCTTCATCGAGTTCGAAAACCCCGAGGACAAGGGTGTGCGCATGCTCAAGCTCGGCAAGAACCTCTGGATGTACTTTCCGAAAGAGCGCGACACGGTCAAAATCTCGGGCCACCTTCTCAAGGAAGGCATGATGGGCTCCGATGTCTCCTACGAGGACGCGATGGAGCCGGGGGCACTGCGCGAGCTCTACGCGGCCGAGACGGCGGGAGAGGAGACCGTGGGCGGACGGACCTGCGTCGTTCTGGAGCTCGTGGCGAAAAAACCCGACCTCGCCTATTCCCGCCGCACTCTCTGGATCGACACCGAGCGCTACATCACCATGCAGACCCGCCTCTACGCCCGCTCGGGCAAGCTCCTCAAGGAGACCCGCACGCTGGAAACCGGCAAGATCGGCGAGCGATGGTTCCCGGTGAGCGTGGAGATGTCGGACAAGCTGAAGAAGGACTCGAAGACGGTCTTCACGATGACGAATCTCGTCCTCGACCCCAAGATCGACGAGAGCCGCTTCAGCCTGGCGACGCTGACAAAATGAAAACGCCATTCATCCTCGCCCTGTCCACCCTCGCCTTCGCGGTGGTCGCCTCGCTCTCCGCGCAGGCGGAAACCGGTCCGGGCGCGGAAACCGGGCGGGAAGAATCTCCCTGGAGTCTTTCGGGATCGATCGGGCACGCGTCTTCCCTCGCGTGGACCGCCGGTTCCGGCCTCGGGTACGGCTCGGCCACGGCCCTTTCCGTCGGCGCGAGCTTCAGGAGCGGCGGCTTTTCGGGCAGGTTTTCCGCCGAGGCGGATCTGCTCACCGGAACACGGGCGCGGGAGATCTGGCTCGCTGCCGCCGCTTCCGTCGACGCCGCAGCATCGGCCGGAGCGGATGCGACAGGCGACTCGGCCTACCTTTCCGCGGGTGGTATCCTCCCCGACTTCCTCATGATCCCCGGCTACATACCAGGCATCCTGCCCGCCGGCAGCTCGCCGGATAGCCTCGTCGTCCTCAAGGTCGACGAATTCACCATCGGCTACGGCGGCGACAGGCTCCGGATGTCGGCCGGACGCATGGCCGTCAACTTCGGACAGGGCCTCGCCTTCAGCCCGGCGGACATCTTCGCGGTCTTCGACCGTTCGGGCATCATGCCCAAGCGCAAAGGGGTCGACGTGCTCGAAGTATCCGCTTTCCCCCTTCCCCTGGCCGACCTCCGCTTTGTCGCAAAACCCTCCGCGCGCGGATTGGAGGCGGGCAGCTACGCGACCCGCTCCTACATCTTCCTTTTTGACACAGTCGGGGTGGCCTTCGGCGCCGCCTGGTCGGGAACCGAGCAGGCCTGGACACTCAGCCCCGAAATCCGGATCGACACGGGTTTCGCTTCGATCTACGGAGAGGCGGCCTGGCATCTTCCCTCCGCCGGGTCGACGTCCTCGCAGGCGGTCAACGCCATGGCCGGCTTCGACACGAGCGTCGCCGACACCGTCTTCATCGCAGAATACGGCTACTATGGGCAGGAAACCGATCCCCACCGCGCATTCGCCTCGATCTCCCGCGCGCTCGGAGACGAGGGGAGTCTCGCGGCCTCGGCCACATGGATACCCGGCTCCTCCATCTTCACGGCGGCCCTGGCCCTCACAGTCCCGGACGTCCTTGGCGCCGACCTTTCGGCCGGGCTCTCGGCGACGCGGATTCCCGGCACGGAACCCTCCGACCTTTCGGGCTGGAAACCGGGCCTCACCCTCTCGGTGCTCAAAAATTTCTGAGCACTTCAGGCGAACAACGCTCGCCTGAATCCCGCCTCCTTCCTCACCCTCTCGATGGCTGTGTCCTGCCCGTTTTTCCCCGCGCGCGAAAGGCTCACTGGAAACGATTCCCCCAAATGTGGCATACTCGCGGGATTGAATGGGTCCGCCAGTCGGGAACCAGGAGGAACAAGGTGTACAAAAACGTCGATCCAAAAGTGAACTTCCCCGCCATGGAAGAGGAAAAAGTCCGATTCTGGGAAGCCAACAGGATCTTCGAGAAGTCCGTCTCGCAGCGCGATGGAGCCGAAGAATACATATTCTACGACGGCCCCCCCTTCGCCACGGGACTCCCTCACTTCGGCCACTTCGTTCCCGGCACCATCAAAGACATCATTCCGCGCTACAAAACCATGCGCGGCTACAAAGTCGAGCGCCGCTTCGGCTGGGACTGCCACGGCCTCCCCGTCGAGAACCTCATCGAGAAGGAGCTCGGCCTCAACTCCAAGACCGACATCGAAAAATTCGGTGTCGCCAACTTCAATGAAGCCTGCCGCGCCTCTGTCCTGCGCTACGTCAAGGAGTGGCGCCAGATCGTCACGCGCCTCGGGCGCTGGGTCGACTTCGACCACGACTACAAGACCATGGACCCCGACTACATGGAGTCGATCTGGTGGGTCATCAAGAGCCTCTGGGACAAAGGCCTCATCTATGAGGGCCACTACATCCTCCCCTACTGCCCGCGCTGCTCTACGGTCCTCTCCAACCACGAGCTCGCCCTCGGCGGCTACAAGGATGTCCACGATCCCGCCATCACCATCCGCTTCAAGATCACCGCGGTTCCTGCGGCCCCTGCCGGGACAGCGGCTCAGGCCGGTGGCGCAACAGTCCAGCAGTCCAGAACCACTTCCGCGACAGGATCGGATCTCGCGACCCTCGCCGACGGCTCGGCCTACCTCCTCGCCTGGACGACCACCCCCTGGACCCTGCCCTCCAACCTCGCCCTCTGCCTCGGACCCGAGGTCGACTACGTCTGCGTCCGCGACACCGATAAGAAAGGAAAAATCGAGCGCTACATCCTCGCCGAGGCGCGCCTGGCCTCCTTCTACAAGGAACCGGAAAAACTCGACATAGAATGGAAGAAAAAAGGATCCGAGCTCGCCGGAATCCGCTATGAGCCGCTCTTCCCCTACTTCGCTTCCCTCGCCGCACAGGGCGCCTTCGTCACCGTGACGGGAGCCCACGTCACGACTTCGGACGGAACGGGCATTGTCCACACCGCCCCCGGCTTCGGCGAGGAGGACCACGAAGTCCTCAAAGACACCGGCATCCCCACGGTCTGCCCGGTGGACGCCGAATGCCGTTTCACCGCCGAAGTGTCCGACTACGCCGGAATATTCGTGAAAGACGCCGACAAGGCCATCCTGGAGCGTCTCAAAGCCGAAGGCAAACTCGTCCGCCGCGAACAGATCCTCCACGCCTACCCGCACTGCTGGCGCTGTTCGAGTCCCCTCATCTACCGCGCAATCTCGAGCTGGTTCGTCAAGATCAACCCGATCAAGAAGAGCATGCTCGACAACAACCGCACGATCTACTGGGTCCCCGCCCACATCCGCGACGGACGCTTCGGCAAGTGGCTCGAGAACGCCCGCGACTGGGCCATCAGTCGCAACCGCTACTGGGGCAACCCCCTCCCGATCTGGAAGTGCGACGACTGCGGAAAGACGGTCTGCGTCGAGAGCCGCGCCGAGCTGGAAAGGCTCTCGGGAGCCAAGGTAACTGACCTCCACAAGCACTTCGTCGACGAGATAACCATGCCCTGCTCCTGCGGCGCGACCATGAAGCGCATCCCCGAGGTCCTCGACTGCTGGTTCGAGTCGGGCGCCATGCCCTACGCCCAGAGCCACTACCCCTTCGAGAACAAAGAGAAGTTCGAACGGCACTTCCCCGCCGACTTCATCAACGAAGGTCTCGACCAGACGCGCGGCTGGTTCTACACCCTCACGGTCCTCGCGGCCGCGCTGTTCGACAAACCCGCGTTCAAAGCCTGTGTGGTCTCGGGACTCGTCCTCGCCGAAGACGGCAAGAAGATGTCCAAGTCCCTGCGCAACTACACCGACCCCATGGAAGTGGTCAACAAATTTGGCGCCGACGCGCTGCGCCTCTTCCTCATGAACTCCGCCGTCACGCGGGCTGACGACCTCTGCTACACCGACGACGGGGTCAAGGAAGTCCTCAAGAGCGTCATCATCCCGCTGTGGAACGCCTACGGATTTTTCGTCACCTACGCCAACATCGACGGCGTCGCGCCGACTGATCCCGCCCCCGGACAGGCCAATCCCCTCGACCGATGGATACTCTCCCTCTGCGAGAAGACCGTCGCCGAATGCACGGCCGGCCTCGAAGCCTACGACATGCAGGCGGCCATCCTCCCCGTCGTCGAGTTCATCGACAGCCTCAACAACTGGTACATTCGCCGTTCGCGCCGCCGCTTCTGGCGCTCGTCCGGCGACGAGGCGGGCGACATCGACAAGGCCCAGGCCTACGCAACCCTCCGCAGGGTTCTCTTCCGGATATCCCTCCTCGCGGCCCCCGTGATGCCCTTCATCGCCGAGGAGATCCACGGCAACCTGAAGAGATCAGGGGCCCCCGAATCCGTCCATCTCGACCGCTGGCCCGCATACGAGGCCGCCTTCCGCGACGAAGTGCTCGAGCGCAAGATGGCCTCGGTTCGGCACGCTGTCTCCATCGGCCGTGCGCTCCGCGTCGCCCACGACATCAAGATCCGTCAACCCCTCGCCTCGGTCCACCTCGTCACCAAGGATTCAGGCGAGCGCGCGGTCCTCATGGAGATGGAAGACATCCTGCGCGACGAGCTCAATGTCAAGTCCGTCGTCTTCCGCGACAACGAGGAGGAACTCGTCGAGTACTCCGCCAAGGCCAACTTCCGGGTCCTCGGCAAGGAACTCGGCAAGGACATGAAGGAGGCCGCCGCCCTCATCGAAAAGTTGCCCGCCTCCGACATCGCCCGCATGATCGCCGGCGGCGCCCTCGGGATCACGGTCGCCGGAAAACAGGTTATCCTGACTCCGGACAAGGTCGAGGTCAGGCGCAACGAGAAAGAAGGGCTCAGGGTTCAAAACGAGGGAACACTCACTGTGGCTCTCGACACCGAGATAGGCATCGAGCTCCTGCGCGAGGGCTATGTCCGCGATCTCGTGCGCGGCGTACAGAACCTGCGCAAGGAGTCCGGTCTCGAAGTGACGGACCGCATCGACCTCGCGCTCTCCGGTTCCGACGAGCTCAAGGCGGCCCTCGACGCCTTCGCCGAATTCGTCCGCGGCGAGACTCTCGCCCTCTCCATCGAGTGGCTCGGAGAAGCCCGACCCGGCATGACGGAACTCGAGGCGGGCGATCTCACCTGGAAAGTATCCCTCTCCCGCTCGCGGACAGCACTGTGAGCGCTCGCGGAGGCAATCCCGCCGCGGCCGGAAGAGTGGCCTCGAGCCACCCTTCGTACGGGGATCTCGGCAGGAACAGGGATTTCAGGCTCTTCGTCCTCGCCTCTGTCTTCATGGGGCTCGGGGCCTGCGTCAATTCGGCCTCGTTCAACAATTACCTGCGCGATCGCTTCGCCATCGGGATAGCGCAGCGCACCTTCCTGGAATTCCCCCGCGAGCTGCCGGGATTCCTTGTCAGCTTCACTGTGGGAATCCTCGCGATGCTCGGCGAAGTGCGCATCGCGGCCATCGCGGCGGCCCTCGCGGCGGCGGGCATGCTCGCCCTCGGCTGGATTCCCTCCTCCTTCGTCCTCATGGTCGGCGCGGCCTTCATCTACAGCTCGGGCCAGCACATTTTCATGCCGATATCCAACAGCATCGGCATGAGCTTTGCCAGCTCGGGCAAGGAGGGCTCTGTTCTCGGACGAATCCAGTCCTCCACGACGATCGCCCTCGTGACAGGGACCGGCATCCTCCTCCTCTTGTTCAAATTCGCGCACATCTCCTACAAAGCCGCATACTCGGCCGGCGCCCTCAGTTTTGTCGCCGCCGCCGTCTGTCTCGCGCTGATGGCTCCCATCAAGCGGGAGGGAACGACGAGGAGATTCGTCGTCCGTCGCGAGTACTCGCGGTTCTACGCCATCTCCGTGCTGTACGGAGCGCGCAAACAGCTCTTCATCACCTTCGGGCCGTGGATGATCGTGGACCTGTTCAAACAGTCCGTCTCGACGATGACGCTGCTCTTCTTCATCGTCTCCATCGTGGGAATTTTCCTGAAACCGGCCATCGGAAAACTGACAGACCGCTTCGGTCCCCGGAAAGTTCTCGGCGCCGAGGCCCTCATCACCGTCGCGCTGTGCATGATCTACGCTTTTTCGCCCGAGCTCTTGCCTCCGGGGACCGCCCTCGTCGTCGTGGCAGCCTGTTATATATGCGACCAGGCCCTCGATTCCGTCTCCATGACACGATCGATCTATGCCCGGAAGATCGTGCTCTCCGTGCAGGATCTCGCGCCCACCCTCTCTTTCGGGATAAGCATCGACCACATCGTGTCCATGACCCTGCCCATGCTCGGCGGGCTCATCTGGAGAAGCTCCGGGAATCTCGGATACAGGTGGGTCTTCCTGGGCGGAGCCACTGTCGCCCTCGCCAATTTCGCGCTGACGAGGGGAATGAAAGAGAGCCCCGCCGCGCAGCGGGACTGAGCCATTCCTCGATTGCGCCGGCTGGCCCCGCTCCGGGCTCCCGCGCGAACGGATTGCGCCCTTGAGCTTTGCGATCCGATACAGAACCGGAGGGAAGGATCAGTTTCCCGACTTCGGTTTCGGCTTGCGCGGCCCCGGCTTCCATTCAGGCTCGACAGGCACCCAGTTCACGCGCGGGCGGCGCTGATTCGCAGCTCGGGTTTCCGATTTTCCGAGAAGGGCGAGCCCCTTCGCTCCCGCTCTCCCTCCTTCTGTTGCCTGCCCAAGGCTGCCCAAGGCTGAGAATGTCATGCCCGTTTTCCCTGGCGCTGTCTCAGTGGCGCCGGCCGATGACCCCGCCCGGCCCACAGCCTCGGATATTTTCGATATCGTCTCCTCTGAAAGGTAATGCTCGATCCTGCAGGCATCCTCCTCTGCGATTCGCGCAGAAACCCCGAGCAGGTCCCGGAAGAACGATGTGAGGAGAGCGTGCCGATCCCGGATCGCAGCCGAAGCAGCCTTCCCTTCCTCGGTCAGGTATATCTCTCCGTAATGCTCATGATCGATCAAGCCCCGCCGCTCGAGTTCGTGGAGTGCCGTGTGGACCGAAGATTTGGAGACACCCAGTTCCTGCGCGATGTCCGTCACCCGCGCGATTCTGATCCGCTCGTGGAGAAGGCTGATGGTTTCCAGGTACATTTCGAGACTTTCCGTCATCGGACAGACTCCTCCAACCCGTAGTGCTCCTTGACTCCCGGCAGAAGCAGCTCTCCGAGTTCCTTCCAGGGTAGTACGAAACGGTAGTCGCCGGCCGCATAGGGAGCGAGTTTGTATCTATCATATCCGAAACCGACACCTGACAGACAGATGAAGAAATCGCCGCCTGCAGGAAGCTCATCTCCGAAAAAGCCCATTTCGCGCAGCGAATGCCCGGGCAGGAGACCCGCTTCCTCCCTGGCCCTCTCTGTCAGCAGGGACGAGACGCGGCTTTCCCACCCGGGAAGAAAAAAATCGCCGAGACCGCGTCCCGTGCCGTCGCCGACGCTGAAAACCTGGTACCGCGCCGTCGACACAGGCTTCGCGGAGGCGGTCTTGATATCTCTCACCGTAACCGTGGAGAACAGGGAGCCGGCGAGCGCGAGCGACGATGTCCTCTCCTCGAAACGACGGATGCCCGTCCGGGCATTCCCGACAGTGTCGGCGAATTTCATCCGGGCGTAGGCTCCGACGCTGTTTCCATACCTCACTGCCCGCGCATATTCCAGACCGGCACGGCGGGGCCGCGCGATCTCGAGGCCGGCGAGACTGAAGGCCTCATCATCGCCGGCCTCCGTCCTTCGGAGGTATCTTCCGGCAAAATCAACGGAAACGGATCGGAGCTGCGCGGAGCCGGAGGTATCCCGGCGGAACGAGACAGGACCCGCTCTGGCCGCCACGAAAGGCGAATCGCCGGGCGAAGGATTCCTCATTGTCATTTCTCCGGCAAATCCCGAGCGGAACCAGAAGAATCCTCCGGACATTTCAGCCTTCCGGCGAAAATTGCCCATAAAAATCAGACTGAATGTACCGTCTGGCAGAGCTCTCCCCGAAAGGAGGCCAACCCTTCCCCCGGGAAATTCCTCCCAGCTTCCCCACAGTTCTCTCGAATTCCCGGAAAGCATGAGGACGAGAGTTTCACCCTTCGCGGCTTTCTCCTCGCGCAGCTCCATGAAGAAATCGCCGCAGGGTCGGAAAATCGGACAGACGAGATTCCGGGGCCCCGCGAGGACGAGGGCGGCCGACGCAAGAACGAAGGGAAGGACGGTCAGGACAAAACCCCGCGCCCTGCGGCGCCAGTACCCGCTCCTCGCAACCCCGGCTTCGCGTTTCGGTTCGAGGCGGCTCTCTCTCGGTTTGCCCAAACCAATGCTCCTCTCAGATATCATATAGTGTTAATTTTTGTCGATAATGATAGAAGCCCCCTGCAATCGTCCTCCCGATGCGCTACTATGGAAAAGGAGGAACGGGCTGGACCGGAGTCTTTCCCGTACACCATATGGGAAAATTTTTCTCATATTTTCAGGTAGACCTCAGTGAGATATAAGATTAAGATTGTCTAGATCTTCCATACTATTAACCTAGGAGGATATCTATGGATAGAGGTAAAAAATTCCTTGCATTCTTCGCAGTCATGGTCCTTGTGACTATGACATCTTGTTTATGCGCCCCCGAACCCGCTGAAGTCGGTCCGGGGCCTGTAACCGTCGCCCCGATACCGGCAACTACGACTACGACTACAGTCGAAACTCCGGCTCCCGTCGTCGTCGAAACGTCCGCCAAGCCGGAAACACCGATAGCAGCGGCACCCTCTATTTCCGAGGTCGATCTCAGAAATCTCTTCGGAGAAGCAAATTCCCTCCACAACGATGTCGCTGGATATGGAATCGCCGAAGTCCTTCCCGCCGATGTGGTCGCTGCGGATCAGCAGTTCGCCGCCGCCAAAACCGGCTACGATGCGGCGATGGACGCCAGTCCTTACGATGAAGTCGCCGCTTATCCCGTCAAGGCTCAGCTCGAGACTTCGATCGCCAACTACACCGACCTTCTCGATCGCGGCCTGCCCATGCGCGCCGAGGCCGAGCGCAAGGCAGCGTTGGAGATGAAGGCAAAGGCCGAGGCCGCCGAAGCCGCCGTCAAGGCTCCGGAGCGGATGGGAGCCGCTGACCAGTCCTTCGCCGACGCAGAAAGCCTCGCGGCGAACAAATCCTATCCGATGGCCATCGATGGCTACAAGCTGTCGGCACTCACCTATGACCTCGCTTCCCGCAAGGCTATGGCCAACGGGTACCGCGAGACCATCTTCACCAACGGTTACGCCAAATACTCCCCCAACTACTTCGACATCGCCGAGCAGAAGTACGCCGAAGAGAGCGCTTTCTGGGATTCCGGAAGTCCGGCCGATCTCGAGAAGGGCGCTTCTTCACTCGCCATCGCCAACACCTATTATGAGGAAGTCATCGCGCGCGGACGCGAGTACTCCGCCTACGACCGCAAGGCAGCCAGCGATGCGGCAAAACTCCAGAGCGACGGTCTCAACTCCGAAGTCAACGCTCCCGAGACCTACTCTTCCGCCCTTGTCAACTACAACGAAGGCGAAACCAGCCTCAAGGGTTCCAACTATGAAAGCGCTTCCCTCTGGTACGACGATGCCACCCAGGCCTTCGGCCAGGCTTACGACCTCTCCTACGGAAAATCCGAAGAAGCCGAAACCTTGATCGGGAAAGCCGACGAGGCCGTCGCCGTCGCCGAAGAAAAAGCCGCCTACGAGAAGATGGCGGACAATCCCTATCTCAAGCTCGCCCAAGACTACAAAGCCAACGCCGATGTGGATTTCTCCGGCAAGTATTTCGATGCCGCATCCACAAATGCCCAGAAAGCCATCGACTACGCTTCCCTCTCCGACTCCTATGTCGATGGCAGGGTTTCCAAGGCACAGGCGGAGGCCAAGCTCGCCGCCGACGATTCTCTCGCCAAGGCCAAGTCCAGGATCGCCTGGGCCGATAGGGAAGGCATCAAAGCGGACTATCCGGCTGAGTACAAGGGTGCCTCCGCGGCCATGACCGCTGCAAATCTCGCGTATGGCAGCGAAAACTACACCGCCGCCAAATCCAACGCCGACGAAGTGCTCTCTGTCCTCTCCGGCGATTTTGAGGCCAAGGTTGCGGCTGAACGCTCTGCCAAGCTGAAAGCGGCAGCGGAGAAAGCAGCAGCGGAGCGAGCAGCGATCGAGAAAGCGGCGGCGGACAAGCTTGCTGCGGACATGGCTGCGGCGCGGGCGAAAGCGGAAGCCGAGAGGCTTGCGGCAGAGAAAGCGGCTGCGGAGACTGCGCGGATCGAGGCTGAGAGGCTCGCGGCTGAGAAAGCGGCTGAGCTCAAGGCGAAAGCCGATCTGGAAGCATCGATAGCGGCGGCCGACGTATCCCTCGCGAAGGCGCACGAGCGGAAGGCCTGGGCGGATGCGGCAGGGATCAAAGCGGACTATCCGGCTGAGTACAAAGGTGCTACGGCAGCGATGACCGCTGCGGAGATAGCGTATGGGAACGAGAGCTATGAATCCGCGAAGGTGAACGCCGACGAAGTGGTTTCGATACTCTCGGCCGATTTTGAAGCGAAAGTGATGGCGGAGCGAGCGGCCATCAAGGCAGCTGCAGAGAAAGCGGCTGCGGAGAAGGCAGCAGCGGAGCGAGCAGCGATCGAGAAAGCGGCGGCGGACAAGCTTGCTGCGGACATGGCTGCGGCGCGGGCGAAAGCGGAAGCCGAGAGGCTTGCGGCAGAGAAAGCGGCTGCGGAGACTGCGCGGATCGAGGCTGAGAGGCTCGCGGCTGAGAAAGCGGCTGAGCTCAAGGCGAAAGCCGATCTGGAAGCATCGATAGCGGCGGCCGACGTATCCCTCGCGAAGGCGCGCGAGCGCAAGGCCTGGGCGGATGCGGCAGGGATCAAAGCGGACTATCCGGCTGAGTACAAAGGTGCTACGGCAGCGATGACCGCTGCGGAGATAGCGTATGGGAACGAGAGCTATGAATCCGCGAAGGTGAACGCCGACGAAGTGGTTTCGATACTCTCGGCTGATTTTGAAGCGAAAGTGATGGCGGAGCGAGCGGCCATCAAGGCAGCTGCGGAGAAAGCGGCAGCGGAGAAGGCAGCAGCGGAGCGAGCAGCGATCGAGAAAGCGGCAGCGGACAAGCTTGCTGCGGACATGGCTGCGGCGCGGGCGAAAGCGGAAGCCGAGAGGCTTGCGGCAGAGAAAGCGGCTGCGGAGACTGCGCGGATAGAAGCGGAGAAGGTAGCGGCTGAGAAGGCCCGGCTTGCCGCGGAGAAACTCGCGGCTGAGAATGCGGCGGCAGAGAAAGCAGCAGCTGAAGCGGCGCGGATCGAGGCTGAGAGGCTCGCGGCTGAGAAAGCGGCGGAGCTCAAGGCGAAAGCCGATCTGGAAGCATCGATAGCGGCGGCCGACGTATCCCTCGCGAAGGCGCGCGAGCGCAAGGCCTGGGCGGATGCGGAAGGGATCAAAGCGGACTATCCGGCTGAGTACAAAGGTGCCACTGCAGCGATGACCGCTGCGGAGATAGCGTACGGCAACGAGAGCTATGAATCCGCGAAGGTGAACGCCGACGAAGTGGTTTCGATACTCTCGGCTGATTTTGAAGCGAAAGTGATGGCGGAGCGAGCGGCCATCAAGGCAGCTGCGGAGAAAGCGGCAGCGGAGAAGGCAGCAGCGGAGCGAGCAGCGATCGAGAAAGCGGCAGCGGACAAGCTTGCTGCGGACATGGCTGCGGCGCGGGCGAAAGCGGAAGCCGAGAGGCTTGCGGCAGAGAAAGCGGCTGCGGAGACTGCGCGGATAGAAGCGGAGAAGGTAGCGGCTGAGAACGCCCGGCTTGCCGCGGAGAAACTCGCGGCTGAGAATGCGGCGGCAGAGAAAGCAGCAGCTGAAGCGGCGCGGATCGAGGCTGAGAGGCTCGCGGCTGAGAAAGCGGCTGAGCTCAAGGCGAAAGCCGATCTGGAAGCATCGATAGCGGCGGCCGACGTATCCCTCGCGAAGGCGCGCGAGCGGAAGGCCTGGGCGGATGCGGCAGGGATCAAAGCGGACTATCCGGCTGAGTACAAAGGTGCCACTGCAGCGATGACCGCTGCGGAGATAGCGTACGGCAACGAGAGCTATGAATCCGCGAAGGTGAACGCCGACGAAGTGGTTTCGATACTCTCGGCGGATTTTGAAGCGAAAGTGATGGCGGAGCGAGCGGCCATCAAGGCAGCTGCGGAGAAAGCGGCAGCGGAGAAGGCAGCAGCGGAGCGAGCAGCGATCGAGAAAGCGGCAGCGGACAAGCTTGCTGCGGACATGGCTGCGGCGCGGGCGAAAGCGGAAGCCGAGAGGCTTGCGGCTGAGAAAGCGGCTGCGGAGACTGCGCGGATAGAAGCGGAGAAGGTAGCGGCTGAGAACGCCCGGCTTGCCGCAGAAAATGTCCGACTCGCGGCTGAGAACGCCCGGCTTGCCGCGGAGAAACTCGCGGCGGAGAATGCGGCGGCAGAGAAAGCAGCAGCTGAAGCGGCGCGGATCGAGGCTGAGAGGCTGGCGGCTGAGAAAGCGGCTGAGCTCAAGGCGAAAGCCGATCTGGAAGCATCGATAGCGGCGGCCGACGTATCCCTCGCGAAGGCGCACGAGCGCAAGGCCTGGGCGGATGCGGCAGGGATCAAAGCGGACTATCCGGCTGAGTACAAAGGTGCTACGGCAGCGATGACCGCTGCGGAGATTGCGTATGGCAACGAGAGCTATGAATCTGCGAAGGTGAACGCCGACGAAGTGGTTTCGATACTCTCGGCGGATTTTGAAGCGAAAGTGATGGCGGAGCGAGCGGCCATCAAGGCAGCTGCGGAGAAAGCGGCAGCGGAGAAGGCAGCAGCGGAACGAGCAGCGATCGAGAAAGCGGCAGCGGACAAGCTTGCTGCGGACATGGCTGCGGCGCGGGCGAAAGCGGAAGCCGAGAGGCTTGCGGCTGAGAAAGCGGCTGCGGAGACTGCGCGGATAGAAGCGGAGAAGGTAGCGGCTGAGAACGCCCGGCTTGCCGCAGAAAATGTCCGACTCGCGGCTGAGAACGCCCGGCTTGCCGCGGAGAAACTCGCGGCGGAGCAGGCGGCGGCTGAGAAAGCAGCTGCAGAGGCGGCGCGGATTGAAGCTGAGAGGCTCGCGGCTGAGAAAGCGGCTGAGCTCAAGGCGAAAGCCGATCTGGAAGCATCGATAGCGGCGGCCGACGTATCCCTCGCGAAGGCGCACGAGCGGAAGGCCTGGGCGGATGCGGCAGGGATCAAAGCGGACTATCCGGCTGAGTACAAAGGTGCTACGGCAGCGATGACCGCTGCGGAGATTGCGTACGGCAACGAGAGCTATGAATCCGCGAAGGTGAACGCCGACGAAGTGGTTTCGATACTCTCGGCTGATTTTGAAGCGAAAGTGATGGCGGAGCGAGCGGCCATCAAGGCAGCTGCGGAGAAAGCGGCTGCGGAGAAGGCAGCAGCGGAGCGAGCAGCGATCGAGAAAGCGGCAGCGGACAAGCTTGCTGCGGACATGGCTGCGGCGCGGGCGAAAGCGGAAGCCGAGAGGCTTGCGGCAGAGAAAGCGGCTGCGGAGACTGCGCGGATAGAAGCGGAGAAGGTAGCGGCTGAGAAGGCCCGGCTTGCCGCGGAGAAACTCGCGGCTGAGAATGCGGCGGCAGAGAAAGCAGCAGCTGAAGCGGCGCGGATCGAGGCTGAGAGGCTCGCGGCTGAGAAAGCGGCGGAGCTCAAGGCGAAAGCCGATCTGGAAGCATCGATAGCGGCGGCCGACGTATCCCTCGCGAAGGCGCGCGAGCGCAAGGCCTGGGCGGATGCGGAAGGGATCAAAGCGGACTATCCGGCTGAGTACAAAGGTGCCACTGCAGCGATGACCGCTGCGGAGATAGCGTACGGCAACGAGAGCTATGAATCCGCGAAGGTGAACGCCGACGAAGTGGTTTCGATACTCTCGGCTGATTTTGAAGCGAAAGTGATGGCGGAGCGAGCGGCCATCAAGGCAGCTGCGGAGAAAGCGGCAGCGGAGAAGGCAGCAGCGGAGCGAGCAGCGATCGAGAAAGCGGCAGCGGACAAGCTTGCTGCGGACATGGCTGCGGCGCGGGCGAAAGCGGAAGCCGAGAGGCTTGCGGCAGAGAAAGCGGCTGCGGAGACTGCGCGGATAGAAGCGGAGAAGGTAGCGGCTGAGAACGCCCGGCTTGCCGCGGAGAAACTCGCGGCTGAGAATGCGGCGGCAGAGAAAGCAGCAGCTGAAGCGGCGCGGATCGAGGCTGAGAGGCTCGCGGCCCTGAAGACCGATGCGACGAATACCCTCACCGCTGCCCAGCAGCGCTACGGGTGGGCTTCCGCATACAACGCCGCGAACAACTACCCGGCCGAGTACGGAAAGGCCTCCGGCTATCTCAAAACTGCCAGTGCAGCCGCCAAGGCTGGCGACTGGGCCACTGCAAAATCCAGTTCCATCGCCGTGATCGACGCGCTCAAGGACGTGAAGGAGACCGCTCCCCTCCCCGCAAGCTACACGGTTCGCCTCATACCGGCGCGCCGCGACTGCCTGTGGAGGATCGCCGAGTACAGCTTCGTTTACAACAACCCGCTCAAGTGGCCGGTTCTCTACGAAGCGAACAAGAAGACCTTCAAGGATCCGAGCAACCCCAACCTGATCTATCCCGGACAGGTCATCGTCATCCCGAGCATCGCCGGCGAGACCAGAAAGGATATGTGGAGCACCGCCAAGACCTACGCGGAGTTCCCGAAGAAAAAATGATTCCGGAACGTGGGCGGATTTTCCGCCCATAAAAACCAAAGAGGCCATCCCGCGCGGGATGGCCTCTTTGTATATCGTGGGTATACAGGAAGAAATTCAGAAATCCACTCCCCCCTCTACCTCCCCTTCTCCGGAGTTGTTCCATGCTGAAAGTCCTGAGAGGACAGAGCGCCGCATCTCGTTCATGAAGGCGCTCGAGAATTTCCGGACATACATGTGCTGCCCGAAGTTCTCGGTGCCGGGCAGAAGGCCGTCCTTTGTGGCATTGAGCGAACCGAACATGGCCACGTAGTCTGCGTCGGTGCGGACGACATAGCGGTCCTTGAACACGACATGCCTTCTGTCGAATCGCGGACGGGGCGGGAGCGCGGCCTGGCGCGCCGAAGGGTAGCCCAGGCAGAGCATGGCGACGGGAAAGGCGTGCTCGGGCAACCCGAAAAGTTCCCGGTGGGTTTCGAAACGCTCCATTATGTCGCCGATATAGCAGGAACCGAGACCGAAAGACTCCGCGGCGATGACGATGCTTTGGGCGCAGGCCATCGCGTCGCTCGTGGCGAGCATGAAGTCCGCGATGCCGGGGCCGACCATCTTGGTGCCCCGCTTCTCGCACATCTCGGGAATGCCCGAATGCCGAAAGAAACCCATCCAGCGCCCGTAGTCGGCCAGAAACACGAGAACCCAGGGCGACTTCGCGATGAAAGGCTGCTTGTCGCAGGTCTCGGCGAGAGTATCTTTCAACGCCTGATCCTCGATCTCGAGGATCGAATAGAGCATCATGTTGCCGGCCGTGGGCGCCCTGAGTCCGGCCTCGATGATGGCCGCGCGCAGTTCGCTCGGCACTGCCCTTCCGTCGAACTCGCGCACCGAATGCCGCGCGCGCATGAGGCCGAGGATGGCTTCCGAGGCAGCCTGATTGTCCGTCATATCTTACCTCGCCCCGAAGACGGCCATGGCCCTGTAGTGCTCGAGAATGAGCGCGGTCATGGACTCGTGGTCGCGGGTGCCGATCGTCTCGCGTATGGAGTGCATGGACAAGAGGGGATGTCCGATATCGACGGTCTTGATGCCGGTCAGCGCCGAGGACATCGGGCCGATCGTCGATCCGGGAATGATGTCGGAGCGCGACATGAACTTCTGGCAGGGAACGCCGATCCGCGAGCAGTACACGCGGATGGCGGCCTCCGACTCGCTGTCGGTCGCGTATTTGAAGTTGGCGTTGGCCTTCACCGCGGGGCCGCCGTTCAAAAGGGGCGCGAAGCCCTCGTCGTACTTGTCGCCGTAAGAAGGATGCCATGCCTGGGCCACATCCACCGAGACCGAGAAGGAGCGCGCGAGTGCCCTGTAGAAGCCCTGACTGTCGCAGCCCGAGAGGAGGCAGATGCGCGCGAGGGTGTCGCGCATGAAGGAAGAATCCGCGCCCTGTGCTGTCCTCGAGCCGATCTCTTCGGCGTCCATGAAGCAGGCCAGCTGGCCATGCATGGCAGGAGAAGCTGCGAGCAGGGCCTGCAGAACAGCGTGGCAGCCGGCGAGATCGTCGAGCCGGGATCCGTTGACGAGACTGCCCGAGCAATTGTCGAGCTCTCCGATGACGACGGCGGGGCGGCCCTCCACGAAGAAGAGGTCGGCGGCCAGTATGTTCGCCGCGTCGATGCCGAGATCCAGGGCGAGACGCCTCCTGAGCCAGCCCGTGCCGTTTTCTCCCGCCTTTCCCGTTTCCTGGGCGAGAGCTTCCACGAGCACCGGCAGATGGTTCTGGCTGTTGTACTCGAAACCCTTGTTCACCTCGCGGTTGAGGTGGATGGCGAGATTCGGGATGAGGCCGACCGGCTTCGCGGAGTTGTAGAGGAGACTCGTTATCGCCTCGCCCGAGCGCAGGGCCACGCGGCCCGCGAGAGAGAGCGGCCTGTCGAGCCAGGTCGACACGATGGGTCCGCCGTAGATCTCCACGGGGATTCTCTCCATGCCCTTGGCCTCGAGGACCTTCCCGAGGCGGGCTTTGAGCGCGGGGCTGTCGGTGTGGGCGCCGGCCAGCGCGAATCCGGATTCGGCCGGCGAAACGAGGCCGGTCCGGAATGCGATGACGGCGGAACCTCCCCTGCGCACGAAGTAGAGGACTCCCGGCTCGAGTTCCCAGATGCCGGATTCCGGCAACTCGTGGGCTCCGCAGGCCGAGAGTGTCGTCGCGATGTTGTCGGCGGCATGATAGGCGGTGGGGGACGCGTCGACGAAGTCGCACATATCCTTGATGGTGTTGCGGTCCATGAAAACCTCCGGAGGCAAGAGCTCAGTTCTGCGTGGTTTTTTCCGGCGAAACTGGCTTTTCCCGCCGGTAGAAGGCTTTTTCGAGTCGCTCTTCGAGATCGAGATTGTCGAAATAGAGAGAGGCGAGCGTTCCGCGGATCTCGGAGAGACCGGCGCGGAGTTCCTCGTCGGGGTGCATGAGTTCGTTTTCGAGAAGCTTCTTGGCCTTCCCGAGACCAAATCCTCTCACGAGGGCGAGGTGCTTAAGTCTGAGGAGTATGCAGGTGTCGGAAACCGAGTAGAGTCGCCGGCCGAAGACATCCTTGCGCGGCGCAATGAACACGACTTCCTTTTCCCAAAATCTGAGTGTGGAAGCCGGAAGGCCGAGAAGCCGTTCTACCCTGCTCGTTGCCTTTAGGGACATAGGCCTACTTCTTTTTCTCCTCTTGGAGCTTTTCCCAGTCGGTGCGGGAAGCCCTGAGTTCGAGCATGACGGGCACCTTGTCGAGGCTGAATTCGGAGCGGATCTTGTTCCGCAGGAAGGACACGTAGGAATCCGCGACAGCCTCGGGTTTCGTGACGAAAAAAATGAATTTCTGGGGATTCGTCCCGGTCTGAAGGGCATAGCGGAGTTTGAATTTGGTGCGCGGGGCGACGGGCGGAGGAGTGGTCTCGAGCCAGTATGCCGCCGCCTTGTTCACCTTGCTCGTCTCGATCGTCTTGTTCAGCTGGGCGTAGATGGTGATGACCATGTTGAGGAGCTTGTCGACGCCCGTTCCCTCCTTCGCGGAGAGAGGGAGGACGGGAGCGTAGGCCATCTGGCCGAAGAAATACCTGAGCTTGTCCTTGCTGGCCTCGAAGGAGTTCTTGAGGTCGGGCATCCTGTCCCACTTGTTGAGGGCGAAAATGACGCCGCGCCCGCGTTCGGCCGCGAAGGCCGTGATCTTCTTGTCCTGGTCGGTGAGTCCTTCCTCGGCGTCGATCATGAGGACGACGATGTCGCAGCGCTCGACGACGGCGATGGAGCGTGTCACCGAGTAATACTCGACATTCTCCGTCACCTTCTTTTTCTTCCTGATGCCGGCCGTGTCCAGGACTGTTATGCCCCTGCCCTTCCAGGTGAAACGCCCCTCGACGATGTCGCGCGTGGTGCCGGCGACTTCGCTCACGATGGATTTCTCCTCGCCCATCATGCGGTTGAGGAGGGTCGACTTGCCGGTGTTGGGCTTGCCCATGATGGCGAGCCTGATGTCCGCCCTCTCCACGTCTATCTCGCGTATGCGGGAAAAATCAAGGCGAGGGATCATCGTCGATACGAGGAGGTCAACGTTGCGGCCATGCTCCGCCGAAACGAAGATAACCGGGTGAAATCCCCATCGGACGTGGCTGTAGGCCATGTTGTCGCGCTCAGGGCTGTCCGCCTTGTTCACCACGAGGAGGAGCTTGGGAGCGTATTTCCGCAGAAGGGCGGCGAATTCCTCGTCCTCGGGGGTGATCTGCATGCAGTCGACGAGAAAGATGATGAGATCGGCCTTCTCGAGGGCGGCGAGGCTCTTTTCGACAACGAGATCGTCGAGGCCCTCACGGTCCACCTTGAACCCGCCCGTATCGACGAGGAGTACGCGCCTGTCCGTGCCGGGAAGAAGGCATTCGGATTCGAGCGGATCGCGGGTCACGCCGGGAGTCGGATCGGTGATGGCCTTCCGCTTGTGCAGGAGGCGGTTGTAGAGGGTCGACTTGCCCGCGTTGGGACGGCCGGCGATGACGACGACGGGAAGATTCTCGTAGCGCATGCGGCGCTCGGGCTCTTCCGGGAGAATTCGCTCTTCCATGGTGCTCCTGGAGAAAACTTATACCCGGACGCGGGCGGACAGATAGGCCGCGACCTCGCCGGAACTCTGCATTTTCATGACTGTCGTCGCTATCTCGCGGGCGGTCACGATGCTCAGGGAACGGATCGCACGCTTGACCGCGGGTATGGCGACGCAGGACATCGACAGTTCGCTCATTCCCATCCCGGCGAGAAGCACCGCCGCCGCGGGATCGGCCGCCATCTCGCCGCAGATGCCGACCGGGATTCCGGCGGCGGCCGCATTCTCGATCGTCAGCTTGATGAGGCGCAGGACGGCGGGGTGAAAGGGTTCGTGGAGGTAGGATACTTTCTCGTTGCCGCGGTCGACCGCCATGGTGTACTGGATGAGGTCGTTGGTGCCGATCGAGAAGAAATCGGCCGTCCTGGCGAGAATGTCGGAAGAGAGGGCGGCGGAAGGAACCTCGACCATGATGCCGACGGGAATGCGGGCGGGGACGGCGTGGCCCCGGGAACGGCACTCGGAGCGGGCCTCCTCGAGAAGGCCGCGGGCCCTGTCCAGTTCGTCCGCCGTGGAAATCATGGGGAACATGATGCGTGTATCGCCGAAAACGGCTGCCCTGAGGAGGGCGCGGAGCTGGGTCTTGAAAATGTCGGTCCTCGAGAGGCAGAAGCGGATGGCCCTCCAGCCGAGGAGGGGATTCTTCTCGTCCTGGGCGCCGAGCTCCGGAAGGACCTTATCTCCGCCGATGTCCAGCGTACGGATGGTGACGGGCTTGCCCTTCATCCCCTCGATCACCGTGCGGTAGGCGTTGAACTGCTCTTCCTCTCCGGGGACGTGGCCTCCGAGGAAGAGGAACTCGGAGCGGAAGAGTCCGATGCCGTCGGGGCCATGGCTGAGGACAGCGGCCATCTCATCAGGGATCTCGATATTGGCCTTGAGTTGGATCTGGGTGCCGTCCACCGTAGAGGCAGGCAGATCGCGCAGCATCTCGAGCTCGGAATCCTTCTCGCTCTGCGCAGTGACGGCCGCGGCGGCCCGGTCCAGGGCGGCCTGGTCGGGATCGGAAATTACAAGGCCCCTGTTTCCGTCCACGATGAGTATGGTGCCGGAATGCAGGGATGCGACATCGGGGCCGACGCCGAGGACGGCGGGAATCTGGAATGCGCGCGCGAGGATGGCGGCGTGGCTCGTACGCCCTCCCGCCTCGGTGACCACGGCCTTGATGTGGGCGCGGTTCATCGAGATCATGTCGGAAGGCAGAAGGTCGCGGGCGACGAGGATCGAGTCGACGCTGATGTCCGCGAGGCAGAAGCGCTCTTTCTTGAGAAGGTGGCCCATGATCCTGCGGGAGACATCGTGGACGTCGGAAATCCGTTCCTGGACGTAGGGGTCCTGGATGGAAGAGAGTTTTTCCACGAGATCGCGCTCGAGGTCGAGGACGAGGCGCTCGGTATTCCGGTGAGTCTGGTCGAGATCGTGGCGGATGCGGTCGATGACCTCGGGATCGTCGAGCATGAGGAGGTGGGCTTCGAAAATGGCGGCCTGCTCCTGTCCTGCTTCGGCGAGAGCCTTGTCGCGAAGGAGGGCGACTTCTTCTTTTGCCCTCCCGGTGGCGGCCACAAATCGGGCCCACTCCGCGGGAATGTCGCCCGGCTCTATCGAATAGGACGGGACATTGGGCTCCTCTTCCTCGTAAAAAAGGAAGGCGGGGGCGGAAGCTGTGCCGGGCGATGCGGCGATTCCGCGGATTTCTCTCATATGTGAATACTCTATCAGATAATCGTTTACGCGTCAAACCAAGGCGTAAAGGAGAGCGCGGAGGCGGGCTCCTCTGACGACGAGTCCGCCTTAAGTCAGTTGAGGAGACTCGACGGATTCACCGCCCGGCCGTTCTTGAAAATGGAGAAGTGGACGTGCGGACCTGTAGTGTATCCGGTGTTCCCGACGTTGCCGATGCGCGTGCCGGCACGGACAGACTGTCCCGGCGTGACCGCTATGACGCTCATGTGACCGTAGAAGGTGGACCATCCGCCTGAGTGCTTGATCGCGACGAATTTGCCCATGATGGGGGAATAGCCTGAGTCCGTCACGACGCCGTCGTTGGCTGCGACGAGGGTGGTGCCGATGGGGGCCGCTATGTCGAGTGCGTTGTGGTAGGTTTTCCTTCCGGTGAAGGGATCGTTGCGCCAGCCGAACCATTCCGTGACTTTGCCGCGGGCAGGCCAGCGGAACATATCGCCCGAGATCTCCTTGAGCTTGGAGACTGGCAGCTTGGCATCAGGAAGGAAAATGGTCTTCACCGAATCGAAGGCTTCGGACATGAGGTGATTCGTCTCGATGATCCGATTGGCCTCTATCTTGTAGTTTTCTGCGATCGCGGCGACGGTGTCACCCTTTTTCGTCTCGTACAGGATGCCCGTCATGTTGGGAATCTTGAGGAACTGGTCGGGTTGCAAGGATTTGGCCGCCTGGATGCCGTTGAAACTGACCACCGTGTCCAGGCTGACGTCGAAGTCATTCGCGATACCGCTGATCGTGTCGCCCTTCCCGACCCGGTACACCGAATAGAACAGCCCTGGATCCTCTTCCGCAGGCACCTCGGCTTCGGTGAGGAGGATGCGACTCCGGGGATCCAGACTTCCGAGCGAAATCCCGGGCGGAAGGATGGGGCCGAAACTCGATCCGATGAATCCGATAAGACAGAGAACCGTAAAAACCGTCTTCCGGAAGACGGAGCCGTTCATATGCACGAGTATATGTTCTTTTCGCTGTCGTCTTTTTCTCAGGATCAAAACCGAAGTCCTTTCGTGACGGGATGCCGGAAAAGCGTCGTGGCTTTCGGCATTCCGCCGGGGGATGGCAGGACGTGGCATGACTGCCCGGAAACTGTCCCTACGGAGGGCAGTATATACCGGTGTCCGGAAAAAGCGCAACCTCTTTTTTTTGAGCCGGAAAGGCGCATTAATGTATCGGCATTTCCTTCAAATTTCTTTCCATGATAGCAATTTTTTCATGATTTTTTTCGAGTACCAGCCGGAAATTTTTCCGGGCCGCCCTCCGAAAGACGGGGTAGAGGCCCTGATCCATCGAAAAGCGGAATTTCATGCAAAGGACGCGGAGAGCAGCATCGTCCAGTCTCGACTCGGGGACCTTGCCCGAGCGCACGGCCCCGACGATGGCGTCGCGCACGGAAAACGCTCTGGCCGCCGAGCTCAGCATGATGAAGTCGGCCCCGGCGGACAGAGCCCGGACGGCCGACTCTTCGGGCGGCATGATTCTGGCGAGAGCGCCCATGTAGAGGTCGTCGGTCAAGGCGATGCCGCGGAAACCGAGCCGCCCTTTGAGGAGATTTTGAATCACCGCGGGCGAGATCGAAGAGGGCTCTTCTCCCGAAATGAACGGAAGGCGCACATGGGAGAGCATGACGGCGGCCACGGCCTTTCTCGCCGCCGAGGCGAATCTCGGGGCTATTTCCTTCCCGTATTGCTCTCTCGTGATGTCGAGGCTGCCCGGTCCCTTGTGAGGGTCCTCTCCTGAGTTGCCGGGAAAATGTTTGGCGGTCGCCGCAACCCCTGGTTTGCCCGGGGCCCAGGATTGGAGCCCCTCGATGTAGGCTCCTGCCGTCCTGTCGACCAGACCGGGATCGCGTCCGTAGGAACGGCTCCCGAGGAAGGCTTCATTGTTGCTCGTCTTCACTTCGACCACGGGGGCCAGGACCATGTTGATGCCGAGGGCGCGGAGTTCGGAGGCGGCGACGAGTCCGAGGGTATGCGCGTACTGCGGAGGACGCGCGCCGACCGTCTCGGCAGCGGGTATGACGGTGAGGCTCTGGCCGAAACGGAACACAACCCCGCCTTCGTGGTCGATGGCCACGGCGAGGGGTATACCTTTCTGCGCCCCTGAGTCCTGGACGGCATCGACAAATTCCCCGAGCTCAAGAGGATCTTCGGGCACGTTGAACCCGAAAAGGAGGATGCCGCCCGGCCTCAGCGAAGCGAGGATTTTCGCGGAAGACTCAGGGAGGAGGGATTTCCCCGGAATGGACACCATGAGGACCTGCGAAGCCTTCTCCGCGAGCGAGAGCCGGGAGAGGGCGCTCAGCGCTTCTGAAAAACGGTAGCTCCGGGGTGGAGACCCGAGGCAAAAAAGATCGCAAGGGGCGACGGCGGGGAGAACGGCCAAGCAGGCGAACAGCAGGGCGAGAATGCGCGACGCTACGCCGGCGGACAGATTCCGGATGGAAGCGCGGATTCCGGAGAGGAAGGACTGGCAGGGGGCGCCACACATCTTCGTCGCCATGAGCGGATTGTACTTCGCAGAAAGATCGGTGGCTATGCTTTTTGCCTGCCCTCAGGCTATAGTTTGCTCCGGAGATCCCATGAAAGCCACTGTATCCCTTCTGCGCTGCGCCGATTATGGGCAGCGGAACCTCGATGCGATTGTAGCCGCATCGGCCGAAGCCGCGCTCATGCCCGAGGTCAGAGGCGCCGCGGTTCTTGTAAAGCCGAACCTCCTCAACGGGGTCGATCCGGAGCGCGCCGTGACCACCAACCCGGCGTTCCTGGCCGCGGTCGTCCGCCACCTCAGAGCTTCGGGCGCTTCCCGCGTTCTCGTGGGGGACTCCCCTTCCTGGCAGTCACAGAACGCAGTCGGCAAGAAGACCGGGATCAGGGATGCCGCCGAATCGTCGGGGGCCGAATGGGTGGACTTCTCGGAGGGCGTCGAGCTTCCTTGCCCAGAAGGCAGGCTCGTCAAATCCTTCGTCATCGCGAAGCCTTTCCTCGACGCGGACCTCCTCTTCGACCTTCCCAAACTGAAGACCCACATGCTCACCTACTACACGGGGGCGATGAAGAACCTTTTCGGACTCGTGCCGGGATTAGCGAAGAGCGCCTGGCACATGCGCTTTCCGGGAAGGGCGGAATTCAGCGCGATGCTCGTCGACCTCGCCTCCCTCGCGCGGCCGGAGTTCACCTTCATGGACGCCGTCGTCGCCATGGAAGGGCCCGGCCCGAACAACGGAAGACCAAAGCAGCTGGGGCTTGTCCTCGCCTCGAAAGACCCGCTCGCCCTCGACAGGACGGCGGCGCGCGTCATAGGCTATGATCCCGATTCGATCGTCCACCTCGCGGATGCTTCCAGGCGGGGAATATGGGTCGGCGGCGACACAGAGATCGAACTCGCGGGACTTCGCCTCGATGAGGCGCGGGCAGATTCCTTCGACCTCGTAAAACAGGCACGGGAGGGCACTCCCTTCTCGAAAATTTTGCCTAAAGGCTTGCACGGGCTCCTCCGGGATCTCTCGGTCGCGCGCCCTGTCTTCGACCGACAGACCTGCCGGCTCTGCTCCGCCTGCGTCAAGATATGCCCGGCGAAAGCTCTCTCCATCGAGGGCGCGAAGCGGCACGTCTCCATCGATTACAGGAAGTGTATCCGCTGTTATTGCTGTCACGAAGCCTGCCCCTACGATGCCATCAGGCTCGTGAAGAGGCCGAGGCTCGGTGGAGGCAGGGCGGGCAAGGAGGGTCTGTGATGGACGGCGATTCCGGAGACTCAGGAAAAACCATCTTCGACGGAAGCTTTTCGCCGCAATTCGGTCCGAATGACGGCCGCTGGAAGCGGCTCGACATGGATCCGCCCGCGACTTCTCCAACAGGAGGTCTCACGCTCCGGGAAGAAGACCTGCAAACACTCGCGGAGTTCGCGTTCTCGGAGATCGCCTTCCGGATGCCGCCCCATCAGCTCGAGGGCTTCGCCTCCATCCTCCGCGATCATCGGACGACGGAGGCCGAAAAGTATGTCGCCGCGGCCCTGATACGGAACGCGGCGGTCGCGGCGGAGGGGATACTGCCACTCTGTCAGGACACCGGCACGGCCCTCGTCTACGGCTGGCTCGGGGAAAATGTGCGCATACGCGTATCCACGGCATCCCCCGCCGGCGACGCGCGGGGAGCCGCATTCTGTTCCGGGACGGCGGCAATCCGGGCCGGGGCGGCCGCGGCATACCGGCGGCATCTGCTGCGTTCCTCCCAAAAAGGTCCCGTCGGTATGTTCGACGAGGCAGTGACGGCCGACAACACACCCGCCGCCATCGACATGCGCCGGGTAGCCGGGGAGACCTGCCGCTTCTGCTTTGTCGCCAAGGGCGGCGGATCGGCCAACCGCACGAGTTTTTCGATGGAATCCCCCGCCCTCCTCAAGCCGGAGCTCTTCCGGGCCGCGCTCGCCGCCCGCATCTCAGGACTCGGAGCATCAGGCTGCCCGCCTTACCGTATCGCCGCGGTGCTGGGTGGATTGACTCCCTCCCAGACCCTCTACACGCTCGAGCTCGCCGCCTTGGGCCTTCTGGACGATCTTCCGGCGGCGGGAGCCGGGGATGGGAGTCCCTACCGCGACAGGGAATGGGAGCGGGTCATGATGGAGTTCGCCGCCGGCACGGGCGTCGGAGCCCAGTTCGGCGGTTCCGCGCTGGCCATGGACAGCCGCTCCATCAGGCTGCCGCGGCATGCCGCGAGCCTTCCCTTCGCGGTGGGTGTTTCCTGCTCGGCCCACAGGGCATTGAGGGCGCTCGTCTCGAAAGAGGGCTGGTTCGTCGAGGCGATGGAGGAGGACCCGGGCCGCTTCCTGCCTCCGGAACTGCCTGTCCTGCCCCAAGCCCCTGTCGTCGACCTGAACCGTCCCCTGCGCACCGTGGCGGATGAGCTTTCGGCCAAGCCCGCCGGCAGTTTCGTGCTTCTGTCGGGGACGGTGCTGCTCGCCCGCGACGCGGCCCACGCCCGGTTCAGAGCCATTGTGGAAGGGGGCGGCGAACTCCCTCCCTATCTCGCGAAGTATCCCATCTTCTACGCCGGCCCCACGGAGGCCGCCGCCGGAATGGCCTCCGGCTCTTTCGGTCCGACCACGGCGGGGCGCATGGACAGTTTTCTCGATATCCTCATGGATCGCGGGGCGGCTCTCGTAAGCATCGCGAAGGGTGGCCGCAGTAAAAAGGCGACCGAGGTCATCGCGTCCCATCGCGGCGCCTACCTCGCCTGCATAGGCGGGGCCGCGGCCCTCGCCGCGCGAGACCACGTCGCCGAGTCACGGGTGATCGACTTCCCGGAACTCGGCATGGAGGCGGTCCGCCTCGTCAGGCTGGACTCGCTCCCCGCCATGGTCGTCGTCGACGGCGAGGGAAGGGATTTCTATGCCCGATAGACTGAGTCTATGCGGTTATGGATACAGGTGGACGATGTGATGGCCCGCTGCAGCGGTTGATGGATCCGCCAGACACTCGAGAACCTCGAGCACATGCAGACAGAGCTCTCCCGAGGCCCGGTAGGGAAGGCCGCGTACGATCGATTCGGCCATATCTATTACGCCCATGCCTCGCAGATTAGCCGACCAGCGGGGCCCCGCAGGTACTTCCTCCCATTCCTTCTGCCCCGATCGACGACAGAGGACAGTACCGCCGAAGTACACGGGGTCGGGCACAATGATAGTCCCCTCAGTGCCCCAGATCTCTATCGGCGACGCGCGCGTGGCCTGGACATCGAAACTCATCGTCGCGCTCACGGCAGCGCCGGAGACGAATCGCAGGATTCCCACCGCGTGCGTCTGAACTTCCACCGCTATGGGCTTCCCTGCGTCCGGACCGGAACCCACGACGCGCCGGGTGGTCATCATCCGTGTCGCGCCGAATACTCCCGCCACGGGTCCCAGCAGTGTGACGAGCGCGGCGATGAAGTACGGGCCGCGGTCAAGCACAGGGCCCCCTCCGCGCGCATAGAATATCGACGGATTCGGGTGCCAGCCTTCGGGTCCGGGCGAAAGCGCATTCGCATAGCCGCCGACGATTTCGCCTATCGCGCCCTCTCCGATGATGCGCGCACAGATCGATATGCCTCCCCCCATGAAGGTGTCGGGAGCGCCGCCGAGGTGGAGCCCCCGGGAGCGGGCGGCCTGAACCACGCGTTCCGCGTCGGACAAGGTCGCCGCGAGAGGTTTTTCGGAGTAGACATGCTTGCCCGCCGCGAGCGCCGCCATCGACAGCTCCGCGTGAGCGAGCGGAGGAGTGAGGTTCACCACAAGGTCTATCGTGGGGTCGGCGATGAGTTCCTCCACCCTCTCGGCGCGGATTCCGAACCGTGCGGCTGAGGCCTCGGCCTTGCAAAGATCGGCGTCGGCGCAGGCGACGAGCCGCAGAGCTCCTCCGGACTGCGCGAGGTTGGCAAGGTACACGGCCGAAATGGCACCGCAACCCACAACGCCGACCGCCAGGCTCTCCCTCATGCCGTCCGACCGGTATCAGACCTGAGCCATGTAGCGCTTGGTGGAGAGCGGGTGCTCTCTGAGCTCCGAAAGCCGTCGGTTGAAGAGCTCGAGGACATTGCTGAACACAGCGAATCCGAAATACTCGCGGACAGATTCGGGCAGCTCCAGAAGCCCGAGTTCGCCTGAGTCCAACAACAGACACCGATCCGTATGCGCGCGGATAAAATCGCAGGCCTCCCGCTCCGCATCGCCCGACGCGCCGGGATTCGCGAGGACGATGAAGGTCGCGTCGCCGTCGACGATTTCTATCGGCCCGTGGCGGAATTCGCCGCTGTGCATCAGCCCTGCGTGGATCCACAGGGACTGCAGGAGCGCGATCACTTCGTTGTAGGCGGCCCCGTAGCTGGCTCCTCCTCCGACGACATAGTACTGATGGGATTCGCGGTTCCGCCCGGCGAAGTCGCGGACGGCTCCGCAGGAAGCCTCGCGTGCGCGCGCCACTATCGGGTCGATCGATTCAAAGGCCTCCGCGAACTCGCTGTACTGCGAGTAGCCACAGGCGCGACGGGCGATCTCGACGGCGAGCCGGAGCGCGCATGCGGATTTTTCGAGGCCAGGGTGCCGGTCGGGCCCCCACTCGTATTTGATGACGCCGTCGCTTTTGTCGCCCAGGGCGCTGCCATCTTTATAGATCAGACTCGCCACATGCGCGCCGCGATTCTTCGCCGCGGATGCCGCCGCGACGACCTCCTGAGTGTTTCCCGAGTGGGAGTTCGCCACGAGAAGAGATGAGGCGTTCAGCCCTGCCGGTGGAGCGGACGCGAACTCGCGCGCGTTCTCCCAGAACGAGGAAATGGTCGACACCTGTCTGCGCAGGAAATAGTGAGCCGGGTGCATGGCCCCGAGCGATTGCCCACAGCCCGTCCAGTACACCGATCCAAGTCCCTCCGCCGATTCGGCGGCGATTCTCTCGATTGTCTGTTTGATAGACATACAACTCCCTCCCCGAAAATCAGTAGCTGTGGCAAGTCGACGGAACCGGAATCCATGCCCGGGAACACCCGAACATGGCGGAACCGTTCCGTCACTTCGAGTAACCCATCCGTATTCCCGCGAGGAAATACCGCTGCAAAAAAATGAATATCAGCAGCGGCCCTACGGCCGCGACGAGGGCGCTCGCCGCCTCGCCGTTCCAGTCGAACACGAACCGCCCGACCGTGCTTGTGATGCCGATCATCACAGGCTGTATCCGAGGACTCTGCGTGATGGTCAGACTCCAGAACAGATCGTTCCAGATCCACGCGAACTGGAATATCCCCACGCTCATGATCGCCGATTTCGCCATTGGCACGATGATCTTCCACATGATTCTGAGTTCCCGTGCCCCATCGATCACCGCCGCCTCCACGACGCCCTGCTCTATCGACTGGAAGAATTTGGTGAGCACGAAGGTCGCGAAGGGCAGCGAGTAGGCTATATGCGCGACGATCAGCCCGCCGAATGTGTCGTAGAGCCCTATTCTCTGCAGAAGGATGTAGACGGGGACGAGAAAAGTCTGAGCGGGGAACCAGAGACCCGCGAAAATGAGCATGATGACAAAATTCTTCAGCCGGAACCTGAAACGCATGAACGCGTATGCGGCCAGAGATCCCAGAAGGAGCGCTCCCAGCACGGAAGGGATCGTCACTATCACAGAATTTCGCAAATAGATTCCTATCTTGTTGTACGTGAACGACTTGATAAAACCGTCGAAATTTATCCTCAGGGGAATCGAGAATATGCCCCGGGCCATGATCTCTTCGTTGGACTTGAAGGCCATGAGGATGCAGGCGACCATCGGCAGCGAAAACACGACGGCGAAGGCGACGAGCAGCGCCTTCACGAGCGTCCTGGCGAAAATATTCGTTGCGTCTCTCGTCAAAATTGAATCCCTCCTTTCCTCGACTGCCACCGCTGGTAGGGAACGACGAGGAGGAACGCAAACAGGAACTGGATCACGGAGACCGCGGAGGACTGTCCGATCTTGAACTGGGAGAACAGTTTCCACACGAGCGTGCTCAGCACGTCGTCCTTGTAATACCCGCCGGACATGAGAAACACCAAATCGAATATCTTCACCGACAAGACCAGTCCGATGGAGATGCAGATCTGCGTGGCGTGGTTGACCATGGGCAGGACGATGAAGCGGACTTCCTGCATAGTGGTGGCGCCATCGATAGCCGCCGCGTCGAAGAGTTCCTCGGGTATCTCTTTGATCGCCGAAAGGTAGAGCACGAGCGGAAAGCCGATCCAGTGCCAGATCCCGACGCACACGATGGCGATGATGGAGGTTGACGCGTTCGTAAGGAAGCTTCTCACGGGCGGCACGAGCCCGAGAAATCTGCAAGCTTCAGCTATGACACCGCGGCTGGGCTCGTAGACCCAGGCCCAGATGATGGACATCACCGAGAAGGCGAGGATCATCGGGACGTAGAACACCGTCCTCAAGGCGATGTTGATTGCGCTGTTCCTCTGGAGGAGGTAGGCGAGCACAAAACCCAAGGCCATGGGAACAGGCACGAAAAACAGCATCCAGAGTACATTGTTCTTGAGGGCGACAAGCATTTTCTCGTCGGAGAAAAAACGCGCGTAGTTCTCGAACCCCACGAAGACTTTTCGTGGATTCAGTCCATCCCACGAAAAGAAACTTATGAGTGTGGAGTAGACAACAGGGTACACGATGAATACGACATACAGCGCCAGGGGAAGAGCGAGGAATGCCCAGGGTGTCAGCGCCCTCAACACCCTTCTGCCCGTGACAGGCTTCATTGTTCCTCCATTCGGATCACCGCCTCGGGTGTCCTTGAGTCTCGCGTCTTGCCGGTGCGGCCACGGTTGTCCACGATCAGCCCTCCAAGGCCGAAATAGCGGCGCCGACCGCGTTGATGAACTGATTGTCCACTTTGGTGTTTATGAATTTCACGGGCAGCTCCGAATGAGCCGTCGCGAGCCAGCGCTGTGCGCTCGCGACGACCAGTTCGTTTTTGGTGAGTCCGCCGAAGACCGCGGCGTTCTTCATAGCCAGGATGTTGTGCGCAAAGGCGATCATCTCGGCCAGATACATGCCCAAAAGCGTGAAGACGTAGCCGATTCTGTCCGTGTACTCCCGCATGCTCATGTTGACCAGATATTCCGCCTGTTCGAGACTGGTCTGTCCCTCCAGGTGAAGGCTGAGCCTCTGGGCGATGGCGGGGATGCCGAATTTGAGGGACAGGAAATCGCGCACCTTCTTGGCCGTCCCATCCTCGAAACCGATCGTGGCCGCGCAGAGTTCCATCTGGGGAAGCATTCCTCCCGAAGAAGAGATGAAGCCGGCGGAGACACTGTAACCGAGTCCGATGCACAGTGTGTCGGAAAAGCCGTTGGTTCTGGCGATGGAGAGAGCGCCCGCCACGCCATCGTTGAGGAGAGTCACCGGCAGGCCAAGACGTTCCCCGAGGAGACGTCTGAGGTCGCTCACCCGGGACAGTTTTTCGGCGGCGTAAATGTTCGGGATCTTTATCGGCGTCACGATCCGGCCGTCGACAAGAGGAGCGGGCCACGCGATGCCGACACCGCGGAGTTCCGGACCCGACACCGCGCGGACCGTCTCGACCAGTTCATCCACCAAGAGATCGGTGGAAGAAGCCTCCAGTATCGGCGTCTTGCGTATGTCACGCCTCAGTATGGCCCCGTTCTCGTAGAGTATCGATTTGACGTTCGTGCCGCCTATATCGACCCCCACGACCCGGCCAGGCTGAGCAGCGGGAGGCGGAATCGCGGCTCCCCTCGGCCTGGTGCCGGCATCAACGGCGAATCCGCCCAAGAGAGACTCGGGGACGAATTCGACGCGCAGGCTGTCGCCATATATTTCCCGCATCCTGGACTCAGGCTGGAAACGCATTCTCAGGAGAGAGAGCAGCGGAGGCTCGGCGGCGATGATGAGCCTGGGGCCGCCGAAGGCCAAGTGTAGGTTGTTGATCTTGGCGAGGATGTAGGCGAGAAAAAAACCGTCTCCGGAAACGCGGACGAAGGGGGCGCCGACCTGCACCGCGAGGCTGCCGACGCCGCTTTGGAAGGCTATATCTGCGTCGAGGCGGTATTTCACATCGAGAACGGCCATGGAATCGAGCCGTATGTATTTCGCGCGCAGCATCTCCTGGACGCTGTCCAGGTCGGACAGAATATCCCCGTTCACACTAGAAGCAGCCATGTCAGTTGTTTCCCATCAGTTGGTTCGAGTTAAGCCATTCGGTGAAAATCATTTCGGTCGCGCCATGCGTCATGAGTTCCTCATGGTTCCCGATCACAGCAATGGGCGTATCGTTGTCGTCGATTATGAAGGATCGCTCCCGCATGCTGAGGTGGACAGTCTCGATGCACTCTTTGATGACCGGTATGCTGTTGCCGCAGACACCGACCATCTCGGGGTTGAACAGATCTATGAGGGAACCGATCACATCCCCGATGGCGCGGCCCGTCCTCTCGAGTATGCGGCGGGCCTCAGGATCGCCGCTGCGGAGCGCCGCGAGGTACTCCCCGAGGAAGAAATCCTGGCGCCCCAGTATCTCGCGCATCTCGTACTTCCCCTCGTAGAAATCGAACAGCATGTGTCGAAGTGTCGCCACGGTTTCCAGACAGCTCGTCGCCCCACAGGTGCCGCAGCGCTTGTCGCTCTCGCTGCTCCGGAGATGGCCGACTTCGCCCGCGTAGCCTGAGCGCCCGGTGAGGATTTTCCCCCCGCTGAGTATTCCGAGACCGATACCGTGTGTGAAATAGAGGATCAGCATGTCGCCGATCCTGCCGTTCGCCTCCACGCCGTATCCGAGGGCGATGAGGTTCGCGTCGTTCTCCACGACCACTGCGGTTGAGAATAGTTCCTTCATCCGTTCCCGAAGCCGGATGTGGTTGATCAGCTTCTTGCCCTGAGTGAACGTGGTCTCCCTCGTCTTGTCGAAGACGCCGGGGATGGCGAGACATATCCCAAAGAGGCTCTCCAGTTCCCGTCCGCAGTCGCTCAAGGCCTCCAGCATCCCTTTTTTGATCCTGTCCATGAGGGATTCGAGGGAAATGACATCGTCGTAGGACACTATGCGGGACAGGATTTTCGTGAAGGAGAAATCTATGATTTCCAGCCTGAAGGCGTCGATGGGATAACTGAACGTCAATATGGCGAAGCAGCCGGCGGCTGGATTCAGGCAAATATTGCTCGGTCTCCTGCCGCCGGTGGACATCGAGCCCTCTTCGGAGACGATGAATCCTGTCTCCTCCAGGGACTTGCAGAGGTTGGATATCGTAGAGAAACTGAGCTGGAGGCGGGAGGCGAGTTCGACTTTCGTCATCGCCCCTTCTCGCCTGAGTTCCTGGAGAATGACACCGGCGCTCTGTTCCTTCGGCCGCTTCTTCATCGCGTCTCCGTTCATAGTTCGATATCCTCCCCTTCGTTTTTTATCATCACTATTCTACAGGGATCGGACGAAATCGACCTTCCAATCGACCTTCCGCCCCTCGTTTTTCGTCACGCGGGGGTCGTCGAAGAGCTTCTCGTAGGCCTGCTCGAAGGAGAGGACCTCGATATCCAGCTTCTTCACGTAGGCGAGAATCTCCTCGATCACAGAGAGCCTGTCATTTATTTTCAGAAGAGCCCAGTCGTGCACGACCCAGGTCCAGATGTTGTCGCTTTTCTCTATCTGGTGGAGCGCCTGCTTCACGTAGCTCACGTAACCGTCGGCTGTGCCCCAGCCGTATCTCTGCGCCCAGGTGATGTCGGAGTATCCTTTGATGCAGAAGTCGATGATGTCCGGATAGCCCTGTGTCGCGTGATTGAAAGGGTGATAGTCGAAGGGCAAGGCCTCGCGGATGGCCAGTTCCTCTTTGTTGAGGTGGAAGCACCGTATGTAGCGGATGCCCTCCTCGTGCAGAACTTTGAGAATGTCCGGCCGGTCGGCGAGTCCCATGTAATACGCGAAGGGCGTGCTTAAGCCCCGGCACGCGATGCCGAGCTCGCGCTTGAAAACCTCGTTTGTCGTGCGCAACTCCCACCGTACTTCGTCGTTGTCTTTTGCGGTGGGCCAGTTGAACAGTTCGACGCGGCCGTTGTGCGTGACAACCGCGGGCTTGAGGCTCGTATGGTTGTACGTGTGCTGCTGGAAATCGAGCCACGGATTATTCAGGTGCTTCTTGAATGGACCGGGCACTCGCTCCAAAAGACTCCCCGTGATGAAGAGCGTGGCGGGTATCTGGTACTGAGCGTGGAGCTCGGAGGCTCTGTCCATGAATTTGAGGGTGTTGGCTTCGAGCTGCGCCGGGGTCTTCAGCTTCGCCTCGTGATCGCCTGGCGTGCCTGCTTCAACATCGTACCCGATCAAAAAAATCCCCATTTTCCTTCTCCTTGCGACGATTGGATGATTGCTGGGCAGAATCCGCCCGCATGGCGCGACCCGTCCCTCCGCTTCTGCGGGGTCGGGCGCGCGCGGAATTCCCCCATCATTTCTGCTTCAGATATGTCGTCCTTATTTTATTGGCTTCAGCGATAAAGCTGTCGATATCGGGTTTCTCGTAGAAATCCGTCGCAAGCTCCTGGTTGATCCTCTGGAATCCCATCGTGGGGGCGACGACGAAGAACCCGCCGACGATCGATACGCTCGGTCCCGCGGAATCGAGAATTTTCTTGAGCGCGGGGGTGAAGTCTTTCACGTTCTTGTTGAGCACGACCGCGCCGTTCATCGCCTGGATTCTCTGCACCTCCTCGGAGGCCATGTAGGCGAGGAAAGCGTACGCGCCTTCCTTGTTCCTGGCTCTCTTGGGAATCGACATAGCGTCGTAGGGGCCGGTGAGTGTGGGACCGAATTTCGTGTTGCTGCGCGGGAAAACGAACACATCGTAGTCGACCCCGTACTTCCAGCCTATGTTCTCGAGAACGGCGACTGCGTAGGAGCCGATGAAGTCCATGGCGGCCTTGCCTTCTTTGACGAGGTTCAAACCTTCCGGCCAGGTGCGCGCGCGGCCATCGGGGAACCAGTACCCTTTGTCGACCCAGCGTTTCCAGATAGTGAGCATGTCGCGGATCATGGGGTCGGACCAGTCGGCGTTCAGCGAAGCGAAGTCGAGGTAGCGGGCCGCGCCGCCCAGCGCCGGCATCAGCAGCTCCATCGGAAACGCGGACCTGTAGAGATCTTTCCACCCGGAGGCCAGGGGATAGAGCCCCGAATCCTTCACCGTCTTGAGAATCTTTTCGAAATCGTCGAAGGTCTTGGGCTCGGACAGCCCCAGCTTGGCGAAGATCGCCTTGTTGTACACGACGATGTTGACGTTGGTCTTGGTCGGGATATTCCAGACGCTGCCCTTGTAGGAAAGAGAGGCCTTGGTCTCGTCGGTGAACTCAGCGGAGAGCTTGTACTTGTCCCACATCTCGTTCAGAGGCTCGAGTACGCCCTTGTCCACCAGTTCGTAGGTTCGCGCTCCAGGATACGAGATGAACACGTCGGGAGGCGTGTTGCCTGCGAGAAGCTGGATGATTTTCTGATGAAATGAAGCGGTGTCGTACACCAGCTGCTCCACTTTGTAGTTGGGGTACTTCGACTCGAAGTTCGCGACGATCTTGTCGATAATCGCCTTTTCGGCTGGGTTCCCCCACACGTGCATGATCTGCACGACAGATGGCGTATTCTTCTGCGCCCCGATGGTGGACGCCACGCCGAGCATAAGAAACAGACAGACCCAAGCGAAAGCGAGCTTTTTCATGAGCCCTCCTTATGATATGACTTCTTATAAGTCGTATCATAAGTAATAACACAACCTTCCCCACCTGTCAACAAAATAATGTGCTCGTTTTCAACGCCCGACTTGTCGACATGAACGACTCCGATCGGCGCCTCTGTCTGCCCGTGTTGCCTTGCGGGGAAAGCGCAAACAGGGTATAGTCTGCCGTTATACAGAGGTTTCATCCGGTGTATTCGCCTGCCGACAATACGATCGGTAATTCAGAATAAATGAAGAATCATAGCACTCTTTCAGAGAAAGCCCGGTCAGCGATCGGATGGGCCAGCCTCGATGCGCGCATCGGGACAAGCAACTTCCTTTTGTATGCCATCTACGGAATCGTATCTCCCTACCTCCAGATCCTGCTCCGGGGCCTCGGATACAGTCCGGCAGTCGTCGGCTTCCTTCTCGGGCTCTACGAGATAGCCGGGATTGCCGGACCCGTCTTCATTTCGCGGGCCGTGGACGGAAACGGCCGATACAGGGGAGCGCTCGCCCTGTGCAGCCTCCTCGTCGTGGCGACGACAGTTCCCCTTGTCCTCGTCCACAACACGCTTGCCACCGCCCTCTCCATCATCGCATTCTCCCTCGGCATCAAATCTCTCATACCCATCCTCGACGCCTCCGTCATGACACTCACCGAGCGAACCCACAAAACCGGAAACGAGGAAATGGACTCGCTTCCGAAGCCGAAATACGGGTATGGGCTCCTCAGATCCATGGGATCGGCGGGCTTCGTGGTCATGGCCATCATCTTGCAGATCCTGCCGGGATTCGACGGCAGTCCGCCGCGCGTGTTCGGAATCTGGATCATGGCCTCGACAGTCGCATTTGGACTCACCCTGACTTTCATCCCCGAGATCGACTCGATACCGAAGAAAAGGAGGGAGAAGGAAAGAGCCGCAAGGGCGAGGCTCGATCCGGTCTTTCTGCTCGGCCTCGCCGTCATCGCCCTCAACAGGATGGGCATGTCCGCGGTATCTTCCTTTTTTTCCCTCTACGTGAAGGAGGAACTGGGCTGGGACGCGGTCAGCGGACTCTGGGCCTTCGCCGCGGCGGTGGAGATCCCCTTCCTCATCGTCTCGGGCAGGCTCATCAAGCGCTGGGGCGCCATGAAGATCATGGCCATCTCCTCGCTGTCCATCGCGGTCAGGCTGATCATCTACGCGCTTTTTCCGAGCCCGGCAGGGGCGGTGGCCGGACAGATCCTGCATTCGGCGAGTTACGGCCTCTTCCAGCCGGCCGCGGTCGCCTTCGTATCATACAAGTACCCGCCTGAAAAACGCGCGATGGGTATGGCGCTGTACATGGGCATCGGAGTCGGAATGCCTTTCTTCTTCGGGAGTTCCACGGGGGGCGTCATCGTGGAGACGCTGGGATACAGGGTCCTTTTCGCGGTCTTTTCGCTCTTCGCCATCGCGAGTGTCGTCCTCTACAGACTGAACGGCAGAGTTCTGGACGAAGTCGACGGGGCTCAGAGGAGCGGTGGGCTTTAGCAAGTATCGGAAAATCGCTTTCGACTTTTCGACACCTGCTAGATGCCGGGTTCCCGTGCGAGCAGGCGGTCGGCGAGGAACAGTGCGGTCGCCATGAGGGCGTGGGAATAGGGAGCTTCACCCATGTGAGAGCGGACTTCCTCCACCGGGACGAGGAGCGCATCGAGAATCTCGTTCTCGTCGAGATTCCTCTCGCCGCCACCTTGGAGCATGTCGGCGACATAGACGTGAAACCTGTTGTCCATCATCGCTGGATTGGGGGACATCGTGCCGGCATGGCGGATGCGCCCGGCGCGGAAACCGGTTTCCTCCAGAAGCTCGCGCCTCGCGGCTGCCAAAGGGTCTTCTCCCGGATCGACCATTCCGCCGGGAAATTCGAGGCAGACAGCATCCATGCCGTGGCGGTACTGTCTGACCATCAGGAAATAGTCTCCGTCATCCCGGTGAAGGATGGGCACGACATTCGCCCAGTCGCCCGTCTCGAGGACCATGAAGCGGCCTTTCCGGCCATCGGGGGCCTGACAGAGTCTGTCCGTGACCGTGAAGATCCTGCATTCGAGCAATTCATGTCGTTCGAGCACTTTCCAGGCGAGAGCCCCTGAACCGTCTCCGGCTACCATTTTTGCCTCCGGGAGGGCATGATAGCCGCAGCCGGTGGCGACAGGCAAGTCATGCGTGATACAAAGGGAAAGTCCTGTGTCCGACGGAATATTCGCCGCTCGGGAACTCTGGACAGGAGGGTAAAAATGGATTGGGCGATGCAATTCCCGGGGGCCGTCACCGTCTGTGACGGAGACCTCACCATTGTGTACATGAACGAGAAGGCCATCGCGGGCTTCTCGGGGAAGGGCGGCGAAAGTCTGCTCGGAAAAAACCTTGCCGACTGCCACCAGCCGCGATCCATGGAGATCGTGCGGAGGATCCTCGAAACGGGCGAACCTAACGTTTACACGATCGAGAAGGGCGGAAAGAAAAAAATGATATACCAGGCGCCCTGGCGGAAGGAGGGCGCGATAGCGGGACTCGTGGAGATCTCCATGGAAATCCCAGCCGTGATGCCGCACTTCGTCAGGAGCTGAGCTCTCGCGCGGTATTCTCCGGCTTTAGTTCGCACAATTCAGCCAAGAACTCATGTCACACACCGATGAAGACTCTTCGTCGGTGTGGCTGTTCTTGCTCTTGTACCGGCAACTCTCGGCCCGGTATACAGGCAAGTCCATTGATTGTCTGTTCTCTATTCAGATAACATTTTTTTATTTGACAAAGTAACAAAATGTACTACTACTTATTATTAAATCTTTATTGCACTTGATAACAGGAGGAAGCTTGGACCTAAAGCGAATCCTTCTTTTTGTTGACTCTTTCCAACAGGAATTTCCGGGATACGAATGCGAAAACAGACCGAGCGCGGACAAATCACTTGATGCTACGCTGTTTTTCGTAACAAATGCCTCGTCATACATCGGATCGTTCTTTTTGAAAAATGAACTCCTGAATGACTTGGAACCAATCTATATCATTTGGATTCTCAAAAGAGTGTGCCTTATCGAAAAACTAAGCAAAGAGAAACAACCTGTAGTGGGGCCGATAGGTATCATCCGTTTCGAATCTCCCGAACATACTCCCAGTATGCTTCAGGGATGACAGTCGCTCCTGTACATATTGTATATCCGCGCCGCATCGGGGATGCTATACTCCTTCACGGGAGACAGGAATAGATGCAGAACCTGCGGGAAACCGACTTCAGTGTTGTCGTGCCCGTCTTCAACGAGGCGGAAAATCTCGCGCCCCTCGCGAACGCGCTCGACGCCGTCCTCTCTCCCCTGGGCGGCTGGGAAGCGATCTTCGTGGACGACGGCAGTTCCGACGATTCGGCCGGCGCCATGCGATCTCTCCACGAAGCCGACCCGCGCTACAAGTACCTGCTTCTCTCGCGGAATTTCGGCAAGGAGGCGGCCATCCTGGCCGGCCTTTCGGCTGTATCGGGGTCGGCGGTCATCGTCATGGACGCCGATCTCCAGCACCCTCCCGACGCCCTGCCGGAGATGATAGCCATCTGGCGTTCTGGTACGGCCGACATCGTGGACGGGATCAAGCGCTCGCGCGGCAGGGAGTCCGTTTCCTACGGACTCGCGGCCTCGGCCTTCAACCGCTCCATGTCGGGCGCGAGCGGAAAGGACATGCGAGGCTCTTCAGATTTCAAGCTCATGGACCGCCGGGTCGCGGACACCGTCGCGGCCTTCCCCGAGCGGGTGCGCTTTTTCCGCGGCCTCACGGAGTGGGCCGGCTTCCGCCACGCCACGATCGAATACGACGTGGCGCCGCGCAGGAACGGGAACTCCACATGGAAGCCCAGCGCCCTCATCCGCTACTCGATCTCCAGCATCGTGTCCTTCTCGTCGGCCCCGCTCAGGGCGATTTCGACCCTCGGCTTCGTGACCCTGCTTTTTTCCCTCGCGCTCGGCGTCGACACTCTGTACATGAAACTGTCCGGCCGCGCGGTCGAGGGCTTCACCACGGTCCTCCTCTCGGTCGCTTTCTTCTCGGGCGCCATCATCCTCTGCCTCGGCATTATGGGGGAGTATCTCTCCCGCATGTACGACGAACTCAAGCGCAGGCCGGCGTACATCGTGAAAGAGAGCCGGACGGGGGAGGAGCCTGCCGATGAGAGTTGACCTTGCGTCTCTTCCGGGACGATTCGCCCGCTACCTTCTTTCGGGCGGCATCGTCGTCGCGGTCGACTACGCGGTCTTCTTCTTCCTCGACAGAGGCATAGGCGCGGGGCTCGCCCTCTCGCAGGGCTGTGCGCGGCTCGCGGGCGCCGTCTCGGGGTTTTTTCTGCAGAGAAATTTCGTCTTCGCGGCCGGAAGGCAGTCTCCGGGCGGAGTGGCCAGGCAAGGCTTCGCGTACGGCGCCCTCACTGTCTTCAACATCGCGCTCTCGGCCTGGTGCGCAGATTTTCTCGGAAACAGCCTCGGCCTCCATCCCGACATCGCCGTCAAGCTCACCACCGATGCCCTCCTCGCCGGAGAAACCTTCTTCCTCCTGCATCTCGTATTCCGCAGGAGAGTCCCTGAATGAAAAAAGCCGAAGCATCCGACAGCCAGATCCGGGCGGAGCGCGGAATTGACGCGCTCGTGGCCGCCATCGGCCTCGCCGCCGTCTACGCCATCTTCCTCTCCCGCTTCGACCTCAGACTCCTCTTCACCGACACCATCCTGACCGGAGGAGATTCGGCTTCCTGGCTCCAGCCCCTCGAACAGCTCAAGAATGAGTACCTCCCGCGCTTCCGGCTTTTCGGCTACAGCCAGTCCAACTTCTTCGGCTACCTGGAAGGCCAGCATTACTTCATCCTGCCCTTCCTTTCCGCGGCCCTCCTCGGCTACCTCATGCCGCTCACGGTGGCCCTGAAGCTCGTCACCTTCGCCGGATGCGCCGCCCTGCCCGCCACCATGTATTCCGGCATCAGCTCGATCACCGGTTCGCGGAAGGCCGGCGTCGTGGGTGCGGCGGGCAGTCTCGTCTTCCTGTTCAACGAATCCTACACGATGTTCGGAGGCAACCTCCTCTCGACCTTCGCGGGCGAATTCTGCTATTCTTGGGCCATAGCCATCCTGCCCCTCTACATCGCGGCGGTCTGGAGGGACCACAGCCGGGACCGCTACGGAGTGCTCTCGGGCATCCTCCTCGGTCTCATCGGGCTCTGCCACCTCTTCGTCTTCATGCCGGCCTTTTTCATGCCCTTCTTCTTTATGTTCGACAGGGACAATCTCCTCGCTCCCCGCGCGGTAAAACAGCAGTCCACAAAGAACGGCCCCCGGCAGGAAAGCTCTCCCGGAGCGCAGGACTCAACTCTGTCTCCAGGCGCTTTCCCGCCGGGCCCTCCCCTCCTCGCGCAGAGAATCCTCTCGACCTGCATCACAGCCTTCCTCGTCATGGCGTTCTGGTTCCTGCCCATGGCGGCTACGAGGACCTGGGCCCAGTCCATCTCCATGATATGGCATTTCGAATCGTTTGCCGATTTTTCCCGTCAGACCCTCATGCCTGTCTGGCTTTCGGCCTTGGTCATTCTCTTTCTCATCGCCCTGTTTTCGCGCGGCATCGCAAGGCGGAAAGCCATCTTTGTCCTCTACGGCATCGGCTCTTGCGCCGTCATGTTCGTGATGGCGCGGTTCCTCGAAATCCCCGACATCCGCTTCGTGCCGCCCGCCCTCATTCTCTCGGTCTTCGCCCTGTCCATCTGCGCGGGCAGCCTCACGACACTCTTCCACCGGCGATCGCTGGACAAGGCGGGGAGTGTTCTCGCGATCCTGGCCGTAATAGGGTCCGGTCTCGCCGTTCAGGCGGTTTCCCGCAATTCCCCCGTTTGGTTCGCCTGGAACTACACAGGATACGAATCGAAGCAGGGCTGGAAGAACCTCGAGGCCATCGCGCGACGATACCGGGGCGGTATCGACTCGGGCAGGATACTCTGGGAGAAGCAGAACCAGCGCGACAACGCCGATTTCGGCTCCGAGCGCGGCTTCGAGAACCTCTACATGCTGACGGGGATGCCATCGGCGGAGGGAATACACTATGGGTCGAGCTTCATGGCGCGCGCGGTGACCTATCTCCAGAGCGAATACTCTCCCGACCCTGTGGACCCGGAAGCATGGCGCCTCTACTCGAAGGTGAACCCGGAAGCCTGGCCGACGCGCTTCACTCAGGCGAACGCCCGCTACATCATCACCCATTCGCCGGAAATCACCGCGCTGTTCGCGGGCAGACCGGATTTCAGCCTCGATTTCAAATCGGGCAAGTTTTCGGTCTTCGCGTACCACGGCTTCCCTTCATCCTATGTCGAAGTGCGGAAAAACGGCGACATCGGGATCGTCGGCGATTCGCCCGCCGGGTTCAAAACCGATTTTTACCGCTTCTATCGCGACTACGAACTCGTGCAAAAGCCCTTCGTTCCGGCCTCTTTCGCGAAGAAAACCGAGGGCAGCCTGCCGGGCGCGAAGACATGGCGCGATTACGATGAGCTTCATGACGCACAAGCCATCTCCGCTGCCTGGCGCGATTACGCGGTCTCGCCTTCAATGGGGACGATCCGGAACGAGCACCCCGGCAACTTCCGGATATCCTTCGATACGGACTCGCCGGGCAGACCGCACATCATCAGGATGTCCTACGCTCCGGGCTGGAAATCCCTTGGAGGCGAGAGAATCCTGCCCGTATCACCCGGCTTCATGCTCCTGTATCCCGGATCAGGCCATGTCGAGCTGGTCTACGCGCGGAGCATTCCGGAAATCGTCGGTCTGGTCCTCAGCTGCCTTCTGCCCTTTTTTCTGCTCTTCGCCTTGTGGATTTCGAAGAAGAGGCTGAAACACTACGTCGCCGTCTTCCGCGTCCTCGTCGCCCTCTATATTCTCGTCATAGCGGTGCTCGTCGGATTGTCGGCCTTCGGCTCCTCGCGCATGATGGCCGACATCCAGAAGGCGAGGAGCCTCGACCTCTCGCGGCCGGACTCGCGAAAAATCGCGACGGCTCTCGTCGAGCCCTACACCAGGAAGATCACGCTCGAAAAAAATGACAACCTTCTCGGGTTCGAGGCATTCAGGATCAAGGCGGCGATTCTGAATGCAGAAGGGAAGCGGGAGGAAGCGCGCGCGATCGTCTCGACGCTGACGAAGCGCTATTCCCACTGCAGGGCGCTCGACTCCCTGCCCGCTCCCTGATCCGCGCCTTCCACGATGTAGACGACGCCGCGCCAGACCTTCAGGAACTGATCGAGGGCGTATTCGCGGCGCACGGATTCAGGGACCGGGGCGGCGGGGTCGTTGACGACGACATAGGGCTTTCCATCCCTCCTCGAGAAACCGCGGACGAGAATGAGGTGCCCCGCCGTGCTCTTGATGGGCGCACCCTCGAGCTCGCCTTCCCTGAAACGGACGCTCGCTATGACCGGATGCCCTGATTCGAGCTGTCGCGCGATCCGACCGAAATCCCCGAACCAGTCCACGCGGCCCGCAAGTCCGAATCTCGCGAGCGTCGACGCGTTGAAGGACCAGTTCCCGAAAATTTCCGCGCCATGGTCGTAGCAGAGCTGGGCGAGCCTCTCCGTCGGAACCTCGACGCCGAAAAACGACAAGGCCATGGCGAGGCTCGTGGGCGAGCATATCCTCGAGGCGATGGAGGGATTCTCCGCCATTTGAGAACGCGGCGATACAGGAAGATCCAGATCGCCTGCGGGAAGCTCGCCGGGAAGAAGACCTGATGGGGTGGCCGGCGAGGTCGAGGTGGTCGGAACGACAGGGGACTCGGCCCGCGAGGAAAGTCGCGTGACGAAGTCGAAGCGCCTGAGGCAGGGCGATTTTCCCTGCGCGCCCTTGAGTCGGAGTCTGTAGCGGACAAGGCTCCTGGGCGACTTCAGGATGAGGGTATCCGTCTCGACCCGTCCGAAATCATCTTTCCCCTCGTGACTGCGCGGGCTGCCAGACCAGGTCCCCAGAGGGTACCACATGGACCAGGAGCGCTCGGTCCAGACCTGGAAATGGATTTCGACGGAGGATTCGCCCGGAACAGCGATGCTCCAGGAGGGTACGAGCCAGTCGAAAGCGGGCATGGAGATGACCTGGGAGGTAAAGCATCCTTCGACCTGACCCGGGGCGAGGACAAGGCCGGCGGGGTCGACCGCGAGACCCAGCATATCCCCTTCGGAGACGTTCCGCACAGCCGCCACCGGTTCCAGGCTGTCAGGAGCGTAAAACACTTGACTGTAGTTGTTCACCGCGCAGACATGGCGGGCCATGGGCGCGGGAGGCAAGGATTGAGCTGTGAACATGTCAGCAAATGTACCGCGTCAGGGTGGGCGGGGCAATATTCGGGTCGGACAAACCGGGTAAAAAAATGCTGACTGGGGATGCTACCCCAGTCAGCGGACCCCTTTTCATCGCCCGTCTTTGCAAAGTTGCCAGAACCCGGCACCATCTCCGGCCGGCACAGGGCCAGAGGTGGTACCCGGGAAGGGGCTGAAGGTCGTGCGAAACCTTCAAGCCTTTCAGACAGCCTTTTCTCCTGCTTCGACGGCCGCGATATTCATGGAAATCAAAGAATGCTTGGACGGCGGGAAAAAGCTCACGAGAATGCTTTCGAGTTTGTCGAGCTTGACCGCTCCCGTGACCCTCGCGAGGGCGCCCATCATGACGAGGTTGGCGATTCTCGTGTCCCCGATGCCGTCCGCGAGCTCGTTGCAGGGAACCCTGACCACCCGGATGTCCTTGCGGGAGGGTTCCGACTTGATGAGGCTGGAATTGACGACCATGACTCCGCCCGGCTTCAGGGCCTTCTCGCAGATCGCAAGTGAGTCGGCGTTCATGACGACGACGCTGTCGGCCTGTGTGACGAGGGGACTCGCGATGTCTTCCGTGGACACGATGACGCTCGCCCTGGCGATGCCGCCGCGCTTCTCGGCCCCGTAGAAGGGGAAGAAGGTCACCTGGAGCCCCTCCTTCATGCCGCAGTACACCCAAAGCTGGCCCAAAGAGATGATGCCCTGGCCGCCGAAGCCGGCCATGAATGTCTTTTCAGTCATTTCGCCGCCTCCTTCATGGGTTGAAGAGGCGATGCCTCCCTCGTGGCTTGAGGAGGCGATGCCTCCCCCGCGGGCGCTGCCCCGACGCTGCCGGAAGGACTGTCCTCCAGAGTGTTCTTGATCTCGCCGAGGGGGTAGAAGGGAATCATGTTGTCCTCGAGCCACTTCACGGACTCGACGGGCTTCATCGCCCAGTTCGTGGGGCATTGGGAGAGGATTTCCACCATCGTGAAGCCTTCGCCGCGCATCTGGGCCTCGAAGGCCTTCCGGATGTAGCCCTTCGTCTTGCGGACGTTCGCCGGGTTGTTGACCGATCCGCGGGCGAGGTACTTCGTCCCGCCGAGGGTCGCGAGCATCTCGCACACTCTGATGGGATAGCCCATGCCGCCCTCGACCGCGTTGCGGCCGTTCGGGGCTGTGGTGGCCTTCTGCCCGATGAGGGTCGTGGGAGCCATCTGGCCGCCCGTCATTCCGTAGATGGCGTTGTTGACAAAGATGGTGGTGAACTTCTCGCCGCGGTTGGCCGCGTGGATGATCTCGGCCGTGCCGATGGCGGCGAGATCGCCGTCGCCCTGGTAACAGATCACCAGGTGGTCGGGAAGCATGCGCTTCACGCCGGTGGCCGCGGCGGGCGTGCGCCCATGGGCGGGCTGGACGGAGTCGAAGTCGAAGTAGATGTCCGCCCAGATCGAGCATCCGACGGGGTTGGTGATGATCGACCTCGCCTGGAGGCCGAGCTCGTCGATGACTTCCGCGATGAGTCTGTGGATGACTCCGTGGCCGCATCCCGGGCAATACTTTGTCTGGATGGGCTTGAGACTCACGGGATGGCCGAATACTGCTTCCATGCTTGTCTCCTTGTCTCAGGCGCCCAGAAGCCGGAGGGCCTCGGCGAGGACCTCTTCTTCGCTGGGGATGATGCCGCCGCAGCGGCCGTAGAAATCGACCTTCGCCGCGCCGTTGGCCGCCAACCTGACATCCTCGACCATCTGCCCCATGCTCATCTCGACGCAGAGAAAGCGCTTTCCGGCCTGCGCGAGCTCGGCGAGGCGCCTGTCGGGGAAGGGCCACAGAGTGACGGGGCGGAAGAGTCCGATCTCGATGCCCAGCTTTTTCGCGGCGAGGATGGCCCCCCAGCAGATCCGCGCGGAGGAGCCGTAGGCGACGAAAACGAGTTCGGCATTCTCGGTATTGGTCTCCCTGAAGCTGAGGATCTTCTCCTTAACCTGCGCGTAGCGGGCGAATCGCGCGATGTTCATGAGTTCGAGCTCTTCCGGGACGAGGTTCATGGACGAGACGTGATTGTTCGGGCGGCCAGTTTCAGCCTGGTGCCCGACAGCCCAGGGTTTGACGGGCAAGGAGGAAAGCTCGCGTTTTTTGGGGAGGACGACGCCCTCCATCATCTGCCCGATGAGACCATCCGCGAGGAGGAGTGTGGGGATGCGCCACTCGTCCGCGAGGTCGAAGGCTTCGTAGGTGAGGTCCGCCGCTTCCTGAACGTCCTTGGGCGCGAGGACGATGGTGTGGTAGTCCCCGTGTCCCCCTCCCCGTGTGGACTGGAAATAGTCGCCCTGCGAGGGCGAAATGCCGCCGAGGCCGGGGCCGGAGCGGGAGATGTTGACGATGACGCAGGGCAGGTCGGCGCCACAGGCGTAGGAGATGCCCTCCTGCTTGAGGGCGATGCCCGGGCTCGAGGAGCTCGTCATGGCCCTCGCCCCCGTGGAGGCCGCGCCGTAGACCATGTTGATGGCCGCGACCTCGCTCTCGGCCTGGATGAAAGTTCTGTGGTGGGCGGGCATATGTCTCGCCATGTAGGCGGTGAGTTCGTTCTGCGGAGTGATAGGGTACCCGAAATACGCCTTGCAGCCGGCCCTGATGGCGGCCTCGGCGATGGCTTCGTTTCCCTTCATCAGGAGTTTTTCTTCAGCCATGTCCCTTCTCCTTACTGCCTGTATACGGTGATCGCGACATCGGGGCAGACCTGAAAGCAGTTGCCGCAGGCGATGCACTTGTCCTCGGCCATCAGGGTCGAAGGATAGTATCCCCAGGAATTGGGTTTCGAATCGGGCCCGAGAATCTTGACTGGACAGGCGCGGGCGCACAGGAGGCAGCCCTTGCAGCGCTCTCTGTCGATGACCGGTTTTCCCTTGTTTGCCATTGGGTGACCTCCTCGCGATCGGACGGGGCCGATGCGGTCAGCGGGATGCGCTCGCCAGCGCGGCGAACGCTATCGATGCGAGTTTCGTCAGTGCGCTGTCCGCGCGGCTCGTGAGCACGACAGGTTTGGCGGGTCCCATGAGTATCCCCGCGCCCTTCGCTCCGCCCAGGTCGAGCAGACACTTGTAGAGTATGTTGCCGGCCTCTATGTCCGGGGCGACGAGGATGTCCGCGTCGCCGGCCACTTCGGATTCGATTCTCTTGATGCGCGCGCTCTCGGCGCTGACCGCGTTGTCCAGAGCCAGCGGTCCGTCGACGATACAGTTCTTCACCTGCCCGCGGCGGTTCATCTGGGTTATGACGGCTGCGTCCACCGTGCAGGGCATCCGCGCGGCGTTCACCTTCTCGATCGCGGCGAGCAAAGCCACCTTGGGCAACGTGACTCCGAGGGCCCTGGCCGCGATGACGGCGTTGGCTATGATGTCGAGTTTGGCATTCAGGTCCGGATCGATGTTGATGGCCGCGTCCGTCACGAAGAGAAGTTTGTGGTAGCTCGGAACTTCCATGACCGCGACGTGGCTCACGAGGCGCCCCGTGTTGAGGCCTGTCTCCTTGTCCAGGACGGCCTTGAGGAGGACGGATGTGTCGACGAGGCCCTTCATGAGCATGTCCGCTTTCCCTTCCACGACGAGTCGCACGCCAAAGACCGCAGCCCTGACAGGATTGGGCTCCGCGAGGATTTCGAAGGGAGAGATGTCGAGCCCGGCCCTCGCGGCGATCGCGCGGATCTTGTCCGGATCACCTATGAGGATGGGGCGGGCGAGCCCCGCGGCGTAGGCTTCCGTCACAGCCTCGAGAACGGAGGCCTCCTCGGCCGCAACGAGGGCGATCCTGGCCATTCCCGACTGGCGCGCGGCGGCGATGAGGTCGTCGATAGTCTTCATGCGGTGTATTCCAGAACCGCGCCGGGTTCGGAGAGGCCGAGATTGGCAGCCTCGGCCAGGGCTTCCATCTCTCCCTCGCCCGGATAGACCACGACGGGGGCGATAAATCCGCACATTGTCCGGATACCGTCCTGGACCTCCGCCCCGTAGGCGATGCCTCCGGTGAGGATGATCGCGTCGACCTGTCCGCCGACGACGGGCGCGAGGGCGCCGATGCTCTTCGCGACCTGGTAGATGAAGGCCTTGTAGTAAAGTGTCCCCTCGGGGTCCCCGGCGCGGAAGGCTTTTTCCGCCGTGCGCATATCGTTGGAGCCCATGAAGCTGACGAGGCCGCCCTGGCCAGTGATCATCTTGAGCACCTGTTTTTCCGTGTACTGCCCGGAAAAGCAGAGCCTGGCGAGCTCGCCCGCGGGGAGTGTGCCGGAACGTTCGGGGCTGAAAGGACCTTCGCCGGAGAGAGCCTGGTTCACGTCGACGACCCTGCCTCCGCGGTGGAGTCCGACCGAGATTCCGCCGCCCATGTGGGCTACGATGACGTTGACGTCTTCGTAGCTGCGGCCGTTCTCGCGGCACCAGCGGCGCGCGACCGCCTTCTGGTTGAGGGCGTGGAATATGGATACGCGCCGGAAGAGTTTGTGCCCGGATACCCGCGCGAGATCGGAGAGTTCGTCGACGACGACAGGGTCCGCGATGAAGGCAGAAAGGTCGAGCTGGGCGGCGAGCCGGGCTGCTATCAAGGCCCCCAGATTGGAGGCGTGTTCGCCGTATTTTGCCGCGAGAAGGTCGGCCTTCATCGCCTCGTTGACGCGGTAGACCCCGCCCGGAATGGGTTTGAGGAGGCCTCCCCTTCCGACGACTGCGGCGAGAGAGCGCATGTCGAAACCTTTGCGGTCCAGGAGCGCCTTGATCTTGTCCTCACGGAACTGGTACTGGGATGCGATGCTCGGAAAAGCGGCGAGCTCCTCCGCGGAGTGATCGACATTCTCGCTGAACAGTGCCGTATTTCCTTCGTAGACCGCGATTTTTGTCGAGGTGGAACCTGGATTGATGACCAATACGGTGTGCACGCTGTCCTCCCGGAGGGGGTGTCTGTCTCAAGGATAGTATAACACTGATTTGTATCCTGGCAAGAGGAAAATTGCAATAGTCAAAAACACGTTTTATTTATTGAAACGACACTGTGGCGACGAAGCGAAAAAAAGGGCTGTCCGAACGGACAACCCCATCTGGTCAAGCAGTACGACGCTACTTCCTTGTCTTGTGACGATTTGCTCTCTTCTTCTTCTTGCGTTTGTGCGTCGCTATCTTCTTGAGCTTTCTTTTCCTTCCGCAGGGCACTGTAGCTCTCCTTTAGTGCGAGTTGGACCGCTCACCGGGGTGACAGAGGTATCTTCCGATGATACTACACGTCAGAAAAGGAATCGTCAATAGGTCGGACCGGACGCAGGTCCATTTGCTGCGCGGTCAATCTGCCGCGCGGCCGCTCGCCGCGAGGTTGCCTGCCCCGTGGCCACTTACTGCGCGCGCTATTTGCCGCGCGGTGTGAAGCGGTCTATGACAATGTTGACTTCCTCGATGAGGATGCCGGTGAAGCGCTCGATGTTTTCTATGATGTATTCCTGGAGGCTGTGGACATTGGACGCGAGCTTGGTGCCGAAAGGAACCTCGAGCACGACGGTGATGCGGTATCCCTGGGTATCGCTGCGTATGCCCATGCGCCTCACGTGAACGGAGGAATCGAATTCGTCGACGCAGTGGACGACCATCTGAGAGAGGGCGGCCTCGGAGATGGATACCCTGCCGCGTTTGGCGTACTCGGGCCTGACGATGGACTTTTCGTAGATGCGCGGGGGCGCGGCGGCGGACCCGAAGCTGCGCTTCAGGAAAACGCGGACGGAATCGTAGAATATCGAGGGATAGTTTCTGCGGATCTCCAGGGCGGGAATGGGGATGACATGCTTGCCCTCGACCTTGCGCGAACGTACGGCCTTCTCGATGTCCTCGCGGCTCGCGATATCCTCGATCTTGATGATCTTGACAGGATGGGGGATCTGGAGGCGCTCGCAAATCTTTTTGGTCATGCGCTCGGAAGTGCCGATGACGAGGATCTTGCGGAATTTCTCCTTCTGGAGGGCGCGGGCGACCTCGTCGCGGTGGGCTTTGTCGTGGAAGAGGGCCGTCTTCACCGCGGCCATGTACATCTGTTCCTTCTTGGCGGAGCGCCCGGCGATGAGCTGGTCTCCCCGGATGAGAAGGCCGTCGTCGATGATCATCTCGATGCCGTATTTCTGCGCCACGAGTTTGGCACGAAAACTCTTGCCTGTGCCGCTTTCCCCGACCAGGGCGTAGACTCGCACGCCCTTGGCCAGCCAGAACAGCTCGCTGAAGATCCTGAACATTGGATTCCAACTATAGAGGTCGGTCAGGAGCGGAGTAAAGGGCTTTGCGCGTCCCGGAAGAGATGGCCTTGGCGGCCATCCTGGCCGCAGCTTCCCTGGCTGCGGTCTCACGGTCCGTGACTTCAGCGGTGCCGGAGTTCCCGGATGACGACGCGCCGGTCGCTGCGACCTCGGCAGTCGCGGCGCCTGCCATGAGCCCGAGATCGTGCTCGAGGCTCGGGGTAAAGAGCCCCGTTCCGCGCGCGGCGAAAACCTCAGGTACCTTCCAGAAGCGGCCTGTCTCGACCTCCACTCCGTCCGGGAAAAGTTCGCCCGAGTAGGTCGTGACGAAAACATGCACGAGTTCGGATTCGGCAGGAGTGTCGATGCGGTAACGGAAGGCCGGCTCGATCTTCCCGCCGGCCGCCTCGATGGCCATCGTCGTCACACCCAGCTCTTCGCGCAGTTCCCGGCCGAGAGCCGCCTCAAGGGTTTCGCCCCAGGCGATGTGGCCCGCCACCGCGGTGTCCCACTTGCCCGGCTCGGTGTCCTTCGTTGTGGCGCGTTTCTGAAGGTAGATGCCGCCCTTTCCGTCCAGGATGTGGAGATGGACGACGGGGTGGAGCCTGCCGGGAGTTTTGTGACATTCGGAGCGCGGGAGCTTGCCGACGATCTTTCCTTCGTCGTCGACGATGGGAAGCATCTCGACGGATACTCCGGCAGGAATTTCATCGCGACCGAGGCCTGTTTTGCCGCGCCTGAGGCGGGGCAGCCATCGGGCGCGCGCGAACTGCCAGAGGACGACCGCCCCGAAAAGGATGTAGAGAAGCCCTCCCGATACGAAGCCCCAGGCGGCCGTGGACCACCAGATCGCTGCGGCGAGGGTGAGAAGGGTGTGGACGACGAGAACGCCCACCATGATCGCGAGGCTCCTGCGCATGGCGGGCATGGACTCGTCGCCGAAACGCAGGCCCTTCAGCTGGTTCTCCATGTACTTCTTGAGGTACTCAGGCGGCAGGAAGAGGGCCAGGCCGAGGGCTCCGCCCATGACGGCCTCGATGATGACCGGCTTCAGCTTGAAGAAGATTTCGTCGTGCAGGGCGAGGGAGAGAGCCCCCGCGATGCCGAGGAAGGCGGTGTCGACGATAACGAAGGGATCGATCCTCTTTTCCCGGATGAGGACGTAGAGGAACTCTCCCCCTCCCATGACAAGTCCCGCCGCGAGTCCGGCCGCTTCCCCGAAAAGCGATTCGACGGCCACGAAGACAATGAGAGGCAGGAAGCTGGGGAGCAGGGCTTTGAGAACGGTGCGTAGATCCACAGCAATACGATAGTGATTTGCGCGGCGGGGGACAAGATCGCCGGGGTGGATTATACTGGTGGAAAATCGGCAGTCCAGGAGTACGCCATGTCCCTCATCGTGAATCCCGCCACGGGTCTCGCAGTCGGAGACCCGGACATAACGCCCCTCACCGAAAAGAATCTCCCTCCTCCTCAGGCGGTCCGGGAAGCCTCCGGCAGCCTCATTCTGTCCGCCTCGGGTTTCCGGAAGGTCTTCGCCTCGCCCGCCGCGGGAGATGAATGGGCGGCCTGGATCGGCAAAGAGGGCAGGATGCGGGAGGACTCCCTCTCTCCGCGGGTTTCCCCCGAAGATCTCGTCCTCGCGGGAGCCATGGCCATGGTATACGCCCGCTTCATCAAAGCGAAATCCGGTACGGAGAGCCCGGCCGTCCTCGTCGGCGTAGACTCGCGCCCCACCGGGCCTGCCATCGCCGACATGATGATCCGCGTCCTCGTCGCCCTCGGTATCCGACCCCGCTATCTCTTCGTCGTCGCGGCTCCGGAGATCATGGCCCTCGACCGATATTCCTCCTCCCTGCCAGCGGGGCACGAGGAGAGGACAGAGGGATTCGTGTACATCTCGGCGAGCCACAACCCTCCCGGGCACAATGGTCTGAAGTTCGGCTCGGGCTCAGGCGGAGTCCTTTCGCCTTCGGAGATCACACCCCTCATCGCGGACTATCGGGATCTCATCGACGAGCCGGAGACAGCCCGCTCCCTGCTCGGGCTCGTGACCTGCGTCGATCCGCGCGTGATCGCCCGGATTTTCGTCGACATCTCGGTCTGGAAACGGAGGGCCGTCTCCGCCTACACCCTCCTTGCGCGGGAAATCGTCACCGGGCTCGCGGATCGGGAGGAACAGGAGGCCCTCTTCGAGGACATGACTCCCGCCGAGGCTGAATCCACCGGCGGGGTCGTCGCGGAGCTCAACGGCTCGGCGCGCAGCCTGTCGATCGACTCGGACTTTCTCCGGGGCATGGGCGTCAAGGTCAAAGCCGTCAACGATGAACCCGGCTACTTCGTTCACAGGATCGTGCCCGAAGGCGAATCCCTCGACGACTGTGTGCGGGAACTCGAAGCCGCCCACGAACTCGACCCCTCCTTCATCCTCGGCTACACGCCTGACTGCGATGGCGACCGCGGGAACCTCGTGTGGTACGATGCCGCGGATGGCTTCGCAAAAATCCTGGAAGCCCAGCAGGTTTTCGCGCTCTGCTGCGTCGCCGAGCTCGCGTGTCTCCACAGAAACGCGGCCATCGCCGGAACTCCGGCCCCGAGGGCAGCCATCGCGGTGAACGACGCCACCTCCATGCGGATCGAGGCTATAGCCCGGAGCTTCGGTGCCCGGGTCTTCAGAGCCGAAACCGGCGAGGCGAACGTAGTCGGCCTCGCGTCTTCCCTCCGGGACGAAGGATACGAGGTCCGCATCCTCGGCGAGGGGTCCAATGGCGGCAACATCACCCATCCCTCGAGGGTGCGCGATCCGCTCGCGACCCTCGGCGCCGTCCTCAAACTCCTCGCCCTCAGGGATTCCGAGTCGGCCGACGGACTCTACCACACATGGATGCGCCTCTCCGGACAGGAATCCGATTACGGGGAATCCTTCACCCTGGGCGATATCATCGCTTCGCTGCCGGCTTTCGCGACGACGAGCGTCTTCGAGAGCCGCGCCGCCCTCAAAATCCGGTCCTTCGACAAGACGGCGCTCAAGACTCGCTATCGGGATGTCTTCCTGTCCGGATGGGAGAAACGGAAAAACGAGCTTCGCAGCCGCTACGGCATAGCGTCATGGAAGGCACTCGCGTCCAACGGAACAAGGGAACGAGAAGTCGGACAGGACTTCGCCGCCTCGGGCTCGGGCGGACTCAGGATCGTCTTCTCGGACGGGGACGGAGCGCCGAAGACCATGATCTGGATGCGCGGATCAGGCACGGAGCCGGTATTCCGCATCCTCGCCGATGTCGCCGGCGGGAGGGCGGTGGACGAGGAATACTTCCTCTCCTGGCATCGCTCCATGGTCGAAGAGGCGGACAGATGAGCGCCGGGCCTGCGGGAGAGCGGCGCCGCGTGACAGCGGCTCCTCCGGCAGAGAAGTCCCGGCGGGGCCGGAGCGTGGCACCGGCGGGACGGATCTCTTGATCGAAGCAGAAATTCTCGGATAGTATTGGAATCCAGCGCAAGGAGCATCAATGGGTATCAGGGGCGAACTCTTCTCGACACGGGTCAGCTGTGAGGGACGAACCTATTTCTTCAATGTCAAGCAGAACAGGATGGGCGATGTCTTTCTCAGTATCGTAGAGAGCAAACCCACCGAACCCGAAACCTTCGACCGCCGGTCCATCGTCGTGTTCGGAAGCGACGTGAAGCCCTTCATCAAGGCCTTTCAGACAGCCCTCAGTTTCATGGAAAAGCCCAAGGAGGCCTCCCGCCCCTTGAGCTTCCATCCCGCTGACCCGATGCCGCCCAGAAAAATCCAGAAGCGGGTAAAAATCGGGGGCGCGGAAGCCGGAGAAGCGAGGGATGAGTCCGGCCAGAATCCTGCGGCCGCGAACCCCGAAGCCTCTCATGGGGCCGGGGCGAAGGCCGGGATATCGGTCCCTTCCCCGCTTGCCGGGGCCCTGCCCGAAAAGAAGCGTCGAATTGTCGTGAAACGCGCAAAGCCGAAGACCGGAAACCCCGGGGAAAATCAGGAAAAAACCGAAACCGGCGAAGGGGACTGAAAACGCTTCCCTCCGCGGACGCCGGCATGCCGGCGCCGCGACTGCCTTCGCTTCACGCCCCGAAATGAAAACTCCTCCTCTGTATCGGCGAAGGACCGTAGTGGATGCAGCGGGCCCTGTGATCTTCTGTCGGATAGCCCTTGTGCTTTTTGTAGCCGTATTCGGGGAAGAGTTCGTCGAATCGCAGCATCACCCTGTCCCGCATGACCTTGGCGACGATGCTCGCCGCCATGATCGCCGGCACGATGGCGTCTCCGCCGATGACTGGAATGACGCGTACAACTCTCCGGCCGGCATCGCCCGCTACAGACCCTTCCTTATAGGGAGAAAGATCGGGGACCTTGTTGCCGTCCACATAGACAGTGCCGGGAAGTAGGGGCAGGGAGAAATATGCCCGGCGCATGGCAAGAAGCGTGGCGCGAAGGATGTTGAGCCTGTCGATCTCCTCGTGAGAGGACCAGCCCGCCGACCAGGCCAGAGCATTTCCAAGGATCTCCGCGAAAGCCCGTTCACGGCGCCGCTCCGTGAGGGCCTTGGAGTCGCCGAGCAGTTCAAGGGGAAAACCGTCTCCGAGGATGACGCAGGCGGCCGTGACGGGACCGGCCAGAGGTCCCCTCCCCGCCTCGTCGATGCCGCAGAGTTCCGGACCGACAGGCGGCCCCTCCGGGAAATCCGATGCCCTGAGTATTCTTTCCCTCACCGCGGTTTTTTCCTCCCGGTTCCCGCCAGCCGATAATAATGCGCGGCGTAGTCTCCGGCCTGCGCGAACCCGAGTCCCCCGTACAGGGCGATGGCCGGCGCATTGCCCTTCTTCACATACAGGACCGTCTTCCGTCCCCGGATCAGACCGTCGCGGCAGAGGCGGCTGACCAAGGCTCGCGCGATTCCCCTCCCTCGGTATCCGGGAAGGGTGTAGACGCCGCCGATCTGGTCGAACCAAAGCCCTTGGGCGGTAGTCTGAGCTTTCCCGACCATCGTTCCGTTCAGAAAAGCGACGAGGAGGACTTGGGAACGGAGGGAGTCCACAAGACGGCGCTGGAGACTGGATATTTCGGGATAACCTTGTCCAGCATAGACTTCTTCTATTTCATAGGCGTTCTGGAGCCGAAAGATATCCCCGAAATCAGAATCCCGGGCCGGTCTGACGAGGAGTCCTTCCACGGCCGGAAGATCTCCTGAAACAGGAAAGTCCGCGAGTTCGAGAAGATGGTAGTCGACGATGGTCGTTGGAACCAGCCCCGTGGCGGCTTCCATCCTGACGACATGATCCTTCAGTCCGAGGGCTGCGGCGATGACTGTCCCCGAAGACGCGAGAAAACCGCCGAGAGCCCGGTCCGAGGCGGGATCTCCGGGCAGGACGGGAAAAACAGGATGCCCGGGACCGCAGAGGACGGCACCTTCGACCCTGCCCGCGCCATCGGCGGCGAGCCAGAGCCTCTCCCGCGCGTCAGGCAGGCTGAAGACCCGGCCTGACCGGAGCAGTCGCGAGGACAGTCCGACGCAGATCCTCTCGTTCCCGGAGAGAAAGGCCCCGAGCGAGTCCGGGACGCCCTGCCCCTCCTCGCCCTGCCCGGCGGCGCGCCAGGTTATCCCGGCTGTCACGGAAGATCCGCAATCTTCGTCATGGCCGGACTTGAGCCTTGCGGATGACGACCGGAAGGCTTCCCTGCGCGCGGGCCTTTCCGGAGATGACATCGAGCCCCGCGAGGAGGCTCGGCGCGGTATCGCTGTAGACCGCGACCACGGCGGCGCTTTCGGGAATACCCGCCGCCCAGACAGGCGAGTCGGCGGACAGGGCGGCCACCTTCGCTCCCGATTCGAGGGCGGCGCGCGCGAAATCCGCGCCTGCCTCGTTCGCCACGCAGACGATGACGGCGCTCGCGCCGACGATTGCGGCGCGGAAAGCCTCGAGCTCCTTCGGCTTCGCCGCGTCCAGGGGGCGGTAGGAGAAGCGGAATGTCGTCGCGTCGGGATAATAGGGATGGGCCAGATCGAAGAACTCCGCGAAGGGCGATGCCAGGACGATGCCCTTGGCCGGCAGAAAAGGAAGAAGCTTCCCGCCTGAGAGGAGAGTCGCCGCGCGGAGGCCCTGATCGCGGAAAAAGGCCGCGCCCTCGCGGTCGGGCACGAGTCCGGGGACTTTCGCGGGATCGGGGACGAGGGATCCCCCTCTGTAGTTTTTCAGGTAGCGCAGTTTGACCCCGATGATCCTCGCGGCGGCCTCCTCAAGTCTTGCGCGGAAACGGGGATCCGAGCCGCAGGCCGCGACGAGAGTGGTCCAGAGCTCCTCGTTCCACTCGACGAGGCGGGAAACCATGATCATGTCGTTGCCGGCCTCGAGGGCTTGCCGGGCTCTCGTCCCCTCGCCTGCGCTCCCGGCCCCCTGCATGTAAAGGTCGTCCGTGACAGCCATTCCCCTGAAGCCGAGTTCCGTGCGGAGGATATCAGTCATGAAAAGCTTCGAGAGGGAAGAGGGCCCACCGCGCGGATCGATGGCTGGAAAGGAAAGATGCCCCGCCATGACCGCGGGGATGCCTTCTGCGATGAGGGCGGAGAAGGGCACGAGCTCGCGCGCGCGGAGGGTTTTTGCGTCGATCCGGATGACGGGCAGCCTGCCGTGCGAATCGGTGAGCGTGTCGCCATGGCCCGGAAAATGCTTGGCCGTGGCGACGATCCCCGCCTCGGCGAGGCCCCGGGCGTAGGCTACCCCGAGAGCCGCGGTCTTTCCGGGATCGTCTGAGAAGGCGCGCGGTCCTATGATAAAACTGTCGGGGCGGGTCGCGAGATCGACGACGGGCGCGAAGTTCATGTTGACGCCCATGGCCGCGAGTTCCCTGCCTATGTAGAAAGCGCTTCGCCGCGCATCCTCGGCGCTGCCGGTCGCGCCGATGGCCATGTTCCCCGGAGTCTGCGAGGTCGAACCTTTTATATGGCGGACCGTGCCGCCCTCCTGGTCCGTCGCGACGAGGAGCGGTATGCCGCGCCCGCTCCCGAGCGCGGCCTTCTGAAGGGTGGCGACGGCCGACGCGAGCCTGACGGTGTCCGCGCCGTTCCAGCCGAATATCTTGATTCCCCCGAGATGGCGGAGGCGTATCCAGTCCATGAGGGCGGAGGGCGGCGTTTCGCCGGGCCAGGTCATCATGAGAACCTGGCCGACCAGCTCCTCATCCCTCATGTCCTCCGCGATGGCCCGGGCCATCGCGGCCGGGTCGCCTGAGTCGCCGAACGCGGGGTGTCGACCAGCCGGCCCCGCATCCGCCCCGGACAGGGCCGAAGCGGACAAGGCTGCGAGGACAAAGGCGAGGATGAGGGGAAGCAGGCGCCGGGACTGGAGAGGGAGCATCCTAGCGGTAGGATTCGCCCCGGAGCTCGTCGATGTACTGGGCGGCGGAATGGGCCGCGATGGCGCCGTCCGAACATGCGGTGACGATCTGCCGGAAGGGGCTGACCCTGACATCTCCGGCGGCGAAGAGTCCCGGAACGCTCGTAGCCATCTTCTCGTCGGTGACGAGAGAGCCGGATTCGTCCTTTATCGCGTCGGGGACAAGGGAGGTCTGGGGATCGGAGCCGACAAAGACGAAGACAGCGTCCATGGCCTCCTCGTAGCTCTCGCCTGTATCGAGGCGCCGCAAGAGGACAGATCCGACCTTTTTCTCTCCCCTGATCTCTTCGACGACCGTGTTGAAGCGGACATCGATGGAGGGGTTGACGAGTATGCGCGCGGCGAGGGAGCGCTGGGCTCTGAAGCGGTCCTTGCGGTGCACCATGACGAGGGTCGGAGTGAGTTTCGCGAGGAACATAGCCTCGTCGCAGGCCGCGTCTCCCCCGCCGACGAGGAGAATCTTCTTTCCCTTGAAGAAGGGGCCGTCGCAGGTCGCACAGTAGGAGACACCCTTTCCCGCGAGTCTCTCCTCGCCCGGAACGCCGAGGTGACGGTGGCGGGCTCCCGTGGCCAGGATGACGGCGGGGGCTGTCAATGGCCCCTCTGTCGTGTCGACGAGGAAGGACTTCCCTTCCTTTTTAAGGGAGAGGACCGAGGCGGTCACAAAGGAGGCGCCGAAGGTTTCGGCCTGTTCCTGCATTGCGGCGGCGAACTCGAAACCGCTCAGGGGTTTCGCGAATCCGGGATAGTTTTCTAGGCCGTCAATCAGGAGGGCCTGACCGCCGGGCGCCATCTCCTCAACCAGCGCGGTCCGGAGATTGGCCCTCGCTCCGTACTGCGCCGCGGTGAGTCCGGCCGCGCCGCCTCCGATGATGACAAGGTCATACTCTCTGTCCATTGTTTTCTCCTGCGGGAAAGAAGCGCGCGAAGAACGCGGCGCCGGTGTTACTATAATACCATCGGAAGGCTCAGGATGGAAATCGGAGGATGACGGTCGTACCCTCTCCGGAAAACCGCTCGAGTTTCCCGTGAAGCTGCATGGCGAGGGCCCTGACGAGGTCGTTGCCTATTCCTGGTCTGGCTGAGGCCGCGGATTCTCCCTCAGGCCCCGTTCCGGTGCCTGCCTCGGCGGCAGCTCCGGCGCCGGAGCCGCGCGTCTCCCCCGAAGCCCGGTCCACGATCCTGTCCTTCAGTCCGAGGACCCACTCGTCGCCGTCCCTGTTCAGCGCAACGCGGATTTCCCCTGGAATCCCTGCCCTGAAAGCGTACTTGTAGGAATTGGATATGAGTTCGTTGACGATGAGGGCGAGCGTGACGGCCTGATCCACGCCGAGCACGCAGGGATCGGTCTCTATCACAGTCTGAATGTCTCTCCGGCCGCCCTCGTAGATTTCAGACAGGTACCAGGCCAGCCGGGACAGGTAGGACTTCATGTCGACGCCGGTGAGGCTCTCCCGCTTGTAGAGGGCCTCGTGGACCATGGCCATCGACTGGATCTGGGTTCTGCAGTCCTGGAAGACGCGGCGGGCATCGGGGTCGACTATCTCGGATTCATGGAGGCTCAGGAGGCTCGACACGACCTGGAGGTTGTTCTTGACCCGGTGGTGCACCTCCCTGAGGAGGACGTCCCGCGCTTCCAGGGCTTCCTTGAGGGCTTTCTCCCTCGCCTTCGCCTCGGTCACATCTCTGATGATGCCGACCGTGCACAGCGAGTTTCCCGCGATTCCGGGGAAGGGAAGCTGTCCGCCATCCACCTCGCCGTAGGCGTTGACTGAGCCATAGCGCAGGGCCGATCCCTCTTTGCCGACGAGGCGGACTTCCAGATTCCGCGTCATTCGTGAGCCGGAACGCCGTTCATCGAAGAGCTTGGGCGACCTCTCGTCGCCCGTCACGGTGCCTTTCAGAACCTTCAGGACTTCTTCCCTGCTCACGGCGGCCCTGTCCTCAGGGTGGATGATCTCGCTGAAGTGCTTGCCCAGAAGGGTCTCGGGGGCGAATCCGAGGCTCGCCGCCGCATCGTTGAGATAGACGAAACACCCTTTGTCGTCGAGGACATAGACGATGTCGGGTATTGCGCGGACGAGGTTGAGGTACATGTGACCCAAAAGTTCCCTGTCGTCCGGCCGGTCGCTGGCGTCGTCCATGGATGGAGTGTAGGGCCCGCACCGTCATGCCGTCAATCGCGGTGCCGCATCCTGACCGCAAACTGCCATATTGATGGGATGGTCCGCGCGGGTCTATGATTCCCCGCGTGAAATCGAACTACCACACGCATTCGACATTCTGCGACGGCAAGGCCGACGCCGCGACGATGGCGCAGGCCGCCCATGACGCAGGCTACGACATACTCGGGTTCTCGTCCCACGCCCCCCTTCCCTTCGAAACGAGCTGGAACCTTCCCACCTCGAAGGCCGAAGACTACCGCGCGGAGATCCGGAGACTTGAGAAAGAGTGGAAGCCGAAGGGGCTCGAAATCCTCCTCGGACTGGAGATTGACTGGATCGAGGGACAGTCCTCATCGGCAGACCACCGCTTCGACCCCCTCGGACTCGACTTCAAGCTCGGATCCACACACTTCGTGAAGCCGGGAACCGGAGAGCCATTCGCGGTCGACGAGCCGGAAAAGGCGTTTCTAGAGCACCTCGATCGCGAGGCGGGCGGCGACTACCGCAGCGTGTACCGGCACTACTACCGCAACCTGTCCTCTATGATACTGGAGGGCGGATTCGACATACTTGGTCATTTCGACCTTGTCCGGAAGAACAACAGGAACGGAGTCTTCTTCGACGAGGAGGGGCACGATTACCTTTCCGCCGCCATGGAGGCCGCCGAGCTCCTTTCCGGACGGGATTTTGTCGTCGAGGTGAACACGGGCGGCATGGCGCGGGGAAAGACGCGCACTCCCTATCCCTCGCTCGCCATCATGAAGCGCCTGAAGAAGATGGAGATCAGGATCACGTTCTGCGACGACGCCCACTCGCCGGCCCACTTCGGAAAGCACTGGAATGACGCGAAATCGCTGGCCCAGGCCGCGGGCTTCCGGAGCATCGCTATTTTTTCCAAAGGGATCTGGAGCGAGCGGGACATCGACGAAATCTGAGCGGAGCGTTCGGACTCGGGACTGCCGGACACCGCACGCGGGACCCACGCAAGGCACAGCTACCCGCGGCGGGATCCCGGCTTCCCGGGCTCCGCGCGCCCGGGTACGCGAGAGACTTGCCCTTCCTGACATGAAAAAAGGCTCAGGGCCTCCACACGGGGAGTCTTAAGCCTGCGCTGTTCCCGGCAACTTTGTGGCTCAACTTATCTGTTGCGTCGCTCCTCGCCTTTCTGACACTCGATGCACAGCACGGCGTAGGGGATGGCGATGAGGCGCTCCTGGGGTATCTTCTTGTTGCACTTCATGCACTGACCGTACCTGCCCTGGTTGATGCGCGAGAGGGCCGCGTCGATGGCCTTCAGGCGCTTGATCTCCTGACTGCCCAGCGCCTCGATCATCTTCCGGTCGATATCGTCGGAAGCCACGTCGGCGAAATCTTTGGGATCCATCTCCTCGACTATGGCGCGAAAATCCGCGTTCGTCGCGACAAGTGTATCGAGGATAACCTTTTTCTGGGCAACCAGCGAGTCCCACATCTGTTCGGAAAAACTCTTGTCCATTGAAAATCCTCCTTGACCACCCTTCATGCGATTTCCGATCCGGGTCCGGCACCATGATCCATCCGCAAAAAAAAGTCAATCGGTATGCAATGCCCCCGGGAAGACCATGCAAAGCCAGGCGCGGCCCCGCGGTCACGGTTGACATTCAAGCCCATAGTACATACTATTTTATGCGATCGCGAGAATAAAGCAAATTTCGCAACGCGAATTTCCCAAGTTTTCCAAGGAGAAACCGTGGCCAAAGAAGAAGCCATCGAAGTAGAAGGCATTGTCCGGGAATCTCTTCCCAACACGATGTTCCGGGTGGAGCTCCAGAACGGCGGCCACATCATCCTCGCCCACCTCTCAGGCAAGATGCGCAAGCATTATATCCGCATCGTTCCCGGCGATAAAGTCAAGGTCGCGCTTTCCCCCTACGATCTTTCCCGTGGCAGAATCATCTACCGCGAAAAATAACCCGCCTTCCTGATCCGCACCCATGTCGCTCCCCGGCCTCCAAGCGACCGGTGGGCGGTGCCGTGACTACCCGCGAGGGGACTCGATTCGAGCACCTTCCTGACCACACCTGCAAGTATCGGCCCTTCCGCGGAATGGTTTCCCTTCCCGTGGACGATGAGCACATTCTCGAGTCCGCGCCGCGAACACTGGGCCAAAAAATCAAACACAGCCTTTTCGGCATCCGCCGAGCTGAGCCCGTGCAGGTCGAGCCGCGCCTGCGGCGCGCGCATGCTCATCTCCCGGCCGGAAACGGACCCGCCCTGATCTTCTTTCTCCCTCTCCGCGCCTGAATCCTTGTCCTCGACGCCATGGCCGGCAAGCCAGGCCTCGAGGGTGGAGTGGGCGTCACCCTCGCCCTGAGCCCGGTTCCTTTCAGGATTCATCCCTTCGGGATTCATTTTTTCAGGATTCATCCCTTCGGGATGGCGGGCTTTCAGGGATTTTTCGAGCGAAGGCGCGTTGGCTTTTTTTCCGCCGGACGCCGGCCTCTCTCCGTCCTTACCTCCCCGCCTTGTGCCCGCACCTTCCCTTTTCGCCTTTTCGAGGGCTTCCCACCTGTCGAGAATATCTTTGAAATCCATCACCGATCGTTCCGATTCATGATTTTCCACCATAGCACATCGATTCTTTTTTATTCGACTCCCGACCAATATCTATTTTTATTTATATTCATTTTCATTCATCATATTGAAAACACCCAGATGATGGTGCGGACCGGGAAGGGATGGGAGTTCCGCCGCTATGCGCCTTGGCACCCTTGCGCCCTTGCGTTGCCCCGCTTTAGGGACTATTTTTAGAGTCGGAGCCCATGATGCGCAGTGCACGCCGATACACCCCGACCAACTCTCGCTTCTTCACAACCCTTGTCCGCTGGACATACGGTATCTGGCTGAGGCTCGCATACAACATCCAGGTGGTCGGCCTGGACAGGGTGCGGAATCTCCACCCCCCATTCGTCCTCGTCGGCAACCACACGAACATACTCGATCCTTTCATACTGAACGCCATCATCCCGCACCCGATCCACTGGGTCACGAGCGACGGCAACATGAGGAAGCCGCTCATCCGCTTTCTTCTCCTCAAGCTGGTCGGATCCATCCCGAAATCCAAGGCTATTCCCGACATCGAGACGGTCAACTGGATCGTCGAGGTTATCCGGAAAAAGAGGGGCGTCGTCGGCCTCTTCCCCGAAGGACAGGCGAGCTGGGATGGCTGCACCATCCCCTCCTATCATTCCACAGCCAAGCTCCTCAAAATCCTGAAGGCCCCTGTTCTCCTCGGAAAGACCCAGGGCGGCTATCTTTCTTTGCCCCGCTGGACGAAGTTCCGGCGCAGGGGCAGAATCATCCTCGACTTTTCGATCCTCTTCACGCCCGAAGAGCTCAAGATCCTCTCGCCCGACGGGATATACGCCAGACTCGAGGCGGGACTTTTCCACGACGAGACGGCCTGGGAGGAAAAAAACCGCATCGCTTTTGCCCACCCGCGGCGCGCCGAGAACCTCGAACTCGCCCTCTTCATGTGTCCTTCCTGTTCCTCCGTCGCGACGATGAGGAGTTCCGGCGACCGGTTCTTCTGTAGCTCCTGCGGTCTCGGACTTCGGTTCGACGCGTACGGCCGCCTCTCCGCTCCGGAAGAGGAGGGGCGGGAGTCCGGGAATCCGACAGGAAGCCAAGGCGCATCGACACCCGCGACCGTCCGCGAGTGGGAGGCCTGGCAGCGGAAGGCATTCCGCGAGTACGTCCTCCAAGCGGCGGCGAAAGGGAATGAGACTCCACTGCTCTCCTCCGAAAACGTCAGGCTCTCGCGGGGCTGGAGGATGGAAAGGATGAAGGATATCGGACGCGGACGCCTCGCCCTGTACCGGGACAGACTCGATTTCACTCCCGGAACGGGCCCCGCGCTGTCCATTCCCGCGGCCGATATCGAGGGACCGGGGGTCCTCAAGAAAAACCTCTTCGAATTTTATGTAGAAAAATCGGTCTACAGGGCAACATTCCCCGACCTGAGCCACACCGGCAGGTCCTGGGCGGCTGCCCTCGAAATACTCGGCGAAAAGGCGGCTGCCAGGACCTGATCATCCGGACAGGCCGCGGGGAGGAAAACATGGGAAACCACAGAACGACCATCATCGCGGCCTCGGCCTTCATCCTCGCGGCACTCATCCTGCCGCTGGCTCCCGTTCCTGCGGGAGCTCAGATCCCGATCACCCGGGGCAATCCCGGCTGGACGCTCCAGGCGCTCGATCCCGCTGATCTCGATGCCATCGCCGCGTCGCTCGGAGCCAGGGCCGGGGTCATGATCGTGCAGATAGAGCCCGGATCGAGGGCGGCGGCGGCTGGATGCGTTCAGGGCGAAGTGGTCTGCGCCGCCGGCGGCAGAATGGTGGACTCCCCCGCAGCCCTGGAACAAACCCTCGCCGCTCTCTCCGGAACGGTCGAACTCGTCGGATTCGTCGTAGGAGCGGACGGGAACCTCCAGGTCGTGAAGCGGATTCTCGCCCCGGCGGCCGCAGCGGCTTCTCCCGCACAGAACCCGGCGAGCCCGCCGCTCTCGGCGCTGCGCCAGGCTTTGGCACAATCCGGCACGGCCTCAAGCGCCCCTTCCCCGAACCCCGCACAGGGTCCGGTGTCCGGACCAGGGCTTGGAGCAGCGCCCGCACAATCGGGGGCCGCAGGAAAAACGAGCGCCAACGATCTTTCCCGGACCGGGACGACCTACCGTCACCCCGTCGGTTTCGTCTTCTGGTATCCCGCATCATTCACGATCCGGGAGATCGAGAATGGAATCGAACTCGTGCCTTCTCCGGCACGAGGCGCCACGACCATCCAGCCTGGTGGGGGTGCACAGCAGTCGGAGATGTATTTCGTGACGGGGGAATCCGCCCAGGGCATCACATCCCCCTTCGATCAGAGGGTGGTCTCCTACCTCGACAATCTCGTTCAGACGAAAGTTTCTCCCTACCTCAAGCGGACGGCGGCTCCCGCGCGTGTGGCGATGACTGACGGCGAGGGTATGTTGATGGAGTGGTCGGCTCCCGGGCAGAGCGGCGTGACTGTCATCGCGAGGATCTACACGTCCATCATGAAGGGATTCGGCGTCTTCCTCGGGGCGGTCGGAGACAAGAGCCTCGTCGACGCGCGCGAAGCGGACATAAAGGGAATGTTCGCCTCCTTCGCCTTCGAGGCGGGCAAGCTCGACCAGGCGATCGCGGGGAGCTGGCAGCTCTTCTCGACGCGGGAGATCCGCAACGAGGATAATCTGAATTTCACGATCGACGATCCGAGACGCGCTTCGATGGTTTCAGATGAGCAGACGAGTCTCGAACTCTTCCCGGACGGAAGCGCGCGGAGAACCTCGCTGTCGCGCACGATTGCCCACGGAGGAGTTTCGGGAGGAAGCTCGACTGTCTGGATCGATTCAGGCGACCAGAAGACCGTGAAACAGGGCAGGTGGAACGCGGGCAACGGAACCCTGTTCATCATGTGGCAGGACAAGGGCATGGAGCAGTGGCAGTACGGCCTCGTCCGGGACGCGGGCGGGATCTCGCTCAAACTGGCGAACGCGGGCAGGATACAGTTCTGGCAGAAGCGGTGAGGGCGATCGGGCGATCCGCCTGCAACAATCGCCGAGGCGTCGGACGCAGTCGCGCCGAAGCCTCGGCGATTGTCAGTGATCGCCCGCCCGGTTCATCGTTTCATCCGCGATACCAGAGCTGTCCCGGCTTGTCGAAGCTCTTCTTCTTCGCGATGGCCATGTAGGTGATCAGCACATACAGCATGTATCCCGCGGCCACAGCCATCATGAGCCAGTAGTAGAACATCGAACCCGTCGTGTAGGCCTTGGCCGGAAGGTTGATGCTCATGATGAAGGGGATGGCCAGGAGGAAAGTGAGTCCCGCCGAAAGCATGTAGTCCGAGGCCACCGAGGTTTTGAACTCCGGATCGGTGACTCTGAGGAGGGCGAGGCCGGTGGACAGTGTCCCGGTGGAGACGCCGTATATCATGAGCATGCGCTCGAACTTGTAGTCCCGGAACATCCGCGAGCAGACCCAAGGCATGATGATGAAGGTCATTACGCCGCAGATCGTCGACATGGTGAGGATGGGAAACCAGTACTTGCCGATGAAGACTAAGGATATCGCGGCGATCGAGCCCGCGAGCATGTAGTCGACGGAGAATCCCGAGATGCGCGAGAGGGTGTCGTCGTCGAAGGTCTTCCCGAGCTTCAGGGCGTCGAGGATCTTGCGTACGATTATGGCCGTGAGGGCGGAGAAGATGAAATTGATACCCCAGAGGTTGACCGCCAGTTCGTGGCCGGCGTTTCCGGCGAGGGAGAGAAGCATGGTCAGGCCCTTCAGGAAGAGGAAGGAGAGGAAATAGGTCACGACGACGATGGCGACGTGGAAGCTGAAGGAATCGACAGCCTCCGAGTCCGTGACGAGCCGCGCGCCGATGGGTCTCTCCTTCCCTGCCGGGATCATTCCGGTAAGAATGGTCTTGTCTTTGAGGGCATCGAGGCCCTTGCCTCCGAGCCAACCCCGCTTGAGGCCCATGTTGATGAGAATCACGCCGCCGAAGCAGGCCCACAGGTAGCCGAGCGCGGCCATGGTCAGACCGACCGTGGAAGCGCCGTCGAATCCCATGCCTTCCCATCCGTGGCCGATCGCGTAGGCCTGGCCCGGTCCGAGGGCGAAGCCGAGGGGCAGGAAGAGACCGAAGGCGGGATGGATAGCTGGCAGGAAGAGAAGCGTCAGGCCGAGTCCGAGGAGGGTCTGTGTCGCGTAGCCGAGAAGAATGCCCGTAGACATGCCGAGCACGCCGCCCCCTTTGTGTCCTTTCACCTTTGGAGGGGAGGACCTGAGGCTCATGGCGATGAAAGAGATGTTGAGCAGGTGATAGACGAGTTCGCCTATCTTGTTCTCGTTGTAGCCGACCGAGGGCATGAGGTAATTGTAGATCGGAAGGAGGAAGAAGCCCGCGGTCAGCGCGTTGGGGATGAGATACTTCTGGAAGAACCGGAATTTGGAACGCAGGACGGTCGCCAGGATCAGTGCCGCCGAGATCGCGCCCGCGTCGATGACAACTTTCCAGGAAAACTCCATGTGTACGCTCCTTGCCGGCATTGTATACGCGCCAGGGCGCCGCAACAAGCCGCAGGGATTGTCTTAACCAAATTCAAACCGACGAGGGGCACCCGCGAGAAGCGCGGAGAGCTTTACCGGCGCGTCCGCGGGGGTGGATACTTGGGGACATGGACGACAGGGACATTGCGCGGCTTTCGGCCTGCAGGCTCTTTTCCGGGGTCGGACCGGCCGAGCTGAAAAAAAGCCTGCAGGCTTCAGGCCTTTCGGTCAGGCAATTCGAGGAAGGAGCAGTGATCGTGACGGTGGGGTCGATCTGCTCCTCGCTCATGGTCGTGCTCGAGGGCGAAGCGCGCGCAGAGATGACCAACGACGAGGGCAAGACTTTCGCGGTGGAAATCCTGCGGGCGGGAGAAGCTGTGGCCACGGCCATTCTCTTCTCGCCCCGGAAGATCATGCCCGTCACCCTCGTCGCGGCGAAAAGGACGAGCCTCGCCGAGCTATTCGGCGTCGCGAGGCCGAGTCTCTCGCGGGAATTGGGAGAGATGGAGAAGCGGGGCTACATAGCGATGGGAGGACGGGACATCAGGATACTTGACAGAGAAGGATTGCGCAGCCTCCGCTCCCTCTGAGCGCGGAGGACCTGCATGCGCAAAGCCTCGCGGACCGCCGATTGTGCGAGGCGGTCCGCCTTCAGTCAATTCCCGGCCTCGCCATCCCCCCCGCCGCCGGCCGGGGCGGAGTTTCGGGCTTTGTCGACGAACTCGTCGATGAGGAAACGCGCAACACTCCCCGGAGGCGGAATGGCGGGCAGGTCAAAAGGCGTGCACCAGCGGAGTTCCGCGATTTCCACTCCGTCGGGGCGGGCCTCTCCTGACGCCCATCGGGCCGTAAAGGCCACCATGAGCGAGTCGGGGAAAGGCCAAGGCTGGGAAGTCCTGTAGGTGATGGAGTCGACCTCGATGCCCGCTTCCTCCCGTGTTTCCCGCCTGACAGTTTCCTCGAGGGTCTCGCCCGCCTCGACGAAGCCCGCGATGAGCCCGAAGCGCCCCGCGGGGAAGCGGGAATTGCGCGCGAGGAGGGCCTTGTCGCCCTTGCGCACGAGAGTGATGACGGCGGGAGAGATTTTGGGAAAATGTACCCGACCGCAGGCCGTGCAGATTCGGCCGCCGGTATCCTGTCCCACCGCGTCGGCGAGGGGCGATCCACAGGCCCCGCAATATCGGGCGCCCCTGATCCAGGTCGATAGCGCGAGTCCTTTCAAAAATGCCCTCACCTCTTCGTGAGGATAGACGGCGATGGCCTGCCGCACCTGCAGTCTGCCCGCTCCCGCGGCGACGAGCCTCAGCACCTCATCTTCCTCTATGGAAAAGGAGAGGTACCCGGCATCGTTCCACTCGAAAGCCCGCGAATCCTCAGGCGAAGGAAGCGGGAATCCTCCGGGAAGGGTAAAGGAAGCGTCGAACCAGGATGGAGCGTCGGGATTGCCGGGCACGATGATGTCCTGGCCGGAAAAAACGAAAATTCTCGATATGGGATGAGTAATCGGTGTCTCGGACATGATGGCCGACATCCTACACTCGAGGGGAAGGTTCGGGCGAGGGGTCGCCCTTCGCTTGCCCGCGCGACGATGAACGATCTCGCGGCTGACTGGGGGCATGAGGCCCACTTCCGAATTTGATCAGGGAACGAGTCCGGCCTTGCGCAACCGGGCGAGAACGTCTTCACGTTTGGCGAGGACAGGGAGGAAGAGAAGTTCGTCGACAGCCTGCTGGTCCGAAAATCCAAGGGCGAGGGCCTTGTCGAGAGCGGCCAGTCCTCCCGGTCCATCCTCGGCGACGGCGAGCCTGAGCCGGGCGAGCGTGAACAGAGCCTTGGCCATGGCGGCCTGTTTCTCTGCCGACGCCGATGCGGTGCCGGGACTTCCCGATGCGGACCCCGCCTTGCTGGATGATCCCGCCGGCCCGGAAGAAGACCCAGCCACAGTCCCTGCAGCCGTCTCCTTCGGAGGAACGGAGGCGGAGGCCGTACCCGCCGCCAACACTTCCATCGCGAGGGCGTAGTTGCCGCGCGATTCATACATGGCTCCCATGCGGATGAGAGTCGCAAAGTCCGCCTTGCCCGCCTTCCTGAGGCTTTCGTAGACGGTCAGCGCGGTCGCATCGTCGCCCGACTCGTCGCAGAGGCGTCCGTAGAGCATGGCCGACTGATAGTCGTCCGGAACGGCCTCGAAGAGCCTCGCGAGGTCGGCGATGGCTTCGGTCTTGCGGCCGGCGCGGCTCTTGAGGAGGGCAGCGTTGTAGACGGCGTCGGGCGAGAGCGGGTTCTGGGCCAGCACTTTCTCGTAGACAGCGAGCGCCGCCGTATCCTGGCCCGAGCGGGCGAGGGAATAGGCCTTGAGCGAGAGGACCCTGACATTGGTCGGGTCGCCGGCGAGCAGGCTGTCCGCGGCCGCGATGGCCTTCCGGTACTCCCCCGACTCGGCGAACGCGCGCACCATGTTGTAGGAGGCGCCGAGCAGTTTCGGATCGAGCTCCATGGCGCGGCTCCAGGCTGAGCCGGCCCTGGCCCACTCCCCCTTCTCGGCCCAGGCGTTCCCGATGGCGAGCCACTCGTGGGCCTGAACGGTCGCGGGAGCAGTGGCGCAGGAGGCGAGCAGCAGTCCCGACAGCACGAGGACAGCGACTGAGAAAGCCGCGGCCACGCCGGAGCTGCCGGCAGCCGGCCGACAGGTCAGCGCCGTAGGACGGTCTCCTCGATGGTTCTGAGCTGGGAGCGATACAGCCCGGTGATGTTGGTGCCGTAGTCGGCGACGAGCTGAAGCATGTCGCGCGGCCTCTCGTCCTCGTCGCGGCCGTTGATGCGGTCGCCCGCGTCTCCGAGGCCCGGCATGATGTAAGCCTTGTCGTTCAGGATGGGGTCCATCCAGAGCGTGTAGACCGTGACATTTTCTATGGCGCGCACGACGCGGAGCGCCCCCTTCAGGGCCGAGACGACGTTGAAGAACTTGATGGAGCGGGGCCGGACGCCCTGCGCCTTGAGGTAGTTCACGACGGTGACGAGGCTTCCGCCAGTCGCGTTCATGGGATCGGCGAAAAGAAGGTCCTTGCCGTCCAGGTCCTCGAGTTTGAAGTAGGAGCGATCGAGATCGAGGATGTACTCCATCGTGCGCTCGGTCTTCGTGTCGTCGCGCTTGATCTTGAAGAGGGCGAAAGGCGTGACATAGCCGGTCGACGAGAACTCCTGTATCTCCTTGGAGACAATCATGGAGGGCAGGAGAGCGCCGCGCAGCATGACGCACATGACCGTGTTCTCGATCTCCGCGTCGATGTTGGGTATCTTGTGCACGGCGAAATTCTGCAATGGCACCGTGACGGGCGTCTTCACGATGAGGTAATTCTTGTTCGAGCTTCCGGCGCTGCCGAAGGCGAGCTTGAAGAGCATCTCGAAGGCGCGCTGGGTGTAGTAGACGAATTCCTGCCTGCCCGTATTGACATCGCGGAGCTTCGCGATGAGGCGGCTGGCCTCGCCGTGGTTTTCCGCAGGCGTGGCGAAGGAGTAGACCTGGATGCCGGGCTCCCTCTTGCAGATCTCCTGCATGAGACTTCCCATCGTGTTGTACAGCTCGGTGAGGTTTTTTTCCTCGCGCGTGCGCTCGGCCTCCGAAGAGGCCGAAGACAGGAAGTTGAAGGAGACCATGGCCTGGCGGTACAGGCCATCCATCCGGGCGAGAAGCTCCTTGTCGGACTCGGTGAGGAGACCGTCGAGATCTTCCGCTTTCAGGATGACCTTGCTCATGCCTTCACCACTTCTCCGTAGACGCCGGAGCCGATGCCGACAGCGTTGCCCTCGTCGAAGTCGATGTGGCATTCGAGGGCGTAGTTCGAACCGACGCGGCAGACGACGTTGAGGAAGATCGCCCCGCGCTCCTCGCCCACCTTGAGCGAGACAATCTCTCCGTCTTTGACGTCGAAACGGAGGGCGGCTTCGGGATCGAAGTGGACGTGGCGCTTCGCGATGATGAGACCCTTGTCCTTCTTGATGGTGACCTTCGGTCCGATAATTTCCATAGGGAAGCTGCCGTCGAGTTTGCCGGACTCGCGGGTGGGGCAGCCGGGGACACCGAGCTTGAAGACATCGCTCGCGAGGATCTCGCACTGTGTTTCCTTGCGCTCCGGCCCGAGGATGCGGACATTCTCGATGGCGCCCTTGGGTCCCTTGATGGTGAGGGTCTCGGCGCAGGCGAACTGGCCGGGCTGCACGAGATCCTTGGTCTTAGTGAGCTGGTAACCTGCGCCGAAGAGGGCTTCGACGTCGGCACGGGACAGGTGGATGTGGCGGTTGGAAAGATTGACGATGACTTTGGTTTCGGGCACGGGGCACCTCCGGAAAGTTTATGCTCCGCTAATAGACGGGGCGCGGAGTGGAATGTTCGGATCTGGTTGAACTACCGTTAATAAAGTAGACGGGTCCGCGCCGGAGGGTCAAGGGGAGCCGTCAGCACGGCGCGGCCAAAAGACGCGTCCCGGGCAGATTGCGCGTTCGCCCGAACCAGTACCCCGGACAGTCCGTACGGCACCCTCGCGGTACTGGAGATCCTTCGAACCGGGCCTCGATGAGAGGGACAGGCTGCCGTCCCCCGCGTACGTGTCGATCTTGGCCCGCACCAGGAAATTGACAAACTCCCCGCGATCTTCCATTCTCATATTTTCTCCTTGAAAAATATTCTACAACTCTGCCTTGCGCTTTTTCAGAAAAGGTTTACCATACCTGTTGGAGGAAAAAACATGAAAAAGTCCTGCTTCTTTTACGCTCTCGTCCCCGTTCTCGCCATGGTGGCCGCATCCGGGGCCTTCGCCCAGGACAACCGCGTCGACACAATCCGTCCCGACGCGCCCGAGCTCGCTCCCTACGGACCCTTCGCGATCGGCATGAAGACCCTCAAATTCATCAACCCGAGACAGATGAACATCCTCAAGGCCAAAGCAGGAGAAGTCATTCCGGGCTACGACAGACCGCTGACCGTGGAAGTCTGGTACCCGGCCATAGCCGGCACGGGACTCGCCGGACAGAGTGGCTACCGCGACATCTACACCCGCGACGGCAAGACGCTCGTGACGCTCTTCGGCCGCGCCGTGCGCGATGCCCTTCCCGACGCCGGGAAAGCCCCCTACCCTCTCGTCATCATATCGCACGGCTATCCGGGAAACCGCTTCCTCCTCGCCCACCTCGCCGAGAACCTCGCGAGCAAGGGCTACGTCGTCGCATCCATCGACCACACGGACTCAACCTACAACGACCAAGGCGCCTTCGGCTCGACCTTGCTCAACCGTCCCCTCGATCAGCTCTTCGTTCTGGACTCCATGGCGAAGCTTAACTCGGGCGCCGCGGGCTCCAGCCCCCTCGATGCCGGCCTCGGGGGAATGATCCAGGCCGACAACACAGCCCTGATCGGCTACTCGATGGGCGGCTACGGCGTCGTCAATGCGATCGGCGGAGGCTTCACCGCCTCTATCGTGAAATCCCCCCTCGCTCCGCCGAACATGGCTCTCGCGCGGAGGCAGACGGAAAATCCCGAATACCTCGCGAGCATGGATCCGCGCATCAAAGCCGCTATCGCCATCGCGCCCTGGGGCTGGAACATGGGTTTCTGGGACAAAGAAGGCCTCGCGGGCATAAAGACGCCGGTGTTCTTCATGGCCGGCTCTGCCGACGCCTCCGCCGGATACTCTCCCGGCGTCCGTAACATCTTCGAACTCTCGGTCAACGCCGACCGCTACCTTCTGACTTTCGAGAACGCGAGCCACAACGCGGCTGCGCCCATTCCCGCGCCGAAGGAGACCTGGCCGGCTCCCGGCTCCACCGTCTACAACGCGGGTCACTACATGGACCCGGTCTGGGACACTGTGCGCATGAACAACATCGCCCAGCACTTCGCGACCGCCTATCTCGCGAAATACCTCAAGGGCGACACCGGTATGGATTCCTATCTCGACCTCGCAGAGTCCGGCAAAGATGCTGTCTGGTCAGTCGACGCCAAAGGCCAGCCCAAGGCGGACCACACATACTGGAAGGGATTCGGCAACCGCAGCGCGGTCGGCCTCCGGCTCGAGCACAGGAAACCTTACTGACCCGGCAACTTCAAAGCTGCCATAGCGTCGCGAATGAGCTTAGCCGTAGCGGCTCATTCGCGACGCTGAGATGCACTGTGTAATTGCCGGGTCAGTAAAGCCGCAGGGAGTCGCCTTTGCCGTCGGAGTCCGATGCCGGGACGAGTATCATGCTTCCTCTCCGTCTTCGCAGGCCGCCTGGCCTGCGAGGTCGCAGCCTTCTTTGTAGAGGCAATTCCGGCACTGCCTGCCGGGGCACTCGAAAAAGTTCTCGACATCCCGAAGCTGCTTCACGTGCCACTTCAGCTCCTCGATCTTCTTCTCGGCCTGACGTTTCGCCCACTCGGCGGACTGTATCTGCTCCGAGTACTTGCGGATGAGGAGGCTGCGACAGGACTCACCGGAGCGGTCCTTTGCCGCGAGATCGAAGAATTCCTTGATCTCCTCGAGACTGAGGCCGTAGGACTTGAGTTGGAGGATTCGCTTTATGTAGATGAGGTTCCGTTCGGAAAAACGACGGTGGTTTCCCTCGTCGCGGTCGACGGCCCGCACGAGGCCGAGTCCCTCATAATATCTGATCGTTCTGACGGTCAGCCCGGAAAGACGGGCGAGGTCGCCGATCCGGTAGATGGTATTTTTCTTTTTCATATCGCGTTTTGGCGTTCGGGAATCACGCCGGCCCGAATCTTACGTCAGCAATTTCGCAAGGTCAATACGAGGGGGCTATACTGGAAACCGGAGGAACCATGAAACGATCCATACTTTCTGTCTTTGTCATCTTCCTTGCTTTTTCCGGCGCGGCTTCCGCGAAGCCCGCCAAGGTGGCCGTCTTCGTTCCCGGCGTACGCGCCGGGAGCCCCATCTACGAGGCCCTCGTTTCCGGCGCCGAAAAGGCCGTGGCCGAACAGCCCGGTTCGAGCCTGAAAGTCCTCGAGGCCGGTTTCAACCAGGCCGAATGGGAAGAGAAACTGACCTCCCTCGTCGCTACGGGAGAATACGACTACATCCTCACGTCCAATCCCTCGATCCCCGATCTCATCGCGAAAGTCGCTCCCGCCTTTCCGAAACAGAAGTTCATCGCGCTGGACGGCTACCTCAAGGGCCTTCCCCAGCTCTACACTGTCCTCTACAACCAGCTCGAGCAGGGCTACGTGACAGGCTATCTCGCCGGACTTGTCTCGGTCAGCTCCATGCCGGGGGCCAATCCCGCCAAAAAAGTAGGACTGGTCATCGGCCAGCACTACCCGGTCATGGACAGAATCATCATTCCCGGATTCGAGCAGGGACTCAGGGCGGCCGATCCCGCCTTCCAGCTCGACACCCGCGTCATCGGCAACTGGTACGACGCCACGAAGGCGGCCGAGCTCGCAAAGAGCATGTTCGCCTCCGACATCGACGTCATCCTGCCCATAGCCGGCAGCGCGAGCCAGGGCGTCATCAAGACAGCCCAGGAAGCGGGAAAATACGTTGTCTTCTTCGACGGCGACGAGTACGCGCGGGCCCCGAAGACCATCCTCGGCTGCACGGCGCTCAACCAGGAAAAGCTGGCATACACAAAGCTCAAGGCCGCCTTCGAGGGCAAGCTCGCATTCGGGACGGCCGAGGTCGTGGGCATGAAAGAAGGCTACATCGAGTTCCTGGACAGGGATCCTTCGTACAGGGAGACTGTGCCTGCGGCCATCCGCGCCAAGCTCGATGCCGCCATCGCCTCGATCAAGTCCGGCAAGCTGAGCTTCGCAGTTCCCTCGCTGCAATGACCTTCCGGCTCCGGTAAAGCCGGCAACTGCCCGATTCGCCTGAGGCCCGGAACTCAGGGCACAGGCGGATTCAGTAGGGCTTGCGGAAAGCAGTCAGTCTGTCATGATCGCGGAGGATGTCGGCTATTTCATAGAGACTGTGTATCCTCGGCAGAGGGAAGTCCCGGTACCTGTCGTGCTCGTCGAGCAGGGCAGAGTACCCCCCCATATCGTAGAACCCGCGAACGTAATGCCGGAGGTCGTCGACGAAGAAAACCTCGGAAGCGGGATAGCCGAAGGAGGAGAGAACACGGTCAAAGGCCGAATGGTGAGGTTTGCCGTGGAAATGGTTGAAGCGGATGTCGTAGACGGCGGAGAAGCACTCGGCGATGCCCAGCTTGGCGAGAATCCGCTCGGCGTGTTCGGTGGGCGAGTTGGTCAGGATAGCCTTGGGCAGGGCTATCGAGTCGAGGAAAACTTCCAGATCGGGATCGGCGGGAATGCAGTATTCCTCTCCCCTCGGGTGAATGGCCGCCAGGTACTCTTCGGTGTCGGTCAACCCTTCTTCGGCCATGAGCCATTCCAGGGTGGTGCCGTAATTCCGGACCCGTTCGCGCCGGAGTATGATGGCTTCCTCGGGGCTGATACCGAGAAAACCCGCGACGTAATCCGTCATGCGCCTGAGGATATCCCGCTCCATCCCCGTTGTTTCCGAATACAGAGTGTTGTCCAGATCGAAAAGAAGAGCCCTGACCATGCTACGGTAGTACCATGCCCGGCGGCCCGGTACAAGATGCGATGTGTGTGCTGGCGTGTATGCCCGGGAACCGTCGCTAAAGGGCCGGACGATACTGGCCTGAATCGATCCCGCCACGGTATATTCGACTCAAGAGGTCAAAAATGCTCCCCATCGGCGACGACAACACCATGGTCAGAAAAGGATCCGCCCGCGTCACGTGGACAATAATCCTCCTCAACATATTCGTATTCGTCTTCTTCCAGAAATTCGGGAGCAACTACGGAGCCATCGCCTCCTTTGCGACAGTCCCCTCGGAGATTCTTTCCGGCAGGGATGTGGTGACCCAGGCGAAGCGGGTGCTCGATCCGGGCTCGGGACTTGTCTACCTCGTACCCGGACTCAGGCCCACTCCGATATGGGTCTACCTCACACTCATAACATCGATGTTCATGCACGGCGGCTTCGCCCATCTCGCGGGGAACATGCTGTTCATGGCGATCTTCGGAGACAATGTCGAGTGCAGGATCGGCAGACGGCGATTCATCACCCTCTACCTCGTCTCGGGAATTCTGGGAAGCCTCGCCCATGTCGGTATGTCCGCCCTCACGGGAGCGGATCTGAACTCACCCATGATCGGCGCTTCCGGCGCGATATCGGGCATTCTCGGCGCCTATCTCGCGCTGTTCCCGGGAAACCGAGTCTACGTGCTGCTCTTCAACTTCATCCCGACGGCATTCTCCGCCTGGTTCGTCATCGGCATCTGGTTCATCATCCAGCTCTTCGGCGGCCTCGCAGGCATGACGGCGGGCGGAGTAGCCTACGCCGCGCACATCGGAGGTTTCCTCGTCGGATGGATCTGGGCGAAACGATACTCCCGCATCGAAGACGACAGACTCGCGAGGGAACATATCAAGCGCGGTTCCTACGGCCAATCCGGCGACGTCCGCTGGTGGGTCGTGGACGATCGCTAGAAGCCCGGATCGATTGGACTGAAGGCCAGGAATGCCCTCGCGAAATCACATACACGAATGCGTCGTGCTCCGCGCCCGGGAAAGCCCCTCTGGCGACAGGATACTGAGCCTCCTCACGGCGGAGAACGGCCTCATCGACGTCTTCGTGTTCGGCGGACCGAAAAGCAAGCTCCGCTCCATAGCCTCGCCCTACGCCGAGGGGCGGGCCTTCGTCTACTTCGATCCGGTGAAGGATTTCCGCAAGCTCACCGACTTCGATGTCGCGAGGTCCAATCCGGGCTTGCGGGAGAACCTCGGAAGGCTGTGGAGCGCGGGGCTCGTCGCCGAAATTCTTCTCAAGACATCGGGCGGCGGCGGCGACTTCGGCCATGTGAAGGAGCTCGCGGCGACGACCTTCGTCCGCCTTTCGGAGGCGCAAGAAGAGGAAACAGGCTATCCCCTCATCCTCTTTCTCTGGCGACTTCTGTCGGTGCTCGGGCTGGGGCCCGATCCGGGCGAGTGCGTAGGATGCGGAGCGCCCGCAAGCCTCCTCCGGCCGGGAGATGCCGACTCCACTCCCCTGTACTCCGCCTCGGAGGAGGGATTTGTCTGCGCCGCTTGCGCGAAGGGGATACTCGCCTGTGCCGGAACTCGCGGGGACGATCCCGTGTTCCGGAGCAGGCCGGAAATGACGGGACTCATCCCGGTCACCGCGGGCGCGCTGAAGTGGCTCGCCCGCTCCGACGAAATGAGTTTCGATCGGGCCCTGTCGGCGCGGCTTGATCAGACATCGCTTTCGAGTCTGAAGGAACTCGTGTTCTGGCTCGCGCAGCGGGCAGCCGACTCTCCCCTCCTCTCCCTCGGGCGGGGCATGCCCGGTGGCGGGAATTGACCCGGCGCCGGAATGAGTTCAGAATGTATTTCCTTCCGCAAAGTTCCGGATTCCGGTTCAAGGTTCAATCGCAGGACGGATTCCCGCGCGATTGAAGGGTGGAGCTCCGGAGCGTTGCGGCTTTGGAACGGAATGTGGGGTTTGTCTCGGAGCCAAGGATGTGACGGGATACACGGAATCCCGATTTATGCAGACAGAAAGGCACAACCATGCGAGCAGTCGACATAGTCATGAAAAAGCGCTCGGGGCTTGAACTCGCGCGCGAAGAAATCTCTTTCATCGTAAACGGCTACGTTTCGGGGGAACTGCCCGAATACCAGATTTCCGCCCTCCTCATGGCCATCTACTTTCAAGGGATGACCCCCCGCGAGACGGCGGATCTGACGGAGCTCATGCTCCGCTCAGGCGAGGTAATGGATCTCGGGGGCATCCCTGGTCCGTTCGTGGACAAACATTCCACGGGCGGCGTGGGCGACAAGATATCCCTCGTGCTTGCGCCCCTCGCCGCTGCCTGCGGCGCGAAAGTGCCCATGATGTCCGGAAGGGCCCTGGGCCACACGGGCGGGACCCTGGACAAGCTCGAGGCCATTCCCGGATACCGGACCGGCCTCAGCCAGGAGAGCTTCAGGGCCGGCATCCTCGCCGACGGCTTCGCCATGACGGGTCAGACCGCAAAAGTCGTGCCCGCCGACAAAAAGCTTTATGCCCTGCGCGATGTCACGGGCACCGTGGAGTCCATACCCCTCATCACCGCCTCCATTCTCTCCAAAAAAGTGGCCGAAGGCGCGGATGCCCTCGTCTTCGACGTCAAATCAGGCTCCGGCGCGTTCATGAAGTCCTTGGACGACGCCCGCGCCCTCGCGCGCAGCCTCGTAGACACGGGGTCCGCGATGGGCAAGCGCATCGTGGGCGTCATCACGGATATGTCGGAGCCGCTCGGACGCATGGTGGGCAATTTCTTCGAAGTCGAAGAATCGCTCGACTGTCTCGAAGGCAATGGCCCTGCCGATCTCATGGAGCTGACCTACCGGCTCACGGCCTGGATGCTCATCGCCGCCGGCGTAAAGCCCGATCTCGATTCGGCCCTCGAGGCCTGCCGCGATGGGATCGAGTCCGGAAGGGCCCTGAAGCTTTTCCTCGACAACGTGGCGAGACAGGGGGGAGATGTCGGCCGCATGATGGAGCTCCGCGGACAGTACCGCTCCGCCCACTCCTACGAACTCGCGGCCCCCGCGGACGGGTACCTGCGATCCATCGACGCGTACGCGATAGGGCTTGCCGGCGTCACTCTCGGAGTGGGACGCAACACGACTGCCGATCCTGTCCACCCCGATGTCGGCTTCATATTCGACAAAAAATCGGGCGACAGAGTGACCAGGGGAGAACGAATCTTCTCCGTGTACGGAAAGGACGAGGCGAGTCTCGAGGCGGTGCGGATGCAGATCGGAAACGCCCTGTCCTTCGGCCCGGCTCCTGCGCCCCGCAAGCCCCTCATCCTTGAGGAAATCCTTTCCAAATGAGATGGCTTAAAAAAGAAGTACGCCCCGAAGAGATCAAAGAGCTGGCTGGCAGATACGGGCTCGACCTCCTCGCCGCCGCCATTTTCGCGAGGCGGGGCATCGTCGATCCCGAACAGCTGAAATACTACCTCGAGGATGACCCGCGCCATCTCCACAACCCCTTCCTCTTCGTCCAGATGGAAGACGCCGTGGACCGTATTCTCCACGCCCGGGACGAAGGCGAAAAGGTCCTCGTTTTCGGCGACGCGGACACGGACGGCATCACCTCGACCGTCCTCCTCCACGAAGCCCTCGCCGGACTCGGGATAGAGACATCCTGGCGCGTGCCCGTGGGCGACGACCCCTACGGCCTCTCCACAAAGGCTCTGGACGAGTTCGCCGCTGCAGGGGGCAGTCTCGTCATCACGGTGGATTGCGGGATTTCTAACCACGCGGAAGTGGAGTACGCACGGGAACGCGGCATCGACGTCATCATCGTCGACCACCACAGGCTCCAGGGTGAGAATCCGCCCGACGCCGTCGCCGTCATCGACCCGAAACTCCCCGATTCCGGCTATCCCTTCAGGGAGCTCTCCGGCTGCGGAGTGGCCTACAAGCTCGTCTCTGCCCTGCGCCTCGCGGAGACGGAGCTCTACAAGCAACACATCGCCCTCCTCAACCTCCGCCCCGACATCTCTCCGGCAGGGGCGCCGGACGAAGCTTCCTCAGGCGGAGGCTTCATTCTCGAGGCAGTCCGCCTCTCCAACCTCGTCGAAACGGGGCGCATCAGCGAGCGGCTCGTGCCGGGAGAAGTCAGACTCGACAGGGCGAAATTCGTCAGCTTCCTCGCGGATCGCCAGATCTTCGTCTGGAATGGCGACTACCAGCAGCGCTGCCTCGCCGCTGCCCTCGGCAAGGGGGCGGAAGTCTTCACGTATGATCTCGCCCCCGAGATCGGCGTCCTGATCCCCCAGACGGGCGGCAAGAGCCTGGCCGAACTGCGTGAACTCTCCCGAATCGGACGCTACAGGACAAGCGAACTCTCCGAGATCGACGTGTTCCGGAACCTCTTCGTCTCCTTCGCACTCAGGAGAGCTCAGTGCTTCGACGAGCGGGACAGTCTGCGCCTCCAGCTCGTCGCCCTCGGGACCATCGCCGACCTCATGCCCCTGCGCAACGAAAACCGCATCCTCGTGAAACGGGGGCTGGCCTCCATCAACAGGGAGCCGCGGGCTGGCCTCGCCGAACTCTTCTCGACCCTCCAGCTCGAGCCGAGGACCATGTCGGCCCACGATATAGCCTGGCAGATCACGCCCGTCATCAACGCGTCCGGGCGGATGGGCGCGCCCGACGTGGCCGTCTCGCTCTTCCTTGCGGAGACTCGGGAAGAGAGGATGCCGCTGGCCGCCGAAGTCGTCGCCATGAACATGGACAGGCGGAAGATGGGCACCGAGAGCTGGGAGACCGTATTGCCTCTGGCCCGTGAGAGCTTCGCCCGGAACAAGGAAAAACTCGCCGTCATCGGAACCGACAAGGTCCAGCGCGGCATAACGGGTCTCATCGCCTCACGCGTGACGGGCGCCCTGAAGGTGCCGGCCATCGTCGCCTCTTTCCAGCCCGATGGATCGACAATCGGCTCCATCCGCTCCGTGCGGGGATTCCCGGTATCGGCCCTCCTCGAGGCCTGCTCCGACCTCTTCATCGACTACGGCGGCCACGACGTGGCGGCGGGGTTCAGCCTTCCCTCGGGCGCCTGGCCAGCCTTCGTCGAGCGGACGGAAGCCTTCATCGGCACCGTCGATCTCGCCCTCGCGGAGGAGACGATCAACGTCGACGCCCAGCTCCCCCACGACTACGTGACGCCCGAACTCCTCGAACTGACCAAACGATTCGAGCCCTCCGGAGAGGAGAGCCCTCCCCTCATCTTCATGGCGAAGAGCGTCGCGATGGTCGACGCCCAGATAGTCGGCAAGGGCGAGAAAAATCACCTCAAGCTGACCCTCGACTTCGGCAGGCACAAGTGGCCCGCCATGATGTGGGACGGCGCGGAACGGCTCGAGCGCGACTTCTCCTGGCGCAACAGGGACCCCGTCGACCTCCTCTTCAGGGTCACCGTAAATCGCTGGAACGGCATGGAGACGCCGCAGATCGAAATCATCGACATCAGGAAGGCCGGCTCGGGAGAGTGAGTCTCAGGAGAGAAGCCCGGAAGAGTGAGGCGCGGAAGTGAGGCCGCCCTTCCGCGCCGAGGGCATGGCAGAGGGGCGCACGCTCACCGCCATGCGATGCGGCACCCCAAAAAGGGCTTGACGAAAATCCCGCTTTTGGATAGCCTAGCTTCTGTCGTTAGGCGACGCTCCCCGGTTGTGTAATGGTAGCACAGCAGACTCTGGATCTGTTTGTGGGGGTTCGAATCCTCCCTGGGGAATACCGTTATGACAGAATGGCAGCAAGATTTGCGGCGAAGATCTTGAACGCAAAGGGAAGCGGCGAAACACTTCGCCGCTTCCCTTTGCGAGGCCCCTTCGTCTATCGGTTAGGACAAAAGATTCTCAATCTTTAAAGACGGGTTCGACTCCCGTAGGGGCTAAAAGGCCGATCCTGAAAGGGTCGGCCTTTTTATTTTTCTGCAAATTGAATCGGCAAGGGAATCCCGTAGGGACAGTCTGCGAGCCATGCCATCCTGAACCTGCCTGACGCGACATCGGCCTCCGCGCGACTGCGTGAAGACAGATGACTGGCGATCACTCCGCGGATCACCGCCTCGGGCGCCCGAGGATTGCGCGGAGCTGCGGTTGGCGAAAGCTTCTGTTCCTCTCGACGCAAGGCCGAGCCGGACAGGCTATTTCTTCGACATAAGGATGCACTCGACTCCATCGGCTTCCAGACAGATCGTTTTCTCCTCGGCTTCGAAGGACAGAGCATTCCCTGTTTTGTTCACGAAGACGAGAAGAGTCTCGTCGCCGTGCCGATACTCGGTCATGATCACGGATTCCGGGAGATCGTACAGGGTTTCGACGACGAAGCGCCCCTCATAGAAGAATCGACGCCACGCGGCCTTCAGGTCGATCAGTTTCTTGACATGGTTCGCGTAGTCGATCTCGCCCGCAATGCCGACGACGCGGCCGCGGTAGATGGAGACGTCGAAGCGATAGCCCATGGCGAAGGCGTAGTTGAGCTGGAACTTGTAGTCCTCCCGGCAATCGTGGATGAAGCGGTTCGTCATGATCGCCTCGGGGAAGGTTCGCAGGAAGAGCTGGGGAAAGCCGTTCTCGGCGTACCAGTTCCCGAGGTCGCAGCCGTGGTGGTAGTCGAGGTATGGCGCGAAGAGATCGACGGTGTTCTCGCTTCCCAAAGCTTTGTCGCCGGAAAGGAGTCCGCGCAGAGCCTTGAACGTGGCGGCCCGGGAACGGGGCTCAGTATCGCCGCGGTTCCCGTGGGGGTGGCTTGAGTCAAAGCAGAGCCAGCAGTGGTGGCCGCCTATCTGGTCGTAGAAAATCGAGTCGGGATCGAAGGACAGTTTCACCCTTCCGTTTTCTAGAAGCTTTTCGCGCCATTCCGGATTGGACATGCAGGCTTTGGCGAAGGTCTTGTAGCCGAAGGTTCTGAGAATGGTTCCGGAATCGGCGAAGCGGTAGTGATCCAGGTAGACGTTGCCGTCGATGTCCTTGCTCGCGATCCTCTCGCCCGTGGTCTTGTAGTAATCCGACGTGACGTCCATGAGGATTCCGTTGGTGTAGAGGGCGACGCGGCCTCCTTTGGCCTGGATTTCCTTGATCGCCGCCGCGAGTCCCTCGGCGCCCCCCAGCTCGGGGTCGGGCTCGTAGACCGGATAGCCGTTGTCGAAACAGCCCTTCCACCAGCCGAAGACCATGAGACAGTCGAGGCCGTAGCGGGTGCCCTCCTCGTAGAGGCGCGGAAGGTCCGAGTACTTCCAGAATACTTCGCCGAACTGGTGGCGGAGAATGATGCGCTGCCAGCCCGTGAAACGCCTGACCCACTCGGGTTTTTCCGCCGGTCTGTAGAAGGTTTCGCGCGCCCACGCTCCGTAGCGGTCGGAGCCCTCGCGCCAGTCGCCCTCCCAGAGAGCGAGGACGGATCGCGCCGTCTCGATCCTCTCGCCCGCGAGAGCCAGGGGATAGTGACAGATCGAGAGGATGAGGCGGGGAGCCGCGTTGCGCGGGTTCACGCCCGCATTGAAGACGCAACTGCGCGACTCGCCATCGTGGCGTCCGAGGTAGAGGAAGCGGCCCGCCGTTTCGAGACCCTGCCAGGCCATGCTCAAGGGCCTAGGGTAGACGAGGGGGGACCATATCTCGCGGTAGTCGGCGGCCATGTACTCGCTGTGATACGTTCCGAGCGCGGACCAGGGATTTTCGAGCCGCTCGCCGAGGCCGCTGGGCCGGTAGAGGACGTCCTTGGATCTGTCCGCGCCGCAGGCCGAAGACAGGTCGACGAAGGGGAGCTGGAGTTCATTCACCCGGGCGGCTCCGCGGTTCTCGATATCCGCCCACATTTCGATCTCGGTCTCTTTTTTCACGATGTGAACGACGAGGATGACGTCGTAATGACGTCCTTTTTCGTCGACGAGACTTTCGTAGACTATATCCATCCCCAGGCCGGAGCGCAGGACGCGCCCATTCTGGGAGGATGATTTGACGAGGATTTCCCGCTCGTAGCCATCATCCATGAAGACGCGCCAGAAATCGGCCTTTTCCTCGTTCGCGAGCGGAGTGCCGGGAGCGGACCACGAGACGCGGTCGGCCGTTTTGTTCAAGGCGAAATCGATGGTGTTTTTCTTCATGCCTGTTCCTCCCGCGCCGCTGTGGCGCGTATCGTCGATGAGAGCGCGATGGACTGGCCCGGGGCGAGGGCGCGAAAGCCGCTCTCTTCGGGTGGAAGGGTCGAGTTGGGCGCGTCGATCATCCAGGTCTGGGGCTCTGCGCAAACGAAGTTTTTGTCGCCGCCCTGGTTCCAGAGCGTCCAGAAGGCGAAGAGCGGGTCGACGCGGTAGGCGATCGATCTTCCGGAGGGGACATGGACGAGGCGCGCCTCGCGGGGGAGCTCTTCGGCGCCGCGGAAGTGCCTGGACAGGGCCCCACCCTGGGGCGGGGTGCCCTCGCCATTGAGGGCGGAGATGAGTTCACTCTCGCGCAGGACGCCGCCTGTGGGAATGATGCTCGCAGGGTCGAGGAGGATCTCGCGGGAAACTCCGAGGCGGAGGCGGTAGTCCCCTGCCGAGGTCTCCGGGAGGAAGGGGCAGTTGAAGGCGGAGTGGAAGCCGAGACCGAGCGGCATCTCCGAGTCGCTCCGGTTTTCGACTTCCAGCCGCTGAGCAAGGCCGTCCCGCGCGTCCAGCGAGTAGCCGAGGACGATGCGGAACGCGTGGGGGAAGGTCGAATAGGGTGCGTCTTTCGTCGCCTCATAGGCGAAAGAAAGGCGGCAGGAGTCGTCGTCGACCTGGACGCCGAAAGGAGCGAAGGGCGCCGATGAGAGGAATCCGTGGATGTGGTGGCCGCGCTCCGCTTCGTTGACGGGCAGGCTGTAGGACCTTCCCTGGAAGGTGAATTTCCCGCCGCGGATGCGGTTGGGCGAAAAAAGGAGCGGAAGGCCGAAGACATTGGGGTTTTCGCGGAATACGGCGAAGGAGGGCGGCCTTCGGAGCAGCGATGCTCCTTCATGCTCGAGGAGGAAGCAGTTCGCGCCCATTTCCGGACAGATCGCCGCCCTGTAGTTTCCCGCCACGAGGATAATGGCCGGAATATCGCCCACAGCCGAGTGTTCGATGGTGGCGTGCCCTGTTTCCATCATATCGCTCACAGCCTGTGGAAGTCGAAATCCATGATCCGGGCGAGCTGGGCTAAAGTCGCCGTGTGATCGCCCGCGGCTATCGCGTAGTGCTGGGTCACGCCGATATCCATGAGTTCCTGGAAGAATTGGCGCGGCTCCTTGCGCGGCCGGAAGAGACCGTGTGAATAACCCGCGAGGTGGTGGGGACAGGGAAGCGCGTCCACGAGGGCGCAGACGAGCCTGAAACGGCCCGCGCTCCAGGATATGTGGACCATGGTCTTCTCGCCGGGCGAGACCGTGTGCCAGGCGAAGGGCGCGCCCGCATACTTGTAATCGCTGCGGGCGAAGCGCTCATCGCGGGAGATGATGGTTTTTCCGGCCGGGTCCGTGAAATCGTTGGGACCTGCGTGGCCTGCTGCGAAGATGCCTTTCTCGTTGTCGATATGGAAGGGCTCGGCGAAGAAAACGCTGTGCCCCGTGACTAGCTTCATGATGTAGACGGCGAGGGCCCCGCCTATGTCGCCCTCGGGCACGACGGTCACGTCTTCGGTGCCCGGGCAGGGCGTGAAGCCAGGCCGGAGGCCCAGAGTGCGCATGAGAACAGGCTCGATGTCGTTGAGGACGAGGACATCGGCGCCGGCCTTGCGGCAGAGGGATTCCAGGGCCATGGATGCCGCGACCGAGGCGCCCATCTTGGCGCGGTCGACACTTGTGTCCGCGGGATACTTCGCGAGGATCAGCTCAGTCGTCCGCTCGACCTCGGCTGCCGGAATAGTCGTGATTTCGCTCTCCAGGGCGGCCGAGGAGAGGAAACGCATCTCGGGCCCGGCCACCATGAAGAGGTCGTAGATGTCCACATAGGTGGACCACATGACTTCGTTCATGGACGGCAGGAGGCCGAAGGTGGAGCGGCGCAGCTTGGCGCGCACCGAAGCTGCCGCGGCGAAGGCTTTGCAGCTCTCCATGACCTCGTCCAGCGTCCCGATGACCCGGCTCATCATGGGCCTGTCGAAGCGGGAGGCCGAGCCTGAGGCCTCGAGCATGCCGACGAGCGAACCTGCTGACAGGAATTCCACGAAACGGTCCTCGACCATCGAGTCCCCGAAGCCAAGCCTGTCGCGCACGATGGAGGCGAAGAGCACTGGAATGGGCCGCATGTCCCGGAGGAAACGGACCCAGGCGAAGTCGTCCGACCAGGAAAGAAAGCAGGCGAATACCATATCCACGTCCGCTTCGTCGAAGGCCCGCATGGATGCACGGAGGTCTTCGCGCGTGTAGACGATGCCGGAGAAGACGGGCTCAGCGAACGGGGAAACTGCCTCCACGATGCGGCGGGCCTCGGTGTCCTTGCGTCCGGAGAAGACGCCGCCGGCGGTGCCGGAGCCCAGATCGCGGAAACGGGGTGTCGTGATGAGAAGAAGGCCCGCGCGGGGCTTGCGGTTGCGGTCGATCATGTCGCTGCCTCTTTTAGTTCTTGGGTCGGGAGCGCTTTCGCTGACTCGTGAGCCGAGTCTTGTCCAGGTACGGCTTTACCTGATCGTAAAGCCGGCTGGAGACTGCCGTATAGAGAATGTCCACCATGGTGAGCTGGCCGATGCGGGAACCCATGGCTCCGCTCCGTATCATGGACTCCGCCGAGGTGGTGAAGAGCCTGATGTCAGCCAACTCGCTGAGCCGGTTTTTTCCGTACCGCGTGACAGTGATGACGGTGGCTCCCGTGGATTTGACGATCTCGCAAGTCTCTATGGTGTCGCGCGTCTCGCCGGAGTAGGAAAAAAGCACGGCCACATCTTTGGGCCTGAGGCTCGTCGCCGAAAGGATCTGCTCGTGGGGATCGGAATGGGAAATGACGAACTTGTTGATCCTGATGAATTTATTGGAGGCGTCCATGGCCACGAGGCCCGAGGAGCCCACGCCGTAGAAGTCGATCCGGGTCGCGCCGCAGAGCGCATCGACGGCTTTGCCCAGCTCGTCAAGGTCGACGAGCGAGAGGGTCCCTTCGATGGCCTTCATGTCGCTCTTGCTGACACTCGAGACTATGGCTTCCAGACTGTCGCCGGGGCGGATCTCCTCATACACTATGGTGTTCTGCTGGTTCGCGAGGTCCGAGTCCAGAACGCGGCAGAACTCCTTGAAGCCGGAGTATCCCACACTCTTGCACAGACGCACGACCGAGGCGGTGCTCGTCGAACAGGCGTCCGCCAGCGCATCGATGGACATGCCGATCACTTCTTCGGGAAAGTCGAGGATGAATTCGGCCACCTTCTGTTCCTTGGGCGCAAGAGACTGCATCGCTTCCTTGATTCGCAGACAGCAACCGGTCATAAAATCGCCTCCCCATCCAGGAAAAGTCGCGCGGCGCCAAGACAGGGCGCCTCGTCGATACAAAGAGCGGTCATCACCGCACAGACCGTCCCGAGGCTGTCCAGACGCTTCTGGGCGGGGATAGCCAGGAGCGGGCCCGATTTGGCGATCTGCCCTCCCAGGATCAAGCAATCGAATCCACGTTCATGTATAACCGGCGCAATGATATCCGCCAAGGTCGTCCCGGCCTCCGCGAAGACCTGTGCGCAGAGCGTATCCCCGTCCCTCGCCGCCTGGGCGATCTCCTTCACGCTTGGATCGCCAAGGCCGCCAGAGCGCTTGTAAGAGCGCATGATACCGCGCTTGGAGACGAAATCCTCGACGATTCCGTCGCGGCAGGGAGTCCGGAAAATACTGATGCCGGGCCCTCCCTGTGGATTGCGCAGAAGCCTTCCCTCCGACATGGCGGCGAAGCCGAGACCGGTACCGATGATGGCGGCGCAGGGATTGCGATAGCGGCTCCAGGCCCCCGAGGCGAGTTCGCCGAGAAGGAAGGCGAAGGCGTCATGGATAAAGCGGATGGGCAGCTTTCCTGTCGCCTTTTCGATGAAGGGGCGGATGCCTATCCCTTTGATCGCGGCGTATTTGTGGTTCATCAGGCTCCGGCCATTCTCGTAGTCGAAGGGACCGGGCGTACTCACGCCCACGCCGACGATTGCGAGGTCGCGCCGCGCCGCGCAGGCCACCCCGATGCGGGCTGCCTCTGCATAGGCCGCCTCGATCTCCGCCGCCTGGCTCCCCGACGGCATGGGAATCTCCTGAAAATCGAGAACGCCTCCGACGACGGCAGGAGTCGGGACGAGGCCCAGCTTGATCGAGGTTCCCCCGGCGTCGAGGGCCAGGATGCATTCAGGGCTCGACGCTTTCATATCCGTCTTTGAGCATGGTCTTGTGGACGACGACCACACCCTCACCCAGATTCAGAAGCTCGTACTTCCCGAAGGAGGCGGGCACGACAACCATGTCCATGTAGTGTTGCACGAAGTACCTCTGCGGATCCCCGAGGGAGCGGATCATTACCTTCTCCCCCTCCACGAGGACGAGAACGTGGAAGCGGTCCGAAGTTTCGTCGGTCATCCTGCGCGCGAAACGGAGGTTGCGCAGCGAGAAATAGAGAAGCTCGTGCTCTCCCACGACAAGCTCCTCGCCCGTCTCGTCCCTCCGGACGAGACGCGGTTCCTGTATGAGGTTCTTCCGGACCCAGTCGGCCTTGCGCTCCCTCTGCAGGACCGCGTCGCCGTGGGCTGTGTGGATAGGCCTGAGCCGTCCATCCAGATCCTTGCGGAGATAGTCGTACATCTTGTAGGTGTAGGAACCGATCGTGAGGCTGCCGATCTCCAGGATCACCTGATTGCGCCCCGAGGCGTGTATAGTGCCCGCTGGAATGAGGAACTGCATGCCGGGCTTCGAGGGTTCGGCGTAAACATACTTGTCGTGGTCGATAGCCCCGCCTGTATGCTCGGAAAGCTTGCACTGGTCGATGAACTCCTGGACGTCGCAGTTCTCCTGGAAGCCGCAGTAGGTCTTGGCGTCCTGGCCGGCCACGACGATGTAGTAGCTCTCGTCCTGCCGCCCGAGTTCGTCGTTGTGTTTTCGCACATACGCTCTGTCGGGATGGCACTGTATGGACATGTTGCCGCTCGCGTGGAAGGTGTCGTCGTAGTTGAAGCGGATGGGGAAATAGCCGCCGAATTTCCTGAGGCAGGCCTCGCCCATGAGTTCCCGGCCCATGGCCTGTACGAAGCTGTAGTAGGGCAGTTCGAGCTCGAGGCCGTCCATCTCCGCCACGATGGAGACTTCCATGGGTATGAGGTCGAAACACCATGCACAGTTCCGCATGGATTCAGGCAGCTTGCGCAGGTGCTTGAGGTAAAAGCCGCCCCACACACCCTCGATGTACACAGGCCTGCAGCGGAAAGGATATCCGGCGAGAGTGCCGCAAATCCCCAGGAAGGCGTCCAGGGGGAGCACGCGCATTTCGTCCACATCGTCCGATGCGATGTAGTAGTCGAGAAGTCGGCCGCGGATGAGTTCGCCGCGCAGTTCTGCCGCCACTTCGAAGTCCACATAGTAGGCGTGGCGGAGCGTGGCGGCGTAAGACTCCGGGTTCGTAAAGCCGAGATTGCCGGCCCGGCCGTGCTTGATGTTCAGCACAGTGCGCTTCTGGGTGATGTCGAGGTAGCAGCGAAGATCGGCGAAGGAACGCAGCCGCCCGATGAGACAGCCATTGCCGTAGACAATCAGGACAGCTTCGCCCCCCGCCTTGAAACGGGAGAGCTCTTCCGCGCATTCGCGGATACGGTCTTTGTTCATGAGGCCCTCGTAGCCGCCGCGGTAGAGGCGGCCATAAAGGAGGGGCGGATCTTCGTCGCGGTCCTCCGGGAGGTTGTGCAGGAGCTGTTCCGCCAGAAGACTTTCTTCTTTATATAGCGTCGCCGTGTCCATCATCCGGACTGCGATTCCCTGCTGCAGGAGGATTCTCGCCACCTGTCGGGCCAGTACGTCAAAAGGAGCGCTGATATACCCGTCCAGGGCGAGAACGCAGTTTCCTTTCTTCTGGACGACGGCCTGGGCAGCCCTCGCCAGACTGGCGGCGGAGGCCGAAAGGCCTTTCACGACCGCCGCCCGGAGCGGAGCGGCTACAACGATGCGGTTGATCGCGTCAGGATCATCGTAGGGGAAAGGATTATACATGAAGCTCATCGTGCTCTACCTCGGTTTCTCGTCGTTTGTCATCCGCAGTACCCGAACTTGCAGACAGTATAGCCCATCGGAAAAAATTGTCAACCAAATATTCAGTATTTATATTGATAAGATGAAACATTTTTTAGAAAAAATTAAGCCAAGTATTGGAAATAATGTTGTATCTATTTATTTTACAAATAGATACACTTTACATTCAAGAATGATCATCAAATATTTCATAGTAATATTTTCATAATTATATAACAATATTGAAATTATACGTTGACATATTTCTGTCTGGCGGTATAATCGAGCTATGTCCAGAGGTACACGCACATGACGCGCCAGCTCGGTCGGGACTTGTCCAGGGACAAGCTTCTCTATCTCATGCTCATTCCCGGACTCGTCTATATTTTCATGTTTAAATACGCGCCTATGTACGGCGTCACCATCGCCTTCCGCAACTACACTATATTCAAGGGATTCTCCGACGCCCCCTTCATCGGCCTGGACAACTTCGCCAAGCTCTTCTCGCGCTCCGCCTTCACGCGAGCCCTACGAAACAACATCCTCATAAGCCTGCTGAAGCTCGTCTGCGGCTTCCCCTTCCCTATTATCCTCTCGCTCATGATCAACGAGCTTCGCGGCCGCAGGCCCAGGAAGCTCGCGCAGACCCTCGTCATTCTGCCTAACTTCGTCTCCTGGATCGTGATCAACGGCATCTTCTTCGCCATGTTCAATACGACAGGCGGCGCCATTCCCGGAGTCCTGAGGGAGCTGGGCTACACGGGGACGATCAACAACATCATGAACCAGAAGGAATCTTTCCTCTGGGTCATCATCGTTTCGCATGTGTGGAAGGGTGCAGGCATGGGCACGATCGTCTACCTGGCCGCCATCGTCGGGATCGACCAACAGCTCTATGAGGCAGCCGCCATAGACGGGGCGGGGCGCCTGCGCCAGATGTGGCACATAACGCTCTCGAGCCTCAGGCCGACGATCGTCATCCTCCTCATCTTCCGCGTCGGCGAGATGATGTACGCCGGATTCGACCAGATCTTCGCCATTTCCAATTACCTCGTCATTTCCTCGGCCGACATCATCGACACCTACGCATATACGCTGGGCATGGAACAGCAGAAATTCGCCGAGGCTGCTGCTGCTGGGCTCTTCCAGTCTGTCATCGGCCTGGTCCTGGTCCTGATCACGAACACTGTCGCCAAGAAGATCGACCCCGACTCAGGGATCATGTGATGAAGAGCCCCACGATGAAGCGAGCAAGGCCGCGCAAGGTTCGGCAGTCGCAGTCCGAAAATATCGGTCACTTTTTCATCTGCCTCTTCCTCGCCCTCTTCTGCTTCACCACGACCTATCCCTTCTGGCATGTGCTCATGTACTCCATAAGCGACTCGAACGCGGCCATGACTGGCGGCCTCTTCTTCCTTCCGCGCAAACCGACCTTCCTCGCCTACGAGATGATCTTCAAGACATCCCAAATCTTCGTGGCCTACGGGAATACGATAATGCGCACGCTCGCAGGCACGAGCCTGAGCATCATGCTGAGCATCCTCACCGCCTTCCCCCTCTCGCGCCGCAGGCTCCGCGGCCGGGGCGGCCTCTCCATGCTTTTCTTCTTCACGATGCTTTTCACCGGTGGCATGATACCGACCTACCTCATCGTCCAGTCCTACGGCCTCATCGACACGTTCTGGGCCCTCGTCCTGCCTTCGGCCATGAGCGCCTACAACATGTTCATCCTGCGCAACTACTTCAAGTCGATCCCGGATTCCTTGGAGGAGAGCGCCCACATGGACGGCGCGAATTCCTTCACCGTCCTGTTCAGGATTTTCGTCCCTGTCTCGAAACCGGCCATCGCCGCCGTGGCCATGTTCTACGGCGTCGCCAGCTGGAACGAGTACATGGATGGCATCCTGTACACGAACAAGCCCCAGCTCGAGATCCTCCAGGTCTACCTGCGCAAGCTCATCGCCTCGACGGGCACACTGAACTCGCTTTCGGTCGTCGGCAACCTGAGCGCGGCGGCCTCTTTGAGCGAGGAGAGCATGAAGATGGCGACGATCGCGGTGTCGATCATCCCCATTTTTGTCGTGTACCCCTTCCTCCAGCGCTACTACACGAGGGGAATAACCCTGGGCGCAGTCAAAGAATGAGAGAAAGTCAAGAATGCTGAATACATATTTCCAAGGAGGCCTTCCATGAGAAAGAGAATCTTGTCCGGAATCCTGGTTTCTGTCGCCCTCTTCTGCCTTGTCGCCGGGGCCGGAGCGGCGCCTGGCCGCGTCCCCCTCACCGTGATGATGTTCGGCGACAACACGCCGACGCCCACGAACTCGGTGAAGCGTGCGCTCGAGGAAAAGCTTGGCGTCGATCTCACCTACATCTACGTGCCTGAGAAGGACTACGCCGCCAAGCTCAACACGCTCATCGCGAGCCGAACCCTGCCCGATATCTTCTGGGTCGACGGCAACGTGATCGACGCCGTGGAGTTCCGCGACCAGGGCATGATCATGAAGATGGACAAGCTGCTCAAGAGCAACGGTCCGGACATCATGGACGAGGTCGGCTCCATCCTCAAGAACGCCCCGCTCAACAAGGGCGACGGCATCTACGCGGTCATCCCGGCCTCGCTCGACTACACGTCGAACCTGTCGGTGCGGACGGACTGGCTCGCCAAGCTCAAGCTCAAGATGCCGACCACCCTCGACGAGCTGTACAAGGTGCTCTACGCCTTCGCCAACGGCGACCCCGACGGCAATGGCAAGAAAGACACGGTCGGCTACGTAGGTACCATGGCCAACATGCGCACCTTCGAGCACATTTTCGGCGCCTACGGCATAGCGGTCGACAAGCCTTACCTTCTCAAGAACGGCACGGTGACGACCTACATGAAGGCGCCGCTCTATCTCGATGCCATCAAGTACTTGCGCAAGCTCTATCAGGACGGCATCCTCGATCCGGATTTCGTCACCATCCCCCTCATGAGCGCCTTCGAGAAGCTCTGGACCGGACGCACCGGCATCTTCGACTTCCAGAACGTCGGCACGACGAACAACTGGATGCCCGGCCGCTACACCGAAAAGAACCCCATCCCGACTTTCGGCTTCACGATCATCGCCGGCCCCGGTGGCAAGGGCGGAGCCATAAAGCAGTATCCGCGCTACACCTACTACAACTGCATCGCCTCCACCTGCAAGAACCCCGAGAAGGCGATGGAGTACCTCAACTATCTGTACGGCGCCGAAGGCGACGAGCTCACCTATCTCGGCATCGAAGGTCTCCACTACGAGTGGGCTGACAAGGACAATGGCAAGTACAAGCTTCTCGGCAAGTTCACCGACCAGGCGACCTACCGCGCCGACGGCGCCTACGTCTACGCCAGGATGTTCCCCCTCCTCAACACCGAAGTCCGCACCCTGAACAAACAGACGAGGGAAGGACAGGCCTTCGCCCGCGACAACAGCATCGAGTACCCGAAGATCATCAAGAATCTCAAGACGACGAGCGAGTACGGCCCGCAGCTGGCGAACATCACCAAGGAAGCCTTCGCCCAGCTCATCGTCAGCAAGGGCAACATCGAGACAGAATACGCCGCCTTCGTGAAGCGCTGGAACGAGGAGGGCGGACTCGAGTACGAGAAGGAAGCGACCACGGCCTGGGCAGCTCAGGTAAAGGCTTCGAAATGATTATCCGTATCGGGTAACGTACGTTATCCGGTACTTTTAATTACGCCATGGAGAGGGCCTTCACGCCGACCGCAAGACCGCGGGACGGCCCTCTTCTTCTTTTCATTTCCTTGGTGTTTGATTCCATCGCTCCCCAGCGATCCCTAGCTCTGAAAAGGACCCTGACCATGAAAGAACGGATCGATCTCGCGCTGCTGAAAATCATAGCCGGACGCGCCGAACCCGCCGCCCGCGGCCTGTTCATCCTGCCGGGAGAGGACGGCGCCTTCTGCCTCTCCCTGGCCAAAGCCTCAGCCGGCGTCGCCTGGGCGCCCGAACGCTTCCTCACCGTCGACATGGACGTCGACATGGACAGGATGCCGGTCATGCACATCGATTTCGTGGAGCGGGGCAACGGCGTGGAGCGTCTCCTTTCGATCCGCTACTTCATGATTCCTACTCGCAGGGTGAAGATGACGGTACAGCTCTCGGAGCTGGACTCCCACCGCTTTTTCCTGCCCACCTACCCAGGCACGCTCAAAGGCCACGTCGAAGGCGAGCCCACCCACATCGACAGGATCGACGAGATCCGCATCCGTCTCAGGAAAAACGACTCCTGCCGCGGCTTCCGGCTCTACGGCCTCGAAGTCTCCGACAGCCTGCCGGATATGGCGATCTCAGGCGAGCCTCTGGTCGATGAGATGGGCCAGCGCAAAGGCTACGAATGGCCGGGAAAAATGCGTTCAGTAGGGGAAATGGTCGCTTACCTCCACGCCGAACTGGCGCGGGCGCGGGGCGAGTCCGCGGTTGGCGCAGAGGGCGCCGAGGGCGCCAGCGCTTCAGGCAACGCTGCCGCCGGCGCCTTTGTGACCGCGGGCGGCTACCCGGCGGACTGGAGCCGCTACGGCGGCTGGAAGAAGCTGCGGTTCGACGCCACGGGCTTCTTCCGCACCCACCACGACGGCGTGCGCTGGTGGCTCGTCGACCCCGAAGGCTACGCCTTCTACTCGAACGGTGTCTGCTACGGCAGCCGCATGGGCGTCCACGGCTTCGTCGACCGCATGGAAGCGATGTTCGACTGGCTCCCCCCGAAGGAAGACCAGACCTGGAAGGACTGCTGGACGGAAGCCTCGGAAATACCCGAATTCGCCAAGCGCAACGGCGCCTCGAGCGGCAAGGGCCGCATGATGTTCAACTTCCCGCGCGCCAACATGATCCGCGCCTTCGGCCCCGACCGATGGTGGGACGCCTGGGTGACGATCAACGCGGCGCGGATGCGCCGCTGGGGCATCAACACCATCGGCGTCGGCGTGAACAACTATGTCGACGAGCGCGTCATGGACTTCCTCGCGAAGGCGAAAATCCCTTTCGTCGTCACCCTGAAGAACTTCCCGCTGACGCAACCCTGCATCTACCGGGATTTCCCCGACGTCTTCAGCCCCGAATACGCGGCGGGCGCGGAACGTTTCGCGCGCGAGCAGTTAACCCCTTTCGCCGGCAACCCCCTTATGATCGGCTACTTCATCACGAACGAGCCGGAGTGGCTCTTCCAGGAATCGGTGAACCCCGCCGAACGCGTTCTCGCGCACGACGGCAGCCTCCACAGCAAGACCGCCCTCATCGCCTTCCTGCGCGCCCGCTACCGGAACGACATTGGCGCGCTGAACAGCGCGTGGGGAATCCATCTCGGAGATTTTGCCGATCTGCGTAAACCGCTGGCCAACGCCGACCGGCTGACCGCGAGCTCCCGCGCCGATCTCGAAGCTTTCCGCGACATCCTGATCGCGAAGTACAGCTCGGTGCCCTCGGAGGCGCTCAAAGCCGTCGACCCCGACCACCTCAACCTGGGGATGCGCTACAACAAGCTCACGCCCAACGAATTCGCCGGAAACGCCGCCTTCGACATCTGCTCATTCAACTGCTACCACCCCGACCCCCTGCCCAAATTCGATATCGTGGCCAAGCTCGACAAGCGCCCGGGCCTCGTGGGCGAATGGCACGTGGCGGGATACGAGATGCGCAACCTCGCGGCAGGCCTCGTCTTCTCCCCGACCCAAGCCGAGCGGACGAAGGCCTGTCTCTTCTTCATGGAGCGGGCCATGGCCCACAAGGCAAGCGTCGGCGCCCATTACTTCGAGTGGAACGACCAGCCCGTGCTGGGGCGCTTCGACGGTGAGTGCATGCAGCATGGCCTCATCAGCCTCTGCAATGTCGCGTATCCCGAACTCACCTCGGCCATGGAGCGCCTGGCGCCCTCCATGTACGACATCGTGAGCGGCGCGATTCCCCCGACCGCGGAAGAAGGCCTCACCATCGGAAACTACTCCTGACTCGAGGCTCAAGGTATCCCCGGGGCGAAAAGGCCCGGGGCGCGAGTTCTCTCCCGCGCGGCGAAAATGTTTGACAGCCTCTGCGACCTGCCATGCAATATGCGTGTACGTTACCGCAATTATATCTTCCCATCCACGATGGAGCGTGCCTATGACACTGCGCGAAATAGCCGAAGCGGCCCATGTCTCCATTGGTACAGTGGACAGGGTCCTGCATAATCGGGGGAGAGTGTCCCCGGAAGTCGGCATTGATATATCGCACAACGTTACAAAAAGCGTGTTCGATTTTTCAACCCAAGGAAGGCGTTACGACGTCGTAGTCACCGTATGCTCAAAGGAAGCGGCCGAACGTTGCCCGATATTTCTAGGTTCACACAGGAAACTGCATTGGCCCTTTCCAGATCCTTCCACGCTTGCGGGAAGCGAGTCGGAAAAAATAGAAGGAACGCGCCGCATACGCGACATGATCGAAGACGCCGTAAAAGACTTCGCCAAAGCCACCGGGGCATAGGACTTTGCCTCATATCGCAGCGACACCGATGAGCGACAAAACATGTATCATACCGGCACCCCCCTGTACATCATCTCGTCGTTTCCCTTTCCGGGGGCGACGATCGGCCAAACATTCTCTTCCCTGCCTATCGCGTAGTCGATTACTGCCGGGCGGCGCGCTTTTTTCGCCGCGAGGAGGGCGTCGCGGAATTCGGACAACGACCCCGGACTGTATCCGTCAGCCCCGTACGCCCGGGCGATCCCGGCAAAATCGGGGGTATAGGGCGGACAAAGCCCGTCGGGCGCGGCGCGTTCCTTGCCGCAACTCCTGCCGCAGCCCTGGCAGGACTGAAGGCAAACGGACGAATAGCGCCACTCGAAGAACAGCTCCTGCCACTGCCTCACCATGCCGAGATAACCATTGTTCATCACGACGACAATGACGGGGAGGTCTTCCTGAACGCAGGTCGCCAACTCCTGGATATTCATCTGGAAGGAGCCGTCTCCCGCGACCACCACTACCGTTCCAGCCGAGAAGGCCACCTGGGCGCCCATCCCGGCTGGAAAACCATAGCCTATCGTTCCCAGACCTCCCGATGTCAGCCAACGTCGCGGACAGTCGAATGCGAGGTATTAGGTCGCCCACATCTGGTTCTGCCCGACCTCGGTGGCGATCAGGGTGCCGGGACAGCATTCGTTTATGGCGGAAAGGATTCCCCCGGGCGACGGCGGCCGCTTGGCCGAGACCGCATCCGCGAACCGCACACCGAGACCCACCAAAAGATCGCAGGCGGTCAGGGCCATGTTCGCCTCGATGTTTCCATTCATGCCAATCATTCCCAGGTTCAAGGGATGCTTCGAGTCGACGACGCCAATGCCCATAAGAGAAGTGACGAAGGGAATGCCTGTAGCCTCGAGAATCTTCGAGAAGATCGGCGCGGAGTCGGAAATCACCATCCCCCCGCCGACGAAGAAAAGCGGCCACCTCGCCTCCGATACCGCCGCGGCGAGCGCTTCCACCTGTTCCCGCGGCGCGCGGCTCACGGGTTTATAGCCGCGGATCGCCACCGTCTCAAGATACTGGTCGTTCAGGGTTTCGATCTGGATATCCTTGGGAACATCGATGACGACAGGTCCGGGACGGCCGCTGGCCACGATATGGAAGGACTGCTTCAGCACTGCCCCCAGGCCGCTTCGCTTCATGGCGAGATAATTATGCTTCGTCACCGGCAAGGTTATCCCTATGGTATCGGCTTCCTGAAAGGCGTCGTTGCCGATAAGGGCGCGCGAAACCTGGCCGGTGATGCATCGGTGATGCATACGAGGGGAACGGAGTCGAATCAGATGGTGGCCAGGCCAGTGACGGTATTGGTAGCCCCGGGGCCGCTCGTCGCGATGCAGACGCCCACCTTGCCCGTCGCCCTCGCATAGCCGTCGACGGTATGAACCGCTGCCTGTTCTTACCGGAGGAGTATCATGCGGATATCGCGGGCATCGTAGAGAGCGTTGAAAATAGGGATAACCGCGCCGCCGGGGTATCTGAATACCATGTCGACATATTCCCGGCGCAGGACTTCGACGATCATTTCGGCTCCGCGTTTCATCACCATCCGGCTCCTTTCGAATAGAAAAAGAGGCCGTCCTTCCTTCGGGAAGGGCGGCCTCTTCAATTATGTACGTGGAGCTTTCCGATGAGGAACAGTTTCGAATCCAAAGTCTTCTCGAGCGAAAAAGTCAGGCTTGGACCTGAAGAAGAAATGATCGTCCGGGGAGGACTCCACCTTTTCCCCCTCCTCCCGAAGGCCTTCGACGGCATCAACCAGATAGGCGTCCTAGGTTGGGGCAGTCAGGGCCCGGCCCAGGCCCAAAATCTCCGCGATTCCCTGGCGGGCAGCTCCATCAAGGCGAAAGTCGGCCTTCGCCCCAGCTCCCCTTCATGGAAAGCCGCGCAGACCGCTGGCTTCAAGGAGGAGGACGGAACCTTGGGCGAAATGATGGCGGTGGCGCGGGGATCAACACGAGCTTCGCGGTGGAGCAGGACATAGACGGGAAAGCCACTGATTTCGCCCTCGCCTGGTCCATAGGCCTCGGCGCTCCCTTCACCTTCATGACCACCCTGGAAAGGGAATACAAATCGGACATATTCGGCGAGCGGGCCATCCTCCTCGGCGGCGTCCACGGCATCGTCGAGTTCCTGTTCCGTCACTACCAGGCGGCCGGCATGACGCCCGAGGAGGCCTTCGTCCACTCCACCGAGAGCGTGACCGACCCCATTTTGAGGACCATCAGCTGCTCGGGGATCAAGGGCCTCTGCGAATCGCTGCCCGAAAAAGACAAGGCTGTCTTTCGCCGCGCGTACGGTGCCGCCTACGCGCCCAGCTACGAAATCCACTATGAGAATTACAGCGAAGTAGCCTCAGGCAACGAGATCCGCTCGGTCATCCTTTCCGACGAACGCATGAAGAAAATCCCCATGGGCAAAATCGACGGCACGACAAAGTGGAAGGTAGGCGAAAAGGTGAGGGCAGCCAGAGTCGCCGGCAAGGGCGACGCGGCCATCCCTCTCGACCCCTTCACCGCCGGCGTCTACGCGGCATCCATGATGGCGCAGATCGATCTTCTGGCCGAACGGGGACACGCCTATTCGGAAATAGTGAACGAATCGGTCATCGAGGCCGTGGACTCCCTCAACCCCTTCATGCACTACAAGGGCGTGGCATTCATGGTCGACAACTGCTCCATCACGGCGCGCCTGGGCGCGCGCAAGTGGGCTCCGCGCTACGATTATCTCCTCACGCAGCAGGCCGAACCGCTCTGGGCCGGGGGCAAGGGGGAAAGCGAAGCGGTCTGGACCAGGTTCCTTGACCACCCCGTGCACGAGGCACTGGCCGCGGCGGCCTCCATGCGCCCGAGCGTCGATATCGCCGTGAGGGGGCTAGTTTCTTCCGCGGCGCGCGATGCTTTCCAGGAATTCGGTCACCGCGAGCCCGCCGGGCGGACAGCCGCTGATCGCAGAAGCTCCACCCGCTTCGTCCAGCCCACGGACGTCTTGCCCAGTAATTCTATCTTCGGCGCCCGCTCCGCAAAGCCCACAAACGCCGCGGGCAAAGCCGTCATAAGCCTGGCTCCCGAAGAAGCCGCGGCCGCCTTTGATGTGCGGCTCGGGGAAACCGGCAAGGGCGGTATAGCAGGGCGAGCAGACGGAACGATCGTCGACGCGGACAGTGAGTCCTTTACCCATCCTCGCGGGGAGGGCTGGCAAAGGCCTTGTAGTCACCCTTGGTGGCATAGGTCGGCCAGTTGTTCTCGGCGCCGCCGATGATGTCGGGCATGATGCTGGGATAGATGTCGTTCGACCCGATGCCGGTGATAGAAACGCCGCCGAGGAACTCGGTCATCTTGACCATCATCTTGTTGTCCTGGGTGCGGATCTTAAGCCCGCCATTTTCTTGGTCGGGTAGTAGCAGCGGCTGCAGGCGTCGTAACAGCAGAGGCCGATGAGTCCGGAGCCGAAGGGCTGGATTTCTTCATCATGTCCTGTTCAACCTGTCCGTTTAGCACAGCCCACATATGCGCGGTGCTCTTGTATATGAAAATCTTTCCAGTTTCGAGGCCTTGAAGCTGGTGTATTCCACCATGTGGAATACACGCTTGGCGAGGAAGCGAAGAAAATAGTTTGACAGACTGGCAAAGCGGTCATACAATGTGCGTGTACGTTACCGCAACATGGCGACCGAAGAAAGTTGGAGGCAGGCTGGTGGCTCAGGAATACCGCGGGGAATACACCCTTGGAATCGACTACGGGACAGGTTCCTGCCGCGCCGCCGTCATCGACGCCCATAATGGCGCCGAAATCGCCTCGGCCGTCGCCGAATATCCCCGCTGGGGCCAGGGGTTTTTCTGCAACCCGACGAGGAATGTTTTCCGCCAGCATCCTCTCGATTACATCGAATCCCTTCAGAAAGCCATGGACGCGCTCCAGGCCCGCCTCGGCGCGGAGACGCTGGCCTCGATCAGGGGCCTGGCGATCGACACGACGGGTTCGACGCCCTGCGCGGTGGACGCCGGGGGCATGCCCCTGGCGCTGAATCCGGAGTTCGCCAAAGATCCCGACGCCATGTTCGTGCTCTGGAAGGACCACAGCGCCACCGAGGAAGCCGCCTCCATCAATCGGGCGGCGAGGACCTGGGGGGGCGTCGACTTTACCAAGTATGAAGGAGGAATCTATTCCTCCGAGTGGTTCTGGGCCAAGATAGCCCATCTCTTCAAGTCCATGTGGTACAATTCTTTCGGCGGCTACCCCCCCATCGAATTCCTGAGCCTTATCCACACGGGACTCCCACGGATCGCCGCTACCCTCGGCGGAAAAACCTGGACGAGCGACCAGGCTTGCGGCGCGCTAATTGCCGAATGGGGGTCGCGGCTCCATCTGACCGCTCTCCCGCCCATGGCCGTCGGCTCCTACGGCGCCCACATGGGAGCCGTGGGCGGAGGCGTCCGCAAAGGCGTCCTCGTCAAGGTTATAAGCACCTTCACCTGCGACATGAGGGTCGGGCCGGCGCCGAAGAGCGAGGAAAGACTCGTCCTCGGAATGCTCATCAAAAGGACGGTCTATCCGCGCCCCGCCTTCCATAGTAAGTACGCTACCCTCTATTCCCGCTATAGAAGCTTGGGAAGTTGCGCCGAAAAGGAGTTTTCATGAATAGCATGCAAAAGTACGAATTCTGGCTGATCGTGGGCAGCCAGCATCTCTACGGTCCCGAAACCCTCGCGGCCGTGGAGGCGGACGCCCGGACCATCGCGGCGGGTCTCGCCGAGCGCTCTACCGGTGCCGACAACTCTAGCGGCGCTGGTGGATCGGCCCTTCCCTGCCGTCTCCTTTTCAAGAAGGTCGCGACCACTTCCGATGAGATCCTCGCCCTCTTCAGGGAGGCGAATGCATCCCCGACCTGCGCGGGCATCGTCACCTGGATGCATACCTTCTCCCCGTCCAAGATGTGGATCGCTGGCTTCGCCGCCAACCGCAAGCCCCTCCTCCACCTCCACACCCAGTTCAACCGCGACATACCCTGGGCGACCATCGACATGGACTTCATGAACCTCAACCAGTCGGCCCACGGCGACCGGGAGCACGGCTTTATCCAGACGAGGATGAAGCTGGCCCGCAAGGTCGTCGTCGGCCATTGGCGGAATCCCTCCGTGGCGAAGCGAATCGGGGCCTGGATGCGCGCGGCCTGCGCCTTCGCGGACGGGGCCGCATCGCCCGTGGTCCGCTTCGGCGACAACATGCGCGACGTCGCGGTCACCGAGGGCAACAAGGTCTCGGCCCAGATCCAGTTCGGCTGGTCAGTCCCGGGCTACGGCCTGGGCGAGCTCGCCAGGGCGGTCAGGGGTGTTTCCGATGCCGAGATCGGCGCCCTTATCGCCGAATACCGGGAACGATACATCATCGCTTCCGACCTCGCCTCCGATCCGCGGCGCTTCGCCCGGGTTGAGGAACAGGCCCGCCTCGAGCTGGGCATGCGATCTTTCCTGGAGAGCAAGGGCGCCGGCGCCTTCACCACGACCTTCGAAGACCTGGAGGGCCTGCCCCAGCTTCCCGGCCTGGCTTCCCAGCGCCTGATGGAGAGCGGCTACGGTTTCGGCGCCGAGGGTGACTGGAAGACAGCCGCCCTGGTCCGCGCGATGAAAGTCATGGGCGAGGGCCTCGAGGGCGGCACAGCCTTCATGGAAGACTATACCTATCACTTCGAGCCCGGAAACGAGCTCGTCATGGGCGCCCACATGCTCGAGGTTTGTCCCAGCATCGCTCGAACGCGCCCCCGCATCGAAGTTCACCCCCTGGGTATCGGGGGAAAGGCCGATCCCGCCCGGCTTGTCTTCGAAACCCAGACGGGGCCGGCGATCGTCGCCACGATGCTCGACCTGGGAGACCGTTTCAGGCTCCTCGCCAACCTTGTGGAGTCCGTCGAAGCGCCGGCGTCGACGCCCAAGCTACCCGTGGCCAAGGTCCTCTGGAAGCCGGCGCCCTCCCTCGAGGAAAGCGCGAGGCTATGGATATTGGCGGGGGGAGCGCACCATACCAGCTTCTCTTCCCAGGTAACCCAGGAGATGCTCGAGGACTACGCGCGGATGGTTGGCGTGGAATGCGTCGTTATCGGCGACGGGAGGGATCCTCGGATCGTGGAGGACAGGCTCGATCGTGAAATCTTAACCTAAGCACCCGCTTCGCTTCGGTGAAATTTTCGCCGCCATCGAAGCGAGACTAGAGTCGGCGGTAGATAATCTCATTTTATTTCCTCATTCACGTCAACCAAGGAGGTTTGACCATGCTAAGGAGAGAAGTGTCTTCTGGTATCATCCTGACGCTGGCGCTCGCGGCTGCCCTGGTGCTGCCAACGAGCGTCTTCGCGCTCAATTATTCCGGCAGCCAGGGCAACACCGCCACCTTTGAGACCCTCGAGGAAACCCGAGTCAGCAGCCCGGCCGCCGTCGCCAACCTCGAGACCAACGTCGGCAAGCCCTTCAAGTCCCACCCCGTCCTCGACGGCTACCCGCAAGGCACGACCTACGTCTATCGCTCAGCGGAGATGTTCGGCGGACGGGCCGCGGCCAGGCTCAACACCGACATCCTGGTATTCTCCGACCAGTCCTTCGCCGGCAAAGGTCCCGCCCTCAACTACCTCAAGGACCTCGGCCTCATCAAGATCATCGACAAGGCCATCGGCAGTGTCGTCCTCGTCACCCCCGCCGATCCCAAGGCGGGCTTCGGCCAGGCCGACCAGAAAAACTACTACGCCCTCCAGACAGCCATGCTCGCCCAGAAAGCCTCCGAAACCTCCGGCAAGGTCACGACCTACTACTCCGACGCCGAGTACTTCGGCGGCTACGGCTACACCTACGTGATCGGCATCGACGGCGGGGCCACCTTCCTGAACAACTACGTGGCCGGCACCTTCGACTACGTCAGCAGGATCGCCGGCATGCTCCTGGTAAACGGCAAGATGGACAGCATCCGCAACGTCGCTTCCCTGGTCCCGGCCTACCTGGTCAATGCCCCGGACTCGGTCGTTGAGAAGTACAGGAAGGCCAACGGCACCGACGCCGACGCCGACGCCAGTGCTGGTGAGGTCGAGACCTTCTACAACCAGGCCTTCCCCCTCAGGAAGGTCGTCGTCAACAACGACGTGACCGCGAACTTGGCCTCCATCGTCAGCGACGCCTACTACAACCTCTTCATCAAGGCCATGAGAGTGCCCGTCATCAAGCAGGGACTCTATACCGCTGCCACCCCCTACCAGGGCTACAACTTCGACGAGGCGCCCTACTCTCTCTGCGAGAGGAACGCCGTGATCGGCGGAGTGACCGAGGACGGGCTTCACCTGATCCGGCACAAGGAAGAACGCTTCAGCGATGTCAAGACCGCTGCTGGCGAGTACCTCCAGACCTGGTTCGAGTACCTGCCCGAGGAAGTGCTGAACAACACCGCCCCGAAGGGAAGCGTGCCCCTCATCCTGGCCAACCACGGTGGCGGGGATGACCCTCGCGTATTCGTCGACGAGATCGGCCTGCTCGCTCTCGCTGGTTCAGAAGGTTTCGCGATCGTTGCTCCCGAGAAGCAATCCATCGAAGGATCGCCAAAGGGAACCGACGTCGTGGGCGGTATCCTCAGCGATATCCTTCCCCGACTTGTGAAGTACATGCTGGCGACCTATCCGGCCCTGGATCCCTCCCGCGTCTACGTCACCGGCTATTCGATGGGTGGTGCCGCAACCTTGAACGCCCTCTACGGTGCCCCTTCGCTATTCGCCGCAGCGATCCCAATGGCGGCCGCAGGATACGTGCCGACACCGGAGCAAGCGGCAAAATTTAACGAAACTGACCTGCCGATCATGTTCGCAACCTCTACCTACGACCGTATCTTCGCGTATGACTCCGTTGCCGGGAATATCGCGGAAGCCTATCAGACGAAGATCAAGCAATTCCTGGGTTTCAATGGTATTCCTGCATTCGAATTCTTCGATTTCAAGGCCTTCCCGATCGCCGGATTCAAGGCTGACAAGGTCGTGAGCCTGCGGCTCAACGGAGAATACGGGAATACCACGTGGTATCTCAACAACGACAAGGGCGTGCCGATGGTGGCCCTTACCGTGACCGAGAACCTCGTCCACGCCCTCTACCCCGAATACGCCAAGATCATGTGGGATTTCGCCAAGCACTATTCCCGCAACCAAGGCACCGGAGCGGTCGAGTACGCTCCCTTCGTCCGGTAGGCGAGAAGTCTTCAGCAATGGCGAAGTCGCGGAAGGTGGAATCTGCGCCAGCCTTCCGCGACCCGGTTTGGGGCGCAGGTAGAACAGGCGATATTGATGGCGACATCAATACGTATACGGATACCCAATGGAGGGAAGAAACATGTCCAAGAAGCGAATCTCGTTCGTGATCGCTCTGGCGCTGGCGGCGGCACTTTTGCTGCCCGTGAGCGTCTTCGCGCTCAACTACTCAGGCAGCCAAGGGAACGCCGCCACCTTCGAGACCCTCGAGGAAACCCGCCTCAGCAGCCCGGCTGCCGTCGCCAACCTCGAGACCAACGTCGGAAAGCCCTTCAAGTCCCACCCCGTCCTCGACGGCTACCCCAAGGGCACGACCTACGTCTATCGCTCGGCCGAGATGTACGGCGGACGGGCCGCGGCCAGGCTCAACACCAACATCCTGGTCTTCTCCGACCAGTCCTTCGCCGGCAAAGGCCCTGCCCTCAACTACCTCAAGGACCTCGGCCTCATCAAGATCATCGACCAGGCCGTAGGCAGCGTCGTCCTCGTCACCCCAGCCGATCCCAAGGCGGGCTTCGGCCAGGCCGACCAGAAGAACTACTACGCCCTCCAGACAGCCATGCTCGCCCAGAAGGCTTCGGAGACCTCCGGCAAGATAACGACCTACTACTCCGACGCCGAGTACTTCGGCGGCTACGGCTACACCTACGTCATCGGCATCGACGGCGGGGCTACCTTCCTCAACAACTACGTGGCCGGCACCTTCGACTACGTCAGCAGGATAGCCGGCATGCTCCTGGTCAACGGCAAGATGGACAGCATCCGCAACGTCGCTTCCCTGGTCCCGGCCTACTTGGTCAACGCCCCGGACTCGGTCGTTGAGAAGTACAGGAAGGCCAACGGCACCGACGCCTACGCCAGGGAAGGCGGGGTCGAGACCTACTCCAACCAGGCCTTCCCCCTCAGGAAGGTCGTCGTCAACAACGACGTGACCGCGAACTTGGCCTCCATCGTCAGCGACGCCTACTACAACCTGTTCATCAAGGCCATGAGAGTGCCCGTCGTGCTGCAGGGGCTCTACACCGCCGCCACCCCCTACCAGGGCTACAACTTCGACGAGGCGCCCTATTCCCTCTGCGACAGGAACGCCGTGATCGACGGGGTGACTGCGGACGGGATCCACCTGATCCGCCATAAGGAAGAACGCTTCAGCGACGTCAAGACCGCGGCTGGCGAGTACCTTCAGACCTGGTTCGAGTACCTGCCCAAGGAAGTGTTGAACAACAGCGCCCCGAAGGGAAGCGTGCCCCTCATCCTGGCCAACCACGGTGGCGGGGATGATCCTCGCGTATTCGTCGACGAGATCGGCCTGCTCGACCTTGCCGGCTCGGAACGCTTCGCCATCGTGGCCCCGGACGAACAGTACCTCTGGACGACGAAGAAAGACGATCCGACGGCTGAAATGACCTGCGAAGTGACGCCTCGCCTCGCAAGGTACATGCTGGCGACCTATCCGGCCCTGGATCCCTCCCGTGTCTACGTCACCGGCTACTCCATGGGCGGCGGCGCTACGCTCAAGAACCTGAATGGCGACCCCTCGTTGTTCGCGGCGGGGATCGTCATGGCCGCCTCGAGCTATGTTGGGACGCCTGCCCAGGTCGCCGTATTCAACAAGATCGATCTGCCTGTCATGTTCTGCACGTCGTCCTTTGACATGCCCGCGGTCGGAGCCTTCGACCAGGCCACGGGAACAATCGCCGCCGGCTTCCAAAAGCAGATCAACCTCTTCCTCGGCTATAACGGAATCCCGAAAATCAGCGCGTTTGACTTCGCCGCGTATCCGATCGCCGGATTCAAGGCCGACAAGGTCGTGAACGAGACGCTCAACGGCGAGCACAAGAATACCCGTTGGTTCATGAACAACAGCGATGACGTACCCATGGTCGCCCTCAGCTTCACCGAGGACCTGGTGCATGCCCTGTATCCGGAATACGGCAGGGTCCTGTGGGATTTTGCCAAGCACTATTCCAGGAATCCAGAGACCGGCGCGATCCGCTACAACCCCTACATCAAATAAGTCTTCGCCCCCCGATCGCCCGAAGGAGAATAGCTACGGCGCCTGCCCTCCTTCGGGCCGTTCGGGGATAGGGCATGATCACCATGGCATACGCCGTATCGAACAAACACGGAGGTCTATATGGTAAAACCAAGATCCTTTCTGATGATCGTCCTGGCGCTCGCGATAGCTTTGACGCTACCGTTGAGCATATTCGCTGCGAACCTCTATACTGGCAGCCAGGGAAACACCGCCACCTTCGAAACCCTCGAGGAAACCCGCCTCAGCAGCCCCAAAGCCGTCGCCAACCTTGAGACCAACGTCGGCAAGGCCTTCAAGTCCCACCCCGTCCTCGACGCCTACCCCAAGGGCACGACCTATGTCTATCGCTCGCCCAATCTCAACGGGGGAAGAGCCGCCGCCAGGCTCAACACCGACATCCTGGTCTTTGCCGAGAAAACCTTCGCCGACAAGGGCGCCGCCCTCAAGTACATCGATGACCTTGGCCTGATCGACATCATCAACCAGGCCATCGGCAGCGTCATCCTCGTCACCCCATCCGATCCCAAGGCCGGCTTCGGACAGGCCGACCAGAAGAACTACTACGCCCTCCAGACCGCCATGCTCGCCCAGAAGGCTTCGGAGAGAGCTGGCACGGTCACGACCTACTACTCCGACGCCGAGTACTTCGGCGGTTTCGGCTACACCTACGTGATCGGCATCGACGGCGGAGCCACCTTCCTGAACAACTACGTCGCCGGCACCTTCGACTACGTCAGCAGGATAGCCGGCATGCTCCTGGTAAACGGAAAGATGGACAGCATCCGCGCCGTCGCCTCCCTGGTCCCGACCTACCTGGTCAACGCCCCTGACTCGGTCGTGGAGAAGTACAAGAAGGCCAACGGCACCGACGCCAACGCCAGGGCCGGCGAGGTCGAGACCTTCTACAACCAGGCGCTTCCGCTCAAGAAGGTCGTGGTTGCAAGCGATGCGTATCCCGACGCAGGGAAGTACATCAAGGACGCCTACTACAACCTCTTCATCAAGGCCATGCGCCTGCCCGTGCTCAAGCAGGGCTTGTTCAGCGCCTCCACTCCGTATCAGAGCTACAACCTCGACCAGGCGCCGTACTCCCTCTGCGAGCGGAACGCCGTGATCGACGGGGTGACCGAGGACGGGATCTATGTCGTCAAACACAATGAGGATAGGTTCAAGGACCTTAAGACCCCGGAAGGCGACTATCTCCAGATATGGTTTGAGTACCTCCCCGATGAAGTCTTCAGTGGGACAGCCGCGAAGGGGACGGTTCCCCTCATCCTGGCCAATCACGGAAGCGGTGACGATCCTCGCGGTCTCGTCGACGAACTCGGCTTGCTCGACCTTGCTGGGAAAGAGCGTTTCGTCGTCGTCTCCCCCGAACATCAGTACATCAGCGGCGAATCCAAGACGATAGAGCTAAAAGCCCTGCCCGCCCTTGTTGAATACATGCTGGCTACCTACCCTGCCCTGGACCCCTCCCGCGTTTACGTCATGGGCTACTCCATGGGCGCCGGCGCGACGCTCAAGGCGATCTACGGCAAACCTTCCCTTTTCGCGGCCGCGGCTCCGATGTCGCCGATACCGGGTTTCGGGGCGCCCTATGCCCCGACTGACGCTGACATGGCTGTCTATGCTGGTATCGATCTGCCTGTCCTCTTCGAGACGTCCGAGAACGACCTCGCCGTCACCTTCGACCAGAAACTGCAAGGTATTTCTCCCGCGTACCAGACGATCTTTAGAAGATTCCTCGGCGTCAACGAATTGAAGCCCATCGAGTCCTTCGACTTCGACACGTATAAGCTCAGCGGATTCAAGGCTGACAAGGTCGTGAGCCTGCGGCTCAACGGAGAATACGGGAATACCACGTGGTATCTCAACAACGACAAGGACGTGCCGATGGTGGCCTTGACCATCACCGAAGGCCTTGTCCATGCCCTCTACCCCGAATACGCGAAGCTCGGCTGGAATTTTCTCAAGCACTACTCGCGCGACCAGAAAACCGGCGAGATCAAGTACGACCCCACGATAAAATAAGTCCCCTCTTTTCGAGGGGCTGAGGGGGAAGGAAGGGTGAAACGCCCCTCCTTCCCCGACTCCTCCGGAAGACGCTTTCCGCAATTAGGTCGGCTCATTTGATCAAACCAAGGAGGTTCTAATGTCCAAGAAACGAATCTCGTTCGTGATCGCGCTGGCGCTCGCGGCGGCACTGGTGCTGCCCCTGAGCGTCTTCGCGCTCAACTACTCAGGCAGCCAGGGCAACCTAGCCACCTTCGAAACCCTCGAGGAAACCCACCTCAGCAGCCCGACCGCCGTCGCCAACCTCGAGACCAACGTCGGCAAGCCCTTCAAGTCCCACCCCGTCCTCGACGGCTACCCGCAGGGCACGACCTACGTCTATCGCTCGGCCGAGATGTACGGTGGACGGGCCGCGGCTAGGCTCAACACCGACATCCTGGTCTTCTCCGACCAATCCTTCGCCGGCAAGGCCCCTGCCCTCAACTACCTCAAGGACCTCGGACTCATCAAGATCATCGACCAGGCTGTCGGCAGCGTCATCCTCGTCACCCCCGCCGATCCCAAGGCTGGCTTCGGACAGGCCGACCAGAAGAACTACTACGCCCTCCAGACCGCCATGCTCGCCCAGAAGGCTTCGGAGACCTCCGGCAAGATAACGACCTACTACTCCGACGCCGAGTACTTAGGCGGCTACGGCTACACCTACGTCATCGGCATCGACGGCGGGGCCACCTTCCTCAACAACTATGTCGCCGGCACTTTCGACTACGTCAGCAGGATAGCCGGCATGCTCCTGGTAAACGGCAAGATGGACAGCATCCGCGGCGTAGCCTCCCTGGTCCCGGCCTACTTGGTCAACGCCCCGGGCTCGGTCGTGGAGAAGTACAAGAAGGCCAACGGCACCGACGCCTACGCGAGGACTGGCGAGGTCGAGACCTTCTACAACCAGGCCTTCCCCCTCAGGAAGGTCGTCGTCAACGGCGACGCGACCGCCAACCTGGTCTCCATCGTCAGCGACGCCTACTACAACCTCTTCATCAAGGCCATGCGGGTGCCCGTCATCAAGCAGGGGCTCTACACCGCCGCCACGCCCTACCAGGGCTACAACTTCGACGAGGCTCCCTACTCCCTCTGCGAGCGCAACGCCGTGATCGACGGGGTGACCGAGGACGGGATCTGCCTGATCCGCCACAAGGAAGACAGGTTCGGCAACATCAAGACGCTTGACGGCGAATACCTGCAGACCTGGTTCGAGTACCTGCCCAAGGAAGTGCTGAACAATACTGCCCCCAGAGGCAGCGTACCATTCATACTCGCGATGCATGGAGGCGGGGATGATCCTCGCGTATTCGTCGACGAGATCGGTCTGCTGGCCCTCGCGGGGAAAGAACGTTTTGCGATGGCGGCCCCAGAGCATCAATACCTCGGATTCATACGAAAGGACAATAAGCAGATAGAGGGCATTCTTTGCGATGTGCTGCCGCAATTCGTACAGTACATGTTGGCGACCTATCCAGCCCTGGACCCTTCCCGCGTCTATGTCACCGGCTATTCGATGGGCGGCGGCGCGACCCTGAGAGCCATAAACGGGAATCCATCGCTTTTCGCCGCGGCGGTACCTATGGCGGCTTCCAGTTACATAGGCACGAAAGAGCAAGTCGCGCAGTTTGCCACCTACGACCTGCCTATCATGTTTACCACTTCTTCCTTCGATCTTGGCGGTGCATTCGACCAAGCCAACGTCACTATTGCGACCGGTTACCAGAGCTTGATCAACCTCTTTCTCGAATATAACGGGATCCAGAAGATCAATGCTTTCGACTTTGGTACCTATCCTATTTCTGGTTTCAAGGCGGCCACTATAAATCGCGTAACCCTCAACAACGAGTATATAAACACCCGCTGGTACATCAACAATTCAGATGGAATCCCGATGGTTGCCCTTAGCTACACAGAAAACTTGATCCACGCGCTTTACCCCGAATACGCCAAGATCATGTGGGAATTCTCCAAGCATTACTCAAGAAATCAGACAACCGGTTCTGTAGTGTACGATCAATCTGCAAAATAGTGGCCTTTTCCATTGCCGAGCTGGCAAGGGATTTTTATTTGGCAATGCGACCTCGCCAGCTCATACCGCTATTCAGATGTGGACGATGTTTTAATCATGAAGAATGGAGGAAGATATGAAAAAATTGCTCGGCATGGCGCTGGTTATGTGTATTCTATTCAGCGCCGGTAATGCCTTCGCGCTCGGCTACAAACAGCATCTCGATAACAAGGCCACCTTCGAGACCTTGAAGGAAGCCCATGATAACGGGCCCGCGTACCTGAGCCCGGCGACGGGCAGGAACTACGTGCCCGATCCGGCGCTGGATACCTATCCGGACGGAACCACGTACATTTACCGTTCGGCCACTATGTTCACCTGTCTCAGCGCGGCGAACCGCATGAACACGAACATTCTTGTGTTCACCGACAAGTCCTTCGACGCTAAGGACGCGGCGCTCTCGTACATAAAGAAGCTCGGCTTGACCGACATCGTGGACAAGGCCTCCGGAAGCGTGGTGCTTGTGACGCCGATCGACAAAAAGACCGGCTACGGCATCGCCGACCAGTACGCTTATTACCAGATGCAGTCGGCTATGTACAACATTGGCTTCACGAAGAAGATCGACGACAAGACGGTGTACTATGCGGACAGCGCCTACTTCGGCGGCCAGACCTATCGCTACCTCATTGGGATCGACGGCGGCGCCTCCTTCCTGAACAACTTCGTCGCCAGCACCTTCGATTACGTCTCCCGCGTGGCGGGAATGCTGCTCGTCAACGGCCAGATGGAGAAGGTCCGCAAGGTCGCCTCCCCCGTCCCTGTTTACCTGGCGGGCACCACGGACGAGATCGTCGGGAAATACAAAGAAGCTAACAACACCAACGCGTCGGGATTCGAGCGTGGCTACCAGTACTACTTCAACCAGGCGCACAGCCTGCAGAAGATCATCGTCAACCAGGATGCCAAACTCAGCGCCGACTTGGTCAACGATGTGTACAACAACTTCTTCGTCAAAGCCATGCGAGTCCCCGTGCTCAAGGCGGGACTCTTCGCCGCTTCCACCCTCTACAGCAATTATAACTGGAACATGGCCCCCTACTCCCTAGGCGAACGCAACGCGATCGTCGACGGCAAGACCACGGACGGGATCAACGTCATCGAGCGCAAGGAGGACCGTTTCAAGAGCATCGCGACCAAAACGGGTGAGTACATTCAGACCTGGTACGAATTCCTTCCCGACGAAGTTCTTAAGGGAACCGCGGAGAAGGGAAGCGTTCCACTCATCCTCATGAACCACGGAGGCGGCGACGACCCCGTTCAGGCCACGGACGACCTCGGGTGGCTCACTCTCGCCGGAAAGAAACACTTCGCCATTGTGGCGCCTCTCCACACCTCCGCCACGGATATCCTTTCCACCGCCCTTCCTGCGCTCGTCAAATACATGCTGGCGACCTATCCGGCCCTGGATCCTTCCCGCGTCTACGTTACCGGCTATTCCATGGGCGGGGGAGCGACCAACCGTACTCTCTACGGGGATGCGAGCCTCTTCGCGGCAGCCGTGCCGATGTCCGGCACGCCCTATACGCACCTTCCTGATCAGACAGCGCAGTTTGCCTCCATCGACATTCCTGTGCTCTTCACTACCTGCACCTATGACACCTACACCCACTTCGACTCGGTGAATGGTATCATCGCCGACGATTTTCAGATGAACATCAACGACTACCTCAGCTACAACGAGATGCCCACCGTCGTCTATGACTTCAAGACCTATCCCATGAGCGGCTTCAAGGGCGACACCTTCAAGTCCATCATGCTCAATGACGAGTATCCCAACTACACCTGGCTGTTCCTCAACAAGGCGGGAGTCCCGATGGTCGGACTGAGCGTCACCGAATTCCTGCCCCACGGGCTGTATCAAGCCTACGCGGGACTCGCCTGGGACTTCCTGGTCCACTATTCCCGCGACCCGAACACAAAGGCGATCGTCTACACCGCGTTCGCCAACTGAGAAGAAAGCAAGATGCGTCCGGAAACAACCAAAGGAGCAATTATGAAAAGAATCGTGTGTATCACGCTGCTGTTTTATCTTTTCCTCGGCGCGAACTCCGCGTTCGCGCTGGGCTACAAGCAGCATCTCGGCAATAACGCCACCTTCGAGACCTTGAAGGAGGCCCACGCGAACGGCGCCGCGTACATGAGCTCCGTTACGGACAGGACCTATGTCCCCGATCCCGCGCTGGACGCGTATCCCCAGAACACCACCTTCGTCTATCGCTCGGCGGGACAATACACCTGCACCAGCGCGGCCTTCCGGATGAACACCAATATCCTCGTATACACGGACAAGGCTTTCGACACCAAGGACAAGGCCTTTCAGTATTTGAGGGACCTCGGCGTGATCAGCATCATCGACAAGGCAGTGGGCAGCGTTACCCTGGTCACCCCCATCGATCCCAAGGCCGGATTCGGCACCGCGGACCAGTACGCGTATTTCCAGCTGCAGGCCGCCATGTGCAACCTCGGCTACACGGCGAAGGTTAACGACAAGACCGTCTATTACGCCGACAACTCCTACTTCGGCGGGCTCACCTATCGCTACCTCATCGGCATTGAGGGCGGCGCGACCTTCTTGAACAACTTCGTGGCGACTACCTTCGACGACGTCACCCGCGTCGCAGCCATGCTGCTCATCAAGGGCGACATGGAGAAGGTCCGCAAGGTGGCATCCTTCGTTCCCACCTACCTCGTGAACGCCTCCGCCGATGTCGTGGAGAAGTACAAGGCCGCAAACCAGACGAACGCCTGGGGCTACGACCAGAACGGCAACATGTTCTATTTCAACCAGGCACAGCCACTTCAGAAAGTCATCATGGACAGGACCTCGAAGGTCGACTCGAGCCTGATCGGCACTGTGTACAACAACTTCATGACCAAATATTTCCGCATCCCGGTCGTGAAGGCGAACCTGTACTCAGCCTCCACTCTCTACAGCGACTACAAGTGGAACCAGGCCCCGTATTCCCTTGGGGAACGCAATGCCATCGTCGACGGAAAGACCGCGGACGGGATCTACGTCGACGAGCACCATGAGGATCGGTTCAAGAACATCAAGCAGGACAACGGCGAATACCTGGATACCTGGTTCGAGTTCCTGCCCGAGGAGGTCAAGAACAACACAGCCCCCAAGGGGAGCGTTCCCCTGTTCCTGGGAAACCACGGCGGCGGGGACGACCCCGTGCAGTACGCGGACAACATCGGCCTCTTGACGCTCGCCGGCAAGGAGAGGTTCGCCCTTGTCGTTCCCGAGCAGCAGTCCATCTCCAGCATCAGGGGCAAGGCGCTGCCAACTCTCGTGAAATACATGCTCGCGACCTATCCCGCGCTCGACGCGTCCCGCGTATATACCACCGGCTACTCTATGGGCGGCGGCGCAACATTCAACGCCGTGGACGGCGATGCCCGGCTCTTCGCTGCCGCGGTTCCACAGGCTGCGGTCACCTACGTCGCGACCAAGGAAGAATCGGCGCAGTTCAAGGACCTGGACATCCCCATCATGCTCACCACCTCTACGTATGACTATTTCTACGATACGGCCACCTTGGTCTACAGGGTGACCGCCATGTGCGATTATCCCACCATGCTCAACCTGTACCTCGGATTCAACGAGATGCCTGCCCTGAATTTCGATTGCGTCAAGTATCCGCTCAGCGGATTCAAGGCGGACGAGTTCAAGGAAATTACCCTTAACAACGAGTACGTGAATCGCACCTGGCTGCTCTACAAGGAAGGGATTCCCATGGTCGGCCTGAACGTCACGGATTTCCTACCGCACGGCCTGTACCAGGAATACGCGAAGGTGGTGTGGGACTTCGTAAAGCACTATTCCCGCGACCTGAAGACCGGCGCGGTCGTCTACCGTCCCTATGTCGACTGAAGTTTAGCGTAAAGCTGTTCGGGCTACGCAGCTCGAGCGTTTCTGTCGCCTGCCGGCATGAGGCTCTTGGCCTCTCGTCCGGCAGGAGTCTTTCCTGGCGGACTATTGTGATGCGAAAGACAGCGAGCGGCATTTGTGTCGGAGGGAACCGGCGGAACGGGGAGCAGGCCCGATTTCCCGAACGTTTCCCTCCCCTCCCGAATGAACGACTCGCGTCGATTATAAGGAGAAGGATTATGAAGAAACTGATCTGTGCGGCGCTATCGATCTGCCTTCTGTTGAGCGCAAGCGCGGCCTTCGCGCTCGACTACAAGCAGCATTTCGACAACAATGCCACGTTCGAGACCTTGAAGGAGGCGCGCGCCAACGGGGCAGCGTACTTGAGTTCGGCTACGGACAGGATCTATGTGCCCGACCCGGCCCTCGACAGCTACCCGGACGGGACCACCTATGTCTATCGTTCCGCCAGGATATACACCTCCCTGAGCGCGGCGAACCGCATGAACACCAACATCCTCGTGTACACGGACAAGTCCTTCGACGGCAAGGACGCGGCGCTCGCTTATCTCAAGAAGCTGGGCCTGACGGAGGTCGCGGATAAAGCCTATGGGAGCTTGACCCTGGTGACCCCCGCCGACAAGAAGCTCGGCTTCGGCGTCGCCGACCAGTATGCCTACTTCCAGCTGCATTCGGCAATGTGCAACATCGGATACACCAAAAAGGTCGACGCCAAAACCACCTGGTATTACGCCGACAGCGCGTATTATGGCGGGCTGACCTACCGCTATCTCATCGGCATCGATGGCGGGGCCACCTTCCTGAACAACTACGTAGCCAGCACCTTCGACTATATTTCCCGCATAGCTGGTATGCTGCTAATCAACGGCGACATGGACCGCATCCGCCAAGTGGCCGCCTTCGTCCCCACCTATCTGGTGAATGCCTCCGCCGAGGTGGTCGACAAGTACAAGGCAGCGAACAAGACGGACGCCTTCTCGGTCAAGGGCGATGTGAGCTGCTACTACAACCAGGCCCAGCCCTTGCAGAAAGTATACGTCGCCAAGCAGGACCAGGTGGACCTCGCCGCCGCGGTCAAGGCTGCATACTACGATATGTTCATCAAAGCCTTGCGGAACGCATCGGTAAAGGCCGGTCTTTACACGGCTTCCACACTTTATAGCGACTACAAATGGAATATGGCCCCCTACTCCCTGTCCGAGCGAAACGCGATAATCGACGGCGTCACCGCCGACAGGCTTTCCGTGATCGAGCACAAGGAAGACCGATTCAGTAAAATGGCCACCGACGCCGGAAACTATGTCCAAACCTGGTTCGAGGTCCTTCCCGAAGAGGTCAAGAACAACACCGCTCCCGCCGGATCGGTTCCGCTCATCCTGGCCAACCACGGCGCCGGCGACGATCCCGTGCAGTTCCTGGATGAAATGGACTGGCTGTCAATTGCCGGCAAGAAACGCCTGGCGATTGTGGCACCCTACCATACGGTGGATTTCGGCGTGAACGGCTATAACATCCTCTGCGATGTGCTGCCCGAGTTGGTCAAGTATATGCTGGCGACCTATCCTGCCCTGGATGCCTCCCGCGTCTACGTGACCGGCTACTCCATGGGTGGCGGCGCGACTAACCGCGCCATTTGCAGCGCACCCCAGCTTTTCGCCGCCGCAGTCCCCGAGGCTGCCCTCGCCTACACCGCAACCGCCAAGCAAGCTCTCCAGTTCGAAAAATACGATATTCCCGTCCTGCTCACCACTTCGACCTACGACTCTTTCGTGGTGAACGACAAGTCCATCAACAACACGTCCCAGAATGTCCTCTTCGATTATCAGGGCATGATAAACCAATATCTTGCGTTCAACGGTATGAAGACCATCGCGTTCGACTTCAACACGTACCGCTACTTCGGCGCCAAGGCCGATATCTACATCCAGAACACCTTGAACAATGAGTATACAAACCGCATGTGGCTGATGCTCAACGACAAAGGCGTTCCCATGGTGGGGCTGAGCGTAACCGACTTCCTTCCGCACGGTCTGTACCAGGAGTATGGCAAGATCGCGTGGGATTTCATGAAGCACTATTCTCGCGATCAGAAGACCGGCGCGGTCATCTACGATGCATATGCCGACTGAGGGTGCTCACTGAGCATTCCGAGCGTTTCTGTTGCCTGCCGGCATGAGGCTCTTGGCCTCTCCTCCGGCAGGAGTCTTTCCTGATGGACTGTTGTGCCGTGAATGACCCTGAGGGTCATTCGCGGCGGAGGGAATCGTCGCAACGGGGAGTGGACCCGACTTCCCGAACGCTTCCCTCCCCCCGAATGAACGGCTCGTGTCAATGATAAGGAGGAATGATAAAACGTCAACCGGGTTCTAGGTGAAGAGGGTATCCTGTAGCGGAGGGATCCGATACGGGAAGGCTATTGCTCGTCATGGTTTATGGCTTACGAGGCCGGTAAGGAGAATGAGGAGTAAAGTGCGCCTAATCGTCAATACAGAAAAAAAGAAAAATAAGGTGGATCCCAATTTGTCCTTGTATTCATGAATTTCTATGCTGCCAGCCGTAGGCTGAAGCATCGGTTATACACCTCATCCGGTGTAGCATACTCAAGGGACTGATGAAATCGTTCCTGGTTGAAGAAATTGAAGTATTTGTCGACGGCGGTCTTTAGTTCCACGAGCGATTCGTACGAGTTCAGGTAAATTTCTTCGTACTTCAGTGACCTCCAGGTCCGCTCGATATAGATGTTGTCCAAAGCCCGGTTGACGCCATCCATGCTGATCTGGATTCCTTTGGCTTCAAGAACCGAGACAAACGCCTCGGATGTGAACTGGCTCCCTTGGTCGGTGTTGAAGATCCCGGGAGTCCCGTGTACGGTAAGGGCTTCTTCCAGAGCATCGATGCAGAATCCTACATCCATCGTATTCGAGATTCGCCACGACAGAACTTTCCGTGAAAACAGGTCGATAATCGCCACGAGATAGACATGAGACCCATTCACCTTCAGGTAGGTCACATCCGTTGCCCAGACATGGTTCGCTATCCATATTTTCTTGTCTCGCAATAAATACGGGTACTTCTTGTGGTGTTTCGACGGTTTCGATAGATTCTTGCCGGGAAAGAGAGCCTTGAGTCCTGCCCGCTTCATGATCCGCCTGACCTGCTTGCGGGTGACCTTCATATCCTTCAAGGCACAGGCCATCCGCCGGTATCCATAGAACGGATGCTTGTTCAATTCTTCGAGAATTGCCGTGAGTACGGCCATCCCCCACTCGTCATCCATCTTTACTGATGTGTAGTAATACGCCGATCTGCTGATTCCCAACAGTTCACATTGCGTGATGATCGGCAGATCCTGATTGTCGGGTTCTACAAGTTCGGCTCGCTCCCGTACACCTGTCGGTACTTTTTTTTTAGAAACGCATTCTCGACCTGGAGTTGCCCAATCTGCTTGAAGAGCTCGTCCTGCTTCTCTTGGGCTACTTCTGCTTCCTTGTCCTTCCCTGATCTTTCAAAGAGCGTGGCTACTTGATCGACCACATGCTTTTTCCATTGGGCAATCTGATTCGGATGCACTCCATAGATTTGGGACAGTTCCTGAAGGGTTTTCTCGTTCCGGACTGCTTCCATGGCCACTTTGGCCTTGAAGCTGGTGTCGTAGCTTTTGCGCATGGTGTACTCTATGCCTCCCGTATCTTTTTTTACAAGGAGGAATGTCACCTTATTTCCCTTTGTTTCCTGTCTGATTTCTTGGGCTCATTATAGAGCCTAGCCGCATCATTCAATGACCCGCGAGGTCGAATAGGAGAATGGGCCCGATCCACCGCATCGAACCTATATCGGATGGGGAGAGGATATGAGCATCAGTGTTGGCGTTGATCTTCACAAGACGCAGTTCACGATGTTCGCCCGCGTGGGCGAAGGTTTTTTCGGGAAGTACCTGACGACAGAGGACGGATATGAAGCGTTCTTGGCGCGAATCAGGGTGTGGCGAAAGGAAGGGCAGTCGGTGCGGGTGGGCGTCGAGTCGACCGGCAATACGAGGTACTTCAAAAACAGGATGGAGCGAGAGGGCATCGAAGTGAGAGTGATCAACACGCTCAAGTTCAAAGTCGTCAACGAATCGGTGAAGAAGACCGATCGTCACGACGCCGCGACCATCGCGGAGTTTCTCGAGAAAGACATGCTTCCTGAGTCTCATCTCTGCTCCGAGGCGAGTGAGCAGCTACGACGACTCTTGAAGGTTCGTACGACATTGGTTCGGACTATCGTGACGGTGAAGAACCAGATTCACGGGCTATTAATCGGGCTGGGGATGCAGGATTCCAAAGCCAGTCTGCAAAGCAAGCGAGGGCGCCAGAAGATTCTGGACACCCTCGCAGGAGCGGACAACGGACTCGTGGTCCAACCGCTGTTCGAAACGATAGATCGGCTCGAAGAGAACGTCAAGATTGTGGAACGCGAGCTCGAGGCTCTGACGGGAAAAGATCGAGCGGTCGAACTTCTCCAGACGATTCCCGGCTGCGGCAAAGTGACGGCATGGACGATCCGCGCCTTCACGGACGACATCGGGCGTTTCGAATCATTTAGGAACTATTCCGCCTTCGCGGGCCTCGTTCCATGGGTCCAATGCTCGAACACCACCGAGCACTACGGCCGGATCACGAAGCGTGGCCCCGAGGAACTCCGGACGGCATTGGTCCAGCTGGTGCTCGGGATGCGAAGAAGCAAGCAGACGTTATCCTGGCGACTGATGGAACGCTACGCGAGAATGAGACACGAGAAAGGGACGGGAAGAACGATCATCGCGACCGCCCGAAGGATTTCCAGGATCATCTGGTGCATGTTGACTGCTGACGAGCCTTTCGATCCTAGTCTCATGATCGATAAACGACTGAGCAAAAAGGCGGATTCCATGCGGGCCGCCCTGAGGATAACCGCATGATGCCGGCGTAGCCGGGCAATTTCGGATTCGTGTCGACCACCCGGTTGACATTTTATAGGAGAAGGATCATGAAGAAACTATTCTGTGCTGCGCTATCGATCTGCCTTCTGTTGAGCGCAAGCGCAGCCTTCGCGCTCGACTACAAGCAGCATTTCGACAACAATGCCACGTTCGAGACCCTGAAAGAGGCCCACACCAACGGAGCCTTGTACCTGAGTTCGGCTACCGGCAGGACCTATGTGCCCGATCCGGCGCTGGACAGCTACCCGGATGAAACCACCTATGTCTATCGTTCCGCCAGGATGTATACCTGCCTGAGCGCCGCCAACCGCATGAACACCACCATCCTGCTGTACTCGGACAAATCCTTCAACGGCAAGGAAGCGGCCCTGTCCTACATAAAGAGCCTGGGACTGACCGACATCATCGACAAGGCCTATGGCAGCGTGGTGCTGGTAACCCCTATCGACAAGAAAGGCGGCTTCGGCGCCGCCGACCAGTATGCCTACTACCAGCTGCAGTCCGCCATGGCCAACATCGACTTCTCAAAGAAGGTAGATGACAAGACCACCGTGTATTATGCGGATGGCCCGTATTTCGGGGGCCAGACGTACCGCTACCTCATCGGCGTCGACGGCGGGGCTACCTTCCTGAACAACTATGTAGCCAGCACCTTCGACTACGTCAGCAGGATAGCGGGCATGCTCCTCGTCAACGGCAAGATGGAAAAGGTTCGGAAGGTCGCCTCGAGCGTTCCCGTGTACCTGGTGAACGCTTCCGATGAAATCGTCGAGAAGTATAAGGAAGCCAACGGCACGAATGCCTCAGGCTACGAGCGTGGATTCCGCTACTACTTCAACCAGGCAAAGAGCCTGGAGAAGGTCGTCGTCAACCAGGACGCCAAGCTCGGCGCCGACTTGGTCAGCGACGTGTACAACACTTTCTTCATCAAGGCCATGCGCATTCCCGTGCTCAAGGCCGGCCTCAACGCCGCTTCCACCGTATACAACAATTACAGCTACAATCAGGCTCCCTACTCCCTGTGTGAGCGGAACGCCATCATCGACGGCAGGACGAAGGACGGGATCAACGTCATCGAGCACAAAGAGGACAGCTTCAAGAGCATCGCCACCAAGACAGGCGAGTACATCCAGACCTGGTTCGAGATCCTGCCCGACGAGGTGCTGAACAACACCGCGCAGGCGGGCACCGTTCCCCTTTGGCTTTCCTGCCACGGCGGCGGCGACGACCCCGTGCAGTTCACGGACGAGATCGGTCTTCTCAAACTGGCCGGCGAGGAGCGCTTCGCCATGGTCGCGCCCTCCTATCAGAACGTCTATTCCGACAGCGTAGTCTGCGGAAAAGCCATGTGTGCCACAGTGGAGATGATGCTCAAGAAATACCCGGCCCTGGATGCCTCGCGCGTCTACGTGACCGGCTACTCCATGGGCGGCGGGACTACGGTGACTTCCTTCATGAATGATGTCAGGATGTTCGCCGCCGCCATACCGATGGCTGCCGGCTCACTGAAAGGCACCGACGATCAGATCGCCAGTTTGAACAAATACGGCCTGGCCTTCATGCAGCTCACCTCTTTTTATGACCCGGTGGCCTTCAATGCCGCGACCGGCACCCCAAAAGAGATGGTTGAAATCAACATGAACGCCTATCTGAGGTTCAACAAGATCAACAGGACCATCGATAAGTTCGATTACGCGACTTATCCTGTCAGCGGCTATAAGGCGGATCGCTATATCGAAAGCACGTTGAACGGCGAATATACCAACAAGCGCTGGTTTTTCATGAACGAGGAGGGAGCCCCCCTGGTTGGCTTCTGCTTTACCGACGATCTCATCCATGCCCTGTATCCGGAGTATGGATATATGGCCTGGGATTTCGCCAAGCACTTCTCCCGCGACAAGGCTACGGGGAAGATTCTCTATACCCCTTTTGTCAAGTAATTCCTGAGTGGAGCGCCCCTTGGGGGGCGGCGATATTGTCGACATAATAGGAGGGCTTAGCCCATGTCCAAGAAACGAATCTCGTTCGTAATCACGCTGGCGCTCGCGGCGGCACTGGTGCTGCCCCTGAGCGTCTTCGCGCTCAACTACTCAGGCAGCCAGGGAAACACCGCCACCTTTGAGACCCTCGAGGAAACCCGCCTCAGCAGCCCCAAAGCCGTCGCCAACCTCGAGACCAACGTCGGCAAGGCCTTCAAGTCCCACCCCGTCCTCGACGCCTACCCCAAGGGCACGACCTATGTCTATCGTTCGCCCAATCTCAACGGGGGAAGAGCCGCCGCCAGGCTCAACACCGACATCCTGGTCTTTGCCGAGAAAGCCTTCGCCGACAAGGGCGCCGCCCTCAAGTACATCGATGACCTTGGCCTGATCGACATCATCAACCAGGCCATCGGCAGCGTCATCCTCGTCACCCCGGCCGATCTCAAGGCAGGCTTCGGACAGGCCGACCAGAAGAACTACTACGCCCTCCAGACCGCCATGCTCGCCCAGAAGGCTTCGGAGAGAGCTGGCACGGTCACGACCTACTACTCCGACGCCGAGTACTTCGGCGGTTTCGGCTACACCTACGTGATCGGCATCGACGGCGGAGCCACCTTCCTGAACAACTACGTCGCCGGCACCTTCGACTACGTCAGCAGGATAGCCGGCATGCTCCTGGTCAACGGCAAGATGGACAGCATCCGCGCCGTCGCCTCCCTGGTCCCGACCTACCTGGTCAACGCCCCTGACTCGGTCGTGGAGAAGTACAAGAAGGCCAACGGCACCGACGCCTACGCCAGGACTGGCGAGGTCGAGACCTTCTACAACCAGGCGCTTCCGCTCAAGAAGGTCGTGGTCGCAAGCGATGCGTATCCCGACCTGGGGAAGTACATCAAGGACGCCTACTACAACCTCTTCATCAAGGCCATGCGCGTCCCCGTCGTCAAGGGTGGCTTGTACACTGCATCGACTCCATACCAGGGCTATGGTCTTGATCAAGCACCCTATTCCCTCTGCGACAGGAACGCTGTGATAAATGGAGCAACTGAAGACGGGATCCAATTCCTTCGCCGCACTGATGAGCGCTTCGGCGACGTCAAGACAATCGATGGCGAATACTTGCAGACTTGGTTCGAGTATCTCCCCAAAGAGGTATTGAATAATACTGCTCCTAAAGGAAGCGTCCCGCTCATACTCGCGATGCATGGCAGCGGGGACGATCCTCGCGGATTTGTCGACGAAGCTGGCTTGCTCGAAATTGCGGGCAAGGAACGTCTCGCTGTTGTGGCTCCAGAGCATCAATATATTTTCTGGACACAGCAGGGGAACAAGTATCTGGAAGGCATAGAATTAACCGTTATCCCTCGTTTGGTGCGATACGTACTCAAGACCTACCCCGCCTTGGATCCCTCCCGCGTCTATGTAACAGGCTATTCCATGGGAGGGTATGCAACGTTCAAGGCAGTCCACGGTGACGCATCACTATTCGCCGCAGCGGTGGCCATGGCCGGTATGGGCTATACACCAACTGAGGAACAAGCAGCACAATTCGATAAGATCGATATGCCCATCATGATGACTACTTCAACAAACGATCTAGGCGTCGTATTCGATCAATCTGTATGGGGCATCGGTTCAAGTTATCAAGGCCAACTTCCGCTCTTCCTCGGATATAACGGCATGAAAAAAATAGAAAAATTCGATTTCGCTTCCTATCCAGTTTCTGGATTCAAGGCTGACAAGGTCGTGAGCCTGCGGCTCAACGGAGAATACGGGAATACCACGTGGTATCTCAACAACGACAAGGGCGTGCCTATGGTGGCCCTTACCGTGACCGAGAACCTCGTCCACGCCCTCTACCCCGAATACGCCAAGCTCATGTGGGAATTCGCCAAGCACTATTCCCGCAACCAAGGCACCGGGGCAATTGAGTACGCTCCCTTCGTCCGGTAGGCGAGAAGTCTTCAGCAATGGCGAAGTCGCGGAAGGCGAAATCTGCGCCAGCCTTCCGCGACCCGGTTTGGGGCGCAGGTAGAACAGGCGATATTGATGGCGACATCAATACGTATACGGATACCCAATGGAGGGAAGAAACATGTCCAAGAAGCGAATCTCGTTCGTGATCGCTCTGGCGCTGGCGGCGGCACTTTTGCTGCCCGTGAGCGTCTTCGCGCTCAACTATTCAGGGAGCCAAGGGAACGCCGCCACCTTCGAAACCCTCGAGGAAACCCGCCTCAGCAGCCCGGCTGCCGTCGCCAACCTCGAGACCAACGTCGGAAAGCCCTTCAAGTCCCACCCCGTCCTCGACGGCTACCCCAAGGGCACAACCTACGTCTATCGCTCGGCAGAGATGTACGGCGGACGGGCCGCGGCCAGGCTCAACACCAACATCCTGGTATTCTCCGACCAATCCTTTGCCGGCAAGGCCCCTGCCCTCAACTACCTCAAGGACCTCGGACTCATCAAGATCATCGACCAGGCGATCGGCAGTGTCATCCTCGTCACCCCCGCCGATCCCATGGCGGGCTTCGGCCAGGCCGACCAGAAGAACTACTACGCCCTCCAGACAGCCATGCTCGCCCAGAAGGCCTCCGAAACCTCCGGCAAGATAACGACCTACTACTCCGACGCCGAGTACTTAGGCGGCTACGGCTACACCTACGTCATCGGCATCAACGGCGGAGCTACCTTCCTGAACAACTACGTGGCCGGCACCTTCGACTACGTCAGCAGGATAGCGGGCATGCTCCTGGTCAACGGCAAGATGGACAGCATCCGCAACGTCGCTTCCCTGGTCCCGGCCTACCTGGTCAACGCCCCGGACTCGGTCGTTGAGAAGTACAGGAAGGCCAACGGCACCGACGCCTACGCCAGGGAAGGCGGGGTCGAGACCTACTCCAACCAGGCCTTCCCCCTCAGGAAGGTCGTCGTCAACAACGACGTGACCGCAAACTTGGCCTCCATCGTCAGCGACGCCTACTACAACCTGTTCATCAAGGCCATGCGCGTCCCTGTCGTGCTGCAGGGGCTCTATACCGCCGCCACCCCCTACCAGGGCTACAACTTCGACGAGGCGCCCTATTCCCTCTGCGAGCGCAACGCGCTGATCAGCGGCGAGACAAAGAACGGGATTAGCTTGATCGCGCATAATGGCGAAAAACGCTTCGCGAGCATGAAATCCCAGAGTGGCGAATACCTCGATACTTGGTACGAATATCTCCCCAAGGAAGTGCTTAACAACACCGCCCCGAAGGGAAGCATCCCCCTCATCCTCGGCAACCATGGCGGCGGAGACGATCCCCGCCTGTACATCGACGAAATGGGAATCCTGGCCCTTGCGGGAAATGAACGCCTCGCTGTTGTCGCAGCCGACCACAACAGCCTCAGCAACGATGTCAGGGGCCCCGCCCTGGCAGCGCTCGTCAAATACATGCTGGCGACCTATCCGTCGCTGGATCCTTCACGTGTCTACGCCATAGGCTACTCCATGGGTGGCGGGGCGACGTACACGGTGTCGTATTACCAGCCCAGCCTATTCGCGGCCGTGGCCCCTGTGGCGGGCACGAATATCGAGCCCACCCAAGAAGAAGTCGCCAAGTTCGCGAGCTGCCAACTCCCGATTTATCTTTCAACCTCTTCGTACGACGTACGCCGTCTCCAGGAAGCCTGTGGAAGGATCAACGACAACCTCGCCAACCAGGTAAAGCGCTGGTCTGGTTTTAACGGCATCGCGCCATTCGCGTTCGATTTTGTCACCTATCCGCTCTCAGGCTTCAAAGGGGATTCCTTCACCATTCGGACATTGAATGGCGAATACGCGTCCTATACCTGGTATCTGAACAATGCTAATGGGGTCCCTATGGTAGCGCTCAACTACGTCCAGGATCTTATCCACGCGCTGTATCCCGAGTACGCAAATATCGCCTGGGAATACATGAAGCATTTTTCCAGGAACCAGCAGACTGGCGGAATCCAGTTTAACCCGCACATAAAATAAGTTAGCCTTACCGCCGTACCACAAAAAGCTAGCTTACTGAGGGAGGACAAAAGCGTGCTTACAACCACACTACCTCTTAAAAGGAGATACTCAAGATGAAAAAACTGCTCAGCCTGTTTCTGATACTGTACGTGATGATTCCCATCAGCGCATTCGCGCTCAACTATAAGCTGCATCTGCCCAACGATGCCACCTTCGAAACCATGGAAGAAGCGCACGCGAATGGCTCGGCATGGCTGGCGAAAGTCACCGGGCGCCCCTATGCTCCCGATCCCGCGATGGACAGCTACCCTGTGGGCACTTCATGGGTGTATCGCGCCCCCGGCATGTACACCTGCATGACCGCCGCGCTGCGCATGAACACCAACTTCCTGGTGTACACCGACAAGTCGTTTGCATCCAAGAACGATGCGTATGCGTACATCAAGGACATGGGGCTGGTGGATACCGTAAACGCATGCTACGGCAGCATCGTGCTGGTCACCCCCATCGACAAGAAAGCGGGCTTTGGCGACGCCGACCAGTATGCGTTCTATCAACTGCAGAGCGCCATGTGCAACTTGACCTATGCGGCCGGCACACGCGGCAAGCCCGATTTTGCCTATTATGCCGATAACTCCTACTACGGCGGCCTGACCTACCGCTACGCCATTGGCATTGGCGGCGGCGCGAACTTCCTGAACGACTATGTCGCCTCCACCCTGGACTACGTTTCCCGCATGGCGGGTATGCTGCTGATTAACGGCAAAATGGACGCCGTCCGCGAGGTTGCCTCTCCTGTGCCCGTTTACCTGGTCAACCCCGGCGATGGCGTTGTGGAAAAATACAAAGCGGGCAACCGTACCGATGCTTCGGGGTATGAAGGCGATACGCAAATCTTCTTCAACCAGCAGCTTCCCCTGCGGAAGGTGTGCGTGGAGCAGATCAAGAACATCGATCTGAAGGCGATGGTGGCGAAGGTGTATGAAGGCCTGTTCGTCAAGACCTTCCGCAACGCCGTGGCCAACCCCTCGCTCTACACCCCCGGCACCCCCTACCGCAATTACAACTGGAACAAGGCCCCCTATTCGCTGGGCGCGCGCGTGGCTTTCTATACTGGCAAGACCGCGGGCGGACTTTGCGTGGCGGAGCACTTTGAGGAGCGCTTCGCCGACATAAAGACGACAACGGGCGAGTACCTGCAAACCTGGTTCGAGGTCCTGCCCCAGGAAGCGCTGGACGGCACGGCGGTGAAGGCTTCCATCCCGCTGATTCTGGCCATCCACGGCGGCGGTGACGATGCCCTGCAGTTTGTGGACGAAACCGGCCTTCTGCCCATCGCCGAAAAGGAGCGCATTGCCATCGTCGCGCCCAACAACAGCGTGCTCGCCGTTGACAACGTGGCCATGCCTGCGCTGGTGCGCTATATGCTGGCCGCCTATCCCGCGCTGGACGCTTCCCGCGTATATGTGACGGGCTACTCCACCGGCGGCATGGGCACGTGCGCCGCCACCTACGGCGCTCCGGAGCTCTTTGCGGCGAGCGTGCCCATGGCGGCGGGCAACCCCCCTTCAGCAACAATGCCCACTGGTAAGTACGACCCCACCGATGCTCAGGTTGCCAATATCGCCAAGTACGATATGCCCATCATGATCATGTGTTCCACGTATGAAGGTTTCTTCGATCGCAATGTCGGCGGCCTGGATGCGCGGTATCAGACCTATCTGACCACCTTCCTGTCCGGCAACCACATGGATCCCATCACATTCGACTTTGCAACCTACCCCAGGTCCGGCTTCAAGGCTGATAGGTACTCCCGCACCGTGCTCAACGGCGAATATGTCGCCAACAATTGGGTGCTAAATAAGAACGGCATCCCCATGTTGAGCCTGAACATCACCGAAGGTCTGCCCCATGGCCTGTATCAGGAATACGGCGTGCTGGGCTGGAACTTCATGAAGCACTACGCCCGCGATCCGAAAACCGGCAAACTGAGGTATAACGTCAACGGTTTCTAAGGGAGCACGAAGTTGATCCCACGCGCGATGGTGAGATGTCTTTTGGTCAGACAGAACGCAGAGGACGGATTGGCATCCGCCGACACGCGCGGGATATATTCAGTGATTCTCTGATTTCTCATTGATCTTCGCGGCCGGGAGCGCAATCTCCCGGCCTTATATGGTAGCGGAGACTTCTCTCCTAGTTCTCTTGCGGGAAGACTGAGCCAGTGTTGACTTGTGAAAGTTGAGTCACCCCGGGTTTTCCGGAGACCGGAATTTTTGAGAGGATACGGCCATGGAAAAGAGAAACAACCGGTTTTCACCCGAGGTACAGGAACGGTCCGTTCGGCGTGTAGCTGAACAGCGAGGAGAGCATGAGCCGCAGTGGGCGACAATCTGTGCTGTCGTAGCCGATGATAAATTGCGGGACAATTGACCGTAGGATATAACATAAAGAGGTCGGTGCTGATGGAGAAGGCCTGAAGGGGAACCTTCTCGTTAAAAGTTTTATTGTTCCATTGCTAATGCTAAATAAAAGGGGGCTACCTTGGATACTGTCCAAGACAGCCCCCTTTTTTCGAGATCAGGTTGTAACTGCGCGCTATTTGGTTTCGGTTTCCTTGCCACCTATCTTCCTTTTCTGGGTTTCGAACACCCGCTGGAAGAGGCAGAAGATAAAGACCAGGAAGCCCACGGCGATGCGCGTCCACCAGGAATTGAGGGTGCCCTGGAAGACGATCAGTACCTGGATCGTGCCGTAGACAAGAACCCCGAACACCGTCCCAAGGACGCTCCCCACGCCGCCGGTGAGGAGGGTGCCACCGATGACCACGGTGGCGATCGCGTCCATCTCCATGTTGGCGCCGTTCAGCGCATAGCCCGAAAGCGTGTAGAAGGTAAACACGATGCCGGCGAGAGCCGAGCAAAACCCCGAAAAGCCGTAGATGGCTATCTTAGTCCGCGCGACGGGGAGGCCCATGAGGAGGGCGGACTGCTCATTCCCTCCGATAGCGTAGACGGTCCGTCCGAATTTCGTGGATCGCGATATGAACATGCCTACCAGGACGATGGCGAGGGCTATGACGACGCTTGGCGAAATGAAGCTGTTCCCAATGATGTTGATCTGCGCATGAGCTATGTCCTGCCAGAAGGGATTGGTTATCCCTATCGTGTCGATGCTGATCACATAGCAGAGCCCCCTCGCGAGGTAGAGGCCGGCGAGGGTGATGATGAAGGGTGGCAGCTCGAAGGTCTGGATGATGAAGCCCATCGCGAGGCCTAGGCTCATGCCCGCCAGAAGGACGACAGGGATCACGAAGAGGGGATCCCAATGCGACCTTTCAAGGAGGCTCGAAGCCAGCATCGTCGAGAAGGCCAGGACGGAGCCAACCGAGAGGTCTATGCCTCCCGAGATGATGACAAAGGTCATTCCCACGCCGAGGATGAGGAGGTAGGAATTGTCGATGAAGAGGTTGAGGAAGTTCTGGGAAGAGAGGAAGCCCCTGAAGGATACCGATCCGATCCCGAACATGAGAACGAAGAGGCCGACGGTGACAAAGGTAGGGAAATTCCTGGGGTCGATGGCGCGTGGCTTTTTCATGCTGAAAGCTCCCTTTTCCCGAACAGGCCTGCTATCATTGAGCGGAACTTGATCGATTGGAGGAGACTCACCACGAGGACGACCAAGGCGATGACCACCTTCGCGATCTCCGGCGGGACACCGAAGGCGTAGATGGTCGTCGTTAAGGTCTGGACGATCAGGGCGCCGACCATGGAACCCATCAGGTAAAATTTCCCGCCGTTAAGCGACGTGCCGCCAAGGACGACGGCGAGTATGGCGCTCATCTCGTAGCCGAGGCCGGCGTTGTTCCCGTCGGCGCTCATGACGGTCGAGCAGACCACAAGGCCGGCGATTCCCGCGCAGAGCCCAGAGAAGGCGTAAATCCAGAAGATAATGTTCCTGGCGTTGATGCCCGAAAAACGCGCCGCCGTCGGGTTGATGCCCACGGCTTCGATGAACATCCCGAGGGCTGTCCGCCGTGTAACCAACGCCGTTAGCAGAATAACGAAACCTACTATGAAGATCGAGAAGGGCAGGCCGAGGAAATAGCCCTGACCCAGAAGGGCGAAGGGCTTGATATAGAGCCAGACGATCATCGCGTTGGTCGTGACCATGGCGATGCCCCTCCCTGCCACCGAGAGGATGAGTGTGGCGATGATAGGCTGCATGCCCACCCGCGAGACGAGCATGCCATTCCACATCCCCGCCACTACCGATACGACGAGGGCGGCTACCATCGCGTAAGGTATGGGATATTTAGGGACTCCCTTCAGGTCACCTCCAAGTAGCATGGCGACGACTCCCGCCGAGATCGCAACGATGGATCCAACGGAGATGTCGATCCCCTTCGTCGCAATGACGAGGGTCAGGCCGATCGCCAGCAGCATGATCGGGGCGGCATTCTTGATGATGTCGATCACGTTCCCGTAGAGGTGACCTTCCTTGATCTCCACACGGAAGAAATGAGGCGTGAAGAAGAGGTTGAATGCCATGAGGACGGCGAGGGCCACGAGTGGCCAGATAATTTTCTTGTTTGTGATGCGTCTCCACCAGCCCATGTTCATTTGCCTCCCGCGATGGTCTGCAAGATACCGCTCTCCGTCATTTCGGCTCCACTGAGCTCGGCTATCTTCACCTTGTCCTTGAGGACGGCGATCCTGTTGCTGCAGCGGATGACCTCCTCGAATTCCGATGATATGAAGAGCACGCTCAAGCCCTTCCTTGAGAGATTGAGAATCTGCTCCATGATCTCGAGCTTGGCGCCGACGTCGATGCCGCGGGTCGGTTCGTCCAGGATGAGGATAATGGGGTCGGTGGCGAGCCATCTGGCCAGCATGACCTTCTGCTGATTGCCGCCCGAAAGCTGCCTGACCTCGTAGTTGGCGTTCGGTGTCTTGACTCCGAGGGAGGCGATCAACTCGTCGGCTATCTCCAACTGCTTCTTCTTCGAAAGGTAGCGGAATGTCCCCCGCTTTGCCTGGAGGGCCAGGATGATGTTCTCGCGGATCGAGAGCTCAGAGAAGACGCCCTCGTTCTTGCGGTCCTCGGAGCAGAAGCCAATGCCCGCCATCATCGCGTTCCGGGGGGAGCCGATGCTGGTTTTCTTGCCCTCGATGAACAGCTCTCCCTGGTCGGCGCTGCTGATGCCGAAGATCAAGCGCGCCATCTCCGTCCTTCCGGAGCCCAGGAGACCCGCCAAGCCGAGGACCTCGCCCGAGTCCAGCTTGAGGTCGAAGGGCGCGATGGAGCCCTGGAGACCCAGTCCCTCCACGCGGAGGACGGCTTCCTTCCCGGCCTTGGCCGCCGTCTTCCGGACGGCGCCAGCGTCGGCCGTGTACTTGAAATCGGTAAGCTCCTTGCCGAGCATCTTGGTGATGAGGTCCAGCTTGGGAAGCTTGTCGGCCATGTACTCTCCCACGAAGGTGCCGTTCTTCAGGATCGTGATCCTGTCGGATATCTCGTAGGTTTGGTCGAGGAAGTGGGTTATGAAGAGGATGGCTAAGCCTTCGTCCCGCAGTTTCCTGATGACCTTGAAGAGCTGCTCCACCTCGGTGTCGTCGAGACTCGAGGTCGGCTCGTCGAGGATGAGGACCTTGGCCGAGGAATCGAGGACGCGGGCGATGGCGACCATCTGCTGGATCGCGATGGAATAAGAGGCGAGTGTCCGCGTCACGTCGATCCGGATATTGAGCCTGGACAGGACCTCCTCGGCCCCTCGGTTGATGGCTTTCCAGTCTATCCGGCCCAGCTTCTTAGGCTCCTTGCCTATGAAGATGTTCTCTGCCACCGACAGATTGAGGCAAAGGTTGACCTCCTGATAGACGGTGTTGATGCCCAGCTTCTGGGCGGCGAGCGGGGAATCGGGCCGGATGGGCTTTCCCTCGAGCAGCATCTCGCCTGAATCCTGCTTGTAGACTCCGGTGAGCACCTTGACGAGGGTGGACTTGCCCGCCCCGTTCTGCCCCATAATGGCATGGACCTCGCCTCGGAAAAGGCGGAAATCCACGTCAGCGAGGGCCTGCACTCCAGGGAAGCCCTTGCTGATCTTCTTCATCTCGATGATAGGAGCCCTGTCGGACATTCCCACGCCTCCCGCGAACATTGATTGGCTTGTTTGAGTATCGATCAAGACCACCCCGTTTACCGGGGTGGTCTTGATCTTTTTTTCAATTATAGAACGATTTTGCTTGTACTAGTACTGGCGGGACGGAAGGGCGGCTGCAGCGTTGGTCGCGTCGAAGATGCCTTCGATCGTCCAGATCCTCGCGGGGAGTTTCTTCCCGTCGCGGAGGTCGGACACGGCCTGGACGGCCTGGGGACCGAGGAGGGGGCTGCACTCGACCGTGCAGTTCATCTCGCCGGCTACGATTGCCTCGAAAGCGCCTTTTACTGCGTCGACGCCGACGATGATGATGTCCTTGCCCGGCTTGAGTCCGGCTTCCTTGATCGCCTGGATGGCGCCGAGAGCCATGCCGTCGTTGTGGGCATAGAGAACCTGGATAGTCTTGTCGGCCTTGAGGAAGGCTTCCATGACGGCCTTGCCCTCGGAGGTGGTGAAGTTGCCGGTCTGGGAGCGGGTGAGCTGCCAGTTCGAGTGCTGCTTCATGACGGTGGCGAAACCAGTCTTGCGATCGATGGCGGGAGCCGAGCCGGTCGTACCCTGGAGCTCGACGATGTTGACACTCTTCTTTCCGTCATCAAGACCCTGTTTCTTGAGGTAGTCGGCGAGCCATGTGCCCGCTTTCTCGCCTTCCTTCACGAAGTCCGAGCCCATGATCGTCAGCCTGAGGGCGCGGTCGGCTTCCTGGACGTCGCGGTCGATCATGATGACGGGGATGCCCGCCTTCTTGGCTTCCTGGAGCACGGGGCCGTATCCGGTCTCGACGAGGGCGGTGAACACGATGCAGTCAACCTTCCTGGCGATGAAAGAGCGCAGCGCCTTGATTTGGTTCTCCTGCTTCTGCTGGGCGTCGGAATAAATCAGGATGAAGCTGTTGTCTTCGTTGAAGGCGTTCTGGACGGAGATCGTATCGGCCGTTCTCCACTCGCTCTCGGAGCCGATCTGGGAGAAGCCGACGACCCAGGTTTTCGGAGGCGCGGCAAACACGGACGCGGTGCAGATCATCATGGCTACGGCCAACAGCATTAAACCTCTTTTCCAATTCCTCATAGAAAATCCTCCTCTACGTACATTCGCGTCTTTCCGACGCTGAACTTTTCCCCCAGCCTAGGGCTTATTCAGGGGAACCAAATGACAAAATGCCCACATCCGCCAGCCTCGGGCGGACGCGTTTTACCCTTTTTCACTCCCGGCGGCCTCCTTCTGTACCTTACTTCTGGACGTTCAGGAACTTGTAAAGACTTTTATTGGAAAGAATTTGTTCGATCGAGAAATTCAAGGGACCGATGACATCGGTAACGGCTCCGGAAGCGTTCATGAGGGTGAGGGTGTTGTTGATCGCTATGATCTTCACTTTCCCGCCCAGGGCGAGGATATCCCCATACTTGATGTCCCGGGACTCGCCCGATTCGCTCCGGTAGATTTGCCGGCCGAGGTATTTGGTGACGACGAGCTTGTCTTTGAAGCTTGAATCCGGCTTGGTCGCGCTCCCCCTCGGGAAGGCTACGACCCTGGGCTTGCCCTTGAGAATATCGGCGACCTTGCGCACGAGTTCCCCCTTCTCCGGGCCCTGGAGTTCGTATACCTCGGTCGGTTTGGTCGCGATAACGAATTCCAGCCAGTCCTGCTCGACGTTGATCTTGATCTCGGCCGTCGTGGGAATGACGTCTCCAGCCTTAGCCACGGTCCATCCCGACCCCCCGGCTTTCCGGAAGCTGACATAGCCGTCGCTCGTCTCGGAGTAGAGGCCGACGACGGTGACGGAGACCGCCTTGGCGTCGGCGGCGAATGCCGCGGTCGCCAGGAATAGTCCGGCGGCCGCCAGAATGGATATTCTTTTCAACGATTGTTTCATATTCGCTCCGTTGGCCGGATCATCCGGCTTAGTGGCTCGGCATCGGGTGCGTTAACGTACACGCTCTCGAGTTCAATCCTATCAGTGGTTCCCGGTTTTGTCAAATTTTTTTTGTGGAAATCTTTCCGCCGGGAAGGAAGCCTAGACGCGAGGATTGACATCGAAGAAAACAGCCCCCTACAATCGGGGAAAGTAGAACTGCATCCGAACCGGGAGAAATCGAGACATGACCCTACGGGAAATCGCTGAAGCCGCCGGCATATCCATCGGGACCGTCGACCGTGTCCTGCACGACAGAGGGCGGGTATCGGCTTCGACGAAGGCCAAGGTGGAAACCATCATCAGGGATTCGAGCTACAAACCGAACATGGCGGCCCGACAGCTTAAGTTGAACCGCCCCTACAACTTCGCCTGCCTCATCCCGAGCCTCGGGGAAGACTCGGGCTACTGGAGGATAGTCTATGCCGGGGTGCAGAAGGCCGCCAGGGAACTGGCCCCCTTCCGCGTCTCCATAAAGAAGATCGAATTCGACCGATACAGCGAATCCTCGTTCCACGAACACATCCAGCAATTGTTCTCGGCGGAATTCGACAGCCTCCTCATGGCCCCCGTCCTCCCCGAAGCCTCCATGGCCCTGCTCCACAGGCTGCCGGCCGATTTTCCCGTCATGTTCTTCGACGCCCAGCTGCCCGGCTACTCCCCAATCTCCCGCATAGGCCAGAACGCCTTCCAAAGCGGCACCCTCGCGGGTCGAATGCTCGACGCCCTCGCGACACGCAAGGGAACCTACTGTGTTATCAGCACCCACGCCGAGGATTTCCATATCCAGAAGCGGGTCGAGGGCTTCCTTTCGTATTTCGCCTCGATCGGGGCGAAGCGAAATATCGGCACCTTCCAATGCTTCGACATCGAGCACAAGGAAAAACGGGAGTTCTTCCTCAGGCAACTTCTACGGAAGCATCCCGACGTCGACGGAATCTTCGTGACGAACGCCTCTGCCCACAGGGTAGCCACCTTCGTCAACGAAGACGCCGACCGCCATATCGCTACCGTCGGCTACGACCTCGTCCCCGAGAACGCCCGTCAGCTCAAGGCCGGCCTCCTGGACGTCGTCCTATCCCAGCGCCCCGAATACCAAGGATACGAGAGCGTCTACCAGCTCTACTCCCACGTCGTCCTCCAGCAGGAAATCGAGAGAGAAATCATCGTCCCGATCGAGATCTTCATGAAGGAAAACCTACCCGTCGAAGTCAGTCCAGCAACCTGATCGCTTCCCCGGCGAAAGCTTCCCCAAGCCTGGCATGCTCCCCGGGATCCAGATGTATCCCATCGACGTCGCTGGATCGGATCACCGAGCCCGCGTCGAAAAAAGGGATACCGTTCTGTTCTGCCAATGCTCCTGTCCCTGCCCAGGGTGAGCGATTTCTCGGCCCCTCCCAGGAAGTCCTGGGCGAAGCTCTCCATCCTGCCGAAGGGCGAGGGCGCCACGGCGGGGACCTTTGGGGCCGCGCCGGCTGGACCCGAACCCGAAATCCGGACGAGGCCGGCGAGACAAGCCACTCCCTTCCCGACATCGTAGGAGGAAACGCCGAAGCGGTTCTTGAGGTCGTTCGCCCCCAGGAGGAAGATGACGAGGTCCAGGGGCTTGTGGGTTTCGAGGCAGGGGAGGAGGTACCTCAAGCCGTTCTTCTCGCCGAAGGGATCGTCCCAGACCGTCGTCCGGCCGTTCTACCCCTCGAGGACAACCTCGAAGGCGCCGGGCTGGGTCGCCTCCAGGGACGCGGCGAGGACGCTCGTCCAGCGGAGGGCTTTGGGATAACGTCCCGTCGTTCTCGGGTCGTAGCCCCAGGTATTGGAGTCTCCGTAGCAGAGGATTGTTTTCATGGTGTCGACCTCACTGCAGTTTTCTCAGCCGCAGCTCGATGCCGGGCCCGTTCGCCAAGAGCTTCGAGATGACGCCGGTGTCGGTGTTCCCGAAGTGGTAGGGATAGAGGATCCTCGGTCGGATGACCCTGACGGCCTCGGCTACCTGCTCGCTCGTCATCGTGTAGGGCAGGTTCATGGGAAGAAACGCCAGGTCGACGGAATCGCCCCAGTCCAGGGCTTCGCCAGAGCCCAGCTTTCTCCGGGACGCAGGTGATTCTGAGTTCGCCCCGCCCCGTATCGAAGGCATCGGTTTCCTTATCTTCGTGGCCTACGGGAATACGATAATGCGCACGCTCGCAGGCACGAGCCTGAGCATCATGCTGAGCATCCTCACCGCCTTCCCCCTCTCGCGCCGCAGGCTCCGCGGCCGGGGCGGCCTCTCCATGCTTTTCTTCTTCACGATGCTTTTCACCGGTGGCATGATACCGACCTACCTCATCGTCCAGTCCTACGGCCTCATCGACACGTTCTGGGCCCTCGTCCTGCCTTCGGCCATGAGCGCCTACAACATGTTCATCCTGCGCAACTACTTCAAGTCGATCCCGGATTCCTTGGAGGAGAGCGCCCACATGGACGGCGCGAACTCCTTCACCGTCCTGTTCAGAATTTTCGTCCCTGTCTCGAAACCGGCCATCGCCGCCGTGGCCATGTTCTACGGCGTCGCCAGCTGGAACGAGTACATGGACGGCATCCTGTACACGAACAAGCCCCAGCTCGAGATCCTCCAGGTCTACCTGCGCAAGCTCATCGCCTCGACGGGCACACTGAACTCGCTTTCGGTCGTCGGCAACCTGAGCGCGGCGGCCTCCCTGAGCGAGGAGAGCATGAAGATGGCGACGATCGCGGTGTCGATCATCCCCATCCTTGTCGTGTACCCCTTCCTCCAGCGCTACTACACGAGGGGAATAACCCTGGGCGCAGTCAAAGAATGAGAGAAAGTCAAGAATGCTGAATACATATTTCCACGGTGTCTGCTATGGCAGCCGCATGGGAGTGCATGGCTTCGTGGACCGCATGGAGGAAATGTTCGACTGGCTCCCCGACAGGGCGGACCCGACCTGGAAGGACTGCTGGACCGAAGCCTCGGAGATACCGGAGTTCGCCAAACGCAACGGCAGGGAGAGCGGCCTGGGCCGCCTCATGTTCAACTTCCCCCGCGCCAACATGATCCGCGCCTTCGGACCGGAAAACTGGTGGGAAGCATGGATGGAAATAAACGCGGCCAGGATGCGCCTGTGGGGCATCAATACCATCGGCGTCGGCGTAAACAACTACGTCGACGAACGGGTCCAGGATTTCCTCGCAAAGGCGAAAATACCATTCGTCGTGACCCTGAAGAATTTCCCGCTGACCAAACCCTGTATCTACCGCGACTTTCCCGATGTCTTCAGCCCCGAGTACTCAGGCGGTTCCGAGCGCTTCGCCCGCGAGCAATTGGCTCCCTACGCCGGCAATCCTTACATGATCGGCTACTTCATAACCAACGAACCGGAGTGGCTTTTCCAGGACTCGGTCAATCCCGCCGAACGGGTTCTCGCCCACTCAGGCGAGCTTCACAGCAAGAACGCGCTCATCGACTTTTTGCGCGGCAGATATGCGGACGATATCGGCAACCTCGCCACCGGTCTCGTCTTCTCCCCCAGCCAGACCGAAAGGACCAAGGCCTGCCTCTTCTACATGGAGCGGGCCATGGCCCACAGCTGCAGCGTGGGGGCCCACTACTTCGAGTGGAACGACCAGCCCGTACTGGGGCGCTTCGACGGCGAGTGCATGCAGCATGGCCTCATAAGCCTGTGCAACGTTCCTTATCCCGAGCTCACGTCGGCCATGGAAAAGCTGGCGCCCCGCATGTACAGGATCGTGGCCGGCGAGATCCTTCCCACGACGGAAGAAGGCGAGACAATCGGAAATTATTCGTGATAGCCTGATCGCTCCCGGTGACCGTCCCTTTTCCGCATCTTCTCCGTCCGGCACGCGGGGAAAAGGGGAAGATAAGAAGGTCTGTCCGCAACGGGGAGGATTTAGTGGAAACGAATTTTCCTCTGCTCGATATGGCGCTCAGGGCCGGGCGACTCAACGGCATGATGCCGCGAAAGCTCTCCTTCCCGCGAGGTGAATTCCTCGCCCGACAGAACGGGAGCCTGCGCGGAGTTCTCTTCCTCGTCGCGGGACTGGTCCGCTCGAGCATCGTCGCCGAGAACGGAAAGGAAGTCCTCATCGCTCTCTCCGGCCGCACAGAGACGATCGGCGACGTCGAGTATTTTCTGGGAACAGACATCATCTGCGATGTCAGAGCGCTCGAAGCGACAACCTGCTACCTCTTTTCGTACACCGAACTCGACTCCCTCATCAGGACGGAGCCAGAGATCGCGAAAGGTCTCGGCCGCATCCTCGCCTCGCGCCTGCAGAAGAACTCCGCGCGCATCGCGACGAGCCACGCCTTCCCCCTAGCCTACGGCGTCCTGAAAGCTCTCATCGGACGCTTCGATGGCGGGGCGCCCGCGGGACCGATGTCCAAATCAGAGCTGGCTGGCTACGTCGGAGGATCGGCCCGGCATATGGCGCGCGTCATCAGGAATCTCGAGGAGTCGGGCATCGTCGAGTCGGGAGGCGGAAAAATAATCCGTGTCGACAGAGCGCGCGCCATCGCGCGGATGGACGAACTCGGGGAGTAATCCTTCACCGCCCGGCCATCAGCCTGCCGAAAAAACGCCGTATACCCGAATCGGCGAAAGTTTCACCGACAAGTTCCAAGATCCGTTCCGGGGAGAGGGCCGTTCCCGTCTCGCGCGGCGAGCCGCCGATCTCCCGCGAACCTCCCCAGGCGTTTCCCGTCTCCCGCGACCTGGTCACCGCGGGGTCGATCGCGTTGAGTCTGCGGTACAGGTGCACGAGATCGCGCCGCATGAAGCGGTCGACAAGCCTGAGCGTGTAGCGGCCCTTCCCCTGATCGAGAATCAGGAGGCCGAGAATCCTGCCCAGCCGGCCGGAAAACCAGGATTCCGTTTCATGGATTCCCTTCTCCGATTGGCACATAATGGCTATCTTCCCTTCCCCGAGCCCTACCCTGCCTGTTTCCCTGAATTCCAGCATGGCCTTCAGGGCTTCAGGGGGGATGATCATCCGATCCAACTCTTCCAGAGCGCGGGCGAGCACGGGGAGGTAGTTCTTTTCGCCCGGAAGCGACGATCCCTTCGCGACATTCCGCAACCTTTCGAGAAGCACTCCGAGTCGCGCTCTCTCTTCCCTCGGCAGCCCTGTGAGCATCCCGCCGCCGAATCCGTGGACGTCGATGGCCCCTTCGAGCCGCACAAGGGGCATGAGGCGCTCGAGGAGTTCTTTTTCGCCGGCAAGCAATTCGCCGCGGTTCATCAGTATCCACGCGGCGAGGATCGAATCGAGGTCGAGGTCGTTGAGGACGACGAGCCATTCTCCGATGTCGAGAGGCATGCCCTCGTGGATAAGGACGGCAGCCTGTTCACATGTGGAAAGCGTGAAGGAGCGGATGCAGCCGGCGTGGTGGTCCAGGGAATACTGCCGTCGCTTGTTGTCGATGAAAGGGGCTCCGTGATAGGCGCCGTCCAGGAAAATGCAGCCATCCGGGTAGAGGAAGCGCCCACGCCCAGTGACAGTTTTGCCTTTCTCGAGCACGATCCGTAGAGCCGGGGCGTTGTCGGAGTACAGGCAGTCCTTCCCCTGCTTGTTCCGTATCGAATAAGGCCCCCAACTCGCATTTCCGGAAGGCTGCGCAGGCGATGTATCCGCTGCCCCGACGCCGGCGCTTCCTTCCCGCACGCTCCGCTCTTCCATCAGCCTCCCCGCTTCGGACTTCCGGCCCGACTCCATCCGATCGGCACAGCCATCTGCCCACAAGATTGTGAACACTTTGCCGGCCGCTGTCAAACAGAGCCTGGACCTGCGGAAAGCAGCCTCGGATCCGGGCCCTTCGTCTCAGCCCGGCCGCCTCGACTCGACCGCTTTGGCCGATTTGTCGAAAGCCGGCCCGAGAGCCCTCCCCCCCCCGGAAGTGACGAGCCAGTTCTCCTCGTTCCTGATCCCGCCTATAGGGGTATAGAGCGCGAATTTCGTAAAATCGACGAACGAAGAGAGTGTCTTGTCCTTCTTCCACCGCTCGGCGAGCTCCGGTATGAAATAGATGCCCGGCTCCACCGTCACGACCATGCCGGGTTTCAGAGTTTTGGCCATACGGAGGGACTTGAGGCCGAACTGCGGGCTCTTCGCTTCCCCGTCATAGCCCACGAAGATTTCGCCGTAACTCTCCATGTCGTGCACGTCGAGGCCGATCTGATGCCCGGTGCCGCAGGGGAAGAAGAGCGCGTGGGCGCCTGAGGCGAGGATGTCTTCCGTAAGACCATGTATGAGGCCGATGGATTTGAGGCCTTCGACGATGCTCCTGCAGGCGGCGAAATGGACGTCCCGGAACGCGACTCCGGGGCCGACGAGGGAAGAGGCCGCACGGTGGGCCGCGAGCGAGATTTCGTAGATTTCCCGCTGGCGAGCATCGAAACGGCTGCCGATCGGGAAGGTCGAGGAGAGGTCCCCCGCGTAGCCCGATTCCGTCTCGGCTCCCGCGTCGACGAGGAAGAGACCGCCATCCCGGAGCACATTGTTCCGGTCCAGATTGTGCAGTGTCTGGCCTCGCGTCGTCGCGATGACGGGGAAGGCGGTCTGGCCCCCCGCGGCGAGGGCGACGCGGACAATCTCGGCCGCGACCTCGCACTCGCGCATGCCCGGCCGGGCAGAACGCATCGCCGCCTCGTGCATCCGGACGGAGATGTCGACCGCATGCTCCATCTCGAGAATTTCCGCTTCGGACTTGATTTCCCGCAGGGCGACGGCGGCCCTCACGAGGGGAAGAATCGCGCGGGCATGCAGCTCCTCGGGAGAGAGCAGGGAGAGCGAAGTGAGATGCACGAGCCCGTCGATCTCCGCGGCGCCCTCCTGCCTGTAGGGAGGAAGGAAGTAGAAAACAGAGGCGCAGGCCACGTCGCGGGCCAGCTCCGCGCGCCTCGCCGTACGATCGATTCCCGCCCTCGACGCAATGTCGGCGATCCCCGGCCTCGGTCCCGTCCACACGATATCGTCCGGACCGGCATCCTCGCCGTAGAGGGTTGTCTTTCCGGTGCCGAGATCGATGGCGGCCGCGAGATCCGGATCGTTCGGGCCGATGAAATACAGGAAACTGGAATCCTGACGGAAATCATGACAGTTGTCGGCATAATTCTTTGGACTCTGGCGGTTTCCGATGAACACCGCGAGTCCCTCGTCGATTCCCCGGGCAGCCAGAAGGCCAAGGAGAGCCTTCCTGCGTCCGGAATGGACAGCAGCATCGAACATTTCTTACCCCTTCTTCCGTGATTCCGGCCCCGGACTCAGCTCTGCCTGATCCAGACAAGCATTTCGCTCTCGCCGCGGTTGTCCCAGGCGTAATAGGGCACCGCCTTGATCCGGAGCGGAGTGTTGAAAGGCTCATAGTCCCTGTACAAGTCGTCGCCCCAGGCCGCCAGCTCCGAGGCCCTGTCCTGAATGCCGCCTTCTCCGGCTTCGCGCGGTCCCTCGCCGCCATTTCCCCGACGGAAGGCGTCGGCGTAGACAGCGACGACCCCGCCCAGAAGTCCTTCCTCGAAGCGCTCAGAGAAACGGGGCTCCGCGGCGAGCACGATGTCGGCGAGGTTCGGGCCGTTGTCGACTTCCTCGAGGCAATAGATGACCGGTCCGCGGGCGATCGCGACTTTGCCCGCGTCGGCCGTCACGGCGGGATTGGCCGCGACTCTCCGGACCGGCATCGGGAGTTCGAGATCGACACTGTCCCCGGAAGCCCATTCGCGCAGGATTGAGACGTATCCTTCAACCGGTGCGAGGTTCAGGTCCCCGCCGTTGAGACTCAGACGGAACCCTGTGCACCATCCGGGAATGCGCAGCCTGAGCGAGAAGTACGCGGGGCGATCCGGCGAAACGGAAATCCCGACCCTGCCCGAGCGGGGATAGTCGCCTTGGAGGGCGATCCGGAGCGCCGCGCCGGCGATGTCGAGGCTCGCCTCGCTCGCGATGTAGAGCTGGACCGATACGTCGGGGGGGCTTCCCCTCCCGCCCGGGGAGGATGAGTAGATGTAGCCGCCGATGGAGGCGATGAGCCTCGCGAGATTGGGCGGGCAGCAGGCGCAGGGGAACCAGCCCTTGCGCGTCGTCGACGCGTAGCTCATGTCGCGCGTGCGGGCGACGACAGAGGGCAGCGATTCGAGGAGGTTCACATAGAAGTACTTCCGTCCGTCCAGAGAGATGCCCGAAAGCACTCCGTTGTGGAGGGCCCGCTCGGCCACGTCGAAGTAGTCGCCCTTCCGCTCGAGCCTGGCCATGCGCGCGGCCCAGAAGACGAGGCCGATGGAGGCGCAGGTCTCGTTGTAGGTCGAAGCGTTCGGCAGGTCGTAGTCTTCGGAGAAGCCTTCCCAGGATTCGTCCTGTCCGATTCCTCCGGTGACGAACATCTGGCGCCTCGTCACGTCCTTCCAGAGTTCGCGGCAGGCTTCGGCGAGTTTTGCGTCGCCGTCGATCGCGGCGAGATCCGCCATGGCCGAGTACATGTAGACGGCGCGCACAGCGTGGCCGGTGGCCTTCTTCTGCTCCCTGACGGGAAGGTGGGTCTGGTTGTATTCGGCCATCCTCTCCCCGAAGTAGCCCTTGTCATCCGGTTGGCCGCGGGCCGCAGCCTCGAGTTCGAAGAAGGCGGGCTTCCTCCCCCTCTCGTCGATGAAGTACCGGGCAAGGTCGAGGTAGCGCTTCTCCCCGGTTTCACCGTAGAGCCCGACGAGGGCCATCTCCGTGACCTGGTGGCCCGGATAGCCGTGGAGCTTGCCCTCCTGGGGGCCGAAAATCGAGTCGATGTGGTCGGCGTTCACCCGCATGATGTCGAGGAAGCGGGTCTTGCCGGTCGCACGGTGATAGGCGACAGCCGCCTCGATGAGGTGCCCGGCCACGTAGAGCTCATGGCTGTCCCTCTCGCAGGTCCATCGTTTTCCCTTTTCCTTGAGCGTGAAGTAGGTGTTGAGGTAGCCATCGGGCCACTGGGCGCGGCCGAGATCCTCGATCAGACCATCCGCGAGGCTTTCCAGTCCAGGATCGCGTTCCGTCGCGAGACACCAGGCTGCCGCCTCGAGCCACTTGGCCAGATCGCTGTCCTGGAAGCGGAAGCCGTAGAACTCGCCTTCCTCGAGCCCGGCCGCGATCCGGACATTCGCGACGGCATGGCTTTTGGCCACCCCCTCGACGCGGTCATTCATGACCTCCCACTGATAGGGAACGATCACCTTCCTCACGAGCTCCATGTACGGGGTCCAGAATGTATCGCTGACCCTCACCTTCTCGGCTGAAATAGGTTTCATCGGCGCGGACTCCTTGGCATTTTATTCTTGATCAGTATTGACAAGGGTCGGGAGGTATACAAGCATGCAAATCAGGTAGAATATGAGTACGATTCCGACTTCCCCTGCCCCGCGGCTCTCCTTTGCCTTCGACATGCCTCTTGTCCCGGAGAACGCCGGGCGCTTCGTGTCGAGAGGGGAAGGCCGGCATCCCGAGCGGATACTCGATTCCTTCGAGGCGATCTTCGTGGTCAGCGGCCTTCTCGGGATCAGCGAGGAAGGCCGTGGATACTCGGTCCCGGCCGGAGAGTACCTGGTGCTCTCGCCGGGGCGCCGGCACTGGGGAACGGAGGATTACGGACCCGAGCTCGAGTTCTACTGGATGCATTTCCGGATGAAAAAAAACGCCGGTCCGGGTTTTGTCAGCACCGGGTCCGGTATACCCATCATCGGTTTTCCGGTCTCCGGGCGGGTCGGCAACCCGGACAGGCTCGTCGAGCTCTTTCGCTGGTTTCTCGACGAGCAGGAAAAATTCGGCCCCGGCGCCGAGGGGATGTGGATGCCCTGCCTCGCCATCATCTCCTTCATGGCGAGGGGAGAGGGATCGAGGCCGCCCGATGACAGGACACTGCCGCTCTTCGCGCGTCAGGCCAGGCTCGTCGTCGCGCGCCGCTTCACCGAGGCCACATCCACCCGGCTCATCGCGGCGGACCTGGGCTGCAATCCCGATTACCTGGGGCGCATCTACAAGAAGAGCTTTGGCGTCGCGCTCATGGATGACCTGCACGGGCAGAGAATCAGGCTCGCGAAAAGCCTTCTCATGGACGGAAACCTCAACATCAACGAGGTGGCCTTTCGCTGCGGCTACACCGACATCGTCCACTTCCGGCGCATGTTCAGGCGTTTCGAGGGCACGACGCCCAAAACCTGGCGCGCCCTCAATTCGCGCATGCACCTCAACGCGATCTGAGCATGATGTCCAGAGACCCTGATGCCCAGAGACCCTGATGCCAGGAGACCATGATGTCCGGAGACTGTTGCGCCCCGGCCGCGGTGACATTAGGATAAACCGCCGCAGAAAATCTCTTCTTCGGGGTTGTGCCATGGACAGGGACAAGGGAACGGTGTTTCTGACAATCAGCCTCATTTTCCTTGTCGGCACAGCGAGTCTGCTCCGCGGCATCAGCCCGGGCGATCTCGGCTATTACAGCCTCGGGACCAGGGAGGGTCTGGCGGGAGACACTGTGCGCGCCATACTGCAGGATCGCCGGGGGCACATGTGGTTCGGCGCGACAGGTGGCATCTCGCGTTTTGACGGGCACAGCTTCGAGACATTCAGACCGCGCTTTGAAGGGACTTCCTTCGCCTCGTCCCGGGTGCTCGCCCTCGTCGAGGATCAGTCCGGAACGATATGGATCGGGACCGAGGGAGGAGGTGTCTCGAGCTTCAACCCCGATTCGGGCAAATTCGTTTCCTACAGAGGAGAAAAAGGCTTGCGCACCGACCGGGTGACCGCTCTCGGGCTGGACGGCCTCGGCAGGCTCATCGCAGGCGGCGCCGAGGGAAGTCTGGACAGATACGATCCATCGGGAGACAGATTCCTGCCATTCAGCGACCGCGAAGCTCATCCCTCGCGGATCAACGGAATACTCGGCGACTCGGGCGGCAGAATCTGGGTGGCGACGGAAGGTCGCGGCCTCGAACTTTTCGGGGAGGACGGTTCCCGTCTGGCCGTCTATCGCCACGACGACAGAGATCCTGCGAGCATCTCCTCGGACTACGCGACCGCCCTCTTCGAGGACTCCTTCGGCGGCGTCTGGATCGGCGGCGGCGAGGGCAGGATCGACCTGTACCGGGAGGGTCGATTCAGCCATGCCGGAAATTCGGGCATCTTTGACCATGTGGAAGCGATCGCCGAAGACCTGGAAGGAAGACTGTGGATCGGATACCGAAACGCGGGAATCTGCTTCCTGGACCCGGCCAGTCTGCGGATGACGGAAGCGCCGCCGGCCGACCGCGTCCCTGTCCTCGCGCTGAGGCGGGATCGCGGAGGCTTGATGTGGGCCGGACTCGGACAGGAAGGAGTACGGGTGTACAACCTTCGATCCTCGGCGTTCAGACGCATCGTGCGCAAGGATGTATCCGGGAAACCCGAAGCGGTCACCGGCCTCGCGGTCATGCCCGACGGAACGGTCCTCGCCAAAACCGTGGGTATGGGCATCGTGCGGCCTGATCCGGGGGCGGGGAAGTTCCGGGCAGATGCGGCCTTTCCGGCTTCCCTTTTTCCTCCCGCGTCGAAAGCGCAGGAGACGGATACCCTCCTCGCGACGAGGGACGGATCGCTTTTTGTCGGAACCGAGGAAGGCCTGTATCGATGCAGCGCCGACGGAAGTCTCCGCATTTTCCGGCACCTCGGGGGGAGAACGGGAGGCATCGCGGGCAACTCCGTCCTCGCCCTCTGTGAAGACAGCGATGGATCCGTCTGGGTTGGCCTCGAAGACGCTGGCCTCGACAATTTCGATCCGGGGAAAGGTACATTCACGCACCACGCTCTCGGGGAAGGGAATGGATCGGAGCGCGCGCTCCCTTCGGTCACGGCCGTCCTGCGCGACTCTTCCGGAAGGCTCTGGGCCGGGACCCGCGACGCGGGGCTCTGGAGACTCGACCCGGGAACTGACCGCTTCGTCGCGCACACCGGAGGAAGGGGCGAGCCTTCTCCCGTGGGCGATTCGTGTATCACCGTGGTTTTCGAAGACTCAGGCGGAAATATCTGGGTAGGCACGGGAGGGGCAGGCCTCGTCCGCCTCGATCCCGAGACCGGAACCTTCGTCCATTACGGCGAGATGGAAGGCTTCTACGGCGACAGTGTCCAGGCGATCGCGGAAGATCGCGCCGGCATACTCTGGATCGCGAGCTCGGCCGGGTTGTACAGCTTCGACAGGAACCTGGGCGATTTTTTCTGTTTCGGTGCAGAGGATGGACTGGTCCCGGGCCCCTTCAGCCCCGGCGCCCTCGTGGTCGGCGGCGACGGAAAGGTCTGGGCGGGCGGCTCCGGGGGAATGACGGCCTTCGATCCTGTCGCCGTGTCGCGCTACGCGCCGCAGCCGGAGATCACGATATCGGGCTCGGTCCTCGGAGACCCATCGGGCTCGGCCCACTCGCAGGAGGGGAGCTCGCTCCGGATCGGGTACGACAACCGGGGTCTCGGATTCAGCATCTCGGTCATAGACTATACGGCTCCTTCCCGCGATCGGTATGCCATGAAACTGGACGGGAAACAGGAAGAATGGACATTCCTCGGCCGGAACAATTCCGGCTTCATCGCCCCCCTCTCTCCCGGACGGTACACGCTCCGCGTGAAAGGCTCGAACGGGAACGGCATCTGGAACAATTACGGCGCCTCGCTCTCGATCCTCGTCTCGCCGCCGTTCTGGGCCACCTGGTGGTTCAGGCTGGCCGTCGCGGTCTTCGTCCTCGGCCTCCTCGCTCTCGGAATACTGGCCAGGATCCTGTCCCTGCGAAGACGAAACGAACTCCTCGTGAATTTCTCGCGACACATCGAGAATGCGCGGGAAGAAGAGAGGCGCATGGCTGCCCGCGAAGTCCACGACGAGATCGGCCAGCACCTGACCGTCCTCAATTTCCATGCCTACTGGCTGGCCTCCCATCCGGAGGCGGAACGCCCAGAATCGCTCGCGCGCATCGCGGCGATCAGGAAGGGCATCACCGACGCGATGGAATCGGTCAAATCCGTGGCGACCAAGCTCCGGCCGGCCGTGCTCGACACGCTCGATTTCACAGGGGCGCTGAGGTGGTACGCTCAGGATTTCGCGCGGCTGAGTGGCATCGAGGTCTTCCATTCCGTCGGGGAAGGCATCATGATTCCCGCGGGAGAACTCGCCACGGCCCTGTTCCGGGTACTTCAGGAAATGCTCGGCAATGTCATGCGGCACTCGGGGGCCCGGCGCGTGAACATCACGTTCAAGGCCGACGAAGAGGCGTATCTCCTCGAGGTGAAGGATGACGGCACGGGAATGGATTCGGGAAGGGCGGCCCGCCCGGATTCCTTCGGCATCATCGGGATGAAGGAACGCTGCGCGTCTTTCGGCGGAGCCCTGGAGATCGAGAGCGCGCCGGGAAACGGCACGACGGTCAGGGCGCGAATCCCGAAAAACGCGGGAGGGAAACGATGACCCGGATACTCGTCGCCGACGACCACTTCCTCGTGCGCAAGGGACTGCGCCAGCTCCTCGAGGAGAACATTCCCCACGTGAGCGTCGACGAGGCCGAGGACGCGATTTCCGTCCTCGCGGGCGCGGGAAAGATCGACTACGACCTCGTCATCCTCGATTATTCGATGCCGGGGCGGGACGGACTCGATCTCGTCCGGGACCTCAAGGACGCGCATCCGCGGATGCACGTCCTCATACTGTCCATACTGCCCGAAGACCAGTACGCGCTCCGCGCCTTCAAGCTCGGGGCCTCGGGATGCGTGAACAAGGCCATCGATCCGGGCGAACTGCTCGAGGCGGTCAGGACCGTCCTCGCGGGGAGGCGCTTCCTCAGCCGGAGGGCCCAGGAACTCCTTCTCGGCGACATCACGGGGGAGAGTCCCGACGAACCGCATCGCCGCCTCTCCGACAGGGAATTCCAGGTGCTCCGCCTCCTCGCCTCCGGCAAGAGTGTGGGAGAAATCGCCGGGCTCTGCTCGCTGAGCGCGAAGACAGTCAGCACCTACCGCGGCAGGATCCTCGAGAAAATGAACATGGAAAACAACGCCCAGCTCATGAATTACGCCTTCAGGCACGGCCTCGTCGAGGGCAAGTGAAATCCTCGTGCCCGCCTTCTTTGCGTGTAGGAAAAGCTCGTACATACGAAATATCCCCCGCCCTACATACGGCACCGCACAGGGGATCTAGACTTCCGCACTGAGTGATCCGCGCGGACGCGGGTCCTCCGGAGGTATTTTCATGATGTACAGTGGAAGGACGTCGCGGCGCCTGTCGGCGATCGCGGCGGTATCGGTTGTCCTGCTATTCTGTGCCACCGCCGCGGGGGCCCAGTCGATCCTCAAAATGGGACTCACCGCGGAGACCCTCTCCCTCGATCCGCAATTCTCCACGACCGGATCGACCCAGCAAGTGTCCCAGCACATCTTTGACACTCTGGTGACGAGGGACAAAAATCTGCAGATCGCGCCCGGCCTCGCGACTTCCTGGACGGAAGTGAATCCGCTCACCTGGGAGATCAAGCTCCGCCAGGGCGTAAAATTCCACGACGGAAGGCTCTTCACCTCCGCCGACGTCGTCGCCACCATCGCCCGTATCCCGACCCTCCAGGATTCGGCTTCCAGCTACAAGCGGAACATCGCCGCCATCAAGGAGACGGTCGCTGTCGATCCCTACACCGTCCGCTTCCTCCTCAAGACCCCCTCACCCCAGTTCGCCATGGACCTGAGCTTCATCTACGTGATCTCCGGGGCGACGCCCGTCGGGGCGACGACCGACGACTTCAACAAGGGCAAGTACATGGTCGGCACCGGCCCCTTCAAATTCGTCGAGTGGGTGCGCGGCGACAGGCTCGTCCTCGAGAAGAACCCCGACTACTGGGGCCGCAGATCCTCTTTCGACAAAGTCATCTTCAAGCCGATCACGAGCGACCCCTCCCGCGTCGCCGCTCTTCTCGCCGGCGATGTCGACATCATCGACCAAGTCTCTCCCGTCGACCAGGACAGGCTCAGGAAGGACTCGCGGGTCACCCTGTTCAGCAGGGCCGCCGACCGCATGATGTACCTCCACATGGACACGAACCGGGACAAGACCCCCTTCATCGCCGGCAAGGACGGAAAACCTCTCGACAGGAATCCCCTGAAGGACATCAGGGTCCGCCAGGCCCTCTCCCTCGCCATCAACCGCGACGCCCTCACCGAGCGCGTGCTGAACGGCGCGGCCGAGCCCACCGGCCAGTTCGTGCCCGAAGGCATGATCGGCTACATCCCCGACGTGAAGCCCGATCCCTACGAGCCCGAGAAGGCGAAGAAGCTCCTCGCCGAGGCCGGCTATCCCAACGGCTTCTCCATGACCCTGCACGGCTCGAACGACCGCTTCCTCAACGACGAGCAGGTCACGCAGGCCATCGGGCAGTTCTTCGCCCGGATCGGCATCGACATCAAGGTCCAGGCCCTGCCCTACAATGTGTTCACAACTGCCGCGACCAATCTCGAGTACAGCATCTTCCTCATCGGCTTCGGCAACACGACGGGCGACGCCGCCCGCGGGCTGACTGCCGTCCTCGCGACCTTCGACAAGGCGACGGGCAACGGCGCGAACAACCGCGGACGCTACTCGAACCCCGAGTTCGACCGCCTCATCAAGGAAGCCTCCCTGGCCACCAATCCGGACAAGCGCGAATCCTTCCTCCAGGAGGCGGTCCGCGTGGCCATAGTCCGCGACAAGGGCATCATCCCTCTGTACATCCAGACCAACACCTGGGCAGTCCGCAAGGGACTCGCCTACGAGGCGAGGATGGACGAGTACACGATGGCCAACACGGTGACCGCAGTCAGATAATGCCTTTCCGTCCCGCCCCCGCGGCTGCAGTCATTGCGGTCGGCGCGACGTGCGGGGCGGAAGGATCGCCCCGACCGGCAGGCTCGTCCGCCCGGTCGGGAAATCCTTCGCACTTCGTTCAGGGACACCCGACACATGCTTACCTTCATAATCCGCCGGGGACTGCAGAGCATCATCCTGGTGCTCGTCATGTCGATACTGGTTTTCCTCGGAGTCTACGCCATCGGCAACCCCGTAGACCTCCTCGTCGCGCCCGACGCCACCGACGCCGAGCGCCAGGAGGTCGTCGTCCGCTTCGGACTCGACAGACCGCTGTACGAGCAGTACGACCGCTTCCTCGTCAACGCCGTCCAGGGCGATCTCGGAAAATCCTACCGCTTCAACGAGCCGGCCCTCAGGCTTATAATCCAGCGCGTCCCCGCGACCCTGGAACTGGCCCTCTGCGCCCTCGTCCTGACCATCGTCATCGGCATACCGCTCGGCCTCCACGCCGGCCTCAGGCCGGACGCTCCTTCCAGCAAACTGATCATGGGAATCTCGGCCTTCGGCTTCTCCGTGCCGACCTTTTGGCTCGGCCTCATGCTCATCATGGTCTTCGCGGTGTTCCTGGGCTGGCTGCCCGCCTCAGGGCGCGGGGCCACGGTGAACCTCCTCGGCATCCCGGTCAGCTTCCTCACCCTCGACGGCCTGCGTCACCTCGTCCTCCCGGCTATAACGGTGGCCTCGTTCAAAATGTCCCTCATCATACGGCTCACCCGCGCAGGCACGCGGGAAGTCGCCCTCTCCGATTACGTGAAGTTCGCGCGGGCCAAGGGCCTCCGGACCTCCAGGATCATCCGCGTCCACGTGCTCAGGAACACACTCATCCCCATCATCACCGTCCTCGGCCTCGAGTTCGGACGCGTGATCGCCTTCGCCGTCGTGACCGAGACGATTTTCGCCTGGCCCGGCATGGGCAAACTCATCATCGACTCGATCGGCGTGCTCGACAGGCCGGTGATCGTGGCCTACCTCATGGTCATCGTCGTCATGTTCATACTCATCAACCTCATCGTCGACGTCGTGTACTCGCTTCTCGATCCCCGCGTCCGCCTGGAGGAGATGCGATGAAGAAAAACCAGACTCCCTTCATGCGGATCGTGGACGAGTACCGGGAGAGCCCGGCCGCCATCGCCGCCTTCGCCATCGTCCTCGTCGTCGCCTTCGTATCGCTGTTCGCGAGCGTGATTTCGCCGCAGGACCCCTACGACCTCTCCAAACTCGATGTCATGGATGGAGTCCTTCCGCCCATGTCGAAAAACTACGCAGGGGGCAGCTACATCCTCGGCACCGACGAGCAGGGACGGGACATGCTTTCGGCCATATTCTACGGTTTGAGGACGAGTCTCGGCGTCGGCCTCGTCAGCGCCGTCCTCGCCTTCCTGATCGGGACCAGCCTCGGCCTCCTCGCCGCCTACAAGGGCGGGCGCTTCGACACCCTCCTCATGCGCCTCGTCGACCTGCAATTGAGTTTCCCCGCGATACTGATAGCCCTCATCCTCCTCGTCGTGCTCGGCCAGGGGGTCGACAAGATCATCATCGCCCTCGTGATCGTGCAGTGGGCCTACTTCGCCAGGGCCGCGCGGGGGTCGGCGATCTCGGAGCGCGGCAAGGAGTACATGGAGGCCGCGCGCGCCCTCAGGCTGCCGTCGCGGAGGATCATCTTCCGCCACCTCATGCCCAACGTCATGCCATCCATCATCGTCATCGCCACGACACAGGTCGCAAGGGCCATCACCACGGAAGCCACTCTGAGCTTTCTCGGGATCGGCCTTCCGATCACGAAGCCCTCCCTGGGACTCCTCATCTCCAACGGTTTCCGCTACCTCCTGTCCGGAAAGTACTGGATCAGTTTCTATCCCGGGATCGCGCTGGTCGTGACCATCGTCGCGATAAACATGATGGGCGACAGGCTGCGCGATGTCCTCAATCCGAGGTTGAAGCGATGAACGACACGATGAACGACACCAGGAAGGGGCCGGCAGCTCCCGGCGCCGCGGCTGGCGCCGGAACTCCGACGCTCGAGGTGCGAAACCTCTCAACCCATTTCTTCACCAGGGCCGGTCTCGTCAAAGCCGTGGACGACGTGTCCTTCTCGCTCGGGCCGGGCGAGATCATGGGCCTCGTCGGGGAATCCGGCTCGGGCAAGAGCGTCACCGGCTTCTCCATCCTGGGACTCGTCGACGCGCCCGGCAGGATCGTCGGCGGGGACATCATCCTGCGCGGAGAAAACCTCAGGACATGCAAAGAGGAACGAAGGCGCGAGCTTCGGGGGGCCGTCGTGTCGGCGATATTCCAGGACCCCCTCATGACCCTCAACCCCGTCCTCAGAATCGAGACGCAGATGGTCGAGGCCATACAGGCGCACGGGAAGGTGGGCAGGGCCGAGGCGCGCGCGCGCGCCGTCGACGCTCTCGAACGCGTCGGCATCCCATCCGCAGCACAGAGGCTCGGCGCCTATCCCCACCAGTTCTCAGGCGGCATGCGCCAGCGCGTGTGCATAGCGATCGCCCTCATCAACAATCCGGCCCTCATCATCGCCGACGAGCCGACGACTGCCCTGGACGTCACGATTCAGGCCCAGATCCTGCACGAGATGAAGAAGCTCTGCGCCGGAACGGGCACCTCCCTCATCTGGATCACCCACGACCTCTCCGTCGTCGCGGGCCTGGCCGATTCGATCTGCGTCATGTACGCGGGAAAAATCGTGGAGAAGGGATCGGTCGACGAAGTCCTCGACAACCCCTTGCACCCCTACACCGAGGGGCTTCTCAAGTCCGTCCCCTCGGGAACGAAGCGCGGGGAAGAACTCTTCCAGATTCCGGGCACCACGCCCTCCCTTATAGACCCGGGCGAGGGATGCGCCTTCCGCGATCGCTGCTCTTACGCCGACGGACAGTGCGCGGCCACACCCACGGAAACCTTCCGGGGCGGAAGGGCATTCCGCTGTTTCCATCCCTGCTCGCGAGAGGTCAAGCCGTGAACGAGGCGCCAGTCATACTCCAGGTCGAGGGCCTGTCCAAGCATTTCGCCGGCCGCGTCGACCTTTCCATGAAAATCGCCAGAGTCCTGGGCGCCAACCCGAAACCGACAACCGTCCGCGCAGTGGACAGTGTCGGATTCTCCGTGCGCAGGGGAGAGGTCGTGGGGCTCGTCGGGGAGTCGGGATGCGGGAAGTCCACCCTGGGAAGGATGGTCGCGGGCCTCATCCAGCCGACGGCCGGCACGGTCCTGTACCGCGGCGAAGATCCCTTCGGCGCGGCGAACCGGGCCGACCGCAAGAAGGCCCTGCGCATCCAGATGATCTTCCAGGACCCCTTCGCCTCGCTCAATCCGCGGATGCGCATCCGCGACATCATAGGCGAGGCGCCGGCGGTCCACGGCCTCGTGGGCGCGGCCGGCCTCGACTCCCATGTCGACGAGGTGATGCGGCGCTGCGGCCTCGATCCCGCCTACAAGACGCGCTATCCTCACCAGTTCTCGGGCGGCCAGAGGCAGCGCGTCGGGATCGCCCGGGCCCTCGCCGTGAATCCCGAGTTCATCGTCGCCGACGAGGCGGTCGCCTCCCTCGACGTGTCCATCCAGGCCCAGATTCTCAACCTCTTCATGAAGCTCCGGGAGGAACTCTCGCTCAGCTACCTCTTCGTGAGCCACTCCATCGGCGTCGTCAGGCACATCTCCGACCGCGTCCTCGTGATGTACCTCGGTCGCCTCGTCGAGGAGGCTCAGGCGGACGAGCTCTTCGCCTCGCCCAACCACCCCTACACGAGCGCCCTCCTCTGCGAGGTGCCCCGGATCAAGGACAGGAAGGTCGACTACAACCCCATCCGCGGCGAAATTCCCTCGCCCATGAATCCCCCGCGAGGCTGTCACTTCCACCCGCGCTGCCCCCACGCCATGGACCGCTGCCGGGTCGAGGTGCCACAGCTGCGGGAAATCGCTCCCGGCAGGCGCTCGGCCTGCCACCTCAACGCTGCCCTTTAGGATCGGGACGATCGATCGGCGATCGCTCACCCGACGAAGGAGAAGGTCATGTACGAAACCGTGCTGGAATCCGATGTCATGATCCCGATGAGGGATGGCGTCCGCCTCGCGACGGACATATATCGTCCCGCACATGGCGGAAAACCCGCCCCTGGCGCCTTCCCCGCCATCCTCGAGCGCACGCCCTACGACAAGACGACTCCCTCGCGCTCGGAGCGCAGTGTGGCCGATCCTGTTCCCGCCTCACGCCGCGAGGTCGCGGAATACTTCGTGGCCAGGGGCTATGTCTTCGTCTACCAGGATTGCCGCGGCCGCTACAAGTCCGAAGGCTGTTTCACGAAATACCTGTCGGAAGGCGAAGATGGCTACGACACCATGTCCTGGATCGTGAAACAGCCCTGGTGCGAGGGGAAAATCGGTACGATGGGGCTGTCCTACGCCGCCCACACACAGGTCGCCGCAGCCTGCCTCGCCCCCCCGGGGCTCGCCGCGATGTTCGTCGACTCGGGCGGCTTCTCCAACGCCTACCAGGGAGGCATCCGCCAGGGAGGCGCATTCGAGCTGAAGCAGGCCACCTGGGCCTACAGACAGGCCCTCCAGAGCAAGGTGGCGACCGAGAATCCGACAGCCGCGGCCGCCCTCGAGTCGGAAGACATCCGCGCGTGGTTCACCAGGATGCCCTGGAAGCGGGGCCATTCCCCCCTCCGCTGGGTCCCCGAATACGAGGACTACCTCTTCGACCAGTGGTCGCGCGGCCGCTTCGACGAATTCTGGAAACGGCTCGGGATCTACGCCGAAGGGTACTACGATTCCTTTGCCGACCTTCCCATGGTCCACATGTCGAGCTGGTACGATCCCTATCCGCGCACGGCGACGACGAATTACCGCGGCCTCTCGGACCGGAAGCGCGGGCCCGTCTACCTGATCCTCGGACCCTGGACGCACGGCGACCGCTACCTGCAGTATGCGGGCGATGTCGATTTCGGCCCGGCGGCCACCCTCGAAGGCAACATCGCGGAAAACTTCCTCTCTCTGCGCCTCGCGTTCTTCGACCGGTGGCTCAAGGGAAAGGCGGAACAGGGCGACGGGCCGAGGGTCCGGTACTTCCGCATGGGAGGCGGTCCGGGAACGAAAAACCGGGACGGCAGGCTCGAGCACGGCGGCGTCTGGAAAACGGCGACCGACTGGCCCATTCCCGGCTCGCGCCCGCTCGAACTCTTCCTCCGCGCCGACGGGAGCCTCGGCGGATCGCCGCCCGCGGAGCAAGAAGCCGCCCTCTCCTGGCGCTACGACCCGGAACACCCCGTGCCATCCATCGGCGGCTCGATAACCTCGGGCGAACCCGTCATGCGCGGCGGGGCCTTCGATCAGGTCGAGTCAGATTCAGTCTTCGGCTGTTCCCCTCCCTTCCTGCCGCTCTCGTCGCGGAACGATATCCTCGTGTTCCAGACCCCTCCGCTCGACGCGGACATAGAGGTGACCGGCCCCGTCTTTGCCAGACTCTTCGTGTCGAGCGACTGTCCCGACACCGACTTCACGATCAAGCTGATCGATGTCCGCCCTCCCGACGCCGGGTATCCGCGCGGTTTCGCCATGAATCTCTGCGACGGCATTCTCCGGGCGCGCTACCGCGATTCCTGGGAAGAACCGCGCGCGATGGAGCCAGGCCGCGTGTACGAGATCCTCGTCGAAGCCTTCCCCACCTCCAACCTCTTCTGCGCAGGGCACCGTATCCGGCTCGACATATCGAGTTCGAACTTCCCGCACTTCGACATCAACCCGAACACGGGGGCGCCCGAGGGATCTGCCGGACCCTTCCAGACGGCGGTGAACACCCTTCATCTCGACGCGACGCGGCCCTCGAGGCTCATCCTGACAGAGGTTCCTCCGGCCTGAGTTTCATTTTCCGGGTTTTTTGTATTTTTATCGATATTTTTAGTTACGAGAGGCTTGACTCCTGAAAATGCGCTGATATCCTGTTGATATATCAGCGCATTTTTCAGGAGGAAATCTATGAATAGTCCACGGAAAGCGATCGCCTTCGTGCTCGCGGTCTCGTTCATGCTGGCGGGCATGTCTGCATTCGCCCAGAACAAGTATCACATCGGCGTCTGCACCGAGACAGTCTCCCAGGCGGAAGACGATCTGCGCGGAGCCGAGCAGCTCATCAAGGAGTACGGATCGGTCCAGAACGGCGGCATCATCCAGCACATCACCTATCCGGACGACTTCATGTCGCAGCAGGAAACCGTCATCTCCAACCTCGTCGCACTCTCCGACGATCCTCTCATGAAAGCCATCGTCACCTGCAACGCCCTCCCCGGTGTCTCCGAAGCCTACAAGCGCATCAGGGCGAAACGTCCCGACATCATCCTCCTGGCCGCCCTCCCCGCCGAAGATCCCCTCGTCATCCAGAAAGCCGCCGACCTCGCCGTAGACCTCGACTTCGTGTCCCGCGGCTACACCATCGTCTGGGGCGCCAAGCAGATGGGAGCCAAGACCTTCGTCCACATCTCCTTCCCCCGCCACATGTCTTACGAGAGCCTCGGTCGCCGCCGCGCAATCATGGAACAGGCGTGCAAGGATCTGGGCATCAGATACGCCTTCGAAACCGCGCCGGACCCCACCTCCGACGTCGGCGTCGCGGGATCCCAGCAGTTCATTCTCGAGAAGGTCCCCCAGTGGCTGCAGAAATACGGCCCTAACGGCGAAAAAGTCGCACTCTTCTGCACGAACGACGCGCAGACCGAGCCTCTCATCAAGCAGATCGTGGCATCCAAGAACGGCGTTTTCGTCGAGCCCGACACGGCCAGCCCCCTCATGGGTTTCCCCGCTGCCCTCGGTCTCGACCTCACGGTCGAAAAAGGCAATTTCCCCGCCATCATGAAGTCGATCGAGAAGGCCGTCGTGGCGAAGGGCGCTTCCGGCCGCCTCGGGACCTGGTCCTACAGCACGGGATTCTCCCTCACCGCGGGCATGGGCGAACTCGCCAAGCGTGTTCTTGACGGCAAGGCCAAGCTGTCCAGCCAGAAAGACATCTACGAGGCCATCGGCAAGTACACGCCCGGCGCCAAGTGGTCAGGCGCCTACTACACCGACATGGGAACCGGCGTCCGCGCCAAGAACGAGCTCCTTCTCTACATGGACACCTATGTGTTCGGGAAAGGCTACCTCGGCGCCACCGCCCTCGATATTCCTGAAAAATATTACCTGATCAAGAAATAAGCGCTCTTCCCGTCAGGGCGGCGCCTGCTCTCGCGCAGGCGCCGCCTGACGGCCGCGCTTCCCGGGCCGACGAGAGCAAAAAAAGGCGCGGTTTTTCTTTTCCCGTGCTATGATCGCCCCAGTCTTCAGCCTTCAGCTTTTTTGCGATGGAGTGCAACATGCCACGGGAGACCTGTCCCCGCTGCAGGCGGCCAGTATCCAATTGTCTCTGCCCCGCCCTGCCGCCGATGGAGACTGCGACGCGCATAGTCCTTCTCATGCACCCCAAAGAGTGGCGGCGCGAGAAGTGCGCGACAGGCAGACTCGCCTGCCTCAATCTCGCCAACAGCGAGATCATTCCCGGCGTCTCCTTCGAGGACGATGCGCGGGTGCGGGCGCTGACCGGAAATCCCGCCAATTTTCCCGTCCTCCTCTATCCTGGAGGCGAAGCGGTCGTTCTGGACTCCCGCCCTGCCGCGAGCTTGGAAACTGGAGCGCCGGCTGATCCGGATTCGGCCAGGGACGCCGGGGGCGACCGGGCATTCGCCGATATGGGGAACAGAAGGCTCGTCGTCTTCCTCTTCGATGCCACCTGGTCCTGTTCGCGGACGATGGCGAAGGCCAATCCCTCCCTGCTCGCCCTTCCGCGCGTCATGTTCGCGCCGAAGGAGAAGAGCCGTTTCCGGATCAAGCGCCAGCCCGCGGACTGGTGCCTGTCGACCCTCGAGGCGATACACGAGCTTCTGTGCGCCCTCGAGGTCGCCGGGCTCGACTCCTACCCTGACAAAGCGCGTCTTCTCGATGTCTTTGCCGCGATGCAGGACTTTCAGATCGAGTGCTCGGCGAAGGCGGGGCGCCCCCGTTTCCTGTCCCGGGAAAGCTGGTCCGGCCCCTCCGGTGAGGGGCGCGACACGAGTCCTTAAGCCTTGAGTCCTGATGAGAGAGCGGTTGCTGCGGGCTCCGACGCGCCGGTTCTCTCAGCGCCCCTCGGGATTTCCGCTCCGGTACTCTCCGGCTTTCGGAATTTTCGCGAGTGTGTCCCTCACGACCCCGATCGCCCTGGCGAAGCGCTCGAGCTCGGGTTCGTCCAGACAGGAAAGCTGTGACGAAAGGAAGGCGACGACAGCTTTGCGGCGGCTTTCGGTGAAGGCGCGGCCTTTCTCGGTGAGAGCAATCATCACGCGCCTCAGATCGGACTCGTCGTGAATCCGCTCGACGAGTCCGAGGTCCTTCAGGCGACGGACCAAGGGTGTGACATTGGGAGGGGAGACGGTCAGGATCGACGCGATGTCGGATACCGCGAGCTTCTTCTCCTCCACGAGCGCGGAGAGAAGACGGTGATGGGAGGGCGCGAGGACTTCGTCGCCCTCGATGAGGTCGTTCCTGACCAGCTTCTTTATGTAGAGAGGAAAAAAATCCAGAAGATTCCCGGCGAGTTCCTCGATCAGTCTGTCTTTCATGCCTTCCCCGCTTGACCGGATACATATTATTATGTGATCATAATTGTTATGTGTCAATAATATTCTTTCGACACAGTGAACGATCGATACAGTGACAGGTTCTGCCCCTCATGCCGCGGGACCGGGGAGTATTCATGCGGAGCGCAGCCGGCAGCGACAGACTCGGCACGGAAAAAATCGGAAAACTGCTCTCGGGACTTGCCATTCCGGCCATCGCGGGCCTTCTGGTGAACAGCCTGTACAATATCGTCGATACGATCTACGTCGGGCAGGGAGTCGGAGTACTCGCGATCGGCGGTCTCGCCATCGCTTTCCCCATCCAGATGTTCATCCTGGGGCTTTCCCAGCTCGCGGGCATCGGCGCGGCTTCCTCTGTGTCCCGGCGCCTCGGCGCCGGAGAGACGGAGCAGGCGGAACGCATCGCCGGCAACGGTCTCTTCCTCGCGGGGGTCATGAGCCTGGCCTTCGCGGCGGCGGGATTGCTCTTCATGGAGCCCCTCCTGCTTCTCTTCGGAGCGACGGACAACCTCATGGGGTATGCCTCCGAGTACACGAGAATCATACTCCTCGGAGCTGTCTTCAACGCCGTCAGCCTCGCGGCGGCCAATCTCCTCCAGGCCGAGGGAAGGGCCAAGTCGGCGATGTTCTCCACCGTGATCGGCGCCGTCCTCAACATCGGGCTCGATCCCCTCTTCATCTTCGTGTTCGGGATGGGTGTCGCCGGGGCGGCCTGGGCGACGATCATCTCCCAGATGGTATCCTTCATCTATGTGACCATACTCCTCGTGAGGAGCAGAAAAGGGCTGAAAATCAGCCTCCACCACCTCATCCCCGATATCGCGATCATCCGCGATATCCTCGCCGTCGGATTTTCGGCCTTCCTGCGGTCGATAACGAGCACCGTGTTCTCGATCGTCGTCAACAACTCGCTCAGGAACTACGGCGGAGATTCGGCCATCACTATTTTCGGCATCGTGAACAGGGTCGTCGGCTTCCTCTTCCTGCCCGCGCTCGGCGTGGGCCAGGGGCTGCAGCCCGTGGCTGGGTACAACTACGGCGCGGGCAGACGCGGACGCGTCAGGAGCGCCGTCCTCCTCTCGATCGTCGCGGCGACGACGATCACCAGCATCGGCTGGCTCGCGGCCCAGCTCGCTCCGCAGATCATCATCAGGGCATTCACCTCCGACGCGGACATCATCAGGGAAGGATCGCGGGTCCTCAGAATCGTCTTTTTGCTGGCTCCCCTCATCGGAGTGCAGATGGTGGCCGGCTCCCTTTTTCAGTCCCTCGGCAAGGCCGTTCCGGCTCTCGTCGTCTCCATGCTGAGGCAGTTCATCATTCTGACGCCTCTCATCCTGATTCTTCCGCTGCTGGCCGGACTCGGACTCGAAGGTGTCTGGCTCGCCTTCCCCTTCGCCGACGGGATCGCCGCCATTATCGTCGTCGTTCTTCTCGCACAGGAACTGCGAAGACTCGGCCGCTGACTAGCCCTCGCGCGCCAGGCCGCAAACAGCCTCGAAAGAGGCTGCGGGCACCGCTCCGGCGACGGTCCCGGGGTGCCGCAGGATGTCGCACAGATAGTCGCCTTCCGTGAAACCGAGCCGCCGGTAAATCATCTCCGCGTAGCTGTCGACCGGTTCGAGTGCGAAGAGCCCGATGCCCCGCGCAACGAGTCTCTCCATGGACCGCAGAAGGAGGGTTCTGCACAGCCCCTGCCGCCTGTACATGGGTATCGTCTGCACGTTCTCGACGAGGGCCTCGCGCCCCGCGATGATGTAAAGCACGGATGCGGCGAGCCTGCCCTCTATCCTGAGCGCGAAGCACTTCGCCGTGTCCATCCTGACGAGATTCCGGTGCAGGCGACTCTGGTTGCAAAGGAAATCCATGTTCACACCTGGTTTGGGGTCGCTTTCCTGCGTTTCGATGGCGATCGTGAGAAGTTCCTCCATGCCGGCGTCGTCGAGCTCTTCGGGCAGAAGCTCCGGGCGAGGGACGGACGACGCCCTCCACCCCGTGGAGGAAACACGGAAGACCATGGAGCGAGTGAGGTCCAGGTCGTACCCGGCTTCCCGGAAATCCTCGACCGGCCCGGGATTGCCGTCGGGCGTATCGACGATGAAGAGCCTGTGGCCGCATTCCGGGCCGAACGCGCCCGCGAAGCGGGATTCCCAGAGCGGAAGCGAGCCGGGCTCGAGCCTGTCGCGCACGAGGATGTAGTTGCCGAACCAGAAGGTCGGACTCTCGGGAGTCCGGACGACGAGGTAGCCGGGGCACTCCTCTATGGACCCGCGCGCTGCCTGCCGCTGGAGGGCGAGTCTGTTGCACAAGGTTCTGATGCCGGGAGGCACCGAGGACGCGAAGGTCGCGGGGAAGGAATCCGTCGTAGTGTGCGAGGCCGGCGCCGCGAGAGGCGCCGCAAGAGACGCCGCGTCCGCCGCCGCGATCCCCGTTCCGGAGAATTCGGGACTGTCCGTCATAAGAGTTCGGCGACTCCCACCGTATAGACGCGACCGTTCACCTCGACCCGGAAGAGCCTTTCCCGCGATGTCGGTGCGGCCCCGGCGCCGCGAGTCTCCCCCTGGGCGAGTTTCCGGACCAATTCCGCCTCCTCCTGGACGAGTCTGACCGCCTCTTCCGGGGTCACGGCCTTGAAGGAGACCCTGTCTCCCGGCTTCAGCCTCCCGAGGACGGGCAAGTCGACCGTGCAGACATGGGCGATGCGAGGGTAGCCTCCCGTGGTCTGGCGGTCCGCCGCGAGGATGATGGGATTCCCCTGGCCGGGGACCTGGATGGTGCCGCTCAGCACCCCGGAGGATATGATGTCGGCCCCCCGCGAATGCGCGAGCTCAGGACCTTCGAGCCTGATGCCCATGCGGTCGCTTTTCGCCGAGACCGACCAGGATGAGGAAAAAAATGTCCGCAGGGTCCCGGCCACGAACCGGTCTTCCTCGTGCGAGACCGACACCCGGATTTCGTAGCTCTCCGAAAAAACGGGCCGGGCGGACTCGGGTACCGGGCGCGGCCTGGCCGCGGCGGTCCGGGGCCGGATGCCGAGACAGTCTCCGGCCTTGAGCTGTCGCCCGCAAAAGCCCCCGAAGCCGGCCCGCAGGTAGGTCGAACGGCTTCCCATGACGCTCCCGAGATCGAATCCTCCGGCCACCGCGAGGTAGCTCCGTATGCCCGAGGAAAGAGCGCCGACACAGAGAACCTCTCCCGGCTTTGCGTGCACGGCTTCGTACATCGGGACCAGCCTCCCCGAGAGTGTCGCGCCGAGTCCTCCCCCGGCGAGAGCGAAATCGGTCTCCGACGAAAACCGTATTTCGGGGCCGAGGAGGGTCATCTCGAGACTGGCCTCGCCCCGGTCGTTTCCGACCGCGATATTGGCGAGTTCAAGGGAACGCATGTCCATGGCCCCCGAAGGAGGAACGCCCGTGGACTGATAGCCGTATCGACCCCGGTCCTGGACTGTCGTCAGCATGCCGGGAGAGAGAATCTCGAGTCGGGCTTGTCCGGGCGCCGTGGCCTGCGCCGCAGTCGCATTTTCCCGCGCGGCGGCGCCCGGACCGCGATTTTCCGCCTCGGCCAGAGAGCGGAAAGTGGCTTCGTCGATGGGGACGAATCGGACAAATTGCCCCGCTCTGAGGAGGGCGGGAGGGGTCCGGTCAGGATCGAAGAGCCGCAGAGGGCTGCGCCCGATTATGTTCCAGCCGCCGGGACTTGCGAGGGGATAGACTCCCGTCTGGCCCTCGGCGATGCCGACCGAGCCTGCCTCGATCCGTACGCGGGGATCCTTGCGCCGCGGCGTCGCGATCCGCTCCGACATGCCTCCGAGATAGGGAAAGCCCGGAGTGAATCCGAGCATGAAGACCCGGTAGCACCCGCCCGAGTGGATGGCGACGACTTCCTCTTCGGAGATCCCGGCGCGGGACGCGACCTCGGCCAGATCCACGCCGAATTCCCTCCCGTAGCACACCGGAAGTTCCACGATTTCCTGTTCGCCCTCGGCAACTCCCTCGAGGGACCCGAGGAGCCTCTCCAGTTTTTCCCTGATCCCGCCCATCCCGGGGAGAAGCGGATCGAAGACAGCGAGGACCGAGCGGTACGCCGGGATGAGTTCGCGCAGGCCGGGAAGCCCGGCCGCCCCGATCGCCCTCACGATCGACCGCACGAGCGCGAAATTGTCTTCCGAGATTTTTTCCGGGCCCTCAATCATGAAGGCGCTATCGCCGAAGGCATGGACAGTGCAGTTCACGGCTTTTTCACTCCTGTTCGGTTATTCAGCGCCCTGCGGCTTCACGGAGGCGATATCGATCCTCGCATCCTTCAGGGCCCGCGAAAGGGCGCGGGCAAAGTCGAGCGCCTCGGGGTTGTCGCCGTGCAGGCAGACAGTATCGGCTTCGGCAGGAATCGTCTTCCCCGATACAGAGAGGACCGTGCCCTCCCTGACCATCCGAAGGACACGCGCGGTGCACTGCCCTTCGTCGTGGATGAGAGCGCCCAGCTCCGAGCGGGGCACGAGGCTGCCATCGTCGCGGTAACCTCTGTCCGCGAAAAACTCGCGCGCGAAGAAAAGCCCGTACTCTCCTGCGGCCTTCTCGAGCTCGGAACGGGGAAGCCCGACGAGGACAAGCTCCGGATCGAAGGCGGCCACGGCCCTGGCGATAGCCTTCGCCACGACGGGTGAGCGGACCGCGTCGTTGTACAGGGCTCCGTGCGCCTTCACGTGCCGCAGCCTCGAGCGCGCGACCTGCGCGAAGGCCTGCAGGGCGCCGATCTGGCAGAGCACGGCGCCGTAGACCTCGCCCTCCGACATGGCCATGCTCCTGCGTCCGAAGCCCTGGATGTCCGGATAGCCCGGATGGGCGCCGAGGGCCAAACCCGCCCCGAGGGCGAGCCCTATGGTCTTCTCCATGACGGAGGGATCTCCCGCGTGCCAGCCGCAGGCGATGTTGGCCGAACTGATGAAGGGGAAGAGTTCCTTGTCGGCGCCGATGGTCCAGGCCCCGAAGCTCTCTCCCACATCGGCGTTGAGATCGATGGTCACGATAGCGCCTCCCGGTATGCCGCGTGTACGCCGCGTATGACTTCCAGATACGTTTCGAGGGAAAGTCCGTCTACGGTCAGACCGCGGGTCTTCGTCGCCCCGTCGACCGCGCCGAGTCCCACGATCCGTCCGAGGACCTCGGCCTCCATGGCAGCATCCCTGAGCCCGTCCGCCGCCCCAACGCCGCGACCTTCCGCATTTTCCCGGGCGCCGGCGGCGAGCAGCGTCGCGGCCGCGAGGGCCCAGCCGCCCCAGTTCGAAACTCCGGCGACGATGGGAAAATCGGCGCCGCGCGCCGCGAATATCCGTTCGCCGTGCTCGACTCCCGCCCGCAAAGAGAAAGGCAGGGAACCCATGCCGAGTTCGTTTCCGCCGTCGCCCACCGCCACAGTAGTCCAGGGGAGGGTCATGCCGGCCGCCCCGGAGCCGAACAGCAGGTCGAGTCCAGGCACGAGGTCGTCCAGGCTCTCCCCGCGCATGGAATAGCGCGTGCCGTCAGCCGCGGAGCCCGGTCTCTCGATGGCGATGATGTGGGTCGGCCGGAATTCCGCGACCAGACGCAAAAGGAAGGCATCGGCCTCATCCTGCCCGAGGGGAACCTCGAAGACAGGAAGGGCCCTCCCGTAGACCTCGCAGGCGGAGCGCACGAGCGCCACGGAGTGGCGGTCGGTGACGATGCCGACCTCCGCGCCGAGGCCGGTCAGAACATCGGCCAGGATGGCCGCGCCTGGCGGCCCGTCCGTCTCGCCGATCATGAACGCGCGCACGCAGAAGCCCGTGGCGATGAGAACTCTTTCGGCTCCGGCGAGGCTCTCGGCAGCAGCCTGCAGGGGATTCGGGCCGGCCTTCGAGGCCAATCCCCGCCCCCCGAAATCCTGGCGGATGAGACTATCCATCCTGCCGATGGCCGCGCTGGAACTCACCATGTGATGAGCTCCTCCTCCCTGATGTCCGTGATGAACATGTAGCCTGGCGCGTGGGTGATGGCGAGTTCGGGGCGGGCATTCCTCAGCGCCATCTGCGGAGTGACACCGCAGGCCCAGAAGACCGGGATCTCCCCGGGGCGGATTACGGGCGGATCACCGAAATCGACCGCGTCGATATCCTTTATGCCGATGGCGGCAGGGTCGCCCGCGTGGACTGGAGCCCCGTGCGCCTTGCGGTAGGGCGCGGTGAGTTTCGAGGCAGCCTCGACCAGTTCGGCCGGGATCGGCCGCATGCTCACGACCATGGGGCCGGAAAAAATTCCCGCGGGTCTACAGGCTATATTCGTGACATACATGGGAACGTTGCGGCCCAGCTCGATGTGGCGCACGGGGATGCCGCGTTTCAGAAGCTGTGCCTCGAAGGTGAAGCTGCACCCGAGAAGGAAGGTCACCATGTCCTGCGTGAAATACTCGCGGATGTCGTCCACTTCGGCGACGAGCTCTCCGCGGCGGTGGATGCGGTATCTGGGCACATGTATCCGTATGTCGGAATCGGGCCCCGCGATGGGCGGAGCGACGACGCCCGGATCGCAGACGTCGATGACGGGACAGGGCCTCTCGTTCCTCTGACAGAACAGAAGGAAGTCGAAAGCGTCCCGCTTGGGCAGGATTACGACATTGGCCTGAGTATATCCGGGGGCGAGTCCCGAAGTCGGCTTGCGCCAGCGTCCTTCGGCTATCTCCCGCCGTATCTCGCTTATTGACGGATCACGCATCACTCACCTCTGCGGCCGAGCGTCTTCGTCAGCCACACGGTGATTCTATCACGGAAGAGGAGCCCCGTGCCAAAGCAAAGCGCCGCGACCGCGAAGACGACGAGCGAGACTCCTATTTTCCCCTTGTAGGCGGAACTGCCGATGAAGGAGGAGCCGATGATGCCAGGCAGCCTCCCCACCATCGAGGCGACGAGAAAAAGCGCGGGCGAAAAGCGCGACATGCCGGCCACGTAGCACAGAGCATCCTTCGGTATCCCCGGGATCGCGAAGAGGAGGAAATAGCCCATCAAGGCCTTCCGGTCGTTCACGACCCTTTCGATGCCCTCGAGACGCTCCGCGGAAAAGAGGGCCTGGACAAACGGGCGGCCGAGAGCGCGACCGACCGCATAGTTGAACATCGAACCGGCGGCTATTCCCGCGAAGCTCAGTATGAGTCCCTCGCCGAATCCGAAGACGAAACCGCCGGCGACCTGGGCGATTTCGCCCGGCAGGATAAAGATGACGACCTGAAGGATCTGCAGGAGCACGAAGGCTCCCGCGCCGAGAACTCCTTTTCCGTCAATCCAGGCCCGCATGACTTCCCTGTCCTTGAAAAGGGGAAGAAGCCTGTCTCCGAAGAGGAGGAGGACCCCCGCCACGAGGAGGAAGAAAAGCGGAAAGGCGACGAGGGCCAGAGGAGATGCGCGTTTATTTTCCATGAAGACAAATCTAGACGGCCCCGCGTGCATCCGGCAAGTCCGCGCCGCCCGAGCCGATGCCGGATGCGCCCGCCTTTTTCCCTCAAGCCCGTGCAAGGGCTCTCCGCTCGCTTTGACTAAGGGTGGATTTTCTGGTATAGTCTACCGATATGGAAACCGCCGCCACTTTCGAGTTCGCCGTAGACCAGCGCATCGTGTATCCCAGCCAGGGCGTAGGCAAGATTCTGGAAATCCGACAGAAGTCTTTCAAGGATTCCACGATCTACTACTACACAATCTATCTGGACTTTTCCGATATGACCATCATGGTCCCCGTCGAGAAGGCGAAGGAACTCGGCATCCGGGCCATCGTGGACGAAACGCAGGCGAAGAAAGCCCTGTCCTACATCTCCGAGGAATACGCGCCGATTCCGACCGACTGGAAGCTGCGCTACCAGATGAACCTCGACCTACTCAAGAAGGGTTCCGTCCTCGACATCGCGTCGGTGGTGCGCTCCCTCTACCACCGTTCCAAGATCAAGGAACTCCCCATACTGGAGCGCAAGCTCTACGACTCGGCCTTGAATCTCCTCCAGGACGAGATTTCCTTCTCCCTCGGGAAATCGAAGGACGAGATCGCCGAGCTGATCCGCGCGCGCCTCGAGAGCTGATCCCGCATGGCCGCCACGGAAGCGGAAACCGGAATCCCGGACGGAACCGGAAGCTGGCGGTTCCGCGTCGCCGTCCTCGTCACCGCGGCGGGCTCCAGCGCGCGCTTCGGTTCCGGGAAAAAAGAGCTCGCCCTCATCGGACATCATTCCGTCCTCGACAGAGCCCTCTTTCCCTTCTGCTCCCTGCCAGGACTCTGCGCCATCGCCATCACGGCCCCTGCGGGCCGGATCGACGAATTGCGCGCCTGTCTCGACCCCGACACGGTAAACGCCATCGGCGACATACCTTTTGCCTTCGTGGAGGGTGGTGCCACCCGACGGGACTCCGTCCTGCGCGGCCTCGAGGCCCTCGAGGTGCAGCTTCGCGGCTCCGACCACGGGACGGATGAGGTCGTCGTCCTCGTCCACGACGGGGCGCGTCCCTGGGCCAGCCGGGAAATCGCCCTCAAAGTCGCCGAAGTCGCCGCGCGCTCGGGCGCCTGCATTCCCGTCATACCGCTCTCGGACACGCCGAAGGAAATTTCCCCCGGAGGTCTCATTCTCAGCCATCCCCGGCGCGCGAGCCTCGGCGGGGCGCAGACACCCCAGGGCTTCTTCCTCGCGCCTCTTCTTGCCGTCCACCGGCAAGCCCTGGCCGAAAATGTCGACTGCACGGACGACGCCGAGCTCTGGTCCCGCTACCGGGGGCCCGTCTCCTGGGTCGAGGGGGAGGTCGGCAACCGAAAGGTCACCTACAGGGAGGATATTCCCGTGACAGAACCGAAAGACGCCGGGCCGCCCGGCCGCGGTGATGCCGCAGCCCCCGCGACCGCCCGCGACGACAGGAGTGGCGGGTCAGGGTCAGTCGCGACTGACCTGCGCATCGGCGAGGGCTGGGACCTCCACAGGCTCGTCCCCGGAAGGAAACTCGTCATCGGCTCCGTCACGCTCGAGAGTCCTCTCGGGGAAGACGCCCACTCGGATGGGGACGTGCTCTGGCACGCCGTCACCGACGCCCTCATCGGCGCCTGCGCCCTCGGGGACATCGGCGCGCACTTCCCGCCCGAGGACATGCGCTGGAAGGACGCGGACTCCGCCGTCCTCGCAGCGGCCATCGTCGACCTCGTCAGGAAGGAAGGGTACCGCCCCGTCAACCTCGATTGCACGGTCGTCCTGGAATCCCCGAAGATCGGTCCTCACCGCGACCTCATCCGCGCCAATCTCGCGCGGGTACTCGGCATGGAGCCGGGCCGTGTCTCGGTCAAGGCCAAGACCCATGAAAAGGTCGACGCCGTGGGCGAGCTCAGGGCCATAGAAGCCCGCGCCATCGTGCTCGTGGAGAGAACCAGGTTCTGAGCGGCTGGCGACTTTAGTCCCGCAGGACGACCGGCCGGGCCATGAAGAATACGGCGGCCGCGATGGCGGCGAAGGCCAGGGCCTGGAGCGGCGCGAAGGGCGTCGAGAAGACGGCGTAGGACGCGACCGCGGGCCAGAGCACCTGCATCCCGTAGAAGGCCGGCGCGACCTGGCCGAGACTGCCGGCGCCGTAGGCCTTCTGGGAAAATACGAAGGCGCTCACCCCCGCCGCGATGTAGAGCCAGAGCCAGGGCGCAAAAAACCAGGAAGCCAGCGTGCCGGGTCCCGACTGAATCACGCGCATCGGAAGGACCATGAATCCGCCGAGGGCTCCGGCCGCGGCCCCCATGCCCGAGGCGAAAAAAGCCTTGAACCGAGGCCTCGACCCCAACCCCGCCACCACGATGGCCAGGGCGAATGGAATGATGAAGGCGACGATGACGGCCGCCGCAGAAAACGGAGCGGCCACGCTTGCCGCGGAAGACGATGATCCCGCAGCGGCAGCATCCGCGGTGCCTGGAGACCCCGTGAGTCCGGCGAGAGCGATGGCTCCGAAGAGGGCCAGGGTCCACCTTATCCGCGAACGCGTGAGCTTTTCCCCGAGGAGAGGCACGGAGAACAGCGCGGTGAAGGCGACACTCGATCCCGCCGCGGAGGCCGCCACGTTTGCGGAAAGACCGAAGAGGGAAACGAAAAGGAAGATCGGCTGCAGGTTCATGAGAACGAATCCGGCCATCCACATGGCGACATCGCGTCGGAAAACGGGCGCAACCCTGCCCTCCGGAGTCTTCCGGGCGTAGAGCCAGGCCACATGTTTTTTCTGCAGCACCATCCCGAGTGAGAGACAGGCATTGCCCGCGAGGGCGATAGGCATCGCGATAAGTGGAGAAAGCGTCACGGAAACCTCGCTCTAGTGTGCGTTCAGACCTTGCGGGCAGTCCGCCTGATCGCGTCGAACAGTGATGCGTGGGGACTCGCCGCCCGGTAGAATACCGCCGGATATCCGAATGGCGTCTCGATGCTGAGATCTCCGCCGGAGAAATGGCGTGAGGACCACATGTGGACCCACTCGTCCTCGGGAAGACGGAGGCTCGTCGAACCGCTCTTCTCGTCGAGAACCGGCGCCACAAGGATATCCCTCCCATAGAGGTATTGAAAGGGATGTTCGTGCAGTTTCCCGTCATTTTCGTAGTGGATGAAGGGGTGTCGGATCGGCGGCAGACCGAAAAGCCGGTATTCCTCGGTGACAACCCTGTGGTATGGCTTGAGGGCCCCATATATCTCCGAAGAGCGGGCGAGCAGAGCAAGCATGGTGGGATCGGACCAGAACTGGGCGTTCCTGTCAGGCCTGTCGCCTTCGTGGGTCCGGAATACCGGCGTGAAGGCGGCTATCTCCATCCAGCGGGCGAGGCAGCGTGGGCTTCGCTTGAGCCAGGCTACCGCCTTGTAGCCGCCGACGTCGGAGTGCCAGAAGGCGATCCCGGAAAAACCCATGGAGAGCGAGGCGGGAATGACGGAGGGCAGGCCCTCGCTCCTGGAGAAATTGACGAGCTGGTCGCCCGCCCAGACTCCATTGGCCTCGCGGGAAGTCCCGAGCCAGCCGGAGCGCACGAAAAAGACGATATCCTTGGCTGAGCGCGGGCGCCCGTCAGGCCCCTCGCTGCCCGCCACCGACCACTCGGCGATGGCTTCGCGGTTGAGGGCGGCCCAGAGGACAGGCCAGCGGTTGTGCGCCAGCTTCGCGTCCTCTCCCGAATGGAGGACGGCGTCCGCGGGCAGGTATTCGCCGGAATCGGCCATCCATCCGGAGATGCCGAGATCCAGCATCTCGGTGCGGATGATGTTCTTGTACCAGCGCCGGGCGTGGGGATGGGTGAGGTCGATCATGGCGGCGGGGAAGCCTGTCGCCTCGGCGAGGTAATCGCTTCCGTCGGGCTTTTTCACGCAATAGCCGCGCGACGAAGCTTCCTTGTACTGTTCGCCGTCCGCCGCGAGAAAGGGATTTATGTAGCCGAGGAAGCGTATGCCGCGATCCCGCAGGCTCCTGATCCCTTCCCCGAGGCCAGGATACAGGCTCCTGTCATAGCTCCAGTTCCACACAGGCTCTCGGCCGCGGGAGCTCTCCCTCGCGCCGCACCAGTCCCGGACCCAGACGGCCCCGACCGCGGCGCCGGCCTTCAGCGCCGCGTCGACCTTGCCCAGAATGGCATCCATGCCGCCCTGGACTCCGAGCCAGGCCCCGTCGTAGACCCAGTCGGGAGGAGCGCTCTGGCGGCCAAGCTCCGAGCTGAGGGCGGACATGATCTTCGGCATCTCGCGGCCGAAACCCATGGCGATGGACGTGGGTACGCCCCAGCACTCCACAGCGGTCAGGGTTTTGCCGAAACCGAAGGTCGTATGGGCGGCCGTGTCGACGACGGCCCAATAATTCATGGAAGAAACGTAGATGGGAGCGGGAAAGCACGTCGTATGCCAGTTTCCGCCCGCCCCGCCGCCGGGCCTGGTGGCGAGCGCGATGAGGTCTCGCCCTCGGCCGGGGTCCCGCTCCTCGACCCAGAGCGGCACCTTCCGCCCTTTCAGGTCGAGTCTGGAACACTGCTCGCCGCAGCCGTAAATCCGCTCTTTCGGGTGGGCGCCGAGCCTGATCCTGAAATGGTTGATGCCGGGGTCGGCGCAGGAAAAGGACATCCGCAGGACACCCTTCTCGTAGGTGACCGTCATGAGGAGGAGTCCCCCGAAGTCGACGACGGTCCTGTCCGCGCCCCGGTATCGGAGGCTGAAGGGGCCAAGTTTTTTCGGGACCGCGCGGCGCGTCTTCAGGGCAAAGGCTCCGCGGTTCTGCCTGACGCGGTGCTCCGCCGTGGCAAGCTCGACGCAGGGGCTTCTGTGCGTGTGCCTGAGCACCCGCCGACCCTCTACCGTCAATATGAACCCATCGCGCGCGGTCTCGAACGATATCACTCAAAAACCTCCCAGCCGGCGATCTTCGCTGCGATCCTGAACGGCTCGATGAAGGAACCATACACGACAGAGGCGTGATGCGCAATTCCGTTGTCGACGACGACGGAGAGGACATCTTTGACGTGCCTGTCGAATTTGGCCTTCATGTAGGTGCCCCGGAGGTCCTTGGTCATGGGAACGGCCGTCGCCTTCTGGAGAAAGAGCCTGTATTCGCCGTCCGCCGAGTCGATGCGGAGGATGGAGAGCTCGCCCGACTTGAGAACGAAGTCGGCGGTGACGCCCTTCCCGCCCGCGAAGTAGGTGTCGAGGGAGCGCACGCAGTTCCCGTCCCAGAGGTTGCAGGGAGCGACGCCGCAGTGCCAGAAGAGGGCGGAATCGTCCTCGAAATCGACCTGGGAGAAATCGAAGAGGAAGGGAGTCTCGGCGCCTACCGCCTTGTGCATGAGCATGGACAGCGCGCCCTCGACATCGCCCTCGCAGGCGACGATGCGGCCTTCGGACTGCAGAAGGCTCATGGCAGCGCAGGGGCTGATGCCGTACTGGCCCGCGAACTCGGGCCAGCAGCGGATGGCGAGGGCGTCGAGTTTATTCCTGTCGAGGAAATTCTTGAGCTTGACGGCGAGGGTCGCGACCTTGTCGAGCTGCGCGTCGTTTATGCCCGAGCAGTCGAATACTTGTCTGTACTCGGCGCGGCGGGCGGCGATATCGGCCCCGGCGGCCTCGAAGTTCCAGATGTCGTCGAGTTCGTAGTGGTCCAGAAGCACGCCCGTCTCGCGGTAGAGCGAGAGGTCGGCGAAACTGAGGTTGAAGAACCCGTGGGCCCGGTAGCCCGCGATGCCGATGTGGGAGGAGCGGAGAACCGCGAGGATGCGGATCGCGTCGACCCAGTCGGTGTCGACGTCGGAGCGCACGACGGCGCGGTAGTTGCGGATGCCGGATTTGTAGAGATTGGAAGCGTTGAGGTTGACGCCGCAGACCGAGTTGAGCCTGATCTTGCCGCCGTTGTAGGGAAGCTCCGGGAGCCCCCAGAGGAGCATGGGCCGGCGGACGGTCTTCGCTATCTCGAGGGCGAGGTGGCCCAGGTGGAAGGTTCCGGAAATTATCATGACGCCGTCGACATTGGCCCTGACGAGGGCTTCGGCGGCGGCCCTGGCCTCGTCGACCTCGAAGACGAGGTCCTCGATGGCCGTCAGTTCGACGGCAGGAAGAGCCTCCAGCTGCTCTCTGATGCCCACCCAGAGTTCCTTCGCGGCGTTGAAATCGAAAGTCGTCCGCGCAAGACAGACTGCGCCCAGACGTATCGTGTGTTTCATTGCGATCCTCCTCGTGCCTGCGGGGCAAAGAGACTTCGCCGGATATCTGATCCGATCCAGCTCTCTCTTTTTCCCCTGCCCGATGACGCGGGCATTTTTTTCACATACTAAGTAAATCACGAAGCGACAAAGCTGTCAACGAAAGACGGCCTGGGCGGGCCGGAATGTACTGCCCGCCCCGCTCTTCCCGCGGTTGAGCCCGAAAACAGACTCCGCATCCAATGAGGGTAGGCACAGCTTCCCTGCTTCGCGAGCCGCGGAAACGGCGGTTCCGCAGACGAGGATTGCGGCGCCCGGCTGCGGAAGCGGCATCGCCCCGGCCTCCGCCTCTTTCGGCAGGAAAACATCGAAGAGCCCGGCTTCGTCCTCGAGGCGCAGCGCCGGCCGGGAGCGCCATCGTGTTCCGTCTTCCCCGGCATCGCTCCCGGCGACGAATCGCGCGATCACGGTCCCGGCCACACAGATCCGCAGACCTGCGAGTCCTGAGATACCCGAACTCGGCACGAGATCCGGAAGACCCGTGCGTCCGGCCATATCCTTTGCCCTTTGGACAAAGAGGGAGGCGGGGACGCACGAGACGATGACTCCGAGATACCGGAACTCATCGGCGAGCCGCGCGTGGCAGCCGTAGTCCCCGATGAAGGCGGGCGCTGCGGGAAAGGTTTCGGGAAAGGCCCGCGCCCGCAGGTCCGCCGTACCTATCCGCGCCGGGAGCACGAGGTGATGGAGAGCCCAGAGCGCCTGCGGCCTCGTGAGGAGAACTCCGCCCGGAAAGGCCGGAAGCCCGTCGAGGCAACCCGAGCGCGCCAGTGCCCTCGCTTCTCCCGGCCCGGGATGCAGGCGGCACACGACATCGGCCAGAGAATCGTAGGGCCCGCCTGTTTTCCGTGCGGCGAGGATCCGCGCGACGAGGGTGGACGAGAGATCCCGCACGGCGCCGAGCCCGAGCATCAGTCCCGGCGCCTGCCCCAGCCCCGACTCAGCCGCGCCGTGAAGCACATCGCTCAGATTGACATGGGGCGGGACCGGAACAATGCCGAGTCTTCTTGCCTCACCGAGCCAGGCCTGGGCGCCGCAGATACCGCCGCCGCCGTTGAGTGTCGCGGCGATGAGCCGGGTGGGATCGGCGATCCCTGCGGGAAGGGGTAGATCAGGGAAACACATCCCGGAGCCGGACGCGCTGCGGGACGATTCAAGACCGCAGCCTTTTCCGTCCTGAACGGTGGCATCACCCTTGCCCGAAAACACCAGCATTTTATCATATTCCATACTATACTAATGTATAGTATATTTCTCCTTTCTGCCATGTTTCGAGATGTGATCAATTGTTGTTCACACGGCATTGGCCATCTGTGATGGGGCTATGAGATTTCAGGCAGTAGCGGTTGAGGTGTGGCAACAGACAGAGGGGGCTTCCTCAGGGGTACTCTATTTGCACCACTCGACATAGCTTTTTTCGTCACCCCGGCATAGCCGGTGGATTACGTTTTTGTTCAGTACAATGAGAGGGAAGTGGGGCAATATGCCCGCCCCACCTCCCTAATTGGTCTTATTTTGCCGCTGCATAGAAAATCGAGTTGAATAACAACTTGAATGTCCCGTGAGTTTGACCGCGATGCTGCACACGCATACCAATTAGTATTGCACGACCATTGCCATAGCAATACTCAACAAGGTTTGCCTTGCCCTGGATATACTCAGGCCCCATCAGCCAGCCGGACATCAGGGGATTTCTGTCTGCAGGGTAAGTCGCAAGCACCTTCGCATTAGAGCCCGTAACGTCAAAAGTCGGGCTCTGTACGAAATATGCCCCAAACTTCTCATCCATACCGAAGGTCACAGGGCTCGTTTTGTCTACTATTTTAGCATCAAGAACTGAACCGGGGCAGTAGAATTTACTGCTGTCTACTCCTGACAGCACATTTTTAACTGGCGCATCCAATATGGTTGTCGCGAAGTCAAAGATGCTGTCGCACAGGATTATCGTGCCGCCGGCATTAACGAACTCCTTGAGGTTAGCAAGGCCTTCATCTCCTACACCACCTGTATACTCATCTGGGTATGTACCGGCAGCCAGGCCCTTCTTGAGACTATCCGTCGAAGTATCGGGTAAAACAATCGCATCATATTTATCTATTAATTTGCCCTCTTTGATGTCAGCATCGCGCATAAAAGTATAAGGGATTTCGAACTTATCGAATACCATCCTCGTCCAGCCTGCGTCTGCATTGCCGCCCCAATTCTCATATATACCTACCCTCGGATTTGAAAGCGTTGTCATCCTGGAGGTCGGAGTATAAGGCATTGGATAGAAGGTAGTGGAGTATTTGGAGGCAATATCTGCAAGCTTTGCTGTCAAACCATCCTGTGAAAGAACAATTGTTGTTCCTGCAGGAAACTCTATGCCTCCAATTACTTCGGGATCCATGAGCCATTTTAGCTTAAATCCAGCGGCAAGCAGTTTGCTGCGCACTGTAGCGCTGTTGTTTGCCTCAGGTCTGAATGCATAACCATAACCTGCAGATCCTTTAACGATTGCCCCAGGTACTGGCTTGAAAACTTTTACGAGCTCAAGATTTGCATCAAACGGCTTATCGACTTTTATGCATTCGACGCCCATCTCCATCGGAAGAGTCCAGCCTGCTACATCATATGGAGCCTCAGCAGGGCCCCCAGTATACTGTAACCTGTTGGGATAGACTTGTTTATCAAGCAAGGCCATTACGTTGGGCCTGTATTGTTGTGCTGCCAGGATAACATACGTTCCTTCCGGGTATGGCTTACCGTCCGCCACGAAGGGCGCAGTCGCTCTATGGATCTCTGTACCTTGGAAGTTTAAGATCTCCAGCATCCAATTGAGAGTGGCAGGGTCAGATGGGTCGGCAGGCAGGATAAAAGCAGAGGGAGACTCAGTAAGCCCCTTGCGGATGGCATCCTGGCCCATTTTGACGAAATTACTGACGAAATCCTCTTTAAGCTTGGAAAGGGTTTTAGCATAAGAATATATGACGGATTCGGGATATGCCACAACATCCTCAAATGTCCATAGACCACCTTTCCAAGGTTCAGTAAATGTCTGTGTGAATGTCTGGGCATTTTCAAGGCCTCTAGTTTTGCCAGTAAGCTTCTCAAATGGTATATCTAGTGACGTTGCGATTTTGGCACTCGCGGTTTCAGTAAGAAGACCTACCATATTATGGTAGTAAGGACCACTCCTCATGCCTCCGTGCCACCACGTATCATACACAGCATCTGTTACGACGCCTGTCATGCCCTTAGCTGAAAGATCTGTTGTCGCTACCCCTCCCAGAGTCGTTATTTCCCTAAATATTATCGGCGGTATTTCAGGGTTTGGAGGATCAAAGAAAGGAGGCACAAACAACCTTGCGCCATTAGAGCCCATCTGGTGTATATCATATACGACTTCAGGGAACCACTCTGTATAGAGGACCTCGCCTACGTTCCTGCTCTCCGACAAGTTAAACATAAACCAGTCGCGGTTATCATCATGGCCTACATAGTAATGATATAGGTAAGGGGGATTGCTTCCTTCATACTTTGTACCCAGGGTCTGTTTATACCAGTTTACAGTCATCACATGACCATCAGGATTCAACGAAGGGACAAACAGCAATATCACATTATCAAGAATTTTTTCTAGATCCTTATCCTCGGTGGAAGCGTAGGTGTAAATGGCATTTAATACGGCATGAAGGCCACCTATTTCTGTTGAGTGTATTGAAGCACCTACCAACATGACTGCCTTTGCTTCCGACTTTAGCGCTCTAAGATCCTTTTCAGACAGCCCCCGAGGATCTGCAAGCTTACTCTGTACCTGTTTGTAATAATCAAGGTTTGCTATATTATCCTCAGAGCTTACGATTGCCATGATCTCGCGGTCGCCAAGAGTAGTGGAGCCAATATCCTCGTATACTACCCTCTTTGACTCCTTATCAAGCAACTGCAGATAGTTCTTGATATCCGGCCAGGTACACAAGTTCTTACTAGTGCCAGGCTTGAACCCAAAAAAAGCACTCGGAGATGTTAATTTTACATCCTCCGCGAATACCGCACTGCCGATAAAAGCCTCGGCAATGAGCAGCAATCCTAAAAAGACTGCTGATAACCTCTTTCCTTTCATTAAGATACTCCTCCTATGTGAACCGCTCCGGGTTTGCCGGAGTGCCGCTTTATATAAGTCCGGCTCCTACGGCCAAGACTTTTTTGCTCAGTACAATATGTCTTCTCGAACTTCATTGGTGGAATACTACCCATCAGTTCGAGAAACCACCGATTATCGAACAAGCCGACGCATTCGAGCGTTGTGTATTCCACGGCATCTAGCCTCCGCCATGGTCCGCGACAATGAATGACCTCGGCATTGAAAAAGCCTATTGATCGCCTCCGTCAAGGCATTGTCGTAGGCATCACCTGATTATCGTAAACCGAAAGCATCGCCCACGCTCCCGAGTGCTCCCGCGATGCTGGCTTCGGTCAGGCGTTTGCTATAGCGGATCGACAGGTATTGGCTGCCGCGATCCGAGTAATGGATCAGGATTCCTTGACCCTGCGGGCCCAGAGGGCTTGTTCCAAGGCATCCAGCGTCAGCTCCGCGCTCATGGCTTTCGTAGCACGCCAGCAGCCGACGACTATCCGGGAGAATACGTCGGCGATGAAGACGAACTAGGCTTATAATTTGGAATACTTAATAAAAATTATATACAAATTAAGATTATTAAAGCACATTTTTGCATCTGTCAATAGATATATTTTTATTTATGAAAAGGTCAAGCGGCTCGGGAGACTATTTCGATCTCGTGAAGAGCACCTCGAAAACCAGCCTCAAAGCCAAATCTGGTCTTCATGCACCCCCATTTCAATGCATTGACGGGAATTCGATGTTCAGCGCGATTCCCGTCCTTCGAAACAATAATTTACGAGCGATTATCACCGGCTCGAGCTTTTTGCCAGCGACGGAGCTATGAAGTATTGCAGTTCTGTCCTGACCCTTGTTTTAAACTGAGATTGTCCCCGATGAACAGATTGTCGCGCGGTATCCAATCCGCGAATATCAGACTATAAAATCGTCGCGTTTGATCTCCCTTTTCGTTCCACAGCGCAGTGCATGTTTTTAATATTAAAGAAGGAATATAAAGAAATATTGCTATTGACACGAGATCACATCATGTCAGAATTCAGGTTGAAGCAACACGGATTCCTGTTGCGTTTACATGGAACTGGCTCTACAATGGCAATTGTGGTGGGGAATGTATAAAAAAAGATCCCGACCTTGACCAACATCAGGAGGCTCGATTTATGAACAAAAGGTTAATTGCCGTCGCGCTCTGTCTCATTGCGTTTACAGGCGCTTTCGCCCAGCAGCAGTTCATCACCCTCGCAACCGGCGGCACCGCCGGCACCTACTTCCCCCTCGGCGGAGCCATGGCCGAGATCTGGAACAAGAACATTTCCAAGATGAACGCCGCGGCCACATCCACGGGCGCTTCCGTCGCCAACGTCAATCTCCTCAAGGACGGCAAGGTCGACGTCATTTTCGTCCAGAACGACGTAGCCTTCTATGCCCTCAACGGCGTCGAACTCTTCAAGGACAAATATTCCGACATCCGCGGTCTCGCCTGCCTCTACAATGAGACTATCCAGATCGTCGCCCTGGCCGATTCCGGCATCAAGTCCGTGGCCGACCTCAAAGGCAAGAAGGTATCCGTGGGCGCCGCCGGTTCCGGTTCCGAAGCCAACGCACGCCAGATCCTCGAAGCCGCAGGAATCACCTACAAGGACATCAAGCCCCAGTATCTGTCCTTCGCCGAGTCCGCCAGCAACCTGAAAGACGGCAACATCGACGCCGCCTTCACCACTGGCGGAGTTCCCATCGCCGCCATCCAGGATCTCGCGGTCAGCAAGAAGACGATCATGGTTCCCGTGGACAAAGCTCTTGCGGCCAAGCTCATGAAAGAGTGGTCCTTCTACACCACCGCCGTGGTTCCGGCCAACACCTACCAGGGAATCACCACTGACACCTCCACGGTCGCCGTAAAGTCCATGCTCGCCATCAGCGCCAAGGTCAAGGACGACCTCGTCTACCAGCTCCTGAAGACGATGTTCGACAACACGCCGCGCCTCATCGCCGCCCATGCTCAGGGCAAGAACATCACCGTCGCCTCCTCGACTGACGGAATGTCCATCCCCCTGCACGCCGGAGCCGAAAAGTTCTACAAGGAATACAAGAAGTAGGCCTTGCCAGGCTTGTTTCCATTCGTCATGAGTGAACAGCGGACGTCCGGGATGCCGACAGGCAAGCCCTCGGGCGTTCGCCTTTTTCTTGCCGCCTTCGCAATACTGCTGATAGTCCTCTCCGGCTGCGCGATTCCGTGGCCAGTCCGGGTTCCCGCACTGGAGATTTTTGATTCGCGGGGCGCGAAACTCGCGTGCATTCCCCTTTCTGACGGAAAGTTCGTCCACAGCTATATCCACTCGATCAACAAAACGCGCGTGGATGAGTTTTTGAAAGTCGAAGGGAACAAGTTCGTCCTGTACGAGCTTCGGTACGACAGCTACGGGGTAGGCATGCCCTCGGGCGAGGAAGAGGGCTTCAGGCTGGAAAACGGCCGCTTTGTGCTTTCGATGCATAGGGAATTCGCGCGCATCGATGTCTGGATTTCGCCTGTGCCGGGACACGGAGTGGTCATCGATGGGGAGCTGCATCCTTTCACCGAATGGGCTCCCCGCGAAGAACTTCTGACTCTCAGGCCAGGTTCGGGTTTTTATGTACTTTCCAGGAGGTAGGTTCGCATATGAGCGAAACCACAGTTGCCAACGATGCTCCTGTAGATAGCCAGGAGATCCTTAAAAAATTCGACAAAGAGTCGGATTACCGGACTCTGACCGGATTCATAGCCAGAGTCATTTCGGCGATCGCGATCACCTTCTCGGTATTTCAGGTCTACACGGCAGTTTTTGGCGTCCTCGACGCCATGATCCAGCGCTCTGTCCATCTTTCATTCGGTCTCTGTCTCATCTTCCTCCTCTACCCGACCAGTAAAAAGTGGTCGCGCAAGAAGCTCCACCCCCTCGACGCGATTCTCGCCGTTCTCGGTGTCGCCACGCCGATGTACATCATCGTAGCGTATCAGGAACTCGTAACGCGAGCAGGGCAGACGACAACCCTGGACCTCGTGTTCGGCATCATCGGAATCCTCCTCGTCCTGGAGGCAGCCAGGCGCGTTGTCGGCATCCCCATCGTCGTCATCGCCATCGTCTTCATAGCATACGCCTTCCTGGGGCCCTATATTCCCGGAAAGCTCGCACACCGTGGCGCCGCCTATGACACCATCGTCGGCCACCTGTTCTACACGACGGAAGGCATCTTCGGCATACCGCTGGGAGTCTCCAGTACCTTCATATTCCTCTTCATACTATTCGGCGCCTACCTCGAGAGGACAGGCCTGGGTCAGCTCTTCATCGACCTCGCTAACTCCGTCGCCGGCTGGGCGGCGGGCGGACCGGCAAAAGTCGCCGTCCTCTCCTCGGCCCTGATGGGCACAGTATCGGGCTCCTCGGTCGCCAACGTCGTCGGGACAGGCAGCTTCACCATCCCCATGATGAAACGACTTGGATACCGCCCGGAATTTGCCGGCGCCGTCGAAGCTACAGCCTCAACCGGCGGGCAGCTCATGCCGCCCATCATGGGCGCTGCGGCCTTCCTCATGGCGGAGTTCACCGGCATACCCTACGCGCGAGTGATCGCGGCCGCGGCCATCCCCGCACTCCTGTATTATTTCGGCGTCTGGATGGGAGTCCATTTCGAAGCCAAGAAAGTCGGCCTCAAAGGCATGAAGCGCGAGGATCTTCCGAAATTCAAGAAACTCTTCATGGAACGCGGACACCTGATGATCCCACTCGTCGCGATCGTCTACCTCCTCGTATCCGGCTTTACCCCGATGAAGGCAGCCCTCTGGGCTATCATCCTCTCGGTAGGCTCCTCCTACCTCAGGAAAGCCACGAGAATGAAGCCGATCGAACTCGTCCGCGGCCTCGAGGCGGGAGCGAGAGGCGCCCTCGGCGTCATCGCCGCAACAGCATGCGCCGGAATCATCATCGGCATCGTCACCCTCACCGGCCTCGGGCTCAAACTCGGCTCGGTCCTCGTCGCGGTGGCCAACGGCAACCTCTTCTTTACCCTCTTCTTCACAATGATCACGTCGCTGATCCTCGGCATGGGCGTCCCGACGACGGCTAACTACGTCATCACCTCGACGATCGCCGCCCCTGCCATCATCATGATACTGGCCCAGAAAGCGGGTCTCGATCCCAACCTTGTGGCCCCGGCAAACATCATCCTGCCGGCCCACATGTTCGCCTTCTATTTCGGAATAATTGCGGATGTAACCCCACCCGTCGCGCTGGCAGCATTCGCCGGTGCGGGCATAGCCAAGGCCAACCCGATGCGCACGGGCTTCATCGCCTCAAAGCTGGCTATAGCTGCCTTCCTCGTGCCCTACATCTATGTCTTCAATCCGCAGATGCTGCTGTTCAATGTCGAGCCCATAGGTCTCATCTGGATGATCATCACGAGCCTCGCAGGCATCACGGCGGTCGCGGCCTCTGTCGGTGGATGGTTCAAGACCAACATGAGCATCGTAGAACGCGTCCTCGCCTTCGCGGGCGGTCTCCTACTCATCGATCCGGGCCTCACGACCGATGTCATCGGCCTTGCCATCATCGCGGTTATCGTGTTCTGGCAATATCGCAAATTCAATCTCAAAAAGGGAATGAAGACGGTCAGGGCCTGATCCGGCCTCCCTGAAGGAATCATGTCGAAAAGGGCTGCCTTGATCGGCAGCCCTTTTTTATTGCCCGTCGGACAATCGATTTTCCATACCCTTCCGCGTTGTCACAGAAATCGGCGCCGAATCAACGACTTCGCCGCAGAGCTTTCGGGTATGAAACCCGCCTGCGAATCCGGGCAATCTCAACCTTCCAGATCCGTTCCATGCTTCCCGCGTTCCCGTTCCCGCAAGCTCTGGATGAAGGATTGCATTGCGCTACCGGCCATGTCTTTGCACCCGAGCCCGAAAGCCAGCGCCAGTCCGAAAGCGATGGCGCCAAGCACCATCTGGAAGAGTGAACTGATGACTGTTTTGCCGAAACCCATCTGTTCGAAGGCTAGCGAGACGACAAGAATGTTCCCGAGATACTTGATCGCCTTGACGATGATGCCCGTGTTCGGTATCGCCGCGTTCCTCGCGATGGTCATCACGAAATTCGCGAAAAAGGTGACGACGACGACACCCGTGATTACGATGAACAGTGCGGCCATCAGACTGGGAATGACCGATAGCATCTGCGCGGACAGGGCGTTCACGACAGCTATATCGAGCATTTTCGCGATCTGGAACAGGGAGACGACCACTATGAGCCAGAAAACAAGGACGCTGACCAATCGGGAAGGGGAATAGTCCACACTCCCCTTCCGCAGGAACTCCGTGATTCCCATCTTTTCGCTCAGCCTGTCGAATCGCAGGATCTTGAGCAGACTGAGGGTAAGAAACCGCAGGAGCGCCGCACCGATCCAGCCCGCGGCGAGGGCGACCGGCGCCCGCAAAACGATGGGAAGATCCTTCCAGAATCCGGAGAGGGAGTCGATAATTCCATTCATGGTACTACCTCCACTAGAGAGTTCAGTCTGCTTCCGTTACGAGCACATGTATCTGCTTGACCGAGAGACCGGCCAATCCAAGACTTTCGACTGTCCGCCCGCATGCGCGGTAATCCGTCCCGTGCATGAGAGAACCTAGTTCGATAATCATGTCGATGACGGGAGTCCGCACCCCGAGCATTCCTCCGATGGATGAGATCGGCACGAGACTCATGGGAACATCCTCCGATATGTAGCGGTGGGCTATCGTCTGCGGCGCCTTGATGCCCCGATAACTCTTCGTGGCACGGATCGCCTGGCAGAGATCTTCGCCCGGGGAATCATAGCTGAGATAGAGCCATTCCCTGGCCGAAACAGAGCGCACACCGAGGGCACGGGCCACTGCCAGGCGCTCCTCGTCGATTTTTTCGAGCACCTTGGCCACCGAGGGGGTGATGCCCTGAAGGTAGTACTCGAAATTGCCGCCCGTTTCCTCGATCCAACCCGCGTTGAGGATGGTCAGGGCGGGGTGGAATACCGCGCCGATATTCTCCATGCTCGTCGAAAGGACATTGCCGCCCGCTGAAAATTGCGGGTAGGAATTCTCCAGCACGCCGAGAACGTCGGGCGTGCGGAACGAGGGGAGAGCCGCAACAGGCACAGCGTTCTTGATCCGGAAGATGTGTCCGGTATGGCGGGAAGTCCGTCGCGACGCGTAGATGAAGGTCTGTGCCTCGGCTATGACGGGCCGCGCCACACAGCCATTTTCCCGAAGAACCTGCCGCAGCTCCAAGGCACCTCCGGTCCGCCCCGGATTGAGGACGACGATCTGGCCGTCCCGAAGGTGCTTTGCCATGAGCACGGCGAGCGGCCTGTGGGCCGTCGAAGGCGTTACGACCATTATGACATCGGCCCCCGAAACCGCGGCTCCGATGTCGGAGGTTGCGAGAGCCACAGGCCCGAAGCCTTTCACCGCCCCATCGACTTCGATACCTCTGTGCCAGCGGATCCCGGCCAGATGCTCGTCCGTGCGGTTGTACAGGTTGACGCGGAATCCCATAAGCCCCAGGTGCCCCGCCATCGCGACGCCACCGTTGCCCGCGCCGATCACACAGTACACCGCGTCCTTCCCCTTGTCCCGCGTTTCGCGCAGGATCGATTTCAGCCTTGTGTCGACTACAGATTCCCTTTCCATATTGGCCCTCCCGCAATTCGGGCGATCCGCTCCGCCGCGCCGATCGGTTGACCGTATTCGTCCACGACACGGATCGATCCGGCGATAAGCCGGGTCTTCAGACTGCATGCCCTTCTGAACTCGTCGCGACACTCGGAAAGATATGGCAACGCGAAAAATCCGCGCGCGAGTATTTCGTACATACCACGCGGGGTGTAGGGATCCGGGATGGTCGACTCGATAGCCCCTATCATCATCGTCGCCTCGGACATGAGGAACTCCTGTCGGGTCGCAACTTCCGGATTCGTGGCCATGTCGTCGACGCTGCCGTTTTTCCGCATCCGCCTGTACTCCGACAGAGCATGACGCGTGATTCTGACGCTCTCCTCCACAACGGAAGGATCGGCCAGTCTGAAGCCCTCCGAGTAACTCACGACGTGGATGATCTGGGGACTCGTGTCGTCATGCGGCTCGATATCATCCATCAGGGCGGTGACCTCCGCGAGCTGTATTCTCGCCCTCTCGGGATCCGGCGAGAAATAATCCAAGCCCCCTCGCGGCTGCACAAACACGCGGAACGACGCATCCTTGAGGCCTCGCACGAGCCTGAGGAGTACCCGCGCCTTAGCGAGATCCTGCACGCCCCAGGTGCTCTTGGGCGTGTTCAGCATGATCTGCAGGATGAGCGTCCTGATGCCGGAGAGTTTGGCGGCCTTCGCCGCGATGTAGCCCGAAACGATGTAGCTCACATCGTCGGCGCCGCGGAACGCAAAATGATGTGGCACGTTCGGCTCGAGCGGTTTCCCCGTCGAGGCTATATACCGCATTGTCGCAAAATGCTCCTCGAGATTCTGTCGGATGGAATTGTCGCCCCGTCCGTCGAGTCTGCAGAACCACCAGAACGACAGCGCGTGCCACGCGATGTCCAGGCGCTCTTCGTACATCCGGGCGAGCGCAGGAACATTCTTGGTGCCCGCGTAGGTCCGTACGAACATTGGCCGCGCCGCTCTCCATACGGCTTCGAACTCGCCGGGATCGTTGATCGGCACGCCACCTCCGTCCGGAGCGTCCCGCCAATCCTCGCCGAACCTCGACTGGCTCAGCTGGCTGGTCCCTATCGAAAGAATATCGAGAAGACCGCCCGAAGCGAGCGTCCTGGTCCAGTCGAAAAAAAGATCGACAGCTTCCTTCCTGCGGGGCAGATAGGGACCGACATGGGCGCGCATGAGGGGCGGCAATCCGCGCGCGGCACCGTACAGCGCCCTTTTCACTACACTTTCCCCACGGCATCCGTAGCCGGGGCTTTGCCTCCTGTCCACGGATCCGACACCGAGGTACTCGCGCTTGCGCACCAGCTCGCGGGCGAACTGCCTCCTCGCCTCATCGTATACGGCGCCGTGAACAAGCGATGATGGCATACACGTCCACGGCACTCCCAGCATTTCCAGCGTCTCAGAGGGCGTCTCGTCTCCGGAGAAGACCGCGTCGACGACAGGATAGCGCTGCTTTATCACGGCGCAGGCTTCCGGCAGACCCGCAAAATACAGATAGCGTACCGGACCTCCCCGATGCGCCGTCAGGTTGGCCGTTTCCAGAAAATCGACGAAGGCTCCGAAGAGACGGACAGCGTCGGAAGGATCGAGGCGGTAACTGAATCCGACCGCGCTTATGCCTGTCCCCGATATCCAGGAGCAAAGCAGTCTTCCGGCCGCCGGATTGCCCGGCTCCTCGGCCATCGTGCAGATTTCGCGGTCGGCGATGCGGCACTCAATACCGCACTCGTCGAGAAGCTGTGTGATGGAAACGATTCCCAATGTATGTACATCGTGGACAGGATGAATGAAGCCGAACACCCTGGATTCGCTATGGTCTTTTATCATGAGGCCTCCAGTGCCACCACTGACATCCGGACAAGCCACAGTCCGGATAAACCGGAGTATCAGCCGGTGATTGTGTCGTAGAACGGAGAAGGAATGACATCGCGCATGCCGTCCGGTATGAACAGCGTTTTGCTTCCCTCCCGGATGCACCGACAGAGGGCCGCGAGGACGATGGCGTTGAGATAGGCTGTCTCGTCGAGCCCGGCATGTCGGGCGCAGGATTCGAACCAGGGATCGGGAACCATGGGCTGACCATTGATCTCTATGGCCTGGAAGCGGCCTTTGGCGAATGCCATGTCGCAGCGCGAATAGTCGCGGACCCGGGCAGCCGCGAATGCCCTTCCGGCGAAGGCTACGACCCTCTCACGGGTTTCCGGATCCTCAATCGCTCGTGCGAGCGTTCTGTTCCCTTCCTTGTCTCCGTTTGTGATCAGGGGCAGTCTCTTCGGGGTCTTGAAAACGAGTTCGGCGGGCATCAGCAGTATCCTTCCGGGCATGCCGATCATGGATACCGTATATTCCTGGAAATCGGAATATCCGCCCAGATACTCCTCGACGAGGACTTCATCGAATTCGTCCAGAACCACGCGAATCCTCTCCGAGAGTTCGTCTGGGGTATACACAACTGACTTGTCACAGATGCCGCGCGAGTTGCCCTCGGCGGCGGGCTTGACGATGCAGGGGAATGGAGGAAAAGATGCCGGTTCCGGCATTTCCCGGAATTCTTTCGCCTTCACGCGGAGAAAAGCCGGGGTAGTCACAGCTTCCCGCAGCCATCGCTCTTTCATGTCCGTCTTGGAGAGAGCGAGGCGGATCGTATCGGACGATGATCCCACAAAGGGTATCTCCATGCCGACGAGAAGGGAATGGACATCGGTCGCTGAAGGATCCGATTTCCGGAGAGATGGGCCTTCATTGAGATGGCCGGGTGTCGGGGGCGGGGCATACTCTCCAGGCAGGCTGTCAAGCGCGCTGAAGACGATATCGGGCTTATCTGTTTCAAGAATGGAAAGCAGTTCACATACATTTTTTACCTGGTGATGGATGGCGGAACATCCGCCGCGTACGAGCGCTGAGGTGAAACGCCCGAAGCGTACCTCGTCCGCACGGTTACGGACCTCGTCTGTCCACAGAAGACTGATGACCGCTACGTCCGGCGGGTGCATCAGGAAGCAGGTTGACTTCGCCAATTCCCGGGTACCTCCAGTTTGAAAGATGACGGCCTTCCGGCCATATTTTCATCCTAAACCATGATCCGGTTTGGCGCAAATCAAAAACGCCGACAGGAATTTCTTTCCCTGTCGGCGGGCAAGTCATTGCGGAAAGAGGCCTACACTATCGTCTTGGCTATCTTCACTATGTCGGCGAACACGCCGCCGGCGGTCACAGCGGCCCCGGCCCCCGGCCCCTTCACGACCAGGGGAAGCTCGTTGTAGCGGTCGGTCGTGAAGACGACCATGTTGTCGGTGCCGACGAGGTTGAGGAAGGGATCCTTCTCGGTCGCGACGCGCAACCGCAGACTGGCCTTCCCGCCCTCGATGACAGCCACATACCGCAGCATGCCGCCCTGCGCGGCGGCCTCGGCCCGCTTTTTCTCCATGACCGCGTCGAAGCTCGCGAGGATCTCGAAGAATGCGTCGACGGAGGGAGCCTCGAAGCAGGCCTTCGGAAGGATCGGCTCGATGACCATGTCCTCGAAGTGCATGTCGTAGCCCCACTCCCGCGCGAGGATGAGAGCCTTGCGCGCCGCATCCATGGCCGAGAGATCGTCGCGGGGATCGGGCTCGGTGTAGCCGCGCTCCTTGGCCTCGCGCACGAGTTCGGAGAATTTTCTCCCCTCGATGAAACTGTTGAGTATGAAGCTGATAGTACCTGAGAGCACGGCCTCGATGCGGTTGATTCTGTCGCCCGAGGCGACAAGATCCTGCAAAGGCCCGATGATGGGAAGTCCCGCGCCGACGGTCGTCTCATAGCAGTAGGGAATGCCGGTCTCGCGCGACACTCCGACAAGATCTTTGTAGCGTTTGAGGGGTCCCGCGTTGGCCCTCTTGTTGGGCGTCACGATGGTGACGGCGTTGTTCAGGAGGTCGAGGTAGAAATCGGGTATGTTCTCCGAGGCGGTGCAGTCGCAGAAGGCCGTGTTGGGCAAGTTGAGCTTCTTCATCCTGTCGACGTAGGCGCCCAGGTCGCAGGTTTCCCCCGTGTCGAGCGCATCTTTCCAGAGCGCGGGGTCGATGCCCGCGGGATCTATCACCATGCGTCTGGAATTGGCGACGCCGATGAGGTTGATCCTGACCGAAAGGCTGGATAGGAGCTGTTCCTTCTGGGCGGCGATCTGGGAGAGAAGCGTCTTTCCGATGAGCCCCGTGCCGACGAGGAAGAGATTGACGGAGCGGATTCCCGAGAGGAAGAAGGCTCTGTGGACGGCGTTGAGCGCCTTGGCTTCGTCGGCCGCGTTGATGACGGCGGAGATGTTGAGTTCCGAAGACCCTTGGGCGATGGCGATGATGTTGACTCCGTTGCGTCCGAGCGCGTGGAAGACGCGGCCCGAGATGCCTGTGCGCCGCTTCATTCTCTCGCCGACGACGGCGATGATGGCGCGGTCCGTCTCCACGAGGGGCGGCTCGATGGCGCCCGCCAGCATCTCGAGCTCGAATTCACTCATCAGGGCCTGGCTCGAGCGCTCGGCGTCGTCGTGGCTCACGGCGCAGCAGATGGAATGCTGGCTCGAAGCCTGGGTGATGAGGACCACGTTAGCCTTGATGCGCGAGAGGCATCCGAGGACCCGCCCCGCCATGCCGGTCGAACCGACCATGCCCGAGCCCTGGACGCGGATGAGGGCGATGTGCTTGATCGAGGCGATGCCGCGCACGGGGTACTCGCTCGGCGCCGCGCTCGATGTGATGAGGGTTCCGGGGCAGGCAGGATTGAAACTGTTCTTGATGCGGATGGGGATGCCCTGGGCCATGGCCGGCGCGACAGTCGGCGGGTGGAGGACTTTGGCGCCGAAGTGCGAGAGCTCGAGGGCTTCCTCGTAGGTGATCTCGTCGATGCGGAATGCCTCGGGCACGAGGCGGGGATCCGAGGTCATGATGCCGTCGACATCGGTCCATATCTCGATCTCGTCGACCTTGAGGGCTGCGCCGAGGATGGAGGCTGTCAGGTCCGAGCCACCCCGGCCGAGGGTCGTCGTGTCGCCCTTCTCGCTTGAGGCGATGAAGCCGGTGATGACGTGGATGCTGTCGGGGCCAAAGAGGGCCGCCCTGACGAGCGTGTTGGTCAGATCGTACTTACAGGCCGCGCATCCGTAGCTCTCGTCCGTCTTCACGATGTCGCGGGCGTCCGTGAACTCGGCCTCGAGCCCCGCGGAGAGGAAGGCGCGGGAGATGATGAAGGCGGACATCCGTTCGCCGAAGCTCATGATGAGGTCGAGGCTGTGCACGGAGAGTTCGCGCACGAGGGAGATGCCGAGGAGCATGCTTCCGAGTTCGCCGAGGGTTTCGGAGAGCCAGGCGTCGGTTTCCGTGCCGTAGCCGCCCGTCGTCAGCGTTTCCGCCATCAGTCTGTGGCGTTTGCGCAGGGCCGTGAGGATATCCTTGAACGTCGCGTCCCCGGTGGCAGCTGCCTTGGCCGCGCGGATAAGGGAATCCGTCACGCCCGAAAATGCCGAGACGACGACGAGTTTCTCTCCCGAATCCTTCACGATCCCGATGAGCCTCTTTACAGCCTCGGGGCTTCCCACCGAGGTTCCTCCGAACTTCATGACCTTCATGCATTCTCCTCGCCGGGTACTCCTTGAGGGTCCGGCGTTCCGGGCACTATATCACGGTGCTCGCGCGGATTTCGAGTATCGATTCTGCATATAGATGCAAAAACAGGACCCTATCCCCTCAAAAAACTTGAGACAGTACGGTATCGGTCACAGAACAATCTGTGTCTGACTGTCATTCGATGCATTCCCTTCCGCGACAGTCGCGATCCCCCTAAAAATTCCCTGGCAATCCATCCCTACCTATTGAGCAGAATCCTTCACATCACTACGTTACCTGAACTGGGGTTTTCATGAACAAAAAGAAATATGCGCTCACTCTTGGGTTTGTCCTGGTATGCACCTTCGCACTCCACGCTGAAGGGACGGAAGGTAGCACGATAACGGAAGCGATGACAACACTCGTATTCCAGCTCGGAATTGTCATTTTCGCAGTCAAGGCGGGCGGTTCGCTCGCCAGAGGCGCAGGAATGCCCTCAGTACTCGGCGAATTACTGGCGGGAGTCATCATCGGTCCCTTCGCGCTCGGATCCATCCCCTTGCCTGGACTTCCAAACGGTTTTTTCCCGATTGCGGGTCCTGATATGGCGATCAGTCCGGTCCTCTATGGATTTTCCACCGTGGCATCGATCATCCTGCTCTTTTCGTCGGGGCTCGAAACCGACCTCGATATGTTCCTACGTTACTCCGTGGCTGGAGGTATAGTCGGATTAGGAGGCGTCATCTTCTCCTACTCTCTCGGGGCGGGAATAGCGGCACTCCTTTTGCATACCGGCTTCTTCAGCCCATCCTCCATGTTCCTCGGGATAATGTGCACGGCGACAAGTGTAGGCATCACGGCCCGCATCCTGTCCGACAGAAAGAAAATGGATTCGCCCGAAGGCGTCACCATACTCGCCGCCGCCGTGTTCGATGATGTTCTCGGTATTGTCGCCCTCGCGATCGTAATGGGCGTTGTCGCCGCGATGACCGGACATGCCACAGGGAATCTGACGACCATGGGCATCGCAGGAATAGCCGTCAAGGCTTTCGGGCTCTGGCTCGGCTTCACGGCGCTCGGCCTTGTCTTCGGCAAGAAAATCGCCACCCTCCTCAAGAGATCGGGAGGCGCATCCAGTTTTACCCTGCTCGCTTTCGGCCTGGCTCTCCTCCTTGCCGGTTTCTTCGAGACCCAGGGACTCGCGATGATCATCGGCGCCTACATTGTCGGCCTTTCGCTCTCGAAGACCGACCTCTCATTCCTCATCCAGGAAAAAATGAAGCCGATGTACGACTTTTTCGTTCCGGTCTTCTTTGCGGTGATGGGAATGCTCGTCGATGTCCGCCAGATATTTTCACCCTCCATCCTCGCATTCGGCCTCATCTACACCCTTTTTGCCATTCTCTCCAAGGTTTTCGGGTGCGGCCTGCCCTCTCTCTTCCTGGGTTTCAACCTTAAGGGTGCGATCAGGATCGGCGTCGGCATGGTTCCGCGCGGGGAAGTGGCGCTGATAATAGCCGGAATCGGGCTGTCCTCCGGCATCCTTGAACCCTCGATTTTCGGTGTCGCCATCCTCATGACCATGATCACCACCCTCGTCGCCCCACCGGCTCTGGGCGCTGTCCTCAGCAAGGGCGGACAGGGTACACGCCTGACGGTGAAAGGATCCAATACGGAGCAGATATTCTTCGAGTTCCCTTCCAGCGAGATCACGGATCTGGTGACGGATACTCTCCTCAGAGCCTTTGAGCGCGAAGGATTCCTGGTACAGATCATGAACCTGAGCGAAGGCATCTCGCACATCCGCAAAGACGACATCTCGATCTCTCTGGTCAAGGAAGAGACAAGGCTGAGTCTGGAAACCGCGCCGGAAGATGTCAGCTTCGCAAAAACCACGGTGCACGAAACCCTGCTCGAACTGGATTCAAGCTTCGACAGGCTCAAGCACAGCTACGATCCGGAGAATCTCAGGCAGAACATCGACATTGATTCCGGACGCAGGAATTCGACGTTCCTCGAGAAACTGGATAAGAACTGCCTGACGGCCTCACTGGTTTCAACCAAAAAGGAAGATGCGATAGCCGAACTTGTCGGACTCCTCGATGTCGCGGGAAAGCTCCTGAATAAAGACATCGTACTCGCGGACGTTCTCGAACGCGAATCCAAGATGAGCACCGGCATGCAGCATGGGATCGCTCTTCCCCACGCGCGGACTTCCGGCCTCGCAAAACCGGCGATCGCCATCGGTGTCTCGCACAAGGGTGTCGACTTCACGACGCTCGACGGATCAACAGTACACATCATTGCCCTGATCGTCAGTCCGGCACGGGAAGAGGCGCCGCACATGCAGATGCTGGCCGGCCTGGGCGCAGCCCTCGGGGATGATCAAGTCCGCGAGCGGATGATGAAAGCGCGTTCCGGAGAAGAGCTCATATCTCTCCTTGAGCCCCGCAAAGCCTGAGAAAATGCCCTCTCGGACGTCCCCACAAAAGGGGACGAGCCAAAGATCTGTCCAATAATAGTCTGGCTCGAAAAAAAAGCTTCAGGACCTCCCCACAGGATAGTCCTGAAGCTCCGATTCCATGAACCCGTGACGTGAAGATCAGCCGAGTACTGTCAATAGCACTCCGGCCGCCACAGCAGAACCGATGACGCCGGCCACGTTTGGTCCCATAGCGTGCATAAGGAGGTAGTTGGTCGGATCAGTTTCCTGACCGACGACCTGAGAGACGCGCGCGGCCATCGGAACTGCGGAGACGCCCGCCGATCCGATGAGAGGATTCACCTTGCCGCCCGTGAGCCAATACATGAGTTTGCCGAGCAGGACGCCCGCGGCCGTTCCGCAGGAGAAGGCGAAGAGCCCGAGGAAGATGATCTTGAGGGTTTCGGGGGCGAGGAACCGTGCCGCGTTGGCTGTCGCGCCCACCGAGGTGCCGAGGAAGATGGTCAGGATGTTGATGAGGGCGTTCTGTGCCGTGTCGGAGAGGCGTCCCGTGACCCCGGTCTCCCTGAAGAGGTTGCCGAGCATGAGGGATCCGATGAGAGGCAGGGCTGGGGGAAGCAGCATGCCGACAAACACCGTGACGAGGATCGGAAACACGACCTTTTCGTTCTTGGAGACATTCCTGATCATGCCCATGTTGACCGAGCGCTCCTTCTTTGTGGTGAGGGCGCGCATGATGGGGGGCTGGATGATGGGAACGAGAGCCATGTAGGAGTATGCCGCGATCGCGATGGGACCGAGGAGTTCAGGCTTCAGCCTCGTCGTGAGGAAAATGGCTGTCGGGCCGTCCGCTCCGCCGATGATGCCGATGCTGCCTGCCGCCTTGAGGTCAAAGCCGAGATACGTGGCGAGAACGAAGGGGATGAAGATGCCGAACTGGGCTGCAGCTCCAAGGAGGAGGCTCATGGGGTTGGCGATGAGGGGACCGAAGTCCGTCATCGCGCCCACACCCAAGAAGATCAGTGGCGGATAGATACCGAGTTTGACTCCCTGGTAGAGGTAATAGATGAGCCCGCCTGGCTGACCGTCCATCGGCCCGTCCGTGATACCGGATATGGGCAGGTTGGCGAGCAGCATGCCGAAGGCGATCGGTACCATGAGGAGGGGTTCGATCCCTTTGAACATGCCCAGATAGAGCAGGACAAAGGAAATTCCCAACATGATGATCTGGCCGCCGGTGATGTTGAGAAATCCCGTAGTGCCGATGAAATTGACTATAGAATCCCACATGGGGTACGCTCCTTACACGAGGTCGACGAGGGGGTCTCCCGTGTTGACCGAGGCGCCGGAGTTCGTCCTGAGGGCCGCGACCGTTCCGGCCTGTGTGGCCACGATTTCGTTCTCCATCTTCATCGCTTCCAGGATGAGGAGGACGTCTCCCCGCCCGACCTGCTGTCCCACGGAGACTTTGTACGAGAGTACGGTTCCGGGCATGGGGGCCTTGACAGTCGTGGCGCCGGCTACGCCGGCGGTGGGGACGGCCTGGGGCGCGACTGGGGCAGGCGCCGCCGCGATGCCCGCTGCTGGCGCTGGTGTGGCAACTGCTGCGGGCATAACGGCTACGGCCGGAGCGGCACTCACAGCTCCGCCCACTTCCTCGACGGCGACATCGAAACTCTGTCCATTCACGGTCACTTTATAGCGTTTCATATCGATCTCTCTCCTTGTATCGGTCGTTACCGGGCAAGCCGGTCGATGTGTCCCCATGCCGGGGTATTGAAGCCGCCGGAGCTCTGGGCTGGTGTTACGGACGCGATCCTGAATGCGCTTGCTCCGGGTCCTCGCGCGGCGACGATCGCGGCAGTTATCGCGGCGACGATCTCGGCCGGAACAACGGCTGTGCCTGCGGTGTGAGCAGTCCGCGTGGCCGTCTGAGGCGCCGTTGGTTGCGCGGCCGATGACGAAACCTTCTCACTCACCGTGCCAGGAAGTTTGATTCCGAACATGAGCGGGAAGAGCTTGAGAACCAGGGCCATGATGATGAGCGCGATAAAAACCGTGCCCATGCCTAGAACAGTGATAAGCCAGGGGTTTGTCATGTTCCCGCTCCCGTCAGACAGGGAAGTTCCCGTGCTTGCGGCTGGGCCGGCTCTGGCGCTTGCCGAGGAGCATGCCGAGCGCGGAGCAGAGCCGGGCCCTGGTGGTGGCCGGATCGATCACGTCGTCGACGTAACCGCGCACGGCGGCCTTGTAGGGATTCGCGAAACTGGTCTTGTACTCCTGGATCTTCTGAGCGCGCATCGCGGCGGGATCGGCCGCCTCGTCGATGTCCTTCTTGAAGATGATGTTGGCCGCGCCGTCCGGACCCATAACCGCGATCTCCGCCGAGGGCCAGGCGAGGACCATGTCGGCGCCGAGGTGGCGGGAGCACATAGCGATGTAGGCTCCGCCGTATGCCTTGCGCAGGATGACCGTGAGCTTGGGAACGGTCGCCTCGGAGTAGGCGTACAGGAGCTTGGCTCCGTGACGGATGACGCCGCCGTGCTCCTGCCCGACGCCGGGCAAGTAGCCCGCCGTGTCGGTGAGGGTCACGAGAGGAATATTGAAGGCGTCGCAGAAGCGGATGAAGCGCGAAGCCTTGTCGGAGGCATTGATGTCGAGGACGCCGGCCATGACCTTGGGCTGGTTGGCGATGACACCGACAGAGCGGCCATTAAGGCGGGCGAAGCAGGTCACGATGTTCTTCGCGTACATAGCCTGGGTCTCCAGGAAGTCGCCGCCATCGACCACGCGCTTGATCACTTCGCGCACGTCGTAGGGTTTGTTCGGGGAGTCGGGCATGATCTCGGCGAGCTCGGCGTCAGCGCGGGCAGGATCGTCGCCAGTCGCGACGACAGGCGGGTCTTCGAGGTTGTTCTGGGGCAGGAAGGAGAGAAGCTTCTTGATCCCCTCGATCGTCGAATCCTCGTCCGGATACATGAAGTGCGCGACACCCGAGACTTCGGAGTGAACGGTCGCGCCTCCGAGGGCCTCACCCGAGACATCCTCGCCGGTGACGGCCTTGATGACCTGAGGCCCGGTGATGAACATGTTGGCGGTCTTGTCCGTCATGAAGACGAAGTCGGTGAGTGCGGGCGAATACACGGCGCCGCCCGCGCAGGGCCCCATGATGACGGAAATCTGGGGGATCACGCCCGAGGACAGAGTGTTGCGGTAGAAGATGTCGCCGTAGCCGGAGAGAGCGTCGACACCTTCCTGGATGCGGGCTCCGCCCGAATCGTTGATGCCGATGCAGGGGCAGCCGACCTTGGAGGCCATGTCCATGGCCTTGCATATCTTGGCGGCGTGCATTTCGCCTAAGGAACCGCCGATGACAGTGAAGTCCTGCGCAAAAACGTAGACGGTCCGGCCGGAAATGCTTCCGTAGCCGATGACGACGCCTTCGCCCGGGGCCTCGACATCGGCCATCCCGAGATCGGAGCAGCGGTGCGCGACGAAGGGATCTATCTCCACGAAGCTTCCTTCGTCGAGAAGAGCCTCGATCCTCTCACGGGCCGTCTTCTTGCCCTTCTCATGCTGAGCCGCCACCCTCTTGGGACCGCCGCCCGCGAGTACTTTTTTGCGGCGCTCTTCCAGTGCCTTTAGCTTCTCTTCCATATATGAAACCGTCCTTGTTGGATCGATGGGGATCCCGAATTATCTGGTCCTTCAGTCTCTCTGGCTGCAATTTCGCCGGCGTGCCGTCGGATTCCACCAGACAGTCCCGAAAAGCCAGCCAGCAGCTCCCTCAGTCGCCCGCACGCTCGCAGAGTTCGACGAGAACGCCGCCCGTGGCCTTGGGGTGGATGAAGGCGATCTTTGCGCCGCCGGCGCCGTAGCGGGGCTTCTCGTCGATGAGGCGCACTCCCTTCTCCTTGAGTTCGGCGAGAGCTTCCTCAATATTGACGACGCGGAAGGCGATGTGCTGGAAGCCCTGCCCCTTCGCGGCGATGAACTTTCCGATAGGCCCCTCGGGGTCGGTGGATTCGAGGAGCTCGATCTCGGTGCCTCCGACGGGCAGGAAAGAGGTCGAGACCTTCTGTTCAGCCACGGTCTCCGAGCCGTGAAGGGAGAGCCCGAGAATGCCTTCGTACAGGGCGAGAGCATCGGCGGTTTTCTCGACGGCGATGCCGATGTGGTCAACCTTCAGAATCTTCATTGTCTTCCTCCCGGAAAGGCCGCGGCGAACAGTCCGTCCGCGGCATCGTATACATCCATCCGCCTTCCGACAACGGCTTCGACGAGCCGGTCTTCGGCTTCGCGCTCTTCGGGGCCTTCGAGGGCCGAAAAAAGCCGGCGCGTCAGTATGGCGCGCAGCTCCGCCCTGACCGACTCCGAACGCCGGCGAAGCAGTTCCCCGCTCGCCTCGATGGCGGCGCGGTGGCGGATGCAGGCATCGACGAGTTCCACGACGCCCTGTCCCATCTCCGCGCTCATCTTGAGGACGGGCGGCAACTCCTCCTGCATGGACATACCGGCGGTCGATCTGGCGGGTTCGACCCCATCCATGTCGCCGCTGTCGGGAATACTGTCCTCTGAGGCGGATGCCCCGGAATTGCCGTTCTCGCGGGAATTTGCGGCTCCATGATGCCCCACGAAGGTACTGTGTGTCGAGAGTGTGTCGGGGAAGGTTTTCGGCGCGCGGCCCGCTCCGAGCATTGCCGCCGTCTCGAGCATGGCGCGTATCTCGCGCACGACTCTGTCGGCCCCATCCTTGTCGGCCTTGTTCACGGCGAAGATGTCGCCGATCTCCATGATGCCGGCCTTGATGACCTGGATGTCGTCGCCGAGTCCAGGCACGGAGACGAGGACGACGGTGTCCGCGATCTTCACGATGTCGACCTCGGACTGCCCGACGCCGACGGTCTCGACGATGATGTAGTCGTAACCAGCCGCGTCCAGAACCTTGCACGCGGCCGTCGTGGCGCGGGATACGCCGCCCAGGGCTCCCCGGGAGGCGAGGCTCCGGATGAAGACGCCCGGATCGGTCGCGTGGGACTGCATGCGGAGCCTGTCGCCGAGGATGGCCCCGCCGGTGAAAGGACTCGAGGGATCGACGGCGAGGACGGCGACCGTGGCTCCGCGCTCCCTCAGTATGCCTATCATCTTGTCGGTGAGCGTGCTTTTGCCGGAGCCCGGCGGCCCGGTGATGCCGATGATGTGGGCTCCTCCGCCCTCCGTTCCGATGGAGCGAAGTATATCGACGCCGGCGGGCTCCCCGTTCTCGAGCCAGGAAATGACACGGGCGGCGGCGCGGACATCCCCCGCAAGGAGGCGCCCGCGCAGTGCCGTATCCAAGGTGCTAATGATCAGCCCCGCTTGAGGTTGTTCTTGATGTAATCGACGATGACCGTCGTCGGGGTGCCCGGCCCGAAGACCTCGGCTATGCCCTTCGACTTGAGGAAGGGAATGTCGTCCTCGGGGATGACGCCGCCGCCGAAGACAAGGACGTCGTCGACACCCTTCTCGGCCAGAAGCTCGGTGACTCTCGGAAAGAGGTGATTGTGGGCGCCCGAGAGGATGGACATGCCGATGACGTCGGCGTCCTCCTGGATGGCAGCCGCGACGATCTGTTCGGGAGTCTGGCGCAGTCCCGTGTAGATGACTTCCATGCCGGCGTCGCGCAGGGCGCGGGCGATGACCTTGGCGCCCCTGTCGTGACCGTCGAGCCCCGGTTTGGCTACGATAACGCGTATTTTCCGTTCCATTGGGTTCTCCTGTCAGAACATGACGCTGGGGCGATATTCGCCGAACACGCCGCGGAGCACGTCGCAGATCTCGCCCAAGGTGGCGTAGACCTTGACCGCCTCGATGATGGGCGGCATGAGGTTGGCATCGCCTATGGCGGCGCTCTTGAGGGCGGCGAGCTTCTCGGCCACGGCGGCGGCATCGCGCTTCTCCTTCATGGAGCGCAGGCGCGCGACCTGTCCCTCGCCCACCGAGGGGTCGACGCGGAGGAGGCCCTTGGGAGCTCCTTCCTTTATCTGGAACTTGTTGAGACCGACGATGATGCGTTCGCCCTTCTCGATGTCCATCTGGTAGGCGTAGGCCGAGTCCTGGATCTCCTGCTGGATGTAGCCCTGCTCGATGGCCCTGACCGCTCCGCCGAGGGAGTCGACGCGCTCCAGGTACTTCCAGACGCCCTCTTCTATCGAATTGGTCAGGCTCTCCACGTAGTAGCTGCCCGCGAGGGGATCGACGGTCTCTGCGGCTCCCGATTCGTTGGCGATGATCTGCTGGGTCCTGAGGGCGATGCGCACCGAGTCCTCGGTGGGCAGGGCGAGGGCCTCGTCCTTGGAATTCGTGTGCAGCGACTGGGTGCCGCCGAGCACCGCCGCGAGGGCCTGTATGGCGACGCGCACGATGTTGTTGTCCGGCTGCTGGGCCGTGAGGGTGCTTCCTCCCGTCTGGGTGTGGAATCTCAGCATCCAGCTCTTGGGGTTTGTCGCCGCAAAGCGCTCGCGCATGAGTTTGGCCCAGACGCGGCGCGCGGCGCGGAACTTGGCCACTTCCTCGAAGAGGTCGTTGTGAGCGTTGAAGAAGAACGAGAGGCGCGGCGCGAAGTCGTCGACCGCGAGTCCGGCCTTTACGGCCGCCTCGACGTAGGCGATGCCGTCCGCGAGGGTGAAGGCCACTTCCTGGATGGCGGAGGAGCCCGCCTCACGGATGTGGTAGCCGGAGATGGAGATCGTGTTCCAGTTCGGCACTTCTTTGGAGCAGTACTCGAAGATGTTGGTTATGAGCCTCATCGAGGGGGTGGGCGGATAGATGTAGGTTCCGCGGGCTATGTACTCTTTGAGGATATCGTTCTGGATGGTGCCGTTGAGCTTATCCGCCCCGACTCCCTGCTTCTCCGCCACGGCGATGTACATCGCGAGAAGGACGGCCGCCGGCGCGTTGATGGTCATGCTCGTCGAGACCTTGTCGAGGGGTATGCCGTCGAAGAGGATTTCCATGTCGGCGAGGGAATCGATGGCGACGCCCACCTTGCCGACTTCGCCGGCCGCGAGGGCGTGATCCGAGTCGTAGCCGATCTGGGTCGGGAGGTCGAAGGCGACGGAGAGTCCCGTCTGGCCCTGGGCCAGGAGGAACTTGTAGCGCTTGTTGGATTCCTCTGCGCTCGCGAAGCCCGCGTACTGGCGCATGGTCCAGAAGCGGCCCCGGTACATGGTGTTCTGCACGCCGCGGGTGTAGGGATACTCGCCGGGCAGTCCGATGTCTTCCATATAGTCCCGGTCCTCGAGGTCTGCCGGGGTGTAGAGTCGTTTTACCGGCGCGTTGGAGCCGGTCACGAAAGAGGCGCGGCGCTCGGGGAACCTGGCCGTCGATTTGTCGACGCAGGCGTTCCAGGCTCCCATCGCCTTCTCAAGATCCTTCTTGTCGCTCATGATCCTTCCTTTTCGTGCATCAGCCGGCGAAGCCCGCCTGGGCTTTCGCGGACGCGGCGAGGGCTATCCCCGCCTCGAGGGCCGCGAGGTTCAAGTCCTCCGTCCCCTTGGGGACGCGGCTCTTCACCGCGGCGGCGAGGGAGGCTGGCGTCGCGACACCGGAGTAACCGCCGAGGACGCCTAAGGCGACGATGTTCGCCACGACCTTCTTGCCGATCTTCTCTGCCGCCGTGGAGAGGATGGGCAGAGCCAGCGTCCGGGCAGTTATGGCCGGGTCGAGAGTCACGGAGCTGTCCACGATTATCAATCCCTTGCCCATCAATTTGCCGTAGGTCCTGTAGGAGTCGTTTGTGAGGGCGAGGAGGTAATCGGGGTCGGTCGCCTTCGGATAGTCGATCTCCTCGTCCGAAATGACGACCTCGGCCTTGCTGGAGCCGCCGCGCGCCTCGGGGCCGTAGCTCTGGGTCTGGACGGCGTTCTTGCCCTCGAGGATAGAGGCTTCGGCGAGGACGATGCCTGCGAGGAGAAGGCCCTGGCCGCCCGATCCGCTCAGTCTGAATTCGATGCGCATTCGCCTACTCCTCCCTGGAAAGTCTCGTATTTCCGCTGGACGCGGTGGATAAGCTCGTCGTAGTCGGCCGTGTATTCGGCCATGGGCTTCGAGTGGAGCTCGCCGATCAGGATCTTTCCCGCCACCTTTTCCGGCGGCAACGCAGCCGCGGCCTTGGCGTTGATGGTTGAGTCCTTGATCCAGTTGAGCATTTCCACGGGTCCGCCGAGCTTGTTCTTGCGTCCGAGGTAGGTCGGACACTGGGTCACGGCCTCCACGACCGAGAATCCCTTGTTTTTCAGGGCTTTCTCGATGAGATCGATGAGCATGGGCACATGGTAGGAGGTCGAGCGGGCGACGTAGGATGCCCCGGCCGCCTTCGCGAGTTCGCAGAGGTCGAAGCTGTGCTCCAGATTGCCGTAGGGCGCCGTCGTCCCGATCATGCCCTTGGGGGTCATCGGGGAGTACTGGCCGCTCGTCATGCCGTAGATGTTGTTGTTCATGACGATGGTGGTGATGTCGATGTTGCGGCGCGCGGCGTGGATGAAATGGTTGCCGCCGATGGCCGTGCAGTCTCCGTCTCCCGTCATGACGACGACCTTGAGGTCGGGCCGGGCGAGCTTGATGCCGGTGGCGAAGGCGAGGGCGCGGCCGTGTGCCGTGTGCACCGTGTCAAAATCGAGATAGCCGACGGCGCGCGAGGAGCAGCCGATTCCGGACACGAGGCAGACCTTGTTTTTGTCGAGGCCCATCCTGTCGATGGCGCGGACGAGGGCGCCCGTGATGGTTCCGTGTCCGCAGCCGGGACACCAGATGTGGGGAAGCCTCTCTTTGCGGAAGTAACTCAGGAACTCGGACATCAGCGGGCCTCCATGATCGCGGCGTAGATCTCTTCGGGGCGGAAGAGCTCCCCGTTGACCTTGCCGAGGCGCACGACGGGGGCGCCGCAGCGTGCGGCGCGCTCCACCTCGAGGGCGAGCTGGCCGAGGTTCATCTCGGGGACGATGATTTTTTTCGCATCCAGTGTGAGCCGGCGGACAACTTCCTCAGGGAAGGGCCAGACTGTCTTGAGCCTCAGCATGCCGGCCTTGACACCCTCTTTCCGGGCGCGTCGGACGGCCGACAGAGAGGACATGGCCGAAGATCCGAAGGAGATTACCGCGACATCGCAGCCATCCATTCCTTCGGCGAAGTAGTCGGCCAGCTCGTCTGTGTTCTTCTCGATCTTGCGGGCGAGGCGGCGCATGAGCCTGTCGGCGACTTCGGACTTATTGGAGGGCGCGCCGGTCTCGTCGTGGAAGAGCCCGGTGACGTGCCAGCGGTAGCCTTCGCCGAAGGGAGCCATGAGAGGCACGCCGCCGTCCTGGTCCGCCGCGTAGGGCTTGTATCCCGCCTGATGTTCGGGGGAAGGGCGGAGGGGCTTTTTATAGCTTGCCGGATCGGCGAGGACAACTTTCTCGCGCATGTGGCCTATGACTTCGTCGGTGAGGACGATGACGGGCACGCGGTACTTCTCCGAGAGTTCGAAGGCGCGGAAGGTGAGCTCGAAGCATTCCTTGACGTTGCCTGGAGCGAGAGCGATGACGGGATGGTCGCCGTGTGTACCCCAGCGGGCCTGCATGAAGTCTCCCTGCGCCGGGCTCGTGGGCATGCCTGTCGAGGGGCCCATGCGCTGGACATTGACGATGACGAGGGGGATCTCGCACAGGGAGGCATACCCGAGGCACTCCTGCATGAGGGAGAAGCCGGGGCCGGAGGTGGCTGTCATGACCTTCTTGCCGGTCAGCGAGGCGCCTATGATGGCGGCGATGGAGCCGATCTCATCCTCCATCTGGATGAATTTGCCGCCCACTTTGGGGAGTTCTTCGGAGCAGAGTTCGGCGATCTCCGTCGAGGGCGTTATCGGATAGCCGGCAAAGAACTCAAGCCCGGCCGTGAGTGCTCCCAAGGTGCAGGCCTCGTTGCCCTGCATGAGTTTGACGGTTTCAGCCATGTTGGGCCTCCGGAGGAACGGCGTAATCGACGCAGGCGGCGTCGTGCCCCTGCTCCGCTTCGTCGACCTTGTCCACGATCTCTATCGCGTAGTCGGGGCAGCGCAGTTCGCACATCCTGCATCCGATGCACTGCTCCGGCCGCTCGGGAAAAACCTTGCCATTTTTGAGGACAAGGACCTGCTTGGGACAGAACGAAACACAGATTCCGCATCCCTTGCAGTACCGCTCGCGGATCAGATGGAAGTAAGCTTTTTTCTGTTCGCTCATATTCTCCGCTCTCGTGAAGTTATACCGCCATCGCGAGTCCATGAGGGACTTTAGGCGATGGCTGGCTGGATCCTGTTCGCCTCGCATCGAGGTGGGAAAAACACGAATGAGACGGCGCGGCGGAAGACTCGACAGAGGGGAATTTCGATAATACTCCCGCCCGGTCGAATTGTCAAAAAAAACACGAAACGAGCGGGAAACCGCTGCGCACGAAACCAGTATATTCCGACAGACGGAATTGGAGATTGAAGTTTCCGTCTGATGGAATTATTCGCCGATCACATACATCGTCGATAGCCGGAGATGAAGACCGGAAACCGATCGTATTCCTACCCGATTATTACTATAGCATGACTACCGGAGTATGTTAATACTGTAGTTGCAGAATAAAATACGAATTTCCACCTCGCGATCCGCGCCGAACCGGGATTGACAGACCTGCGCGATTGAGAGAATATGCCACTTGACGGATATGTATTCCACTCTATGGAACTTTCGGTATAATAGCGAGTCGGGGCGCCGGAATGGATTCCCCGGCGGAGAGCGCCCTCTTTCGATGCCGCGCTGCCGCCCATGAACCGGAAAGAGGAGTATCCACGTGGCGGAACAAGAGACTTCGGTACGGGCTATAGAACGGGCCCTTGACATCCTGGATTGTTTCTCTCCCGCAGAACTCGAGTTCTCGCTCACCGAGCTCTCGAAGCGCATAAATCTCGCGCTCAGCACGACCTCACGCATCGTCTCGACCCTCGAAAAACGGGGATACCTGGCGAGGAGCCCTGAAAACCAGCGCTACGCCCTCGGCCCCACTCTCGCCCAGATCGGAGCTCTCGGCTTCGCGAGCGTCGACATCTGCAAGGTTGCCCTCCCCTTCATGCGCGATCTGAACCGGATATACGACGAGGGAGTCAGCCTCTACGTCGTCAGGGGCAACGAGAGGATCTGCGTGGAGCGAGTCGAAAGCTCGCGGCCCCTGCGGAGGGTCGTCAACATCGGCGACCGCCATCTTCTCACGAGGGGCGCTGCCGGGCGCGTCCTTCTCGCCTACCTCCCCGAGGAGCAGCGCACCGAGCTCCTCCGCGGCGACCCTTTCACGACTGAGGAGGCGCTCGCCGAGCTCCGCAGGAGCCGCCGGGCCGTGAGTCTCGGAGAGAGGGAGGAGGGCGTCACATCGATAGCCGCTCCGGTGGAAGACGCGCGGCGCGAGATCGTGGCCGCCCTCGCGATGTCCGGTCCGTCGGTCCGCTTCGAAGGCCCCGGATTCGATGAAAAAATCGCGAAGGTGGCTCGCTTCGCCGATCTCATCTCCGAAGCCCTCGGACGCCGGTAATCCGGGAGGACGCCTCTCACGACAGCTTGTGTGGGGACGACATACTTTCAATAAATGTCAAGAGAAGGTATACTGCCACCAAATTCGCCATGCGGGCGGATTACCTCACGGCAGGGAGCACATGCGATGGGCACAAGCCTCAAAATACGGGATCTGACGCTGCGCGACGGTCAGCAGTCGCAATTCGCGACCAGGATGACCCAAGCCCAGGTTGACCGAGTCCTCCCCCTCTTCAAAAAAGCCCATTTCTACGCCATGGAGGTCTGGGGCGGAGCCGTTCCCGATTCCGTGATGCGCTACCTGAACGAGAATCCGTGGAAGCGCCTCGAATCCATCAAAGAGGGGATCGCCGGGTCATCCTTGCTCACCGCGCTCTCCCGGGGACGGAACCTCTTCGGGTACACCCCCTACCCCGACTCGGTCATACGCGGCTTCTGCACCAACGCAGTGCACAGCGGCATCGACGTCATGCGCATCTTCGACGCGCTCAACGACATCGAGAACATGAAATCCTCCATACGCTTCGTCAAGGAAGCGGGAGGGTTGGCGGACTGCGCGGTCTGCTACACAGTGGACCCCGTCTTCCCGCGCTCCGAGAGGATCGCGGCCTTTTTAAAGGGAAAAAAGCTCCCCAAAAACCTCTTCACGACAAAATACTACGTCGATGCGGCGAAGAAACTCGCAGCCCTCGGCGCCGATATGATCACCATCAAGGATATGGCCGGCCTCGTCGACCCGCGCACGGGCGCCGAACTCATCCGCGCACTCAAGTCCGAGGTCGGCATCCCTGTCGACCTTCACACCCACTGCACTCCTGGATTCGGTGTGGCCAGCATCCTCGCAGCCATGATGAACGGAGTCGACATCGTCGATACGGTCGTCCTCTCCTTCTCGGGCGGCCCCGCGGCTCCTGGCTACGAGATTATCAGGGTTTTCGCCGACAAACTCGGGATGGATACGGGGGTCGACGGAACCGCCGTGGCGGAAATCGACCATGAGTTGCGCGCTATCCGCTCGGAGCTCTCGGCATACGACCAGTACAAACTTCTTCCGCTCGCCTTCGACGTTTCAAAGGACAGACTCGAACCGGCAACCGAAGCCCTTTTTGACAGGGCGATCGAGGCCGGACGCGCCCGAAAGTGGGAAGAACTCACGTCCCTCTGCCATAAAATAGAGGCCGCCTTCAACTATCCCGGGCCGGACGACATAGTCCGCCACGCCCAGATCCCCGGCGGCATGTACACCAACATGCTGGCCCAGCTCCAGGAGGCCAAGCTCGGGCACCTCGTGGGCGATGTCCTCAAGGCTGTCCCGGAAGTCCGGCTCGACTGCGGCGTTCCTCCGCTTGTGACTCCCACAAGCCAGATCGTCGGCGTCCAGGCGGTCAACTGCGTCGTTTCCCGCGCAAAAGGCGAGCCCATGTACGCCAATGTCTCCAAAAATTTCTCCGAGCTGGTCAAGGGTTCCTACGGCACGACTCCTTGGCCGGTCGATCCCGCCTTCCGCGAGAAGATATGCGGCCTGCGCGAAGCCGTCCCCTACGACACCTCGAAGTACCGGAAGCAGCCCAATCCTGCCCTGCCGGAAGCGGGAGGGATGCTCCTCGCGCGCGACGAGAAGGAGGAGCTCCTCCTCGAACTCTTTCCGAGCGTGGCCGACAAATTCCTTCGCGCACAGAAAAAAGCCGAGTGGCTTGCCGCGAATCCCGTGGCCACAAATCCGCCCGTCCCGCCGTCTCCCCCGCCCGAACCGGAAGTGCCCGAGGTATTCCCCGAAGCCTTCTGGAATCTCGTCACCGCCTTCGCGGGGGCCTGAAGACCCCCGCTTTCGCGGCCAGACTCAGCGCAGATCCTCCAGCCTTTCTTCGAAGGACCCGATCATCACGGTGATGGCGGGACGGATAGCCGCAGTCGTTCCTGCAAATCCGATGCCTCCCATGATCCCGAGTTCTCCGGTCAGCTTCAGGCCGGCGCCCAGCGTGCCGGATATCCTGAGGGGCAGGAATCCAAACTCGCTGTCGGAGACCTGGTTCGCAGTTCCGACGCTCGCGTTGGCGAGGAGGAACACATTGCCGCCGAGGATGGGGTTGATCTGTCCCAGTTTGCGGCGCATCTCGAGACCGAGTCCGGCCACGCTGTTTCCGACCGCCACCTGCTGCGACGAGGTCAGGCCGTAGAACATCCCCTGTCGAACCAGACTGTAAAAGCGGGTGCCGTCGACGGGTTCGGTTCCCGGGATGAATCCGGAAAAATCCGTGCCCGCGAAAGCGGCGACGCCGAGCGTCGACGCGGGGCCCAGGGGAATCGCGGCCTCGAAATCGAGATCGGCCTGCGCGAAGGTGAATTGGCTCTGGATAAGCGGATCGGACCATACCCCGTAGGCGAGAAGGGAGATGCCGCTTTCCGGGAATACGGTGTTCGACCTGGTATCGATTCTGAAGGCGCCGCGAAGCGCGACCTGCCTCTTCTCCTCTTTCGGGATCTTCGCGGCATCCAGGACCGATTCGATGGAGGCGCCGATCCGGAAATCCGCGTGCTGCCCCAGCGTCGTACCGGCCCAGAGCCCGCCGCCGTAGTGACGGTAGATCGAACTGATCGAGAGAAGCAAGTCCGGCACGGAATACTCGTCGATCTCGAAGGCGTAGCGGGCCCAGGGCATGACGAAGAGGGGTCCCATCGGCTGGAAGAACTCCGTGTAGCCCCTGAATCCGGAGCCAAGCGATGTGTTGACGAAGAGCGCCGAATCTTTGTTGGTCAGGCCGCGGAACATGAGGCCGGCGGAAATTTCAGAGGCGATGGACGAGGTGGTCGACACGATGGCGTCGAGGTCGAAGTTGACGAGGATCGAGTTGCCCGGGTTGAACGTGGGCGTGAGGTATACGATGAGTCCGGCCGTTCCACCCGCCGCGGGCTCGAGGTCGATCTTCACGAGATCGAATCTGCCGCTCCCGTATACGGCATCGATGGCGGCGCGCACGGCTTCCCTGGTCGGAGTGGCCCCGACGAGGCCGGAGAATGCCGCGCGAGCGAGCTCCTTGTCCTGCGCGGTTCCTCCCTCTATCTTGAGCGAGGAGAAAGGCAGCAGATCGTGGAAGGCCGCCCTGTTCGGCTGCTTTTCCGGTGATATGAGGGGTCTCGACGCGGCTATCCTGTCGGCGATGGCTTTCAGTTGCGGCAACATGGCGCGGGCGCCCGCCTCTCCCTGCGCGATGATTCCGGCCGCTTCGCCGTAACTCGCTGTCGTGTAGGCGGAAAGATCGGGAACGATGAGAATGTCGGCGAGTTTCCGGCTCGGTTTCATGTTCTGCTGGATGAAAAGCCCGGCGGTCTGTCCGGTGATGGCGAGCGCGTTGTTGAGCGATTCGGGTCCCTTCGGCTCGGAACCCCGGGATTCGACGGCTATGATGATGTCGGCCCCGAGTTCCTTCGCGATGTCAGTCGGAAGGTTGTCCACGATGCCGCCGTCGACGATGTGGCGTCCATCCAGGACGTAGGGTTTGAAGACGCCGGGGATCGACATCGACGAGCGCATCGCCTCCGCGAGGGATCCCTTCGAAAACACGATCTTGTCTCCGCTCCAGATATCGGCCGCCACAGCGCGGTACGGAACGGGAAGATCGTCGAAGTTGCGGATGGTCAGATTGTGCAAGGTCAGCTGGGTAAAAAGCGCGAGCACGTTCTGGCCCTCGAACAATCCTTCCCCGATCGCGAGTCCGTCTGCGCCGAATCCCACTCTGCCGGCATACCCTGTACGTTTCTGGAATTCGTAGCGGTCATCGGCAGAGGCTTTGCGATCCATGAAGACAGCGTTCCAGTCGATGTTCGTCACGATGTTTTTCATCTGCTCGGGCGAATAGCCTGCCGCGTAAAGGCCGGAGACGATGGAGCCCATGCTCGTCCCCATGACCATGTCGATGGGAATGCCGGCCTCTTCGAGGACCTTGATGACACCGACATGAGCCATGCCGAAGGCTGAGCCTCCCGAGAGCACGAGGGCCACACGGGGTCTGGAGGGCGTTCCGGCGGCTGCCGGACCAGCGGGAGATTCGGCCCCGACGACGCCGGCGACGAAAATAAGAATGATCGTCAAAAAAGAGCGACGAAGCCTTTTCGAATGTGTGTTCATCGTGTATCTCCTGTCCGAGATGCCCCTGCGGCAACTGGCGGGCAGTTCGATACTAGCGGATAGGAAAACGGAATGCAAACCAAAACGCCCCGAGGGAAAACTTTTTTGTCCCAATATCGCGGATCGTGGGAATTGCGATCGGGCTCTTAAAAAACGAAAACGGAACCCTCGCCACAACCTCCCTCTTGCCGGATCCATCACGGAATCCGTCTCGAGTTCGGAAACAGGCTTGAGCTCCGTTTTCGGTTGCCCACAATAATTTCATGCACCGCATGAAATCGCAAAACGTTGCGGCGAAGAGGACTTGAACCTCCATGCCTCTCAGCACTAGCACCTCAAGCCGCAAAATAGTCTTTATCCCGAGTTAACACACGTTATCGCGTAATGCTTAAACCTTGATACGGGAAGGACTAGACTCCCCGTGAAACTAGCCTAAGCTTAGCCCGGTTTAGCGCGCTTTACAAGTGGCGGCGGTAACGTGGCGAGAAACGCATCGACACTAGCCTCAGCTAGTGACAGTATTCAAAGTATTAAAAGACGTTCCATTTGCTTCACAAGCGATACAGGATAATTTTTGAGGTAACTACCATTCGCTTGATTTCGCTGTTAACATTGCATAGAGACTTGCATACAGGTTATCTACTGCCGGCCTCAAGCATTTGTTTATTGCGAAATCACTATCGAGCCTACTCTCACTACTATTCCCCGACACTGAAACAAGAATAAAAGCATCCTCAACGCTTGCCCTTATCTTGTTATCTTTTACTTCTATCGTTAGGGTAAAATGTGTATCCATTGGTATGCCCATTCCATACTTAACCACCATAATGCCCTTGCCCACTATTTTTCCCGCTTCCTTGTCCTGATACTGAATAACCGCCTTTGCTGATTTGAAGGATTTTACCACCCAATCCATACATAGTACATAAAGTTCAGCCTTGGGCTTCTGAACCTCAAAAACCTTCTCGATCACACGCTGATCGACAGGCACTACGGGTGAGGATGAAGCGCACCCGGCAAGTAGTATTGTAGTGAGAAAAAAAGGAAAAAGCCTTTTCATTAATTATAACCTCCCTAAACCGCTAAAAACAGAATAGCTCCATTTTACCACTGGCTTAGGAATACACAAGCAGTAAATCTACAGTATTTCATATCCACGTCTTGAGAAAAAATTAGCCGCCGAGTCGGTCTATTATTTTGAACCATGAGCATATCGAAAGTTGAAGTGAACTTACTTCCTCGGACTTTCGACGCTCTCCGGTTTCCTATTACTCATAGCGCTACTGCGGTGGTTTGTGTTTTTGCGACCGCCTTGCCGATGCTTGATTTAAGGGCCTCTGTACAGAAAAGGGCAAACTCGCAAAATATAACGTTCGTTATTATTCCGTTTTGAGCCCTTAGTCAAAAACAATAATGATTGGTTCAATCCCAATCCGCTCAGCCTCCGCCTCAAGACGTGCTATCTCCGTTCTTGCTCCTTCATTGCCTATCTTGGCTTTATTAACAAAGAAGACTCCAGGGCGCCGGTTGCATTGCTCGAGTCCTTTTATCCGGGCGAGAAGTGCTCTATTCACTTCCTAGCCTCCTCAAGTTTTTCTAGCCGACGCTCCATGTCCTCTAAAGCCTCGTCCCGCCTTACTGTTGCAGCTTGCCCGAGGATGAATGTCAACGCTCGATAGAATTGAACCTTTGCAGGATCCGGCCCGGACTCTCGGCATTCCGCATAAACGCGGCAAATCTCTTTGCGAATTGCGGATAGCGTGGAAAGGCGCCTGCCCCGGTCGGACTTTTTTTCGTCTTCAATCTGCTCTAAACCCATATTTTCAAAGCCTCTCCGTAGTTTCTTGCGTTGCGTTTTGTGGCCTTTACCATGCTGTTTACCTCCGAAAAAGTAACAAGAATTGGCTCAGTGAATACCGGCCCTCTGTAAGTCGCACTCCTCTAACGAATTACAGAGGGCTGCCACTTGCCTATTATGCTGAGAGCTTAGGATTCCATGGAGATTGTAGGCCCATTTCGTTAATGAGTAGCCCTTCACTGGGCGAGAGGTCGCCTTCCTCCGCGTCGTATGTTTTCAAGAGTAAGTCCCCGGCAAGCGCGAAAGCTTCCAGTTGGTCGCCAAGTAAGGCTATACGCGGATCGTCAACGAAAAGCTCGGCCGAGAGAACACGCGCCTCATTTCGCCGCGCCCGAATCCAGGAAACAAGCCCGGCCCTGTCGCCCCCGAAAAAGTCTGTTGCCCCTGCCATAATCTCCACGAATGTTTTCAGCTGTCGAATATCCGTGTTCTTTTCCTCCCAAATAATCGGCCCCGAGGGCAGAGCCACAAGGCCACGCCCCCGGTAGCCCTTACCAGATTTCCAGTTCGTCATCGGCCTTGACGGGTAGCACTTCGCATCTGCTACCGCTACTTTCTGCTTCCTTGCTTATATCTTTATCAGGTATAACGTTAGGCTCGAATAGGGAGCGGGTAGCAGTTGATTCCAGGTAGCGCGCGAATATTTCCTTGAAGTCTTCCACGCGGTAAGCCCGCGCGTTCCGCCCCGCCGTCTTCATTTGAACAGATTGAATCCCGAACGGCTTCAAGTACCGTGCAAGGTTGTTTTTAGAGAATCCCTTTCCCCCGGCGAATCCAGGCCACGGATGATCTTCAAGTGAAAGTAGATACTCTACAACCTCTTCAGAAGTGAATGCGGTTTTATAGGTAGCCGAGGAAAAGAGCGCTCGGAGGTCGCGGAGTAGTAGCGTCCTCACGTCGTCGTCGTCGCTATCAGATTGTGCGCATACCGCTATAGCTGCCTCTCGGGCTATCCTTGACCACTCTCCCCCAGCTACGTCTGCAATACGCAAAAGCTCGCGCCATGCGTCCGCTTGCCTGTCGTTCAATTCAATGGGTATTTGAGGGTCAATGGCAGCTATCTTTTTTTGACTATCCGTCGTCCATCTAACGATACGACGACGAAGCTCTTCAAAGCCTTGGTCTTGATCGGCGCGAAGGCGTTCGACCGTTTCCTCTCCCTTTTTCCGCTTCATCGGGATGAGGAGTGCCCTATCGGCCAGCGTTGACGGAAGATGTCCTATAAGCCCGAGAGCCTTCGGGCACCACGTCGAAAAAATACGCGGTTCTTGATCTTCGCCTGAGCATCGAATGGCATAGGCCGCCGTCCGTGAAAAACTCGCGTTGACAAGTGTCCTTAGGTCTTCATTTTCCTTGAAGATCGAATCCGCTTCGTCAAGAACAAGAGTAGGCCTAAACTTTTCAACTACCCTAAAGAGTGCAGCGCTTGTAATCGTAGAAGCAGGAAGGGCTTTCAAGGCAAGGCGTGATACTACTTCAAGAGCTGTTGTCTTTCCGCATCTTTTAGTTGCCGAGAAGAAAACCAAAAGAGGCAAACAAGCGGCATGATCGACTAGGTAGGACAAGGTAAGCCATAGAGCCATCGATTCAACCGCGTACGGAGGCGCTATCAGGAAGCGCCGAATCTGTTCGACCAATGAATCTAGAAGAGTTGCGCCATCTACGCGGCTAGGCCATGCCTCAGGCGCTTCTAGCGCGATTTCACGGCCCTGTGTCACCTTCTCGGGTTTCGCTTCCCGACGGATTCGATCGAGAAAAGACGGGCGGACTACATACTCTTTCGCTAGGGCCTTCCGCTGCGTCTCGTATTCCTCATCGCTCAAGGAAATAATTTTTTCACGAAGCCCGGAAGTATCTGCTACCTCGCTACCATTTGCACCTATCTCGTCTTCCGATCTGCAATTAGGTTCGGTAACATTCGGTAGCGGTAACGGATTCAATCTGCTACCCGGTATCGGGGCGAGTAAATCGGCGGCGCCGGGGGAAGGTAAGTCTTTATTTCCCATAGACGTACCCCCGGTATGCCCTCAGCCCAGGAAGCAAGTGGCGCTTGCCCTTTCCCTCTCGTATGATTGAGAGAACCCAGTTTTCCCATTCGGACTCGGCTATGTCGGCGAGGTAATAGGCAAGTTGGTCACGGCTTATCGTCGGGCAAAGTAAGAAGGATTCTTCCCTAACTAGGAACAATTCGTCATGCCTGTTCAACCCTATTTTTGTCCGTGGGGTTGAGAGAACGCGACGTATCGCGGCCATGTTCGGCGTTTCAGCGGTGCTCATTTTGCACCTGCCTTGCGCTGTACTGACGCGGACACGTCTACGCGCGATATTTCCCCTTGGTGGAAAATCAAGGTAATACCAGCGCTTCCAAATTGAGGGGCGTTTCCTAAAAGCTCTTTCAGGTAAGGGGCGGCAACTTCAAAAAGCTCGGCCGCTCGGGTGCTGTTCGCGGCGGCCATGCTAGCGCACCTCGCCCGCGAGAGCCTGAGCAAGTAGGGAGTCAATCGCACTTACAGGAACAAGACGCCTTCCACCAAGGCGAAGCGAGGGGAGCTTACCAGATTCGCACCAGCGATAGGCAGTAATTTCGTGAATTCCAAGGATAGTCGCAACTTCCGCGACTGATAAGAATTTCTTTTCCATAGCGTTTACCCGTGCAAGTAGGCTTAGCGCGCCCATAAGAGCGGCTTTCCCCCGGATTAGGCCGGGCCACTTGCAAGCGGATTAGGGCCGCTAGCGCCACCTACCCCGGATTAAGGCCGGGCCACTTCTTAACGATATTATAGTTTTGCTATCATTCTAATTATATTTGCTACCTTTTTAGAATATACTCTCTTTAGTTAATATTAGCAAGTGTATATCCCTAAAAATGGAGCTGAGGTAACACGCAAGGTATTCACTCCCGGCCCCTCCGTCCTAACTCACGCCCCGCCGTGGTTTATCACGTGGATACCCTCCGCCTTATACGCGGGTGACAAAAGGCATTAAGCCTCTTTGCGCCGTGGCATTGCTTGAAGTTTGAGACCGAGGGCCGCGATGATCTTCACAATTGTGTCGAAAGTAGGATTCCCATCGGGAGAGAGCGCTTTATACAGACTCTCCCGGCCTAAACCTGTGTCGCGGGCAATTTGAGTCATACCCTTTGCGCGTGCGATATCCCCAAGCGCAGCAGCGACTAGGCTGGCATCATCCTCTTCAAGTGCAGCCTCCAAATAGAGGGACATTTTTTCTTCGCTGTCGAGAAACTCAATGGGGTCCCATTCTCGGGTTTTTATTGCCATAGTCAATCCTCCAATCCATGCGCGAGACTCTTCGCGCGCTCGATGTCTCTATCCTGCGTAGATTTATCTCCTCCCGCAAGAAGAACGACAACTTCGGTCCCTCGAAAAACGTAATAGACGCGGTATCCAGGGCCATAGTCTATTCGCATTTCCTCTATACCCTCGCCGACAGAGCGCCAATCTCCTCGATTGCCTAGCGAAAGGCGACGGATTCGCGCATTGACTCGGGCCTGTGCCCGTTCATCTCTCAAGCCTTTAATCCACTCGTGGAATTCATCGGTTTCACGAACCGTCATATCTATATTGTATCCCATAGGATACAATAGTCAAGTGTTTTCGCATAATTTCCATACTTGATGTCAGGGATATTGTGCACGGTCATTTCCCGGCCGCCTTCGCGATGCTGTCGGATATTGCGCCATTGAGGGCAAGGCGAGCCGCTGCGAAGTCGACGACGTTCTCGGCATGACTGTAACGCTCCATCATTCCGGCGGACTTATGCCCGGCGAGGCGTTGTACAGCGAAGTCAGGAACCCCGGCGGCACGAGTCATTGAAACATAGGTATGACGGAGACCATGAAAGACCAGATTGCGTTCCTTGCGAGCATCTTCATTGATACCGATTAACCCGAGGACTCTACGAAAGCCGCGCTCGATCACGTTTTTATCTGCGGGCCGCGTCGAGTCCCTGTCATTCCATAGAACGAAGGGCGAGGCCTCGGGAGCACAAGCCCGGCACAGCTTCACGGCTTCGAGGACGGCGGCGGGAAGTGGTACATCGCGACGGCTCCCGCATTTCGGCGCCTTCACGCCCTCGCCCGCTTGCCAGTTGTGGACGATATGGAGCATTCCCGCCACTTCGTCCACGTCCTCCCATTGGAGCCCTACGGCTTCGCCGAGACGGAGCCCGCAGAGAGCGCCGAGGAGAATCGCGCAACGGAGGCGCGGCGATTCCTCGCGAAGCTCTATGATTCTCGCAAGTTCGTCAACCGAGAGCGTCCCGCGTTCCTTCGGTGTCTCGGCGACATGTGCGAGATATTGGAGCGGATCGGCAACGCGATTTCGGCGCGCCCAGTCGGAAACCGGCACGCGGACAGCTTGAATCAGACTATTGATCGATCGCGGCCCTACACCTGCCGCAGAGAGCCCGAGGACGATTTTTTCCATGAGAGACTCATTGAGCTGATGAAGACGGATGCTCTTCAAAGGAACGCCGAAATGTTTTTTGATTATCATGGCGTTGATTTCGACATAGTGGAGCGAGAGCGGACGGCCGCGAAGCCGCTTCATCTTGGCATAATCGGAATCGACGCGCCAAAAGTCGGCAAGGAAGTCGAGGATAAAGGGATCGCACTTCGCCCGCCCCTCTCCACGATCGTACAAGGCCTTCGCTTCGCATACCGCGGCCGTCTTGGCTGTCGCCTTCAAGGTCTTCGTTAAGACGATGTTTCCATCTTCATCGAAGAATCGGGCGCAGTAACGAATGACTGATTTTCCAGTAGCACGATCTCGGGAAGTGCGCTTGAAAATAGAAAACGGAGCCCGCATAGACCCTTCTTTGCATCGCCTAGTAACGTAGGCGGTAACTCGGGTTTTGCGTGCTCCGTTTTTAGGTCGCACTCAAGGACGCATGTCCTTGTCTTTCAACTATCTGCGGCGAAGAAGACTTGAACTTCCATGCCTCTCGGCACTAGCACCTCAAGCTAGCGTGTCTACCAATTCCACCATCGCCGCGTTTCAATGGCTAAATGTATATCAAAACCTCCGAATGCATGTCAATATACCGGTGGAGAAAAACGATCGGCCTCGCGGCGAGCTTCGGTACGCCCCTCCGGAGAAACGCCGGAATCGGCCATGGGACCCGATCATTCCTTTTCGGGAAGCCTGCCGAGAAGGGCCAAAAGGCCATTCAGGATAGTCATCGGATGCGGCGGACAGCCGGGAATAAAAAGGTCGATGGGGATTATGCCGGTCGCGCCGTCGCTGGTGTCGGGAAGCCCCCGGTAGATGCCGCCTGAGATGGCGCAGGCTCCAATCGCTATGGCTATTTTCGGCGAGGGCATGGCTTCCCAGGTTTTTTTCAGCGCTTCTTCCATGTTCTTGCTGACAGGGCCGATGATTATGAGTCCATCAGCGTGACGCGGGGAAGCGGCATAGCTCAGGCCGAACCTGCTTAGGTCGAAGCCGATCGTTTCGAGAACATTTACGTCGGCCTCGCAGGCATTGCATCCTCCGGCGCTCACCACGCGGAATTTCATGGAGTGGCCGAATTTGGCGAGCATGTCCCGGCCCAGTTTTTCGATTCCCGCTTCAGAGGGGCCGCCGACCAGAAGATCTTCGCTTTTCCGGGCACCCATGCGAAACGAACCCGAAAAAACTATGACCTTTTCAGGGCAGACCCTCGCGCATCCGCCGCAAAAAATACAGCGCCCGAGATCGAGGATGGGCTTCGGTGCAGTGGGCGGAATCGAAATGGCCGCGGTGGGGCATGCGCTTTCGCACAACCCGCAGGATGTACATTTTTCGGGGAATACTTCAGGCAGGCCGCGATAGCGGGGCGAGAGCATGGGATCCGCGGCCGGGAACCTGTTCGTCCTATAGCCCTGATGGAGTCGGGCGACAAAAGCGCGTATCATTGTCGAACCTCACAAATCGTGCCCGCAGTACGAGAGGTTGAAACTCTTGTTGCAAAGCGGGAAATCGGAAATTTGCTGGCCGCGGAGCGCGTAGGCGAGGCCGGACCAATTGTGAAACGAAGGATCGGTGATCTTGTAGGCGCTGAACCTGCCCTCCGACCCTGTCAGGGCGCAGTGACAGATTTCGCCACGCCAACCTTCGGTGAGGGCGACGGCGAAGGATTCGGGCATGTAGTCAGTCGGCGCACCTGGGCGCATGTCCGATCGGGCGCCGGACTGCCCAGGCGCCGCAGCTTTCATGACGGGGCCTTCCGGAAGGCTTCCGAGCGTATCGATGACAAAGCGGGCCGAGCGTTGGTATTCGAGCTGACGGACCATGGCGCGAGCCATCACGTCGCCTGTAGGATACGTGGAAATCGGCACATGGCTGTACTGGAAAATACCCGTCGGAAAATCGCTCCGCACATCGGCGGAAAGCCCGCAGGCGCGGGCCGCCGGGCCTACAAGCCCAAGGCCAAAGACGTTCTCCTTTGTCAGCCGGCCTGTATCCTCAAAGCGTGCGAGGACGGAGGAGTTGTCCCAAAGGAGGTTCACCGCCTCGTCGGTCTGATCGAGCAGCGCCCGGGTCTTTCCGGAAAGCCCGGCCGCGAGATCGGCTTCCACATCGAACAGGGTTCCGCCGGGGCGCAGCAGATTTCGCCCGAAGCGATTGCCGCACAGTTCGGCCGTCAGGTTGAGAAAATCGCCGCGGAGCCGACCGCAGAACGATTTTGTCGGAAGATAGCCGACATCGCCAGAGAGGGCGCCCAGATCGCCCACATGGTTCGCCATACGCTCAAATTCGAGAGCGATCGCCCTGATCGCTTCGGCGCGGGCCGGGGCTTTGGTAGCCGCAAGCGCCTCGCACAGGAGGGAATGGGCATAGCTGTGGCCAATGGTCGTGTCGCCCGCGGCAGTTTCCACAAAGGCTGCGGTCCTCCTGTCCGGCCCGCCCCGGAGGGCTTTTTCAAGGCCGCGATGCTGATAGCCGAGGACGATTTCCAGATGCATGACCGTTTCGCCGTTGCATTGGAAGCGGAAATGCCCCGGCTCGATGACTCCGGCGTGGACCGGCCCGACGGCGACCTCGTGGGCTTCGCCGCCGGATAATCGGTAGAAGCTTGTCGTAAAAGGATTTCTGACGGGCTTGAGCCAGGGATGCCCCTCGGGCATGACTCCTGTCTGCTCGTACAGCTCGCGCTCGAAAAGATGAACGTGCGGGCAATCGGGCGTGAGCGAAGGATATCGACCCCGCACTTCGGTCGAGACAGGATACAGTTCGCCTTTCCCTGAGTCGGCCAACACGGCAAAAACGCGAACGCTCCCTTCGCTTTCACCTCCCTGTGCGGTCGGCGGAACGCACAGAGCAGTCGCCGGGACACCGAAAAACGCCGCTACATGTCCCCCCGAGCCGACGAGCCGGAGCAGCGCCGACCTGAATTCCTCAAACGATTGCAGGGGAATGTCGCTGAGCGGACAGGCCTCTCCGTTGTGAAGCGCCTTCATTTCACGCTCCAAAGAGATTCCGATGCCCTGGCGATGAGAGTGTGAAGCGTTTCGGGCATCCACAATCCGAGCACGAAGAGGATGGCGAGAGGCAGGATGACAACGATTTTTTCGGTCCATGTGGAGCCGCTCGTGGCCACAGCATCGGAGACGGGCGGCTTTTTCCACGCCACATCGATGGAATGCCGCAACATGACAAGGAACACAAGGCTCGCGGCCGCGAGGACAAGGCCTAGCCCAACGTACGCTTTCATATCGACGGCCGCTTTTATAAGGAGAAACTCGCTCATGAATACTCCGGACGGCGCGAGGCCGATGAGAACGAGGAGGCTCGCGACAAAACCCAGCCCCCAAAGCGGCCAGATTTTTGCCGCGCCGTCAAAGGCGGAAAAATCGTTGCTGTGGAGCCGCTTGCCCAGGGTGCCCGCCGTGTAGAACCCTACAGTCTTGGCAAGCGAATGATTGAGCGTGTGGAAGAGAGCCGCGAAAGTGCCGACAGGTCCCAGCGAATAGCCGAACGCGATGATCCCCATGTGCTCGACAGAGCAGTAGGCGAGCATTCTTTTCGCGTCTTTCTGGAAAAATATGAAAATCGCTGAGAGCACGACCGAAAAGACGCCGATCACCATGAGAATTCCGAGAGGCCGACTCGCCGCCCAGGAAATGCCCGCCGCAGCGGAAGCTGAAACGTCGCCAATCTGACCCGCGCCCGCCGCTATCGGCAGAAAACGCAAGATGCAGTAGAGGGCCGTATTCAGGATGAAACCGGAGAACATGGCCGACACGGGGCCGGGCGCCTGGCTGTGCGCATCGGGAAGCCAGTTGTGCATCGGCGCGAGTCCGGCTTTTGTCCCATAACCTATCAGGATGAACACGAAGCCGGCCAGAACCAGCGTCGGTTCGAGCTTTTCTCTCACGCCGTATATGCGCACGAGAAGAAGGCTCTCGTTCCCCCCGAGACCCGCCTTCTGCGCGGCCGCCGCGGTCAGGAGCGTGCCTATGAACGCAAAGGCCACGCCCACCGAGCACATGATGATGTATTTCCACATGGCCTCTATCGATGCGGGATTTCCTTCCCGCATGATGAGGAAGGCGCTCAAGAGAGTGGAAGCCTCTATCCCCACCCACATGATCCCGATATTGCCTGAAATGAGCGCCAGGCTCATCGACGCGAGCGAGCCGAGCCAGAGCATGCCGAACCGTCTCGCCTTTCCGATGTCCATCGCCTTCCCCGAATCGAAATAGGAAATCGAGAAAAACGAGGCCGGCGTGAAGACCGCGAGAGTGAGTATCATGAGGTGCCAGACAGAAAACATATCGATTCTCAAGATACCGGACGCGGCTGAAATGCTTCCCTCGCTCCATACAAGCGCGGCCGATCCGAGGCTCAGCGCAGCCGACAAGGCCGAAAAGGCCGCCATCAGGACGAGCACCGTTTTAGCCTTCCTCGCCAGAAGCATGAGGAGGATGCCCGCCGCCGGAATTGCGAGGAAACTGGTCAGAACAAACGAATTCAGCAATCCAGAATCATGCATCACATCATCCTTTCAGCGAGTCGAGCTTCTGGACATCCAGGTGCTCGAATTCCTCGTGTATCTTGTTGGTGGCGACCGACATGACGAAAACTGCCACAATCGCATCGAAGAGGACCCCGAGTTCGACGAGAAGGGGGATTTCCCGCACAAGAGTCAAGCCCAGACAGTAAATTCCGTTTTCAAGGAGTATGTAGCCGATTATCTGCATGACAGCGAGCCGCCTGCCCACGATCAGGAATGTTCCCGCGAAGATGGTCGTGAGGGCGACTGTCGAAATGAGGAGTGACTCAGGATCGAGGAAGGCCATCCTCGAGCTCAGCCAGAGAGAAAGCGCGAACAGGACAAGCGTGATAAGCGTCGAACTGAAGTAGCCGACGAAGGGCTTGAGTTCCCTGTCCGTCCCCGACCCGAGAATGGACTTGTGGAGCAGGCGCGGGAACAGAATACCCCGCAGGATTATTCCCGCGGCGGCGATTACGAGGAGTTCCGCGGACATTCCGAGCTCGAACCCGATGATGGCCGGCAAAAGGCCCAGCGCAAAGCCCTGTATGCTCACGACATGTATGCACGTGCCAAGGCGGCTGTTGGCCGATAACACCAAGTCCGTGACAAGGATGGCCACAAGGAGCACTTCGATAAGCGTTGTCATAGAATCCCCTTCAAAAGCAGAGCCACGAAGGAAAGTGCCATGGCCGAACCGAGGAGCTGCGGCACCTTCATCATACGGAGTCTCGCCATCGCCGACTCTATCGCTCCCGTCGCCACGGAGAGCGCGACAACCATGACAAGCATGAGGCCAGTCCTCAAAAGCAGGCCCTGTCCAAACAGCGGAAGGACGGTATCGGCAACCAGCACAAAAAAGAACCAGAGCTTGAGTCCGGAAGCGTATTCGATGAATGCCAAGTCCGGGCCGCTGTTGTCCAGAATCATCACTTCATGGATCATGGTAAGTTCGAGATGGGTTGTGGGGTCATCCACGGGTATGCGCGAGTTTTCTGAAAGGGCGAGGATGAAAAAGGCCGTCGCCGTCAGTGAAAGCACGACGCCGTTATCGGCGTAGGAGCCAGCCGAAAGGGCCGAAAGGGCGGACCAAAGCGATCTGCCGCCCGGAATTCCTGAAACCGCGGCGAAACCTACAAGCACGGCCGGCTCGGCGAAGACGGCGAAAAAAGCTTCCCTGTTCGCACCCATCCCCTCGAAGGGCGAGGCGGTATCGAGGGCGGCAAGGATGGTGAGAAACCGGGCCAGCCCCAGAAGATATACGATCACGACAAAGTCTCCCCTGAACGCCACAAGTCCAGGGAAACTTCCGAATGGCAGCCATGCACAGGCGAGTAAGGCCACGGCCAACGAAACGAGGGGCGCAAGCTTGAATAGCCATGTGGATGAAGAGCTATAGACTGTCCCTTTCCCGAGCAGTTTCCAGAGGTCGCGATACATCTGGAGAATCGGAAACCCCTTCCTTCCTGCGAAAAAAGCCTTTGTCCTGCGAATTATCCCTACAATCAGCGGAGAAAACAGAAGGGCGAGCAGAATTGGCAGAAACGATTCGATGGTGAGTTTCATAGGCCAAGACTCCACACGAGAGCCGCGAACAGGGCGGCGACTATATATAGAACATAAAGATGTATGTTGCCGTGCTGAATCACCGTCACGCGCGCGAACATATCCTGGAGCCGTCGGTAGCCGGAAACGATCCTTCGCATGACGGGGTCCGAGGTTTCTGTCCTGAATTCCGCTTCCGCCGGGAAAAATCCGCGATCGACAGGATTCGGCGCCTTGGTCTTTGTCAGCGGCCGGGTGAACGACAAAATCGGCTCGGCAAAAGAGCTGGCCGTGTACTGCATCCTCGAGTCGGGTCTGTCGTACCCGCAGCCCCAGGTTTCACGCACGGACACTTCCTTGCCCGCAAGCGCGCGCTTTCGCACAAAATAGAGGATACCGACAAGAGCGAGCAGGGCAAAGGCGATGATCTGGATTGAGGACAGCGTAGTGCGTATGGCCGAAATCGAAGCGTCGAGGGAATAAATCTGGAGATCCGCGAGGACATTTTCCATTCCGCCCAAGGCGGCGCCCGGGAAAAGGCCGACCGCGACGCACAGGAGTCCTAGCGCCACCATGGGCCAATACATGGAAGGCGACACCTCATGAGCGTGCTCCGCTTCACGGCTCCGTGGCTCGCCCAGGAGGGCGATACCGACAAGCTTCGCGAACGCGTACACGGCGAGCGCGCCAATCAGACTCAAACCCGCGATGACAAGGATGGAAAAGGCCGCGGTCGCGAACTGAGTCGGAAATGAGACGCCTACCGCGCTTGAATAGATCAGAAACTCGCTCGCGAAGCCGCCCAGCGGCGGCAAACCGGAAATGGCGACCGCTCCCAAAACCATCGTCGCGCCCGTGCGCGGCAGGCGCTTCAAGAGTCCGCCCATCCGGTTAAGGTCGAGCGTTTCCGCGCTTGTCTGCAAGGATCCCGCTCCGAGGAAAAGGAGGCTTTTGAAAAGCGAGTGGTTCAGAACATGCAAAAGCGCTCCCGCGAATCCAAGGAACATGAGCGTCGTATTTCCGCACGCTTCTCCCAATATCCCGATTCCGAGCGCCATGCCGATGATGCCGATATTCTCCACGCTGGAATAGGCGAGCATCCCCTTCATGTTTTGCCGCGAGATTGCCATGACTATCCCCGCAAGCCCCGATACGACACCCAGTATGAGGATGAGCCAGCCTTCCCATGGACGAATTTCGCCCATAAACGAGAGGACAAGGAGAATCCCGTAGATGGCGGTCTTGATCATGACTCCCGACATGATCGCTGAAACGTGGCTCGGGGCGGCAGGATGCGCCTCGGGAAGCCAGACATGAGCGGGAAAGAAGCCGGCCTTCATCCCAAATCCGATAAGAGCGCATACAAACAGGATGGCGGACAGATCCGGCGCTATGTGCGAGGCGTGGGACCTGAACGCTTCGAAGTCGAAGGAACCGCTTTCCCGCGCGAGGAGTGAGAACATGACGAGGAGAAAAGCCGCCCCCACATGGGTAAACACGAGATATATCCACCCTGCCCTTCTTGTTTCGGGCCTCTCGTTCGAAAATTCCACAAGAAAATAGCTCGAAAGCGACATGAGTTCCCACGAAATCATGAAAAATACGGCATTTTCGGCAGTCACCACGCACATCATGCTGACGACGAGCGCGTTGAAAAGGAACCAATGCTGCTTAAGACGGCCAGGAATCTCGCCGTAATGCCGCAGATATCCCGGGGCGTACACAGAAGCGAGGCCAGACACGAGCGAAATGAGCAAGAGGAAAAAAGACGAGAGTGGTTTGAGGGAAAAAAGCGCCTGTCCGGCCGGCAGCCGCCAGAAAACAAGGTAAATCTCGTGCCCCGGGTTCCCAGACACGCCCAGAATGCCCGCAATGAATACAAAGACACATCCTGTCACACCCGCTATCATCCCGGCGCGGTTGACCCGCTCAGCCGTTTTCTGAAAGACGGGGAAAAGCCATCCCGCCAGCAGAACCGCAATGCCTACACCGTAGAATATCATCGTTCCCTCTTCATATCCGAAATGCGCGACGAAGACCGCCGATGACGGGCACACTTCGCGCTGGCCCCGCCTCTCATGCCGGTTTTTCTCCGCCGCCCGTTTTCTGCTCGATGGCGTGAACAGCATCGAGAATTCTATCTCTGGACGCTCCGGAATCAAGAAGTTGCCTGAATCCCTCGTCCCGCAGGACGAACATGAGCATGGAAAGGAGGCGAAGGTGACATTTTATGCTGGGCGACACCATGGAAAAAACGATTCTCACCGGTTGGCCGTCCATGGCGCCAAAGTCCACGGGCTCTTCCAGGAAACACAGGGCGACCGAGGGCGTTTCCGCCCGAACGACCACAGGATTGCGCACGTGGGGTATCGCTATTCCCTCGCCTATGGCTGTCGTCCCGAGCTTTTCGCGGGCGAGGAGAAACTGATAGAACAGTTCCCTGTCGGTTCCTTCCGGAAGTTTGATGTAATTGGCCACGGATCGGACAACCTCATCCCGGATCTTTCCCTCTACACGGTAAAAAATTCCCCCATTCTCCAAGGCCTGCGACAAGGTAAAATCGCAAACCGGATCCTTTTCTTCGTCAGTTTCGAAATGAGGATCTATCCGGACCTTGTGCGAAGCCGACCACTCGAGCAGTTCCTCATGGCTGAAGCGATATTGGCCGTTTATGCGATAGTGCGGCAGATTGTCGCTCGCTATCCAGCGATAGACCGATTTTTCGGAAATATCGAAAAGGCGGGCGACATCCTTGACCGAAAGCTTCATGTAGCTTCCTCCAAAACTGACTTCTGCTTTGATACCGACAGGCGCCAAGGCGCAGACGCATCCGGAAAGCGGACACAGACGCGACAATTGTCTCGTTCGCGAGAAAATTGACCAAACGAGAATGTCTAACAGTACACCACATAAAAAAGGCCTGTCCAGACTTATTGCTGGACAGGCCCTCTGCCGGGTAGGCCTGAAATGCCGACTGATTCTGTTATGCGCCCGTCATCATCGCTCTCGATGATGGCAGATTCTGTTATGCGCCCGCCATCATCGAGGCGACGTCGTCCGCCGGATTCGCGATGCCCTTGATGTCGAAGGTCTTCACGAGAATATCGGCGACTGCGGGCGAGAGGAAGGCGGGGAGGCTCGGCCCGAGTCTGATGTTCTTGAATCCGAGGTGCAAGAGGGCGAGGAGGACGAGGACAGCTTTCTGTTCGTACCATGCGATGTCGAAGGAGAGTGGCAGCTCGTTCACGTCGTCGAGGCCGAAAACTTCCTTCAGCTTGAGGGCGATGAGGGCCAGGGAGTAGGAATCGTTGCACTGGCCGGCGTCGAGGACACGGGGAATTCCGCCGATGTCGCCCAGAGCGAGCTTGTTGTAGCGGTACTTGGCGCAGCCCGCAGTCAGGATGACGGCGTCATTCGGGAGTTCCTTGGCCACATCCGTGTAGTAACCGCGGCTCTTCTGGCGGCCGTCGCAGCCGGCCATGACGACGAAGCGCTTGATGGCCCCGGATTTGACCGCGTCGACGATGGGTCCCGCGAGGGCGAAGACTTGGTCGTGGGCGAATCCTCCGACGATCTCGCCGTCCTCGATCTGGACGGGAGGCGGGCAGGTTTTCGCGAGCCCGACGATGGCCGAGAAGTCCTTCATGCCGCCCGCAAGGCGATCAGGGATGAAGGCGCAGCCGTCGAATCCGACGACGCCGGTCGTGAAGACACGCGCCTTGTAGCTGTCCTTGGGAGGGACGAGACAGTTGGACGTGAGGAGGACGGGGCCGTTGAAGGTCTCGAAGTCGCTCGTCTGGGTGTACCAGGCGCCGCCGTAGTTGCCGTAGAGGTTGTCGTACTTCTCGAAGAAGGGATAGTAGTGCGCGGGGAGCATCTCGCCGTGGGTGTAGACGTCGACGCCCGTGCCCTTTGTCTGCTCGAGAAGGTCATGCAGGTCGCGAAGGTCGTGCCCGGAGATGAGGATGCCGGGGCGGCTGCGGGTGCCCGTCTTGACCTTGGTGATCCTGGGCGAGCCATAGCTGCCGGTGTTGGCGGAATCGAGGAGAGCCATGGCGTCGACGCCGAACTTGCCGGTCTCGAGGACGAGGGCGGTCAGCGCCTTCGCGGAGAGGCTCGTGTCGGTCAGGGCGGAAAGCGCGCGGAGCATAAAGAGGAAAACATCGCGCGAAGACTTTCCGATGGCGTAGGCGTGCTCGATGTATGCCGCCATGCCCTTGAGGCCGTAGAGGACGAGGGACTGAAGGCTGCGGACATCTTCATTTTCGACAGCCATCCAGCCGCCGAGTCCGCTCTCGGCCGCGACCTTGATCGCTTCGTCGGAGAGGGCGGACCAGAGGGCCGCCGCCGGCGCGGCTGCGCCTGGAGCGAGGTCGGCGACGGCGCCGCGGAGTTCGTCCCTGCGGACAAGTCCTTCCTTGATCCAGCGCAGGAAATCGGATTCGGAGAAGTTGGCGTTGGTGATCGTCGCAAAGAGCGACTTGGTAACGAACATGCACGTTCCTTCATTATATACACCCGCTTGTGCGGCGGCCGTCCCCCAATAGCCGATGCCCTCGCAGACAAAGATCAGAAGGTCCTGAAGGTTCGATACATTGCCGGTCTTGCCGCATACGCCCCTGGCTGCGTCGCAGCCGGTGTTCCTCATGGTCTCCTGGCACTGATGACAGAACATGGAATCCTCCTTGTCGTTTCGGGATCCCGAAGACCCCGTTCCTATCATGATTTCTGACGTACTCCGACGTCATTGCGTCCACAACGCGACTGCGGCATTCAGAAACTGCGCGCGAGATCGGCGATGCTTGTGTTCCGGAAGACCGAAATCACCTGTCCGGTAACCTCGCGGCAGAGCGCTCCGAGCTGGCACGTTCCCGTCGCGCAGACGGCAGTCTCGAAGAGACAGTGCCTGTCGGCGAGTTTTCCGTCCAGAAGCTCCATGACTTCGAGGCAGCTCAGAGTGGCGGCTTCCCTCGCCAGAACGAAGCCGCCAGTCGGTCCGCGCGTAGAAGCGAGTATCCCCGCCTTGGCCAGGGGCTGAAGCGCCTTGGCGAGATAGGTCGGCGAGACACCGAGCCTTTTGGCCGCCGCCTGAGCGGTGATGTTTCCCTGCGAAACGGCCACCAGGGCCAGAGCGTGGAGGACCGCGTTTGTCTTGTCGGATACGTTCAGAATCTTTTCCATCCTGGCTCCAAGCTAAGGTTGAATCTATTACGGATTCAAGTGTCCTGAATCCGTTTATATCCTGTGCTCAAGAAAATGTCAACACGGACATCCGGCTTTCAAGTATATTCCTGTCATGGACTTTTACGAGACCTTGGCCCCTCATTACGATTTTTTCTTTCCGCCGAACCCCGCGACCATGGAATTCATCAAGCGGACAAAACCGGAGGGTTCCAGACGGGCATACGACGCCGGCTGCGCGACGGGAAGCGCTGCGCTGGATCTGGCCCGCGCCGGATGGTCGGTTCTTGGCGTCGACCTCTGCGCTCCCATGATCGATCTGGCGAGAAAAAAAGCCGACAGTCTCCGCCTGGACACAGTCCGCTTCGAGTGCGGAGACATGACCGAAGAGAGGTTCATCGGGGAGGGAAATCCCTGGTCCCTCGTCCTCTGCCTCGGCAACACCCTGCCCCACCTCGGGGCGGACTCCATGCTGCGATTCTTTCAGTCGATAAAAAGGAGGATGGAGCCGGAGGGGCTTTTCGTCATCCAGACCCTGAACTACGCCCATCCGGAGATCGTGGCCGGATTCGTTTTTCCCGAACTGGAGGCGGATCAGGCTATTCTCCGCAGAACGTACACCGCCCGTTCCGATGGAGGCCTGTGGTTCGACACGGAGATACTCGAGGGTGGCAGGATACATGAGGACAGGACAGTCCTGACTCCCGTCACGCCGGGCACACAGAGGCTTTTCCTCGAGCGGGCGGGATTTTCGGATATCGGCTTTGCCGGAAGTTGGACCAGCCCCGCCTTCGATCAGGAAAAGGACCGCTACCTCATCACGACCGCCCGGGTCTGAAGCGCCGGAAATCGACGACCTCGCAGCGAGCAAAGAGGCATGACGCCCGCATGCGAATGAACGAACCCCGGAGCAGAGCTCCGAGGTATCGTTCGTTCTGTAAGGAATGGATTGTATGCGGGTCCATACCTGATAGCCACTTCACAAGAAAGAGCGAAGCAGAGCTTCGGGGTATGGACCCGCATGCGAATCAGATTCGCTCGATCGCGAGGCACTTTCCCGAGGCCGCGTCGAGCGTGAATACGGCGCCGTGTATCGTCGCCTCGCCCTCCGCGGTCTCCATCTTGATAGGGATCTGGGTCATGCTTCTCTGGAGACATATCTCGCTTTTCACGCCGATGACGGAGTCAGCGGGGCCGGTCATGCCGAGGTCCGTGAGGTACCCCGTGCCCTTGGGAAGTATCCTCTCGTCGGCCGTCTGCACGTGTGTGTGAGTTCCGGCCAAGGCGGAAATTTCGCCGTCCAGATGCCAGGCGAGCGCTTCCTTCTCCTCTGCCGACTCCGCGTGAAAGTCGACGACCACGAAGGCGCGGGGATGTTCCCGCTTCGCGCGCCTGATGATATCGGAGGAGATTCTGAAAGGACAATCTATGGAATACATTCCTTCGCGTCCCTGGACGTTGATGACGAGCCATTCGGAGTCGCCGGCCGTGATGACATGCCTGCTGCCGGAGCCAGGCGCGCCAGAAGGATAATTGGCGGGGCGGAGGAGGCGGGGCTCGGACTCGAGCAACTCCGCGACGGCCGGACGCTCCCAGACATGGTTCCCGGATGTTATGACGTCGACCCCCGCATCGAACATGTGGGCGGCGTCCTCCGCCGTGATTCCATAGCCACCTTGGGCGTTTTCGCCGTTGGCGACAACGAGATCGGCCTGGACTTTTTTGACCAGCCCCTTGAGTCCGGCAAAGAGAGCCCGCATACCGGGCGCCCCGATGACGTCGCCGATCATGAGGACCTTCACGGTCTTCTGCATCTCTCCCCCTCTAAACGGAACCGCCCGGAGACCGGCCAGCCGTCTTCCTTCCGGAAAGCGGTCAACGGATCCCCGGGCGGTTCTCCCGCGGTGGAACGGGAAACACCGTCATATCGATCTGAAAGGCGCCGGAACCGCCGCCTCCCGGACAGCGCTTCTCTGTTCCGGTCTAGCGCGCGTACTCGACTATGCGCGTCTCGCGTATGATGGTGACCTTGATCCGTCCCGGATACCTGAGGTCACTCTCGATCTTCTTGGCTATGCTCTTGCAGAGATCCTTGGCCTGATCGTCCGAAACCTGCTCGTAGTTGACGAGGATGCGGAGTTCGCGGCCGGCCTGGATCGCGTAGGCTTTCTCGACGCCGGAGAAGCTCTCGGCGATGTTCTCGAGATTCTCGAGGCGTTTGACGTAGTTGTCGAGCGTCTCGCGGCGTGCGCCGGGCCTGGCTGCCGAAATCGCATCGGCGATCTGGACGATGATGCTCTCGGGGCAGATCGGCTCGACATCGTTGTGGTGTGCCCCGACGGCGTTGACGATGCGCGGGTCTTCGCCGAGCTTGCGCACGAGTTCCATGCCCATTTCGGCGTGGTTCTGGTCCCCGTCCGTCTCGATGCCCTTTCCGATATCGTGCAGGAGAGCGCCGCGCTTGGCGATATCCCTGTTGACGCCGATCTCCGCGGCGAGCATCCCGGCGATGACGGCGACTTCCTTGGAGTGGGCGAGGACGTTCTGTCCGTAGCTCGTCCGGAAGTGCAGCCTTCCGAGCGCCTTGATGAGCTCGGGCGCCATGTTGTGCAGCCCGAGATCGAATACGACCTTCTCGCCTTCCTCGAAGATCTTCTGGGCTATCTCGCGGGTGACCTTCTGGACGACTTCCTCGATCCTGGCGGGGTGGATGCGCCCGTCCGTGATGAGGCGTTCCAAGGAGACCCTGGCGATCTCGCGCCTGACCGGGTCGAAGCAGGAGATGACGACGGCCTCGGGCGTGTCGTCGATGATGACGTCGACGCCGGTGAGGGTCTCGAGGGTCCTGATGTTGCGCCCCTCGCGGCCGATGATCCTGCCCTTCATCTCGTCGGAGGGCAGGCTGACCGAGGTGACCGTCGCTTCGGCGGTGACATCGGTGGCGAGCCTCTGGACAGTCCCGATGAGGATGTCCTTGGCTTTCTTGTCGGCGGAGAGCTGGGCTTCCTGCTCGATCTTGTTGACGATGACCTGCGCGTCGCGACGGGCCTCGTTCTCGAGCCCCTGGATGATGAGTTTCTTGGCTTCATCGGCGGTGAGGCCGGATATGCGCTCAAGTTCCTTGCGGTAGCGCTCTTCCTGGCCCGAAAGGAAATCTTCGCGCTCGAGCGCGGCTTTTTCCCGGGACTTCAGCGCCTGTTCCTGCCTCTCGATGGCGTCGATCTTGTTGTCGAGATTCTCTTCTTTCTGTATGAGACGACGTTCGAGCTTCTGAAGCTCGACACGGCGTTCGCGGTTCTCGCGCTCCTGCTGGTTTCTTTCCCGAATGAGCTGATCTTTCGCCTCTACCAGGATCTCTTTCTTCTGCGCCTCGGCCTCTCTGACCGCGTCCTGCTTGACCCGCTCCGCCATCTGCTCGGCTGCGGTGAGTTGAAATCTGGCGTACAGCCAGCGAATCGTCCATCCAAGAACCAAACCGGCAAGAGGCAAGGCAGCATACCATAAGGCTGTCATGATACCTCCGACCTGCAATACTATTCGTTCCGATTATACGGAAGGAGCATTCTTTGTCAAGGTTACATGAAAATCAATATTTTCCTGTGATTCGCGATTGACGAACCCCATCTCCGAGACTATAATGTATTGATGGAGCCTTGAAATGGCTTCATGTACTTTCGGAGGGAAGAGTTCGCCCTTTCCGTTTTTTTAAGGTTGAAAACAGGTTCGCATGAGCATTGTCAAATCGGTCGCATCCGCTCGTAACCCGGCGGTCGGGTTCCAGCCTTCCAGCGCACCTCACATCGCAGGTAAAGAAAGAAAAAATCTCTCTTCGACCTCACCCGTTTTACACTCCTTCAAAATCTCGGACACCCTGAACAGCCCCTTCCGGAAAGCATCAGTACGTTCGCCCTGGGCGAACGGATCCGGTATCGGCATGGTTAATTCCATGCCGGGCCTTAGTTGAGGGTTTTCCCGCATGTCCAAGAAGGTTTACGTCGGCAACATGAATTATGGCACCGCAGAGAATCAGCTCCGCGATTTGTTCGCCCAGTACGGCGAGGTTCTCTCGGTCAACATCATCGTCGACCGCTACACCGGCAAGGCGAAAGGTTTCGGCTTTGTTGAAATGACCAACGACGAAGAAGCCCGCGCCGCGATCGAAGCCCTCAACGGCTTCGAGTTTATGGGCCGCCAGCTCCGTGTGAACGAAGCGGAAGACAAGCCGCGCCGCGACAGCAATTTCCGCCCGCGCCGCTACTGATCAGAGAGATCCCGTCCCGACGGCCTGAAGTCGTCGGACTCGGGTAGGACACGCGAGGCGAAAGTCGAGCGTGAATAGCCGTCCGGAGGCCGCCCGGACGGTTTTTTATTTTCGCCGCCTGCTTGCTGCCAGTCTGTCTTCCCTCTAGACCAGTTTCCCTCTCTGGACGCGCTCGAGGACGGCGACGAGCCTGCGGAAACGGGCCGGCACCGGGGCTCTGAAGGTATCCGGTTCCCTGTGCCCGGGAAGCAGTATTCTGAGCTTCTGCGCGTGGAGCATGAGGGTCGCCTCGGGGAAGATCGCGTCCGCTTTTCCGTAGACGGGATCGCCCAGGATGGGGCATCCAAGATACTGCATGTGGACCCTGAGCTGGTGTGTCCGGCCCGTGCGGGGACGCAGGGCGACCAGCGCGTACTTCGTTCCGCCTCCGCCGCCTCTTCCTTCGATCCTTCCCGAGACCGAATCCCACGCCGCGAGGACCCTGTAGTCCGTGACCGAAAGTCTGCCCTCCGTCTCCGACACACAGAAACGCTTTCTTTCTTTCCTGTCCCGGGTGAGGCGATTTTCGATCCGCCCCGAGAGTTCCGGCGGAATTCCTCTCGTTATCGCGATATACTCCTTCCGCACGCTTCTGTCCCTGAATTGCTGCGCGAGAAAGGCCTGGGCTTCGGCCCCTTTTGCGGCGACGATGACGCCCGACGTGTCTTTGTCCAACCGGTGGACTATGAAGCCGCGCAGGGCGGCATAGGGGTCCTGTGCGGTGGAGGGCGGCGAGACTCCGGCGGCGCGGGAGGCCACGCCGAATCGCCCGGCGAGGGCGTTGGCGAGAGTTCCGCGCCTGTTTCCGTGTCCGGGATGGGTGACCATGCCTTGTGGCTTGTTCACCACGACGACAGCCTCGTCCTCGTAGAGGATGTCGAGGGGGATGTCTTCAGGTACGAGCCCGGGCGCGGGCTCTTCGGTCCAGTCGACGGAGAGCCGGTCTCCGGGAGACAGCTCACGGGAAACCTTGATCTCCTTGCCGGCGAGGCGGATCACCGCTCCGCGCGCCTTGATCTGGGAACGGGTGAGGATTCCGAGGACCTCCGCCACATAACGGTCGGCGCGATCCGCCCCTTCCGGACCGACTATGCCTTCCCAATGCCGCGGTATGCCGCTCTTGGCTGGGCCTTCGGGCTCCTTCCGGCGTGAACTTCCAGGCAGGTTCTTGCGAGGAATGGATTTGTGCGCTGCCATCCGTAGCTCCTTGAAAAATGGCGGTCGGAAACTGCGCAAGGATCGCGGCTGCCGGACCATGCACAGCCTACAGCGTGGATACATGGCAGAATGATTCAGAGCGCTGGGTTTCCGGCATCCTGGACAGATACTAGATGCGATGGGGATGCCGCATCAAGCCGGGAGGGGCTCGAGTCTTCGCTTGACGGTACAATCATGGTGCCGTACTCTTTCCGGACAAACAAATGGAGGAACCATGGACAGGGAAAAGGAACTTTCGCGCGTCGGGCTCTTCGAAAAACTCGACAGGCGGCATCTCAGGAACCTCGCGAGCATCTGCGTGGAAAAGAACTTCGAAGCGGGAACCCTTCTGGTAAAGCAGGGTGAAAACGGCGTGGGACTCTTCATCATCCTGTCAGGCAGGGTCGGCATCTCCAAGACGGACTCAGACAGTGTAGAGACAAAGGTTGCGGAATGCGGTCCCGGCGACATCCTCGGCGAGATGTCGGTATTCGACGGTGCGCCCCGCTCCGCCAGCGCCGTCGCGCTCGAGCCGACGCACTGCCTCGTCCTCGCGGCCTGGGAATTCAACGCATTCCTCAAGTCGCATCCGGAGGCTATGCTCGAACTCCTGCACATCGTCGTCGCGCGATACCGCCAGACGAACGAGGCACTGCTCGGGCTGGGCGCCGCGCGCCACGATTAAAGAGGTGTCGGTACAGCCCGGGCCGAGGCCCGGGCAGTCGTTCCGGCGCCCGAGGGCATTCTTCGCGGCGATTATTCTGAATCGGCGAGTGCGGCGATATCGCGCGTTCCGGGCGTCTTGTAGTATTCGACATTCCACAGGAAAAGCCCCTTCGCGGGAGCGGTCGTTCCAGCCAGGCGCCTGTCCCTGGCCGAAAGGACGGCTCCCATCCTTTCGGCCGCCTCCTGCGGACCGGAAGTCTCCCTCTCGAACTGCAGCATCGACCCAACAAGAGATCTGACCATCCTGAGCAGGAAGGCATTGGCCGCCACCTGGTAGAGGAGCGTGTCGCCCTCCCAATGGAAGGAGGATTCGAAGACGAACCTGTGCCGCGAAAGGCTCGGGTCGCGCGCCGAGGCAAAAGAGGTAAAATCCTTCTCGCCGAGTATGAGGCCGGCCATGGCGTTGAGGGAGCGGATATCGGGAGTGTGGAAAATCCTGTGCGCGTACCTGAGCCTGTACGGTTCGGATTCGCTGCCACAGATGATGAAGTATCGGTACCGCCTGAGGCGCGCGTCGAACCGTACATGGAAGTCGGGCTGCGCCTCCTCCGACCGGAGTATCCGAAGGTCGGAAGGCAGGAAGCTGTTGAGTGCCGGAGTGAATTTTGCCGCGGGGATCCCCGCGATGTCGGTCTTGAAGCCGGCGACCTGTCCTCTGGCGTGAACTCCCGCATCGGTGCGACCCGCTCCCGCGACGCCGAGTTCATGGCCGTGAAGCGCGGTCAGGGCGGTTTCGAGCTCTTCCTGGACCGAACGGGCGTTTTTCTGCCTCTGCCACCCGGAAAAATCCGTGCCGTCGTAGGAGAGGACGAGTTTGATGTTCCTGTCTTCCATCCCGCTCAATCCCGTTTTTCTATGACGACCATCGCGATGGCGTTTTCGCGCTCGTGGGTCATGGAAAGGTGGAGCACCGTACCCCCTGTGCGCCGGAAACGTTCGAGGGCGGTTCCGTGGAGCACCATGTCGGGCTTTCCGTTGTGGTTGTTGATGACCTGTATGTCCTTGAGCTTCATCCCGGCGAGCCCCGTCCCGATCGCCTTGCCGAAAGCTTCTTTGGCGGCGAACCGGGCGGCGAGCGAGAGAGGTGCCGCGCTGCCCCGTTCCCTCGAGGCAACTATCTCATCCGGATGGAAGAACCTGTCCACGAGTCCGGGAACCGAAAGCCAGTGCTCTATCCTGCCGACGTGGACGACGTCGATGCCTATTCCGGTGATCACGGGGTTCCTTCTTTTTTCTGGATGACCCGCAGGCTGACAGTCGCGGGTTCATAGCTCTCCACCGCGATGCCCTCCGGGGACTTCGCGGAAACCGGGAGAGTGTAGACCCCCGCCTTGTGGATTTCGGAAGCATCGACAAGGAGGGTACCCGTCGGATTCTGCGCAGTCTCTGTGCTTCCTCTCGGAGTCCTGAGGCGCATGGAACCCAGGGGCGGGGCCTCGGCCAGAGTGAACTGTTCAGAAAGGTCGGAAACCTTTATTTCGACGTTGGTGAGGACTTTTGCGGGGAGGGATTTCTGTATGATGGCCCTGAACTCCACCGAATCCTGCCCGTTCACGACGTTGAGACCTTCTTTTTTGAGGAGGTTGACCCGGGCGGTAAAATCGCCGTTCCGGCCGGCGAGTTCGATGAAATCGGTGGGGATATCGGTCGTACGCGCGACGGCGCCGGCGGGGCCGCTGATCTGGATTTGAGCGGGGTCGAGGGCATAGGAGATGAGTTCGTAGCCCGACTCCAGGAAGCCACGGAACGAGGGCGTGACGGGAACCGTCTTGCGGGCTTTCTTCTCTATACCGACCGCGATCTCGGAGGGCTCGACCTGGATCTCGAGCGGATCGATGCCGGCGGCCTCTCCTCTCCTCTCGATGCGGACATTGACGCGGTGGATGCCTTCGCTCCGGAAAGACGTCAGGTCGAGGCTGGCAGTGATGTCGTCCTCCCTGATCGAGACAAGGCTCTCCGCCTCGCCGCGCAGGATGACGCGCACGGAGCGCGGGAACTGGTTGGAGGGGAGGTATTCTTCGTTGAGCGAGATGGCGAGGGGCACAAAGAGGTATCGCTCCCCGAGGCGGTTCAGGCTGAAAAAGAAGAAGAGGAGGAGCGCCGCGGCGAGCGAGAGGATCTTGGCGGGCCAGTCGTTCATCACCCGCTCGAGAAGGGGTTTATGCTTCGACAGAGGCATCGTCGGAGCCCTCCTTCGCCTCGCTGTAGCTGTCAAGAAGATCGTGGAGTCTCGCCCGGATGCCGGAGGCCGGCAGTCCGTAGTAGAGCTTCGAGTCGTAGGCGAGCGAGATGGCCCCCGTCTCCTCCGAGACCACGAGGACGACCGAGTCCGTGTCCTCGGTTACACCGAGAGCGGCGCGGTGGCGTGTGCCGAAACTTTTCCGTATGTCCTGCTGCTCGGAGAGCGGAAGGAAACAGCCCGCCGAGGCGATGCGGCCATTCTGGATGATGAGGGCCCCATCGTGCAGGGGGGTGTCGTACTCGAAGATGCTGACTATGAGGCTCGTGGAGATGAGGGCGTCGAGCCGCGTTCCTGCGTCGACGATGCTCTTGAGACCGACATCGCGCACGAACACGACGAGGGCTCCGCGCCGCTTGGCCGAGAGCATTTCCGCCGCGGCTATGACGGCCTCGAATTGGGTGTTCCTCGCCCTGCCCACGCCCTTGAAGAGCGAGCCCTGGCCGAGACGCATGAATATTTTGCGGAGTTCAGGCTGAAAAACGATGGCGAGGGCGATGACGAGGCCGGGAGCGAGGATGCCGAGGAGCCAGGTGACGGTCGCGAGCTTGAGGAAGAAGGCGGCCGTGTAGATTCCGGCGAGGATGAGAATCCCCTTGACGAGCTGGATGGCCTGGGTCCGCACGAGTATCTCGTATGTCTTGTATATGAGGAAGGCGAGGAGGAGTATGTCCGCGGCGGGGCGCAGGTATTCCGTGATGAGCTTCCCGAACGGCTGCAGGTTCACTGTCCCCCTCCTCCCGGCAAGGCTCCATTATAGCACGAGGAAAGGCAGAGCAGGGCATCCACCGTTTCGGCGACGTCGTGAACGCGGAAAATAGCGGCTCCCCGCATCCAGGCCGCGCAGGCGGCGCCGATGCTTCCGGCGAGCCTTTCGGCGACAGGTTTCCCCGTGATCTCTCCGATGATGCGCTTGCGGGAGATTCCCACGAGCACGGGATAGCCGAGAGAAACGATGTCCTCGAGCCCCGCGAGGAGGGCGAGGTTGTCGCATGTCCGCTTTCCGAATCCGATGCCGGGATCGAGTATGATCCGTTCCCGCCGCACGCCGGCCGCCGCGGCGCGGGAAACGCTCAGGGCCAGGGAGGACCGCACCTCCGCGAGGCAGTCGACGTAGGAAGGATCGTCCTGCATGGTTCCGGGACTGCCCTGCATGTGCATGAGGATGACAGGCGCCTCCGTTTCTGCGGCGAGCGAACACATGTCCATTCCGGAGAGCGCCGTTATGTCGTTGATGATGTCCGCGCCCGCATCGAGGGCCGCGCGCGCGACTTCGGCCTTGCGCGTATCGACGGAGAGCGGTATGTCCGAAACGGCCCGGATGGCCTCTATGGCGGGAATAACCCGCTCCAGCTCTTCCCCGACCCCGACAGGCTCCGCGCCGGGCCTCGTCGACTCCCCTCCGATGTCGACGATGGAAGCGCCCGCCGCCTGCATGGCGAGAACGGTATCCTGAACTCCGGCCGCGGTGAGATGGCGCGATCCGGCATGGAATGAGTCCGGGGTGGCGTTCACGATCCCCATCACGGCGAATCCCCTGGCGAAGGACAGAACCCGTCCGCGCCCGAGCGCTATGTCGCGCATCATGCGGCGCCACCCTGAGCGGCGCGGCAACACTCCCGCATCGCCGAGAGAAGGTCCGCGGGGGCAAGGCCCGACATCGCGAGGAGCTCGTCGCGTGTCCCCTGGGGCAGCGGGCTCGATGGCACAGATTTCATGCTGAACGCGATGCCGCCCCTGCCCGGCCGCATGATGATCGAGGCGAGCGATTCGCCGACGCCGCCGGTCCCGATGTTTTCCTCGATCGCGAGAAAACCCGAATACGGAGCGACGATCTCCGAAAGATACGCCTCATCGATGGGGGCGACAAAGCGGAGGGAGTAGACGTCAGCCATCAGACCCTCGGCCTCGAGAAGGACGGCCGCGTCGAGGGCCGACGAGACAAGGACTCCGGCTGTCATGACAAGCACATCGGAACTCCCTGTCCGCCTGAGGAAAACGCCGCGTCCTGGTACGAGGGGCTGGGAAAAGGCAGGATTCTCGGGCGGAAGGGCTGTCTTTGGATAGCGAACCATCACCGGTCCGGAGGATTCCACGGCCCAGCGGAGGCAGAGATCAAGATCGACGCCGCTCGCGGGCGCCAGCATAGTCAAGCCAGGCATGGATCTGAACATGGAGAGATCGTAGATTCCCTGGTGAGTTTCTCCGTCATCGGGCACCAGTCCAGTCCTGTCTACGGCAAAAACGACGTGAAGTCCCTGCAGGGCCACATCGTGGAAAACCTGGTCTACGGCCCTCTGCATGAATGTAGAATAAATGGCCACGACGGGGAGGAGCCCGCCTGATGCCATACCGGCTGCATAGGTGACTGCATGCTGCTCGGCTATGCCTACATCGTGGAAACGGGCAGGATAACTCGTCTTGAAGGCATCGAGTCCCGTTCCCTTGGACATCGCCGCCGTGATCGCGACGAGATCGCAGCGCGCATTCGCAATGTCGACGATGCTGGCCGAAAATACATCGGTGAAGCTGCGTTTCGGAGTGGAGACGGAGGAGATCCGGGAGTCCGGGCAGGATGCCGGAGCGCCCGGAGCCGCGGCGGGAGGCTTGGCCGGAGCGACTCCGTGAAAGCTGGCCGGATCCTCCTCGGCGTCGCTGTGCCCCCTGCCCTTGTGAGTGACCATGTGCACGACGCAGGGTCTGTCCAGCTTGCGTACATCGTTCAGGACCTCCGTCATGGCAGGGATGTCGTGGCCGTCGATGGGACCGATATACTCGAAGCCGAATTCGGAAAAGAGGTTTTCCTTGTAGAACAAGGCTTTGACGGAACGTTTCCACCGCATCATGAGCGCGAAAAGTTTCGGCCCGTACCGCGGAATGCTCCTGACTATCCTGTCGACAATCGAACGGAATGTCTGATAGCGGACCGTCGCCGACAGGCGCGACAGGTAGCGCGAGAAAGACCCCACGACGGGCGAAATCGACATCTTGTTGTCATTGAGTACGACAATGAGCGGAAGCATGGACTGCCCGGCGTGGTTCAGCGCCTCGAAGGCCATGCCTCCGTTGAGGGCTCCGTCGCCGATCACCGCCACGACTTTCCCTGCATCGCCGAGGAATTTCCTGGCATCGAGAATGCCAAGGGCCGTGGAGATCGACGTGGAAGCGTGCCCCGTGTCGAAGGCGTCGTGCACGCTCTCGGAGCGCTTGGGGAATCCCGAGATGCCACCCTTCCTGCGCAGACCCGCGAAACCATCCCGTCTTCCGGTGATGAGCTTGTGGGTATAGCACTGGTGGCCGACGTCCCAGATAATCGTGTCCTCGGGAGTCCGGAACACCCTGTGCAGGGCGAGAGTGAGTTCCACCACCCCGAGGTTGGAGGCGAGGTGACCTCCGTTGCGGCTGACTGTGTCGATGATGAGGTTACGGATTTCCTCGGAGAGGATTTTAAGTTCGTCGAAGCTCATCCGCCTGATATCATCAGGACTGTTCACTGAATCGAGAAGGGACATTGGGACGAGGATAGCACGGGAGGCCGGCTTCGTTCCACAGGTGGTGAAGCCGATGCAGTCTGGCCTGTGTCGACGACTGTGCCGGTCCCGGTCCCGCACAGCCGAACGGTTTCAGCGGTGTCGGCCCCCCGTACCCTGATCCCGCGCAGTCGCGGCGCGGCCGCCTCTTGCGCGAAAGGCCTCCGGCCGGGCAGAGTGTGCCCATGGCCGGATACACGCTTCTGACGCTGAAACTCGCCTCAGCCCTCTCCTACCGCAGAGTGGACTTCGAGGCGGAAAAGTTCCGGGATTTTGCCGCAGTGTCGGCAGAGGGCATTCCTTCCGCCGAGGGAGGAGAAACCGTTCTCTTCTACTCCCCCGACTCCCTCGTCCGTTTCGACGAAGCTGAAGGGCCCCGCATCCTTGCGCTGCCGGGAAAACCCGAACGCTTCGGGGTCTCGCGGGAAAACCGCCACGAGGCGGGAGAAGACAAGGCGGGAGAAGACAAGGCGGGAGAAGACAAGGCGGGAGAAGGCAAAGAGGAAGAAGGCCTCACTCTCGAACCAGGGCTGTACGGATTCATGCAGTGGAGGGTGGCAGATGCCGCGGGATTGGCCGAGGGAATCGAATACTTCGCCCGCGAGACCTGGTGGGAGAAGCTGGGCTGCCGCGGTCCCTGGATTCTCAGGCGCGTCGCCGAGGACGGAAAGATCGCGACCCAGCTCCTCGCGCGGCTGGCGGGACAGTAAAACCGATGGGACGGCAAAGCTGGCTGCCCAATGGAACAGTGCCAGCAAAGGCACAAAACAGTCAGCCCATGAAAAAAGCCGACGGGGACGATCCCCGCCGGCTTTTTCTCTTCATCGGGGCCCGTCACCGACTCCCGTTGTCGGACCCTGTTGCCGGGAAGAGCCCGGTCTTCAGCTCAGGATTCCGTAGATGCGCCTGACGCCGGCGCTCGACGACTGCTCTTTCTGGATGCGGAAGCTGCCGAGGAGGCCTGTGCGCTCGATGTGCGGACCGCCGCAGACCTCCTTGGAGAAGTCGCCGATCGTGTAGACCTTCACGTTCTCCTCGTACTTCTCGCCGAACAGCGCCGTGGCGCCCGAGGCCACCGCATCGTCGAGCTTCATCATAGCCATGGTGACGGGCAGATCCCGCTTGATCTGTTCGTTGACGATGGCCTCGACCCTCTCGATCTCTTCCTTCGTCATGGGCGCGGGGTGGGAGAAGTCGAAGCGCATGCGCTCGGAGGTGATGTTGGAGCCCTTCTGGTTGACATGCTCGCCGAGGACGTTCTTGAGGGCCCTGTGCAGGAGGTGGGTCGCCGTGTGGTACTTCGTGGAGATTTCGGAGTTATCCGCGAGGCCGCCCTTGAATATCTGCTCGCTGCCGGCCCGGGAGAGTTCCTGGTGTTTTTTGTAGGCCTCGTCGAATTCTCCGCGGTTGACGGCCAGGCCACTCTCGGCGGCGAGTTCCAGAGTCAGCTCGATGGGGAAGCCGTAGGTGTCGTAGAGCTTGAAGGCGAGGCGGCCAGACATGGTTTTCATGGGGTTCTTGAGGAGGTTTGGCAGCATCTTGGCAAACTCGTGCTCGCCGTTCTGCAGGGTCCCGAGGAATTTGGCCTCCTCGGCCGCGAGTTCTTCCATGATTCGCGCCCGATTCTCGACAAGCTCGGGATAGGGAGCGGCGTAGTTGTCGATGACGAGGGCGGCGGGCTCGGAGAGGAAGGGCCGCTCGATGCCGAGCTTGCGGCCGTGGCGGATGGCGCGGCGGATGATCCTGCGGAGCACGTAGCCCGCCCCCACGTTGGAGGGGGTCACCGCCTTGGGATCGCCCAGAATGAAGGTCGCGGTGCGGACGTGGTCGGCGATGATGCGGAAGGACTTGTCCACCTCGGGATCGTCGCCGTGGGCCTCACCTGCCGCGCTGTCCCCGGCCTTGTATTTTTTGCCCGTGATCGACTCGAGGAGGGCGAGGACGGGCGTGAAGGCTTCGGTGTCGTAGACGGATTTCTTGCCCTGGAGCATGGCGACAGTGCGCTCGATGCCCATGCCCGTGTCGACGCAGGGAGCCGCGAGAGGGACGTATTTCCCCTCGGCCGACTTGTTGTACTGCATGAAGACGTCGTTCCAGACCTCGAAGTATTTGCCGCAGTGACAGCCGGGCTTGCAGTCGGGACCGCAGGCTTCCTTCCCTGTGTCGACGAACATTTCCGAGTCCGGGCCGCAGGGGCCGGTTTCGCCGGCTGGGCCCCACCAGTTGTCCCCGCGCGGGAGAAAGTGGATGCGCTCGTCGGGGATGCCCTGCTTTTTCCAGATGCTCGCCGAGACATCGTCGCGGGGGATGCCCTCCTCGCCGGCGAAAACAGTCACCGAGAGCCTGTCCACGGGAATGCCGAGATATTCGGGCTTGGTGAGGAACTCGAAGGACCAGGCGATGGCCTCCTCCTTGAAGTAGTCGCCGAGCGACCAGTTGCCCAGCATCTCGAAGAAGGTGAGGTGGGAGGGATCGCCGACCGCCTCGATATCGCCTGTGCGGATGCACTTCTGGTAGTCGGTCAGGCGCTTGCCCGCGGGATGCGGCTCGCCGAGGAGATAGGGAACGAGAGGGTGCATGCCCGCCGTCGTGAAGAGGACGGTCGGGTCGTTCTCGGGAATGAGGGATTTGCCGGAAATCTCGACGTGTCCCCTCGCCTTGAAAAATTCTATGTATTTCGTACGCAGTTCATGGATTGTAATCATGGCAGGCAGTGTAGAGCATGTCGCGGAAAAACGTCAATTCGTGGATGCGGAAAGGACGATCCTGCAGTATACTATAAACGAACGATCATTCATTTATAGTATCGTGTCTCGGGAGGAAGTCCATGAATGTCCTTGTAACGGGAGCCCTCGGAAATGTGGGGACCAGCACAGTCCGCGCCCTGCTCGGGCGGGGCGACCGCGTGACAGTCTTCGAGGCCGACACCCGGAAGACGAGGCGGGCGGCGGAAAAGTTTGCCCGCTCGATCCGGCAGCGAGGCAGCGCGGGAAGCGGCTCCGCCCCGGAGGGACCAAGCGGGGGATGCCGCTTCGTTTTCGGCGATATACGGGACGAAAAGGCCCTGGTCCGGGCACTCTCGACCTCCTCCGATCTCGCGGATTTAGGCGGAATCGTCGGCGTCGACAGGGCCTTCGACGATGTGGGTACCGCGGCAGGATGTGGCATGGTGGATGCTGTCTGCCACCTCGCCGCCGTCATTCCGCCCGCCGCGGACAAAGTTCCGGGTCTCGCCGATTCGGTCAACACAGGAGGAACCGCCGCCCTGATCGGCGCCTGTCGCGCGGCGGCCGACGCCGCTGGAGCTCCGGCGCCGAGGATAATCCTCGCCTCGAGCATCGCGGTGTACGGCGACAGACTCGGCTCGCCCATGATCCGGAGCGGCGACATCCCCGCCCCCGACGACGTCTACGGGCGGAGCAAGCTCGAGTGCGAGCGGATACTGCGCTCCTCGGGCCTGCCCTGGACCATCTTCCGCCTCACCTACATCGTGTCTCCCGGCTGGATCGATCCCGACCCCATGCTCTTCGACATGCCAATCTCCACCAAGATCGAAATATGCCACACGGAGGACGCGGGAAGGGCATTCGCGGCCGCAGTCCACTGCCCGGAGACAGCCGGAAGAATCCTCGACATAGGCGGTGGAAGCTCATGCCGCACGGTATTCCGCTCCTATCTCGACAGAATGTTCAGGAGTTTCGGCCTGGGGAGCTCGGCCTTCCTTCCCGATGCGGCCTTCGCCAGAGGGAACTTCCACTGTGGCTGGTACGAGGACAGCGACGAGGTCGAAGCTATGCTCGGGTTCCGGACGAAGAACCTCGAGGACTACTATTCCGAGGTGCAGTGGAAGATGAGGAGACTCAGGTTTTTTGCCTCGCTCGTCGCACCGATCGTCCGGTGGCGGCTCCTCGCCCTGAGCCCTTACCTGTCTGCCAGGGGTTTTTCCCGACCGCCCGTACCGGCCTCCGCGAACGGCCTGCCCCGCCCTTAAGTCCGGGATGGTCAGCCGGAGGCTTCGGTTCGCGCGAAAGCTCTAGGGAAGGCTGAGGCCGAAGGCGCGCTCACTCGCCGCGACGATGAACTCCGTCACCTCCGCCTGCCCGATTCCGATGCCGGAGCGGCTTCCCAGGCTGACGACATCGAGACTTCCGAGCAGGATGACGGCGAGGGCCGTGCGTATGAAGGAGAGAGGCATATCGCGCGCCAAGTCCCCGAGGCCCCCGCCCACAAGATCCGCGAGCCTGTCCAGCTTGGCGCCGAGGGCGCCGGCCCCCGCCCCTTCCTTCAGCAGGATGGCGATGAGGTCGACATCGCCGTAGAGGGTGGGCAGGGCCTGCCGGACGAGGAAACCGAGCCTGGTCCCGGGGTCATGGCAGGCCGAAAGGCCCGCTTCGAGATAGGATGAAAACTCCTCCCATCCCTCCTCGATGACGGCGACGAGGATGTCGTCTTTGCCACGGAAGTAGGTGTAGACGCTGCCGACGGGAATTCCGGCCTCGGCCGCGAGGGCCGCCACGCTGGAAGCGGCGAAGCCATGCAGGGCGAAGAGCCTTTTCGCGGCCGAAAGGATTGCCCTTCTCCGCGATTCATCGGGGACGCGGGACAAGGATCACCCGCCCGTATATTCGAAGACGCCGAGAGTGCGGTTCTTCTCGACCCTGTCCCAGGGGAAAAACCTGCCGTTCATGGCGATGTAGACCCCTTCGGGCAGGAGCTGGACCGCCGCCACCGCCGTGCCGAAATTGAAGAGCGCGTCCGAACCCTGGATCTTGAAGGGGACCATGGCTCCCGTGAGGACGATAGTCTTGCCGAGCCCGGCCGCGCCGAGAAGGGCCGCGGTCTTGGCCATGGTATCGGTGCCGTGCGTGATGACGATGCGCGTCTCGGCGGCGGAGCTGCAGGCCTCGAGGACGGAGCGCCTGTTGTCGTCCTGCATCTGGAGGCTGTCGATGAGCTGGTTTGTCTCCACGCGGATCGGAAGGGTCACGCGGACCTGTTTCAGAATCTCGGGCAGGTGCGACTCCTTGAAGGTGAGTTCGCCACGGATCTCGTCGTAATGCTTGTCGAAGGTGCCGCCGGTAACGATGACCAGGATGGATTCGGTTGTCATGGAAGGATTATGTATCGGTTTCCGGAAAAACAGCAAGTAAAAACGCCTTCTTACTCCTTCCGCCCGCGCCCTTCAGCCTCCTTTTTCCTCTGCCGCGCAAGGGACTTTGAGGAGGACTTGACGTGGCCCCGATAACCCGTACAATGATAAAGTGTGAGACGTCATAATTTTTAATTCACTTCAGGGAGTGAGTATATCGAATGAATGGATGGAAACGACGATTCCGTGCGTGGCCGGTTTTTTTGATATGTATCATTCTTTCAATGACTTCTTGTGGAATGACCCGCCCCGAACCCCAAGCATCGAATGAAGAGACCATAAAACTTTCCTTACTTTCCCCGGACAAATACCACAGCTACCTCATGACAAAAACCAAGGACGATGTAATATCAGAGTTATATTCCGACAAGAAAAGCGCCGAGAATGTCAAGGGGTTTTTCACGGACCTGACACGATCGGAGAAAGTCGCGACCGCTATCCTGGACAACTCGGTGAAGAATGCCGTTCCCGTCGACCTCGCCTTCGCGCTCGCCTTCGAAGAGAGCATGTTCCGCACGGATGCCGTGCACAGGAACGCGGGCTCGGTTGACAGAGGACTCTTCCAGCTCAATTCGAAATCCTTCCCCGCTCTCACCGAGGCCCAGGCCTTCGACCCGCAAAGGAACGCGGAGACTGCCCTCGGCTACTTCGGATCCTGTCTCGAGAAGGGGAAGAATGAGGTCGCGGCCCTCGCGATGTACAATGCGGGGCACAACAGGGTCTCGGGGCCAGGGACACCCAGAACGACACTGGATTACATAGCGAGGATACAGAACTATCGGCAGAATCTCGCCGATCTTTTCGCCGCGAGGGTCACGGCCAGGAACGGGCTGCGTGGTTCGGTGAACCTGAGTCTCGCCTCCACCGTCTACTGAATCGCCTGCTTGGGCTTCGTCGGCCTGCCTGCGGCGGAGGCTCCCGCGGCGGAGGCGGTGCCCGCGACGATGCCTCCGGCAGCGCCTTTGGCGGCATCGGGGGCGGCGAACCGCCCGACGATGAAGGCCACGACGGATTCCAGGCTCCGGGCATCGTTCTTGCCCAGCACCGAAATGCGGAATATGGCGGCCTCTATGAGGGCATAGATCATCTCGGCCGCAGGTTTCACGGGAAAACGATCGAATTCTCCCGAGTTCTGTCCCTCGATGATGAGGCCCGAGAGAATGTGCCGCAGGCGTATCGTCCGCCTCCGCACTCTCTCCTCCGCGTCTCCGCCGGAAGCCCGGATGTGCCGGAGATAATCGGTGACTACGCCGAGCAGCTTCGACTCGCGCGAGCAGACCTCGACAGCCATGGCAGTGATGGCGATGAGCTTCTCCGACTGAGTTTTCCCCGGGTCCACGCCGATGGTCTTGATCTCCGTTTCAAGCTTTTCGGTGAAGAGCTTGATGCTGAAGGCGAATATCTCTTTCTTGTTCTTGAAATACAGGTAGAGGATCGTCCGGGTGATGCCGCAGCGTTCGGCGATCTTCTGGAACGTTGTGTCCTCGTAGCCTTCGTTCACGAACACGTCGAGAGCTTTTTCCAGTATTTCCGTTTTGCGCTTATCGTGCGCCACCGCGACTGACACTTTTACCCCCCATGTCTTTATGTAAGTATATCAGAGATCAATTCACGGCGGAAGCATGAATTCATCGCGGGTCTTGTCCGCTTCGCGGCCTGGGGGTATAGTTCGACCACACGACAGGCGGCAAGGAGTGTCCATGGAAATGATCAAGGGAATGGTCGTTCGTCTGACCGCGCTCGAAGGCGACGGGCCCCTCGAGCCCCGCCCCGGCGACAGGATTATGGAATTCCATGTGCGCAAGACGATCAGGGAAGACTTGTCCATGGATCGGGCGCTGTTCAGGACGACGGGCAACGTCATCCTGCCCGACTTCCTCGCCTCCCGGACGATGGCGGAGAGGATCAACCGCACGCCTTCCGTCAGCGCTCTCGCGAAGACCCCGGTCAGCGCGGGGCGGCTCAACGCGATGGCCCTGATCGACGAAGTCCTGCACGACATCGCGCGGATCTACCGCGAACAGGTCGCGCCCGAGGCATTCTCCGCCGCCCTCGACGAGATCGGCACCATCTTCGGGGGAAGTCGGCTCGAAGCCCTCCTTGTCGCCTTCACCCAGGCTTTCCCTCCGCTCGCCGTACAGGCTGGCTCCATGACCGCCTCGAGCTGGCTCGCCGGCTCCACGGCCGCGGGTATCTCCAACAGGGAGCTCGCCCTCGAGGAACTCATCCTCATGCATCTGGCCAACGAGAACCCGGCCTTCTCTCCTTTCCGTTTCCTGTTTGACAACGGCGCCGTGAACGATGCCGCATCGGGCCCTGCTGTCCGGAGCCGGAAGTCCGGCCCCGGCTCTCTCGCCGCGGACCCGGCCTATTTCATGGCCTTCGATGCCCTGGAAAAAACCTTCGCCCACATGCCGCCTTTCGGCCCCGAAGGGCAGGACCTCCTCAGCCTGCTGCGCGCGCCCGCCGCGGCCAGCCCCGACTCGCTCACGGGCCAGCTCGAGTTCATGAGGAAAAAGTGGGGTTTCGTCGCCGAGTTCCGCAGTCTCCGCCTTCTCGGCGCCCTCGACCTCATGGCCGAAGAGGAAAAGCCGCGATTTCCCCCCGGCCCCGGACCGACCAAGGCCTACGAGTACCGCAGCGCCGAACCGGAATACGAACGCTACTCGTCCGATCTCCAGTGGATGCCCAATGTCGTCATGCTCGCGAAGAGCACTCTCGTCTGGCTCCACCAGCTCTCGGTCAGCTACGGCAGACCCATCACGCGGCTCGACCAGATCCCCGACGAAGAGCTCGATGTCATCTCGTCGCGAGGGTTCACGGTCCTCTGGCTCATCGGGCTCTGGGAGCGGAGCGCCGCGAGCGAGCAGATCAAGAAGTATTGCGGTAATCCCGAGGCGGCGGCCTCGGCCTACTCCCTCTTCGACTACGAGATCGCGCAGGAGATCGGTGGCTGGGAAGCCCTCGGCAACCTTAAGGAGCGCTGTCAGGTCCGGGGCATCAGACTCGGCGCCGACATGGTGCCGAACCACACCGGCCTCGACTCGGCCTGGATCAGGGAGAGGCCCGAACTCTTCATAAGCTCGCGGATCTGCCCCTATCCGGGCTACACGTGGAACGGCCCTGACCTCTCGCGGGATCCGCGCATCGGGCTCTGGCTCGAGGACCACTACTACGACCGCTCGGACGCCGCAGTCGTTTTCAAGCGCCTGGACAGATGGACGGGCAGGGTCGACTACATCTACCACGGCAACGACGGCACGGGCATGGCATGGAACGACACGGCCCAGATCGACTTCCTGAACCCGGCCGCGCGCGAGGCGGTCAAGGAGCGCATCCTCCACGTGGCGAGGAGCTTCCCGGTCATCCGCTTCGACGCGGCCATGGTCCTCGCGAAGCGTCACATAAAGCGGCTCTGGTACCCGGAGCCGGGACGCGGCGGCGACGTGCCATCGCGCTCGGAGCACGCCATGTCCGCCGAGGCCTTCGATGCGGCCATTCCGGAAGAATTCTGGCGCGAGGTCGTCGACATGTGCGCGAAGGAGGCGCCCGACACCCTCCTTCTCGCGGAGGCCTTCTGGATGATGGAAGGCTACTTCGTGAGGACCCTCGGCATGCACCGCGTCTACAACTCGGCCTTCATGAACATGCTGAAGCGCGAGGAAAACGCGAAATACCGCGAGACGATCCGGAACACCCAGGAGTTCGACCGCGAGATACTCAAGCGCTTCGTCAACTTCATGAACAACCCCGACGAGGAGCCCGCGATCGCCCAGTTCGGTTCGGGCGACAAGTACTTCGGTGTCTGCACGCTCATGGCTACCATGCCGGGACTGCCCATGTTCGGGCACGGGCAGGTCGAGGGTTTCTCCGAGAAGTACGGCATGGAGTACCGCCGGTCCTACCGGGACGAGAAGCCGGACCAGGCCTTGGTCGGGCGGCACGCCCGCGAAATATTCCCCCTGCTCAAGCGGCGCGGCCTCTACGCCGGCGTCGACAACTTCCTTCTCTTCGACTTCCGCGACTCAGGCGGCGTCAACGAGAACGTCTTTGCCTACACGAACGGGACGGGGACTGACATACCGCGGCGCGGCGTGGAGGAGTCCTTCCGGCATCCGGCCGGAAAGCTCGACGGACCCGGGGCTCACGGGCACCGGAGCCTCGTCGTCTACAACAACGCCTACGCCAGGGCTTCCGGCTCGATCCGTCAGTCCTGTCCCTTCGTCGTCAAGCTCGATTCCGGCGAGAAGCGACTCGATACCGCCACGCTCGCGGAAGGCCTCGGCGTCGCCGGCGCGCCGGAAAGCTTCCTCGCGATGCGGGAGCTCCGGAGCGGACTCTGGTACCTCTTCAGCTGCCGCGACATCATCGCACAAGGCCTCGACTTCGATCTTGACGGATACGCCTGCAAGGTCTTCCTCGACCTCCACATCATCGACGACAACGAGAAGGGCATCTGCGCCTCCGTCTACGGCGCGCTGGGCAAAGGCGGCATCCCGAAGCTCTCCGCGGCCTTCGCCGACGCGAAGAGGCCTTTCCTGTACTCCGCATTCGCCGCGGTCGTCCACGCGGGAGCCGGAGCCTGCGCGGCGGGACAGATCGACAATGCGCAGGAAATCGCGGATCTCCGGGAAAAGGCGCGGATCTTCTACGCCGAGTTCCTCGAATTCCTGCGGCGCGAGGCCTCGGAGCTTCCCGGCGGCCAGGCCGTAGCGGAAGACGCGTCCGCCGATGCCTGCGCCAAAGCGGTCGCCGCGCTGGAAGCGGGACTGGGCTTTCTCCGGACACAGGCGGCCGCCGGACAGGGGCCGGCAGTCGCGGCGGTCTCCAGAAAGACGGGGGCCTCTGTCGTCTGGAGCGTTCTGCAGGCGGCAAGGTTCCTTCTCGACGGCGAGCTCGCGAAGAACGCGTTCGCGCAGATCCTCGGCCACTTCGATTTCGGAAGGAAGGCGCAAGAAGTGCTCGACTTGATCTACTCTGAACAGGGAGAGGGAGGGCCGAAGCTCGACGCCCTCGCCTGGTGCATGAGCTATGCGCGCAGGCCGGGTCCGCGCGCGGAAAAAGCTGAGCCGGAGACGGGTGACCCGGCCCTTTCCCGGGCCCTCGAGCTTGCTGTCTGGGCCGAAGGGGACGAGTCCGCCGCCCGCTGCCTCGGGGTGAATGCCTGGGAAGGCGTGGAGTACTTCTCCAAGGAGCTCTTCGAAGAGGCGGTCGGCTACAGCATACTCCTCTCGGGGATAGAGGATGCGGTCCGGGAAACAGGGCCCGGAGCTCCTCTTTCTGGCTCCGCCGGCGACACAGCCAGTTCAGGGGCAGGAAAAGACGTTTTCGCGAAGGCCGTGGCGGAAATCCTCCTCGAAGCGGAGGCGGCGAGCGGCTTCAGAACTTCCCGTCTCCTCCTCGTGCTCGAGACGATGGCCGCGGGAAAGGGGATCGCCTGATGAGCCACAGACCATTCGACATACGTACCTGGAACGACAATCCCTGGTCTACGGTGGCGGAGCGCTGGATGCTCATAACCGCGGGAAACGCCGCTTCGTGGAACACGATGACCGCGTCGTGGGGTGGCTTCGGTCACCTCTGGAACAAGGACGTCGCCTTCATTTTCATGCGGCCGACCCGCTACACGTTCGGATTCATGGAGGCTTCTGCCTCGTTCAGTCTCTGTTTTTTCGGCGAGGAGCAGCGCGAAGCCCTTGAGATCTGCGGCAGAGTTTCGGGACGCGACAGCGACAAGGCCGCCCTGACGGGGCTCGAGCCGACGACCTTCGCCTACCCGCCTTCAGCCCCGCTTCCGGGCAAGGCCGCCGGAGAAGACTGCGTCGTCGGCTTTGCCCAGGCGAAGATAGTCCTCGCCTGCCGGAAACTGCACGCACAGGATCTCGACCCCGCCTGCTTCGTCGATCCAGCGATCGCGAACCATTACAAGGCCATGGATTGGCATCGGTTCTACGTGGCCTCCATCGAAGCCGCGTGGAAACAAGACTGAAGGTCATGCCGGAAACCCTCACCGGGGAAATACAGCGCCGCATCTCTGAACTCATCCGCGACCCCCTCGTCGACTTTGTCTTTCCCTCCCAGGTCGCGGCGGAGTCTCAGGCCCGCGCTCGCTGCCTCTCGGGACTCTCGGGCGCCGTAGAAAGTTCGAGGTTCCCGGGATGGGACAGTTTCAAGGAGAGCCTCTTCTCTCCGCGGGACGCCCGACGCCCGGCCAACAGGATAGCCCGCACGATCTGGGCGGCCCGCGTCCTCGAACGACAGAAAAAAGAGGCCTTCCTCGCCGTCCTGACGGGCCCGGGGGAACCTTCTCCGGCCTTCCTCTCCTGCATCGCCTCGATCCCTCCCCGACTCCGCGCCACGGTAGAATCCATCCGGGCGCTCGGAGAGTCCGGAAGAGGCGGACTCACAGGCGAGTCCACCCTCGTCTGCGCCGACCTCGAGTCGCTCTATAAGGATTATCGCGGATTTCTGGACGAGTGTTCCCTCTTCGAGCCGGACTGGCAGCGGACGAGATCGCCGGCGCGGGAGGGACGGCGGTATATTCTGTTCGCTCCCGAACTCATCGAGGATTTCGACGAATACCGGGACTCGATAGCCGCCATGGAGAACGTCGAGGTCCTCAGTCTGGACCAGCTTTCTCCCCGCAGTGGCGGACCTTCCTTCGCCCTCGCCGCCTTCCCGAACGCCAGGGAGGAGATTCGCTGGGTCTTCGGGCGGATTTCCGCCCTCCTCGATGCGGGGGTCCGCCCGGAAGAAATCGCGGTCACCTCGACACAGCTCGAGAAGGCCGCGCCCCTGATTCTCCGTACGGCGAAGGAATGGGGCGTCCCCTGCGCGCTCAAATCGGGGACCAGACTCTCCGCGACGGCGTTCGGGCGCTTCCTCGTGGCGGCAAAGACCTGCCACAGCAGAGATTTTGACTTCCCCTCGATGCGGAATATCCTCCTCGACAAAGCCATCCCCTGGAAAAACAGGGACCTGGCCCGCGACCTCGTGCGCTTCGGCATCCAGTACCACATCCACTCGGGCTACGGCAGCGGGAAAGACAGGGTCGACATCTGGAAGGAGACCTTCCGGATCTGCGATCCGCGCTCGCCGCTTTCAGGTTTCCACGACGCGCTCACACGGGGAATCCGGGAACTCGCCGCGGCCGGGAGCTTCGCGCAGCTGCGGGAGAGGCTCATGAAATTCCGTCGTAACATCCTGGCCGAAACGGATGTGGAAGAGGCAGGGGAGCGCGAGGTGGAGCGGGTCATCGCGGAGCTGGGCAAGCTCTGCGAGACGGAGGCCATTCTCGGCCCCGCGGGGAGGGTCCCCGAGCCTTTCGGACTCTTTCTCTCCCACCTCGAGTCGGAGCCGTATGTCCCGCAGTCCGGAGACGGCATGGTGCCCGTGTACGCGTACAAGGTTTCCGCCCTCATGGCGGTCAGCCACCATTTCATCCTCGGCTGCTCCGAGGAAGCGACGAGGGTTTCCTTTTCCGGCGGAACCTTCCTTCCCGAAACCCTGAAGGAAATCCTGGGCCGGAAGGACAGGGACGCCTCGGCCTCCTTCATGGCGGCCTACACCGGGGACCCGGGCAGCCTCGCATGCTTCGCCACCGAGGATTTTTCCGGCTGGAGCGCGACGCGGGCGGATGCGGGACCCGCAATCCCGCCGGAGGACTTCGACGAAATCAGGGCGGCCGATCCCGTCCTCGGGGAAACCCGCGCCTGGAGATCAGGCCGCGCGGGCACCCTGCCCTCGCGGCTCTGCGCGTGGCAGATCCGGGCCATGTGTGGAGAGGATCCCGCGGAGAACCCGGTTCCGGAAGCAGGACAAAACAGGGAAACGGCGGCGATCCGCGGATCGCCGCCCCTCCTTTCACGTTCGGGCAGGGATTACTCCCGCGACTGCGCCGGAGCCGCCATCCTCTCCGGAATCCTTTGCCGGAAGGAGAGCCCGGAAGGCTGGCTCCGCCTTTCCGCGAGCGGAGTGAAAGACTACCTGGCCTGTCCCTTCTCCTGGCTCCTGAAACGCGCCCTCCACCTTGAGGAGGAGCCCTCGGGTATGGGCTTTTTCGACAACATGCTGGCCGGGGAGATGGCCCACGCCCTCATACGGGAACTGTACGTGGAAATCGCCGCGGACGGTCCCTACGATCCCTCCAGGGCTCAGGTCTACAAGACCGCCATCCCTCATCTGGCGAGGAAAGTCCTCGTCGAGTTCTCGAAACGCCAGGGCCCCTTCCTCGAACCCATGTTCGAAGCCTATCTGCCCCTCCTCGCCGACCGCGTCGCTCGCCTCGTCGACGCTGAATCCGTCTTCGCGGGATGGAACCCAGGCGACTTCGAGATCGAGGGCGTGAAGGCCTATCCGGAAAACATGGTCACGCTCGAAGGGAGGGCCGACCGGATCGCTTTCCGGGGAGAGGTCCTCGCCATCGTCGATTACAAGAAAAAAACGGTCCCGAGGGCCGCGAATCTCGTCCTTTCCGCGGAGCCGGCAGGCGGGCTGGGCGACTGCCAGATCGCGGCCTACGTCAGGCTTTTCGAAGGCGGGGGCAGGCTCGTCGAGAGGGCGGCTTTCTACTCCATCGAAAACGCCGAGTGGTCGAACGTGATCGGGGAAGGCGGACTCAAGTCCCGCGGCGAATATGAGGCGGAACTCAGGGTCTTCGACTCCGACCTCGCGCGGGTGGCCGCGGCCATGCGCCAAGGCGATTTCCGGATATCCCCGCCGACGAGTCCGGGCGGCGCGGATTCATGCGAGAACTGCGAATGGAAGGCGGTGTGCAGAAGCCGCTTCGCGACGGAGTGACAATGGCCGGATCGACGAAACCAGACAGAGAGCAGGACTCCGACCAGAGGGCGGCCGTCGCCATGCGTCGGAACGGCGCGGTCTCGGCCGGGGCCGGATCGGGAAAGACAACAGTCCTCGCGGCCCGCTACATCGATCTCATCGTCAACTCGGGCGCCGAGCTGCGATCCATCCTCACCCTCACCTTCACCCGGAAAGCGGCCGCCGAGATGTACTCGCGCATCCACGAAAGCCTGGTCCGCTCCGAGCTTCCCGCCGTCAGGGAGCAGGCCGCGCGCTTTCCCGAAGCCTCCATATCGACGATCGACGCCTTCTGCGGAACGGTGACGAGGAGCTCGGCCGCGCGCTACGGCTACGCGCCCGACTTCACGACGGACGACGAGAAGGCGCGCAGCATCGCCGTCGACGAAGCCCTCGCCTATCTCCTCGAAAACCGCCGCGACCCCGCCCTGATGGAGCTCAACGCCCGGCTGGGTTTCACGACGGCCTGGAAAGAGCTCTTCGCCGATCTCGCGTATAGCCTGGTCAGCCCCTGCCCGGACGAAGACGGCGGCTTCCCCGGCATCGCGGCAAAAACAGCGACCGCCCTCGACGGGACGATCGCGGGACTCGTCGCCGCCTTGAGGGAACTCTCCGGGACGGTGGCGGGGGCCGCGGCGGCCATCGGAAAGCCGGGCAATGACTGCGCCCTCGCCATAGAATTTTTCGGATCTCTGCCCGGCAGACTGGATGAACTGCCGCCGACTCCGGCGACAGCCGTCTTCCGGGCCAGGCCTGCGAACTGCGGCGCGGCGGATCTTCTCTGCGAGATCGCCCGTGCGGCCGCGGAACTCGCGCTGAGAGGCTACGCCCGGAGCGACCCCGACCAGGCTATGGTCAAAGAAGCGGCCAAAAACGCCCGGGATCTCGCACCCCGGCTCGGGGCCGCCGCCGCCCTGCTCGCGGATCTCGGCCTTCTGGAAGCAGTCATGCGGCACATGGACGCCTTCGCCCTCCGCTACCGCGCAGCCAAGCGCGCCGCGGGTGTCATGGGCTTCCGAGATGTCGCACTCTGCGCCACGCATCTGCTCCGTACCCGGCCCGATATCCGCTCCTGGTGGAAGGGGCGCTACCGCTACATCATGATCGACGAATTCCAGGACAACAACGCGGATCAGAAGAACCTCCTCTTTCTCCTCGCGGAGCGGCCGGAACTCTCCTCTTTCGGCATCCCCCGAGCCGGGGACCTCGTCCCGGACAAACTCTTCTTTGTCGGCGACGAGAAGCAGTCCATCTACATGTTCCGGGGCGCCGATGTCTCGGTCTTCCGCCGACTCGACCGCGAACTCGCCTCAGACGGAACCAGTCTCGCGACCAACTACCGGAGCGAACCCGCCCTCGTCGATTTCTTCAACTCCGCCTTCGCGCGGATCATGGCGAATCCGGAGGCCGATTTCGAGGCGCGTTTCTCGGAGATAAAGCGGCGCCCGCCCACCCCTGGGCTCTCGCCGACCATCCGCTACCTCCTCAGACAGAAACCGGGACAGGGCCGGAAGGACCCGGCCGAACGGAGCGAGGACGAGATTCTCGCCCACGGCATCGCCCGTTTCGTGCGCGAGCGCGTGGAGAGAGGCGACCTTCCCGTGGCGGACGGAAAAGGAGGAACGCGTCCCGCAGGCTACGGCGATTTCGCCCTGCTCATGCGCTCGACCTCGAACCAGCACCTCCTCGAGCGGTTTTTCCGGATTCTCGACATCCCCTACTCGGCCTCGGCGGTCTGCGGTCTGTTCATGGAGTCGCCGGTCAACGACATCTACAACGCGCTCCGGCTCGTCCTTCTTCCCGAGGACAGGACGGCCTTCGCCGCCGTGCTGCGCTCGCCCCTCGTGCGCGTTTCCGACGACGCCCTCGTCGCCATCCTCTCCTCCATGGACAGGGACAAGCCGGTCTCCCCGGGGACCGCCTTCGGAACGGCGCCCGGAACAGGCTCGGGATTCGACCCCGGAGCGCTGTCCGCCGCCGACAGGGAACGTTTCGAGAGGGGAAAAGCCATCTTTGCGAAACTCGCGACAATGGCCGACCGCGTCCCGGCGCCCGAACTCGTCTCCTGGATCTGGCACGAGGCAGGCCTCCGCGCCGCCATCCTCTCCAAACCCGAGGCTCATCCCTTCCTCGAACACTTCGAGTTCGTCTTCGACCTCGCCTGCAGGGCAGAAGCCGCCGGCAAGAACCTCTCCGCCTTCGTCTCGGAGGACCTCGAACCCTTCATCGGCAGCATCGAGAAGAAGGACGTCGACGAACTTCAGCGGGACCACGCGGAGGGCGTGAGGATCATGACGGTGCACAAGTCGAAGGGACTCGAGTTTCCCGTCGTCATCATTCCGTGGATGAACAACACAGGCGCCCGCGACAGTTCAGGCGAAGCCTGGTACGCCTCGGAGCGCGTGGGCGTGAGCGTCAACCTGAAGCCCTACGACAGGCCGAAAACGCCCTTCAGGAACATCTTCTTCGAGGAGGCGAAGGAGGCGCAGAAGGCAAAAAGGGCTGCGGAGACCAAGAGACTTTTCTATGTCGCCTGCACGCGGGCCATCTCCCACCTCGTCTTCGCCGGATTCGACTCTTCGAGGGCCGAATCCGGCGGCCTGTCTTTCCACAGCCTCCTCGCGGGCGGCGACGGGAAGAGAGGGGAAGATGGCCGCTTCCCCGCCCTCGAGCCCGAAGTCTCGCTCGAAACGATCCCCGGCCTCACGACCGATGAGTACAAGTCCCTCTTCCGGGGCACGGAGGCGCGGAAAATCGACGATTTCGTCCCCGCATACCGCCGGGTCGCGCGTCTCGACAGGCAGTATTGCAGGACGACACTCAGCGCGACGGAACTCGAGGCAGCGCGGAGCGACGAACTCGCAGCCGGCAAAGAGGCCGGAAAACCCTCAGGACTCGACCAGGCCGGAAGGACGGGCCGACCCGCCGGGATCGCGTGGCCGGCGGCGCTCCTTTCCCTCGCCTGTCCGCAGATGCCCTTCCCTCCCCTTCCCTACGAGACGGGAGAGGAAGCGGACGAGGAGGAGAAAGAGGGCACCGACTTCGGCCGTGTCTGCCACGCCGTCCTCGAGGCTCGGTACAAGGGCCTCGAAGCCTTCTCCCTTGTCACCGAGAGCCTCGCCGGAGGAGCAAGCCTTGCCCGCCTCGCCGCCATGAAGGCCGGGGCGCTGAGTCTCGCGGAGCGCTTCGCCGCTTCGGAGCTTGGCCGCGAGATCGCGGACTGCCCGCGGGTCGAAACCGAGAAGGATTTTCTTCTCGCCCTTCCGGGAGGCTTCCTCGTCAAGGGTCGGATGGACCTCTTTGCGCGAAAGGACGGCAGGATTCTGATCATCGATTTCAAGACCCACCGGCGCGCGGCTCAGGGAGCCTACGCTCTCCAGCTCTGGCTCTACCGCAAGGCGGCCGAATTCCTGTATCCTGATGACCTGATCGAAACCTGGCTCGTCTGGCTGCGCGGCCCCGTCGCAACCTGCGTGGAGGCCGCCTTCACCGACGGAGAGCTGGCGCGCATCGCTGCCAGAGCCTCGGATCGGGTTCCGGCGGATATGTGAGACCCGGGCTATGGCCCGCATGGAGACAAGAATGGAGCATGAGACAGCGCCGTCGCCGGAGCCGGAAGCGCCCGGACCCGAAAAGCCGACCCCATGGAAGCTTTTTCTGATTTTTACGGGCATTTCCTCGGTGACGATCGGAGGAGGCTACGCCATCGTCCCGGTCATCGGCCGGGCGCTCGAAAAACGCGGCTGGATTCAGGAAGACGACTTCCAGGACCTGTTCGCGCGGGCCCAGGCCTTTCCCGGGCCGATAGCCCTCTCGACCGCCATCATTTCCTCACGGAAGCTCCTGGGGGCCCGGGGAGTCGTTCCGGCGATCGCCGGCGTCGTCCTGCCTCCCTTCGTGGCCCTCATCCTCGTGGGCTCCCTTCTCGGGCAGTTCGGAAATCTGCCCGTCGTGGCGCGCTTCCTTCATGGAGCCGGGGCGACCGTTCCCGGTCTCGTGGCGGCCATGCTCTGGCGCACGGCCAAAAGACGGAAATGGACAGCGTTCAGGGCAGGGGCGACAATCGCTCTGGCGCTTGCCCTCGGCCTCGCGCCGAAGATGAGCCTGCCGATCCTCCTCGGCGCCATCGCCCTTCTGTACCTGGCGGAGAAAACATGGAACTCCTGAATATCGTCTGGACATTTTTCAAGATCGGGATCGTGTCCTTCGGCGGAGGATGGTCCATCGTCGGACTGATCCAGAACGAAGTGGTCTCCCGCGGATGGGTGAGCGATTCGGGCTTCAAGGCCTGGATCGCGATCGCCCAGTCGACCCCGGGCCCCGTCGCCCTCAACACGGCGACACTCGTGGGATGGAATCAGGGCGGTTTCGTGGGGGCAGTGCTCGCGACGCTTTCCGTCATCGCTTTCCCCGTCATGGCCATCCTCGCGGCCGGCTATGTCGGCAAAAAGATGAAGCCCGACGAAAAATCCCTCAACGAAGCCCTGAAGACGGGAAGTATGGCGATGATGCTGATGACGCTCTGGGCGCTCCGTCCCGACGCAGGGGACCCCTTCGCGATCGCCCTCGCCCTTCTGTCCTTCGCGGCGACGGCTTTCACCAAGATCAATCCGCTATGGGCCATCCTCGGGGCCGGAGCCCTGGACGCGGCCATCGGCCCGGCGATAAGCGCGATTTTCAACTAAAGAAGCCCGATCCGCGCCTTCCGGGCGCACCCTGAGCGCAGTGTGCTGCCAGGGTATGGGCATTTACAAACGGGGCCGGACTTCGTCCCACTCCGCGCGCACGCGGGCGATGGCGGACACGAAGGCGGGAATGTCGACGAGCGACTTGGCCGGCGTGAGCTCTCCCGCATGCGCGCAGGCGAGGACGCGGGCCGCGTTCCCGGCCGCGAACTCCGCGTCGGCGTTGTCGAGGGCGAACTCGTGGCCCGCCGGGTCGTTTCCGGGAATATCGTAGCCTGTGCCGTCGCGCCAGAACCGGTCGTGGATCGAGCTCAGTTTTTCGTACAGCGCCTTTGCCCTGTATACCCTGACGCCGACGTTGGTGTAGCCGGGGCCTTCGGCCGTGAGCTTCCCCTGGAGCTTCGCGTGGCCGAAGGAGAGGGGCAGACCCGCGGCATCGAAGCGGATCGGGTATCCCGGGTTGTCGACGGGCGCCGCCGGCAGAAGAAAATCGACCCTCTCTCCGGCAGCGTTCAGCGCGTCGAGTGCGAGGAGGGAAGCCAGGGCGGTGAGGGGTGAATTGGCGTCGCCCCCGAAGTTGGCGACGAGGTAGTCGGCATCCTTCCAGAGCTCCCGGCATTGCCAGGCCGCGTCGCCGTGGCCGAGCGGCTTCCCGAATGGCGCTTCCTGGGTAAAAAACGAATACCGTCCGGGAGCGATCCCGAGCGGCTCCATGATCTCGGCCCTGATGCGATCCTCATATCCGCGGACGACGACGAGGTGGTGGCCGAGCCGGTCCACAGCGTCGAGGGAATAGGCCGCGACTGGTATCCGGCCTCCTTCTTCGCCGCCGGATTCCGGCCGGATACAGTCGCGCACGGGATAGAGGCCTCTCGGAGCTTCCGGATCGACGCCGGCCGCTGAAGCGAGCCCCTCATCCTGAGCTTGCCGAAGGGACTTCACCCAGCGCGAACCCGAGCCCGCGAGGAGGGTGAGGCAGACCGTCCGCGAGGCGAGACCGGCAGCATATACGCCGACCGAGGCCGGCAGGGGCCGGGAGGACAAGGCGCCGCCACCCGCCGCGCCGGCACCGCCGGAACCGTCGCCGGCAGTGCCGAGATTTCCGGAACCACTCCCCGCGGCGCCGAGCATTGTCTCGAGAGCCAGACGGGGAAGGTCCTTCCTGTGCGCGTAGGCCTGGCCATAGAGGCCGGAGCAGAGGGCAGACAGAGTCACGTTTCAGTCCTCGGCGACGATGGGCTGCCGTGTAACCCGGTATTTCTTGACGAAACCGCAGGGCCGGTAGGTCATCTTGGCCTGACGCAGTCCCTCGTCGCCGAGATCCTGTTCCCTGTTGATCGTCTTGAAATGCGAGGGCAGCCCCTGGGCGAAGGCCTGATTGATGAACTGGTAGATGCCTTTGTACCTGTCGCATGCTTTCTCGAAGTGGATGGCGAACATCCTTCCCTTGGCGACGGGCTCGCCCAGACACCAGCCGGCCGGCGCTCCGTCGACATAGTAGACGCAGCCGCGCATGCCGAGATCCTCGAAGAGCCCGATGGCTTCGCGCGAGGCGACATAGTCTCCGTCGGAGCCCTTGGCCTCGCGCCACTCGTCGAGGACCGCGAGGGCGTCGGCGGCATTGTCCTTGCGCAGGGGCTTCTGCTCGTAGCTGTAGGAATTGATGAAGGCGTTCACGAGGTTGCGCTTCTTGTGGTAAGCGCGCCCGGAGAGTTCGGCGAGATCGGTGCGCTCGTATATGTAGTCGAAGTTGTCGCGGTCTTCCTCCACGTGGTAGCCGCGCTGTTCAAGCTCGATCCTGTGGATCTCGGACTGGGATTCCGACATGTTCTTGAAATAATCGTGACCCGCCATGAGGTTGTCGAAGATCTCGCGATCGGGGAAGCAGCAGGGCAGGTAGAAAAAGGACTTACCCGCTTTCGTCCCCTCTACGACGGAGGAGCCTCCGGGAAGCAGGGAGACCCGGTAGTCGTAAACATGGCGGAAGAGGTAGAGATTCGAGAACGTGAGTTCGGAGATTCCGTCCTTCGTCATATTGAGAGCGGGATAGAGATCCGCGCGCATGTCGAGGTCTATGGCTGCGAATTCGGGGTATTGAGGTATTGGCATGCTGTATATCATAAGGATCGGAAAGGGGGTTCGGCAAGTGCGATCGTGTTCGGGCCCCGACTGTGCGGCGATTGCGAAGTCCCGGGAGCTTGCGCTCCCGCGGAAACGAAGGCATACTTTCCCGCATGAAACACTTTTCCGAACTGCTCGCGCGTCGCTACACGCCTAAAATGGTGGAGCGATTCATCTCCTACGTCAAAATGTTCACCACAAGCAACCGCCACATAGAGGACATTCCCTCCACCGCGACACAGTGGGATCTGGCGCGCCTCCTCGTCTCCGAACTCGGGGCCATCGGAATCCGCGACCTCGAACTCGACGGGCACTGCTACCTCATCGCCAGGCTTCCTGCCAGTCCGGGTTGCGAAAAACGCCCCTGCATCGGCCTCATGGCCCACATGGATACCGCCTCCGATGTGACCGGCGAAAACGCCCGCCCCCGCGTCATTGCGGGCTACGATGGCGGAAGCGTGGCCCTCTCGCAGGAGTGGGTGCTCGATCCGGCCGACAACCCCGACCTCCGTGAGCACGTCGGAGACACGATCATCGTCACCGACGGTACGACCCTTCTCGGCGCCGACGACAAGGCGGGCATCGCCGAGATCATGACCGCGGCGGAGTTCCTCGTCACCCATCCTGAAATCCGGCACGGCCCCATCGAGATCGTCTTCACGCCCGACGAGGAGACAGGCAAGGGCATGAACCTCTTTCCCGTCAACAAGCTGAAATCGGTGGCCTGCTACACTCTCGACGGCGGAAAGGCCGCGGAAATCGAGGCGGAATGCTTCACAGCCTACTCCGTCCACGCCGAGTTCGCAGGGAAGGTCATCCACATCGGCGCGGCGCGCGGAAAGCTCGCCAATGCCGTGTCCATGGCCGGTTCGTTCATCTCGATGCTGCCCCGGAGCGAGAGCCCCGAGGCCACGGATGAGTGGTACGGATACTACTGCCCCATCGAGATGTCGGGCGGGCTCGAGAAGGCCGTCGTCGATATCTATCTGCGCGATTTCACCGACGCGGGCATGAATGGCCGGATCGCGGCGGTGAAAACCCTCGCGGCGGCTGTGGAGGCTCAATTTCCGCTCGGAAACGTCAAGCTCGACATCAAGAAACAGTATCTCAACATGCGCAAGAAGCTCGACGAGACCCCCGAAGTCCTCAACAAGCTCATGGACGCGGCCAAAAGGGCCGGAGCGGAGCCCTGCATCAAGCCGATCCGCGGCGGCACCGACGGCGCCCGACTCACCGAGATGGGCATCCCCACTCCGAACATCTTCACGGGCGGCTACAACTATCACAGCCGCTTCGAGTGGGCCTCCGTCGCCGAGATGGCGCTCGCGGTCGACACCATCATCGAGCTCGTGCAGCTCTGGGCCGAGTAAGGCCGACAGGTCGACATCACGACGACCTCGGCCTCCGTGTGCTCCTTGATCCATTCGGGTGTGTAGGGTTCGAAGTATTCCAGCAGGTAGAACTTCCCTCCCATCACCTCGAAGTATCCCACGTCGGTGACGATGAGATTGACTTCGTGCGCGGCGGTCAGCGGCAGAGCGCAGCGACGCTTCAGCTTGGACGCGCCTGATTTTTCCAGATGGGTCGTCGCCGCGATGACGACGCGCGATCCCGCGACGAGGTCCATGGCGCCGCCCATGCCGGGCACCATTTTGCCGGGTATCTTGTAGTTCGCCAGATTGCCTTCCTGGTCCACTTCGAGGACGCCGAGGACCGTGTAGTCGACATGGCCTCCCCTTATGATGCCGAAACTCATCGCGGAGTCGAAGAAGGCCCCTCCGGGAAGGATGGTCACGGGCTGCGCGCCCGCGTTGGTCAGGTCGGGATCGTCGAAACCCTTTTCCGGCGCCGGGCCGAGTCCGAGCATGCCGTTCTCGGACTGCAGGACAATGGTGACATCCTCCGGGATGTAGTTCGCGACCAGAGTCGGAAGGCCGATCCCGAGGTTGACGACATCGCCGGTCTTGAATATGCAGGCTATCCGCCTCGCGATCATCTCCTTGTTTTCGACATACTCGATCATGCCTTCCTCCCCTTCGCCCGCACGAGGCAATCCACGAATATCGAGGGCGTGTGTACCTGGTCGGGATCGATGCACCCGACATCGACGATTTCCTCCACTTCGGCGATCACGAAGGAGCAGGCCATAGCCATCAGCGGATTGAAGTTGCGGGCTGTCTTCGAATACTGGAGATTGCCGACCCTGTCCGCCCTCTTCGCCTTGATGATGGCGACGTCGCCGGGAAGCGGCAGCTCGAGAAGATAGACCTTGTTGCCGATCGTGAGGAGCTGCTTGCCCTCCTGGACCTCGGTGCCAAGGCCCGTCGACGTGAGGAATCCTCCAAGTCCGCAACCCGCCGCCCTGACTCTCTCGGCCAGTGTTCCCTGGGGAACGAGGTCGACGACAGTTTCGCCGGCGTTCATCTGTCTCTGGGTTTCAGGGTTCGTGCCGATGTGGGAGACGATGACCCGCGCGAACTGCCGGTTGACAACGAGCGGCGCGACGCCGGTGATCCTGCCCGATCGCGCGTCGAATATCGCGGTGTCGTTGCAGACCAAGGTCAGATTCCGGACTCCGGAGGCCGCCAGGGCGGCGATCACGGCCTCGGGGGACCCGCATCCGAGAAAACCGCCGACGTGGAGGGTCATGCCTTCTTTGATGTGGCCCGCGGCCTCGGTGGCTTCGAGTATAGGTTTTTCGATCATGATACCTCCGTGAAGATGACGATATGGTCCGATGACGCAGAGCTTTTCACTCCCTCGCCTTTTCCGCCAGTTTCCGCGCGATGAACGTGGCGACATCGTCCGCGTAGCTGCCCTTGCCGAAGCCCGCGTCGTAGCCGAGTTCGACCGCGAGCTTGTTCGTGATGCGGGGACCTCCCGCCACGCAGATGAAGCGGCCGCGTTCGCCCGCCGCTTCCAGGAGTTCGACGAACTCCGTCATGTTCCCGATGTGGACATCTTTCTGTGTCACGATCTGCGAGACGAGGATGGCGTCGGCTCCCACCTTGCGCGAGAACTCGATGAGTTTTTCGTTCGGAACCTGGGCGCCGAGGTTGAAGGCTTCCATCATCGCGTAGCGTTCGAGCCCGTAGTGGTGGTTGTATCCCTTCATGTTCATGATCGCGTCGATGCCGACAGTGTGCGCGTCGAAACCGGTGCAGGCTCCGACCACCACGACTTTGCGGCCGAGCTTTTCGCGGATGAAATCGTTGACCTCGTCCATCGACATCGAATCTGATTCCGAGACGACATCGGCTCTGACTGTCGACCAGTCGATGCCGCGCTCCGTCCTCGCGTAGGCGACGTAGAACGAAAATTCCTCCGATATCGCGGCGGAGTGGGTGATCTCGCAGTCGGCGAAGCCCCAGGACAGTACGAGAAGCCTCGCCGCCTCGCGGCCGCGGGCTCCGTCGGGGACGGGAAGGGTGAAGGACATCTGGACCTTCCCGTCATCCATGGTGTCCCCGTAGGGGCGAATGATTTCAGGCATGATCAGTCCTCCTTTCCGGATCGACCGGCTGGAATCGACGCGAAGCCGCCCTTCGAGTCCTGGCCGGGATTTCGCGCCAGGCCCAGGCCCGCCACCAGAGCGTCCTCGACGGGGTTGAAGTACGCGGGCCCCTTGCGCACGAGTCCCTCCAAGCCCTTGCCGCCGTCTCGCGGGCGCTTTACATCGGCGAACATCCCCCGCCCGATCGCCTCGAAAAGGCCGCATTCCACGATCTCGCCGAGGAATTCCACAGTCCTGTCCAGCACTTCGCGGGCGCGGGCGACGATGATACCCTCGGGCCTGAACTCGATCTCGTCGTAGAAAGATTCCATGGAGTTCATGATGTACTTCGCGTTCTCCACCGCGAGAAAGCGGTCCATCATGAAGGGCGTGTGGATGGCCTCCGTCAGCATGCCGAGGAGGTGAATGCCCTGGTTCGTCGCCTTGGAGGCGAAGTTGAACATCGTGTCCATCGCGAGTCCCTTGAATATGTCGCCCGACATGAATTTCGTCGGCGGCATGTATTTCAGGGGATGCTCGGGGAATATCTCGCGCGCCATCTGCGCCTGCGCGAGCTCGTAGAGGAATCCGTTCCGGAGGGAAGGGTCCATCTCGAAGGCGTGGCCGAGACCCATGAGCTTCGCGGGAAGGCCTGCCGCATACGCGAATCGCTCGTTCAGGAACTGGCTCGCGAGGACCGTGTAAGCCTTCTCCCAGGCATCGCTCGTCGTGAGGTAGTTGTCCTCTCCCGTGTTGATGATGATGCCCGCATAGGCGTTGATCATGCGGCTGAATTTCTGGTCGACGAAGGTGCGGTACATGTTGATGTCGCGGAAGAGGATTCCGTACATCGAGTCGTTCAGCATCATGTCGAGGCGTTCGAGGGCTCCCATGGCCGCGATCTCGGGCATGCACAGGCCCGAAGCGTAGTTCGTGAGGCGGATGTAGCGACCTTGTTTTTCCGAGACCTCGTCGAGGGCGCCGCGCATGATGCGGAAATTTTCCTGCGTGGCGTAGGTGCCGCCGAAACCTTCCGTCGTGGCGCCGTAGGGCACGTAGTCGAGAAGGCTCTGCGCCGTCGTCCTGATGACGGCGATGACGTCGGCGCCTCTCTCCGCGGCCGCCTTCGCCTGCTTCACGTCCTCGTAGATATTGCCGGTCGCGACGATGAGGTAGAGCATGGGTTCGGAGTTGCGGCCTTTCCAGAGCTCGAGCTTCTCCTCGCGGATTCCGCGGTTATGCGAAATCCTCGCGAGCCCGGCGTCCGCGAGCCTCTGCGCTTCCTCGCCGATGGAGTTGCGGTCGCCCAAGGGGAGAGAGGCTACCTTGAATCCTCCGGCGATTTTCGCGTTGAGGCCGGCCGGACCGAGACCCGTCTTCATGAGGGCGTTGACGTAGTAGAGAAGCGCCCCGTCCTCCAGCTTCTCCGCGGCGCCGATACCCCCCCCGCCGACGCCTCCATCGAGGGCGGCTCCGTCGCGCGCGGTTCCATCGTGAGTCTTCAGCTGGTCGACGACGAGGTTCGGGACGGGAACGCCGTCGGGATCGGCTCCGTCCGCCCCCACGATGCGCAGGGTGGCGCGCTCCACGGCCACCGAAGTGTAGCCGTCCACAAAATCCAGAACGGGAGCAGTCGCAATGGTGGCGAGCTCCCGCGCGCGCGCGATCTTTTCGTGTGACAGTCCCAGTTTTTCCTTCATGTTCATTCCTTATCTGTTTTCTCCCGCCACTCGATCTTCTCCTGCCTCTCCTCCGTCGCGGCGCAGGGCGTAGAGCTCTCCCGCCCTTTGCACGATTCCGTCGTCGAGGCCGAGCAGGGAGGCTATCGTCACGGCGTCGGAGCCCTCCGGTCCCTCGCCTGTATCATCGATGAGGCCATGACGCATGAGCCCGTTGATTTTTCTGATCCGTTCCCCGAGAGGCAGATCCGAGGCGAGGATGCCCCGCGCCGCGTTCCTGTCGAGCCCCGGCACCCGCAGGTAACGCACGCCGGGCAGGCGCGCCACGCCTCTGAAATGGCTCGAGAAGAGGCAGAGCATGCCCGGTCGCTTCGTGAGAGCCTCCAGAGCCGCGGAAATAAGCGCCTCGGCCTCCGGAGAACTCGTCGTCCGCGCGAACTCGTCGAAGGCGAGGAGGACTCCCTCCCCCGGACAATCTGAGCTTTCCGATTCCTTCCACGCCTCGCAAAAACTGCGTATTTCGAATCCGAATCCCGAAAGCCCCTCTGCAGGACGCCGGGCCGATGGGCTGGAAAGGTTGCCGATGTAGTGGATGAATCGGCGGAAGCGCGCCGAGAACGATGTCGCCGGCACGAAAAATCCCGCCTGGGCGAGGATCTGGAAAAACAGCACGCTCTGGAGCGCGACGGTTTTTCCGCCCATGTTGGAGCCGAAGATGACAGCGCCCCTCTCCGACAGCTCGATATCGAGCGGAGTATACTCCGAGCCCAGGTTCCGGCATGTCCTCTGGCACGGCAGAAAGCATCCGCCGCGCAGCGAGTAGAGCGCAGGCTCCGCATCCCCGCTGAAGCGCGGCCTGACCAGTCCGTGGTCTAGGACAAGCCCCGCTCCCGCCCTGGCGATGTCGAACCGAGTCAGCGATTCTTCGTATTCCGAAAGCCGCCGGGCCTCGGCGCATACGGCCGCGGACAGGCGCGCTATGACCCTGTCCTCGCATTCAGTCTCCCGCGAGGCGAGAGTCTCGCGCTCCGCCTCCAGCCCGAGCTCTTCGGGCAGTGGCTGAAGGCTGACCCTCCAGTGCGCGTCGTCATATGGCGATACCGCGAAGTTCCCTCTGTTTTCGAGAATCGAGCGGGGGAATCCGTGCGGAACGATCAGATAATCGCCCTGAGAAAAATCGAGGCCCCATATCTCGTGCACTTCGCCCGCAAAGCGCGCGCGCAGCTCCCGCAGAGCCTCGTCCACCGCGCGTATCCCGCGCCGCAGCTCGCCTAGTTCCGCATCCTGCGAATCCGCGATGAAAAAAGTCTCCGGGTCCGATCCGCCCTCGGAAAGCGCCTGCGCCAGAGCCTCCGACCCGAATCGCAGACCGAAATGGCGGGCCGTTTCTCCGTCGACGAGCATCGCCACGGCCCGGTAGTTCGCGATGAACTTCTTCGCCGCGAAGAGTTCGGTCAGTCCCAGTGCCCGCTCCGGCGCGGCTCGGCGGCCGGATTCCGTGGCCTCCCCGGGCGCCTCAGAGCACAGGTCGGGAAGCCTCACGACGCGCCTCAGGTGCCACGCGATGCGGTCGAACCTCGCCCTGTCCTCCCCCGCGCGGCGCAGAAAAGCGAGCGCTGCCTCGGTGTCGTCCAACCTCGACTCGGCCTCATCGCGTGAGGCGCAGACGGGAAATGAGTCGAGCCAGTCCTTCCCGCGGGGCGTGAGCGGCTTGAGAAGGGAGAGGAATTCGTCGACGCCCGAGAACGCCCTGGCCTCCTCAGAACAGACCGGTCTTTCAGGCACAGCGGACCTCCGTCCCGACTTCGAGGGGATTGAAGGTCACGAGGCCGGCGAGCCCCGGATCGCCGAGAGCCGAGAGGAACTCGGCCCTGCCCAGGTTGCGCAGGATCACCGTGAAGCCGGCAAAATCCATGCCGCGGAACACCGACAGGCTGTGCCGCCTCGCGAAGGTGGCAAGCTCGCGCCACTCGAGGAAGACCTTCGTGAAATCCTCCACGACGACGGGAGCGCCATCTGCGCCGAGTTCCGCGGCCACGCGCGGCGTGAGCGCTCCCCGGATCAGGACCGGGGTCGACGCCAAACCCAGGGTCGAGGCCGGGATCGCGCCTTTCGGCAGGCCGGCCGCTTCGGCCCCCGGACGATCCGCCTCCGGGCCACCCTCCTCCCCCGCTTCCGTAAAGTCAGCGCGGGGCAGATGCGCGAGGAAATGCAGCCGCTTCATCGCGGCGACCTGCCTGTCCAGATTGCTCCTGTCCGCGCGCAGGACGTAGACGAATCTCGCCCCCTCGAACGCGGAAACCTGGGTTATGCGATTCATGGCGCCGTCCGCGAGGATGGTGTCGACGCCGAACTCCTCGCGCATGAGACGCATCGCGAGGGCCGCGTACTCGTTGCGCTCGGGCCCCACGAGAAGGACATCCCCGGCGCGCAGGACACGCGCGAGCACGAGCCTGCCGAGGGCGCCCGTCCCCGGCAGGGTTTCGAGGATTTCAAAGCGCGCCTGGGACGATCTGAGAAACCGTTCCGCGGTCAGCACCGTTTCGCCCGCAAAAGCCGGGATCCGCGGCCGCGATCCGCCCGTGAGCGCATCGCGGGCCTCCCCGTCGAAACCGATGCCGAGAATGCCGGGGCATTCCCCCTCCCCCCGGAGCGCACCAAGGACAGCGTTGAGGAAACTCGTCTTGCCGCATCCCTTTTCGGGACCGGTTATGAAGGTCGATCGTCCTCTGTATCCCGATATGTCGATTCCCATCGCGGCTCCGTAAAATCCGGAGAGGAACCCGTCCGTTCCCCTCCGCCGTGTGCGGGTGCGCGGCTCCGCCCGGGCGGAGCCGTCGGACCTCATTCCTCCGATCCGAAATGCTGCCTCGCGGCGCGCACGAGATTCTTCGGCTCGAGCACCTTCTCGTAACCCTCGAGCAGGCGCGCGACACCGCAGGTCGGCTTCAGGTGCGGCTCGAGTTCGCAGATCCTGCACTGCCCGCAGTCTTCCTCGTAGAAGTGGGGCTCGTCGTAGGTCGTGATGACGCCCTCGTAGTTGCGCAGGATCACCCGTTTCTCGTTCGAGGTGATGAGGTAGCTCGGCATGACGGGAGTCTTCCCGCCGCCGCCGGGCGCGTCGACGACGAAGGTCGGCACCGCCATTCCCGAAGTGTGCCCGCGCAGGTTCTCTATGATCTCGATTCCCTTGGATACTGTCGTCCTGAAATGCGAAATCCCCCGCGAGAGGTCGCACTGGTAGATGTAGTAGGGTTTGACCCTGACCGCGAGGAGCTTCTGCACCAGCTTCTTCATGAGGACGGGGCAGTCGTTGATGTCGCGCAGGAGAACCGACTGGTTGCCGAGCGGGATGCCCGCGTCGGCGAGCTTCGCGCATGCCTCGCGCGCCTCGGCGGTGATCTCCTTGGGGTGGTTGAAGTGCACATTCACGTAGAGAGGATGGTACTTCTTCAGCATGGCCGCGAGCGCGTCGGTCACGCGCATGGGCATGACGACAGGTGTGCGCGTTCCTATCCTGATTATCTCGACGTGGGGAATGGCTCTGATTCTCGCGATGATCGACTCGAGCTTTTCATCGGAGAGGACGAAGGGATCTCCACCCGAGATGAGTACGTCGCGCACGATGGGCGTGTTCCTGATGTACTCCACCGCCCTGTCGAAGTTCTCCTCCGGCATGTGGTGGTCCTCGGAGCCGACGAGCCTGCGCCTCGTGCAATGCCTGCAGTTCATGGAGCACATGTTCGTCACGAGAAGGAGAACCCTGTCAGGATAGCGGTGCGTCAGGCCCGGAACGGGCGAATCGACATCCTCGTGCAGCGGATCGTCCTGATCCGAGGGGTCGTCGTGGGTCTCGGGAAGACGGGGAACGGCCTGGAGCCTGACGGGACAGACCGGGTTCGCAGGATCGATCAGCGAGGCATAGTAGGGCGTGATGGCCATGCGGAAGGACTTGAGAACCTCGGCCACGTCCGCCTTCTCCTTCTCGGAAAGCGGCAGAACCTTCGCGAGGGTGTCGACATCGCGGATGTTGTTGCGCATCTGCCAGCGCCAGTCGTTCCAGTCTTCCTGGCTGACATCCCGGTAGAGGGGAATCCGCCGGTAATCGAAGGATAGATAGTCCTGCATGGCCTCATCCTCTCAGTCTGAGATACGCCCTGACCTCGTCGGGCGTCGCGGGCTTCAGCCCCGCCTCGTTCGCGATGCGCACCGCGCGTTCCACGAGCTCGGCGTTGGACTTCGCGAGCACTCCCTTGGCGAAATAGACGTTGTCCTCGAAGCCGACCCTGATCCATCCCCCTGAGGCGATGGCCCCGTACTGCGCCGGCAGGGATGATCGCCCGATGCCCATGACCGTGAAGTTCGCGCCCGGGGGCATGGCCCTGACGAAGGACTGGAGGCTGTCGACCGAATACTGCACCGATCCGGGAACATTGAACACGAAGCCGTAATGGAAGGGTTCCTCCAGGAGCCCCTCGTTCACGAGGATGCGACTCGCGTGGACGTGGCCGAGGTCGAAACACTCGAGAGTCGCGCGGACCCGGCGCGCCCGGAACTCGCGCGCGAACTCGCGCATCGTCGGCAGGGTGTTGACGATGTAGTCGTTCCCGAAGTTGACCGTCCCGCAGTCGAGCGATGCCATCTCGGGTTCGAGGATGGCGATGGGCCGGAGTCTCTCCTCGGGAGTGTCGCCCACGGCCCCGCCCGTCGTGATCTCGACGACGATATCCGTCTTGTCGCGGATGAGCGATATCGCGCGGCGGAAGACCTCGGGATCCTGGGTGGGCGCGCCGCGCTCGTCCCGGACGTGCAGGTGCAGGATCGCGGCGCCCGCCTCGCGGGCTTCGACTGCGGCCCAGGCGATCTCCTCCGGCGTGACCGGCAGGGCCGGATTCTGCGCCTTCGTCGTCTCGGCGCCCGTGCAGGCGCAGGTTATGACGATCTTCCCGTTCATGACGGCATTCGCGCTCATGGTAGTCGTTCCGCCCATATCTGCCTCGCTTAAACCGGATAGGCCCGGGCCGTGAGCTCGAGGCTCTCTTCGATCGCCCAGAGGGCCTTCGCGAGATCCTCCTCGGTGTGGCGGTAGGCGATATACCAGTGATGGAAGGGCTGGATGAAGAGCCCGCGCCGTATAGTCTGCGTGTAGAAGTACTCGCGCCTCGCCTTGTAAGTCTTCTCCGCGTCCGAGGGCGCGGGGTCGAAAGTGAGGAAGGGCATGGGCGGTATGCCCGACACCGTCGCCGGCACGCCGGACTTCGCGACAATGCGCCCGAGATCCGAAAGGAATTTCGTCCCGCGCGCCCAGATGGCGTTGGGCACATCCTCGCGCTCGAGGATGTCGAGGCAGGCCAGGGCCGCCACCATCTCGAGGCTGTTCGGGAAGAAGGTCGAGCTGACGAAGACCTTCTTCTCGCAGACCGACATGATCTCGCGCTTTCCGGCCACGCAGGATATCGCGTAGCCGTTGGCCAGCGCCTTGCCGAAGGTCCCGAGATCGGGCGTCACGCCGTAGCGCTCCTGTGCGCCCCCGAGGGCGGCGCGGAAGCCGGTACGGACCTCGTCGAAGACGAGGACAGCCCCGTGTTTCGTCGCGAGTTCGCGCACCGCCTCCAGATACCCGGCGGGTGGCGCCTGGACGGGCTTGGCGAGGGCGTGTCCGACCGGCGTGATGATGACGCAGGCGACCTTCCCCGCGTGCTCGGCGAGCTTCGCCTCGAGCGACTCGATCTTCCCGTACTCGAACTCGTCCGTGAGGGCGAGAGTCTCCTCGGGAACGCCTCCGTGGTTCTCCACGCACCAGTCGTGCCAGCCGTGGTAGCCGCAGCGCAGCACGATCTCGCGGTCGGTGTAGCCTCGCGCGATGCGCACCGCCAGCGTCGTGGCGTCCGAACCCGTCTTCACCGGAATGACCTGCTCGGCGCAGGGTATCATGTCGACAAGCCTCGCCTCGAGCTCGTTCTGCACGGCCTGGACGAGAGAGAAACAGAAACCCTTGTGCGTCATCTGCCTGATGACGGCCTCGTTTATTTCCGGCTCGTTGTAGCCGAGGATGATGGGGCCGTAGGCGCAGAGCATGTCGATGTAGTCGTTGCCGTCCACGTCGACGATGTGCCCGCCGTAGCCGCGGTCGATGAAGATGGGATACTCGCCCTGCACGAAATTGTAGGGCCTGCGGATACCCATGACGCCGCCGGGAGAGAGCCGTTTGGCCTCCTCGAACATGGCCATGGACTTCGTGAGTCTGAGTGCGGGAAATTCTTTCGCTGGCATGAAAACACCTCCGCCGCCACCGCGGCGTCGTCCGTACGATACCGCGATGGCGCAGCGACATGCCGGAAGGAGCAGTAGCCGCGGCCTCCGGATATCCCCACGCAAGGGAGATCCCGGGCGGCCCGGCACAGTTTTTCCGGCGGGTTTTGGCAGGGGGCCCCGCCACGATACCCCGAACGGGGCGCGGGCGATCCGTCCTGCCGGTCTGTCATTTCACGTAGTTCTTCTCGAACAGCTCCCGGAGGGCGGGGTTCTCGCGCAACTCCCAGAGGGTGATCTCGGCGTGGTCCTTCGTGTAGCCGTTGCCGATGATCATGGTCACATCCTTGCCGATGCCTTCCGCTCCCAGGGCCGCGCGCGTGAAGCTCGTCGCCATGGAGAAGAAGTAGACTATGCCCTCGTCCCGGACTGGCAGAATGCTCGCCATCTCCGTCCCCTGGATGTTGACGCAGTTGATGGAGAGATCGAATTCCTTCCCGCCGTTCGCCGCGAGAACCTTCTCCAGCATCTCGACGGGCTTCGTGGCGTCGCAGACGACGATCTCGTGGGCGAGGCGCAGGTCTTCGAGGACCTTCCTCGAGCGCTCGGAGTGGATGTTGGCGACGACGCGCCCGGTCGGTCCGACGCGCTTCATGGCCTCGTAGCAGCACAGGAGACCCGACTTGCCGCCGGCCCCGAGTACGAGGACCCTGTCCCCTGGCTTCACGAGCTTGGCCGCCTGGGCGGGGGCGCCGGCCACGTCGAGGGCGGCGAGGGCGAGGCCTTCGTCCATGTCGGCGGGAAGCTTCGCGTAGATGCCGGATTCGAAGAGGATGGCCTTCGCCTCCACCTCGACCCTGTCGATGTCGGTGTGGACCGCGAGGATTTTTTCGATCTTGAGCGGCGTGAGCGAAAGGGAGACGAGGCTCGCGATCTTGTCGCCGACCGCGAGGTCGCGCTGCGCGAGGGCCGATCCGATCTTCGCGACCCTGCCGATGAGCATTCCGCCGGAGCCCGTCACGGGGTTCTGCTGCTTGCCGCGCGAGGCGACGATGCCGAGGATGATCGCCTTTATCTTCTCGATATCCCCGCCCGCCTCCTCCTCGATCTGGGTGAAGCTGGCCGAATCTATGTTGAGTGCGATGACGTCGATGAGTATTTCATTGTCGTAGACGACCGACATGTCGTTGTTGATTTTCTGCGCCGTCTGCGGCATCGCCCCGACCGGTTCGATCACCCGGTGCGTGCCGTACTTGTCTCCCATTGGCATGATGCGCCTCCCTTTTTCGTTTCCGGACCTTGCGCGAAGGCCCGGCACTGTGCGCTCCCATAGTAAACTGTTTTAAGACCGACGTAAAGAAAAAACAAAGCTCCGTCCGCCCGGAAGCCGGACGGCGGAGCATCACCGTTTCATTGCCATTGAAAGAAATTGAAAGAAAATGAACAATCCTCTATCTGAACAGCATGACCTTCCCGCCCACGAAAACCTTCAGGTTCTTGAGGGGATATGCCTCGAGGTCGTATCCGGATGAGGTGCGCGGAGTCCCGACGGGCATCATGTACAGTGTCTTGACAAAGAGCCCGAGCGAGCCGAGGTTTATCCCCACTCCGCCGCCCGCCTGCCAGTAGTCGCTCGCGAGAAGGGGGTTGGACAAGTCGGGGTCGTCCTCACGGGAAGCGTAGTCCCTCGCCATCCTTCCGACACCGAGCTCGAGGAAGGGGTCGATGAAGGCGCGGTAGCCGAAGGGATGTGCCTGGGCGTAGAGGTCCACGTCGAAGTCTTTCATCCTCACGGGCATCGAACCTATCATCTCGTTATAGTAGGAAACATTCAGCGAGGCACCCAGTGCCATGCCTCCGAATCCGAGCTCGGCGAAGGGGCCGTAGAAGATGCCCTGACCCGACTTGAAACGCTCGGTAATTTCCCCTATGGACATGCGATTGTTCGCGTAGATCGCCCCCGTCGCTCCCAGAGAGATCTGGGCGAAGGCGGCCGACGATGCCGCGAGGGCGAGAATCAGCACTGTGGCCAATTTTCTGTTCATTCCTTCCTCCTGGATTGGGCAAGCCCTGCGGCCGTCCCTTCAGACTTATGATAGCACGCCGCGCGGCATCCGACAGGACAATCCGGAAAAAGCCTCTCCGTGACCCGCTTTCGGCCGAATGCCCATGGCCGGAAACGGAGTATTTCGCGTTCGACGAACGACTCGGTTTGGAAAGCTGCCCCGGGAGTGATATTATAGAAGCTGAGGCGCGGCAAAGAGTCCGCGCCGATCATTTCCCAGGAGGCTTCTCATGAAGCGTGCCTTGTTTGCCCTGCTCGCACTCGCGGTTCTGGCGGCGGGAACCGTTTCCGCCCAGAGCAAGACATCACTCAACATTCAGTCGAACCAGACGGGAGCCCAGGTTTTCATCAACGACAGGCTCGTCGGCTACACCAACCCCAACTTTTCCTTCCTCGTCCAGCCAGGACGCTACGATGTGCGGGTCAGCAAGGACGGCTATCCCGACTTCAAGACCTCGGTCAGCGTCGGAAGTTCTCCCGTCACGATCATAGCGAACCTCGGTCCCGGCAATCCTCCCCCGACAACGACGACAATTCCGCTCCCCCCGCCTCCCCCGCGCTACAGTCTCACCGTAACGGCGAATGTTCCGGGAGCGCAGGTATTCATCAACGGATCCTACGCAGGAAATGCCCCATTCGGGACTTCCTTCGCTCCGGGGAGCTACTCGGTGTCCGTCCGCGCCGAAGGCTACACCGAGTTCAGGCAGAGTGTAGTCGTAAACGGTCACGTCACGGTCGCCGCCACCCTTTACCCTCTCGGATACGAAGTCTACATCGACAGTCCCGGAATCCGCGGGGCCGATGTGTACCGCAACTCGACCTGGGTAGGCACGACTCCCTATCGGGACACCTGGGCGCCCGGCTACTACACAGTCACTGTCAAATCCCCGGGCTACAACGATTTCTACGACTCCTTCACACTCTCCGCCCCGAGACTCATCCAGGCCAATCTCCAGTCCGCGACCATTCCCTATGAAATCCGCCTGCCCGAAGCGCTCTCCGAGCGCGAGAGCAAGGGGCCGAAGTGGAAACAGTTCAGGCTCTTCATCGACAGCGCCCAAGTCTACAGCACCTACGGCAGTCTCATTCCCGGACGCCACACCCTCACCCTCGAAATCGGCGGAATTTCTTTCGACTCGACCTTCCAGGTGCTGCAGGGCAAGCCCTGCGTCATAGAACCCGGATTCACGGTCACCGTGACACAATAGCTTCCTGGAATAGTCAGGATTTGCGGCGGTCTGCCTTGCGCGGGCCGCCGTTTTCATGTACAAAACCTTTCTGGATATATATACTACAAGGCAGCATCGCAGGAGACACGAGGTGATGAATGGCTGATTCCGTCGATTTCAAGGAGTACGAAGACCTCGTCACCGGAAGCGGCGGATACCGGGACATCGAAGTCGAGATGCTGAAAGAAACCCTCTCGTCCTGGAAGAAAAACCCCGACAACCCTTACACAATCATGGAAGTCCGTGACGGCCGGCTGCTGGCGGCCATCGCAGTCGCCAGCAGGATACCCTCCCGCGAGTACACCTTCGAGATCCGTTATCTCTGTGTCGACCAGGATTACACCTCCACGAAGGTGGGCGAGCGCATTCTCCAGATGATCGACGAGGAATTCCTCTTGCGCCATCCCCAGGCACTCATCCAGTACGAGACTTCGACGCGGAAACTGGCATCTGTCGGAATTTCGCTTCTCGAGGCCTCGGGCTACAACCTGATCGGGCATATCCCCGATTTCTATTCCCGCGGCGACGACTTCTACATGTTCTCGAAATTCCTCTCAAGGGTGAAAATCGAGCCGGAAAAAAAGGCCGAGACCGAAAAGGCGGCCCCCCGTGCGCCGGCGACCGTGCAGTCCGCCCCGATGGTCGAGCCGCCGGATCAGGAATGTGATCCCGCTCAGGACGTGTAAGGAAAAAACCTCGGCTGAGCCCTTGCCCAAGGAGAAGCACCATGATAATCGGAGCAATCGAAGCCGGCGGCACGAAATTCGTCTGCGGCCTCTTTGAAACCTCGCGGCCGGGAGAAAAACCCATACTCCTTTTGCGGACGAGCATTCCCACCACGACGCCATCCGAGACCATCGAGGCCTCACTCGCATGGTTCGGATCGGCCGGATACAGAGCCGAGCGCCTCGGAATAGGCTCATTCGGCCCCGTCGACCTCGATCCCGCGAGCCCCCGCTGGGGATACATAACTTCGACGCCCAAACCCTTCTGGCGCGACACGCCGCTCGCCACCTTTTTCCGGGACAGGCTCGACATCCCTGTCGCCTTCGACACCGACGTGAACGCCGCCGCCCTCGGCGAGGCCACGTGGGGCTCAGGAGTGGGGCTCTCCGACCTCATCTACATCACGGTCGGCACGGGCATCGGGGGCGGCGTACTCTCGGGAGGCAGACTCGTCCACGGACGCAACCACCCCGAACTCGGCCACATCAAGACGGGTCACCTTCCCGGCGACACGTACGGCGGGCACTGCCCCTTCCACAGAGACTGTCTCGAGGGCATGGCGGCAGGACCAGCCATCGGCGAGCGCTGGGGGGCGCGGGCGGAGAATCTGCCCGCCGACCACCCGGCCTGGGAACTCGAGGCGGGCTACCTGGCCCGGGCCTTTGCGGCCTACACATTCACGCTCTCACCGCGAGCCATCATCATGGGCGGCGGTGTCGGCATGCGGCCCGGCCTCGCGGAGCGCGTCGAGACCCTCCTCCGGTCCGAACTCGCGGGCTATGTCGGCGACCTCCTTCCTCTCAGCGGCGAGGACTACGAGGGCTATGTCAGGCGGCCCGGCCTCGGACACGAAGCCGGCCTCTTCGGCTCCGCGGCGCTCACGCTTGCCCCGGCATGAGGAAATTGTCGATCGCGGCGCGGTACGGCTGGCGGGAAGCGTCTCGCCGGCTCGGAAAACCTCAAGAAACGCAGGTACTTGATCGGAAGCAGGTTTCATACCCCGCAACCCGCGGCGCTCTTTAAGAAGACGCAGCGAACTAGTTGATTTTCGTCCTGTTTCGCTGGTATAGTCTCGCGGTATTCGCCGAGATAGCTCATTTGGCAGAGCGGCGCACTCGTAATGCGCAGGTGTCGGGTTCGATTCCCGATCTCGGCTAACGTAATCAATTACGAGATAACGAAATACGCGGCTACCTGAAATCAGGCGCACGCGTTCCATCTCACACTATGAGACACTTCTATGAGATAGAAGTGAAAGGGACGCCATGCGCACAGAAACGGCACAGTATTCCATTCATCGCAGAGGTGGTTTTTTCTACGTCCAATTCAAGAATCCAGAAACCCGCGAGTGGTCGACGCCGAAGTCTACTGGTACAAGTGACAGAAACACAGCTTTGCTTATCATCGCCGAATGGATGCGCGATGGAGTACCTGTAGAAAAGACCGACACCCGCCGCAATCTTGCCGACATCTTCACTTCCGAATCTGCAATCGAGGCTGCACGCAAAGCACCACTGACGCCCGAGGAAGCTGCCCGGATCGTAGGCATCTTGCGGGATCGGGGGCTTGTCCAGGTTTCCGCAGTGCAAGTAGGACCAGGCTCCATCGATTTCACTTCATTCCTGGCTGATTTCTGGGATTATGATACATCTACATACGTCAAGGACCGGCTTTCACATGGTCAATCCATCGGGCGCCGCCACTGCAATGATATGGCATCCCGCGTCTCCGTTCACTGGAAACCTGTCTTTCAAGGCCGGAGCCTTGCGAGTATCACGAAAAAGGACATCCGTGATTTTTCGGTCATGATCGCCGGGAAGGGACTTGCCACCGCAACGGTCAACAAAATCCTTATTACAGGAACATGTGCCTTGACCTGGGCGAAAGAAAACGACCTCATCCTCTCCGATCCTGGGGAAGGACTTCGCAAGTTCTCCGGGGCAGGCAGACCCCGAGGCATCCTCGAAATGGACGAAGTTGCCGAGCTATTCAAGCGTGAATACTGGACTGACGATCGAACCTATACCGCTAACATCGCCGCCGCGTTTACAGGAATGCGTGCAGGCGAACTTCTCGGGCTTAGAGTGCAAGACCTCAAGACTGACCGAATTGTCGTCACAAACGCATGGGGAGGCGTGGATCATCTCAAGGATACGAAGAATCACGGCATCCGGCAGATCCCGTTGCCGCCCGCACTCCGCCGCGCACTTCTAGATCTTGCCGCGACCAATCCACATGGACCCGCGGGATACATTTTCTACGGAGCATTACCGGACAAACCAATGGACGAAAAGCCATTCCTCGATGATTTCAAGGCTGCATTCATCGCCATGCGCGTGAAGGGAAATGACGATCCGCAAGCCTGCGAGAAGGCCGAAGCCGAATTGAAAACACGAAACCTTCTCTTCCACAGCTGGCGACACTTCTACAGCTCCCGCATGGCTGACAGCATCGACCTCAGGAAGCTATCAAATGCGACCGGACACAAAACACTGGAAACACTCGCTCAGTATGCGAGCCATGCGAAGAAGGATGACTTCGCCGAAATAGGAAAAGCTGTCGCAGCCCTCTTTGCGCCAGTCGTAGTCAGTACGCAAGCCGCAGGCTGAGGCAGACACCAGGATGAACACACTCGAAATCATCCACGACAGGCTCAGTGTCGCACTTGATCGAGCCCGCATGATCCGTGCCGATTCGGTGGGCGAGCGGGAAGCCACATTTTCTGACGTGCGGGCTGATGGACTCCGGGAAGCTATCGAGCTGATTGCCGATCCCCGCAATCATATGGACAGCTTTAGAACGCACAGGCTCACGATCGACTTGTTGCTGACATTCAACACCATACTTGAGGGGCTTGAAAAAATCCCTGAACTGAGACCCGAAAAGACCGCAGAAGTCCGGGAACTCATTAAAGGACTTATAGAGGGAATGGCTGAATTGGTACCACGGGGGCACATGGTGTCCTTAAAATCATACACAGGAGAGAATCGACATGACACAGAAGGCGATGGATGAAATGGTTTATGAACTGACTTTCCTTTCGGACACAGTGTACGGCTACGGGAGCATGATTCTTGAGGATCGCCGTGAACTTGCAGCTTTGTCTTTGCATACGGTATCGGAACGCCTGGACGCTCTTGTTTCCATGTTGTCGAATGAGGACATTCCCCTTGAACTTCCTGCCGACCTTGGGGATGCAATCGAAAAGATGGCGAAGAGCGCAGGAAGATCGTACAAGGAGCAGATCATCATTTTGCTCACCGAATATGTCGCCGAGCGAAAGTCTGCATGATCCGCCTTCCGGGCCGCAAAGTGCCCCGGACAAGCATACAGGTGTTGAGGTAAAGCATCTTGAAACGACTTGACTATATTACTGATGGATGGAATATTGATATTATCATGAAGCATGAGAGTCCGAAACCAGTTGCCGCGAGAATAGTAAAGTATCTTGGAATGCCGCCGTCGAAGATTGCGAAGAAGTCCCCGTATATCCCCCTTTCCACCGAATCCATTATGAAGGCCATGCGAACAGACGAGAATGAAGGCACCTTCGTCGATGGGATGGTGATAGATATTTTGCGAAGGGACTTGGGACCTCAGCGACGATACGACACAGATGGACCCAGGTTCGGGTATGTTCTGAAGCGGTCAGATTTTTGGACGGAAATGGACAGCCGACACCTTAAAGAAGCAGAAGTCTCCCGGCTTTTAGGAAGAAAACCGCGCTCGATACATTTATGGAATGACCGGACGAAAAAACCTAATGACTCACTTAGAATTACTGAAGAGGAATGGGGAAAGATTATGACATTCTGGACTGGACAAACACAAAAAGTCAGAAAAGAAGAGGACCGAGAGGATAGTATACGAAATTAAGCGCACTCTAGAAGGCGCTTAGGCATTTTATGCCCGCAGATGCGGGAACGGTGACACTGGGACTATGGCAACCCGGAAGGGTTAGTGACAGACCTCCCAGAAGGACACGGATCAAACCGTCTGTGTCGGGTCGAAAGGCTCTCCGAATGGTCCCCTCACTTGTATGAGTAGAGGGGAAAACCATTTTCGGGGGCCACAAATGGCACCATTCACAATTTCTCGGCAGTTTTATTCAAAGAAAGACCTTATCGAAATCACCGGACAATCGCTTAGCACTATCGACCGCGGACTGCGAAATGGGAAAATCCCTTTCGTGAAAATCCCTGGCGGTAAAAATGTCCTCATTCCCGCTTCATTCATCGAAGCCCTTGAGGTTCGGGCCAGAGCACTCCCGACCGAGGGGGCTGCCGTATGACCGCCGCAGATCGCACTATCGTGCACAGGGAACTTGATCGCGCTTTCGACTCCGGATTGCCCTTCTATGGCGACGTTCTTTTTAAGCTCCAGATTCAAGGCGGAAAACTCCATCGGATCGAAACAACGGTTTCCCGTGCCGTTCTCGCCGAAACATTACGGATCGAAGGCGGCACTAAATGATGCCCGTCGGCAAAAAGCCCTGCCCGAGGCATACGGACAGGGCTTCATGCATTGAATCGGAACTGGATTGCATTTCTATTTTCGACAAAATACAAGAATCTGTCAATCTCATACCCATGGCCTCTTCCAAGTTCAATGAATATGGCGACCTCTTGACAGGATGCCAGCCCCGCGGCGATGTCCGCGCCTTACATGCAGTTGACAACCGCATGACGGTGAGAGGCCACGAATGAAGGCCGCACAGATTGTCCGCGCAGCTCTCGAAGCCCCGCCCGGAATGCTCCTCGCTGTTGACGCAAACGGTCCCTTCACGATCCGGGAATCGCAATTCCATAACGGGCCGGACGTTGTGGCCTATCAACAGAATGAACTTGCGGACTTGATTCGAGCTTTTTTTGGCCCTGACATATTCGAATACCCTGAAGCCGACGAAGCTCTCAAAGAATTTTTTTTATCAGATAGCTCCGCGAGGATCGCTGAACGCCGCCGGCGAGGGATTTCGTGGGACCGGGTTCCTCGAACCGGAGGCCGTTCATGACCACAGGGCCCGTTGCCCGCATTCCCCTGTCTATCCTCGAAGACGCCAGCCTTCTCAAAGCCGAGGCATGGACTTTCATCGCACTCTACAGCTTCGCCGATGATCGTGGAGAATGTTGGCCATCTCTAGATCGGATCGCTTCACGTGCACACCTCACTCGGCGATGTGTCGTAGATTCCCTTCGGAATCTTGAAAGCAAAAAACTCATCGAGAGGACCAGACGTTTCGAAAGGAATTCACGGGAACCAACTTCAACTCGTTACCGTGTTTTATGTAGGGAATCAGGTTCCCTAGGTAGTGAATCCAGTTCCCTACAGGTAGGGAACACCATTCCCTATGTAGGGAATGGCATGCACCTAGGTAGGGAACCAGGTTCCCCCGAACTAATCAATGAACTAAAGAAAGACACTCTGTCTTCGCCGTTGTCCTCGAAATCGAAGAAGGCAGTGAAGGAAAAGCCGGAGGCTCTATCACCTGACCAACTTGCCGCCTACCACGCTGCGGAATCCCGATTTCAGGATACTGCAAAGACCGAGGGAGTCACGTGGAATCATCCACGACAAGGGAAAGCGCTTCGGTCCCTTGTCGAAGCCTACACAGACCGCCTTGCCTCCCTGCCGGGAATCGTTGAAACATTCCTGACACTCCGGGGCGGGAAAGAAACATTCTGGACAAAGCAGCCGCCGACCGCCTCCGCACTTCTTGCCCTTCTCGACCGAGTAGAAACCGAGGCCGCAAAGCGTCGACCACCTGCCCCGGATCGGAAACCGCTCCCAACTTGCCCAGTCTGTAGATCGACGTACCCTGTCGGATCGCAGATCTGCCCTCGATGTGGATTCTTCCTGGATGACGCTAAAGGTCCGCGCGCTGAAACAGCCATCGCCGCTCACCGCACCCGTATCACGGAGAGGGGCACGGCATGAACAGCCATGAAAGCGCTCTACTCGCCGCCATTCTCGATCGCCCCAGTCTCATTGACTCCCTCGAAATCACACCAGGGCTCTTCCAAGACTCTGACGCCCGCGCCATCCTCTCCGCGGTCGAATCGTGCCGTAACAATCAGATTGCTTCGGACCTCATCGCCATAGGCGACGCTCTCGGTATTGCAGGGCGTTCCGAAGCCGTGCAGACAGCCGCAGGCCTATCAGGGACAGGAATGCCGGTCTCCGCTCCATACCATACCGAACAGCTCAGGGAAGCCGCACGGCGCCGAGGGCTCGAAGCCGTCCTACGTGACGGCATTTCTGCACTAGCCGATCTTTCTCGTCCGACACGCGAAGTCCTCGAATCCATCGAATCAGGCGCGCTTGAAGCATTTCGGCAAGCCCCTGAGACTGAGCCACGGAGAACGGCCGACCTCATTCCTGACTGGCTTCGCGCCGTAGAGGGCCGTAAGCGTGACCGTGAGGCTGGGAGGGTGGACGGAATTGGGACCGGAATCTCGGCGCTCGATGGCATTCTAGGGCCGATGCGCCCTGGATCGGTGAACATCATTGCCGGCCGACCAGGATCAGGGAAGACCGCACTTTCTCTCGGAATCGCCCTGCATGCCGCGGTTGATGAAGGGCTCCCTTCTGCCGTTTTTAGTCTTGAGATGACGAGGGCCGAACAGCTCGACCGGATCGCCGCTGCTCGGTCCCGGTTTACTCTTGGAAAAATCCGTGGCGGATACCTTCAAGACTATGACTGGACGGACCTCCTCGCTGTCGGGAATCGTCTTGCTTCAGCACCTCTCGCCATCTTCGACGGCCCACATGGACTCGGAACGCTTCGGAGCCGGATTCGCCGCGAGACTGCACGAGGATGCAGACTGGTAATCGTGGACTATCTCGGCCTCCTTGACTTGGGTGTAGGAGGAAGAATCCCGCGGTGGGAGCGCATCGGCGAAGTATCCCGCGACCTCAAGCTTCTCGCCCTCAATCTTCGGATCGTGATCGTCCTCGCTGTCCAATTGAACCGGGAGGCCGAGGGGAAACCTCCGACCCTCGCCGACCTCCGTGACTCAGGGAGTATCGAACAGGACGCGGACAGCGTTCTTCTCCTCCATGTGACAGGCGAAGGCGATCCGCGTCCAGTTCAAGCGAACATTGCGAAAAACAGACACGGGCCGACCGGGAAAACCGAACTGTCATTCGATGGGCCACATGTCCGGTTCATTGACCCCGCCTCGCCGATACCAACCGACACCCTCGACCTCGAAACGCCAAACCAGCCAGGACAACACCCACATAGGGAGGCTAGACGATGAATTGCGGTACTTTTGATACATGTTCAGCCCCACTTTGCCCTCTCGATCCTACCAGCCTGGAAAATTCGGTATGGTTTCCGGGAGAGGCGATATGCACCCGACAGGGAACAGAGTTCGCCAAAAAACAGCGGAGGCTCATGAGAAAAGGAATCAAGCACGATACATGCTTCACTTTTACAATGATTGAGAGGCTATGGTCCATTTCAGTCGGTACGAGCGGTATCAACCCCGAGTACGAGAAAGCGGAAGTTGAACCTACATGGATGAAGAATCATCCGCCAAAGCCCAAAGTGTCAAATGAGATTACCAAACGCCGCAGACAGACCATGGCAAACTTGCTCCTATCGAAAAAGAAGGCGGGAATTATCGAGGCTACAGCACCTACCACCCCTTCGGACGTACTTTCTGTGCCTGGACCCGTCGGAGGAGCCTGAAAGCTATATCTCATCACAAAAGGGAGAGGCTGTCTGACGACTGCCTTGTCCCTCGATTTACTGCGAAGGAACAGTCGATGCTGTTAATGGCATGAAGGAGAGACCATGAACGATTTAATAGACGATAATGAGCTTTTAGCGCAGCCGCTATCTCGGTCTGAACAGCACTTCGTGGCTGAATACTGCATCAATGGGTACAACGCTACAAAGGCATATCAGTCTGCCCACCCAAAAGCTTCGCCCGAGACAGCCCGGTCGAATGGATACAGGATGCTGACAAAAGCTCACATCGTGAGAGCCATTGATGACTTTTGTATTCGGTCGGTGGATGGCAGGCAAGCGATTCTGAAGAAAAGGATAGTCGATATTCTGGAGGTCCAGGCGTTCTACAAGATTACCGACATAATGGACATAAAGACTGGCCGGATAAAGATGACCAATGAGGAACTTGAGGCCGCAGGACTCACCGCAGTGATTGAATCGGTCAACGAGAAGAATACCAAGGATGCCAAGAGCATCGAATACCGGTTCTCCGACAGACTTGCAGCCATAGATATGCTGTGCCGAATTGTCGGTCTCTATGATACCAAACTCACAAGGGGAGGGCTGGGAGAGTCCGAGAATGTTGTCGGTGTCATTCTTGGAGTCGGAAAGATTCCAATCGAGGAATGGAACGCACGGGGGAGAGCAAAATCAGACGAACTGGCGAGTCAAGTATTGGGGAAATCCGGACTCCTCAGACCGTAAAGAGGGACAGCCATGAAAGACCACCGATCACTACAGCCGGGAGGACCAAGTCGAGCGGAAATACTGCGAATGCAGATCATCGACGAACTTGCCAATACCCTACCGGTTGCCTTCCTGGTGATACCCGAGACCCGGCTTGACCGCCTTGAGGATAATCTTGACCGGATAATCGGTGCAGCGTTCCGCGCTAAGGGAACCGCACGCCAGTAATAGCTATGCATGAGAGTACAAGCTCCGGATCGCTTCGGGGCTTTTTATTATCATTCCGGATTTCATTAATAACAGAATGCCGTGCGTTTTTTCCGTTTCACTCGGACGTGGTTTACTACCAAGAAGGGAACCGGCGCAATTTCGTCCCTGAATAAAAGCCCTCCCAATCGACGTATAACGGAAGTAAAACACACAGATCCATATCATATCGCATGCGCTCCGAATACAGACTAAAAACGAGTGATCACACTCTGGCTGCAAGTTGAATAATGCTCTGTTTTCCGGAACTGACCTGATGTATTGTTTACTCATGTGAGGATAGACCACATGAAACGAATCATTGTAATTCTCTTTGCTTTGTTCTGCACGTTGCCTTTGGTTGCGCAAGAATGGTTCTTCGACCTGTGCAAGACAGGAAAACCAGAACAAGTTATAGCCGCACTGAAGGCTGGCGAGAAGGTTGATGCCCGAGGTGGCTACGGCTGGACTCCACTCATGTATGCTGCTGAATCCAACACACATGAGGTGGTCGCCGCGCTTCTGAAGGCCGGCGCAAAGATAGATGATCGGTCAGTGACCGGCATGACTTCACTTATGTACGCTGCTATGAGCAACAAACCCGAGGTGATCACCGTTCTTCTACGAGCCGGTGCAAATGTGGATGACAGGAGCAACAATGGCGGGACCACCCTCATGATGGCTGCCTCATCCAACCATAACCCCGATGTGATAGCGGCACTGCTAAAGGCTGGCGCGAGAGTAGATGACCGAGACGATGGCGGCAGAACCTCTCTCGTGAGGGCTGTTTGGATGAATACTTCCGAGATGGTTATGGCGCTGGTAAAAGCCGGTGCAAAGCTTGACAACCGAGATGATGACGGCATGACACCACTCAGGTGGGCTTTCACCCCGAACGCGAACCCTGAGAATCTCACTGTTCTTCTGAAGGCTGGCGCGAGGGTAGATGATCGGGACGATGATGGCATGACTCCGCTCATGTGGGCTGTTGTGATAAGCAATAAACCCGAGGTGGTCGCGGCGCTTCTGAAAGCCGGTGCGAGTGTGAAAGATCGTGATGAAAATGGCTGGACTCCACTCATGTATGCTGCTGAATACAATCATAACCCCGAAGTGATTACTGCGCTGTTGAATGCTGGGGCGAATGTGGATGACAGAAAAGAGGATGGCGTTACCCCTCTCATGATTGCTTCCGCCAATACGAAGAACCCCGACGTCATCACGACGCTCCTGAATGCTGGGGCCAATGGGAAGGCAAAGGACAAAGGAGGCAAGACAGCCTTTGATTGGGCGAGGGGCAATGAAAAGCTCAAAGGAACCGACGCATACTGGGCGCTGAACAATTCCCGATACTGAGGCCCACGGCCTTTCTTGATAGTATCTACATATCGGCTCGCGCCTCCATTCAACGCGCTATAGGTTGCATGCTGAACGCAAGGCCGCGCGTATGAAAAACGTCTGATTTACTGCGACGGAACTGCCACAACAATGAAAAGAATTGAGGTTCGAGTATGAAACGACAGACAGGAAGGCAATGTCCTTACATCATAAAAAAGAGTTATCCGACTCATATGTGCGGACGATGGAATGGCGCTGTCCTGACAGAATAGCCTTGTGTTTTTTCCGTTCCGCCCCGGACGTGGTTTACTACCAGGAAGGCAATCGCTGAGATTCCACCCTGTAATCTACAAGGCGGGTTTGCCCCATAGCGAAGTTATTCCGCCCCTATTTGGGCATTCTACGGGATACATGGCCGTCTTTGTCTGCCTGAATCAATCCTGAGGCGATAGCGCGAATCCATATAATACGTGGTTATACGACGCCGTTTTTACTATGAGATAGAACTATGAGATAGAAAGCAACACGATATAAACTTTCTTGACATAATACAGTATGCAATAATATTGACAGACATCGATTTAGGGTTTAGGTTAATACGTAACGACATAGTGTGAAATGTTAATTTTCAGTCTCGTAATGCGCAGGTGTCGGGTTCGATTCCCGATCTCGGCTGATTGGCAGAAGAATGGAATCCCGCAGGAAACACCGATTCGCGCCGACAACTAAGCCTTGCCGGCCAGCTTCTCTTTCCTTTCAACTTTTTCCAAGAAACGGTCCAGATCGACGATAGCCCGCAGGTGATCGATGGCGTCGCGCGAGGCTTCTGTCGCCTCGGCTCATCCGCAGATCGTGGATCTACCTCCATCGTCCGCCCCGCGCAACAGGGAAAAAAACGGCACAGTGTACCGGCGCGTGCGAATCATGTCGAAGAAAATTTCTACCACTTCAGGATCAAACTGTCTTCCGCTGCAGCGGCTGATTTCCGCCACTATGTCCGAAGGCAGCATGGCCTTGCGGTAAGGTCGGTTGTTTATCATCGCGTCGATGCTGTCGGCGAGAGCGAGGATCCTACTCAGGAAGGGAATCTCATTTCCCCGCAGGCCGGGGGGATATCCGGCGCCATCCCAGCGCTCGTGGTGGGCTACGACGAAGTCCGCGAGCTCCGAGATGCCGCAGATTGACTGTATCAGCTTGTACCCGATCGCCGGGTGACGCCTGACCTCCTCCCACTCCTTGGGGCCGAGCGAGGTTGGCTTGAATATAATCTCATCGCTGATGCCTAGCTTCCCGACATCGTGCAGTATGCCCAGAGCGTTGAGGATCAACAGATCCCTCTGGGGCAGCCCCATCATCTTGCCCAAGTCCACACAAGCTTCGCTCACGCGGAGGGAGTGCGAGAGAATCGCGGGGAAACGGCCCTGCAGGGCCTTGGTATAGGCGTAGACCGAATACATGTCGTCGAGAACTTCGAGCGTACACTCTTTTATGTCGAGCAGGCTCACCACCTTTGTGCAATAACCCAGGAGGGCCACATCGCCCAAAGGCCCCGAGCCCCCAGTGTTAGTCAGGGCCTCCATGATCGCGTTCATCTTGATGATATCGACCTCGCGCTTTATCCGAGCGGCGAGCCTATCGACGCGGGCATCGGTGCCCTGTATCGTCTTCTTGGGCTGGCAAACCACGTCCTCGCTGTTCGCTCCGCCGGGTTGCTTTGCGTCAATACACATGGCAGCTTCCTTCTCGCAATACAAAAAATGCCGTCGCATCATTCCTCACTGGCCGGCGCATCCGCCAGCGCCGGTTTCCGACGTATCGTCGAAAGGCCTATACTCGAGGTCGGCCCCATCGACATATCCTCCATTCTGGGGAATATTGACCACTCTCGTTATGTAGGCGACCTTCTCGTCTGCGCTCTTCTTTGTGATACGGACTGTGTAAGGGCCGACCTTCAGGGCGGAGAAAACATAGTACCCATCGTAAGCCGAGCGGACCGATCCGATCACCGCGCCGGAACTGTCAAGCAGCTCGACGCGGGCGCCCGCCAACTCACGCCTCACGCCCCCCTCCACGGCCCATATCGTGCCGGAGACCTCCCCCGTGATCCAAACGGGGAAATCCAGCCGCGCGGCCGTGCCCGGATGGAGCACGCAGCTCAGGCCCTTGTCGGCAGGGACGAGAAGAAGATCCTCGAGCGTCGTCTCGTCGACCTCCACGTTGAGCGGCAGATTTGCGGACAAACCGCGTAAAAACGCGTTGCCCTTCGCGTCCGTCAACGACTCGGCGCCGCTATCGTTCACGATAAATCCGACGTCCTTGAGAGCATCTTCACCTTTATCCCATTTTCTGTTGTAGTTCGCGTCGAGGTAGACGCGGGCCGCGATGGAGCCTTGCCCCGCTCCGCTCCGCGAATCCACAGCGATGGCTCCGCTCTTCGAATCGAAGGCGATACTCGTCGAAATCGATAAACTTACCGAAAACGCGTTCCGTGTCGTCCAGGTTCCCGTGAGGCCTAGGCGCAAGGGGCTCACATCCCGGTAGAGCGAGATGGACGCGGAGAGAAGATCGGAGGAAAGCGAATACGTGGCTGCTCCGGAGACTTTAACCGACAAGAATGGGCCGGCTTCCGCCGAAAAGGATAGGCTCTCGATCGCCGCTTCGGGATAGATGTCGTAGCCGCAGGAGGCTTCCAAATCCACTTCCCCAATCCGCGCGTTGGCCGTCGTCGATCCATCTGCGTAAAGTACCTGCGATGAAGGCCCATAATAATGACGGGAAAGGTTTAGTTCATTTCGGAGACGGATGGCCCTATACGAGTTATAGTTTCGCAAGGCAAAAAGATCGTATCGGCAACCTTCCCTGTACAGCGTCGATATCCAGGAGGAAGAGAGGGAAGCATAGAATTTATCCATTTTCAAACTTAATCCGTCGACGCGCAGAACGCTCCGCGTTTGGTAGGGCGGATCGCTCGATGAGGCGTTCGCCTTTTCCCATTTATCGTCGTAATAGGTACCGCGCCATGAGAGCCCAAGGCCAAGGAGTTGGGTGCGCAAGCCGAGGTCGCCGGCGAACCCTGAATGGCGCGCATCGTAGGCTGCCGATACGTCGAACTGGAGGCGGCTGAAATATCCAGCCATTCCCGCTTGGACATGGAGGTTACGACCGTCGGGAAAGACACCAGAGAGCGCCGACGACGAGAACGTGAGGTATTTCGAAAGCCCGTAGGTTGTCTGGAGGGCGAACTGTCCCCCCTCTTCCTCGGCCGTGGCTGAAGCCCGGTAGGATAAGGTACCCGGCGGCGTCATGTTCGATCCCACGTTGTAAATATGTTCCTCGGTCTTCTTCTGACCGAGAGGGCCATGGAACTCGAGTCTGAGCAAGTTGGTCCCGAATACGAGGGGGATATCGGCGAAGGTATAGGTACCGCTCGCGTCCGCCTTCCTAAAGTCGAGATAGGAATCGTTCCGGTAGAGCTCCACGTCCCAACCTGAGAGAAGAGGCCCCGAAAGCGTCTGGAGATCGAAGTAGGAGGGGCTCGTGAGAGCATAGTTCCCGACCGAAGCGCCATAACCCGAAGCCGAGGCGCCCAAGAGGGAGGGAAGAACTGCCGATACCTTGCCTATGGAAAACTCCGTTCCGCCCAGGGAACCGAAAAGCTTGCCGTCGGGGTCCACTCTGCGGAGCACCCCATAAAGGCTGGTGGGAACGAAGTTCGAGCCGTCCAGCTTGCCCGCGACGGAGAGTGAGCCGCTCATCCACAGGAGGTCGCCCGTCAGGAGGGCGCTGTAGGTCGGTCCACTCAGGCTGACGCCATTGCCGCTGGATGAAGAATACAGCGAAGCCCCGACCGAAAAATCGAGGTTGAAGCCATCGAGAAAGCGGTAGGGGTTCGCCGCCCGAGGAAAATATGATCGTTCCTCGACACCATAGCGCGTGGTCTTGCCGCCCCGCTGCTCGCGCTCGAGACGGAGCTGGATAGGGAGTTTCGTCCGCGGCAGGAGGACGACGGCAGCGTCGTAGCGGTCGGCCTGAATGGGGATGCCGAACCATTCGGAGAGGAGGGAAACCTCAACATAGATGTCGTCGGGGTGGGCCACGATGCGCGCCTCATCGTAGAGGCCGCGCTCACCCGCAACCCGCACGCTCCGCGAAACCATGTCGAGGGAAAATGCATGCGCTTCGTCCCAGAGGTAGCCCGAGGCTGTTCCTCGCCCGGGATCGACGTCGAGACCACACTCGATAAGGCGGCAGACCGTCCCTAGCGGAATAAAGAGCCCCCGCTCCGTCACATAGGTTTCCAACTCTTGGGAGAGCAACTCGCGATCGACGTTTAGGGAGCAGAGAAGGAGTTCGTCCTCGTTGGGCGCGATGAGTGTAAAACCCAGTGCTTGGGCCCCGATGCGCGGAAGAGAGCAGAGAAGAACCAATGCATAAACGGCCACACACCATCGCCTCATGCTTTTTCAGCCTCATACACACTGTCTTACCCGACGCCCTCACTCAGGCATTAATTACCTACTCATTCGAAACTCAAGTATTTTATCCATCAGATAAGTTCTACACATATTCTTGTTCTTTTATGGTATGGGAATTTCCGCGCTCGCAAGGACAGGAATGACTTTCCCCTTAGCGTTGTAGGTATCCAGATAGCGAAGCCGAAGCGTCCCCCCATGAAAAGTATCAACAAGCTCGGGGGGCAGGCTTATCGGAAAGTTTACAATTCTACGCTTGTTGGTCGCATATACAGTGAGCCCTTTCTTTTTTTCTAAAATAATGGGAACTTGTCCTGGCTGTATGTACTCGACCACCAAGTCTCCATACAGCGACTGATTACCAGCGCGTTCAATCACAAAACTGAGTGTTCTGTTTTCCGGATTTAATCCAGGAGCCAATGTAATACCAACTATAGAAGCGGTCACGGCAGTGGCCCCAGACCTGATGATAACGGGGACTGCTATGCCATATATGGGGGTTAATTTGATACGTAGTCCTTCTTCATCTTTAGAAGAAGCTGCGTCGCTCGCTGTGTCCGGTATAACGCTCACGACGAGATTCGAGCGGTACTCCCCATCAAGGAGGTCCGCAGGACGCAAAAACTGAAGCCTTACAATCTGCTGCATTTTGGCCCCAAGCGCAATCCTTTTAGGAGTTACCCGGAGAAATTGATCCGCAAAACAATCATCAGGCCTCGCAGAGTCTGCTCTTACCAGTTCACCCGTCTCCGACATTCTAAAGTTTACGAAACTGACTGAATATGTTTTTTGGCTCGTGCTAGGATTTATAATGATAAGCTCGGCAATACGACTGCGTCCTTCAATCACTAGTCTAGTAGTCTGTAACATCTAAATCTTTTCATCGATAATTGGATATAGACGTCTCAGTTTCGTTCTTGCGTCATGCGTTGTGAATTGCCAATCAACGCCGCGCTGATTTTTATTCCTGCTCACATACCAGCTCGCAAGTTCAGAATTAAGATCATCGAGACAATCGATTTTCCTTTTTGCCAAACACTGCCGACCAAGCGCAGAGAGTTCAATTTCGGCAATATTCAGCCAACTTCCGTGCTTTGGTGTGTAGTGGATTTCAAGTCGCTGGGCCAGCTCGAACGCTTTCCGTGGCGGAAATGAGTCGTATAACGATGAAACACCATGGGTATTCAAGTTATCCATTACGAGAACAATCTTTTCTGCTGTTGGATATTCAACCATGAGGAGTTGTTCGATATAGTGTGCCCAATCAATCCTGGTCCGATGTTCTCGAGCATCAGTGTAGCGCCAGCCCCTCAATGGTTCGGTAAAGAGAAAAATACTACAGGTCCCTTTACGGACATATTCGGAATCTTGTCGCTCCGGTTTTCCCTTTCTCATAGCGATATGTTGCCGTCGATCAGCCAATAGCTGGATCGGCTTCTCATCCATGCATACCACTGGACGATTGACGTTATAAGGCCTGCTATATACTTCCAGAACATCTTCCATTGCGGCAACGAAACGACCATTGGGTGGACCTACCCCAAACCAGTGGAGCATGAGTTAAGCCTCTCCGAGAATAAGGAGAGGAGAGGGTATGGAAGACAAAAGAAGGAAGTACGCGGCAGAGTTCAAGAAAGAAGCACTTGAACACTTGGAACGGTCAGGCAGGAGTGCCCGGAACGTGGCCAAAGACTTGGGAATTGATCCTGGACTATTGTGCCGGTGGCGACGGGAGAGTCAGGAAATACACAAACAAGCATTTACCGGACAAGGGAATGCACGTGATCAGGAAATGACCAGGCTGAAAAAGGAAAATGATGAACTTCGTGAGGCGAATGCAATACTAAAAGATGATATGTTTCCCCTGGCGGTACAACGATCGTGGTAGGCTGGGTTCGACGGAACCCGGGAGCCGGCGGCAGGCAGTACGCGCTTTGTGGGGTATGACCCCGGCTAAAAGATTATGCCCAGGCCGGTCGTCGAAAATCAGGGTGCAGGACGATGCTGCGGCAACGCCACTGCGAATAGAAGAATGTAGTACCACGTTGTATCGCTCAAAGACTTCCGGCTCCGATCTTTTTCCCGGGAGGCTGCGCATGGGGAAGGAAACAGGGCGTTTTATTGGCATCGACCTTTCGAAGAGGACCTACGAGGCGGTTGCCATCGATGGAAAGACCGAATCAATCCAGCGGTGGAATGGCAAGCTCGATATTCGAGGCCGCCGCAGCCTTGCGGAAAGGGTTCGACCAGGCGACACCATCGCGATGGAAGCTGGTACCTCCTCATTCCAGATAGCGAAGGAACTCATGGAGCACCCCGACATACAGGTCCTTGTCCTGAACGCGGCTGACCTGGCGGTGATCCATAAGTCGCTCAAGAAGTCGGACCGTGAGGACGCGCTCAAGCTCGCGCGACTTGTGCAAAAGTTCAATGCTGACGAATTGCCGACAGTGCCAGTGCCCTCGGATGAAGAGATGGATCGTCGGGCACTTTCGTCCCATGAAGACCGCTTTCGCAGGGATAGAACTCGCCTTATAAACCGTCTTCATGCGGTGTTTCTCCGATGTGGCATTCCTGACCATACCAAGGCCCAGCTTAAGAAGGCAGCCACGAGGGAACGGCTCATCGAAACCGAACTTGCCGGCTTCAGCAAGACGGAGGCCATTAACCTCCATCACATGATCTCGGAATATGAGCAGATCCTCGCCGGGTTGGTCGAAGAGATCGGGGCTTCGGTGATGAAGGGCGGGGAGTCTGCGCACATCCTCATGTCGCTCCCTGGCTTTGGCATCAAGACGACGATGGCCATCCTGGCATACGCGGGAGACATGCGCCGCTTTAGCGGACCAGCCCAGTTGGTCAACTATGTTGGGTTGTCGCCACGGCTTCACGAATCGGGAGAACTTGAACGCAAGGGCTCAATCACGAAGCGAGGCAATGCGCATCTTCGGGGCCTGCTTGTCCAGAGCGCCTGGGGACTTATTCGCAGTAAATGCTCAAACCCGCTCAAGTCCCACTATGAGGCAATGATCTCCAGAGGGAAAGCGCCTTCTATCGCGGTCGTCGCGACCGCCCGGAAGCTGCTCGAGATGGTCTATATTTTGCTCACACGAGGGGAACGCTACCGGTACACGGATGACATGATATTTGCTCTCAAGCTCAAGAGGTCAGGATTGGCAATTCTCGGAGCCGGAGGTTGACAGGAAACATAGAAAAAAAGCCGTCGCCATCTTCTCGGTACCCCGAAGGGGGAATTAGCCCGAGTCTACCAGTTCATGGTCGACCACCGGAGGCAGTGGTCGATACGGAAGATGGCGACATATCTGGAAGTCTCCGTTTCGGGGTACTATGCGTGGAAATCGAGAAAACCAAGCCGTCACGCACTGCTGGATGCCGAATTGGTCAAGAAGATCAAAGCCATCCAGAAACAGCATCACCGGCGATACGGGAGTCCGCGCATCCACGAAGAATTGCGCGATACAGGCTATGGAGTGTCGCGTAAACGGGTGGCCAGACTCATGCGGGAGAATGATCTGGGAAGCCTGCCGAAGAAGAAATACGTTGTCACGACAGACTCGAATCATGGAGAACCGGTAGCGGAAAACCTGCTTGACCGACAGTTTGACGTACCGCTGCCGGGTCTCGTCTGGGTTTCTGACATCACGTATTGCCCGACAACCGAGGGCTGGCTGTATCTGTGTGTCGTTATCGACCTCTGCACCCGTCACGTCGTCGGCTGGTCGACCCGCGATGACATGACCTCCCAGATTGTGGTGGATGCTTTTGTCATGGCCGTTATCCGATATGGGTATAAGCCAGGACTTCTCTTCCACTCTGATCGGGGCGTCCAGTATTGTTCCACCGCATTGAGGTCACTACTGGCGGAGAGGAAAGGAATTGTTCAAAGCATGAGCCGAAAGGGCAATTGCTGGGATAATGCCTGTGCGGAATCCTTTTTCAAAACGTTGAAACGGGAATTAGAGACTCTGAATGGTACATATTCCAGAGAAAGGGTCCGTCATGATCTTTTCGAGTACATCGAGGTCTACTACAATCGGATCAGGCGGCATTCGCACAATGCGATGAAACCGCCGGTATCACAGGCGACGAGAGTGGCTTAACTACCTGTCCATTCGGTCGGGGCAAGTCCAGTGCTGGGGAGGAATACACCAGCATTTTTTCAAGTGAGGTTTAAATTCGTTTTTTTTAGTGTCCTGTTGATCGTCATTGGAGAAATGGCATTGATAATTCCAAGTTCAACACATTTGTCTGCCAGAAGACGGACCGTCCATCGCGTATACCCTTCGGGAGGATTGCTGCAACACAAGGCGATGATGTGCGCTTCAACGTCACCAGTGACTTTGGGCGCAATAGGCGGCGTTGTCCGTTTCTTTCTCTGAAGAAAAAAATCAAGCGATGGGCTATGCAGGAAAGCGTCCTTGATCACTTGTATTGTTTGTCTGCTCACCTGGTACATATTCGCGATTTGCCCATCATGCAGAGGTGTCCGATTATTCGAAGTATCCAAGGCAAGAACGATCTGTGCCCGCCTGGTCAGGCGGACACTTTTGGAACCACTTGATAAATACAATAGGAATCTGTTCCGCTGTTCCGAGGATAAAACGATCTTTTTCTTGGTCTTTGCCATACCGCTACCCTCCTAATGGTACACCATTTAGAGGATAGCTCAAATATCATTTATTATAAACTATTAGATGTTACAGTGTACTAGTAGGTGCGACAGTGAGATCGGGGATACTCGAAACTTGATTTTCATTCTGTCCTTGTACGTTATTTAGTATGATAGACCCCATAAAAAAGGACAGCATCAACGCTCTCTTCCACATCCTCTTCTCCCCTCATTCATTTGACTGTATCGTTACTGAAAACGTACCAGTATATTGCCCAGCAGCTTGACCCGAATTAACATTCAAAGTAGCTCCAACAGTAAATACACAGTGTCCATCTCCGCCGCATTGGCCAGAGTTGTTGACGCATGAAGAAGAAAAACCCGACACACTCATAGTCGCCCCGCCTGGGCCAGTCAACGTTACAACATCATCGGCAGGCAGAATAACACTGAAGGTTTGATTGCTTGTCCCTGTTGCCGTGAAAGACGCAGCGTAGCGTGCACTGCCTCCGCTCCTACTTACTGGATACAAGTTGTTAGCTGTATTTGAACCGTCCGGAGCAATGGTAAGAGAACCAGAAGTCAATTGGATCGCCATTGCCCCAAAATTTAGACCACAGGTATTTGTCAATGATAAAGCTTCTGCAGAAAGATTCAGGACAAGGCTCGTAAGGAAAACTATGCAAACAGTAAATATTTTCATCTTCCTTTCCATACTTATCATATGACTGACAATGCGTGGTCGGAGAAAAATGAATACCTCATATCTCCCCGACCGCGCCAGAAATGATAAAATCAGTACTCGGTTGTGTTTACAATAATGGAATAGGTTCCTGTATAAGTTCCAGTATTTTGGCTTCCATTTACATGAAGTGTCGCACCAATAACGAATGACACCGTCTGGATACCAGTAGAATCAGCAACTTGATATCCAGAACTGGAAACTGAAGTAAGAGTACCAGAATCAAGAGAAGCATATGCTAAAAACGTATCAGCATACATAGAATTAGCACCGCTCGTTACAGGTACACGATCGCTTAAATAGACAAAATATGTCTTCAAGCCAGAGTTCGCAGGAACAGTCATGGTAAATTTGCCAGACGAAAGAGCATTGGCAGTTGTTACCTTGGTGCCACTTGCAACAGCCACTCCCCCCGTAGTCGCCACACTCACATTTCCAGACACATTATATGGTGCTAGAGTAATTGTCCCAGCAGTTGCACTTGGAATAATAAGCCCAAAATTCATCTGCGTTGCTTCGGTGAGGGTTTCACTCGTAATAACGCTTGCATTAATAGTGCCATTCCCCGCAAACACATTCCCCGCAGTGACGAGCAGCCCAACGGCGATCAGAAAGACGACGAAAGCTTTCTTCATACGACGCTCCCTAAACCTCAATGACTGGACCTGCACAGGCAGGTCTCGATTTGGAGAAAATCTTCTCCGGAATCGCTAGAGCTACTATTCTTTCATTTGCAGCGCGGTTCTATTATGGATTGCACTAGTGTGAGGCAAAAAAAACATGAACCCTGCGTAGTGAAAAAGTTGAGGTTCATAAGCTAAAAAGAATGGACAAGCGGCATGGAGCCCCCCACTAAGGGGAATATAAGGCGCTCGGCCTACAACATCTCCAGCGAACTTATCCCGTGGGCAATGGCGTACTTCGTGAGTTCGGCTATACTCTTGAGGCCGAGCTTGTCGGATATATGCTTGCGGTGAGCATCCACGGTATTGACAGTCACGCGGAGCACAGCTGCTATCTCCTTGTTGCTCTTGCCCTCGGCTAAGAGCTGGAGTACCTCCCGCTCGCGGTCAGAGAGGATATCCCTGCTCGCTGACGACAATTTGTTTAGATTATCGAGGTAATCATCCAGCAGCATTTCCTGCAAAGGCTGACTGATATAGCGGTGCCCGCGGGAGACAGAGGTTATCGCTTCCATGAGTTCGTCGAACCCAGCCCCTTTGAGCACATAGCCAGACGCTCCAGCCATGAACATGCTCTGGGCAAACTGACGGTCGGCGTACATCGAGAGGGCGAGCACCTTCACCTCCGGCGCTCCCATCCGTATCTGCCGCGTCGCCTCGATGCCGTTGAGAGAAGGCATGCCAATATCCATGATGACGATATCGGGCCGAAGTTCGAGCGCGAGGTGGACGGCGACGACACCATCCCCTGCCTCTCCGATTATTGTGCAGCCTCGTTGACCTTCGAGAAGCTTGCAAAGGCCATCCCTCATCAACTTATGGTCATCCACGACGAGGATCCGCATCAATCGTCTTCCTTTCCCCAGATCGGAAGTATACTCAATTGATAGGCGCCACAAGGTCGATGCAGGTGCCATCGCCTATCCGGGAGACGATAGTCACCGATCCTCCTATGCCGCGCATGCGCTCTCTTACGCTGAAGAGCCCGAAACCTCCCTCAGTTCCGTTGTTTTCGAGGCAGGAAACATCGAAACCGACACCATCGTCACTGAGGCGGATCGCTATCCGCTGGCCATCGCCGCGGAGGGAGAGCGTCATGCAACTCGCATTCGCGTGATGAAGGCAATTCCGCATCAACTCCTGGATGCAGCGGAAGACGAGTATCCCCCTGTCGTCGGGCAGTGGGGGAATCTCCTCGGCGAGGAAAATGAATTCAATGTGATTCTCGCGGCAGATATTCTCCCCCTCGCAGCGGAGGGCGCTCGACAGGCCGAGCTTATAGAGCGCCGGTGGGCTCAGGTCGAAGATCATGGTGCGTATCTGGGCCATGGTCCGGTCGAGCAGTTCAGCGATTTGGCGGAATTCATCGCCGATCGCCGCGGAGGAATGCGCACGGGACGCAACATCGAGTGTCATCTTGAGCATGGCGAGATTCTGGCCTATTTCGTCGTGAAGATAGGAAGCAAAGCGTCTCCTCTCCCTCTCTTCGGTCTTCGTTATTTCCAGGGCGAGCATGCGGAGCCTATCCTCATTCCGGCTCTTCTCCCTGAGATCGTGCACGAGCAGGCAGATGAGGACCTGCGATCGGCGATGCATCAGGCCGGAAAAAATCTCAAAGTCGAGGACCTCGCCGTCGGAGCCGTAATGTTTTAAGAAAAAGTGTTGTTGTTGGAGCGATGCGACCTTCTGTAGACCATCTCGTACTGAAGCCTCATCCAGGGGGTCAATATCGGATATCTTTCTACCCACGAGCTCACCGGAGGCCCTTCCGCAAAATTTCGCCGCCGCGCCGCTCACTCTCTCGATCTCCATCGTCTGTAAATCGACGACAAAGATCATATCTTTCGTCTCCTCCAAGATAGCGACGAAGCTTTCCTCATCGCACTGGATGAAGGTCTGGCAGGAAGCGAGACTGCGCACGGCGTTGTTGGAGCTTTTCCCTCCTTCGCGCGAATCCGAGATAATGACATCGGGACCGATTTCATCCAGCGCGGCAGCGAACACCGACTGGGAATCAACTCGCCTACATTCGAACTCGAGGCCGGCAGCGCTCATGATCAACTTTGCTCTCTCTACCATTCCTACCATTCCTTGGTTTGCATCGACGAAAAGTACCTTGACTGTACCGAAGTAGGCCATACGTACATCTGTCTTTTTGTGTAAGGTTTTATGATCTAGCTACCTTTTGATTAGTAAAAAAATCAAGTTTATCAAGTATCTATGCCAATATCAACGTAAACCTATAATTCAAGTCTATCAGCTCCTAAACATTATATTTTTAAACATTTTCATGAGGCTCTTTCAAAAGTCATGAGATGAACGAATTTTAATGAAAAGCGGGGACAGAACCTGTATGATGATGTTGCAACACAAACGTCACCAGGAGGAGCCCCCGCTGATGAAAACCATACCAGAAATACTGGGCGGAGCGCAAATACTTTTGCCGATTTCCTACGATATCCAGCGATGTTTCGAAGAATATCTCACCGACGAGCATCGCTTTTTTATCGCCCTGCTCAGAGTCATTGAAGATGCTCAGCCACGGATTACATCACCATGTGCACGGACTGGCCGTCCTCCACATCGGAACGAACCGATCATGCGGGCGTTTTTCGCCCGAACGGTATTCCACATAGCGACAGTCACGGACCTTAGGAACAGGCTGATCAACGATCCGAATCTGCGGAGGATATGCGGCTTCACCTCCGTTCCAAGCTCTGCGACCTTTTCGCGTCGCTACGCGGAGTTTTCAAAAAAGACTCCGCTGATTCAGACTTTGAATACCATGGTGAAGGATTGTCATGACGGCCATATCGTCGGACACATAAATCGGGATGCGACGGAGATACGAGCACGAGAAAAACCTGTACCTGCCAAACGTGAAGCTGTTTCTTCCGTGACACCGCAACGGAAACGAGGTCGTCCCCGAAAAGGAGAAGTTCGGCCTGTGAAGGAGCCGACACAGATAGAAAAGCAAGTCGGCCAAAGCGTCAGGAAATCCTTGTCAGAACTATCCAAAGACTGTGCATGGGGATGCAAGAAGAACAGCCAGGGGAATAGGGAAACATGGAAAGGATACAAGTTGCACCTTGATGTCAGCGACACAGGATTCCCTATTTCAGCAGTCGTAACCGGCGCCAATGTTCATGATTCGCAAGTAGCGATTCCTCTGGAAAAGATAACAGAGAAAAAGGTCCGACATCTGTATTCAGTCATGGACGCTGCATACGATGCGGATCCCATCGCGACCTATATCCAGGGACGTGGGCGTGTTCCGCTGATTGATCGGAATACGCGTCGTGGGACGGAACGGGAACCATTTTCGCCGTCACAGAAGGAGCGGTACACAATCAGGACAACGGTTGAACGTGCAAACTCGCATTTGAAGGATTGGCTCATACCGGGTCAGATATTTGTACGGGGATTTGAGAAAGTATCATTCCTGCTCATGTGCGGGGTAGTGGTTCTGGCGGCCGTCAAGGCTTTGCAGTACTTCATCCTTCCCGAACTGCAGAAATCGTAACCGGGCAATCCGGCAGAACCGGATTTTGTAGGGGTAGTCCATCTTTTGCACTGAAAAGAGAGCCCTTTTTACTGCACATGTAATTTTTACTGTGCAAAAACGAAGCTTCAGTTACAATAACTCGCTTTTTTACAAAGCGGATTACGAAGTTTTGAAAAAGCCTCTCATGATAGAAACAATTAAGGATTCTTATAAACAGGTGCGTCGAAAACATGAATGCCTGTAAAGTATGGGCTGAAGCCTTTCTTGGATCTGCTTGTCGAAATACTCTGTCTTCGGGCTCTGGCGGTCGCGGTATTCGCGAATCGCCTCCATGTTGAAAACCAGAATTCGGACTTGACAGCCACTGCAAACCGGCTTACCCTTAAAAATTAAGAAGACCAGGTGGCGACACCGGGCCCTTTGGTGGGCAGCTCGTGATTAGCGGGACTTCCAAAAGAGCAAGACTGCTTTTTTGCCAGAGGTCCCCACATGAAAGATTACTCTTCCATGCCCTCTCTCGTCGACATTGTACAATTCCAGAATCCTACCAACAAAGGCGAGAACCCGCATGAGATCGGCCAGACCGCGCTGCGACGCGAGTCGGTGACTGGCCTCTCCGAGACCGAAGTTTTAGAGCTCAGGCGCGAGGTCGGCGAGAATGTCCTTCCGCAAGCGAAGGGCCCTTCAGGCTTATCAGTTTTCTTTTCCCAGTTCAAAAGCCCGTTGGTCTACATCATTCTGACCGCCGCCATCATCTCCTTGATAGTCGGGGAGATGGCTGATTTCGCCATCATCATGGTCGTCGTCGTTATCGACGCTGTCGTCGGATACCTGCAGGAGTATCAGGCCCAGAAGACCTACACCGCGCTTAAAAATCTTCTCAAACCCACGACGACCGTCATCAGGGACGGAGTCCGGCAGGAAATTGAACTGCGCGGGCTGGTGCCGGGTGACGTGGTGGTGCTCAATGCCGGCAAGCGCGTGCCGGGCGACGGACAGATCATTGAGGGCGTAAAGCTCTCGGTGGACGAGGCCATCCTCACAGGAGAGAGCGAGCCCGTGCGCAAGAAAGCCGAGCAAGGCTCTGACCGCGTGTTCATGGGCACCACCGTGGTGACAGGACGCGGCCTCATGGTCGTAAGCGGCACAGGCACAAAGACCGAGTTGGGCGCCATAGCCGAAAGTCTCAAGGAAGACGCGCAGGAGGAGACGCCGCTCCAGGTGAGGCTAAAGACCTTCAGCAAAACGCTCACCCTGCTGGTCATCGGAGTCACCGCGGCTATCCTGGCCGTCGGCCTACTCTCCGGCAGACCCTTCCTGGAGATGCTCCGCGTCTCCATAGTCCTGGCTATCGCCGCGATTCCGGAAGGTCTCCTCATCGCCGTCACTGTCATCCTCGTGATAGGGATGCGGAAGATTCTCAAACGCCATGGGCTCGTGAAGAAGCTCCTGGCTGTGGAAACCCTCGGCTCGGTGACGACGATCTGCACCGACAAGACGGGAACCTTGACGGAGGGGCGGATGCGCGTCACCCGCCACGAGTTGTCGGTTTCTGACCGCGCCTTGGAGACCATGGCCCTCTGCAATGATATGGAGGGGCCCGTCGAGGCGGCGCTGTGGGAGTTCGCGGCGACCTTGTCGGGTGGGAACCAGCAGGCGATCGTCGATCGCGGCGAGCGCATCGCGGTGGAACTCTTCTCAAGCGAGACCAAGTATATGATCACCTCGAACAATATCGATGGAAGAGAGTTCGATTACCTGAAAGGAGCGCCCGAGATTGTCATCGGGATGTGCGACATGCCGCCAGCCGAGCGGGAGCGCCTGCATTCCCTGGCCGAAAGCTGGGCCGGCGAGGGGCTGCGCCTGATAGGCCTGGCCTCGAGGCCCCGGACTGACATCGAGGAGCGCAGCGGCTATGAATGGGCCGGGCTCGTGGCCATGGAGGACCCGATCCGCGAGGGGGTCCGGGAATCCGTGGAGATCGCCCATAAAGCCGGGATCCGCGTGAAAATGATCACCGGCGACTACCGAACGACAGCGGAGCGCATCGCGCGCTCTGTGGGCATACTTGAGGAAGGCGAGGAGGTGCTCGACGGGAGCGAGTTTGCGGGGCTTGACGACGCCGCGCTCGCGGAAAGGGTCGGCCGCACCGCGGTTTTCTCGCGGATCCGCCCGCACGACAAGCTTCGCATCGTGCGTGCCCTCCAGGCCAATGGGGAGATCACGGCAATGGTCGGCGACGGCGTAAACGACGCGCCCGCCCTCAAGCGCGCGAACATCGGGGTCGTGGTTGGAAGCGCGACGGACGTGGCCAAGGAGACCGCTGATCTCGTCCTTCTCGACAACAACTTCCGCACCATCGTGGCCGCCGTGGAGGAAGGAAGGATCATTTTCCAGAACATCCGGAAGGTGGTCGCCTACACGCTGTCCAATTCCTTCGCCGAGGTGCTCACTATCTTCGGCGCCATGCTCCTGGGCTGGCCCGCTCCTCTCGCTGTGGCGCAAATCCTCTGGATTCACCTGATCTGCGACGGCCCTTCGGACATTGTGCTCGGCTTCGAGCCCAAGGAGGACGGCATCATGGGGGAAAAGCCGATGTCCGTGAAGGAACCGATCCTCAACTCCCTTGGCCTTTCCCTCATCGCGATAATCAGCGCCGCAAGCGCCATCGTGGCCCTTCTCCTGTTCGGGCACTCCTACAATGTCCACGGCAACATTGTGGAGGGACAAAGTACCGCCTTCGCTTTGTTCGCGGTGAACTCCATGATCTACATCTTCGCGTATCGCAGCATGCGCCGTCCCCTCTTCCGGAGCGGCAAACTGACCCGGAACAAACCGCTCATATTCACGGTTCTTGGGGGCCTCGCGCTCGCCTTCTTCCCCTTCATTGTCCCCTCGATCAAAAAAACGCTCGGTATCGGGTCTTTGCAACTGGGTCAGTGGGGCGTGGTTTTCGCTGTCGCGGCCGGGCTTCTCGCAGTTGTGGAGATTGGGAAGTTCGTGAGCAACCGCATTATAAACCGGCGTCGCGCGCGGGGAAACGCTGCTCTCTGAAATGCCGGAAAACAATACGATATATCCGAAGGAGGCTATTATGTCGTTGAAAACCAGCGTCGCTTCTACCGTTGCGGTCAGAAAGATCGTGCGACTCAAGAAAGATCCTCAGAAAGAACTTCCCGCCCTCGTCAAATGGGCGCATCGGCTTGACCTGTCAGGCCATCACGCAAAAATGCTCGACGGCGTCGCGTCCATAGCGGGCGATGAGACAAATAACTGGAACCGGATGATCACGTCCATCATCCGCGAAATAGACTCATCCTTCCTTGAGAAGTTCATTGTCAACTTCGCCGTAAATGCCGCATTCGTATCGATCCGGAAAAGGCAAAAAATCATGGAGCGCGAAGGCTGCAATATCCCCTGGGCTATCCTCATGGACCCAACCGCGGCCTGCAATCTGCATTGCACCGGTTGTTGGGCCGCCGAATATCCGAAGACCGCGAACATGGATTTCGACCTGCTCGACCGCATTATCAAAGAAGGCAAAGAGCTTGGCATCTACATGTATATCTACTCCGGCGGAGAACCCCTTGTGCGCAAAGCGGACATCATGAAGCTCGCTGAAAAGCACAACGATTGCATTTTCTTGTCTTTCACAAACGCCACCCTTGTGGACGAAGAGTTTGCGAAAGAGTCAGCTCGCTTGGGCAACATCATGCTCGCCATCAGCGTCGAGGGGTTCGAGGCGGAAACCGACATGCGACGCGGCGAGGGAACATATCAAAAAGCCGTCGAAGCAATGGATATCCTCAAAGCCAAGGGCGTGCCCTTCGGATTCTCTACCTGCTATCACAAGTACAACACCGAAGTCGTCGGCTCCGAAGCGTACATCGACTTCATGGTGGAAAAAGGAGCGCGCTTCGGCTGGTATTTCACCTACATGCCGCTGGGCAAAGACGCAAAGACCGAACTGCTCGCGACGCCCGACCAGAGGGAATTCATGTACCGCCGCGTCCGGGAATTCCGGAACACCAAGCCTATTTTCGTGCTCGATTTCTGGAATGACGGCGAGTATGTCAAAGGCTGCATCGCCGGCGGCAAGGACTACCTGCACATCAACGCCGCGGGCGACGTCGAACCGTGCGCATTTATACACTATTCGAACGCGAACATCCGCGCCATGAGCCTGCTCGATACGCTCAAACAGCCGCTGTTCCGCGAATACGCCGCCGGCCAGCCTTTCAACGACAATCTCCTGCGTCCCTGTCCGCTTCTGGACAATCCCGAAAAGCTTCGCGGCATGGTCGGGCGATCGAACGCTCATTCGACGCAGTTGCTCGACGAGGAAGATGTTGGCTCCCTGACGGCAAAATGCGAAGGCGCGGCCGAAGCCTGGGCAGGCAGGGCGGAAATGCTCTGGGGCGAGGGCGCGGGGCAAAAGGAGGCGCATGAGGCATAGCGACATATTCGGAGGAATTCCGTTGTCACATCCGAAAAGCTGCATCGGCAAAGGGCTCGGTCATAAACCATAAGGAGGGCATAATAATGAATAGCACAGTGGGTAAGTGGTTGGGCTGGATAGGAATTGTGGTTGGCGCAGTCGGTTTTTTCTGGCTACATATCTGGATGGCAATCATCGCGGTCATCGCCGGCATCGTAGGCCTGTTCTCTCCTCAAAAACTCTTGAATGGGATCGCGGTGGCCGCTGGCGTAATAGCCTTGATAATCGGTCTCGTATAAACGTAGTGGTGCGAATTCGCATATGAAACCGGCCGAGCCCTTTGTCGATGCAGTTCCCCAACGGAACAATAATCCCGTTTGCCACCCTCAGTGGCTGAACGGAACGGTGATTGGTGAATGAAAGAGAAAGCATATCGCCGCTGAACATATTTCATTGCAAAACCAAGACGGCCGTATCCGGAAAACAGGATATGGCCGCCCTTGAATGCGGGAAAAACTCAGGTATTACTTCGTTTCCGTCACGCTGACGGCTTCATTGCCGGCCGATGTAGTCTTGTAGGTGACTGCGACCTTGCCGCCCTTTGCGAGCGCGGCGAATTTCACGACAGTCCCTTTTGAGTTCTTGATCTGCGTGGTCGCGACGATCATGATCGTGTATTCCTTTTTGTCGGAGAGGACGACAATCTGTTCGGTGGTGTTTTTCGTCTTGTCGGCCTTTATGACTTTCTGGATGACACCGCTGAGCTGGAGTTCAGTCGCGGCGGGCGTCGCGGTCATGGCGGCCGGAGCCACAGTCGTGATTGTGGCGGCCTCTTTTACGGTCGTGGCCGTGCCGGCGGCAAATCCCGATGCGACGACGATCGCGAGCGCGATCAGTACTGCGATGCTCTTCTTCATGCTCATCTTTCTTACCCTCCTGGGTTGGTGATCTGTGACAAACATACAGGAGGGAACATTAGGGAAGAGACAGAACAGGATTAAAAAACTCCAATGAAGGCGGGGCGTGGCTCGTGCTCGCGATCAATCGACCGCAGCACCGGAGTCGGCCGCAGGGAAGCTCAGCGTGAATATGGCGCCGCCATCGTCGGCGTTCCGGGCCGTCGCATCTCCCGAGTGGAGCCGCATGATCGATCGCGCCATGCTGAGGCCGATGCCAAAACCCTCCCCGACGGCCGTCGTGCCCCGGTAGAATCTGTCGAATATCTTCTCGCGCTCATCTTCCGGGATGCCGGGACCATGATCGCGGACCTGAAGCCTCGCGGCGGCACCATCCTCTCCCGCCGCGATTTCGACCGTACCATTTTCCGGAGAATGATCGATCGCATTTTCGACGAGAGCCGCGAGGACCTGCGCCACCTTGTCGCGGTCGCATACCGTCCGGACTTCCTTCCCGGCGATGATCTCGACCCGCACATTTTTCGCCAGCGCCATCGCGCGGAAATCCTCCACGGCGGACTCGACGAAAGCGGAGAGGGAGAGTTCCTCCATCTTCAATTCCACCTGTCCGGCGTCGAAGCGGGCGAGGACAAGCATCCTGTTGACGAGACGGGCCATGCGGTCGACTTCTTCGAGGTTGCTTTCGAGTGTCTGCTCATACTCCTCGCGGGACCGGACCCGTTTGAGAGTCGTTTCGAGCTCGCCCCTGAGCACGGCAAGAGGTGTCTTGAGCTGGTGCGACACGTCGTTGAAAAACCGGGCCTGGGTTTCGAACGAGGCCTCGACCCGATCGAGCATGGAGTTGAAGGAAAACGCCAATTCGCGCAATTCCCTGCCAGACGCCGGTATATCGAGCCTCAGGCGGAGATCGTCCTCGCGCACACGGTGAATGGCGTCGATCATCCGCTGGATCGGCAGGAGGGTCGATCGTGTCAGGTAATACACGATGCCGCTCGCGATGATGATCACAATGGGAACAAGGGAAAACAGCAGCAGCGACAGGTTGGAAAGGGATGAGTCGATCCGCCGGAGCGACGAAACTACTTGCACGATATACACGATCGATTCGCGATACCAGACGGGCTGGGTGAGGACGCGGTAGGACGCGATTGACTCGCCTTTGCCGGGTAACTTGACGGTCTCGAAGATCTTTTCTCCCCCGACGACCCGCTCCCAGGATTCCCGGGACAGCCTGATCCTCGCGTCTATCCGGGAAGACGCGGCTATGCTGCCGCCGTCGGGTCCGAATATCTGAACCGCCACGGACAGGAAGGGAGGCGTCTCTGCCTGGTCGTCTACCCACGTGCGCGCAATCCTGGCAAAGTCGTCGGCTTCGATCCGCTTTATCTGCGCTTCGCCGCCGGCCGCGGCCGCGCCCGCGGGCGATAATCCCTCCGTCTGCCAGTAAGTCTTGATCGATTCGATAATTCCGTCAGCGCGCAAACCGAGAAAGGCGTCGAGATCGTTGTAGAGACGGCGGCCAAAATATCCGTACAGGGCAAAGGCGAATACGAGGAAAGCGATCGACACGAGTATGAGGTAGAGGAGGGACAGCTTGAAGCGGATCGTCCAGTTTTTCATCATGGGATTTTCATCATGGGATCGACTCGGAGAGACAGTAGCCCCGGCCCCTGACCGTGTGGATCAGGCGGAGAGTGAAACCGGCATCGATCTTGTCCCGGAGATAGCTTATGTACACGTCGATGGTGTTGGTGAACGTATCGAAATCGATGCCCCAGACATGCTCGGCGATCATGGTCCGGGTGACGATGCCGCCCTTGTTCAGCATGAGGTATTCGAGGAGGGCGTATTCCCGGTTCGACAACCTGATCTCGGTTCCGCCCCGATCCACACGCCGGCGCTTCTGGTCGAGCGACAGATCCGCGACGGTGAGGATCGGGCCATTCCCTCCATTCGCCCTTCGCAGCAAGACACGGATCCGGGCGAGCAGCTCGTCGAAGGCGAAAGGTTTGGTGAGGTAATCGTCGGCGCCCGAATCGAGACCGGCGACCTTGTCGGCGACCGTATCCCTGGCAGTCAGCATCAGCACGGGGGTCGCGATCCCGCCGGCTCGCAATTCCCGTATGACGGCAAAGCCGTCCAGCCCCGGCAGCACGAGGTCGAGTAGAATGAGATCGAAGGTTTCCGAGAGAGCGAGAGCGAGGCCGTCATCTCCGCGCCGCGAGATGACGGTTTCATAGGACTCCTCGCGCAAGCCGCGTGCGATGAACTCGGCGATTTTCGCCTCGTCTTCCACGGTCAGAACGCGCATGAGATGATCGTATCGGTACGGGTGGGCAATGACAATACGGGAGGGTCAACGCGTCGGGGCGCGGCGCTGATCGGGACAGAGGGCGCGACCTGTCGACAGATTTTCATTTTTTCCTATATGATCCCTCAATTCGTTCTCCCGAAGTCAGGGGAAATAGTCAGAATGTACAAAGTGATGCTGGTCGATGACGAACCATGGTCAGTCAAGGGGCTGAAAAAAATCCTCCCCTGGCTTGAGTTGGGTTTCGAGGTGACAAGTCTCGAAACCGACTCGGTCGTCGCGTTGGAACATCTCATTGACTTCCCGCCCGACGTCGTTTTTACCGATATACGCATGCCCGAGATTTCGGGACTTGAGCTTTTGCAGCGCGCCCGGGAAAAAAATCCCGCTCTGCTCTTCGTCATAATAAGCGGGCACAACGATTTCGAATACGCTCAGAAGGCTCTGCGCCTGGGAGCAATCGATTATGTGCTAAAACCCATCGATATCGACGAAGGGAAAAAACTGCTGGAACGGCTCCGCTCTCGTCTCGAAATGAACCGCAGGGAAGCCGACAGGGCGGTTTACGCTCTTCTTTTGGGCGAAGAACAGGAGGCAAGAACCTTCCTCGCCGAACGCGGTATCGACACTGATGCGGCTGGGTGGATGGTCATAGTCTTCGCCTCATCGAATGAAGAAATACCCGATGAGATGATCCTGCATATTTCGAAGATGCCGGATTCGGTTGTGCTGCATCCTGAAACCGGGAAGGTCGTTTTATTGCTGCATGGCCTTATAAATGGATCGGAGATCGAAATGAACATTCGCTCTTGCGCTCTCCGGATTTCCGGCATTCATATCGGGCTGAGCAATCAGGGGCGCTCTGTCGCGGATATTCCCCATCTTCTCGTCCAGGCAGAACTGGCTTCGGGGGAATACTTTCTCGGAAGGATGGCAAGAGTTGTTCCTTTCTCGGCCGCTCCGAGTCAGGACCTCGAGAAACTCTTCATGGAAATCAGTTCAGCGCTGGTATCCTATAATTATATCCGTGTGTCGCTCCTTATCGACCGGCTCCCGATCATCGTCCGGCGGGAGAAGCTCGGTGTCTACCATGTCGAACTTTTCTGGAATAGATTGTGCTCGCTCATGGAGGAATGGAAGATAGACACCGCCAAGGAAATCGCTTCCAGACACCTTGACGGAACGGCCATTGTCAAACGGTTCCGGGATATCGAGAATTTCTGCGCCTATATGAAGCGCCTGGTAGGCCGCGGCGTTACCGAATCACAACTACGAAATACATGCGCCGGTCGTGTCAATCCTCGATTCCTGGACCTCCTGGATTTCGTGAACGAAAACTATGCCAAGAAACTCAGCCTTGCGACGCTCGCCATGAAGTATCAGCTCAATAAAAGTTATTGCTGTGAATTGTTCAGCAAATTTACCAACGGCACTTTCACCGATTATATTACGGAGTTGCGCATGAAGAAGGCCTGGCATCTTCTTCACTCCGGAGAATGCGACACTTCGGAGGTAGCGGAAATGGTCGGCTACGCCGATTACTTCTATTTCAGCAGAGTTTTCAAGCGCTATTTCCAGATGCCGCCGACTCATATGCGAACAAAGACGAAAAAAGCGACCAGCGATGGGCAGGAATGAAATGGTGATGGCTTCCGTCCGTCACGATCGCGGGGCTTCGTCCTGGTTATACGAAACACGGCTTGCCGGTTTCAAACGTATATTCGCCTCCTCCATCCCCTGTCTCACGGCATCCAGATGTTCCATATGCGACCCATCATAATGCCCCAAGGAAAAGCCATCGACTCCTGTTTCACTCAGGATCTTGATGCACCGTCGCAGAATCTCCGGTGTTGCGTTCGGACGTACGGCGAACGCCGCGAGAAGGTCCTTGTCAAAACCTATTCCCCTGCGAATCTTCAGGAGCGTGTTGCGCTTATATTTAAAATCGTCCTTTGCTCCGGTCTGCTCTGTGTAATCCGAATCACGAACTGAATCCACGTACGACCGTATCGCCCGATAGTCCAATCCTGCGAGCTCCGGATAGCGAATATAGTTATTGTAGCGGAATTCGACCTTTGGATTTGCTTCTTTGATGCTCTCGTAAATGGTTTTAAAAAGTTGAGTGATCGACTTCGCCCTGAACTCAAGAAACTGGAAAAGCGATGGGTTCTCAAGCAGGAGTCCGGTCTCCATCAGGTTGCTTCCCATGAGAAGGTGATTATCCATCGCTGCGTCGATATTGAAGTGAGACGTTGCGTTGGCCTCGTACTCCAACGCTTTCAAGTCGGTGACGATCTTATCCCAATCATACCCCATCGAGAGAGCCTTTTTCCTGCAGTGTTCACAAAAACAACCGCCGCGCGTGACACCATAGAGATTCGCAAGTCTGTTTTCCGGATCATTCGTTTTCATCCAGGTATCAAAGAACCAGGGAGCCTGAACCGGACTGCCTTCATTGAACAGCATCATACAGGTCTGTATGAAATCTATATCGTGATTCTTGACCGTGTCGTAGAAGATGGCCCGCATATATTCGACAACCATCTCGTTGTTGCAGCAGAAAAACTTTTCGAGAATATCCCCATGAATGTTCTTCTGCAGTACTTCCGGGAATTGCCGCGCTGCGATACTCGTGTCGAAAAAGCTATGTGATATTTCCGCGCCCGTCTTCAGATTGTTTTTACGGGCATTCACGGTCAGCACATCAAGCCAATCTTTATCCTTGAGAAATTCCCTCTCGGTGTACATTGGCTTGAGCGGAGTATTCTTGAAATTTCTCTCATCCATTTTGTAATAAATACGGCTGTTTTCAGGAATATAGAATTTTCTCTTTTCATTGTGAGTATAGAACAGGCTCGTGAGCGGCCGCTTCTCGTGATGCATGATGCCCACAAGATAAACGCTGCTGACACCACTGCGTTGCACCAAATTTTCCGTGCATCTCTCGATGCCCTCGTCAGCGATATCCCACGGGTAGAGGCTCGCCGCGATCTCTTTGATTATCATAACGATGGACTCCGTCTGTGAAACAGGGCCGACGGAAATGATATATTCCGTCGGCCTATTCTTTTACTTTTTTCCGTAGATTTGCTTGTAACTCTTGGCGAATTCGCCTAAAGATACCTTGACTTCCGGGTTGCGAAGTAACTCCTGCTGATAGGCTCTGAACTGATTCATCGTGATTTTGCCAGTCACAGCGTCGGTCTCTTTCGCGATGAACTCGTCGCCTGTCTTGGACCAGAACGACAACCACGCATCTGATTGTAGGGCATTGAACATGTCGGCCCTACTATTCTTGTTATACAAAACCTTCATTTCTTCGCGTGTACTCATATTGTAGGATACAGACGCCAGAGGGCTATCGACCTTGGCGAACTCCTGGGTCGCGAAGATGAAAGGTGCGTTGAATGAGGAGGTTACTTCCTGCTTGCCTTTTTCGGTAAGAGAAGGGAATCCATCCTTCATTGTCCAATGAATCCCTTCTATGCCGAAGTTAACGAAGTTGTAACTGTCGACTGAAGCCGTAGCATCGAAAAACTTCAAAATGGCCGCCATCTTTTCGTCCGAAACCTTCGAGGAAATGACCATGCCTCCGAAATATCCCAAGTCGTAATAGTGGGCGAATCCCTTGGGGCCATCCAGGTAGGGAAGCAGCACTACGCGCGCCTTCGGATCGATCTTTTTAAGCTCCTGCTCAATGCGATACTTGTGCCAGGAATTTTTTACCAAAGTCGCGCCCTGACCGCTCAAGAAAATAACTTCCTGCTGGGAACCTTTGATGAGGGCATACTCTTTGGCGATAAGCCCCTTCGCAAAAGAATCGCGCAGGTACTCGACATACTGTGCATAATTATCGGTCAGGTACTTATGGATGAGACCGCCATCTTTCGTGTAAACTGGATCTCTGGTACCGAAGGCCGCTGAAAAATAGCCTTCGGAGGGGCTCATGGAAGGGATCATGCCGATGGTGTCTATCTTGCCGTTGCCGTCGAGATCCCGTTCGCAAACGAGTTTGAGGTAATTCGTGTACTCTTCCATGGTAGTCGGAGTCTTGAGCCCGAGTCTGTCGAGCCAATCGCCGCGGATAAATACAGCCAAGTCGAGATTGCCGCGAGTTCTCGGAATGAGATAATTATTGCCGTCTATCATGCTGTAACGCCACGCCATGGAATTGAGCTTTCCGAGATTCGGGTATTTCGAGAAGTCGCCAAGCTCGTCCGTAAGGTCTTTGAACGCTCCGGCCTTAATCGCCTTCAGAACGCTTGGCCGGGTCATCGACTGCACCTGCATGATATCGGGAAGATCTCCGGATGCAAGAATGATATCGATCTTTTCGTTATACATATCCGCGGGTACCCAATCGACCGAGTAATCGACATTGTACATTTTTTCCATCTGCTTCCAGAAATCGCTGTTTTTGGGCAGAGCGTATTTATACTGGTTGGCAATGCCGCGAATCTTCACGGGGCTGCTTCCCGAATTGCCGACGGCCATGACGAACGCTGGCAGAAGCAGCATAACTACAGAAGCCCAAATCGACGATCGAACCATTCTTTTCATACCCTTTCCTCCTTGGAAAAAATCATCATTTTAACTCAGCCCTTGACTGAGCCAAGCATCACACCTTTCATGAAATATCGTTGCAGGAACGGATACACGACCATGATCGGCAGCATGGCAAGGACGACGGTGGCCATCCTGATTGTTTCGGAAGGCAGATCATCTTCCTGCAGGCCTACAGCCAAAGCATTGCCGGATCCTCCGATCGAACCATCGACGAGAAGAGATTTGACATAAACCTGCAGAGTTCTCATCCTGCTGTCGCTGAGATACATCATGGGCTTAATGTAGACGTTCCAGTGGCCGACCGCGAAGAAAAGGGCCAAAGTCGCGATCGCGGCCGTTGAGAGCGGAATAATGACATAGAGAAATATTTTGATATCGGAGCATCCGTCAATCCTGGCGGAATCTTCGAGCTCGGCCGGAATACTGTCGAGGAAACTCCGCGCCACGATGAGGCTCCACGAGTTTGTCGCTACGGTAAGGATGATTGCCCAATACGTGTTCATGAGCCCGAGCTGCTTCACGAGGAGATAATTCGGGATAAGTCCCGCATCGAAGAGAAGACCGAAGATCACTATTCCCATTATGATTTTTCGATGCGGCAGGGCGCGTCTCGTCAGACCGTACGCCATCGTGAATGTTACCACTATGTTTATGATCGTTCCGACGACAGTAATGTATATCGTACTTTTAAGAGCATCGAGAAAGGACGACGACGAGAGAATGTACCGATAGACGACAAAGGATATTTTTTTCGGGATGAGGGTAAGGGAAAGAGGGATATACGCCGAAGGATCAGTGAGCGAGACGCTGATTACATACAAAAGCGGAATGATTCCAATTACGGTGGAAAGCGTCACCACCGTATACGCGACCACATCGATGGGGGAAATCTTCTTTGACACTGTCATATCAATAAATCCCTTCCTGACCAAGGCTTTTTATTATTCTGTTGGACAGAACGACCATGATGAGGCCGACAATGCTTTTACAGATTCCCACGGCGACACCGATGCTGATATTGCCTTGGACAACGCCCTGAGTGTAGGCGTATGTGTCGAATATCTCCGAAACGGATTTTACATAAGGATTGCTCATCAGCAAAATCTGTTCAAAACTGACATCCATGATGCGACCCATGCGAAGGATGAACAGCACGACGATAGTCGGAAAAAGCGAAGGCAGGGTTATCTTGAGCATTTGCTGCAGACGGGAAGCTCCGTCCATAATCGCGGCCTCATAGAGCGTCGGGTCGATCTGCGAGATGGCGGCCAGAAAGATGATTGTGCCCCAACCGACTTCTTTCCAGATATTCTGAAGAAGCACGATCCACCAGAACAAGTGTGGATTCGAAAGGAACGACACAGCGTTGCCACCGGCATGAGTTATGATCTTATTGATCAGACCGATGTCGATGGATAATAAGAAGAAAGTAAGTCCGGTTATGACGACCCACGACATGAAGTGGGGCATATACAGGAGCGTTTGATGAACTCGCCGCACTTTTTCGCTTTTGATCTCATTGAGCAAAAGCGCCAGAATAATCGGCGCCGGGAAAAAGAACACGATATTCATGAGGCTGATGGCTATCGTGTTCCTCAACATCGCGAAGAAGTATTTCCCCTGGAAGAATTCCATGAAATTCTTGAACCATACGAATTTGCTTCCAAGCATGCCCTTATATGGATTGAAGTCTTGAAAAGCCAAAACCAAACCCCAAATAGGACCTATTTTGAAAATTAGAAAATAGACAAGACCAGGAAGAATGAGAAAATATATCTGTCTATAATAAAAATATTTTCGCCACCTTGATTTCGATCCGATTACCGGTGTCAGTTGTGTCTGCAAACCGTATCCTCCCCTTTCCCAAGTCACGATCTCTTGTAGGACGATTAACAATAGGTCCAGGATCACGGAATCGTACATGGACTGGGTTTGGAAAAAATGTGTGGGTTTTGGAAATGACTGTAAAACTGCCCCCGCGGCAAATCGCACTATCGCGTTTGAGGTCTCCTTGCCCTGGCAATTTGCAGAAAGAACTTTACATCGCCGGGGAAAAAAGCCATACTGAACAGAATCTGGCGTAAGAATGAGTCGGACCGGGAAGAAAACCTTTCATGAAAACCATCCTTTCCCACCGCCCTCATACACTCAAGGGACAAATAATCCTGCTCTGTGCCACCTTTTCCGTAGCCATCATTCTGATGCAGGCTGTTTTCGTTCTTTCATTTATCAAAACCGCGACCAAAAACTACGAAATCTTGCTCAAGAGTACGGTGGAGCAGTTGTCCGAAAACATGAACTCCCTCGCGGGAAGGCTGCAGGACGTCGGGAACCTATTGACATTCAACAATTCCACCCAGCAGATTTTTCGCCCTGAAGCCCTTAGCACCAAAATGCAGATCCTCCGCACTACGGAGATCACCATCGATACGATCAAGTCGTCAAACACGAGCATCGACGCAATTATTCTGACGGATTTCAAACAACTCTACTTGGGCGACGCGAGCAATGACAACTTCTGGATCCTGAACCGAGTACGGGACCTGTTAGTCAATAAAAAGCTTAATACAGCCAACCTACGCAACCTTCATTTCATTGACCCTTCCGACGGAAGTATGCGTTTTGTCTATATAATTCCTTCAAATTCCGAAAACGGCAATCAGCTACAATTCTATACTCTGATAATACATAACCTCAACTCCTTAAGGAAAGCCGCCGAAGGACTCGGAGATGCGGCCGGTACTTATATTCTGTACTACGGCATGAGCCGGGACTCTTACCTCCTGCGTAGTTGGCCTCACGGTGAAAAGTTGGACTCTGGATTCGATCCAGAGTCATTCAAATCCGGATTTAGCAGAGTCGGCGGCAACATCATCTATACCCAACTCGTCGATATGTATGGGCTGACAATAATTGGTATGGTACCTACTTCAGAGCTGCGGCGTGCTTTAGTTTCGGTTCAGCTTCCCAATACGATCATGGTCGTATTCTTCATTATTTTCATCATCGTCGAAGGATGGGTACTTATCCATAACATCACAGCGCCTATTTCCTATATGGTCGGCTTTATCGACTCTCTTAGCGCCAGCGACGCCAACGAAAAAAGGATACAGTTCCGCCATAAAAACGAAATCGGTCTCCTCGCAAACGACATCAATAACTTGCTGGACAAGATCAAGATAATGACGAGCAACGTCGCCAGGACGAATCAGCAACTCTATCAAGCCAAGCTTGCCAGGCAACAGGCGGAACTCGCAGCCTTCCAGAGCCAAGTCAACCCACATTTCCTGTATAACACCTTGGATTGCGTTCGCAGCATGGCCATTAGCCAAGACATCCCGGAAATTGGTATGATCGCTGCGGCGATGGTCAAAATTTTCCGCTATAGCATCAAAGAGGGAGACATTGTACTTCTCAGCGACGAACTCGCTTGCATCGAGCAGTATCTGACCATCATGAAGATCAGGCATCCTGATCGATTTTCTTTCTTTTTTGAAGTCGATGATGCGATCCGATCCGCCCTCGTTCCCAAGATGGTACTTCAACCCCTTGTGGAAAACGCAATGCTCCACGGTCTCGAGCAGAAACGGGGAAAGGGGGCTCTTCACATACGAGGGCGTCTGGAAAAAGATGCATCCGTAGTTCTTGAGGTCGAGGACAATGGGAAAGGTATGTCTCCCGGGAGCCTCGAGAACTTGAGAAGCACGATTGCCGCACCGTTTGAAGAGGAATGGACTGATGCTTCTCATTCGGCGACGAAAAGCATAGGACTCATCAATATCGAAAAACGGATTAGGTTGACCTACGGCGCTGGTTACGGAATTTCCGTCTTCCCTGGGATCGAAGGGGGTTTACGCGTTTCGTTTCGGATTCCCTACCGTAAGGCTGAAAGCGGTTAACACAACGCGTCGGGGTGCAGTGCGGCGCGGCACGGCACGGCACGGCACGGCACGGCACGGCGATGATCGGGACAGAGGGCGCGACCTGTCGACAGATTTTCATTTTTTCCTATATAATTTTCTCATGATATCCTATTCCGTCGGGGAAGCGGTCTCCGATATTCTCGCCTCGCTCACAGGCAAGGCGCTCTCCGGGGCCGGGTTCATCGTCGTCGTTTCGCCGGCGGTGAGAGTGCTGTACCGCGAGGGATGGAGAAGATTGACGGGCCTGTGCCGGGAGGCGGGAGCCCGATCGGTCATTCCGGTCGACTCGGGAATTCCGGCCTTCGCCAGCGCCTGCGCCGCATCGATCAGAGAGCGCGGCCGAGGGGTCCACATCCTTTCGGCCTGCCCTGCCGCGTCGGACTTTCTCGCCCTCGAATTTCCCGGCCTCGCTCCGTGCGTTCTCGGAGTCGCCTCGCCTATGACTATTTCCTCCCGCGCCGCGCTGTACTCGGCAGGCATTCCCGGGGGCACCGCCATCGCGATAAGCCCCTGCTCGCTCAAGAAGCGCGAAGAGGCCAGAGTCGATTTCGACATGAGGGTAGTCCAGGTTCATTCCTTCATCGAGCGGCTCGGAGCCGCCGGTCAGAGGCTCTCGGCATATCCGGAATCGGACTACGACCTGCCCTTTCCCCTCCGCAGCAGAGAGGATTGCGGTATCGCCTGCGCGGTCGCAAAGGAGCTTGCCGGGTCTGAGCGCCTGAACATCTCGACACACAAGGCGGAGGGAGCAGCGGCCGCAAGAGCGGTGATGCAGGGCATCCTCGCACAGAGGCGGACGGGCAGGAATGATTCGACAGTCGTCGAGCTGACCTTCTGCGAGGGCGGCTGCCTGCGCGACCCGGTATTGTAGAAGTGCCGGTCAGATCCGCAGCGCGTCGCGGAGCCACGCGACAGCCTCGTCCATCCCTTCGCCCGTCTTTGCCGACACGAAGATGACGGGCGCGTCGGGATTCAGAGCCCGGACGCCGGCGGTGAAGTAGTCCCTGTCGAACTCCATAACCCCGGCGAGGTCCATCTTGTTGACGATAACGACGCTGGCGCTCTCAAAGGCCGGGGGATACTTGTAGGGTTTGTCGCTCCCCTCCGTGGTCGAAACGAGGAGGATGCGTTTTTTCTCCCCGAGATAGAAGGACGAGGGGCAGATCAGGTTCCCGACGTTCTCCACGAAGACCAGCGTCGCGTCGCCGGGCAACCCGGGGAGGACAGCCTCGATCTGCCCTGCGTCGATGTGGCACATGCCGTGAGTGTTGATCTGCAGGGCGGGTATCCCGAGCGAGCGAAGTCTGACCGCGTCGATGTCCGACTCGAGGTCAGCCTCGATTACGGCACAGGCCAGGGACGGGACGGATCGCGCGAGCATGCGTGCGAGTCCGGCGATGAACGTGGTCTTGCCCGCGCCGGGGCTGCCGAGCAGGTTCACGAGGGCGCGGCCGCGGGCCTCGAAACGGCCATACACGCGGGCGGCGATCTCGTTGTTGTCGCGGAAAATGTCCTTTCGAACCTCGACTCGGGTCCGCGCGGGCCTGTCTCCGATCATGGTTTCTCCTCCGCCCCGTATTCTATGTCCATTGTATCGATGTAGAATTCGGTCCCGATTTTCGTGGCCCGCCCTTCACCGCCGCAGGAGGGACAGGTGAAACTGAAGGGCTTCCGCACAAAAAGGGCATCGCAGACTGTGCAACGCATCTTCGGTTGCACGTAGGTGAACTCGAGTTTCGCCCCCTCGGCTATCGTGCCCAGGGCGTACCGGTCGAAATAGAACTGGATGGAATCACCGCCATACCCGCTGTGCTCTCCGACGACAAGGGCGATTCGGCATATCCGGGCCGCACCCATGGCCTTTGCCCTCTGAAGCACCTGCCCGAGCATGGCTTCGGTGACCGAGGATTCGTGCATCGCGCTTTTGCCTCAGGCCCCTGTCCCGGCGGACAGAACCAAGGAACGATATACGGGACCCATCATGCTCGCCGGTGTACCGGATCAGGTTTCGATTGTCAACTACAGAGATCGGCGGAAACAAGCCGATCACCGCACATCGCCGGCGGGGAGAGCGGACGAGGGGAAAGGCTCAAGATCCGGACGAAAGGCTTTTTTCTGAAGGTGGGCAAAGATCTCCGGATTGGGATTGGCGCTGGCTGCCAGGAACCAGACTGTCCTTCCAGTCTCGTCGCGGTCGTCGATATCCGCGCCCGAGTCGAGGAGGATGTCGAGAACAGCGGGATCGGGATTGGATTCCGCTGCGAACATGAAAGCCGTCCATCCGTAGCTTGTCTTGTCTCCGATCCGCGCACCAGCCCTGACGAGCGAAGCGATGACTGCCGGATTGGCATTGTATCGGGCCGCGAGCATGAGCGGAGTCGTGCCGTATTCGTCGCTGCGGGAGAGGTCAGCGCCCCGCTTTGCGAGAAACTCGAGGACCGCGGGGTTCTCATTCCAGCAGGCGAGCCTCGCAGCCGTCCAGCCAGAGCCTGGGCTGTAGTCGATGCGTGCGCCAGCATCGAGGAATACTTTGGTGACGGCCGGATCGGGGTTGAACCAGGCCGCGTACATGAGCGGAGTCAGTCCGTTCGGGTCGGGGCTGTCGGGGGAGTAACCTCTGGAGAGAAGGAACATCGCCTGTTCGGGGCTGCCTCTTCGGGCGACATCGTGTATGTCGGGCGCGGGCTGCGCGTGCGCGAAACCGCCGGAACAGAGGCAAAGGACGATGGCCGCAGCGAGTGTGCGGATCACTCTGAAGTGTTTCAGATCGAATTGTCCCTTCATGACTTCATTCGTATTCGTCGCCGCAGACCCTGTTCCGTCCCGTCTCTTTTGCGTGGTACATGGCTGAATCAGCCCGCCCGAGTAGGGACTCGATACTATCCCCAGGGCGCCCCATGGAGACCCCGACACTCACGGTGATGGCAAAGGCGATGCCGGCATAGATCACGGGAGAATTCTCGAGGGCCGAACGGAGTCTCTCGGCTGTGGCAAAGGCGACATCTATCCCGGAATGAGGAAGGACAAGGGCAAATTCCTCGCCGCCGAGTCTTCCCCAATAGTCCATATCGCGAAGCTCGAGGGATGACAGCGCGCGGGCAACCATCCTCAGGGCCTCGTCGCCGGCCGCGTGGCTATAAGTGTCGTTCACTGCCTTGAAATGGTCCACATCGAACATGATCACCGCGACATCCTCGACATCCGCATCCCGGGAAGCCATGGTCTCCTCGAAAAGCTCGAAGAACCAGGTCCGGTTCTTCATACCGGTGAGAGAATCAGTGTGCGCCGCGAGCCAGAGGGCCTGTTCGCTGTTCTTCAGTTTGGTCACGGACTCTTCGAGCTGCGCGACCATGGAATTGAATGAAGCGGAAAAATCCCCCATGAACTCGACCTTCTGGCTGAAATCGCCCGCGGCAATCGCCTGGGTCTGCCAGGTCAGATGCCGGAGAGAAGCCTGAAGGGCCTTGAGCGCACCGGGGAGGAAGCCTCTGAGAGCGATAGGATACGCGAGATCGCCGGAAGCGGTCGCCATCACGGCGCCCCGGATCTCGACGATGGCTCTGCGAAGGAACAGATAGTCTTCGTTTCCCTCGAGACCCTCGGGGATCGTATCCTGCACTGTCCGGGAGGTCACAAGTTCGACGAGCGAAGCCAGCGCCGCGGTGATGCGCGCATCAACTCCTTCCCCGCCTCCAGTCTCGCTTTCGGGCATTGTCAGCAGCTCGCTTTCGCCTCAAAGCGACAGGTCCGGTCGCCCGTGCACCAGCAATCGATTTCCTTGACTTTGTACTTGGCGCCCGAGTAGCTTTCGAGCAGGGCTGCGATGAAGCCTTCGTCATAGGTGCAGATCTCGTAATCGAGTTCGGGCAGACCGGAACAGTCGAGATCTTCCGATACGGTCAACACGAACTCGCCCTTTTCGACGTCGGCTTTCTCGACCCTGAGGATGCCGATTCCAAGCTCTTTCAGGATCTGTTGGAGCTGACGGAGAAATTCGTTCAGATCCTTGGTCGGGGTGACGAGCTGTTTGTAGAACTCCGCGCCGGCGAGTTCTCCTGCTTCATAGAACACTTGGTCGGTCTTTTCGGTTCCAAAGTGCCGCTCCATGATATCCCGGAAGGCGAATTGCATGAGGCGGTAGACTTCGAGCCGTGTCTGGTTTCCGAGATTCGGACGTCCTAGCTGAATATCCCCCAGGAGTCCCCAGAAAAATTTGTATTTCCTATTCTCTGTCATGGCCACCCCCTGGTATCCCATATATCGGCGGATGTTCCCGGAAACCTCTGCCCAATCACGGCCTGGGATGCTTGTGCGTCCGATGGACCAGGCGAGATTATCATTGTTTCTATCACGACCCGACACAGGCAGAATACCCCTTGAAATTTTCCCCGACCATGGTGTATTTTCATCTTCGTCTTTGAGAGCACATTGGGGAATTAGCTCAGTTGGTAGAGCGATAGGTTCGCAATCTATAGGTCGGGGGTTCGAATCCCCCATTCTCCACAATGAATTACGTGATAGAGTGCCCTTGGAAAGAGTACTATGACTTGACAGTGTGACTTTCCGGGGGCGTTCCATTTATCGCCACGAAACCTGAATCTACAGGCGAGTTCTTCTCCTTCACCCTCTTCAAGCGTACGGGCAAGGACGGCAAGGTCGTCATCTATGCCCGTCTCATCGAAAAGGCGACGGGCACGATCCCCGCCCAGCGGTCCACCGGCACTGACGACGAGCGCCTGGCCGCGGCCAGGGCGGGCCGATTCCTCGTCGAGCTTCCCCTCGCCATAGCATGCGCCTATGATCTAAAAATTTCGCTAGCGGATCCCCATGGAACGAGAACCACATCCTTCCATTTCATGCCGCGCTCGCCGGCATACACTAACATGCAATCTGTAGGTGTAGCTCCCGAGTAACGCATCCACGACTCAAGTCCAGAAACGAGCTCAGGAGCGAAGGTCTTCCCCGACTTGATCTCCACGGCTTTCGCTCTCTGCCCATCCAGGAAGACTATATCGACCTCAACGCCCGTGCTGTCTCTCCAGAAATAGATGTCCGGATCGAGGCCCTGGCTGTAGCGTGCTTTTAATAGCTCCGCCACGATGAAGGACTCGAAGATATTTCCGCGGTTGGGATGAACGAAGAGTTCCTCGGCGCTTTTTATTCCAAGGAGCCGACTAGCCAGACCGGTATCCACGAAGTAGAGCTTCGGGCTCTTCACGAGGCGCTTGCCATAGTTCTCATGGTAGGGTCTGAGCAGATAGACGATGCCGCTCGTCTCGAGCACCGAGAGCCAGGCTCTAGCCGTGTTATGGGTCAGCCCGCAATCGAGTGCCAAAGCGCTCAGGTTGAGAAGCTGCCCGACGCGCGACGCGCACATCTTCACGAAGGTCTGGAATTGTCCTAGATCTTTGACGTTGATGATGGATCGCACATCGCGCTCGACGTAGGAAGCGATGTAGCTCGTATACCAATCGTAGGGGCTGACCTCGCGGTCGAAGAGAGGCGGATAGAAGCCTTTCACGATCGCCACGAAGGGATCGGTGGCTAGTTTCTTCGAAGAGCGGAGCTCTTCTGTCGAGAATGGAAGGAGCGTAAGGAAGGCAGCCCGTCCGGCGAGGGACTCGGCGACTCCCGAGAGAAGTCCGAATTGCTGGGAACCCGTCACGATGTATTTTCCGGGCTTAGGATCGACATCGACAGCGGTCTTGAGATACGTGAATATCTCGGGCACTGTTTGAGCCTCGTCGAGGATGAGGCCATCGCGATAGCTATCCAGAAGCCCTCGCGGGTCTTCCTTAGCGAGACGAGCGATATCGGGATCCTCCAGGGATAGGTACGGCTTATCGGGGAAAGTAGCGCGCGCTAGCGTCGTTTTCCCGGATTGCCTGGGGCCGGTGATACAAAGGACCGGGAATCCCTTCTCGAGGCGCTTTAGGGTCTTGGCAGCTTGTCGAGCTATCATCCCATCAGTATATCGTTGTTTTGCAAATTGTCAATTGTGCTGACAATTTGCAAAACAACGTACGCCCTGGGACCTCTGAACTGTAACTGAAACTGCGACTGGAAAGGTACTCCGAGTGTAACTAATAGAACCAACTCCAATCAAAAGTTGGGGCCACAAGTCCCGGCTACACCAGCACTTCAAAACTACAATCTATTACATAATATAGACTTATACAATTTTGTAGTCCATAGGTCGGGGTTCGAATCCCCATTCTCCACAAAAACTACGTGATAGAATGCCCTTGGAAAGGGCACTGTGACTTGACAGTGCGACTGACCGGGGCGTTCCATATATGGCCACGGAACCTAAATCCGCAGGCGAGTTCTTCTCCTTCACCCTCTTCAAGCGTCCGGGCAAGGACGGCAAGGTCATCATCTATGCCCCTCTCATCGAAAAGTCGACGGGCACGATCCTCGCCCAGCGATCCACTGGCACTGACGATGAACGCAAGGCGGCAACCAAGGCGCCACTGCATTCTTCCATCTCAGCCCTCGCGTCCTACTGCGGCGTCGGACACCGCACGGAGAGGTTCTAGCCATGGCCAAGCTCACTATGACCACCAAGCGCGAGAAGGCCAACGGCTTCGATTCTTCCAATCACCCGCGCGATACCAGACATTCGCGCTCCTAAGTGTCGGTTTCCCGATATATGATAACGAACTGTCTGTTGTTTATTCACGACATAATATTTACATTCCTATCTATGGAAAAACGACACGGCGCTCGATTGAGTGGCGAGGAGGAGCTATGCCGACATCTGGGGCCATTCCCTATCGGGGCAAAGACCATGGCAGCTTCGAGGAAGAATGGGGTATCCATAAGGGTTGCTCGGAATCGTTATGTGGTCAAGCCGCTCATGGAAGGTCAGATGAATCTGGGTTATTACGAATTGTTGGCCGGTATCTGGGACGAAGCCGAAAAGCAGGTTGGGCTCTGCTTCGTCGAACTTTTACCTGGCGTCTACAACGAAAAGTTTCCGGATACGGTGTTCAAAAGGGGAGCAAAGGAATGAAGGCCGTCTTTTTCACCGGCGCGACCGGAGGCCTCGGCGAATCCTGCGTCCGGGAGCTCGCCCAACGCGGATGGACAGTGTTCGCGGCCGGAACCAACGAAGGAAAACTGAGGGAGCTTGCCGTCAATCCGAACATAATCCCTATCAGGATGGATGTTGCGGACCTCGACAGCATAAAGGCCGCGCACGAGGTGGTGCTGAGCCGCACGGACAGACTGGACGCCCTCGTCAATTTCGCGGGACTCACCGCGTTCACTTCGATGGTCGAGGGCGAAGCGATAGCAATGACGGAACGCTTGCTCGATGTGAACGTCATGGGACCGGTGCGCGTCAACTATGTCTTCTTCGATATGATCGAAAAAGGCCATGGCAGGATCGTCAACTGTTCGTCCTCCGCCGGCTGGATGAAGGCGCAGCCCTTCGCGGGGCCCTATGTCCTGTCCAAATGGGCGCTCGAGGGTTACAACGACAGCCTTAGGCGGGAACTGATGTACCTCGACATCCCCGTCATAAAGATACAGCCTGGTTCCTTCAGGACGAAGATTTCAGGGGTAGTAATGGAAGGTTTCGACCGGGCGCTCGCCGGGACGAAGCGCTACCGGTACGTGCTCAACAAGATGAAGCCGCTGATGGATGCGATACTGAGACGTTCAGGCGATCCTCAAAAACTCGCGATGGTCGTCGTGAAAGCGCTGGAAGCGAAAAGACCGCGACTTCAGTATCGCAAAGCCTCGGGCCTTCTTTCCTTGCTGGAAATCTTGCCCGAAAGAGGAGTCGATGGCGTGTACAAATTGTTCGGCAAGAAGAGGCGCAAAAATGGCTGAGTTGTGTCTCCTGACGGGGGCGTCCGGAAACCTGGGCTCCAGCATATCCCGAAGGTTTTTCGCCGTGCCGGAGGGCTGCGCGCAAATCCACCCGATCCGGCCTATCCAGCCGTAGGTCCGATATGGAGTGAGGAAGTCAGTCTTCCTCCTTTCTGTACGCTTTCCCGCCAGCCGACGGCGAACGCGTCCTTCCGACAAAGCCTGCGAGGACGATGACTGCGAGGACGTAGGGAATCATCTGGACGAACTGGGTAGGAATTGGAATGCTCGCACCGAAAAAGAACCGGATTGTGTCGGAGAAGCCGAAGAGCATCGAGGCGGCGACGGCGCCGATCGGATTCCATCTTCCGAAGACCATCGCCGCGATGGCGATGAAGCCGCGGCCGCCTGTCATGCCTGAGACCCACTGGCGAGGATACAGCACCGCGGCGGACAGACCGCACATCACACCCGAGAGAATGACGCCGGCGTATCGCATGAACACCACGTTTATTCCCAGCGTATCCGCGGCCCCGGGGTTTTCGCCCACCGATCTCAGGCGGAGTCCGAATACCGTGCGGTACAGGATGAACCATACGAGAGCTGTGATCGGCAAGAGAAGCAGCCCGAAGGTGTTTATTCCATGCCATGTGGGAAAAGAAAATGGATTCATGGGGGACTGAGTCTCCTGCCCGAATAGGTACTGTGACAGGAACCTGGATATGCCCAGCGCGAATATGTTGATGGCGGTGCCGGAGATGATCTGGTTGACCTTGTAGGTGATAGTCACTACGCCATGTATGGCAGCGACTAGGGCGCCGAGGATGATCGCGAGGAGCAGGCCGGCTCCTATACTTCCGGAAAGCAGCGAACCCCAGACGATCCCGAAGGACGTCACGATCATGATACCCTCGAGCGCGATGTTGAAGACACCCGCTTTCTCCGTAAAAATCGCGCCCAGCGCGGCGAAGGCGATCGGCGCGGAGGTGTCCAGTCCGCGCAGAATGAATTCGAAGACCGCTGACGAATCCATCTATGCCGCCTCCCTTTTGAGCTTGTTGCGAATATATCCGCCCATGAGTTCGTTGCTGACGACGATTATTATGATCATCAGGCCGGTGACGACATCTATGACGGAATTCGGAACCAGAGTGTAGAGTTGCAAGCCATAGCCGGCTTGTTTGAGGAAGGCGAAGAGCAGCGCCGAGAAGACTATCCCGACCGGCGAATTCCCCCCTAAGAGAGATACAGCGATTCCGTTGAGCCCCAATCCAGACGCCAGCGCGTAGGTGTACACCCCGCGGATCGCGAATATCTCCTGAAGACCGATGAGACCCGCGAGCGCCCCCGATGCAAGAATGACGCCTATCTGGATTTTTTTGACTCTGATCCCGGTGTACATGGAGACATTGAGGCTCGTCCCGACCGCTCGAATGTCGAAACCCACGCGGAGGCGGAAAAGCAGAAACCAGACCACGATACCCGCGATCGCCGCGATTATCAGGCTGTAGTCGAGATAGACATTGTCCGGAACATTCCAGCCGATTGCGCGGAATACGGGATTGAGCTTATGGAACATCGCCGTCGATCTGATCGGTTTCGTCTGAGCCTCGAGGCTTGTCGTTCCGACTAGCCCGGAGAATGGCCCGTTCACCAGGTAGTTGACGAGGATGAGCGCAATATTGTTAAACATGATCGTAGTGATGACTTCGTGGATACCCTTCGTCGCCTTCATGATCGCCGGGACAAAGGACCACATCGCTCCGCCGAGCATCGCGCAGAGGACGACGACAGGCACATGAATCCACGCGGGGAGATTGAGGTATATTCCAGCCAGCGCGCCGGTGAAGCCGCCTATGAAATACTGTCCCTCGACGCCGATGTTGAAAACGCCGGCGCGGAACCCGAAAGCAACCGCGATGCCCGCGAGATAGAGGGGAATCGCGGTCGACAGAATGTTTGCTACGCGCGATGTCCTGGAAAAAGTCATCTTCCAGATAGCCTCGACGGCGTTGCCAGGACTCTCGCCGATGAGCACTACGATGACGAGAAGCATCGCCATCGATGCCAGGAAGCTGACAAAAGGGATCGCCAGCTTCAAAATCGAGTATTTGTTCATTCGCGGCATTCATTGTCCCCCATCATGTAGAAGCCCACTTCTTCTTTCGTCGTGGCGGTACGGTCGAATTCTTTTACGAGACGGCCCTTGTACATGACGCCGATGCGATCCGAGAGGGACATGATCTCATCGAGGTCGGCCGATACGAGTAAGACTGCGGTCCCGGCGGTTTTGGCCAGGATCAATTGATTGTAGATGAATTCGGTCGCGCCGATATCGACGCCTCGCGTGGGTTGATTCGCGAGGAGGAGTCGCGGTTTAGAGTTCAGTTCGCGCGCGATGATGACCTTCTGCTGGTTTCCGCCCGAAAGGGCGTGGGCTGGCAGACTCACATCGTGCGGGCGGATGTCGAACTCGTCGATAAGCTTCTTCGCGTTGACCATTATCTGTTTGCTGTTCTGTATCCCGGCGCCGTTCACGTATGGCTTCTTGTGGTGCACGCCCAGCATGAGATTGTCCGAAAGCGGATAGGACAGGAATACTCCGTACTTGCGCCTGTCTTCCGGAATATGCGACATGCCGACGTCCCTTCGTCTGCGCACGTCGAGATCGACGATGTTTTTTCCATCCAGGAAAATGCTTCCGCTGAGCCTGTCCGCGCCGTAGGCGATGGCGTTCACGAGTTCGGATTGTCCGTTGCCTTCGACGCCGGCGATCCCGTAAATTTCTCCTTCGTGAACTTCGAGAGATATGCCGTGGAGTATTCTGTTCCTGACGCTATTGACCAGCGACAGACCTGATATCTCGAGGACAGTCTTTCCTGCGGATAGCCGCGGATTCTGTACATTCAGAAGGACTGGCCTGCCGACCATCATCTGGGCGATCATGGCTTTGGTAGCCCCGCTTCTTTGCAGAGTCTCGACGACCTTCCCCCTGCGGATGACTGTAATGCGGTCTGCGATGTCCAGCACTTCGTCGAGCTTGTGGCTTATAAAAATTATACTTTTCCCCTGACTGCACAGGAGGCGGAAGATTTTGAATAATTCCGCTGTCTCCTGTGGCGTCAGAACGGAGGTTGGCTCGTCGAATATCAGAATTTCCGCGCCCCGGTAGAGAGTTTTGAGGATTTCCACGCGCTGTTGCAGGCCCACGGGGAGCTCCTCCACAATCTGACCGGAATTCACGCACAAGTTGTTGCCGTCGATGAGTTCCTGAACGACTTCTCTGTCTTTTTTGTAATCCAGGATTCCGAACCGCGATGTCTCCGCGCCGAGAATTATGTTCTCCAGCACGCTGAATGTCGGCACGAGCATGAAATGCTGATGCACCATCCCAATTCCATTGGCTATGGCTTCTCTGGGGCCCTTGATGTTTACGCGGTCCCCCCGGATGGATATATTCCCCCTGTCGGGAGAGTACAGTCCGTAGAGGATTTTCATGAGCGTGCTTTTTCCGGCTCCGTTTTCGCCTACCAGCGCCAGTATTTCACCCTCATATAGTTCGAGGTCGATATCGCTGTTGGCGACGACTCCGGCGAATTCTTTGGTAATGCCTTCCATTCTCAGGACTGCGGAGGTTGCCGTTGTCCGTTTCGACGCATGAACTGTCGGGGAATTCATATCTTTTGCAGAGGCCCCAGGCATCGTTCTCTCCTCATTATGAATAGATCATTTCAACGCGTTTACGAATGCGGCCGTATCGGCGTCGTTGGATGGAACGACGATCTGCCCGGCGACGATCTTCGATTTGAGCGCTTCGATCTTCGCGGCGTAGGGGGAAAGCTTCGCCTGATTGAATTCGTTCACCGCAAGACCAACGCCATTGTCGGACAGACCAAATACTTTGTAGCCGCCTTTGACCCTGCCCTGTTCGATGAGATTCCTGGACAACACGAAGATGGATTGGTCCACACGCTTCAGCATCGAAGTGAGGATGTATTTCCCGACTTCCTTGGCGGTCGTATCTTTGTCGTTCGTCATATAGCTGTAGCCCTGATCGGTATCCACGCCTATGGCTTCTTTGCCGTAATACTTTGCCGCTTCGAAAAGCCCCGCCCCCGATCCGCCCGAGGCATGAAAGACTATTTCCGCGCCGGAATTGTACTGGGCGCTGGCGATCGCGGAAGCGGTCTTGGGATCGCGGAACGCTGTGGTATCCTTCCCGACATACTGTGGAATTATCATGCCGGGTTTTCTCAGTCTGGAATTGACATATGTCGCGCCCGCGATGAATCCTGACTGGAATTTATGGACGAGGGGATTGTCCATTCCTCCCAAAAATCCCAATTTTGCGGCCGGCTTGTCGGATATCATAAGGCCGCATAACGCGCCGATGAGGAACGATCCTTCATGTTCGGCGAAGCTGATGCACGTGAGATTGGAGTCTTCGTTGAGACCCGCCACGGTACCGTCGATCAGTGCGAAATTCGTTTTCGGGAAATCCTTCGCGACCTTCTCTATGGAGCCCGTGAACGCGAAGCCGATCCCGAATACAAGGTTGTAGCCATCTTCCGCGAGCACGCGGAGAAGCTGTTCGCGGTCCTGGCCGCCTTGTTTGGGTTCGAGATACTTGAGCTCGATTTCCGTTCCGGAATTCACCTTGTCCGGATCACCCTTGATGTAGCCTTTGTAAGCCTGCGCCACAAGTTTCAGGCCGTTGTATGCGCCATCGTTGTACGACTTGTCACCTCTGCCCGCAATATCGAAGACGATGCCAATCCTGTATTTAGGCGGCTGCGCGCCTATCGCGGCGGGGATGCTCGCGAGAAAGACCAGAGAAATGGCGATCGCGATCATGACATTCTTCTTCATCGTAAGTCTCCTTTTTCCAGTTCTCTTTGAAAGATGGAAAACTCGGCAGAACGAAACGAGAATATGATCGAGCTATGAGGTATCCATAACTTTCCTCCTTATAGGGCCTGCAGCGATTTCGGCTGGCCAGATATATTTCAGACGTTCATTCTGCCTACTCTTTGGCCGAAGAGCGTCAAGACCGAATCGCCCGAGACCTCCACGCAGACGCTTGCGACGCTGGAATCGCTCCAATAATGCTTGTCATCGCGGATAGTCATGCCCGCGGCGCTCGCCTCGGTCTGAACATGGATGGGTATTTTTTCCACCCTGAACAATCCTGGCTCGATGAGATATGCGATAAGTGTGGCGTCGTGGCAGTAGACCGAGTCGAGCATGCCGTGGTGCGAGGCGTACGCGCGTTGATAGAACGGTATGGTCTTCGCGATGAAATCCGTCGCCTTGTTCTTTTTCGAGCATAGTCGCTCCACGTAGGCGGCGGTCATTTCGATTCTGGTAGTGACATTCAACCCGACCAGCTCGACGTTCCATGACGCGCCGCACACGATTTTCGCGGATTCCGGGTCGTTGAAAAAATTTGCCTCGGCGATTGGCGTGGCGTTTCCGGGAATGGCGATGGCGCCGCCGAGCAAAATTATCCTCTGGGCGTATTTGGCGATGTCGGGATTGAGTCGCAGAGCGAGCGCGAGGTTCGTGACCGGTCCAAGACAGGCTACCGTGATCTCTCCAGGCTCCGCCATGATCCGTTCGGCGATGAACTGGGCGGCTGGAATGGACGACGCGGTGGCATACGGTCTAGGCAACTGATCGGCTACGCCCCCCAATCCATCATCCCCGTGAAACGCGCCGCTTCTTGGAGCGAGTGCGCGGGCGATCGGGCTGCCGCTTCCTTCGTAGACCTGGATGTCATGTCGGCCTGCCGCCGCGAGCACTGCCAGAATATTCCTCGTCGAGTTTTTTACGTATGTGTTGCCGAATACGCTCGTAATCCCGAGGATGTCGAGTTCCTCCGACTCGAGGGCGAAGAAGAGAGCCATAGCATCATCGATCCCGGCATCCGTATCGATGATCACCTTTTCTCGTTTCATCTCCCTTCCTCGAGTGTGAATAGACCTGCATCGGTCAATCGCCTCTGAAGGCGCTTTACGTCGAGCCGACGCGGGGCTATTCCTTCCTGAACCGACATGGCGGCGGCGGTGCCGGCCGCCTGCCCCATCTGCATGCATATGGGAATGTTGATCCCCGGAATGCGCGCGTCTTTGGCGGTGGAAAAGCATCTTCCGGCGACGATGAGATTGTCGATGTCGAGAGGGATCAACGATCGGTACGGGATATCGAATTCTATGGATTTGATGTGGAGTGTCCGATGATCCAGATTGGCGTGCGCCTTTACGACTACGTCCTCGAATCTCTTGCTGCCGTGGATATCCTCGGCGGAGAGCACGTATTCTCCTATGGCCTTTCTGCTTCCCCAGATGGCGAGAGACGATCCCGAATAGACTATGTAGGCTTCTCCAAAGCCTGGAATGTACTTTCTCAGGAAATCGAGGAGTATATTGTTCCGTCTCCTCGCTTCCCGCTCCCCCCTCGTCAGGGAAAAGACATCCGTCCCATCGCAGCTGACTGGCGCCCCATATCCGATCATCGCGGTTCCTCTCTCGGGGAATATGCCGTCTATCCGCAGATAGCGGCGTTTCCCCTCCAGCGTACCCTCTGTCTCCAGCAAATTGTCGGGAACGCACATCATGTCGTCTTCGAGATCGCCATTCACCATCGCCCGCTCCACGAGGTCGAAGAACCCCGCCATGCGAATCAGCGGCTTCGATAGGTCGGTCTCGCATATCTGCGTCGGATTGGCCTTCATGTATCCTATGAGCTTTTCCATGTCGATATTCGCGACCCGCGCCCCGAGAATTCCTCCGACGGGAACGTTGATATATGGAGCCCCGGAGAGGGCGATTATGTCGGCGTCCCCCGTGGTGTCTATGACGATCCTGGCATGTACCCTGAAGATTCCCGACTTGTTGGCGATTATCAAACCGACTATCTTCTTCGCGTCCACGATCGCGTCTATTACGTTCGTATAGAGGAGCACCTGGACTCCAGAATCGAATACTTTTTCCAAAGCGAGTTCTTTGAAGGTCTCGGGGTTGAAAGGAAAGGCTACATCGGGCTCGCCCAAGTCCGTCGCCTCGCCCAACCTCACCAAGTCATCAAGAATCTCCTTTTGGATTCCCGTCATGTATCTATAGCCCCCGCCGCCGAACTGGATGATGAGGCCCGAGGTCATCGTCCCGCCTAAACAATTGCCGCGTTCCACCAGGAGTGTCTTCATCCCGCTCCTGGCCGCCGCTATCGCCGCGACTATTCCCGCGGTGCCACCTCCCGCGACGACCACGTCGAACTCGAGGTTCTCCATTTTTGCCTCATTCATCGCAGAGCCCAGTTTAATCGTCATCAAATACTCCTTGCAGTTGTTGGTTTTCAGAGAATCAGCGAAAAGGAAGTCACCATGCATAGGCTTCGGGCGCCGGCCCCCCGGGACCTGGCCAGATTTCATCGACGCGTTCGAGCTCGTCTTGCTCCAGATGGACACCGACTGAGTCGAGAGAGCTTCTGAAATGGGATACTTTTGACGGTCCGATGACTATCGAGGTGACGAGGGGATTGGCGAGCAGCCACGCTTGGGCCACGGACTCTGGAGATCGGCCCTTCTCCGCGCAGAACGAGAACCACCCGTCGAGTCTGGATTGTCTGTTCCGCCATTTCTCGTTTCCGGGATCATCGTTTCTGTCGTCGCTTGTGGTTCTCTTCGCGAGCGCGCCCCCATTGAGAGGGCTCCAGCAAAGGAAGCCGATGCCGTAATCTTCGCAGGCGGGAAGCAGCTCCAGCTCGACTGTCCTTTCGCAAAGATTGTAGATGCTCTGTTCGGAGACCAATCCCAGGAAATTGCGCCTTTTGGCGTTTTCGCTAGCCTTGGCGATTTGCCAAGCGGGAAAATTGCTGCTGCCTATATATAGGACTTTTCCATCCTGAACGAGTTTTTCCATAGCCTGCCAGATTTCGTCCCACGTAGTACCGCGGTCGATATGGTGCATCTGGTAGAGATCTATCCGATCGGTTCGCAGTCTTCGCAGGCTCTCTTCGCAGGCTCGTATCACGTGGTACGCGGACAATCGGGCATCGTTGGGCCTTGGCCCGGTGACCCCATAAACCTTGGTGGCGAGGATAGCCTTTTCCCTATTGCCGGGAGACCGGGCAAACCACCGCCCTATCACCTGCTCCGAAAGGCCTTCGCAGTTCTTTCCGCCATAGACATCTGCCGTGTCGATGAGGTTGACACCGCTGTCTACCGCGAGATCCAGGAGCTCATGACTCCCGTTTTCATCCAGCTTTTTCCCGAAATTCATCGTTCCCAGACAGAGTCTGCTTATTTTCAAACCGGACCTGCCGAGTTTCACATATTCCATGGCCTGCCAACCTCTATGTTCTTGGCGTCGCGCCGCATCTCTGTCGAACCGCGATCTTGACGCTATCGTAGGGCGCCTGTGTCAAAGAAGCGTCATATGAGCGTCTATTGACCGTCGAATATGCAAGAGACAGCATATTTTTGGTCGGCTCTTCCTGGGAAAAACGAATTGTTGGCGGGGAAGAAGTGGAATACACTGGGCTCCACCTGGGAGGATGCACACAAATGCCTGCTATTAGTCTGCATTGGCTCGGCAGCCCGATGGTAAAGGTTGACGGCGAAGAGACACTTCCCAAGACTCGCAAGGCCCTCGCGTTGATCATCTATTTGAGCGTCACGAGGAGAGGCCATAGCCGGGATTCCCTGTCGACGCTTCTGTGGCCGGATTTCGATCGAAGGAGGGCGCACGCCAATCTTCGACAGACCCTATTGTACGTCAACAAGATTTTCGGGAAGGAATTCTGCGAGCTACACCGCGACGTCGTCTCGATCGGCGCGGCGCCGGGCATATGGGTCGATACCGATGAACTGATGAAGACTCTGGGCAAAGTGGAAGCCCACCGCCACGGGAAAGGCGGCATGTGCGACGACTGCATGCGGTCGATGCAGGATCTGGCCGGGATATGCCGCGGCCATTTTCTGGATGGATTTCACCTGCCGGGATGTTCCGAGTACGACATATGGCAGGAATCGCAAGGGCAGGAGTACAGTCAAAAATTGACGAACGTGTTCGAGAGATTGGTCAATGCGTCGATCATCGCGAAGGACCGCCAGAACGCCATCTATTACGCCCGGAGGTGGCTGCTGGAAGATTCCTGCAACGAGCTGGCCCACAGGACCCTCATGCGACTGTATTTCGAGATCGGCAAGAAATACGCGTCGTTGCGGCAATACCAAGACTGCATCAAGTCCCTGAAAGAGGAGCTCGGAATATCGCCGGAACCCAAAACACTCGAATTGTACAGTCAAATATGCAAGGACAATCTCGACGACGAACAGGAAATAAGCCATCATCAGTCCGTCATCCAGGCCCGCGCGGACAGCCAGGCATCCGGCCGCGCGCTGCCTATCAAGAACTCCATTCCGTTCATGCCAAACGACTATGTAGAAAGATCCCGCCTCGACTCGAAACTGAACGACGGCCTGCAGATACCGGTCACGCTGGTATCCGGGCCGGCAGGGTTCGGCAAGACGACGCTGTTGGCGCAGTGGGCGCAGTGTTTGATGAAGCGGCAGAGAGTGACCGTGGCTTGGTTCTCCGTCGATGGTTCCGACAACGACGAGGTGCGCTTCCTCAACAATCTCAGCCACTCGCTCAGCAGCGCCAGATCGATGTCCCTGGAAAAGGAATATCTCTTTCTTCAGACGGCTCCTGCTCCCATGGCAAAAGCGACCATCGATTCATTCCTGTATGCGCTTGAAGCGAAAAGCGAACCGGTGGCCATCGTTCTGGACGACTTCCACTTCATCGAAAACAAAAAAGTCCACGCCTTGCTGATGGAGTTGATAGAGAGGATGCCCTCGAATGTGCATGTATTCATTTCGACAAGATCGGACAGTCCTGTAGGAATATCGAGATTTCGCCTGAATAAAGGCATAATCGAGATAAGGATGGATGATCTCAGGTTCACCGCTCAGGAAATGGAAGCATATCTGAACACATGCAGAAGGCTTGATCTGTCCGATAGGGAGCTGGACTTGCTGGTAATCAAAACGGAAGGATGGATAGCCGGCCTGCAGATAGCCGCGAATTCGCTGAAAGGAGACCGCGGAGATTCCGCCGCGATCGCGAATTTTTGCGGCAGCAAGAGCCAGATCATGGATTACATGGTGGAGGAAGTGCTGCATGGCCAGGATATGGGGGTCATGGATTTCCTTCTGCGGACGGCGATACTGGACAAGATGACGGATTCGCTTTGCAGGGCGATGACGGGAATGGACAGCTGTCAAGAGATACTCGAGAGACTCGTGAGTCTGAACTTGTTCATCCAGCAGCTCGACGAAGACCGGTTGTGGTACAGGTATCACCATCTGTTCAGGGACGTGCTGGAAACAAGGCTGAGACGGTCGTTGACGGATGAGAAAATCAGAAGCATGCACATGACCGCGGCGAGGTGGTATCTGTCACAAGGGCTCTACGACGACGCGATAACCCACAGCCTGCACGCGCGCAATTACGGGTTCATCGCTCGCCTGATCGACGCTGCGTTCATGGAGAAGCTGTCGCAGGGCGATCACGGAGCGGTGGTCGCATGGATAGACGCGATGCCGGACGACGTCGTCCGGAAGTACCCCAATCTGTGCGTGGCGAAATCATGGGCCTTGCTGTTTTCAGGGCTGATCGCTCAGGCGGAAGTCTACCTTAAATGCGTCCAGGACAGCGTTCGCGACGCGTCGGGGAAAGAGGAATCGCGTATCCCTTCATATATCACCGCCATCCGCGCCTACGTCGCGGAATGCAGAGGCGATGAAAAGCTGGGCATGGAACTTGCGCTGGAAGCCAACGAGCAGCTGGCTGAAGACGATTTTTTCCCGCGGGGGGTGATGTTCTTCCTCCTCGGGAGGCTGTACAGAAAAATGGGCGATCTGGATTCCGCGGAGGGGACATTCCTGAAGATCGCGGAATTGGGGATATCCCACGGCAATCAGTGGATGCAGGCGATAAGCGTGTGCGATATAGCGACTATCAGGCAGATGCAGGGGAGATTGTCGGAAGCATCGGAGATTTGCAGGAATTTCATACTGCGGACGATGACGAACAGCGAGTCGGACCATGGCACCGCGGCCCGCGTGCTGTTCAGGTTCTCCGATATACTCTACGAGAAGAACAAGATAAAGGAGGCCAGGAAGAATATCGCGACTGGATTCAACTCGATGCTCGAAGGGCAGAATCCGAACGATCTCGCCTTCGGCAATATCGAACTCGCGCAAATCTATCTTGCGGCGAGGAACGAAAGAGGCGCCAGGCATACATTGAAGACGCTCGACGAATTGAAAACGAAATTCGATCTGCACCCGCACTTGGTGAGCTGGATGGAGATCTGCAGAATCAGATTCGAGCGGGAGTCGGGGAACTGGTATGAGGCTGCGGCTCTAGCCCGAAGACTCGTCTCCAAAAAGGTGGATGGACCGCTGGTTAAGGAATTCGAGCTGATCGAGTATTGTCGAGTCCTCGTCCACTGCCCGGACGGCGCGACGAACAGGCAATTCATCCGGGAAGCCATGGGAATAATGGATGATTTATCGAAAACGACAAAGCTGGAGGGGCGACTCTATCGCCATTACCAATTGGTCATTCTCCAGGCTGTCGCCACTAGCCTGATGGGAAACTCGGAGGAAGCTTTGATCCTCATCACCCGGGCCTTGGCCGCCTTGGAATCCGAGGGCTACCTGAGAACCTTCCTGGACGAAGGCGCGCTCGTCGCGGATCTTCTGAAGATGGGCCAAGAAAGAAGAACATGGGCGTCTCTGCCATTGCGGTATTATGTGGACAGCATTCAAAGCGCGTTTGCCCGCGAGAGTCTCACAGTATGACTCTCCCACCAGCGAACGCTCAGGGTGCCACTGCACCCCAATCAGGGGAAGTTCCTCGTGGTCAAAGGCCTCCGCGCGGACTTTCGCAGCTATCGTGACACGATTCTCCCGAGGCGGCAGTGTGGAATAATCCAAGAAAGGTGGACAATCTTAAAAACTGCGGCTTCCCCCCACGTGTTCCGGAATCGACCGAATCGTTGAGCCGCACCTCGCGCGAGAGCCGCTAAGCGCGCCTCCGGGGCTATCGGAACGATCGTTCGCCTCGGGCATAGTCTCGCAATGCGGCACGATGCATGTTATAGTCGTGTCGTGAGACCTAACCCCTCGGCCGCGCGCTGCAGGCTCGCGACGTGGCTCCTGCTCCCGGCCCTGGCCTGCGCGGGCATGGCGTCATGCGGCGCCTGGAAGGGGGCCGAAACAGCCTCTCGTCCGTCCCGCAAGATCCAAGTCATGGCTTCTGACGGCTGGATATACGATGTACTCGGCGAGAACGCCAAGCTCTTCGAGAAGGAGACAGGCATCAAGGTCTCGTTCTCGATATACGCCCCTCACGTCTACTTCCGGGCCCTCAAAACGACGCTCGACTCAGGAGAGGCCCCCGACGTCTTCCTCATGCAGTCGACGAGGTGGTACCTCGGCGGCGAGATCGATCCCCGCAAGTATTGCATCGACCTGACTGGCGAGGAATGGACCAAGCGACTCAAACCCGAGTGGCTCCCTACCGTCTCGCACGAGGGGCGCATTTACGGCCTGGTCCTGTGGGACGACTACACGGGCTGGGTCTACACCTACAACGACAAGATCTTCAAAAGACTGGGCCTTAGCCCGCCGAAAACCACCAAGGAATTCATGGCCGTATGCGAGAGGATCAAAGCGGCCGGCATCCTGCCTATCTACGAGCCGGGCGCGAGTCGATGGCACTCCTCGCTCACCTTTTTCGAGCTGGGGGCGGCTTTCGAGGAGCGCGAGAAGGGCCTATACAACCGCCTGAACGCGAACAGTCAGACCTTTGCGGGCTACAGGCCCTTCCTAAAGACGCTGGAACAGATCCTCGCTGCGATGCGCTCGGGGTACTTCGGCGGCGACTTCATGGCGAACACCATCGAGGGTGCGAAGAGCGCGCTGATCTCAGGCTCCGCCGCGATGACGCTCAACAAGATAGGCTTCGCGAGGAGCGTCCTCAAGACGAACCCCGATTCCGGGGCGGAGTCCTGGGGAATGTTCCCCATCCCCTGGCTCGACAACCAGACCGTGAGTATCGAGCGCTCAGCGCCCGCATGGTTCGGCAACGCCAAGAGCCACGATCAGGAAGCCGTGCTGCAATTCTTCCGCTTCCTGACGCGGGAGGACAATCTCTATCGCTACGCCGTGGAGCAGCCCGAGGGCCTGGGTCTTTCCTTCCCGACCAGGCCCGTGCCTCTCCTGCGGAACGAGCAGGCCTTCCTCGGCTTCGCACGACTCGGCGGGGAGCCCTTCCAGGGAGGGGTCAAGTACATCATGGCGCAATGGATGGAGATAGAAGCCGACTTCGAGCAGATGCTGGCCGGCGCGATGACGCCCGAGCGCTTCCTCGAGGGAGTCGACGCGCGCCGGGCCAACATGGCGATCGCGGCGGGCGACCCGGCCTGGCTAAAAGCTAAGTCCGGTTCATCGAGTCCCTGAACGCCGTGGGGGCGAGGCCCGTCTCTCTCTTGAAGAGGCGCGAAAAATATAGCGGATCCTCATAGCCCACGGCGGACGTGACCTGTTTTATCTCGAGGTTCGGGTGCCCCACGAGGAGCCGCTTCGCTTTCTCCACGCGGAGCTTTATGAGCTCCTGCGTTGGCGTGCTTCCCGTGATCCTGTTGTACAGGCGGAGCAGATACGCGGTCTTGCAGCCGAAGGTAGCGGCGAGCTTCTCCAGGGAGTAGGGCTGGCGATAGTTCTCCTGAAGGTAGACCTTGATGGCTTTAACGAGATCCTCTTCCCTGGCGCCGATCCGGTCCAGGCCGTATTCTTTATCCACGATGCCCGTCGAGGACTCCAACCTGATTCGGATCCTCCTTAAAATCTCCTGCAAGCCTTCGGCGTCGATCGGCTTAAGTATATAATCGTCAACGCCGAGCTCGATTGCCCGGCGGGCGTACTCGAATTCACTGTAGCCTGAGATGATGACTATCCGGATGTCCGCGTTCGTCGCGCGGATCCGCTCGACGAGGTCGAGCCCGCCCAGCACTGGCATCTTGATGTCGGTAATGAGGAGGTCGGGTAAATAGCGCTCGACAAGCTCAACGGCCTCCTCTCCGTCCGCAGCGGACCCGACGCACTTGAAATACGGATCGAGCTCCGCAGTCTTTCGGGTCACGTAGTCCCTCATTCGCTCCTCGTCCTCGGCGACGACGTAGGTGAAACAGCGCTCAGCCATGTATTCGAGCCCCCATGGTGATCCTGGCTCCTCCCTCAGATCTGTTGCCAATCTCGAAGACGGACCCATCTCCGAACGCCAGCTTGAATCGTTCGTACGAATTCAATATCCCCATCCCGGATATCGAGAGGGTCGGGAGTCCCCTGCCCTCTCGCTCGCGGGCGGCGATTCTCTCGCTCACGCGCTTCAGGGTCTCGACCGAGAAGCCCGGGCCGTTGTCCAGTATCTCGACCTCCCAGCGCCCGTCCGAGAGGCGACCATGGAGTTCGACGCGCCATGGAGGTCGGTTGGAGGTCCCATACTTAAAACAGTTCTCGATGAAGGGCTGGAAGACGAGCCTGGGAACGATGATCCCCCTCATCGCGACGGGTATGTCGATGACGAATTCGAGACTGTCCCCGAACCTCGCGCGCATCGCGGCGAGATAGCTCTCAGCGTACTCGGCCTCCATGCCAAGCGTAGCGGTCGTCTCTTCCGTTGACGAAACGTAACGGAGCACCTTCGCCAGGTTGACGATCAGCCCCTGTATGGCGCGCGCGTCGCTCTCTTCAGCCATGATGGCGATGGTCTGCAGCATGTTGTGGAGGAAGTGCGGGTTGAGCTGCGATTGGAGTGCCACCAGCTGGGCCTCCTTCTCGTGGGCCCTAAGCGATACAGCCTCTTGAATGGACTCGTTGAGCTTCAGCCTCATTCTATGGAAGGCGAGCCTGAGCGCGTCTATCTCGCCGGGGTCTTGTCCGCGCCTTCCCACGGCGACATCGTCCAGGTTCGCCAAGTCCACCTCGTCTATCTCGGCGTGCAGGGCCTTGATCGGCACGGTGACGCGGCGGGCTATAAAGTAAGACGCGACGAGGGAGCAGAGGATCGCGCCCAGGGTGAGTAGGGCGATCCGCGCGGTGTACTGCATGATGCTCGTCGACAGCCCAGCCGAGGGCTCTCCGATAATAACGATCCAGCCCGTGTCCTTCGAGGAGGTCGACGCGAAGAGCTGCGGATCGAGCCTCCCGGGAAGCATGCCCGTCGCTATAGGTCGGGTCGCGGCCTTCTGGGAGAGCCGCAGGAGCTCCTCGCCGTCGACCCGAGCTCCATCGTATGGATAGAGGAGGCGCCCGCCGCCGTCCACTACAAAAATCGAGACCGTCGAGTTGCCGAGGCTATCCAGCTCGCTGAACAACGAGTCGCAGTATTGCTTCACCTCGATGACTCCCTGCGTGGAGCGCATGGAGTCCTGGAAGCTCCGCAGAAGGGAGACGTAGCGCTTGCCCTTGACGATCACCGAAGTGTCCTCAAGTAGAGGATCGCTGTGAGGGGGAAGGATCACTCGCTCGCCGCCCTTCCGCATTACCTCGGGGTACCAGGGCTCACGCTTCGCGTCGCGCTCGATGAGCCGGCTGTAGTACCCAGCTCCGATCATCTCGCCCTGTGGATCGAAAAGGTTCATTTGGGGCGCGGACTGATTGGGCCCTAGGATGGTGTCGCAGATCTCTATCAGGGCCTCGGTGTTCTCGAGCTTGGCGATCCTCTGCTCCACGGAAGCCGGCATGCGCGGCAGGGCGAGGTGGCGCATATACAGGTCCTGGAAGACCTGCGAGTAGACCAGCGTCAGGCTCAGCCGGTTCATCTCCCCGACCTGGGAGTCGAGGTTGGTCAGCACCGACTTGGAGAGCGAAGTCAACGTGTCGGCAAAGCGCTCGCGGGCGACCGAGGAGGCGTAATCGTATATCACGAGCGAGAAGACCAAGAGCACGCTCACGAGCAGGAGCGAAACGGAGAGAAATATGGACCCCTGGACGGTCCGATAGTGTGTCACGCCAGAATAATACCATAAAGTCCGCCCGGCCGCGCATGGAATTTTGTCCATGATCCGGCGCATTCCAGTCCATTTACGGCTTCCGAATGTGGCCACATAGTGATTCGAGATTATTCCGCAACAGAAGGAGGATTTGATGATGAGGAAAACTATCCTCGGTATCGGTCTCGTGCTGCTTTGCGCGTCGGCGGCGCTCTTCGCCCAGCAGAAGGTGACGCTCACCGTCTGGGACTTCAAGTACGGAGAGGTCAATGCCGGCGGCGCGCAGGCCCCCATGAAGCAGAACGACGCAGCCTTCGAGAAGGCGAATCCCGGCGTCAGGGTCAACCACGTGTCGCAGCCTCTCGAGCCTCAGTACTACCAGATCATCCAGAGCGCGGCTACGGCTAACGACGGCCCGGACGTCGCGATGTTCCACCCCGGCGCCCGCGTGAACGGCTTCGCCGACATCATCGTCGACCTCGATCCGTACATCAAGGACGTAAAGGGCCAGTTTACCCAGGCGAGTATCGAGATGTGCTCCCTGAACCAGAAGCTCGACCAGCCCGTGAAGGTGCTTCCGCTGACTATGCAGGGATTCGGCATCTACTACAACAAGGACTACTTCAAGAAGGCTGGCCTCGACCCCGAGAAGGCCCCCAAGTCCTCCGCTGACTTCCTCGCCGCCTGCGAGAAGCTCAAGGCCGCCGGGGTCGTACCGATTACCTCCGGCCAGACCTACACCATCGACTTTTTCCTCCGCTGCGCCGCAGCCAACGCTTACGGCCCGAACGTCGGCGGTCTCGTGGACGGATCCCAGAAGTTCGACAACCCGGTGTTCAAGGAGAGCGTCACCTTCCTTAAGACCATCATCGACAAGGGTTATGTCGAGAAGGACGGTTTCTCCCGCCCATACTTCATGGACGGCATCGACAAGTTCGCCGCGGGCGGTGGGGCCATGTTCGTGGGCCTGCTCTCCGACGTCGGCAACTGGAAGATTTTCTCCGACCAGCTCGGCGCGAAGAACGTTGGCTACTTCCCCGCGGTCAACTTCGCCGACGGTAAGTACAAGGACCAGCAGGTCATGCAGGGCGCTGGCATCGGCTACGGCGTCATGAAGTGGTCGAAGAACCAGAAACTCGCCGCGGCCTACGTCAAGTTCGTGACGACCGGCGAGGGAGCCAAGACCTATGCCGCAGCCACCGGCGCCCTCTCGCCGAACACGGCCGCCGGCGGTTCCGACAATTCCTACCCCTTGCTGAAGGTCATCCAGGGTTACCTCAAGAACGGTGCCAAGGACTACATCCCCCTGTTCTACAACGGGTACGAGGACGACGCGAACCGCCTCTGCGATCAGGCTTTCGTCACCGGTCAGATCAGCGTCGATCAGTTCATCGACGAGTACCAGAAGCTGATTACGAAGTAGATAAGTCCGTCTTTTCCCAAGTCCACAAAAACGAGGGCGGGGCGCGCGCATTGCGCATGTCCCGTCCTCGCGTTCGCGAGGTGCCAACTATGCGTCATCGAAGTTTGGAAAGGGACGGCGTCGCTCCCTATGTTTTTTTGGCGCCGCTCTTGGTGTTGCTGTTCGCGTTCATCCTCTACCCGGTAGCTATGAACCTTTTCGCCAGCTTCACCGAATGGAAAGGCTACGGCCCGCAAAAGTGGATCGGCCTTGCGAACTACCGAAAGATGTTCAGTGACAAGTCCTTCTGGACATCGCTTAAAAACACCGCGATCCTGATCCTCTACATACCGGTCAGCACTATCTTCACGCTATTCGTCGCGGCCCTGATGCGCGAGGGCATCAAGGGCTGGCAGGCCTATCGCGCTATCCTGTATATCCCGAACCTCCTGGGATACGTCATCATGGGCGTCATCTTCTCGATCTACCTCAGAGACGACGGAGCGCTCAACCTCCTCGTCAAGTTGGTCGCGGGCTCCCCCTTGCACTTCCTCATAAACCCCATCCTGGCCATTAATACCGTCGGAATCACCCTCGTTGTGTGGCTCCATCTCGGTTTCGGGATCATCTACTTCCTGGCCGCGATGAATGGCATCGATAAATCGATATACGAGGCCGCCCTGATCGACGGCGCCAGTTTCTGGAAGACTTTCGTAAAAGTCACGGTCCCGAGCGTCCGTTTCGCAGTCGAGTTCTTCGTCGTGTTCAACTTCATCGAGGTCTTCGCGCGTATGTTCTCCTTCATCTACACGCTCACGCAAGGCGGGCCCGGATACAGTACTTTCACGCTCGAGTACGGCATCTTCGCCCAGGGATTCCAGAAGTTCCATGCCGGCTATGCCAGCGCCTGGGCCATGGTACTGTTCATGTTCTGCGCCATCATCTCGACGGTCCAGATACGCCTGATGCAGAGGAGAGACGCGTGAAGAAAACATCGTCGTTCAGCCCGGTCGCTCGCGTCGCCGTCCAGGCTTTCATGATTATTCTCGTCCTCGCCTCGCTCCTGCCGTTGTACAATATCATAAGCGCGAGCCTCAAGTCGAACGATGAGTTCGTCGTGAATCCGATCGCCCTGCCGAAGGCTCCCATCTGGGACAATTATCAATATGCGGCCTTCAGCGGCCGTCTCTTGCAGTACACGGTGAACAGCCTGCTGTACGTTCCTTTAGCGCTTGTCCTATACATAATAGTATGCGTCACAGCGGGCTACGCCTTCGGCAAGATGCGTTTTGCCCTTCGTAGACCCCTCTTCCTCCTTGTGCTTTTCATGTCTATTTTCCCACAACTCCTCTTGGCCACTCAGGTGTTCAAACTGATCTCCCTCATGCACCTGACGAACACGGGGTTCGGCGCGATACTCTCTTGGGTCGCGTACTTCGCCCCCTTCGGAACATATATAATGACGACGTACTTTTCGGACATGCCCATCGAGCTAGTCGAAGCGGCCCGCATAGACGGCGCCGGACCCTTCCGGATCCTCGTCAGCATCATGGCGCCGCTCGCCATACCAATGGTGGCGACCCTCGCGATCATCGGCTTCCAATCGATGTGGAACGAAATGCCCTTTTCGCTGCTCATCCTCCAGAGCCAAGAACATAGGACTCTTACCGTTGGCATAGCGATGATGAGGGGCGAGTTCGGGCTTCGTGTGCCAATACTGAGCGCGGCCTTAGTGATTGCCATGGCCTTTCCGCTCGTCATATTCCTCCTTTTCCAGCGCTACGTCACGCTCGGCGTCACGGCCGGCGCCGTGAAGGGATAATGTCCGCGACGCCGGGCGATCACTACCGCGGGGTACGATCGCCCGGTTCCAGCAGCTATCGGACCGAAGAATAACAACCCCTTAAGGAGAAGAGTTTGAAGGAATTCGACATCACCTTCGTAGGGCATATGTGCTTTGATGAAATCACTCCCTACCAGGGACAGACCGTCGTCGCGCCAGGCAGCGCGGTGCTCTGCGGCGCCATCGCGGCGGCCCGCATCGGTCAGCGGGTGGCCGTCGTCACGAAGATGGCACCGGCCGACGAGGGGATACTGAAGCCCTTCGAGGAGCTGGGCATTGAAACATTCACGGTGCCCGCCACCGAAACGAGCTATTCCGTCGTAATCCATCCATCCGCGAACGTTGACGAGCGCATCCTGAGGCTCAAGAGGAGCGCCGGCCGCTTCGCCATCGAGGACATGCCCGCGATCGCGACGCGCAACCTGCACTTGGCCGGGATATCGGACCAGGAGTTCACCTTAGACATCATCCGCGGACTGAAGGGCCGCGGCTACAAGCTCTCGACGGACATGCAGAGCTTTGTCCGACAGGTTGACCCGACTACACAGGACATCTTCTTCAAGGATGTCCCGCTAAAGCGGGACATCGCCGCCCTGATGAGCAAGCTCAAGCTGGACGTGGTGGAGGCGAAGGTCCTTACCGGTTCGGACGACCTTGAGGAGGCAGCCAAGCAGTTCGAGTCCTGGGGATGCCCTGAGACGGTTATCACCCGTGCGGACGGAGTGCTGGCCCGCGTCCGCGGGAAGACCTACTTCGAGAAATTCACCAACCGAAGCGCCGTGGGACGCACTGGTCGCGGTGATACGACCTTCGCCGCCTATCTTGCCCGTCGGAACGATCACGATGTCTCGGAATCGTTGAAATTCGCCGCGGCCCTCGTCTCCATCAAGATGGAGACGCCCGGGCCGTTCCAGGGGACGTTGGCCGACGTTCTCGCACGCATGAATCAGGAGAAGTGAAGGATGCATCTCTTTAAAACTTCGGAAAAGTATTTCAAGGTCGATCCCTGGCTGGTAGTCGAGGATGGCTTCGATCCCCGGAAGCAGCGCCTCTCAGAATCGATTTTTTCTCTGGCGAACGAGTTCATGTGCGTCCGGGGCTACTTCGAGGAAGGCTACTCGGGTGATCACTTGCTGGGGAGCTATTTCAGCCAACTATACGAGATGCTGGATGTAAAATATCCCCAGGTCTTCAAGGGCTTCGTGACGGAAGTGGCGGCCATGATCACTGCGGTCGACTGGCTCTATATCCGCATTGCGATCGACGGCGAGACGCTCGACCTCGCCTCGGTGAAATTCTCGGATTTCAGGCGCACACTCGACATGCGCGAGGCTACCTTGACGCGGGAATTCGTCTGGACGACGCGCGGCGGGAAACGACTGAAGCTAAAGTTCATCCGGTTCACGGATATCAATACCACGGCGCTCGGGTGCCAACGCGTCGTCCTCGAGCCGCTCAATTTCTCGGGCGAGGTTCGAGTACTCTCTGGCCTCGACTTCAACACGATCTACGAGCTAGCGGCAGGCTGGGACCAAACGCAGGGCTCCGGCGCGAGCGAGAAACTATCGTCGGCGCAGACGAATTTCTGGGAGCCTGAGCGTAGCGAGCGCTCTGGTGATATTTGTGCCATCCAGGCCCGAACTCAAAAGAGCGGCTGCCGCCTCTTCTCGAGCTTCCGCGTCACGGCGAATCAACCCATCGCCCCAGTCCTCGTCGAACGCGAGAAGTTCATCGGGGTCGAGGCGACGCTCAAGCTCACACAAGGGCTGTCGACTGTATTCGAAAAGATAGCGATCAACCATTGGGAACAGACGGAGAACGTTGAGCGGGTCTGGACCGACGGCCTCTCGCTCGCGAAGCAGCTCGCCAGGATCGACTTCGACCAAGCGCTGGCAGAGCATCGCCGCGGCTGGGTGCGCTTCTGGGATCGCATGGACATCGAGATCGACGGCGACCAGGAGCTGCAGCAGGGCGTACGCTATTCGCTGTTTGCGATGTACATCAACTATCATGGCGAGAGCGACCATCGGAACGTCCTGTGCAAGCTCGGCGGCGAGGTCTACTCGGGCGTCAACTTCTGGGACACCGAGATCTACTGCCACCGGATGTATATGTTCTTCGATCCCAAGGTCGCTCGCAAGCTGCTCATGTACCGCTACCACTACCTTCCCAGGGCGCTCGAGAACGCCAAGAGGGTCGACCTGGAAGGCGCACGCTACCCCTTCTCAACCATCACCGGCCACGAGGACTCGGGCACCTGGCAGCACGTCGACCTGGAGATACACCAAAACATGGCGATCTACTACGCCATCTGGCATTACGCTCAGGTCTGCAGAGACAAGGAGTTCCTATACCGCGAGGGCGTCGAGATGCTGCTCCAGATGTGCCGCTGCATGGCAAGCTGGGGCGGCTGGAGCCCGAAGAGGGGTGATTTCGGCTTCTATGGCGTCATGGGACCGGACGAGTTCCACATGATGGTGAACAACAATTGCTACACGAACTACCTCGGCAAGAAGATGTTCGAGTACACACTCGAAGTCCTCGCCGAGATGGAGCGGGAGGCTCTCCATCTGTACGCACAAGCGGTAGAGAAAGTGCAGCTGCGCCCCGAAGAACCGCAGGAATGGAAACGAATGGCGGAAAAGATGCGCATCCTCAAGGACGAGGAGAGCGGCATCTACGAGCAGCACGACGGGTACTTCGACCTCCCGCACGTCGACGTGAAGAGCATTCCCATGTCGGAGGTCCCGATATATAAGCACTGGGCCTACATCAGGCTCTTCCGCATGAACATGCTCAAGCAGCCCGATTTCCTCAACCTGCCGTATTTCTTCAGCCAGGATTTCACGATGGAGGAAAAAAGGAAGAACTACGAGTTCTACGAGGCTCGCACCAGCCACGAGTCGTCGCTGTCGCCTTCTTTGCACGCGATCCTGGCCGCGGAGCTCGGGAAATCGCAGGAGGCTTACGACTTCCTCGCTTACGCGTCGCGGCTGGACCTCGACAACTACAACCGCAACACGGAGCAGGGCATCCATTCCTCCTCGGCGGCGGGGGTGTGGGCCAGCATGATCTCGGGCTTCGGAGGCTTAAGGACCGACGCCAAGACGCTCATTTTCAATCCCTCAATACCGGCACAGTGGAAGGCCTATCGCTTCAAGATCTTCTACGCGGGCGCGCTCTTGTCGGTCGAGGTCTCCGACGACAGGGCCCGGTTCAAGGTCGTGGAGGGCGGCGACGTCACGGTGAGCATCTACGGCAGACTCCATCGAATTACGTCGATGGGACTTGATCTCGAGATGCCATGACGGGAGACCGATGAGCATCGAGTATTCCTGGAGTGTACCGTCAGAGCGTCCGTCGCCAGTAGAAGATGGCCAGCTGGGTCCGATCGCGGAACCCAAGCTTCTCGAGCACGGCGGAGAGTACATTGCGGGCCGTGCCTTCGCTGATGAAGAGACGGTCCGCGATTTCCTTGTTGGAACAGCCCTGGGCCACGAGTTCCATCACCTCGGTCTCCCGCAGGGTGAGGCCTTCCACGGGAACCTTTTCGGGCTCCGCGAGGCGCCGAAACACATCGGCGTCCATCACCGTGCTGCCCGACGCCAGGGCGCGCAGCTTCTCCGCCATGCCGGCGACAGGCGCGGATTTCAGCAGGTAACCCTCAGCGCCGGCCTGCAGTGCCAGGCGGACACTGCGGTCGTCCTGGAAGGTCGTGAGCATCATCACATGAATCCCCGGCCAGCGCTCCTTGATCCGCCGGGTGGCCTCGATGCCGTCCATGCCCGGCATGCGGATGTCCATGAGAACGGTGTCGACGTGGTTCCTCTCGCAGGCGGCAACCGCACGGGCTCCGTCGCAGGCCATGCCTACGACCTCCATGTCCGCCTCCGCGGAGAGGAGGACCTTGAGGCTCTTGGCCACCAGTGCGTCGTCGTCCACGATGAGGATTTTCACGGGAGGAACTCCGATGGGACCTGTCCGGGAGGCGGGGCGAGGGACGGCAGGCCTTCGAGGGGCAGTACGCAGACCAGACGAAATCCGTCTGAATCGTCGACGCTGACGCTGCCACCGACGGCCCGTGCGCGCTGCCGCAGATTCCGCAGTCCCAGGCCGCTTCCGCCTCCGGCGGCGTGGCTCCTGTCGCGGTCTCCATTGCGGACAGAGAGGCGCACGATGCGCGGCCCCACATCGAGGGACACATCGATCCGCCCCGCCCCGACATGGCGCGCCCCATTGGCCAATGCCTCCTTCAGGCAGGGTTCCAGAACGCTCCAGACATGGATCGGTATCCTGTCCGTGTTCCCATGCACCTCAAAGCCGACGCGACAGACCGTGAAACGTCTGCATATCTCTTCGAAGCTCCCCAGTCCAAAGTCACGGGCAGGAGCGAGGCCATGCACTGTAGTCCGGAGGCGCTCCAGACCGTCACCGACACGGCGCTGCGCCTCTCCCAGCATCTCCTTTGCCTGGGTATCCCCCGCGTCCCGCAGCTTCTCGTAGGCCTGAAGGGCCAAGTAGGCGGCGGTCAGCTCGTGGCCGACGTGGTCGTGGAGATCGCGAGCGATGCGCGCCCGCTCCGCAACTTCCGCCATGCGTGCGGAATGGATGTTGGCCGACAGAAGCTCCCCTTTCAGGCTTTCCAGGTCGTAGCGTTCCCGTCGGTCACGATCCGCATCGCGGCGGGCCTCATCCAGTCCAAGCGACCAGAGCCGGAGGGCCCACCCGGAGAGCAACGCGCAGAAGAAGACCGCGACAAGGGGGAAAGGCCAGGCGCCTTGGGCCGCGATGATCGCCAACGCAGGGAGGGCGAGCCACGGGGCGCCTGCGGCCGATGCATCCAGGATGGGGATGGCCAGCCCGTAGACGCCATCGGGCCAGAGAAGCATGACGGCCCCGCAGACCGCTTGGTCGAACACTACCGTCCAGGTAGGCATACGCGGGAAACGCCACCGGGCGACGGCGGCGATGCCGAGGACTAGGACGAAGACAAGGCCTTCCGCGCCATACCGCCCCTGAAGCCACAGGACAACCAGGACAGACAGGTCCAAGAGACGCCATGCCAGCGCCATCGCGGGAGGCGAAAAGTTCCCAAAATTCTTCCTCATGCCATCCGGCGCCTGCTCCCGACGAGGAGAAAGGCGATGGCAAAGAGTAGCATGACCGCGATGGAGAGGGCAAACCGGGCTGGCGGCCCATTCTGTTGGAGGAGCCTCATGGCTTCGACCAGCCAGTAGCAGGGCGTGACCATGGCGGCGCGGCGCAGGGAGGGCGGCATGATCTCCAGGGGCCAGAAAAACCCGCCAACCATAGCCAGGACCATGAGGACGGCGGTGAGGGCTTGATAGGAGGTTTCGCGGTTCCGGAACAGAGCGCCGCCGGCAAGCGAGATGGCGAGAGACGTCATCGAGAACGCCGAATAGGCGACAAACAGCAGGAAAGGCGATGGGATCCGCTCACCGTGCACGAGAACTCCAAGGAAGATCATGACGGCGTTCTGGACGACGAGGACGACGGCGTAGGCGAGGAGGGTCTGCCAGAGGTATTGGAAGTGCGTGATCGGGGCCGCGCCTATCCTCTCGAGCACGCCGCTCGCGCCGTCCTCCACGACCGAGCGGAGCATCAGGAAGGCGGCGAAGAGGAGGATGGCACCGTACATGTGGAACCCGATGGGCACAACCCAGCCCTCCGCGGAAGGCAGGAAGGCCGCGCCAATCGGCAGCACGCAGACCAGCAGCAGGTTGAGCGGGCTGCGGAAGACGCGCTTCAGGGCAAAGCGGAAGATCGTCACGCGAGCTTCCTCCTTCCCAGCAGGGCCGCGATAAGAGCGAAGAGGGCCGCGCCGAGGAATAGGGCGGCGATACACAAGGCCGCCGTGGCTGGAGAGCCTCCCGCGGCGGATTGCCGTATCGCAGTCTGGGCCAGCGAGTAGGGGCCGCCATAGGTGACCAAGAAATGGAAGAACGGCTTCTCCGCGGGGAGGGGAAATATCAAACCGCCGAGTATGCAGCTGCCGTACGCGTAAAGCCAGCCGAAGCTATTGGCCGCCGACTGATTGTGGAAGGCCAGCAGCATGGTTAAGTACACGAGCTGGGAAAGGAGGGCGACGCCGAGGAGGACGGCAGCCAGGACCAGGAGGTTCCCCCAGTGCACACCGAGCGCGATACGGGAGACGGCGACTACGAGGAGGCCCTGAAAGAGGCTGACGAAGGTTGCGGCCGACACTACGCCGAGGACGATGTCGCCTGGAGCGCAAGGAAGGCTATGCAGACGCCATTTCATGGGGGAAAGGAGGGCGTTCTTGACGTAGGTGAGGCTGTAGCCGCCCCCGAACAGCTGAAACATGACGAGGATGCCGAATGCAAAGAACGACATGGGATTGGAGACGCCGCGCATATACGGGATATCGGCGGGAATCCAGGAGAAGACCGCCCCGAGGATTGGTATGAGGAGGAGGGGCATGCCGAGGAGCATGATCAGACTGGGAAGGTCGCGGATCATGCGCAGGAACATATAGCGAGTTACCGTGAAGACGCGACTCACGACTCGCCTCCATCCCGGAGGCTCTTTCCTGTCAGAGTGAGGAACACGTCCTCCAGCGAGGGCTTGTCCACCCGCACGGAATGCACACCTCCCGAGCCCTGCGCCGCCTGAAGGATCCGGTCCAGGTTGTTCGCACCGGCCTCGGAGACAACCATCAGGGCCTTTCCTTCCCTTCCGACCTGCTTCACGCCGGGAATGACCCGAATCTTCCCGAGGAACTCTTCCGTGGGATTTCCCACCTCCAGGCAGACGCGCTCCTCATACTGGATGCGCTCAACCAACTCATCCACGGTTCCTTGGGCGATCACATGACCCTGGTCCATGATCACCACCCGTGTGGCGATGGCCGCCACCTCCTCCATGTAGTGAGAGGTGTAGAGGATAGTCGTGCCTTTGTCACGCAGCGCGCGCGTCGATTCCAGGATATGATTGCGCGATTGCGGGTCGATGCCCACGGTGGGCTCGTCCATGACGAGGAATTCGGGACCGTGGGTCAGGGCGCAGGCGATGTTCAGGCGGCGCTTCATTCCACCTGAGTACTTCTTCGGCCTCTGGTCCGCGTGTTCCGTGAGACCGACGAATTCCAGGGTTTCCGCGATGCGGCGCCGCAGGTCCGCCCCTTTGAGGCCGTAGAGGCCGCCGAAGAACTCCAGGTTCTCCCGGGCGGTAAGATCCTCGAACACCGTTATTTCCTGGGTCACGAGGCCTATCCGGCGCTTCAGGTCCATGTCCCCCGGACGCTGCGCCCTGCCGAACAGCTCGACAGCGCCTGAGTCGACGGGAAGAAGGCCTGCCAGAGCCCGGATGGCCGTGGTCTTCCCGGCCCCATTGGGGCCCAGGAGGCCCAGGATCTCCCCCTGCCCGATCTCGAAATCCACGTGGTCCAGCGCCAGGAGGGAGCCGTAGCGCTTCACTACGTCGTTTAACATGGCAATGCTCATGGCGGTAATCTACAACAGTCCGGAGGCCGCGAGGTAGTGACGAATGTCACGAAATGAAGGAAGGCCGCGAGGGTGGCAGCTTAAGCCCTCTGCGGAGCGCAGGACCTCCTCAGCATGACGGAAGGGATACCCTGCGCGATCTGGCCCGAGAACACTCCAAACGCTGTCATAGCCGTGATCGATTTACCAGCCCGAATTGATGAGACTATTACAGGGTTTTAGCAACGGGACATACCCTCAACTTATCATCATATATGCCGAACGGCGCAAGCTGTTCTTCCGTTATCTGAGAGTCGGTAAAAATATAGGAGAACGCATCCAAAGCTGCTACCTGAATAAAATCCTGAATGCCAAATTTAGTCGAATCCATCATCAGATAAGAGACATCTGCGATTTCAATCATTTTTCGCTTGACGATAACCGCAAGTTCATTGGGTTCACTGGCTCCCAATATGGGGTGTATGCCTCGACAGGAAATAAAGGATTTATTAACGTGGTAGTTGCTCAATTCAAGGGAGGTGGTATACCCCACAAAGCATAATGAACTTCGAAGCAACGTACCGCCGATTGAAATGACATCAATTTTATCTTTACCCGCCAACTCATTTTGTATGAGCAGGGAATTGGTCAAAATAGTAAGCGGCATGTTGGGAAGGGCTTGCGATACGCACAAAGAAGTTGAACTCGCATCGAGAATGATTTGATCGTTCAGTTCTATCTCTTCGATGATCTTCTTGGCAATTGCAGTTTTCAGCTCTTTATTCGTTAGTTCACGCTGCAGATGAGATGTCTCTTCATGAAGCGCCGACTTTATGGCTCCACCATGCTTGCGCGTAAGCAGGTTCATTTTTTCCAGCTTTTTCAAATCGCTGCGTATCGTTTCACTTGTCACATTGCATAGCGCAACCAGTTCGTTGACGGTAACTGAATGTTGTCGGTTTAAATAATTGATTATCAAGGACAAACGCTCTTCTTGCAGCATGGTATTCCTCTTTTTGTCGTAGCGAAGCACCGGAACGACATTGCTTTAGATAGTGTCCGTTGATGTTCGCAGTCTGGACCGAAGGCAATCAGCTCCACCCCGCGCTGCAGATCGTAAACACGCCGCGAACTATACATAGTAAAATGACTCAAGTACCAGGGCAAGACATGATTGCCCTGCGATTCCCTCGATTCGCGACCCAGCCGAACTCGACTTGCGGTAAATGAGAAGGGTGCCCGATACAAACTCAGTATAAGGGCATGTTCTCGCAAAGTCTAGAATAATTTGGTAATTGTTTGTTTTCAAAACAAAGTCGGCAATAACACTTTGATTTATTTTGTTTTTTGTTGTCAGATTTTGGAATTGATGATACAATCCCAAATATAAACAGAAACGAGCAGGAAACTTGGAGACGCAACCATGTATACCTTGGGAATTGATATTGGCACAACAAATATCAAAAGCGTTCTCTTCAAAGAAAAGGCTTTAGCTGTCGCACAAGCGGTTTGCGAATACAATACGGATATTCCTCGCGCTTCCTGGGCTCAACAGCGGGCAGACGATTGGTGGGATGGTGTTGTTGGTACTATACGGAAGGTTTTGGCCGAGAGTCGTATCGATGCCTCGGAAATCGCCGCGATTGCCATCAGCTGTCAGGCGCCGACTATGTTGCCGATTGATGAATCCGGAGCCCCCCTGCACGATGCATTGATCTGGATGGACAGACGCAGCAGTGCTCAGTGCGACATGCTCTCGGACAAGGTAGGCGCTGGGCGCATTTTTGAAATAACGGGAAACCGCGTAGATCCATTCTATGTTCTCGGTAAGCTGATATGGTTCCGGGAAAATCACCCGTCCCTGTACGGGAAGATTTATAAAATACTCTCTCCTAACAGCTATATCAATTTGAAGTTGACAGGCGAATTTACACTGGATCCCGTACATGCATCTTTGACTCAGGCTTATGACGTGCGCTCGAATCGCTGGTCCGACGAACTGCTAAATGCCGCGGGCGTTGAATCGTCCCTGTTTCCTGTTGTGACGGAAGGGCATGTGCCCATTGGGCAAGTAAGCGCTGCCGCTGCCGCCCTTACGGGCTTGAAAGCGGGCACTATTGTCCTTACGGGTACAGTCGACGGCGCAGCCGCGGCGCTCGAAGCGGGAGTCGTCGGGAATGGAGCAGCCGTCGAAATGACTGGTACTTCTTCCGTATTGTTGATGAGCTCGACGAGGCCAATGCCTTCCTTAAATCTGACGTATATGTACAGCGCGGTGCCCGGCCAGCATCTAGCTCTGGGCGCTATGAGCTCGACGGGCGCGGCTCTCAAGTGGTTTCGGGATACGTTATACGAAGAGAAGAGTGTTGATGCCTACGCGTGCATGGATAAAGAAATCGGGCAGAATGCCGGGAGTCCCACCGGCATCGTTTTTCTTCCCTATATGGCGGGAGAGAGGGCTCCCATATGGGACAGCGACGCTCGCGGAACGTTCGTAGGCATGACACTGCGCACGAACCGTGGTCAGATAATGCGTTCGATCATGGAAGGTTCGGCATTCGCGCTCCGACATAATGTTGAAGAAGCCATGCATGCGGGCAATAGCCTGGATCGGATCCGCACTGTGGGCGGTCAGGCGAATAGCGACGTGTGGCTGAAAATCAAGTCATCAGTTCTCAACCAGGAAATCGAAGTGGTCGATGCCTCGCTTGGAGCGCCCGGAGGCTTGGCCTATATGCTCGGCTCATACACAGGCGAGTTCAACTCCATCGAGGAAGCCGCACGGCAGTGCCTGCGCATCAAACAAACCATCCAACCTGTCAGGGAATGGGTTGAACACTACAGCGAACTGTTTGGGCTCTACAAGAGTATTTACAGCCACCTTAAAAATGACTTCGCGGCGCTGGCAAGGATCGCCCAGCCAGCGTGTCGAAGCATATCAACCGAGGGATAGTACATAACATGGTAAACCATCGAGTAGCGCTCGTGACCGGCGGAAGCAAGGGAATCGGCAGGGGAATCTGCATGGCTCTTGCGCATGCCGGTATCTCCGTGGCGCTGAATTATAACGTGAGCGGCTCTTCTGCCGAAGAGGTGAAAAATTCGATTGAGGCTTTAGGCGGTAAGGCGTACATAGTCAAGGCCGATGTATGCGATGAAAATGCGGTCATAGATATGGTCAAGAAAACCGTTTTGCGTTTTGGAGGCCTGGATATATTGGTCAATTCCGCGGGAATAATGCCCGCCGGTCCTATTGAAACCATGTCTGTTGAATCGTGGAGGAAGGTGCTCGATACCAACCTCACGAGTTGTTTTCTGACTATCCGCGAAGCGATCCCGTATCTCAAGAAAAGCGCATGTGCGCGAATAATCAATATTGCATCGCAGGCGGCTTATACAGGGTCGAGCCAGCACGCTCATTATTCGGCATCCAAGGCGGGCATTCTGGGGTTGACCTACTCGCTGGCCAAAGAGCTGGGACCGTTTGGGATAACTATAAATGCAGTTTCTCCCGGGCGGGTGGACACCGAGATTCTGGCCTACAGCTCAAACAAAAAAAGGCAGGAATGGCTGGCCAATACTCCGCTGAACAGGCTCGGAACAGTCGACGAAATTGCGAATGTGGTGGCATTCCTTGCATCGGAAGGCGCCAGCTACATCACCGGTGCAAACCTGAACGTGAATGGCGGAATGCTGATGGGGTAGCAATGAAAAGCATAAAGACCAGTAGCCTGTCTTGTTTAGCGATAGGTGATTTTTTACTGCCGTCGAAGGCGTTTGATAATGCGCTCAAAGGCGACGGATTGTTCACGCAGTACCGTTCCATTGATTGGCGACAAGGGCTCGATGGTTCGCGGGCACAATTTCGGGATGTGGTACGTCGAATAGAAACCCATGGGTCCAGGGCCTACGACATCCAGAGCGATATCCTGGAAGGAATCGAAGAGGTAGAAGTGCTATTCATTCACCTGTGTCCGGTACCAGGTGAACTGCTCGATCGGGCCGGGAAGCTCAAGTACATTTTGACTGCGCGGGGCGGATTGGAAAACATCGACGTCGCTACAGCGAAGAAGAAGAATATCACCATCATCAATTGCCTTGAGCACAATGCGTTGGCGGTTGCTGAATATACTGTCGGCTTGATTATCAGCGAGATGAGGAATATTGCGCGTTCGTACCTTGCGCTCAAAAGAGGAACCTGGCAGGAGTATTATGATAATACGGCGGCTATACCGGAGTTGAGCGATTCGGCCGTCGGGCTGATCGGGTTCGGAACCATCGGTAAACTGGTGGCTAAGCGTATTCTGTCTTTTGAATCGAAGGTTCTGGTATGTGATCCGTACGTCGACTCCGTATCTATCGAGGCAATGGGCTGCATCCCGGTCAACAAGGAAGAACTACTCAAGAATTGTGATGTTGTCAGTCTGCATGGGCGTTTACCCAAGGATGCACCGCCGCTCATAGGACCCGAAGAATTATCCTTGATGAAGCCCAATGCTTTGCTCATCAATACCGCAAGGGCCGCTTTGATCGACATGAATGCGCTGTATGAGGCACTCAAGCGCAAACAGATCATGGGCGCAGCGTTGGATGTATTTCCTGTCGAGCCGCTGCCGGAAGACTACCGGTTTCTCAAACTCGACAATGTCACACTCACCAACCATCGCGGAGGTGACACTTTGAATTCGTACGTAAAAGCGCCTGGTTTGTTGTTAAAAAAACTGCATGGCGAATTCTCTATGGTTACAGGACGGTAAACCGTCTGGTAATAAATATCTCCGGTTGCTTGAAAAGGCCGGAAAATCTGAAGGGAGGGTAAAGAGAAATGAAAAGAGCATCAAAAATGATGGTCATCATGCTTGTGATGATATCCGCAGGCGGCCTCTTGTTCGCACAGGGGACCAATCAGAAATCGGCAACAGCAGGCAAAGGTGCAAAAGAAATCGCTTTCTTGCCTCCTGCCATGATCAGTCCGTATTATGCATCCTGTATAAAAGGAGCTGAACCGATCGCCCGGGCGTTGGGGTATAAGCTCGTCGTGGCATCTCCTGAAAAGGAAAGTGATTATGACGCACAGGTGCGTCTTGTCGAAGACATGATCACCCGTGGCGTATCCGGGGTAATTCTCTGTGCAATTAACTCCGACGCCATCGTAACGGCCGTCAAGAAGTGCAATGCTGCCAAGATCCCCGTAGTCATGTTCAATACCCAAGACAAGCTCGCAGGGGGCAAAGTCGACAGCTATGTCCGCTACGACCAATATGTCGGCGGCGCGAAGATGGCCGATTACGTTGCGGAAAAGTTCAATGGAAAAGCGAATGTCGCGATCATCGAAGGTCTGCCGAGCGTACATACCACCTCTCGCATGGGTGGTTTCATTGACGAAGCCAAGAAAAAATTCCCCGGCATCAAAGTCGTAGCAACACAACCCGGTGACTGGGAACGTGAAAAAGGCATGAACGCTGCGGCAAACATGCTTCAGGCGCACCCCGAAATCAATGTTTTCTTCTCTCTTTGCGACGAAATGGGTCTTGGTGCCGCAAAGGCGATCGAGCAGGCGGGCAGCAAGGCGAAGGTTGCATCCTTTGATGGCAACCCTAATGCAATTGAAGCGGTGAAGGCAGGAAAGATCCTTGGTACCTTGTCCATCAACGGTTTGGAGACCGGAAAGTTGTGCGTTCAGGCCATCGACAAGATCATAAAGGGCGAGAAGGTCGACGAGATCATTCAGGTCGAAACGGTTGTCGTGACCCCTGCGAATGCTGATCAATTCCTGAAATGAATCCGTAATATCAAAGTATGATGAAGGTGTGCGGCATAATAGTCGCACACCTTCAAAATTAAAATAGAGAAGAGAGAACCCCATGACAGAAGACAACATTATCACCATGACGGGTATAACAAAGCGATTCCCAGGTGTTCTCGCTTTGGATAATGCCAATCTGGAAGTGAAAAAAGGCGAAGTCCACGTGTTGCTGGGGGAGAACGGGGCCGGTAAGTCCACATTGATGAAAATATTGGCAGGAGCATACATCAAAGACAGCGGCACGATCATGTTCGACGGGGAACAAGTGGAGATAGGGTCTCCGAAACAAGCCGAAAAGATCGGGATCAGTATCATCTATCAGGAGCTCAATCTCATCCCTGCGCTGACCGTAGCGGAAAACATATTCATGGGCCGACACAAGATGAAAGGGAATATCCAGATAAACTGGAACGAAATGTACTACAGCGCAAAAAAAATACTCGATGATCTTGAGATCAATATTGACCCAAACGTACAAGTAAATCGTCTTGGTATAGCCCAGCAGCAGATGGTCGAAGTGGCAAAGGCCTTGTCGATCAATGCGAAGATCATCGTCATGGATGAGCCGACCTCGGCGTTGACGACGCTGGAAATAGAACACTTATTCAAGGCTATTAAAAAACTGAAAAGCAATGGTGTTTCCATAATATATATCTCGCATAGACTCGAAGAAGTCAAAGAAATCGGTGACAGAAGCACCATCATGCGCGATGGAAAGACGATCGCACATGTGGAGCTCAAAGATACGTCCATAGATGAAATCATCAAATTGATGGTCGGTCGTGAGTTGAAAGAAAAATTCCCCAAGATAAAGGTCAATATGGGTAAGGAGCGATTCCGGGTAGAAAATCTCAGTTGTGGCAAGTCCGTGCAAAACGTCAGTTTTTCTGTCAACGCTGGAGAAATATTTGGAATAGGCGGTCTCATCGGCGCCGGCCGCACTGAAACAGCGCGCGCCATTTTCGGTTTGGGAAAAAGCACTACCGGCAAGATTTTTGTCGACGGCATAGAATGCAAAATCAAATGTCCGCGTGATGCCATCGCAGCAGGAATCGGTTTTGTTACAGAAGATCGGAAGAGTGAAGGATTGGTGCTCAAAATGGACGTAGGCACCAATATATCTTTAGCATCCCTGAATAAATTCGAGAAGGGTGGCGTTCATATCAATCTTTCGCAAGAGCGTGAGATGGTTGAGGACTATATAATAAAACTGAATATACGAACCCCCAATTCTTTTCAAAAAGTGCGCAATCTGTCTGGTGGCAACCAACAAAAAGTAGTGCTGGCGAAATGGCTAGTGCAGAATTCAAGCGTGTTCATCTTCGATGAACCGACGCGCGGCATCGACGTCAACGCCAAAATAGAGGTTTATAACCTTATCAACAATCTCATAAGCGCGGGCAAGGTCGTAGTGCTCATTTCGAGTGAATTGCCTGAACTTTTAGGAATGTGTGACAGAATTGCCGTGATGTGCCTGGGGTCAATAACAGGCGAACTTTCGCGCGAAGAAGCGACACAGGAGCGGGTGCTTCATTATGCGATAGGAGGAGACAAGTAATCCGCTAAAATCGGGAAAGGGGATACCAACAATGGAACTGAAAAAAATGCGCATGAGCTCGAACAGCACTACGCTGGGTATCACGTCAGCGTTCGTGGCGCTTTGCATCATCCTCGCCATTCTGAGCAGGAATTTCTTGAAACCAGTAAATCTTCTCAATATTCTGCAGCAGGTTTCCATTAATTTTACGATTGCCATAGGAATGACGTTCATCATTCTTCTCGGGTGCATCGATCTGTCAGTCGGATCGAATGTCGCATTTACAGGATTGGTCATGGCAATCATGATGAAAACCTTGTTGATGCCTGTCTGGGTGGCAGTATTGACGGGCTTGGTCGTCGCTTCGACAATCGGATTGATCAACGGCTTCTTGGTGACTTATTTTGATCTTCCGCCTTTTATTGCGACGCTGGGCACCATGTCGATTGCCCGCGGTGCGGCGTATACGATAACTGCGGGACAACCGATTTATACTTTCCCCCAGAATTTCCTGGTGATCAGCGACCGGATTGGAGGCATCCCTCTTTTCGCGATTTTGATCATGATCGTGTTGTTTGTGCTTGGCTGGTATGTGCTCAAGTACACCCGCCTCGGGCGATATACATACGCCATCGGCGGCAATGAGAATTGCGCAAAACTATCGGGCATCAGCGTGAAAACCGTAAAAACGGCAGCCTTTGCGATCATCGGATTATGCTGCGGTGTTGCGTCGATCCTGTTGACTTCGCGCCTTGATAGCGCGGTACCGACAAATGCGGACGGTTATGAAATGGATGCGATCGCCGCTGTCGTAATCGGCGGAACGAGCATGTCTGGCGGCGAAGGTTCGCTGCCCGGCACCTTGATCGGCGTACTGATCATAGGCGTAATTGGAAACGGTCTCAACCTCCTGAGTGTGCCTCAAGGGGCACAGCGCATGGTAAAGGGACTGATTATTGTCATCGCCGTCATCATCGATGTGATGCGGCGCAGAAGCGTGGCCAACGCGAAATAGAAAATTCTTAGTAATGCTATTCTCCGCCGAGCATAAATTCGACGGCAGCGGAGGCATGAAGAGTCATTGTATCCCAGAGGGGCAGATCGAGGTCGTCATTCTTCAGTATGAGGGGCAACTCAGTACAACCAAGAATGACTCCTTCGGCACCTCTTTCTCTCAATTTGCGGATAACAGTTACAAGTTTCTGTTTCGAGGACTCGAGAAAACGCCCACCACAAAGCTCGGAGAAAATGATCCTGTTTATCTCGAGGCGATCGGATTCTTCTGGCACCACACTCTCGATCCCGAAGCGCTGGGCCAGCCGATCCTTGTAGAATCCCTTTTCCATCGAATAACGCGTGCCGAGAAGCCCGACGCGACGCACTCCCGAGCGGGCGATCTCTTTACCCACGGCGTCGGCTATGTGGATAACCGGCAATCCACTCCGCGTGGCTATCTGCCCGGCGAAGATGTGCATCGTATTCGTGGCTATGAGAAGCCCGTCGACGCGTGAGGCGATGAGTCGATCGGTCTCTTCGAGCAGACCACGCTCCACCGCGTCCCACCGGTCGGCGGCCATATCGTCCGAATAGCTCTGAAAATCGACGGAAGTGAGAACAATACGTCCGGAATGTACTCCACCGAGACGATCCCGGACAGCCTTATTGATGAGTCGATAGTACTCGATCGTCGATTCCCAACTCATGCCACCGATGATACCCAGCGTCTTCATTTCATCACTCCTCTGCGGGCCTCGTCCCGCGACTTTACGAATGCGCATATCGTTCGATCCACATCTTCGTCGGTCGTCATATAGGAGCAGACGCTGATCCGTATCGCCGGCTCATGTTTCCAGGTCGTGGAGCCGCACCAAGCCTCCCCCGAAGCCTGCAGAGCTCCCAAGGTTTCGCGGGTGAGCGTCGCTTCACCGCAGGAAACGAGCACCTGGTTGAAGCGTACCTCGTTGAGAATTGAAAAACCTTCGCGCTCAAGCCCCGTCGCGAAGCGGGTCGCCTTGTCACACAGCGAGTCGACGAGATCGCCGACCCCGCGTCGTCCGAGGGCCTTCAGTGTGGCCCAGAGCTCAACCGATCGTGCCCGTCTCGACATCTCGGGGGAATACCGCATGCCATCCCTATCTTCGGAAAACGCGAAGTACGAGCCGGACATACTCATCGATCGGGCCAGGGCCTCGGGTTCTCTGCAGAAGATGATTCCGTTGTCGTAAGGGGCGTTCAGTGTCTTGTGCGCGTCGGTCGACCAGGAATCCGCGCCCTCGATGCCATCGACCAGGTACTTCCGCGTCCCGGAGGCTGCGGCCCACAGGCCGAAGGCGCCGTCGACATGGACCCAGGAACCGGCCGCGCGGGCTTTTTCGCACAGCGGTCTGAACTGGTCGAAGGCGCCCGTGTTCACATTGCCCGCCTGCACGATGAGAAGCGTTGAGTTGTCGAATGGCGGCGCCATTTCGGGGATCATCCTCCCCTGATCGTCTACGGGCACCACGATGACTCGCTCTCGCCCGAGGCCGAGGAGCGACAGGGCTTTGAATACGGTCGCGTGGGCCTGTCCGCCGACAACAACGCGCAGCTGCGGCGCGCCGAATAGTCCGCGGGCGCGCTGGTCCCAGCCGGACCGTGCGAGTAGCTCATCGCGGCCGACCGCGAGGCCGCAGAGTGTGGCAGTCGAGGTTCCGCCGACGAAACCTGCGGCTGTTCCCGGGGGCAGGCCGAGGAGATCGACGAGCCAAACCTCGCAGACAGTCTCGAGCACGGAAGCCACCGGCGATATGACATACAGTGCCGCATTCTGATCCCAGGAATCGGCCAGCCACTTCGCTGCAAGCGCGACCGGAAGCACTCCTCCATTGACGAAACCGAAATACCTGCCCCCCGTCTGCGCGACTGTCGCCGGCGAGCCGCGCCGGTGAAGAAGATCGAGGATGGCGCCCGGGTCGCCAGGGCCTTCGGGCAGAGCCTCGCGGAACTCCGAGAGAGCTTCCAGCGCCGTTTTCGAGGGAAACACGGCCCGATCCGCTACAGCGTTCATGTACGCGAGCGCGCTGCGCTGAGCGCGTTCGAAAAGCTCGGCGTTGCCGACCTGTCGTCTGAGTGTCGCCATCAGGGATTCGTCCTGTGATCGCACAGATAGGGTTTGTGGTTTCATATGCGCCTCTCCTGGTTTTCGGGATCAGTATAGAATTGACATTATATGCAGTCAATAGTAGTTTTGTCTGCAAGACAATATCAATTTGGAGTCGCCGATGTGGAGACCACAAGCGCTCGATGACAACAAACCGCTCTACATAGCCATCGCCGATGCCTTGGAGCGGGATATCGCCGAGGGGAGACTCGGGCCAGGAGAGAGAATCCCCACCCAGCGCGAACTCGCGTCTGCCGTGGGCGTTGATCTGAGTACGGTAACGAGGGCTTACGCGGAGAGCGGGCGGCGGGGTCTCATCTCGGCGACGGTGGGGAGAGGGAGCTTCGTGTCTGCGGACATCGGCGTCTCCGTTCCCCTTGTACGCGGCGGTGCCGTCGATTCCGCCTTGCTCGAGATGGGCTTGGTTCTGCCGCTCTATTCGCTCGAGAAGGAGACGACCGCAGCCGTCCGGGCGAGCATAGCCTCGGCCAATCTGGGGCAGTATCTCAGGTACTGCGACCCCCGAGGCCTGGCCGAACACCGCGAAGTCGGAGCCCAGTGGGTACGACGCTATGGTGTGGAGGCGAGTGCCGAGGACATCCTCGTCGCCTCGGGCACACAGAACGGCCTCGCCTGCGCTCTCATGTCTCTTCTGAAGCCGGGCGACCGCGTGGCGGTCGAGGCGCTCACCTACCCTGGATTGAAGACCGCAGCTTCCATGCTCGGCATCAAACTCGTCCCGATTCCTATGGATTCAGCCGGCCTTTTGCCGGATGATCTGGAGGCTGCATGTCGGAGGGAAGCGGTGCGCGCCCTTTATCTCATGCCCGAGGTGCAGAATCCCACGACGGTGGCCCTGCCGGAGGACCGGCGCAGGGCGGTGGTCGATATTGTCCACCGCTACGGTCTCATTCTCTTGGAGGACGACGCGTACGGAGATACACGCGAGGACCGAAGACCCGCCCTGAGCGCAAGCGCGCCCGACAATGCGATTTTCTTCGGCGGCATATCCAAGGTCTTCGGCGCGGGTCTCCGGATTTCCTTCCTTGCCGCACCGCATCGCTTCGTCGGCGCCATCGAGCGGGCCATCCTTTCCTCCGTGTGGATGGCGTCGCCGCTTTCCGCGATGATCGTCGCGCGCATTATCCAGAGCGGCGACGCAAAGACAATCATCGCAGCGAAAAAAACCGAGGCAAGGAGACGATCGGCCCTGGCCGCCAAGAGCCTCGCGACGCATCGCTTCCACTGTCCACCGGCTGGCTTCTTCGGCTGGCTGGAGCTCCCTTCCGGGTGGACAGGCAAGGAATTCGAACTTGAGGCGAGGGATGCCGGTGTGAGGCTCTTTTGTGCGGAGAAGTTCGCCGTTGGCGGGCAAAGCCCCGCCGCCGTGCGTCTGTCCCTCTCCGGGCCCGATACCATCGAGGATCTACAGCGAGGCCTGGAATGTGTGTCCCGGCTTCTGGCAGAAAGGCCTCGTCGGGAGGCAGCCATATTCTGAAGCCATACGATCATTGTCCCGCTTGCGCGTCCTTCCCTTCGTTCCTCTCTGCGACTATCCGGGCTATTCTCTCGTGGACCGCCTTCCAGCGGCCGAGCATCTTCGCACGCGCATCCGAGTCAGCGAGCCCCTCCTGGTGTATGGAGATCGTCGCCCTTCTTCCCGACGCGCGGAGAACGCGGATCTGCAGGATCGAACTCTTCGGCGAGGACGCAAGCCGGAAACGCATCCTCAAATGCGAGAGCGGCGAAAAGGTCGTGACCTCATAGGCTGTGCCCTTCCCGTCGTTCCATGAAGCGCCGGGGCCATCCCCTTCCAGGACCTCTTTCCGTCCCGTGATGAGCTCATTTCCCCGGGCCGAGACGAGGAGTTTCCACACCTCTTCGGGGGTGATGTCGTATGTCCTTCGCACTCCCATCTCGAAACCCGATTCCTTTGTGCGGCCAAGCTCTCTGCTCTCGCCCTCCGTTGCCCGCAATGCGAAGGCCACGGCGACGGCGTGCTTACAGAAATGCGTCTGGGCCTTCCGGCAGTTGCACCGCCAGGAGAGGGTCTCGCCGTTCCGCTCGAACTCCACGGTCCGCTTCGTTCCGCCCCCTACGCGCGCCGTGATTCCCGATCCGTCGCGCGCAAGGAATTCCACCTCTCCCGCCTCGAAGAGTTCCCGGCCGAGCCGCTCGTTCGATGGAGTGGCCTTGAAATCCTTACCGGAGTCCAGCAAGGAGACGATGTCCCCGGATGCGTTCATATGCTTCCCTCATCGTCCCCTCCGATCGGAAGCGAATCGACAAGTTGAAAATAATACCGCGGTTCGTGGTCCCGATAGAGCCCGGTCCACCCATCCAGTGTGCCGGGAGAAAAGAGTTCGAGCTGCTCGATGACGAGGCGCGCGAATTCCAGGGGAGCCACACCCGACGCCGTGATCAATCCCCGATCGACGACGGCAGGCTCATTGCGATACAGAGACTCTCCCCGATACTCGGGCGCGAGGGCCTTGAGAAAATCGAGAGCGTTGCTCGTATGCTTCCGCTCATTCAGGAGACCGGCGCGCGCGAGGCCGAGAGTGGCCCCGCAGATGGCCGCAACCGGAATGCCGACCTCGAGAAAGCGCCTGGTCAGTCCGATTGCTCCTTCGTGGGCGGAGTTTGACCAGCTGTCCCCGCCCGGCAATAGAAGAACCACCGCTTCGGTGGGATCAACCTCATCGATTGTCATGTCGGGCACCAGTGTCAGCCCACCCATCGTAACGACCCGTTCCCTCGTGGTTGCGAAGGTCTTGACTTCGATTTTTCGCGTCCTATCCTTGAAATACCTTCCGCTCTGCAGCTCCGCAGTCAAAAAGCCGATCTCCCAATCGGCCAAGGTGTCGAAGACATAGAGATACGCGTTTTTCCTGCTCATACTCCCTCCCTTCACGAAAGATACAGCAGGGTTGTGACAGAGTATGTCATATTTTATGCGGACACGCATCGTTTTCCGCAATTTCCAGGCATTGCTGAAGGTCCTGTCTTTCCCTGGATTGCCGGATCGCCACAACTTTGTCATACTTATGTCCGACCGCCATGAAAAGCCTCGATCGAACCCTCGGCATCCTCCTTCTCCTCCGCAGCGGGCGCGCGGTCTCCGCAGCCGAACTCGCTGCGCGCTTCGAAGTGACCTCAAGGACGATCTACCGGGATATAGAGACATTGAGCTCTCTTGGGGTGCCTGTCGCCGCTGAGATGGGAAGAAAAGGCGGCTTCAGGCTCCACGACGGCTACTTCCTTCCCCCCGTCACCCTCGGCACGGAGGAGGCTGTCTCCCTCCTCCTCGGCCTCGTGCTCATGCGCCGGCTGAGAGTCATGCCCTTTCCCGCGGAAGCCGACTTCGCGGAGCGGAAACTCCTCGCGGCCCTTCCTGCCGAAACCAGGGCGACCATGGAGCGGGCTTCCCGATTCATCGGCTTCGAGCGTGTGCCGGCCGATCTCCTCCACCCCGAGTATGACGATCCCCTGGAGCTCCCCGAGTCGGCGAGCAGGAAGGAAGGGGTATTCGTGGGGCGATTCCTCAAAGCTCTCCTCTCCCGCGCGCGCGTCACCCTGACCTATCACTCTCCCTACCGCGAGCGGGAAGAACCTCGGGAGCTGGAGCCCCGCTGCCTGCTCTGGGACAGGGACCGCTGGTACCTCGTCGGCGCTCCACCGACCAGTCCGGACGAATATCGCATGTTCAGGGCCGACAGGGTCCTCGAACTCGGTCCCGGCCGCTCGATGTCTCCTGTCCATTCGGCATTCGACGCCGACAGGATACTCGAGCGCAAATGGCTCAGGAAAGCGATGGACAGGTGGCGGACGGAATCGCCAGTGCGGATCGCCCTGCGGCCCGAGCAGGCCGAGCGCCTGAAACGCGACTGGTACTACGGGAACGCCCTTTTCGAGGCGGACGGGAAGGGAAGAATAGTGATGACCTATGGAGAGTCGTCGCCAGAAAACGCAGCGGAACTCGTGCGCTGGCTCGGCCCCGGAGCGGAGCTCCTCGAGCCGAAAGAATGGAGAAATCTCGTCGCTGCATCCCTCCTGGAACTTTTCAGGGCGCATGAAAATTGATTCAACTTCATAGTGCGGGCGGCCACTGATACAATGTCCGCTTTTCCCTCAAGACGTAAAAGAGATGGCAAGAGAAGTCAACGGGATGCCGAAACTGGTCGCTTCACGAACCCTGAAAAACCTCTCGTGGGAGAATTCCCACCTGCTGAAAGGCGATCTCGTCCAAGAGGTAAGGCGGCTCAAACAAGAACGTGGTTCCGGCCTCCTCGTGCTGGACAGCGGCACGATTGTCCAGCAGCTTACCGAAGTCGGCCTCTTGGACGATTACGTGTTCATCCTGACGCCAACGATTCTGGGAAAGGGCAGAGCCCAGTTCAACCAGGAGAAAAAGGTCGACCTTGAACTTGTCGAATCGCGCGCTTTTGCTTCCGGCAACATCGTGCTGCACTACAAATTCGTGAAATGATGCCTTGAGCCGCCGATCGCGCGTCATCCTGGCCGTCACTCTTCTCGCTACGCCGTTTCTTCAAGCGCAAGAGAGCTCAACTGCAGGCCGATGACGGCCATTTCCGTCCCCATTGCAGAATGGCGCTCACGACCTCCTGCAAATCACGTCCGGCTTCCGTCAGCTCATACTCCACCCTGACCGGCGAACCTTCCATCACACGGCGCAGGGCCAGCCCTCGTCCTTCGAGCTCCCTCAATCGCTGTGTCAGAAGCCGATCGGAAAGACCAGGGATTGAGCCAAGGAGTTCGTTGAAGCGCCTCGGTCCAGGCATCAGCATATAGAGAATCGCCCCCATCCAGCGGCGACCGATAAACTCGATGGCCTCATGATATTCCCGGCAGAGAAGCTTATCCGCGTCTGGTTGGCTTTGTCCGAAAAGCGAAACCATGCCATCCCTTTGTGTTTGATTATCCATACAATTCTCTCCTCCATAATCAGTTATTTTTTTTCGGTCGTCTGACGCCTGCCAGATTACCCAGCCCAGGAATGATCTGGAGCAATTTTATCTTGGTTCGGCAATATTTTATAGCCGGGCTGCTTGACAAATGAGCGTATACTTATAGTATGTAGCCTACATACTATTTATAGCCATACAATCATCCCCAGGAGGTCTCTCATGAAAATCGTGGTCATCGGTGCGACAGGAACTATCGGCCGGGCTGCAGCTGATGCCTTCTCCAAACGGGAACATGAGGTCATACGCACGTCGCGAGGTTCGGATCCACACGTAGACATCGACGACCCCGCGACGCTTCAGATGCTCTTCGAGCGGGTTAAGGACATCGATGCGGTAGTCTCATGCGCCGGGCACGGCAAATGGAATCCGCTTGCGGCGCTTACAGACAATGACCTGGCGATCTCGATTCAGAATAAGCTGATGGGGCAGGTGAACCTGATCCGCATTGCAATGAATCGAGTGAAGGATGGCGGGTCGATCACGGTGACAAGCGGCATGTTGGCGACCCGGCCGATGCCGGGAAGCGCCGCGATATCTCTCGCCAATGGAGGTCTCGATGGTTTTGTTCGCGCCGCGGCCCTCGAGATGCCGCGCGGCGTGCGGGTAAATGTCGTTAGTCCACACTGGGTGACGGAAACTCTCCGCTCACTGAAGATGGACGAGTCGCGCGGACTTGCCGCCACAGATGTAGCGAAAGCATATGTTGCAGCAGTCGAAGGGACGATGAACGGCGAGGTGCTGGAACCGGCCACGTTCGTCTGATGGAACGATGCGGAAGCGGTTTTCAGGCCTGAACAAATACTACTGTATCTTTTCCCACGAGAAGTTCAGTTTCCAGAAGGAAGAGGCCTTCCCCTGATTTTCGAAAGAGATGACCTTGATCAGGTAGAGACTTTGGCCATCTGCGCCCTGTACGACATACATGCCGGGCGATGGAGCGTTAACGTAGCTTTTCCATCCCGCAACCGTTTCCGGACTCAAGTCTCTGGCTCCAGGGGTTTCAGTTCCGAATTCTTTTATCTTTGCGCCCCCAAGCGCACCGAGCGCGAAAGAATACGCTCCCTGGCGGCCCTGGTTCACGAAAAAAGAAAGATCAGCCTGTTTGTCGCCGTTTATCGTCACGGTCTGGTCAGAAAACTTGAAGCCCTGATACACCTTCAGCGTAACTACAGTGGCGGCGGAAGCGGAGGCCGCGAAAATGCTCATGGCCGCCAGCAGCATGATGAACAGTGCATGTTTGGGACGACAGCGATTCACTATTGGCTTTTTCACGAATTATTCCTTATGGGGTATCCGGAATGTTTGTACCATGAATCGACAGAGGGAAACAGGTGCGTTCTGACAAAAAAGGGAGTATAGATCGATGCGCGGCACGAAGGGCCGTGACGCCGATGCCTTGTCCCCCCTCCACGAGACCGTTATAGTTCTACGTCGTGACAGGATCCGACGAACTCCACCTCCGTGAACATCGAGTTTTTCGACATTCTCTTCCCAGGCTGTACAGACTGTGCTGCGCCCCCTGCCTGTCCGGGAATCGGCGTCGATCGGCCGTAGAAACAAAGCGGCATTCAGATGGAGGCGAAGTTCAGCATGGCACCAGAATCGATGGAACCGCACCGGCGGCGCCCGCGCTATAGGGGAACGCATCCGCGTTCATTCGCAGAAAAATACAAGGAGCTGAATCCGGAACTCTATCCGGAGGATGTAGAAAAGGTTCTCGCGCGCGGAGACACGCCGGCGGGGAGTCACCGCAGCATCTTTCTGCGGGAAGTCCTTGAAGTTCTGGCGCCAAAACCGACAGAGATCGCGATCGATGCGACTCTGGGGCATGGAGGCCATGCCATGGAGATTCTGCGGGCGATCCAGCCCGAGGGTAAACTCTATGGCCTCGACAGGGATCCTCTTGAGATTTCAAGAACGGAGGCGAGGTTGCGCGCGTCGGGCTTTCCCGAAAGCGTCCTTTCCGTCCGGCAGATGAATTTCGCCGAACTGCCCGATCTTCTCGCGAACGAGAAACTGTCCGGCGTGGATATGATTCTCGCCGACCTCGGTGTCTCTTCGATGCAAATCGACAATCCGGACCGCGGCTTTACCTTCAAGCGCGAAGGCCCTCTCGACATGCGCATGGACCCGACTCGCGGCCCAAGCGCGGCGGATCTTCTGCTCACGATATCCGAGACCCGGCTGCGCGACCTGATAGCCGATTATGCAGACGAGCCCGAAGCCCCCGTGATTGCGCGCGTGCTCACCCAGCGCCGCGGGACGATCAAGACGACCGGAGACTTGGCGGAGGCCGTACGCGATGCCCTGCGGAGTAGATTGAACCCGGACGACATGACCCGGAAGTCCATCCGGCGCACTTTTCAGGCTCTCCGCATAGAAGTGAACGGGGAGCTCGCCGCACTGGAAAAACTGCTTGCGGCGCTCCCCTCCTGTCTCAACGGGGGTGGCCGCGTCGCTGTCCTCTGCTTTCATTCAGGCGAAGAAAATCGAGTGGAACGATCGTTCCGCGACGGTTTTGAGCGCGGGCTCTACTCCTCGATTGCCGAACGCGGCATTCGGCCAGGCGCCGAAGAACGGTATCAGAACCCTCGCTCCTCGTCGGCTCGACTCTGGTGGGCTATCAAGAACCCAAAATGTCTGATATCCTGACATCATGCTTGTGTAGTAATTATGCACAGGTCCAATTATGGCATGATGGAGTACAGGATGCGAATAATCAGGTTCGAAAAAGAGGATGGGGAGCAGGTCTATGGAGTATCGGACAACGACGTGGATGCGCGACTCATCGTCGGAGATATATTCGCGGATTGGCATGTGCAATCGGACAGAGTGAAAGTCAGTAAGATACTGAAGCCCCTCGATCCCGTAAACATTTTCTGCATCGGTCTCAATTACAAAGAACATGCAAAAGAATCCGGAGAGAGACTTCCCTCTGTCCCGCTCGTGTTCAGCAAACCTACGACTGCGACCATCGGTCCCGATGAGTCGATAATCATCCCTTCATGCACATCGGAAAGCGGCGAAGTCGATTTCGAGTGCGAACTGGCCGTCATCATCGGGAAAATGGCGAAGAATGTCGAGGCGGCCGATTCGCTCGAATACGTTCTGGGCTACACCGCCGCCAACGATGTATCGGCCCGGGAAATACAGATAAAAACGAACGGCGGACAGTGGTTTCTCGGAAAGTCCTTCGACACATTCTGCCCAATAGGCCCCGCGATTGTCACGACCGATGAAATACCCGATCCCCAGAATCTGAATATCAGGACAGTCCTGAACGGGAAAACGATGCAGAACGAAAACACGGCGGACATGATATTCCCGGTCGCCGAAATCGTCTCGTTTCTGAGCAAACATGTGACGCTGATGCCTGGCACGATTATTCTGACGGGGACCCCAAAGGGTGTGGGGTTCACGCGGAAACCGCCGGTATTCCTGAAGCCGGAGGATTCGGTTTCGATCGTGATCGACAGGATCGGGGAGCTGCGGAACTCAGTTCAGGCCGGAAACGCCTGAGGATTCATCGCCGACCTCGGGGACGTTGATGACAGAATGTATGTCTGCGAGAGAGATTTCCAGGTGCTTCTTCATCTCGAGGATGCCGACCTCGGCGTTCCGCTCCTGAATGGCCTTGTAGATATTTCTGTGGGGCTGCAGCGCATTCTTGACATTTTCCTTCATCGCGAACGAGCGCAGGCGATACTCTTTGAAAGCCTCATCCAGCTTCTCGTTGATCGTGGAGAGGAGTTTGTTGTGGGAGGCGTCGATGATCATGGAGTGGAACAGGGCATCGGATTCGGCCAGATCGATGACAGTCCCGCTCGCCATGGCCTTCTCGAATACGTCGAGAGCTTCACCGATCTTTTCTACCTCTTCGTCGCTCGCCCGGCTGATCGCGAGTTTTACCGCCAGAGGCTCGAAAGCGAGACGTATCTCCATCAGATCGTGCAGTGCGAACTCATTCTTGGTAAACCAATCCCGGATATTGGGTTCCGAATCCTCTACGGTCTTTATCACGAACGCGCCGCGACCTTGCTGAATCTGTATGAAACCGAACGCCTTCAGCATTCTGAGCGCTTCGCGGATCGTCGAGCGTCCTACGCCGAGTTCATCGGAAAGCTCTTTTTCGGTGGCGAGTTTGTCGCCCGGTTTGTATTTGCCACCAAGAATTTCCGCTTTGATTCTTTTTGCGACCTCATCGGTGACGGATACACGTTCTATGGATTTCATGCGACACTCTCTTGATGGGCACCACGCAATTGTCTGACGTCAGGGTAGCATTAATGTAACACTCTGTCAACTAATGTTGCCTGTTCAAGAGAGCTCGCATGAAAATCGAATCACTCGTCGACAATGTTTTCCAGAAATTTCCTTAACTGGGCGAGCTGGACAGCATTCACTTCGGACATCGGGCTTCTGGAATTGCCGCAATTCCGGCCGGTCAGCTGCAATGCGGCCTTGATTCTGGCCGGAAATTGCGGCCCCCGGACGATCTTCCAGACAGGAAACATGGAGTTCTGGATAGCCAGAGCCGCCTGATGATCGCCGCCCCTGGTGAGATTCCACATCTTCACGCAGAGTTTGGGGAAGAGCGAGAGAATCGCCGAGATGGCGCCATCGGCGCCGAGGTCGAATGTCGAGTAGATCATCTCGTCGGTCGCGCTGTAGATCATGCCTCTCTCGCCGTTCGTGATCTTCATGTCATAGAAGGCCATGATTCCGCCCACGCTCTGCTTTATCCCGACAACATTTTCGATATCGAGCAGCGCGCTGAACATCTCCGGCGTGATTTCGTTCTGCGGCACGACATTGTAGACTACTATCGGCAGATTGACCGCGTCGGAGATCGCCCGGAAGAAATCGGCGTTCCCCTTGGCATCGGGAACGAGGACATTGTAGAACACCGGTGTGACCATGAGAGCGTCGGCCCCGGCCTTCGCCGCGGCCTTCGCCGTGGATATCGCCGCCTGCGTCGAGGTCCTGATTACGCCGGCCACGATGGGAATGTTTCTCGTATTCTCTTCTTTGATGATTTCAATCAGTTGCACGAGTTCTTCGTCCCGTAACGCCGCTCCCTCGCCTGTGCTTCCTCCGGGACTGATTCCATGGATCCCGCACGACATGAGGTGTCTCACTTCGTTCCGGAAAAGATTTGCGTCGATTTGATCGTTGGAATCAAACGGCGTGACGACAGGCGGAATGATTCCGCCTAAATGCTGTCCTTTCTTCATACCAACTCCTCGAATCACGGAGCCTTCAGCCCCGCTTCAGATTATTCTTTCCAGGCCTTCTTTCAGTCTGTCGGTCATCCATTCTTCCTTCAGGCCCATCGCCTCTACAATGTACCTGAATATCGTTCGGGTATTTTCCGCATTTCTTTCGATACCGAGGTCCTCGATCGACACGGGAGTGCCCAATCCCTTGAGGAATGACCTCGCGCACCCGATCTCGCTTCCGTCCATCCCGTTCACATACATCTGCAAGAGGATTCCGGCGGAGACTATCTCGCCGTGCAGGTATTTCTTCTGTTGCGCCTTGAAGTACTTGCACACCGAATCGTAGAACGTGTGCGCGATGGCCAGCTGTTTGCCGCCGCTCACCAACGAAGAGACAGTCCCCGTGAGAGCTATGCCGGCGCACAGGCAATCTTCCAGCTCGACGGAATTTTTCTTTTCGAGCGCGGACTCCAAGGCCTTTCCCCCCTTTTCGAAAAACGCGTCCCAGGTGAACTTGGAGAGGGCGAGGGCCGTCGATGGGAGAATGGTTTTTTCCCAGTCTGGCGAATAGTCGATGCTGAAGGCTATTTCCGGGTATTTGGCCGCCGCATCGGCGATTCCGGAAGCAAGCATCCTTGCCGGGCAATCGTGAATAAGAATATCCAGGTCGACGAGAACGCAGAGCACTTCCCTGTTGTGGAAGACGCTGTACAGCACGTCGCCGGCCTCGTTGTAGATCACGCTCAGGACGGCGTAGGCTGCGCATGTCGCGGCCGAGGTCGGGACCGTCACGACACCGAGGTTCAGATTATTCGCGACCATCTTGGCGGTATCGAGGACTTTCCCGCCACCGACACCGACTATGATGTCCGCACCGAAACTCCCGGCCATTTCCCCGTATTTCGAGCACTGCACCAGCGTACAGTGGCCTGAAAACTCCGCGATTTCATACTGAATGCCGTTCTGCCTCAACTCAGGCTCGAATTTTCCGCGGGCAACGGACAGCGCCGTCCTGCCTCCGATGATCAGCGCCCTGTGAACGCCGAGTCTTTTCAGCTCCGAACCTAAAAGGCCAGCGGCGCCTGCGGCCTGGATATACCGTCCACCACCCAGATACGGACTTCCGTTTCTCATTTCAATTTCCCCTATTTTACAAGGCCTGCGAGCCGCGGGACAAAGAGGGCGGCATCGGGAACTAAGGTAATGAATGCCAGGCTTATGAAGGCCAATATGTAAAATGGAGTCAAAGCCTTGATGAGCTTTTCCAGTGTCGTTTTGCCCACCGCGCAGGTAGCGTACAGAACGACTCCGACGGGAGGCGTGATTAGTCCTATTACCAAGTTGACAATCATGATCACCGAGAAGTGAATGGGATTGACTCCGGCGGAGATGGCTATGGGGGCGAGAATGGGTGCGAAGAGGATGACAGCGGAGCCGGTCTCCATCCACATGCCGATTATTATCAGAAGGACATTCAACAGCAGAAGAAGGATGTATTTGTTGTGAGAAATGCTCAGAAGGAACTGCGCGATCTTTTCAGGTATCCGCTCGGAACCGAGAGCCCAGGAGTACGAGGCGGCGAGGGCGACGATTATGAACAGCATGGCGCTCGTCTTCACGGTCGCTTCCAGAGCCTCCCAGATATCTTTCAGTTTCGCCTCGCGATAGACGAAGAACGACGCGATCAGTGAGTACAGCACCGCCACGGCTGCGGCTTCGGTCGGGGTAAACACTCCGCCCACGATTCCGACGAGAATGATCGCCGGCATCCCTATCGCCACGAGCCCGTCGGTCCAAATTTTGCGTTTTGTCTTCGCATCATATTTTATGGTGACTTTAGGAAGGTTCAGTTTCTTGCCATACAGCAGGATGTACAGGCACTGGCTGCCGCCGATCAGTAGGCCCGGTATCAGGCCGCCAAGGAGAACCGCGCCCACGGACATGCTCATGATGCCCGCATACAGAATCGCTATCGAGCTGGGAGGTATCAGAGGGCTCTGGATGGACGAAGCCGCCGTCAGAGCGCAGGAAAAATCCCTGTCGTAGCCGACCTCCGTCATCGCGTCGATTTCCATCTTTCCCAGAGCGGCGATATCGGACAAGGCCGCGCCGGAAATACTCCCGAAGACCGTACTCTGGACGACATTCACGTAGGCCAGTCCTCCCCTCACCCTTCCCACCAGCAGATTGATGAGTGCGAAAAGCTTGCTGGAGACGCCTCCGCGGACCATTATTTCCGCGCTCATGACAAAGAACGGGAGGGCGAGCAAGGTGAAGGAGTTGACTCCGGAGAACATGCGCAGCGGTACGATCACCAGATTCATCGGATTGGTCATGAGGATGAAACCGACCGACGCGATCCCGATGGAAAAGGCTATCGGCATTCCCAGGAGGATGAAAGCCATCAGCCCGACGGTTGAAATCCAGAAAGCAGTCATAACTTGCTCCGCTTTGTCGTTTTTTCTGTCCGGAATATTTCTACGAACAGGCCTATGAATTGCAGGATCATCAAGGATAAGCCGACGATGACGCCCAGCTGCGGAATTACCATCGTGATTCCGAGCGCGGGAGCCCTCTCCCGGCCCCATACATTCGGTATCGCTTTCATCGCCAGAACAAACAGGAAAACAATGAAGACGAACGCTATCGTCTTGATGACCATGTCGGCCATCCTGCTTGTTTTCGGAGAAAATTTTTCAGTCAGAAACGTTACGGTCAGATTGTCCCAATTCTTGATCGAAGTGCTGGCAGCGAGAAATACTGTCCAGACGAGAAGGAATTTGGCGAGTTCTTCCGACCATACCAAGGGATTTTTCAGGACATACCGAAAGAAAACACTGGAAAGAATCAAAATCAGATTGAGCGCCATGAGAACATTGGTCAGGTATTTGACCACGCGCTCTATCCCGGAAAACAGGCCCTTCCCGCTCATGGAATGTCTCCTTGAATGCGATCGGGACGGAACACACGTTCCAGTGCGTTCCGTCCCCTTTGATTTTTACTTCGTGGAATTGATAACCTTTTCCACAGTCGCCGGATTGATGTTTTTCTTCAGCCAATCGATGACGGGCTGCTGTGTCGCCGCTTTGAATGTCGCCTTCTCCGCCGCATTCGGATAGTAGATCTGGACTCCCGCTTTCTGAACCGCTTCAAGCGCGAGGGAATCGTTGGCCCTGGAGGTTCCGCGCGCCGCATATTCGGCTATCTTTCCAGCCTCGAGTATCGCGGTCTGCAGATCGGCGGGCAGGGACTTGAGCCATTTTTCGCTCGTGACGATCATGGCCGAACCGAGGAGGTGCTCGTCGATCGTGTAGAATTTCTGAACTTCCTGCAGGGATCCGCCGAGGATCGTGGCCGCGGAATTTTCCTGTCCATCGACGACGCCGGTCTGGAGGGCATTGTACAGTTCGAGCCAGGCGATCGGCGTGGGGCTCGCTCCGAGCGCCTTCACCATTTCCATATGAACCGGAATGGTCATGGTTCTCAGTTTCATGCCCTTCATGTCGGAGGCAGTCTTGATGGTCTTCTTGCTGTTGGAGAAACTTCTGAATCCGCCGTTGTCGTAGATGGCGAGTACGCGAAGGCCGGATACTTTCGCCATATCATCGAAAAAGGCTTTTCCTACAGGGCTGTCCCAGAGCTTGTACGCGTCGAGGGCGCTGTCGAAGAGGTAAGGAATCGAGAAGGCCTGGATGTCTTTGTAGAAGGGAGCGACGGCACCGTCGGCGGGAGTGGCTCCCTGAAGCGTCCCGGAGAAGATCTGCTGCATGTTCTCATTCGCGTCGCCGAGCCTACCGTAGGGATAATTTTCCACGACGATGCGGCCGTTCGACAGCTTCTCGAGGGCGCCTTTGAATGCGACCATGCCGGCGTACGAGTGGTGCATGACCTGGAGATCGCCGATTTTCATGAATGGAGGATCTGTAAATGCCATCTTGAACACGATTGGCTGTTGCGCAAAAAGACCTGCGACCGAAAACAGAACAAGAATAGCTACTACCGCACTACGTTTCATGCTCTTCATCTCAAGCCTCCTGAAGATTGTTCCCGTCTCCAACGAGATGGGTTTGCATACCGAAGCACCGACCCGCATCGTTCCGATGACGACCCGCGTCTCCGCTATTTGATAAGTCCGAGCGACTGCATCACTTTCCGGACATTCTCGATTTCATCCTTGCTCCCCCGGGAGAGCGGAGCGCGCGGCACTCCGGCATCGAGTCCATACAGTCTCATGGCCTCTTTCCAGAGGGCGACAGGGTTCGTGCGATTGTTCTGCCCCATGATTTTCAACAGGGGATAGAGTTTGCGCTGCTGGATCGCCGCTTCCTGAATTTTCCCCGCGAGGAAATCCTCGATCATTTTCCGGATGCGATCGCCGACAACGTGGGAAGCTCCCGAGATGACTCCGCCGATGCGGGCATCCCCGCCCTGGGCGTAGGCTTCGAGAATCATCGTGTCATCGCCGTTGTAGATGATGAAATCTTCGGGAGTGGCGTTGAGGAAGGCGGTTATCTGTTTCGGGTTGAGTTCAGCCTCTTCTTTGATCGCGACGATATTTTCCTGTCTGGCAAGCCGCGCCACGGTCGCCGGATCGATGTTCACGCCGACAAAAATAGGAATGTTGTACAGCATGATGTTGATGGACACCGATTCGGAGAGGCGCATGTAATGCCTGTACAGTTCTTCCTGATTCGGTTTGGCATAGTACGGAGCCACGCACATCACCGTCTCGAATCCGATCGCCTCGGCTTTTTTCGCCAGCGCGACCGTCTCGATCGTCGACGCGCATCCGATTCCGGCGATCATCGGTATTTTGCCCCCCACGCGCTCCTGCAGGACTTCGAACAAGCGCACGCGTTCATCGAAACTCATCGTGTGGAATTCACCCGTGGTTCCCGACAGGACGAGGGCATCGCCTTTCTTGTTTTCGATGATGTATTCTGCCAGGGCAACCGCTTTCCCGTAGTCCACCTCATCGTTTTCTTTAAAAGGGGTAACGAGCGGAATAAGAATCCTTCCATACTTTTCCTTAACGAATTTCCCCATAGAATCCTCCCATGTTTGTTTCCGGGTCCGAACAGGACCACTAAAATGAATTCTCTGCTTTTTTTTCCGTCACGCGCTGCATGTCTTCCAGTGTGACTTCGAGATGAGCGAGAATGGCCGGACCGACGCCATCCTTGTTGCGCTCCATTATCGCCTGAAGTATCCGTTCGTGGGGCAGCAGCGCGTGCGTTATGTTTTCGCTCACGGCGAAAGACCGGGTGCGGTATGCCCGCAATGCATCGGCCAGAATATTCCCGATCCTGATCAATATGTCGTTGTTGCTGGCTTCCATTATTGCGTTGTGAAATGACTCATCCAGGGTGGCCATGCCGATAACGTCTTTTTCGCGCACCGCTGTGGAAAAAGCTTCATGGATGGCATGAAGCCGGGCCACCTGACTCTCGCTGCCCCGGACTATCGCCAATCGTGCCGCGAGCGGTTCGATCGCCATTCTGACTTCCATGAGTTCGCAGACTTCAGTCTCTTTTGCCAAAAACCATTTCTTGATCGCCTCGGCGGGCGCGATGTCTTTGTGTTTCAGAAATGCGCCGATGCCGGGGCGCAACTCGATCATTCCCAGGGCCTGCAACATTCTGAACGCTTCCCTCAAAGTCGAACGTCCCACTCCGAGTTGCTCGCAGAACTCCGATTCGGTTGGAAGTCTGTCTCCCACCGTGTAGTTCCCGGAATCAATGAGGGATTGGATTCTTTTTGCCACTTTTTCGGTCAAGGAAATCCTTTCGATCTTTTCCATACCCCACCTGTTGATCCGACAATAATGCATCGGGCAATTCATCCATCGCAATTCATGTCATCAGACAGTCAGACTATCACCTATCATGATATCTGTCAAATTTTTTCTTTGACAAAATGCATGACACGTCAGTCTCGGCGGCAGGGTGGGTTTCAGGACTGGAAGAGTCGATCGGCTACGCGCTGCGGCCCGTGAAGGGCCGCAGCGGCGGCAAAATGAGGCGTTGATGGTTATTGATAAGAGTCGATGGGTTGTGACTGGCTATTCGTCGATCCAGCCGATGATGTCGCCGGACCCGGTCAGTAGTCCTTCTTTCCGCATTGCGAAGAGTATGGCATCGAAATCGGTGTCGGCGACTGTTTCGCCGATGAGCCTCTCCACTTCCGTTTTCAGTTCCTCGCGGCGCAGGTCTCTCCGGCACAGCGCATCGAGAATGCCCTTCTCGACGATGGCGTCCCGCGAGGCGATGTCCTTCATGAGGTCCCGGTTGCGCCTGTGCACGGCCACCATCGCCTCCCGCATCATCGGGTACAGGGTCCTCGAGCATCGGATGGTCACGCAGCTCTTCATTTCGGTGCCCGAATTGCGGACGAACAGCGCGGCTTCCTTGAGGCCGCCGGGATTGAAGCAGGCGAGATAGAGCATCTGTGGGTCGTCGGGAAAATCGACGCGGCGGACAGAATAGGCTGCGGGCTTTTGGCTCCGTATGAGATCCAGGGCGATCCGCTCGTCTTCGCGCCACACATACGAGTCCCGATAGAAGCGGGATTTGTCGACGAAGTACACGTAGCGCGAGTCCTTCGCCCCCGGCGGGAAGGGGTGGATGATCTCTTCGAGCCCCGATCCGCAATCCCGGATGACGGTGATGGCTCGGAGAACGGAGAGGAGCCCATTGCCGGTGTAGACCGTGCCGGGTTTTCCCTCCCTGTCCTCCAGACGGACGCCGAAGGTGACATGTCCCGACTCCTCGCAGCCGACAATATGGTTTTTGCCCTCTTTCGCCGGTTCGAGCAGGTGTTTGTCCCCGACACAGGCTGTCGCGCTTTCGATTCCGAGAATGCTCTTCATGTAATGGCCGGCGAGAATGTCGCTCTCGACGCTGTTCACGCACACGGGATCGACGCCGAGGCTGTCCCTGTCCCGTCTCCCCCGTGCCAGCCAGAACGCTATCTCGTCGCCGGGGACGACGTACACCCTGTCGTCGCGGGACGAATAGACGAGGAGGTAACCCCTGTCCCCGTCCCCGTCGTTCACGATCCCGAAGACGAGTCCCTGTCCCGCCGCCCTCCGGCCTTCGCCGAACATGGCCTGTATGGATGCAAGGCCGCTAGAGCCGCTCGGACTGCCCGAACTGAGGCCCGGCGCAAGGCGATCTTCGAAGTAGGCGTGTCCCTCGATCTCCCCCACCCCGCCGTTCTGGTTGATATTGTGGCCTCTGGGCTCGACATTGACGGCGACGAAGTCGGCGCCCAGCGCCGCGAGGAGTTTTGTCGCCACGGCGCTGTAGGCGCCATTCGCCCCATCGTAGACTATCTTCACGCCCTCGAGGTGTCGCGGTTCCAGGCCAGCGTTCTCAAGGTCCACGCGGTAGAGAAGCTCGGTGGCCTCTGCGTGCACATCCAGGGCCATCCCTTCGGGATCGGGGCTCAGATCCCGGTCGGCGAGCCAGTACATGTACGCCGTCAGGCCGTATTCTCCGGCCGGACCGTCGTTTGCGAGCTTGAATCCGTCATACACGAACTTTATGCCGTTCTGGTTCGAGGGATTGTGCGAAGCGGTGACGATGGCTCCGATTTTGCTTTTCACATAGTACGCGAAAAGCGGAATCCCGGGTGTCGCGAGAACGCCCGCATCGAGGACCCTGAACCCGAGCTCCGCGAAGGCCCGGCCGACGGCTTTGGCGAAGCGACCCGAGCTGTCCCGGCCGTCGGCCCCGACGACGACATCCTCCCCGGCGCCGATGAGTCCGTTCTCGAGACATTCCATCCCGAGAGCCTTGGCCGAAAGGCCGAGGAAGGCGGGCGACACGATCCCCTCGCTCAGGAAAAGACGGAGAGCCTCCCGGTAGTCGACATCGACGTTCCGCGTTTTGCCCCGCAGGCCGTCCGTGCCCTGGAGGCGTATCCGCGAGATTTCTGCGAGGGTCCGGAAAGATTCTCCCGCTTCACCGCCGGCCCCGCGCTCCGTGCTGAGTCCGTGGAGGAATTCGATGTCCAGGACGGCGCCGTCGGGAAACCATGCGGGGTCGATGCGCGCTGCGAGCCCGGCGGCCTTCTGCACCGTGATGCCCCTCGACGCGAGGATCTTTCCGGAAGAGGCGGCGTCCGCAGAGCGGCCGAAGAGAATGGAGGGGTCGCGGCGGACGGTGAAGAAAATCCGCCGCCCGTAGAGCTCTTTCCACACAGATTCATTCGTCACGATAGTTCCTCCGGTTCCGGCGAACCCGGGATCGCCCTCGGCGGCTTCGAGTTTCACGATGGCCTCACGATGGCCTCGCCCGAGCCGCCGGTCCAACGGTTGACGAGGTACAGGGAGAGTCCCGTGACGAGGAGCAGGATGGTCGCCATGGCCGAGGCGGTCCCGAAGTAGCCGTCCAGGACCGAGAGATACACCTTGATCGGCATGGTCATCGTCGCGCCGACATAGAGGAGTATCGAGGCGGAGAGCTCGTTCATGGAAGTCACCCAGCTCATGACGGCGCCCGAGACGATGCCCGACTTCATGAGAGGGAGAGCGATCGTCCTGAAGGTGCGAGCGGGGGGAGAGCCGAGGTTGACGCCGGCCTCCTCGAGCGCCGGATCTATCTGCTTGAGGATGGAGGCGGCGGAGCGGACCGAGTAGGGAAGACGGCGGATGAAGTAGGTCAGGACGATGATGACGCCCGTGCCGGCGAGATAGATCGGTTTGCGGTTGAAGGCGACGATGAAGCCGATGCCGAGGACGGTGCCGGGCACCATGTACGGAATCATGAGCAGGGGGTCGAGTATGCGGACGGAGAGCCGCCTGCGCCTCGCTATCACGAAACCGAGGAGGGTTCCCACCGAGGCTATGAGAACGACGGCGACGAGGGAGAAGAGGAAGGAGTTGGTCACCGTGCGCGGGACGTCGAAGAATATGGTTTTGTAGCTGCCGAGGCCGAAGCCCGAGATGAAGACCGGGCCGTTCGTATTCCGGAAGGAATAGACGACGACGACGGCGAGAGGCAGCGTGCTGAGGGCGACGATAAAGTAGCAGACGAGATGCGCCAGGAAGGCGCCGATTCCGCGCAGGCTCAGGGGGACGGGCCTGTTCACCAGCATGCTCGAGTATTTCCGTCTCGACGAGGCCCACTGCTGAACGACGATGATCCCGGAGGCGCAGGCCATGAGGACGATGCTCACGGTGCTCGCCATGCCGGGACTCTCGGCGATCTCGCTCGTGTAGAGGTTGTAGGCGAGCGTGGGCAGCACGAGGTAGTTGCCGCCGATAATCATGGGCGTCCCGAAATCGGAGAGCGACATCATGAAGACGATGAGCGCGCCTCCCGTGAGGGAGGGCAGAATGAGAGGGAGGGTGACCGAAAAGAAGGTCCGCAGGGACCGGGCTCCGAGGTTCCTCGAAGCCTCTTCCAGCGAGCGGTCGGTCGTCATGAGTGCTCCCGCGGCCATGAGGCTCACGAAGGGATAGAATTGCAGGGATTCGGCGAGCACGATACCTCCGAGACCGTAGATGGGAGGGAGCTGTAACCCTATCGAAATGAGGGCCTGCCTGAGAAAACCGTTCCGGCCCAGCATGGTCACCCAGGAATAGGCCCCGATGAACGGAGGCGAGAGGAGAGAGAGCACCGCGAGCGTATTGAGGAGAGGGGAGCCCGCGATCTTGTACCGCGACGTAAAAAAGGCGAGCGGCAGACCGAGGACGGTCGACAGAATCGTCGTCGAGACGGCCACGACCACGCTGTTGAGGAGGGCATTGAAGTAGTACTTCTTCGAAAAGAAGGTCAGGTAATTGCCCAGGGAAAGAGCCCCCGTCGCCTTGTCGATGAAACTGTAGCGGAATATGCCGACGAGAGGGTAGAGGAGAAACAACAGAACGATGGCGAATCCGCCGAATGTCACCATGGACCAGACATCGAGAGGTCTCTTCCGGATCATGCCGATCATGCGGTTCATGCCGCTCCTCCCGCCGTGGCGATCCGGGTTTTCTTTTCGGGATCGAAGAGAAGGATGGAGTCCCGGGCAAGGGATATCCTCGCGAGGCTGCCTATGCGAAGCTCACAGAGGGAATCGGGCCGGTGATACTCCACGACGATCGGTGTCCCGCCTATGTCGAGCCCGATGGTGGCTGTCGAACCCAGGAAGGAGCGCGAGCGCACCGCGGCCTCGATTCCGTTCTCGGCGCCCTCGGGGGGATTGAACCGTGGATCCTCGGGCCTGAAGCCCACGATGACGCGCCGTCCCGAGCAATCCCCGATCGGGGCCGCGGCGTGGAACTCGCCCCCGCCCGTCCTGATCCTGACGCCTCCGTCCTCTGTCCGGCCCACGATCTCTCCCTCGAGAAGGTTCATCGTCCCCACGAAGGTCGCGACGAAGAGGTTGTCAGGCAACTTGTAGATGGTCCAGGGCGCGCCCACCTGCTGGACGACGCCTCCCTCGATGACCGCTATCCTGTCGGAGATCGCCAGGGCCTCTTCCTGATCGTGCGTCACATAGAGAGCCGTGATGCCCAGATGCTTCTGTATATCCCGTATCTCCGAGCGCATCTCTACGCGCAGTTTCGCGTCGAGGTTGGAGAGCGGTTCGTCGAGCAAGAGGACGCGGGGCTCGATGGCCATCGCGCGCGCCAATCCGACGCGCTGCTGCTGCCCGCCTGAGAGCTGGTCGGGGGTTCTCCTTTCGTAACCGTCGAGCCGGACCCGCTTGAGGGCCGCCTCCACCCGCATCGACACCTCCGCGCCGCGCATCTTCCGCACCCTGAGTCCGTAGGCGACGTTTTCGAAGACGGTCATATGGGGGAAAACCGCGTAGTTCTGGAAAACCATGCCTGTCTCCCGGCGATAGGCGGGCATATCGTTCACGAGCTCGTCGCCAAGGAGGATATCGCCCGAGTCCTGGCGATAGAAGCCCGCCACTGTCCGCAACAGCGTCGTCTTCCCGCAGCCCGAAGGGCCGAGAAGGGTGAAAAGTTCGCCTGGCTCGACGCCAAGAGTGACTCCCTTCAACGCTTTCATGGAACCGAAATTTTTCTCGACCCCTACGATTCGAATAGATGTCATGGTTTTTCCGCTTTGTTGGAAAGATGGCGGCAAGGCATGCATGGCGCCGGCCGCTTCGCCTTGCGCCGCGCTCGAGCATGCGCGGCGCAAGGCTCGATGGTCAGATCAGTTCATCAAGGCCAAGGCTCAGATCCCGAGATCCATGGCCATACTCTGGAATTTCTTCACGAATTCGGGCTGATTCTTGGCCGCCCAACCGAAGTCGTAGGGTATTGTCTTGATCGCGTCGATGGCAGGAAGCCCCTGGGGGGCGGCGCCGTCGATGCGGACCGAGCGCCGGAACATCTGGTCGACGAGCAGTTCCTGGACAGGTTTCGAGAGACACCAGTCGATGAAACTCTGGCCGGCCTTGGGGTTCGGCCCTCCTTTGAGAAGGGCGATACCGTCGGGGGCCGCGACCGTGCCGTCGGCGGGGTAGACGATTTTGACCGGACCGCCCGCTTTGACGTAGCGATACGCGTTGTCCTCAAGAGTGATCCCGACCATGACCTCGCCGTCGGAGACGAATTTGGGGACGGAGCCTGAGGAGCCGGAGATCTGGGCATTCGCGAGAATCGATTTGTAGACTTCCCAGCCCTTGTCCTTGTAGACGGCGATCACATTGCACAGCTGCATGTAGGCGGAGCCCGATTTGTCCGCGCGGGCCGAAGAGATCATCTTCGCGAAGCGGGGATTGGCGAGATCGGTCCAGGTTTTCGGGAACTTGTCCGGCTGCACGAGCTTCGTGTTGACGATGAAGACGTTCATGATGCCGGTGAAGGGCAGCCAGTTCGTCCCCACGTTGTACAGAGGATTTATCTTGTCCCACTCCTTCGGCTTGTACGGCACGAGCAGGGCGCTGTTTGCCTCGAGCTGCTCTCCCCCGACGCTCCAGACCACGTCGGCCTGGGGATTGCCAGCCTCGGCCTTGGCCCGGTTTATGATGTCGCCCGAACCCATCTTGACGTATTCCACCTTCATCCCCGTCTCTTTCTCGAATCGCGGGACCAGGACATTCAGGATCGGATCCTCGAGAGATGTGTAGACGACGACCCGCGTCGGCGCCGCGCCCGCCGCGAAGGCGAGAGTCAGACAGACCAGTGCGATGACGAATCTTTTCATGGGAACCTCCTAAAAAACATACAGGATGCCCTTATCTCGCCTCCCGCTCGGGGGAGGAAGGCCGGGCTCCTAAAAACCATTGCCTGATTCATGGGACGGGTAGCAGGCCGCCTCGTACCGGCCAAGTTCGGCATCGACCGCCTGGATCGCGATCTCCCCGGGTCCGCGAATCGCCGGACTCCGCTCATGGACCGACCCGAGGCGCGGCAGGTATTGCGACAGCAACTGAGGCGGTATCTCGCGATCGCGCAGGGAATCGAAGAGACGGTCGAGGGCCACCGATACTTCCGGCCTTTCCCAGTAGTACCGGATCCGGTCGGAGTACGCGTATTTCAGGGAAAAGGCCAGGAACGAATCCGACGCGTAGTATCCCTTCCAGTAGGCGGGGTCGTCCCGCATGCTCCTCTCCACCGTGTCCGCGAGCCCCGCCCCATGGCGGACTCCGAGTTCTCCCGCGATGGCGTCGAGTCCGAAAAGGGCCTCGCGGAGGGCGAAGGTGAGGGCAGGCCCAACTTTGAGTATGCAGATGCCATCCTCGACGAGGGCCGCGAGGGCCTCATCGGGCTGGAAATCGGTGGAATGCCCCTCGAACAGAAGATCCGGATAGTCCGCGCGCGGCGACGAGGGCGGCTGCGCGGCCCCGATCGTAGACGTAGACGCGGCGCGCATCGAATTCGACGCCTGGCTGGACGACGATGGCCAGGACACGTTCCCAGACATCGGAAAGACCGTACGAGTCGAAGGAAGCCCGGTGCAGTCGCACCGCCGCGCGGAAATCTTCGGGATCGGTGGGCCTCGGTCCTTCTCCGTCGATGGAGGCCGCCGCCTCCCCCTCCGTCCGGACGCCTCCCGGAACCGGCACTTCGGTCCCGATGACATAGACCGGTGGAATGGCGCCAGGATCGCTCGCCCGAGCCTCGCGGAAAGCCTCTTCGGCCGCCGCGCACAGCCTGGCGGAGCGCTCTGCAGCGACGCGAGGATCGAGGGAGAGGCCAGCGGGGTCGGCAGCGCCGGACCCAGCCTCGCCCCCCAACATCATGCTCGCGTCGAGGTGGATCTTGCGGGCGCCCGCCTTCACGAAGAGGCGGACGAGTTCCGCCGCGCGCGACATGGCATCCTCCGCGTCCCGGTGGCGCCAGGGATAGGGGCCCAGATGATCGCCGCCGAAAACGACACAGTCGGGGTCGGCGCCGAAGCGTGAAGCGAGGGCGGCGAGACGGGTCGAAAAATCCTCGGGTTTCATGCCCGTGTAGCCTCCGTCCTGGTTGACCTGATTGGCCGTGGCCTCCACGAGGACGGCCCTTCCTGTCTTGGCTGCGCGGCGGATGGCGGCCTCGAGGACGAGGGGATTCGAGCTGCACACGGAGTAGAGGCCCCGAACTCCGCCACGAGAGCGGGCGGCGCGCAGCTGTGCAAAACAATCGGACATCTCGCTACCCCCTCAGGCTTTCCGGATAGATCCACACGCCCTGAACCACTCGGCTGATCACGCCGCCGGGAGAGGGCTCGTCCGGTCTGAGGCCATGGCCGAGAGAGGCGAAGAGTCCGATGAGCTGCCCCGCGACAGCCACGAGTACAGGAAGGAGTGTGTCCGGAACCGCCCGGTCGGCGCCGAAATCGAGAGTGTAGTCGGCGAGTCCCTCGAGTCCCGACAGGTCCGGGCCTGCCGCCACGAGGGCTTTTCCCAGTCCCTTACCCCGGATTTCCCTGAGAAGGTCCAGTTCGTAGCGCCTGCGCCGCGCATCGCCCGAGAGGTAGAGGACCACGAGGCTGTTCCCGTCCACCGCGGCCAGGGGGCCGTGCCGGAAGCCGAGAACGTCCTCGGTCGCAGCGATTATCCGGCCGGCGGTGAGCTCCTGCACCTTGAGGTGGGCCTCGAAGGCGCCGCCGAGGAAGGGCCTCGAGGCGATAAAAAAGGCCCGGTCGAAGTTCTCGCGGGACAGGAGCGCCCCGAGATCAGAAGCCCTGCCGATGAGTGGACCGCCGAGACGGGCTAGAGCCTCGACAAAGGCGGCGTAGTCCCCGTCCCGGCCGCGGTAGGCGAGAGAGGCCCCCGCTATGCACAGCGAACTGAAGGAGGCGGTCATGGCGAGTCCTCTGTCATTCGACTCTTCGGGGAGGGCCAGGACGAAGCCCCTGTCGCCAAGACCGCCGACGAGGCTGGCGAGCGAACCGGAACGGTTGCAGGTGATGGCGATCTGCCTGACCAGGCCAGGCCTCAGGCGTTCCGCCAGTCCGACCACGGCGTTGGTCTCAGGGCTTTCTCCTGAGCGCGCGAAGGATACAAGCACAAAAGGCTCGCGGGGGAGGGAGGACTCGGGGTCCATGAGGATTTCAGTCGAAGGGATGGCTTCGACGCAGGCGAATGATCCGGCGAGGAGTGGCTCAAGCGAGAGGCCGACATAGTGGGAGCTTCCGGCGCCCGAAAGGACAAGCCGCGAACTGTCGCCGAGAAAATCCGACAGCGCGGACAGAGACGCCCGGGCAAGAAGTCCCGTCTTCAGCCAGACGGCTGGCTGAGAAGCTATTTCGCCGGCGGTATGAAAATAGCCTTTCTCTTTCTGTTCCTCGGCGGGACATTGAAGCAGAGCATCCAAGGCCGTTCGCACCATGATCACCATATTTTCATATCAATCACATAACAAGCACATAATACCATTAAACGAGCATATATCAATCATATTTCGACACAATTATAGAAATTTTCAAATACCGAGCATATTTCGCGCAGACTATTCCACGGACGCCGCACTGTGATATAGTGCACGGGGAAAGGTGGACACATGATGCGGGAAAAAGAAGATCGTTTCGGCAAGATCGCGGCCGAGCTCGCGAAAAACGGAAAGTTATACAGCGACGACATCGCCGGTCTCCTGGGCGTATCGCTGGCGACTGTGCGCCGGGACCTCGAGGCCATGGAATCGCAGGGCATGCTTCGCCGCACCCACGGAGGGGCCTCGATCATTGAGGACGAGAACGAGCTTCCCTTCTACTCCAAGATCAAAACGTTCCAGGCGGAGAAATATCACATCGGCATCGCCGCGGCCGCGCTCGTCCCTCAGGACGCGGTCATAGGATGCACGGGAGGCACGACGGTCGTGAGCGTCATGAGGGCTCTGAAAGGCAAGAGACTCACCGTGATCACGAATGCGATCAATGTGGCCATGGAACTCGCGCCCTTCGATTCGATCGAGGTCCTCGTGACGGGCGGAAGTCTCCGCCCGCGCTCATACGAGCTGATAGGACAGGTGGCGGACAGGACAGTCGGCGAATTCCACTTCTCCATCGCCCTTCTCGGCGTGGATGGCATCTCCGTGGAACACGGCCTCTCCACCTACGCCATCGGGGAAGCGCACACGGCAGCCCTCTATATCAAGCAAGCCGACGAGGTGTGGGTGGTGGCCGATCACAACAAGATTGGAAAGATAGCTCCCGCCCTGATAGCGCCCATCTCGCGGGTCAAGCGTCTCATCACGGACGAGGGGATCGGGGCCGGGGAGAAGCGCGACATAGAGGCTGCAGGAGTCGAGGTCGTCGTAGCGAAACAGTGAACTGAAGGCCGCCCGGGCGGGGGAACTTTACAGCCCCGGGCCCGGGTTGTATATTTGCAATACTTCAGTCCAGGCGGTGACTTATTCCCAGAATATCCATGTATCCTCAGGCCCGAGAATATATCCTCGAGACGAATCGGAAATCATGAACGGACTCCAGTCGATCCTGTCAGGATTTCTCGTCAGTTCCTCGCTCATCGTCACATTCAGCCTTTTCTACGCCCTCTACACGAAGGGGGCTCCAGCCGTGAAGCCCTTCGTCCTCATCTGCGGGACAGTCGCGATCTACCTCTTCGGTTACGCGATGGAACTGGCCAGCCCCACACTGGACGCGATGAAGGCCTGGAACATGGTCCAATACGTGGGTATCCCCTTCATTCCCGGATTCTGGCTCTGGTTCGCGCTCTCCTACAACGAGGTCCGCATCGTAACTCATGCCTGGTTCCGTCGTGCCATCTTCATCGTACCCGTCACAATCTTCCTGATGAGGATCACGAACGACTTCCACCATCTGTACTACAGCGAGATGGTTCTGAGGACGGACAGAGCCTTTCCCGTCATGGTTCTCGGGAAGGCCTTTTTCTACTACGTCTACATGGCCTTCGTCAGCGCATGCCTCGTCACTTCGAATCTGCTGTTCATCCGGACAGCGAGAAGGCAAGGCAAACGGTGGAAAGCCGAAAGCCGCCTGCTTGTCACCGGTTCCAGTTTCCCATGGGTGGCCATGATCCTGAACGGGATCAATTTCGGAAACCTGGGGCTCGATTACTCCGCCATGATCTATCCGGTCTCCTGCGTCATGATCCTCTTCATCGTATTCCAGGAGCATTTTCTCAAACTCAAGCCGAAGGCGAGGGACCTCGTGTTCGAAAACACCGACGACGCTCTCCTCGTGTTCGACATGAGAGGTAACCTCGCCGATTTCAATCCCGCGGCCTCGCGCATACTTCCCGGAATCCAGGCCCGCCTCGACGCCGGGCCGCAGGATTCGGCCGGAAGCGAGGAGGACACTCTCGCGATGCTCTCCGCTGTGACGCCAGGCGCTTCCTGCACCCAGTTTCCGATCCGGGCAGACGATGTCGAACATCATTACAATGTCAGCGCATCCTCCATCGTCGACGAATCCGGCCGACTCCTCGGCAAGGTCATCGCCCTCAACGACATAACACAGATCACGACGACCCTGCAGGCCCTCGCCGAAAAAGAGGAAAAGCTCAGGACAGTGACCGAAAGCATCAGCGAGGCGTTCTGGCTCAGATCGGCCGAGACCGGCAGGTTCCTGTATGTGAGCCCCGCCTACGAAAAGATCTGGGGAAGATCCGTGGCCGAACTCTATGATGATCCGGGCATATTCCTGGGATCGACCTATTCCGACGACCGCGATCGCGTGACGGCCCGGTTCGAATCGGACAGGAGTTCGGAAATTTTCGACATCGAATTCCGGATCGTGCACGGAAATGGAGAAATCCGCTGGGTGTGGGTGCGCTCGTCGCCGGTCCGGGGCAAGGATGGGGCCGTCGCGCAGCACGCCGGGATCGGCGTCGACATCACGGAACGCAGAAGAATGGAAGAGAGGATACAGTCCGACGAAAAAACACTCGATGCCATAAACAGGGCGACTACGGAACTCCTCATCAACCGCAATCTGCCGCTCGCCATATCCGGAGGACTCGCTCTGGTCGGTGAAGCGACAGGCGCGGACAGGGTCCAGCTGTTCGAAAACAACTGGCGCGGGAATCCGGAACACTCGGTGACATCGCTCAATTCCGAATGGAATTCCGGCCGCTTTTCCGCACAGATCGGCAGCCCTCTCATGCAGAACCTTCCGATGGATCTCATCGGTCCCATGATCGACGAGCTCTCCGAGGGCAGAGTTTTCAAAGGTCTCGTGAGCGGGATGCCGGAGGGAACGCTGCGGTCGATCCTGAGAGAGCAGAGCATCCAGTCGGTTCTCCGTCTTCCCATATTCGCGAACAACAGCCTCTGGGGCTTCATCGGTTTCGACGAATGCAAGTATCCCAGAATATGGACGGACGCGGACGTCTCCCTCCTCTCGACTTTCGCGAGCTCCATCGCCAAGGCCGTAGAGCGGAGTATCTACGAGAAAAAAATCGAGTTCATGAGCTTCCACGACAGCCTCACCGGGCTGTTCAACCGGGCCTACTTCGACCTCGCGCTCGCGAATCCCGACATCGTCGACGCATTGCCCCTCACCATCGTCATGGCCGACGTGAACGGCCTCAAATTGACGAATGACGCGTTCGGCCACGCCTCGGGCGACAGCCTCCTCTGCAGGGCGGCGACTGTCATGAGCCTGGAATGCAGGTCTTCGGACACCATCGCGCGCACAGGCGGCGACGAGTTCGTCATCCTTCTGCCGAAAACCAATTCCCGTGAGGCGGCGATGATAGTCGGCAGGATACGCGCTCGGGCCGAGGGTTTCAGGACCGAGACGGGAATGCTGTCGATTTCCTTCGGCTGGGAGACGCGCGCGGAGTCTTCGCAGAGTCCTGATGAGATTCTGAAGGCCGCCGAAGACGCGATGTACCGACAGAAGCTGTCGGAGAGCCTGTCGATGCGCCACAGCACGATCTCCATGATAATGAAGACTCTGTACGCGAAGAACGAGCGCGAACAGCGGCATTCAGAGCGGGTCGCGGAGCTCTGCGAAAGACTCGGCGCGGCCCTCCGCATGGATCAGGAAAAAGTCAGGGAGCTCCGCACGGCGGGGCTCATGCACGATATCGGCAAGATAGGAGTGGCGGATTCCATCCTGGCGAAAAAAGAGGCCCCGGACGAAGCGGAATGGACACAGCTCAGGAGGCACCCGGAAATCGGCTACCGCATCCTCAGTCTCGTCAACGAATACTCTCAAATCGCCTCGTGGGTGCTCGCCCACCACGAACGATGGGATGGAAGGGGATATCCGAACGGGACAGCCGGATCGGAGATTCCGCTCCAGGCCCGAATCGTGGCCATCGCGGACGCCTGGGATGCCATGATCTACGACAGGCCCTACCAGGCAGCGCTTCCGCGCGAGCGGGCACTCGAGGAGATGATCCGGGGGGCGGGAGGCCAGTTCGATCCGGAACTGCTGAAAGTCTTTCTCTCCCTGATGAAGGGCGGACAAGACTGAAACCTGGGCCGCGCGGCTTCTACTTCCCTGCCCCGGACTGTTTCCCTGTCCCGGACTGTTTTGGCAAAAAAAGGCCGGGGTGGAATTGCTCCCCCCGGCCTGCCGGACGTAAGTCGGCTTTCGCTCGCGCGTTCAGCTATTCTAAGATCCAGGCGAACTTGAACTCTTCGGGATTGGCGACGTTCGGAGAGAAATCCTTGACCTTCGAGTTGATGAAGGCGTAGGTCTCCGGCGAGGCGAAGAAGAGGTTGGCCGCGTCGGAATACAGGATGTCCTGGGCCTTGTCGTAGAGTTCAGAGCGCTTCGCCGCGTCGAGAGTCACCTTGGCCTTCTCGACGAGCTTGTCGAATTCCTTGTTCGAGTAGCCCCAGACGTTCGCGCTGCCGCTCGTGTGGAAGAAGAAGTAGAGGGAGCGGTCGGGGTCGATGCCCGCGCCGTTCTTTCCGGCCATGATGGTGTGGCCCTTCTTCCTCCAGGCGTCGACGTACTGTCCGATCTCGAGCTGCTTGATGGTCGTCCGGATTCCGGCCTCGACCAGCTGCTGCTGGAGGACCTGGGCGACGGCGACGACATCGGGATAGGAGCTCGGGACGGTCATCTCGACATCGAGTCCGTTCGGGAATCCGGCTTCTGCGAGGAGCGCCTTGGCCTTGGCGAGGTCGCGCTTGAACCAGGGATTCTTGGAGACGTCGATGGCCCACTGGGGCAAGGTCGGCGACACGGCTCCTGAGAGCATAGCCTCGCCCTTGAGGGCGCGCTTGATGATGTCGTCGCGGTCGGCCGCGAGGGAGAAGGCCCTGCGGACGCGCACGTCGTCGAAGGGTTTTTTCTCGAAGTTGAAGCCGAGGTAGTAGTAGTCGCGGGTCTGGTAGGACTTGACCTCGATGTTCTTGTTGTTGCGCACGAGGGCGGCGTTCTGGGGCCCGAGCGTGGTGTAGTGGACCGATCCGGTGCGGATGGCGGCGAGGCGGGCCGCCTCGTCGGGGATGATCGCGAACTTGAGTCCGTCGAGCTTGGGAATGCCGGGCATCCAGTACTTGTCGTGCTTCACGAGGGTGACGTGGTTGTCGGGCACGAATTCGGACATCTTGAAGGGTCCGGTTCCGCAGACGGCGGCGGAGAGGCTGCCGTTGTTGGCGTCGAGGAATTCTTTGGGGATGATCGAGGTGTAGATCGCCGTGAAGTTCGTGAGGAAGGGGGCGAGGGGTTCCTTCAGCTTGAACTCGACCCGGTACTTGTCGAGGACATTGATGGCCGTGACGAGGGTGAAGTTCGATCTGGCGATGCAGCCGGCGTTCGGATCGAGGATGCGCTCGAAGGTGTTCTTGACATCCTGGGCGACCATCTCGCGGCCGTTGTGGAAATACACGCCCTTGCGCAGAGTGAAGACGTAGGTCGTGTCGTCGGGATTGGTCCAAGACTCGGCGAGTTTTCCGACGAGCTTGCCCGAGGCGTCGAAGTCCATGAGGGGCTCGTAGAGCCTGTTCATGATGCGGACCGAACTGAACGCGGTGTTCTTGTGCGGGTCGAATCCCGCCGGATTCGCGTCCGCGCCGATGATGAGAACCTGCTTGTCGGCTGCCTTCTGGGCGAAGCACATGCCGGCCGCAAGGACCACAAGGAGCAATACTGTCAGTGCTCTTTTCATCCTCTCCTCCTCAAACCCTGGTACTTTCCGTCCGATGGACGGTGTTTTCATATCCTCGAGGCATGCCACGATGGCCTGCCGGGACTCACGAAGCGTGGATGATTTCGCAGACCTCCCGGAAAAAGTCATTGATCCGGCGCGGCTCCGGGATGTGGAGCCTGTTGCTCAGGATCGCGATGACGATACCTTCGTCCCTGTTCAGATAGAGGCAGGTTCCGGTAAAGCCGGTGTGGCCGAACCCGCCTCTAGGATATGTCTCCCCGAACTGGAATCCCAGCCCCCTGCCCGAGCCCCTGTCGCGGCAGGCGAGCTCGACGAGGGCAGGGTCGAGGAAGGCTTCGCCCGCTCCGCCGCCGGGTCTGCCTCCGTCGAGATAGAGCCTTCCGAGGGCGCAGAGGTCGCGGGTGTCGGAAAAAATGCCCGCGTGTCCGGCTGCGCCGCCGAAGTAGTAGTGGCAGTTGCCGTCGTCGGCTTCGCCCCGGATGGCTCTCTCTTTCGTCCGCCACCCGCCGAAGGACGCGCCGATCGCCGCAACCATCCCCTCCTCTATCCTGTTGCCGAATTCCGTCGCGACGACAGGTCCTCCGCGGAGCCCCCTCGCGGCAGGATCGACGGGCCCATACCCCGTCGCCGCGAGGCCCAGAGGATCGAGGACTAACTCCCGCATGGCCTGTCTCAGTCCGCCTTCCCCCCCGTGGCAGAAGGCGACCAATCTCCCGAGAATCATGAAATTGAGGTCGGAATACACGGTTCCCGGAACGAGAGGATGGAGAGACAGGATCGTACCGATGATCTTTGCAAAGGAAAGACCCGTTTCAGTGTAAAAAGGATGCCAGTAATGGAGCCCCGAAGAGTGGTCGAGGAGGGAGGCGACGTCGATACCCGCAAGAATCCGTGTCGCATGCCGCGCAGGCTCTGCATCTTCCGCCTTTGTGCCCTTCGTTTTTCCACCGCCTGTGGCACCACTCGCGGCACCACTCGCGGCGCGCTCCACACGCGCGCCGAATGCGGCGCCGACTTCGCACGCGGTGCCCTCGGGTCGGCCCAGGCTTTCGAGAAATCCCGGAATCTCTCCGAGCCGCGTGGAAAGCGAGAATCGCCCGAGGCTCGCGAGCCTCAGTATGGCCGTCGTCGTGAAGAGCTTCGTCACGGAGGCCATGTCGAAGAGCGCGCCCTCCTCCATGGGAAGGCTGCAATCACCGTCGAGAAGGGCATGTCCCCATGCATGGTCCACGGCAAGTCCGCCTGCGCGTTCGACCCGGATTTCGGCGCCCCGGAACCAGGATTCCGCGATGCGGGCGCGCACGAGTCCATCGAGGGCGCCCATCATGCGCTCTCCTTCCCGCGCGGTTTCACCATGAGGACCTCGTCGATGCCCTCGCGCACGAAATCCGGCAGGACACCGCGCCTCCGGTAGCCTCGCCCTTCATAAAACGCGATAGCCCCTTCGTTGAAACCGGAGACGAGGAGGCAGAAATCGCGCCCCGAAGCCTGGGTCCTCGCCTCGAATTCGGCCAGAAGCAGAGAGCCGAGACCGGAACCGCGCAGCCCCCGCTCCACGGCGATCAATCTTAGATAGGGCGCGATGCAGAAGGCTCCTCTCGCCTCGGTCCAGGCAAATCCGGCTATCCTGCCGTCGAGCTCGGCCACAAAGAGGCTCGTCGCGCCTGCCATCGAGCCGGCCGTCGTCGCAATCGCCGAGCCCACTGTCGTGCCGGCCACCGCGTCCATCGTCGCACCAGCCATCGAGCCGGCCGTCGCGGCGCCCGCCAGAATGGCCGCCTCGAGCGATGCCTTCACCCCCTCGGGCTTCATCCCGTAGCGCCTTCCTATTTCGGAGTCGCAGACAATCGCGGCACAGATGCCTGAGTCCGCGATCGTCATATCCCGCAATCGTGCGTCCATTCCCGTTCCCCTCCGTCCTGACGAACCCATACCGTTCCACGCACCCCGGCCTCAGGCCAGGTGACAGGCCGCCCGGTGTCCGGCCGAAAGATCGCGCAGTGCCGGAACCTCGGTCCTGCACCGCTCTACCGCGTATCGACAGCGCGGGTGGAAATGACATCCCTCAGGCGGGTGCACCGGATTCGGCACATCACCTTCCAGAATGATCCTCGCCTTGTTCTTCCCTCTCTTGATGGAAGGCACGGCGGAGAGCAGCGCCTGGGTGTAGGGATGCAGCGGCTTCGCGAAGAGCTCGGCTGTGTCGGCGATCTCGACGATCTTTCCGAGATACATGACTCCGATGCGGTCGCTGATGTGCCTGACGACATTCATGTCGTGCGAGATGAAGATGTAAGTCAGTTCGAGTTCGGACTGCAGCTTCAGGAGCAGGTTGATGATCTGGGACTGGATCGAGACATCCAGGGCGCTGACCGGCTCGTCGGCGACGACGAGGCTCGGACTGCACATGAGTGCGCGCGCGATGGCCACCCTCTGGCGCTGGCCGCCCGAAAACTGGTGCGGATAGCGTTCGCCGTATTCGGGCGCGAGCCCGACCCGCTCCAGCATGAACCGCACCGCTTCCCTCACCTCGCCCGATGCCATGCTGGTGTGGGTTTCGAGAGGTTCGGCCAGAAGCTTCCTGATCTTCATGCGCGGGTTGAGCGAGCCGTAGGGGTTCTGGAAGATCATCTGCATGTCCTTCCGCGCCACCCTGAGTTCCTCGGCCTTCAAGGCCGCGAGATCGGTCCCCCCGAAGAGCACGCTTCCGCCCGTAGGATCGAGAAGACGCAGGAGAGTCCTCCCCGTCGTCGACTTGCCGCAGCCCGACTCCCCCACGAGCGCGAAAGTCTGAGTGCGCCCGACCGTGAAACTGACATCCTCCACGGCCTTCACATGCCCCACGGTCCTGTTGAGGACTCCTCCCCGGATCGGGAAATACTTCTTCAGGTTCCTCACATCGAGCAGCACGCTTTCCTTCGAATCGCCCATCACGCACCCTCCCCGCGGAGCCAGCAGCGGCAGGAGCGTCCGTCTTCCTCAGTGAGCAGGGGCGGAACCTTCTGCGCGCAGATAGGCATACGCTTTTCGCATCTCTCGCGGAAGCGGCAGCCATCGCCGAATTTCCCGGCGGAAGGCACCGTCCCGGGAATCGAGTAGAGTGTTTCCCTGCCCTCGCCCAGGGTCGTGATCGAGCGGCACAGGCCCTCCGTGTAGGGATGGCGCGGCGACGAAAACAGCTCGTCGACCCCGGCCAGTTCGACGATGTGCCCGCCGTAGAACACGGCCACACGCTCGCAGGTCTCGGCCACGACGCCGAGATCGTGGGTTATCATGATCATCGCCATGTCTTCATGTCGCACGAGTTCGTTCATGAGGTCGAGGATCTGCGCCTGGATCGTCACGTCGAGGGCCGTCGTCGGCTCGTCCGCGATGAGAAGTTTCGGCCTGTTGATCATGGCCATCGCGATGACGACGCGCTGCAGCATGCCGCCCGAGAGTCTGTGCGGATATTCCTGCGCGATCCGCTCCGGCCGGGGGATTCCAACCTTGCGGAGCATGTCGACGCTTCGTCCGGCCGCTTCCGCGGGCGAGGCCGCCGAATGGAATTCGAGAGCCTCCGCAATCTGCGAGCCGATCGTGAAGAGGGGATCGAGGGCCGTCATCGGCTCCTGGAAGATCATGCCGATATCTCTGCCCCTGACCTGCCGCATCTCGCGGGGGGAGAGCTCCAGAAGATTCCGTCCTTCGAAAAGAACCGCGCCGGAGGCGACATGCAGGGGAGGCGTGGACAGAAGCCCCGCCACCGAATAGGCGGTCACGCTCTTGCCGCAGCCCGATTCGCCCACGATCCCGAAGACCTCGCCGGGCGCAATGGAGAGGTTTATGTCCTCGACGAGGACGAAGGAGCCAGTCCTCGTGCGGAGTTCGATGGAGAGGTCGCGGATTTCAAGGAGCGGTCCGGCCTTGGACACAGCAGCCGACGCGCCTTCCTTCGCAGCCATGGCTCCCGTCTGTTTCGGTCTCGTCGTCATTCTCGCTTCCTTCATTCGACGTTCTTGAGTTTCGGATCGAGTATATCCCGCACACTGTCTCCGAGAATGTTGAAGGAGAGGATGGCGAGCACAATGGCGACCGCGGGCGCGATCGCCGTCCAGGGCGCGAGCTCCATGATCTTCCTGCTCTCGCTCAGCATGGAGCCCCAGGAAGGGTTGGGAGGCTGGATGCCCAGACCCAGGAAACTCATCGAAGCTTCGACGAGGATGGCGCTCGACAGGGACAGCGTCGTCTGGACGATGAAGGGCGAGAGGACGTTCGGCAGGATGTGCCTGAATATGATGCCGGAGTTGCGCACGCCGATGGAGCGCACGCTCGCGATGTATTCCTGGGATTTGACCGAAAGGACCTCGGAGCGGATCGTGCGCGTGAAGACCGGTATCCTCACGATGCCGATGGCGATGATGGTGTTCCGCAAATCGGGTCCCAGCACCGCCACGATCGCGAGGGCGAGGAGGATGGCGGGGAAGGCGAAGAGGATATCCATGATCCGCATGAGGAGGTTGTCGATCCATCCCTCGTAGTATCCGGCGACCAGGCCGAGGAGCATGCCGCAGGCGGCGCCGATTCCCGTCGCGAGAAGGCCGACATAGAGAGAGACCCTCGCGCCGTAGATCAGGCGGGAGAACACATCCCGGCCGAACTCGTCGGTGCCGAGGTAGAATCCGTTCCCCGGGGCCGTCTGGAGGCTGTCGGACATGGCTACCGGATCGTGGTTGGCGATGACCGGGGCGAATATCGCGATGAGGATGACCATGAGGACTCCGAAGAGCCCCACCCGCCCTATCTTGTCCCGCATCAGTTCCGCAAAGATTTTTTTCATGGCCTTCCCTATTTGTAGCTGATCCTGGGATCGATCCAGGCGTACATGAGGTCGACGATCAGGTTTATGATGACGAACACGAAGGCGAAGAACAGGATGGTTCCCTGCACGACGGGATAATCGCGCTGGGATATCCCCGAGAGCGTGTAGAGCCCGAGCCCTGGCAGCGAGAAGATCTGCTCTGTCACGACCGTCCCCCCGAGGAGGAATCCGATCTGCATGCCGACGATGGTGATGATGGGAAGAAGCGAATTCTTGAACGCGTGGCGGTAAATCACCGCGCGCTCGGTGCCGCCCTTGGCCCTGATAGTCCTGATGTAATCCTGTTTCAGGTTTTCCAGCATCGACGAGCGGGTCATGCGCATGACCGAGCCGGCCATGATGGCCCCCAGTACCAGGGAGGGGAAGATGAGGACCCGGAAATTGGCGACCGGATTCTTGAGGAAATCGATGTACTCCAGGGGCGGATAATACGAGAAACCGAGAGAGAGGACGAGGAGGACCATGGTCCCGAGGGCGAAGTTCGGTATCGAAACCCAGAACAGGCTCAAAAAGCGCGCGAGCCCGTCCACCCATGTGTTGCGTTTCACCGCCGAAACGACGCCGAGTGGGATCGCGATTATCCACGAGATGATCGAAGAGTAGAGGGTCAGCATGAGGGTGACCCTGAAACGCCTGAGAATTTCGGGCAGAATGGGCAGTCGCGTGCGGATGGACACCCCGAAATCTCCATGCATGACGCCGGAGATCCAGTTCCAGTACTGGACGTACCAGGGCGTATCGAGTCCGTACTGCTTCATGAGACTCGCGCGCAGTACGGGATTGCTCTCGATCCCCATCATCAGGTCGACGGCATCGCCCGGAATCATGTGCATGAGGCCGAACACCGCCAATGATATGCCGAAAAGCACGGGGATGAAGAGCAGAAGCCGTCTCAGAATATAGGTTTTCATTCTTCGCCTTTATGGCGCAGAGCCGGAGAGACGCGAAGCGCTTCCCCGATTGTACGCCGGTGATCCATGTCTCCTGTGCCGGGTGTAAGCCCGCTGTCGCTTGAGGCTACCATGACTGAAAGCATCGGTCAACAAATATATCACAAAATCGATTACTGATTTTTTATTTCACACCCGATGACAGCGCAGTAGACCGTTCTGCTGTGCGTCGATACAAGTCTGGCGGAAGTCTTGGCAACGGCCGCCAAAACACTATATTGTGGCGGCACATGAAAAAGAGTGTCACCATCCCGAGAGGACAGGCCTCCGGACCCAGATCCGAACTCCTGCATGGCATGCGCGACAGCATTCCCATGCTCGTGGGCGCCGCACCCTTCGGCCTCATCTTCGGAGCTCTCGCCCCGTCCTCCGGACTCTCGGCTCAAGCCGCGCTCCTCATGTCTCTCGCGGTCTTCGCAGGATCATCGCAGTTCATCGCCCTGACACTGATTGGTTCGGGGGCCGCGACCGTCGTCATCGTCCTCACGACCTTCGTGGTCAATCTCCGGCATGCCCTGTATTCAGCGACACTCCTGCCCCATGTGGCGCGCCTTCCGCAGCGCTGGCGCATCCCCCTCGCCTTCTGGCTCACGGACGAGACATTCGCCGTCGTGCAGGCCCGGTACGTCGCTGATGACGGATCGCCGAACAAACGCTGGTATCACCTCGGATCGTCTTTGGCCATGTACAGCAACTGGTTCCTCTGGACCTTTGCGGGCGTCCTCATCGGCCGCTCCTTCCCCGGCCTGGAAAGCCTCGGCCTCGAGTTCGCCATGGTGGCCACCTTCATCGGCATGGTCGTCCCCATGCTTTCCGAAAAACCCATGATGGCGGCCTCGCTCACCGCCGGCCTCGTCGCCCTTGCGGCGCGCGATCTTCCCTACAAACTCGGTCTCATGCTCGCGGCTCTATCGGGCGTAGCCGCGGGAGTCGCGGCCGAAACCCTCACAGGAGAGCGCGGCGGAAGGACGAGTTCCGGCAGCTCTTCCGCGCGCGACGAGGAGGCAGCCGATGACCGCCAATGAGCTCATCCTCATAGCCGGCATGACAGCGGTGACCTTCGCCATCCGCTACAGCTTCTTCGCGCTCGGGGAACGCCTCGTCTTCCCGCCCCTCGCGGAGAAAGCTCTCAAGTACGTGCCCCCCGCCGTCCTCTCCGCGATTGTCCTGCCCATGGTCTTCCTGCCGGACGGGAAAACCTGGGGCATCGACTGGCACAACGCCTGGCTCGCCGGGGCTCTCGCGAGCGGCATCATCTCGTGGCGCTTCAAAAACCTCCTCGCGGCGATCGGAGGAGGCATGTTCGTGTATGTCATATGGAAGATTTTTTTCGCCTGATCGCCATCGCCGCGGCCCATGCTACCGGCTACCGGCGTGTCGCCGGATCGCGGCCTGCCAGGGGTCAGGCCCCAGGACCGCGCCCTACAGCGAACAGACCCGGTTCCGCCCCTCGGCTTTGGCCCGGTAGAGCGCCTCGTCGGCCAGCCTGAGAAAATCGTCGAGCTCGTCGACCTCGTCGGGCACCTCCACGTGGAACCCGAAACTGGCCGTCACGCCGATGCGCCCACGGGCCGTTTCCGCTCCCTGCCCGGCGATCGCATGCCGCAGGGCTTCAAATTTCACCTGCACCGCCGCTTCCGACACATCGGCGAGAAGGAAAGCAAATTCTTCTCCGCCATACCGGCAGACGCGGTCGGCCTCCGAAAGGCCGGCGACGAAAGTCTTCGCGATCGACCTGAGCACCTCATCGCCGGCCACATGCCCGAAGCGGTCGTTCACCCCTTTGAAGTTGTCGAGATCCGTGATCCCGACCGCGAAAGGCACACGGGCGGTTTTCGCGGCGGCAAAACGCAGCTCCGCCTCCTCAATGAAGCGCCTTCTGTTGTACAGTCCCGTGAGGGCATCGGTGTTCGCCAACTCCTCGAGCCTCGCGAAGAGTCTGTTCGATTCCGTGACATCGGCCGCTATGACAGCGCAGCCGAGCCGCCTTCCTCCCCTGTCCGAGATGGGAATGACGGAGGCGCGGTAGTAGCAGGGTGCGGGAGCGTCGACACAGAATTCCGATTTCCCGACGCCTTCCCGGATGGCCTTTGTCAGGTCCGGCCATGCGGCGAACATTTCCTTCGCCTCGAGCCCGAACGAGTCCGGCCCGATCCCGAACACGAAGCCCGCGGCCCTGTTCGCGTCGACGATCCTCCCCGTTCTCTCGACGACGATCACGGCATCCTGCATCGACTCGATGACCTTCTCCCGCGCGAGGGGGGCTACATTGAAGAACGAATACCGGAAAATCGCGATTGAAATGAGTATTCCCGATATGGAAAAGAGGAAAGCCGCCGTTTCCAGTCCGTATGGAGAGAGCCCGAAAAGATACAGGACGCTGCCCGCTGCCGGGACCATGGCAGCCAGACACATCAGGATGGCCTGGTAGCGCAGAACACGCCTCGACCGGAACGCGAAGCGGAGAAGGACGAAGGCGCCCATCGTGTACGCCAGCCATGTGCAGAAGACATTGAGCCAGTACCAGGGCCCCCGCTCCATCGAGAGCACGGCGAATGGCTTCCCCGTGTCGATCCAGAGAGCGCGATAAAAAAGATGATGGTACTCGTTCGTGAGGACTAGGACGAGGGTCAGAATGGGGAAGGCGAAGAGCAGCGCCACGGACACGGACCGGGGCGGATGCAGACCCGCGTATTGCCAGCAGAACATGAGCCAGAAGACAGGAATGAAGACGATCCCGACATATTCGAAAGAAATCCATGGCAGAATGCCTGCCATGTCGGTATTCCTCAACTCGAAGGAGTATCCCAGGGCATAGATCGAAGCGGACACCATGAGCGCCCCAAAACTGCGGTTGCCTGCAGTCCGTGGGCTGAAAAAGGCCAACAGCGCGATGGCAAAGCCAGTGATGGCTATAGCCAGGAGGCAATATATTGCGGCAAGTGGCTGGCTCATGATTATCCTCGAAACGGACTGAATATTACCGCCTTCGCACAGCCGGGCGGCAGCGCAAAGGGATGGGATAGAAGTGTATCCCTGATTCGCGGCAAGTCAAGCCATAGGGGCCGTAAGACTCCGGCGTATCCTCCAGCGCCGGAGAAGCCCCGGAGTCTCCTGAACCTCCCTTCAGTGACTTGTGCACAGCAGTACCGGCTGGTACAATAGTCGGTCATGGAATACCAGAAAAGAACAGCGACCTGCGGAGAGCTCACGGCGGCCGACGCGGGCAAAAACGTAGTGCTCAACGGATGGGTCCACCGCAAGCGCGACCACGGCGGGATATCTTTCGTCAACCTTCGCGACCGCTACGGCATCACCCAGGTCGTCGTCGACTCGGACGCCTCCGAAACCCTGAAATCGACGGCCGCCGAGCTGAAAAACGAATACTGCATCTCTTTGTCCGGCACCGTGCGCGCCCGTCCCGAGTCCATGGTCAATGCGGATATGGCCACGGGAGGCATCGAGGTCGTGGCCTCCTCGATCCAGATACTCTCTCGCTGCGACGTACTCCCCTTCATGATCGACGAGAAGTCCGATGCCAAGGAAGACCTGAGGCTCAAGTTCCGCTATCTGGACCTCCGTTCGGCCTCCATGCAGCGCAAGATGAAGCTCCGCCACGAAGTCGCCTTCGCGGTCCGCGAGCACCTTGCCGGAAAAGGCTTCTACGAGATCGAGACGCCGACCTTCATCCGCTCGACCCCGGAAGGCGCGCGCGACTACCTCGTCCCCTCGCGCCTGTATCCCGGCAAATTCTACGCCCTGCCCCAGTCGCCCCAGCTCTACAAGCAGATCCTCATGGTCTCGGGCATGGACAAATACTTCCAGCTCGCCCGCTGCTACCGCGACGAGGATGCGCGCGGCGACCGTCAGCCCGAGTTCACCCAGATCGACATCGAGATGTCCTTCGTCAAGCGCGACGATATTCTGGAATTAGTCGAGGGCATGATGGGCCACGTCTTCCGCAAGACTCTTGGCGTCGAGCTGCCCGCGACCTTCCGCCGCATCGCCTACGACGACTCCATCAACCTCTACGGAACGGACAAGCCCGATCTCCGCTTCGGCATGGCGATGCAGGACTTCGCTCCCTTCGTCGAAGCCTGCACCTTCCAGGCCTTCAAGGACGCCCTCGCAGCCGGCGGAACGGTCAAGGCCCTCGTCGTGCCCGGCAAAGCCGACTACTCCCGCAAGCAGATCGAAGAGCTCGAGGCCGCCGCCAGAGTTTACAAAGCCAAAGGCATGGCCTGGATGAAAGTGGCCGCCGGAGCTGCGGGCACAGCCGGATCCACCGGCACGGCCCCCAAGCTCGAGGGAGGGGCCTCCAAGTTCTTCGAGTCCAACTCCGCCGCCGTCATCTCCGGCCTCGGCGCCAAAACGGGCGACCTCATCCTCATGGTGGCCGACGCGAAGCACAAGGTCGCCTGCGCCTCCCTCGGCGCGGTGCGCTCAAGGCTCGGCAAGGACCTCGGCCTCTGCGATCCTTCGCGTCACCCCGAGGGTTCTGCGGCCCGCTTCGAGTTCGTCTGGATCGTCGACTTTCCCATGTTCGAATGGAACGAAGACGAGAGCAAGTGGGACGCCGCCCACCACATGTTCACGATGCCTCAGGAAAAATACCACGCCACCCTCGAGTCCGATCCGGGCTCGGTCAAGGGCGACCTCTACGACCTCGTCATGAACGGCTTCGAGCTGGCCTCGGGCTCCATCCGCATCCACGACCCCGATCTGCAGAACCGCATCTTCAAGATCGTCGGCTTCTCGGTCGAAGAGGCCCAGCGCAAGTTCGGCTTCCTCGTCGACGCGTTCAAGTACGGTCCACCGCCCCACGGCGGCATCGCGCCCGGACTCGACCGCCTCGTCATGCTCATGGCGGGCGAAACTTCCATCAAGGAAGTCATAGCCTTCCCCAAGAACTCCTTCGCCGTCTGCCCCATGGACGAATCGCCCAACGAGGTCGACGAGAAACAGCTGAAGGAAATCCACATCCGCATCGTCCCGAAGGAAGAGAAGAAGGACTGATCGTCCCGATTCTCGAAAAAGAAAAAGGCTGCCTGGAACCCGGTTCCGGACAGCCTTTTTCATTTCAGGCCTGCTCCCTCACCTGCCAGCGCCCCTCGGAATACTTGAAGCGCGCCGCGGGCATGTCCAGAATCCTGCCGTCCTCGCCGGCCATCTTCACGGTGGAAGCGAGCGCGTTCACCTCGATCACCCTGAAGAGGACGCCCTCGTAGGTGAAGCGGGCGCCCTCGTTCGGAAGCTCGCGCCGGGCATCGCGGTAGAAGTTGTACTCGTAGGCCAGGCAGCAGAGCAGGCGCCCGCAGGGGCCCGAAATCTTGAGCGAGTTGAGCGAGAGGTTCTGGTCCTTCGCCATCTTGATCGAGACGGGCGTGAGTTTGTCCGACACCCCGTGACAGCAGAGCACGCGCCCGCAGACACCGCAGCCGCCCGTCACCCTGGCCTCGTCGCGCACGCCGATCTGGCGCAGCTCGATGCGCATCTTGAAATTCGACACGAGATCCTTGACGAGTTCACGGAAGTCGACGCGGGACTCGGCGCTGAAATAGAAAAGCACCTTGGGCTCTTCGAGGAGATAGTGGGCCGAGACAAGCTTCATCGCGAGGTTGCGCGAAGATATCTTCTGCCTGCAGAGTTCGAAAGCGGTGGCTTCCTTCACGAGGTTGGCCTCGTGTCGTCTGAGATCCTCGGCCGTCGCGATCCTGTCGATCTCGACGACTTCGTCCGCATTGACGACACCGAGATCCCGTATGATGCCCTGGACTTCGCAGAGATCCCTCCCGTAGCGTGTCGGCGCGACCACCATCCCGCCGGTCGGGAGTATCCCCGTCTCGAGAAAATGCCGCATTGTCGGCGTCCTGTCGGCGTCGGGCTCCGCGGCTTGTCCTGCCGCCATGGCCTGCACTCTCTGTCCATGAAGGATCTCCGCCTCCGGGATCGAACCGAGGCCCGTCTCCGTGTGCCGGTTTTCGGCTGAGTCCTCTGCTTCCGGACCGGTCAGGGCGCCGCAGGACAGATCCCCGGCCTCCTCCTCTGAGGGGGCGGCCGCTGCCGGCTCTCCTGACACGGCCACTGTCGGAGGTGCGCCGGCCTCCTCGCCCTCGATCTTCTCGCCCGGAACCGCGTTTCCCGGGACAGCTCCTCCTGCGGCTGGCTCCTCGCCGAACCACGCGAAGAATGTCTCGTTGGAATGAATCGTCCGGATCCGATACAGAGGCGAGGGCAGCTCGGATGCCAAGCCACGCTCGCCGGGTTTGACGGAAGCATGATTCATCTCGTCTTCGAGGTGCTTCAGCTCCTCCTCGCTCATATGGAAAGAATCGTCACGAAAGTTCGCCATCAGGATTCTCCTGGAAACGGATTTCTGGATGGTTTCATGCCCGCCGGAGCCGTATCCCCGGCGGTTCTCCCCATAAATGCCGCGCGGTCGGACAGGCTTTCGGAAGCGGTGCCGGAAACCTGCACCCTGCCTTTGAAAACCGATCCCTCCGCCGCCTCGAGTCGCGCGGCGAAAATATCTCCCCGCACCCGCCCCTCTTTTCCCGTCTCGAGGGTCCCTAGGACGTAGACACCGCCCTGGACAAAACCCCCGATCGAAGCGGACGCGGCGACGATATCGCCGTACACTGTGGCCTTGGTCCCCACTATAACAGATCCTTCGGCATGAATCGATCCGTGGACAGAGCCGTCCACGCGGACGACGCCCGAGGTTTCCACATCTCCCCGGACAACAGTGTCGGGGCCGATGATGGTTTGCACAGGATCAATCCGCCTTCTCTTCATTCCGCGCTCACTTTCCGCTTCCGCCGGCCGCGGAAGGGCTCCCCGAAGGCCTCTCGGAGCGGATGTTGAGAAATTTCAGAGGATCGATGACACTGGTCCCGAGGTGGACCTCGTAATGCAGGTGAGGCCCCGTCGTCTTGCCGGTATTGCCCAGAAAGGCGATCACTTGCCCCTGCTGGACCTTCTGGCCCTTGGTCACCTTGAAGGACTGGAGGTGGCCGTAGCGCGTGAAGAACCCGTGACTGTGCTGCAGGATGAGATAGTTCCCCAGCCCGGAGTCGTATCCCGACTGGATGACCTTGCCGTCGGCGCTCGCGAGCACTGAATCTCCGCTGCGGGACGTCGAAATGTCTATGCCGTTGTGAATGTACCATTGTCCCGAAAATGGATTTTCATTCTGCCCGAAGTACATTGACACATGCCCTATTCCGCCCCTTATGGGCCATATGTTGGGTATTTCGTTCATGATTTTCCCCTGGTTTTCCATGAGGGAAGCAATCTGCGCGAGAGGAGCGGATGCGCCGTCCAGATATCCCGAGAGCTTGTCCATCTCCCCGATCTCGCGGAGGCCATCCCCGTCTCCGGCGTCCGAGAGCCCGACGCTGCCCATTCCGCCACTTTCCGGCATGGCGTCCGTCAGGCCGGCGGCGGCGACCGTCGTCGCCAGAACCTTCTCGAAGCGCCTCGCCGATCCGGCAAGTCGCCCGGCCTCGTCCCTCATCGCGTCGAGATTCATGCGCGCGGTCTCGAGTTCGTTCCGGGCATGCTCGAGGCGCAGGGCCGTCGCCGCATACCGCACAGAGGCAAAAACGCCGAATCCGGCAGCGCAGACCAGGAGAAGGCCGAAGAGGGCCAGCGCGGGGTAGGAAAAATGGAACCTGCGCGCAGGTTTCTCCGAATGCGGCACGATGAGTATGCTCAGCTGTTTCCTGTTTGTCGCGCGGATCGAACCGAAGAACCTGCCCACGGCATGAAAACTCGCCCCCAGTCCTCCGACGAGGCGCGCGTAGACAGACCTCTCGATGCTTTTAAGGCGCTTCAGCGTGGACACCGACAGGACTCCTTGGGCGGGACAAAGCCTTTGCGAACCACGTAATTTAGCACTCGGAAGGAAATAATGTCAAACCAGATCCCTCCCGAGTCCTGCAGCCCAGCCCCTGCAGATCCTGCGCCGCAGTCAGTATCCTTCCGGCACGCGTCCTTCCGAGATTGACTCTCCCGGATTCCTTCTCTACATTATATGAAAGCGAAGAACCGCGCCACACACATCTTTCGAGAGGTACACGACAATGTCCAACCACCACTTCAAGACCGAGGTATCGCGCCTCCTCGACCTCATCATCCACTCTCTGTATTCCCACAAAGAGATTTTCCTCAGGGAACTGATCTCGAACGCCTCCGACGCCATCGACAAGCTCAGGTACCTGCGTCTGGCGGACGAAGCCTACAAGAATCTCGCCTTCGATCCGGACATCGAAGTCAGCATCGACAATGAGGCCAAAACCCTCACCGTCAGCGACAACGGCATAGGCATGGACGAGAAGGAGCTCGAGGAGAACCTTGGCACCATCGCCCGCTCCGGCACCCGAAACTTCCTCGAAAAGATGCCCGACACCGAGCGCAAGGACTCCAATCTCATCGGCCAGTTCGGTGTCGGCTTCTATTCCGCCTTCATGGTCGCCGACAAGGTCGAGGTGACGAGCCGCAAAGCCGGCAGCGACCGGGCTTTCGTGTGGAGTTCCGCCGGCAAGGGCGAGTATTCCGTCGATCCGGCCATCAAGGCCAGCCAGGGCACCGAGATCCGCGTCCACCTGAACGGGGAAGGAACGGAATACCTCTCGCGCTGGAAGGTCGAGGAAGTCCTCAAAAAATACTCCAACCACGTCGCCTATCCCATCCGCCTCGTCTCCATGGAAGGCGACTACGACGATCAGGGCAAGAAAAAGGGCGAAAAAAAACGCGATGAGCGCGTGAACGCCGCGAGCGCCCTCTGGCGCAGACCCAAGTCCGAGCTCAAGGAAGAGGATTACACCGAGTTCTACAAGTCCTTCACCGGCACCGACGAGGCTCCGCTGCACTGGGTCCACACCCGCGCGGAAGGCAGCATCGAGTACTCCACACTCTTCTACTTTCCCTCCAAGGCACCCTTCGACCTCTACCGCGCCGACTACAAGCCCGGCGTCAAGCTCTACGTCCGCCGCGTCTTCATCACCGACGACGAGAAGGAGCTTCTGCCGACCTACCTCCGCTTCGTGCGCGGCGTCATCGACTCCGAAGACCTCCCGCTCAATGTGAGCCGCGAGATCCTCCAGCAGAACAAGGTGATGAACAACATCCGCCAGGCCTCGGTCAAGAAGATCCTCGGCGAACTCACCGAGATGTCGACGAAGAATCCGGATAAGTTCATCTCCTTCATCGGACAGTTCAACCGCCTCCTCAAGGAAGGCCTCTACGGCGACTATGCCAATCGCGAGACCCTCCTTGGCCTCGCCCGCTGGAAGAGCACTGGCGTCGACGGCTGGACGAGCTTCGCCGACTACAAGTCCCGCATCAAGGAAGGGCAGAAGGCCATCTACTACATCGCGGGCAACGACGAGGAGCGTCTGCGCCGCTCGCCCCTTCTCGAGATGTACCGCAAGAACGGCTTCGAGGTCCTCGTCTGCTCGGACGAGATCGACGAGATCGTCCTCTCCGCCCTCGGTCCCGTCGAAGGGCTCGAACTCAAGAGCGTCAACCGCTCCGGCAGCGAATCGGAGATCGAGTCCAAAGAAGCCGAAAAGCCGGCCGAAGAGCGTGAAGCCGGAGAGAAGGCTGTCGCGGCGGCCAAGAAGATCCTCGGCGATGCCGTGAAAGACGTGCGCCTCTCCAAACGGCTCGCGGAAAGCCCTTCCTGCGTCGTCGTCGACTCCGACGACCCCACTCTGCAGTTCCGCGAGATGATGAAGCAGTTCGGCGGCTCGGACTTCCCCGAGGTCAAGCCCATCCTCGAGCTGAACGGTGGCCACGAGCTCGTGCGGCGTCTCGCCTCCGCTGACGGCGAAGCAGCCGAAGACCTCGCCCGCGTTCTTTTAGACCAGGCCCTCATCATGGAAGGCGCCCCGCTCGCAGACCCCGCTGGTTTCGTCCAGAGACTCAACCGCCTCCTCAAGTAGGAACCAGGATCGTGCAGACGGTCCGCCCCGGCGCGGAGCTGAAGTCGATGCTCCAGCCCTGCGCCTCGATGATCAGTTTGGCCACAGAGAGCCCAAGACCGAAGCCTGAACCCTTGCGCGAGCGAGACCCCCGATAAAACGGATCGAAGAGGAATTTAATCTCATCCTGAGGAATTCCCGGTCCGTCGTTTCCTATCCTGATGACGAGGTCGGAGCCCTCCATTTGAGCGGCGAGGTCTATCGCGCCGCCTTCTTCGGAATACCGCATGGCGTTGCCGGCGAGGTTCTCGAAAACCCTTGTGACCTGCGACAGATCCATCCTGACCACAAGGTCCTCCGGGATGTCGAGCTTGTACGAGTAGGACTTGCCCACGAGCTGCATGTCCTCGTCGAGCCGCTCACAGAGAGTCTCGAAGAAAGGGGCCATCCGCACGTCGGAGTTACTCAGTTTCCATTCCCCTCTTTCCATCTGCATGAACTCTATGAGCTCGTCGATCCGGGATTTGAGCAGTTCCGATTTGTCGATGATGATGGAGGAATACTTTTCCCTCTCCTCCTCCGTCCCCGCAAGGCCATCGTGGATGGCCTCCGCGTAGCCCCTGATATTCGAGAGCGGGGTCCTGAGATCGTGCGAGACGCCCATCACGAACCGGGCGCGGCGGGCAAACTCTTCCTTGAGCGAGGTGCGCATCGAATCGAGCGAACGGGAGAAGTCCGCCAGTTCGGCGACGCCGCCGATGACGACACTCGAATCGAGATCTCCCGCGGATATGCGCGCGGCCGAGGCTTCGAGGGCGCTCGTCGACTGCTTCAGTCGCCGTATGAACAGGGTCGCAAACAGGGCTGTAAACACGAGAAGTGGAATGACGAATATGAGAAGCAACCTGTAAATCATCATTTCGGGTCTGGGCGGACCCTTGCCGCCCTCCCCCACGGCGACCTGGATCAACTCCTTTCCATCCCGAAGAACAGGTTGAATGAAAAACATGGGTTTTTTGTTCTGCGCGCGAAGGAAGCGGACAAGATCGAACAGCGAAGACTTCGCCCCCGCTGGAAGTGCATCCACTGTCGAGGAGACGATCCCTCCATCCTCGGCCAGCAGAACGATGGATGTTACATTGGGCGGAATCTCTCGCTCCGGGTGCGGCCCATCTTTGACGGATTGCTGACCCGTGGCAGCGGCCTCTGCCGCGGAGCTGTGCTGTCGTACAAAACGGATATACTCCGGCTCTGGCGCGAAAAGGCGCTGGGCTGAAAAATACAGAGTCACGGAGAGCACCGGAATGACGAGGACGCCGGCGGTCAGCAGGGCGAAACCCGTCTTGAGCTTCATTCGCACTCCTCTCCTTCGTCGGCGCAGAAGCGGTATCCCTTTCCCCGCACCGTCTTTATGTACCTGGGATTGGACGCGTCGACCTCGATTTTCTTGCGGATTCGCTGGATATAGACGCCTACGGCCGTCAGATCGCCGTAGGCGTTGCCCCACACCTTGTCGTAGAGCTCCTCGGGAGTGAAGGCCTTCCCCATCGATTTGACCAGAAAGAGGAAGAGCTCGAACTCTCGTGTGGAAAGGACTATCCGTTCGCCGTCTTTCTTCACGAAATACGCATCGGGATCTATGGAAAAGGGTCCGACACAGATGCTGCGATCGACGATTCCGCCAAGCCTGGACCGTCTGAGAAGAGCGTCGACGCGGGCGCAGAGTACTCGGGGAGAGAAGGGCTTCGTGACGAACTCGTCGGCGCCCATGCCGAGGCCGAGCACCACATCCTCATCGGCGTTCCGCGCCGATACGATGATGACCGGCAAGTCCTTTTCCTTCCGGATCGTCCTGAGGAACTCGAAGCCACTCACTCCAGGAAGATTGAGGTCGAGAAGAACAAGATCGATCGAACCCGACTTGACCAGCGCAAGTCCCTCTTCGGCGGTTCCGGCCTGTATGGTTTCGTATCCTTCTTTGTCGAGGTAGAGTTTGATGAGTTCCCGGATTTCGTCTTCGTCCTCGATGACGAGTATTCTGTGCTTCATTGTCGCCTCGCTCGGTTCATATTGACGCAAAAGTATCCGCGGGCGGTTCCGGTTACAATACACGGAGGATGACAGCTGCATAACGTCTTGTTTTATTGAACATGCGAGAGGGCAGGATTGCAAGCTGCTTTACCCGATACCTTCAACAAAAGCGGATCGATGACGTATAGTGCACACATGTCATCCTACGAAAAACCGGATTTCTGGGCGCTCAAGGCAAAAAAAGAGGGCTATCCCGCCCGCTCTGTCTACAAGCTCCAGGAAATCGAAAAAAAATTCGGCCTCCTCAAGCCCGGTTTCCGGGTTCTCGACATCGGGGCCGCTCCGGGATCATGGAGCCTCTGGGTGCTCAAACGGCTTGCGGGAACAGGCTTTCTCTCCGCCGTCGATCTTCAGGAACTGCGCATGGAATCACCCTACGACAATTTCTTCTTCATCAAGGGGAACCTGCACGATGAGGAGGTAAAAAAGGAACTTGCGGCAAAGGGCCCCTACAATCTCGTCCTCTCCGACGCCGCGCCCGCGACCTCGGGCAACCGTTTCGTCGACCAGAGCCAATCCGCAGAGATCGTCGGAGCTGTCATAGACTACGGTTTCGAGATGCTGAAACCCGGTGGAAGTCTCGTAGCCAAGATATTCCAGGGAGGATCGGAGCGGGAATTTCTCGACAGGCTCCGGTCTTGCTTCGCGTCCGCGAAGGCCTACAAGCCGGAAGCCTGCCGGTCGGAATCCTTCGAGACCTACCTCGTGGCGACCGGCTTCAGGAAGACTGCGCCCAGCCGGCCTCAATCTGCCGGATAAACTCACAGAGCTCCTCCGTGGAGGGACGTTCCGACAGCACCTTCTTGAAATCGGGCCTTCTGCACAGGTGCGTGAGCGCGGCGAGGACGGCAAGATGACTGCGCGCGTCCGCCGACAGTATGATGAAGAGAACAGAAACCGGCTGTTTGTCGAGGGCGTTGTAGGCGATGGGTGTTTTCAGGAACATCACCGCCACTCGCTGCTGGGAGGCATCGGTCACCAGTGGACTGCGGGGGTGAGGAATGGCCATACCGTTGCCGATCGCGGTTGGCATGAGGGACTCGCGTTCGAGAATGGCGTTGAGAAGAAGATCTCTCGCCACACCCTTGGGCAGCTCGATCGAGGCGATAGCCTCGGTCAGGACCTGCGTCGGCGTCGTCCCCCCGACATTGTAGTATACCCCTCCCCTCCGTATCATCTCCGAGAGAGGAGTTGCGTTCCGCACGGCCTCGGGCATCGCTGATCCCCTTATTTTTTCGCGACTTCCGGCAGATCGAACTCGAAGGATGCGGGGGCACCTTCACCGATGAAGGCCTTGACCACGACTTTGGTGGGGCGCGGTATCGGGTTCTTGCCCACGAAAACGAGATACCAGGTCGTAGACCCCTTCGGCGCCTTCGTGATGAGTTCTGGCATGTAGGTCCGCTCGAGCCTGTCCAAGCGCCTGAGCACGTCGGACTCCTTGGCGGGCCAGGCCTCCCAGAAGGTCTTCATGTCCTCGATGCTGAAAAGGGGCGCCACAGGCGCTCCCTCTGGATTCACGGCCTTCGCCTGCACTTCCACAAGAGCCGGCGCGGTGAGCGCAAAATCCACTTTGAGGACAATGAATTCATTCGGCTTTCCCTTGATCATCCCCTCAGGGATAAGATAGGGATTCTCCACAAACGTCGACCCACCGTCGTGCCGCAGCCCCTCTTGGGACATGAGACTCACCCTGACCGTGGATGCCTGCGAAGCCTTCGCCGGCGCGCTCGTGCAGGAAATCACAAGAGTCAGTGCCACCAGAACGCAAACGGCAGCTGATATCTGGGTAAATTTTATCTTTTTCATGGTTTTCAGTATGCTCGATCCTCCGGAAATTCACAATACCCCGCTTTTTGCGGGATTTCCCGATCAATGTTCCAAAAAAGGCCGACCCGAAGGCCGGCCCGCATAATTCCTAAAATCAACAACCCCGCAGTCGCAAGGCATGAAACCTGCCTGCTCAGAAGGAAATCTCGAAATCGACGGGGAGCTGGAGATCGGTTGTGGCGGCATTGTAGCTGATACCGACGATGATATCGCCCATGTCGAAGTTCCTCTTGATGTAGGGATTGATCACAAGCCCGTTATTGTCATACCAAGAATCGCCATTATCAACGGTAACCTTGGTTCCCAGCACGTAGTTGCCCATCGTATACTCGATCCTTCCCCTTACTCCGTATGCTGACGTAGGCCTGAGCGAGAAATTGGCATCCAAAGCATAGTTCATGGCACCATCGGTCTTGCCCAAAGTGGTATACAGCACAGTAGTAGGTCCGAAGAATTTGGAAATACTCCAGAATCCACCAGAATTCGTCAAGCCGACTTTGAATGTGACATCCTTGATCGCTTTCACATCTGCGCCGAAAGAAAGCTCGTTATCAGTACCGGGCAGCAAATTGTTCGGAGAACGATAGGCCGTTACAAAGGTGGCTACATTCGGTATTGCAAAGCTGATTCCAAGAGAAGAAGCCCTCAAATCCTTAACGATAGAACTGCCTGAGACAGGGGTAAAGGTCGCTACGGTCAGGTTTTTGACGGCATCCCAATAAACCATCACACCTTCTTGCGCATTGGCGAGACGAGTGGAAAATCCATTCCCGTCAATGTAGGAGGTCAAGCGTGCATTTCCGGCCTCACGAAGCTTTCCGGCGTAGACCTTGATCCCGGTGCACCACTGGTACCAGAACGAGTAGTTGCGGGGAGAGGCAAAAAGATCGGCTCCTCCTACAACGGTGGCGGCAAAGCCCATATCCTTGGCTTTATACGAGAGGTAGGTCTCTGTGTAGATACCGTATGAGTCGGTAGAAGCCGCAGTAGCAGTGATGTCGCCATACAGACCGAAAGTGAGCGCAGGTGTCTGGGCGAAGGCCCCGACCACCGCAACGAGCGCGAATGCGAGTACAAGAATTTTCTTCATACACAATCCTCCTCTGGACGGATACTGAAGAATGCTCCTCGGTTAAAATAACCGAACCTCATTAACTATATTCATCGGCACAAACAACTGTCAAGCCAAGATAAAAAAAACCGGCCCTTTCGGACCGGTTTTCCGCTTTCACGAATGCGTTGACTTAGAAGGAGATTTCGAAATCGACGGGGAGGGAAACAACGGAGGTTCCGGCGTTGTACTTGACACCGACGATGATGTCGCCAGCGGCGAAGTTGCGCTTCACATAGGGCTTCAGAACGAGAGCGTTGTTCTTGTACCATCCCATGGCAGCGGTATTATCAGACCAGAGCTTTGCACCAAGGACATAGGATCCCATGGTGTACTCGACTCTTCCCTGGATACCATAGGCAGAAGTAGGCTTCACGTAGAAATAGCCATCAGCAGCGAAGTTGAGGTCGCCGACTGTCTTGCCGAATGTTCCGTAGAGTACGGTGGAAGCGCCGAGATTACCAGTGTTCATAATTCCGGCTTTGAGAGTGGTGTCCTTGATCGCTTTGAGGTCTACACCGGCAGAAGCTTCGTAGCCATTGAGCCTGTAGGCGGCAACGACAGTCGCGACGTTCGGAAGAGCGAGGCTCACGCCGAAAGCGGATTTCTTAAGATCCTCGACGGGCGCGAGGCCAGTCACGGGCACGAAAGCCGCAGCGGTAAAGCCAGGGACCACCGTCATCTCGGCGAGCACGCCGGCTTCAACAGCCGCCATGCGGGTGGAGAAACCGTTGCCATCGATGTAGGAGGTCAGGCGGGCTGAGCCAGCTTCGCGGAGAACGCCGGCGGAGATCTTGGCGGCGGGGCAGACCTGATACCAGAACTTGTAGTTCCTGGGGGTCGCAAAGAAATCGGCTCCACCAACTACGGTCGCATTGAGTCCCATGTCCTTGGCCTTGTAGGTCAGGTAGGTCTCGGTGTAGAGCGCGTAGGAATCAGCGGTGGCAGCGGTGGCGGTGATGTCGCCATACATGCCGAACGCGAGGGCGGGAGTCTGGGCGAAAGCGCCACCGACTGCGACGAGAGCGAGGAGCAGAACGAGAACCTTCTTCATTTAAGTCCTCCTTGACGTACGTAAGGGGGTTAAACCGACGGTCTAATAATCCCCTTTCCTAGGTTCGAGTGGAGTATAGCCCGGCGCAATTTCAGGTGTCAAGTTTTTTCTACGAAAATTGCCGATTGATTCGATATTAATCAACATTTTTTATTATAAAGATTTAGAATAACATGCCGATATAATCGGCATTCTTGCGGGCTTTACAGAAATCATTGAATTGTCAAAAAATCTGTCGCCAGCCGGGTTTTCCGGCCGGCGACGGGCTGTTTTCTCCGTCAGGGAAGGACAGCGACGATGTCCCTGAGCCAGGGCTTCTTCTCGAAATCGCGGACGAGCCCCGCGGCGCGGGCCTTGTTCACGTAGTCTGAGTCCTGGAAGTAATACTTGTAGTTGGTGTGCACATCGTAGGTGCCGTTCATGAGGGCGAATGCGTCCTCGGTCATGACGAGCTCCTCGTCGGTGGGGATGACGAAGATCTTGACCTTGGAACCGGGACCGGTGATGTCGAGTTCGGCATTGCGGCACTTGGCGAGGGCGTTCTTCTTCTCGTCGATGACAATGCCGAGCTCGCCGAGCCCCGCGCAGGAGAGCTGGCGGGTGACCGGGCCCATTTCCCCGACGCCGGCAGTGAAAACAATAGCGTCGACGCGGCCGAGGGCGGCGTAGTAGGCGCCGATGTACTTCTTGATGCGGTAGCTCTCGAGCTGCTGGGCGAGAATGGCGATCGGGTCGCCCTTCTCGGCGGCGGTTTCGATATCGCGGCGGTCGGACCACTTGCCGGTGATGCCGAGTACGCCGGATGCCTTGTTCAGCTTGGACTCGACTTCTGCCGGAGTCATGCCGGCCTTGCGGATCATGTGAAAGACGATGCCAGGATCGATGTCGCCGGAGCGGGTTCCCATGACGAGGCCTTCGAGAGGGGTCATGCCCATAGACGTGTCGAAGGAGCAGCCGTTCTTGACGGCGTTGATGGATGAGCCGTTGCCGATGTGGGCGATGACGAGATTGGTCTCGAAGGGCTCCTTGCCGAGGAGGACGGAGGCGCGTTTTGCGTTGTAGAGGAAGCTGGTACCGTGGAATCCGTAGCGACGGACAGAGTATTTGTCGGCCCACTCGGTGGGCAGGGCGTACATGTAGCTGGACGCGGGCATGGTCTGGTGCCAGGCGGTGTCCATGACCGCGCAGTGAGGAACGTTCGGAAGGACGGTCTTCGCTGCTTCGACGCCCATGAGGTTGGCGGGGTTGTGGAGAGGAGCGAGATCGGTCAGCGACCTGAATGTCGAAAGGAATTCATCCGTGATGAGGCTGGAGCGGGCGAATGTGGATCCGCCGTGGACCATGCGGTGGCCGACAGCCTTGATGCTGTCCATGTCGGAGATGACGCCGTACTCGGGGTGGACGAGGGTGTTGAGAATGAGCTCGATGGCCACCGTGTGGGTGGGGCACTCGTGGTCGGTGACGTAGTCTGCTTTGCCGCGGGGTTTGTGGGTGATCGAGGATCCGCCGAGAGTGACGCGTTCAACGATGCCGGTAGCGAGGATGTCCTTCTCGACCCAATCGTATACCTGGTATTTGACTGACGACGAGCCGCAGTTGAGTGTGAGGATGACCATGATCTCTCCTAGGTGACATGAATTGGTTATTCCATTGTATCACCGTACTCTAGGAGGATCAAGATCGGAGCGCGCCGATACCGCCCGATTCCGTTCCGGGGGCGGCCCGGAACCGCGTAAGTCCGGCCGCAGCCTTCCCGTCGGCCGGTCACATCAGGTTGACGGGGTCGATGTCCATTTCGAGGTGAACATCGTGTGGCGGAACGAAGGATGCGGCCATTCCGGCCAGGATCGAGTGGAGGGGTTTGAGCGAGACAGCGCGGAACAGAAGCTGGTGGCGCGCGTTGCCAGCGATCTTTCCGAGGGGGCATTCGGCGGGACCGAGAAGTTCCACGCCTTCCGGCAGGTGAGGAGCGACAGTGTGGGCGAAATCCTCGGCCGCGCGGGAGGCCCGCTCAGCTTCGCGCGAGCGGAACACGATCCTGACGAGGCGGGAGAAGGGCGGGAAACCGAGCATGCTTCGCTGGTCGAGTTCCCGCCGATAGAAGCCGTCGGCGTCCATCGCCGCCGCGAGACGGATGACCTCGTTGTCGGGACGGTAGGTCTGGACGAAGACTCTGCCGTCCGGCGTGAAGCGCCCGGCCCGGCCCGCCACCTGGACGATGAGGGCGAAGGCCCGCTCGGCGGCCCTGAAGTCGGGAAGATTGAGCGTGGTGTCGGCGAGAACGACACCGATTGTCTTCACTTTGGGGAAATTGAGCCCCTTGGCCACCATCTGGGTGCCAAGGAGTATGTCGACCCTCCCCTCGCGGAACTCCGCGAGCGTCGCCTCGAGCTCGCCTTTTTTCGAGACGGTGTCCGCGTCGAGGCGCCTGATCGAGAATTCCGGAAACAGCCTTCGGGCCTCCTCCTCGATGCGCTCCGTTCCGAAGCCGGCCCAGCCGACATCGAGGGAATTGCATTCGGGGCAGGCTTTGGGCGGGCGCATCCGGAAGCCGCAGTAATGGCACTCGAGACTGTCGCGCTCTTTGTGGTAGGTGAGCCCGACCGAGCAGTGGCGGCAACGGATCTCGGAGCCGCATGTGTTGCAGCGGAAAAACCAGGAAAAACCCCGGCGGTTGAGAAAGAGAATGGATTGGCCTCCGCGCGCCTTCGTCTCGCGAACCGCCTGGGCGAGCCGTCCGGAGATGGGGCCGTCCTCTCCGTTCATGTCGACGATCTCTACGGCGGGGATGGAGCCGCCCGCCGGCCTCGAGGAAAGAGTCACCCTTTCCATGAAACCCGAGACAGCGAGGTGCCAGGACTCGACCGAAGGAGTGGCGCTTCCCATGACGAGGCGGGCGCCCTCGAGGGCCGCACGTTTCATGGCGACCTGCCTCGCGTGGTAGCGGGGAGCGTTGCCGGCCTTGTAAGAACCTTCGTGCTCTTCGTCGATGACGATGAGACCGAGCCCTTTTACCGGAGCGAAGACGGCGCTTCTGGCCCCGATCACGACGCGGGCTTCGCCCCGCAGGATGCGCCGCCACTCCGCGAGTCGCCGCGAAGGGCTGAGGCGCGAGTGCAGGACGGCGCACAGGGGGCCGAAACGCTTTGCGGCCGCCGAGACGACCTGCCCGGTCAGCGCGATCTCGGGCACGAGGTAGATGACGCCGCGACCTCCCGCGAGGGCCGCCTCGGCCGCCTGCATGAAGACTTCGGTCTTGCCGGAACCGGTGATGCCGTAGACGTAGGTCGTGCCCGAGTCCGAGCGGGTTATCCGGGCGAGGGCCGCGCGCTGCTCCTCCGTAGGCGCGAGGGCGTGGTCGCCGATGGCGGCGTCGCCGGTATCGAGCGCCGGCGCTTCGGACTCGCGCCGCCCGGAAGGGATCATGGCGGCGAGCGCCTCCCCAAGCGAGCACAGATACATGCCGGAGAGCCAACGGGCGAGTTCGATCGTAGGCTGCGCGAAGAGGGCTTCGCCATCTATCGTTCTCGAGATGGACTTTACGCTGCAAGGATCGATGTCCGCCTCGTCGATCTCGTCCACCACGTATCCCGTCGCCTTCCGCCTCCCGAAAGGAGCCTCGACCCGGAGACCGACGGTCGCAGGGCTAGCCGGAGAATTGCGGTAGGTGAACAGGTTCGGCAGGGGAAGGTTGAAGGCGACCTTCAGATACTCAGCCATCGGTCAGGATTCCGCGCAAACGCTTGAGGTCTTCCCAAGCCGGGCGCTTAAGGGATTCGTCGCGCAGGAGGGCGCTCGGGTGGAAGGTGGCGACGAGAGGAATGCCGGCGTAGCGCAGCTCTCTGCCCCGAAGCCTGTTAATACCCTCCTTCGTGCCAACGAGAGTCTGGGCGGCGACGCGGCCGACACAGAGGATGACTCGCGGCCGCAGGAGCGCGATCTGTCTGTCGAGATAGCCGCGACAGGCAGACTGCTCGTCGGGGGCGGGATCGCGGTTCATAGGCGGACGGCATTTGACGACATTGGCGATGTGACAGTTGGTGGTTCTGGACAGACCGATCGCCTGCAGCATTTTGTCGAGAAGGCGTCCGGCGGGCCCGACGAAGGGCAGACCGCTCGCGTCTTCATCCGCGCCGGGACCTTCGCCCACGACGAGGACGACAGGGGCGGGCACTCCCTCACCGGGGACTGTGTTCCTGCGGGTCGACGCGAGGCGACAGGCTGTGCAGCGCGCGATCTCGGAAGCCACACGTTCGAGACTGTCACCGGGCACGAGGGGCCCCGGAGTCGCGGCCACGTCGCGGGAGGCTGTCTCCCCCACAGTGAGAGCATCGAAGTCTGGCTGGGCACGGGCACGTCTCATACCTTCCTCGTGCCCCCACACCCCCGAGGACTTGCCCTGGATCACGCATGACGCGGAGCCGGCGAGCCAGTCCTCGATGACGCAGAGGTTTTCCCAGATATCTGTCCGTTCCGCCGTATCCATAATGCGGTCCCCCTCAGATCACGTCGATCCGGAGGCCCGAAGGCGCAAGACCGTCGCACTGTGCCGTGATTTCGATACATCCGGGCCCGCCTGTCCCGAAGACCCAGGTCGCGACGCAGCCCCCGACGAGCGCGGGACTGGAAGGGCCTATGATCCGTCCCGGTCCCCGCAACTCGATCCTGACGCATCCCGAAGCGAAGGGGAAGAGGTTCCCGTATTGATCAAGCGCCCGGAACAGAACCCGTGTGGCGTCCGGCACGTCCGCAGACAGAGATCTGTCGTCGGCCTGCACATCCAGCCGGGCAAATCTCGCATCCGGCCCGTAGCGACGCCTGATGGCCTCCCTGCCCCCGACAATGCCGGCGAGCTCGAAAACTTCGTCCTTTTCGCCCCAGGCCATGCCATATTTCGAAAACAACGCCTCGGCCGCGGCGTAGTCGAGATGGTTCTTCAGCATAAAAAACCCAAACTGAAGCTTGACGAAGAGGCGCAGGGCCGCGACCCCTTCCGACATGACACGACTCGAAATCTTGCGGATGATCTTCCTGTCGCTGGCGGAGAATCCACTTCCGTCCAGCCTTTCCCCGATAAGGTCGCGTATCACGACGGGAGCATGAGTCAAATGGGGCCAGGCCCTCCGATCGGGCAGGTAACTGCCCACCCTCTCCCCGCCCCGGTACAGGACGACTTCGTCGCAGTTGGTCCAGACTTCGACAGGCAAAAGACGCGCCCCGGAGCGCTCGCCCTTCGCGAAGAGACTTGCGGCCTCGAGGACAGGGCGCGCCGAGGGATCGAGCTGGCTCGCGTACACGGCCGCCGCGTATTTCGGCACCCGGAACATGTCGCAGACGCCATGGTAACAGATCCTGTCGCCCGAGCCGAAATCCTTGTGGGTATTGTAGTCGAAGGCGCACCATCCGACGACCCCGGAGACGGCCGGATCGCCCATGGCCGCGTCGAGGACCCTGGCGTGGCGCCGTGCCTGCTCGGCGAGCCTCTCCTCGTTGTCGAAACGCTTTGTCGGGAACATGTGCCCGTTGTGTTCGGTGACGAGGTAAGGAACTTTCTTCCCGCCGGTGACGCGGCGAGGCTTTCGCAGCGCCTTCTTCCCGCCCGAATGGACGAAATCGTTGAAAGTGTAGACGTCTTCGAGAACTTCGCTCTTCTCGATGCAGCGGACGCCGCCGGTCTGGCGATCGGGATCGAGTCCGCGCGCGAGGGCGTTCGTCTCACGGTAAAAAGAGGAATCATCCTTCGATTCGTTGATGCGGACGCCCCAGAGCACGATGGAGGGGTGGCTGCGGTCGCGCCGGATCATCTCGTCCAGAGCGACAAGGGCGTTCGCCTTCCATTCCGCGTCACCGATATGCTGCCAGCCTGGCAATTCCTCGAATACGAGGAGACCGGCCTCGTCGCAGGCGTCCAGGAAGTCGGGAGATTGCGGATAATGGCTCGTACGGACGAGATTCAAGCCAAGCTCCTGTTTCAGAAAGAGCGCATCCCGTCTCTGTACACGCGCGGGCATCGCGAAGCCGACGTAGGGATAACTCTGGTGCCGGTTGAGCCCCCGGAGGAAAAGGCGCTTCTCATTGAGGAAGAAGCCGTCCGGACGGAACTCCGCTGTCCTGAACCCGAAGCGGACGCGCAGGCTGTCCTCGACTATGCCCTCCCGGACAAGCTCGATCTCGGCCTCGTACAGCGCAGGGTCGTCGGGCTCCCAGAGCCGGATCCCGGCCAGGTTTCCGCATTCCAGAGTGGCTTCTCCGCCATCAAGAGATATGTCGTCGATCCGGGCGACGAGATCCTCCCCATGAAGGATTTTTCCGCGCACCGAAAGCCCTCCGGCACACACAGCGGCCCGGCCCACCGCGATGTGGATCGCGAGGCGCTTTTTTTCGGAGAGCAGGTCGAATGTGCGGACCCAGACATCGGAGAGAAAGGCGCTGCCCTGACACCTCAGACTGACAGGGCGGTAGATGCCACCGTAACACAGAAAGTCCACGACGTGGCCGAATGGGGGAATGTCGGGGCGCTCGGTCGAGTCGACCACGACGACAAGCCTGTTCATCGCTTCCGGGCGGATGAAGCGTGTAGCCTCGACGCTGAAGGGCGTGAAACCACCCTTGTGGCCGCCTGCATGGCTTCCGTTCACCCAGATTTCGCATGCTGTCATGACAGCCCCGAAATCGAAGAAGAACCTCGTTCCCTCTTCGGGCGCAGAGCCGAGGCTGAAGTCGAGGGCGTAGGTCGACACGAACTGGAAGGTCGTCTCGTCGAAACCGTTGTAGGGAAGTTCGAGATTGCTGTGGGGGATTTCGACGGAATCCCACTCGGAGATGTCGGTGTCCGGGGCGGTGAATCGTTCCGAAAAGCGGGGGATGAAACGCCATCCCCGGCAGAGATTCCGTATCCGCCTCATGGCCACTACTTTGATATCATCACCTGGAGGATCTGGATAAGGGGCAGGATTATGCAGACCACGATGAACACGATTTCCAGGGTGATCATTCTCTGCTCGCCGGTGTCGGTTTTCACCATGTCGTAGACTTCCTGCAGCGCGTCGAGGCGTCGTTCGACGGAGAGTTTCCATGCCTCGGTGTTGAATATGGAGCAGAGCTGGGTATAGACCTGACCGAGGTAGTAATCGCCGATAATTTTCGAAGAATTATCGAGGTTCTCGAGGATAAAGAGGGCGTCGAAACGGAGGGACTGGATGCGGGCGAACTTTATCTGGGCGTTGTCGCCGAATTTCCGCACCTTCGCGGTCTGGATGTAGAAACTGCGGAGGTCGCGCTCCGCATCCTCGAGCCAGCTGTCGAGTCGGGCGTCGAGGACCCGGAGTTCAAGAAGGCGGTAGTTCGCGTGCTCGGCTATGAGGAGGAGATCTTCGTAATCTCCCGCAGGATCGACGATGAGGCACCGGTCCATATCGAATATGGCGATATCGTCTTTTCTATACGAGATGGGCTTCTCGAGTGTCTGGATGATCTGGCTCTCGTGGAGGATGCCAGGCTCCTCGCCCGCGAGGAGGGCGGCGGCGGTATCGCGGTGCTTCCGGATGAAAAGGGCCGGGTCCTTTTCGGGGCACTCGAGGAGGCAGTAGGCCGTGTAGGTTTCGCGATCCCACTCCCCGCCGATAGGGTTGCCGCTGATGGTCGGCTTGATGGCCTCGTAAAGTTTCCTGAAGCTTTCGTCGGCGTACTGGTTGAGAGTCATGCTCTTGCCGTTGGAGACTATCGTGCGGGAACGGACGAGGTGCAGTCCGGTGAAGGGAACCCTCACCTTCACCCTGATGACGAGGGTCAGTGCCCCGTCGTCGTATATCTTGGCCCTCGCGTTGAAGCATTCGAAATTTCCCGTTTCCTCGCATTCTTCCTTGCCGAGAGAGAGGACGAGGGGTTTCGGAAGGGACAGGGATGGGGGAGTGTCGCGTCGCTTGACGGGACCGAGGTCGGGATAGGCGGGAATGAGCGAAGCGAGCATCTTGAGATCTATACTCCGTCCGACGTCGTAAAGGTAGAGTCTGACGATCTCAGTGAGGAGAGCCGGTTCCCGGGCGGCGTCTTCGGCTTCTGGCGCTGTCTCTGCCGTCACCAAAGAAGCGGTCCCTGGCCCGTTCATCGAACGTCTGCCCTCGATACTTCCTTGTCGAGAACGCTGAGAACGAGGACAGTGTTCTCGGGAAGGAAGAAGGGAATCGTGAACTTTCCGCCCGAATGATTGAAGGCGGCGAGGACAGTCCGCTCACCTGAAGGCTTGAGGGCAGCAAGGTTCACGGGTACGGCGTACGGATAGACAGGAAGCTCATGGACGAAAAGCCCGGCGATCATGCCTTTCTGCTTTTCAGGGGCGGCAATCGTGACGGATACTCTGCCGCCAGAGTCCGTTTCAGTCCCCGACACGGGGAGCTGCCCAACGACCGTGCCGGCCTTTTCGCCCTTCTGCGCCGGACGCATCGCAAATTCGACGGTGACGGGGCTCTTTCCTGCGGCTGTGATGGCATCGGAGAGGGAAAAATCCATGAAGGAAGGCACTTGAACCTTGGCTTTCTCCGGCCCCTTGCTCACGACGAACTCGAGTTCGACGGGGCCGGAAACTTCGGTCCCGGCCTGAGGCTTCTGCTGGAGGATAGTGCCCGGCTCCGCCTTGTCGTAGACATAGACGACGGGCTCCCTGATCGTCACAAGGGCGTGGGAGGACGCGAAGATGGTCTGGAGATTGATTTTGGTCTCGTCGAGGTTCTTTCCGGTAAAATCCCCGATCCGGTCGATGACGGCGCCCCGGCTGACGGTCAGCTGTATGCGCCTGCCAGCCTTGACGATGGTTCCGGCGGCAGGAGTCTGCTCGAGCACCTTGTTCCTGTCAGCAGGATTGTCCGTAAAGCGGAGCGAGAGACGCGGGTAGAGCTCGCGTTCCTGGAGCTTTATCATGGCTTCAGGCAGCTCGATGCCCCGCACGTCGGGCACGAGTGTCTGTTCGGCGCCGCGAAGGGCGAGAAAGAACACTCCCACGCCGGTCAGCACCATGAGGGCCATGAGGCCGACAAGAAAGAGCGCAAAAACACGGTACTGGTCCCGGGTCCACGATCCGAATTTTTTCGGATCGAGGGGAAGGGATGGCAACTTTTCACCGATGCGGCCACCGAGATCGCTCACAGCCCGCCCGATCTTCTTGCCGGATTCAGTCAGTTTCTTTTTCATCGATGGTTCCGGAAATCCTCATGATGGAACGATGCCGAGCCTCGCTCCGGCGAGGCTTCTCACGCCGTTCGCAAATTCTTTGAACGGCAAGGCTTTTTTTGTCGGCATCTGAAGTCGCTTCAGAGCTATCGTCCCATCGATTGTTTGTACCATTATGCCTCGGGACCTGTCCAGAGCAAGGACAGTTCCGGGAAGTTCAGATATGGATTCGCCGGGGAAGGGCTCACTCTCGAGTATAGTCAGCCTCTGGATACCGAAAAAGGTGAAGGCTCCGGGCCAGGGCTGGTAGGCCCGCACCCGCGCGTCGATTTCCGCGGCGCCGAGACTCCAGTCGATGAGGCCATCGTCCTTCTTTATCATGAAGCAGTAGCTGGGATCTCCTTCCTGGGGTCTGGCCACCGCAGTTCCGGCTTCGATCCGCGCCAGCACCTCGACGGCCAGGCCCGCCCCGAGAGTGGCGGCTTTCCCGGAGAGGGAGAGTGTGGTTTCGCGACGATCCAAAGGAATCTTCTCCATCGCGAGAATGTCGCCGCAATCCATCTCGCGTGCTATGCGCTGTATGCTCACCCCCGTCTCCGCATCGCGGTTCAGGATAGCCTGAGGAATGGGAGCACAGCCACGATACTTCGGGAGGATGCTCGGGTGGATGTTGATGCCGCCTTCGGGGAAGAGCGAGAGGAACTTGGGCCCGAATATCCTTCCATAAGCAAAGGCGACGAGTATATCAGGGCGAAGCATCTCCACCTGACTCCGGGCTTCGGCGCCAAGCCTCTCGAATGCCAGGACCGGAGGCTGGCCGCCGGAAATTTCCTTCGCGGCCAGGGCGACCGGGGTGGGAGCGAGCGCGAGTCCTCTGCCCTTCCCTGATTCGGGGTTGGTGAGGATGCCGACGATGCTGTGGCGCCGGGCTATTCCGAGCAAGGTCGGGACGGCTATCTCGGGGCTGCCGGCGAAAAGTACGCGCACTCTATCTGGCTCCTTCCGCCTACATCTTGACGAGGCGGTTGTACTGAATGAGGGCCCTCTGCTTCCTGCCAGGCGGCAGGCGGTCCACGAAGAGCTTGCCCTCGAGATGGTCGTACTCGTGCTGGAGGACCCGGGCCAGCATGCCTTCCGCCTCAAGCACAAAGGGTCTCCCTTTCTCGGTGAAAGCCTGCATCTTGATCATCGACGGCCTGCGCACCTTGGTGTAGAGCCCCGGTATCGACAGACATCCTTCCTCGATGTCGCACTCTTCCTGGGAAGTCAGGACAATCTCAGGGTTCACGAAAACCCGGAGCTTATCGTCGTCGAGTCCCGTGACAAAAACCCTGACAGATCTCCCCACCTGGGGGGCTGCAAGCCCGATCCCCTTGCCGTGCTTCATCGCTTCGTACATTTCTTCTATGAATTCGGCGAGCGCTGTGTCGAAATCCACGACGGGGGCCGCCTTCTGTTCGAGGATAGCTTCGCCCAAAGTCAGTATTTCAAGCATGTCGATGATTCTCCTAATCCAGGGAAGGAATGGCGAAATGGTCGCCAGCCTTGAGTCCTGCTTTCGCGAACCAGCCCTGAGGCACTTCCAGGGCGTACCTGACCAGCCGTTCGGAGGGCCTCGCCTCGGTCGAGAATGGGACGAGGTCCAAAATCTGGGTGATCGTTCCGTCCGATGCGATGTAGGCCAACGAGAGCGGAATCTGTGTATTCTTCATCCAGAAGGCGGGTCTCTGGTCCGTCTCGAAAACGAAGAGCATTCCCTTCCCGTCGGCCAGGCTTTTGCGGAACATGAGGCCGCGCGTACGCTGTTCCTCGTTTTGGGCTACTTCGGCCAGAACGGATATCGAGCCGGAGACCAGCTTCACCGAGTGAAGTACGGGGTTGGGCCTGTCCGCGGATCCGCCCGCTGCGTTCCCCGTTCCCGTACATGCCAAGGTGAAGATCGTGAGGGCGAAGAGGATGGCAAGATTGCGGTATCCTGAAAGTTTTTGTGCCCGTCCCTGGCCTGATCCGAATCCGGATTTTCCCGAAACTTCCGTCATTCTATTGAGGGAGTGCATACCCGACCTTCTTTCCGGATCATCGTCCGGTCAAAAAAAACGCCGCGAGAGCTTGTTCGCTCCCGCGGCAATCGATCGCGCGACCTTCCTGAGTGAGGAGGGGATGCGATCAGTACCCGCCCTTGGAATCGCGGGATTTCCTGTTTTTCTTCATGAGCTTGCGGGCAAGAGCCTTCTGCTTGCGGTTCTTGAGCGTCGAAGGTTTTTCGAAATACTCGCGCTTTTTCCACTCGCGGATGATGCCCTCTTTTTCGACCATGCGCTTGAAGCGTTTGATCGCTTTCTCAAGAGGCTCGCCTTCATCTACCACTATCTGCCGGATATCAATCACCTGCCTTTCAATCAGGGGTAGGATTGTACTTGTTTTGGGGATTCTGTCAAGGGGACCAGTCACAGAGCATCGCCCGGATGACGAGACCGCTTCATCATCGATCTTGCATCGTTCGGGAAATGGTATTCCCCGCTTTCTTCCATCGTGATACTATGGAAGCTGGCTAGCACACCGAACCACGGGAGTATCCAATGTTCACGCTCGGCAATATCGTCACCCTCGTCATCGTCCTGGCTCTCTTGTTCGCGTTTCGCCGTTTCGACCGCGACAACAGGTCGCTCGAAAAGGTGAAAAAACTGGCGGACAGGCTCCGCGATGAACTCGCCGCATATGTGGAGAAAAGGTCGGAGGATCTCCAGCGCTTCGGCATCGAACTCGATGTCCAGCAGAAGGCGGCGAAGGTCGCCCTCGAGAAACTCCAGACCGTCCAGGAACATCTCGCGGGCAAGACCGAATCCATCGCGGAGATCGAAAAACGCCTGACCGAGTACGACCAGACCCTCGCGCGCCTCATGGAGATGACTTCCCGGGTCGACGAGAATCTCGCCCGCCTCCAGCAGGAGAGCAATTTCACCGAGAGCGTCAACCGCAAACTGGACACGGCCCGCAAGAGCATGGACGCCATAGAACGGGAGCTTCCCCTTCTGCGCGAAGGATTTGCCGGGGATGCAGCGCTCGCTCTCCAGACTTTCAAGGAAGGCATTCTTTCGGACATCGCCGCCGGCCTGCAGGATTCGGAGGCTGCGCTCGACCGGGCCAGGACCGAAGGGATCGAGGCCGTCGACAAGGCCATCGCTGCACAGACAAGGATCGAGGCCGCCTTCGAGGAAGCCTTCGCCCGCGCGAGGGCCGAAGCCGCCACGCTCGAGGATGCCACTTACGAGAAACTGAGGGAGGCCTCGGACGCCAAGGCGGCGAGGCTCCGCGACGCCATCGAGGAGAAGTTCCTCTCCGTTGGGCAGACGGCCAAGACGCTCGCCGGCGAAATACAGGATGCCCTCGGCAGGTTCCGTTCAGAGTGGGAGACCGAAGCCAGGAACCTCCTGGAGACGGCGCGTTCAGAAATCCGCTCCACTTCGGACTCGATCGAGGAGAGGATGGCCGCGGTCGAAGCGAAGGTCGTCGCGACCTCGGAGAATGCCGACAAGGCGCGCGACATCGCCGCCGGTGCCGTCGCGCGCGCCGCCGCAGAACTCGTTTCTCTCTCGGATGCCCTTCATTCAGAGAGTGTCGCGATGCGCGACGCGGCCATCGCCGATTTCGACGCGAAACTCGCAGAGTTCCGCACCGAGGCCGAACGGAAGTTCACCGGACTGGAAGAGGCGGGCAAGGAAACCGGATTTCTCGACGAGAAGCTTCGCACAAAGATGGAAGAAACGCAGCGCCGGATCGAGGAAGAATTTGCGGCTTTCGGTCAGGCTTTCGAGGATCACAGAACGCGATTCGAGGAGAGCTTCTCGGGAGAGACTGCGCGCATCAAGTCAGATCTTGCCGGACTGCAGGCGGAACTGGATGCGCTCAAACTCCGCGCCTACGACCAGGTCAAGGAGAAGCTCTCGGGCTTCGAGGAAGACTTCTTTGCCGGTCTGAAGGAAAAGGCGCAGGGGCTCGAAACTTCATACGAGGGCTGGAAGACGGCTCTCGATGCTCGAATCGGATCTCTCGGGGAAGAGTACGCTGCCGCGCGCAGGCAGTCCGAGGAAGCGCACTCTTCCGAACTCGAACGGAAAACGGCTGAACGACTCGCTCAATTCACGGCGAACGCCGATGCTGCACTCCAAGCTTCGGGCAAGGAGATGAGAAGTCGGATCGAGGCCCTTGCGGCCTCCGTCATCGCGGAAGAAGGGAGCATCCGTTCCGCCCTTGAGGCGCTCGAAGGAGAGACCGCGAAGCTCAGGGCAGAGTATGGCGATGCCATCAGCCAGCTGGACAGCTCTTTCCGATCCGAGCTGGAGGGCTTCGAACTCGCACTGAGGGATCTTGTAGAAAAATCCCGGAAAGAGTACGAATCCCAGCGCGACGCCTTCGACAGGGCGGCGGAAGCGGACCGGAAACGGCTTGCAGGAGAGCTCTCCAGGCTGGAGGAGGAGCAGAAACTATTGCTCGCCCAGACCGCCTCGCTGCAGGACGCCAAGGCGTTCAAGGATTCTCTCGCTACCCAGATAGGGGAACTCACGGATTCGCTGAGCCGGGTGGAAGAGAGGCAGGCAGCGGTTTCGGAGCTCGAGAACCATCTCGGCAAGCTGAAAAAGACGGAAGAGGATGTCAGCCAGAAGATGGTCCGCATTTTTTCAGAGAAGAATAGGATCGACTCTCTCGAGGAGAATGTCAGGAAACTGGCAACACTCTCTCAGACCGTGGAATCCCGCATTGCTGGCCTGACGGATCATGCGGATGAACTGGCCGGAATCCAGGCGTCGGTTCACAGGCTCGCTGAAATGACAACGGACGTGGATTCCAAATACGAAAGACTGGCAAAGAAATCCTCTGTCCTCGACACGACGACCGATGCCGTGGACAAGAACTTCCAGGTCATGAAAAGCCTGGAAGGGATGATTGCTTCCATAGAAAACAATCTCGGAACCTTGCCAGCCCGGGTTGCCGCGCTCGCCGGGGAAGTGGAGACGCTCGCTTCCTCGAGAACGAAGGCCGAGGAGACCGCACGGATCGTCGAGGGACTCGAAATCGCGATGGAAGAAGCGTCGAAACGGGTTTCAGAGGTACAAAAGGCGCGGGAGTGGATTGCCCGCGCCGAATCGCGCCTCGAGGAGCTCGACAGACATGCCCGCGAACAATTCAAGCTGCTCTCCAGCCTGCTCGAAGAAGGTCCCGAGAAGGACTGGTCGGCGGTTCCGGCCAACATTCAGGACACGGTCCGGAAACTCGGCAAGCAGGGATGGGCGACCGAAGAGATCGCCAGGACAGTCAAACTCTCAAGAAGCGAAGTCGAGCTGATCCTTGAATTGGGAAACAAGGCCTGATGAAAAGGCCGGAGGAGGACACTAGCTTCTGCCGGCTTTTTCTGGCTCGGAGCTCAGTCCAGATCGGAGATCGCCGTCTTGAGTCCGATTTCGGCCATGGCAGCGAAGGTGGTCTGCCTTTCGGCGCTTGAGGTCGCTTCTCCCGAGACAAGGTGGTCGCTGACGGTCAGGATAGCCAGAGCGTCGACGCCGTGTTTCGCGGCAAGCGTATAAAGCTCGGCCGTCTCCATCTCCACGGCGAGAACTCCGAAGCCGGCCCAGAGTTTCCACTGATCAGGGTCTTCGGTGTAGAACGAATCGCTCGAAAGGATCGGGCCGATAAAAGGCATGCGCCCGGCACCGAGAGCCGCAGTCCGGGCAGCCATGAGCAGCTTAAAAGAGGCTGTGGCGGCATAATCCATCCCACGGAAGCGGACCTTGTTCACGGCCGAGTCGGTCGAAGCGCTCATCGCGAGAATCAGGTCCCTCACTTTGATCTCGGACCGCATTCCGCCGCAGGTTCCGACTCTGATCAATCGCTTGACACCATACTCACGGATAAGTTCGTTGACATAGATCGAAAGGCTCGGCATCCCCATTCCGGTCCCCATGACCGAGACGCGCCTGCCATTGTAAGTTCCGGTGTAGCCAAATATGTTCCGCACCTGGGTGAAGCATTCCGCACCCTCGAGCATAGTGTCGGCAATGAATTTGGCCCTGAGAGGATCTCCCGGCAGAAGGATGCTTTCGGCTATCTGCCCTTCACGGGCAGCGATATGGATGCTCATGGTCACCTTCCTTTGTTCTCAGATGGTACGGCAGATCATACGGATGATTGTAAAATATCCACCGTTATGGGAAAGTATACTCCGGGAGTAAAAAATGGAACAGTACGAAATTTTATATGAAGACGAAGACATCATTGTTGTCGACAAACTCGGCGCGATGCCTGTCCAGAAGGACAAATCGGGTGACGCAAGTCTTCAGGATATGCTCTCTGCCGAACTTGCGTCACGCAGTGAATCCGCCAGTGCATCGGAGGAAGTCTTCCTGGAAGCTGCACACCGGGTAGACAGGCGTGCATCGGGAGCAGTCATCTTCGCCAAGACAGCCAAAGCCCTCTCTACTCTGGAGGCTGCTTTCAGGGCACGCAAGGTCACCAAATTGTACGTTGCCTGTGTGGAGAAGGAACCCCAAGCTCTGGAGGGCAAGCTTGAACATATTCTCGTTGTGGATAAGAGGACAAACATCACCCGGGCCCTTCCGCTCGACCTCGTTCCTCCTACGCCCGAAGCGAACCGCCTGTTCAAGGCCGGACAGCGTTGTTCTCTCCATTACACGATGGCCTGTCGTTCAGACAGATACTTCTTCCTCGACGTGAAAATCGAATCGGGCAAACACCATCAGATACGCGCGCAGCTCTCGGCCGCAGGATACCCCATCCGCGGTGATCTGAAATATGGCGCGCGTCGGTCCTGCCCCTCCGGCAGGATCATGCTCCATGCCTGGAAGATAGCCTTCAGCCAGCCCCGGACGGGAACCCGCGTAGAAATCACCGCACCCTTCCCGGCGGATGAGCCCCTGTGGAAGGTCTACGAAACGGCGGTCATGCCGGGGGAAAGCGTTCTCTGAGGGGAACTGCCATCTCTGTCTGAAGTCGGGCATTCTCAAAATGGAAACAGAGGCGAGGGCATCTGCCCCCGCCATCGTGGAAAAACCGCCCCTTCCTGTTCATTTTCCGCCCTTGAATCGCAAATTCATCCAGACAAGTATGGGCAGTATTCTTTGTTCCCGGCCAAGCACTGTGTCGATCAGAGCCAGATTTTCCAGAGCGCAGTCGTTTGTGAGTGCTGTTCCCAAACCTGCGGCGTAAACCTCGCAGACAAGTTCGGCCCCTTCTGTCCTGGATCTCGTTTCGTCTTTGTCGACCCAGAGACTGGTCGTCATGTCCGGAAGTGCCGATGTGTCGTCCTTACAGTGCTCGGTATATGCAATCTTGCCTTTCTCGGGAAGTGAGTATCCTCCCGATGCGGTGACAACCCCTCCTTCTGTCACCTTGAAGGATTCCTTTCCAGTGGATTTCCACTCTTCGGTTATAGTCTGTCCGACAGCCTCGGTCTGTACTGAAACAACCCCTTTGGGCGACTTGGCATAGCTGCGCGTCCATCCGTCACCACGAACTTCGACACCTGTGGGCATAGTTCTGGCAACGGCATATTCTGCGGACATTCCCTCCGAGGATATGGATATGAAGATCTCCTCGCCGGTCCGCACAAAGGAAAACACACGACTCACCGTGAGTCCCTCGAGTTTTCTCTCGGAAACGATCGCTTCAGTCAAAGTCCCCGACGATGTGCCATTAAAGCCGTACACCAGCGTATCGAAGCCGTTGGGCCGCATGAATCCGGAACCACCGTGGCGATATACGATGAAGACAGCCTCGCTCCGGCGAATCAGTTTTGGCAACAGGAGGGCTGCTTCCGGTTCCGGCTTTACGGGGACCACGGCAGGAGTCTTGTTTGGGGCACGGGATCCAGCGATGGTCGTGGTTGTAGTAGTCGAGGATTTGACCGGAGTCTTGACGGCCTGATCCGCCGCATGAGTCGAGTAAACCGACAGAACCATGAATATGAACAGAAAAACTCTCATAGAAAAACTCCTGGTGTTCCAGAACAAAAAACAACTGCCCCATTCTCAGGAAGGTACTCCGCCTTAAGGATACCCGTGGAGAAGAACTCGATTCCATTCGCGTCCGGTCTCAGAGTCCCTATTTCTTCAGACCCTCCGGGTCCTCCGAAGATTACTTCTATTTCATCTCCAGCCCGTGCGAAAACATACCATTCAATCTCCCTCTCTTCATCCATCCCTTGCTCAGAAACCACTACATCTGTAAGTGCCCTCAATGGCATACCGAAAAAGCTAAATATCAAGCTACCGTGGTCGTGCACAGGGGAAAAACCGGGAACGGAGTATCTATATGCTGGAGGGATGTCCTGGTTTGGCTGGACAAAGAGGGGAATGAGAATTGCCGCTTCGGCTTTCCGGAAAAACCCTTTTCTATTAAGGTCCGCGCGTGTAGGGTCGGGTTCATTGCTATAAACAGCTATCGAACAGGTTGCGGCTAGGAGAATGGAAATAAAGTATCCCTTGATGAAAATGATATTCCACCTGTCTTGAGAATTGTGCATTTTTACTCCAATGAATCAGGTAACCAAGAATTACGGCTTTGTCAGGCCTTGTGATTTACTATGCGAATATCAAATTCCATCAAGATAAAATATCGCCAACAAAGGAGTTATTCTGCCTTCCATACGAATGACAGTATCGATGAAAGCAATGTTGAACAGGGCATTTCTGCCGTTTTTTACGATACTCTGAATTTCCGCGACATAGAGATCGCCCAATGGTTCAACCTCGCTGATGGATATCCTGAATTCATTATTTATCTGCCAGATCATCATCTCGAAAATCTCTGCATTGGAAGGACCTGAAACATCCGTTTCGCTATACATGTATTTGCCTATCTCGCCTGAGAATAATTCTCCCCGAGAATGGTCCTTCCCGTTGATCAGGATTGATGATTTGATATTTCCGATGCTTTGCCATATGGTTTTCATCCTGTTCTCGGGGGTTCCCTCGGCTACGGAAAATAACGATCCACCGGCAGCGACATACTCTCTGTTCCAATCCTGACCGGAAACGATCACCCCTTCCCGGGTCTCTTCGATTGTAACAAAAGTAGTTAGGTCCCCATCATTCAGAGAAACAATTCTCGTATCCTTGCCGCCGGGAACAGAGAAATACTGTCCGGAGAGTATCTCACCATCGATCATTCTGTTGAATAAACTGACATTTTCGATCCGGCCGGCGGCATCGGTCGCGAAGCGGAAGATGCGGGTATCAAAATGATTGAGGGCAAGATAGCCTGGATGAGTATGTCTGAACGCAATAAGCCCTGCCTCGTTGCCCATCTTTATTTGTGGGACAATTACCGGCGCGTCGACCTTCGGAACCGGTATTCTATCGAAGGCTTCCCGAAAACCACTCTGAGCGAAAACTGGTATGGACAATGCGATCGACAGCACTAGTGAAAGAGAATGCATCACCAAATACTTAGTCATTGAAATCCTTGCTTTTCCCATGTTTCCCCCTAGATACGGAGTGGCAGGTCGAGAGCTTTGTAGCATCGATCGACCGCCACTCACACTCTCATTATTAAGGCAGCATCAATCGCGATCCAGATCGCGCACATGCAAACTTTGTGCCGTGGTCGTTCTTAGAGATGCAGCCAGCGAGCGATCTGTCATAAGGGTCTGTGCGAGCCGTGTATTCCCCGATTTTGTCAGAAGAAAGCAGCCATTGGTCAGTCCGGCGAGCTCTCTGATGTTGGAATGACCGGCATAACCGATATCGGAAAACTTCCCCAGATATTTCCCGTTCTGGTAGACTTCCACAATTCCTACAGCGTTGGTGTTGATAAAGTAAGGTCCGTACTCGCCCGGATCGGACCTCACTCCCGTGATTTTCCACAGTCCATCGGGAAAGTCGATAGGTTTTGAGGTCAACCCTGTCATCCCCCTCGTGGCAAGAGCGGAAGCAGCCGTGGGGTAGAATGGTGCCCGGATGGTATTTTGGATCTTCGCACTGATCGGCAGTGTATAGACTTCATCGGGACGAGCGCCCCACGGTCTCGGATCAGGTTGAGGATCATATACCCTTACCGTCACCGATGTTCTCATATCGTCCATGTCGACATGTACATCTCCGCCCACAAGTTGTGTCGCTTCGGCATCGGATAGCTGGATGCCGTCCACAAGGAAGTACTGCTCCGTCAGGTATCCGGAGGGATGGGCGTCATTCGCCACCGGAATCTGAGCGGTTGTGGCTCCAGCGGCGCAGGCCGCGGCAACCATTGCGATGAAACAAAGGAATCTGTACATCGTGTAACCTCCTGACAGTGTTACGCACGGCAGGTCCCTGTTTGCTTCAAAATTGCGGCAAAAAATGAACGAATCCCGGAGCAGAGCTCCGAGGTATCGTTCGTTCTGTAAGGAATGGATTGTATGTGGGTCCATGCCCGATTGTCACTTCACAAGAAAGAGCGAAGCAGAGCTCCGGGGTATGGACCCACATGCGAATCAACTCACTGTCATTTTTCCTGAAAAACCTTTCGGAGGCTGCTCATTCGACCAGAATATGGACTCGATGTCGGGAAGGCTGTCCTCACCGAGGGGCACCATCCCGGAAATTCTGTCAAAAAACAGGCTCTACGACAGAGACTCCGCCTGGAATCTGGTAATTGAAGCGCTTCCACTGCATGAATGGCTTATTGGCAATAGAAGTCGGCGCGATGACAAGTTCGAAAATCGCGCAGTTGTCCGTCGGGAGCAGGGGTTTCCAGCTTCTCAGTCCGAAAGTGGTCTTCACGAGCCACTGGAGAAAGCCTCCATGGGAAACGCAGACGATGCTGTTTTTCCCGGAACGGGCTTCATTTTCCAGCACGGCCCACGCGGACATCGCCCTCGCAAAGAGTGTCTCCGAGTTTTCGGCGCCCGGAACCGCGTTCCAGCTCTCGCCGTCGAAATTCCTGAATGAATCGGGGTATTGTTCCCGTGCCTGCTCGTAGGAAATTCCGGTGTAGGCCCCCGTATCCAGCTCGACAAAGACAGGATCGACCTGCGCGCCGGATAGCCCGCAGGCGGCCGCGAGGATGCCAGCTGTTTCCGATGCCCGCACAAGAGGCGATGAAAACACAGCGTCGATCCCCGTGCGGGAGAACCACGCACCGAGGGCGGCTGCCTGGGCGCGGCCGGTATCGTCGAGGGACAGATCCATCCTCCCCTGAAAAATTCTTCTGGCATTGCCCATACTTTGACCGTGCCGGACAAGGTAGAAGTGAGTTTCGCGGTCGAGTGCGGAAAAAAAGTCCTGTCCGGCGACCTCGTGCCGTCCGGACAGGATATCCTGGTTTGATGAATGTGCGTCGTGCATAGCTGGGCCGAGTATACCTGTCAGCCAAGGCTTGGCCAACTACGCCGATATGAAGGTATCGCTGCCCCTGCTGAAGTAGGTGTTCACGATGTACAGGGCGATGCCCGTCACTGCGAGCAGTATCGTCGACATGGCGCTCGCCGTCCCGAAATAGCCGTCCACGACCGAGAGATAGATCTTGATGGGCATCGTCATCGTCTTCCCGACATAGAGGACAATGGAGGCGGAGAGTTCGTTCATCGAGGTGACCCAGCTCATGATGGCGCCCGAGACGATGCCTGCCTTCATGAGAGGCAGAGTCACCGTACGGAAGGTCCTCCCGGGAGCCGAGCCGAGATTGATGCCGGCCTCCTCAAGAGAGGGGTCAATCTGTTTGAGGATGGAAGCTGCGGAGCGCACCGAGTAAGGCAGACGCCTGATGAAATACGTCAGGATGATGATGACGCCGGTGCCTGCGAGATAGATGGGTTTGCGGTTGAATGCGACGATGAAACCGATGCCGAGCACTGTTCCCGGAATGATGTAGGGAACCATCAGAAGAGGGTCGAGAATCCTGACCGCAAGATTCCGCTTGCGCGCGATGATGAACCCGAGCATCGTCCCCACGCAGGCGATGAGGATGACGGCGACGAGCGAGTAACTGAAGCTGTTTATGACCGTCTTGGGCACGTCAAAGAATATCTGCCTGTAGCTGTCCAGGCCGAAGCCCTTGGCGAAGACAGGTCCCGAGGTCTTCTTGAAAGAGAAGAAGACTATGACGGCCAGGGGCAGGGTCGACAAGGCGACGATGAGATAGCAGACGAGGTGTGCCAGCACCGACTTGATGCCCTTGAGGTCTTTAACGACCGGGCGGTTCACGAGCATGCTCGAATACTTTCGTCGCGCCGATGCCCATTGCTGGAGGATTATCACGAGGGAGGCGCAGAGCATGAGTATGATGGACACCGTCGAGGCCATTCCGGGTGTCTCGGCGATCTCGCTCGTGTAGAGGTTGTAGGCCAGGGTGGGCAGAACGAGGTAGTTGCCGCCGATGATCATCGGAGTTCCGAAGTTGGACAGGGACATCATGAAAGCGATGAGGGCGCCGCCCGTGACTGAAGGCAGAACGAGAGGTATAGTGACCTTGAAGAAGGTGCGGGCTCCTTTCGCTCCAAGGTTCTCGGAGGCTTCCTCCAGTGAACGGTCGATGGTCATGAGGGCCCCGGCAGTCATGAGGGAAATGAAGGGATAATACTGAAGGGAGTCGGCCAGGATGATGCCCAGGGGGCCGTAGATCTGAGGGAGGTTGATGCCGATCGCCGCGAGGGCAAGCCGGAGGAAACCGTTGCGGCCGAGCATCGTCACCCATGAATAGGCGCCGATGAAGGGTGGCGAGAGAAGGGCGAGGACGGCGAGTGTGTTGAGGATGTTCGATCCCTTGATCCGATACCGGGTCGTGAAAAAGGCAAGGGGTATTCCGAACACGAGGGAAAGCGCGGTTGTCGCGAAGGCTACTACCATGGAATGGGTGAAGGCCCTGATGTAGTACATCTTTGACAGGAAAGTCGTCCAGTTGGAGAGCGAAAGGATGCCCGTTTCCTTGTCGGTGAAGCTGAATTTGAATACGTCGAAGAGGGGATAGACGAGGAAGACGGCGACGACGACAAAGCCCGCCAGCGTCACCAGAGTCCAGACATCGGCCCTCTTTTTGCCGATATTCATGTGTTTCCCCCGGGGGTGACGATCCTCTGGCCGTTAGCCGGATCGAAGAGCATGAGGGCGGCCGGTGGAATGGCGAATATCACCGTGTCACCCTTGGCCGGAATGTCGCCGGCCTTCGGCCTGTGCCTGTCGATCACGCAGCGGAAGCTGCCCGACTCGATCTCGAGGCTGGCCACCGAACCGAGGAAACTCGAGTCCGTCAGCCTGCCGCGCACGAGATTCCTGGCACCCGCATCGGGGACCTCGACGACATCTTCGGGACGGAACGCGACCTTGACAGCCTTGCCTGAATATCCGGCCGGGCTGCAGACTTCGAAGGCGAACGATCCGGTTTTGAGTTCATGCATGCCGTTTCCGAGCCCGGCGCCCAGCTCGCCATCAAACAGGTTCACCTTTCCCACGAAGGTCGCGACGAAAAGATTGGCCGGGTTCTTGTAGACTTCCCAGGGCGCGCCGATCTGCTGGAGCTTGCCTCCCGACACGACGGCGATCCTGTCCGAGATGACGAGGGCCTCCTCCTGGTCGTGGGTCACATACACTGCGGTAATGCCGAGCTGTTTCTGGACAGCCCTGATCTCGTCCCTCATCTCGACGCGGAGCTTGGCGTCGAGGTTGGACAGCGGCTCGTCGAAAAGAAGGACGCGGGGCTCGATGGCCATGGCGCGCGCGAGGCCGACACGCTGCTGCTGGCCGCCCGAAAGCTGGTCGGGCGTACGCTTCTCGTATCCGGAGAGGTGGACCGATTTGAGAGCCGCGGCGACGCGTTTGTCTATCTCCGCCTTGGAAAGCTTTCGCACGCGGAGACCATAGGCAACGTTCTCGAACACAGTCATGTGCGGGAATACGGCATAGTTCTGGAAAACCATCCCGGTATCCCGCTGCCAGGCGGGTTTGTCGTTGACAAGTTCCGTGCCGAGGTACACATCTCCCTTGTCCTGCCGGTAGAACCCGGCGATCGTCCTGAGAAGCGTGGTCTTCCCGCAGCCGGAAGGTCCGAGAAGGGTAAAGAATTCCCCTTCCTTCACGAAAAGGTTGATGTCGGAAAGCGCGACCACCTCTCCGAAGCGTTTTTCCAGATTTTCGATGCGAATGGAAGTCATTGTGTTCCCCGTTGGCTGAAATGCAAAGGGCGCGGCGCGAAAGGCACCACGCCCCTTTGTCGTTTCCTGATCACGCGGCAAGTCGGAAGCCGGGATCTTCCGACTTCCGGAGAGCCGCCCGCATGTTCTAGAGGTTCAGGTCCATGGCGATGTCGGCGAATTTCTTGGAGAAAGCCGTCTTGTTGTCTGCGGCCCAGCCGAAATCGTAGGGAACGGTCTTGATGTTTTTGATGGGGGGAAGACCTTTCGGATCCTTGGTATCTGTCCGGACGGAGCGGCGGGCCATGGCTCCGACAAGGTATTCCTGAGCCGTCTTGGACAGGCACCAGTCGATGAATTTTTTGCCGTTCTCAACGTTGGGGGCGCCTTTGAGGAGGGCCATTCCATCGGGAGCCGCGACTGTCCCGTCCTCGGGATAGATGATGGCCACCGGGCCGCCGCCTTCGACATAGCGGAAGGCGTTGTCTTCGAGAGTGATGCCGACGGCCTGCTCGCCATCGTTGACGAACTTGGGCACGCTGCCGGAGGAAGCGGAGATGACCATGTTCTTCATGATGCCGGCATAGATGTCGAATCCCTTATCTTTGTAGATCGAGATGACATTGCAGAGCTGCATGTAGGAGGATCCGGACTTGTCGGCGCGCGCGGAGGAAATCAGTTTCTTGAATCGGGCATCGGTAAGGTCCGTCCACTTGCGGGGATACTTGTCCGGGCTGAGCATCTTGGTGTTGACGATGAAGACGTTCATGATGCCGGTGTAAGGGAGCCAATTGGTGCCGACCTTGAATACCGGGGCGATCTTGTCCCATTCCTTGGGCGTGTAGGGAGCGAGGATCGCGCTGTCGGCCTCGAGTTGCTCGCCGCCGATGCTCCAGATCACGTCGGCCTGAGGATTGGAGGCCTCGGCCTTGGCGCGCTTGATGATGTCGCCGGAGCCGAGCTTCACATATTCGACCTTGATTCCCGTCTCTTTTTCGAAGAGCGGGACCATAGCGTTGATGATTGTCTCCTCATGGGCCGTGTACACGACGACCTTATTGCTTGGTGCGGCGAAGACCGTAACGGCGGCCAGAAGAAGGAAGGCTGCGATGACTGATTTCTTCATGTATTCCTCCTGAAAACGATTGATTTTGTCCGGTCGGCGGAGGGAATCGCGGCATCCGTGAAGGCCTCGGGCCGGTACACTGCCACTATAACACCGTTTGAAGCTCCCGCGAAAGATTTTGCGACCTGAAATCATACTTTATCGCAGCAAAACCGAGAGCGCGCGCGGCGTCGCAATAGGCCTGGATATCGTCGACATAGAGGCATTCGGCGGCGGGCAGGCCCGAGTATTGAAGCATCCTGTTCCAGATGCGGGGATCTGGTTTCATAGCGCCGATCTTGTAGGACAGGATGTGGAGTTCCGGGATGGTTGCGAGAGTCTCGTGGTTGAAAATCCAGGTCGAGTGAAGGAAGGAAATATTCGACAGAATGAAGGTCCGCAGCCCACGCGCGTGGGCATATCGCAGGGCCTCTACGCCGTCGGGATTGGGTTCCAGGATGAGCATGAAAAGAGAGCAAAAATGCTCGTAGGTCAAGCCTGGGTATGCGTTGATCTTTTCAGACACCAGCTTGAAGTAGCCCGTTGAATCCAGTTTTCCTGTTTCAAACTCGGTCTCGAGCCTGCCGCCCCAGAGCATCTTCCCGATCGACGCCGGGTCATGAGGACAATACGCCGCGAGGGCCTCCGAAAAGGCATTCCTGTTGACGCGGCACAGAACATTGCCGAAGTCGAAAACCACTGCCTTGTACACGATTTCTCCCTTGTTGCTGCCCGAAAGCGGTTGCACCGATACGGACTTCATTCCGATCTCCCCGAGGGATCCCAGACCAGCGTCTTCGAGGAAAACAGCTTCTCGATGGATGCGACATAGTCCTCCCGGCCAAAGACAGGCCTGAACTTTTCGCGGATCGACAAGGCGAGGGTGCCCCGGTTTTGCGCCAGTTCGCAGACCGCGGCGGCGAGAATGCGGGCTGGTTCGTGGTATGCCCGTTCCGGGTCGAGGGGAGCGAAATCCGGCCCGTGTATCGTGCCGCAGAACCCCGAGTACCCCAGCTGGCAGGTGGGCACGAGTGAGGCTACGTCGCCGATGTCGTCGCTGGCGAATGATTTGTCGGAAAAATCTATGGCTGCGGAGTCGAGGACGGAAGTCGCGGCCCTGCCGAGGACCTCTCCGAGGGCGGGGTCGGGTCTGAATGGCTGGTAGCCGGGCGCGTTGTCGATCCTGACGCTGGCTCCCACGGCGACAGCCCCGGCCGCGAGGGCCCGATCGACCTTGACACCTGCGTCCAGAATGGAGGCGAAGGACGCCCCTCGCACGTAGGTTTCGAGGACGGCAAGATCGGGAACGGTATTGACGGTGAGTCCCCCTGATTTCATGACGGGGTGGACCCGTATGTGGTCGTCGTCGCGGAAAGTTTCCCTCTGTGCGTGGATGGCCAGCATGGCGATGGAGGCGGCGTTCAGTGCGTTGATTCCCTTTTCCGGCCAGGCCCCCGCGTGGGCGCTTTTCCCGATAAAGGAAGCCCGCTTGGCCATAAACCCGTTGAGGGTTCCATTGACGGTGGCGACGCGCTCAGGGGAATCGGCCATGGAATGGTATTTGAGGACGACGCAGGCATCGTCGAAAAGGCCAAGGCGGATCATCTCCTGCTTTCCGGAAAGGAAGTGGATTTTCCCTTCCGAGCGGAGGGAAAGCCTGAATTCCATCTCGAGGTATTCTTCCGCCGGCGTTCCAAGAAAGACGATCCTGACTCCTTCCTTCTCCGGTATGCCCGCGGCGGCGAGTGCGCGAAAAACGGCTGCCATGACGGTCATCTGCGCGTGATGGCCGCAGGAATGGGCCACGCCCCCCTCCACGCCAGGCGTGAGGATGGCATCCATGTCGGCGACGAGGTATATCGCGGGCGCCCCCGCGGGTCCGAGTTCGGCCATGACTCCCGTCAGCGCAAGTCCGGTCCTGACGCGCGCCCCGCTGACCGAGAGTGCCTCGGCCAGAATCGCGGCGGTCGCGTTTTCCCGGAACCCGAGTTCGGGGTTGGCCCTGAGTCTGGATGCGAGGGCTTCCGTGCCCGCCGATTCCAAACGCAGTATCCCCTGAACTTCCTGAACCCCTCTCATGCCTGTCATACTATTTCCCCTTTCCCGCGACGAAAGGTCTTCGAACCCTTTCCGTGCCGGGCAACGGACACGCCGATCGAAACCGCCGCAGTCCGGAACTACAGCAAGCCTACACTGGTGTGTATAAATTTACAATTGACAACGACACTCGGGAATGACAACAATGAGGCATCGCAGGAAAGGACGGACAGGAGGTCTTCCATGAAACGGTCAGCAATCACGATTGCGCTCATTCTCGCGCTCTGCACGGTCATACCCGCAGCAGCCGCGGGTCCGACGAGCGTCTTCCTTCTCATCTCCGGTTCTCTCGGGGATAAGGGATTCAACGATTCCGCAAAAGCCGGCCTCGACATGATCAAGGCGAAGTACGGCAGCCAAGTCACGACCAAGTACACCGAGCTCGGAGCCGACACGGCCAAGTACGCGCCCTCCCTCGAAGACGCAGGCGCCGAAGGTTACTCCGTCGTGCTCTGCTCCAACAACTTCAACAGCGCCGTCCAGGAAATCGCTGCCCGCTACCCCAAGACCCTCTACGTCATGTACGACGGCTGGATCGCCGGAGACATAAAGAACGTCTACTCCATCCAGTACAAGAATTCCGAAGCAGGCTACCTCGCCGGAGCGCTCGCGGGCGTCATGACCAAGGGCAAGAACGATCCCAAGCTCAACAACGCCAACATCATCGGCTTCATCGGCGGACGCGACATCACCGGCATCAACGACTTCTTCGTCGGCTACATCGCCGGTGCCCAGAAGGTCAATCCTGACGTCAAAATAGTCTACAACTACGTGAACTCCTTCACCGACACCGCGAAGGCCAAGGATCAGGCCCTCATCCAGTTCGGAACCTACAAGGCCGACGTCATCTACCACGCCGCAGGGCGCGCGGGACTCGGGCTCTTCGACGCGGCGGTCGAGACCGGCAAGTACGCCATCGGCGTCGACACCGATCAGGCTTCCCTCTTCGGGACCGAGCCTGCGAAGGCCAACCTCATCCTCTCTTCCACCATGAAGCGTGTCGACCTCACCCTCTTCAACGCTTTCGAGGGCTTCATGAAGGGCGAAAAACTCGGCGGACAGAAGGTCTACGTGGGCGTCGCGGAAGGCGTCGTCGCCTTCGCTCCCTTCAACAAAGCCGTCCCCGCCAGCCTTCAGAAGGATCTGGACAAGGTCATCGCCGAGATCAAAGCCGGCAGCGTAAAGATCCCCTCCGCCTTCTTCCTCAGTGCGGAAGAGATCAACAAGATGAGGGAATCCGTCAACCCGAACAAGAAATAACCTTACATTGCGCGCTCGTCGGAAGGTCGCAGGCACGAAGCCAGTTACCTCCCGACGAACTGCGGGCTTCGGGATGATTTTTCATCCCGTTTTTTTTTATGCGGCCGCGGCCGGAATCGTGGATTCCGCCGATTTCTCCCGGCAGGGTGATTCGGATAGCCAAATCCGGAGGGTATTCCCAGTGGAAAACATTCTCGAGGCCATCGATCTGTGCAAGGTCTACGGCAACGGCACGGCGGCCAACAAACACGTCGATTTCTCTGTACGAATGGGCGAAATACTCGGCCTCGTGGGCGAGAACGGGGCGGGCAAGTCGACGCTCATGAAGATGCTCTACGGCGAGGAGGCTCCGACATCGGGGATCCTCAAGCTCGCCGGGAAGCCGATATCGTTCAACTCTTCCCGCGAGGCCATAGCCGCGGGAATCGGCATGGTTCACCAGCATTTCATGCTCGTCCCTTCCCTCACCCTCGCCGAGAACCTCGTCCTCGGGAGGGAGCCGAAAAGCAAAAGATCCGGCTTCTTCGATCCCGAAGAGGCCATCCGCGTAACCGAGGGACTCTCGGCAAAATACAACCTCAAGGTCGTGGCCCGGGCCCGCGTGGTCGACGTATCGGTCTCCATGCGACAGAAGCTCGAAATCCTGAAGACCCTCTACCGCGGCGCCCGGATCCTCATACTGGACGAGCCCACGGCTGTCCTCACTCCCCAGGAGACTGATGAACTCTTCGCGGAACTGAAAGAGCTGAAAAAACAGGGGCAGACGATCATTTTCATCAGCCACAAGCTGGGCGAGGTATTCAATCTCTGTGACCGCGTGACGGTCATGCGCGACGGCGCGATGATAGGGACACACAATGTCTCGGACGTCGACAGGCAGACAATCTCCAACGAGATGGTCGGACGGGAAGTCCACCTCACCATTGAAAAGGAAAAAACCCGACCAGGCGAAGCTCTCCTCGTCGCGAAGGACCTCTCCTTTGTCGACGATTTCGGCATCACAATGGTTGACCATGTTTCCTTCTCGCTCCGGAAAAGGGAAATACTCGGAGTCGTCGGCGTGGACGGAAACGGACAGTCCGAACTCGTGCGCATCCTCACTGGTTCGGCACGGACTCTCACTGGCTCCGTACGCTTGGGCGCGGTCGACCTGACCAACGCCTCGCCGAGACGAATCCGCAAGGCTGGAGTCGCCCATGTCGCAGAAGATCGCATGACCGTCGGGGCGGCCCTTCCGGCGAGCATAGAAGAAAACGTTCTGGCAGACCGCTATTCCGATCCAACCTATACCGGCCGCGGCGGCTTCCTCAAGAGAACCGACATGGCAAAAGCCGCCCGCGCCATCGTGAAACAGTTCGACATCAGATGTTCCTCGCCCCGACAGCCGGTCGCGAGTCTCTCGGGCGGCAACATGCAGAAAGTCGTCATCGGGCGCGAGTTCACCGCGAAGGCGGAGGTCCTCGTCATCTCCCAGCCGACACGCGGTGTCGACGTCGGAGCGATCGAGTTCATTCACAAGACCATCATCTCTATGCGCGATTCCGGCAAGGCTATCCTCCTCGTTTCCTCGGATCTCGGTGAGGTCACGTCGCTTTCGGACAGCCTCGTCGTCATGAATTCGGGGCGGATCGTCGCTTATTTCCCCGACGCCTCCGCGGTCACGGACAAGGAACTCGGACTCTTCATGCTCGGACTCAAGAATCAGGACGAAGCGGAAATCAGGAAGGTTCTCCATGAATGAAACACGAAAAAAGAACGAAGCGCGGAAACCCGGCATCGCGACGGCCCTGAAACTCTTCTTCACCGACAGGGACAAACTTGAACCGGCACTGATAACCCTGCTCGCCGCCGTCTTCTCCCTTCTCGCGGGAGTCGGTCTGATATTCCTCGTGAGCAAACAGCCCGTCCAGTCGGTGCGGAATTTCCTGCTCGGCCCTTTCATGCGGACCTACAACATCTACTACATGATGATCGCGATGGTCCCTCTCACATTCACGGGGCTGGCCCTCTGCATAATCTATCAGTCGAAGCACATGTCTCTCATCGTGGACTCGAGTTTCTACATCGGGGCCGTCATAGCGACGGCGATCGGCGTGAAAATCGCGCTCCCCGCCGGCATTCATCCCGCGGTCGCGATGTTGGCAGCAGGAGTCGTGGGCGGGTTCATCGGCCTCCTCCCCGCCATCCTGAAAATTCGCTGGCGCGCCAACGAACTCGTCTCCTCGCTCATGCTCAATTATGTGTTCTACTTTATTGGCAGCTTCGTCATCCTCTACTTCCTGCGCGACCGCAACCAGGCAATCCTCTCATCCCTTCCATTCAAGCCGACCTTCATCCTGCCCCGCCTCGTCCCCAATACGCAGCTGCACGCGGGATTCATCATCGCAGCCGTATTCGTCGTCCTCGTGTCGATATTTCTCTACCGCACGAAGTGGGGTTTTGAAATCCGGCTCATCGGCGCGAATCAGAAATTCGCCTCTTACGCGGGACTCTCCGTTTCCTCAGTCATTCTCTACTCGCACTTCGTCTCCGGCTTTCTGGGAGGCGTCGGCGGGGCCATCGAAATGGCGGGGCTCTACAAGGCCTTCATCTGGCAGATGAATCCCTCCTACGCCTGGGACGGCGTCATCGTCGCGATGCTCGCGCGCAAAAACCCCAAGTTCGTGCCGCTCTCGGCATTCTTCCTCGCCTACATGCGCGTGGGCGCCGACTTCATGTCGCGGCGCGGCGACGTGGCTTTCGAGTTCATCACACTTCTGCAGGGACTCATCATCCTCATACTCGCCTCGGACAAGATCGTGAATTATTTCAAGGCGAGAAGGCTGAAGCGCACCGCGCTCGCGGGAGGCATGTGATGCTGGAATTCATCGCGGGAGTCTTCGGCTCCTCCAATTACTGGTTCATCGTCATGCGCTCCACTGCGCCCATCCTCCTCGTAACCCTCGGCGCCGTCATCACCGAACAGGCAGGCATCAAGAACATGGCACTGGAAGGCTCGATGCTTTGGGCGGCCCTCGTCGGCGTGCTCGCGAGCGCGGCGACGGGCAGCGCGTGGATAGGATTGATGGCGGGCATCGCCGCGGCAGTCATTATCGCCCTCGTTCTCGGAATCTTCGCCCTCAAGTTCGACGCGAACGCCGTTCTCTGCGGGGTGGCGCTCAACCTCCTCTCCACGGGCGGAACGGTCTTCACCCTGTTCGCCATCACGGGCGACAAGGGCATCTCCTCATCCCTCGCCAGCAAGACTCTGCCGATCCTCAATATTCCCTTCGTCAAGGATATCCCCTGGCTCGGTACCGTCATCTCGGGGCAGAATTTCATCGTCTACATATCGATCATCGCCGTCATCGTCATACACGTCATCCTCAATAAACTGACGATCGGAAGACGCATCAGGGCGACGGGAGAGAATCTCGAGGCCGCGCGCTCCGCTGGCATCGATCCGGACCGGATCAAATTTTTCGCGCTCGCCATTTCAGGCGTGCTCGCCGGCCTCGCGGGCTGTTTTCTGTCGATGGGATACACCTCGAATTTCACCTCGGGAATCGCGGCGGGACGAGGTTACGTCGCCAACGCCGCGCAGGTCGTCGCGGGAGGAACAGCCGTCGGCTCGATCTTCGCCGCCCTCATATTCGGCGTCACGGACGCCATGGCGACATTCCTGCAGAACATCGGTCTTCCACCGGAATTGATCCAGGCCCTGCCATACGCGGTGACCATCATCGGTTTCATCGTGGTGACCCTCATCCGGGACAAGCGCGAGGCGGCACGCAAACTCAGGCTTTTCGCGGGCAAGGAGAGACGATGACCTGCGATCTCGTCATTGAAAACGCGATCGTCCTCACCGTGGACGCGGCGTGGAGCCTCTACGAACCGGGATTTGTCGCGATTCGCGGGGATACGATAGCGGCATCCGGCCCGATGGCCGAACGCGGGGTATGGGACTCAAGCCGCGTCATCGACGGCGCGGGTATGCTTGCCATGCCCGGCTTCGTGAACACCCACACACACATCGCGATGGCCGCCTTCCGGGGCGCCTGCGAGGATGTTCCGGACAGACTGCAGAAATACATTTTCCCCCTGGAAAAGCGGCTTGTAAGCCGCGACCTCGTCCGGCTCGCGTCGAAGTTCTGCCTCGCGGAGATGGCGGGATCAGGCACGACGACCTTCGCCGATATGTATTATTTCGAAGACGAGGTCGCCCGCGCGGCGAAAGAGGCCGGAATGCGCTGCATCCTCGGCGAAACTGTCGTGGATTTCCCCGCCCCCGACAGCGCCGAGGCCTACGGTGGACTCGAGTACGCGCGAAACTTCATCGCCCAGTGGAAGGGCGACGAGCTCGTCACACCCTGCTTTGCTCCCCACGCTCCCTACACCGTCGACGCCGGGCACCTCAGGCTCATACGCAGTGAAGCGGAGCGACTAGGCGTTCCTGCTTTGATGCATGTGGCGGAAACCGCGCCGGAGAACGCCCGCTTCCGCTCTTCCCACGGCTCGGTTATACGATACCTCGATTCCATCGGCTTCCTGTACCCGGGACTCATCGCCGCCCACATGATCTACGTCGACGACGAAGACATCGCGATCGCGGCCGCGCAGGACATCTCTGTCGCCCACTGTCCGGCCTCGAACGCAAAATCAGGCCGTCCCATATGCCCCGCGGCCGCTTTCATGGAAGCCGGCGTCAGACTCGGCCTCGCCACGGACGGACCGCTCTCCGGCAACGGAATGGACATGCAGGGCATCCTGGGACTCTTTCCGAAATTGCAGAAGGTCCGCGCAGGCGACCGCGAAGCGATGCCCGCCCGCGCGGCCGTCCGCGCCGCGACACTCGGCGGGGCGGAGGCTCTGGGACTCGGGAAGGTCACGGGCTCCATCGAGGCGGGGAAAAAAGCCGACATAATCCTCGTCGACACGGAGGCTTTCAACATCCAGCCCGTCTACGACTGGTACGCCACCGTCGCCTACGCGATGCGGCCGCAGAACGTCGACACGGTAATCGTAAGTGGCCGGATCATACGGGACAGATGTGGCATGCGCGGCTTCGATGAGACTGAAACCATGAAGGCGATGCACCAGTTGGCCGCGGGATGCAGGGACGCGATCATCAAACTCCAAAGAGGAAGGTGATGGAAACGAAAAACGAAAAAACGACCTCACTCGGGGCAGATGCCGCCCCGGAGACACAGACCATCCCGGACATCTCGACACCCCACATCGTGCCGGAAGCTCCCATCGCGGCATCCGCACTGATGCCCGGGGATCCCTTGCGCGCGAAATATATCGCCGAACGCTTTCTTGAATATCCGGAACGCTTCAATTCCGTTCGCGGCATGCTCGGCTACACAGGGACCTGGAGGGGCTTGCAGGTTTCCGTCATGGGATCGGGCATGGGTATTCCCTCGATGGGGATCTACTCATACGAACTCTTCAGTGTCTTCGGAGTCGAATCCATCATCCGCGTCGGGACCTGCGGAGGATTCAGGGACGACATGCAGTTGGGCGACATCGTGTTCGCCCAGGGCTCGTCGACATCGTCTTCCTGGGCCGATCAGTACGGTCTCGGCGGAACGTTCTCCGCCATCCCGGACTTCACCCTCCTCGAGAGCGGAGTCGCCTGCGCCCGCGCCCTCGGCAGGCGGCATGCCGTGGGAAACACAGTCTGTCTCGACCAGTTCTCGCGATACCACGCAGTCGATCAGGTCTGGAAGCCATGGATCAAAATGGGCATCGTGGCCACCGACATGGAGGCCTACGCGCTGTACTGCAACGCGGCGTGGCTCGGGAAAAAAGCCCTCGCCATGTTCGCCGTCTCCGACCTCAGGCTCAAGGGCCTCCACATGGAGACTGCAGAGCGCGAGCGCTCGCTCGACTCGATGATCGAAGTCGCGCTCGAAACCCTTCGCGTCACAGACGCCCGCCGGGCATAGACCCGGAAAACCTGATGCCGGCGCACTCACCCTCCACGTCATCCTCCCGCTGCCGGCGATTCCTTCGGGCAATCCTTCACAGATCCATCGTCGAATGGTAAGGCGAAGTCTTGCCTCTGTGTTCGGCCTTGGCTGCCGCGAGGAGTCCGGGCTCGGACGCAAGCGCATAACCTGTCGCAGCCAGCACGGCCGCAGCCCAGCGCATCGCCTTGAAGGCCATGCCCGAGCCCGAAGCGGAACAGGATTGCCAGGTATGCGCGCCCACTCCGAGAGGCCAGGTCGCCGCGTTCATCTGCCCGGTCGGGACGATGTAGGAAACATCGCCCGTGTCGAGCGAACCCCCGATCCTGCAGCCTGCCCCGAAATCACCGACCTCGCCGTGAACCGCATGCCGCAGCAAGGACACAGGCGCCCCGATCGGTGTGAGCGTCGCTTCTCTGTCTTTCTTGCCGATCGTGGCGGCGAGACTCCTCGCGAAATCCTTCTCTCCGGCCGAAAGTCGGGGCAAGGGTGTCTGCCGCATGATCGCGGCCATCCTGTCGTGGATAGTGTCGTTCGGAATATAGTCGCATTTCCCGTGCGTTATCTCCCATGTCACCGAAGTCTCCGTCATCATCGCGGCACCTTTGGCTGCCTTGATGACTCGCTGGACTGCCCTGTGCAAAGATTCTGCCCGGGGAGCGCGGACATAGAGCATCGTCGCGGCGCGCTCGGGAACGATGTTCGGCTTGGCCCCTCCATCTGAAATGACATAGTGGATGAGCGTCCCCCGCTCGACATGCTCACGCAGGAATTCGAGACCGATGTTCATGAGCTGGACTGCGTCGAGGGCGGATCGGCCCGCGTGCGGAGCCATGCCGGCGTGGCTCGCCCTGCCCCTGAACCTGAAAGTCATAGCTATGTTGGCGCTCGTCATATAGCGGTGAGGGGTATTGACGTCGGCAGGGTGCCAGGTCAGGGCGGCGACGACGTCGTCGAAACGACCGGCCTTCACCTGAGGGATGCGCCCGAGGGCTTCTTCGGCTGGACAGCCATAGTACCGAACCGTCCCGGGCAGTCCCGACGTCGACAGAGTCGCCGCGAGGGCCTCGGCCGCTGCGAGGGCTCCCACGCCGAGGAGATTGTGGCCGCAGCCATGTCCGGCCCCTCCCGCCACGCGGGCTTCCTGTTTGACCGAGCAAAGCTGGGACATCCCCGGCAAGGCATCGTATTCGCCCATGATGGCGATGATGGGCGCGCCCTGCCCCTTCTCGGCTTTAAAGGAATGCGGCATCTCGGGGAATTCTGCGATTCTGAATCCGGACCGCGAGAGTCTCTCGCGATGAATGGCCGAAGAACGTACCTCCTCGCCTGATTTTTCAGGGTTTTCCCAGATGTCGAGGGCCAGGGCATCGTATTCGGCCGCGCGGGCCTCCACAAAATCGCGAATCGTCTCAAGCGTCATCGAAAACCTCCGGATTGCCCAGTATACATCGACCTGGGATGAGGGTCACGCAGTCCGGTGCGCATTCGCCACCCATTCGCGCGAAGCATTTCAACTCCGGTATCCAGAAAACATGTATGTTATATTTTATTTTTCATGTATTCGAGAATGGTACAAAAAAACCGGCCCGAGAGGCCGGTTTTCAATCCCATCACGATGAGCGACAGCGAACAATCTGACCGGTTTCCCGCTCAGTAGGACACAGTGGTCGATATCTTCAGAATAAGACTGAGCCGTTTTTCCCAGGACAGAGGGAGATCCCAGTTCGCCGGCAGCTTAAGTCCATAGGCGCTTCCTGAATCGCCGTAGCTGAATGGCACAGCGAGTTCGACATCCACTCCAGGGAAAGGCGTCGATTTCAGCAGCGCGGCTAGGGAACCGGATCCGTCCGCCGCACAGTGAAGCCATTGAACCCCAAGTTTGAGGGGATGAACCGTGGCTGGTTTCCAGCCTGCCGCGAGGGCCGAGTAGTGCCCCGCCGGGATGTCTCCCGCCAAGGAGTCCGCCTTGTAGCGGTATTCCCCAGTGATGACAAGCCTTGGATCGACCCACTCCTTCATGAAGCCTGCCGTGATGCCCTTCCACGCCAAGGAACCTGAGGCATAATCAGCCCTCGTCTCGGCAAACAGATCTGCTCCTCCAAGCGAAGTTCCCGCCCCGGCTGTCAGGCTCCCGGAACCGTCGCCGTGAAGAAGGCCGGAAAAATCGACCCCTGTTTTGCCCGTGGCATACTCGGCTCGCAGGGCGCCGTTCGCGTTGACGAGCGAGTAAACAGAGCTCGCGATAGCCTCGTAATACCCCACCGCCGTGAACCCGGCCTTTCCCGCGGGGAGGAAGGCCTTCACGGCAAAGGAGCCTGCTGTGGACTCGTCGGTGATATCGAGCAGGTCCCCGATCTTGAAAATGCTTCCCCGTCCCCAGCCGATGACCTGTTTCCCCGCCCGGATGAAAATCCTGTTGCCGAAATCCCTGTCGACGAACAATTCGTCGAGCGTGAATGCGGCGGTGGGAATATCATATTCCGCAAAGCCATGGATTCGCGTCGACGCATCTGGGCGAGCGTCGAAGCTGGCCTTGAAGATTCCATCGAATCCTCCGGCAGTATCCACTCCCGAAATGGCGCCCGAGAGCGGCCAATCTGCCCAGCCGAGAGCTCCCACCGCAAAGGATTCTACCGAAATGGAAAAATCGAAACTCCGCTTTTTTGCGATATCTCCCAGGACCGAACCCGTCCCCGCCTCGCTGACGACGCCCGGACTGGACGAGTCGAAAAGGGAATCGATTTCCGCATCCTGGCCTGCTTCCTGACTCCAGGCGAAGAGAGGAAGAAACATAAAAAGGCAGAGAACAAGCTTTTTTTTCACCCTGCCCCCTACCTACCCATCTTTTCGAGCCAGGCCTTCGTGAAAAGCGCGTCAGGAAGAGGATCGAGCGAGGGTTTCGCGACCGAAATGCGCGTCTGCTCGTTGATGAATTTGCCATCGACAGTCTTTCCCCTCAGGTTATCGACGATGACCATCGACATTGGCACGAACCTGTTCCCCACCTTCTGGTAGGAGGGGATGGCCGTCGTCCTGAGGACCTGCCCCGAGAGGCTGAAATCGACGGACTTCCGCACGAGGTTGTCTGCGTCGATCCACAGCTTGACGACCGGGACGGGCACCTCGGCCGTAACGGCTTCCAGATCGAGCACCCAGCAGTCGAATTTTCCGAGCATCTCTTTCTTCGCGGCCTTCACGCGGTAGTCGCCGGAAAAGTTAGAATGCGTGAAATCAGAATTCCGCGCGTTCGAGTTCTGAAAACGCTCTTTAGCGTCGGTGAAGCTGAACTTCCTGCTCGAGGCATCGTAGAACCACAGCCCGTCGTCGATCTTGAGATAGCCCTTACCCTTGTCCGCAGGCGGATCCATTACAAGGATGAGGAAGGTTTTTGCCTTGTCACGCCGGAAAATCGCCGCGACGGTGGTCGTGCGCCCCGAACCCGGCTTGTCCTGCACGATGGTATACTCTGCGGAAAAATCTGTACTCTCGAAGCTGACGAGGAAATCGACGCGCCTCAGCATATCCTGAAAATTCGGTTCCGCCGCCCAGAGGGAATGACAGAGCGCGATCGCGATGTAAGCGACCAGAAGTATTCTCTTTTTCATGACTCACTCCACGGAAAAAGCGCGGGCGGGGCTGATTTTCACCGCGGACCGAACAGGGCCCGACACAGCCAGAAGGCTCGCAACGATCATCACCGCGAGAACGAAGGCCCAGGCAGAGGGATCCACAAGCGGCGCCAGTCTCCCCTTGCTGAGGAACACGTCGAAGCCGGGAATCCACGAAAGCGAAAACGAGGATGCGATCCGCAGCAGACCTGTGCCGCAGGCCAGCCCGACGCATGAGGCGGCGAGGGAAAGCATGCCCGCCTCAACCAGGAACATCAAGGCCACGCCCCGGGCCGGCATTCCAAGGGCGCGCATCGTCCCGATCTCCCTCGTCCTCTCGATGACGACAACCCTGTAGGTGTTGGTGATTCCCAGAACGACGATTCCGAGAAGAAGCCCCGCGAGGGCGTAGGACATGAGGGAGAAGACATCGGCGACCTGGCTGATCTGGTAGAGGTGGGCCTCAAGTCCCAGCAGAGAATGCCTGATGCCCTTCCACCCTTCTGCGCCGGTCTGATCCGCCATGTCACCCTTGGACGCGACGAGGGGAAACATGGATACCGTCTTTTCGAGCCGGGCCTGAATGTCGGAAAGGCGAGGCCTCGGAGCCCTGCCAGTGAAATGGGCTCCGACGTAGGTTGCCCAGGAAGAATCGTAGCGCAGGAGTTCCTTCAGAAAGCCGTTGTCGACATAGGAAGTATACTGGCCGAAGAGACTGGAATCCCGGAAAATGCCCCTCACGACGAGGGTGGCCGAGTTTCTCTGACCTGTATAGGTGTCGGTAAGGAGGGTGACGCGGTCTCCTGCGTGGACATCGAGAGCCTCGGCGACGGGTTCGGAGATGATGAGCCCCTCCGCCTTCGCCATCCCGGCGGTGCCACCCTCCACAAAATTGAGTTTGTCGAAAAACCGTCCTTCGCGGTCCCATTCGACGCCTGAAACCATCTTCTGGCGGACAGAGAGCCCGCGGTTGACGAGGAAAATGTTGGGCGAACGATCTTCCGTCCGTGGAGAAGCCACGATGGAGGCGCCAGGCAGGGATTCAAGCGCGTCGACGATCTTCGAGGCCGAATCCGTCGTCTGGAAGCTATCGTCGCGGTGTCCGAGGACGGAAAAGTCCCCGCCATAGTACACTGAGGCCTTTTCCAGAAGACTCGCGCGCATTCCTCCGATCGCCCCATACACCAGAGTCAGAATGGCGCAACCGAAGGCGATCGCAGTGGCCAGGGACAGTGATCGTCCTTTCTGCCGCACAAGATTGCGGATCGCAAGACGCATCGTAGTTTTTATGCCTCTCATTCTGCTGCCAGAGCGCGCACAGGCTGGATCTTCACCGCATATCGCACGGGGAATATCCACACGAGGGCCCCCACGAGGGCGATGCCGAGATTCTCGTTCACGAGAGTACGGAGTGTGACGACCGGTTTCAGCGTCGTCGATCCGAACAAGGTGACGAGGACCTGATTCCCGACAGGGATGCCCGATGCCGCGATAGCGAAGGCGATGGACGCGCCAAGGGTTGTCCCGATGAGCGAGGCGGAAAGAGTCAGCATCAGTGTTTCCCAAAAAAAGAGCCCGGCTACGAAGTCTTTCCCCGCACCGAGCGCGCGCATTGTCCCGATTTCGCCTGTTCTTTCGACCACGGCCATCATGAGGGCGTTGACGAGTATGATGGCCGCACCAAAGAACACGATACCCATGCCGATATTGAACACGACGCGAATCCACGACACGAAGAGAGCGGAATCGCCGGATGTTCCCCGCCAACCATCGATCCGCACTCCAAAGGAGACGAGACGAGGGTTAGCCGACAGCGTCTTTTTCACGCGCTCCGCATCGACGCCTTTTTTCAGTTTGATGAGGATATAATTCCACTTGTCCGGGTCAGGCTTCGGAAGTTCCGAAGAGACCGAGGCCTTGAGTCTCTGTTCCACGAAGTCCAGGGAAATACCCTCCCCTTTCTGCGTGACCGAATCGGAAGCGCCCGAAAACAGGGAATCGATATCTGAAGCCGCGATGGGTGCCGTGGCAGGAGCAACCGGAACCGGGGCGGCTTTCGGGCCTGCGGCTTCATTATTCCTTACCATCCCAAGAAGATTTTTCAACGACGCCGCATCGGCAAGCACGATGGAGTCGAGTGTTTCATTGCGGACAGGATAGGAGAGAATCCCCCTCAAAGGCAGTTCGACGATGGAAAAGCCGAGGGAGGAAAAAACGCTTAATCTGACAGAGTCGCCCGGAACGAGAATCTTGCCGGTCGATTTTCCGATCGCCTCGACCCTCTCCCTCGTGATCATGATTCCGGGCTCGTCAGGAATGAGAAGACGTCCCTCCTGCGCGACAATTCCCGGGAAAAGCGCGAAATAATCGTGAGGCTCGATCCCAAAGACAAAAGCGGGTTTGCGGTAATCTCCCGACTCGACGAGAACCTGCCCTGACACGAGAGATGCCGTTCTTTCGATCCCGGATGTCGAATCGAGAACGACCCTGGTTTCAGAGTATGATGGAAGTACTGGTAGAAGCGAAAGGTCGCCGACAATCGGTGTCTGGTTGCCGAAAAGGCTGAACTGCTGCCCCGATCGCGCGCTCGCCGAAAGATCTCCGGTGAACCCTTCGGAGTAGACCTTCCTGACACCGGAATCGGTGCCGTCAAGAAAGGCGTTCCCGAGGGCCATGATCGCCGCGCAGCCGGCGACAAGAAGACCGAGGACCATGTTGCGGCGAGAATTCCGGAAAAGATTCCTGACGGCGAGATGTACGATCCTCATTGATCCGCGATTCTATCGCTTTTCATAATTCGAGTCGATCCACTTCAGGTATTCGCCCGTCCTGATCCTGTCGGTCCATCCACGGTGAGAGAGGTACCAATCTACAGTCCGCTCGAGCCCTTCGTCGAACGAAACCATCTGCATCCATCCAAGCTCGCTCTTCAGCTTCGAGCAATCGATGGCGTAGCGCCTGTCATGCCCCGGTCTGTCCTTGACGGTCGTGATGAGGGCATGCAGGCTCTGCGCGCCGGCTCCAGTTTTCTCGGCGACGATCTCGATGAGTCTGTAAAGGAGCTTGATGTTCTCCCACTCGTTCTCGCCGCCGATGTTGTAGGATTCCCCTTCCCTGCCCTTCTGCATGACGAGCCAGACGGCCGCATTGTGGTCCTCCACATAAAGCCAGTCTCTGATGTATCTGCCATCGCCGTAGACAGGGAGGTTTTTCTTCTCGAGCATATTGAGGACCATGAGCGGAATCAGTTTCTCGGGGAACTGATAGGGGCCGTAATTGTTCGAGCAATTAGTCAGTGTGATGGGCAGGCCGTAGGTGTGGTGATAGGCTCTGACGAGGTGATCCGACGAAGCCTTCGAGGCGGAATAAGGACTGCGGGGATCGTACGCTGTATCCTCGCGGAAATACCCCTCGGCGCCGAGAGAACCGTAGACTTCGTCGGTGCTCACATGGTGGAAGAGGCAGCCTTCCCTGTCCTTCCACGCGTTTTTCGCGACATCGAGCAGAGTAAAAGTCCCCATCACATTCGTCTTGATGAAGGCCTCGGGTCCGAGAATCGAGCGGTCAACATGACTTTCCGCCGCGAAGTGGACAACGGCATCGATCCCGTACTTTTCGAATATCCGCTCGACGAGGGCGCGATCGCAGATGTCCCCGTGCTCGAAGAAATAACGCGTGCCTCCCTGTTCCTCTTCGACCGAAGCCAGGTTCTCCTGATTTCCCGCGTAGGTAAGGGCGTCGAGATTGACTATCCGGCCATCGAAACCTGCTTTACCGAACAGATAGTGGATAAAATTCGATCCGATGAAACCGGCCCCGCCGGTGACGAGGATACTTTTCAGACTCCGCATGCTTTCTCCTTTTATCGCTTATCTGCAGCTATCGAAGCGAGGTATGCGTCGAGACTCAGATTCCAGGCCGGTGTCGCACAACCTAGTACATCCCGAATCTTGCACTTGGATAGGACAGACCAGGCTGGCCGCTTTGTCTTTGTGGGATACTCGTCAGTGCGAAGCGGCTTCACAGGGATTTCTCGCGTCAGAAGGCCGTATTTTAATCCAAGTCTCCGAATTTCGAGCGCGAGGTCGTACCAGCTGATATTGCCTTCATCCGTGAAGTGATAGGTCCCGTAGGCCGATGAATCGCAAATGATGATGGTCGCAATGGCCTCAGCGAGATCGCGAGCCCAGGTCGGGGACCCCCGCTGGTCCGCCACAACACCGATCGAGTCCTTTGTCTCCATGAGCTTGAGCATCGTGTGCACAAAACTGCTCCCGTGCTTTCCGTACAGCCACGCGGTGCGAAGGATGAAGTGGCGTGCACAACCGTCGCGCACAAGGACTTCCCCCTCGGCTTTCGTGCGGCCGTACATGCCCGTCGGCCCCACCGGATCATCCTCCGTATAAGGTCTCGTGCCATCGCCATCGAACACATAATCCGTCGAAATATGGATGAACCTTGCCCCGATTTCAGAGGCCAGCTTTGCCATGTTGGCCGGACCCACGGCATTGATTTTCCGCGCGAGGTCGACTTCGTCCTCGGCCTTGTCCACGGCTGTGTAAGCCGCACAATTGACTATCCAAGGAACATCCTTCCCGACGCAGGCTGCACGGAGCGCCTCCGGATCGACTATATCGCACTCCCTATCTGTCCCGAAAAATGCCATCCCATGCCGTCCAAAGCATTCCGAAAGCTCCGTTCCGAGCATACCTTTATTGCCGATGAGCCAGATCATTGTTTCTTCCTTGCTAGAAGCGGTACGAATCCCTGAACCAGCCGAGACCGGCGTCCCGCGGGGAGACACTGACATCCGTCTCGGGCCACGCAACTGCGAGGTCAGGATCATTCCAGCGGATTCCGGATTCGGTTCCCGAATCATATTCGTTTGTACACTTGTACAGAAGATGAACGGTTTCGCTCAAGACTACAAACCCGTGCGCGAATCCGGGAGGGATCCACAGCATGAACCCGGTTTCACCTGAGAGTTCGATGCCTTCCCATTTTCCGAGAGTCGGCGAATTGGCCCGAAGATCGACGGCGACGTCCCATATTCTGCCTTCAACCGCGCGTACTAGCTTCCCTTGAGCACTGGGGGTTTTCTGAAAGTGCAGCCCCCGCAATACGCCTTTAGAAGAAAATGAATGATTGTCCTGGACAAAGGGCAGCCTGATCCCGGCGCCAGCGAACTCCGACATCTTGTAGGTTTCGTAGAAGTACCCTCGCGAATCGGGGAATACTCTCGGCTTGACAAGAACAAGCCCATCGATGGAGAGGGGTTCGAAAACGAAGGGCATACTCAGACCTCACTCTCGTCGACGATACGGAGCAGATACTCGCCATAGGACGATTTTTTGAGCCGCTCGGCCAACACACGGAACTGAGCAAGATCGATAAAGCCCATTCCGAGAGCGATTTCTTCGATGCAGGCTATCTTGTAGCTCTGCCGCTCCTCCACCATCCTTATGAAGGACGTAGCATCGGCCAGCGAGTCGTGAGTCCCGGTATCGAGCCACGCAAACCCGCGCCCCATCAGCTTGACCGAGAGCTGACCACGCCTCAGGTATTCCCTGTTCACATCCGTGATCTCGTATTCTCCCCGCGCCGAAGGTTTGAGGTTAGCGGCAATATCGACCACGGTATTGTCATAAAAATAGAGTCCGACGACAGCGTGGTTCGACTTCGGCATCGCAGGTTTTTCCTCGATCGAGAGAACCGTACCGTCCTTTGCGAACTCCACGACTCCAAAGCGTCCAGGGTCCCTCACATAATACCCGAAAACGATGGCTCCGGAACGAAGCGACGCCGCTTCCCGGACGAGGTCAGAAAAACCGTGCCCATAGAAAATATTATCTCCAAGCACGAGACAGACAGAGTCATTCCCGATGAATTCCCTACCGAGCACGAAAGCCTGCGCGAGGCCGTTGGGAACCTCCTGGACCTTGTACTCCAGCTCCATCCCGTAGTCCGAGCCATCTCCGAGCAGGTTTCGGAAAAGCGGCGTCGATTCCGGCGTAGAGATGATCAGTATTTCCCGTATGCCCGCGAGCATCAGCGCCGAGAGAGGATAATAGATCATCGGCTTGTCGTAAACAGGCAGTAATTGCTTACAAATTACGGAAGTTGCCGGGTACAGACGGGTTCCCGCCCCCCCGGCAAGAATGATTCCTTTCATCTTTTTTCCTTCTGAATCATTTTTTCAGGGCTTTTCCGAAGACGCTCCTGACTGTTGAAATGACGAATTTCTTATTTTCGGAAAATCCGAAATTTGGATTACATAGTTGTATCGCAAGAAGCGGCATGCAGGCGAACCGAAAAACTAAAAAATGGAATTCACTAAGGATAATCTGGTTGTATAGGATCAGGCTTTTATATGTTTCAATTCTGGTCTGGTTGTTGCGCCTTCTTCCACCACCTTCCAGATGTATTATACCGGTATCACAGTAGAGGTTCGAAGCAAAACCCATTTTTTTCATGCGAAACTGTAGTTCGGTATCTTCGAAATACATGAAAAACCGTTCATCGAACCCTCCCACAAGAGAAAAAACAGCACGGGAAACTACCAAGGCGGCGCCGGTCACATAATCCACAGGGAGCCATTTCCCCCTTTCCTGAAGCAGGGTATTCAGCTCCATAGTTGTATCCCGCCCCTTGGAAAAGTTACTTTTCCAGATCAAAAGCTGGTTCAGTATACTTGGGAAACGTCCGGATGAATGCACAGGTGTTCCATCCGGGGCGGTAAGAATGCATCCGAAGCACCCCGAGACAACATCACTATGCTCCATGGCCGATTCGACCATGTGGATGAGCTGATCAGGATCAACTATGGTATCGTTGTTGAGAAACATCAGATAGTCTGAATTGGCCATCCGTGCACCAGCATTGCATGCAGCGCCATACCCACGGTTTGCGTCGAGCTGGAGCAACGTATACTTTGTCCGGTCTGTATCGGACAAATCATAACTCCCCGGTGGCGAGGCGTTGTCGACTACGATAATCGCTGAGTATGCATCTATCCGATCGATAAATGAATTCAGGCAGTTGCTGAGGTTGGCCCCCCCCCCATAGTTGATGACAATGATACTTAGGTCATTCCGCCTCACAGGAATTCTCCGAAAGCACTGAGGATACCGTCCGAAAAACGCTCGAAATTAAAAAAACCGACCCGTTCTTGCCCACGGTTGACTAGGCTATCGCAAATATCGGAACGAGATAGAATCGTTTCAATATTCTTTCGAAAACCTTCTTCATCGAGAGGGTCGCAGTAAAGAGCCGCAGCATCACATGTCTCCCGCAATACCGGAATATCCGAACAGACCACAGGACATCCACAAGACATGGCCTCCAAAGGAGGATATCCAAACCCCTCATAGAGACTGGGAAAAATCAAACAAATCGCTGCGCTATATAGTCGTCGTAATTCAATGTCATCAACTTCGTTAAGATAAACGACATGATTGTCCGAAAGATGTTTTTCCGTCTCTCTATCAAGGCCATGCATAAATCCTGATTTTTTCCCGACGACTACAAGTTTTATTCCCATAGATGAAAAAAACACAGTAGATTTAATGGCTGTAATGAGATTTTTGTGTGATTTCAGGTTACCGACAAACAAAATGAAAGGAAAAAATATCGCCGAAGGCCTTTGTTCATCGCGGAAAAATGTCTTGGTGTCCACACAGTTTGCTACAACCCGGATCTTCTCCTCAGCATAATCAAAATGATGAATAATTCTCTGCTTCGTAAAGTCAGAAACAGAAATAATGATATCACATTTTGTAATAGTAGTATTCAACATAATTTCTGAATATTTTCTTTTAACTTTCCCAAATCCTGAGACCTTCTCAAGATGAAACATATCATGGATGGTTGCAACTATATGCTTTGCTCTCGGACTAATTGCTGGTATGGCAAAATGAGGAGAGTAATATACATCACATTCTGGAACAAGTATTGGGATTTCAAGATTCCCCCGGGGGTCATAGACTGATCGTTCATATCTCATCACCCTGTCAAATATTCCTGGTACTGCTGATTGGATGTCATTTGAATTACCGAGAGCAATTAGCTTCATATCCATTTTTTTGAGCACTGGAAGAATAGTCCGAAGGTAACGGCCGATACCGGATGAAAGAACCATTCTAGAATCAACAACGATAGTACTCAAAATTGTGACCTTTATATGGATAGCTGCTAAGGCAGACATACTCTGGCGGTCTTCTTCAGAAAAGCCCCTGGGTATGGTCCCAAATAATCCACTATGTACTTCATCCTTACAAAAGGATCTCGGGTAGAAAAAAAACTTCGGTAGTCTTCCAGTATTTTCTTTTTCTCTCCAGTAATCATAGACTTATGCAAAAAGAAAAACGATTCATTTTCTTTCATCATTCGAAGGTCATCATCATTCAGAAAATGCAGATGCATCTTTCGTGACCCACCAAATGCGCCTATAGCATTCATAGAATGCTGCCGATAATACATGAGGGCTTCATCTATAAATATTCTTTCTCCCGCTATTTCTGCCATTAGATTAATATACCGGTCATACATGATATCAGTGCATGGAAGCATAAAAACCAATTCCAACAATTTTCGATTGATCATCATTGAAGCACCTTGTACCTTATTGAACATCAAAGTACCAAAAAAATCCTGATTGATTGCCCATTTCCTGATGAATCTCTTCTTTTTTACTCTTAATTCATCGTCAGTAACACATGCATCACAGTGCACGAGAATCGGTCCAGGATGTCGCCGTTCTGCCTCTATCAGGACATCACGCAATAGTTCCAGCTTCGATGGCATCCACACATCATCCTGATCACAGAATGCAACATATTCGCAGTGGCTCGGCACAGACATCATTAGAGACCGGATAGAACCATTCACCCCTAAATGGTGAGGATTATCATCACCGCGTTCTATCAGTTCATATTCAATGGTTTGTACGGCAAGCGACTGTCTTAACTCTCCAATATACGGACACTTACCATAAGTTGATAACAGTACGGCCGTATTAATAAGGGATTTTTTCATTTGCGCCCGATGATGAATAAAGAATAATCTATCTTTTTGGTAGATAGATTCGGGTTGTAAAATGGATCGTTACTCATAAATCTCCCCCATTTCACCATGATAGAGTCAAGTTCTTTTTCCCCTTTCTTCGTCGTATAAGTTAGCTCATCCTTTTTTGCACTTTTTTTCCCTTTATATACAACTTTCACATCAGATAGTACTACGTTATAATAATTATTACCAATAAGTTCGAGAAAAATACTTAACCAATAATACTCATTAAAATATTTGCTCAACTGATTTATTTCTTTAATTTTCTTTTTTTCAAACAAAAAACATGTTTTTGACAAAACCGAGTAATTTGCTTGTGTGGATAATTGACCAACATTTTCTCCTGCTGAATTTTCCGGATAACCCGCATGATGATATCTGATTACTTTTCCCGCCCCCAAAACACCCCCAGCAAACAAAATCCTTCGTTCTTCATTGAGTATTACGGGAGAAACAGCGCCAACATGTCCCTGACATGCAAATCCCATCATTCGGTCTAGCCAATCCTTTGTCGAAAAATAACATCCACCGTCAAGGAATAATATTAATTCACCTAAACAATCACGTACTATTCCGCCTATTTCATTGTTGTAATTATTTTTTACTATTTTTACTTTTATAATAAGATCTTCTGTAGAATGGACAAAAACAAATTTTTCACTGAGAACAATTACTTCTTTTACATATTTCGAACCGAAAAACAGTTCATTTATTGTATCCTGAACTAGAACACTATCAAATCCAATTCCATTTATTACTACGGTCACCAATTTTGTAGCTGGAACAAAATATTTAATAAAATAATAACTATCATTAATAGCAGATCTCGAGATACATGCATTAACAGTTCTTCTCTTCAAAGCATTCATAACTGCTTCAGCAGAAACCTGCGGTATATATTTTTTTTCACTTTCCTTTCTGGCAGTGGATCCACGAATTGATCGCCAATGGTAGAGTATATGAGAAATATGAATTATGTTTTTCGTTTGTTCCGTAGCTCTGAGAATAAAGTCATAATCTTGAGCCCCATCGAGAAGAGAATTGAATACCCCTACTTCTTTTATTATCCTCCGGCTCAAAACACAAAAATGCGACATATACATTTTGCATAACAAAAGATCAGGTGACCAATCCGGTTTAAAATAAGGAGAGTACCTTATGCCTCTAGGGCTGATTTTATCTTCATCAGAATATACAATATCAGCATCAGCGTTCTTATAGAGACCCAATGTATGAACAATCATTTCAAGAGCGTATTTGCTCAACAAATCATCATGATCAAGAAAGCCAATATAATCCCCGGTTGACATACATAACCCTTCATTAGTTGCACTTGATATTCCGCCTTTTTTCTCTTTAAAGGTATATCTAATTCTTTTGTCTTTTTTTGAATATTTTTGAACTATATTTCTGCAGTTTTTGACATTAGAAGCATCATCGATTATTAAAAGCTCAAAATTCTCATATGTTTGCCCTAATACGGACTTGATGGCCTTTCTTAAATACTTGATATTAGAATTGTATGTTGGCATGATTATAGAAAATAAAACTTTTCTGTCATGTATTTTAACATTACCATGCACTTTTTTTTCTACAAAAAATATCCAGCTACTATAATATACAAATTTTGAAATTTTTAGACATATTTTTTTAAAAATACTAGTAAATTTTAGTATCTTCATTTAACACTCAATTTGTACAATTTTTTAATTTTTTTTCTAGCTATTGAGTAAAATCGATGGATATAAATATTTTTTTTCATTTTATCTATCAATCTGTATGAAAACGATCGTTTAATTTGGTCTAGCTCTTCTAAAGCAGACATATTATATGACAATTTAGAATTTTGTAGCTCTCTTGAAAAAGCTTCATGACTAAAATACTTATGCACATTTTTTTTACCACGTACAATACTGGCCGGAAAAGATCTAATAAAATCAATATGCTTATTTATTGTTTTATCTATATAATATTCCTTTACAGTTCTTAAAGCGGCATCTCGTAACCGTTGATGTTTTTCTTCATCAGCTAATATTTCTTGAATTTTTTTCAAGTACTCTTCTGGCTTATTTACTTCTTTTACAATTATTCCGTTAATTTCATCTTTAATGAATTCACTCACTCCACCTGAATCCGATACAATAACAACCGCTCCACAAGCCATTGCTTCGATGGGAAACATTCCAAAGCCCTCATGTAGTGAGGCATCAACAAAAATATCAGTGGATTGCAGAATCTGAGAAATACTTTTCTTCTTCAAAGGACCAAATATTTTGACAATATTCTCGTCATTTTCAGGGAATTCAATATCCCTAAAATACACTACATTTACTTGAATACCCATGTTTTTGATGATCAATAATTTCAATAAGTCCAAGAGCACCCAATCACCTTTCGCACTATCTCCTCTTAAAACAATAGTCACGATTTTTTGTCGATGTTCAGAAGAAACACAAGGATGGAATAGATGTTCATTGAAACCATTAACAAGTTTTGTGGAACTTTTATTAAATCTACTCACTACCATATTTTCAAGCCAGTCAGAAATTACCACAACTTCATCTACAATTGAAAATGTTTTCTCGATTCGACCATATCGTTCGCCATTATAAAAATACGACTCAAAGCCCTGAACATAGTATACCAGCGGTATTCCTGTTTTTGTTGAGAAAGAACTGCATGGATATACAGTATTCCATGCAGTAGCCACAATGCAATTTGTTGTAATATTAAATAACTGATATTCTTCTTCGATCACAATAAATTCAAACAACAGAGTTTCAAAGTATTGAGATATACTAGGAACAACTATGGCAGCATTGATGTTTCTAATGATCAACTCATTAACGATTTCAACAACATTATGAATGCCTCCAAATGTCTGCCCTATTCCAGGTAAGTAGTACACAACATCATAATTTGGAAATTTACTGGAACTTTTTTTGAAATATGATCGAATTTTAGAATCAATATATTTAATAGGATCATTTTTTTTATACTTTTTCATTTTTTTAATGTATTGATCACCCCATCTGGTAAAAAACAATGTGCTATTTACTTTTCTATGTTCAGATATGTCTTCTCCAGACTCAAAACTTGCCTCTCCTTTATGAAAAACGTATGTATCAATGGCTATTATTGCTTCATATCCCTTTTCGGCAGCAGCAAATTGATAATCCGTTTCTTCACCATAACCTTTCCCATATATTTCGTTCAGATATCCAACATCATTTATGCATTCACGAGTCATCAGCAAGCAATTCCCTACGATCGTACAGGCATCAAATGACTCTCCTAAAAACAACTGTCCAAACAATTCATTCATTGTTATATAATTATATCCGCTAAGAATACGATATGATATAATAGGAGAATTATTAGAAATTGGAGATACTAAACCAATTCTCCGATTGCTCACCTCAACATGCGAAATTAACTTTGCAATTGCGTTTTCGGTCAATAAACAATCGCTATTTAGCAATAATACATACTTCGCCGAGGATTTCTTTAAACCCAAATTTGCTGAGTTAACAAATCCAACATTAGTTGAATTCCTAATATAGATTATTTTATCATTTTCTCTGGCAATCGAGATCAATAAATTCTCGGTGTATTGTTCGGAGTTATCATCAATAACATAGATATTCTTGATAGATTCCGCGTTACTCAGGATAGCACATTGAATACACCTAGCCGCCCACTCCGGTGAGTTATACACAGGTATAATAACATCACATAATTCTTTAGTAATTTTTCCCCTCCCCCACTATACCTAAAGTGCTTAATTGCCTGTTGCTTCTACAATTCTTGCTGTAATCTGGTCAGATATCTTAACCTATTTGAAACAACGCCCAGAAGTATTCCGCACATCAATATACAACTTAAATTCCCGTTATATTGCAGCTAGGCGGACACAGGTAATTCCATCTTGAGCAGTTCCAGAATTTCACGTTGGTTTTTGTGGCCTAAGGAAATAACGGGCAGGCGGCCATCGACGGTCTCGATCGTATGCATCGAAGATGCTCATCGAACTGGTATGAGACAGTTCATCAAAGAATCAGCGAAAGCCCTATGATTGTTGCTGAGGCGATTGCTGGAGCATCCTTAGCCGCTCAAGAAGTATTTGTATGCCGCCCAGGATTTCAGGTAAAATTTTTATCAGAGGGGAATTCTCTTGTTAACATATGTATAGAGAACACCATCGTACGGGCTCTGACCCCACTTCTCATTTAATTTTGCTCATCTTATGACTTTTGAGAAAGCCCCTATTAGTATTTTTTTTCATTTTCAGTATTCTTCGCATCATTTCGGTAATTTTTCTTATCGGAAGGGTTATTCGATATGCTTTTCGATTAAGTAATTGACTTAATTCTTGGTTTAACCGAGCAATTTCATTACTAAAATATGTCTGGTTGCTTTCAATACTACTACAAAGTTGCTTAACAGTGCCTATTCGAGAGGCTACTGAATCCTTATTACTTTGAAGATTATTAAAAATATCTTTAAGAACTTCAGCAAACTGCCTTGAAGACTCTGTCCAATCAATCCAATTCTGTGCTGTCACAGATGCACCATTCTTTAGCTTTTGTAGAAGAGATGGGTCTTCTTTGAGCTTATTTATATAATCAATTACTAGTTTCTCATTATCAGTGGGAACAACGAGGCTATTATAGCCGTGAACAATATATTCATCATATCCACTTACATCATATACAATTGCGGTTCCACCACAATGAAACATTTCAAGTGGAGGTCCGAACATACCTTCAATATAACTGAGTTTCACAATCAAATCACAGGATCGATAAATTGCTCCTACAGTATTTATCGGAACACGACAAAAGACTCTATCGATATTTAGTTCCTCTTCAATCTCAGTCCGTGTCAGCAGCCATATTTCGTCTGCATTCGATTTTTTACATAATTCTATAGTTTTTTTTACATTCTTAAAATCCAGATCCAGAGGTCCTTCAACAAGAATACGGAGTCGACCTTCTTCTCTTTTTTTTACACAGTGGCCCTTCTCAAGAAACAGGCTTTTATCTATACCATTCCTAACTAAAAAAGCATCAACGGCATATTTATCATATATGTATTTTTTGATCCATGAAGCTTCAGTTATTACATGATATCCCAACATATATGTAGCTTCTGCGAGATATTTTTGTTGCTCCCCAGGATAGAATCTCGATTCGACAGATTGATTAAAATATACATAATGTCTAGCATTGATCATATCATGTTGGTAGCAAGTTACCCAAAATGTGGTTACCAGAATATCAAATTCAATTTCGCTACAATTATCCGCTGCAATCCATTTCATTGTCTTTGCTATGTGGTGCCATGATACATCGTGATGTTTTTTCCCCCCTGGAACGATCATGAATACATCGTTTCTAGTTTTCGCTAGATACCCAGCATGTTCCAATATAACATTCACACCACCACTTATTTCCGTACCTGCAAGTAAAAAACCTATTTTCATATTACTTTTCTTCCTTTACCGTTTTGTCAAAATACGCATTACATTATTCAATGAATAAGGGTTTTCTTTATAGTATGTTTGAATATATCTTTTTTGCCCTTCCACGGGAAATTTTCCATCCATCCATGAACCATCAAAATGATGGATTGTTTTACATTTTTTGTTTTTGATATCAATTGTCAAAATATCCGGGGATAAAACACAAACATCCTTGACATATTGTTTTTTCCCACTAAACTGTAGCCCATATTTTTTTAATATATTCGTCAGCACAACAACGTTAGTTACTTGATCCATTGAGCCATCTTCAAATATAAACTTTCTTTCCTCATATGTCTTCAACCATTCATAAAAAAGCCAGAATCGAGGGACACACCCCATTACAGCCGTTTGGACGTGGCGCTTGCTTTCGAAACCCAAAAAACATTTTTCCTGAAGTAAATCATCAATACTTTTTTTTGCTTCTACATCAACATCAAAATATACCCCACCATATTCATACAGCGCTTTTATCCGAAAATAGTCGGAAACAAAGGCCCATTTCTGTTTCTCATATGCTTCAGAGACATATCTATTTTCTTTAATATTACAATTAGTCTCATTCCACTCAACAATTCTGTAATCAGGCATATATTGTTGCCAGGTCGCAATACAGCGATATGCCAGTTCTGATTTTTCCGTCCCTCCGAACCAACAGATATGGATGATTTTTGGTATTTCAATTTCTCCTTGTAATTTTTTGATATCTGCCTGTAAAAACTGTAAGGACTGTAAATAATTTTTTTTATGAAATGTAATAAAATAGCGCGCATCTGTCTTTTTTGCAGATTTATTACAACTATGTGTAATTTTTGCATCATTACAGTAATAAGATAAACCACCAGATAGCTTGATTTTATGATAAAGCAGATCTTCTTCTAAATATAAAAAAGTCCGATCGTCAAACGCAAAATCATTCCTCTTGACAAAGAGAGGAGAGAACACTAAAGCAGCACCATGAAGAATTAAATCCCCCCAAATATCATGATCAGGAGCAAGGGGAAAGCCATGCACTATATCGGTATCCATTAATTCTTTCTTTTTTGACATAAATGTGTACCAGGCTAGTGTCTGAGAAAAACGATTCTCCCAATCAGACAGATTCATCTCTCCGACGTGCATAGGATTTTGATGTAAATAAGTATCCGGCAGAATGATATCTGGCCCACAAACTGAAAAAAACTGTTTTTTATACTTATTTTCAGTTTCTTTTGTAAAATTGCTATCGGTAAAATAGGTGTCATTATTTATTATCGCTATAAAATCCATCCCCTTATCCTTAGCGAATTTATAGCCCCGATTATTTGCTTTAGCGAATCCAATATTTTTCCCTATTATTAGTATTTCAATATTTGGCTTTTTCGAACAGTATTCTGTTATCGAATTTATATGTTCATCTGATGAACCGTTATCTATAACAAAAATGCTACAACCACTGTAGTACTTTTGAATTGATTCCAGACACTTTTTTGTTTCATCGCTCGAATTATATTGAAGAACCACAAAAGCCCAATTATAGGTTTTTTTTAATAAATACTTATATGCTATATTTAATAAATTTTCCTCGGAAGTGATTTTTTCATTACTAATTTGGGAACATATTACTATACTATCTTCTTCAATCCTAACATTGGTCCATTTCATTATTTCTTTCAATGAGAACAACAAATCGACACGATATCGCAAAAAAGAATAACGAGCACGATTCACAAGCATGCCAAACAAAACATCAATCTGATTCCAGATAAATATTTCTTGATTATCATGGTAGTTAGCACTAGAATGCCTTGGCCTTTTCCTTATTTGCTCAAACCTGTCTTTAAAAGAGACATACAAATATAATCCAATTTTATAAACCTGTTTATTCTTTTGAAAAAAAGGAAAGCGCCGGCGAAATCCGTCTTCACAATTCAATAATTTATTTTGATCATAATTCATCATTTCTCGTCCTTTGCTATCATGAAAACATTTTCCCTTGTTTAATAGTAAACCACCACCTGCAAAGCAGGTGGGTTTCTTACATTACTAAATTATTCATATCAACAATAGATTACGTCAATGATTCCTTATAGCACGAAAAGGAGAAGTGAGAATTTTTCCAATTCGAAAACTTAAGCTATTTTTAATAGAAATATAATTATTATTAATACTGAAAAGTTCTTCATTTTTCAAATCCAACAAATGCTGCAATTCTTGGTTCAATTCACATAGTTCCTTTATCTTACCATTGCTTTTTTCGTATCCATTTTTTATTATGGATAATTCACCTTGCCGTCCAGCAAGGTCGATTCCCAAATTTTGTGCCTGCAGACTTAGTTCTTCAACCTTGCTCTGCAAAGTTGATTTCTCTACAAGTATTTCATTTAGCTTTTTATCCCTATCTTCACTTTGTCTCTTCATTTCTAACAAGCTATTATTTACAGCACCTATTACATTATCTTTAGAGGACTCTAGGGAAATCTTAGAGCCCAATGCATAAAAATAATTAATCATGCTAGAATGGTCATTTTGGAATCGTTCAAAAAAGGATTCAATTCGGTTTTCTTTATTTTGACCATAGTAAATACAACCCAAACCATGGCAAAATGGAAATTCAATGCTGGGGTATTTGTTTTTTATCTCTTCCCAAAATTTCCATACGCCAAAGTTTCTTTCTCTAACATTTATATCATGAAATATTACAATACTCCGGTCACTTAGCTTTTCAATCCAATTAGTAAAATCATGACAAACAGCCTCATACGTATGATATCCATCTATATGTAGCAAATCGATGGAATGATTATCAAAGTACTGCTTTGCATCATCAAAGCTACTTTGAATCAGTCTAGAAAACCCTCCATACTCTTGGTCATGTTTTTGCCGTAGCACGGAAAGAACTTCATTTCCATAATAGCCTGTTTGAGCATCTCCGCTCCATAGATCAACCGCATAGGCCTTTGTATCAAGACGACAATTCTTAATTGCTTGACAAAATGAAAGATACGAGCCACCGGAAAATGTACCTAATTCCACCAAGACTTTCGGCTTCAATAATTCAATTAGAAACATGCCAAATGGGATATGCTCTATCCAAGCACACATAGGATCAATATTCATTGGACGAGAGTATGCAATTGGATAATCTAGTGGATTAAAATCACTTTCACACGAATTCATTCAATTCTCCTGAACATATCCGGAAGCAGGAAATATTTAATCATTAATAGATCAAAAACGATACAGTGAAACAAATATCAGCATAAGCGATGGCCTCCCATCTCATTGAGAAAAGAAGAACAAACATCCTCCGTACTACCTATCATTCGCGTAGTACCACTTTCAAGCCATAAAACTTTATCACAAATATCTTTCACAGTAGATAAATTATGAGATACAAAAATGACAGTGGCTCCATTCTCCATCATCGCCTTCATTTTCATTTCGCTTTTTTTTTGAAACTGTATATCGCCTACAGAAAGAATCTCGTCAACAATTAATACTTCTGGCTCAACCAGAGTTGCTATAGAAAATGCTAAACGAGCAATCATCCCTGATGAAAAATTTTTAAGCGGGACGTCAATGAATTGATTCAATTCAGCAAAATCAACAATTTCATCAAATTGATTTTTAAGAAAGGATCTGTCATAACCAAGCACTGCTCCATTTAAAAATATATTCTCTCTTGCTGTAAGATCAACATCGAACCCAGCTCCTAATTCAATGAGAGGGGAAATTTTGCCCGATACAGAGACTATACCATTGGTAGGACGTATCACCCCAGCAATGATCTTGAGCAAAGTACTTTTCCCTGCACCGTTCAGGCCGATTATTCCTAGAACCTCTCCAGGATTAACTTGAAAAGAAATATTTTTCAAAGCCCAGAATTCATCAAAAAGCACTGTCTGTTTAATTCTCTTAATAAGAAATTCTTTCAAATTAGTGATTTTTTCCCTTCCAAGATAAAATCGCATAGAAACATCATTTATAATTATCATACTATCCAACTTATATTCAAAAATATAATGTAAATCTATTTTGATTCCTTTTAAAAAGGATCAATCCCACAATCAAACTTCCCAACCCAAATCCTAAACAAAACAATACTTGCTTCAGGTCTGGAAAATGATGATCTAGTACAATTGCCCTGAAAAATAAAATGTATTGGTAGATTGGATTGGAAGAGAGAACCCAAGCTATTCTTTTTGGTATTATACTCTCAGGATAAAAAATAGGAGTCAGATACATCCACATCAACATGAATATGCCGTGGAAATGGATCAGGTCTCGAAAAAAAACTGTATAGGTGGCAAGGATGAGAGAAAGTCCAAGAACAAACATAAACAAAGTCAAAAATAACAGTGGGGCAGCCACTAATGCTACATTTGGAGATATTCCTGTAGTAAGTGAGACAATTATTAATGCAATCAAAGAGAACCCAAAGTTGACAAAAGCAGATACTGTTTTGGCAATGGGGAAAACATATTTCGGTATGTATACTTTATTGATTAGACCTGCATTTCCAAATACGGAATATAGGGCACCATTTGTCGCCTCTTGCATAAAACCGAAAACAAGAGAACCGCATAAATAGTAAACTAAAAAATTTGGAATTTGAAATCGAAACAATTGAGAAAAAACTATGTCAAGAATTAGCATCATAAAAAGTGGATTCAATACACTCCATAGAATTCCTAGCACCGAGCGTTTGTATTTATTTTTAATTTCCCTAACCACTAGTTCATTAAGAAGAAAGCGGTATTTTAGAAAATTATTGAACCAACCTATGATTTTCACTATGAATTCCTTATGCCTGATTAAGCGGGGGAACCAGAGCTAGACCGATCCGGACACCACTTCGGCGAAACTCCGCAGGAATACGGCCTCCGAGAAGCGCTCCGCGTGTCTACGGATGACATCCGGGTCGACCCATGAGGAATCCGCCTCGAAGCCATCGATTGCCCTGTTCAGGGCTTCCGGAGTCGCTTCGTCGAAAAAGAGCCCTGTCTTTCTGTCCTCGACCGATTCGAGAACCCCGCCGCGTCTGAAGGCGATGACCGGTTTGCCCGAGGCCATCGCTTCCACGGGGACTATACCGAAATCCTCGACGCCAGGGAAGACGAGGGCTTTGCAACCTGCAAGGAGCCTTTCGATGTCACTGTCGGAGGCGTGCCCTATAAATTCAATATTGGGCCCCGCCATCGCACGAAGCGGTTCGATCTCGTACCCCGAACCCGCGACTACGAGGCGCCTCCCGCTTGACGTGAAGGCTCGTACTGCCAGATCAGGACGTTTATAGCGTATAAGCTGCCCAACCCAGAGGTAGTAATCGCCGGCAGAATGGGAAACCGAAAAACGTTCTATGCTGACCGGGGGCGGAATTACTACCGAATCGCGCCTCCAGTATTTCCTGATCCGTTGAGCCACAAAAGAAGAGTTGGCTATAATCCTGTCCACCCTCGCGGCGCTTGTCACGTCCCAGATCCTGAGATAATTGAACGCAAGTTTCATGATATTTTTTGTTATAAAATCCTTCCCCACAAGGTATCCCGGATACATATCCCACAGATAGCGCATGGGCGAATGGCAGTAGCAGACATGCAGGCAATCGGGATCGGTTATGACACCTTTGGCAGGACCGGACTCGGAAGAGATAACAAGGTCGTAGCCGCGCAGATCCAGCTGCTCGAGGGCGAGCGGCATCAGAAAGAGATAGTGTTGATACCATGAGGCCACCTTCGGCAGATGCTGCACGAAGGTGGTCGTGATCCTGTGGGCCTTGATCGTCTCGGATATTCCGTCGGGAATGTATACATTTGTGTAGATATCGGCATCGGGGTACATCCTGCAAAGGGCTTCGAGCACTCGTTCCCCGCCACGCATGCCAACGAGCCAGTAGTGGACTATCGCGACTTTCATGACAGGACAGCAACCCGATGATCGATTTTCATTGTCAATCCTTTCGGAAGGATATCAATATTTCACCACATTCCTGACAATAATGCAATAGAAAACCAGAGACTCCCCTTCAGGAGAGTCCCGGAAGCTTTCGCATCACGGTTCGGCACACGCAAGGTGCCGGTGAGCATATGAATCCATGAGGTGCCGCCGAAACAGGCTCCCGTCATGGCCGCCACGGGCGCCGGGCGCTTAGTAGAAAATAGCATATCATCATTCCAGTCATTCATCAATATTAACCCGTGAAAATGACAGAGGCCGGAAAAATGGATTGGGTGCGATCCCTCGCCCACACCCGCCATCTGTGATACAAGGTAAGTATGTCCGAAGAACAACCGAACAATCCTCTGCATGGAATTACACTGGAGGCGATGCTGACGCGCCTCGTCGACCGCTATGGATGGGAGTATCTCGCGTCGCGGATCAACGTGCGCGCCTTCAAGTATGATCCGAGCATCAAATCGGCCCTCATTTTCCTGCGCAGGACCCCTTGGGCGAGGGAAAAACTCGAACGGATTTATCTGCGGACGAGGTTTCGTGAATGAACCGGAATGCCTGTGCTTCGGCAGGGAAGGCCCGGGAGCACGGGCGTTCCCGACACTCGATCCGGGGCCGCTCTGTCGGCAGGATGGCAGCGTACGCCGCTGGATTGGTAAGTCTCTGCCTTCTGTCGTCTTGCTATCTCACGACTCAGGGTGCACGATATTTGTCCATCGTCGCGACCGCAAAGTCCGCGGAGAAACTTCTCGCCGATCCCGGAACGGACGACGCCACGCGCCGGCTCCTCGAAACCGCCCTCGACGCGAGGGCCTACGCCATCGGAACCATCGGTCTGCGCACTACGAAGAACTACCGCTCCCTGGCCAAGGTCGATTCGGATCATCTCGTCACGGTCGTCCAGGCCTGCGCCGAACTGTCCTTCGACCGCTATCTCTGGACGTATCCTTTCGTGGGCAAGCTTCCCTATAAAGGTTTCTTCGACCCGAAAGATGCAGAGGCCGAGGCAGAACGACTCAAGAAGTTGGGCTACGACGTCATACGGCGACCATCGGACGCTTTCAGCACCCTCGGCTTCTTGGCCGATCCGCTCTTTTCCTTCATGAAGTCCTGGGACGAGTATGACATCGTCGAACTGGTGATCCATGAGATGACCCATGCGACTATCTTCCTGCGGGACAGGAAGGCGGGAAATTTTAACGAAGAACTGGCGACCTTCGTGGGAAGGCAGGGGGCGCTGGACTTCATCGCTTCCCGTCGTGGAAAAGATTCGGGAGAATATGCTTCCGCTCTGGCTGGCATCGCGGACGCACAACATTTTTCAGCCTTTCTGCGGGGAACGGCGCAGCGACTGGAGGAGATCTATACCTCGCGGCTGCGCGAGGAGGATAAGCGGGAGGCGAAGAAGCGCATCATCGGGGAAAGGTCCGTTCTTTTCGGGCACGAATACGCTTCAATCTTTTCTCCGGAGGGCTTCAGTCGCTACCGGGATTATCCCATGGACAGAATCAACAACGCCCTCCTCGATCTTTATCGACTCTACGAGGGGGAACCGGAACTTTACAGGGACTACTACGAAAAATCCTGTGGCTCGGATCTCGCGACTTTCGTCCGGAAGTTGAAAGAGGCAAAGAACCCCGTGCGAGAACTCCGCACGGGGCCATAATGCGGGCCTGCCTTCAGCCCATCGCGCGATCCGCTGTCAGCCTGTCCACGAGGGCGGCGAAGCGATCGATGTTCCGACCGACCATCGCGGCACTCGCCTTCCAGAAGTCGGGCACCGTGAGGTCGACGCCGAGGTGCTTCATGACGAGTTCCTCGACATCCATCCTGCCGGTGTCGCGAAGGAGGGCCGCGTAGGCGGCAGGGAAGCCCTCCCCCATCTGGTCGCGGCGGGCGAGGATGCCGAGGCTGAAGAGGTATCCGAAGGTGTAGGGGAAGTTGTAGAAGGACCGTCCTGTCATGTGGAAGTGGAGCTTGGAAGCCCAGAACATCTCGTCGTACTCGCAGAGACTGTCGCCGTAGTAGCGCTCCCAGGCTTTTTTCATGAGCTCGCGGAGGGCATCGGGGCCGAGCGGCTTGTCGGCCCTCGCCTCGTAGAAGGATCTCTCGAAGGCGAAGCGAGCCGGGATGTTGAGGAGGAAGGTCGCGGCGTCCTGGGCGTTGGACCACTCCACATCGAGCATGGCGGCGGGGTCCTCTCCGGCGCGCTCTGCGAGCATCTCGCCCACGATGGCTTCCCCGAAGGTGCTGGCAGTCTCGGCGAGGCACATCGGATAGCGGGTCTCGGCGAGAGGCAGGGACTCGACGATGCGGCCGTGCCAGGCGTGGCCGAGCTCGTGCGCCAGAGTCGAGATGTCGCTCATGCTGCCGCGGTAGACCATGTAGACGCAGGTCCGTCTCGATTTGGGGAAGCTCGTGCAGTAGGCGCCGGGGCGCTTTCCGGGCATGGACCGGCCCTCGATGCGCTTTTCACGCGCCATTTCGAGGATGAAGTCGCCCATGGCCGGCTCGATAGCGCCATAGGCCTCGGCGACGAAGGCGAGCCCCTCATCGAAGGGAAGGAGTTCGGGCTCCGCGCCCTCTGGCACGGGGGCGGAGGCGATGAGGTCCCAGGGTCCCAAGGCGGGTATACCGAGGAGCCGGGCCTGGAGGGCGAGAGCTCTGCGGCCGATCCCCATGGATTCGTCGACGACCGCCATCATGGCGTCCAGAGTCTCGGCCTTGAGGTGGTTGGCGTCGAGGGCGGTGTCCAGATAATGGACTTTCTCGACGCTGGACCGAAGGCGGTTCTCGGTGTGGCGCCAGCCTGCGATCGCGTTGAGGATGGCGGCGCAGCTTTCGTCCTGGAGCCTGAACGCCTCGTTGATGCCGGCGAAGGCCGCCATGCGCATCTCTCTGTCACTCTGGCGAAGGATGCTCGCGGCCTGTGCGAGCCCTAGAATCTTTGTGCCCTGTGAAGTTTTCAGGGAGACCTTCATGGTCCCGGTGATGCTGTCGTAGAGATTACCCCAGGCTGTGTGTCCGTCGGGGCGGAATGAAGACAGCAGTTTTTCTTCGGCGAGCGAGAGTCTGCGTTTGGCAAGCCGGCGATCGCGGCCGAGTCCATAGGCGAGGGAGATTGTTTCGGGGTTCGCGAGGAAGGCGGCATAGAAAGTTTCGGGCGAGAGCACGAGAACAAGTTCGAGAGCGCCTGAGGCCGAGTCCAGCGAGGCGCCGAGAACGGTGAGGCTGCCCCTGAGCTCCTTCGCGTGCGCATCGGAACCATCGACCGAGAGTATGCAGTTCACATAGCGACTCAGGTTGCCGAGAAGAAGTACCGCCCTCTGAACAAGAATGGCGCATTCCTGACACTCCGCAAGAAGTGTAGCGTCCCGGACAGGGTCAAGGCTGGTTGCATCGTGCAGGCGGGCGGCTATGCGGGCGCTGAAGCTTTCTATGGAAGCGACGAGATCCTTGACTTCTGCGCGGTCAGCTTCGAAAACTGGAGATTCGTAGGATTCATATTCGTTGGCGAGGTTCCAGGCTGGCCCCTGGATTTCTTCGTGTCTATTCATGAGGCCAGCCTAGCACGGCGACCGTGTAGAGGCAAGGCAAGGGTGTTTCGGCCGCTCGTTCAGAGTCCGGCTTTGGCCTTCACTCTGTCGCGCCCTGCGACGGCTTCCTCGAAGCGGGGATTGATGGCCAGGGCCTTGCCGAAGGCGTCGTAGGCGCGCTTGTACTGGCCCTGGGCCTCGCAGGCGAAGCCGAGCCTGTACCACCAGCGGTACATGGTCGATGCCTTTGCGAGAGCCGTCGTGAACGCGATGTCGGCGTGGGCGAATTTCTTGAGACGCATGTAGGCTTCGCCCATGTAGTAGTAGGCATTGGGCGCGAGTTCGGCAGAATCCTCAGCGGTTTCGATGTATTTCTGAAGGTAACCGAGAGCCTCCTCGTTCTGGCCAAGGAGGTAAGAGGATTCGCCGAGCACTTCGACGATGCGCGGATCGAAAGATATTTTGAGCGCTTCCTGTCCGTACTTGAGAACATCCTGGTGCTTGCCTAGCCTGAAAAGGCTCCAGCTCCGCACGACGTGGGCGTCCATATCGCGCGAATTGGCCACAATGGCCTGCTCGCTCTTGGTCACGGCCTGTGCGTACACGGTCATGGCCGCCGCGGTCTTGCCCTCATACTCGAGATCCCGCCCCTGACGATAGAGAGTCATGGCGTCGCGCTGGGCTTGGGCCCCGACAGCCGCGGGCAGAAAGGCGATGCACACGACGACAAGGAAGGTGGCGACGAAACGTGTATGCCTGTTCCCGCGCACGATCGGGACTGAGACCGCGCGCAAGTCCTCACGACCCGCGCGCATTCCGGAACAGCAGGAACCCGCTTCCATTCTCACTCCTGGAGTATCCTGTTGATCTCCGCGGCGGCCCGCCTTCCCTCGCCCATCGCGAGTATGACGGTGGCCGCGCCGAGAACGATATCTCCGCCTGCATAGACGCGATCCATGCTCGTCTTCTGTTTCTCGTCGACGAGAATGTGCCCCCACTTGTCGACACTTATCGCCTTGGTTGTGCGCGAGATGAGGGGGTTGGACTCGTTGCCTATGGCGACGATGACGGTATCGAAGGGAACGATGTGTTCGCTGCCCGCGATGGCCACTGGGCTGCGTCTGCCGGAGGCATCTGGCTCGCCGAGCTCATAGGAGAGGACTTCGAGGGTCTCCGCTCGCCCTTCAGCGTCGCCGATGACCCTGGTCGGGCTCGCCAGGAAGTCGAAGACGACGCCTTCTTCCATGGCGTGGCCGATCTCCTCGACGCGCGCGGGCATCTCTTCCAGTGTGCGGCGGTAGAGGATGTGGACGTCCTCCGCGCCGAGGCGGAGGGCCATGCGGGCCGAGTCCATGGCGACGTTTCCGCCTCCGAGGACGGCCACGCGCCGGCTCGGGTAGATTGGAGTTGCGGCCTTCGCCTGGTCGTAGGCCTTCATGAGATTGGCGCGGGTGAGATACTCGTTCGCGCTGAAGACGCCGACGAGGTTTTCGCCGGGAATGTTCATGAACTTGGGAAGTCCCGCGCCGGTGCCGACGAAGACCGCGTCGAATCCATCTTTCTCGATGAGGTCGGAGAGTTTCCTGGTGCGTCCGATCAGGTAGTTGAGCCTGAACGTGACGCCCATGGACTCGAGGGCGGCCGCCTCGGCGGCGACGAGGGCCTTGGGAAGGCGGAACTCGGGAATGCCGTAGACCATGACGCCGCCGGCTTTGTGGAAGGCCTCGAATATGACCACCTCGTGGCCGGCGCGCCTTAGGTCGGCGGCGCAGGTGAGACCGGCAGGGCCGGCACCGACGACGGCAACGCGCTTCCCTGTGGCGGGCGCGATCTCTGGGTTGGAGACAGTGCCGGAAGCGCGCTCGGAATCAGCGGCGAAGCGCTCGAGCCTTCCGATCTGGACGGCCTTCTCGATGGAGCCGAGGGATTTGCCGACCGTGCAGGTGAGCTGGCACTGCTTTTCCTGGGGACAGACGCGTCCGCAGATGGAGGGCAGGAGATTGGTCCTCTTGAGGACGGCGGCAGCTCCGACAGAATCTCCCTCGCGAATTTTCATGATGAAGCCGGGGATGTCGACCTGGACGGGGCAGCCCTTGGCGCAGGGAGCATTCTTGCAGTTCAGGCAACGCTGCGCCTCGAGGACGGCCTGTTCGGGCGCGTAACCGAGGGCAACCTCCTGCATGTTGGCGCGCCTGATCGCGGGATCCTGACAGGCCATGTCCTGGACAGGCAAGGCGATACGATCTTTGGGCGAAAGAGTTCTGCCCTTGATGGACTCGAGTACGACTCCGGCGGCGGCCGCGAGTTCTCCATATCCCTGGGCTCTCATCTGGCTTCTCCCCTCTGCGATTCAAGCTTTTCAGCGGCCATTTCGAGGTGGCAGCGGTCGTGATCGGCCGTCTCCTTGCTCTTATAGGCCCGGAGGCGGGACATCATACCCTCCCAATCCACGAGGTGGCCGTCGAATTCGGGACCGTCGACACAGACGAACTTGGTCTTTCCGCCCACGGAGACGCGGCATCCGCCGCACATGCCCGTGCCGTCGATCATGATAGTGTTGAGCGACACGAGGGTGCGGACGCCGAAGGGTTTGGTCGTGGCGGCGCAAAATTTCATCATGATGGGCGGCCCGATGGCGACGACGATGTCCGGAGGATTGGCTGAGGCGCAGAGTTCCTTGAGGGGCTCGGTGACGAGGGCTTTGCGCCCGGCGGAACCGTCGTCCGTGACGACGATGTTGGTTTCCGCGAGGGCGTTCAACTCGTCCTGCATGATGAGAAGGCTGGCTGTGCGCGCGCCGGAGATGACGGTGACTCTGTTGCCCGCTCTCTTGAGCGCCTCGACGATGGGGTGGAGGGGTGCGAGTCCGATACCGCCGCCGACACAGACGGCGTGGCCGAAATTCTCGATGTGGGTAGGATTCCCAAGAGGCCCGAGGACGATGAGGGAATCGCCCGGCTCTTTCATCGCGAGCTTGTGAGTCGTCGCCCCGACAGTCTGAAAAATCAGACTGATCGTTCCCGCCGCAGGGTCCGCGTGGGCGATAGTGAGCGGAATCCGCTCTCCATACTCCGCGTCGACCTGAACAATCACGAACTGTCCGGCCTGCCGTTCGCGTGCAATCTCGGGAGCATTCACTTCCATGCGATAGACATCGTCCGAAAGCTGCCTTTTCGCGGCGATCGTATTCATTCAATTCTCCAGGCGGGAATGAGTTTATGCAACTATATACAATTGATAAAAGTTTTCCTACTCCTTGAGTCTCGATCCGGCAGGGTGGATGCCAAAGACTCTGGAGAGGGGGTGGACCATGCTGCCCGCCCCCAGGATGGTTCCCGGATTCAGGACCGAGTTGCAGCCGATCTCGCAGCCATCGCCGATGAGAGCTCCGAATTTGGCCAAACCTGTGTCGAACTTCCCCTCTCCGGTCCTGACGGCAACATTTCCCTTGTCGAGTCTGACATTGGAGACGATGACGCCCGCGCCGATGTGGGCTTTGTATCCGAACACCGTATCCCCTACATAGTTGAAATGGGGCACTTCGGCATTTTTGAACAGGAGGCAGTTCTTGATTTCGCAGCAGTGTCCGAGGATGGAGCCTGAGCCCGCAATCACGTTCTCCCGGACGTAGAGCCCCTGTCTGAGCATGCAACCCTCGCCGATCCAGGCGGGTCCCTTGATGTAGACGCCCGGTTCGACAACGCAGCCCGGCCCGAGATAGACCCCCGGACCGACAAAACTCATAGGATGCACATGCGAATGCAGGCCCGCCGGGTAGTCGGTGGTGAGAAGACGGGCAAGGTATCCCTGAATGCGGGGCGGGACCTCCCAGGGCGCATCGGTGTCGGCGAAGATGGCCGCATGCTCGGTCATATCGAGGTCGAAGAGTTCGGGCAAACCTTGAATCCGTGAACGGTACATCATGAGAGGCTCCACAGAGGGACGGGATATCGCCCCGCCTCGCAGAGGCGGGCGATCTGGCGGCGGGATTCGTCGAGATCTTCCTTATATGTCAGTCCGAAGAGGGATTCCGAAACCGGAAGGACCTTAACCTGGGCCTGCCCCGCCCGGACAAGGCTGTCTACGATGCCTGGCAGGAAAAACTCCGCCCTGAGCCTCGCGCCCTCCGGAGCGGAGCGGAGATCCTGAAGGAAGTCCCCGAACAATGACCGTCCCGCGTCGAAAACAGCCGGGGTAAAGCCCCACAGATTCATGGATACCGGCTCCGTCCCCGTAAATCTCGCCCGCGTCAGCCCATCAGGGGAGGCGGAGCGGAACCCTTTCCTCTCACCCTCCATCTCCGCTGCGATTGACAGGTGTTCCTCGATCCCGACAAGGAAGCCATCGCTGTCCGTAGTGCAGACGCCCCGGGAAACCGGACCGAAGGGACTCGTCGTGTGCGAGAGCCGGTAACCGGCCAGGCAGAAATCGCTCCTGGCCGGGTCGGAAATCGCGAGGAAATCATGGACGACCGAAAAAGCTTCCCGGCCGTAATAGTCGTCGGCGTTGATCACGGCGAAGGCGACCTGGCCCCCGTTCTCGAGCGCCGTTTGCGCACACAGGAGGGCGTGGCCTGTTCCCCAAGGTTTTGTCCTGCCGACGAGAAGATTCCCGAACTCAGGCGGAATGAAGCTGTCCTGCGCCTGCCAGGCCAGGGAATAGCGCAAGGTGGAGGGCAGTCTGGAAAGGATGGTCCGGGAAAAATCTTCCTCGATTTCCTTCCGGACGAGGAAAACGACTTCGTCGAATCCCGCGCCGAGGGCGTCGAAAACGGAATACTCGAGGATGGACTCTCCCGCGGGACCGACGGGGGCGACCTGCTTGATTCCGCCGAAACGGGACCCTATTCCCGCGGCAAGCACGAGCAATTTTGTCTTCATTATGTCATGATTAGGCACTCGCCAAGGCCTGAGGTCAAGTCCGCCGGCATACGCGCGCGGTTCCCTCACGCGCCGGAATACGAAGAAAAACAGTTCGGTTGTCAGACAGCTTTTTCCCCCGTCTTGAATAATTTATTGTCCGAATGTACTATTATACAAGCTCCGGACAGAGCCTATCCAAATCCTCATCCTCTACCAAAAGGAATCACAATGTCGGATACCAAGAACATGGTGATGATTGACGGCAACACCGCGGCTGCCCACGTAGCCCACGCGGTAAGCGAAGTCATCGCGATTTACCCGATCACCCCCTCCTCCCCCATGGGCGAGCTTTCAGATGAATACTCGGCTCAGGGCAGGAAGAACATCTGGGGCACGGTTCCCCAGGTGGTCGAAATGCAGTCCGAAGCCGGCGCCGCCGGCGCGGTCCACGGCTCTCTCACCACGGGAGCCCTCACTACTACCTTCACAGCCTCGCAGGGCCTCCTCCTCATGATCCCCAATATGTACAAGATCGCCGGCGAGTGTACCTCCACCGTGTTCCACATCGCGGCCCGCGCTATCGCGGCCCAGGCCCTCTCGATCTTCGGCGATCATCAGGACGTCATGGCTGCCCGCCAGACCGGATGGGCGATGCTCGCCTCCAACAATGTCCAGGAAGTCATGGACATGGCCCTCATCTCGCACGCTGCCACACTCGAGGCGCGCGTTCCCTTCCTCCACTTCTTTGACGGCTTCCGCACCTCTCACGAAGTCCAGAAGGTCGAGGAGATCTCCTACGCCATCATGCGGCAGATGATCTCCGACGAGCTCGTGCGCGCCCACCGCTCGCGTGGACTGTCCCCGGAAAGACCGAGCATCCGCGGCACCAGTCAGAACCCCGACGTCTACTTCACCGCGCGCGAGGCGGCCAACAATCTCTACACCGCCACGCCCGCCATCGTCCAGAAGGCGATGGATGCGTACGCGAGGCTCACCGGCCGCGCCTACAAACTCTTCGACTATGCCGGAGCTCCCGACGCCGAGCGCATAATCATCGTGATGGGATCGGGGGCCGACACCGTCGAGGAAGTCGTCTCCCACCTCACCAAAAAAGGCGAGAAGGTCGGCGTAGTCAAAGTACATCTCTACCGTCCCTTCTCCGTCGAGCACTTCATGAAGGCGCTTCCCTCCACCGTGAAGTCCATCGCGGTCCTCGACCGGACCAAGGAACCTGGCTCGATCGGCGAGCCTATGTACGAAGATGTGCGCACTGCCATCGGCGAGGCCCAGGGTTCCGGAAAGGCTCCCTTCAAGGGCTGGCCCACCGTCATCGGCGGCCGCTACGGTCTCGGCTCGGCCGAGTTCTATCCGAGCCACGCTCTCGCCGTCTTCGAAGAGCTCAAGAAGACCGAGCCCAAGAGCCACTTCACGGTCGGCATCAACGACGACGTTTCCGGCTCGAGCCTCTCCTACGATCCCGAGTTCCAGCTCGAAGACGACGGAGTCAAGGAGTGTCTCTTCTACGGACTGGGCTCCGACGGAACAGTCGGCGCCAACAAGAACTCCATCAAGATCATCGGCGACGAGACGGACAATTCCGCCCAGGGCTACTTCTTCTACGACTCCAAGAAGGCCGGCACCTACACCATCAGCCATCTCCGCTTCGGACCGAAACTGATCACCAAGCCCTATCTCATCGCCAAGGCCGACTTCCTTGCCTGCCACAAGTTCTCCTTCCTCGAGAAGCTGGACATGCTCGCCAACTCCAAGGTCGGCGGCGTATTCCTTCTCAACAGCCCTTACCCGGCTGACAAGGTATGGGACGAGATTCCCGCCGAAGTGCAGAAAACCATCATCGCCAAGAAGCTCCGATTCTATGTGGTAGACGGCATGGCGATCGCCGAGAAGGCCGGTATGGGCAACCGCATCAACACCATCATGCAGACCGCCTTCTTCAAGATTTCCGGCGTCCTACCCGAAGAAGAAGCACTCAGGCTGATCAAGAAATACACCGAGAAAACCTACGCCCGCAAAGGCGCCGACGTCGTCGCAAAGAACATCGCGGCCATCGATCTCGCCCTCAACCACATCCACGAGGTCAAGTATCCTGCCCAGGTCACGAGCGCTCTCCACATGAAGAGCCCGGTTCCGGCCGACGCGCCCGCCTTCGTCAAGGAAGTCATCGGCGAAATGATCGCCGCCCGCGGTGAGTACCTGCCGGTTTCCAAGATGCCTCTCGACGGAACCTTCCCCTCCGGAACGACGAAGTACGAGAAGCGCAACATCGCCGAAAAGATCCCCGTCTGGAACAAGGACCTCTGCATCCAGTGCGGAAACTGCACCATGGTCTGTCCCCACGCCTGCATCCGTCTCAAGGCCTACGATGCCAAGTACCTCGAGGGCGCTCCCGCGACCTTCAAATCCGCCGACGCCAGGGGCAAGGAACTCGCCGGGCTCAAGGCCACCCTCCAGATCGCGCCGGAAGACTGCACCGGCTGCGGTGCCTGCGTGAATATCTGCCCCGCGCTCGACAAAGTCAACGCCGGCCGCAAGGCGATCAACCTCGAGCACCAGCTCCCGCTGCGCGAGACCGAGGCGAAGAACTGGGACTGGTTCCTCGCGATCCCGAACACCGACGCCAAGCTTCTCAACCTGAGCACGCCCAAGGGTATCGCCATGAAGCAGCCCCTCTTCGAATTCTCCGGCGCCTGCGCCGGCTGCGGAGAGACTCCCTACATCAAGCTCATGACCCAGCTCTGCGGCGACCACGCCATCATCGGCAACGCCACCGGCTGTTCCTCCATCTACGGTGGAAACCTGCCCACGACGCCCTACACCACCCGCGCCGACGGACGCGGTCCGGCATGGTCCAACTCTCTCTTCGAGGACGCGGCCGAGTTCGCATACGGAATGCGTCTATCCTCCGACAAGATGGCCCAGTACTCCCGCGAGCTCGTAGCCGCCCACAAGGGCGCCGAGATCCCCGCGGCCCTCGCGGATGCCCTCCTCGCCAATCCCCAGGACTCCGAGGAAGCCATCGACGCACAGCGCGCCTCGGTCGCGGAGCTCAGGAAAGCCTGCCAGGCCATCGACGCCGAGTGGGCAAAGGAACTCGTCAACGTCGCCGACGGCCTCATCAGGAAGTCGGTGTGGGCATTCGGCGGCGACGGCTGGGCGTACGATATTGGTTTCGGCGGCCTGGACCACGTCCTCGCCTCCGGACGCAACATCAACGTCCTCGTCATGGATACCGAGGTCTACTCGAACACCGGTGGCCAGATGTCCAAGTCGACGCCCTTCGGTGCGGTCGCCAAATTCGCCGCGGCCGGAAAGGATATCGGCAAGAAAGATCTCGGCATGATCGCGATGTCCTACGGCTACGTCTACGTCGCCTCAGTCGCCCTGGGCGCCAACATGACCCAGGCCATCAAGGCATTCCGCGAGGCGGAGAGCTACGACGGTCCTTCCCTCATCATCGCCTACAGCCACTGCGCGATGCACGGCATCGACATGATGAAGGGCATGAACCAGCAGAAGCTTTCCGCCGAGGCGGGAATCTGGCCTCTCTATCGCTACGATCCCAGGCTCAAGGCCCAGGGGAAGAATCCCTTCCAGCTCGACTCCAAAGAGCCTGATCTCTCCAAGATCGAGACCTTCATGTCGAGCGAGGTCCGGTTCAAGACCCTCGCCTTCTCCGATCCTGTCCGCGCCGCCGACCTCGCCGGCCGTGAGAAAGCCCTCGTCGAGCGCCGCTGGAAGGAATACAAGTACCTGAGCGAGCGGCCCTTTTAGGGACGTGAGCGAAGGTAAAGCCTGAGCGAGCGGCCCTTTTAGGGACGTGAGCGAAGGTAAAGCCTGAGCGAGCGGCCCTTTTAGGGACGTGAGCGAAGGTAAAGCCTGAGCGAGCGGCCCTTTTAGGGACGTGAGCGAAGGTAAAGCCTGAGCGAGCGGCCCTTTTAGGGACGTGAGCGAAGGCGTAATTCGTCCGGGCGTCGGTTTCAGGGCCGCGCGGACGGAGAAAAAACCGCCTGGGGCCCGAACGCGGTTCCGGGAGAATGTGCAAATGGTGAAAAGGGGTCGGCAATTGCCGGCCCCTTTCTTTTTACGGTCAGGCGGTATGGATTGGGCGCGGGTTTTATGCCTCATCCGCCATACCTTCGCCGAAGCACGCAGGGGATCGTGGCTCTCCGGCGGCCTTTCCTGCGCGAGGGATCGGAGCGGAAATCCGCCCGACGCTCAGCGGCATGACCGCCCGGGCTCCTCCGGAGACCGGGCAGGCGGGATGGTCAGGCGTCGGGCGCATTGAAGCGGAGAGCCCGACGGCGCGGCGCAGGTCGCCGGGGCGCCGGGAGAAATGACTGTCACATGTTCCGGACTGCGTGGATGGGCGCCGCGACGGCGCGCCCGGCAAAAAAATAGTGAATTACCCTCGTCCTGGATTGCCATCCCGATTTCGGTACAAATATATTGACTGGTACAGGAGCGCCGCATGAATGTTGTCATAATCGGCAATGGTGTTGCCGGAATCTCGGTAGCGAAGGAATTGAGACTGCGGGAGGGCGACCCGGGGCGGCTTGCGATCACGGTCATCGCGCACGAGTCCTATGACTATTACGCGAGGATCCGTCTGCCGGAGGTATTCGGAGGCGGGGCACTGGGGGCGGAACTTCTCGCGCTGTACAAGCCCGGATGGTACGCGGAAAAATCTATCGCCGTGAAGCTGGGGCAGGACGTCGTCGCGATCGACGCGGAGAGGAGACAACTCGTTCTGTCATCGGGGGCGGAAATTTCTTTCGATGCACTCGTCCTCGCCGTGGGCGCCGATCCGGTGAGACCTGAAATACCTGGCGCCTATCTTCCCGGCGTTTTCACCGTGCGGGAGTACGACGACGCCGCCAGGGTCCGCAGATCGGTGGAGAGGGATCCCGCCTCCGCCGTGGTCGTGGGCGGCGGGCTTCTCGGGCTGGAGGCGGCGCGGCATCTGGGCGATTTCGGCGTGCACAAGCTAACCGTACTCGAAGTGGCCACACGTCTCCTGCCGCGACAGATGGACGAGGGAGGAGCGGCGGCGCTCACGGAGGCTTTCCGAGCAATGGGGATCGAAGTCGCGACGGGTGTCCGCGTGGCGCGTTTCGCGGGTACGGACAGGGTGGAGGCCGTTGAACTTGAGGATGGGCGGAGCGTTCCGGCCGCGACGGTCGTGCTCTCCATGGGGGTCAGGCCCCGGACCGGGCTCGCAAAAGCCGCCGGCCTCGCCACCGCGCGGGGTATCGTCGTGGATGACTTCCTCAGGACGAACTGCCCCGGAATCTTTGCGCTCGGAGATTGCGCGGAGCACCATGCCATTTCCCTCGGAATAATCCCGGCGGCCCTGGAACAGGCCCCAGTCTGCGCCGCGGCTATCCTTGGCGACCTCCTCCATCCCTACAAGGGGACTGTGCCCTCCAACACCCTGAAGGTGGCGGGGCTGGATGTGTTTTCGGCGGGTATCGTGGAGCGCAAGGAAGGCGACGGCTGCGAGGAAATTCTCGCAAAAACTCCCGCGGGCCGCTACGAACGGTACCTTTTGCGCGACGGAGTCTTGGTGGGCGCGATCGTCATCGGATCGAAGGAGAGGGCGCGGGCCGCGGCGCGCATGATGGGTAAGATAGTGGAACGGGAACTGAGGGAACCTTGAGCGCCTTCTCGCTTGAGATTGCAGAAAAATCGTCTCAGGCGCGATATGATTGACGTGGAGCACATTCCGGAGACCGGTCTGTGCGCTATTCTATGCCTGAAAGGGCGGGAGACGAGATGAAATCGAAAAAGGCTCTGATGGGAGCGCTGTTGGCGCTGGCTCTGGTACTGCTTCTTTCTTCCTGCCTTCCGGGAGACGGAAGGAACACTGTCGAAAAACCAGCCGGCTTCTGGACGGGTATCTGGCACGGCTGGGTCGCTCCTGTCTCTCTGGTAGTGGGCATCTTCAACAAAAATGTCCGGATCTACGAGCAGGCGAACACGGGATGGTGGTACGATCTCGGTTTTTACATGGCTGTCATCTCGGGATTCGGCGGGCTCGCATTCTCGCGCAAGTCCGCAAAAATGCGCCGAAAGGGAAACTAGGGCCGGGCAGTGCGCGGGGCAGGAGGAAGTGCAGTGCCTCCCACCTCCTGCCCCGCGCCGCCCGACTTTCAGCCTTCACAGCTCAACGCGAGGCGATCATCTCGATCTCGATCGCGGCCCCGCGGGGAAGCCCCGCCACGGCTATAGTCGAGCGTGAGGGGTAGGGTGCGGAAAATTTGGTCGCGTAGACTGCGTTCATCGCGTCGAAATCGGCCATGTCGGTCAGGAACACAGTCACCTTGACGACATTGGCCTCGTCCAGGCCCGCCGCCTTGAGGACGGAAAACAGATTTCTGAAGCACTGCTCGGTCTGGGCGCCGATATCGCCCGTCACGAGAGTTTTGGTTTCAGGATCGAAGGGCGTCTGTCCCGAGAGGAACACGAGCCCCGCCCCGCCCTCCACAGCCTGGGAATACGGTCCCACGGTCACCGCGTTTTTCGCCGCAAAAGATTTTCTGGTCATGGCTGGCCCCCTTCCGGTTTCGTACATATATCGTCATACTTGAATGTGTGCTCCTCCACTACGCAACCTGCGCAGCCATGGAGGCGTACCGACGATTCTATCATAGATGCCTGGAAAGGCACAGGAGACGACATGGAACCGGTCAGATGGGGTATCCTTCCCGTATCCAAACACTTTGAACTCCGGGTGGCGCAGCCTCTGGGAGCCCTCGCCGAGGCCCAGATCACTGCGGTCGCCTCGCGCGACGGCGGCAAGGCCCACGCAGCTGGCATCCGGTACAAGGCGAAGAAGGCTTTCGGATCTTACGACGAGCTTCTCGCCGATCCCGATGTCGAGGCGGTCTATATTTCCCTTCCGAACGACATGCACGCCGAGTGGAGCGTCCGCGCGCTCGAGGCGGGCAAGCACGTTCTCTGCGAAAAGCCATTCAGCCTCGACGCGAAGCAGGTGGCCACGACAGCGACGGCCGCCGGACGCTCGGGAAAGCTGTTGATGGAAGCTTTCATGTACCGCTTCCACCCACAGTGGCAGAGGGTCAGGCAGGCGGTAGAATGCGGCGAGATCGGCAAAATACTGGCGACACACTCTTTCTTCAGTTTTTCCAACACGGATCCGGCAAACATACGCAACAAGAAGGAAGCAGGAGGGGGCGCTCTGTTCGACATCGGATGTTACGCCGTGAGCTCGGCGCGCTTCGTCATGGGACGGGAGCCGCTTTGCGCCATGAGCCTGATGTCGCGTGACAAGGTTTTCGGAACGGATATGCTGTCCTCGGGCATTCTCGATTTCGGGACAGCGAGATCGACCTTCTCCGTGTCTACTCAGGCGTTTTCTTTCCAGAGGATGGAAATCCTCGGCTCCGGCGGACGGATCTCCGTTATCCTTCCCTTCAATGCCTATCCTGATGTCCCCCTCGAGCTCGAAATTGTCAACGGGGTCGGAACCAGGACCTACCGGAGTCCCGCGGTGGATCAGTACGGGCTCATGTTCCAGGCCGTGTCGATGGCGATCCGCTCGGGGACTCCTGCGCCGACACCCATGTCCGACGCAGTAGCGAACCAGGCGGTGCTCGATGCCCTCTTCGCATCGGAGTCGAGCGGAAACTGGGAATCGGTGAAAGAGGTCTGATCCAAAACAGGGAAGAGATGAACTGCCTCGGCCCCGCATGCGAATCAGTTTTTCGGACGAATCGAGCCCTGCCTCTTCGACCCGCCAGAGGAGGAGGATCGTCGGGGCCCGGCGGAGGCGCGGGCAGGAAGTCTCAGGACTTTTTCTTTCTCGTAGAAAAGTTGAAGGGAAGGTAGAGGGGACAGAATGCGTTGATCGCATTGAGCGCAAAAGACGCGGCCAGAATGAGAAGGATGATGGCGAAGGTTCCGTGCACGATTCCGAAGGTGACGATGAGGACAAATATGGCGGCGAAGAACATCCGTATGACGCGATCGACTTTCCCCATGTTCTTTTTCATCTGTCCTCCGGATCGAAGGTCTCCACCTCGGCGCGCGTGGGGATGGAAGGCTGTGCTCCCGGCCTTCCGACACAGATGGCGGCGGCGCGGGTCGCGGTAGTGAGTGCGGTGAGAACATCTTTCCCCTCCAGTATGTCGGCGAGGAAAAATCCGGTAAAACAGTCTCCCGCGGCCGTCGTGTCGACGACCTTGACCTTGAGAGCCGGAACCTGAAGCGAGGAGCCATTCCGCCCCTCGTACCGGACCCCCTGGTCTCCCAGCGTGAGCACGATTTCGGTGGCGGGGAATTTCCCGCGGAGAAGGCCCGCGATGCTCTCCACATCGGATGAGCCTGTCAGGGCTTGCCCTTCAGTCTCGTTGAGGATGAGCCAGTCCGCGCGGCCCACAGGCAGGGAAAGAAGCGATTCGGTGACGGGAGAAGGATTCAGCACGATAGTGAGACCCCGTCGGCCGGCTTCGGCGAGGGCGTAGTCCATTGAGGATATCTCGTTCTGGAATACCACCATGTCGCCTGAGCCCCAGCCTTCCAGGAAGGAGTCGATGTCGGCCGGGCGTATATCCTTGTTGGCGCCGGGGGCAAGGAGGATGCAGTTCTGTCCGTCATCCTGAACCTGGATGATCGCGCGGCCCGTCGGGATGCCCGAAACGGCCACCCGCGATGTGTCGACGCCCGCCCCGGCGAGGGCGTCGAGGATGAAGCGCCCATCCTCTCCGATCTTGCCGGCGAAATACACTTCGGCGCCAGCCCGCGCGAGGGCCATGGCCTGATTGTCGCCCTTGCCGCCGACATGGCGGGCGTAGGATCGGCATGAAATGGTTTCTCCCGGCCGGACAAACTGTCCGACCGCGAACACGTCGTCGATGTTGATCGATCCGATGATAAGAACCCGCATCTTTCACCCCTCTCCTTCAGAATTCTCAGTGCTGCCCGGCTGCCGGGAATCAGGAGATGCCCGTGAGGGCCTGGATGTACTGGAAGCGCAGATGGGCTGAGGGATCCTCGGCCTTCCACTGTGCGAAACGGCCGCGGAGGGAATCGATGCCGTCGATCCCGAGGCTGTCGAGCCGCGCGGAGATCGCGGCGCTCATGAGGGAGGCCACGGAGTAGCCTTTCTGGTAGACGACGGAACAGAGCTGCACGGCACTGGCCCCGGCCGCCACGAGCTTGAGCGCGGCTTCCGCGTCATGGATCCCCGAAGAGGCCGCGAACTGGCAGGGAACACGCTCGTAGAGGACGGAAATCCAGCGGAGGCTGTCGTGGTATTCGCTTCCCGAACTGCGGATGTGGCCGGGGACCGGCTTCATCGTCGAGAGTTCGAGATCGAGACTGTAGAACCTGTTGAAGAGGACGAGGCTGTCGGCGCCGATTCTGGCCAGCCGGGCGGCAAGGGCGGCGAGACTTGTCCAGGAAGAGCCCAGCTTGACCGAGAGAGGAAGGCCTGTACGGCTTTTCGCTGTGCTGACGAGAGAATAGAGGCGATCTTCGACTGAGCGGGGATCTTCGTCGGTGGAGGAGGCGAGGAATCCGGCGTTGAGTTCGAGGGCCTTCGCTCCAGCCTCGGCGATGCGTTCGGCAAAATCACCCCACTGGGTCTCGCCGATGCAATTGATGCTCGCGATGACGGGGATACCTGCTTTGGATGACTCTCTCACAAGGGCGGCATAATCGTCGATGCCCTCCTGCATGCCGGCTCTTCCGAGAAACTGTCCTGCCTCGGCATGAGAGAAGTCGAGACTGGACCCGATCGACGCGATTTCGGCTTTCAGTTGCTCTTCGAAAAGGGATTTGAGGACGACAGCGCCGAAACCGCCCTCCGCGGCTTTCCGCACTCCCTCGGGGGTGGAAGAAAGACTGCTCGCTGCGAGAACCAGAGGATTCGCGAGTCTCTGGCCAAGCCAGGTCGTAGAAAGATCTGCCATATCTTCACCTTCCTTTTATTGTCGATGTGTCGGGTCCGGAGCGTCGGTCATGGCGCGATGGCGTCAGAGTCACCGCTAGCTGGAACAGGGGGCCGCAATCTCATTCATACGCCTGAGGCGGCGCGAAAGGTCGCGGGCGAGATTCATCATCATTATGGCGAAGGATTTCTGGTCCGTCTTGAAAATCTCGTGGACAGCCCGGTTGCTGATCGTCCCCACGGTTGTCGGGACGAGTGCCCTGACTGTAGCGGCGGCGGGCATGATATCCAAGAGCTCCATTTCGCCGACCGTCTCGCCCTCGCCCAGCACTATCAGGACGACGCCATCCTTGACAACCTCGACTTTGCCTTCGAGTATGAAAAAAATGCTGTCGTTGGGCTTGTTCTGGGAGATCAGGACTTCGCCGGCCGCGTATGTCCGGCTGCCGATGAGGGGTCGTATACGGTCGATATCCTGGGTAAGAAGTCCACCGAAGAGTGAGTATTTCTGCAGCGAGGCGGATTCTACCATTGTTTCTCCCGTTCCGAAAAAAAAGACATATAGTCAAATCTATACAAAGGAAAGAAAACAAGTCAACTACACGCAAGGGCGGGAATGCGGGGTGTTTTTCGACTCACGTTGACTCGACGCTACTTTCTTATTAGGGTTAAGAGACAAGCCGAAGGGCGAAGGAGGCTGCAATTCCATGTCAGACACTCAGGCGAGTGAGAGGCTCTCTGTGGGGATGCGCGGAGAGAAAGAGGTTGTCGTCGGACAGCTCCACACAGCGAGCCATCTGGGCTCGGGGAGTATGGCTGTCTACGCGACCCCGACCATGGTACTGCACATGGAAGAGGCGGCCCTCTCCTGCGTCGACCCGCTCCTGCCTCCGGGGAAGGCCACTGTGGGCTCGTTCATATCCGTGCGGCATCTTGCGCCGACTCCCCTCGGCATGAGGGTCAGGATCAAGGCCACACTCACTGCGATAGAGGGCAAGCTTCTCACGTTCTCGCTCGAAGCTTTCGACGATGTGGAGAAGATCGGAGAAGGCAGCCATGTCAGGGCGATAATCGATACGGGGCGCTTCGCGGAGAGACTCGCGGAGAAGGTCTCGCACGTGTCACAGGTTGTGCGGTGAATCCCGCCTTCATGAAAGAGATGCCGCAAAAGGCGGCACAGGGTCACCTCTGGCATCGCTACCGCTTCTCGCTTGTTGTGGCCTTACTGATCATGGTAGCTGTCCTCCTTCCCGGCAAGACTTTCAACACCATCCAGTTGAACATCATCGGAGTCGACAAGATCGTTCACTTCCTCATGTTCTTCACATTCTCCCTCGTCTTCTCCATCGAATACCGTAAGGACAAAAAGCGGCTGCCTCATATCCTTACCCTCATTCTGCTGCTCACCGGCTTCGCGCTGTTCACGGAAACCTCCCAGCTTTTCGCGGAAGGCCGCTCCTTCGATCTATTTGACGGACTGTTCGACCTCCTCGGCGCGGTCACGGCGCGCATGGCCGTCGGCCTGTTTCATCGCTTCGGGAAGAAATCGATTTCGCCGGTATTCCGGACGCGGGGATCCTCCAAAAACAACTGAATCCCCAAAAACAGTCAGGAATCGGGCCGCCTCGCGTGAGCCGGGCTCGGCTATGTGATACTGTGTTGCCCATGAAAGCGTCAAAACGCCACACTCTCATGGGCGAAGCGCCCGCCCTCGCCCTGCGCGTTTTTCCGGCCCTCATCGCGGCCATCCTTCTCGAGCTTTTCTTCCCCGGAGCATTTCGTTTCGAGGGCCTCGCCAGAGGGATAGCCTTCGCGGCCGGCATCGAACTCGCGGCTTTCGGACTCGCGTTCTGGCTCTCGGCGGCCATCGGCCTCCTGTCCGCGTTCAGGGCCGGAACTCTGGCTACACGGGGGGCCTACGGCCTCTGCCGCCATCCCATCTTCTCGTGGTGGATACTGTTCATCCTGCCGCCTCTCGCGCTGATCCTGGATTCCTGGATTTTCCTGGCAGTGGCGGTAGTTTTCCGCGTCGTGGCGGGACCGGCAGCGAAAAGAGAAGAGGAGAGCCTCGTCAAGGGATTCGGAGAAACCTACAGAAAATACGCGTCCAGAGTGCACGCCTTCCTCCCCCTTCCCCATTTCCACCCCTTCGCCGCCCGCAGGTACGCGAAAGCCGCGGTTTTTTTGGCGCTCTCGGGGGTCTGCGCCATCGCCGCCCTCGTCGTCATCGTGGCCCCGCTCGCGACGAAGCTGGGCACGAGAAATGGAGAGTCCGAGGCCGCCATGCCTGGCGATTCCGCCATCGCCAGGCCGAAAAACACCTACACACAGGCCATAACTATAATGGTTCCCCCCGCAGAGGTCTGGAAATGGCTCGTGCAGGTAGGGTATAAACGTGCCGGCTGGTACAATTTCGACGCGATCAACCGCCTTGCAGGCAAGGACTATTTCATCGAAGGCTCGGGATCGGCCCGGTCCATCCACCCCGAGCTGCAGGGCATACGGAAGGGCGACAAGATTTTCCTCGTTCCACAGCTCGGTCTTGAAATCACCGAACTGGAAGAGAATTCACTCCTCGTGATGCAGGGCGATCCATTGCATCCGGAGGCGGAATACAATGTCGCCTGGACCTACCTCCTGAAACCGGAGCCTGACGGGTCCACCCGTCTCATTACCCGGTTCAGGGGCACCTATCCGCCGGGATTCGTGTCCGCCCTCGCCAACAGCATGGTGAATGTTGTCGGCGGAGCCATCATCCAACAGCCCGCGATGCTGAGGGGGCTGGCGGATAGGGCCGAAAAGGCCCACAGGGCAGATGCCCGGGGAAATTCCTGAAACCATGTCCGAATCAAAAAAAACTTTTGCCGCTGCATCCTCCGGGATTCCGGGTTCTTTATCCGGGAATGAGGATTCAGACCCGCTGGATCTCACGATTCTGGCCGGAAAAAACCATGCACAGATCATTCCGCAGGCCGGGGTCGCGGCGGAAGCCTTCGGCAGGCTCTTCGCCATCATCGCGCGGCTCAGGGCCCCGGACGGCTGCCCCTGGGACCGCGAGCAGAGTCTGGAAAGCCTCCGGGGGAATATCGTCGAAGAAGCCTACGAGCTCGTGGAAGCCATCGACGAGAAGGATCCCGCCCACATCGCGGAAGAGGCTGGCGATCTCTACCTCCTCGCCACCATGGTGGCCTACATGACCGAAGAGGCGGGGAGCTCCTCAGTCCGCGCGGCTCTGGACGGAGTGGGAGAAAAACTGGTCCGCCGCCACCCTCATGTTTTTGGCGAATCGGATGCGGACACACCCGACAAGGTTGTAGAACAGTGGAACGACATCAAGGAGAAGGTCGAAGGACGACGGCCGAAGGATTCCATGCTGGACGGGATCTCCCGCGCCCTGCCCCCACTTGAGAGGGCCTACAAGATACAGAAGAAGGTCGCGAAAGCAGGATTCGAGTGGGAGACGAGAGAGGAGATCTGGGACAAAGTCTACGAGGAGATCGGTGAGGCTCGCGAGGCCTGTGAGGCCATCATCGCCGGCGATGGTGCCGGAACCGGCGCCACGGTGGCGCACCAGGATCGTGGGAACGCACAGGCCCTGCTCGAGGGCGAAATCGGCGATATCCTCTTTTCCGTCATCAACGTGGCCCGCCGCTACAAGGTCGATCCCGCCCTCGCCCTCGGAAGGACGGTCGAAAAATTTTCACGCCGGTTCAGACATGTCGAGAAGCGCATGGCGCAGTCCGGATTGCCGATGCAGCCGGGGCACCTGCGCGAGATGGACGGTTTCTGGAACGAGGCCAAGCGGGGAGAGGCATGAGAAATCTCAAGGCAGGGTGAGAGCCTCGACAAAGCTCCCGGTCCTGTTTCCCGTACCGGAGAACCGGCTGAAGGGGAAAGCCGTCCGCGGCCTGCGGAACCGACTGGCGTCGGTGGACGATTTTTCCTATACTTGCATCCGATGAGTTCGCACCTCTCCCCTGCCAGGCTGAAATCGGCCCGCAACGCGTATTACGTTTTCAATATCCTCAATTCATTTTCTTTCGTCTTGCTCTCTGGATCCTTCATCACCCTCTTCGCGCTCCGTCTCGGTGCATCGAATTCCTTCGTCGGACTGCTCAACGCCTTCGGCTACGGCACTTTTTTCTTCCTTCCGTTCGGCAAGAGGCTCGTGAGGTCATTCCCCATCGTCAAGGTCTTCGGCTACGCCTGGGCGGGCCGATACCTGGCCATGATTCCCGTCCTTGTCGCGCCGCTTTTCGCGGCGTGGGGAAAGCCCGGAATCGCCTTCGGCCTCATAATCGCCGGTACGGCGGGTTTCAGCGTGTTCCGCGGGGCCGCCCTCATCGGAAACAATCCCGTCCTCGCCCTCCTCGGAGGAGAAGGCGGTCACGGCAGCGCCGACCGCGGCGCCTTCCTCATGAACATCTCCATCATCAACTCACTCGCGGGAATGGCTGCGAGCCTCCTCGTAGCCATCATTCTCGGCCGCTCGGCGGAAACCTGGGTGTATGCCCTCTCGATGGGTCTCGGCATCGTCATCGGCCTTATCGGCGTCGGACTCCTTCTCAAGACCCCCGAACCCGAGGACTACCGCCCCGAAAAATCCGGAAATCTCGTCGCGACGACGATCGAGGCCTTCCGCGATCCTTCTTTCAAACTCTTCATAGTCATCTTTCTCGTGCTCTCTTTTGTGGGTGGCATGGCCCGCTCTTTCCTTCCTGTCTACGCCAAGGACGTGTTTTCCCAGGGCGACGACGCGGTCATGCTCTTTTCTCTCGTGGGAAGCCTCGGCTCCGTGGCGATGGGATTCCTCACGCGCAGGATTGTCGACAGGCTGGGCTCCAAGCCGCTCTTCGTGATCTTCACAGCGATGTCGCTGGCCGGACTCCTGCCGGTCGCCCTCCTGCCAGGGGACAGGCTGGCCTCGGCATCCCCCCTCGTCGTCCTCGCAATCCTCACCTTCATCAATTTCATGGTCTCATTCAGCTTCGCGGGGGAGGAAAGCTCCGGGCAGAACTACTACTTCTCTCTGGTACCCAAGGAAAAGACCCTCGACCTCTCCGTCGTGTACTATTTTGCCTACGGCCTCGGAGGATCTCTCGGCGCGGGGGCGGGAGGCATCGTTCTCGACGCCTTCGAGTCTCTCGGAATCGGGAACGCCGACACGTACCGGGTTTTCTATTCGGCCCTGATCCTCATACTGGCATTTTCACTGTTCAGGATGGGCAAACTCAAGCGCTTCGGTTCGGCCTCCGTTCGGGAATCCCTCGGCGTGATGTTCTCGATCCGGGACCTCCGTGCTTTCGACCTTCTGTCCCGGCTCGACCAGAGCGCCGACCCGGAGCAGGAAGTGAGGCTCATCCACGAGATCGGCGCCTCGGCGACCAAATCGACCCAGACGGAGCTGGCCCAGTACCTCGCCTCGCCTCGCTTTGAAGTCAGGATGGAAGCCCTCCTGGCCCTGGAGAACATGCCCTCTCTCGACCCTCCCCTCGTGGAAGCCCTCATCGCGGAAGTCGAGCGCCATCCCTACACGACATCCTACGTCGCGGCCCGTGTCCTCGGGAAACATGGCGCGCGGTTGGCCCTGCCCTGCCTCCGGAAGGCCATCGGAGCGGAGGATTACATGCTGCAAGGGTCGGCGATGATCTCCCTCGCCTGGCTCGGGGACAAGGTTTCGCGTCCGGAAATGGAAGCTGTCCTCGATGCGACGCCGAACCCGCGCGTCAGGATTTCCGCGGCTTACGCTCTCGAACTCCTCGGGGAGAGGGATTCCCTCCCGGCACTGGTTTCCTGTCTGAGGAAGGACGATCCGCCAGCCTTCGTCTCGGACGAGATCGTCCTCGCCTGCGCGTCGCTGCTCGAAGTCATGAACGGATTCTATCCGATGTACAAGGTGTTCTCGGAAAACGCCCCTGCGGGAATCGGTATGCTGACTGAGGCCATAGAAGACGGAGGTAAGGATCAGGCCTGGAAGTCGCAGTATCTCGGGGCGCTGGACCGGCTGTTTGACGACGAAAATCCCGACAGCGCTCCCATTTCCGCTTTCGTGCTCGGCGCGGGGATGGAGCCGGCCGCGGAAATCGTCCTCTCCGAGGCCATTCTCGATCCCGCGCTGTCGTATACAGGATTCAGGTTCCTTGTCGCTTCCTATCCGCTGCTTTCGGCATCGATGGCTCCGGCAGATCAATCCGGTGCTTCAGCGGATCGGGATTGAGCCGGTAGAACACAGCCGTGTAGCCGATGAGCCGCACAAGTTCGCTGTCGGTCTTCTCCGCGAGGGACAGGGCGAGTTCCCGACTGGCTTCCTTGAAATTGCCGAATCTGAGCTTGACGAGTTCGTGGTCAGTCAGCAGGGAATCGAGCCTCGCGACGACACCCTCACTCTCTCCGGCCTTGCCGAGAATGACAAGCGGATCGCGGGTCTGCGCGAGGCCGCTCAGAAAACCTCTCTGTTTTGATGTCAGCACACTATTTCCCTTTTCAGAATGGAATGGCCTGGGCGAGACGCACGACAAGCCCGATGAAAGCGCCGCCGGCCGCCCGTAGTATCACAAGCACGATGAAGCCGGTAAGAAGCCCCTGCAGATAGTCGATGATCTTTCCGCGGTAGATGATCCCATTGATCCTGTGCAGGATGGGATTGAGCATGGCGTCGAGAACGAGGGAAATGGGATGAAGGCTGTTCCACCGGGCAAAGAATATGATAATCCGGATCAGGATACCCGCCGAGACGAAGGACAGGAGGAAGGAAACGGCAGACCAGGCGGCATTGATGAGCAGTCCGATCACGATCCCCACGCTTATGCGGCCGGTGTAGGCTATAGTCGCGAATAGATTGTTGGCGACCGAGAGTAGTGCGAGGGCCACGATGGGGGAAAAATCGAACATGCCGGTTCTGAGCCCCGGAAAACGGGCAAAGTAGTGCAGGTAAGGATCGACGATGCTGCCCAGGGCTCTGGAAAACTTTCCCTGATCGATCTCGGGAGCCCATGAAAGGAAGATCCGTATCGAGCAGAGAATCATGTAAACCGTGACGCCCGCACCCAGAAGTCGGGCAAGAACGGAAATAACCATGGCTTCCTCCACAGAAATCTGTAGGCTGGGAATTTTTAGGATAACGTTTCAAACCGGAATAGGCAAGATCGACTCTCTGCCCGGCCTGCCACGGCCGGAGCGCAGCGCCGGTTGCTGCGCGCACGCCGCCGAAGCAGTATACTCGGAGTGGGGAGGGAGGATGGAAACCGGAAAAATCCTCGCTGGCACATGTGGATACTCATACGATGACTGGCGAGGCGTCTTCTATCCCGAGACCCTGGCGAAGGATGATTTCCTCCGCTATTACTCGCTCTTCTTCCCCTTCGTCGAACTGGATTTTTCCTGGTACGCCATGCCGAAACCGGCTTCCCTCGCGCGGATGAGCGAAAGGACAGGAAGCGGCTTTTGCTTCGCGATAAAGGCCCACCGCAGTCTCACCCACGAGACCGGTCCCGACTGGAAGGAGCGGGCCGCGGAATTTGCCGCGGCGGCGGAGGCCCTGGCGGTGCGGGACAGGCTCGCGACCATCCTCATCCAGCTGCCCTACGGTTTTTCCTACACCGAAGACAACAGGCGCTACCTCGCGGCCCTTCTCGGCGAACTCGGCGGATTCCCCCTCGCTGTGGAATTCCGGAACGAGTCCTGGTACAGGGAACGGGTCTTCGAGGGGCTCGCCAAACGATCGACGGCGCTAGTGCTCGTGGACAGGCCCGATCTCCCGGGACTGCCCCCCGAGGCTTCGGTAGTCACATCCTCCATGGCCTACCTCCGCTTCCATGGAAGGAATTCCGGACAGTGGTGGACGGGAGACGCGACGAGCCGATACGACTACCTCTATTCGGAGGAAGAGCTCGCTCTGCGGATACCGCGGATACGCGATCTTGCGCTCCGGGCGGCGACGGTGCTCGTCGCGTTCAACAATCATGCCGAGGGCAATGCCATCGTCAACGCGAAAAGTATCGCCGACATGCTGAAGAGAGACGCAGACGCCGACAAGACCCCCCTCAATCCATGATCCCGGGCCAGACCCGGTCCAGGTCATCCTCGAAACGGCGACGATCCGCGAAATCCTCTCCGCGCACTGAGGCCTGGCCTTCGCAGTCGAGCGCCATAAGAACAGCCTTGCTCCAGGACGGGCGGTTGCGGGACAGGACCTCGAAGGCGAGATCCCGGGACTCAGGATCCCGGCCGCCCCTGATGATCAACTCGAGATAGCCTTCCCCGAACAGCGTCGCGGCAGTCCAGCCCGTCGCCAGGATGAACTCGGCGACATTTCGCGCTCCGTGCGAGATATCGGGATGTTCGGTCAGCCAGCGATCGTGGAATCCTGAGATCCTGAGAGTCACTCCAGTCGAAGTGATCCAGAGCGCACCTGGATACAGCCGATAATCCCCCGCGCTCTCGGGCGCGTGCGTGGCCTCCTCTGAAGTCTCCATCAAGGACCTTCCCTGCCGGCACAATCCGGAAAACGCGCGAGAAATGCGGAAATGTGGTCGGGCATGGGGGATATCACCTCGACGCCCGATGGCAGCCTGAGGGACCGGGCCCAGAGCATGAGCCTTCTGACGCCATGCGTCTTCCTGACGGATTTGTTGAGCGCGAAATCCCCGTGCCGGTCGTCGCCGAGAATAGGGAGTCCTATGGAGGCGAGATGGATGCGGATCTGGTGGCTGCGTCCCGTTCCGAGGATAAGCTCGAGCGAGGAAAAGACCTGGCCGCCACCATCGTCGAGGGTCGAGATGAGACGGTACCGGGTGCTCGCCGACTTCAGCTCGCCCCTCACGCCTACCGGGTCCTCGATTTTTCCCTCGGGGCGCCCAGGAATTCCGCCGCAGACCGCCAGGTAAGTTCTGATCACGTCTTTGGAAGCTACCAGCCCCGTCCACTTTTTTGCTCCGGCGGCCGATTTCGCGAAAACCACGCACCCCGCCGTCTCGCGGTCCAGCCTGTGAACGGGGAAAGCCTTCATGCCGAAATCCCGTTCGAATGCCTCGACGAGAGAAATCCTCACACCTTCTCCCGGCTGGGAAGGCAGGCCAGAAGGTTTGTCCACGACGACGATTTCGTCGTCTTCATACAGTCGTGCGATCACGGTGAGAAAGCATAATGGCCCGACGATTCCGGAACAAGCCATCGGCGACTGAAGGGCCCCGGATGCGTCAATGCAGCCCTTCCTGTTTGGTTTTGTTATGCATAAATATGCAGTTTTTATGCTAATGTCGAATTGAGATACTTCGCAAAACAATGCGTATTACGCTATTTGATGCTATTTGATACCAATAGCAGCAATGATTTCCAGACAACTTTAAATGGAAACGTCATAAAACATCGAATTTTGCAGAAAAACAAACAAATACTGCACCCAGGTCATTGCGACAAATCATCCGCTTCACTAGCATTGAGAGCATGATCCGGGCCTATTCGGGGACCGGATTCGACGCAGTTCATGAAGAATTCATGTACACGAAGCCCGCAAGGAGGCCACAATGAAGCTGTCCAGTCTTTTGGATCCGAATCTGATCTGCATCAAGCCGAAGGTCGACACGAAAGAGCAGGCCATAGACCTGTTGATCCAGAAACTCTACCGTCACTACGCCTTCGAGCTCGACCGCGCAGAGATGGAAAAGAAGGTCGCGGAGCGTGAAAACCTCGGCGGAACATCCTTTCCCACGGGCATCGCTGTCCCGCACGCGAGGCTCGAGAATTTCAAGGACCTGATCGTCGGGATCATCATCCCTGAAACCCCCATAAAGACCGAAGCGAAGCCCATCCGCATGCTTGTCCTCATCCTGACGGACAAGTCGTCGTCGACCCTCTACCTCAACACACTGGCCGCTTTCGTGAAAATCTCCAAGGATGAGGGCAATTTCCTCCGCCTCGTCGACGCCGGGACCCCCCAGGATTTCATCGACACCCTGAAGGGCTTCGACATCAACATCAAGAAAGAGCTCACCGTCGCCGACATCATGACGAAAGACCCCGTCACGGTCAAACCCGAGACGAACCTCAAGGAACTCGCGGATATTTTCTACATCCGCAAGTTCAGCTACGCTCCCGTCCTCGACGCGGCGGGAAGATTCATCGGCGAAGTGAACATCCGCGACATGCTCCGCCTCGGCATTCCCAACTACGCCACCATGGTCGGGAGTCTCAACTTTCTCAGCACCTTCGAGCCGCTCGAGGAACTCCTCAAGAACGAGGACAAACTCCTCGTCAGCCAGATAATGAAAAAACCGTCCATCCAGTTTTCGCCCGACACATCTATCATCGAAGCCGTCCTCGAGATCTCCCAGAACAAGCGGCGCCACATTCCGGTAGTGGAGAATGGCAAGATCATCGGCATCATCAGCGTGATGGACATTCTCAACAAGGTCATAAGGGGGTAGGAATGTCAGTCGCCATGTGGATAGGCGTCGGCCTGTTCGTCGTCATATACGCGATCATCTCCTCGGAGCTGGTCAACAAGACCATCATCGTCCTCGTCGGGGCCTCGCTTTTCATCGTCCTGCACCTTATCGGAACCGCCGAGGCTTTCAGCTCCATAGACTGGAACGTCATCTTCCTCCTCATAAGCATGATGATCATAGTCGGAATCACCAGAAAGACGGGCATCTTCCAGTACATCGCCATCAAGACCGCCAAGCTCGCGAAGGGCGACCCGATGACCATCCTCATCCTCATGTCCTTCATCACGGCCTTCATCTCGGCCTTCCTGGACAACGTGACAACGGTCATGATCATCACGCCAGTGACGATCCTCATCGCCGTCGAGCTCGGCATCAGCCCGATCCCCTTCATCATCACCGAGGCCATCGCCTCCAATGTCGGTGGAACGGCGACCCTCATCGGCGACCCGCCCAACATCATGATCGGCAGCGCGGCCGGTCTCGACTTCGTCAGCTTCCTCGTCAACCTCACACCCGTCATCCTCGTGATCATGGCGGTTCTCTCCGGCGTCTACTACCTGATGTTTTCGAAAAAACTCCACGTCTCGAACGAGCGTAAGGCGCGCGTCATGGATTTCGACGAGAGCAAATCGATCACGGACAAGCCCCTCCTCATCAAGTGCGGAGCTGTGCTGGGCCTCGTCATACTCGGCTTCCTCTTCCACGGGCTCATCGATGTCGAAGCCTCGGTGATTGCCCTGTTCGGGGCCTCCGTCCTCATGATGCTCACGGGTAGCCACGAGGTCGACGAGTTCTTCCACGACGTCGAGTGGGGGACCCTCTTCTTCTTCATCGGCCTCTTCATCCTCGTCGGCGCCCTCGTCGACCTCGGTGTCATGAAGATCCTTGCCGAGATGGTCCTGAACCTCACAAAGGGGAACATGAAGACCACTTCGATAGCCCTCGTCTGGATTTCCGGCTTCCTCTCCGCCTTCATCGACAACATCCCCTACGTCGCGACCATGATTCCCCTCGTGAAGGGCATCGGAAACACTGTGGGCCAGGCGGCCATCGTCCCGCTCTGGTGGTCCCTCGCCCTCGGCGCCTGCCTCGGCGGAAATGGAACCCTCATCGGCGCTTCAGCCAACGTAGTTTCGGTCGGACTCGCCAACAAGTCAGGCTACAAGATCACATTCTGGGATTTCACGAAATACGGGGCCGTCATAACCTTCATCAGCATGATCATCTCGTCACTGTACATCTACCTGCGCTACTTCGTGTTCTGAGAAATCCGCTCCGGTCGCATGCCTCACCTGCGCCCAGATCGCTGGCGTGGCCGTTCACCCGGACTTGTGGCCGGGCGCAGGTAAAAAGGCAGCCCCCTCCTGAGGTGGAGGGGGCTGTTCATTTCAGGGCCGTCGCGTCAGCGGATCTACCCGCCTCAGTGCCTGTGGGTGGCGTTCCCCACGACGATTCCGCCCGTGACAGGTCCGGCGAGCGTACGCGCCCTCCGGGGCTTGCGATCTCGCATCAGGAAGGCTCCGAGAGCTCCGCTCGAGGAGCACAGCGCAACGATTATCAGGAAGGCGCTGGGATTGTCTTCGAAGGGGACCTTGACGTTCATGCTGAACATACTGACCACGAGGGTCGGTATCATGAGCACGATCGATATGACCGTGAGGCGCTTCATGACGATGTTCAGGTTGTTCGAGATGACAGATGCGAAGGCGTCCATCATGCCCGAGAGGATGTCGGAGTAGATGCCCGACATCTCGATGGCCTGTTTGTTGTCGGTGAGGACGTCCTCGAGGAGTTCGGTTTCATCTTCAGAGAAGCGAATGGCGCGGGTCGTCGGGAATTTTTCGAGAAGAATTTCGTTGGATTTGATGCTCGTCGTGAAGTAGACGAGAGACTTCTCGATCGACAGGAGTTGGGTCAGCTCGTGATTCTTGACCGAACGCTGAAGTTCTCCCTCGATGATCGCTGTCCTGCGGTTGATGTCCTTGAGATAGCGCAGGTAGCAGATCGCAGCCCGCGAGAACAGGTGGAGGATGAAGGCGCTCTTGTTCTTGAGGTCGAGGCCCTTGACCCGGCCGTTCCGGATCTCATCGAGGACCTCGTTGTCGTACTGACATACGGTGATGATTCTGTCGGGGAAGAGGAGCACGCCGCAGGGCACCGTGAAATAGCAGACCTCGAACCTGGCATCGTAAACGGGAAGGCGGCAGATGATGAGCGTGTACTCGTCTTCTTTTTCGATTCGCGACTGCTCGTCGATATCCATGATGTCGAGGAGATGGTCGGGATTGACTTTGTAATCCCGTTCGAGGGCGGCGAGTTCTTCTTTGGAAGGATCGACCACGTCGATCCAGGCGAATTTACCCGGTCTCTCGACCAGGGCGAGGCGTGTGCCGTCGCTGATGCGGTATTTGACCATGACAAACTCCAGAAAGGGCAGCACACGCAGAATACGGAAATGCTGCCCGGCCGGGCCCCGCACGCGACAGTCGGGGACTCGGGCCTGGAGGCTCTAGTCCGATTGTCCGCGCCGGGGCGTACGTATGAATGGGGATGGTGGTTCCGAATGACTAGGGTCGGAATCCGGCATGTACGTCCTCCTTCGCGGAATAGCCTTTTCCTGACTGGAAATGGCGGCATGTAAGCCGTAGCTGAGTATAGCGACAGAGCTGGAAAAGGACAAGAGTTTAAAGGAAATTAACGGATCGAGAGGAAATGCCGGCTATGACCGCATCGGTCTCGCTGGGGCGCTACGCTCTGGAGCCGTGGCGAGAAAAACGCCTGCGACCGCGACGAGGCCGCCGGCGAGCTGCGTCGGCCCGAGCCTCTCCCCGAGAAGAATGTAGGCGGCGACCACCGAAACGACTGGTATGAGGTTGATGAACACGCTCGACTTCGCGGCTCCGAGGGTCTCGAGGGTGATGACGTAGAACCAGTAGCCGATCGCGGAGGCGAAAATGCCCAAATAGAGTACGTTGAGCCACACCGCCAAGGGCGACGCGGGCGGCATGACAGGGAGCAGATTCGAGGCTGCTGCCGGCAGAGCCGAAGCCTGACCGGCAGACAGGGAACTCGCGACGACAGTCTTGCCTGCCCCCGCGGTCAGGTTTTCGTACAGCGCGAAGGGAATGCAGCCGAGCATTCCGAAAAAGATCTGCCAGAAGGTCACGGCGAGAAGGCCATACTTTCCGGAAAGCGGCTTTGTGAGAAAGGTGTAGGCGACCCATGAGAGTGCGGCCCCACCCATGAAGAGGTAGCCGGGGAGCGAAGAGGCTCCGCCCTTGGATTGAGTCACGATGAGCGCTACTCCCGCGAAAGACGCGATGACGCCCGTATATACCCTGAGGCCGTGCTTCGTTCCGAAGATGGCGCGCTCGGCCAGAATGGTCACGACGGGAATGGCGCCGATTATCAGGGAAGACTCAGAGGCCGAGAGCCTGAGGATACCGTTGTTCTCGAAAAAGAAATACAGCGTGACGCCGACAAGCCCGGCTGCGGCCAGGAGAGGAAGGTCACGGGGGCGCACGGCAAGCTTTTCCTTGAGCAGGAAGGCGATCAGGGGCAACAAGGCAGAGGCGACCATAAACCGCGACAGAGCGAGAGTCATGGGCGAAAGCCCCGTGAGGGCGACCTTGATGGAGAGGAATGTCATTCCCCAGAGAAATGCGACCGCGAATCCGAGGGCGGTCGCTGTCCTGTGTGACCGGAGCATGGCGAACACTAGCGCCAAACCCGTTTCTCGTCCACTGGGTCGATGGTATACTGGGGAGATGAATATATTGCCCATCGACGGATCTTCCCTCGATCTGGAAAAAGTCAGCCTTGTGGCCCGCAAGGGATATGGAACCGAGCTCACGCCCGAAGCGCTGTCGCGGATGGCGCGGTCGAGGAAGATAGTCGACGACTGCGTCGAAGGAAACCTTGTCCGGTACGGAATCACGACGGGCTTCGGCAAGTTTTGCGACGTCGTCATTTCCCGGGAGGAAAATGACAGCCTCCAGGAAAACCTCATCATGAGCCACGCCTGCGGCGTCGGGGAACCCTTCGCGGAAGAAATTGTCCGCGCGATGATGCTCCTCAGGGCGAACGCGCTCGCGGTCGGCCACTCTGGCATCCGCCCCTCGACGGTCCAGGCTCTCATCGCCATGCTCAACGCCGGAATCCACCCGGTCATCCCCGAAAAGGGCTCGCTCGGCTCCTCAGGAGATCTCGCCCCCCTCGCCCACATGGTCCTCGTCCTCATCGGGAAAGGGGAAGCCACCCACAAGGGCAGACGGATGGACGGGAAAACTGCTCTCGCCCAGGCGGGCCTCGCTCCGGTCAGGCTCTCCGCCAAAGAGGGACTCGCCCTCATCAACGGGACACAGGCGATGACGGCTGTCGGCGGTCTCGCCTGCCGCGACGCCCTCGCCCTGGCGCGCATCGCGGATCTGGCGGCCGCGCTGAGCGTCCAGGCCCTGTCCGGCATCACCGACGCTTTCGACGCGCGCGTCCACGCCTTGAGGCGACAGCCCGGGCAGATCGCCTGTGCGGCCACGCTCCGAAGCCTCCTCGAGGGCTCAGGCTTCACCACGCGTCAAGGCCAGGAGAGGGTGCAGGACGCCTACGCCCTGCGCTGCACGCCCCAGGTGCACGGAGCCAGCCGCGACGCGGTCGGATACGCGGCCGCCACGACGGAGCGCGAGTTCAACGCGGTCACGGACAACCCGATCATCTTCGACCCGGATCCGGAAATGGATGGAGCGACGGGCGGCATTATCTCCGGCGGCAATTTCCACGGCCAGCCCATGGCGCTGGCGATGGACTTCCTCGGCATCGCCTGCGCGGAGTACGCGGATATCTCCGAACGCCGCATCGAGCGACTCGTGAACCCTGCCCTCTCCAATGGCCTACCCGCTTTCCTCTCACCAAGAGGCGGCCTCAATTCGGGCTTCATGATCACACAGTACGCGGCGGCGGCCCTTGTCTCCGAAAACAAAATCCTTGCGCATCCGGCGAGCGTGGACTCCATCCCCTCCAGCGCCAATCAGGAAGACCATGTATCCATGGGCACCATCGCGGCCCGCAAGGCGCGGAGCATCATCGCCAACGCGACGAGCGTGCTCGCCATCGAACTCCTCGCGGCCTGCCAGGCCCTGGACCTGCGCGCCCGCGCGAAAGGCCGGGCGGGAAAAACCGCGGAATTCCTTTCCGGGCGGACGCGGCCGGCCTACGAACTCATCCGCTCGGCCGTTCCCGAACTCGGCGACGACAGAGTCATGTATCCGGACATGGAGGCCGTGCGGAGGCTTGTCACGGACGGAAGTCTCGAGAAAACAGTCGATTTCATTGCGTTATAAATCATTACAAACCGGAGGCTTCGCTTGCGGATGTTGAATGTCTAGTCATTCGGATGCCTGATCGGTATCATAATATCCAATTTGTCTCCGGAGGTACCCCATGTCTGTCAAGCGTGACTTCGGTCTCAGACTCAATCGGCTCTCCCCCCAGGAGCGCGGACGCCTGATCGCCTATATCAATATCAAACTCGCGAGCCTCGGACTTCCCGTCTACAGCAGAGAAGGGACGAGCTTCGTGGAACTGGCGAGCGACATGCTCGCGACCTTCCGTGAGAAGGACAGGCTTCTGTCCAATTACCTCCCCCCCGCCGACCAGAGAATCCAGGATTTCCTCGACTCCTACCTCGGCGATCTCGGTCTGCAGACTCTTCCGAGGCTGCCCTCCAACACCCTTGTCCTCGACCGGTATGGCATGGCCCGCGAACTCTCCCTCGCGCCCAACGCCCACAAATTCGTCTCACCGATAATGACTTCGTATCGCCTCAGGAATGGAATTTTGCACAATCCCGCCAACGACAGACGCACGACGGAAGGCGTCTTCCATGTCGCCGAGGGAGGCCTTCCCATTCCGCTTGACAAGAAGGCCGTTCCCAAGCTTGCCTTCGCGCGGCTGCTCCAGGCCGCCATGAATCCCCCTCCCGAACTCATGGAGCTGCCCTTCACCGCGGGCGAACCACAGAAGGCCCATGTCTTCCTTTCTGCCCTGCTCAAACCCATGGTCAGGCCCGACGTGCCCGGCTTCTGCGAGGAGCGATCCATGGAAGTCCGCTTCTTCGCTCCCGGCTCCCTCGCGGCCAGCCTCGACTTCGTCGAGAGCATCTTCGGCAACTCCGGCGATCCCTACGTTCCGGAGAATGATTGTGCCCTCGACCCCGTCCACTGGACCGGAACGACCGGCTGCATCGTTCTCGCCACCCACCTTACGGCCCTCACCAAAAAGGAGCTGGGCCTGCCCCATTACGACCAGGCGACGGAGCGGCAGAAGCGCGATGGCATGTGCTGGAAGGAACCGGGCGAGCGATACAACAACGGAAAACCCTTCAAGATCTGCGCGCGGGACGAGCGCGGCGTCATCGTCACCCTCATCGCGGACAACTATTTCGGCTACTCAAAAAAAGAGATCAAGACCCAGATATCCTATTCGGCCAACATTCTCGGACTCGCGGAGGAAGAGCATTCGGGCGGAGCCCTCGTGTTCCCCTCCTACAATCACGGCATGCGGTTCCTTCCCGACACCAATCTCAAGAGCAGGGGCCACAACTTCGAAGGCGTCATAGAGCTCCTGAAGGGCCGCATCGACGTCAAGCCCGAGGGTTATGCGATCGACCTCACCTTCCCCAACATCGTCTACATCCCCGAGGATGCTGTCATCTCGCTCGAAGACCAGCAGATCCGCTGGACCTGGGAGGGTCAGCCCCGCAGCCTCAGAGTCCTGCCGCACGAAGTCTATGTGAATCCCACCGGATACCGGATCAGGATGGAACGACACCCTGGTTCCGGAGCCTGGCGCCTCGTCGGCACGGTCGCCGAAGGCCTTTTATGCCACAAACCCTGCACCGTTTCGGGTGGAGGCAAGTCGGAGATAGCGAAATCCATCTCTGACGCCATCAGTTTCTCACCCCTCACGATCGGCGACTACGAGCAGGACCTCAAGGCGGTCCAGGAAATCATCGACAGGGACTACGGCAACCGGTTCCGCGACCCCGACGAGAACCATGGCCTGGACGCGCGCAAGATCCTCTCGCCCAAACGTTCGCTCGGCTCCGTCATCAAGCTCCTGACGCCTTCGCCCCTCTACACCGACGAGTACAATGCCTGGCTCAGGACCATCCCCGAGCGCATAAAGTCCCTCGTATTCCTCGTCAAGCGATTCTACAACCCCGAGTGGGCTGATGGCTGGATCAAGCGATTCACCGTCGATGCGGTCAACGGCACGACAGGCAACATTCTCAAATACGACGGCCGCCCCGTCCAGGGATCCTACCTCCGCGTCGGCCGAGATGCGCATGGCATGCGCAGGACGTTCAAGCTCCGGCAGGACTTCATGCCCGCCGAAAAGCGCCAGTGGGAGGACGACATCACAGGCTCGGTCATCGCACCCGTCTCCGCCCTCAAGTACCTTCCGGCCTGGGCCGAAAAGATGGACAGCCTCAAATTCTGCAAAAACATCGAGGCCCGCTTCTTCCAGCGGCCCGATGACGCCGTCATCAGAGGTTACGACAAGCAGGCCGAAAAAGACCTCTCCCGGCAGGACAATTTCATCTCCAATTTCGAACCCCTCACGAGGGCCCGCGCCTCCGAGATCATCGAGAAGACCATTCAGTTCTCGGAGTACTCGGATCCCATGCGCACCTTCATCGAATCAGCCGAGGCCGATCCCCACTTCGAATATTTCGTGGCCTCCGACCATCCCCGCATGGTCGACGGCGCCCCATCAAAGAATCCCCGCTACCTCCAGCTCGACCCGAACTACACCGACACCATCGGCCGCTATCTGGCTGACCTTGGGCCCAGGCTCTACCGCAGGATACCGGCCGATATGGCCGTCCTCCATCCCGTCGGTGCCGTTCTTCCGGGAAGGCGCAACAACCCGATCGACAGGAAGGCGGGCATCCGGCCCCTCGCGGTCTACAGCCCCATCCACTATCAAGACCTTCCTGAGCTTTTCATGGATTTTGTCTGTTCGCTGACGGGGAAGAGCCCCTCCACCACAGGGGCCGGCAGCGAGGGCGCCCTCACGAAGGGACCATTCAACGCGCTGACACCGACCACGGACCTGAACAACTCGATGCTCTCCTTCATCCTCTCAGGATATGGCGGATTCACGACTGCGGCCGGCCACATCGGTTCGGGATACAAGATGGAGCACGACATCTCCCTTCTCGTGCCCGAACTGTGGTCGCGGTTGACACCCGAAGAGCGGGACCCCGAATTCCTCAAAAGTCACGGCTACCTCGAAGAAGTGAAGGACTTCGAATACGAAGGCCGTCTCATTCCGGCGAGCCGCCTCGGATGGCGCATCACTCCCCTGTTCGCCGCGACCTATCTCGGGCGAATCTTCGATACGCCCGCCGCTGTCTTCACCGAAGATATTCTCCGGCCCGAACTCCAGTCCCTGCCCGAATTCGTCGACGGTGTCGAAAATATCGCCACGGCGATGGCGAAGGCAGCCCGAGACTATCTCGATGACGGCTCCATCGAGGCCGCGATTCCGCCCCTCCAGGCCGTCCTCTACGTCATGGCTACTGGCAGCTACAAGGGCAAGAGCATCCACGACCCTGAAATCCGCAGGCTCTTCGACCGCGAATACGTGATCTCCTCCGAGTGGTACAAGGAGAGGCTCGTCCGCTATCGCGACCACGAGATCGATTTCGTGAAAAAATCCATGGATTACATCCGTCGGTTCCTGGCCGAAAAAGCTCAGACAGGGACGCCTACGGCCAGGAAGGCCCAGACCGAGTTGGTAAAAGCTCAGGAAAGGCTGAACGCGCTCAGGGAACCGGGTTACCTCGAGATCATCAAGGGAACACTGGGCCTCGACCCGCTCTACAGAGGCTGAAAGGCAGGAGAAACCATGAGGGGCAGCGGAGACCTCGCGATAATCAACATATCCGAATGCCTCACCCCGAAGGGCTCCACGGCGCGGTGCGGCGCCTCCATGGCCGATATCGAAACCATTCCGGACGCGGTCATCCTCATCCGGAATGGCCTCATCGCCTACGCGGGGCCCGCTTCGGGCATTTCCGCGGCTTCTTTCGCCGGAATGCCCATCCTCGACTCAGGCGGGAGACCGGCCATCCCGGGATTCGTCGACAGCCACACTCATTTCATCTTCGCAGGCTACCGGGCCGAAGAGTTCTACTGGCGTGCGGGCGGCATCCCTTACATGGAAATCCACAAGCGCGGAGGTGGTATCAGGCGCAGCGTGGATGCCACCCGCGCGGCGTCCCTCGAGGAACTCGTCGCCCTGGGCAAGAAACGGCTTTCCGCCATGACAGCCTCGGGGATCACGACCGTCGAAGGTAAATCGGGCTATGGTCTCGACCTCGGGACGGAGCTGCGGCAGCTCGAGGCGATGCGCGCGCTTGGCGATGATCCCTCGGTCGCCGTCGACATCGTGCCGACATTTCTCGGCCCGCATTCGACTCCGCCGGAGTTCGTCGGGAACCCATCCGCCTACATCGACTACGTCATCGCGACGGTTCTGCCCGAGGTCAGGGCGCGGAAGGCCGCCGTTTTCTGCGACATCTTCTGTGAAAAAAACGTCTTTGAGCTGGAGGATTCCCGTCGCTATCTCGAAGCCGCCCGATCGCTCGGTTTCCGGCTCAAGCTTCACGCCGACGAAATCGAGAGGATCGGGGGAGCGGGACTGGCTGCCGAAATGGCCGCGACGAGCGCCGACCACCTCCTCAAGGCTTCGATGGAAGACCTGGGAGCCATGGCGCGAGCCGGAGTCATCGCAACCTGCCTCCCCCTCACCGCCTTCACCCTGCGAGAGCCCTATGCCGACGCGCGAGGCATGATCGACGCGGGGCTCGCCCTCGCCCTCGCATCCGATCTCAATCCTGGCTCCTGTTTCTCCCAGTCCATTCCCCTCATCTTCGCCCTCGGGGTCCTGTATATGAAGCTGCTGCCTGAAGAAATACTGACAGCCCTGACCCTCAACGGTGCAGCCGCCCTGGGATTGGCCGGGAAGACGGGATCGATCGAAGCAGGGAAGCAGGGAGACATCGTCCTTCTCGACGCTCCCTCATGGAAGCATCTCGCGTACAATGTAGGCGCGAATCCTGTCTCCTGCGTCGTAAAGAACGGGATACCCGTCTGGGGTTCCTGAGTACCCCGGCCGGCTTAGCTCACATGATGGGGCGGGCGACCCGGAATCCGGAATAGTTGAGCGCGAGGGAAGGTCCGAAAGCCCCCCGGTAGGTCGGCTTGCATGCTGCCTCGTCGCTCGCGTAGCTGCCACCGCGGAGCACCCGGTGTGTGCCGGATTCGGGTCCGCGAGGATCGGTCTGTGCCCCTGTCGGATACGCGCCATACCAGTCCAGACACCATTCCCACGCGTTGCCGGAAAAATCATACAGGCCCAGTTCATTCGGATTCTTTGTCCCGATGGCGTGGGTCCGGTTGTCGGAATTGCCATAGTACCAGGCGGCAAGCCGCACATCCACGGAACCGGCGTAGGCCGAACCGCGCGAACCCCTCCCGCCGCGCGCGGCATACTCCCACTGCGCTTCGGTGGGGAGCCGGTAGCCGTTGCGGGTCCAGTCGACGTAGTAGGAATCGGCCAATGCCCGGTAAGCCGGCTGGAGCCCCTCTTTCCATGAAAGCCAGTTGCAGTATTCCGCAGTGTCGTTCCAGCTCACCACGGTGACGGGATCCCTCTCCGTCTGGACAAAGCCAGGATTCATCCAGGTCACATTCTTGTCGCGCTTCCACTCCCTGCCGGTCCAGACATAGCCTCCGCCGGAGAGTTCGGCCTGGGTTCTGTATCCTGTCGACTCTACGAAGGCGCGGAACTCCCCGACCGTGACCTCGAACTTCCCTATGAGAAAGGAGGGGAGTGTGACCTGATGTACGGGTTTCTGGTCATCTTCACCGCCAAGTGCACCCATCTGGAAGCTCCCTCCCTCGACCGTCACGATCTGCCAGGTATCTCTGGCCGTCTTCAGGGAACTGAGACCATCAGCCAGCCGCACTCCGGGATCGCGGGTATAGAACATGAAGGAAGTCTTCGCACCTTCATCCCGGGCGAGAAGCCTGCCTGTGGCCTTGTGGACTATTTTTACTGCTTTGATCTCCACCAAATACGTTCCCGAACCTTTCCGAGTCACAGAATAGTCGGCTTCCCCCGCGAGGGAATTCGTCTTGACGAGGCTGTCGAAGGCTGTATATGTGGCGCCGATATCGCTCGCCCCGGCGATGGAGTAGCGGAAGCTGGATTTGAAAAGAAAATTGGGATCCGGCGATTCCACGGTTATCGGCCAGTATTTCAGATTTCTGTCGAAAGAACCAACAGTCAGCTTGACCTGGGGAGCCCCGATAGTGAAGATTTTGCGTTCCAGCTTCGCTATCGCCTCGACTTCCTCAGCAGCCAGTCGCTTCATGAAATCATCGTAGTTTTCCCAAGGTTTGGCCTCATCGGGCCAACCGACCCTTCTCAGTCGCGCAATCTCCGCAAGCGCCGATTCGAGAAGACTGATATCGGTGGAATGGACAGCGGAATACCCGCTGTCCGGGCTGCCCATCGTGGAGGGAAGCACCGGATTTGCCGATGCCGGAGCCGTCACCGCGGAAGGCTGCATGGTAGTCGTTGTGGTCGATGCGACAGCCGGAATTGTGGACCCTGGCGCTGTAGTAGGGCCTGAGGGTGCACTGTCGGTGGATTGAGCGTAGAGGACTGCGGAACCTGCCACAAAGCACAGCGCCAATATCCCTGCTTTTATCGTTTTTTTCATATTCCAGGCTCCTTGTCGCGGACTCTGAATATCATTTTAACATCCATTCACCGGCTAAACAAGTTTTTGCTCGGGAAAATGATCGCTTGGACCGACCGCTCACATCACGCCGCCATCTTTCCCCTTGCATGCGTGGCCACGTACACGACGACGGCGGCAATAACGGAAAAGATGGTGATGATGAGGGGCTTTTCCGGCCTCTCTCCGTACACAAGAACACCGAGTGCGAGCTGAAGGCTTGGCGAAAGATATTGGATGAACCCCATGCGCTGAAGCGATATGGAATTGGCTGCGGTCGCGAAAAGAATCAGCGGTATCGCCGTCATCACGCCCGCGAAGGCGAGCAGAAAAGAAACGACCGGCCCCGCGGAGAGGAATGCCGCGGTTCCTGCCGACTGGCGGAATATGAGGTACATGATCGCTAAAGGCGAAACGATGAGAGTCTCGACCGCCAGACCCGCCATTGGATCGAGTCCGGCCTTTTTCTTTAAAAGCCCGTAGAGGCCAAAACTCAACGCGAGTATGAGGGAAACCCAGGGAACCGACCCGTAAACCAGGGCTGCACCGAGAATCCCGAGCGCCGCGATCGAAACGGAAATCCCTGTCCATAGATCCATCTTTTCGCCGGCAAAAGCCGCCCCGAGAGCCACGGACACGAGCGGATTGATGTAGTATCCGAGCGCGCTCTCCGTAACCCTGCCCGAATTGACAGCCAGGATGTATACCCCCCAGTTAACCGTGATGAGGAGGGCGGCGGGCACAATGAGGCTCATCTGCCTTCGGTTCGCGAATATCGACCTGACTTTTTCTAGCTTTCCCGAGAAACCGAGCACAAATAGACAGAAGACTGCGGCCCACACGAAGCGGTGCCCCAGAATCTGGAGGGAATCGACCATTTTCAGCTGTTTCCAGTACAATGGAAACAATCCCCAGATCCCGTATGCGAGGAAGGCCGCCAGCGTTCCCCTGGCCGTCCTGTCAACCTTTGTGTCGCCACTCATGGAATCATACTAACCAGGGTGTAGATATTAGTCGATAGAGAGGTCGATGAATATTCAGATCGCGCCGGTTTAGCCGGTGGATTGCGCAACTTTATGCATGATCCAGTATGATCGCGCTCCATACAGCCCAATGGCCCGCGCCCCCTCGCTATATCCCCAGATAGGCGGTTTTTACCTCGGGCTTGCTCGCTATTTCCCTGGCATCGCCCGAAAGAACGATATTCCCCGTCTCGAGGACATAGGCGCGATTCGCTATGGAAAGGGCCATCTGTGCGTTTTGCTCCACGAGGAGAATACTTGTGCCCTGTTTATTGATCTCGACTATTATCTTGAAGATTTCCTCCACGAGTATAGGCGAGAGTCCCATCGAAGGTTCATCGAGCAAAAGGAGGCTCGGCTGAGACATAAGGGCTCGAGCCATCGCGAGCATTTGCTGCTCGCCGCCCGAGAGAGTGCCGCCATACTGGCTTTCGCGCTCCTTGAGACGTGGAAAACTCTTATACGCGCGCTGAAGCGTGGCTTGGATCTCGGCCTGGTCTTTTCGCGTGTAAGCCCCCATCATGATGTTTTCCTTGACGGTGAGCGGAGCAAAGATCCGGCGACCTTCAGGGACATGACTCATGCCCATCTTGACGATCTTCTCGGCCGGGACCGTGGTGATCTCCTCGCCGTTAAAGGTTATCGAGCCCTCTCGAGGCCGCAGGATTCCTGAGAGGCTCCTGAGTATGGTCGATTTACCGGCGCCATTCGCACCGATGAGGGTGACGATCTCGCCCTTATCGACGTTGAACGACACGCCATGGAGGGCATGGATCGCGCCGTAGAATACGTGAAGATTCTCAACTCGCAGCAATTTTGCCGGCTCCTTTCCCGAGGTATGCCTCGATGACCATCGCGTTCGATTGTATCTCCTTGGGCGTGCCCCGCGCGATGACCTCGCCGAAGTCCATCACAGTGAGATACTCGCAGATACCCATCACGATGCGCATCTGATGCTCGATGAGAAGTATCGTGAGATCGAAGCGATCCTTGACGAAATGGATGAGGTCCATCAGTTCGATGATCTCGCGGGGATTCATGCCCGCAGCAGGTTCATCGAGCAAGAGGAGGCTCGGGTTGCAGGCCAGGGCTCGCGCTATTTCGACGCGGCGCTGTTGGCCATAGGGAAGGTTTCGTGCGATTTCGTCCGCTATGTTCTCTAGCTTGAATATCGAAAGGAAATCGAGGGCCTTCTCGGTGAGCTCTTTCTCCCCCTTGGCATATCGCCTCGATCGGAGAATGCTGTCGCCTAGCGTGTAACCTGCATGGTAATGGTACGCGATGCGAACATTGTCGAGAACCGAGAGGTTGGAGAAGAGGCGGATATTCTGAAAGGTCCGGGCGATGCCCGAGCGGGTGACCTCAAAACTCTCAAGGCCATCGACGCGCTCACCTTTGAATTCTATCGAGCCCGACGTAAGGGGGATGATCCCCGTGATGAGGTTGAAGGCAGTGGTCTTGCCCGCCCCGTTAGGACCGATGAGGCCCTGAAGGCTGCCCTTTGGAAGGCTCAAGTTGAAGTCCTTGACTGCAAGAAGGCCGCCGAAGGCCTTAGTTACGTCATTCATCGCGAGGATAGTCGCGCCTTTTTTCAAGTCTGCCATTTTATTTCCTCGCCCTCTTCGACTTTGCCGATAGTGCGGCTTTGATTTTGCCGCCTATGCCCTCGTCCCGGAAGAATCCCCATTCCACTGTGCCAAGGAGACCTTGAGGTCGGACGAGCATGAGCAAGAGAAGAGTGATCGGATAGAGAACGAAACGCCACGAGGGCGCGTCAGTCCCGAACTGGCCGAGGAGTACGCGCAAGAAGCCTTCGAGGAAAAATATCCAGCCGAATGCCGCCGCTATCGTGCCGGTCATGGAGCCAAGGCCTCCGAATACTACGATGATGAGCGGGTTGAAGCCCGAAATGAAGTCGAAAGTATTCGGCGAGAGGAATCCGATGTAATGGGCGTAGATACCGCCGCCTATGCCCGCAACAAAACTGCCGACGACGAAGGCGAGGAGTTTGTTGTCCGCAACATTGATGCCCATCGCCCTGGCCGCTATTTCGTCCTCACGAACCGCCAACGTAGCACGACCCGTGCTAGACCGTATGAAATTTCGTATGAGTACTACGACAAAGAGAAGGAAAAAGAAGGCCCAGGCCCAATTTGTGAGCTTGGGTATACCGATCATACCCCGTCCGCCCTTCATCTCTTGGAAGGGTAGGATCGTATCCGAATTGACGAGAAGGGTCTTCACGACGATGGCGAAGCCAAGTGTCGCGATACCGAAGTAGTCGGAGCCGAGGCTGAGCACAGGGAGACCGAAGAGGAAACTCACTTCAGCGGCGAAGGCTCCCGCAAAAATAACGGAGAGGAAGAACACCGCCTGAAGCGCAATGAACGATTTAAGAGGCCCGGGTGCGTCAGGAGTGCCGAACAGCGGAGTGCACATCGGTGATAGGATTTTACCAAGCCACACCGAGAGGAAGCCTACGGCGACGATCGCGAAGAGGTAAAATGTAAAGGCCGACAGCACAGGTACGCCACGCTTGCGCTTGAGGAACCGGCCCACGCCGAGGATAGTCAAGGCACCGAGTATAACGCCGAGGCCCACGACAATGAGTCCGCTCGCGTCGCCGTTCGTCCAGCGGTATGTGATATCGGCCGAGCAATAAGCCCCGATGCCGTAGAATCCCCACTGTGCTAAGCTGAACTGTCCATTGAAACCGTAAATGAGGTTGAGGCCGAGGGCCACCATTGTCATGGTGATGGCCTGGAACAATAATCCCTGGTCAAAAGCCGAAAAAAGGGCGAAAGAGCCTATCTTGGTAAGAATGATGGCCTGAATAACCCCGAAGGCCAGGACAATGGTAGCCGCTTTCTCCCAGAGCCTCTTGCGTCCGAGGCCCCAGAGCAATCCGTATATCCAAGCCATAAGGGCGACCATCTTTACAATGGTACTGACGAGGTATCCGAGTTCCATAATCCTCTCCCTATGCCTTTTCCAACGATGGCTCACCGAACAGGCCAGTCGGCTTCACAAGGAGTACGATGATGAGGATTGTGAAGGCCACTGCATCGCGCATGGGCGTCGAGATGTAGCTCATCGTCAGGGACTCGGCCTGCCCCATGATGAGGGCGCCAACGAAGGCTCCCGGGATGCTGCCAATCCCCCCGAGAACAGCTGCCACGAAGGCTTTGAGACCAGGGAGAGTGCCTAGCTGGGTCCAGATCGAGGAGTACGCTATTGCGTAGAGCACTCCTCCCAAACCCGCGAACGCTGCGCCGATGGCGAACGTGAAGGAGATGACCCGATCCACATTGATGCCCATGAGCCGCGCCGTCGATTTGTCGTAAGAGGCTGCACGCATCGCTATGCCGATTTTTGTATGCTTGACAATAAACTGCAGAAGGATCTGCACAAGGATGGAGGCAGCGGCGATGATGAGAAATATATTGGAGAAAGAGATCGTATTGTCTGGTGAGGCCTGCCCCGAAACGATGGGGTGTATTCCGTCCTGAATGTACCAGGCTGTTGTGGGGAAGGGCGATTTATAAGGAATGAAGCGCCCTGAAAAGACGAAAGGCAGGGCACCGAAAAATTCGAGGAAAAACGAGACACCGATCGCGGTAATGAGAGCCGCGATACGCGGGGCATCGCGGAGGGGCTTGTATGCAACCCGCTCTATGGTTACCGCAAGGATGACGCAGACCGCCATGGAGAAGAGGACTACCGTGAGCGAACCGATGATGAGCGAGAAAGAGGGAGCGATGCCGGGAAAGACAGCCTGTGGCCACTTGTGGAGGTTGAAGCGGCTGACCGCGTAGAAACTGGTGAAAGAACCCACCATGAAAACATCGCAGTGTGCAAAGTTAATGAGCTTGACTATGCCGTAGACCATCGTATATCCGAGCGCGATAAGGGCATATACGAAGCCGAGCTTGAGTCCGTCGAGCAGGTTCTGTATGAAAAGGATAGGATTGGACCATGCTTTACTCGTGATGTAGGCCACAGTCACGACGCCAAGGAGGATAATAAAAGCCCAGCCGACCCAGGCGAGAGGCGGTCCGCGACGCACCCTGGCGCTCTTCGCGGCTTTTGTTGTTTCGGTGCTAGCTGGCATTCGTGCTACCTCTTCGATGGACGATTCAAAGAGAGAGGACAAGCAGAAGCTTGCCCTCTCTCCGTTTTTATCAAGAAGTGGGATTAAGGCTGGACGACGGAGTCGAAGACGATCTTGTCAGCCTTGACGGCGAGGATAGTCAGGGACTTCACCGGGTTGTGAAGCTTGTCCATCGTGATTATGCCCGAGACACCATTGAAGCTGATCTTCTCAAGGGCGGTCTTGACAGCAGTAGTATCGGCCTTACCCGCGCTCTGGATGGCAGTCAGAAGAAGATTCGTCGCGTCGTAGGCGAGAACGGCGAGAGCGTCAGGAACTTTGGCCTTACCGTCATCGGTCTTGTATGCGGCACCATAGGCCTTGAGGAGACCCTGGACTTCCTTCCGAGGATCATCAGGCGCGTAGTGATTGGTATAGTATCCGCCCGCCGCCGCTGCCTTGTCGAGGTCGGGAGAATCCCAGCCGTCGCCACCAACGAAAGGAACGGAAATACCTTTCTCCTTGGCCTGCTTGGTCACGAGGTTGACGATGTTATAATAATCGGGAAGAAGCACGACTTCAGGCTTCGCATCCTTGATCTTGGCGAGAATGGCGGAAAAGTCGGTATCGGTCTTGGTGTAGGTTTCCTTTCCAACGATCTTGCCGCCGAGTTTCGTGAACTGCGATTCGAAGGCGGTCGCGAGGCCGATCGTATAATCATTGCCCTGATCATACAGGATAAAGGCTTTCTTCGCCTTTAATCTGGAGAAGGAGAACTGGGCGAGGATGCCGCCCTGGAAGGGATCGATATAGCAGGCGCGGAAAATATAGTCCTTGGTCTTCCCGTCCTTGTCCACAGTGACATTGGGGTTCGTGGATGTCGGGCTGATCTCGAGGATCTTCGCGGGATTGGCGATCTCCGAGACGGGGATCGTGGCGCCGGAGCAGACTTCGCCGATGATAAATTTTACGCCATCCTGATTGATGACCTTGTTTGCGGCGTTGACAGCGGCATCGGCCGCGCATTGGCTGTCCTCGACGATGGGAACGATTTTCATCTTGAGGACTCCACCCTTGGCGTTCCACTCGTTGATGGCAAGCAAGGCGCCTTCTTTGGTCGAGAGGCCGAACGAGGGCACCGCGCCGGACAGGGGAGCCAAGATGGCTACCTTGAGGTCAGCGGCTCCGGCCGTGAAGACAGCCAGGACCAGGACGAGAGCGATGATCAGAACACGCTTCATACCTTCCTCCTAGAAAATAGATTCAATAAATATACCTTTCAAAATAAGGCTGTCAAGTGCAACCATCATTTTCGATTCATGATTCCTTCACGTATTTGCAGTGATTACTTCGACTTGTAACTCCGCACGGAGAATCTCGAAAGAAATTTCCTCAAGGATATTTATGCAAGGACTTTTGTCACGCTTCTGGCGGTGAGCCTCTGGCGAACCTCGGGCAGTTCGCAATACCAGATCTCGAAGCTCGAAAAAAGCATCGCGGCAAACGCAATTGAAAGGTATGTCCAGTTCGCGCGCTGAGCCCCGCCCTCGACCGTGACGGTGGCATGGGACAATACCATCAATATTCGGCTGATAATATTGAATCCCTGCGAAAAGGCGAGGAGATACCAAGGCCAAGAGGCTATGTTCCGACGCAGGAGTACCTGTATGAGCGATATCACGGTCAGCAGCGTGAGGAAGACGGGGAGCCACCATTCTTGCGTCGTTATGTTGTAGATATTGAGGGGAAAAACGATAAGAGGAAGGATCTGAAGACACAAAATGACCGGAATCATTGCCCGGTTCGTGATGAATTTACGGAACATTGTAAAGTGTTATCATCGATAGAAGCACTTGTCAAGCCAATATCGATATCGAGGCCTGAACGCAAAAACGATGAGGATTCAGCGGGTGATTCAAGGGATTGACATGATTGGAAACCGATGGGTTGCCTTGAATAAAATGATATCATCGATACAGCCCATTTTCTGCTTTGCTTCATGTACTCGCGCCCGGTCACATATCGGCATATCTATACAGAAGGGAGCCTCGGCCTATACACTGGCGCGGTGAAGAAAAGCCTCTTTCTGTTATATGTTTTCATCGCCTCCTTCGGCGCTGGTCTGTATGCCCAATCAGAAGCCTCCCTGCCAGAATTTTCTCCTCCCGAATGGAAGTATGGAATGATAGGACAAGGCGATATCGTGAAGACAAAGGTCGTAGCAACCAACCGGGCTGCCCTGTCGGTGAAATTGACCTTCGTGCCCACTTGTACCTGTTTGACTGTTTCGCCCGAGACACAGACAATTGCGCCGGGAGGTTCGGCGACATTCGCCCTGAGCTTCGACTCGAAGGACTATGAGGGAAAAACACAACGCGCATATATCGTAAAAACCGACGTCTCCGGCGCGAAGCCCCTTTATTATCTCTTGAGCGGCGTAGTGCGCGTAGACAGACCGGCGAGCAACGAAACTCCCCTATCAGACAACGCTGGAGTGAGACCGGCGAGCACGAATTCGATCGTGGCACAATATTATTATACGCTTGGCTGCCATTCCTGTGAGGATTTTCTCTCCGTCGAGATTCCGAATTTCGAGGCGCGGTACGGAATCCGCATATCGCTTGATCGACGCGATCTTTTGGACCCGTCGGTCTACGAAGAGCTCGCTGCCTTCGCCTCGTCCAGAGGAGTCCCGATAAAAGCCATACCTGTGCTTCGGATCGGAAATGAGCTCCTACAAGGAGAAGAGGAGATTCGCGATCGTCTGCCAGGCCTGCTTTTGTCGCGAAACACTAAGGCAGCTTCCGAGGTCTCAGGCGGCACATCCGCCCTCACCGAGACCTCAGCCTCGGCGCAGGGAATTTCAGCGAGCTTGGCCGCTCTTCCCGTAATGGCTGCTGGTCTCATCGATGGCGTCAATCCCTGCGCTTTTACAACCCTCGTCTTTCTTCTTGCATCTCTCGCCCTCGCAGGGAAGGGCCGACATGAGATCCTCATCATTGGCGCCCTCTTTTCGTTAGGCGTCTTTTTGACCTACATGGGCATAGGATTCGGCCTTTTCGCTGCGCTGCGGGCAGCAGGCGCTGTCGCTCTCGTATCGACTATCATACGTTGGGTACTTGTCACGGCCCTTGTCATGTTGGCAGCCTTGAGTGTCTACGATTATACACGAATAAAGGCAGGCAAAGCCTCCGAGATTCTGCTCCAGCTCCCGAACTCACTGAAACTCAAGATCCACGCGTCGATCCGTACCAGGGTCAGAACGGCCGCCCTCGCTGGTTCCTCCTTCGTCTTAGGTTTCTTCGTGTCGATATTTGAGTTCGCCTGTACGGGACAGGTTTATCTGCCGACTCTCGCATACCTCGCGCGAACGAAGGGAAAATCCAATTCTGTTCTCCTCCTCGTTCTATACAACCTATGCTTCATCGCACCACTCCTCGCCGTATTTGCGGCGAGTTATCTCGGGGTAAGTTCGAAGAGGATAGGAGCGGTTTTCCAGAAGCGCATGGGAGCGGTTAAGCTGGGTCTGGCCATCGTGTTTCTCGGTCTCGCTGCGCTGACACTGTTCAGTTAATTCAGGCGCTCAGCCGTTCCGGGGAAACTTCGAGACACGCTTTTTGCACAGTCGGACTGGTGTGAAAAAAAGGGCCGCAAGATTTCCCTTGCGGCCCTTTTTGCGCTGACGCTTTCGTGGCATCAGGCAGAAGATATTCCGGATGACGCCTGGCAGACTATTTTGCGTTGGCGAGTGTGGCTTTGCAGACCTTGCAGATCTTGGTCTTTTTGCCTTCTACTTCCTGTTCGTACAGGACCTTGACGCCTTCCCTCTTGCAGACCGGGCAGGTAGCGCGACCGGAAGCGGGGGTCTGCCTGAGGCCTTTCCCACGATGGGCTTTAGACATGCTGGTACTCCTCGAGGCCCGATTACTCGGCCTTGTTCGTGGCCGCTTTGGCCTTTTTCTCAGTCTTTCGCTTTTCGCGATCGGCTTTCTTGTCGTCTTCCTTGCGGTCCACGAGCTCGAGGATCACCATGTCGGCTGCATCGTGCTTGCGGAATCCCACTCTGAGGATGCGAGTGTAGCCACCGTTGCGCTCCTTGAAGCGCGGGCCGATATCCGTAAACAGCTTGGCAAGGATGGCTTCATCCTGGATTTTTTTCGCGGCAATGCGGCGGTTGTGGACGGAATCCTCTTTTGCCCTCGTGATCATCTTTTCCGCGGCTCTCCGGGCTTCGATAGCCTTGGCTCTCGTGGTGACGATCCGCTCGTGTTTAAAGAGCACAGTCATCATGTTCCGGATGAGGGCCTTCCTGTGGGCCGGTACCCGGTTCAGCTTGTTAAACCCGATCTTATGCTTCATCGGTCTCTTCCTTCTTCATCGAGAGTTTCAGATAACTTCTGAGGGCCGAATAATCCGTCATGCCGAGACCGAGGTTCCACTCGTTGAGTTTGTCCTTGATCTCCTGGAGGGACTTCTTGCCAAAATTGCGTGTCTTGGCGATATCGTCCTCTGTCTTTCTGGTAAGATCGCCGATGGACTTGATGTTGGCGTTCTTGAGGCAGTTCGAGGACCTCACCGAGAGTTCCAACTCCTCCACCGGAGTATTCAGGATCTGTCTGACGCGCTCTTCGATCTCATCGTTCTGATCGTCGCCACCGAGCTCGCCTTCGTCGAAGTTGACGAAGATAGCAAAATGATCTTTTGCTATCTTGGCGGCCTCCGCGAGAGCATCTTCCGGCTTGACCGACCCATCAGTCCAGATTTCGAGCACGAGTTTGTCGTAATCGGAACGCTGTCCGACCCGGGTGGGCTCGACGCTGTACTTCACTTTCTTGACAGGCGAAAAGATCGAGTCCATGGGAATGGTTCCCACGATCTCGATATACTTCTCGTTGACTTCGGACGGCACATAGCCGCGTCCCAGATCCACCTGTATTTCGATATCCAGATGGGCTTCTTTCATGAGTGAAGCTATCTTGATGCCGGGGTTGAGTACGTCAAGATTCTTGTCTTTTCCAAAGAACTCGCCCGTGAGCGTCTCCATCCCCTTTATTTCATAAAGGAAAGTGGCCTGTTCTTCGTCGTTCGGAAGGCGAATCCTGAGCTGTTTGAGATTGTTGATAACTTCGATCGTGTCTTCGACGACTCCCGGAATCGTCTCGAACTCGCTCGTAACAACATGCTGCGCGCCCTCCGCATCGTAGCGAACTATCCGGACTGCCGAAATAGCGTAGCCCTGGATCGAAGAGAGGAGGATGCGGCGCAGCGTATTGCCTACGGTGGTACCGTAGCCGGGCTCGAAGGGATATGCGAGGAACTTGCCGTAGTCGGGTCCCGACTCGCTCTGCTCGTACGTTATGCCTTTCGGCCTCTTAAAACCCTTCAGTAGGTTCTTCCGCGCCATCACGGCTCCTTATTTCGAATAGAGCTCAACTACGAGCTGCTCGCGGATATCCGCCATATCGGTGATGTCCTGGCGATGCGGATACGCACAGAGTTTTCCGGTCATATTGTCGACGTCTACCTCAAGCCAGGGCATAACACCGGAACGTCCGACTTCCTGGAGAGCATCTTTGATGAGGTCCATCTTCTTCCCGGAGGCGAGGATACCGAGCTTGTCTCCTTCCTTGACGGAATAGGAGGGGATGTTCACGCGTTTTCCATTGACCGCGACATGTCCATGCAGGACAAGCTGCCTGGCCTGAGCCCTGGAGGAAGCGAAGCGGAGTCTGTACACCACGGTATCGAGCCTGCGCTCGAGAAGAATGAACAGATTTTCGCCGGTTTTGCCTGGCATGCGGAGGGCTTTCTGGAAGGTATTGCGGAACTGAGCCTCCATAAGGCCATAAGACCGCTTCAGCTGTTGCTTCTCGCGCAGCTGCACGGCGTAGTCCGATTTCTTTCCGAGACGCGCCTTCGGGGCCTTCCCCGGCGGGAGGGCTTTCTTGTTGATGGGGCACTTGTCGCTCTTGCAGCGAGCACCCTTGAGAAACAATTTCTTCTGCTCGGTGCGGCAAAGCCTGCACACGGGTCCAGTATAACGGGCCATTCTCTATACCCCCTGACTCAGATACGACGGGCTTTGCGGGGCCGGCACCCGTTGTGGGGAATGGGCGTGACGTCGTTGATCGTCTTGACTTTGAGACCGAGGGCGCCGAGCTGCCTGATGGCAGACTCGCGACCGATTCCAGGTCCCTTGACATAGACGTGGACTTCACGAAGACCCACAGTGAGCGCTTTCTGAACCGCGGTTTCAGCTACGGTTTGCGCGGCGAAGGGGGTGGACTTCTTTGCGCCGCGGAATCCATGTCCGCCCGAGCTCGACCACGATATCGCGTTGCCCTTCAGATCCGTAATGGTGATGATGGTATTGTTGAAGGTCGCCTGGATGTAGACGTTGCCTTCATATACACTCTTTTTCTCTTTCTTCTTCTTTGCGACTGCCACTTTACGCCCCTTTGGTTACACGGCCTTCTTCTTGTTGGCCACGGTCTTTCTCTTACCCTTACGGGTGCGGGCGTTGGTCCTGGTCCGCTGACCATTGACCGGCAGGCCCCTGCGATGCCTCAAGCCCCTGTAACAACCGATGTCCATGAGGCGCTTGATGTTGAGCGCCGTGAGCGAGCGAAGCCGACCCTCAACCATGTAATCGCTCTCGATCACCTTGCGGAGTTCGTTGACTTCCTCGTTCGAAAGATCATTGATCTTTTTCGCGGGGTCAATCTTTGTGGTCTCGCAGATCTTGCGGGCGCTGGTCCTTCCGAGCCCGAAGATGTATGTCAATGCGATTTCCACGTGCTTGTTCGGGAGGTCTACTCCCGCTATACGTGCCATGAGCTACCTCCTCCCCTCAGCCTTGCTTCTGCTTGTGCTTGGGGTTTTCGCAGATGATGCGGACGATACCGTCGCGCTTTATCACCTTGCACTTGTCGCATATCTTCTTGACGCTAGTCCTAACTTTCATGGGTTCCCCCTACGCGCGCATCGCGCCATTAAATACCATTTGGACGAAAGATTCTACAGGTTGCGGGATCGTATGTGCCCCTTGCGCACGAGGCCGTCATGATGGTGCATCTTGAGAAGCGCCTCAATCTGGGACATCGTGTCGAGGTCGACACCGACCAGGATCAGGAGCGAAGTACCTCCGAGGAGGTAGGCAAGCTGGCTCGGAAAATTGAACAGCTTCTGCACGAGACTCGGTATCAGCGCGATGAGCGCAAGGTACAGGGCTCCGGGCAATATGATCCTGTTCAGTATCCTCGTGAGGTGCTCTTCCATCTTGTCGCTTCGGATTCCCGGAATCGAACCGCCGTTTTCACGGATGTTCTTTGATATTTCCGCCGGATTCAACGAAACCTGCGTGTAAAAATAGGCGAAGAAGATGATGAAAGCGACATCCAGCGCGCTGTACCAGAAGCCCTGGGGTCTCAGCCAGTACGCGAAATCCCTGAGCCACTTCGCGTTTACGCCGAAACTCTGCGCGATCTGAAGCGGGAAAGTCAGAATGCTCGAGGCGAAGATGACCGGGATAACTCCGGAAGGATTGATCTTGAACGGTATGTAGGTATTCTGGGCGCCGTACATCTTCCTGCCGACAACGCGTTTGGCGTAATTGACGGGAATCTTCCTCTGCCCCTGCTGTTCCATGACGACGAGGGCGACGACCGCCACGAACATCGCGATGACGACGATGGCATAGATGGCGTTGATTTCCCCATTCTGGATTTTCTTGATCAACTCATAGAAGGCATTGGGGAGCCTGGCTACTATTCCGGCAAAAATCAGAAGAGAGATTCCGTTTCCGATCCCCCTCTTGGTGATCTGTTCGCCGATCCAGATCAGGAACATGGTGCCCGTCGTCACCGTAATTACGGCGACTATGGTATACATGAGCCTGGAGTTCATCGCTATCGCGTTCGGGATCCTGTCGGCCCAGACAGTAACGGAGTAGGCCTGAATGATGCAGACTCCGATGGTGCCGAGCCTCGTCCAGCGGGCGATCTTCTTGCGACCGCCTTCCTCTTCCGCAACGCGCTTGAGCTTCGGGAAGACGATGAGCATGAGCTGCATGATGATCTGCATGCTGATATAGGGCATGACGCCCATCATGAAGAGGGAGAAGTTCTTGAACGCGCCGCCGGCGAAGAAATCGAGATAGTCGGTAATCCCGCCAGAGCCGCCTGCCTGGCTGGCAAAATAGGACTGCAGCGCGCTCGCATTGATTCCCGGAATGGGAAGGAAAGCGCCGAGTCTGAATACTCCCAGCCAGAAAAGCGTGAACAGAATCCTTTCCCGGAGTTCCTTGATGCGGAAGATATCGGAAAGCGGATTGCCAGCCATGCTAAGCCTACCTTACGTTGCACATCAGACGTTGACGTCGGAGGGTGTCTCCACCTTTCCGCCAGCATTCTCGATCTTGGCCTTCGCCGGAGCCGACACCTTATCAACCTGGAAGGTAAGGCCCACCGACAACTCGCCGTTGCCGAGAATCTTGATGAGTCCGGAAGCTTTTTTTACCAGCCCCTTCACGAGAAGAGAGGCCCCATCGACGATCTCTCCGGCTTCATAGCGGCCATCGATGTCGCAGAGGTTAACGACCTGCCAGTCTTTCTTGAAGATGTTGGTGAATCCGCGGTGGGGCAGGCGTCTGTAGAGAGGCATCTGTCCACCCTCGAATCCAGGGTAAGTCTTTCCGCCGGAGCGGGACTGCTGGCCTTTATTGCCCTTGCCGGCCGTGGTTCCGAGTCCGGAACCCTGACCACGCCCCACTATCCGTTTGCGCTTGTTGGCTCCCTCGGGAGCATGGAGCATGTAATCGGACATTAGTCGATCTCCTTGCATGAGACGAGGTGCTGGACCCTGGCCACCATTCCGAGAATGGCGGGGTTGGCATCCTTGATCGTCTTGGAGCTGATCTTCCTGAGGCCGAGCGAACGCACGGTCGCCCGCATCTGGGGTTTCTGGTGGATCGTGCTCTTAACCAGTGTGATTTCAATTTTCTTTGCCATGACTTAGCCCCACAGATCCTTCAGCGTCTTGCCGCGGTTTTTCGCGACAGCCTTGGCATCCATCAGCTTGCCCACTCCGTCGAATACGGCGCGGACAATATTCATGGAGTTCCGGGATCCGACGCACTTGGAAAGGACATCGGTGACGCCGCCCGCTTCCATGATGGCGCGAACGGGGCCTCCGGCGATGATTCCGGATCCAGGACAAGCCGGTTTGATGAGCACTTTGGTAGCCTTGTATTCGCCGACGATTTCGTGCGGAACGGTACCAGCCTTTACGGGCATTTTGACCATCGCCCTCTTGGCTTTTTCAATGCTCTTCCTTATGGCTTCGGTGACGTCGTTCGCCTTACCGAAACCGAAGCCCACATTGCCGGAACGGTCGCCGACGACGGTCAGGGCGGAGAAGGAAAATCTCCGTCCACCCTTGACTACCTTAGCGGTCCTGTTCAGCTTGACGAGCTTCTCTACATTGTTGTCGCGCGATTGCGCGTCGTCTCTTCTATTCCTGTCCACGAGGAGCTCCTCCTAGAATTGGATCCCGGCCTTGCGGGCGCCATCGGCTATTGCCTTGACGATGCCGTGATACTTGTATCCATTGCGGTCAAAGACCACGACGGAAACATTCTTTTCCTTGAGCCGCTTGCCGATCTCCTCGCCCAGTTTCGCTCCACCTTCAACAGTCCGCTTGATGTCCTTGAGCGCGGGCTCGAGGGTGCTGGCGGACACGATTGTGTTGCCGACGGAGTCGTCGATAACCTGGACGTAGAGATAGCGATTGGATTTGAAAACAGTCATCCGCGGCTTCTCGGGAACTCCCTCGATATTCTTGCGGACGTGGATCTTCCGTTGCTCGCGTTTGCGAAGCTTATCGTTCAGTTCTTTAACGCTCATGCCTGCCGCCTCACTTCACACCGGTCTTGCCGACTTTCTTGCGGATCTTCTCGTCCTCGTACCTGATGCCCTTGCCCTTGTACGGTTCGGGAAGACGCAGACCCCTGACTTCGCTGGCGAACTGTCCGACAAGCTGACGATCAAAACCGACGATAACAACCTTCTGGTTGTTCGCTTCGGTGGTCACAGTGAGCCCATCCGGAACGGCCACCACGAAATCGGTGGAATATCCGAGGCTCATGACAAGGAGCTTGCCTTGCACTTCGGCACGGTAGCCGACGCCGTTGATCACCAGGACTTTCTTGAAACCCTGGGAGACGCCTAACACCATGTTGTTGATCAGGTTACGATAGAGCCCATGGAAGGCCTTGGCCTGCTTGGTATCGTTCTTCCGGGTCACAACGACGGTTCCGTCTTTGACGGCGATTTCGACTTCAGGAACGTAATCTTGGGACAACTTTCCCTTGGGCCCCTCGACGGTTACCTGGGTGGGATTCACAGTGACTTTCACACCCTGGGGAACCAGGACCGGCCGTATTCCGATTCTCGACATGTATAGTACCCTCGGTTACCAAACGGTGCAGATAAGCTCGCCGCCGACTTTCTTCTCGACAGCCTTGCGTCCGGTCGTCACTCCCACAGAAGTGGAAACGATGAGGGCGCCATAGCCATTGAAGACGCGGGGAAGCTCTTTATACCCCGAATATACGCGGCGGCCGGGTTTGGAAACCTTGTCCACCCCGTGAAGGATGGGCTCGTTCGCTTCGTCGTATTTGAGGAATATGCGGATGACATTGGATCCCTCCGCCTGGATCTTCTTGAAGTTCTTGATAAAACCCTCAGTCTTGAGGATCTTGACAATTTCGAGCTTAAGCTTCGAGGTCGGAATATCGACCTTCTCATGCCGTGCCGCGCTCGCGTTGCGGATTTTTGTCAGCATGTCCGCGATGGGATCGGAAACGCTCATCGCTACCTCCTACCAGCTCGACTTCGTCACGCCGGGAATCAGACCCTCGGAAGCAAGCTTCCGGAAGCAGATTCGGCACATATCGAACTTGCGTAAATACCCCCGCGCCCTGCCGCAAACCTTGCAGCGCCGGACCGTGCGGGTCATGTATTTCGGCTTCTTCAAAGCCTTAAGAATCATCGCCTTGCGCGCCATTTAAGCCTTCCTTACTTCCTGAAGGGCATGCCCATCTTGGCCAGGAGGGTTTTAGCCTCCCTGTCCGTTTTTGCGGTCGTAACGATCGCGATATTGAGACCCATTATCTTCTCGATCTTGTCGAAGTCGATCTCCGGAAAGATAATCTGCTCGTTGAGTCCGAGCGAGTAGTTTCCGTGACCGTCAAAGGCATTGGGATTGACGCCCCTGAAGTCCTTTACGCGGGGAAGCGCGACATTCATGAGTCTGTCGAGGAATTCCCACATATAGTTTCCGCGGAGCGTGACGCGCGCACCGATTTCCTGTCCCTCGCGGATTTTAAAGGTCGCGATGGATTTCTTCGCCTTGGTCTTTACCGCATGCTGGCCCGTGATGTGTCCGATGTCTTCGACAGCCGCGTCGAGAATTTTTTTGTTCTCTTTCGCTTCTCCGACGCCCATCGACACGACGACCTTCACGAACCTGGGCACCTGCATCATGGAAGTGTAGCCCAGCTCCTTGAAGAGCTCGGGAGCGATAGTTTCTCCGTATACTTTCTTGAGCCGGGGAACGGTATTCTTCTTCTCGGCCATATCAGATGACCTCCCCGCACTTGCGGCAGACACGCTTCTTGACATCGCCATCGAGCTTGTAGCCCAACCGGACGGGTCCGCACTTCTTGCAGACAATCATGATGTTGGAAAGATCGATCGAAGCTTCGATCTCGGCAATGCCACCACGATCGGTCTGCTTTCGCTTCTTCATGGCCTTTTTGACCATGTTGACGCCGGCCACGATCGCACGACCCTTATCGGTGTCGACCTTGACGATCTTCCCCTGCTTTCCCTTGTCCTTGCCGGCTATGACCTGGACGAGGTCCTCCTTTCGGAGCTTATACTTGATCTCGGCCATCCCCTGACTCCTTACAGGACCTCGGGCGCGAGGGATACAATTTTCATGTAATCCTTCTCACGGAGCTCGCGAGCTACCGGCCCGAAAATGCGCTTCCCCTTGGGATTCTTGTTCGCATCGATGATGACGCATGCGTTGTCGTCGAAACGAATGTATGTTCCGTCCGGGCGGCGATATTCCTTGTGCGTGCGCACAACGACCGCTTTTTCGATAGTTCCCTTCTTGATCGCGGAGTTGGCAATGGTCGTCTTTATCGCAACGACGATGATATCGCCTATCCTCGCATATCTTCTGTGGGTGCCACCGAGAACCTTGATAACCTGAACCGTTTTGGCTCCGGAATTGTCGGCGACGACCAGTTTTGATTCAACTTGTACCATATCTGTATCCCCGTCGCCTTATTTCGCTCTCTCGACGATTTCCGCCAGACGCCAGCGCTTGTCGCGCGAAAGCGGGCGGCACTCGACCACACGGACGGTGTCGCCGATGTGGGCCTGATTGGTCTCGTCGTGAGCCTTGATCTTCTTGGACCTGTTCACGTACTTCTTGTAGAGAGGGTGCAGCTTCCGCATCATGATCTCGACGACAATAGTTTTGGACATCTTGTCGCTGACCACGATCCCCTGAAGTTCCTGCCGGCCCTTCACTTCTTTCTGAACGTCGTTTTCCACGTTCGTCTCCTCGGACTAGCGCGCCAACCCGGCGGCTTGCTGACGGATGAGGGTCTCGACCCGGGCGATCTGGCGCCTGATATTACGCTTCTGGAGGGGGTTTTCCACGTGGCCAACCACCATCTGGAAGCGCAGGTCGAAATATTTCTTCTTGAGCTCTTCCCTTTTCAGGATGAGCTCTTCATGCTTGAGCTCTTTGAATGAGTTCTTCATTTCCTCACTCCGTTTCCGCGCGGAGCGCGAACTTTGTCTTGACGGGAAGCTTGGAACCCGCAAGGCGCATGGCCTCTTCGGCCACTTTGGCTTCTACGCCGGACAGCTCGAAGAGCACGGTCCCGGGACGGACTACGGCGACCCAATACTCGAGCGCTCCCTTTCCTTTACCCATGCGGGTTTCCGCAGGCTTCTTGCTGTAGGGCTTGTCAGGGAAAATTCGGATCCAGAGCTTTCCGCCGCGCTTTATGTACCTATTGAGGGCCACGCGCGCCGCTTCGATCTGCCTGTTGGTCAGCCATTCGGGCTCGAGACAGACCAAACCGTATTCACCGAAGGCGATAGTATCGCCGGTGTGGGCATTGCCATGAACTCTTCCGCGCTGCTGCTTGCGGTATTTTACTCTCTTGGGACTCAGCATGATTTAGCTCCTCGCCCTCGCCTCAAACGGGCGTCCTTCGCCGCGGGGCGGGCGCCTGTCCGGGCGATCTCCGCGTTCAGGGCGATCATCGTGATCGCGGCGCTGCTTGCGGACAAGGGTACCGGCATCTTCGTTTTTGTCGCTTCGGTAGACCATCCCCTGGTAAATCCACACTTTGACGCCAATCTTGCCGAAGGTAGTGGAAGATTCGGCAAAGCCGTAATCGATATCGGCCCTGAGCGTGTGAAGAGGAACGCGTCCGTCCTTGTGCTGCTCCGTCCTGGACATGTCAGCGCCACCGAGGCGGCCGGAGACGCGGATCTTGCAACCCTGTGCACCGCCCTTCATGGCATTCGCGACAGCCATTTTAATCGCCTTGCGGAAAGAACCGCGGTTCTCAAGCTGGCGAGCGATGGATTGTGCCACAACCTGTGCATTTGTGTCCGTCTTCTTGATCTCTTTGATCTTGATCTGGACTTTTTTGGTCGCGACCTTCTGAAGCTCGGCACCGATCTTCTCGATGTTGGCACCCTTCACGCCGATGAGGACTCCGGGACGGGCAGTGTGGATAACTACCGTGACCCGCTGGGGGTGGCGAACAATCTCGATTTCGGCAATCTCGGAACCCTTGGTTTCAGGGAGTTCGTTGATCCGCCTGCGGATCGCGAGGTCCTCATGGAGAGTCTTGGCATAGTCGCGCGGGTCGACGTACCAGCGGGACTTCCAGTCCTTGTTAATCCCTAATCGTAATCCGATAGGATTTACTTTCTGGCCCACGTTACGCCTCCACCTTTCCGATCTCGTCGATTACGCACGTGATGTGAGACATCCGTTTAATTAGCATGTCGGCGCGCCCGCGGGCACGGAACCAGACACGCTTCATGCGCGGACCTTCGTCGATTCTCAGCTCTTTGACGTAGAGCATGTCCTCCGCCAGCTTGCGGTTCTGGCTAAGGGCGTTGGACGCCGCGGAAACCACGACTTTCTTGATAAGCCTGGCTCCCTTGTTCGGCGTGTTGTCAAGGATGGCGATGGCCTCTGCGTAGGGCTTCGTCCTGACAAGATCCGCCACAGGGCGAACCTTTGAGGGTGAAGCGATAAGCCATTTGGCCGTCGCGCGGTAACCGGTCTTGGTTGCTGCCATTATCGCGCCTACCTCTTCTCGGCCTTCTTGTCGCTGCCCGCATGACCGCGGAAAACCCGCGTGGGCGCGAACTCGCCAAGCTTGTGACCGACGAGATTCTCGGTCACATAGACCGGGACCCAAGTCTTGCCGTTGTAAACCGAAATAGTCTGACTGACCATCTCGGGAATGATGGTGGAAGTGCGGGAGTAGGTTTTCACCATCTTCTTATCTCCCGCCTTGTTCATCTCAATAACCTTCTTGTACAGGCTCTTCTCGATGAAGGGCCCCTTTTTTACGGACCTTGACACAGTTCGCTCCTATCTCACTTACGGCGCTTGACGATGAAGCGGCTGGACGGCTTGTGCACATCGCGCGTCTTGTAGCCCTTCGCCGGCTGGCCCCACGGGGAGACCGGCTGCTTGAAGCCCTTGCCACGTCCCTCTCCACCTCCGTGCGGGTGGTCGACCGGGTTCATGACGGTTCCGCGAACGGTGGGTCTGATTCCGAGCCAGCGGTTGCGTCCCGCCTTTCCGATCCGTTCGTTCATGTGCTCTTCGTTTCCGACGGCGCCGATGGTGGCCATGCACTTCTTGAACACCATGCGGAGTTCCCCGGAGGGGAGCTTGAGCACGACATAATCGCCCTCTTTGGCCGCGATGAGGGCACTTGCGCCTGCGGAGCGGGCGAGCTGCCCACCCTTGCCGAGGGTGAGTTCCACGTTGTGGACCGTGAGACCGACGGGGATGAACTCGAGCGGCAGAGCGTTGCCCGGCTCGATGGCTGCATCGGGACCGGACACTATCTTCTTGCCAACGACGAGGTCTTTCGGAGCGATAATGTAGCGCTTCTCTCCGTCTGCATAGATGATGAGCGCAATGTTCGAACTCCGGTTGGGATCGTACTCTATGGCAGTGACGATCCCGGGGATTCCCGTCTTATCGCGCTTGAAGTCGATGTCGCGATAGCGGCGTTTATGACCGCCACCATGGTGCCGCACGGAGATGCGCCCATTGGACGCACGACCACCAGTGCTCGACTTACCCTTCGTAAGAGATTTTTCGGGCATGCTCTTATTGGTGGTGATCTCATCGTTCACCACCTGCACGCGATGCCGGAGGCCGGGCGTGATAGGCCTGAAAGTCTTTATACCCATAATTTCCCCTTACGCTTATGCGCCCTCGAAGATCTTGATCGTCTCTCCGGCCCGGAGGCGGACGATCGCCTTCTTCCACTCGGCTGTCTTGCCGGGGCGACCCCGCAGCCGCTTGGGCTTGGATGTCACATTGATTACGTTGCAGGAAACCGGATGCACATTGAACATCCTGCGCACAGCCTCCATTATCTGGATTTTTCCCGCGCGGGGATCAACCCTGAATGTATACTGTCCAAGTTCCCTGATGACATTGCTCTTTTCCGTGAGCACGGGTTCGATCAGAATCGAATCGTATTCCATATTCCGGCTCCTTACTTGTCCGCGTAGAACTCGTTGAGTTCATTGGCGGCCGAGGCGAGGACAATCACTTTCCGGCCGTAGAAGAGATCGTGCGCCCTCAACCTGTTGAATGACAGGAAGCTGAGCCAGGGAAGATTCCTTCCAGCGCGCTTTATCCGGGCATCGTCATCTTTGAGGATGACGACAGTGCGCTGAGGATTCGCCTGATCGACAAATGAAGCGAGTTTCGCGGCGAGATCCTTGGTCTTCCCGGACTCTACCGTGAAATCCTCGACAACGGTCATGGTGCCATTCTGTGCCTTGAGACTCAGAATCGTCTTCAGGGCGAGCCTCTTGGCCTTGCGGGGCATCTGATAGGAGTAATCCCTGGGCTTGGGGCCAAAGCTGATACCTCCGCCGACGTAAACGTTGGACTTGGTATCGCCGTGGCGCGCACGGCCGGTGCCTTTCTGGCTGTACGGCCTGCGGTTGGTGCCATGAACTTCTCCGCGATCTTTCGTGCAGGCAGTGCCGACGCGGGCATTCGCGAGTTCGTTGTTGATCGCATAGTAGATAACATCTTCATTAATGGGGAGACCGAATACGGCTTCGGAAAGCTCAACAGTCCCGAGCTCCTTCCCCTGCAAGGAAATTATTTTCCTTTCCATTGGGTCCTCCGCCTTCAGCTCTTCTTGACGGCGCTGCGCACGACAACGTCGCAATTGCGCGGACCGGGAACGGCACCGCGAATCAGAATACAACCCTTTTCGGCGTCCACGCGGACAACCCTGAGGTTCTGAACAGTCACCTTCTCGCGGCCCATGCGCCCGGGAAGCTTGACATTCTTGAAAGTGCGATGAGGCCAGGTACTCTGTCCGGTGGAACCAGGTTCACGATGAAACTTGGAACCGTGAGTGGCACGTCCGCCTCCGAATTTCCAGCGTTTTACGACGCCCTGAAAACCCTTTCCCTTTGAGGTAGCCGTTACGTCGACATAGCGGATTCCCTCGAGGGTCGCGACATCGAGGCTATCGCCGACAGCAACTTCCTTCTCAAAATCCCGCAGCTCCTTAAGTATCCTTTTGGGAATTACAGGCTGGGGAAACTGTCCCGCGTAGGGCTTGGTAATCTGCACTTTCTTCTTGTCATACACACCGAGAACGACGGCGTTGTATCCATCCTTGTCGGCCACTTTTTTCCCGACAACGACGTTCGGCGCAATCTGCACCACCGTCACCGGTATGAGTTTCCCGGTCTGGTCAAAGACCTGGGTCATACCGACCTTCTTTCCGATAAGTCCGATCATTCGGCACTCCTAGCGTTGAACGGTCCAGGCACAAAGCCCGATCGTTTACTGCTGACAAAACAACAAGCGAAAAGCTTACTGTTTGATCTCTACATCCACACCTGCAGGAAGCTCAAGCTTCATGAGAGCGTCCATGACATCCGGCGTAGGATCGATGATATCGATCAGACGCTTATGGGTCCTCATCTCGAACTGCTCACGCGATTTCTTATGAACATGCGGTGAACGCAGTACGGTGATCTTGTTGATGCGCGTAGGAAGCGGTATCGGTCCCGAAACCTTGGCACCCGCCTTCTGAACGGTCTGAACAATACCACGGGCGCTGTCGTCGATAAGACGCACATCAAACCCTCTGAGCCTGACGCGAATTCTGTCCTTCATGTGTCCTCCAAAGATCTCTTGCACAGGCATCGGTTGATCGTACCCGGGAGGGCGCATCATCCAATCACAATGCCGCAGGACCTTAGGGAGGCCCTGCCACTATCAGTGCGGAACCCCCTTGCGGGGGTTCCACCAAAGAAACAGCTACGTTATGCGATGATCTCGGTAACCTGTCCGGAAGCCACAGTGCGTCCACCCTCACGGATGGCGAACTTGAGCCCCTTCTCCATGGCGATTGGATAGATCAGCTCGACAATGATCTCCGTGTTATCGCCAGGCATGACCATCTCCTTGCCCTCGGGAAGAGTGACAGTTCCAGTGATGTCCGTCGTGCGGAAGAAGAACTGGGGCCTGTAGCCAGCAAAGAACGGGCTATGGCGTCCACCTTCTTTCTGATCAAGGCAGTAGATCTGACCCCTGAACTTGGCATGAGGCGTGATTGAGCCGGGTTTTGCAAGAACCTGCCCGCGCTCGACTTCCTTCTTATCCACACCCCGAAGAAGAGTTCCGACGTTATCGCCGGCCTGACCTTCATCGAGAAGCTTGTTGAACATCTCGACGCCCGTGACGACCGTCGCGCGCGTCGGCTTGATACCGACGACCTCGACGTTGTCGTTTACATGGATAATACCGCGCTCGATACGGCCAGTGACGACAGTTCCACGTCCGGAGATGGAGAAGACGTCCTCAATGGGCATCAGGAAGGGCTTGTCGGTAACACGCTCGGGGTCAGGGAAGAAGGTATCCATAGCATCGAGGAGTTCCTGAATGCACTTGGTCGCCTCGGGATTGTCGGGCTCAGAGAGGGCTTTAAATGCCGCACCCTTGATGATCGGGGTCGTGCTTCCAGGGAACTTCTGAAAGGTAAGAAGATCGCGAACCTCTTCCTCGACAAGCTCGACAAGCTCAGGATCATCGACGAGGTCAACCTTGTTCAGGAAGACAAGAATCGAAGGAACGCCGACCTGGCGGGCAAGAAGGACATGCTCGCGAGTCTGTGGCATGACAGAGTCGGGAGCCGAAACAACGAGAATGGCACCATCCATCTGCGCGGCGCCGGTGATCATGTTCTTGATGTAGTCGGCATGCCCGGGGCAGTCGATGTGAGCGTAGTGGCGCTTTGCAGACTGATACTCGAGATGCCTGGTGTTGATGGTGATACCGCGAGCCTTCTCTTCAGGGGCGTTGTCGATGTCATCGAACTTCATCGCCTTGTCGCCGAACTTGCGCGAGCAGTACTGCGTGATGGCAGCGCTGAGCGTCGTCTTACCATGGTCGATGTGTCCGATGGTGCCAACGTTCATATGGGGCTTGGTCCGATCGAATTTTTCTTTAGCCATATGCTTCTCCTCTTTGGCTTCGTATCGCCAAATATTTTCTTGGGTGGGCTTATGGATTATAAAGAAAGAGAACAGGCTGTGCAAGTGGCACGAAGACCGATTCGAAGTCTATAATCACTTTTCCCAAGCTGACATACACTAGTTGATCGCGGGTTTTGTTTCAAGTCCCAGAAATGGAAGGCGGCGCGGGCTCGAATCTGAAAAACCGCGCCTGGAAGACGGCCCTGCCCTCAGTCGCCGACCGCAACTCCGTTGCGAAGCCGAAAAGGACCCGCATCGGGGCTGCCGCTGCTATGCTTTTCCCACCCTGGACATCGTCCACCGATTCCAGCCGCCCCCCCCTCGATGTGATGGCGGCGGCAGTCGCGCCAAAAAAGGCTTCGGGCACTTCGACCTCGACCCTCATCACCGGCTCCAGGAGAATACCCTTCGCGTGACTCGTACAGTATCGGCCACAGAGAGAAGCCGCAGCCTCAACTGCAACTTCGGCGAGGCGGCCCGAACCCGTCGGAACCTGGACATCGCGTATCGTTGCCCGGATGTCGTCGAGCGGGTGACCGGATACCGGCCCCGCCGAAAGTGCGGACGACAGACCCTTCCGCGCGGCTTCGATCCAGACAGCGGGTATCCTGAGACCCGGCGCAGCCTCGATGAGCATGCCAGATCCGCGGGGACCGGGTGCGAGTTCAGCCTCGACGGCAGTCCGCATCCTCTCGCCGCCGATATCCCTGTCGAATTCTTCGCGATGAGAGACTGCAACAGTCAAGGTCTCCCGGTAGGCAACACGCGGATTCCCCGTCCTGATGCGCGCACCGTACTCGCGGGAGAGACGCTCGATAGCCACCTCGAGGTGAAGTTCGCCAAGGCCCGACAGTTCGTAACGCCCGGTCTGCGGGTCCTCGAAAACCCGGAGGGCGGAATCCTCCGCCACGAGGGCCTCGAGGGCTGATCCTATCTTGGCCGTGTCGGAAGCCGTGCGCGGCTCGATCACAACAGAAACCACCGGCTCGGGAACCCGCATGGACTCGTACAAAAGGGGATGTGCGGGGTCGCAGAGAGTCGCTCCGGAACCGCCTACGGAAGGAGCGCCGGAAAGCGAGAGGGCGACGATATCGCCGGCTGCGGCCTCCGGAGTCTCTTCCAGCTTGTCGGCCTGGATGCTGAATATTTTTTTTGTGCGGACAATGACTTTGGATTGCGAGTCGAGGATGCGCCCGCCGGCCTGCAGACTGCCCGACCAGACTCTCGTCCAACAGAGCCTGCCGTTCTGTGGATCTGAACTTGTCTTGAATACGAGTGCTGAAAACGACTCATGGCGGTCCGGCCGCCTGCGGACCTTGCTCCCTGTTTTCGGTTCCACTCCCTCAGGCGTGGCCGCCTCGAAAGGAGAGGGAAGAAAGTCTCTGACGGCATCGAGAAGAAGCATGGCGGGAAGATCCCTGAACGCTGTCCCACAGAGGGCCGGAACAAGGCTGAGGGATAGTGTCGCCCTCCTCAAAGCCACAAGAATCCTCTCCGGGGAGACCGTCGCTCCTGTCAGGAAGTCCTCCATGATGGAGAGATCGTGGTCGGCGAGTTTTTCGACAAGAAACGAGCGCAGTTTTTCGGCTCGAGGCAGAAGATCCTCCGGTATTGCGCACGGAAGCTCGGCTGGCGCGTCTCCTCTTTCTCGACCTGATGGCAAAGGCGGAAGGTCTTCGGAGAATCTGCGGGCGTCCATGCGGATGAGATCGATAATTCCCTTGAAGGACTCGCCCTCGCCCCAGGGCATCTGGACGGCCACGACACCCGGCTCTACGCCGGAACGGAGATCATCAAGAACAGACAGGAAATCAGCCCCCCTCCGGTCCATCTTGTTCACGAATACGAGCCTTGGGAGACCGGATTTTGCGCAGGCCGCGATGAGCACCTCTGTCCTCGACTGGACCCCCGCGACACCGCAGACCGCCAGAACAGCGCCATCGAGGGCACGGATCGACCTGTCCACCTCGGCGCCGAAATCTACATGTCCGGGCGTATCGATGAGATGGATGAAACAGCCTTTCCAGCCAAGATTGACCGAAGCGGCTTTGACGGTGATTCCCCTCTCCCGCTCAATATCGAGATAGTCGGTAGCCGTCGTGCCCTCATCGACACCCCCGGCTACGGGGCGGAGTCCGGCCACATGGAGCAGCCTTTCGGTGAGCGAGGTTTTTCCCGCATCGATGTGGGCGAGTATACCGATATTCCTGACGGCATCGAGAGGGGCAGAGCCTGAGTTTTCGGATCCGGAAGTTTCGGGAGCCATAATAAGGCTGATTATCCTTCATGCCCGAATAAAAAAGAACCCCGTCCGGAAAGGACGAGGTTCTTCTCGACTAACAAGCGGCAGCATCGTAGATGAACGGATGATCCGGTTCATCTTCCTTGCCAACAGCCCTCACAGGCCTTCTTGGCCGATGCGCGACTGCCAGCGTCCGGGCGATTTCGACCTTACCACCTGTAATGGGCGAAAGCCTTATTGGCTTCGGCCATCTTGTGGGTGTCTTCCTTTTTCTTGACCGCCGTGCCGGTATTGTTGTAGGCGTCCATGAGCTCGTCGGCGAGCTTGTCCGCCATGGCCTTCCCGGAACGGGCGCGCGTGGCGTTGATGATCCAGCGCATCGCGAGGGCTTCCCTGCGGATATCGCGGATCTCGATGGGCACCTGATAGGTGGCGCCGCCGACGCGGCGGGATTTTACCTCGACGACGGGCTTGGCGTTGTCGAGAGCCTTGTTGAATACGTCGAGGGCGGGAACTCCGGCCTTTTTCTGGAGAATCTCCATCGCGTCGTACACGATGCGCGTGCAAATGGATTTTTTGCCCTGCATCATCATCCGGCAGACGAATTTGGTTAGGATTACGGAATTGTACTTGGTGTCAGGCAAATGACCCCTGTCGATTGTCTTCTTCTTGCGACCCATATTCTGCGCTCCTTATGCCTTCGGTCTCTTGGCACCGTACTTGGAGCGTGCCTTCTTGCGGTCTTCTACGCCGAGGGTATCCTTGGCTCCGCGGACAATATGGTAGCGCACACCGGGGAGATCCTTGACACGGCCTCCGCGGATAAGAACCACCGAGTGCTCCTGGAGATTGTGCCCGACTCCGGGAATGTACGCGGTGACTTCGATGCTATTGGACAACCTGACGCGGGCTACCTTGCGGAGGGCCGAGTTCGGTTTCTTGGGCGTGACTGTCATGACACGCGTGCAGACACCACGGCGCTGAGGACATTCCTGCAGGGCGGGGGCTTTAGTCCGCCATACATTGCTTTTGCGACCGAGGCGGATGAGCTGGTTGATCGTCGGCATAAATGCTATCGACTCCCTTGTTTGTGCCCGGATGTCAGCATCATCCTGGCTAAAATCTTGATACGGGACAGTGAATGCTGCCAAGACAGCCGGTGGAGCTGTCCTGAGCGATGTACACTACCCTCCCGCGCTTTTTCCTGTCAAGAGTCCCACCACGGGAATTCGAATTCAATTCCATGTGGCGGAACAAAATTCCAATATCTCAGTCTTCCTCTTCCGAGACGGAGCCGAAGCCCTCGTCGTTCTCGAAAATCGTGTCTTCCTCGAAGGACGAACCGTTCTCGGCCCTGTCCTCAAGGGCGGGCATGGGCGCCAGCTCTTTTTCGGCCTTGCGTTTCTCGAGAATCTCCTCGACATAGGCGTCGAGGTCGTCATGCTCCTTGTCGAAGAGCTTGATGTTGCGGTACTTGTGCATTCCGGTTCCCGCCGGGATGAGGTGACCGATGATGACGTTTTCCTTGAGGCCGCGCAGCGTGTCGGTGGCTCCGGCGATGGCGGCGTCGGTCAGGACCCTGGTGGTTTCCTGGAAGGATGCCGCGGCGAAGAAGGAGTCGATCTTGAGCGAAGCCCTCGTAATTCCAAGGAGGAGGGGTCTGGCGACGGCAGGCTGTCCGCCTTCCGCGAGCACGCGGGCGTTCTCCTCGTGGAACTTGAACTTGTCGATCTGCTGGCCGTAGATGAATCTGGTGTCGCCTGGGGAGATGATCTCCACCTTCTTCATCATCTGGCGGATGATGACTCCGATGTGCTTGTCGTTGATGGTGACACCCTGGAGGCGGTAGACCTGCTGGACTTCGTCCATGAGGAAGCGCTGGCAGACGAGCTCGCCGAGGATGGCCATGAGGTCGTGCGGATTCTTGTTTCCATCGCAGAGCATGTCGCCCGCCTCGACGGTGTCGCCGTCGCGGACGAGGAGCCTGCGGCCCATCGGCACGAGGTGTTTGTACTCCTTGCCGAAGAGGTCGCGGACCACGACGACGCGCTTGCCCTTGACGATGCCGCGGAAGGCGACCGTTCCGGAGATCATGGCGAGGACGGTGGGGGTCTTGGGCTTGCGGGCCTCGAAGAGCTCGCCGACGCGGGGCAGACCGCCCGTGATGTCCATGGCCTTCGCGCTCTCCTTGAGGGTCTTGGCGAGGGTCTTGCCAGCCTTCACGAGTTCGCCGTCCTCGACATTGAGGTAGGCACCGCCTGGAAGGAAATAGGTGACCACTTCGTTTCCAGCCTCATCCGTGATGACGATGCGGGGCTGCTTCGCGTCGCGTTCGGCGGTGAACTCGGTGATCTTCTTCTCGGTGTTGCCGGTCTCCTCGTTGATCTCTTCTTTGAGGGTGGAACCGGGGATGATGTCCTCGTACCTGATATAGCCGTCGTGCTCCGAGATGATCGGGTCGGAGAAGGGATCGAATGTCGCGAGGGAGGCGTTGGCAGGAACGATGTCATATTTCTTGACGATGACTTCGGAACCGTTGCGCACCTCGATCTTCTGCTCCTGGGCGATGAGAAGGAGCTTGCCTGGCATGAGCCGCGCGTAGGAGATGTCGTTGGCCTTGACCGTTTCGCCCGTGGCGCGGATCACGACGACATCGCCCTTGAGGATGCGCTGTCCGTCCTGCACATGCACCGTGTCGCCTTCGATGAGGTTGATGTTTGAGAAGATCTTGCAGGCGAGAAGGAAACCTTTCCGCGTGAAGAGGGTGTGCCCGTCCGAAAGGGATACATAGGTACCCACCACGTCGGTGACAAGGACGGAGTACTTCTGATAGATCCTGTTTTCTTCGGAAACCTTGGTCGCCGCGCCGCCGATGTGGAATGTGCGCATCGTCAGCTGGGTTCCCGGCTGTCCGATGGACTGGGCGGCTATGATGCCGACCGCCTCGCCGATGTCGACGGTGCGGCCCGTGGCGAGGTTGCGGCCGTAACACTTGCGGCAGAGCCCGTGTTTGGCCTCGCAGGTGAGTACCGTCCTGATCCAGACGCCCTCGATGCCGGCTTCGTCGATCTTGTCGGCGATTTCCTCGGTGATCTGCTCGTTGGAATCGATGATGATTTCGCCGGTGATGGGGTGGCGTATGGGGTCGAGGGAGAAGCGGCCGATGATGCGCTCGCGCAGGGCCTCGATGACTTCCTCGCCGTCCTTGATGGTCGTGTGGTAGCCGCCGTTGATCGTGCCGCAGTCGTCGACGTTGATGACGACGTCCTGGGAAATGTCGACGAGCCTTCTCGTGAGGTAGCCGGCGTCGGCCGTCTTGAGGGCCGTATCGGCAAGACCTTTTCGCGCTCCGTTCGTCGAGATGAAGAACTCTATGACCGAAAGACCTTCGCGGAAATTGGAGCGGATCGGAAGTTCGATGATGTCGCCTGAGGGTTTGGCCATGAGGCCGCGCATGCCGGCCAGCTGTCTGATCTGGTTTCGGCTTCCTCGCGCTCCGGAGTTGGCCATCATGTAGATGCTGTTGAATCCGGCGCGGTCCTTCTCGAGGGTCTTCATCATGACCGCGGTGAGATCCTCGTTCGTCTTGGACCAGACCTCGACGACGCGGTTGTATCGCTCTTCCTGGGTGATGTGGCCGGCAAGATACTGGCTCTGGATGGAGTCGACCTGCTTGTTGGCGTCCTCGATCATCTTCGCCTTTTCCTGCGGAACGACGATGTCGTCCATGCCTATGGAGGCTCCGAAGAAAGTCGCATAGCGGAATCCGTTATCCTTGATCGCGTCGAGCATGGCTACGGTGACGTAGGGCCCCTTGGACTTGTAGATCGCTTCGATCAGGGCGCGCAGTTCCTTGTCGCCCATCTGGTAATTGATGTAGGGGACGTCGGCGGGGAGCGCTTCGTTGAGGAGGAGTCGTCCGGCTGTTGTCTGGATGACCACGGGGCCGTCGGGAAGGTCGAGGGGCTTGTTGACCGCGTTCCAGACCGGCCGCTTTGAGACGGGAACCTTCACGACGGCAGCGTAATTGCAGGACTTAGCCTCGCAGGCCATGATGACTTCCTCGGAGCTGGAATAGCGCTTGCCCTCGCCCTGTACATCGGGCTTGTGACGGGTGAGGAAGTTGATGCCGAGGACCATATCTTGGGAGGGGAAGACGCTGGTCTTGCCGTTCGCGGGATTGAGGAGGTTCCGGCTCGAGAGCATCAGGGTCCAGCACTCGGCCTGGGCCGCGTTGGTCAGCGGCACGTGGACTGCCATCTGGTCGCCGTCGAAGTCGGCGTTGTATGCGTGGCAGACGAGGGGGTGGAGCTTGATGGCCTTGCCCTCGACGAGGACAGGCTCGAAGGCCTGGATTCCGAGGCGGTGCAGGGTCGGCGCGCGGTTGAGGAGAACAGGATGTTCCTTGACCACTTCATCGAGGACGGCGAAGACCTCGGGAGTCTCGGACTCGACGAGCATCTTGGCCTTCTTGATGTTGTAGACGACGTCCTTCTCGACGAGTTTCTTCATTATAAAAGGCTTGAAGAGTTCGAGGGCCATCTTTGTGGGAAGACCGCACTGCCACATCTTGAGTTCGGGGCCGACGACGATGACCGAGCGGCCGGAGTAGTCGACGCGCTTTCCGAGGAGGTTCTGGCGGAAGCGTCCCTGCTTGCCCTTGAGCATGTCGGAGAGCGACTTGAGGGGACGGTTGGAGGCGCCCTTGACGACGCGCTTCTTCTTGGAATTGTCGAAGAGGGCGTCCACCGCTTCCTGAAGCATTCGCTTCTCGTTGCGGATGATGATGTCGGGGGCGTTGAGGGACATCAGGCGTTTCAGCCGGTTGTTGCGGTTGATTACGCGGCGATAGAGATCGTTGAGATCGCTCGTCGCGAAGCGGCCGCCGTCGAGCTGGACCATGGGCCTGAGTTCGGGCGGGATGACAGGGATGACGTCGAGGATCATCCACTGGGGAAGATTGCCGTTGCGGTCCTCGCCCTCGCGGGAATTGCGGAAGCTCTCGACGATTTCGATGCGCTTCAGGAGGCGTTTGTCGGACTTGGGGCCCTTCTCGATCATCTTGGCGCGGAGTTCAGCGGCGAGCTCGTCCATGTTGATCTGCTCGAGGAGAGAGCGGATGGCCTCGGCGCCCATGCCGGCGGTGAAGCCGCCGCCGTAGCGGTCCTGGGCCTCGTACCACTCCTCTTCGGTGAGGAGCTGCATGCGCTTGAGGTCGGTGTCGCCCGGATCGATGACGATGTATTTCTCGTAATACAGGATGGAGCGCAGCGCCGCGACAGGAATATCGAGGAGGAGGCCCATACGGCTCGGCACCGAGCGGTAGAACCAGATGTGTGAAACGGGCGAGGCGAGTTCGATGTGACCCATGCGCTCGCGGCGCACCTTGAAATGAGTGACCTCGACGCCGCACCTGTCGCAGATGACACCCTTGTAGCGGATGGACTTGAACTTGCCGCAGTAGCACTCCCACTCCTTGGTGGTTCCGAAAATGCGTTCGCAGAAAAGTCCGTCTTTCTCCGGGCGGAGGGTGCGGTAATTGATCGTCTCGGGTTTTTTTACCTCGCCGTAACTCCAAGCCTTGATCATGTCAGGGCTGGCGAGGCGGATCATTATATTGTCAAAATCCTGGATGTCCCGCATGCTTCGGTCCCTCCCTCAGAAAGCGCCTTGCTTTTGGATGATGTCGTCGTCGCGCTCCGTGAGGGCGATCTGTTTGCCCTTGGAGTCGAAGACCCGGATGTCCAGCGCGAGACCGCGGAGTTCCTGGACCATGACGTTGAAGGCTTCCGGTATGCCGGCCGCGGTGTGCGGTTCGCCTTTGACGATGGCCTCGTAAACCTTGGCTCTTCCGGTCATGTCGTCTGACTTGATCGTGAGGAGCTCCTGGAGCGTGTTGGCCGCACCGTAGGCCTCAAGGGCCCACACTTCCATTTCACCGAGGCGCTGGCCGCCGAACTGAGCCTTTCCGCCCAGCGGCTGCTGGGTGACGAGGGAGTAGGGGCCGGTGGAACGGGCGTGCATCTTGTCGTCGACAAGGTGGTGCAGCTTGATAAAGTATATGACGCCGACGGTGACCTTGTTCTGGAAGGCTTCGCCGGTCCTGCCGTCCATGACGGTGGTCTTGGAATTGAAAGGAAGTCCCGCTTCCTTGAGCTTGTCCTCGATCTGTTCCTGCGAAGGAGACTGGAAGACGTGGCAGGCGTACCATTCGTCGAGAGTGCTCCCTGCCCAGCCGAGCTCGGTCTCCATGATCTGGCCGATGTTCATCCGCGAAGGGACGCCGAGAGGGTTTAAGCAGATGTCGAGGGGAGTTCCGTCCTCGAGATAGGGCATGTCCTCGACGGGGAGGACACGGGCCACGACGCCCTTGTTTCCGTGGCGTCCGGCCATCTTGTCGCCTTCCTTGAGCTTGCGCTTGGCGGCGATGAGGACCTTGACCACTTCCTCGACTCCGGGGGACAGGTCGTCGTTGGCGGAGCGCTTGAGGCGCTGGACATCGATGATCGTGCCCTCGATTCCATGCGGAACCCTGAGGGAGGAGTCGCGGACATCCTTGGCTTTTTCGCCGAAGATGGAGTTGAGAAGCTTGAACTCGGGCGTAGTCTCGGTCTCGCTCTTGGGCGTGACTTTCCCGACGAGGATGTCGCCGGCCTTCACCTTGGCGCCGACGCGGATGATTCCCTCGAAATCGAGATTATCGAGGCTCTTCTCGCTCGTGTTGGGGATGTCCCTGGTGATCCGCTCCGGCCCGAGCTTGGTTTCGCGGACTTCCGTCTGGAATTCCTTGATGTGGATGGAGGTGAACATGTCCTCTTTGACCACGCGCTCGGAGATGAGGATGGCGTCCTCGTAGTTGTAGCCGTTCCAGGGCACGAAGCCGGCGAGGATGTTGCGGCCGAGGGCGAGCTCGCCGTCGCGGGTGGCGGGGCCGTCCGCGAGAACCTGTCCCTTCATGACCTTCTCGCCTACGCAGACGATGGGCCGCTGGGTGTAGCAGGTATCCTGGTTGGTCCGCTGGTACTTCACGAGATCGTAGGTGTCGAAGACATCCTTCGACTCGCCTTCGGGGACTATGACAACCTTGTACGCGTCGACGAATTTGACGACACCGCCGCGCTTGGCCTTGACGAGGACTCCGGAATCGTAGGCGGTCTTGCGCTCCATGCCAGTTCCGACTCTCGGCGGCTCGGGGAAGACGAGGGGAACGCCCTGACGCTGCATGTTCGAGCCCATGAGGGCTCGGTTCGCGTCGTCGTGTTCGAGGAAGGGAACGAGAGCAGCGGATACGGATATGATCTGTTTGGGGGAAACATCCATGTACTGGAGTTCGTTCGCTGGACGCGTGGTGTAGTCGCCCTGATGCCGGCAGGAGATCGAGGTGTCGAGGAAGTTCCCTTCGCGGTCGATGCGGGCCGATGCCTGGGCGATGTAGTACTTGTCCTCGTCCATCGCGGAGAGGTATTCGATTTCCTTCGTTGCGATGCCGTTCGCAACCTTGCGGTACGGGGTCTCGAGGAAGCCGTATTCGTTGACGGTGGTGTACGTGGCGAGGGAGACGATGAGTCCGATGTTCGGACCTTCCGGTGTCTCGATGGGGCACATGCGGCCGTAGTGGGTGTAGTGGACGTCGCGGACTTCGAAGCCGGCCCTGTCTCGGGAGAGGCCGCCCGGTCCGAGGGCGTTGAGACGCCTCTTGTGGGTGAGTTCAGCGAGCGGGTTGACCTGGTCCATGAACTGGGAGAGCTGGGATGAGCCGAAGAATTCCTTGATGGCCGCGACGATCGGTTTGATGGACACAAGATCCTGCGGCCTGATGGTGTCGGTCTCTTTGAGGCTCATGCGCTCTTTGGCGATGCGCTCCATGCGACTGAAGGCGCTCTTCATGACGTTGGCGAGGAGTTCACCGACGGAGCGGACGCGGCGGTTGCCGAGGTGGTCGATATCGTCGACGTTGGATTCGCCGTAGTAGACCGACATGAGGTACTTCATGCTGGCGATGATGTCAGTCCTCGTGAGGGTGAACTCTTTTTCCGGGACAGCATAGTCGAACTTCTTGTTGAGCTTGTAGCGGCCGACCTTGCCGAGGTCGTAGCGGCGGGCCGAGAAAAACATGTTGTTGAGGTCACGCTCGGCATTCTCGACGGTGATGGGTTCGCCGGGCATGAGTGTCGAGTAGACCGCGGAGAGGGCTCCGGCCCTGGAGGGCTCGTCCTGGTCGGGGTCTTCCTTGACGAGCTTGACGTCCTCGCGCTCGAAGCAGTTGAGGATCATGTCGAAGTGAAGGGAATCGGGATGATCGAAGTTGACGACTTCGATCCGGGTTATGCCCGCGTTGGCGAGTTCGTCGATGTCGTGGAGGTGGAGCTTGTCGCCGGCCCTGAAAAGGCGTTTCTTCTCGCCGTTGAGCTCGGCGTAGACGGGTTTGGCGAGGATGCGGTTGATGGCCTCTTCCTTCTGGTCGCGAAGGAGGCCGATCTCTATGGACTGCGATACATAGAAGGCGCGGATGATGTCTTCGCGGGTCTGGTAGCCGAGAGCCCTGAGGAACATGGTTCCGAGAATGCGCTTCTTGCGGTCGATTTTCGCGTAGATGAGTTCTTTCTTCTGGTCGATTTCAAATTCGAGCCAGCTTCCGCGGTAGGGGATTATCCTGGCGGAATACACGCCCTTCTCGTGGCAGAAGATGACGCCGGGAGAGCGGTGGATCTGGGAAACGACGACTCGTTCGGCTCCGTTGATGATGAAGGTGCCGCGGTCGGTCATGAGGGGAATGTCGCCGAGATAAATTTCCTTCTGGCGAATTTCACCCGTTTTCTGGAACACGAGGTTTATGCGCGCCTTCAGGGGGATGGAAAACGTCAGCCCCTTCTGCTTGCAGTCTATCTCGGAGTATTTCATGGCGGATTCGTCGAGATAGTAGTGTTCGTATTCGAGGAGCATATCTCCGTTGGGGCTTTCGATGGGGAAGGTGGTCTTGAAGACCTCTTCGAGTCCCAAGGGATCAGGAGTCTGCCCAAGGCGGACCTTGTCGCGCTGGAGGAATTTCTCGTAGGAGGAAACCTGGATGTCGATCAGGTCGGGAAGCTCCATGGCTTCTTGATAGTCTTTGCCGAAATACCGGCGTTCAATCTTGTTTTCGTTATATGCCATCCGTCACCCCTCCTGCAGCGCGCGTTTTTGGTGCACGCGGATCGGTTCGGTCATAACCAGAACTTGCTATATGGCGAGCCGCCTTGAGGACGGCCACACATTTCCTTGTCCAGCCCGCACCCGACCGATCAGGCAGAGTGCGACAAAAGGTTCCGGGAAGACGCGCGCGCAGGCGCGCGACCCCGGAACCTGAGGGAGCGATCCGGCCGCAAAACCGGATCGCAATCCTTCGAGAGGATACTCAAAAATAGTCCGAATGCAAAATTATTTGATTTCAACGGCTCCGCCGGCGTCAACAATCTGCTTCTTGATCTTCTCGGCTTCAGCCTTGGGGACATTCTCCTTGATGGCTTTGTCGCCCGCTTCGACGAGATCCTTCGCTTCCTTGAGTCCGAGGCCGGTGAGGGCGCGGACTTCCTTGATGATGGAGATCTTCTTATCGGCCGGAACGCCACCCTTGAGAATGACGGTGAACTCGGTCTGCTCTTCGACCGGGGCTGCTGCTGCGGCTGCGGGGCCGGCGGCTGCGGCGACGGGGGCGGCGGCGGTGACGCCGAACTTGGCTTCCATCGCCTTGACGAGGTCGGCGACTTCGAGAACGGTCATGGATGCGATGGCGTCGAGAATCTGGTCGGTGCTGAGAGCTGCCATAATTATCTTCTCCTTATAAGAAGTAATCGGTTTCGTCCTCCAGGAGGACGTTCCGCCTCAAGGGGTATCGCCCCTTCGCGGCGGATGGATCGGGTGGGCGCCTGAATGGCACCTCCCTTTTGCGGCATCCCTTCCGGTCTGCCTTTTGTGGACGGACAGGTACGACAGCGTATCGGAAGCCTGACCGTCCGTATCAAGAAACCCGAAAACAGAAGTTCCCGGACTCTTTACCGTCGGCGACTGCATCCTCGGTCTCCCCAAAGAGGCCCCGGACGCGTCACCTATCAGCCCTGCTGCTGGGCCTTCTGCTCTTCGATAGCCTTGAGGACCCTGACAAGCTTGGTCGGAACGCCATTGAGGGCGTAGACGAGGTTCTGCATGGGGCCGTTCATGGCGGACATGAGCATGGAGAGAAGCTGCTTCTTGCCGGGTAACCTGGAGAAGGCCGCAATCTGGACCTCATTCATGAATCCCCTGTCAATAAGTCCGCCCTTTACCTTGAGCGCGGGGATCTCCTTCGCGAAGTCGAGCATGATCTTGGTCACTTCGTTGGATTCGTCCTTGACGAATGCGACGCCCGTCGGCCCCTCGAGCACGGGCTCGACGGCCTTGGGATACCCAAGCTCCTCGAAGGCGATGCGGGCAAAGTTGTTCTTGACGACATGGAATTCGGCTTTCTTCGCCCTGAGCTGCTTGCGCAGGAGGGAAATCTGCTCGACCGTCAGGCCGCGGTATTCCGCGAACACGAAGTCGGCGTTCGCGCCGATTTTGTCCTTGAGCTCGCCGATGGCGGCGACTTTGGTCGGCTGGACCCTGGTGGCTCTCATTGCCATATCTTACCTCTTCTCGTTCTGGACGACGGCGATGCGGACGCTCGGGCCCATGGTGGATGCGAGATAGACCGATGTGATGAACTCGCCCTTCGCGTCGGAAGGCCTCTTGCGCCTGACATCATCGAGAAGTGTGGTGAGGTTTTCGGCGACCTTCTCCGCTTCCATGGACGACTTGCCGATGGCAAGGTGGATGATGCCGGTCTTGTCAGTGCGGAACTCGGTGCGTCCCTTGCGGAGCTCGGCGAGGGCGGCCTTGAGGTCGTGGGTGACGGTGCCGGTCTTGGGGTTCGGCATGAGTCCCTTGCGGCCGAGCACCATACCGAGCTTGCCGACATCCTTCATCATGTCGGGAGTTGCGACAGCGACGTCGAAATCGAGCCATCCGCCCTTGACCTTCTCGATATACTCCGCGTCGCCTGCGTAGGCGGCGCCGGCTTCGAGGGCTTCCTTGACCTTTTCAGGCTTGCAGAACACGAGTATCTTCTTCTCGCCGCGGAACTGATGGGGCAAGACGACCGTATCGCGCACCGACTGGCTCTTCTTGAGGTTGAGCTTGACGTGGACCTCCACAGTCTCGTCGAACTTGGCGAAATGCAGGTCCTTGACGAGAGCGCAGGCGGCCGGAACTTCGAGTTCCTGGCTGCGGTCGTACTTCTTTACCGCTTCGATGTATTTTTTGCCGTGCTTCATATATCAGAGCTCCGTCTCGACGCCCATGGAACGGGCGGTGCCGGCGATGATCCGCTTCGCAGCCTCGAGGTCATTCGCGTTGAGGTCGGGCATCTTGAGTTTGGCGATGCCTTCCAGCTTCTCGCGGCTGAGCTTTCCGACTTTCTGCTTGTGAGGAACGCCCGAACCCTTCTCGATTCCCGCCGCCTTCTTGATGAGCACGCTGGCGGGCGGGGTCTTCAGGATAAAGGTGAAGCTCTTGTCCTGGTAGACCGTGATGATCGCAGGAATGATGAGGCCGGCTTCCATACTCTTGGTTCTGTCATTGAACTGCTGACAGAACTGGGGAGAGGAAACGCCGTGGGGACCCAGCGCGGGGCCTACGGGCGGCGCGGGTGTCGCTTTTCCTGCAGGACACTGCAGTTTGACGATGGCGACAACTTTCTTTTTTGCCATAGCCTTCTCCTTTCGTGGTGTACCCGGATCCGTACGGTTCCGGGGTAGCGCCCCTCCCTGTTTCAGGAGGAGCTCCCATCTGCGGAGCTATATGCCCTCTATGAGAAGCACGCCGCATCCCTTTCGAGAAACCCGTGCCGCTGTACAAAGATCATGTTCCGCGGAACGCGCGCCCCGCGGCGCCGGAATCAAACCTTCTCCACCTGGAGGATGTCGACTTCGACGGGGGTCGAACGGCCGAAAATTCCGACCATGACCTTGAGCTTGGACTTTTCAACATTGACTTCTTCGATCGTGCCCGTGAACGACTCGAAGGGCCCCTCGATGATCTTGACCTGCTCGCCCTGAGAGAAGGTCTGACGCGCACGGACAGAGCGCTCGCCCTTGATCTCGCCCGTCCGCTGAAACACGCCCTTGGCCTCGTCCGAGGATATGGGCTGGGGTTTGCGGTTGAGGCTGCCGCCCACAAAACCCGTCACTCCGGTGATCTTGCGGATGCCGGAACAGGCGGCCTTCCAGTTGTCGTCGGGAAGATCCATCTCGACGAGAAGATACCCGGGAAGAATCTTGCGGGATGAGGAACGGCGCTTGCCGTCCTTGATGTCGACCACTTCCTCGCTGGGGACTTTTATATCGGTGACGACTTCGCGGGAGAGATCCCCGTTGGCCAGCATCATCCGGATTGTCTTCTCTATCTTGTTCTCGTATCCGGAATATACGTGAAGGACGTACCAGGCTTTTGCCATGGATTCTCCCGCCTTAGCGGAAAACTACTTCAATGCCGGCGACGAGGATAAAATCGATGAGGCCGAGGATGAGAGCCATGGCAATGGTGGAAACGACGACGACCTTCGTGGAGGCCATGACGTCTTCCTTGCTCGGCCAAACGACTTTGCCGAGTTCAGCATAACAATCTTTGAAGAACTGAATGATCTTCTTCATTACGGCTCCTTGCACCGACGCAAAAAAGTGCCAAACTGCTCGCTCGGCACTTGATCATCGAAGGAAACAGGCCAGGTAGGACTCGAACCCACAACATCCGGTTTTGGAGACCGGCGCTCTACCATTAGAGCTACTGGCCTATGTACTACTTGACCTTCGTTTCCTTGTGGAGAGTATGCTTCCGGTCCCACTTGCAGTACTTCATGAGCTCAAGCTTTTCCTGCATGGTCTTGCGGTTTTTCGTGGTAGTGTAGTTCCGGCGCTTGCATTCAGAACACGCGAGAGCGATAATTTCAACAACCTGTTTCTTGGCGGCCATTTTTTGGTCCTTTCACGGCACACGGAATATAGTTGCGTGGACCGGGGGTATGCTCGGTGAGCCCTCGAACGGAATCGAACCGTTGACCTTATCCTTACCATGGATATGCTCTGCCAACTGAGCTACAAGGGCATTAAGAAAGCGGTGGAAATCTATCATCCGGAGAAGCCCGTGTCAAGCCTCCGGAAGGGTTTTTTTGCGCAGCAGGAACCGCGCCACAAGCTTCCACTCACTTCACTTTCTCTTTTTCCTGCGCGCGAAGGCCCTCACTATCGACGCGGCTACGGGATCCTTCGTCAAAAACAGAATTCCCGCCATAAGAGCGAGAAACACGATGGTTTCGGCCAGGAATGGCATCCCCGCGTATATCAGCCTCGATCGGGAGGCGGAAAACGCCGAAAGAAAAAGCGGGCGGATGAGCAGGATCGGGGCAGCTCCCACCAATGAGTACAAGAGAATCTTGCCGGAATAGCCCAGGGTTTTCCCGAAGGCGCTCTTCAGCCCATGCATGCCGGAGCGGAGTAGAGCCCACGAAAGCATGGCCGTGTTGGCGAGGCTCGCGACGGAGAGGGCTATGGCGATGCCAGGTCCCTTCAGAAGCCCGACGAGGAGGAGGGCGACGAGGATATTGACGATGAAACTGATTATTCCGGCGTAAGTCGGGGTCTTCGTGTCAGAGCGGGCATAGAAGGCAGGGGCGATGACGCGGTTCATCGCGATGAACAGGAGCCCGGTCTGGTGCCAGAAGAAGACAGAAGCTGTCATGCGGACGGATTCGTCTCCGAACTCCCTGGCTTTGAACAGAAGCGTGACGATGTCGCGACCCGTGATCATGGAAAAGACGGCGACGGGAATCGTCGCGAGGACCATGGATTCCATGGCGTGGCCGAGGCGCTCGGAGAATGTGTCCCAATCGAGCTTGCGGGCCGCGTCGGCGAGCTCCGGCAGCAGCACCGTGCTGGTGGCGACGGCGAACACGCCGAGAATGAGTTCCTGGAGCCGGAGCGAATACTGGAGGCTGGAGGCGACGCCCGTTCCCGCGCGGGAAGCGAGGGCGGTGCTGACTATGTCGTTGATCTGATAGGCAGCCATGCCGACGATGGTCGGGGCGACGAGCGACATGACCTTGCGCATGCCCGGATTGCGGAAAGCCTTCCCGAGCGGCATGAACCCGAATCGATAGCCGGTCCTGAGGACTGCAGGAAGCTGACAGACCGCCTGGGCCACGCCTCCCACAACGACAGCCACGGCCATCGCGCGCGCAGGATTTCCGGCAAGTCCGCCGATGAGCCAGGGCACCCCTATGAAACAGACATTGAAGAGGATAGGCGCTATGCCTGAAGGCGTGAAAACGCCGATGGAGTTCAGTATCCCCTGCAGGAGCGCGGCCACGGAGACGAGGGCCAGGAAGGGGAACATGATGCGCGTCAGAACCGTCGTTTCGGCGGGATCGGACCCGAAGGCCCTGACTATCCAGGGGGCGAGGGCGATGCCGAGGGCCACGACGCAGCCTACGAGGACAGTGAGGACGGTCAGGGTGGCGGAGAGGAATTCATTCGTCGCCTTTTCGTCATTCGCGTGGAGGTAGCCCTTGAAGGTGGGGATGAAGGCTACGGTGACGGAACCCTCTGCGAAGAGCCTGCGCATGAAATTGGGAATGACGAAAGAGACGGCGAAAGCGTCCGAGAGGGGGCCAGTCCCGAGGAGGGCTGCCTTCGTCATCTCGCGGACAAGGCCGAGGACGCGGGAAATCATGGTGAGAACGGACAGTTTGCCCGCGTTTCTCATCATCCGCGACGCGGCTGTGTCGTTCTTTTTCTCGTCGGGCATGAGAGCGAGACTACTCCGAACGGGTATTCCACCACAAGGACGGGGCCTGAGGCTGTCGGCCGGAAAGGCGTCCCGCCACTCCCCCTTCAACATTTTCCCGCTCCGGGAGTATAGATTAAGGATCATGAATATCGACCTCATCGCCCTCGACCTCGACGACACTCTCCTGCGCGCCGATCTGACCATATCTCCCGCCAACCGCGCGGCCCTCCGCGAAGCGGAAGAGGCCGGTGTGGAACTCGTCCTGGCCTCAGGACGGAACATCCACTCCATGCGCGCCTACGCCGATCAGATAGGGCTCAGCAAGCGGGGGGACTTTCTCATCTGCTCCAACGGAGCCGAGATCCTTGCCGCGGATACGGGCGAAGTCCTGGAGAGACTCATGCTCTCGCCGGAGCTCTGCCGAGAGGCGGCGGCCGCGATCGAGAAGGAAGGATTCCCCTGGCAGGTCTATGTCGACGGACGCATCTACTGCAGCGAAGTGAATTCCTGGGCCGAAAAAGACGGGTACCTGACAGGGCAGCCCGTCCTTCCGGCCGGCGACAGGGAATCGCTTTTCCGCTCGGGTCAGATCAAGTTCGTGGTTCCGGGCGAACCGGCGCGCATAACCGCGCTGCTCGGGGTACTCTCGGCGCAGTTCGCGGGCCGGGCCGAAGTCCTGACGTCCAAACCCTACTTTCTCGAAGTATTGCCCCTCGGGGCGGACAAGGGAGAGGCTCTCTCCCGGCTCGCGCGCCGGCTCGGCATACCGATGGGGCGGGTGATGGCCATCGGGGATGCCATGAACGATCTCGGAATGATCCGCGTGGCCGGTTGGGGCTGCGCGCCCGCGAACGCCATCGAGTCCGTCAAGGAAGCAGCGCGGGTCGTCTCTCCCCTCACGAACGAGGATGACGCCGTCGCATCCCTCGTCAGATCGCTCGCCCTTGAGGGGCGGGAGCGCACCTGATCCGGGCAACGCCAGCCTATCTGCCAAGTCCGGCCAGAAACTCCATGAGGTATTGCTGGACGCCTCCGAAATACTCCTTCTGAAGGGCGACGGCCTCGAGGCCGATATAGCGGTAATGCCAGCTCTCCCACAGATAACCGGTCACAGGCTCCAGTCCGCGGGGATAGGACTGGGAGAAGCCGAAGCGGGAGGCGTTGGCTTCGAGCCAGATGCCCGCCTTGGTCTTGGCGAAGGAATTGTCGATCGAGCCGAAGTCGATGGCCGTTCCCAGCTGATGCTGCGATTGTCCCGGACGCGCTGAAACGCGGGAAGCCTCGGACTCACCCATCTCCTTGACGTTTCGCGCGAACACTTCGGTCTGATAGGCGTAGGAGCGGTAGGTCGACGACACGACGAGAACGATCCCTTCGGATCGGGCGGCCTTGTCCATTCTGAAGAGGGCTTCCATGACTGGCTTGCGAAGGTTCAGCCCCTTTTTCGCGACGGAGAGACCCGATCCGTCGAGGCCCGTCAGCCCCTGCGGGACGAAATCGGCGGAAAGACCTGTATTCTTGTCCACAAGGCAGAGCAAGCCGGGATCTGCCGCCATGGCAGCGGTCACGGCGCCGAGAAGGACTTCGAAACGCCCCGGCGAGGCTTTGATCCGTTTCATGATGGCGCCTGCTTCGGCTTTGGCCGAGCGGGTCGACTCGAGAATGGCTTTGTACACGGGCAGCCGGGCAGTTGCAGCTCCGCCGCCACCGTTGCCCGCTTCGGATGGCGCGCAGGCATAGAACAGCATGATCGCTGTCAGGACCACCGGACCGGAAATCTTCATGCCGGGGACTATACCGCCGGAAAGGAGAGAATGGGAAGGCGGGATTCTCCCATCTTTCCGGACTCTCCGAATCCTCTTGGCCACCCCTGCACAGCCTGACCGCTGCCTCGACCGGGCGCTCTTCAAAATGGGTTGCAGCCTGCCCCCTTGCCTTCCACGCCGGGAAAGACCATTCTCGGTCCCGTGAAACACAGAGACTACCAGGCATTTGTCGCGATCAGGGAAGAGTTCAGGGCGCTTGTATCGGGGATGAACTCGCGCGCTCCCTGGCTTTCAGCCCTTCAGGATGTTCTGCGGATCGACTGCGGTTACGACGATTACGCCATCGAAACCCCTGTCGTGTTCAACGGAGAGCTAGACGATGTCGGCCCCGAGACCGAACCCCGCTTCATCGTCGTCGCGGACAATCCAGGAAAAAAGGAACAACTGTCGATAAACCGGCGCTACCTTGTCGGCCAGTCCGGAAAGCTCGCCGCGGGATGGTTCGACAGGGAGCTGGGCCTGGATTTCAGGAAAGAGGTCATCATCCTCAACAAGACGCCCATCCATACCCCGAAGACGGCCGAATTGCGCAAGCTTCTCGCCGTAGCCGGACCGCGGCGCAAAGAATTGGCCGTTATGCTCGAAGAGAGTCAGGTGACAATGGCCAGGCTGGCTTTCCGCCTTCAGGCCTGCCTCGGCTGCCCCGTCTGGATCTCGGGGTACGGAGAACTCGGTAGCCGCGGGCTCTTCTTCCCCTACGCCCGGGAGATCACGAGACTGTACGCGTCGGCCCCGGAGCGGCAGAGGGATGCTCTCTGGCTTTTCAGACACTTTTCGATGAACCAGTTCGCAATCGAGATGCGACTGAAAGCGGATCCTGTCGGGGACCATGCGGCGGGGGACTCGAATACGGACATTCCTCCGGCTGATCCGCGAGCGCGGACGCTCGTCGCATTGAGGCGAATCGGAACGGAAAACAGGAAGAGGATACTGGGGTTCTGAGCGGGGAAAAACAGGCATGCAAATTGGGTTCAGGAATCGGAGTCTGATAGCCTTAGTGGAGTGGAGCGGCCGCCCGCACACAGCTTCAGAATCATGCGGTCGCCGTCAGGTGTAAATCCTGCCCTGAGGTACATCGACCGGGCTTCTTCCGTCGGCTGGAGAAACAGTTCGCGCAGACCGATCCGGCGCGCCTCTGTCAGGGCCAGAGCGACAAGCGCCGAAGCCGCCCCGGACCTGCGGAATGCGGGAAGCGTGTACACCCCCATCAGCTCGGCCCTTCGCGCCCGCCAACTCCGGACTGCGCTTCCCCTTCCGCGGGGGAACAGAAGGGCGCATGAAGACACCGGCCTGCCCTCTGTTTCGGCGAGCCAGTAGATGGTCTTCCCCGAAGAGATTCCGCGGCGGAACATTTCCGACAGACCGGCTCTCAGGGCCGCTTCGTCCTCGGGAGCGATTTCTTTGACCGCGCGCATGAAATCGACGCGGAAGTCGACGAGGACGGGTATGTCCTCGTCGCAGGCCAGCCGGAGCTTCAGGGGCAGCCGCGGTCCGGACACCGGGGCGACTTGCCCTGAAATGGACGGCTGCGGCAGGCCCATCATGATCAGCGGGTCTTTGTCTTGAGCCTGAGATAGACCTGCTTCCCGGGATCCATGGGGTTGGCCCTCTCGTCGATATCGAAGAGACTGGAAGCCTTGATGAGGTCGGCGAGTTTGCGGAAGCCAAAATTGCGCGGGTCGAATTCGGGCTGTCTGTTCGCGATGTAGGTTCCGACCGCACCGAGGTAGGCCCACCCGAACTCGTCGGCCGCGTCCTCGACGGCGCTCTTGAGCAGGTTTTCGACTTTCTTGTCGGCCCGGAAATCGGGCGTGCTGGCTTTCGGAACATCCTTCCCCTCGCGCTCGCTTTCGGGCTCCCGCAGGATCTCCGTGTAGACGAATTTGTCGCACGCGGCGACAAAGGGCTTCGGCGTCTTCCTCTGACCGCAGCCGAGGACGAGCTTGCCATCCTCGCGCAGACGAGCCGCGAGTCGGGTAAAATCGGAGTCGCTCGACACGATGCAGAAACCGTCGAGGTTCTCGGTGTAGAGCAGGTCCATCGCGTCGATGATCATGGCGCTGTCGGTCGCATTTTTCCCGGTCGTGTAGGCGAACTGCTGGACCGGCTGGATGGCAAACTCGAGGAGTTTGTCCTTCCATGACCGGAGATTCGTGCTCGTCCAGTCGCCATAAATGCGTTTTACGCTCGCCACGCCATACTTGGCGATCTCCGCGAGGAGCCCCTCGACGATGAGGGCCTGGGTATTGTCCGCGTCGATAAGGACGGCCAGCTTGAGCTGGCTCTGTTCGTTTTTCATTATTCTTCTCCAAACAGGGAGGCGCGCACTCTTCTGACGGCGCTTGCAGCTCCCAGATTGATCCGCACCGGTCCCCCGGTGGCGAGATCTTCGGCTTCGAGAACCATCCCTTTTTCGGATTTCTCGAGCCTCACAGGCCGGACCATCAGGCAGACTGCATCGTCACCCGCCGGTCTGTACATGATTTCAAGCCGATCGCCGACCGATTTCAGGGTTTTTTCCACAACCCGGACCTTGCCCTGGTAATCCAGTCCGCCGGCTTCCTGTCTCTCCGACCTGGCATCGGCTTCCAGCATCTGCGACTCGGTCAGGATGAGTCGCCTGTCGATGCGGTCGGAAATTTCCCTTCGTTCGCTCTCCGTTTTCACGGCGCCAAGGCCGGCGAGACTCTGTTTCAGCCGGGCGATCATTCTTCCAGGAGCCGGCTGACTCGTCCGTCCCGGGGCAGCGCCAGACTGGATGCCCGTTCGCGGAGAAGGAAGGGCGAAGCCAAATCCAGGACCGTCTTCGATTACAGCCGAACTCCCCGCTCCTCGACCCGGCCTTCTTTCGCGCCGCGACACCGAATCGTCGCTTGCCGGAGCCTCGTTGACGGGTGGCACTTCCAGTCCGGCCTTCAGCAGGGCCCTTTCGAGGTCCTCCGGGGCGGCCGCCTTGAGGAAGTACACCCCGGGCGCCAGGATTTCCGCGATAAAGGAATCGAGTATGAGCTCATGTTCCAGAATGGGTCGCAGCCTCTCGTCCGCGACGATCACCGTGCCACGGTATTGTCTGAGCGAATGGAAATCCTTGTCCCACGATTCGAAGGAAAAGGCGAGGCTCTGGGGCAGCGCTCTGCCGGAGAGTGATTCCAGCCGTTCCCGTATCGAGGCGAGGCTGTGTCCCATGCCGAGGGCCCGGCGGAATCCGCTCCTTTCTGCCTCGAAGCTCCAGACCCTGCCCAGACTGACGGGTTTCGCGACAAGGCCGACAAAGAGCCTTTCCGCGAGCTCCGCTTCGGGGAGAAGGTGGAGCGCGTGGGTCCCTTCCGTCACCAGAACGGGTTTCCTGGTTTCGGACCGTTCAGGAATACCGCTTCCCTCCCACCGCAATCCGGTTCCGGAAATCACGAACAGGCCGAGGTTCTCGAGAGCTTCCACGATTTTCCTAGAGTCGGTCCGGAATCCTGACCTGTAGAGGCAGACTGCCATCCACCGCCCCAGCGCCTGACGCGAAAAGACGAACTGCGGTCCGACGCCTGTGGCTCGAAGCGAGGCCTCGAGGCAAGCTGACAGCGCCTGTGGATCTTCCCGCACTCCGTTTTCCGTCCAGGAATCGGCGAGAGACAGAGCCAGCCTGAAGGGGAGTTCCTGCCCCGCTTCGGCGACGATCGACTCGAATGAATCTCCGGCTCGCCTTCCTTCCCCGGAATCGGAGAGAGGCAGGAAGCCGGCCGTCGCGAGTGCGTTCACCATGGCTTCGATCCGCGCCGTCCCCGCGCCGGGCATGGCCGATGCGAGTTTTTCCAGTCCTTTTTTTGAAATACCCCCATCTTTTCTGATCCAGCCCGGGTTGTGGTGGAGGAAGCAATACAGGGCTACCGCGAACATTGCCGGCGACCAGGCTTGTGCCGCATTCTGTACGCCGGATACGGACCCCTCCCGCCCCGAAGCCGGAGTCGACGCCGGTCCGTGGGGGTCCTCGGCGGCCTGACTCTGCCCCGCGCCCGGGGCAGGCGTTTCCGCCGGGCGCGAGTCGGCAAGAAGATACTCGGGATCGAGAATGACCGGGAGCAGTCGCTGTTCGATGAGGGGATTCAGGGCGACGAGGCGCCTGCCGCCTTCCTGGAACCTGAACAGCAGGAGCCTGTCGTTGAGATTCGCGACGCGCAGCCCCAGTTCGAAAAGCGGCAACTCGCCCAGAAAAAAGCCTTTCAGCTCCTCCTCGGGAAGCGGACCCGCGAGCCAGGATGTGCCGAGAATGGCTATATCGAGCCCATCGAGCAAGGAGACGAGGGCTTCCCCCGTCTCGGGGCGAAGGAGAAAGCTTTCCAGCCTCGATACGAGCGTACGCTTGTCGTAGGGTGTCCGTATCTTTCCCAGATAGTTTCTGACCGTCCCGAGCAGTATCTCGCCGTCGCCCGTCATCATGGCGGAATACCAGACGTCACGGTCCGGACGCTTGCGCAGACTCGTCCGGTACGCTGTGCCCTCGCGACCGAAACGATCGCCCGGGTAATTCTGGTACTCGGCCCCGCTCATTCCCATGCCTCGATCTGGTACCGATAACCTTGCTCTGTCAGAAATTTCCGGCGGTTCGACGCGAATTCTTCTTCCACCGTGAAGCGTGTCACGAGTGAGTAAAACCAGGAGTTTCGCGCCTTGGGTCTGAGAATTCGACCGAGCCGCTGTGCCTCCTCCTGCCGCGAGCCGAAGGAGCCCGAAACCTGGATCGCCACCGAGGCATCAGGAAGATCGATGGCAAAATTGGCAACCTTGGAGACTACGATGATCCTCAGTTTTCCCGCTTTGAAATCGCCGTAGATCCTCTCGCGTTCCGGATTCGGAGTCTTTCCCGTGATGAGAGGAACGCCGAGGTCGCGCGAAATTTTTCCAAGTTGATCGAGGTATTGCCCGATCACGAGGATCTGGTCCTCAGGGTGATTCTCTGTGAGCTCCCGCACCGCCTCGATCTTGGACTCGTTCTCGGCCGCAATCCTCACTTTATCGCGGGGTTCGGCCACGGCATAGGCGAGACTCGCGGCGGAAGGCAGCGGAATCCTTATCTCCCGGCAATACGCTTCCGCGATGAACCCCTTGCGCTCGAGATCCTTCCAGGGCACGTCGTAGCGCTTGGGACCTATGAGGCTGAACACATCTTCCTCAAGGCCGTCCTCGCGCACGAGTGTGGCGGTGAGCCCCAGACGGCGCACCGCCTGGATTTCTGCCACGACGCGGAAGACCGGGGCCGGCAGGAGGTGGACCTCGTCGTAGATCACGAGCCCCCAGTTTTCCCGCCTGAAAAGCTGGAAGTGCGGAAAATCCGCATTTTTGTCCGGCCTCCAGGTGAGTATCTGATAGGTGGCGATCGTGACTGGTCTCACTGTCTTGTCCGCGCCGGTGTACTCGCCGATCATGTCGGCGGGAAGATCAGTCTTGTCGGCCAGTTCGTCCATCCACTGGTGGACGGCCGCGATATTTGTCGTGATTATGAGTGTTTTTCTCTTCATCGCGGCCATCGCTGCCATCCCGACGATAGTTTTCCCCGCACCACAAGGAAGGACGATGACGCCGTATCCCGCCCCGGGCAGTCCTTTGCCTGTGAATGCGTCCACAGAATCGAGCTGGTAGGGGCGCACAGTGAATGGTTTGCCGGAACCGCACTCAGTCCTCAGACTGATGTCGAGGGGATCTCCCTCTGTGAGAGGGGCTTCGTCGCGCACCGGCCAGCCAAGCCTGAGGAGTTCCTGCTTGACAGTGCCTCTGTCGACGAGGCGGATTCTGAAACCGGAAGGCATCCGGAGGAGCCACTTTGACAGCCTTCGCGAGGAGGCGAGTTCTCGCTCGATCCTGGGATCGGAGCAGGACAGGTGCAGGTATTCGGGAAGGGCAGGCCCGGCTCCCACACCGACGTCCACCGCGGGGGCGGCGCCTTCCGAGGGAACAGCATTTTCCGCGACAGCGGTTTGTGCAGAAGTATCCGTGCCGGGATACCGACTCTCCAGGCCGAGAACGAGGGAACCGAAGCGGGACATCGTGTCGCGGATGATGAATCCAACATCGGCCGGCACTTCATAGCGGCTGAACCGCGCGAGCGCCTCTTCGACATACGCAGGTGTGAGTCCCGCGCTCGCGGCGTTCCAGAGAGAAAGTGGACTGATACGGTATGTGTGCAGGTGTTCGGGGCTCTTTTCGAGCGCGGCGAAGCCACCGATGGCGGCGCGCGCATCCTCGAATGACGGATCGTGCACGTCGAGCAGCAGGGTGAGATCGCTTTGTACGATGAGGGCTTTGCCGTCCGTCATAATCGGGTCAGTGTAATCCGGAACAAGGTTTATGAACAATACTCCGTTTTAATTATTGATGGGGCTGGCAATCCGGTGCACACGCTCATTTCGCCCTCGCAAGAGTGAGAATGATCGGCAGATGGTCAGAATAGCCCGAGCTGCCCTTCCACCCCAATGGCTGGCCGGTCTCCGAGACCAGAAAACCCGCAGTCGCCGCACTGAAAGATGCAAACCCGAGCCCCTTCGTGTCGCAGAGTCCGGGAGACAGGAGAAATCCATCGAGCCTTTCACGGGAGTCACCGAATGCGTAGCTGTAGCCGCCGGCCCTCTCCCATGGACTGAAGAGAACCGGATTCCCCATATGGAATGAGGCTCCCTCCGGGGAAGTCGAGACCAGAATGCCACGGCAATCGGGGGCAGAGGTCGGGATGCTTGTGCCGGAAACCGGCATGAAGGCTGTCTCAGTCTTCATACCGCTGCGCTCATACTCATCGGGTGACTCGTTAAAATCACCGCAGACCAGGATTTCGGCGGCAGAGTCGGACTCAATGAGGGCCAAAATTCTGCGCTTCAGGAGAGCGGCTGCCTGAATCCTGGCTTCTTCGGTCGGGCCAGCTCCCTCTCTCCGGGACTTCCAGTGACAGAGAAAGACCGTCAGCTCCGACTCCTGTCCGGTTTCGAAGGAAGCCTCGAGCATATACCGCCCTCCGGAATCCGGGCAATCCAGGCTGTGAGCCCTGACTCTCTTCGCAGGAAACCGGGACAGGATTCCGCAGTTGATGGGCGAACCATCCGAAGGCGCCATGAGGGCAGTCAAGTATCCTGCCGCTGGAAATGGCCCCTTCCTGAGTTCTTCCAGGACGGCAGCATTCTCGACCTCGACGAGGCAGAGTATGTCCGGGCCAGCCGAACCGTCCTGCAGGAGGGATCGCACAGCCTTGGCCGTATTGTCGAGGCGCTTGCGGTACTTTGCCTCCGTCCACGAGCCCGATCCGACACGGAATTCCGGATACTCATTGCCTGAATCGCTCGCGTCGCAGAGATTCTGGACATTGTAGGAGACTACCGAAATAAAATCCGACTTCCCCATCCCCTGCCAGGGAAGCGAGCACCTGAATGAACAGAACAGGAAGGGGATGACAAACAGTGGTACGATTCGTCCCGCACTCCGCAACGCGCTCCTCCATGACCGCTTCCTCGCGGGAAACCGGTCATATATGGATACGCGCGGACAGAGGCCCGGCGATTGAACTCAAGCTGGCAATTCGGCCCGCGACGAGACGATTTTGCTCAAAAGGCCATAGGAGAGGGCCTCGTCGGCGTTCATCCAGTAATCCCTGTCGGTGTCCCTGACTACACGCTCCAGATCCTGACCCGTCTCCGTGGCAATGATTTTGTTGATCCTGTCTCGAGTCTTCTCGAGTTCACGGGCATGAATCTCGATTTCGGTCGCCACGCCCCGGATTCCGGAAAGCGGCTGATGGATGAGGTAGTGACTGTTCGGCAGTCCGAACCTTCGCTCTCGGGGAACAGCGAGGAGGACGAGTGCACCCGCGCTCGCTACCAGGCCCATGCCGACAATCCTGACTTCGTTCCTGATAAATCGTATCATATCGAAGATGGCAAAGCCGGCATCGACATCGCCGCCGGGGGAATCGATCATGATGGTTATGGGCTCCTCGGCGAGACTCTCCAGCAGCAGGAGCTGCCTGATGACTCTCTCGCCCGAGTCCTTGTCGATCTCCCCCGTCAGGAGGATGGTTCTCGTCTTGAGGAATTTCTCCATAAGGGCGTCATCGGGTTTTCTGGTTTCTTTGACTTCCTCGGTTTCTTCCTCTTCTTCCATGCGGTGAGGACGGATTGGCGTATTCATGAAGGCTCCTTGAATGCCTCGGACCCGATGTTGCCGGACCCATGTGCACCTGTATATGATACCGACCCGGGACTTCACAGGCAACGTCCTGGTCGTTGATTCGCGGAGGAGTCGCTTACCCGCGGCACTGCGAGGTATGTTGATTGTGTGTCCGAATAATTGTATTTTTAATATATATGTATTCAGAGAAGGTGACACCATGACCGGTATGCGAAAACTCTTTCCAGTGGCGATGATGACCCTTGCCTTCGTTCTGCCTTCTTTCGTCCAGGCAGCTTCCGAAAGGCCATGGTACGCTGTTCGCCTTGAAAAGCTGGGATTCTACGTCTTCGATAAGCCATCCCGGCCGGCGGACTTCACGGTGGAGACAGTGGGCGGGAAGCTCGCCAAACGCTCATCGCTCAAGGGCAACATCGTCCTTCTCAACTTCTGGGCCACCTGGTGTCCTCCCTGCAAGGAAGAAATACCGTCCATCGAGAATCTCGCGAGCACCATGAAGGGTAAAAACTTCACGGTCATGGCGGTCAGCATCGGGGAAACCAGGGCAACCGTGTCATCCTTCATCTCCGAAAGGAAAATGAACTACCCTGTCTATCTGGATCCCAAGCGAAGCCTCGTGGCGGAATACGCGTCGCGCGGCATTCCCACAACCTATGTCCTCGACAAGAACGGGGATTTTATTGCTGCGGTCATCGGTGGAATCAAGTACGACAGCCCCGAGTCGATCAGCCTTTTCTCCGAACTCGCTTCGAAATGAGCCCGCCGGGAATCGTCGCCGCCTTCGCGGGCGGACTTCTTTCCTTCCTCTCTCCCTGCGTTCTGCCTCTCGTTCCCGGATATCTGTCGTTTATCTCGGGATACAGCGTGGCTGGTCCCGGTCTTCCGCGCGAGCGCAGCAGGATTTTCTTCCGGAGCCTCTTTTTCGTCGCAGGATTCACAGTCGCGTTCACGGCACTGGGCACCGTGTTTTCTGGCGGCGCCATGTTCGCGGGAGGATCCACTGCGCCCAGATTTCTCGGCATCGCGTCGGGCATCCTGGTTTTCCTATTCGGCCTGAACATGATCTTCGATTTCCTGTCCTTCCTCAACCGGGAACTTCGCTTCCATCCAAAAGGCAAGGATAGACCTGGGAGACCCAGGTCTGTCACTGGCCCCGGAGGAGCCTTCGTCATGGGACTTGCCTTCGCTGCCGGATGGTCTCCCTGCATCGGTCCCATCCTCGCATCGATCCTCCTCTACGCCGGTAAAGATGGAAACATCATACGATCCCTCGCTCTTCTCGGGGTGTATTCCCTCGGCCTTGCCCTGCCCTTCCTCGCTGCAAGTCTCTTTTTCGAAAAACTTAAGCCGATGATGGACTACATCAAGCGGCACGGGCGGGGCGTAAGGATTGTTTCGGGTCTGCTCCTTCTGGCCTTCGGAGCAGCCATGGCAGCGGGCAGCCTTCCCGGGGCCGGAGCAGCGGTGGTGCAGCTGGGACTTGCGATACGCGCGGCAGGGGAAAGAGCTCCGGCTGCGCTGCGTCTCGGCGGAGGCGCTGTATTCCTTCTCGCGGCCATTCTCATCGGCTTCGGGGCATTCCGGAAGAATCGGGGCGAGGCGAAGAAATCCTGGTTTCCGCGAGCTGTCGCGGTGCTCCTTGTCCTCTTCGCGCTTCTTCAGGTCGCGGGGCTCGTCGACCTGACATCCCTCATTGCGGATTGGCTGCTGTTTTCCGGGGCATGAAGCGGAAAGCGGGATTGGCGGAGCTGGGCGGTACACGGCGCACGATGCGCGGGTCGGAAGATCAGACCGTGCCGACTCGGAATGAGCGACGGAAAATTTGCCTACGAAGGCGTTCGATCCAGACGACAGCGATCGAAAGAAGAATTCTCGGAACAATGAGCCAGAACAGGGAAACGGAAATAGCCGAGTAGAGGAAGCTGTCTTCGAGGAGGGAATGAGTGATCGCGGCGTGGTGGTTGAAGAGGTCGCTTTCCTGGGGTTTCATCTTTCCCGCTTCGATCTCCGCCACGATGATGCCGGCCCCATAGGCGTAGCCGACTCCGTTGATGACGAGCCAGAGGAAACTCGCGGATCTTGGCAGGCCGAACAGGCCCATCAGAGGGGCGAAGGTCCTCGAGAGGAAACTCATGACGCTGAATTCTTCCAGCAGCTTCTGGGTCACCATGATTGCGACGACGATGAGGATGATCTTCACCGTCAGCGCGCCTGTGCTCTTGGCCCAGCCGGAGAGCATGAGCCAGAAGGATGGCTTCGTGCCTCCCTGCGCACTTGAAAATGGAATCCGGGAAAGCGAATCGGGCACAAGGAGATTGAGCAGCCATGCGAGAACAAAGGCGGATGCTATCCTCAGCACGACCATCTTCGTCGCGGAGGACCCGGCCTTCTTCATCACTGTCGTTTCGACCAGAAGATTGTGGCACACAAGGCTCATGACGGCGAGGATTGTGACGTGCTTCATGTTGAGGCTGAGCGAGCCCATCACCGCGATGGCGCTGTAGTTGTTCAGCAAGGCACCGGAGAGGAATGCGAGGGCGGCCTCGCCGGGCAGGCCGATAAGCTTCATCAATGGCGCAAATAGCGAAGCGATGCGTCCGAGCAGGCCGCTCCATCCGAGGAGGGCGACGACCAGACTCACCGGCACCATGATGCGGAGGAGGAACCACGCCGTCCCGACTGATTTGCGCAGGCCTGCCATCACAGCCTTCCGGCCGCGGTCGAATATTTCTCGTGTGGTTTTCATCATCGCGACCGCAATCTAGCCCCCGGACAATACATCTGTCAATCAGAGATTCAGTCCGACAAGGTCCAAGGGCATTCCGGCTCTCGACTTGAACTTTCCCGAGAAGAGGGCGACGATGGCCTCCGCTGCCGCCACGGAAAATCCAAATACAGCCGCAAGTCCCTGTGCGTCCGGGAAAAAAGCCAGATCGTAGGGATCTTTCAGCGCTACCACCGAATAGCGAGGAAAAGCCTCGGCCACAATTCGCGCGAGAGCCTCCTGCTCGGGCCGGAAATGGGCATTGCAGCAGAGAACCGCGGCTGTGGGAGCCTCGGAGGCGGAGGCGGCAGACTGCAGTATCCGGTCCGCAAGAAAGGAAGCGGCGTCCGGATCGGGATCGGAGCGCGACTGGACGAGCTCTGCCTTCGGGTAGGCTTTCCTGAGGATCTCCATGAAGGAGGCGATAATCTGCTCGGAGACAGTCCCTGTGTCAGGCGTGAAGACAAGAATGAACCCGGGTTTCCCACTCCCATCGAATGCGCAATCGTCTCTGAGGACGACACAGGATTCGAGTCGCTCCCTCGCGACCTTCGCGCCGAGCATCGATTTCTCCGTCACTTCGAGTTTCCGCAGATCTGTTCTTCCCGAAAGACCTGCGAGCAGAGCTTTCATCCTCGACACGCTACGGTCCACGAGTTCCGGAGTTATCATTCCGCTGTATCCGTCCCTCGCGGCGCCGGATACGGAAGCCCTGCTCCCGGCGAGGGCGGTCGCTGCGGCGAGCGCCCTATCGGGATACTGAAAGATGGTAAGATCGCAACCGGCCAGGACCGCCCCTATCACAGCCTTTACGGGATCGGCCTCGGCGTCGGCAGCCTCCCCGATGACGAGGCCCTGGAATCCGAGTTCGGCGCGAAGTCGCCCCTCCACGATTCGCTTGCTGGAAGGCGCGGGGACATGGGTCGGCTCCATCGAAGGCACGAGCATCCTTCCGACGAGTATGGCCTCCAACCCTGCGTGGATTGCGGCGGCAAGAGGTTTCGCCCCCGCCCCGCAGAGCTTCACCGAAGGCACTTCGGCGACGGGATACGCTTCTGAGAAGGAACTCCCCCTCATTGCCGAACAGGGAAAACCGAGGGCGCAGGTGGCGGCCCCTCCTGCTCTCACACCCTCGACGAAGGCGGCGCAGAGGCGGGAAGCAGATTCGGAGTTTTCACCGAAGGAATCGAGGACTCCGGAAGGATTCTTGGGATTGAAGACGGAATCGACATGGGGAGTAAACAGGAGATCGATCCCGAGCGCGGCGGCGGTGAGGCCAAGCATTTTACCTGCGCGCTTTGCTGTGGTACTGCGTCCGAGAGCGGCAATCGCGAGAGGGAGAGGTTCGAAGGCCAGGGAGGGCAAACCGGCTGCGCCCGGCCCGATGGCGATGCATATCCGTCCCGCACCTCGGGCTTCAGCCGCTGAGCGCAAGGAAGCGACCATGCGGCCGAGATCCTGGCGCCGACCGAAGAGGGAGCCAGGCAGAAGAAAAGACCGGATGCCGGCATCCAGAAGGAGTGAAAATTTCTCCAAAGGGAATTCCGGATCGAGTCCGGACATGATAAGTGCGGCTGCTTCGCGCATTGTGCTCCCTCGCGCATACAATTGTATGGTAAGCCGACCTGGAATAGAAGATGGGAAAATGCCCCCCATTTACAGGGATCGGGTTCATGGGGTTACAGCCCGAGACAGCGAGGCCACCCGGGACGGCTACGGATAGAGTCGCCCGGGGCTTCAGCCTCGACTGCAAGAAAGGGCGCTGACCCTCTGCATAAGATCGGAATCGGCTTTCAGGGCCTCCACTGTGGCCGCCATCCGGTAGGCCCAGTTCCTGCCGCCCGTCGTTCCCGGGACATTGATCCGTTCTTTCGAGAAATCGGGGTCGCGGAAGGTTTCCGTAAGCGCAAGCAGATCCTGAATAGGATAGACGACGATCCGGGATCCGGCCCCCGCCATCGCCTCGAGAATCAGGCGGGCGGAATCGGGGTCGAGAGTCTGCGGGCAGGGGCCGATATCGCGGCAGAGCCATCTCCCGAGTTCGGCCCAGAGGGACTCGCGGTCGGCTTCCTTCTCCCACCATTCGCGCAGACAGGTCGAGTCATGGACGGAAGGACAGGCGACCGTCAGGACGGGATAGTCCGCGGGGGCGACATAGGGGCGGCTGGGTTTTGTCCATTCCCGCGTCCAGCGCAGGACCCTGAGGCCGAGAATACCCAGTTTCTCAAGCGTCACGGGCACGCAATCCGGAACGGAGCCCAGATCCTCGGCGCATGCCAGCATGGGGACTGAAGCGGAAAGTTCCAGGAGTATGCGTTCACCTTCGCTGGCCCAGAATTCCTCCGCCTCGCTCCTTCGCCTCGAGAAGAGCCCGGCGAGCATTCCCTTTTCGTCATCCGACAGAGTAGCCCAGGCGGAAGAGCTGCCGTGATTCCAGGCGAGCACGAAGCTGTCCGGATCGAACTCGTGAAGCGCCCGGTCACGCCAGGCCTCTTCGAGGAGGTCCTTCGAAACCTCGTCGATGTCGAGATTCCTGATGTCCTTCTCGCCCTGGATTCCAGGCTTGAACAGGAAGAGATCCTCCGAACCGATCCGGTCCAGGGAAGCCGCCACAACCTTGTCGAAACTGCCTTCCGGAAGCCTGGAGAGAAGCCTGTCGGCGCGGAGGTGGGGACGGCTGAGCCATCTGATTCTGTCAGGCATAAAACCGAGCCTGGAGAGTTCCTGTCGCGAAACCGGCCTGTCCGGAACGAAATGTCCGAGATAGCCCGTCCTGTCGTGCTCCGAAAGCGCCCATATCCTGAAGAAACCGAGGACGTGGTCGATGCGGTAGGCCGAATAGTAGGCGTCGGAGGCGCGGAGGCGCGATTTCCAGAAGGAGAACCCGTCCGCTGACTGGGCGGACCAATCGTAGATGGGAAATCCCCAGTTCTGTCCGAGCCCGGAGTACATGTCCGGCGGCGCCCCGGCGATAGAACCCATACGGAACAGGGGCCTATCAGCCCAGACTTCGGCGGAATCTTCGTTCATGAGGATGGGGATATCACCCATGAGCTCTATCCCCGCCGCGGCGACGGCCCTGGCGGCGCGCCTCATCTGTTCGTCCGCACGCATCTGTATCCACGCATGACAGTGCAGATTCTCGACGAATTCGGGATCTTTCCAGATCGAATCGATGTCGGCGGGCTCCGGATCGCGCAAGTCCGTCCAGAGCCACCAGGGGAGCCCGGCGTTCCTGCGCTTCAGCTCGACGAAGGCGGCGTACTTCCTGATCCAGGGATGCCCAGCCACCCAGGCGTCGAGCTCATCTTTCCCTGATGCCGAAGTCTTCTCCTTCCATATCTGCCCGAGCAGAGCGAGTTTTCCGGCGAGGAGAGCTTCGTGGGGCACGGTCTCCGAGCCGGAACACGCGGCAAACAGGCTCTCCGCCTCTTCGAGGAGACGCGCCTTCGTCCGCGCGCTCAGGCCGCTCTCTGCGGCGCTTCCCGGTTGGAGCTCGGGCAGATCCTGTATCCTGATGTACAGGGGGTGGAGGGCGAAGGCGGAGAGGGCGCTGTAGGGCGATGTCTGGACGCCGGTATCCTGGATGGGCAGAAGCTGAATGAGGTCGAGCCTCCACTCTGCCGCAAGTGCGGCGAATGCCGCGAGGTCGGGGTATTCGCCGCAGCCGGGCGAGCCGCCGGTCCTGATTGCGGAAAGCGGCACGACCACGCCGCTCAAGCTCCTGTTGCCATGCCTGTATTCCATTTTCAGCCTCCATCCTGCTTGCCAGGAGCTTCTTTCTTTTTCGTGCCCGACCACAACGCGCGCAAAGCTTCTTTCATGTCCCCCACGCGCTTCCAGTCCTCATTTCCGGGCCCGGGCGGCATTTCGCCCTCGGAAGGACCGTCGGCCGGCCCTAACACCCTCGGAAAGCCGAGACCTGTGGCGGCTTTTGCGCGTCGCCTCATGTAGCGCACCGGTCTTATTTCCCCGGCAAGAGAGAGCTCGCCCGCGAGGACACATCCTCTGGGCAAAGGGGTGTCTGCCCTGGCGGAGTAGAGGGCGCAGGCCAGGGCCAGATCGATGGCAGGTTCCGTGAGCCTCATACCACCAGCGACATTCACGTAGATATCCTGGTCAGAGAATTTCATGCCGGTATGCTTTTCCAGGACGGCGGCAATCCGCGAGACGCGCGAGACGTCGACCCTGTCCGAATAGACACGGGTCAGTCCCGCCTTGGCCGGCACGACGAGGGCCTGTATCTCGACGAGAAGAATCCTGCTCCCCTCGTGGACGGGAGCGACGGCCACCCCCGCGGGCACTTCTCCCTCTCTCCGCACGATGAAGAACCCAGAGGGGTCCCCCACTTCCGCCAAGCCCGCCCCGGTCATCCGGAACAGGCCTATTTCGTCGGTGGAACCGAAGCGATTCTTCCCCGCGCGAAGGGTCCTGATATCGCCCTCCGCCTGTTCGAAGCCGAGGACGACATCGACGAGATGTTCGGCCGCCTTGGGTCCCGCGACGAGTCCGTCTTTCGTCACATGGGCGACGAGGACCATGCAGGCGTCGTGGCCCTTGACCCAGGAGACGAGTTCCTGGGCGCAGTATTTTACCTGGTTTGTCGTTCCCGGAACGGCTCCGGCCTCTTCGGCGTGAAGTGTCTGCATGGAGTCGATGACGACGAAGACGGGTTTCACGGTGTCGAGAACAGTCCTGATCCGCCCGAGGTCTCCCGACGAGAATATCTCGATACCCTTCCGTTCGATGCCGAGCCGCTGCGCGCGCAGTTTTATGTGGGCTGGCGATTCCTCGCCGGAAACATAGAGAATGCGCCCCGTGGTCTCCGCCTTCATGCAGAGTTGGAGGAGAAGAGTGCTCTTGCCGATGCCCGGCTCCCCCGCCAACAGGACCGCGCTCCCCCGGAGGAATCCTCCTCCGAGAACACGGTCGAACTCAGGAGATCCTGAACTCATCCTCGTCCCGGAAGCGGGGTCTATCGACTCGATAGGCAGGGGGAAGCTCTCTCCCGCCCTCTCCGGTCCCGCCGCGGACAGGGATTCGCGGAAACTGTTCCACTGTCCGCATTCGGGGCAGCGCCCAAGCCACTTCGGCTCTGTATGCCCACAATTGGCGCATTTATAGGAAGGCGCGGTTTTCTTCATGTAGATGAATCGTACCCGAGACCCGACTGCGCTTCAAGGCTGCACATTGCCTCATCAGAATTCGGGATGAAAGAGCGGGTCAGGCCGGGAAAGGACATCTTGTCGAACGATCCTATGACGTGTACGTTGGATTCATGGAAAGAGCCACAATCGTCCTGAAACCCAAGGAAGACCTGAGAATCCGCGCCGGCCATCCGTGGATTTACGACAACGAAATCGCCGGGATGACCGGTTCTCCCTCTCCCGGAGCCGAAATCGAAGTTTTCGACTCAAGAAAACAGAGTCTCGGCGCCGCATTCTGGAATTCCTCCTCCAAAATCCGCGCGCGCATGTACTCGCGGACCCTGAGGAGCGCCGATTGCGCTTTCTTCGCTGAAACCATCGGAAAGGCGCTCTCATGGCGGAAGCAGTTTTTCGATCCCGAAACCCAAAGCCTCCGCCTTGTGTTCGGAGAGGCCGACGGCCTCCCGGGACTCGTCGTCGACTCCTTCGTGGGGCATCCTTCCCACGGGGCGGTGCCGGAGGCCTCCTCCGAAATTGCCTCGACGGCCGGCCGCTGGCTTTCGGTCCAGTTCCTCTCCCTCGGTGTCGATGTCCGCAAAAAGGAAATCATCGAGGCGCTGACCGAGGTATTCCCCCACGACGGCATTATGGAACGATCGGACGCCCCTGTCCGATCCTTCGAGGGGCTCGCCCCGGCGAGCGGGCTGCTCTCTGGCGAAGTTCCCTCCTCCATCATCATCGGGGAAAACGGCTCTTCGTTTCTCGTCGATCTCTTGGGAGGACAGAAAACGGGCTGGTTCCTCGACCAGAGGGCCAACAGGGCCGCGGCTGCGGCCCACGCCCGGGGGCGGAGGGTACTCGACATGTTCTGCAACGCGGGCGGCTTCGGCATCGCCTGCGCCCGGCAGGGAGCCTTGCGGGTCATCGCGGTGGACTCTTCCGCCGAAGCCATCGCCTCGGTCCGGACCAACGCGGCCCTGAACGGCGTTTCGGAGAAGATCGAGGCGGTGGAAGCCAACGCGTTCGACTACCTGCGCGAGCTCGAGCACAAAAAAGACAGATACGGGCTCGTCATCCTCGACCCACCCGCCTTTGCCAAGAACCGCGCGTCGGTGGAATCCGCCTACCGAGGTTACAAGGACATCAATCTTCGAGCCCTGCGGCTCCTCGAACCGGGTGGCATTCTGGTGACGAATTCCTGTTCTCACTGGTTCGGCAGGGAGAGATTCGAAGCTATGCTAGAAGAGGCCGCCAAGGATGCCGGAAGGCGGCTGCGCTTCATAGAAGAGCGCAGTCAGGACCTCGATCACCCCGTCGTGTCGGGCTATGCGGAATCCCGCTATCTGAAATGCTTTATTGTCGAGGCCTGAAAAGACAGACCGGGCGGCAGTCCGTATTCCGGGGGCCAGGCCCCCGGAAAGTTCGGGCGATCACCGATTGGCCATCAACCAATCATACGACCAGAACCTTGGTGATCGTCTCGCGGGAGACTCCGAAGAGCCGCGCCAGCTGAGAAGCCTCGGCGTAGGATGTTCCGGCCTTCGCGTTGAAGAACGCGATGAAGGATTTCATTTCGGCTTCGTCGCCTGAAAACAGGGCCGACGAAAAAGCCGCCCGGTACATTCCTTTTTCGGCGAGCTGCATGGTGCCGAGCTTTCCATATTCTTTCTTCGCCTTTCCGTCGACAACGGCGGTCGATCCATCGTAACCGATAGTGCAGATAAAATCTTCGCGGGATATCATTGTGCAGTCCTGATGCGGAAAAATTGAAGTTCCGAGAGTGGAGTGGTGGAAGGATGAGCGGAAGAGCCGCGCGTGGGCCCGGCCCCTCCGTCTCCCCATGGATTACATGGCGGAAAAATTGTCCTTGGAGGCGCCGCACATCGGGCAGACCCAATCGTCGGGGAGGGCTTCGAAAGCCGTTCCGGCGGGAACCTTGGAATCAGGATCGCCTTCGGCGGGATCATAGATGTAGCCGCAGACATCGCATACGTATTTCTTCATTTCATTCTCCTTTCCGGCGCTTCAGAGCGCAGCTTTCCACAGTCCATGCAGATTACAATACTCCCGCGCCGTGACGGAAGGGGCAGCGACATTGAAAATTGCGACGGGCGCGTCGCCGGGTTTCAGGTATTTTCTGTAGACGCAGGCCACGGAGCCGTCGGCGGCGAGAACGAGTAGCTCGATCCATTCGATGAAGTGTTTCTCCTCCATGGGATGCGCGATGGCTCCGACAGAGACCTTGTATCCCTCGGGGATCTTCTCGATGACCGGGATGTGCTTCTCCCGGGAAGCTTCCACCGTGTTTTCAGTGATGGCCTTCATGGGCGATCCGCAGCAGACCAACTCGCCGCCGCCCGCGTGGAGCACTTCGACGATGTTGCCACAATGCTCGCATTTGTAGACACCATATTTTTCAGCCATGTTTTCCTCCTGTGAAGATATCGATACTGTCAATAATTCTCGCCGAGTTTCTCGAAATAGGCCTGAGGGTGGGCGCAGGCGGGGCAGGCGGCGGGAGCGGCGCTGCCCTCATACAGATAACCGCAATTGAGGCAGCGCCAGACGACTGGAGAATCCGATTTGAATACCGTGCCCGAGTCGATGTTCGCGGCGAGCTTTTCGTAGCGCTTCGCATGCTGTTTTTCGGCGACGGCGATAGAGCGGAATACTGTGGCGATAGCGGAATACCCCTCGGCATCGGCTATTTTCGCGAAGCCGGGATACATTTCTTTCCACTCGTAGTTTTCGCCGGCAGCCGCGGCCAGAAGGTTGTCGCGAGTCGCTCCGATTACACCGGAAGGGAAGGTTCCGGTAATTGTGGTTTCTCCGCCCTCCATGAACTTGAACAGGCGCTTGGCGTGTTCCTTCTCCTGGTTGGCGGTCTCCTCGAAGATCGTGGCCATCTGGATGAACCCTTCTTCCTTCGCCTTGGACGCGAAATACGTATAGCGGTTGCGCGCCTGGGATTCTCCGGCAAAGGCCGCCATAAGATTCGTTTCCGTCTTGCTTCCTTTGATGCTCTTCATCGGTAAACCTCCTTCCTCAGCGTACTGTGCGCGGCAGTGGAATATCCCGTCCATGTACGACATGTTCTTACTTACGGGTCCGGACGGAGATGCATGAACGCACCTTTTCTAAAAATATAGTCCTATCATGTCGCAAGGGCAAATCGATTTTCATGCAAACGCGCGAGCCATGGCGATTTTCAGGGAATACTTCAATCGCCAGGAGGAAGACCGGGCGATTAAGGGCAGGGGGAAGAATATGATGGTCGAATCAGCGCATGAATCTTCACACTGCGATCAGGCCTCCGATCCACAGGCGCGGGAACGTCTCGACGAGAGAGGAGTGAGGGCATTGTCGGACCTGGATCTCGTGATGATCCTTCTCGGCACAGGTATGAAGGGAAAACCAGTGGCCATCCTCGCCGAAGAAGTACTCCATCTGATCGACCACGAGAGAGAGAAGCTTGATTGCGCTCTCCTCCGGAAGTCGGCCGGAGTGGGAAAGGCAAAGGCCAGCACGATCCTGGCATCGCTTGAGCTGGGAAGGCGGATATTCGGCCCCAGGGGAAACAGGATTTCTTCCCCCGGAGATTTTTTCCCCCTCGTCAGACATCGGGCGGACCGGAAGCAGGAATGCTTCGTCTGTGCATCCCTCAACGGGGCCCACGAAGTGATCGGCGTCCGCGTGATTTCCAAGGGCCTGGTGAACAGAACCATGGTTCATCCCAGAGAAGTGTTCGCAGATGCGATCACGGACAGGGCATGCGCCGTGGCAGTCGCACACAACCACCCTTCGGGAAGGCTCGACCCCTCGCCTGAGGACATGGAAATCACTCGTAAGCTGAAAAAGGCAGGGGATTTTCTCGGAATACCCCTGCTCGACCACATCGTGTTTTCGGAGTCCGGCTATTTCAGCTTTGTCGAACATGGTCTCCTCGATCCCGAAATACAGGGAGAATAGCGCACCGGTGATGGGGAAGCAGCCGCAAGCCGGGAGACACAAGAAAGCCCGGTCCGAAGACCGGGCTCATGACAGTTGTGGTTCGGAGAACCTGCAGACTGAAAAGGCTACAAGACCCTGTTTTGCCTCAGATGATACCGAACTTCTTGCCGGCAGTCTCGAAGATATCGAGAGCTCGCGTGAGCTGCTCCCTGGTATGGGTCGCCATGTAGCTTGTCCGGAGCAGGGCCATGCCCTCGGGAACGGCGGGGGAGATGACGGGGTTGGTATATAGCCCCATGTCGAAGAGCTCCTTCCAGAAGCGGAAGCACACTTCATCCTGTCCGATGATGACCGGAATGATGGGGGTCTGCGTTCCGCCGATGTTGAAGCCGAGTTCGCGGAAGCCTTTCATCATGAAGTGGGCATTTTCCCAGAGGCGCTCGACGTGTTCGGGCTCCGTTTCCATGATTTCGAGCGCGGCGTATGCCGCCATGGCGTTGGGAGCAGGTAAGGAGGCGGAGAACATGAAAGACCGGGCCATATGCTTGATGTAGTTGATGACATCCTTGTCGCCCGCAACGAATCCGCCCAAAGAGGCGAAACTCTTGGAGAAGGTGCCCATCGTGATATCGACCTCGTCGATGAGGTTGAAGTGAGCGGCTGTCCCGCGTCCCTTGCCGAGAACGCCGATTGAGTGCGCATCATCGACATAGAGCCCAGCGCCGCGACGCTTGCATATTTCGACAAGTTTCGGCAAATCCACGATGTCGCCGCCCATGGAGAACACGCCATCCACGACGACGAGCACCCCTTTATCTTCGGGGATCTTCGCCAGGATGCGGTCCAGCTGCTCGAGGTCGCTGTGGACGAAGCGCTTGATTTCGCCGTAACCGAGACGGCACGCATCCACGATGGAGGCGTGGTCGTCCTTGTCGGTGATCACGACATCGTTGCGGCCGAGCAGAGCCGAGATCGCGCCAAGATTGGTCTGCATGCCTGTGCTGAACACGAGGGCGGCTTCCTTGCCCATAAAGGCGGCGAGCCTCTCCTCGAGCATAAGGTGCAACTTGAGCGTTCCGTTCAGGAAGCGGCTGCCTGTGCAGGATGGGCCGAATTCCTCGAGGGCTTTCATGGCCGCGGCCTTGACCTTGGGATGCGTGGTGAGCCCGAGGTAATTGTTGGAGCCGATCATGATGATGCGCTTGCCGTTGAAGGTCGCCTCGGGACCTTCCATGCCATCGAGAGGCTGGAAATAGGGATAGATGCCCTTTTCCATAGCCTGTTTGTCGAGGTCGAACGCCGCGCATTTCTTGAATATGTTCACCAGAATTCTCCTTTTCCGGCCAGGTGGTGTCCGTGCCGGGAGTTGGGATGAAGCCCGGTCGGCTGACACGGGCGCCTTGGCATGGACCGCTTGTGCGGACATCGGGCAAGTACGTCTTCCCGATCTGTCCACGGTCCTACGGGAAAGGGCGACCGTAGTTCGGCGCCAATTCCGGACTTATTGTAAATGCTTGGTGAGGAGCCGGTCAATCACACACCTAAGTATATCAATAATAAAGATTTTTCTTGTGTATGCCGGGGATCAGGAAAACTGTGGCCGGGGGAAAAGAGAGATGGCTGCCCTCATTTCCTTCCTTTTATCATCTTCTTAAATCGCTCGCCGGACTTTTCCTGACCCGAGTCGGGCGATTCCTTGCGCTCTGCAAGGCCGGAGAAAGAGATTACTTCCTTTTCAGGTCCGGACAGGAGCAGGATATCGTCCCGCTGCAGAGCATAAGCCGCGTCAAAATACCGGTATTCATCTGAATTTTCATGCCGGATTGCGATCACATTGATGCCGTGTCTCTTTCGCAGATCCGCCTGAACGAGGGTCATGCCGACATATTTTTCCGGCATGGCCACTTCGGCCATGACGAGGTTGGAACCGAGCGGAATAAAGTTGTACAGGCTGGATGAAAAGAGAAGCGGGACGATCCGCGCCGCAGCCTCGCGGTCGGATTGCACAATCCGTGTTGCGCCGATGATCTTCAGTATCTCGCTCCGCTCGTCCGAGTCCGTTTTCACCACTATCTCGGGAACTCCCATCTTCTTGAGCGTATGGGTCACGAGGAGGGTAGCCTCGAGATTGTCCACCAGATCGACGATGGCAACGTCGATGTTCTCCGGCAGTACGCCGGTAAGGGTCGCTTCGTCGTATGTCGAGACTATGTATGCATTGCGGGCTGAATCCTTGATTTTTTCGACAGCGACCGGATCCCTGTCCACCACGACAATCTCGTCGGTCGTTTCCGCGAGCTGGGAGAGCACGCCAGCAGAAAACCTTCCCAATCCGATCAGCGCGAATTGCCTCATGATACTCTCCTATCCTATCAACAGATCAGTCGTAGGCAGCTCCGCGAAGTGCTCAACTGCCTTGGCAGGCCGTGGAAGCGACATCGCGAACAGCCCGACCCTGCCGGAAAACATCGTCGCGACAAGAATAAGCTTTCCGAGATCGGAAAGTCCCGGCGTGAGGCCGAGGGAAAGTCCGACGGTTCCGAAAGCGGAGATGACCTCGAATACTATTTCTACAAGCTGGACCGATTTGTTTGCCGCGGTTTCGGCGACGAGGAGAAGAATAACGGCCGTGAAAACAATGGCAAGTCCTTTGACGGCGATGCTCAGAGCCTTGATCACCTTGCGGGCGGGGATGGAACGCCCATCGAGGTTTATCTTGTCTTTTGCGTCGACATCACGAAAACCAGCCAGCACAATGATGAAAAAAGTTGTCGTCTTTATTCCCCCCCCGGTGGAGGCCGGAGAAGCTCCAATGAACATGAGAAGCATGGTTACCAGTACGGATCCGTGGGATAGTGTATTCTGGGGAATGGTGTCGAAACCTGCCGTTCGCGGCGTGACTGACTGAAAAATGCTCGCGGTGATCCTCTGCAGGACTGTCATGCCTTTCATGGAGCCATTCTTCTCCATGAAAAAGAATACGAGAGCTCCTGAAATTATAAGGAAGGTACTCACAGCCAGCACCGTCTTGGAGTGGTGTGAAAGCCTCTTTCCATTCCGGAAGATGCGGTTTCCTACATCCCTCATCACAAGAAACCCTATTCCTCCGAGGGTGATGAGTCCGGCAATGGTGTAGTTCACGAGGGGATCGAGTTTAAAATCTTCCAGGTTGGTGCTGAAGGTCGAGAATCCCGCGTTGCAGAAGGCTGAAACGGCATGGAAGAGGGAGATGAACAACCCATACTCGTAGTTCCTGAACCGCGTGTACAACAGGCCCGCGCCAATCAGTTCAATTGTCAGTGTCAGAAGGAGGATATCGCGGATTATCACCTTGGGCTTGTTCTCGACTTCGTCGACGTAAAAATCTTTGATGATTCCACGGTTCATGAGAGAAATTCTCTTTCGGGGAATCACGATGTACATCGTGGCGAAGGCAATTATCCCCAATCCTCCAGTCTGGATAAGCAGGGCAATGAAGAATTGGCCAAGTCTGGTGTACAAGGCTGTGTCGACGCTTACAAGTCCTGTTACGCAGACTGCGCTCGTGGCGGTGAATAGGGCGTCTATCCACCGCAGGGGTTCAGGACCTTTCCATGAAAACGGCAATTTCAGCAGGCAGGCGCCAGTCAGGATTATCAGAGTAAAATATGTGAGTATGAATGCCTTATCGCTACGGATTTTGAATTTCATGATAATGCGGCTTGTATACACTTCCGGCCTGGGATAATCAAGAGGTCATCCTTCGTTCTGGTTTCGGTGCGGAAAATATAACCAGCATCGGATTCATACCTAAATGCAAAGGGTAGGGAATAAAAAAAGCCTGGCGACGACCTACTCTCCCACCGTGAAGGCAGTACCATCGGCGTAAAGGGGCTTAACTTCCGTGTTCGGAATGGGAACGGGTGTTTCCCCCTCACAATAATCACCAGGCAATATATACGAACGAGGGGCCTCATCGAGCGAGGCAGTACAGGCGGCGCCGATCAGGACGATCAGGCGAAGCGCGGGTACGGGGGAAGCAGAAGAAGGCGACAGAAAACCTGACCGGATGGCCAGTGTCCTTACGGAAAAAAGCGAACGATAATATGGTCAAGCCTCACGGCTGATTAGTACTGGTAGACTGAACGCATTACTGCGCGTATATCTCCAGCCTATCGACCAGGTAGTCTCCCTGGTGCCTTCAGGGGGGTTAAACCCCCAGGGATGGTTAATCTTGAGGTAGGCTTCCCACTTAGATGCTTTCAGCGGTTATCCCTTCCGAACGTGGCTACCCAGCACATACCCTTGGCAGGATAACTGGTACACCAGAGGTTCGTCCACCTCGGTCCTCTCGTACTAAAGGCAGCTCCTCTCAACCATCCAACGCCCGTGGCAGATAGGGACCGAACTGTCTCACGACGTTCTGAACCCAGCTCACGTACCGCTTTAATTGGCGAACAGCCAAACCCTTGGGACCTGCTCCAGCCCCAGGATGCGATGAGCCGACATCGAGGTGCCAAACTTTGCCGTCGATGTGAACTCTTGGGCAAAATCAGCCTGTTATCCCCAGAGTACCTTTTATCCGTTAAGTGACGGCGCTTCCACGTGCCACCGCCAGATCACTAAGACCTACTTTCGTACCTGCTCGTCCTGTCGGACTCGCAGTCAAGCTACCTTATGCCTTTACACTTGAGCTCTGATTTCCAACCAGAGCAAGGTAACCTTCGCGCACCTCCGTTACCGTTTAGGAGGCGACCGCCCCAGTCAAACTGCCCGCCTACCACTGTCCCCATTCCGGCTTAACGGAACAGGTTAGAAACCTAGCCTGACAAGAGTGGTATTTCACCGACGACTCCACACAGCCTGGCGGCCATGCTTCCCTGTCTCCCACCTATTCTACACATGTCAGGCCAAGTCCCAATGATAAGTTACAGTAAAGGTTCACGGGGTCTTTCCGTCTAACCACGGGTAACCGGCATCTTTACCGGTACTTAAATTTCACCGAGTCTCGCGTTGAGACAGTGCCCAGATCGTTCCACCATTCGTGCGGGTCGGAACTTACCCGACAAGGAATTTCGCTACCTTAGGACCGTTATAGTTACGGCCGCCGTTTACTGGGGCTTCGATTCAGGGCTTCGCCTTGCGGCTGACTCCTCCTCTTAACCTTCCAGCACCGGGCAGGCGTCAGTCCCTATACATCCGCTTGCGCGTTTGCAGAGACCTGTGTTTTTGGTAAACAGTCGCCTGGGCCTGCTCTCTGCAACCTGCTTTCGCAGGCCACACTTCTCCCGAAGTTACGTGTGCATTTTGCCGAGTTCCTTAACGCGAGTTATCTCGAGCGCCTTAGATTTCTCATCCCACCTACCTGTGTCGGTTTACGGTACGGTCATGCATGGACTAGCCTTAGAGACTCTTTCTTGGCACCGTGATTACGCCCGCTTCGCTTAGCCGTAGCTTCGCTCGCTGTCACGCCTTACCTCATGATCCGGATTTACCTGGACCACTCACCGGCTCAGCGCTTCGACCGGAACTACCGTTCTCCGGCCGGGTTTCACCTCATGCGTCATCCCTTCGATTCCATACATGGTGTTGGAATATGAACCAACTTCCCATCGACTACGCCTTTCAGCCTCATCTTAGGGGCCGACTAACCCTGGGCAGATGACCTTTACCCAGGAAACCTTAGGTTTTCGGCGGACGGGGATCTCACCCGTCTTTTCGTATACTTATACCTGCATTCTCTCTTCCATCCCCTCCAGCAACCCTTCCAGGTTGCCTTCGCCGGTCCATGGAATGCTCCCCTACCATCCGTACCTTGCGGTACGAATCCGAAGCTTCGGTATACCGCTTAGCCCCGTTACATTGTCTGCGCACCATTGCTCGACCAGTGAGCTATTACGCACTCTTTGAAGGAGTGGCTGCTTCTAAGCCAACCTCCTGGCTGTCTTTGCAATCGCACATCATTTAACACTCAGCGGTATTTAGGGACCTTAGCTGTCGGTCTGGGCTGTTCCCCTCTCGACAATGAACTTTGTCGCACACTGTCTCACTCCCATACGTTGTGTCTAGGCATTCGGAGTTTGCATGGGTTTGGTACCCGGTGAAGAGCCCTAGTCCAAACAGTGCTCTACCTCCTAGACATTTGTATGAGGCTGTCCCTCAAGGCATTTCGGGGAGTGCCAGCTATTTCCAGGTTTGATTAGCCTTTCACCCCTTACCACAGTTCATCCCTGCGTTTTTCATCACACTAGAGTTCGGTCCTCCACTCAGTTTTACCTGAGCTTCAACCTGACCATGGTAAGATCACCTGGCTTCGGGTCTACGACATGCAACTATTCGCCCATTTAAGACTCGGTTTCCCTCCGGCTCCAGGACTCCCATCCCTTAACCTCGCTGCATACCGTAACTCGCAGGCTCATTCTACAAAAGGCACGCCGTCACACACTTGCGTATGCTCCGACCTGTTGTGGGCTTATGGTTTCAGGTTCTGTTTCACTCCCCTCACCGGGGTTCTTTTCGCCTTTCCCTCACGGTACTTCTTCACTATCGGTAGCCGCATCGTATTTAGCCTTGGATCGTGGTCGACCCGGATTCCGACAAGGTTTCTCGAGCCTCGCCGTACTTAGGAACTTATCCCACGAAGAGTTCATCATGTCAGGTACGGGGATCTCACCCTCTCTGTCAGGCCTTCCCATGCCTTTCCCTTATAATGAACCTTTCTCACTTCGCGAGCTCCTGCATGTCGCTCTGAATCGTTCCTGCAACCCCCACCTGGCAACGGCATGCACCTTGACACCAGATTGAGTTTGGGCTGTTCCCCGTTCGCTCGCCGCTACTTGGGGAATCTCTTTTGATTTCTTTTCCTCCAGGTACTGAGATGGTTCAGTTCCCTGGGTCTTGCCTTGCATGCCTATTGATTCAGCATGCAGTAACCGACTCTCGTCGGCTGGGTTACCCCATTCGGCTATCCGCGGATCTCAGGATATGTGCTCCTCCCCGCGGCTTTTCGCAGCTTGTCACGGCCTTCTTCGCCGTGCGGCTCCGAGGCATCCACCATAAGCCCTTCTTCGCTTGACCATATTATTGATCGCTCTTTTCTTTCCCACTTCGGGTGCAATGCTTCTGTGCCCCACTCCGCTCGCGCCCTTCCTGGACGCTTCGCTCGTCTTCGCTCTTCGCATTGCACGTTTGCCGGTCAACCATACGCGCTCGCATACGGTCTCCCAGCCCTTTTGTTTTGCCTTTCCCCGATGAATCCTGTCATCCCTGACTGATCCATCGGTCTGCTTCCCTTCCCTGGTTCCTTTCAATGAACACGCTGTGAACGGCCCACGCCGCAGGGCATGCCCGCTTCGTGGAGATAATGGGACTCGAACCCACGACCTACGGCTTGCAAAGCCGCCGCTCTAGCCAACTGAGCTATATCCCCAGTCAGATAGTTCTTTCCACTTATAAAAAAAAGAAGGGATAAAGTAAGGAGGGTTAGTACTGCCTTCGATCCAGTGCGTCAGCCTTCAGCTTCCGCATTCACGAATGCACGCATTCGTGGCGCGTACTTCAAAGACTGTCCACTCTTTCTCGCAGAAAGGAGGTGATCCAGCCGCACCTTCCGGTACGACTACCTTGTTACGACTTCACCCTCCTCACGAGACGTACCTTCGACGTCGTCCCCCTTTGCAGGTTGGACTAACGGCTTCGGGTGCCTCCCACTCGGATGGTGTGACGGGCGGTGTGTACAAGGCCCGGGAACGTATTCACCGCGCCATGCTGATGCGCGATTACTAGCGATTCCACCTTCATGGAGTCGGGTTTCAGACTCCAATCCGAACTAAGAGCGATTTTCTGCGATTTGCTTCACCTCGCGGCTTCGCGTCACTCTGTATCGCCCATTGTAGCACGTGTGTAGCCCTGGACATAAGGGCCATGATGACTTGACGTCATCCCCACCTTCCTCCGGTTTGTCACCGGCAGTTCCGCCAGAGTCCTCAGCTTTACCTGTTAGTAACTGGCAGTAGGGGTTGCGCTCGTTGCGGGACTTAACCCAACACCTCACGGCACGAGCTGACGACAGCCATGCAGCACCTGTACAGCGTCGTATTGCTACGCTGGATCATCTCTGACCCATCACGCTGTATGTCAAACCCAGGTAAGGTTCCTCGCGTACCATCGAATTAAACCACATGCTCCACCGCTTGTGCGGGCCCCCGTCAATTCCTTTGAGTTTCACCCTTGCGAGCATACTCCCCAGGCGGTGCACTTACCGCGTTAGCTCCGGCACTGAAGCATCCGCCCCAGCACCTAGTGCACATCGTTTACAGTGTGGACTACCAGGGTATCTAATCCTGTTTGATCCCCACACTTTCGCACCTCAGCGTCAGTCATCGGCCAGAAGCTTGCCTTCGCCATTGGTATTCTTCCTGATCTCTACAGATTTCACCCCTACACCAGGAATTCTAGCTCCCTCTCCGTAACTCAAGCTTCGCAGTTCCCAACGCATTCCCGCAGTTAAGCTGCAGACTTTCACGCCAGGCTTACAAAGCCGCCTACATGCCCTTTACGCCCAGTAATTCCGAACAACGCTCGCCCCCTACGTGTTACCGCGGCTGCTGGCACGTAGTTAGCCGGGGCTTATTCGCCGGTTCATGTCATCATCCGGGCATTCCCTCCCAGACTTATTCTTCCCCAGCAAAAGAATTTTACAACCTTTCGGCCTTCTTCATCCACGCGGCGTCGCTCCGTCAGACTTTCGTCCATTGCGGAATATTCTTAGCTGCTGCCTCCCGTAGGAGTCTGGGCCGTATCTCAGTCCCAGTGTGGCCGTACACCCTCTCAGGCCGGCTACCCATCATCGCCTTGGTGGGCCGTTACCTCACCAACTAGCTAATGGGACGCGGGCTCATCTTCGGGCGGCGCCGTAGCGCCTTTCATCGCATGGCCTCAACCATACGATCTCATTCGGTATTACCCACTATTTCTAATGGCTATCCCCATCCCAAAGGCAGATCACCCACGCGTTACTCACCAGTCCGCCGCTCTAGGGGGGATTGCTCCCCCTTGCCGCTCGACTTGCATGCTTAAGACACGCCGCCAGCGTTCGTTCTGAGCCAGGATCAAACTCTCCATGATATATTCAAACGGGCCGAAGCCCATTCGATATCATAAAGAATCAAATCTTCTTGTTCCGTATTCCCTCTCGGAAACACCGGCATTCGCTTTCCTCTCGCCTCTCATGGCCGCGCTTCGCCGAACTCTCATCCGACTCCTCACTGCCCTGTTTGGCTTCGAACCTTTCGGTCCTCTCCCTTACTCTATCCCTTCCCTTGTTCCTGTTAATGACCCTTTCTCAACCACATCAGCAGCTTCCGTGCCATGCGGCTCAGCTTTTTACCACTAGGCATCAACGACTGTCAACAGGCAATCGTTGATTTTTCCCGTTTATTTTCAAACTCGCGCTATCCCGCAAAAACCACAACATCCCTCAAAGCGAGTCTTAATCAAACTCATGAAACTTTCGAACCAGGTCTCTACTTATCAAGACAACAAACGGATTCTCATGCATCCATCCGTTGTCCACTCAACCTATGTAGGGAATAAAAAAAGCCTGGCGACGACCTACTCTCCCACCGTGAAGGCAGTACCATCGGCGTAAAGGGGCTTAACTTCCGTGTTCGGAATGGGAACGGGTGTTTCCCCCTCACAATAATCACCAGGCAATATATACGAACGAGGGGCCTCATCGAGCGAGGCAGTACAGGCGGCGCCGATCAGGACGATCAGGCGAAGCGCGGGTACGGGGGAAGCAGAAGAAGGCGACAGAAAACCTGACCGGATGGCCAGTGTCCTTACGGAAAAAAGCGAACGATAATATGGTCAAGCCTCACGGCTGATTAGTACTGGTAGACTGAACGCATTACTGCGCGTATATCTCCAGCCTATCGACCAGGTAGTCTCCCTGGTGCCTTCAGGGGGGTTAAACCCCCAGGGATGGTTAATCTTGAGGTAGGCTTCCCACTTAGATGCTTTCAGCGGTTATCCCTTCCGAACGTGGCTACCCAGCACATACCCTTGGCAGGATAACTGGTACACCAGAGGTTCGTCCACCTCGGTCCTCTCGTACTAAAGGCAGCTCCTCTCAACCATCCAACGCCCGTGGCAGATAGGGACCGAACTGTCTCACGACGTTCTGAACCCAGCTCACGTACCGCTTTAATTGGCGAACAGCCAAACCCTTGGGACCTGCTCCAGCCCCAGGATGCGATGAGCCGACATCGAGGTGCCAAACTTTGCCGTCGATGTGAACTCTTGGGCAAAATCAGCCTGTTATCCCCAGAGTACCTTTTATCCGTTAAGTGACGGCGCTTCCACGTGCCACCGCCAGATCACTAAGACCTACTTTCGTACCTGCTCGTCCTGTCGGACTCGCAGTCAAGCTACCTTATGCCTTTACACTTGAGCTCTGATTTCCAACCAGAGCAAGGTAACCTTCGCGCACCTCCGTTACCGTTTAGGAGGCGACCGCCCCAGTCAAACTGCCCGCCTACCACTGTCCCCATTCCGGCTTAACGGAACAGGTTAGAAACCTAGCCTGACAAGAGTGGTATTTCACCGACGACTCCACACAGCCTGGCGGCCATGCTTCCCTGTCTCCCACCTATTCTACACATGTCAGGCCAAGTCCCAATGATAAGTTACAGTAAAGGTTCACGGGGTCTTTCCGTCTAACCACGGGTAACCGGCATCTTTACCGGTACTTAAATTTCACCGAGTCTCGCGTTGAGACAGTGCCCAGATCGTTCCACCATTCGTGCGGGTCGGAACTTACCCGACAAGGAATTTCGCTACCTTAGGACCGTTATAGTTACGGCCGCCGTTTACTGGGGCTTCGATTCAGGGCTTCGCCTTGCGGCTGACTCCTCCTCTTAACCTTCCAGCACCGGGCAGGCGTCAGTCCCTATACATCCGCTTGCGCGTTTGCAGAGACCTGTGTTTTTGGTAAACAGTCGCCTGGGCCTGCTCTCTGCAACCTGCTTTCGCAGGCCACACTTCTCCCGAAGTTACGTGTGCATTTTGCCGAGTTCCTTAACGCGAGTTATCTCGAGCGCCTTAGATTTCTCATCCCACCTACCTGTGTCGGTTTACGGTACGGTCATGCATGGACTAGCCTTAGAGACTCTTTCTTGGCACCGTGATTACGCCCGCTTCGCTTAGCCGTAGCTTCGCTCGCTGTCACGCCTTACCTCATGATCCGGATTTACCTGGACCACTCACCGGCTCAGCGCTTCGACCGGAACTACCGTTCTCCGGCCGGGTTTCACCTCATGCGTCATCCCTTCGATTCCATACATGGTGTTGGAATATGAACCAACTTCCCATCGACTACGCCTTTCAGCCTCATCTTAGGGGCCGACTAACCCTGGGCAGATGACCTTTACCCAGGAAACCTTAGGTTTTCGGCGGACGGGGATCTCACCCGTCTTTTCGTATACTTATACCTGCATTCTCTCTTCCATCCCCTCCAGCAACCCTTCCAGGTTGCCTTCGCCGGTCCATGGAATGCTCCCCTACCATCCGTACCTTGCGGTACGAATCCGAAGCTTCGGTATACCGCTTAGCCCCGTTACATTGTCTGCGCACCATTGCTCGACCAGTGAGCTATTACGCACTCTTTGAAGGAGTGGCTGCTTCTAAGCCAACCTCCTGGCTGTCTTTGCAATCGCACATCATTTAACACTCAGCGGTATTTAGGGACCTTAGCTGTCGGTCTGGGCTGTTCCCCTCTCGACAATGAACTTTGTCGCACACTGTCTCACTCCCATACGTTGTGTCTAGGCATTCGGAGTTTGCATGGGTTTGGTACCCGGTGAAGAGCCCTAGTCCAAACAGTGCTCTACCTCCTAGACATTTGTATGAGGCTGTCCCTCAAGGCATTTCGGGGAGTGCCAGCTATTTCCAGGTTTGATTAGCCTTTCACCCCTTACCACAGTTCATCCCTGCGTTTTTCATCACACTAGAGTTCGGTCCTCCACTCAGTTTTACCTGAGCTTCAACCTGACCATGGTAAGATCACCTGGCTTCGGGTCTACGACATGCAACTATTCGCCCATTTAAGACTCGGTTTCCCTCCGGCTCCAGGACTCCCATCCCTTAACCTCGCTGCATACCGTAACTCGCAGGCTCATTCTACAAAAGGCACGCCGTCACACACTTGCGTATGCTCCGACCTGTTGTGGGCTTATGGTTTCAGGTTCTGTTTCACTCCCCTCACCGGGGTTCTTTTCGCCTTTCCCTCACGGTACTTCTTCACTATCGGTAGCCGCATCGTATTTAGCCTTGGATCGTGGTCGACCCGGATTCCGACAAGGTTTCTCGAGCCTCGCCGTACTTAGGAACTTATCCCACGAAGAGTTCATCATGTCAGGTACGGGGATCTCACCCTCTCTGTCAGGCCTTCCCATGCCTTTCCCTTATAATGAACCTTTCTCACTTCGCGAGCTCCTGCATGTCGCTCTGAATCGTTCCTGCAACCCCCACCTGGCAACGGCATGCACCTTGACACCAGATTGAGTTTGGGCTGTTCCCCGTTCGCTCGCCGCTACTTGGGGAATCTCTTTTGATTTCTTTTCCTCCAGGTACTGAGATGGTTCAGTTCCCTGGGTCTTGCCTTGCATGCCTATTGATTCAGCATGCAGTAACCGACTCTCGTCGGCTGGGTTACCCCATTCGGCTATCCGCGGATCTCAGGATATGTGCTCCTCCCCGCGGCTTTTCGCAGCTTGTCACGGCCTTCTTCGCCGTGCGGCTCCGAGGCATCCACCATAAGCCCTTCTTCGCTTGACCATATTATTGATCGCTCTTTTCTTTCCCACTTCGGGTGCAATGCTTCTGTGCCCCACTCCGCTCGCGCCCTTCCTGGACGCTTCGCTCGTCTTCGCTCTTCGCATTGCACGTTTGCCGGTCAACCATACGCGCTCGCATACGGTCTCCCAGCCCTTTTGTTTTGCCTTTCCCCGATGAATCCTGTCATCCCTGACTGATCCATCGGTCTGCTTCCCTTCCCTGGTTCCTTTCAATGAACACGCTGTGAACGGCCCACGCCGCAGGGCATGCCCGCTTCGTGGAGATAATGGGACTCGAACCCACGACCTACGGCTTGCAAAGCCGCCGCTCTAGCCAACTGAGCTATATCCCCAGTCAGATAGTTCTTTCCACTTATAAAAAAAAGAAGGGATAAAGTAAGGAGGGTTAGTACTGCCTTCGATCCAGTGCGTCAGCCTTCAGCTTCCGCATTCACGAATGCACGCATTCGTGGCGCGTACTTCAAAGACTGTCCACTCTTTCTCGCAGAAAGGAGGTGATCCAGCCGCACCTTCCGGTACGACTACCTTGTTACGACTTCACCCTCCTCACGAGACGTACCTTCGACGTCGTCCCCCTTTGCAGGTTGGACTAACGGCTTCGGGTGCCTCCCACTCGGATGGTGTGACGGGCGGTGTGTACAAGGCCCGGGAACGTATTCACCGCGCCATGCTGATGCGCGATTACTAGCGATTCCACCTTCATGGAGTCGGGTTTCAGACTCCAATCCGAACTAAGAGCGATTTTCTGCGATTTGCTTCACCTCGCGGCTTCGCGTCACTCTGTATCGCCCATTGTAGCACGTGTGTAGCCCTGGACATAAGGGCCATGATGACTTGACGTCATCCCCACCTTCCTCCGGTTTGTCACCGGCAGTTCCGCCAGAGTCCTCAGCTTTACCTGTTAGTAACTGGCAGTAGGGGTTGCGCTCGTTGCGGGACTTAACCCAACACCTCACGGCACGAGCTGACGACAGCCATGCAGCACCTGTACAGCGTCGTATTGCTACGCTGGATCATCTCTGACCCATCACGCTGTATGTCAAACCCAGGTAAGGTTCCTCGCGTACCATCGAATTAAACCACATGCTCCACCGCTTGTGCGGGCCCCCGTCAATTCCTTTGAGTTTCACCCTTGCGAGCATACTCCCCAGGCGGTGCACTTACCGCGTTAGCTCCGGCACTGAAGCATCCGCCCCAGCACCTAGTGCACATCGTTTACAGTGTGGACTACCAGGGTATCTAATCCTGTTTGATCCCCACACTTTCGCACCTCAGCGTCAGTCATCGGCCAGAAGCTTGCCTTCGCCATTGGTATTCTTCCTGATCTCTACAGATTTCACCCCTACACCAGGAATTCTAGCTCCCTCTCCGTAACTCAAGCTTCGCAGTTCCCAACGCATTCCCGCAGTTAAGCTGCAGACTTTCACGCCAGGCTTACAAAGCCGCCTACATGCCCTTTACGCCCAGTAATTCCGAACAACGCTCGCCCCCTACGTGTTACCGCGGCTGCTGGCACGTAGTTAGCCGGGGCTTATTCGCCGGTTCATGTCATCATCCGGGCATTCCCTCCCAGACTTATTCTTCCCCAGCAAAAGAATTTTACAACCTTTCGGCCTTCTTCATCCACGCGGCGTCGCTCCGTCAGACTTTCGTCCATTGCGGAATATTCTTAGCTGCTGCCTCCCGTAGGAGTCTGGGCCGTATCTCAGTCCCAGTGTGGCCGTACACCCTCTCAGGCCGGCTACCCATCATCGCCTTGGTGGGCCGTTACCTCACCAACTAGCTAATGGGACGCGGGCTCATCTTCGGGCGGCGCCGTAGCGCCTTTCATCGCATGGCCTCAACCATACGATCTCATTCGGTATTACCCACTATTTCTAATGGCTATCCCCATCCCAAAGGCAGATCACCCACGCGTTACTCACCAGTCCGCCGCTCTAGGGGGGATTGCTCCCCCTTGCCGCTCGACTTGCATGCTTAAGACACGCCGCCAGCGTTCGTTCTGAGCCAGGATCAAACTCTCCATGATATATTCAAACGGGCCGAAGCCCATTCGATATCATAAAGAATCAAATCTTCTTGTTCCGTATTCCCTCTCGGAAACACCGGCATTCGCTTTCCTCTCGCCTCTCATGGCCGCGCTTCGCCGAACTCTCATCCGACTCCTCACTGCCCTGTTTGGCTTCGAACCTTTCGGTCCTCTCCCTTACTCTATCCCTTCCCTTGTTCCTGTTAATGACCCTTTCTCAACCACATCAGCAGCTTCCGTGCCATGCGGCTCAGCTTTTTACCACCACACCTCTCACCCTGTCAAGCAGATCTTTCCTTCCTGCCTTTCTCAGAATGACTCGGACCGAACCATGGCGCTTTGCATCACAAAGCACATGCGATTCAGTCAAAACAGCCAGTATTTCACCGTTTGTTTTTTTGGCGCTCTATTAAAATAGCAAACCGGCCGATCGATTGTCAATACCCTGCCAAATCAATCGGCGATATTATCGGACGAACATTCCCGGACCACATATTCCTTTTCGAACACCATCGATCCGGGCAACCATTCTTTCGAATCTGGCTGCCGTTCGGCGGCGAGGTTGACAATACGGAATTTGAGCGCGGATGGTCAAGCACCAAATGCGGAAAATTCATCAAAATATCATCATTTGCAAACAAGGGCAAAAAACATAAACAAGCCAGACATCATGTTCCGGAAGAACTCAACTTCCGGAACTGCACAAGATAGTCGATGAACGAGGCAACGGAAAGCGTCACGGCAAAAACGTATGACACAGCGATGATGACTCTGAAAGCCGGGATGATGCCGGGGAACCAGCCCAGAGACTCCACGGAGAAGAGCGCCAACGAGAGTATGCCGGACACCATGTACAGAACGGCCTTGGCCTTTCCGCCAGGTCGGGCTCCCATGGTGATCCCCTTGTCGACGAGCAGCATGCGGATGAAAAGTATACCGAATTCGCGGTACAGGATGATGAGGAAAGCCCAAAGAGGCATTATGCCGGAGAAGGTAAAGCATACGAAGTAGGTCATCCGCGCGATGACATCGGCAAATGGGTCGAAGAGTTTGCCAAAACTGCTGACAGACTTGGTCGAGCGGGCCACGGCGCCGTCCAGCAGGTCACTCAACTCGATGGAGACGAACAGGATCCACAAAAAGATGACGGCAGGAATTTTCGGAATACCCGGGATAAAATAGAGAGCAAAGAAAATAGGTGAAAGAAAAATCCTGCTCATAGTGAGCTTGTCGGCGGGAGTCATAGGTTCGAGGATATGGATTTGACACGGCCACTGTCAAGTTATATCATTCATTGACCTGTCCAGACGAGTCGGCATCCATATTCGCAGGACAGGTGGAATCCGGAGGCAGGATTGACGCACATTATCCCTGACAGGCTCACCCGCAGCATGGTCAGGACCATGGTGGGATACTACGTCACGCAGATGGTCATCTTTTTTGCCTTCGCCGTTCCAGGCGGTTTCGGGCGCCGATACGGGTTGCCTTTCTGGATAGTTTCCACCTGTTTTCAGCTTGCACTCCTCGGCATGCTCTTCGTGTTCCGCAATGACTTCGTCATCGAAAAAACTGGCGAAAAACTGGTCCGCGTCAATGTTGCGAACAGGATAACCCTGTTCCGCATAACTACGCTTCCGACGCTTCTCTTCCTTATTATCGCTGCGAAGGCGTACAGGATCCGCACTCCTCTCCTCGTCCTCGTCGTCCTCGTCTTCCTGACGGATTTCATGGACGGCTACATCAGCAGGAAGGCGAAACAGGTAACGCGCGTCGGAAGAATGATGGACTCGGCGAGTGACTACAGCCTCCTCGCCGTATTGACCACAGTATTCCTTTACTACAGACTCATTCCTCTCTGGATGTTCTGGCTCGTAACCGCACGGCTCGGACTCCAGTCCGTGCTCATGGGCATCCTCATTCTCGTCAAGCGCAAGATAGAGCCAAAGACAACACCCTTGGGCAAAGTTGCCGTTGCCTCGATCATGGTTTTATATTCAGTCGAGGTGCTGAAACTGATTGCGCTCCCCACGCCCCCCATTATTCTTCGGATCGTCGAGTACGCGGTGGGAGTGGTGCTCGCAGTCAGCATGGTCGACAAGATAAAGATATTCGCAGCTTCCCTCTCTCCCCTTCGTGAAAAGACCACGGTGGAAACTGCCGGCACGGACTCCGGGCCCCACTGAAGGGTCTGTGTCCAGCGAAAACAAATTCAGGAGAAATCACATGGCATTGATCAAAAGCGCTCTCGAATTGGCCCTTGAAAAGACGAAAGACCTCAAATTTGACAGTGTCGCACTCGAAACCGGCAAATTCAAGGCGGAAGGCAAGCGCGCCGCGGGAAAATTTCTGGAAACCCCTGACGAGGTGGATCTGGCCGCGATGATCGACGCATGCGACCCTGCCTACAGGGAAGTCTACAAGGAAGGAATGATCGAGGTGCTCGCCGCAAACCTCCAGCTCCCGAATGGAGATCTCGCCCTTGAAAAGATCGCAGCCATCGGGAAAGGATACGAGATTCTGGCCTCCCGCGCTGCTCCGGTGGAAGGCAAGCCCGCCACCGGATATGTGAAACAGCTCTACGGACAGATCGCCGACTTCCTCAGAAAATACCTCGACGACATGAAAAACGTCGAACAGATGATACGGAAACAGTGGGCGCCCAAACTGCGCGAAAAAGAGCGACAGATGGCCGCCCGCATGGGTCCGGATTACAGAATGGATCCCATGGCCGATCCCGAGTTCGCCGCTTTCTACAAACAGAACGTGGAGTCGGTCAGACAGCAGTACATCTCCGCCCTCGAAAAGGCGAAGGGTGACCTCGCCGGACTCTGCGGATTCGCTCCCGCGGGGGACTGAAGAGCTCAGGCTTGGCTGGCGCGGACCAGCCTGACCATGAGGAGAGCCGAGTCAGACCGTCTGACCCCGGGGATGCGCGCAGCCTGACCCAGGGTCGCCGGCCGAACGGCCTGAAGCTTCTCGACAGATTCGCTCGACAGACCCTCAACCGAAGAAAAGTCGAAGTCATCGGGAATCCTCATCCTGTCGGCCTTCTCGAACCGTGCCGCAAGCCTCTCTTCTTTCGCCTCATAGCCCGCATACCGCGCGTCCAGCTCTGCCGTTTCGATCCATTCCGGCGGGAACTCTCCTGCCGCGTCGGGGAAAAAGCGGGAAAAACCTCCCGCGACCGCGCCGTCCCTGAGCGCATCCGACACGAACTCGCCGACATGGGGAAGAAGAGCGGAATCCGCTTCGGCTTCCTGTCTGGATATGCGTCTTGATGAGAGCAGGGCCGATATCCTGTCGATTCCGGCCGACTTTTCCAGCCAAACGAGCCAGCGTTCCTCGCCGACAAGTCCTCTCTTTCTGCCCAGGGGCGTGAGCCTGCGGTCTGCGGTATCGTGTCTCAGCGAGAGCCTGCGCTCAGCCCTGCTCGTGAACATGCGGTAGGGCTCGGTCGGCCCTAGCGTGACGATATCGTCGACGAGGACGCCGATATAGGATTCTTCGCGGCCGAGTATGAGGGGAGGATCTGCGCGCAGGTATGCCGAGGCGTTGATACCGGCGACAAGGCCCTGGGCTGCGGCTTCCTCGTAGCCCGAGGTCCCGTTCGTCTGCCCGGCCACGAAGAGCCCCGCCATCAGTTTGGACTCGAGGCTCGCCTTGAGCGAAGATGGCGCGAGGTAATCGTACTCCACGGCGTAGCCCGGCCGCACGACCTCGGCGTGGGCGAAGCCGGGAAGAGTCCGGATGAACTCGATCTGGATAGCCTCGGGAAGGGAGCTGGAAAGACCGTTCAGGTACATCTCGTCGGTATTGAGCCCCTCGGGTTCGACGAAAATCTGGTGTCCCCCGCGCGCGGGAAAACGGACGACTTTGTCCTCGATGGACGGACAGTAACGAGGCCCTTTGCCGACGATTGCCCCTCCGAAAAGTGGAGACTGATCCAGCCCCGAGCGGATGATCTCGTGCGTCCTCTCGTTGGTCCAGGTGATCCAACAGGGAACGTGCGGCCTGTCCACAGATGAATTGAGGAAGGAGAATGGGTGGACTTCCTCGTCGCCCTCCTGTCTTTCCATCTCGTCAAAGTCGAGGGAACGGGCCCTGACCCGCGCGGGAGTGCCTGTCTTCATGCGTCCGACCGGGAAGCCGCGCGCGCGGAGCGCCTTTCCGAGCCCGAGAGCGGCGGGCTCGCCGAGTCTCCCGCCGGAGGCCCTCCAGGCGCCGATAAAGAGCTTGCCCTCCATGAATGTCCCTGTTGTCAGAACGACGACAGAGGCGCTGATCCTGTAGCCCCGATCCGTGAGGACAGCCTCGACGCGCATACCCGAAGTGTCAGGGATCAGATCGACGACGGTGTCCATGAGAATCGAGAGCCCCGCGCAGGATTCGAGACGCTTGCGGGCGATGGCGGAGTAGCACGCCTTGTCCGCCTGCGCGCGGGGCGCCTGGACGGCCGGGCCGCGGGAACGGTTGAGGATGCGGAACTGGATGAGCGATTCGTCGGTGATGAGCCCCATCTCGCCGCCGAGGGCATCGATCTCGCGGACGAGGTTCCCTTTAGCGAGGCCGCCGATGGCGGGATTGCAGGAGAGCCGACCGATCGCGTCGGGATTCTGGGTCACAAGGAGTGTCTTGTGACCGAGTCGGGCGAGAGCCAGCGATGCCTCGATTCCGGCGTGGCCGCCGCCTATTACCAGTGCTTCAAAATCCATCGTCGTGGGCGCTCCTACTTGCCGAGGCAGAATCGGGAGAATACGGACTCGAGAATTTCTCCGGAAAGGATTTCGCCCGTCATCTCGCCCAGGTGAAAAGCCGCTTCCTTGAGGTCGAGGGCGAGGATGTCGAGGTTCGCGCCCGAAGTTGCATCCCCGAAGGCCGCGCGGAGGGCTTGTGCCGTCCGGTCGAGGAGGATTTTCTGACGCTCCCCCGCGACGACGATCCCCGATTCGGCGGAAGCAGGATGAGCGCCGCGCAGGCTGGCCGCGAGGGCGTCGACGAGGGCGGAAAAACCATCCCTGGAAACCGCGCTCATCGCGATGAAACCCGCGGGAGCAGGGAGGCGCTCCGGACGGTCGGCCTTGCTCCAGACGCGGATCGCGCCGGGGTGGGCGCGCAGGAAAGTCTCGTCTTCAGGCGCAATCCCCCGAAGGCCGTCCACGAGGTACAGGAGGGCATCGGCTCTCTCGGCCAGTCCGAGCGCGCGTTCGATGCCCGCGGATTCCACGCCCGAAGCGTCTTCCCGTATGCCCGCCGTGTCAGTGAGCCTGAGGGGCAGACCGTCCAACTCGATCCAGGATTCGATCCAGTCCCTTGTCGTGCCGGGCTCGGCGCTGACGATGGAGCGCTCTTCGCGCAGAAGCAGGTTGAACAGGCTGGATTTTCCGGCGTTCGGCTTTCCGGCGATGACTACGCGGGCGCCCTCGCGGTGAAGGCGGCCGATGGCGTAGGTCGAAGTCAGCTTTTCCACCTCGGCCAGAAGATCCCTGATGGACGAGGGATCGGGCCCGGAGTCCTCCGGTCCTTCGTCTTCGGGATAGTCGAGGCGGGACTCGACTTCCGCGAGAATGTCGACGAGGGATGTCCGGATGGCTCCAATCCGGAGGGAAAGCCCCCCCTCCAGTCTCGCGAGGGCTTCAGCCCTGGCGCTTTCTCCGCGGGCGCGCACGAGCTCTTCCACAGCTTCAGCGCGGAGGAGATCGGTCTTGCCGTTCAGAAGCGCGCGGAGGGAGAACTCCCCCGGCAGGGCGGGAGCGAATCCGGCTTTTTCGAGCGCCGAGAGCCCTTTGCGGACGACCTCGGGCGAACCGTGGCAGGAAAACTCCACGCTGTCCTCGCCCGTATGGCTGTGCGGGGCGCGAAAGACGGAAGCGAGGACTTCGTCTATGGCCTCTCCATTATCTGGGTCGAGAAGAAATCCGAGGACCATGCTGTAGCCCGGGGCGCTCTTGAGCTTTTTGGGCTTTGAGAAACAGCGCGAGGCAAGGTCGATGACGCCGGGGCCGGCGGTTTTCAGGACCGCGAGGGCTCCGGCGCCCGGCGGAGTGGCCAGAGCGGCGATCGGACAGGGTGGATCCAGATAGGTTCGCGTCATCGTTGTGCGATGACGATACCGCGACAGGCCGGAATCATCAAGGGAGGAGGATAGGAAGGATAGGTGCGTCGTAGGGCGAGGACGACGTCAGCCTACTCCGCTTTCTCCTTCAGCCCCGGGACGTCCATGCTTAGAATTTGTGCGGTGCTGTGCGTCAACAGCCTTGCGAAGGGGAGCTGCGGGATTGGGAAAGAGCCCGGTCGATCCTGGCGAGAGCCGCACGGAGAATGGAGGAGGGACAGGCCAGGTTCATACGCATGAAGCCCTGTCCTCCCGTTCCGAATTTTGCGCCCTCGTCCAGCCAGACTCCGGCCGTTTTCGAGAAAAACGCCTTCAGTTCAGGATCGGTGAGCCCGAGGGCGCGGCAGCCGATCCAGGCCAGATAGCTACCCTCGAGCGGCGCGAGCGTGAATGCGTCAGCGCGCGAGGTGACGAATTCGGCGAGTATGGCATAGTTGTTCGCGATGTAGGCGTTCAAAGCTTCCAGCCAGCTCTCGCCATGTGTGTAGGCGGCCTCCATGGCGACCATGCCGAAGATGTTGGCGAGACCAAGCCCGAGGGCGGCGCTCTGTTTCGTGAAAGCTGTCCTGAGATTCTCGTCGGGAATGATGATGTTGCCGGTCGGAATCCCCGCGACGTTGAAGGTCTTGTTGGGGGCGGTGCAGGTCACGGTGATTCCGGCAAAGGAAGGATCGATGGTCGCGAGGCAGGTATGTGACGAGCCGGGCATGATGATGTCCGAATGGATTTCGTCGGAAACGATCACCACGCTGTGGCGGAGACAGATATCCGCGAGCCGGCGCAGTTCTTCCTGCTCCCAGACCCTGCCGACAGGGTTGTGGGGGCTCGAGAGGATGAGCATTTTCGCCCCCTGCGCCGCCTTGGCCTCGAGGTCCTCGTAGTCCATGACGTAGCGACCCCGCTCGAACTTCAGGGGATTCTCGAGAAGTCTGCGGCCGTTGTTCACTGCCGCGTTGAAGAAGGGGTAATAGACTGGCGGCTGGACGAGCACCGCGTCGCCCGGCTTCGTGTAGGCCAGAACCGCTATGTTGAGGGCGGGAACGATGCCGGGAGCGAAACAGATCCACTCTTTTTTGATGTCCCAGCCATTCCGGCGCCGCATCCAGGAAATGAGGGCGTTGTGGTAGCCTTCTGTACGCATGGAATAGCCGTATATCGGGTGACGCGCCCGCTCGGCGATGGCGCTGACCACCTCGGGCGGACAGGCGAAATCCATGTCGGCGACCCACATCGGAATAGCCTCGGCATTGCCGCAGAGTTCCTCTCTAGAACACCATTTCAACGATCCTGTCTGACTCCTATCGATCACCTGGTCAAAATCATAGGTCATGTCCATCCCCCTGGGCTCACAGAGTATCGATTTTCCGGAAAAACATGAATAGCTTTTCATGTACCGGATCAGGCCTGTGCCAGCGCGGCCAGTCCGATGCCGCCCGCACTGCGTCGGCCGGCGCGAGCCCGACTCCCCGGTTGCATCGCGTGGCTGCAATCGCGCAATTGTCCATTGACAAAACTGATATATCAATTCAATATCAGAGTATGGAATCAGAAACCATCACAGACAACCCGAACGAAAACTCGCTGCGCCGCACCGTGTATCTGTATCTGAAGAGATGCCTCAACCAAGGCAGCATCAGACCTGGTTCCTTTCTCGACCTGACAGCGATAGGAAGGGATCTCGGTATGTCGAGAACCCCCCTCAGGGACGCCCTCCTCAGGCTCGAGGCCGAAGGATTCGTCACCATCCATTCGCGGCGAGGAGTCATGGTCAAGGCGCTCGACCTCGAGACGATCCGCAACCTCTACCAGATCCTCGGAGCCCTCGAAGGGGCTGTCATCGAGGAGATTGGTCCACGCTTCGGCGCGCGGGAACTCGCGCGGATGAAGGCCGCCAATTCGGATATGGCCGAAGATCTCGCGCGCGATGACTTCGACTCCTATTATGCCCACAATCTCGAATTTCACAACAGCTATCTCGACCTGGGATCGAATTCCGACATTATCCGCATAATCAGGATACAGAAGGAAAGGTTGTACGATTTCCCGCGCAGGCAGGACTATGTCAGGGATTGGGAACTCGCCTCCGTCGGCGAGCATGCACGCCTCGTCGAGCTGCTGGCAGGCGGGGACTTCCGCGGCGCCGCGGCTTTCATGCGGGATGTCCACTGGTCCTTCGCCGTTCAGGAACCTTTCGTGCGCAGGTATTACCTGGAAAGGCCTGCCGGCCTGGCCTCGCGCCCGAAGGAGGCTCCACATAAGGGTGAAAGGTCGGAGAGGCCCCGTACATGACCGACGGACTCGTGTTCGACATACGGAAATTCTCCGTCCACGACGGCCCCGGCATCAGGACGACTGTGTTTCTGAAAGGCTGCCCGCTATCCTGCCGCTGGTGCCACAACCCGGAAAGTCGTTCCTTCGGGATCGAAGAATCTTTCAGGCCCGAACGCTGTCTCGACTGCGGCGCGTGCCGGAAGGGCGACAAACAATTCTCCTGTCCCGCCGACGCGCGGCAGGAGGTCGGCAGAAGGATGAGCGCGGACGAGGTGATCTCGGAGCTCGTCAGGGACAGTGATTTCTACGAGGAGTCGGGGGGTGGCGCGACTTTTTCGGGAGGCGAACCCCTCGCACAGCCGGATTTTCTCGTCGAGTGCCTCGCCCTGTGCAAGGATGCCGGCCTCCGGACGGCTGTGGATACATCGGGCTGGGCAGCCCGCGAGATAGTCAGGAAGGTGTCATCGCTGACCGATCTCTTCCTTTACGACCTCAAGCTCGTCGACCCGACACGGCACGAGCGATGGACCGGGGTGAGTTCCGGACCGATACTGGACAATCTCGCATGGCTCGCATCATCGGGCGCGAAGATCTGGATACGCATACCCGTGATTCCGGGCGTGAACGCGGATATGGAAGACATGGAGGCCGCGGCGGATTTCCTCGTATCCATCGGGGCCGGGTATCCCGTCTATCTCTTGCCCTACCACGATGCAGCTCGGGGCAAGTATTCGCTGCGCGGGGAAAAATGGGAAGGCGACTCGTTCAGGGTCCCTTCGGACGGGGAACTCGACCGTGCAGAGAGCATCTTTGCGGACCGCGGCATGACGGTCCACCGTGGAGGTTGACTATGAATGAAAGGATCCGGAGACTCCGGAAGGAGAGCTTCGAGACAAAACCCTGGATTTCCGCGGAGCGCGCGCGCATACTCACGCGATGCTACAAGGAGAACGAAGGTAAAGTATCCATTCCCGTCCTCAGGGCACTCTCCTTTGCGGCGCTCTGCGAGAGCAAGACGATCTACATCGGTTCCGACGATCTCATCGTCGGCGAGCGCGGCCCCTCGCCCAAGGGCACGCCGACCTACCCCGAGCTGACCTGCCACAGCCTCGAGGACCTCGAGATCCTCCGCACTCGTCCGATGACCTCCTACGATGTGCCCGAGGAGACGATGGAAGCCTACCGCGACGAGATCATCCCGTACTGGCGGGGCAGATCGATCCGGGATATCGCCTTCGCCGAGTTGCCAAAAGAATGGACCGCCATGTACGCGGCGGGAATGTTCACAGAATTCATGGAACAGCGCGCCGCAGGACACACCTCCATGGACGGAACTCTGTACCGGAAGGGTCTCGTCGAGCTGCGCGCGGAAATCGCCGTCGCGCTCGCGAATCTCGATCCGGCGAAACCGGAATCGCCGGCGGCGACCGAGGAACTCAGGGCGATGGATATCGCCTGCGCGGCCGCAATCCGCTTCGCCGAGCGCCACGCGGAGAAGGCGTCGGCCATGGCTGCCGCCGAGCCTGATCCCCGGCGGGCACAGGAGCTTCGCCTCATAGCCGAGACCTGCTCGCGCGTGCCGGCCCAGGCCCCACGAACCTTCCACGAAGCCCTGCAGGCCTACTGGTTCGTCCATCTCGGAACGATAACCGAGCTCAACGGCTGGGACGCGATGAACCCAGGCCATCTCGACCAGCACCTCGCGCCCTTCTACGAGCGGGACTGCGCCGCGGGCACCCTCGACAGAGAGAAGGCGAAGGAACTCCTCTCCTGCTTCTGGATCAAGGTGAACAACACTCCGGCCCCGCCCAAAGTCGGCGTGACCGCCGCAGAGAGCGGGACCTACAATGACTTCACGAATATCAACCTGGGCGGCCTCACGGCGGAGGGCAGGGATGGCTCGAGCGAGGTCTCCCTCATTATCCTCGAGGTGCTCGACGAGCTTCGGCTCCTCCAGCCCCAGGCCAACGTCCAGGTTTCGGCGCGAACCCCCGACAGGATTCTGAAGGCGGCCTGCCGCGTCATCCGGAACGGATCGGGTTACCCTTCCCTCTTCAACGCCGACGAGATCATCCTCGCCCAAGCCGCGATGGGGAAGACCCTCGCCGACGCGCGCGAGGGTGGCACGAGCGGGTGTATCGAGACGGGCTGTTTCGGCAAGGAGGCCTACATCCTCCACGGCTACCTCAACGTTCCGAAGATCCTCGAACTCACCCTGAACGGTGGCCTCGATCCCCTGTCCGGCAAACGGGTCGGCATCCCGACTCAGGCCTTCTCCGATTTCGAGGGCTTGTACGCGGCTTTCGAGGCCCAGATCAGGCATGTCGTTGACTGGAAGGTCAGGATCAGCGAGGTCCTGGACGAGCTCTATGGCACGCACATGCCCGCGCCCTTCCTGTCGGTCTACATGGCGGACTGTCTCAAGAATGGAAAGGACTACTATTCGGGCGGCGCGCGCTACAACACCGACTACATACAGTGCGTCGGGCTCGGAACGGTGACGGACAGCCTCGCCGTCATCAAGAAGCACGTCTTTGATGACCGGAAGTTCAGGCTGGAAGAGCTCCGGAGGGCGCTGGATGCGAACTGGACGGGCCACGAGATCATGAAGGCCGACATAAGCAATCACACGCCATTTTTCGGAAACGACGACGACTACGCCGACAGACTCGCGGTGCGGGTCATGGACAGCCTCATCGAGGTCATAGAGGGGCGGAGCTCGTGGCGCGGCGGCGTCTACCATGTCGACATGCTCTCGACGACCTGCCATGTCTATTTCGGTCTCAAGACGGGGGCGACGCCGGATGGCAGAAAGGCCTTCAGCCCGGAATCGGATGGCACGAGCCCCTCGCACGGCGCCGACCGGAGAGGGCCGACGGCCGTCATGAAGAGCCTCGGCAAACTGGATCAGGCGCGCACGGGGGGGACCCTCCTCAACCAGCGATTCCTCCCTGCCGCTCTGGCGGGCGAAGAGGGCATCGAGAACATGGCGAAGCTCGTGCGTGGCTACTTCAGGATGGGCGGACATCACGTCCAGTTCAACGTCGTGGACGAAGCCACTCTCCGCGACGCGCAGAAGAGGCCGGAAAACTACCGGAACCTCCTCGTGCGCGTGGCGGGCTACTCGGACTACTTCGTCGACCTGGACAGCAATCACCAGGAAGAGATCATCTCGAGGACGGCACAGGAATCGCTCTGAACAGGCTTTCGGGAAGAGGCGGGCGGGGGCAAACCGCACCCGCAATCGGCAGACGAGCTCCGTCGCATCCGGATACGTTCCGGCCGCGGCGGGGCTTCGTTTTGGGCCTGGCTGCCGACTGTGACTGGCTACCTGGCGAAGCCCTCGTAATCCGCTTCGGCGACAGGCTGGACCACGTCCTTCGACCCGAGTACGACCCAGATGAATTTGCCCCCGAGAATGTACTTGTCGAAGGCAAAGCGGATCTGGGGCGCCGTGACTGCGTCGACGCGGTCGGTGTCGAGGAGATAGCTCCGGTAGTCGCCCGACTCGATCACGGAGGCGGCAATGCGGGAGGCGATGGCCCCATTCGTCTCCTGTGACTCGTAGTAGGAATTCTTGAACAGTGCCTTGTAGACCGGCAGGGCGGCTTCCACGGACATGCGCGGCTCCGGACCATCGGAGAAAGTCGGATCCACCGACATGCACTCGCCCCGTGCGAGAGAGGCGACAGCCTCGTCGAGATAGGCCTTGGCCTTGGCGGCGACTTTCGTCTTGTAGACGACGAGAGATCCGTAGTTCGCGCTGAAAGAGCGGATATAGGACGAGGGCGAGTAAGTGGCGCCGTACTTGTCGCGCATGACGTTGAAGAGGAGATCCGAAAGCATCTTCATAGCGATGTTCATCGGCATGAAATCGGCGTCCTCGGGTGCAGGGGCGGGGAAATCACCCCGGATATAGCCGATACCCTTCGACTGTGGATACTCGGATTTGACGAGCCTGGAGGCTCCAGGACCCGCGAGCGCCGCCGGCATTCCCGGCAAGGCGAGGGATCTGCGCGCGATCGTGCCGAGGCTCGCCTCGAGTTCGGCCCGCAGGGCGACGGCGTCGAAATTTCCGACAGCGACCACGAACATCCGCTCCGCCGCGAACTGAGTGCCGTACCAGTCTTTCACCGCGGCGAGCGTGATTCTCCCGAGCGACTCCTTTGTCCCGTCCGGAGAGATGCCGTAGGGGTGCCCGGCGAGGAACTCCGCATTCGTGACGAGGCCGGTCTTGGACCAGGGATTCTGCTCCTTGGATTTCAGGGCAAGTTTCGCCTCGGAGAGAACCTGATCGAAGTCGGAAGCCAAGAGGGCCGGCGACACGAGAGTCTCGGCCCACACGGGGAAAAGTTTCGGGAAGTACTTGTCCAGGGTGTTGAGGCTGTAGCTCGAGTATTCGAAACTCGAGGCGGAGCCCATCCCCGACGAGGTTTCGTCGAGCAGAGCCTGGATGTCCTTGTAGGAATGCCCCGTGGAGGCCCGCGCCATCGTGGCGAGACAGAGGGATTCGAGCCCCGCCATGGTGGGGTCCGCGAGGAGGGAGCCGCCGCGGATGACAAGGGAGAGGTGCTGTATCCTGTTCGCGTCGTTCCGTTTCACGATGACAGGTATGCCGTTGGACAGGGTGAAGGTCGAGAATTCCGCAAGACTCCTGCGGGCGAAATCCGAGAGGACGGCGTCCGGACCGAAGGCTGCCTCTTTGCTTCGGAAGGGAAAGTCCTCCTGTGCGGAAAGCGGGAGGATGCAGAGACAGAAAAGGGCGAGGGTCACGGCGACCAGGTTTCTCCGGCGGATCATGGTGGTGTACATCGCGTTCCTCCTCATTTCTGCCACCAGAAGGCGGCTTCCGGATCGACCTCGGAATACCCGAGTGCGGCTTCCCTCTCCTTCATGGCCCCATCGGCCGCAAAGGCTTTGCTGTTGAGTCTCAGCATCGACGCGACGGGCGCCTCGGCGAGGTAGCGGCCGATCAGATCGGAGATGTCGGCGAAACTCACTTTGGAGCAGTTTTCTTCGTAGCCGAAGAAATAATCGGTCGTGGCGACCGACCACCAGAAACTGAGCGTGCCCGTGACAAAGGAGCCGGCCTTCTCCATCGAAAGCAGGTTCTGGTCGATCAGCTTGGTCTTGGCCTTGGCGAGCTCTTCCTCGCCGAAGTAAGCGGCGGGATCTGCCGCGATCGTCTTGAACTCTTCTGTCACGAGGGCGCGGAGGGCTTCCACCCTGTCGAGCGAAGGGCCATCATCAGCGGGATTCTGAAGCAGCATGTACGTGGAGAAAGAGTAGGCGCCACCGTCGCGGGCCGTCGGATAGTTGAAGGAGATGTACTCGGGGTCGTAGAGACCTGGTCCATTCTCCATGAGCGTCGTCTTGAATCGACCCACGGGCGAGGACAAAAGGAACAAAAGGACATCGGAGGTGTAGGTGTCCTTCGTCTGCCTGAGAACGTCAGGTCCGCGCCAGCGGTACTGGACGCTGGCAACACCGTCGTAGAAATTGTCGTCGGAATAGACGAGTTTCAGGTCGCGGGGGAAAGGTCCGTGGGGCGGTTCGCCGATGATCGGCTTGTCCCCGCCTTCCCAGTCGCCGAACCATTTCTGCGCGAGCGCGAAGGCAGTCTCGGGGTCGACGTCGCCGCCGATCATGAGGGCGGTGTTCTTCGGGATGTAGTACGCGGCTCGGATGGCCTCGAGTTGAGCGGGCGTGGCACCCTCGATATTCGCCTCGGGGCCGTCGATGTTCTTCCGCCAGGGGAAGTCCCTGTACAGACGGGATTCGAGGGCATTGGACGCGATATGGTTCGGGTCGGTGTGGTAACCCCTGATCTCGTTGATGACGACGCTCTTCTCTTTTTCCAGCTTCTCCGGATCGAAGACGGGCCGCTCGATGGCCCATGACCAGAACTCGATCCCTTCGGAGAGACGATCCGAGGGCACGGTGATATAGTAGTTGATGTACTCGTCGCCGGTCGCGCCATTCCAGTTGGATACGCCGAGCCGGTTGAGGGCCGCAGTAAAGGCCGCCTGGTTCGTGTACTTTTCGTTGCCGTCGAACATCATGTGCTCGTAGAGGTGGAAGAGTCCTGCGGTCTCCGGGCTGTGGGCCGAGGCTCCCCCACGGAAGACGACGCAGACGGTGGCGAGGGGAACGGCGCGGTTCGTCTCCACAAAGACTTCGAGTCCGTTGGAAAGGACGCGGTGTGCGACGGGAAGTTTGTCCTCCGCCGCGAAGAGCGCCGGGGCGGACAGAATGAAAAGCGCGAAGAGAAGGAGGGACGCCAGCTTCCTTTTCCCGGGATTGTACTTCATGCCATTACTCCTCAGACTGCGCTCCGAATCCAATGAATCCGCGAGCCCACAGCCACGCTGCGGGGTATGAAAACCCCTTCCGAATCAGGATCAGAATCAGGAACCGTAGAAAAGCGATGCGAGGGCCTCCGCCGTCGGGGCATCCTCGAAGCTCGACCTGAAGGCGGAATCGTGGAAAAGCCTCGCGATTTTGGACAGGATCTGAAGATGGGTCCCTGTGGACTCCTTCGGGCCCGCGGACAGAACGACGATGGTGACGGGTACGCCATCCAGAGAGGCGAAATCCACCGGGCGCTTGAGACGGCAGACGGCCATCATGTTCCGGACAGTGGCGTCCGTGAGGGCGTGGGGGATCGCGATCCCCTCTCCCACACCCGTCGAGACGAGCTTCTCCCGCTCGATCAGGTCGTGGAGGAGGCGGGCCGGGTCGGAGACGAGGCCGGCCGCGCCGAGCATACCCGACATGATCGAGAGAATTTCGTCCCTGTCCCTGGCCTCGACATCGACCGCGATGCAGGAGGAAGGGAGCAACGAGCGGAAATCGATCATGAGCAAGCCTCCTGAAAATCCTGCCCCAGCGTCGACCAATCGATGGGCAGAGTAAACATGACCCCTGTGCCGGCCTTGCCGAAACCGCCGACAACCTCGCTGATGAGCTTCTTGAGGTTGCCGAGGACTTCCTCGTCCCTGATCACGGAGAGGATGGTCTTGTTGTGCGGTTTGTTGCCCTTCATGAAATCCTTGAAATCGGCGAAGAGCGGCACCTCGCAGGCGAGAAAGCGCCCCATTCCTTCCGAATCGAGGATGGTCGCTCCCGTGACTCCGGCTTCGAGGTAGGCCTCGAGGACGGATTCGAGCAGCTCTTCCTTATTGAGAATGAAAACGAGCAGTTTCATCTGTGTCCACCTGAGAGGAGTATCAGCCATGGGGAACGGCAATGTCAAGAAAGACTGTCGCGGGGCGCGCGAAAAGGCCGCCGACATTGACTCCGGCCCATCCCGTGACTATTATGCCGCAATGCGGCGGAAACGGCTTGTGATCGTGAAGACGGGCAGCACCATGCCCGCGCTCGCGGCGAAACTCGGCGATTTCGAGGATTGGACGGTGAAAGGAATGGGACCGGAGGGCGATACCGCCGACGTCGTGGACGTACGTAGCGGCGCCACACTGCCCGACCGTGAGTTCGCGGCCGGCATCGTCGTCACGGGTTCGCACGACATGGTCACGGAGCGCCTCGAGTGGAGCGAGAGGACGGCGGCCTGGCTCGCCGAATGTGTCGGGCAGGGAATCCCTGTTCTCGGGATATGCTATGGGCATCAGCTCCTCGCCCACGCATTGGGAGGCCTGGTCGCCGACAACCCCGCAGGCCGCGAGTTCGGCACGAGGACAGTCAAAATCCTGCCCGAGGCGGCTGACGACCCTCTCCTCGGCGGCTTCGGAGACTCCATCCGCGTGCATCTCTGTCACACACAGTCCGTTATCGGCCTCCCGCAAGGCGCTGTAAGGCTGGCTTCGAGCTCCATGGACCCGAATCAGGCATTCAGGCTGGGAAAAAGTGCCTGGGGCCTGCAGTTCCACCCCGAATTTCCGGCAGCCGCCATGCGCGCCTACGTGCGCGAGTACGCGAAGATCCTCGCGGCAGAGGGCGGGGACCCTCTCCGCCTGGAAGCGGAGAGCGAAGACAGTCCCTACGGCGACGCGATTCTCCACCGCTTCGCGGCCATCGCGGCGGCGCGGTCTTAAGGGTGGGACCTGAGCTCAGGCCTGAGCTGCAGTCATCCGAAGCTGCCCCACCCGGGGACCTGAACGCGGTGGCGGGATCGCGAGTATGGCGCCGCCCGCGTCATACCGCGGAACTGCCGGATTTCACGTGTATGTCCATCTGAGGATAGGGAATGACGATGTTTTCTTCCTTAAATACGCTGATGATGTCAGTGTAGATCGAGTTCTTGACCCCCATGAAATCGTAGCGCTCGAACCAGACTCCGAACATGATGTCGATGCCGGAGGGAGAAAACTTGTCGACGACGATGTAGGGCTCGGGATTGTCGAGGACGTGGATGTTGTCGGTGGCTATCCTCGCGAGGGTGGCGAGGATTTTCTGCACCTCGCACGAGTAGGGCACGGTGATGGAGATGTCGAGCCTGCGGATCGGATAGCGCGTGATGTTGACGACATTGGACTTGATGATGGTCTCGTTCGGGATCCTGACGAAGCGGTTGTCGAAAGTCTGTATTTTGATGGAGAGGAAATCGATGGACATGACCGTGCCCGCCACATCGCCGACTGTGAGGACATCGCCCACGGCGAAGGGTTTTTCCGCAATGAGGAAGACGCCCGAAATGACATTCGAGACAGAGGTCTGAGCCGCGAAGCCGATCGCGATTCCCGCGATTCCCGCCGCACTGAGGAGTCCGGAGATATCGATCCCGAGCTTGTCGAAGACGACGAGGCAGACCACGACGAAGCCCGTGTAGCGGATGAACTTGCGCACGAGCATGGCCGACTGGACCGAGAGCCGCCCCTTGGCGAGGCGCGCCGTCACGACCTGAATCACCTTGAAAATGAAGATTATGACGAGGACGAGAGCCACAGCCAGTATAGTTTTCTGGAGCGCTTCGCCTTTGAGGGGCGCTGTCACCGTCTGAGCGATCGTATCGAATATCGTGCCGAAATTCATTTTTCCCACCTCACATGCCGGTAATGGTGCGCAGGAAGGCGACTCCCCTCCTGACGAGGAGTTCGCTCTGCCGCATCCTGGCCGGAGAGAGAAGGCGTGAACCCTTGGGAAGGGCTCCGCCGGAGACTGTCATCTTGAGACTCCCGTCGACGAGGCCTTCGACGACGATATTGTCGGTCCGCAGGAAGCCTGTCTCATCGCGGATGCGCAGGAGATCGGTGTAGACCGCGATCTGCCTGAACTCGAGGGTGCTCCGCGAGTGGTTCTTGACCGTGATCCCGCACTTGATGAGGCTTCTGTGAGCCGGGGTCGCGTCGGAGCCCTTGATCGATTCGCCCTTGCACAGGGGATCGAGGTTCGTCTTCAGCGAGTAGCAGAGCGTGCCGCCGGTCTTGTCCCCGAACCAGGTATTGGAAAGAATGAAGGGAGTAATCTCCTCGATCATCGCGCCCTTTTCCGTTTCGAGTCTGAGAAAGACAGGGAGGTCGACAAAAAACTCCGCCTGCGCGCCGTCGAGGATGTTGACGGTGTTGGTGGCGGCGATGAGGAAGGGCCTGTCGGGCATGACTGGCCTGAGCCCCGCCTTCTCTCCGGGCGAGATATTGACCATGACCTCGCCGCGCCCAGGCTCCGCCGAGGGTTCCGGGCCGAAGGAGCTGCCGTCGAGATTCTCCATCTTCGTGCGGTTCACGACCGTGCGCCACTCTTCGCCTGTCTTCTTGAGGAAGAACTCAGAGCCGTCGAGATGCCAGCGGTACCACGTTCCGTCCTCGAACTTGTGAAATTCCCACATAAAATCGACGATATCCGATTTTCATATCCCGCGGAAGGGTCATCCGCCAGTCAGTTTTCCGTTGAGGCAATGCGGGGGCTTGACTCTGTGACAGTGTATATATAGATTTCCATATACAAAGGAGTGCGCGATGTCGGAATACATGACAAAAGAAAGTTTCATCGAAAAAGTCTTCGATTTCGAGAATGAGAAGGAATGGAAATACAAAGGCGATCTGCCGGCGATCATCGACTTCTACGCCGACTGGTGCGGGCCCTGCAAGATGGTCTCGCCGGTTCTCGATGCCCTGTCCTCAGAGTATGAGGGCAGGCTCGCCATATACAAGGTCAATACTGACAAGGAACAGGAACTGTCCATGGCCTTCGGCATCCAGAGCATCCCCTCGCTGCTCTTCATACCCAAGGAAGGACAGCCTCAGATGGCCCAGGGAGCCCTGCCCAAGCCTACACTCAAGAAGGCCATCAAGGATGTGCTCCAGGTCGAATGAGACCGGGGAGTCAGCCCGGCCGGTGTCCCGTCATCCCGCCGGGCATCGGGCCGGGGCCCTTGCAATAGCCGGTCTTTGCCGACAGAATGACTGCCGAGATGAAACAAAAACGCTCGTGGCTCTTGGTCGCCGCGCTGGGTGCAGGCATTGCCATCATCGGCTATACGGTCCTCCGGGAGATTTTCGGAATTTCTCTCGGGGAGCGATTCGAAAAAGGATTTTTCGACGCCATTTTTGTCCTGGCGATCGGACTGGTGTTGATTAACCGGAAACTCGTCAGCGACGAAAAGAAAACGGAACAGAAGGACAGCAGCGCGGAAAAATAACAGATTGCCGGCTCTGCATAATCTGTTACACTCATTGAATGAAAATACCGCCCTTCCACCTGCGCCACGCCGCGGGCGGGATCGACGCCGATGCCCAGCTCATCAACCGGACACTTCTTGTCTTCATACTCGCAGTCCTCGGCTACGGTCTTGTGTCTTCACGATTTGATTTTCCGCAGATAGCGGCCGGACTGTTCACTATCATCCGTTCTCCGGACATCCTCATCAACGACTATGTCGCGAGGGCGGGCATCGGTCCAGCCTTCGTCAATTCGGGGCTGAACGCCCTCGTGGCATTCTGCCTTCTGCGCCTTTCCGGAGTCCTCATCTCGGGCCCGGCAATCGCCGCCCTCTTCACGGTCGCGGGGTTTTCCCTTTTCGGGAAAAACATCTACAACATCTGGCCGGTGATGGCGGGCATCGGCCTCTACATCAGGATCTCCGGCAGGCCTTTCAAGGAAATCGTCATCGTCGCCCTTTTCGGAACCGCCCTCGCCCCCATCGTGAGCGAGTTCACCTTCGCGCTCGGAATTCCCTTTCCCCTCAACGTACCCGCCGGAATCCTGGCCGGACTCTGCGCCGGGCTCATACTTCCTCCCATAGCCCGCAACGCCCTCGATTTCACGAGAGGATACAACCTCTACAACATCGGCTTCGCGGCGGGTTTCGTCGGGACGATAACGATGTCCATCATGAGGGCCTTCGACCTCGAACTGTCGGGCGGGTTCGCGTGGGGAAAAGTCGCGCCCGCGACCATCGTTCCCTTCCTCGGCCTCTATTTCCTGTTCATGATCGCGGCGGGGATGGTGGAAGACAGAGAATGGCTCGCCGGCTACAAGAAAATCCTCGCCTCGGGGGGGCGCCTCGTCAGCGATTTTCCGCGTTCGCACGGCATCGGCGCCACCCTCGTGAACATGGGCAGCATGGGTCTCGTCAGCATCGCCTACGTCTTCGCGATCGGAGGAGACTGGAATGGCCCCATGGTGGGCGGAATCTTCACCATCGTCGGTTTCTCCGCTTTCGGAAAGCATCCCCTCAACGCGCTGCCGCCGATGGCGGGAGTCGCCCTCGCCGCGAGTCTCACCCGCTACGGGCTCGCCTCCCCCACGTCCCAGCTGGCGGGACTTTTCGGCGCCACCCTGGCCCCGATTTCCGGCGTCTACGGCCCGGTGGCCGGCCTCATCGCCGGAATGCTTCACTTGACATTGGTCGTCAATGTAGGGACCCTCCATGGCGGACTCAATCTGTACAACAACGGTTTCTCGGGCGGCATGACGGCCGGAATTCTCGTCCCCATTCTTGAATGGATCGATGACTGGAGAAGACATGAATCTTGACGTGATGCAGCTCCTCAGGGCCGCGGACGAATTGTCCAAGTATTTGTATTCGAAAGGCGCGAGAAAGATACAGGTATCCTACGACTTTGCCCCCGAGCGCTCGTTCTGCGCCATCTCCGCCCCGGACCTCGTCCTTTCGCCAAAAGAGTGCGAGAGGCTCACGAAAATCTTTTCCGGCCCGATTCAGCCCGAGATCGCCGCGTATTACGGCGGGCTCGCGGGGCGCAGACGGGACGAGCCGGAGCTGGAACTTCTGGGCACAATGACAGAACTCGAGGAATTCTTTTCTCTCGAGGGCACAGGAACAAAAATCATCCTGAGCCGTCGCGAAGCGGAATACTTCGGGGTCTGAGGCAGGACACCCAAGCTTTTGCCATCCGGATACGCGCCTGCCTTCCGGATACGCCGTCAGCGCGCCGTTCAGGCGATGCCCGGCGCACCCGTCCCGTGGCTCAAGACAGAGACGGGGGCTTCGTCGCGGCGGGAGTCTCCCGCCTGTCGGCATCGGCGCCTCCGGGGAGAGGGGCCGCCGGGATTCCGGCGTCGGATGCTGCGGCGGCGGATGCCATCCCGGCCCCGGCATTCGTCGCCTGAAGGACAGAGGGTGTCTGTCCCGACTGTTCCGTCTTCAATGTACTGCTCGACAGGAACTGGCGCGAGCGCGATGCGAGCCAGTCCCGCAGCGAAGGCAGCGTCACCGCCACGAGCCCCGACAATTCTACGGCCACCTCATGCTCATGCTTGGCAAGAATGAAATCCACGAGGGCGTGGTCGGAGCGGTCGTCCATGACAGCCGCGTAGAGCTCGCTGAACGAGTACTTGCGGGCGTCCTTGTCGTCCTTGAGGATTCCCATGGGATGGTAGTCGGGGTCCAGGACAGCCTTGAGCGAACTCTCGGTGCGAGGCTCCTCGCGATAGAGGAAGAGCAGATCCAGGAGGGCGGTGAAACGATCCTCCTGCTCTCCTGAAATGACTCTCGGGATGATCTCCTCGAGATCCCTGCGGCGCAGCCTGAGAATCTTCATATACTTGCTGCTGCCTTCGATGAATCCAGCCACGAAGTCGGACCATATCTTCGTCTGCACGATGCTGGGAATTCCGAGCAGATCCCCGAGGGGCGCGAAGGCCGTGGCGAAGGGCCAGGCGATGACGCTCCGGAAGAAGTTGGCCCTGACGACCTTCTTGTCGAAGCCGCGCAGGGTATTGTGCGTCGCGAGATAGAGGCCGTTCGAAAAGGAGATGAAGAAGAACTTCACCGAATTGAAGAGGATGCCTTCATGTCCCCACGGCCAGACTACATCGAATTTCGCCTTGACGAACCCGAGGATGGGAACCGAGAACCCTGTCCAGAAGAGGGAGCGTGCGACATTCCCGAAATTGATGCTCTTGAGGTTCCACTCACTCAGGCGGATACCGCGGTTGGCCACGAGATCGGCTATCGAGTTCCGGAAGCCTGTGATGAATAGCCAGAGGAAGGCGTAGAACGGGCCTATGAAATAGTTGGCGACGACAAATCCGATGAAGGTGTAGACGAGGTTGACGATGCCGGGATTCATGTAGCGCCAGGCCCTCGTGATGGGAATGTCGACCGAATCGTTCTCCGGCTCGTCCCCTATCAGGTTCATGGTTCCACCGGAGATTTTGCCCATGCTGAAGATGACTGGCGCCGAGGCGACCATTTCCTGCGTGACGGGTTTTCCGCCCGCTTCGATCATCGCCGAGATGAAAGCCGGAAGGGCGACATGGCGCTTGATGTATTTCTGGCGGAACTTTCCGCCGATCCTGTCCTGCCGGATGAAACCCATTCCTGGGATCTTGGGGCTCCGTCCCGTGGAGTCGCTGCCGCAGACAGGAATGTAGGGGGCCATGCCATCGCGGGAACTTTCAATATTGAGGTCGTTCAGGAAGCGGGCGAACTGGAGTATTTCGTCCGGGTCGCGGTGGACCGAGTCCTGCATATTGTAGATTTCGATCCGGTCGATTATTCCCCGGCTCTTCTCGAGAAGCTTTTTCGCCTTGTCGAGGCCGTATTCGAGCGGATGCAGGACTTTGAGCGTGCAGCCCGCCTCCGAGAGTATCGCTTTCATCTTCCCCATGTCGTCGAAGACAGTCTGGTAGTCGCCGATCTTGGGGTTCGTGAAATACTGCTTCCGCAGCTGGTCGGGGTTAAGTTCGCGGAATTCGTTGCGAAGCCGGGAATAGCGCTCGTCGATTATCCGGAAATCCCACTCGGAGATCAGCTTCTTCCGGAAATCGCCGCGGGCCTTCTCCATCTGAACCTTCAGGAGGAGGACCCGGTTGAACAGGACGGGCTTGTAATAGGAATACAGGAACTCTCCGAGGTGCATGCGGTTGATGCTCGAGAGCGGAATGAAGGCGCTCAGGTTTTTCATCCTCAGCTTGGGCACCGCGTAGAGCTTGTCGCCCGCATAGCCTTCATTGATCTCTTTCAGTGAAGTCTTGTCGAAGTTTTTCAAAAGACTTCTGACAGCCTCGATCCTGTTGACCTGGTTCCTTTCGAGCCCGTCGAAGAGCTCCTTGAGTCCCGCCGAATGCTCCTTGAACCAGCGCTCCACGTCCTTGCCGTTCTTGAATGTGGGCAGGAGGGTCATGAAGTGGAAACGCCTGCCCTGGACCAGCATGCTGAACTCGAGCCCGATATTGACGCGGATTCCGACAATTCTTCCCGCCTCGATAGCCTCTTCCATCATATCGAGGGAAGCCGCCGAACCGTAGGCGATGGTCAGCTCCGAAATACCCTTGATGAAAGCGTCGATGAGGAGCTGGGTGGCGTTCTTGCGGCCCGAGGTGGCAGTGTCGTGGACATGTTCGTCCCAGCCAACATCGAGATTCTTGAGGCGCGAGCCTGTTTCCGGCAACTCGATAATGTTGAGCTCGTCGCAGAGCTTGCGGATGACCTGGTATTGCCCATGGGAAGAGACAGAGAAATCCTGCAAAAGCTCGAGTTGTCTGCGCCTGTTGCCGCGGTTCTTGACGGCCTCCTTGATGAGGGCCATCTGGACACGCGCCGTATTGAGGGGCAGATCGAGAGACTTCGCGTGGAAAGAGACGTCCACCATCAAGCGGAGGGCGCGCAGTCTCGCTTTGGACTGTTTGGACTCAAGATCCCTGATGACCATGAGATAGGCTTCCGCGATGGAAATTCGCCGTTTCTTGAACCATCGCGTCACGCCGAGAGGGTGCGAATGAGGGGCGGGCGCGATGGTGTCGGGGATGTCTATCTTGGTGTTGAGCTCTCGTCTGAGCTTGTAGAGTTCGGACGAGAAACTGAGCGCATTGACAAGATTTTCGTAGTATCGGTGCAGATCGGGTTTTTTCATGCCATCCTTCAGTATAAAAGAGGAATTATACCCGGATGCGATCGGATTCGCAATTATGAATCGCCAAGAACGTTTTCAGGAATCTGTTTTCGTCTCGATCCGGGCCATCTCATAGCCGGCGCGGGTTATCTCCAGCGCTCCGAAAACATGCCTCGAGACGGTCTCCTTCTCCTTCAGGAAAAGCATGTTGATGAGAATCTGGAGACTGGTGACAAGTCCGACATAGGAGTTGGTCATGACGAGGGAGTTGCTCTCGCAGCGGACCACGGTGTTGGCGAAGTGGTAGGCGGGGCAGCGGGGCGAATCGGTGAAGAGAATCAAGCGCGCGCCTCTCTGCTGCGCATGGCTCGCCACATGGGCGACCTCTCCGGAATAGGGCGAAAAATCCGCGGCGAAGACGATGTCGCCCGCCGCGCATGTGTTGAAGCGGCAGGAGTAGTCGACGACAGCACCCTTCAGCGTAATCACTTCCTTGGGAATGGTGCACGCGAAGGAGAAGGAGAGCATGTCCATTATATAACTGCTGAGTCCGAAGCCGCAGGTGTATATCTTTCCGGCGCCCAGTATTCCCTCGATGATGGAGTTCATGGTTTCGAGATCGAGCCCGGCGAGGGTGTTTTTTAGATTGATCTCCTCGTTTTCGCGGAGGACCTTGAACTGGAGATCCTGCGGCAGGGGCTCGAGTTCCTCCGGCCCGATCCTGTCATTCCGGCCTAGCTGTTGTCTGAGCTCATCCTGGAGCGCTTTTTTCAGGTCGGCGTATCCATCGAATCCGAGCGACTTGGTGAAGCGCACGATGGACGCGGTGCTGACGCCTATTTTTTCGCTGAGGCTGTATATCGACAGGAAGCCCACCCCCTGATGGTTCTCCATGATGTATATGGCTATCTTGCGATAAATGGGAGGCATGGACGACAATGCGGCCTCTATCGTTTCCAGTATCATGCTAAATCCTTTCCGATAATCAGTTCGCGCGCAGCGAGTTACTTTGAAGCAGATCGTTAAGGAAATAATAGTAAGGCTTGGGCGGGAATTCGGTCAAGATATCAAAAATTCAATATTATATTTTCAAAACGTAAAAATACACTGTACTCCTTACCGGGGCGGAAGGGTCCTGCCCCGGTCGGTCCACCCCGGGGCATGAACGGTTCTGTACAAACGGGAAACCTAGCGCGCGAGCGAGTATCCGGTCAGCGAGGACAGTTTCTGGAGCTTTTCCGCGATGCGCTTCTCGCTCTGAGCCAAGAGCAGGGACGCATCGGAGGCGGCCTTGGCCACCGACGCGACGATCGGAGCCCTGGCGGAATTCTTCCCGAGATCTGCCGCGAACTCGTCGAATGGGGTCGGCCGTGGAAGTTGAAGGGCGAGGCGCCGGCGGATCGGGCCGATGGAAGAATCGGCCGTGTCGAGGAACTGCTTCTCGTAAGGTCTGGCTTCGTCAGGCAGCCCTGCGAGGATTTCACGGACCGTGAGACTGAGGGGCTTGCCCTTGTTGTCGACCGTGACTTTACGTCCGAGAGCGGATTCCAGATCTTTGGCGGCCTCCTCCAGCCCGCCGGCTGTCTGATCCATGCCCGTGGCCAGGGAATCGGCGGCTGACTGGACCGAAGTGGAGCGGAACAGCTCGTCGGTGGCCGATTCAGCGGAATCGAAGGCGCCGTTCATCGACCGCAATCCTTTCTGAAGGGAGGCCGTCTCGCGCGAAAGATCCCGCAGGTTCTCAAGCCCGTCCCTGAAATCGGATTCAGACTTCAGGGTCGAAATGCCATCCGCAATCTTGCCATAGGCTGAAGCGAGGCGTCCCAGAGTGAGCTTCATACCTTCTATGGTCCCTTTGGTTCTGTCCGTGACGGTTTTCAGGTCCGTGATCGCGGTCTTCAAAGGAAGGAGAGAAGGTTTTTCCGCGCTTCCCGCCGCGATTTCGCCTGTGGCGGAGACTTCGCCTCTGGCGACGGCTCCGACCTTGGTCGCGGATTCGAGAAGCGGAGCAAAACCGGCCGCAAGCTCGGCGACTGGCCTCGCGAGGGATGTCCCGGCGGCAAGCTCCGAAAGATTTTTCAGGACGGCAGAGGTTTTTGGCTCCAGAGCGGCTATCTTCGTGGCGATGGCCTGGGCCTTGTCGATCTGCGAGAGCGAGAGGTCGACTTTGTAGGAAATAGAGGTGATCCGGCCGTACAGTCTGGCCATTTCGTTGCCGGCGTCGGAGAGGAAAGGACGCATCCCCGCGAGCTCCCCGTTCACCGAGATCATGTAGATCCGCTTGGTCGTATCCAGGTAATTGGGCACCCATTTCTGGGCCTCGCGGTAGGCTGCGATAGCGCCGTCCGGGTCCGGCCGCCCCGCGCTATCCTCGATATTCCTTCCAAGGCGGTAATAACGGTCGGCGAGCCTTTCCTTGACTCGGGGCAGACGCCAGAGGGCATCCGTCTGGGTCGGATTCCAGGTCAGGGCTTCCTCGTAGAGCTTCACTGCCTGCTTGAGGCTGTCGGTCTGGTCCTTGTACTCCTCCGTCGTTCCCTCGGATGCGAACACATCCGCGAGGCGAAGGGAATAAGACTTGAGCCCGTCGCGGGCCTTGGCGTTGGCGGGCTCGAAATCGAGAGCCAGCTTGTACGCTTCGATCGCACTTTTCAGCTCGCCGGTATCGTAGGACTGAGCGAAGCGCTGCGCGTAGTTCAGACAGGCTGAAGCCGCTCCGGCGCGGGCCTGGAAGCGGACATCGGCCGATTCATCGGCGTAGTCGTTGATGGCCGACCCGAAGGCGGATTTTGCCGCCGCGATCTTGCCGTGCGCTATTTCGTCGAAGCCGAGGGCAAAAAACGCGTCGAAGGCCTTCGATTTTTCGGCTTTCAGCTGACTCGAGTAGTCCCGGATCACGGTGGTCCATTCCCATTTTCCCGAGGGATCCTTGAACGGCAAAGAGAGGGAACCGAGAGCGGAATGTATCTGGACAAGGAGCGAATAGATGCGGACTCTGCGCGCCAGGGTCTTCGGATCTGCGGACTTCTCGGCCGCTGCGAGCTCGGCGAGGGCCCCCGATTGCGCCTGGTCGAAGTTGTCCCGCAGGAATTCCTGGGCCTGGATGAGTTTAGGATCGAGTTTGACAGAATCGATCGCGTAGAGGATAGCCTCGAGATTCCGGCCTTCGGACAATGCCCTCCTCGCGTCGTTCAGGGCGCTGCCTCCTTTGGAAAAAACGACGGCGAGACTCGCGCAACCCGCGAAGGCCGAAAGCAGGAGACCAGCCATGAGCACAGCCACAAGGCCAGAACCGATCTTTTTCATCGGGGCACCTCCGAGAGAATCATGAATACTACCTTACTATACACCCGATCTCCGGAATTTTCATGAAGAGCTTTCGGGGAAAACATTCTCAGGCTTTTCTCCGCGGAGTATTGTCCGGGAGCCCGGCCGGCCCGGAGAATCCAGTCCCGCGCCCCCTTTGAATCCCCTGCCTCCTCGGATATCATTCGACATCGTCATGGAACACTACGACATCGTCATAATCGGATCGGGACCGGCCGGACTCGGCGCGGCCTTCGAACTCGTCTCGCGCAATCCTTCCCTATCGATCCTCATGCTGGACAAGACTGAACACTCATCGGGCGGTCTGCGCAACGACTGCAAGATGAACTTCTCCTGGCCCATCGGCTTCCCTGAGACAAGCTGGACGCAGAACCAGGCCTCTGCCTATCTCGAACGGGTCGAGGCATTCCTCCAGCCCCGGATCATGGAGCGGCGCAATCTCGGGGTCTACTCGCGCAGAGCGGAAAAAATCGGCGTACGGCTCCTCGAGATCCGTCAATCCCACCTCGGGACGGATGGCGGGCTCGAACTCATCGTGAGCCTGATGGCGCGGCTTTCGTCGGCCGGAGTCGCCCTCGCCCTCGGAGAGAAGGCGCTCGGACTCGACGCGGAAAAGCGGGTTCTGACGACGCAGACCCGTGAGCTCTCCTACACCGACCTCGTCGTCGCGCCTGGGCGCGGCGGCTTCTCCTACCTGCAGGATCTCATGACTCAGGCAGGCATCGAGTTCACCGACAACGCCGTCGATGTCGGCATCCGGATCGAGACGCGCGAGGCCCACTACCCCATCGTCGCTGATTACTACGATCCGAAATTTCTTTTTCCGAAAAAGGTGAGAACCTTCTGTACGAACTCGCGCGCGGCCCACGTGGTGCAGGAAAAATACGAGGGAGATCACGGCAAGCCCTGGTATTCGGTGAACGGTCACGCCTGGTCGGGCGCCAGACCCGCCAACGGGCTCGTCAATTTCGCCATGCTGAAGACGGTGACCCTGACCGAGCCCCTCGCCTCGGGCCAGGCATACGCGCGCATGCTGGGCATCCAGGCATCGCTCCTCGGTGGCGGGAAGCCGATCATGCAGCGGGTGGGCGACTTCAGGCTGGGCAAGAGATCCTTCGCGCACTCGTTCACGGGCGATCTCTACGATTTCGAGCCGACGCTGCCCTCGGCCACTCCGGGCGACATCGGACTCAGCGCCCCGGCCAAGGTCCTTCGCTCGCTGTGGAACGCGATGAAGCTCCTCGACACGGTCGTGCCGGGGCTTCTGCACCCGAGCACGATCATGTACTACCCGGAGATCAAACTCTACGCCAACCGGCCTATCTTCATCGATGACCATTTCATGGCGCGCCCCGGACTCTACCTCATCGGCGATGGAGCGGGCACGAGCCGCGGCATAACAGCGGCCTGGGCTTCGGGACTTCGGGCCGCGGACGGCATACTCGCGCGGCGAAACCGGGACTAAAGCGGGACGGGATTGTCCGGCGAAGCCTATTTGGCCTTCTTCCCGGGGAAGAAATTGTTGATGATCCAGACCCTGTTGAAATAGAGGTGTACCAGGATCGAAGCCCCGAACAGGAGCCCGTTGGCTTCGTGCAGCTCGTACGCGAAAGATAGACCGGAAAATTTCATGACGGGGATAGTGATGAATTGCGCGAGAAGCAGAAAGAACACCACAGGATTCACGTACACGAGTGGATTTGTTTTTTTCACGACGACACTCCGATTCAGGACAAGATGAACTTGAAGAGGGCCTCACGGTCCCCAGTGAGCACAGTCATTTCTTGGATGAAAGGATCTTCAGCACCTTTTTCTCATCATAGCGCAGGAAAGCCAATAGTCCCAGTACGCAGAAGCCGACCGCCGCGACCGCGGAGAGCCTGATCCCGAGCGGATTGTCGACGCTCTTGCCGAGCAGAAGCAGCGAGGGAAAGAGCAGGTTGGCGAGCGAAATCCCCATCTTCATCATGAAAGTCCGGGCCCCGAAGAAAATTCCCGCCTTGTAGTCGCCGGTCTCGATGCCGTGGCTCTCGGCTATGTCCGCCACGATCGCGTTTGGCAGGATGCCGAAAATGGCGAGCGGGATCGACGCGAGGGCTATGGCCACCCAGGCCTGGGCCGCATTGGGCAGCGGCAGCCAGCCGAAGAGGAATACGAGGACGAACACTGCGGCGAACAGGCCGAAGGCGAATACGACGACAGGCTTCTTTCCGAGCTTCCGCGCGGCTATGGTCGTTGGCGCGTAGAACAGGAAGGACAGGACGAACATCACGAGGGCGAGGAAGGAGGGAAGGCTTTCCGAGAGCCCCAGAAGCGTGATGATGAAGTAGGGCATGCCCATCTGTATGAAGTTGAGCGCGACCCAGTAAGGCAGATCAGAGGCGACGAACCAGCGGAAATTCCGATTGCGGAAGGTCGACTTGACTGCCTCGATGACACCTTCGTTGACGGCGTGGACTTCGGCGTACTTGTGCTCATCGATGAAGATGACAGGCAGCATCATGAGCAGCGCGGAGATGAATTCGAAAAACCCGACGACGGCCTGGAAGGATTTCGCGGCGTCGAGGTGGAACATCGATCCGAATACGGGCATGAGGGCGTAGGTCTGGTTGCCGATCGCGAAACCGAGGGCCCAGGTCACCGAGATCGCCGTGGAGATGCCCAGCCTTTCGTCCGGCGTGTGGCCGAGCTCGGAAATCAAAGCGTTGTAGGGCGTGCAGTACATCGTGATGAACAGGTAATACAGAGTGATCGTGACGATGAGCCAGAGGGCGTTCAGAGTCTGACCGGAGGCCGTCGATCCGCCTGCGATGGGCAGGAAGACGAGAAAAGCGAAGAGGGCCGTCGGAATTGCCGAGAAGGCGAGGAAGACGCGTCGCCTGCCCATCCTGGCCCGGGAACGATCCGACAGATTCGCCACGATCGGGTCGGTTATCGCGTCCCAGATCCTGCCGCCGGCGTTGATGAGGCCGATGGCGGTCGCGATGCCGAGCACGGCGCCCTGAAAGATGAAGGTCGGGAAGAGAGCCGCCTGGCCGGCTTTCTCCGGCGGCAGGAAAAAGAAGGTGAGCGCATTCGAGACGCTCCACGAGGCGAGGGACCAGCCGAGTTGGCCGAGGGCGAAAACGATGAGTTTCCAGCCGGGCAGTTTTTCAGCTTTGGGGGACATGTGACCATCCTTTCCTTCGTCGGTCTTCTTCGCAAAAATATTCTATATGCGGACAGGATCGCCGAACAAGCCGCGGTGCATGCGACCTTTCTGCCTGAGGCAAGTTAGCCTCCCCTCACTTTTCCCCTTCGTCCATTGAGAGGCCTCATCCTCCCGTGATATTTTTAGCGGCCAATGAAAACCATGAACGACCGCGCCTCACTCCTGAAGCGGGCATCCATCATCGCCCTTGCGGGCAACACAGTGCTCGCCGGCGCCAAAATCACGACCGGCCTTCTGGCGGGAAGCCTCGCCGTCCTCTCCGACGGCGTCGATTCCGCCACCGACATCGTCATCGCCATCATGAGCCTGTTCGCCTCGAAGATATCCTCGCTGCCCGGAGACAAAGAACATCCCTACGGGCACGCCCGCGCGGAGACGATCGCGACGACAGTCCTCTCCTTCATCGTGTTTTACGCGGGACTCCAGCTTCTGATCACGGCCGCGGGCAGCCTCCTTGGCGGCGAAAAAGCGGAGCTGCCGGGCAGGGCGGCCCTCGTTGTGACTATCGTTTCGATCGCGGGCAAGCTCGCCCTCGCGTGGAGCCAGTTTCACTACGCGAAGAAGACCGGCTCGGCCATGCTCAGGGCGAACGGCACAAACATGCGGGGCGACGTCGTCACTTCCTGCGCGGTCCTTGTCGGACTCGGCTTCACCTTCATCCTGGGCATCCCCGTCATAGACCGGATTCTCGCCCTCCTCGTCTCGCTGTGGATTCTCAAGAACGCGATCGGCATCTTCATGGAAGCCAACGCCGAACTCATGGAGGGCACCTCGGAGCACGGAATTTACGAACTCGTCTTCGAGGCGGTGGCCGCGGTGCCCCAGGCCGGCAACCCGCACAGGACGCGCATCCGGAAGCTCGGCACGAATCTCATCGCCGATCTCGATATCGAAGTGGATCCCTCGATGACGGTGGCCCAGGCGCACGGTGTGGCCCTCCTCGTGGAGTCTTCAATAAAAACGAGGATACCCGACATCTACGATGTGATCGTCCACATCGAGCCCGTGGGCAACGACGAGGAAGAGCGCTTCGGTCTCTCTCCGGAATCGAAGGGCGCCTGAGAGTAGCCACGCCGACGGGCTCGGCTACTCTCAGTATTTCACGCCGACGAGGCTGAGTCCGAAGGCTCCCGCCATCGCGGGCGCCTGGGCGCGCGTCCCCGATTCCAGGAGTTCCGCGAGGGCCTTCAGGCTCAGTTTTCCCTTTCCCACGGCCACGAGAGTTCCGGCCATTATCCTGACCTGATTGTACAGAAATCCCGGCGCGCTGAAGTACAGGTCGACGAAGTCGCCGGAGCTGACGATGCGCGCGCTGTCTATGCGCGCACGGGTGGCCGTCGACTTGGGCGCGTTCGTGAATGCCCGGAAGTCATGTTCCCCCTCGAAAAGCCGCGCCGCCGCGGTCACAGCCTCGCGGTCGAAGGGCTCGTCGACATGGAGACTCGTCGCCCGGGCCGCAGGATCGGCAGAGCTCGCGATGTGGAGCCGGTAGCGGTAGGTCTTGGATTTGGCGCGGTAGCGGGCGTGGAAGCGGGGATCGACTTCCCTGCAGGCCAGGCAGGAGATGTCGGCGGGAAGCTTGGCGCACAGCGCCGCGACAAGCTCGGAGCAAGAGAGAGGAGTCCGGGAATGGAAGCCGGCGGCCTGGCCTTCCGCGTGGACACCTGAGTCCGTGCGTCCGGCCCCGACAACCTCGACCTTCTCGCCCAGAATCAAGGAAAGCGCCGTCTCGACTTCTTTCTGGACCGTCCTTTCGGGATCGGGCAACCGTTGCCAGCCGGAAAAGCCTGAGCCGTCGTAGGCGAGAGTGAGGAGGAAATTCCTTCGGGGCATGCGGACTCCTTTACGGGGCCTTCTGTCGATTCCGTAACATGCGTTACAGCCTCTTTCATCCTTCCGGAGCAGCTTGCAGGGGAAGGAGATCAGGATGAGCGAAATCTTACCATAGATCCCGAAAGACAACTGAGACTCAAGGAAATAATCGCAGGGCTCCATGCCGGAGAAAAGCCGGCCGCCCGGATCAGAACCCTCTCACGGCTTCACCGGCCCCACGAGGGTCATGTGGGGCAAACACGACGAGATCAGGATGCTGCTGAAGGAAGCGAGAGAAGAGCCAGGACGCGATGGAGTTGCGGGCCCTCCAGGGTCAGCGCCGTCTTCTCGACTGGGATTGAACTCGGTCTGATGTCCCGGGCCGGGAACCCGACCCCGGCATGGAGGGGCTTCCCGGACGCGGGGCCTTCGGGGTTTTCATGGCGTTCACGATCCTGGTGGCGGTCGCAGCCTTCCGCCGCCGCAGCTCGGGCCCTTCGGGACCGGGCCCCAGGCTGAGGGCGGTCCGGTCGGGCGGAAATTCTGCAACGAAGCGCGCCAGATCGAGGCTGGCCGGACCGAGGATGAGGTCGGGATCGTAGTTCAGAACAAGATCCGTGCTTCCTCCCTCTGCGAGAGCCCTGGCCCAGGCCCCGTTGAGCCGGACCAGATCCGTCATGGCGGGCAAAAGCCTTCCCTTTCCTCTCGACATGAAAAGTCCGGACAGGAAGTCGACCTGGGAATCCTCGATCTCTGCCGGTTTAAGGAATTCGACAGGACGCCGGCCGAGGCCCTTCAGTAAATCGGCGAAGTCCCCGAGAAGAGCCGATGGGCGCATGCCGAGAGCTGCGCAGGCCTGGCCGAACCAGGGCACGGCGCGCCCCCGCGAGTAGAAGACAGAGCAAGCCCTCGCCAGCTCCGCGGCTCGCTCCATGTCGGAGCGGGAAAAATCCGGGGTCGAGAGGACGAGGTGCGGAGCCTCCGGACTCAGGGCGAGGTCGTACTCCCCGGCCCTGTCGGCGAGTTCCGTGCCGGGCAGAATCGCGAGCGGAAAGATGTCCAGATGATTGGGTCCGAGGGAAAGGGCAAAATCGAGACTCTCACAGAATCCTTCGAGCCTGTCTCCGGGAAGGCCGTATATGAGGTCGAGTCCGAAGGGCACGCCGGCCGCGTCGAGCATGGAGAGCCTTCGCCTGAAGTCTTTCCGGTCGATGGAGCGGTTCACCCTCGCGAGGACCTCGGGGCGGACGCTCTGAAGTCCGATCTGCACGGAGCAGTCGAGCTGGCCGAAAAGCTTCGCCTCTTCGCGGTCGATGAGCTCTGCCCGCAGTTCGAACTTCCAGTGCATATCGGGAGCCTTCGCGCGAAAGAGGCGCAGGAGCTCCACGGTTCTGGACTTCGAGATGTTGAAGGTGGGGTCGAGAACGAAAATCTGGCTGACGCCCGAGCGGACGAAAAGTTCGAGCTCGGCCTCGAGTCGCGCCGCAGGGAAGTGCCGGACTCCCTTCTCGCCTTTTCCCTCGAAACAGTACGCGCATGTGAAGGGGCATCCCCGGGATAGCTCCCAGAGAACTCCTCCGTCGTAGGCGCGCGGGTTGAGGGCCCCCGAAAGCCAGGGTGAAATCAGGGATTCAACGCCGTGAGGACCGCCGTCAGCGCGCGGTCCTCCTTTCAGAATCCGGGCCGGCATTCCATCGCCGGAAAGGAGCGTGAAGACGGCATCCGCGACAACGGATTCGCCTTCACCCGCGACGATGAAGTCGAATATTTCCGCCGACGCAAGGTTCTCCGCGTCGGCGGTCGCCTCGGGGCCTCCCGCAAAGAGGACGAGAGTGGGTTTCCGCTTGCGCAGGATGGCACAAACCTCTGCAACCTTCCTTCTGTTCCAGGAAAAGAGCGAAAATCCGACAAAATCGACGGCCTTCCCCAGCAGGGCCAAAGCGAAATCCTCCGCATCGACCGCAACCTCGTCCTCCACGATGAAAGATTTGAGCGAGCCTGAGAGCCGGGGATCGGACCGCAGACAGGCGAGAACGCATCCAGCTCCGAGCGGCAGGGTTTCGGGCGAGCGTTCGACATGGAGAACGGCCAGGGCGAGGGACTTCATGGACCGATGATGCCCCGCACGGGCCCTGGCATACAAGCCTCGGGAGGCCCGTCGTCCTTCCCGGAGGGGCATGTTGTCGCAGTCTCCCGCCAGGGACAGCGGTTTCGGCCACTTGCGTCCCTGGATAAAATTCGATAGAGTATCGCTTAATGTGTTAATAACGCATTAAGCCTGCGACAGCAGCCGCGATGGCAGATCAGCAATGGCTCCTCCATGGCTGTCTCCTGAAAGAAGAGGACGGAAAAATGAGCGTTACGATCGAAGGCTACATTTTCGATCTCGATGGCGTCGTCGTCGATACTGCGAAGTATCACTTCCTGGCCTGGAAAAAACTCGCAAACTCGCTCGGCTTCGACCTCGCCGAGGCCTTCAACGAAGGGCTCAAGGGTGTCTCGAGGATGGCGGCGCTCGACCTCGTCCTCTCCATCGGCGGAATCGCGGCGGACTCCGGCGAAAGACAGGCCTATGCAGATGCGAAAAACGGGTATTATCTCGAGTATATCTCGGCCATGAGCCGCGACGAGATCCTCCCCGGGGTGATCGAAATCCTCGAGGACATCAAAGAGCGCGGATGCAAAAGCGCGATTGCGAGCGCAAGCAAGAACGCGCCACTGATTCTGGAATCCGTCGGGATCCGGACTCTCTTCGATGTTGTCGTCGACGGGAACCGCGCGTCGCGGGCCAAGCCCGATCCGGAAGTTTTCCTTCTTGCTGCCGGCGACCTGGGAGCCGATCCTGGCCGCTGTGTAGTTTTCGAAGACGCCGTCGCAGGTCTCGAGGGGGCAGCCCGCGCGGGTATGTACTGTGTCGGTGTCGGGAATCCGAGAGTTCTGACCGGGGCCGACCTTGTCATCCCGGACTTTGCGGGTTTCTCTTTGAGGCGGATATAGGGCGGAGCGAAAAAAGGCACTGCGCGAATTCGAAAAAATCGCACTTGCGGGCTTTGGAAAGCAGTGGTATGATTGCTTTAGTATCACGTGTTAGTAACACATGATACAGCATTCTTTCTATGGAGGTCACTGTGAAAAAACTCACGCTCGTGGCGATCGCAGCGCTCCTTTTCGCCCTCTGCGCCATGCCACTCATCGCTCAGACCAAGGCTACGGTCAAGGTTCTTGGAGTCTGGGGAGGCCAGGAACTCGATGTCTTCAACGAGGCGGTCAAGCCCTTCACCGAGCGAACCGGGATCAAGGTCGATTTCGAGGGAAGCCGCGACATCGACGCCATCCTCACGGCGCGCATCCAGGGTGGCAACTCGCCCGACATCGCTCTCCTGACGGGCCCCGGCAAGATGATCGAGCTCGCCCAAGCCAAGAAGCTCGTGGACCTGACTCAGGTTCTGGACATGAAGGCCTACGCCAAAAACTACAACGCTGGCTGGAAAGACCTGGGCTCTGTGGACGGCAAGCTCTACGGCCTGTTCCTGAAAGCCGCGGTCAAGGGCCTCATCTGGTACAACCCCAAGACCCTGAAGGCGATGGGCATCGCCGAACTCCCGAAGACCTGGGACGATCTCCTCGCCCTGTCCAGGAAAATTGCGGCCTCCGGCACTGCTCCCTGGTCCCTGGGCATCGAGTCCGGCGGGGCGAGCGGCTGGGCGGGAACCGACTGGCTCGAGGATATCTTCCTCCGCATGTACGGCCCCCAGCTCTACCAGGACTGGTACAATGGCAAGGTCTCGTGGACGAGCCCCGAGATGAAGAAGGTCTGGCAGGAGTGGGGCAAGATCGTCGCCGACCCGGCCATGGCCTACGGAGGCAAGGAGTACATCAACTCCACCAACTTCGGCGCCGCGGGCAATCCCCTCTTCGCCAATCCCCCAAAAGCTGTCTTCCACCACCAGGCCAGCTTCATCACCGGCTTCTTCGTCGATCAGAACCCCGGCGTGAAGGCGGGCGCGGACTTCGACTTCTTCGGATTCCCCGCCATCGACGCCCAGTACGCCAAAGCCGTCGAGGGCGCGGGCGATATCTGCGTCGTGCTCAAGAACAACGCCCAGACAAAGGCCTTCATGGAATACATGGCCTCCGCCGAGTTCCAGTCCTACTGGGCGGCCGGCACAGGCGCGCTCGCGACCAACAGGAATGTCTCCCTCACCTTCTACCCCGATCCCCTCATCAAGCGGGCCGCCGACATCCTGAACAAGGCCGAGATCGTCGTATTCGACGCCTCCGACATGATGAAGCCCGAGATGAACGCCGCGTTCTGGACCGCGATCGTCTCCTACGTGGACAACCCCGCCAATCTGGACGGGATTCTTGTCGGCCTGGAGAAAGTGCGCAAGGACGTGTATAAGGTCAAGTGAAGGTTGCAGCCCCGGTCCTCGCGGCCGGGGCTGACATTCCGCCCCGTCCATCCCGTCGACAAGGTGCCACGATGAGCGTTCTACTTACGCTGGTGATAGCCGTGATCGGCATCCCGGCCGCGTTGATCTCGTATATTTATCTGAGCGAAGCCATCGTCTCGATCGGAGGGTTGCGCCCTGCGGCAGGAAGCCCCGGCGGCCGGCCTTTCGCGGCGCGTTTGCCCGAGAGGCTCCGCCACTGGCTCTGGATCTTCCCCGCAGCCGTCCTTCTCGCGGTATTCCTCGCCTACCCCGTGGTGAACACCATCGCGATGAGCCTGCGGGGCAAGGATTCCAGCGAATTCGTCGGACTCGCGAATTACGCGAAAATATTCACCGATTCCGGGATGCTCATCGTGCTCCGGAACAACCTCCTGTGGCTCGTTCTCTTCACCGGAGGCACCCTCGTCTTCGGTCTCATAATCGCACTTCTGACCGACAGGGTGCGCTACGAAGCGGCTGCAAAGGCGCTGATCTTCGTCCCCATGGCCATCTCGTTCGTCGCGGCGGGGATAATATGGAGCCTGGTTTTCGCCTACATGCCGGCAGGCGAGAAGCAGATCGGGATCGTCAACGCCATCATGACGGGGATCGACCCGGGCGCGCGGCCCCAGGCCTGGGTGAGCAACCGCGCGACGAACAACTACGTCCTCATCGCGGTGGGCGTGTGGATGTGGACCGGATTCTCCATGGTGATCCTGTCCGCCGGGCTCAAGTCGATATCCAATGAGCTGATCGAGGCGGCCCGCGTCGACGGGGCGACGGAGTGGCAGGTCCTGTTCCGGATAACGCTTCCGCTCCTCCTTCCGACGATCGGAGTCGTGACGGTGACATTGATCATGAACGTGCTCAAGATCTTCGATGTCGTGTACGTCATGACCAACGGCAATCTGGGGACAGAGGTCATCGCGAACCGGATGTACAAGGAGATGTTCAACTATCACGACTTCGGCACGGCCAGCGCCCTCGCGGTGGTGCTGATGCTCGCGATGATCCCATTCATGGTTGTCCGCGTGAGGGACTACAACAAGGGGAGAAAAAATGGCTAGATTCGGTTCGGTCTCGAGTCGCGCCAGGGCCGGTGCACGACTTATTCTCCACCTCTCGCTCATCGTCATCTGTCTCGCCTGGCTTGCGCCGACCCTGGGCCTCCTTGTCAGCTCTTTCAGGCCCAAGAGCCTCATCAGCACGAGCGGCTGGTGGGAAGCATTCACCCCACCCTTTAAATTCACGCTCGAAAACTATGCAAAAGTTCTGGGCCAGCAGAATATCGGACGCAGCTTCCTGAACAGCCTTATCATCGCCGTACCCTCGACGGTTCTCCCGATCAGCATCGCGGCTTTCGCCGCCTACGCCTTCGCGTGGATGCGCTTCAAGTCGAAGGAGCTGCTCTACTCCGCTGTCATCGTGATGCTCGTCGTCCCGATCCAGGTGACGCTGATCCCTGTCCTCAGGATATTCACGGGCCTCGGCATCAACGGGAGCTTCGCGGGAATCTGGCTGGCGCACACGGCTTTCGGCCTGCCTTTCTCGATCTTTCTTCTGCGCAATTCTTTCGAACAGATTCCTCCGAGCATGCTCGAGTCCGCCTTCATGGACGGTGCCAGTCATCCCGTGGTATTTCTCCGCCTCGTCCTGCCGACGACGATCCCGGGCATCGCCTCGCTGGCCATCTTCCAGTTCATGTGGGTCTGGAACGATCTCCTCGTCGCGATGGTCTTCCTGGGGGGGACGGCCGACGTCGCCCCGCTCACGGTGCGCATCGCGAATCTCGTCAACTCCTACGGGCAAGGATGGCAGATTCTGACCTCGGCCGCCTTCATCTCGATGCTGCTGCCCCTCGTCGTGTTCTTCTCGTTGCAGAAGTACTATATCCGTGGTATAACCGCCGGGTCGGTGAAAGAATAGGATGGCGGGTTGAAAAAGCGCGGTGTTTCGTCCGAGGAAGTCGCTCGCCTGGCGAAAGTCTCCAGGACGACAGTCTCCTTCGTCCTGAACAACACTCCCGGCAAGTTCATCTCCGAGGAGACCCGCACCCGGGTTTTAGAGGCTGCGAGCAGTCTGAACTATGTCCCCGACGCGGACGCGCGTCGCGTGGCCAAGACGACGCGTCGTACGGTGGGCCTCCTCATCAGCCACACCGGTTCGATCTATTCCGACGCCTACATCCTGAGGCTCCTCGAGGGGATCGGGCCGGTGCTCAACAAGCGGCGGTACCGGCTGATCCTCGTCCCCGTCAAGCGCGATTCCTGCGACCTCCTGAAGATCGTCCGCGAGTGTGAGCTCGACGGCGTCATCCTGACGAATATGCGCCAGGAAGACATGGACCTCTCCCCCCTCGTCAGCGAAGGGATACCGCTCGTGCTCGTCGGCGCCGTGCAGGACGCGTGCGTCGCGCAGATAGATATCGATAACAGGCGCGCGGCCGCCGAGGCGACGCGTCATCTCGTCTCCCTGGGACATCGGGATATCGCCATGATCGTACACTCCAACCTCTCCTACATCGCGGCGACTGACCGCCTTTCCGGCTACCGCGACGCGCTGTCGGAGGCGGACATCGCCTTCGACGAGAGCCGGGTGAGAATCGCGGACTTCAACGAGGAATCGGGTTACGCCGCCATGAGGGCCCTGCTCTCCTGCTCGCCCAGGCCGAGCGCCATCTTCGCGGGCAACGATGCCGTAGCCTACGGCGCCATACAGGCGATCGCCGAGGCCGGGCTGCATATACCGCGCGACATCTCGATAGTCGGCTTCGACGACGATTATCCCTCGCGCTTCATGAACCCTCCCCTGACGAGCATGACCCTGCCCGCGATGTCCCTCGGGGAGCGGGCCGCGCGCATGGTCTCCGATATCATCGAAGGGAAAGACTTCGCCGCGGGTCTGATCCTTTTGCCGACATTCCTGACGGTCCGCGAATCCACCGCCGCGCGCCGCCCTTGACCCCGTCCGCGCGCAGACGCACCAGACACCGATAACGAGGATTCCTTATGTCCAGCATCCTGAAAACGACGACATTCGACCCGGCGCGCCTTTCCCTCGAGGAGACTCTCTACCACACGGCCAATGGCTACCTGGGAGTCCGCGCCGCCTTCGAGGAAGGCTACGCCGCCGGGACCGCCACTGTGCGAGGCAGCTATATCAACGCCTTTTACGACACCCATCCGATTCGCCACCCCGAGAGTCTCTACGGTTTTCCCGAAACGGGCGAACGGATCGTCGCCGTCACGGACGCCCAGACGATCGAACTCTACGTCGACGGCGAGAAGATGGTTCTCGAGCCGGGCAGGCTCGAGAGTTTCGAGCGAACGCTCGATATGGAGGCGGGCATCGCGCGGCGATCCTTCGTATGGAACACGGCCGCGGGCAAGCGTCTCGAGGTCACGGTCTCGAGGCTCTGCTCGCTCGCCCGTCCTGAGCTCTTTGCCGTGGAATACAGAGTCGCCTCACTGGGCGAGGGCGCCGAAATACGCCTCGCCTGCGTTCTGGACGGCGATGTGTCGAATTATCACGACGAGTCCGATCCGCGCCTCTCGGGCAGCGCCTTCAAACCCCTCGAAGTCCTGGCCGTCGAGGCCGTCGTCGGGGACGGCTTCGATGTCGGGCCGGCTGCGCCACGCATGCAGACTGCTGTCGCGGCAACATCCACGGCGACGATCCGCGGCTCGCTGTACATCGAGTCGCGGACAAAGGTCACCGGATTCCGGCTCGGCGTCCTCTCGCTCGTCGAGTCCTCCGGGATGGGAACCTGGGCAGCGGAGGCGGGGCCCGCCGAAGCGCGGCTCGAGCTGAGCCGGAGTCTGTCGGCCGGCGAAGAGCTCGTCGTGCTCCGGAAGAATGTCTACGTGGACTCGGAGCGTCACGGGGAGGTCCGGGCGGCCGCGGGGCGCATCGCAAAAGCTCTCGGGGGCATCGGATTCTCCGGGCTCGCCGCGGAGCAGGCGGAAACTTTCCGCGCCTATTGGGAGGCCGCCTCCGTGTCGGTCGAGGGAGACGAGCCAGTCGCCGAGGGGTTGCGCTTCGGGCTCTTCCAGCTCCTCCAATCCGCCCCGCGGGACGGGCGCTCGAACATCGCGGCCAAGGCACTCTCCGGCGAGGGCTACGAAGGGCACTATTTCTGGGACACCGAGATCTACATGGCCCCCTTTTTTACCTACACGAACCCGGCGCTCGCCCGGGCCCTCCTCCTCTATAGGCACTCCATCCTGGACGGGGCGCGGGCCCATGCGCGGGAGATGGGCCAGACCCGCGGCGCGGCCTTCCCCTGGAGGACAATCGCCGGCAGGGAGTGTTCGGCCTACTACCCCTCGGGCAGCGCCCAGTACCACATCAACGCGGACATAGCCTACGCTGTCTGGCGCTACTACGAGGCCACAGGCGACCTCGCCTTCATCGCTGAAGAGGGGGCGGAACTCCTCTTCGAGACTGCGCGGACCTGGCTCGACATCGGCCACTTCGACGGCTCCGAGTTCAGGATCGAATCTGTCACGGGCCCCGACGAATACACCTGTCTCGTCGACAACAATTATTACACCAACGCGATGGCCCGCTACGCGCTGGAGCGGGCGGTCGAAGCTCACGCCCTGCTCCGCGACCGCGATCCTCCGGCGCTCGCCGGCATCGCGCTCAGGATCAGGCTCGCGGAAGACGAGGTCGTTCAGTGGTCGAGGGCTGCAGCAGCCATGTACCTTCCCTACGACGCGGCCCGCGATATCAGTCCTCAGGACGATGGATTCCTCCGCAAGGCGATCTGGGATCCGGCGGGCATTCCCGCGGAAGAGCGTCCCCTCCTCCTGCATTTCCACCATCTGGCTATTTCGCGGAGGCAGATCTGCAAGCAGGCCGACGTCGTGCTCGCCCACTTCCTTCTGCCCGGGATCGCCGCGTCCGGCACCATCAGGAAGAGCTACGAGTATTACGAGCGCATAACGACCCACGATTCATCTCTGTCCTACGCGGTGTTCAGCGCGATGGCCGCGAGACTAGGCGATGCCGAGAAGGCTTACCGCTACTTCGCCGAGACCGCGAGGCTCGACCTCGACGATCGCCACGGGAACGCCCGGGACGGCATCCACGCCGCGAATATGGGCGGAGCCTGGCTCGCTATCGTCTTCGGCTTCGGCGGATTCCAGCCTCTCGGCGACGCGGTCGCGCTCGAACCTGTCCTGCCGGCCCGATGGCGCTCGCTCTCATTCAGGATCGCCTATCGCGGAAGGTCCATCCGTGTCCGCGCGTCCCGTGAAGGGCAGTCCGGAGGGAGGCTGTCCAAAGAGGGCGAGGGGGGGATCGTCGTCCGGGTCGAGCTCGCCGCCGGGAATCCGATCGGGATAGAGTCCGGGGGACGCCGGTTTCTCCTCGTCGACCTGCTGGTCTTCATGGCTCAGGATCGCAGCCGGTCAGCTCCATGAGGGCGGATACAGAAGCTCCGGCAGGCCAAGCAGCTTTCCGGGCAGCGGTTTCTTCATGTCGACAAGATCCATGAGGGTAGAAGGCCTTCCGCTTCCCTCGCCGGGGGCGGGCCAGGGCGGCGGCGGAGCCAGCCAGCGTCCGGAGGCGTCGAGCATGTGGGAACGATCGCTCACGAGTACCGAAAGGTACTCGGAGCCCGAGAGGAGGCGGAATACCGGCGCGTAGCGCGGAGGCAGGTCAGCGGGGAACGAAAGCCCGAGATATCGGGCGAAAGGACAGGGAAAGGCAAGAGTCGAGTCTGAATCGCAGACAAAAAGTCCCTCGGTTGCGTCCGGCGCTGCAGCGGCGTCAGGCTGCACTACCGCAACGACGTGGTAATCCCAGACAACGACGCCTTCCGGACCGGATTTCTGACAGGCCATCGCGACGCTCCGTCCGGGGTTGGAGATGAAGAGGCCCCAGGCCCGGCCACTCCAGGCATGGCTGTCCACTGCAGTGCCATCCGAAACATGGTCGCCGGCATCCTGCAGATGAAAAAGCAAGCGGTACACGTTCTCCTCGCAATACATCGCCGCGTAGCCGGCGGCATCGCGGAGAAAAACCAAGTCTGTGGCCATACGATACTCATGATATCCGCAACGAGACTTCCCGTGCGAGGGGCCTGTCCTGGTACGATTCTTGACGAAACAACACGGGGCGGCCTGTCTGCGGTGTGCGGCGGTGTGCCGCGATGTGCACACATAAGCATATGCGCCAGTCCGCGCGGAAGCGGAAGCTGAAGCGGACTGGGTTCCTCGTGAGGTTTTCTCAGTCATTGACCCGAAGAGGAGCGCGATGCTAGCGTCTTCAGCGATGAACCACACCGCTTCCGGGTCCATGACCATGCCCGTGCTCGCCTGCCTTTTCGCCGCCCTCATCTCTGTCGGCGCCTACATCGCTGTCCCCGTGCCGGGCAGTCCCGTCCCCGTCGTCCTTCAGAACATGCTCATCCTGATAGCGGGACTCGTCCTCGGCCCCATCTGGGGATTGGCCGCGACAGCCCTCTACCTCATTCTCGGAGCCGTCGGACTGCCGGTCTTCGCGGGCGGCACTGGAGGAATCGCAAAGTTCCTGGGGCCGACCGGCGGTTACCTCTTAGGCTACCTCCCGGGCGTCCTCGTCACCGGCCTCGTCTCGCGTTTCGGCGCGATCAAAGTCTGGAAGAACGCCCTCGCCGCCTTCCTGGGAATGACTGTCGTCTACATCTTCGGCATCGTCCGCCTCAAATTCGCCATCGACGCGACCTGGACCAAGGCGATCGCCTCGGGTCTCATTCCCTTCATCGCCGGCGACCTCGCGAAGATTGTCCTCGCGGCGATCGTCTCCGCGCGCCTCGCGGTCAGACTCGAGGCGATGAACCCCGATGGCAGACGGCGTGGATGAGCCAGAGGAGCTGATCAGGGTCGAGGCTCTGACTCATCGCTTCCATGATGGCGTACTCGGCCTGGACAGAGTATCGCTCTCGGTCCGGCGCAGGGATTTTCTTGTCCTCGCGGGCCGGAACGGTTCAGGCAAGACCCTCCTGATGCGACACCTCATCGGACTCGTCCGGCCAAGCGCTGGCAGTATCCTGTACCTGGGCACGGAAATCGGGAAGGACTTGCGCAAGGTCAGGACGGGAATCGGACTCGTCTTCCAGGACTCCGAGGCCCAGATCATCGGCCAGACAGTCCGGGAGGATGTGGCCTTCGGCCCCTCGAACCTCGGCCTCTCCCTGCCGGAAATCGAAGGCCACACGAAAAAAGCTCTGAGCCTCCTCCATCTCGAAGATAAGGGAGACAGGATCCCCGACGGCCTCTCCGGCGGGGAAAGGCGACGTCTCGCCATAGCCGGCATCATGGCCATGGACCCCGATTGCGTCATCCTCGACGAACCATTCGCGAACCTCGACCTTCCCTCGATACGGCAAGTGCTTTCCGCGATGACGGAGCTGCACGCGGAAGGCAGAACGGTCATCGTCCTGACCCACGAACTGGAGAAGGTGCTGGCCCACGCGACACGCCTCGTCGTGATGGAGGCAGGCTCCATCGTCTACGACGGCGATCCTGAACCGGCGGACCGGAGCCTGTTTTCCGAAAACGGCCTCGCCGACCCCTACCGCTTCGCGACGCGAAGGGCCGACCTGACCTGGCTCAGATGAACCCGTTCAGCTACAGACCTCCCGCGGGCTTGACGACGGGCGCAGGCTCCGGCCAGGCGGGCATGCCAGGTACGGGCACAAAACTGATCTGCCTCGTCCTCTGCTCCACCTCCGCGTCGATCTGTTTTCCGGGCCTCCTCGTTCCGATGGCTCTCGCCATGTTCGCCCTCCTTTTCCGGCTCGGCGAAAAACCGGCAGACATCGCGCGTGGCGCACGATTCCTCATCCCGATGGGCATCCTCATCCTCGCCCTCAAGCTCCTCGCGCCTGGGGACGGAAGAATCTTCGCCCCGGAAGAGCTGATTCCCGCCCTCGTCTATCTCGGGAGACTCTTCGTTGTCTTTCTTCTCGCCCAGGCCTTCTTCAGGTCGACGAGTGTCGCGGACCTCGGCGCGACAGTGACGCGGGTCACGCGCCTCCTCCCACTGTGGAGGAAGGGGAAGGCCCCCGATCCAGGGCTCTACATCGGCCTCGCGGCGGGCTTTTTGCCCAAGAGTTTCGACCGCTACGACAAGGTCAGGGAAGCGGCCGTGGCGCGCGGGTTCGGAGCCAGACGCCCCAAGGCGGGCAGCCTTCTCTGCCTCATGGAAACAGTGATCTTTTCCTCGATCAAATCGGCGGTCGGCACGGCGGGGGCGCTCGAAGCCCGATGCTACAGTCCCGCGCGGACCCTCCCAGCCGCCAGGCGCGGCCGGGCCGATGCCGGACTCCTCGCCGCAGCGATTCTTGTCTTCGCCCTTTCCATCCTACTCTGAAAACAGGCTTCCGCGGTCCTTCGCGATCCTCCCCGGCAGGCCGGCGCCTATTGACCGCGCCGACGCCACCGGTATCATGTATCCCGAAGCCCGGGCAGGCCAGGAGCGCGCTGCAAGAGGTCCGCCGGACCTGGCGTGGCCGGCGCCGTCCACCACGCCGACCTGTTCGGACATTGAAGGAAACATCATGAGTACAACGGAAAGGGACAGAACTCTGCTCGAACGGGCAGTCGACCTCGCGCGGGAGGCGAGAGAATCGGGAAATCATCCCTTCGGCGCCCTTCTGGCAGACGCCGAAGGCGCGGTGCTCCTCGAGGCGCACAACAGCTCGGGTTCCACCCGCGACTGCACCGGACACGCGGAGACCAACCTCGCCCGGCTCGCGTCGACGAGCTTTCCGCGCGAAAAACTCGCCTCCTGCACGCTGTATTCGAGCGCCGAACCATGCGCCATGTGCGCGGGAGCGATCTACTGGGCCGGAATCGGGCGCGTCGTCTACGCCCTGTCCGAAAGCGAACTTCTCGGCATCACGGGCGACAGCCCCGAGAACCCGACTTTGAGCCTGCCCTGCCGCGAGGTCTTCGCGAGGGGACAGAAAAAGATCGAGGTCGAAGGTCCCGTCGATGGGGTCGCGGGAGCGCGCAAGGTGCACGAGGGTTTCTGGAGATCCTGAAGGCTTCCCATCTGGCCGCAATGAACGAATCCCGGAGAGTCTTCAGGGCAGGGCGCAGGTCCAGGCATCGGAGGCGAATTTTTCCACGGCGAGGGCGCGGGCGGCGGCCATTTCCTCCCCGGAGAGCCGCTCCTCTTCCAGGCCGAAGCGTCTCCCGAAAGACCCTGTCATCGCGCGGATGATCTCCTCGCGGGAGAGATCCGTCTGAAGACTCAGGGGCCCCACCCTCTTGTTTGCCGAGGCGATTCCCTTGTCGGAAAGCCTCTCTTTGCCCGTCCGCAGCACCGAAAGCATGAGGGGAATGTTCATGCGGTACGCCATGGTCGTGTGGTGGAGGACGATCCCGCCCCTGCGCGCCTGGGCCGCGCCGGCGATCTTTCCGTAGGCGGAGGTTATGTCGTTTACCGGCTTGTACCACGCGTCGATCCCGAGCTCGCGGAGCGCGTCTACAGCCCAGGAATCGAAGAATTCGTAAGACTCGATGAAATCGAGGTCCTTCACGAGGCTCTCGGGCGCGTAGATCGAGTAGGTGATGGCGCCTTCCGGTTCGATGAACATCGTCCCGCCTCCCGTGATCCGCCTCACGATGCCGACGCCGAGAGAGCGCGCGGCGTCCACCTCGATTTCGTTCCTGATGGACTGGAATCTCCCGAGCACCGCGCAGGTCTCGGTCCAGTCCCAGATCCGGATCGACGGCCCCCTCGCCCCGGAGGCCAGCGAGGCGACAAGCAGCTCTTCGAGCGCCTGGTTGACCGCGCCCGGAAGGGGTTCGGTGCGGATGAGCTTCCACTGAAGGGAGGACCAGCGCGGGCCATGTTCGACGGGGCGGACGAGAGGCGGCAGGGCGGACTTGGGCATGGAAGACTCCTTCACTTCGAATCGAGGACCCAGACTCCGTCCCAGGGTTCCGGCCTTTCGGCCGCGAGCGAAGCGCACTTCCGGAGGTAGGCGGCCGAGACGGGATCGACGGGAGCAAGCTCCGCGAAGATCGAGGCCGCGGCGCCGAAATCGCCCTTCGCGAAGAGGGAGCGGGCTTCCGTGAAAGCGCCCAGGTCCGGAATATGCACTCCCCGGGCCGGGACGCGCGGCTCGTAGACATCGACGGCTCCGCTCCTGCCGAGGACGGCGATCCGTGCGACGTACCGCATCGAATCAAGCCCGAAGGCTTCGGCGACGGCGCCTGAGACGAGAATGGAAGTTCCGAACACCTTGTTCGCCCCCTCGAGCCGGGACGCGAGGTTCACTGTATCCCCGAGAACAGTATAGTTGAAACGCATGCGCGAGCCCATGTTCCCCACGACAGCCATGCCCGAGTGGACTCCGATGCGCATCCTGAATCCGTGAGATCCGGCGGTCAGCTCCGCGAGACGCGGGCGCAGCGACTTCAGCTTGTCCCCACAGCGGAGGGCTGCATTCACCGCCCTGCGGATATGATCCTCCTGTTCCAGGGGGGCGTTCCAGAACGCGATGATCGCGTCGCCCTCGTATTTGTCGATCGTCCCGCCCTCTTCGAAGATGATCTCGCTCATCGCGGATAGGTATTCATTGAGGACAGCGGCCAGACGCGACGGGTCGAGCTTTTCAGCGAGCGCCGTGAAGCCTTCCAGATCGGTGAACATGACGGAAATCCCGCGCCTTTCGCCGCCGAGCCTCAGCGTTTCCGGTCTCTCGATGATTCTCTCGATGACGGCCGGGCTGAGATAGTGGCCGAAAGCGTTTCTCAGGAATGCCCTCTGCCTGCCCACCCTGACATATTCCGCGACAAGTATGGAAGCTATCGAGGCGAATACGGAAAAACCGGATTCGACTATCCCGATCCAGTATCCGCCAGAGTAGGCGAGAAAGCCCGCGGCCGGCACCATGAGAAGGCCGGCAATCGCGACCAATGACTGGGAAAGCCGCGAGCGGGCGCGGGAAAACAGCAGCCCGAGAGCCAGACCGGCGGCCGCGGCGACAAGGTGGTCGAGCCAGGCCGGCAGCCTTTTCAGGAAGGAAGAATCGAGGAGGCTCCGCAGGAAAAAGGCGTGGACATCGACGCCGGGGCCAGAGGCGGAAACCGGGGTTGCCTGTCTGTCATAGAGCCCCGGCGCGCTGAAACCGAAGAACACGAAGGACCCCTCGAAAACGGCTGGATCGAGCTGGGGTTTGGACCCCGCGCGCAGGCTGATGGCCGAGGCTATCACCTCGGCGGCGTTGTACCGCCGGAAGACCTTCTCGCGGAGCCCGAAGCGGGGCACAGCCCCTGTTTTCGCGTCCAACTTGAAGACAGCGCCCGAGCCGTCCCGAGCCCCGACAGTCACGAGGCCTGTCCCGGCATCGTAGCCGACAGGATTTTTCCCCGCCAGGGCCGCCAGTCCCAGAGAAGGATGCAGGCGATCCGTGCTATCCGCGAATGGCCGGTAATGCCTGAACACTCCATCCCGGTCCGGTTTCAGGGTCACGGAGCCTACGGGGGCTCCGGTCTGGGCGAGTTCGGGCGCAGGCAGAGCCCCGAGCGTCTTCTTCTCCGACAGGGGCGACACGCTCCCGCCCGGCGCCTGGTCCGTCGTCACCTCCGGCATTTCCGACAACACCACGTTGTCGGCCTTCCGTATGGCGGCGGCGAAGGCTCTGTCGTCGTCGACGCCATAGGATGAGGGTCCCGGGAACAGCACATCGAAAGAGGTGGATCGGGCCCGCGAACAGAATTCCGTCACGAGCCCGTACATCTCCCGGGGCCAGGGCCAGGTGACGTCGAGCTCTTTCTCGGCCCAATCCAGACTGTATTGATCGAGATAGATGAGGGTGATTTTCCCATCGCCCCGGACTGAGCCTGAAAAAAACCTCGCGCGGAGGTCGAAGGCCATGTTTTCGAAACGGTCCAGCGCGCCCGCGAGTCCGAGGAGGAGAGCAAAAAGGATGCCTGGAAGGACGGCGAGCGCCGCACGGTGAGGAGGCAGAGATTTGCCGGAAACCGGTTCCCCGGTTCTTGCCTTTCTGTCCTTCACTCGCTCATCTCACAGGAGGCCGACCATGAGCCTGAACCGCGCGCCGCGCACAGCGTCCCTCCGCGCGGTCTCCGGTGTGGATACGTCCTGCGCGGCGCCCGCCGCGGCGGTCTTGGCGGGGTACTTCGGTTGCCTGAGGTTGGCAAGACGGAGATCCGGGCTCGGATGTGTCGCCCCGAAACCCCTTTCCCCGGAACGGAGCACCGCCCTCATGGTCACGAGCAGCGATTCCAGGGCGGCCGGGTTATAGCCCGCGGCGATCAGAATGGATCGGGCCTCGAGATCGGCGTCGAATTCCGTAATCTGCGAGTAGCCGGATTTCACGAGAGTGGTCGTTATGTCCTGGATCGAATCCCCGAACACTTCCGAAAAGCGCGCGACGTCGGCGCCGCCCATTTTGCCAGCCTCGACCGCGAGCTTACCCACCGCCTCGCCGAAACGGGCGCTCCTTATCGAGTTCACGCCGTGCCTGTGCGCGACATGGGCGATTTCGTGGGCGAGGATGGCGGCGAGCTCGTCCTCGCTGCGCGCGCAGGACAGAAGCCCCCTCGTGACGAGTATGTGCCCGCCCGGAGTCGCGAAGGCGTTTATCTCGAGACTGTCGAGAGCGAGGAAGCGGTAGCCCTTGTAGATTTCCGGCCTGTCCGAGAACTGCGCGAGCCCTTGGCCGAGCAGGTTCAGATAGCGGTTGACCTCCGGAACGTCGAAGACGGAGTACTGTTCCAGGACCTTGGCTCCGACGGACCTGCCGATGTAGTACTCCTGCTCCGGCGTGATATCCTTGGCCACCGACTGCAAGGCGCTGGCGGCGTTCCCGAGAAAGGAGGCCTGCTGACTTGTCAGCACAGCCTGCCGACCCGCCTCCGTGCCCACCTCGCCTAACACCTTGATCACGCTCTGACAGCCGAAAAACAGCGCCGAAACCAGAAAGAAAGCCAGCGTCGACGCGAGAAGGATGCGCGGCCGCCTCATTCTTTCCCCCCGATGAAATCGAGGGTCGCTGCCTCGTCGAATCCGAAACCTTCCATTTTGTCGATCCAGGAATAATCGAGGAGGGAGGACTCCCTGTACGAATCCTCTATGGACTTGTTGAAGCCCCGCCCCGCGAGTACGATCTCGGACTCGGTGACTCCTGACTTGGCAGGGCCCGGAATCACTCCGGACTTCACGGAACCCGCGGCCACGCCGGGGATCTTCTTCGCGGCAAGGGCCGAAGCGCGCACCCACCCATAGCCCGTTCCCTTGTCGAGGGCGACCATGATACGTGACCATCCGTCCTTCGTCTCGACGACGCTGACCCGCACCCCGTATCCGAGGTATCCCAGAATCGCCCCGGCCACGGAAGCCGTCTCCCGCACCGCGGTCCTGGCCACCTGGACGCTCATCCCTGTCGACGAAAGCGCGCCGGCCGACTGCGCGATTATCTTCCCGGAAAAGACGAAGCAGAGAACCAAAAACAAGGAGACGAGGACGGCCGCGCGGCTCCGGTCGCCACATGCCCGCGGCCCGCATGTCGGTCTTCCGGAGGAGATAGTGCCCGCAAAGCGTCCGCCCATTCCTGAAATCACAGAGTGGCCCAACATACTCCTACCATATCGCGGATCCGCGATTTTTCCAGATCCCTCTTGCGGATAAGCCATGTATTCACAGTGCATACACATTATGCCCTATGTGCCCGAGATCCCGGCGGCCATCCCGGGCCGTCTCAGTAGTGCGGTGGTCTTTCATTCACAGGAAGGGAGGGTTCCTTCTCCTGGGCTATCTCTTTCAGCTTCTCGGCCATCTTTCCGACGATTTTTTCGAGCCGCGCGACCCGCTGGGAGAGTTCGAAAATCTGGGCGCCCGATTCGTCGAGAGCCCGCTGATGATATGCATCCATCGTTTCGAGGCCGATGAGCCTCTCCTCGATCCCGGATTCGATCCCGTCTGTGTTCACGATTCCTCCCCGTAGGAGAGCACTTCCCGCTCGATGGCCGATTTCCAGTCCAGAAGGGCGTGCAGGATACTCCTCTCCCGGGCCGGCACCGACCTGTCCGCGATCCGGCCCTCTATGAATTGCGCATATTCGGAGATCCCGAAAACTCCCGCGACAGGCGGCAGCTGCATCCTCCCCGCGCAGAAGGCGCGCCACTGGGCGGCCTCCGCGACCGAGAGGGTCTCGGGAAAATTTCTTGCGTAAAGCCTGCGCACGAGGACGGGAATCCGCTCGTCCCGGAACTCGGCCTTGTAGGCGACTTCCTTGGCGAGCGCGGCGCCCTTCGCGGCGATCGCCTCGTGGATACGCGTCATCTTCACCTTGTCGCCGTCGGGGTAGAAGCCGCCCGAGTATATTCTCAGTTCCGGATCCGCCGAGTCCGGAGTCTGGACGGGCCCCGCGAACACAGCCACGAGCTTCTGCACCAGTTCGGGATGCGAGGCGATGAAGGCGAGCCGCCTGCCACAGAGGCCGGTATCGATGCCGAGCCTCTGGGACGCCGCCGCGCCAAGAGTGGAGACAGGAGCGAGGAATGGGCAGCGGTTGAGCCTGATGCGCGACAGGGGGACCCTATCCGTATCCAACTCCGCCGCCTTCGTGAAGACTCGCCTTCTGATCTCGTCGACATCCAGGTCGACGAGAGGCTCCGGGTCGTAGCGCAGGTCGATGGCGACGAGCTGATTGCCGTTCTCGGGGTCCATCGCGACGGGGGCTACGAGCGTCGTGCAGCCCCGCTCCGAAGTGTACTCCGCGGCGGCGTGGACGAGCATCTTCCGGTCGGCCAGATCGACGAGGGGCCGCAGACTTCCCCGGAAGCGGTGGGTGAAGTACCAGTCGTAGAGCTTGGGCTGCCTCGCCTTCACGAGACGCGCGAGACCAATCGTCGCGCCGACATCGTAGAGCGCGTCGTGGGCCACCCCGTGGGCTATCCCGTTTGCCTTGGCCAGCACCTCCAGCTTGAAGATCGGCCGGCCGGCCGCGTCCTCCGGCCAGACAATGCCCTCCGGGCGCAGATCGCGCGCAGCCCGCATAAGGTCGATGATATCCCAGCGACTGTTCCCATCCTTCCACTCCCGCTCGTACACATCGTAGAGGTTCCTGTAAAACAGGTTGCGGATGAACTCGTCGTCGAACTGGAGGGAGTTGAAACCCGCCGTAGTCGTGGATGCCACGCTCATCTCGGCGCGGATGCGGGTCGCGAACTCGTATTCGGACAGGCCTTGTTCGAGCGCGTGCTGAGGGATGATGCCGTGGACGAGGCAGGACTGGGGGCTCGGGAGATAGTCGGGCGTCGGCTTGCAGTACAGGACGACAGGTTCCCCGATCTGGTTCAGGTTTTCATCCGTCCGGATACAGGCGAACTGCGCTATCCGGTCGTAGCGGGAATCGAGTCCGAAAGTTTCGAGGTCGTACCAGAGAATGCTTGCCGCCATGTCCTAGACTATACCGACCACGGCGCCGACCGGCAACACCGCCGATTGCCGGCCTGCCACGAGGACTGCCGGGTCCGGCGCATTCTCCGGCCCTCCGCCCTCGTGTTCCGGCCCCGGGACCGACCCTGAACCCCTTCCGCGGCAAGCCCCAGTCTTGACCATCCGGGCTCTCCCGTGCGAGTACATCACCCATACATGAACAACTACCACACCCACACGTTCCGCTGCCGCCACGCGGAGGGAGAAGTCGACGAGTACGTACGGCAGGCTGTAAAAGCGAAAATGGCCGAAATCGGCTTCTCCGACCACGCAGCCCTGCCCGACGACCGCTGGACCGACATGCGCATGTACCACTCCGAACTCAAGGACTACCTCTACGCCATCGCCGAGGCCCGGCAGGAGCAGGGCTCCATGATCCGCATCCTCTCCGGCTTCGAGGCGGAGTGGATTCCAGAGTACGCCGAGTATTTCCGCGAGGAATATCTCGGCAGGCTCGGCATGGACTATCTCGCCGCGGGAATCCACTACTACCGCTTCCGCGGCGAGTGGGAAGACAGCTTCGCCCTCAGAACCCCGGCCATGCTCGCCGCCTTCGCGGCGCACACTCAGAAAGCCCTCGCCTCCGGACTCTTTTCCTTCCTCGCCCACCCCGACGTATTCTGCTACAGCTGGCTTCCCTGGGACGCGAATGCCGTCGCCTGCGCCCGGGATATTCTCGCCGCCGCCGAGGAGACCCGCATTCCCCTCGAGATCAATGGCTACGGCCTGCGGAAACCCAAAATCCACACCCCCGAAGGTAGGCGGCCGCCCTACCCCCACAGCGAATTCTGGCGCCTCGCCTCCGCGTACAAGGTCCGCGTCATCGTCAACTCCGACGCCCACAGGCCGGCCGACGTCGCCGCAAAAATCGAGGAAGGACGCGCGCTCGCCGCGGAGTGCGGCCTGACCGTCCTCGAAACCCTCGACCCCTCCGTCGTCCGATCCTGAGCGAGGGCGGCCCCACCTCTTGCCGCGTTCAAACTCTTTTCAATATAATTCATATATCGAATCATTCAGTAGGGGAATAAAACGAACTCCGAACTGCTTCACCGTCTGATCCGGCTCTTCGATGAAAAACGGCATCTCCAGAAAGAGAGCTCGGGACTCAAGACCGTCCCCGTCCACATTCTTCAGCTGATAGTGGAAAGGAAGGCGGCCAAGACGCTCGATCTGGGCAGGGAGGCCGGAATTCCGCCCGCAACCCTCATCGGCATCCTGGACGAGCTGGAAAAGAGAGGACTTGTGGCCCGCGTCCGGTCTCCGGAGGACAAGCGCGTCGTCATGGTGACGCCGACTCCCGGGGCCTCCGCGATCGTCGAACGCCACCGCATGGAAGACTGCAATTTCATGGAGAACCTGGCTTGCACTCTCGAACCGGAAGAAATGGCCGAGCTGGACAGGCTTCTCGTCAAGCTGCTGGATTCCATAGAGGATATCCGGGCGCTTCTCGAAGCCCCACACAGCCCAAGAGTTGAGGAAGGAAAGACATGACAGCGAAGACCCGTTTAAAGGACTTTCTTGCCCGCAACACCAGCATGACGGCCATGCTCGTCATGGTCATCTTCGTCGGCATGGGGGAGAAGATGGCCGAGCGCTTTCTCCCCCTCTACCTCATAGCCCTCGGCGGATCGACCTGGTCGGTAGGCTTTCTCAACGCCATGGACAATCTGCTCGGAGCCCTCTACTCCGTGCCCGGCGGCTATCTCGCCGACAGGATAGGCTACAAGCGATCGCTCCAGCTCTTCACCCTCGTCGCCATGGCCGGCTACACCATCGTCATCCTGATACCGGCCTGGCAGGCCGTCCTCATCGGAGCCGTCTTCTTCATCTCCTGGACGGCGGTTTCCCTTCCCGCGATCATGAGCCTCGTCTCAAAGGCCGTACCCAAGGAGCGCAGGACACTCGGCGTCTCCATCCATTCCTTCGTCAAGCGCATACCCATGTCTCTGGGGCCGATCGTCGGCGGCATCCTCATCGGAGCATTCGGCAAGGTCAGGGGTGTGAAGATAGCCTTCTCGGTCGCCTTCGCCATGGGCCTCCTCTCTCTCTACATCGTCGAGCGCTACATGACGGTAGACAAGCCCGCCGCGAAGGCCGGCGATCAGGCGCGAAAACCTTCCATTTCAGACTGGAAGGGGCTCTTCAGCGCAGACTTGCGAAGCCTCCTCGCGAGCGACATCCTCATCCGCTTCGCGGAGCAGATACCCTACGCCTTCGTCGTTATCTGGGCGGTGAGCAACAACGGCCTCTCTCCTCTCCAGTTCGGCCTCCTGACCACGATAGAGATGGTCACCGCGATGCTCGTCTACATCCCTGTAGCCTGGATGGCGGACAAATACGGCAAAAAGCGCTTCGTCCTCATCACTTTCTGCTTCTTTACGGTCTTCCCTCTCATCCTTCTCGTGTCGCACTCGTTCTGGATGTTCGTGCTCGCCTTCATCATCAGGGGGCTCAAGGAATTCGGAGAGCCGACCCGGAAGGCCCTCATCATGGATCTCGCGCCCGAGGACGCGAAGGCGCGGACCTTCGGCGCCTACTACCTCATCAGGGACGTCATCGTCTCGATCGCCGCCCTCTCCAGCGCGTGGCTCTGGAACATCTCGCCCGCGGCCAATTTCCTCACTGCCTTCGGTTTCGGAGTCCTGGGAACGGTACAGTTCGCCATCTTCGGCAGGGATATACATACGAACGCCGCGGGCCGCCACGATCCGGGTCAGACTTCCCGGAGCAATCCCACTCAGTGAGAAAGGCGCACGGCATCGTCCCGCCGCGATTGGCAGGACGGCCGCCCGCGCCCTACTTCCTCAGCAGTTTGCGCTCCCCGTCGGGGAGATCCAGCGCCAGGGTACCGCCCGGGTTCATGATGTCGTGCGGGTCGAAGTGGCGCTTCAGGGCCCGCAGGACGGCCATCGCCTCGGGGCCGATGTCGCCCTCGAGCCAGGGGGCGGTCATCTTGCCGATGCCGTGGTGGTGGCTCATCGTTGCGCCGTACCTCTGGATGTTGTCGAGGATGCCGCCCTGGTAGGCGAGGTATTCCTCCGGCGTATTCATCTTGGCGATGAAGATAAAGTAGAGGTTGCAGCCCTGCGGGTAGAAGTGAGACATGTGGGTCATGCAGATCGTGCCGGGCCGTGAGTGGCAGTACGCGCGGACCCCGGTGTGGACTTCCTCGAGATTGGTCCAGTTCACCGAGCACTCCAGGGTGTCGATCATGATGCCATAGTCCTGGAGGTCTTCGCGCATGTAGGGGTCGCGAAAGCGCCCGTGCTCCCAGGCACGCTGGACGAAGCCCGTGGTAGACATGGCGCCGTGGCGCGCACATATCCGTTTCACCATACGGGCGACGTGCCGCGAGAAGCCCGCCTCGCCGTCGGCCGTGCCGAGCATGAGACAGCGCTCGCCCTTTTTGAAGCCGCGGGCGGTCATGAGAGTGTCGATCACCGTCCCCTCGACGCCGTAAAGCTTGAGCGCCAGATCGGATTCCTCGGGGTCGGAGAGCCGGAAGACTGAAGGGTACCCGAACTCGCCCTGCATGATCTCGCGGGCCGCCTCCTTGGCGTCCTCCCAGTTCCTGAAGATGAAGGAGTAGCGGCGGGTGTTCAGAGGCTCGTAGTGTTTCACCTTGAGGGTGGCCGCGTAGAGGATGCCGAAAGTCCCTTCGGCGCCCATCATGAGCTGGTCCATGTCGGGGCCGTCGGCGGCGGCGGGGTAGTCGCCCGTGCGGAGGTCAAAGGAGGGGCAGACATAGTCCTGGGCGATGACGATGTCCTCGATCTTTCCGTAGTACGTCGAGTTCTGGCCAGCGCCGCGCGTGACCACCCAGCCGCCGACCACGCTGTACTCGAAGCTCTGCGGCAGGTGCCCACAGGTGTAGGCCCGCGCGGCCTTGAGCGTCTCCGGAGCGCCGCGCAGCACGCGCTCGAGCTCGGGGCCGCTCATGCCAGCCTCGACCGTGATGGTGTGGTTCTTCTCGTCGAAGGAGAGCACCTTGTTGAGGTGGACCCGCATATCGAGCGTGACGCCGCCCTTCACCGCCTCGACGCCGCGCGTGACGGAGGAGCCGCCGCCGTAGACGTAAACGGAGATCAGGTTCGAGTCGCAGTAGTCCACGATCGCGCGGAGCTCGACCCTGGTCCTGGGATGGAGGACGAGGTCGGGAATGTTCTCCACGATCCCTTTCCTGAGACGCATGAGATCGATCATCGTCTTTCCGTAGGCGACCTGGAGTCGGTGATAGGCGTCCGTGAAAGCGTTGCCCTCCCCGACTATGGCGGAGAGCGCCTCGACGTGGCGTCCGTCGAGGTGGCAGGGGATCTCCTTTGGCACCGTCTCCATGCCCATCTCCTGTCTCTCGGCGAAATAGGAGTCGTCGAGACCGAAGACGCGCTTCATCTCGCGGTAAAGGCGTTTGTTGGGGTGCTTGTACTCCTTGGGGTCTCCCCACTTGAGGATGGAGCGGAAGCTTTTCGCGGGGAGATCACCTTCGAACCACGCGGGGACGAATTCGTTCTTTGCCATGATCTTCTCCTTGATCCCGAAGTGGGTTTCATATCCCGCAGCTCGCTGCGAAGATTGTGATTTCAGCCGTGCCCGGGGCGCTCCGGGTAGTTGGTGATGTCGCGTATCGCCTCGTAGAGGGGCGCGAGGGCCGTGTACATCTTCCTGTAGACCCGGTGGTAGAGCTCGCCGTAGAGTTCGGCCTTCGCAGGATCGGGCTCGAAGGTCGTGGATCTCGCCGACATGGCCTTGACCGCGTCATCGACTGAGGCGTACATGCCGAGACCCGCCGCTGCGACCATGGCCGCCCCGAGGCCGCCCGTCTCGTAGGTCTCGCCCCTGACGAGGGGGAGGTTGAAGACATCGGCGGTGATGCGGCAGATCTCTTCGCTCTGGCTCGCGCCGCCCGAGACGGCAAGCTCCGACACCTTCACCTTTCCCGCCTTCTCGATCGCGTGGAGGCCGTCCTTCAGTCCGAACGCGAGTCCCTCGATGATCGCCCGGTAGAGGTGCGCGCGGTCGTGGACGTCGCCGAAGCCTATGATCGCGCCTTTGGCCGAGGGCATCTTGAGCATGGGCGTCCAGTAGGGCTGCATGACGAGGCCGTGGCCGCCCGCGGGGGTCTTTCTCAGGAGTTCGTTGAGCATGACCTCGGGCACGATGCCGCGCTCTTGCGCCTCGAGGACTTCCTCGTACGCGAACTGGTTCTTGAACCAGGTGATCATCCAGTACCCCCGGAATATTTCGACCTCGGGGTTGAAGGCTCCGGGGATCGGCGCGGGGTAGGCGGGCATGAAGGGGATGGGCTCGAAGTACCGGGAGCTGGTGGTCTGGATCGTCGCCGTAGTCCCGAAGGACAAGGAGGCCATCGCGCTATCGCGGACCCCCATGCCGATGGTCTCGCATCCCTTGTCCGAACCGGCTGCGACGACGGGAATACCTTTCCGGAGCCCTGTCTCCGCGGCGGCCTGCGCTGTGAGGTGCCCGAGAACGGTACCCGGGACGACGAGTTCGCACAACTTCTCCGCGGGCACAGGAAAGAGCCTGGCGTTGAGAGCGCCGGCCCCGCACCATTCCTGTCTTCTGTAATCGAAGGGCATGTGGCCTATCTGCGAGGCCGCTGAATCGGCGAAGCGCCCCGTAAGTTTGTGATTCAGGTAACCCGAAACCTGGGCGAACTTGGCGGTGCGCTCCCAGATGTCGGGCTCGCGCTCCATGATCCAGTTGCACTTCCCCTCTTCCTGTATCCTGATCACCGCCTCGCCCATGCCCACGAGGGCGAGCATTGCCCTCATGGCGGGTCCGGGCCTGAATCTCGGGGCCGCCTTGCGCAGGTCGAGCCAGAGGATGGCCGGGCGGAGCGGCTCCCCTTCTGCGTCGAGGCAGATCATAGTGTCCCGCTGCGTGGTCACGCCGATGCCCGCGACGGCCGCCGCCAGCTCCGGCCGCCTGGCGGCGAGATCGCGGCAGGCGGCCGCGGCGGCGTTCCAGTACACGCGCGCATCCTGTTCGGCCCTGCCGGGTTCGCCCGCAGTGTACGGCTCGTACTCTACCTTCTTCTTGTCGAGGAGACGTCCGTCCCTGTCGAATATGAGAGCCCTGGTGCTCTGGGTCCCGCAATCTATGCTCAGTATGAGTGATTCCACGCCTGCATCCTTTCTAACCGGCGCATGCGCCGCATCCTGTCTTAAACATCGAGATCGTCGGTGGCGACGACCTCGACGCCGAGTCCCAGAAAGTCCCTCGCGAGAACTTCGCCGCACGTGACCGGGCGCGTCACCACCAAGGAATCCAGAACCCTCGCGGCCTCTCTGAGGCGGCCGAGGGGAATCTCGCCCGAACTGCGCACCGGCAGGCGCCGCCGCGAGAACCCTTCGACCCGCACTGTGCTCGTGAGGCTCCTCCGGGGGTCGAGGACTTCGCCGCGGCCGTAGACTTCGCCCCGTTTGCAGGCGTTGCCGCGCACCGCGACGACCGAGAGCGCTCCGACGCCGGATGACGCACCAGCCGCAGAGCCAGCTTCAGCGTCGCCTGCGCGCAGGTCGGCTCCGGCGGAGATCATCGCGACGTCGACCTCGAGTGCGCAGCCGCGGGGGCAGACGATGCAGACGAATTTGCGCGTTTCAGACACGGCTGCCCTCCTTTCGCTCCATTTCGAGGAAGACCGAGTCGGCGTCCGGGGGAATCGCCGCAAGATCGATTTCCACTCTTTCCATCTCGGGCGGGCGCAGCGCCGCATAGCGCTTGTCGAGAACGGTGGCATCCCCCGCCCGCGCCGTCACGCGGACTCCGTCCTTGATTGTGGAGTTCGAGCGGAAATAGACGACTGCCGGCCCGGGGCGGGAGAGATCGAGCGACTGGGGCACTGCGTAGAGGAAACCCGGCCCGGTCTTGAGCGGAATGGTCCGCCGCCCGGCACCGCGCCCACGGTTTGATTCCAGTCCGAGAGCAAATTCCGCCGCGGCGCGGCCCGCAGTCTCGCCCGACTCAGAGACATAATCGACGAGATCGTTCACGTGGAGCGCGTTACCGCACACGAAGACGCCGTCGACCGCGCTCGCCCCGCTCTGGTCCACGCGGGGGCCGCGGGTGGAGAGGTCGAGGGCGAGGCCGAGGGACTGCGCTATCTCGTTCTCGGGAATGAGGCCCACGGAGAGGATGAGGGTGTCGCAGGGCACCCTGCGCTCCGTCCCGGCCCGGACCTGCCCCCGGCTGTCGACAAAGGCCACGGTGACTGCCTCGACGCGGCGCTGGCCGTGGACCTCGGTCACCGTCGTGGAGAGGTGGAGCGGAATGCCGAAGTCTTCGAGGCACTGCCGCAGATTGCGCGAGAGCCCCGAAGGCTCGCCCTTTATCTCGTACACCCCCTCGATCTCCATGCCTTCGAGCGTCAGGCGCCTGGCCATGATGAGGCCGATGTCGCCCGAGCCGAGCACGACGGCTCTGTGGCCGGGGAGGAGTCCCTCGATGTTCACGAGGTGCTGGGCGAGCCCCGCAGTCAGGATACCCGCGGGGCGGTCGCCATGGATGAAGGCCTGCCTGTCCGTGCGCTCGCGGCAGCCCGTGGCCAGGACGAGGGCCCGGGCGGCCGCCTCGTAGACGCCTCTCTCCTTACTCACACACTCGAGGACGAAGCGCGTGCGCCCGCTCGCCACCTCCGTCTTCCTGACTCGGTGGACAAAGGTTTTCAGGTGGACTTCCATCGGGGTTTTCGCCACGAGTTCGATGAATCGCCGCGCATATTCGGGGCCCGCGAGCTGCTCGCCGAAGCGGACAAGGCCGAAGCCGTCGTGGACGCACTGTTTGAGGATGCCACCGAGGCGCTCCTCGCGCTCGACGAGACCCACCTTCGCGCCCTCCCCGTAGGCGGCGACCGCGGCGGCGAGACCCGCCGGTCCGCCCCCGAGCACGATCACGTCGTAATCGCTGCGCGGTATCATGCCCCGCCTCCTTCCGCTCCCGCCCCTCGTCGGCCATCTGCGACTTCTATCCCGCCAGGGATCGCATGCGCAACCCTGCTCTTCGTCTCGCCGAGCACGATACGTGATCCCGCCCCCTTCTTCGTGACTTCGTCGAGGCCGATCCCGAGTTCGTCGGCCACTATCTCCATCACGCGGGGCGTGCAGAATCCGCCGTGGCAGCGGCCCATGCCCGAGCGGGTGCGTCGCTTGACCGCATCGAGGTTCCGGGCAGGAACCGCCGAGCGGAGCGCGTCCCGGATCTCGCCCTCAGAGACCTCCTCGCAGCGACACACGATGCGGCCGTACGAGGGGTTCTTCGCGATGGCGCGCGCTCTCTCCTCCAAGGGAAGGCGCTTGAGTTCGATGGGGGCGTCGCGGACCGCGGTGAAGGACTCGTTGGGCAACACCTTCTTGGTCTCTTCGAGAATTTCGACCGCGAGGCGCGCGACTTCGGCCGCGATGGCCGGGGCCGAGGCGAGGCCGGGCGACTGGATGCCCGCCGCGTGCACGAGGTTCGCGACTCTGGCCGAGCGCTCGACGACGAAGTCTTCCTCGTAGGTGCAGGGGCGGACGCCAGCGAAGTAGGTGATGGCCATCGACGGCGAGAGTCGCCTGTTGATGCGGAAGTGCTTCTCGAGTTCCCTGAGCTCGGCGGGATGAGTGTCGTAGGCCTCGCGGCCCGGGGCTTCGGAGGCAGTGGGCCCCACGAGTATGTTGCCCTCGACAGTCTTCACGAGGCCGCCCCCCTTGGTCCTGGCCTTGGACTGCGTCAGGGCGGGCATGCCGAGGATGTGGTTCTGAAGCCTGCCAGTGGTCTCGTCGAGGATCATGTCGACCCCGCGGCGCTGGTGGAGGCTGAAGAAACGGTCGTCAGCCCAAGACGCCACGACATCGGCCCAGTTGCCCGCGGCGTTCACGACTGCGCCGACGCGGAAATCGCCTTGCGTCGAGAGGACACGCACGACGCGCCCATGCTCGCGCTCGAAGCCAGTCGCGCAGGCGTTGAGGACGATGCGTGCGCCGTTTATCGCGGCGCTCTCTGCGAGGGCTGCCGTAGCCTTGTAGGGGGAAATAATGCCCGCGCTCGGGAGGAAGAAGCCGCCCTTCTGGTCTCCTGTGATGTTGGGTTCCTCAGCGCGGAGACGCCGGGGACTCCAGTACTCCCAGCCGTCGACGCCGTTCTTCTTCGCCCGCGCGGCGAGCACCGGGTAGAGGGCGGCCACCGCCGCGCTGCGGAAGACAATGAGAGAGCCAGGCCGCTCAAAATCCAGGCCGAGTTCGCGGGCGAGCGGCTCCCAGAGCCTGTTTCCGAGGACATTGTACTTCGCCTTGAGCGTCCCCGGCTTGGCGGCGAAGCCGTCGTGGATCATGCCGTCGTTCCGGCTCGACGTGTGGACAGCGACATCCTCCTCTTTCTCGAGGAGAACCGTCGAGATCCGCCACGTGGCGAGTTCGCGGGCAATGGCGCAGCCGATCACGCCTCCCCCCACGATGGCGACATCGAAGCAGCCTCCCTCGAGGGGCCTGTCCCCCGTCGTCGGGTCGGAGGGGGCCGGCGCCTCGCGCCCTGCCCACTCGAGTCCCTTCACCGCGATATCGTTGACGACGCCCTTGAACCCGGCTCCTGCGGCGTACCAGCCGAGCTCCATCTTCTCCTGCCAGGAATCCGCCCGGCCTTCGAGCACTATGCTCCCTCGGTCCTCCCTGGCGTCGACCGCGTCGCCGGCCCTCTTCCGCAAGCCCTTTCTGAGCTTTTCGAGGCTCACCGCGACGCCTCCCCCTGTTCCGCGACGGCGCCCAGTATGCGCCGCAGGTTCTTTTCCCCGTACTCGAGGATGCTTCGCATCGTGTCCGCCGCTTTTTTCTCCCTGCGCGCCGCGATCGCGGACGCGAGCTCCCTGTGGAGGCGGAAAACCTCGGGGACGACGGAGGGATCCGTGTAGAAGCGGTCGAGTATCTTCTCGTATATCCGCTTCATCGAATTCATGATGAGGGGATACATGTCATTGCCCGAGGCTATGGCAACCGCGAGGTGGAAATCGTAGTCGAGCGCCGTCACATCGTGCGGCTCCCGGTACTCCAGAAGCCGTTCCCTCGCCACGATCCGCTCCAACTCCTCCACGCGCTCGTCGGTGCGCCTCGTGGCCGCAAGCCTCGCGGTCTCCGTCTCGAAGAGGATGCGCAGCTCGAGGATGCTGTCGAAAAAGTGAGGGGATATCTCGCCCCCCGAGTAGCTCATGAGCGAGAGGAGCATCTCGACCGAGCCCTCGCGCCGCCAGTCCGCAACGAAGACACCGCGTCTGCTCTCTATATGCACGAGACCCCGGCCGGCGAGTTCGCCGAGGGCCGCGTGAACCACCGGCCTGGAAGCCTGGAGGGACTCGGCGAGTTCCCGTTCGGGGGGGAGCCTCTCGCCCGGAGAGAATCGGCCCGAGAGGATGAGCTCCTCGAAGCGGGCGATGAAGTTCTCTTTTTTGCTCCGTGGCCTCGCGCCGCCGTCTGACTCGGAAACAGGCTGCTTTTCTTTCATCTGGTCAATCCAATAATTCTCGTGGTATTACCAGAGTAGTAAAGAGCCGTTTTTTGAAACTGTCAAGAAAATAGTGAGCCATCGTGATGAAGAAGTCGCCCTTCGCGAGAATCTGGTACACCTTGTGCCCCGCGTCGGTCATCGCTCGTGAATTCTCCTTGACAAGGGATGATCCGATCCTCCGTCTTTCCATTGGTTTAGTGTCAAGGATCCATGAAAAAAGGGACAATCGCGCCCTCTCTGGATGAGTCCACTGTCGGGATCAGTTTTGTTGATGGATTTTTCGATAGAGTGAAGGCGGAAGTCCTGTACATTTATGAAAGACACGTGAAAAGTGGAATTCACTTTCGAAACCAAAAATCTCGGAGGTTTCTCTTATAGTTTTGTCATCCCGGATGAGATACTCAGCAGCCACCATTATTTTCAGTCTGGTAAAATACTGATGAGGGGATATTTTCATCTGCTTCCTGAAAAGGCGGATAAGATATTCTTCGCTTAAACCGATTTCTCCGGCCAATACGGCGATTGAAAGTTTTGATTTCACTTCCCGGCGCATTATGCTTAGCGCTCGATTTACATGCACATGGATGTGCATATCAAGCTGGCTATGTTCAGATTCTTTTGGATTCCTGTGCTTCACTCCATAAAATCCATACAGAAACGACAACAATTGATGAGTCGCGGCTTTTTGCGAAAAAGCATCGTTTTTAGGTGAGAGGTGTATTATTTCATCAAAAATGACATGGTATCCATTGTCGAGCGGGAGGGGAGCGCCGTCGCTGCGTGAATGCAAAGTCAGCAAGTCCAGAAGTTCATGATCGCTTTTTTTGAGGAAGAATTTGACAGTGTAATATGATGTTGTCATCAGATTTTTGGGTTCTGCTGGGAAAAGCTGATGGAATTCATAGGGGCCAGTCAGAAAAATCATTTGCTGCTGAATGGGATACCGGATGTTATTATTCAGAAAAAAGCCGTCTCCTTCGATGAAAAAATGAAGTTCGAATTCTCCTTCGTTGTGTGCGTGATAAATGGGATTTAATGCCCGCAGATCTCTGCTAGACAGTAAATGCCTGAAGAATGCTTCTAGAATAAGCATATAAAATCGTATCAATTTTAGACATGGGATGTCAAGTTTTTCTATGGTGCGATCAAAACATCGGGTTTATAAATATCCACAAGAATCGTCAATCTTGGTTGGTTATGGCTGGTGTGCCATAAAATAGGAATGAGGAGGGTGTGAGGATGAAAAGAAAGGCGTGGCTGTTTTTTGTTTCCGTGCTGATGATGACGGGCATTCCCGCGTACATATGTGGCGGGCAGGTGAATGCAAAACCTGTTGAGGTATCTCTGTGGTACTGGGACAATGCCAACAATTGTGTAACTACCGTCATTGACATGTTCAACAAGTCTCAGTCTGAGATAGTGGTAAAGGGAGAACAGATCGGCTGGGACGTGATGTACCAGAAACTTGTAACTGCCTGTATTGCCGGCACCGGCCCCGATGGTTTTCTTGCGGTTGTTCAGTGGATGGCTGAGCTGAATCAAATGAAAGCTGTCGCTGACTTGACTAAACTTTACAACGCGTGGCCCGATCACACAGATGTTCTGCCGGGAGTAAAGCGTTTCCTGCATGCTGATGAAAATAGCCCGATTATGGCCATGCCCTCAGCCAACACACCGCTTTATTTGTATTGCCGAAAAGATTTATTTGATAAATACAATGTCAAGCTTCCGGAGACCATGGATGAGTTTTATGATGCTTGTAAAAAACTTACGCGAGATACGGATGGCGATGGAAAGATTGATCTGTACGGATTTGGATTGCGGGGAGCGCGGGGAGGAAGCGACCCGTGGCAAAGTTTCATTATGGCCGAGATCGGCGGATCGATGCTCGACAGCGAAGGAAAGGTCAGGTTCAATTCTCCTGCCGGTATAAAAGCAAATCAGAGATACCTTGATATTTTCTATAACGGCTGGGCTCCGCCGACCGCGCCAAGAGATGGTTTTGCAGAACTGATTCAGAACATGAAGGCGAATGTGACGGCGATGATGGTGCATCATTTTGGATCATATGCTGACATGCAGAAATTTTTCGGAGACAAAATCGTGGCGATTCCATTGCCCAAAGGTTCAAAGGGCAGATGGGTCCCGAATATTCCCAGCATCAATGTCATTAATGCCAAGAGCAAAAAAATCAACGAAGTTTTCAAGTTCTACGAGTACTGGGCATCCCCGGAAGCCGGAGGCAAGTATTGTGAGCTTTATGGCCAGGCTCCAACAACCAACAAGATAGCGCAAATGGATTTCTTTAAGAATAACCGTTTTGCGAAGGTCTCTGTCGCATCGGCCGATGATTCGTACGTTCTTCCCTGGAGCAAAAAATCGGGGCAATATATGGAGGTCGTGTGGCCGCAGATAATGCAACGCGCATTGTTGAAGCAAATCACGGGCTCGCAAATGATCGATGAATTGACCAGATTTTTCGAACAGCCGTAAAAGAAGATAGCGCTGAAAGATTATGCATATCAGCATCAATGTCGCAAAGCATACAATGCGATATGCATAATCGCGGCGCGAATGGAGTGATATTCGAATCATGAAGACAAGCCGCTTAACTAGATTACAGAAGAGAAAACGATACATCCCGTATCTTCTTATCATGCCGGCAGTATTATTCGCGGCTTTAGTTGTCGTTTACCCGCTAGTCAATTGCCTTATCCTCAGTACAAAACAGTATTTTCTGGTTGATCCGGATAATGTCAAATTCATCGGCCTGAAAAATTTTGTCAATTTATTTTCAGACAAGCAATTCTTGGCGGCTTCGTCTGTGACTGCGATTTGGACGGTGGTGATTGTCTTGTTTCAGCTGCTTCTGGGTCTTGGGATATCGCTTGTTTTGAACCGACATTTTTTTGGGAGAGGATTCGTACGTGGAGTGGTGCTCATCCCTTGGGTGACCACGCCGGTCTTGGTGGCATTGATGTGGGTATTGATGTATGACGGGAATTATGGCGTTTTCAATGATTTGTTGATGAAATTCGGAATAATTCAAAATAAAGTCCCTTGGTTGAGCCAGATATCAACGGCTCTGATATGCGTAATGATCGTGATGATTTGGACTGGAGTTCCATTCTTCGTCCTGATGCTGCTTGCTTCCTTGCAAAGCATACCACTCGAATTGTATGAATCTGCTTCCGTGGACGGCGCCAGTTGTATTAAAAAATTCTTTTACATCACTTTACCGCTGATTATGCCAACCTTGCTCATCACTACATTGCTGAGAATTATCTGGGTATCAAATAATGTCGATGTACTCAATGTCATGACCGGAGGCGGTCCGGGATATGCCACGCAGACTTTGTCTTTATATGCCTATTTAACGGCTCAGAAGTCGTATAACTTCGGCTATGCATCCTCGATGGCAGTTGTGTGGTCGATGATCCTGGGTCTGTTTCTGGTTTTATACAACATTCTTTCGGAAAAACTGGAAAAGGTGGGTTGATAAAGTGCTTAAGAATTTAAGACACTATTCGTTCGAATTTTTGATGTGGGCGATAATTCTCATTTTGCTTGTTGTCGTCTGTTTTCCCTTTATATGGACCTTCCTGACTTCCATTAAATTTTCGGACGATTTCTATACCTCAAAACTCATATATTTTCCCAAGCGAATAACGTTCAGCAGCTACTCTACTCTGATGAAAAACCACAATTTCCTCAAAAACATGGGAAACTCCTCGGTCGTTGCTATTTGTACCGCTACCATAAGCATAACTATATCAACTATGGCCGCCTACAGTTTTGCCAGGTTCACTTTCAGGGGAAGAAAAACAATTATGTCCGGGCTCATTCTGATTTATATGTTCCCGCAGGTCTTGTTGATGATTCCCATGTATCTGATCATGAGATCACTGGGCCTCCTTAATACCTTCTGGAGCCTCGTTTTGGCATACAGCACCTTTTCCATACCTTTCGCGACTTGGTTGATGACGGGTTTCCTGAAACAGATTCCCGTCGAACTTGAAGAAGCTGCGAAGATAGACGGCTGCAACGGCATACAAAGTTTTTTTTCGGTGACGTTCCCGGTTTTGCTGCCGGGTTTGGTGGCGACCGGCGCATATATAATCATAACTTCATGGAACGAATACCTTTATGCCGTCATGTTTACCAATAACGCGACTGAGACAATAACAGTCGCGCTGACAACAAAATTCATAACGATGATAGATATAAAATGGGATGTTTTGAGTGCGGGCATTGTTGTTTCGGTGATTCCGATCATTACGATCTTCATCATTTTTCAGAAGAACATCATTTCTGGATTAACTGAAGGAGCTGTGAAAGGGTGATTGTGTGTTTCTATGGCACAATAAAACATTTATTTGACAGAAAGGAGAAACCGAGAAATGCAGAAAATCGAAAAATTCAGGATTGATTGGGGAAAAGAAGAGATCGAGGATACAATGAGACGCGTCCGCAATGTCCGTTGGCCGCCTGAAATTCCGGGACAAGGGTGGGATTATGGTACAAATGTAGGTTACATGAAAGAGCTTGTCGATCATTGGCTCACTAAATACAATTGGCAGGAACAACTCGATTATCTAAACCAGTACCCTCACTATAAAGCCAAAATCGACGATATCGGAATTCATTATCTTGTGGCGGAAGGCAAGGGAAAAAATCCAAAGCCGCTCATGATTTTGCACGGCTACCCATGGTCGGTGCTTACGCTGTACCGCATTATCCCGATGTTGACCGATCCCGCGAAATACGGGGGTGATCCGGATAATTCATTTACGGTAATTGCACCTTCGCTGTGCGGTTTCTGTCTGTCCGATAATATCCCCGTACGCGGATTCAATGTTCCCAAGCATGCTGAGTATTATCATCGGCTTATGACCGAAGTGCTTGGTTACAGAAAATACGCACTTCAGGGTGGAGATTGGGGAGGCATAACCGGTTGGTGCCTGGCAAAAATGTATCCGGAAGACTTATTCGGCGCGCATTTTCACTATATGGGCATGCGCATGAGGGACGAGCGCCCTGCCGATGAGATGGATCCCGATATCATCCGCGGCATTGGTTTACAAACAGCGCCGCTTCGCCCCAAAGAAGCCGATTCACTGCGCTATTGGAAAGCTGCAGAAAAATACTGGATGTATGAAGGTGCCTACGCGCATGTCAATATGACGCGGCCGCAGAGTTTTTCTTTCTCCATGTGTGATTCGCCGGTCGGAATGCTTGCCTGGTTTACGGAAAAATTCAGGTCCTGGAGTGATTGGGATAACACTTTTGAAGAGAATTTTTCAAAAGATCATTTAATCACCAATGCTTTGCTCTACTATATTCCCAGGAGTTTTGCTTCTGCGATCAAGATCTATTATGAGTCTCACGCCAAGCCATGGTTTGTGAAACCAGGCGACAAGGTAACGGTTCCTACGGCTTTTGTGGCATTCCCGAAGGATATTGTGCCAATCATCAAATCACGAGTGGAAATGTATTACAACTTAGTGCGTTTTCATGATTCTCCGCGCGGTGGTCATTTTGGCATTCATGAGCAGGCTGAGTATATGGCCAAAGACATTCGCGAATTCTATTTTGAGGATATCAAATAAAACGATGGAGGATCTGTGATGAGGCAAAGCGCTTTGTACGGTCTTATTGTGCCGATAATCACTCCTGTGGACGATGAGGAAAAAGTTGACGAAGTCTCTTTTCGGAAGATTGTTGGACGGCTAATCGGATGCGGAGTGCAGGGGTTGTTTATCGGGGGATCTGCGGGAGAAGGATCGCTGTTGTCCATGAAAGAATGGAGCAGGATGGTTGAAACGGCCTTTCAGGAAAACAAAAGCCGAGTTCATCTTCTCGGCGGAGTGATGGACACGTCCACGGCGAGAGTCAAAGAAAAAATCAGAATTCTGAAAAACATTGGTTATAAAAATATTGTTTTAACACCGAGTTATTATTATACGCTTCGGTGTGATGATGAATTCATCAGGCTCTTCGGTGAAGCCAAGGAAGCATCAGGTGATATGGAGTTAATTGCTTATAATATTCCTAGCTGCACTGTGGCAAGAATACCCGTAGAAGTTCTTTCCGAAATGACGCAGAGAGGTTGGATTCATTATTGCAAGGAAAGTTCCGGTGATCTGGTGTACTTGAAGGAAGTTATACAAAAATGTGGAGAGCTTGGTTTGAAGGTTTTTATGGGCGATGAGGCGACAATGGATCAAGGCCTCCTTGCCGGTGCCTGCGGTGTTGTTCCCGTTTGTGCAAATTATGACCCGGAGACGTTTATTAAAATCTATCAAGCTTCCGTTGGCGGGAACATCACTGAAGTACGGCGTTTGCAGGGGCGTATTAATGATCTGCGGGCAAATCTCGTAAATGCAGGAGTGTGCTGGTTGGCAGGTTTGAAATACGCGGTAGCTTGCCTCGGAATGGGAGAGGGAGAGCCGGTTTCACCCCTCCAGCCACTTAGTGCAGAACAAAAGAAAAAGGTAAAAGCTTTTGTCGCTTCCGAAAATGGAAAAGGAGTTGTCTGCTTTGGAGACGACAAGAATACTTCCTCGTGATTTACCTCGTTTTGCGTCGAAGTCATTACGAATATGATGGCGCCCGGGGCGCGGGGATCCGTTATCGGAAATAATCCCTTCGCTTTCGCCGCGCCGGCAGGGGAAGAACGACCGGTATTTCTAGATATGGCCTTGAGCACGGTCGCCGCCGGCAAGATATACGCCGCTCAAAGCCACGGCAGCGTGATTCCCGACAATTGGTTAGTTGATGAGGAAGGTCTGCCGACTCAGGATATCAGCCGCTATCCTTTGGCTGGTTCGCTGTTGCCCATGGCTGGCCACAAAGGTTATGGACTTGCTGTCATGGTGGAAGTACTGGCCGCAGTGCTTACGGGAGCTGCCATTACTAAGGAAGTGAAAAGCTGGATGTTGGATATGGAAAGTCACACCGATGAAGGGTATGCATTTGTCACCACTGATGTAGGAGCGACATACGGAATTCCTCTGCCACCGGAAGTAATCGCCAATCTGAATAGGTTGTCCGCCGAATTTGATATCGGCCAAATATGCCGATCCGAATAGACCCTAAAAAAGGGAGTCAATAAAGCATGACATCAAAAGAAAGAGTTCTGGCCAGCCTTAATCTAAAAAAGCCTGACAGAGTGCCATTCATTGACAACATCGATGCCGAAATGGAACAGAAAATTACAGGGAAAAAAGAATATAGCAGACTGGAAGTGGCAGAGGCTTTTGGGCTTGATGCCATGGGGTATGACGGCTTTTTCCCACCTATTTTCGCCGAACAGGCAATCTCCGATGGAATAACATATTATACGCGAGGACTCATTAATTCGCGCGAGAATTTGGATATCGTAAAAATGCCTGATCTTTCCGATACGAATTACTTTGACGAGGCCAAAAAATTCGTCGATCAAAACGGCGGAAAGAACTACGCTCTGTATGCGCGCACGAGGCTAGGGGCATCGGCTGTATTGCTCAGCATGGGACTGGAAAATTTCGCCTTCGATATTTCTGATGATACTGGCATTACTCAAGCGCTCTTGGAGATTTACTGCGGATGGACTGAGCGACTCATGGAGAAAATAAAGGATTGCGGGTTTGATTTTGTCTGGTGTTTTGATGACATTGCGTACAACAACGGCCCGATGATGTCTCCAGATGTTTTTCGCTCGCTTTTTATTCCCAACATGAAAAAAGCTGCGGATGCCTGCACATTGCCGTGGATATATCACAGCGACGGCAACCTTATGCCTGTGCTTGATGATCTCCTTGTTTTGGGTATGAACGGACTTCATCCATTGGAGCCAGGGCCCATGGATATAAACGCAGTTAAAAAGAAATACGGGAAATGTTTGTGTTTAATTGGAAATATCGATCTAGCATATACCCTGACGCGCGGTACAGTGGAAGAAGTCGACGCGGAAGTAAAGAAACGTATTTTGGAAATAGGAATAGACGGCGGCTATATGATCGCCAGTGCCAATACCATAACGAAGTATTGCAAACCGGAAAATGTTCGGTCGATGATCAATGCAATAAAAAAATATGCACCATTAGCGTAAAAGCATATAGAGGTTGAGAGTGACTTATGAAGAGAAACGAAATCAATCAGCTGATTCGGAGTGCGGAGATTTTTTTTCGTGAGAATAAATTTATGCTACCGCCATGGGCGGGAAGAAGTCCCGGTGAATGGAAAGGTAAATATGCTGAGGAATCCGAGATCATTGACAACATGCTTGGCTGGGATCTTACCGATTTCGGTTCGGGCGATTTTTTCAAAAGAGGGCTTTTGCTTTTTACTATTCGCAATGGAGATATAATAAACAATAAAAAAACATATGCAGAAAAAATAATGATCGTTGAAGAAGAACAGGAGACGCCTTTGCACTTTCACTGGCAGAAAATGGAAGACATTGTCGTGCGTAACGGCGGCAATCTTATTCTCCAGCTTTACAATTCAACGCTTGATGAGAAACTGGCGTACACAGATGTTGAGTTACGTGTTGACGGCATTCTGAGAAGATTCCCGGCTGGCGGAAAACTCGTACTCGGTCCCGGCGAAAGTGTATGCTTACCACAGCGAGTTTATCACCGTTTTTACGGTGAAAAAGGTAAAGGTAAAATTTTGGTTGGTGAAGTGAGCATGGTAAATGATGACACCACAGATAACCGTTTTTTCGAGGAAGCAGGACGTTTCCCCATAATCCACGAAGATGAAAAACCTTATCGTCTTCTGGCTTCCGATTACTCGAATTTCATTTGATGGAATCGAGCAGGAAACTTTATTTCGCTAACGGCAGGAAAGGAACAATTAAGGAACAATTGTGGAAAAGCAAGGGTTGTCGCGAACATGCTACATTGTGTCGGAAAAAGATAATGTGGCTACGGTTATTGGGGAAATCAGCCCAGGCAGGATTGCCTTAACCGGCAAGGTAGTCGGTAACAGAACTTTGGAAGTGAAACAGAAAATACAATACGGACACAAGGTTGCCATTCATGCCATAAAGAAAAATGAGGCTATTGTGAAATATGGCGTGACTATTGGGGTCGCAACCGCTGACATAGCAAGTGGCGAACATGTGCACCTGCACAATATCAAAAGTCTTTATGATGAACGGGCCGCTACAAGGGATCCGGTGACTGCAGTCGCCACGGATATGGAATATGACCTCTATTGATGAAATAGCTTGAAACTAATGACTGCATCAATACGGTAACATTACCGTTTTGCATATTCAATAGTTATTGGTTTTGCTAGTTTTCCTTTTATTAACGATGGCAATAGCATATTTGCCATCACAAGGACATTGCGATGAAATCTGATGATTTTCTCTGCACGGGATATGAGAGAGCCGACGGAACGAAAGGGATACGGAATAAAATATTAATTATTTATACCGTCGAATGTAGCATGCATGTGTGTCAAAGAGTAGCGGAATATTTTCAGACAAAAAACGAGGATGTCGAAGTGGTCGGATCGATTGCCTGTCTCGACAATCAGGTGATCATCAGAAGACTGTTACGTTACAGCATTCATCCGAATGTGGGGGCAACACTTGTTATCGGTATGGGGTGCGAACATACTCAGCCGCACCTAATTTCGGAATTCGCTCGAAAAAACGGACGCCTATCCGAATGGTTTAACATTCAGGAAGTCGGAGGTACTGCAAAAGGGATTGAGCTTGGTATAAGAATTATCAGCGACCAGTTTACTAAAATAAAAAAAACCAAAAGTGTACCGATGGTAGTGGGCGATTTGATTGTCGGCGGTGAGTGTGGTGGTTCTGATTTTACGTCGGGTCTGGCGGGGAATGCATTGGTTGGCAGTTTTTTTGACCGTTTGGTGGATTGCCATGCGACAGCCATATTTGAGGAGCTTTGCGAGGCAATAGGCCTTTGTGATTATTTAGTTTCCAGGGGAGTCAATGAAGATGTCGGGCGTCAAATTGCTTTGACCTACAAAAAAACTGTGGATTACTGCAAAGCATACGGGGTTTTTTCAATTTCACCAGGGAATATGACCGGAGGCCTCAGCACTATAGAAGAAAAAAGCATGGGTTCTACGGCAAAAAGCGGAACAAGGCCAATTCAGGGTGTTCTTAAAATAGCAGAAACACCGAAAAAAAAGGGCCTGTGGCTTCTTGATATGATCCCGGATGAAAGACTTGAGCCCTGTTGTTTCTTGCAGGCGGGTGATGCCACCGATATGCTCGAACTGATCGCATCCAATTGTCACATTGTTTTGCTGGTAACGGGTCGCGGACATGTTGTTGGCGCGCCGATCAGCCCCGTAATTAAGATAACGGGAAATCCCCGTACCTACGCTGCCATGAGCGATGATATCGACATAAATGCGAGTGCAGTGCTGTGTAGTGAAAAAACAATGGATGCTCTGACTGACGAGCTTTTTGCGTATGTCAAAGCTGTGTGCAACGGAACACGAAGTCACGCGGAACGTCTCGGACATCGTGAAGGTAGCATGTTTTTTAATTACCAAGCGCCAAATCAGGTTTTATCTGGCTGCTGTTTCACGAAGAATGGATAGAAAATTCGGGACAATTATCGTCGACAAAATTTTCTCCATGAATTCCATATCTGATTCTGTTGTATTCAATTTGATTTCTGTTCTCATTCCCGAAGCATATCATACGATTACTACACTGTCTGCTCTGGACAGAACAGTAGACATGAATCCGCTATTTTGGAGATCCTTCCGGCAAGTCATGGCTTCATTTATGGTTTTGGTGCGTTTTGTAGAAAGCGTGCCGGTATTGTGTCGGACTGATGCCTTCTACCAGTTTGAATATTCGCATGAAATATTTCTCATCGTCGAATCCGACTTCATACGCAATTTCCTTTACGCTCGAATCGGATTCGTACAGCAGTATCTTTGCCTTCGATACCCGCACTGTGTTGATGTATTCCAACAGACGCATCCCGGTATGCATATGGAATATTTTGGAATAATAATTTGAATTGTAGTGGTACCTGGAGGCGACTTCTTTGGTGGATTTATCTGTCGATCACGGTTTTCCTCTGGTAGCATACTCACCCCTTCTGCGCGGATTCTATACTGATTTGACACAAGCACTTCCGAAAGAGTTCGACAATACATACAACCGGGAGCGTATCACCGCGCTCAAACATGTGTTGGATGAAATCGGGGGAATTACGGCGAACCAATTGGTTCTAGCCTGGATGCGGGCGCAGAAAGCGGAAATAATTCCAATTGTTTCCGGCAGCACGATAGATCAAATTGAGGGTAATCTGAAAGCAAGCGAAATCAGCCTGACAACTGCTCAAATGGACTTGCTCAATCAGCCCGGAAAATTCGGTAGGGGGACATGCTTATGCGAAAAATAGGTTTTATCGGTTTGGGGATAATGGGCAAGCCGATGGCGGCAAACTTGACCAGGAAGGGTTGTGATCTTGTCGTCTATGATCTGAATGGCGGCGCGGTTTCCGGGATGATTTCAATGGGAGCAGGGACGGGGATGGTCGAGTCTATCGGCGAATCGTGCAAAATAGTTTTCACGATTCTGCCGACCGGCGCCATCGTAAAGGATATTCTTTTCGGAAATAACGGTATCGCACAGCGCATGGCGCCGGGCGGCCTGATTGTCGATATGAGTTCGGTCACGCCCGGAGAATCGAGATTCTGCGCGGAAAAACTCAAAGAAAAAGGCATTGCCTTTCTCGACGCGCCGGTCAGCGGTGGAGAGCCCAAGGCAATCGATGGGACCCTGTCGTTCATGGTCGGCGGCAAAACAAGCGCTTTCGAAACCGCACTCCCGTATTTCAGGATGATGGGGACCTCCGCCATCCTGGTAGGGGAAAACGGCAGCGGTTCCGTTGCGAAGCTCGTAAACCAGATCATCGTCAACAATACCATCGCGATTGTCTCGGAGGCCTTCGTTTTTGCCGCGAAGGCTGATGTCGATCCGATAAAAGTTTTCGAGGCGATAAAAGGCGGACTCGCTGCGAGCGAGATCCTGAACAGAAAAATCCCGATGATTGTAGAACGGAATTTTGCCCCTGGAGGGAAAATGTCCATCAATCTGAAGGATATCAAGAATGTGATGGAGACCGCGCACGAGATAGACGTTCCCCTTCCGTATACCGCCCAATTGCTCGAGATCATACAAGGCTTGAAAATATCAGATGGATTGGATCTGGACCATTGCCCCATCATCCATCATTTCGAGAAACTCGCGGGTGTCGAGGTGAGAAAGAGAAACTTATAATGTCCCTTGATGGAAAATGTAATTCATTGTTGAAACAGTCAGGAGATCTACGATGAGCGAGTTGCCTGTCTTGGAGATCGGCGTTCTGGAAAAATATGCCAAGCCCGATGAAGTTTCCGTCGATGCCGAGTTGAGAATCGCGCTCGGCAAATTGAACCGGAAAATCGTCGTGCTCGACGACGACCCTACCGGTGTGCAGACCGTCCATGGCATATCGGTCTATACGAGCTGGGATCCGCAAGCCATTGCGGCCGGCTTTGCTGAAAGCAATTCAATGTTTTTCATCCTTACCAACTCGCGCAGTTTTACGAGTGAAGAAACCAGGCGGGCGCATACGGAAATGGCTGAAAATATTGCCGCGATTTCAAAGGAAACCGGTAAGAAATATATCCTTGTCAGCCGGAGCGATTCGACGATGCGGGGGCATTTCCCCCTGGAAACCGGTACGCTGTGCAAGACTACCGAGGCGGGAACCGACAAAAAAATCGACGGGGAAATAATCTTCCCCTTCTTCAAGGAAGGCGGCCGCTTCACCATCGACAACGTACATTATGTCAAGGAAAAGGGCGGCCTCGTTCCCGCAGGGCAGACGGAATTCGCCAAGGATAAAACCTTTGGCTATCGCAGTTCCCACCTGGGCGACTGGGTGGAAGAAAAGACCAAGGGTGCTTTCAGGAAGGAAGCGTGCATCTATATTGCCCTGGACGACCTTCGTTCACGTTCAGTTCAAAAGATCGCGGACCAATTGAGGCAGGCCTGCGATTTCAACAAAGTCATCGTGAACGCGATCGGCTATGTTGACGTGAAGGTATTCATGCTCGCCTTTATTGAAGCGATACTTTCCGGCAAGGAATTCATTTTCCGTAGCGCCGCAGCGGTGACAAAAGTCATTGGGGGTGTTCCCGATCACCCTCTTTTATCCAAGGCCGAACTCATTGACAGGGATAACCGGAATGGCGGCATCGTGCTGATCGGTTCGCACGTAAACAAGACGACACAACAATTCGAGGCACTCAGGACTTTGAACGGAAAGGTCGAGTTCATCGAGTTCGATCAGCATCTTGTGATGAAGGAAGGCGGACTCGAGGGCGAAGTAGAACGGGTGATCGATCTGGTGGAAAAATACATTCCGAAGGGAAAGGCCGTCATAGTTTACACTCGGCGTGAGCGTTTCGATTTGGATACTGATGACAAGGAGAAGCAGTTGGTCGTATCGGTCAGAATCTCCGACGCGATAACCGGCATCATCGGAAAACTGAAGGTGCGGCCCTCCTACATAATCGCCAAGGGCGGCATAACATCCAGCGACATAGGTACGAAAGCACTGAAGGTGAAAAAAGCCACCGTCATGGGGCAGATCAGGCCGGGCATCCCCGTCTGGATGACAGGCGACGAAAGCAAATTCCCTCGCATGCCATATATCATCTTTCCCGGGAATGTCGGAGAGATCGAAACCCTTGAGCAGATTGTGGATGAATTGAGCTCGCTCCCGTAGGTTGTTGAAATATCCTCAATGGTCACCCTCATGACCTAATGAGCACGGAGGATGTTCCATGCGAGCGAGCGATGGCATTCTGTGGCCATCAAATTTCGTTTACCGATCCAAGCCAGCGTACGACGAAAGGCCACAGATGTTCTAAATCTTGATGAATCGGGCCTATATTCAGTCCGGGTATCATAACATTATCGTCACGATGCCCCTCAAGAGCGCCAACAGTGAACGCTCGAAGATCAAGACCGAGCTTCTGCAAATCCTCCTGAAAGAGACAGATAGCTGGGCTGGCGTTGTACAACGCCAGTTGAGATCGGCACTCAACCAATTTGCTGACTTGTACGGTGCGAGAGTACCGTTATGATTCGGCCGTTTACACAAAATTTGTTACAGGCCCTTGTGATGGCCGTTTATACAAAAATATGATACAGGCCCGTCTTGAAGTCTTTCCGTTATTATATCCACTCGATTTTTTCTTTTGTAAATTCGTTTGTTTTATCGCCGGTATTCACTACGTCGACTCGTTCCAAGAGTATTATTTCACATCCATCTTCCGAAAAAGGCTTGTGCTCTTTTCCTTTTTGAACAACAAACATTTCATCTTTATTAAGCTCTACAGATTCATTCCGAAAGTCTATTCTCATCTTTCCTTTATGAACAATAAATATTTCATCACAATCTGCATGTGTATGCCACGTAAAATGACCTTTAATTTTTACTACTTTTACCAAATAGTTATCCAATTGAGCTATACATTTGGGAGACCAATAGTCATCAAACAAGGAAAATTTTTCAATAAAATTTATTGCCATTAATTGCATCCTTTTCTCCTCCATATTGGTTCTTCTATCTGCTGTTAACCACATGCTGTTGTTTTGATCTTTCCAGTCAATCACGTATCTTCCTCAGCCGTCAAATGACGGCTTCTTCATGATCTTCTTGGTCGCCGCATGGGCCATAGTCCTGTCCGATTGAAGCGGTTGATCGACGAAATCATCATTGGCAAATTTCCATTATTTTTTTCACACGTTCTTGTGTCTTTTTCCTTGGAAATCTTTCATACTCATTAGCAAATTTAATAATTTGTTTTTTTTGCTCATTTGTAAGATGCTTTGAAATCTTAATAAACGATTCAAGTATCCAATCATGTTCATTCATTATGACGTTGTTACATGATTCCAGCAGTATTGGATATACTTCTCCGGCAGCTTCTTCTGATGTTTCTCCATAATCCCCAAGAAATAGGTCTGCAGAACTTACTAAACACAATTGTCCATCGCATTTTTCCCGTATATACTTTTGTGCAAATGTAATCGCTTTCTGTGCTATTGCCGGCTTTTCTTTTGCACAGAATCCAAATGTCCTTATTATCATCCATCTCGTCTGTGGCTCATCTACGTCAAGTGCAGGTAATAGATCTTCCAAAAGGGGAGAAACCATATCAGGCTTTCCCATGGCAACGCATTCAACTATTTTTGAAGCCCCTGACCTGACGTTTTTTTCTTTTTTGTTTTTTGAACAATAACTTGCAAATTCAACAGCCTCTTTTAGTATTTCGATTTTTCCATTAAGTACCTCATCAGCAAGTTTTTTGCCTAATTCACTTGATACTGTCCCTTTATTCGTTTTGAGTTGTTCTAGTGTTCCGTCTTTTACAGATTGCCTAATAGCCCTTGGCAGTTGCAATGCTCGAAGAAATTTGTTCAGCAGATTTTACCCATTTGAATTTACGACCTGATGTATTCCAGCCTTTGATGAAATCGTCTATCGCCTTTTCAAGTTCATCAACACTGGTCCAACTATCGCGCCGAATTCGCTTAGTGGTGATTTCTCCAAACCAGCGTTCAACAAGATTCAGCCATGAAGAATGTGTCGGTATGAAGTGCTCAACAAATCGACCATTCATCGAATCCAGATATTTCCTGACCTCTTGAGTTTTATGTGCAGAATAATTATCCGCAACGATATGAAGCGTCTTTCCCTTAGGGCTCTTGCGATTGACCATCTTCAAGAAAGAAATATAGTCAGCTGCCTTGTGTTGTTCCTTGCAGTCGCCGATTACTTTCCCGCTCACGACATTTAATGCTGCAAAAAGCGTTGTTGTACCATGGCGATAGTAGTCGTGAGATTGACGTTCAGGAACACCGGGAAGCAACGGTAGAATCGGCTGCGATCGCTCTACGGCTTGAATCTGTGATTTCTCGTCCACACAAAGAACTATCGAGTTCTCGGGAGGATTGAGATACAAGCCGACGACATCTTCCAGCTTCTTTTCAAAATCAGGATCGGTGCTGAATTGAAAATGCTTCACCAGATGGGGCTTTAGTCCTCGTTCGCGAAGAATGGTATTCACCGAGGAATGCCCTATGCCAAGTTTTTTTGCCAACTCTCTCGTACTCCAATGCGTTCCCTGTTCAGGTTTTTCATTGCAGACAAGCGTACAAAGCTCATTCTTTACTTCGAGTGGAATTGGCTGTTTCCCTGGTTTTCTTGTTTTGTCAGTGAGTAAGGACTTTAATCCGCCCTCATTGTACCGGTGGACATACCGACTCACCGTGACATTATTAATCCCAAGAAACGCTGCTGTGTCGTTCGTTGATCGGTTATGGGCTCTGCTTAGGACGGTTTGAAGACGTACAGCATATTTGTGCTGAATATCCCCGATAGCTAAAATCTTTTCCATAAGGATAACGTCTTCTTTGGTCGTGTTCGGTTTTACTTCTTTCGCCATGTGGTAAGTATAGCATACTTTTATTAGGTTGTCTGTATTGGACAGTACACTAGAATAGACATTGCTGGCCTCCAAACACCATTCTCTTCCTGCGTCGTCCACTTAGCATACGCTTAACCGGCACGGCATTCATTGACACGCGTTTTGGTGCATACAAACCGTGGCAATAGCCATGCCCGGTTGAAGTGTTTACTTGGCGCTTATCTTTTCACAAGTATTTCCTTGCGACAATTCGATTCCCGACTTTTTCATCAATGAATCCATTTTTTCTGTACATTGCGTATACTCCATGGTAGTTACTGTATTCATCTTCCGCTCTCTTATTTGGATACGCTTCGACTATTTTAAATTTCTCTTCCTTTGCATCATCGAGTGCTTGTCTCAGCAGCGCAGATGCAATCCCTTTCCCTCTGTAATTCTTTTCAACAATAAAACAGACTATTGATTTTACATACTCGTCTTCGTTTGGGTTTGATATTTTTAATCTCGGATAACTATTCTTGCTATTTGCGTTGCACCATGCAATTGCATTGTCGTCATCGTAAGCCAGATAGCCCTGCATAATTCTGTTTTCGATCAACCAAATTGCATAATCTCTCTTGCTGGAACTCAGTTTTTGATAGTTCTCGAATTTAGGTTGATAAAAAAAAGTACAATAGCATGTTCCCCATTCTTTGTGATCAAAAAATGCTCTATTGTCAAAAAAATCCAGCCAATCTCCGGCATTGGATGTATCTAGTTTTTCTATCCTCATTTGCTTCTTCCTTCTTTGCGCGGTGCATCCACCTATCAAAAGATTAACCGGCGGAGGGCTTGTCCCCGATGTCCGGTTAAGCGGTTGTCAGATATGGAATATGTCTATGTTATCATAGATATCCTTAAAGTACTCTGCAACAATTCTCCTGTGGCATTTTGTGGCAGTCGATTCACTACAAAGAAGGCATGCTGAATCTAGTTGTTCGACAGAGATATTGCGCTCAGGTCTGCGTTCGATCAGCAATTGTTTAAATAGTTGTTCAAATTCTTTCCATGCAATTTCATTTTTTCTGTATCTCTTCAACAGTTCATTTTTGGGTGCCAAATCAGTGATATGCAGATAATTGATTTTACAGATCTTTTCCAGGAAATATTTCAGATCTTCTTTTTTTGTATATCCAGCCAGCTGTGATACGTTATTAAGTCGGATATCTATAACTACTTTGACATTATTTTCCATCAGTTTTTCAAAAAACTCTTTAGCATTCTTCTTGGTAAACCCAATTGTATAAAGTTTTGCTCTGGTATTCATCGAAACCACCTCCTCTCCATAAGCAGCACTCTCTTTGTTTTCTATTATTTTAACCTAAGCCTATTCCATGTTGATATAGGAACGACAATAAGTGTCTGTATACCCGAATCTTTCAGAAATTTACATGCAGTGTGTAGAGAACAATGAGGAACATCGGTACGTCAAACAAGAAGGATGTCATCGAGATTGCAGCCGGTACCGGCGGGATTATCTTGCCCCGCCCCGCTTCAAAGATCAGCCTGCTTGATATATATCGCGCATCGGAAGCGGTGAAAGAAGGACAGTTCTTCAAGATACATGAGGATACACAGCCCTCCGGTGTCCGGTTGGCGGAAATATCAAAGTCATTCTATAGTTACTGATCTTTTCAATTATGGTAATCGGAATCAGTTCCTATGAATGGATATTACGTCTTATTGATGAACAAATCATTTACCCTCATCGAAGTCGATCAAGCGCTTCGCCGAGTTTCTGGAGGCGTAGAGGCCGATCGTGCGCGAAGCGTGCAATCCTCTCCCTGATGTGGAATGGGGTGAGGTGGGCTTCATCGAGCACCTCATCGAGAGTGCCTCCCGTTCGCCAGCGGTTATCCCAGTCAGCCGACACTGAATACTCCTCACTGGTCTTTGAAAACAGCCAGTCGTGCATGAGCCATCGTGCCTGTGTGGTTATCACCATGGAATCGATGCGGTCCGCATCGGAAAGAACAGATTCTCGGTATTGCGGCGACTGAAGCGAGAACAGTTGGTAACTGACCGCGCATACAACCTTTATACCGAGTTCATCCATTTCCGGCAGAAGGGAGAGTATCGCATTCATGGCGCTCGTGCCCTGGATTATTACAGTTCCATTGTGTGGCCGTCCTGGAGCCGGAGACCGTACTACATAGGCCCCCCGCGCTGCTTCAGTATGTGAGGGCATTCCCAATTTCTGCCGGTCGGGAATTTCTATGGCAGGACGTGTCAAGTGCAGTGCCACGATCGGAGCCTTCTGGCGAAAGGCCGCTGCCAGGACTACCGGGACCTCGTTGAACTCCCATGGATGGAGATTGATGACCTGCCCTTCGGGGAAAAGCTGCGTGACGCCGGGCTCGAATATTCCGAAATGAGTCCTGCTGTCATCGGCTGTTTCCGGTCCGGAGTGGCTCGCCACCCAAAGCACTTTCCCGATTTTCAGATCGCAATCTTGCGCCAACTGACTGAATAATCTGAATGGGCCGTAGAGGAGGTAGGAAAAAGAACCGTACGTCGATGTGGCGCCCCAAAATCCTTCGAATTCTTCAGCCGGGGTTCTGGCGATATTGCACGAGGCGATGCCGGCCATGATGCCGGCGTTTGCGAACTCAGTGATTTCCTGTGGCAGGAGCACGCCTTCTTCCGTGCCGGAACGCTCATACCATCCATATCCGCGGAAATTGCCCTGAGGCCCGCCGAAACCGGCGATGTTGGTCGATCCCGCCAGATCGGCCGAGCTTGCAAGGAACAAGGGTTGGTCATAATTGGAGGCTCCAAAGCTGTTCACCCAGGCACCCCAACGCCCCAATGCCTCGCGATTGGCTCTCTTTTCGCCCGGCCTCGCGAAGAGCTCGGCGGGATAATTCGAAAAATCGTACAGTCTTCCGTCAAGGAATGGATTCCCGCGTTTTCCAAGTCTGTAGGTGGGGATTCTTTCCGGTACGCTCTCGCCGATCGCCAGGAGGCGTTTGGCCAGTCTGTCGACGAGCGCCTCGTCTTCCCGGAGGACTTCGATCACTGTTTCCAGATTGGCCTTGAACTCGGCGCTCACGGCTTCTGGGCCGACTGGAGGCTCCCCTCCGAAATTGATGAAACGGGCTCCATATTTCCTGACGAACTCAGCCTTTGTCCGCCAGAAAATCTCGCTGTTCATCGCATGCGGAGTTCCGTGCGAAGCATTGTCGTACTTCAGGTATCCGCGTCCTTTTCTCGTCTTGACCCAGATCGCTGTCGGCAGTTTCTTCGGGTTTTCCGCGCGCATCGTTTCCAGTAGCAGGTCGCATATCACATTGTAGTCTTCGCCTGCCTCCGTTCCAGCGACGCGCCACCCATGCGAACCAAACCAGTCTGTCGGCGATCCGTAGACCACGCTGCTCACCGGGTGATCATCTATCCCGAAATCGTTCCAATCGATGAGGAAAACCAGGTTGTTCAGCGCCAGTCCCCAGGCAGAGTTCATCGTTTCATGTGTCGCTCCGGGGGTGAGTCCCCCCTCTCCTTCCAGGACAAAGACTTTCACTTCATCGGCTCCGGCGCGCTTCAGCGCCACAGCGAGTCCCGCCGCAACGGGACTCCCATGACCTGATGCGCCGGTATTTGCCTTCACGAACAGCGATCGGCCCTGCATTTCCGGATGACCAGACAATCCTCCCCTTCTTCTGAAGCCGAGAAGATGTTCCACATACAAGGCGCGATGATCGGCATCAGCGATTTCATATCGCGGATCTCCGGTTCTGGAAAACTTGAGTCGCATCGCTTCGTTCAAGACCGCCAAAGTGCAATAGACAAGAGGTGCGGTATGCCCGGCTCCCAGGACAAAACGGTCCGAAAATTGCTTCGTGAGATCACGTATATCCCATCTCATGACACCACTGAGAAGTGTAGCGAGAAACAGCGGAAGTTTCGAACGGGATCCCCCGGGATGCCCGCTCTGTCGATAATTCAGGACGACATCCATGAGCTGGTCGATTATATCTCTCAGCTTTTCCCATCCGGCGAAGTCGGGAAAAATCTCGCCAGCAAGTTCCCAATTTTTCGAGTCGCTTTCTTTCGTGTTAATTTCAGCACCTCGCTTTTCAATCACCATCGTAGGTCAAAATCACTTTGATGGCTTCACGGCCGAGCATCAGTTTGAATCCTTCTTCCCACTTCGATAGCGGGAGTCTGTGGGTGATCAACGACTTGGCGTCCAGCATGCCCCTTTTAAGAAGGTTGATGCTGTTCTTCCATGACACCGTGTTGTAGGCCATATGTCCCGTCAGCGTTACGCCCTTCATGGAAAGGTCGTTGATGGAGAATTCGAGAGGGGCGTATCCCATGCCAACCCTGACGATCTGGCCATTCGTCCTGATGATTCCGAGCGACTGCTTCAGGACTGACGGGGCTCCCGCGCAATCGATGATCAGGGGAATTTCGTTCTTGCCGGCGATTTCTAGAATTCTCGCGGATGTGTCATCCTCATCCCCGACGATCAGATGCGTCGCACCAAGTTTCTCCGCGACCTTGAAACGGACTTGTTTGTCCACACCCAACCCGACGAGTATGATATTGGCCGCCCCCATCAGTTTCGCCATCTGCAACGAAAACAAACCCAATGGTCCGGCGCCGAAGATGACCACATTCTCGCCTGGAAGCAACTGTGAACGCTGAGCCACAGCCATGTATGCGTTGCTGATGGGATCGAGCAGCGCCGCTTCCTCGAACGAGATGTTATCGGGAATCCTGAACAAACAGTTCTTGTAGACTCGCATGACCTGGCCCGGTATCTTCACGTATTTGGTGAATCCGCCGTCCATTCCCAAGCCTAGAGATTTCTTGTCCGGACACGTAAGGAAATTGCCGACGGAACAGGCGTAGCATTTCCCGCAGACGTATCCTGTGTTGTCGGATACGACCCTGTCGCCGATTTTCCAGTCGACAACATTCTTGCCGGCTTTGACTACGACGCCTGAAAATTCGTGTCCCCATACCGAGAGTAGATCATTCGACCCGTTCTGGACCCCGAAATGCTTCAGGTCCGCTCCGCAGATCGCGGATGCCTTCACTTCCAGAAGCAGATCTTCGTCGCCGACCGCAGGTTCCGGGACGTCGATGTATTTGTATCCACCGAATAATGCAGGTGTGCCGTATCGTGCGAGAGCTTTCACAACAACCTCCTCCGATATAATCTATGACGCCATCCCTATCGGATGCGCCTTTGCCGTATCTTGCAAACACCATCAGAGCGGCAGTTTCACGAAATCAGGACGAGGCATCAAATCCCCGCAGCCCGGAAAACTGTCCCAAGGCAGGCTGCAGCATCCGCCACCGCCTGATCTAACGGCATGCTGGCGTATCGGTCCGTCGTCGGCCGCATCGGTTCGACTATCACTGGTCCATCGTATCCACCACGGCACAGTTCCTTCAGTACCGACACGGAATCGATGATACCGTTCTCCATCGGCATCCCACGCTCGCTGTCGATCTGATCTTCCCGCGAATACTTCGGGCAGGCATCGTTGATATGAACATTCACTATTCTGCCGGTGTTGCGGGCGGCCAGATAGAGATCGTCCATCCTCCCCCCGGAACAGTACCAGTGGATGGTATCGAAGACGAATCCGATCCGCCTGTCGACGTAGTCCGCCAGGGCCATTATTCCCCCCAGAGAATGGATAAATGGATTCCTGAAACTCGCGCGTACGGTTCTCGGTCCCATGAATTCGAGACCGTATTGTATTCCGCTGTCATCGAGGATTGCATACACCTTGCGCATCCGCGCCGCGTGCCACCCGAAGTTTTCTTCGTATCCTCTTTCATCGTTCCCTGGCCAAATGTGGTTGTAAGCCCTTGTACAACCGGCGGCCTTTGCCCTCTGAGCCCATTGCGCAAGGAGCCGAAGCGCATCGTTGAAGGCATCATCAGGAACCTTGTACAAGTCGCAGGGTGTCATGATCAGGCCCCACCTCATGCCGAGAGCGGCCAGTCGCGCGCCCGCCTCCTTCGCCCCCTCGATCGTGTCGAAGGCTCCAGCTGGCATCTCTATCCCCTCGAAGCCGTTTTTTGCGGCCGCGACAAGCAGATCCTCGAAGCCATACTTCGTAAGTCCCATCGTCCTTGGATTCAAGTTCATGTACATTCGACGATCCCCTCTGGTTACTGTCTGCCGACTTATGTCACGACCTTGATGGCAAGTATCCGCTCGATCTCCGACTGGGGAATATCGACCATTGGTCCGAGTTGTTTCGCGATCGATGCAATCCGCGCGAATTTCTCCGCGGATTCGATTCTCTGGAACGCCTTTTCCAGCGTCGAAGCTACGGCAAGAATGCCATGATTTCCCAGCAACACGAGGTTGCGATCCTTTAACAGACCTTTCGCTTGATCGAGAATGTCGTCCGAACCCGGTTTGCCATAAGGTGCCACAGGAATATCCTTGAAATGGAACAGGATTTCCGGATGGCATTTGTAATCGATCGGTATGTGGCAAATCGCATACGCAGTGAGATATACGGGATGGCAGTGTATTACAGCGCATATATCGTCGCGCACCTGGTAGGCTCCCTTATGCATCAGCAGTTCCGACGAAGCCTTCTTGGTTCCGGAAATCTGGACTCCTTCCTGATCGAATACTACGATCAATTCCTCCGTGAGTTCGCTCTTCCTCGTGCGTGCGGGCGTGATATACAGTAACCCGTCTTTTTTCGTCGAAAGGTTGCCCTCGAAGGTGTTCACCAACTGGGCTTCTTCCATCTTTTTGGCAACCCTTATAATTTCCTTGATGACTTCCGTATCTATCCGTGCGTTCACTGTGGTCCTCCTGGTACCTGCCCTGGCCGGGCTCTATTCACACATCTGCCTCATGAATGGAACAGCCCCAGATTCTTCATTGATTCCAGCGCATCATTCCATCTGCTGTTCTGTTTACCTGTAAACTCGCGGACATCACAGGAATGCGATGCGACTTCCCTTATTTCGTCGGGGGAAGAGAGCTCCCCCGAAGCGTACAATTGCGTCAGTACATTCCCCATGGATGAAGCGATGTGGCTTCCACTCAAGACAGTCATCCCGAGCGCATCCGCAATCATCTGCAAGAGTGCGGAGTTCATGGTCCCGCCGCCTATCGCGACCAGCCCCCTATAGTTCACCTTCCCGGTTATCTTCTTCAGACACTCCAGACTCCACTTGATCTGCAGCGCGAAGCTCTCAAACAAACAACGGATAATTTCTCCCTTCGCGCTCACATCAGCTTGCCCCGTCTTCCTGCAATATTCACGTATGGTCAACACCATATCGTCAGAATCGTGTCGGAAAACCGGATCATTGACATTCAGGTACGTCGAATTGACCGCATTTTCCGAAGCAAGAATATTCAGGTCCTGCTGACGAACTACCTCGCCATGCCTTTTCCACACCTCGATGCATTTGTTCACTATCCAGAAACCGGGGAAGTCTTTGCACAGCGAATTGGTACCGAAAGCGCCGGCGACATTCTTGAAATGGAATGTGTACCCTTCGTCGTTCACTATCGGCCCATCGGTCCGAGTACCGAATATTATGGATGTTCCGAGGCTCGCGAACAGCATCGAGTCGTCGAGAAAGGGAGCTGCAAGCAGAGCCGACTCGGTATCATGAGCGAACACATGTACGATTGCAGTTCCCTTGCCGCCGACTCCTCCGATCTCCGGGTCGTCGATCACTCCCGAAACCGTACCCCCCTCTACGAGCGGGGGAAACAGTCTCCGGGGAATGGACAGTCTCTCCATCAGTCGATGATTCCAACCTGAATTCCCGATCTCCAGGAGACTGCTCACCGACGCTATTGTCTTTTCCGCCGTCTTCTCACCGGAAAAGAAATAGGTCAACAGATTTGCCAACGGAAGGAAGGTGACTCCTTCTTTCAGGGCAGGACTGTCCTCTCGGACATCGCGATACAGTTGCGCCAGGACACGCGACCTTACGGGGTAGATTCCTGTTTCCCGGTAAAGCTCGTCCATCGGCATTATCTCCGACATCTTCTCGAGTATTCCGCTCGTTCCATCATCCCTGTAGTGATATGGCATACCGATCAAACGGCCCCTTCCGTCGAGCACCCCGTAGCCGTTGCCGTATGTATCGATACCGAGCGATCTACACCCCCCCGAGTTGCATGTCAGACTTGCGATACTCTTCCTGATCCCTTTGTAAATACCCAGGACATCTATATAGAGCGAGCCGAGCATCTTTATGGGCTCATCGCCGAACTCGATGGTTCCCATGGTAACTATTTTGTTGCCGTCAAACTGCGCCGCAAGAATTTTTACGCTTCCGGCCCCGACGTCGACAGCAACGGTGATATCGCCCATGCCTGTTCATCCAACCGATGGTACATTGCGACGTTCACACGTCGATCGCCTCGGCTGCCTCCCTCATTGCGCGCACGTCGGTATCGGATAGCTCGAGGTCCGCCGCTTTTGCGTTTTCCGCGAGCTGATCGATGGTAGTCGCCCCGCTAAGTACATTGATGTTGTCGCCCTGGGCCAGTATCCATGCGATTGCCAAGTCCGGGATCGAACAATGATACTTTCCGCACAGACCTGCCCAGCCCCGCATCATCGCCAAGGCTTTACGCATATTCTCCCGCTCGAACCACCGCTTGCCATTCTGGGCAGAACCTTTCGGCGGAACATAATCATCGCCGATGGTTCCGGTCAGGAGTCCCTGCTCAAGCGGAGAATATGCCTGGAAAGTAATGGACCGCCTTCTGCATGCGGGCAGGATCTCACGCTCCACTTTCCGATCGAGGATACTGTACTTGCACTGGACAATATCGAGTTCGCCGTATTTCAAATACTCCGCGATATGCTCCGATGTCACGTTGGCAGCCCCGATTGCCCTGATCAGCCCTTCATCCTTCAGCTCGTTCAGTGCTTCCATCGTTTTCGATATAGGTGTGAAGAAGGGTTCGACGCTTTGCCAGTGAGTCATGTATACGTCGATGAAATCCGTCCCGAGTCGTTCGAGGCTCTCCTTGATCTCATCTTTTATCGATTCTTTCGAGAGATTCTTGTAGAGCTGCACATCACCGACTTTGTTGAAGAGGCTCCCGACACCTTTCCATGTGATGCCGCATTTCGTTATGAGCACGACGTCGTCTCTCTTGATCCTGGCAAAGGCAGCACCGACTACTTTTTCACTGTTGCCGAAATTGTAGGCCGGAGCTGTATCGACGAGGTTGATCCCCAGAGCTTTGCAGCCCGCGATGGTCCTTATGCTTTCTTCGAGATTCGCGTCCCCGCCCCAGGCCGGTCCTCCCCCGATCGCCCAGGTTCCCAACCCGATCCTGGAAATTTCCATCTGCGTCTTTCCGAGTTTCATTGTATTCATCGAGGATTCCTCCAATCCGGTTTTCCGTAATCGATGCCTTTCCGCTTCACATCGTGCTCCGGAGACTCGTCACGCATTGGCCTTGCCGTCGCTCCCGAACAGGTGAATTTTCTCCATTGCCCGTCCTTTGATTGCCTTCCTGATCTCTTGCTGCAGAGCGAGGTAATTCAGTTTCCCCGCGTTATCCCCGATCGCGATCATCGCGGCCTGACCGAGTTCGGTATGGATGTTGATCTTTGTGCAGCCCAGCGAAATCGCTTTCCGCACATCCGCATCGCCGATTCCGGAAGCGCCATGCAGGACGAGGGGCACGTCGATGGCATTCCTGACCCTTTCCAGTATCGCGAAATCTATCTTCGGCTCCGAGCTGTACACGCCGTGCATGTTGCCTATCGCGACGGCGAGCGCATCAGCACCCGTACCATCGATGAACTCCTTCGCCTGGTCCGGATCAGTGTATCCGTAACTTGCAAGAGCGTCCTCGTATTTCGTCTCCGCCCCCACATGGCCGAGCTCCGCCTCTACCGGGATTCCCCTGTGCTGGAATGCGTCGACGACTTCCTTCGTGAGCCTGATATTGATGTCGAGAGGATTCGCCGAGGCATCGATCATCACGGATGTGAATCCAAGGTCAACTGCATGCTGGACGATTCCGAAATTTCTCCCGTGGTCCCAGTGGACTGCGGCCGGCACTGTGGCGGCTCGCGCCATGGATATCATCATCGAAGCGAAATGGTCGATGTCAGTGTTTTTAACGAATCCTGTTCCGAACGAGAGAATGACGGGAGAAGCGCATTCCTCCGCCGCATCCCTCGCTCCTTCGAGCATCTCCACGTTCCACACATTGAAGTGAGGAACTGCGTAGCGGCCTTTTTGCGCCTTGAGGAGCATTTCCTTCATAGATACGAGCATTCTCGCCTCCCTATGGCAGAACCCTGGACTACTTGCATCACATTCTTATGACAGATTTGATGATCTCGTTTTTCCTGTCGACCGATTCGCGGAAAGCTCTCCGGACATCCTCGAATCCGTATATGTCCGTTACCATCGACTTGCCATCTATGCGACCCGAAGCTATCGCGGCTATGGTCGCTGGATACCTGTTCGCGTACCTGAAGACGGTCTGAATGCTTACTTCCCTGTTTATCTTCAGGAAATTTATCGGGGTATCGCCCGGTATGGTCCCGACAATCATGATCCTTCCGCCACGCATGATCAGAGCGGGCGCAAGGCTCGCCGTCACGCGGGAACCCGCTGTCTCGAATACTATGTCGGCTCCCGGTTCCCCCAGGTATGCCTTGGCCGATTCGACGGTATCGGATTCCTTCGCATTCACTACGCAGGCGGCCCCGAGTTTCTTCGCCATCTCGAGCCTCTTTTCGATTACATCGACCACGACGATTTCGGAAGCGCCAAGCGCCCTGCATGCCTGAAGTGTCATGAGCCCGATGCATCCCGATCCGAGTATCACGATTTTCCTTCCCGGCCTCACGTCCGCCTGGAAGGCGGCGTGCATGCCGACCGCCGCAGGTTCGACCAATGCTCCTTCGATGTCATCCATACCTTCGGGAAGTTTGAACGTCATGCTCTGCGGATACGTGATATATCTCGCAAGGGCGCCTCGGTAGTTCGGGGAAGTGGCGAGAAAATCCATTTCCACGCAGAGGTTGTATCTCCCTTCCCTGCAGAATCTACACTTCCCGCAGGGCAGCCCCGGTTCTATGGTGACTCGATCCCCGACACGGAATGCGTCGCTTCCCGGACCGAGAGCCTCGATCACTCCGCAGCATTCGTGACCCAATCCGATCTTGGTTCCGGGATCTTTGGGTGGGATGTAGGGGCCTGATTCGAATGCGTGTATATCGGACCCGCAGATTCCCACACAGCCGACCTTTATCAGGACTTCGCCGTGCGCAGGAACCGGGATTTCAGATTCTTCGACGACGATCGATCCCGGCGACGACAGAATTGCTTTTACGTTATTCATGACTTTGAGGTTCCTCCCGATCGGTCCCGGATTGGATCACAATAGATTCTTTCAATGTGTCAGGAACTCGCGACAGTCCTCTCTCTTTCGCATGACCTCGAGTACCTGTGCCTTGTTCCGCACACCGTTCGTGGCTCCCGACGCACCGACAGAAATCGACGCGACAGCGTTTGCGAATCGGCCGCATTCAACGATATCCGCTCCATCCAGGATTGCGGTTATGAAGCCCGCGACAAAATTGTCGCCCGCTCCGATAGTGTCGACCGGCTCTTCATTCCTGTATGCCGGGACGATCAGGCGGAGATCGGCGTTCTTCACGAAGCAGCCAAGCTTTCCATTCTTGATGACAACGTTCTTGACGCCGGATCCCAGGAGCGCATCGGCGATTTCGTCGATATCCGTCAGTCCGGTCAAGTCCGAGGCTTCATCGTAGTTCGGAAAGAAATAATCGAGGTAGGCGAGCGCTTCTCGAATGTCAGCCAAACGCTTGCCGTCCCTGCTCTTCATCATATCCGCGCAGATAATCAGTTTATGTTTTCTCGCTTCCCCGAACACAGTCATCAATCCATCGCGATCCAGTCTGGGGTTGATGAATATACTCGCGATATCGAGCAGCCGTGCGTCCTTGATGCGCGCGAGGTCGATATCCGCGGCACTGAACTTGAACGTGCTGCTGGACCGGCTGACGACGAATGTCCGTTCTCCGTCAGCGCGTACGAGCCCCACGCTGAGCGGTGTGTCGACATTTCTGTCGATGGCGACGCTGGAGATGTCGATCCCGTTTTCGTCACAATGGGAAAGAATGTATTTTCCCATCATATCATCGCCCAGCAGAGTGATGAGGGCGACTCTCACTCCAAGCCTTGTCGCGATGACCGATACATTTGTGGCGCTTCCGCCTATGGTCGGGAATATTCTGTCTATCGGGTACGAATCAATGCCGAATACGCTTGAATCCATAGGCTTCAAGGGAACGTCCAGCGCTGAATTCCCTATGCAGATCACATCGACTTTCTCGCCCATCTACGAAAACCTCCGTCATTGGCAAGGGGGAATGCGAATCAAAACCCCAGCAATCCGAGCTTGTGCAATACAATTTCCTCGACCGCTTTCTTCGGCCTGGCGAGCAACTCCGTGTAGACATAATTATCCGGATTCTCGTTCAAGGACTCGCGCAGGGAACGGTTGAAGGCAATCCTGAGCGCCGTGCCGATGTTTACTTTGCAGACGTTTGTATTCCGCATCCTCACAATATCGGCATCCACGAGCCCGGTAGATCCGTGTATGACCAAGGGGATCGGAACGGCTTCCCCGATTCTTGAGAGGAGATCGAAGTCGATATGCGATGCCTGACGCTCCATCCTGTGAAGCGTCCCGACTGCGACGGCGACAGCGTCTATTCCCGTATCGCGTACGAATCGCGCAGTCTCTTCCGGATCTGAAAGCACGGCTTTGTGGGATGATGTACCAGAGTATGCGACTGAGCCTATCTCAGCCTCCACACTCACCCCTTTCTCCTTGGCCCTGGATACGATGTCGCGCGTCACCTCCACGTTCTGGTCGTACGGAAACTGGGAAGCATCTATCATCACGGAGGAGAAACCGGAATCGATCGCCTTTTGTATGTCCTCGACCCTGGTGGCATGGTCAAGATGAACACACACCGGTACGCTCGACCTTCTTGCCATTTCGCAGAGAAGCAATCCCCAGAGTCCGATATCCATGAACGCCGTGGCCATGGACCCGATCTGGACTATCACAGGCGCTCCCAGTTTCTCCGCTGCGGTGATGATCGGCTGTGCATCGGCGTACGTCGTTGCATTGAAAGCGCCTACGGCGGCGTCCCGGCTCATATATTGAGGCAGTAGTTTCGCGAGTGTGACCAGCATCTTCCGCTCCTATCCGGCATTCTCAACGATCCGTGATTCCAGGATCCCATCGGGGTGGACCTGTTCACGCACGCGACGACCATCCTCTCATAAATGGTCTCCAGTCAGATTCATCAATCCATTCAGGATGTTTTTCTCAACCGCGTCGATAAAAAGATCCTTATTATTGCTGATCAAGGCATCGATAATCGCTTTATGCTCCTCGAGACTTTTCTGGAGACGCCCTTTATTTTTGCATGATTCCAGTCCAAGAAGGTACGATTTATCCATTACATCATCGATGACATGGAGAAATTGTGAATTCTTCCTTATTGAGAGCAGATACTTGTGAAAGGAAAGGTCTTCTTTCATGAATCTTTTGCTGTCGGCCTTCTCGACGTACTCTTTCTGCTTTTCATAGGAGATCTTCAGGTTGGCGATGTCTTTTTCGGAAACATAATCGAAGGCTCTCTTTGCGGAATATGTTTCTACCGCGGCTCTCAGTTCGTAAACCTCACGCGCGTCGATTATGGAGACTGAATTGATGACGACGCCCTGTTTCGGTATTATCGTCACCAATCTATCCCGTTCCAGCCTTTGACATGCGTTGGCCAACGGCGTCCTTGAGATATTGAGCTCCCTGGACATGGCAGCTATGCTGATGACCTCTCCCTGCCTGAGCTCGCCGCTTACGATCTTCTCCTTGAGAGTCACATAAGCGTCCTTCGTCAAACTGCTCTCTTCCTTCATGCCGATCTGTTTGTCTTCCATTTCTCCGCTCATTTATTCATACGTAGAGACTCTCTGCCGATCGGGAACTCTACGAGCAAACGCTCGAACCATCAAGAATTATAACCGCAATGACATTCCTGGTCTCAAAGCCGGGATATCTCCAGCGTGGCAAGCAGGAATTTCTCGATATCGAGAATATCGTTGCAGTGGAGAGGGGATACACGGATGGCTCCGTCCAGACCGAATGAATTGAGCATTCTCTTCGAGTACAGACTGGTCGCGAGCCTGTCATATACGATGATGTTCCTTCTCTCGTACTCTCTGACAGCCTTTGTATAGCCGATATTCTTGAATCCGATCGCCATGATGAAATCCCTGATGGTAAGGTCGGGATTATCCAGGAATACAAGAACATTGTCCATTTTCCTGAGTCCTGGCACCCCACCCGAACCGTCGAGCATCCTGGCCATGAGCGCCCGCTCGTGCAGCTTGATCCTCTCCATACCCGCGACGAACAATTCCCTTCGGGACTTCGAATCGGTAAAATGGCCGCCGACCCACGCAACATAGTTAACGATCTCCGTGATGACCGCGAACTGGGATGGGGCCGGGCTGCCCAAGGACCAATCCTCGATGTTTTTTGCAGAAAGCTTATGATGAGGCAGTCTGGAAAGGCGCTCGGAGACATAGCCGATTCCGGAACCACGGCAGCCATAGAACTTGTATGGTGCGAAATTGATGCCGTCGACGGGCATTTTTTCCAAGTCGAGGATCCCGTGAGGAGCGTGTTGGACTGCGTCGCAGATAATGTACAAATCCGGCTTGACCGACCGGGCTTCCCGTACGATGGACTCCATGTCATAGATCGCGCCGGTTATGTTGGAGGCGTACATCACGCTGAGCAATACGGTGTCCTTGTCGATCAGCTTGACGATCGAGTCGACGTCGACTCCGCCTGTATTGCGATTGCTCTGCGCCACCCGTAGCTCGCGACCCGTCTTCTGGGCATAGTATTCCATACAGTCATATGCCGACGGATGCTCCAGGACCGAAGTTACCATATTTTTGCCTGGCACGTTTTCCGCCACCGCGCGTACCATGTCGAACATGGTTTGGGACGCGGTAAGGTGGGTGAGGATGCTGCCGCCGGCGGGGGCATTGAAAATCAACCTCGTATCGTCCGTGCCATCGTCCTGAATTTTCTGGAGCTTCAGCGCCATCTTGTGGACGCGCTCCGGACAGTCAGGAACGGAGTCGACCTCGATCGCCCTCTCCACGGCCTTTTTGAGCCTGAAAGCCCCGCCTGCGTTGTCGAACATCAGTCTCTCGCCGATATCCGGATCCCTGTCCACATAAAGAAATTTGTCCTTGATCTCCCGCTGCAGGGTTTCGGGGAAGAGAATGCCTTCTGGATGGTTGGCCATATCGGATGCCTCCTTGGTTGATTTTACTAGCTCAAACAATGACTTCCCCCTCGCGGAGCAGGAATCTTCCGTCGACTTCGATGCTTGGTTTCTTGATAACCATATCGAGATGGTATGCGCTCTCGATCGTCCCGAAGAAGCCGGTATTGCTTCCGAACCCGAAATGCATGGTCCCTGCACAACCTTCGTCTTCGAGCATGCGCCCGTTGAGTTCGCACTTCGTGTTAAGCCCGATTCCGATTTCCCCGACGCAATATGCTTTTTCGTCGTTGAAATCCTTGAGGATCCTCGCGAGAGTTCGAGCCTGCGGCCCGCCGCTTATGTCGACGATTACGCTATTGTGTATCATCAGTTTTATCTCGTCGTGTATGAGGCCAAGCTGGGGATGGGGGATGCTTCCGTCGACGAATACGACGCCATTCGCCGTGCCTTCGATGGCGCCGATGGCGCACTCGATATCCGGCGGCGAAGAAGACGATCCCGGCACGAGACTTCGCCCGTACTGCGGCACGGTGGGTCTTCCGGCTATGTTCGCGGAAAACTCTGTTCCCCTTTCGGTAGCGACATGGATTCTCTGGCCCACCATCGCCTTTGACATGCGCTCGCAGACCTTCCCCTCTTCGATGAAATCGGCGTACATTCCGCCTTTGCGAAGCATCGATGCGGTATAGTCCACCATGTTGACGAACCGGGCTCCTCCGGCCACCGCTTCTCTCCTCGCGCGGCTATGGAACAGTGAAAACTTCGTCGCTCCGAATATTACATCGGCCTTGGCCATAGCCTCGGCGACCACTCTGTTGGGATCTTGTCCGTGCATCGTCCGCTCATCCATCATGACGATCGACTTGTTGGGGAAATCACTCGCGACCGCCCACATCGTTTCAGCCACCTCGAGACTCGTGGGGTCGGTGACAATAAGGATATGTTCGTCCTTTCTGCAATTCGAACAGGTGGTCAACAGCACACGACAAGCCTGATGGCCCTCGCTATCCTGCTCTCCAACGAGTTTGCTGACGCTGCCCTCCGGATTTATCTGCACGGATTTATCCTCCCAAATAGGCTTTTTTCACTTCTTCATTTTCGAGAAGCTCGGATCCGGTCCCTTCGATCACAGTCTCCCCGTTCTGGATCACATATGCGTAATCGCAGATCGCAAGCGTATCAACAGCATTCTGCTCAACCAGTACGACGGTCACTCCGCTCTTGCTGATCGTTTTGACAAACTCAAATATCTCGGCGACAAGTATAGGCATCAAGCCGAGAGAGGGCTCGTCGAGGATCAACAACTTGGGATTCGACATCAATCCTCTTGCGATCGCCACCATCTGTTGTTCGCCCCCGGACAGGGTATCGGCCTGCTGCCGCAGCCTCTCCTTTACCCTCGGGAACAGAGTGAAGACCTGTTCGAGTCGATCGCTGACAGTCTTCTTGTCCCTCGTCAAGTAAGCGCCCATCAGAAGGTTGTCTTTAACGGAAAGCTTTCCGAACAGATGGCGTCCTTCGGGGACCATGGATATGCCCAGTTCAGCTAGTTTGTAGGTAGGCATGCCCAGGATTGACTTCCCCTCGTAGAGAATGTCACCGCTCATGGCCTTTACCGAACCTGTCACAGCCTTCAGGGTCGTTGTCTTCCCTGCCCCGTTGGATCCCAGAATTGCTATGATCTTTCCCTTGTCGACTTTGAACGAAACATCGTGGACTACGGGCACACCACCGTATCCGGTTTTTAGGTTCTTCACTTCGAGCATGTATTGCCCCTCAGGTATGCATTGATCACTGCCTCATTGCTGCAGACTTCAGTCGGCGTCCCCTCAAACAAGACCTTCCCCGATGTCAGCACTACTACGCGATTCGATACCTTCATCACTACATCCATGTTGTGCTCGATGGTAAGGATCGTGATCCCGGAATCGTTGATCCGTCTGATGAACTCCACAGAATCTTTGCGCTCCGTAGCCGTGAGCCCGGCCATGGTCTCATCGAGCAACAGGAGCTTTGGCTCCGTCGCCAATGCCCTGGCGATTTCCAGCCGTTTTTTCTGACCGACATTCAGTTTGCCCGCGCTTACTTCCCTCAGGTGAGTTATTTGGCTCTGCTCCATGATCGCATTCGCCAATGCCTCCGCCTTCTCCATGTCGCCATGGTGGCAGAGCGCCCCGACGAGCACGTTCTCGAATACCGTCAATTCATTGATCGATTGCGGAATCTGGAATGTGCGGCCTATTCCCAGCTTGCATATCTGAAACGACTTCTTTCCGGAGATTTCCTGGCCGTCGAAAACTATCGTGCCCCTCGACAGTGGGTGGACGCCGCTGATCGAGTTGAACAATGTCGTCTTGCCGGCCCCGTTCGGCCCCACGATCCCTACTATCTCGCCTTCTGTGACGTCGAAAGTGATGGCTTCGTTGGCGATCAGTCCGCCGAATTTTTTCGTGGCGTCATTGACCTCGAGAATCTTGTTCATGCTGCCGTCCTTTCTCCGGCGCGTGGTTTCCCTGTCTTCTTCTTGATGAGGGAGAGCACGCCGTTGGGGAGGAACAATACAATGAAGATCACCAGGATGCCGTACAGGACCATGTCGAAACCACCGTACTTGCCGAGCTTCGCTCTTGAGTATTCGGATATGAACGTCAGTATGATGGCCCCTACGATGGGTCCTATGACCGTGCCCAATCCGCCCATGACAACGACCAATACAATCATCATCGATACCTTCAGTGTCATCAGCATGGAGGGATCGATATACAGTATGAACTGCGCGTAGAGGCTCCCACCAAGGCTCACGATCCCTGCGCTCAGCATGTATGCGAGCATTTTGTACTTCGGCGTATCGATGCCCATGCTCTGAGCCGCCATCTCGTTGCCCTTGATCGCACGCAGGTAGTAACAAAATTTGGATTTATCGAGATACTTCGTGAGCAGAAGCACGATGAGCGCGAAGCACAGGTATACATAATAGTATTGCAGATTGTTCTGGAACTGCATCGCGAATACTCGATTGAGGTTCTTGTTGAAGAAGTAGACTCCGGTCGCCCCTCCGAGGGCTTTGGTGTTGAGGAATATTATTCGTGCGCATTCCGAGACCGCCATTGTGGCTATCGCAAAAATATGGTCGCGCAAGCGCAGCAAGGGTTTTCCGATCAGGAACGCGATGATGACCGATATGAGCACGCCGATCCACATGGATATCCACGGAGTCAACTGGAACCATTGCATGGAGAGCGCGCAGGAATATGCCCCGAGCCCGAAGAAAAGCGAATGACCGTTGGAAATCTGCCCCGCGTAGCCGCCGATAAAGTTCCATCCCAGTCCCAGGATAGTCCATATGACCATCATCGTCATGACATGACGGGGAAAATTGCCGCTCAGCACCAAGGGGAGCGCGATGGCGGCCAGAATAACCAGACCGATCAGAAGTACCTGGTTCTTTGTTCCGAAAATCGTTTTCCTCATTCCATCACCTCCCGAAAATCCCTTTTGGCCTGAAGGAAACGACGACGATGAAAGCGACGCATACGCCGAGGTATTTGAAAGCGGTACTCAGGTAGACACCCGTGAAAGTATCGACGATCCCCATTATCAAGCCCCCGAGGAATGCGCCGGTGATGCTGCCGAAGCCGCCCATCGAAACCACGATAAAACCGAAAAGTTGAAAATTCGCTCCCACGCCGGGAAAAATGTAGTAGAAATACGTTAGCGCGCATCCCGCGGCTCCGGCGATCGCGCTCGCGAGCGAAAATGCGAGGGCGTACGAGCGCTCCGTATTGATTCCGACCAGCGCGGCGGCTTCCTTGTCCATCGCCGTCGCCTTTATCGCCTTGCCTGTCCTGGTGTTGCCGAGGAAATAAAACATGCAGCCGGCTATGACCATGGCGGCAACGAACGGAACAAGCTTCTGCTTCGAGACCATGAGCCATCCCAGGTTGATCGTGCCTTTGAACGCGACGTTTCTTATCGTCTTGAATTCTCCACCCAGAAGAAGAAGTACCAGGTTTATCAACACCATGCTCAAGGCGAATGTGATCAATCGCTGCGACAGTACGGGACCTTTGAGAGCCTTGACGATTATCGTCTTGTAGATCACGTATCCGAACAGGAACATCACGACCGCGCATATCGGAAGGGCGACGAGCGGATCCATCTTGAAGAATTTGTTGAGGTAGAAAGACAGGAACATTCCGATCATCAGGAACTCGCCCTGGGAGAAACTGAGGATATTCATGACTCCCCAGACGAGAGCGATGCCCATGGCAACCAAGGCCAATATCGCCCCGTTTATCAAACCTTCGAACAATGCCTGCACGAACATATCCGTTGCTCCTCAATCGGTCTGGAAAAATCATTCGACAACGACATGGAGATGGTCGGCTCCCCGCCCCTCTCCTGTTCGGGAGGGACGGGATCATGATTCCGATTTTGCGGGAGGCGATAACCTCCCGCATGGCAGCTTACCTTTTGTTCCAGGCGGGCATTATGAAGACCGGGTCCGCAGCCTGAGCTTTCGCGGGATATACGGTTTTGTATTTCCCTCCCAGCATCTGCATGATGACTCCTGCGGATGAGGTATTCTGGCCTCTCGCATCCATCGTGACGGCATCCCAGGGCATCATCCACTTCGACATGTCGAGTTTCAGGTTCATGAGGGCTTTCTTCAATGCGTTGGCTTCGGTTGTCCCGGCCTGGTTGATGGCGATGGCGAGGATGAGCACATTGCTTGCATCTTTGACGTGACCCTCATTGAGGTCGACTCCATTGGAATACTTCGAAGGATAGAGTTTGACGATTTCCTTGCTCGAAGGCAGGGCGAGATCCGAAGACCATCCACCCGTGGTGCAGATATACTCGGTATCTTTTCCGAGTGCGTCCAGGAAATCCTGCTGGACGAATCCACCGCGCTGGCCGATGAGCATCCTGGGTACCCAGTTCTGCTCTTTGATTGTGTTGAGGAACAGAATCCCGTCCGAAGTATAGGAAGCCATGATAAGGACATCGGGATTGGCTTTTTTGATTTTCAGCGCTTCCGAGGTCAGGTTGGTGGAGTTGGATGGATAGATGATGTTTGCGACCACTTCCATGCCGAATTCTTTCGCGTACTTGACTTCCTGCTTGACGATGTTCGCGCCGAATTCCGTGTCCTCGGACATGAACGCGACGGTTTTCATACCGGCTTTCTTCGTCTTGTTCAGGCCATCGACGAAGGCGAAAGTATCCTTGATATAGGTCGCATCATTGAGCCCGAAGCGGAAATACCAACTCAAATCAGTGGTGCCGTCAGTGAGGGATACTGCTGATCCGGCCGTCAGGAGCGGTATCTTGTACTGTTCGGTCACGACAGCAACGGCCTTCGTGATGGCGCTCGTGTACTGCCCGGTGATGGCGACCACGTGCTGCTCTGCGATAAGCCGTTTCGCTTCGGCGACCGCGATCTCTGGATCGCTCTTATGATCGGCTACCACCAGTTGAATCCTTGCGCCGTTCAGGTTTGGAAGGCCTTTGCCAGGGCCGAGTTCCAGCGAGGACTGCGGGTAGTCGTCATTAATGAGATCCACTATCATCTGGGCCGCCGCGAGGCACTGCTTGCCGTAATTCGCGTTGTTGCCCGAAAGCGGAGTCAAAAAACCTATTTTAATCACGTTCGTGGAATCATTGGTGGCAGCCGACAGTCCAACAACTAAAAGAGTGCAGAGCATCAAGAAGATAAGTCCCTTTCTTCCGAACATATTACAGCCTCCCTTACGCATCGTGAACTGAGTGAATTGGATCTGGATCCCGAGATGAAAGCGTTTCAATAGAAAACTCATAAAAGGCAACATCCATTCATCTTGCATGCAAGACGTATAAAGCTTTTCTCACCTCCTTCAAAGAATTACCAAAACTATTAAACCCTATTTGGGGGAGATAAACAGAAAGTTGATAAAGTGGAGTATATAGGCACATTCCGAATTGTCAAGCGAAAAAATCAACAATTTTGTTCCGATACATCAGCACCCAGATTTTCAGACTGTGGGAGGGATCCACACCGAAGGGAGCGAGCACAACCAATGTGCCCGGATCGCCCCGATGATTCAATACCTCAGAAGGATTCGTTATCTACGAAACCAGAAAAAAATGACCATACTCGAATTGCCGAATGAACGAACCCCGGAGCAGAGCTCCGAGGTATCGTTCGTTCTGTAAGGAATGGATTGTATGCAGGTCCATACCCGATAGTCACTTCACAAGAAAGAGCGAAGCTGAGCTTCGGGGTATGGACCCGCATGCGAATCAGGCTGGAATCGCCCGTAGCACGATTTACTACATGGAGAGCAAGCAAAAAGAACCGACACTCGAAACGCTCTTTCGTGTTCGGCTGATTCTTGTGAGGACAAAAACCCCGGCACCGAATACGGCGCCGGGGGGTGATCACGGGGATGCTGCCGGTCCAGATTAGCCTCGTTTCTTGTAGAAATCGGCCATGAACGAGGCTGCGTCCTTGATGCTGTCGACCATGTTGGCATTGTAGGTGGAGAAACGAATACTGCCGGTGGAGCGGTGACCCTTCACGCCGACGATGCCCGCCGCCTTGGCTTCCTTCACGAACACCTCCTCCATCGCCTCGTCGGGAAGGCGGAAGACGACGTTCATCTCGGAACGAGAATCCTTCGCGACCGGTCCGCGGTAGAATCCGCCGGAAGCATCGATCACACCATAGATTATGGCCGCCTTTTCCCTGTTGATCTTTGCCATCGCCTCAAGTCCGCCCATCTTGAGGAGCCACTTCAGGGTCAGGTTGAGGACGTAGATCGAGAAGCCGGGGGGCGTGTTGTACAGCGAGTTGTTGTCGGCATGTGTGCGGTACGAGAGCATCGTCGGGAGCCTGGCCTGTTTCTGCGCCCTGTCGAGGAATGCGTCGCGGACGGTGACGCCGGAAGGCCCGAGGTTCTTCTGCGCGCCTGCGTAGATCAAGGCGAACCTGTCGGCCGGGAACGGTCGGGAGAAGATGTCGCTCGACATGTCGCAGACGAGGGGTACTTTCCCGACTTCGGGCCAGCAATGCCACTGGCTGCCGAAGAGGGTGTTGTTGCTGGTGAAGTGTGCGTACGTCGAGACAGGATCGACCTTTATCTCGTCCGGCCGGAGGATGCGTGTGAAGGTGGCGTCGGGATTCTCGGTGCTGGAGGAGTTGCAGAGCCCGAAGCGCTTTGCTTCCTTGAGCGCGAACTTGGACCAGTTGCCCGTTACGAGGTATGACGCCTTGCGGCCGTCGAACAGGTAGTTCATGGGCAGCATGAAGAATTGGCTCGAGGCTTCGCCGGTGAGGAAGAGTATCTTCCATTCGGGACCCATGCCTGCCAGCTTACGGAACATGTCCTGGGCCTCGTTGTGCATCGCCTCGTATTCCTTGGAGCGGTGGGACACTTCCATGACGGACATGCCGGTACCCTGCCAGTCGAGCATTTCGGCCTGTGCTGCCTGGAGCACTTCGAGGGGGATCACAGCGGGGCCGGCGTTAAAATTGATGACGCGCTTCATTGCAGGATTTTTTTTTGCCCCTCCGCGTCGCGGCGGAGAGGCCGGGTTGTGTTCCATAATCGAAGTCATCCAGCATCCTGATGGCAGGGAGCTTCGCGGTGAACAATCCCATGATGATCCTACGCTGGTCCTTTCGGGCGACCTCCGCTTCATAAAAAGGATTGCCTACCTCAGTTATCAAAAGACCTTATCGGAATTCATGAGTTACGTAGATTACATTCCCTTGTTTCCATATGCCAAAGAACATTCCTCCTTATAGCCCGCTATATTACTTTGGAAATTCTGCGTTCGCTATAAATGGGTTTGCCAATGCCATGCAGGCATCAAACAAGGGGACTGGCACCATGTTTGCATGAGCCAGCCTGGCAGTGTTGACGACCAGGTTGGGAACATCCAAGGTTATATATCTGCTTGACAGGCCAAATCCGCGGATCTCGTAGTAAGGGCATTCCGGGGTATGGATATATTCGAAAATCGTCCGGGCGCTGTTGTTGCCATAATATGATTTCAGTTGAGTCAGCACGGGCTCGAGTTCGAGGCCGAGCGAACTGCCGACCGCGAGACGCTCTTCATCCATCAGGTGCATCAGGCATGATACCTGCTCGTCTACTCCATCGATGAAATGCCTAAATGTATCCGGAGATCGTTGGACCGTGGCCAGGTTCAGTAGGATGGGAAGGGGGTGGAGTATCGAGTTAATGTTTTCAAGACTGGTCTCGATCGTATTCGACGCGAGAGAAAGCATGGGCAGGAAATCCTTAAGCAGAGCAAGAGCCGGTATATCAGTATGGCTTTTATAGGTAGCATACTTCAGCTTCTTCTTGCGTTTATGGATATGAATGATTCCATCCGCTTTCATGCTGCATACCACGGGAGATGATGTCATCTCGCATATACTAACATTATTATTACCTACTTCCCGGAATATCCTGGCGACCGGTTCTGCCATGAAATATCCCGGGAACATCACCAAGAGCTGGCCTAATTCCATGAAGCTGGCAATTTTCATTGCGGACTGGAGCAGTTCCTCTCCTGTCTGGGAAGTCACCACGTATATCGCATCGCCGATTCTTCTCCAGTCCGAAGTGCAGGCACAGGTGAAGGACGTCAATATTCCGCCTTCCTCGGCCTGGAACGTGATGGAAGATGAAAAACACTGATCATCAAGGAACAGAACCGAGGCACCATGCCGTAGGAACTCGACAGCGACAGCTTTGGCGAACATCGAGGTACCGACAATTGCCACCGTCTTTTCTCTCATGGTGGTTCAATCCTCCTTGCTTTTCCGCAAGACTGTCAGGGCATCCTGCGATTCGGACAGGGATTTATTTATAATGCCTCTGACCGCAGTGGTATCTTTCTTCGCAAACGCTTCAATGAGCGATGAATGCCAGGAATAGGTCTGCTTCCTGATGTATTCAAGCTTGTTGACGCTCACCTCGTACTTCTTGAATAAATCTCTGATCGACTGATGCATAGTCACCAGGATGGTGTTGTCGGATATCTCGGCGACAAGTTCATGGAACTGGTCATCAAGGATCCAATAGCTGTTCTCGTCGTTTGACTTTTCCAGCATTTGGTCGTTCAATTTTTGGAGTTTCTCGAGATGCTGGGGGTTAGCCCGAAGGCAGGCAAGCACTGCTATTTCAGCCTCGATCACCATCCTTGCCTCATAAAGCTTTCGTATTTCCCAAGTCTCGAGAAGCATAGGAGCGAGCGTCGCTTTCACCGTAGAGACAGACGCCTGGGCAACGAATATGCCATACTTGCCGCGGGTCAATAACCCAAGTCCGATCAATTGCCCTATTGCCTCGCGCACTGTTGGGCGCCCGACTCCCAAAGATTCACTGAGAGCAACCTCGCCAGGGAGTTTGTCCCCGGGAAGAAGTTCACCGGCGGATATTTTGTTGTATAGATCCTCGACAACTTTATCCACGAGACGGGTTTTTGATATTTTGAGGAATTTCATCCTTGATCCTTTGATTCAGAACTGGTTTTTTGCAGTTGGGGCTTTGCTCGTGCAAAGATCAGGACCATCACTATTGCGAATGCTACGATGATGAGCCCAACCGGTCGAGACAAGATATAGTCGAACCCCAGTACAGCTGTCTGTCGAAAATACGTCTCGAGCCTGTTGCCCAGGATGAGACCCAACACAAATGGAGGAACAGGGAAGTCGATTTTCCGTGCAAGGAAACCAAGTACTCCGAACGCCATCATGGTCCATAAATCGAACAGTGAATTCCTGATGACGAGCGATCCGAGTATGCAGAGAAACAGAATAAAAGGTGCCAGCCACCGGTAGGGAATTCTGGTAATTCTTATCCAGATGCCTGAAAGCGGAATGTTCAGAACCAGCAGGATTATGTTGGATATGAAGAAAGCCGCGATAACCGTACCAGTCAGGTTTTTATAAACTGTGAACATCAAGGGTCCCGGGACGACGCCCTGAATGATGAGTGCGGCCAGAACGATTGCGAGCACTGGCCCGGTCGGGATTCCTAACGCCATCAGAGGAATGAACCCAGACATTGCCGCTGCATTGTCTGCAGCCTCGCTGCACGAGCAGCCTTCGATCGCCCCTTTCCCGAACTTGTCTTTTTCTCTGCCGAATCGTTTTGCCAGCGAATAGCTGATGAAAGATGAGACAGAGGGTGTAATTCCCGGCAGAATGCCGAGGGCCGTGCCTATGACTGCTCCGGTCCCGGCGGCTGGTGCCGCGAGGCCCAACTCATGCCTGCTGGGCATCAGCGAGCCGAATTTTTTATTCACTATGGTGACCGCATGGTCGTCATTCAGTATGCCATCGAGCACCTCGGTAATCCCGAACAAGCCCACGACGATCGCGACAACATCGAACCCTTGCACCAATTGAATTGATCCAAAGGTGAGCCGGGACGTGGCGGAATTCATGTCGACACCGACCATGGCTATCAGCAATCCCATGAACGCGGCTATGAAACCTTTTATGATGGAGCCGCCCCCCAGGCCCGCAGCGCATGAAAGGCTGAAGATCATCAATGCCAGGTACTCGAACGGTCCGAGCTTCAAGGCCAGATCCGCAAGCACTGGCGCAAAGAAGAGCAGACAGATCATCGCCACCAAACCGCCGGTGAATGAAGATAGCATACAGATCACCATGGTCTGTCCGCCTCGACCCTGCTTCATCAGCGGATAGCCTTCGATGGCAGTAGGAACCGCAGCGACCTCGCCCGGTATATTCAGCAGGATGGCCGTGACAGCCCCTCCGAACATGGCTCCGTAATAGACGCCGCCGAGACCTATCATTACCTGAGCTGACGACAGCAGCATGGCGAAGGGAAACAACAAGGCTACCGCGGCTGTAGGGCCCAACCCCGGCAGCACTCCAACCAACGTGCCGATGAAACATCCCACAATAGACACGAGAAGATTCTGTAAACCCAGTGCAGAAGCGAATCCCTGAAGTATCCAATCCATGGAAAATCTCCCACTTACACGCCAAATATTCCCTTGGGTACCGATATCCCGACTATCGGAAGGCCGAATGACAGGATAGGAAACATCACAACGCAGGTGAATAGTATCCTGCGGACAGGATTCTGGAGCAGCCAGAGGTTTACCGCAAGGTACAGAAGAGAGGCGATGGTGAATCCCAGGGGCTTTATCAACAACACATATCCGACACAGAGCAGGAAGCTCAGACAGGTTTTCCAGAGACGCGAAGAATCTTTTGGCAGCTTCCCGCCCGCATCAGGCTCCGCTTTATCAGCCTGGGAGGAGACGGGCACCATGTCGGAATTACTTCTCCGCCGGCGATAATCGCGACGCAGCCATCCACATAGGCCGGCAATGGCTCCAATCAATGAAAAACCCACCATGCCTACGCCGACCACCATCATGTATCCGCCTGGCCCGGCAATGAAACTCTCGCTTGTATATTTGACGCCAACCCGGATCGCTTCGACGATCGCGATACTACCGAACACGCCCGCAAGCAACAGATGACTGTACTTGCCGAGCCAGCTGGAACTATTCTTATTCATGGCACCCCCAGTCGGCTTGGATCATTGCCCGTAAAGCTGCAAACCAGCGGTCTCTTCTGCTTCTTCCTTTACATCGGCTCGCATCTTGCTGCTGTCGGCAAAATCCAGCACCGTTCCAAGCCTGTCCAGGTCCAGGAGAAAGTCCTGTCGTACAATTATCTTGCGGGAGGCCGCATCGATCGCGGCGATGATCTTCTGCGGAAGATCCTTCTGGCCACTGATTCCCACCCAGAATCCTATTGTGACCTTGGGGAATCCCTGTTCAGCCGCGCTCTTGGTATCGGGCAATGCTCCGATACGATTCGATCCGGCGATGGCTACAGGAAGTACCTTGCCGCTCTGGGCGAACGACGGAACTCCCGACGCCGCAGAGGTACCTAGCATCACATGACCTCCGGCTATTGCTGCCAGGATCTCCCCTCCACCTGTATAGGAAAGCTTCTTTGTTTTCTTGACATCAATTCCCGCAGCCTTGAAAAACTGGAGTTGAACCAGATCAGCCGCACTTGAGGCGCTGATGCCTCCCCAGATGAGCTTCCCCGGATTTTCCCTGGCGAACTTTGCCACATCGTTCAGGTCTTTCCATCCGCTGTTGGGATTCACGCAGAGAACCTGCGGACCTTTGGCGAACTTGACGACGAAGGTCCGATCGTCGACTTTGTACGGCAATTCCTTGATCAGCATCTGGTAGGAACTCGAGAGAGCCTGATCGGCGAGCAGCGTGTATCCATCAGGCTTAGCCGTCAGCATAGCCTGTACGGCGGGGATGCCATTGCCGCCGGCGATATTGAGGACATTGACCCCCACTCCTAATTCCCGGGACAGGTACTTGGCTATCACTCTCGTAAGAACGTCGCCTCCCGAGCCCGCCGACCCGGGAACAATCAAGTCGATAGGCTTGGTGGGGTAGTCGCCCGAGCCTGCCGAGAAGACAGGCAAGCACGCCAAGACGAGACAAGATACGAGCATCAACCTTCTCTTCATGCAAAGCCTCCTTGAACTAAAGACTCAACTTCCATACGTGAATACCTGAAGAAGGCGGGGCTCGAACACCTTCCCCTTCAGGAACACTTTTTCTATATGCTTGAATTCGTCAATATTCTTCAGAGGATTTCCCCCGAGTAGTACTAAATCGGCATTCTTTCCCGGTTCGATGGTTCCGGTACGTCCTTCCAGATCGACTATCCGCGCAGAGTTGATCGTTGCCGCGTTTAGTGCCTGAGCATTTGTCATGCCGCATTGAATGAACATCCTCATTTCTTCTATCACGCTTCCCAGCGTGTCGGTGCCGGTCCCGATCAGTATTCCGGCATCAATCGCATGTCGTACTACATCCTTATGGGGAAATATGACTTCCCGTAAAAGGTTGGCAACCCTAGTATTGCCAGCATCGAATTCACGTTGGTAAACCTTCCATATTCCCGACATGGTTGGTACAAACGGAATACTCTTCTCCTTCATAAGGCCAAGTACGTTTTCAGTAAGCAAATTCCCATGCTCGATGCAATCGACGCCGGCCTTGATCGCCATCTCTGCGGCTTCGGAGGACATGCAATGGACCATCACCTTACGGTTCTTCCTGTGCGCTTCATCGACGGCAGCTGCTACTTCATCGTAGGTGAACTGTACCATCGATGGGTGTTCGCCCTTATGGATACCCGCGAGTCCGCCGCTCACGCAGAGTTTGATCCAATCGGCTTCCTTTTTGAGTATCATTCGCACAGTTTTTCGAACTTCATCGACGCCATCCACTTCCATTGCTCCATCGATACCGACGGTTGCATGTCCACCCGTGGTCGATAGGATGGGTCCAGTTGCGATGATATTCGGCCCGCAGATGATCCCATTGGTTATGGCATCGCGCAGTTCGATGTTCAGACAGTTTTTTGAGCCGGCCGCCCGAATGGTAGTCACACCCTCGAGGAGCATTTCCGTCCAGATATTCCTTATCGCATAAGCCATCCGCTGAGTATCCGGAAGATCCTCGATGGCGGCGGCGCCGACCCTAAAAGGGCCGGACTTTTCGTTCATGCTGACATGCCTGCGCTGCGGATGGCTGTGGAGATTGAACAGGCCCGGTATTAAGTATTTACTTTCACCATTGATGATTTCACATCCAGCTGCGGCTTCCAGTCTCTCCATGGAGACATTTTCAATCCTACCATCCTTTATAAGGATGTCACAATTTCCCCGGAATGCCTGCGAGAGCGTGTCATAGCAATTCACCTGCCGAATGATTAGGTCATTCATGTGAATCCCTTCTCCTTGAGTCTCATTAATCATCGTTGATTGCTACATTGTATTACAATCTGACTGTATTATAGTATTTTACTTCTGTCAATGTTTTTTTAAACTTGTCAATTTTTCTCATGTATGCTGCGCCCACGAGTTGGACCACTGCAGAAACTGGATAAGGTGGAATATGCCCTGAAAAGTGGAAATGGCAAGTAGTTTTCCCCACCATATGGCAACTAGGAATCCCCACCCGGTAGAGGGTTATTCCTCCTTCTTTGCAGAGATGCGATATGACTCCCCTGACAGGGAGAAAATCTTTGCGTGATGCATGAGACGATCCAACAGGGCTGCGGTCATAACCTCGTCGCCCATGAGTTCTGACCAAGAGTTCAGGTCCTTGTTGCTCGTCACGACGATAGAGGCACGTTCATAGAGATCCGAGACGAAGGTGAAAAAGAGATTGGCTTCCTTGCGCTCGATAGGAGTGTAGCCAATCTCATCAATGATCATGAGGTTGGCCTTCGCGAGCCGGCTTAGCCTGAACTGAGCGCTGCGTGCGGCGTCAGAGCGCACGAGGAGCTTCACCAGTGAGGTCATGCGCTCGTAACAAACCGAATAGCCTTTGCGTACGGCCACATGGCCAAGAGCGATTGCGAGATGGGTCTTTCCGAGTCCAGGAGGCCCGAAGAGCAGAAGGTTCTCGTGACGGTCTATCCAAGAGCACTCGGTGAGCTCAGAGAGGTCTCGTTTTCCAATTCCTGCTACTCGGCCGAGTTTGAAATCCTCGAGGCGCTTTACGACGGGAAAATGGGCCATGGCGAGGCCTCGTTTGAGGCGCCTGTCGCCGCGATCCTGTAGTTCGACGTCCACGAGGGTCTCGAGGAAGGCAAGGCATGTCAGTCCCCCGCTTTCAGCTTGTTTAAGAAGCTCAGGAAGCCGTGACGACGCGCCACGAAGCCGCAGGGACTCCAGTTTACGAGCGGATTCTGCGAGGGCGCTCATTCTTCGTGCCTCTGCGTATCGACGAGCGCGTCGAGGAATCGCTGATACTCGCTGACCGAGCGTGTGGCAACTAGTGGAAGGTCTCTGGTTTGATGAAGGCCGCGGTACGGCGAAGGCGCCACTGCGGGCACTGGCGTCGTGCTGTTGACCGCGTCGATGAGATCCTGGGCGCTTGCAAGTCCTCTATCCAGGCAGAACTTCAATGCAAGCACGAGTTTCTCTCTGTCGATGTTGCGCTTGAGAAGCTTCCGAAGTCGGCCAGCGTGCTCCCGGAAGTAGCGTCGATACTCGGTATAGATACCATCGACGAAGCTCCCCCACTCGGGAAGATCATCTACTGCGGCGACAAGATCCGCGCGGAGCGTTTCCTGGGATCCTTCGCGATCGCGATAGTGAGCCTTGTCCAGCACCGTTCCGCCGGGTGTTGCCGCTTCGCGATGCGCCGCGATCTGGATACCCGTCTTCGTATCGAATACCAGGATGAGTCCGTCCTTGCGCTCGATAGTGACCTCGTTGAGCCGGTACGAGTTCGGCACCGAGTACCTGGTCGCGGCGATCGATATAAGGCTTTTCTGATCCACGTTACGGCTCTCTCGGCAGCCCGATGCGGTGTCCGCGCGGAAAATAGACGCTCGGAGCGCCCGCAAGACGGGTTTCTCGTGCGCTTCGAAGTCCGCGAGCGGCATGAGACGCGTGGCTTGGCTCAGTTTTGCGTTCACTCGTAAGAGCCATTTGCGCATGCCTGCCTGGAGTTCGTCGAAGGTCGCGAAGCTGCGGCTCGAGAAATAGCTCGTTTTGACGTATTTGACCGCATTCTCGACCTTTCCTTTCGATTCCGGATCGGCCGCACGGCAGACACGGAGCCGCAGTCCCTGTTCTGCGACGAACTCAGCAAAGGCTTTTGTCGTCGTGAGGTCGCCAAGGTTTTCCGTCACAATCATTGTCCGGTCCTGATCCATGACGAGTTCTTCGGTGATACCGCCAAAAAACTCGAAGGCGTCCAGGAGATGGCCGATCACATCCTCGCTGGTAAAGGGCCTGGATTGGGCCGCTACGTAGCGGTAACGGCTTCGTGAGAGTACTACGACAACAAACCAAGCCTTTCCGATGTTCGTCGTCTCTACGCCGAAATCAATCTGAGCCTGCTTGCCGTAGGCCAGAGGCTCCACAGGACGATATTCCCGACACAGGCCCACCTTAATCGCACCGGATGCCTTGAGATACGTCAGGTAGTTCCGCAACGTACGGTCCGAGCCTGGAAGCTCTCCGTATTTCTCGCTTAAGTAGTCGTGGACGGACGATGAGTAGACCATTCTGCCTTCGTGGTTCTTTTTAAAAATCTCGAGGATTTCGTCCTTGTAGACCGAAAAAGCCTTACCGCGTTCTGCCATTCGCTCGAGATACCGTAAGAATTGGTCATTGTCCATGCGCAGGTACTTTCTCACGGTCTTGCGGTCCTTGCCAAGTTTTACCGCTAGTGCGCTGACTGTGAGTCCTTGCCTGTGCCCTGTTCGTACGATGTTGTAGTCCTTCATGGTACTCATTTCTTGTGCCGCATGCTCGCAAGCATAGCGGCCAAGGCCCCTGTGGGTGGGGAATCCTATTTGCCAACTGCTGGGGAATTCAGTTTACCATTTCCATGAAAAGGAGTATCCACCTGTGCAAGTGGTTCAACGAGTAGTTCAAAGCAACCGTAGCCCTTGAAGCAGTCAAAGAAGAGATGGCTCTCCATGAACATGCTGAGAAGTGCTAGCAGCCTGTCGGGTTGGGTGACAAGGAAAAATGGACTGACAGTGGGCAGCTGGAGTCAATTCGATGGAATGTGCTAAGAATGGGTTGGTGAATACCTTTCCGTATCCTGCATAAATCCAGAATGCTCTATTCTATGGTTTTTCCACCCTACCCACACAGAAGTCCGAAGCGCCATGGATAGTTCTCTTCCTCCAGCCGTATGCTAGCCTCAACCTCATCGATACTTCCTTTTCTATCTGAAGCTTATCCTGGGAATTGCTCCTGAATTCCAATGGATATTGCAAAGTAAGATCTGGAATTTTCATTTGTTGATTGACAAATACACAATGTTGAATTAAACTCAACATAGTTAATTTTATGGATATCAATCACTTCATTCTTAGCACAGGTCCGTTGGGAAAAAACCCACGTTCAGCATGACGACTGGTAGTGAAAACACGACCTTCCCGACGTTGGGCTTTTCGAATTGTACGGAGCGAGAAACATTATCGTGCCTGACGCTTTTGATTTCAGGCCGGAGACAAACAGGGAGATAGACGTCGATTTTTTGCCAATTTGTGCGCGGCTGGATTAGTCGACTGTATCAGGAAAGGCAAATGCTGAAGGCACATTTCGAAATGCTGATTTCAGATATTCAGGAGCATGCGGATGACACTAAAAGAAAACTCAATGAGACTGAACGAGAAAGCACTTCAGCTGCGTCGAGATCTTCTTGAGATGATCGGCGTCGGAAAGGCGGGGCACTTGGGCGGATCGAGTTCGCTCGCAGAGACGATAGCAGTGCTGTATTTCAATGAGATGAGACTGGATCCGGTGAATCCTTTCTGGGAAGGACGCGACAGGCTGGTCTTGAGCAAGGGACACGCCGCACTCATACAGTACGCTGCGTTGTGCGAGCTCGGATATTTCCCGCGTGAGGAACTAAAAAAGGTCAAATCGATCAGCGGGCTTCTACAGGGGCATCCCGATCTGAGCATACCGGGCATCGAAGCGGTTACGGGGTCGCTTGGTCAGGGACTCTCGATCGGACTCGGCATGGCGCTTGCCTTCCGGCTCGACAAAAGGGACAACCGCGTCTATGTGATCATGGGTGACGGTGAACAGTCAGAGGGTCAGCTATGGGAAGCCGCTATCGCAGTACCCAATTTCAAGGTCGATAATCTGACTGCCTTCATAGACTGGAACAAGATTCAGGCGACAGGCCCAACGAAGGAAATGCTAGATATCCCGAATCTCGACAAAAAATGGGCAGCGTTCGGGTGGGAGGTCATCACGGTGGATGGGCACGATGTATTGGCGATCATCGACGCGATCGAATGCGCTAAAAAGGTAAAAGGCAAGCCGACCCTGATAATCCTGGATACGGTCAAGGGCAAGTGCTTCTCCTTCGCTGAAGGCAACGCCGCCTACCACAACGGAATCCTTGACGATGCGAAGTACGCCCAGGCGTGCAGGGATCTCGACGACCTTGAGAAGGGACTGTGATCATGGAAAAACTGAACCTCAGAAAAGCATATGGCGAGGCTCTGGTGGAAGAGGGCCGGAAAAATTCCGATATCGTGGCTCTGGAAGCCGATCTCGGCAAGTCGACGATGTCGTTCATGTTCAAGGAAGCTTTTCCCGAGCGGTATTTCGAGATGGGAATAGCCGAACAGAATATGACTTCGACCGCTGCGGGTCTGGCGCTGGCCGGAAAGATTCCCTTCATCAGTACATTCGCTGTTTTCGCGGCAGGCCGGGCCTACGACCAGATCCGCTGCTCCGTGGCAATACCGAAAGCGAATGTAAAGATATGCGGCTCAAGTTGCGGTCTCTCCGATTTCGGCGACGGCAAGACACACCAATCAGTTGAGGACGGCAATATTATTAAAGCCATCCCGCACATGATCGTGCTCAACCCTGTTGACGCTGTTGAGACGAAAAAGATGGTCACCGCGATGGCCGCGTACAAGGGGCCAGTCTACATCCGCATAAACCGCAATGATCTTCCCGTGTACACGCCCGCCGATCGTGGGTACGGGATCGGGAAGATGTACACTGTGCGTGAAGGTTCCGATGTCGTCATTTTTGCGACGGGTGCAATGGTGTGGAAATCGATGGAAGCAGCGGCGATGCTTGAAACCTCGGGCGTTTCAGTCGAGGTCGTGAATGTGAGCACGCTCAAGCCGCTGATCAGAAGTGAAGTCTTTGCCCACCTTGGCGGGAAAAAGGGGATCGTCACCGCTGAGGAAGCCAACCGCATCGGTGGGCTCGGGAGTGCCATCGCGGGGCTTTTAATGGGCGAGGTCAACCTTCCATTCCGGCAGATTGCGATCGACGACGAGTTCGGAACCTCTGCCCACAACTACGAAGAATTGCTCGAAAAGTATGGTCTGACGGAAAACGACATTGCAGCTGCCGTACGCGCCGTGCTCGGGAAAGAGGAGCGATCATGAAAATCGGATTCATCGGACTCGGCATCATGGGTCGGCCTATGGCCAAAAACCTCATAAAGGCAGGATATAGCCTGACAGTGTACGACAAGTATGCCAAGGCCGACGATCTCGTGGCACTTGGGGCGATGGCAGGGATATCTAACCGCGATGTCGCCTCCCAAAGCGACGTCATAATTACGATGCTGCCCAACTCACCGCACGTGAAAGAGGCGATACTGGGCCCCGAAGGCGTGCTCGAAGGCGCGAAAGAGGGCGTCATTGTCGTTGACATGAGTTCCATTGCGCCGGCCGCCTCGCAGGAGGTCTGCGCCGAGCTTGCCAAAAAAGGTATCGCCATGCTGGATGCACCGGTATCAGGCGGCGAACCTAAAGCCATCGACGGAACCCTTGCCATCATGGTCGGCGGAGACACCGAGATTTTCGCGACAGTAAGGCCGATCCTCGAGAAACTGGGCACCTCCGTGACACTGGTCGGACCGATCGGCGCGGGGAATGTAACCAAGCTTGCCAACCAGATCATCGTCGCGCTCAACATCGCCGCAGTATCAGAGGCCCTCGTACTGGCCACCAAAGCTGGCATGGATCCCGAGTCGGTATTCAATGCCATCAAAGGCGGACTGGCTGGGAGTACCGTGATGAACGCCAAGGTGCCGATGATGCTCGACGGCAACTTCAAGCCTGGATTCCGAATCGAACTGCACATCAAGGACCTGACCAACGCCCTCGACACGGCCCACGCCCTTGGCGTACCGGTGCCGCTCACGGCGGGCGTTATGGAAATCCTGCAGGGTCTCAAGACGGACGGCGAAGGCGCTTCGGATCACAGCGCGATCCTGCGGCACTACGAGAAGCTCGCGAAGATCGAAGTGCGGAAAAGGGAGTAAAAGTTCCTTTGGTTTTCCTGAATCTGTTCGGAACTGTCATGCCGATTCGACTGTATGAACCGGTTGTTTTCATCGAAAGCTTCATTCTGTTTCATGTTCCTGATTGTTCTGCATATTGAGTATTTCTCGAAGCCACTGGTATTTGTTGACAAACATAAACGGTTGATCCGAGTCGGCATGGTTGAAGTGCTTGATCTTTACTATGTGTATCGATGGATTGAATGGAGAAATGGCAGAAACGTCAACTAAGGAGCGAGGAGACAGTATCCATGAGAGCAAGCATCAACATCGATGAGGATTTCATTATCAACGCAACCGATCGAGGACTGTTCGGTTTCTTCATCGAACACTCTGGTCGGTCTGGCTACGGAGGAAGCGAAAAACCAGGCCAACCGGCTGCAAACATCTAGGGATTCCGGACCGATGTCATTGAGTTTATCATCAACATGGATATTTCTCTCGCCCGTTACCCTGGCGCCAACTTTGTCTCCGCCTTCAATTTGGTGGTTTCGGCAGCTTCAAAACACTCAAGCATGTTCATGTTGTGCTGCACCGCGACGACATCAAGGCTGTAAACAGCGAGGCGATGCCGGGTGTTGTCGAGCCGTCAAGCTCGGTCAGGACGCACGCGAAGGCTGGCCCCGCAAGTATGCAGGCCGGCCCTTTGTCCTGGAATGTCTGGTGCCTGATTTGATTGCCGGCAACAAAAACCTGTACCACAGTAATAAGGGGACTTCCATGAACACTATTGATATTGTCGGCGAATTGTCGTGTGGGTTAGGAAATACGCGAGGGGAGGTTGGCTGCTGCCTGAACATGCTCGGAACCGGACTAGGTCTTGAAGCTCTTGATTCGATAGCCGGGGCGGGGCTCGACTATCTTGAGCTTTCTCTACGGGACTTGGTTGCCCTTGGGAAACAGGTGGCCCCGATGATTGTAAGTTTGGAATCGATCGGTCTTCCCTGTCGGAGTTGCAATAACCTTTTCCCGGGCAGCATACACCTTCTTGGGAGTATGTTCGACGAGTCGATATTCCGTTTGTATCTGGAACGTGCTTTTGACGCTGCGGCCGCTTCGGGTGCCCGGGTTGTCGTTTTCGGCTCGGGAGAGGCTCGACATGCCGGTGGCAGGCTTGAGGCGGATTGGTTACCGGAACTCGCAGATCGTCTTCATGCAATTGCGGGTATGGCGGCTCAATACGGAATTCTCGTGGCGATCGAACCATTGAATTATGGTGAGTGTGATACCGTGAACAACCTTAACCAGGCCAAGAGTTTGGCTGCACTTGCCGGATGTGCGAATGTCGGCCTCCTCGTTGACAGTTATCACATGCTTCTGGAAGGAGAATCCCCTGGAGATGCAGCCAATTATGGACCTAGTGTCGTACACGTGCACCTCTCGGCGGGCAGAGAGCGAAGGATGCCGAGAGGCAATGACTCCTTCCCTTCAGCCGTACTTTCTGCATTGTTTTCGGTCGGCTACCATGGGCGGGTCAGCATTGAAGCCTTGTCCCGGGACCCATTCGAAGAGGTCGCCGAAGCGGTAAAATTCATCCGTGCCATCAGCGCGCGTGTCGAGCAGGATGTTAACGGATAAAAATCCATGAACCGTCTGTGGAGGAATGCCTTTCGGCACCTCGCAGCATAGGAAGGAGAAATAGAGGAATAGGGGAAATGATTTTTATTGACAGTTCAACATAGTTGATCTATGGTTAACTTGGTTACAGGTATTTGTCAAATACCGTTATTGATTTCATGTTTCACAAGGAGAAAGCCATGCGTGCACCAACTATCGCGTTCATGATGATCGTGATCGCGACGACCTCCATCGTTCCGGTTGGAAGCCAGACGCCGAAGGGAAAAATCGTGGCGATGATCGGAGGCGATACTGCGGCGTACACCGAAATCATCAATCGGTTCACCGCAAAGTACCCAGGCACCTCGGTCGAGTTGCTGCCGGCTCCCGCCACCTCTGCCATCCGCAGGGAAAAATACGTGACGATGTTCGCCGCGAAGGACAAATCTATGGATGTCCTCCTGACGAACTGCATCGATACCAGCGAATTCGCCTCCGCAGGTTGGACGATGCCTCTCGATAATGTGATCGATATGAAAATCCTCCGCGACACCTACTACCCTGCGAACATCGACTCGGGGACATGGAACGGAAAGCTCTACGCCCTGCCGCATACGGCCGATGCTCTCCATCTTTATTATAGAAAGGATCTCCTCGACCAAGCGGGTCTCGCTCCGCCCACCACCTGGGATGACCTCGTAAAGATTTCGGAAAAGCTGAAAGGTGTCGTTCCCTACGGACTTGTTTCGTCCTGGGAGAAGGGCAACCAGTTCATGTGCCAGTTCCTCCTCTACGCGGCCGGAAACGGTGGAAGCATCCTGTCAAAGGACGGAAATACCGTGACGCTCGATAGCCCGGAGAACGAGAAAGCCCTGCAGCTGATGACGGACATGATCCACAAGTACGGCATCGCGCCGCTCGACAACCTGAGCCTCACCGTCGATGATGGTCGCATCATCTTCAACCAAGGCAAAGCGATATTCAACGTCAACTGGGACTACGCGTGGGGACAATACCAATCCGCCAATAGCGTGGTCAAGGACAAGGTCGGGATGGCCCCGATGCCGGTATTCCCCGGTAAGGCTCCTTCCAGCGTTTTGGGTGGCTGGGGACTTTCCGTCAATAACTACTCCGCGAACAAAGCCACTGCTGTCGCCTTCATAAGCTTCCTCTCCGATACCGAGAGCATCAGGTACCTGTTAAAAAACACCTCGCAGAGTTTCTCAAACAAGAAGATCATGTCCGAGCCTGCCTACCTCTCGTTCAACTCGGTCTTCACAGGAGCCCTCTCCAGGGATTACGGCACAACAGTGAGCCGGCCCGTGACTCCTCGGCTCGCCGAGATCGTCGATGCGTTCAATCAGTACCTAATGCCTGCCGTCTACAACAAAGCGACCGTAAAAGATTCCCTGAAAAGCGCGGCCAACAGGATCAAGACGGTAATCACAGACTAAAAATCTTGCAAAGATGAATGAAAGGGAGACGGATAGATATCCGTCTCCCCTCTATGGAGGCTGTCTATGGCGAGAGTTTTACATCGAGCGATCCGCCCGCGGTATCGAGTCAGCACGGTGGATCGGTCGCGGGTACGTTTCGGCTATATCCTGCTTGTGCCCTCCCTGATTTGCATCATTCTGGTTATAGTCATCCCGATCCTGAATACCCTCAAAATGAGCCTCTACTCGATGCGGCTCAACCAGCCAGCAGCGGCCAAATTCGTCGGTCTCCGCAATTTCGTCCAGATCACCCAGGACCAGAGGTTCGTGAACTCGGTGTGGACGACACTCGTCTTCATCGTGGGGACAACCACCGGGATCATCACCTTAGGTCTCGGCATCGCCCTGATCATGAACCTCAAATTCCCAGGAAGAGGAATAGTACGCAGCGCCCTCCTCATACCTTGGGTAATGCCGAGAATCATCGTGGCCAAGATCTGGGCTTGGATTTTCAATGGCATCTTTGGAATCGCCAATTCGGTCCTCTTGGGCTTGGGCATCATCGGTGCGAATATATCTTGGCTCAATATGAAGCCTCACGCGATGGTAGCGGTCCAGATCGCCTACATCTGGGCCAGCACCCCTTTTGCTGGCCTACTCCTCCTCGCCGGCCTCCAGTCGATCGACCAGGAGCTCTATGAGGCCGCCAAGATCGACGGAGCCTCAGCCTGGCAGAGATTCGCGAGGATCACGCTCCCCTGCCTCCGTCCGACCCTTGGCATCACCATGATCTTCACCCTGCTCGGCGCCTTCAAGAGTTTCGACCTCATCTTCGGCATGACCTTGGGCGGTCCCATGGAATCGACCGAAACCATGATGCAGTATGCCTACAGCAACCTTTTCGCCTTCCTCCGCTTCGGGTATGGTTCGTCGATCGTGGTGATGATCGTCCTGCTCACTTTCGGCGTTTCGGTGCTTTTCGTAAAAGGCTTCAAAATCGACCTCGGGGGAGGGTCCCGGGTATGATCAAGGCGAAAACAAGAAAACTGATAAAGTTCATAGCAGCGGCCATCCTCGGCCTGATCCTTGTCAGCATCGTCATCTTTCCTTTTTACTGGCTGGTAGTGACCTCGATCAAGAACGCCGACGAAATATCCCTGATCCCTCCAAACCTCTGGCCGAAATCCTTCCACCTCGGCAACTACATCAAGATCTTCACCAACTATCACATGCTGGATTTCACCAAGAACAGCCTGGTAGTGGCGATCATCTCCACTGCAGTGTGCAGCATCATAGGGGCCTTTGCAGCCTACCCCCTTGCGCGGTTCCCCATCAGATTCAAGCGGACAATCATGTTCTTCATCCTTTCCGTGTCCATGTTCCCGAGCATGGCGGTCTTGGGTCCACTCTTCCTGTCGATGCGCGATATGGGCTTGATCAACACGGCTGGCGGACTGATCCTTCCGTACACCAGCTTTCTCCTTCCCATCACCGTATGGGTGCTCACCAATTTTTTCCGGGAAATACCACTGTCCCTGGAGGATGCCGCGGCGATCGACGGCTGCACTCCTTTTCAGGTGTTCCTCCACATAATGGTTCCGCTCGCCATCCCTGGAGTATCGACGATGGTGATTCTCAATTTCATTTCTTCGTGGAATGAGTTCCTCATCGCCTATACGATTACGAAAACCTCGATATCGCAGACGCTTCCGATCGGAATCGTGATGATTCAAGGTGAGTATGAATTCCCCTGGGGATACATATCGGCTGCTTCTGTGGTCGCCACGGTTCCCCTGATCATCGTCGTATTGGTTCTTCAAAGAAAGGTAATTGCGGGCCTGACCGCAGGTGCGATAAAAGGCTGACGAAGGCCGCATTGATCGAAACATTTGGCAATATCAAGGACAAGGAGTATTTCATGGCAGGAGATTGTTTCCGCATTGGCGACATTCGGGTGAAGGTGTGCCTCGAAGAAATTTCCGAGAGCATTCTGCGCGTATCGGTATTGCCGGCCAACGAATCGGTGTCTTCGGTGTTTTCCAGGTTCGATCTTGCCGATCGGCCGTGGGGCGAGTCATCCACTGCCTCGGATGGCTTCGACAAGACCGAATCGATATCGACACAAAGCTTTTCCGCAAGGATCGCTGCCAAGCCTTTTTCCATCAAAGTGTCCAGGGGCGGAAAGCAGCTTCAATCACTTGAAATAGATAGCGAAAACGGCGAAGTGCGCTTCGACCTGGGTTCCGGCCCCCTTTTCGGCCTCGGCCACGGTTTCAAGAAGCACTTCGACCGGAAAGACGAATATTACGACCTGAAGACGAACGGTCAGGTTCCCGGCATTATCGAAAACTACAGTGCCACTTCTCCCAGCCCATATATCGCGAGCACCGAAGGCTGGGGCGTATATTTCCATCAGCCATGGAAAGGCTCTATCGATCTCCGAGGGAAGACGGGTGTTTTCAAAAAACAGCCCGCTCCTTACTGCGACATGTTCATCGTGAGCATCAAGAAGCCGGTCGACGCCGCAACCGCGTTCTATGAGATTACCGGCCGTCCGCCTATGCCGCCAAAGTACACTTTCGGATATCAGCAGAGCTACAGGACTCTCCTGCATAATGGGGAAAACCTTGTGCTCTCCACTGCCAAGTACATGCGTGACAACAAAATTCCCTGCGACCTCCTCATCTACCTGGGCACCGGGTATTGCGAGAACGGCTGGAACACGGACAATGGCGAGTTCACGTGGCATCCTGAAGTTTTTCCCAAGCCCGCCGAGACAATGAATAAACTCCACGAGATGAACTACAAGGTGAGTTTGCACATCACAAAGTGCCATACAGGGCTTCATGGAAGCGTCAACGATGCCGGAGAGACGAGTCCTCTCGAATACGACCACGCCAAAAATTACTGGAAGATCCACGAGGACCTTTACACGATATCGAAGAACGAAGTCTGGTGGCCTGACGATGCCGACGAAGTCGACATGGAGCAGAGGCTGAACCGCCACAGGATGTACTACGAAGGCAGTTTGAGGCTGAATCCGGATGTACGGCCGCTTCAAATGCAGCGGAATGCCTTTCCTGGCTGTACAAAGTGGGGAGGTCTCGTCTGGACGGGCGACGTGCTATCGGAGTGGGAAACCTTGAAGAATCAGGTTCCCATAGGATTGAACGCGGCCCTGAGCTGCAGCCCTTTCTGGGGCACCGATACCGGAGGGTTTTTCTCCACAGTCGAGTATGATGGGGAATTGTATACGAGGTGGTTCGAATTCTCTACCTTTACACCTCTGTTCCGCTCCCACGGGCGGCCTTCCTTCCTTCACAATCCCTGGGGTTGGACGAAATACAAATCTCTCGACGACATGCCGCTGGAATTGAGCCCGCACATGATTCGATGCGCCGCTCCGAAAAAAGACATAGTGCCCGACGAGAGAGTCGAGCCCATCTGCAAGAAATTCATCAATGCCCGATATGAGCTTCTTCCGTATATCTACAACCTCGCCCACGAAGCGTCCGCACACGGAATCCCCGTAATGAGGCCGATGTGGTTCGAGTATGCTGATGATGCCACGGCGAAGGGAATGGGAAGCCAGTACTTCCTCGGGGAAAGCCTGCTCGTCGCTCCCGTCACCGCCAAAGGGGCGACAACATGGGAAGTGTACATCCCAAAGGGGAAATGGTACGATTATTGGACCGGTACGGCATACGACGGAGGAAAATCGATAACTGTGGACGCTCCCCTGAACACCATTCCGGTGTTTGTTCCCGCCGGGGGTATCATCGCCAAAGCACCCGTTGTCCAGTTCGTCGACACCAGACCCATGTCCGGTTTTGACAAGCTCACGATAGAGATTTACCGTGGGGCTGACGGCAAGTACGATCTCTACGAGGATGACGGGATAAGTATGGACTATCAACAGGGGAAATGTTCCAGGACCACCATCAGCTGGACTGATATTTCAGAGACTATCAATGTCACTGGCACTTCGGAAATGTATGGTGGCAGGGAAAGACAGATCGAGTTCGTCCTGAAGCCGGGAAATCAAAGAAAGACCGTAAAAGTCGAATATATCTGATCATATATCATGTATTCATTGCGATTTTTCCACTAGCTCACACGGTAGGAAAAACCGCAATCATAAAAGGGAGTATGATTATGAAGAAGGATTTGAGCGAAAAAACCTTGGGCATTATACATGCATCTATATTGACGACCAGAGCCGTGCAGAAATTTTTGGATGAATTCATTCCTGAAGTCAAAGTCATGCATATGGTCGACGATACAATCCAGCGTGACAATATCGCTGCGGGTCCGGGCATAATTCCAAAAGTAAACTACTTCAAGTTCGCTCAATATGCGCACAATCTTGAGGAAGCGGGCGTTGACCTGATCCTTCTGGCTTGTTCAACATTCAACTTTGCGGCCGAGCTGGCACGCCCGATGATAAATGTGCCGATTGCCCAAATAGACAGGCCGATGATGGAACAGGCTGTAAGGGTCGGTAGGAAGGTGGGCCTTCTGGCCACCTTGGCGACGACGGTACCCTCGTCCGAACGCCTCCTCAAGATAGCGGCGGAGGAAGCCGGCCGAGAAATCGAGGTAACGACAATCCTGTGCGCAGAAGCATTCGAGGAATTGCAGAGGGGCAATGTGGAACGACACAATCAACTCTTGCTTTCCAACGTCGATGAGCTTTCCCGATCGGTGGACGTCATCGTCATGGCCCAGCTTTCGATGTCAGCTCTCTCGCCTTTTGTACAAGATTCACGGGTTCCCGTGTTGAACTCGGGTACGAGTTGTTTCGTTCGCGTACGTGAGATGCTCGAGGCAATGTTGTGATACACTGATTTGAAACGATATGGAGTACTGAATGGACATTGGAAATCGTATCCGGAAGCTGAGATTGAGCCAGAAGCGTACTCTTCAGGATATCGCCGACGGAAGCGGATTCACGAAGAGTCTGCTTTCGAAGATTGAAAATGGCTTGGTTATGCCTCCCGTAGCTACCTTGTCTAAGATAGCAAAGACGCTTGGGGTAAATGTCTCGAGTCTTGTGGAAGTCGGGAAAAATATGGGAGCGATCTTTACTCCAGCAGAAAAAATAACTATTTCCGATGAGATAAAATCGGCCTCCGGTTATACCTTTTATCCAATTGCTTCAGATCATCTCCATAAAAAAATGCAGCCTTTCATTTTTCACGCCCGGCTGGGAGAGGTCGTCAAACACGAAGTCTCCCACGAAGGCGAGGAATTCCTCTATGTGCTCGAGGGGGAGATGAAGTTCAAAGTCGGTAGTATAGAATACACACTCAAGGCAGGAGATAGCTTGTATTTCGATTCTATTGAAAATCATGGTGTAACACCGATCTCGAAGGAAGTGTGCTATCTGGATATTTTCGTGGATTGAGATGAATCACGTTTAGGTTCAATGACGGCTTTTTCACGTGCACAGGTCCTCCGAGCCTGCATCACAGCGAACCGCTCCCGTTTTGTCGTGCAGGAATTTGCCTGTGATCTCTTCTTGGGCTCATCCACAACGAGGAATCAGTCTCCCTCGCAGGGCTTGGATATCTACGGTCATGCCATGTCGTCTGGAGCGCTGTCCGGTTTCTGAAAGTGAGTAAACGGGTGTGCAACCGAGTTGATGGTGTTCCAATCGATGTGCCATGCCATTGAGGACCTGGTCGCCTCCTTTCTCCCTGCCGCATTCCTGCTGTTGCTGCGAGGAGAGTGATGAGATAAAGATCAATTCTGCAATCCCATATGGCGTTAACAGTATTCGTATTTAGTAGTTTCGTAATGATTTCTGTATCTATTGTACTTTCGTGCTGCCATTTTCCCCGATTTGATCATACTGATAGCAAAATTCTCTGCTTCCGCCTTTTTTGTGCTACATGTCGATATACCACTCATCCGTTCGCCAGTCTCGGGATCTCGAAAACGAACATAGTATGTAGCTTTTTTTCCGGTTGATCTCCTGTACATTGAATATTGTTTTGCCATGATGCCAACTCCCTAGTTATATAGTTACGGAGTTGAAACATTGGTTTTTCAGGGTTTGGGGGATTTGGCTACACTTCCGGCTACACCGCTCCTAAAAGAAAAATCCCTGCTGTACCAGGAGTATTATTCCTTATACAGCAAGGATTTAAGTCGGGCAAGCCAGACTCGAACTGGCGACCCCAAGTCCCCCAGACTTGTACGCTAACCACCTGCGCTATTGCCCGGAACACCTCCGTCGCCGGAAGCCGGTTGAACATAGCACGTCCGGAAAAGCCATGTCAATGGCAGCCAAAGCGTTCATCGCCCGGCCTGGGGTCGATGCCGGGGCGGGTGAGGGCGAAATCATATTTGACCGGATCGCCGGGAGAGTAGAGCCGGAAGGCCTCCGTGACGCGGAGCGCCGCCCTCATGTCGGGGAGGCGGAACGGGGCGTAGGCTTCGCTCTTTCTGCCCTTCTCTGCCTCGCCGAGGAATCCGAGCCTCTCTCTGCAGGTCGCAAACATGTGAGTGTCGAGGGGTACGATGAGGCGGGCAGGATCCAGCTTTGTCCAGCCTCCCGGATCGATCGCGTCTTTCCGCACCATCCAGCGCAGATACAGGAGAAGCCTCTTGCAGGCCGAACCCGCTCCCGTATCCGGAAGAAGGTTCGGTCTCAGCCTTCCGCCCCCGAGTTCCCGGATTCCGCGCGCGAAATTGCCCGCCGCTTTCCGCAGGTCCGGGCCGCCGGGGTCGCTCGAGCAGAAATACGCCTCGAGACTGCCCGTCATCCTGAGGGCCTTCCTGATTCCGACAAGAAGGGCTACCATGTCAGCGGAAAACATGAAGCGATACTGAAAATCCTTCCATATTTCCGCGATATCGCCCTCATCCATCGAGAGTAGCGCGCTCGCCGGATGCTCTCCAAGCGGAGAGAGGGCGATCCTGCAGGCCTTGAGGATGAGGTCGACGGACCCGAAGGCCAGAACCGATGCCACAAGTCCGGCCACCTCGCGGTCCGCGACATCGAGATAGGGCACGACTAAGGCGAGGGGATCTCGTTCGAGCCTTCCGGGTACAGAACACTCGGCGTAAATCTCTTCGAGCATACAGGCGATGGCGGGATCGAAGGCCGGAAGGGGCAAAATGCTTCTGGTTCTCACTTCGCCGCCCCCAGGGCGGTTCGCAGGGCGGAAATCCTCAGAGAGAGTTCCGTTTCGTTGGTCCCGAGGAGCACAGCCTGGCTGAAATAGAAGGAAGCCCGCTCTGGTTCGTTCAGCCTGAGATGGATTTCCGAGAGGGCGACGAGGGCGTCCACATCGTCTGCCTGCTCGAAGAGGGCCGCCCGGTAGCACCGCAAGGCCTCATCTTCCGAAAGGGCCATGCGTCCCTTCAAATACAGCAGGTAAGAGCCTAGCCGCGAAGAAGTCCCAGCCGCGGGAAGCGAGGAAACGAGATTCCCGGCCTCCTCGCTTTTGCCGGAAATCAGGAGCGCGCGCAAATATGCCTCAAGGGCATCCTCAGAGCCGGATTCTTCCTTGTACCAGGCCTGCGAATAGGCAAGGGCGTCCTGTATTCTGCCCGTATTGCGGAGTATCGAGGCCTGGGTTTTCCTGTCCACCGAGAGCTGCCCTGCGAGATCCATGTAGGAAAAAGCGTCGTTCCAATTGTTTCCTGAGGTAGACGCCACTATCAGGAGTCTCGATGCCTCCCGTCCGGCCTTCGCGAGCCGCGCCTCCTCGAGCGGAGAGGACACCCGCGTATCTTTGAGCCCGGCCGCTTCGAGAAGAGGCCCGGTGAGGTCGCGGGACGGGGTATCCTCCGGGCCTGAGGTCGGATTCGCGACCCCAAGCACCGAGAGGGCACGTCTGGCATAACTCTCGGCCTGGAAGAATCCCGATTCAGGTCCCGAAAAGAGCGCCTTCGCGGCCAGAACGAGGAGCCCCGGATCATCGGGGTACGCGTCGAGTCCTTTCCGCGCCCACGAGAGCATCTCTTCCAGGTTCTTCATGCCTTGGGCCACCAGAGACCTCAGCTCGAAGTACAACCTCGATGACGATTCCGGTTTCGGGAGATTCGCGAGGATACCAAGGGCAATCTGGTACTCTCCGGACTCGGCGAGGTAATGAGCCCGGATGAGGCGCAAGGTCGGATCCCCAGGCAGGAATTCAAGAAACCGCGTCGCCTGGACAAAGGCTTCGGACAATCTGCCATTGGCGTGGAGGACCATAGCCCCGAGAGACAGGACCTGCGGTATCGTGTCTGTTTCGGGATCGAGGGCATCGATGACCGCAGCAGCCTCTGGATAATGGCTGAGAGACAACTCACAGCGCGCAAGGCCGAGGGCGGCTGGCCAGGCATTCGGGAAGGCCGCAAGCGCGGCGCGATACTGCTCCGAGGCACCCCGGTAATCTGCCCTGATCTCGGCAACCTTCCCCCGGAACAGTCCGGGCAGTACAGAGACCATCCCCGCCGCATCCAGGTTTGCGGCGGCTTCGAGCGCCATGCCGGAGTACATGGTGGCATCGGAACCGAACAGGGGCAGACAGGCGAGAGTTGCGCTGAGGAGGGGTGAAAGTACTTTATATGCAGAGGCGGCCTGTAAAGGGGAACCTGGAATGCCCACGCCGTTCGGAGCAGAGCTCACGCTGACTGAGAGGCCGCCTGGCGCAGCCAAGATACTGCCGGTTTCTGACGGGAGCTTGCCGCTCCCTTCCACGCCAGACCCCAGCCCGGCCAGCACAGTATCCGGATAAATAGCTTCCCTGAAGGCCGCCGCGACAGCCTTCAGCGCCCCAAGTTCACTCACGGAAAGCTGCCTGGACTTACTTATCAGCAAATCGGCTGCGTCGAGAGAGGCGGGATCGCCCCTCAGTATCGCCTTCTCGATACCTTCGCGCTCGGACCTTGCGGCGGGGAACGTGGAGGGATCGGCCATCTTGAGAGGAGTCGCGAAAGTCGGATCTGACTGGCTCCAGACCGTATCCGCCCCGGCCAGAACCAGCAATGGAAGGAGCACGAAGGCGAAGACTAGCCTTCGCCCCCCTGCCTTTCGGCCTGTCATTTACCCGACCGGTTCCCGGAACGTTTGTCGGGCTGATTGCCGGAACGGGTGCCGGCCCTGTTTTGCCTGAACCGGGAATAGCCGTAGGCCGAAAGGAGGCAGATGATGCCGGCTACAAGGAAACTCGGCCACCACATCAGGACGAATTTGCCAAAACTCACCGGGACGATCCGGAATGAAAACTGGGCAAAAACGACGCCGAGCAGTATGAATCCCATGGATGAGATGAGATAGCCGGTCGCCACCCTGCCCTTGCTCCCCAGGCTCGAAACGACGCCGGCAATGCCAGTGGCGAGGAGGAGAAGGGGCCATGCCTGGCCTGGTCTCCATCCCGCGAGGAGGGTCGTGAAAACGAGCAGTACGATGAGGATTGCGGCCGAGATGAGGAATGCCGGTGAAATGAACATGTCCGGGCGGGTTTGTCTTTTGGCCATTGACATCATTGTATCCGAAAGCCTCGTCCTTGCCAATAAAAAACCGGCCGTGCTATCATCCTGACCATGTCCGGACGCCGAATCCTCCTGTTTTTCCTCGTAATCGTCCTGACTTCGTGTACGGATCGCTGGTCAGCTTACAAGGTCGGCCCAAACGACCGCAAGCGGGAACTCTCGACCCTGTTCTCGCTCCTCGACAAGACGCAGGGACGAGGCAACCAGGAATCCTGCCGCGAACGCTTTGCCCTCAGCCACAAGATCGCCTCGATTCTCGCCCATGAAAACCAGTATGGCCGGCTTGCTTCCTTCCTGACCGTCATGCCGGCGCGTTTGTCGGTCCGCGCCGGAGGCGAAAAGACCTTGCAAAACTCCCCGAGCCCTTCGGAGGACCCCGTGGACGACCCCTACGAGGCCTGGTACCTTTACACGGCCGCAGCCGCCTATGAACACGAGGGAGCCCTGCCCGTCGCCGCCCTGTACTATGACCGCATCGTGAAGAATTGCCCCGATCTGACCGTAGAAGGAAAATCTCTCCACTTCCTCAGCCTGTCGCGCCTCATAGGGACGACAGCTTCTCCCGAACGCCGCATCGCCTACTACCGCGACATGATAAGTCGCTTCCCGGACAGCACGGACATGGGACGCATACTTTTCCTTCTCGGGAAAGAGTACGAGAAAACCGGAGAATGGGACAAAGCCGTCAAGACCTACCAGGATTTTCTCCCTTGGTTCGGAACCACCGTGCCGGGATATCCCGACGCCTTCCAGTACGCCCGCAACCTCGTCGAACTCAATTCCAGCGCCCGCGATTGGACGTATCCCGACCTCAACCAGCTGATTGCCGGAATCCGCAAGGCCCTAGCGGCTGGTTCAGCCAAACAGCTGCGGAAACTGAGCTCCAAAGTAGGCTTTTTCGCGGTTTCCTGGCATCAGGGCGACGAAAGGGACGCAAACAGTCAGGTATTGTTTGATTTTGCCGAATTCATGAATAAGGGGAAGATTGCTGTAGCCGCCGGACTGGATCCTTCATCGGGCGAGCGCGACGCCTACCTCAAGACCACCGGCTGGAATGGGTCCCTGCCCATATGGTATTTCTACTTCCGCAAGGTGGATTTCCCCGCCGACCCCGATACCCACGGCAACTGGGAATGGGCCGGAATCTATTTCGGAGAAAAGATGCAATGAGAATATGCAAGTCAGGACGGTGTCACGCTTCCGAAGCGAGGCCGGGACCGGCGGCGCCGGGGCTGATTCCCCTCCTCGCGGCCGCCCTCCTTCTCCTCTCCGCGATGGGGTCCTACGCGGCCGATCCGGACTCGACGACAACGACGACGACTATGACAACAACGACTATGACAACAACGACTATGACAACAACGACAATGCCCACCACAACGACGACAACACCCACAACCACGACAACAGTCCCGCTGGTCGCCCTGGCCACGCCGGACCTGGCCGAGACGGCACCCGTCCCGGAAGCGTCGGCCCCCACGTTCCCCCCCGCTCGGAGCACAGGCATGGACGACGGAGTCCCCACGACGGAGACTCAGGCTGCGCAGGAATCGCCGGCTCCCCCCCCGCCGCCTCCCGGCCCTCTGACATCGGCCGGGGTCATAGTCGAAGGGCTCGTCTACGACATGCCCATGCCCTGGGGCGACCCCGACTTCGAATCCTTCAGGGCAACCTACATGACGAGGGCCGGTCAGAAATGGCTCGCGGCCGTCATGACCGGATCGCTTTCCTATCTCTCCTACGTCGAGGAGAGAATCCAGTATTACGGCCTGCCCCAGGAACTCGTCTATCTCCCCGTCGTCGAATCCGACTATTCACCCACAGCCGTCTCCCGCAGCGGCGCCGTCGGCCTCTGGCAATTCATGAAAAACTCCATCTCGGGCTACGGCATGAAGATCGACGACTGGGTCGACGAGAGGCGGGACTTCATGAAGAGCACCGACGGGGCGCTGAAAAAGCTCGCCGACAACTACAAGGCCCTCGGAGACTGGCCTCTCGCGATAGCCGCCTACAACGCCGGCCTCGGAGCGGTCTCGCGGGCGCTCGCCAAGACGGGCCTCGAAAAACCCACCGTCAACGACCTCAAGCAGCAGGGACTTATCGCGAAAGAGACACTCGGCTACGTGCCCAAATTCCTCGCCGTCGCCTCAATCCTGCGCTACCCCGAACTCCATGGCTTGCCGGTGAGCTGGGGAGAACCTTCGACCTGGCAGGCCCTCCCCGCCAACCAGCCCGTCGACCTGTCCCTCCTCGCAGAACTCATAGGCATCCCGCACGAGACCCTGAAGCGCGGCAATCCGGAACTCCGCAAAGAAGTCACCCCACCCAATCCCCACCACCTCATCAAGGTGCCCGTCGATAAGGCCGAGGCCGCGAAGGCCATCCTGGACGACACTTCCCGTCCCCTCATCCGCTACTACACCTACAAGGTCAAATCAGGCGACAATCTCGGGGCCATCGCCAAGGGCTACAAGACTTCGATTGCGAACATCGTCGAGGCCAATCCCGGCCTCAATCCCGACAAGATCAGGGTCGAGCAGGTTCTGAGGATTCCGGCCTACAACGGAGCCAGCCCCCCCACCTCCGTAGTCGCCGCGGCATCGACACCCACATCCACGGCGACACCTGCCGTGGCCTCGTCCGCAGCGGGGACCGCCACACTGTCGGCCACACTCACTGCAGCATCGTCCGGCCTGGCTGAGGCCGGAACCCTCGCCTCGAATGGGACCGCAACCGATGCAGGAGACCCGGCCGCCACAGCCTCCGCGTCTCCCGCCGCCCCACCCATCGCGATAGCGGCTGCCACCTTGGCGCCCCCGGGCAGCGGACCCATCTTCTCCGGCTCCCACACCGTCGTGAAGGGCGACACGATCTGGAACATCTCGCAACGCTTCAAGATAAAGCCCGAGCTTCTCGCCGAAAAGAACGGCCTCAAGGTCGGCGGCGTCATAAAAATAGGGCAGGTCCTCTCGGTACCTGCCCTGAACTGATCCCCGGAAAATCCGATATCAGGAGAGCGCGAGCCTCGCAAAAACCTTCGCGTCGCCGATGATGTTGGCCATGGAGGCGCTCTCGTTGGGCTGATGGGCGGTCTCGTCCATCCTAGCCCAGACCACGCAGTCGTAGCCCGCCGTCCTGAGGTAGGCGCCGACCGTGCCGCCGCCGATCCCCTGAGGTTTCGCGTCCACGCCGTAGACCGACTTCACCGCCTCCGCCAGAATACGGACGACGGGAGCGTCGGGCGCCGTCGCCTTGGACTGGTTGCTCTGCACGATCTCGTGGTGCATCCTCACGCCGTGCTTCTTCTCGACCTCGCGCATGAGGAGGTCGACCTGGGCGAGCACTTCCGCCACCGGGTAGCGGGGCAGGATGCGCATGTCGACGTAGAAAACATCGTCGCCGGGAATCGTGTTGACGTTCGGGACGTTGGCTTCCTTCTTGGTAGGACTCAGCGTTGTCCTGTCCGGGTCGAACAGCGGGTCCCTCGCGGTGAAGACGGTCGTTTCAAGGTCGTGTATGCGCAGCGCGAGCTCGCAGGCCGCGAGGAAGGCGTTCGCCCCCGAGTCCGGCGTAGAGCCGTGGGTCTGCACACCCTTGGTGACGACCTTGAGCCAGCAGATATTCTTCTCGGCCACCTCGATCATGGAGCCGTCCGGCAATCCGCCGTCCGGAATGATGATGATGTCATCTTTGCGGAAGAGGTCGTGCTCGCGAAGGAGGTACTGGATTCCGAACTTGGAACCGCACTCCTCGTCGGCGACAAAGAGAAGCTTGATCGTCCGCTCCGGGATGATGCCATTCTCCAGGAAAGCGAGGGCACAGAAGACCGAGGCCACGAGACCCTGCTGATTGTCCTCGACCCCGCGGCCGTAGACCCGGCCATCCTTCTCCACGACCTTGTACGGGTCGGTGTTCCACATCGAGCGATCGCCCTCGGGCACGACATCGAGGTGAGTCATGATCCAGAGCCTCCCGCCATCGCGCGCGCCGGGAATCGTCGCGACGATGTTGGGCCTTATCCCTGACGGCACCCGCGGATCGGGCGCGTCGAGCCGGACCATGTCCTTTATGCCTCGCGCGGAAAGCCAGGCCTGGAGAGCCTCGGCCTTGGCGAGCTCCCCGACGCCCTCGGACTCGGGAGCGAGGGCGGGAATCGCCGTCAGAAGCGATTCGAGTTCGACGATGCCCGCAGACGAAGCATCGAGGTATGAAAAAACAGTTTGCTTGAGAGACATGCTGCACCCCTTTTTAAGGATTCCGGTTCAGACGATGTGCTTCCTGTACGCTTCCCATGTAGTGGACACGAGGGTCCCGACATCCGAGAACTGCGCCTCCCAACCCAGAAGCTCGCGAGCGAGCGCGCTCGAGGCGACGAGCTTCGCGGGATCGCCAGGTCTCCTCGCCGTGATACGCGCGGAAATGGGCTTGCCCGTGATCCGCCGCGCCGCTTCCAGGATCTCAAGGACGGAAATACCCGCCTCCGATCCGAGGTTGACGACGAAGCTGGGGTTGCCGGCCGAGATCCTGTCCAGAGCCGCCACATGGGCCCGCGCGAGGTCGCTCACGTGCACATAGTCGCGCACGCCCGAGCCGTCGGGCGTCGGATAGTCCGTCCCGAAAATGCAGATCTCCGCCCGCATCCCGGCGGCCACTTCCATGATGGCGGGGATGAGGTTGGCCGGGTTCTTCTCGAGACCTACGATCCTTCCCTTCACGTCGTAGCCCGCCGCGTTGAAATACCGTAGCGCGGCGTATTTGATGCCCTTCAGCTTGTCGTACCAGGCGAGCATCCTCTCGATCTCGAGCTTGGTGAATCCGTAGTAGTTCTCGGGATTCGTCGGATGCTTCTCGTCGATCGGAAGGTAGGAGGGTTCGCCGTAGGTTGCGGCCGAAGAGGAGAAAACGATTCTTTTGATGCCCGCTCGCGAGGCGGCGTTCAGGATGTTGATCGTTCCCGTCAGATTCTGGACCGAGTACTTTTCCGGGTTGATCATGGACTCGCCCGCGGCCTTGGCGGCGGCCAGGTGGATGAGGGCATCGAAACCGCCTGCCATCGCCTTCTCGAGCTCATCCGGGTCGAGAATGTCGCCGCGGATGAGGGTCTCGTTTTCGAAGAGATTGTCCACTGTGCCGGTCGAAAGATTGTCAAAAACGCTGACCGCGTGCCCCGCGTCCAGAAGCTCACGCGCGACATGGCTGCCGATGTACCCCGCTCCGCCGATCACAAGAACCTTCATCCATTCCCTCCGTGGTGATCCAATCGTCCGTCTGAACCGAGTATACCCGAAAAAAAAAATCCGGTCACCCCGAAGGATGACCGGAATCGTGCCGCCGATCAGAATTGAACTGATGACACATGGATTTTCAGTCCATTGCTCTACCAACTGAGCTACAGCGGCTCGAATGAGGCCATTTATACAGAAAGGTACAAGAAAGGTCAAGAGGGAGTGACAATTTCAGTTCCCTGTCCCCCTGAAACTGGCCAAGAGGTAGGGTTTCAGCCGGACGACCTTGCCGTCGCGAGCCTGGAAAGCGAGCTGAAAGTACCTGACCGCCTCCCAGTGCGGATCGCCCGCCCCGACCCGGAAATCCGTCGTGGGAAAGACGATCTCCGTGCCCTGATCCACAAGTTTCTGGGTGAGGTCGCAGACAAAGTAGTTTTTCAGGGCTTCTTCCTCCCCGAAGTAGACCGCGATCCAGGCGAGATCCTTCCGTTCAGGACATTCCACGCTGAAATAGAAGCGGTTTCCGATGACGGCGAGGAAGACAACCTCGTCGATGTAGCGGTAGACATCGCCTTTGCTCTCGAGAACAGGCGTCTTGGGCCACTGCACCACCGGGCTGAATCCCTCCATTTTGGAGGCGCTCCCGTATTTCGCGCGCTCGGCCGGCAGGACGATCGGCGCCGGTTTGATGATAGGACGGGGCTCCGGATAGGAGTAATACAGCGGATTGGTCTCGCAGGCGGCAAACATGACGAGAAATAAAGCCGTCAGGGCCGCGCCCTGCACGATAGACCTGAATCTCACCGCTGCCCTCCTTCATGGCTCCGTTCATGTCGACACGCTATCCTGCTATAATATCGAGATGAACTGCGTCATCGTCCAGCCCCCCTTCGTCCAGCTCAACACCGCCTATCCCGCCGCCTGGTACCTCGAGTCTTTCCTCCGCTCGCGCGGGCACAAGGCGGAGGCCTTCGACCACTCCATCGAAACCTTCCACTCGATTTTCTGCCGCGCGGGACTTGAACGCGTATTCGCGGACGCGGCTATCGCGTGGGATTCCATGTCGACGACGGCTGACGAAGCGACGCGCAGTCAGGTCGAGCGCTACTTCTCGAGTCGCAGGCTCTACATCGACTGGATCGACGACATCATGGCCTTTCTCTCGGGCGCCGATCCCGGCTTCGCCCACAGACTCGCGTCTGCGGCCGAGCGGCCAACCGGCTTCAAAACCGAGAACTGGCTCGAATCCACCGGTGGCCGCCCCGGCCCGGAAGAAGCCCGCATCCTCGCGACCCGCATCCTGGAGGACATCGCCGACTTCATCTCCTACGTCCTCGACCCCGATTTCGGCACGGTCCGCTACGCGGACAGGCTCGCCTCGGGCATAGCCGACTTCGGCGCCCTCGAGTCCCGCCTGGATTCTTCTTATATAATGGTAGAATTCTACCGTCCCCTCGTCCGCGCCTTTCTTGAAGCGCGGCCAGAGGTGGATATCTTCCTCGTCACCATTCCCTTCCCGGGCTGCCTCGCCGGCGCCCTCAGCCTCGCCCACGAGATCAGGCGTGCGCGTACAAGCCAGGCCCCCGTCCTCTTCGGCGGCGGCTACGTCTCGACAGAGCTCCGGAACCTCGCCGATCCCCGCATCTTCGATTACTGCGACTATCTCTGTTTCGACTCGGGCTACGGCGCCCTGGACTCCATCCTCCGTTTCCTCTCCGGTGGGGACTCAGGGGATCTGCGGCAGCTCATGTACCGCGACGCATCAGGACTCATCGTCCGTCGCGGCATCGACGGCGGCTCGGAGGAGGATGCCGATCGCGCTGAAACCGCCGAGATGATAGCGACCACCTTCCCCGACTACTCGCACCTCGATTTCGGCCGCTACCTGCGCGTCGTCGACTCCGACAATCCCATGCACCGTCTCTGGTCCGACACGCCCTGGCTCAAATTCCATCTGGCCCACGGCTGCTACTGGCACCGCTGCGCCTTCTGTGACACGAACCTCGACTACGTCGCAAACTACATCCCCGCCGATATCGACACGCTCGTCGCCGCCTGCGCGAAATCCGCCGAGGCCACAGGCCTCTATGGCATCCATTTCGTCGACGAAGCCCTGCCCGTCGGAAAGCTCCTCGCCTTCGCCGAGGCCAACCGCCGCAGACAGAAGGAGGGCAAACGCCCCTTCCATTTCTGGGGCAATGTCCGCTTCGACGCATCCTGGACAGCCGAACGCTGCGAGCTCCTCGCCTCCTCCGGCCTCGTCGCCGTATCCGGCGGCATCGAAATCGCCAGCGAGCGCGGCCTCGCGATGACCGACAAGGGCTTCGACCTCGCCGGCCTCGTCCACTGTCTCGTCGGCATGAAGAGCGCCGGGCTCCTCGTCCACGCCTACCTCATCTACGGCTTTCCCGCCCAGACCGAGCTTCAGATCGTCGAGTCGGCCGAGACAGTCAGGCAGGTATTCGCCTGCGGCCTCATCGACTCGGCCTTCTGGCACCGTTTCGTCCTCACCCGTCACTCCAGCATGTACAGAGAATGGGAAGCCGGCCTCATTCCCGGCCTTGAGCCGGAGGACGCTCCGCGCCTCTTCGCCGACAACGACCTCTCCTTCGCCGGTTCGGCCCGCTTCGACCGCTTCGACGATGCCGTCACGGCCTCCCTCGCCGCCTGGATGTCCGGTGAAAGCCTCGACCGGCCCATCTGGGAGTGGTTCCCTGGCTTCCCGAAGAAAGACCGCGCCCTCCTGCCCCACCCCGAACTCATAGAATCCCTCATCGAGGCGGCCCAGTCCGGCATCGAATCCTCGCTCTGTGCGGCCCCTCCGACCACATCGCGCGCCTACTGGACGGCCGGCCTCCCCATCTCCTCTGTCTCCGGCCGCAGCGCAGTTTCGGCAAGCGGCCTCTCCTGGACCCGCCGAGGTGCCACAGCCCATGCCCCCATGTCTGCCGACTCCGCCAGACGCATCGCCGCCGCTGTAGAGGAGCTCGCCGGGCGCCCCGAGGGCATGAATTCTGCGGACTTCCTCGCCTCAGCCTTTCCCAGCGACGACACGAAACTCCTCAACCTGCTGCGCGGCGATGGTCTTGTCTTTGTTTGAACTGTAATTACGATTGGTAGTGCAGCGCGACATCTCTTCGGGACAAAAAAAAGCCGCGTCACTGCGAACAGGCCGCCTCAAGGGGCGAAACCTGCGCAACGCGCGGTTTTTTAGAAACTATGGGCGGTGCAAGAGTCGAACTTGCGACCCCCAGCGTGTCATACGAGAGGAACGGCATTAGCCCGCGTTAACGCACTTAATCACGCGATGCATAAAACGTGATGAGGGAAGAACTAAGCTTCACCTGACTACTAGCCCAGTTTATCGCGGTTTAGTGCGCTTTGCAAGAGCGGGCGGTAACGTGGCGAGTGTCAACGGAAAATGAGACTACCACTAGCATTAGCTGGGGGTTATGTTTTGAGCATATAAAGCTCCCAGTTTTGACCGCCTCACAGAAGCCCCTTTTATAGAAGGCCTTTGAATAATCGACGCGCAAGGGGTGTTATAGTATGCGACCCCTTTGGTTAATCGTTTTGAAAACACCCTAAATGGTAGCTTTTAATATTGCCATGTTGACTTTCTAAGATACCTATGATATCTTTTCCCATTGACAAGAAGGGGGGAATATGGCAGGAAATATGCAGATAGGTATTAGGGTGTCGGAAGAAGAAAAAAAGGCCTTTGATGTTATTGCAGATAAGCCCCTTGTAAAAAGCAATCGGGGCCTATTCCGCCAGTTTTTAGCAGTTTACCTTCCTTTCGGATCGTATGCCCTTCACCTAAAAGCCGCTGATCTTTCCGCCGAGATCGCATACCGGGAAAAAAAGGCCGAAGCCATAGCCGCCGAAAAGGCATCCGCATCTGAGGAAAAAGCCTATGAGCTAGAATTGGAAGCGGCCGCAAATACTGTCTTCCTGGGAAATGCTCGAATCGACGCCGAGATCGTGGTGAAAATGCTTGACCTCATCGCGAACACGATCGAGGAGGTTAGGAAGTCCCCCCTTGATATTCCTAATAATCGACAAGGTGTTAACCGCTTTGCTGAAAGCATGATACGCACCTACCGACTCAATACTGACCCTTGCTATCGGCGGAACATGGAAATCAATAGCCTAGTGCCGAAAGAGGACACGGACGAATAAGGAAACGGAGCAAAATGGCATGAACGGGATCGCGCAAGAGCTTATTATACAAAAAGATACATCGGATTCCGGGCAGAAAAAAATCCCCCGGATTCGCGGTCTCACCTCCCTTTCAGCGATACGGAAAGAGATTGTCAAAGTGTATTGCGAAGCGAAGGCCGCCGGGGCAATCCCTGACAAGATTACTTTCTACCGTGGTTTGACCTACATTCTCTCGGCGGCCGCCCAGGTCAAGAAAGACGAATCACTAGACCTCATAGAAGAGCGGCTAGAGAGACTTGAGGAGGCAAGGGGAAATGAATAGAGCAATAATCGCCCGCGTTAACGCACTCGAAACGCGCAATCGTCGCCTTGCTATTTTCCTTATCGATGAAGTGAAGCTCGGCCATGAAGCAGCAAGGGCGGAGATAGAGAAGATAGAGGTGGATTCAGAACGGCACGGGATTGAGCCAATCTGTATCGTATTTGACTAACGGCCCGGCCTTATCCGGGAAGGGCTCGGCCTTTTAATCCGAAGTAAGTGGCGCGCGCGGCCTTAATCCGCACGCTAACGGCCCGGCGAATCCGAGGTAAAGTGGCTCGGCCTTATTCCGAGGAAAAGCGGCTCCTTACGGGGAAGCATCCAACGAAATGAGGTGAAGTCATGGCTCTTTCAGCCGCCACTATTCCCGTCCAAGTATCCCGCATGATTCTTGAGACTCTCAAGGAAATTCTTGTATACGCGAAGCTTTTCAATCAAGACTACCAGGGGGAAGTATCCTTCGGCTCTGATTTGAAAATCCCTTCTATCGGAGCTGTAACGATCGAGGATTATGAACGGTATACCGACCTGACCGGCCAAAACGCGGCCGACTCGTCCGTTACCCTGGCAATCAATAAACAGAAAGCTTTCGAGATTGTTCTGGACGATATCGACGAGGTACAGGCCGTCCCGAACATTCTTTCGGCCTATCTTGTGGATGCCGTCTTCGGCCTACAGAAAAAGATTGATACCGACCTGGCCACTGAGCTGGCAAGCGCGGGAACCCTCGTGACCGGTTTCGGGACTTCTACCACGCCGATTGAAGTCAACTCGGCCAACATCTGTACGCAACTCCGAGCGATGGCTATGGCTATGGACAACGCCCTAGTTCCGCGCATGGATCGGGCTATCATCCTTCCGCCCTGGGCGATTGAGAAGCTCACCCTTGCTTCCATCGTCAACGCCACGGATAACACGGACGCGATGGCTAACGGCATCGTAGGCAAGTACGCGGGATTCAATATCTACATGAGCCCGCTTGTCCCTAACACGGCTTCGGCGAAGTATCGCATTCTCGCCGGTTCTCCCCGTTCCGCTACCTATGCGGTTCAGATCGAGAAGACCGAGAAGCTTCGGCACCCTAAGCAGTTCGCGGACATCCTGCGCGGCCTTTGCGTGTACGGCGCGAAGACTACCAGGCCGGGTACTGTCATCAACGGCTATTGGAACCTCGCCGCCGAGGCGTAACTAGACCCTAGTCCGGCCGCCGTTGGCGATAACCGGCTTAGATAGCGCTTGTGTGGCCATGGGCGCGCGTTCATTCGGTCTGCCCTCCCTGAGCAAAACGGGGAGGGCCTTTTTATCGTTTACACCCCAAAATGTATCCATAAAGGTAACGCGAAAAATGAGCCCGCTGTAAGTCGCCCCCCTCTATCGAATTACAACGGGCTACCACTTGCCTATTATGCTGAGAGCTTAGGATTCCATGGAGATTGTAGGCCCATTTCGTTAATGAGTAGCCCTTCACTGGGCGAGAGGTCGCCTTCCTCCGCGTCGTATGTTTTCAAGAGTAAGTCCCCGGCAAGCGCGAAAGCTTCCAGTTGGTCGCCAAGTAAGGCTATACGCGGATCGTCAACGAAAAGCTCGGCCGAGAGAACACGCGCCTCATTTCGCCGCGCCCGAATCCAGGAAACAAGCCCGGCCCTGTCGCCCCCGAAAAAGTCTGTTGCCCCTGCCATAATCTCCACGAATGTTTTCAGCTGTCGAATATCCATGTTCTTTTCCTCCCAAATAATCGGCCCCGAGGGCAGAGCCACAAGGCCACGCCCCCGGTAGCCCTTACCAGATTTCCAGTTCGTCATCGGCCTTGACGGGTAGCACTTCGCATCTGCTACCGCTACTTTCTGCTTCCTTGCTTATATCTTTATCAGGTATAACGTTAGGCTCGAATAGGGAGCGGGTAGCAGTTGATTCCAGGTAGCGCGCGAATATTTCCTTGAAGTCTTCCACGCGGTAAGCCCGCGCGTTCCGCCCCGCCGTCTTCATTTGAACAGATTGAATCCCGAACGGCTTCAAGTACCGTGCAAGGTTGTTTTTAGAGAATCCCTTTCCCCCGGCGAATCCAGGCCACGGATGATCTTCAAGTGAAAGTAGATACTCTACAACCTCTTCAGAAGTGAATGCGGTTTTATAGGTAGCCGAGGAAAAGAGCGCTCGGAGGTCGCGGAGTAGTAGCGTCCTCACGTCGTCGTCGTCGCTATCAGATTGTGCGCATACCGCTATAGCTGCCTCTCGGGCTATCCTTGACCACTCTCCCCCAGCTACGTCTGCAATACGCAAAAGCTCGCGCCATGCGTCCGCTTGCCTGTCGTTCAATTCAATGGGTATTTGAGGGTCAATGGCAGCTATCTTTTTTTGACTATCCGTCGTCCATCTAACGATACGACGACGAAGCTCTTCAAAGCCTTGGTCTTGATCGGCGCGAAGGCGTTCGACCGTTTCCTCTCCCTTTTTCCGCTTCATCGGGATGAGGAGTGCCCTATCGGCCAGCGTTGACGGAAGATGTCCTATAAGCCCGAGAGCCTTCGGGCACCACGTCGAAAAAATACGCGGTTCTTGATCTTCGCCTGAGCATCGAATGGCATAGGCCGCCGTCCGTGAAAAACTCGCGTTGACAAGTGTCCTTAGGTCTTCATTTTCCTTGAAGATCGAATCCGCTTCGTCAAGAACAAGAGTAGGCCTAAACTTTTCAACTACCCTAAAGAGTGCAGCGCTTGTAATCGTAGAAGCAGGAAGGGCTTTCAAGGCAAGGCGTGATACTACTTCAAGAGCTGTTGTCTTTCCGCATCTTTTAGTTGCCGAGAAGAAAACCAAAAGAGGCAAACAAGCGGCATGATCGACTAGGTAGGACAAGGTAAGCCATAGAGCCATCGATTCAACCGCGTACGGAGGCGCTATCAGGAAGCGCCGAATCTGTTCGACCAATGAATCTAGAAGAGTTGCGCCATCTACGCGGCTAGGCCATGCCTCAGGCGCTTCTAGCGCGATTTCACGGCCCTGTGTCACCTTCTCGGGTTTCGCTTCCCGACGGATTCGATCGAGAAAAGACGGGCGGACTACATACTCTTTCGCTAGGGCCTTCCGCTGCGTCTCGTATTCCTCATCGCTCAAGGAAATAATTTTTTCACGAAGCCCGGAAGTATCTGCTACCTCGCTACCATTTGCACCTATCTCGTCTTCCGATCTGCAATTAGGTTCGGTAACATTCGGTAGCGGTAACGGATTCAATCTGCTACCCGGTATCGGGGCGAGTAAATCGGCGGCGCCGGGGGAAGGTAAGTCTTTATTTCCCATAGACGTACCCCCGGTATGCCCTCAGCCCAGGAAGCAAGTGGCGCTTGCCCTTTCCCTCTCGTATGATTGAGAGAACCCAGTTTTCCCATTCGGACTCGGCTATGTCGGCGAGGTAATAGGCAAGTTGGTCACGGCTTATCGTCGGGCAAAGTAAGAAGGATTCTTCCCTAACTAGGAACAATTCGTCATGCCTGTTCAACCCTATTTTTGTCCGTGGGGTTGAGAGAACGCGACGTATCGCGGCCATGTTCGGCGTTTCAGCGGTGCTCATTTTGCACCTGCCTTGCGCTGTACTGACGCGGACACGTCTACGCGCGATATTTCCCCTTGGTGGAAAATCAAGGTAATACCAGCGCTTCCAAATTGAGGGGCGTTTCCTAAAAGCTCTTTCAGGTAAGGGGCGGCAACTTCAAAAAGCTCGGCCGCTCGGGTGCTGTTCGCGGCGGCCATGCTAGCGCACCTCGCCCGCGAGAGCCTGAGCAAGTAGGGAGTCAATCGCACTTACAGGAACAAGACGCCTTCCACCAAGGCGAAGCGAGGGGAGCTTACCAGATTCGCACCAGCGATAGGCAGTAATTTCGTGAATTCCAAGGATAGTCGCAACTTCCGCGACTGATAAGAATTTCTTTTCCATAGCGTTTACCCGTGCAAGTAGGCTTAGCGCGCCCATAAGAGCGGCTTTCCCCCGGATTAGGCCGGGCCACTTGCAAGCGGATTAGGGCCGCTAGCGCCACCTACCCCGGATTAAGGCCGGGCCACTTCTTAACGATATTATAGTTTTGCTATCATTCTAATTATATTTGCTACCTTTTTAGAATATACTCTCTTTAGTTAATATTAGCAAGTGTATATCCCTAAAAATGGAGCTGAGGTAACACGCAAGGTATTCACTCCCGGCCCCTCCGTCCTAACTCACGCCCCGCCGTGGTTTATCACGTGGATACCCTCCGCCTTATACGCGGGAGGTATAGTCATTTCCCGCCCCCGGCCGCCTTCGCAATACTTCCAGACAGCGCGCCATCGAATGCTATACCGGCCGCGCCGATGTCTATAATCTCAGAATGCGCCGAATAGCGTTGCATCATCGCGCCGGTTCTATGGCCCGCCAAGCGTTGAATGGTAAAATCGTTTAGCCCAGCGACACGCCCGGCAGTCACGAAAAAGTGACGTAGCCCGTGCATGAGGAGATTCCTTTCTTTGCGTTCGCTTTCATCGATACCGATTTTTTCAAGGATACGCTTGAATCCGCGTTCGATTGTCTTTTTCTCTATTGGTCGCTCGGGATTCTTTTCACCGAATAGGACATAGCCGGCACCGGCGGGCGCACAAGCCCGGCAGAGCTTAACGGCTTCAAGAACGGGCGCGGAAAGCGGAACGTCTCGCTTGGAACCGCATTTCGGACTCTTGCATCCTTCGCCATCGATCCAGTTATGAACGATATGAACAAGCCCGGCCGCTTCGTCAACGTCGGCCCATTGGAGCCCGCGCGCTTCGCCCAACCTGAGCCCGCATAGCCCGCCCAATAATACGGCCGCCTTGGCTCGGGGCGACTCGCCTTCAAGATTGACGATTCGGCCCATTTCATCGAGCGAGAGTACCCCGCGTTCGCGCGGATGCTCGGCGACTTTCTCAAGGTACTGGAATGGGTCTAGCGCCCGGTGTTTCCTTGCCCAGGATGAGGCGGGAACCTTTATAGCTTGTAGCATATAGTTAATCGTTCGAGGATTGACGCCGGATTCCGCAAGGTCGAGGACGATCTTTTCCATGCGCGTTATGCTCAGTTTATGAAAGCGAATATCCTTGAGGGGTTGGCTAAGGTATTTTCTGATTACGGACGCATTATTCGCGATATAGGCCCTTGAGAGCGGCCGCCCTTGAAGTTTTCGCATTCGCGCATAGTCGCTATCTTCGCGCCAGAATCCAAGGAAGAAATCCAGGGCTAGAGGATCGGCGGACGCGCCGCCCTCTCCTTTGTCCAAGAGGGCCTTCGCCTCCCCTGCGGCGGCGGTTCGATTCGTTGCCTTGAGTGTCTTCGTCCGAACGACTTCGCCATCGTCGGAAAAGTACCGGGCGCAGTAGCGAATGACCGGCTTCCCGGTAACACGATCCCTTGAATTGCGCTTAAAAACAGAAAACGGAGCGCGCGCCATAGAGTCCCCTTTTACCGCGTGTATCAAACACGGTAACTTGAGCTTTGGCGGTCTCCGTTTTCGGTTGACCGAATGTCCTAATTCCTTTCGCTTCTAACACTTAAAACTATGGGCGGTGCAAGAGTCGAACTTGCGACCCCCAGCGTGTCATACTGGTGCTCTAACCAACTGAGCTAACCGCCCATTCACATCACCGCCAGATTTCCTGACGCGGACACAAAGACTGTATATCAAACTCCGCCTTACCCTGTCAATACTCCCCCGGAATTCCCACCTTGTTCATGCACATCGATAAAATGAACGAACCCCGGAGCAGAGTTACTATGTAGAAAGAGTGTCGGTCCTTTGGGCCGGATATAATCCGTAGTGGGAAAACAACCACAAAGGAGGCGACACTCATGACGATTGTATGCGGTATCGACGCGCACGACGGTGATCGTCGGTTACGAGGCCTGCGGGCTTGGGTACACGATCTACGACGAAGCGATGGATGAAGGATTTACCTGCTACGTCCTGGCTACGGTCAAAATGGCTAAATCGCCTGAGGACGGAAAGCGAAAGACGGACGAGTATGACGCGCAGAAAATTAGCGAGGTTCTGCGGGCTCATGAGTTGGCAGGGATGACAGTGCCGACAGTATGGGTACCGAGCAAGGCTCTGCGAGACGATAGAGAATTGATCAGGAGGCGGTTTGATGTGAAGAGCGACTCGACGCGGATCAAGAACCAGATACATGGCCTCTTAAAACGACAGGTCATCAAGTGTCCTGAAGGGCTCGGGAATCCTTGGACGAAGAGCTTCATGGCCTGGCTCAAGGCGCTCGAGTTGCCATCGGGAGCACTCGTCCACCTACGAAGCTTGATCCATCAATATGAATCGCTGAATGAGAACATCAAGGCTTTGGATAAGGCAGCCGAGGCCTTGTCGAAAACAGAACGGTATAGACGGCAGGTCGATGCGGTGACGGAAATACAGGGCGTCGGAACGCTTACCGCTATGGTGTATCTCACCGAACTTGGCGATCTAACTCGGTTTCCGAATCGAAGGACGGTCAAGGCATATGTGGGACTCGCGCCAACGAGCCACGAGAGCGGAGAGATCAAGGATCGTAAGGGTCATATCATGCGCTCAGGTTCAAGCCGATTGCGCGCGATCTTAAACCAGGCGGTTTGGGCACGACTTGCGCATGATGCTGAAGAACTCAAATGGTTCGAAGGCTATGTCGCCACTCATTCGGGGGGAAAGCGTAAGGCTGCCGTGGTCTGCATGTCGAGACTCTTACACCTGATCTGGCATCGAGCCCTCGAGGCTCAGCGCGAATACGAACGGGAGGTCGCCTAGCGGCTACGAACAGCATACAAGCCAAAAGGAGTAAAGCGAGGGTTTATTAGGGAATGGTCATCATGGCAGGATACGATCGTCCGGAGCATGGCGTGCAACACCGCCGAAGCAGAGTTTGATCTATCCTAACAGACCAGTACACTGAGCTTTAGGCATGGCCCAAACGCTCGAATAGCAGATTGTTCCTGATGACCGTTCCTTTTTTTCCTAAATAGGGCTTGACGAACTTCTACATAGCAGCTTCGGGGTATGGACCCGCATGCGAATCGATAAGTAAAACACTTCAGATTAATTTGCTACCATATAAAGAATTTTGAAACATTTATCGGACTAGAGAATTTGATGAATTTTCTCAAAATTTCTCGAATTCTCCACAAATTCTCTAATACATCTATTGACGGCCTTCTTCTAATGCATTTAGATTAATACTACAGAACAGTGGTGGATATACCACAAAGGAGCGTTTATGAGAAAAGTAGGTTTGTTGGTTCTCTTGGTTGCGGCCATCGCTGTCATCCCGGTTGCGGCGACTCCAGTCAAAACAGCATCTGCGACGATCAAGCTCTATGGCAGTGTTTATTACAGTGCTATAGTTTACTCTGATTGGGCCGAGACAACTCTCATCGATCTTACCAAAGCAGAGGATGAGTTGAAGGTTACTGGCATTGGTGTGACCACAAATTTCCCGGGAACGTGGTATCTTTGGATGAAATCTACGAGCGCCCAGGAAGGATCTTTGGTTAAATCTGGTTCGGCACCATCTCTGACTACCGCAATTCCTTATACAGTAAGCATCGGTGATGTGACTTACAAGTCTTTGGCGCCGTGGGGTGGTGGTTATGATTCTTCATTTGGATACAAGGTCTTGACCCACACTGGATCAGTCACTGATACGGTTTACAACATGTTCGTCACACATACTTCTGGTTCTGCTGGCAATATTCTGGAAGAAGGAACCTACAGAGACAACGTAGTTGTTACTCTTGCGCTCGGCTCCTGAGTAACCGTAATTTGTAAAAGGCAACCGTGTAATGCGGTTGCCTTTTTTTTATCAGTCGCCGGTTCTATTGACTCGCGGGCGGGGATATGTAGAATTTAATAAATGCCTAACCAGGGGGATACCAATGCGCATATCAACAAAATGTCTGTTTTCACTTTTTTTTATGATAAGTACATCGATGCTTGCGTCCGCATTCTCAATTACCCCGATGAGTATAACGGTGACGCCGACAGCTCCCGGAAATTTGGCAAATTTCAAAATCGAGAATGAATCGACCGCCCCTATCGCTGTCGTTATCAGGGTGGCAACAAGAACAGTCGATGTGGACGGAAATGAAAAAAATGATCCTGTGACCAAAGAATTTGTTGTATTCCCCGCAAGAGTGGTCGTCCAACCAAATTCTTCGCAGGCGGTCAAAGTACAATGGAAAGGTCCGGCGACTATTCCCTCCGAGCTCGCATACAGGCTGGTCGCGGAGCAAGTTCCTGTGGACTTTACCAAAGACCAGACATCTGGGGTCAAGGTCTTGTTCCGGTATCTCGCCACGATGTACGTAGCGCCGAGCGGTATTGTCGCGCGCACCAAGCTTGAGAGCGTGACGGGATCTATGCGGAACGGGAATCCTGGATTGCTGGTGAGGATCAAAAATGATGGAACCCGGCATGGACTTCTTTTCTCGCCCATTCTCAGGATCAAGGCGCCGGGGCAGAACCAGCAGCTTGAATTCGCGGGCAAATTACTGGAATCAATCGAGGGAATGAACATACTCGCGCTTTCGACGCGGATTTTTTTCGTGCCTTGGGCCCAGGCCGTCGACGGAACTCAATATGAGGGCACATTCAGTGCCTCGATTGAATAAGAGGTTTATGCCGGCAAGGCTGAATTCTTTCAAAACATTTGTACTTATTCTGGCCTTCTTTGTAGTTTCAGTCTTCTCCGGTTTTTCCGATGAACTCCTCCAGAAAAAACTGACGGGCGAGATTGATCCTGCCCCCGAAGAACTGGGGCTTGTGACCCTCGTGGTCGACGGGGCGACTGTCGGAGATATCGAGGTTATATTTACAGAGAACAAGTACTTCCTTTCGCTGCAAAAACTCGATTCCATCCTTGTGGATTACATGGCTCCCGGATTCCACAGCGAGGTTTTCCGGACAAAACTCAAGGCATATCGGTGGGTCGGAAGCGCAGAATTGAGCGCGGCGGGACTCTCGGTAATGGAAGATTCCAATTCCTTAAGTTTTTTTCTGGTTGTTCCGCCTTCCAAACGCCCCGTAAACGATATCAGGATTTCTCAGACCACATACAACAGCATCAAACCGATCCTCCTGCCTTCACCATTCTCCGCGATTCTGAACACCGAACTGCAGGCCGGCCTGGACTTCTCTGTTTCGGGATCTTATGTCCCGATATCCTGGCTCTTTGACCTTTCCCTGAACATTTCAGACTGGGTACTCGAAGCAAATGGCCGTGTATCGTTTTATCGGGATCTGACGGCCGCATTGCAAATGCTTCGCTTTGTACGCGACATCGGTCCTCTGGGGGCGCGGCTCTATGGAGGAATGGTTACTTCCACTTCGTTGGGATATCAGCAATCGTCCAGTCTCTACGGTCTCACACTCGACAGCTACAATTTCGTGCCAGGAAGGCGGCCCGCCAACGCGCCTGTTTCCCAGTTTGTGCTTGAAAAAAAATCCATCGTCAGGATTATCCTCAATGGAACTATCCTCCTCACTCTCGACCTCGACCCGGGAACCTACGATGTCGGACAATTCGACTTTGCTCCCGGCATCAATGACTTCGTAATAGAGATAGAAACGCCTGGGGAAAAAAAACAACGCATCCATGCGGTCGTCTCGAGGGAGGACGTGCTTCTCGGAAAAGATATGGTCGAGTTCTCAGCATCTGCGGGGGTCGGAAGAACCAATCTCGGGGAAATATTCGGCTCGACCTTTTACCGCAGAGGCTTGGCGGATGTCTTAACCGCCGGAGGGGCCATCCAATTCGGAAAATACTCAGGGTTGGCAGGAATTACCGCCGTCTATGCGAGCCCCATCGGAGCTATCACCCTCAACGCGGCGAACATGCTCGCCTGGGATGGTCGTCTGGCCCAGGCCGCAAACTTGAAGTACAAACTCACATTTCCCGGTCGTTCGAGCGCGCCATCATTTGGCCTCGATTTCGAGATCCGGACCAAGGATTTCGAGGCTCCACGAATCGGGACCCTTCCAACCTACCCCGAGGGCACTTTCTCAGTCACGGCCCAGGCTTCCGGCCGTCTTTCCTCGGATTCTTTTATCGGAATATCAGGAACTTACTCCCGCCAGTACACTGGTACAGTACAGGACACAGTATCGTCCAGCCTCTCCTTCAGCACGAATCTTCGTCCAGGGTACTCTCTCCTCTTGTCTGGAGGTACCAGTCAAACTTTAGGTGAAGCGCTTACGGCGACAGCCAGCATCCGCCTCAGTATCAATCCCCAGGGCGGAAACCAGCTTTTCAACTTTACCCAATCGTTGAACGGAGAAAATTCAGTCAGTATCGCCAATACTGGCGCAGAGAACGGAATCGTGGCATCCTTCCAAGGAGACAATCTCCTGGGAACTAGCGCCAATCCAGCTAATGTCACAATAAGCGCACGGAAGACTACCGCGCTGGCAGATTTTGCAGGAAACCTGGATCTCCAGTACGGAAATGCCGAAGTTCTGGGGCTCTCGACTCAGGCAACTCTGTCCGCATCGACCGGTTTCGTATTCGTCAACGGAACCTTCGGCATGGCGAGGAGAATCTCTGATTCCTTCATGATTTTCGCCCCGCCGCAGACCCTCAGCCGCGAGAGGATCGATGTCAGGAACGATTCCGGACAGACCGGCTCCAGCATTGGCGGCTCCGTCGTCGTACTGCCTCTGACCTCCTATCGTTCGGGATTGGTCAGCCTCAACCTGCCCGAGTCAGACCCCAATATTGTCCTGAAAACAACGACGGCGACCGTGTCGCCGCGATACAAGTCCGGCATTTTCTTTACCACGGACATCGTCCGGAGCCATGCCATTTCGGCCACCCTCGTCGACAAGGCAGGAGCCCCTCTCGGCTACATCATGGCGGAGGTTTTCAACGAGATGGGCGAATCTGTCTCGTCGACTTTCACCGACGAGAACGGCTATTTTGAGTTGTATGACCTGTTGGGCGGCATCTACACCATACGCTGGCCTCTGGACCTGGGGGTCACCTATTTCGAAATTCCGGAGGACTCTCCCAAGGATCTGACCTTGGGTACGATATCGCCTTCAGTTCCCGGGCAAGAAGGACCGCAATGAAAAAGAAGTTGCTTGTTATGCTTCTCATCTTCCTCGCTATCCTCACGGCGCAGGCTCAGACAATATCGTACACATCCCTGACATCGTATATTTCCGGTGATTATGATTTTTATTCCGAAGCGCCGCTTCCGGTTGAGGCGAAGATCAGCATAACCGGCATGAAAAGTTCGACCTATCCATACTATCTCACGGTGGAGCCGGCAATCGGCGCCCGATATCTTTCCAGGTTCGGGAGCGGCTACTATTTGCCGTATACGGTGTACACGACGCCCTCCGCTCCGCGCAACGAGCTCTACGACTATGCGGGTGCCTCGAGCACTTCGCAGGTGATCACGGGAGAGTTCTCGAAAGCGGCTTACGGGGGGTCTTCATCAGCCTCGGACTACAATGACATGTATTTCGTCGCGACGCCCGGAACGCTAGTCCCCGCGGGAATTTACTCGGGCACATTCTCGGTTCGGCTCTACAGGAAGGCGTTCAAGAATGCCACCACGCCGCTGACAAAATCCGTTCAGGTGTACATGAATGTTCCCATTTACACTGAACTCAGTGTGGTGCCCACGGGCGGGATATTCGACTCCGCGGCAAAATCGGCATCAATGAACTTCGGAGAGATGGTCGAAGGCGCCTCGCTCAGCCTCGACGTGCTGGCAAAATCGAACGCCAGCTACTCCATAGCGATCACCTCGACCAAGGGAGGAAAGCTCACGCAGAATCCGGACACGGGCCAGTACGTTCCGTACACGCTAAAATTCGCGGGAGCCGCTCTCGCTTTGAAACAGGGAGTGGCCGTGCCCGCCGTGAGCTATGCCGCCTGGACATCCGGCAACGTCGCGCGGTACACGCTGGAAGTCATCATAGGGACTCACGATATTCTGGATCAGGGCTACTATTCGGACAACCTCATGTTCACCATCAGCGGGAACTGAAACGGCATGTGCGCGAAGCTTCGTGAGAGCTTCAGCTCGCATCTCTCGGGCAGATCAGCGCGCAAAGAGGGGCTTGAGATCACCGAATGACGTGCGGTCGGGGCACTCCCGGTACATTCTGATTCCATTTTACTGGGGCGCTGTCGATGATCACGCTGGGGTTACTGGTTCTTGCGAAGCGGTTCGAGAAGCAGAGAGGCGAACCTGTCGCAGGTCGCGTAGCAGATGATGCCGTTTTCCGGCCAGGAACAGTGTGGCCGCAGCCTTGTATGGGTCGTCCAGGCAGGCTATCGCCAAGATATCCAACCCTTCCCTCTTCAGTTCGGCAGTCCTACTGCCTTCCATGTAAGGAACGAGATCTTTGCTCGTCGCTTGTCGGGAGGCACCCTCTGGTCATAGGTCCCCGACAGACGGGAAAGACAACATTCGCGAAATCGATCATGGCTTCACGAAATTGCATTTCGCGCATGTCGGGTTTGAAGGTTCGTTTTTGTTGTCGCATACTGGGCAAATCCACTGGCCAGCCGCGTTTACCCATATCTTGCGTGTAATATTGGGCTGTTCCTGAAGTATTTGTTTCTTGACAGACTCTTTGTAAACTATTGGCTTCACTGCTGGTTGTTCCAGTTCTTCTTCCATTGGTTCAGGCTTCGAAGGCACCATATGTTCGCGGATCACGGTGAGTGTTTTACTGAGTTGGGTGATTCCTCTCTGGCAACGATAGAGCCAGACGAATGAACAGATACCGAGAATGATTCCAATGCCAGCCGTCACTATAGCAACTACAAACTGTATCGAAGCGATGTTTTCCATGAGTCGATCCTTATGTGCACAGAATAATACTCATTCGAGTTTTGTATGCATGCACTTCAGTCGGTCTTTGTCATTTCGTCAGCACTGGTGGATTGCAATTCTTGCATGGTCCATACCCTCGGCTGACCGCCTCCGAGAGTGTGATCTCAATCTTCGATTTTCTGAGCGAGGAGCAACCATCACGATGGTACTTTTCTCCGGTCTTCGTTATATAGACGATAGTGCTCCCACAGACTGCAAAGACAAAGCCCGCGACAATAAGCAGCATCAGGATGATGGAGATGCGCTTTTTCATGATGAGCCCTCTATTGGACTACTCAATAATGTTTATCAATATGCAAAAAGAGCGGTCAATTCACTAGAGTGTAAAAACTCGCTGGAAAAACTTATTTCCCAAAATCTACATAACGAATGTGTAGATGATGGTATAAGAAGGTAAAGACAGGCTCAACCTTGTGCCCTAATTCAGTGCAGACAGATTTCAAATTGGTCGAATTGCTTCAGAACATAAAACCAGATTGTAGGGTCCCCCGGATCAGGAATCTGTGGTGCGAAAATGGGCTTGACCCGACTATGACTTCACAGTTTAGGCTAGGATATATGGAAACCTATCGCATAACCGAACTTGGACGGCGCTTCGGCCTTTCGCGCTCGACGCTGCTGTACTACGACCGCATCGGGCTGTTGCGCCCGAGCGGGCGAAGCCAAGTGGACTACAGACTGTACACGCAGGAGGATATGGACAGGCTGGAACGCGTCTGCTTCTTCCGCGAGGCAGGTTTGAGCCTGTCGGAAATCGCGCGCCTATTGGAAAACGCCAACGACGATAGCTCGATTCTGGAGAGACGCCTGCGCGAAATCGGCCGCGAGGTCGCGACGCTCAAGTCCCAGCAACGACTCATCGCCGGCATGCTCAAGACGGTGACGGCGGGGCTCGACGCCTCGGGGCTGGACAAAGAGCTGTGGTTGAGCCTGCAGAAGGCCTGCGGTCTCGACGAGACGGCGCTCAAGCGCTGGCATACCGAGTTCGAACGCAGGGCGCCGGGCGCGCATCACGATTTCCTGCTGAGCCTGGGGCTCAGCGAAAAGGAAGCCATTCAGGTCAGGATGCTGACCAAAAGCATGGAGGACAACAAGATGAAAATGAACTATTTCTTCGAACTCTTCGAAGATCTTCCCCGGCAGGGGCCAGGTTGCAGGGAAGCCACCCTCAGGGCGCTCGGTCTGCTGAAGGATCTGCCATCAAAGCCCAGAGTGCTGGATATCGGCTGCGGCTGCGGTATGCAGACGCAGATCCTCGCCCAGGAACTAAAGACGAAAATCCTGGCGATCGACAACCATCGGCCCGTGCTGGATCACCTGGACCAGGCCGCCGCACGGAAGGGCCTGGAAATCGAAACACGCGAGCTGTCCATGATCGACATGCCCTTCGAGGAAAAGAGCTTCGACCTGCTCTGGAGCGAGGGCTCGATTTTCATCATCGGGCTCGCGCGCGGTCTCGCGGACTTCAGGGCCTACCTCAAGCCGGGCGGCTATCTGGCCTTCACCGAAATGTGCTGGTTCGTGAGCGATCCTCCGGCCGAGGCCAAGGCTTACTTCGACAAGGTCTATCCGGACATCAGAGGTGTGGACGAAGTGCGCAGGATGGCGGCCACCAGCGGTTACAGGGTGATCGAAAGCTTCAATCTGCCCGACAGCGCGTGGTGGGACGACTACTACACGCCGATGCTCGGGCGCATGGAGGAACTGAAGCTCAAGAACGCCGGTCTAGCCGAGGCGGAAGCGGTCTACGCCGACTGCGAGATCGAGGTCGAGATGTTCCGGCGGCATTCGAAGAGCTACGGCTACACTTTCTTCGTGCTGCAGAAGACCTGAGCTCTCCGGCACAATGACGAATTTGGAGACAAAAATGACACTCAAGGATATCGGGTACAACGAAATTATTGAAAAATATGCCCTCGAAAAAAATACGGACGGATTTCAAGTGGGTCGAATCGTCTCGGAACAAAAAGAAAGATAAAAAAGGGCAATTGCCCAAGCAAGATTGAGGAATGAAGAAGCATCGAGGGCCTCAGAGACAGGCCGACGATCCTGATCTTTCGTGCCAGGGAGTCTGTTCGCGAGCCAGTCGGCGACAACACGTGATGCGGCATTTCCACTCCGCTTGCCGGTTGAAATACCGTTAGAGTATTTTCCAGTGTCATTCAGGAACCGAACATAGACAATGGATCTACGACGATACAACGAAAAAACCGACGACATGAAACCCGCCTCTGTGCTCGAAGTGTCTTATTACACTTCATACTACAGTAATACAAGGTTTACACTCGCCGGTTTTCCGGGAGAAATGTAATTCATTCTCTTAAAAGACTTTATTCTTGAGCCGCACAAGATTCGAACTTGTGACCCACGCCTTAAAAGAACATATTTTATCACATCACGGTGTATCTTTATGTACTATGTTAACTACTAATTCTTTATCTGTCAATGCAAATCGTTTCACAACGTGTCAAGCAGTACTACCCTATATAGCGATTTATCTCATAGTTTTATCTCATACTACTTATTCCGTATTTGTGTGTGACATTTCTGCCAGGAGCTGCTTTACTCGTTCGATTGGGAGAGGAGCTGAGCCTTCAAAATGGTTGTTGACGTTCAGATAGACTTGCTTACCATGGTTCGAAAGCTCGTTGATCATGACAGCGATAGAAGGCAGTTGCGATTTGGGCTCGACAATCCGGTTCCATTCTTGCTGTGTGGCTTTCTCGATTTCCATCCGATCACCCCCGAGGAGCCGGATGACAACAAGACTGGATAACAGGTGACCGAACTTCCTGTATAAATCGACGATGTGTGGCATGTACTGTTTTTCTGAAAAGACCATCAAGTGGACTTGCCCGGGTTTCGTGGAGGCTTGGTTAAGCCACTCTCCTGAGCATCGCTGCGGGTGGCCTGAAGCCGTTTCGTGAGTGGATCCGAAGCCGATTGTAATACACCTCGATGTACTCGAACACTGCGGTCCTGACCTTCTTCCGGGTGGTTTTTCCGTCAAGCTCGGGGAGTTCCCTTTTCAGCGTCTTGAAAAAGGACTCCGCGCAGGTGTTGTCCCCAGCAGTTCCCCTTGCGGCTCATGCTCCTTACGAGTATCGGCATCGTCCCTAGGGAAGCCTCTCGAAAAGCATTGCAGCATTATTGGATGCCGGGGTCGGAATGGAACAACAGCGGGCCTTTGGGATTCTTCCTGTACACAGCCATCGCGAAGGCATCGATGACAATGGCCGCAGTCATGTCGGTCCTCATGGACCAGCCCACGACCATCCGTCAAACAGGTCTATGCCCACGCACAGGTAGAGCCAGCCATCGGTGGTCGGGATATACATTATGTCCAACACCCACACCGTAGTGGGCTCGGCGACGTCAAGGTATCATATCAAATGACTACATAGTATTTTCTACAGATATACTACGCACCCGTAAATAAATATTTTCATCGTTGACTTTTGATGAATACTCTGCAAATCATCTTATACGGATCAAGATAAATGCTGTTCGGCGGACGCTCTGCGCAGGGAAGGAAACGAATAAATGAGAGATAAACGATTTATAGCAAATCATATGGGCGGTCCATTAAGTTTAGAAAGACATAGGTCATTGATTCATTGGGCTGTTGACTGTGTAAAACATGGAATTGAAATAGCAAATGAAAAGGATATTGACGAAAGAGCATTAAATGCTCTGGAAATTGCTGAAAAATGGGAAAAAGGAAATGCTACTGTTGGAGAAGCAAGAGAAGCAGCATTTGCAGCACATGATGCCGCAAGAGAATGTGAAGATAAGATTAAACAAGCATTAATGCGTGCCTGTGGTCATGCGGTAGCAACAGCTCATATGGCTGATCACTCATTGCAAGCCAGAAAATATGTATTAAAAGCAGTAAAGCTAACGAATAGGGAAATAGCAAAAGAAATGGAATGGCAAATACAAAGAGCAGATGTAAATATTAAAGAATTACTTATAGGAAATGGAAATGAATTATGCTAAAGAAGAAGACGCCGAACAATCGCTTCAACCGGACAGCGCCTTTTGTCACGGTTTGTGCTACTCGCTTCGCTCGCTTGTGCACAAACCGCGCCAACCCGCTTCGCGGGACAGGCTTGCCGGTTAAGCCAATGTTGCACTAAACCGCTGTGCCAGCGGTGGAGGATTTGCTTTCATTCCTACCTTTTGCGAGGTTCGGGCACATTCATAGACCACGGATACTTCTGGCATCATCACGCCGGAGGTATCCAATGCACTACGAACTCGAACTCGAAGCCATGCGCAAAGCGCTGGTCATCCGCAACTACGCCACCAAGACCATCAGCACCTATGTCTCCGTCCTCAAGCGGTACCTTGAACAGCTTGACAAGCCGATCGCCTGTGTCACATCGGCCGACATCCAGGAGTGGCAGTATCATCTCGTCAATGAAGAAAAAGTATCTTGGTCTCTCTTCAACCAGATGGTCTGCGCCCTCAGGTTCTATTTCAAGAACGTGCGCACCTGCGATTTCACGGTCAAACACATTCCGTTCCAGCGCAGACGAAGGCGATTTCCGTCCATACTGTCCAAAGAAGAGGTAGCAGCTCTTCTGGAAACCGCGCGGCTGAATCCCAAGCACTATGCGATCATCGCCACGCTGTACTCCACCGGCCTGCGCCTTGGCGAATTGGTCAAGCTCCAGATACCCGACATCGACAGTACGATGATGCTCGTGCACGTCCGGCAAGGCAAAGGTGGCAAGGATCGGCATGTCCAGCTCAGTTCCCACCTCCTCGGGATATTGCGGGCCTATTATCGCTCGTGCCTCGTCAAGCCGAAAACCTGGCTCTTCCCGGGTGCCAAGAACGATGGCCCGCTGGATCCGAGTGGTATCCAGAGGATGGTTCCCGCTATCGCACGAAAAGCCGGAATCGAGAAGCATATCTCGCCGCACACGCTCCGGCATTGCTTCGCAACCCACCTGCTCGAAGACCACACCGACCTGCGCACCATCCAGTCCATGCTCGGTCACAGCTCCATCCAGACGACGGAAGTGTACCTGCACGTGGCGACGCATCATCTCCAGAGTGTCCGCAACCCCCTCGACCATCTCCCGGCACCAGGTGTGCACTCCGCGGGAAAGCCCCGATGAGCGCACTAGGCGACATAGCGCGGCGGGGGATGGCGCTCTCCTGGCTCACCGGTCAGGAACGGAGCGTCCTCTCTCACATAGCCGACTGCAAGACGGAGCGACTCGGAGGGAATGTTCTTTCGTGCGAGTGCGGGCACCGCGAGGTTCACTACAATTCCTGTCGTGACCGGCATTGCCCGCTCTGCCAGGGTGCCGCGTGTGCGCGCTGGGTGCGCGCGCGCCTTGGCGAACTCTTACCCTGCGGGTACTTCCATGTGGTCTTCACGGTCCCCCACGAACTGCACTACCTTGCCCTTTCCAACCGCCACGCATTCTACCGGGCGCTCTTCCTCTCGGTCCACGAAACCCTTAAGGATGTCTGCGCCAATCCCGCCAACCTCGGTGCCCGCGTGGGCGGCATGTCCATCCTCCACACCTGGAACCAGAAGCTCGCTTTCCACCCGCACATCCATTGTATCGTACCCACAGGAGGTATTTCGTCCGACTTCTCGCGCTGGATAGCGGGGAACCCCACCTACCTCGTTTCGGTCAAGCGCCTGTCAGCGGTGTTTCGCGGCAAACTCCTGAGCCGTCTTGAGCAGTCCATCGGCAGACATGACCTGTGCGGCGACGAATCGGCGCTCCGCGATGCGGTGTGCGCTGCCGCTCGCAAGGACTTCGTCGTCTATGCCAAGCCACCCTTCGGTGGTCCCGGCCAGGTGGTCAAATACTTGGGCCGCTACACGCATCGCGTCGGCATCAGCGAACCCCGCATCGTCTGTGTCACTCAGGAGAGAGTGAGTTTTTCGTGGATCGACCGCGCCGCGGGGCATGCGAGACGAGTGATGAGCCTGTCCTGTGACGAGTTCATCCGAAAGTTCACCCTGCACATCCTGCCCAAAGGACTGCGGAAGATCCGCTATTTCGGCTTCATGGGGAACCGGGACCGGACCGCTTCCCTTGTCCGCGTGCGTGCGCTCATCGCATCCTCGTCCGATTCACTCCCGAACCGGCCTGAAACCGACGAATTCCCGGCACACGGGAGCGCGATGGAGGCTCCCCGCGTCGAACCGTGCGCCGTTTCCCGCTGCCCGCGATGCGGACTGCCTCTGAGCATTCACCATCCGATCGGGGTGTCGTCATCGGGGTCGCACTGGCTCACATCGCGGCTTGCGTTCCTGCGGGAAGTCCATGGACCGGAACCGAACAGGGCGGTGTTTGCCTGAACGAGGGGTGTGACTCCTGAGTCCGAATTTCACCGAACATCCGCCCATTGTGCCTGTATTCCCTTCATCCCCTCACAATTCCCGGCAGGTAAAAACTGCTCTGAATACGGCATTGCCCATGATCACGCTTACGGATAAAAATCGTACTGCCGTGTACATGCCCGTTAATAAAAAAAATCGTCCCGTTACGCGCGTCTCCTCTCATTTCCCGCCTTGTAGTACCGAGAAACCCCGGATTGTTCTTCAATTTGATGTGAAGACTTGATACAGTACCCATAGGGGACGACGGTTCAGTGCAACACGTTCTATCCTGCAGAATCGAATTCTCGGTGTGCCACCCTCCTTCAGTACATCGAGAGTCGGTTGTCGCGCGATTCCGCAGGATAGAATGCTAATGTTCGGCGGACGCTCTGCGCAGGGAAGGAAACGAATAAATGAGAGATAAACGATTTATAGCAAATCATATGGGCGGTCCATTAAGTTTAGAAAGACATAGGTCATTGATTCATTGGGCTGTTGACTGTGTAAAACATGGAATTGAAATAGCAAATGAAAAGGATATTGACGAAAGAGCATTAAATGCTCTGGAAATTGCTGAAAAATGGGAAAAAGGAAATGCTACTGTTGGAGAAGCAAGAGAAGCAGCATTTGCAGCACATGATGCCGCAAGAGAATGTGAAGATAAGATTAAACAAGCATTAATGCGTGCCTGTGGTCATGCGGTAGCAACAGCTCATATGGCTGATCACTCATTGCAAGCCAGAAAATATGTATTAAAAGCAGTAAAGCTAACGAATAGGGAAATAGCAAAAGAAATGGAATGGCAAATACAAAGAGCAGATGTAAATATTAAAGAATTACTTATAGGAAATGGAAATGAATTATGTTAAAGAAGAAGACTCCGAACAATCGCTTCAACCGGACAGCGCCTTTTGTCACGGTTTGTGCTACTCGCTTCGCTCGCTTGCGCACAAACCGCGCCAACCCGCTTCGCGGGACAGGCTTGCCGGTTAAGCAAATGTTAGGATTATTAAAGATTGGTAGGTAAGAGATGAAGTTTCATATTATAGATTCTATTTCTGGTATTGACAGAGATTCTGTAAACGAGTGTTTTTTAGTAGTTGATAACTGGGATGATTGGTTTGAATTTTCAACAATGTACCGGCTATATTTTGTAACAATCTCAAATACAATAAAAGAAATTGGCTTTGTAAAAATTGGCCAATTTTTAATGAAAGAGGGACAGCGTAGACCATTATTAAATAGGGATTTTGAAAATTTAGAAGATAACTATTTTTCTGTTGGTCAAGATGAGAAATATTATGAAAACATTAGATCGCTTGATGAGCATTTTAGAATAGAGATATTAAGTATCTTAAATGATTTTGCATTTAGTAATGAGATGTTTCAAAAAGCACTTGGTGAAAAGGTTACAAGAGTATCGCTACTTAGGTCAGTTTCCGAAAAGACAATAAGTGAACAGTTTAGAAGAATCCTTCTTGGTGGTGCAGCACAGACTTCATTCAACTTTTCATATTCATCTCCAATGTATTTTAAAAATCCATCATCAAAAATTAATTTGACCTTTAACGTTAATCCTGATTCAAGTCCTCCATCAAATATTCATGTCCTAATTGGAAGGAATGGTGTAGGGAAAACAACTCTTTTATCTAATATGGCAAATGCTGCTTTAAATTCTGATGATGGAAAATATGGGAGCTTTTCATCATCAAGCACTGACGAAAGAGTATCACAATTTTCTGGATTGATTACTGTCTCATATAGCGCATTTGATGATTTCACTGTTTCAAAGGAGAAACGAGACAATACGAATTCTTTGAGATACTCATATATTGGATTAAAAGAAATTAAAAAGGTTAACGGTATTGAAATAAGAAAGAATAAATCAATGGAATCAATTGACAGTGAATTCGCACGTAGTCTGTTTTCTTGTGTTTTTACAGTTAAGAAAGAAATATGGATAAGTATTATTGCAAAATTAAAATATGACCCTATATTTTCTGAAGCAAATGTTACTGAACTATCAAATTACTCAGATAAAGAAACTTTTAAAAAGAATGCAATAGTGTTATTTAAAAAATTAAGTTCTGGGCATAAGATAGTATTATTAACATTAACTAAATTAATAGAGTTAATTGAAGAAAAATCTTTAGTTTTAATTGATGAACCAGAAGCGCATTTGCACCCGCCACTATTGTCAGCATATATTAGAACGTTATCAGAGTTGTTAAAATACAAAAATGCAGTTGCGATTATAGCTACGCATTCACCGATTATTTTGCAAGAAGTTGCTTCCGATTGCGCATGGGTGCTTTATACCTGAATTCCCATGAATTTATACCCCAAGAGGAACGGGAACGTCTAACTTCGTAAATAGCTCAGTTTGTTTCTTAGTGATTTCACCGATTTGAAGTCTACGACCAGGATGGCCAAAACATTCAATCACATCGAGTTCATCAAGAAGTTCGTGTAACGTATAGTCCTTATATAGATTCTGTTCATCCATCATCTTATCGATGTATGAGAGATACATAAGCGCGATGAATTGGACAAAGAGCTTGCCCTCGAGGTTTTCTTCTGAAGACACCGATGTTCTGCGCAGGTTAAGCCGCTCTTTGAGATTTCCGAAAGCCTTTTCAATCAGATCCTTAGATCGATAAATTCTAAGCGCTTCCAAAGGATCCTTTATGTCATTCGATATGAGAGCAAAATAGCCGTAGTTTTTTTCAGCTTCGTCGATTGAAGATTGAATTGGTGTTACCTGCATGCCGCGAACAGGCGTTGCAGCGTACTCGAAATATTTCCGATAGAGCTTTTCATGTTCAGGATCAAGTTTTCCGGAATACAGTTCCGTTTCAAGCGTGTCTAAAAGGGTATTGAACGCAGCCTTATCATCCACTGCCCGTTGGTCATTGAAGAACAGATGGAGATACAGCCTCCTTGATCCTTCATCCAGATCCCCTGAACGAGGTTTTCGATGATGGTATGACCATTCGATAGTCCGTGAGTATGTATTGATCCTGTACCGGCTTGAGTAACAGGCTCTCGTGCGCATAGACATTCGAACATCATCAAGGACATCCTGAATCAACCGTAAGTGCTTTGGAACTGCTATCAGGAACTTATAGTGATGATGGTACAGGGTGTTGATATTCTCTTCGCTGTAGAACCCTCGATCCAAAACCAACTTGACTTTGCCCAGCTTGAGAAGATCAATGTCAGTAAGGAGCGTACGAATCGTCGTGACATCGGCGATGTTACCGGGCAATGTACGATAATAAACCGGTAGTCTTGAAGTATCACCGTAGAGCATCGCCAAATTGATTTGGGGTAAAGGATCATGATCCTTATTCCTGCCATAGCGAACCTGGGAAAGCAGTCGAGAATACGAAGAAATAGAAGTGATATCGTAGGCAAGATATTCAGTCTCGAGTCTTCGATTTGCCTGCTTGAGAAAAAACCGTCGCCTGGCGTCCTCATCAATACAGGCGAATAACTCGCTGGACCTTTGGGAGGGTATCGAGTTCCCATAGGGGTGCGCATGATGTACAGCCCATCGCGGGAAACGGCTTATGGAGTTCCTGTCTTCCAGAATCAAAAAGTATGCAATAGAGAGTATCTGTTTCCAGAGATCAGGAAAACAAACACAGAGATCACCAGTTATCCCCAGCTTTTCTCCGATTGCATCAAACAGATAGGTTGCTCCGAAAAAGTTTCGGGTATGAAGCACCGAAGAAACAGGGCCAGGAGAAATTGACGTTGCCCGCTCGAGTGCTTGCTGAAGTTGGTAGTTTTTAGTGGGAACAAAGATACCATCTACCATTTTCCCGATGTAGTGTCTTTTGTGCGTGTTGTAGTTCTTTTCAGCGATTCGCTTTGAATCATATTCGTAAACATATTCAACACCATGGATGACTTGTGTTCCTTGTGGCATACAATCCTCCATGGGGTATATATTATACCCCATTTAGATTGCTGTCACCAATTATTTACTGTAATTACAATGCTTTATTGAATTGTGGGTATAAATTCCCGGGAATCCAGGTTTATAGATCAGGAACAAATTGTAGCGTATCAAGACCAAATATAGAGAGTTTTGGTGAAAATGTTGGAATACTAACTCGAGAAGTATTTACACTTGAAATAACTAATACTGGATACCATAAATTACTGAATGATCTAATAAATGAAGGCTTAACAGAAGTAGATATCAATTCAAAATTTAAAAATAATATTAGCATTTCTGCCCGTGCATTAATAAAGAATTTAATATTTGAAAGAGATAAAAATGTATAAGATTGAGAATTATTACAATAACCAATCAGCAATATGTAACGATTGTTTAAAAAGTATTTCAAATATAGATCTTAAAGAAAGATTTTCAAAAGCAATTCCAGCCATTATAGAAAGTTCGTATGCTTACAAAGAAGAAGCAGAAAATAAAAGACTGTACAAATATAAAGCAAATAATCTTGAAGTAAATGGAATTAAAGGAGATGAATTAATTTCATTATATAAACACAAAATGGTACCTCGTTCATCAACTGCAAGAATGCATTATGATCAAATAATGTTATCAGCAAATAATATGAAATGTCCTTATTGCGGTGTACGTACAGTAACTACCCTTGATCATTATCTTCCTAAAAGTGATTATCCTGATTTATCTATCTTAGCAATTAACCTTATTCCATGTTGTAAAGACTGTAATTTTAATAAAAGAAGTAATATTCTTAGCGATATCTTACAAGCCTACTTGCATCCATACTTCGAAGATGTTTCCCAAGTGGATTGGTTGTCTGTTGAGGTTTATGAAGAAGATCCTATAATTTTAATATATAATATTGACAAAAAAGTAATTAGTGATACGATTCTATATGATCGTCTTATTTACGAGTTTAATGAGCTGCAGTTATTTAAGCTATACCAAGTATATGCAATAAATGAAATATCAGAGATGACTCATTATTTTAAAGAAATAAAAGAAAAGCAAGGAGCAAAAGTTCTTTCAAAGTATTTATTAGAAATTTCTAATAGTATCAAGCTTCAAAAGACACATTGGAGATATGCTTTGTATAAATCACTTAGTGATAGTAAATGGTTCTGTGAAATATATATAAAATCCTAACAAATGCTTCAACCTTATAAATCCTTTGGCATGGTTTGTGCTGAACAACAATGCACAAACCACGCCAATCCCTCGCTTCGCTCAGGAACGGGCGTTAAGGGTCAAGCCAATGTTAGGCTGACGCTTCGCGCAAAATGAATAAATACTAGAGGCTTTTTCAAAACTTCGTAATCCGCTTTGTAAAAAAGCGAGTTATTGTAACTGAAGCTTCGTTTTTGCACAGTAAAAATTACATGTGCAGTAAAAAGGGCTCTCTTTTCAGTGCAAAAGATGGACTACGCCTACAAAACCCGGTTCTGTCGGATTACCAGGTTACAATTTCTGCAGTTCGGGAAGGATGAAGTACTGCAAAGCCTTGATGGCCGCCAGAACCACTACCCCGCACATGAGCAGGAATGATACTTTCTCAAATCCCCGTACAAATATCTGACCCGGTATGAGCCAATCCTTCAAATGCGAGTTTGCACGTTCAACCGTTGTCCTGATTGTGTACCGCTCCTTCTGTGACGGCGAAAATGGTTCCCGTTCCGTCCCACGACGCGTATTCCGATCAATCAATCAGCGGAACACGCCCACGTCCCTGGATATAGGTCGCGATGGGATCCGCATCGTATGCAGCGTCCATGACTGAATACAGATGTCGGACCTTTTTCTCTGTCATCTTTTCCAGAGGAATCGCTACTTGCGAATCATGAACATTGGCGCCGGTTACGACTGCTGAAATAGGGAATCCTGTATCGCTGACATCAAGGTGCAACTTGTATCCTTTCCATGTTTCCCTATTCCCCTGGCTGTTCTTCTTGCATCCCCATGCACAGTTTTTTGATAGTTCTGACAAGGATTTCCTGACGCTTTGGCCGACTTGCTTTTCTATCTGTGTCGGCTCCTTCACAGGCCGAACTTCTCCTTTTCGGGGACGACCTCGTTTCCGTTGCGGTGTCACGGAAGAAACAGCTTCACGTTTGGCAGGTACAGGTTTTTCTCGTGCTCGTATCTCCGTCGCATCCCGATTTATGTGTCCGACGATATGGCCGTCATGACAATCCTTCACCATGGTATTCAAAGTCTGAATCAGCGGAGTCTTTTTTGAAAACTCCGCGTAGCGACGCGAAAAGGTCGCAGAGCTTGGAACGGAGGTGAAGCCGCATATCCTCCGCAGATTCGGATCGTTGATCAGCCTGTTCCTAAGGTCCGTGACTGTCGCTATGTGGAATACCGTTCGGGCGAAAAACGCCCGCATGATCGGTTCGTTCCGATGTGGAGGACGGCCAGTCCGTGCACATGGTGATGTAATCCGTGGCTGAGCATCTTCAATGACTCTGAGCAGGGCGATAAAAAAGCGATGCTCGTCGGTGAGATATTCTTCGAAACATCGCTGGATATCGTAGGAAATCGGCAAAAGTATTTGCGCTCCGCCCAGTATTTCTGGTATGGTTTTCATCAGCGGGGGCTCCTCCTGGTGACGTTTGTGTTGCAACATCATCATACAGGTTCTGTCCCCGCTTTTCATTAAAATTCGTTCATCTCATGACTTTTGAAAGAGCCTCAGCAGAATTGTTAATGAAAAATGGAATGGAAGTACTTACTGAAGAAGAGAACTAAAGAGACTATATTTTTCTATAAGGGCTTACTATGGGTATAGTAATAGCAATACTGGCTGGATTGACTGCGATGACGGCAATAGCAGCAGGCTTTGATTATTTGGGAAAAAGATCAAAGGGAATATCAGGGGATTTAGAAAAGAAGGTAGTTGAACTAGAGAATCGGATAAGTATTGTTGAGAGTACGGTAGCTGCAAAGGAAGATGAGATACGACAACTTGAACATAAGATAGAGTTTATGGACAGATTATTAGAGGACAAGACAAAGGAATAAAAAAGGAGCGTATAACAACCGCTTCGACCTGTCAAATCCTTTGGCACGCAACTTGCGGGAACAACAATGCAAGTTGCGCGCCAAGCCCTTCGGGCACGGATTTGCAGGTCACGCGAATGTTATGCGGACCCTTCGGGCGCGATTCATTGTAAATATAGAAATACCTACAGTATTAGTTTTAATGTACTATGTTTATTGTGATTAGCTTATCTTTTATCCATTGAAGGAATACATGGTCTACAAAAAATTGCTAACTGGAATAGAAAAGTATGGTTCTGATAAGAATGATATATGTCGACAGTTTATTGGAGTAGACATTTGTAATATCTCTGAATCAGTAATAATTGCTCCTTGGTGGGAACCAAAGGTATTTGATCCATTCTGGACTGATATAAAATATATGTGTGAATCTGAGTTTGCATCAATAAAAGTATGGAGTATGATAGTAAATAATAAGGTCGTTACATATATACGAACTGGAATTGGAGCTCCTGTATTAACGGATGTAGTTTTAGCTTTAGGAATTACAAATTGTCATAAGCTGGTATTTGTCGGTTCTGTTGGATCATTGGATGAGAAAATCGGTATTGGTGATATAGTGATTCCAGAGTATTCAATTTCGGGAGATGGAGTAAGTAGATATCTAAAAGGTAATAGACTCAAAGAAAATGATGTTTTTGGAGAAAAAGTATTTTCTGATAAAGTACTGTTTACAGAACTATGTCGAATCACAGAAAGAGTCACTACAAATAATGGAATTAAGTATCATATAGGATCTGCTTTTAGTATTGATACTATAATGGCTCTTCGCTGTTTCATGTGGGTAACTGCCCCAGTTTACCGGCGACAATGTAGGTCATGATCTTGAGATTTTTGATAGTTCGGAATCCTCTGGCTCTGGTCTTTGCTGACTGAATCAGACTATTCAACGATTCAAGAAGCCCATTTGTCACTCCGGATGTAAGCCACCGAACGACTCCATTCCAGTGTCGTTTGAGCATCGCAGCAAAATTGATGATTGGGGTAAGCTGTGATCGTGTTGCCCATACTCTCCATTTTTTAAGTTCTTCTATGGCTCGAGAAGCCGAGAATTCGAAAAGTCCCTTGAAAATGTTCATCATTCGCCATGCTCGCCCTGTTTTTAACTGTAATCCTGACAAGGTGTTGAGACGGGCCAAATTCTTAACCGACAGATTGTAGGGGTTGCTCAACCAGACATATTTCGAACCTCTGAGTACCGTTTCCATCGTTGATTCTTCTTTCCGCACGTCGTTGACTGCTTCACCCAGAAGCTTCATGACATGAAACCGATCAAACGTGAGAGCAGCCTGGGGAAGATGCTCTTCGATCCCGGACATGAACGCCGGCGACATATCGGTACAGACCGTCCGTGATAGCAGTTTTCGAGCCTCCATGGGCTTCCAGATGCTCTGTAAAGGCTTTTATAGTGGATGCATCCTTGCCTTCGGTCACATATATGGCTTTCCCTGTATCGAGATCGGCCACAACGGTGATGTATGAGTGTCCGCGTTTGGCTGCTGTTTCGTCGATTCCGATTCGTGTGGTTTTCGATAAATCTTGTGTAGCCACGTCTTCGGAAACATAATGGTCCATAATTCGCCACACTCGCGTATCGGTGGTAGCTGTCAGTCTGGAAACTGCCTTGACGCTCATTTCCTTGACCATGATCATCATGAGGGCTTCGTACAGCAGGGTAAATCCCGATCCTTTACGCGCCCACGGGATATCAATCAGATGAACGCCATGCTCAGGACAGTCTATCCGCGGAACTCGTGCATGCAGATAGGCTTCATGCTGGAAAAAATTGAGGTGACGCCATGTTTTGGGCATCGTATCGTAGGCTGTACCCTTGTAATCGCAGGAAAAACACGGGAAACGACTCCCGGGCTTGAACCCAAGCTGTATATCAAGCCGATGTTCTGTTGGTTTGAACTCTATGTTCTCAACAATCCAGGGTTCAGATAATCCAAGCGCAAGGGCGAATAGTTCTACGTCTTTCATGCTGCTCATCCTACCATGCTTCCTTGGTTACCCACACGATTCGTCGAAGAGCCACTATAATTGATGAAATACTTGAAATGGGATGCAATGTAATCGAAATGGAGACTGCAGCAGCCTTTCGGGCTGCAGAGATAGCAGGTATTTCAATGGCTGCTATATTTAGTGTATCTGATAATACAATTACGAAGAAGTCATTACTAAGTGGAAGAACTCAAGAAGAGATGGATTATCGGAGAAAGGTACGAAAAGGAATAATTCCTAAAATTATCTCAAAGATAATATAATGTTTTATAATCACAAAAGCTATTGATAGAAAATATTATGCATAAAATATTTTTAATTTGAAATCGCATAACACCCGCTTCAACCTTATAAATCCTGTTGTCACGCATTTTGCAGGAACAACAATGCAAAATGCGCGCCAATCCTTCGCTACGCTCAGGACGGATTTATGGTGGACCCCGAAAACTGGGCAGCAGAGGAAAGTTGCTGTTCAATGATGAACGGGGGGAATCATGGGAGAACATCGCATCCGGAGTGTCAACGCCGATGATAAATTGCCTTTCCGGCAATTTATCATCGGCGACGACATTCAGTACTTCTCCCAATAATCTCCTCAATTCCGTATAAAGCTTTTTCTTACGGTACTTTGGTATCCATACTATGTGGTATTTACACTCCCACTTCGTGTGATTTAAGCTCTGATACTCGTTCATGGAATCTCCTGTTCGTGTACTTTGGCGGTCTACGTCAGGAGATTCCTTTATAGTCCCGGAACTGGCAAACTTCCTGTGTCCACCAGCAGAGCTGGGGGTATACCCTTTCAATTATGTTGACTCCCGACGTCTTTTACTTCACAACATTCACCATATAATGCTGTGTAGTTGAATTTCCACCTGAATCAGAAGCAATAAGCTGCACATCATACTTACCTAGCATCCATCCATATTTGCCAACACCGGCATCAAAATAATAGTTTGATAATGATGCCGATGTCCCAGAAAGTGGACTGTTATTAAAAACCAGAATGAATCCCGGAGGTCCATCTAAAATCATTGTCATAGTTCGTAGTCCACGATCATCGGTTACGGTACCCACGAAATAGATTACTGAGCCTTGTTTCACAGACATAAAAGTCGAGGATGGATGGAAAACTGGTGATTGATCGACCGGTGCCGGATCATTGTCTAGGATGGTTACCCATGCCCGGGACGGTGTCCCCATGGTCGCTCCTCCCGTCGGCGTACTCACCGCAACCAGGAACCGCTCATCCCCTTCGTAACTGCTGTCATTCACGATCGGAACCGTAAAGGACTTCGATCCCGTATCGCCGTTCGCCCACGACAGGGCCCCGCCTATCGAGGTGTAATCCGCCGTTGCCGTCGCACTGTCCTGGCTCGTCGCATAGCTGATCCCGACTGCCCCGTAGCTGCCGCCTGTCCTCGTCACCGCTATGGTGACACTCCCACTGCCTTCTCCCACCGAGTAGGTTTCACTGCTGAATTGCAGACTGCCAGACGATGGTGCCGGATCATTGTCTAGGATGGTTACCCATGCCCGGGACGGTGTCCCCATGGTCGCTCCTCCCGTCGGCGTACTCACCGCAACCAGGAACCGCTCATCCCCTTCGTAACTGCTGTCATTCACGATCGGAACCGTAAAGGACTTCGATCCCGTATCGCCGTTCGCCCACGACAGGGCCCCGCCTATCGAGGTGTAATCCGCCGTTGCCGTCGCACTGTCCTGGCTCGTCGCATAGCTGATCCCGACTGCCCCGTAGCTGCCGCCTGTCCTCGTCACCGCTATGGTGACACTCCCACTGCCTTCTCCCACCGAGTAGGTTTCACTGCTGAATTGCAGACTGCCAGACGATGGTGCCGGATCATTGTCTAGGATGGTTACCCATGCCCGGGACGGTGTCCCCATGGTCGCTCCTCCCGTCGGCGTACTCACCGCAACCAGGAACCGCTCATCCCCTTCGTAACTGCTGTCATTCACGATCGGAACCGTAAAGGACTTCGATCCCGTATCGCCGTTCGCCCACGACAGGGCCCCGCCTATCGAGGTGTAATCCGCCGTTGCCGTCGCACTGTCCTGGCTCGTCGCATAGCTGATCCCGACTGCCCCGTAGCTGCCGCCTGTCCTCGTCACCGCTATGGTGACACTCCCACTGCCTTCTCCCACCGAGTAGGTTTCACTGCTGAATTGCAGACTGCCAGGAGGATCTTTAACATTTGTTTTCAAATCGATTGTCTTTTCTTGATTCAACGTATCAACAACTGTTATTGAAAGCAAATAACTTCCTGAGAGTGTTGCATATTTACTCTCTCTTGATACCTGAAAATAATAATCACTAAGATTAACGATTTTCTTATTTGATATATCTGCACTGAATGCAATTATTGAAATGGGAGCTTTAATTTTTAATGTAATCTTATTTATACCATTATCATCTGTTGCTGTGCCAGCAAAATATGCTTTTTCGCCATAATCAATTGAATTGGTGATATCTACTTTTTCAAACACAGGAGGAGTATCTGTTTTTTTTTCATCAATCAAATGTACCCATCCAAGACATTCCATACCTGCAAAATTCGCAATCGAAATTATGTCCTTTTCATTGGTATAGCTTAATTCTAAAATGGCGCTTTTTGTATTTTGTTGGATCCCCTTTATTTTTTTCTTATCTGTATCTACAGAGGTTACTATAGCAGTATGCCCATATACGAAAGAAGGACTCTTATCAAAGGCCAAAATATCACCAGGAGATGGAAGCAAATTATCAGTATTAGAATTCTTTACAATAGAAAACTCAGGTCGATCGCCAAATCCGTCTATTGTTAAATATCGATAAGGATTACAACGAAAATTCCTAAAGTAATTTTTTAGGCTTTCCGTTTTTGCCCAGTTGGTCCCGCAATACCTGATTGCATATTCTGCACATTGATACATGTAACCGTAATCACCTCGCACGATATCATCAGGTACATCACAAAATGCGATATTTCTCAATTTTTCATTAGTATATGATCCATTTTTATAGGCAGCAACACCATTAAAATCATAACTATATGGATCCCCAAAATTGTTGACTAAATAAATCAATAATTTACATTCTAACACAAATGGGGTTTTATCAGGAATATTATCCTTGACAATTATTGCCCTTATTGTAATTTCGGTCTTTGATGCTCCAGATCCAATATTTATTATCGTTCCTGGATCTATCTTTTGCTCTTCTGAACAAAATATTGGTGATTTATTTTTATCCATTGTATACCAAATTTTTAAATTCTTTTCATTTGTAGATGCGATCAGCTTAACAGGTAGAAGACCACCTCCTATACCTTTCTTACACGTAAAAAATGTTTTACCAGTCGTAATTTTTTTATCATACTCTCCATATCCGTATGGAAGAACTAAATCTGGTTTCGCAGGAGTATATTTCTTTGTAATAATGGTTGCTTTTGTTCGAGTTACTACAGATTTAGTAGAATAATCAACAATATCTAGTAACTGAACATCGGCTTGATTTTCTTCTGATGCCTCCCAGCTAAATTTATACTCAATGGCTTTGACTGTCATTGAACTATCAACGATTATTGGTTCTGTATAGATATTTCCATTCAGTTCGGTAGGAGTGCTACCATCAGTGGTGTACCTGATTATTGAATCCTTAAGCATTCCAGTAATAATGATTGTTGGTTTCCCATCAATTGTATTTTCATTTAAAGCAATTGCAGGGGGAACGAGACTGGAAACAATTTCAATAGACAACAAGGAAACTTCCGAACTTTGAGTCTTGGTTTTATATGCAACAGCCATAATATTTGCATTTTCTGATATCTCAAATGGCCCAGAATAGATAATTCCATTTGAAATTGTTGGCGTTGTATTGTTGAGAGTATACCTAATTGTACAATCAGGTAAAGATTCAATTCTTATTATTGGTTTTTCTTTATATACACCAGAGTCAATATTGAAAACCGGAGGAATTAGTATATCATTTTTATTAATCCCAAGCAGATTAAAAAACAAATCACAACCTGATAAGCTAAATATTACAATCAATGATAAAATAACTATCCCAACAGTACATCTTTTTCTAGATTGAAAATAAGTTACTTTCACGATTACTCCATTGGTGATTTTTTCTATTCACTACCCTAAATAAAGAATCGCAAATTTCTCATTCTCTATTCGTTCATATCCTAAACTGAACATAGCGGTTCAATCATTAGGCGAAGAATATGACCGTGGCCGAAACACGCTGATCAGTCCCGTGCCAATCTGTTCGCCATTATAACCTCAATTTTTATGAACGCAACAAGACATTAGATCGAGTAGGAGGGAGCCTCACGGCCCCCGTCCTCTCACACCACCGTACGTACGGTTCCGTATACGGCGGTTCGTAAGCATTATCAGACCGATTGTACCATCTTCAGCAAAGACACAAGGCCATGTGTATCAAAATAGCTATTGGGGAGGGCTCTCTTCATGTGCTTGGCGCCTGCATTCCACCACGAACCTCGTCCATTACGAGCCGAGCACTTCGCAGTTTTCTCATCTAGACCAAGATTCATGAGAGCGAGATAGCGACGCCTCGGGCGTTTCCACTGTATCCAGAATAGACATCGGAGCTTTCGTCGGATCCAACTATCGAGTTTCTTGAATATCTCTCTCACTCCGGACAGCGTATAATATTGCCCCCATCCACGCAGAATCGGCGAAATCGCTGCGATTGTACGAGCCAGCGAACGGCCTCGGCCCATTCTGAAGACCGCTTGCAGGGTCGTCTCCAGTCGTTCCACGGATTTCTCCGCTGGCTTTAATCGAGGTTTCCGCTCGCTTGTCATCGAGTATCCGAGGTACTTGAGATTCCACGGCCTGTCAATCACGCTCTTCTCGACATTCACCCGCAGCTTTAACTTTTCGGCCAAAAACCGCGTGATTGATGCCATGCCCCTGATCCCCGCCTTTTCACTCGCGACATAGATGTTACAGTCGTCCGCATAGCGACAAAAGGCATGCCCTCTGATTTCCAGTTCCTTGTCCAGATCATCGAGCATGATGTTTGACAGTAGAGGCGATAACGGACTCCCTTGCGGTGTCCCTTCCGTTTTCGCTGTTCCCATCCCGTCCACCATAATTCCTGCCTGGAGACACTGCCGAACCAGCTTCAATAGCCTCTTGTCCGATATTTTCCGCGCAATCCGCGCCATAAAGACATCATGCGAAACCCGGTCGAAAAATTTCTCCAAATCGATGTCCACAACCCAGCGCCGCCCCTCTGCCACATAGTCTCGCGCCTTCTTCACCGCGTCGTGCGTGCTCCGACCGCGCCGGAACCCATAGCTATGCGGTGAGAAAACTCGGGGTCGAAGATCGGTTCGAGTGCCTGATGTATAGCCTGCTGGATGAGTCGATCCATGACCGTCGGTATGCCGAGTTGCCTCTTCCCTCCGTTCGGTTTTGGTATCTCTACCTTGCGAACCGCCCCAGGCTTGTATTCGCCTTCCAGGAGTTCTCCCTTGATGCGCGTCCAGTGTGTTTTGAGATAGCACCCAAGGTCTAGGAACTGATCACGATACGAGTTCATTTGCCGTTGCATCTATCCGGGGATGGTGGAGCCATGAAGGGAAACACCTGTACAGCAATGCCCGATACCTGGTCATAACCGCTGACAGCGGTGGCAGCAATGGATACCGTATCAGGCGATGGAAGTTCGAACTTCAGAAACTTACGGATAAACTAGGAAATGGAACTATACGATCAAGCCACGATAGTAGTATCGTATACGTTATTTTTTGACGAAGCCTTAGGATATACAAAGCCACGCCTACACGAGGGTCAGATCGTAGCCAACGCCGAGGTCGCCTGCCTCCATAGCTCCCAGAACGGGAAGGAGCGCGGCAGGCGCACGAGGATCCGCCGGGTCGACACGATGACCGATGCGGCGACCTTCAGGAGATGGATCCGTATCGTCGAGGACTGGGACCGGGCATGATCGGTGCCGGCGAGTCCGACACGCCGGAGTTCGCACAGGAAGACGTAGGCGATGGACGAGAACCAGAGCCTGAGCTGGTTGGCTCGGAACATGTGCGAACTGGTACGATCAGCGAAGAGGAAGAGCTGCTGTTCTTTGATGCGGTTCTCCATCTCGCCACGGGCGCAGTAGAGATCCTCGTAGAGCTCCCGGGCAGGCCAGGTTCCGGGATCGAGGTTGGTGACGACAAAGCGGGGGTTTGAACCCTTGGAAAGATGCTCCGCCTTGGCGACCACCCGGCGCTCGCAGGCCCAGGTTTTCCGCGTCTCGTAACGCAGCTCCTTGAAGATGCGGGAGGCATGACCGGTCAAGCCATGGAGCTCGGCCGCGTCGTGGAGTTCCTTGCCGATGGCTCGTTGGAGCCGGCCGTTGCGGGCGAGCCCCAAAATAGAGAACGTCGCGTCATGCGATTCACAGAAGGCCATGAGTGGATCGCGACAGAATCCCGAGTCGCCTCTGACGACGATACGGGTTTGTGGCCAGCGCGAGCGGATGCGCTCGTGGAGGAACGCCATGAGCTCGACCACACCCCCTGCGCCGTCCTGATCAGCGGGCCTGAGGATCGCGGCAAGCAGGTGATGTCCCGAGAAGGCGTAGAGGGGGAGAAAACAGTATTCATCGTAGAAGCCGTGGAAGAAGCGGCCCTCTTGATCACCGTGGAGGGGGTCGTCGGTGGCGTCGAAATCGATGACGATCTCGTCGGGCGCGATGGCATAGGAATCCAGGAAGGCATCGACGAAGAACTCCCTGATCTTTCCCTCGTCCCACTCGATGCGCTTGTAGCGATCCGTTTCGCTGGACTTCCCTCTCCCCAGTTCGAGCCGGTTCAAGGTGCTCTTACCGGCCAGCGGATCGGCGTCGCTATCGCGGCCGCAGACGATGCCGAGCAGGGGATCGGTACGCCACAGGTCGTGGTCGTTAAGATCCTCATAGCCCTGACACAGGCCATAGACCCTCTGCGCGAGCAGATCCTTGATCGGATGCGTGATCAGATCCTGACGGCGATGATCAAGAAAACAACGAGAAAATGAATCGAGGAACCCGCGGCGTCGCTCGATCTCCGCCAGCAGCAGAAGTCCCCCGTCGCTCGAACTGTCCCGATCATCCCTGGCGACCTCCACATGCCGTCGCCGCCCGCCTTGAATCCCAAGCTCGAATTGGATACAGTCTGTATTCATACAGGGGTTTCCTTTCGTGTCCTCATTTGTTTGTGGTTAAACAGATTATACACGAAAAATGGAAACTCCTGTATTTATTGGTGAGAAATCCGGGCTAGAAACCCCAAAACGCTGTCTTCGAGTGGCTACGCCAACTCTGAAATAGGATAATCATGGGGAAATACTGATAAAATGAACTGAAAAGGCATATTTCTACAAATATCGCTTCCACTTTATGATCTCGGAAAAGTTTGATTCTGCCGGTGCGCGCGACCTCATCAATGACCGGTGTATACATTCAATTAAGTTTGTTTTTTTTAGGGGGTAGTGGTCCCCCTTTCCCCATGATTTTCCCTTCAACCACAACCTACTCACTCGTTCATGCTTTTCTTTCGGGATTGTCGTGTTCGAATGCGTTTCGTCACAAGTGCGGGATTGATCCACTGAGGCCAGAGTTTTTGCTCCCTGACTTCGAGATACAGGTCAAAGTTGATGAGTGCATTCTCCCGCTCGATTCGAGTCGTCCTTGCAAGGGGAAGAAGCAGTCCCCAGGTCACCCGGAGGTTTTCTTCTGTCCGGTTCGAACGGTAGATCCAGTACAGTTCATGCAAGGATTCTATCTGTGTCTTCCCGTAATCACTCACGATATAGTCCCCTTTTCGCATGCGTATGCTATCCGGAAACCCACTCTGCATGTGTCAGGTTGGCATTTCCGTCATGTATGGGGATGCTTCCCCGGCTGAGATGACGAATCAAAGTTGAAGGTTTCATTCTGAATCTCGCGGAACCGCATATGGGCAGGTTTGAATACCGACTCGATCATCCCGGTCGACCCGTTTCTGTTCTTCTCGACAAGCAACTCCACTTTCACGGCAGATTTTGCGTCATCGCCCCAGTCAGTCCGATGGAGAAGAATCACGATATCCGCATCCTGCTCGAGGGCTCCGGATTCCCTGAGTTTGGCGAGTGTTGGACGGACTCCTTCGGTATCCCGCGTCAATTGCGATAGGACCACGACGGGCACATCGAGTTCACGCGCCAAACCTTTCAGGATTCTGGATATCTCAGCGACCTGCTCATGACGAGGAATATCCCGCCGTTCGCTCGTGATCAAGCTCATGTAGTCGATCATGATGATATCGATCTTCTCAGCCCGACGCATGGCACGGGCGCTAGCAACAAGTTCTCGTACCGGGATGTTGGGTTGATCGTTTATGAAAAGCTTACGAGCTGCAATGTCCTGGCATGCTGTCATCATTTTGGTAAGATCGTCTCGAGATAAGAGTCCGGATCTGAATTTCGTAGCATCGATGGTTGCCCAGTCAGCTACCATGCGCGCGATGATCTGTGGTGCGCCTGTTTCGGCTGAGAAGATGCCGACGGCCTTTTTTGCTCTGAGTACAGCCGAAGCCATGTTCAGCATGATGCTCGTCTTTCCTGTCGATGGACGTGCGCCGATGATGATCATATCGCCTGATTGAAAACCATCGGTCATACGGTCGAGTGCGGTGAACCCTGTCGGTATGCCGGCGAGTGCTCCCTTTCTGCGAACGGCATCTTCAACCTTTGCTATGAACTCTGGCATACACTCTACAATCGGCCGATACAGGCGAGTTGCTCCGTGAATAGCCAATTCCGTTGTCGTACGGGAAAGCTCATCAAGAATCTCATACGAATCCCTCCCCTTTGCCACATCCTCTGCAATCGTGCGGGCGAGCTTTGCCAGGGATCTTTGTTTGGTGAGTTCCTCAAGCTCGTTGACGTAATACGCAACGTTCGCTATAGATGCGGCCATATCGGTAAGGCGTGCAACAAAGGCGGCATTATTGGAGCGTAACCCGATCTCGTGGATGTTGACCGGCGCCCCGGAGGCTCGCGCCTCTTCGATGAGTCGGAACACTGCATTCGACTCTGGTGATTCGAACAGCTCTCTCGTGACCTTGTACTCATCGAGTATTCGGGGGTCCCGGAGAATAGTACCGAGCAAAACCTGCTCATAGTCGGGATTCGACAGCGGCTTCATGCTTCGGCCTCCGCCGCCTGCGTGTATTGCGGACAATGAGGGTTTCGGCAATAGGCATCATGCAGTGCGAAGTGCTCCCCACATTCCGGACAGATTTGAAGCGGTCTTTGATTCAAGACGGCTTCGCGTCGGTGCGTGGCGGCTTCGGTTTCAACACGATCGAGGAGGGCAAGGAGACTCGAAGCTGTTGGTGGCTGTTTTCTCCAGAATGGTTCTTTCCCGCCCCGGAGTCTGAGGAATGTATCAACGATCCAGGGAAGATCATCGAGGCGATCTGCATAGGCCTCGACAAGCGACCGGAGTGCCCTCCCTTGTCGTGGATGGGTCCAGGTGATTCCTTCGGCCTTCGCAACCTCCTTCAGTCGTGTTTCTATCGCGTGATAGCCAGTGAGTTGAATGGGTGATAAAGCCTCCGGTTTCCCCTTCGGTGTCCTCTTCGGTCGTGTCGGTTTCGAGAACACCAGCGAAGCTGGAGTATCTTTATCTGTTCTATGATCTAGTTCGGGGGCATTTGGTTCCCTACCCAGGAGAATCATATTCCCTACATAGGGAATTGTATTCTCTACCAGTAGGGCATGTGGTTCCCTACTGTGATGAATCATTTTCCCCACATAGGGAACTGTATTCTCTACCTGCTGAGCATGTGGCTCGCAGCCTAGAGAACCAGATTCCCTAGGTACAATCCGGTAAAAGGTCGATGTCGGCTCCTGGGAATTGTCTTTGAATCGTTTGGTGCGTTCGATACGATTCTTGCCCTCAAGGCTCCGCAGCGAGAGCATGATGCACCGTCGGGTCAGGTGGGCTCGTTCGGCGATTCGGTCGAGGGAGGGCCAACATTCTCCTGCATCATTTGCGAATGCATACAAAGAGCAGAGCGTGAGGAGCTCGGATGATGACAGCGATGCGTCATCAAGGACTGCAAGCGGAATCCGGGCGAATGGTTCGGCCGTCATGCAGCCCCCCTTCCCCGTCTTTCCGGATTGCGCGCCTCGCGGTCTGCCTTTAGAAAATCGCGAAGCGCCTGGACTGCATCGGGAGCGGCAAGGATCTCGGTGACCGGTTTCCGGAAAAGATGCTGGAGGAGGCTGGAGAGCCCCTCCGACGACATGGGGGGATCTGCGATCATGCGTTACCCCCTGTCATCTTCCAGAAGCGCCGCATGGCAAGGGTTTTGAGAATCAGACCGTCGATATCAGGGAGGTTCTGCCAACCTTCTCCCAGTTCGTGAACCAGAATCGCATCGAGTTCACGCGGTTCAAAGAAATCTGCAGTCGGACGATGCTGAACCTTGTCGCGGATAGCGCAATACACGTCAGCCCCGGAAAACACAATCAGTAATGCCGGATTTTCAGATGCCCTGCGGATCTCGGCATGCACGGTTTGCGGTGGTTCAGTCGAGTATTGCCACATAGAAGCATCTCTGGTATTCTTTCCCTGTACAAGTCTTATTCGATCGTGTGTACCCTGCCCGGCTGATTCCCGGCGCAGGGTTCTTTTTTGCCCAGCCCTCATGTGCCGGACTCAGCTTTGATCGACTCAGTGCGCGTTCGTCGGATGCCTGTTATCCGTCGTTCATGGACAACAAGCTCGAACCCTACTGTTCCGAAGGAAGGAAGCTCATCAACAAGCCGTTCGACTTCTTCCTGGATGATGCCGTGATTTGTCTGCCTGAGTGCCCCGGATACGGAAATACGATCAAGAGAGTCTGCCCGTTTCGGTTCTAGGGTGTTCATATGTGAACCCCTTCCGTCGACGATCTTTCGACGAGTTCTTCCACCCATGACGCGGGTATGAGGACAGCTGCATCTAGCTTGATGTGGGGAATCCGGCCTTCCCGATACATTCGGTCAAACGTCGCGAGACTAATACCCAGTAAGCGGCAGACTTCCCGCTTGCGAAGGAATTTCCGGGCTTCAGGCACATACCCTGTGCCGTGGGGGATCATTTGGTTCTCTCTCATATCTTTAAATAGTCATCGAGTTCATGCGTGTTCTTCGCGTAGCATGATGAAAATTAAAAACTCGATACTCATACTGCAACGCTCCCGGCACGGGCATGCTTCTCGATATCCTGAATCCAGGAACGGGGAATGAAGACTCTACCGTCGAGTTTTGCATGAGGGATTCGGCCAGCCTTTAAGAGACGGGCAAAAGTAGTTCTAGAAATCCCGAGTGCGATACATGTTTCTCTGGTTGAAAAAAACAGGGGGGGCGTGCTTTCTACGTCTGTATTCATTGGTGCTCCTTAAGAAAAAACCTCTAGTGGATTTTTTCCAGAGCACCCAAAATCATGGTGCAATAGAGTGATGAGTTGCGCAACCCCCCTTCAACAAGGGAGTATGCAAGTACTCCGCACCTTTTTGTATTATTCTTGGTTCTGTATAGAGTCTATAATATTCTATGTTGCCTATAGCATAAAAAGCATCAACAAAAGTAATATCATAGTCATAAATCGCAAGAAAAAATCGTAGCATTTTGTACTTTTTTTCGCGGTAATGCTTTCAAAGTACAGCCTTTCTAGGTTCAAACTTCGTAAACGATAGGACATTCCCGAATGCTTCTCGTGCGGCCTGTCCAACCTGGTCGAAGTCCCCTGCTCGTGCGTGTGCGGCATATGCTTCAAAAACCGATTCCGTCTTGTGACCTGTGGCTAGCATAATCTTCCTGGCGTCAATGAGGTCAGCCATACGTGCGGAATAGAAATGCCTCCAACTGTGAAAACACAGCCCCCTCGTCTTCCATTCAGTTGCCGCCTTCTCTCGGTCCTTTTCTGTACCTTCCGGGGCGTCTTCAGTGCTTGCCTTCATACGGATGAATGCCTCGCTAAGTGGATCGAGAAGGCGTTTGATATCCATCGGGCGATCCGGCTTTGTAGAGTAGAAAATGAAACCCTGTGGTCCGTGTGGATTCTTCGCAGCGAGGTCAAGGAGGTGAGTCCGAACCTCAGAGAGTAGCGGAACCTCTTTCTTCGTTGGTTTTAGGATTTTTCAACCCATCTTTTATCGACCACGCATGATGGACAAAAAGGCGATCCTTGCCGATGTCCTCAACGCGAAGGGCAAGAATCTCTCCAGCACGAAGTCCGGTCGTTGCAGCAATAAGGTTCCCGACATAGGATCGTTCATCTTCCCATTGATCAGCGAATAGTGTAGATACTTCGTCAGGTTCGAGGACTCCCCTCTTCACGCCTGCCCCGGAGAACCGGCGCAATCCCTCGGCAGGATTCGCGGCTATCAGTTCGTTTTCATGCGCCCATGCAAGCGGGATAGTCCCTACGTCAAGAATGCGGTTGATCGAGGCGGGTTTCAGCCCTTTCTTGGCAATCTTTGCGGAGAAAGCTTTCAAGTCTGTCTTCGTAATCTCAGCGAGTGTTTTACCGACAAAGAATGGTCTCCAATTCAGATTCAGCCGGCACGTCATGTCATAGCAACGGCGTCTGCCTATCCTCTGTCCATGTGCGAGCTTTTCAGCGACATACTCAGACCGGTCGTAGTCCCAAAATTGGGCAAGGAAGGCGAGAAAGTCCTGATCTCCCGGACCTTTCTGGACGGCAGCGACTTGAACGAGACCACGACCCCGGAGAATGTCCACGATTCGGGCTGCTTCCTCCGGCGTCAAGTCAGCACTCCGGGCGGATTCTAGGACAGAGGCGGCAGTAAAGATCGTTTCGAGTTTACGGCGGGTGCCTGTCCTGCTTTGCGGTACTCCGTCACGTATCCATTCAGACACGGTAAGCAAGGCTGTGTTCCGGTCTGTTGTACCGGTGGACTTCGGAGAGGACCATTCGCGAGTGACAGGATTCTTGAACTGGACATAAAAGAGGCTGCTTCGACGGTGGAGGGAATAAGGTGCGGATTCCGTGCGCATTGCGTTCCTTCCGGTTCTATCTCATAGAACCGTCTCATACCGTGAGATGGAACACATGCGCCGGTTTTCCGGTAGCCGTGTAATTTGTTCTCTTAAAAGACTTTATTCTTGAGCCGCACAAGATTCGAACTTGTGACCCACGCCTTAAAAGGGCGTTGCTCTACCTACTGAGCTAGCGGCCCGAGAGAAAAACAATACCCTGACCGCCTCTCGAGTGTCAAGAACAGAGCGCGCCTCAAGGGAAACAAGGCAGAAAACGCATGCAGAAATGCGCTGAAACGAGAACGGCTGGTCGCTCTCGTTTCAGCGCCACCGATCGGGTGGTTATAGACGGATGGCTGCCTGGATGGCGACGCCCGAGCGGGGGTTGTCGCCGGCGAGGATGCCAAGTTCTTCGGTGAAGAAGGCCGCGTCGAGTTCGAGAATGATGAGATCGAGACCTGCTCCGACTGAGAAATAGCCTGAGTTGACTCCACCGCGCAGAGTGACAAAATTGAGGAGCTTGAGATCGGCTCCCGCGTGGAGTTTCGTGAAGGGCGATTTTCCGTCCTGTATCACGGCGACGATATCCTTCATCTCGACGTACACATTCGTCTCGATCACTCTGGGGATCAGTTTCAGGCTGAGTCCGGTTCCGGCGGTGACTTGGGGAGTGAGAGTCGAATTGGTCGTGAAGGAGGGCAAAATACCGTCGATCAGTTGGCCGACCGTGGATGTTCCGGTCTTGAAGGTCGGAGCTATGTCGCGCACCGATACGCCGAACATGAGGGGGCCGACTGTCAGCATCCCGCCGAAGTCCATGGCAAGGCCGTAACCGCTCGTTACGTTCTGGCTCCTGAGTGCTGCTATGACATCGCCGCCGTCCCCTATAAGGGGGGTGAGAATGTCGTTGAACGTCCACCCTGAACCAACGGAATCAATCCTGAAGAAGGGGCGCACATCGCCGCCGACTTGAAGCTTGACGTTTTCCCCGTTGATGAGAGGGATGCCGAGCCCAAGGACCGCGTTGGCGGAATTGCTGCTTATCACCTTGCTGCCGAGGAGGGTCGATCCATAGATGTATTGGTCGGAAATAAGGAAGGCGCCGAGGGCGAATCCTTTCCCGGCCCATCCGAGGCCCGCGGAGGTACCGCCGCCGAATCCGTTTGAGGTGATGAAGTCGCTGAGAGTCGAACGGATTTCCGATGAGGACGCGCTGCCGTCGACGATTCTCTGTGCCTTGGCGATGTTGCTCTGGGTAGGTTTGACATAGAGCCAACTGGCATCGTCGATCACCGTAAATGATCCCGCCCCGGCAAAACCCGCGGGGTTTCCGAAAAAGGACGAATATCCGGAAGAGAAGGCGGAGAAGGTTCCGCCCATGCCCATGGAGCGGGCATCCTTGGCGGATAGGGTGGACATTTGGCCGAACGCCAATCCGCCGGCCACCATCAGAACCAGCGTTACCGCAATTGCTTTTTTCATTGCCTCACTCCTTAAAAGGAAAAGCTGTCGATGTCGATGCCTGCGGCTTTAAAAAGGTATGAGAGCTTGCCGGAAGAAATCTCTGCATGGAAATCGTCGCCGAAGGTGGCCGGAGTCTGGTAGAGCATGAACCGATTTTCAGGATGGCTTTCCAATAAGGTGGGATAGTTGACAGCCGCGAAGAGGGCGGCCTTCCGGCGCACCGCAACAGTATCTGAGACATTGATCACCACGTTGTGTCCGGCGCCGTCCGAATAGCTGCCAGGAAGCGGGTTGCACATCTTGATGATCGAGGCGACGAGGGCCGTTTGGGCGATGCTGCCCTTTATACCGGAGTCCGTCACAGTGACGAAGGTATCCGCGGGAGTGTTGATGTGGACCGGGTCCGCGGCGAGAGCGTCATAAACATCGTCAAGGGCCACGAAGCGATCGACCATGACGCCGAAAGTGCTTGCGTCGGTCTTTACGTAGGTAGGAATCGTCGAGAGGACGGAGTAGGCGTCGGCGACCCCGAGCGAGGAGAAATCCTTGCCGAGGAGCGCGTTGGATGCCGCATTGAGGATGGCGAGAATATTCGTCGGAGTCGTGCCGGAAGGAGCCGCGATCGGTTGGTATAAGTACATGCTGGCGAGGAACAGATACCCGGCCTCGCGTTCGGCGGGAGTCTGGACAGACTTCGACTTCCCGAGCCCTTTGGACGATGCGCTGAAGGCCACCCAGAGGGGATCGTCGGCGGGGAAATTGTAATAGCTGCGGACGGTTTCAACTACAGCGGCCTTGGTCGCCTCGGACGCTGCGGCGAAGGCCTCAAAGAAACTGTCGGAAGGTTTGCTGGTCAGAACTCCCGAGGCCGCTATGATGTCTGGCGCGGCCATTGTGGCGAGGGAAGAGGATGTCACCTGACCGATATTCGCCTGTTTGAACAAGTTGGTCTCGAAGAATTGATCGCAGGAAGCGAAAAAAGTCAGAAGGACAAGAACAGACACGATGACAAAAATAGGTTTGTACCTCATCTTTACCTCCCATGAACGAAGCGATGATTACATAGTTCTACCTAATAAAGATAGCGTACTTTCAGAGTTTATCAAGACCCCCGAACCCAATGGCCGACGCTTCGGAAGCTTTCTTTTCACTTTCCACGGCGCGGATCGGCAGGACGGCGAAGGCGTCTGCGCGCAGGAGTCCCGGTCCTCCGCCGCTGTGTTCGTCCACAGCGGCCCCGAGTATCCTGACGGAGAGGGAACTGCCGGGAGGAAGTCCGTCAGGAAGGTCTTTGATCGCTAGTTTGAGGTAGTTGGCCGATGTTCCGACGCGCAGGCCAGACGGGATTCCGGGCCCGGCTCTGCCGTCGATACCTTCAAGTACTGCTTCGACGGTGCGGCCGGTCCATCTCCCGACATAGGCGGCGTGGCGGGCTTCAGCGAGCTCCGTCAGCGCACGGACTCTTTCGCCCGCGACGCGTTCGGGTATGGCGGGCTTCATGTCGAAGGCGGGAGTGCCGGGTCGGGCAGAGAAGGGAAACGCGTGGATCCAGGCGAGGTCGCAGTCGCGGCAAACTTCGAGCGTCCTGAGGAATTCTTCGTCGGTTTCGCCGGGAAAGCCGGCGATGATATCTGCGGCGATGAAAGGATCATCCTTGACGGAGCGCATCTTTCCGACCGCGTCGAGGATCTTCGCGGAATCGTAGACGCGGCGCATGCGCCTGAGGACTGTGTCGGACCCGGACTGCAGGGCAAGGTGGACATGCGGCCGTACGCGCTCGTGGGCAAAGGCGGCGAGAAAGGCTTCGTCGACGCGATCGGGCTCGAAGGAGGAGATCCGGAAGGCGATGCTCTCCGTGTTCTCGAGTATCCAGGACAGGAATGAGCCGAAGCGGAACTCACGATCTCCGTCGCGACCGCGATACTGTGAAAGGTTGACACCGGTGAGCACGACCTCGGAGCGGCCGGCGGCCTCGAGGATACGGACGCGCCTGAGCGCCTCGCCGGGCTCTATGGAGACGGAAGCTCCGCGCGCGAGGCAGACCCGGCAGTAGCTGCAGCGGTTGTCGCAGCCGTCCTGGATCTTGAGCGAAGGGCGCGAGTGGTAGGTGAAAGTCTCGGGCCGGTAGACGAAGCGGTCGGCAGTCCGGGCGGCAGTCACGTCGCTGTGGCCGGAAATCTGGACCTGGCGCCATTCCAGGACTGACTCGAGGAGCTCGCCGTGTCCCTGCCAGGAGTCGGCGAGCCAGGTCGCGAGCGAGAGTATTGTCTGTTTTTCGTCGCCGGGGACGACGACACTGCGGGGGTCAAGGGCGGCAAGTGAAGCTCCGTCCATCTGCGCGTAGCAGCCGGTCACGAGAACGACGCAGCCTTCATCGGAGGCGAGAGCCTGGCGGATGAGCCTGCGCGCTTTTTGCTCCGCCTTGCTCGTGACGGTGCACGTGTTGACGACATGGAGCTCGGCCTTCTGCCCGGAGGGAACTATCGTGGCGCCGGCAGCCCTGAAAGAATCGGCGAGCGATTCTGTTTCAAGCTGGTTGAGCTTGCATCCGAGGGTGTGGAAGGCGACTTTGAGAAGGGTCACATTTTCTCCGATACACGGCGTCTGCCGAGAAGGGCGTCGGGAAGGCGCGGGTCGAGGCTGAGAGCCTTGTCGTAGGCCGCGAGCGCCTGGTTTTTTCTTCCTGCCTGCTCGCGCGCCCAGCCGAGTCGAGCCCACCAGAGGGTGTTCTCGGGGATGTACTGGACGGCGGCGGTGAGAGCCATGTCGGCGTGCATGAAGCGTCCGAGGCGTATATACACTTCGCCCGCATAATAGTACGCGCGGCCTGCGCGTCTCGACTCGGGAAACGCGCCGATGAATTCCTGAAGGCCGCGCAGGGCGGCCTCGTTGTTGCCGAGGTAATACGAGGCTTCGCCCGAGGCTTCCGCGAGGCGTGGGTCCTTGCGGACCGCGTAACCCTTGCGGGCGTAGTTGTCGGCGTCGGCGTAGCGCTCCAGTTCGATGAGACTCCACGCGAGCCCGACGTAGGCGTCGACATCGTCGGGCTTGACGACGATGCGCGCGAGGCCGGCGACGCGGGCTTCCTCGTAGCGGGTTTCCAGGAAAAGCTTCAGGACCTCGGCGCCGGTCTGGACCGCCCCGAGCGGCATCGCGGAAATAAAGAGCCCGAACAGGATAAAGGGGAAAATAAACGTCAGTCTGACTGCATGGCCGGAGCCGGACGCCGGAAACCGGATGCGGGAGGCGAGACGCGAGAATCGAAGTGCGCTCATTCCTGGTTCGGTCCGGTCCTGCGACATTCGCCTTTGTGGAAGGCACCCTCTTCGACGGTGATTTCGGGGGCCTCGAGGTCGCCCTCGACGCTGCCCTCGGAGAGGAGCTCGATGGTGTGGGTCGCGGTGATCGGACCGATGACGGAGCCTTTCACGACGACGACGTCGGCGCGGACCTCGCCCCGGATCCAGGCGGCCTCTTCGATGTAGAGATCGCTCGTGGACTGGATGCTGCCTTCGATCCTGCCCTTCACCATAAAGGATTTTACCGCCCTCACGGTGCCGCGGAATTCCATGTCTTCGGCGAAAACGGTGTCGATCTGGTCTTCATCGACGACATTGCTGCGGACTTCGATCATGTAAAGGATGATACGTAAAAGAATCGGAGATGTTCAAGGGCGCTGATCCGCGGCTTCACGCCTTCAGTCCTTCGTAGATGATCGCGAGTTCCTCGGGAACGAGGGCCTCGGCGCGGACATCTGCGGGTTTACCGATTTTTTCGAGGAGCGAGGTCAGGAGGCTGTCGGCATCGGCGGGGCTGACGCCGCCCATTCCGCCCAGGGATCTGAGGTTGTTGCGCATAGTCTTTCGGCGCGAGGCGAAGCCGGCGCGGACAAAGGCCGAGAAGCCTTTGCGATCCTGGGCCATGACGGGATCGGGCCGGGGTGTGAAAGTAACCACCGTGCTCGTCACATTGGGAGCGGGCCAGAAAGATGAGGCGCCGAGATCGAAGGCCAGCCTGATCTTGCAGACCGATGTGCAGAGGATGGAGAAGGCCGAGTAATCCTTGGTCCCGGGCCTCGCGCACATGCGCTGGGCCGCTTCCTTCTGTACCGTGAATACCATCCGCCCGGGAATCTGTCCTTCTTCGAGGATGACGGCGATGATGGCGTTGGCGACGCTGTAGGGAAGATTGCCGAAAATTCTGTCTGGCGCACCGCGCTCCGCGAGGACGGTTTTCCAGGTCGCGAGAAAATCACCTTCCACAAGGCGGAAGTTGCTGCGGTCCGCGAAGATGCGGGCGAGGATGCGGGCGAAACCGTGGTCGATCTCGAATGCGGTCAGATCGAGGCCGGCATCGAGAGCCAGTGCCGTCATGGAGCCGATGCCCGGACCGATTTCCCAGACTGCGTCGCCGGGGCCAGCCTTGACTTCCTCGATGATGCGCTCACGCTGGCGGCGGTTGACCAGGAAGTTCTGGCCGAATTTTTTGGACATCGCCAGTCCCTCTGTTTCGAGGAAATGCCTCAGCGAAGCCGGGGCATCGTATTCGGGAATCGACATAGGGGCGAGCATACACGAATATGCCTGAGAGGACAACGACGAGACAGGCCGCGACCACATCGAGGCTTCCCAGGAGAACGAGTTTCGGGCATCGGGCGGCTGTCTCCATCACCGACATGAGGAGGCAGTAGGGGATGTCGGTGACAAAGCCCAATGCGGGGATGGCAGGCGGGAGGATGGCCGCCACAAGGGCGGCGGCGAGGGCGAGCCAGGTCAAGACGAGCACGCAAGGGCCGGCGACGATGGAAGCGATGAGCCCCGCGGGGACGAGGAGGCCGAAACTCGCGGCGAGAACAGGGGTCGTGGCCACCTGGGCCGCGCACCCGGAGGCCAGGGCCTCGGAGAGGGAGGGCGGCAGCCATTTTCCGAAGAGGTAGTCGAAGGGAATTGTCAAAAGCACAAGACCGAGGATGGCGAGGTAGGAGAGCACGAACGACAGGGAACGGGCGGCCGCGGGATCGAGGGGCAGGGCGACGATGAAGCAGAGTGAAAGTACGGAGACGCCGTCCTGGGGTCGGTCGGCGGCGCACGCCGCCGCGGAGATCAGCACCATGAGGAGAGAGCGCAGGAGGGAAGGACCCGGTCCGGTGATCCACACGAAGAGGATCGCGAACACGATCGACACGATGCCTGCCCTTCGCCTTCCGAAGGGCCTCGAGAGACAGCTGAGCACGAGGGCAGAGAGGATGGACAGGTGTTGGCCCGAGAGGGCGAGGATGTGGCTGCAGCCTGCGTTGCGGAAGGCGTCCGACTCCCTCGTGTCGAGATCGTCCTTGATGCCGAGAAGGAGTGCCTGGAGAAAACCTGCGGATTGTCCTCCGGTCGCCGCGAGCGCCTCCCTGCAGGTCTTCCGGAGGGCGGATCGCAGGCGGTCGGAGCCAGGGGCCGGGCGGACTACGGAGACATCATCCGCCTGAGCGAACAGGACCGCGCCGCCGCCTGAACCCGCGCGGGGGCTTCCGGAAACGCGCAGGACCGGCCCTGTCTCGACGCCGCTGTCGCGGTCCGCGACAATCCGCACGGGAATACGCGCGGCATCGAATGCGATCCGGCCTCTCGCGGTCCTTCCGGAGTATTCGACCGCAGACACGAGAAGGGGAAAACTCGAACCTTTGCTCCTCGTCGGGACCGAATCCGCGCCAGGCAAACCCTCCAGAGCCCGGACGCAAAGAGCGCCTTCGCGGAGAAGAGCGGCGGGAGACTCGCCGAAGGCGGCCTCGTCGAGACTGAACCCGGCGCCTGACACGAGGCCGACGGAAAAACAGAGGATGGACAGCGCCTTCAGGTGAACCCTCCGACTCCGGGATTCGCGCATGATGATGCCGACGGAGGCAAGCGAGGCGGCGAGGAGGAAAAAGAAAAAGGCCATGCCTCTTCCCGGGTAAAAGGCGAGCGCGGCCCCGGCAGCGAAACAGACGGCCGGCCTGTAGCGGAGTTCGTGAGCGAGGAGAAAAACGACTATCCGTCGCGAAAGTCCGACGGGCCTTCTTCGCGTCGACATGTCTCTTAATCGCCGGAAAAGCGGCCCGCCGATTCAAAACTATGACCATATTTTCACTGGACTTTTTTCCCGTTTCGGGCAAGGATGCGGATACGGTCGACACGATGGAATCCCCGAAAAATCCTGCGGGCGGGCTGCATCCGCTCCTTGAAGCGGCCCTGGCTTTCTGCCTCCTCTATCTTCCCCGCACGCTGATTCCGCGGCCGGCGACGGGCATCGGTCTTGGAACGCCCGGCCACCATCTCGCGCTCGCGGCCGAACTCTCTGTCGGAACCGCGCTTGTTCTCCTCGTCATGGCGAGAAGACACCGCATCGGCAGTTTTTTCCCCGAATCGACGCCTGTCCTGCCCGGCCTGCACGAGCTTGCGGGTGGCCTGACGGTCTTCCTGGCGCTGGTTGTCGCGGGGGTGCTCCCCATCCTCGCCTCGAGTCTGGCCGGCTGGAAGAATCCCGTGCTGGCATCGCTGGAAGGCCAGGGCGCGTTCCCCGTACTCCTTTTTCCCTTCATCCTTCTGTCCAGTCTCGCGGTGGGGTATTCCGAAGAACTGTTCTTCAGAGTCTACGCTTTCGGAATGCTCAAGGAGTCGGGGCTTTCGGAAACGGGCGCCGGAGTCTGCACGACTCTCGTGTTCGCGGGAGCCCACGCCGCGCAGGGAGTGGGAGGAATACTGTCCGCCATCGTCTTAGGCGCCGTATTCCAGATTCACTGGATCCGGAAAAAGGAATTCCACTCCATCGCCCTCGGTCACGCATTCTACGACTGCGCCATCCTCATCCTCGTCCTGTGCTGCGGCGCGGGGATCTGACCGCCGTCCCCGGATCGACCGCCCTTCCGAGCCCGGACGGGCTCAAGTCCCGCGGGGTTGTGGCGGAAATCCTGCCGTGTCGCTATTATGGACGGATGCAAGCATCAGACAAATTCAGAACTGACCTCGACACGGCGCTTGCGCGCGCCGCGAAGCCGGACGGCAGCGTGGCCAGCGTCGACCTTGAGTTCTTTTTCAAGCGCAATTTCACTATGATTCCGGCGGAGACACGCGACGATATCTTCGCTTCCTTCCTCGATCGAACCTCGCGCGACCGCGAAAAAGCGGCAGAGTGGCTCGGGACCCTCGCGAGCATCTTTTTCATGGATTACGACGAGACGCCCCTTCCGATCGAGGACTGGACCGAGCTCAGGGAAGCCGTAAACCTCGGTGCGGGAGATTTCGACCTCGAGCTGCTGAGCTATGTCATGGGCCTCGTCCTCGATAACCACGCGCTGTGAGCGGCCCCATGGGAAAGGACGGAGAGAGCCGGAAGGTGGAGTGGTTCGAGGATGAAACCTTCTGGGAAGCCTACGGCCCCCTCCTGTTCGACGAGAAGCGCTGGGCCGAGGTACCCGCCGTCGTCGACAGGATTGAAAAAATCGCGTGCCTCGCGCCGGGCGCCGCTATTCTCGACGCCTGCTGCGGCGTGGGAAGACATTCGCTCGAGTTCGCTTCGCGCGGATACAAGGTCACCGGGGTCGACATAACCGCCGCCTACCTGGAAGCGGCCCGCGAGAGCGCCGAAGCCTGGGGCGTCGAAGTCGAACTCGTGCGCGGGGACATCAGGACCTTCGTCCGCCCCGAAGCCTTCGACCTCTGCGTCAATCTCTACACGAGTTTCGGCTACTTCTCGGAACCCCGCGAGGATCTGGCGGCCCTCGTCAATTTCCGGCGGAGTCTGAAGCCGGGCGGCCGCCTCATTCTCGAGACGGTGGGAAAGGAAATCGCCGTCAGGGATTATATCGAAGGAGAATGGTTCGAGCGCCTCGGCTGGACCGTGCTCACCGAGTTCAGCCCCGTGGGCGCGTGGGACGGACTTCTGAGCCGCTGGGTACTCATAAGAGGAAACGAGCGCATCGACCGGTCCTTCGTACAACGCCTGTATTCAGGCACGGAGCTCCGCCGACTCCTCGGGGAAGCGGGCTTTCGCGACGTGGAAATCTACGGCAGCCTGGAAGGCACGCCCTACGATTACAAGGCGATGAACCTTGTCGCCCTGGCCCGGGCCTGAGGCTGAAGAAACCGATGGAGACTGAAGTGCGCAGAAAACTTCCGAACAAGGCGCGACCGATCCTCGCGGCTTTCATCTTTTTTCTGACGGCAGCCACGGCATCCGGGCCGCGGGCGCTGGACAGGGCGACGCTGCCCGAAGACATCCTCACGGGGCCGGCCGCCGCTGCCGAGCCGGTCCCCTCCACCGAACCCACCGCCCCCCCTGCGGAACAGATCATGGCGACGACAACGACGACTCTGCCCGCTCCGGAGGATGCCTACTACGAGGCGCGAAGACTCGCCTCAGAGGACCGCAATCCGGCCGTCTTTTCCGACAGCCTCCTGCGTCGGACAGAGGCGGACAAGCCCGCTCCCGTGCGGCTCCCCACTCTGTCCCGGAGAATCATCGAGCTTGCCGGCATCGCCTTCGAAGGCACCGAGGGCCTTTTGAAAAAGGAGGCCGGGCGCCTCCTCGTCGGCAGGCTTTCGCTTGAGCCGGAGCCCGCCGAATGTCTGGCGGCGGCGGAGAAATTCCGTTCGGCGTTCGGCCCGGATTGGGAGGTAGCCCGGAGCGTCCTCGACCTGATGGTACGGCGCGGGGATGAGAGCCAGATACTGGGCGCGGTGGCCGAATTGCGGAAAACAGACCCGAAAAGGGCTGAATCCGAAGCGGATTTTCTCGCATGGACGGAGATTTATGCGAAATTCAGATCCGGGCAGCCGGATTGGACAGCCCCCGCGCGCAGCTACATCCTCCAGCGGACGACGACAGCGTGGGGCCTCCGGATACTCGACCTCGCCGCGACGGCCGATCCCGATTTCCAGGCCATCACGGCGCGGGAGGCCGCGGTGGCCGCGATGCGGGCGGCCGTGTATCGGAAAAACAACGCGGATGCCTTCACGGCGATACAGGCTTTCCTTCCCGAACTTCTCGTTCCCGAGACGAATCCGGCGCTCCTGTCAGATATAGGAAAAGCCTGCCTCTCTTCAGCCTCCCCGGCCGAACTGATTCCGGCCTTCGCGCAACTCGAGGACTCCGCTTCACGGGCCGCTTCGGCGGAAAAAAAGGCAGGGCGCTATTCCGCGGGCATCGCGCGCACAGGATGGCTCGCCGGCTTCTACCGCGCCCGGCTTCTCGCCGCCGCCTCGGGCTCTCCGGATGGGAAAAACGAGGCCACAGCAGCGTTCAGGCGGCTCGCCGAAACGGCCGGCAATTCCGGCGATGTCGACTCGGCCCTCTGGTACTGGCTCGACGCAGCCATAAAGGCTGCCCGGGCATCGATTTCCGCCCCGGAAGCCGCGACAGGTACTCCCGCCGTTCCGAATACTGTCGACCCTGTTTCCTCTGTCGGTACGGCCCCGGACGGAGACAGAGTTCAGGATCCCCCTCTCCCGCAAAAAACCGAGAAGGATGTGCGCAAAGAAATCCTGGCGGCCATCCTCGAGGCCTCGTCGCTGTGGAAGAGCCCATCCTGGTACGAGGACATCGTCGATCCTTTCTTCAGGGAGGTCGTCGTCGCGAGGGATTGGGAGCTTCTTGTCGATATGACCCGGTCGCTGGTGGGCAAAATCACGTCCGCCATGACGAATCGGCTCCGGTATGTGGTGGGCCGCGCCCTCGAAACCGGCCTCGCACTGCCCCGGATGGATGCGCCGGACATGGAGCCGCGGGATGCCGCGGCGAGGCAGAGCGAAGCCATGTACCGCGCCATCCTCGCCGATCCCGACGCGGCGCTCTACTACCGCGCGCTCGCGGCCTGGCGCCTCGGCCTCGACCTCGACCTGATCCCCGCCGACGGGGATACCGGGGGACAGACTGTATCGCGCACCGAGCTCGAAGCATTCATCGCGGGATTCTGCGAGCGGGGGCTCTGCGACCTCGCGGGAATGGAGGCGGTCGCGCGGGCGAAAAATCTCGCGAACGCCCAGATCGAAAGGATCGCGTCGACTCTGTCCGCAAAAGGGAATGTCATCGACTCCGTCAGGCTCGCCCGCGTTCTCGTCGACAGGAAGGACAGGACGCCGAACCGCCCGGATTACAGACTCCTCTACCCGCGCCCCTGGTACGAGACCGTGCAGTCTCTTCTCGTCGATTCGGGCGTCCCGGAACCCGTATTCTACGGCCTGATCCGCTCCGAGAGCCTGTTCAGCCCCACGGCGGTTTCCCGTTCGGGCGCGGTGGGACTGACGCAGCTCATGCCGCCGACCGCCGATGAGACGGCGCGCAGGCTCAAGATGCCCTCGTACCGGATCACGGATCCGGCGGACAACCTCTACATCGGCTTCAAGTATTACCGATCTATGGTCATCATGAACAATGACAAGCTCATGCGGGGAATGTTTGCCTACAACGCCGGGCCCACGCGCATGAAGCGATGGGCCGCGGCCTACCCCGAGCTTCCCGACGACATCGTCCTCGAGATCCTGGAGTACGCCGAAACCCGCCAGTACGGAAGGAACATCACCCAGGCCGCCCTCATGTACGGAGCGCTGTACGCGGGGTGGACGAGCAGGCAGACTCTCGATCTGATCGTGGATGGGAAAAAGGGCTGAAGGAGACGCGGCGGCGGGCGTGGAAACCTGTACAGAACGGGCTTACGGCTGCCCCGGCCGCCCTCAGAGGCTCCCGGTTGCCGCGGAGGAGGCCGGGCTATGGTCCGCCTATTTTTTGGAAGCCTTGTACAGCCTGTCGTTGATGGCGGGCCCCAGCCCCGAGTCGGGCGCGCGCTCGGCCACGATCGCCCGGGCCCCCGATTCGCCCTGTCCGTCGAGTTCGTGGAGCAGGGCGAAGAGCCGGGCGGCCGCCTCGCGCGTGCCACCCTCCTCCGAGAGACACTCGACCCGCGAATACCGGCCCGAATCGAGGGCGAGCCTGCGCGACGCTCCGCTGAACGCCAAGGCGACGATGCTCTGTCCTTTCCAGCCGGAAAGATCGGCTCCAGCGAGCGCTCCATAGGGAACGAGAACGAGGGGCAGATGGGGCGCGTAGTGGCTCGGCAGCTGGCCCGGGCTCGTCGGCGAGGCGACCGCCCTGTCGTAGTCATCGACCCTTCCCACGATCGCCTCGATGGCGGATTTCTCCATCCCGCCCGGCCTGAGTATGGTCGGGACCCTTCCGGTCATGTCGAGGACCGTCGACTCGACGCCTATGGACGAAGCTCCCCCGTCCACGATGAAATCGACCTTATCCCCCAGCATGGAAGCCACGTGGGCGGCCGTCGTGGGGGAAAGGTAGCCGAAGGGATTGGCGCTGGGCGCAGCCACGGCCGTACCGGAGCGGGCGATGATTTTCCGCGCGACAGGATGGGCGGGGAAGCGGAGGGCGACGGTGTCGAGGCCCGAGGTCACGAGATCGGGGACGCGGGGTCGCTTGGGAAGGATGAGGGTGAGAGGGCCAGGCCAGAGTGCCTCCATGAGGGCGCGCGCAGCCGGGCCCGGGTCGAGCGCGACATCGTCGACCTGGGAAAGGTCGGCGATGTGGACGATGAGGGGGTCGAAAGTGGGGCGAGCCTTGGCCTCGAATATCCGGGCGACTGCCTCAGGATTGAAGGCGTCGGCGCCGAGACCGTAGACCGTCTCCGTGGGCAGGGCGACGAGGAGGCCGCCGGCTATCGCCCGGGCGGCCCTGTCGAGATCGGCGTCGGAGGTGGAGAGTATCTGCATTTCGTGCAATGGTACGGCGAGCGCGGCCTGCACTTCAAGTGAGGCGCGCGCTCAGGTCGCGAGTGGCCCTGAGCGCGGTTTTTACGCACTGCGGCTCCCGCGCGGAGCGCGATCGTTCCGGAGCCGGCGAAGCTAGCGGATGAGCCAGCCAGTCTCGGATGCGCCGCACTCGCTCCCGAGAAGCTCTGCGAAAAGCCCGCAGGCGGCTTCCAGCCCGCCGCGCCGATCGCTATCCGAAGACTCTGAAGCCGGCGCGTAGATGAGGGCGGCGACATCGCGCGCGGACTCGAAGACTTTCGTCGCCATGGAATCTTTCACAGGATTGCCTGTCGCGGTCCAGTCGCCCGGGCCGGGGCCGCGGCGATAGACACAGACAAGGTCTTCGATGTCGATCGTCTGCCCCGATCGGTTGAAGACATAGCTTTCTCCGGCGGCTCCGCGCTTGAGAAGGAACTCCGGCCCCGAGAGCGCGAGGTCGAAGATGCTCGCGGGGTAGCCGAAGCGCAGTGAAAGGCCATTGTTGATGTCGACGGCTCCGTTGACGAGGGGGAACTCGCCCGAGAGGGCCGCCGCGAGGAGGTACTCGCTCGAGGGCTTGCTGCGCCCTGCCGGCTTGTACTTTCCGAATCGCAGCATAGAGCGGACGGCAGCCTTGCGCCCCGGATCGAACCAGGACTCGCCTGAGGTCAGCACTTCGGAGAGGAGCCCGGCGAGCCAGGCGGGCATGGCCTGCGTTTCGGCGGCGCGGGACAGGCCGAGGCCCCAGACCAGGCCTGCCTGCATGGGAGAAGGTTCCAGAGATGGGTCCACAATCAGAGAGGGTTTCATTTTTTCCACTCCGCGAGAATCCTGTCCATGGTCGCATCGACAGCCGGTTTCGTTTTTTGCCGGGCGGGCTCGGCGAGAAACCACGCGACGGATTCCCTGATGCCACGCGCGAAGCTGACCTCGGGCGAGAACTCCGGGACAAGCGAGCGCAGGAGACTGCAGTCGAAGATCGAAGTGTAGCCCTTGTCCCCGAGCAGTTTTGCGCCCGATTCCGGGTCGATGCCGGCTATGAATTCGATGGGAATATGCACGAGCTCCGCCCTGGGGGGAGAGCGACGGTCACCGTGCGATATCAGGGCCTCCCCGAGCGCCTGGGCCAGCTCGAGGTGGATCCCATTCCAGGACGGAGCCTCGTCGGACATGATCTGGACCGTCTTTCCGTAGGCCCGCGTGTTTCCGCAGAGTCCTACGAGGCCGACGGCGAAGTCGCGAGAGTGCGTGAGCGTCCAGCGCATGGCGCCGTCCCCGGGCACGACGAGGGGCTTGCCCGCCAGTATCCGCGCGGCAATCGTGAAGTCGCCCGAAATGAAGGGCGAGGGTATCCATTTCTGGCTGTACGTGTGGGAGGGCCGGACGATGGTGAGAGCGGGGCAGGCCCCGCCCTCCGGTCGGGAGGCGCGCGCGCGCAGGGCTTCCTCGCTGGCCAGCTTGTCCGCCGCATACCGCCAGTGCGGATTCCCGACGGTAGAATTTTCCGTGATGCGTTCGGTGGAGGCTGGTTTCGTGTAGACGGATGCGGAGCTGAGAAAAACAAATTGGCGACAGATGCCCGAGAAGAGCCCGAAATCGGCGAGGGCTTCCTCCGGCGTGAAGGCGATGAAGTCGACGACAGCGTCGAGGACGATGCCGCCGGCGACCAGACCGTCCACAGCCCTCTTCGCGGCATCGCGATTCCTGATATCGGCGTTGACCGCCTTCACCCTGCCGGACAAGTCTCCGGAGGAGCTGCCCCGGTTCAGATGGAAAACCTCATGCCCCTGTCCGAGGGCCCGCGCCGTGCAGTCCGCGGACAGATTTCCGGTTCCTCCGATAAATAATACTTTCATGGCCTTCTCCCAACTTCGGTTTCGGATCATGGTACCGTCCGGACCGGGCCCGCCGCAACATGAAAAGTCCTTGCATTCTGCCGGCACCGGAGCTTTTATATAGTAGCAGGCGCAAAGGCCCGCGCCTGCACGCAAGGAGACGCGTCGTGCTCAAATTCCAGAAGCAGCCGATGATGCGAAAAGTCCTCATCGCCCTGGCGCCGGTCTACATCCATACAGTATGGCTGTATGGTCCCCGGGCGCTCGCGGCCATGATCCTGACCTTCGCCCTCGGCATCCTGACAGAGTGGGTTTTTGAACGCAAGAGAAGCGGCAAGGTGAGCGAGGCCATCCTCGTGACCTGCGCCCTGTACTCCCTCGCCTTCCCGCCCCGGACTCCGCTGTGGATACTCGCAGTCGGCATCGTGTTCGCGACGGCTATGGCCAAGGGCGTTTACGGGGGCTTCGGCCGCAACATCTTCAATCCGGCAATCGCGGGGCGCCTCTTCGTCTACATCGCCTTCGCGACAGTGCTCAACGCGAGCTATCTCGCGCAGGGCGGCTTCGGAATCGGCGCGGCCGACATCGTGGCTTCCGCGACTCCCCTCGGACTGATGCGGGCGGGCACGCGACTCCCTCTCGTCGACCTTCTCCTCGGGAACAGACCCGGGGCGCTGGGGGAAGGCTGTATCCTGCTCATCCTCCTAGCGGCCGTCTACCTCATCGCGACGAAGACAGCGAGCTGGAAAATTATCCTCTCTTCGGTCGCTGGAGGCGGCATTCTGGCGTCGGCCCTGTATTTCGGCGGCGTCAAGGGCGCGCTTCCGCCCGAGAGCCTTCTCGCGGGATCCTTCATGTTCGTGACGGTCTTCATGGCGACGGACCCTGTCTCGGCTCCCAAAAAGGCGATCGCGCAGTACGTATATGGAGCGATGATCGGCGGCCTCATCGTGGTCATCAGAACCTTCTCCGCCTTCCCCGAGGGGACGAGCTTCGCCCTTCTCCTCGGCAATACCTTCGCCAGCCTCATCGACGAGCTCGTCGGAATGGCCAGTCCGCCGAAGACAGCCGCGCCGGGAACGGCAGTCCCAAAGCCGACATCGCCTGGCGCGACCTCGCCGAATTCCGCAGCGCAAGCTGGCGCGGCGCCGGGCACGGGAGGCGCGAAATGAAAAAGGATAGTATAGGCTATGTCGTCGCCTTCACCTTCATCGTCTGCATCCTCTTCGTCCTCGGACTCTCGGTCGTCAACTTCGTCACGATAAAGCAGGTCGAGGCCAACAAGAGCTACGCGGCCCACGTCGC
>CAXXVZ010000004.1:0-799413 GCA_963678065.2 Treponemataceae bacterium
TGTCGGCGTCGCGATGGCATCCGGCACGCAGACAGCCCGCGAGGCCGGCAACATGGTCGATCTCGACAACAACCCGACGAAACTCCTCGATATCGTCGAAATCGGGAAGCAGCTCCTCATCACACGGGGCTCGCTCACGACCTTCTCGATAGCCAACGACGTCGCGAAGTATTTCGCGATCATCCCCGCTATGTTCGCGGCGCTCTACGCGCCTGAGGGCGGCACCGGCCCTCTGCAGGCGCTCAATGTGATGGGGCTGCGCTCGCCCGAGAGCGCAATACTCTCCGCCGTCATCTTCAACGCCCTCATCATCGTCGCCCTCATCCCTCTCGCGCTCAAGGGTGTAAAATACAAGCCGGTCGGCGCCGCCGCACTCCTCAGGCGGAACCTCCTCGTCTACGGACTCGGAGGCCTCGCCGCACCCTTCGTCGGCATCAAGATCATCGATACGCTCATCCGCGCACTCGGCGCGGCATAAGGAGGCGGCCATGAAACTGCTCAGGCCCGCGGCATGCGCACTCGGCTTCTTCGTCGTCGCCACGGCACTCTATACGATTGTCACGGCCGGACTCGGGAATCTTCTCTTCCCCAGGGAGGCGGGCGGGAGTCTCATCGTCGAAGGCGGGAAAATCCGCGGCTCGGCTCTCCTCGGCCAGGGATTCTCCCGTCCCGACCGCTTCCACGGAAGGCCGAGCGCGGTGGACTACGATGCCGCGGCGAGCGGCGCCTCCAACCTCGGTCCGACGAGCGCCACGCTCTCTTTCCAGATCGAGGAACGGTGGAAGGCGCTCGTCGCGGAGAACGGCGAGACGATCGCGGGCGGGCGACCGTCAGAGCTCCTCCTCGCCTCGGGAAGCGGCCTCGATCCCCATCTATCTCCCCAGGCGGCTCTCTATCAGGTGCCGCGCGTCGCGAAAGCTCTCCGTCTCGGGCCGGACGGTGAGCGCGATCTTGCCGCCCTCGTCGCGTCGATGACCGAAGGACGGACGTTCGGATTGCTGGGTGAGGCCCGGGTCAATGTCCTCGAATTGAACCTCGAACTCGGACGGCGCTACGGCGACTAGCCGCAAAACCAGGAGCGCGGATGATGAAGGAAAGGGGACAGCCCGATCCGGACGAGATACTCGCGCGGATCAAGGAGGCCGAGGCCGCCGAGGGGCGGGCCCGGTTCACGGTATTCTTCGGCATGTGCGCCGGGGTCGGCAAGACCTACGCGATGCTCCAGGAGGCGCGCTCCGCGCGCTCTGGCGGCGCGGACATCGTCGTGGCCCTCGCGGAGACACACGGGCGTCCCGAGACCGAGGCCCTCCTCGCGGGGCTCGAGCAAGTCCCGACGCGCCGGGTCTCATACCGTGGCGTCGCGCTCGAGGAACTCGACGTCGATGCAGTCGTCGAACGGCGGCCCGAAATAGCCATCGTCGACGAGCTCGCCCACACGAACGCGCCAGGCTCGCGCCATGTGAAGCGCTGGCAGGACGCGCTCGAACTCCTCGACCGCGGCATCTGTGTCTGGACCGCGATCAACGTGCAACATGTCGAGAGCCTCGCCGACGTCGTCGAAGACTTCGCGGGAACGGCCGTCCGCGAGCGCGTCCCCGACTCGGTTTTCGACCGCGCCCGACGAGATCAGACTCATCGATGTCACGCCTGAAGGCCTCATCCAGCGCCTCGAAGAGGGCAAGGTCTACACGGGAGAGTCGTCGCGCGCCGCGATCGAAGGCTTTTTCAGGCCGCGGAACCTCGGCGCATTCCGCGAGCTTTCGCTCCGTTTCGTCGAGCGCAAGGCCGAGCGCGCCCTCAGCGCCTACGCGCGCGCGGAAGGCGGACTCCCCTCGGGAGCGAATCTCGGCGGAAACCTTCTCGTCGCCGTGGGGCCCGCGCCGAGTTCGGCCTACCTTGTGCGCTGGGCCAGGCGCACGGCCTACGCGCTGCGGGAAGGCTGGATAGCGGTGCACGTGGACACGGGAATGATCCTCTCGCGACAGGACCACGAGCGCCTCGAGGCCAATCTCGCGCTCGCCCGGAAGCTCGGCGCCGAGACCATCGTCGTCCAGGGCGTCGGTGTCGCCGAAACTGTCGTCGAGACGGCGCGGGCGCGGGGCGCCTCGATGATCGTCATCGGCCGCTCGGGTCTCTCGCACATAGGCCTCCTGCCCCGCCGCGCCACTGTCTCCGACCGTATCGTCCGCGAGGCGGGCGCGATAGATGTCGCCGTGGTCCAGGACAGCTCGGCCGCGAGATCGGGCCAGAGCGCCCTGCGCCTGCGCCGCTTCTTCGCGGCCCCGCCCCGGCAGTATGCGCTCCTCGTCGCTGCCGTCAGCGCCGTGACAGGCATGGGCGCCCTCGCCGCGCCATATATCGGATACCGCGGCATCGCCTTAGTCTATCTCGCCGCCGTCCTTGGCCTCTCCTTCGTGGCCAGTCCGATTCCGCTCGCCGCCCTCACCGTAGTTTCCGCCCTCGCCCTCAACTTCTTCTTCATCCCGCCGCTCTATACCTTCACGATCGGATCCGCGGAGGACATCCTCTTCTTTGCGATCTATTTTCTCGTCTCCGCGGTGACGGGCGGTCTCGTCGCGCGGCTCCGCTCGAACGAGCGCATGCACGCGGAGCGCGAGCGCCGCGCGGCCTTCCTTTTCCGCGCGGCCCAGCGCCTCGCCGAGTGTCGCTCCGCCGAGGAAGCGGCCGACGAGGCGGCTCTCCTCGTAGAGGAGCATTTCGACACGGAAGCCGCCGTCCTCGTCGCCGACGAAACAGGGGCGCTCGCGAACCGCGCCGCGGGCTCCGCCGCCCCGGCCCTCGACGAGCGGGAGCGGGCCGCCGCCGCGTACTCTTTCACCGAGAGGGCAGTCTGCGGCGCGGGCACGGATTCTCTCCCGGAATCGCGGTTCCACTACGCGCCGGCGACGGCCAGAGAGCGGGCATCAGGCGTCATCGCCCTGCGGCTGCCCGAAGATCGCGCCTGGACGCGGAGCGACGACAATCTTCTTTTCTCCCTCGGACGGATACTGGCCCTCGCCGTCGAGCGCGAGCGCTCGGATGCGAGGAGCCGTCACACTGCTCTCGAGCTTGAGGCGGAGCGGCTATCGACGGCCCTCCTCAACTCGGTCTCGCATGAACTGAGAACGCCTCTGACGACGATCACCGGCTCTATCTCTGCTCTCCGGGATAAGGCTCTCGCCGAGGACGAGGATGCGCGCGGACGCATTCTCGAGGACGCCCTCGCGGCCGCGGACCGCCTGGACCGCATCGTCGAAGAAATCCTGTCGATGAGCAGGATCGAGTCGGGCGCGATGCGTCTGAAGCTCGGGCTCGCCGACCCCTCGGACATCGTTGAGGCCGCCCTCCGCGAGGCGGGGCCGGAGCTGGGCTCCCGCGATACGCGCGTCGTCCTCCCCGATAATCCTGAGCCTGTCTTCGTCGACGAAGGCCTTGTCGCCCGCCTGACCGCGAATCTCCTCAAGAACGCAGCCACCTACTCGCGACCCGGCGAACCGATCGAACTCAGAATCGAGGAGAATGGCGACACATTCGCGGTCGTCGTCCGCGACCATGGCCCCGGCATCCCTCCGGCCGAGATCGACGAGATGTTCGAGCGGTTCAAGAGAGGTCGCGGCGTTCCCAACGGCGGCATCGGTCTCGGCCTCGCGATCTGCAAGGGGATCGTCGCGGCCCATGGGGGTTCGATCTCGGCGCGTAGCCTGGCGGACGGCGGCTTCGAGCTGCGCGCGATCTTCCCCAGTCGCGTCGACAAGAAATAATCGATGGGGGCACAGGGCCGCCGCCAGGTTCCTGGAATTCGCGGCCGACAGTGCAGCTCTCCCGACGGCGGTATCGGTCTCGGTCCCGCGATCGGCAGGATAATCGCCGCGGTTCACGGCGGCGGACTATTCCGGTACTCCGAGGGGGACAGGCCCCTGTGCAGCCTGAAGGTCTTCGAAAACAGGAAAGGATCGTCGTAGCCCACCGACGCGGATACCTGCCCGACACTCATGCGCGTATGTCTCAGAAGGGAAGCGGCCCTCTTCAGTCTGAATCCGGTCAGGAAGGCCTTCGGGCCGAGGCCGGTCTGCGCCTTGAACAGTCCGGAAAAGTACTTCCTCTCCAGACACACATACTCCGCCATATCCCGCACCGCGATATCGCGCGAGTAGTTCTTTTCGATGAACCTCACCGCTTTCGCGACATGGTCATTCATTCTGTCAGTCTTGCCGGAAAACCGCGCCTGCCCGATCAGGGTCGACATGAAGATGTACAACAATCCGACGAGGCGAATTTCCCTGTCCTTCTCGATCTGACTCGACCTGATCAAGGCCGATAGGTCGCTTTCCACGGATCCGGCGTCGCCGCAGGTCGCGACGGTGTTGGCCGCGTCGAACCCGGCGCGACTCATGTACGTTCCGGCATTGAGCCCGTCGAAAGCCACCCACGAGTACTTCCACGGATCATCCATGTCCGCCACATACCGGACAAGCGTGTCGGGATAAATGAGGAAAACCTGTCCCGCGCTCAGTGTCCGGGTCGCGCCGCCCGCGGTGTAGCTCCCCCTGCCCGAATGAATGTAATGGAGCTTGAAGTGATCTTTTACGCCCGGACCGAATGCGTGGCCGGGACCGCAGTCCTGAGTCCCGCAATAGTAAAGGTCGAGATCGAGGTTCCGCTCCGGATTTTTACCCTCGTCCTCGTACGCGTAGGAAATCACACGCCTCCTATGCCGGGACGTGAATCCGCGGCCGCCATTCCCGGCATCTGCCTTACAATACCATAAAGAGACATTTTGCCATATTGTGAAGACAATTGGACATGGCCGGGGTCCCCCGATCAGTCTAGAATCGCCACAGCCTGTGGCTGTGGCAGGCAACGAACTCCAAAGGAGTGCATCCAGAATGTACGAACCAAGCGAATCCCGCTATGACTCGATGAAGTACAATCGCTGCGGGGCGAGCGGTCTGAAGCTTCCGGCCATTTCACTCGGACTCTGGCACAACTTCGGCGACTCCGATTCCTTCGACAACGCCCGCGCCATGGTCAGACGCGCCTTCGACCTCGGCATCACCCACTTCGACGCTGCCAACAACTACGGTCCTCCTCCCGGTTCCGCCGAGGAGAATTTCGGAAGAATTCTCGGCAAGGATTTCAGGGCCCACCGGGACGAGATGATCATCTCTTCCAAGGCAGGATATGTGATGTGGCCCGGCCCCTACGGCGACTGGGGCTCGAAAAAGTACCTCGTTTCGAGTCTCGACCAGAGCCTTGTGCGCATGGGTCTCGACTATGTCGACATTTTCTACCACCACAGGCCCGATCCCTCCACGCCCCTCGAGGAGACGATGGCCGCCCTCGACCTCATCGTCAGGCAGGGCAAGGCTCTGTACGTCGGCATTTCGAATTACCGCCCGGAAGAGACCCGAAGGGCCGCCCGCATCCTCAAGGATCTCGGAACCCCCTGCCTCATCCACCAGCCCAATTATTCCATGCTGGACAGATGGGTCGAAGACGGCCTTCTCGACGTTCTGGAAACTGAATCGATCGGCTGCATCGTCTTCTCGCCCCTGCACAGAGGCATCCTCACCGACAGGTACTTCAACGGCATACCGGCCGGATCGCGGGCCTCGGGGAAGAGCGTTTTCCTGAAATCCGCCGACGTGACGGAAGCCCTTGTAAACAAGGTGAAGCGACTCGACACGGTAGCGCAGGCCCGGGGGCAGAAAATGGCCCAGATGGCCCTGTCCTGGGTGCTCCGGGATTCCCGGGTTACCTCGGCGCTCATAGGAGCGAGCAGACCGGAACAGATCGACGAATGCGTGGCCGCGGCGGCCAGGACGGATTTCAGCGCGGATGAACTGCAGCGGATCGAGGGTATCCTCGCACAGTGAGAGAAAAGCGATCCGGGGAGGTCGACCACCCTCTCCTCCTTCGAGTCGCCCTCGATGCGCGTTCCCTTTTTGCCATTCCGTTTTCCTTATCATTCCGCGCAGGCGAGCTCGTAGAGAGTCTGGGTCGATATGCGCAGATGCCGCATGAGCTTGTCCATGTCGACATATTCGTCGTTCTGGTGAGCTCCCTCTCCGGCCCCCGGGCCGAAGGCCACGCCCCGGCCCTGCAGGCAGGACGCGTAGGTCCTTCCCCCCATGGACTCGGTCCGGGCCACCTCTCCCGTCACCTTCTCGAAGGCGAGTTTCAGCTTCAGTACGAGTTCGCTCTCTTCGTCCACGAAGAGCGGAGGGTTGTCGGAGTGACTGGCAATCGTCACGCCGAACCGGGCGGCCGCAGAGGACAGCGCCTCGAGTATCGGGCCGGATGCGCAGGTTACCGGGTAGCGGATGTCGAGACTGGCTTTGCTCAGAGGGCGGTCGGCGTCGACGAGCCCCAGGTTCAGCGTGAGTTCGCCCGAATGAGAGTCGGAACAGGCTATCCCCAGACTCGCCCCGTCGGTCTCGGATCCTATTTTCGCCGCGAGAAAATCGAGAAGGGAATTGCACGTTTTGATTCCTGTCTCGCGCATATCGAGCATGGCGAGGGCGGCCGCGTTCACGCCTTCCTTCGGCCAGGCGCCGTGCCAGGATTTTCCTCGGTATACTTTCCCCGCGGCGGGTCCCGCGTCAGTATCCACGCCCGGACTTCCCGCGAAAAATGTCAGTTCGCAGAGGTCGGGCACCATGTTGACGAGCTGGCCCGCCTTCAGCTTCACCGCGGAGTCCGGAGTCATCGCCTGAAGCCTTACGTGGAGGCGACCCTTTTCCCTGTTGGTTATGGAGTAGCCCGCGTCGGGGACGATGGCCATGTCGGGCAAGGGCATTTTCGCGAAATAGTGCGGCATGTCGGAGCTGCCGTTCTCTTCGTCAGTGCCGAAAATAAGGCGGATTTTCCTGCGCGGCACGATACCCAGGTCCGAGAGCAGTTTTATCGAATAGAGAGCCGCGACCGCGGAGCACTTGTTGTCGGCCGATCCGCGGCCGTAAACCCTGCCCTCCCTGTACTCCCCGCAGAAGGGCGGGTAGGTCCAGCCCTCGCCGACAGGGACAACGTCCAGATGCGAGAGGACGGCGACGATTTCGTCGCCGCCGCCGAAATCCACGTGGCCCGCGTAATTGTCGACATTGGCGCAGGCGAAACCCATGCGCGCGCCCTCGCCCAGCACCCAGGAAAGCGCCGCGGCCAGGGGAAGGCCGAAGGGCATTCCCGCCGCGGGACTTTCCTTGACGCTCGGTATGCGGACGAGCTCCCCGAGCTTCCCGATTATTTCTTTCCGGTAGACCTCGACCTGATCCTGACTGATAAGCATGGACTCACCTCTCCTTGTGTCATTATGTCAAAAAAAGGCGCACGCGGTTTCAGTCCTTTCGGATACTGACTAAAGCCGCATGCGCCGCCGCTTTGGCGCGCCTTCGAAAGCCTCATCCTGCTTTTTTAAGAAGGCGCGCCCGGGAATATTACTTGTCGATCTCGTCGTTCATCGCCGCCTGCATCTTCGCGAGGGCGTCGGGAGCGAGTTTGGGGCTGTTGAATATCTTGGCCGCGTGCTGGGCGAACACGGTCTCGACCTGATTCATGTTGGTCTTGGCGAAGGGATACATGGTGCTGAAGTTCAGTGTCGAGAAAATGTTGGCTACGCCCATGGAGGCCGGATAACTCTTCATCCAGTTCGCCGACTGGCCGTTGGGGCAGGGAATGTAGAGTTCGGAAATCGTCTTGGAGGAGAAATCCCCGGCGAGGAACTTGAGGAGTTCCCAGGCTTCCTTGGGGTGCTTGGTCTTGGCCATCGCGGAGTATCCGTTGTTGTTGACGACGGAGTTCTTCATCTTGCGTTTCGGGAGTTCGGCGACGCCGAGATTGTCGACGCCGATCGCATCGGCGTAGGCCTTGATCATCCAGCTGCCGCCGACCTGGATGGCGGTGAGGTTGTTCTGGAACATGGAGCTGGCGTTGGTCTCGGCGAGCTCGCTCGGAGTCGGGAACACCTGATACTTGTAGATGAGGTCGAGCATCCACTGGAAGGTCTCGCGGTTTTCCGGAGAATCGATGACGCATCTGGACTTGTCGTCGGAATAGAGCTTCCCGCCGTTCTGGAGTATGAAGTCGTAAATAAAGGTCTCTCCGGCGATGTCGCCGCCGAGTCCGTACTGCTTCACCTTGTTGCCGTCGCGCTTGGTCAGCTGTTTGGCGAGGGCGAGCATGTCGTCCCAGGTCCACTCCGCCTTCGGGGCGGCGACCCCGGCCTCTTTGAAGAGCTTCTTGTTGTAAAATACGCAGATGTCGTTGTAGAAGGAGGGAATGCCGTACATGTCGCCCTTGTACCTGAAGGGAGCCTTGAACTTGTCGTCGTACATGCCGAGATCGAATTTGTCGGCGTTCATGTAGGGCTGCAGATTCAGGAGGGCGCCCTCGGGCATGTACATGTAGGCGTTCTTGGGATGCATCCAGAAGACATCGTAGCCGGTTCCGGTGGCGAATCCGAGCTGGAGCTTGGTCCAGTAATCGTTTCCGGTGACGACGGAATAATTGACCTTGATGTCCTTGTTCAGCCTCTCGAACTCGGCGATCATTCTCTTGAACTGCGGTTCAGAGGTGCCGCCCCATCCAGCCATCGTGAGCGTCACCGGCTCGGCGAATACCGACCCGACGAGCGCCGCAAGGATCAGAGCGGTCAGCCATGTTCTTTTCATACAATTCCTCCATGCCACAAGGTATCTTTAAGGGCTCCACGAGCCGTTTTCCCGATTGGAAGAGACTGCCACCTGATTCAGGATCCGCGCGGCGGAAATCGAATCCGGCTTTCAGGCCTTCATCCCCGTGGAGGCGATGCCGTCCACGAAGTATTTCTGCCCGACGAGGACGATTATCAGAATGGGAAGCGTCGTCAGAACGGAGGCGGTCAAGAGGATGTTGTACTGTATGAAACTCACGAACCTGCTCTGGATGAGCGAGAGCACGAGCGAAAGGACATACTTGTCGGAGGAACTGAGGACGATGAGTGGCCACAGAAGGTCATTCCAGGACCAGGTGAAAACGAGGATGCCGATCGCCACGAGGCTGGACTGACAGAGCGGCAGGAGGACGGACCAGAAAATTCTGAAGTAGGAGCATCCGTCCAGGATCGCGGATTCGTCGAGCTCCCTCGGCAAAGTCATCATGTGCTGCCTGATGAAGAAACAGCAGGATATGCTCGGGAGGCTCGGGATGATGACGCCCGCGAAGGTGTCGAGCCATCCGAAGCTCACGAGAAGGGAATACCGCGGAAGGAGAATCATCTGGAGCGGAACCATCATCGCGGCGGTGAGGCAGACGAAGATCAGGTTCTTGCCGGGAAACCTGAGCCGGGCGAAGGCGTAGGCGGCGAGCGAGCAGATGAAGAGCTGGGGAATGGTTATGCCCAGGGTCACGATGATCGTATTCTTGTAGAAGGAGAGGAAATTCATCCTCCACAGCAGTTCATCGTAATTCCCCAGGTAGAGGGATTTCGGAAGCCAGCTCAAGGGGACTTTTATCGTCTCGGGATAGGTCTTGAACGATGTCAGGAACATCCAGACAAAGGGACAGATCACGATGAGGGCGCCTGAGCCGACGAGGATCGTCGAGGTGACGCTCTTCATGCGCCTGCGGACGCGGTAGGCGCTCAAGGTTTTACTCATAGTGTACCCACCATTTTTGGGAAACGAATTGCAGGACCGTGATGACCATGATGAGGAAGAAGAGGACCATCGCTTCGGTGGAGGCGTAGCCCATCTCGAAGAACATGAATCCCCTCTGGTAGATCCCGTAGGCCATGTTCCTGATTCCCGCCTCGATGAGGGGCGTGTCCTTGGAGAAGAGGTAGATCTGGTCGAACATCTTCATCGAACCGATGATGGATACCGTGGTGACGTAGAATATCTGCGGCGTTAAGAGCGGTAGCGTGATGTGGAAAAATTTCTGTACCTCGGAAACCCCGTCCATGTCGCAGGCCTCGTAGTAGGACTTGGGTATGCCCTTGAGCCCCGACAGGAGGATGATCGCGTTGTAGCCGATGCCGGCCCAGATGGCCATGATGATGATCACCCACATCACGAGATTCGGCTGGGCGAGCCAGCGCGGCTGCGGCATCCGCAAGAATCCGAGCACCTCGTTGACGATGCCGTACTTGGAGTGGAAGAGAGCCTGGAATATCAGCACCGTGGCCACGGGCAGAGTGATGGAGGGAACGAAATAGGCGACCTGGAAAATCCCTTTGCCCTTCACGCCTTTATTGAAGGAGTTGGCGAGGAGGATCGAGAGGAAAATTTTGATGGGCACGCTTGCGAAGGTGAAATAGATGGTATTCAGCAATTCCAGGCTTATGGCTGAATCCCGGAAAATGCGTCTGTAGTTTTTAAGGCCATTGAATGCGGGCTTCGCGATGCCGTTCCACTTCGTGAAGGAGACGAAAAACGAATAGAAAATCGGACCTATCAGAAATACCACCAGCAGGGCAACGAGGGGAAATATGAAGGCGTAGCCCCACAGGGACTCCGATATCCTTTTCCCCGCCAGGGTCTTTCCCGAAGCACCAGTCATGGGCATGGATATCCCCTCCTGTACAGAACGCAGTTTCAACAGCTTGAGTTTCCGAGCCCCGGAGCGCAGGCCCTGCGCAGACGCTTTCGCCTGCACCGTTCGTCGGAAACGATAGCTTGAGTCTCTGAAACCCGAAATGAACTAACCTGTCATAATCATGTGAATAACCGGATATCGCAGTGCCCGCCTCGGCGACTCCTGCACTTTTTTGCCTTTACTGTCTTTTTATCGTTGATATATCGAGGCCGGAACGGCGGCTTGACCGCCGCGAAAAAAAGGGAGAGAGTGACCGGCAAAATCGTAGAGGAGGTGGCGATGTCGGTATTCGCGGATCGCTTTGCGAGCCTTTCCGGACTGCTTTCGGATGAAGGATTCGACGCCGTGGCGCTCAATCCGGGGCCAAGTCTCAGCTATATTGCAGGACTCAATTTCCATCTGATGGAACGCCCGGTTCTGATGCTGCTCGCGCCGGGGCGCGAATCGGCCATCGTCCTGCCGCGACTCGAGACCGGCAAGCTGGATTCTCTGGATATTTCCGTGCGCGCCTTCCCGTATGCCGAGGACCCCGCCCTATGGAAAGAAGCCTTCCGCGACGCCTTCCGCTTCATGGGCCTTCCGGGAAAGCGTATCGGCATCGAGGGGCGATCGCTGCGCCTCCTCGAATACGGCTTCATGGCTGAGGCGGCGGATGGGGCGAGCTTCGTCGAGGCAGGCGAAGTTCTGGGCAGGCTGCGACTGTGCAAGAGTATCGATGAAATCAATACGCTGCGAAACGCGGTGCGCATCGCGCAGGCAGCCCTGGAAGCGACACTTCCCCAGGTCAGGATCGGCATGACCGAACGCGAGTTCGCATCGGAGTTGACGATCCAGTTGATCCGCGCGGGTTCGGATCCCGGCCGCACCGGTTCCCCCATTGTGTCCTGCGGCCCCAACGGAGCGGACCCGCACGCCTCCCCTTCCGAGAAAGAGATGCAAGCCGGCGAACTCCTCGTCGTGGACTGGGGTGCCTCATTCATGGGATACGGATCCGACCTGACACGCACCTTCGCCATCGGCGAAATCGACGCCGGGAGCGAGAGGATACACCGCCTCGTCGCTGCGGCGAACGCCGCCGGCAGAAGCGCCGGAGGACCGGGCATCAGCTGTCAGGCAGTGGACAGCGCGGCGAGGAGCGTGATTGCCAATGCCGGATACGGGGCTTTCTTCACTCACCGGACCGGCCATGGCATCGGCCTCGAAGGCCACGAAGCTCCGTATATCAGGGAGGGCAACCCGCAGGTTCTGGAACCCGGCATGGTCTACACCGTGGAGCCGGGCATCTATCTGCCCGACCGCCTGGGCGTGAGGATCGAAGACGACGTGGCGGTGACCGAAACGGGGACCGAATGCCTTTCCGACATGCCTCGCGAGGCGCGCGTCATCGGCTGAACGTATCGTTCGGGATCATTCAGGATCGCTGTTGCCCGGCGGGGCCGGTCAGCGGAATTCCGCCAGAGCCTTGTCCAGCCGTCCGTAGCATTCCCGGAGCGTCTTGTCCACACCCTGGGAGCCCGTGAAATACGCGGTAAACTCCTCATCGAGAATCTGTTTCGCGTACGTCGCCCCGAGATTGATCGGCTGGTTCGCGACCACGGGCGTTTCGAAGAACACGATTCGCTCTTTTTCGTTGAGCCCCATCTGCCTGGCCAGAATTTCTTCCGTTTCGGACGTCAGGAGGGCCGGTTTGCTGCCCGCGGCCGCTATCACTTTCTGCCCCTCGATTCCCGCGACCCAGGAGAGATAGGTGAAGGCCGCCTCGGGATTCTTCGTGGCGCCATTGACGCAGCCTTTGGTAGCGAGACCAGAGCCCACGTAGCTCTTTTCGTCGCAGGGAATCCGCGCCATGCCCCAGGGGAATTTGAGCTCCCCGCTTTCCTTCGAGGCGTTCAGCCTCCCGACAAACCATTCTCCCGCCATGACCATCGCGGCCTTGCCGGAAACGAAGGCCGATGTCGTGGACATGTTGGTGGCTTTGATCTCCGCGACAGTCGGCTGGGAAGCGTCATCGTCGGTCAGTGCCCTGTAGTAGACGAGGGCTTCCCGGACCGCGGGGGCTCCGATGTCGGTGTGGTATGTGTCGTCGACTATCTTGATGCCCGACTGCAGGGCCTTCAATACCGGCATATGGTACATCGTGGGCTCCATGAAGGAGCCGTATCGTTTCTGCCTGCCGCTTCCCTTTGTCAGGGCTTTCGCGACCTGCCTGTACATCGACCAGGTATAGGTACCGCCGGGATATGGCAGGCCGGACTCGTCGAAAGCATTCTTGTTGTAGAACAGATAGAATCCCGCGCCCCTGTAGGGAAGCGCGTAGGTTTTTCCCTCGCACTTGAGCTGCCCCACATAGGGTTCATAGGAACTCATGTCGAAGCCGCGGGCGGCGATCAGGCCGTCGAGAGGATAGGCAAGCCCTTTTCGCACGTAACCGTAAAAGGCCTCCATTTCGCGCATGAAATACACATCGATGTCCTCGCCTCCTGCGAGGGATACAAAGAGTTTGTTCTGGTATTCTTTCCACGGAATCTGGAGCAGATCCACATGGATGGCGCCCTGGCGCGCGTTGAAGGCATCCGTGGCGGCTTTGATCGCATACTCGTTGTCCCAGGAATAGACCTTGAGAGTGGTTCCTTTGCCGGTCTCTTTTGCCGGGGCCGCACCGCGCCCCGGCGAACAGGAAACCGATGCGAGCGCAAGCGCGATCAACAGTGCGCGCAGGACCCATCCCGCGGTTTTCTCCCACATGCAATCCTCCCGAGAAGCGACAGGCTCGTATTCTAGCGTCCAAATGCGGGATTGTGAATGAAAAACAAAACGAAACACCTCCCCGGGAAAGCGAATCGCGATCTTCCGCCGGGCACTTCTCTCCGGAAGGACAAAAAAAGACAGGAAAGCGAAGGAAGTGCACGTTCTTCGCATCTCTCCGGAGCGCGGCCCGACCGAACCCAAAATCTTCCAGTATCCTGCCGGTATTTCTCCTTTCTCCGTCCGCGAAACCGGGTTAGCCTCCTGTCAGCGCGGAACCTCCTCCGTTTTCCGCGCGGGGAGGCTCCCATGGACAAACGAACTCGTGTTCTGAACGCGCTGGAAGGCAAGGCCGTAGACAGACCCCCTATCAGTTTCTGGCATCACTATTCGGGCGCCCGCGCAGAGGGCGAAACCTGCGTCGCGTCCCATCTCGACTATTACAGGACGACAGGCATCGATTTCATCAAAATCATGAGCGACGGATTCTTCGGCTATCCCCTGGAATCCGGGATAAAGACGGCGTCCGACTGGAAAGACTTGCGGCCGCTCGCCAAAAACCACCCGTATATAGAAAAGCAGGTGGAGCGCGTCAGGCGCATCAACGAGGAGCTGGCGGGCGAATGCTGCAGCTTCTACACGGTTTTCGCTCCCTTTTCGATAATTCGTTTCGCGACGAGCGATGAGCTGGTCATGGCCCATCTCAAGGAGGGCAGGGATTCCGTTCTTCAGGCCCTGCAGGTCATCGCCGAAGGCAACGCGGTACTCGCCGACCGGATCATCCGGGAGGGCGGCTGCGAAGGCGCCTTCCTCGCGTTCCAGGGGGGAGAGAGGGACAGGTTCTCGGCCGATCAGTACCGGGAGCTGATAGCTCCGAGCGACCTCTCTGTCGTCGATGCGGCGAACGCCGCCTCATCCCACAATATCGCCCACCTCTGCGCCTGGGCGGGATTCAAAAACCGCCTCGAGGTCTGGCGCGACTATCCCGTCCCGGTGTTCAACTGGGCGGTCCACATCGAGGGAATGTCTCTGGCCGAGGGACGTCGATACTTCGGCGGGAAGACAGTCATGGGCGGCTACGACAACCGCAACGAAGGAATCCTCTACTCCGGCACTGAGGAAGCCATCAAGAAGGCGACGAGAGAGATTCTCGGAGCGAATACAGATACAGGACTCATCCTCGGAGCCGATTGCTCGCTGCCATCCGATATCGACGAAAATCGCGTGCGATGGGCCGTCGAGGCGGTATCGGATTTTGTCCGGCCGTGACCAGCTTTGCGGCCAGCCGTTCGGGATTCATGGAAGCCCGGACTCGATCCGGAGGTGGACGCCATACAAAGACCGCGCTTGAAGGAGAGAGGAGTCCGCCTATATAGTGGGGCGATGGGATTATTTACCCTGAACGATCCGAAGAATCCCTTCCGCCCCCGTCTGAGGTCCTTCCTCCACTCCCTGCGTTTCAAGCTTCTCATCTCGCATACGGCTCTGGCCATTGCGCCGCTCGTCCTCGCGAGCCTCGTGTTTTACCTTTTCCTGATCGACGAGGTGCAGAGAAAGGTGAGCGACTCGACACTCGACAAGCTCTCGGCCGCGAGCGGCATCATCGACCAGAAGGTCCGGCATGTCCTCGGTTTCGTCGACGGATTCATGTCCGAGGAAGACGTGAACAAAATCCTGAGCCGGCAATTCACGGGCTACATCTACAAGGATGTGAACATTGTCAGCGCCGCCCTGGCCAAGAGTTCGGACTCGGGCCAGCTTATCCGGTCCATAACACTGGCGACCAGGACCGGCCACATCTACCGGAACGGAACATACTCGGGCCTGGATATGGACTCCATCATGCGGGCAGTGCTCTACACTTCCTCCCGCGGCAGCTCATCCCACTCGAACATCCGCTGGCTCGGCGTGGGAAAGAGCAGCTCGATGATGCTGCCCGGAGAACCCGTCCTTCGCCTCGCGGGCATAATCAGGAAATTCACGGATTTTTCCGACCTTGGAATCCTGTACCTCGAAATATCCTCGAAGGAACTCTACGATTTCAGTTCCCTTGCCGGGAACGGGCGGAAAATATTCCTCGCCGACCAGAACGGACTCGTGCTCGCGGCCTCGGATGCCTCGTACAGCTCGAAAAACCTGGCGGACTTCGGTTTCGACATGTCCCGCCTCTCGGGCGGGAGCGGCTATTTCCGGAAAAAAATCGACGGCGAGAACATGCTCATCTCCTGTTTCAGTTCGTCGCTCACGGGCTGGAAGGTCATAGAATACCGGACAGTCGCTTCCCTTTTGCCCGAGACGACCTACTTCACCGGTTTTTTCCTCGTCTTCGTCGCCCTCCTTACGATTTTCGTGGGAGTCCTCTCCCTCGTGATCTCATCGAGGATTTCACGTCCCATCGTGAAGCTCTCGGAGCTCATGCGCTGCGTCGAGGGCGGGGATCTCGACGTGAGCATACGGGTCGAGGGGAAGGACGAAATCCGGCACCTGAGCGAAAGCTTCAACAGCATGGTGAGCCAGCTCCGGGAGCTGATAGCGCGGATCTACGAACAGGAGAAGGCCAAGAAAAAGGCCGAGTTCGAGGTCCTTCAGGCCCAGATCAATCCGCATTTCCTGTACAACACGCTGGGCAACATACAGTGGATGGCCATCATCCACAAACTTCCCAGCATAGCGGACATGACATCGTCTCTCATAAAGCTTCTGAAATTGAGCCTGGCATCCCCGAATCCCATGATCGAACTCGAAAAAGAGGTGGACATGCTCGTCCAGTACGTCCACATCCTGAATGTCCGGTACAACAACAGCATCGATTTCATCCACACAATCGGGGAGGGCCTGGAGTCGAGCATGGTACCCCGGCTCATCCTGCAGCCGCTCGTGGAGAACGCCATAGTTCACGGAATGGAAAACAGCCACGATCAGGGCCGAATCGAATTGATCTGTGAGAAAGAGGGCGACGATCTCATCCTCCTTCTCCGCGACTCGGGTTCCGGAATGAGCGAGGAAAAACTCTCAGGCCTCCTCGGCGCGGGGGAGACTCAAAGCGGGCGCAGAGGCATAGGTCTGCGCAATGTCAACGAGAGGATCAGACTGTATTACGGCGAAAAGTACGGTCTCGGCCTTCACAGCGAATACGGTGAAGGAACGACGATCACCGTGCGGATACCCATACAGATTTCGTCCGGGGAAGGGTGATTGCATGCTGCGAGTCCTTATTGTAGAAGACGAGGCCCTGGTCAGGATCGGACTCGTTTCGGCCATCGATTGGGAAGGGAACGGATACAGCCTCGTCGGGGAAGCTTCGGACGGAGAGGAGGCCCTGGAACTCTGCCGGCGGCTCAAGCCGCACATCGTCATCACCGATATCCGGATGCCCAAAATGGACGGGCTGGAGTTCGTGCGCAGACTCAAGGAAATCCTGCCCCGGACCAGGGTATTGATCCTGAGCTGCCACGACGAGTTCGGTTTCGCGCGGGAAGCCCTGAAACTCGGGGTCGAGGATTACATCCTCAAGATGGATGTATCGCCCGCGACGCTTGTAGAATCGCTCGCTCTGGTCAAGGCGAAATGTCTGGCAGAAAAGCACGACGCGGAGGAAGCGGATCGGCCCGGAATTGCGGATCTCTCCGTCGTCGAATCGATCCTGCGCGGCGACCCTTCCGGAATCGCGTCGGCCGCTTCCCTCGACCCTGTTTTCGCAGGCGGAAAGCTCGTTGTCCTGTATGTCGCGCCGGACAGAAGTCCGAACGACCGCGAACTGCCCTACAGCCGCAACCGACTCCTCGTCGATTCCATACTGGGACTTTTCAGGGATTGCCTCAAACGCCATGTGCCGAACCTGTCCCTCATCATGCCCGAGGAATCGATAGCGAGTGTTCTCGCCTTCGACGAAGTCTGCAGCGATCTGAAAGTGCGCGACGAACTGGAAAACGCCATACGCAAACTCAAGGAATCCATGTCCCGCAGTCTCGGCGTCAGCATCTCCGTGGGCGTCTCGAGGGCGCGGCGGGGGCTCGAGAACCTCGCCCTCTCGTATGAGGAAGCGCGGCAGGCCTGCGGCATGAAGTTCTTCTACGGTCCGGGCAAAGTCTTTTTTTCCGGCAGGCCGGACATCGTGGTGACCGGAACCGACGCCTGCTACACGCCCAGACCGGGGACAATCGCCGAGGCCGTCCTGGACTGCGACAGGGCGAAGCTTCTCGACATGATTCAGGAAGCCAAACGGCACTTCCTCGAGCATGGGGCGAAAGACCGGGATGTCAAACTGTTTTTCTACCGTCTCACCTTCGATTACATAGATCAGATCGAGACCATGGGCGGAAATTACAGGACCGTGCTCGCCGATGAGGTCGCGTGGATAGAGCGGATCATGAAGGCGGAAAACATCGATGAAATCGCGGACCACGCCGTGGCTCTCACCGAAAGGCTTCTGGAATTCGTCAGAGAGCACAGGACGGAGCACAGGCAAAGAATCATCGGCAAGGCGCACGCCTACATCGACGCGAATTTCGCCTCCGACATCTGTCTCGATTCCCTGTCGGAACACCTCAACATCAACAGCTCGTATTTCTGCAAGATCTACCGCCAGACCACGGGGAGCACCTTCATAGAGCGGCTGACGAGAGTGCGTCTGGAGAAGGCGAAGACCTTGCTGCAATCCACCGATTGCATGGTCTACGACATCGCGGAAAAAGTCGGCTACCGCAACCCCGAATATTTCTGCAGGCTGTTCAAAAAAACTACCGGGCTCACTCCGATGCAATTCCGGGTTTCCTCGCAGCGAGACGCATAGGACATCGCGAAAATCTCAAAGTTTTCTGATCGCTAACCCCCGGGCTTCGATATCGAAATCGAAAACTTCGCCGTTTTCGCCTTGCACGGTTGTCGTTTCGCGGTTTTCGCCGTTGTTGACGACCGCGAGCGTGCGTGAGCCGGGGAAGTACGAACACTCCGTCTCGATGTTCGAGGATGTCCAGAGCCCGTACGAAGCTTCTTCTCCCGCGGCCCAGTGCACGGCGCGCGAAAGAAGACGGCGGCAGGCGGCAGTCGTATCGAAGCCGGAGAAGTAGACTGCGCGGCCGCCCCCATAGGGGTGCGCAGTGATCCGGGGGCTGCCCGTATCATCGGCGATGACTTCCGTCGCGGCGTCGGTCACGAATATATCGCCGGTCTCCCGGTTGAAGCGCGGCGCCAGGCCTGCGGGAGACTCGCCAGCGGGATCCCTCGCAAAATCACGGGCCAGAAAGTGGCGGCCGGTCGGTTTCGCGTAAAGCCGCTTGGACCGCGCGATTGTCGAGCCGGTCTCCCTGTCGACGCCGAATATCGACGAGAGCCTGAAGAAGTTCATTCCACCGGCGCAGGCGCTCGGCTCGCCGACGCCGATGAGTCCGCCGCCTGCGGCGACCCAGTCCGCGATTTTCTCGACGAGGACGGGATCGGCCCATTCCGTCCCGCCGGACCAGGCGCTACCCGCGCGACCCGCGTTCACGATCACGTCCAGATCTCCAGGAACGCCAGCTGCGCACAGATCGGCGAAGCTGAGGAATTTTACTTCGAAGGGAAGGCCCGCGAGCGCCTCGATGACGCGCAACAGCTCGAGCTCGGGGTGCTCGTGCAGATGTCCCGAGCAGGACCAGGAGCGCAGGGCCCCCCAGGCGGTGAGCACGCCCACGCGGCAGGGTGCGGTCCAAGGCGCGCCCGCCGTGTGGAGAGCCTTCAGTGTCCGGAATTCGTCGGCGAGTTTTCCGATGCAGTCGATGAAATCCGGAAAGGGCTCCACGAGGTGCGGATAGCCGCCCAGACCTATGCGGTCCACACCCGCGCAAAGGAGAGCCCGGCGCGCGACGGTCCAGTAGTTTTTGGCATCGCGGGTCGGATCGCCGCCGGGGGCGAAAGTCGGCTCCCCCTTGAGGCCGGTCGGGAAGAGGTAGGGGTGGAGGCGGATTTCGCGGGTCGCGACACCCTTCACGCCCGCGCAGAGGCGCACTTCGAAGGCGTTGAACACGCATTTGATGATGCCGTCGAATCCGATCTCGGCGAAGCGGCTGGAGTACGGTTCCACGCCTATCCAGTGGTCGTCGTAGAAGACGAAGGCCTTCTTGCCGTATCTGTGCACGAGGTCGACGCATTCCCGACCGAAGCCGACCACGAAGCCGTGTACGAAGTCCATCCAGTCCCGGTAGACCTTCGAGGGCGGATTGTGGGTGCTGTTGTAGCGGCCCGCGACGACGAAATCCTCGGAGCGCGGGCGATAGCCTTTTTCAGCCTCGAATGTGCGGAGCATGCAGGGATTCACGGCCATGTCGTAGGAGGCCCAGTCGGAATAGACAAAGCGCAAAGCCGGATCGTCGCCCCAGAACCAGCAGAAATTGTAGAAAAGTGAAGTGAAGCGCACGACGGAGGTGTGCGGATGGGCGATGAGCCAGGCCTCAAGGTACTCGAGGAGGACGGCACGCGTCTCCGGGTAAGCGGGCTCCACGGAGGTCAGGCGCTCACGGTCGCCCCAGTTGTTCGTGATGTGGTTGTACATGGAAATTTCTTCCCAGACCCGGTAGACGAGGAAGTTGACGGTGTAGGCGTGGCGCCGCGTCGCCTTCCTGATGCGCAGGACTCCGTCGCCTGAATGGCCGTCAACTCCCGAGACGGCGCTTCCGGCGCTTCCGCGTCCCGGAGCGTCGCGCCCCGAGCCGTCGGAGACGAACTCCCAGTCGGACGTGGGCACTTCGTTTCCGGTAGTCCGATCGAAGACCTGCCACCACTCTTTCGGATCTTCGTCGGCGTTCACGACGAACTGGTCCTTCGAGAAGCCGGCGAGGAGCCGGATTGTCACAGTGGAATCGCTCGCCTCGACGGGAAAGCTCATGAGGTAGTTCTGCTGCACCTTCTTCGGATTCTTCTTTGCCCAGGCGTTGACCGAGCGCACGAGGCAGATGGTCGAGTAGATCGAGCGGCCGGAGTCGAGGAGCTCATCGGAGAGCTCGGTTCCGTCGCTGTCGCGGATAGTGTCGGCGCCCCAGGCATCGGCCAGCCTCAGGGTCAGTTTTTCGAATCCGGCCTCGCCGGGCAGGGTAAAATCGCCCCGGGGCGCTTTCTCGTCGCTCATCGCACTCTCCTCGTCGCTGTCGCAGGTGTACAGGCGCATTCCCGCATCCATGTCCGAATCATGAAGTGATCTCTGTTGCAGTTTTGCAGACCCGGCCCGGAAGGTCCATGCAAAAATGCCGCCATTTCATGGAAAAAATTATCCGGTAGCGAATACCGCATGGCCGACGAGCGGCAGTTACTGCCCTGTTTTGAGTCCGGCCGCTTTCAGGGCACAGTCCAGCTCAGGATACAGAGCGTTTTCCTCGGCGGAAGAAATGTTCGGAAGCGGCGGTCGAGAGTAGCTGCGAGCGAGGCCCCTGCGTTCGAGGGTCGCGCGGAGGTAGGAGAAATTCCGCCCGTTGCGCATGAGGGTCGCGAGCCGCGCGATGTGGCGGTCAGCTTCTCGCGCGGCTGCGAGGTTGCCGGCCAGGAATGCGTCGTAGAGGCGGACGAAGAGCTCGGGGATCGCGTTCGCGTTGCCGGAGATGCAGCCCGGAATCCCGCAGGCGAGAGCCGCGAGGAAGGCAGTGTCGTGGCCGACTATGATGTCGAAATCCGGCGCGGCGCGGCGCGCGAGTTCGAGTCCGCGGAGAAAATCGGGCGTACTGCTCTTCACGCCGGCGATGTTCGGAATTTTCGACAGGGCGAGGACTGTCTCCTCGCTCATGTCGTTTCCCGCGCAGCCGGGAATGTTGTAGAGGTAGATGGGAAAGTCCTGACCGACGGCAGCTGCTATCTCTTCGTAGTAGCCGATGAGGCATTCCTGCGAAAGACCGAAAAAATACGGAGTCACGGCCGCGACGCCGTCGGCCCCTATGTCCCGCGCGTGCCGGGCGAGCTCGACCGCCTTTCGAGTCGAATTGGCGCCGACGTGGATGTAGACGGGTAGGCGCCCGTCGGCCGCACTCACGACCAGCTGGGCGACGCGGCGGCGCTCGTCCGGTTCCATCGTAAAAAACTCGCCCGTCGTTCCGAGAGCGAAAATGCCGTGGACGCCTGAGCCGACGAGGAATTCCAGGTGTTCCCGGGTCGCGGCCTCGTCTATCCCGCCTGAGCGATCGAAATGCGTGAGCATGGCGGGGACTACCCCGCGAAGTCGTTTCATCCCTCTACCCCTTCGGCCGGAACCTGCGCCGCTGCGACAAGTCAGAATGCCGATTTCGCATCGCGCATGATGCGCGAAAGATTGCCGCTCACGATCCGCGCATCCTGGGAAATGACGAGCCACTTCGCGCCGCGCGCGGCCCAGGCCCCGATGTCCTCGGCCGTATAGCCGGTCGCCGAGCCCAGCACGATGCCCTGCCCGACGAGCCGTGCGCCGATGTCGTCGGCGACCTTCTTCATCTCGGCGGGCTTTTGGTCGGCGGGAATGTCCATGGAGAGCGTCATGTCTCCGGGGCCGACGAAAATCGTGTCGACGCCCTCGACCGAGATGATTTCGTCCAGTTTCGCATAACCTTCGAGATTCTCGACCTGAAGAATCTTCCAGATCGAGTCCTTCGCGCCGCGGATGTAGGCCTGTTCGTCGTCGAGGCCGTACTTGATGGCGCGGATCGGCCCCTGGCCTCGCATGCCGGCCGGAGGATAGGTGCAGGATCTGACTGCGAGTTCTGCCTTCTCCTTCGAGTCGATGAAAGGGAAGATGATGCCGTCGGCGCCCATATCCATAATGGCCTTCACGAAATGTGGATCCACGCCGGGGACACGCACGAAGGCGGCGGCTCCCGCCGACTGGGCCGCCATGATGTGGTGGAAGATTTCGCGGCGGTCGAGGGCCCCGTGCTCAGCGTCGATCCAGACGAAATCGCAGCCCGCGTAGCCCGCGATCTCGCTTATCGCGCAGTCCGCGAAGGTGACGAAGATGCCGAAGGCCATTTTGCCCCCGGTGATTTTGGCTTTGAGTTCTTCAAGGTGTTTCATTGTATCTCCTATTCTTTTACGGCGCCGATAGTCACGCTCGACATGAATTTGTCCTGAAGGAGGAAAAAAACGATCATCAGCGGGAGGGTGACGAGGACGCAGCCGGTCAGCACGAGCTCCCAGGGAACCGAGCGGGCGGACTCTTCCGCGTTCAGGGTCGGGAGGATGACCATGATGGGCATGACCTTCACCTTGTCCAGCATGATGCGAGGGAAGAGGTAGTCGTTCCATTTCGCGAGGAATACGAGGATGCCGAGGGCGGAGAGGGCGGGCATCGAGGTCGGAACGACGATGTCGTAGTAGGTGCGCAGGTGGCCCGCCCCGTCGATGTGGGCCGCGTCGATAAGGGAGTCGGGGATGGTCTCCATGTACTGGCGCAGGAGGAAGAGGGCGAAGACGTTCGCGATTCCGGGGATGATCTGGACCTGGTAGGTGTTGAGCCACTTCATCTTGGAAAAAATCAGGTAGAGCGGCGTCACGTTGAGCTCAGCTGGGACCATCATGGTCGCGAGGAGAAGGAAAAACATGACTTCCTTGCCGCGGAATTTGTATTTCGCGAAGGCGTAGGCCGCGAGCGACGAGATGAGGAGGGTCAGCAGGGTGTAGGAAGTCGCGATGAAGATCGAGTTGAGGTAGGTCGTGGCGATGACGCCGGAATTGTAGTTCATGAGCCGGACGTAGTTGTCGAGGGTCGGATGCGCCGGGATGCCCCAGGCGTTCACGGCGAGTTCCGCCGAAGACTTGAGCGAACCGGAGATCATGATGAAGACGGGAAACAGCGACACGGCGGCCGTGACGATGAGGGCCGCGTGGACAAGGCTGGTTCTGGCGATTTGCCGAGGACTTTTCATTGTTCGTCGCCTTTTTTGAAGGAGCTGAACTGCACCAGCGTGATGAGGAAAATGATCATGAACAGTATCCAGCCCGAGGCGGAAGCCATGCCGAAGTTGCCGCCCTGCAGGTTGCCTACGATGACGTTGACGAAGGGCGCGGCCTGGGCGGGCGGATTACCGCTCATGTCGCCGGTCATGAGGACGGGTTCGGTGTAGAGCTTCAGAGACGATATCGCATCCATGATGAAGGCGAACATGAAGATCGATTTCATCATCGGGATGACGATGCGCGTCGTGCGCTGGAAGAAGTTGGCGCCGTCGATCAGTGCGGCGTCCATGATCTCGTCGGAGATCGTCGTCAGCCCTGAGAGGTAGATGACGAAGAACCAGCCGGTCGAGCGCCAGACGATGAGGGTCGTGACCGGCCACCTGATGATGTCGAGGTTGTTGAGGAAGAAGATGCGGGTTCCCAAAATTTGGTTTATGACACCGACCTCGCCGCCGAAGATGACCTTGAATACGAGGGAGGCGGCGACGACGGCGCACATCTGCGGCAGAAAAATGATCACCTTGTAGAACTTCCTCGAGCGGGAGAGGAGCTTCGATTTCACCGCGAGCGCGAGAAGGAAGGACAGCGTCATGACAGGGACGAGGTGCGAGAAAAAGTAGAAGAAGGTGTTTCCGAGGCTCGTCCACATCGTCGAGTAGGTGAAGAGCTTCACGTAATTGTCGAGGCCGATGAACACGGCCTTTCCGTAGCCCTTGAAGCGGAAAAAACTCAAAACGAAGGAGTAGCCGGCCGGAAACAGAAAGAACATCACGTACGATACGAAGAACGGCAGGAGGAAGAGGAAGGGAACGATTCGATCCTTCTTTCCCCCGATTCTGCTGCCTGCCATCGAAGAACGCCGAGCGCCCATCATTCGTCCTCCTGCCGTTCTTTCAGTCATGCTCTAGCGATTGAAGGGATTGCCGATCTGGTTCTTGAGGTCTTTCTCGGCCTTCTGCAGGGCTTCGGTCACGGTCGCCTTCCCCGCGAGATACTCGTCGAGATACTGCACGACGATCTTGATCTCCTGCGAAGCTGCCGGGGTGTAGGGGTAGACTTTGATGAGGTTCATGGCCTTGTAGTCCACCGGCGCCATCGTCGCGCCGAAGTACTTGTTCGGAGCGAGGTAGTAGGGGTCGGTTACGGCTTTCTGCAGGAGGGGAAGGCGGAACTGCTTGTCGAAGAGCTGCTTGAGGATAGCTTCGTCGAAGCAGAGCTTCGTGAGGATGTCGGCCGCGAGTTCCTTGTTCCTGGCGGACTTCGGCACGATGAAGACGCCGGCTCCCGCGTCGGACCCGGTCCTGATCTCCTCGGGCCACATGGCGAGCGCCCATTTGCCGGCCTGGTCGGGGGCATAGTTGGGGATGTGCTTCTTGAACCAGTTGCCGATGAGCTGGGACACGATCGTTCCGTCCGCGAGGCCTTTCTGCCAGTCGGGAGAGAAGTCGACGATGTTCGCCGTGACGCCGGATTCCTTGAGCTTCTTGATGTTCTCGAAGGCTTTTCGGACGTTGGGATCGGAGGCGATGTTGTAGTTGCCTTTGGCGTCCGAGAAGCGGCCGCCGTTGCCCGAGAGCTGCATCATGAGGTCGTACTGCTGGGAGGGAACCGAGTAGTTCTCGATGAATTTGTTGGGGTACTTCGCCTGGATTTTCTTGCCCGCCGCGATGAAATCGTCGACAGTTTTCACGGACGCAGGGTCTACGCCGCATTCGGCGAAAATGTCCGAGCGGTAGTACCATATCTTCGATTTGACCTCGTAGGGATAGGCTATGAATTTTCCGTCATACTTCATCACCTCGAGGACGCCGGGTATTATGGAGTTCTTGATCGGCTCGATGTTTTTGCCGAAGTCCATGAGGACGTCGGAGACGGCGAACTCGGGAATCTGGGTGTAGTTGAGCCGGATCAGGTCGGGAATGTTGTCGTTCGCCGCGAGGGCGAGGCGGAATTTCTGGGCCGAGTCGAAATCGCCGGCGCCGCCGAGGATGATCTCGAATTTGACCTTGCGCCCGATCTCCGGGTAGGTCGTAGTCAGGATGTTCAGCATGGTCTTGTACTCGTCGGTGCTTCCGAAAACCATCATTTTGAGCGTGACCGGATCGCCCGAGTAGAGATTGGCTTCGCCCGCGGAAAATGCGCTCATCGCGGGCAGCGCGACCAGCGCGATCATGATCGCGAGAAATCGGTTCCTGATACTCATTAACTCCCCCTTGTCTGAAATCTGCACGGCTTGCGGCAGGATGCGGAACGTTTGATGAAGGCGCGCGTGACTGCCGAGAGTATAGGGGCAGTCCGCGAAACCGCACAGTCTTACAGTGGTACCGTTTTTTCCTCTCCGCCAGTACCGCAGTACCATTGTGAAACGCGGTCGTTGCGCAGTTTCTTTTACGCATCTATCATGGAAGCGAATATGAGCCCATCGACTGCCCGATCCATGAAAACCACGATTGTCCTCGTCGTCGGCTGGGCTGTCGCCGTCGCCGTCTTCGCCGCGACGACGATACCGCCCGGCGTGAGCCCGTCCTGGCGAGCACAATTCGTCGTCCTTGTCGGGATAGCCGCGCTTTTCCAGACCGCCGCGGTCTGGATTCGCCGCGATGGAGTCGCACCCGCCGTTCTCTGCGTCGCGGCGGGATTTCATGTCATGGCCGAAATGCCGTCGGGCGGGGAGATGGCAGTCGTCTACACACTCGCCGCAGGCTTCGTCTATGTCGCGATGAGCACGATGGGGAAGACCTCCCGCTTCGTCGCATCCGGAGCCTACGCCCTTCTGGTCGCTTTCGCGCGCGGTCCCGTAGCCGCCTGGGAAACGGATCTGAGAGCTCCCGCTCTCGCCCCGCGACTTCTCTTTCTCCTCTTCGTCGGCCTCGAAATCGCCATCCTCGAGAAGGCCGCACAGGCCGAGAGGCGGGCGGAAAACCTCGAACGCCGCATCGCAGGGCTGAACCGGAACATAAACGCCCTCACCTCCGTGAACATCGATTTCCAGGAATACGCGACGCGGGTCCAGAGGGAGGCACAGGATGCCGAGCGCAAGCGCATCACGAGGGAGATCCACGATATCGTCGGCTACACGCTCATGAACGTGCAGATGATGATGGAGGCGGCCCTCGACATGCACGGGAGCGGCTCGCCGGAATTGCCCACCCTGCTCGCGAAAGCCCGTGACCAGACTCAGCGGGGTCTTTTGGAGACACGCAACGCGATGCGCTCTCTCCGGGCCCTCGCCGAGCCGCAGAGCACGGGACTGCGCGGCCTCTACGAGCTCGCGCGCATTTTCGAGCACGCGACGAAGGTTGCGGTCGATTTCAATCCCGGCAACTGTCCTGAGCGTTTCGGAGCCGCAACTGAGGATATCCTCAGGCGGCTGGTGCAGGAGAGCCTGACCAATGCCTTCCGCCACGGCAACGCGGGGACCGTCGTCGTCAACCTGTGGAAGACGGAGAATTCCCTGCAAGTCGCGATCCACGACGACGGCGCCGGTTCCCGGAATTTCGTGCCAGGCATCGGCATCACGGGAATGCGCGAGCGTCTCGCGAGTGTCGGAGGAGAGCTGACCATCAGGGACGGCGGACGCGGTTTCGGCATCCTCGCCGAGATACCCTACCCGCCCAAGGAGAAAGACGATGTCTGAAAAGATCACCGTTCTACTGGTCGACGATCAGATTCTTTTCGTCGAGAGCCTCAAAACGGTTCTCGAAACACGCGCATCGGACCTGTCGATCCAGGACATAGCGCACAACGGGAAGGAAGCGGTCGAGGCAGTCCGGCGGCGCAAGCCGGACATCGTCCTCATGGACATCCGCATGCCGGTCATGGACGGCGTGGAGGCGACGAAGATGATCCACCAGGAATTCCCCGGCGTGGCGATAATGATGCTGACGACCTTCGACGATGACGAATACGTGACCGAGGCGCTGAAGTTCGGAGCCGCCGGATACCTCCTCAAAGACAGCCCGCCGAACGAGCTCATCGCGGCCATCCACGCCCTTCTCCAGGGCTCGGTCATCATCTCGCCGCAGGTCGCCAACAAGCTCCTCAGGATCGGCGACGCCGGCAAGAAACGCGGACCCGCCGCCGAAGCCGACGCCGGGGTCTTGAAGTTCCTCTCGAAGCGCGAAATCGAAATTCTGAGACTCATTGGTCAGGGAGAAGACAATGTCGGCATCGCCGGGCGACTGTTCATCAGCGAGCAGACTGTCAAGAACCACGTCTCCGTCATCTATTCGAAACTGAACATCCACAACCGGATCAAGGTCATGCAGCTCGCCGACCGCTTCTCCGGCTATCTGTCCTCGCTCGGCAACTGAACCAGACGCACCCTTCAGCAAAGCCACCTTTGCGGGACGGAATACCCACAGGACTCTAAGAGAGGCAACTGCCGAAGCGACTCACAAGCGATCGAAAGCCTGCAAGATCGTGGCCGCATACGATCTGCGCATTCCTCTCGGAAGCGATCCGCTCGATACGTGCGAGGGTCGCGATATAACCTTCCCTATCCTCGAGGAAACCTGGCATGATCGGGGGTGGGCCGAAGCTCGCGTCGGTATACGCGGCATCAGATACCAGAAGGAAAGAGCCGGACTGCGGTAGATCGACATAGAGTCCGAGCATTCCCCAAGAGTGGCCGGGACCGAAATTAAGTATCGAGACGCCTCCAGCGAGTTCGAGTTCGCCGATATCGGATTGCAGAGGTACCCACTTCAGGTCTGCATCAAGCCATCCTTCGATATCGGAAGGGACATGGGCCCCCAAGCCTTCTTTCCGAAAAAAGGCGCAAAGGGTCTTCGTGAATTCGTCGGAGTCCACATAGATCCGCGCTTTGGTAAAGTATTTCAAGCATCCCGCATGATCCAGATGAAGATGCGAAGCCACGACGAAACGCACATCGTCAGGAGCAATGCCGAGTTCGGCCAGGCGTTCAGGCAGATATCCCCCCTCCTCCACAACATAGGGACAGGCGCGGAACGCCTCGGGCCAGCGTCCAGACATGCCTTCAGGATCACAGGCTGCATCGAAAAGAATCGCGCCTGCCTCGTGTTCGATCAGGAAGGCCTCGACAGGAATGGTGATCATGGCCTCGGGATCCCGAGAAGCTTGGTCATCCACGAGTATGTTGCTTCTCGACATGGTAATCGTTCCACAATCCAGTATGTGCATTTTCATCTTCGAGCCTCGCTTGTGGTCCTTCGCGGTCTAGGTAAGCAGCATTTATCTTCTTTTCCGGAGGATGATCATTTAAGTATCATTTCAGTGCTTATTTTAACTATTTTGTAGAACATGTCAACCAATTCATCCTGACATTGATTAACTCAAACACAAAAAACCCCTGATATCTGTCAAGCAATAGTATGGAGATACTCATTATATCATGCATAAAATATGGTCTGATAGAAAGATCGGGGCTTGGAAAAACTGCATATTGACAATTCATTAAATGATAAATATAATACACAATATGAAAATGAAATGATCATTTTCATATTGGTCACAACAGATACTTTCGAATTGCTTGACATGTCCTTGTTGATCGCAGCACTTTGCGACCAGACGACAATGTGGGAAAAAGAAGGTAATCCATGGGAATGATGAAGGCCCTGCTCTATCGAGCCCCAGGCAGAGCGAATGGAAGCATCGCGCACGTGCCGCGTCCGGCCTGCGGGAGCGACCATGTGGTGATCAAGGTGATGGCTTGCGGAATCTGCAAGCCGGCGGAATCGAGCCACGACAGGAATGGCTCCGTCCTCGGCGCTTATCCTTGCATACCGGGCCACGAATTTGCCGGGGAAGTGGTGGAAGTCGGGGATCGCGTCCGTTCGGTCGAGGTTGGGGATCGCGTAACGGCCGACAACTCAGTCCCATGCGGCGTCTGCTATTATTGCAAGAAAGGAAAACCTGCCTATTGCGAGCATTTCGGCTCCCTTGGCCAGAACCTTCCTGGAGGTATGGCTGAGTACGTTCTCGTCGACGAGAGCCGCGTGTTCTTGATCCCCGAGGGCATCCCCTATGAACATGCCTGCCTTTGTGAGCTTATCGGCTGCTGCATACACTGCGTCGATCGATGCGGCGTCCAGTATGGGGATACGGTTGCGGTATTCGGTGCCGGGTCGAGCGGTCTCATACTCGCCCAGCTTCTCCTCCGATCGGGCGCATCGGAAGTGATCTCTCTCGACTCGGAAGAAAGCAAGCTTGAGCGAATTGCGAAGAAGGGTGCCATCGCGATCAAGGTGGACAGGAACGACTATTCGCTCCACGAAAAAAAAATACTGGCGAGACACCCACGCGGCGTGGATATCGTCATCGACACGACAGGCTGTGCCGAACTGATGGATCGCAGCGTCGACCTACTGTCCCGCGGCGGAAAGTTCATCTGCTATTCGTTCCCGACCGGCCCCCGACGTGCCGTAAGCCTTGATATGTCGAAATTCATCGTCAGGGAGCTCTCCTTCCTGGGCAGCACGTTTCAAAGCTTCTCATTCGACAGAGCGCTTTTGGCCTTGTCGAATGGGATCGTGGACTGCGGCATCCTGGTGACAGACGAATACCCACTCGACCGGTACTTCGAAGCCCTCGACAAGAACCTGAACGACAATACGACGATCAAGGTTGTAATTCACCCGAACGGCAAGACCGAAGGCAGTGCAGAAGAAAAGGATAGGCAGCGATGAAGAATCAGGCGATCGTGATGACCGACGTAAGGAAATTCGAGATTCGGGATATCGAGATGCCAGTCATCGGCGACGACGAGGTAGGCATCAAGGTGGAGAGCGTAGGAATCTGCGGCTCCGACATGCACTTCTTCGAGGGAAAGGCCTTCCACATATTCCCGAACTCTCTGCCCTTCGTCCTCGGCCACGAGTGTGGAGGCGTAGTCTTCGCCAAGGGCAGGAATGTCAAGAAGCTCGAGATCGGGGACCGCGTAGCGATCGAGCCGGGCGTCCCTTGCGGCACCTGCGAGTTCTGCCACTCGGGCAAGTACAACCTCTGCCCGAGTGTCGTCTTCCTCGCAACTCCCCCGCACGAAGGAGCGCTGAAGCGCTACATCTCCTTTCCCGCACACAAGACCTTCAAGCTCCCCGACAACGTCTCCACCCTGGAGGGCGCTCTCATCGAACCCCTTTCCGTCGGGATACACGCCGTCGTGACGGGAGGGGTTTCTCTCGGCACGACCGTTGCGATACTGGGCGGAGGCTGTATCGGGCTATGCACAATGCTCGCGGCTAAAGCCTGGGGAGCCTCGAAGATAATCGTTTCCGACCTCTTCACAAACAGACTTGAGAAAGCCCTCGAACTCGGCGCGGACTGTGTGGTGAATTCCTCGAGCGAAGATGCGGTCGCAAGGATTCTTGAGCTCACGGACGGCCAAGGTGCCGACATTGTCTTCGAGACGGCCGGGAGCAACGTTACAGCTGCCCAGACGAGTTTTCTCGTCAAGCGCGGTGGGACAATCGTCATGGTGGGCAATGTTTTCGGGGACACGGCCTTCAACTTCCGCAACATGTACAAAAAGGAAGCACAGCTCAAAAGCGTATTCCGCTACCGAAACACGTATCCGGTCGCCATCCAGGCGGTTTCGGGCGGCAAGATACCGGTCGGGGGAATAGTCAGCGCCCAATTCGATTTCGAGCATGCACAGCAAGCTTTCGAGCTCGCAGTCGACGACAAGCAGAACTGCATCAAGAACATCATCAATCTCTCATGACGGACCTGACTCACGTTCTCACCACGTACATTCAAGAGGAGAGAAGCACTTTGAACGATCAAGTAAAGGAAATGAAAAAGCTCGCACTCCGGATCAGGATCGAAACCCTCCACATGCTGGCAGTCCATACCCATGGGCACGTCGGAGGGTCGCTTTCGGTGGCCGATGCCATCGCCGTGCTCTACGGCGGGCAGCTAAAACACGACCCCAATAACCCCAAATGGGAAGGCCGAGACTATTTGGTCCTTTCCAAGGGCCACTGCGGGCCTGCCCTCTATTCAGCCCTCGCCCTCAGGGGTTTCTTTCCCCTCGATACACTCATGACGCTCAATCATCTCGGCACGATACTTCCGAGCCACAGCGACAGGAACCTCACTCCAGGCGTCGACATGACGACCGGCTCCCTCGGTCAAGGCGTGTCCTGCGCACTCGGCATGGCACTCGGCCTCAAGATCGACGGTAAAGAAAACTACGTTTACTCGATCATCGGCGACGGCGAAGCCCAGGAAGGCCAGGTATGGGAAACGATGCTCATTGCCCCTGCAAAGAAGCTTTCACGTTTCATCGTGATGATGGACAACAATAAGCAGCAGCTCGACGACTTCACTGACCAGATCAGCCCTCTTGGCGATGTACGCAAGAAAGCCGAGGACTTCGGGTGGAACGCCCTCTCGGTTGACGGCCATGATGTCGGGGCCATCAATGAGGCCATTGAGGCTTGCAAAAAGTCCGGCAAGCCCGGCTTTATCGAACTCAGGACCGTGAAGGGCAAGGGCTGGAAAGAGAAGGAAGCCGTCAACGGCAACCATGGCGTGAAGGGCATTACGCTAGACTTGGTCAAGGACGCGATCGGGCTGCTCCAGCGCGACCTTGACGATTTGTGCTAATACGCTGAATGGAACGAGGAGGCTACACACCATGATAAATCTGGCGAAAGAAAATACAATCGAGGCGATCGACCTTAAAGGCGCCTATATGAACGAGCTGATCCGACAGGCCGAGAAGAATCCGAACATCGTAGATGTCGAAGCGGACCTCGCGAATGTCATCAACGGTCCCGACTTTAAAAAAAGGTTCCCGGAGCGCTTCTTCGATATAGGCATCGCCGAGCAATCGCTTTCGAGCATCTCGGCGGGCCTTTCAGCTGTCGGCAAAGTACCATTCTGCCACAGCTTCGCGTCCTTCGCCTCCCGGCGCATGTGCGACCAGAACTACATCTCCTGCGCCTACGGGCAGAACAACGTGAAGATCGTAGGCACCGACCCTGCGATTTCGGCGGGTGAGAACGGCGGCACGCACCAGGCCAACGAGGATCTCGCCCTGTTCCGACCCATCGCGGGCATCACGATCATCGAGCCCACCGACGTCGCGCTGATGACCTGGGCTATCCAAAAGGCGGCACAGAAGCACGGCGTGTTCTACATCCGGGTGCAGCGCGTCGGCAACGTGAAGATCTACGAGGAGGGCTCGACCTTCGAGCTCGGCGTGGCCAACCTCGTGCGCGAAGGCAAGGATGCGACCTTGATCGCGACCGGGAACCTCATGCTGAAGACCTGTCTCGAGGCGCGGGAACTTCTTGCGAAGGAGGGCTTCTCCGTTCGCGTGATCGACATGTTCACCGTGAAGCCCATCGACGCCGAATGCATCCTGAAGTGCGCCGCTGAAACCGGGGCCATCGTGACGGCGGAGAATCACAATATCGTCGGCGGCCTCGGGAGTGCCGTCGCCGAAGTCCTCGCGGAAGGCGCCTGCGGAGCGCCACTGAGGCGCATTGGGGTACCTGACCGCTTCGGCGAAGTGGGCACGACGGACGAACTCCAGCGGGCCATGCACATGACCGCGGAAGACGTGGCCGACGCGGCGAAAAAGGCGATCGCGGCCAAGAAGCGCTGAAGCGCCGAGGCGCTTCGAATGCGCGAGAACAGGCGCCGCCGGATCGAATCGGGCGGCGCTTGCTTTTTCCCCGCCCGAATAGCCGCGCGCAGATGCCATGACTGAGAGGAGAGACATGATGGACCTGTTTTGTGTGAAGCCTAAGATTTGCTATTTCCAAAGTTTCATCGAGTTCCTGAGGGAGTTCAGGCTTTCCGGGACTGACCTCATCTTGACCGAATCGATCATTTTCGACAGGTACATCAAGCCGCTCGGTCTTCCCAGCAATGTCATTTTGAAGGACCACTACGATCAAGGCGAGCCGAACGACGAGACGATCGACCGTATCTTCTCTGATACGGCGGGCATCACGATCGAGCGCATCGTGGCGATCGGTGGGGGCAGCGTCATAGACATTGGCAAAATGATGATGATTCGCGGCGCATACCCCTTCCGCGACGTCGCCTCAGGCAAGACGCCGATCGAAACCGACAAGACTCTCATTGTTATTCCAACGACTTGCGGAACCGGCAGCGAGGTTACCAATGGCGGTATAGTGACGATGAAGGAAACCGGCCTCAAGACGGGAATAATGAGCGAAAAGCTCACGGCAAGCTTCGCAGTGCTGATACCTGAGCTCCTTGATGGACTGCCTCACAAGGTTTTCATGTACTGCTCCGTGGACGCTCTCAGCCATTCGATAGAGTCCTTCCTTTCGCCGACCCGCGGCAACGAAATGGCGAGGGCTGTCGGGGCGCGGAGCATAGAGCTGATTCTCGGCGGCTATGCTGACATGATCCGCGATGGGCAGGGAGCCCGGAAGAGCCTGCACGGCGATTTCATAATCGCGAGCTGCCTCGGCGGAATGGCAGTGAACAACGGGGGTGCAGGCCCGGTCCACGCCCTCGCCTATCCCCTGGGCGAGAAGTACAAGATGTCGCACGGTGAGTCAATATACCAGTTCCTTACTGCCGTTCTGCAGCTCTATCTTGAAGCCAAGCCCGAGGGCGAGATCCTGCGGAGGCTCGTCGCGCTCATCCGCGCGCCTCTCGAGAAGGCCGGCTTTCCGATACGCGGCGGTGACGCGTTCAGTCGGCTCGAGGAGATGCTCAACGCGGTCTATCCCGCGCGGAGGCTCCACGAGTGCGGCATGATCGAGGACGAGATCGGGATTTTCGCAGAGAGTGTCATGCGGACCAAACAGAGGTTGATCATTGCAAGCTACATACCTTTCACCGAAGAGCACGCGAAGATCGTTTACAGGCGGCGCTACTGACATGGGCGGCAGCGCGACGGATTCGAACAATACGGGCGGCGCAGGCGACGTGTACCGGTTCGGGATCTGCGAATGGACCCTACCGGCCTGCGGCGCCGCCGCGGTAGAACTCGCGGGCCAAGCCGGCTTCGAAGGGATACAGCTTGGCGATCTAGGAGGCTCGGCAAAGAGGTACCCCCTGTGTGACGAGAGAGTCCAGGCCGAAATACTCGAAGCCTCAGCCCACACAGGCGTGGAACTTCAGGCCCTTCACCTCCATACCCTCGTGCGCGAAGGCGGCATGATCCATCCAGCAGGCACTCAAGAAGGGCAATCCGCGATGGAGAGCATCCGCAGGGGCGTCGAATCCTGCCGCGCTCTGGGGATACCGGTCCTCATGCTCACCTCGGGCTTCGCATGCGAGATCCGCGACGAGGAAGGCTTCTTCGCCTTCTCTCGGATGCTCACCTACGCCTGCGACATCGCGGACGATTCAGGCGTGCGGATTGTCTTTGAGAGCATCCTCGGAGTACCCGACATCCTCAGGATGCGCCGGGCTACCGGCGGTAGGATGAGGATCTGCTACGATACCTTCAACATGATACGATTCGGCAGGGGCAATCCCCTCGAGGACCTCGCGCGTCTGGAACCGGACGACATCGACCATTTCCACCTGAAGGACGCCCCGCCCGACCTGAAGGGTTGTGTCCTCCTGGGCCGGGGCTGTGGCTGCTTCGACGAAGTCGCGCGCAGAATCTGCGAGACAGGCTTCTCCGGCTGGCTTGTTTCGGAAAACTACTACGCCCAGCCGCCCCTCTGCGAGGGCGGCGATCCCGTCACGCTCGCCCGCCTCGACGCTGAGATGATGAGGGCCAGCTTCAGGAACTGAGGGCCGGTCCGTCAGTGTATGAAGGTGCCGCCGTTCACGAGGAGCGTCTGGCCGATCGTATAGGCGCTTGCGTCTGAGGCGAGGAAGGCCACCGCGTTAGCTATCTCCCAGGGTGTTCCCAGCCTTTTCAGCGGAGTCCGCGCCACCATCTCATCCAAAGCCGACTTGGCGTACCTGGCCGCTTTCGAATTCCGATCGGCGCTCGATTCCATTCTTTCCATCCTCGTCGTCCTCGTGAGGCCGGGGGCAACGCAATTCACCCTTATCCCGGCTGGCGCGAGTTCGACGGCGAGACTTCTGGAGAAAGCGATGACACCGCCCTTGCCCGCGCTGTACATTGTCGACCCCGGCAAGCCCGCCGTCACTCCCGCCTCGGATACGATATTCACGATAGCGCCGCTTCCCTGTTTCAGCATGGACCGGAGCACGGCCCTTGTACAGCGGATAGTCCCGTTTAGGATGATGTTGAGCTCGGGGGAAAAATCTTCGTCCTCCCCGAAGTCCTGGAAGAGTTTCCGCGTCGTCGGATCTCCATCAACATAGACTATGCCCGCATTATTGACGAGTATGTCGATCTTTCCAAAGCGCTCGATCGTCTGGGCGACCATCGCCCTTATCTCATCCGGATTCGTCACATCGGTTTTCACCGCAAGGGATCCCACGCCCAACGACAAGGCTATGTCGGCGACAACCCGGGCTTCTTGGAAATCCAAATCGCTCACCACCACATCAGAACCTTCGCCTGCAAGGGTGAGCGCTGTCGCTTTTCCGATTCCCCTCGCCGCTCCGGTGATCACCGCTACCTTCCCTTTCAGTTTAAGATCCATCATGCACCTCCTCGCGGTATCGCCGACGCGCACAACTTCTTAGAGCATCCCATCAGCGCCGGAGAAAGAGAAGCGGGGCGCCACTCTCTCACCGGTTCCTTGGCGAGCGCGGGAGTTGTCCAGCTTATTTCTTGTAGTATTCCTTAGCCTTAGGGCCGCCCACCACGCTCCCGCACTCGAGCATGATACCAAGCAGTGAGTTCAGGTTGTACATTGCATAGAGCTTTCCCTGGATTTCACCGTTTGTCATCGGCACGATGCCTTTTTCCTCCATTGTGCGGATGAAGCCTTCCCTGTCCTCGAGCTTGATGTTGATGTGGTGAATCCCCTCGCCCGAGCTGTTAAGAAAATCGGAAAAGGGATCCCCTCCCTTCTTTTCCAGGGGTTCGATCAGCTCGAACTCCAGGTCGCAGAGGTTGAACTTGGCGATGCGGATCCAGAACTCAGCGGGTTTCCCCATGTAATTGTTCGTAAAAAGCCCCGATCCAGCCAGGTCTTTCGTACACTTGTAGGTGATCGTGCTCTCGTCGATCTCGAAGAGCTCTTTCCAATTCTTGATCTTCTCGTCGATGTCCCTAACGACCATACCAATCTGGAATATGCACTCGACCCTAGTCTTTTTCATGAGCCTCGATCTCCTACTTCGCCAGATTCGGCAGGAACATTGCGATGATCGGGAATAGCAGCAGCAAGAGGACATGGAGCGTATCGGATCCAAGGAAGGGCCACAGATTCTTGAAAACCTTGCCCTGCGGAACCTTCGCCATACCGGATACCACCATGGCGCTGAGGCCCAGGGGCGGGGAGATGCCGCCGATCGTGATCATCCTGCAGCAGATTATCCCGAACCAGACGAGATCGTAGCCCTGCTGGACGACGATAGGCGCCAGGATCGGAACAGTGGTCCACAGCATGGCGTTCTCGTCCATCGCGGTGCCGAGGACGATGTAAAGGAGGATGATGAAGCCCATGATGGCAATGGGCGGGACGTTCATGCGCCCGATCAGGTTGGCGAGCTCCGTGGGGATGTTTGTCGCGGCAAAAAAGCTCGTCAGCAGTTTGGCGCCAATCAGCATGGCGTAGATCATTCCGGTCATCTTGATCGTCGATTTCAGCGCCTCGACGATCTTCGACCAGTTGAGCCGACCGCGCAGGAGCGGGATCACAAGGGCTCCGAAGGCGCCGAAGGCGCCGCCTTCGGTCGGAGTGAACCAGCCGACTGTGAGGCCCACGAGGACGAGGCCGAACAGTACCCAGACCTCAAGGCTCACGCCGAAGGCCTTAAACCTGTCGGCGAGGGAGAACTTGGGTCCCCTGGGTCCTTTCTCTGGATGGAGGTAGCAGATGATCCTGATGGTGATGATGTAGAAGACGGCCTGCAGGATTCCGGGGATATAGCCGGCCAGGAAAAGCTTCGCGATGGAGGTCTGTGTCACGATTCCGTACATGATCAACATCGCGCTGGGCGGGATGAGCAGGCCCAGTGTGCCGCCAGCCGCGAGGCTCGCGGATGCGAGCCCTTCGTCGTAGTTCGCCTTCTTCATTTCAGGAAGCGCCACGAGGCCGATGGTGGACGTCGTCGCGATGACCGAGGCACTCACCGTGCCGAAGGCGGCGCAGCCACCGATCGTCGCCATAGAGAGACCGCCGGGCAGGTGTCCGAGCCAGGCCCGCGCGGTGTAGTAGAGCTTCTCGCCCATGCCCGAGACGAACAGGAGGTTCGCCATCAGGAGGAACATGGGCAAGGCCGCGAGATCGTAGCTCGTGAGCATGTCGAACGGCACCGCCCCGGCCTTGACCAGCGCCGCCGGAAGCCCGAGGAGGAACCAGATGCCGCCCAGGGAGACCACTATCATGTTGATGACGAGCGGCAATCCTGCGGCGAGGAATACGCAGAAGACGATCATCCCCAGAATGCCAACTTCGATGGGGCTCATTTGTTCCACTCCTTCCTGATGGCCAACCAGGCTTTGCTGGCGACGATGGTCGTCCAGAGGAGCAGCCCGATCACGAACAGAATCCTGAATGGGATGTAGTTGATCCGCAGCGCGGCCGAATACTCGCCCACGGCGAAGCAGTCTATCACCTGGGATGCCGAACTCCAGACGAGGACGCCGAGGACGGCGATGTACAGGAGCTGGTTGAATATGAAGAGTATGATCCTGGGAACCTTGGGGAGCCTGCTGACGATGCCGTCCGACGAGATGTGGCTGGCGCATCGCTCGGTGTAGCTGAACGCGAAGGTCACAGCCAGGATCATGCTGACCTCGGTTATCTCGTAGAGGCCGATGATGACTTTGCCAGTGAGGGTCCGCCTGATGACATTGGCGGAGATGAGAAGCACGCCCGCGGATAAGCCTATTCCTGACAGGACGGCGCCCCAGCCCGCAAGCCTATACAGGACACGCAACAGAGGATTTACCTCCGTATCTTCCTGCAACCCTTCGTACTTGTCGATGATTTCTAGCACATCCTGCTGATCAGGCACTTCCATGTAACCCTCCTGGGAATCGTGTACGCACTTCAATCTGTACTTCCATCGCGGCGCAGCCTGTCGGCGTGCCACGACGGAAGCACAAGTCTTTTTTTCCGATTACTGGTACCTGAATTCCTTCCAGACGTCTTCGTAGGTGAGGCCTTTGTCATTGTACTCCGCGATGAGATCGCGCAACTGTTTTAAAATCCTCGTGCCGGGCAGTCCCTGGTCGTTGAGCCGTTTGGCGGTGACTTCGGCGACAGGAGCCCAGAGCGCGTCCCACTTTGCCTTCTCCGCTGGGGACTGGGCAAGAAGTACGACGCCGGCCTTTCTAGCGGCCTCTTCGCCCTTCCTGGTGGCGCTCATCTGCGCCTCAAGGGCGAACTTATTCCACTCCGTATAGCTTTCTACGATGAGCTTCTGGAGGTCAGCCGGGAGTTTGTTGAAGGAAGCCTTGTTCCACATGCGGTTTGTGCTCGCGGTGACAGGCGGGGCGTAGAGGCTCTGGTACTTTAAAACCTCATAGAACCTGAATGAGTACACAGCCTCGTAGGGGCAGATGTTTCCCTGAACTATGTTCTTCTGCATCATCAGGTAGGCCTCGCCCATGGGAACGGTGACAGGCTGGGCGCCGACGGCCTTGAGGACGTCCACGCTCGCGACCGAGGTTCGAATGCTCAGTCCCCTGAGATCTTCCACGCCGTTGATCGGCTTTTTCGTGGTCCACATGAAGAAGGGCTGAGCCATTTCATGGACCTGGATCGGGATCGTGTTGGCGGGATATTCCGCCTGGAGTTCGGGGGTGGACCAGAAGAACTTGTTGTGGATGAGAAGCGCTGCGGGGGTGTTGTTGCTGCCCGCCATCATGTTCCGCTCGTCCCTGAAGATCGGGAAGCCGGTTTTGCCGTAGGCGGGATCCGTGTAGCCCAGGTCGGCCACGCCTCGGGCTATTTCCATGGGACCATTCTCGTTGCTAATCAGAGTCGCTCCCCAGTAGCGCTGGAACTTGATCCGTCCATTGGAAATCTTCTCGACATAGTTCATCCACTGCTCGTCTGCCGCCGCGTAGGGATGAGGCGGGGTCTGGATGGACGCGAACTTGAGGGTGATCACGTCCGCAGCGAAGACTGAAACCGCTGGAAGCAGTATCATGGCCAGGATCATCAGCAAGACCAGAATGCCCTTGCGCCCGAGAGTACTCCGGATCATCGATCGACTAGAATTCCTCATCTTCTTCCTCCTTGGTACTTGAAATGCAGAGGCATTCCTATGAACACCTCACGATCTACCACGGCATCACGCCGCATATCGCACCTTCAATGGACCATCCATCCGCCAACTACTCGTTGGGATGAATAATCACCTTCACAGCGGTCTTGTCCGTCTTATTGACCTCGAGGGCTTTGAAATAGTCATCGAGGGGAAACATATGCGAGACCATGTTGTCAAGCTTGACCTTCCCGTTCGCGATGTACTCGATCGCTTGCGGAAAGCAATAGGTCTGAGCCGAGCAGGAAATATACTGTTGCTCCCTATAGTGAAGCTGATTGAGCATGCCCGACGTGATATCGAGGGTTTCAGCAGAATGGAAGCTACCGTATTGCAGGTACCTGCCTCCCTTGCGCAGGAACTTGAAGAGGCTCTTCACCATCGGCCAGGACCCGGCTGAATCGATCACGGCGTCGACGCCGTGGGGGAACATCTGGGCAATTGCCTTCTCGTGCACCGAGAAATCATCGCGCGCGGCCAGGATCGCAGGCACCCCACAGGCCGCGAGCCAGTCAAGTCTGTCCTGTCTGAGGCCGATAGCCGCCACTTTCTCGGCGTCGGAGAGATGCGCCAATTGGGATAGTATGAGCCCGTGAGGGCCCATACCGGTTACAAGGATGTTCTCGCCGAGCTTGGGCTTCAAAAGCTTCATCGCATGGACCGCGCAGGCGACCGGTTCGGTGATGGTCGCGTTATCGAAGGAAATATGATCGGGTATCGCGAAGACCTTGGACTTCTCGACGAGGACATATTGCGCGAAACCGCCGTTGATATTATGGCCGAGCGAGCCGAAGTTTTCGCAGTAGAGCGAGTTGTCGTGCTGGCACTCGTAGCAGTCGCCACAGAGCACGGTATTGTCCGCCGTGACCCTGTCTCCTGTCTTCACCTTCGTGACGTTTTTGCCTATCTCCTCGACGTAGCCGGCGAACTCATGCCCAGGGACTACAGGATACTTCGCCAGGCCGGTACCCGTCGTGTCGTGGCCGATCTCAGCCCACTTGCAGATGCCGGCGGCCATCACTTTGATGATCACCTGATCGTCTCCGCAGGTGGGGTACGGGATATGACGGACGCTTCCCTTGCCGGGCGCATCGTAGACTAAAGCTTTCATCACTCGCATGCGCTAATCTCCTCAGAGATGATTGATGATTTGGCTTATACGAGCCTTTCGAGTTCATCCGCTGGTATATCGTATTGGTCAATGCGGGATTGCGCTCCCGAAGCGGATACAAGGAGCATATTCGAGCATGGCGAATCCTCGCCCGTGCGGATGAAGAACTTGGCATCGGCAGCCAGGTCCCTAAAGTTCTCGAAACTTGCATAGGTAAGGTCTTGGCGCCTAAAGACGGCCTTCACCGCGGTATCGAGCCTTGGATTCGACTTCGGCGCGGTGTCCATGAGCGTTACGCTCTGGACGATGACTTCGCCGCAAATCGCCTTGAGCGTCTGCATGAATCCCGGTACTCCGCGCGTGAGAGCGAGGTCGATTTTGCGGGCATTTTTCGGGATCGGGAAGCCTATATCGCAAATGACGAACGAGTCAAAATGGCCGAGACGGGTTACTTCGAACATTAACGCCGCGTTTAGAATTCCGTGCTTCTTCATCAGGAGTCATTCCCCTCGCTGAAGGAGCGCGAACCGACGTCTACGCGATCTTGCGCTTGCCCGAGACTCGCGGCGCGGAGCGGCCCACCCGCGCCTATATCCGCTCAGGGCCCCGCTATCGTGATCTCGACGCCTGCGGCCTTGAGATTGGCCAGAAGGACTTTGTCCGTGATGGGGCGCGAGGTGATCAATTGGTGTATCTGATCGAAGCGCGCAAAGAGGACGACCGCCGATACGTTGAATTTGCTCGAATCGCACAATAGCACGACGCGCTTCGCGGATTTTATCATCGCTTTCTTGATGCTCGCCGAAAAAGGCGATACGCAGGTGAGGCCGTTTTTCGGGTCGATACCCGTCGTTGACAGGAACAGCGTTGAGGCCTGGATATTGCTGAGGAAATGCTCGGCATCCGGGCCGATGATCGTCTGTTGCCTGCCGATGAGCACGCCGCCCGTCAAGATGGTCGTCACATCGGTTACGGCGAAGGTGTTCGCTATCGCTATGGAATTCGTGATTACCGTCAAATCCTTCTTGCTTACCAGTTGGTTCGCCAGGGAGAGTGTCGTCGTGCCGGAATCCAGGATGATCGACATCCCATCCTCTATGAGCTTGGCTGCACATTTGGCTATCGCCATCTTTTCGTCCGAGAACAGGATATTTCTCGTGGGGAAGGGATTGACGATCTTCGCGGCCCCATGCGTGCGCATGATGGCGCCTGACTTCTCCAGATAGGAGAGATCTCGCCGAATGGTCGCTGGAGTCACATTGAAGCGCTTGATGATGTCTTCCACCCTCATTGAGGTCTCGAGGCTCAACATCTTGATGATTTCCTGGCGTCGCAGTTCTGTACTCAAATCTGCTACTCCCTGTATATAGTAATGTACAGATAGCAAATGTTACCATCATACGCTCCAAATGACAATCATTAGTCAACCATACCTGATTCTTTCATCCCATTCCTCTTGATATGAAAAAGAAAAGTATCATATCAAGGCTGCTCTCTGGTCCACATCGCACAGATCTACTGAGTCGAAGTGGCTAGCCCTTGAATGCCTCAGCCTCGTAGTGCGCCCACTTTGCGGCACCGGATTCGAGGCGCACCTTGCGCTCGGGCGTTACACCATACGCGAACTCGGTCTCGAGAAACACGTCGATGATCTCGCAGGCCATACGGATGCTCGTTGTGGTCCCGCCAATCGCGATGATGTTCGCGTTATTCACAATGCGGCTCTCGCGCGCTGCCCAATAGCTTTCAACAAGGGCACATCGTGCTCCCATGTTCTTGTTAGCAGCGATACTGATCCCTACTCCTGTGGCACAAATCACTACCCCACGCGCGGCTTCACCGCTCGTGACGGCCTTCGCCACGTTGCGCCCTACATCCATGTACCACACTGGATGCTCCGCGTCCCGAGTCCCCAGATCCAGTACATTGTGTCCCTTTCCGATGAGGTGCTTCTTCACTTCCACCTTCAACTCGTAACCACCGGGATCTGCGCCTAGTGCGATCGTCATGCTTCTACCTCCGTTTTTCCAACTAACGCTTCAGTGCATGCATCCTCACGCTCTCCGCAATTTCCAGAAAACGTTCAAATACGTTCTTTTTGTTCTGAAGCTATCATATGATAGACTAGCTATTATCACTTGTCAAGAAAAATGCAAATTTTTTGTTTATACAGAATATACCATAAATACTTATTTTATTCTTTATATAATATACAATAATACTATTTCATATAATTCAGTGTAATTCGATAATGGCTTGACAGTTCCATAAAATGGTTTCAGAATACCATATAGATTTATCATTACATATGTATTTATTATCATTTCAGCTATTTGATGTTCTTTTTTCGAACATTGCACAAATCCAAGAGAAGGTGGACGAAGGCATGAGTAGAATGGAAATAGCCCAACTGAAGCTCACGGCCATCAAATGCCGGCAGAACGTGCTCCGCATGATACGAGCGAATCGCTCCGGGCACCTCGGTCCGGCCTATTCCTGCATTGATATCGTGACTGCCCTCTATTTCCATGGGATGAACGTCGATCCCGGGAACCCGGACAAGCCCGATCGCGACCGCTTCCTTCTTTCTGCAGGGCACAAGGGAATGGCGCAATATGCAGCGCTCGCAGAAGCTGGCTTCTTTCCGAAGGATGTGCTCGACACCTTCGGACAGTTCAAGTCCCGGATACCCGGCCATCCCGACATGCATAAGCTTCCGGGGATCGAGGCGAATACGGGAGCCCTTGGACACGGTCTTGGCCTCGCATGTGGCATGGCACTCTCGCTGCGCCTCGACCGCTACAAGTCGCGTGTATTCGTCCTCCTCGGCGATGGAGAGTTGGCGGAAGGCTCCAATTGGGAGAGTGCGGCGATCGCGGCGCACTATCGCCTCGACAACCTTGTCGCCTTCATCGACCTGAACGGCCTGCAGATCAGCGGGCGTACGAAGAACATTATGAGCTTCGAACCCGTCGGTGAGCACTTCGCCGGCTTCGGCTGGACGACTCGTGATATCGATGGCAACAAGATGGAAGACATTGTAGACGCACTGGACGCTCTTCCCTTTGAAAATGGAAAACCAAGCCTCATCGTTGCGCATACGATCAAGGGCAAGGGATTTTCGGATGCCGAGGACGCAGCGGCGTATCACTATTGGAACGCGACTGAGTCGGACTTGTCCCGTGCAGAGCGGGAGCTCGCGGAAGCGATCGGGAAGGTGGACTGAAATGAACTACGAGATGATCGATGCCAAGAAAGTGATGGGTGAAGCCGTCTACGAGATGGCGCGGGACCACGAAAATATCGTCATGATATCGACGGACAGCGCGAGCCGCTCCGGGTTCTCCGCATTCATCAAAGATTTCCCGGACCGCTACTTCGAGCTGGGAATAATGGAGCAGTCAGCCCTGAGCGTCGCGTCGGGCTTCGCGACGACAGGGAAAATACCCATATTCTGCGCACCGGCTCCCTTCGTGACTGGCCGGCCTTTCGAGATGTTCAAGGTAGACTTGGGCTATATGCGGCAGAACGCCAAGATCATCGGGAGAAATTGCGGCTTTAACTATTCGGACCTTGGCCCGACGCATTATGGGTTGGAAGATTATGGCCTCATCAGGATGATACCAAAGGTCGTCATCCTCGCTCCGCAGGATGCCTCGGAGTTAAAGGCTGCGATAAAAGCAATGCTGGAATACGCTGGGCCTGTCTACCTCCGGTTGAGTGCGGGACCGATACCGAGGATCTTCGACGAAAAACCCTTCCAGATCGGCAAAGGGAATGTCATCCGCGATGGCAAAGACATTGCGATAGTGACAACCGGGGAAATCACCTTCAACGTTCTCGCGGCAACAGAAGCTCTGGTAAGCTACGGGATCGACCCCATGGTGATCGGGATGCCCACAATAAGACCCATCGACGAGGCGCTCGTGATCGAGGCCGCGAAAAAGACCGGCAAAGTCGTCACTGTCGAAGAGCACTTCGATATCGGCGGACTCGGTACGATCGTCTGTGAGCTTTGCAGTGCATCCTGTCCAGTACCAGTACTGCGACTAGGAGTCCCAAGCGACTACATAAACTCCGGGCCTTATAAAGACCTAATGGCGGAGGTCGGCCTGGATACCGATCACCTGGTCGCGAAAATTGCGGAGTTTGCGAAAAGAAAGCTTTAACGCCAATCGCTTCGCCCGAAGTCTTCAGTTGAGCATCAGGATGGTCATAAAGGTATTCTTTGGAGGCTGAGAGCATCCCACCTGATAAGCTGGACAAGCTTCCCCGCCCGGTCCCGCCGAAAATCATGGCGACGGGGATCCCCGCCCTGCGCGTAGGGGCAGGCTGTCATCCTCCCTCATGTGGACGGCCAGCGGCAGACCTGAGTTCCTTACGGCCGAGGCGACGCAGGCGGCGAGCCACATGGCTCCGAACTCGTTGTGGTGGGTGTAGTCCCCCGGCATCGCGAAGGCACGCGGAGTCTGGTCAGGCCCCATCGACTCGTAGAAGTCGCGGCTCATTTTCTCGAGATCGATGAGGGAGACCCCCTCTTCGGCCGCCAGCGCGCGGACGGCGTCGGGATAGCGGCCGTGCGAGGGAATGATCCTTCGGCCGGAATCGAAGCGGCAGCGTTCGCAGGAGGTGACGAGGACGGGAATCGCGCCTCGCTGCCGCGCCTCGGCGATGTAGACGGCGAGATAGGCGCGATAGGTCGTCTGTGCATCGAGATAGGTCTGCGGCCACTCGGCCTTCTGGTCGTTGTGTCCGAACTGGATGAAGAGATAGTCGCCGGGCTTCATCCTTTCCAGAACCTTGGCGAGCCTCAGTCCCGAGATGAAGGATTTCAGTGTTTCACCGGACTCGGCGTGGTTGGCGACGACGACTCCGGGCCCGAAAAAAGCCGGCAGCATCTGGCCCCAGCTCGCGTAGGGCGGACTTTCCTGGTCGGCCACGGTCGAGTCTCCCGCAAGATATATGACGGGGAGTTCGTCGGCCGCCTCGATTTCCAGGGCCGACACGCGCGGATGTGGGCCTGAAAACAGAAGGCTGAGCCTGTCAGCCCAATCCCTGCCGGTCTTTTCCGAGTCTTTCAGCACGACACAGTCGGCCCCGGGTGCGGTCGGCGGAGGCGGCATCAGGCGGGCCGTCCGCAGGTTCACGGCTATGGCCGCTTCGGCGAATTCCCCCGGGCCCGTCAGGACTTCTCCGAGCATGAGCCTCCGACCCTGAGAAAAAACCCTTGTCGACGATTCCGATCGCGCATCGCCGAAGCAGATCCTCACGCGGTAGCTTCCCTCGGGCAGCGGCCGGGAAAACCGGAAGGGCCTTCCCGGCTCGGGCGCGGCCGCGCGAGCGGGGACGGAGCCCGCATTGCGGGATCCCGTTTCCAGGGAAACCGATTCCGGGGATTCAGGAACCGGAAACTCAGCTTCCGAAAAGGTCCATCCGGATTCCGCCGAACCCGGTTCGCAATCGAATCTGAATCTCACAGGATCACTCCCGAAGGCCGCACCGCGCATGGGGGCTGGGCCACACAGAGGCTGGACTGCGCGCGGCGGCGTCGCCGCGCACAGCGCGCTCATTTTCCGGAGACACGGGCCGGCGGGGCCCCGAACCATTTCGGAGCCGCGGCCGACCGAACTTTATTTCTTGTGCTCGGCGTCGTAGGCCTTGAGCATGTCTTCCTTGACCTGCCTGGCTCCGAGATCGAGCCATTCCTTGAGGTAGGCATCGAAGAGGGCGTCAAACTCGGAAGGTTTGCACATGATGAGCTTCTTCTGCATCTCTTCCGCCTTGTCGATGAGCATGCGGCTCATATTGGCGAGAGAGTCGGGAGGATTCGCGATGCGGACAGGCGGGATGCCGTCTTTATCGACCATCTTGTAATGCTCGACGAACACGCTCGAGGGGTACTTCGCGTCGACCCAGCCGATGGTCTGAGCCTTGATGGCCTTTTCGATGGAATCGTAGGGCCGCCCGTTGAGAATGATGACGCGGTCGAGAATGTTGCCCGCCTCCCAAACCTGGTTGCCGGAGAGCTTCCGCGGGATGATGATTCCTTCCTTGTTGAGGTCGTAGTGCACGCCCTCGTCGCCGAACATGATCTTGGTCATATTCTTGAGGTCGGCCATCCAGTTGAGGTACTTCACGACGAGGTCGGCGTTCTTGGACGTTGCGGGGACGAAATTGAAGATGCCGATGGGGTTGTAAACGTATTTCGCCGTCTTGCCCTCGGCGTTGGTGAAGGGATCGCAGGGCGCCCAGACGCAGTCGGGATCGTTCTTCTGGATCGCCGGGATGAGGTTGTAGAACCAGGGATAGGCCAGGTTGTTGGTGAAGGTTCCCACATAGCCGTTGGAGATGGCCGACTGCAGGTTGAGCATGTCGTTCTTGGGCCACAGAGCCCAGTCTTTCTGGACGAGACCCTCATTCTGCAGCATGTTTGCGAACCTGAGCGCGTCCTTCATGCCGGGGATGGCGAGGTCGCGGCAGGGCCAGGTGATCGAGGCGCCTATCCAGGCGGCGCGTTCGCGCTCGGTGCTCGGTTTGTAGAAGGAGTAGATCAGGTTCGCGTCGGCGGTGGCCCCGAAGCCGCCGATGGGCGCGAGGTTGGCTCCCTTCTTGCCCGGATCCTTGTCGCGGAAGGCGCGGACCGCGGCGAGCCACTGATCCCTCGTCTTGGGAACGGGGAGACCGAGCTTGTCGAGCCAGTCCTTGCGGATCCAGGTGCCGGAGATTCCCATCATCTGGCGCTTGCCGGGGATGGCGTAAATCCTGTCGTCGAAAGTTCCGTACTCGAGGACATCCGGTCCGAGGAAGGCCTTGAGCGTGGGCGCCGATTTGTCGATGAGACTCGTCAGGTCGGTGAGTCCGCCCTTGTTCGCGTAACTCGCGACGAGAACGGAGTCATAGGTGAAGCAGAGGTCGGGCGCGTCGCCTGCGGCCATCATGAGATTGAGTTTTTCGACTTCTTGCGGGCGGGGCACGAGAACCCACTCGATTTTGACATTGTTGGGGTCGCCGAAAGTCTTCTGAATCCACTGCGCGGGCGGTCCGTTCTCGAGGACTCCCGGCTGGAGGTTCAGCCTGTCAAAGATTTCGATCCGGAGAGTCCTCTGAGGCGCTCCGAAACATGGAAGTCCAACGATGAGCAACGCGGCGAGAATCAACATGAGTCTCTTCATTCCGATCTCCTTTGACCAGAAATATCAAAAACCCGAAAAGGGTTTTTATCCTTTGACCGAGCCGATCATGACGCCTTTGATGAAATAGCGCTGGAGCCGCGGATAGATGAGGAGGATGGGAAGAGTCGCGATCATGACCGTGGCCGCAGTGAGGGCGGCGGGCACGACGGAAAGTCTCGACTCCGCTCCCTCCATCATGAAGACCTCCGGAGAGTTGTTGTTCATGATGAGATTGGAGAGCTTGAGCTGCAAAGTGGCCATGCCCGTCTTCGTGATGTAGAAGAGGGCGTCCTGGAAGGTGTTCCAGCGGAACACGGCGTAGAACAGGCTCAGGGTCGCGATGATGGGCATGGACAGCGGCAAGATGATGCGCACCAGTATCTGGAAGTACGAAGCGCCGTCGAGGAGAGCCGACTCGGTGAGCGACTCCGGCAGTGTGGCGAGCGAGGTGCGGAGGATGATCACGTTGAAGGGGCTGATCGCCACCGGCAGGATGAGGGCCCATATCTTGTTGAGGAGCCCCAGCGACTTGACGAGGATATAGAGCGGGAGGATCCCTCCCGAGAAGTACATCGTGATGACGACGAGCGTCATGATGACTTTTCTGCCCTTCAGTTCCGGGCGCGTGAGCGGATAGGCGCAGGCAGTCGTGAGCGCCATGGCTATCGCGGTGTACAGGGTCGTGAGGACCACGCTGAACACGAGGGCCCGCATGACCGAGCCATCTTTCAGGATTTCGCGGTAGGAGTTGAGCGTCAGCCCCACGGGCAGGAGTCCCACCTGGCGGGAGATGACCGCGTCGTTCGAACTCAGCGAGAGCGAGATTTCATATATGAGGGGAAGTATGCAGGCCGCCGCGACGAAGATGAGAATGGCGCCAATCAGCGTACTTTCCGCTTTCCGGCGAATGTTCATGATGCCCCCTTACCAGATTCCCGTGTCGCTGTATTTGCTCGCCAGGGTGTTGGCTCCGAGGAGGAAGGCCATTCCGATGACGGACTGGAAAAGTCCCACGGCTGTACCGACATTGAAGCGGCCGGACACGATGCCCACCTGGTAGACATAGGTGCTGATGACCTCTGCGAAATCCTTGACCAGCGCGTTGCCGAGAATGTAAGGCTGCTCGAATCCGATGCTGACGATCCTTCCGACCTGCAGCACGAGGAGGACGATCATCGTGGGAGCGATTCCCGGGAGGGTGATGCTCCACATCTTGCGCCAGCGTCCCGCGCCGTCCACATCGGCGGCCTCGTAGAGCTCCGGGTTGATGCCGGTGATGGAGGCGAGGTAGATGATCGTGCCCCATCCGGCGTTCTGCCACACCGCGATGCCCTGGTAGGTGAAGAGCCAGTGCCACTTCTCCGAAAGGAAGGGAATGCGCTGGCCGCCCAAGCGGGTGATGAGAACGTTGATGATGCCTGTGTTGTCGGCGAATATCTGGAGCGCGAGGGAGCCTATGATCGCCCAGGAGAGGAAGTGGGGAAGGTAGAGCGTACTCTGGAGGAGTTTCTTGAGCTTTTTCCCGCGGAGCTCGTTGAGAAGGAGGGCCAGTATGATGGGAGCGGGGAAGCCGACGATAAGGTTCAGCGCGTTCAGCATCAGAGTGTTCTTGACGGCCACCCAGAAACCTTTCGTCCTGAAGATTTCCTCGAACACGCCGAAGCCGATCCATTTCGAGTGGAAAAAACCCTTGAAAATATTGTAATCCTGGAACGAGATGAGAACTCCCGCCATCGGTATGTACGAAAAAACCAGAAGAGAGATCAGAGGAAGCATCAGAAGCAGATAGAGCTGGATCTGTTGTCCCGTCTTGTGATTTCGCGCCATTCACTCGCCGCCTTCGATCCCGTCGAGAAGGGCGGCGAGGAAAGCGAGAGTCAAACCCTGTCCCCATCCCTGCACCCGTTTTCGGGGAATCTGCCTGTAGGCCTCGGCGTCCGGCATGACAGCCGTACCGCCTGAAACGTTGAGCACGGAACCGTCCGCGCTGACATTTTCGCGGATCCCCGAGTAGGCTCGAGCCAGGTACTTCCCGTGCAGGGGGAGCCGGTAGGTCGCGATCGCCGCCGCGATGCCGGCGGAGGCCGATGTCTCGCAATACGAAGTATCGTCGTCGAGAATGGTATGCCAGAGACCTTCGGGGGACTGGAGCCGGACGAGGGCCGAAAGCTGATCGCGCAGCGAGCCGTCGATGCGCATGAACATGGGATAGAGGTAATCGATGTAGCGCAGGGCGCGGGACATGGTGTACGCCGCCCAGGCGTTCGCGCGGCCCCAATAGATGCCCGACATGTGGTCGCGCCTCGAGTTGTCCCATCCGTGGTAGTAGAGATTGGTCACGGGGTCCTGGAGGAGATCCTCATGCCAGTACCACTGGTTGAGCGCGTCGTCGATCCAGACCCTGTTGCCGGTCTTGAACCCCATGCGCAGAAGGAAATAGGCCGCCATGAAAAGCGTATCCGCCCAGGCTTGCCCGGGAAAGTCATTTTTCGGAGAGACTGTGTGCTGAAGAACCCCCTCGCCGAATCGGAGGGCGTCTTTTTGCAGGTAGCCCGCCTTTTCGAGGGCGAGATCGAAATAGCGCGCGTCTCCCGTAGCCTCGTGCAGACTGATGAGGCAATGCCCCATGGCCATGGTGTTGACCGTGAAGGGGGGCAGGCCGATGTCGATGTACTCGTCCACCCACGATTTTACCCGATCGAGGTACTCCGCCTTTCCCGTCGCTTCCCATGCGCGGCAAACGCCGTAGAAGGCGACTCCGCTTGGCCAGTTCCAGGTAAAATCGATGTCCATCGTCCGCGCGACGAGGCGGTCGATGAGTTCGCGGATTGCGGGCTCTTCAGCCTTGCCGATACGCGTACCGGAATCAGGCATGGTCTCTCCTTGTGGCCCCGCAGGATTCACGTATGACCAGTTCATGTTTGAGGAAGACGTGGATGGCCGCCTCGTTGGGGTTTTCCAGAAGCCGCAAGAGGACATCCACCGCCGTGGACCCGGCCTCGCGGAAAGGAATGCGCACGCTCGTGAGCGGGGGCGAAAAGAATTTCGAAGCCTCGAGATCGTCCATACCGACCAAGGCGATGTCCTCGGGAACCTTGAGCCCGAACTCCCGCACGACGGTGCCGAGCCGCATGAGGTGGGTATCGGAGAGCCCGAACCACGCGTGGGGGCGCGAATCGGAGGAGAAGAGGGTCCGCGCGATATCCTCGAGGTCGCCATCCTTTTCGAAGGTGTACAGCGAGGCGGGAACCGGAAGTCCCCTCGCAGCAAAGGCATCCCGGAAGCCATTCATCTTGTCGCGGTCGAGGCGGTAGTCGACGGGTCTTCCCCAGGTGGCGATATCGGTGTGCCCGAGCGAAATGAGGTGATCGACGGCCTCTCGCGCGGCGTTGCGCAGATCGACGGAGACGAAACTCCGGTCGGAGTCCGTGAAGACGCGGTTCACGAAGACGTGGGGTATCCCCAGCCGCCTGAGCTCGGCGGATTCGGCGTCCTCTTCTTTCTCGTTTTTTCCGATGAAGATGACGCCGACTCTGGTCGACAAATTTGCGCGCTTCTTGCCTGGCGGGAGTATGGGGCCATGGTCGGCGTGCAGCTTGACGTGAAGCCCCAGGCTCGCCGCCCTGTTCATCACGCCGGACACCATCTCCCCGTACGCGTTCGCGCCCTCGAAGTGTTCGCGCACGGAAACTACGAGAAGGAGGTCCGATCGCGGCGGACGCGGATTGTAGAAGTAGTTGACTTCCTTCATGGCTGTCTGGATCGCCTCGCGCGCCTCGGTCCGGACTTTGCTGCCATTCAGGAAGCGGAATACCGTGCTGCGGGATACGCCAGAAATTCGGACTACATCGTCGATTGTCGGCACCTTTTCGACCTCTTGAGGGGAGTTTAGCACGGGTTCAAAAAACGGTGTCAAAATTTGCGGTTATCAGTATCACTTTTTATGGCACTTTAGTGTCAATTGCTGCAAGAACGCCTACCCGATGAGGCGGTGCAAGCCTGTCCACAGCCCGGAATCCGCCTTGCGGAATACGGAAGAGAATTGCCCTTCCTCGTTGACATGAGGGAAGAGGTAGTCGACGATACACGCGTACGCATGCTTCTACAGGCATGCGCGAAACAGCGGGCTGCCGAAGGCCCGTCATCCACGGAGAATGTCATGGAACATGAAATCCTCGGCTCCGGCCCCCTCCTCGACTCTTCGGGCAGATTGCGCGAGGCTGGCTGGGCGCGCCATCCCCTTCTCTCCTACGACCGGAGCGCGGTACGGGTGCCAGCCTTCAGGATCAAGGAATGGGACTACTACTGCATCCTGGCAGGCGACAGTGGCATCGCCCTCACGGTCGCCGACAACGGCTACATGGGACTTCTCTCGGCGACCGTCTTCGACTTCGCGCGACCCGCCGAAGTCACCGATAGCCTCATGACGGCCTTCCCCATGGGACGTACGGGCCTGCCTGTCCGTTCGGAGAGCGGAGTCACGGAGATCCGGAGAAAAGGAGTCAGGGTGCGCTTCGAGTCCGGGGGCGGGAGAAGGACCCTGAGCTTTTCCTGGCCGGATTTCGGGAAAAAGCGCGCAGGTACGGGCGGAACGGCCTGCGGCCTCTCAGGTGAAATCCATCTGACCGAACAGGAAGGCGGCGAATCGATGGTGATAGCCACGCCTTTTTTCCGGGCTCCCCGGTCCTTCTATTACAACCAGAAGATCAACTGCCAGGACGCACAAGGATCGTTCCGGTTCGGCGGCAAAGAGTGCCGCCTCGAGAAGGGGAAAGCCTTCGGCGTGCTCGATTGGGGACGGGGCGTGTGGACCTACGCCAACACCTGGTACTGGGGCTCCGCCTCGGGGCTGGCCCGCCTCAGAGAGGATGGGGTGACGGGAAAGACGAAAGATGCGCGTCCCAGGAAGACCGGGCCCTTCGGCTTCAACATCGGCCACGGCTTCGGCGACACGCGCGCGGCGAGCGAGAACATGGTCTTCTTCGAGGGACGAGCCCACAAGATCGGAGAGCTCGAAATCAGCCTCGATCCGAAGGATTTCATGAAACCCTGGCGCGCCGTCTCGGCGGATGGCCGCTTCGATATGAAGCTTTCGCCTATCCTTGACCGGGCCGCCACGACCAAGCTCGGGATACTGGTCTCGATACAGCATCAGGTCTTCGGAGACTGGTCCGGCAGGGCGGTCCTCGACGATGGACGCGAGATCAGGGTTGAAAAACTGCGCGGGTTCTGCGAAAAGGTAGTCAACCGCTGGTAGGCCGGAAGACGGCCCCGACGAGAGACGGCGCCGGATGAGGCGAAACTCAACATCAAACGAGGAGAGCACATGAAGAGCGATTTTGCGCTGAAGGCGTCCCGGGCTGCCATGGCCCCGGCGGGAGCCTGAGGCATGGATATCAATACCGGTGCCCTCGCGGCGCTCGCGACCGCTTTCGCGTGGACGGTGACGGCCCTCTCTTTCGAATACGCCGGCAAGCGGATCGGGGCGTTTGCCCTCAACTTCCTCAGACTCGCTGTCGGCTGCGTCTTTCTCGGAATCTACGGCCTCGCCGTCCGGGGACGGTTTTTCCCGTTCGATGCGCCCGCCTCGGCGTGGATCGGACTCGGCGCTTCCGGCCTCGTCGGGCTCGTCGTAGGGGACCTTCTCCTTTTCCAGGCCTTCATCGACTCGGGCTCCCGTGTCTCGATGCTGATTTACGCGACCTCTCCCGCCATGACCGCCATCCTCGGCTTTTTCATCCTCGGAGAGAGGATAGCGCCTGCCGGCATCGGAGGGATGGCGCTGACCCTCGCAGGAATCGCGCTCGCCGTTCTGGGCAGAGGAGAGGATGGAGGCAGGAACAAAAAACCGGCCTATCTGCGCGGGATCCTGCTCGCCTTCGGGGCGACGGCGGGACAGGCTGCGGGGCTCATTCTGGGCAAGTCAGGCGCGGGGAACATGGATCCTTTCGCAGGGACCCAGATCCGGGTGACGGCCGGGGTTCTCGGCTTTCTCGTCATCATGCTGCTGACACGCTCTTTCCGCGGACTCGGGGCCGCGCTGCGCGACCGGAAAGCCCTCGCCAGCCTCAGTCTCGGATCATTCTTCGGCCCCTTCCTCGGCGTTTCTCTCAGCCTGCTCGCCGTCCAGAAGACCTCTGCCGGCATAGCCTCGGCCGTCATGTCGATAACGCCGATCCTCATAATCCCGCCCGCGGCCCTCATCCTGAAGGAGAAGGTCAGTATCCGGGAAATCTCGGGCTCGATCCTGGCGGTGGCAGGGGTCTTCGTCCTCTTCCTCGCCTGAGGGCTCTCGCGGGAGAAGGGATTCGGGTCAACTCTCCGGCGAGGCGTTCTTCCCTATAAGTTTCAACACGAGCCTGTCCGTCGCCAGCATGCCGGGGTCGTTCAGCTCCCCGAGATTCGCGAATGAATCCTCGGCGGTCGCGCCGACTATCCCCATTCCGGCTGGAATCGACACGCCCTCCATCGCCGCGAAGGCAGCCTGGATCGCGAGCGAGGCCGATGTGCTCAGCTTGTAGGCGCAGGATTCTTTCGCGCCGTCGCAGAGCATGCCGGCAAGCGTTCCGATCACCGTCTGCATCGCCCGCTCGGCCGCGGAAAAATCGCCGCCGAGGAGGTACACAGTGCCCGCCGCCACGCCGGTCGAGGCCGCGACCGCGCAGCCGCAGAACGCCGTCATGCGGTGCACGTGGCTCTTGATCATGATGGTGACCACCGCCCCGCGCGCGAGCGCCCTCGCGAGGAGAGCCCGCGGAGAGCCGAGGGTTTCGGCCGCCGCCAGGATGCCGAGCGTGACTGTGATGCCGTGATTGCCGCTTCCTGCGATAGCCATGACCGGGACCTTCAGTCCGGCCATACGCGCCTCGCTCGCCGCGGCTGTCCACACCTGTGCAAAGCTCATGGCGGCAAAGGGCTGAGGCGTGACCGAGGATCGCCGATCGAGGGAGCGCCCCAGTTTCAGCGACGGGTCCTCAAGTCCGATGTCCGCCGCCCTCCGGTTGACCTGCGCTGCCTGCAGGAGGAATTCCAGGTCTTCCGCGGTCATGGCATCGATGAGCCCGAACAGCGTTTCGAGCGTGCTGCCCGCGAGCGCATTCTGAACCTCCGAGGCTTTCGCGAAAGGCGATGAAAGGATGACGTCGCCGTCGCGGACCACTTCGGTGATGTTCGAGTAATCGTTCATGATGACGGCGCGCGCGCGATGTCCGCCCGAGGAGAGCTCCGCCCGGATGTAAAGGGGATCGGGCGCGTCGGCGTAATGCACCAGCACACGCCCTGCCGATACGAGCTTTCGCGCCTGTTCAAGAAGCCCGGGCGTCACGGAATCGAAGATCGCGAGACCGGCCTCGCATCGGTCGATCACCGCTCCGAGAGCCGCGGCGATGACGAGTCCGCGCTCGCCGGTCCCGGGGACGCCTACGCTGATTCCGTTTTTGAACACGTTGGGACTGACGAGGACATCTACTGTCTCGGGCCTCGTTCCCAGCTCGCGCGCCGCGCGGGCCACGGCCAGCGCGACCGCCCCGGGATCGGTGCACCCGGTCGATCGCTCCAGTTCACTTTTGAGAAGGTTCAGTAAAGATGGTATGTCCACAGGCATTCTCCGATAGATGGGTGAGTGTCGCCGCAGGGCAGCGGGCAGGAGAGGATCAGGAGCGCAGGGCCTGCCAGGCGGCTCCCAGCCTGAGCTCGGCGACTCTGCCCCTTTCTTCCGCATCGCCGAGAATCCTCTCGATCCGCGCGACCGCGCGCTCCAGTTCCCCGTAGACCGGGGTCATTCCCGCCGGGGCCGGCCCGCCGGGGACCTCGCGGACCGCTACGAAGTGGGCGGGCGCCAGTATGGCCGCGATCCGGTCGTCGTCGAAAGGCAGTTCCCTCCCCGTGCTGGAGCTGAAGGCCTCCCGCATAGCGCCAGGGGCGTTCCCCGAGCGCACGAAGGCCGACGAGACCGCGTGCGCCGTGCGGAAGCCGATGCCTGCCTCCCTCACCATGGTATCGGCGAGTTCGGTCGTGGTGACACCGTAGGCGAGAGCGATACGGCGGACCGCAGATTCGTTCGACGTGACGTTGGAGATGATTTCGGCGACGAGGGCCGTGGCCGAGCCGGCCGGGCCGAGGGTCTCGATGAGCGCGCTCACAGGAGCGTCGGCGGCTTCGTTGACGTCCTGGAAGGGCACGTTGCGGTACAGAGTGCGCATCGCGGCGCAGGCGCCCATAGCCATCCCCGACTGTATCCGCGCGTGTTCGAGGATCACGGGGTTGCGCTTCTGCGGCATGATGCTGCTCGCCTGCACGAGCGAATCGGGGAAATCGACGAGGCCGACCTCGCAGCTCGCCTTGTGCAAAAGGTCCGCGACGAAGCGCGCGTAATCGGAAAGGAGCTCTTCGAGCGCGGCCGCGGGTCGCGTGAGCCAGTGCGAGGTGGAGATGGCCTGGTAGGTGTTGCAGACGAATCCGGGAAAGCCGAGAAGCTCGGCGACGCGGGCGCGGTTCAGGGGGAAACCCGTCCCCGTGATGGCGCAGGCTCCCATCGTGGAGCGGTCGAGTCGCCCGAGGGCGGCGCCCAGATCCTCCAGATCCTCGGCGAGTTCCGAGGCGAAAGCCGTGAGGTAATGCTCCATCGTCGACACGTTCGCCGGCTGGCCGTGGGTGTACAGCACGGTGAGCTCTTCCCTGCCCGCCTTCGCGCGCGCGATCGTCGTCGTCAGCAGGCGGAGAACTTCCCGGCAGAACGCGACTAGCGCGCGCCGGAGCGCCATGCGGAATACGGTCGTGTCCATGTCGTTCCTGCTCCGGGCGGTGTGCAGGAAGGCCGCGAGATCCGCCCCTATCCTCCTCTCGAGTTCACGCTCGAACACGAAGTAGAGGTCCTCCACGCCGTCCGGGATCGACTCGGGGTATTCGAAGTCCTCCCCGATCGCGTCGACGGCCGCGGCTATACGCGCGGCCGTCTCCTTCGTCAGGATGCCGCTCTCGGCCAGACCGACGAGGTGGGCGCGGTGCACCGCCATCGCGTCTTCGGCGTAGAGCCTCTTCCAGTTGCTGTATGCGGGGTCCAGAACCCTCTGGGTGTATACGGGAGAAAACATCGTGCCTCCTTGCGCGGTATTCGGTGGGCGGGGTTTTGCAGGACGGATCGTCCCACCTCTCACTCGATCCGGAGAAGACCCGCGATGTTCCTGTAGAGAACCGCGTCCACCTCGGACTCGTCGAAGCCGTTGTCGAACATCTCGCGGACCTGGACGTCGAGGTAGGCGTCCGCGAACCCGCGGGGGAACCAGCTCGAGTCGGTTCCGAAAATGATGCGCGAGGCGCCTATTGTCTCGCGGTATTTGCGCAGGAGCGAGGCGAGGTCGACCGGATAGGGCATCCAGCGCATCCACTGGTTCGATCCGGATGTGTCGATATAGACGTTGGGGCATGCCCAGCAGAGGTTGAGGGTCTCGAAGATGTAGCCGCAGCCGAAGTGCGGGATGATGATGGGCATGCGGGGAAAGCGCTTCGCGACGTCGTGGATGACGATCGGGTTGATGTTGATGTGGTTCGCGATGCCGCCCGCCCCGCCCATGATGCCGAAGTGGATGAGGACAGGTATCTCCCGCTCCGACGCGACCTCCCATATCGGGTAAAAGGAGGGATCGTCGAGGCGGCGGTCGATCTTCGGACCGAGAAGCTTGTAGCCGCGCAGATCCCCCTCCGTCACCGCTTTCTCGAGGCGGCCGGCCGCGTCGGGCAGCAGCGGATCATGGTGGGCGTAGGCGTAGAACTTCCCGGGATTGCGCGCCGCGAGAGCCGACGCGAAGTCGTTGCTGCCCGCCGTGACGAAGACGACGGCGCGCAGGTACTCCCGCCTGTCGACCTCACCCTGCCAGAGGCGCTCGCCCTCCTCCTTCGAGACTGACGTGGCGGCCGGAAAGCGCCAGGCGGCCTCCCAGCGGGCCTTCTCGGCCTCGAGCCAGGGGTGCTCGGCTTTGCCGGAGCGGCCGCTCGTGTAGCCAGTGCCCTTGTCCGCGCCGGAGAGGTCGCTGGTTGTGGCGTCGCTGGCTGCGGCGGCGGCATTTGGCGCTCCGCCGGGCGCTTCGGCGCCGGCAGAGGCGGGAGCGGGGCTCCCGTCGTCGATGATTCTGTCTTCGGGGAAATGTACGTGCGAATCGATTACGCGCATGGGCCTATCCTTTGAGTCCGGTCATGGCGATGCCCCGGACGATCTGTTTCTGGAACAGAAGGAAGATGACGACGAGGGGCAGCATGGAGACGGTAGCCCCTGTCATGATGAGGTGCCAGTCGCTGCCGGCTTCGCCCGAGAAGTTGGCGAGCCCTACCGGCAGGGTGAACATCGCCGGCTTGGAGGCGATGATGAGGGGCCAGAGGAAGGCGTTCCAGTTGCCGATGAAGTTGAAGATCGCGAGGGTCGCGAGAGCCGGCGTCACGAGGGGCATGACGACGGTCAAAAAAATGCCGAGTTCGCCCCGCCCGTCGATCCGCGCCGCGTCGATGAGATCGTCGGGTATCGTCGACATGAACTGGCGCATCAGGAAGACGCCGAATGCGCTGATCATGCCGGGAAACATGATGCCCCAGTAGGTATTTCCCCACTTGAGCGCGCGGGAGAGGGCGTACCAGGGGATGACGAGCATCTCGGTGGGTATCATGAGTGTGCTGATGATGAGGAGGAAGATAGCCTTCTTTCCGGGAAAACTGAACTTCGAGAGGGTGTAGCCCAGGAGCGAATCGAAGAAGAGGACGGAGCATGTGGTGCATACCGCGACGATAGCGCTGTTGAGGAACCAGTGCGGGAAGCGGGAGTGGCTCGACAGGAGGATGAAGGAGTAGTTGTCGAGGGTCGGCCTTTCCGGGAAGAGCCTGAGCTGGAATATCTGCGTCGCGTCCTTGAAGGACGACAGGAGCATCCAGATGAAGGGGAAAACCATGGTCACGGAGAGAAGAATCAGGATGGCGTAGGAGGCCGCCATCGTGGCCTTTTTGTCTGTCGTCATGCCGCCTCCTAATAACTCGCCTTGCGGTCGAAGAACTTGAGCTGGAGGAGGGTGACGGCCATGATGATGGCGAAGAGGATGAGGCTGGCCGCGGCCGCCCTGCCCAGCTCGAACTTCATGAAGGCCGACTGGTATATGTAGAGGGCCGCCGACTTGGTCGAATTGAGGGGGCCTCCCATGGCCTGCGTCGACATGTTGTAGACGGGCGTGAATATCCTGAGGAACTGGATACCCTGCATGATCGCGAGAAAAAGGGTGATCGGAAGGAGGAGGGGGAGGATGATGCGGAAGAGAACCGTCCTGCCCGTGGCCCCGTCGATCTTCGCGGCCTCGATGCAGTCGGAGGGGATGGTCTGGATTCCCGCGAGGAAGACCGTCACGCAGTAGCCGAGCTCGACCCATACGTTGACCGCGAGGATGGAATAGAGGGCAGTTTTCGGACTGTTCAGAAATTCCTGCGCAGGAAGTCCGAGCGATCCGAGAACATTGTTGATGAGACCGAGCGGCGGCGTCTGGAACATCCAGCGCCAGACCCAGCTCACCGCGACGATGGGCGTGATGTAGGGCAGGACGTAGATGAGCCTGAAGAGTCCCTTTCCGCGCCCGATCCCGTTGAGCAGGAGCGCTATCGCGAGGCTGATCACGATGACGGCCGGCGCGCCGATGAGGGAATAGCGCGCCGTATTCCCGAGCGAAGAGAGGAATGCGGGGTCGCCGAAGACGGCTTTGAAGTTTTCCAGGCCGATGAACGCGTTCGTCTTGCGCAAAAGGCTCCAGTCCGTCAGGCTGCGCCCCATCATGTAGAGCATGGGGCCGAATCGCACGCCGAGGAAGAAGATCAGCGGCAGGACAAGAAAGAGGTATGCCGTCACGGCTCGTTTCTTTGCCAGAGTCATCCAGAATCCTCCGTCGGGAATCCGTGTTGCGCCGCAGGTCCCCCCCGCGCGTGATGCGACCGGGGGCCTGCGGCATTGTCGTCCGGTCGATTATTTCCAGAAATCGTCGATGAGTTTCTGTTCCTTGGCAGCGGTCTGCTTCAGGACGTCGGCGACCTTCGCGCCTTTGAGGTTGATCTCGTCGACCATGTCCACGAAGAGAGTCCTCTGGCCGGCTTCGTCGACATAGGCCGTCGCCTTGGCGTAGGGAAGACCTTTGAGGAAGACGCTGACGTAGGGGTCGTTCTTGTGAGCTTCGCCTATCTTCGGATTCGCGGGCAGTTCTCCGACTTTTGCGAGCCAGAGCTCCATGACCTCAGGAGAGGTGATGAACTTGAGGAACTTCACGGAGGCTTCGAGCTTCTTGCCGCTCACGCCCGAGACGATGCCGTGGGTCCAGAAGGAGGCGAAATTCGACTTGATTCCCTTGTTCGTCGGGAGTTCGGCGGCGCCCCACTCGAGGTCCTTGACCGCGTTGAGGGTGGCGATGCGGAAGGAGCCGTCGATGTTCATCGCGGCTTTCTGGGCTTTGAAGGCGGTGACATCGTCCGTCGCGAAGTTAGGGTACCCGACCTTGTCTTTCATGATGCGGTCCATGTACCACTGGAGGGCCGCGGCGGCCTCGGGGGTGTTGTACTGCACTTTCCTGTAGCCGGCGTCGTAGGGTGTGTTGCCGAACTGCCTGAAGAGAACCTCGCGGATCCAGCTGTGGCCCTGGCCGTTGGGCTGCATCGCGAGTCCGGCCTGGATGAGGTTGCCCTGGGCGTCGTACTTGGACAGCTTCTTCGCGAAGGCCGCGAGCTCGTCGAGGGTCTTGGGCGGAACGTTCGGGTCGAGCCCGGCCTCTTTGAAGAGCTTCTTGTTCCAGATGAGGGCGAGGGTCCGCACGGCGGTGGGCACCGAGTACAGTTTTCCGTCGAAGTCCACATTCTCCACGACGAAGGGATAGAAGGTGCTCTTCATGTAGTCGGCGGAGAAATCGGTCTTCGGGAGCTCCTGGATGTAGCCGGCCTTCACGTACATCGGCAGCCAGCCGCAGAAGAGGTTGATGAGGTCCGGACCTTCGCCCGCGGGGATGGAGGCCGCGACCTTCTGGTTGTAGCTCTCGTAGGGGAAGGTCACCTGCTCGACCTTGATGTCGGGGTTCTTCTGCATGAACTGCTTGATGAGCTCGTCCATGAGCTCCACCTTGGACTGGTAGTAATACTGCCAGTAGGTGATGGTCACCTTCTGCGCGGATGCGGAAACCGCGGAGAAGGCCACAAGCGCCACCAGAACGAGCGCTATGCCACGGAATCGTTTCATGCCTTGCCTCCTTCTTGCCTTGGGTCGACGCCGGCGATCGGCGCCGGGACAGCCCTCAGGCGTATTGCAGGCGGCTGAAGCGGCCGGGCCCGGCCCGGTGACGCTCCTCGCCGCGAAAAACCTGATTCTAGAGGGTTCCGCCTATCCGGAATCCCCCTCCGCCTAGCCGGAGAAGACAGCCTTCAGCCAGGATTCCATCGCGAGAGCCGCCGCTCCGGCCACGCCGGGTTCGGACGACTCTGGCGGTTCGCACGAGACCTGCATCGGGCAAAGCCGCCCGAGCCAGTCGCGCAGCCGCTCGAGAAGGGCCGGCCCGAATCGCTCACGCCCCGCGCGCCCGATCACCACCCGGTCGATATCGAGCGCGACACAGATGTTCGCGAGGGCGAGGGCGAGCAGGGACGCCACACGGTCGAGGGAGGCCAAGGAGAGCCCGCCTTCACTCTCGGCCTCGTCCCAGAACGAGGTGAGATCCATCCGCCCCTCGAGCCAGCCCGGTATCCCGGCGGAAGACGTGCTTCCTCCCTCAAGGACCATGTAGCCGATCTCGCCCGCGCAGGAGCGGGGCCCGCTCCTGAGTCTTCCATCCAGGACGAGCCCTGCGCCGACTCCGCGTCCCAACTCGACGAAGACGAGGTCGCCTCCCTCGCCGGGCCCGCGCGCGGCGAGCTCGCCCAAGGCGGCGGCATTCGCATCGTTCACGACGAGGACGGGGAATCCGAGCTCCGCCTCGAGCCCGGCCGTCAAGGGCGCGTAGTCGATGTCATCCTTGATTCCGACGAGGGGTGCACGCTCTATGACGCAGCGAAGGGGATCCACGACGCCCGGCACACCGACGCCGACGCCCCGGACGAGATTCCGCGGCACGCCGGACTGTTCGATGAGCGCTTCGATCTCGCGGGAGAGAAGGGAGCCGAGAAGAACGCGCAGATCGGGCGGGGCCGGGGAGCGCCGGAGAGTGTGGATTCTCCCCGAGAGGTCTACGAGGCCGACGCTCAGGTGCAGGCCGTCGTATTCTGTCCCCACGGCGTAGGCCGCGCAGGATTCGAAGCGGATGAGCATGGGCTTCCTGCCGAGGGCGGACTCGCCCTCGCCTGCCATGCCCACAATGCCGAGCGCGGAATAGTAGTCGATTATCTTGATGACCGTCGGGGCGCTGACGCCGCAGAGGCGGGTGATCTCCGCCTTGGAGATTTCCCCCTCGGACCGGATCAGGTCATAGACGACCTTGCGGTTGTGCTCTTTCAGGTCGGAAGCGACATGGGACCGCATTCGATTCGCTCCTCTCGGGGGATTAATTAACTAACTTAGTTATTTAATAGGGAGTATTTCGAATTGTCAAGTAAAAAACGATACCACTGCCCCGATTTTGACAAAATCCGGAATGTGCGTGTGAGAAAAACACTCTGACGACGCCGGACACATGGCTCGCGGGAGCCGCAGGACCGGAGTCTACCGGAGAACCGGCGCCGGGCCCGCCGGCCCGCTTCCCCCAATGAGTTCCTCCCAGCCTTCCCGCGACGCCAGTTCGAGGACGGGTATGACGGGGGAAGGAAGTCCCTCAGGCCCGAGCCGGATTTCGTAGAACGCGATGTCGCGCCACTCGCCTGACTTGAAACCGACGCCCCGGTGGGTTCCGGCGAGGGACATGCCCACGGACTCGTGGAGGGCGATGCTCTCCGGGTTCGGCAGCGCGATCCCCGCCACGGCGTAACGGAAGCCCTGGGCCGAGAGCACGCGGAAGAGGGCCGCGTACAGCGTCCTTCCGAGGCCGCGCTGTCTGTGCCCGGGGTGGACGTAGACCGAGCTCTCGCAGGACCAGTCGTAGGCCTGCCTGTCCCTCCAGCGGCCGGCATACGCGTACCCGGCGATCCCGGCCCCGTCTTCCGCCACCAGCCAGGGGTAGCCGTGCCCTGCCTTGTCCCGGATGCGGCCGCGCATCGCGGACTCGTCGGGCGGATCGTACTCCCAGGATATGGCAGTGTCGCGCACGATGGGCGCGTAGATTTCGAGAATGCCTGGCGCATCCTCTTCGCGGGCGAGTCTTATTCGGTATTCCTTCACACTCCCTTCCTTTGCCGGTTTACAGATCCGTTATCGTTCCGTTCGCGGCCTCGGCCGCGAGCCCCAGGGTTTCCGACAGGGTCGGATGGGGGTGGATGCTGCGGCCGATGTCTTCCATGTCGGCGCCCATCTCGATCGCCAGAGTGGCCTCCGCGATGAGCTCGCCGGCGTGGGGGCCGACAAGGGCCGCGCCGATTATCCGTTTCGTTCTCGCGTCGAAGAGGGCCTTGGTGAAGCCCTCGATGTTTCCCATGCTCAGGGAGCGCCCGCTCGCCTTCCAGGGGAAGGATCCGAGGATATACTCAATCCCCTTCTCTTTCGCCTCCTTCTCGGTCAAGCCCGTCCAGGCGAGCTCCGGAGAGGTGTAGGCGACAGAGGGGATGGCGAGGGCGACGAAGGCTGACGCGCGGCCGCAGGCGACTTCCGCCGCCACCCTGCCCTCGTGGGCGGCCTTGTGCGCGAGCTGGGGGCCGGGCACGATGTCGCCGATGGCGAAGATGTTCGGCACCTTCGTTCTCATGCACTCGTCGACGGGAATGCGACCCTTTCCGTCCGCCTCAAGCCCAGTTTTTTCCAGGCCGATGAGGTCGGCGTTAGTCCTGCGGCCGACAGAGATGAGGGCCGCGTCGAAGAGCTCCTCCGCCTCGCCCCAGGAGACGCGTATGCCGCCTTCCTCCGCCCGCATCGCCGTCACCTTCGCGTTCAGAAAGACGCGCCAGCCTGAGCGCTTGTACTTCCGCTGGAGGACTTCGGCCAGATCGGCGTCGGCGGGCGGAACGAGGTGGTCCATCATCTCGACGATGGTGATCTCGCTGCCGAATGCGCTGTAGACGGTCGCCATCTCGAGCCCGATGATTCCCCCGCCGAGAATGAACAGGCGTTTCGGGATCGAGTCGAGCCTGAGGGCGTCCGTCGAGTTCCACACACGGCTGTCCCCGTGGGGAAATCCGGATATCTCTATAGGGCGCGAGCCGGCCGCGATGATGCACTGTCCGAAGTGGAGGCCAAGCCGCCCATCGGCCGTCTTCACCTCGAGGGTCGAAGAGGAGGAGAAGGCGCCTTCGCCCCGGATCACCTCTACCTTGCGGCGCTTCGCGAGGAATTCGAGTCCCTTGGTGAGGGTTCCGACGACGGAATCGCGCTGGGCCCTCACTCTGCCGAGATCGATGGCCGGCTCGCCGAATGAAAGGCCGTATTTCGCCGCCCCCCTGGCCTGCTCGATGGTCTCTGCCAGGGTAAGGAGGCTCTTGGAGGGAATGCATCCGACGTTGAGGCAGACACCGCCCAGGGTCTGCCCCCTGTCGACGATGGTCACCTTCTTGCCGGTTCCGGCGAGGATGTCGGCCGCGCGGAAGGCGGCGGTGTAGCCGCCCGGCCCGCCGCCGAGCACGAGGATGTCGGTATCGAGTGTCGTGTTCATGATCCTTCCTTGTCGGCCTCGCCCATTCAGATGAGGAGAGCGGCCGGATCGCCCATGAGGGCCGCGAAATGGCGGCAGAACCGCGCCCCCTCGGCCCCGTCGATCGCCCTGTGATCGTAGGACAGCGAGAAGGGAAGCACAAGCCGCGGCAGGAAGCCGCCGGACTTTTCATCCCAGACAGGCCTCATCGTCGCACGCGAGAGCCCGAGAATGGCGACCTCGGGCGGATTGATGATGGGCGTGAAGGCCGTGCCGCCGATACTCCCGAGGCTCGAAATCGTGAAGGTCGAGCCGGTCATGTCGTCGGGCGTGAGTTTTCCGGCCGCGGCCTTGGCCGAGAGTTCCTTCAGTTCCGCGCCGATCTCCCGAAGGCTCTTTTTGTCCGCTCCCTTGATCGAGGGAACGAGGAGCCCCGCCTCGGTCGATACCGCGAAACCTATGTTGTAGTATTTCTTGACGGCGAACTCTCCCTTTTCCGGAAGAAGGGTCGAGTTGAAGAGAGGGAATGCCTTGAGCGTCGCGACGCTCGCTTTTATCGCGAAGGCCAGAGCCGTGAGCTTGATACCCTCGGCTTCGAGATGCCGGTTCGAGCGCGAGCGGAAAGCCTCGAGCTCCGTGATGTCGACCTCGTCGAACTGGGTGACATGAGGAATCGTCTGCCAGCTCTCCGCGAGGCGCGGGCCGGAGAGGCGCTTGATGCGCGATGCGGGGACGATTTCGATTTCGCCGTATTTCCTGAAGGATTCGGGATCGACGGGGGAGGACTTCCTGAGGACATATGCCGCGTCGCCTCCGGTCCCGGACGGAAGGCCCGACTGGAGCGCCGCGAGGCGCGCCTTGACGTAGACGGCCACATCCTCGCGCCTGATCCTGCCCTTCGGCCCCGTCCCTCTCACGAAGGCGAGGTCGGCGCCCAGCTCGCGGGCGAAGAGCCTCACCGAGGGGGAGGCGTGGTAGAGCCCGTGCCCGGACGACGAAGGCGCTGTCTCCGGTTCCGGCGCGGACTCCGCCGTCCTGCCCATCCTGTCCGCCGGCGCAGGCAAAGGCGAGGGCGCGGATTCGGCGGCCATGGGCATCGGGGAAGCAGAAGCGGGGCCGGCCTCCTCAGAGGCCGGGATCTCCTCGGCGGTCGAGCTTTCTTCGGAGGCCGCGACCTTTTCGGTGACTGCGGCCTTTTCGGGGGCCTCCCCTTCCAGCTCGAGTGTCCCGAGGAGGTCGCCCTCCGAGACCTTGTCGCCGCGCACCACACTCACCGTGAGGACCCTGCCCGATTCGGGCGCGGGCACCTCGATCACAGCCTTCTCCGACTCGAGCGAAACCATCGGATCGTTCTTGGCGAGCGGAGTTCCGGCCACCATGAAAATCTCGACGACGGGAACTCCCGAGAAATCGCCGAGCTTCGGGACCCGCAGTTCCATAGTTCGTACCATGCTGTCTCCCTTCAGACGGAAAGCCGATCCGGCCTGTCCGCGTCGATCCCGTAGATCTCCAGCGCCTTGACGGGCGCGTCGGAGCCGATATCGCCCGCTTCCTTCAGGGCAGTCAGAGCGGCGAGCGCGATATGTCGGCGGTCGACTTCGAAGAAATCGCGCAGGGCTGTGCGCGTGTCGCTGCGCCCGAAGCCGTCCGTGCCGAGTACGGTGAGGGGCATCGGGACGAGACGCCGGACCTGTTCGGGGTAGGCGCGGATGTAATCGGTCGCGATGACGGCTGGCCCCGCGCGCCCAGAAAGCTGCGCGGTCATGTACGGAATACGGGATGGCTCAGCCGGGTGGAAGCGGTTCCAGCGCTCGGCCTCTATGCCGTCCCGGTGGAGCTGGTTGATGCCGGGCAGGCTCCAGATGTCGGCTCCGACGCCGAAATCCGCCGCGAGCAGTTCTGCCGCCGCGATGACTTCGTTCAGAATGGCGCCGGAACCCATGAGCTGGACCCGCGGGCCTGGTGCGCCCGGCCCCGACAGGCCTGCCGCGGCGGCCTCGCTCTCCGTTCCAGCTCCGGATCCCGGCCGGGCCATTGTCGACCTGAGAAGGTACATGCCTCTGATTATGCCTTCCTCGGCCCCGGCGGGCATGGCGGGCTGGACGTAGTTCTCGTTGAGGAGGGATATGTAATAGTAGACATCCTCCTCGTCGCGGTACATCCGCCTCATTCCGTCCTGGAGAATGACGGCGAGCTCGTAGACGAAGCCCGGGTCGTAGGAGCGGCAGTTCGGGATGGTGGCCGCGAGGAGCTGACCGTGGCCGTCCTCGTGCTGGAGACCCTCGCCGTTGAGGGTAGTCCGCCCCGAAGTGGCGCCGAGGAGGAAGCCTCGGGCCCGGGAGTCGCCCGCGGCCCAGGCCATGTCGCCGATTCGCTGGAAGCCGAACATCGAGTAGAAGATGTAGAAGGGCATCATGTGGACGCCGTAGTTGGCGTAGGCCGTGCCGGCCGCGATCCAGGAGGCCATGGAGCCGGCCTCGGTTATGCCCTCCTCCAGAATCTGGCCGGCGGGGTCCTCGCGGTACCACATGATGGATTCGGAGTCCTCGGGCTGGTAGAGCTGTCCCGCAGGCGAGTAGATGCCTATCTGGCGGAAGAGGCCCTCCATGCCGAAGGTTCGAGCCTCGTCGGCGACGATGGGCACAACCTGCTTTCCGATGTTTTTGTCTTTGACGAGGGTGTTGAGGAAGCGCACGAAGCCCATCGTCGTCGACATCTCTTTCTCGCCGGAACCCCCGAGGAGTCCGGCGAAATCAGAGAGGGGCGGGACCGCCGCAGGGCCGATCTTCCCGCGCCGCGAGGGAAGGTGGCCGCCGAGTTTTTCGCGCTGCCCGCGGATGAACGCGCCCTCGTCGCTTCCCGGAGCGGGTTTTATGAAGGGCAGAGCCTCGAGCTCCTCATCCTTGAGCGGGACGTGGAAGCGGTCCCGGAAAACCACGAGGGAGGCCAGGTCCATGCTCTTCTGACTGTGGGCGATGTTGGCCGACTCGCCGGAGCGACCCATGCCGTAGCCCTTGACCGTCTGCGCGAGGATGAGGGTGGGCTGTCCCCTGTGCGCCACTGCGGCCGCGTAGGCCGCGTACACCTTCCTGGGGTCGTGCCCGCCCCGCGACATCTGCTTCAGCTCCTGGTCGCTCATGTCCGCCACGAGCTCCGCGAGTCGGGGATCGCGGCCGAAGATCTTTTTCCGGATGTAGGCTCCGTCGCGGGAACCGATGGCCTGGAGTTCACCGTCGACCATGTTCCCGAGCGTCGCAAGGAGGATTCCATCTTTGTCCCGCGCGAGGATCGGATCCCACTCGCTTCCCCATATGACCTTGATCACGTTCCAGCCGGCGCCGCGGAACACGCCTTCGAGTTCCTGGACGATCTTGCCGTTGCCGCGCACCGGGCCGTCCAGCCTCTGCAGGTTGCAGTTGATGACGAATATGAGGTTGTCGAGCTTCTCGCGCGCCGCGAGGCTGATCGCTCCCCGGGTTTCCGGCTCGTCGGTCTCCCCGTCGCCGATGAAGGCCCAGACTTTCCGGCCCCCCGTTTTCGCGAGTCCGCGCGCCTCCATGTACTTCATGAATCTCGCCTGGTACATGGCGTCGATGGGGCCGAGTCCCATGGAGACCGTCGGGAATTCCCAGAAATCCTTCATGAGCCAGGGATGGGGGTAGGATGAAAGTCCGGTCCCGTCGGCTTCCCTCCGGAATTTTTCGAGGTCGGCTTCTTCGAGCCGCCCTTCGACGAAAGCCCGGGCGTAGATGCCGGGCGCCGAATGTCCCTGGAAGTAGACCATGTCGGCGCCGTTCTCCGCGCCGGGGCCCCTGAAGAACCAGTTGAAGCCGACCTCGTAGAGGACCGCCGAGGAGGCGAAGCTCGCTATGTGGCCGCCGATGCCGTGGAAATCCCGGTTCGCGCGCGCGACCATGGCCATGGCGTTCCAGCGGACATAGGCCCCGACATTGCGCGCAACGAGGCTGCCCGCGGGTATTTTCCGTGATTTTTCCGGCGCTATCGTGTTCGCGTAGGCTGTCGTGGCGTCAAAGGGAAGGGCGACTCCACGCGAAAAAGCCCTGTCGGCGAGTCGCTTCAGGAGGAACTCCACCTTTGCCGGGCCTTCCGCCTCCATCAGGGCGTCGAGAGCTTTGAGCCACTCCTGGGTTTCTTCCGCATCCTGGTCCAGGAAGTTTTCCTCCATACAAACTCCTTACAAACTCCTCTCGGATCGTGAAAAACAAGTCGCCGCGCTTTTTGTTTTCCGCTATCGTCATCTCACAGTATTAAAGCTATGGGCCTGGAATTGAATGTCAAGGAAAAGGGAGAGCCTTTATCTGTTTTTTTGCATATTCCGGGTGGAGGCGAGGACAAAGAGAACCTGGAAAAGAAGTTTTTTGTGCGAGGAGACAAAATCGGAAAAAAAAACACAAATCATTCCAATACGGCCGGGGAAACCTGCCCTACCATAGCAGCTGCATTGCGGAAAAAGGGAGGCGTCCGATGGCGTCAAAAGGCTCCTACATAATCGTGGGCGAGAATATTCACTGCACGCGCATCCGAATGGCGACGGGCAAATTCGTCACGACCCTGAAGGACGGGCGGAACGCCCTCGTCTTCAAGGCGGACAAGGAGACCCGGCATCTGCCGATCCCCGAATCATTCATCGCCGGAGACGAATGGCAGAACGGAAAGATCAAGCACGTGGCGGTGGCCATCCACCAGGGTATGTACGGCTCCGACGAGGACAAAGAGGCCGGAAGGGCCTATCTCGTCGCCATGGCCCGTGAGCAGGAGGCCGCCGGCGCCTGGTTCCTCGATGTGAACGTGGACGAATTCAGCCACGACAAGAGCGAAAAAATCAAGGCGATAGAGTGGACGGCATCGCTGCTCCAGTCGGCCGTGAGCCTGCCCCTCAGCATCGATTCCTCGGATCCCGGCATCCTCAAGGCCGGACTCGAAGCCTGCGACGCGGCGAAGGGCAAACCCCTCGTCAACTCGGTGTCCCTCGAACGGGCAAGCATGATTCCGATCGCCGCGAAGGCGGACGCCTGCGTCATTGCGGGAGCCACCGGCGAAAGCCGCATGCCCGAAACTGTCGACGAGCGGGTCGCCAATATCGGCCGGCTCATGTCGAGGCTGGAGGACGAAGGTTTCGCCCGCCGGGACATCTTCCTCGATCCCCTCGTCATGCCCGTGTCCGTCAATACGCAGAATCCTTCCCTTGTCCTGGAATCGGTGCGCATCCTGCGCTCGGCCTACGGCGAAGCCATCCACTTTGCGCCTGGCCTGAGCAATGTATCCTTCGGCCTTCCGAAGCGGAATGTCATCAACCAGACCTTCGCCTGGCTCTGCCTCCGGGAGGGCTGCGACGGCGGAATCGTCGATCCCATGCAGATCAACGACTCGGTCCTCGGCTCCATCGATTTCAACGATGAATTCTACAGGCTCGCAAAGGATTTGCTGCTCGGGAACGACGAGTATGGCATGAACTTCATCACCGCTGTCCGCGAAGCGAAAGCCTGAAGACCGGGAGAAAGACCATGAGACAACATATAGAGAACAAGATCTACCATGTCGAGATCCTGCCCCCGAAGCAGGATACCGAGAAACTCGAGGCCGACATGGAAAATTTCGCAGTCAAATTCAACCGCGTGATGGAGAGCGGCTACTGCGCCTGCATCACGGACAACGCCATGGGCAATCTGGCCTTCCAGGGCACCGAGATGATCGTCGAGCTCGGACTCGAGCCCAAGACCGACATGGTCCTCATACATCTCAATACTTTCCATACAAAAGAGAACCTTCACGAGATACTGGACGCCTGCGCCGCGAAAAACATCCACAACCTTCTTGTCATTTCAGGCGATGGTTCGGACCGACTCCCGCGGCTCTCTCCCGAGGACATCGGGGAGAAAGGCATCGAGGCGGTGACCTCGGTCGAGCTGCTCCGGTACATCGAGCGCGAGTATCCGGGCGTTTTCAACATGGGCGTGGCCTTCAATCCCTACGAGCCGGAAGAGCACGAGTTCGACAAAATGAGGCGGAAGATCGACGCGGGGGCCCGGTTCATCATCACCCAGCCTGTGATCGAGCGCCATCCGGTCGTGGACAGACTCCTCGCCGCGTATTCCGGGATGCCCGTCATCGTCGAGGCGTGGATGAGCAAGAAACTCAGCCTGCTCTCGGAGGCGGTGGGCTATGAAATCCCCGAAGGCACGCCCTACGACCCCATGGCATGTCTCCGAACACTTCACATCAACTATCCGAAATGCGGCATCTACCTGGCCCTCCTCGGTTTCAAGACCCAGTACGACCTTCTGGCCGGGTCCTGGAAATGAGGGGCGCGGCATGAAGATCGTCGTCTGCATCAAGCAGGTTCCCGGAACGAACGACGCGAAGATCGATCCTGAAACCAAGAGAATCATCCGCGAAGGCATAAAGGCGACCATGAACCCCTTCGACACCTACGCGCTCGAAGAGGCTGTCCGGATAAAGGAAAAGATCGGGGGGGAGGTCATCGCCCTTTCCATGGGACCGCCCCGCGCCGACATCGTCCTCCGCGAGGCGATTTCCGTCGGGGCCGACAGGGGCATCCTCCTGAGCGATCGGGCTTTCGGCGGATCGGACACATGGGCGACGAGCTATGCCCTTTCGAGGGCTGTGGAGAAGATCGGCGGAGTCGACCTCGTGATCTGCGGCAAGCAGGCCATCGACGGCGATACCGCCCAGGTCGGCCCCGGAATCGCAGCCCAGCTGAGCTGGGCGCAGGCTACCTATGTCATGGCCATCTCGGGAATAGAGCAGGGGGAGGGAGGGACGTTTCTGGCCAAGCGCATGCACGAGGATGGCTTCGATATCTGCCAAGTCAGCTTCCCCGTCGTCGTCACGGTCGTGAAGGATATCAACCAGCCCCGGATTCCCACCCTCAAGGGCCGACTCGCCGCGCAAAAATGTGAAGTCCAGGTCTGGACAGCGGCGGATATCGGAGCGGAACCCGATAAAATCGGCCTCGACGGATCGCCGACACGGGTAGTCAAGACCAACCCTCCCCCCGCGAGGAAAACCAACACGCTCAAAGTTTCCGGGACGGCGGCGGAATGCGCCGAAGCTCTCCTGCGCAAGCTCAGATCGATGAGCCTCGTGTAACAGCGCAACCACAGCTTTCCTTAGGAGCACGAACCGATGATCGCGAACACCGATGAATTGAGAAAAGCATACAGCAATATCTGGGTCATGGCGGAAGTTCAGGGGAACCGTATCCAGAAAGTGACCTTCGAACTCCTCGGGGCCGCGAGGTCCCTCGCCGATGCCCGAAAATCCGAGCTGTGGTGTGTCGTTCTGGGCACGGGACTGGAGCCGGAACTGGAGGCCCTTTTCCACGGAGGAGCCGATGTGGTCCTCGTCGTGGACGACCCGCGATTCGCCGAGTTCGTGGACGAAGACCAGGCGGCCGTCCTCGTTCGCCTGATGAAAACACACAGACCGGAAGTCGTCGTGTGCGGCGCCACGACGCGCGGTCGCGCCCTCATTCCCCGCGTGGCGGTCCGGGCCAACTGCGGACTCACGGCCGACTGCACCGGCCTCGGCATTGACCCCGAAAACGGTGATCTTTTGCAGACTCGGCCCGCTTTCGGGGGAAACATAATGGCCACCATCAGGTGCTCCAACCACAGACCCCAGATGGCCACTGTACGGCCGCGCGTCATGAACGCGCTCGCGCCTGATCCCTCCAGGACCGGCCGCATCCTCCGCGAAACCTTCCTCGACTCCGAAGAAACAAAGCTGAAAAAGGTGATCGAGATCTTCCACGACACGGAGAACACCGTCAACCTGGCCGACGCCCGCTTCATCGTCTCCGGCGGACGCGGCATGAAGGGGCCGGAGGGCTTCAAGCTCCTGAAAAGCTTCGCCGAGCACGTCGGCGGAGCGGTCGGCGCCAGCAGGGCCGCGGTCGACTCAGGATGGGTTCCCTACAGCCATCAGGTGGGCCAGACCGGTCAGACAATACAGGCCCAGGTATATGTCGCCTGCGGGATCTCCGGGCAGATACAGCACCTGGTCGGCATGCAGTCCTGCGACTACATCATCGCCATCGACAAGAATCCGGACACCCCGATGATGCAGCTGGCCGATCTCGCCATTACCGGCGACCTCTTCGAAGTGATACCCGAGCTCATCCGCCGGCTCGCGGAGACTTGATCCCGCGGAGTCCTGCCCCTGAGGAGTCCTGACCCGGCCATTCGTTGCGATCCCATCCCCCGCTCCCCTCTTTAGCGTCCGGCCGACTCCGCGAAGGCATCCAGTCCGGAAAAGTTTGCCGCGTCGGAGACGAATGCGGCTTGTCCTCCCGGCGGCGACGCGCTATACCCTTCAGGGACGGAGCACAGCGCATGCGAGAGGATTCAGGGCACATGAGCGATCGATTCGGGTCCACGGAGGAGGCCTACAACCTGAGGACAGCCCTCAGGAAGCTCGAGCACTATTCCCGCGCCGCGGGCGTATCCTCCCGGCTGATCGACGAAAAGGGTCAGTCCCTCGGCGTCTTCGACCACGAAGGCAATCCCCTGCCTCAGACCACAGAAAATCGGGACTGCGGCTGTGTCGTATCCGGCATTCTCGGGGGCGATGAACCCGGGGAAGACCTTCGGGCCCATCTTTTCGGGGCCTTCCAGGCCGAACGATTCGGGGGAAAATACATCCAGCTCTGTCCCCATTCCCTGCTGTTCTGGACTGCCCCGATCATCGTCGACGGCATCATGCGGGCATCTTTCATCGGCGGCCCCGCGATGGTGGTGGATCCGAAGGAAGTGTTCGAGGAGCTTCTGTCGTCCGGCCGCATTCCCGCGGGCAAGGAGCGCGAAATCCGCGCCGCACTGGAATCCGTTCCCCGGATCGAGCCCTTGCGGGCGGCGAGCCTGGCCGAGATCCTCGCCGACGAGGCGGCCGCTGTCTGCGTCGCCCGGCCGGATCAGCTCGAGGCCAACCGCGGGCGCCAGGAACAGCAGGCGCGCATTTCGGAGTACATCCACGGAATAAAAACGGAAAATGACGGTTCCGATGGCTCCCCCCCCTATCCGATCGAGAAGGAGCGGGAACTCCTCCTCCTCATTGCCGGCGGGAACAGGCCCGAGGCCCAGCGCCTGCTGAACGAGATACTCGGCCACATTTTCTTTTCGAGCGGCCAGGATCCCGGCGTTCTCAAGGCGCGCGTCCTCGAACTCGTCGTGTTGCTCTCGCGGGCCGCCCTGGACGGGGGCGCCGACATCGAGCAGATATTCGGGCTCAACTTTACCTATCTGAACCAGATACAGCGGATGAGGAGCGCGGACGAAATAGCGTATTGGCTGTCCCGGATCATGACCCGGTTTTCGGAGCTGGTATTCACGCTGAAAAACGTCAAGCACGCCAGCGTCATGCAGAACGCCCTGAAATACATCGGCGCCCGTTACACCGAAAACCTCACGCTCGACGACGTGGCCGGAGCGGTCTTTCTCAGCCCGACATATTTCAGCAAGCTGTTCAACGAAGAGATGAAGTGCCGGTTCACGACATATCTCAACAGTCTCCGGATCGCGAAGGCGAAGCTTCTGCTGAAGAATTCCGATATCTCCCTGGTCGACATAGCGGGACTCATCGGCTACGAGGACCAGAGCTATTTCACGAAAATGTTCAAGAAAATGACCGGCGTCTCGCCGGGGCGGTACCGCGAAGCGAAAGGCAGATCGGATGACAATCAAGAGATCCATGAAGAGTGATCCGCGCGGTTTTTTAAGGTGAGCGCGGTGCGGGGGACGGGCTTTGAGTCGCGAATGAGGGTCTGCGGAAAAAGAAGCGCATAGGCTTCCGCGCGATCCTGATGTGGTACTATGCTCGAAAGAGGGAGGATCCGATGGCCCTGTTCCCGCGCAACCTCGGAGCCCTGGCTGGGAAGCCGGCAGGCAGCACAACAAGACCGGACCCGGAGCATGAAAAACGGCTCCGGAGTATCTGTGCCGTCTCCGTGGACGAGGCTCTGACCGAGCTCGAATCCCGGAAAACCGGCCTCTCCGCAGAGGAAGCCCGGGACAAGATCCACCGCTTCGGCCCGAACGTCCTCGCGAGCGAAAAGAAACGCGGATTTCTCCTCCAGATTCTGGATCGCTTCAAGGATCCCCTCGTCATCCAGCTTCTCGTGATCGGCCTCATCTCGTTCGCGATGGGAGACATGAGGGCCGGCGTCGTCGTTTCGGGGATGATTTTCATCAGCGTCTTCATCGCCTGGTTCCAGGAAAGGCGCTCGGGCGAGGCCGCGGAAAGGCTTCGCGCGATGGTCCAGGCCAGCGCCGTCGCCCTGCGCGACGGGGCGGAAGAGGAGATTCCCATAAGCGGAGTCGTACCTGGCGACATCGTCATCCTCGCCGCCGGCTCCATCATACCCGCGGACATGCGCATCCTCTCGGCGAAGGATTTCTTCGTCGCCCAGTCGGCGCTGACGGGCGAATCCATGCCGGTGGAGAAATTCGCCGGCCTTGAAACCTCCGTGCCGGCCGCGACAGCCACCGCAGTGACCACAGCCCCCGCGGATGCTGTTGCCCGTCAGGCCGGCACCGTGCCCGCTGCCCCGGCCTCCTCGCCCGCGAGCGGAATCTTCGAAATCCCCGACGCCTGCTTCCAGGGCTCAACCGTCATCTCGGGCTCGGCGAAAGCCCTCGCCGTCAACACGGGCATGAGGACCTTCCTCGGCTCCGTGGCCGCGAATCTCTCAGGGGAAAAAGGCTCCACCGATTTCGACTCAGGTATCCGCTCCTTCGTCGGACTCATGGTGCGCTTCATGATCATCATGGTCTCCCTGACCTTCCTCATAGTGGGACTCACCAAGGGCGACTGGGCCGAGGCCCTCCTCTTCGGCCTCTCCGTGGCCGTCGGCCTCACGCCGGAAATGCTCCCCATGATCGTCACCGTCTGCCTCTCCAAGGGAGCCATCGCGATGTCCCGCAAGAAGGTCATCGTCAAGAAACTCAAGGCGATCCAGAACCTCGGGGCCATAGGCATCCTGTGCACGGACAAGACCGGCACCATCACCCAGGACAAGGTCATCCTCGAAAAACATGTCGACATCACGAACCGCACGAGCAGCGAAGTGCTTCTCTACGCCTGGATGAACAGCTACTACCAGACGGGACTGCGCAACCTCCTCGACCTCTCGATCCTCTCCAACGAGGACCTCGACGTCGAGCGATCCTGCCGCAAGGTCGACGAGATCCCCTTCGACTTCACGCGCAAGCGCATGTCCGTCATCGTCGAGTACGAGGGCGCGAACGTCCTCATCTGCAAGGGAGCGGTGGAGGCGATATTCGAGACCTGCGACCGCTACCAGATCGACGACGACATCTTCCCCCTGATCGACATCATCCGCGACGACATCACCGAGGAATACTCGCGCCTCTCGGCCATGGGCTACCGCGTCCTCGCCGTCGCCTACCGCGAGTTCGAAAGCTCCAAAGAGAGCTTCTCCGCCCGCGACGAGACAGGCCTCATCCTCCTCGGGTACCTGGCCTTCTTCGATCCGCCCAAGGATTCCGCCGAAAAGGCGATAGCTTCCTTAGGCGAGCACGGCGTGCGCGTGAAAGTCCTCACCGGGGACAACGAACTCGTCACGAGAAAGGTCTGCGCCGACGTGGGACTGGCCGATTCCCGCGTCATCACCGGGCGGGAGCTCGACGCGATGAGCCCGGAGGAGTTCAGGTCCGCCGCGCTCAGGCACGATGTCTTCGCGCGCCTCACGCCAGCCCACAAGGAAGGCATCGTCCGGGCGCTGCGCGCAGGCGGGCAGGTCGTCGGATTCATGGGCGACGGCATCAACGACGCGGCCGCCATGCGGGCCGCGGATGTGGGCATATCCGTGGACTCGGCCGTCGATGTCGCGAAGGAATCGGCCGACATCATCCTTCTCGAGAAGAATCTCCTCGTCCTCGAACAGGGGATACTCGAGGGCAGACGGCTCTTCAACAACATCATCAAGTACATCCGGATGAGCGCGAGTTCGAACTTCGGCAATATGTTCTCGGTGATCGGAAGCGCCTTCCTCCTCCCCTTCCTGCCCATGGCGCCCATCCAGATCCTTCTCAACAACCTGCTCTACGATGTCTCTCAGACGGGCATCCCCCTCGATACGGTCGATCCCGAGAACGTGGCCCTCCCGCAGAAATGGGACATCTCGCTGATCCGGAAGTTCATGATAGCGGTGGGGCCGATCTCTTCGATCTTCGACTACGCGACCTTCGCCCTCATGTGGTTCGTATTCGGCTGCTCGGGGTGGCTCGCGCCGGGCGCCTCCGCGGCGACGAAGCTGCAGCTCGAAACTCTCTTCCACACAGGCTGGTTCGTCGAATCCCTCCTGACACAGACACTCATCGTGCACATCATCAGGACGAACCGCGTTCCCTTCATCCAGAGCAGGGCGAGCCTCCCCTTGAGTCTCACGACCCTGGCCGTCGCGGCGATCGGCATCGCCCTGCCCTACTCGCCCGTGGCGGGATTCTTCGGCCTCGCGCCCCTGCCCCCCTCATACTGGATCTGGATAGCGGGATTTCTCGCCGCCTACGGTGCGCTGACACACATCGTCAAAACCCGGTTCAACCGTCGCCATGGAGGGATCAAATCATGAGAAGTCTTTTGGATGCGCTCCAGGACGGACGCCTCGTCGAACTGCCCGATTGCGACAAGAAGCATGCCCTCGAACTGCTCGCCCTCATCATCGAGGCCATTCCCGACATCGGCACGAAGACCGACCTCGTGAAGAACGTCATGGAGAGGGAGGAACAGTCGAACACGGGAATAGGGCGCGGCGTGGCCTGCCCGCACTGCCGTGTGGCGCTCGACGGGGAACTCCTGTGCGCTGTCGGATGGTCGCCCCTCGGCCTCGACTACGGCTCGCCCGACGGGAAAAAGGTCCACCTCCTCGTCATGTACTATGTGCCCGACGTGCAGAGGAACCTGTACCTGAAGGAAATTTCGGGGCTCGCGCGCGCGGTTTCGGCAGGCGATTCGATCGAGACGCTCGCGACCTTGTCCGACATACAGACGGTGCGCGAAAAACTCCTCGACTGGGTGGGCATCGCGATCAGCGAGGCGAGCTCGGATGTCAAGGCGAGGATGATAAAGCTCGAGGCGAGACAGGCCGCCGCCTCGGCGGCCATGGCCCTGCCTCCGGAAGTGGAGTCCATATCGGCCGCTGCCAGGATATTGCCCTTCCGCCTCGTGGCCTGGCCTTCGGGCCTCCTCGTCCTGTGCGCGGATGTCGCGCTCGCGGACAGTCTCGAGAAGCTCTCCGACCTCGGCCCGATGATCGAGGCCTCCCGGGAATTCGACGCGGCGGGTTTCAGGATCGCCGTACTCTCCCGCAGCGCCTACGCCGGCGAGCGCAGGGAGTACGAGGCGGTGGCCATCCAGCTGCGGCGCTGAGCGGGATTCTCCGATCAGCGGAATCCCCCGGCGACTTCAGATCAGGGCTTTCACGCAGGGAATCTTCCCGAGCGCGGCGTAGACGGCCCGCATCTGCTCAAGGTTCGCGAACATGACCGTCGCGGCGATCCTCGCGTACTTTCCGGGTTTCGTCGGGACCTCCGCGATCCGCGAACAGGGCACCGAGTTCGAAGCGAAAACCGTGGAGAGCTCGCTCCTCAGGGCCGAGCCTGTTTCGATGGAGTAGATGACCCTGAGGTCGAAGGTCTGGGGAAACTCGAGCTGCGCACCGCCAAAGGGCTGCGCGCAGGTCACGCTGTCGTCGTTCTGCATGTATCGAAATCTACACAGGAGAGAAGCTCCGTGTCGAGGACCCGAAAGATCGTGGCGCGGCGCACATCGAATCGTACATGACCGTGACGCGGTCCTCGCGGTAATCCGCCGCCCACTCGGTGTACTTCTGCAATATCGTTCCAACTCCACGTATATGCGAACCGCGGACGCGGAGGCGTAACATCTGTTACAGGCCGCACAAGAAAAGGCCCGTTCAGTCAGAGACCTTGCCCTAGTGTTCCCTGAAATGTAAACTTAATTGTCAGGGATCGCTCATGCAGGATGACTGAGCGAGGCTAAGGAGAGCAGCATGGATGTGACGGGAAAAGCAGCCTCAAACGGGCACAAGTGGAAATTCGTGCAGGTCGGAGGAGTTGATCAGGTCGTTATCAGGGATGGCGAGGATATCGCCCATATCCCCGAGCTGGATCAGAAACTCTGGGTCGCCCTCGCCATGCCTAAAAAAATTGCGGGTATTCCTGCCGAAACCCTCGATGCCCTCGACACGGACAAGGACGGCAGGATCAGAGCCCCGGAGATCATCGCCGCCATCCGTTTCCTGAAAGAGAGACTGTCCGGCCTGTCTCCCCTCTCCGTCCCTGGCGACTCTCTTTGCGTCACTTCCATCGCTCCGGCCGCATTGCGGGATTCTGCGCTCTGGATTCTCGGCATGATCGGCAAGGACGGCGCACAGGAGATCGGCCTGGCCGACCTGGCCGCCGCCTCCGAGGTCTTCGGCCTCCAGCGCTTCAACGGCGACGGCATCATGCCTCCGGACTCCGCGGGGGAAGACTCGGCGAGCAGAGCCCTCATCGAGGACATCCTGAAATGCCTGCCGGGCGTCGCCGACGCGAGCGGAGTCCAGGGCGTCGATACCTCTGCCCTGGAGACATTCACTGCACAGGCACGCGCGTATGCGGCCTGGATGGACGCCTTCGCCGCCGATCCCCGGCTCAACACCTTCGGCGCCGCCGAAGGCGCCGTCGGAGGCAATGTTTCAGGCGCGCCGGCTGCAAACGATCCGGCATCCATGACCGCGAGCATCGCCGCGGCCGTCGCCTCCACGGAGGCGGTCCGCGCGAAGATCGACGACTGGTTCTTCCGCTGCCATCTCGCGGCGCTCGAGGGAGGCGCCCAGACCGATCCCTTCACCAACGGCAAGGAGGAGGATCGCGATCGTCTTCTCAGGACTTCCATCACCGTGAGCAACCCGGACCTCCTGTCCCTCCCGCTCGCCCGCATCGATCCTGCGGGAAAACTCTCCCTCAAGGGCCCATTCAACCCCGGCTGGACAACAGCCATGGCTGCATTCCGCAGCTCCGTGCTCCTGCCCCGCTCGGGATCGATTCCCGAAGTTCTCGACTCAGACGGATGGGAAGACTTGAAAGCCGCCATCGCTCCCCTCGCGGCCTGGATGGCCTCGAAACCGGAGGGAGCCGTCGAGCTCCTCGGGCTCGCACGCATACAGGAGATTCTCGGGAGCGACGCGATGGCGCGTCTCGCCGCCCTCGTGGCCGAGGACGTGGCCTGGTCGGAAAAACGGCTTCTTATGGCCGAGCTCCGGAAGATGCTGCTCTTCCAGCGGGACCTGCCCAGAATCGTCAACAACTTCGTCAATTTTTCCGAGTTCTACAATCACAAATCCGCCGCCGTCTTCCAGGCAGGCACGCTCTACATCGACGGCAGAGCCTGCACACTCTGTCTGGAAGTCGACGACCCAGGCAGGCACGGCTCACTCGCGGGCATGTCGGCGACCTACCTCGCCTACTGCGCCTGCACCCGACCCGACGGGGCCAAGAAGACAATCGTTGCGGCTTTCACGGCGGGAGACGGGGATAATCTCTTCGTCGGCCGGAACGGCGTGTTCTACGACCGCGACGGAAAGGATTGGGATGCCACTGTCACCAAGCTCATGCCCCAGCCGATCAGCATCAGGGAGGCGTTCTGGAGCCCCTACAAGTGGCTCGGCAAGACCTTCGAGGAAATCGTCGGGAAACGGGCTTCCGCAGCCGACGCCTCCTCGCAGGCCAAACTCAAGGGTGCCACCGAGACGGCGGTCGCTGGCGTCGCCGACGGCAAGAAGGTCGAGCCGCCCAAGAAGTTCGAGGTCGGGACGGTCGCCGCCATCGGCGTAGCCCTCGGCAGCATCGGCGCCATGGTCACGGGAATACTCGGCACCTTCCTCGGGCTCGGCGTCTGGATGCCGGCCGGCATCCTCGGGGCACTCCTCATGATCTCGGGTCCCTCGATGATCCTCGCCTATTTCAAGCTCCGAAGGCGCAATCTCGGGCCCGTGCTGGACGCCTCGGGCTGGGCCATCAACGGCAGGCTCAAGATCAACGTACCCTTCGGACGGACCCTCACCTACACTGCGGCCCTCCCCTCCAACGCCGAGCGCTCCCTCATCGACCCCTACGCCGAGAAAAAACGCCCCTGGAAACTCATCCTCGCAGCCTCCGTCATCCTTATCCTGGCCATCCTGTGGCTGCTGGGCGGCCTCAATCAGATACTGCCCAGAAACTGGTGGTACTCCACCCTCATCGGGAAATAAGGCGCGGATCGCGGAAAGGGAGTTCAGGAGACAATGCGGAGCTTCGTCAGTCCGTCGTAGATGAACTGAACGGAGAGGCCCGCCAGGAGGAGGCCCATGATCCGCTCCACGACGGAGACGCCCGTCTTGCCGAGGACCTTGAGCACGATCCCCGAGGCGGAAAGCGCGAGGAACATCGCGACGAGGGCGACGATGATGGCCACGAAGAGCATCAGGGTGGTAGTAAAGAAGGGATAGTCTCCCGCCGAATACAGCATGATAGTGGTCACCATGCCCGGACCCGCGATCATGGGGATGGCGAGAGGAAAGACCGCGATGGAATTGTGCTCCTCTTCCGGGTTTTCGTCGCTCGAAACCCTCGAGCGCTTGGGCTGGCCGAAAAGCATGTCGATGGCGATGAGGAAAAAGAGGAAACCACCCGCGACATAGAATGACCCCGGCAGGATGCCGAAAAAGCGCAGAATGATCCTTCCTCCGAGGATGAACACCGAAAGCACGATGAAGGAAGTCATGATGGCCGTCTTGATCGTCTGTTTTTTCGCCGCCGCGGACAGATCGCCGGAGAGAGAAATGAACAGGGGGACGGCGCCGAGCGGGTCCATGACGACGAGTGAGGTGAGAAGTATCCGTAGAAACAGTTCGCTCATGAATCCACTGTAGGTTATGAGCGCGGCAGAAGGCAATACGAAATTGCGGTTTGACAGAGCCCGGAATGCCCCGTATATTGTTCTTCTCTCGATCATTGTTTTTCATTTTTCCAGGAGCAGTCATGAGCGCCGAATTCATCGTAACCGCCGACAATTTCCAATCCGAAGTACTCGATTCGCCCGTACCTGTCCTCATCGATTTCTGGGCCGAGTGGTGCATGCCCTGTCGCATGATAGCGCCTTCCGTGGAACAGCTCGCTGCCTCCTACGAGGGAAAGATAAAAGTCGGCATGGTAAATGTGGACAAAGAAAGCGATCTCGCCTCACAGTACGGCATCATTTCCATCCCCACACTCATCGTCTTCAACGGAGGCCAGCTCGTACGCCAGAAAGTGGGAGCCCTGCCCAAACACGAGATTGAAAATCTCTTCAAGGATCTCGTCTGAACACGAGGATCCGTTTGAGTTCCAGATAAAGCCTGGTTTTAAGCGCTTCTTCGCTGTATCAGTGCGGACACCAGTGCTGTTTTCACCGGCCCGCTTTCCGCGACTTTGCCGATGCGCGGGCCGGATCATTCGGGATGTTGTCCGATCCCGGACTCTGGCAGCCGGAATCGCAGAGGTACCAGAAGTCCCGGTCCATGGACGCCGGGGCGCCTGTTTCCGGCCAAAGCTTCCGCGCAATGGACCTCGTTGGTGAAAACTTGCGTCTGAATGCGTCTTCCCAGACCGGCGGGTCCGCGACTTTCCAGCTCCCTGAGCCTTCCTTCACAAAAGCCGAAAGCTTGTCTTCCTTCATCGGCCCGGACTTATCCTCGGCCGCGTACACGAGCATGTCCATGATTTCTCCACCCGGCCTCTCGGAAAGACGGATGGCGCCGTTCTCGTCGGGCAGGGCTCCGTCGGAGCACCAGAAATCCCGCGCCTCGGGCTTCGCGTCGATGCCGCCGGACAATGCGAGGTCGGATCCTTTTTCGTCTTTTTCCTCAGCGATTCCTTCTGGCGCGAGATGCAGGACGATATAGTCCCCCGAAGCCACTTCGACGCCCGGGAACACATAGCGACAGGTCTTCACCGAGCTCGACCACGCGATCTCCATGCCCCCGAGGTTTCCCGCGCCAAGGACCCGCAACTCGACATAATCCCTGTGCGGGGAAGCCTTGGAACTGGTCTTGCCTGTCTGAACCTCCGAGAGGAGCATTCTGGCAGGCCTCGCGTTCCAGCCCGTAAACGAGAACACGAAACGCGTCGAATTTCCCCTCCTGTCCTCGACCTCGCCCGCCACCCGATACTCTTCCCCCGGATGAAACGGCTCTCCGAAATCGAGATCGAGTTCCCTCCCGAAAGCTTTGGCTTCGGCCTTCTTCGGGCCAGGCTCGAGGAAGAACGAGTCCGCGACGGGGATGATGTCCTCGCTGAAGGTCAGCGAGAAAGTACTCTCGCCCTCCGGAGCGGCGGACACGACGAGAGGGGGCGTGAGGTCGGATTCCGGGATCAGACCGGGACCGGGTTTCTGCCCGCAGGAATGCAGGAAGAGGAACGCAGAGGCCACAGCCAGGGGGATGAGTCGTCGTTTCGGATCCATGAATCCTCCTTGAAAGACCATCGCGCGCAAGAGGGTCCGGCGCTTCAATTTCCGCGGCCTTCCGCCACTTTTTCCGTCACTTTTCCCGAAACGACCTCGTTGACCCCCGATCCCGCCCCATCTGGGTTTGTGCGCAGGGATAAAAACACGGATTGCACGATTCATCACTTTACAGATACGGAAAGAAGTGGTACTGTCGATTTTCATTACTTACTTTGTGAAAATAATTACGGAGGATATCGTGGATGCAACGGAACTGAAAACTCTCGAGGACCGTGCGCGCGAGCTTCGGGCACTCACCATCGAGGAAATCGGGCATCTCGGCGTCGGTCACATCGGCGGGGCCATGTCGGTCATCGAAGTGCTCACCCTTCTCTACTATAAGAAGATGAACGTCGATCCAGCCGATCCGGCCAAGCCCGACCGCGATCTTCTGGTCCTCTCAAAGGGACACGCCGGCCCGGCCCTCTACGCCACCCTGGCCATGAAAGGATTCTTCCCCAAGGAGTGGCTTCTCACCCTCAACCACGGAGGAACACGCCTCCCGAGCCACTGCGACCGCAGCAAGACCCCCGGCATCGACATGACCACCGGCTCCCTGGGGCAGGGACTCTCTGCAGCATGTGGCCTCGCCCTCGCCTCCCGCATGGACGGAAAACCCGGCACCGTCTACTGCATCATCGGGGACGGGGAGAGCGACGAGGGCCAGAACTGGGAAGCAGCCATGTTCGCCGCCCACTACAGCCTCTCCAATCTCGTCGCCTTCACGGACTTCAACATGATGCAGATCGACGGCACGACGGAGGAGATCATGAACCTCGCCGACCCCGTCGCGAAGTGGAAGGCCTTCGGATGGGAGGCCGAGCGCGTGGACGGCCACGACATGGCCGCCATCGACGCGGCGATCGATCGCGCCGCGTCACGGCGCTGCGCGGGCGAGGCCGCTAAGGCTGTTGGCGAGGCCGCGCCTCTTGGCTCGTCTTTCGGCTCGCCGACCATGATCATCCTCGACACCATCAAGGGCAAGGGCTGTTCCTTCTGCGAGAACCAGGTCGCGAGCCACAACATGAGCTACACGGCGGAGCAGACGGCCGAGGCTCTCGCCGCGCTCGGCGTCGCGCCAGTCCTCGACCTCGAGCCGACTCTCACGGTGGCCTGATTCCGGCCCGCCTGACACCCAAGGAGACAGCAATGGCAGATCAGAAAGAAATGCGCGCCCAATATGCCGAAACACTCATCGCCCTCGTCGGCGAGGGCAAAGATATCGTCGTCGTGGAGGCCGATCTCATGAGGGCGACAGGAACCGGAGCCTTCGCGAAGAAGTTCCCGAACCGCACGGTGAACGTCGGTGTCGCCGAGGCCAACCTCGTCGGCGTCTCGGCCGGCCTCTCTGCGGGCGGCAAGATACCCTTCGCGGCCACCTTCGGCTGCTTCGCGAGCCGCCGGGCCTTCGACCAGTTCTTCCTCGCGGCCAACTACGCCCGCCTCAATGTAAAACTCGTCGGAACCGATCCAGGCGTAACCGCGGCCTTCAACGGCGGAACGCACATGCCCCTCGAGGACATCGCCCTCATGCGGACGATCCCCGACCTCGTCATCCTCGAGCCCTCCGACCCTGTCTCCCTGGACGCCCTCGTCCGCGCCTCGGCAGTGCACTACGGCTCGGTCTACATGAGACTCCAGCGCAAGCCCGCCGCATTCATCTATCCTGTAGGCGAAAAATTCGAGATCGGAAAGTCGAAGGTCCTGCGCGAGGGGAAGGACCTCGTCCTCGTCGCCCTCGGCTGCCTCATGGTGAAGGAAGCCCTCAAAGCCGCCGATCTGCTTGCCGCCGAAGGGATCGCGGCCGCCGTAGTCGATGCCCTCAGCGTAGCCCCTCTCGACATAGCGACCATAGGCGGACTCATGAACGCGACCGGCCGCATCGTGACCTGCGAGAATCACCGCGTGACCGGCGGCCTCGGCTCGGCCGTCGCGGAGCTCATCGCCGAGGGCGAGAGCAGCGTCTGCCAGAGGCGCATCGGCGCCGGCGCCAACGAGTTCGGCGAAGTCGGGACTCAGGACTGGCTGGCAGAGCGCTTCCGTATGACGGCGCCCCACATCGCCGCCGCAGCCAAAGAATTGTTCTGAAGAGGTACACTATGGCCGAAAAAACCAAGCTCGCGATCGCGTCCGACCTATCCGGATTCCCCCTCAAGCAGGAACTCGTGAAACACCTGTCCTCCCGCGACGACATCGAACTCATCGACTTCGGCATCGAGAGCGCCGAGGCTCCCCAGCCTTACTTCATCCAGGCCCCCAAGGTCGCGAAAGCGATCCAGGAAGGCCGCGCCGACAAAGGCATTCTCATCTGCGGCACCGGCCAAGGCATGGCCATCGTCGCCAACAAGCATAAGGGCGTCTACGCCTGCGTGGTCGACGACCTCTTCTCCGGCGAGCGCGCCAGGATCGTCAACAACGCCAACGTGATCACGATGGGCGGCTGGATCACGGCGCCCTTCCTCGGCACCCAGATCGTCGACGCCTGGCTCGCAATGGCCTTCACCCAGAAGATGGAGTTCAAGAAAGACTTCCTCACCAACGCCTTCAACAAGGTCGTCGAACTCGAGGGGGAGCAGTTCAAATGAGCCAGACGAATGCCGCCGCACCACTCGGCGCCAGCACCGCCACGCCATCCCAGGCGCCCTCCGCAGCCACATCGCCCGCGGCCTCGCCGCACGCGGCCGACAACGAAAGCCTCATCGCCGCCCTCGTCGCCAAAGCCCGCGCGGCCCAGAAAATCGCGGCCACCTGGAGCCAGGAGCGCCTCGACGAGGTCGTCTTCGCCGTCGGCTGGTCGGTCTACAAGGACGAAAACATACGCGTCCTCGCCCGCGCCGCCGTCGACGAAACTGGCATGGGCGTCTACGAGGACAAGCTCACCAAGCACAAGAACAAGGTCATGGGCGTCCTCAGGGATATCAAGGGCGCGAAGACCGTCGGGCTCATGGAGGTCGACGAAAAGAAGGGCATCCACAAGTACGCGAAGCCCGTGGGCGTCGTCGGCGCCCTCGCCCCTGTCACGAATCCCACGGCCACACCCGCCTCCAACGGTCTTTCGATCCTGAAAGGGGCCAACGCTGTCATTTTCGCGCCTCACCCCAAGGCCAAGGGCGCGACGAAGCTCGCCTGCGAGTACATGAGGGCGGCGCTGCGAAGCGTCGGAGCCCCTGAGGACCTCGTCCAGTGCGTCGGGAACCCCTCCGTGGAGCTCACGGGCGAACTCATGCGCCAGGTCGACCTCGTCGTCGCCACGGGCGGCGGGGCCATGGTCAAGGCGGCCTACTCCTCAGGCACGCCCGCATACGGCGTCGGCCCCGGCAACGCCGTCCAGCTCCTGTGCGAGGACGCCGATCCGGCCGACGCCGCGACGAAAATCTCGACCTCAAAATGCTTCGACAACGCGACAAGCTGCTCCAGCGAGAACACGGCCGTCGTCCACGAGGCCGTCTACGGCGCCTTCCTCGCGGGCCTCGTCTCCAAAGGCGGGCACCTCTGCTCCGCAGAGGAGAAGGCCAAGCTCCGCAACTGGGTCTGGGTAAAAAACAAAAGTGGCGCCGAGGGCCTGAATCCCGCCGTCATCGCCCACGGCGCATCCGTCATCGCATCTGGCGCGGGTTTCTCCGTCCCGGAAGGGACGCGCTTCCTCATCGTCGCAGGAACCCCGGACATCGAAAACGACAAGTTCTTCCACGAAAAAATTTCCCCCGTCCTCGCCGTCCTGAAGTGCTCGAGTTTCGAGGAAGGAAGGGCCTTCGTCGTGCGCATCACCGACGAGTGCGGCACAGGCCACTCCTCGGGCATCTTCACCTTCAAGGACGAGTACATCCGCCGCATGGGCGAGACGATGAAGTCGAGCCGCATCATGGTGCGCCAGCCCATGGTCTCTGGCAACGGAGGGGCCTTCTTCAACGGCATGCCCTCCACCGTCACTCTGGGCTGCGGAACCTGGGGCGGCAACATCACTACGGAAAACATCCACTGGCGCCAGTTCATCAACGTGACCTGGCTCGCCATGCCCATCGAGCCGAACCGCCCCTCCGACGAGGAGATTTTCGGCGCGCTCTGGGCGAAGTACGGCAGATGAGAAGGCGGGCATGAAACTCCTCGAACACCAGGCCAAGGAAGTCTTCGCCGCGGCGGGGCTGGCCGTTCCCCGGGGCGAGGTCGTGGTCGACGCGGATGCGGCCTCGCGCGCGGCCGAAACCCTCGGCTTCCCCTGCGTCCTCAAGTCCCAGGTCGCGCGCGGCGGCCGCGGCAAGGCCGGTCTCATCAAACTCGTCCGCAGCGGCTCCGAAGCGCGTGAAACCGCCGAGGCCCTGTTCGCCTCCCCTCACGGCGTGAAAAAGATCCTCGTCGAGCAGGCCGTCGATATTGCCCGGGAAATCTACGTCTCCGTCACCGTCGACCCCGTATCATCCCGCGCCCTCGTCCTCGCCTGCGCCGAAGGCGGTGTCGAGATCGAGGAACTCGCCAGGACCGCCCCGGAAAAGATCGTGCGCGAGTGCGTCGACCTGGACGAAGGCCTCCTTCCCTTCCGCGCCCGCAACATCGCCTACGGCCTGGGGTTCGAGGGGGAGCTTGCGAAAAAATTCGCCTCCGTCGTTGAAACCCTCTACAAAGTCTTCCGTAGCCACGACGCCGAGCTCGCCGAGATCAACCCCCTGTTCGTGACGAAGTCGGGCGAGGTCGTCGCGGGGGACGGAAAGCTCTCCATCGACGACAACGCGATGTTCCGCCACGCGGCTTTTGAGCCCGGACGCGACTACTACGACTCTGATGTCGCCTACGAGGCAGCACAGGAAGGCATTCCCTACCTCCAGTTCGACGGCGACATCAGTCTCATGTGCGCGGGGGCCGGCCTCACGACCACGGTCTACGACCTCATCGCGGACGCAGGCGGCTCGGTGGCCAACTACCTCGAGTTCGGCGGCCCCAACTACAAGAAGGGCGTGCGCGCCATGGAGCTCTGCGTGCGCAACAGGCCGAAGGTCATCCTCATCGTCACCTTCGGCACCATAGCGCGGGCCGACATCATGGCCGAGGGCATCGTCGAGGCGATCGGAAAGCTCAAGCCGACCTGCCCCATCGTGGTCTGTATCCGCGGCACGGGCGAAGTCGAGGCGGCGGAAAAACTGCGCGCGGCGGGACTCGATCCCCTGACAGACACCGAAGAGGCCGTCCGGAAGGCCGTCTCACTCTGCTCTGGAGGCGCCTGAATGAGCATCTTCATCGACCGGAACACGCGCGTCGTCGTCCAGGGCGCGACGGGGGGCGAAGGCTCCTTCTGGACGAAGCACATGATCGAACTCGGCACCGCGGTCGTCGCGGGCGTCACGCCCGGCAAGGAAGGGATGACCGTCGCGGGCGACGCCGCCGTGCCCGACGATGTCGCGCGCAGAGCCATCGCGGGCGACGCGGCTGCCAGTGGCGACGAAAAATCCGGCCGCACCGACAAGGCTAAAAAAACCGGCGTCCCGATCTATCACACGGTCAGACGCGCCGTCGCCGAGCACCCTGCCGACGCGGCCATGCTTTTCGTGCCGCCCCACTTCACGAAAGACGCGGTATTCGAAGCCCTCGACTCAGGGATAAAAAAGATCGTCACCATAGCCGACGGCATTCCCCTCCACGAAGCCCTCCAGATCAGGATGGCAGCCCGATCCTGCGGCGCGCGCGTCATCGGCGGCAACACCTCCGGCGTCATCAGTCCCGGGCGCGCCATGATGGGCATGTTCCCTCACTGGATAGCCCGCGTGTACAAGCCCGGCCGCATCGGCGTCATGACGCGCTCAGGAAGCCTCACCAACGAGGTCACGGCCATGATCGTGGCAGGCGGATTCGGAGTCTCCTCCCTCATCGGCGTCGGCGGCGATCCCGTCCCGGGCACCCGATTCGCCGAGATGCTCCCCGACTTCCAGGCCGACCCCGACACCGACGCCGTCGTCATCATCGGCGAACTCGGCGGCACGATGGAGGAGGAAGTGGCCGAAGCGATCGCCTCGGGCAGCTTTACGAAACCGCTCGTCGCCTTCATCGGCGGCCGACACGCCCCTGCGGGCAAGCGCATGGGCCACGCCGGCGCCATCGTCTCAGGCGGACTCGGCTCGGCCCTCGACAAGATCATAGTCCTTCGGGCATCAGGCGCCATCGTCGCCGAGCGTCCGAGCCTCGTGGGCGACTGCCTCGCGCGGGCACTCGCGGGGAATCGCAGATGAGTTCAGCCCCTGCAGGCAGCGCACAAAGGGCAATAGCCATAGCAGGAGCCGCCATCGTCCTCGTCGCCATCATGATTTTCCCCGTCCCGGAAGCCATGAAGACGAGTCACGGCGCCGCGCTGAGCCGCCAGGGCCAGACCGCCCTCGCGGTCCTCGCCTTCGCCCTCGTCCTGTGGATAGCCGAGGCCCTGCCCTTCCACATCACGGGCCTCGCCGCCATCCTCCTCCTCGCCGTCTTCAGGGCGGGCGAGTACGGCGACATAGTCCGCTACGGCTTCGGCGACGACGTCGTCGTATTTTTCATCGGTGTCCTCGTCGTAGCCGCCTGCCTCGGGCGCTCGGGCCTTGCCAAGCGCTTCTCCCTCTTCGTTCTCTCCCTCACGGGGAACTCGACGCGAGCGATAATCTTCGGTTTCCTCGCGGCAGGAGCCTTCCTCAGCATGTGGATCACGGCGTTGGCCGCCTCGGCCATGCTCATGCCCCTCGCCCTCGGAATCCTGAAGGACGAAGGCGAGGTTCCGGGCAAGAGCCGCTTCGGGAAGGCCCTCATGATAGCCGTCGCCTGGGGGGCTCTCATCGGGGCTCTCGGCACGCCCGCCGGTTCGGGCTCCAATCCCATCGCCATCCGCTTCCTCTCGGAAATCGCCGGCTACAACATCTCCTTCCTCGGGTGGATGGCCTTCGGCTTCCCCGCCCTCCTCGTCCTTCTGCCGACAGCCTGGCTCATCATCATCCTCTTCTTCCCGCCTGAGCGCAGGCATCTCGCGCGGAGCAAGGCCGACATCATGGCGGAGTTCTCCTCCCAAGGCCGGCTCTCCCGACAGGAGATCGTGACGGCGCTGGTCTTCTTCGCCACCATCGCGATCTGGGTGGCCTCGCCCGCCATCGGCCATCTTTTGGGCATCAAGGTGCCCATCTCCATGGGCGCCCTCGTCGCCATCCTCCTCATCTTCCTTCCCGGATCGACGGGCTACTCGTGGAAGGATCTCCAGAAGGAGATAGACTGGGCGGGCATCCTCCTCATCGCCACGGGCATAAGTCTGGGCATGACGCTCTACAAGACAGGAGCCGCGGCCTGGGTGGCCGCGAGCGTCCTAGGCGGAATCGGCCAGCTCTCCGACTTCTGGCGCCTTGTCGCGGTCGTACTCGGCGTCTTCGCGATCAAAGTGGTATTCTCATCCAACACCCTCACCGGCACCATCATCGTTCCCCTCATCCTCGCTCTCGGCGCGAGCCTTGGCATCGACGCGCGCATGCTCGCCCTCGCGGCCGGCTTCGCCTCGAACCTCGCCGTCATCCTCGTGACGACCTCGCCGGTGAACGTGATTCCCTACACGACGGGCTATTTTTCCATCAGGGACATGGCGAAGGCCGGTCTGGTTCTGGCGCTGGTGGCCTCATTCGTGATAGCACTTGCATTCATGGCTGTCGGTTCGATCCGCGGAGGACTCTGAAGAGGCATTCGGTCAGGTTCTCCAGGCTGCCGGCAGCCCGCCCGCCTTCGCGGGCGCAGCACATGATGACAGGAAGCTGACATGAACATCGTCGTAGCGAACGATCACGGAGCGGTCGAGCTCAAGAAACGGATTGTCGCCTGGCTCGAATCCGCGGGACACAGCGTGAAGAACCTCGGCATCGACGAGGAGACCCGCGTCGACTACCCCGACAAGGCGGCACAAGCCTGCGCCGAGTACAAGAAGGGCGGCTACGATTTCGGCATCCTGCTCTGCGGGACCGGAATCGGCATCTCCATCGCGGCGAACAAGATCGACGGCATCCGCTGCGCCCTCGTCCACGACCGCTTCACCGCCGAGATGGCCAAGGCCCACAACAACGCCAACTTCATCGCCCTCGGAGGGCGCGTCGACTATGCCCTCCCCGTCACGGACATCGTCGGAACATTCATGTCGACGCGTTTCGAGGGCGGACGCCACCAGGAGAGGATCGACAAGATCCACGGCCTCGAGCGTCATTCCGACACCCAGGGCCTCTGCTGAACGGCCGCGCCGGGGGAAAAGCCTACAGCCACTGATTCACTGCTTCACAGGCGGGCTTCAGACTCTACAGCGCCTTCTTCGCCAGCGCGAGGAGCCTTTCTTTTTCCATGACGAGGGAAGCCCCGTACAGGGCCGCACCGAGGAGTCCAGCCCTGTGCGCGAGAAGGGCTGTCTCGAAGCGGCAGTCTGCCCACGCGTCTTTATACACGTAGCGAGGCACCCGCCGCGCGACTTCGGCCGCGAGGTGGGGCGCCCCCGCGATGACTCCGCCCCCGAAGACCACGAGGTCAGGGGCGAGGATGGCCATACCCGTCGCCGCGGTCCGCGCCAGCGCCTCTGCCACGATGTCATCGACCGCCAGGGCAAGCGGGTCTTTCGCGGAATAAGCCGCATAGACTTCCCGGGCGTTGAGTCTCTCGCCCCGTCTCGCGAGCGTGGCCAGTCCCGAACCGGAGAATTCCGGAAAATCGCCGCGCAGAAGGCTGCCGGTCACCGCGTCGCGTCCAAGCGCGAAGTCTGCGGCGATCCTTCCGATGGAGGGTCCTGCGGCATAAGCTTCGGAGCAGCCCCGGACTCCGCAGGCGCATGGTCTTCCGGCAGGCTCGATCACGATATGCCCTATCTCGAGGGCGCGATCGTCGCAGCCGCCGAGAAGGTGGCCGTCCTCCACGAAACCTCCGCCGATGCCTGTCCCGAGCCCGATGAAGAGCAGAGCCCTTGATTTCCCCGCGCGCACGGCCCACTCGGCGTAGGCCGCGAGATTTCCGTCGTTCCTGACGCCGCAGGGGGCGCCGGCCATCTTTCCGACCTCGTCCCCGAGGGCTGTGCCGACCCAGCCGGGAATATTCGCGGCCTCGCCGACGATGCGCCCCGAGGCGTCCACGCCGCCGGGAGTTCCTACTCCGACCGCCAGAACCCTTCCGCCGAAGTCTGCGCCCCGGCTGCCGACTGCCGCCTCGCTCCTGGGGCCGCCGCCCTGGAGGCAGCTCTGAACCAGCTCTGCAACGAGCTCCCGCACCGCGCCGAGGACCGCCGCCGCGCCCCCGGAGGCCGGCGTGGTCCTCGAAGCTTCCGCAAGCACGCGCCCCTCCACTCCGAGCCGGATACCCTTTATGCTCTGCCCCCCAATGTCGAGGCCGAGAAACGATTCACCGCTCACCGTCAAAACTCTCCCGGCGGATCGCGCCTGTTTCCCGGCAGGCGGCAGGTCGCCTTTGCCGCGCCGCCCACACGACTAGGGCCTTCACAGCGCGTAACCCTCGCCCACGCGGACGATGACGACATCGCCGATCCCCTTCGACTCCAGATACGATTTCTGGTGATCGAGGGCGCTCTTTTCACCGTGCACGAGGAAGACGCGCTTCAGTCCCGACAGGTCCATCGTGGAGAGCCAGTCCCAGACTTCGGAGTAATCGGCATGGGCCGAAAAGGATCCGATCTCGGTCACTTCGGCTTTGACGGGGTAGATATCCCCGTGGATCCTCACCTCTTTTGCCTTCTCCTCGATCCTGCGGCCGAGGGTGTTCTCGGCCATGTAGCCGACGATCAGTATCGTGTTGCGGGCGTCGCTTATGGTGTGCATGAGGTGGTGCTGTATGCGTCCCGCCTCGCACATGCCGTCCGCCGAGATGATGATGGCCGGCCCTTTGAGGTCGTTCAGACTCTTGGACTGCTCGACGCTGATAGAGAAGTTGAGGTTGGCGAAGCCGAAGGGATTGTCGTGGTGGTCCAGGAAAGCCTGGGCCGTTTCGGCGTCGTAGCACTCGGGGTGTACGCGGAAAATCGACGTGGCGTCCGTTGCCATGGGGGAGTCCACCCAGATCGGAATTTCCGGAATTTTCTTCTGGTCGCAGAGGAGGTGGAGGTGGAAGATGATCTCCTGGGTCCGCTCGACGGCGAAGGCCGGGATGACGACTTTCCCCCCGCGCGCCGCGGTGCGGGAGATGATGTCCGCCAGCCTTTCCATCGCGTCGGTATCCGGCTCGTGCAGCCTGTCTCCGTATGTCGACTCGAGAACGAGATAGTCCACGGGCGGCAGCGGCTCGGGGTCCCTGATGATAGGCTTGTTCTTCCGGCCCAGATCCCCCGTGAAGCCGATGACGATCTCCCCGCGCTCGGGGTCTTTCACCGTGACGCGGGCCAGGGCCGAGCCGAGGATGTGCCCCGCGTCGAAGAACTCCACCCCGACGCCCTCGCCGATCCTGAAGGCTCTGTGATAGTTGATGGTCACGAAGAGCCCTGTGGCCCTCAGCGCGTCCTTGTCGTCGTAGAGCGGCTTGAAGGTCGACTTCTCGCCCTTCCGCGCGGCCTGCTTCTCGATATACTCGGCGTCCCTCGCCTGGATCTTCGCGGAATCCATCATGACGAGGTTGGCGAGATCGCGAGTTGCGGGCGTCGAATAAATGCTGCCGTCGTAGCCCCGCTTTGCGAGGAGCGGCAGCATGCCGCAATGGTCGTAGTGCGCGTGAGTCAGGATGACAGCGACGAGGCCCGCCGGGTCGGGCACGAGCGCACGGTTTTTCTGTTCGGCCAGATCGCGCTTGCCCTGAAAGGCGCCGCAGTCTATGAGGTATCTCTCGTCCCCTACCTCGAGGATATGTTTTGAACCGGTTACTTCTTCGGCTCCGCCTTCGGAGCGCAGTGTGATATTCATGCTGGACAGGATACCACCGGGGAAGAGTGGGGGCAATGCGCCCTGCCGACAACCTCTGTCCCCGCGCACAGCCGTCCCTCGCGGATGAACGAAGCCCGGATGATCCCCGCTCTCAGAGCATGAAGAAGAGCGCCGCCCCCATCACCGCTAGACCGGCTCCAAGCACTTCGAGGGCGTGAACCTTCTGCTTCAGGAATATGATGGAGGGAGGGATGATGAGGACAGGCGTGAGGGCCATCAGGGTGGAAGCCGCGCCGGCGTCCGTGTTCTGCAGCGCGAAGAGGCTGAAGCTGACCCCGAGGAAGGGGCCGAAGATGGCGCCCGTAAAAACCGTCCGCATCCCCGCCCTGTCCCTGAGCGGATCGAGGAATACGGATCGCACCTGCCTGAGAAGGAAGGCCTGAAGCGCGAATCCGGCGATGGCCGTCATGATGCGTATCTGGGTTCCCGAAATGACGTTGTATGACCCGAGCCCGATTTTGGAAAAAATGAGGCCGGTCGCCTGGAATATCGAAGAAAGGAAAGCGAAAACGTAGCCCCTGACAGTGCGGGCCGCCGCCTCGCGGGACGCGGGCCTGTGCTCAGTCGCCACCTGGCCGGCCGCCGCTCTCTGCCGCGAAAGGACGACGAAAAGGATTCCCGCTACCACGAGGGCCATGCCGGCCAGCCGCTCCGGTCTCATCCTCTCGCCGAGGATCACAAAGGCGAGAAAAGCCGTAAACAGAGGCGTAAGCGCCTGGAAAATGACCGTTATTCTCGATCCGATGAGAATATAGGCGTTGAACAGGAAATAGTCCGCGATGACAAAGCCGATAAAACCCGATATCGACAGGTAGAGCCAGGCATGTGCGGAGGCATCCGTCGGGAAAGGCATCCCTCTGAATGCCCAGGCCGCGGCGGAGAGCAGGAAAAACGCGACGAAAACCTTGTAGAAATTGACAGCGAGGGCCCCCATTTTTCTGGAGGCTTTTTCGAAGAACAGAGCGGAAATCGTCCAGCACAGAGCGGTTCCGAATGCGGCCAGGTCACCAAGTTTTTCCATGCCGGCTACTCTACCGCAGAGAGAATGAAAATGTACAGGCGAAGAAATTTGACAGGACCCCGCGGAGCGCCTAAATTAAAAGTAAGGGAGCGCGATGCTTGATCCGGAATTCGGAAGCGGCTTGTGCACTCGTTCCGGCGGCCATCCGGATTTTGCGCGCATGCTCTCTCACCTGTTCGTAGCGGGAGGCGCGATATGGCAGTCATAACCATAGCCAGGGAACTCGGGAGTCTCGCAGAGGACATCGCCCGTGAACTGTCGGCGATCACGGGGTACAGGAACATCAACAAGGAAGCGCTCGAGGCACGGTTCTCCTCGATGCCCCCTTACGGACTCACCGATGAAAAGCGGCAGAAATTCGACGAAAAGAAGCCGGGTTTCTGGGCCTCGCTCTCGCAGGACCGTGACACCTACCTCCACTTCCTGAAAACCGCCGTCCTCGAGGAAGCGGCGGAAGGTCCCTGCATTCTCGTCGGCAGGGGTGCCGGAGTCATACTCAAAGGCCTGCCCAACCTCATGAACCTGCGCCTCACATCCCCGCTCTCGGTCCGGATCGAGAGGATCAAGGTGGCTTTCTCCTGCAACGAAAAGACCGCGCTCGAGCTCCTCGAGCGAAGCGATCACGACCGCAGGGGATTCCATAAATACTTCTTCTCGGTCAACTGGGAGGATGCGCGGGAATACGACCTCACGCTCAACACAGGGGCGATGAGCGCGCGCAAGGGGGCGTCGATCCTCTCCGCCATGGTAAAGGAGTATATCAGCCCAGATAGGGAAGCTGCCTGCGCGGAGCGCCTCGCAGACCTTCTCCTCGCCCAGACTGTCCTCACGGAGATCACGTACCGGAGAAAGGTCCCGATCCATTTCCTCGAGGCTTCCTCGTCGAAGGGACGGATTGTCCTCCACGGCGTCTCCAACACGCAGTCAGCCATCGATACGGCCATGTCGGCCGCGCGCTCCATCGGCGGCGTCACCGAAGTCGAGAGCGCGATCCAGATTGTCCAGGAGTTTTCGGTAGTCCCTTGAATCCCGGAGGAAGGCGGGCCTGAGGCGGCGCCTCCTACGGAGGCGATGCCCCTACGGCGGCGGCGCCCCTGCTGTAGCGCCTTTGAGGCCGCCTTTCCTCCACGTTCCCGGCATCAAGGGGGGACGCCCGCCGCCTGCTAGGCATCGGGTGGCCTGACGCCTACTATGGCGGGATGCAGATAATGACCGCCTTCCATCCGATAGAAGAAACCCTCCGCTCCGGCCGCGCCGAAGGGCGCATCCTCGTATCAGGCGCGGGTCCGCGTATAAAATCCATCGTGGCCCTTGCCGCGAAGGCCGGCATCCCCGTCCGCAAGGCAAGCCCCGATGAGCTGACACGCCTCGCCCCCGACCACCGCGGCGTCGTCTTCGAAAGCACCGCGACATCGTCCCCGACGGAGGTCTTTCTTGAGGACTTCCTGGCGGGGGCCCGGGAACGCGCGCTCGTCATCGTACTCGACCACATCGAAGACCCCCAGAACTATGGCGCCATCATGCGCTCGGCCGACGCGTTCGCCGCCGACCTCGTCGTCGTGCCCAGGCGTCGCGCCGCCCCGCTCTCCGAAGCGGCCTCGCGCGCTTCCGCCGGCGCGGTCGCCCATGTCCCGGTCGCCTCCGTCGTCAACCTCGCCGATGCCCTGCGCCGACTCGCGGAGGCAGGCTTCTGGCTCTACTCCGCCGACATGGACGGCGCGGCCCTCCACAGCCTGGAGCTCCCCAAAAAATGTGCCATCGTCCTGGGAAACGAAGGAACGGGCGTTTCCCGCCTCCTCGGCGAAATCTGCGACCAGACCGTATCCATACCCATGTGGGGGCACGTGGATTCGCTCAACGTCTCGGCTTCGGCCGCCATCATCATGTACGAATTCCGCCGCCAGAACCCGCTCTGAAACAAAAACCGCGGGAGGCGGCGCCCCAGGCTATTTCCTGGCTGCGCCGCCTCCCGCGGCCTTCATCCGCAAACAGGTTTCCCCGCGCTACACGTCCCAGATATCCCTGAAAGCGTGCTCCTTCTCGCAGTAGCGGCAGACGAAGGTCGAGCCTGACTTGCGCCTGAACTCCGTCGTCGCAGCCTCCATGTGCCCCGGATGAGAGATGCAGTTCTCGTTCTTGCATGAGACCTCGTCGAAATTGTAGATGCGCGGCGGCATGGCGAGGCGGTATTTGCGCGCCACCTTGCCACCCCGGACGAGGTTGAGCGTGCAGCCGGGGGCTATCGCGCTCAGCTTCTTGAGATCGCGGCCGCCGAAGCTCGTCACGTCGGGCAGAGAGATGATGCCTTTGTAGGTCTCGGGGCCTGAGTTGGAGTGGTAGACCCCGTGGCTCGAGCGCACGTTCAGCTTGAGGATCTTCCTGACCGCGTCGATGTAGCTCCAGATTTCCTCGATGGGCTTTCCGGAAGCGATGTGGTCGATGACGATGCCTTCCTCGACCGGCTTGATGCCGACCTTGTACTCGGGCTTGCGCTGCTCGGAGATGGGCGCCTCGACGATGAAATCCTCCTCAGGCTCGTCCGGTTCGTGCAGTTCGCCCTCGAAATCCTGCCCGAGAAGGCCCGAGACCATGCCGAGCTCCACGATGCGCGTCCAGTAGCCGTTGGCCGACTGGCTGTCCCAGCCGTTGAGCGGCAGTTCGTCGAGGAAAGTGGGGTTCGTCGGGTTGAGGCGGTCGCGCGGGAGCGGGTGGTAGAAGCGGCAGCCCTCGGGGAGGGAGCCGAGCATGTCCTTGCGGAAAGTCAAGGATGAGCGCAGGGCCGCGGCCCGCTCGAGGACGGCGTCTCCCATGCGCTCGAGCTGGAGGCGGGTGAAGTACCAGATGGGCGCGACCGCGCCGGAGGCTATGTACTCGTCGAGGGAATCGTAGCTGTTCACCTCGTAGCCGTTGGCCCGCATCTTCTCCACATAGTATTTCGGCATGCCGAGAGGGTCGGGAGCGACGAGGTCGACGACGACATTGCGGAATACCTTGAGCCCGTCCGCCTTGGAGTGGACTGTCCGGCCGTGGTAGAGATCGCCCGTGAGCGCGAGGTGGATGTGATCGTCCTTCCAGCCGAGCTGCTCCATGAAGGAAAACTCGTCCAGGAATTCCTGGGTCGGGTGTTCGTGCTTGCCGTCGCCCGCGTTGATGAAGGCCGGCTTGGGTCTCCCCACGACCTCGGAATACCTGCCCATGGCGTCATCCAGCCAGCGGCACACGCCTTCGAGCTTCGAGCGGATGACGAAGCAGGAATCCCCCGCATAGCCGTAGAGCATCTTGATCGTGTCGGTGATCGATTCGTTCTTGTTGAACGACGAGGTCGCAGTGTCGAACACGTTGGTCCTGCAGCCCGTGAACTTGGCCGCCGCCCGGAAGGACTCGCGCGTGCGCGTGGAATCCTCCATGAAGATGAGGTAGGTCTGGTAATCCCTGTCCTCCATCCGGAACCGGGCCGCGTCGCCACCCGAGAGCGCGACCTCCTTGAGCTCCCGCGTTTTCCTGTACAGGTACCGCTGTTCGTCGGCAGAAAGGTCGTTGACCACGGCGATCGTTCTGCCCTTGAAAGGTCCGTTTCGCGTCATGCAGGCCTCCTATTTCAGATCCCGGAATGCATCCCTGAGGATGTAATATGATTCTTTCAGCCTTTCGTGCGAAGTCGGCAGGGCCCAACCTTTCAGGGTCCAGGGCAGCATGCCGATGCTTATGCCGCCCGTCTTGCCGTTCTTCAGGACGCCCGCCCCGACGCGCCAATCGCCTGAGTCCTGGGCGAGTATCCCTTTCGCGGCGTAGTGGTCGGCCATGATCTTCCTGTTGGCCGGGTCCATGACGTTCAGGAGTTGCCAGGGGATGCGGAGTTCGATGACGGAGTCCTTTATGCAGTAGTCGGCTATCGAGTCGTAATTCGGGTTGGCGGGGTTCGAGTTGCCGAAGCGCAGCTGCCCCGTCTCGTAGCCGGAGAAAGGTATGGTGACCTTGGTTTCCGGCAGCTTCACCTTGCGGCTCAGGGCGAGCAGGATCGGATTGAAAACCCCTGAACCCCTGACGTTGTTCGCGGGAATCTTGGGCAGGAATTTCAGCCATTCGGCGTACATGTAGTAGTACGTGTCGTAATAGGCGTCGACCATGATACGGGAGTTGTCCCTGCGGTTGATGCTGATGAGAAAATCGGCGGGATGCGAGAACTTGATGTCGCGCCCCGCGACGGAGGTGTTCCCCTGTCCCGGAATCGTGTCGAGCGCGACGAGGAGAGTGTCGTGCCCGGCATCGAAGCCGGCTATGTCCGCCATGAAGTAGAAATAGCGCTCATCGCCCTTGGCGAAAATCCTGATACCCTTGCCGAGGCCGACGGGAGTATCCTCCTTCCAGTCCGCAGGATCTCCGTCCACCTCGCAGGCCGTCTTGTCCTTCCCAGGATCGAAGGCGAGAAGGCCGAAATTCTGCTCGTTCGTCTGGTAGTTGCTCCAGAAGGGTCGAGTGTCCGGAACGTCGAGGTCCATGTTGTTCCAGGTTCTCTTGAACCACTCATCCTGCCAGACGAAGACTATGCCGCCGCAGTACCCTTCCCGGTAGATGTCCCCAAGAAGATGCGAGTCGATCTCACCCTGTTCGGTTTCCGAATGGTTCCCCTGGTTGTACCCCGAATAGGGAGCCCTGTGCGCCATGCCCCGCGAGGCTGGCACGCCGAACTCCGCGACGAGCACCGGGATCGTGTAATGCGCCATAAGCTCCCTGAGGTATGCCCGGTAGGTGTTGACGCGCGCGTCCTCGTCGTAGAAGCGGGTATACCGCGTATCGACGTTGATGAAGTCGGGATAATAAGGATAGATGTGGAAGGACGCGTACCATCCCGAATGAAAGACCGGCGATGCCTTGATGTGTTCGACGTCGAGGGTGCAGATATCCTCCATCTCGTAGGGTTCGTTCGGATGCTTCAGGGGATCGGCAGTCGGCCAGTTGTTGACGGCGATCGGCCGCATCATCCTGTACTTGTCGACCTCGTAGGCGACCGTCGCGTCGCAGACCTGGCAGAGGAAGGCCTCGAAGGGGGAGGCCTTTTCCGTGTAGAGATACTTCCCCTTGTAGCTGTTCCTGTCGGGAAATGCGGCGTCAGTGTCCGAGACGAAGTAGGGATCCCACTCGATGCCCATGATCCAGCCGATGACCCAGCGCGACACGTCGCTCCTGTAGGTTCCGGAAGCGAATCCGGGTTGGAGCGGCAGGGTTATGTTGCCGTGGAGGACGTCGACGAGATCCTTCGCGTCCTTGATGAACTGCTTCACCATGATGCCGTCGTCGGCGTAGGCGGTCTTGTGCTTCTGGATAAGCTCTTCGCTCAGCCACACGCCCTGCATGAGCCACAGGGGCTTCGCGGCCTTGGAATTGTATTCGAGGAGCGCGTCGTAGAACTGCGGCATGAGGGTCGTGTAGACCCGGATGACGTCGGCGTTCATGTCGCTGATATACCGGAACCAGCGCAGGTAGTCGGCCTTCGTGACGGCGAGTTCCCCCGGGAAGTGACCGGGTATTCCCGCTCCGATGTTCACGCCTCTCAGGAAGGTCTTTTTCCAGGTCCCTTCTGAGTAGACCGAGAAGGCCTTCCCCTCCGTCCGCGCGACATAGGAGATGCCATCCGAGACGAAGAAGGGACCGTTTCCCGCTCCGGGAGAAGGCGCCCGCGTCGGGACAGATTCTGTCGAAATCGGGGCGGGAGTGGCAGGAACGGTCAGGGGAGGCGCTGGATTAAGCGGCGGCGCAACGGGCGCGGCAGTCTGGGCGGCGGCCACTGCCGGCAAAGCCGGGACAAGCTGCGCGGCGGGAGCTGCCACAACCGGCGCCGGTCCCTGCGCTTTCAGCGTCGTTGCCGTAGTGGGGCCGGGCACGGTGGCCTGCTTCGGCGTCTGACCCGCCTGAGCCTTGCCTGAATCCTGCCCGACTTGAACGACTCCGGTCTGGCAGGACAGAAGCAACAGGGCGCCCGCGGCGACAAAAACCCTCAGATTCGATGGACAGAATCCTTTCATTCTTGCCTCCTCGTCCGGATCTCCGGAAACCCTCGCTTCCCGACCTCCCCCGCATGCAGACTCCGCAGTCTGTCAAGACTGAGGTCAGCCGCCTTCCGGGGCGGAGCGGGCAAAGCGGGCGGCGCATTCGATATGTCCCGTCTGGGGATAGAAATCATAGGCTTTCAGCGATGAGAGGGACCATCCGGAAGCCAGAAGGGCCCTTGTGTCCCTGGCTTGGGTAGCCGGGTCGCAGGAAACATAGAGCAGCTCGGGGGCGTCCACCCCTGCGAGCCAGTGCAGGACTTCGGGAGCCATACCCGTGCGCGGAGGGTCGGCGACGATCAGATCGAAATGCCCTGTGGCCCGTTTCCCCCTAACCCAGGTCTCGACGGGCTGCGCGTAGAACTCTCCCGCCCCCGCGGGAAGGTTCCTGCGGGCGCACTCGACCGAGCGGGCTTCGCTCTCGACACAGAGGACCGAGGCGTGCCGGCGCGCGAGGAAGTGCCCGAAAAGTCCGACCCCGCAATAGAGGTCGGCGGCCCTGGAACCGGGGGAGGCCTGGCCATCGTCGACAAGGGGGTCATCGCCGGCGACCGTTTCCCCGACGAGGACCGAGAGGGCGCCGAGGTTGCTCTGGAAAAAACCTTTCAGGGAAAACAGGATCTCATCGCCCGCCACGGGGACTGAGGGCTCGCGATCCCGGCCTTCCACGAAAACATCGTCCGAGTATCCATACACGATGAACCTGTCGGCGCCACCCGTGAAGGGAAGAAGCTCCCTCTTCGGGTGTTGGCTCCGGGCGCGGGCCTCGAGCCAGCGGTTCACCGCCGGGTCGGCTATGGGGCAGGAGGAGAGCGGAACGACATCGCCCGAATCCCTGCGCATGAAGCCGAGCTTTCCCTCCGGAGTCATGTGGACCTGCACGCGGTTGCGGTATCCGTAGGGACGAGATGCCGCGACGGCGACCTCTCCGGGGTCGAAGCCCGCGATGCGCCTGAAGGCCTCCGACACTATGGAAGACTTCGCTTTGAGTTGGCGGTCGTATGACATATGCTGGAGATTGCAGCCCCCGCAGATGCCGTAAAGGGGGCAGACAGGCTCGACGCGATCCGGGCTCGGTTCGAGGACATCGACAATCTCGGCCCTGAGCCAGTCCCTTCCCTCCTCGGATACCAGGGCACTCACCCGCTCTCCGGGAAGGGCGAATGGAACGAATACCGCCCTGCCTTCCAGGAAGGCGAGCCCCGCGCCTCCGGCGACGATTTTCTCGACGAACAGCTCGGTCATTCTTTCCATTGGATTTTCATCATACCTGCCGGCACCCGGACCGGCAAGCTCCCTCCCGGAGCATCGCTTAAGTCCAAGGTCCATCCGCGCAAACTTCCGGTTTTCCCCGTTCTGCTGTATACTGGGCCGAGAGAAGGTGGAGCCGCGCGACAGCGGGTCTCCCGCCTGCCCGAAAAGGAGCACCAATGAAAGCCCTTGTCAAATCGAAGTCGGAACCGGGTCTCTGGATGGAAGACGTTCCGATGCCCGCCGTCAGCGACAACGATCTCCTCATAAAGGTCCGCAAGACCGCGATCTGCGGCACCGATGTCCATATATGGAAATGGGATGCCTGGGCGCAGAAGACTATCCGCATCGGCCAGACAGTCGGCCACGAGTTCGTAGGCGAAATCGTCGAGATGGGGCGAGCGGTGACCGGCTACCGGATCGGAGAACGGGTCTCCGCCGAGGGACACATCGTCTGCGGCGTCTGCAGGGCCTGCCGCGCCGGCAAAAGGCACCTCTGCCCGAATACCCGCGGCGTCGGCGTCAACCGCGACGGCTGCTTCGCGGAGTACATCTCTGTGCCATCGTCAAACGCCTGGCATGTCCACGAATCCATTTCCGACGACATCGCGTCCATCTTCGACCCCTACGGCAACGCGACCCACACGGCTCTCTCCTTCGACATGGTCGGCGAGGACGTCCTCATAACAGGGGCGGGACCCATCGGATGCATGGCCTCGGCGATAGCCCGTCACGTCGGCGCGAGGAATGTGGTGGTGACCGATGTCAACGACTACCGTCTCGATCTCGCCCGCAAGCTCGGAGCCACCCGCGCGGTCAATGTGGCCAGGGAAAGCCTGAAAGAAGTTCAGAAGGAACTCGGCATGGTCGGCGGCTTCGATGTGGGCATGGAGATGTCGGGAAGCCCTCAGGCCTTCGAGCAGATGCTGGAAAACATGTACAACGGCGGCCGCATAGCCCTCCTCGGTCTCCTGCCCAAGGGAGCCGGCATCGACTGGGAACAGGTCATCTTCAAGGGACTTTTCCTGAAAGGCATCTATGGTCGCGAGATCTTCGAGACCTGGTACAAGATGCAGACCATGCTCCTCTCCGGCCTCGACATATCGCCCGTCATCACCCACCGCTACGATTTCGACGATTTTGCCAAGGGATTCGGGGCCATGCTCTCGGGAAGTTCAGGAAAGGTCGTCTTAAGCTTCTGAGTTCCGGCCTTCAAGTCCGCTGGAAAAATGCGCGGGTTGCCAGAGCTGCCTCCACACAGCTCTGGTAGCTCTGGTAGCTTTGGCAGCTCGCGCGGCCTGTCAGGAATCCGCGCTCTTCGGTCCCATCCACTTGTCAGACAGAAGCCGGGGGATGAAGAAGGCGGAGCGGATGACCCAGTCCACCGCCATCGCGATCCAGATGCCGAGAACGCCGAATCCGAGGGGATGCGAGAGGAGCCAGCCGAGTCCCACGCGGAAGGTCCACATCGAGAATATCGCCACCCACATCGTGTACCTTCCGTCCCCCGCGCCCCGCAATCCGGACGGGATGAGAAATGAGGTCCCCCAGAAGAGTGGACTCACCACGAGGAAGAAGCGCAACAGGGTCGAGGCCAGATCCACGACATCGGAACGGGGAGAAGACAAACCGACGAGTAGATGGATGAAAGGAATGCCGGGGATAGCGACGAGGACGAGCGATGCCGCTCCGACGAGGAGCGAGGCCAGGACTATGCGCCGCGCAGCTTTCCGGTCGCCCGCGCCGAGGCAGCTGCTCACGAGAGGAGCCGCCGCCATGCTGAGGCTGCCGACAGGCACCTGAAGGACTCCCGCCGTCACACTCGCGAGGTAGTCGGCTGTCATGGCTATCTCGCCGAGCCCGGCGAGGAATGTCTGAGTGATGAGTTTGCCGCCATTGAACATGAGGGATTCCACGGAAGCGGGAATGCCGACGATAAAGATAAGTCCCAGAGTGGCCCTGTCCGGTCTGAGATCACCGAGTCTGCGGAGCCGGACGGCCGATGATCCGCCCGCGAGAATGGCGAGGAAGATGACGGCTCCCACGGCCCTCGCGCTCGTTATCGCCAGGGCCGCCCCGGCCGCCCCCATCGGCTTCGCCAGCTCGAGGCCCCCCACACTGAATCCGAAAATGAAAACCCTTCCAGCGAGCACGTTGGCGACGTTCATGACGATATTGACCACCATCGGCGTGCGCGTATCTCCCGCACCGCGGAGAACCCCGGAAGCGGCGAGCGTGACTGCGAGGAGGGGATAGCCGAGTGCCGTGATGAAAAGGTAAGTCCTCGCGTTGGCTCGGACAGGAGGAGGGGACATCCCGTAGAGGAGGTCGACGACAGGGCGGGCGAACAGCGCCATCACGAGACCGAGGGCGAGGGAGCCGGCGACGCTGACGAGGAGTGCCTGCCCCGCCCCTTTCCGGGCGGATCCAGGATCCCCCGCACCGATGTGGCGCGCGACGACGACCGTCCCGCCCAAGGCCAGCGCCGAGAGAATGGAGATGACAATGTTGGTGATGGCGTTCACGAGTCCCACCGCCGATGCCACATCGGTTCCGGCGGAACTCGCCATGCCCGCATTGACCATTCCCATCATGGTGATGAAACCTTGCTCCGCCATGAGGGGAAGGACAAAGGGGAGTATCGTTCCTGTGATATCCTGTCGGAAACCGGAGAGACTGCGCGCGCGAAGCATTTTCATGATCGCGGCAACTATACCGGATACCCCGCATCGAGGCTACCGTTCGCTATTCCTGACAGTTCAGGCAAAGCTGCCGCAAACAGTGCGGCGGACGGTGCGGGAGGGCCGTATTGTAGATAGACAGGGTGGATGATATAGTTGAAACACTTTGAGGAAACACCATTCCCGTTCCGGCGATGGCCAGGAAGGCCAAGGCAAGGACAATTCCGGTCCCGACAGACCCGACACCAGACAGGCTCGCCCGGACCGCAGGCCCGAAAACAAACCACAGCCGAAAGGCTTCAACCGCGGACAGGGCGGCAATCCCCGCCCCGAAGGCCTCTCCGCTTCCGGCCAGGAGGGAAAAGGCGACAGGGCCCACATTCGCAGCCAAAAACCTTCTCAGGAAAATCGCCAGCCCCGTCAGCCCCCCGTGACCCGCCATGGAGAAAGCGGATTCGACGCGAAGCAGCAAGGTAGGAGGAATGACTACCAGGGCCGGCCGACCGTCTTTCCCGGCATGGGACAGGCCGGAATGCCCTATGGGCGCGAGACGGTCTCGCCCCTCTCCGCTCACGCTCCCGGCGGATCAGGCGCACAAAGGCCCTACATCCGGCGCAGGGCCGGGTATACGACCCCGGCGCCTCTCGCGCCTGCAGAGCCCGCCACCCGCATTTTCGAATCTCTGGAGCCCTCTGCGGAGAGCCTCGCGGTCATTGCCAAGCTCGGCGTATCCATCGACGAAGCCCAACCTCTCTCCCCGAAACACCGCGCCAGCCTCAGGCAGGACATTCGCAAACTCTGGGAAGAACTCACTTCCAACAAGGAATCGCGGAACGCCGAGTATCTCGGCAGCCCTGCATCCCTCTCCGCCTATGTCCGCTACTTTCTGCCCTGGAACGTATTCAGGCTTTCCGCTATCTTTTCCAACGCCGACTTCTGCCTTCCTCCTGACGCTGTCCTCATCGACATCGGCTCCGGTCCGCTCACCATGCCGATCGCCCTCTATGTATCCCGGCCGGAACTGCGCGATCTGCCCCTGACCATCTACTGCATGGACAGGGTCGAGCGGATCGTCGAGGCAGGCAGGGTCATCTTCGAGACTCTCTGCCTCAAGACCGAAGGCAGGATGCCCCCCTGGACTATCAAGACGGTCCGTGAATCTTTCGGCGCCGTCTTCGCGGAACGCGCGCATCTCGTGACGGCAGTCAATGTGTTCAACGAATTCTTCTGGAAAAGCAGGAGCCCCCTCGGCGAACGGGCCATCGAAACCGCCCGCACACTTCTTTCCTACACGCGGGAGAACGGCAGCCTCTTCGTCATGGAGCCGGGAGATCCCCGCTCGGGGGCATTCATATCCGCCCTCCGGGCAGCCCTCATCACCGAAGGAGCGAGCCCCCTCGGCCCCTGCCCCCACGCCATGGACTGCCCCATGCCTGGCATTTTCCGCCGCCTCGCGCCCGACCACAGGGAGGACGACGACATCGAGCCCGGCAACCGGAAAGACCCCAACTCCGGGACATCCGCCTATGCCCTCCATCCGGTCGTCATGCCCAAAAAACGCGACAAGTATCCCTGGTGCCATTTCGGCATCGGAACGGAGAAGGCTCCCTCCTGGCTCTCCGCCCTCTCCGAAGAAGCGGGACTTCCCAAGGATAGGGCCGTCCTCTCCTATCTCTGGGCCGTTCGCAAACCCCGCACCCGCCTGTCCGCTCCCCTCGGCGACACCGCCGTCCACACGGAAAAAGAGCGGAGAGCCCGCGCCGGCACAGGCATCCTCGTCCGCGTCGTCTCCGACCCCTTCGCACTCGGAGATGGAGCCTGCGGCCAGTACGCCTGCTCCAACCTCGGCTACACCCTCCTTAAAGGGATGCGCGGTTCCAGGAGCTTCGAGCCCGGCACCCTCCTCGAACTCCAGACCAGGGTCCAGCCGGGAACCGACGAAAAATCAGGAGCGATCATACTTCCCTATTGACAGGGAAGGCCCGTATCTATATAGTCCATCTTCGTCGACACCGACACGGGGGCGTAGCGAAGCTGGTTATCGCGCTGGCCTGTCAAGCCGGAGATCGCGGGTTCGAGCCCCGTCGCTCCCGATTTCGTCCGCGAGGGCGAGAACAATCCCGTCCTTTAAAGACGGGATTTTTTGTTTCTGATCTGCGGGCTGTAGCGCAGGGGCTAGCGCGCTTGGTTCGGGACCAAGAGATCGGTGGTTCAAATCCACTCAGCCCGACTAAAAAAGACCGTCAGGAATGACGGTCTTTTTTTTATACCATAACAAATTACCATTAATATTTCGGAATCTATATACAACACAACTACATGACTCGATACTCGCATTTTCGTTCCCGAAAGAGTAGGAAGTGTCTGGAACGTGCCAGTAAGACAAAAACTTTACTTTTGAGGGGCTCTATGGCGGAGAACTATCGCCTCCACAAGAGGAACTACAAACGGGATAATGGAGAAGAATATTTTACATGGTGGTACTCGTGCTGGGAAAATGGAAAGAGGGAACGGGCTCCTGCCGGCTATAAATGCACCATAAAACGCGAGGCACAAGAGTTCGTCGACGCTCTCCAGACGAGGCGAAAAAACGAGAAAAAGAAGGCCGCCGAAGCCACGGCCCTTGCTGCACTGCCTGAGCCAGTGCAGGCCGCCCTTGGGATCACTACCCTGCCGGAGGCCATCCCCCACTCGGTAATAAAGGCATCTAGGCGAATCCCTACCCTCCGCGAGTATGCGACCGGACTTTTCCTACCCCTGTCAAAGTACCTGAGGCGCCAGGAAGTCACTGACGGCATCAAAATCGCCGAGGAAACTCGGAAGGGGCACCGTGGGAGGCTCGACAACTACATAATCCCCCAATGGGGATCGTATCCACTGGTATATTTCGAAAGGCCGGATTTTGTCCTCGAATGCCATGACTGGCTCGTCGATATCCGAAGGACCGATGGCGGACCTGCCTCTGGATCGCTGCGCAACAACATCGTGGAGACCTTTTCGATCACCCTCCGATCCGCCCGGCATGATCGATTGATCAAAAATGTTCCGAAACTCAAACGGTTTGTACGGATGTCAAAACGGCAGGATACACTGTCTCTTCAGGAGCTCGAGCGGCTATTCCCCGCCTCGCGCGACGCATTGGCCGGCATATGGACGCTCGAGGACCATCGCGACAACCAGAAGGTCGGCATCATGCTCGCGGCCGCGTTCTGCTTGTCGGTTTCATGCGGCCTACGATCTGGCGAGTTTCGGGCGATCATCCGGGAGAACATCCTCCGCCTTCGCGCACCGAATGGGACCCCGGTTTACCTCATCCTCGTCATGGAGTCTATCCACGCACGCAGGCAAGTGGGCAAGCTCAAGAAGGCGACCGAGGCGGAGTCTCGTGCCCGAGTCGTTCAGGCGTCCGGGAGAACGATCGATATTTTGGATCTCTGGCTCGCCGAGTCTGGGATCGCCTCGGGGCCGTTGTTCTTGTTCCGGGGTCGGTATATGACCAAGGAGTTTGTCAACCGCCGCTGGAAGGCCGGTCTCGAGCAAGCAGGGATAGATACTACCGAGAGGCGATTGACCATGCACTCGGCCCGGTACACCTATACGAGCCAGATGAGGAGGCTTCTCTCCCCTCAGATCCTGCAGGAATTCACGGGGCACCGGTCGGCCGAGATGACTGACCTCTACGACAATCCGCACCTCGAGGATCTTGTCAGGCAGATCGCGGCCTCGAGCTCCGCGGAGGCAGTGGAGAAGTTTTGGGGGTGAATGGGCACAACCGTACCACCGAAAAAAACAGTGGTTATTTTTTCGGGAGTAACCCTATCTTTTTGTCAGAATTAATAAACCCCTTCGAGGTGCTCTTCAGGTCTGATTTGATCTTTTTGATATCCTCAGCAACTTCTAGCCGTTCGGGCATCGTTCCACCGAGTTCGGCTATAGATTTTCTGACAGCCTTGCCAACCTCGAGAGCAGCCTCTTCGAGATTGTACTGCCCCTTGACGCCTTCACGCCGTATCTTTGCTTCGGTCTGGGTGATCCTGAATATATTCGCGCCAAGTTCTTCTGGTCCCATGAAGTCCAATGGTGTTCTGCTGTCGGGAATATTACGCTTGTCCTTCAATTTCTTCAGAGGCATATTGTATAGCCCGGTATATCCTGCGCTCTGAAAGAGTGCGAAGTTCTCCAGCCCTCGAGAATGGGCGGCGGCATTCAGAGTTTTTTCATGGTCAGAAAATTCATCTCGCAAGATGATCCGCTCAATATCTCCGTGATCCTGCTTGTACTTCTGGAATAAATCAGCCAATGCGGCGAAATACACCTGGGCATGCGCAACATGAGGTTTCTTTGAGTCGGCGTTCATGGAAATGAGGTAACAGGCGAAGCGAGAAAGTTTGAGGTCTTTCACTCGCTTGCCATCAACTTCAATCCAGTCTTCCTGGAAGTGCTCGGTGATTTCAATATTCAGCGAGATGCATACCTGTATGGCTTTTTGGATAGGCTTCAATTTTGGGCTATACTCGGCATATCCCAATTCCTTCATGAACATAGACGCCATCCAGTAGAGCATTCCGTTCTGGCGGGAGAGGTCTTCGATAGAAGGACGGTCTTCGTCGAAATGGAAAAGGTCAACTTCTTTCATCTCAGGATCAGTCATTACAGCCCCCTGAATCAGTATACCCCTCATTTCGGGAGGCAGCGATTATAATCTGAAAAAACTTTGGGTATAGTCAATCCTACCTGGGCGACATACTTCCATTACGCTGGTTCCGGGGCTGTTTTCTTGTTGAATCAGATTTCCCCCCCATCACAAGGTGATCGAGCCCCTGAGCGCGATGAAGCATTCTCGCACCAATTCTTCAGATCTGCCAGCGAGATTTTTCGACCTGCAAGGAAACACTGTCAAGCTTTCAACTCATTTTTGTACTTTACATACGTATAGTTGTACGATACATTCCAGCAATGAAACTTCCTGCCGATATGATCGATTCGATATTACTCGAGCATTATGAGACAGGTATCCTTCGGATATCCCTGACGGATCGATCGACCTCATCCTCACCGATCCGCCCTATGGGGTCACCGATCTTGCGTGGGACAAGCGGCCGGACCTCGATTTCATGTGGAAGGAGTTCAACTGGAAATGGTAAACTGAATTCCCCAGCAGTTGGCAAATAGGATTCCCCACCCACAGGGGCCTTGGCCGCTATGCTTGCGAGCATGCGGCACAAGAAATGAGTACCATGAAGGACTACAACATCGTACGAACAGGGCACAGGCAAGGACTCACAGTCAGCGCACTAGCGGTAAAACTTGGCAAGGACCGCAAGACCGTGAGAAAGTACCTGCGCATGGACAATGACCAATTCTTACGGTATCTCGAGCGAATGGCAGAACGCGGTAAGGCTTTTTCGGTCTACAAGGACGAAATCCTCGAGATTTTTAAAAAGAACCACGAAGGCAGAATGGTCTACTCATCGTCCGTCCACGACTACTTAAGCGAGAAATACGGAGAGCTTCCAGGCTCGGACCGTACGTTGCGGAACTACCTGACGTATCTCAAGGCATCCGGTGCGATTAAGGTGGGCCTGTGTCGGGAATATCGTCCTGTGGAGCCTCTGGCCTACGGCAAGCAGGCTCAGATTGATTTCGGCGTAGAGACGACGAACATCGGAAAGGCTTGGTTTGTTGTCGTAGTACTCTCACGAAGCCGTTACCGCTACGTAGCGGCCCAATCCAGGCCCTTTACCAGCGAGGATGTGATCGGCCATCTCCTGGACGCCTTCGAGTTTTTTGGCGGTATCACCGAAGAACTCGTCATGGATCAGGACCGGACAATGATTGTGACGGAAAACCTTGGCGACCTCACGACGACAAAAGCCTTTGCTGAGTTCGTCGCAGAACAGGGACTGCGGCTCCGTGTCTGCCGTGCGGCCGATCCGGAATCGAAAGGAAAGGTCGAGAATGCGGTCAAATACGTCAAAACGAGCTATTTCTCGAGCCGCAGCTTCGCGACCTTCGACGAACTCCAGGCAGGCATGCGCAAATGGCTCTTACGAGTGAACGCAAAACTGAGCCAAGCCACGCGTCTCATGCCGCTCGCGGACTTCGAAGCGCACGAGAAACCCGTCTTGCGGGCGCTCCGAGCGTCTATTTTCCGCGCGGACACCGCATCGGGCTGCCGAGAGAGCCGTAACGTGGATCAGAAAAGCCTTATATCGATCGCCGCGACCAGGTACTCGGTGCCGAACTCGTACCGGCTCAACGAGGTCACTATCGAGCGCAAGGACGGACTCATCCTGGTATTCGATACGAAGACGGGTATCCAGATCGCGGCGCATCGCGAAGCGGCAACACCCGGCGGAACGGTGCTGGACAAGGCTCACTATCGCGATCGCGAAGGATCCCAGGAAACGCTCCGCGCGGATCTTGTCGCCGCAGTAGATGATCTTCCCGAGTGGGGGAGCTTCGTCGATGGTATCTATACCGAGTATCGACGCTACTTCCGGGAGCACGCTGGCCGACTTCGGAAGCTTCTCAAGCGCAACATCGACAGAGAGAAACTCGTGCTTGCATTGAAGTTCTGCCTGGATAGAGGACTTGCAAGCGCCCAGGATCTCATCGACGCGGTCAACAGCACGACGCCAGTGCCCGCAGTGGCGCCTTCGCCGTACCGCGGCCTTCATCAAACCAGAGACCTTCCACTAGTTGCCACACGCTCGGTCAGCGAGTATCAGCGATTCCTCGACGCGCTCGTCGATACGCAGAGGCACGAAGAATGAGCGCCCTCGCAGAATCCGCTCGTAAACTGGAGTCCCTGCGGCTTCGTGGCGCGTCGTCACGGCTTCCTGAGCTTCTTAAACAAGCTGAAAGCGGGGGACTGACATGCCTTGCCTTCCTCGAGACCCTCGTGGACGTCGAACTACAGGATCGCGGCGACAGGCGCCTCAAACGAGGCCTCGCCATGGCCCATTTTCCCGTCGTAAAGCGCCTCGAGGATTTCAAACTCGGCCGAGTAGCAGGAATTGGAAAACGAGACCTCTCTGAGCTCACCGAGTGCTCTTGGATAGACCGTCACGAGAACCTTCTGCTCTTCGGGCCTCCTGGACTCGGAAAGACCCATCTCGCAATCGCTCTTGGCCATGTGGCCGTACGCAAAGGCTATTCGGTTTGTTACGAGCGCATGACCTCACTGGTGAAGCTCCTCGTGCGCTCTGACGCCGCACGCAGCGCTCAGTTCAGGCTAAGCCGGCTCGCGAAGGCCAACCTCATGATCATTGATGAGATTGGCTACACTCCTATCGAGCGCAAGGAAGCCAATCTCTTTTTCACCTTCGTCTCGGATCTCTATGAACGTGCCTCTATCGTCGTGACGAGCAACAAGGACCTGAACTCTTGGTCAGAACTCATGGGCGACGAGGTTATGACCGCAGCCCTGTTGGATCGTCTCATGCATCACGCAAAGATTTTCTCCCTGTCAGGGGAGTCATATCGCATCTCTGCAAAGAAGGAGGAATAACCCTCTACCGGGTGGGGATTCCTAGTGTACTGTCCAATACAGACAACCTAATAAAAGTATGCTATACTTACCACATGGCGAAAGAAGTAAAACCGAACACGACCAAAGAAGACGTTATCCTTATGGAAAAGATTTTAGCTATCGGGGATATTCAGCACAAATATGCTGTACGTCTTCAAACCGTCCTAAGCAGAGCCCATAACCGATCAACGAACGACACAGCAGCGTTTCTTGGGATTAATAATGTCACGGTGAGCCGGTATGTCCACCGGTACAATGAGGGCGGATTAAAGTCCTTACTCACTGACAAAACAAGAAAACCAGGGAAACAGCCAATTCCAATCGAAGTAAAGAATGAGCTTTGTACGCTTGTCTGCAATGAAAAACCTGAACAGGGAACGCATTGGAGTACGAGAGAGTTGGCAAAAAAACTTGGCATAGGGCATTCCTCGGTGAATACCATTCTTCGCGAACGAGGACTAAAGCCCCATCTGGTGAAGCATTTTCAATTCAGCACCGATCCTGATTTTGAAAAGAAGCTGGAAGATGTCGTCGGCTTGTATCTCAATCCTCCCGAGAACTCGATAGTTCTTTGTGTGGACGAGAAATCACAGATTCAAGCCGTAGAGCGATCGCAGCCGATTCTACCGTTGCTTCCCGGTGTTCCTGAACGTCAATCTCACGACTACTATCGCCATGGTACAACAACGCTTTTTGCAGCATTAAATGTCGTGAGCGGGAAAGTAATCGGCGACTGCAAGGAACAACACAAGGCAGCTGACTATATTTCTTTCTTGAAGATGGTCAATCGCAAGAGCCCTAAGGGAAAGACGCTTCATATCGTTGCGGATAATTATTCTGCACATAAAACTCAAGAGGTCAGGAAATATCTGGATTCGATGAATGGTCGATTTGTTGAGCACTTCATACCGACACATTCTTCATGGCTGAATCTTGTTGAACGCTGGTTTGGAGAAATCACCACTAAGCGAATTCGGCGCGATAGTTGGACCAGTGTTGATGAACTTGAAAAGGCGATAGACGATTTCATCAAAGGCTGGAATACATCAGGTCGTAAATTCAAATGGGTAAAATCTGCTGAACAAATTTCTTCGAGCATTGCAACTGCCAAGGGCTATTAGGCAATCTGTAAAAGACGGAACACTAGTTGCCATATGGTGGGGAAAACTACTTGCCATTTCCAACAGGATCCTGAAGCCCTCCGGAGCAGCAGTAGTCACCGCCACGCAGCCCTTCGCTACGGATCTCATCGTCGCGAACAGGAGATACTTCCGATACGACCTCGTGTGGGCGAAGTCAAACCCAGTGGGACATCTCAACTCCCGAAGAATGCCGATGCGCCAGCACGAGCTCGTCCTCGTCTTTTATCGGCGACTTCCAGCCTACAATCCACAGATGCTGCCAGGGGCCTCACGCGTGGCGCGGCAATTGACTGCAAAATCGCAGGGAGTTTCGAAGCCCGGCGTCTATGCCCAGCATGCAATCCTCGCACGGGAGGCTCATGGCCGATATCCGACCAGCCTTCTTCCGGTCGATAAGGAGGGAGCCGGAACCAGCCGGCATCCTACACAGAAACATCTCTCTTCGAATACTTCATTCGGACTTATTCAAACCCTGGAGAACTTGTTCTTGATCCATTCATGGGCTCAGGGACGACAGCTATCGCAGCCATTCGTTCAGGCCGGCACTATCTTGGGTTCGAAATCGAGGCAGCATACTACGAGATAGCTCAGTCCAGAATAAAAAGGACTGAACCTCTCATTCACAATGATGAACAATCAAACCTGACAACCCTATGAGATTGCCTTGAAACAGGAGTAACACAGCGGCTTCATCATTGTTGAAGGTGCTTCTTTTCCGCATTTATGACAGAACTTCTCTTTATATTCAGGATTTGAAAATCTTTCCCAACTTTTATAACAATCTGGACAATACGGCTGTTCCATTCTATGTTTTATATCCGCTTTGCATCGAATGCAATATCCGGTTGAAGCCTGCGATTTCCTGGGGACAAAAGCCTCTCGTTTTGCAAAGCTCTCTCTTTTCATAAAAGCATCTTTAATTTCACTTAGTCCTGGTTCAATTTCCTGATGTATCCATTCGCGAACTTCTGCATGCAGTTTATTACCTTCAGGAATAAACATCCCGATTTCTGTACTCTTTTCAAAGGAACCATCAACCAAATTTGCAGATGTTAAAATACATCCATGCTCTGAAAACCAGTATACCTTCGCGTGAAGTCTTGTAAATGCATACAGATTCAAACCATGACCGATTGCTTCCTCAAGGTCGGCTTTTGCTGCGTTCACCTGGTCAGGTTCATTCCTGATGACGAATGAAATTCTCGCCCCTCGCCGGGCAGCTTCCGCGATAGCTCTACGCTGACTTCCCAATGATTTCATAGTAGCAAAAGGGGTTATGATCCATGCTTCATGACCTTCTTCAGTATCATGTAATAGATCATTCAGACATACTTCAACGTCCCGAGTATTGAGTAGCTCAGGAGCACTTCCTAATCCAAACATGAGTCACCTCAACCAAGTATTTATTTACGCAAAAAATGTATCCAACTTTTTATATTGTGATGTCAATCAAAAAGCATGCTGTTTTCACATGGTTATTCAATATTCCGCTATATCACCATAACGGATGTTTGCTTTTTTAATACAGATGTGCATGAAGCCATCCATAGACCTTGCCGACGACCTCCACAGTCTGCCCATCAGCCGACTCCACCCGATCCGGATACCGCGGATTCTCCGACATGATCCGGAGCTTCCTGGATATCTCGTCGAACGCGATACTCTTCACGATGAGGATATCCTTTACCCGTTGGACAATGCGGCAAAAAGCAAAGCATTAGCCCATTGAAACGTAGTTATCACCAAAATCAAAGCCAACTTCGCTATAGCCGCTTGTACAGCTATCATAGAAATGTTTTCCACCTGTCTTATTGTTTATTGCGCAAAGCATACCGTTATCAATTATAATAGTATAATTCTTATAGTTCATATATAACGATTCAATTATAAAAGCTTCCTGAGGCTCAATCCTAATGATTAAATGTATCTTGCTTTCATTTTCTTCTATTCTGATTCTCGTTCCAACCTGCTCGATATCCCAAGCCCCGTTATATGCAATCCACTCATTTTCTACAATTTTAAGAGAACAATTTCCGTTCGAATAATAGAAATTCCCAGACAAGCGGTACGGAGCCCCTGGCTCTTCCGGGGTATCAATCTTGATTAGGGGCTGACCGCATACTCTTATCGGTATACGACAATGTGAAGAAATATTATTACCAAAACGTACTAATGGGTATTTTGCAGAAAAGTCAAAAGATTCATGGATGAATCCTTGAGTCTTGCATTTGGGATTACTATTTGCAGCTAGTGTTCCGTCTTTTACAGATTGCCTAATAGCCCTTGGCAGTTGCAATGCTCGAAGAAATTTGTTCAGCAGATTTTACCCATTTGAATTTACGACCTGATGTATTCCAGCCTTTGATGAAATCGTCTATCGCCTTTTCAAGTTCATCAACACTGGTCCAACTATCGCGCCGAATTCGCTTAGTGGTGATTTCTCCAAACCAGCGTTCAACAAGATTCAGCCATGAAGAATGTGTCGGTATGAAGTGCTCAACAAATCGACCATTCATCGAATCCAGATATTTCCTGACCTCTTGAGTTTTATGTGCAGAATAATTATCCGCAACGATATGAAGCGTCTTTCCCTTAGGGCTCTTGCGATTGACCATCTTCAAGAAAGAAATATAGTCAGCTGCCTTGTGTTGTTCCTTGCAGTCGCCGATTACTTTCCCGCTCACGACATTTAATGCTGCAAAAAGCGTTGTTGTACCATGGCGATAGTAGTCGTGAGATTGACGTTCAGGAACACCGGGAAGCAACGGTAGAATCGGCTGCGATCGCTCTACGGCTTGAATCTGTGATTTCTCGTCCACACAAAGAACTATCGAGTTCTCGGGAGGATTGAGATACAAGCCGACGACATCTTCCAGCTTCTTTTCAAAATCAGGATCGGTGCTGAATTGAAAATGCTTCACCAGATGGGGCTTTAGTCCTCGTTCGCGAAGAATGGTATTCACCGAGGAATGCCCTATGCCAAGTTTTTTTGCCAACTCTCTCGTACTCCAATGCGTTCCCTGTTCAGGTTTTTCATTGCAGACAAGCGTACAAAGCTCATTCTTTACTTCGATTGGAATTGGCTGTTTCCCTGGTTTTCTTGTTTTGTCAGTGAGTAAGGACTTTAATCCGCCCTCATTGTACCGGTGGACATACCGGCTCACCGTGACATTATTAATCCCAAGAAACGCTGCTGTGTCGTTCGTTGATCGGTTATGGGCTCTGCTTAGGACGGTTTGAAGACGTACAGCATATTTGTGCTGAATATCCCCGATAGCTAAAATCTTTTCCATAAGGATAACGTCTTCTTTGGTCGTGTTCGGTTTTACTTCTTTCGCCATGTGGTAAGTATAGCATACTTTTATTAGGTTGTCTGTATTGGACAGTACACTAGCTCTGACTGTAATGATATCTTTCCCTTTGTAATTTTCGAATGACAATTCGGACATACTAGAGCCATCTTGTCTGGGTCATGTTTTCTTGCTTGTGGAAACCGCGGGTCTATATGATGATATTCATAAAGTGCAGAACCACAAAATATACATCCAAACCCGCTTTTTTTACGAATAGCTCGCATTATATCGTCCTCGATCTTTCTAGGAAGCCCAAACTGGTTAGTTTTTTTCTTGCTCAACTAGAGCCTCCTAGTAGATAAGTATTGAATATAAAAGAGTTTCCTAATGTGCAAAAAGAAAACACCAAGAGAAAAATATTTGCGAATATTTCGATTTTTCTATATCTAAATTCTGGTTTTTCATCAACATACTTCTCTTCTGATGGGGCTTTAGTATGGGTGTGCATGAAGCCATCCATAGACCTTCCCGACGACCTCCACAGTCTGCCCATCGGCCGACTCTACCCTGTCCGGATACCGCGGGTTCTCCGACATGATCCTGAGCTTCCTGGATATCTCGTCGAACTCGACCCTCTTCACGATGAGGGTGTCGTTCACCCGAAGGACGTAGATCCCATCTCCCCGGATCGAGCCAGGGACGAATACGATCATGTCCCCATCGAAAAGCTGTATGCCCGTCATGGAATCGCCGCGGACCTCGAGTGCCCGCGCGGTCGAAGGATCTGCGCCCCGGAGCATACGGCGAAGGAAGGGAATCGATTTCACTGCCTCCGTTGATTCAACAAACTCCTGGCCATTCCCGGCCGCGACTCTCTGGTCCAGGACCATGATTCGGCAAATTTCAGGATCGTCTTCCTGACACTCGATGCCCTGCACTCTGGCTTGATGCCCGTTTTCTCCAGTGATGAGGTATTCGACTGTTACCCCAAGTGCTCTCGCAATTGCAGCAGCTTCGTTGGCACGCGGGAACCTTTTTGCGGACTTATAAGAAGCTAGCGTAGACGGTCCTATTTTTGCTGCGACCGCTACAGCAAGATCTTTCCCCCTGAGGCTTCATATCTTTGCCAAAACTCTGTTGCGTCGGCGCTTTTTCCTCTACCCATACGGTTATTATCGTTTGTTTTTCCGAATAAATACGAATAATTACGATTGATAGGTTCCCAATACTTCTCCCGGATTTCGTGGCACACCAGCGGTTGTTAGAATTTGAAAAAATCATCTTTCGTAATCATTTTCAAGTCACATACCACCAGCATAGCCGGTGGTATAAGGAAGCCTCCTTAAAGGGGGCAGTTATGAAATAATCTCTTCCAGGTTCAACGTTCCCTGTTGTTGATTCTCAAGCTTTTTTTCTTAATATACTCTCGTATTTGCTCTTCATTGAGACCTACTGTGCTTACGCAATACCCTCTACTCCAGAAGTTCTTGTTCGTAAATCCCTTTTTTATCCCTAGCATTTCCCGATGTATTCGTATTGCACTCTTCCCTTTCAAGTATCCTATTACCATTGCGATACAACATTTCGGTGGCACAGACAAACACACATGCACATGGTCAGGCATCGCATGCCCTTCAAGTATTTCGATTCCTTTATACATACACAACTCACGTAGTATTTTACCAATTCTTTTTCGTATCTTACCATAGAGCATTTTCTTTCTATACTTGGGGATGATCACTACGTGATACTTACACTCCCACTTCGTGTGTGCTAGACTTTGCCAATCCACTTGGTACTCCTTTGGTTGCCTTTATCAGGGGGCTTCCTCAGGGGTACCTTGTTTTATTTCGCTCTACTCGGCATAGCCTTTTTTTGTCACACCGGCATAGCCGGTGGGTTACGTCTTTTATTAACTATACCGCTTACTGTACAACGCCAGGAGAGGATCGACATGAATCCCTCGCCCGCATCGCAAACACGCCCTCATTCGCTCATCCCCTTCGCATTTATAACCCGGTTCCTTCAGTGGGGTACACTCGGTTTCCTCATTCCGGTCTCGGGGCTCATCAAGCTCTCAAAAGGACTTTCCATCGCCGAACTCGGTTTCTGCGGGGCGATAGCCTCGGGCACAATCGTGCTCCTTGAAGTGCCGACCGGCGTATTCGCGGACAGATTCGGCCGGAAGCGGACCTATCTCCTGTCCCTGGCCTTCACGGTGGCCGCGTGCCTCGTCATCCTCGCGGGGGGTGGATTTTTCCTTGTGGCCACCGGCTTCATCCTGTTCGGCGTTGCCCGCGCGCTGTCCTCGGGCTCGCTGGAAGCCCTGCTCATCGACCGCTATATCGAGCGGCGCGGGGAGGATAGCCTGGCGCGCTTCATGTCGACGACCAACGCGGCAGACACGGCGGGGCTCGCGCTGGGCTCCCTCGCGGGTGGAGTGGTGCCAGCTCTCTGGAAGGGCCTTATGCCGGAAGCGAATCGCTATCACGGCAATATTCTGGCGATGATCGCGATGACAGCGATTCTCGCGCTGACCGTCCTTGTAGGCGTGGAAGAGGATCACAGAACGTCCTCGGCGAAAGTCCCCTTGCGGTCCTTCCTGCGCGAATCCGTCACTTTCGTGCGGGGCAGCAGGACACTCATTTTCCTTATGGTCTCGATGACAGCCTGGGGCTTCGCCTTTTCCTCCATCGAGACCTATTGGCAGCCACGCCTGGCCACGATCATGGGGTCCGACGCGTCGGGCTGGATATTCGGCACCCTCTCCGCGGGCTATTTCCTCTTCGCCCTCCTCGGCAGCCTCGCCGCTCCCGGGGCACTCGGAAAAACACAAATCAGCCCCTACTCATTTCTCCTGATAACACGCCTTATGACGGCCGCTTTCGTGCTCATCTTGTCTTTCCAGAACACCGTTCCGGGATTCTCGGTTTTCTACTTGCTCATGTTTTTCTGGAACGGACTCTCGAATCCGCCGGAGAGCACGCTGCTCAACAGGGCGATCCCTCCGGATCGGCGGGCCTCATTGCTTTCCATGGCATCGCTGGCCGTACAGCTCGGCGGACTCGCAGGATCGGCTGTGTTCGGCGCCGTGGCGGGAGGGATCTCCATCGAGGCAGCCTGGATCATCGCCGCGGTGGTGTTCGGAGCATCGGCCTGCCTCTATATCCCCCTGCGCGCCCAGAATGAGGGAAAAAACAGCCGTCGAACGTAAACGGTCGCCCGCGCGGGCGCGGCGACCCGCGGAGGATGAAACCCGCCTGCGAACCATTCCCAGAGTGGGTTCGAGCCACTTTCCGTATCACAGATTCTTCAGAAACAGCTCCACGACGCGGGGATCGAAGTGGCTTCCGGACAAGGACTCGATGTGGGTCATCACTTTTTTCTCGGGCCACGCGGCCCGGTATGGGCGATCGGAGCGAAGTGCGTCCCAGACATCCACCACGGCGAATATGCGGGCGGCGAGCGGAATTTCTTCGCCTTTGAGTCCGCGGGGATAGCCAGTACCATCCCATTTCTCGTGATGGCAATAAGGAATGTCCAGAGCGTGGCTGAGGTACTGTATGGGTGAAAGCAATTCATAGGCATACACCGGGTGTTTTTTCATCATCACCCATTCCTCTTCGGTCAGCGGCCCCGGCTTCAGGAGGATGGCGTCGGGCACGCCCATTTTCCCGATATCGTGCAGGAGAGCGCCCCTCTGAATCTGTACCGTTTCCTCATCACCGAAGCCCATCGCGCGGGCGAGCCTGACCGTCATCTCCGTCACGCGGATAGTGTGCCCTTCGGTCTCTTTGTCTCGCAGGTCGAGCGCGCGGGACCATCCCTGGATGGTGGCATCGTAGGCGGCGGTCAGTTCCGAGTTCGAGCGCTGCAGGCTGTCGAACAGGGTAGAATTATCGATTGCTATCGCAGCCTGCTTGGCCAGGGACCTGAAGAAGTCGAGCCATTCGTCGTCCGGGACGAGAGGGGAACGGTTGAACACCTCCAGCACGCCCTGTATCTGGTCTTTTGCAACGAGGGGAATCCCATAGTACGTGACAAAATCCTCTCCTGCCAACAGATGAGTCAGAAGCTGATCGCTGGGTTCTTCGAGTTTGTCGACATGGACGAGACAGCGTTCGGCTGCGGCGATTCCGGCATGGCCTTCTCCCAGCCGGAATTGCAGGCCCTTTGCAGCCACGCCGCGGAAACCGAGGCCGGAAGCGTGCCGAAGGCTCCGGGAAGAGGGATCGAAGAGCAGTACATCGGCGGCGTCCACACTCAACTGTCTGACGATGTGGGCAAGGATGGTCGCCAGGATGAAGGGCAGATCGAGGCTGGTGGAGATGGCGGAATCGATTTCGCTCAGGGCCGACAGTTTTTTTAGGCGGCGGATGTTTTCTTCACGCAGACCCATCCTGTGGATGGACGAGGAGGCCTGCTCCGCGATGCTCCGGGCCATGCGTATCTTCTGCGTCGTGAAGGACTCCCTCTCTTTGTTCCGGGCCTCGCCCAGCATCAGTATTCCAGGGCTGTTTTTCAGATGCTGGCCCCCGTCGACTCCTCTGAGGGGCACGAGGCAGATGGACTTGACGTGATCGAGGAGGAGAACCGATCGCTCGAAAGGCCCGATCGAGGGATCATCGGCGTCGAGCACGACAGGTTCGTCCTGCTTCAGGATATCGAGGCAGACAGGCAACCTTGTGACAGAATAGCGGAAACCGACAAACAGCTCATGATCCAGAGCGCGGACCGGGTAGGCGGACTTTATCACCAGCTCGTTTCCGTCGAGATAGGCGATCCTCGAAAAAGTGGTGTGGACATCCTCCACCGAGCACCGTGTCACGATGGCGAAAATCTGATTCAGATTCTCCGCTTCCGCCAGGGCGCGCGAGAGCTCGTACAACTTCGCGAGCTCGAAGTTGCTGATCTGAACCTCGGTCTCCATGCGCTTCCGCTCCGTGATGTCGGAGGCTATGCCGTCGACGACGGTGTCGTCACCCATGACTGATATCTTGATGGAGTGGTCCCGGAACCAGTGTTCAGTGCCGCTCTTGTCGTGGATCCGGTATTCGAGGTCGTAGGAATTGCCGCGGGAACATTCCGCGATGGCCGCGTCGAATCGGAGGCGATCATCGGCATGTATCGAGGATCTCCAGATTCCGGGATCGGCGATGAGTGCTTCGCCGGTATATCCCAGGATGGGCTCCACCTGCGGCGAATAGAACAGGCCACTGCGGTACAGGGAGAAAGTATAGATTATGTGCGGGATGTTATCGATCAGATTCCGGTACTGAGCCTCCCGTTCACGCAGCGAGTTCTCCGCTCTTCTGTGCTCTCGCCGCATCTGCGCCTCGTAAAGTTCCCGCTTCACTACCGGGGCCAAACGGGTAAGTCTCTCTTTCATGAGATAGTCCTGGGCGCCCAGCTTCATGAGCTCGACGGCTGTCTCTTCTCCCACCGTGCCGGACACGACGATGAAGGGTATATCCAGACCGGTGGCTTTCTTGACCGCGAGCGCTCCGTGAGCGCTGAAACTCGGCAGACTGCAATCGGAGATCACGACATCCCAGTCATTCCGTCCCAGGGCTTCTTTCATCGATTCGGCGGTCTGGACTCTTTCGGCCGTCACCGAAAAACCTGCGCTCTCCAAGTTGAGGAGAATCAGATCCGCGTCGGATTCGGAGTCTTCGACAATGAGGACACGCAGAGGTATTGCCATGTACTTTCCACCTTGACCATGCTGCGATAGTACCGTCAGTCACTTTGAATGTAAACTGTGATTTTTGCATGATAACCTGCGGCACTCGGACGTAAGAAGTCCTAAAAGCCCGATGAAATGTATCCGCGATTCGGTCTATGATGAGCGCATGAGACAGCGCCACAGCACCCTCTCCGGCTTCCCGTTATTTCCGGCATTCCTGGCTTTACTGGCTCTTCTAGCTGCCGGGGTCGCCCACGCCCTCCCCCCGGCGACCGGCAGCTCTCTGGCGGCGGAAATATTCCGCCAGGGCGACCCGGCGCTTGTCTGGTTTTCCGGAACCTCCGATATGCGGGGAAGGGATGCCGAACTGAGGGACAGGGAGGGAAAAGTCTGGGGAAGGACAAAACTCTTCTCCCTGCCGGCCCAAAGGGAAGAGGGACGCTTCGCGGCCCTCTTCCCGCTTCCCTTCGACATTCCCCCCGGGAACTATGGGGTTTTCATCGGGGAGGGGCAGGAAAGCGGAAGCCCAACGATGAGCGTGAAGATCGAGGCGGGCACGTTCATTTCGGAAGACATACGACTCGACGCGGGGAACACAGCCCTGCGCACGGCCCCCGATCCGCGCAAGGATGCCGAGTGGCTGACCATCAAGGCCGTCTACGACAGCGTCGATCCGGATGCGGTCTTCATGGACGGAAAGTTCGGCCTCCCCGCGGGACCGGTACGGAGAACCGCGTTTTTTGGCGACAGGCGACGCTACCTGTACGCAAGCGGAGGCACCGATACGAGCATCCACACCGGCATAGATTTCGCCGTACCCTCCGGGAGCTCCGTGCTCGCCCCGGCGCGGGGCAGAGTCGTCTTTGCGGAGAAGCGGATCGTGACCGGCCTCACCCTCGTCGTGGAGCATCTTCCGGGCATGTATTCCGTCTTCATGCACCTCTCGGAGTTCGTGGCGAAACCGGGCAACATCGTAAAGCGGGGTGATCTCATCGCGAAATCGGGCAATACGGGCCTCTCGACCGGCCCGCACCTTCACTGGGAAATAAGGGTCGGCGGAGAGCCCGTCAATCCCGATTTCTTCGTCGCGCACTCCGTTTCGGACCCGGAGGGTCACTGAGCGTCTTTGGAACAGCTTGATTTCTCTGAGCTCCTCAGCTCCTCTGAACGACTCGGTTCCCCTGAACTTCCCGGTTCAGTCGCTCTGGTCCGGAAGAAAAGTGCGAGCATTCCAGACAAGGCCAGACAGGAACCGATTGAGCGCCAGACCCAGTCGGGCAGACCGAAAACCGGTACGAGTTCCCTGTTCCAGTTCCAGAAATCCATAACAGGAACGAGGACGAGAAGGAAAGCCAGGATCCAGAGTGGGGACAGGGTTTGGGTAAGCCTGGAGGGTGTGAACCGTGATTCCTTCGATCCTTGCGAACTCCGGAACACATATCCGATGCCGAAAACCGTCCACCCTATGCCTGCTACGGGAAATATCTCGGGAATACCCGGAAAACCGACCCAGCCGAAACCCAAAGCGACAACCATGGCTTCTCCAGCAAGCATTCCGGCGAGTGCCGTCGCGCTTCCCGTCTTTTTTCCGTAAAAACCGCAAAAAACCACCGGAGCGAGGGCCGCATATCCTGAGAAGGATGTCCTGTTCAGAAAAGCGATGATGTCGCTCGGCGGCGAAAGGGCGATAGCCGTTCCGGCCAGGGTCAGCAGAATGACGGCGAGCCGGGGTGCGGCTGAGGATTCGCGTCGATATCCCGCAAGATCCCTCACCACAATCGAGGACAGAGTCAGAAGCTGCGAATCCATCGTCGTCATGAGCGCGGCTATCGGGGCGAGGAGAAGGATAGGCGAAAGGATCGGACCGTTGAGCCTCGCGACGACGAGAGGCCATATCCTGTCGCTCGCTTTCGCAGACAGGTCCGGAATGACCAGGGTGGACAGGACGCCGAAGGATACCGTGAAAAAAAACAAAGTCGCCGTGACGAGCGGGTAAGCGACAACTGTCCGTCTGAGGGCCTTCTCATCGCGTGCGGCCAGAAAGCGCTGCCCGAGCTGTGGGAAAACCGGATCGGCGAGGAACCACATGACAAAGTACCCGGCCCAGGCAAGGAAGGACAGTCCTTCCGACGCTCCGACTGCCCCGACGCCACTGCCTGCTCCTGACTTCAAGGCTCCGGCCGATCCGCCAGGCCGCGCAAAAAGCCATGGTCTGGCTGCAAAAGCCTGCGAATGCGCGACGTCGAATCCGCCCAGGAAGCTCAGAAGGACGAGCCACGCCCCCAGGGCGAGCCCGAAAAAGAGTATGCCGTGGAACACATCCGTTCTGACGACCGCCCTCATCCCCCCGGCGACAGTATAGATGCAGATGATGAGAGCCACTGACACGACACCCAGGCGGTATGGAATGCCCATCGCAGATTCGAGGAGCATGCCGGCCGCCATCGGCTGCAAGGCGAGGTATGGAATCGTGAAAATGACGAGGGAGAGGGCGTATAGTTTCGTCAGGGCGGGCGAGCCGTATCTGTCCGCGACACAGTCCACAGGGGTGATCCATCCGAGCCGGCGTCCGTGCCTGATCATGGGAAGGCCGACAAGGTACATCCCTATGGCCATGAAACCTGTCCCCGCGGCCATGACCGGATAGAAGACGTATCCCATCCGGTACCCGGCGCCGGAGAGACCGAGGACAGTGAAAGCGGAAAAATTCGTCGCCGCAGTCGTAAGGAAAAGGGCGAAAGCCCCGAGCGTTCTGTTGTCGAGAAAGAATGAGGCGGCACTTTCCCGCCATCCGGATGCGCCTTGACTGTTTCCAGGATTTTTCCGTCCGGAAATCCGGCGACCGGCATGCCCGGCGGAGCGCCCTCCGGCAACGAGTGTCAGCACGGCAAAAACGATGAAGACAAGTATCCCGCTCTGCATGGGTTCTCCCCTGGAGCCGGGATGTCCTCGCCCTAGCGGGAATTACACCCAATTCTAGGTGCAATCCCGCCAGACGGGGCCTGACATGGCTATGACTGGAATGAAGCTGTCTGCACAGCACTATTACCGAGGCCGACAGCGTGGGTCAAGCTGTCGTGCAATCCTTCATTGCTGAAAACGCAGCTTACTTGATAGATCCGGCGACCATGCCCTTGATGATCGATTTCTGTGCGATCAGGAAGAAGATGATGACGGGGATCATGGCCATCAGGATAGCTGTCAGGATGAGATCCCACTGCTTCACGTAGGCTCCCGCGAAGTTGGCGACCGCGAGGGGAATCGTCTGGACGGCGTTGCCTTTTCCGAGGATGAGCAGCGGCAGGAGGAAGTCGTTCCAGATCCATATTCCGTTCAGCACGAGGACTGTCGCGTGGATGGGCTTCAGGATCGGCGAGATGATCCTGTAGAAGGTCTGGTGTCGCTTGCATCCGTCGATGAGGGCGGCCTCCTCGAGCTCGAGGGGAATGCTCTTGATGAAGCCGTGAAACATGAATATCGACTGTGACATGCCGAAGCCCACGTATGCGAGCAGGATTCCCGCGTAGGAGCGCAGGAGTTTGATCCCGGTGACCTGGGTTACCGTCCTGAACCATGACAAGAGTGGGAACATGACGATCTGGAAGGGAATGACCATGGCCGCGACGAAGATGAGAAAGATCGTCGATGAGGTTTTCGTCTTTGTCCTGACCAGGACCCACGCAGCCTGGGCGGAAAGAAGGCTGATAAAGAGAAGGGAACAGACCGTGATGATGGCGGATCCGAAAAAGGAGGACTGGTAGCGGATGTTCGGACTCGTCCAGATATTCGCGATGTTCCGGAAAATGTTGCTCCAGTCGGAGGGCATGCTCATCGGACTCGAGGTGATCTCGAAGGGGCTCTTGGCCGAATTGATGAGGACTATGCCGAAGGGGATGAGGAAAAGCACGAAAAGGAGGGCCGTGAAAATTTCGAGCGGCAAGGTTCCTGCTTTGAGCTTTTTCACAGTTCGATCTCCTTCTTCTTGTTGGCGCTGACCTGGACGATGGAGATCACGGCCAGGACGATGAAGAAGATGACGGCCCGCGCTTGTCCCATGGCGAGGTTGTTGGATCTGAAAGCCGTGGTATAGATATTGAGGGCGAGAAGTTGCGTTCCGTCGATCGGCGTGCCCATGAAAATCGTGGAAGGCCCGCCGTTGGTCAGCGAGACGTTGACGTCGAACTGTTTGAAGGACTGGACCAGTGTCAGGAAGAGGGTGATCGTAAATGCCTGGGAAGCCATAGGGATCGTGATGGCCCAGAGGCGTCTCCAGGGCGAGGCGCCGTCTATCTGGGCGGCCTCGTGGAGTTCGGCGGGCACGGTCTCGATTGCGGCCACGTAGATCATCATGATGTAGCCCGCGTACTGCCAGGTGCCGACGGCGACGAGGGCGAGGATGGCGGTCGTGTTTTTGGCCAGGACGAGGTGGGAAGGGTCAACCCAGGAGGCAAATCCGAGAAGCTGGCCGATTGAGGGAATGGCCGCGTTGAAAATGAACTGCCAGATGTAGCCGAGGATGAGACCGCCGATCAGGTTCGGCACGAAGAATCCGACCCGGTAGACGTTGCGCAGCTTGATCTTGCTCGTCACGAGAAGTGCGAGCGAGAACGCCACGACATTGATCAGAGACATGTTCAGGACTGTGTAGATGACGGTGAGCAAGAAGGAGAAGATGAAGGAGGGATCCGAGAGGCTGTTGGCATAGTTCTCGATTCCGACCATCCTCAGTGCATTCCCGACGCGGGCGGACGAGGACCAGTTCGTGAAGGAATAGTAAACTCCCAGGACGAAGGGAATGACTATCACCATCACGAAGGCGAACAGTACCGGAGCCAGGAAAAGCCAGAAAATGAGCGGGTTCCTGCTTTTGCGCTTCACGGGGTCTACCTCCTTCGGTATACGACAACGTCCCCCGGCATTTCGCGTGCGACCGGGGGACGCTCTTTTAAGGAAACCGATATCCGGAATGACACCTGACTGACTGATCAGGCATAATGTCGGGTGCCACGGCGACGGATGATCCGGCCTCGCGGCCGGATCGCTTCATGTCAGTCCTTGCGCTCGACGAGAGCGGTCTTGAGCAGGGAAATAAACTTGGCCTTGTCGATCTGTCCGTTCGCGAACTGGTTGTAGATGGGGGCGAGTGTCTTGTCGCGGAAATCGCCCGAGAAGTAGTACTGGTTCCATGAATAGACCTTGCCGGCCGCCGACCAGGCCTGGACGGACTTGGAGAGCTGGCCTGATGGCTGGAGGGTCACGTTGGAGAAGGCAGGGATCATTCCGGCGCCCTCGACCATGTACTTGTTGCCCTCGGGGGTGAGGACCATGTCGTCCAGGAACTTCTTCGCGGCGGCGATGTTCTTGGATTCCTTGTTGATGACGTAATAGGAGGGGGCGGCGACGAAGATTCCGTCGGTGGCCTGCTTCATGGAGCCGTGGGGGGCGAAGGCCATCTTGAAGGTCGCTTTGGCGTCTTTCATGTTGGGGTCGGTCCAGTTGCCCTGGTGCAGGAAGGCGGCCTTGCCGGTGGCAAAGGCTCCGACCTGAGCGTCGTAATTGCCCGTGGTCAGGACAGCCTTGTCGGCGTACTTGAAGAGGAGTTCGACCCAGTCGGCATACTCGGCGAGACGCTTCTCGTCGACCTTTCCGGCGAGGAGGTTGTTGACGACAGAGAGGTCTCCGTACTTGAGACCGTTGGATAAGAGGGAGTTGAAATTGTGGTGGGCGGTGACCCAGCCCATTTCCGGGCCGGCCGCCATGGAGACGACGGACTTGATGCCGAGCGCGGCTTTCATGCCGTCGAGCTTCTCGAAGGCTTTCTTGTAGCCGTCGTAGTTGACGAGGGTCTTGGGATCGATGCCCGCCTTGGCGAGCATGTCGGCGTTGTACGCCATTCCCCAGCCTTCCACCGCGACGGGGAATCCGTAGACCTTGTCGTTGAACTTGAAGGCGACGGAAGTCTTGGAAACCCATTTTTCTCCGGAAAGGTCGAGAATGATGTTCTGCCACTCCTTGTAGTCTTCGAGGCCGGCGATGATGAAGATGTCGGGCATGTCTCCCGCGGCGTAATCGGCCTTGAGCTGCTGGCCGAGATCGGAACCTGAGGATCCGCCGACGGACTTGATCGTCGCGCCGATGCCTGAGGCCTTGGACCAGGTCGCGGCGTAGGCCTTGAGAGCCCCGTCGATCTCAGGCTTGTTCTGCATGAGGGTGATTTTGCCCTGCGCGAAAGCGGAGGTGGCGAGAGCCACTACCATGAGAACCACAAACAGTCTTTTCATGTTCTTTCTCCTCCCCGAATGATGATTTTTGGAAAACCCCGTAAGTTTTCTCTCCGGCATGCCGCGGCCGCGCTCCGGCGAGGGATCATCCGACAGTCCTGTGCCGGTCAGACTCGCCGTTATCGCCTGAAAACCGTCTACTAAACCGGTAAACATGCCCTATCAAGTTAAATTAAATGCAGATCGGGAATCTGTCAACTGCAAAAATGAGGATTTTCATATTGGTGGAAGTGCGTGTACGGACACGAGCAAAAAATGGCGGCGCTAGCCCGCCGGGGCCGCGGCGGCGAAGCCTGATTTCCGCGGACTTCGTACTGCCCGCCTGAGCTCTGCCCTCCGGGATCTGTCCCGGATACCCTGGACGGCGACTCAGATTTCGCGGGAGAGCAGGTCCGCGTAGGTTTCGCGCCTGACCGAAAGTCTGTCGACCCCGTCCAGCACCATCACGACTGCGGGGCGGGGAATGCGGTTGTAGTTGCTCGCCATCGAGTAGTTGTAGGCGCCCGTCGAAAAGACCGCGAGGATGTCCCCCGATTCCGGCGGCGGTACGCAAAGATCGCGGATGAGGATATCGCCCGATTCGCAGCATTTTCCCGCGACGGTCACGACCGTGTCGGCCTGCAGACCGGCTTTGTTCGCGATGACTGCCCTATATTTTGCGTCATAGAGCATGGGGCGCGGATTGTCCGGCATTCCGCCGTCCACGCCGATGTAGGTCCGGATTCCGGGAATTTCTTTCACGGAACCGACTGTGTACAGGGTGATTCCCGCCTCTCCCACTATCCAGCGCCCCGGCTCGATGGTGACGACGGGCCTCGCCAGTCCCCAATCCAGGTAGCGACGCGAGATGAGTTCCATCATGGGGTCGACGAAATAGGAGAGCGGCTTCCGTTCGTCCGCCTCCGTGTACACGACGCCGAACCCGCCGCCCAGATTGAGTTCGGCGACCTCGACCCCGAAATCGCCCCGGACCTTCTCCACGATGTCGAGAAGGATGCCGACGGCCTTCAGATGGGACTCGTTGTCGAGGAGCTGGGAACCGACGTGGAAATGGAATCCGGCGAAATCGAGGTTGCGCGCGGAGAGAATGGCTTCCATATACGTGCCGAAGACGGAGGGATCGAGGGGAATGCCGAACTTGGAATCGAGCTGGCCAGTCGATATGAACTTGTGGGTGTGGCTGTCGACGCCAGGGGTGATCCTGTACAGCACTCTGACCCGCCTGCCCTTTTCTCCGGCGATCCGGTCGAGTTCGCGGACTTCGTAGAGGCTGTCCGAGACGACGCGCCCGATCCCGGCCTCGACGGCCATCTCCATCTCCGCCAGCGTCTTGTTGTTGCCGTGGAAAATGATGCGCGCGGCGTCGACGCCCGCTTTCAGCGCGCAATACAGCTCCCCTCCCGACACGGCGTCGAGTCCGAGACCTTCCGAGGCGACGATGCGGCACATGTCGAGAGTCTGGAAGGCCTTGCTCGCGAAAACGGCTTCGGTGCCGGGATAGCGTTCGAGGAAGTCCCGGCGGATCTCTCTCAGGCGGTCACGGATCTGCCCCTCGGACATGACATAGAGGGGGGTACCGTAGCGGCGGGCGAGTCCGGCGAGGTCGCATCCGTCAAAGAGTAGTGTGCCGTCACGAAGGGAATCTTCCATACTGACCGAACCTTCCTTAACCAAGATTTCACCGCATCGTAGCATACAGGATCAAAGTCCGCAAAGCGCTTTTTGGTCGGCGGATGACTTTCCATGCCGGTGGTTTCCGGTTTACCATCGAACTAGAGACGCGGACCCGCAACGGGAAAAACCAAACGAGGAGAACCGGCATGAAGCCTTCGATCGGACTGACAACCTTCAACGACTCGAAACCGAGGGCGAGCTACACTTCGGTCAGCAACCACTATGTCCGATCGATAGACGCGGCGGGCGGCCTGCCCTTCCCCATCCCCACAAGCACAGACCCGGAAACGATCCGCGATTACCTCGATCGGGTGGACGGACTCCTGTTCACGGGCGGCGTCGATGTCGCCCCCTGGCGTTTCGGCGAGGAGCCGATCCGCCAGCTCGGCAAGATCGGTTTCGACAGGGACGAGTGCGAGATCCGCCTCCTCGAGGGCGCTCTCGCGCGCGGGATGCCTGTCTTTGGCATCTGCAGGGGACACCAGCTCATCAACATCGCCCTGGGCGGTTCGGTATTCCAGGACATCCATGCCCAGAGGCCGGACTCAGGCGGCCACTACCCTGAAGACTTTCCGGTGGACGAACTCTACCACCACATCACGGTGGAGGATCCCGGCAGCATCCTCGCGAAAGTCTTCGGAACGGGACGGCGACTTGTCAATTCCTTCCACCACCAGGCGCTGGACAGGGTGGCACAGACGCTCAAGGTCACCGCAATCTCGGATGATGGCCTGGCGGAAGCCTGCGAGCTGGCAAGCTCAGCCTCATCGGCAGTATCCGGCGCAAAACTACAATACCTCCACACGGTGCAATTCCATCCGGAAAGCCTCACAATTCGCTATCCCGAGTTTCTGGGACTCTTCGTCGATTTCGTCGCAGCCTCCGCAGCATACGGCAGAAAACCCTGAATATCCCTCGCGTCCACCGGGGTGCTCCCGGTCTCGATGGGTTTCGGTCACTTATTCGATGTTTTTTTAAAATTCGCATCCGATGCTCTTGACAGTTCAAAAAACATGCATTAACAATATGTTAAAGTGGCGTATCTAATTACGCTAGTACAAAAAGTGCTGCAAACCGAAAGGGATGCAGGGAGGACAAAATGTTTCAAATCTCTTCAGTCACCAGAAAGGTAAAGAATCCCAGGTCTCTCGGAATCGCTGTTATCGCGATGAGTGCAATCATTATTCTCGCCGGGTGTCATTTTGATTTCGGTGGCAGCAAAACCTATGCTTCCTTCAGCGATCTCACCATTCCCGCAGGATTCGAATTCGCCACTGCCCGCGCAGTGACCTTCAATCTCACTGTCACGTACAATGGAGACTCCGGACTGAAGAATTATGATGGAACGGTATCCATCGTGACTCAGGACGAGACGGGAGACTCCATCCTCGGATCGGGGCTCATCGTCAACGGCACAGGAAGCTTCTCAGTCGCCATTCCCACCTCCGTCACCCATGTGGTCATCAGACCTGACAAACTGATCCTGGTCGGAGCTGAGGCCGATCTCGAGCCCGGCACAACTTCCATAACGAAGGTGCTCGCGCCTTCCTCCGACAAGGCAGTGGTCACTTCTGCCAAAGACCTTTTCTCTTCATCCGCTGCCCGCGCGGCCATCAGTTTCGGAACGACCAAAACAGGCTTCCGGACTCTTGCCACCTCTTTCGATTCTAACGGCGTTCCGACCGGCACTGGCGGGCTGGAATCCGCGAGGGTTGCGTACAAGGAATCCTTCCTCACCGATATTGGCTTGAGTTTCCCCGAATACCAGAGAGTTCCGACCGCCAGGCCCGATTACATCAAGAATGGCGTTCTCTCCAGCGTGGTCATCAAAGAGGATGCGGAAGTCGCGGTCACCTTCCTTTCGGAAGGCGCAGGATACAAGAATTCCCTCGGCTACTTCGTCCGCAAGACCGGCGAAGCGCTCACCAAGCCCTCCACCTCCGAGATCGTCATCATTTTTCCCAACTCCTCCGCGGCTTACTCGGGCGGCGGGCTCAATGGCGGCGACACGATCAAACTCCGCAATCCGATCGTAAGTGACACCACTAATTACGCGACAACGAAGTTCACGGCCGGCTATACGATCCATTGGGTTCTCGTTTCTGACGGCTACCGCTCCGGCACTGTCTCCTCCGACGCGACTCGTTACTACTCAGTTCCCGAACTGAATCCCGAGTACTCGGGAACCGCCAGCAGCTCCGCCCATTCCGCCCTTCTCTTCTACACGGAAAGCCCCTATAGCGATTACAATTCTTCCACGGAGACGACGGAGGACGACGCCAAGCTCGTCCTCGGTTTCGAAGATATGGGTCGCAAGACCGGAGACGAGGACTTCAACGACTGCCTCTTTGTGGTCACGGCCACACCCTTCAAGAACATCGATACTGAAAACCTCCCCAAGCCCAAGAAGGATGATCCAGACACCGAAATCACCGAGTCATTCCCCGCCAAAGTCAACGGAACCATGGTCTACGAAGATCTCTGGCCGAGCAAGGGAGACTACGACTTCAACGACATGGCGGTAGAGTTCCGCATGCAGACAATCCGCACCGGCAAAGGCTATGCCAACAAGTACAAGGGCGATTTCGTCCTCACCGCGGCGGGCGCCAATCTCAAGTCCGGACTCGGCTTCGTCCTGCCCGTCAAGCCCGAATACATCGAGAGCGTGAAATACACCGCCGGACAGGCCTACAACGGCACGGTCTTCGTGCTCAACAGCAGAAACTTCGAGTCCCACGGCAGCAGCTACAGCGTCATTCCCGTGATCGGCTCCGCGGTAGGTCTTTTTGGTTCGAACATCGTCAACACCAAGATGGATCAGCCGACCCTGTCGTCCATCAAGATCAACATCGAGGTCACTTTCACGAAGAACGCGGTTCTCGCGTCGGACATCACGGGCAAAACTCCGGATATCTTCCTCGTCTCGAGCGAGGACCGCACGAAGGAAATCCACGTGATCGGGAAGACCCCGACGAGCAAAGCCAGCGGCCGGTTTGATACGATGGACGACGCCTCCGTGCTTCCCGGCGGCCCCTACTACAAAGACAAGAGCGGAGCCCCTTGGGCGCTCATGATTCCCGCGCCTTTCAGCCACACCGTCGAACAGACCGAGCTCCCCGCCGGATATCTGCACTTCGGTGACTGGGTCGTGAGCGGTGGACTCAAGTACACCGACTGGTACGACAGCAGTCTGAGCGGATACACGGACGCTTCCAAGCTCTACGTGGCGCACTGACCCTTGCCGATCCGAAAGCAGAGGACCGCCCTCCCGGGCGGTCCTTTTTTGGACCCGCGCGGAAGGCATCGTGGAGCTTCCCTTCATTGGTATTCAGACCATACATCGCGTATACTCTTAGAAGAGAGGCTTCGCCGCAGCATCTCTTGTTCACTCGAAGGCGACGGACACTGGAGGCTCCTATGAAGTTCGGATCGACTCATAGTGGCAAAAAAGCTGCTACAGCGGGAAACGCGGGCAAGAGCATACTGTTCGCCCTCCTTTTTCTTCCCATCATCGTCTTGGGGGGTTGCCATTTTCAGCTCGGAGGCGACCGCAGCTACCAGCCTCTGGATGAGGTGACCATCCCGACGGGTTTCACCTTCGCCATGAACCGCGTGGTGGAGTTCAAACTCACCGTCATGGCCCTGGACGACACCGACACCCTTGTTCCCTATGTCGGCCCCGTGCATGTCGTCAATCCGGCTGAAACGGGAGACGAGAACCTCGGGACCGGCTGGACCGATGCCGCGGGTCTGGCCGACTTCACCGTCACCATACCTTCGTCAATCTCGACGATAACCCTCAGACCCGAGCAGACATCTTTGGACGGACTTTGTCTCCTTTCGGACTTCGACCAGACCCTCGAAGCCGGCACCACCTCAGTCGTGAGGACACTCGCGCCTTTCGTCGGTTCCGGCACTTCCTCAGCCTCATCATCGGCCGCGCGGGGCGCGGCTTCCAGTTCCAGGGCATCCACCCCTGTAGCCTTCGTGGATTCAGGAACCGGCTACCTGATGCTTTCGACCTACGACACGACAACCGGCGTTCCTTCCGGCCTCGAGACCCCGCGACCGTATTTCTCCTTCAAGCAATCCTTCAAGAAGAATGTCAGCTTCACCTTTCCCGAGGGCAAAAAAGTTCCTGACAGCTACATCAACACGGGAGACCTGACAAACATCATTCTCGACGCTGCAGCAAAGATATCGGTCACGATGGCGAGCGAGAGTTCGGCCACGAAGGACGCCGTAGGCTATTTCGTCCGCAAGAAGACGACCATCCCCAGCTCTGCCTCTGAGATCGCAGCATCCGATATCGTGATCATGTTCCCCAACGCTTCGCTCTACGGCTCGGGCGGCGGGCTCTACCAGGGAGATACGATACAGCTCAGAAACCCCGACCCGACCTCCGCCAATTACCGGACGACCACCTTCGACAAGGATATGGTTGTTTCCTGGGTTCTCATTCCCGCGTCTTTTGTCGGGGGGAAAATCACGACTCCCGGCAGGCGCTACTATTCCATTCCAGCCCTCAATCCCGAGAGCGGCACGAGCCTCCAGAGGGCGCACGTGGCGCAGCTCCTGTACAACAAGCCGCCCTACAACAAGGATAAATCGTTTTTCCTGCTCGGTTTCGAAGACTCGCTGCGCAGCACGACCGAGGACGGAGACTACAACGACGACTTCAACGACCTGATGCTCACGGTCGATGTCTCGCCTGTATCCGCCGTCAATTCGTCGGGGCTGCCTGAGGTGAAGGACGAAACACAGGTCGGCGACGCCGATGGGGATGGCGTGATCGACGCCTTCGACGAGTACCCTTCCGATCCGGCGCGCAGCTCTAGCGTCTCATATCCATCCAGAACCGGCTACGCCACGGCCATATACGAGGATCGGTGGCCGGGACTGGGCGATTACGACTTCAACGATCTCGCCGTCGATTTCCGCTTCACCACAGTCAGCAATGCCGCAGGAAAGATTGTCGACCTCATCGGCAATTTCAAAATCCGCGCGGCGGGAGGAGAACTCAAGTCCGGCCTGGCCTTCACCCTTCCCGTCGCCTCGTCGTCCATCACGTCGGTCAGCTACTCCACAAAGCAGATCGATACGGCCCTTTTCAAACCCGGAACCAACGGAGTGGAAACGACGGGAAGCAAGTCGGTGGTGCCCGTGTTCTCCAACGCCCATCTTCTCTTCGGCGTCACGGGAATCGAGTTCGTCAACACCGATCCCTCCATCGCCGTCAGGGCCCCTGTATATCTCACCCTCACGACTTCCTTCAGCCAGACTTCGCCTGTTTCATCTTCCGTCATCGCGGGCTCCATACCGGACCTCTTCCTCATCGGCTTCCTCGATCTCCATGGCAGAACCGGAATGAGAAAGGAAATCCACACCCTCGACAACATCCCGACAACCCTCGCGGATTCCTATCCCTTCGGTCAGCTCGACGACCGATCCCCTACCCCTCCGGCTTCCGGTATCTACTACAAGGACAAACGGGGAGCCCCCTGGGCCCTCCTCCTTCCGTCGTCGATACAATACACTGTGGAGAAGACACAGCTGGCCACAGCGTACAAGTACTTCTCGCAGTGGGTCTATTCCGGCGGCGTGGATTATCCGGACTGGTACAATTACAGTAAAGCCGGATACGCCGATTCATCGAAGCTCTACCTGATCGAAAAGTGAGGGAAGAGGGCTCTCAGCAGGCCGCCGGTTCGAGATACTCCAGAAGCAGGGCTTCGGCGTCCATGCCGACCCGCAGCCCGAGGGGAAGGGTCAGCTTGGGAGTGCAGTGCCCCACGGCGAGGTTGGCCAGGACGGGCTTGTCCCCGGGGAGGATGTCGCGGAAGACCTCGGCGAGTTCCAGCGATTTCTTGCCGGGGGCGGAGGCGCAATTGTTCCAGTCCCCGAGGACGACGCCGCGGCATTCCCGGAAAACACCGGCCAGCCTCAGCTGGGTGAGCATCCTGTCGACGCGGTAGGGCGCCTCGTCGATATCCTCGAGGAAGAGGATGCTCTCACGCGCGTCGATCTGCCAGGGCGTGCCGATAGTGGCCGCGACGAGTGAGAGGTTGCCGCCCGTGAGCCGGCCTTCGGCGCGGCCCGGCACGAGGCATTTGAGCTCTCTTCCGGGGGGATTGTCGATCCTGCCGAGAGCTTCGGTGGACCCGAGCGCCGCAAGAAGGCTACTGGCCGAAAATTCGTCGAAATCGGGGATCATGTCCGAGGAGGGCATGGGGCCGTGGAAGCTCACGAGAGAAGAGAGGCGGTTGATCCCAAGGTGTATCGCCGTGATGTCGCTGTAGCCGACAAAGGCTTTCGGATTGCGGGCGATCATGTCCCAGTCGATCATGTCGAGAATGCGGGGCGTGCCGTATCCACCCTTGAGGCAGATGATGCCGTCGATCCCGGGGTCGGCGAAGAGGGCGTTGAGGTCGTTCGCGCGGGTCTTGTCGGAGCCCGCGAGGTAACCGTAGGAATCCGCGCAGCCGGGAGCCACGACGACCTCGAAGCCGAGGGCCCGCAGTTTTTCGACAGCCAGACCCACGCGGGCGGGTTCGGATACGGAGCCTGATGGAGCGCAGAGCCCGAGGGTGGCGCCCGGACGCAGGGCGGCAGGCTTTTTCAAGACAGGTTTGGCGTTCACGGTTTCTCCTTGTCCATGGATTCAATCAGTATGTGAACAGCATGAACACGAGGACATCGTTCCAGTTTCCGGAGCTGAACTCCACCTCGTGCGGGCCGAGAGCGCGGGCGCCAGGGAAAAAGGATGCCTTGTAGGCTTGCCAGTGTTCCTTGAAGCGCGTCCTGAGAATGAAGCGTGGCGGGAGCTCGAAAAGGCTGGCAGGACCGGAGGAACCGGCATCGGCGGAGCTGACATCGCCAGGCGAGTTGGTGGAAGCACGCGCGTTGGCAAAGATGGCTTCGGCGACGGTCTTCCGGATGCGCTCCCGCGCGAGGCGGGGATGGATGGAGACAGAAGCACCGCCCGATCCCTCGCTGACGGCCACTGTCCTTATGCCGCATCCGAGAGCTTCGGCGCCCGCGCAGAGCATGGCATCCCCCGAGAGGAAGAGGACAGGCACACCGAGAGAGGCCGCGGTGTAGGTGTTGATGAGGAACTCGCTTGCGTCGACCCCGTTGATCGTGGAGGTAATAATCTGTCCGCTCATGGTGTGGGAGAGGGGGTTGCCGTCGGTGTTGGCGCCCGAGTGGTAGCCGATGAAGAGCACACCGTCGAAGCTCGAATCGAGTCCCGCCATCATGACCTTGGGATCGCGGGTCCAGCCCCGCATGATCCGCACATTTTCCGGAAGAAGGGAGGGATCGATGCTCCGGGCCGAGCCGTGGGCGTCCTTGATGAGTATTTCCCGCACGCCGGCGGAGTTCGCTCCCTCGCAGGCGGCCGCGACCTCCTCGGACATCTCCCTGCGGAAGTAGGCTCCCTGGGGCTCTGCGAGGTCGGTTTCCTTCCAGTCGTCGATGCCGCAGACTCCTTCGATATCGGCGCTTATGTAGAGTTTTTTCATGGTTCTCCTCACCTGCCCAGAAGGCGCAGGGTGATTCCGGCCTGCATCGCGACGCCGATGGGGAGGCAGTCCTCGTCGATGTCGAACATGCCGTTGTGCAGGGGCGCCGTGATGCCGCGCTCGGCGTTCATGCAGCCGAGATGGTAGAAGGCTCCCTCTCTCTCGTTCACGAAATACGAAAAATCCTCGACACCCATGCTCGGCTTTTCGCGGTGGACGATCCTGTCCTTTCCCAGAAGCTCTTCCGCGGTCGCGATGATGGCGTCGACGGTGAAGTCGTGGTTTATGAGAGCGCGGTAGCCGTGCTCGACGACGAGCTCCCCCGAGCCGCCGAAGACTTTCGGGATGGAGGTCACGATGTCCCCGGCCATGGCGATGAGGCGCTCCTCGACTGCCGGGTCCGTCGTACGCAGGGTCGCCTTCATCGTCACCTCGTCGGCGATGATGTTGCTCGTCGCGCCTCCCGAGATGGTCCCGATGCTGAGCACAGCCGCGTCCAAGGGAGAGACGTAGCGGGAGACGAGGGAATGGAGGGCCGTCACGACGTGGCCGGCAATCATAATCGCGTCGATGCCGAGGTCGGGGTAGGCGCCGTGGGCGCTTTTGCCTTTTATGGCGATGTGGAGGGTGTCGCTCGAGCCGTTCAGGGCCCCGTATTTCACTTCGACGGAGCCTGTGGGCACGTGGGGCATGACGTGAAGGCCTATGACGAAGTCCACATGGGGGTTCTCGAGACAGCCGTCGCGGATCATGTCGGCGGCACCGCCAGAGGTCTCCTCGGCCGGCTGGAAGAAGAATTTCACTGCGCCCGCGAGGCTCTCGCGGCGCTCTGCGAAGTAGCGCGCGGTCCCGAGGAGGATCGCCGTGTGCGCGTCGTGGCCGCAGGCGTGCATGAAGCCAGGGTGAGTGGAGGCCCACGCGGGCTGCCTCTCCTCGCGTATGGGCAGCGCGTCCATGTCCGCGCGGATGGCCACGGTCTTGCCCGGCGCAACGCCCCGGACGATGCCGACGATGGCTGTGGCCCTCTTCTCGTACTCGATGCCCAGACCGTCGAGCCAGGCGGCTATGGCGGCAGAGGTCTTGAGCTCTTCGTGCCCGGGCTCGGGTATCCTGTGCAGAGCCCGGCGGACTTCGACGAGCCAGTCTTTCATGCCTGCCGCGGCCGCGAGCAGAGCGTCTTTTTCCATGCATATCCTCCACGCTGCGATTGTTGGCACCGGGACCCTGTCCCGGTCCGGCCGGGTCCGATCGACTTACCCCGCAGCGAGCTGCGGGGTATGACCCCACTTTCCCGAATCATTTCATCTCAGATAGTCAGTGATTCCGACAGTCTCTCCGCCTTTCGCGTAGACGCGGGGAATGCGCCTTCCGAGAACCGCCATAATCTCGTTCCGGTTCGTCCCGGCGAGACTCGCGAGCTCGAGGACAGGGACGCCCGTCTCCGGTCCTCCTCCGAGCAGGAGGACTTCATCGCCTTCGGTGACGCCGGGGATGGCCGACACGTCGACATTCATCTGGTCCATGCAGATAAGGCCGATGACGGGGGCGCGCTTGCCGCGAATGATGACAGAGGCCTTGTTGGAAAAACAGCGCATGTAGCCGTCCGCGTATCCAATGGGGATGGTCGCGACGAGGGCGCCGGCGGGGGGGGCGACCCAGGAGGCGTCGTAGGATACGCATTCGCCCGCCCCGACCTTCCGTATGCGGGAGATGTCGGATTTGAGACAGAGGGCGGGCGCGATGTCCAGGGCATCGGTGGAGGGCTCGGTCCTGAGCGGCTTCATCCCGAAGAGGATGGCTCCCACCCTCACCATGTCGAGCCGGAACTCGGGATAGCGCAGGAATCCTATGCTGTCGCAGATATGGCAGAGCGGGATGTCGACCCCCGCCTGTTCGAGGGCCGTGGCCGTGCGAAAAAAGTTCTCGGCCTGACGGATGTCGGATTCGCGGTCGCGCAGGGCAAGATGCGTAAAAAGTCCCTCGACCTGGATTTCCCTGTGCCCGCTCAGCGCGAGGACGGCCCTGACGGGATCGTCGTACTCCTTGAGGCCGAGGCGGTTCATGCCCGTGTCGAGCTTGACGTGGACGATGGCCTTCTCGTGGCTGGCGCGGGAGGCGGCGACGAGAAGCTCGGCCTGCTCGGGCTTGAACACGGTGAGAGTGATCCTGCAGGCGACCGCGAGGCCGAGAAGCCTGTCGGGGGTGTGTCCCATGACCATGATCCGGGCTTCGGGATAGTGTTGCCTCAGTTCAAGGGCTTCTCCGAGGAAGGCCACGGCCAGCATGTCCGCGCCATGGTCCAGGAGTTCACCCGCCACGGCGATAGCCCCGTGGCCGTAGGCGTTGGCCTTGAGGACGCAGGCGACTTTGGTCTTGCTTCCTTTCAGGACTGACTTGACCGTGTCCAAGTTGCGCCCGATCCTGTCGAGATCTACTTCCAGTCTTGTGCTGCGCAGAAGTTCGATGCCTGTTCTCATGCCTCGTCCTCCTTTTTCCTTTCCGTCCGCCCTTCCCCCTCGTTCACATAAACCCTCGGGACCCGCTTGCCGACCATGCAGACAGTTTCATAGTTGATGGTGCCCATGCGCGCGGCGACATCGTCCGCGCCTATTCCGGCAGCGCCGAACAGCAGAACCTCGTCCCCGACCGAGGCGCCGGGACAGTCGGTCAGGTCGATCATAGTCTGGTCCATGCAGATCCTGCCGACCACGGGTGCACGCCGCGATCCGAGAAGGACCTCCGACTTTCCTGCGAGGAGCCTGGACCATCCGTCGGCATAGCCCACGGGGAGAGTGCCGATGAGGCTCTCACGCTGCGCGGTCCAGGCGCATCCGTAGCTGACGGGGGTTCCCGCCGCAATCCTGCGGATCTGGACGATTCTCGTCTTGAAGCTCATGACCGGACTCAGTTCGATCTTCCCCTCCATCTCCGTCCTTGTCTCCGGCGAAGGCCACAGACCGTACAGGGCGATGCCTGGCCTCACCATGTCGAGGTGCGTTTCGGGGTAGCGGATCGTCGCCGCGCTGTTGGCGATGTGCCTCAGGCGGATCGCGAGCCCCGCCTTCCTGAGTTCGCCTTCGATGCCGAGGAAGCGCCCCAGCTGGAATCTGACAAAGGCCGGCCCGCTCTCGTCGGCTGTGGCGAAATGCGAGTAGATGCCCTCGATCGCGATTCCGGGCAGGCGGGAGGCGGCCAGGATCTGGGCGACGGCGCTTTCCGGCGAAAAGCCGAGGCGCGACATTCCGGTGTCGATCTGGACGTGGACAGTCAGGGGTTTGTGCGCACAAAGCGCGGCTTCGGAAAACACCGCGGCAGATTCAGGCGAGTACAGAGTGGCGGAGAGTCGCCTTTCGATCAGTTCGGGGACCTCGTCCGGAGCGACGGCCCCCATCACGAGGATAGGGACAGTCATTCCGCCATCGCGCAGGGCCAGGGCTTCTTCGGCGGTGGCGACGGCGAGACGGCGGGCTCCGGCCGCAAGCGCGGCCCGGGCAATCCGGAGCGCACCGTGGCCGTAGGCGTCGGCCTTGACGACGGCGCAGAGCTCCGTCCCCGCGGGGAGCAGAGATGCAAGCGCCCTGACATTATGTCCCAGGGCGGCGAGATCGATTTCCGCCCAGACGAGCCTTTCCGGCATGAATAACCGCCTTTCGGGCGCTGACCTGGCCATGCCATTCATGTGGTCGAGGGCACCCTCAAGGCCCCATTATAGTGCAGCGGGGTGACGCGGGGAAGTGAATTCCCGATCCCAGATCACGATGTCTGCCTGCATTCCAGGCTCGAGTCTCCCGCGTAGACTTCCCAGGCCGACGACGCGGGCGGGGGTGGATGTCAGGGCGAGGACGGAGGCCCACAGGGGAGCGCCGGTCGCGTCGAGCCAGGATCGGAGGATCTGGGGACCCAGCTTGTTGGAGCCCATGAGGGTGTCTGTCTTCTCGTATCGGACACCTTTGGCAGCCGAGACGACTGTGTGCCCGAAATACTGGTAGGTGCCGAAGGGCAACCCCGCGGCCACGACGGCGTCCGAGGTCAGCACGAGCCGCTCCGGGTCGATGCCTGCGGCGACGAGGCGCATGCATTCACGGTTGACGTGGATGGAGTCCGCGTTGAGTTCGACGGTGGAGCGCGTTTCCGAGAAAGCGAGGTTGGCGAGGCCGGCGTCCTTGTGGGAGATGCCCGACATGGCGTTGAACAGGTGGGTGATGGAGTAATCCCCAGGCGGCAGAGAACAGGTCGAAGGATCGCAGTCGGAGTGTCCGAGCGAGATCCTGACGCCCGCCTCTTCCAGGATGGGATAGATGTCTTTGACCCCGGGCAATTCGGGCGCGACGGTCATGATCCGCAACTTTCCTCTCGTGATCGAGAGGATCTGCCTGAGGTAGCCGGCATCGACGGGGCGGATGAGATTTTCGGGGATTCCGCCGCGCCGTTTCGGGTTGACGAAGGGTCCCTCGATGTAGATTCCCGGAAGGACGCTTCCGGGAAGGCCCGATTCGTCGATCGCGTCGACGAGGGCGGAGAGCGCCCTCTCCTCGCACAGGAGGGTCGGGACGAAGGCCGTGACTCCCCGCGCGTACAGAAAATCGCGGACAGCCAGAATGTCGCTCCCGCCGCAGACGGCGTCGAAGCCTATGCCTCCCGCGCCGTGAATGTGCATTTCCATGAAGCCAGGCGTCACGATCGCGCCGGCCGCGTCGATGCGCGGAAGACTGCCTGTCTTCGGCTCATCCGGCGCTCCGGCCTCGCCCGCCCACAGAATCCTGCCGTCGAGGACGACGAGGCGGCCGCCCTCCACTACCCTGTCGGGCAGGACGAGAGAGCCGCCCTCGATAACGTAGGATCGACCTTTGAAATAGGATTGACCTTTCATTCCCCCAGTCTAGCCGCTTCGGCCGCCTTGCGGAATAGATCCGCCCAGGAAGAATCCGCGCAAAACCAGGCCGGGGGCCTTCCGAGAGGCGCGTCGACGACGACGTAGCCGCCCGCCGATTCCGTGACCTCGCCCGACCAGAGATGGACCCAGTTCCCTTTGGGCAGCCAGGCTTTCCGGCTCGTTTCGCCTTCGCGGATGACGGGAGCGACGAGGAGGTCGGGGCCGAGGAGGTACTGGTCCTTCAGGTTCCAGCTCTCCTTTTCGTCGCCATGCTGGAGAAAGAGGGGGCGCATCACGGGGATGCCTTTCCCCGTGTTCTCGGCCTCGGCGGCCACGAGGTAGCCCTTGAGAGCGACGTGGAGGCGGACCATGGACGCGAGATGGGCGAGGGTTTCCGCGTCCGAATCGAACTGCCAGTTGTCCTTTGGGCGGTTTCCCTCGTGCGTGCGCATGAGGGTCGTGAAGGCGGCCTGTTCAGTCCAGCGCATGAAGAGTTCCTTCGTGCGCCTCATGCCGTAGAGGGTCGTGTAGCCGCCGATGTCGCTGTGGTGGATGCCGTGGCCGCACATCGCGAGCGAGAGGGCGGAGGTGATGACGGATGGCAGTCCGTCGTCCTCGGACCAGTCGACGTTCTGGTCGCCCGCCCACATGGATGGGCAGTAGTGCTGGCTGCCCGTGAAACCCGCGCGCATGAAAAAGAGGATCTCGTCGAGCTTCCCCGCCTCGACCACGGCCTCGTAGTTGCATCTGGCCCAGAGCGCCGGCCAGAGATTGTGGGCGAGCTCGGCCTCCATGCCGGAATGAAGGACAGCGTCGGTGGGAAGGTACTCACCGAAGTCGGCCATCCAGCCGCCGAGGCCGAAATCGATGAGGTTGCGCCTGATCACGCCCTTGTACCACTCGAAGGCAGCCCGGTTCGTGAAGTCGACTATCCCCGCGTCGAACTCGCCGAAATCGACGAGATAATCGCCACCGGCCGCATTTTTCGCGAGGTAGCCCAGGCGGGACGCCTCTTCGAAGAGGCTCCAGCCCGAGCCGACATAGCAGTTGATGTAGCCGAGGAAGCGCGTTCCGGCCGCCCTGAGACGCGCGATCTTTGCGTCGAGCCCCGGATAGCGCTCGCTGTTCCAGACCCAATCCCAGCGCAGGCGTTGGCCGAAGCTCGTCATGTTGATGCCTTCCCAGTCCTGTACCCAGATTCCGGCGATCACGACGCCGGCCGCCCGGGCGGTCTCGGTTTTCCGCAGGCATGTCTCGGTTCCGCCCTGGATACCGAGTATGACGCCGTCGTGGGTCCAGTCAGGCGGCATCGGCTGGCGCCCGAAGAAGGAGGACAGGTCGCTCACGAGACCGGTCATGGACTCCGATGAGCCGATGACGAGTTTTTCCGGCATGGCCCAGGCGTAGAGTTCGTGGACATCGGGCCGGGTGAAGTCGAACTCGGCGTAGGCTGTGGTCTCGAGGTGATACCAGAGTCCCGCGCTCGAGGCGAAGGTCGGCTGGGGGTAGAAGGTCCACCAGTAGTCCCCTCCGCAGCGGTCTTTCAGGTCCGCTTCGAAGGTGATGGCCGTCCTCTTGTTGCGGCCGACACCCTGCTCGCTCGTCCACAGGGGGAATTTTTTGCCGCGGAGGTTGAAAAAAGAGAACTGCTCGCCGCAGCCGTAGACCTTGTCGTCTGCGGCCGCGGGGAGGGATATGCGGTAGCGGTTGGGAGCCCCGGTCCGCCCGGTTCCGACCCCGGCCTGGCCCGGGCGGGCGGCCTCAGCCTTTGCCGGCTCGCGGACACCGCGCCGGCCAGCCTCAGTCGAAGAAGACGCAGGCGCAAAGCGCATCTCGAGACGGCCTTCCGCCACGCCCAGGCTGATTCGTGTCGGGTAGAGGCCATTGCGGGAGAACAGAAGCTCGACACTGCCGGAGCCGAGCTCCACTCCGGCGTAGCCAACGGCGGCGCCACAGGCTGCTGCGGCTAGAGCGGCCCGCGCGTCGGCGGACTCCGTCGGCTTAAGTCTCCCTGGCGTGGAGCCAGCCGAGGGAAGGGGCGCCAGCTCCCAGTCGCCCAGGCCGACGAGCTCGTCGAGGTGCTCGGAAATCTCGAAATTGCCCCGGTACATGCTGAAATTGCCCTCGCCCCGGCCGACGGCCAGGAAAGGCCTATCCTGGCTGTGCCGCAGGACGACCTTGCCGTCCATGAGTATTTCAAAGCCCCGCCCGATAGCGTTCATCCGGATAGTGCCCACAGTGTGCCTCGCTGAAAGTGATGGCCGCCTCTAGCCTTTGACCCCGCCCGCCGAAATTCCGCGGATGAGGAACTTCTGCATCGAGACGGTGAATATGAAGACAGGCAGGAGCATGAGTGTGCCGGCAGCGCAGGCCTGGCCCCAGGTCAGGGTCTCGCCGCCGATGAGGCCGTTGATGGCTATCGGAGCTGTCTTGGCCTTGGTCCCGGTGAGGATGAGAGCGTAAAGGAACTCGTTCCAGCTGTTGATGAAGGCGAAAACCGCCGCGACGACGAGTCCGGGCGCGACCAGGGGAACGAAAATCCTGAAAAAGACGCCCATTCTCGTGCAGCCGTCGACCATGGCCGCCTCCTCGTAGCTCCGGTCCACCGCCGTGAAGAAAGGCAAGAGGAGCCAGATCACGTAGGGGACGTTGAAGCTTGTGTGCGCGAGGGAGATGCCGAAGAGCGTGTCCCTGATGCCCATGAACTTGAACATGAGGTAGAGGGCGATGACGAGGGATATCTGCGGCAGCATGCGGAAGACGAGGAAGCTGTAGGCGAGTCCGTTTCGCCAGCGGAAGCGGAAGCGCGCCACGCCGTAGGAGGCCATGGCGCCGACGAGGACGGAGAGGCCGGTCGAGAACAGGCCGACGATGATCGAGTTCTTCATGCCCAGGATGAAACCGGGGTTCTTGAAGATGAGCTCGTAGCTCCGGGTGGATATCTGGCTGAACCGGAAGGGCGCTCCCGAGAGGATGACGATATCTTTGCGGAAGCCGTTCACCAGGGTCAGGGCTATGGGATAGAGCTCGACCGCGAGGACGAGGAAGGCGACGATGGCTATGACGATGCTCGTGAGGGTCTTGCGGGTTCGCTTTTTCATCGTGTGCCCGCCTTTTCTTCAAGTGTGTCGAGGCTCATGTTTTTCCGCACCAGGGTGAGGGCGAATGCTATGGAGATCACGAGGAGGAAGATGGCCATGGCGCTCGCCATGCCGACCTTCTGGTAGCTGAAGGCCTGCCTGTGGGTGTAGAGAGAGAAGAGCAGCGTCGCGCTCCCCGGCCCTCCTTCCGTCATGACGTAGACCTCGCTGAACACGCGCAGCGCGTCGATGATCCTGAGGAGCACCGCGGTGAGAATAGTCGGGGTCAGCATCGGAACGATGATGAGCCTGAGCTTTTTGAAGAAGGTCGCCCCGTCGATGTCGGCGGCCTCGATCATCTCGCCCGGGATGGCCGTGAGGCCGGCGTAGAGCATCATGAACATGAAGGGCCACATGCGCCAGATGTCCTGGACGATCATCGCGACGTAAGCCCACACGGGATCGCCGAGCCAGGTTATCTCGGGCGCCCCAAGGGTAAGGAGGAGCTTGTTGAGCGATCCGTAGCGCGGCTGGAGCATAAAGCGCCAGGTCATGCCCGAAAGGATGGGCAGGAAGAACACGGGAAGGAGGAGAAGCGTCCGCACGACGCGGGCTCCGAAGAATTCCCTGTTGAGAAGGAGGGCAGCCGCGAATCCGAAGAGCAGCTCGACGGGAATGGCGATGAAGATGAATCCGAGCTGGAGCTTGAGGCTGTTCCAGAACTCAGGATCCTTGGACAGGGCAAGGTAGTTGCCCAGTCCCACGAATTTCCGCACACCGGCTCCTTCGGAGAGCGGCCAGTCGAAGCCGGACACGAAGAAGGAGAAGAGAATCGGGAAGATCAACACCGCAAAGACGATCACGAGCGCCGGGGCCAGGAAAAGGAAAGGCGCAGATTCCTGCGCCTTTCCACTCTGATCAGTCCCGGAGCCCGGCTTAGTACCCGGCCTTTTTGAGGACATCGTTGGTCTCTTTCATGATGGCTTTCATCGCGACATCGGTGGGCATCTGTCCCGTGATTCCCTGAATCCAGTACTTCTTCACGATATCCTGAACCTGGGCGACTTCCTTGAAGCGGGGGCGCTCGGCGGCGTACTTCATGGAATCGGCGATGGCGGCGAGCCAGGGCTTGGTCTTGGCAAACTTGGGATTCGCGAGGGAGTCGGTGCGCGCGGGGACGGTGTTCATCTCGACGAGGCGATCGGCGATTTCCTTGGAAGCCCACCAGTAGACGAACTCGGCGGCCGCAGCCTGGTTCTTGGAAGCCGTGGGAATGTTCACAGCCCAGGTTCCGCGGACGGCGAAGCGTCCGGCCGGCCCTGCGGGGGGAGCGGAGTAGATGATCTTGCCGGAGACGAGGGACTTGTCCGGATCTTCATAGGAGGAGATCTGGGCCGGCCAGATGAACTGGCTGAATACGCCCTTGGGATCGACGGAGAAGGCGGCCTGGCGCTCGACGTGGGCCATGGTCTCGGCGCCCTTCGGGGATATGGCCATCAGCTTCTTGTAGAAATCCATGCCCTCGATGCCTTTCTTCTCGTCCACAACGAGAGCCGGTTTGCCGTTCTTGAACTTGATGAACTCGGTGCCGAAGGACTTCCACATGAAGACGGCTTCGCCGAAGACGCCGGCCGGTCCGCCGTTGAAGGGGCCGAAACCGGAGGCGATGCCCCTGTCGTTGAAGAAGGTGCCCATGTCGAGCATCTCCTTGAAGGTATCGGGAACGCGGAGGTCGTAGCCGTACTTGGCCTTGAAGTCCTTCTTGTACTGAGGATTCTCGATGAGGTCCTTGCGGGTCATCCAGACATAGAGATTGCCGTTGATCGGGAGGCCGATGAGCTTGCCATCCCACTCTGCCACGTCGAGCATGGCGGGGGTGACGGTGTTCGGGTCGACCTTCTTGAAGATCTTGCCCGGCCCCCACTGCTCGTAGGGAAGCATGAGTCCGGCGAATAGGGGGATGTTGCCCTCGTCGATGCAGACGAGATCGTAGTCCGTGGAGGTCTTGCTGACCGCGACCGAGGTCTTGGTGAAGACCTGTGGCGGCTGGAGAATCTCGAAATTCACCTTGATTCCCGTCGCTTTTTCGAACTCGGGGATCATGGTCATGAGAGCGCGGGGATAGGCGTCGTCCCAGAACAACACGTTGATCGACTGGGCGGAAATGCCCGCGACCAGCATGAGGGCGACGATGGCCGTCAGCAATGCCTTCTTCATTGGAGCCTCCTCAGAAGTATATATTTTCCTTCTGAAAGTAAAGCACGCCCCCGGCGCATTGTCAACAAAAATCATTTCAGGAAGCCGCGATTCCATGCTTGACCCTACATGAGTTGCAAATATATCATCTTTTCTGTCGGGCTTGCTTCCGGCCCAGGATTCCTGATGCCGGGCTTCACCCCCGGCGAAAAACCCCAATGCCGGGCTTCACCCCGGCTAAAGCCCCAATGCCGGGGTGGTGGAATTGGTAGACACCAGGGACTTAAAATCCCTTGCTGCGCGAGCGGCGTGCCGGTTCAAGCCCGGTCCCCGGCACTATCTCAAAAGAGAATAGACGAGCCAACAAAAAACTGGCGCTTGTCCCTAGATCCGACTATGAGAAGACGACTATGAGAAAGCCGTCTCTCGGAAAGAAAAGGGGCTATGCGCCGGTTCTACCTTCACAAGCGAGCGGGCATTTACTACGCCGAGCTCGTCGATCCCGAGACAGGAAACAAGCTCCCCGCCGTGCTCGCCAAGGCCGACATCATGGCCTTCCCGATCTACCTGGCGAATTCCAAGCCCGCCCTCGTGGCGAACACGCGTAAGCCTATCCTGCTCGCGGGTACGACACCGCCCAGGTAGGCCTACGACAATGGCCTGATCCGCGCCGATATCACCGCAGGACTCGTGACCTTCTCGGGGGCCAACAAGAAGCGCGGGTCAGATTTTCGGATGAGGCAACGCCCCTTCCTATTAGTTTTCTGGTTGAGGCAACACGTAATACGTAAAACTTTTCTCTTCCCTTTCCAAGCTTATACCAGAGATAACCCTCCCCGAGGGCTTCATCTCCGATACGCTGACCGTCTCCCAGGATGGCCGCGTCACCGATGGCCGCGCCGGGCAGCTGTACAAGCAGCATGCGTAGGGTCTAGAGCACCCCGGCCTCCCGTCGGCTCACTCCCGCTCGTCAAGGTACGCGTAGAGGGTGTATTTCGAGATGCCGTAGAACTGCGCTACCTTATCGCCGGATTTCTTTATCAAGAAGGCACCTTTTTTGTCGAGGAACTTCAAGCCGGATACCTTGTCTTCCTTCGACATCATGGCGACCGGTTTCCCCACGTATCGGATGGAATCCTGTATGAGGCTGTCGAGCAGGTCGTTGACGTCGTTGTTGAACAGTTCCTTTTCTTCCTTCCGTTCGGCGGAATCGAGCTGGGCGTTGATCCCGGCGACCGAAGCGATGGCCTTCTCGGCCATAATCAGGTCGGTTATATCGAGATTGATGCACAGCGCTCCGATTACGTTTCCCTTGGGGTCACGAATATAGATAGAGGTCGATCGCAGCATCCGGCCTCTGCTCGTCTGTGTCAGGTAATTGTACTTATCCCCTTCCGTATCCGTTCCCCGGAGGACCTCGAGGCCGAGGTTCGTCCCGCAATCCCCGACTCTCCGATTCGTGACATGGTTATTCTCGATCGCGACGATGCTATGTTCGTATGGCTTGTTCTTCAGGTCGTGGAGCACCACTTCGCAGGAGGGGCCGAACTGCGCGGCGAGTCCCCTCACGAGGGACCGAAGGAATTTCTCTTCATCGTCAATCGATTTCATAGCGGCGTTATAGTATCCTTTGGAGAAGCCGATGGCAACATGGACAGTCTTCAGCCATTCACGACGGGAGCAGGTCATCTGTCCTCGCACGAGAGTCCGTGCAGACCTTGCCGAGCACGCAGAAACGCGGCAGGAAGAACTTGTTTATCTCCAGCGCTCGTCCCATGCTGTCTTTCACCGTCGCCGCGCCCTCGGCCACCTCGAAGACCGTAAAGTTGGCCCTGACCCCGGCGCGCATCCAATCCTCCGCGTAGCCGCCCAAGCCGATGGCGGCGGCGGGGCGGGCTGTCGTGGCCTCCACCGTCTCGCGCAAGCCGAGCCCGAGCGAATGCAGCTTCGACATGGTCGTCGCGAGATCCCAGACAGGGCCGTCCACATCGTGTCCGTGGAGATCCGTGCTGATGATGTGAGGGACGAGGCCCAGATCGAGCGACTTGCGCGCGATGTCGAAGGAGAAAGAAGCCGCTCCGTGCCCCACGTCGAACAGGACACCCCTGTCGTAAGCCCTCCGCGCGGACTCGAGTGCCTTGGGTTCCTCTATGATGTTTCCGCCGTTCTTGCCGTTGAAGCAATGAGTCACGATGTCGCCAGGATCCAAGGCTTCGAGGACCTCTTCCACGAGGGGAGGCGGTTCCCCGATGTGGACCATGAGGGGCAGCTTCAGGATGCGCGCGACTTTCTTTCCCAGGAGCAGGGGTGTGATGCCCCACGATCCGGTGATGACATGGCTGGCCCTCACCTTGATGCCCTTGATGATCTCGGGATAGGCCCGCGCGACCTCGATGGTACGGTCGACGTCGACGCTCGCGATGCCGGTCAACTCGGATACCCGATTGCAGGCAACCAATCCGATCGATCCGATATTCAGGAAGGCGAATACGTCCTCCGGGCTCCGATCTGCGATGTACTCCTTGAAACCGAGGAAATTAGCCTCCCCCGACGAGCCGGCGTCCACCAGCGCGGTGACCCCGGTGGGAAGTCCCGCCCTGCGGGGGCTGATCGAGATATCGGTCGCGCCGTAGTATATATGCGTGTGTAGATCGAGCCACCCGGGAGAGACGAAGGCGCCCTTCGCGTCGCGGACAGTCGCGGCCTCCGGGGCCTGAATTTCCGGCCCGGTTTCCTCGACCAATCCTGCCGGGCCCACCAGGATATTGACTAACCTCCCCTTGGCCGGGCCTGTGACGGGGACGACGTTCTTAATCAACAGCGAAGACATGGTGACTCCTTCGATTCATTCCTTGACTCCCCCCGACGTGAGACCCTGAACGATGAAGCGCTGCAGGCCGAGGGCAAGCAGGACCGGCGGAACGATGGACAGAACTCCGGCGGTGATGATGCGAGTGTACTTTACGTCGACGTCGGTCACGAACATGGAGGCGACTACGGTGTTGGTGTACGAGGCCTCTGAGCTGCTCAGTATGAGGGCGTAGAAGAATTCCCCCCAGGTGATCATGAAAGTAACGATCGCGGCCGAGGCCAGCCCCGGCGCCGCGAGGGGAAGGATGATACGGTTCACTACCTGGAATCTGTTGCACCCGTCGATGCGCGCGGCGTCCTCGAGGTCCATCGGTATCGACAGGAAGTACGATCGCATGAGCCAAACGGCGTAGGGCAGCGTGAAGAAGAGGTCGGCTACGATGATCGCCCCAAGGCTATTCAACATGCCCACGGCCTGGACCATGAGATAGAACGGCACAGCGATCGCCAATGAAGGGATCAACCGCGCCCCGAGGAAGGAAAAAAGAAGGACGGAGCGACCGCGAAACTTGAGTCGCGCGAGAGAATATGCGGCGTAGGAACCGATGGCCACCGAGAGGAAGGCGACGGAAAAGGCGACGATGGTGCTGTTGAGCAGCGAGCGCAGAAATATGCGCGACTGGTAGGGAACCCCATGTTGCCGCTCCTTCAAGAGGGCCCCACTGAAGATTTCGGCATATGCGGAGAAATCTGCCTCACGCATATCGAGTGTCGGGCGGACGCTCAATAGATTGCGCTCCGGCTGGAAGCTGGCCCAGACCAGCCACAAGATCGGCCCGAGTATGACCAGGAGCAGGAGGGCAGTCGCGATGCCGATTCCGCAGGACCCGAACAGTTTTCGTACGGTTCTCACCCTCATGCTAGACCTCTTGTCCCTTTCCCATGGCCTTGAAGAAAAAAAACGACAGGCCCAGGGTCAGGAGCGCCATGATGATCGCCAAGGCGCTGCCCTGGCCGAAATCGAGCTGCTGGAACGTCGTTGAGTAGATCTTCCACCCGAGCACAGTCGTCGAGTCGCCGGGACCTCCGCCTGTCAAGACGTAGATGATGTCGAAAGTCTTGAGGGCCGATACTGTCTCGAATATGAGCAAGACGACGAGCACGGGCCGTACTCCGGGGACGGTCACCGAGAAGAGGCGTCGGAGCATGCCGGCTCCATCGACCTCTGCGGCCTCGTACAGGCTTTTTGGTATAGTCTGCAGCCCCGCGAGGACAAGGAGAGAAGCCAGGGGAATCTGCGCCCACACGTAGGCGACGATTACCCACACGAAGGCCGAAGGCATCCTCGTGAGCCACGCTTGATAGGAATCGATGAGCCCGAGCCTTAGAGCAATACCATTGAGCACTCCATACTTCGGGTCGAGCATCCACTTCCATATTAGCCCATTCACGACCGGAGGGACTGCCCAGGGGATCAGTATCACCGCTCGCAAGACTCCTCTCAGGGCGAATCGGTGGTTCAGCAAAAGCGCAACGAAAAAACCGATGAAGATCACCAAGAGGACCGAGACACAGGCAAAAACGCCCGTCGTCCTGAGCGAGTTCCAGAATTCGGACGATCCCAATATCTTGAGATAATTCCCCAGACCTACAAAAGGATGCGTCGGGATCGTCAACGTATACCGATGGAAACTCATCGCGATCGCGTACCCGAAGGGGAACACAATCGTGACCACCATGATCAGCAGGGAGGGAGCCGAAAAGAGGAATGCCGCCCTGCCGCTCCCCCTCTCGGGCAGACCGGCAGGGCGTCGGGCCTGATCGTTCATTTCTTATACTGGTCCTTGAGGCTCTTCCAGCTCTTCGCGAGCGTGCCCAGAGAGGCCTGCATATCCTTCTTCGAGTCCGAGATTATGGAATGCAACGCGCCCTGCGCCTCAGTATTCCAGGTCTGGAACCAGGGCGTGAAGCGGTACGGCCTGTCGACGGCATACTTTGCCTGCTCCTGTTTGACGTCCAGGTTTATCCAGCTTCCGAATGATTTGACGATATCAGGGTCTTTGTAGATCGAGTTATACACGAAACCGAGGCCGAAGTCGGTCGCCCACCTGACGGGCACGAAGTACCTGCCGGACGCGTCCTTCCCCCCGAGGAATTGGAGCAGCTTCCAGGCAGCGTCCTTGTTGGGAGACGTCGCCGAGATGGCGTAGAACCGGACAGAATTTATCGTGCCGCTCTTGACCGCCGCATTCCCGGGGATGAGGCAATTGGTTATGCTTCCGGCTTGCGCGGATTTCTCGGGGTCGTTCATTGTCTTGATATTGTAATCTGTCCCGATAGAGAAGGTAGAGGTGCCCGCGCTCATGCTCGCCACGACGTTGTGGTCGTCGAAGCTCAACGATGCCGGATCGATCAGGCCCTCTTCCAGGCCCGCACGGAGCCAACGAACGGCAGTCTGGAAGGCGCACTTCGGATCGGTGAACTGCGGCTCGTTCGCGTCGTCGATAACCTTGCCGCCCATGGCGATGGTGAGGAGCTCGAGGGTCTCTATGACGTACTGACCCTTTTTCAGCATAAAGACAATCGGGTATTCGACGATCTTCTTGTTCTTGATCTTCCTGGCAGCGTCCAACAGCTCATCCCAGGTAACCGGCGGCCTGGCGATCCCGGCCGCCTTCAAGTGGCTATTGTTGTAGGACATCGCTTGGATGCCCATGTAATAGGGCAGCCCATACAGATGGCCCTTATAGGACATCTGCGCGACGATGGAGGCGGGAAGATCGGCAACGTAGTCCTTGATCCCCGGCATCGCGTCGATCGGGACGATCCACTTGGCCTCCGCCCACTGGGCGAACGATTCGCTGCGCACGTACGCCACGTCGATCCTTGTCTTGCCGACAAAGGAAATCGCCATCTTGTCCGCATAGCTGTCGCTTGGCAGGGGATTGAAGGTAGCCGTCAAGCCAGGATTCTGCGAGGCGAAACGCTGCAAGTTGGCCGCGACGGTATCGACCTCGTAGGGCCAACCGACGAGATTGAGGTTCGTCTGGGCCATCACGCTGGGCGCTAGTCCCAGAAGAAACAACAGAGGCAGGAGACACCGGAAAGATTTCATCATTCATCCTCCCTTTTCGCCGGCGCTTCGACGCCGACGCTTATAGTACTTGGGAGCAGTCTACAGTCCGTTTATTAGGCTGTCAATCTTTTTTTTGATAACAAAAATTTTGTTGTGCTTCTTTCTTCTCTATGATACCATACTCCCAGTGGATGACCGACCATCGGAGCAGGGCATGGCCCCTCGCGCGAGTCACATCCCCGAATGGAGCATCTATGAGCGACGTATACGAACGTATCACGGCCCAGGGCCTGACCCTCCCCCCCTGCCCGCCTTTGGCTGGCTTATATGTTCCCGTCAAACAAGTAGGGAACCTGTTATACATCTCTGGTCAAGGCTGCACCAAGGACGGACTCCCGGTCTACAGCGGCAAGGTCGGGGCGGAGCAGGATATCGCGGGAGGACAGGCCGCGGCGCGTCTGTGCGTTGTAAACGCGCTCAGTGTCCTGCACCAGTACCTCGGCGATCTGAACAAGATAAAGAACATCGTCAAGCTCCTCGGCTTCGTTTCGAGCGCCTCGGGTTTCGGTTCGCAGCCCCAGGTCATGAACGGCGCCTCGCAGCTCCTCATCGACATTTTCGGAGAGCGCGGTAAGCACGCGCGGTCCGCAATTGGATCGAACGAACTGCCCTCGAACATCACGCTCGAGATCGAAATGATCGTGGAGATCTAGTGTCCGCGAGGCGACCCCGCAGATGCGAGACTACGCCCACCCCTAAGGCCATCGATCAGGCCGTGGCCTCGATCGCGCGGATCACGGCCTGCACCTCGTCCTCTTCCAGGCATTGGGGATTGATCGCGATTTCGTCGCCCGACAGGCCGGTGCAGATTGAGGGATCGCCGTCGATCAGTCTCTGCTGGAGGGTGACCGCACTCATGCGCGTGGGCCGCACATAGGCTCGCAGGAGGTCGGCAGGCTGGACCCCCGGCTCTGCGGGCTTGCCCTCCCTCGCCTCGACCCCTGGGCAATCGCGGAGGCTGGAGACGATTCGATGCACCATTTCCTCCCACAGGTAGACCTGCTTGCCATAGTCCTTGGCGGCGAAAAGCTCCACCGCCTTCACGATGCCTGCGATAGACTCCTTGTCGATCTTCATCGGGCGCCCGATGCTATGGTTCGGGCAGCAATTCGCGTCACAGGCCGCGATCAGGTCCTTTCGCCCGAGGATGAGCCCCGACGATTGAGGGCCGCGCAACTCCTTTCCGCCGCTGAAGATGGCCAAGTCAGCGCCTTTCCTCAGATATTTGTGGATATTCTCTTTCGGGGGAATCTCGGCGGCCGCGTCCACGACTGTCGGTATGCCACGCCGCTTCAACATCGGCGTAAGGACCGCGAGATCGAGGGATCCGCGCATCGCCTCTGCCTCGGCCGCGTAAAAGAACAGAGCCGTCCGCTCGGAGATCGCAGCCTCGACCTGCTCGGGGCAGGCGAAGGAGGTGGCACCTACCTCCACGATCTTGGCGCCCGATAGGAGGAGAGCCTGGTCATATAAAGTCCTGTGACACTTCAACACGATCGCCTCGTCGGGCATGCCTCGAGTGTCAGGCAGCTGGAGCCGCTTGACGATATCGCCGCGGGACATGCACGCCGCGGCGGAAATGGCGATACCGGCCGCGGCCCCGCTGGTCACGCAGCAGGCCTCCACGCCGAGCAGACTCGCGATCCGCACGCCGGCGGCCGCGTGGAGAGCGGCGATATCCACATAGTTGCGGGCGGCCTCATTCATGGCCTGCAGGACTGCAGGCGCCATCGTGGATCCTCCGATCTTCGTGATGGTCCCCCAGCCGTTGATGACCGACCTGACCCCTAGCTCAGAGTATATTCCCATTTCAGCCTCCAGGAGGCACAGCCTCCAAGTGATCTAAATTATTTTTTGTACTGAACAATTTTTTTCTTATATCATAAACATGACATCGCGTCAAATGATAAACGCAGATTCCGCTAGTCAGCTCGCAGGGTACGTCAGCGCTTCACAGTTCAGCAGGGAATACGGCCGGTTCTTTGGAAGTACACCGATCAAGGACACAGCTAAACTGCGTGAGCGACCTGGCGTGGTTCGTGCCGAATACCATATCGGGAGTATGCCGTAGAGTTCATAAATCCCTCCGTCTCCCTGCACACTGTCTACTACCGGGAACACATGACGCAGCAGGAGATAGCGAACAAACTGGCGATATCGCGCCAATCGGTGGGGCGCGTTCTCAAAAAGGCGGAGGACGAAGGAATTGTCACGATCGCCATCAATTCGCCTCTCCTCCGGTGCATAGACGGCAGCGAGGCCGAGCTCGAGCGGCGATTCGGCCTCAAGGAGGCCGTAGTCGTGTCACCGATGGATACCTCTGACGAGGCCGTGAAATCCGCAATCGGAGAGGCGGCCGCGAATCTCATCTCGCAGCGGGTTACCGAGAAATCGACCATTGCGGTCTCATGGAGCAGCACGGTCTACAAATGCGCAAAGGCCCTGCCCGATAACCGGAGTCTCGGGGTATCAGCCGTCATGCTGAACGGCAGTCTCGACCGCACGGACATACCGACAGGCGGCGAGCGGATCATAAAGGCTTTTGCCGCGTCATTCGGCGGCCAGTCTTTCATCATGCCAGCCCCTATGATCGTCGACTCGCCCGAGATAAAAATCAGCCTCCTCTCCGATTCGCGGTTCTTTTCTATTTACGACGCAGCCTGCAAGGCGGAGTATTGCGTCTTCGGCGTCGGAGAAATTTCGGAGCGCTCTTCCCTGTACCAGACCGGATACGTGAGCGAGGAGCTTCTGGCGCAGCTGCGGGCGGCCGGCGCAGTCGGAGAAATTTGCGGAAAATTCTACGACAGGGACGGAAATATCTGTATTCCGTTTCTCGATGACTCGACCATCGCGGTGCCGCTCGAGTCGCTCCGCCAGCGCAGGCTGTCGATAGCCCTCGCCGGAGGGGTCGACAAGATTCAGGCAATACGGGGAATGCTCCGCGGCGGATACTGCAGTGTCCTCGTCACGACAGAGGAAACGGCGCGAGCTCTTCTCGACACGACTGACAAATAAGGAAAATACCGATGCGGCGGCACAGTGATTTCGGGAAAGCGATGCTCTACATCAGCCCTTCTCTCCTGGTCTTCGCTGTATTCATCTTCTTCCCGCTTCTGTTTTCGGGAGTTTTGAGCTTCACGAAATGGGACTTGATCTCCTCCGAGCGCCCTTTCGCCGGCCTCGCGAACTATGTCCGGCTTTCCGAAGACCCGGTCTTCCTGAAAGCCCTTGCGAATACGGCCATTTTCTCTGTCGTCGTCGTTGCCGCAGCTGGCGTCATCGGACTCCTCCTCGCGCTCGTACTCGATAAACCCCTTCCCGGGAGGACAGTTTTCCGCGCGGGAATCTTCTCGCCCTATCTGACGAGCACGGCCGCGATGGCCCTCGTCTGGCTCTGGATTTTTGACCCGCAGTACGGACTCATCAACAGCGTCCTCGCCGGCATCGGCCTCGTGGGACCGGGCTGGATAGCCTCGGTCAACTGGGCGCTGCCCGCCCTCATGATCATGACCGTATGGCGTTTCATGGGATACGACATGCTTCTGTTCCTGGGAGGGCTTCAGAGTGTGCCGCGGGAACTGAAGGAAGCGGCCCTCATCGACGGCGCGAGCGCCACGCGGATTTTCTTCAGGATTACCCTGCCCCTCATTTCGCCTGTGACACTCTTCGTCGTCGTGACAACTTTCATCACGATGTTCCAGAACTTTGAGACTGTCGCGGTCATGACGCAGGGCGGGCCGGTCAACTCCACGAACATGCTGGTCTTCAACCTCTACCAGAACGCCTTCCAGTTCTTCGAAGCCGGCTACGCCTCCGCGATTGCGGTTGTCCTCTTTGTCATCGTCGCCGCCGCGACGGGAATCCAGATGTGGGCATCGAAGAGATGGGTGCATTACTCATAACACGAGGAACGGAGAGTATATGAACGGAACGGTATTCGGACACAGGGGAGCCGCATTCGAGGCGCCGGAGAATACGATGGCCGGATTCAGGCACGCGATCGGCGAAGGCGTCACAGCCTTCGAACTCGACGTCCACCTGACGCGCGATGGAGAGCTCGCGGTGATCCACGACGAATCACTTGTGCGGACCACGGACCTCGACGGCCTCGTCGGCGATTTCGACTCAAGTACCCTCCGCCGCATGGACGCCTCCAAAGGAATCAAAGCCTGGCATGGCGAGGGCGATGTCGGGATTCCCGGGCTGATCGAGGTGGTCTCGTCGTTCAGGGATTCGATCCGCGAGTGGCAGATCGAGATAAAGACCGACAGGCCGGCCAGGCTCGGCCGGGTCTGCGACCTTCTGGTTTCCATCATGGCCGCACAGGGCATCACCGGAAAAACGGTAGTCACTTCCTGGGACCCTGTCGCCCTCGAAATCATGCTCGAACGCTACCCCTCGATCCGGCGGGGTTTCATCGGCTGGTATAAAACCGATGCCGATCTCGAGACTGCGCGGAGACTTCGCGCGTACAACGCCTGCATCCCGGTCATGACCAGTACGAAATCAATGGCCGACGCCGCCCACTCATCCGGCATGACGGTTACCGGCTGGCTGGGCGATTCCAGGGAGCAACTCGACGCCCTCATTGGATGGGGTGTCGAAATGATCACGACGAACCTGCCCGGCTACGCTCTGCCATACCTGAAAACACGGGGATTCTGTCCGTGAGCTCCGCCGTCGGAGCCCAGAGGCGCGCGCGGAAGATCATCTCGGGAACTGCGCTCGAAGTTGTCCTCGCAGCCGTATTCGTGCTCTCCGTGATCCCCGTCCTGTGGACCTTCTCGACTTCGCTGAAGCCGCTGGACGAGATTTACGCCTATCCACCCAACTGGATTCCCCATCACGCCCAGTGGAGCAACTACGCCAAAGCCTGGGCTGCGGCGCCGTTTGCGCGCTACGCGCTCAACAGCATCGCCGTGACCGTATCCATCATCATCCTCCAGACAAGCCTCGCCTCCCTCTCCGCCTATGCGTTCTCGAAGCTCCAGTTCAAGGGACGGGACCTTCTCTTCTTCCTCTTTCTGGCGACGATGATGGTGCCCACGCAGGTGATCGTCGTGCCGGTCTTCATCATGCTCAGCAAGGCCGGCATGCTGAACAGCTATGCAGCTCTCATCCTGCCCTTCGCCGCGAGCGCTTTCGGAACCTTCCTCCTGAGGCAGAGTTTTCTGGAGATTCCCAACGATCTGGTGGACGCGGCGCGCATCGACGGAGCCGGCGACATGTCCATAATCCGCAACGTCATGCTGCCGATGTCGAAACCTTCCTACGTGAGTTTCATACTCCTGACATTCACCTGGCGCTGGAACGATTATTTCTGGCCTCTCATCATGACGAGTTCCCCGGAGATGCGAACCTTGCCTGTCGGCCTCGTCTTCCTCAGGACCAGCGAGGGCAGCATCGAGTGGAATGTCGTGATGGCGGCGTCGGTCTTCGTTATTTTGCCGATCATCCTCCTCTTCCTTTTCTTCCAGCGCTATTTCGTGGAAGGGATCATGAGTTCGGGGCTCAAGGGATGACAGTCCTCCGCAGTGGCGGAGGTTATAGACTTACGGGAGGTGCGCATATGAAGAGAACCGGTATTCTAGTGATCGCCTGCGCGGCGATGGCCATCATGGGGGCTCAGGCGTCCTTCGCTGCCGGCCCGACGCAGATCGTTTTCTGGGCGGCATTAGGCGGCAATAACGGCAAGTTGCTGGAGGACTCCGTCAACCAGTTCAACGCCTCCCAGTCAGACACTTTCATAAAATATGAATTCCAGGGCGATTACACGACTGTCGAGCAGAAATTTGCGACCACCCTCGCCGCGGGCGCGGTGCCGGACCTGGTAATGCTCGAGATCTCCCGCATCCCCGTCTTCGCCGAGCGCAAGGCGATTCGCTCCCTCGATGATCTTGCCGCAAAGTTCAAGCTCCCGAAAGAGGACTTCCCCGAGGCGCTGCTGGGCGAGAGCACCATAGACGGCAAGCTCTATAGCCTGCCGCAATCCCGGTCCATGCCGGTCTTCTACTACAACAAGGACATGTTCAGGACTGCGGGACTCCCCGACAAAGCCCCCGAGACCTGGGCCGAGCTGCGCAAGGCGGCAATCGCGCTCACCAGCAAGGACGGGAACCGGTACGGATTCGGCGTCCAGGTCGGCAATCCCTTCTGGTACTTCTCCAACGCAGTCGAAGGCAACGGCGGCACGATTTCCGTGAAGAAGGGCGCGACCGACATCCCGACCTTCAACGACGAGAAGGGAGTGGCGGGTCTCAAGTTCTGGTACGACCTCGTCTACTCCGACGGCGCGGCGCGGATCTATCCCGGCCAGGGACTCGCAACCTGGGAAGCCCTTCAGGCTGACTTCATCAGCTCCAAGGTCGGCATGATGTTCATTACGACAGGATGGATGGGAAACATCATAAAGAACTCGAAGTTCGATGTCGGCATCGCGATGCTTCCCGTCGGCCCCGGCGGCGTCAGGAAGGCTCCTACGGGCGGCAACGGGATCGTCATCCCCGCCAAGTCCCCGGCAAAGAACCAGGAGGCGGCCTTCAGGTTCCTGCAGTGGCTCACCGATACCCCCCAGACCTCGAAGTGGGCGATGGACACGGGCTACATGCCCCTCAGGCTCTCTGCCCTCAAGGATCCCCAGCTCGTGAAGTATTTCGCCACGAATCCCGAGTTCAGAGTGGCTGTCGAGCAGATGCGCTACGCGAGCGCTTTCCCCGGCATCAAGATGGATCCCAAGACCGAGCCCGCCCTCAATGTCCTTTGGGAGAGAATTTTCGTCGGCAAGGAAGACATCAAGAAAGTGGCGGACGAGGTTGCCGCCCAGATCGAAAAAAACATGCGCTGATGGCGCATGGGCCGACCGTTCTGACAGGCCGGTCGGCCCATATGCGCTTTTGCGGACCTACATTGCAGCATGAGGAGCCTTTCGCATGAGCACCGTGACAATACTGGGTGCCGGTCTCATGGGGTCGGCGCTGGCCTACCCCCTTTCTGACAACGGCCATTCCGTACGCCTGGTCGGAACCTTTCTCGACGATTCGACCATCGCCTCCTGCAAGGAGAGGCACTTCCATCCGCGACTGCGCCGCAGCCTCCCCGACAAGGCGAGCGCCTTTTATTTTTCGGAACTCGACGAGGCGCTGGATGGGGCCGGCATCATCGTGAGTGGCGTGAATTCCCTCGGTGTCCATTGGATCGGAAAGACACTCGGCCCCCGCCTCAGAGAAGGGCAGATCCTCATCGCGGTAACGAAGGGGCTCGAATCAGCCCCTGCCGGGAACCCGCGGATCCTCCCCGAGGTCCTGCGCGACGAGTTCCCCGCGGGCATTCGGGACACCCTGCCCATCGCGGCCATCGGCGGCCCCTGCATCGCCGGAGAACTCGCCGGAAGGCGGCAGAGTTTCGTCATGTTCGGTTGCCGCGACCCGGCGGCGCTCGAGGTACTCGCGGCGACTTTTTCTACGAGCTACTACCATGTGACGCCGACGACCGATCTCGTCGGACTCGAATATTGCGCCGCCCTCAAGAACGCCTACACCCTGGGGGTCGGACTCGCCGCGGGAATGCTTGAGCGCGAAGGCGGCCCCGATCATGCCGAGGCGTACATGCACAACCTGGCCGCGGCACTCTTCGCCCAGGGGACCACGGAGATGGCCCGCTTCCTCGAGATCACCGGGTCGAGAAGGGAGCTTGCCTACATGCTTCCCGGTGCGGGCGACCTCTATGTCACTGCCCAAGGAGGAAGAACCGTGAGGCTTGGCCGCCTGCTCGGATCCGGAAAGAGTTACGCCGAATCGCGGTTGATACTCGACGGTGAAACACTCGAGGCGGCTGAAATAGTGAAAACACTGGGTCGGGTCCTCCCTTCTCTGGAAGCGAGGGGACTGCTCGCGAAAGACGAACTGCCGCTTTTGCGCAGCCTCATCTCCATCGTGGTCGACGGTTCGGCTGCGGCTCTCCCCTACAGTTCGTTTTTCCGGCATTACCACGAGAACTAATTCGTCGCATTTGCATTCACATATCCATTCGAGTATATTTTTCGCTAGAGATGTCCCGGCGCACGACCCGAAGAGGAGCAGTCGCATGGGGAAGACAGGGAAATCCGGTATTTTTTCAAAACCCATACCCACCGTATGTCTTTCCTTTGTGTTGCTCCTGACGATTCTGGGCATTGCTGGATGGCTCTTTGACCGCCCTATATTTGCGAGCTTCAACACCCACTATATTCCGATGGCCCCGGGCACTGCTCTCATGCTGTTACTTCTATGCGGAGCTTTGCTGGTGCACCGGGACAAAAAGAGCGGCACAGCTGGAAAAACGATCGCTCTCGTCGCATCGATAGCGGTCATTGTCAACTGCGCGCTTGTGATCGCCGGTTTCTTGACAAAAATAGATCTGGACATATCCCGCCTCTTCCTGCCGGCACCGCCCACTTTGGGACTTGTGTCGACCGGCCGCATGTCGAACATCACGGCGGGATGTCTCATTCTCGAGGCTCTTGCGCACATTCTGCTACTCTCCGCCACACCGGGCAACCGGGTACGCAACCGCTCGATCGCCGGAATACTCTCCTTTTCGGTAGCGATGATCGCCCTCACGATACTGATCGGGTATCTGTATGGATCGCCTCTTCTCTACGGGGGTACGCTCATCCCCGTCGCGTTGCCGACAGCGTTTGCACTTTTTTTTCTGGCCTTTGCCACGATGGCCTCCGTGGGACCCGATGCATGGCCGGCCATGACTTTTTCGGGCGATTCGGTGCTCGCACGATTGACCCGCGCATTCCTGCCGCTCTCTCTCGTCAGTATCCTCGTGTATGGTTGGCTGGCTCATGAGCTTGTCCCGCACATCGCCAATCCCGCCCTCGCGGCAGCGCTCATGAGCCTTTTGTATATGGCTGTATTCGGACTCATCGTTTCGCAGGCGGCGCTTCGCACAAGTGCGGAGATCGATGCAGCCAACGCCGCGGCGGAAAAGGCCCGACAGGAATTGCAGAACAGCGAGGAAAGTCTTTCGTTCATAATCGAAGGCAGCCAACTCGGCACCTGGGACTGGAATATCGCGACGAATACGGTAAAACGGAACCGAACCTGCTTCGAGATACTCGGATACGAACGCGAGGACTCTGGCTATACTCCCGCAGAATGGAAGAACCGCATCAATCCTGAAGACAGACCGGTCGTATTCGCATCGCTTCAGAACCACCTTCAAGGGAAAACGCCCCTGCACGAGGTCGAATACCGGATGAGAACCAACGACGGGAAAGAGATATGGGTATCCGATCGCGCGCGCGTCGTTCAGCGCGATGCCGGCGGCCGGCCTCTCAGAATGAGCGGTATTTTTGCCGACATCACCGAAAGAAAGCATGCCGAAGATGAAATCCAGAAACTCAACCGCGAACTCGAACGACGTGTGGCCGAGCGCACGCGGCAGCTGGAACTCGCCAACGAAGAGCTGGAGGCATTCTCATATGCGGTCTCGCACGATCTCAGAGCCCCCTTGAGAGCGATGGACGGGTTCAGCACGGCACTGCTCGATACCTGCGGCCCGACGCTCGACGTGAACGGCAAACACTATCTGGAACGGATCAAGATATCGACACAGCGGATGAGCGACCTGATCGATGCTCTTCTCAACCTCTCGCGAGTCACGAAGAGCGGACTCACCCGACAGACCGTCGACCTGGGCGCACTAGCCCGGGAGATCGTTATAGAACTCAGGGAACGAGAGCCGGAACGAACTGTTTCGGTTTCCATTTCTGACGGCCTTGAGGTGCAAGGTGATCCGCAGTTGTTGGGAATCGTACTGGAAAACCTTTTGGGAAATGCATTCAAGTTTACGAGCCACAGCGAATCTGCTGCGATTGCTCTCGGCATGGAATTCAGAAATGGCGAAACCGTCTATTTCGTGCGGGACACTGGCGCGGGCTTCGACATGGCTCAGGCCTCCACTTTGTTCACCCCGTTCCATCGACTGCATTCCACAAAACAGTACGCCGGTACCGGAATAGGTCTTGTCACGGTACAGCGGATTATTATCCGGCATGGCGGCAGGATCTGGCCCGATGCGAAACCGGATTGCGGAGCTACATTCTATTTTACACTCGGAACCACTCCATCATGACAGAGGCGCCACATGCAGACAATCATCGACTCGATCAGGCAGGACAGAACCGTATCGCTCTACGCACCCAAGATCGCGTATATCCTTTCCGGCGGATCGGCCAAGGGCTTCTGCCATCTTGGCATGATCGAAGCCCTGGAAACGCGGGGCATCAAACCGGATCTGGTCGTCGGGACTTCGGCGGGAGCGCTGTTCGGGGCGCTGTACTGCCATTTCGGTTCGGTGGAGGGAGTGCTCGGGCGGGTCGAGGAAGTTTTCGCGTCGAGCGAGTTCGCCGCTTTTTCCAGAAAGTATCTGGGAGAACCGAAGGGCGACGAGGACACTACCTCGAAATGGAAACAGTTCGTGTCGACACTCTCCGGAACAGTAAAAAAGGGGATCCGCATCGGGCAGACCCTCGCGAGGCAGGCCATGGTGAACGAGCGGGATGTTTCCGCCATTTTTTCGGAGATTTTCCGGGGTATCGACTTCGCGACCCTGAAGATTCCCTTCGCGGCCGTGGCGAGTGACCTCGGGAATGCGGTTCCCGCCGTCTTCTCATCATTGAATAAAAAAGGATCGGCGCCCGGAGATGATTCCCGGAACAGAGTGGAGCCTCCCCTCGCGCGCGCCGTCATGGCCTCGACGGCGATCCCCTTTCTCTTTCCTTCGGTCGAGATCGGCGGGCGCGATCACGCGGACGGCTACCTCATGGCCAACCTGCCTGTGCGCGAAGCCCGCGTCCTCATGGAGGGCGGACTTCTCTTCGTGGCCGGCTTCGATGTCTCGGCCCCCCTCGTGCGGCCGGACGAGGAGCTCTCTTCTCTCGAACTGGTGATGAGGCTTCTCGACCTCGCGGCGGGCAGCAAGCAGGCCGCCGACAGGGAACTCGCGGACGTCCTGTTCCGCCCTATCGACAGGAACTACGCGTGGTCCTCCTTCGACGAATACCGCATCTTCATCGACATAGGCAGGAACTACATGAGCGAAGAAAAAGTCGACGCTTTCCTGACTGCCTACCGCGACAAATGCGCGATTGCGATCGCGGCGGAGCGCAGGCCGGTGAGGCGATTCTTCGCCGAAAGGCGCCTCGGAAAAATGGCGCCAAGGGCTTGAGTCAGACTTCGATGCGCCGCGCCGCCGAGATTCCGGCCAGCCAGCCCGTCGAGAAGGCGGCCTGGAGATTGTAGCCTCCCGTGTCGCCGTCGATATCGAGAACCTCTCCCGCAAAGAAGAGTCCCGGACAGAGCCGGGATTCCATGCTTTTCGCATTCACCTCTCCGAGATCGACACCGCCCGAGGTCGACATTGCCTGAGTGAAATCGCCGAGGGCCGAAACCCGGAGCGTGCAGGCCGAAAGACATGCAGCGAGCGCCTTCCTCCCCGCCCTGTCTATGTCGCAGGCGCGGACTGAAGGGCCGAGCCCGGCGTGGATGGCCGCCGCCCTCGCGAGACTGTCCGGCAGTCCGAAGACGCGAAGGACTGTCCGGAGTTCGCGCTTGCCGTGGGCGGCGATCTCGCCCAGGAGGGTGGCCTCGGCATCCTGCTCCGGCAGGGCGAGGGCGAAGGAGAGCTCGTCGCCTGCGCGGATGTTCCGGGACAGGTCGAGTATGCCCGGCCCAGAGAGCCCCGTGTGCGTGAACAGTATGTCGCCCGAGCCTTCCGCGAGCTTCTTTCCGTCCCGGAACACGGAGATGCGCCTCTCCCTCAGGGCGAAGCCCGAGCATCCGGCGAAGGGCCAGGGACTGACTGTCGCGGGCGTGAGGCAGGGAGCGGGTTCTACGATGCCATGCCCGAGGGATGCGGCGAGGACGTATCCCTCCCCCGTCGAACCTGTGCCCGGATACGAGGCGCCCCCTGTCGCGATGCAGACCGTATGGGAACGAAAAGCTGCGGAGGACGCGCGGAGGATGAAGCCCTCTTTACCGCGCATGAGGGAGATGACGGGGCTGCCGGCGCGGACCTCCACGCCATGTCTGGCTGCCAGGGCCAGGAGGGCATCGAGGACAGCGCGCGCTCCGCCCGATTCCGGAAAGACTTTGCCGTTCTCGTCGGTCACGAAGGAGAGCCCCTCCGACTCGAAAAACGAGAGGAGTTCTCCGCTCGTGAAGCCGAACAGGGCAGGTTTCAGGAAGCGCCCGTGACTCCCGTAGTGCGAGAGGAAATCCTCAGCCTCGCCAGAGTGCGTGATATTGCAGCGGCCGGAGCCGGTCGCTAGGAGCTTGATGCCGGGCCGCGGCATTTTCTCGAGGACGACGACGCGAGATCCTGGGACGACGCGGGATCCAGGGACGGCGCCGGAGGCGTGAGAAGCGACGTCTCGGGCGGCATCGACAGGCAAGGCGGCCGCGCGGGAATCCCTGTCGCGGATTCTCGCGGCGATGGCGCACATGAGCCCCGCAGGGCCTCCCCCGACGACGACGAGTCCGGCATCCTCCATTTCCGCGAATCCCCCGGGCGCAGCGTTCATGGGTCGATTGTTGCAGAGCTCCGGGAAAGGGTATAGTCCCCCGGAGATGAATCTTGTTTCATGCGACGGCATATCCAAAGCACTGGGCGACGGCCCGCTTTTCTCCGAGGTCAGTCTCGGCATCGACACAGGCGACAGAGTCGGCTTCGTCGGACGCAATGGCTGCGGCAAGTCCACCTTCCTCCGCATCCTGGCCGGAACGCTCGAACCCGACTCAGGCTCGATGGCGCGCGCCCGCGAACTCTCCGTGAGCGTACTCGAGCAGCGTCCTTCCTTTCCTGTCGATTGTACGCTCGGATCCTTCCTCTACCTCGCGGACTCCCCGATAGTCCGGGCGGTCAGGCGCTACAATAACCTCGTCCACCAGGAAAACCACAGCCCCGCAGAAGAACGGGAGATCCTCACTCTCGGACAGAGAATGGAGGAGATCCAGGGTTTCACACTCGAGCGGGTTTACGCGTCCCTGTGCTCGGAACTCGGACTGCCCGCTCAGGATGCGCGGATGGACATCTTTTCGGGAGGCATGCTCAAGAAAGCGGCCATCGCCCGCTGTCTCGCCCCCGCCTCCGACCTCCTCCTCCTCGACGAACCCACGAACCACCTCGACATCGAGACGATCGAGTGGCTCGAGCGCAAGCTCGTGCAGGGCAGACCGGCCTTCGTCCTCGTCACACACGACAGATGGTTCCTCGACGAGGTCTGCACGTCGATCATGGAAATCGACAGGGGCCGCATCTACAAGTACGCCGACGACTACGAAGGCTACCTCGAGCGGCGCATCGAGAGGATGGCCTCGCTCGAAAAAGCGGAATCCAGGCGTCTCACCATACTGAAGACCGAACTGGCCTGGCTCGGCAGAGGCGCGCGGGCCCGCGCCACCAAGAGCGAGAGACGAAAAGAGAGAATCAGGTCGATGCAGGATGCCGCTCTCGAACGGGAACAGAGCATGGAAGGTTTTTCGACGGGGCAGCGAAGGCTCGGCAAGAAAGTCCTCGAGATCCGCGGCGCCTCCAAGTCCTTCGGAGAAAAATTGGTTCTCCTGCCCTTCGACCGGGTCTTCAAAGCAGGCGAAAGGATCGGCATCGTCGGTCCCAACGGCTCGGGAAAGACTACCTTCCTCAACCTCGTCTACGGGAGGCTCGAATCCGACACAGGCAGGATCGACCGGGGCGAGAATACATCCTTCGCCTACTTCGACCAGACTGCTTCCGGCCTCGACATGGGAATGACCGTCCTCGAGCTCGTCGCCTCCCACGCGGAACGCATCACCATGGCCGACGGGAGCCAACTCACAGCCGAGCAGCTGCTGGAAAGATTCCTGTTCACGAGAACCATGCAGGGGCTCACGCTCTCCCGCCTGTCGGGCGGCGAACTCCGGAGGGTGCAACTCGTCCGCCTCCTCGCGGAATCCCCGAATTTCCTTCTTCTCGACGAACCCACAAATGATCTCGACATCGACACGATCGAACTCCTCGAGGATTTTCTTGCTAATTTCGGGGGTTGTGTCGTGTCTGTCAGTCACGACCGGGCCTTCCTGGACCGCACGGTCGATTTCATCTTCGCCTTCGATGGCTCGGGTCGGTTCAGGGAATTCGTCGGCGGCTACAGCGAATACCGCAGAAACGCGCCCGAAGCGGCGGCGAACCAGGCAAAGGCCGAATCGCCCCGGGCGGCGCAGAGTCCTGTAGCGGAGCCTTTGCGCCCGGCAAAACCGGCGCAAAAAAAGCTCAGCTACGCGGAGCGGAAGGAATACGAGGGCATTCTCGACGAGATCTCCGGGCTCGAGGCGGAAAAAACCGCCCTCGAGGCGAGCTTCGCATCGCCGACCCGCGATGCCGCGGCCCGCGCGGCTGAGGCGAGGCGGTATGCGGAAATCATGACTCTCATCGATGCGCGGACGACGCGCTGGGAAGAACTCGCCTCGCGCGATGTCCCGCCACTCGAGTCATAGGTTGCGGCCGCGATTCGATCTTCGAAAGCCCTGTCTCAGCGTTTCCCGGCATCGTAGATCTCGCCGGAAGCCTTGGGGCCGACCGTACGTCCCGCGAAAATTATAAGCGCGATGATCGTGAGGACATAGGGCAGAAGGTAGAAAAACTCGAGGGGAAGCCCCTTGAGGAAGGATATGTCCTTCGCATAAAAGGACAATGCCTGTGAAAAACCGAAAAAGAGTCCCGCGCCGAGGACGCCGAAGGGATTCCACTTTCCGAAGACGAGGGAGGCCATGGCGATGAAGCCTGTGCCGTGGATGGTGGAGAGGGTGTACTGAATATCGACGGTGAGCACCATAGCCCCGCCGGCGAGCCCCGAAAGGGCTCCGGAGATGATGACTCCGACATAGCGCATCAGGGCGACATTTATCCCCATCGAGGCCGCCGCCTGCGGATGCTCGCCGCAGGATCGCAGTCTGAGTCCGAACGGGGTCTTGTAGACGAAAAACCAGGTCAAGAGGACGAGAACCATCGCGATGTAGAAGGTCGGATAGTTTTCGATAAAAAAGATTTTCCCAAGGATCGGGATATCCTTGAGGAAGGGAACCGTGATCTTGGGTATGCCGCTCGAGAATGTCCGCGTGCGCTGCTGGTGGAATATGATCTGACAGAGGTAGACGGTGAGTCCGCCCGCGAGGATGTTGAGAGCGGTGCCTGAAATGACCTGATTGGCTTTGAGATTGACGCTCGCAAAGGCGTGGATGAGGGAGAAAATGCTGCCCGCGAGGATACCGGCCCCGATGCCGATCCAGGCCGCGCCGGGATTGGTCGCCTCGAGGAGAACCGTGACCGTGGCGGCCGCGAAGGCGCCGACCATCATCGTACCTTCTATGGCTATGTTGACGATCCCCGATCGCTCGCTGAAAAGATCGCCGAGCGCGGCGATGATGATAGGTGTCGCAAACATGAGGGCGATCGGGAACATTTCGAGTATGAGTCCGAAGTTCATTTACTTCCCCTCCCTTTCGTTCCGGATGCGGCCGGCTTCATCTCCGCCTTGGGCGCAAAAGCGCCTCTGATGCGGTCGAGCATGGAACTCAGTCCATACTGCATGGCGACGAAGAGCACGATGGAGGCCTGGATGATGCCCGCGATCTCCTTCGGAATCCCTTGAGACTGCATGAGGGGCTGAGCAGCTTTCAACATGCCGAAGAGGAGTCCTGAAAGCAGGGTTCCGAGAGCCTCGTTGCCTCCGACGAGAGAGACGGCGATGCCGTCGAAGCCGTAACCCTCGGCCGCGCTTATGACCCGTCCGAAGGAGAAGGTTCCCACCGTGATCACGGCGCCCGCGAGGCCGGCGAAGGCTCCCGAGATCGTCATGGATAGCACGATATTCCTGTCGACCTTCATGCCGGCATACTTCGCGGCGTCCTTGTTGAAACCGACGGCGCGCAGGCTGTAGCCGAAAGTCGTCTTGTTTATGACGAACCAGAACACGAGGAGGGCGACTATGACGGGAATGAATCCCCAATTGAGGCGCGACCCCTGGGTGATCTGCGAGAGCCAATCGTCCTTGAGGAGGGCGGTTGCGGAGAAAGGTGTCGTTTTGACCCGATCGGCGGCGCCGAAAATGTTGAGAATAGTATAGTTGTTCACGTGGAGAGCCACGTAGTTCAACATGATGGCGACGACGACTTCGTGGACGTTGAAGCGGGCCTTGAGTATGCCCGGGATGGCTCCCCAGAGCGCTCCCGCCGCCATGGCCGCGAGAATCACGAGAGGCAGGTGAACAATCTTGGGAGCCTCGACGAGGAGGGCGACGGCTGTGGCCGCGAGGCCTCCGATCATGAGCTGGCCCTCGGCGCCGATGTTGAACAGCCCCGTGCGGAAGGCGAAGGCCACTGCGAGGCCCGTGAGGATGATCGGCATCGACTGGACTATGAATTCTCCTATATAGCGGGGATTGAAATCGAGGCCTCCCGAGATGTCGAAGCCCGAGACGGCTCTCGTCATGGCGGTGAGCATGCTGAAAGGCGATTTTCCGGTTATGACGATGATGATCGAGCCGAGGAGGAAGCCGAGGAATACCGCAATCAGGGGCAAAAGGATCTTGTCGCGTTTTTTTGCCATGTTCAACCGACCTTGCGCATCGAGCCGGACATCATGAGGCCCAGTTCATTTTCGTTGGTCAGGCCGGCATCGACGAGGCCGACTATTTCGCCGCCGTAGATGACCGCGATGCGGTCACAGACGTCCAGGATCTCGTCGAGCTCAAGCGATACGAGGAGGATGGCCTTGCCCTTGTCCCGCTCGGCGATGATCCTCTTGTGGATGTACTCGATGGCGCCCACGTCCAATCCGCGCGTCGGCTGGGCGATAACGAAAACTTCGGGCGAGTGGTTGATCTCGCGCGCGACGATGGCCTTCTGCTGGTTGCCGCCCGACATGCTGCGCACCGGCGTGGCGGCGCCTTCTCCGGAGCGCACATCGAACTGCTCTATCAGGAAATCCGCGTTCTTTTTGATAGCCTTGAAATCCAGAATTCCGTGCTCTGCGAATGGCTTCTTGAAGTAGGAATGCAGGACGAAGTTCTCGTCGAGGCGGAAGTCGAGGATGAGGCCGTGCTTGTGTCTGTCCTCGGGGATGTGGCCGAGACCCATCTCCGTTCTCGTCATGACGGACAGCTTGGCGATGTCCTTCCCCTTGAGGAGGATGCGGCCGGATTCGGCCTTGCACAGTCCCGTTATCGCCTGGACGAGCTCGGTCTGGCCGTTTCCGTCGATGCCGCAGAGTCCGAGGATCTCGCCCCGCCTCACTTCGAGATCGAGGTTTTTCACGCCGAGCAGACCTTTGGAGTTTTTCACGTTGAGCTTCTCGACCCTGAGGAGGACTTCGCCAGGCTTCCCTTCGGCCTTGTCGACGTGGAAGCTGACCTCGCGGCCGACCATCATCTCGGCCATCCTCTCCTCGCTCGTATCGGCGACTTTGACGGTGCCGATGCATCTGCCCCGGCGGAGAACAGTGCAGACATCGGCGACTTCCTTTATCTCCTTCAGCTTGTGGGTGATGAGGATGATGGTTTTGCCTTCGGCGACGAGCCTGCGCATGATGCCGATGAGTTCGTGGATCTCCTGGGGGGTGAGGACGGCCGTCGGCTCGTCGAAGATGAGAAGCTCTGCGTCCCGGTAGAGCATCTTGAGAATCTCGACCCTCTGCTGCATGCCGACGGAGATATCCTCGATCTTCGCATCGGGGTCGACGTTGAGTCCGTAGAGCTTCGTGAGTTCGGCCACGCGCCTCGATGCTTTTTTGACATCGATGACGAGACCCTTCCGGGGTTCCAGGCCGAGGATTATGTTTTCGGTGACGGTAAAGTTGTGCACCAGTTTGAAATGCTGATGCACCATGCCGATGCCGAGGGCGTTGGCCGCGTTGGGATCGGTAATGCGGGCTTCCGCGCCCCGGATGCGGATCGAGCCGTCATCCGGCTGGTAGAGTCCGAAGAGGATGCTCATGAGGGTAGATTTCCCCGCCCCATTCTCCCCGAGAAGTGCGTGGATGCTCCCCTTCTCCACCTGCAAGGTGACATGGTCATTCGCCCGGATGCCTGGAAAATCCTTGGTTATGTCGAGCATCTCGATGACACAGTCCATCGCATGCCCCCCTGTCTAAATTTTCGTCCATTATAGCACGGCATAGGCGCTGCAAGCACGGTATCGGCCGACAAAAATCGACCGCCCTCTCGGACGGCCGACTTTTGACGATCGCTCGCCCTCCGGGAGGGCCGATCGTTCAGATGCGGAACAAAACTGATTACTTGGCGGGAACCTCGGGAACTTCGAGCTTGCCGGTGGCGATCTTGGTCTCGTAGTCCTTCACGGTCTGGATGATGGCCGCGCTGAGGTTGGGGTTTTCGGCGGGGATGCCGACGCCCTTGTTCTTCAGGGAGAAGACGAGGACCTGGCCGCCGGGGAATTTGCCGTCCATGACCATCTTGGCGACATTGTACGCTGCGACGTCGACGCGCTTCATCATTGAGGTGAGGACTGCGGACTTGGTGCCGTACATGCCATCCTTGTACTGGTCTTTGTCGACGCCGATGGCCCAGCGGATGTCTCCCTTCTGCGAGCGTTCCTTGGCTTCCTTGATCATGCCGTTTCCGGTGCCGCCCGCGGCGTGGAAGATGATGTAGGCGCCGGCGTTGAACTGTTTCTGGGCGATGGCCTGTCCCTTGTCCGGGGCGGCGAAATCACCGGCGTAGTCCACGAGGATGGTGCACTCGGGGTAGGCGGCCTTGACTCCGGCCTGGAAACCGGCCTGGAACTTCTCGATGAGGGGGAACTGCATTCCGCCGAGGAATCCGACGACTTTCTTGCCGTCGACCTTGGCCTTGAGCCCGGCCGCGACGCCGACGAGGAAGGATCCCTCGTGCTCGGCGAAGACCGCGTTGGCGACATTCGTGATATTCTTGCCGTTCTTGTCCTGCACAATGGAGTCGATGATGAGGAACTTCTGGGTGGGATTCTGGCCGGCGACTTCGGTCATCGCGTTGTTGAAGAGGAAACCCGGGGCTACGATGAGGTCGAGCTTCTCATCGGCGAAGGTGGCGAGGTTGGGTACATAGTCGGCCTCGGCGGAGGACTGGAGGTACTTGTAGTTGGCCTTGGGGAGCTTGTTATCGACCGCGAAGCGGACGATGCCTTCCCAGGTTCCCTGGTTGAAGGACTTGTCGTCGATGCCGCCGATGTCGGTGACGAGACCGACTTTGATCTGTGCAAAAACCGGAGCCGCAACCATGGCGACGATGAGAAGCATGAACAGCGCTTTCTTCATTGAAAGCCTCCTTGTTTGGACTGAAATGTCATTTTAATGGCGTCGGGGCGGGTTGTCAACAAATAAACCTCACCCGCGGATCCCGTTCACGATGATGCCCACCGTGAACATCAAATTATCTCGTTCACAATGATGCCCACCATCGTAAACATCAAATTATCTCGTTCACGATGGTGACGCCGCTGGAGGCGCCAATTCTGTCCGCCCCGGCCTCCAGCATGGCCACGGCGTCGGAGAGGGTCCGGATTCCGCCGGAGGCCTTCACCTTGAGCCCGGCCGCCGCGACGGTCTTCTTCATGAGCCGTACATCCTCGACGGTCGCCCCTCCGGTTCCGAAGCCCGTGCTCGTCTTGACGAAGTGAGCGCCGGCCTTTACGGCGGCCTCGCAGGCCTTCACCTTCTCGGCGTCGGTGAGGTAGCAGGTTTCGATGATGACCTTGACGGTGACCTTTGGTCCTGCAAAGAGAGCGGCGTCCACGACGGCCCGGATGTCGGACTCGACGAGAGCCCAGTCGCCGGCCTTCGCGGCGCCGAGATTGATCACCATGTCGACCTCCTGAGCGCCCTGCGTCACGGCGAGCCTGGCCTCTCCGGCCTTGACCGCGCTCGTGTTGGCGCCGAGGGGGAAGCCGATGACGGTGCAGACCAGAACCTGCGTTCCGGCGAGCTCTGCCGCGCAGAGCGAGACCCAGCAGGGATTGACGCAGACGGAGGCGAATCCGTACTTCTTGGCCTCGGCACAGAGATCCTTTATGGCCTTTTCGGTTCCGACTGCCTTGAGCAGGGTGTGGTCGATCGTCGACGCGACGGCGCTCCTCGTTATGGCATTGCTCATGTGTTGACTCCTTTCGGTTATATTTCGAACATCCGGGAGAGATATTCCCGGCGGGTGGCGACAAGTTCCATGAGTTCGGCGAGCATGCGCCTGTCCACGCGCTCGGCGATCGGATACACGTAGCGCTCCGTCTCGTCGGTGTAGCGGCGGACGAACTCGACATCGGTGACGTAGCCCAGGCTGATCATGTTGGAGATGCGGTCGGCGGACTTGAGCACGCGCGCCTTGTCGGAGCCGAACTCGAGTATTCTCGCGAGGAACTCGGACTTCGTCTCGATGGGGCTGCGGGTCACTTCGAGCACGAGCTTGTAGACGTCGACCGACTCATCGTCGATCTCGAGGATGCGGTCCCGGTCGAAATCGGGCACGTCCTCGACGAGGTCGTGGACCATCGAGGCCTTGAGGAGGACTGAGTCTATGTAGCCGTAGTCCATGAGGATGCCGAATGTGTCGACCTGGTGGCGGAACATGTTGCCGCCGGAAAGACGGCGTTTGCCTATGAGGGCCGTCGCCAGCTGAATGTAGGGGGCGAGGTGCATGTTCTTGAGCCGAAGCATGTCGGTCTTGTCCATGGTCGCCTCGACCCCGTCGCGGGGGGGGAGACCGCCCCGCCCATCGTTCACGATAGTTCCTCCACGAAACGCGCGAGCTTGGCGATGCGTTTCTCCGTCTCGGCCAGCTTCTCCCGCTCGCGGGCGATCACCTCGGCGGGCGCCGAAGCGGCGAATCCCTCATTGGCGAGTTTGGCGCCAGTCCTCTGCGCGAAGGATCTGTCCTTCTCCAGCTCTTTTTCGAGCTTTTCGACCAATTTGGCCACATCCACCGATTCCTTGACCATGGCGTAGGCCTCATAGCCCCTTCCGGCGAGGACTACCGAGCCCTCGGGCCTCGTCTCCACGAAGTCGGGGACAGGCCCATTGACGAGGAGGCCGATGAGCCCGGCGTTTCTCCGGATGAATTCAGCTCCCGTGAAACCTTGCTCGGGCCTGATGGCGAGCTTCATTTTCGTCTCGGGGCTGATCTGGAACTCGGAGCGCAAGGTTCGCGCCATGCGGACGAGCTCGCGCAGTCCTTCGAACTCGGCGGCGATTTCCACCGCGCGCCGGGAATCGGAGCATTCGGGGTAGGCCGCCTGGATGAGATTCCCCGAGGCGTTCGGGAGCATGCGGTAGATCTCTTCCGTGACGAAGGGAAGGAAGGGATGGAGGAGGCGGAGGGATTCCTCGAGGATGGCGAGGAGGACGGTGGTCGCGCGGTTCTTCTCGGCCTCGTCCCCGCCCTTGAGGCTGAGCTTGGTGGCCTCGATGTACCAGTCGCAGAAGTCGTCCCAGAAGAAGGCGTAGACGGTCTGGGCGGCCTCGTTGAAGCGCCAGGACTCGAGGGCGGCGCGCGTCTGGCCCGCAGCCTCGTTCAGGCGGTGGAGTATCCAGCGGTCGAGGTCGTTGTAGCTGAGCGAAGCCGCGTCGACGAGTTCGCGCCCCTCCAGGTTCATGAGGATGTAGCGGCTCGCGTTCCAGATCTTGTTGGCGAACTTGGAGCCCATCTTGAAGCTCTCTTTGTCCACCAGGATGTCCTGACCGGCCGCGCAGTTGTAGGCGAGCGTGAACTTGAGGGCGTCGGCGCCGAATTCCTCGACGATATCGAGGGGATCGAGGCCGTTGCCGAGGCTCTTGGACATCTTGCGGCCCTGTTTGTCCCGCACGAGGCCGTGGATGTAGACTTCCTTGAAGGGGCTCTGGCCTGTGAACTCCATGCCGGCCATGATCATGCGCGCCACCCAGAAGAAGATGATGTCGTAGGCGGTCACGAGGGCGCTCGTGGGGTAGAACTTGCGCAGGTCGGCCGTGTCCTTGGGCCAGCCGAGGGTCGAGAAGGGCCAGAGCCAGGACGAGAACCAGGTGTCGAGGACGTCCTCGTCCTGGTAGATATCGGAGGAGCCGCACTTTGCACAGTATGTCGGGTCCTCGCGCTCCACGATTACCGCTCCGCAATGCCTGCAGTAGAAGACGGGAATGCGGTGACCCCACCAGAGTTGGCGGCTTATGCACCAGTCGCGGATGTTGGTGAGCCAATTTTCGTAGGTGTGTTCCCATTTCTGGGGATAGAATTTGACCTCCCCGTCGCGCCAGGCTTTGAGGGCCTTCTCCGCGAGAGGCTTCATGCGCACGAACCACTGCTCCGAGAGGAAGGGTTCTATGATGGAGTGGCAACGGTAGCAGTGGCCCACGGCGTGGATCATCTTCTCCTCGGACTTGAGGAGGCCCGCGGCTTCAAGGTCCGCGAGGACGAGCTTGCGCGCCTCCAGCGCCTTGAGACCGCGATATTTTGCGGGAACCTTGTCGGAGAGGGTTCCGTCGGGGTTGAGGATGTTGATGCGCTCGAGCGAGTGTCTGTTTCCGACCTCGAAGTCGTTGGGATCGTGGGCGGGTGTAATCTTGACGAGGCCCGTGCCGAAGGCCGCGTCGACATAGGAATCCGCGATGAGGGGGATGATCCTGTCGGTCAGGGGCAGGCGGACCATTTTGCCCGCGAGGGCGGTGTAGCGCCCGTCCTCAGGGTTGAAGGCGACGGCTGTATCGCCCAAGAGTGTCTCGGGCCTCGTGGTGGCTATCTCGATGCGGCCGGAGGGACACTCGGGACAGGGACCGCCCTCGAGTTCGTACCAGATGTGCCACATCGAGCCCGCCTCGTCCTCGTGCTCGACCTCGTCGTCGGCGAGGGCCGTGCCGCAGGAACTGCACCAGTTGACGAGGTACTCTCCCTTGTACACGAGGTTGCGCTCGTAGAGAGTGACGAAGACTTCGCGCACCGCTTTGGAAAGCCCCGCGTCGAAAGTGAAGCGTTCGCGGCTCCAGTCGACGCTGGCGCCGATCTTGGACAGCTGCCTGTTGATGATGACTTTGTGCTCGTTGGCGACCTTCCAGGTCTCCTCGACGAACTTCTCGCGTCCGAGAATGTGGCGGCCCGAACCCTCTTTTTTGAGTTTGCGCTCGACGACGTTCTGCGTGGCAATGCCTGCGTGGTCGGTGCCCGGAACCCAGAGGGTCGGCCTTCCTGTCATGCGGCGATAGCGTATCTGTATATCTTGGAGCGAATTATTGAGTCCGTGACCCATATGGAGAACGCCCGTCACGTTGGGCGGCGGAATTACAATGACGAACGGTTTCTTCCCTGGCACTCCCGCGGGCATGAACCGGCCACCGGTTTTCCATGCCTCGTAGATACGATCCTCAAATGATTTGGGGTCGTAGGCCTTGGCGAGTTCGATCGCTTTCATACGGGAAGCCTCCATCCGGGATGTACAGTGTGCCCCTTCCGGGAACGCCGGAGCGGACGATCTGTGCAGGATATCAGATTCCGCCCGTCTTTTCAAAGGGTGAAGAGAGACTGAAGGAAAATACCGCGCCTGCGCCCGGCTTTCCGGATGCCCGGACCATTCCGCCGTGGCGGCTCACGATGCGCTTCACGAGGGCGAGCCCGACGCCCGTGCCCTCGAACTGTTCCGAGCTGTGAAGTCTCTGGAAGGGGCCGAAGAGTTTGCCCGCGTAGTCCTCGTCGAATCCGACGCCGGAGTCCCGCACGAAGTAGAAGGTCCGCCCCTCCCTCTCTTCGAATCCCGCCTCGACCCGGTGGACGGGACTCGGCGCGGAGTACTTGACGGCGTTCGAGAGGAGATTGACCCATATCTGCTTGACGAGAGAAGGATCGCCGAGGGCAGGCGGAAGCTTGTCCACGGTGAAGACAAAATCTGTCGGCCTGTCCTGGGGCATGAGTTCGAACCAGGTCGAGAGGGCCATGGCCTCCATGTCGATCGTCTTCATCTTCATCTCGATCGTGCCGATCCGGGAGAGCGAGAGGATATCGCCGATGAGGGTGTTCATCTTCACCGTGTTCCTGCGGATCACGCCGAAGAGGCGCAGGCCCTCCGCATCGAGGATGGGGGCGTACTTCTTCTCGATCATCGACGAGAAGCCCTCGATGGCCCGCAGGGGAGCGCGCAGGTCGTGCGAGACCGAGTAGGAAAAAGCCTCGAGTTCGGCGTTGATGGATTTGAGCTGGGCTGTCCTCTCCTCCACCCGGCGCTCGAGGTCGGTGTTGAGGGCGTTGATGGTTTTCTCGGACTCGATGTGCTCGGTTATGTCGGTCATGGTGCCGATGTACCGGACCACCTTTCCGTCCTGGTCGATCTCCGGCACGACCTGGCCCATAACCCAGACGACCCGACCGTCGGCGTGGAGGAAGCGATACTCCGCCTGTCCGGAGTCACCTTTGTCCACCGTGCATCTCCAGCCTGAGAGGTTCTCGCCTCTATCATCGGGGTACAGGGCCCGGAGCCAGCCGTAGCCCATGGCTTCCTCCGCCGGAATGCCGGAGAGATCGCACCATTTCGGATTGACATAGGTTGTCTCCCCGGAGGCATCCGTGAGGAAGATGCCGACGGGAGCGGATTCCGCCAGAATCTGGAACTGACCGCGGCTCTCTCTGAGCTGACGCTCCGCGCATCTGAGATCGACGAGCACGGAAGCGTTTGAAAGCGCGTTGGCCGCGCTGGCCGCGAGCCCCTCGAGGAGGGCTATTTCCTTTTCAGAGAAACCGCCTCTTCTGTCGCCCGCGAGGAAGCAGGCGAGAAGTCTTCCGTCGTGACCGTGGATGGGGATGCCCGCACAGTTCCGGAAAGCGATCCGATTCCGGTGTTCGGGCACCACATACGGGTCGTGCTCCGCATCGTTCGTGAAATAGGAGCGGCCCGTCTCGGCGATGTGGCCGGGAATACCGATCCCGGGCCCGTAGGTGCACTGGATCGGGAAGACTTTGCCGGCACTGTTCAATTCCGTGAAGATGAACCTTCCCTCCTCGAATCTCCCCGCCGATCCGTACTCCGCCCCCACCAGCTCCCTGGCCGCGGCGACGAGAGTGCGCAGGATGACCGGATACTCGAGGACAGAGTTCAGATCCTTGGCGGCCTGCGTGAGCTTGTCGAGCTGTGCATTCCGCGTCTCGAGGTCTTCGCGCGCCTGGTTGCGTTCGGTCACGTCGGTGATGAAGCCCTCGAGCGCCAGCACTTCCCCGTTTTTCCCATACACCGCGACGCCCTGCTCCCAGACCCATTTCTCGACGCCGGATCGCGTGCGGATGCGGTATTCGGCCGTGAACGCCTTCCTTTCCGCCACGGCCACCGTAAAGCGCTCGCGTATCCATGCCCTGTCGTCGGGATGAATGATGTCGTTGAAGGACAGGGTGGCGTTGCCGACGAGGTCCGCGGGAGCATATCCGGTGAGCTCCGGCGCTCCATCCGACACGAATTCCATGGTCCACTTCTCATCGTTGGCACAGCGGTAGGACATTCCGGGAAGGTTGGTCATGAGAGTCGACAAAGAGCGCAGGCTTTCCCTGCTGCGATCTTCGGCACGATCCCGCTCGGAGATGAAGCGCGCCTGCTGGATGTTCTGATAGGCTTTGCCGGAGAGTTCCCGGGCAAAAAGATGAAGGAGGCGCGCAATCTTCGCGAACTCCTCCCGGGACATGACCGATACCTCGGACAGGGCCTCTCTGAATGCGCTCCGGTCGATTCCGAACCTGTCGGAGTTTCCGACAAGCGAGTCGATATCGGACCTGGCATCCCGGACCTCTCCGATTATCCAGTTCGCGATGTGTTTCCCGCCGACCACGATCGAGACGCCGGCGTTGAGGAGCCCTGCGGCGAGACAGGGCATTATGACCGGCGCCGACTCGTCGAACATGCCGCCGAGAACCGAATCCGATTCGCAGCAGACGGCGAAACCCTCCGCCGAAGTCTGGATGAGATCGCGGCAGAGCCTGCAGGGGTTGCTCAGTTTTGTGATAGGTTTCCCGTCCGGATACCCGATTATGGAGGAGACGCCGTGAGCCTGGGCAAAGGCATCCTGAATCTCCTGGATTTCGTCGATGTCGAAGAGGTCGGTGAAATCGGGGGGAGCAGAGCTGTCGAGGGGAAGAGTGAGGGCGAGAATGCGCCTGTGAAGGGCCGCCTGGGCGTTTCTCTGCTCCGTCGTATCGCTCGCGTAGCAGAGAAAGCGGTCGGGGGCGACTTGCGCGGAGCTGACTTTCCATGATCGCCTCTCGCCTGATGCGTGCACATAGTCGAGCTCGATATCGAGCTGTCTGCCTTCTTTCGTCTCTGCGAAGTACCTGGCGGCCGCTTCCTTCATGTCGTCGGGAATGAGGTCGAGGAAGTTTTTGGATAGCAGGTCCGCGGTCGCGTATCCCGTAATTCTGCATGCCGATTCGTTGACCTCGATATAGTCGCCGTTTCCGTCGACGAGGAAGACTCCGTTCGGCGAACGGTCGACGTAGGTTTTGAATCTGTCCCCGATCTCGCGGGCTTCGGAGAACGCGGTCTTTCGCTCACATTTTTCAGTCACGAGCCGATCGGCCTCGACGATGAGGGTCTTTTCGCAGCGGTCAAGACTCCAGGAGCCGGCACAGATGAAGATGAAGGAGCTTGCCAGGTAGACCAGATTGCTGAGGTAGAGCGGAATGTGGGAGTCGAAAATGGTTCCCGCAAAGATACGGTAATCCGCGAGACCGACAAGAGTATACATCAGACTCGCCGAGAGGCAGAGAAAGAGGACATTCCTGGTCTTCAGCCTGAACAGGTGATCGGTGTGACAGTCATCGGAGGCTTCGCGGTCGTCGGCAATTCTGGTGCCGTTCATGATGAGTGAAGTTTAAACCAGAGCGCCGCGGAATACCATGACGAAAACCTTGCCGAGCAGGCTTTGGGGCCCTTGAGAGCCCGGACCTTCAGGCCCTGAGACCTTCGATGAGGACCTTGGTGGACGCGACCGTTTCTTCCAGGGAGATGTTGTCGTACAGGACGCTATGGATGGCGGCCGCTTCGACAAGGGAAAAAAGCGTGAACCCCATCGATTTGGCGGAAACCTGCTTCAATTCGCCGCTCTTTACTCCAGCTTCGAGGAGCCGCTCCACGGAGGCGCGGAGTTCCCGGACTTTGCCGCTGACATCGAAGCTCATGCCGGGAATTATGCGTTTGGGGTGAAGGAGGAAATCGAGGACGAGGATCATCCTCTCCTTGTCTTCGACCGCGACCTTCTCGAGAAAGAAAAGGAGGTCGAGCAGTTTCTCCGTGGCGGAGTTTCCTGGCTTCTCCGCGACCGATTCGATATCCTTCATGAGGCGACTGAAGATTTCCTCCAGCGAGAACGCGAGAACTTCGTCGATGTTCCGGAAGTATTGATACATGGTTGTCCTGCCAAAGCTGCAGAGCGCCGCGACAGTCCCCAGATGAGCTTCCCGGATTCCATCCCGCACGAAAACGCTTATCGCGGTTTGGGCAATCTCCCTTCTTTTTGCGTCATGGTCGATAATTTTGGGCATGATCTCTCCTGATCGATTCCGGAGTATACCGGTTCGACGCGCGGGCCGCAATTAACTGTCTCCGGGACTGCCGTCAGATGCGGAAATACCTGCTGGCATTGGTTCGTTTCATGTCGACAATACCGCACGACAATACGCAAAACTTGACCCTCTCGGTCTCCATGGATTACCATCGCCCAGGTCGGAGGCAGGTTCATGCATGACAAGATCCCGGCGCTCCTCGTGCTGTTCGCGGCTCTGTTCGCTCCGGGAGCTCAGGGCGTTCCGGGAATTCCGGCCCTCCCGGCAAAGGGCGCCGGCCCAGGCGACAGCCTGCGGATCAAGGCGGTCGGGGACGTCATGCTCGCACGGTCTGTCGGAAGGAGGCTTGCGCAATACGGCTGGCAGGCCATATTCGGGCCGGGCGAGAGGGTTCTGGCGGAGGCGGACATCCTGACCGCGAACCTGGAATGCTGCATCTCGACGCGCGGCAAGCCTGAAAACAAGAAATACACCTTCAGAGCCGATCCCGGAGCGGCGGCGGCGCTGTCGCGGGCCGGTTTCACCCTCGTCTCGCTCGCCAACAACCATGCCATGGACTACGGGCCAAAGGCCCTGGCTGAAACGATTTCTCTCCTCGACGCGGCGGGAATCGCCCATGTCGGAGCCGGAGCGAACGAGGATGAAGCGCGAAAGCCCGCCATCGTTACGCGCGGGGGGCTCCGCGTGGCCTTCCTTGGCTATGTGGCCGTACCCGTCGAGTCGGGCGGCTTCGACATCCGTTCATGGCAGGCCTCCGCTAAAAAGCCCGGCGTGGCCCTGGCGATTCCGGGCGACATACGCTCGGACGTGAGCGTGGCCCTCGGGCAGGCGGATGCCGTCGTCGTCCTGCTTCATGCGGGACAGGAAGGTTCAACCGCGCGCACACGGGCCCAGACCGATGCCGCCAGGGCCGCCATCGACGGAGGCGCCTCTCTCGTCGTCGGCTCCCACCCCCACGTCGTGCAGGATCTGGAGACTTACGGAAAAGGCTACATCGCGTTCAGCCTCGGAAACTGGATCTTCGATGGCTTCGAGGAGGCCGGGGAGTCGGGCGCCGTCCTCGACGCGGTGCTGGCGGTGAAATCACGACCGGAGAACGTCGCCACGGCAGAGCGCAAAATGGCCGGAGCGGTATCCACTCCGGCCAGGATCGCGGGAATAGTATCTGCCTCGCTCCTCCGGCTGCCCCGGAAATGAGGGGCTAAGAAGGCTCACTCTTCCCGGACAGTATTGCGCAGAATCCCGATGCCACCGATCTCGATCTCGACGATATCGCCCTGACGCAGGCGTCCTACGCCGCTCGGGGTTCCGGTGACGACGATATCGCCCTCCTCGAGGGTCATCTGGGAGGAGATGAAAGCGATCTGCTCGTCGATCGGGAAGATCATGTTGCGGGTATTGGATTTCTGGACAACCGTGCCGTTCAGCCTGCACTCGATGTCGAGGTTCTGAGGATCCCCGATCAGCGCGTCGGGCACGACAACCGGCCCGATGGGCCCGAAGGTATCGAAGCTCTTTCCCCTGAACCAGCCCGAGCGGTCCGAATTCTGGATGTTCCGCTGGCTGACGTCGTTGAAGCAGGCATAGCCGAAGATGTGGGACCGGGCTTCGGCGGCCGGGATGTTCCGCCCGCCCCTTCCGATGATGACGGCCAGCTCAGCCTCGTAGTCGGTGCGCAGGCCGGGAAAACCGTACTTCAGGAGAAAGCTCGTCGGTATGACGATCTCCTCGCCCGGGCCGATGAGCACGTTCGGGGTTTTGGCAAAGAGTATGGGCTCCTTGGGCAGTTCGGTGCTTCCCGACTTGACGACGGAGAGGCTCTCGGCCACATGGTCCCGGTAGTTGAGACCGAGTGCGATGATTTTTCCGGGTTTTACCCTGTACGAGACATCCGATCCGAGTACGGGGAGCGTGACCATGGGGGACCTCCTTAAAAAGCGGACTTTCCGGGTACTATACCCGCCGGGAACCCATGAATCAACAACCTCGCAGCGAGCTGCAGGGTATGAAGCCAGCTTCCGAAGCAATGCATGAACCGGTGCTTGCCCTGTCCCGGCTTTCTGATGCTACTATAGTATCGCATCGACGCACCGAAGAGGCGTGGGGCAGACAGGCAAAGGTCTTCTCTGGCCTCTACGCCGCGATGTATCCGACGGCCTCGGGATGGTTGCATGAAATCGGAACGGATCATTGTCGTGGGAGCGGGCCCCGCCGGGGCCTCGTTCGCCCTTGCGCTCGCCAGGAAAGGCATGCACAGCATTCTCCTGGACGCGCGCGATTTTCCCCGTCCGAAACTCTGCGGAGGCGGGATCACGCAGAAGACACGCGAGGTCGTAATCCCACTCCTCGGCGAAGAGGCATACCGCAGCAGCGTGAAAGCGAGTTCCTCCGAAATAGAAATCCGCTACGACGGCAGGCGGGCCGCCCTTTTCACAACCGATTTGCCATTCGACTTCGTGGACAGGAGCCTGTACGACCTCGCCTTCGTCGATGCCTTCCGGAAGGCAGGAGGGGATTTCCGGCCCGGAGTGAAGGCGACGGGAATCGACGCGAAGCGCAGGCGGCTCCAGACGACGGCGGGCACCCTGGACTACGATATTCTCGTCTGCGCCGACGGGGCCACGAGTCTGATGCGTCGTTGCCTCGATCCGGACTACCGCCCCGAGGGTTTCTGCTACGAGTACAAGACCTCCGATTCCGAAGGGAAGCTCGTCCACATCGACTTCTTTTCGACGATGAAAGGGTATTCCTGGTCATTCCCGAACGGAGCCGAACGGGTGATCGGGACCGGCTCCTTCTACCGAAAGCCGGTGGACGCTGGATTCCTCAAGGGCTTTCTCGGTGTCTATGGTCCTGTCCCGGAAAAACTTTCAGGCGCCTTCATTCCCCTCGGAGAAAGGCCCATGCTCTGCGCCCAGGCCGACGGCCGTGTCCACTTCCTGGGCGACGCGGCGGGATTCGCCAATCCCGTCACGGGCGAAGGACTCTTTTTCGCCACGAAGGCATCCCTCCTTCTGGCCGGACATCTCTCCGGAGAGCTGTCCGGGAGCGCCTACCGCTCCGCGATGGCCGCGATAGGGCGGAGCCTGCGAATCTACGGCAGGGCGCAGGATCTGGTGTTCAGCCCGAGGGTGTGGGAAAAGCTCACGAGGGAGGGCAGATCTCATTCCGGATACAAACGGGTCTGCGACGGGATCATATCGCGGGACAAGAGCCCGCTCGGCTTCCTCGCCGGCCACTTCGGCCGCAAACTGATCTCTGGGCTCGGAATCGGGACAAGGGAAGCTTAAGACCCGATGCTGGGCCCGAGGCCGTATAGCCTCAACAAAAACCAACCTGCGGGTGAGCCGCGTGTTGCCTCATCCAGAAATCAATCCGGAGGAAGGGCCGTTGCCTGTCCCGCCCTGCCCGCCTATACTGTCCATCATGCAAGATGGAGCCGGAAGCTCTCCCCTGTCGGGACAGGGAGCGAGCCCTTTGACCAGAACGCAGGCCGCGAAAACTCCGGGGAGCGCGAGGCTCCGCGTCTGCGTTGTCGGAGGCGGCGGGACAGGAGCCGCCCTCGCCTACGATCTCGCGCTCCGCGGGGTGCAGGTCGTCCTCCTGGAACGCGGCGAACTCACATCGGGGACGACGGGACGTCACCACGGCCAGCTCCACTGCGGCGCGCGCTACGCCGCGGCGGACAGAACCATCGCCAGGGAGTGCTACGAGGAAAGCCTCATCCTCCGCAGGATCGTTCCTCAGGCTGTGGAGTACAATGGAGGCCTCTTCGTCGCCCTCTCCGACGAGGAGGCCGACTGGACCCCGACTTTCATGGCCGCCCTCGCCGAATCCGGCATCCCCGCGTCGCGTCTCACCGCGCAAAGAGCGCTCGAACTGGAACCCGCCCTCAATCCCTTGATCCGGCTGGCTGTTCGCGTTCCGGACGGAACCTTCGACGCCTTCCGGGTCCCGCTCTCGTTTTTCGCCGCGGCCCGCGCACTCGGGGCCGACATACGGCCCTGGTGCGAAGTCGTCGGCTTCGAGCGATCGGGAGGGAGGGTAGTTGCGGCCCAGGTGGTGGACAGGCGCAACGGGAGTCCCGTGGAGGAGAGCGTCCGCGCGGACTACTTCGTCAACGCCGCGGGAGCCTGGGCCGGCTCCGTCGGGCTTCTCGCGGGAGTCGACATACCGGTAACGCCCGCGCCTGGGGCCCTCCTCGCCGTCAGATGTCGCATCTGCGACCATGTCGTGAGCAGGCTCCGTCCTCCCGCCGACGGCGATATCATGGTGCCCCAGAGGGGACTTTCGATCATTGGTTCGACCCAGCGGGACGGCCCTGTCTCCGAGGCCATCCGCCCTCTCCCGGAAGAGATCGAATTCCTCCGACACTCAGGCGCGCAGATGTTCCCTGCGTATGCGGATGCACCACTGCACGCGGCCTGGGCCGCGGCGCGCCCGCTCTCGGGACGGGCCACGGGCGACAGCAGACTCCTGTCGCGGGATTTCACGGTGATCGACCACTCGTTGACCGAAGGACTGGGGGGATTCTGCAGCCTCATAGGTGGCAAGGCCACCGTGCTCAGGGCCATGGCCGAAAAGGCCGCGGACATGGTCTGCTCCGCCTTCGGCCTGAAGACCGTCTGCCGCAGTGCGGACTTCGTCCTGCCAAGCTGGCGAGACTTCTACAGGGGTGAGCGGCAATGAAGGCGACCATCGTTCTCCCTTCGGGAGAATTCGAGGTGGAAATCTCGGAAACGACAACCGTGCTCGATGCCCTGGAAACCCTCAGGGCCACGACAAGGAAGGACCTGCGCTACCGGCACTCCTGCCACCATGGGTCCTGCGGAACCTGCGGCGCCCTCATCAACGGCGCGCCGGCCCTCATGTGCCTCACCCGGATGGCGCCGCTCGCCGACGTTCCCGTCAGGATCGAACCGCTGGGCAAGATGCAGGTGATCGGAGATGTGGCCGTCCATCCGGGAAACTTTTTCGACGCGATGCCCGATACCGGATATGTCCGCAAAAGTGGCGTGACGCACGATGCCCCGAAGCCCGAGGGTTCGCCCTGGGAGCGTTTCGAGGCGTGCATCGAATGCGGCATCTGCGTGTCGGCCTGCCCTGTCACGGCTCCCTTCGAAGGGCCGGCCGCCCTGGCTGCCGCCGACAGGGAGCGCGAAGAGCGCCCCGCTCGGACCGAGGCCATGCTCGACTTCGCCGCAAAGCCGCGCGGGGTTCCAGCCTGCGAGCGCAGATTCGCCTGCAGCAGGGCATGCCCCCAGGGCGTGGCGCCGGGACGGAGGATAGAAAATCTCAGGAAGACCTTGGCCGCGGGTCGAAAATGATGAGGGTCGCATACCCGATAGTCACTTCACAAAAAAGAGCGCAGCAACTGGAGGTATGGACCCGCATGCGAATGAACGAACCCCGGAGCAGGGCTCCGAGGTATCGTTCGTTCTGTAAGGAATGGATTGTATGCGGGTCCATACCCGATAGTCACTTCACAAGAAAGAGCGCAGCAACTGGGGGGTATGGACCCGCATGCGAATCAATGCCCTCTGCGCCGTTCTTTCTTCTTTTCCTGCCTCGCCTCGAAGGCCAGCGCGGCAGTACTCCTCTTGTGAAATGCTCGCTCTGACTGTCGTTTAGCCATTTCCCGCTCAAAAGCCTGTTTGTAGGCGGCGTCCGCCCTCGAAGTGGAACCGAGGGTGGCCTGCAGCTTCTTCGCTTCGCGCAGCGAGCGCTTGAACCCCATTCCACGCGGAGAGCTTCCCGCGGTCAGTTCCGTCTTCAGGACTTCGAGATGAGCGAGTTCGTCGAGACAGAAGCTGAGAAGCTGCGGGTTGGTCGGTTCGGCGCCGAAAGTATGGCGACCGACATACAGTACTCCATCGCGGCACGTTTCGAGAATTCCGACCCAGAACGGATCGTCAAAGCAAACGGTCAATGTTGCATAATCCGGAGAATCCATTTCCTTGACCCCTAAATACAATGATTTAAGGGTAAAGAACGGACATCCTGACAGGATGGTTACTGATATGGTCGCCCATACGCCCCGACTACCTACGGGGCCGTGTTTCTTCCTTTACCTGGTTAGAGAAACTGTCTTCAAGATCGAGGAATACCATTGCGCACAGCAAAGGTCAAGATACCCGCCGCGCCGTACCCGCGGAGTCTGACCCCGTGTCGGACAGCATCAGCGCGATCCGCTTGCCTCCGTCTGGCCGCCCCTGCACAACTGGCTTCTGGCGCAGGGCGGGCAGACGGAGAATGACCGCGTAGAGCGCCAGGTTCAGGAGACGCGGCGCAGGACGGTGACGCAGTTCGTGACGGAGCTGCCGCCGACATTGAAGGAGACGCCGACCTCGGGCTGGCTCTTGGCGGGCACGGCGCCGATGGGCCTCCCGACAAGCTGCCTGTGCAGGAGGGCGTGCATCGACACGCCGGTCGCGCCGACGGGGTGGCCCTTGGCCTTGAGGCCGCCGGAGAGATTGATGGCGCACTGCGGATCATCGCGGCCGAAGCGCCCGGCCATGTAGTCGTAGCCCGCGCGGCCGTCGGCCGAAAGCCCGAGCGCCTCGGTACACAGAAGCTGGTTGATCGTGAAGCAGTCGTGCACCTCGGCGATGTCGACATCTCCTATGCCGATTCCGGCCTCAAAGAAGGCGCGGCGCACGGCCTCCTTGCCCGCCATGAGCTCGTACATGTTGGGCCTGACCGACAGTGCGAGGCGCTCGTTGACGTGGCCGAAGCCGGCGATCTCGACGACGGGACCGCCTCGCCTGCGAGCCTCTTCGGCGCTCATGACGACGAGGGCCGCCGCCCCGTCCGTGACGAGAGAGCAGTCGTGGAGGCGCAGGGGCTCGGCTATCATCGGGTTCTTTTCCGGCGGCAGGCCGAGGATGGCCTGCGCCGTCACGAGACCGAGCTTGTCGGAGGGCCCGCCCTTCCCGAAATGGGCGAGCGGGTTGTCGAGGCCGTTGCGGTATCCCAGCGCCGAAACGTGGGCGAGCATGCGCGCGAGGGTCTCCGGGTCGAGGTTGTAGCGGGCGGCGTAGCCCTTCGCGTACTCGGAGAAGAGGCAGGGGAAGCTCACCGCTTTTGCACCCTCTTCCGGCCAATAGGAACAGGTGGCGAGGGCGTGGGTGACGCCCTTCGTGTCGAGGAGGTTCATCTTCTCGACGCCTATGACGAGGGCGACCCTCGCCCTGCCCGACTCGACGGCGTAGATGGCGTTGTAGAGGGCGACGGAGCCGGAGGCGCAGGCGTCTTCGCAGCGTGTCATCGACTTGAAGCGGAGTCCCTCCGGGTCGACTTCCGTGGCGAACGCGGCGAGGTGCTCCTGGTTGGCGAAGAGGCCGGGCGCGCAGCTTCCCACCCAGACTCCGTCCACCTCCGCGCCGGTGAGGCCTGAGTCCGCGAGGGCGCCGCGGCCGGCCTCGACGAGGAGGTCGTAGATGGAGGCGAGATCGGTGACTTCGCCTGTCTCTTTGTTCTTTTTTACCAGGCTGCCGAATTTCGTGTTGTAGCTGCCGACGATCGATGTCTTGCCCATGAGAAACTCCTTTTCACAGGGTTTTGAGAAAGTCGAATGTGTTTTCAGTCTTCCTGTGTATTTCAGTGCCGCGCGGCGAAGCCTGCGACCAGTTTGACAAAGTACTCCGGATCCTCGGCCATGAGGGAGTGGCCGACATGCCCGACAATTTCGGGCTCTGCGTTGGGGAAAGCCTCCACGGTCTCGCGCATCATCGCTTCGGTCACGACGATATCCTTCCGCCCCCAGACCACGAGGACGGGCGCGGTGTAGCCGGAGCATTTCCCCCTGTAGTCGAAGCGCGTCAGCGCCCTCGCGTTTCCCGCGAAGGAGGCAGTATTCATGAGGAGGGCCTCGTCGACAGCCTTTTCAAGGAAATCCGGATCGGTCAGTGTCGGGACGACGGAGCCGAGGGCGGCTTTCAGCACGGCGCGCGTCGTGCGCATCATCTCGATGAGGGGATACCGGTCCTCGGGTGTCTGCAGCCCCGAAGGGGCGGCCGAATCGACGAGAATCATAGCCCTGGAGAGTTCGGGCCGACGCGATGCTAAGGATATCGCGACGCCACCGCCGAGAGAATGCGCGACGACGAGGGGTTTATCCAGTCCGAGTTTCTCAATGAAGCCCGCGACGTAGTCCGCATACAGATCCAGATCGGAGGTGTCGGGCGCCGCGGCTTCGTCGATTCTGCCCGAACGCCCGAAATTGGGCATGTCGAGGGCTATCGTCCTGAAGCCCGGGATGTCCATGACCTTGGAGTACCAGTAGCTCGAGCCAGTGTTGCCGTGGATGTAGAGGATGGCGGGTCCCGATCCCGATTCGACATAGTAGATCGGAACATTCAGCACGGTGACGAAAGCGCCTATCATGAATAGACCTCCTGTCATGTCGGGGATGCCCTTTCGCGGACACCCCGACGGGCCGATTCGGCCAATTTAACAGCCCTGCAGCGAGCTGCGAGGCATGAAACCCGCCTGCGAGTCGATGAAGTCCCGCGCCGCGCGGCCCACCGCTTCGGGATCCTCGATGACGGCGGCGTGTCCCGCGCCGGGGATGACGGCGAGTCGGGCGCCCGGAATGCCGGCGGCTATTGTACGGGCGAAACCGCTGTGCTTCAGGATATCATTCTCCCCGACCATGACAAGGGTGGGACAGGCAATATTTCCGAGGCGGCGCGTCAGGTCGATGTCGAGGAAGGCGTCGCAGAGCGAGACGAAGGCCGTGAAATAATCGCGAGGCAGGCAGGCCACGGCCGCCTCGCGCTTCGCGAGGAGTTCGCGGCTGCGGCCGATGTACGCGGCGGAATAATTCCAGGGTACGATGGCCCGGTAGAATGTGACGGGGTCGGCGAGGGCCGCCCGCTTCCAGGATTCCACCGTGGCCGAAAGCAAAGGATCCAGCTCGCTCACCCCGTCGACGAGAACGAGGGAAGCGCAGCGTTCCGGGTAGTTCAGGGCGAAAACCATGGCCACCTCGGCGCCGTATGAGGTGCCGACGAGGTGGGCCCGGGCGATTCCTCGCAGGTCCATGAGGGCCGCAAGGTCGTCGGCGTGCATTTCGAGGCTGTAGGGCCCGTCGGGTCGGTCGCTCAGCATCTGCCCTCGCATGTCGTGGCAGAGGCAGCGGTAGCTGTCCGCGAAAAACGGCAGCAAGGGCTTCCAGTGCGCGATCGTCATCGCGATCCCGTTCAGGAAGGCGACAGTCGGCCCGGGACGAATCCGCGTCTCTTCCGAAGGCGCGGCCGGGGCCTCAGCCGAGACCGCGGCCGATATCCTGGCTGCGGCCCCTATTTCGGACGGCAGGGTTTCGGAGTCCTCGAAGGCCAGTCCGACGCCGTCGACCTTGATCCTGTCCATGCTCAGATCCCCAGGTAGGACGTGAGGACGTGGGGATTGGTCTTGAGGCCCTGGGCGGAGTCCTCGATGGCGATGACTCCGTTCTCGAGCACATAGCCCCTGTCGATCGCCCTGAGGCTCTCGCGCACGTTCTGTTCGGTGACGAGAATGGAGACTGTTTTCTTGAGTTCCTTCAGGACTTCGAAAACTTCAGCCACGAGCGAAGGCTGAAGCCCGAGCGAGGGTTCGTCGAGAATGAGAAGCCGCGGATTGGACATGAGGGCCCGGCCGATGGCGACCATGCGCTGCTGCCCCCCTGACATGGTGCCGGCGTATTGTTTGTAGCGCTCCTTCAGTATCGGGAAGAGGCTGAACACCTTTTCGAGCTGGCTGTCCGCGATGTCCTTCGCGTGAGGGATGAAGGCCGCCCCGAGGGCGAGATTGTCGGCCACCGACATGCCGGGGAAGAGCTCCCGCTCCTGGGGAACGAGGGCGATTCCCGCACGGGCCATCGCGAAAGTCTCGGTGCCGAGGATGTCCTTTCCGTCGAATTTGACCGAGCCCGACCAGGCCTTTCCGATTCCCATGACGGCGTTGATGAGGGTTGTCTTGCCGGCGCCATTCGGACCGAAGAGCCCTACGGACTCGGGCGCCCCCGTTCCTTCCTCGCCGACGTGGAGGGACACGCCCATGAGCACTTTCAGTTTTCCGTAGCCGCATTCGAGATTTCTGATGTCGAGCATCATGCCGCACCTCCGAGATAGGCCTCGATGACGCGCGGGTTTTTGGAAACCGTCTCGTAGGGCCCCTCCGCTATAAGTTCGCCCGCCTCGAGCACGATGACTCTGTCGGTCAGCTCGCGAATGACGCCCATGACGTGCTCTACGACGCCCACGGCGATTTTCTCGCGCCGGGTGACTTCCTTGATGAGGCGGATGACTTCCTTTGTCTCGTCGGAGTTGAGGCCGGCCATGATCTCGTCGAGGAAGAGGACGCGCGGTCCGTTTGCGAGTGCGTGCGCTATTTCCATCTTCTTCGTTTCGAGCATCGTGAGCTGGGATATCTCGCGCTCCAGGCGGGTGAGTCCCATGGACTCGCAGAGCTCGCCTGCGTGCTGCCGGGCTCTGCGCAGACTCTCGCGCCTCGCGAATATGAAGCCGACCATGACGTTCTCGATCACGTTGAGGTTCTCGAGGGGATGGATGAGCTGGTAGGTCCTCGCGATGCCCATCCTGGCGCGTTCGTGCGCCGGCAGCTCGGTTATGTCCCTGCCGTTGAAGGTGATAGTGCCGGATGTCGGCATGTATATTCCCGAGATCAAGTTGATGAATGTCGTCTTTCCCGCGCCGTTGGGGCCGATGATGCCGAGAATCTCGCCGGCATCGATCGAGAAGCTCACGTCATTCACGGCGACGAGGCCGCCGAAGCGCTTTGTCAGTCCGTTTGTTTCAAGACTGGGCATTTCTCTTTCTCCTCGCGTTCCGGACAATGCCGTAGATGCCGTTGGGCATGAACAGGATGACCAGGATGATGATGAAACCGTAAACCATGAGGTATCCGTAGGGGATCTTCAGTTTGAGGAATTCCGAGGCCAGGCCGAGAAGGACAGCGCCGATGATGGGTCCCCAGGTGGAGTGGATGCCGCCGAGCAGGGCCATCGCGAGTGGCAGGAGGGTGTAGTTCCCGTCGAAGGAAGAATCCGGCATCGCAAAGCCGTAGGACATGACCTGGACGCCGCCTATGAGTCCCTGGAGGAAGGAGGTGACGACGAAGACAACGATGAGGTTGGCGAAGATATTCACGCCGCTCGAACGCGCGCTCGTCTCGTTGTTGCGGATCGCGGTGAGGGCGAAGTGCAGCCTCGATCTTTCGAATATCACCGAAGCCCCGACCGTCACGATGACCATGCCGAAGGAGAGCCAGTACAGAAGGGCCGAGTTGCCCTTGAACATCACGTTCTCGAGCACGAGGCCCTCCGGGCCGCCTGTGAACGAGGACCAGTTGTGGATGATGACCTTAAAAATCTCCGCGAGGGCGAGAGTCGTGATCGAGAAGTAGATTGCCCTGAGCCTCAAGATCAGGAATCCGAGGATGAGCGCGACGAGGGCGGCGAAGACCGCCGAGAGCAGGATGGCCGCGGCAGGAGGAAAGCCTGCTTTGACGGCGGCCATGGCGGCCGCGTAGCTGCCGAGGCCATAGAATCCCGCGATGCCGAAGGATATCTGGCCGGAGCGAAGAAGCATGTCCCAGGTGATCGCAAGGGCCATGTAGGTGAAGATGCTTCGCGCGACCGCCTGCGGATAGGCGCCGAGGCCCAGGGGCAGGAGGGCGCCGGCCGCCGCGACGACGAGGGGCAGGATCCATTTCGTCGATTTGTTCATATTTTCCTCTCCTTGTGCGACCTGACCATGATCACGACGATGATGATCGCGAAGAAGACGATGTTGGACCAACCCGACATGCCCCTGAAGGAGCTGATGAAGGCTTCGGAGAGTCCGAGAGCGAGGCTTCCGTAGAGGATGCCGGGGATGTTGCCGACCCCGGCCATCGCCACGAGGCAGAATGATTTCATCGTGAAGGGCGAACCCACGTTGGGAAATATCGAAAAGCGCGTCAGGAACACCGATCCCATGATTCCGACGAGGACGACGGAGATGGTGAATACCCCGACGAATATTTTCTGTACGTCGATGCCGACAATGGCCGCGCCGCGAGGATTCTGGCCGACGGCCAGGGCCGCCTTGCCGAGCCTCGTGTGAGTGAGGAAGTATTTGAGTGAGTAGGCCATGACGATCGCGATTCCCACGAACACGAAATTGAAAATGCCGAAACTCGTTTCGCCGATTGTCATCGACGCGGAGACATAGTCGAGCGGAATTTTCCTGGTCTGGGAGGTGAACAGGATTGTGATGGCTTGGCTCAGCGTTATGGCGATGCCGAAGGTGAGGATGAGCTGGTTGAGCTCGGGCGCCTTCAGCGAATGCTTTATGGTGAGCTTGAATATGCCGAAGCCCAGTATGGCCATGACGACCGTGACGGGGACGAGGGCGAGAAGCGGATCGATTCCAAGGGAACGGCTCACGAAATAGGTGACATAGGCGGAGACCATGAGGAGTTCTCCGTGAGCCAGGTTGACGATGTGGACTATTCCGAGTACGAGCCCCATGGGGATCGCGATGGCGGCGTAGAGTCCGGCCTGCTGGACGCCGTATATCAGGACGGTCGGTTTCCAGGCGATCATGATAGCGGCGGCGACAAGTCCGGTCAGTCCGTAGATGATGGTCTTTTTGTTCAGTGTCATTGCTCACCCCGGGTTCATTGTACAAAAAGGCGGCCAGGAAACAACAACTGTCGCCCGGCCGTCATTGAAGGGGGCGCGCCTTCTTGAAGGCACGCCCCGGCAGGAGACAGTAGCCTTATTTCCAGGCCGGGAAAGGATACACGGGATCGGCGGTCTTGACGTCGAAGGGCCAGATCACTTCCTGGCGGCCGTTCTGCCACTGGAGGATCTTCTGGTTCCGCACGCCCTGATGCTTGATCACGTTGGAGGGCGTGAAGGTGATGGTCTCGCCGAGAGGAGAAGCGTACTTCGTCTGCTCGAGCGCCTTGATGACGGCGGCATTGTCGGTGGAACCGGCTCGCTTGATCGCATCGACGAGGATGTAGACCGCGGAGTACGAGAGCGGGGCGAAGTAGGTAGCCGGCTCGTATTTGTACTTGGCCACGAATGAGTTGTAGAATTTGTCGCTCACCGGGCTGATGTCGTTGATCGAGGGCGCCCACATGCCGTAGAGACTCACGTTGTTGGCGAGGGAGGATTTCCCGAAATCCTTGGGCCATCCCGGAGGAGCTCCGACGTAGAGGGGCGGGGAGAACTTCATCGCCTTGGCGCTCTCGAGCATCGGAAGCGCGTCTGCGTCGTAACCTGCCCAGAGGAAGAGGTCGGGCTTGTAGGCCTTGGCCGCTTCCAGCATGGAGGTGTAGTCGCCGCCACCGAGTGCCGCGCTCTTGAAGGAGGCGCCGTCGAACTGGTAGTCCTTGCCGAACAATACCTTGGACTGATCGAAGGAGGCCTTGCCGAAAGCGCCTTCCTCATAGGCGAGGAACATCCTCGTGATCTTCATCTTGGGATACTTGGCCTGAAGCTCGGCCCAGCCGGTCTGATAGCTCGCGGCCTGATTGTAGTCCCAAGGATGCAGGTGGAAGTACCAGTCGGCATCAGCGCCAAGGGCCTTCTCGACGAGGCTGCTCGCCGCGCCGGTGGAGACGACGATCTTCCCGTACTTCTTCATTGTCGGTATCTGGCCGAGCGCGACGCCGGAAGCCATTCCGCCAATGAGGAAGTCGACTTTGTCGACCGTGACGAGCTTCTCGAGGGCCGCGACGCCCTTGTCGGCTTTCAGCTCGTCGTCGACGATAATGAGCTGGAGCTGTTTGCCGAGGACTCCGCCTGCCTTGTTGATCTCCTCGACGGCCATCAGGGCCGCCTTGGAACCATGGTCTCCCGTGACATCGGCGAGCGGCCAGGTTGCGCCGATCTTGATGACGCCCTGTCCGAAGGCCGCCGACGCGAGGAGCGCGAAGAGCGCAGCGACAGCGATTGTCTTTTTCATCCGTGCCTCCTTGAACTGTCGAAAACCGTTTCCCGGTCTGCGGCCGACGGCCGGTTCCGGAAACGGCAAAAGTACCCACTGGTTGGCGGCCCCGCATATCGGGCCCGCATTCGCCATCCCGGTTTACAGAACCAGGCCTCCGTCCACTCGCAGGACCTGTCCGGTGATGAAGACCGCCTCGTCGCTGGAAAGGAAGAGGACGGCGTTCGCGATATCGATGGGCTCGGCGAGCCTGCCGAGGGGGGTCTTGGCGATGAAGGGCTCGAGGACTTTTTCCGGCACGCTCGCGATCATAGGCGTGCGGCAGTAGCCAGGCGAAACCGAGTTGACGCGGACCTTGGCACCTTTACGGGCGAATTCCTTGGCCCAACCCTTGGTCATGGAGACCACGCCGCCCTTGGTGGCCGCGTAGTTGGACTGGCCGATGTTGCCGTCCAGGCCCACGACGCTCGAAATGGAGACGACCGAGCCCGAGCCGCACTGCATCATGACGGGGGCGACGGCGCGGGTCATCTTGAAAACGCCCGTCAGGTTGACGGCGATGACGGCGTCCCAGTCCTCGTCGGACATTTTCTGGATCAGCGCGTCGCGCGTGATGCCGGCGTTGTTGACGAGAGCGTCGATGCGCCCGAATTCGGCGACGACTTTCGTCACGAAATCGTTGATGCCTGCGGTATCCGTGACGTTGAGCACGACGCCCCGGACGTTGGACCTGCCCGCTTCCAGCTCGGCGAAGGCCGAATCGTTCACGTCGATGGCGAAGACCATGGCCGCGCCCTCGGCTGCGAAGCGGTCGACGATCGTCCTGCCTATTCCGCGGGCCCCGCCCGTCACCACACAAACCTTGTCTTTCATCCTCACGATGGATTCCTCCCCTTCCTGACGTTCTGTATGTTTTTCCGCCGGATTATCCGGCATAGGGTCCCCAGAGAACCACAGAGCTCGCCCATACGAATCCGAGCCCCGCGCCGACGAGCACGATGCGCGCGCCATCGCGGATTTTCCCCGCGTCGAGCCCCAGCTTTATGGAAAGCAGCTGGTCGTTCTGGCCGATATGGCCGTAGTCGTCGAGGTAGGTGGACTGTTCCTGCGAGAGCCCGAGCTCGGCCAGGACGGCTTCGTGGGCGCTTCTCTTGAAATGGAGGATGGCGAGGTAGTCGATATCCCGCTCCCCATAACCCGATTTCTTCATGGACTCGCGGATGACGGTGTAGAAGTTGGGCATCGTCACCTCGCCGAGCTTCTTTTTGAAGGCTTCGTCGTCGGGTACGACGAAATACGGATGCTCCGCATCGGCGGCCGATGGCGGCCAGGCCCTCGACCCGAGGACGGGAACCACGCACATCTCCGAGAGCGAACCGTCGCCCCGGAACGCCGAGGCGAGGACGGCGTTCTTTCCGAGGTTCTTGCGCAGCACACAGGCCGATCCGCCCGAGCCGATGTCCATCATGAAGCGCGTGGAGGGATTCGCGAGGTCGATGAGATCGTTGTTCCGGTAGCCCGAGACGAGGAGGACGGTAAAGAGGTCGTCGCGGGCGAGCATGAGGGACTTGGCGACGTCCAGGGCCGCCATCATGGAGCCGCACATAGCCTCCATATCGAAGCTCCATGCGCGATCTGCGCCGAGACGATGGGCGACATTGAGGCCCGCGAGCCAGCAGGGATAGTCCTTGTGCTGGGCTCCGCACCAGATCAGAAGGTCAATTTCGGAAGCCTCGATCCCGGCGTCAGAGAGCGCGGCAGTCGCAGCGCGGTATCCCATCTCGGCGGTACTGTCTTCGGGGCCCGCGATGGGTTTGGACTTGATACCGAATTTCTTCGCGATGACCTCTTCGGGAACGGAGGTGGCGGCGGAAAGCTCCGCGGCGCTCATCCTTCGTGGGGGCAGCCATACGCCGATGCCCGCTATGCCAACATGCATGTCAATCTCCGTAACAAGTGAATCGTCTCTCATTCGAGAATCAATCCATTTTCCGAATTCGTCAAGCAAAAAACAACACAGCCACGTCATTTTCTTACATTTTCGATAATTTTTTATCCAATACAGCGATAATAATCCGTTTTAGTGCGTTTTTTCGTTGCAAGTCCACCAAAACGGGTCTATAATCGTCGGTAATACTGAATCACTTCTCACGCCAGCGGGGGTGAAGGATGACAGAACAAAAAGAGGCGCAGAGAAAAGCCGAAACGGAGGAGAGACTCCTCCGGGCGGCGACTGCGCTTTTTGCCGATAAATGGTATGGAACGGTATCTGTCGCCGAAGTCTGCCGCACTGCGGGACTCTCCAACGGAGTCTTCTACAAGTACTTCACGAACAAGGAAGAGTTGTTCAAGAAAATCCTCGGCCGCATACTCGACCTGATCGCGGATTCGGTGGCGCGCGTGACAGGCTCCACGCCCGCCGAGAGACTCCGCAGTCTGACGGGCATCCTCGTGCGCTTCTCCGCGGACAATTCCGGGCTGGTGTCGGTGTTCCGCGAGGGCCAGTACCGCTTCTTCGAATACGAACAGCGCCTGGTGAGGATCTATATGGACGCCCTCGCCGCGGCTCTCGGCAGAGCCGTGGAACTTCCGGAATACGTGTTCGCGCTCGGCGGCATCAGGTTCTCCGCCATCCGTCACGCCTTCCACCAGGTTCCCATCGACCTCGACAGCCTGTACAGTATCGTGGCGCGCGGACTCTTCCCTGATCTTTCCGCCGACACCGAGAGAGTGTTCATGGGAAGCATCACTCCCCTCCCCTTCGACATAGAGCCCGACGCGCGGGAGCGCCTCCTCTCGGAGGGAAAAGTCCTCTTCGGGAAAAAGGGATTCTTCGAGACGAATATCCACGAGGTCACAGACGCTGCGGGTCTCTCCGTCGGCGCCTTCTACACCTATTTCGAGAGCAAGGAAAGTTTCTACGCCGAACTCATCGACCGCGTCGGGAAGGAAGTGCGGCACTTCATCTCCCTCAACATGGGGAAAGGCCTCAACAGGCTCGAGCGGGAGATGCGGGGAATCTGGCTCTTCACCGTGCTCCTCTCCATAGACAAGAACTGCTACAACATCGTGCGCGAAGCCGAGTTCGTCCTGCCACAGAAGGCCCGCGAATACTACCAGGCTTTCGTGGCCGGATACCTGCGGAATCCCGAGGGCAACGGCCAGGCCGACGAGAGGACGGCGATCGAATTCCTTCTCGGCGTGGCGCACTATTTCGGCCTCGAAGTGGCCTTCGACGATTCGCCCGCCAACGCGCGCTCCGTCGTCGAGACTATAGGAACCTACCTCGTACGGGGTTTTTCGGACTTCGTATAACTTCGACTTCAGACATTTCCGGAGGAATGATATGGCCAAGGCGAGGATTATCGGCACCGGGGTTTACGCGCCCGGCGAAGCGATCGACAACGAAAGACTGAAGGCCCTGACGGGCGTCGAGTTCGACTCGGGCAAGCTCGAAGCGAAGATCGGCATCCGCGCGCGGCATATCGCGAGGTTATGCGACGCAGAATCCCCCGTCTCGCGCGAAACGACGGCGGACTTCTGCGAACATGCGGCGCGCGCGGCCCTCTCGGCGGCCGGCGTGGATCCGGAGGATGTCGGCATCTTCGTCGTCGCGACGGACACACCCGAGTACATCTCCCCCGCGACCGCCATCATTCTCCAGGGCAGGCTCCAGGGCGGCGAGCGCGAGACCGAATCCTTCGACGTGGGAGCCTCCTGCGCGAGCTTCGTCACCGCCCTCGACCTCGTCGCGCGCAGGATCGCGACCGACCCTTCAATGCGCTACGCGGTAGTCGTCGGCGTCTACAACATGCCCGCCTTCGTCCGTCCCGGAGACGCCTTCGGCTGGTCGATCTTCGCCGACGGAGCGGGCGCCGTCGTTCTCGCGCGCACGGAGGATGGCGACTCTTCCGGCTACGTGGAGGGGGTGTTCAGGTCGGACGGGACACAGTGGGATTACGTCGGCGTCTACGCAGGGGGCACGCGCAAACCGGTCACGAAAGAGCTTCTCGACGCGGGGACCTGGGGGCTCGAACTCCTGCAACGCCTTCCGGGAGACCGGAATGTCAAGCTCTGGCCGCCCCTCGTACGGAGGCTTCTGGAGAAAGCGGCGTACACGCAGGAGGGCGTGGCCCACTACATCTTCACGCAGATCAACCGATCCGTCATCGCCGAGGTCATGGGAATCCTCGGAGAGGACATGTCGAAGACGACGACGGTCATGGACCGCTACGGCTACACGGGATCGGGATGCGTGCCCATGGCCCTGCATCACGCGATCGCCGAGGGGAGGGTCCGGAAAGGCGATGCCGTAGTCCTCGTCGCCTCCGGGGCGGGACTCGCGGTCGGAGCGAACCTCATCGTCCTGTGAACGGCGCGGCACAAGAAAAACAAGAAAAAAAGGAGGCCATCCATGAATTGGGCGGACACATACAAGTCAAGACTCGTGGACATCGATACGGCTGTTTCGAAGATCGGCACGGACAACGACGTCATCGTCGCCATGTGCGCCTCGGAACCTCAGGGCTGTATGAGTCGTTTCCATACTATTGCGGATCGGGTCGAGGAGGTGCGCGTTTTTTCCTGCCTCACCCTCAAGCCCTACGATTTCTACATGAAGCCTGAAATGAAGGGGCACTTCGAACTCGCGAGCTGGTTCCACGCGCCCGGCTCGAGGGCGGCGCTCAAGGCCGGAAACGGTACGGTGACCTTCGTTCCGAACATGCTGCACCGCTCGGCCTCGGACAGGATACACGCGCGCAGGCCCGACATCTTCTTCGGCACCTGCACGCCGCCGGACAAACACGGCTTCGTCTCCCTCTCCCTCGGCATCACCTACGAGAAGGACATCATCGAGGCGGCGAGAATCGTCGTGCTCGAGGTGAATCCGAGACTCCCGCGCACCCTCGGCGACACACAGATCCACGTCAGTGCGGTCGATTTCTTCGTCGAGAACGACCAGGAAGTGCCCTCCCTCCCCGCCCCGGAGCCGAACGGGACGGACATGACTATCGGCGGCCACATCGCGGAACTCGTGGATGACGGATCCACCATCCAGCTCGGCATAGGCGGCATCCCCAACGCGGCCGCCCTGGCCCTGCGGGACAAAAAAGATCTCGGCGTCCACACGGAGATGTTCGTCGACTCGATGATGGAGCTCTACGAGATGGGCGTCATCACCAATGCGCGCAAGAGCCTGAAGCCGGGGAAATTCGTGACGACCTTCGCCATGGGCTCGCGCGCCCTCTACGACTGGCTCGACGACAATGTCGTCGTGGAATTCCAGCGCGGACGCTGGGTGAACGACCCGCACACCGTCGCCCAGAACTCGAAGATGGTCTCGGTGAACACCTGCATCATGGTGGATCTCACGGGCCAGGTCGCGAGCGAGAGCATCGGGGCCGCGCAGTATTCGGGCACGGGGGGGCAGTCGGACACCGCCCAGGGCGCGGTCGCCGGAACGGACGGGCTCGGCAAGAGCATCATCGCCTGCTACTCCACGGCCAAGAACGGAACGGTGTCGACGATCGTACCGACCCTGCCCGAGGGAAGCGCCGTGACTCTGCACCGGAGCTTCGTCGACCACGTCGTGACGGAGAACGGCATCGCCCGCCTGCGCGGCAAAACCGTCAGGGAAAGGGTGCGCGAGCTCATCGGCATCGCGAAGCCAGAGTTCCGCGCCGATCTGGAAGCGGGAGCGCGGAAACTCGGCTACCTCTGAAATTCAAAAACATCATATAAAGAGTGGGGAGAAATCGTGTCGCAGGCGGCAGCATCGCCTGCGACACGGCATCCCCGGCAGGCCCACCCGGAGGCGATGCTGCCGCCAGAGGGTTCACAGCTTGCGCCGCGGTCTGAATTCCTTTCGTTTCATTTTCCGTCAAAACGTGCGCACAGATCTCCTGAAACGCTCGAGAGCGAGAGCGGAACCGAGCCGTCGCCGACAACGGCCTGCCGTGTCCTGAGCTGTTCCCCGTCGACCTCGATCCGGATTTCCCCGGAGACTGTCACCGCGCGGACTCTGGCGCCGATTTCTCTCCCCAGACGGCATTCGACATCGCCCGATATCGTATTGACCACCGCTCCTCCGAACAGTCGCTTCGCTTCTATTCCGATGTTTCCGGAAGTGCTCTCCACCCTGAGGGAACCTGCGCATTCCTTGATGCCGATATCTCCCGAGACTGTCGTCACCCTCGCGTCGGAAGCCTGGTTTTCAAGGGCGACATCGCCTGAGGTGGTGGTTATTTCGACCTTCCCGGCCAAATTCGCGACTTCCACATCGCCCGAAATAGTCTTTATTCCCGCATCCGTGCAGTCCTGCACCTCGATATCCCCCGATTTCGTCGAACAGGAGAGGCTCGCATCCACTCCGTTCACCGAAATGTCGCCCGATGTGGACTGCAGGCGCAGGACTTCAATCTGTGCGGGAACGCGTACGAGAATCAGATCCAATCCCTGAAGCCGTTTCTTCTCTTCGAGCACCAGGGTCCTTCCCTCAAGCACTGCCGTAAAATGATCCGAGTCGACGAGACCTTCCGCCCCGACGCGGATTTCACTGACCGAAGACAGGACCTCGACATCGGCCGAGATAGCCCGAACGACGATCGAATCGGCTTCCCTCGCGGGTATTTCCTTAGAAAATGAATCTGGCCCCGAGCGGTCGCGATATTTTTCGCCGCGCATGCGCGATTCGAGAAAATCGCCGAGATTGAAGGTAGTCCGGATACGGTATCGATGGTGGCGGTTCCCCTCGCAGCAGGGATCGGACCTGTCGCCCTCGCCCTCTTCTCCGGAAGCAGAGCCGGTGGAACCGGAGGCATCTGAACCGGCATTGCGCTTTTTTTCAATCGTCAAACCTTCGTCGAGAATCGCTTGCGCGACAAGGCCGGGCGAATCGAGGCGCAGGATCGTCTCTTCTTCCGATTCCCCGGGATGGGCTGCTCTGAGATCGTCGATGTGACTGTCCAGCTCCTGCAGGATGTCTTCCCGTGTCGCCGAATCGAGCGCTTCCAGCTTGTATTTCAATAGTTTCAAGTATTCCTGCCGTGTCATGCTACCTCCCCTGCCTGTCCGATTTTTTCATAGGCCGCAGCATTTTTTCCGTACTCGGCGCGCATCGCGTCGAGCAGTTCCGTTCCCGCCCCTGTGAGTCGGTAGTATTTGCGCGGATGCCCTGTCTCGGGTGTTGTCCACTTCGCCTCGAGGGTCCTTTCGCGCGTCATCCGCATGAGGAGAGGGTAGAGTGTTCCCTCCGTGAGCTCTATGCCGACCCCGGAGAGTCTCGTCATGAGATCGAGACCGTATCCCTCGCCTCCTGCGTCAATCGACGAAAGAACGCAGAGTTCGAGGAAGCCCTTTCGCGACTGGGATCTCCATTTTTCGAACAGTTCTCTTGAATCTTCCATGAAGCCTCCTTCAGGCCGGATTGTCGTGCCCGGACAGGAGCCGGTACAGCTCGAAGGTCTCTCTGCGGGCCGTGAGGTCCGCAAAGCGCGAATCGCCGTAAAATCCCGGCACGAAACGCTCAGGTGAGCCGCGCAATCTTTCGTCGATGCGGGGTGTATCCCGCGTGCAGGTCCGCGCGCCGGCCGGACCATGCGGGTCGGAAACCCGCACGCGCCGCGCATCCTTTCCGGCATGCGCGAGAGCCAGGAGGAGCCGGCGGATGCCCGACTCCCTGCCCGCGCTCAGTGTTGTGTCCACGATTCTCTCCTTTACGAAATATATTGCATTACATAGTATATTGCATGATTTAATATTTTTCAAGTTTTCGTCGCGGAATCGCTGTCTGAATCCCTCGGGATGGCCAGGGGCCGGCGAGTTGACCTGCGGCCCCTGCCGCCGCATATTCGTACCATGTACGCTGACGCCCATCTCCACCTCGTCGACCTTGCCGGACGGGAACCTGGTTTTCCGGAAAAACTGTCGGGTTTGGGTTGGACGGCCTGCGCGGCCTGCCACGACGAGGCCGAATACGAAATCCAGAAAGGCCTTCTGCCGCGCCTTTCCCCGATCATCACGAGTTTCGGCATCCATCCTCAGTGGCCGGTCTGGAAAAACGCCGATCTCCTCGCACGCCTCGCGGCGACGAAAGAAATCCAGGCGGTCGGCGAAGCCGGATTCGATTTTTTCGGCGATAGGCCGGAAAGGGTCAGAAATCCCGAAAACGAGAGGATCCAGCGCGGCGTCTTCGAATTCCAACTGGAACTCGCGGAACGACACGACCTTCCCATGGTCCTCCATTTCCGGAAATCGATGGACATGGTCTTCGCCTACGCGAAGCGGCTCGCGCGCCAGCGCTCGCTCATCTTTCACTGTTTTTCCGGCAGCGCCGAAGATGCGCTCTCAATCCTCCGGCACGGCATCGACGCGTGGTTTTCGTTCGGGACTCCAGTGATCAAGGGCAATAAACGGGCCGCACGCGCCTGCGCCCTCGTCCCCCCGGACAGACTCTTGTCCGAGACTGACGCGCCGTGGCAGGCTCCACGGGGCTTTGCATGGTGCGACGCCCGGACCATCGTCGACGTTGTGGCGGCGATAGCCCGCATCCGCGGCATGGAGGAAGGCGGGCTCGCCGGGCTCGTCGCCCACAATTTCAGGAAAGCCTACGGACTGGAAGGAGACTGAGCCAGGATGAGTTTCGACGAGCGCACGAGGATACTTCTCGGCAATGAGGCTGCGGATCTGCTCGCGCGGTCATCGGTGGCTGTGTATGGCCTCGGAGGGGTAGGCGCCGCATGCGCCATGGATCTCGTCAGGTCGGGCATCGGCCGGATCGTCGCTTTCGACCTCGACAGTGTCAAGGAATCGAACTTGAACCGACTGTACTTCGGCTACGCGCGGGACATCGGGAGGCCGAAGGCCGAAGTCTTCGCGGAATACGCGCGCGAAGTAAATCCCGATGTCGTCGTCGAATCGGAGCGCCGGTTTTTCTCGGGCGAGACGGCGCGCGACATCATCGCGCAGGGCTGTGCCGTCCACATCGACTGCGTCGACTCCCTGAATCCCAAGACCAACCTCATCGCCGCCCTCGCGTCGGAGGGAAAGACCTTCATCTCGAGCCTCGGGACGGCCGGCAGGCTCGATCCCGCCCGGCTGCGCATCGTCTCGATATGGGAAACCAACAACTGTCCGCTCGCTGCGGCAGTCCGCCATCGCCTCCGCAGAATGAAAGTCGACGCGGATTTTCCCGTGGTGTGGAGCGATGAGCCGGCGAGGCCGCCGGTACCGCCGCCTGAAGGTCACACGCAGGCCGCTCCGGGACGCATGAGGATGGTGCAGGGCTCCATGGCATTCGTACCCCAGGCCGCAGGCCACCTCATCGCGAGCTGGGCAGTCAGAGAAATTCTTGGGCTCGTCTGAAGCTCAGACCGTCCCGAGGAGGCTCTGCACGCCCAGGCTGCAGAGGGCGACGGCCAGCCAGACAGCCAGACCCAGAAAAAGAGGCCTCGGGCCAGCCGCAACCAGTTTTCTGAAGTCGGTCTTGAGTCCGATGGCCGAGAGGGCGAGGACGATGAGAAATTTCCCCGCTTCCTTCAGGAAGGCCATCGCGGGGGTCGAAACGATCCCGCTCGTCCGCAAGGCCGCCATCGCGATAAAACCGAGGACGAACCAGGGAAAAGTTTTTTTCCAGTCATAGCTCAGTCCTGCGCCGCTTCCCGGGCCTGCGCCGAGGCCCGCGGCTCTTTTCCTGCGCGCGGCGGCGATGAAGGCGAAGGCGAGCGAAACGGGCAGTATCATGAGGGTTCTCGTCAGTTTGACGACGGTGGCGTAGTCGCCTGCCTCCGTCCCGAAGACGTAGCCCGCGGCGACGACCGAAGAAGTGTCGTTGATGGCCGTTCCGGCGAAGAGCCCGAAGCCCCGCTGGCTCAGGCCGAGCCAGCTGCCCAGGGGCGGAAAGAGGAAGACCGCGACGACATTGAAGAGGAACACGACCGAGATCGCGTACGAGACATCCTTGTCCTCGGCGTCTATGCAGGGTGCGACGGCGGCGATGGCCGATCCGCCGCAGATCGCCGTCCCCGAGGCGATGAGACTGGTGAGTCCAAAACCCGTTCTGAGGATCGTGCCGAGGAAGAAAGCGACGAGGAAGGCGGCGACGAGGGTCGCGAGGATGACGGCGAGGGAGTCGGCGCCCGTATGGAACACCTGAGTGAGGCTCATGGATGAGCCCAAAAGGACGACGGCGCCCTTCAGGAGGGTTTTTGAGCTGTAATCGAGACCGGTGGTCGTCGATGCCGGCCTTCCGGCGACATTGTTGACGATGATGCCGAAGAGAATCCCGAAGACGGAGGCGCCCATGACGGGAAAAACCCTGCCGGCAAACCACGCAGCGAGGGCAACCGCGAGGGCGAGTCCGAGACCTGGAACTCTTTTTTTCCATACAGGGGAAAAGCGATCGAGGAAAGAGGCCCCGATGTGGCCGTCAGCGCCCGCCTCATGCACGCCGGTGTTCCGCGATGGCCGGGGAAAGATCGGAGGAATCGACGGGGCGCTGACGTTCGTTCGACATGGCCAGACATTTTTTCGGACAGGCGATGACGCAGGCCCCGCAGATCACGCAGGCCAGTCGGTCGATCCTCCAGCTGGATTCGGCGCGTTTCACGACGATGGCAGCCGCCGGGCAGTGGCGCTGGCAGGCCCCGCAGAAGATGCAGTTCGGGAAGTCGATCTCTATCCGTCCCCGGGTCGCCGCGAAGGGCTTCCGGACCACGAAGGGATATCGCCGGGTCGCCGGTTTCGAAAGCAGGTTGCGAAGCGCGATGCGCGCCATGGGCATGAAACTCACTGCGTTCACCTCTCGGTGCATGAAATGCAGGGATCGATTGTGAGGATTATAGTCCCCACGTCGGCGAGATCGGAGCCTTTCATGATTTCGACCATTGCCGGAATATTGGCGAAGGTCGGCGTCCGGGCGCGGAAACGTTCGAGATACTTCGTGCCGTTCGCGCGGACGAAATAGAGAACCTCGCCGCGGGGTTGTTCGAGCCGTATGAAAGCCTCGCCCGTCGGATTGCCTTTTACCGGAACGGAGACGGGACCTGATGGCATGGATGCGACGAGCCGCTCGAGGATGAGGAATGATTGGGCGATTTCCCGTATGCGCACGAGGGCACGGGCCATGCAGTCTCCCGCCGTCTCGACGCAGGTCTCGAACTCGATCTCACCGTATGCCGCGTAGCCCCTGCGACGGAGGTCGAAATCCGTCCCGCTCGCGCGGAGCATCGGCCCCACGGCCCCGAGCATGTTGGCCTTTTCCCGGGAGAGCACTCCGACACCTTCGAGACGGTGTCGCACGGTGCTGTCGTTCACGAAAACCTCGGCCAGGCCGTTGACGGTATTCCGCGCCATCTTCAGCGCGGAAAGGCAGCGGGCGAGGGGCTCGTCGTCGGGATTGCGCCGGACGCCGCCGATGGCGCTGGAGCCAAAAATCACGCGGCCGCCAGCGGTCTCCTCGACTACGTCGAGGACGAGTTCGCGCGCCCGCCACGAGGCCATGAAGAGGTTCTCGAAGCCGAAAGCGTCAGCCGCGAGCCCGAGCCAGAGCAGATGGCTGTGGATGCGCGAAAGCTCGCACCAGAACGAGCGCAGCCATCTCGCCCGGTCGGGGACAGTGATGCCCATGATGGTTTCCACGGCTTCACAGTACCCCATGCCGTGCATGAAGCTGCAGATTCCGCAGATGCGCTCGGCCACGAACACGTAGTCCTGGTACTCGCGCTTCTCGACGAGGAGTTCGAGGCCGCGGTGGATGTAGCCTATCTGCGGAATGGCGTCCACGATTTTTTCATCCTGGAGGACGAGGTCGAAGTGGAGGGGTTCGGGAAGGACAGGGTGCTGGGGACCAAAGGGTATCAGGGTCGGTCCGCAGGACGAGGTGGCCGCGCCGCTCATGGCGTACCCTCCGCGATGCCCGTGATCCGGATTGGTCCGGGAGACTCCACGCAGGCGCCCGCCACGGAGACTTTCCGGAAGGGCCGGTCGCCGTCCACATCGAAGACCTTGCCTTCCCAATCAGGATCGATGCGCTCGATCCTGACTCCGAAAAGATCGCGTATCTCGTTCTCGTAAAAAAAGGCGGCCCGATAAAAAGGTGTGATGCTCGGAACCGGGTCTTTCGCGTCGATGTCCAGCCTGAGCGTGTGCAGGGCGTAGCCTCCGCCGAAGGAGTAGTCGAGCTCATACCTGTCGCCCGAAGAAAGGGCGAGGATCTGGACGAGGCGCCAGTCATCCAGCCTGAGCGAATCGACGGCCGCGAGAAGGGTCTGAGGAGTCACCTCCTCGATATCCTGTATCTCCCTTTCGATCATGCCGGAGCTCCTCTTTTGCCTTTCAGGGCCGCGCGGCGCTCGGCGAGTATGCCAGCCGCGCGCACGACTCCGTCGAGGATGGACTCAGGTTTTGCCGCGCAGCCCGCAACGTAGACATCCACGGGAATCGCGGTGGCGACGCCGCCGTGAATGTTGTAGCACTCGGCGAACACTCCGCCCGAATAAGCGCAAGCGCCGACGGCGACGACAACCCTCGGTTCGGGCATCTGCGCATAGATGTTCTTGACGACAGGCGCACAGAGGGCGTTGACACCGCCCGTCACTATGAAAATATCCGCCTGTTTGGGGTCCCCGGTCACGATGCATCCGAACCTTTCGGCATCGTACATCGGCGTGAGACAAGCCAGCACTTCGATATCGCAGCCGTTGCAGCTCGAACCGTCGTAATGGATGAGCCAGGGAGAGCGCTCGATGCCGCCCACTTCAGTGCCCCCTCGTGATGAGATAGAACGGGATGAGATTGCCGGCGCCGACGACCAGCGCGATGATCCAGGCCGTGGAAAGAGCGAGCTCCCACTTCACGCGGGCGGTCACGTTGTCGATCAGGATGATGAGAAAATAGGTGAAGACCACGCCAAGACAGCTGGCGAGCAGGCTCGAGCTGAAGAAAAGGAATACGAGGGCGTAGAGGTAGGAGGACTCATACCAGTGGGCGAGTTCGACGAGGCCGAGGGTCGGGCCGCCCATGTCCGCCGTGAGGCCCTTGACGAGTTCCTGGTGGGCGTGGTGGGAGGTGGAGAGGTCGAAGGGCGATTTGTGCAGCTTCATGACCAGGATGACGATTATGCAGAGGTAGATGCCCGGCAGGTAGAGAATGACCGGCATGGGAGAGCGCATGATGTCGTAGAAGTTGAAGCCTTTCGTCACATCGTAGAGCCCGACGAGTACGAGGATGACCATGGGCTCGTAGGCCAGCATGAGGATGAGTTCGCGCTCGGCGCCGATGGTCCCGAAGGGCGAGCCGGTCGAGTACGCGGCCAGAATGAGAAAGATTCCCGAAAGGGTGAGAACGAAAATGATGAGCAGAATGTCGGAACCTTCGAAAAACAGGGCCCCGGTGACCACCGCAAAAATCAGATGACTCGCCACGAGCGGTATCTGCAGGCGGTTGACGGGCTGTATACGGCGGCTGAAGAGCTTGCGAAGATCGTAGAAGGGCTGCAGGATGGGCGGGCCTACTCTCCCCTGGAGACGCGCCGTGATTTTTCTGTCAAGGCCATCCAGAAGACCGCCCGCGAGCGGGCCCAGAATCACATAACCCAGGATTGCGAGGATGCGCGTTCCGGTATTCATAGCAGGGCCGTTCCTATGAGGATGATGACGAAAAGGATTCCGGTTCCGGTTCCGAGTCCCATGATCCGTTTTTCCCCGAAGAATTTTTCGAGATAGTATGATCTGATCTCGAGATTTTTCGTTGTGCCTTTCGATCCCTTGAACGAGAGATCTGCGCCCGCGGTCCGTCCCGACATGTATGCCGTGGACAGGACAGCCCGCCGCTTCGACGAAATGATGAGGAGGAGTCCGGGGACGACGACCGTCATCACTATCATGAGGACTGTGACGGCCGCGTTGTCCCGTTCGAGGCCGAAGGCGCGACCGTACGCGAAGAGAAGGTACGGCTCGACGACAGCCTTCGATATGAACGGAAAGGACACACAGGCCAGGATGGCGAGGACGGCGAGGAAACCTCCGGTCAGGAGCTCTTCGACGGAGATTCTCAACTCGAGGAGCCCGCGTCGTGCGCCGGGATCGGGTATGCGGATCAGGATGCCAAGCCACTTGGTCCAGAAGAATACCGTCGCCGCGCTGCCATAGGCGAGTATGACGATCATGATCGGGCTCGCGACGGAGTTCATGGTTATGAACGCCTCCATCGCCGCCCACTTCGACACGAGCATACCGAAGGGCGCGATGAACATGGCCGAAATTCCGATCACCATCAGGAGGGTGACGCGCGGCATCGAGGTGACGAGGCCACCCATGTCCTCGATGTCGAGACTGCCGCCGAGTCCGATGGATGCCGTGCCGACCGAAAGGAAGAGGAGGGACTTGGCGACGGCGTGGTAGAGTATGAGGAAGAAGGCGACCCAGACGAGCTGGTAGGTCCCGAAACCCACGCAGGCGACGATGAGTCCGAGGTTCGAGACTGTGGAAAACGCGAGTATGCGCTTGGCATTGCGCTGGGATATGGCCGCGAAGGCTCCCGCGAGGAAGGTTACCGCGCCGATGAAGGCGACGGTGTAGCCCGTGATGCTCCCGGAAATGAGCGGGGCCAGCCGCAGAAGAAGATAGACGCCCGCCTTGACCATGGTGCTCGAATGAAGGAGGGCAGACACGGGGGTAGGGGCGACCATGGCTCCGAGAAGCCAGGGCGTGAAGGGCAGCTGGGCCGATTTCACGAGGCCGGCGAAGGCGAGAAGGGCGGCGGGCAGGACGAGCCACTGTGTCAGGGCTCCCCCCTTGAGGCTCATGGACGCGAGCCTGTCCAGCTCGACGGACCCGCTCCTTTGGGCAAGGACGACGATGGCGATCGCGAAGGCTATCCCCCCCGCGAGATTCATGTTCAGAGCGCGGAAGGCGCTCGCGTCGGCCTCGGCGTTCTTGCCGTAACCGATGAGGAAAAAAGAGCAGAGTGTGGTGATTTCCCAGAAAAACAGAAGGAGACGGAGATCGTTGGCGAGGACGAGACCGTACATCGCGCCGATGAAAAGAAAAACAATAAAGAAGAAAAATCGGCGGCGATCGGGCACGTCATGATGCTCTTCCTGATAGGTCTTCATGTAGCCAGCCGCATAAAGGAGGATGAGGCCGCCGACGATCCCCACGATGAGGATCATGAGAAGACTGATCTGGTCGCAGAGGAAGAGCGCGTAGGGCTTTATCCCGTCGAAGGCGCCTGCGCCGAAGACCGCGATTGTGCCCTGCGCGATCGCGAAGAGGAGGGTGAGACCCTTTCGCTTGCGCACCGCGATGACTGCGATCAGGGCGGCCATCCCAAGTTCGCCGGCCAGAAGGGCGTCGTCGAGCCAGAAGGGATCGGCCTGGAAAACGTTGGTAGTGGCCAGGTCGACGGAAAACGCAAAGAGAAGAGCGAGCGCTCCCTGAAGCACTGTCGCGAGGAGGACGAAGGGCTTCCGTATCCTGAAATTGCGGAGAAGCAGTATCAGGAGGCCGCACAGTGGCGGTATCGAGACAAGGGCAATGATTCGGTTCATCCGTCTCCCCCCGCGCCATTGCTAAACCAAGACTGTCCTTTAGTCAATAGCCTTCATCTTCTAGGGCGTCGGAGCTCCGGGATTCAAGACCCAGTCGGCTATCAGGCCGAGGGCTTCCGGGGAGAAGGTCTGTGCGATGTCGCCGTATTCTTTCGGCAAACCTGTGCCGGCATGCTGGAACAGGTGGTTCAGGCCATCGAGAAGCAGGAATCGGGATCGGGCGCGGGATTCTTCGGGCAGACAGGCGCGGATGGCTGCGAGATTCTCTTCGCCCGGCACCTGGAGATCCTTCGATCCGTTCAGGGCGAGTACCGGTACGGTCGTCTTCGCGAGATAGGTCGCGGGGTCGAGGGCCATGAAGGATCTGAACCAGGGGCTTGTCAGCGTCATGGCGGTCCGGGTCGCATCCTGCTGGGCTTCGGCTTTTTCCGCCGGGCTCAGGCTTGTCATCGCCTGTATGCCCTCCATGTAGACCGTCCTCACGGACAGGACAAGATCCTGCTCGGGCAGGTTTTGCAGGGCGGCGGCGTAGAGTTTCCGGTTGAGCCCGGCCGTCTCGCGTATGGCCGTCTCGCTCTGGCCCGAAGCGCGCGCGATCAGGGCTCCCTGGGCTTCCAGAATCCGCGATCCCGGGACGCCAGGCCCGGCGAGGAGGACAAGAAAGCCGATTCCCGGCATCTGCGAGGCCACTATGGGAGCGATGATGCCACCCTCGCTGTGGCCGAGGATGCCGAGCCTGAGGGTATCGATCTCGGGCCTCTGGATGAGCCATTCGCAGGCGGAGCGGGCATCGGCGGCGAGATCGAAAGTCGTGGCCGAGGCGAAATCGCCCGTCGAGGCGGCGAATCCTCTGTCGTCGTAGCGGAGACTCGCGATTCCGCGGCGCGCGAGGTAGTCGGCGATGACGAGGAAGGGCTTGTGGCCGAGTATCTCCTCGTCCCTGTTCTGCGCTCCCGAACCCGTGACCATGACTACGGCGGGAAAGGGACCGGGGCCGGGAGGGAGGACGAGACTCGCGGCGAGCGTCACCCCCTGAGCCGAGGAGGCAATCCGGGCCTCTTCGGTCCGATAAGGGAATGGAGGAAGTGGCTCCTGCGGCCGGTCGAGGACAAAGGGCTTCGAGGCTCGGACGAGTGTAAGGGGAAAGCTCGCCCCGGCCTGATTCCAGGTTCCCGTCAGCCTGTCTCCGGCCTCGGAGGTAGTCCCCTCAAAGTAGCCCTTGATCGCCGCAATCTCGATGCGCACTCCCCTCCCCCCCTTCGCATCGAAACTGACCGAAGCGACGGGTATCCCCTTCACACCCTGTTTGGGGCTGTCCATCGTGGATCCGGCAGCGTTCGGCCCGGACGTGATATTGAATACCAGAGGAAGACTCATGCCCCCCACGGAAAGCTCGCCCGTCCAGCTCCCCGCCACGGGAGATGGAGCGGATTCAGGCTGGGCTTGAGGCGCTGAAACCGAAAGAAGAGCCGCAAAGACCGCGACAAACAGTCCCCGGACGGGTCTGACGCCTGCCAGGATCGTGTGCGCGCAACGGCGTATCGATTTTTTCGTATTCATTGTCGATCCTCCCGGATAAGAAAGAATTGCCAGCGTTCATTCACGGCGCGGCGTCGCGCCGAGGGCGTGGGAAAGCCGCCTGACGGCCTGCGGCCACTCAGCCTCCGGTATGCCCATGAAAGAGACACGAAATGAGCGTCTCGTCGCGGGATCGGAGCCGAAACGGCTGCCCTCGGTCCATGCCGGACGGGAACCCCTTGCCGGATCCGTCTTCTCCCCCGCGCCGCCCGTATCGCGGGTCAACCACACATTATAGCCCGCAGTGCCCCCGGAATTCCGTATGCCGGGGGTGGCCGAGACGACGGCATCGAGATTCTTCCGCCGGGATTTCATCACGGCGGTGATCCGCCCGAGATGGAGGTCGAAGATCCCCGAGGACAGCAGCCTCTCAGTGAAGAGCTGGAGCCACATGGCAGGTCCGGGGTCGGTTTCGCTCCGGATGGCGGCGTAGCGCGAGGCGAGCGCTCCGGGGACAGACATGGCGCAGACGCGGATACCCGGCGCAGTCGTCTTGGAGAGGGACTTGATCCAGATAGTCCTTTCGGGGGCGAGATCCGCAAAACGGGGAATGCCTGTCGGTTCCAGTTCCGAAAGGTAGTCGTCCTCGATGATCCAGACATCGTGGAGGCGCGCGAGTTCGGCGATCCTGCGCTTGACCGGGGCGGAGTAACAGAAGCCCGTGGGGTTGTGCACATCGGGCATGGTGTAGAAGACTCCCGGACCGCCTCCGCTGCGCTTCTTCCAGAAATGGTCGAATTCTTCCGGATCGACGCCTCCGTCGCGCATGACGAGACCGCCGGCCGGCCGGAAGAGAGAGAGGGCGGCCGGATAGGTGGGATCCTCGACGAGAAAATCCGTCCTGCCGATCGCCCGGAACAGACGGTTGGCGCTGTCGAGCCCCTGCTGTCCGCCCGAGGCCACCCAGACCGAATCCCCGTCGAGGGAAAACCGGCGCGCGATGGAGTTGATGAGTCGGGATTCCCCCTTGACAGGAGCGGCCGAGAAAACCCTGCCGCGCTCTCTTTTCAGCTCCTCCGCGAACAGGACTCCCGCGTCTTCGTAGGGAAAGAAGTCCTCGGAAAGGATCGAAGACCCGAAATCGGCCGCAGAATCTTCGCGTGCGAGGGGAAAGCGGACAAAGCTGCCCGAGCCGACGATATTGTCGACGAGGCCTGCGCTTTTCAGGAGATCGAAGGCCCTGACCGCCGTGAGCTTGTTGCAGTCGTACTGTTCCGCTGTCTCGCGCACCGAAGGCAGGCGTTCGCCCGGACGGAGTTCTCCCTCCTCGATTTGCCTCCGGAGATCCTCGTATATCCGTTCGTACAGGAATTTCACATACACCTCTTGACTCATACATAGTACACTATTATAAGTGTACTAGTACAAATCCGACAGAACATGGTGTCGCTGCCCAACCACGCAGTATACAGGGTAGCATGCGGAACCGGAAGGAGAAAGACATGAGATCGAAAATAAACAGGGACTTTGCACAGATGTTCAAGAATGGCGTCATCATGGATGTCACCAACCCCGACCAGGCCAAGATCGCGGAGGACTCAGGCGCTTGCGCCGTCATGGCCCTCGAGCGCGTACCCGCGGACATCAGGGCGGCGGGAGGGGTGGCGCGGATGAGCGATCCGGGCATGATCAGGCGGATCATGGATGCGGTGAGCATTCCCGTCATGGCCAAAGTGCGGATCGGCCACATCGCCGAAGCGAAGATACTTCAGGCCCTCTGCGTCGACTTCATCGACGAGAGCGAGGTCCTCACTCCCGCCGACGAGGAATTTCACATCGACAAGCACGCCTTCGAGGTGCCCTTCGTCTGCGGGGCACGCGATCTCGGTGAGGCCCTCCGGCGCATCGCCGAAGGTGCGGCCATGATCCGCACGAAGGGCGAGGCCGGCACCGGCAACATCGTGGAAGCCGTCCGCCACCTGCGCGCCGTCTCGAGGGGAATACGCGAACTGGAAGGACTGGACTCCGCGGGGCTCGAGGCGAAGGCGAGGGAATACAGGGTATCGCCCGAACTGGTGGACAAGGTCAAGAAGCTGGGACGGCTCCCCGTCGTCACCTTCACGGCCGGAGGCGTGGCGACGCCCGCAGACGCCGCTCTCATGATGATGATGGGCTCGGAAGGCGTATTCGTCGGCTCGGGCATCTTCAAGTCGGAGACACCGGCGAAAATGGCCGAGGCTGTCGTTCAGGCGGTGATCAATTGGCAGGATCCGGACAAGCTCGCCCAGATAAGCGAAGGGCTCGGCGCAGCGATGGGCGGGAAAGAAATCGCGACCCTGGAGACGCGGCTCGCGGCGCGGGGACTCTGAGCATGGATAAGCTGACCGTCGGCATCCTGGCACTGCAGGGCGCGGTCCAGGACCACGAGGCTCCTCTCGCCCGGCTGGGCGTACGCACGAGGCAGATACGCCGTCCGGAGGAACTCGAGGGCATCGACGCCCTCATCCTTCCCGGCGGCGAGAGCAGCGTCATGGCCCGCTTTCTGAACCAGTACGGGATTGTCGCCCTCATACGGGAGAAAATCCGGTCGGGCATGCCGGTCTTCGGCATCTGCGCAGGGGCCATCCTGCTCTGCAGGGAAGTGGACGGAAAGCCGGGGTCCCTCGCGGTCCTGCCCGCCTCGGCGCGGCGCAACGCCTACGGAAGGCAGCTGGCCAGCTTTACCGCCCCCCTCGGGACCCCGGTCGGAAACTTCGAGGGGATCTTCATCCGCGCGCCCATACTCGAACCTGACCCGGGGACCGAGGTCCTCGCCTGCCACGACGGCAGGGCTGTCCTTCTCCGTTCGGGCAAGGTTCTGGCCGCGACCTTCCATCCCGAGCTGACAGGAGACGACAGGCTGCACGCCTGGTTCCTCTCTTTTATCGACAGGCCTTTTTCTACCGGCGAGCCTTCCTCCGCTCAATCCCCGGCCTGACCGAACAGGAAGCGCTCCGGGTTTTCCGAGCAGAATCTCGACTTGAGTTCCGCGTCGAGAGGGCTCGCGTCGAAGATCCGGTAGTAATCCGCGTACGAACGGACCTTCATGAGGTTGACGACGAAATCCGAGCCGAACATGATCCTCGAATCGACCTTTTCCCGGGCAGTGTCCGGAATCGCGGCCAAAGCCGAGACCAGCCTTCCATAGTATTCAGCTTCGACACCGTTGAACGAAAAATCCGTGTACACATTCGGGTAAAGGCCGATGAGGCGGACTATTTCGTCGAACCACTCGGTGGGTGTCTGGAGCCGCAGATTGGTGGTGTACTGCCTGCCGAAATGGGCGAAGTTGATCCTGAGCCCGGGAAAGCGCTCGAGGGCCGGCCTGTAGCGCGAGGGGGCGGTGTACGTGAAGGCCTCTTCCATGGAAACGACGCGGAAACCGTGGTCGTCGCAATGCGTCGTGATCGGTATGCCTCTCTTCGCGCAGAATCCGAAGAGGGTCTCGACTTTTTCGCGCTCTTCTCCCGGGTCCGGCCAGGGATCGAAGCCGAGTGGAGGATAGAGTTTGATCCCGGAAAAGAGGCATCGTCCGCCGCCGGTGGCGCCGTGCAGACTGTTTTCGTTCGACGAATAATCCTTCATCGCGGCGAATACGTCGCGCGCATTCTCTCTTCCCGGCCGCCAGTTCCCCATGTGAGCTTCGAGGAAGAGGGAAAGCGATTCAGGCGAGTGGTTTTTCGTGTTGACGCCGAGGAAGGGATATATCTGCAGCATCCCCTCGGGCCTGGAGCGGCGGTAATCGCGGATGCCGAGCATGATGTCGCGGATCTGGGCGTCGATTGAGGCGGCGGGCGGCCGGTAGTAATACGCATCGGAGTGCGCCTGGCCCCTGTTGTCGAAATCCATGATGAGGGGGCAGAGCACGACCTCCCTGAAGGCCTTTCCCGCCATCGCGAGTCCGCCCCCGGACGCGAGAGGAAGAGGGTCACCAGCCTTCGCGTACTGCCCCTTGAGGTCATCTTCCATCAGCTTGAAGATCATGCCGGGGCTGTTCTCCATGACGGCGAGCAGGTTGCGCACGCTCTCGCCGCCGTTCCTGAACAGGGCTCCGGCGAGGTAATCGAAGGACCGGATCTGGCTGTAGATGACTTCGGTCCTCCGCATTCTCAATGTTTCGATGAAGGACAGAAAGTTGGGATGCGAAAGCGTGAGGGCGTGGCAGTGAATGTCGAAAAAGGCCGGGTTTTCCATGTCAGGAGACCTCCGCCGCCGTCTTCGCCTCTTTCGGCGTTTCCCCTCCGGCTGTGAGCGCGTTGGTGCCCCAAACTCCGATGACGATCATGATGGCCCCTACCAGCTGGACGGGTCCGAAGGGTTCGTGCCGGATGAAGACGCCGGCCGCCACGGACACGAGGGTGGTCAGGTTGGTGAACACGGCCGACTGCGAAGCCTTGAGCCGCGACAGTGTGAAGTTGATGAGGAAAAAGGCGACGACCGAGGACATTACGCCGAGGTAGAAGAGGGAGGGCAGCGCGGTCATGGCCCGGACGAAGAGGCCCGCTCTCTCTCCCGGGGCCCCGCCTGTGCGCGCAAGAAAACCGGAGACCAGGTTCATGAACCCGAAAAAGATCGCCCCCGTCCACATCATGGCGAAGGTCGTCTCGATGGGACGCAAGTCCCTCGATGTCTTGCGCGAGTAGATGTTGAAGAGGGTCGCCGCAGCGACGGCCCCGAGCAGGAGGACGAAGCCGCGGATCGTCCCGGTCTGCCCCTCCCCGCCGCCGCTCATGACAACGATGAGGGCCACGCCCGCGATGGACAGTCCGAGGCTGAGCTTCTGCCCGAGACTCAGCTTCTCTTTGAGCATGACCGATCCCAGGATGGCGACCGATGCGGGAATGGCGCCGATGACGATGCCCGCCATGCTGCTCGCGGATTCGCGCACGCCGTAAGTCTCGCAGAGGAAATAGAGGATGGGCTGAAAGAGGCAGGTCAGGGCGAGATGACCGACGTGGGCGCGGCGATAGTCGAGCCTGACGACTCCGAGCGCCCAGAGGGCTGTCATGACGAGGGCGGCCACCGAAAACCGCAGGAACATGAGTTCCAGGGGATCGAGCAGGTCGAGGGCACCCTTCGTCATGAGAAAGGAAAAACCGAAAATAACAGCGTAGCCGACACCGGCCAGCCAGTTTACGAGTCGCTTCATGTCGGGCTCAGACTAACCGGCCGCCCTCCATCTGCGCAACCGCCGCGTGGAGCTTTTTGAGCTCGTCGGCGCGGGAGCGCGGGCAGACCAAAGTCGCGTCCTGAGTGTGCACGATCACGAGGTCCTCGCAGCCGAGGCAGGCGACGAGATGACCCGGCACCGATGAGACGGCCAGGTTGCCCGAGCTCTCGACGAAGGCGGAGAGCCCTCCGATTGTGGAGTTCCCCGTGGCGTCGGCAAAGGCCAGCTCGCCGTAGGCCGGCCAGGAGCCGATATCCTTCCACTCCATGACGAGGGGAAGGGCTGCGATGGTGACCTCCGGGTCGGCGGAGGCCTTCTCCATCACGCCGTAGTCGACGCTGATTTTCTTGAGCTGCGGATACGTCGAGGCGAGGAGATCGGACCACACGGGCGTTTCCGAGGCGACGGCGAGCGATCCGATGGATGCCGCGAGTTCCGGTTCGTAGCGCCCAACGAGCTCGAGGAAGCGCGAGGCCCGCCACACGAACATGCCCGAGTTCCAGAGGTAGCGCGAAGGGCCCGCCTCGAAGAATGCGCTGGCCATCGGGAGCCCGGGTTTTTCCCTGAAGCGCTCGACGATGCGGGCGTCCAGGTCACCTTCGGCCTCCGCTGTGGCGTGCGCGCCGAGCTGGAGGTAGCCGAAACCCGTCGCCGGGCGGTCGGGCCTGACGCCGAAGGTGACGAGCCAGCCCGGATTGGCCTCGACGAGGGTGCAGGCCCTGTCGAGGAGAGCGCGGAATTCGGACTCTGGCCGGATGACATGGTCGGAGGTGAGGACAACGACGACGGCCTCCGGATCTTCGGCGGCGATGAGGGCGCAGGACAGGGCGAGGGCCGGGAGTGTGTCGCGGCCCTCAGGCTCTCCGATGTACTGGTCGAGCTTTCTGCCTCCGGTGCGGGAGAGAGCGGGCAGGGAAGAGAGGACGAGTTCGCGGTGACGCTCCGCCCCGCAGACACAGCGGCGGCTCTCGGGGATGAGGCCTTCCAGACGCTTGAAAGCCTCTTCGAGGAGGCTTGTGCCACCCGCGAGAGGGATGAGCTGCTTGGGCATGGCATCACGGGAAAGCGGCCAGAGGCGGGTGCCGGAACCGCCGGCCAGAATCAGTGCGTAGCGCATGCGACCTCCGAAGGTATCGTCGGGACGCAGTCAGAATCGTCCGGACAAGGCTGGTGATTTTTCATACACCGCCTTCAGAATCCGCGCAAGTCCGTGCTCGACCGCGCGGGAAGTCCCTGTCTGGGTTTTCTCTCCAGAACGACATACCTGATGCCATGATCCTCACAGTATCGGCGTTTTTCCGGTCTGTCGCCATCGGCGTTCACCACATATTCGTCCGGCCGGAGTTTCTCGATCTCCGGCTCGGCGTCGAGCCAGCCATGGCCGGAACTCACGAGGGCGCGACTCACATACCGGATCGAGGCCACCATGTAGCGGCGCTCCTTTTCTCCGATGAGGGGGTGGCCCTCGCCTTTCAGGAGGCGGATGTTGGCGTCGTGGCCTACGACGACGGTGAGTTCGCCCCGGGCGCCCGCCTCCTCGAAAAAGCGCAGGTGTCCTGTGTGAAGCCAGTCGAAGGTTCCGGTGGCGAGGACACGGGATCTGCCGGGCTGGGGCGCCGTATCCGGCACAGGAAAATCGCAGGGGAAGCCCGCGACCTCGTCCTTCGATATGACCTCGTAGCCGATGCCGCCGCGGAGGCAGAACGCGGCCTTGGCTTCGCTGGCTCCGGAAGGTTCCGGCCCCGCGCGCTCGAAGGAGGCGCTTCCGTGGAGGGTGCCGGCAAAAAGGCCGGGCTCCGGAACGACCCAGACAAGTTCCCCGCAAGGCGCGGATACGGAATCGTCCGCGGCGGAATCGCCGCCCGCGAACGCGGCGGGAAGACTGTCGGGACCGGACATACAGGAATCCACAACGCAGACGGAGTCGACACAGCGCAGAGATTCGACGAAATAGCGCCGTTCGTCGATCCCGAATTTCGGGAGCCGCCCCGTCCAGGCTTCCACGGTTGCGTCGTCCCACAGGAGCACGGAGAGGCCGCCCCTGCGGGAAGCCTCCTCAAGGAATCGCATGTGACAGGATTTTAGATCGTCGAAACTGCCGGAAACAATCGCTCTGGGCACAAAATCCTCCATAGTAATAAAGTCTGGCCACAGTCATGCGAGCCTGACACGGATGCCGAAGGATCCCGGAACCTCCCTCTCTGTGGGCACGAGGAGGTAGCCTCCGCCGCAGCCCGAATACATGGCTCCGCCGTACTCCTTCCGGTACCAAGCCTGGATGCCCGCGAGGTCGACGCTGATGGCGGGATGCCGGACGGTCTGCGGAAGAAGTGCCTCCCAGGCAGCCATGCAGTCGTTCATCGAGGCCTGCAGGCCGGAAAGGTCGGCCTCCATGATGGAATCGAAACAGAGCTTACCCGACTCGCCGAGGCGTCTCACCCAGGCGGGGTCGATGTTCATGATCCCGAGAGGCGAGTAGCCCGCGGGTCGCTGCGCCACGGGAAGGATTTTCAGAATCCGCTCGAGCCAGGCGGCCTTCTCCGGATCGACGTCCGATTCGACGCGGACAGGGAAGTATCCCCCCTCGTGCGAGATGTCGTAATCCAGCCTGCTGATCCCCGGGTACACAAGGCCGATCATATCCTGGCTGCCCGAAGGTTCCGTCCGCCTTTCGTTTTCCGCCCGGTAGAGTTCGCGAACGAGGGCGGCGGGATCGTCGCAGGGGAGACTGTCGTTCCAGATCCGGGAAGCGACCCTGCGGGTGCTCGTCGCCATGCCGCACATGTCCATGAAGCGGTACTCGGGGACGACGGAGACGACGACCATGGAGCCCGGCGGCGAGGGATCGAGGGCGGAGACGAAGGGCTGGTCGATCCAGCCCCCCGCGAGGGCTATCCTGTAAGGGATGCCCCCTGTAATCGCGTCGATGCTCTCCGCGGCATCGATGCTCTCCGCGGCGTCGGCGTTGCCCGCCACTCCGGCGACCTGTCCCGGGACGGACCCGTCGATGCCGCCCGCGAAGCTGGCGCTGTCCGCGAAGCTGGCGCTGTTGCTGCTGCCACCCATCGCTTCAGCTTACGGTGTGCAGGCCGGCCTTGCGGTCATTGTACTGCTTCTCGATCCAGGCGTAGGTTCTGGCGAGTCCCGTCCTGAAGGAGGTCGAGGGTTCCCAGCCGAGAACGCTCACGATGAAGCTGTTGTCGCTGTTGCGGCCGGCCACGCCCTTGGGGGCGTCGAGCTTGTAGCTCCGGCCGAGCTTCACGCCGCCGATCTGTTCGGCGATGGTCACGAGCTCATTGATCTCGATGAGTTCGGATGATCCAAGGTTGACGGGCGTCGCGACGAGTTCGTCGCAGTGGGTGATCCTGTCGATGCCGTTGGTGCAATCGTCGATGTACATGAAGCTGCGGGTCTGGGTTCCGTCGCCCCAGATGTCGATCGCGCCGGACTTGGAGTCCTTCGCCTCGATGACTTTACGCGCGATCGCCGCGGGGGCCTTCTCGCGCCCGCCGTCCCAGGTGCCGTAAGGTCCGTAGACGTTGTGGAAGCGGGCGATGAAGGTCGCCATGCCGCGCTCGGCCCAGTATTCCTGGCAGAACATCTCGGATACGAGCTTCTCCCAGCCGTAGCCGCGCTCGGCCATGGCGGGATAGGCGTCGGACTCCTTCAGAGCGCGGACGTGGGGATCCTGCTGGAGGTCGGTGTTGTAGGCGCAGGCCGAGGAGGCGTAGAAGTAGCGGCGGGCTCCGGCGCGGTACGCGGACTCGACCATGTGGGTGTTGATGAGGATGGAGCGGAGGCACTCGACACGGTGAGTCTCGATGAAGCCCATTCCGCCCATGTCGGCGGCGAGGTTGTACACTTCGAAGGCGCCCTCGCAGGCGCGGCGGCAGTTCATCTCCTCGGAGAGGTCGAGGCAGAGGCTCTCGACGCCAGGCGTGACGCGGTACCATTCGTGGAGGGGCTTCTTGTCGATGGCCCTGATTCTGGTGAAGCCCTTGTCCCGGAAATAGGCGACGAGATTTCCGGCTATGAATCCGCCGGCTCCGGCGATGACGAGAAGATCATCCTTCCCTGCGGAAGGGATGGGTGTGCTGGCTTTGGGGAAACTGTATTCCATGTGATTCCTCCTGATGATCCTGAGAGTACGTCCTTTTCTCGCTTCACACAATGCTCTTTTTGCGTATAATAAATACCGTTTTGCGCAAAGAGAGCTGCCCGGGAGACACATCCCGGAATGCCCGGGCGCATCCCGGACACAGGAGGTCGCTACGTGAGGCGGATAGCGCTGTGCATGGAGCTCGACGACTTTTACGATCACGGCATAGCCCGCGGGCTCGTGCGATACGCCAAGTCCCGGCCCGACTGGAGACTTTACGGCTACGGGTGGATGTTCCGTCCCCTCGAAGATCTCGGGTCCTGGCAGGGAGAGGGCATCATAGCGCGAGTGGAAGGCCCAAAGGACGCGGACAGACTGGCGGCGCTCGGGTTGCCGGTCGTCGACGTGGCCGGAGCCTACTCCAGGCCCGGATTCCGTCACGTCACGAACGACGATTTCCTTACGGGCTACAAGGCGGCGGTCTCCCTCAGATCCCGCGGCTTCACCCACTTCGCCTATGTCGGCGTGGCGGAGGTCGCGTGGTCAGCCGAGCGGAAGGCGGGCTTTTTCGCCGCGCTCGCGCGGGCCAGAGGACAAATCCCGCGGCATCCGGCCCAGGATCGCCCGGTTCCCGTCTACGAGCGGAGCCTCGTCTGGTGGGAGGGTCGCGGCAGGCAGGATCTATTTATGGAAGAAAATCGCGAACTGGCCAGATTTCTCAGCGCTATCGAGAAACCGGCAGCCCTGTTCGCCTGCAACGACACGGCGGGGCTCAGGGTGACGGAGCTCTGCAGGCGGCTCGGAATCCCTGTCCCGGAAGATCTCGCTATACTCGGCGTGGACAACGAGGATATCCTCTGTGAGCTCTCCTTTCCTTCGCTCTCGAGCATCATGCTCGACTGCGAGAGCATCGGCTACCGCGCGGGGCAGCTAGTCGACACAATCCTCGATGGGTCGGGGCCACCGGAAGGAGCGCGGATAACCGTCCCGCCGCGGGAAGTGGCGGAGCGCGAATCGACGCTCGTGATCGCCTGTTCCGATCCTCTCGTGGCCCGCGCGGCGACCTACATCAGAGCCCACGCGCACGAGGGCATTTCGGTCGCCGACATCGTGTCCGTGGCAGGATGCTCCCGCCGAAGCATCGAAACACGGTTCAGGCGGGCCATGGGGCACAGTCTTCACGACGAAATTCTGCGATCCCGGCTGGCCGCCGCCAAGCGGACGCTGGCATCCTCGAGCCTGCCGCTCGACCAGGTGGCGGAGCGCTGCGGGTTCGGCTCACTCCAGCGCTTTCACACGGCATTCCGCGAACTGGAAGGCTGCACGCCCGGGCAGTGGCGCCGGCGCGGGGCGAAGGCCGTCCATATGTTTTAATGGAGGATACATACGATGCAAGATTTTTTCGGAACGGTCATGCGGCGCTCGAGCGTGCGGGCTTTTTCAGGCGAGGCCGTGGGCGAGGCCGAGTGGGACGCGCTTCTCAGGGCGGCTATGGCCGCGCCCTCAGCGGTCAACTGCCAGCCATGGGAGTTCATCGTCGTCACCGATCGGGAGAAACTGAAAGCCCTGGCCGAAGCCCTTCCCTACGCGAAGATGGCGGCATCCGCGGCGGGAGCCCTGGTGGCCTGCGCGGTTCCGGCACGGGCATTCGGCGGCTCGAAGGAGCTGGCCATCATCGACACTTCGCTTGCCTGCGAAAACTTTCTCCTCGCCGCCGAGGCCAGCGGGCTCGGGGCCGTCTGGACAGCGCTATTCCCCGAGGCAGCGAGGGAAAAAGCGGTGCACAGGCTTCTGGGGATTCCTGAGGGGGTCATAGCCCTCGCCCTCATTCCCCTGGGGCACCCGGCCGGGAAACAGACTCCGAAGGACAAGTACCGAAAGGAATTCATCCACCGCGAGCACTGGTAACCGGGCGCTGCCGTCCGGCGGGGAAAGCCGGTTCGTCCCGACACCCCCGCCCGGGCGGGGTGTGCCGCCCCGCCGCCGTCACACTCACTTGCCCGTGAGGATGAATTCGACCCGACGGTTCTTCTGGCGCAGGGCCGCGTTCTTCGGATCGTAGAGGGGAATCGACGATCCCATGCCCCTGGCAGTCATCCGCTTGGGATCGATGCCGTTCACGGAGAGGAGAATGCGCACGAATTCCGCGCGCGCCGTCGAGAGGGGGATAACCTCATTCTTCTCCTCCGCCGCGATGCGGGCGGCGGAATAGCCCGACATCTTGCCCACATTGTTGCCGTGCCCTTCGATCAGTATCGAGAAGGAAGGATATTTCTCGAGAATTGCCGCGATCCGGGAAATTATGCGAGTGTTGGCCGCGAGCCCTTCAGGATTCAGTCCCATGAAGTCGGCGCGGTCAGACCTGAATACAATGGATGGCACCTTGATCCTCAGCCGGCCGGCCTCCCGCACGACGAGGATATCTACGGGCAGAAGCCCCGAAAGTCCCGCTTCCCTGCCGAAGGAATCCTTGACCGCGAATACCCAGGCATAGTCGGTCGCGGATTCGACGAGGCGCCCCGAAGTATCCTTTCCATCCCAGGTGATCGAATAAGGCGGAGCGCCGATGCCTTTCCACTCCTTGAAAGGTTTGCCCGTTTTCTGAACCGTCGATTCACCGCCGCCTGCGGAGAGTACCCCCGAGTCCTCGTAGACGGAGAGGCGCCATTCCGAGATCCGCGAGGGATCGGAGACCTTGGGCGTGAAGACGGCGCGGTCGTTGACACCATCGGAGTCGGGACTGAAGGGCATGGGACTCAGCGCCATCTCGATGGTGACTGGATCGAGCCGGGGAGGAACGTCCGCGACGGGAGGATTCGATGCGGCCGCTGCAGATGGCTCCGGCTGCTCTGAGGGCGCCGCCGGGGCCGGGGGGGGTGCCACCGCTGCCGGCGAAGCGGAAAGAGTCGCCACAGCCTGGTTCGGCGCGGGAACCGTGGTCGTATTCCTCGAGACATTGGCGGCCTTGCCGGGAACAAGCGGCGAGGCAGGAATTATCGTGGTTGTGGAGTCTGCGCCCGAGGGCGGAAGGACGTAGAACATTCCGTCGAGATACGGTTGGGCCGAAGTCCCTGCCAGCGGAGCGGGCCCGGAAGGTAGGGGCGAGAGATCCGGCAGGACAGGATCGGGGTACACGGGTTTCGGAGCGGAAGGCACAGGCGCAAGGAGCGTCGTAGTTGTTGTGGCCGGGAGCGCCGCGGCGGCCACGGGCGAAGGAAGCGTGGTCGTCGTTGTGGTTGTGGTTGAGGTCGTCGCTGTCGGAGCGATTGCCGTAGCCGCCGCGGGGAGAACAGGGACAGGAGCGGGGGCGGCCTCCGGAGTCGCCACGGTGGCGGGAGCGGGGGAAGCCTGTACGATGACGGGCCCCGTCGGCGTGGAAACCGGCGGCGCGACGGTCGTGGTCGTCGTGACGGCGACAGGAGGGCTGACTGGCTGGGGCTCTGTCGCTGGGGTGACAGCCGGAGTCGGAGCGGCTGCCACTGTTTCGGCGACGGTCTTGGCTGGAAGGTTTTCTGCAGGAAGAGCGGCGGATACGGCGGGAGAGACACCGGGTGGAAGCTCGGTGACGCGCACATCCTCGACCACATTTTCCACTTCGTCCGGGGAACACACGCATGAGGCTGCCAGAGCCGCGGCGAATGAGAGGATGATGAACCGTAATCCGGCCTTCCTGATCATGTTTTTCCTCCAGGGTTTCCGGCCCCGACATCCACGGCGCCACCGGGCTGCGCCGGGCATGGGCTGTCCTTATCTGCAAAACCCCATCACCTCATATTATCGGCCGGAAAGCCCCGCGATCAAGGAAGGATGCGGTCAGGAAGACGGAAAAGCGCGGGAAAAGGCAAATTGACATCGCTTGTGCATCTGCGCGCCATCAAGTAGGATTGCTAAGGGAGAGACGACATGAGAACCACGTATGACTTTACGGTCCGGACTCTGGGAGAATGCAAAATTCCCTCCCCCATCAAATTGTCGAGAACCCAGAACGACAGCATCGCGAATTATGTCGGGGACGACGAGCATATCCTCTACGACATTCTCGTCGATCCGGAGGATCCCCGCTCCAACAAGGAGTTCGGCATCATCCAGAATGCCGGTCCGAGGGAGAAGATATATTTCAATCCGCGCCATGTCCACGCGGGCGTATTCACCTGCGGCGGCCTCTGCCCGGGCCTCAACGACGTCATACGAGCCCTCGTGCGGGCCCTGTGGAACCGCTATGGGGTCATGCGGATAACGGGCGTCCGCTGGGGCTACCACGGCTTCCTCGGCGACGTCCCCGGAGATCCCCTCATGGAGCTCGACCCCGACGTCGTGGACGACATCCACCGATCCGGCGGCTCCCTCCTCGGCAGCTCGCGGGGAGGAGGAGAACGCACCGAAGAGATCGTCGACGCGATCGAGCGGCTCAACATGAACATGCTCTTCGTCATCGGCGGCGACGGCAGCCAGAAAGGGGCACTGTGCATCTGCGAAGAAGTGGAAAAGCGCGGCCTCAAGATAGCCGTCATCGGAATACCCAAGACGGTGGACAACGATCTTTCCTTCATCGACAAGTCATTCGGCTTCGAGACCGCCGTAGGCAAGGCAGTGGAGGCGGTGACAGCCGCCCACCAGGAAGCCCACTCGGCCATCAACGGCATCGGACTCGTCAAGGTCATGGGCCGCGACTCCGGCTTCATCGCCGCCTGCACCGCCCTCGCGAGCCACGACGTCAATTTCGTCATCGTGCCCGAGGTTCCCTTCGAGCTGGAAGGGCCGAACGGGCTCTTCGTCCACCTCACGAAGCGCCTTTCCGAACGGAACCACGCCGTCATCGTCGTCGCCGAGGGCGCCGGCCAGGATCTCTTCGCCTCCGAGTCCCTCGGCACCGACGAATCGGGCAACCCCAGGCTCGGGGACATCGGGCTCTACCTGAAACAGCAGATACCCGCCCACTTCAAGGAAGCGGGCATCCCCATCAACCTCAAGTACATCGATCCGAGCTACATCATACGGAGCGCCGTCGCCGACCCGATCGACAGTTTCTACTGCACGCGCCTCGCGACGAACGCCGTCCACGCGGCGATGGCAGGCAAGACACGCATGCTCATAAGCGAGCTGCACAACACCTTCGTCCACATCCCCATCGACGTCGCAGTCTCGACCCGCAATGTCGTTAACCCCGAGAGTTCGCTCTGGCTCGACGTGATCCAGGCCACGAACATGCCTGTCCGCATGACCAATTCATCGCCCTGATTCCCTGACCGGGAATGCTTTCGTCTGCCGCCCCGGAATGCCGCTGAAGGCCCAGCTGATCGATCTCAAATCGTTTTGTATTTTTATACATAGTTTCATTTATTGAAACATCTTCAAAATATCGATACTTTCGCCGTAAATAATGACAAAAACATACTTGAGTGTCAGACACCCAATCAAGTACACTCCGGGAAAGTGCATATTGATGCAGTTCAGGATCGAGGGAGGCGGAACATGGGCAGAAGTCTGACGCGCAAGCTGATCGAGTCGCACCTGGTATCGGGAAGCTGGCGGCCCGGGGAAGAAATCGGCATCCGCATCGACCAGACTCTCACTCAGGATGCCACGGGAACCATGGCCTACCTGCAGTTCGAGACCATGGGCGTATCCCGCGTGCGCACCGATCTCTCGGTCAGCTACATCGACCACAATACGATGCAGATCGGCTTCGAGAACGCCGACGACCACCGCTATCTGACCGGAATCGCGGCCAAATACGGCATATACCTCTCCCGGGCCGGCAACGGCATCTGCCATCAGGTCCACCTCGAGCGATTCGGGAAACCCGGGGCGACCCTCCTCGGTTCGGACAGCCACACCCCTACGGGCGGCGCCCTCGGCATGATAGCGATCGGAGCGGGCGGACTCGACGTCGCCCTCGCCATGGCGGGCAAGGCCTTCTACCTGACCTGTCCTAAGGTCATCGGCATCAGGCTCTCCGGAAAGCTGCCTGCATGGTCCTCCGCCAAGGATGTCGCGCTCAAAATGCTCGAGATTTTCGGGACCAAGGGCAATGTGGGCCGCGTCTTCGAGTACTTCGGCGAAGGGGTCGCCACACTTTCCGTTCCCGAACGCTCCACCATCGCGAACATGGGCGCCGAGTGCGGCGTCACGACCTCGGTCTTTCCGGCCGACGCCGCGACGGCGGTCTTCCTCGGCTCGCGTTCCCGGGGCGCGGACTGGGCGGCGATGGAGGCAGAGGCAGAGGCCGACTACGAAAGGGTTGTCGAGCTCGACCTCTCCGCCGTTGAACCGGCCGTCGCCCTGCCGCATTCTCCGGGAAATGTCGCGACGGTCAGGTCGAAAGCCGGGACAAAGGTCGACCAGGTCTGCATCGGCTCCTGCACGAACTCCTCGTACAAGGATCTCGCGACAGTGGCCGAGATGCTGCGCGGAAAGGTCGTCCACCCCCAGGTCAGCTTTGTCGTGACCCCGGGATCGAGACAGGTTCTCCGGAACATCGCCGCGGACGGCTACCTCGAAGCCCTCGTCGCCGCCGGAGCGAGACTCGTCGAACCGAGCTGTGGCTTCTGCATCGGCAACGGCCAGTCCCCCGCGAGCGGAGCGGTGTCGCTCAGGACATCGAACCGCAACTTCGAGGCCCGTTCGGGAACGGCTGACGCGGGCGTCTTCCTCGTCAGCCCGGAAACAGCCGCGGCCGCCGTCATCACGGGGCGGATCACCGACCCGCGCGATCTCGGCGTCGATCCCCCCGCGATACGGGAACCGGAAAAATTCACGGTCGACGATGACATGATCATTCCTCCCGCGGCTGAGGCCGATGCCGCGTCGGTGGCGATTCCGCGCGGGCCGAACATCGGCGAGCCGCCCGTCGCCGAGCCTCTGCCGGATTCGCTCACTCTGACCGTGGCCATCAAAGCGGGGGACAAGATCACCACCGACCACATCATTCCGGCCGGCGCGCGCATGAAGTACCGCAGCAACATCGCGGCCTATTCCCGCTATGTCTTCGAAAACCTCGATCCGGCCTTCGCGTCCCGCGCCCTCGCACTGCGCGAGGCGGGGAAAAACAGCGCCATCGTGGCGGGTCTCTCCTACGGCCAGGGGTCCTCTCGGGAGCACGCGGCTATCTGCCCGGCCTTCCTCGGCGTCAGGGCCATCCTCGCGCGCTCCTTCGAGAGAATCCACGCCGCCAATCTCGTCAACTTCGGCATCCTGCCTCTCGTCTTCAAGGATGAATCCGACTACAGGGACCTCGCCGCGGGCGATGTTCTCGAGATCACGGAGATTCACCGGCTTCTGGCGGCGGGCAAGCCCCTCGTGGTCCGCAACAGGACGAAAGGCGGCCGTTTCGAAGTCAGCTATGACCTGAGCGAACGGCAGAAGGCCATCGTGCTCTCTGGCGGAGTGCTTGCTTCGGCGAGTGTGGCGCCAGAGAACTCCGGGGGCGTGCTTGCTTCGGCGAGCAAGACTCCGGAGAACCCGGCCGGCCTGCCCGCGAAGGCGGACGGCGGGTCGACAACAGAGGAAGGAAAATCATGAAAATAGCGGTAAAAAACCCTCTCGTGGAGATGGACGGCGACGAGATGACCAGGGTCATCTGGGCGGCGATCAAGGACAAGCTCATCCTTCCTTACCTCGACATACAGCTCGAGTACTACGATCTCGGCGTCACCCACCGCGACGCGACGGAGGACAGCGTCACCGTCCAGGCGGCCGAGGCTATCAGACGTCTCGGCGTCGGGGTCAAGTGCGCGACCATCACGCCGGACGCCCAGAGGATAGGCGAATACAACCTCAAGAAGGCCTGGCCCTCGCCGAACGGGACAATACGGGGAATCCTGGACGGGACCGTATTCCGCAAGCCCATCACCGTGAAGACGGTGGCGCCGGCGGTGCGCAGCTGGGTCAAGCCCATCGTCATCGGACGCCACGCCTACGGCGATATCTACAAGGCGGCGGACTTCGTCGTCCCCGGTCCCGGACTTGTCGAGCTGGTGTATACACCCGAGGCCGCGTCGTCGCAGCCTGGCTCGGGGACGCCGTCCACAGCCGCCGAAACATCCGCGTCTTCCGCTGGTCCCGGCGCCGCCGCGACGAGGATGGTTGTGCACAAATTCAAGGGTCCCGGCGTCGTCATGGGCATGCACAACACAGATGATTCCATCCGGTCCTTCGCGCGGGCATGCATCCGCTACGCCGTCTCCGAGAAGACGGAGCTCTGGTTCGGCGCAAAGGATACGATCTCGAAGCGCTACCACGCGCGCTTCAAGGACATCTTCGCCGAGGAAGCCGGGGCGAGCGCGGCGGCCCTGGAAGCAGCGGGCATCTCCTACCGCTACATGCTCATCGACGACGCGGTGGCGCAGATCATGAAGCACCCGGGCGGCATTCTCTGGGCATGTATGAACTACGACGGCGACGTCATGTCAGACATGGTGGCCGCGGGCTTCGGCAGCCTCGGCATGATGACATCCGTACTCGTCTCGCCCGAGGGGCATTACGAGTACGAGGCCGCCCACGGCACAGTCCGCCGTCACTACTACGAGCACCTCAAGGGAAAGGCGACGAGCACGAATCCCGTCGCCTCGATCTTCGCCTGGACCGGCGCGATCGGCAAGCGGGGGGAACTCGACGGCACTCCGGAAGTGAGCGCCTTCGCCAGGACCCTCGAGAGAGCCGTCATCGAGACGATCGAGGCAGGGACGGTGACGAAGGACCTCTTCCTCCTCGCCGAGCCGAGGGCGGCCGGATTCGCGACGACGACGGAGTTTCTCGATGCGGTAGCGTCGCGCCTCGATGCCGCCGTGTCGAGAACCTCGGCGACGATCGCCTCCGCCGGGGTCCCGCCCGCGGGCCTGGGCTCCTGAAGGCGAAGCCCATGAAATCCGAAAGCCTCACCCTGACCGACAACAGGACGGGAAGGGTTTACGAGCTGCCCATAGCGGACGGGACGATCCGCGCCCTGGACCTGCGCGCGATCAAGGTCGACGAGGGCGATTTCGGCCTCATGACCTACGATCCGGGACTCACCAACACCGCCGCGGCCAAGAGCTCGATCACCTACATCGACGGGGACAAAGGGATACTGCGCTACCGGGGCTACCCGATCGAGGAACTGGCCGAGCATTCGACCTACCTCGAGACCGCCTACCTCGTCATGTTCGGCGAACTTCCGACTCCCTCCCAGCTCACGACATGGGAGGGCGAGATCAACCGCCACACCATGCTCCACCTGAACATCCAGAGGCTCATCGAGACCTTCCGCTACGACGCCCATCCCATGAGCGTGTTCATAAGCGCCATAGCCTCGCTCTCGACCCTGTATCCGGACGCGCGCCATGTCACGGACCCGGTCGTGCGCCGCGTCCAGGTCGAGCGCATGCTCGCGAAGGCTGCCACCATCGCCGCCTTCACCTACCGCCACAACCAGGGCTGGCCCTTCGTCTATCCCGACGACAGTCTCAGCTTCATCGGAAACTTTCTCAAGATGATGTTCCGGATGACCGAAAAGACCTACAGACCGAATCCGGTGCTCGAGCGGGCGCTCAATGTCCTCTTTATCCTCCACGCCGACCACGAGCAGAACTGCGGCACGAACGCGATGCGCGTCATCGGCTCATCCCAGGCCGATCCCTACTCCGCCCTCGCTGGCGCCGCGGCGGCCCTCTACGGCCCACTGCACGGCGCGGCCAACGAGGCCGTACTTCGCATGCTCGAAGAGATCGGATCGCCAGCTCGCGTTCCGGCCTTCATAGAGTCCGTGAAGCGCAACGAGGTGAGGCTCATGGGCTTCGGTCACAGGGTTTACAAGAACTACGACCCCCGCTGCCGCATCATCAAGCGGATCGCCTACGAAGTCTTCGAGGTCATGGGCCGGAATCCGCTGCTCGATGTGGCGCTGGAGCTCGAGCGCATAGCCCTCGAGGACGACTACTTCGTTTCGCGCAAGCTCTACCCCAATGTCGACTTCTACTCCGGCCTCGTCTACCGCGCGATGAAACTGCCCGCGTCCATGTTCACCGTCATGTTCGCGGTGCCGCGCACCTGCGGCTGGGTCGCGCAGTGGCTCGAAATGCTGACCGACCCCGAGCAGAAACTCTCGCGGCCGCGGCAGATCTACCTTGGGCCTGAGGAGCGGCGCTACCCGAGGTAGATTCCTTCCCTACACGGATCTCTATTTTTGTTGACAAAATCGAAAAACGCCCGCAAAATGTTCTCATACACGAACGCAGTTCATGTATGAGAACAAGGACGTGTATGGTCAACACGGTTTTCAAGGCACTCCGGATTCTCGAGAAGCTCGGCGAGGGTCAGGTTTTCGGGCTGAGCGAGCTGGCGCGGGAGCTCGGGCTTCCCAAGAGTTCGGTCCACGGGATTCTCGAGACCCTCTCGGCCAGGAAAATGGTGGAAAAGAACGCAGTCACCGGAAAATACAGCCTGGGCCTCCGCCTCATCGAACTCGGAAACCGGGCACAGATGGGCCTCGACATCTGCCGGATAGCCGCACCCTTTCTGAAGGGACTGAACGTCGAATTCGACGAAACCGTCCACCTGACCATTCTGGACAACGACGAGGTCCTGTACGTTGACTGCATCGAATCGCAGAAGCGCCTTCGCACCTACTCCGTCATTGGAGTCCGCGCCCCCCTGTACTGCACCTCGGTCGGAAAGGCGATCCTGGCATTCCAGTCCGACGAGGAAATCAGGAGGATCGCCCGCGAAAAAGGCCTCGCCCGCATCACGCCGACGACGATTACGACCGAGGAGGCTCTGTTCGAAGAGGTCGCGGTCATCCGGAAACTCGGCTACGCGGTCGACGAAATGGAACACGAAGACCATCTGCGCTGTGTCGGTGCTCCGATCAGAAACGCCCGCGGCGAGGTCTTCGCTTCGATCAGTCTCTCCGGCCCGGCCGAACGGAACACGCGAGAGAGGATTGTCCAGATGGCCCCCTTTGTGGTCAGGGCTACGGAAGAGATATCGCGGAGGCTCGGCTTCAGGCCAGGGCCATGAACCAGTCGCGTTTTTGACCGGACCTGGATGCCCATCGGCACAGAGTCCGGGAAGGCTGCCCGTCGGGGCGGCGGATACAGGAATCATTTTTTAGAGGGAGGTTCTCATGAAGAGGACAGTATTGATTCTTCTCGCTCTCAGCCTGATCGCGGGTCCCGCCGTGTTCGCGCAGAAGGCCGCCCCCATCAAGCTCGTGTTCACCTCGGTCTCCGTCCCCGGCGACGCCCACACTCAGGCCATGACTGTCTTCAAGGATGAAGTCGAGAAGCTCTCCGGCGGACAGATTCAGGTCGACGTCTACCATTCCGGCCAACTCTTCACCCAGCAGGCCGAGCAGGACGCCGTCCGCAAGGGCACCGTCGACATGATCTACAGCTCCGCCCAGTGGCTCGCCGAGTTCATCCCCTACCTCTCCATGTTCGGCGCTGCCTACACCTTCCAGAGCTACGACCAGATGACCAAGACCTTCAACGGCCCCATCGGCAAGAAGATCTTCGAGGAAATCGCGAAGACGCAGGGCATCCGCCCGCTGACCGCCTACTACCTCGGAACCCGCCAGCTCAACCTCACCGACAAAGTCGGCGCGGTCACCAAACCCGAGCAGATGAAGAACGTGAAGATGCGTGTGCCCAACAGCGCCACCTGGATCGCCATGGGCAAGGCTCTTGGTGCCAACCCCACCCCAATGGCCTTCGGCGAAGTCTACATGGGCCTCAAGACCGGCGCGGTCCAGGGCCAGGACAACCCCCTTCCCACGGACAAGAACGCCAAGTTCTACGAGGTCACCAAGTACATCGTCCTGACGAACCACGTCGTCGACTCCACCTGGCCCACCATCAACGAGAAGCGGTGGAAGAGCATGAACAAGGAGCAGCAGGGCTGGATGATGACCGCCGCCGAGAAGGCCCGCGCCTTCTGCGACAAGACCAACCTCGACAATGAGAAGAACATCCTCGACTTCTTCCGCAGCCAGGGCCTCACCGTGATAGAGAACCCCGACCGCGCCGCCTTCGCGGCCTATGCCAAGAATTCCTACCTGACCGAGAGCAAGGACATTTCCAAGAGCTGGGATCTCGATCTCTACGAGGAAATTCAGAAAATCAAGTAATCTCCTTAGAGACGGATGGACCGGCACCTGCACTTCGGGGCAGATTGCCGGTCCGTCCGGACTCGGATTTCATCACGGAGCCCACCCCCATGCAAACACAAGGCCCCCTCGTTCGAACCGGAAAATTCCTTCTCAACCTCATCGAACTCTATGTTCCGGTGGCCGCCTTCGTCGTCCTCTTCCTCTCGTTCATGACACAGATCGTCTGCCGCTATTTCTTCAAACCCCTCATCTGGCCCGAAGAGCTCTCGCTCATCTGCTTCGTGTGGGTCGCCCTTCTCGGCGGACTCTATGCCAAGCGGGACAACTCCCACGTCGCCTTCGCCATGCTCTATGACGCACAGAAGCCGCGAACACAAACATGGATGCGCGTCGCGGGCAACATTCTCCTTCTCGTCGCCTTCGCGGCGGCCCTCGTCCCGTCATGGGAATACGTGATCTTCATGGGATACAAGCACTCGGACGCGCTCAAAATATCCATGACCCTCGCCTATTTCCCCTTCGTCATCTTCCTCGTCGACATCATCGTCAGACTGGCCGTCGACATCATCGGGGACATAGCCCTGCTCCGGAAAGGGGAACGCCCATGAACCTGCCGCTCATCATTTTCTTCGCCTCCTTCATCGCCATGTTCCTTCTCCGCATCCCCATCGGCATGGGCATGATGATGTCCGCGATCTTCTATTTTATCGCGTCGACGAATCCCGCGGCGACGGTCGACATGGTCGCGACCCAGTTCCTCACGAACATGAACTCGAGCTTCATCCTCATCGCCGTCCCGCTCTTCGTCTTCATGGCCGAGATCATGAACTCGAGCAAGGTCACCAACATCATCTTCGATTTCGCCAGCTCCCTCGTGGGCAGGCGACGCGGCGCCCTCGCCCAGGTCAACATCATCAACTCCATCATCTTCTCCGGAATGACAGGCTCCGCCATCGCGGACGCCTCCGGTCCCGGCAACATGGAGATGAAGGCGATGAAAGACGCCGGCTACGAGGACGGCTTCACCTGCGCAGTGACGGCGGCCAGCGCCACGGAGGGCCCCATCATTCCGCCCTCGATTCCCATGGTATTCTACTCGATGCTCTCGGGCGCCTCCGTCGGAGCCCTGTTCATGGGCGGCGTGGTTCCCGGACTCATACTCGGCCTCGTCATGATGGCCTACGTCGCGGTCATCGCGGTGAAGCGCGATTTCCCGCGCGGAAAGGCCTACACGGTCAGGCAGTTCATCGTCCTCACCCTCAAGTCCATCCCCGCCCTCTTCACCGTCGTCGTCCTCCTCGGCGGGATCTACACGGGTATCGTGACGCCGACCGAAGCGGGAGCCCTCGCCGCGGCCTGGGCCCTCATCATCTCCGTGTTCTTCTACCGGGCCTTCAAGTGGAAGGAGCTCAAGGAAGTCCTCATCAACACGGTGAAGACGACGGGGACGCTGTCCTTCCTCGTCGGATCGGCCTACGCCTTCTCCTACATCGTCGCGATCGAGCACATCCCGGGCGCTGTGGCCAACCTCCTCATGGGCATGACCACGAACAAATATGTCATGCTCCTCATCGTCAACATCGCCTTCCTCATCCTCGGCATGTTCATAGACACGATGGCCATCACTCTCGTGTTCATACCGATGATCCTGCCGGTGATGCGGGCCATGGGCGTCGACCTCGTGCACTTCGGCGTGGTCGTCGTGCTCAACATGATGATCGGTCTCTCGACGCCGCCCTACGGCATGCTGCTCTTCGTCGTCTCGGGCCTCACCGGCGCGAAGCTGAAGGACGTAATCAGAGAGATGATTCCTTTCATCATCCTCTTCATCGGGGTGCTGTTCCTCATCACCTACATCCCGGACCTCGTCCTCTGGCTCCCGAAGATGTCGGGATACAAGCCAGGGCTCTGATATGGCAGAGAACTACAGTGAATATTATTCCGGCGTTCTGAAAGCCGGAGAACACCAAGGAGCAGAGCGATGAGCAAGAAAACGATTCAGGACGGCGTATGGCCGACGATGATCACACCCTATAACCCGGACGGAACGATCGATTATCCGACGCTCGGGAAACTGATCGACTGGTACATCGAGCGCGGCGTCACGGGACTTTTCGCCGTGTGCCAGTCGAGCGAGATGTTCTTTCTGAGCCTCGCCGAGCGACTCGAACTCGCCAGGACCTGCGTCAGACTCGCGGCGGGCAGAGTTCCCGTCATCGCCTCGGGCCACGTCGCCGAAACGATCGCCGATCAGATCGAGGAGACGAAGATGATGGCCGATACCGGAGTGGAGGCCGTCGTCCTCATCTCGAACCGCTTCGCGCGCAAAAACGAAGGCGACGATGTGTTCAAAAAGAACCTCGAAACCTTCCTCGCGGGGATCGACGAGAATACCCTTCTCGGATTCTACGAGTGCCCCGCGCCCTACAAGCGCCTCGTGAGCCCGGAGCTCATGAAATTCGGTGTCGAGACCGGGCGTTTCGGCTTTCTCAAAGACACGAGCTGCAGGATGGCCGACATCAGGGCCAAGCTCGCGGTGGCGGCCGGCAGCAACTTCAAGCTGTTCAACGCCAACGCGGCGACTCTCCTCGACTCGCTCAAGGCGGGAGGCGCCGGCTACTCCGGCATCATGACCAACTTCCACGCCGACCTGTACTCGTGGATATGCGCCAATTGGAAGAGAGAACCCGAGCGGGCGAAAAAACTGCAGGATTTCATCGGCCTCGCCTCGGTGATCGAGTACCAGCTCTACCCCATCAACGCGATGTACTCCCTCAGGCTCGAAGGTCTGCCGTTCAATCTTGTGTCGAGGCGCGCGGATGCCTCGCTGTTCACGGAATCCATGAAGCTCGAGGTCGAGCAGATGATGGCTGTATCGCATCTGTACTCCGAAGAGTACAGGCACTGATGGCAAGGAGATTTTCATAATGATCATCACGACGGCGACGGAGCTCGGGCGATACCGCGGCCTCTCGGCCGCCCTGGACAGGGCAATAAGCTGGATCAGGGAGGGCGGCTTGGAATCTCTCGCTCCCGGGAAACATGAGATCGACGGGGACAGGGTCTTCGCGCTCGCCTCGTCCTACGAGACGAAGCCCGCCGGGGAGGTCCTCTTCGAGACTCACAGAAAGTACATCGACATACAGATGCTCTCGGCAGGGCGCGAGTACATCTTGGTGCGCGACGCCGCGCCCTTGCCCGTGAGGACAGCGTACAGCGATGAAAAGGATATCGCGTTTCAGGAGGACGCCCCCGGAGAAGTGCAGCGAGTGGCCCTCGCGCCGGGAATCGTCGCCATCCTCTTTCCCGAGGACGCCCACAAGCCATGCCTGCGGACCGGCGAGGGCCCGGAATCCGTCAGGAAGATCGTGGTGAAAGTCCGCGTTTCCTGAAGGTCCGGCCGGCCATCATCCTTCGCGGCTCAGGTCATTCTCCCGCCCCGTCCTGACCATTTCCCGTTCGGGCTTCGGCTTGATCCGGCCGGCCAGTGTCCAGAGGCGGGCCTTCCAGGACCCGAGTCCCACCTCGAGCTGCCAGATGTCCGTGGAGCCAGTGGCCCAATCCTTTTTCCAGCCAAGACATTCGCCGCCAAACTCGATGAGGCGTCCTTTGCGCGCGTGCCAATCCTCGAGGCTCCGGAAGAGGAGCACGTTGCCGACGCCGTGGCGCGCAAATGCTCTGTCGTAGGCGAACACCACAAGCCAGGTCGCTCGGGGCATCATCAGCCAGAACTGGGCCGCGGCTGGCTGGCCGGCGATCTCGAGGGTCTGAAGGCTCGTCCAGCCCCTCTCTCCCCACAGGATAGCCATGGTCCGGTAATATCGATCCACGGCAAAGACCTCCGCCCGGCCGGAATCCTCGATCCATTTTTTTTGCCAGGAGATGTCCCTGCAGGCCTGGAACACCTTCCAGGCGTCCGCGCCATCGTCCTTGTCAGGATGGGTGCCCCAGAGATGGCGGATTGTCACTGATCCGGGATTTTCCGACCGCATTCTCCGCTCCCGCCGCCTGATGTCGGTGAGGACATTGCGTCTTTCTCCGCAGAAAGCCTCGAAATCCTCGCCCGGCTTCAGCTCCGGGCTGATCGTGAAAAGCCGCCTTTGGACCGGGTAACCCTGCTCCGACAGGGAAGCCATCCAGAGCCCCGCCAGGTTCCCGTCAGGGCCTTCTTCCAGTCTGTATTGGATGAAGAGGTCGGCTCCGACATACCGCGCGACCGGCCGCATGGCCTGTGCGAGAAGGGAAGAAGCCTGCTCTCCTGCCCCCATTCCGCAGAGGAAGGGAGGCAGGCGGAAGGCCATATGATCAAGAGCCCGGAGCACTTTCAGGTCCAGGAATTTGCGCCTCTGTTTCTCCTCGGTGAGGAATACTCCGCCAACCGGGAGGGTTTCGCCCGAGGCGTGCACTTCAAGATACCACGTCCTCTGACCGGAGAGGAAACATGTCCACAAGGTCGAGAAGTATTCCCAGATCGACCAGGGATTCCCCGCCTCGATGCCAGCGACGAAGCCGGCAACCCGAGGTCGTATCGCTTCCCACGCTTCCAGACTGTCGAGAAGGATGAGATCGGCCCTGCCGCCGCGCAGCGAAAAATCCACCTTCATCTACGCCTCCGGTGCCGGCCTGAGAGCGAGGCCAGGTTGCGCTTCAGACTCCAGAGCGCGTCTTTCCAGCCGCCTATCGGGAAACGGATGCTCCACACAGGCACATCGTGTGTGGCCCACTCCTTTTTCCAGTCCTCGCCCTCCCCTCCCAGTTCGACAAGACGGATTCCCCGCGCGTGGCTGACCGAGAGGAAATTCCTGAACAGGATGCGGCCGGGACTGAAGCGGAAATGCTCTTTGTCATATGCCATCACGGTGACGATGAGGCGGCCGGGACGCAGGACATTGACTTGCCCCGCGAGGATCTTTCCATCCGAGACCAAGACGAGCAACTCCATCGTTTTGTCCCTCGTCCACGCGGAGAAAATCGCGCGGTGATAGGCCGCAATCGCCGAAGGAGAAAGGTCTTCGCCGGTGGCGGCGCGATCCTCCGCCCATCGGTACAGGAGGTCGAGAAAGGCCCCGAGGGCCTTTGCGCCTTCGGGACTGCCGAGATCGTCAGCCGAGAAATGACGGGTCAGGAGGGAATGCCCCGTCACCTCCGAAAGCAGGCGCTCGGACCTCCTGATATTGTAAAGTGATTTCGAACTCTTCGATTTCCAATATTCGTCGATGTCCTCAGGCAGGCGTATGTGGAAATTCCTGTTGAAAACCTGCTTCGTGTAAGGAACTTTTCTGGCGATGAGCCTGTCTTCAAGGTCGGTGGCGCAGGAGTCCGCGAGCTTGTACAGGCAGATGAGGCTCGCCCCTGTTTCGAAGCCGATATCGCCGCGGGATTCGAGCAGGGCATCCCAGACCCGCAGCCCTCCTTTCCTGCTCACACAATACAGATCCATGCTTGTGGCATGGTAATCGATCGTCCTTATCGTTCTGATCCTGCCAAACCTGCTCTTGTCTTCGGCAAGGACAAAATACGCCTCGTCTGTGCACATGGAGGAATTTTCTCCGTCAGTCGCCTGCAGATCGAGCCTGAGCGACGCGGGTCCGCCGAGGATGTTCCTCCAGACCGCCTGCTGGTACCCCATGCCGGCGAAGGGATCGAGACCGCGGGGCACGAAGATGTCCTGATCCGCCACTTTGTCCCAGTCTTTGTCTTCTCTCAGCCAATGAAGCGAGATCCGGAGATCGCCCGTATAAGGCGGCTCCGAAGGCCCTCCGGAGTCTTCTCCGGCTGTACCGCGGGGCAATCCGTCGGACTGGAATCTGCCCGATTTTTTTATCGCATGCATGAACAGTTCCTTTTCGGCGGAATCGACGAAAAGGAACCAGAAGATGACAAGGCACGCCGCCGCTCCGGGAAGCGCGGCAAAACCGAGCGAAAGAAGCGTGTCGGGGTGAAAAAACCTCAGCGCGAGCCGGGTGATCGCGAGATCGACCAGTCCCGGGATCAACACCGAGGGAATGACCCTCGCCGCATATTCGGGGACTCCGATGCGGTACAATTTCAGGACCCGGGGAAGTATGATTCCCAGGTCGATGATTATGCACGCGGCGAGCGTGCCGAAAGCCGCTCCGACGATCCCCATCATGGAAACGAAGACTATGCTGAAACCGACATTGAGCAGCATCCCGGCGATGGCGGCCTTGCCTGTCATGCGGTGGTGACCCGTCATCGTGAGCACTGCGGATGCCATCATCTCGGGAACGGTGAGCATGATCGCGCAGACAGTGACGATGAGGGGGGCAGCCGCAGCCGAGAAATCCGGTCCGACCCAGGCGAGGAGAAGCGGCCGCGCCGTGGCGAGCAGAAAGACCCCTATGACTGTGGCGGGTAAAAAGGCGTATTTCGTGCCTGTAGTGAGGAGGAAACGGATCTTGCCCTCCTCGCCTTTTCCCTTCAGCTCGGCTACGAGCGGGGAAATCGCGTTCCCGAACTGCTTGATCATGAGCAGATAGTATTCCCCGATCTTGGTCGCGACCGAGTATACGGCGACGGCGCGCAGCGGGTTTGCGACGATGGCGTTGATGATGAAAGAATCCGTCCGCATCTGGATGAGGACCGCAAGGTTGATGAGAAAGGAAAACATGCTGACGGAAGTCACTTCTCCGAACTCGCCGCGATCCGCGAGCCTCGGGGAAATGCGCGGCCGGTCCTTCGAGACGAGGACAGGTACGATGTACAGCACATGTTCGAGGATCATCACCCCGAAATTCACCCAGGCCACGGCGATGATCCCTCCGCCTGCACGGAGGGCTAACACGGTGCCGATGCCATACGCAGCGGTCGTGAATGCCTGGATGGAATTCACGAGCCAGATTTTCTGCCTGCCATAGAGAATGTGCCGGAAAAGGCTCAAGGGGAGGTAGAGAACCGCGCTCCGAAAAACGAGAATCCAGTAGAGGATGCGGGCCTTGGCCGCCTGCGCGCCTGAGAGGCCGAGAATGCCGTCCAGGAAGGGACTGAGGGCCAGCGCGACAAGAGCCGACACGAGGGCGAGCACAATGTACGAGGCCGACAGCGTGCCCACCAGTCTGTCCCGCCTTTCATGATCTTTGCTGCCGGATAACTGCGCTATGTACTTCACGGAAGCTGTCCCGAACCCGAGATCGAAGAGTCCGAAAAAACCGGTCACGGAAAAAACCAGGGTCCAGATCCCGTAATCATCCGCCCCGAAGCCCCGGATCATGACAGGCGTCATGAACATGAACACGAGGAACATCGTGCCGAAACGGAGATAGTTGCTCAGGGTATTGATCGCCACGCGGCCGGTCCTTGTCAGCATCCGACGGTCCTTCGCATCGCTCCACCTCTGCAGGTACACAGCTCGGGTACACAGCTATAGTAGGCATCGGCGAAAAACAAGCAATTCTTTACAGATTTGTCCTGTGCTCGGTTGCAGGATCGCGCCGGAACGGGAATGCGGCGATCTCAATTCCCCGCCCACTCGCTCGGGGCGACGCCGCTTTTTTTCTTGAAAAGCCTCGAGAAATAGTACTGGTCGTCGAAGCCGAGCCTGTAGGCGACCTCCTTCACGGAGATCCCGCCCGAGGCGAGCAGCTCCTTGGCCCTGTTGATCTTGAGCTGGATGAAGTACTGGTAGGGAGTCATCCCGGTGTAGGCCTTGAAGGACTCGTAGAAGCGGGCCTGGGCGACGCCGAGCTTCTCTCCGACTTCGTCGACGCTCATCGTGCCATATACGTTCTCGCGCATGAGGAATTTCGCCCGCTCGACGAGAGCCTCCGATTCGCTGTGCTGCTCGGCCTTCCGCGCGCGGCCGAGAATCTCGGCGAGGAGGACCATGACAAGGGCGCCCGCGCGGAACTGGTAATACGGCTCCTGAGACTCGACGACGGAAAAAATATCCGAGAAAACCGAGAGGATGGACTGCTGCACGCCGACGGGGAAAAAGGGCGTCGTTGGCGAATGGAAGCCCGAGTCGCGCAGCTCGTCGGCGGAAGGCCCCCGGAATCCGACCCAGTATTCTTCCCATCCTGAGTCCGGGTCGGGACGGTAGGAGTGCCGCACGCCTGGGAAGACCGCGAGGACGGAACCGGCCAGGACGGGCCAGCTGCGGTCCCCCGAGGTGAAGCTTCCCCTGCCCTTGGTCACGTAGACGAGTTGGTATTCGTTGACCACCCTCCCGGTGGCGACAGTCTTGTAGGCGGAGGGGTGTCCTACTCCCGAAGGAGGATAGGGGCTGCCGGGAAGAACCTCGGCCATGCCGACATCGGTGCAGACGATAAGGCGCCTCTCGTCCTCATCGCTCCAGGTGAGATAGGAAGAAAAATTCCTTCGTTCCATCGCCCCATGATCGGGCATGAGGCGAGGTCTTGTCCACAGTCATCGCCGCGCTGCGCGGCGCGGTTGCACAGATTGCATAGAAACAGTATACTCTTCCTGTATTCGGTAGTCCGCGCTTCATGAATCGACTTCTTCTCAACCGTAAGTCGAGCGCATTCCTTCCGAAATCTTCAAGCCCGACCATCACGGCACATTCAATTGCACCGGTTTCATGCCGTCCCTGCATTGCAAAAGGATTCTCATTGAACTTCTCTTCCTTCTCATTTCACGCACAGATCCAGTCCAACATCGAGGCACAGGGGTATACGACTCCGACTCCGATCCAGAATCAGACCATTCCCGCCATCCTCGAAGGGCGCGACGTCCTCGGACTCGCGCAGACGGGAACGGGCAAAACGGCCGCCTTCGCGCTTCCCATCCTCCAGCGCCTCCTTGACAAAAAGCGCGACGACAGTGAATCGATTCCCGGAGTACCCCGCAGCAGGATCCCCTCGGGCACGACGCCAGCCAGGCCCCGCGCCCTCATCCTCTCGCCCACGCGCGAACTCGCCGGACAGACTTGCGAGGCCATCGGAAAGCTGGCCGCGAAGACCGGTGTCTACGCGACGGCGATCTACGGCGGCGTCACCGTCAAATCGCAGATCAAGGCTCTCGCGAACAGCGCAGTCGAAATCATCGTCGCCTGTCCCGGGCGCCTCCTCGACCTCATGCAGCAGAGGGTCATCTCCCTCGACTCGGTCGAAATCCTCGTCCTCGACGAAGCCGACCAGATGTGCGACATGGGCTTTCTGCCTTCGATCAAACGCATCATCGCCGCCCTTCCGCGCGCGCGGCAGACCCTGCTTTTTTCCGCGACCATGCCAAGCGAAATCCGCGGCCTCACGCGCGAGTTCCAGCGCGACCCCGTCCGCGTTGAAATCGGCAATTCCAGGCCGGTCGAGACAGTGAGTCACGCCATCTATCCCATCGGCCAGGCCGACAAGTACGAACTCCTCACGGCCCTGCTTCCCGACATGGGCGAGGGCCAGGCCCTCATATTCACCCGCACCAAGCACAGGGCCAAGAAACTCGCCCTCCAACTCTCCCGCGCGGGTCTTTCTGCAACGGCCCTCCAGGGCAACCTCTCCCAGAACCAGCGACAGATCGCCATGGACGACTTCCGTTCAGGGCGCGTGAAGCTCATGGTCGCCACCGACATCGCGGCGCGCGGAATCGACATCTCACTCATCTCCCACGTCATCAATTTCGACATCCCCGACACGCCCGAGGCCTACACCCACCGCATCGGCCGCACAGGGCGCATGCTCAAGAAAGGCACGGCCCTCACCCTTGTCACGCCCGAGGACCAGGCCATGCTGCGCAGCATCGAGAAAGTTGTCGGCGCCCCGATCGAGCGGAAGACCCTGGAGGGATTCGTTCCCGCGAAGGGGGAAAAGGCGCCCTTCGACGCCCGCTCGCCCAAGGCCAGACCAGAGAGGCCACAGCGGAGCAAGACTGCCCAGACTTCCCGTGCTCCGGGCGCAGCCCGGACTCCGAGTGCGGCGCCCCGGACTCCGAGCGCGCCCCGCGCGTCAGGCCCAGCCCGGACTCCCAACGGCTCCCGCGCCCCCCGCTCACCGTTCACCTCTCCCTACGCCGCGCCGTCGAGGCCTGGCCGCGTGGCCCATGGGCGCCCCCAGACCCGCGCGGAGGGCTGGAGCCGGTAAGTAAGGAATTCGACAGAAAGATTGTGGAGGAGCACAGGGGCCGGAACGCGGAACCTGCCTTCACCGCTTTAATCCATCCCGCGGAAGGTCTTTGTCCATTCACGGATCGGGAAATGCGCGTGATACTGTCACCATGAGCATCAAAGACCTTGTCGCGGTATCGCGACGATATGGAGCCGACCCCGACTACGTCGTCGCGGGCGGCGGCAACACTTCCTGGAAAACGGAGACCGAGCTCTACATCAAAGGTTCGGGGTCGGCCCTCGAATCGATCGACGAAAACGGCTTTGTCCGCATGGACCGCGCGAAGCTCGCCGCCGTCTGGACCGCCTCCTATCCCGTCGATACCGACGCCCGCGAGAGCGCCGTCCTCGTCGACCTCATGGCGGCGAGATTTCCCGGCGAACAGGACAAGCGTCCAAGCGTCGAGACCCTCCTCCACGATATCCTCCCCCCGGCCTTCGTCGTCCACACCCACCCCGCCCTCGTGAACGGCATCACCTGTTCGGCACAGGGCGAGAAGGCCGCCCGGCGACTCTTCGGAGAAGATGCCCTCTGGATCCCCTCCATGAACCCAGGCTATGTCCTCTCGCGCGCCGTGAAGGAAGCCTTCGAGGCTCACTGCGCGCGGACCGGACGCGCGCCCGCCTTCATACTCCTGCAGAATCACGGCATCTTCATCGCAGCCGATTCGGTCGCCGGGATCGACGCGATCTACGGCCGGGTCATGTCGACGATCGGAAACCGGATCGCGCGCGCACCCGATTTCTCAGGAGCTGTCTCGACATATGGAGCCTCCGCCGAAATCGCGGTCCGCCTCACCGCGCTTGCGGGGAATCCGGACGCTCCGGCGAGCGTAGTCTTCCGCAGGGACGCCGAGCTCGCCCGCCTGACAGTCGACGCCGCGGCCTTCGCGCCCGTCGCTTCAGCCTATTCCCCCGACCACATCGTGTACGCGGGGAGCGACCCGCTCTTCGTCGACTCGCCAGAGGGGATCGAGGCCGCGTGGCGGCGTTTCCTCGACACGAAAAAACGCACGCCCAAGATACTCGCCCTCAGGGGAACGGGAATCTTCGGAATCGGCGCAAACGAAAAGGCCGCCCGGCTCGCGGTGGAGCTCTTCATGGACGCGGCCAAGGTCGCGGCCTATGTCGAATCCTTCGGCGGACCGCGCTTCATGAGTCAGGACCAGATCGATTTCATCAACAACTGGGAAGTCGAGCGCTACCGCTCGAAGATCTCCACAAAAGCTTGAATCGTGCACAAGGAGAATCATATGGGCAGATATTCCGACACCGATTCGATCGAAAAAGCCTACAGCCTCGCCAGGGCGCGCTACGCCGGCCTCGGCGTCGACACCGAGGCCGTTCTCGCGTCGACCGCGAAGATTCCCGTCTCCCTCCACTGCTGGCAGGGCGACGATGTCGGCGGCTTCGAGAACAAGGACGGGCTCACGGGCGGCGGCATCCTCGCGACGGGCAACTATCCTGGCAAGGCGCGGAACGCGACCGAACTCCGCGCGGACGCTGACTTCGCCTTCTCCCTCATTCCGGGGACCAAGCGCTTCAACCTCCACATGATCTACGCCGAAACCGGCGGGGAAAAGGTCTCGCGCGCGAAGCTCAGCCCCGAGCACTTCACAGCCTGGATAGACTGGGCGAAGGGAAAGGGCATCGGCCTCGATTTCAACCCCTCCTTCTTCTCTCACCCCATGGCCGAATCGGGTTTCACACTCTCCAGCGCCGACGACGCAGTCCGAGAGTTCTGGATCGAGCACGCGAAGGCGAGCCGCCGCATCGCGAGCGCCATGGGAACGGCGCTCGGCACTCCTTCGGTCAACAATATCTGGATTCCCGACGGATCGAAGGATCTCCCCGCCGACCGCCTCGCGCCGCGGGAGAGACTTCGCGAGTCTCTCGATGAAGTCCTCTCCGAAAAGCTCCCCGCAGGCAGCCTCGTCGACGCGGTGGAGTGCAAGCTCTTCGGAATCGGGAGCGAGGCATACGTCGTCGGATCGCACGAGTTCTACATGGGCTACGCCGCCACGAGGGGCGTGAAACTCACCCTCGACATGGGACACTTCCACCCGACCGAGACCATCGCCGACAAAATCTCCGCCATGCTCCTCTTCACGCCAGGCCTCTTGCTCCACATCAGTCGCGGCCTTCGCTGGGACTCCGACCACGTCGCCCTCTACTCGGACGAAGTGCGGGATGTCTGCCGCGAGATCGCCCGCATGGACGCCTTCGGCAAAATCGACATCGCCCTCGACTACTTCGACGCATCGATCAACCGAATAGCCGCCTGGGCCATCGGGGCGAGGGGACTGCAGAAGGCCATCCTCGACGCGAAACTCGAGCCGACCGCCCTCATCAGGAAGGCCGAGGCCGGGGGACGCAACCACGAGCGGCTCGCCCTCATGGAAGAGTCCAAGACCCTCCCCTTCGGCGCCGTCTGGGACAAGTACTGCCTCGACCAGGGCGTCCCCGTCGGGACGGACTGGATCGAAGAGGTCTCTGGCTGGGAAAAGAGGACGCTCGCGGGGAGAACCCAGGGCTGAAGCCTAGCCTTCCGGGAACAGTGTCTCGCGCGTCCGCGCGTCGAGTTTCGAAATAGTGCAGGCCGGAATCGTGTACATGGCGATGAAGCGCGGAAGGAATTTTTTCAGCGGGGATGCGAAGACCAGAGCGACAAGGGCGCCGCGGGCGGCCGACCAGGCCGCGCCGCCGCCTGTCCCCGCCCTCATCATGAGCCAGGCGCGCGAGGCGGCCCTCCTGGCCGCGCGCCGTCTCACGCGGGTGTAGGCCCGGCCGAGGGCTTCGAGCGAATCCGGATTTTCCAGCGCCCGCCCGATGACGCGCGCGAGGAATTCCGCGTCGGCGAAGCCCGTGTTCATATTCTGGCCGCCGATGGGGGACATGAGGTGGGCCGCGTCCCCCGCGAGGAAGACCCGCCCGGCGGAGTAGCTCCCGGCCGTGAAGCGCTGCACTCCGAAGGCGCTTTCCCAGACCATCTCCGAAGCTTCCGGCTTCAGCCCCGCGCGCAGGGCGATGTTCCGCACGAGGTAGTCCTGTCCACCCTCCTTCACGAAGCCTTCGGTCCTGAGAACGAAGCGGCGCAAGCCCCCGGGCATCGGGAATGATTCGACACTGCCGTGGCGCGTGAAGAACATCCTGACTTCTTCGCCCCAGCCGCTTCGGTCGACGAAATCCCCCATAAGAAAAGTATCCCCGTAGGCCGCGCCCCGGAAGGCTATCCCCGCCGCACTCCGGACGACGCTCTTTCCGCCGTCGCAGCCCGCGAGAAAATCCGCCCGAAACTCGAAACTCCCCTCTGGCCCCGTTCCGCGCAAAAGCGGGCGGCCGCCCTCGTCGAAGGCGATCCTTGTGACCTCGTGGCCGTAGCGCAGCCTGATATGCGGCGAGCGCGAAGCCGCGTCCGCGAGGAGTCTCTCCGTCTCTCCCTGCGGCAGGGAGAGAATGAAGGGGTACCGCGATCCGAGCGAATGGAAATCCAGGGAACCCAGATACAGCCGCGTTCCGTACACCCTGCTCTCGCGGACCCGGACGCCGCGCGCGACGAGAGCTTTTGCGAGCCCTAAGCTTTCGAATATCTCGAGCGACGGAGGCGTGATCCCGATGGCGCGGGCGTTGGCGACGGGCCCGGATCGCTTTTCGAACACGACGACGCCGATCCCCGCCGCAGCGAGGAGGTTGGCGGCGAGGAGTCCGACGGGCCCCGCCCCCACCACGGCGACAGTGGCTTCGGGCACCGCCTCACTCTCTGGCGGCGGGCTTCTTCGGCCCGAGCTTGACGAAGACCGCGTGGACGAGGGATGCGCCAATGAGTCCCAGGAAGGCGCTCATGGCGAAGCCGACGAGATTGCAGGCGAGGAAGAGCAGCAGGCCAGGGCCGGTTCCGAGCCCCGCCGAATCGGCGAAGTACAGCATTCCGAGGGAGGAGGCGAGGAAAATCCCCGCAAGAAGCATCTTGCGCCTCAGAAGCCTCGTCGAAGTCTTCTTGAACCGGATTTTTCCGTCAAAGAGCCCGGAACCGAAGGCGGCGAGGAGCGAGAAGGGCAGTATCCAGGCCAGCACTCCGATGGACGTGAGAATATCCGGCTTCCAGCCGGGCACGATGATGGCGGCCAGGGCGAGAACCAGCATGATCAGGGTGAGGGCCTGGGGGGCGTGGACGATGATGGGGTGGATGTCGAGTTTCAGGATGAACGCCCGGTCGCGTTCGACCGGGTCGACGTAGGTTTCGAAAACCTTGGCGCTGACCCCGCAGGCCGGGCAGACATCCTTCAAGGCATCTTCGGGCATGATGTACCCGCAAATCTTGCAGCGGACCAGTTTTTTGTCGCCGGCCAGCTTTCCTATCAGATTTCCTATCAGATTTCCGACCATGGATTTTTTTTGAGTCATATCCGCCTCCGGATTCAGGTCGTGGTAAAAATCGGCAGGGCGCACCTTGCCCTTGAAAATCGCGTAGACGAACAGGGAGTAAACCGCCACGAGGCCGAGACCGACGCAGGCGATCGTTCCCAGGAGCCGCAGGCTGTACTCGGACGCGGCGGCTGAGTAGATCGTGAGACTCGCGGCGGGATTGGCGCTGTCGGCGACTAAAACCGGATACTGCGAGCTTCCCGCGGCGATGAAGACCCCTGCCGCCTGAAGGAAGGAAGCCGCGAATGCGAGTTTCTCGCGGCGCGCGCGGAAGACCGCGATCCCGGCGAGCCCGATAGCGCTCAGGATCGTCCCGACAAGGAATCCCGCCGATCCGCCCGACTTCCGTCCAAAGGCGACGAGGGCGAGGAAGAGGCCGGTAAGGAGGGCGGAGAGAGGCCATAGGTAGGCGAGAGAGCGCCCCGCGACGGCCCGAGCCTCTCTCTCCGTCTTGAGCCCGAGGTAGAGTGCCCCTTGCGAAAGGCTGAAGGCCACAAAGCAGAGTCCGGAGACGAGAGGCAGGAGTCCGAAGGCGGCGGCGAGGGAGCCGCCGTAGGGATCGGTTCCGGACAGAGGCATTCCACCGATGAAGAGGCCGAAAAGGTCCCCGACGAGGAAGGCCGCGAGAAACCCGCCCACCGTGAAAACCCTTTCCCAGACGGCGCGACTCGCAGGCGCCGCCTGTCTGAACCACATCTCGAAGGCGACGGGTCTCAGAATGAGGCAGGCCATCAGGATGAACACGAAGGGGTACAGGAGGGGAAGCGCGCCGGCGAAGACCGCCGGAAAAACGGCGAATGAAGACCCCACCGCGATGAGCCCCCAGAGTTCGTTCCCGTCCCATACAGGCCACATGCTCGAGAGCGCGTCGCGCTTCGCCGGGCCTTCCTTCGGCAGGAAGGGCAGCAGCATTCCGATTCCGAAATCGAATCCGTCGAGCGTCATGTACATGCAGAAGGCTATCCCGATCAGGAAAAACCACAGTGTGTTGATATCCATCTCACTTGTCTCCCAGGCCATTTCTGACCAGGCTCGGCAGGAACTTCAGGAAAAGTCCCAGGAGGATAGCGTACAGCGCGACGAGAAGGATGAGCGAGCCGAGGACATATGCCGCGGGAACCCCCGAGGCGGCGTCTTTAGTACGGAGAATCCCGTAGATCGTCCAGGGTTGGCGTCCGAGTTCGGCCGTGACCCAGCCGAGATCGTTCGCGATGACCGGCAGCGGAATGGCGAAGGTCAGGACCTTGAGGAGCCAGGGATTCGACTCAAGCCTGTTCTTCCTGCGCAGGATCGCGGTGAAAAGGAGGAGGGCGATCATGAAGACCCCGATGAGCACCATGAAGTGGAAAGACTGGAAGACAGTCTGGACGGCGGGCCACTGGTCCTTCGGAAAATCGTTCAGTCCCTTCGAGACGGCGGTAAAACTGCCCGATTCCAGAAAGCTCAAGCCCCCGGGAATGCCGAGCCCATAGGTCTTGCCTGCGGCGACATCGACGAAGCCGACTCCGTAGAGCGGAGCTCCGGCCTGCGTCTGGAAGATGCCTTCCATGGCCGGGCTCTTGGGGCCCTGCCAGCGGATGACCTCCATGATCTGGTTGTGGCCCCACAGGGGTTGAACGATGGCCGTCACGACGCACAGCGAGAGGGCGATGCCCATCATCTTCCGCGCCGTGTCGGGCTTCCGGCCCTTCCTGAGATACCAGGCTCCGATTCCCAGCATCAGCATCCCTCCGGAAAGCCATGCCGCGGTGACGGTGTGCAGAAAGCGCCTGAGCATGGTGGGATTGAAGAAAACCCGGAAATAATCGCCGAGGACTATCCTGCCGTTCTCGATCGTAAATCCGTTCACGGCAGGATCGATCGTCCCGGAAGCCATGTACTGATCGAGAGCCTCGACGGTGTGGAAGGGGGTCTGCATCCAGGAATTGGCCGCGGTGATGATGAGGGCGGAGAGATGGGCCCCGAGAAACACCATGAAGGCCGAGAAAAGGTAGAGCCCCTTGCCCACCCGGGCGCGGCCGAAGAGGAGGATTCCGGCGAAGGCCGCCTCCATGGTAAATGCGACGATAGCCTCGATCGCGAGGTTGGCGCCGAGTAGCGGGCCGGCCATGGCCGAGAAGGCCGCCCAGTTCGTTCCGAAGGCGACAGGCAGGGTGATGCCTGTGGCGACGCCGAAGGCGAAGACGAGCCCGACCATGTTCACCGCCAGCTTCGATATCTCCCGGTACGGCTCCCTGCCTGTCCTGACATGGAGGATTTCCACTGCCAGGATGTAGAAGGTGAGCCCCAGAGTGAGCGAGGGGAAAATAAAATGGATGCCCAGCGAAATTCCCGTCTGCATGCGTGAAAGCGTGGCCGCGTCCATAGGCCCTCCTCCTCAATAGAATAAGGCGGATATGAAAAATGCGTTCATGAAGGTCGACGAAAGCAGGTTCATCCGCGCCATCCCCCGGTAATCGGCCGCGCGCGGGTCGCGGAAGACTCGTATCGTCCAGAGGGCGAGATAGGCGACAAGAGGCAGCTGGGATACGAAATAGAGCGCCGCCTTCAGGACCGAAGCCATCGCATACATGTAATATGCCATAAAGAGAACCGTCGCCACGGCGAGGAATATCCATCCGAAGATGAAAGTTCCCCTGATTCCGAGGAGCATGCTCATCGTCCTGTCCCCGCGCGCCGCGTCTTCTTTGTGCTGGTATACCTGAGTGAGGGGATAGGCCGCGAGGAGGAAGACCGAGATGGCGCCTGCGCCGAGCCAGAATCCCCGCTCTGCGGTCGGAAGACGGCCGCCTCCGACCCAGGCGGTGAGGACATAGACGAAGAGACCCTGGGCCAGGCCGACGAAGATCCAGCTGGCCACGGCGTAGCGCTTCCATCTCGTCTTGTCCCAGCTGTAGAGCTTGGAACCGACTCCATAAAGGAAACAGGCCAGAGCGAGCCAAGGACTCAGAATGAAGCCGAGGGCGATTCCCAGCGCGTCGAGCCCGAGAGACCAGTGGAGCAGCTCGCGCGTAGGCATGGGAGGATGCTCCACTCCGCCGATAGGCCCGGTATCCCTGTCGTAGTACGAATTGAATGAGTTGCTCGCCGTATAGAGGCAGAGATGGAGGATCACGAAGAGCAGAGCGCAGGGGAAGAAAGCCGGTGAGGTCACCGCGCCGAGGCCGAAAAAGAAGGCGGGGGCGAGGAAGAAGGAAAAGGGAAAGCGCAAGAGGATGAAGGTCTCGCGGCTCGGCATCGTGACTGGATTATAGTCTCCGCCCCGACTGCGGGCAACGCCCCTTCCTTCGGTCAGCTTTCTGGTTGAGGCAACACGGCGCGGCCTGCGCCGCCCAATTTCCGGAGGATGTCGCCGGAAGGTTCAGATCTTCCGGGCGTACTCTTTTAAAAGGGCGGCATATATGCGGTAGTTTTCCAGACTGACATCGGGCGGCGTCTGATGGTCGCAGGAAGGTATGAACCCGCCGGAGCGCATCGCCGGCAGAAGCCTCTCGAACTCGTCGCGCATCGCGCCTTCACCCGACTTCATCACCCGCTTGTCGAATCCTCCGATAAACAAAAAATGTGGGTGCGCCTTCCGGAGCTCCGCGACATCGACGCCCGACTGCCGTTCCAGGGGCAGGATTCCGTCGACGCCGAGAGCCTCGAACCAGGGTATGACGGGGCGGACATCGCCGTCCGAATCGACGAAAACCTTTATTCCGCGCGCGTGGAGGGCCGGAACGAGGACACGGTAAAAGGGCGCGAGAAATTCCTCGAAGGCTGCGGGCGAGAGCATAGGCCCCAAGTTGTAGGACAGATCCTCGGCCAGGGTGACGAAATCGGGAACCGCGACGCCGCAGAACTCGTCCAGGATTTTCAGGTTGAATTCGAGCAATCGACTGTTCATCTCGTTCATGAGTCCGGGCTCGTCGTAGAAGGCGAGCAGATGATTCTCGATGCCGAGAAGCTCCCGCGGATGCCAGAAAAACCCCTCGAAACTCGCCCAGACGACAAGATCGCCGCGCTCCTGCGCTTCGCGCCAGCCGGCCACGCGGGCCTTGTCGAAACGATCGATCCTGTACAGCTCCGGAAGCAATGCCCGGTATTCTTGCGCGCTCCGGACAATGGCGGCGCCGTGGGTCGCGGGTTTCGGACATCCGGGGCCCAGTGCCTCGATCCAGTATTGGCGGTGCTGGTCGAGACCGAATTCCGAAAAGAGGGCGCCAGGGACCGAGGAGGGCACAGAGAGTCCCTCGGAATTCCAGCGCTGAAGAGTCGATGTCCACCAGGAGGCCCATTCGATGACAGGCAGTCGATCCGGTCGGCCAAATCCCAAGACGGTGCAAAAACGTTCGCGCGTGTTCATGGCTTGACAGTGTAGAAAGAGGATGTCTCAATATCAACGCATTATTTTGCAAATAATAAGGCTATTTTTGCATGAGATCGATTTCGCTGCCCGAACACCGTTTCCCGACGATGAGAACCATCGGGCTCGCCGTCCAGCATTTCCCCTCGTACATCCACACCGAGCCCGAGGGGCCACACAGACACGAACATCTCGAAATGTTCTGCGTCGTCGCGGGGAATGCGCGAAGCGTGGTGGACGGACATCCCTTCGTCGAGTTCCCCGGCTCGGTGGTCATCCTGCCCTTCGGCGACTCTCACGAGCTTCTGACAGGCCCAGAAGGAGTCGAAGTCATCAATGTCTACCTGGACCTGAGGCGTTTCGTCCCGCCGGCCTTCCCTCCCGAAATCGAAAGCCTGATCGCACCCCTTTTGCCCACTGGCCTCGCTTTCCGGCACCGGATGAATGAAAGGATTCTGGTCCTGCCCGAAAATCCCGAGCGCATCCTCGGCCTTTTGTCCACCCTCGTCGAGGAACAGGACAGAGCGGAGGCTGTCGGGCGGGAAGAGTGCATGACGGCAGTCTTTTCGCTTTTCCTGCTGGAATTGGCCCGCGGTGTGTCGAAGATGGCGAAAGAGGGAACCTTCGGCATTTCCTCTCCCGCCACTTTGCGAGCGGGCTGCGCCAGCCCGGCGGAGCGGATGAGGATACGCCTGGATTTCCAGCCCGAGCGCGATGTCGATGTGGCGCACTCCGCACAGGAGCTCGGAATATCTGCCGCGGGGCTGTGCAGATCCTTCCGCTCACTCACGGGGCGGACGATCCTCGAATACCTGCATCGCAGACGGATCGAGCGAAGTCTTCGCCTTTTGCGAACATCGGAGAGAAAAATCGCCGACATAGCTTTCGAGACGGGTTTCAGGGATCTATCGTTTTTCAACAGGAAATTCAGGGATATTGTCGGGATTTCCCCGAGGGATTACCGGAAATCCGCGCACCGTCCGCGCCCGGGATCTCCCGGATTCCCTGTCTAGACCTCAGCTCTCACTGCCCGAGAAGATGGCTCTGGTACTTTTCCGCGAACAGCGCGGGTTGCCCGCCCGTGTTCCAGAACAGGATGGTCTCGTCCTTGCGGAAATAACCCAGGCGGATGAGGTCGATGAGGCCGGCGGCCGCCCGCCCCGTGTAGACGGGGTCGAGGAGGAGGCCCTCGTACCGCGCGAAGAGCTGCACGGCCTCCCGCTCCGCCGGAGTCAGGACGCCGTATCCGGCCGAGCAGTAGGCGTCGGTCGCGAGCACATCGCCCGGCCCGAACGCGATCCTCTCGCCCAGCAGTTCCGAGGCATCCGAGGCGAGGGCGGACACGCGGGCTTTCAGCCAGCTCTCCGACTCGTCGATGCTGATTCCGAGCACCTTTCCCGCATAGCCGAAGACGCGCGAGCCGAGAACGAGTCCCGCGTGTGTCCCGCCGGAGGAGGTGCCGAAGACCATGCAGTCGGCGCGAAGCCCCTGGCGCAGGAACTCGTCCACGGCGAAGGCGTAGCCGAGGGCGCCCGTCGGGCTCGATCCGCCGTATGGCACGAAATAGGGCTTTCCGCCCGAATCCTCGAGCTGTCTGAAGGTCTCCTTCTGGACGCGCTCGCGGTCGGCCCGCTCGGCGACCCATACGATCCTGGCCCCGAACAGGGTATCGAGGAGAAGGTTGGCCGAGAGTTCGGAGGGTTTTTCTCCGTTGAGGACGAGGACGCAGTCGAAGCCGCCGCGCGCAGCAGCAGCCGCGGTCTGGCGGCAGTGGTTGGACTGCGCAGCTCCCGCCGTGATGAGGGTGCGCGCCCCGCGCCCGCTCGCCTCTGCCACGAGGAATTCGAGTTTGCGCGTCTTGTTCCCGCCGAAGGCGAGCCCTGTCTGGTCATCTCTCTTGACGAAGATCCTCGGCCCGCCGAGCAAATCCGACAATCGCGGCAGCTCTTCTATCGGAGTCGGCAGATGGGCGAAATGACTTCTCGGTACCGTTTTCATTAGTCCCTCGGATATTGTTCGTAGATTTTTCCGTCCAGGAAAGCCTCGGCCGCGTCGGGAGCGAACTGGCTTCCCATGCAGGAGGCGATCTCCGAAATGGCCTTTTCCACGGGAAGGGCGGATCGGTAAGGGCGGGTAGAAGCCATGGCGTCGAAGGAATCTCCGACGGCGATGATCCTCGCGAGCGGGTCGATGGCCTCGCCCGCGAGCCCGTCGGGATAACCCTTGCCGTCCCAGCGTTCGTGGTGCTGGCGGACGGAAGGCAGACAGGGCGCGAAGAATTCGACGTGGGAGAGTATCTGGGCTCCCGTGACAGGGTGCTGCCGGATGAGCTCGAACTCCTCGGGCTCGAGCTTCGTGCTCTTGTTGAGCACGCTCTCGGGGATGCCGATCTTGCCGATGTCGTGCAGGAGGGAGGAGTACTCGAGAATCTCGATGTTCCGGGCCGAGAGGCCGAGCACCTTGGCTATGCCGACGGCGACGAGGCGGACCCGCTGACAATGGCCCCTTGTGTACTGATCCTTCGCCTCGATGGTCTCCGCGAGGACCTTGACCGTCTCCATGTTGGTCCGCCGGAGCTTGACATAGGCGTCGTTGAGCTCCATCGTCCTCGCCTCGACCTTGAGTTCGAGCTGGAGGCGGTATTCCTCGTTGCGGCGGGCGAGTTCGGCGTTCTCCATGAGAAGCTCGCGGTGCGAGAAGGCCCTGTCTATGGCCTGGAGCAGTTCTTCGAGCCGGACAGGCTTGACGAGATAGTCGAAGGCTCCGTCGCGCATGGACTCAATGCCGTTGGAGAGGTCGTTGAAGGCTGTCAGCATTATGACGGGGACGGTCGGATTCCGTTTTTTGATGTGAGGAAGCGCCTCGCGGCCCGTCATCACCGGCATCCTTATGTCGAGAAGCACGCAATCGGGGTCGAAATTTCCCGAATCCAGGGCATCGAGGGCCTCGCGGCCGTCGCGCGCGACGGAAACGGCGAATCCGGATTTTTCAAGTCCGAGCGAGAGCACTTTCCGCATCGCGGCGTCGTCGTCGACGACGAGAATATGGCGCTTGTCCGTTGGATCCATGGTTGTCCTTGTCCGTCGATTCCGGCTTTCGGAAAATCACTGTCACTTTAGTGATCGTCATCTCACACTCATAGTTTAGTATAAAAATAATCTTTGAGGTACCACCTGCCGATAATTTCATCGTGATTTGTACAAATAGCCCGATACCATTGGGTTTTTACATATGGTATAGTTTCTGCGATCCGCCTGCGAGGCGGATGGGTTCAAGGGGGATTTGATGATTCTGGACGCAACATCGCTGGTGCCCGCACTGTCCTTCCTCATATACATCCCATTCGCCATTTTCGGACTCTACAATCACAAAGAAAAAGTAAATATCTATTTTTTGGTCTACATGTCTTTCATGGCCCTGTGGAGCTTCGGCTCCTTCATGATGCACGCCAATACGGGCATCTTCACGCCCCTCATCTGGAACCGCGTCATGCTGATCGGCATGCTCGGGGGGCCGATCTCGATTTTCGGGACCCTCATGGGCCTGTCGGGCGCGGAGAAGCAGCGCTACAACACCATTCTCTACATCGGTTACGCGATCTACATCATCCTCCTGTACTTCAATCTCTCCGGAGGGATTGTCTCCGACGCCGGATTCGACGCGAACGGTTTCCACTACACCCTCGGCAAGGGTTCGTTCATCGCCTACTCCCTCTCCTATTTCTATCTGATACTGACTATCTTCCTCCTCACCCGCCAGCTGAAGGCGAACACGAACCGTTTCGCCCGGAAGACCCTGAGACTCGTCACCGCCGGAGCCTTCATCATGCTGGTCGGCATCGCGGTAAACCTCTACGCCCCCCTCGGCCGCTACCCCATCGACCTCTTCTCCGCCACTATCAACGCGGCCATCATCTTCTATGCCGTCTACAAGTACCGGCTCGCAAACTACTCAGCCGTCGTCCTCAACATACTTCTGATCATCTTCGTGGCCGTCCTCAGCGCGCTGGTATTCGCGGTGATATTCCTCGTCGTCTTCCATCTCGAACGCGCTATCCCCTTTCAGAACATCTTCCTGTTATCCCTCATCCTCGGATTCATCTCCTCGGTGATTCTGTCGCCGCTGCGAAACACCACTCTCATGTTTCTGGAGAAGATATACGGCGGAAAGACATTCAACTATTACAAGGGCCTGCGCGACTTTTCGGCCAGTCTCACCTCCATCGTGGACCTCGAGACTCTCGGAGACCTCACGGTGGAGAAAGTGATGTCCACCTTCAGCCTGGAATGGGCCTGCATGCTCGTCAACGATTACGGTTCGCGGAGCTACAAGATCAATATGGCCAAAAACGTCCCTTTTCGCGGCGGGACGCTGGATGGGCACGTCCAGAATGTCTCGCTGAAGCGTTCGGAAGAGCTCACCAAGGAGTTCGGCAGCCACAGCACCCAGGTGAAAGACAACATTCCCGCGCACAGGTCGAAGGGCAGCCACAAGATACTCCTCACCTCGATGGATCAGGGCGAGGAGGAGGTCGAGGTCAGTCTCATCGTGCCTCTGCGCTTCAAGGAAAGGCTAAACGGCTTCCTCATTCTCGGCCCGCGCTCCGACAAGGACTACTACAACCAGTTCGACACCGACATCCTCCAGCTTCTTTCGGACCAGTGCTCAGTGGCCCTCGAGAACGCGATCTCCTTCGAGCGCCTGCGCCAGCAGCAGAAGCGCCTGCAGTACGTGAACAACGAGCTGGTCATCAGCCGCAACAAGCTCGAGGCTTTCTTCGACGGCATCACTACCCCGATCGCGATCCAGGACATCAACTACAACATCGTCGCGGCCAACTACGCCGCGAGGCGGTACTTCGAGCTCTCGGACGACAGCCTCGTGGGCAAGAAGTGCTACAAGGTCTTCTTCGACCGGGACCGGCCCTGCAACGAGTGCATGGCCCAGGACTGTCTCCACTCCCGCCTGCCCTTCACGGCCGAGCGTCAGGACGCGAAAGGCCTCATCACCTTCGCCCTCAACTTCTACCCCATTCCCGTGCCGAAGGATTCGACGATGATCTTCCTCGAGTTCTTCCAGGACATCACGAAGCAGAAAACCCTGCAGGAAGAGCTCATCCAGTCTGAAAAGCTCGCCGGAATCGGAACTCTCGTATCCGGAATAGCCCACGAGATCAACAACCCTCTGGGCGGAATCATCGGCACGGCGGAGCTCATGCTCCCGGAAACCGGGGAGGGCACGAGTCTCAGAGAGTATACGACGGACATCATCAAATACGCCCAGACCGCCGCCGAGGTCATATCCGACCTCATGACCTATTCGCGCAAGACAAAGACGGGCTCCGAACCGGTCGACGTCACCGAGATACTCGAGACCTCGCTCAAGCTGGCCATGCGTGGAATCGATTTCGGCAAGATCACGATAAAGAAGAACTACAGCCAGATCGATCCGGTTCAGGCCAACTCGACCGAGCTCCAGCAGGTTTTCCTCAACCTCATCGTGAACGCCAGCCAGGCCATGGACGGGAAAGGGAGCCTCACCCTGGAATGCCTCCAGGAAGATGGCGACATCTTCGTTTCAGTCCGGGATACGGGACACGGCATCGACAAGAAGAATCTCGACAAGATATTCAACCCCTTCTTCACGACGAAGGAGCCGGGAGCGGGCACGGGGCTCGGTCTCAGCATCGCCCACCACATCGTGTCCAAGCTGGGCGGCCGCATTCTCATCGACAGCAAGGAGGGAGAGGGAAGCATTTTCCGCGTCATGCTCCCGGCGGCCGGAGGAGACCGCGAGCGCCTGCGCTTCATCCACGCCACCGAGAAGCGCGAAGAGGAAGATTGTTTCTTCATCCAGCGAAAAGTTCTGGTCGGCGAGAAGGGTTACCAGGAAGAGACGATCAGGAGGAAGGAAGACGAGAGAGCCTTCCACGTCTCGGCCTACAAGGGCATGCAGCCGGTCGGTACGGTGACCCTCATCACGAAAAACATGGCGGGACACGTTCCGATAGAGGAGAATTTCGACATCAGTACCTGGCTCGACGACTCCAACTACGCGGAGATCGATCGCCTCGCTGTCATGAAGGAAGACAGGGGAGGTATCGTTCCCTTGAGCCTCATGACCCTCGCCTACCTCTACGCGCGAGCGGAAGGGGCGCGCAAGATCTTCCTCGATGTGTTCTCCGACGAGACGAAACTCATAAAGATGTACGAAAAACTCGGTTTCCAGACCATCGGGAACTACAGCGCGCCCCTGCCCTGCACGGTCATGATGATGGACCACCAGTCAGAGTACGAGAGCAAGGCGACGCGCATGGAACACTTCGTCAAGCCATTTTTCTCCCGCCTTCAGCCGAGGATCGATTTCCGGGGCCACGACAGGGAGATGGTTCAATCGGTGATCAACAGGATCTCGCGCAATTTTGCCAGGGAAACAGAGGGCGAACAGGAATGAGCGGGACCGGACCGGAGCGCAGACCCTGAGCGCGGAAGGAACCGGCGCGGGAGCCGGGACGAGTGGGGCGGGCAAAACGCAGATACGGCAGAGGTAAAGAAGAGGGACCCGCCGGAATGGAGGGTCCCTCTTCTAACGCTCAGCGCACATCAACAACCCCGTAGCGCGCTGCGGGGTATGAAACCCGCCTGCGAATCAGGCTGCGGCAAAAATGGATGCGACGACTTCGGCCGCGCTCGCGGCATCGGCCGTATAATAATCGGCTCCGATGGACTGACGGTAGGAGTCGGTGACGGGGGCTCCTCCGATCATGATCTTGATGCTGCCGCGGATCCCGGCTTCATCGGCCTTCTGGATTATGTTCTTCATCTCGGGCATGGTCGTGGTGAGGAGTGCCGAGCACATGATGATGGACGCGCCCTGCTCTTTCGCGGAGGTGATGAACCTGTCCGCCGGAACATCGGTGCCGAGATCCACGACCTCGACGCCGCGGCCTTCGACCATCATCCGGACGAGGTTCTTGCCGATGTCGTGGAGGTCGCCCTTGACCGTGCCGATGACGACCTTGCCCTTGGCCTTGACACCCTCGGAGACGAGGAAGGGTTTGAGGATGGCCATTCCGCCGTTCATGGCGCGCGCGGCGATGAGGACTTCGGGAACGAAGACCTCATTCTTCTTGAACTTCCCGCCGATGACCGTCATGCCGTTCATGAGGGCGTCGAGAATCTCGCCCGCGCCGATCTTTGCGTCGAGGGCGGACTGGACTCTTTCCTTGGTTTCCTTCAGCTTGCCAGCCTGCAGGAATGTGGAAATCTCTTCGAGTACGGACATGATTGCCTCCCAAATGACCTTTCTGACGTTCTTCCGGAGGATGCTTCTGGCAGCATCTCTTTTTTCTTAATAATAATAAATGCGCATTTTCCGGCTGTCTCTCATTTTTTTATGAATTGCGACAGTCCTATCGTAAAATATTCGTATACCGCGGATTAAAGCCAAAGTATCATCGTGACCATGGAACACCGAATTTCCGGCCTGCGCGGAGAGAAGCTTTTCGAAGCCCTCGTCAAAGCCGGCCTTCCCCTGGAATCGCCCTGCGGAGGCGCGGGAACCTGCGGGAAGTGCCGCGTCCGCGTCCTGTCCTCTGACCTCGATGAGCCTGCCGGCAGCTCCGCTTTCGCGGGCGGAGCCGATCCTTCGCAGGAAGCAAAGACCATCTGGACGGAGAGGCTCTCCTGCAAGACCCGCTTTGTCCGGGACGGCTTCGCCCTCGTCGACGTGGAGGAGAAGGCCATGCGCATCGTCGACCGCTTCGAGCTGCCCATGCCGGAGGGCGCCGCCGCGCTCAAGGTCTTCGATGTCATCCTGCCCGAGCCCCGGCTCGAAAACTCAGGGTCGGAGCTCGCGCGCCTGGAAGAAGCGACAGGCATCCAGGCGGGATCCTCCCTCGAGCTGCCGAGGGCGCTGGCCCAGGCATTGGCCAGGACAGGGACCGCGGAGCCCGGCGCCGCCGATACCGCCGCGCGGGAGCTCCGTCTCATCCTGCAGGAAGGGGGCCGGCTCTCCCTCGCTGGCGGCAAGGATGTTCCGGCCCTCGCCGCCGCCGTCGATATAGGGACGACGACAGTCGCCGTCCGCCTCCTTAACGCCGGAACGGGAGAGGCCATCGCCTCGGGAGCCCAGGCCAATGTCCAGAAATGGGCGGGGGCCGATGTCATCTCCAGGATTGGCACCTGTGCCTCCCCGGAAGCCTTTTCGCGTCTGTCCTCCGGCATCGCGGCCCAGATCGGCAAGATGATTCTCTCCCTCGCCGCAGGAGCGGGAAGAGCGGCTTCCGCGGTGAAGCGCATCGTCATCGCCGGCAACCCCACGATGCTCCACATCCTCGCCGGTGTGTATCCCGCGGGCATAGCGCGCGCGCCCTTCGTCCCCGTCTTCACGGGGGCCTTCGACCTCGCGCCCGCAGACTCGCCGCTCGGCGGACTCTTCGGCGGAGACTGCCGGACCATCCTCGTCCCGGGCATCTCGGCCTACGTCGGCGCGGACCTCGTCGCGGGGGCTCTCGCCTGCGGACTCGGCCAGGGGCCATCGGAGAAGGAGCCCGCCCTCCTTCTCGACCTCGGCACGAACGGCGAGATCATGCTCTTCACGCGGGCCGGATCTTTGTGCACATCGGCCGCCGCGGGGCCGGCCTTCGAAGGCGCCTCGATCGAGTTCGGCCTACCATCCATCCCAGGCGCGATAGACCATGTGCGGCTCGAAAACGGCGGAATCGCGACGACCGTGATCGGCTCGGGCGCAGCGACGGGCATCTGCGGCTCGGGAATCCTCGACGCCGTCGCCGCCCTTCTGGACTGCGGGGCAGTGGACGAGACGGGCAGGATAGATCCGGATGGCGCTGCCGCAGCCGGAGCGGCCGGAGATCATGCCCATCTTGGCCCGGAGTGGCTCACGGAATACAAGGGCAAGCCGGCCGTCATCCTCGACCGTACATCGCGAATTCTCATAACCCAGAACGATCTGCGACAGGTTCAGCTCGCCAAGGCGGCCGTCGCCGCGGGCGTGGATATCCTCCTCGCCCAGGCCGGACTGACGGCCCGCGAAGTGAGGACCGTCTACCTCGCGGGCGGATTCGGTTCCCGCCTGGACGCCCATTCGGCCCTGAGGATAGGATTGCTCCACAGGGACTTTGCCGGACGCATCGAGGCGGTGGGCAATTCTTCCCTGGCCGGCGCGGAAATCGTCGCCCTCCGCGGAAATGCCCTTGAAACCTGCTCCCGCATCGCGCGGGAATGCCGCGCGATCGAACTTTCGGGACGACTCGACTTCGTTTCCGCTTTCTCCGAAGCCATGTTCTTTCCCGAATCCGAATACTGAACCGCGATGAGATGAAAGGAGATTGCCGGTGAATCACGAGTCCTTCGCCCCGGACGGACTGTCCGCCGATCCCGCTCCGAACGAAACCGCAGCTCTCCTGGAAAAGACCGCCCGGACGTATGCCCTGGCGACAAACACACCCTGCCACGCCGTCGACCCCGACGGACGTTTTTTCGGCTCCGACTCGAAATCCATACGCTGCGGGCTCTGCATGGCGACTGGCCCCTCAGGCTGCGACGACGAGCGCCCCTCCTCATCCTGCGACGAGGTCCTGCGCTACGGAATTCTTCAGGCGGAACGATTCGGCGGCGCCTATCTCTCTTTCTGCCCGAACAGCCTTCTCATTACCACGGCCGTCGTGCGCAAGGAGGCCGAAATCGTGGGCGCCCTCATCGCGGGCCCCGCCCTCCTCGTCGACAAGGACGAGCTCATCAGCGAGGAATTCGCGCGGATACACGGAGAGCTCGCCCCGGGAATGCCGGGCCTCATGGACCGGCTCGCGACCATGCCGAGCCTCGACACTCTGCGGGCCAAGGCCCTCGCGGACATGCTCGAGGCGGCGGCCAGGGACGCGGGCGCGGAGCTCGAAGGCCGGGTCGATCCCAGGATCGAGGCCTCGCGCCGGAACGCGCGGATAGCCGAGTACATCCAGAGCCTCAAGGCGGCGGGCCTCGACTCCGGCGACGGGGAGGAGAATCTGCGCGGCTATCCCTTCGAGAAAGAGAGGGAACTGGTCGCCTTGGTCGCGCGGGGAGACAAGGCCGGAGCGCGGAAGGTTCTGAACGAAATTCTCGGCGCGGTGTTTTTCGAGGGAGGAGGCGCCCTGCAGGGCGTTCGAGCGAGGGCTCTCGAACTCGTCGTCCTCCTGTCGCGCGCCGCGGTGGAAGGAGGGGCGACGGCCCAGGAAGTATTCGGGGCGAGCGAGGACTTCATCAAGCGCACGGCGACGGCGCGGAGCGTCGAGGATCTCGCCTCCTGGCTCGCCGTCGTGCTCAACCGCTTCACCGACTTCGTCTTCACCCTGAAGAGGGCGAAGCACGCGGACACCATCCGCAAGGCGGAACGCTTCATCAAGGAGCGCTACCGCGAGGAACTCACGCTGGAGGATGTCGCGAAGGAAGTCGGGCTTTCGCCCTCGTACTTCAGCTCGGTCTTCAAGAACGAAGTCGGGACGGGCTTCGCCGCCTACCTGAACGAGGTCAGGATCTTCAAGTCGAAGGAGCTGCTCAAGAACCGGGCCATCCCCATCGTCGAGGCGGCGGGCATGGTCGGCTTCCTCGACCAGAGCTATTTCAGCCGGGTCTTCAAGTCGATAGTCGGGGTGTCGCCGGGCGCCTACCGGAACGGGCGCTTCGCCCCCGACTCCGGGATAGAGATACACGGAGAGAACGCATGAGACTGCACATCGTCGGAGGTTTCCTCGGCTCGGGCAAGACGACTGCCATCGCGCGGGCCGCGAAACTTCTGGCCGGGCGCGGACTGAAGGTCGGAGTCGTCACGAACGACCAGGGCAAGAGCCTCGTCGACACAATCTTCATGGACTCTGCGGGCGCGCCGAGGACGGAGGTGACGGGCGGATGCTTTTGCTGTCGCTACGAAGATTTCACGGACAGACTCGCCGCCTTCGCCGCAGAGGAGAGGCCCGACTGGATCTTCGCGGAGGCCGTGGGCTCCTGCGCCGACGTCGTCGCCACCGTCGTGCTGCCCATCGCGCAGGCCATCAGGGGAGCGAGCTTCGGGGCGCTGGGATTCACGGGCGCACCGACTTTTTCCGTGCTCTGCGACTCCCGCCTGCTGCAGCGCAGGCTCCTCGGCCAGCCCCTGCCCTTCTCGGAGGACCTCACATACCTCTTCGACAAGCAGATCGCCGAGGCTGGCCTCATCGTCGCGAACAAGTCCGACCTCGTCGCCGACAACCAGGCCTTCCGCACCCTCTTCGAGGAGAAGTTCCCTGGAAGGCCCTGGCGCATGCAGTCCGCGAAGTCCGACGCGGACATCCTGGGCTGGACGACCGCGCTGGATCAGGCGGGCGCGGAACTCGCCGGCAGGCCCGAGGAGGTCGACTACGAGCGCTACGGGCGCGCCGAGGCCGGGCTCGCCTGGGCGGACTCGGAGATCCTCCTCGAATCCGCGCCGGAAAATCCGGGAGTCGAGCTCGGGGCGGCCTTCCGCAGCCTCTTTCTCGCCCTCGTGGCGCGGGTGAAGAAGGAAATCGGCCCGGCCGGCCACGCGAAGGCCTTCGCGGGCGACGCTCGCGCCGGCGGGAAAATCAGCATCGTCTCCGCGGGGACCGACGAAGGCATCAGGATGGAATTGCCCGAGTTCCACGACTCTCTGCCTGTCCTCCTCAACCTCAGGATCGAGGGATCGCCAGAGCGGCTGGAAGCCGTCATGCGGGCAGGACTCGCGGAGCTCGGCGCAAAGCTCGGGATCGCCGTCACCATCCGCTCGATGAGTGTCTTCAGCCCCTCGCCTCCCCTGGTGCCGGCGCAGAGGGTCGGGCAAACAAAGGCGTGACGGGGAACGGAATCCGGAGGGCCACAATCAGAGGGCCTGGGTCCGCGATCAGGGGTCTGGGGGCCGAGAGCCGCGCTCCGGATCAGCCTTCCTTCCGGTTCAGGAGCCCGATGAGTTCATCCATTTTCTCCGGCGAAAACCGCCCTCCCGACATCCGCACGATGTTGCGCAGCGGCATTTCGTCGACCATCGCGCCGATCATCAGGGCTTCGACGGAATCAGGATCGGAGTGCCCGAACGAGGCGAAAAGGGCGCCGCGTATGTCGGCGGCGAATTGCGCGCCGACCGGATGGGCCGCCAGCTCCGCGACTGAGCTATTGAGGTCGAACTCCCTCGCCGACTCCTTCGATGAGGCGATGGAGATCCTCTTCGTCAGGCGGATATCCCGACTCGAGGCGCCGGCCATGATGTCGATCTTTCCCGTCTCGACCCTCCACCCGCGCAGGTCGGAGTCCCAGAACGCGAAGGCCCGTCCGGAAAGCGTGAAAACGACGGTCTTCTCTTCGCCAGGCTGGAGGAAAACCTTCTCGAAGGCCTTCAATTCCTTCACCGGGCGGGCGATGGAGGATCCTGGGTGCCCGAGGTAGAGTTGCACGACTTCCTTGCCGGGAACGCTCCCCGTATTCCGCACCCGCAGGGATACCTTCAGCGTATCCGCGTCGGAGATCGAATCCCTGTCCGTTTCGAGGCCTGAGTATTCGAAGCTCGTGTACGAAAGGCCGAAACCGAAGGGGAAGAGCGGCTCGATGGCCAGGGCGTCGTAGTGGCGGTACCCCACGAAGATGCCTTCCCTGTAATGGACTCTTCGCCCCTGTCCCGGGAAATCGAGGTAGGAGGAATTGTCCTCGAGCCGGCGCGGAAACGTTTCCGCGAGCTTTCCGCTCGGGTTCACGTCGCCGCTCAGGATATCGGCCACCGCGCCGCCCCATGCCTGCCCTCCGAGGTAGCTCTCGAGCACCGCCCTCGCATCGCCGAGCCAGGGCATCTCGACGGGAGAGCCGTTGCTGAGAACGACGACTATGTTCTTCTGCGCTTCCCTGACGGCCGCCAGGAGGGCGGTGTGGCTCTCCGGAAGGCGGATGTGCTGCCGGTCAAAGCCCTCGGACTCGTAGCGGTCGATGAGGCCGATGAACAGCACCGCGACATCCGCCTCCCCGGCGACCCGTTTCGCTTCCTCGATCAGAGCCGCGTCGGGCTCGGGCATGCGCGGGTCGTAGCCGGGCGCGTATGTGAGGATCGCGGCTCCTCCGAACTTCTTTCCGATTTCTTCCACCGCGTCGTCTACGCAAGTCGGCGCGATGTGCGAGCTTCCTCCGCCCTGATAGCGGGGACTGCGCGCGAAGGCCCCGATCAGCGCGATCTTCCCGGAACCGGCGAGCGGCAGGATGCCGTCGTTTTTCAGGAGCACCATGCATTCGCCCGCGATGCGCCGCGCCTCGGCGTGGTGCAGGTCCGCGTCGAATCGCGCCGCAGGCGACAGGTTCTCCGCGGCCATGAAGGTGACATTCAAGAGGCGTTCCAGCGCGCTGTCGAGGATCGCTTCGTCGAGCGCGCCCGACCTGACTGCCTCGATGATGGCCTTGTCGTTGATGCCGCCGTTGCCGGGCATCTCGAGTTCCTGGCCGGCTCTGAGTCCTTCGACGCGGTCGTCGCAGGCGCCCCAGTCCGTCACGACGATGCCCTCGTGTCCCCATTCTTCCTTGAGGACTTCCGTGAGGAGCCATCGGTTCTGCGAGCAGTAGGCGCCATTCAGCTTGTTGTAGGCGCACATGACGGTCCAGGGCTGGCTCTCTTTGACCGCGGTCTCGAAAGCGGGCAGATAGATCTCGCGCAACGTCCTCTCGTCCACGACGACGTCGGTCAGCATGCGCGATTTTTCCTGGTTGTTCGCCGCGAAATGCTTGATCGAGGCGCCGACACCCTGCGACTGGACTCCCTTGATGTGGTGCTTGGCCATTTCGCCCGCGAGGAAAGGATCCTCCGACAGGTACTCGAAATTCCTGCCACAGAGGGGGCTCCGCTTGATGTTGACGGCGGGGCCGAGCAGCACGGACACTTGCTCCGCCTTGGCTTCGGCGCCCGCGCTCCGCCCCATGCGCTCGATCAGTTCCCTGTCCCAGCTCGCGGCGAGACCCACGCCCGAGGGGAAACAGGTGGCCGGAACGCTGGCGTTGAGCCCCACGTGGTCGGCGGCTGCGCTCTGCTTGCGCAGGCCATGCGGGCCATCGGTCATCATGATCGACGGGATGCCCAGGCGCGCGATTTCTTTGGTTGTCCAGAAATCCTTGCCCGAGCAGAGCGAACTCTTTTCCTCGAGCGTCATGCGGGAGATGATTTCCCTGATCTTCGCTTTATCCATGCTGCCTCTCCTCGTCTACTGTACAAAAATCATTCGATCGAATCCGTTCCGGCTCAGGTTCGCCGTGCGGGGAATGTCCGACAGAGGAATTCGTCGATCCATCCGTCCAGGAATTCCCAGGTATGGCCACCCTCCGCTTCGTGCCATTCCAGTGCAAAGGGATCGCCGGGAAGAAAGGCGAAGTAGTCGCGCGTCCGGCGCGCGTTCTCCAGGAAGGGATCGTCGCGACCGCAGGCCATGAAGACGGCGGGCGCACGGGCTTCCGAAGAGAGGGCCCGGTCGGCGAGGTGGAAGATGTCGTTGGGCGATCCCATCAGCCGTGGAAGGTCGTAAATCGTCGCCGCTCCTCCGATGCCGAATGAGAGAAGAGGGACGCGTTCTTGAGCCGCCGGCATAGCCGAAAGGACTGCAGGGGACGGAGAAGGGCCTGCCGGGAAGTTGCCGCCCGAGAGGCAGGCGACGGCGCGATAGTTTTCGGGGAAGCTCAGCGCGATCTTGAGGGCGCCGTATCCTCCCATCCAGCCGCCCGCGATGACATTGTCTTCTCTCCGGGCGGAGAGGGGAAAGAAATCCCTGCAGATCGCGGGAAGTTCCCGCGAAACGAAATCGAAATACCGGAAGCCGTACTCCATGTTCGCGTAGAAGCTCGTCTCCGCGGCCGGCATGACGACGGCGACGCCCAGCTTTTCCGCGTATCGCTCGATGGAAGTGTTCCTCTGCCATGCGGTATGGTCCCCGCCTTCGCCGTGCAGGAGCCAGAGCACCGGCAGCGCAAGGGCCCCGGAATCCCTCGATCCGGCCAGGGCGCGGGCCGCCTCGAGGGGAAGCACCACGTCCATGCTCACGTTCAGAAGGAGAGTCTCGGAAAAAAAATTCGCGTGCAACAGCGCCATGATTGCCTATCCTTGTCGTTCGAGAGGGATGGTCGCCAGAAACTTCCTGATCCATTCGTCCCAGAACTCCCAGCTGTGGCTCCCGGGAGGGGCGTGGAACTCGTAGCGGAAAGGATTCCCGGGGAAGGATTCCATGAAAGCCTTCAGTTCCAGAGCATTCCCGTAGGCGAAATCTTCGCTGCCGCAGGCGTGGAAAAATCGCGGGAGTCGCGACCCGCTCAGGACCGCGGCTTTTGCGAGGTGGTAGAGATCGTGCTCCGTCCCCGCGAGCGCAAGGGAATTCTCCACCCCGAACACAGTCATGTTGCGCTTCGCGATATCGAAGAACGCCGGAATGTTCCGGTTGAATATCGAGTTTCCCGCCGAGAATCCGCCTGCGGCCGCATACCGTCCGGGATGGCTGAGGGCTATTTTGAAGGCGCCGTAGCAGCCCATCGAAAGGCCCGCGATGAAATTGCGCGCAGGCTCGGCGGACATTTTCGGAAAGAGCGATCTGCATATCTCCGGCAATTCTTCGGCGATATAGGTAAAGTAGTCCTTGCCGTAGACCATGTCGGTGTAGGAACTGAGGGCGGCGGCCGGCATCACGACGGCCAGTCCGAGGGGGGCGACGTAGCGCTCGATCGCCGTCCGGCGCCGCCAGATCGTGTGGTCGTCAGTCGCGCCGTGCAGAAGCCACAACACGGGGTGCTCGGTGTCCCCCTTTGCACCGCTGACGCCCACGCCGCTCGCCCGCTGGGGGAGTATGACGTCGAAGGATACGTCCCCGCCCAGAGCGCGGGAGACGCAATGTACCTGGAATAATGCCATGTGTCGCTTTCCTCCGTCAGTCGGCTCAGCCTTTGATGGAGCCGATCATCACGCCTTTCACGAAGTATTTCTGGACGAAGGGGTAGACACAGAGTATCGGCACCGTCGATACCACGATCGTCGCATATTTTATCAGCGGTTTGTAGATGTCGAGATTGTCGGACACCATCTGCCCGGCCGAACTCATCCCGCTCGTCTGATTCTCGAGGAGTATCTCCCGCAAGAGGAGCTGCAGGGGATACATGCTCCGGTCCTTGATGAATATCGACGCGGAGAACCATCCGTTCCATTGCCCGACTGCGTAGAAGAGGACGAGCACGGCGAAGGTCGCTTTCACGACGGGCAAGAGGATGCGGAACATGATCGTGAGGTCGCCGGCTCCGTCGAGCCGGGCCGATTCCTCGAGGCTGTCGGGCACCGCGAGGAAGGCAGTGCGCATGATGATGATGTTCATGACCGAGAGGGCTGAGGGGATCAGGAGCGCCCACCGCGTGTAGATGAGGTGGAGGTTCCTCACAAGAAGGAAGAAAGGAATGAGTCCGCCGTTGAAGAGCATGGTGAAGGTCATGAAAAACATCAAAGCGCGGCGGTATTTCAGGCGCTTCCGGGACACGACGTAGCCCGCCGTCAGCGTCAGCACCGCGCTGATCGTCGTACCGGCGACGACGTAAAAGATCGTGTTGAGGTAGCCGGTGACGATATTCGGATTCCGGAAGATCAGCCTGTAGCCGTTGAAACTCACTTCTCCCCGCGGCCAGAGCATGATCCCCGACATCGAATTGACGATTCCCGGTTCGCTTATGGACATGAAGAACACATGCAAAAGGGGCGCGATGCAAAAGAAGGCAATCGCCGAAAGGATCAATGTGTTCGTCCCGTCAAAAACCCATTTTCCGAAGCTTTTTCTTCCCACCATCTCGCGTTCCTCAGAAAAGACTTGTTTCCGTGTATTTCCTGCTAAGGAAATTCGTGAACAGGAGCATCGCGGAGTTGATCACGGAATTGAAAATTCCGACCGCGGTGCTGAAGCTGAAGTTCATGTCGAGAAGTCCCTTCCTGTACGTGAATGTCGAGATGATGTCCGAGGTCTCGTAGGTCGCGGGGTTGTACAGCAGCAGCACTTTTTCGAAACCGACGTTGAACATCATGCCCATCCTGAGGATGAGCAGGATCACGATCGTGGGCGCGAGGCAGGGAAGCGTGATGCTCCATGTCTGCCGCCACCGGCCCGCTCCGTCGATCTTCGCGGCTTCGTACAGTTCGGGATCTATCGAAGACAGGGCCGCGAGATAGATGATGCTGTTGTAGCCCATGCCCTGCCACATGTTGGACCCGACATAGATGGGGCGGAACCATTCGGGATTGCCGAGGAGGTTACCCCTGGGACCACCGAAGAGGCGGACGAGCTGGGACAATACTCCGGTGCTCGCGCTGAATTCCGACACTATCCCGCAGATGACCACGAGCGAGACGAAGTAGGGCATGTAGCTGATGGTCTGTATCGTGCGTTTGAAGGCCTTGTTGATCACTTCGTTGAGCATGAGCGCGAAAATGATCGGGAGGGGAAAATTGAAGAAGAGATCGAAGAAGCTCAGGAGGAAGGTATTGCGGAAGAGACGCCAGAAATAGTAGCTGCCGAAGAAATCCGTGAAATTCTTCAGTCCGACCCAGGGGCTCTTGATGACTCCGAGACCAGGCTCGTAATGCTGGAAGGCCATGACGACTCCTGTCATCGGGATGTAGCTGAATATGATGAAATAGGCGAGTATCGGCAGAGCCATGAGGTAAACCGCCGTATTCCTGCGGATGTCCAAAGCGAGGCTTCTGAAGAATTTCACATCGTCTCCCGTATGAAGATTCATCGGACCGGCCGATCCCCGTCGGAAGGATCGGCCGGCGCTGTCCGGAATCGCCCCATGCTGCGGCGCCAAACAGGGACGTCGCGGCCATGATGGGCGCATCCTTCACTTGCGGGCGTTGTACCGGTCGAGGGCGGCCTGCTGGATCTGCAGGGCGCGGTCGATCTTCATGCCGGAAATCTGTTTCACGAAATTGCCGAAGTTGGAGAGCGGCTCTCTGCCGATGATGAACTTCACCGTCATCTCCGTCACGTAGGTCGTGATGTCGGGCATGATGTTGCTGTTCTCGGTGGCTTCGGTCTGCGTCAGCGTGATGGGAGGCATCACGTAGCTGATGTCGTCTTTGCTCCACACCTGCAGAGCCTTGAGCATCGCACTCTGGCCGGAGGCTTCGTAGACCTGCCACATGCGCTTGAAATCCACGACTCCGGGACCGTCCCAGCGCACGGACTTGGCGAGCGCCTGCTGGGCCGTGAGTCCGCTTGCAGGCTTGGTCACTTTCTCGGTGAACACCGGGATTCCGTTCTTGAGCGTGTATGTGTCGCCTTCGGCGCCGTAATTGATGGTGTTGGACCCCTCGGTGGAGTACATCTGGTCGAGGTAGCGCACGGCCGCGACAGGATCCTTGCAGGCCTTCGTGACAGCCACCGCCTCGCGGACTTCGTACGAGGGGTAGTTGAAATGGATCTGCTGCCCGAGCGTCTTTTTCGGAGCCTGCACTGCCTGGAGATAGAACTCGGGATTGTTCTTCACATCGCCGCGGAGGACATAGGCGTTGGCTGTCCTTCCCCATATGGTCGGGAAGAGGCCGGCCTTGCCCGTCGCCACGAGGTTGGTGGGCGCGAGGATCTGGAAACCCGCATCGGTTCGTCCCATGAAATCCGGATCGAGCAGACCTTCCTTGTACCACTGGTTCATGAGCGTCAGGTAGTCCCGGTATGAGGGCTGCATCGGACCATAGTTCACCTTGCCCTTGACCTGGTAGAAATCGCCGCCGATATCGAAGGCCGAGATGATGTGGTTGTAGAGCGGGACGCCGGTGTTGTAGACCAGAAGCGGAGCCTCCGCTTTTTTCTTGTCCCGGAAGGTCTTGAGGACAGTATGCCAGTCGTCGAGCGTCACGGGCGCCTTGAGTCCCAGCTCGTCGAGCCAGTCCTTCCGGATGGCGTAGCCTGTCCAGGCGGGTTCGGCGCCGTCGGTGACATGGTACATTCCCCAGCGCTTGCCTGAGTCGGTGACCGTCAGCTTGGCGATGTCGTCGTTCTTGGCAAGCCACTTCTTGTAGTTCGGGGCGTACTGGTCGATCAGCTTGGTCAGATCGAGATAGACCCCATCGGCGATCGCCTTGTCCGGTCCGCCCGGATAATACAGATTGCCTTCGCGCTCCTGGATCATGTCGGGCAGATCGCCGGAGGCCAGCATCAGATTGAAGTTCTGTATTTCCTGACCGACCGTCGGATGGATGAAATTGATGTGCACGCCGGTCTTCTTCTCGAATTCTTTCATGCTGGCGGTGTCGTTCCAGCTCTTCAGGATATCCACGTGGGCGGGATTGAGTCCTACCCAATACGAAAATGTCGCCGGGGCGAGTTTCTGTACGGTAGCCGCCTGGGAATATCCCGCGACGGCCGCGACGAGGGCGAATGCCGCGATACAGAGAATGAGTTTCCGATTCTTCACGTCCGAATCCTCCTTGGTGCCGTCCTTGGACGGTCCTTCGCGATTGTAGGGGCGCTTTTCCGAATCCCGGAAGAGACACATTTTTCGCTGCGACAGAATTTGATACTTTCGTGAATTCCCGCCGGAAACGGGCGATTTCGCCGAAACCGGCTTTTCGGGGCATTGACTCCGGGCGAAAAGCGAATTATAGGCAGCTGCATGAACCAGAATCTTTTTGCCGCCGTCCGGAATGCGTTCCCTGAAAATCTCGACTCGGTCGCTATCGAAACGGCCGACGGTCCCGATGCCCCGAGGACATGGTCATGGGCCGACATCGACCGGGAAACCGCCCGGATCGCCAACCTGATCGACTCGCTCCGGATTCCCGCGTCGAGTCGCATCGCCGTGCAGACGGAAAAATGCGTCGAGGCACTCATCCTGTATCTGGGTATCCTGAGGGCGGGCCACGTCCACCTCCCCCTCAACACCGCATACCGTGCCGCGGAGATGGAGTATTTCCTTTCCGACGCGGAGCCGGCCGTCGTCGTCTGTTCAGGCGTCAATCTGGGATGGATCGCCCCCCTCGCGGCGAAGGCCGGCTGCCGGCACATATTCACGCTGAACGAGGACGGTTCGGGGAGCCTGGCCGAGTGCGCGGCGGCCTTCGGCGTCTTGCAGGAACCGGCAGCGCGGAAGGCTGAGGATCTCGCGGCCATCCTCTATACGAGCGGAACCACCGGCCGGAGCAAGGGGGCGATGCTGAGCCACGGAAACCTGCTCTCGAACGCCCTGGTCCTCAAGGAATACTGGGGATGGCGAAAGGACGACGTCCTCATCCACGCTCTGCCGATTTTCCACGTGCACGGGCTCTTCGTCGCCTCGCACGGCGCTCTATTCTGCGGCGCGAGGATGATCTGGTTCGGAAAGTTTTCCGCGCCCGCCGTCCTGTCCCGCCTGCCGGAGGCGACCGTTTTCATGGGCGTGCCGACGCTCTACGTGCGTCTCCTGTCCGAGCCTTCTCTGACCCGCGAGGCCTGCAGGAAGGTCAGGCTCTTCATCAGCGGTTCGGCTCCCCTCGCCATCGACACCTTCGAGGAGTGGAAGTCGCGCACGGGCCACACCATACTGGAGCGATATGGAATGAGCGAGACACTCATGCTCACCTCGAATCCCTACCGGGAGGAAGACGGAGAGCGGAGGGGCGGCACGGTCGGATTCCCCCTCCCGGGGACAGGGCTCCGCATCGTCGGGGAGGGAGAAATCGGGGGAATCGAAGTGCGCGGTCCGAACGTGTTCTCCGGATATTGGCGGATGCCGGAGAAAACCAGAGAGGAGTTCACGGCCGATGGCTGGTTCAAGACAGGCGTCGCCGCCGCAGTGGTGCCGCGGCAGGGATCGGTCCTCGATCCCGACCGGATACGCGATTTTCTCAGGACGGAAATTGCGGGATTCAAGGTTCCGAAGAGAGTGTTCGTGATTCCGGAGCTGCCGAGGAATACGATGGGGAAGGTGCAGAAGAATCTGCTGCGCGAGCGCTACCGGACAGTATTCTCCGCTTTCTCCGGGACGGAGACGCACGAAGGACAGGTTCGACCGGAACCAGGCCAGTCAGGTCTGTAACGAGGGTGGAGCTGATCAGAGAGGGAGTGATCGGCGGAGTCGGCCTCCCGCCTCGCCCCTCGCTGGATCAGCCGAGGTCGCGGAATGCTGCGGGCGCCACTCCCTCATAGCGCTTGAAAGCCCTCGCCAGGGTGATCCGGCTCCCGCAGCCGACTTTCCCGGCGATTTCCTCGATGCTCAGTCTGCCTTCCCGTATGAGGGCCTCGGCCTCCCTGACACGGAGGATGTGGATGTAGTCCAGGAGTCCTACCCCGGCATCCCTCTTGAAGGTGCGCGACAGATGGGGCAGGCTGACTCCGAAGCGATCGGCGATCGAGTTCACGCTGAGATTGCGGTCGCGGAAATTCTCCTCGACATACCTGGCCACCGCGTCTTTCAGATTGACGGCGGGATCGGTCTTTCTTTCGCGGAAGTGCGATTCGAGCCTGATGAAAATTTCATCCACCTGCCGCTGCAGTTCAGGGATCGATTTCACGCGCGAGAGGCGGTCGACAGGATTCAGCTCCTCCATGAATCCCGGATTCAGGGAGGGACGGAGTTCGAACAGGATTTCCGACACCATGTTCATCACGCCCGACATGCGCAATTTCGCCACCTGCAGGGACATTCCATTCTCCCCGGGCCCGCTCGCGAGGTAGCGGCGGACCTCGGTGGCCACGGCGGGAAAGTCTTCGGCGTAGGCCCGTTCGGCGATCAGACGGTGGAGGGCGAGGCTTCCGCCGGGCGAGGTCACGGGACCCGTCATGTCGACGCTGTCGGCCAGGATGGTGACGTTCTTCTTCTCGAACAGGCCTATGGATTCGACGATCCTGTCGACTTCGGCGGCGGCGAGGGGCAAGGCCGAGAGGGTTTCGTAGACGGCGCTCACGGCGAAGGAAAGCCCGATGTCGAACTTGTCGCGGAACAGGGCCCGGACTTTCACGGCGATCGTCACCATCTCGTCCATGGTCTCTTCCCATCCCGGATCGGAGTCCTTCGTGACAGAAAGGTCGACCAGGCACATCGTCACGCCTTCGACATCCGTCGCGTAGGCGCGGTGGCGCTCCCCTGCGAGTTCCTCGAGAACACTCCGCAGCATGTACCCCACGAGGGCCACGGCGTCGGACTCTCCGGGCGGGCTCTGGCCCTCGATGGTCGCTCCCCTCTCATCGACGAGGACCGCGATGAGGAGGAAATTTTCGGTGGGAAAAGCGATGCCGCATGCCGCGCAGGACTCGAGCAGGCTCGCCGTCTGGGAGGGGTGACTCCGGACAAGACGCGCGAGAAGGCTCCCGCGCACGGTCTCGTTCTGGCTGCGGATCGTCTCCTCGAGGTCCGCGTTTTCCTGGAGAAGCCGCTTGAGAGCCTCTTCCAGAAAGGGAAAATCCTTGCCGGCGCTCGTTTCGTCCCCGCCGAGCCGGTCGAGGAATATCTTCGTGAGGCGGCGGATCGGCGTATAGTTCTTCATCGCCATGAAATACGACAGCAGGAAACCGCCCGTGAGGCAGAAAATGACATAGCCCAGCATCACCCGCCTGATGAAGACGATGCTGCGCTTGTAGATGTCGGCGGGGATCAGGCTGACGTACCGGAGATCGGCCGCGTCGGAGCCTATTCCCGCCATGATATGGCGTTCCCCGCCGAGTCTCTTCTCGCGCATGCCGTACTGTTTCGACAGTGAACCGTATGCCAGCCAGGCCGGAGGGCTCGATCCGTCAGGGTCGCTGCGGAAGATGCCGTCGGGGGCCGAGATGACGAGCTTCGCGCGGCTGTTCCACCGCACCGTGTCCAGGAGTTCCGAAAGATTGCGGCCGTCGATCTTGATGGCCAGAACCGCGGGGACGCGGTCGATCCCCTCGAGGATGAATTTCTGCGTGAACACGAACGAAGGGTTGACAGCCGGGCTTGAGGGCCGCAGCGCGAGGATGCGACGGTATCGTCCCGACCTGAGCATCGCTTCCCACTCCGACATCGGCATGCCGAAGCTCGTTCCCGCCGTCAGCTCGAATTCGTCCCCCTTGTAGCGGCTGACGTCCGAGAGCACATAGCCCGTTTTCGGAAGATACAGGTAGATGCCCTCGATGAAGGAATTGACCAGCTTGGCCTGCTGCAGAAGGTTCTGGACCTCCTTCATGGACATCCGCTGGAAGGGCGAGACCGGAGGGTTGGCGATCGCGACGGATTGGACTTTCTCGTTGATCGAGAGCTGATCGGCCGTGATGAAGAGTTCCTTGAGTTTCGCATCGACGACTTGTCTCAGCAGCATCAGGGATGCCTTGTTGGCCTGCTCGGTCTCTTTCGCGATCATCGAGACGGAGGCGATGTAGATCATGAAGCTCACGGCGAGCGGCGCGAGGAAGAGAAGGGAGTAGGAGACCAGGAGATTGCGGAATGTCTGGAGTGTGAAGAGGAAAAAATTGCGCTTCTGCATTGTCTCAATCCTGCCCCGGGGCCAATCCTAACCGTCCGGCGGCCCGCCCGCAAGCTTTTAGTTTCACGCGGAGTCGACGCCGGCATCCGCGTCCCGGTCCGGAATCCCGATTCCCAGAAGCGCCGAAGCGAGGCTCTTGCCGTGCGCGTCGATCGCCAGGGATCGGGTCACGCCGCCGCCCAGCGCCTTCTTCATGACAAAATTCAGCGCGCCGAGTTTCGGAAGCTCGTAGCGGACAACCTCACCTTCGACGATCCCGGAGAACCACTTTCGGACTCTGTCTGCGGTGAGGAATTCCGCGATGCGGAGGTAGTCCGCCATGTCGAAGGCGATGACCGAGATGTTCGAAATGTCGCCCTTGTCGCCAGCCCTGGCGTGGGCGATTTCTCTGAGTATCACTTTGATCCCCTTCCCGCGCGGACTTCCCCGCAGTGCGCCGCGATCGCGACATCATTCCTGTCGATGAAGATGGAGGCCACGGAGATAACGTCCCGCAGGTATTTCCGCGCGCCTCCTCCGCCCGACGGACCGTTCAGATAGAGCGCCTCGACCTCGTTGCCTATTCTTTCCGCGTCGCGCCTGTCCGCGGCCCGCGCAGCGACGCGGAGACGGACCTCGCAGGGTCCCCGGACCCCGCCGTCCGACCGGGCGCACAGGCGCTCTCCCAGTCGGTCCCCGTAGAGTGAGTCGACCCCCATATGCTCGATCCGCAGCTCCTCAAGCGGGATGCCGAGATGCTCAAGCCGCCTGCGCACGACGGAGCCGGCGAGCGCGGCGCGCTCCCGGGCTCCGGGCCCGCCGTAGCTGATCTCGCCCTCGCCGATGAAGCCGTCCGAGTAGCCGACGCTGACTTTCAATAGCCCGCTCCCCGCCTTCCCCGTCGCCCCCCGCACGCGGACCCTGTCCTTGCCGGCCTGATCGACCGTGACGCCCCTGTAGTCGGCGACACCGTCCGGCGTGTGGTAGTTCGCAGGATCGTGGATCTCATAGATGATCTGCTCCTTGCAGGTGGCGGGAGAGACGAGTCCCCCGCTTCCCTCCAGCTTGGTGATGACGAAATCGCCGCTCTCGTCGACCTCCGCGATGGGAAATCCTACGTTCCAGAGCTCGGGCACTTCCTTCCAGCCCGGGTCCGCGAAGTATCCGCCCGTCACCTGGGAGGAGCATTCCAGCATGTGACCTGCCAGGATTCCTTTCCCGATCCGCTCATAGTCATCCGGATTCCAGCCGAATCCGTACATCAGCGGAGCGAGGAAGAGCGAGGGGTCGGCTATCCTGCCGCCTATGACTATGTCCGCCCCCTGGCGGAGCGCATCGACTATGCCCAAGGAGCCGATGTAGGCGTTTGCCGATATGATGCGGGAGGCGATACTCTCGAGCCTCTCGCCCGTCTCGAGGATTTCGTTCCCGAGATAGCGGTCTATCCTCCCAAGAACATCGTCTCCCGTGATGGCGGCGACCCGGAATCCTTCCATGCCCAGCCCGGCGGCCATCGCGCGCACGAGCCCGGCCGCGGCAAGGGGATTCGCCGCCCCCATGTTGGTGATGACGCGGACCCTGCGATCGCGCAGAAGAGGGAGCATCCGCTCCATCCGATATTCCAGCAGTTCGTTGTAGCCGGTGGAGGGATCCTTCAGTTTCTGCCGCTGCGCCAGGGCGATCGTCCTCTCCGCGAGACATTCGAAGCCGATGTAATCGAGATCGCCCCTTTCGATAAGATCCAGGGCAGGCTCGATCCTGTCTCCGCCGTAGCCCGCGCCCGAACCGATTCTGAGTGTCTTCACACTGTCTCTCCTCGCGATATTTTCAGGGGAATTATCATATTCGTCCAATATATTTTTCTGATCAAACTAATATGTTTGAAGTATAATTTGAAGAATCTTCCGACAGACTGTCGCGGGATCGGAGATGGAGGCAGAGAATGGAACTCAGGCATTGCAGGTATTTCATCGCCGTGGCCGAAGAGCTGAGCTTCACAAAGGCCGCCGGCCGCCTCGGCATATCCCAGCCGCCGCTCAGCCAGCAGATCCGGAGTCTGGAAGAGGAAATCGGGGTGCCGCTCTTTGTCCGGACCAAGCGCTCGGTGAGACTGACGGAGGCAGGGCGTCATTTTCTCGAGAAAGCATACCGAATACTCGGGGAGACGGATCGAGCCGTGCAGGCGGCCAGGAGGGCGTCCCGGGGCGAGATCGGCGATCTGACGGTAGGCTTCGTCGCCTCCGCCGCCTTCGATTTTCTGCCGAGGGTCGTCGCGCAGTTCATGGCCCGGTACCCCGACGCGAAGCTGGAGTTGCGCGATCTTACAACGGTCGAACAGCTCCGGGATCTGGCGGAGGGCAGGATCGAACTCGGCCTGATGAGGCCGCCGGTGGACGATCCGGAACTCCGGCAGGAACCCGTGATCCGGGAAGAGTTCGTGGCTGTCCTGCCTTCGAACCATCGGCTGGGATCGCTCGCGTCGGTCGATCTCCGCTCTCTGGCCGAAGAATCCTTCATAATGGTTCCGGGCCGGGTGGCGCCCGGGCTGCGCTCCCAGACGGAACGTATATGCCGCTTTGCGGGATTCGAGCCGCGAGTGCGTCTCGAGGTGGGGCAGCTCGATCTGGCGGTGAGCTTCGCGGCGGCGGGATTCGGCGTGGCCCTGCTGCCCGCTTCCATAGCCCTGTTCCGGCACGCGGGTGTCCTCTTCCGCCCGCTTGCAGGCCTCGCGGAGCGGGCGGAAATCGTGGCGGTATGGAAGCCCGGGGAGGAGTCCCCTACCCTGGTCAACTTCATGGAGATGGCGAGGTCCGCGGCGAAGCTCTGATTCGCAGGCGGGTCCATACCCCTCAGGATGTCGGAAAAATCGCTTTCAAGCCCCCGGAGGCGCCGCTAAAGGCAGGCTATCGGCGCGAGCTCCGGCAAACTGGCTTCGTAGCGGGTTTCAAGAAGATAGCGGGCGAGGTCGAAGACGGGCGCGCGGGCCCTGCACACGATGCCGGAATCCGATGTGGCGATGGCATCCCCCTCCCACGACGCGACGGGGCCATCCGCGCTGTGCACGAGGAACACCTCGCCCTCGATTCCGCGGGCGGCGAGGAGCCCCCTCAGGGCGAGAGCGTGGGACGCGCTCCGGGAGACGGGTTCGTCGATATAGATGGCGGCGTAGGCGACGGCGAGCCGGGCAAGAGTCTCGCAGAGCCGGCTGGCCACATCGAGGAACTGGGACGAGTCCGCCACGCGTCCGTGGGCTCCGCCCGCGTCGCGGAGAAAGCCGTCGGTTGAGATGAACAGGGGATGTCCGCGCAGATAGTTCATCACGGTGAAAAGAACGTTGTAGCCGTCGATTGCGATGCGCGATCCGGCCGGCAATGTGGAGACGAGGCGCGTGGCGTTCCGGACAGAGACATCGCCCGGCATGATCCCGCGGAAAAGAACCATGCGCTCGGTCTTGCCCAGACGGTACCGATCGCCGACGAGCTTGAGACTCGCCGCGAGGGGGTAGCCTCTGTCGAGGAGAAGGCGGTAGTCGCGCGCCGCCCGCACGAAATCTTCGGAAAACATCATGCAGGTCCTCTCCGCACAGCGGGAAAAAGGGGACTGCCGAGGAATTGCTTCCCCGGCAGTCCCCCTGGGAGCGATCGATCACATGAGGCCGATCACCACTGGGGAGGATAGAAGGTGGCGACGTCCTTGGCGGTGATGATGTGCTGGGGCAGGTTGCGGCGGACCTCGACGGCCAGGCCGTTGAACCAGTCGGAGGCGGTCTTCACGGCGAGGGCGCCGTCGCCTTCGGCGGTCTGGTAGGTGATGGCGAAGAGCCTTCCGTCCTTGACCTGGTCCATGCCGATCTTGGAGTTGCCGGCGGCCACGACGACGACGTCCGAGCGTCCGGCCTTCTTGAGGGCCTCGGCGATGCCGAGGGCCTGGGCGGAGTCATCGGCGGCGAAGACGCCCTTCAGCTTGGGACCGAAGCGGGTGAGCCAGTCGGAGACGAGCTGCATGGTCTTGTCGGCTTCGAAGCCGGGAGCCTGCTTGTCGAGGGTCTTGATCTCGGGGGCGTAGGTGGCCAGCTCGGAGATGGGGCCGAAGCAGCGGGCGAAGTAGGGCGAGCCGCCGGGGGCGTGCTGGACGTAGGCGACGCCGATTTCCGCGGCGCCGGGGTTGCGGCGGCGGAGCTCGTCGGCGAATACCCTGGAGAGGAGGCGCATCTGGCCGAAATCATCCGGGCCGGTCCAGGCGATGGCGTAGTTCATGGCCTCGGCTTCGGGGAGGGTGTTGAAGAGGATGAGGGGAATGCCGGCCTGGTTGATCTTGCGCGCCTGCTGGGGAGCGGTCTTGGCGTCGAGCGGGATGAGGAGGATCATGTCGGGCCTCTCGTTGATGGCCTGATCGATCATCTGGTTCTGGACCGCGAGGTCCCAGTTCGGAGAGAGGGCCTTGAAGCTCATCTTGTAGGCGTCGGCGACTTTCTTGGCGCCCAGGGTGCAGGCCGTGGTCCAGGGATGGTCGCCGTGGACGATGAAGATCACTTTCTTCCCGATGGCGCCGTCGGCGGGGGACTTGGGAATGTTCACTTTCTTGGTGTTCCAGCCGGCCCACTCCATGTCGTACCAGTGCATGGGATCGGTTTCGGGCAGGGAATCGGCGTTGGCGGGACGGACGGGAACCTTGCGGTTGTCCGTGGAAGCCTTGAGAAGGGACTGGGTGTCGGCGGCCTTGAGCACGCTCGTGTCGACCTTGAGGGAAGCTGCGAGATTGGCTTTCTGGGCCGCACTGAGATTCTGCGCGAATCCCGTGGCCGCGACGACCATCATGAGGGCGATGGCGGCGAGGGCGATGAGAGATTTCTTCATCCGAATGCCTCCTGGAAAAGTGATGTTCCTCCCGGTATCACACCCGACGGGCGATCCGGTTATGGAATCCGAACGGTATCGCGGGTCCTGCGGAGAGGTGGATACCCACCCACCCGCGAAAATCCGCGTTCAGGCCCTCGGCCGCGTCTCCAGCTCCTTCATGAGCTGGGGTCTGCGTCCGAGGGTCCGCTCGTGCTTGTAGAGGACATAGGCCTCGTAGAGCACGACGAGGGCGAGGATGAGTCCCGCGAAGAATATCTTCACCTCGTTTCCGAGGCCGAAGAGAATGATCCCTGTGTACAGCATTTCGAGAGAGAGGATGGCCACGACGGTCTTGAGCACGCCGCCCTTGCCCCCCGCCATCGAAGTGCCGCCGATTATGGTCGCGGAGATGACGTACATGAGGGACTGGTCGCCGAGCTTCAGGGTGGCGGCGCTCGATTCCATCGCGAAGAATATCCCGCCGATCGCGGCCATCGCTCCTGAGAGAACGAAGGCTCCGATCGTGTAGTTGTCGGTCTTGATGCCGGCGAGCCAGGCTGTGTTCCTGTTTCCTCCGACGAGGTAGAAATTGCGGCCGGTCCGCGTCTTTCGGAGGAATACCTCGGCGAGAATCACGAACAGGGCCGTTATGAGCACGCGGGGGGTCACGAGGGGGAGGAGCATCTTCGCGAGGAAGTCCGAGACCGCGAAGGCGTCCTCGGAGGAGAGGCTCACGGAGTTGCCCCCCGTGAACTGGTAGATGGCGCCCTGGAGAATCGTCATCGTGCCGAGGGTGACGATGAAGGAATTGATTTTCGCCTTGGCCACGAGAAGGCCATTCACGAGACCGACCAAGGCGCCTGCCGCGATCGCGAGGGGGACAGAGCCGAAGTAGCCGAGTTGCTCCTTCATGCCGAGGCCGATGACGCCCGCGAAGGTGATGACCGTGCCGATCGAGAGGTCGAGCTGGCCGCAGATCATGACGATCGTGAATCCGATCGCGACGCAGGCGTTCATGCCCACCGAGCGCATGATGGTGGTCAGGTTGAATACGTTGAAGAACTTCGGAGCGAAGAGCGACATGAACGCGAAGACCGCGATGAAGAGGATGAAGATCCTGTACTTGTCTCCCCAGGAGAGGAGTTTGCTTTTGTCTATTTTACGCATCGTCGCGCCCCAGGCTTCGCAAGGATTTGGCATTGATTCCGACGACGATGATGAAGATGGCGCCGCGTATCATGTCCTGTGAGAATGTCCCGATACCGAGAAGGGTCATGATGTTGTTCATCATGCCGATGACGAGGGCGCCGCCGAGGACGCCTACGATGGAGCCGCGGCCGCCCGCGAGGGTCATGCCGCCGATGACGATGGCGGTGACCGCCTTGAAGTCGTAGCCAGCGCCGTTGTACCAGGCTCCGACGCGTCCGAGCGAGGTCACCGTGAGTCCGCCTATCGTCGCCGCGAAGGCGGAGATGACGAAGGCCGCGCCTATGATCCTCTCGACGTTGATGCCCGAATATTTGGCCGTCCGTTTGGCCGAGCCCGTCAGCTTGAGGCGCGCGCCGAAGACGGTCTTTCCGAGCACGAATTGTCCCGCGACGACCATGGCGACGAGCATGATGACGGGGAGACCGACGATGTCGAATAACCTGTAGCGGAAAATGCCGTCGAACATCCTGTTGGTCCACTCGCTCGCGCCCGTCATGTCGGGGTAGATCTGCTTGTTGACCCAGACGAGGCGGATTACGCCCATGGTCACGTAGTTCATCGCGAGGGTCCAGATGATGGGGTTCGCGCCGAACTTGCCTACGACGAGGCCGTTCACGAGACCGATGAAGAGGCCGACCGCGAGGGCGAGGGCTATGGCGGGCCAGAAGCCGTATTTCAGCATCTGGATGCAGACGATGCCGGTGAGGGCCATCGTCGTCGGGACGGACATGTCGGAGAAGTTGCCCGAATACGTGACGAAGGCGATGCCGACGGCGACGATGCCGAGCATGGCCACTGCGTCGACGATGTTCATCATGTTCTGTGCGGACAGGAATCCCCGGATAACGCCCGTCGCCTGGAGAACACCGCCCAGCGCGAGGAAGAGGATCGCGATGCCGTATATGCCGGCCGTGCTGACGATCCTTCCCATGCGGTTCGAACCCGTGGAGCGCAGATCCACTGCGCCCGGGGCCGCCGCGCCGGCCGGCGCGGCCTTCGCCTTTGCCGGCGCGGCCTTTGTCTTCGCCTTTGCCGGCGCGGCCTTTGTCTTCGCCTTCGCCGCCCTGCCCCGCGAGGCACCAGAGGAGGTTTTTGCAGCCATCACCTGCCCCCTTCGCCGTTGGCCGCGAGCAGAACCGATTCCTCGGAGCACTCTTCGTACTTCATCTCGCGGGTGAACCTTCCGTTGCACATGATCATGACCCTGTCGGAGAGGCCGACGAGTTCGGGCAGATCCGAAGAGATGAGGATGACCGAGGTTCCGGCCCGCGCGAGCTTTTCGATCGACTGGTGGATGATCATCTTGGCGCCGATGTCGACGCCGCGGGTCGGTTCGTCCAGAATGAGAACCTTGGGTGAACTCGCGAGCCACTTCGCGAGGAGTACCTTCTGCTGGTTGCCGCCCGAGAGGTTGCCGACGGTCCGCGAAGGATCGGGCGGGTAGATGGCGAGTTCCTTTATGAGCGAGTCGACCGTGGTCCCACCCGCGCGCTTCGAGTAGACGGAGAATTTCGAGAGGCGGTGGATAATGGGCGAAAGAATGTTGTCGTCGACGGCGAGCCTGAGGGCGAGCCCTTCGACCTTGCGGTCCTCGGTAAGGTAGGCGATGCCCTCGTCGACGCGCGAGGCCATCGAGCGGCCTTTTACCCGCTTTCCATCCAGCTCGACCGCGCCTTCGTCGGCCCGGTCGAGGCCGACGAGTACGCGGGCCAGCTCCGAGCGGCCGGCTCCCGACAGGCCGCAGATACCCATGATTTCGCCGCGCCTGACCTCGAAGCTGACATCGTGGAAGAAGCCGTAGCGCGTCAGCTTCGCGACCTTGAAGCGGGATGGACCGATGGCGCGCTTGTCGCGGTTGTAGAATTCCTTGACAGAGCGGCCGACCATCATCTGGACGATCTCTTCCCGCGTGACTTCGACGATCTCCTTCGTGGCTACCTTCTTTCCGTCGCGCATCACCGTGACGCGGTCGGCTATCCTGAAGATCTCCGGAAGATGGTGCGAAATGAAAACGATGGCGAGACCCCGCTTCCTGAGAGTGTCGATGATTCCGAATAACCTCTCGACTTCCTCGCGGGAGAGCGCGCTCGTGGGTTCGTCCATGACGAGAATGCAGGGTTTCGTTCCGAGGACCTTCGCGATTTCGACGAGCTGGGCCTCGTGCTGGCTGATGTCCTCTATGGGAAGTCCCGGGTCGAGTTCGAGGCCGACCGAAGCGAGGAGACGTCTGGCCTCGGCATCGGCGGCCGCGCGGTCGAGAAGCCCGCGTTTTTTCGGAAGCCTGCCTGCGAGAAGATTCTCAGTGATGCTGATGGGCCTCGCGAGACTCAGCTCCTGGTAGATCATTCCGATGCCGTATTTTCGGGCCTCGGAGGGAGAGTGCAGGAGAACCTTCTTGTCGTTGATGAAGATGTCTCCGGTGTAGTCGTCGAATGATCCGGCGAGCATCTTCATGAGGGTCGATTTGCCCGCCCCGTTTTCCCCGACGAGGGCGTGCACTTCGCCCGCGTAAACCTGGAAGGTGACGTTGTCGACGGCTATCGTTCCCGGATAGCGTTTGCCGACTCCTTTCATCTCCAGCGCGACCCCTATCTCGTGTTCGCTCACTTCGCGCTCCCGTTGAATTGTGCGATCGCATCGTACATCGCGATGATGTTGGCGGGCGGGACATCGGGCAGGATGTTGTGGACCGTGTTGAACACGAATCCGCCGCCGGCCGAGAATATTTCGAGCCTGCGCTTCACCTGCTCCGCGACCTGCGCGGGTGAGCCTGAATTGAGCACCTCGCGCGTGTCGACGCCGCCGCCCCAGAAACAGATATCTTTCCCGAATTCTTTTTTGAGTTTTTCCGGCCCCATGTCCTTCGCGTTCGTCTGGACCGGATTGAGAATGTCGTAGCCCACATCGATGAGGTCGGGCATGAGGCTGTAGAGCGATCCGCATGAATGAAGGAAGGTCTTCATGGAGCTGTGCTTCTTCACGTAGGCCACGAGTTCGGCGTGACGGGGCTTGAAGAGGCTCCGGTAGGTATCCGGGTTCATGAAGGGCCCCCCGTCGTGGCCGAGATCGTCCCCGAAGCGGATGATGTCGGCCACGTCGCCGACGGCCTCGCAGACCTTCTCCAGAGTCGCGAGGTGGCTCTCCATGAGGGCGTCCAGAAGCCGACCGACCTCTTCGGGCTCGCACAGGAGGTCCATGAGGAAATTGTCGATGCGCCGGAGGAAGGTCCCCCACTCGAAGAGGTTGCAGCCGGCGACGATCACGAGGGCGCGGTCGGACTTCGCCTTGAGCGCGAGCGCACGGGCGCGGAGATCCGCCCAGAAGTCATCGGCGGCGGCGTGATTCCAGGGCGAGTGCACGAGGGCGGACCAGAGAACCGCGCCCATCGCCTCTGGCAGGCCGGAATACTCGGCGGGATAGCCTTCCAGGTATGGAAAGCAGCGCTGGTCGTAGAAGGTCGCGCCCGCAGGCCGCTCGGCGATGAGCCGGCCAGAGCGATCGCAGGCGTAGAAGGAATCGCCGCGCCGCACCGGCTTGAACCAGGCCGGGTACTGCACCTTCCAGCCGCCGGGAAGCTCGATGTCGCTCCAGTCCGAGGGACTTTCGTCGAAGGCGCGCCCTATGTCGACCACATCCACGCCGAAGCGGCCTAAGGCCCAGTCGTCGGGCTGGGCGAGTTCCTGCACGACGTCGTAGACTTTCACGGGCAGGTCGGAGTGTCCCAACTCGGCCGCGAGGCGCGAATAGGCGATCGCCGAGATGCCGGAGCTCGGCGTGGCTCCGAGGTCGACCGGAACTTTGTCCGGCTCCCGGTGCTCCACGGCCGAGAGGATGCGTTCGCGGGAAGTCATCAGGCTTTGCCCACCTGGCCGGCATCGACGACATCACCGGCGGCGCCCGATGCATCGCCGGACGGACCGCCCGCGGCGAAGGCCCCGCGCCCGGCCGATTTTCCGGCGCGGAACAGGTCCATCTCGGGCATGTCGTACTCGCCGAGCTCGAGAGGATATTTTCCGTATTTCTTCACGAGATCGACGACGAAGCCGTAGCGCTCGGCCGAGACATTGCTCGGCACCGAGTGGTCGGACTGCACGATGTAGCCGCCGCCCTTGGCCGCGTTGAGCTTTCGCATAACCTGGGCTTTCAGCTCGTCCAGGGAGGCGTTCGCCCAGGCGAGAGCGTCGATATTGCCGCAGAAACCCATCTCGTGGCCGTACTGCTTGCGGATTTCGACGACATCGAGGCCGGACTTGGCCTCCAGGGGATTGTAGGCGTCGAGGCCTATCTCGATGAAATCGTCGTAGATCATAGTCGCGTTGCCGCAGCCGTGGTAGATGACGGGGATGCCTGCATCGTGGCAGACTCTGATCTGCTCCTTCACGATGGGCTTGAAATGCTCGCGCCAGAATACCGGCGAAAAGAGCATGCCGTTGCGGTAGGCCACGTCGCCCCAGATGACCATGCCGTCGAGCATGCCGTCCGCGGCCTTTATCTGGGCCTTCGTCATCTCGGCGAGGAAGCTGCCGACCCTCTCTATGAAGGCGCCCAGCTCATCGGGATACAGGCCCATCCACATGAAGGTGTTCTCGCTGCCGATGATGCGCCAGAGCTGCTCGTGACCCTCGCAGATCGAGCCGTAGACGGGGAAATCGGGATGAATGCTCTTGACGGTGTCGATCCAGGCGGGGGAATTGCGGGTGATGACGTCGCCCACGCCGGCGAGCTGGTTGTCGCCGGCACAGAAGTAGCGCCTGTCGTCCCAGGGATCGTCGAACTGGAAGGCCTCCATCTTCTCGATCGAGTCCGTGCCGAAGGACTCGAAGTAGGGCATCTGCGTGCCGAGCTTCTTGCGGATGACGGCCTCGTACCCGGTCCTGAGGATGATGTCGTCCTCGTGCTCGGAGAGGATTTCGAAGGGTTTGATGTGCGGGTCCATGTTCGGGGTCGTGGATACCCAGTCGAGGTCGTAGTAGCGGTAGACGTCCACGTCGTCCGCGAGCCCGAGCTCCTTTCTCCATCGCTGGATGAAGGTCGTCCAGAAAAAATCGCTCACGGGAACCCTGTCCGCCTCTTCGTGGCGCAGGGTCGCGTTCATCCTTTCGAGCTTCTGCAGGCACTTCTCGGTTCTCTTCATCGCGTTTCGTCCTTATTCTTCGCCATTCTTCGCCGCACGCGCGTTCATCCCCGCGCGCTCAGTCCTGGTGAAAGACTTCTTCCATGGTGGACCACCATTCGCCCTCGGCCCTGTTCGCGACAGGCTCCTGCATCGGCATCATGATGTCCCACCATTCCTGTGTTTTTTTGTCGGCGGCCATTCTGGCCATATCGGCGGCGAAATCGCTGCCCGTGTACTCGAAATACGCGAAGAGCGTGCCGTCTTTGTGGTATATGGAATAATTTTTGATATTGCAGGCGCTGATCATGGCGGCGACCTCGGGCCACACCGAAGCGTGAAATTTCTTGTATTTCTCCAGTACACCGGGCTTTATACCAATTATCTGACCGTAGCGAACCATGGCGACCTCCGCGGACTCGGCATCTATAGAAAATGCTAACACGTTTTTCCAATCTGTCAAGCAAATTTAGTAAAATAGTGCTTGACAAATCAGCAGTATTGATAAAATAATTTATCAACCATTCATGAGGGAGTCGGAATGAAAGTCACACTGCGCGATGTCGCGCTCGCGGCCGGGGTGTCCATGACAGCCGCGTCCATGGCCCTGTGCGAGACCGGAAGGCTCTCCGAAGAGACCAGGGAGAAGGTCAGAAGCGCCGCCCGCGAACTTGGGTACAAGACCAAATCTCTCGCTCCTCTCAGGATGGAGGAGGGTCCCGCCGTCGGAATCCTCATGAGCATCGACATCGAGTGGGCTTTCATATTCCACTTCATCCGTCCGATCATCGAGGAAATCGGCTCGACCCTCGCCGGCCACGGACTCACGACGATTCTCATTCCCATCTCGCGGCGCGACAATGCCGACGATATCTACACGAAAATCCAGAAATCCCGCTCCATCGCCGTCGCGGCCCTCCACTACGGGAACGAAACCCTCTTCGAGAAGCTCGAAAACGCAGGAACACCCGTCGTTCTCATCATGAACAGCAACTTCCAGGACCGCTTTTACTCAGTCTGCGTCGACGACTACCAGGGTGCCTACGAGGGCACCTGCAGGCTCATCCGGCGGGGTCACAGGACCATCGGGTACCTCGAATGCGTCAGGCAGGATCTGCCCCAGCTCCTCGTCGACCGGTTTTTCGGCTTCCGCAAGGCCGTAGAGGAATACGGACTCGACTTCGACGATTCCCTGAAGGCGCGGGTCGAGCCCGAGGACATGTCCGGCCTCGCCCAGAGACTCGAGCGCATGCTCGCCGACAATCCCGGCCTCACCGGCATCTTCGCTCTCGACGACGATCTCGCCCTGCGGATCGTCGTCGCCCTGTCCATGATAGGCAAGCGCGTTCCGTCCGACCTCTCGCTCATCGCCCCCGGAGACGTCCTCGACTACGAGCTTCCGCACGTTCCCCGCATAAGCACCATGCGCATCGACACGGCCTACATGGGGAAAATAGCCGCCCAGATGGTCCTCAACAGAATCCAGCACAATCCGCAGGAACTGCACGTGCTCAAGGTCAAGCAGCAGCTCGTGCGCCGCGGCTCGGTCGCGACGGGACCGGCCGGCCTCTCTCCTGGAGAGGAGACGGAAAATATCGATGCGATCCGTCAAATTTATCCTGTTGAGCGCTCGGGGATACGGGTCTAGACTAGGTACAGAGGGCTCCGCCGGAAGGACTCGGGCCCGCCCCGCACGCCCTACCGGAAGCCCGCAAGGAGACAGTCATGCTGCACGATCCGGGAAGTTATTCGCCTCCTCTCGTCATCGATTCCATCGAACTGGACGCCGATGAAAAGGATGTCCTGAAGCGGCTCGGCGCGGAAATCGCAGGAATCGCCGACCTGCCCGTCCACGCCGAAAAGGCTGGGCTGTGGCGAAAGCTGAACGATCTCGATCCAGAAAGACCGATGGTCTGGATCAACGAGATCCCCTGGCACGAGATGAATGTCGGCGACGAGCTCAGCCTGCGCTGCCGTGATCCCTGGGCCCGCGAGCTCGAGACGCGTCTCAGGAGGACGATCTACCAGTGGAAGCACATGCCGGCGGACATGATCGTCAATCCCTGGCTGGACTGCCCGCTCGCTGTACACTCCACGGACTTCGGCATCATCGAAGATGTCGATATCGTCAGGACGGACTCAGGAAACGACATCTACTCGCGCCACTTCAACATTCAGATCCGGGAACCCGAAGACATAGAAAAAATACGGATGCCGGTGGTGACTCACCAGGAAAAGACGACGGAAGTCAGCTTCGCGGTCATGCGGGAACTCTTCGCCGGCATCATCGACGTAAAAAAGGTCGGCCAGACCCACATCTGGTTCACTCCCTGGGACTACCTCATCAGGTGGTGGGGGATAGAGGAGGCCATGATGGACCTCGTCATGAGGCCCGAGATGGTTCACGCCGCGGTGGACCGCATGGTCGACGCGTGGATGAGGGAGCTGGATCAGTTCGAGGCGCAGAATCTCCTCTCGCTCGACTGCGACAACACGCGGATCGGCTCGGGCGGTTACGGCTATGTATCCGCCCTGCCGGGAGAGGATTTCAATCCCGCCCACGTGAGGCCGCGCAACATGTGGGGATGCTCCAACGCGCAGATATTCTCGAGCGTGTCGCCCGAAATGCACTGGGAGTTCGCCGTCGAGCACGATCTTCGCTGGCTCGCCCGCTGGGGCTTGACGTATTATGGCTGCTGCGAGCCGCTGGACCGGAAGGTCGACATTCTCAGGCGCATCCCGAATCTGCGAAAAGTGTCCGTGAGCCCCTGGAATGACCTTCCGCGGATGCTCGGGGCGATAGGCGGCGACTACGTGGCCTCGGTCAAGCCGACCCCAGCCTGCTTCCTGGACGAGGGCTGGAATCCCGGGGCGGTGACGAAAAATCTCGCCGATACTGTCGAGCTCGCCTCGCGCACGGGGACGCCTGTCGAGTTCATCATGAAGGACATCAGCACGGTGCGCTACCATCCGGAGCGCCTGTGGCGGTGGTCAGAGCTCGCCATGAAGGCGGTCGGGGCCTGAAGTCGACTCTTCATCGGGCCGACCGGGCCACAGCGGGCAGTGGCGCGAGTGCCGCCAGGAAGGCCTCATCATGGCGGCCGGCCGTGACAGCTCCGGGAGGCCCGGTGTATAGTCGGCCGTAGCTCCCGGACCGCAGGGCGGCGATCGGCGGCGGCAGACCGGGATCGGAGGCATTCGGCATGCTCACTCTGACGATGACGGCGGGCGGACTCGCGGGCTTTGTCCTCATGTTCGCCTTCGACTGGATGACGACGAACAAGACAGGCAGATCGAGGGGGTTCGTCGGCCTCGCGGGCCTGTCTCTCCTCGTCGCGTCGACGCTCGCCCTCCTCGCGGTCACCGTCGACGCGCAGAGAATGCTGTCGGCGCCGGGAATCGCCTTCACGACCCTCGGCCTGGCCTTCTTCGGACTGCTCGCCTACTCTCTCTTCTTCGAGCTGCCGAAGGAAACCTACGCGGGAGAGGACCCGCGCCACCTCGTCGTCGATACGGGGACATGGGCCCTGTGCAGGCATCCGGGTCTTCTCTGGTTCGCGCTGGGTTACGCCTCTCTCGCTCTCGCGGCGAGGTCTTTCCCCTTCTCGGTCGCGGCCATCGTCTGGACTGTCGCCGACATCGTGTATGTCATCCTTCAGGAGCGGTTCTTTTTCCGGAAAATCTTCGCCGACTACGAGCGCTACGCCGCGACTACGCCGATGCTCATCCCGAACCGGGCGAGCGTCGAAAAATGCCTCGCCACGATCGGGAGGAAGTCCCGCCCATGAACCGTGACTCTATCGCTTGCATCTCCGGTATCGCTTACACCTCCGGGCGCAGGGTCAGGACTCTGTCGTTGTCGTATGCCGGATCGATCACGTAGCCGGGCGGCACATGGAGAAATTCATTTTCGTCGACGCCGCCTGCGAGGAGGGCCCCGAGGAGGCGCATCGATCCGGGGATGAGGACAAACTCCTTTCCTTCGTCCGCCGCCCTCTGCCGCATCTCGTCCGCGTGTCCGAGTCCCGAGGTTTCGGGGATTTCGATGTAGCGGAGCTCGGTTTCGTGGAGTTCCGGATGGAGGGTCTCCCACACGTAGGCCGCGTTCTCCTCTCCGTATTTTTCGACGAGTTCGGCGTACTCGAGGCCTATACCCGTCGTCTGCCCGAGGATAGAGCTCCGGAGATAGGTGGAACCGCGCTCGATGTAGCCTGAGGAGGTCCAGGAGGCGCTGGGATTGTCCCCGAAGCGGGCGAGGAACTCGGTCTTCGAGCCGAGAAGGACGGTGCAGCAATCGTGGGCGCGCGGGATGATGAGGGGGATCTTCCGGGCCGCGATGCCGGAAAGGCCATTGCCGCAGAGCCCGTAACCGAGGAGGATGGCGTCGTAGCCCCTCCCCCCCCGAAGCGCACCTTCTCCACCGGAGGCGGCGTCGATCCGCGCCTGGAGTGCTTCGCGCAGAGTCGAGGGACTCTCGTGGAGTCCGAGTTCCAGAAACTCGGGATCGACGATGGCGTGCGTGCGGGACAAAAGTATACACAGTTCACGCTGGAATACGTTGCAGGCTATGAGTTTGTATTTTTTCATGCTTGGTTCTCCGCTTCAGTTGGCGCAGTCTCTGCACGTTCAGCCAGAATCGCGTCCGGCCCTCCTTTTTATACTGAATCATGCTACGATTCAAGGAGATCCGCCTAAAGGCGGCCATGTCTATTTTTGAAATCTTCCCGGGCAAGTCAGGTTCACCCTCTCAGGTCCGCCCTTTTGTAAAAACGCAGCGCCGCAGCCGCGCAGCCGGCCGCGGCGCCCTATTGGGAAACTGAAGACTACCTTTTCCAGGCCGAGCCGGCCGCTGTCGTCGCGATCATCGTCTTGAGCGCGGTGTCGGCGAGATTGAGTCCTGCCGCCCAGTGTTGCCTGGAGAACGCGTCGAGAGTGGCCTGGGCCGCCATCGTCTTGCCCGCGGACTTCAGTTCGACGTAGTTCTTCTCCATGGCGGGAATCTCCGTGAAGAGAGCCTTTTCATAGGGATCGAACACGCTTCTGATGCCGTCGTGGTACATTGTGTAGCAGCCGAATGCCAGCTTCGATATCGTCAGGAACTTCGAACCGGCTTCCGGTGTGGAATATCTCGTGTCCACCGAGGAAGTGCCGACATAGAAGGGAATATAGAGGCTGTTACAGGGCTGGTTGTAGGCGTGGAGCATGAGGCCAAGCTCGTTCGGGACATCCGGCCGGGCCATAAGGATCGCGGTCGAGGCCGTTATTCCCTCAAAGGCGTGATGGCAGATCGCGCGGGGGAATACCGAGACTTCAACCGTGTCTTTCGTCGGGAATTCAGTCACCCACTCCTGCCGGTCGTTCACGTAATCGGAGCTATAGTAGGGAATCTGATTCAGCTTCAGCACCTTGCCGCTCGGAAGCGTATAGGTGTCGTAGTGGTCCCGGGCGCAGGGCATCAACGTCTGCGCTGAGATGTTTCCGGATATGCCTTTCAGGAGCTCCATGGCCCGCTGATAGCGCATCTCGGTGTTGTAGAGCGTCTCGGCGGCCGGCCGCGAGGCGATGTCGTCGTTGCTTTCAGGATAGAGTATCGTTGTGCCATAGACGGCCCTGAAGTTGATCTTGGTGACATCGTCGCCGATCCATCCCTGAGACTTCGCGAAGGGAAACAGGTCTTCCGAACAGATTTCGTAGTCATCCGTGATCTGAAACTGGTTGGACCTCGCCGTGTAGCAGTCCTGATATCGCCGCGCAACCCAGCGCTTTCCGCTTATCTCGACGACCCAGAGTTCCTGGGGATCGCCTATCTCGAACATGATGGCGTTCCATGCCTGGCCGTACTTCTCGGTGAGCTTCGTGAGTATCTGTACGCCTTCGCGCGCCGTTTTCGCCCGCTCAAGGACAATGCGCACATAGTCGTTGTCGTGAAGCCCGTCCGTGAAGGTCAGCTCGTCCCGCGTGGGCGCGTCGTTGTCGGACACGATGACCTGGAATTCGTTGATGCCCATTCCGTATCCCCAGCGCCCGGCGGAGCGGGAGCCGGCGAAGGAGTAGGTGCGGGAGGCCTGCGGAATGTCGATATAGGCGGCTTTATAGAGTTCGGTCGAGATGTGATCGCTGCCCTCTTCCTTAGCGACTTCGGAGATCGTGTTCGGCCCCAGATCGCGGTTCTTCGATATGATGCTTCCCGCGCCCGCCGCCAGAACTTTGCCGTTGGCGATGAAGGTCGTGCACTCTCCGACAAAGCCCGTCATGAGCCTGTCGGCCGTGTTGTATACGAGGATATCTTCATAGGGTATTCCCGATCCATCGGCGACGCCGTACATCCATTCCACTTTTTCCGGCAGAATCTGCATCGCGAGAGCTTCACACGCTCTCGACGCCGCGAGTACCGTGGCGTAATCCGCCCCGTGGGTTTGGGCGGCTAGCTTCATTTGTGAGATATGCTCCTGAATCTGGGCCTGCTGGGAAGAGCCGATTGCAAAACCTGCCTGATACGATGAGCTCTCGGCCGCTCCGAGGGGCAATGCCGCCAGAAGCAACATCAACACGGACGCCAGCACCGCGATGCCGAACGTCAGTTTCGCGTTGCGTGCGCGGTTCACCAACATAGAACACCTCCTGGGAAAACATTGTATGAATTGAGGCATTTTCAATAGTACTATCGAGGGAATGCCTCATATCTGCGACAGGAATGATTGTAAATCCATGTCTCTGAATAAGCAATGAATTTTTATCCAAATTGAGAAAAACCGATGCTCTTTCAAAGATCTTGCGATGGATGAATTTTCATGAAAAGCGGGGTCAGACGTATACGGGGGCAGGTCCAATTTTCAATAAATCCACTTCAGACTGACTTTTGAAAGTCCCTCTGGTAAAAACTGATTAAAAAACGGAAACTATGTAAAGAAGACTATTCTGATCTTCGGCATACAGCGAGGTGAGAGCGATGCGAAAAACACTGCGCGTTTTGAATGTAGAGGATTCGGAAGACGATGCGTTTCTGTTGAGGTGCGCTCTAGAGAAAGGTGGCTATGAATTGGAATTTGAGCGGGTTGAGACTGCGGACGCAATGCAGTCAGCTCTATATAAAAGGCATTGGGACTTGATAATATCCGATTATAGACTTCCAATGTTTAGTGGACCTGCAGCCCTTGCCCTCTTGAAAGAAACATCAATGGACCTTCCCTTCATCATCGTCTCAGGGGCGATCGGGGAAGAGACAGCGGTCGCGGCAATGAAAGCTGGCGCTCATGACTACATCATGAAGGGTCATCTTCAACGCCTTATCCCGGCTATAGAAAGGGAACTCCAAGAGGCGATAGTCAGAGAAGAACGCAGGAAAGCCCAAGAGGAACTCAAGGCTAACAAAACCCAACTGTCCAACGCTCTGGAAATAGCCCACCTTGGCCACTGGGAATATGACATTTCCAGCGACATTTTTTTATTCAACGAGCAATTCTATAAACTTTTCCGGACTACCATTGAGAAAATTGGCGGATATATCATGAGTTCTGCGGAATATATCAGTAGATTGGTTTATCCAGAAGATGCCGCAATCGTCAGAAGAGAGATCCAGAAAGCTATCCAAACCACCGATCCTGAATATGGCCAACAGGTCGAGCATCGTATCCTCTACATAGACGGGACAGTTGGTTATATAACTATGCGCTTATTCATCGTCAAGGACGCTCAATGCAAGACAATCAAGATAACCGGAGTGAACCAAGACATCACAGAACGGAAAAAAGCGGAAATGGCTCTTCGAAAGAGCGAGGAGAAATATCACTCACTTTTCGATAGTTCCATAGATGCTATCCTGCTGACCCAAATCGATGGCTCCATTCTCGATGCCAATCCTTCTGCCTGCAAACTGTTCGGAAGAACGCTGGAAGAGATAAAAAAAATCCGAAACGTTGATCTTGTAGATACAACCAATCCGCTTTTTCATTCCACCTTTGAAAAGAATGAACTTTTGAGGCTCTTTCAAAAGTCATGAGATGAACGAATTTTAATGAAAAGCGGGGACAGAACCTGTATGATGATGTTGCAACACAAACGTCACCAGGAGGAGCCCCCGCTGATGAAAACCATACCAGAAATACTGGGCGGAGCGCAAATACTTTTGCCGATTTCCTACGATATCCAGCGATGTTTCGAAGAATATCTCACCGACGAGCATCGCTTTTTTATCGCCCTGCTCAGAGTCATTGAAGATGCTCAGCCACGGATTACATCACCATGTGCACGGACTGGCCGTCCTCCACATCGGAACGAACCGATCATGCGGGCGTTTTTCGCCCGAACGGTATTCCACATAGCGACAGTCACGGACCTTAGGAACAGGCTGATCAACGATCCGAATCTGCGGAGGATATGCGGCTTCACCTCCGTTCCAAGCTCTGCGACCTTTTCGCGTCGCTACGCGGAGTTTTCAAAAAAGACTCCGCTGATTCAGACTTTGAATACCATGGTGAAGGATTGTCATGACGGCCATATCGTCGGACACATAAATCGGGATGCGACGGAGATACGAGCACGAGAAAAACCTGTACCTGCCAAACGTGAAGCTGTTTCTTCCGTGACACCGCAACGGAAACGAGGTCGTCCCCGAAAAGGAGAAGTTCGGCCTGTGAAGGAGCCGACACAGATAGAAAAGCAAGTCGGCCAAAGCGTCAGGAAATCCTTGTCAGAACTATCCAAAGACTGTGCATGGGGATGCAAGAAGAACAGCCAGGGGAATAGGGAAACATGGAAAGGATACAAGTTGCACCTTGATGTCAGCGACACAGGATTCCCTATTTCAGCAGTCGTAACCGGCGCCAATGTTCATGATTCGCAAGTAGCGATTCCTCTGGAAAAGATAACAGAGAAAAAGGTCCGACATCTGTATTCAGTCATGGACGCTGCATACGATGCGGATCCCATCGCGACCTATATCCAGGGACGTGGGCGTGTTCCGCTGATTGATCGGAATACGCGTCGTGGGACGGAACGGGAACCATTTTCGCCGTCACAGAAGGAGCGGTACACAATCAGGACAACGGTTGAACGTGCAAACTCGCATTTGAAGGATTGGCTCATACCGGGTCAGATATTTGTACGGGGATTTGAGAAAGTATCATTCCTGCTCATGTGCGGGGTAGTGGTTCTGGCGGCCGTCAAGGCTTTGCAGTACTTCATCCTTCCCGAACTGCAGAAATCGTAACCGGGCAATCCGGCAGAACCGGATTTTGTAGGGGTAGTCCATCTTTTGCACTGAAAAGAGAGCCCTTTTTACTGCACATGTAATTTTTACTGTGCAAAAACGAAGCTTCAGTTACAATAACTCGCTTTTTTACAAAGCGGATTACGAAGTTTTGAAAAAGCCTCTTTTAAATGCAGAAACGACGGAAATTACGATGATTCGCGCCGATAGAGAGAAGTTTCAAGCGGAAGTAGCATCAACAGTCTTCGTCGATGCAAGTGGTTTGAGAAAAACCAGCATGATCATCAGGGACCTGACCGAAAGGCGCAGAGCAGAACAGAATTACCAGAGGCTTTTTCATGAAATGTTGGACGGTTTCGCGGTTCACGAAATAATTTGCGGAGCGGATGGAAAACCTAGAGACTATCGCTTTCTTGCAGTAAACCCTGCCTTTGAACGGATGACTGGCTTAATTGCAGAAAACATCATCGGCAAGACCGTCCTCGATGTTCTGCCGGGCACCGAACAGTCCTGGATTGATACCTATGGTCATGTCGCTTTGACTGGCGAACCGGCTTTCTTCGAAAATTATTCGAAGAATCTGGATAAGTTTTTTGAGGTAACTGCCTTCCAACCCATGCCTAATCACTTCGCCTGCATATTTGTCGACACTACAGAACGAAAGCGAACAGAAAGAGCGCTTCGGGAGAGTGAAAAGAAGTATCGGCTTATCACCGAGACTATCGCAGATGTGGTTTGGACTTCGGATCTGGACTTCAAGATTACCTATATAAGTCCATCTGTGGAAAAAATGTTTGGCGAACCCGCCGATGCTTATAAAAAGCGGTCGATGGAAGAGAGGTTCCCTCCGAAATCACTCAAGCTACTAAAAATGTTTTTTTCTGAAGAGCTTGAAAAAGAGAAAGATCCCGCTATCGATAAAGATAGATCGCGACTCATTGAAGTAAAAAGCTTCCGAGCCGATGGCACTACTTTCTGGGTATCCATGAACGTATCTTTCATTCGAGACGAGAATGGAACGATTGCCGGATTACACGGGGTATCGTGTGATATTTCCGACCGCAAGAGAAATGAGGAGGAGATCCTCCACAACGAGGCAAGGCTGGAAGGATTGCTACGGATTGCTCAATACAAGGCTTCGTCGATCCAGGATCTTCTTGACTATGCCCTGGAGGAGGCGATCAAGCTGACGGACAGCCAGCTTGGGTATATCTATTTTTATAATGACCAGAGCAAGGAATTCACGCTCAACACATGGTCGAAAGAAGTGATGAAAGAATGCAGCGTCCGCAATGCGCCGACCATCTATCAACTAGAAAAGACAGGGATCTGGGGTGAAGCCGTAAGGCAGGCAAAGCCAATCATCGTCAATGATTTCCAGTCACCCCATCCATTAAAAAAAGGTTATCCGGAAGGTCATGCGCGCCTCTATAAATATCTGACCGTTCCTATCTTCTCAGCCGACCGGATTGTGGCAGTAGCGGGAGTAGCGAATAAATCGGATGATTACATCAACACCGATGTCAGGCAGTTGACGCTGCTGATGGACTCTGTCTGGAGGATCCTGGAAGCGAAAAGATTGACGGAGGAACTGCTCATGACAGAGGGCAGATATCGAAGCATCTTTGACAACGCCCAGGAAGGCATCTTTCAAACGAACAAGGAAGGCAAATTCCTTACCGTCAACAATGCCATGGCTACCATGCTAGGCTATGATTCTCCCAAAGATCTCATGTCCGTCATCATCGATGTTGCCCATCAGGTATTCGTCAATCCTGAAGATCAACGGCACTTGCTGAAGGACATTGATGATCGGAATTCCGTGACAGGATATGTATGCCAGCATTACCGTAAGGATAAAAGCATCATCTGGGTATCGATAGATCAACATGCCGTCTACGACAACGGGGGCAATACTCTTTATTATGAAGGGTTCTGCGAAGATATCACCGAACGCCGAATGAACACCGAGCGCATGAGAAAAGCCCTGGGAGCCACCGTCTATGCCATATCTGCCGCCGTCGAAGCCAGGGATCCCTATACTGCAGGCCATCAGAGACGAGTGGCGAATCTGGCCCAGGCAATAGCTGCGGAAATCGGTCTCTCCGCGGACCAGATCGAGGGGATTCGCTTGGCTGCCTCCATCCACGATCTCGGTAAGCTATCTGTCCCAGCCGAGATTCTCACTAAACCTAAAAAGCTATTGGAAACTGAATTCGACTTGATCAAGATTCATCCCCAAGCGGGGTACGATATTTTGAAGGATATCGAATTCCCATGGCCAATTGCCAGGATGGTCCTCGAACACCATGAACGAATGAACGGATCCGGTTATCCGAACAATCTGATCGGCGATCAAATTCTTATGGAGTCCCGGATCTTGGCGGTCGCTGATGTTGTGGAGTCGATGGCTTCCTACCGTCCGTATCGCCCAGCTTTGGGAATTGATGCAGCCCTGGAGGAGATCGAGAAGAACAGGGACATACTCTATGATAGAGAAGTCGTTGAGAATTGTGTGAAATTGTTTCGCAACAAGAACTTTATCCTGGTATAGTCAACGACCGTCCGCAAAGCAGGTGAATTTTTGCTCGTAAAATGGCAGGATCGATTTCGCGATGGACTTAGCCGTTGAAGGGTAGTACTGTTCCCCATGTCTGCCAGGCATGGATAGGGGGAATCTGATGATCAGCGATCAGAATGAAACACCGACAACCTGCGACATAGCGAATTTCACCATCCAGGAAGTAACGGAATGCGGCAGAGCGGTGAGAACCATAGGGGCGGGGGCTTCAAGTATGGAGGAGGTGGCAGGAAGAATCGTAAGATACCTGTACGACACTCTGATCGATGGACAGACTGGCGAACGGGCTTGCCCGCTGATCCGTTTCTTCAAGACACAGTCCTATGAAGGTCTCCCCAGTGAACTACAAGCTTTTGCCGAAAAAATGCTTAGGGAGAGCCTTCCCACGCCTGGGGTGAAATGCCTGACCCTTTTGGGAACTGCCGGGGACAATCCGGAATGGAATTCGAGAGGGGCCTCGAGGGGACATCAGGCGATTCCATTGCCAAGCGAGGAAGTGGTGCATCAGATTCCCATGATACGAAATCTTATCAAGCAGTTGGGGCTGAGCGTGAAATCGGTCGTAAAACCGGACCCGGCCCTCCTGTTGGATATGGAGCAGAAAACCTATGGAGTGTTTTTTGTTCCGGAAGCGCTCGGCAGTCCTTATATCCCTGCCCAAAAAGAATTTGTCATCCGCCATGGCATACGATCGGTATTGGGATTCGGCGGAATGCTGCCATCGCTGGATATCTTTGTGATTATCCTCTTCCTCAGGAATTCGATTTCCAGGGAAACGGCCGATCTCTTCAAGAACCTGTCGCTGAACATGAAACTGGCGGTGTTGCCTTTTGAGAAAAGGGTGTTTGCCTGCCCGTAAAAGGTTGCGTGCCGATGACGGCGGAAGGAGCAGGAAATATATGGAGAATGGCGAACCTACGGCCGTTGAGAATCAGCTGCTCAGGTCTCAAATAGCGGCTCTGGAACAACTGCTCGACGTGTACGAAAAAAGCGTATTGGAGAAGGCGCACGAGCTTTACGAGGAGATTGCCAAGCGCAAGCAAATTGAAGAATCTTTGCGGCAGTCCGAAGAGAGATATCGAACCATAATGGACGAGATGGAGGAATGGTATTTCGAGACTGACCTGGCGGGCAATATCACCTTTTTCAATGATCTTTTTGCCAATTATTTCAACTATACTCGAAATAAATTATTCGGTGTGAATTTTCGAAATTTCATCACGAAAGAAGACTCGGATTCGTTGTCCAGACTATTCCAGCATGTTTTCAAAACAGGCAGGTCTACAAAGAACTTCCCCTATGAATTTATCCGCACGGACGGCACGACAACATCCATCGAGTTCTCCATTTTTCCCAAACGGGACAAGGATGCCAGAATAATCGGTTTTCGCGGAGTTGGCCATGACATAACCGAGCGGAAACGCGCCGAAGACCAGATTCAATACCTCGCCACGCACGATAGTCTGACAGGACTGCCTAACCGTTTGATGGTCAGCCAGATGCTCAACAACTCAATACAGTCCGCGCGGCTGCACAAACGACAGCTGGCGGTTTTCTTCATCGACCTTGATCGGTTCAAGCAAATCAACGATACCAAGGGTCACGATGCAGGAGACCAGCTGTTGCAAGAGGTAGCCAAGCGGCTTAAGAAATCGTTGCGCGCAGCCGATATCGTCGGTCGTCTTGGAGGCGATGAATTCATCATTCTCATTGAAAAAGCGGGGGAGCTGAACCAAGTCGCATTCGTGGCGCACACGATCCTGACGAACATCATCAAACCGATGGTTCTTCTGGGTGAAGAATGCCGTATGACAGCCAGCATCGGCATAAGCATATACCCCAAGGATGGCGAGGACGAACAATCCTTGATGAAAAATGCCGACATAGCCATGTATTATGCCAAAGAAGAAGGCAAGAACAACTACCAGTTTTACTCCAAAGAAATTCAATCGCAATCGATAGAACGCTTGTCCATCGAGACAAACATGCGTCTCGCGCTTGAACGTAAAGAGTTCTTCCTGCATTATCAGGCGAAAGTCGATATCGAGACGAACATGATTACTGGTGTGGAAGCGCTGCTGCGCTGGCAGAATCCATATCTTGGCTCTGTGACCCCCACACAATTCCTCCCCGTGGCTGAAGAAACAGGCCTGATCATACCCATAGGCAAATGGGTAATTAAGACTGCTTGCGCTCAAAATACTGCCTGGCAGCGACAGGGGCTTCCTGCTATCCGCATGGCTGTAAATCTGTCGCTACGGCAGCTCATGGATGACAATCTGGAAAACGATATCAGGACAGCGCTGAAAGATACCGGCATGGCACCAAACCTGCTGGAACTCGAAATTGCCGAAAGTACGTTGATGCATAATCCGGCGCTCATGATTTCCATATTGACGAAAATCAAACGCCTGGGTGTGCGGTTGGCCATTGACGATTTCGGCACCAGTTATTCTTCCCTTTCCCAGATCAAGCACTTCCCCATCGATACGCTCAAGGTTGACCGATCCTTCATCCGCAACATTCCGAAAGAGACCGAAGACAAGGAGATCACCAAGGCTATCATTGCCATGGGCAAAACTTTAAGCCTGGCCGTTGTGGCCGAAGGCGTAGAGACGATAGAACAAGTCAATTTCTTGAAAAATCACTCCTGTGGCGAGATGCAAGGGTACTACTTCAGCAAGCCCATTGTGGCGGAACATTTTGCTGAACTTCTGCGGAAACATACTTCTGTAGGATTGAATCAACTATGAACAGCCGGGATTCAGGAATCGATCGTTTTCATCGATCTCACTCCATATCATGGACTTTGTTCGGCTCAAAAGCAGTTCCTGTTTTTTTCCCATTCGCCTTCTTCAGAAGAAAATACAGAACTGCACCGGATATCGCGGCAAGGACAAAAAAAACGTCAATATATGTATGCGCAAAGTTCCCTACCGCTTTCATATTCGCGGTGATAATCGCGAAAACATTCCATGCCATGTGAATGAGAATTGTTAACAAAAAAGATTCCGTAACATAATACATCGATGAGATAATGAAGAACGATAGGACGATTGTGACCACAATCGAGAACGGATTCACAAATCGGTCAAAGTGCTGAATACCAAAAAAAATCGCATTGAGCCATAGAAAATCTATGCTGGCGATTTTTACGCATCTGAAATATACATATCGAAAATAAAACTCTTCGAAGAAAGGCGCCAGGGCAATCATTGTGAATATTCTATATCTTGGATACAGTGTTTTGGGTGGCAACGCCCCCACAATAACCATCAAAGTACATGCACAAAAGGTTATTGCGGAAAAGAACAGAATAGTATTCGAGGCTTTCCACCCATGAATTTCATTCCTGATAACATTTTTTATGTACCCAGATGAGGAATTGCCATTCTTGACCAAAAGACGTTTTCCGACGAAAAAGAGAACGAGATACAACGAAATATTGACTCCGATGTTCATTATTGCATTTGTAAAATCGATATCCTTGCTTAATAGATTCTCGATCATAGAATGCGGAAAAAGTGCATATGCCGATTTCAGGCAAAGAACGATGATTGCGCCGAAAAGAAAGACAATAGAAAGAGGAAACAGTGAGAAGAAAAAATAATTTAAAAGTATTGACTTTTTCATTATTGACCTTCTGGCCGCTTATGCCTTCATATTGCATAAGCGGTCGATGTTGTATCCCTTTTATTATCTATCTAAATCTCTGTCGAACTCAATCCAGAAAATAGATAAATTGACCCTCGCATTTCCCGTCTTAAGGCTTACTTCTATTCCCCATTGCGGAGGGAGGCTCAATGCGAGAGCTGGCCTTCTTTCAGGGCCGCGCCGAGGATTTTCTTCATGAGAGCCTCGAGCCTGAAGACCTCCCGCGTCTTCGCGCGCCCGAGAGCGAACCGATCTCTCCTTGCGCGCAGTTCGCCTGCGAGCTTCCTGAAGTCGAGCAAGCGGTAATCCACGCACTCTCCTTTCACCTTCCTCACGTAGAGGTAGACAGGAAGGATCTCGAGCGAGCTCACGCGGACGCATTCGGCGCCAGAGACTCCGGCGCTGCTGGCATTGCCGGCACTGGCGGCGCCGTCCGCACTGCCGGTTTTGTCTGCGCCGCCCGTCCTTCCCTTCGATATCCGTATGCGGGCGAGGCCTGAGAGGCGGGAATTGGGAAGGGTTCTGTGGATCGAGAGGAGGTCGCCGAGGGCGTAGAGGATGAGGCCCTCTTTCCGCACCCCCGTCGCCTTGTCCGTGTAGCCGTACTTTTCGACGGGCTGCACATTGTGCGGATGATTGCCGACGATGACGTCGATGCCGAGTTCGATGAGCCTGTGGCCCATGTCGACCCCGTTCCGGACCGGATAGGACTCGAATTCGAGGCCCCAGTGAAGAAGGGCGACGACGGCGTCGGCCCCAGCCGCCCTCGCCTTTCTCACTTGCTTAGCTATCGGCGAGATGTCGGTGTCGGGCCTGTTGAGCCGCAAGTAGTTGGCCAGGTACTCCTTGCCCTCGGGCAGCTTGCTCCAGTTGACGGCGAAGGTGAAGGAGAGGAAGGCGATCTTGACGCCTCCTTTCTCCACCATCACGACGGCGTCCCTCTCCTCGGGGCTCCTGGCCGTCCCGACGTGAGGGTATCCCCTGGCGTCGAGGAAGTCGAGGGTCTCGCGCAAGCCCGCCTCGCCCTGGTCCAGACAATGGTTGTTGGCGGTGGAGAAGAAGTCGATTCCCTTTCCTCCGTCCGTGATCCTGTCGAACATCTCCGGGCTGTTGTTGAGGGCGCCGGCCACGAGGATACTCTTCGGGATGTAGCTCGGCGGCAGGGATGGGGCGACGGGTGTCTCGAGGTTGGCGCAGGCGAGGTCGCCCGTGAAGTAGAAATCCCGGAGCTCGTCCCAGAGCGCGCCCGTCGTGTCGGGGCGCAGGCCCGAATGGGCGAGGATGTCGCCGCCCGCGCACAGGGTCATGCCCGCCGTCTCGACGAAGCCATCGCGGGGGCCAAAGTCGAGGTCCTGGCCCGCGAAGAATTCCTCGAGGCCGGAGCCTGGCTCGGCCTTCTCGATGGGGCCGCAGTAGTACTTGTAGCCCCACCAGTACTTCTCGTCGAGACCCATGTGGGCGGCGTTTCCCTCGAGGGCGCGGGACGCGGCGAATTCCTTCCTGTGCCTGAGTCCGTAGAGCCAGCAGGATATCTTCACCTTCGTGTCGGCCATCTCGCCTCCTTCGCCTCGCCGTCGGCTTGTCAGGCCTTCTTTTCCTTGGGCACCACCTTGATCTGGCCCTTCTTGTACAGGAACCTCGCCCCGAAGATGGTGATGGGGATGAGGATTAGTATGATCACCCCCTCCCAGCCTTTGATGGGGAACAGAAGGTAATGCACGATGGCGACGACGGCGAGCGGCAGGATCATGGCCTTCCACTGCCCCTGTATCTCGACCGTGCCAGCTTCGCCGCCCGCCATGAAAGCGACGATGAGGGCGCCGAACAGGGCCGGCAGCACGTTGCCGGTGGCTATCCTCACGCCGGGATTGGCGAACACGGGCGCGAGCGGCGTTAGGAGGAGGGCCGCGACGATGATGACAGCCGTCGTCACGATGGACGATATGGCCACCGATATGGTCGACAGCACTTCGCCTTCCTCGCTCGCCGGCAGGACGCCGGCGTTTTTGAGGGCGTTCATGGCGCAGGGCAGCTTGATGTTGGAGACGTTCCCTGCCTCGAAGGTCAGGTACGAAGCCCCGGAACCGAGCATGGGCACGAAGCTCACGATCTCGGAGATGGCGATCGGCGTGAGGATGAGAAAGAGTCCCATCGTCGCCTTGAGCACGGTGGCCAAGGTCGGGAAGATGTCGTAGACCGCGCAGACGATGGTCGGTATGGCGAAAAGCATGAAGAAGAATATGGTGAAACTGATCCGCCCTACCCGGTTGATCCTGTTGAAATACTGTACTCTTGTTTCCATGGCGTCCTCCTACTTCACCAGCCCTGTCCAGAGCACGGCGGAGCACATGCTCAGGATGAGGCTGAAGGCCAGGATGAAATTACCCATCCACGCGATTTTGTACTTCTTGGCGATGAAGGCCTGGAAAAGAGTCAGCACGATGCTCGTGATGAAGGTGGCGACAGCCACGAGGCCCTGCCCGAAGAAAGGCACGACGAAGACGGCGATGACGGCGAAATAGAGCACGGCGATGGCCACCGTGCCGAAGTCGCCGGCCTTGGCCTTCATCTTGACCGCGAGCGAATCCACCTTCTTGACGAAAATGATGTCCAGGATCATCGCGCCCGCCAGGCCTCCCGTCATGGCGTACATGATGGCGCCCAGCGGCTCGGGGCCGGCCTTGGCCGCGTCGGCGAGCTTGGCGAAGCCGAGGGCGCTCGAGGCCATGTTGGCCGCCATGAGCTCGTAGCTCACGCTGCCTATGACCGAAAGCCTGAGCCAGGGCCAGGGTATGCCGAGGCTCGGCGCCAGGGCGGCGAGACCCAGGGCCACCGCGATGGACGGGGCTATGGTGAACACCGCCGACGACTTGATCGTGCCGGATATCACCTTCTTCTCGATGCCCAGTTCCCTCGCCCGCTTCAGCGACATTCTGAGGAAGAGGATGCACTGCAGGATGACATAGGCGATGCCTATCCCGACGAGCACGAAGAGCAGGCCACCGTTGGCCACATCGAAGAATTTCACTGTTCGCCTCCTTATATCGATACTGTTAGGGATTGCCGCTGTGCATCGATCTGAGCACGTCGTCGGGGTGAATCGCTTCGGGAATGGGACAGGAGTAGCCGGCTACCTTGGAGGCGAGTTCCTCCGCTGCCCGGCGCGATATGTCGGGATCGAGAAAGGCTTTTGCCGCCGCCAGGCCGAGGATGCGCCCCGCCGCCAGCATGCCTTTGTGCCCGATGGGCGAACCCGCCTGCGCGGAGTTCTGCCAGGAGTGGGCCTGCGTGCCCAGAGCGGCCGTCGCACAGACGACCTGGCCCGTCGGGACTATCTGGCTCACGTCGCCCACATCGGTGGAGCCGGGCATGCAGATGTCGCCCCTGAAGAGGGGGCCGATCACAGTGTCGAGGGGATCCTGCCCGATGGCCCTGAGGACGGCATCGCCCTGGGTGAACTTGATCTGGCCCATGATGGTCGCTATCTCTGTCTGGGTCAGGGTGGCGCGGAACTTTCCGGCCAGCTCGTTGTCGGCCGCGTCGAAGGCCGGTCCGCCTGATTCTTCCATGCATTTCTGCAGGAGCTCTCCCAGGACAAGGTTGGGAACGTAGTCGGACAGCCCCTGGGAAAAGGCGATCTCCAGCTTCGTGCCGGTCATGAGGGCGGCGCCGCGGGCCACGTCGCAGAGCCGCTCGTAGAGCTCCCTGGCCAGGGCAACGCGGGGGGCGCGGCAGAAGTAGAACACCTCTGCCTTGGCCTGCACCACGTTGGGCGCGCGGCCGCCGGGGTTCGTTATGGCGTAGTGGAGGCGGGCTTCGGGCGCGATGTGCTCGCGGAGGTAGTTGGCCCCGACGTTCGTGAGCTCCACGGCGTCCAGGGCGCTGCGCCCGAGGTGGGGAGCGGCCGCCGCGTGGGAAGCTTTGCCCTCGAACCTGAAGTAGACTGAAAGGTTGGCCAAGGTTCTGGCCTGCCACACGGCGTTGATGTCGCTCGGGTGCCAGCACAGGGCGATGTCCGTGCCGCTGAAGACGCCGGCGCGGGCCATGAAGGTTTTCCCGCAGCCGAATTCCTCGCCGGGGCAGCCGTAATAACGGATAGTGCCGGGGACTCCTTTCGCTTTCAAAAAGTCTTTGGCCACGACGGCGGCGGCCAGAGCCCCGACGCCAAGGAGGTTGTGTCCGCAGCCGTGGCCGGCGCCCTCCGGCACGAACTCCCGCTTCTCAGGGAGGGATGCGACCTGGGAGAGGCCCGGCAGGGCGTCGTACTCGCCGAGAATGGCCACGACCTCGCCGCCCGAACCGTAGCTCGCCTCGAAGGCCGTCTCCATGCCTGCCACGCCGCGCCTGACCGAGAAGCCTTCCACCTCGAGGGCGGCGGCCAAAGCCGCAGCCGAGCGCTTCTCCTCGAAGCCCGTCTCGGCGAAACCCCATATTTCGTCGCTCAAGCCTTCGAACTTCGTTCTGTTCCTCTCGACGCTCCCGAACACGATCTCGCTTTCGTTCATTCGGCGTGCCTCCCGCGCTGTCCGCGCGGCCCCGAGATTGACAGCGGCGAGCAGGAGGTGGATACTCTGCTCGTGCACCGTTGCAGGAATTTCAACGAGTGTCCAAATTATAAGCCAACTATACGTCTGCAAAACTGAGCTGTCAAGAAAATTCCAACAAGCGTCGAAATTGCTGCTGCGTGAGTTATCGGAACAGAGGTGAAGGATGTCATACAAGAAGAGCGGCGAGACCCGCGACCGTATTCTGAAGGCCGCGGCCAGGATCTTCGCCGAGCGCGGCTACTACGAGACGAGCATAGGCGATATCGCCAGAGAGGCCGGGATAGGCAGGGCCTCGTTCTACTACTATTTCGACGACAAGGAGAAGACCGCCCGGGCACTCTTCGATTCCTACGTCGACAGGATCAACGCCGCCGCCGACGCCGCAGTCCCGGTCAATGCGTCCGGGGACTCGTCTGAGGACGCTCCCCTCGACGACCCGGGGCGGCTCATGCTCAGCGCCTTCGTGAAGTATATCCTCATGTTCAAATACATCGCCCTCAACAAGGCCACGCACGCTGTGTACTACGATCTCGTCAACTTCGCCGACTACGACGAGGCCAACATCGAGCGACTGAAACGCACCGTCTTCAAGGACACGGTGCGCCTGGCGGCGGCCTACGGCGCCAGGCTGTCGGAGGCTGACCTCGTCGCCTTCATCGTGACGAGCAATTCCCTGGCCAAGGCTCTTTTCAAAGCCACAGTGAACGGCATCCTCGATTACAGCCTCGAGGAGGCAATGGACAGCTTCTGCAGGCGCGCCATCCTGCCGGACATCCACATGCCCGAGACGGAGTACCGCGCCATCATGGCCGAAGCCTTCAGGATCTGCGGCCGGATAGCCCTGGATTGAGAGCGCCCCCGCCTTGTTTTATGTACTCCCATCTGGAGATGATGGCGCCACACTAGGTTTTGCGGGATAATTGGTAGATTGACGGTTGAACTGTCATCCGGTCCGGGATCGCCTCTGCATGTGGAGGAAACCAATGTACGATACATTCCTCACGAAGATAGCGTGTCGATACGATCGATCCAAAGTATCCGATATCGAAGCGGGCATACTTGCGGAATTCAAGAGAAACGAAGGACTCTTCTCCAACCTGCCTGAAGGCGCCCGCATCGCCGTCGCGGTCGGAAGCCGCGGAATTGCGAATCTGTCCCTTATCGTCCGAACGGTCGTACGGGAATTGAAAAGGATGGGTGCCAGGCCGTTCATCATGCCGGCGATGGGGAGCCATGGGGGAGCGACAGCCGAAGGTCAGGCCGCCATCCTGCGCGAGTACGGAATCGACGAGGATGCGATGGCGGCGCCGATAGTCTCGTCGATGGAGACTGTCGAACTGCCTCCGACGGAGGGCGGCACGAGGGTTTTCATGTCGAAGGACGCGTTCTTGTCCGACGGAGTCTTCCTTGTCAACCGGATAAAGGTGCACACGGACTTCCACGGAGAGTACGAAAGCGGCCTGGTGAAGATGTCGGTCATCGGCCTCGGGAAGCATGCGCAGGCGCTTGAGATACACGGAGCCGGAGTCAGAGGATTGCGGGAATTGATCGTCCCTGTCGCGCGCACGGTGATCGGGTCCGGGAAAATACTCTGCGGCCTCGGCATCGTCGAAAACGCGTACGACGAAACTGCGGTCCTGCGGATCATCCCGGCCAAGGACATGCTGGCAGAAGAAAAGAACCTGCTCGTCCTTTCCAGGGCACGCATGCCGCGGATCCCGACCGATCCTCTCGATGTCCTCATCGTCGACGAGATGGGGAAAGACATAAGCGGTGTCGGCATGGATCCGAATATAATCGGGAGAATACGGGTCAGGGGACAGGATGAACCGGCCGGGCCGAGGATATCGTCGATCGTGGTCTGCGACCTCACGGCGGGATCGCAGGGAAACGCGCTGGGAATAGGCCTTGCGGACCTGACGACGCGGGCCTTGTCCGAGAAAATCAATTATCCGGCGACCATGGAGAACGCGGTCACAAGCACATTCCTCGATCGTGCGAAGATTCCCCTTGTAGCCGAGAATCCGCGCCGCGCGGTGGAGATCGCGCTCAGGGCCGCTTCTATTCCCGAAAAAACTCCCGCGAGAATAATGCGTATAAAAAACACCCTGAAGATCCACGAATTGTACGTTTCGCAGGCGCTTCTGGGAGAACTCGGATCCAGAATGGATATCGAGATCATGAATATCCGGATTCCCCTGTTCGACGGCGATGAACTCTTCCCCTGTTTTGAAAAGGAAACGGCATGCACAGAGCCGTAGTCATCGCGGACGACCTCACGGGCGCGCTCGATGCCGGCGTCCGCTTCGCGGATACAGGAACCAGGGTTCGCGTTCTTTCCAGTTTTGCCTCGGATCAAACGATTTACGAAGCCCTGGACGATCCCGGCACACAGGTCCTGGTCGTGAACACCCGTTCCCGGCATGACTCCCCCGGGACGGCCGGAAGTCGCGTCCGCGCCCTCGCTTCGGCGATACGCGCTTTCCAGACAAGGAATGACGAAAAAATCCTCGTCTACAAGAAATGCGATTCAACCCTCCGGGGGAACATCGGAGCCGAACTCGAGGCTCTGGCATCGGTCTTTCCGGAATCGGGGATGGCCTTCATACCGGCCTTCCCGGAGCTCGGCCGCACGACGAAGAACGGGATACACTTCGTGCGCGGCGTGCCGGTCGCACTCACATCGTTCGGGGCCGATGAGCTGAATCCCGTCCTTTCCAGTTCGATCCCGGAAATAATCGGAAGCCAATCGGAAATCCCCGTTCACGTCTCCTCGGTGAGCGCATTCTGCTCAAAACCGGTTTCTGCGCTTGAATCCGGAGGGATCATCGCGATAGACGCGACTTCAGACGCGGATTTCGAGCGCATCGCCGATGCGCTGTCGGAAACGGAGACCGCCGCGGGATTCCCACTCCTCGCAGGCAGCGCCGGCTTCGCCTCGCGGTTGCCAGGCCTGTGCGGGATGCCAAGGAGCGCCCGGCCCGGATGCCCGCTCTCCGGTCCCTTCCTCGTCATGATCGGCTCGAGAAACGAGGTTTCGAGGGCCCAGGCCGATCTCGCCATCGAGAGCGGCTTTGAAGAGGTTGTATTGCCGGCGCGCACAGAAATCGGAGTATCTCTGCCTGAGGAAACCGAGGCGATCGAACGGACGGCGACTATCGTAGTCGCGGGGAAGGACTGCGTCGTCCGGACGCAGGATCCGGGAATCCCCGCCGCCGTGCGGCTATCCATGGCCGAGCTCGTCGCCGCGGTCTTCAGGAGGACGGGGCGTTTCTCGCTCGTCGTGTCCGGCGGCGACACGCTCGAAGCGGTTCTGGACATCCTGGACATTCCGGGAACCGCGCATATCGAACCGAAACGCGAACTCGCACCCGGCATAGTCTTCGCCGAAGCCGAAACCCGGGCCGGAATGCTGCCGATCATCACCAAGGCCGGCGGTTTCGGCGCAAGGGATCTATTGCTCCATCTGAAGAACCTGGAGGAGAAACGGACATGCTCTGTGTAACGATGGGCGATTCCAGCGGTGTCGGCCCCGAGATACTGCTCGCCGCGGCGGCGAAAGGCGAACTGTCCGGCGAGTTCGTCGTCGTAGGCGATCTTTCCGTATTGAGCGCCTGCGCGCACGCGCTTCGCCTCGATCTGAAAATGAGACCGATCGGGGATCCGGCCGAGTACCTGCCGGGATTCCTGAATATCATAGATCTGCGGCTCCTCGGAAAGGAAGAAATCACTCCCGGGGCCCTGTCGAAGCGCTCGGGCCTGGCCGCGCTTCGGTACGTGGAGATGGCGACGCGCCTCGCGATCGGGCGTAAAGTGGATGCCCTTGTCACCTTGCCGATGAACAAGGAAGCCACACGACTGAGCCATCCGTCGTTTTCCGGCCATACTGAATTCATTGCAGAACTCTGCGGTGAAAGCAGTTTTACGATGATGCTGGCCTCGGATCGCCTGTGCGTGACGCATGTCAGCACACACGTATCGATGACACAGGCGATCGCGCTCGTCCGCAGGAGACGTATCGAATCAGTCATCGGGCTCACCCATGAGGCGCTATCCCGATTCATACTCCGACCCAGGATCGCGGTCGCCGGTTTGAATCCGCACGCCGGGGAGAACGGTTCGTTCGGAAGGGAAGAACTCGATGAGATCAGGCCGGCAGTAGAGGCCGCCAGATCGATGGGATGGGATGTGACGGGGCCGGAGCCTCCGGATACGGTTTTCTTCCGCGCGACGCGTGGCGCTTTCGACGCAGTCGTCTGCATGTACCACGATCAAGGCCACATTCCGATGAAACTCCTCGATTTCGAAGGCGGCGTGAACATCACGTTGGGATTGAAGGTGATCCGCACTTCCGTCGATCACGGCACGGCCTTCGACATAGCGTGGAAGGGGAAAGCGTCCACCGCCAGTTTCGTCGCGGCCTTCGAGTACGCGAAGAAACTTGCCGGGCCATCTTTCGGCATCCGTCCTTGCGCTGCGGCGCCCTTGAGATAAGGGGAAAACCTATGGAAATGACTGAACTTGGCAAGACTGGTCTCGCAGTGTCCCGTACGGGCTTCGGGGCGATCCCGATCCAGAGGCTCACGGAAGCGGAGTCGACGAGGCTCCTCAGGGCGGCTCTCGATGCGGGGGTGACGCTGTACGATACCGCGCGGGGCTACACGGACAGCGAAGAGAAGATCGGGAAAGCGTTCAGGCATGAGCGGGACCGGATCGTCATAGCCACGAAGACACCGTCGACGGAGCCGGAAAAGATTATGGCAGACCTGGAGACGAGCCTTCGGAACCTTCATACCGATCAAGTCGACATCTACCAGTTTCACAACCCTAAATCGCTCGATCTCGTGACCGGACCCGCCTACGAGACAGTCCTTCGCGCCAAAGAGCAGGGAAAAATCCGTTTCATCGGCATCACGAACCATTCGCTCGACGTGGCGGGCGCGGCCGCCGAACTCGGTCTCTTCGACACTGTCCAGTATCCCTTCAACTATCTCTCGACCGAGCGGGAGAGGGCGTTCGTGGAACGTTGCGCGACACTCAATGTGGGTTTTCTCGCCATGAAGGGAATGTCGGGCGGTCTCATCACGGACGCGCGCGCCTCCTTCGCCTTCCTCAGGCGCTTTCCCGGCGTCATTCCGCTCTGGGGTATGCAGAGACAGGAGGAGCTCGCCCAATTCGCCCTGCTCGAGCGCAATCCGCCCGCCTTCGACGATCCTGAGATCCTCGCGGCGATCGGGCGGGATCGCCTTGAATTGACAGGCTCGTTCTGCAGGGGTTGCGGCTATTGCCTGCCCTGTCCCGCGAATATCGCAATCCCCACCGCCGCGCGCATATCGCTCCTCCTCAGGCGCATGCCGGTGGCTCGCTTCATGACTGACGAATTCCGTGCGGAAATGGCGCGCGTAAAGGACTGCATCGAGTGCCGCGCGTGCGCGTCGCGCTGTCCCTACGGTTTGGAGCTTCCCGCTCTCCTCAAACGGCAACACGGGATTTTCGAGGAATTCTGGAATGAGAAGCATTCCGCAAAGGATATGGAAGTTTTGTCCTCGTGATCGGCAAGGGTATGGAAAGCGGAAATATCCGGATGTCGGGATCTCCGATATTCCGGATGAGGAAGGGCATTGGTATGCGCGAGGGATCGAAGCGGAAAGACCGGACGAGGGAAAGGGGCTGCCCTTTTTGGACAGCCCCTTTCCCTTGGAGGACTTGGAGCGGAGAGCCCGGCCGCGATCCCGCCAGAGGCGGAATCGCGACGCGCCCATTCTGCTATTTATCGCTTCGAGTAGAGCGGCCCTAACGCGGCACAGGCGCGGAAATCGGAACCTTCGGGGTCCATGCCCATGGCGCTCCAGTAGCTCGGGCGGAAAATGCTGGCTTCGTCGACGTTGTGCATGCAGACCGGGATGCGCAGCATGGCGGCCAGGGCGATGAGGTCGGCGCCGATGTGGCCGTAGCTGATCGCGCCATGGTTTGCGCCCCAGTTGGCCATGACGGAGTAGACGTCCTTGAAGGGGCCCTCGCCGGTCAGGCGGGGGGCGAACCAGGTGGTCGGCCAGGTGGGATCGGTGCGGAGGTCGAGTTTGTCGTGGACTTCGCCGGGCAGGGTCGCGGTGACGCCTTCGGCTATCTGGAGGACGGGGCCGACTCCCTTCACGAGGTTGATCCTCGTCATGGTGACGGGCATGCCTCCCTCGGTGAGGAAGTCGGAGGAGTAGCCGCCTCCGCGGAAGTAGCCGAGGCTCGCGTAGCGCCAGCTCGTCGCGTCCAGGCATGCGCCGGCCTCTTCGGGGCTGATCTCCCAATACGGTTTCATGGCGGGCTTTCCGTCCACGCGCTGCTTGCCCGTGCCGTCCATGGTGGTGGCGCCCGAGTTGATGAGATGGATGAAGCCCTTCGCCGCCGCTCCTTCAGGCTTCCAGCCGGTGACGCGCTCGACTGCCTCGGGGCTCCAGTAGGTGCGCACGTCGGAGAAGATCTGTGCGGTGCCGGTGAGGAGATTTCCGAAGAGCATGGCGACGCCGTTCAGGGAGTCGTTCTCGGTCGCGACGACATAGGGCGCCCGGATTCCGGTCCAGTCGAAGCTGGAGTTGAGGATAGTCTCGAGGAAGTCGCCGTTCGGCATGTGGTCGGTCCAGGCGCGCTGGCCCTGGAAGCCCGCGAGGATGGCATTGTGGCCGAGAGCCTCTTCCTTGAGCCCTTTGCGCTTCAGGTCGGGGTTGCCGACCATGAGATCGCGCACGATCATGGCCATCTTGACGCTGGTCGCCCAGGCCTCGTCCTTGCGCTTGCGCGAGTGCTGCTTCTCGGGCGGATTGTTGTCCGGGCCCTCTTTGCAGTTCGCCTTCACCCACTCCATCGCGCGCTTGAACTCGGCGTCGGAGTAGATTTTTTCGTCCATGCGGCGGATGAGTTCGCTCATGTCGACGAATTCGTTGCGCATGCCGAGCCAGGACTGGAAGAAGTCCGAGTCGACGATGGAGCCGGCGATGCCCATGGAGACGGAGCCGACCGAGAGGTAGGACTTGCCGCGCATCCAGGCGACGGCGAGGCCGGCGCGCGCGAAGCGGATGATCTTTTCGGCGACGTCGGCGGGGATCGAGCCTGTGTCGGAGAGGTCCTGGACGTCGTGGCCGTAGATGCCGAAGGCGGGCAGACCCTTCTGGTTGTGGGCCGCGAGGACGGCGGCGAGGTAGACGGCGCCGGGGCGGTCGGTGCCGTTGAAGCCCCAGACAGCCTTGACGGTCATGGGGTCCATGTCCATGGTCTCGGAGCCGTAACACCAGCAGGGCGTCACGGTCAGGGTGACGGCGACACCTTCGCGCAAGAATTTCTCCGCGCAGGCCGCGGCTTCGGCGACGCCGCCGATGGTGGAATCCGCGATGACGCACTCGACGGCCATGCCATTCGGGTGCTTCAGGGTCTTGGCGATGAGTTCGGCCGCGGCGCGGGCCATGCCCATCGTCACCCCTTCGAGGGACTCGCGCACGCCGCCCAGGCGGCCGTCGATGGTCGGCCGCAAGCCGATTTTGGGAAGTCCGCCCTTGAGCCTCATGACGGGTTCTTGCGTTGTGAGAGAAGAAAGATCAGCCATTCCGATACCTCCATGATCCTGGATTTGCCGGAAGGATTCCGGCGATTGTCATTCGTTCCATATGTGCTCGCCTTCAGTGGCGTATGAGCCTTGTGGGCATGCGCAGTATCTCCGGGAAGGGCGGGCCGCCCTCGTTGATGCGGTCGACGAGGAGTCGGGCCGCGGCCTTCCCCATCTCGGCTATGGGCTGGGAGACGGAGTAGCGGCAGTTCCGCATGAGAGGCGCGTATGGCATCTCATCGAAGGCGGCGAAGGTCACCCGATCACGGAAGGCCGAGCCTTCCGTCATAAGATAGTTCGTCGCCCCGAGGTGCGTGTCCGCGTTGACGATGAAGTACGCGCGGGGTGGATCGGCTTGAGTCAGCATCTCCCTCATGGCCCGGTAGCCGGAATCGATGTGGAGCGGGCCGAAGCGCGTGAAAGCGGGTTCCACGCCGAGTCCGGCCTCGTCCATCGCCCTCTTGTAGCCGACATAGCGCTCGCGGGCCGTGGACACGTCGAGACTGCCGCCGATGAAGCCGATGCGGGAAAAGCCATCGGAGATGAGGGCCCGCGTCGCCTCGAAGGCTCCGCGCTCGTTGTCGGAAACCACTGCATCGGCTTCGACATCGCGCACGCAGCGGTCGATGAAGAGGACGGGCGTTCCCGTCCCGATAAAGGAGCCGAGATGCCGGCCGCTATCGGTCGCGGGTATGATGACGAGGGCGTCGACGAGGCGCTCGAGCAACAGCCTGACCCGTTTCTTCTCCTCCTCGGCGCTCTCGAGCGAAGAGCAGACGAAGATGCTGTAGCCCGATTGGGCGAGTTCGCGCTCGAGGTTTTCTGCGAGCAGCATGAAGAAGACCGAGTCGAGGGCGGGGGCGATGACGCCGACCGTGTGGGTCGATCTGGTCTTGAGGCTCCGCGCCACCTGATTCATGCGGTAGGAGAGACTCTCCACGGCGGAGCGGACTTTACGCCTGACTTCCTCCGAAGCGCGGGGATCGTCGTTGAGTACGCGTGAGACTGTCGCCGTGGACACCTCCGCGAGGGCGGCGACATCCCGGATCGTCACATTCTGTTTTTTCATGCGGCCGCTCCGGCCATGTCAGGCTCGCGCCTTCGTGCTTCGCCGCAAAAGGCGATACCGGACTCGACGGGCGATGTCCCGGCCATGTATAGTCTGGGCAGAAGTGAAGGAGTGTGGGTATGGACAATACAGCCGAACAGTTCTGGAAAAACTTCGAGATGGAGACAGGCGAGAAGCTCGATGTGGCTTCCATGGGGCAGCTTTTCGAACCGGGCGACACGCGGGGCGAGTGGGGTCTCATCTTCCTGACGGACATGACGCTGCGTTACCGGCACATGCCCTCCCAGAACTCCATACTCTCGCTCTTCAGCATGCGTCCAACTCCTTCGTCGACGAGCAAAGAGGTCGACCTCGTCTTTCCCTACGCCTCGATCATCTCGATCGAAACACCCCAAAGGACCTGGAAGGACAAGCTGTTCGGCTCTCCCTTCCAGCGCTTCACCGTCACCGTGACGACAGCCGGGGGAACGGAACGGAAGCTCACATTGAGCAGCGATCCCTCCCACAAGCTGGCCGAAAAACTCCGCGGACATTGCGGAAAATCCTGAGCCAGGGCCGAAATACGGCTTCCTCTGTTGCCCGGTTATGACCGGGCTTCGTCCGCGCGGCCTCTGCCCCCGCCCTCTAGCGGTTTTTCGCCACAGGAATCACACCCTTTTTCAGGATGATGTTTCCGTATTTGACTGTCTCGCCCGTCATGACGACAGCGAAGGCCGCTTTCGTCCTCTCGTAGAAGGCGAAGCGCTCCAGCCGGGCGATGGCCGGCGCCTCGGGCCAGTGCCTGTCTATCGCGGCGCGGTAGGCTCTCTCGACGTCAGGATCGAGCCCGTCTCCGGGAACGGGCGCCATCATCACGAGGGGAGCGTCGGAGTAGGAATCCGGATTCATGAGGGCGAAGATACCGTCGAGAAGCTCGGGGATCCGGATGCCGTCGGCCCTTATGACGCGGGCGTTGCAGCTGTCTCCGGGAAAAAACGCGTCGGCGAGGACTATCTCGTCGCCGTGGCCCATCCGGGCGAGCACCGAGAGAAGTTCAGGGGAAATGCAGGGCGCTATTCCGATCAGCATCGACACTCTCCTTAGATCCGAAAGTGGTTTCACACCCCGCAACTGCTGCGAGGAGGATGAGATGACAGTCTCTCCGGGCATATTGTCCCTCCGTTCGGAAATTCTGTCAAGGAAAAAATGTAAACGATTACATGCTTTATTTTTTACCACATCGATAACAACATATGATCTATGTAAACGGTTTCACATGAATGACGCAGCGTGGAGCTCGCACCCAAAGGTATCCGGGGCCGCCTCGAGCGTGAGATAAGCCGACACGCGAGTGGCCTTTCATTCCGGCTTTTGGGCCTGAAAGTCATGGACGCCTTTTCAGGCCTCGGATATATTCTTTCCATGTTCGAGAACAGCACAAGCGGCAAGACCTTCCTCTGTGTCTGCCTCAATCCGGTTATCCAGAAAACTCTCGTATTCGACAGGCTCGAGCCGGGAGAGGTCAACAGGACCGCCTCCTACCGGGTCGATGCCGCGGGCAAGGGCATCTGCCCGACCCGCGCGCTCACTCAGCTGGGCGAAAAAGCCATCCATCTGACCCAGCTCGGCGGCCCCACGCGGGACTGGTTCCTGTCGATGTGCGAGGCCGACGGTCTCACAGTCGAGCACGTCGAGTCGGGCTCGCCGATACGCTTCTGTACGACCCTCATAGAGCGGAAATCGAAAGAAGCTACGGAGCTCGTCGAGGAGGCGATTCCGGTAGCGGAGGGCACGGCGGAGCTGGTCCTCGAACGCTTCGAAGCGCTGATGCCGCAGGTCGACGCGGTCATGCTCTCGGGGACAGTGGCCGCGGGAATAGCCCCGGGCACGATGGGCCGGCTCGCCGCCCTCGCCCGCGCTTCCGGGAAACACCTCTACCTCGACATAAAAGGGAAGGACCTCCACGACTGCCTCCAATACGGACCTTCCTGCGTGAAGCCGAACCTCGAGGAGCTGGCAGGGACCATGGGAATCTCCTACGCCGCGGTCAGGGGGGAGGATGAGGCCCGCAAACTCGTCGAGGAGGCGGGCAGAATCTTCCACGAACGCTACGGCACGCTCCTCGTCGTCACGCGCGGAGGAAAGTCCACCCTCTTCTGGGACGGATCGAAGCTCGGCGAACGCGATGTCGATCCCGTCGACGTCGTCAATCCCATCGGCTCGGGCGATGCCTTCGGGGCGGGACTCGCACGCATGCTGGAAAGCGGTGCCAGTCTCGCGGAGGCGGTGGCAGAAGGAACGCGGCTCGGAGGCCTCAACGCCGCCCAGCTCAAACCCGGCTCGATACTGCCGGAAAGGACGTAAGGACATGGACGCGAATCTCGACCTCATCAGGAGCAAGAGCGCCTTCATCATCGACATGGACGGCGTCATCTACCACGGGAACAGGCTCCTGCGCGGAGCATCCGAACTCGTGGCCTGGCTGCGCGCGGCGGGCAAGCGCTTCCTCTTCCTGACCAACTCGAGCGAGCGTTCGCCCGCGGAACTTTCGCAGAAACTCGCCCGTCTCGGCATCGAGGTCGAGCCTGAGCACTTCTACACGAGCGCTCTCGCGACGGCCGGCTTCCTCGCGAGCCAGCGACCCGGCGGTTCCGCCTACGTCATCGGCGAGCCGGGTCTCATCAACGCGATGTACGAAGCCGGCTACACCATGAACAACGTGAATCCAGATTATGTCGTCGTGGGTGAGGCGAGATCGTACAGCCTCGACACGGTCGAAAAAGCCGTGAAGCTCGTCCTTGCGGGAGCGCGTCTCATCGGGACCAACCCCGACCTCACGGGGCCCGCGGAGGGAGGACTCGTCCCCGCCTGCGGCGCCCTCGTCTCGCCGATAGAGCTCGCCACCGGACGCAAGGCCTACTTCATCGGCAAACCCAACCCCCTCATGATGCGCCAGGCACTGAAGCGACTCGGAGCGACCCGCGAGGAGACGGCGATCATCGGCGATCGCATGGACACGGACATGATCGCCGGAATCGAGACCGATATCGAAACCGTGCTCGTTCTCTCAGGCGTAACGGGCCGCGACGATATAGGCCGCTTCGCCTACGCGCCGAAGCACATCCTCGAAGGAGTTTTCGAGATTCCGGACTGATTCGCAGGCGGGTCCATACCCAGCAAGCTCTGCTTCGCTCTTTCTTGTGAAGTGACTATCGGGTATGGACCCGCATACAATCCATTCCTTACAGAACGAACGATACCTCGGAGCTCTGCTCCGGGGTTCGTTCATTTCCGGTTTCAACCTATCCCGGAGAATGCCGCCTTGGTGGCCGCTATCATCTCACCGCGATGGCGGTCCATCGACGCGATGAGGGCCATCTGGGTCCTGGAACGGTCAAGATTGTGTCCGGGGCGGGAGATGTGGTAGTAGGTATCCCCCTCGAGATAGTCGGTGAGGAAGCGTATCCCCATGAGCATCGTGAGTATGCGTCCGCCTGCCGGAAGCAGCTCCCGCTCCATGGGGGTGAGAAAGCTCCCCCTGCCTCTGCCGCGGTCTGTCCCCGCTGCGTAGCCGCGGGCTATGGCCTCGTACATGGGAAGAACGAACTCCATGCGCGAGCTGTCCGGGTCGTCCTCGGCCGTCGAGGCGGCGACGGTGCGGGCCAGATCTCCGAAGTCGTAGGCCGAGCTGCCCGGCATCACCGTGTCCAGGTCGATGAGGCAGATCGCCTCGTCGGTGGTCTCGTCCAGGAGCAGATTGTTCACCTTGGTGTCGTTGTGCGTCGTGCGCTCGGGCACCTCGCCCGACTCGAGCGCCGCCACGATGCGGTCGAAGCCATCACGGTTCGCGAGGTAGAAATCGATCTCGCGCCGCGCAGAGGCGGCCCTCCCGAGGGAATCCGCGGCGATGGCGCGCTCGAATGCGGCGAAGCGACGGCGCGCGTCGTGGAAGCCGGGAATCGTCTCGGCGAGGCGCGGGCCGGGGAGATCGGAGAGCAGGTTCTGGAAACGGCCAACCGCCTCGCCGAGAGCGGTGGCTCGGCGGGGGCTGTCGATCACTTCACAGGTGCGGACACCCTCGATGAAGACGAAAGCGCGCCAGAACCCGCCCTCGGAGTCGATCAGGTAGGGATTCCCGTCGCGGGCGCGCAGCACGGAGAGCACCCGGCGCGAAAGATCCGCCACACCCTCGGATGCAAGACGGCGGCGCAGGTGTTCGGTCACCCTGACCATGTTGTCCATGAGGCCGAAGGGCTCGCGGAAGGCGAAGGTGTTGAGGAGCTGGATGAGATAGCGCAGCCGCTTCCCGCCCTGGTCCATCGAAAAGACGTAGGTCCTGTTGATGTGTCCCGATCCGTAGGGCTCGATGCCCGCAAAATCCCCGGGCAGATCGAAGCCGGAAGCGGCCGCGCGGGCGCGGGCGACGAGGGCGGGATCACTGGCGTCGCAAGGAGGCGGAGCATCTGTCTTGGGAGAATAGCGGTTTTCATTCATGACAACTCGAGAATGGAGGAAACGCGCTGCTCGCGCAAGACGCCTTCGGTTGGTTTTCTGATTGAGGCAACACGTACTCATCCGGGCTCATACCCAGCCCCGGCGCTGAGAACCCATCTTTCTCAGGACCAGCGGAACGCATATCGCTCCATGGCGTCCATGACAGCCGCCACGTTCTCAGGCGGAAGTCCGGGATAGAGCCCGAAGATCATCATGAGGCCGCCTTCGCGGCTGCCCAGCTTCTCCATTTCTTCCCGGACAAGTTCGTCGATCCGGGCGGGACTGCCGGAAGCAGTCACGGACTGGCGGTCGATGTCGAGCTCGATACAGGTCTTCCCGGCGAAGCGCGCGGCGATCCAGTCCAGACCGTTCACGAGATCCTGAAGGTTGAATACGTCCACTCCGCCCGCGATGATATCATCGACGAGTTCCCGGATGCAGCCGTCGGAGTGCATGTGGATGATGGCCCCATGGCGCCGTGCGGGCTCCATCAGTTTTTCGTAGCTTGGCCGGATGAACTCGCGGAAATACCGGGGAGAAATCATGGGACCTGTCTGCATTCCGAGATCTTCCGGATAGGCGACGATCTCGGCTCCCGCGTCGAGATAACGGCGCACTATACCGAGGTTGAAATCTTCCACCATCCGGATCAGCGCCCGGAGTCGCGGCTCATCGTCGGCCATGTCGAATATGATGTTTTCATAACCCCGTATATCGCAGAGTTGGAGGAAGCTGTGACCGTGGCGCAGGCTCCCGATGGCGGGCAAGCCAGTCACCCTCGCCCTCGCGAGAGCTTCCGCCTCCGCCTCCCAATCTATCGGGCCGATGCCGGAACAGAGCTCCGGGTCGGGAGGAGCGTAGCCGTCGAAGGCTGCCCAGTCCGCGAGCGGATGCTCCGTGACGATGCCGGTGATCCCGTCCTGGGCGGTCCTCCAGAGGCAGCCCCAGTCGTCGAGGAAGGGCTCGTCCCTGCGCGCCACGTGCGAATAGGCGGGCAGATACTCTCCGGCGGGCCTCGAAAATCCCGGAAAAAGGAAAGGATGAGACTCCATCAGGGCGAACAGAAAGTCTTGCGGATACGAGCGCCACGAGGCATCGTTGATGTGGAAGGTCATCGGGATATAATCCGGTCGCTCGAACCTGACGGCCCTGAGGTAGTTCTCCCTGCGGTCCACGGGCTAAGCCCCCTTAAAGATTCCGGTACAGGAACCGGCCCCTGACGATCGTCGCGCGGACGCGGAAATCGGCGTCCATCAGGGCGAGGTCGGCCAGTTTGCCCACCGCGATGGAGCCCGTCTCGTGGTCGATCCCCAGCGTCGTCGCGGGGTTGATGCCGCCCCAGCGGACGGCTTCCTCCGCGGGAATGCCGGCGAAATCCGCGAGACGCCTGAGCGCGACCTCCATCGTCACCGCGCTGCCGGTGAGATTGCCGTTCACCGCGGGATCATCGTCGATCATCCGGAGGACGCCGTCCCGAGGGTACACTTTGCGGCCGTCCTTGTAGGTGATGACAAAGCCTTCAGGCATGCCCGTTCCGACGAGCGAGTCGGTGACAATCACTTTTTTGTCGCGGGGCTTCACCTTGTCGATAAGACGGAAGAAGGGCTTGCGCACGTGCACGGGGCAGCCGATGAGTTCGATGCTCACCTCGTCGTGGAGGTAGAGCGAGGTCTCGTGGCCGGGCAGGAGGACGAGAGCCTCATCGGGGTCCTCCCGGTAGCCGAGATTGGTGTCGAACATGTGGGTGGCGTGGCGGGCCCCTGCGCGGATCGCCTCCTCCGCCTGCTCGTAGCTCGCCTCGGAGTGCCCGATAGAGGGGACAATGCCCGCGGCGGCCAGACGCTCGACCATCCTGACGCTCCCTGGCAGCTCCGGGGCGAAGGTTACGGTTTTCACCGCGTCGCCGCACTCGCCGAGAAGGCGGTCCACGTCGTCGTCAGTCGGCGCCTTCAGGTAGCGAAGGGCGTGGCCGCCCCGGCAGCGGGCCGCGAGCCAGGGACCTTCCACGTGGACGCCGTGCAGCATCATCCCGCACTCGCCCTCTTCGCGGACCCGCCCCAGCAACTTCACCTGGGCGATGATGAGGTCGAAGGGATTCGCCAGTGTGGAGGCCACCACGCGCGTCACGCCGTGGGCGGCGTAGGCCCGCAGGCCCCGGAGCGTCGCCTCGCGGTCGCTCTCCATGAAGTCGACATCGAGGATCCCGTGGGTGTGCATGTCGATGAAGCCCGGAGACAGGATGAGCCCGGACGCGTCGATCGTCTCGCATTCCTCCGGAGAGAAGGCTTGCCGCGGGAAATTGCCCGGCGCCGCGCCTTCCGGGCCAGCGACAGTGCCCAGGGAGACGATGCGCTCGCCTTCGACGACGAGATATCCCGCCGGAATGACGCCACTCTCCGCGAATATTCTGGCGCCGCGTATCAGAAGCCTCTTCGCCACGATTTCCTCCCCCATCGATCGCGGCGGGACGGTGTCGCCGCCCCGCCTGATTCCCTCTAGTTCACGTCCGGCTCGAGCGGGCCGGCCAGGGGCTTGATGAAGAAGAGCCTGCCCGGCAGCTGCGGCATCACCGAGGAGGGAATCCACATATCCGGCCCGTACTTCAGCGTGACCCAGAGCGTCATACCCTGATAGATCATGTTGCGCACGGGAAGGAATCCGTCCACGCCGCCGATCGTGTAGTCGGCCTGCATGAAGATGCCCGGGCCTATCGTGTTCGCCCGCGCGGGGACGAGGGTTATCCTGCTCTTGAAGCTCGTGATCGAGTTCTGGATTATCGTCATCGGGTGGAGTTTCGCGCCGACCCGGTGGGTGGCCTTCATCCACTCGTCCATGTTCGCGTAGTCCGCCGCGAAGTGCGGTTCCCAGAACGCCACGTGGAAAACCCAGCCGATACCCCAGACGAGGACGAACTTCGCCCCGGCCGCGCGCAATTCGCCGATTCTACCCGCGTATTGCGGCAATTCGTCGCGGGTCGCGAAGTGGCGCTGCGACTTCGGCACGGTGAGCGCGCCAAGGGGGCCATAGAACGCGGTCTCCATGGCGTTGCGGAAGGCTCCGGGGTTGGAAGCCGGAAGCGTATTCCCTTCCGAATCGCTCCACTCGTCCATATTGAAGCCATGCACATGGGAGCAGTCGACGTTCCAGCGCTTCAGGAACTCGACGGCCCAGCGGTACATGCCCATGGGGCCGACCGACCATATCATGATGAGCTGCCGCCCCTCGTCTTTCGCGAGCTTGATCTGGTAGGCGATCTCGTGCCCCATGACCGTGTTGAAATCTTCCAGACTATCGCTGCAGACTGGAGCGAAATCCTTGTGCCACCAGCTCTCGCGCTCGTAGACCTCTTCGGGCTTCCGGCTGCAGCACCAGTCGATTTTCGCGAGATCCCAGGCCGCTGGGTAGAATCCCTCGAAAGCGGAGCCTCCGATGGTATTCAGAAGATCGATCCGTTCCATGTTTTTGCCTCCTATGACCGCTCGCCGGTGAACTGCCCGATCGTGACGGCGGCTATGATGATGACGCCGAGCACGACCTGGCGCATGTATGGGTTGACGTTCATGATGATGAGCGCGTTGCCGATCAGACCGATGAGAACGACGCCCAGGAAGATATTGAGCGCGGTGCCCTTGCCGCCCGACAGGGCCACGCCGCCCACGATGACCGCGGCCAGCGAATCCAGCGCGTAGGAATCGCCGGTGGTGGCGAGGGCGGAACCCACCCTCGAGATGAGGATTATCGCGGCGAGGGCGTTGCAGAGCCCGACCACGATGTAGGCCTGTATCGTGACCCTGTCGGTCTTGATGCCCGAAACGTAGGCCGCCTTCTTGTTGCCGCCGATGGCGTACAGGAAGCGTCCGTACTTCAGGTAGCGGAGCACGACATAGGCGATGACGATCATGCCGAGAAAGAAGAGGATGGCCACCGGCAGGACTCCCATGATCCTGCCCCGCCCGAGAAGTTCGAACTTTCCGAAAAGCATGTAGGATGCCCCGCCCGAGAGAAGAAGCGCGGCCCCGGAATAGACTACCTGAAAGCCCAGCGTGATGATGAAGGACGAGGCCTTCGATTTGACGACGATGATGCCGTTCAGAAGACCGAGAAGGAAGCCCACCACGAAGGTGCCCAGCACGGCCGCGGGGATGGCCAGGGAAGCCTGCCACGCGGGAACATTCCCGTCAGGAAGCCCCATCATCTTCTGTATCACCATGGCCAGGAACACGCCCATGAAGGAGACCTGCGTTCCCACCGAGATGTCGACCTGGCCGGCGACGAGAAGCATCCCCACCCCGGACGCGACGATGCCGAGGATCGATATCTGCTGGAAAATGTTGATGATGTTCTGGATGCGCAGGAACCTCGGATTCACGACGGCCGTCACCACGCAGATCGCGGCGATGATGACGATGAGGATGAGAGACTGTGTCAGCCTCGGAGCCCTCTTGACTGTCTGCTCTGCGGTAGTTGTGTTCATGTTCGCTTGTCCTCTTCGTCGACGCCCATGGAGAGGCGAAGAATATTCTCCTCGGTCACTTTGTCGCCTTCGAGTATCGTAGTCAATTTTTTGTTGTTCATGATGCCCACCCGGTCGCAGACCGCGACGAGTTCCGGATTGTCGGAAGAAATCATGATGACGGCCTTGCCGCCGCGCGCCAGGGCGTCCATCATCCGGTAGATCTCCGCCTTCGCCCCCACATCGACGCCCACTGTCGGTTCGTCGAAAATGAGGACCTCCGAACCGGCGAAGAGCCATTTGGCCAGGACCACTTTCTGCTGGTTGCCCCCGCTCAGATTCACGACGAACTGCGCGATCGAGGGAGTCTTTATCTCGAGCTTCCGGGACAGATCGCCCGTCTCGGCGCGCTCCCTGGCCAGGTTCATGAAGGCGCCCGGATCCCTGGCGGTGCGCGCGAGGCTCACGTTCTCGAAAATCGGGCGGCCTAAAACCAGCCCGTCTCCCTTCCGGTCTTCCGTGAGATAGCCGATGCCCTTGCGGATCGCGTCGTCGGGACTCCGGGGAGTGATGTCTTTTCCCTTGTAGATGAGCGCGCCTGAATCCTTCGGATCGAGGCCGAAGATCATCCTGGCCAGTTCCGTCCTGCCCGCCCCGACGAGGCCGCCAATGCCGAATATTTCGCCCGAGCGCACACTGAAGGAGACGTGGTCGACCACCCCCGAGCGCGAGAAATCCCGCACCTCGAGGACATCTCCGCCCTGAGCTGCCACGCGCTCGCGGCTGTACAGCGTGCTGCTCGACCGCCCTATCATCTGCCGCACGAGGGTGTTGAGATCGATCTCGCAGGCTGCGTGGGCGGCCACTTTCCTGCCGTCCTTGAACACCGTGACGCGGTTGCAGATTTCGAATATCTCGCTCAGGTTGTGGGAAATGTAAATGACGCTCAGGCCCTTCGCCGTATTCCGTCTGATCATGTCGAAGAGGATATTCCTGCCCTTTTCGTCGAGCGAGGCGGTCGGCTCGTCGAGAATCAGTATCCTCGCCTTGCGGGAGCAGGCCTTCGCGATGCTCACCAGCTTCTTCTCGATAAAACTGAGTTGCGAGAGTTTCCTGTCCGCGGAGATGGAGATGCCGAGGCCTTCGAGGAGCGTTTGCGCCGCGTCTCTGCAGGCGCGGATGTCTATGAAGCCGAAACGGCTCGAAGGAAGATTGTAGAGGTAGAGATTCTCCGCCACTGTCAGCTCTTCCACGAGCTGATTCTCCTGGTGGACAGTCTGGATCCCGAGCTCGATCGAGCGGGCGGGATCGAGCCAGGAGTAGGATTGTCCTGCGACGATGATCGTGCCGGAATCCGGGCGCAGGGAGCCGGCTATCAGTTCGATGAAGGTCGACTTGCCCGCGCCGTTCTGGCCCACGAGGGCCTGAACCTCGCCCGCGGCGAGGTCGAAATTCACGGATTCGAGCGCCCGGACTCCCGGGTAGGTCTTGGTGAGCTCCACTGTCTCCAGAATCTTGTTGTCAGCCAACCCGGAACCCTCCTCCCTTACGTACATCCGAAAAGCGGGGTCTCAAGAACGGATTCTCGAGACCCCGCGGCGCGGCCGGTTCAGGTCGATTACTTGAGCAACTCGGGCTTGTACTGCCCGGATTTCACGAATTCGTAGACGAGGGGAAGCCAGCTCTCGTCGACTTTCCAGGTGATGTACTTCTGCTTCCAGTCATTCTTGTTCACCCAGACGACCGGCGAGTAGGTCTTCTTCTGGTAAGGCTGCTTGTTGAGGTAGGCGAGCAGGTTGGCGGAGCAGATCATGCCGTGCAGTCCGGGGGACTGGCTCAGGGCGAAGTCGAGGTTGCCCTTGAGGAAGTTGTTGATGTCCATGGGTCCGCCGTTGACCGTGGCCACGGTCACCGCGCTCCGCGGGATATTCTCTTCCTTCAGCGCCTGGATGATACCCTCGGTGATTTCCTGGCAGCCGCCGATGGCGACGTTGAACTTGAGCCCGGACTGGATGAGGGTCTTCATTATATTGAGGGAGGGAGCCGTCGCGTACTGCCCGTCCTGGGGCGCGGTCGCGAGTTTGATGCCCTGAAGTTTGGCGATCTCGTCCTTGAAGCCTTTGTCGCCCTGCATGATGGGGGGAGTGCCCGCGAAGCCCTGGATCCAGACTACCGACAGGTCGCCCTTGAGATCCTTGCGCAGGCCATCGGCGACGGTCTTGTACACATCGGCCCAGTTGAAGTCGATGTCCGCGAAGGGCTTGCCCTTGCCATCGGCGAGGCCCGATTCGGTGATCTGGATGGGGATCTTGGCCTCGTTCGCGAGGCGGCACGAATACTCGGCGCTCTGGGGGGTGACGGCCGTGACGTTGATGGCGTCGACACCCTGCGCGATGAGGTTCTGGACCGCCTCGGTCTCCTTGTCGGCCTGGTAGTTGTGATAGGCGAACACCAGTTTGGCGCCCTGCGCATCGGCCACGGTCTGGAAGCCCGCGTGGAATGAGGCGAACCAGCCGATTTCATATGGAATGACGACGCCAATTGTCTTCTGCTTTCCCTGCGCGAAGGCGGCGGGTGCGAGTGCGGCGAACACCGCGACGAGAATCATGAGAACGAAAATCCTGCGTTTCATGCGATCCTCCTTGGCTTTCTTGAGAACCCGGACGGGTTCCTGTTTGAGACAGTATTCTACGAGCACTTTGTGATTGTTGTCAAATTCATTCTTGTTTGATTTCATATTATGCGTAATATTTAGCGTTAATGATCGTTTTTTTGTCGATTTATCGCGAAGTGATGATATAATCGGAAAACTCTTGCAGGATGGAGGATATTTCAGCCATGAACAGCTTCCCGCACTTGTTCGAACCAATCACGATCGGCTCGATGAAAGTCCCCAACAGAATATGCCACGTCCCCACCGATGTGAGTTCCTCGCACAGAGATGGGTCGGTGAGCGAACGCGACATCGCGCACCACGCGGCCATCGCCCGGGGAGGCACCGGCCTGGTCATCGTCGGGGCCACCTCCCCGAACGGATCGACCAACCGGTCGACCGTCACCAACCTCGTGGCCGACGAAGACACCTACATTCCCGGCCTCGCGAGGCTCGCCGAGGGGATGCACCGCTACGGGGCCAAGTGCGCGATCCAACTCCAGCACGCCGGACGCCAGGCCTCCCTGCCCCGCGACGGGAAGCTGGCCTCCAACGACCAAGCCATCAACTTCGCCTGGTCCCAGAGCCACGCGATCGTCTACGCCAACGCCGACGAAAAAAAGAAGACCGTCCACGTGCTCAGCACCGACGAAGTGATCGGCATAGTCGAAGAGTTCTCCGAAGCCGCCTGGCGCGTGATGCAGGCGGGCTTCGACGCCGTCGAGCTCCACGCCGCGCACGGCTACCTTCTTTCGCAGTTCATGAGCCCTCTCCTTAACCGGAGAAACGACCGCTTCGGCGGCAGCTTCGAGAACAGGATGCGCTTCCCCCTCGCCATCGTCGGAGCCATCCGGCAGAAATGCGGCGCGGGCTTCCCCATCCTCGTCCGCTTCTCCGCCGACGAGTGGGTTCCCGGCGGACGCGAATTGCCCGAGTCGCTCGAAGTCGCCAAGAGCTTCGAGCGGGCGGGCGTGGACGCCCTCGATATCAGCCAGTGCGTCCAGGAGAGCCCGGGCGCCGGATTCGACCCGATGCAGTACCCCGAAGGCTGGTCGACATTCACCGCGGAGAGCATAAAGAAGGTTGTCGGCATCCCCGTGATCACGAGCCACTCCCTTCGCAATCCCGAGTACTGCGAAGCTATCCTGGCCGAAGGCAAGACCGACATGGTAGGTCTCTCCCGCCAGTTCCTCGCCGACCCCTACTGGCCGGTAAAGGCGCAGATGGGAAAGGTGAAGGCCATCCGGCGATGCATCTCCTGCCTCACCGGCTGCTGGCAGGAATCCATGATGGCGAAGAAGGAAATATCCTGCGCCATCAACCCCGCCTGCGGAAACCGCGACTTCGAGACGATGCGCCCCGTAAAGAAAGCGCTGAAGGTGGCTGTCGTGGGCGGCGGCCCCGCGGGCATGGAGGCCGCCCGCGTCGCGACCGAGCGCGGCCACACGGTCACGATTTACGAAAAGACCGGCGAACTCGGCGGCGCCATCCTCGGCTGCTGCATGGCCAGGGGAAAAGAGAAGATGAAATGGTACGCCGACTGGATACGGGGCCAGATCGCCGATCTTTCGATCGACGTGCGCCTGCACACTGCCCCCTCGGTGGAGGAGCTGCGCGCCTACGACGTTGTGGTGAACGCGACGGGAGCCCGATCCTACGTCCCCTCCTGTCACGGCGCCGCCGACCGGGTCATCCCCTTCGAGGAAGTCATCGCCTGCCCGAAAGTGAGCTGCGAGTACCACCCGGGAGGCCGGCGTCCCCGGAAACTCGAGGGCGAGCGCGTCGTCGTCTGGGGCGACCACTACGCGGCGGTCGATACCGTCACCTATCTCGCCGCCATCGGCAAGGATGTCACCGTCATCACTGACCGGAAAGAATTCGCGGCCGCCGTCGAAGTCATCCATATGTATGTCACGCGCAAGCGCTTCCGGCTGGAAGAGGCCGAGGGCCTTAGCCCGCAGCCCTACAAGCACGCCGTCAAAGTGCTCGAGAGCTGCACCATCGACGAGATCCGCGAGGGCGAGATCGTCATCGTGGACAAGAACTTCAAAAAGACCGTCCTCGCATGCGACCATGTTGTCAGCTGCTGGACGGCGCCGGACACACGCACCCTCGAGCTGCTGCGCGCCGCGGGCCTGCCTGTGGTGAACGCGGGCGACTCGGTGGCGCCGCGCAATCTGCACGCGGCCGTCAGGGAAGGCGCGGCGGCGGGCCTCGCGCTCGACGGAAACCGGCTGTTCAATCCGAACGCCGCCCCGATGGACCGCGTACCCATCGACGTGCTGGGTCAGCTGACCCGCTGAGCTCCGGGTCCCGAGAGGAGGAGAAATGAAATCACCGGTATTGAGGACACTCGTGGTGGGCATCGGCGACATGGGCGGAGCCCACGCGCGCGGCTACGCGGCCCTTCCCGGATTCGAGATCGTCGGCTTCGTCGTCGCAAAAAACCTCACACGGGCGGAAAAGCTCGCCGCGGAACTGGGGATATCGGCCCCCGTCTACACCGACTTCTACGCGGCCATGCGCGAAACCAGGCCCGAGGTCGTATCGATCAACACCTACACCGACAGCCACGCCGAGTACTCCATCTTCGCGATGCGCCAGGGCTGCCACGTCTTCATGGAAAAACCGATAGCCCGCACCGTGGCCGAGGCGGAAGCTGTCGCGGCCACGGCGGCCGAGACGGGACGCAAGCTCGTCATCGGCTACATCCTGCGGCAGCATCCGGCCTGGATAAAATTCATCGAGCTGGCGCGCACGCTGGGCAAACCCCTCGTGATGCGCATGAATCTCAACCAGCAGAGCTGGGGCCGGGAGTGGGCGCTCCACAAAACCTTCATTTCCAACATGCCGCCTTTGGTGGACTGCGGCGTCCACTATGTGGATGTCATGTGCCAGATGACGAGGTCGAAACCGCGCATCGTCCAGGGCATGGCCGCGCGGGTATCGGAGGAGATCGCCCCGGACAAGCACAACTACGGGCATCTCCAGGTCGTCTTCGAGGACGGCTCGGTCGGCTGGTACGAAGTGGGTTGGGGTCCGATGATGTCCCGCACGGCCTATTTCGTGAAGGACGTCGTGGGGCCCCGTGGCTGTGTCAGCATCGACAAGGACACGGCCCACACAAATCCCTCCGACGTGTCGAAACACACGGCGGTGGACTCCATAATCCTCCACTCGAGCGAGGCCGACGCCGCGGGCCTGCAGGCCCTCCCCGATCAGGTCATCAAGGTCGAGGACGAGCCGGACCACAACGAGCTGTGCAAGCGCGAGCAGGCCTACCTCTACAAGGCCATCACCGAGGACATCGACCTCACCGATCATGTGGCCGACGCGGTCAACAGTCTCAAGATCTGCTTCGCGGCCGTCGAGTCCTACTCGACCGGCCGGGCGATCCATCTGGACTGACCGGAACACAGCGACGACGAGGGAACGGAATGAACCAGGTCCAGCGTTTTTTCGCGGTGATGCGTGGGGAACAGCCTGCCCAGACTCCATTTTTCCCTGACCTGAGCACCTGGTATCAGGCCGCACGGCTCGGTCTGGGCGCGGAACAACCCTACTTCCCCGGACAGTTCATCCCGGACGGATCCCCGATCCACGCGGGGCCGGGGCGGCTTCCCGGCCGCCTCGACTCGCTCGGTTACGCGGGCCTCTACCGCGAGTTCGGCTGGGGACTGCCCGCCCACATCTACGACTGGTTCGACGAAAGGCTTGGGGGAGGCATCGAGAAGACGGTCAGCACAGAAGGGCGTCACCGGACAGTCGTCTGGAAGACTCGGCGCGGCGAGCTGCGCCGAACCTACAAGCTCGACGCCGAGGGGACCTGGAGCGAGTACGGCCACATGGCGACGAGGCCCGAAGATCTGGATATCCTCAGGCTTCTCGTGGAGCACACGCAGTTCGTACCGCGCCCCGAACGCGTCGAGCGCTTCCTCTCCGAGACGGAGGGCTTCGGAATCTGCGATCTCGTCGTCTTCCGCTCGCCCTTCGGCAAACTCGTCCACGAGTACATGGGCTTCGAGAACGTGGTGTACGCGCTCGCGGACGGCGACAAGTCGATAATGGATTTCATGGAATTCCAGGAATACTACGATCTCCGGTTCATCGAGTTGGCCGCCTCGATGCCGGGACAGGTCGTCATCATCTCGGACCACGCCGACGAAAATCTCATTTCGCCTCCCTGGTATCAGAGCTACTGCATGCCGTTCTACCGAAAAGCCTGCGACATCCTCCACCGGGCGGGCAAGCTCGTCTCCACCCACCTCGACGGCAATATCAAAGGCTACCTCGGTTTTATCGCCGGGACCGGCTTCGACATCCTGGACGGCTGCACGCCTGCTCCCATGTTCAACTACGAAGTCGAGGAGCTCGCGGCCGCGGCGTCGGACGCGCTGCGCTGCTGGTGCGGCGTGCCTGCGGGCCTCTTCACGATCGGCCACCCGCACGAGGCCATCGCCGACTTCGGCGAGCGGATAGCGCGGGCCTTCGGGGGCAGGGTGATCGTCAACGTGGGCGACATTCTGCCGCCTCTGGGAGATTTCGGGGCTGTAGTCGCTCTCGGCGAACGGATCGCGTCTCTCCACGTGCCGTCTTGAGTCCACCCATCCGGGTTCATGTCCGGCTCCCCCGGAAGGAGGCCGGAGGGTTCAGCGGCGGCGGGGCCTCGGTTCCTGCAGGTAGGGTCTGTACGGCACCCGGTCGATCACGCTCGCGCCGGTCCAGGCGGCGAATTCGTTGAGTTCGTCCGTGAGGTCGCCGAATGCCCCTGAGTAGTGGTGGTTGACTCTTCCGACGATGAGGGTGTTCATGAGCTCGTCGATGCCGACAGCCTCTCCGTTGAGCTTCAGCCCGTTCACCCATCCGCCCGATCCCGAATAACCCTTCTTGTCGGCCATGACAGCGCCGGTCAGGACGAGGAGTCCGTCGAAGTCGTTGTCGATCGATGCGATGGTGACGGGGCCTGACCTGAACCTGATGTCGGCGACGAGTCCGTCCCCGCACCATGTGCAGCCCTCGTGGTGGCCGATATTGAAGTGATTGTCCCACTCAAGGCCGCGCGGGTCCGCCCAGGAGGCCGGCGCGACGCCGCAGTGCCAGAGGCAGAGCGACTGGTCTTTTTCGTCAAAAGCCACGAGGTCGTTGAGCGATGCCTTTCCGCGGCCCAGCGCGTTGAGGACGAGCATCATGACGGCGCTCGTGACATCGGCCTCGCAGGGGACGACGAGGCCGCCATTGTTGAGCCGGCTCATCGCGCCGCAGACCGCGACGCCGTAGACTTCCTGGAAACGCGACCAGCAGGAGAGAGCGAGGGCGTCGTAGTCGTTCTCGCGCGCGAAATTCCGTAAGGCACAGTAAATCCTGGCCGATTTTTCGATGTGCGGCTGCGAAAGGCGGCCGGGGACGAAGGTCCCTTCCGAAGCCATCAGGTCTATCTCGGTTTTGACCTCGGCGATGGGCAGTGCCTCGGCGCGGGCGACGATCTCTTCCACGCTGTGGCGGGTCTGCAGCCGCGTTCCGAATTTACGCTCGAGGACGCGCTCGTCGATGTAGAGATTTTCGAAACCGTTCGCGAGGCCGCCGATCTGGCCGATCCGCGCGGTCCTGAGGGTTTTTACAGCGCGGAGAGCCGCGATCGTGACCGCGAATCGTTCCAGAAAGCGGGGATCGCCGGGCATGCCGTAGAACCATTTGAAACGAATGTCGTACTCGCGAAGATAGTTCGAAATGATCGACCCGAGCATGTTCGTGCCGCAGAACGAGTTCAGCTGAAGGACGCCTTCGGTCGCCGGCTCGGGAACGGACCAGAGTCCGATGGCTCCCTTTACCCTCGCCAGCGGCAGGATGATGCGGCCGAAAGGCAGACTCGCGTTGAACAGGAGGACGAAATCGGCGCCCTGGCCGTCCATGAAGGCCCGCGCCCGCTCCCCGTCGGCCTCGCTCCGGACCGGCTCGACGAATACCGAGAGATCGAAATCCATTTCGACAGAGAGACGCCCGATCTCGCCGGCGATCCGCGCATAGAGGCCCACATCGTCGCCCGGCATGTTGGGATGGACGGCTCCGGCCAGTCCTACGCGAATGCGGTCGTTTTTCATCCTGTTCTCCTGCACAATCAATCTTGTGTCGAAACGGTCGTTCTACGCTTTTTCTTCAAAACCTTGTCAAAAATAACGTGTCAAACCTGGCGCCCCATTCTCGGGAAAAGCGGTTCGAGGGCGCGGTAGCAGTCGTCGAAGAGGACCTTCGCCCTCCGGTATTCCGGAAACAGCGCGGGGTCGGGAGAACATCGCTCGGTGATGGCGATGAATTTTTCCGCCGCGGAGAAATCGGGAAAAAGTCCGCAGCCTACGCCCGCGATGAGGGCGGCACCCATGCTCGTCGCTTCCTCCAGATAATTCGGCCGCAAGATTTCAGCCTCGTAGATATCGGCCATTATTTTCCGCCACACGGCGCCTTTCGCTCCTCCGCCGATCACCGTGATGGCGGGGATTTCCACGCGGGAGCGGAATATGTCGAGGATTACGGAGAGGTTCATCGTGATGCCTTCCATGACGGCCCGCAGGAGGTCGTCCCGGCTGTGTCCGAGCGTGAGGCCGAGGAAGGCTCCTTTCGCGGCGGGATTCCAGCGCGGCGTCCTCTCGCCGAGGAGGTAGGGCAGGAAAATGAGACCGTTGGCTCCGGGCGGCGAGCGCAGTATCTGCGCGTTCATCAGTTCGTACGCGTCGAGGCCGAGTTCTGCGGCTGCGGCCTTCTCGAGACCGCAGAGGGTGTTCCGCGTCCAGGCGTAGGAGGCTCCGGCAGTCTGCATGCTGCCGCAGGGGTGATAGGTCCCGGGAACGGCGTGTGCCCAGACGAAGGTCCGCATGCCCTCGTCGAAGATAGGTTCGAGGGAAGTCGTCGCGATCCAGGACGAGGAGCCGAGGTAGTTGTAGGTGACGCCGGGCTTCACCGAGCCGACGCCGACGCCTGCGCAGACCCCGTCTCCGCCTCCCGCCACGACGGGGATGCCGGGGGCGAGGCCGAGTTCCCGGGCCGCGGCCTGAGTGAGTTCGCCCACGACAGCGGTGGAAGCGACGAGTTCGGGGAGTTTGTCGCCGTCGAGCCCCGTTATCGCGATGAGGCGCTCCGACCAGGCGAGTTTTTTCAGGTCGAGGAGATTGGTGCCCGAGGCGTCCGAGTATTCGGATCTCATGACGCCCGTAAGCCTGAAGTTGATGAAATCCTTGGCGTGGAGCATCTTCGCCGTTTTCGCGTAATTCTCGGGTTCGTGTTTTTTCACCCACATCAGCTTGGCCGCGGAGTAGGAAGCGGATGCGCGGTGACCGGTTATGCGATAGAACTCGAGCGCGTCGATCTTTCCGAGGATCTCGGCCTCCTCGGCCGTCCCGCGCTGATCGCAGTACAGGAGGGCGGGACGAAGAGGTCTCCCGCTTGCGTCGACGCAGACGCAGCCCATCATCTGGCCAGAAAAACCTATGGCCGCTATCTCGGCGGGATCGATTCCGGCGACTATCCGGCACGAGGATTCCTTTACGGCCTTCCACCAGTCCTCGGGGTCCTGCTCGGCCCAGTTGTTGTTGAAATAGTTGGTCGCGTACGATGTGGTGACACTTTTGACGAGCGTTCCCTCGGCGGTGAAGAGGGTCGCCTTGTCCCCCGATGTGCCGAGGTCGTGGGCCAGTATGTAGCGTTTCATGCACCCTCCTTCATTTCACAAACTCGCGCTTCAGAATCGCAGCATGGTCTTGATCGAAGTCGGCAACTCGGTCGCGGCGAGCGCCGAATTGATGTCGCTCAACGCGTACTCGCCCGTGAGGAAATCCTCATGGCTCAGCTTGCCAGCTTTTATCCACTCGACGAGGGGCTCCTGAGCGGCTGCCTCCGCGTCGCGCGTGGGCCACTGGTGCATGTAGAGATTGAAGTTGTAGGGTGCGGTGCCCTTCCCGAGCGTGAGACTGTCGCCTGCGAGAACGCCGTAGACGCAGATCGAACCTGCGAGCCGTATGAGGGGAAGGCCTGAATTTATTATGCGCTCCGAGCCCACGGCATCGATGACTGCGTCGAGCGCTTTGCCCCTCGTCGCAGCGAGCTCGCCGATCTCGGGATCGCCCGGCGCGAAAACGGCGTCGGCCCCGAGTTTCAGGGCTTTTTCGCGCTTGAACGCGAGGGTGTCGACGACGCCGACCCAGCCCAACCCGAGCAACTTCGCGAAGCGGCAGAACGAGAGTCCGACAGGCCCCGCGCCGAATATGAGGATGTCGTCGCCCGGCTTCAGGTGGAAGTCGGCGAAGCCGGCGTAGACTTCCCTCCAGGTGGCGAGAAGCCCCGCCGCCTCGACGGATATATTCTTCGGAACTTTTTTCATGATCTTGAAGACTTCGGCCCAGCCATGCGCCTCGTCCGCGACTCCATCGGCCACCATGGCCTCGTGGTCGCAGGCGAGCACATACTCCGCATCGCCGCCCCAGCCTGATTTGTAGCCCTCCGGCGAGAGGTTGAGGCCGCCGAGCACGCGGTCGCCCAACCTGAAGCCGCGCACCTTCGATCCCGCCGCGACGACGATCCCCACCGTCTCATGGCCGAGAATGAGGGGATAGGCATCGGCGCCCATTCCGGGGAAATGGCCCTGCACCACCTTGCGGTCCGTGGCGTTGCAGATGAAGGCTATTTCACTTCTGACGAGGACCTCGTAGGGTCTTGGCACGGGTCTGGCGATTTCGACGATGCCGACTTTGCCGGGCTCATGGACTGCGACCGCTTTCATTTTCACACTCTCCATTTCACACCCTCTGTGGCCTTAGTCATCATTCGACCGTGCCCAGCCAGCCGCCGTCGACGTAGTAGGTCGAGCCGACGCAGTAGCTCGCGCGCGGCGAACACATGAACACATAGAACTCGGCCAGCTCCTCGGGGCTCGCGAAGCGGCCAATCGGGGCGTTGTCCTTCGCGATTTTGTCGAGATACTGGTCCACGGTCGTATCCGTGCCCGCGGTGAGTATGCCGGCCGTCTTCTTCCAGTCGGGCGTGAGGACGAGGCCGGGATTTATCGTGTTGACCCTGATGTTGTCGCCGATGAGTTCGTTGGCGAGGCATTTGCCGAACATGACGAGGGCTGCCTTGGTCGTGTTGTAGATGGGCTCGTAGCCGAGGGGCTGCTTCGCGCAGATCGAAGCGGTGTTGAGCACGACGCCGCCACCCCGCTTCCGCATCTGGGGAACCGCGGCCCGAGAGAAGCGCAGGGCCGCCATCACGTGGAGATCCCAATAATACTGCCATTTCTCGTCGGGCGCCTCCATGATCGTCTCGGACGATCCTGTCCCCGCATTGTTGATGAGGATGTCGAGGCCGCCCAATGCCGCCACCGTGGCGTCCACGCATTTTTCGGCCGCGCCGGCCTTCGAGACATCGTCGCCGATACCGAGCGCCCTGACGCCGAAATCGGCCGCGATCGCCGCCGCTTCGCGCTGTGCGCGCGCGCCGTCGCGTGCGCAGATCGCGACATGTACGCCTTCTTGCGCGAGGGCGCGGGCCACGGCGAGACCGATGCCGACCGAACCGCCCGTTATGAGGGCAACCTTGCCCTTCAGTTCCATTTCCATGCTGAATCCTCCGATGATGGCGGCCGGGGGATACCTGGCCGGCCGCGGCAGCTTAGTCGAGCGCGATCATGACCTTCATGACCCGGTCGCCCGCTCTTTCTATGAAATGATAGGCCGCAAGATAATCCTCGAAGCGGAAACTGTTCGTGACAAGCTTGTCCAGGAACATCCGGCCCGATGCGGCAAGACCGACCGCGGTCTCGTAATCTTCCTTCCGGTACATGAGGGTGCCCACGAGAGAAATTTCCCTGTCCTGGACGAGGCCGAGATCGACGACCGGCTTCTTGCCGAAAACGCCGACGACGACGATAGTGCCGCCCTTGCGAGAAGCCTCGACGGCCTGGCTCATCGTGGCTTCGGCCCCGACGCACTCCAGGATGAGGTCGGCCTTGTCGGGCCCGAAATGCCTCGCGATCGCGGAGGCGAGGCTCTCCTCGCCTGAGTTCACGACGTGGTCGACGCCGCATTCCTTGGCCAGGTCGAGCCGGAACGCGCTCTTGTCCATCACGAGGGTCTCGGTTGCGCCCTGGGCCCTGGCCGCCTGCGCGACGAGGTTGCCGATGGGACCCGCTCCGACGATGGCGACCTTGCGCCCCGCGGCTCCCCCACCCCGCTTGAGCGCGTGGGCCGCCACCGCCAGCGGCTCGATCATGGCGCCGGCCTCCGGAGAGAGGGAGGGTGGAAGCATGATCAGCTTCTCCGCGTCGACGGCAAAAAAATCCTGTGCGGCTCCGGGCGCCTGGAAACCCATAACCTTGAGGGAATCGCAGATGTGGTACATGCCGTTGCGGCAGGGGAAACATTTCCCGCAGACGATCTGAGGCATGAAGGTCGCGGCTGCCCCGATCGGGATGCCGCTCACGCCCGGGCCGAGAGCCTGGACGATTCCGGACACTTCGTGGCCCTGGACGACAGGATAGGATGTGTAGGGATGAAGGCCGTGGTAGACATGGATGTCGGAACCGCATACGCCTATCCGCCTGACCCGCAGAAGCACTTCACCCGCGCCGGGGACGGGCGCGGGAACTTCGCGCAGCTCAATCGCGCCGGGATTTGTCATCGTCGCCTGTCTCATCGCGCGCCTCCCTTCAATTCGATGGCCCCGGACACGATATCGGCGTTTTCAGCCAGGTCGCAGAAATCGAGATCGTCGTCTCCGGTTCCGGCCCTGAAAATGACGAGGAAGCGGGTCGCCGACTCCCTTGAGGGAAACGGAATCCAGTGCCAGGCACCCCTGTCCAGAATGACGCCCTGTCCCTCGCGGACGAGAATCGCCCTCATACCCGCAAGCTTTCCGTCGCGGACTTCCTGCGCCGGAGCCATGCAGATGATCGAATCGCCCTTCACCGCCGAAAGGATTTCGGGGGTCTTCAGGTGTCGCTCCAGCCTCTTCAGGGTCATCGGCCGCGCGCCGCATTCAAGACGCCCCGCGCACAAGGAGGCTGGCATCCCCAGTTCGGGAGAGACTATCCCGAAAGAGAACTCGTCCCCGGCCTGGAGGCCCTTTCCCGCCGACGGCGTCAGAAGACGGCCCACACCCTCGATCGCGGCCTCGCTCAGTTCAGTCGCTTCAAGTTTCATCCTGTCCATCCTGCCTTTGCCGGTCTGTCTGTGCGCCGGCTATTTGATGATGGCGAGTTTCTTGCGGTCGAAAGTCACCGCGACCGCGATGATGATGAGGACTCCGAGAAAAACCTGCTGGGCATACACGTCGATTCCGATCACCGTCATTCCGTTGTTGAGGATGCCCATGATGAGGCTGCCGATGAGGGTGTTCAGAACTCCGCCGGCCCCGCCCGTCATCGCGGTTCCTCCCACGACGACGACGGCGATCGAGTTGAGCACGTACACGCCGCCGATCGTCGGATAGCCCGAAAACAGGGTGGAGGAGAGTATCACCCCCGCGATCGCGGCGCCGAAACCTGAGAATGCGAAGGCGAAGATCCTCGTCCTGTCGATAGGCAGGCCGGAAAGAAAGGACATTCTCTCGTTGGCGCCTATATACATGATATTGCGGCCGAGGGTCGTGTACCGCTGCACAACGTAATATCCGCCGAAAATCGCCAGACCGACGATCCACACATTTTTTACGGGACCGATCTGTCCGTTGACGATGTCGAGAATCGCATAACCATTGTCGGGGACGGAGAGCGGAGCCGCCGACAAAAGGTAGGCGACGCTGAGGAGTATGCCCTGGGTGCCGAGGGTCGCGATGAAAGACGGGATGCGCAGTTTGGACACGATGATTCCGTTCACGATTCCCGCGGCTATTCCGATGAGGAGGACAAGCGGCATGGCCCAGATTCCCAGATCCTTCAGGGTGAGCATGAGAACGACGGAGACGAGGGACATGATGCTGCCGACGGAGAGGTCGATCCCGCCGGTCAGAATGACGCAGGCCTGACCGAGCCCGACGGCGAGCAGGATAGCCGAGGCGTTCAGGATGGTCTGCATGTTGTACGCGGAGAGGAAGCTCTTGTCTCCCAGGGTGAAAAAAGTCACCAGGCCGATGAAAAGCAGTCCGGAAATGTACAATGGTTTGATAGTGCGCGTTTTTTTCACGGTGGCCCTTCCTTGCCTAGACGATGTAGTCGATGATTTCGACTGCCGCGGGCTTGCGGCCTTTGGCGCAGGGGACCTCGCGCGTGATCCTGCCGTCCTTCATGACGATCATGCGGTTGCACAGGCCGATATCTTCCTCGAGAGTGTCGCACATGACGAGGATGCTCATGCCGGCGGCAGCCAGATCCCTGATGCGGCGGTAGATTTCGTCCTTGGCACCGACATCGATGCCCCGCGTCGGATGATCGAGAATGAGGATTCCTGCCTCCGCCGCGAGCCATTTCGCTATGACCACCTTCTGCTGATTGCCTCCCGAAAGAGTCCCGCAGGCAGTGGTGAGCGATGGCGTCTTTATCATGCATTCCCTGACCCAGCGCCGTGCGTTTTCCTTCTCGATACGCGGACTCAGAAGGAGACCCTTGCGCATCTTTCCCAACACGAGAAGGTTGATGTTGTCCATCACGTCGAGGTTCGTGGCGAGGCCGTCGTTGCGCCGGTCGATCGGCACGCAGCCGATCCCGGCCCTGATCGCGTCTCTCGGAGAGGCGAAAGCGGCGGGAGTTCCGAGCACCTCGATTTTCCCCGCTTCGGGCCTGAGCGATCCGCCGAGGCATCCGCAGACTTCTTCCTTTCCTGAACCGAGAAGACCGACGAGGCTCACGATCTCGCCCCTTCTGAGTTTCAGCGAAAAATCCTCGAACCGCCCCGGGATGCCCAGTCCCTCCACATTCAGGACGACTTCGTTCCCCGCCTCGGTCTGCATCGACTCCCGGTAGTGTTCCTCGGCCAGCTCGTGACCCACCATCAGCTTCTCGATCTCATGCACGCAGGCCACGCCCCTCGGCATCTCGGCCATGAAATCGCCGTCCTTCAGAACGACGACCCGGTCGGAGAGCATCACGACTTCTTCCAGGCGGTGCGAAATGAAGATGATGGTCGCGCGCTTCTTCAGCTCGCCCAGTATGCCGAAAAGTATCTTGACCTCGTTCTCCTGGAGCACCGTCGTCGGCTCATCCAGGATGAGTACGGGATTCTCCACCCCGTGGAACTCCGAAAGCCACAGAAGGCGGGCTATTTCGATCATCTGCTTTTCGGCCGCGGAGAGCCCTCCGGTGATCCTGCGCGGATCGAGGGATCCCAGGCCGACGTGGCCGAGCTGCACCCTGGCAGCCTCGTTCATTTTTCGTGTCGAGATGAAGCCGGCGCGCATGAAGGTCTTCTCGTTTCCAAGGAAGAGGTTGTCCATCACCGACAGATTGGGGATCATGCAACCTTCCTGGAAGACCATGCCTATTCCCTTGCGGATGGCGTCGGAAGGCCCGGCCAGCCTGGCCGGCTCGCCCCGGAGCCATATTTCGCCCGAGTCAGGTTCCTGCAGCCCGATCAGTATTTTCATGAGAGTGGATTTTCCCGCGCCGTTCTCGCCGACGAGGCCGAGAATCTCGTTGCGGTTCACCGTGATGTCGACGCCCTTGAGGGCGGACACGCCGGGAAAGGATTTCTTTATGCCCTTGAGCAGCAGTATCGTATCGCTCATCGCGCTTTCCTCCGCATCCCTGTCCGGGTCCCGGAACACCGAAGCATCCCGGCGCCCGGACTTTTCACTTTATGATCCCGATCTTCTTGCGGTCGATCGTGAGGGCCACCGCGACGATGAGGACGATTCCGTTCACCGCGTTCTGGATGTAGGGGCTTATTTTCATGAGCACCATACCGTTGTTGAGCACCGTTACGATGAGGGTGCCGAAGACGGCGTTGAGCGCGCCGCCCACGCCGCCCGAGAGGGAAACGCCGCCGACAGCGACCGCAGTCATGGCCGGGAACATCAGATCCTTGCCGGCGCGAGGGTTCGAGCTGGCCAGACGCGAGATGAGGAGGACGGCAGCCAGCGCGTACATGCATCCCGTGATGACGAAGACGATGATCTTGACCCTGTCGACCTTGATCCCGGCCTGCCTGGCGAGGGCTTCGTCGCCGCCGATCGCGTACATGTATTTCCCGAGCCGCGTCCGTTTCTGGACGATGAAAAGAACGGCGAACAGCGCGAGGGCGATCACGATGGTCACGGGAAGCCCGAGTATGTCTCCGTTCGTGATGTTCTGGAATCTTTGATCGAGCATCTTCACCGCGTTCCCTTTTCCGAGGATGACGGCGATGCCCTGCGCGACCCACCACATGCCCAGGGTCGCGATGAAGGATGGCATTTTTACCTTGGTATTTATGATTCCGTTTATGAATCCGAAGGTGCCGCCGATGAGGAGCGCGACCGGAATGACCCAGAATCCGATGTTGTAGCGCGTGAAGGGATTCTTGATGAGGAATCCCGAGGCGACGGCGCAGAGGGAGATGATGCCCTCGGTGGAAAGGTCCATGGCGCCTATGAGGACAATCTGATGGATGCCGAGACAGATGATCATGGGGATGCCGGCCAGGCTGAAGATCGTCATGATGTTTTTCACGGAGAGGGATACCCCTCCGGTTCCGGCCGCGAATATGGCCGCGACGATGGAAAGGGCGACTATCTGTCCGTATACGCCCTTCGAGATGAAAGCGAGGACGCCTTTCGCGATGTCCTGCGCTGATGACCGCGACCTTTTTTCCGCAAGGGGTGCATTCATGAGCTTCGGTCTCCGTACCTGGGATGGAAAGCCTGAACGTGAACCGGATCCCTCCCGCCTTGGTATTCCGCTTCAGGGCGAGCCCCGGGGCGCGCACAAGGGCGGGGGAATCCGGCTCCGGAACGTTATTTCATCGGGCGGACATAGAAAGCGTAGAGATCGTTCCAGTCATACTTGGGTGTTCCCTTGACATAGTCGGCGATGATCTTGTCGATGTTGGCCTGGCTGACTTCGACGGCGCGCGCGAAATAGGCGCGCTTGTCGGCGGGGGTCTTCTTGAGGTCGATCCTGCCTTCCTTGGCGGCGAGGGCGAGGGCGAGTCCGATTCCGCCCTGCCAGAAGGAGTCGTTGAGCACGGTCGCGGCGGCTTCTCCGGCCTTCACGGCATCGAGCATCTCGCTGATGCCGTCGCAGCCGACCACGAGCACTTTCTTGGCGAGTCCGGCGGCGCGGATGGCCTCGAGGGCGCCAAGGGCCATGTTGTCGTTCGCTGCCCACACGCCGCCCACATCGGGGTTGGCGACGAGGAAGCTCTTCATCTTCTCGAAGGCTTTGGTGCGATCCCACTCGGCGGTGTCGACTGCGGCGAGTTTGATCCCGGGCGCCTTGGCGAGGGAGTTTTGGAGGCCCTGATAGCGGTCGACCGCGACGGAGTTGGCGAGCATGCCCTGGAGGGCGACGATCTTCCCCTTCCCGCCCATGGTCTTGAACAGGGTATCGGCCATGAATTCGCCGGCACTGATGCCGTCAAACGCGATGTGGGCCACCCAGTGGGGATAATCCGTAACCTTGACATTGTCGGGCTTGTTCCACCACGTCACATAATACACGCCGGCCGCTTCGAGCGCTCTGGCGATGGGAATGACGTTCGGCGATTCGTTGGGGTCGATGCAGAACACGGCGTCCTTGCCGGCCTTCGCGACGAGGGCCTTGATGTCGTTGAGCTGCTTCTCGCTCGATCCTTCGCAGGTCTGGATGACCGTCAGTCCGCCGACGGTGTCGGCGAAGGCCTGCGCGCCGCGGGCCCACACGGCATGGTAGGGATTCTCGAGCGAGCGGATCGCGGTGCCCATGAAGACGCCGCTGGCTTTCTGCGCAAAAGCCCCTGCTACGGTGACAGCCATCAACACGGCCATCGCCACGACGAAAGATTTCCTCATCCTGATGCCTCCTGAAAAGATGTCGGCCCGCTGTAGATTTATGCTGGCCTCGTACAGGATACCACCTTTCCCCAATCTGTCAACTATGTTTTACAACATTATTATCAAACTTAGTTTCAAGAACTGGCATGAAAAATCCCCCGGCGATTCCGGAACGGATATCGCCGCAGGGAGGCTTCAGAAAAACACGTGGCGGTTAAAATAATCCTCGATGACAAAAGCAGCCCCGCCGATGACGCCGCGCTCTTCGCCCATGATGGAGTACTCTATTCTGACCTTCTTCTCGACGTCGGGAAGGCCGATATGCCGGATGCCCTCCCGGATTCTGTCGAGGAAATAAGTGCCGGCCTTGACGTACACACCCTGCAGCACGATGAGCTCAGGATCGTTCACCATTATCACGTTGCCGAGGCCGATGAGGAACCAGCGGGCGACATCGTCGATGAGGCTCCTGCACAGACTGTCGCCGGCCGCGGCGCCCTCGCAGACATCTTCGAGCCTGATTTCCGCGTCGGCTTTTCCGGCAAAAAGGGAGGAATCGGGATACCGGGGCCGGGCTTCCCTCGCGAGGCCGAGGATTCGCCGCGCCGAAACCATGGCCTCGAAACAGCCTTTATGTCCGCAGATGCAGGGAAATCCCTCGTATGGGTCGAGCGTCATGTGGCCGAGTTCGCCGGAAATGCTCTGGATGCCCTGGATCAGTTCGCCGTGGAGGACGATGCCCGAGCCGAGTCCCTCGCTCAGCGCGTCGACGATGCAGAAGTTCTTGCAGCCTGCCGCGACGCCTTTTTGGGTTTCAGCGATCGCCTGGTAGCGGTTCGCGTTGTCGACGAAGAGGGGGGCAGAAAACGCGTCTCCGAGCCGGCGCGACAGGATTTCGGCGAAGGGAAGATCCCTTCCCCAGCCGGGATAATGGGGCGAGTAGATGGAGACTCCGCGGGTCGAATCGACGAGTCCGGGCAGGACGACGACGATGCCGACAAGGACCTGGCCAGTCGGGGCCTTCTGCGAGGTGAAGCTCCGTATCGTCTCGACCAGCTTTCCCATTATGGTGTCGATGCCGCGATCGTGGCCGATGTCGGTCTTGCGGAGCCAGGCGATATCGGCGTCGAGATCGGTCGACACCGCGATGAGAGCGTCGGGCGTGATGTGGAGGCTGATGACGTATCCATACTCTTTGTTGAAACGGTAGAGTTCGGGCTTTTTGCCGCCTTCGTCCGTCGAGTCGCCCTTCCCGGCGGAGCGGATCAGGTCCATGGAGAGCAGGCTGTCGAATATTTTCTTGACTGTCGTCTTGCTGAGTTTGATGTCGCGGGAAATCTCGGCGACGGACAGGTCCCTGCCGCGGCGAAGTATCTCGAGGACTGCCCGCGTGTTGTTCTGCTTGAGGTTTTTCGGTTTTCCGCCGGATTTCATCGGTTTTCTCCTCGGGTTGGCGCCAAGTCTGCGGCCTGGCGCCAACCGGGAGTATGGCCGATGAACACAAAACCGTCAATGGTTATCTAACTTTATTTTCTAACCTTGGCATTTTCGCGATAGCATGGAGCCTAGGCTTTCCGGGCCTCGAAAAGTTCCTTGTAGTACCCGTCGTAGAGGGAGCAGCCGACATGCTTCTGCTCTCCGAGGAGGATGCCGCAGCCTGCGCAGGTCGTGCACCAGTCGATCTCGTCGGTCTTCCCGGAAAGAACCTTTTTCGGAAAATCCGCGTCTGCGATGGCCTGTCGCCCGAGCCCGACGAGGTCGACGGCGCCCAGCTCGATGTTCCGTTCAGCCCAATACAGCATGCTTTTCCGGAGAGGATCGGGGCCGGCGCCGGCAAGTCCGTTGTGTCCGTCCCGGAGATGGCTGTAGCCCGCTCCGATCACCGGCACGCTCACCGCTCTCTTCACGGCCTGAGCCCAGCCGAAATGCCGGTAGCAGCCTTCCGCGTAGCTCTTGCTCGGCAGAAGGATCTCGAGATTTCCGGCGGCGCTGCCCGCAGAGACGCTGATGACGCCGCATCCCAGCTTCTGTGCCAGCCTCACGAAGCGCAGCGGCTCGTCGATATTTTCGATGACTCCCTCCGGGCTCTCCGATCCGAAACCGCCGGCCAGTCCCTCGTAGGCGGAAAAACGGACTCCGAGTATGAAGTCCCGGCCGGCGAGAGCGGCCTTGGCACCTTCCATGATCTCGGCGAAAAAGCGCGTCCTGTTCTCGAAGCCCCCGCCATACATCCCGGGCCGCGTATTCGCGGGCTGAATGAATTCGTTGCAGAGGAATCCGTGGGCGAACTTGAGCTCGGCGCCGTCGAAGCCCACATCGGCGGCCGTGACGATGCTCCGGATGAAATTGTCCCGTATCGACGCGATTTCACCGTCGGAGAGTATCCGGGCGGCGCCGGGGCGGGCGTAGACGGAGAGGGGGCTCGCGAAGCGCGGGTCCGCGAGAGATCCGGCGTGGTCGAGCTGCATCATGAAGAGGACATCGGGATTGGCCGCGTGGACCTCGCGGGCGAGGGTCCGGAAGCCTTCGATCCCCTTGTCGGTGAGCGTGAGCTGGTTCACGCGCGCCCGGGCCCCGGGAGCTATCGCGACCGCCTCGGTGTAGATCATGCCCGCCCCACCTTGCGCGTGCTTCCGGTAGCGCCGGACGGTCCGCGAACTCGGCGCCCCATCCGGAGCGGCATCGTTGCCCTCGGTCGGAAGCACGACGAAACGGTTTCCGACTGTCTTTCCTCCCACAGCGATAGTCCGGGAAAAAACATCGACACCCATGATCAGGTCCTTGTGGTCGGTATCGCTCATCCGCGTTTCCTGCGGGATGTGAAAGCGACGGCCAGTATGAGGATGAGACCCTTCAGAAGGATCTGCAGGAATGAATTCAGGGAAAGGAGATTCATGAGATTGTAGAATACGCTGATGATGAGGACGCCCCCGAAGGCGCCGAGGACGTTGCCGGAGCCGCCTCCGAGCGAGACGCCGCCGATCACGATCGCGGTGATGGAGTCCAGGTCGTAGCCGACCCCGACCTTCGGCCCTCCCCCTCCCATCCGCGCCGCGAGGAAAATGGCCGCGCAGGAGAAAAGCGCGCCGCCGCAGAGGTAGGACAGGAACCGGGTGCGCCCGACATTGATTCCCGAGAGCGCACAGACGGCCGGATCGGCCCCGACAGCGAGGATTCTGGCCCCGAAGCGGTTCCTCGTGAGGACGATGTGGCAGAGAAGGATGATCGCGAGGAAGAGGATGATGCTGACGGGGATGCCGGCTACCAGGCCCTCCGCGAGGAAGCGGAAGCTGCGCGGAATGCCACCTATCGTCCGCTTGGCGTAGAAGAGCGCGAGCCCCTGGTAGATGAGCGACATCGCGAGGGTCGCCATGAAAGGCGTCACCTTGAGTCTCGCGACGATGCTGCCGTTCATGGCGCCGATGAGGAGTCCCAGTCCGAGCAGTATCACGACCATGACGAGCGGAGACATGCCGGGATTCGCGAGGAAAATCCCCGCCGCGAGAGAAGTGAGGAGCGAAATGACGGATCCGACCGAGAGGTCTATGCCCCCGGCGAGGACGATGAAGGTCTGCCCCAGGGCGGCGAGCCCGAGTCCGACAGGCTGTATCAGGAATACATTCCGCAGATTGTCGGCTGTCGAAAAAAGAGGCGATGTGAAAAGGCTCACGGCGATCAGGGTCGAGAGAATTATCCAGACCAGGCGTTCCGGCCTTCCTGCCTCCGAAACGATGGCGTTCAGCGCGGGGATTTTTTTCATGAGGAGGTTCCTTCGCGGAATGTGTAGTGGTGCCCCACCGCCAGGGACATGACATATTCCTCTGTGGTCAGACCATCGGACTGATCGACGAAGCCTTCCACTTTCCCCGATCGCATAACCATGATCCTGTCGGAGAGGCCGATCACTTCGGGAAGCTCGGATGAGATCATGATGATGCCCGAGCCGGACTCCACGAGCCTCCGCATGATGCGGTATATTTCCGTCTTCGCGCCGACATCGATTCCTCTCGTCGGCTCGACGATGATGAATATCCGGGGCTTTTTCAGAAGCCACCGGGCTATGAGCATCTTCTGCTGGTTGCCGCCCGAGAGGGTATCGGCCCTCTGGTTCATGCCGGAAACCTTTATCCCGAGTTCTTTTATTTTCTTCTGCGCTTCCTCGCGCTCGCTTCTGCCCGAGAGGAAGCCCGCGCGGAGGAAACGCCCGAGGTCGGCCACCGTGATGTTGACCCGGACGGGCATGGGGCCGAGTATTCCGTAATTCTTCCGGTCCTCGGATATGTAGCCGATGCCCGCAGCGATGGCCTGTCGGACCGACTTGAGTTTCAGCGATCGGCCGCCGAGCTTTATTTCCCCGGAATCCGCGGCTTCGACGCCGAAGAGGCACCTCGCGAGCGCGATCTGGCCCGAGCCGGCCATCCCCGCGACACCCAGGATCTCTCCCGCGTGGAGCGAGAACGAGATATCGCAAAGATCGCTTTGCCTGCAAAGTCCGCTGACCGAGAGCAGCTCTTCTCCCTGCGTCTTCGCCGATGCGGGAAAGAAATCCCTGATTTCGCGCCCGACCATCATGCGGATCAGCTCTTCCTTGCTCGTGTTCCTTATCTCCTTCGTGCCGACCGTCCTTCCGTCCTTCATGACTGTGGCGCGGTCGGCGATTTCGAATATCTCCCCGAGCATGTGGGAGATGTAGATCACGGTGACGCCGCGCGCCTTGAGCGTGCGGATGATCTGGAAGAGCCGTTTGACTTCCTTGTCGGTCAGGACGGCCGAAGGCTCGTCCATGATGAGGACGGAGGCGGTTATCGAGAGGGCTTTCACTATTTCGACGACCTGCTGCTGAACGACAGTGAGATCCTCTATCTTCGCGTCGACGTCGAGATCGAAGCCTATCTCCTCAAGGAGATTTCTCGTTTTCCGCCGCGCCGTCCGCATGTCCTTGAAGCCCGCGAACATTGTGGGTTCCCGGTTCAGAAACACGTTGGCCGCGACGGTGAAATTCCCGATGAGACTGAATTCCTGGAATATCGTCGCGATTCCGGCATTCTGGGCCTGGCGCGGATTCCTGAAGGCTGCGGGCTTTCCGCGAAAAACGATCGCTCCGGAATCGGGCTGGTACACGCCCGAGAGGATCTTCATCAGCGTGGATTTCCCGGCGCCGTTCTCCCCGACGAGGGCGTGGACTTCGCCGCGTCTGAACCCGATGTTCACGCTGTCGAGCGCCAGCACCCCCGGGAATCGCTTCGTGATGCCCGCAAGTTCGAGCATGTTCATTTCATCCATGTGTATCAGAGCTTGGGAAGGAATTCCTTCGGCATCTGGTCGTCGCCGATCCACCACCAGTCAGAGAGTTTCGGCTGGACGAATTTATTGATGAGTTCGGGCCCGAGCCCGTCGATCTCGATGGAATAATTCTTGGGAACCTTCTCGCCCATGAGCGCTTTGAGAGCCACTTTGACCGCCTCGCCTGAAAGCTTCGTGGTCATCGGGAACACGTAGCCGCGCGCCTTGTTCTCGACGAGGAATTTCGCGTAGCCGTTGAGCTGGTCGCCCGTACTCGGGACGAGAGGCCGCTTGGCTTCCTTGAGCGCCTGCAGGGCGGGCCAGGACATGAGCCCGGAGTCGGCCCAGATGCCGTCGATCTTGGGGAAGGCCTGCATCATGGCTTCCATGATGGATTTGGCCTTGGGCGGCGACCAGTCGCAGTACTGGTGATCGAGAATCTTGATTCCGGGATATTTCTTGAACTCCGCCTGCGCTCCGGCGAGGCGGTCCTCGGCCGTGGTGTTTCCGGCGATGCCGCTCAGCATGACGATCTGTCCCTTGCCGCCCAGTTCTTTGGCGAGCCAGGCCGCCTGGGCCGCGCCGAACTCCTTCAGGTCCTGGGTGACGAGACAGGTGTAGCGGTCGGTGTTGATGGTGCCGCCGAACACGATGACGGGAATGCCCTTCGCGTAGGCCCGCTCGATCGCCGGGACGATGGCGTCGCCGACAGTCGGATAGACGACGAGGGCGTCCACATTCTTGGTGAGCAAGTCGTCGATGTCCGCGATCTGTTTCTCGGGTTTTTCATCCGCGTTCGTGATGTAGTATTTCGCGATTTCGCTGTGCTTCGCGACTTCGGCGCGGAAATTCGCGTCGAGGAACATGCGCCACGAGTCGCCCATTCCGGCGTTGCTCCATCCGATGACGAAGCCCGTCTTCTTCGCCTTCGCCCCTTGGGCGAAGGCGGGTGCCGCCAGAATCGCGATCGCGAGGAGCGCGATCGCCGCCACCATGATTCTTCTCTTTGTCCTCATGTTGCTCTCCTTCACAGACTCCGATATGGTCCGCACCGGAGTGCCGGGCGGACATCATGTTACGCCTTCTTGCCGTTCAGCCAGAGGGCGATGATGATCAGGATACCTTTCATGAGCATCTGGCTCTGTATGGGAAAATGTGCCAGGACGCTCAGATTCGTGACGATGAGCATGATGATCGTGCCCGTGATGGTGCCGGACACACTGCCGAAACCGCCGCCGATGGCAGCCCCGCCGAGAACGGATGCCGCGATGGTATCTATGTCGTATCCGTCTCCCGAGAACTGGTCCGCCATCCCCGTGTAGCCTCCGATGAGAACTCCCACGAAGGCGGCGCAGACGCTGCAGGCTACATATGACAGGACCGTGATCCGGTCAGACACGATCCCGGTCAGCGTGGCGACATCGCGATTCGTTCCCACCACGTAGATCCGTCTCCCGAATCCGGTCTTCCCCAGCGCGGTCGAGATGAGGGCCGCCCCGGCGACGAAGACGAAGAGAAGGTTCGGAATGCCGAAACTCGTCCCCGTTCCCAGGACCTTCAGGTTTTCCGGGATGCTTCCGGTCGGAAGTCCTTTCGTCCATATCAGCCTGAGGCCCTTCACCACAGTCGCCATTCCGAGAGTCGCGATGAAGGGCGGAACATGGCGCTTCGACACGAGAAGACCGTTGCAGAGTCCGACCAGCGCCCCGAAGAGACAGACGACGAGGATTCCGGCGAGGAGCCTCGCGCTGTCGCCGGCCATGAAATTGGCCGCGATGACATTCGAGGTGGAGACCGTCTCGCCGACGGAGAGATCGAGGCCGCCGGAAATGATGACGATGGTCTGACCGAGAGCCGCGAGGCCGAGCATCGAGAAGCTCCTCGCGATGTTGAGGAGATTCGAGATCCTGAAGAAATTGACTCCCAGGATCGCGTTTACCGCGAAGGCCGCGCAGACGAGAAGGGCGAGGACTATGTACAGCCCCGACCGCTCGTCAGACTTGATGGCACGAATGCTGATGTGCTTCATTTCCGTTTGTCCTGGAACCGAGGATAGGACCACTCCCGGAATCTGTATATGGACGGAACCTATCCGGCGTATGGACAATTCGGAAGCGCCGTCTGAGCGGCATGTGCGCGGCCTTCGCGTCGCGCAAGGGCGGGGACGCGGTGAGATTTCACGTGATGTGTCGGTATTGCCCGCAGGATCATCTGCGGCCGGCGCCTTCTTCCGGTGCGGATCAGGAAGTCTTTCCCGTCCGCTCCCTGTACTCGATGGGACTCATGCCGGTCAGCTTCCTGAAGGCCCTCGAGAAATAGCACTGGTCATCGTAGCCCAGCATCGAGGCGATTTCTTTCACCATCAGCTCGGGCCTCTCGTCGAGGATTTTGCGCGCGTGGTTCATGATGAGGTCGAACATGAATTTGCTCGGCGAGACTCCGAAATGATCTTTGAAGGCCTTGCCCAGATAGGCGGGACTCACGCGGAAGCGCTCGGCCACGGTCTCGAGCGAGGGATGCTTCAGATAATTGGAGCGGAAATACTCCGCGGTCGATTCCGCGAGCTGCCCGCGCGCCTCGATGTCAGGAAGCGAGGACTGCTCGCCGAAGGCCTGTGCATCCTCTTCGGCGAGCCTGTCGTATATCCGAAAGAGTGCGTTCCGCAGTTCGGCGATGTCGACAGGTTTCAGAAGGAACTCGCTCACGCCGAAGCGCATCGCCTGACGGGCGAATTCGAATTCGTTGTAGCCGGAGATGATGATCATCTTCATATCCGGATAGCGGTAATACACCGACTCCACCAGCTCCAGTCCATCCATCACGGCCATCCGGATGTCGGTGACGAGAAGGTCGACGGGGTCTGCCCCGATCCGTTCGAGAGCCGCCGAGCCGTTGTGGGCCTCGGCGACGACGACGAAGCCGGGATGGGCTTCGCGGATTTTCTTGACGATATTCTCCCGGATGATCGCCTCGTCCTCTACGACGATCGTCCTATATAGTCTGGGCATGAGAAATCCTCCCGCCTATCGTGACGCGGGCTCCACCGCCTTCGTCGTTCGCGACGCGGCAGAAAGCTCCTTCGCCTGAGTGCAGGTACAGACGCGCAGCGATGTTCCTGAGTCCCATGCCCCCCATGCCGAGTCCCATGATTTCCCCATTGTCCCCGCGCGTGGACAGGTCGCGGTTCATGGCTTCCAGCGATCCCGGATCGAATCCCGGACCGTTGTCGCGGACTGAAACGGTCCACAGTCCATGTTCCGCGCTACCAGTTATCCCGACGAACCAGGGCGGCTCGCGGTTCGTCGCATGCTTCATGCAGTTCTCCACGAGGGGCTGGATCACCAGCTTCGGAATGACGAGATCCTCGAGCGTTGAGGGCACCGATATATCGAACCGCAGATCCTCGCGGAAGCGAGTCTTCATGCACAACAGATAGCGCCGTGTGTACTCGAGCTCTTCCGGGAGCGTCACGAAGGAGGACGATCCCGAGGCGCTGTAGCGGAGAAGATGGGTCAGATGTCCGATCGTCTCGGTTATATCCCGGTCCATCCCCTCCTCGGCCATGATGCCGAGCACGCTCAGCATGTTGAACAGAAAATGGGGATCCATCTGGGACTGGAGCGCGAGGAAGGTGGCGCGCATCTCGCGCTCCTTCGCCTCGAGCATTCCCCTGACCGAGTCGCCGACCTTCTCGTGCATCTCCTTGAACGAGAGCTGAAGCTCTCCCAGCTCGTCGAGACTGGTGTCGATCTCGAAATCCCTCTTTCTGAGAATGCCTTCGCCTTCAAGGCTCTTGAGCGCTTCCTTCAGCTCCGAGATCGGCGCAGTGATTCGCAGGGAGAGGCGCGAGGCCAGCCACACGGCCGCTGCTATGGTGATGGCGCAGATGAGGGCGATGAGGAGGGTGAAATCCCTCACCGGCCTGAGAAGGGTGCGCTCCTTCTTTGTCACGAGTATTTTCCAATCCGTCTGCCTGGGCTCCTGGGCCACGAGGATTTCCCGCTCCCGCGAAAAAGGCCTGACCGCGGCGACAGGAACTCCGGGCTTGAGGCCCGCGACGAAGGCGCCGTCCCATCCGGCGGCGCCGGCGGGAAAGGGATACAGCTGCCTGCCTGGGCCGTCGAAGACGAAACAGCTCTCCTCGGCACCCCCGAAATTCTTGAAGATCTCGTCGTGGAACTGCTTCACCTCGATGACGCCCAGAGGAGTCTTGGTCGAATCGTAGAAGACCCGGCACAGGGAGAGGTACAGGCGCCGACGGTAGAGCGCGACAGTTTCGTCGAGGAGTTTGTCTTCCCGGGGATAGGTGACGATCTTGGAGCCATACCTGAGGTCCAGGCCCGGAAACCACTCCTTCGCCCGCACATCGAGGGCCGCCTCCCGCGAGAAGATGCCCGCCCCCACCATTCCGCCCGAAAAATCGTAGAGATTCACCTGCGGCACGGGTTTGAGGGGGCCGATGATCGTGAAGAGCAGATCGGTGATCCGCTTGGTCGTGAGGTATTTCCCGACATTGCGTTCGGGGCTCTCCGGAGCTCCGCCGAGTTTGCCGAACTCGGCGAAATCCCGCTTGAGGACATCAGAGTTGGTGATGTTGAGGGAAATGTTGTTCATCTTGACGATTTCGGAGTCGATGGAGCGGGAAAAGGACGAGGCAAGTTCCTGGAGCGAGGCGATCGCGCGCTTTCTGAGTATGTCCGCCGTGTAGACGTAGAAAAAAACGGCGAAGATCACGGTCATGAGCACGATGAGCGCGAGGTGGGAACGGAATATCGTCGATCGTACGCTCTTGCGGAACATCATCCGGAGTCCGTCCCGTTCCGTCCTGATTCCGCCACCGGCTATAGGCAGTACAGGTGTCCGGAACCGATTCATGATATCACCTCCGATTCAGGAGCATCAATCCTGAATCGGTCAGCCTATCTGTATCTTCCGTCCCGACGCGGCGGACTCGAGCCCCGCCTCGAGCACCCTGAGCTCCATCATGCCATCGTAGAAGTCGGGGCGGATGCGCGTCTTCCTGTTGACCGCGTCCACGAAGTCGACGACGGCGTGCACGAACTCGTGTTCGTAGCCGATGATGTGTCCGGCCGGCCACCAGGCAGCCATGTAGTCGTGGCTGCCCTCGGTGGCGAGGATTGTCCTGAACCCTTGAGCGTAATCGGGGTCGACGGAGGAGAAGTACTGCAGCTCGTTCATGCGCTCGAGGTCGAAGATGAGACTGCCCTTCTCGCCGTAGATCTCGAAGTAGTTGTAGTTCTTGCGCCCGGGGGCGAAGCGCGTCGCCTCGAAAGATCCGAGGGCGCCGTTCTCGAACTCGACGAGCATGAAAGCCGCGTCTTCGACCGTGACCGCGCCCATTCCTGTGCCGGAAAGCCCGCCTTTGAAGGTGCCCGAGACGGCTTCGTCCGGAAGAGGGCGCTCGGTGATGAAGTTGGCCGTCATCCCGGTGACGGTCTTTATGTCGCCGACGAGGTAGCGCGCGAGGTCCACCGAGTGGGAGTTGAGGTCTCCCTGGGGACCGGAGCCGGCGATTTCTTTGCGCAGGTGCCAGGTGAGGGGAAAATTCGGGTCGACGATCCAGGACTGCAGGTAGGCCCCGCGCCAGTGGAAGATCCTGCCGATCTTGCCCTCGTCGATGAGGCGCTTCGCGAGCCTGACGGCCGGGCAGCGCCGGTAATTGTGGTTCACGTAGTGGGTGACGCCGGAGACTTGCGCGGCCTCCCAGAGTTCCTGGGCCTGCTTCACGCTCACGGCGAGAGGCTTCTCGCAGAACACATGCTTGCCGGCCCTCATCGCCTCCATGGCGATCTCGTAGTGGGTGGCCTGGGGCGAGCAGATGTCGACGATGTCGACATCGTCGGAGTTCACCATCTTCTTCCAGTCTGTCTCGACGCGCTTCCAGCCCCAGCGCTCCGCGAACTCGGCGAGCTGCGCCTCGTTGCGGCCGCAGGCCACCTGCAGGACGGGCTTCGCTTCCATGTCGAAGAATTCGGGAGCGCGCTTCCACGCGTTCGAGTGGGCCTTGCCCATAAACTTGTGGCCGACGATTCCGACCCTGAGCTCTTTCATGCCTGCCTCTCCTTGTTTTCAGCCGACGATGGCGGCGATGCGCTTGAGTTCCGCGATGCTCTTCGCGACCGCGGCATCCTCGTCTTCATGGTAGTCGGGATGGAGGTAGTCGATCTCGACGGCGAGGAATCCCTTGTAATCCGCTTCCTTGAGAATGCGCGCGAGGGCCAGATTGTCCACAAGGCCGTCACCGACGGGAGTCGTGGCGAAAAAGTGCCAGTTCTTCACATTCTGGCCTTTCTCGGGCTTGAGGTCTTTCACGTGGGTGGCGAAGGTGTACTTCGCGAGTTTCTTCATGCCCTCGACCGGGTCGTCGTGCACGCGCATGAAGTTGCCCGTGTCGAAGTTGATGCCGAAATTGGGTGAGCCGACGGCCTGGATGAGAAAGAGCATCTCGTCGGAATCGAAATCGATGTGATTCTCGTCGGCTATCTTCAGGCCCATGCGCTCGGCTTCCTTCGCGGCGACCGCGAACATCGCCGTGAGCTTCTCGAGCTGGGGACCGTGATCCTCGTGGCGGAAGGCGAGACTCGATCCGACCACGCGCATCGTGTCGGCCCCGATGGCCGCCGCATAGTGCATGGCCTTCATCATATCGTCGAAGGCCTTCTCGTTCTTTCCGCCTTCGAGCCCGTCCGGATGTCCCCAGGCGAAGACCCGGTCCAGCCCGAAGGAATCCAGCATCCCCTTCACCTCGGAGAGGTAGGACGCGTCGAAACGCGGAAAGAAGCAGGATTCCAGCGAAACACCGTCGACTCCGAGTTCCTTCGCGCGAGCAAGAAAACCTTCGAGCGTCATGGCCGTGGCCGGAGCGCGCTGGTCAGGATATACTTCCCCGAAGAACCTGTGGTAACAGTAACTGTCGATGCCTACTTTCATTTCACCCTCCTGTCCCGACACTCTATCGATTGCGATATACTATCGTTTAATCATCATAATACACCACTTTTCTAGCATGTCAACAATAATAATGAATAAATCGAAAACAATTGACAATAAAAAGCTTGACGATTCAAAAAAAACATCGTAGTCTGAGCCTGCGCTGGTAGCTAAACTCCCCGCGCAAGCGGGTGCGGAGCGCGAAGTCCGCGCCCTTTCGGATGGAGGATGCACCCATGAAAGCCAGACTGCTTCCAGTCTACTTCACCTCAGGGATGGATGGGGAGTTCGCGGCGCAGCTGCGGACCATCTCGGAACAGCTCGCGAACGAGGCTGATTTTCTCGCTCCCGCCAGACTCGGAAGGCCCCTGCCCGAGGCCGACGCCATCGTGTTTCCCCAGCTCATCGGGGATGCCTTCAAAGAGATGGGCCAGCTCATCGCGATCGACAGCCCCTTCCTCGTCCTCACCTCGGAATTCTGCACCGTCGCGATGTGGGACTGGGAAATCGTGAGCCTTTTCAAAGCGAAAGGCGCGAAGGTCTTCACGCCCTATACCCTGGCGCAGGCGAAAATCATCTGCAGAGCACTGGGCGCCCACAGACAGCTCGCGCTCACGAAGTTCCTCGTCTTCCAGGATGACCCCGGAGAGGGCATGCAGGCGAGTATCTTCAAGCGCTTCTACTGGTGGGAGGACGAGTGCAGCCGCGCCATGAAGGAGCGCTTCGGCGTGACTGTCGAGAAGCGCAGCTTCAAAAAACTCGGCGCCGACGCGAAGCTGATTTCCGACGGGGAAGCCGACGCCGTCATACGGGAAAAGGCCCTGAGCGACGAGGGCATCGGATGCCGCCCGCTTCGCGGCGCGGCCAAGATGTACATCGCCGTGAAGCGCGAGATCGCGGGCGATGCGGCGATCAGGGGCGCCGGAATCAACTGCCTCAACGAATCCATGTACTCCGACACCACGCCTTGCCTCGCCTGGGATCTCCTTTTCAAGGAAAGCGGACTCCTGTGGTCCTGCGAGGCGGACACCATGTCCCTCCTCACGGAATACATCGTGCACGAGTCGCTCGGCGGCCCCATCATGATGAGCAACGTCTATCCCTTCCTCATGGGACAGGCAGCCCTCAAACACGAGAAGATCGCCGCCTTCCCCGAGGTCGAACATCCGGAAAACCACGCGCTGGTCGCACACTGCGGGTATTTCGGCCTGGTCTGTTCCGCTCACGCGAGGTCCTGGAAACTTGCGGCCAAGGTCCTCGGCATCGTCGACGAGAACGCCATCGCCATCGACGCCGAGCTGCCGGTCGGGCCGGTCACCCTGGCCAAGCTCGACCCATTGCTGCAAAAACTGCAGGTCATTCCCGGCGAGATCGTCAGCTACGCGGGCTACCCCGGCTCCGACTGTCGCAACGGCGCCGTCGTCCGCGTGCGCGACGGTCGCGCGCTCATGAACTCGCTTTACTCCCACCATCAGTGCTTCACGACGGGGGACAGGTCGCTCGAACTCGGACTCGTCGCGACAGCCTTCGGACTTGAAACCTTTCTGATCTGAAATACGCAGCGGCCCCGAAGGCCCGCATATCATAAATATGAACTAGTTTATATTGACAAACAATATAAACTAGTTCATACTATTTATATGGCTGAGATAATCATCAGAGAGGTTGATGAAAAACTGCGGAATGCCTTCAAGGCGTGGTGTGTCGAGAAAGGCTCGACCATGAAGGCTGAGTTGGTCAAATACATGCAACAGATAGTAGAGGAACGCAAGAAAGAAAAGTGAAGCGGATTCCCGGCACCTTCTGCCGGATCTTTGTTCTTGGCGGTATCGCAAGTCTATCGGGCGTTGAGCGGGTGGACGTTTATGTCCTTCCCATTACGAACGAGGCAGGGGGATACTATGGTCAAGAACGAAAAGTCCAAGATGTGGGTGGACAGGATCCTGGGGTTTGTGGTTGGAGGGGCTCTTGTCCTCCTGGTATCGAGTGTCGGTGTCGTCAGTCCGCTCAAGACTGAAAACACGGCGCTGAAAACCCAACTGAGCGAGATCCAGAATGGAGCGCCGCGTCTTCTGAGCGAGGCTAAAGCCTTCGTCGAAAGCAAGAACTACGACAGCGCACTGAAGACTCTGGATACACTCTTTCTTCAGCAGCCGATTTCCGCCGAAGCGGCGGAGGGCAAAAAAATGTATGCCTCAATCGAAGCCACTGTCAAACAGAAGAACCTGAAATGGGAAGCGGTCGTCGGCTCGCTCAAAACCTCATGGGAAAGGACCAAGGCCACCGAACTGAGAGGGAAGATGGAGCAGGACATGACCGACACATTGAACAGGGAATGGGAGAACTCGAAAGACACGATCAAGAAAGAGTGGGAAGCCAAACAGCTGTAATCCCCGATAAGCCCGAGAGTGCGGCGGAGAATCCGCCACGCGTAAAACTGTAAGAAGAGCCTGATCGTCCGAACGGTGTTCGTGCGATCAGGCTCTTCTTCTGTCACAGCTTGAGTGAGATGACGAGGCAGTTCACGAGCGCTTAAGGCTTCCCCATTTGCAATAGGATTCCGTGCTTGACCAGGCCTCGCTCCAGAGTGATCTGGCAATCCACAAGACGCCGGCCGTCCATCTCGATCCAGGAAATTCCCCGCTCGAAATTCCCGGGATTCTCGACCCGGATCTCGTAGAGCGCCTCGCCATGACGGTAATTCATGCGGAAACCGCTCCACCAGGCAGGGATGACGGGATCGAGTTCCAACCGGTCCCCGCGCACCTTCAACCCGAGAACCTCTTCCACCCAGGCGCGGTACATCCACGCTGCGGAGCCCGTGTACCATGACCAGCCGCCCTGGCCTGTGCGCCCCGCCAGCCGGTAGACATCCGCCACCGCCACATAGGGTTCTGCCGAGTACCGACGGACCGCTTCGGGGTTCCGCGCCTGCTCGACAGGATTCAGCATGCGCAAAAGCGTGGCTGCGCGCGTGCCATCCCCGCTGTGCGCCATCGCCATGGCGAGCCAGAGGGCGGCATGTGTGTACTGACCTCCGTTTTCGCGCACACCCGGGGGGTAGGCCTGGATGTACCCCGGTGAGGGCGCGGTTGTGTCGAAGGGAGGCGTGAAGAGCAGCACCAGCCCTTCATCCTCATGGACGAGCTCTTTCCACGCAGAATCCAGCGCAATCCTCGATCGCGCCGTATCGCCGCCGCTCAGGAAGGCCCAGGACTGGGGCAGGGAGTCGATTCTCGCCTCGGCGTTCGCCGACGAGCCAAGCAAGGTGCCGTCATCGAAGATCGCCCGTATGTACCACTCCCCGTCCCAGGCTGCCCGCTCGATCCGGCCGATCAGCGCTTCCCGCTGCTCAAGATAGACCCTGCCCTCGTCGGCCAGTCCCATGAGAGCGGACATCTCGGACATCCCCCGGAGCACATCCACCAAGAACCATGCCAGCCAGACGCTCTCCCCCCTGCCTCCTGCTCCCACCAGATTCATCCCGTCATTCCAGTCCCCTGTGCCCATGAGGGGCAGCCCGTGCACCCCCTCCGTAAGACCCCGTGCAACCGCGCGGCGGCAGTGCTCGAACAGACTGGCCCGCTCGGCGGCGACCGTCGGCGTGAAGAATGCCTCGTGCTGATACTCCCGGAGCGCCGGTCCTTCGAGGAAGGGAACCTCCGCATTCAGGATACCCGCATCGCCGGAAACCCGCACATACTGGGCGACGACAAAAGGCAGCCACAGGAGGTCGTCTGATATTCGCGAGCGGATTCCCGCTCCGCCAGGAGGATGCCACCAATGCTGGACATCGCCTTCCCTGAACTGCCGGCCCGCCGCGAGGATGATGTGATCACGTGCCAGGTTGGGAGAGGCGTAGAGGAGGGCCATGACGTCCTGCAACTGGTCGCGAAAACCGAACGCGCCCCCGGACTGGTAGAAGGCTGATCTCCCCCAGATCCGGCAACTGAGGCTCTGGTACAAAAGCCATCTGTTGATGAGAAAATCTGCCGCGAGCTCGGGCGTATGCACCTCGACCACGCCCAGGAGATCGTTCCACCACGCTTTCGTCTCTGCGAGCGCGGCCTCCACGGCCATGGCATCACGGTAGGCGAGCACCAGGGCGCAGGCTTCTTCCCGCGATCCGGCCTCGCCGAGCATGCAGACTATTTCCGTAGTTTCGCCGGGGGCCAGCTCGAAGGCGACCCGCATGGCAGCGCAGGGATCGTAACCCGCGCCGGTTCTGCCGGAGAGCGCGGCATGCTCCATGGCCGCAGCGGATTTCAGGGAACCGTTGCGCCCCAGGAAGGATGTACGATCGCCGCAGAAGGAATCGGTACCCGGGCTGAGGGCGGCAAAGGCGACCCTTTCGCTGTAGTCGGGGTTGAAGCGATTCCGGGCAGTTATCGCCCGCATCCCGTCGTCCCACGCCGTCACGACATGCATTCGGCTTGTCTCGCTGTGCTCGCCGAGCAGCAATTCGACATAATAGGTCAACGAGAGGGCTCGCGGACGGGAGCTGGTGTTCTTCAGCCGCAGCACCTGCAGCTTGATCGGCTGCCCCCCGTCCCGATCCATCGGAACAAAAACTGTCAGCTCCTGGTCGATCCCGTTACTGTTGTGCTCGAAGACCGAGTAGCCCGCGCCGTGCCGCGCCCGGTAGGCGGTTTCCTCCCGGATGGGCGATGCGGTGGGTGTCCAGCAACGGCCTGTCTTTTCATCCCGTATGTAGAGCGCCTCGGAGGCCGGATCCACCACGGGATCGTTCGACCACTCGGTCAGACGGTTTCGTTGGCTGTTTCCGCTCCAGGTGAATCCCGATCCCCTCTCGCTGATCAGAGCACCGAAACCCGGGTTGGCGATGACATTCACCCAGGGAGCGGGTGTGTCTGTACCGGCGCTGAGATAGATCGCGTACTCGTGTCCGTCAGGAGTGAATCCGCCGAGTCCGTTGAAGTAGGGCAGTTCCAGAAATGGCAGAGGGGAAGAAGGATCCTGGGGCGCAGCCTTCCATGACGGCTTTTCCTCCTGATCGGGAGCCTCTGCCGGGATGCCTACCTGCCAAGCCAGAGCGCCTCGCGCCGATACGAACACAATGTTCGCGGCCGCCAGGAGGAGGGTCAGGTCGGCCTCCGGGATCTGATCCGCACTGCGCAGAAAAACCCCGCCGGGCTTGTCCCTGCCCGTGTTCGTCGAATGTGCCTGGATGAGACCTTCCAGCCTCTCGTGCAGCGGCCGTTCGTAGCCATCGGTCTCTTCGGCGAGGATCACGAGATCCGCCATCAGCCCGTGCATCCGCCAATAGGTGTGAGCCTGGAGCATCTGCCCGACCAGGCCGACATCGCGGATCTCCCCGATGGTGACGAGGGCGATGGGAAGGTCGCCGGAGATTCCATATTTCCAGAGGCCTGCCTGGCCCCGTGTATTTTCTTCGATCTTCCCGGCGGGAGCGCGCAACAGCCGGTTGGGGTACAGGAGGTGGCTGGCCAGCTGCTGGAAACGGCGGGCATCGTCGCTCTGAATGTGCAGAACGCGCAGCTCGAGTTGGGCGGCCGCCCACGCGAAGTCCATTGCGCGGTCGATGGCATGAGGATCCGCGTATTTGCCCATGAGACTCACAACCTGCTCCCGGGTCTCGCCGGCAGCGATGACGAGGGACAGTGTCATGTGCTGTCCCGGCGCCAGGGAGAGAGTGGTTCGAAGGCTGAAAATGGGGTCGAGGACATTGCCTTCGCTGTTGTGCGGCTCCCCGAAGATGCCTGCGGGATCGGCGAGCGATCGGCCCCGGCCTATGAACTGACTGCGATCAGTCTCGAATCGCATGTCCGCCTCAGCTCCGGCTTCGGGGGTGAGGCGGTGCGCCACATACACAGGAAGGGCATCCCCCCCGCGTGGCCGCCGGAATGCCAGAAGTGCATGCTGCTGGCGCAAGGCTTCCGTCCGGATGAACAGTCTGCTGAAGGCAGGGTGCTGCCTGTCGGCTGCGTGAGGGGCCATTGAAAGCTCGATGTAACTCGAGCACTCCAGACGGCGGGTGCGGAGGGATCGATTCGTCAGGGTCACGCGGCGGATCTCGACGTCGTCTTCAGGAGACACGACAATCTCCATCCGGGACAGAATTCCGTTTTCGAGGCGCTGGAAGATGGCCCGATCGAGCGCGAAGGTGGCCAAGCCGCCTTCCCCCTTTCCTCCGACAGGCTGGTACGTCGCCGACCACATGCCATCGGAGTCTGGCTCGTGGATGTAGAAAAAGGTCCCCCACGGGTCCCTGGTAGGGTCCGATCTCCATCGTGTGATCTCCTGTGCGCCCCACTGGCTGTATCCACCGCCTGAATTGGAGACCATCACGCTATACCGACCGTTGCTGAGGAGCTGCGTTTTGGGCATCCGGGTATGCACTATGTCGAAAGTGCTCGTCGAGGGGGCCAGCTCGCCGATATCCTGTGCGGATTGTACACGTTCATGCATGGAGATGGTGTGGACCGGGGGACGGAGCGGAACGCGTTCGTGAAGCAAGGCCTCTACGGAGCGAACGCGCGCGTCGGCATGGAACCTCCGGCGGATGGAGCCATCAAAAAGGAAATTTGTCAGGGAAAGGAATCCCATGCCCTGGTGATGCGCCATGTAGCTCTGAACCACGACACCGCGTCCGCCTGCCCTGCCGGGCTGGCGGCTGAAGTCGATCGCCTCGTAGTACCCGTGCGTATCGAGCAGCCCGAGTTCGGCCAGGCGCCGCAGGTTCCGGAGGGTCTCACGCGGCGCGATCCCCAGCGCCAGCAGGCTCGCATAAGGAGCGACAACGATCTTCTCTTCCGCTTCGCGCTTCAAGCCGAGCCCGGGGACACCAAATGCCCGGTACTGGTAGATCCTGTTGAGATCCATGTCCGCGAAGGCCGATTCCGAGATCCCCCACGGCATCCGATGCCGGCGACCATAATCCATCTGCACCGCAAGCGCCCCGCGCGTGGCCTCTTCGAGGAGCGTGTTCGCGAGGGAATCCTGAAAAAGCAAGGGCATGAGGTATTCGAACATCGTCCCTGTCCAGCTGAGAAGGACACGGCGACGACCGAGCTTCGTGTAGGGGCGGCTGAGGGAGAACCAGTGTTCGAACGGGACATCCCCTCGAGCGATCGCGACGAAACTGCCCAGCCGCGATTCACTCGCGAGGAGGTCATAGAAGGAGTTGTCCCTGCGGCCCTCGGAGACATTGTAGCCGATGGTGAACAGCCGCCGCCCGGAATCGTAGAGGAAGCGCATATCGATCTGTTCCGAGAGCGCCCGACAGTCTCGGATGAGCCGCTCGCACTGATCCAGCATCTCACCCGCAAGCCAGCGCGATTTCGAGAATTCCTCCAGGAGGCGGTCGAGCCACGCGAGCATCGGGACTGAGGGCGGAGGCATTGCAGCGCGGGCTTCCTGTAGGATCGAGACGCAGCCTACACGCCCGTTTGCGAGGTCGATCAGGGAGGGCACAGGGTATCCATCCTTCCGAAGCGCTTCCGTCACCTTCGGACCAAGCGTGGCAATCTCCTGCCACGACTTCTGTGCAAGGATTTCCATCCACGCGAGATACCGGTCCGCGATATTCAGCCAGGCTGCCAGCTGCCTTTCAATCTGCCTGGACCAGTAGGCCTCCTCAGCTCCCTCACCTGCCAACTGTTGCTGCCCGCCGCCGGAGAGATTGATTTCCCGCCCCCCCTCTCTCAACAGCCTGAGCATATCGACGAATCGGGGTGGTGAGGTTTCCACTTCCTTCATGAAGCGGGAAAGCGCAGGGGAACGGTCGCCGCGGGATCGTTCAGAACTCGGAATTCGCCTGAGGATTCTCCCTGTATCCTGCAGTCCGGAAAAAGCCCTCCCGTCGAGGAGGGGCTGTCCGAGCATCTCCATCAGCCCCTGCTCCAAAGTCCAGAGAGCACCCAGCAGGTTTCCGCTGTCGACGGTCGAGACGTAGCGCGGTTCGAGAGGCACTCGCGTCCGCACATCGTACCAGTTCAAGAGATGCCCCTTGAATTGCTCGAGTCCCCCGATCGTCTTCATGGTCCCCGTCAGTCTGCGGACGACTTCGTCCACCGTCAGGTATCCGAAATCCCGTGCCGCCAATGCGCTCAGCATCCAGAGGCCGATGTTTGTCGGACTCGTACGCATGGCGAGCTCGTTTCGCGGTGAAACCTGATAGTTGTCCGGCGGCAGCCAGGACGAGTCGGCGTTGACGAAATCGTCGAAATAGCGCCAGGTGCGGCGCGAAATAGCCCGGAGGAACTTCGTGTCCGCTGGCGGCAGCGCCCGTCGCTGATTATGCTCGCGGGTAGGCTGATTCAGAAGCCAGGCCACAAGGGGTGAAAGCAGCCATGCGGCGAGCCAGGGGCCGGCGTGCACGAGGCTCGATGGCATCCGGATCGACAGCATGAATGCGGCGAGGACACTCGCTGCGCTCACCAGCCCCATCGTCAGGACGAGGGCGGGGCGCCTCCCTGATCCGGACCCTGGCAGGACCTGAGTCGAGTTCCACTGGAGCATTCCCCTATGCGAAATGTGACTGCGATACAGGGTGCGAAGGATGGCATCCATGGATAAAGCGGCTTGGTGCGGAAGCAACGAGGCCTCAGCCAGCGTCCGGAGCAGGTCGTGCGCGACGCTCGGCAGCGAGAAGCCTTTCATTCCCCGGCGGCTTGTGAGCATCGTGAAACACTGTGCGAGGGGCCGGGAGAGCAGTTGCACGGCGACAACCAGGCCTGCGATCCAAGCCGCCCGCGCGGATATCGCCCAGGAAGCCAGGAGCAGGGCCAGGTTGGCCGCGGGCATCAGGCTGCGGCGCAGGTTGTCGAAGAGCTTCCAGCGGTCGAACCACGAAAGGGGGTTTTGCTCCGGACTTTCACCTTGTCGAGGAACCCGCGATGTAATCCACTGCGCAATCTGCCAGTCACCGCGGATCCACCGATGCTGGCGGTCGGAAGCCGCCTCATAGCTTCGCGGGAACTCGTCGTAGAGCTCGATGTCGCTGGCCAGCCCGACACGGACGTAGGCCCCCTCTATCAGGTCATGGCTCAGGAGCCGTTCTTCAGGGAATCGCCCGCCGAGCACGCGATCGAAGGCACGCACATCGTAGATTCCCTTGCCGTAGTAGGAACCTTCGCCCGTGAGGTCCTGGTAAAAGTCAGAAACCACCCGGGCATAGGGATCGATTCCGGCCGCATCGGCGAAGAGCCGGCTGAAAGGCGAGGCGTTCGAACTCGGCAGAGAAGAGCTTGCGCGCGGCTGGATGATCGTGTAGCTGCCCGCCATCACCCTGCCCGACTCGTCGAAACGCGGCTGGTTGAGCGGATGCGCCAAGGTTTCTATCATGCGGCGGGCAGAGCCCGGAGGAAGCTGGGTGTCGCTGTCCAGCGTGATGACGAACCTGACATTGACCAGGGCGTCCCTGCTGCCGACGCGAACGAGGCTCGGGGCTTCTTCAGGCCGCGACCCCGCGATCAACCCGTTCAACTCTTCGAGCTTGCCGCGTTTGCGCTCCCAGCCGATGAACTTCTCTTCCGATTCGCTCCACATGCGCTCGCGATGAAACAGGAAGAACCGCCTTTCGCCATAGCGGCGGTTCAGCGATTCGATATCTTCGATCGCGGCCCCCAGGAGCCGCGCGTCGTCCTCCCGATAAGCCTCGTCCGCATCCCGATAATCCGTGAAGAGGCTGAAGAGCAGGTTGTTCTCCCGGTTGGCCAGATAGCGGACTTCCAGCTTCTCTACCTCGGAGCGGATCGACTGAGGGTCACCCAAAAGAACCGGCACGACGACCAGCGTGCGAAACTGGTCAGGCACTCCGGAGATCTCGAAATCCATTTTTGGCAGGGCGCGGGGTGGCAGGATCCGCATGGCGAGGTAGTTCAGCCCCTCGAGTGCGAGCTGGCTGGCCGGGAGCGCCAGAAGCAGTGTCAAGAAGAGACGGATCCCGAATGTCTGTCCACCTGAACTGGCCATGGCGATCAGGAGAGTCGAACCGAGAGCGAGGACGATGAAGTCAAAAAAGAAAACCGCAGTCGAATGCCGGTATATCCAGTGGAGAAGACGGTAGCGCCGATTCTCCCCGCAATTCAGCAACCTGACGAGTTCCTGTCTGCCTTCGCCTATGAGGTAGGTTCCCACATGCTTTCGGCGTTCATCAGAACCGGATGGGCCGCTCATCGCTTCCTGGGCCAGCGAGAGAGCATGGCGGGCGACCAGGTCTTCCGCCTGGCCGGATGCACGGGAAAGCTCTTCGATCACCCGGCGGTACCGGTCGCGAGTGCTGAAATCCATTTCGGGATAGACGCCGCAGGCATCGCCGCGGAGCAGATGTTCCACACGGCTGAGACTCTCGAATATCTGTCTCCAGTCAAGCAGATCGAGCTGCTTCAGGCTCGTGAACGCATTGCCGATGGAAAGCCGGTCCTTTGTCTGGCGGTTCTGTTCGCGCAGGTTGAGCTCGCCCAGAGGCTGGCGATATGTTCGCTCCAGCCACGCTTGCACGAGTACGAGGACGGCCTCCTCGTCGTGGAGATGCCCGACGAGTTGCGCCGCAAAATAGGGACTCGGGCCGGGGAACTCCTTCGCCAGCTCGGCGAGGATGAAGAAGAGTTGGTTCGAGCCCCGCCTGTTGGCACTGATCAGGCGGTTCCCCCAGAAGTCGGCGTTCTCCCGCTCGCGCAGCTCGACTGCGGCGCGGAGGGCGAGGTTGCTGACACTCTCGATCAGGGCGACGCGGAGCATCTGGGGGATAGCCCAAAGCTCACCGATCGAGAGAGGGACGGAGGACTGATATGCATCGATGTACGCAAAAATATTTTCCCTGTCCAGACGAAGTTCCAAGTCAGCGAGGAACTCGCGGGCAAGATCGTAAATGCGCGGTATCCCCGGTGAGCATCCTCCTGCAAGGGTCGGAAGCTGTCGGTAGAACTTGAACGGGAGGTTCACGATGACATCGCGTGTATTGCTCTCGATGACGTATTCGTTGTCGAGGATCCACTCGGCGGTGGCAGGCGTTCCCTGCTCCAGCCGGCTGGCCTGCGAAAGCTCGACGCATATATCGTGGATATGCCGATGTGCGTCCTTCAGCCGCGAGAGCAGCACGGCTCTCTGTCGAGGCTTGGGGTCGATGCGGTGTTCGACAGCCAAGCGCTCGGCATGTTCGCGGATCTGGACGGGCGAAAGCGGAACTCCGGACATCCTCAGGTCCGCCGGGTCTTTCGCGACGTTTTCGCGCAGAATGAAAACGGTTGGCGGGATGTCGCCGCTTTCCTGCAACACAGAGACCGCGTCATGCAGCGTATCCATGGGCGCCCGGATGACAAGGACCGTTTCATCGGAGACCAGAGTGCGCGCGTAATCCTTCAACACCTTACTCTCGACTCCGTACCTCGATCGTCGATACAAGATCCACCCGAGGAGCAGGCCGCTGAAAGCGCCGATCAAACCCGTCTCCGGTGTCGGCCAACCTTTGATTCCGGAGGCGCCGGCGGAGAGGAGCCCTAAAAGGACAGCGGCCACAAGAGCCGTGGTTATGCGATGCCGAAGGAAGGGATCATGCGAGCGGACCTCCCCTCCTGAACTTCTGAAGAGAACTGCACTACGGTAAAAGCCCTTACTTTTCAGTTTCCTGAGGGCGTCGCCTGCTTCTTCACGTTTCGCAAAGTAGCTGAGGAGAATGCCGGATCTCCGCTCCCTTCCCGACATGATCAGCTAACCAAGGGGCGGGTTGGCCATCTCCCGACCGAATCCGATCGGGTCGACACAATTCTTCACTTGGTGACACCCTTGAGCTTATTGATAGTTTCCTGTGCTTCCTTTTTGACCTCACGTATGGATTCCTCGACAGCTTCCTTCGCCTTGCCGGCGGCCTGGTCCTTCTTCCCTTCATTGCGAAGATTTTCGTTGTTGATCAGAGCCCCTGCAGCTTCCTTGATCCGGCCTTTCACAACATCTGTCATTCCACTCATGTTTGCGACTCCTTTTCTTGTGAATTGAGATATAGGTTAGTTGAATTGGTTACTGAATCTAGGACCATCGACCTATGCTGCGATGAAACCGGTGAAACCGAACGCCTGAGTTTTCTTTCCGCATCCCACGGAGACGAGACTCATCCTCTTGTCGCATCTGCGCAGTTTGAAGCAAATTTTTTTTTACTTCAATGAATAAGATACTAAGCCCGTTGTTCCAGGTCTATCGTTTCTCATTGAATTCCCGGAAAAGCCATACTCATTGCGAACGAGACAGGGTGATGCTATCGAATCCATAAAAATGGCTCCCTTTCGACAGCGATAGGACATATGTCCTATCGCAGCGATGAGTGTAACGGGATACTTAAGGAGCATAAAGAAGGGAGGTCCATCTCATGTACAGCGCCTTCGCACCCCTCGTCGGGGCCCTCATCACCCTCATGAATGGCGTGAACAGCCGCTTCGCCGGGTACGCCGGCAGCCTCGTCTCCACGCTCGTCATCCATCTCGTCGGCCTCACCGCTGTCTCGGTTCTTCTTCTCGCGAGGCGCGAAGAAGTACGGCCGGGGCGCCTTCCCGTCTACTATTACCTGGGAGGCCTCGTCGGCGTAGGGACAGTCTTCTCGAACATCTACGCCTTCGCCGCCCTCGGCGCCTCGCTCGCCGTGGCACTCTCCCTTCTCGGCCAGACCCTCTTCTCGGTCGCCGTGGACGCCACAGGCTTCCTGGGCCGGAAGAGATACTCTTTTTCCGCGCGTCGACTGCCGGGCATAGGACTCGCCATCGCGGGCGTGGCCGTCATGGCGGGAAACTGGCGTTCAGATGTCTTCGCCATGCTCATCGCCCTCGCCTCGGGCATCCTTCCCGGCCTCTCCTTCATTCTCAATTCGGAGCTCGGGCGCCGGAAAGGCATCTTCCGGAGCACGCGCGTGAACTACCTCGTGGGACTCGCGACGACCCTCACTATCGTCGCCGCGGTCAGGCCGCCTCTGGCGACTGCCGCACGCGCGGTCGCGACGGCCGGCCCCTTTCTCGCCCTCGGAGGAGGCCTCATGGGCGTCGTGGTAGTCACGACGATGAACTTCATCTTCCCGCGCATACCGGCCTTCTCCGCGACCCTTCTCATATTTTCCGGTCAGGCGCTGGCCGGAGTCCTCATCGACGCCGTCGCGGAGGGGGCCTTCAACGCGAGAAAGCTCATCGGCACGCTCATCCTCCTCGCGGGTCTCGCAATCAACTCTCTCATCACAAAACGGCGGAAGCGGAACCCTTGACCCTGTCCGGCGCTTGCCCGATACTGTTTTCAGGCCATCACCGCAGTACAAAAATGGAGGACACCATGAGGCGAGTCGGCATTTTTTACGCGTACTGGACCCATGAATGGGACGTCGATTTCTTTCCATTCATCGGCAAAGTCGCCGATCTTGGTTTCGAACAGCTCGAGCTGAACGGGGGCACTATCGTCCGGTTAAAAGCGGACGAGAGGAAGCGGCTTGCGGAAGCGGCGAGGGAGCGCGGCATCGCGCTGTCCTACGGGATCGGATTGCCCGCGGCATACGATCCTTCGTCTCTGGATGAGTCGATACGGCGCGAAGGCCTTTGCTTCATGAAGGAGATGATCGGCGCGGTGGCTTCCATGGGGGGCGGCATGATCGGGGGCACTGTGCATTCCTATTGGCCCGCCAAGGCACCCGCGGATCTCGCGCAGAAGGCGGCAATCCGCGCGAGAAGCCTTTCGAGCATGCGGGAGCTGGCGCCGATAGCCGAAGATTCAGGCGTCGTGCTCAACATCGAAGTGCTCAACCGCTTCGAGCATTTTCTGTTCAACGTCTGCGATGAGGCCCTGGATTTCGTGCGTGAAGTGGACAGTCCGGCTCTCAGGATTCTCCTCGACACATTCCACATGAATATCGAGGAAGACTCGTTGGGCGACGCGATCCGCAAAACAGGGAGCTATCTCGCCGCGCTTCATATAGGGGAAACGAACCGCAAGCTGCCAGGCATGGGTCGCATGCCCTGGGCCGAGATCAGGAAGGCGCTGGACGACATAGCCTTTGACGGGCCCCTGGTCATGGAGCCCTTTGTCATGCCCGGCGGTCAGGTAGGCCGCGACATCGCGCTCTGGCGCGCTCTCGTGCCCGATGCCGACCTCGACAAACTGGCCGCACAGTCGGCCGCCTTCGTGAAGAGAACCCTTCGCTGAGGCGCAGTACAAAAAGGGCTGTCCGAAGGTATTTCCGGACAGCCCGCGATCAGTTCAACGATTCAGACCCCTAGAACGCGTAGTTCTTCGCATTCTCCTTCGTGAAATCGCTCGGCGGTCCCATGATGACCGTCTTGCCGTCCGCCCAGAGGCGGATCTTGCCGACATTGGCGACATCCTGGCCGTCGACGGGCTTCTTACCCTTGAGGAGGTCGTTCGCGAGAACGACGGTGAGGTAGCCGAGCTTGCTCGGGTCCCAGAGAGTCGCGACGCGGAGGGAACCGTCCTCGAGGTAAGGGCGGGAATCGGTCGGAAGGGCCGTGCCTACGACGGCGATCTTTCCCTTGAGTCCTTTTTCCTGAACAGCCTGCGCAGCGCCGAGCGGGGCCGGCGTGGAAACGCCGATGATGCCTTTGAGGTTCGGATAAGCCTTGATCAGGTCGAGGGCTTTCTGGTAGGCGATCTGCTGCTTCTCGTCGGAGGGGACCTTGGTGGTGACAAGGTGAAGTCTGGGATATTTGGTCTTCGCATACTCGAGACCGGCATCGATCCAGCCGTTGAGATTGGCGGCGGAGAGTCCGCCGGTGATGATGGCGTAATCGCCCGTGTCGCCCATTTCCTTCACGAGGAGGTCCCAGTTATGCTGGCCGTAGACCTTGTCGTCGATCTGGTGGACCGAGAGGTCGACAAGATTCTTGTCGGCGGGGGTGTCCCAGTCGAGGACGACGATGCCGGCAGCCTTCGCTTTTTTCAGGACGGGAGAAAGGGCCGCGGGATCGTTCGGCGCGACACAGATCGCGTTGACGCCCTTGCTGATGAGGTCTTCGAGCATGCGGACCTGCTCTGCCGCATCGGCGGTGGTCGGGCCCGTGTAGATGACATTGACGCCGAGATCGACTCCCGCTTTCTTAGCACCGACTTCCGATGCGTTGAAATACGGGATACCGACGAGTTTCGGCATGACGACGATCGTCATCTTCTTGTCTTGCGCGAATACAATTCCGGTCGCAAAAGCGAGGACGACGATCGCAAGTGCGATTTTCTTTACAGAGTTCATCATTTTCCCCTCCCAATGGAAATCATCCGGACATACGTCTGGATGTCTTCAACCTTGATTCGCATGCGGGTCCATACCCCTCGAAGCTGCTTCGCTCTTTCTTGTGAAGTGACATCGGGTATGGACCCGCATACAATCCATTCCTTACAGAACGAACGATACCCCGGAGCTCTGCTCCGGGGTATCGTTCATTACGCGGTCGCTTTCTTTCCCGCGTTGATGAGATTCAGGGCAAGCACCAGGATCAGGATGCCGCCCATGGCGACGTTGATGACGAAGCGGTTCACTCCGAAAATATTCAATCCGCTCGAGATGATCTGGAGGATCATGACGGCGAAAACGGTTCCGGCAACCTTTCCGTAGCCGCCGGCGATGTCCGTCCCGCCCAGCACCGCCGCGGCCACGCTTTGGAGAAGGTAGGAGGAGCCGTAGGACTCCTTCGCCGAATTGTAGCGCGATGACATGAGGATGCCGGCAAATGCGCACAGGAGGGCGGAGAAGAGGTAGATGCCGAAGAGGACCTTCTTCACGTTGACGCCCGAATAGGCCGTCACCGTCGGGTTGCAGCCGATCATGTAGACTTTGAGTCCGAACGAGCTCCGCTCCATCAGATAGTAGGTCACGATCACCACGATGATGAAAAGGATCAATGGAAAGGGGATTCCGAAAATCGCGGTGTTCCCGAACCAGAGAAAGGCATCGGGGAAGCCTGAAATGGCCCCACCCTTGGTGATGTTGAGGCATATGCCCTCGAACAGGGTGCTGGTTCCGAGAGTCGCGAGCATCGGCGTGATACCGATGCCGGCGACGACAAAGCCGTTCACCGCCCCGCAGGCGAGGGCGACGACGAGGAAGGTCGCAAGTCCCGCGATGATAGTGATGGCCGGGGAAGTTCCGGATGCTGTCATCGTCGCGAGCACCAGACCACCCACAATGGAAGCCAGGGCCGAGGTGAAGGTGATCGAGAGGTTGATGCCGCCGGTCACGATGACGACCATCATGGCGATGGCGAAGATGCCGAACTCGGGCAGCTGGTAGGCCATCGACTGGAGGTTCCTCCAGGTCAGGAATGTTTTCGGGGACAGGATCGACATGACAGCGAAGACCCCGATGAATATGAAGAACAGCACCGCTTCCTTACTCCGGAAACGCTGGATGAATCTCAGGCCCGCATTGTTTTTCACGCTCTGTCTCCGTAGCTTTTTCAGTCTTCTTCGATGTCGACTTTGGTTGTATGGCTGTCCCAGTACCGCTTCTGCACTACGTCGAAGCCGATCGACGTGATCAGGACGATACCCACCACGATCTTCTGCCAGAAGGTCGGAATATGCATCAGGATCAGTCCGTTGTTGATCACGGTAAAAAGTGCCACGCCGAGGATCGTGCCGAGCACGGAGCCGTACCCGCCGAGCGTGCTCGCGCCGCCGAGGACGACTGCGGCGATGACCTGCATCTCGAATCCGTTGAAGGCGTTCGGGTCGACCTGGCGCATGATCGAGGTATGAACCACGCCGGAAAGCCCGACGATGAAGCCCTCGTACGCGTAGAGGAAGATCGTTATCCGGTCAAGGTTGTAGCCTACCCGTTCCGCCGAAACCCGGTTGCCTCCCATCGCGTAGATCCCGCGGCCGATGAGTGTGTACTTCAGCAGGAACCAGGTAAGGATGGCGGCGAAAATGAAGAACAGGAGCTGGACGGGGAAGCCGATCATCGTATCGCCCTGCCTGTAGAATGATCCGATCGTCTGCCGGCCGAAATTGATGAAGTTCTGCGGAAGGCCGGTGATCCACGTGCCGTTCGTCAGGTAGAGGGTGAGGCCGATGATGACGCTCATCGTGCCGAGCGTGACGACGATCGGCGGTATCCGCATCTTGGCAATCAGTATCCCGTTGATGAGGCCCATGATGGTCCCCGCGGCGCACCCGACCAGAACGGCCAGAAACACGTTGCCCGAGACCCTGACCAGAAACTGACCGACGATGACGGTCACCGCCGCGATCATGGAACCGACCGAAACGTCGATCCCGCCGGTCAAAAGGACGAGGAGCATGCCTATCGACATGATGCCGAGCACCACATTGCTCTTGAGGATGTCGAAGAGATTCTCCACAGTCAGAAAGGCGCTCGAGTTCATCGCGATGATGCCCGAGACGACGACCAGGATGGCGAAAATACCGAATTCCCGGTTCTGTTTCAATTTGAGTTTCATAATGGTCGGTTCCTTGCGTTCCTATTCCCGTTCACGTGGTCGCCTGCTGCTTAACGCCCAGGATCGCCTTGTTCATGATCTCTTCCTGCGTCGTCGTCGCGCCGTCGAATTCCCCCGAGATCTTGCCGCGGCGCATGACGATCACGCGATCCGCGATGGCGAGAATTTCCGGCAGCTCGGACGATACCATGATGATGCTGATGCCACTTCCGGCGAGGTCGCGCAGGAGCTTGTGTATCTCCGCCTTCGCCCCGACATCGATGCCGTTCGTCGGCTCGTCGACCAAGAGGATTTTGGGGTCCAGCGCGAGCCATTTGGCGAGCACGACCCGCTGCTGGTTCCCGCCCGAGAGCTTTGTCGCGAGCATATCGGGGAGCGCCGGCTTGATGTTCAGCGTACGAATCCACGTGTCGACGAGCTCTTTCCTCTTCTCGCGGTCAATGAGCCCAAGTCGGGCTTTCATCCTGTCGATCACGGTGATGGCGATATTGTCGGACATCGACTTGCGGAGCACGAGCCCCTCGCTCAGACGGTTCTCCGGCAGGTAGGCAAGACCGTGCCGGACGGCGTCCTGCGCCGATGTGATCGTGATCTCCTTCCCTTCGAGAAAAAGGTGGCCGGAATCCTGACGGTTGATGCCATAGATGGCCTTCAGGATCTCGGTGCGTCCGGCGCCGACAAGGCCCGTGATGCCGAGGATCTCTCCTCTGTTCACATGGAAGGAAATGTTCTTGAAATTCCCCGCTTTGTTGAAATCCTTCACCTCGAGGACCTTGTCCGTGCTCTTGCGCTTGGGATAGATCGTATGCTCGATTTTGCGTCCCACCATGAGGGAGATGAGGCGATCGTCGTCCAGTTCCTCCTCGCCGAAGGTGCCGAGGTACTTGCCGTCGCGGAGAATGCTGAAGCGGTCGGATACGGCGAAAAGCTCGTCGAGCTTGTGGCTGACGAACAGGATCGATATGCCGCTCTCCTTCAGATTCCTCATGATTTTGAACAGGAGCTCGACCTCGCTCCTGGAGAGCGCCGAGGTCGGCTCGTCCATGATGAGCAGCCTGGCGTTGTAGGTGAGCGCCCGAGCGATAGCCACGAGTTGCTGCTTGGCGACCGAAAGCTCGCCGAGCGGGGTGTCGATATCGATATCGATGCCAAGCCGGTCGAGCGCCGCGCGGGCATTCTTCCTGATCGTCCGCCAGTTGAGAACCGCGGTCCCCTTCTCGATATCCGTCGTGATGGCGATATTTTCCGCCACACTCGTATTGGGAAACAGGGAAAAATCCTGGTATATGACGACGATACCCGTCTTGAGCGCCTCGAGTGGCGTCATCACCTCGATTTTCTTCCCGTCGATGAAGATCTCGGCACCCTTGTCGGATTGGTATACGCCGGACAGGATCTTTATCAGAGTGGATTTTCCGGCGCCGTTCTCGCCGATAAGGGCGTGGATCTCTCCGCGCTTGACCTCGAGACTGATGTCATCGAGCGCCGTGACGCCCGGGAAAGTCTTGCTGACGTGGAAAATCTGCAAGAACGCATTCGGATTCATGCTGGTCTGCTCCCGTTCATCCGTCGGTGGCGGTTCATTGTTTCCGAATACATGTTCCACCCGTTCCGTTCTGCCGTACATGCACAAAATGATACTTTGAGATACACAAAGTGCAGTTCCGGGAGTTATAGTGACGAAGTGAGCTTCAACTCATTTTTCAAGTATGTGAACTACAGTCCCCGCGATGCGGCGTGGGGCATCTACTGCATAGACGCCGGAGCCGTCGAAATAAAGGCAGGCGATCCCTACCCCTACAAGGCGGACCGTCATCCCGCCCAGTACACGCGGCACTGGGAAAACGGCCGGGTCCTCAATGAATTCCAATTCCTCTATATCACAAAGGGAGAGGGAATTTTCCGTACACAAAAAGGAGAAACGAAGCTCCATGAGGGAAGTTTCGTCATCATCGTTCCGGGATACTGGCACTGGTACCGGCCGGACAAGGAAACCGGCTGGATCGAATTCTGGATCGGATTCGACGGAGACTATCCCCGGATGCTCCGCGAACACGGCTTTTTAGGGCCTGAACCGCAGGTGCTGGATATCGGAACACATGAAACCATCGTCTCGCACTTCAACCGGATCATCGACGGCGTGGAAAACGAACGCCCCGGCTACCAGCAGATCGTCGCGTCCCTCATCCCGCTCATCTATGCCGAGGTATCTTCGTACTCTTCGCGGCCGGAGATCGAGGCGCGCGGGAAAGATCTTTTCGAACGCATCAAGTTCATTTTCGAGGCGAACCTGCACGGCACCCTCGACATGGAATCCCTTGCCGCGGAGCTCAACCTCAACTACACGAGTCTCCGGGAAGACTTCAAGTCCTACACGGGGCTTTCTCCGTATCAGTACTTTCTCCAGATGAAGATCAACCGCGCCAAGGAACTCCTCCTCGACGGCGGACTCTCCGTCAAGGAAATATCCTACAAGCTTTCCTTCGAAAACCCGTACTACTTCTCCCGGCTTTTCAAGAAAAAAACGGGAGTCGCCCCGTCGCACTGGAACGGCATCACTACGGCGGAAGACTGAAGTCAGGACACCCCGGCCTAAGGACGCGCGGACATCGGGGATGTGGCGCACGTCGAAGGGACTCGCTACAATGCGTCATCATGAACCGCTACCAAGTGTTTACGAACTCTACCGAAAAAGCTACGAAAAGCAGGGAAATAAAATATTGTTCCCATTGTGGTTCCGGCCTGACATTCACCTCAATTGGCGGGTTTACCCGTCAGCGATGCGGGAACTGCGGATTCGTATACTTTCTGAACCCGAACCCGGGAGTGACGATAATAATCAGGAACGATGACAGTGAAGTACTTATTGGTAAAAGAATAAAAATGACGGAATATGGCGACAGATGGTGCCTGCCCGGCGGGTACATAGAGTACGAGGAGAGCTTCATCGACGCGACCATCCGCGAAGTGCGGGAAGAAACGGGCCTCTCGGTCGAGCTGGAAGGGATAATCAATATCGTGTCAAATATGCTCGATGATTCGCATCATACACTGGTTGTCGTTCTGTTGGGAAAACCCATTACCAATCAGCTCGTTCCCGGGGATGATGTTTCGGAACTGAAGTGGATAGACAAAAACGGGCATGCGTCGATCGAATACGCATTTGAGGCGGACAAGAGAATCATCGACTGCTTTTTCGAGGGTGATCTTGAAATGATACCCATCGACGGACGATATAAACAATTAAGTAACTGAGGAATACTGCGCCTGCCACTTTGCCATGCGTCGGCTTGATGACCGGCACGATGCCGACGTTTCCCAGCGCGACGATGATTTCGTTCATGTGGTTCTCTTTGCCCCGGAGCGCCGGCGCGGCAACTTCTTCGTCCCCGTCCGGCAGGTTCCTGCGCGCGTGCGCGTCAATGTATGAAATTCATGAAAACTTTCTTTTCCGGCTCGGGCTCCGGAACGACAGCCTTCCCCGCGTCGACGAGGCGCATGAGCCAGACCATGTTGCGCCCGAGCACCCGCATGATCTGGACTCCTTCGAGGTCCTGCTCCACTTCTCCGGGAGCGCCGCCATGGATGACGTTCCAGTAATTCGATGCCGGAATCAGCATTTCCGAGTAGAGAAGATACCTGTTCAGCTGTTCGAAGGCGGGCAGTCCGCCTGATCTCCTGACGGCGACGAGGGAGGCGCCGACCTTGTGCCTCATGATGTTGCCGTTGCTGCCGGACACGTAGAAGGCCCGGTCGAGGAATGATTTCATCGTCGCGCCGATTCCGGAATAATGGACCGGCGAGCCCAGGATGATTCCGTCGGCGTTTTTCATGAGCTGTATCCAGCCGTTCACTCCGTCGTCCGGAAGCGCGCATTTTTCGTCGCGGTTCCTGCGGCAGGCGCCGCAGCCGATGCAGCCTCTGAGAGGCTTGTCGCCCACGTGGATTATCTCGGTCCCGATACCCTGCGCTTCGAGTTCGGCCGCCGCCATCCGTATTGCGAGGAAAGTATTGCCTTCCTTCCTCGGACTCCCGTTGAATGCCACTACTCTCATGGCTGTTCTCCTTCGCGATCCGTTTCGACGATTTCCACACCGTTCTCTTCCAGAAAACTCTTCTCTTCGTCCCCCATGACGTCGGTGATGAAACAGTCGATGACACCGGAGGTGGCGAAACCCGCGAAGGAATTCCGCCCCAGTTTCGAGAAATCGACGAGGAAAAACACCTTTGTGGCGATGGAGATCATGAGCCGCTTGAGCTCGGCCTGCTGGAGGTCGGGAGTGCTCGCCCCGCGCTCGATGGAGAAGGCGTTCGCGGCCATGAAGGCTTTGTCGACCGTCAGCGAGCGGAGCATGCCTTCGGCCATGGAGCCCACGGTGCAGTGGAAGCCCTTGCGGAGGAATCCCCCGATGACGTGGACGACCGCGCTCGGATGATCTTCGAGGCTGGATGCTATGGCGAGATCGTTGGTCAGGACCGTGATGTTTTTCCGGGCGGCGAGGAGGAGGGCGAGTTCGTAGGTGGTCGAGCCTGTGTCGAGGATGAGCGTGTCCCCGTCCTCGATTCTCTTCAGGGCGGCCATGGCGATGCGTTTTTTCGCCTCGGCGTGCTGTACGGATTTGTCGGCCGCGTCGGGCTCGAATCTGGCCTGGCCCTGGATTATCGCCCCACCGTGGGTGCGGACGAGGAGCTTGTTCTGCTCGAGATCGCGCAGGTCGTTGCGGATCGTCGCGCTCGAGACTTCGAATTTTTCACAGAGCTCGTTGACGCTGGCCTTTTTGCGCGACTTGACGTAATCGAGGATGGCCTGCTTGCGCTCTTCCACGAAAACCTGTTCCTTTTTCATGGATCGATCCTATCCGCGGTCGGGGTGGCGGTCAAGTTTGGCCCGGGCGAGGCCGGAGATGGTCGCGCCTGAAAGCACTGCGCCTGTGAGAGCTGCGACAACCCGGGCTGCGCGGAAAACGCGAGCATGAGCCCGGGCTCGGCGAGGGCGAAGCGCCCCTGCGCTTCGGGGCGGGAAGCAAGGTAGCGTTTCCCTTCGGCGGGATCGATGGTGTTGAAATCGAACATGCCGAAGTGGTGACCCAGGCCGAAGCAGGCGGGAAGCGAGAGGACGAGGTCCACCGCTTCCTCGAGGGTGAAGTTGCCGACAATTCCGTTGGAGGTTCTCTGTGCGTCCCTGCCGTTGACGGGCAGGAAGGCCAGGTCGGGACCGAAGCCGGCGAGGCTATCCGCGAGCCCAGGATAGGGAACGCAGTCGCCCGAGTGGTAGGCCACGACTCCGGCAAGGTCGAGGATGTAGCCGAGGTGCAGGAAGTGCCCCTTTACGTCCTTCTCGAGCCGCTCGTGCGCGGAGGGAATGACCGAGAGCCTGCCGCCTACGCCGAGAGCCAGCCTGTCGCCTGAGTTCACCGCGTCGATCATGCGCGCCGGGATGCCGCGCTCGAGAGCCGTCGCGAGGCAGGACTCGGGGATGAGGAAGCGGCAGGAGGGGTTGTTCGCGGCGATGAGGGGAAGCGTGCCGGGATCGAGGTGGTCGGAGTGGGAGTGGCTGACAAGGACGAAATCGATGTCGAAGAGTTCGCCCGGAAGGGCTGGCGGCGGACTTATCCTGGTGTGCGGATACTTTGTGCCGCGGTATTTCTGCGCGAGGGAATCGGAGAGATAGGGGTCGACGAGAATGCGCAGGTCCCCGCTCTCGAAGAGAAAGCCAGCCTGGCCGAGCCACCAGGCTTTGAGGTCCGGAGCGTCGGCCCGGCCGCGGAGGCCGGAAAGGCCGGGCAGAGCGGGCATGAGGCCGGGCGCGCCGGGAGATGCGGACACCGCTGCGGATGCGGCAGAAAACGAGACCGATTCCTGCCTCGTTCGGGGAACTCGGCTCTCCGGGAATATCGCGATCGCCTGTTTCATGCGCCGCATTCTGCTAGGGAAGCCAAGAGGTTGTCGACGGCCACCTCGGTGGCCCGGTCTATGCTCTGGTCGGTGAAGCCTCCGATGTGGGGCGTGGCGATGACGCGCGGGTGCAGCGGAATTTCGAAGCTCGCGGGCGGCTCGCGGTCGAAGGCGTCCACGGTGTACCAGCTCACTTTTCCGGAATCGAGGGCCGCTCTCATAGCCTGCCAGTCCACGACCGATTCGCGCGCCGTGTTGACGATGACAGTGCCTTTTTTCATGGAGTCGAGTGCAGCCGCGTCGACGATGGCGTCGCCGTCCGCCCGGGGAGGACAGTGGAGGCTCAGGACATCGGCGGCGGCGAAGACGGAAGCCAGGTCGGCCCAGACGAAATCCGCCGAAGGAGCGAAGGAGGAATCGGGGTATGGATCGCAGGCGAGCACCTTCATCCCGAAGGCGAGCGCGAAGCGGGCGACGGTCTTGCCGATCCGGCCGCAGCCCACGAGGCCAAGGGTCTTTCCCTCGAGCTCGAATCCTTTTTCCCGCGTCCACATGCCCGCCCTTAACGCCGCGGCGGAGAGGGGAATCCTTCTCGCCGCCGAGAGGATGTGCCCGAAGGCGAGTTCGGCGACGCCGCGCGCATTGGCCCCCTCCGCGCGCCGCACGATGATCCCTGCGGCCTGTGCCGCCGTGAGGTCGATGTTGTCGACGCCGGTGCCGTTCCGGGAGATGACTTTCAGGTCTTTTGCGATGGCGATGAGGCCTGAGTCGATTTTTTCCACGCCGGCGAGCCAGCCTACGGCGCCGCCGAGCACAGCCGCGAGCTGCCCGGAGGTCGGCTGGACTCCGGGAGCGGGAAACACGAGGCCGTATCCGGCCGACCTGATTCTTTCCAACAAAGGATGGCCGCCCGAGGAGAGGGAGCGCGGAGTGACGATGACGGTTTTCATGCGCCGCTCCTCACCTGATTTCCGGTTTACCGTCGATTTCCAGGACGCGTCTGAGGAATCCTTCCTTCTCGATGTCGCCATAGTTGTGCCCCGCCTCGGCGTTGTAGGAGCAGAAGGAGATGAGCGGCTCGGCGCCGGTGTTGACCGAGCGGTGGGCCCAGTAGGGCGGGCAGTAGACCATGGCGCCGCGGTGGAAGAGCTGGGACGCAAACTGGCCGTCTGCCGTCTTCATGAGCATGAAACCTCTGCCCCGGAGGCAGAGGTAGAGCTCTCCCGTGTGGGAGACGGTGTGGTAGTGGCCCTTGGTCATGAAGTATTCGTCGCCGACCTTTCCGGGAAGGAGCTTCGAGATGCAGAAGAAAATGTGGCCGTACTCTTCGGGGGGAAGACATTCGAAAACTTCGTAGTGGAGAGGGTCGCCATCAGCGATGATCCTCTCCAGGGCCGCCGCGTCGCGGTAGTGCCCGCGCATGTCCGAAGCCCTGCGCGCGGTATAGTTTTTGGGATTCTTCATGATCCCTTCCTCGAGATCGAACTCGACGGAATAGGGCTGTATCAGACTCGTTCCTTTTACCAGTTCCATGCTTTCCTCCATGCAGTGTGCGCGAACTACCGGACAGCCTGTCAGCGAGCCGAGGCCGCGATCGCGCTGAGTGCGTCGAATCCGGGGCCGCTCGTCGGGATGTCGATGTGGAAGACCTCCGCGATGACGCGGGTCCAGCCGTGTATGAAGTAGACCCAGCCATCCTCGATGCGCAGGCCCCGGCTTCCCTTCTGTGCCCGGGCCTGGTCCAGGAAGACGAGCTCGCCGCGGTAGTTGTACTCCCAGACGATTCCGTTCTCGGGGAAGACGGCCGAGTCGGAGAGGGGGGAGCCGGGCGCATCCTTGCCCAGTCCTGTCGCGTTCACGACGAGGGATCCGGCCCTGAGCCCGGCGACGATCCTGTCGTTGTCGGCCGCCTTCGGCGCGAGAACGTACTCGACCGGAATGCCGGGGTTGATCTGCGCATGGATGTGCCTCATCTCCTCGAGGCGCGGCGCGCTGCGGTTGGTCACGACGAGTTTCGAGGGCCACTCGTCGCGAGGTTTCTGCTTCATGATGTAGGCAGAGAGGGCCAGGGAGGAGCCCCCCGCGCCGAGGATGCAGAGCTCGGCGCCAGTCTTTTTCCAGTAGCCGGCGGGAATGAAGGCGTCGAGGGAGTAGCCTGACGTGAAGGGATCCTTGGCGTGGCCGCAGAGCATCCCGTCCTTCTTGGAGATGCTCGAAATTTCCCCGAGCAGCTGCGCGTAGGGATCGAGGTAGCCGAAGCGGTCCTGCGCCGCCGCGAGGAGGTCGATCTTGTGAGTGGTGACGAGGGCGCCGAGGGAGAGCGGATCGTTTTTTATGAAATCGACGACGGCGCGGTAGACCGCAGGATCGTCGTGCCATTTGCAGTCGATCCCCTTTATCGGGACATCGCCGAGGCCCAGATGCTCCGCCCACTTCGGGAAGACTTTCATGATCGACGATTTGCCCGTCGTCATGCCGATGAAATAGAAGCTCGGCCTGTCAGCCGCCACGAGATCCGAAACCGTCATGATCCTAGTCCTCCTTGTCGTCGGGGAAACCCGCGAGAGCCCCGAGCAATCGCTCGTATTGCGCGAAACGGCGCGAGTACAGGTCCTTTCTGTCCACGCGCGGCTCGACGGTCTCATCGAATCCGAGCCAGCCGCGCGCGAGCTCCGCCAGCTTTCCGGAACGCGCTTCCGGCCCGGAACCTGTTCCGCCGGCGCGCCCCGCTGTCGAGACGGCGTATGCGGCGAGCATGGCCGCGCCCTCAGGCGCCCCGCCCGAGCCCCGGACCGCCCTGAAGGAAAGACCAAGAATATCAGCCTTGGTCGAGGTCCAGGCTCCGCTCTTTGCGCCGCCACCCGTAATCCGGACTTCCCGGAGCGCGAGCCGCGGATAGAGCCGGCGGATAGCCGAGAGGTAGACTGAGTATTCGAAGGCTGCCCCCTCGAGGACGGCGCGGTAGAGCCGGTCGAGACCGTGACTCCAGCGCAGGCCCGCCCAGGCGCCGCGCATTCCCGGATCGCTCGGCATCACCCTTCCCTCGAGGTGGGGAATGAACCAGGGATCGTCTGCCCTGGGTTCAAGTCTGCGGACGAGGGCGTCGAGATCGTCGAAATCGACGGATCGCCCGCCCGAGGCTCCGGCGCCAGACGCTCCGGCACCCGAGACCCCGGCACCCGACGCTCCTGCTCCCGAGACTCCGGCACCCCCCGACGCTCCGGCGCCTGCCGCGCCTGCCTGGAGAGCGGGATCGCCCCGTGAGATGTCCACTCCGGAGGCGATCATGCCAGCGAACCAGAGAATGTTCATGCCGCCGCCGTTGATGTATGCGTAGGGATGCCAGAGCCCAGGCACGGCGGAACGCCCTATTCCCATGACGCCGGCACAGAGATCGGGGACGAAGGAAGAACTCGTCGTCGCGAAGACCGAAGCCGTGCCGGCGACGTCGACGCAGACGCCCGGCTCGGTGGCCCCGCAGGACAGGAAGGAGGCCGCCGTATCGCCGAGACCCGCGGCCACGGGCGTGCCCGCAGCGAGGCCGGAGAGCGCGGCAGCCCCGGCGCTGACTGTCCCGACAATTTCGGAAGGCGCCGCGATGCGCGGCAGCTTGGCCGGATCGACGCCGAATTCGCGGCAGAGCTCCGGGTCCCATTTTCCCGCAGCGTTGTCCGCGAAGCCGGAAAAATGCAGATAGGTATCGTCGACATACGCGTTGTCGATGCCGAGGCCGCAGAGCCGCATCGCCGCGTAGGACCCGGGCTGGACGAAGGCGCGTATGTTCGCGTACACGGAAGGATGTTCGTGTTTCCAGTACAGGATCTTGGGGCCTTGGTTGAAGCTCGGCGCGTTGCCCGTCTTCGCGAGGACTTCGGCGCCTGCGCCCTTCTTCATCCGCTCGATCCAGGGCGAGCAGCGGGTGTCGAGCCAGGAATCGTAGGGCGTGAGCGCGCGGGCATCGTCGCCGACGCCGATGGTCCCGGCCATCTGGCCGTCTATCGCCACGCAGGCTATCGCGCCGGGATCAATCTTCGCCGACTCGATGCAGGCTTTGAGTGTCGTACAGACCGAGGCGAACTGCCGCTCGGGGTCCTCCTCCACCATGCCGGGGCCAGGCCTGCGCAGCTCGGAGGGACAGAAGGCCTCGGCGGCCAGCCGTCCCTCCTGCGAGTAGATCGCTGCCTTCGTACCCTGTGTCCCGATGTCGACGCCCGCGAAAAAAACCTCGTCCACCTTTGTCTCCTCGCTCTTTTCTTCGGTCTCAGTCGAAGGCGAATCCGGTCTTGAGTCCGACACCGCGGACGGAGAGATCGAAGGCCGCGGCGGCCTCTCCGATGCCGAAACTCGCGGTGAGGATGTTCGCGACCGGTATCAGCCCCTGGCGGATGAGGTCGAGGCAGGTCCGGTATTGCCTGAGGTTCTGCCTGCTCGTCCCGGTGACCGTGATCATCTTGTAGTGGATGACGTTCGTGTCGAGAGGAACGATCTCCTTGCCCGCAGGCAGACCGCCGAAGAAGATGACGCGCGCGTTGAGTCCCGCGAGTTTGAAGGCAGCCTGCTGGACGGCCGGGACGGAGGCGGCGGTCACGACGATGTCGGCGCCCCTGCCTCCGGTGAGCGCGAGGACCTTCTCCTTCACACCACCCGGCCCGATCGTCACGAAGAACGGATCTTCGTTTTTGCAGACGGCGAGCCGCTCCTCGTTCATGTCGTTGATCATGACGAGGCCGGCGCCCGCCATCTTGTAGACCTTCGCGTGCATGAGGCCGATGGGACCGGCACCGATGACGAGAACCGATTCGCCGGGCCTCACCTGCGAGCGTTCGAAGGAATTGTACACGCAGGACAAAGGCTCGGCCATCGCGGCCTCCGCGAAGGAGACGGAGTCCCCTATCGGGGAGAGGTTGCCCTGGGTCACCGCCGCGGCGGGAATGAGGACATATTCGGCGAAGCCGCCGTCCATGGTCACGCCGATGGCCGAAAGCGCAGCGCAGAGATGGGTGTCCCCCGCGACGCAGCGGTCGCAGACGCCGCAGCCGAAGTTCGGCGCGACTGCGACCCGCATGCCGGGAGCGTAGCCTCTGACGCCTTCTCCGATCGCCGCGATGGTTCCGGCGAACTCGTGTCCGAGCGTGAGCGGGAGGTTTTTCGCGCCGTTCCTGAACATCCGCACGTCGGTGCCGCAGATGAGAGCCGCCCCCGTCCTGAGGAGAATCTCTCCCGCGCCCGGCTCCGGCACGGGCAGCTCGACGACGCGCAGATCGTCCGGGCCGAAAAGTCTGATTGCCTTCATGTTCATCCCGTTCTCCTTAGTTTTCGGTCCAGTTTTTTTCAGTCCAGTTTTTTCAGTCCAGCCTGACGGGCCGCTTCTCGACTATCGAACGGTTGCCCGCGTTGACGACGCGCACCGCCTCGAGCCCGTCTTTGCCGCTGACCTCAGGCTCGGTGTCCGCGAGGACGCAGGCCGCGAAGGAGGCGTCCTCTTCCTTGTACGCTTCGATGAAGAGATTGCGCCAGCTCTTGACCGCGGGGCTCACGATGTCGGCCCCCGTCGAGCAGACGACCACGGAGGAATCCGCGAGCCCGCCGACGAAGAGGACGCCCTTCGTTCCGAGAACCTCGAGCCGGGCGTCGTAGCCGTAGCCCACAGACACGGCGCCGTCGATGCAGCCCTGCATGCCGTTCGCGAAGCGCGCGTTCATGACGACATTGTCGTAGAAATCGGGATAGCGTTCCCGCGCCTCTGGGCAGCGGTAATTCCCGGCGATCGCGTAGACCTCCGCGATGTCGCTGCCGGCGAACCAGCGCAGGGTGTCGATGTCGTGGCTGTTGACTTCGGCCAGGGGGCCGTTGCTCTTCGCGATGTCGTACATCCAGGCTTGCGGGACGCTGGGGCCGCGGGTGAGCGACTTCACAAGGACGACGTCGCCGATGCGCCCTTCGTCCACGGCCGCCTTGGCCTGCCGGAAGTTGCGGTCGAAGCGGCGCATGAATCCGATCTGAAGCTTGACCTTCGCCGCAGCGCAGGCCTCGTCCATGACGCGACACTCGTCCGCGTCCATGGCCATCGGCTTCTCGCACAGGACATGCTTGCCGGCAGCCGCGGCGGCGAGAACTATTTCCCTGTGGTAGACAGTCGGGGTGACGACGACGACAGCGTCGATATCCGGATCGTTCATCGCGTCGCGGTAATCCCTGTATCCCCTGTCCAGCCCGAGCTCGCTCTTCGCGGACTCAAGCGCATCTTCGAATGGGTCGACCATGGCGACGAGCTTCGCCCCCTCGATGCCCGCGGCGAAATTGCGGGCGTGGATGAGCCCCGCCCTTCCCGAACCTATGACCGCCACTCCGAGCTTCCCACTCTTCATCGTCGCTCTCCTTGCAGTTTATATTATCACTTTATGTTGTTTAATAGCATTTGTCAAGCTTTTATTTTCATTATACTATCTCTTTGACGATTCAGTTGCGCAAAACAACAACGCAGGGCAAAGCACGGATTCTGAGCGGCCGGGACAATACGGACACAACACAGAACCTCATGCTGAAGCCGCTACCGGAACCGCGGATTTCCTTTGCGGTCCCGGCCAATCAGAGAAAGGAATTGTCCTGTCGCGGGCGACGAAACCTTCAGGCCAGCCTTCCCCTGACAAACTCGAGCGCCAGGCGGGCCTCGTGATCCAGATCGCAGTCGGGCATCAGGGAACGCCAGACCTTGATGTCCCGGCCGACCTCGCCGCCGGGCATGAGGAAGGGCTCCATGACGATGGCTCCGCCATACCGCATGTCCCGGAGGGTGCGGCCGATGCCGTCCCAGGGAATGTGGCCGTAGCCCGGCGGCTTGCGGTTGTTCTCGCCAATGTGCAGATGGCCCAGCGCCGGCCCGGCTTTCTGTATCGCGGCGCAGATGTCGTCCTCCTCGATATTCATGTGGTAAGTGTCGAGGAGCATTTTCAGGTTCGGACTCCCGACCCTGCCGAGATACTCGAGCGCCTCGTCGCAGGTGTTGAGCATGAACTGCTCGAAGCGGTTGACCACCTCCACGTTGAAGACGACATTGTTGTCCTCGGCGGCCACGATCGCCTCCTTCATGCTGTCGACACTCCGGGCCAGGCTTGCGGCCTTGTCCTCCCCCGGCTCCAGGGTCGACGGCCATGAGCCGTACAGAATCCCCGACAGTTTTCCGCCCCCCATCTCTCCTATCGCGCCGGCCATCTCCTTGAGGAAGGCGACTCCGCCGCGCCTGATGGCGGCGTTTGCGCTCGAGACATCGTGCTTCGCGGTGAGCCCGATACAGTAGCTGAGCTCGATGCCCCGATCCTGTGCGGCACGCTTCAACTCGCGCCTGGCCGCCTTCGACATGAGCGCGATCGTGCCTCCGTTGACTTCGAGAATATCGAAGCCGAGCCCGGCGACTTTGTGCACGTACGGCACAAAATCGGCGTCCCAATCGTGGGTCCAGTAGGCGTAATAGATGCCGACTTTGTTCATCGCTCGCCTCCGTCAAAAACATCGGATCCGATGCCGAGGATCCTCGCGAGCATGAGGAGCTCGCGGACATGGTCGCCGTATACGCCGTGGATGTGGTTGCAGGGAAAGTGGTTCAGGAAATAGCCGGCTGAAGACTTAAGGCGTGCGAAGGCGACGGGCCATTCCGGAGTCACGGTCGAGGCCTTCCGGAGCGCGACATCCCGGGGAAATTCGACAAACGCGCCCGGCACTATGGAGAGTCGGTAGACGCCATCCTTCCTCGCGAGGCGCGCGAGAGTAACCTCGCCGGGAGCCGCGAAGTGCTGCACCGAGGCGCCGCCGGCCGGATAGTAATTCTTTTCCGGATAAAACGTGACGTTCCGGAGATTCACGGCGGGATCGGCCGATCTTCCGGCGAACCAGGTCGCGTGGGTGCCTGAGTTCGAGAAGTACCATACATCGTCTTCGCTGTCATAATGGCGGACATCCGCAAACAGGACGGGTTGGCCGGTGATCAGTTTCAGGAACTGCATGGTGAGGGCCCCGTCCATGTCCGCCTCCGTCGCCGCGACGATGGGCTCGTGGGCGCCGTCCCAGTCGTAGGGATCGTTGAGGAAGGCCTCCGCGATATCCATGGTCGCGAAGCTCTCCGTCAGGTCCCCGTGAGCCTTTATGCCGATGAAATCGAGGCCGCGCTCGTCGATGATCCGTCTGAGCGCGTAGTAGGACCGGATCTGCGTCCTGAGTTTTTCGGGCGTGAGGCCCGAACCGTCGTACCGTATTTCGCCCACGTTTTTTTCGAGCCAGGCGAGAGCGGCATCGACCCTGGAAGAATCGACTTCCTCCGAATACCGCACGATGTCATGCTGCTCGACATGCTCGACATCGACGCCGAAATCCCGCATCCACTGATCGAGGGCGCTGACCGCCGTGTACATGCCCATGGGTCTGCCGCCGAAAAGCCCGAAGGTCTGTCCCTTCACCCGGGAGACGGCGGCCGCCGTCCGGACAAAGCGCATGACCGCCGCGAGCACCTCCGGTTCGCGTATGTCGCCCCAGAGGCGCTCATGAGTGAGGGCCAGTTGGTCGAGCGTTCCTGCTGCGGCGAGCATGCCGACCATTCCCGGCTCCGAGGGATTGATGTTGCAGAACACGAGGAAGGGACCGGGCGCGAACTTCGACGCGAGCGCCGTCAGGTGGGGGTAGCACCAGATGGCGTAGTTGAAGATCGTGAGCTCGACCCCGGCGGAGCGGAGCCGCTTGGACTCGGCGACTGCGGCCCTGTTGTCGGAAATGATCCTGTCGCCCGTCACGACTTCGACGAGCCCCGTGGATTCGAGCGCGCCTTTAAGTCTGTCCTGGTATCCTCTCGTCACGGGGAGAAGTTCTTCGTGCAGATAGCTCCGCCCGTCGGAAAAAGTCAGGATTCCCACTTTGATTTTATCCATGCTTCCGGTCTCCTTGTGTCTGTCGCGGTATCCGCGCCGGGATGGCCCTGGGGCGGGTGCCCCTCTTGAGGGAATCCGCGTACATAGCCGCGAGGATTATCCCGCCGCGGACGAAGGGGTAGAGGTAGGGCGAGGCCCCGACGTGATTCAGTCCATTTTCGATGATGCCGAGGGTGAGCGCGCCCAGCACGAAATTGGGAAGGATCGCTCCCTCGCCGCCGAAGAGGCTGATTCCACCGATGACGATGGCCGCGATGGCGGTGAATTCCATGCCCACACCCATCTGGAGCGTGACAGCCCCGATCTGGAAAACCATGAAGAGCCCGCCGAGACCGGCGCAGAAGCCTGACAGAACGAAGGCGGCAAGTGTGACTGCCTTGACCCGTATGCCGAGGCGGCCCGCCGTCTCCTTGTTGTTTCCGATAGCCATGATGTGGCGACCGAAAGGCGTCCTCGTGTGGACGAGATGGACGACGAAAAGGAAGGCGATGCCTATCAGTATGTCGAGATAGACGGGGCCGATGCGGAAATTTCCGAATGCGCGGAGGCCTTCGTCGATGCTTATGACGCGGGAACCCGTGATCTGAAGGGCGAGGCCGCGGAATACGAACATCGAGCCCATCGTCGTGATGAGCGGGTTGACCTTCAGGTACACGAAGACCAGGCCGTTGAGAAGGCCGCAGGCCGCGCCGGTCCCGACGACGAGAGGAAGGGCCAGAACGGGGGAAAGGCCTGATCTCGCCATGAGCACGGCGCCGATCGCGCTGCTGAAAAAGGAAATCGAGCCTATGGATATGTCCAGGTTGCCGGTCATGACGATGAGGGCGAGCCCCGCAGCCATGATCATGAGGGGCGCACTGGCGTGAAAGAGGCCGAGAATGTTGGTCACTGACAGAAAACGCTGTGTCGAAAGAGAAAATCCCAGCACCACGAGGCAGAGGATGACGATGAACCCGTACTCGCGCAGAATCCCGGCAAACCGGGCTATCGGCGTGTTCTCACGCTTCATTTCAGGACCTCCTGACGCGCCCCGACGGCCGCCGAAAGCAGCTCTTCCTTGCTCGCGCCGGAATCGAGCCGCGCGACTATCCTTCCCCGGTCGATGACGAGGTAGCGGTGACTGACGCTCATGATTTCCTCTATCTCCGAAGAGATGACGAGGATGGAGGCTCCGCCCGAGGCCAGGGTTCCGATCATTTCCTGGATTTCGATTTTCGCCCCCACGTCGAGCCCCCGCGTCGGTTCGTCCATGATCAGGATGGGAGGATTCTTCTGCAGCCACCGGCTCAGGATGACCTTCTGCTGATTGCCCCCCGAGAGGGTCGCGACGGGCTGCTCCATATCCGATACCTTGATGCCGAGTCGGGCGATGAGCCGCCCTGCCTCGGATTTTTCTCTTTTCTCGTCGATGAGAGGCCAGAACTTCGAGACAAGGCCGGGAAGACTTGCCAGAGAAATGTTTTTCCTGACCGATGAGCGCAGAAGGAGCCCGTCATCGCGGCGGTTTTCGGTGATGAGCCCTATCCATTTCTGGGCCGATCTCTGCCTGATGCGCGCGCGGCCCGCGGGCGTGCCGACAGAAATTTCGCCTCTGTCGATCGAATCGAGCCCGGCAAGAGCCCTGGCGAGCTCCGTCCTGCCGGAACCGAGGAGTCCCCAGAGTCCGACAACCTCACCTTTGTGCAGCTCGAAGTCTATATTTTCGATCACGCCGGACCTGGTCAGATCCCTGACCTCGAGCGCGATGGCCCCGGATCGCTTTTTTGCCACGCCCGGCGCGCCCCGGAGATCCGGCTGTGCCCTTCCGAGCATGAGCTGCACGATTTTTTCGTAATTCAGGGCGCCGATGGAATCCCCGCCTGCGACCTCCCCGTTCCTGAGCACCAATGCCCGATCGCAGAGAGTGAAAACCTCGTCGAGGAAATGCGTGATGTAGATGATGGTGGCTCCGCCCGCCTTGAGCTTTTTTATCACGCCGAAGAGCCTCTCCTTCTCCAGGCCGGAAAGAGACGATGTCGGCTCGTCGAAGATGACTATCCGGGGGTTCCCGAGGAGGGCCCTCGCGATCTCGACCATCTGGCGGTCGCCTGAGCCAAGGTTTTTCACCTTGGTTTTCGGAGGAAACGAGCAGCCGAGGGACTTGAGGATTTCCGAGCACCGCGCAGTCGCCGATCTGAAATCGATGAGCCGGGCGCCTGTTCTCGGAAAGGATGAAATGTACATGTTTTCCGCTATCGTCATGGTGGGCAGAAGGGCCATCTCCTGATGGACGAAGGCGATGCCGCACCGGGCGGCGTCAAGGGGGCTGTTGATGGCAGCGGGCTTTCCCCCGATCTCGATGCTCCCGGAATCCATGCGAAGGACGCCGCCCAGCACGTTCATGAGCGTGCTCTTGCCGGCTCCATTCGCTCCTATGAGAGCCAGGACCTCCCCCGGAAAGGCCTCGAGGCTTATGCCGTTCAGAGCCCTGATGCCCGGAAAACTTTTGGTGATTCCCGTCAATTTCAGACTGGATGCTGTCATGGCTTCACTCCTGGCTTCGCTTCGACCGCGAATCGATCGCGACGACGGCGATGATGACAAGACCCTTCACGATCAGCGTCGCGTAGTAGGAAAGGTGGGCCATGTTCATGATGTTGCTTATCATCGTGATGATGACGGCGCCGAGTACGGCCCCGGGAAAGAAGCCGGCCCCGCCGTTGATGCTCACGCCGCCGACGACAGCTGACCCTACGACATTGAGCACGACGCCCTCCTGGCCCATCGTCGAGGAGGCGGAGGCGAGTCTCGCCGTCACGATTATCGCCGCGAGCCCTGCGAAGAAGCCGGCGAAGACGTAGGCGCCGAACAGGACCAGCCTCTTCGGAATTCCGCTCACCCGCGCCGTCTCGGCATTGATGCCCACCGCGTAGAGCCAGCGGCCGAATATGCTTTTCCCCGCAAGAAGGCCTACGACGAGGGCCGTGACCGCGAGGGCGAGCACAGGAAAGGGGATGATCCAGATCCTGGCCATGACGAAGTCCAGAAATCCCTGGTGCAGACCGAGCACACTGACGGAGTTGGTTATCATGACGCAGGCGCCCATGGCGATGGCCTGAGTCGAAAGCGTCACCACGAAGGGAATCATCCTGAGATACGCGACTGCGAAGCCATTGAGCGCGCCTCCCGCGATGCCGACGCCTACCATCATGAGGGCTCCGATCACGGGATTGCCGCCCGAGCGCATGTACATGGAGCCCAGGATTCCGCCGAGCGCCATGAGTGCGGGTATCGAGAGGTCCATGCCCCCGGTGATGAGGACGGCCGTCATGCCGATGGCCATGAAGCCGAGCGCCGAGGACTGCATGAGGATGTTGACGAGATTGTTGACCGTGAAAAAATTCCTGACCGTGAGGCCGAGAACGGCCGTGATCGCCAGAAAGAGGATGAGCGGCAAGAGCCGGACGAGAGGCCGTACGGCAGCCCCCGGGGCGCCAGCCTTCCGTCCGCCGATCCGGAGCTCCGGAACAGGCTTCGCTGCGCTAGTGTGATTCATTGCGTTCTCCAGATGGGCATGTATCGCGGGAATGGACCGGCGGCCCGAAGGCCGCCGGTCGCGGAACCGGTGTCCGTGAGGGAGTTTCTCAGTCTTTGTACTCGCGGGCCCACATCTTTTCGAGCTTGTCGACATTGGAAGGGGTGGCGACCCGGCCGGCGACGAGGAAATCCTGACCGTTGAGCTTCTCGCCCGAGGCGAGGCGGACCGCTACCTTGACGAGTTCCACGGCGTGGAAGTAGGCGTCATAGGTTGTCGCCACGTCGATGTAGCCCTTCTTCATCGCCTCGTAACCCTGAGGATTGACGTCCTGCGTGGCGATATACATGTGCTTCGGATCCCCGATGGGAGCCCAGCGTCCTGCGTTCTGCAGCGCGGTCTGCACCGCGGAGAAGGCGAAGTCGCTGGCTATGAACATGCAGTTGGCCTCGGGGTGGGCCTGGAGGGCGTTGGCCGTCCCGGTCATGAACTTCTGGGGGTCCCACTCGGTCGGAACCTGGATCACGGTGCTCCACTGCCCCTTTTCGCTCTCGACCTTGTGCCAGCCGTTGGATCTCTGGACCGCGTTCATGTCGCGCAGGTCGCCCATGAGCTCGATGGCCTTGCCCTTGATTCCCTTGTCCGCCAGGATCTTGGCGAAGGCCTCCGCCGTGGAGATGGCCTGATTGAAGCTGTCGGCGCCGACGTGGGCGTCGGGCTTCACGCCGGAAGACTTCCGGTCGAAGGTGATGAATTTGACCCCGGCCTTGCGCGCCGCCGTAATGGAAGCTCCGATCGCGGCCGCATCGTGGGGCCTCGCTATGATGATGTCCACCTTCTGGTTGATGAGATCTTCTATATTGGAAGCCTGCTGCGAGGGATCGCTGTCGGCGACGTTCACGATCCACTTGAACGCGATGCCGTTCTTTTTGCCGTATTCGGCGCTGTAGCTCTTCATGTAGTCTTCCCAGGCCTGGATCAGGGCGTGCATCTTCTCGTTCCACGAAATACCGATGGTAATCGTTTTGGGTGTTCCCGGGCTCTGCGCCCAGACGGAAGTCGATGCGCCGAAAACCGCGAGACACAGCGCGAGACACAGAATCATTTTGCCCTTCATGCTCTTCCTCCTCTAAGGAATGTCGTGATGGGCACAGTGTCGACCCGGTTTCCGGAAACGGCATAGAGACGAGTTCCTGCGATCAGTTCACTTTTCAGCTCTCCGCTTGTTTGAAATCGGCACTTTCTTTCACTTATCGCACCTTTTCATTGTCCACAGCGAAAAGTGGACGTATAGTTCGGTATGAAAGGGCGGCGGGAATGACAGCTCGGGAAAAAACAAAGGGAAAACACTCACTGCTCCAGGTGTTTTTCCTCGCGAGCGCGGTTCTGATCCTTGTCCTCACCGGCATCGTCTTCTTCGTCGGGAACAACATCGTCACGATAAAGGATCTCTCCGTCAGCGCCTCGGAGCTTCTCGTAAAATGGAATGCGCTCAATGTGGCGACCCAGGACATTCTTCTCGGACGCTCGGACCCCCCGATTCCGGAGACGGAGGGACTCGAGACTTTCCGGAAGGACTGGATTTCGAAGGCTCAGAGCTTCGACGCGCTGTTCGGGAATCTCCGGGAGGGAAAGAAACTCGCGTTCCTGAAAAAAGAATGGCGGGACAAGATGGACTCGGCGCTGGCGCTGTGGACCATCACCTATGAAAAACTGATCGCGGCGGACAAGGATCTCGGCGCAATCATCGCGTCGGGCCTCGGAGCCAAGGTCTTTCCGGGTCTCATCTACAACTATTACAGCAAACGCGGCCAGCGGGATCTGAGCTTCGACGAAATCGTCCTTCTCATGAATTTCACCAACAAAATCACGATCCTCACCATCTCGGGCAACGAGTTCAACAGCACCGTAAATGAGATCGCCGACGCCATCCACTCCGAGTCGAACGCGGAAATCCGGAGGATCATCGCGTTCTCGCTCTGTCTCCTCATCCTTTTCCTGGTCACCATCGCCGTCATCCTCCGAATTCAAGAGGAGTACGCGGCCCTCCGCGCTGAAAAGGGAATTCTGGAGGAGGATGCGCGGAACCGGGCTGTGCGGGAATGGATACTGGGTACGGGGGATGCCGATGGGCAGGTCCCCGCGGCGGGCGCATTGGGGAACAGCCGCGCGGGCATCGATCCCGAAGCCGGATTGGCCCTCATCCTTCTCAGGGTAAACCGCTTCTCCGAATTCTGCGCCAATCACAGCAAAAAGGACCGGGACAGGATTCTGTCTTCCGCCCTCAGACTGGCCGGGAACGTCGCGGACAGACGCTCCATAGCCTGCGTGGGAGTCGATTTCGAACAGCATCTGGCTCTTGTCCTGAATCCGCCCGGCGCTCCGGGCGACGAGGCGACGCGCGAGGTTCTGAAATCATTCGCGCTCGAAATCGCAGAATCGCTCGCCCGCAATCTCGATATACGGCTCTCCGCGACAGCCTGCCTTGTGCGCGGCGATGTCCGGTCCCTGGGCGATGCCTATGTCAGGGCGATCCAGGCTTCGAATTACCGCTTTACCTTGGGCTCGGAGCTGCTTATCTGGGCCGACGCGGTCGGGTCGAACGATCCGGAAAGCTACGAGTATCCCCTGGAAAGGGAAAAGGCGCTCTGCAACGCCATAAAATCGGGAAAGAGCGAGGAAGCCCGGGCCGAATACCAGGCGATAACCAGGAACGCGGCGCGCTTTTCGTACAATGTCGCGCAATCCACGGTGCTCCGCATCGCCCTCGCCGTCAGCTCGACGATCGAGCTGATCGAAAAAAGCCACAACACGAAGATTCTCGCCGACATCGTCTCGCTGGTCGCGTCGATCAATGGCCTCGAAACCCTCGATGAAGTGGATATGGCCTTCTACGACGTGTTCAGGACCGTGACCCGGTATCTGGACGAAACGAGAAAGGACCGGCACACGCTCATCATCGGCGGCGTGAACAAAATCATAGAAGCGAACTACAGGAACCCGAACCTGTCCATCGATCTCATCGCCGACGAACTCAGACTCTCAGCCAGCTACATCGGAAGGGTATACAGGAAGCTGACGTCGAAATCCGTGGCCGAGGCGATCAACGAAAAACGGCTCACTATCGCCACGGCACTCCTCGTCGAGAAGGATTGCACGATCAGCGAGATCACCACCAGCATCGGAATCACGAACAGCGCCTATTTTTACACGCTTTTCAAGAGAACCTACGGCCTCACGCCGAATGAATACCGCAGGAATATACTTCCTGCGAACTGAAGGCCTTTGTGCGGCCGATCCGCCGATTGCCGGCGGTTGCATCGCCGACTCGCCGGATTGCCGGCCCGGTTTATCTCCGATTGCCGGCTCATTTTCCGGTTTCCCGTTCACTTCCGGGCAAGGACAACGCCCCACAGATCGTCCATGGTGTCTATGTTCGCGGCAGTCACGACCCGGCCGGGAACAAGAAAAACCTTCTGGCTCATGGACCTTCCGGTCCCGATGGAGAGAATGCTCTGCACGAGCATGGTCGTCATCGGCCATATGTCGAAGGCCGTATCGACATCGATGTAGCCTGCGCGGATGAGGGGTTCTCCATTCGGAAACACATCCTGGCTTCCGATAAAAAAATGCTCGGGGTCGGGATAGGGAGCCCACCTGCCGATCTTCCGGAGGCTGGCCTCGACGCCGTCCATCAACCAGTCGGAGGCGCAAAAAATGGCCGTCGCCTCCGGATGCCCGGCGAGCGCCGCGTCGAGTCCTGCCTCGACCTTTTCCGGAATCCAGTCCGAGTGAACCTCCGCGATTATCTCGGCTCCCATCTCCGCGGCCGCCCGCTTCAGGCCCTCGCTGCGGTTGAGCGCGTTCCTGTCGCCGAGGGAGCCCGTGATGTTGATGATCCTAGGACGAATTCCTTGTTCCTTCATCCGCTTGATGAGGGCGACCCCCGTCGTATAGGCCTGATCGATGGTGTCGAGACCGATATAGGCATCAGGGACGAGAACCGGATCGGGGTCGGTGGCCCGATTGTACACTATGACCTTTATCCCCGCCGCGTGCGCTTCGCCGATGAGGGGAAGGACGGCTTTCGAGTCCTGCGGCATTATCACGATGATGTCGGGTTTTTTCGCTATGGCCGCCCTGATGTTCTGCAGCTGTTTCGGCGTCGAGGCGTACGCGTAGGAGAAGGAGACCAGAATATCCTTCCGGGGCGACTGAATGGCCTTGAGGAGAAAGGCCTCCATCGCGTGGTAGATATCGATGTCCTCGGCGCCGAAGGAAAATTCGACCCGGATCTGTCTGGGTTTCGCGGGCCCCTTCGCGGTGCATCCCGACAAGACCGCCATCGCGAACACAAGAAATACAGCACTCCTGACCACGATCCGCACCATTCACTCCCCCGTACCGGAAGACGCATTATAGCACGCGCTGCGGCTCCGGCATGGACAATGTCGCCGGCATTTCGTACTTCGTGTTCACCCTGTCCGGGCCGGTGGCGAGGTCGGGACGGCCTGTCTGCAGGTAGAGCCTGACATCCGAGAGGCTTCCCATCACGCCGTGAACGCGGGCCAGGGTCGCGGCGTCGGGCTGCACGAGGTCGGGCACCATGACGGGGATCGCTCCCGCCGCGTGGGCGGCCGCGATGCCGATCCGCGAATCCTCGAGCACGAGGCAGCGTCCGGGAGAGGTTCCGAGCCGGGCCGCGGCGCTCAGGTAAATCTCGGGGGCGGGTTTGCAGCGAAGGACCTCGTCGCCGCAGACGACGACCTGGAAAAAACCGGCGACACCGGATCGGGCAAGCAGTGGCTCGACCCTCGCCCTGTTCGTCGAGGTGGCGACCGCCATCGGAATGCCCGCCGCTCGGAGGAAGGCGAGGAGCTCGCGCAATCCCTCCTTAACCGGCACGCCGTATTCGTCCAGATGAAGGGCTGCGATCTCGAGCCTGAGCCGGCGCAGTTCGTCGTAGGGGAAGGATTCTCCGTACAGTTTTGCGAGGATGGGCTTCATGCTGCCGGCAGCTGTCCCGACCATGGCCAGAAACACCTCCCTTCCGACGGCATAACCGAGCTGCTCTGCGGCCGCGACCCAGGAATCGACGGCCACGCGCTCGGTGTCGAACATGAGGCCGTCCATATCGAAAATGGCCGCCTCGATCTGCGCGTCCCCGACACGAAGGGAACCAGAGCGCGATCGGGGACCACAGTCACCGGCACAGGTATCGTCTTTCATAGAGCCTACGTTTTTACACAAGAGACAGCGTCACGACAAGCTGTCCTTCGGTTAGATTTCCGGATGAGGCAATACGGCTGTCCGGTCCCGCCCTTGCCGGCACAGATGTGGCCTTTCGTCGCGACCGTCAGTCCAGCGCGGCGGGCTCCGGCGCGTGCGCAAGGTCGGGCGCGCACCAGAGCGCCCCGGCATCGCGCAGAACCGCCTCGGAGAAACTCGTCGTGATGCCGAGGCAGCGCGCGCCCGCGGCCACTCCCGCCTTCAGGCCGTTCACGGCATCCTCGACAACGAGGCATTCTTCGGGCCTGACGCCTATCCTGCGCGCGGCCTCGATGTAGATGTCGGGGAATGGTTTCTTCCGGACCACATCCCCTCCCGTCACGACGGCGTCGAAGGCCGACTCGTCGATGCCGAGAAACTCGAGGTTGATGAGGACCTTGACCCTGTCGGCGGCGGAGGCGAGCGCGATGCGCAGACCGGAGGACCTGCAGGCGCGCAGGTATTCCACCGCTCCAGGAAGGACTTTCATGCCGCGCTGCCCCGTGCCCGCGCACTCGCCGTAGATCGCGTAGGTCGCGGCCTTCGCCTCGTCGATATCGATGACGATCCCGTACTTCTCCGCGACGCCGCCTATGTAGCGGCTCTCTCCCGCGCCGACGAAGGGCAGGAAATCGTCGTGGCGCACGGCGAGTCCGTATTTGCGGGCGAACATCTGGAGGGCGGCCTCTGCGATGAGTGCTTCGGAATCGACGAGCACTCCGTCCATGTCGAACAAAACAGCGGAAATCATCGGAACTCCTTGGGGCTGCGGTGTGGCGGTGCGGATCAAATCAGATGTAGCGTTTGAGGGGCGAACCCGTGACGAATGCGTAGAGCTCGATGTACTGCTTGATCGTGCTGCGGCCCAGCTTGGCGATCAGCACTTCCTCGATCTGGAAGAATCCGACCTCGGAGGACATCTCCACCATGATGGATATGGGTTTTTCTCCGCCGGCCTGGATGTGGACATCCTCGATGGAACTCGCGGAATACTTGTGTATGTCGCCTACGCGGGGCTCGTTCCCGAGCGAGAGAGGGATTCGCGCCCTGCCCTTCTGTATGTCGCAGCCGTCGGCGACAAGGATGACACCCGCCTCGAGCGAGTGTATGGCGCGCGTGCCCATGTGGCCCGATATTCCTTCGATCGCGAGGGAGCGGAGAATGAAGCGCCGGCTCGCGTCGTCATGGAAGACGGCGGCGAGAACGCGGTCGATCACGGGAAGGCCGAGGTAGACAGAGTGGAGCTCGTGGTCCTGGCGCCCGATCGTCATGCCGAGATCGTGAAGGAATGAGGCGAGGATGACGGCGACGAGACTGTCGGAAAAGCTGCCGATCTCCTCCTCCTCGAGGCTCGTCTTCACGCCGGCTTTTTTCAAGAGGTTCATCATGAGGATGGCGTTGAGCACCACCGTGCGCATGTGGACGGGGCCGTGGTCGTTGAAACCGAGGCGTTTGATCGAGACGGTGTTGGCGTAGTCCTGCATGATCTGGACTTCGGGATCGTCCATGAGGAGCTGCGCGGTCTTGAAGGCCGGATTGTCGCGGCCATACTCGGAAAGGAGCGAGAGGATCTTCCTCTCCAGCACCATTTCCTTGGGGGATTTCATTAAAAAAACATCTCCATAACAGTGGAATTCCGCTGCGCGGCGCCTCGACGAAGCGCGCGCTGCAGTGGCGGGGATCGCGAACGATCCCCGCTTTCAAGATATCAAATATCCGGCGCGTTGGCGAGGAGGTAGTCCTCGGCCTCTTTGCACCAGAGCATGTCGTGGGCGGCGACGATGCGCGCGAGCTCGGCGTAGAAGGAACTGCGCGTGCCGAGGGAAGCGAAATCGGCGAGGGCGACGAGCTCGAGCCTCTTGTGCGTGTAGATGAGCTTCTTGCCTCCGGGAATCTTGTCGAGGTTGATGGTCGTCGACGCGGCGGAGTTGAGTCCGCCCACGTGGGTGATCATGGAGACCGGATTGAGGGTTCCCGCGGCCATCATCTCCAGGGACTCTATCATGTCGTCGGTGTTGCCGCCCGAGGTTCCGACGAGGTGGTGGGACTCGTAGTGGACGTTGTAGAAGTTGAAAGCGGCCGAGAACCCCGTGTCGGTGGGGCCGGCGAAGAAGTTGAGGCAGCCATCCGTCCCGAGAAGCTTGTCGGCCATCTCGATGAGGGGCTTCACGGGGGCGAAGACGAAGACATCGTCGAAGAGCTTGCCGCCGTTCTGTTTCTGCAGGTAGGCCACGGGGTCGGCGATTTCCTTCGTGTTCACGTAGACCAGTTCGACGCCGTTCTTCGCGGCCTCGGCCACGGTGATGATGCGCGCGGCGCGCTCCAGGCGTGCAGGATCGATGTCGGTCACGACGACGCGTTTCGCGCGGCGCGGCGCGTGGATGGCGTAGTCGATGGCGCCGAGTCCCATGGGACCGACGCTCGCGAGCAGCGCGAGTGATCCGCCCTCCTTGATGCCCATCTCGTGAACGTAGGAGCCACCTTTGGTGTGGTACTGGGCGTGGTAGGCGCCGACGATGCAGGAAACCGGCTCGGAGAGGGAGCCCATGAAGAAGTTGTCAGCCTTGTACTCGAGGAGGCAGCCGCACTCCATGACCTCGTTCGGGATGATGGCGTAGGTCGAGTCGCCGCCCGTGTACTCGTAGGAGTAGCCCGGCGCCCAGAGCGTGCCCTGGTAATTGAGCGCCGGCTGTATGGCGAACGTGGCCCCGGGCCTGAACTGTCCGGCCCACTTGGATCCGACTTCCTCGATGACGCCGCAGAACTCGTGGCCGATGATGACCGGGTTCTTCGCGAGTTCGTGGCGCACGCGCTTGTGCTTTTCGCCCTGCATCGCGAGCTTGTGGCTCGACATGCAGATGGAGTCGGAGACGATCCGGACGAGAATTTCGTCGTCCTTGATCGCCGGAAGCTCGAATTCCTCGAGCCTGAGGTCGTTCACGCCGTGGATGCGTACGGCTTTTGTCTTCATGTGCGTTCTCCTTCAGCCGGCACGATGCCGGCTTTGACCATTCGGCCCCCTCCGGGTTTCAGTCCGGGGCCGGTCCGTTCAGATGCCGGAAACCCGTCCGCCCCTTCGTGCAACGAGGCCGAGCATAGCTTCCATGTAGTCCGCGAATCCGTCCAGGCCCTCCATGGGCCGGACTGACTTGTATTCTATATCGAAGTCGGATCCGAAATCCTCGAGGGGGCGTCCGGACAATGCGCTGGCTGCCGTCATCGCCGCTCCGAAGGATGTCGCCTCGGCGAGGTCGGTGATCCAGGTCGCGTTGCCGGGCAGGGCGGCCGCGAGAATGCCGCAGTAGTCGGGATTCTTGCGGAAGCCGCCCTCGGTGAACACGTCGCTGCCGGCTTCGAGTCCCGTGCGGCCGAGAGCGACGAGGGTCTGGACAGCGAGAGAGAGGTTGAGCACCGCCCCCGCGGTCTCAGGATCGGAAAAAAAGGCAGGAACCTTCTCCCCGCTCTCCATCGTCGCGAGGGGGAAGTCCGTCCCGCCCTCCACGGCCATGGCGCTCGAGCCCGGAAATTGTCCCGAGCCAGGGACGATCTCCGGAAGGATGAAGAGCCGTTTCTCCCGGACGATCCTCGCGTAGACGGAGGGATCGGAGCATGCGGGCACCGGAGAGGACGTTTTCGCGATGAGATCGGTGTAGGTCCCGTACTCGAATCCGCCGAGGAATATGGCGGTCTTGACGGGCTTCAGGAAGGCCGATCGGTTGAAGAATACGACCTTGCCCAATTCGTCCGCCTTGAATCCGTACTCGGGGCAGGGGTGCATGAGGACGCACCATGTTCCCGTCGAGTTGAGGACGAAATCGCGTCCGCCGCGCGCGACGATGTGCGGGACGAGGGAGGCGTTGGAATCGTGGATGCCCATGGTCACGATAGTGGAAGCGTCGAGGCCGAGACGGGCGGCCAGCTCGGGTTTGAGCCTTCCGAGGATGTCCTGCGATTTCCTCAAGGGGGAAGGCATCTTGTCCGCGAGACCGAGGACCCGCGCGACGGAGGAGTACTCTTCTTTTTGCCAGTCCCAGAGGTAGGTGTGACAGCCGACGTAGGTGCCCTCGGCTCCGGCCGCGCCTGAGAGCCTGTATCCCCAGTACTGGGGATAGGAGAGCACGAGCTCCGTCCGGGCGAATTGTTCCGGGAAGCGCTCCTTCGCGAATAAAAGCCCCTTCGCGGGATTGATGAGGGCGGAGAGGACAGGCGTGCCGGTTACCGCCTGGAGCGCCTCGGGCTTTCCGGTCAGGTCGTAGAAACGCTTCTGGAACTCCGGTCCGGGCTCGTAGGTGTAATAGACGCAGGGCAGGCAGGGCTTCCCGTCCGCGCCGAGGCAGACCATGGTGGCGCCGTGCGTCGAAACCGCGATGGCGCGGATCGGATAGCGCTCTGCGAAATCGGCGAGCATTTCGAGGAACCAGTCCTCCATGCCCGCGAGATCGTGGGTTTCGATATCCCCCAGCATGACCGGCTCGAAGGTCCTCGACACGGAGGCGAGACAGTGCGGCTTGACGCCTTGTCCGGCTGAGTCCGGCCATTCGTAGATGGCGACCTTCTTGTTGGTCATGCCTATGTCGATGACGGCGATGATGTGGCTCATGTATCGGATACTCCTGTCAGTTCAGCATGACCTGTCCGCCGGTGACCGGCAAGGCCTGTCCGGTTTCATATTCCTGATCTACAAGGTAATAAATCGCGCGCATGACGTCAGGTCCCGTGCAGCCTCTTCCCATGGGAACTTTGGCCTCGTAGAAGGCCTTGACGTCGGCGATGGTTTTCGCGCCGGGGACCTTGCCCGCCTCGAGGTACTGGACGAAGAGTCCTCGGACGGGATCGGACCAGAGGGGGCCGTCGAAGAAGTTGCCGGGGCAGATCGCGTTCACTTTGATTCCGAATTCGACGAGTTCGAGGGCGAAGCTCTGCACGAGCCCGATCGAGCCGAACTTGGAGCCGGCGTAGGAGGCGTTCTTGTTGGATCCCTGCAGTCCCGATTTGGAATTGATCTGGATGATATCGGTCGGCCTCTTGCCGGAGGTCCTGCTCTGGGCGCGCATGGTGAGCCCCGCGTGCTTCGTGACGAGCATGAACGCGGTGTAGTTGACGTCCGTGACGAACTTGAAGGCGCCGAGTTCCTGCTCGAGAACGGAGGATGCCTTGAGGACGCCGGCGTTGCTGACGACGAGGTCTATCCCTCCCGCCTCGACCGCGATGGTCCCGAACATGGCCTTCACCGAGGCTTCGTCCGCCACGTTCACGGCGATGGCCGCGGCGACTTCCCTGCCCTGTTCCGCATTGAGGGTTCCGGCGAGGCGACGTGCACCCTCGAAGTTCATGTCTGCGATGAAAACGTAGGCTCCGGAGGACGCGAGGCCCCGCACGATCTCCTCGCCGAAGCCCTGGGCGCCGCCCGTCACACAGGCGATCCTGCCCTCGACGACGCGGGAGCGGCCAGAGGCAGAAGCCGCATTGCCCGACCGGAGCCTTGAGTCGGCACAGGAGTCCCAGAAAGCCACATCGCCTCTCGTGGCGCGCGCGCGGGCGGCTTCCATGGAAAGCCCTGCGTAGAAGGAGATGCTCCCCTCCTCAGTCCCGAGGCTCAAGCCTCCGGGAAGATGTTCAGGTCCCGCGCCCATCTTCGCGAAAGCGGAGACGAGTTCGGAGGCGGCTTCCTTCCCGGAAAGATTTGTCAGCGAGATGAGGGCCGGACCCTCCGCGATCGGGTCGTCCGCGATCGGACCCTCCGCGACCTGGCCCTGCCCGTCCCGCCCCCGAGCGGCCGGAGCCTCGCCAGGGACTACGAAGACGGGCATCCCTGCGGCCCCGAGATAGAGGCCGCGCACGAGGGGCGCATATGTGGCGAGAGTCTGTGTATCAGTCATCTGAGCCTTCCTTCCGCGACGAGGGCGGCGATATCCGCAACCACAGCTGGTTGCCGGGGGTCGAGCATGCGGCCGGCCACCGCGTAGATGGCGAGGCGATCGGCGAGACTTCTGTCCGCGAGCGGATTGTCGGCCCTGAAGAGGCCGAGCCGCGGATCGGCGGAGGCAAGTTTTTCATGGGCCACCAGCGCCCAGGTCGTATCGACGAGGTGGGCGAACTCAGGCCGCCGAAGCTCGGGGCAGTTGAAGGTCTGCCTCGGCTGGTTGATGTCGACGCCGGAAATTTCCATGAAGTCGTGCTTCGCGCAGAGCGCCTTCACACGCCCGAGCTGGGCGGAGGTGTTGCGCGGCGGCATGTAGGTCACGGCGAGATATCCCAGCTTCCCGAGCTCGACGAAGAGCTCGTCGAGATAATCGTCCTCGAACTTCTCGGCCTTCTTGTCGCCCGTGGGAGATTCGCCGACATCGCCCAAGTAGGCGTAGGCGGGAATCGCTCCGATGGAGCGGGCGAAGGCGACGGCCTCGCGGACGGGGATGCATTCGCTCTCGTCGGGCTGGATGAAAATTCTGTCCAGGAAACCTGTCTTGAGCACGTTGATGAGGTCGTAGACGGCGATGGCGTTGGCCGGGTCGGAGAGGAGGGCGGCGACCTTGGATGTCACCTTTATCCCGAAATCCTTTTCAAGCCCGGCGACGAGGCCCCTGCCATGTCCGGCGGTATCGGTGGCGGTCCCCGGAGCGTCATAGTGCGCGATCATGCGCCCGGCCACCGCCCGGCAGAGGTGGCGCTCGGTAATGCCACCGCCCTCGGAGGCCATCGAGAGGGGGAGGATGTCCTTTTCCATGGAGATGCCGGGGATGCCGGCGGCTTCGAGAAGATGGCTCGCAGCCGCCGCCATAGCGACAGTCCGCATGTTGCGCCTCGCGCGTATGGGCGCAAGGAAGGCGTCGAGCCTGTCGATGTTGTACGCGGGCACGCCCTGGATCGTCATGTAGACGATGCCGGCCGAGTCCGGATTGTTGATCTTGCGCGAGGCGAAGGGGCTCATCCCTCCATCGGCCGCCTCGCGGAAACTGACCCTGAGTTCGCAGCCGGTGACCCCGCCGAGGCCCAGGACGGCGCAGGCTTCCGTCATCTCGCGGGCGGCGGAGATCGAATCGTGGTCGACGGAGCCCGCCACTTCCAGCCCGGCCTCGAAGGCGCGCAGGGCGGCCATCGAGGGCGTGTAAGGGCTGAAGCTGTAGATCGTGTGGATGTGGTTGTTGACTTCCGCGCCCGGCGCCGCGGCTGCGGGCGCGGGAACCCTCAGGGCCAGGCCGGTGTCGACGTAGGATCGAAGGGCGGCGCAGCGATCCCGGGGACTGAGCCCGGAATCATTGATTCTGAGACGCAGAGCCTCGGCCGTCATGTCGCCCTCACTCACGGGTAGCTCCTTTTAGAGACCAGTCCTCGCCCTGCGGGCGAGATCCATGGCTGTCTGGACTGTGGTCGGCACGTGGCCGGCGAGGGGCATGATTCTCTCATGGATCGTGTCGACGATCCAGTCCTTCTGCGGGAAGTAGAGCTGCTCCATCTCCGCGGCCGGCGTGATCCAGTTGCGGCTGCCGACCACGGCGACGGGTGCGTCGAGGTAATCGAAGGCGAACTGTGTCACGTTGGATGCCACGGTGTGCATGAAGCTGCCGCGCTCGCAGGAGTCGCTCGCGAGCACGAGCTTGCCGGTTTTCTTCACGGACTCGAGGAGGACGGAGTAGTCGAGGGGCGCGATGAAGCGCAGGTCGACGACCTCGACCGAGAGACCGTACTTGTCCTCGAGGAGCTTCGCGGTGTCCATGGCGCGGTAGAGGGTGGCACCCAAGGTCGCGATGGTGAGGTCTTTGCCGGTCTTGCGCACGGCGCTCTGTCCCTCGGGTATCTCGTAGTAGCCCGCGGGCACGCCGCTCTTCTCGAATTGCTCGCCCACATCGTAGAGGAGCTGGCTCTCGAAGAAGATGACGGGGTCGGTGCCGCGCAGGGCGAGGTTCAGCATTCCCTTGGCGTCGTAGGGCGTGGCGGGGAAGTAGGCCTTGAGGCCCGGAACATGGGCGACGAAGGCCGACCAGTCCTGGCTGTGCTGGGCGCCGTACTTGTTGCCGACGGAGACGCGCACCGTCAGCGGCATCTTGAGGAGACCGGCCGACATGGACTGCCACTTGGAGGCCTGGTTGAATATCTCGTCCCCGGCGCGGCCCATGAAGTCGCAGTACATGAGTTCGACGACGGCGCGTCCGCCCGAGAGCGCGTAGCCGACGCCCGAGCCGACGATGGCTCCCTCGGAGATCGGGCTGTTGAAGAGCCTGTGGTAGGGAAGCGCCTCGGTGAGGCCGCGGTAGACGGCGAAGGCGCCGCCCCAGTCGCGGTTTTCCTCGCCCCAGGCGGCCATGGTCGGGTCGATCGCGAAACGGTGGATCATCGCCTCGAAGAGGGCGTCGCGGTACTGGAAGAGCTTGTTCTTGGAGACGGGCTTGCCCTCGGCGTCGAAGGCGTAGCGGACCTTTCCGGCAAGGGCCTTGACTCTGGCATTCTCGGCGGGGTCGCCGAGAAGCTCGGGCGCGCGCTCGTCGAGCTTTTCGGCTTTCGTGTTGGAGAACATGACGGATTCGATGAAGGCGCCGTTGACGCGCGGGCACTCGGCCTCGTTCGTGGCGAGCCTGACGACCGAGTCGAGTTTCTCGAAAATGGCTTTCCGCGCGGTGTCGAGTTCGTCGCGGGTCGCGACCTTGTTCGCGATGAGGTAATCGGCGTAGGACGTGATGGAATCGGTCGACTGCCAGAGCTCGACCTCTTCCTTGCTGCGGTAGCTCGAGGCGTCGGAGGGCGAGTGACCCGACACGCGGTAGGTGATGGTGTCCAGGAGCACAGGGCCGCGTCCCTCGAGGAGAATCTTCTTCTTGCGCCCGACGGCTTCGGCGACGGCGAGGGGATTGTAGCCGTCCACGCGCTCGGAGTGCATGTTCTCGGGGTTGACGCCGGCGCCGACGCGGGCGAGGACCTGGTAGCCCATGGTCTCGCCATTGGTCTGGCCGCCCATGCCGTAGAAGTTGTTGAAGAAGTTGAAAAGGATGGGCGGAGCGCCGCCGACATCCTTGTCCCAGAGTTTGCGGTACTGATCCATGGCCGCCAGGCTCATGGCTTCCCAGACGGGGCCGCAGCCCATGGACGCGTCGCCGATGTTGGACACGACGATGCCGGGCTTGCGGTTGATCCTCTTGAAGAGGGCGGAGCCCGTCGCGATGTCGGCCGAGCCGCCGACTATGGCGTTGTTCGGCATCGATCCGAAGGGCGTGAAGAAGGCGTGCATGGAGCCGCCAAGGCCGCGGTTGAAGCCGGCCTTGCGCGCGAAGATTTCGGCGAGGGTGCCGAAAAGGATGAAGTTCTCCGCGCGGTCGGCCAGGTTTTTCGCGGGGATCTTGTCGACGAGTTTCAGGGTTTCGCCGTCGAGGAATTTCTCCATGACGGAGATGAGCTCGTTCTCCGGCAACAGGCGCGAGGCCGAGAGGCATTTGGCGAGGATTTCGCCGTGGCTGCGGTGCGAGCCGAAGATGAAGTCATCGGGCAGAAGGGCGGCGCACTGTCCGACCGAGGCCGCTTCCTGGCCGATGGAGAGGTGGGCGGGGCCCTTGTGGTTGTACTCGATGCCGTTCCAGGCGCCCATGGTCTTGAAGGTGTTGAGCATGGTCTCGAACTCGCGGATGTAGACCATGTCGAGCCAGATTTGCTTCAATTTTCCGGCGCCGAAAGTTTTCAGCTCCTTCTTGAAATCGCTCTTGTAGCTGTTGACTGGAATGTCGGCGATTTTGAGGGTCGAGGGTTTCCGCACATCGGCGGGGTCGACAAGTATCGATTTTGGCATTGCTATCCTCCGTTATACTGTTGTGTGCGTGGGCCCTTCTACCAGGGAAGTCCCGCGCTCTTTATCAATGGGCCATCGCCCAGGCCGCTTCGCGTATCGCTTCGCAGACCGAGGGGTGGGGAAAAATCATCTGGCGCAGGTCGGCGACGCTCATCTGTTGCTCGATGACCGGAGCGGCGCCCCAGATCATCTCGCTCGCGTAGGATCCGACGACGTGGACACCGAGCACCCGCTCCGTGCCGGCCTCGACGATCAGCTTCACGCCTCCCGGAGCCGCGAAGCCGTTCTCGGCCGCGAAGCGTCCGGAGACGCGCAGCGGGAGCGAGGAGGTCTTCACCGCGATGCCGCGGGCGGCCGCTTCCTGCTCGGTGATGCCGATGCCGGCCGCCTCCGGTATTCCGTAGACGGCCCAGGGAACGGCGTCGTAGCGCATGCGGTCAGCGCCCTTCGCGGCACCGCCGCCTGAGAGTATGTCGGTCACGGCGACTTCGGCCATGCGGTAGGCCGAGTGCGCGAGGAGGCTCTTGCCGGTAACGTCGCCTATCGCCCAGACACCGGGCAGATTCGTGCGCATGCGCTCGTCGACGATGATTCCTTTCGGCGTCATGTCGAGTCCGGCCTCCTGACCGCCCCAGCCCGAGAGATTGGGCCTGCGGCCGACGGCCATGAGGACGAGGTCGGCGGGGCTTTTCGCCTCCTGGCCATCCTTGGTCCGGTAGGCGACGGTCCCGCCTTCGATGCGCTCGACCCTGCAGCCGAGCTTGAAGGAGACGGCTTTCATCGCACGGCGCAGTATGGGCGCGTGCTCCTTGTCCATGAAGGGCACGATCTCGTCCATCATCTCGACGACCTCGACCTTGGAGCCGAGGGCGGAGAAGAGGCTCGCGAACTCGACGCCGATCACGCCGCCGCCGATCACGCAGAGCGAGGCCGGCACCTGGCCGATGGCGAGAAGTCCCGTGGAGTCGACGACGGCCGGATTGTCCTTCGCGCCGGGAATCGGCGGCATGACGGGCGAGGAACCCGTCGCGAGGATGACGGCGGCCGCCCCGTGGACGACGCCGTTTACTTCGACCTTTCCCGACCCGACGAGCCGGCCGGTCGCCTGCACCACCTCGACGCCGAGCTTCTTCTCGGTGAGGGCGATGGCGCCGCGCAGCTTCTCGACCACTTCGGTCTTCCACGCCTGCATCGCGCTCCAGTCGAAGCTGACGCCCTCGGCTTTGACACCGAACCTGGCGCCTTCCTTTGCGTGCAGGTAGTACTTGGCGGAGTTGAGGAGAGTCTTGGTGGGAACGCATCCCACGTTGAGGCAGGTGCCCCCGAGGTACTCCTTCTCGACGAGAAGGACCTTTTTGCCTTTTTCCCCGAGGCGCTCGGCGGCGACATACCCGCCCGGCCCGCCTCCGAGGATTATGACATCATACTTGTTCATTTTTTCCACATCTCCTTCACACGAGCATCACGATGTCTATGTTCGCGATGTAGTCCCCGAGGTCCTTGAGGAAGCGGGCGGCGTCCGCCCCGTCGACGACGCGGTGGTCGACCGTGAGCGAGAATCCGATCCGCATCTCCGCGCCCACGGTCCCGTCTTTGGAGATGGTCGGCCTGGGCACGATGGCGTCCACGCCGAGGATTCCCGTCTCGGGCTCGTTGAGGATGGGCGTGAAGCTCTCGATGCCGAAAGCCCCCAGGTTGGTGACTGTGAAAGTCGAGCCGGAGAGCAGGTCGGGGTTGGGAGAACCGGCCACGCAGTCGCCGGCGAGCTTTTTGGAACGCTCGGAGAAGGCGCGAAGCGAGAGGGATTCGGCGCCGCGGATGACCGGGACCATGAGGCCGCGCGGCGTATCCACGGCGAGGCCGAGGTGGACACGCCCGAAGCTGCGGACCGCGCCGTCCACGACGTGGGCGTTGATCCGGGGGTACTTCGCGAGGACCCTCGTGGCGGCGAAGGCAACGAGGTCGCCGATCGTCACGCCGGAAAGGCCCAGGGCGGGGTCGGAGTTCTTGAGGCGGTTGCGCATGGAAAGAAGGCGCTCCGCCGGAGCGCTCGCGTTGAAAGTGAGCTGGGCGCTGGCCTGGAGCGAATGCATCATGCGGTCAGCGATGATTTTCCTGATGCTCTTGATCGGAGTCTCCGCGTAGGGGCCGGGGAAATCCGCGTCCCCGGCACCGCCGGTGACGCCTGCGACCGCAAAGGGAGCCGTGGTCGCGGCTGTGACAGCAGAGACCGCGGCAGGAGCGGCGGCAGCGGCGGCAGCGGCGAAGTCAGCGACGCCCGCCCGTCCACCGAAGGCCGTTCCGGCTCCGGGAACAGCGGCACCCTTCGTCGCGAGGACGCGCGCCGCGGCCGTGAGCTCAGGCCTCTTCCCGAGAGCCGCCTTGATGTCGCGCTCGATGATGCGTCCGCCGGGACCGGAACCCGGGATGCCGGCGAGGGGAAGTCCCTCGCCGGCCGCGAGGTTGCGGGCCCTGGGGCTCGCAAAACCGACCGCGGCCGCCCCGGCTTCCGCCTGAGCGGCGGGCGGGTTTGTCCCCGCGGATGCGGGAGCGGAGCCTTCGGCAGCTGGAGCGGACATCTCGAGCCGGGCTTGCGCCTCCGACGGCGCGCCCGCAGCGGGAGCGCCGTCTTTGCCCACAAGGGATGCCCAATCCTCTCCGCTCTTCCCGATCACCGCGATCGGCTGCAGAACGGGAACATCATCCCCCTCGGGATGAAGAATCTTGAGGACGACGCCATCCGCTCCGGCAGGGACCTCGAAGCTCGCCTTGTCGGTCTCGACCTCGCAAATCGGCTGCGAGGCGGCGACAGCCTGCCCCTCAGCGACCTTCCAGCCCACGATCACGCAGGATTCGACCGTATTCCCCTGCCTGGGCATAATCACAACATGTGCCACCTTCTACCTCCACACGTGATCCCGTTCCGCGTCCTGCGCTCTTGCGCGGGACATGGGGTACTTCAGAACCTTTTTATCCGTATCGACGCCTGCTCGAGGGAGCGGACCACATCGGCCTGCAGCCCCGAGTCGGTAATGATTCCATTCACCGCCGAAAGCGGCAACACACCGACGAAGCCCGACTTTCCGTACTTGGACGAATCCGCCACGAGCCACGTCTCTCTGGCGCGAATGCGCATCGCCTTCACTATCTCTGCCCCTTCCACGAGTTGGGTCGTCATCCCATTCTCCAGGCTGAATCCGTCCGTTCCGACAAAAGCCAACGCGACATTGAAATCCGCTATCGTCCGGAGCGCGATCGGGCCGACCATGGACTCCGTCGCCCGCCTGAACTCGCCGCCAGTCATGGTTATGGAGAGCGCCGGATTGAGCCGCGCGTAGGAGTAGACGAGGGTGGAATTGGTGACGATGTGGATGTCCCTCTTGCCGAGAAGGTATTTCGCGATGAGGGCGGTCGTCGTCCCGGCCTCGATCATGATGGCGTCGCCGTCGCGCACGAGTTCCGCCGCGGCACGGGCTATCCTGTTCTTCTCCTCCACCATGCTGCGCTGCCTGTCGAGAATGGAGGGGTGGAAGGCGGGCGAGGCCCCCCCCCGCGAACGGGTGATGAACCCTCGATCCTCAAGGGACTTGAAATCGGAGCGCACCGTGACCTCGGACACACCCAGCTCGGCAGAGAGTGCGGCCACCGAGAGCGATCCGCGATCTGCCAGAAGCTCGAGTATCCTGCGATCCCTCTCGCCAAGCTCTTCGGTCATCTTCGATAACCTTTCGAAATACTTTCGAACATGCTTTGAATTTACATCGAAACTCGCATTTGCGCAAGAGCTCGGTAGGCAAATTTCTACGGTAAATGAACGAACCCCGGAGCAGAGCTCCGAGGTATCGTTCGTTCTGTAAGGAATGGATTGTATGCGGGTATGGACCCGCATGCGAATCAATCGGAAAAACGGCAACTATCAGAAAAAAGGAAGGCAGCCAGAAACGGCAAACCACAGGATGACCGACAATACGGTATACCGATTCCGTCATATTTACTTTCACGATAAAACCATGCTAGATTCCAGCGCCCGGAAAGCAGTCCGGCGGGACGACCGCATCGGCCCCGCCCACTGCCCACCACGGACTACACCCACATTCATGGAGCCCTCGATGAAAGAACGCGCCGCCGACATCTTCAATGCCCCGGACACGAAAATCAGAGTCGCCGACACTACGGCCAATCCCGCCCCCCTCGGCCTCCTCGGATTCGGTATGACCACACTCCTCCTCAACTTCCACAACGCCGGCTTCTACCCCCTCGACTCCATGATCATGGGCATGGGCATCTTCGTCGGCGGCATCGCCCAAGTCATAGCCGGCGTCCAGGAGTGGAAGAAAAACAACACCTTCGGCGCCACCGCCTTCACCGCCTACGGCTTCTTCTGGATCGCCCTCGTCGCCACCTGGACCCTCCCCGCCATGGGACTCGGAGCCAAATCGGCCGGAACTGATATGGGCTTCTTCCTCGCCCTCTGGGGCATCTTCACCGCCGGCATGTTCGTCGGAACCCTCAGGCTCAACCGCGCCCTCCAGGTCATCTTCGGCTCCCTCACCCTCCTCTTCGCCCTCCTCGCCATCCGCGACTTCTCCGGTTCGACCGTCATCGGCAGGGCTGCGGGCTGGGTCGGCATCTTCTGCGGCCTCTCGGCCCTCTACGCCGCCATCGCCCAAGTCCTCAACGAGGTCTACGGAGCTGTCATCCTCCCCATCGGCCCCGTCGCAGCGAAACACAAATAGGACGGCCTTTCCCCCGAAAACCTCGATTTCCGGTTCAGGGCGCGTCGTCCCGGTCCGCCTGTTTCGCGCAGTCTCCGTACTGCGCCGGGAGACGCGGACCGGACCCGACCGGGCTCTTCGCGCTCAATCGGAATCGCATTCCTCGCGCGATCATGCTATCATGGAGGCATGAAACCGATGGCAGAACCCGCCCGAAAGCTCGATGAGCTTTTCACGTACGGACAGTACCGGACCTGGCCGGACGAGGAGCGCTGGGAGCTCATCGACGGCGTCGCGTACAACATGAGTCCTGCGCCGACCTACCGGCACCAGGATGTCGCCGGATGGCTCTTCGTCCGCATCTCCAACTTTCTGGAAGGCAAGCCCTGCAAGGCTTACATCTCCCCCGTCGACGTCCTTCTCCCCAAGCCTGGCCAGTCCGACGACGGGACGGACACGGTCGTCGAGCCCGACATCATCGTCGCCTGCGATCCTTCCAAAATCGAAGGGCGCTTTCACCGCGGAGCCCCCGACCTGGCCGTCGAAGTTCTCTCCCCCTCCACATCGCGCAAGGACCAGCACGAAAAATACATGGCCTACGAGCGCTCGGGCCTGCGCGAATACTGGGTCATCGAGCCGCGTTCGTGCTGGCTCAACCGCTACAATCTCGGCCCGGACGGAAAGTATGGAGATCCGGTCGTGCGCGAACAGGGCGATAAGCTCGGTCCGGTCGCATCCGAAGTCCTTCCCGGCTTCTCCTTCGATCCTGAATCCCTGTTCGACCACTGACCTGAGATCGGATTGGGCGCCGGTCATCCTCAGAGCGCCCCACAGGAGGAATTTCATGAACGCAGCCAAGGCCTTCACATCTCTGACCCCGACCATCTCCGGGCTCGACAGCTTCATCGCCGACCCCGCCCGCCGCGGAAAGCGCTATGGCCTCGCGACGAACCCCGCCGCCATCACCCGATCCGGCGTTCCGGCCTGGAAGGCCTTCATGGACGCAGGTCTCGGACCGGCCGCCCTCTTCGGCCCCGAGCACGGTTTCCGGGGCGCAGCCCAGGATGCCGTCGAAGTCGGCGACGAAGTTTTCCGCGGCATCCCCTCCTACTCGCTCTACGGAAAACGGCTCAAGCCGGAGCCCTGGATGCTCGATAAGCTCGACGCGATGGTCTACGACATGCAGGACGTCGGCTGTCGCTACTACACTTTCCTCTACACACTCGCCTACATCATGGAAGCATGTGCGCAGTGCGGCCTGCCCCTCGTCGTCCTGGACCGGCCCAACCCGATAGGCGGCACGAAGGTCGAGGGCTCCCCTATCCCGCCGGAAGAGGACAGCTTTGTCGGCGGCTACGGGCTTGCGCCCCGCTACGGCATGACGGTCGGCGAGTTCGCCGAATACCTCAGAGGCGAGTACTTCCCGTCCTGCGCGCTCGAAGTTCTCCGCCTCGCCGGCTGGGAAACCCGTCCACGGTGGGGCGAGACCGGCCTGCCATGGCCTCTGCCCTCCCCCAACATCCCGAGCCTGTCCTGCGCGGAAGTCTATCCCGGAACCTGTCTCGTCGAGGGCACCTGGCTCTCCGAAGGCCGCGGAACGACCCGACCCTTCGAAATAGTCGGTGCCCCTTTTATAGACGGCGAGACCCTCCGCGGGCGGCTCTCGGAACTCGGTCTCCCCGGAGTGGTCTTCTCCTCCGTCTTCTTCAACCCGAGCATCTCCAAACACTCAGGCGAGGCCTGCGAGGGAGTCCTCCTCTCGGTGACCGACCCTGACTCGCTTCGCTCCCTCGACACGGGCATAGCCCTCATCCGCACCATCAAAGAGCTGCATTCCCGCGAGTTCCGCTGGCGCGAGGCCTGGGAGAATCCGGAGGCCTACTTCTTCGACCGCCTCGCCGGTGGCCCTGGTCTGCGCCGCCTCATCGATGCCCTCGCCCCCCTTTCCGATTGCCTCGCCTTCGCCCATGAACGCGAATCGGCCTTCCTCGCGAAGCGGGAGCGCTACCTGATATACTGATCGTAAATCGCAACCGCGCTCATATGCCGGTCGCGACGGCCACCACCGTCCTGCGGCGCGCGCTCACTTCGATTCGGCCCCATCCGCCTCTGTCTGGTTTTTAATAGGCATACCGGCGAGGAGGGCCTCGGTGCGGACCAGTTCGGCGCTCAGGAAAGTTTTTCGCGCCTCAAGCCCGCCGCGAAGTCCTTCTGCAGGGCTCGGCGCACCGGATGCCGGCTTGTAGCCGACCGCAAACCAGCCTATCCTTTTTGCCATGCCTCGCCCCGCACCCGCGACACGACCGCTACCCATGCAGTGACCTCGACCGAAGCCGCACCACGCAGCCGGCACCTTCTCTCCGTCGATCCCGACCGCGGCTGCGCCGTAGCATCCACCGCGTCCGAAGCCGGTTCCGGGACCTTCTCCATAGGGACCCATTGCATTCAATCCTGGCATGTCTGCCTCCCCATACATTGATGAGATTTTTCAGAACGTCGACGACATCCGGAGATTAAAATGGCATATGCTCATAATATAGTCAAGTACGCCATCCAAGAATCGATCTCCTTCATCACGAAAGCTTCACAAGGTGGGGCGTCGGTGAAATCAACCGTATTCAGAAAAGTCCAAACTTCCACTTACACAATTATTGGCATGTGCCAATATATACAGCATAAGGAAGGCTTTCAGTGTGCGCAGCAATCATGGAATCGAGAGTGAGGCGCGGAACTATTCCGGTCCTATCCTTTATTATACCGACGCGGTATTCGATCATTTCACGAATCCACGCAACACGGGCGAGCTCAGCGCGGCCGAAACCGACGGGTTTGCTTCAGCTGGCGATCTCGCCTGCAGCGACGAATTGAAGCTTTGGATTTCCTTGCCGTGAACGCCCTCGGCGGGATACCGGAAAACAAGAAACATTGCTCCCTTCTGGGAGTCCGCGCGCTTCAAGCCGCGCTACATGACTGCGAGAATCGGGCACGTAGAAATTGATTTTTCATCTTGACTATATATGTCTATTTTAATATATATGCTTACTATGTCAGTCACCATCAATCCGGGACGATGTCCCCAAAATCATCCTTGCCCGGCAGTCCGGGTTTGTCCAGTCGGAGCCCTTTCCCAGAAAAGTAACTCCGCGCCTGTCGTCGATCCGCATAAGTGCACAGATTGCGGCCACTGTAGCCGGTACTGCGCCTTCGGCGCCATCCGTGGAAGATAAGTTCATATGGAAATGAATGTCGATCTTCTTGTAGTGGGGCTGGTGTTGCCGGACTCGCCGCGGCGCAGTATGGAGCTCGCGCCAACCTCTCTACGCTCGTGATTGAAGAAGCCGGTCCAGGAGGCCAGGCCCTCTTCATCGATCGACTTGAAAATTATCCCGGAATGGCAGCACCGATCAAGGGTTTTGATCTTGCGGAGGGCATGCGCGCACAAGCTGAGGCTTTCGGCGCCAGGTTTCTGGTCACAAAGGGGTTTTCGCTCACCAAACATGCCAAAATATTCGAATCGACGAAGGGATGACCACGGTCGGATCTGAGGCTGAGCACTGTCGCACGGGAGATCCGTGGACAAAACGCGCTGGAATCAGTTCCTCTCGAGAATCCGGAAACAGGCGAACGGTACAAAGAAAAGGTGGCCGCTGTTTTCGTGTATGTCGGCTCCCTGCCCAGGACAGAACTTTTCTCCGGAGTCGGCCTCGACGGGGGTGGCTAGGTCAAAACCGGCCGGAATCTCGCGACATCCATCCCCGGATTGTTTGCTGCCGGCGATCTCGGGGACTCCCCATTCCGGCAGGTCGTGACCGCTGTGGCGGACGGCGCGATCGCCGCACATGCTATTGTCTTGTCCTTCTCATGCCTCTCATGAAACTTGACGGCTTCGCCCTTGGCATTTTCACAAATATCTCCCCGCTCAAAGATGTGGTGCCCGGCCACATTTTTCTTGGTCTTCCCCATGATGGTGCGAAACGATGTCCGGGAGCTATTCGGAAATCAGTGCCTGGAAGCGGATCCGACTTCATCCTGGTTCCCGTCGGATCACAGACCTTCAGAGGATCGAGGCCGGACAAAGCCGCTATCTCCGACAAAAGGCCCTTACGGTCGGGCCAGTATTCAATGCGGCCTTGTCGGCTTCGTCCGCTATGCGGGGTGCGCTCCTCCTATTTCATGTCCGAGCACCTGTTTCATGCCCCGCGAGCGCTTGTAACTGATTGCAGAATGTTTGTTCGCATAGCCCTTGGCTATCGTCCCGTCAACACTCTTGCCAGCATCATGGTCGGCGAATACTGTAATTGAAAGCAAATTTTCTGCACACGAGAAAACCCGGCAGACTCATGGAAGACTTGAAACAACCGGCTTCGGTGTTTCGGGGAATTGGAAAGCGACTTCAGTTGCACTGATCAGAGTTTGCTCGATCAAGCCGATCAGGGAGTCCACTTCCTCGGCAATCTTCCTTCTTATTGACGTATTGGGCAATCCTTCTCTTGACTCGTATTACTTTGTAATATATATTACAAAGTAATACGAGGTATTTATGAGAAGCCCGAAGACAGACCTCATAACATTCAAAGTCGAACATTCGCTCGCGGAGCTGATCGACTGCCTGCCAAACAAGTCGGAGTACATTCGGAATGCCCTCCTCGTGGCACTTTCGAATACCTGTCCCCTCTGCCAGGGAACGGGCGTTCTCACACCCGGACAGGTCGAGCACTGGAAACATTTCACCGAGCATCACCGCGTCGAGCGCTGCACCGATTGTCAGCCGTCTACCTGAGCTGCGAGCTCGGACAGAACTCTCCTGACGCGACAATCAAGGGGTATTGAAATGAAGCAGTATTTCAAGGGAGCCGCAGCTGCGCTGCTCCTCTCCACAGCGATCCTGTCCCTGGGTTCCTGCACGGGCAAAGCACGCGGAGGCAAGAAAACCATCGTCGTCACCTATTCGATCCTCGGATCGGTGGTCAAGGAACTCGTCGGGGATACCTTCGACGTCGTTGTATCGATTCCTGACGGACTGGACCCCCACGAGTGGGAGCCATCGGCCAAAGATATCGAGAGGATCAACAAGGCTACAATCGTCGTCGAGAACGGACTCGGCCTCGAGGAGGGCATGGAGAACGCCCTCGCACAGGCGCACAAGGCCGGGGTTAAAATCTTTACCGCCTCCGATCACGTTATCGTGAGGACGGTGGGGAAAGGCGAAGGTATACCTTCAGGCGACCCTGACCAGGCGATCGGTGCCCAGGATCCACACCTTTGGACCGACCCCGAGACTGTGAAGGCTGTGGTGGATGCTCTGGCGGACTCTATCAAAGCCGATTTCGGCGTCGACCTTTCGAAGCGCCGCGCCGATCTCGACTCACGCCTCGTAGCCCTTGACGCGGAGGTCGCGGATTCGGTTGCGAAGATCCCCGAGAGTAAACGAAAACTCGTGACCGGGCACGAGTCGATGGGCTATTTTGCACAGCGCTACGGATTCAAGCTCGTAGGGGCTGTGGTTCCGAGTCTCTCGAGCCAGGCCGAGTCCTCGGCCGGGGAACTCGCGGAGCTTAAGAAGTTAATCGCAGCCAATGGCGTTACAGTAATTTTCACTGAGCTCAGCGAAAACCCGAAGGTTGTCCAGGCGCTATCCGCGGAGGCCAAGGTGGAGGTCGTCCCTCTTATGACGCATGCCCTGCCCAAAGACGGCGGCTATACGGAGTTCGTTCGAGGCCTCGCCTCGACGATCACAGGTGCCTTGGCTAAATGATCGACTTCCTGCTCGGACCTTTCGCGAGGAACGAATTCATGGCGAGGGCCCTCGCGGGAGGCTTCCTGGTGTCCCTATCCTGCGCCATCGTCGGGACATTCGTAGTGCTGCGAGGCCTCGCCTTTATCGGTGACGCCCTCTCGCATGGTGTATTGCCCGGAGTGGCCATCGCTCTCCTGCTCGGCCTGCCGGGAATGGCAGGGGCGGCAGCGGGCAGTCTCGCCATGATCGTGGGTATCGGGTACATAACACACCGCTCGAGCCTTTCCTCGGACACCGCGATAGGACTGCTTTTTGTCGGGATGCTGGCTCTCGGCGTCGTCATCGTATCCCGGTCCCGCTCCTTTTCGGGGGATCTCATTCGTATACTCTTCGGGGAGGTCCTCGGCATCTCCTGGGTGGACATCGGAGGACAAGCGGTGGCGGCGTTCACGGTATGGACCGTGGCCCTCGTTTGCCGACGGCCCTTCCTCCTTCTCAGTTTCAGCCCCGAACAGGCCGATGTTTCGGGCTTCCCCTCGAAGCGCTATCACTCGATCATGCTCCTCATGATTGCCCTCACTGTCGTCGTCTCCTTCAAGACGGTAGGTACACTTCTGGTCTTCGGGCTCCTCATCGCGCCGGCAGCCTCAGCGGCTCTCTACGCGAAGAGGATACAGTCGATGATGGCCCTCGCATGGGCATTCGGCGCTTTCTCAACCTATGCAGGTCTCCTCGTGAGTTACCACATGAACATCGCGGGTGGCGCGTCGATCACCCTCATCGCGACGCTGCTCTTCTTTACCCTTCTAGCATGCAAGCGGCCCGTCGCATCGCAGCCTGCACGGGGCGCCGGAACACGCATATCCGAGACACGACCATGAACGGGCGGGCTATACCACAGCGCGCTGAAGCCGTAGCCGCTAGCGGACTCTCGGTTGGCTATGCGGGTGACGTCATACTCTCGGGCTTGAATTTCTCGCTGGGTCGCGGTCAAACACTAGCTCTCGTGGGCGCTAACGGATCGGGAAAATCCACCCTGCTCAAAGCCATCGCCGGGCTCCTTCATCCTCTGGGTGGCGAATTGTGCGTCTTTGGCGGGCTCCCCCTCGCCCATCCCGCCCGCGTTGCCTATCTCGGCCAATTCCATCCTTCGAGCTTCGTGCTGCCCCTGCAGGTGCTAGAAGTGGTGCGGATGGGGAGGTTCGCGGCACGGGGCCTCTTCGGCAAGTTCGGCCCCGAGGACGAAGAAGCCGTTCGCGAGGCGGTCGAGGCCGTCGGCATAGCCGACATCGCCGATATGCCGCTCAGTGAGCTCTCAGGCGGTCAACGCCAGCGTGTGTTCATAGCCCAAGCCCTTGCGCGACGGGCTGAACTCCTCCTGCTCGATGAGCCCGAAACCAATCTTGACGCAGCTTCACGTGCAGCCTCACGGCGGCTCTTCGCCGAGGCGGTCGGTCGGGGGGCGTCCGCAGTAATCGCCACCCACGATATCGGAGCGGCGGCAGCTTGCGATCACACGATGCTGCTTGCCAGGCGCGTCATAGCCCATGGCCCCTCCGTCGGCGTCCTGCGGACAGAGGCCCTCCTCGAGACCTTTGGCGCCGTCGGCAAGACCGAAGGCGACACTTATAAAGAAGAATTGTTCTCGACATGAACGCGTCATTCGTCTTCCCGCCCGAGCTAATGAAGGGCCTAAGTACATTCATAACGACTCTTTCGGGGCTCGTTTTTGAGACTCTGCCATTCCTTCTTATAGGAACCAGCATATCATCGGCGATTCATGTCTTCATTCCAGACAGGGCGCTGCGGCGGTTTTTCCCGAAAAACCATGTAGCCTCGATCTTTGTGGCGCTCGGTATCGGTTCCATACTCCCCATTTGCGAATGCGCGACGGTACCTCTCGCGCGCAGACTCCGAGAAAAGGGGCTCCCGGCCTCCACGGCGGTACTCCTGCTCCTTGTATTCCGGGGAGTCTCGGGGGCCATCTCCGCGGCGACCGATTCGCTCACGATTTATATGGAAGGCTTCGCCTACTGCGCTCTCATTGCGATGGCCGCCATCCTCTTCGTCCGCGCCATCGTCGATCTTGCAAAAGGCAGAACGCACGCCGACAACTCCATGAGCCTCGGCGCCCTCGTCCTGACTGGCATCTATCCCTGCCCTGGCGCCATCCTCATCCTCGTCCTCTCGCTGACCCTCAATATATTGTCCATCGGCATCGTGGCGGTCGTCGCCATGTCCCTCGGGATGAGCCTCCCCATCGTCCTCTTCGCCTACCTGGGCTGGTTCGGGCGCACAGGACTCGTCCACAGCCTCAAAAAAAACAAGACTGCGCTCCGGAAAGCAGGAACATTCGCGGAGATCGCGGGATTCGCCATCCTTCTCGTCTTCTCGATCTACCTCGCCCTGCCCTTCATCGCGAGCCTGGCCAGGCTCATCATGTGATCCGGACAAGAGCCCGCCTCATCGCCTCCTGGCCGACGATGGCGGGAAACGGGAATTAACGGCCTCCACTCCCGTCAGACTCCTATCCATCCCGGCCATGCCCGTCGCGACAAAGTGCGGGTATCCGTCGGGATCGACGATCGTACCTTCGATGCCGAACACGGTCTTGAGGACATCGGCGCGTATCACTTCCGCGGGCTTTCCGTCGGCGGCGACGCGGCCATCCTTGACCGCGATGATTCGGTCGGAGTATCTGGCCGCGTGATTGAGGTCGTGGAGCACCATGATGACCGTCAGGCCTATATCGCGATTGAGCGACCGGACCAGATCGAGCACCTCGAACTGGTAGCGGATGTCGAGATAGGTGGTCGGCTCGTCGAGGAGGAGTATGTCGGGCTCCTGCGCGAGCGTCATTGCGAGCCACACGCGCTGGCGCTCGCCGCCCGAAAGTTTTGGCAAGGGTCTGTCGGCGAATTCGGAGACACAGGCCAGATCGAGCGCGCGCCTGACGGCCGACGCGTCGCGGAGTGCGCTATTGCCAAGAACACGGCGGTATGGGAAGCGGCCGTATGAGACAAGCTCCTTCACCGTCACGTCCTCGGGCATTCCGTGCGTTTGCGGCAGGGAGGCGAGGCGGCGGGCAATATCTATCGTTTTCCACGACGCAAGCTCCTTGCCCTCGAGAAGGACAGCGCCTTTCGCCGGAGGGAGTATGCGCGCGAGCGTCTTCAGAATCGTCGACTTTCCCGAGCCATTCGGACCGATGATCGACACCACAGTACCCGCCTCGATCGAGAAGCCGAGATCGCGGACGACGGAAGCGCCGTCGTAACCGACGTCGAGCGCGTGGGCTTCGAGTCTCGGGGGCCGATCAGTACTCATGTCGCCCCTTTCCCCGCAGCAGGTAGATAAACAGCGGCGCGCCGAGAGCCGCCATGATGATGCCGACAGGCAACTCTACCGGGTCCATCGCGATCCGGCCTATGGCGTCGCAGCCGACCACGGGCCCCGCGCCGAACAACGCCGAGGCGGGCAGGAGGTAGCGATAATCCGAACCGATGAATAAGCGCGTCATGTGCGGCGCGATCAGTCCGACAAAGCCGAGAAGGCCGGCGACGCTGACCGCGGCGGCGGCAAGCACCGAACTGACGACAATGAGGAGAGCTCGTGTCGGTTCGACGCGGAGGCCGAGGCCGGTCGCCGTTTCGTCACCAAGCGCCAGTATGTTGAGCCGCGGCGCGAGGGCGAAAGCCCCGGCGCATCCGCAGAGCACATAGGGCCAGAGCATCCGCACCTGTTTCCATGATCTGCCGGATAGCCCGCCCACGAGAAAGCCCACAACGCCGGATAGACGGTCGGGGAAAAAGATCATCAGGGCATTTGAAAAAGCGCCCAGGAGACTCGATACCGCGACTCCCGCGAGAATCATCCTCGTGGGCCTGACGCCGCGCTTCCATGCGAGAAGGTAGATGAGCGTCGTGGCGCCGAGCGCTCCGACGAACGCAGCCGGTACGAGAAGAAAATAGAGTTCCGGCAACGCTATCAGCACCACCATGGCCGCAAGTCCAGCCCCGGAACTGACGCCTATCAGGTTCGGGGCGGCCAGGGGGTTCCGCATGACTCCCTGGAGTATCGCGCCCGAAAGCGACAGGCACACGCCGACGAGCGCCGCCGCAATGTTCCTCGGAAGCCGTACATTGAGGATGATCTGCCTCTGCGCCGCTGTCCCGCCCCCGAAGAGCACTGCGAGCAAATCGCGGAGCGGAAGCCTGAGCGATCCGACTCTGAGCGCGGCCAGGAATGCCAGCGCCGCGAAGGCGGCCAGGGCGACAAGGACTGCCATCTTATACAGGCGCCGCTCGCGGGACCTATGATTCATTACTTTACTCCAGGATACAGGAAGGCTGCGAGCGCCTCGAAAGCTTCGGGAAAGCGATCGTTCGGCTTAAGGAGGAAAAGGTCGTTGGGAAGGAAATGGACCCGTCCATCTTTTACGGCGCGCAGGCTCTTCCATGCATCCGATTCCATGAAATCCTTTCGCATTTTGGCGCGAATCTCGCCGAGATCTCCCATCGCTGTCACGAAAATGACGTCGGGATCTTCCATATGAATGCGTTCCAGACTTAAGGGGATGCGGGAAAAGGAAGCTGTCACTGTTGTTTTCTCTACGATGTTGCGCGCCCCGAGGTAGGTGGCCATGAAAGCCGTATGCGCCAGATCCGTCTCCGCCTGCGCATCGAAGGTCGAAGCGAAAATCGACAGGAACCGGGGCGCCGGTCTGCCCCGCGTCAGGGCGCATATCGCGTCTACCTTGTCGACGACCGCCCTCGCGCCTGTGTCAGCGGAGAAGTTCCCACCATTCAACCGATAGAACAGATCCAGAATGCTTATATAATCAGCGTAAGTCTCATACGAGAGCAGAAGCGTCTCGATTCCCGCCCCGTCGAGTATGTCCTTGAGCGCTCTCTGCTTTTCCATGTTGGCCGCGAGAATGACGAGTGTCGGATCGAGCGAAAGAATGCGCTCGATGTTCGGCGCGGCAGTGTGCCCTGTCGTCGCTATGCCGCGCGCGACATCGGGAAGATCTGCCCGGCTTTTCGTATCGGGCATGCCGACGGCCACGCCTCCCGCGCGGTACCACAACCCGACAAGCGATGTGTAATTAATGATCGCTCGCCTGGGCCGCTTGTGGAGCGCGACCGTCTTGCCATCGGCGCCGCGGCAGGTGACTGTGTCCGCGCTCTCCGAGATGGCGAGTGTCGGCCTAGACGCCGATGCCATCGTCGACTTCGATGCGTCCTTCGGTCCCGCTGCCCAGGCGGAGGTCGCCATCGCGAACAGCAGGGCCGCCATGATGATCCTTGATGCCTTCATACATTCCCCTTTTGATTCCCAGCTGCGCCATAGCCGCGCGGTGTCAGTATCCTGTCATGTCTGATCGTCGATCGGGACGAAGCCACGATCACCACCGTGAACATATCGATCTCGCCCAGATGGCGATTCACCTCGCAAAGGGCGCAGACTCGGGATGCCTGATCTGGACGAAGAGCGTTGCGCACGATACCGACGGGCGTCCCGGGACCTCTGGCATCGAGTAGGAGTCGGAGCGATTCGTCGAGCAGTTCCCCTCGCGAACGGCTTTTCGGGTTATAGAGCGCAATGGCGATATCGGAATCCACAGCGGCGCGGACCCTCCTGAGTATCGTCTCGCGGTCAGTCATGATGTCGCTGAGTGAAACCACCATGTAGTCGTTGGCCAAGGGCGAACCGACAAGAGAGGCGGCTGAATTTGCCGCCGTTATTCCCGGAACTACCGTTACGGGAAAGGCGTCGTCGTCCCGCAGGCGTTCGAGCGCCAGTCCGCCGATGCCGTAGACACAGGCGTCTCCGCTCGCGACAACCGCGACACGGCGACCCTTTCTGGCCGCATCAAGCGCGTATTCCGCACGCTCTGCCTCCGCGCGCATCGAACTCACGAAGCGTTCCTTTCCGACGATGAGCGGCGCGATAAGATCAAGGTAAAATCCGTAGCCGACGATGAAGTCTGCGCTCCCGAGCGCCTTCTCGGCCGCGCGCGTTATATGATCGAGCCCACCCGGGCCTATGCCGACAATCGCGAGGCTTCCGTCCCTGGCATCCCGGAAAGCAGTGGATGCTTCCATTCCCCGATGGCCGGTTCGACGACCGGTTCGCGAGTCGGTTCGATAACAGACTCGAGGGCCATTTCCTCCTGGTCATCCACTCCACCATCCTCGATGGCCACGGCAACGGTGACAGGACCATATATCCGCTTCGGAAAGACAAGCCGGGCGCGCCTGCCCGCGAGCAGGGCGCAGGGTTCCGCGACCGCGCGCACCCCGATGTTCCGCTCGGCCGCACCGCTCGGAACGTAGGGCCCGTCGTAGCGGTTGATCTCATCTTCAGGTATGAAGAGGAGTGGGATGCCAAGTTCTCGGAAGGCCCCGACCAGTCCCGCCTCGCCTCGCTTCAACCTGATGCTGGCGCCATGCCGAAGGTCAGATATCTTCAGCCCCGCCTCCGAGGTCGCTGCGGTAACAGCGGACTTGACCTCGTCGATCGATACGCCCTTGCGGCATCCGATCCCAATCGTCGCCAGTCTCTTTGTATCCGTTCCCGTCGTTACGACAGGCTCGGCGCCGGTTGCCGCGGCGACCTCGTACGCCAGTCGGTTAGCCCCACCCTCATGTCCGGACAAGAGGCTAATCGCGAATCGGGCCGCGCCATCCACGACGACGACAGCGGGATCGGAGAACTTGCTTTTGGCCAGAGGTCCCGCCATGCGCACGGCGATGCCGCAGGCCATCACGCAGACGAGGCCCTCGTACCCGGCAAAAGCGCGGAGGAAGAGATTTGGGAGTGCTCCGTCGCGGCCGGAACGGAGTTCAACCGTGTCCGGCAGCCACGCAGCTATTTCCCCGGCCACTTCTCCGCCGGCGGCGTCCAGGGTCAAGACAGCTATTCTCATTCGCCGCCGCCTTTCCTGCATCCATGGGAGAACTCAGGATCGTAGAGCCGCGATCGCCCATAGCCTGAAACGGAGGGATCGAGGACGTGACCTACCAGGATCATGGCCTGTCCGCCAAGCCCCGCCGCCTTCGTCTCGATATCGGCGAGGGTCCCTTCGATTATCTTCTGGTCGGGCCAGGAGGCGCGGTGCACGAGGCGGACCGGACAATCGGCGCCGTAGGATGGCATGAGTTCGCGGACCAATTCCGCGATGAGAGTCGCGGACAGGTAGATCGCCATCGTGGCGCCGTGCGCCCCCAGTTTTGCGAGGCCTTCGGCCTCAGGAACCGGCGTCCGGCCGACCGCGCGCGTCAGGATGAGGGTCTGGCTCAAGCCCGGCAGAGTGAGTTCCCGTTTCAACGCCGCCGCTGCCGCGAAAACCGACGAGACTCCGGGCACAACTTCCACGGGGATATCGTGTCCGGCGCAGAAATCGATCTGTTCCTGGATCGCTCCGTACAGAGAGGGATCTCCGGTATGCAGGCGCACGATAAGCCCATCCTTGTCCGCGTTTTCCGCGTAGATCGCGACAATCTCCTCCAGCGTCATCCCAGATGAATCCCGGATGGGGATACCTGATCGAACGAAGGCGAGAAGCTCTGGATTCACGAGCGATCCGGCATAGATGACGATGTCCGCCGCTTCCAGAAGTCGACGACCCTTTATCGTGATGAGTTCCGGATCCCCGGGGCCTGCGCCGATGATGGCCACCTTCATCGGCAGGCCTCCTCATTCTTGCCGGCGCGTGTACCCGGTACCCTCCGAACGCTCCGCGCGGTTCCGATAAGCCCGACGGACAGGTAGCCCTCGGCTTTCGCGGCGATATCGAGCAGCTCCCCGGCCATTTTCCTCGACTGCCCGACGCCCGCGACCAACCGCGCGTCGGCTTCGAGTCCACGCATCTTCACCCACCGGGCGAGATCGTGGAGTCTGCCTCCGATCTTGTAGATCACCAGCCGGTCGACCAAGGGCAGAAAGGCGTCCAGGGTTTCGACCGGATCGGGAAGAGGGAGGAGGACGAGCCCTTCGTCACCCTCCACGAGAGGAAGGCCTAGTCATAATGAAGTGACCGCCCCGAGCGTAGACGCGTAGGTTGCGCTACGATCGGGAGAAGGTAGCGTAGAGCTACATACGAAGGAGGCGGTCACTTCATTATGACTAGCGTGGATTCATAGCTCATACCGAAACTCACAACCAGAATCCCCTTTTTCACGGATGTCGCGGGAGTCGCCGGCGCCGCGGCGAGCGTTAGTGCCGAAAACGTGAGGACTGCGAATGTGGTCTTCATTCCCTTCATGGTAAGGTTCATGTTCTGCTCCTCGATTGTTATGGATTTGCCCGGTTTGCTTCCGACGGATTTCCGGAGAGTCTGCCATTGGCCCGTGCGCATCGGGACCGCGGAATGGCCATGGGGAAATACGAGGGGAGCACACCGAAAACACAGTAAAAAGCTTCCTTAGTATTCAATGCCTTCGCGGGCAGCGATGCCCCTGTCGATGTAGTGCTTGAGCGGTTTCATTTCGGTGACGAGATCGGCGGCCGCGATGAGGCGGGGGTGAGCGTCGCGTCCGGTGATGACGAGTTCGCAGGTCTCAGGTCGCGAGGCTACAAGCTCGAGGACATCCTCTACAGGCACGAGTCCGCGCGCGACAGCGACGTTGAGTTCGTCCAGAATGACAAGATTGAATGAAGACGAAGCAACTGCGGTTCGTGCCCGCTCCATTCCGGTGCGGGCGGCCGCCTTGTCGCGGTCAATTACCGGATCGTAGACCGAGCGTGGCGAGCCGAAAAGCTCGTGCGTAACGGTCGGAAGAAGCTTCAAGGAGAGAGCCTCACCCGAATACTCGTGCTTGAAGAACTGGCCGATGAATACCCGTTGGCCGCGACCTGCGGCGCGCAGCGCGAGGCCGAATGCGGCCGTCGTCTTGCCCTTGCCGGAACCTGTGTAAATCTGGAAAAAGTTCATCCACGAAACCTCGCATGGTTCCGTGCGGAGAGGATGTATCGAAGGGGCAGGAAAGACCGGAATCCCCGGGGTATGGAAGGGCTCCCGACTCGAGTCTGTCCTGTGCCGGACCACCACGAACCGCACAGAGATAATCGTCACGGCAGGTCTTCTGGCTTCCGGCTCAAACCTCACGTCCGGCCTTCCCGAACCTTTTTCAGGATCAGTGGCTTTACCAAACGATCGGAATCCACAAAGATTCCATTCGTTTGGTGCAGGCGCTCGTAACCGGTCACAGCGGCGGGTCCGCTCCCGATTTACCTTTCTGCCCCGAAAGCCGCTTAGCGGATTCAGGAGCAGTGGTCCACGGGATTCCCTCTTGGCGACAGCGGGTATTCCCGCTGCCGAACCGTAACGTCGGATTCTCTATACTGCTTTGCCCGGGGCGCTGTCAACCGCGTCCTCACATAAAAACCGGAACATTTCTTTGAAAGCGAATCATGCAAAGAACAGTTCCTGCCAGTTCATCAAGCCGCGGTTGCCGAACACTCATCCCGACTGGTTTTCCTGTAGTATTCCTCTACCGCATTGAAGAAAGCATCGATATTCGCAAGGGGTGTCGTGGGAGGAATATCGCAGCCGGTAGAAATCACCCAATTGGGGTATTCGCCCAATCGCTCCAACAATTCAGTGGTTGCGGCTGCCACTGATTCTGCCGTTCCATTCCGGAATTCGCCAGATGGATCAAGATTGCCCATGACAAGCATTTCCGGTGGGTACTTATCGATCACATCCTCAAGCTTGACGGCGTTGCCAAGATGAAAGGCCTGCGCTCCTGTAGCCAGGATGGGATCCACAAGGTTAGCTGTTGCCGCAATTATGATAGATGACAAGAAAGTTTTCGTCCTGCACCGCGTCGATGATCTGTTTTATGTACACGCTGGAAAAATCGTGACACAGAGATGGAGACAGCAGCCCGGCTGCCGGTTCAGCCATGACTATACCGTTCGCGCCGGCCGCCTTGAAAGCCGGAATATATTGAGTAAGGAACTGACTTGCTTTTTGAAGCACCCTGTGTGCCGTGTCGGGTTCTATCAGACATTTTATCATTACCTCAGTCATATCCAAGAGGCGCCCGGCCAAAGAGAAAGGACCAATGACGCCAGCCAATACAGGTCGGTCAGTGATCAGTTCTACAGCCTTGGAAATCCCCTTGATACATTCGCCGGTCCGGGCCGCACCAATCTTGGGAATCGCAAGAGCCTCAGCTTCTTCTTCGGTGTCCACCAGACGACCAATTACCGTAGGCACTTCAGCATCTGAATATAAAACCTTGGCCCCAAATGCTTCGGCCTCCACGGACAGATCCATATTGCTCAATGAAGCGGCTGAATCATACCTATCTGCAATGGCTTTCATGCATTGCGCCTGCAATTCCCCGTTATCCACCAAATCCCTGACAGTAATGCCCAGTATCTGAATGCCGGGAAAAGACAGCACCGGCAAAGGTTTTTTAACTGATGTCTCTTTGATATCTTCAACCCATTGGAACATATTACGCTTCATATGCTGACTCCTTGTTACAAAAATATTACAAAATTTAGAATGTTAGCATACGCAAAAACATCTTTCTTGTATTTTTTTCCCAAAATAATGAGTTATATAGCTATTTTTTTCTACTTTGCGAATAAACGTCTGTGCACAAGTCTACACACAATGACTGCGTTGCGTTCATAAAGGATAAAAAGATTGATTGAAGACGAAGCAAGTGCGGATCGTATCCGGAGCGGAGGCACGGCCGAATACATCCGTCGTCTTGCCGTGCGGAGACCTGCATCTGGGAAAAATCATCCATGGAGCCTCGCATGTATCCACAGCTTACGAGCTAATTCAGCCTGCCACCGATCTGTCCTTTCTTCGTTCGGCAACCTTCGCCGCGAATACGATGAGCGAGCCGACGACGATGATAGCGGGGCTTGTCGGCAGATCCAGTGTCGCGGCGAGGACGAAGCCGCCATAATTCATCGCGAGGCCGAAGACGCCGCCCCAGACCAGGGTTCCCCGCAGCCCCACGCGCATTGATCGGGCCGCGAGGGCAGGCAGGATGGTGACCGCGTCGACCATGAGGGCGCCCGTAACCTTCATGGAGAGGCCGATGCCGAGACACACGAGGATGACGATTCCGTAGTAAACCGCGCGGGAAGGAATGCCCTGAGCTGCAGCGAGTTCGCGGTCGTAGAGGACTGCACGGATCTCGCGAAAGAAGAGGCTTATCAGCGCGATCGTCAGTATGGCTCCGCCTGAGGTCAGCGCAAGCTCGCCATCCGAGAGCGCCAGGACACTGCCCCAGAAAAGATCGAAAGCTTCGATCGAGTTGACCTCGGATTTATAGAAGAGAATGAAGGAGAGACCGAGGCTCAGAGTCATCACGAGGCCGAGGTTGCCTCCAGCGGAAGCCGTACCATGTTCGGAAAGCCGCGCGACGCCCGCACCCGCGACAAAGGCCGCAAGCAAGGCCATCGGAAGGGGGTGGACACCGAGAAGGAGTCCGAGAGCCGCGCCGAGGAGGGATGCGTGCATGACCGCGAAGCGGGCCGGCACGAGCTCCAGCGCGAGGATGAAGGTGCCGAGAGCCGGGAATGCCGCCCCGGTGGCCGCCAGGGCGATGAGTGCGCGCCTGAAGGGAGGGAGGGCGAGTAGCTCAAACATCGCTCATTCCAACACGGCTCTTGCCGAAATCGAGATAGGTGTCGCACAAGATCAGAAGCTCGCGATCGTGGGATACGAGAAGCATCGAGGCCGCTTTCTCCCGCGCGAGGGATCCCAGAAGTTCGACGATGCCTCTCCGCCCGGCTGTGTCGAGATGCGAGCCTGGTTCGTCAAAGAGGAGGAGTTCGGGTTCGGCAGCGAGAGCCCGCGCTATTGCGACGCGCTGGTACTGTCCTCCCGAGAGCTCCTGCACGGCGCGACGCGCGAGGGTGTCGACTCCGGCCCTCTCCATCGCCGCCCGGATCGCGCGATGATCGTCAGCACAGGTTCTCCCGAGAAAACCTATCCTGCCATATCGCCCGAGCCCGACGGCCTCCTCTACAGAGAGTCGCAGCTGCCCGGGCGGCCGGGATTGGGGAACATAGCCGAGTCTTGAAAGCAGGCCACGGAAACCTCGCTCGCCGCGCATGAGTCCCATCAGTCTCAGAGTCCCGGCGCTCGGCGCGTGAAGCCCGAGGCAAGCCTTGAGAAAGGTCGACTTCCCGGCGCCGTTCGGCCCGCGGAGACCGACGATCCGGTCTCTCTCCCCATCGATCCTGAGCGATACATCCTCCAGGACCTTGACGGGGCCGTAGCCAAGGGATAAGCCCTCGGCCACGAGAAGGGGTGGGCAGTCAGTGCTCATTTCTTGCGGTTTTTGCCGCGGCGAGGAAGGATCGCTCGTTGAGGGCAAAGACATCCTCGATTGTCCTCGTCCCTTCCAGGCCGGGGAAATTCACCAGCGTAACAAGGGGAGCGCCCGCCGCCTCGACGAGCGCCTTTCCCGAAGGATTGTGGTAATTGTCGATCACGAGAGCGGGTCTGGCCTTGATGAGATCGAAAAGCAGGGCCGGCGAAGGCTCGCCAGGTCCGAATGTGCCGACAACCTCGAAGCCGAGCCACTCGGCGTAGGTCTTCAGATACTTGTGGACGGCGACGCGCCTGTCGGGGAAGGCCGCGGCTACTCTGGCCTTCATGGACTCGGTAGTGGCATCGAATGATCGGACCCAGGACTCATAGAGCGGCAGCGTGCCGAACAGGATGGCCAGTTTCCGCGTCTCGGACTTGAAGGTCTCGGGGAGATTGTCCGTGTAGACTTCGGCGATCACAAGCCCCTGGCTCCCGGCGGTCTCGGCGAGGCGCTTCGCGAAACGCTCGTAGCCTGAATGGACGAGAAAGCGGGAGCCCGCGACGGCCAGGAGATCGGATGGCTTGATTTCATACTCGGGCGGGTGTCGGAGTTCAAGGGGAGCTATGATCACGATATCGCGGGCGCCCGCCGCACGGGCGAAGGCCGCGGTCCAGGATGTCGAGGCAACAACGCGGAAGGGAGCGACCGTCTGGGCGGGAAGAGCCGCGGCCGCGAAAGCGAGGATCGCGCAGGCGATGAGAAATCTGTGTTTCATGGTGTGAGTCCGTTTCGGGGTGATCGTGCGGCATCGTGCCGCGAAAGGGCGCTTCCTGCGTCCTGAAACCGCGACCGACAAAAGACAACGTCTTTTGTCGAAACGCGCTGATGAAAGGATGAGCGGAAGGCGAACCCGCGGTTCGAGCTGCCAGCAAAGCGTACGTCACGTGCGCCATTTACACAGATAGCGCCGCCAGTAAGGCAGGGACAATCCGCACCGGCTTCATGCCGAGAGGTGTATTATACCGGGCCGAGTCTTTCCTTGGCCAGTGCCGCGGCTTCGTCGAGAAGGCGGCCAAGAGGTTTTTGTTCCACTCCCGCGAGTATGAAGTGCTCTTGGGCGACAGGTACAAGGATACGCTCGCCCGGAGCGCGGAGAACGGCCTCAGCCATGGCCGGCGTGATCTCGCCGAGCATGCCGTTCGGGATGACGATCCCGATGGGCCCCATGACGAGGTCCCCGAGGCCGACCGAGATCTGGATGGCGTTCTCGCCGCTCGCGCCGCGATCGGCTCCCGCCTTGACCATCCGCTCGGTCGCGCCGGAGTTCGCTCCGAGGGCGATGATCTCGACTCCGTTTCCCACGGATTCCCGGACACGCCCCACGAGCTGGGAGCCTATGCCCCCTCCCATACCGTCCACGATTACGATGCGTTTTTTCATACAGGCAAAACTACCCGCAGTGCCGGGCTGTGTCAAGAAAGCGCAGATACCAGTCTATGCCGTCGATGGAGCGAAAACCTTGTACTGAGCGAATCCGTATCACCGAGCCGCGATTCAAACCGTCAGAGCCAGACTCAGGCCCATGACCGCCATACCTCCGAAGAGCCCCGCCATTGCGAGATGGTGCTCGCCGAACTCATGGGCCGAGGGAAGGAGTTCGTCGAGGGATATGTAGATCATGATTCCCGCGACACCTGCGAGGATGAGACCGAACAGCGGTCCGTGGAGGTAGCGCCCGAGAAGAAGGTATCCGATCAGAGCGCCGAGAGGCTCGGAAAGGCCCGAGGCGAAGGAGTACCAGAAAGCTCGGCTGCGCGATCCGGTCGCATAGTAGACAGGAACAGAGATTGCGATTCCTTCGGGAATGTTATGGATGGCGATCGCGAAGGCGATAGTGACTCCGAATCGCGGATTTTCGAGGGTTGCAAACAGAGTCGCGATGCCTTCAGGAAAGTTGTGGAGGGTGATGACGAAGGCGGTCAGAAGTCCCATGCGGAGGAGCCTCGCACCGCGTCGCGATTCTTCGGCCTCCGGGCAGCTGTGGGAGTCGACGGCTTCGAACTTGGCCGCCTCCTTCGAGCGGGCTTCATGGGGATTGATGGCCGGGGGCACCAAGCGGTCGATGAGGGCGATGAGGGCCATTCCTCCGAAAAATCCGCAGAGGGCGGCCTGATAGCCGCCTCGTTTGCCCCAGATCTCCGTGAGGCGCAGGACTGAGTCGCCGAAGAGCTCTCCAAGCGCGACAAAAATCATGACGCCCGCGGAGAATCCGAGTGAAACAGAAAGGAAACGCGAGGTGGTCTGTTTTGAAAGGAGTGCGATGAGGCTGCCTACGCCTGTGGCGAGGCCGGCGATGATGGTTGCCCCGAAGGCGAGTGCGACTGGGTTGATCATAGGACTGTCGACAAACTACGAGCCTTTTCAACTCGCTGTCAAGCATGGCTGACAGGCCTCGCACATCGGTTGACAGAGTGCCACCACAATCGTCATTATGAGCAAATGGCGATAACATCCCTCATCGATGATTTTAGTCCAAAGCGCGGACTTCGCGGCGAGCACGGATTGTCCCTGTATATCGAGGCGGGGGCAACGAAGCTGCTCTTCGATACCGGGCAAGGTGGAACCTTCATGGAAAATGCACGAACTATCGGAACCGATCTGACCGGACTCGATGCTGTCGTCCTGAGCCATGGGCATTATGATCATGGCGGAGGAGTATCGGATCTGTACAGATCCCTCGAAGCCTCCCTGCCGCCCTTTTTTGCCGGGCGGGGCTTCGATGCCGTGCGGAGTTCGAGGAGTGGGACCAGACTGATGGATATCGGGCTTCCTGTGCCCGCCCTGCCGCCCGGCGCTCCACTCGCGGTCATCACTACCTTCGAGGAGTTCGCACCGGGCGTCTGGTTCCTCCCGGCTGCCGAACTCGTCGACGGAGCCGAAGCGAATCCGAAATTCCGCATTTTCAGCGGCGACACGGAAGGAATCGACAATTTCGACGACGAGCTCTCCCTCGTTTTCGATGAGGAAGACGGAATCGTAATCGTAACGGGATGCGCCCACCGCGGCATCCTGAATATCGCCCGCGCCGCCATGCGGTCCTTCCCCGGTCGTCCAGTGAGGGCGATCGTCGGAGGCTTCCACCTCGTCGACGCGGAGCCCGAAACCCTGTCACGAGTCGCGGCTGGCATCGCCGCGATCGCCCCGAAGGCTGTCTTTTGCGCTCACTGTACGGGCCCGCGGGGTTTCGCGGCGCTTTCGGAAAGCGTGCAGACGACAGTCGCCTGGCTCTCCTGCGGCCTGAGCATCACTCTCTGAAAAGGAGTATCGATATGGATCTCGTTCCGGAAAAAAAACACAACCCGAGGATCAAGCGGGTTATCGGCGTCGTCAGCGGCAAAGGCGGCGTCGGCAAGTCCACGGTGGCCGTGCTGCTCGCCCAGGCCCTTGCGGCGGCGGGCAGAGGCGTCGGCATCCTCGACGCCGATATCACGGGGCCGAGCCTGCCGCGACTCCTCGGCGTCGATTCCTTCAGGGCCGAATCCGACGGCCACATGCTCTTCCCCATCGTCAATGAAGAAGGAATCAAGGTCATCTCGATCAACCTTTTCAGCGAGAACGAGGATGAGCCAGTCATCTGGCGCGGCCCCTTGCTCGGGAAGGCCATCGAACAGTTCTGGGGCGACAGCGACTGGGGCGACCTCGATTATCTCATCATCGACTTTCCTCCGGGCACTTCCGATATCGCCCTGACCGCCTTCCAGACCATACCCTTCTCGGGCGTCGTCGTGGTCGGCACGCCGCAGGACTATGTTTCGATGATCGTGACGAAATCGATCAAGATGGCCGCCATGCTGAAGGCGCCAGTGCTCGGCATAGTCGAGAACATGCGGACGATGGTCTGTCCCTCCTGCGGTGAGGTGGTCAAACTCTTCGACGACGGGAGTTCGGGCGGCGAGAAGCGCCTCGGACTTCCCCTCATGGCGAGCCTGCCCTGGAGGAAAGAGGTCGCCCAGGCGCGCTCCCTCCGCTGGGCCGATCTTCCCGACGCGGCGCGCGCGGACGCCGACCTTATGGCGGTCAAGGTGGAGCTCGCGCTCTTGGCCCAAGATGCGGCGCTGACTTCATCCGCTGACCGGGCATCGGCCACAGTTTCCGCGGGAAAAGCCGCGGCGGCGGGCTGATGACATGTCGCGCCCGATAAGCGAGCGCAGGCTCGGCGCGCCCATACCGCCCCGCATCATGAAACCCGCGGGCATACCGGCACGCGAGCTCGAGGAAGTTCTTCTCGGCTTCGACGAGGCCGAAGCCCTGAGGCTGGCCGACCTCGAGGGTCTCTACCAGGAAGCCGCAGCCCGGTCCATGGGCGTTTCGCGGCAGACTTTCGGCAGGATCGTCGAAACCGCGCGGCACAAGGTTGCCGACGCGCTACTGAATGGGAAAGCCCTCCGGATCGAGGGGGGCGAAATCGCGATACGCGAACAAGGAGCGTCAATCATGAAAATAGCGGTACCGTCCCGAAACGGGCTCGTCGACGAACACTTCGGCCACTGCGCGGAATTCCTCGTATTCCGCGCAGAAGGCGGCAGCCTCGTCGACGAAGCGACGATTCCCTCGCCCGAGGGCTGCGGCTGCAAATCCGGCGTCGCCGCCGACCTCGCCCGTGCCGGAGTGAGCCACCTCGTCGCCGGGAACATGGGAGAGGGCGCCGTGCGCGTCCTCGGCTCGCACGGCATTGTCGTCATCCGGGGCGCCTCGGGCAGCGCGAAGGCGGCAGCCCAAGCATTCCTCTCCGGAACCTTTACCGACTCCGGCCTCGGCTGCGCCGATCATGGTTCAAGCCACGGCGAACCCGGACACGAGTGCACGCATTGATCCGGATATGACCGGCAGGACAGAACAGCCGGAACGCTTTGCCCGCCTCATGCGGGCAAAGCGTTCCCCCCGATGGGAAAAAAATTCGCAGAACATTGCGCTCACCGCAATCTCATATATCAAAAACCATATATAATATCGATAAAACGCATTTGGCACGCTTCCTGCTACAACACCTCTATCCGAATATCGGCAGTTTCAGCTGACAGAAATTATGCCTGATGTTCTGAAAAGCTCTATAAGGGGGTTTTCTATGTTTCACGGCTGGAATGGCGGCGGCTATGCTTTTGGTTTTCCTTGGGGAGGTTTTACCATGGGGTTTCTGTTCATTGCGCTCATCGTTCTCGTGATCGTCGCGGTCGCCCGAACAGGCAGGATAGGCAGACTGGGTTCCGGGAACTCGAAAGAGCGAGGTCTCGAGATTCTGACCGAGCGGTTCGCCCGGGGCGAGATCGACGCGGAGACCTTCCGTTCGATGAAGCATGAGCTCGACGCCAAGCCTTGAGTTCTCTCTCCATAAACCGTCGCACACACGCACATCAGACTGAAAAAAGGAGAACTTCATGGCTGCAAGACTGTCGCCGGTTCAGATCATCAGGCGGATAACGCTCGGAATATCGCTCGTCGGTTTGACGATCCTCACCATTCTGCATCAAAAAATACAGGGTATTCCTTCGATCGACGCCCTCGATCCCTTCGGGGGACTGGAAACACTGCTCAAATATGTGGCGGGCGGCGAGTTCATCAAAAAAATCGAGCCTGGGACCGTCATTCTGTTCGGGGCTATCGTAGTCCTCGGCATCGTACTGTCGCGCTTCTTCTGCGGCTGGTTCTGCGCCTTCGGGGCCCTGCAGGGCGTCTTCGGATGGCTCGGAAAGAAACTCTTCGGCCGTCGCTTCACGGTTCCCAAAAAACTCGACGCCCTCCTGCGCTGGGTCAAATACCCGCTTCTCGTCGCGATCATCTATTTTACCTGGCGTGCCGGCGATCTCGTCATAAGGCCATACGATCCGCTGGCTGCCTTCGGGCACCTCTCGGCGGGCCTGTCGGCAGTCTGGGCAGAGTTCGCGGTGGGCTTCGTCATTCTCGTCGCAGTTCTCCTTTTCTCGATGCTCTACGAGCGAGCCTTCTGCAAGTACATCTGCCCACTCGGCGCGGTCAACGCTATTCTCGGCCGGATTCCGATTTTCAGGATCAAGCGCGTCGATTCCTCGTGCATCTCCTGCGCAAAATGCGATCGCGTCTGCCCCATGAACATCGATGTCTCCCATGCGGATGCGATCGATTCGCCGGAATGCATTTCCTGCATGGAATGTGTCACTGCCTGTCCCACGAAGAGAAACACCCTCGCGACTACCCTTGGAGGGAAAGCCGTCAAGATCGGCGCCATCGTGGCTCTCGGACTCGGCATCTACCTGGGAGCGGCGGCTGTCGGTCAGGCTGTCGGCATGCTTCGCTTCTCTGCGCCATCCCTGAAAGAAAAAGCCAGTCTTGGAACCCTCAAGGTCGAGGACATCAAGGGTTCCTCCACCTACGCTATGGTGGCGGAGTCCTACGGCGTCGACCTCGAGCGGCTCTATCGCGAGGCGGGCGTCGACGAGACGAAGGTGCCGCCCGAGACCATGCTGAAGGACACAGGCAAACTCGCCGGCATCGAGGGCTTCGAGGCGGACGCCGTGCGCGTGGCCGTGGCCAGGATACTCGGGCTGCCCTATGCGGGAGAGAAGGGCAATCTGGCTCCGGCGAGCCCCGCCGTGGCTTCGGCCGCCCCGGGTGTCGCTGACACCGCGAAGCCGACAGCCGCGGCACCTGCTTTGGACACCGCGAAGTCGACAATGACCGCGGGTCCCGAGCAGGGCGCGCTCGTCGTGCCGGCCGATTTCGCGCTCGAAGGAACCATGAGCATCGACGACATCGCAGCGGCGCTGAAAACGACCACAGCGGCAGTCATCAGGAAGCTGGGCTTGCCGCCCGGCATCGCCCTCGACAAACCCCTGCGCGACATGAAGGACCAATACGGTTACACCTTGCCGACGCTGAAAGAGAAGATCAAACAATAACATCCACACGGTGGGCGGAATAAAATGCGCGGCCGACGACGCAAATTTGCTGCGTCGGCGGCCGCGCTCAGATCGGCAAAGCCGGCCTGAGCAAGAATGCAGGCAGCCTGGGCACTCCTCGGGAAAAGAGATCCGAAGACCGCGGGAAAGCAGGCTTTGAATCCGGAATCGCTCATGGATGGGCTCAGCTGAAGAACATCTTGATCGCTATCCCCGCCAAAAACAAGGAAAAGGCCTTTCTTGAGTACTGCCTCGTTCAGTCCGATTCCGAGTTTGCTGCCGAGATAGCCGCCCAAAAAGAAAAACACGGCGATCACGACTGCAGCGGGGATATTTACATCGCCTGCTTTGTAGAGGGCGCCTGAACCCGAGGCGCCTTTATTACTTGAGGGCGCCTGAACCCGGGGAGCCCTTATTACTTGAGGGCTCCCGGACCCGGGGCGCCTTTATTACTTGAGGGCGCCCTCAGTCAGGCCGGCGATGAACTGTTTCGAGAGGATCACGAAGACGAGGAGCACCGGCAGGACGGAGATATTCAGCGCCGCGAAGAGAAGGTCCCACTCGACCGTGTACTCGCCGAAGAAGGCCTGGAGTCCGAGGGGGATGGTCTTCTTCGCCTTCGAGCTGAGGAGGATGAGGGGGAAGAAGAAGTCGTTCCAGACATCGATGAAGTTGAACATGGCCACGGTCACGAGGGCGGGCTTCAGAAGGGGCAGGTCGACCTGCCAGTAGATTCTGAAGGGGCCGGCTCCGTCGATGCGGGCCGAGTCCTCGAGATCGCGGGGGAGTTTCTTGAAGAAGTTTACGAGGAGGAACATGGAGAAGGCGATGCCGCCCGCTGCGTAGACCATGATGAGGGCGGTCAGAGTGTCCTGGAGATTCACCGAGCGGATGAGGAGGAAGATCGGGATGATGGCGAGGCGCGTCGGCAGGGCGAGTCCGGCGATCAGATACAGGTACAGTATCTTCCGGAATTTGAACTCGAAGCGCGCGATGACGTAGGCCGCCATCGAGGAGACGAGGAGGATTGCGGCGATGGAGAGGGCGGTCACGATGATGCTGTTCTTGAAATAACCGGCGAAGTTGGCCCTGTTCCAGGCGGCCACGTAGTTCTGCCATTTCCAGACAGCGGGAAAATTGAAGGGTTTCATGAAAATTTCCCGCGTCGTCTTGAAGCTCGACAGAGCCATGATGGCGATCGGGTAAAGGTTCAGGAAGGCGAGGAGCGCCATGAGTATCCATGCGAAAAATTTCTGCACGGGGTTCAGCTTGAACATCACTCGCCCCTTTCCACGCGCTTTTCGAGCACGAACACATAGAATATCGACACGGGGAAGACCATGACGAAGATGAGGGTGACGACAGCCGCTCCGAGGCCCATGCCGGTCTGGCTCGAGCCGAGACCGCCGAAGGCGATGCGGTAGAACAGGGTTCCGAGCACGTCGGTCGACCCGGCAGGACCGCCCTGTGTGCCTTCCATGGCGTAGACGATGTCGAAAATGTTGAATGTCCAGATGAACTTGAGCATGCTCGTCGTCGCGATGATCGGCCACAGGTGGGGAAGGACGATCCTCGAGGCGATCTGCAACTCGGTCGCGCCGTCAATCCGCGCGGCCTCCGTCATCTCCCTGTCCACCCCAAGGATGGCGGCGAGGTAGACGAGGATGTAGAAGCCCAGGCCCCTCCAGGCAGTCACGAAGATTATAGTCGGCAGGGCGAGCTTGGTGTCGCCGAGCCAAGGCCGGGCGAGGGCCCCGAGGCCGATGAGCTTGAGGAGCTGGTTCACGAGTCCCCACTGCGGATTCAGAAGCAGCCCCCACAGGAAGCCGACGACGACGATGGCGAGGGTGTTGGGGAAGAAGTACACGACCTTGAGGAATTTTGTGCCCTTCAGGCTGGCCGCGAGAAGAAAGGCGAAGAGGAGTCCCGGAATCACCGAGAGGATGAGGGACCAGAAAAAGAAAACGATGTTGTGCCCGAGGGCCCTATAAAACTCGGGTTTCATGAAACCGCCGAGGATGTTGCGGTAGTTGTCCAGCCCTATGAACTTCTTGGGTCCGATTCCGGGCCAGTCGAAGAAGCTCAATCCCAGGCTCGACACGAAGGGATAGGCGACGAGGAATGTGTACAGGAGTACAGCGGGAACTATCATCAAGAGAAAAGAACGTCTGGGCACGGCCGCCTCTCCTTGGAACAAGGCCTCCGCGGCCGTGCGGCAAGCGCGGCGGGGCGGAAGCCCATGGCATGCGGGCGGAGATTCCACAGAAAACCGCCCGGAACGATCCATCCGGCAGGGAAGCTTCCCTTGCGGGAGCTTCCGCTGGCCGGTACAGGGGATTTATTTCTTGAAAGCGGGGTACCAGGTCGAAATGCCGTCCTGGAGTTTCTTGGCCAGCTCCTCGGGGGTGATCTGGCCGAGGTACATGGCCTGCATCTGGTCCTGAAGAATGTTGTACACGCTCGGGGTGCCGGCGTCGAAGGGAGAGCCGACCCAGTAGCGGTTCGCCGAAGCTATCTTGTTCATGAGATCGTAGCACTGGACGAGGATGGGCCTGTTCGCGGGCATCTTGACGCCCTTGACCGCCGTGATCTCACCCGTGATGCTGGAGAAGGACTCGCCGTAGGCCAGGGTGCCGGTGTAGTTCAGGACCTTGAAAGCGGCGTCCTTGGCTTTGGAAGCGTTCGAGAGTCCGTAGGATCCGTCCATGTAGGTGTAGGCGCGGGCGGGGAGGTTCTTGTCCTTCGGGGGAATCGGGAAATAGTCGAACTTGAGGTCGGGATTGTTCTTGAGCCAGTTCGTCGTGCCCCAGACGCCGTAGAAGACCATGGCCGCCTGCTCCATCGCGAAGGTCACGTCCTGCTCGGCGGAGGTGTTGGCGGAGAAGTCCTTCTGGTAGTACTTCTTGAGCGCGTTGAGATCCTTGAGCATGTTGACGTACTCAGGATCGGTGAACTTGACCTCGCCCTTGGCGAGCTTGCCGATCCAGGCCTCTCCGGGGTAGCTCACGCCGACCATCGCGTTCTGCATGGCGAGGGTCCAGGCTTCCTTCGCGGTGACGAAGAAGGGTGTCACGCCCTTTTTCTGGAGCGTGTCGGCGATCTGCACGAGTTCGTCCCAGGTGGCAGGTTCCTTGAGTCCGTATTTGTCGAAAATCGCTTTGTTATAGAAGATACCGATGATCTGGTTGGCGAAGGGAACGCCCCAGGTCTTCCCGCCGGAGCGGATGAAGCTCAGGGATACGTCGGTGAAGTTGGAGAGATCGACCTTTCCGTCGAGGGCAACGAGGTAGTTGTTGTCCATGAGGGCCTGGGTCCTGGCTCCCGGGAGCCTGCGCGTGTACATGATGTCCGGCCCGACGCCGCCCTGGAGGGAGACGAGGAGCTTGGAATCGTACTCGGTCGGGGGGAAGACTTCGTACTTGATGGTGATGTTCTCGCCCTTGGCCTTGAGCGCAGTCTCGGCGGCTTTCCAGACATCGACGTCCTGGGCGCGCCATCCCCAGACAGAGACAGTCGCTTTTGTCTGCGCGCCGAGGGGGATCAGCATGCAGGCTAAGAGAGCGAGAATGACGAGTTTCTTCATTTCCATACCTCCTGGAGATGTGTTCAAGGCTGTCGGGAAAACCGGAAGGAATGTCTCCGGCAGCCGGTAAGCCAGTATCCGATCGTTTTTTACCGAAGTCAAGAACAATTGAAACAATCTTTCATAAAAAATCAAAATCCCCGCGATCGACGAAACATAATCCCGGAATGGGCAGAGGAAAAAACCCGGTCTCAGAGCTTCCGCTTCGCCAATTCGGCGCGATTCTTCTCCGCAGTGGCCCCATCGAGCCTATTTAAGGAGAGGAAGACGATGACGCCGACAAAGAGAAGGATGGCCGGAATGAGGGCCGTGTGAAGCCTCACTCCGAATTTGGCCGCGTCGGAGCGGGGATTGCCCGCGAAACCGGTGACAAGGTGAACGAGCCAGAACGAGATGGCCTGGACAGCATAGGCGAGCCTGCCCGCGAAGGCGCGGAAGCCGAGATAGACACCGTCGTCTCGCACTCCGGTCGCGAGCACCATCTCGTCCACGACATCCGCGAGGGCGGGAGTCATCATGAGCCAGAAGCCGCCGAAGGCCAGCCCCCATGCGAACATCGCTCCAACGAATCCCCAGTACCCGGCCACGAACATGAGTGGCAGCGAGAGAATGCCGAGGGCGGCTGCCGAGGCGGCAAGCAGGGTCTGACTGCCCGCGATTTTTTTGGCCAGCGCGAGCCAGAGCGGCACCGCGGCGAGAGCCCCCGCGAGCATGCCGGCAAAGATGAGCGTCGTGCTCTTCCCGTCAAGGAGATAGTCGCCGACATAGTGGATGGAAGCCGTCATGGAGATCGTCGCAGACTGATAGAAGAAGTAGAGGAGGATGAAGGCGAGGAAGTTGCGGGTCTTGAGGGCGACGGCGAGTTGCCTGAAGAAGGAAGGGGCCTCGGTCCGCTTCTTTTCCTGAGCGAGGTAGCGTCCGATCATGTCGGGAGTTTCGCGGACACCCGGGCGAAGAAGGAGGGCTACGACAAGGGCGACGGCACAGAAAACGAGGGCGCTGGTCCGGTAGGTCGAAGGCTGGCCGTAGCGGATGATGAAGGTCGGAAGTACAGCCCCCGCCGCGATGCCGAAGACGCCTATCAGGGTTCCGATGCCCGCGGCCCGGGATCGGTCGCGCCCTGAGCGGAAACGGTCCGGAAATATGGACTGGTAGTTCAGTTCCCAGGTCGAATACAGGGCGTCGTAGAGGCAGATGCTTATGAGGAGCCATGCGAAGAGGACTGGTGTCTTCATGCCCCCCGGAGGAGCGAAGACCGCGAAGAAGGCGAAGGCGCAGGAGAGGCTTCCCGCGACGATCCAGGGATACCGGCGGCCGTATCGCGCGGTCAGGCGGGTGGGCCTGCTTGTGAAAAAGCCGATCAATGGATCGTTCACCGCGTTCCAGACCGAGTAAAGGATCACGGCGAGGGCGACGAGTCCGGCGGGAAGCCCTATTTCAGTCTCGTAGAATTTGAAAACGAGGGCGGCGAAGCCGCCGGTGAGGAACTCCGCGAGAAACTTCCCGCTCCCGTAGCTCGCGAGAATGCCGATCCCGACCGGTCTCCCGTTTCCGACTGCGCTTCCCTGCCCCGCCGATCCGATCGCAGAGGCGGCCTTCATGCCCTTTCCGGCCTTTCCGGCCGCGGAAATACTTCTGTGCTTATCCATTCGGGCAGGATAGCTCCGGCCATATCCGCGCGCAATGGTTGTCCGGCCCGATTTTCCGAAGACGCAGCGGGAAGATTCAGAGAATATTTTGAAAGCAAATTTCTTTACATCCGCCTTCTATCGTGATAAAGTGTAATTCTATTTCAGAAGCTATCCGGAAAAGCGGGATACGCATGGTCCTGAGGATCGGGATGACGGAGGATGAAGAAGCTATGATCGACCTTACGATAACACAGGACACACTCGAAAGCTTCACGACCGAAAAACGCAACTCCGCCTCGATGGACATCGACACGAAGGACAGCCTCGAGATACTCAGGATAATCAACGATCAGGACAAAAAGGTGCCGTACGCCGTGGAAAAAGTCCTCGCCTCGGTGGCGGCCCTCGTGGACGATGTCGTCGACTCGTTCAGGAAGGGCGGAAAACTCGTCTATATCGGCGCGGGAACCTCGGGCAGGCTCGGCGTGCTCGACGCGTCGGAGTGTCCGCCCACCTACGGCACCGACCCCGAAATGGTCCAGGGACTCATCGCGGGGGGACGGGAAGCCCTCGTCCGTTCGATCGAAGGAGCCGAGGACAACGCGGAACAGGGAGTGGCCGACCTCGAGGCCATCGGATTCACGCCCGACGATGTCCTCGTCGGCATAACGGCTTCGGGACAGGCTCCCTACGTGCTCGGCGCGATGGCGCACGCGAGGGAACTCGGGGCTGTCGTCGGGGCCATAAGCTGCAATGCCGGATCGAAGACATTCTCATACGCCAAGCACTGCATCTACCTCGATGTCGGCCCCGAAGTGGTGACGGGCTCGACGCGCATGAAGGCAGGTACGGCCCAGAAGCTCGCCCTGAACATGATAACCACGGCCGCCATGATCAGACTCGGCAAGGTCTTCCACAATCTCATGGTCGACCTCCGCCCCGTGAACCGCAAGCTCGTCGAGCGATCCAAGCGGCTCATCCGGCAGGCTACCGGCTGCAGCCCCGAGGAAGCGGCCTCGGTGTTCGAGTCTTCGGGCAGGAAACCCAAGACAGCGATCATCATGATTCTCCTCGGCGTCGACAGGCAGGAGGCGGAAAGGCTGGAAAAAGCGGGCGGCGGCCCTATCGCCAGGGCGATCGCTCTGTATAATAATGAGCTTCACAACGCCTGACACGGAGGCTCTCAAGATGCAGGATATCCCACCGAACATAGAGAGCGCCCTCGCGGCCATGCACGCGGGCCTCGACAGCCTCTCCGACGCGGAGCGGAAAGTCGCGGAGTTCGTCTTCCGCGAACCCAAAAAGACCCTCCACTACAATGTCGCCGAGCTCGCCCGCCAGTGCGGGGCCTCTCAGGCAGCCGTCGTGCGCTTCTGCAAGCGCATAGGCCTCGGCAGCTTCAACGATTTCAAGCTCCGCCTCGCCAAGGACGTCTTCAAGGACTCCGACGAGCGGTTCTACCCCGATCTCGACCTGGAATCCGAGACTTCGGCCGCCGTGGTCATGAAAAACATCATCGGCTTCTCGCAGCGCAGCCTTTCCCTCCTCGGCACGATACTCGATCCCGCCCTCGTGGACGCCGCGGCCGACCGCATCCTCGCCTCGACCATGACCGTCCTCTTCGGGGTCGGCGCCTCCGGCATAGTCGCCAACGACTTTTTCCAGAAGCTCCTGCGCGTCGGCATCCCCTCGTCCTGGACCGCCGACACAGACCTCCAGGTGACGGCGGCCTCCTCGCTCACCGCGACGAACACGGCCTTCATCGTCTCCTACTCCGGCGAGAACGCCGCCATGGTCGAGGCCGCGAAACAGGCCCGCAACCGCGGCGCCACCGTCATCTGCCTGACCATGGACAGCCCGAACACGGTGCGCTCGCTCTCGGACATAGTTCTCCTCGTGCCGGCCTCCGAGCGGATCTACCGCCAGGGCGCGGTCACCTCGCGCATCAACCAGCTCACTGTCATCGACATCCTGTATTCCATCATCATATCCCGCAATCTGGACGCCTCCATCGCCGCCATCGAGCGGACCATGCAGGCCACCCACAGGACGCGGGGCTAGGACTCCATGCCCGTATTCGGTCTCGACGGAGGAGGCACCTCCGCCCGCCTCAGGTTTTCGGACGCGGAGAATGTCTGCATGTGGGAGGGACGCGGCGAGGGAATCAACCCCAACGCCTCCTCTCCTTCCGTGGCCGGCGCGCGCATCGCCGGGCTTTTTTTGCGGGCTTTCTCGGAAACAGGCCTCCGTGCGCGCGACTTTTCGGCCGGATGTGCCGGCGTCGCCGGCTCCGACAGGGAGGACGAGAGGGCCTGGCTCGAGTCGGTGTTCCGCGTCGATCTGGGATTCGCCTGCCCCCTCGTCATCACCGCCGACCCCGACATCGCCCTCGCCGGAGCCCTGCGCAGCCCCGAGGGAATCATCCTCATCGCCGGCACGGGCTCGGTCGCCCTCGCCCGTCTGTCCGACGGCACGAGAATCCGCTCGGGCGGCCTCGGCCACTTTCTCAGCGACGAGGGCTCGGCCTTCTGGATCGCCTTCCAGGCCATAGTCCGCTGTCTGCGCTCGGCGGAGGGTCGCGATCTGCCGACAGCCATGATGCCCGCCCTCCTCGCCCACTTCGGCTTCGCCTCGCCCGAGCGCTTCGTAGCCCTCACCTACAGGGAATTCGACAAGGCCCGCATCGCCAGCGCGGCCGGCCTCGTCGAGTCCTTCCGCGCGGCGGGCGATCCCCTCGCCTGTGACATATTCGCCAAGGCCGCCGGAGAACTCGCCGCGCTGGTCAGGTCCGTCCGGGATGCCGCGGGCGCCCGACTCGTCAACCGAAAACTCGTGCTCTGGGGCGGAGTCTTCGAGAACAACCGATGGTTGGCGGAAAAGGTCGGAGCCGAAATCGCCTCGACGATGCCCGACCTCGCCATCGCCGAGGCGGCGGAGAGCGCGGCCTACGGAGCCTGCCTCCTCGCCCTCCGATGCTCACAGGGGAGATCATGAGACGGATTCTCGCGATCCTCGTCGCCGCGTGCGCGACCATGGCCCTTCTCCCTTCCTGCGCCCACACCGGAGGGTCGGAGATCGGGGACGCGGAAAAAATGCCGCGGGGAGCCGAAACAGCACAATCAGGAATCAAGGAGGAACAGGCCATGACCGCCACAAAAAAACCGCTCGTCATCGCCCACAGGGGCTACCGCGCCATCGTGCCGGAAAATACCCTCGAAGCGGCCCGCAAAGGCTTCGAAGCGGGCGCCGAATGGTGGGAACTCGATGTAGCCGAGACCACGGACGGCGTCCTCGTCGTCATCCACGACGACACCCTGCCCAGGACGACCGACGCAAAAAAAGTCTTCCCCGGCCGGGCGCCCTGGACCGTCTACGACTTCTCGCTCGCCGAACTGAAACGCCTCGACGCGGGAAGCTGGTACCGGAGGACCGACCCCTTCAGGCAGATCGCTGCCGGCAAGGTCGGCTCCGCCGAGCTCGCGGGTTTCGCGGGAATCAGGATACCGACCCTGGAAGAGTGCCTCGTCCTGACAAAGGACCTCGCCTGGAAGGTCAACATCGAGATAAAGGACGCCACGGGACAGGCCTGCGACCCGGGCCTCGTCGAGAAGACAGTGGCTCTGGTCCGGAGCCTCGGCATGGAAGATTCAGTCCTGATATCGTCCTTCAATCACGACTACCTGCGCCGGGTGAAGAAGGCCGCGCCGGGGATGGCTGTGGCTGCCCTCACCGACGACAACATCCCGGACATCGTAGGCAGACTCCGCGACCTTTCGGCCCTCGCCTGGCACCCGAACGGCAAAAAACTCGACGAAGCCTCGGTCGCGGCCGTACGGGCGGCCGGATTCGACGTGAACGTCTGGACAGTCAACGAGGAGGCCGACATGAAACGCCTCACCGCCTGGGGCGTCACAGGCCTCATAACCGACTTCACCGAGCGGGCGCGCTGCATCGTCGATTTGACGGGACTCTGACATTTTTTCAATTGCGTCCCCCGGAAAACCGGAGTAGACTGCCCCTTGCGCATTGGTAACGTTTTCCGTTTTCTAACACCTTAAGGAGGATTTCAATGAAGAGATTCGCGGTATTCGCAGTCGCGCTCCTCGTCCTGGCCTCGGGCGTCTTCGCCCAGACCACGGTCGAGTTCTGGCACGCCATGACTGGCAAGAACGGCGACATGGTCGTAAGCCTCTGCGACAAGTTCAACGCCAGCCAGAAAGACTACAAGGTCGTCCCGGTTCTCAAGGGCTCGTATGCCGATTGCCTGAACGCGGGCATCGCCGCCTTCCGCGCCGGCCAGGCTCCCGCCATCCTCCAGGTCTTCGAGGTCGGCACCGCCACCATGATGGCCGCCAAGGGCGCCGTGAAGCCGGTCTACCAGCTCATGGCCGAGAACAACGAGAAGTTCGACCCGAACATCTACATCCCGACGGTCAAGGGCTACTACACCACCGCCGACGGCAAGATGCTCTCCATGCCCTTCAACTCATCGACAGCCGTCATGTACTACAACAAAGACGCCTTCCGCAAGGCCGGCCTCGATCCCGAGAAGCCGCCGGTCACCTGGCCCGAGTTCTTCGCCGCAGCCCGCAAGCTCAAGGCTTCAGGCATGGAAGGCGGATACACCACCAACTGGATCTCCTGGATCCAGCTCGAGAACTTCTCCGCCTGGCACAACGTTCCCTTCGGGACCAAGTCCAACGGATTCGAAGGCCTCGATACCGAACTCGTGTTCAACACTCCCCTCCAGGTCAAGCACTTCACCCAGATCTACCAGGACTCCAAAGACAAGGTATTCATCTACGGCGGACGCGAAAACAAGGCCAACCCCCTGTTCATCTCCGGCCAGGTCGGAATGCATTTCGAATCGATCGGCGGATACGGCAACATGAAGGCCAACTGCAAGTTCGATTTCGGCGTCGCCCGCCTGCCCTACTATCCCGACGTCGCGGGCGCTCCTCAGAACTCCATCATCGGCGGCGCGAGCCTCTGGGTTCTGAACGGCAAGACCAAACCCGAGTACCAGGCCGTGGCCGACTTCTTCTCCTTCATCTCCACCCCCGAGATGCAGTCCTACTGGCACCGCGAAACTGGATACGTCCCGGTAACGACCGCCGCCTATGAACTCACCAAGTCCATGGGATTCTACAAAGACAATCCCGGCCACGAGATCGCGATCAAGCAGCTCCTCAACAAGGCTCCGACCGCCAACTCCAAGGGCATCCGCTTCGGCAACTTCGCCGCCATCCGCGAGATCGAAGACCAGGTCTGGGAAGACATCCTCGCCGGCAAACTGTCCGTCAAGGACGGCCTCGACAAGATGGTGAAAGACGGAAACACCAAGCTCCGCGAGTTCGAGCGCCTCAACAAGTAATCTCCTTCACGTTTCGGCATGCAGGGGCCGCCCACAGGGCGGCCCTTTTACAATCCATACCTTCCAGGAACCGACATGGCCAAACAATACGAATTCAAGGCGAAAGGACTCCCCTATCTGCTCGTGCTGCCGCAGATGGTGGTCGTCTTCCTGTTCTTCTTCTGGCCGGCCGCGCAGGCGGTCTGGCAGTCCTTCTTCCTCCAGGACCCATTCGGAGGCAAAGTCATCTTCGTCGGGCTGGAAAACTACACTCGCCTCTTCACTGACCAGTCCTACTCCTACGGCGATTCCTTCGTCGTGTCCGTAGCCTTCGCGGTCTGTGTCACTGCCCTCGCCATGACCTCGGCCCTCTTCCTCGCCGTCCAGGCAAACAAGAAACTGCGTCTCGGTCCCTTCTACAAGACGATGCTGATCTGGCCCTATGCCGTCGCCACGATGGTGGCCGGCGTCCTGTGGCTCTTCATGTTCAACCCGAACGTCGGCGTCATCGCGTGGTTCCTCAAGCACAGCCTTGGCATCGAGTGGAGCCACCTTCTCAACTCGGGCCAGGCCTTCCTCCTCGTCACGATCGCCGCGAGCTGGAAGCAGATCGCCTACAATTTCGTGTTCTTCCTCGCGGGTCTCCAGAGCGTCCCGGCCACCCTCGTGGAAGCCGCCGCGATAGACGGGGCAGGCCCGACTCACCGGTTCTGGAGAATCGTCTTCCCCCTCCTGTCTCCGACGACTTTCTATCTCCTCGTCATGAACCTCGTCTACGGATTCTTCGAGACCTTCCCCATCATCCACCAGGTCACTGCCGGCGGCCCGGGCAAGGCGACGAGCATCCTCGTCTACAAAGTCTGGAGGGACGGCGTCATCAACCTCGATCTGGGCGGATCGGCAGCCCAGTCCGTCATCCTCATGATTCTCGTGATCGGCCTGACGGTCATACAATTCCGCTTCATAGAGCGGAAAGTAAACTACTAAGAGGGGCATGCCATGACAGAACACACACGCTACCGCCGCATCCTGCCCCACGTTTTCCTCATTTTCGCCGTCTTCATCATCGTGTTCCCGATCTATCTCGTGTTCGACGCGTCGACGCATTCCAACGAGGACATCCTCGACGCGCCGATGCCGCTCCTGCCGGGCAGCCACTTCGTCGAGAACTATTCCAGAACCTTGCTCGAGGGCTCGAAAAATCTCGGGGCCTCGGCCTTCGTCATGATCAAGAACTCCCTCATCATGGCCCTGGGAATTTCCACCGGAAAAATCGTCATCTCCCTTCTCGCGGCTTTCGCGATCGTTTTCTTCGATTTCCCGGGACGTAAATTCTGCTTCTGGGCGATATTCATAACGCTCATGCTGCCGGTCGAAGTGCGCATCATGCCGACCTACAAGGTCATCTCCGATCTCGGTTTGCTGAACAGCTACGCGGGCCTCATCCTCCCGATGGTCGTCTCCGCCACCGCAGTCTTCCTCTTCCGCCAGTTCTACATGTCCATTCCGAGGGAAATCGCCGAGGCCTCGCAGATCGACGGCGCGACGCCGATGCAGTTCTTCCGCTCCATCCTGGCCCCGATGACGCAGACTCCGGTCGCGGCCATGTTCGTCATCCAGTTCATCTACGGCTGGAACCAGTACCTCTGGCCGCTCCTCATCACGACAAAACAGAGTTTCTACACGCTTCTTATCGGCATCAATCGCATGATGTCGGGCGCGGATGTCCAGATCGAGTGGCAGATCGTCATGGCGACGACCCTCATCGCGATGATTCCGCCGGTCCTCGTCGTCGTGGCGATGCAGAAGCAGTTCATAACGGGAATGACCGAGACCGAAAAATGAATACAGGGGTACAACCGATACGCGATGACATATGAGGCGACAGGCCCGGCTCCGGCCGGCAGGCCGGCGTCACGGACAGGGAATCGTCAGGCTCGCCATGGTCCCGCGCAGGCCGTCGGGCCGGGGCTCAGCCTGGGCAGTCCATCCGTGCAGCTCCGCTGTCGCCTTCACTATGGTGAGGCCGAGGCCGTGGCCATCCCCCGAACGCGCGTGCGAACCGCGGTAAAAGGCATCGAAGACATAGGGAAGCTCGGCCTCGGGAATTCCGGGACCGTCGTCGATGATCTCGTAGCGGATGAAACCCTTCCCCACCGTCATGCGGAAGATGACTGAGCCCTCCTGCCCCGAATAGCGGAAGGCGTTGCCGATGAGGTTGTCCAAGGCCCTCTCCACGAGGCCCCTGTTCATGGGAATGGCGGGAACCGAGGCCGGGGGCCCGGAATCGAGTTTGGGGCCGAAGCCCCAGGAAAAACGCCTGCCTATCAGCTTGGAGTCGTCCTCGAAGCGTTTCCCCACGGACTCTCCGAGAAGGCAGGGATCCACGAGCGTCATGGAAAAACCCTTGTCTTTCTGCCCGACTTTCAGGAAATCGATGAGCTCGGAGGCGAGATCCTCGAGCTGACGCGACTTTTCCCTGATGATGCCGATGTAACGCTCCTGGGTCTGGGCGTCCATGGCCACGCCGTCGGAGAGCGCGTCGGCGTAACCCTGGATCAGGGCTATGGGCGTCTTCAGGTCGTGACTCACGCCCATGAGCATGCGCGATTGCCGGGCGAGAAGATCCTTCAGGTTGAGACGCATGAGATTGACGGAAGAGGCCAGGGAGCGAGTCTCGGCGCTCCCGGAGCCCGCGACCACGTAGTCGAGGTCGCCCGAGGCCACGATCCTCGCGTCGCGTCCGAGAGTGTCGATCGCTCTCTTGAGGGAGCGCACGATCAGCACGGAGAAGCCTCCCGCGATGACGAGGAGGGCGAGTTCCACCGAGCCGACGAGGAGAAGGCTCCGGTTCCTGAGATTCTGCCGTATGGCGATCGGTTCGATGTCGTAGATCAGGACGGGGCTCTCCGTGTTCTCGCGGTCCGTCCTCACGATATTGAAGTTCGGCCTCCCCTTCTCCTGTTTCCTGTCGCTCATGAGGTTCTTGATGCTGATGACCTCGCCCGCGGCGATGCGCGGAATCGAGGAGAAGAGCACCTCGCCCTGAGCCGAAACGAGGGCCACCAACCGCGTGGGGAAGCCCGTCCTCCGCGCGAACCTGCCGATGGCCGCGGTGTCCAGCTTTCCCGCGGCCGACCACTCGTCGCTCACCATCTTCGCGAATTCCCGGACGGGTTCCCGGGGATCGAGGATGAAATTCCTCGTCCCGAGGAGAAAGATGGCGAATATCGCGGGGACGATGGCGAGAGCCGCGGTGAAATAGACGAACTGGGTTTTCAGCCTCATGATATGAACCCCGTATGTATAAGACTTTCGGGATTGAAGCGGTAGCCGAGCCCGTGAATTGTCTGAATATAGTACGGCGCGGAGGGATCGTCCTCGAGTTTGCGCCTGAGGCGCTGGATATAGACGCCGACCGCGCCGACGTCGCCGAATTCCTTGCCCCACACAGCGTCGTAGATCTCCTGAGGAGAGAGGGGGCGGCCGGATTCGCTCACGAGGAAACAGAGAATGCCGAGTTCCCTCGAGGAAAGGGAAACAGGCACTCTGTCCCTGCGCAGGTACATGGCCTCGGTATCGAGATCGAAGGGGCCGAAACGGTAGCGGTTGACGGCGGAAGCCTGGTCCTCGGTCCTGGATTCCGCCGACCTCCGCAGATGGGCCCGCGCGCGCGCGGCGAGGACACGCGGAGGACAGGGTTTGGTCACGAAGTCGTCGGCTCCCGTCCCGAGCCCGAGGATAACGTCCTCGTCGGCCTCGCGCGCGGAGAGTATCATGACCGGAGTCTGGCTCATCGAGCGGAAGCGTTCGAGGAACTGGAAGCCGTCCATTCCGGGCAGGTTCAGGTCGAGTATCACGAGATCCCAGGACGTGGAGGTCACAAGGGGAAGCGCCGTCTCGGCGTCGGGGGCGATGGAGCACTCGAGTCCCTCTCTCTCGAGATAGAGTGCGTAGAGTTCGGCCAGCTCGACAGTATCCTCGATGATAAGGACCCGACCTTTCATGACGGCCTCCTTAAGGACCTCTCTCAGAACGTGAAAGCTTTGTACGAAAGATCCAGCTTGAGGTCGATCCTATCAGGCGCGCCCCAGGAGACAAAGGTCATGGGCAGGGAAACGGCGAAGCTCGAGACGAGATTCGGCGTCAGGGTGATCTTGGGCGTCACCTTCACGGAGGAGTCGGAGATGTTCGCTATCACCGTGGTTCCCAGGGCGAGGACATCGTCGAAGAGTCCCGTCAGGTTCGCGCTGCCGGCTGCGTACCACATGCCCGCCTGTGTCCTGTCCTGCTGGTTCAGCAAGGTGTAGGCGGCGGATGTCTTCAGGATGGAAGTGTCCTCGTAGCCTGTCCCATTGTAATACCCCTGTCCGCGGAGTTCGATGGAATACAGATTGTCGCGGTTGTCGTAGGCCCACTTGAAGCCCAGTGTGCCCTGGAATACCGGCCGGTCCGCAATCGTGTAGGTCGCGTAGGCGGGGGAGATTCCTGTGGCGCGGAGGTAGGTCCTGTCCGAACCCCAGGCCGCGACTCCCTCCCCGTAGACGTCGAAGGCTCCGATCGCCCCGGAGAACATCGTCATGAGGCGGGGGCTCACCGCGAGATCGGGCCGGTAGTAGCCTCCGAGGCTGAGCTCGAAGTTGCCGACGACGACATCGGTCTTGGCAGCCACGGCGCTGCCCATGGGATCGAAGTTCTTCGCGCCTATGACGTAGACGGTGGCGAGATTCTGTTTGAAGGGTATGTCGGCCTTGAAGGCGAAGGGCCCTTCCCGCTTGGCCTCAGGATCATCCGGGTCGATCTGGGCCAGACTGAGGATATCCGCCGGGCTGTACCAGTAGCCGACGCCCCAGCTGACGTACTGTTTCCCGAACCTGAAGAAGACCGAACGGTCGATCGCCGTGTCCGCGAAGGCTTCCAGAAGGGGGAAGGTCCAGAGACTCGACGGCGTCGTAGTATCGTACAGTGTCTTTCCGGATATATAGAAGCGAGAGAGCTCCGAAGGCCTGACATCCGCGTAGTAGTCGAAGAGTGTCGAGTAGATCCCGGCCGGACTGACGATGGTCGTGTTGTCCAGGTGGAGCTTGACCGTTTTCGAGGGAAGGAAGTCGAGTCCGAAAACAGACTTCGCGGTGGGCAGGAGACTGTTGCGGGCGACCGTTCCCGTAGAGGGAGGGTCGAGGTTCCAGAATCCGGCGACTATGGCGCTCGCCGTGCCCGTCAGCTGCACCGAAGGTGCAAATGGTTTCTGGGCCACGAGGGTCACCGTCCCCGCGGCAGCCTCGGTGGGATCGACCACCGTCACGAGGTCGGAGCTCCCCCCGAAGAGGGCGTTCTCGTCGAGGGGAACCGAAACGTTGGTGATGTCCTGGGACCAGGAGGAGAAAACCGCGGTCAGCGCGAAGAGCGGAAGAAGCGCGATTTTATGGGGAAATGTCCTCATCTGCGGCTCCTACTTGGCAAGTCGTTCGAGATATGCTTTGGAGAAGACATCGTCGGGAATGGGTTTCGTCGAGATATCGGTGTAGGTCGACTGGGTGCGCTTCTCGGGGATGAGTCCGTCCTGGTATATCTGGGTGGTGGGTATGTAGGAATCGCCGATCTGCACGTAGTTGGTGTAGTAGGATGTGCGCAGAAGCTTCTTGGAAAGGCTGTATTCCTCGACCTTGAGAACTATCGTCCTGTCCTTTTCGACCCACATCTTTATGTACGGAAAGGCGACCTCATCGTTCGTGGCCTTCATCTCGGCCATGAGGACATCATACTTGCCGAGCTTGGTCGGGACGACGCTCTCGACCGAATAATCGAGGGAGCGCTGCGTGCGGCGGAAGTCGGAATTGCGGGCCGTCGTGTCCTCGTATTGGTCCTTCAGTGTTGTGTGCATGAACTTTCGACTCGTCGGGTCGTAGCGCCACATGTTGTTGTCGACGCGGAGCATGCCCTGGCCCTTGCGCGATTCGGGTTCGATCGTGACCATGAGGAAGGCGTCGTCGCGGTCGCGGCGGTAGATCATGTTTTTTCGTGTCATGGTGCCGCGGTCGGGGCTGACGCTCACCATGTTGATCGTCGCCGTCATGTCCGAATTGTAGAAGCTCGAACTGATGTCGGTTCTCTTCACGAGTTCGAAGAAATCCTTCGCGGTGAAGTCCTTGATGTCGGCGGGAAGAGGCTTGTCGGAGGCGGGCCCCGTAAGGGGAGAGCGCATAAAGGGCTGCCCCTGTCCAGGTCTGGAACCCTGGCCGGACTGGGTCGACGAGGAACCGGAGCCGCCGGAGCTGCCGGTCCCGGAACCTGTTCCCTGAGTCTGTGTCTGGGCCTGGGCCGCGGTCGCGAGGATGACGAGGAGAAACGAAACGGAGAAAAAACGCAGGGCGATTTTCTTCAGCATGATGGACTCCTTTACGTTGTTGTTCTCATGGCCTCGGCGGGAACGAGGGCGGCGGCGCGCCTCGCGGGGCCGCTCACGGCCGCAAACGACATGAGTATGACTGCTCCGAACGTGAGGGCGAGGGAAACCGCACCGGGCAGGAAACTCAGCCTGCCCCGCGAGAGGGCGAGGGCCAGGCTGCCCGAGGCGCTGAAGGGAAGGAGGCCGGCCGCGTAGCCGACGGGAAAACTCAGGGCGAGGCCCGCCGAGCAGCCCAGGATCGCTACGGAAACCGCCTCCAGGACAAAGATGCGGAACACATGCCTCCTGCGGAAACCGATGCAGCGAAGGGTCCCGATCTCGCGGGTCCTCTCCATGAGGACCATGCGGTAGGTGTTCGCTATCCCCGCCGCGGTGAGGGCGAGCATGATCACGAAGACAGCGACGCCTATCCACCGGATCGTTCCGAGCACGGCGCCCGCCTGTCCGGAGAGCTCGTTGATACTCGCGACCCTGAGCATGCGCGATCCGGGCTCCGGAGCGGGCAAAGATGCGCCCGCGGCTTGATCCGTCCCGGCACCCGGGCCGCCCCGCCCCGGATCGGGACTGGCAGTCCGAGTGGCGGCCTGGCCGGCTTTTGTCCGTGGGGCGACGGGATACGAGGCGGCCAGGATGTCATGTATTCTGGCCGCAGCCGCGTCCGCCCCCGACGCGTCGTCGAGGAAGACGGCGAGGGACTGGAACCAGCCATCGGGGAGATTGAGGTCGGCGCGGAGGTCGCCGAAGCCGACGAAGGCGGCGAGAAGCCCGCCGGCCGCGGAATCGTCGTATACGGCCGCAAGCTTGTACTCGGTGACGTTCTGCTGGCCGCTCGCCGTGGAAAAGTGCGCGAGCAGGGTGTCGCCAAGACCGAGCCCGAATCGCCTGGCCGCCCTCGCGCCGAGGATGATGGCCCTCGGCTGAGCGGCCGCTTCGATGGAGCCGAGCGTGACGATGAGATTTTCGCGGTAGAGCCTGTCGGCGCTCCAGTCGACGCCACGGAGGGTGATCTGCTGCTCGCGGGAACCGAAGACAAGGCTCGCCTGGACGGAGACGATGGGCGAGACAGAGCGCGCTCCGGGGACAGCGTCGGCTATCGCTTTAGCCATCGATCCGTCGTCGCTCATCCTCGTCTGTATCCTGCCCGAGGCAGAGCGCATGCTTCCGGTGATGATGACGTGGCCGCCTGTCGCGAGGGTGATGTTGTCCTGCACAGCCTTGTTCATCCCGGAGGTGAAGCCCGAGGAAAGGCAGATGATGAGGACAGCGAAGGCCACGGCCGAGCCGAGAAGGAGGCTCCGGCGCTTCTGGCGGGTCAGGTTCCGCATCGCCATGGTCAGTATCACTTCGCCCTCCCCTTCAGTCGGATTGCATGGCCGTGACGGGTTTGACCCGCAGGGCGACGACTGTCGGATACCAGGCCGACAGAAGACTCAGGGCGCTTATCCACAGGAAGGCCTTGACAGCCGCCCCCGCGGAGACGCGCGGGACGAGGACGGGTCCGCCGAAAAGCGCCTCGAAAAAAAGATTCGGCGCGTGGATGCCCACCCTGGAAAGGACGAGAAGGATGAGCCCTCCCGCCGCGAGGCCGGCGAGTCCGGCGATGATGGCGAGGAAGGCCGTCTCCTGGAGGACCATGGAGCGGACGAAGGCGCGCCTCGCCCCGATGGCGCGAAGGGTTCCTATCTCGGCCACGCGCTCGCCTATCGAGACAACGAGGGCGTTCATGGTGATGATGACGACGACGACAGCCACGATGGACACGAGAAGGTCGAAGACGAGACGGACTGTCATGGCTGTGCGCGCGACGGTGCCGGCGCTTTCGACCCAGCCCTGCACGCGGGTGTCGACCTCGAGGCGGGCTGCCTCCTTTTCGACCGCGGCCATAGTCCGCGAAGCGCTCTGGCCTTTCTTCATCGAGACGAGGAGGAATTGCCATGCGGGTTCGGGTTGATGTGACACCGTTGCAGAGGCGGGGCCCGCTGCGGCGCCGGTGGGAGGAGTCGCTCCGGTCGCGGCGGGAGAGGCTGTCGCCCCCGTCCCTGCTCCCGAGGTCGCGGCGGGAGAGGCGGCCGTCGCGGGTGTCTCGTCCGTGAACAGGCTGTCCGGGTTGAAGGACGCGACGAAAGCGCTCTCGGCGACAGTCAGCACGACAGGGCCGTCCCTGAGGCTCGCGAATCCCAGAAGATCGCGCATGGTATCGGCGTCGGCGAGTCCCATGTCCGCCAGGTCCCTGTTGTTCTGATTGAAGCGGAAGACCGCGCAGAGAGTCACTTCCCGGATGACGGTCCCGGCCTGGTCCCCCTCGGCGCTCAGGATGATTCTGCTTCCGGGACCGACGGGAGCGGAACCGGCGCCTCCCAGCTTCCGGAGGGCCGATTCCGGCAGCATGACCCACGCGCCCTTCCCTGACTCCGGCCAGGAGCCGGAGACGAGCGTGATGTTCCCTGGGAAAAACTTTCGGTAGGAATCGATGTCGACGCCGAACATCGGCAGGCCGCCGAGAACCTGTTCCCCGAGTCCGATCGCGGTCCTGCCTGACAGCATCGGAAGGACGCCTCCGACTTCGGGCCTCGCGGACAGAAAGGAAGCGAGGGCCGCCGATTCCCTGATATGGGGCACGACTTCCTCTCCTCCGGAAGTCTCGGCGAAGACAGTCGTCGGAAAAACGGTGGGCCCGGTGAGCATGAAATCTCCGGTATATCCCTTGACGAAAATACGCTCGAGACCATTCACCGCCGTATCGATCAGGGAGTTCCCGACAAAGAGCACAGCTATGCCGAGACACATGATCGTGCCTATCATGAGGGTCTTGGCTTTGTGGAGAAAGAGATTCCTGAACGCGATGGCGGAGGCGATCATGAGGCGGCCATGCGCCCCGAAGTCAGGCTGTCGGCGTTCCCGACGGACGCGTGATACTGTCGCTCCTGCCTGCCCCTCCGGAGATCCTCCACGACGAGACCGTCCCTGAGCCGTATGACGTGGTCGGCGATGCCTACTATCCCTGAGTCGTGGGTGCTGAAAATGAAGGTGGTCCCGAGTTCCTTGTTCATCCTCTTCATGAGGGCGACAATGCTCTCGCCCGTCGCCGAATCGAGGTTGGCCGTCGGCTCATCGGCGAGGACGACCGGCGGCCTCATGACGAGGGCCCGGGCTATGGCCACGCGCTGGCGCTGCCCGCCCGAAAGCTCGGCGGGTTTGTGGTTGCGCCTGTCGACGAGCCCCACGCTCTCGACAAGGTGGTCGATCCACTCGCGATCCGCGCCGCGGGCGACGCGGCCTGAGCCTTTTTCGAGAAGGCGCGGCAACTCGATGTTCTCGATGACCGACAGGACGGGCACCAGGTTGAAGGACTGAAAGATAAAACCGAGGCCGGTGTGCCGCAGGGCGGTCAGCTTTTCGTCGTCGAGCTTGCCCGTATCCTGGCCCAGCACCGTAACGACGCCTTCGGTGGCGGTATCGATGCATCCTATGAGGTTCAGAATGGTCGATTTCCCCGATCCCGAGGGGCCGGCGATGGAGATGAAATCCCCGCGGGAAATCCCGAAGCTTATGCCCCGGACAGCCTTGACCTCGGTGCTGCCGAGGGCGTAGGTCTTGTGGACGTTTTCCAGCCTGACAATGATGTCGTTTTCCTGCATGTCGAAGGATCCTCCGGCGGAATGCCCGTGCAAGGAGATCCCGCGGACTCGAATGTACCTGATCGCTGTTCTTTTTTCCATTAAACGGGGATTAAATGAAATAACAGAAGAGGGCCAAGAGGGCGGACAGTTCCGGCGCCGGCCGCGCAGATGCGGGCCGCCCGACTCCCCCCTTCCGCCAGGATTTCATGCAAGGCGGGCTTCGGCCCACGCTTCCTCGACAAGGCGTATCCGGGATATAGTTTTGCCATGGCATACAGGGATCTGCAGGATTTCATGGCTCGCCTCGAGGAACGGGGCGAGCTTGTCAGGATAAAAGTCGAGGTCGACGCCGAACTCGAGATCACGGAAATAGCCGACCGCGTCATGCGCTCAGGCGGCGCGGCTCTCCTCTTCGAAAAAGTCAGGGGTTCGGACTATCCGGTCCTCATCAACGCGATGGGGACGGAATCGCGCATGGCGCTCGCCCTCGGGGCAGAGAGCCTCGACGCGAAGGCGAAGGAGATCGAGGATCTCCTCGGCTGGGTCTGGAAGCAGGTCCGCGGCTTCTCTGTGTTCTCGTCGATCCCAGAGGCTCTGCCGAAACTGCCGATCGCTCTCTCCCTCCTTCCCAAAAATGTGGCGAGGCCGCTGTGCCGCGAGGTCATCGACGACGAGGCCGGATTCGACAGCCTCCCTGTGCTCAAGTGCTGGCCGAAGGACGGGGGGCGCTTCTTCACCCTGCCCGTGGTCTGCACGGTGGACCCCGAGAACGGGGCGCAGAACTGGGGCATGTACCGCATGCAGGTCTACGACGACAGGAGCTGCGGCATGCACTGGCACCTGCACAAGGACGGCGCGCACTTCTTCCAGAAATACCGCGAGCGCGGCCAGAGGATGCCCGTCGCCGTCGCCCTCGGCTCGGACCCCGCCGTCACCTACGCGTCCACCGCTCCGCTTCCCGAGGGCGTCTGGGAGGCCATCTTCGCGGGCTTCCTGCGCGGCAAGGCCGCGGAAGTGACGACGGCCACACTCTCCGGCATCAAGGTTCCGGCAGACGCGGAATTCGTCCTGGAAGGCTACGTCGACCCCGCCGAATCGAGGATCGAAGGCCCCTTCGGCGACCACACCGGCTTCTACTCCCTGGAGGACGAGTACCCCGTCTTCCACCTGCAGAGGATCACGCGGCGGAAAAATCCCGTCTATCCGGCCACCATCGTCGGCATCCCTCCCAAAGAGGACTGCTTCATGGCCAAAGCCACCGAGCGGCTCTTCCTGCCCTTCCTGAAACAGCTCTGCCCCGAGATCGCCGACCTGACCATGCCCCTGGAGGGCGTCTTCCACAACTGCGTCATCGTGTCGATCAAGAAGCGCTTTCCCGGCCACGCCCGCAAGGTCATGGACTTCATCTGGGGCATGGGGCAGATGATGTACACCAAGCTCATCGTCGTGGTGGACGAGGAGGTCGACCTCAAGAACCTCTCGATGGTCGCCTGGAAGGTCTTCAACAACATCGACGCGCGGCGCGATCTCGTCCTCTCGGACGGTCCGCTGGACGCCCTGGATCACTCCTCGCCCATGCCCCGCTACGGAACGCGCCTCGGGATCGACGCGACGCGGAAAGGGCCGGACGAGGGCCACACGCGCCCATGGCCCGACGGCCTCGCCATGAGCCCGGAGATCGTCGACCTCGTCACCAGGCGCTGGAAGGACTATGGAATTGACTGAGCCGCGGACCGAGGCGCCCGGACCGGATGCGAAGGCCCCGGACGGAGCCGGAAAAACTTTCGCAGGCAAGCTCGGCATGATCGGCGACGCGGTCATGATCCGCCACACCCTCTTCTCCCTGCCCTTTGCCCTCTCGGCCCTTCTTCTCGAGACAGGCGGTCACCCGCCTCTCGGAAAGACGGTCTGGATACTGCTCGCTGCGGCCTCGGCGCGCAACGCGGCCAACGCCATCAACCGCATCGTCGACAGGACCATCGACGCCCGCAACCCCCGCACGGCGGGGCGTCACCTTCCGTCAGGGAGGCTCGCGGTGAAGGACCTGGGATGGTTCAGCGCGGCCATGCTCGCGGTCTTTGTCTTCTCGACGGCGATGCTCGGCCCCCTCTGCCTGGCGCTCCTCCCCGTGGCCGGGATACTCGTTTTCGGCTACTCCTACACCAAACGCTTCACCTGGCTCTGCCACGCATGGCTCGGCCTCACCTGCTCGGCCGCCACGATGGGCGCCTTCATCGCGATCGCCGGACGCTTCGAGTTCAGGTACTTCGTCATGACGGGAGCGGTGGCGGCCTGGGTCTGCGGTTTCGACATCATCTACGCGCTGCAGGACGTCGGGGTGGACCGCGCGCAGAAACTCCACTCCATCCCCGCCCGCTTCGGTCCCAGGATCGCGAGGCTCATGGCGGCCGCATGCCACCTCGCCGCCGTGGCGGGATTCGCCGCGATGCCGTTCTTCTGGGAAGGGCTCGGCGCCGGCTACTGGCTCGCCCTCGCCCTCGCATCGGCGCTCCTCGTGGCCGAGCAGGTCATCGCCCGGGGCGGGACAGGACGGCATATCCGCATCGCAGCCTACAGTATCAACGAAATTATTCCGATTATATATACGATTGGCATTGTCAGCGAATTATACATACTATAAAATAACTGCATGGCCCGATACCTCGTTTGCCTGACCGGCGCCTCCGGCGCGATCTACGGCATCAGACTTCTTTCGGCCCTCGCCTCGACGGGAGCCACGGTGCACCTCGCCGCCTCTTCATGGGGAGCCCGCGTTGTCCTGGAAGAAACGGGGCGCCCTCTCGGGTATTGGGTCGGCAAGATCAGGACCGCCGGCGGCCCCGGCGGCAGACCAGCCACCATCTCAGTCCACGCCTCCGACGATCTCGGCGCCCCCGTCGCCTCGGGCAGCTTCAAGCTGGACGGAACGGCCATCGTGCCCTGTTCCATGGGCACGGTCGGGGCCCTCGCCTCGGGAGCGGTGTCCAACCTCGTCCACCGGGCCGGGGCGGTCGCCCTCAAGGAAGGATGGCCCCTCGTCCTCGTACCCCGCGAATCGCCGCTCTCCCTCGTCGCGCTGGAAGGGCTCGTCAAGCTGAAAGAGTCGGGCGCGACCATCCTTCCTGCCTGTCCCGGTTTCTACAACCGGCCCAAGGCGATCGACGAACTGATAGACCAGATCACCTACCGGGTCCTGGACCACCTCGGTCTTCCGACGCCCGGCGCCCCTAAATGGAAAGACACAAGGGGCGAGGAGTAATTCCGTGAAGCGAACAGCCACCTTTCTCACCTTCTTGGCCCTCGTGGCCTTCTCTCTCGTCGCGCAGGGCAGAGAACTCAGGATCGGCATTCTCCCCGACGCCGACTCCCTTCCCCTCATGGTAGCCGAGGCCGCCAACGACTTCGCCGCCGAGGGCGTCGCGGTCAGACTCGTGAAGTTCCAGAATCCCGTCGAGCGGGACGCGGCATTCCAGGCGGGAGCCGTGGACGGCGTCATCGGCGATATCCTCGCCGCGGCCCTCGCTGTCCAGGGCGGCTTCGAGGTCAGGATCACGAGCCTCACGGACGGACGCTACGGCATCGTCGTCGGACCCGATTCCGGCGTTTCCTCCCTGAAAGATCTCGCCGGAAAACAGATAGGCCTCTCCGCGAACACCATCATCCAGTACATGGTCGACAGCTTCATGACCGATGCGGGAGTCCCGCCTGAGAAAATCCTCAGCCTCGCCGTTCCCAAGATGCCCGTCAGGCTCGAGATGGTCCTGGGAGGCCAGACGGCCGCCGCCGGACTTCCCGAACCTCTCCTGACCCTCGCCAAAATCCGAGGCGGAAAAATCCTCGCCTCCACCGATGACTCGGGACTGCGCGCCGGCGTCATCCTCTTCACGAAGAAGGCCGCAGACTCGATGCAGGCGGAGATCCGCGCCATGTACAAGGCTTACTGGAGAGCGGCCAGGGCGATCAACGCGGACAACGAAGCCTACAGACCCTTCCTCGTCTCCAAGGCCAACTTTCCCGAGGAGACGGTATCGGCCTACCGCTTCGTCCGGTACGAAAAACCGCGGCTTCCCCTCCGCGCAGACATCGTTCCCGTCCTCTCCTGGATGAGGTCGAAGGGATTGCTGAGGGCCCCGGTCGATCCTGACAGCCTCCTCGACGGTAGAGCCCTGGCGGGATGGTAGAGCTCGAAGGACTGTCGGTCGCCTACTCCACTCCCCGTGGTCCCGTCCGGGCCGTGGAAGATGTCTCGATTCTGTTCGCCCGGGGCGGCATACACGCCATAATCGGACCTTCCGGCTCCGGCAAGACGAGCCTCGTCCAGGCGATGGCCGGCCTTTTCGTCCCGCAGGCCGGGACGATCAGGATCGACGGCTCTCCCCTGTCGGGCATCCGCCCCCGGACCGCGGTCATTTTTCAGGATTTCGGACTCCTGCCCTGGAAGACCGTGATCGCGAACGCAGAGCTCCCCCTCCTTTTGCGCGGGATGGACCGGCGCGAGCGGAGAAGACGGGTCATGCCCATCCTCGAGGAGCTGGGCCTCGAATCCTTCCTCGAACTCTATCCGGTCAGACTCTCGGGCGGCATGCAGCAGCGACTCGCCGTGGCGCGGGCCCTCGCGGCCGAACCCGACCTTCTCCTCATGGACGAGCCCTTCTCCAGCCTGGACGCGCTGACGCGGGAAAACCTCCAGGAAACCCTTCTCGAAGTCCACGCGCGCCACGGCGCGACCATAATCCTCGTCACCCACTCCATCGAGGAGGCGGCTTACCTCGCCGACACGGTCACGGTGATGACCGGACGAAATCCGGGAAGGATCAGCGCGCGGATCGAGACGGAGAAAAACGCCCGGAAGACCGGGGAAAGCGGGAACAGGTCCTTCCGATCGAGCCCCGGCTTTCTCACCCTGACGACATCGATACGCGCGGCGCTGGAAGCGGAGTCATGAAAAAGAAAGGACTGGCTTCCCTCGCGGGCACGGCGGCGGCGCTCGCCATCCTCATCACTCTCTGGGGGCTCGCCTCGGCCCTCATCGCGAAGCCCTTCCTCCCGGGCCCTCTCAGGACAGCGCTCCGCGCAGCCGAGCGCCTCGCCGACAGCAGGCTCCTTTCGCATCTCGGCGCTTCGGCGTGGAGGGTCTTCCTCGCCCTCGCCGCAGCAGGTCCCGCCGGTTTCGCCCTCGGCCTCGCGGCGGGCCGCTCGCGCCGCCTCGACACGCTGTTCTCCCCCTTCGTCTACATTCTCCATCCCCTGCCCAAGGTCGCCTTCCTGCCCGTCATCATGCTCCTCCTGGGCCTGGGGGATGCGGCAAAGATAACGCTGATCTGTCTCGTCATATTCGGCCAGCTCTTCGTCAACGCCCGGGACGCCGCAAAGGATGTGCCGGAGCGCCTCGTCGACTCCGTCCGCTCCCTGGGCGGCAGCGGGGCCGACATCCTCAGACACGTCGTCCTCCCTGCATCCCTGCCCTCCCTCCTGTCCTCCCTGCGGGTGGCGCTCGGAACCTCCATCGCCGTCCTCTTCCTCTCCGAAACCTTCGCGTCGGAGAGCGGGCTCGGCTGGTACATTGTAGACGCATGGTCCAGGGTGGATTATCCGGATATGTACGCGGCCATCATCGTCCTCTCCGCCTTCGCCCTCGTCATCTTCGGGCTGATAGACGCCGCAGAAAGGGTCGCCTGCCGCTGGAGGGACAGGGATTGAGCGGCCTCTCCGTATATGCCTTGCCCGTCGGCGAACCAGTGGCTACAATCGAGTTTCATAAAGGCATCCAGAAACCGGACCGGTCGCGGACGCGCCAGTCCATCCGGAGGCGCACCAATGGACGATGTTGCCGGGATCGGAGTACGGATAGGGCTGCTCCGCGTTTCCTCGGGTACTCCCCACGAACTCGCTTCCGGATTGCTCGCGCTTTTTTCCGAGGCCTCCCGCACTGAAGTACCCGAGCGTGGAGGAATGTCCCGATGAACAGCCAGAGCATCCTCACACTCGTACAGAACGCGGGCATCCTCATCGCCATCGCGATCCTCGGCGATCTGTCTTCTCCCCGATGGGACGCCGATAAAAAGGGAATCGGGCGGATCGTCCTCGGCGCAGTGACGGGCGCGCTCGGCATCATACTCATGCTGACACCGATGCGCCTCATGTCAGGCGTCGTCTTCGACACGCGCTCGATCCTTCTTGGAATTTCCGGCCTCTTCTTCGGCCCCATCCCCACACTGATCGCGATGGCCATGACGGCCGCACTGCGGCTTGTGCAGGGCGGCGACGGGGCCAGAATGGGTGTGGCCGTCATTCTGGTCACCGGGTCGGCGGGCATTCTGTGGAGGAAACTGCGCCGGAAAAGGGCCGCCGACCTCGGCTGGCCCGAACTCTATGTTTTTGGCCTCAGCCTCCACGTCGCCATGCTCGCGTGCACGGTCTTCCTTCCATCCGCCATACGGGGGGCCGTGCTGGGGAGCATCATAGCCCCTGTGCTGCTGATCTATCCTGCCGGGACTGCCCTCCTCGGCAGACTCCTCGTCAATCGTCTGAAACGGAAAGAGATTGCCGACGCACTTGCTGAGAGCGAGGAGAGGCTCAGACTCGCCATGGAAGTGAATGAGATCGGGTTCTTCGAGCACGATCTCGTGACGGGCAGGGTCCATTACTCGTCCGAGTGGAAGCCACGGCTCGACCATCACCCTGCTGATCTTCCCGACTCTCCCGATGCCTGGGAAAGCCGGATACATCCGGATGACAAGGCTGCCGTTCTCGCGAAGGAGCGCGAATGGTGGGCGGGGCAGTCGCCGGAATACGAAGCGGAATTCCGGTTCAGACACCTCGATGGGAGCTGGCGATGGCTGCTGGCCCGGGGCCACCTCGTCACGGACGACAAGGGTCGGCCAATCAAGGCGGCGGGCTGCCACATCGACATCACAAAGCGGAAACAGGACGAGGAAGCGATCCGCGCCACCGAACGACGGTTCCGGAGCCTCGCCGAAAGCTCCAGCGACTACATCATGCTCTACGACCGGGAAGGCAGGCATGTTTACATGAATCCGGCCGGCATGGCGGCCGCGGGATTCACCGAGTCGGACATCATCGGGAAAACCCATCAGCAGGCCAACTACGGGGCGCATGCGAGCGAGTACCGGAAATCCGATATCGAGGCGGTTTTCGAAACCGGCAGGCCGTCGACCCGCCTCATCAGGTGGGAGAAACCCGAAGGGACCTTCTATCTTGACTGGCGACTGTCCCCCGTGCCCGGTCCCGACGGAAACACCGAGCTCGTTCTGGGCATCTCCCGCGATATAACCGCGCTCAAGCGCGCCGAAGCCGAGCTCAGGAAAAAGGAAGAACTGTTTCGGGCGCTCATCGAGAACGCGCCCGACGGAGTGACCCTCATAAACCTGGAGGGCGAGTTCATCTATGTCAGCCCCTCGGCCCGAAAGATGTTCAGCTATGAGCCCGACGAACCCATTACGGCGAGGCCGGTGGACAGCACACATCCCGATGATCTTCCCTCCGTCCTGGAGGCCCTGGATCAGACAATAAAAAACCCCGGAACCGTGCCGGCCAGGGAATACCGTTTCCGCAAGAAAAATGGCGAGTGGCTCTGGATCGAGAGCAGGTTCTCCAACCTCCTGGACCGGCCGGGCGTCGAGGCCATCGTCATCAACTTCCGCGACATAAGCGCGCAGAAAAAATCGGATGCCGAAGTGAAGTCCACCCATCTCGAACTGCGCCGCCTTCTTGGCGAAGCCGACGAGTCGCGGAAAGTTCTCCTCAGCATGGTCGAGGATCTGAAGCGGTCGGAAGAACAGATACGCAGACTCAACGCGGAACTCGAGAGCAGGGTCAGGGACAGGACGGCCCAGCTGGAGGCGGCCAACAGGGAACTCGAATCTTTCGCCTACTCCGTCTCGCACGATCTGCGCTCGCCTCTGCGGGCGATAGACGGTTTCAGCGTCGCCCTTCTGCGCGAATACCGGGACAGGATGGACGAAAACGGAATCCACTACCTCGAGCGGATCACGGAAGGGACGAGAAGGATGGGACAGCTCATCAACGACCTGCTCGGTCTCTCCCGGGTCACCAGATCCGAGTTCGCGCGGAGCGTGGTGGACCTGAGTTCCCTCGCGGCGGGAATTCTCGCCGGGCTCGCGGCCGGCAGCCCCGACAGAAAAGTGGAGACCCGCGTCCAGCAGGGACTCTGCGTTCAGGGCGACCCGAGCCTGCTCGACATCATGCTTGAAAACCTTCTTGGAAATGCCTGGAAATTCACGGAAAAAACGCCAAGCCCGGTCGTGGAGTTCGGCGCCGGATTCTCCGACGGCAGGACTGTTTTCTTCGTTCGGGACAACGGAGTCGGCTTCGACATGGCCTACGCGAACAAGCTCTTCGCCCCCTTCCAGAGGCTCCACAGGACGGACGAGTTCCCCGGGACAGGCATCGGACTCGTCACTGTACAGCGGATCGTGCAGAGGCACGGCGGAAAAATCTGGCCCGAGGCCGCGCCCGGCACGGGAGCCACGTTCCGGTTTACGCTCGGCAATACCGTTTGAACCTGCCCGCCTTTCCCGCCCCGGCGAGGTATCCGGCCTTCGTGAAGGTGTAGAGGATCTTGCGCGCGGCGCTTGTGGCGATGCCGAGACTCTCGGAGAGGCTTTCTGTCGTCCAGGAGCCTTCCTCCGCGGGCAGGAGGGCGAGCCAATCGGCGGGACAGGCCATGACGCGCGATTCCCGCACCGCCGACAGCCTTCTGTCGAGGAGGCTGTCGCCCTTGCGGCGCCAGGACCCGGCTCCATCGAGCATCCTGAGATCCTCAACTTCCACAGAGAGGACTTCGACGACGATTCCCGGGGTCGAAAGGAGCAGAGGCGCGTGGACCATCTCGTCGAAGACCGACCAGAAGTCCCGCCTTTTAGGACTCTTCCGGCGGGAGAGGACTTCTCCCGTTTCCGGATCGAGCCGCACGACAACCGACCGCGCGATGACAGGGTGGATTATTCTCACTCTGTGACCGGCGCCAGCCAGGTAGATCGCCTTTTCCTGGATACTTCCGAGCTTCGAAGTCTGTATCTCGACAATCTCGCCATCGGGCAGGACGAGGTCGACGACCCGCCCGAGAACAGGCACCTCGAAGCGGGGCGAGGGCGCATCGCTCCGGGCGGCCCGGCTCAAGTTCCGGGCAGCCCGGCTCAGGTTCTGGGCCGCCCAGAGTTTGAGCTGGGCGTGGAGACCGTACTCGGACCAGAGATTGATGCCGGCGCGCTCCGCCGCAAATTCCTGGCCGGAATCCTCGAGCGCATACTCCGCGACAGAGTCCCGCCCGACCCCGAGCGCGGGGTGTCTCTCCGAACGCAGCGTGCGCACGAGCCCGGCGGGTACGACTTCCTGTGTGCCGGCGCAGCCGGCTCTGTCAGCGGAGGACATGCGCGCCCGTCAATAGGCCATGCCCGCGATGATGTCGCGGTAGAAGTAAAAGCTGTCCTTCGGAATCCGCTTCAGGCTCATGTAATCGCAGTACACGATCCCGAAGCGCCGGGCGTATCCCCAGGACCACTCGAAATTGTCGATGAAGGACCAGAGAAAATAGCCTTTGAGGGGAACTCCTTCGGCAACAGCCCGTTCGCAGGCCTCGAAATGCCCCCTCAGGTACTCGATCCGCTCCGGATCGTGGACGCGGCCATCCGCGGGGTCCACGCTGTCGTCCCGGGCGCAGCCATTTTCGGTGACGTAGAGAGGAAGGCCAGGCGCTTCGTCCGAGAGCCAGCAGAGGAGGCGGCAGAGCCCGCCCGGAACGACAGGCCAGCCCATCCGGGTGACCGGCTGCCACTGCGGCATCCGGCGGATGCCATCCGGGGAGGCGGCATCGTGGGCCACGACATTCTCGAAATAGTAGTTGAGGCCCGCGAAATCTATCTTCGAGGCGATGATCTCCATATCGCCCGGCTCTATGGGGAGTTTCATTCCCATCGAGGAGACGAAACGTTCGGGGTAACCCTTCCCGAGAACGGGGCCTGTGAACATGCGGGAATCGCGGTCCGTGACCCACTCCGCCGCCCGGATATCCTCGGGTTTCGCCGAGGCGGGCCTCGGACGGGAGAGATTCCAGACGATGCCGATTTCGCCTCGCAGTCCGGATTCGCGGAAGGCGCGGGTGGCGAGACCGTGCGCGAGGTTGAGGTGGTGGGTGGCCCGGGCATTGTCCCCGAGATCCTTCCGTCCTGGGGCGTGGATGCCTGTCATGTAGCCGAGATAGGCCGAGCACCAGGGTTCGTTGAGAGTGACCCACTTTTCGATCCTGTCCCCGAACTCGCGGAAACAGACCTCGGCGTATTTCGCGAAGGCGTAGGCGGTCTTTCTGTTCGTCCAGCCGCCCGAGTCCTCGAGAACCTGGGGAAGGTCCCAGTGGTAGAGCGTCGCGAAGGCTTTGAGCCCTCGTTCCTCCATGGCGTCGAGGAGCCGCTTGTAGAAATCGACGCCGGCGCGGTTCACGCTCCCCGAGCCTTCTGGGATGATGCGGGGCCAGGCGATGGAGAAACGGTATGCCCTGACGCCGAGTTCCTTCATGAGGTCGAGATCTTCGATGTAGCGGTGGTAGTGGTCGACAGCGACATCGCCATTGTTGCCCGCGTAGACCGCCCCCGGTTTCCTCGCGAAGCTGTCCCAGATGCTTTCGGATCGGCCTCCCTCGCGGGTGGCGCCCTCGATCTGATAAGAGGCCGTGGCGACTCCCCAGGTAAAATCAGCCGGCAGTGTAAGCCTGTTCATGATTCCAATCCTCCTACAGTGCAGATTTTGCGGCAGGAGCCGCGCATGATGAAGGTGGCCGGGACGGTTATCCGTTCCGGGACGGTTTTTCCGGAAATTCTGTCGAGAAGCAGAGCGGCGGAGAGCGCGCCGATCGCGGCCCTGTCCTGCCTGAAGGTCGATATGGAAGGGCGTTCGATCGCCGTCCACTCGGAATCGTCGAAGCCGATGACCGAAAGATCATCCGGTATCCCGATTCCGAGTTCGCGGCAGGCGCGCATCGCGCCGAAGACGAGGATGTCGGCAGCGACAAAGATGGCTGTCGGCATCGCCCCTCTCTCCTTGCTCCCGGTCAGAAGCGCGATCATGGCTTCGTAGCCTGCGTGCATGCTCCACTGCCTTGCCTCGACGACCAGACCCGGATCGAAGTCGAGCCCGCAGGAGGCAAGTCCGCGCCTGTACCCCTCGAGCCGTTCGGAGCCGGCCGTGGCGAAGGCATCCTGGGGGCCGGCGATGTGGGCTATCCGCCTGTGGCCGAGGGAGTAAAGGCTCCGGACGGCTTCGGCCGCGGAGGCTTGGTTTTCCGAGGTGACCGAGGGCACCCCGGGCAGGATGATGTTCGAGGAGACACATGGTATGCCCGATCCGGCGAGTTCCTGCACCCCGGGCTCATGCCCATCCGCGTCCAGGATGAGGACTCCGTCGAGGGCGCGGTAGCGGCAATGCCCGAGGAGGCTCATCCTGCGGCCACCCAGATTCCGGGCGAGAAACAGGATTTCGTGTCCCGAGGCTTCCATCCCCGAGCGGAAGGCGTCCAGAATGCCGGGGAAAAGCGGATGCTCGAGTCCTGCATCGAGTCCGCCCTCCTCGAAGAGTACGCCGACGAGCCAGGATTTTCGGGTCTTGAGGCTCTTTGCGCTCTGGTTCGGGATATAGCCGAGTTCGGAGGCGGCGCGCAGTATCTCTGCTGTGGCCGTCTTTCCGATATCCGGGTGCCCGTTCAGGGCTTTCGAGACAGTAGGCGCCGAGTAGCCTGTCTGCCGGGCAATATCGTATATCGTTGACATCAGGTTTTCGCAATCGATTGCGCAATCGATTGCTTCGACTATATACCGACTCAAGGCGGGTGGCAATAGGCGGTATTGCTCTTTGCGCTCTGCTCGGGGCACAATCCTTGCCGATGATCGGCCATCTACCCCCAGCATCGGAACTACCCGACCTTCCCGTCCGGGCTTTCCTGCCCCGCATAGCTTCGCTCCTGGCAGAGCAAGGCAGGCTCGTGCTGCAGGCTGAGCCTGGGGCCGGCAAGACGAGCCTTGTCCCTCTTCACCTCGCCGCACATCCCGGGTTTGAAGGCAGGATCATCGTTCTGGAGCCGCGGAGAATGGCCGCTGTCGCGGCGGCGCGCCGGGCCGCCGATCTCTGGGGCTGCGCCTTGGGCGCCAAGGTCGGCTACCGGGTCAAAGGCGACTCGCGGGCGGGAAGGGACACGCGCGTCGAATTCATGACGCACGGTGTATTTCTCCGGATACTCCAGGCCGATCCGGGCCTCTCCTCAGTCGGCCTCGTCGTATTCGACGAGTTCCACGAACGGAGCTGGCAGAACGATCTCTGCCTCGCCCTCTGCAGGGATCTCCTCAGTCTGCGGGACGACCTCAGACTGCTCGTCATGTCCGCGACCCTCGATGCGGCCGCCTGCGAAACCCTGCTCGACGCCCCATCGCTGTCCGTGCCGGGAATCGTCCATCCGGTCGAAACACGCTATCGGCCCATTCCTGCCGGCCAGGAACCCTGGTCCGCGGCGGCCAGGGAAGCCATTGCGCTCGCAGGAGAATGCGGCGGCGACGTTCTCGTATTTCTCCCGGGCATGGCACAGATCGAGGAGGTCGCGGGGATGATCGCCCGCGCGGCCTCCGGTCTCTCGGTCTGCCGCCTCCACTCTTCCGTACCCCTGCAGGTGCAGATGCAGGTCCTCGAGCCACCGCCCGATTCGCCGCGACGGATCATTCTCGCCACGAGCATCGCCGAGACGAGCCTGACCGTCCCGCGCGTGCGCGCCGTCGTCGATGCGGGGCTCGTGAGGGCGAACCGCTTCCACCAGAGAAGCGGCCTCAATCACCTTGTGACTGAAACCGAGGCAGCAGACCGGGCCGACCAGCGACGGGGCCGGGCCGGACGCATAGCTCCGGGGATCTGTGTCCGACTCTGGGCGGAGCGGGATAGTCTGCCCGAAAGGACAGTCCCCGAACTATTCCGATCGGAACTCTCTTCCGCCCTCCTTGAATCGACCCTCTGGGGCGCTTTGCGGCGTGAAGACCTTCCCTGGATGGATCTCCCGCCCGAAGCCGCGTGGAACGCCGCGCACGAACTGCTTTCCATGCTCGGCGCCCTCGACGCCGATGGCAGGATCAGCGCCAAGGGACGGAAGATGGCCCGTTTCGGTATCGAACCACGGCTCGCGGCCATGATCATGGAAGGCGTGGACTCAGGCGAGAGTGGGCGGGCGTGTTTCCTGGCAGCCTTCCTGGACGGACAGACATCCTCGGCGGAGGCGGAGAGCGACATCGAGCGCCGCATCCAATCCCTCGACCCGGCCTTTCTCGGAAGGATCGGACAGGAGGCATGCCGCCTGGAGCGTCTGACGCTTCCGACGGCTGGAAGGCCCGGCGCGGTCAAGACTGCCTCGGTCAGGGATGCATCGACCAAGGCTGCCTCGCCGGGCGGAATACTGGCCGCCGGTTTCCCGGACAGAGTCGCCCGCAAAGTCTCCGCCGAAGGCACCCGCGGCCTTTTCCAGCTCGCGACGGGAAGACTGCTGCGCGTCAAAGGCGAACTGGCACAAAGCGACTGGATCGTCGCCGCCGAGGCAGATGCCGGAATGGGACCGCTGCCCGGCACACTCTATGTCGGCGCCCGCCTTTCAGGGGAAGCGGCCCTCGCGATCCTCGCGCCCCTGACGAAAGAGACTCTGGAGCTCGAATGGTCGGGAGTGGCGTTCAGGGTACGAAAAAGAAGACGAGTGCAGTCCATCATCCTCTCGGATACGCCTGAGGGGAGAGCCGATCCCGACCTCGTCGCCGGATCCTTCGCCCGCCACCTCGCCGCCGAAGGCCTCGCCGTCCTTCCGTGGAACGAAAACTGCGTGAAGCTTCTCGGACGGATTCGCGCCTTCTGGTCGCTGCGAATCGTGGATGCCTCGCCTTCCACCCCGGTATCCACGGCCTACCCCGACGATGCTGTCCTCGCGGCCACGGCCGGAACCTGGTTACTGCCCTGGATCGACGCCTCCGGCAACCCTGTGCTCGGGCCGGAAGCCCTGGCACGGGCCCTCGAGAACCTCGTCCCGGATCAGTACCGCCGGGCCTTCCGCGACGAAGCGCCCGCTTCGCTCATGCTTCCGGCCGGAATCCGGCGCAGCCTCGAGTACCGCTCCGACGGATCGGTGCTGCTCGAAGCGAGGATACACGAGTTCTTCGGCATGAAAACCCATCCTATCGTCCTCGGTAAACCCGTCGTGGCCTGCCTGCTTTCTCCCGCTGGCCGGCCCGTCCACATCACCACCGATATACCGGGGTTCTGGCGCGGCGCCTGGAGCGAGCTCAGGAAGGAACTCCGGGGAAGGTATCCCAAACACGACTGGCCGGAGGATCCTTCCACGGTCGGGCCAAGGCTTCGCTCGGTCAAACCCCGAAGCTGAAGGCAGCCCGATCTCGGTGGTCCGCGAAAGCGCGGCGGCGCCTCAGGCGAGTCTCTCCCGGGGGGGCATATACGGACATGCCTCTCCTTCAGTATCTTTGCCGGAATGGATTTTCTGCGCGACAGAATCCGGGCTGCCGGTCTCGGGTTTTACGAAACCGGCATGACCGCCCTCGATGCGTATTTCGGATTGAAAAATCCCGACATCTCCTTCCTGCTCGTGGAGGGAGGCATCGTGAACCTCGCGCGCCTGGCCGACAACCTGCGCTTTCCGGGCCTGCCCTACGCGGACGCCTCCGTCCCGGAGGGCAACTCACTCATCTACATCACCTGCGCCGAATCGCTCCGGGAAGCGGAGCGCCACGCATTCACGCGGCTCGACATCTTCAGGGACCCGGTCAGCCGCAGATACCACGACCCCTACGGCGTCTACCCTTCCCTCAGGACGCAACAGCTCGAAGCGCGCCCGGCAAGCCCGGAGCAGGCCTTGTTCGAGGCCGCCGTCCTCGTGTCGAGACAGGAATGTGTCCTCCCGGAAGGCTATTGTCCACCCTCTCCGGCCTCGGTCCAGCCCGCCTGGCAGAGAGACCTTCTGCAGCTCATTCTGACAGGGAACCATCCGGAGAGAGGCCTCGAGCTCCTGAAATCGTCGGGATTCATCGAGGCCCACTGGCCCGACCTCGCCCGCCTCTCCGATGTCGACCACGCGAAGGATATGCACCCCGAGGGGGACGGCTGGGCGCACACGCTCGAAACGATGCGTTACCGGAAACTCCCCGACCTGAGGCTCTCCCTGGCCCTCCTCCTCCACGACACGGGCAAAGCGCGCGCCTCGAACGTGGAAGGGAGAAAATTCGACAGGCACGCCGAGATCGGAGCCGGCATGGCGCGGCGCTTTCTCACGCGGCTCGGCTTCGAACCCGCCCTCGTCGATGACGTGGCCTTCCTCATCCGCTACCACATGATGCCGGCCGCCCTGCCCCGCCTTCCCCTCAACCGGGTCGACGGCATCATCGACGATCCCAGGTTCCCGATGCTCCTCGAGCTCTACAAGTGCGACGAACTATCCTGCTTCAGGGGGCCTGAAGGCTACTACGAAGCCTGCGCGGCCTACAGGACCTACCTCAGGAATGTCAAAAATCCCTACCGGGAGGCCGACGGCAGGCTCCTCGCGAAAACTTTCCTCTGAGAGCCTCTCATCCCGATCGCGCCGCCGTACCCGTCACTGCGCCGTACCCGCCACTGCGCCGATCCAGGTCGACGAGGGCCCCATCGCGGCCGGCCTCCAGCCGGGGCGCATAAAAAAGGGACCCGATCGGGTCCCTTCCACGCTTCAGGCCTTCTTCAGCTCGTATACATCGCGGGGTCTCATCTCGAAGGGGGAGTACTGGCACTTGAGAACCCATTTGGGAAGCTTGTACTCGCCGAATTCCTTGTACGAGAGAGCGAGGATCTCAACTATCTCCTGGTCGAGGGCGATGGAGCGGAGGTGTTCGAAGGCGTCATCTATCGGCATGGGAGAGCGGTAGGGCCTTTCGCCGACCAGGGCGTCGAAGACATCGGCCACCGCGATGATGCGGGACTCGAGGGGTATGGCGGTTCCCCATATACCTTCCGGATATCCGGAGCCGTCCATCCGCTCGTGGTGATACAGGGCGAAAACGCCGAGATGGGAGAGCTCGCGGAAATTGTTCAGAATCTTGGCGGAACTCAAGGGGTGTCCCTGCACGATGGCGTACTCCTGGGGAGTGAGGGCACCGTTCTTGATGAGGATCTCGAGAGGAATGGAGAGCTTTCCGATATCGTGCAGGAGGGCGGCGATGTAGAGATCGCGCAGTCTGCGCCCCTTCATGCCCATCTGCATGCCGATGAAGGCGGCAAGGGCGGCGACGCGGCGGGAGTGGTTGGAGGAGAACCGCTCCGACTGCTCGAACAGAAAGATGATCGATTCGAGCCCCCGGGATTCGTAGAAGAAGCTCGATCTGCGCCGCACCCAGAAATAGGTGGGAAGAAAGGCCAGTATGGAGGCGAATACCGCAAGCGCAAAATCCTGGAAGCTGAGGACGAAGTTCTTGAAGTCGGCCTTGAGGTTGAATGTGAAGGGTCTGCCTCCCGTTCTCGCGATCTGGAGGTCTCCCGAGCTCTGGAGATTGGCGAGCACCTTGCGGGCGTCCAGTTTGACGACTCCGTGGTACTGGGTCAGGGCGTTGGTCTGCTCGCCGTCCTGGATCGGGAACTGCACAATGAGATCCCGGCCATCGCTCTCGACAGTGTAATTCGCGGAGTCGGGGGGCGAACCCCGCTCTATGTCGGCGGCGAGGACGAAGGGATAGTTCCCTTCGATTTCGTCCATGGCGCTGCGGCCCGCGGCCGCGCCCCTGTTGTCCACGAGATCGCGCAAATCGGTCCAGACGAAGAAACCGTCCCGGATTCCGGTCAGCTCGAGCCGGACAACTGTCTCAAAGCTGTTTTTCGCGGCGTTGAACATGTTTTCACGTTCACTTGTCCGCGCCACGATGAGGAGGGCAATCGTTCCGAAAAGCGTGATGACAAGAACCAGAATGGAAACCAGTAAATTACGTTTCATAATGTCTATATTCTAATCTCCTTCCTCCAGGTTATCAAGTCAAAACACGTAGTAGTCCTTCATTTTTGGCTCGCAGGCCCCAAAGCCCTCCGACGAGAAGAGGAAAACGCTGTTGACGGTCCTGCCGACCGGCTCTAGTATGGTTTTATGTTCCCGAAAGAAACGTACAGGGCGAGACGATCCGCTCTCCGCACACTCCTTTGCGCCTCGGGCGGCAGCTACGGTGGCCCCGACAGCGGCTCCGATGGCCTCGTATTCCTCCCCGGAAACGGCGACAGCCCGCGCAACTACCGGGACAACGCCTATCCGTTCAGGCAGGACTCGACATTTCTCTACCTCTTCGGCCTCTCGGTGCAGGGCTTGGACGCCCTCGTCGATCTTGCGAGCGGCGAGGTCACGCTCTACGGCGACGACGCGCGGATGGACGACATCATCTGGACCGGCCCCCTCCCGACTGTGGCGGAAATGAGAGATATGGCCGGAGCGGAGCGCTCGGCCTCCGCAGCTTTGCTCGCGAGGGATCTCGCGGCCGCGCGCGCGGCGGGCAGGACGGTACACTTTCTGCCACCGTACAGCGACGCAGTCCGCCTCAGACTGTCGGCACTTCTCTGCCTTGTCCCTGAGGAGCTTGACGGTTTTGCGTCCCTGCCCCTCATAAGGGCCATGATCGCGCTGCGGGAAATCAAGGAAACCGCTGAAATAGCGGAATTGGAAAAAGCTGCGGGCGTCTCCGTCCGCATGCACTCCGCCGCGCTGAGAGGCGCGCGCGCCGGTATGTCCGAAGCGCGCGTCGCGGCACTTGCCACGGAAGAGGCCCTTTCCGGAGGTGGGGATCTCTCTTTTCCGATCATCGCGACGACACACGGAGAAGTTCTCCACAACCACGGTCGCGCAGGCACGCTGAAAGCGGGCGGGACCCTCCTCCTGGATGCGGGCGCCGAAAGCCCTGAAGGGTACGCGGGGGACCTCACGACGACCTTTCCGATCGGGCCCCGCTTCTCCGACCGGCAGCGGGACATCTACTCCCTCTTGCTCTCTGTCTTCGCGACCGCGACTTCACTCCTCGCTCCGGGAATGCTCATGCGGGAAGTCCACAAGGCCGCCTCGAAGACTCTCGCAGAGGGCCTCGTCTCTCTCGGCATCATGAAAGGAGATCCGGTCGAGGCTGTCGAACAGGGCGCCCACGCCCTGTTCTTTCCCCACGGACTCAGCCACATGATCGGACTCGACGTGCACGATATGGAGAACTACGGCGAGGACCTCGTCGGCTATGACGACGATACGGGCCCGCGCCCCGCACAGTTCGGCCTCAGCTCTCTCAGACTGGCCAAACGCCTCAAATCCGGAATGGTCCACTCCGTGGAGCCGGGCATCTATTTCATCCCCGGTCTCATCGGCCTCTGGAAAAGCGAAAGGCGCCACGAATCCTTCATCGCCTACGGCAGGCTCGAAGACTGGCTCGGAGTCGGCGGCATGCGCAACGAGGAAGACTGGCTCATCACGGACTCAGGCGCCCGGCGTCTGGGCCCATCATTCGACAAAAGCCTCGCGGCCATCGAGGCCGCACGGAGCGGTATATGAAAACAGTGTTCGCGTCGACCTTCCAGGATGACGCCGTCGTCGTGAAGAGCCTCCTCGAATCAGCCGGCATCGAGGCCGAAATTCTTGTGGACGGCATGTTCGACATCAATCCCCTCTTCGTCATGGACATGAAAGGCGCACAGGTCCTCGTCGCGGACGCACAGGCCGAGGATGCCCTGTCCATCGTCGAAGATTTCCGGAAAAACAAGAGTCAGAGTCATGCGGACTGAGGTAGCGCCCGCAGAATGCGGATCACTCGCTATAAGCGAGTAAATCACACTCTTGGAGCGAATTGCTTTTAATTTCAGGGGCCATACCATGGCCCTGTGACCGAGCTCCAAAAAAATCTTTCCGACAACATGAAACGCCGCCGCAAATACCTTGGCATCTCCCAGATGGATCTGGCGGCCAGAGCCAATCTCTCTTCGGGCTACATCGGAGAACTGGAGAGCGGCACGAAGTTCCCTTCCGGAGAAACTCTGGAAGTTCTGGCCGAGGCGCTGGAAGTGAGACCTTTCGTTCTGCTCATGAGCAGCGAAGACCTCTCGCTGGAGGTCAGGGACCAGGCTGTCCTCGAGGCGACAGACAGGCTCAGATCCATCGTGGACAAGGGATTCGGCGAACTCATGGAAACGATCCGCCCCCGCTCCGGCGACAAGGGCACCTACGACTGAAGGCCCCGCCCGAACGAATCGGAGGCTGTACCCGGGACAGAACTGCATGCTCTGTTCTTCCGCTAGAAAACCCGCAGTGGAGGGCTTTTTAGCGGAAATCTTTCAGTCCTTCCCCTCGGGGAGCGCCCTCACGAGCCTCTCATTGAACGAAATCGAGACGCGGGCGCCTTCGGGCGCAATTTTTTTGCCCGCGGGGTCGTCGATCTGGACGAGGATTTCCCCGTACGCGGTCTTTATGAAACTCTCGACGCTGGATCCGAGGTAGACGTTGGCCGACACCGTCCCGTCGGTGATGCCTGCGCCAGGTTCGCCGAGCCTTAAAGATTCAGGTCTCGCCATGAGGACGGCCTTCCCGCCCGCGAAGAGCCCCGGGGCGCTCTTCGCCGCCCTGACCGGCTTGCCCTCCACCGTGCAGACGCAGGCTCCGTCCGCCTCCATCCCCTGGATATCGGCGGGGAAAAAAGCGACCTTGCCGACGAATCCTGCGACGAACATGGAATCAGGCGCCTCGTATATGGTGTTCGGACTGCCGATCTGCCTGATGAGACCGTTTTTCATGACGATGACGCGGTCCGAGAGGCTCATCGCCTCGACGCGGTCGTGGGTCACGTAGATGGCCGTTATGCCGAGCGATTTCTGGATGCGTCTGATCTCCACGCGCATCTGCTCGCGGAGAAGGGCGTCGAGGTTGGACAGCGGTTCGTCGAGGAGGAGGACCTGGGGCTCGACGACGAGAGAGCGGGCGAGGGCCACCCGCTGCTGCTGACCGCCCGAAAGCCTTCCGGGAGCGCGCGCTCCCAGCTCGGAGAGCCCCACGAGGGCGAGGGCGCTCTCGACCCGCCTCTTCATCTCGCCATCGGAGACCTTGCGCACGCGAAGGCCGTAGGCAACGTTGTCGAAGACGTTGAGATGGGGGAAGAGTCCGTAAGACTGAAAGACGGTCGCGGTGTCGCGCCCGTTGGGCGGCAGGTAGGTCACGTCGACCCCGCCGATGAGGATCTTTCCATGAGTCGGCAGTTCGAAACCGCCTATCATGCGGAGAGTCGTCGTCTTGCCGCAGCCCGAGGGGCCGAGCAGCGTCACGAGTTCGCCGGGCTCGACCTCGAAATCCGAGTCGCGCACGGCGGCCACTTCGTTCTTCGTCTTGGGATCCCTGAATATCTTGGAAACTTTTTCGAGCCTGACAGGCACTGATTTTTCGGCCATGGTTATCATCCTTTTCCGGTCACATTCCGGGCGTTCCGGATTGTCCGGACGGCCGGAACCTGACGAGGCCCGCATTCCGTCCGGATATCGGCATCTCACTGCGCCGTGACAGTCTTTTCGAGGTTCTCGCTCTGTCTCACGAGGAGGCGCATGAGCCCGAACACCGCCAGCACGATGATGATGAGAGTGGTCGCGAGGACCGAGGCGAGTCCGAAGCGGATGTTCTCCGAGAAGTTGTAGATCTGGATCGTGATGTGGTACCAGCGCGCGCTGATGAGGAAGATGATCGCGCTGACAGCCGTCATCGAGCGGACGAAGGTGTAGGACATGCTCGAAATGAAGGCCGGCCGTATGAGAGGCAGAATGACGGTCCGGAAGATCGTCGTCTGGTCGGCGCCTAAGTCCGCGGCCGCCTCCTCTATGGAAGGATCGATCTGCCTGAGCGCCGCCACGCCGCCCTCTATCCCGACGGGAAGCTCGCGGATGACGTAGTTGATGACGAGGATGGCTCCCGTGCCGACGAGGAGCAGCGGAGGCTTGTTGAAGGCGAGAATGTAGGCGATACCGATGAGGGTTCCCGGTATGGCGAAGGGCGTCATCATGAGGGCCTCGAGGAAGCGCTTGCCCGGGAAACTCTTGCGCACGAGGAGGACTGCCGCGATCATGGCGAGGAGCCCCGCGATAGGCGTCGCGATGCCGGCCAGGGTCATGGTCGAGAAGAGAGCCGCCTTGCCGCGCTCGAGGGCCTCGCCGATGTTCGCGAGGGTGAAGGTGTAATCCACGCCCCAGTTTTTCACGAAGCAGCCGGCCACGATGGTTCCGTAGAGGGCGACGATGAGGGCGCTCGTCACGATGACGAAGGCGGCCAGGCCGCGGCGGACGGGCTTCGAGGCCAGGTCCGAGAGCCTCGTGGAGGGCTTGCCCGTGACGACGACGAAGGACTTCCGCGAAACCCACCAGCGCTGGGCGAAGAAGGCCGTCAGGGTTGGAAGCAGAAGCAGGATGGAGAGGGCCGCGCCGTTGCCGATTCGGTTCATGCCGGTCACCTCGATGTAGGATTCCACCGAGAGGACCCGGAACGAACCCGACAGGAGGAGAGGATTGGCGAAGTCGGCGAGGGAGTTGGTGAAGACGAGGAGCCAGGCCGAGAGGATGCCCGGAGCCGCGAGGGGAAGAGTCACGTGAGTGAAGGTGTGCCATCTGCCAGCGTTCAAGTCCAGCGAGGCGTCCTCGAAGGTGGAATCGATGGCCTGGAGCACTCCGGCGAGCGTGAGGAAGGCGATCGGGAACATCGAGATGGTCTGGACCGCCGTGAGCCCGCCGAGTCCGTAGATCGAGAAATGCTCGAGGTGGAGGAATCGCTTCGTTATGAGACCGTTGTTGCCGAAAAGGAGGATGATCGACAGGGTTAGGGAGAATGGCGGCGAGATGACAGGCATGGTGGCGAGGGCCGTGATGAGCTTTTTCCCTTTTATCGATGTCCTCGCGACAGCGAAGGCGAAGAGGAATCCTATGAAGGTGGAGACTGTCGCCGTCATGGCTCCGAGTTCGACCGATCCCCAGAGAGCCTGCAGGTATTGCTTCGTCCCGAGGATTGTCTTCCAGATCGCGAAGGAGAAACGTCCGTCCTTCAGGAAGGTGAGCCTCAAGGCCTCCACGAGGGGGTAGGCGACGAAGGTCAGGACAATCCCGAAGAGCACGAGGACAGCGTAACCCGTCACCGGATCGCGCGAGAAGGTCGCGATGCCGAAGCCGAGCGCGAAGACGGCGAAGGCGATGAGCATGAGAGCGTCCGCGAGCCGGAGGAAGGATGTCGAGCGGGCGCCGTCGATCGCGACGATGACGACCCCGGCCGCGCCGTCCTGGGCCTCGGTCGGCACAGGGGCGAAGACGAGTTTCACGTCCGCCTTCCCGAGCCGGTATGATCCAGGCGCTATGAAGGTCTCGAGATATGAGGCCGCCTCGATCCCCTTCGCAAAATCGGGGGAATCCTTCCGGGCGGCGTAGAGCGCCGCAAGCTCGGGGTTGCCCGCGTACTCGGCGGCTCCTTCCTCGCCCGGGAGCCCCTTCAGATAATGGAAGGATATGCCCGGATAGCTCGACGCGGCCTTGCCGAGCCAAGCAAAGATGGCCCCGGGATCGGAAGGGACCGAACGGGCCACCGCTGTCGCGAGCCCCCGCTGGTCCTCCGATACCGTCTTCACGAATCCTGCCTTGAGCGTCGAGACCATCCAGAAATCGAAGCAGAGAAAAATGATGCATGCGGCCGCGAAGGCGATGATCTTCTTTTTTGTGAACACGGGTGCGGTCTCCTGGTTTCGGGTAGGTTCGCGTCATCGCGGACTACGGCGTTCGAACGCCGCGATGGCTGTCCTCGTGCCGGCCGGGAAGGCCCGCTGCAAAGCGCCCCGCCTCGTCCGGTCTGGATAAAACCGCAGTGGGCCGGTCGATCTTGAATCGACCGGCCCACTGCCCTGATCCCGAATGGGTTCAATCGGAGAAGGAACTGTACCCTAGAATCAGCGCTTGGAACCGATTTCCTTCGTCCAGCGCTCGAGGAGACGGACCTTGTTGGCCGCGTCCCAGTCGAGATTCTGTTTCACGGTCTTCACCTCTTCCATGCTGAAGGCGACGGGATTCTTGGTCGCGATCTTGGAGAGGGGGACGACATACCACTTGGCTATGATGCTCTGTGCCTTGGCGCCAAGGACCCAGTCGTAGAGCTTCTTGCCGTTGACGGCGTCGGGGCCGTTCTTGACCATGGACATCGAGGCGATCTCGAATCCGGTGCCCTCGGTCGGGACCGTGATGGTCACGTCGGCGCCTTCGACTCTGAGTTTGACCTGGTCGTGGGCGTAGCCGACAGCGACGGGAATCTCGCCGATGGCGACGCTCTTTCCGGGCGCGGCGCCCGACTTGGTGTACTGGTCGATGTTGGCGTCGAGCTTGCGCATGTAGTCGAAAGTCTTCTCCTCGTCGCCGCCGAAGACGTAGCGGATGGTGGTCACCATGTTGTACGCGGTCCCCGAAGTGGTCGGGTTGGGCATGCGGATCTTGCCCTTGTACTCCGGCTTGAGGAGGTCGGCCCAGGATTTCGGGGGAACGATACCCTGCTCCTTGGCGATTTTATTGTTGGTGATGAAGGCGAGCGGGCCCATGTAGAGTCCGATCCAGTAGTTCTCGGGATCGCGGTACTGGAGGGGGGTATTCTCCGCCATCTTGGACTTGTAGGGGGCGGTCAGTCCCTTGAGCTTCGCGCTCATGTGGTTGAGGCCTACGCCGCCGACCCAGATCGAGGCCTGGGGATTGGCTTTCTCGGCTTCGAGCCGGGTTTCGGCTTCCCCGCCGGCGAGGCGCTGCCAGTTGACCTGTATCCCTGTATCCTTGGTGAACGTGTCGAAGAGTTCCTTGGCGAGGGGTTCCTCAAGCGTGGTGTAGGCGCCGACTTTCTGCTGGGCGCCAGCGAAACCGGCGAGAACGACGAGCGCCGCGAAGAGCGCGAGCATCTTTTTCATACCTTTTCCTCCATGTGTCTGATACGATCCGGCAATTACTAACCAAATCCTGACATAATTCTAACAATCCCATTCTACGCGCCTTCCGCGAGTTGGGCAAGGATAATTTTGCAGGACTTATCGCAGGTAACCGAGCCACGCCCGCTGTCGGTCCAGCATGACATCGACGAGCTCGACCACCTGGCGGCAGTTCCCGACGATCGGGTTGACGAGCAGAGCCTGGACGACAAGCTCGCGCTTTCCTTCCAGGATAGCGTCGGCGGTGAGGTCGTAGACGCCGCAGTAGTTGCGCAAAAGGGCCGCAAAACCCTTCGGGTAGCCGGGGAAGGCTACGCCTTCGAAACCGGAGCGGCCGACTGTGGCCGGAACTTCGACGGCAATATTGGAGGGGAGGGAGGGGATCAGCCCCGCGTTCAGTATATTGACCGCGCCCTCCTCGAAGCCTGAATCCTCAAGGATGCCTTCCATTATCGGCACGACGCGTTCCCTGACACCCGCTTCTATCTTCGGCCGGACAGAGGCCAGGCTCATCCGGTAAAAATCGTAGAAATCGAGGATTCCCCTGTGGTCGGCCACATCGTAGGCCCAGGGGATATACTCGCCGATGTGGCTGTCCGAGGTGATGGGCAGAAGCCTGAAGTGTTCGAGAATTTCCTTAAAAAGCCTGCGGTCGCTCCATTCACGGGCACTTTCGGTCTTCCCGATGAGAGGCCTGTAGGTGGCTCCCTCAGTCTCCGGGATGAGCCCCGTGCGCTGGCTGTACTCCCAGACATCGGAGTAGCCGAGTTCACGTTCAAAAAAAGCCGGAGCCCTTTCGAGGATGTCGGGATAGGCGTCCAGGCCCGCCCTTTCGCCTGCGGCATAGGAGGCCTCGACGAGCACGCTGAAGTGGTTGAGCCCGGCAGCCCTCAGCTTCAGTTCGGCGAAGGGGGTGTCGAGGATCTGCGGCAGATACCGCTCCAGCGAGGCTAGCTCGTGACAGAGTCCGACAAAGCGCAGGCCGGGGAAGCGGCGGAGGACTGTCGTCGTGATCGCCGTCATGGGGTTGGAATAACAGAATACGAAGGCTTCGGGGCAGAGCTTCTCGATATCTGCGCATATTTCGAGAATGGGAGGCGTTATCCGCAATGCGTGAAAAAGCCCGCCGGGGCCACCGTTCTCGCCATAGACCTGCCTGATGCCGTACTGCAGGGGAATCTTCCAGTCCTGGTCCCATAGTTCGAAGCGATTTCCGACTTCGATGGAGATGATGACGAAATCCGCCCCCGCGAGAGCCGCTTTCCGGTCGGTGTGGGCCGATATTCTGCATCGAAGGTTGCCCGCGGCCGCATATTCGAGGGCGGCGCCCTGCACCCGGCCCAGGGATTCGCCGTTTATGTCGACGAGGGCAATCTCGCTGTCGCTAAGGACAGCGCTGGAAAAGATGTCGCCGAGGGTCCCGAGCCCGAACTGTGCGCTTCCCGCGCCGATAAGGACTATCTTCATGACGCACTCCTTTCGGTTAGATGCGCCATTATACCCAGAAAGGCGGGCTATGAAACCGGTTTACATCCAGGATGACGAGCCTTTTTCGCAAAAAATCACGCATCCTTTTGCGAAATCTACCGTGGGCGTCCTTCCCGGCGGAAGGACAAAGAACATCGCGGAGGGAGTCCTTCCGCGCGATGCCGTTAACCCTTGACCGCGCCCGTGGAGACGCCCTTCGTGATCTGCTTGCGGAAGATCGCGTAGAACAGCAGCATGGGCAGCATGCCGATGGTGAGGGCGGCGAACTGCTTGCCGTAATCGCTCGAGAGCGAGCCTGAAAACCTGAACATTCCGAGCGGCAAGGATTTCAGCTCGGTCTTCGAGACCAGAATGTTGATGAGGGCGAACTCGTTCCAGACCTTGCTGATGTTGAGAATGGCGAGGGTTGTCGCCACCGGCACGGTCATCGGCAGGATGATGGCGCGGAAGATCCGGAAATAGCCCGCCCCGTCGATCCTGGCCGACTCCACGAGGGCCGTGGGGATCGCCTTGATGAATTCGGTGGAAAGATACACCCCGATAGGCAGTCCTGCGCCGATGTAGACGAGGAGGACGGCGAAGCGCGTGTTGTATATCCCGAGAATGGAGACTTCCATGAAAAGCGGGATCATGAGGGATTCGACCGTCAGGAGAATCCCGATGACGAAGCTGCCGTAGATCGGTTTTGTCGCCTTCGACTTGATCTTGGAGAAGGCGAATCCGGCCATGACGGACAATAGGATGATGCCGATCGTCGTCCCGGCGGTGTAGATGAGGGAATTCGGAAAAAGTTTCGAGAACTCTCCGAGCTTCCAGGCGCCCGCGAAATTATCCAGGGTCGGCACCTTCGGGAATCCGAGCCTGTTCATCTGGAATTCCCTCGTGGGCTTCAGCGAATTGATCATGAGCCAGAGGATCGGGTAGATAGTCATGACCGAGAAGACTCCCATGACGAGGTAGGCGAGGGCCTTGGCGAGAATGCCCGCTATCCTGGCCGCGGCCGTAGTTTTCAGTTCTTCCGACATGGCGCTCACTCTCCCTTTCCGCCGAAACGTTTTTCGATCCCCTTGGTCAGCGCGATGAGGCTGAAGCTGATGGCCACGGCTATGAGGGCGATGGCGTTGGCGAGGGGAAAGTCGGGCTTGCCGAGGAAGGCGTTGTTGTACATGTAGATCGAGAGGACTTCGGTGACCCGCGAAGGTCCTCCGCCCGTCATCGCGAAGATGAGGGCGAAGCTCGAGAGCGAGCCGGCTATCGCGAGTATCGACGAATTGACGATGGTGCCCGAAAGGGCGGGCAGGATGATGTAGCGCATGACCTGACCCTCGTGCGCCCCGTCGATCCGGGCCGATTCGATGATCTGGGTGTCGATCTTCTGCATGTTCGCGAGGAACATGATGAGGTACATGCCCGTGTACATCCACAGGATGACGAAGAGGACGGGAATCATGGCCACGCCCCGCTTCGTGAGGAATTCGGGGCTCCAGGCGGGCGCGAAGAGATTGGTGAGATCGTTCATGACCTGCCCCAGCTGGTCCGGCTTGTAGCTCAGTATGAGTTCCTTGAGTTCCGGAACCGGGTTCGTGAACATGCCCGCGCCCTTCGCTCCGCCCAGGTCCAGGATTTTCCGCACAAGGTCGTCGGTGACATTGAAGCCGCCCGCACCGTTGAAGACGAGCGTCAGCTTCTGATGGAATCCCGAGCGGAGCACTGCGTTGATCGCCTCCGCGAGGGGGCCGTTCGGCGAAAAGATAGTCTGCCAGAGAATTCCCACCACGATTACCGAGATGATGTTGGGGACATAGAGGATACCCTGCCAGAAGTCGGGTCCCTTCACGATCTTGCGGAAAATGAGGTAGGCGAAAATGAATCCGAGAGGCAGCTGGCCGAAGACCGAGATGAGGACGATGTAAACGTTGTTCTTTAGCGCGTTCCAGAAGGCGGAGTCTGCGAGAATGCGGGCGTAGTGTCCAAGACCGACTATGTGCCAGGGTTTTCCGCCGAACATCCTGCCGCCGTTGTAGTCGCTTACTGACAGGATGATCGACAGAACTATCGGGAAGGCCATCACCAGGAGGTAAATGCTGAAGGATGGCAATACCATGGCCCAATACGCCCTGCGTTCCTCGCTTCCCTTCCGCTTCGAACCTTCCATACAATTCCTCCGGCTGACTTTGCTGCACGACATCGGCACCAGCCTGACAGGACAGCGCAGGCAGTTCGGAATGCAGCAGTCCCCATGTCTTTATTCTAAGGAGAAGCCCGGGACAGTGCCCGGGCTTCCGTGAAAATCACACTCGTTTTACCGGAAAATTTTACTTTTTGGCACGCCAGGCATCCACGGCCTTCTGCATGTCGGCGGCAACTACGGCCGGTGTTGTGGTTCCGAGGCCGATGGACTGGAGACCGTCATTCAGAACATTGTAGATGCTCGGATCGAGAACGCCATCGAGGACGTAGCAGGTCTTGGGGATGGTATCGTAGTAGCCGACGAGCTTGGTGGTGAGAGGCTCGACCTTGGAACTTTTCACGCCCTTGAGGGTCGGGATGTAGGAGCCGGCCTCGTAGCGGAGGGTCTGGACTTCCTTGGAATACAGGTACTTGACGAGGCGGACGGCGGCCTTCTCCTTGGCGGAGCCGGCGGGCAGGTTCGCAGAGATGCCGTAGCCGACGCCCGCGATGGCGGAGACGATGCCGGGGTTCTTCTCGCCGGGGATGGCGGGGAAGTTCATGAGGACAAAGTCGGATTCCTGGGCCTTGGGCGTGATGAGGGCGACGCCGGAAGCCTTGTCCGTGATGTAGGCGCCGACTCTCCAGTCGCCGTCGACGATGATGGCGGCCTTGCCGGAAGCGAAGCTCGCGGGACCTTCGCCGTAGCCGACCTGGTTTCCTTCTTTCGCGAGGACGCCGTCCTTGTACATAGTCTCGACGAAGGCGAGCGCATCGACGAAGGCCTTGTCGGTGAACTTGGCCTTGCCGGCCTTCACGTCATCGATGAACTTGTCGCCGACCAGGCGGCCGGAGACGGTGGAGAAGAGGCAGGACTGCATGGGCCACTTGTCGAGATCGGGGATGGACATAACCTGGATTCCCTTGAGCTTGAGCTTGGGAACCATCTTCTTGAGGTCGGCGTAGGTCTCGGGGAGGTCGAAACCGTTGTCGGCGAGGAGCTTCTTGTTCACATACATCGTGGTGGTGTAGGTGATGGACTGGGGAAGCTCGGCCACGTAGTTGCCGGCCTGGGCTGCGGGATCGACGGCGGCAGGTACAAATCCGGCGAGGTAGTCCTTGCCGAGCAGCTTCGTGAGATCCTTGGCGAGCTTGTTCTCGTGGATCAGGGCGGAGCGGCCCGAGGGCCACATGTAGAAGACGTCGGGGAGGTTGCCGGAGGCGATGTAGGCCTGCATCTTCTGGTGGAAGGGCTCGTTGAAGAGCTCTTCTTTGACCAAGTTGATGTCGGGATTGTCCTTGACGAACTTCGCCCAGATTCCCTGATCGACGTCGTAGCCCGCCTGGGTCGCGTCGATGTAATAGAAAACATTGAGAGTCACTTTGTCCTGCGCCATGAGGCCGGACGCCACGACCGCGAGCATCATGAGCGCGACGAGCAGTTTCTTCATGAAAACCTCCTTGCTGGCTTTTGACGGCCATGTAAAACCCAATTCCGATCGGTGCGGTCGGATCGCCCGAGGCGCCCGCCGCCCGATACATCCACAATCACTCGCTTCCGAGTCCCGGCAAACCCTTCTCTCCGAGAAGCCTCTCGAAAGCCATGCCGGCCGCCCCGCAGGAGACCGCCGCGTCGCCGAAACTCGAATAACCGATGACAACATCCTTGGGGTAGGGATACATCCAGTTCTCCTCCAGTCTCTTCCTGAGGAGCTCGGGGAAACGGGGACCGAGGATGTCTATGTCCCCGCCGATGAAGATGTGGTTGAAATCCATCGTGTTGACCAGCATGGCCATGTTCCGGGCGAGTTCGTCCGTCACCCTGGCGTGGGCCTCGCGGTCGGTGTCGATGCGTCCGAGGACTTCCTTGGGCAGGGAGAACTGGAGCTCGCCCGGGCCATCGCAGAAGGCGGATCTGAACTCGCCCGCGTTCCCGTGCTGCCCGGAATACACTTTTCCGCCGAAAACCGTGCCGAACCCGACTCCGAGCCCTCCGTACTGTCCGAGGGACATCCTGTCCTTCCGGTACTCGACGAGTGCGAAGAGGAAATCCCTGAGCTTGTTCGAGCGCTGGAATGAAAGCTCGCCCCAGGCACAGCAGTTGGCGTCGTTTTCTATGTAGCAGGAAACATCCAGCCTGGAGGCGACGCACTCGGCGAAATCGATCGGAGTCTTGATGGCGAGCGGCACGGAATAGTTTATGATCTTTCTGGCCGGGTCGATGAGGCCGCCGGTCCCGATGCCGATGCCGAGGAGCCTGTCGCAGTCGGTCCCGCGTGCGCCTGAGGGCGAACCTTCAGGGACGCAGAAGGCCGCCCGGCACTGTCTGATGATGCCGAGAACCGTTTCGGCAAAATCTTCCGCCCTGATGAGGGCTGCGCCGCGGAGCTCGGCGAGTATGACGCCGGAGAGGTCGACGAGGACGGCGACCCAGCTCTCGACCTGTATCTCGATTCCGATGAGGACTCCGTAGCGGGAGTTGAGGCTGAGGTGGATGGGACGCCGTCCGCCGCGGGACGAGGCGTCGCCCTCGGAGACTTCCCGGATGAGACCCATGGCGAGGAGGGCCGAGACTTGATTCGTGATCGTGGATTTATCGAGTCCGAGTTCCTGGGCGAGGGCAATTCTCGAGATATCCGGGTTCTGCCGGACAGTCTTGATTATGCGTTCCGTAGTCGCCCTGCCGCTCTCTTTCGCTCGTGCCACGCTCGCCTTTCCTTGTCGTCGTTTTGTTGGTTGATTTTATCAACCAATCGTGGTATACCATGAGTTGTACAAACCGTCAACAATGATTCGCAATAATTTTTTACGAACCGGTTCTGCCGGCGGGAGGAATAATGGTGAGAATTGATCTCTCGGGGATCTGGTCCCTCACCCGCGTATCCGATGCATCGGTCCGCCCTATTGTCCTGCCCGGCGACATAATCTCGGCCCTTCTCGCCTCGGGTGAGATTCCCGATCCCTACTCGGGCACGAATGAGCTCGAGTTGCAGTGGGTCGGGCGCGAGGACTGGCTTCTCGCCCGCGATTTCGAGCTCGACAGGGCGATGGCGGCGATGCCTGAGCTGTTTTTCGAGGCGGAAGTCATCGATACGGTCGCAACCGTTTCCGTGAACGGCCGGCAGATCGCGGCCTCGCGAAACATGTTCCGCAGACTCCGCGTCGATCTGTGTGGCGCCGTCGTCCCGGGGAGGAACAGGATCGAAGTCCGCATAGGCTCGCCCGAAAAGGCCGCGGTCTCAAAGGCGGCCGCCCTGCCCTACCCCGTCCCCTATTCGACCTATCCCGTGAGCTCCCCGCACCGCAACCTCCTCAGAAAGGAGCAGTGCATGTCGGGCTGGGACTGGGGTCCCTGCCTCATGACGGGCGGCATCTACGATTCGGTCGCCATCGTCTCCCACACAGGTCCCCGGATCGAGTACGCCCGCCCGCGCTTTTCCCGTTCGGGAACCAGCTGGACAGTGCGCGTCGAGCTGGATCTGTACGCGACACATGCCTGTTCGGTCGGGATTTCGGCACTGCTCGCGGATCGGGCGACTGCGACCTTGCGAGAGACTGTGCCCCCTGCGGCCGGTCTCGCCGCCCAAAGAGAGAGTGCGATCGGGGCGACCGCGACCGAAAACACCGATGTACCGGCCGACACAATCGTGGCGACCGCGACCGAAGTCTTCGAACTGCCTGCCGGTCTCTCGACGCGGCACGTCGCGCTCGCGGTCGAGGCACCCCGCCTGTGGTGGCCCGCCGGATACGGAAATCAGGCCCTGTACGGGCTCAGGCTCACTGTGCAGGAGACGGGCGCGGGCGCCGGGACAGGCTACGCCCTCGACATCGATATCGGCTTCAGGGAACTCGAGATGGTGGCGGAAGAGGACTCGATCGGGCGCTCCATGTATTTCCGGGTCAACGGCAGGGATATCTTCGCGAAGGGGGCCAACTGGATACCGGCCGATGCCCTGCCTTCGCGCAGGACGAGGGCGCGGCTCGAATCCCTTCTGGATTCGGCCGTCGCGGCCAACATGAACTGCCTGCGCGTCTGGGGCGGCGGCCGCTACGAGTCCGGGGAATTCTACCGGCTCTGCGACGAGAAGGGCATTCTCCTCTGGCAGGACTGCATGTTCTCCTGCGCCCTGTACCCAAGCGATGCGGACTTCCTCTCGGAAGTCGACGCGGAGATCCGCCACCAGGTGAGAAGACTCCAGCACCATCCCTCGCTCGCACTCTGGTGCGGCAACAACGAAGCCCTGGGCGCCATCGGCTGGTACGAGGAATCGCGCAAGAACCCGGAGCGGTACTACATCGACTACGACAGGCTCAACGAGGGTGTGCTCGGCAAAGCCGTCCGCGAACTCGATCCGGACCGGACCTGGTGGCCCTCCTCTCCCTCGGCCGGCCCCGAGGACTTCAGCGACAACTGGCACGTGGACGGCCGCGGCGACATGCACTACTGGTCGGTCTGGCACGAGGGCAAGCCCTTCTCCGCCTACCTCGACGTGAAACCACGATTCTGCTCGGAGTTCGGCTTCCAGTCCTTCCCCTCGGCGAGGACGGTCGCCGGCTTTGCGCCCGCCGATCAGCGAAACGTGACGAGCCCCGTCATGGAGCATCACCAGCGCCATCCGAAGGGCAATTCCCTCATCCTCGACACCATGACGCGCTACTTCAGGATGCCATCGGGCTTCGCGGCGACCCTCTACCTCTCCCAGGTTCAGCAGGCCATGGCGATCCGGACCGCCGTGGAATGGTGGCGCTCGCTCCGGCCCGAGTGCATGGGGACACTGTACTGGCAGCTGGGCGACGTCTGGCCGGCCGCGAGCTGGTCCAGCCTCGAATACGACGGAAGCTGGAAGCTCCTCCACTATGAAGCCAGACGCTTCTACGCTCCCCTCCACCTTGCCCTCATCGAGAAGGGCGGTGAAATCCGCGCCGTGGGCATGAACGACACAAAGATTCCGCGGGCGGGCAGGCTCCAGGTGAGGATACTCGGGTTCGACGACAGCACGGTCGCTCAGTGGCAGGAGGAGACAGAGATTCCCGCCGATGCCTCGACATGCCTGTGGAGGGCGCGGAAGGAGGCGCTTCCGGGCGATCCAACCCGCAGCTTCGTCCACGCCGAATGGATACCGGCAGAGTATGACGAGAGGAACACACTCGGGCCGGATTGCCCGGCTTCCGGAGGCGGCAAGGATGGGCAGGAAAATCCGGAAAGCCTCTCAGCCTGGATGTTCCGGACCGAGCCGAAGCGCTGCAATCTGCCCGACCCGGCCATCTTCCGGGAAGTCAGCCGGCTCTCCGACAACTCCTTCAGTATCCGGCTCTCCGCCGAATCCTGCGCCTTCCACGTACAACCTGTTGCCGCGACGATGGGCGGGCATTTTTCGGATGCGGGTTTTGTCCTCCTGCCCGGAAAGCCCATCCTGATCGGTTTCGAGGCGAACGGGGTTCACACGGCGCAGGAAGTGGAGGAATCCCTGGAACTGTGGCATCTCGCGGCAAGTTACCGCTGATGTTCTTAGCCAGTGTTTCTTATTGAAACATACGATAGTGTCAAAATGAAGCATTCCGTGTTCCAAAGGCACAGCCTGGGCCTGCTCCAGTGGCGGTCCTGACCCGGGGTATCCTCAAAAATGAGTCCGGGCGCATGAAAATGAGAAAACACCCCGTGCACCGGAATTTCTATTTCATTCAGGTACAAAAATTTACTTTTATTGCATAATTTCCCTCACCAAAACACAAAACTTGGCACGCATCATGCTTATCTATTTGTGAGCGCCGATAAGGGCTCGGACAGCGAGGAAGAATGGCAGGCCCGTGAGGCACGCGCTTCCCGCCTATGGTTCCTGAAACGGGAACCGACAGAATGACCCATGGAGGGTATTTGTATGAAAAGCATGAATGTTTACGACTTGGCTTTCCCGGCTCTGCGCGGCACCGTGGTCACCGACCCCTTTGCCCTTCTCGACAGTTTCTTCTCGGATGACTTCGTTTTCGGACGCGAGACCCGCGGCCCTGTGGTCGATGTCCGCGAGGAGAAGGATTCCTACCTGATCGAGGCCGAGCTGCCCGGACTGAGCGAGAAAGATATCAAGCTCGAACTGAAGGACAATGTCCTCACCATGTCCACGGCGCACGATGAGGAGAAGAACGAAAAGGCTCCGGAGGCCGGATGGATGCGCCGCGAGCGCCGCAGCTTCCGCTTCAGCCGCAGCTTCGCTCTCCCCGAGGACACCGACCAGGAGTCCGTGAAAGCCACCTTCAAGGATGGCCTTCTCACGGTCGTCGTCGCGAAGAAGCCCGAGACGGCTCCCAAAGTCGTCCAGGTGAACGTGAACTGATATCCGAAAATCCCTGGGCGGGCGCGGGGATGCACGCCCGCGAAAAAAATGACTAAAGGAGCCGGGAAGCGATTCCCGGCTCCTTTTTTCATGGACCACGGTTCGGGGCTGAGCGCGGGCATCTTCCTGGAATTCCGGAAAAACCGTAACTGATGTTACGAATCATCCGGGCGCACTGTGCTAGATTTCCGACATCGCAAAGCTGAATGGCCGGAGATTTTTCCCGGCCGGCTTCCAGAGGAGAGCATTGTGGCGACACGGCAGATAATCGAGATAGACCAGGATAAATGCAACGGCTGCGGGGCCTGCGAGACAGGCTGTCACGAGGGCGCGCTCAGGATCATCAACGGCGTGGCCCGACTGGTCGGAGAGAACCTCTGCGACGGACTCGGCGCCTGCCTGGGCAATTGCCCATTCGGAGCGATCACCGTGGTCGAACGGGAAGCTGAGGACTACGACGAGGCCAAGGTCATGGCGGGCAAGCACCCCGCTCCGGCCGCCGTCATTCCCTCGGCACTCTCGCACTGGCCGATCCAGCTCCACCTCGTCAATCCGCGCGCGCGCCAGTTCGAGAATGCCGATCTCCTCGTCGCAGCCGACTGCACTGCCTTCGCCCTCGGATCCTTCCACGGCGAGCTCCTGGAAGGGCGAAGCCTTGTCATCGCCTGCCCCAAGCTCGACTCGGGTCGGGAGCTCTACCTCGAAAAACTGGCTGTCCTTCTGGCCTCCGCCGCGACGGTGACTGTCGCCATCATGGAAGTGCCCTGCTGCTCAGGCCTCCTCAAGCTTGTGCTCGATGTGCGCGACAGGCTCACCGGGCACAGGCAGGTCAATGCGGTCATCGTGGGAATAGAGGGCGGCTTCGTGGCGCGAAAGACATTCTAGGGCCGCGCCGAAGATTGTCGCGGTGCCGGGCGGTCTGCTGGCGGTCCCGGCACCAGTCAGGTCGAGGTTTTTCTACTTCAGGTTTTCCGGATTGAGGCACTCGAGCTCGGGCAGGACGAAGAGGCCGTCCTTGCGGACGAGACGGCCGTCGAACCGTATCTCGCCGCCGCCCCAGTCCGGTCTCTGGATGAGGACGAGATCCCAGTGGAGGGCGGAGCGGTTGCCGTTGAAGCAGTCGTCGTAGGCGTTGCCCGGGGTGAAGTGGATGGAGCCCGCTATCTTCTCGTCGAAGAGGGTCTCCTTCATGGGCGAGGTGATGAAGGGATTGACGCCGATCGCGAATTCCCCGACGTAGCGCGCGCCCTCGTCGATGTCGAATACCCGGTTGATCCGGGCTGTGTCGTTCGAACTCGCGCCGACGATTTTTCCCTTCTCGAAGTCGAGCACGATCTTCTCGTAGGTAAAACCGTCCTTCTCGCTCGGGGTATTGTACGAAATCCGGCCGTTCACCGAGTCGCGGAGGGGCGCAGTGTACACTTCCCCGTCGGGGATATTCATGCTGCCATCGCACTTGACAGGAGGCAGTCCTTTGATCGAGAAGGACAGGTCTGTGCCGGGTCCGCGGATCTCGACTCTGTCGGTAGCGGCCATGAGGGCGACGAGCGGGTCCATGGCTCGGGACATCTTTCCGTAATCCATCGTGCAGACCGAGAAATAGAAGTCCTCGAAGGCTTCCTCGCTCATCGACGCCGCCATGGCCATGGCGGCTGAGGGGTAGCGCAGGACGACCCAGCGGGTATTCGGGACGCGCTCCTCGATGTGGACTTTTTTCCAGATGTGGCGGTTGTAGAGCTCGAGCTTGTCGGAGGGAATGTCCGACCAGGCGTACTGGTTGCGCAGGCTCGAGAAGCCGATGAAGACATCCATCTCCTTCATGCGCTCTCGCTCGAAGCGAGCCTGGAGCTCGAAAAACTCTTCACTCCCCCGCCGGTAGAGGGCGCGCTCGATCGTCCTGTCCCGCAACGCCACGAAGGGGATTCCCCCGGCGTCGTGTACAGCCTCGATCAGGGCTTTCACGAACTCGGGTTCCGTGTTGGTGTTCTGGATCAGAACTTTTTCTCCGGCTTGGACCCTGGTGGAAAAATTCACCAGTATGTCGGCGAGTTTCTTCAGTCTCGGATCGGTCATTCCCGCGCTCCTTGGTCGATTATGTCACTCTCGGGGAGGTCTCAGGTCCCGTCGCTTCATGGCTTCTGCGCCCAGGCCTTCTTGATTATGTAATAGCTTTCCTTGTACCGCTCGATATAGGGCGGAGGAAGCTCCCATCCCTTCCAGAAGAAGGGGCTCTCCGGATCGCCGTCGAGCCTGCCGACAACCTTTTTCCCGACATTGTCCCACCACATGACCGAGGCGACGACGCCTTCGGTCTTCTCCGCCTTGAGCTGGTCCTGGACGGGAATGAAGATATCCCAGCGCAGGTCGTGGAGGACGTGGAGTGAAGAAGGGTCGGTGAAGTTGATCCTCTGCCAGGGGATGCGGAAGCGGAACTTCGTCCCCTCGACCTTCCAGAGATTGGTCTGCCGGTCAAAATCCCCGCGGTAGAGCGTGCTCTGGTCGAAGTACTTCGCGGGGATCCGGCGGCCGTCCCTGGTCGTCACAGCAGCGTTCACGAGGGGCACGATGCGCTCGAAGACGCCGTCCCAGAGGGGTTTTGAGTCGTAGCGGCCGAGGAACTTGTTGTAGGTCGTGATGACCTTGAGCTCAGCTTTGTCCTGCGAGGAAATCGTGATGAGGAATTCATTCCCCGACAGGAATGGGACGCCGCCGACGGGATAGCGCATCTGTCCGAGATCCCTGCGGTATGTATCGAGTCCGATGAAGAGCGTCTGCTTCCCGAAATCGGGCATGTGGTCCAGGGTCACATCGATGTAGAAATAGGCGGGATCGTGGGCGAGCTCAAGCTTCGTGATCGGACCATTGTTGTCGATCGCCGTCCATTCGGGCTTTTCCGGCGGCATGGGAGTCATGGCGAGGAGGCCGTAATTCTGCTCGGGATCGTCCACGTTGTGCCAGTAGATGTGGCGCTCGTAGGGTATCATGAATGGCTCGTTGGTCCAGGTCTTCTTGACCCACTCGTCCATCCACTCGAACACGAGGCCTCCTGCGTAGCCCTCGGTCTTGATCGCCTCGAGCATGCGCAGTATCCCCTCTCCCTGCTCTTTTTCCTGGATCGCCCCGTGGTTGTAGCCGTCCGGATTGAAGTGAGCCACCGATGAACCGTTTGCGAGGCCGAACTCGGCCACCAGAGCCGGATACTTGGAGTGCCCGCTCATGAACTCGCGGAGGTATCCGCCGTACATGAATCGTCCGGCGGCATCGCGGTAGTATCCGAATTCCTTCTCGTCGTTCATGAAGTCAGGATAATTCGGGTATATATGGTAGGCGCCGAAGATGCCCGCTTCCATTTCCGGGAGGGTGTCGATGCTGTTGATGTCTATGGAGGCGTTGTCGTTGAAGCGACGGGCTTTTCCCGTTCCGGTATCCCACTCGTAATCGTGGCTCCGGGGGTCGAGAGTGGGCCAGCTGACCATGCCCACGGGATGCATTTTCCCGTACATGCGCATTTCCTGCTTGACGACCTCATCCATGCTCTCGGCGAGCCACACCTCGGTGGGAGAGGCTCCCGATCCCGATGTCACATAGCTTCCCTTGTAGCTGACGCCGGGGTTGAGCGAATTGGTGGCGATGACCTCCGGGGACTCGAGTTCCCGCCCCGCTATCCACCCAAGGAGCCAGCGCGAGACATCGGCGGTGTACACTCCCCAGGCCCTGCCCTTTCGCTCCGTTATGTTCGCGCGACCGTAGACAGCGTCCACCGCGTACTCGATTTCCTTGAGGAAGTTCTTCTGGTAGCCGGGCGCGAGATAGTTGTTGCCCGGGGGCTGCTCCTCGGGCCAGATGCCCTGAAGGAGATAGAGCGGTTTGTCGGGATGGAGACGATTGTAGGTGTCGAGGGCCTGGTAGAACTGCGGCGAGGGCAGAGTGTAGATGCGGACCACGTTGGCGTTCATCTCCCCCATGCCCTCCATCCAGCGCCTGAGAGTCGCCGCGTCGTCCGGAAACTCCGTGTGGTAGGTTCCCGGCATGGCCATTCCGAAGTTCACCCCCCGGACGAAGAAATCCTTCCACGAGCCATCGTACTGCCTCAGCTGGAAATACTTGCCCTTCGCCTTGACCCGGTACTGGATCGGGTCTTCCTCCTTCACATTGACGGTCTTCCATTCCTCGCGCCTCTGCTTCGTGGTCTTGAGGATGTAGCGGAACATCGGGACATAGGCTCGCCAGTAGAAATAGTCATTCGAGTCGACCGAGTCGTCCACGAGGACCTTGTTGAGCCTGTCTATGCCTTGGGCGCCGAAGGGTGTGTTCTTGAATTCGATGTCGGCGAAGTCCCCCGCGAAGTACCAGCCGTTGAACTGGGGATTGACCGTGTGGAGAACAGCCGGAAAGCGCGTGGGAAGGCCCAGGCGTTTCAGGTGTGCCTTGCCCGCGTCGGTAAGGTCCCAGTCGTAGTCGGCGACGACCTCGACGGAGACGTCGGGCAAGGTCCACTCGAACCAGAATTTGAAGGAGACCGGATCGGGAATATTCAGTTTCTTGGCCCACGCGTCGCGGTAGATGATCTTGAGCATATCGGCGCCGACTTCCTTGCCGGCGGGAAAGACCTCGATGAGGTCGTCGTCGCGGATGAGGACAAAGCCCCGGCCGAAGTATTCCCAGGGTTTCTTCTTCTGGGCTTCGTAGTTCCTGACGACCCACTCGGGAACCTCGTTGTCCCGCGTCATGTCTTCGTAGAGCCGGCCGATCCAGCCCCGCCACCCCATATTGAGGAGGGTTCCGAGGGCCTTGCGGTCGAATTCGTTGGTCGGCGAGGCTGCGGTGTTGAACTCGGCGATGAGGGTGTTGCCCTCGCCTAAGTGGGTGCGCAGGGAGAGAAGGTCCGAATCGGTGAGACCTCCGTACATCTTCTTGGAGAAGTCTCCCGAGAGCCTGCGCTGCATGTAGTCCTCGGTGTAGACGCCGTATGTGTCCGCGAGGTAGATCATGTCCGGACGTGTCGTGGAAACGGGCATCTGCCGTGTTTTCCAGTTCTTGGTCCCGGTCGGGTAGAATCCGTAGTAGTCTGTCTTCCGTTCGTAGAGCTTTTTCTGGCCCGGCTTCGTGAGCTTCTCATAGTTGAGGACCCAGAACAGGCCGGTATGCTCGCGGTAGTTCGGGTAGGGGACGGTCTTGTCGACCACCCAGACATCGAGGTTGGAGAAGGGTTTGAGCTGCCAGATGATGAAGGGGGCGATGAGGAACCCGAGAATCACGACAGTCACGATGATGGCGAAAAAAATTGCCGCCGTCCATCTCCGCTTGTTTCCACGTTTTTTCATATGAGAAGACTCCTCATGCCGGTGGCTTGGCTCCGCCGAACCCCTTCCGATCCGCCTTTCCCCAGCCGGTCGGCTTTTTCATGGCATTGAAATAGCCGAGTACCCGCCAGAAACTGAAGAATTCCCTTGGGCCGAAGCTCTCGGCGAAGGCCGTCACCAGCAATCGCAGGTTATCCCTGTAGCTGAAATATATAATATTGCGCTCCGCAATGAGAACCGATGCCATGGAGATGAAGATGCCGAACATGATCGTCGCGAGGAAGAGGAGAATGGCCATTTTCGTGGAGAGGAGACCGAAGAGCGCGGCGAGGAACACCATGACATAACCCTGAATCTCGAAGAGCGGCCCGACCATCTCGAAGAGGAAATAGTAGGGCATGGCGACCATCCCCATCCGGCCGTAGCGCGGATTGAAGAGGGTCCTGCGGTGGAAGAAGAGAATGTCGATGAGTCCCCGGTGCCAGCGGTCGCGCTGCCGCTTGAGGCTCTTGATGTCCTCGGGGACCTCTGTCCAGCAGTTCGCGTTGTAGGCGTATCCGATGCGGTACTTTATCTTGTTCTCGCGCATGTAGCGACTTATGCGCACGACGAGTTCCATGTCCTCGCCCACGGTGTCCTTGCGGTAGACCTCCGAGCTCGTGAGGTAGCCGCCGATGCTGACGACGCGGTCCTTGCGGAAGAGTCCGAAGGCGCCCGAGATGATGAGGAGGCTGTTGAGCTGCGCCCAGCCGAGGCGGCCGCACATGAAGGCGCGCATGTACTCGATGGTCTGGAGCCGGGCGAGTCCGTTCGCGGGGATTCCGATCTCCGTGAGCATGCCCCGGTCGACCACGCAGCCGTTGACGGGGAAGACATTGCCGCCCATGGCCGGCGTCTCGATGCCGTCGTCCAGGGTCAGGGAGGCTATCTTCAGCATGGCGTCCGAGTCGAGGAGGGAGTCCGCGTCGATTCCGCAGATATACTCGTTTTCGGCTATGTTGATGCCCGCGTTGATGGAATCGGCCTTGCCTCCGTTCTCCTTGTCCACGACGATGAGCTTGGGCATGAGAGGATTCACGTAGATTCCGCGGATCGGGTGGCACTTGAGTTTGGATGTGTACTGGAAGTCGACTCGCTGGAGATTGAAGTACTTGATGAGAGTCGCGAGCGTGGCATCTCTCGAGCCGTCGTTGACGACGACGAGTTCGTAGTCGGGATACTTCAGGTTGAGGAGGCTGTTCGCGCTCTCTATTATGGACTTCTCCTCGTTGAAGGCCGGGGCGATGATGGACACGGAGGGCAGCATGCGCGGCTTGAAGAGCATGCTCCGCTTCTTGAGGTTCCACAGGCGTTCGAGGTTGCCGACCTTCATCCTCGAGAGGAGGAGGAGGAAGGAGTAGACGACGTTGACGATGATGGAGTAGTAGGCGAAATCGTAGTTGAACTCGACGATGAAGATCTTGAGCTGGTGAAGGAATGGAACGACGAAGAGGTAGTCGAAGTGCCGCATGATGTACAGGAAGGGGAAGAAGGCTATCGCGAAGGCGAGGATGGCGTACATGGTGAGGACCATCTTCCTGTCCTGGACCTCCTCGCGTTTCTTCACCGGCAAAAGGACGCGGGCGAGTCCGCACTTGTCGAGGACGCGGTCGGGCAGATAGATGCCGAATTCCCGCTCGAGCTCTTCGTTTCCGGGGACGACCTCGCGGATGATGGCGACGAGCGCATCCTCGAGGAGCATGTTCTCGTTGCGCTTCAGGAATTCGACGATTTCGCTCACCCGCCCGAGGCGGATGATCTCGCGGATGACGGTCTCCGATTGGGCTTTCTCCCTGCCGTCCAGCCTGTTGATGAAATACTCGACGCGCCCCGCGAGAACTTCCGCTATGCGCTCGCGGCGGTACCCCGTCGATTCCACGAATTGTCCGACGAGGACCGGCGTGAGGCGCGGATGTCGCTCGAGAAGCCTCGCGAGGCTCCTCTTGGCGACGTCGGATGTATCCGGGGAATCGAGGAAGCCGACTATCTTGACGATATTGGCGGCGTCCATGCCCCTGCCCAGGGCGCTGATGGCCACGGCCTGGAGTTCCGGATCGCCGCAGTGCAGGTAGCGATCGTCGTCGAGCACCTTGAAATAGTGTTTTTCCAGGGTGCCCGCCGCCCTGATCATGAGCTTGCGGTAGTTGTCGCCCGGGTTGATGCTGACAGGAAGGATGGTGAAGTGCCGGCAGATGTCGGCCGCGTCCATGACGCCATTGTAGGGGCAGTCGCGCCTGTTGTTCTCGAGTACGGATCGGCCGTGAATGCAGTGGGCGCAGCTGCGGCGCGGGCAGCCCTTCACGGTCGAATCGAGGCGCGCCGCCTCGCGCTCCCTGTCGTCGATGAGCTGGAGGATCCAGTCCCGCAGGTCGCCCGAAACGGAGACACCGGCGAAATCGACCATGAGCTCGCGCACCTCGACCTCGTCGCGCATGAAGAGCTTTGGCAGGTATTCCTTCAGGTCCTCCCCGAAGCCGGAGATGAGCATATTGACCTTGTCCCTGTACCAGCGGTGTGAGCCGAGGAGGCTCGACACCAAGGCGGGAATGGAACGCTTGTCGCCGATATCGGAGAGCGCGTTGGCTATGAACACCTTTACCGGGTAGACCTTTTCACGGGCGAGAGCGCGTTCCAGCTCGCGCCGGGCCGTCGGAGTGGCGATCACGCCGAGGGCCGAGGCGGCCTCCATCCTGCGGATGCGATCGCGCGAATTGAGGTGCCGCTCGAAGACCGGCTCGATATGCTTCGCGCGCGCGAGGTCGAGAATGGCGGTCCGCATTTCGGGAGGCAGGTCTATGGAGTCGTGGAGCTTGGCGTAGTTGGTGAACAGCCGCCTGACCTGCGCGTTGTTCCTGATCCGGCCGCGCTCGAAAAGCCTGACGAGGGCGGCGAGTTCCCTTGACCGTTTCTCCTGCTGGAGGATCCATTTTGCCTTGTTCGTGAGGGTCAGCACGACGAGAATGAGGTCGACCCAGATGAACAGGAGCAGGACGGCGAAGAGGAACTCTACATCGATGCTCATTTGACCGCCCTTTTCTTGAGCAGGTTTCCGACGACACCAAGCACCTCCGACATCATGTAGGGTTTCTTGATGTAGTAGTCGATGCCGAGGCCGCAGGCCCTGATGACCGTGTGCTCGTCCTTCAGGTGCGAGAGTATGATAAACGGAATCTCCTTGGTCGCGGAACTCGTCGCCATGTTCTCTTTCAGGACGAAGGCATCCATCTTGGGGACCATGATCTCGGCGATCACGAGGTCGGGGCCCTCCTTCTCGACGAGCCGCAGGGCTTCGGCCCCATCCGAGGCGGCGATGACGCGGTAATCCGAGTTTTCAAGGAAGGACCTGAGGACGTCGACGTTGACCCTGTCGTCGTCGACGATGAGGATGTGTCCGCGGGACTGGACTTCTACCTCGATCTCCGAAGTCGTGACGACCAGGTTCCCTCCCTTTTTCTTGGCCGACCGGAGCCGCCTGATGCCGATGTCGTAGAGCGCGGGGCCCGCTTCGGAAGGCGCGTTGATCCCTGCCCGTATCTCGGAGAGGGCGATGACGCCCGCGGAGACCGTGACCCGCTCGATGAAGGAGCCCGAGCCTTCGACCAGGGTCCTGATGTTTTCAGCGAGCTGCGCTGCGGAGCGTACGCCGAGCCCCGGCAGCCACAGACCGAAGGTCGCCCCGTGAAGACGGAAAGCGGGATACTGCCGCTCCCGAACATTGTTGAGGATCTTCGCGATCCCGCGGAGGATCTCCTCGACTTCGCGGGGGCCGTACTGGTATTCGATCCTCGCCATACCTTCGTCGACGCCGATGAGAACGAGGGTGTTGTCCTCGACCGGCTCGTCCCTTGAGGCCTGGGCTATCTTGAGCGAGGCCTCCTCGTCGATGTAGCTCCTGAAGAAGGATTCATTGTAGAGACCCGTCACGGGGCAGGTCATCATGTGCTGCTGGGTCCTCTCGATCGTCTCGTTCAGCTCGTTCGTGAGCTTGGTCAGACGGCCCACTTCGTCGGTCAGGATGACGGTCTCCTTCTGGGTCTCGAGGAGGGAGGAGCGGTAGATCTCGGGCTGGCGGATCGAGAACTCGGTGCATATTTTGCGCATGAGGGGGTCGAGGACGCCGAGGGCGGCGATGCCTTTCTCGAGGTAGATGGCCTCGAAGACCCTCTGCCAGAGGCGCTCGCCCTGGTGGCCATAGTCGAGGACGGTATTCGTGACGGGATCCAGCTTCATGGAGAGGCGGTAGGCGACGGCCTTGAACGCATCGATGCCGAAGAGAATGGTGAATCGCCTGAGTATCTCGTCGACTATGACCGTGTAGCCGCCGATCTGGGCGAGATCCCGCCGTATGGAGTGCATGAGGACGCCGCACTCGAGATCGCGCAGGGCCACGATGTAGTCGGATATGTTGCCCCGGATGATCGAGCCGTGCTGGGGCGCGATGATCGTGATGTTCATCCTGAGGAAAAGTTCCATGACCGGCCTGAGGATTTCGTTGGAGGGCATGTAGTGCTCGTGGAAAGCCTTCATCCTCTCGATGTAGTCGGGGCCGGCGTAGAGGCTCCAGCCCGAACCGAAGGCGCCGAAGAGGTCGCTCGAGACGAGGATGCCGCTCGTTTTGTCGTAGGAGACGATGGAACCCGCAAAGTGGAGGTACGGTGTATGGATGAAACGGATGCTGCGCCCGGTGGCGAGGCAAAGGCTGTAGCCATGCTCGTCGACGAGATAGTAGGGCGACCTGATTCCGTAGAAGCGGACGAGGCCCCAGGTGCGCCAGTGTGTGACGATCGTGAAATTCATGCCCCTTTTCTCCATGAGGGGCACCGCGGAGGCGAGGTCGGGGTCCTGGTGGGAGAGCACGACGTATTTCACTTTGTGGAGCGGGATGAGGCTCTCCACGTTGGCGATGACCCGTTCGTAATCCAGGACGGAGCCTGGATCGAAGAGGACGCCCTCGTCGCCCTCGATGAGGAGATAGGGATTGCATTGCAGGTTGTCGGAGGCTTCGGCGGTGCCGACCCAGAAGAACCCGTTGCCCAGAAACTCAATTTTTCGGCTGTCCCGCATCCGCCACCTCTTCCGAACGTCTTCTTACGCTCTTTAGTATCGGCAGGACGGATGACAGGCATGAATCCTATGTGGTCGGGGAGTTGACCGGGTTCAGGGCTTTATCTCCTTTCAGGACGCGGACAACCTCGTGGGCGGCCCGCCGTTTCAGCTCGACGATGGATTTCTCGGAATACCAGGCCGCGTGAGGCGTCAGAATGACGGAATCGAGGCCGAGGAGGGGATTGTCCGGGCGAAGAGGCTCGGTCTCGAGCACGTCGAGTCCCGCTCCCGCGATCCTTCCGGCCCGGAGGGCGCCGACGAGGGCCGACTCCTCCACGAGAGGGCCGCGCGCGGTATTCACGAGGAAAGTTCCGGGCCTCATCATGGCGAACTGCCTCTCGCCGAGGAGGCCGCGGCTACGCGCGTCGAGGAGGCAGTGCAGGCTGATAACCTCAGCCTGGGCGCAGAGCGTCTCGAGCTCGACCTTCTCGACGCCCAGCCGTCCCATGGCCTGTGCGTCGACATTCGGATCGGTGCCGATGAGCCTGAATCCGATGGGAGCCAGTTTGCGCGCGAGGCTCGAGCCGATCCTTCCGAGGCCGATGATGCCCGCCACCGTGTCCCGGGAATTGCGGATCGGCGCCGCGCGGGGATAATTGAAGTCGTCATCGCCTTTCGCCCTGTCGTAGCGGACGATTCCGCGCGTGAGGGCGAGGATGAGCGCCAGGGCGTGGTCGGACACTTCGTCGACGCAGTAATCCGGCACATTGCAGCAGAGGATGCCCTTTCGGGCCGCGTATTCCGTGTCGAGATTGTCGTAGCCGACGCCGTAGCGGACAATGATCCGGCAGCGCCTCATCGCGTCGATCACGCGGGGTCCGACCTTGTTGTGCTGGACAATGAGGGCGTCGGCATCGGCGACGAGGCCGGATATGTCATCCTCGGTCGGTACCCTGTGCGCGAGGACCTCGAAGCCCGCGGCCTCGAGGATTTCCCTCTCCTGGTCCACTCGGGGATGCTCGTAATGGCAGATCACGACTTTGGCATTCATGGTTTTACTCCCGTTTTTTGTTCCCGCCCCCGTTCGCGCCCGCGGTGCCGTCACGCGCTGTGTCTGGCATGCATGCGCCGCGAAGGGCTCGCGATAGAAGTTGTAGCATCGACGACTTGTGTGTTCAAAAACAAAAGGCGCACCGTGCCGCGCGCCTTTCTGTCCAGTGGGGATTTGAACATGCACATTGTAGATCTATCATATTCACGAGCTTATTTCTACGGCATCCTTCATCAACGCTTCAGCGGTCATCAGGCATTTTCATGTACCGGTATGCCATAGGGGCCGTCGGGAAGCCACGCGACGCGGGGTGCGGGAAGGCCGGCGCTCTGTCTGCGCTGGATCTCCAGTTCCACGGCCCGCTCGATGACCCGCGCCGCATCCTCGAGCGTCAGGTCCTTGCGCGGCTTTCCGTCCAGGAAGGCAATGCCGTCGAGGCCGGGAATGAGTTTCCAGTCTCCGTCGGAAAGCTGGGGGGCGAAGTAGACGAATCGCGCGAAAGGCAGCCTGCAAAAGAGCTTGCACCACATCTGCACCTGCCACTGCTCCAGCACGAAAGGCCAGTCCGGACTCATGAGAAGCCGCTCGAAGGCCCCGACGCCCACCTGCTTCAGGAGGCCCAGCACCGTCCTGTAAGACGCCCCTCCGACAGGATCGGCGTCATGGTTGTCGGCGACCAGGATGCACAGGGCGCCTCCGGCCAGCATCGGCGCGATCGCGGTGCCGGTTTTCGCCGCCTGGTAGTGGTTGCGGCCCACGAACCCCGCGTGCGATACGACGATGTCGTATTCGCCGCTGAAGGGAATGCCCACGTAGGAGCGCACCTTGGCTACCGCCGCCTCGTGGGCCGCCTCGAGCGCGCCTGCGAAGACGCCCGTGAGCCTGAACGAGTGATCCAGCGTCACGTTGACGATGAAATCGACGCCGGCCATCCTGGCCGCGAACAGCGACTCTTCGTGGCAGGGATTTCCGGCCAGGTAAAGATCGCGCGTGCCGGGGTGGGCCATCATGGCCGCGCCATGGAAGACATAGGTGCTTTTTTTACCCACGATGCCGGGACAGACACTCTTGCGGCCGCCCGAGGCGCCGGCCATGAAGTGGCTCTCCACCAGTCCCGTCAGAATCCGGAAATCCGCCTCCATGTACGCGCGGTTGACGAATACTTCGTTGCCCCGCTCCGTGCGCCCCAGGCGCACGAGATTTTCCTCATCTTCGCAGTCGTGGTTCAGCACCCGTATTCCGTTTTCGAAGACTTCCGGGTCGAGCATCGCGCGGAGTTCAGCCTCCGACATCGCGCGGTGCGTGCCTGTGCCCACCAGAACGGTGATGTCGCCGCGCGCGAATCCAGAATCCTCCAAGGCCCGTATGATGGGCATGAGGATGCCGGATTCGCCCCTGTACGGCACCGGGCGGGTGTTGTCGGAGACGACGACGACAGCGGTCGGCCGTTTTCCCGCGGCCGCCTGCCGCGCGGCGGTTTCCGCGGCCAGCGCGGCAAGAGGTCTGGATGCGATCGGCGCTTCGAGGGCGGCCGCAATCGCCGGGCCGGGATTGTCGAGCGCCCGGGGCGCCTTCATGGAGAGTACGTCTACTGGGCAGGAAAGCCGCGCGGTGACGGTGCGGCCGCCGGAAAAGGGAATCCGCAGTTCCGTCACGACAGGTTCCGGATTCCGGAGAAATCGCCGGAGGCGGCCGCCCTGAGGATGGGCTCCATGTATTCGTCGACCAGCGCGGCGGTCAGGGGCACCGGCATGTTTTTCAGCTTCATTTCGAGCTGTGGATCCTTGGCGGCGGCGAGCGCCTTCGCGATGTGCGCCTGCGTGAATCCGGGGAAGTCGGTGAGCTTCGTGGGCGCGCCGATGGCCTTCGCGAAGGCCACCATGCCGCGGGCTACGGCCTCTCCCAGCGCCCTTCCGGCCAGGGCTTCCCAGCCCGCGGCCATGTAGCCGTACTGGCTGAGAATCTCGCCCATCACGCGGGCCTGCCGCTCGATCCTGGGCGCGAAGAACACCAGGTAATAAGGATTCATGACGCCGCAGGCCGTACCGTGCCCCGCGACATCGACGAGGGAAAAACTCGTCAGGTGCGCGCCCGAGGTTCCGCCCACCATGATCGCGTAGCCGCCCAGGTCGGTGGCCATGCCGATCGCTTCCCTGGCTTCCATGTCCGCGGGATCGGCGATGACACGGATGGCGTACTTCACCGCCAGCTCGACCGAGGCCCGGGCAATCCGCTCGGCCTTGTCCAAGGCGCTGCCCGAGACAGAGCAGAACACTTCGAAGGAGTGGGCGATGGCATCCAGGGCTCCGTCGATGGTGACGGCGCGAGGCATGGAGACCGTCACATCGTAGTCAAAGAGCGCCCGTGAGGGAACGATCGCCTCGTCGACGATGAGCTTCTTCTGTCCTGCGACCGGATCGGTGATATTGGAATATTTGGTCAGATGCGCCCCCGAGCTGGCGCTGGTCTGCACGGCGATCATAGGAATCAACGCGGCGCCGGTCTCCCCGAGCGCCGCGCCCACGAGTCCCGTGCCGAAATAGCTGTCAATTTCGCACGATTTCCGGCCCAGAGTCGCGAGCACATTCGCCGCCTTCACCGCGTCGATAGTCGAGCCGCCGCCGACCGCGACAATACAGTCCGGCTTGTGGTGCAGGAGGTATCCTTGCAGCCGGTACACATCCGCGCGCGGGGCGTTGGGACCCGCGTCGGGAGCGATCCTGCCGCCAGCGAGCGACACTCCGGCGGCCGAGAGCGAGGCGACTACCGCATCGGCCAGAGGTTTCATGTAGGTGGTATTGCAGACCACAAGCGCAGTCTTTCCGTACGCGGCGGCGATCGGCCCGATGCGCCCGAGGACGCCGCGGCCGAAGATATAGCGGTCGCCCTTCCACTCGGTGAGCAGGGTGCGGGATTCGTCAAACAGTCTGTCCATCGTCGTTTCCTCGTTTATTTTTTATTGTCGCGCAAGCGCACGGCCTGCGGCGGATATAGCTTTCGCACTGATCCCGTACTTGTCAAGCAGGGCCTTGTAGGGCCCCGACTCGGTGAAGGTGTCGTGCAAACCGATGGCCGCCGCCTTCCACGCGCGGCTTGTTCCCGCGAAGCCGGATGCGGAGAGCCCTGTGAGGGCTTCGGCGCAGGCCGCGGCGAGGCCACCGGTGATGCTGCCTTCCTCCGCGGTGACGAGCCGTCCTGTCCTGGCCACCGAAGCGCCCAGAGTCGCCGCATCCAGCGGCTTCACGCTCGCCATGTCGAGCACCTCGGCGCCGATTCCCTCGGATGCGAGAATCTCCGCCGCCTCGAGCGCCTGGGCCACGCAGATGCCGCAGGCGGCTATCGTCAGGTCATCGCCTGAACGGAAAATCCTGGCCTTGCCGAACTCGACCGGCTCCGGAGAAGGCACCGCGGGCAGCTCATTGCGGTTCAGACGGATGTACACCGGCCCGTCTGCCACGAGGGCGAGTTCCAGAGCCCGTTCGGCCGCGGCGTTGTCCGCAGGCACCAGCACGCGCATGGACGGCAGCGAGCGCATGATCGCCAGGTCGGCGATCGAGTGGTGGCTCGCGCCGTCGAAGGAATCGGAGAGGCCACCGTACGCGCCGGCGAGCACAACCGGAATCTCATTGTAACAAAGCACGTTGCGGATCTGGTCCGTCGCCTTCAGCGCGAGAAAGATCGCGAAGCTGTTCGCCACGGGCCTGTAGCCGCCCAGGGCCAATCCCGCCGCGACGTCGACCATGTTGGCCTCCGCCACGCCCACATTGAAAAACCGTTCGGGGAAGGCCTGCGCGAAATACGAAGATTTCGTGCTCGAGGAGACATCCGCGTCGAGGACGACGATCTTCGGATCGGCGTAGCCCATCGCCGCAAGTTTCTTCCCGAAAGCGTCGCGCATCGTCATGCCCATATCAGGCCCCCTTCCCGGCGGCGGCGAGCGCGGATTCATACGCGGCCCAGAGCTCGGGGCGCGCGCGCCGCCACGCCTCATCATCGATCGGAGCGCCGTGCCAGACATTCTTCCCTTCCATGAACGATACACCCTTTCCCTTGACCGTATCGTAGACTACGGCGCGCGGCCATGCGCCGGGGCCGTCCATCCACTCGAAGGAAGCGGCGATATCGTCGACATCGTGCCCGTCATAACGGCGCGGCGCCACGTTCCAGCCGAAGGCGGAGAGCTTTGCCAGCAGAAAGCCGAGCGGCATGATCTGTTCCGCCGTGCCGTCGAGCTGCACGCCGTTGTTGTCCACCATGAGCACGAGGCGATCCGGCCTGAACTTGGCCGCCGCCATCAGCGCTTCCCACGACTGGCCCTCGTCGAGGCAGCCCTCCCCCACCATGACATAGGTCCAGGCGCCGGAGCCGGAAAGCCGAAAGGCCAGGGACATACCCAGCCCCACCGAAATCCCGTGCCCGAGGGCGCCCGTGGAAAGATCCACGCCCGGGGTCTTGTTCATGGCCGGGTGCCCCTGGAGCCGCGAATCGATATCGCGGAAGGTATCGAGCCATTCGAGGTCGAAGAAACCCCGGCTCGCCAGCACCGAATACAGCATGGGCGAGGCGTGGCCTTTGCTCAGGATGAAGCGGTCCCTGCCCGGCGCGCAGGGTTCGGCCGGATCGATGTGCATCCTGTAGAAATAGAGCATCGATACAAGGTCAGCCGCAGACGAGGATCCGCCCCAGTGCCCCGTGCCCTTCGCGTGGAGCAGATCGATGATCCTGACTCTGATCCGCGCGGAAAGTGCCGCTATCAGGCGCCGTTTTCTCGCAGGATCCTTCTCGCCAAGCGCTTCGCTGGCGATCGATTTCATCTCATCCATACTCATCCCCGATGGACCGCGCCGTCCCTCCCCATCGGGGGGAACGGTGATCCGAAGCATTCGTCCAACAGCATACGCACATGCCGAGCGCCGGAACGTGCGGCGGTGTCGGCGTCTGGACGCGGGAAAATCTCGAGGGTGATCCATCCGGAAAAGGCGGTATCCCTGAGCGCGGCGAGCGGCGAGCGGAAATCCATGTGCCCGCTCCCGGGGGCGTTGCGGTTCGAATCCGCGAAATGCAGGTATTTGATGCGCGACGCGTGGCGCCTCAAAGAATCGGTCGGATCCGCATCCTCGATATTCATGTGGAACAGATCGGGCATGAGCCCCAAGGCGGAGAGCGCATGACGGTCGAGGAATTCCGCGGCCTCGTCGGTGGAGTTCAGGAAATCAGTCTCATAGCGGTTGACCGGTTCGAGAAGAACCATGACGCCGAGTTCGCTTCCCCGCGCCGACAGCCTGCCGAGGATTTCCGCCACTCTCGCTTCCACTTCGGGGCGGGAGCCATTGGCCTCGACCGTTCCCCTGATCCTTCCCACGTTGATGAAGGCGCCGAATTCCGCGGCCACTTCGATCAAGCCCGCGAATCGCCGCTCCGCCTTGGCTCTCACTTCGGGGTCGGTCGATGCGAAGGAATCTCCCGCTTCGGCGAAAACCTGGCCCGTGGAGATCATCGGAACTTCGAGGCCTGTTTCAGAAAGAAGGCGCTTCAGATCGGCCATGTCGACTTGGGAACGATCGAGAAGGGCAAGCTCCACTCCGTCGTAGCCGAAATCGGCCGCCTTGCGCAGCGAGGAGGAGAAAGGCTCGCGGAAAACCACGAAGGCGCTGGGAAGCGCACGCTCCGGAGCCACGGCCAGCGCAATTCTCGGTGTTTTCATGCCTCTTCCTCCTTTGCGGCTATGGCGGCATGTGGCGCCAGCATGAGACCGGCCTCAAGGGCGAGCGAACTCGCCGGGCCCACACTCGCGATATCGGATGCCGTGCTGTGCGCACAGGTTGCGGTGGGCACCGAGAGGCCGAGCGGAACTACGATATATCGCATGACCACCTCTATTGTATACAGTATACCATAACTATCCCATGAGATTCTCACTCTGTCAACTTTTTCTGCAGCGCTCTCAGGCCGGAAGCGCAAAATGATAAAAGCTTCTGCTTCTATCAAATGGACAAATTGCCGAAGAAAACGGTGCGATTGCGGAGATTTTTTCATGAAAACGGTGGCGTGCTCTGCCGTTTATTGTATACAATAATTGCACGACCATGAAAAACCTACACATGACCATTGAACAGTCAAGTCTCTCCGACCAGGTATACGACGGGTTGAAAGGCCTCATCCTCTCAGGCTCCCTGGGGGGAGGGGAACATGTCCCCGAAGAGCAGCTCGCGGCACAATTCGGCGTCTCGCGCACACCCATACGCGAAGCGCTCAAGCGGCTTGCGGAATATGGCCTCATCGTCATCAAACCGCGCAGCAAGGTCACCGTCGCGGCCATCTCCAAGGACGAGGCCGTCCATATCGGCAGGGTTCGCCAGGCACTTGAGACACTGGCCTTTGAACTGCTGGCAGAGAAAGGGGATACTGAGACCTTCGCCGAACTCGAGCGCGTTGCCGGAGCGTGCCAGGACGCGATGACCCGAGGCGATCGCGCGAAGGCCTTCGAGCTGGATACGGCCTTTCACCAGAAAATGATGGACCTCAGCGGCAATCCCACCCTCGCGGACATCTACAAACGCCTCGACAGCCGCATTCAGCTGCTGCGTCTACGCCAACACCTGACGCCCCAGGAGCTCCTTCCGTATATGGTGCATCATATACATCTCATCCGCTTCATGCGCACCGGAGATATCGAGAAGGCCAAGGACATAATCAGCCAGCACATATTCCACGATATCGACTGACCGGAGACTTTCAGTCGGGTCTGTACCCGGACATGTCCTGCACCCACTGTTCCACGAGCTGAAGGCCTTCGACAGAGTGCGCGAAATACGCATTCGGCTTTCGGCCCCAGAGCCCAATGTAGTCCACGATTGTCTCGCCCCTCGTGTATCTTCCGGAGGTTTCCACATCCATCGCCGCATGGATCGTACCGAACCACGAGGGATCGATGAGATAGGCTGTAGCGGTGAGATCATTGAGGCCGATCCCGCCCTTGCGTGTTGTTACCTGATCCCCAGCCTTGATGCTGCCTACTATGTTCCCTTTGGCGTCTTTTATGAGTTTGACGGCCTTCGTTCTGCGGAAATCCAGAATCTTGATAAGGAAATCGGTAACCTCGGTCTTTGACGCCCCGATCCTGTCCAGGTCCGCGACTGTCTGGGTAACGAGGTTGCACACATCCAAGCCAATCTGGACGACGGGAATGCCGGAATTGAATACGACATGCGCAGCCTCCGGATCTACCGCCGCGTTGAAGCTTGCGCGAGGCGACTCGTTTCCGCTGACTTTGACCGCGCCGCCCATGAAAATGACTTGTGCGACATGGGACGCGAATTCCTTGTCCAGAAGCACGGCGAGGGCTACATTCGTAAGCGGCCCGAGGGCGAGAATGGTGACAGGCTCTTCGGATTCCTTCGCGATGCGGGCCATCTCCGCGGGAGCGTAGCCTTTCGCCTTTTTTGTCGTGGGCAAGGGTATGTCCGTATCGCCCAATCCATCCGCGCCGTGTATCCACTCGGCCTCTATGGGCTCCTTCACCAGGGGTCGGTACGCGCCGGCATAAACAGGGATGTCGGTGCGTCTGGCGACTTCGAGGACGCGCAGGGCGTTGATGACGCATTTGTCCACACCGACGTTGCCGTTGCTGATGGTCAGGGCTTTTATATCGAATTTGCCGGAAGCGATCGCCCAGAGGATCGACGCGGCGTCGTCGTCGCCGGGGTCCGTATCGATAATTACCGCTTTCTTGTGCATGTCCACTCCTACTGAATTTCGCTCAGGGGCTTAAGCCACCGTTTCCCGGACAGATTGGTCTGTTCTATTTCGTTCAGCAGACCGAGGGAGATATCGTGTCTGCCGCCTTCGTAGGGCGTATCCAGCCAATTGGAGAGTATGTCCTGTGCTTCGAACAAACCTATGCAGCGTCCTCCGAAACACAGGATATTCGACGCGTTGTGGGCCGATGTCATTTTTCCTTGATAGGACGTGGAGCAGAGCGCGGCCCGTACACCCGGATACTTGTTGGCGACTATGGACATCCCTATGCCGGTTGAACAGATGAGAATTCCGCGCTCGAAGGATGCTTCGGAAACGGCGGAAGCGACCATGGCCGCGTAATAGGGATAACGGACGATACTTTCGGAGTGGCAGCCGACATCCTCGACCTCATAGCCGCGCTTAAGCAGGAATTCTTTGAGGCCGGTCTTCAGACCAAAACCGCCGTGGTCGCAGCCGATTATGATTTTCTTCACGATCTCTCCTGAACCGCAACCTTCCTGACCGGCAGCACGGAGCTATGCCGGCCAAGAAGAGTGAGCTACCGCTTACCTCTTGAGCTGATTCGCCTTGGTCCATTCGTCCAGATCCCTGGGATCCTTCGGCAGGACGATCTTGCCGGCGACAACGTCCTTGCGGACGGCGCTGACTATGTCCAGGATATCCTGCGGATACTTGATTTTGATCCCTTCGAGACTGACATCGCAGGCGCCGTCCTTGATTCCTTTCCGGACCGCGCCACCCTTCCAGGTGCCTTTGACCAAGGCTTCGATCTCCTGATACACGAAAACATCCGTCTTTTTCACCGAGGTGCAGAGGCTGAAGTTGGGGTCGGTCGTGCTCGGGCTGGTCGAGATGAAGTAGGCTTTCTGCTCTTTCGCGGCTTCGAGAAGGCCCAGGGCGCCGGCTCCGCAGTTGCCGGTTACGATATCGGCGCCGCGTTTGAAACCGGTAAGGGCGATTTCCTTGGCGGCGACCGGGTTCGAATAGGAACCGACAATCGTGTAGATGATCTGGACTGTCGGGTTGACATAGCGGGCACCGGCCATGAAGCCGGCGGCGCCGGCGCGGGAGGTCGGCGAATCCATTCCGCCGGCGTAGACGAGCACATTGGCGTCGTTGGACATCGGGAATATGGCCTTGTGTTTTCCCTGGGTCACGATGCCGGAGATGACGCCCGAGAGGAAGGCCTGTTCAGGGTCGATGGCCGCAACAGATGAAACGTTCTTTATGCCGCTCAGGGTCGTATCGACTATGGAGAAATTCTGGTCCGGGTAATCCTTCGCGAGATCTTCGACCGCATCGTTTGAATTGGAGCCCACATACATGACCAGGTCATATTTGTTGGCCTCGGTGTAGCTGCGCAGAGCCGATGCGACAGCGGCAAGATCCGAGGTATTGACCTGCGCATTGTCTACCTTGACGTTCAGCTCCTTGATCGCCTTCTTTACGCCGGAGAAGGCCTCGTCGTTGAAGCCATTGTCTCCGAGAAAACCTGTCACGACCGCGACATTGAAAGTCTTTGCGGCGGGCGCGGCAAAAACCGGGGCAAAGGAAATGACCGCGAGCGCACACGCGATGGAAACGACCATCCTTTTCATCTTGTCCTCCTGATTGTGTAGCGGGCTATAAGGTCCGCAAGGGTACCCGTAATCTCTGACGGAACCGGCTATCTGCCGGCCCTGACTTTAGTCCAATTCCCCGATCTTCTGCATGAATTGCCTGACGGTTTCCGCGTCTACCGGATCGTTCATGTTGCCGCTCGGCTTTGTGCCGTAGCCAAAAATGCTGCCATCCGCGTCAGCGACGCAATCGACTGTTTTCAGGCTGATGCCGCTTCCCAGAATAACCGGTGTTTCGGGAACAGCCTGGCGCACATGGCGAATCCTGTCGCGGTCCGGCGCCACGGCCGATTCAGCCCCGGACACGATGATGACATCAGCCATACCCCGTTCCACCATCTCGTGTGCAACCGTCGCCATGTCGCGTTGAACCAGGGGGCCGCCGTGCTTGCTGTAGATGTCAGAAAATATCAGGACACGCTCGGCCTGGATCATCCTGCGATAGCGCATGGCCAGATGGGCCTCTCCATTGATCAAGCCCTGATCGGTAACCATGGTATCCGTGAGAATATTGAGGCGGATGAATTGGGCGTCCACTATCATGGCGACGGCCAACGCGGCTTTCCATGAATTGCGCAGGATATTTATTCCAAGCGGCACGGAATATCGGCGCCGTATCTCCAGCGCAACCTGCGTCATGGCGGCGACTGTCTCCGGTTCGCAGGTAAAGGGATAGTAGGGGTAATCGCCGAGGTTTTCGACAATCAGGGCATTTATCCCGTTTTGAACCAGCGTCTGTGCATCGATCAGGGCATGCTCTATGACCGCCGTCATACTGCCCCCATAATTTGGTGCCCCCGGAAGCGGAGGCAGATGAATCATGCCCAGGATAGGCCGTTTGGCAGCAAATATGTTCCGGAACTCATCTCTTTTCATTCTCTCTTTCCTCCTTGTATGAAACGATATCCTTGACCCACGTTTCCATCGCAGCCCTGGAGTCCACCTCATACGCCCAGGCGGCATTCGGCTTGCGGCCCCACAAGCCCTTGAAATCGGCCACTGTCTGGCCGGGGCAAAGGCCGGTCGTATCGATATCTATATACAAGTGCCGGACTTTGAACCAATCCGGATTGATGAGATACGCGGTCGCGGTCAGGTCGTTCAACCCGATCTCGCCGGGCTTGTCCGAGGCTTTCTGTTCGCCGATGATGTCGCCGCCTGCGTCGCGAATGGTCCTGACTGACTTTTCCCGGATATGCCTGAGCATACGGATGATGAAATCGGAGACGGGAGTGCCCGCCTGTCTGATTCTCTCCAGGTCCTCATCGGTCTGACGGACGCGATCGCAGACATCAAGCCCCAGCTGAACCACCGGAATCCCCGAGTTGTAGACAATCTTCGCGGCCTCGGGATCGATCGCCGGATTGAAGCTGGCAACCGGCGATTCATTGCCCGGCACCCGCACGGCGCCGCCCATGAAGAGAATGCGCTTCACATGGTTTTTGAGCTTTGCATCGAGCAGAATAGCGAGCGCGACATTCGTCAATGGCGCCAGCGCGAGGATGGTTATCGGTTCAGGAGATTCTTTCGCGATCCGGACAATCTCCGCCGGCGCGAAGCCAGGCTGACACCGGATGCCCGGATCGGGGAATCCTGCGTCGCCGAGTCCATCCCGGCCGTGCACCCAGGCGGCATCCATGGGTTTCCGCAGGAAAGGCCGGAATCCTCCTTTGTAGACGGGGATGTCGGTCCTCTTGCAGGCGTCGAGAATTTTGAGGGCGTTGAGGGCGCACAGGTCGAGTCCGACATTGCCGTTGGCGATGGTGATGGCCTTGATGTCGAACCTTCCGTTTGTGATGACCCAAAAAAGGGATGCCGCGTCATCTACCCCGGGATCGGTATCGATGACGACCGCTTCTTTCATGATTTCATTCATGTGCAATTCCTGACCTTCAATCGTCGAAATGTTTGCCGACACCCGCCGGACCACGGACACCCTTGTAGTTCAGCATGGCGACAATCAAGGTAAATATGTACGGAACCATCATCAGGATCTGGCTCGGTGTGCCGATTCCCTGGAAGAGTGTCTGCAGGCTGTCGAAAAAGCCGAAGAACAGGCTCGAAATCGCCGCATAAAGCGGATTGCTGCGGCCGAGATCGGTTACGACCATGGCGACGTAGCCGCGGCCGGCTGTCATCTCGGTGATGAAGCGGTTCATGCGCACCAGGGAGAGGTATGCGCCTCCCATACCGCTGAACGCGCCACAGAGCAGTATCCCGATATATTTATACGCGACCGTATCGATTCCGACCGTATTGGCCGCTACCGGATTTTCACCCACCATGCGCATGCGCAGGCCGAAAACCGTGCGGTAGAGTATCAACCAACTGAGGAGCACGAGCGCGATGGCGATGTAGAAAAACAGGTTCTGCTCTGCGAGGATGGGCCCGATGAAAGGAATCCTGGCGAGCCATTCCGGATTACTCTTCGGCAGGGAGGGAACTTCGGGAGAATAACCCGCCATCTTCCAGACGACTTTCAGGACAAGCGATCCCATCGCCAAGCCGAGCAGGTTGACGCACACGCTGCTCAATGTCCCGTTAACCCGGTGCGTTACGTGCAGGTAGGCATGAAGCAAGGAAATCAGCATCCCGCCAAGGACGGAACAGGCCACGCCGAACCACACATTCCCGGAGTAGTAGGAGCCGAGAGCGCCGCAGAATGCGCCGGTAATCATCATGCCTTCACAGCCGAAGGCCACTACCCCGCTCCGCACGGAGAAGCTCGCGCCAGTAGAGGCCAGCATGACGGGAACCGTCACGCGAAGCGTCGTCGATACGATCAGCGATATGGAAATATCCATGACTGAACCCTCCTATTCCGATTCGGTCATGCGCCCGGGTTCGGTGATTTTCCGGGCTTGACGCTTCTTCCCGATCCAGTCAGGCAGGAACATCACTATGCGTGGGGCGGTGATGGCGACTACGACCATAACCTGAATTACTTTGACAAACTCAAACGGAATGGATGTTGTCCTGTTGACCTGCATGGCTCCGGCCTTGAGGATGCCGAACAGCAGTGAAGATAGAATAATTCCGACCGGGTTATAGGCCGCGAGGGCGGCCACGGAGATGCCTTCGAAGCCGTACCCGCTCGAGATGGGGTCCACATTGCGACCCAGGACGCCCAAGGTAATGTCCGCGCCGCCGATTCCGGCAATTGCGCCGCTGAGGAAAAAAGTCGCAAGGTATATCCAGGAAGAATTGATGCCGGCGACCTCGCCTGCCCGGCGATTCATGCCGGTAACCTTCATCTTGTATCCAAAAACAGTCCGCCTCTGGACAAAATAGACGATCACCGCGATCACGATGGCGATAATCAGCCCGTAGGTCAGCTGGGTCTTGGGAACGATCTTGGCAAGACGAGCGGTTTCAAGGATCCGCTTGGTCTGGGCGCTTGAGGCGTTTTCCGGCTTCAGCGGTCCGTTGCAGAGAAAGTTTATGAAAAGTCCGATAATGCTATTGAGCATGATGCAGGTGATGGCCTCATGCGCGTTGAAACTGACCTTGAGAAAACCTGTCAGAAGGCCGACGAGGCCTCCTGCGATCGCGCCGGCCAGAATGGCTACCGCCAGGTGCGATATTCCCGGAAGGAAATTGACATAGGCGCCGACCAGGGCCGCGACAAGGCCACCAAGGAGGAGCTGCCCCTCGGCCCCGATGTTTATGATTCCAACCTTGAAGGTGATGGCGAAAGCCAGGCCGGTGAACAGCAGGGGAGTCGCTTCGCGCAGAGCAAGATAGAAGCCGTTCGGAGAACCCAGAGCTCCCTGGAAAATCAATCGATAGGTCTCAAGCGGCGAATAGCCGCTGATCGCGATGACAACGCCGCCGACAAAAAGGGAGAACAGCAGGGCGACGAGGGCCTGGACGATGGACTTCGTCATTTTCCTGAAACCGGTATTCACTTCATCACGCTTTTTCATTGAGATGCCCCTTCGCGACCGATACCGGATTCCCGGTCATCAAGAGTCCCAGTTCCGTTTTGGAGTAGGTATCCGGCAGGCACTCTGCCACGATGCGTCCTTCGAACATCACGATCATCCGGTCGCTCAGGGTGCAGACCTCGTCGAGGTCGGCGGAGACCAACAGAACGGCCTTCCCTTGGTCGCGGAATTTCAGGATTTCCTGGTGGATGTACTCGATGGCGCTGACATCCAGTCCCCGGGTCGGGTGTGCAACGATCAAAACCTCAAGGTCCCGGCTCAAGGCCCGGGCCATCACTATTTTCTGCTGATTGCCTCCCGACAGGGACTTTGTCGCCGTGTCCCTGCCCGGTGCCTTTATATTGAACGCGCTTATGCAGCGATCGGCGTATTGATCGATATTCTTGCGCCTGAGCAGGCCATGACCGGAGATATCCGCGCTCTCATGATAGCCGAGAAACAGATTGTCCTTGACGCTCATCGGCAGCACCAAACCCATGGTTATGCGATCCTCAGGCACATGGCCGATTTTTTTCTTCAGGAAATCGTGCGCGTCTCCGCGCAAGGGTTCGCCGTCCAGACTCAGGTCCATCGAAGACGGTTTGACCAGGCCGGTAAGAGCCTCGAGCAGTTGAGTCTGCCCGTTGCCTTCCACGCCGGCAACGCCGAGGATCTCGCCGCGGCGTATCTCGAAGGCGATGTTTTTCAGCTTCTCGATACCATGTTCTTTCATGCTGAGATTTTGCACGGCAAAGAGGGGTTCACCGATATTCTTCGAAGGACATCGCTTGTCCAGGTTGACGGAGCGCCCGACCATGAGCGAGGAAAGTTCGTTCGTCGTTGAATGAGCCGGTGTGATGTCATCGCCGGTCACCCGGCCATTGCGCAAAACAACGACACGGTCTGCGATGGACATGGTCTCCCGGAGTTTGTGCGTTATGATGACAATGCTGGTCCCCTGCCCCTTCAGAACACGCAAGGTATCGAAGAGATCGCTCACTTCCTTGGGAGTCAGAACCGCGGAAGGTTCGTCGAGTATGAGCACTTTGGCTTGCCGATAAAGGGCTTTGAGCACCTCGACCCTCTGGAGCTCGCCCACCGACAAGTTCCCGACAAGTGTGTTGGGGTCCAGGTTGAAGCGATAATGCTCTATCATGCGCCGGACATCGCCGGCAGCCTTCCGGCGGTCGACGAAAGGTCCTCTGTGCGGTTCGATACCGACTATGATGTTATCGATGATGGAAAAAGCCGGCACCAGCATGAAATGCTGGTGTACCATGCAGATGCCAAGTTTTATCGCATCTTTCGGATCATGAATCTGAACCGGCTTTTCATTATAGAAGATTTCTCCCTCGTCCGGATTGTACATGCCGTAAAGGATCTTCATCAGCGTTGTCTTTCCGGCTCCGTTTTCCCCGAGCAGGGAGAGGATCTCTCCCTGTCTGAGGTGAAAGCTGACATCATCGAGAGCCTTGATGCCGGGAAATGATTTGCTGATATGGGTCATCCTTACTACATCCATCCGGAAACTCCTCGACCATGGCTATAGAGTGGCGATCAATCAAATCAAGCATGCCCGCTCAACAGGACACCTGGATCTTTCCTTAAAAACAGCAGTTGCCTTTCATCTGGTCGACGCGATCGATCCTTTGCTTCAGGCACACCCGGGATATGCGCAGGTCTTGTCCGCCTTGATACCTGTCATGACTTCAGGTCGATTCGCGTCTTGTATACTGTATACTAAGATGGTTTTCCGGCCCTGTCAATGAAAACATGACACGAATGCGCGACAGTTCAAAACCGTGAACTCGAGGAATGGAGGAAGCAAAAGCCGGGGCGCTTCGGCAGAACTGTACGAAAAGAGAGGAAAGGCATTCATCGGACCTGACACAAACCACAAGGACTTTTGGGTGTATTTTTCCAACAAAAAAGGCTCCCTTTCGGGAGCCTTAAATTATGCCCAGAGGGGGACTTGAACCCCCAAGCCTGTGACGGCACTGGTACCTGAAACCAGCGTGTCTGCCAATTCCACCATCTGGGCTTATGCGTGGACAAAACTATACCGGGCGGCGCGGGGTTGTCAAGCCGGAAGATGCGGTTTCAGCGCGGTGCGGATAAAGCCGCTTTTATCGAAGTGGGCCAAAGCGACCGGAGTCTGGATAGGCAGCACCATTTCAAATATTGGGTAAATCGTTTCATATCTTGCGAATTCCGGCAAACGGGAGTACTATTTTCGGTACTTCGTATCAGATCCAGCAAGGAGCATGCATGCAGCTATCAGCGTTTACGGGCGACATGTCGTCGATAGACTATGTCAGCTTCCTCGTCGTCGATATTAACGGCCAGCTCCATTCGGTGGCACTTCCACGGAGTTACGCGACTGAAAAGATCCTGAAGAACGGCATCGGATTCGACGCATCCAACTTCGGCTACGCCAAAGTACACGCGAGCGACATGGTTGCCATACCGGATATGTCGACGGCCTTCGTCGAGACCAAGGACGGGTTCACTACCCTCCACGCCTTCTGCGAGGTCATGACTACGGAGGGCGCCGGATTCGACCAGTACCCGCGGACGATAGCCCGCAAGGCCGTCGAAAGGATGCGCGCGGCGGGTGTCGGCGAAGAGGCGAAGATGCTCATAGAACTCGAGTTCTACGTTTTCGACGATGCGAAATACTCCACCGAGATCGGCCATTCCTACTATTATGTTTCGAGCGCGGAGGGGATCGGCGAGGAATTCAGCGATTCTCCCAGGCTCGGACTCTCCAAGGGTTATCACCGCATGCCGCCCGAAGATCGCTACCTCCTGCTCAGAAACAAGGCGGTCCAGGCCATGCAGGACGCCGGTATCCCCGTCAAGTACCACCACCACGAGGTGGGCGCCGCCCAGCTCGAGATAGAACTCAACTTCCTCTCGCTGGAAAAAGCGGGCGATGCCGTCGTCCTCGGCAAGTGGATCATCCGCTGCGTGGCCGAAGAGCTGGGCCTCTACGTCACCTTCATGCCCAAGCCGATGTACAGGATCGCGGGCTCGGGCATGCACGTCCACCAGTTCATCGAAAAGGGCGGAAAGAGCATCTTCCCGGGGGAGGAGATCTGCGGCCTCTCCCAGAAGGGACTCGCCTACACTGCCGGCATCCTCGAGCACGCCCTTTCGGGCTCCCTGCTCGCCTGGTCCAATCCGAGCACCAACTCCTACCGCCGCCTGGTGCCGGGCTACGAGGCCCCGGTCAGCGCGACCTTCGCTCAAGGGTCCCGCGCGGCCGCGGTGCGAATCCCCGGCTACCTCAAGAAGGGAGAGGCCAGGATCGAGTTCCGCACGGGCGACGCGACCGCCAATGTCTACTATTTCCTCGCGGCCATGCTTCTGGCCGGGATGGACGGAATTGCGCGCGAGCTCGACCCGGTGGCCTTGGGGTTCAGTGTTTCCAGGGAAACGAAGAAGAACACCTTCCCGACCGGTCTCTACCACGTGTTGCGCGGACTTGCGCGGGACAGAGACTACCTCGCGCCCGTCTTCCCGCCCGCCCTCATCGAGAGTTGGATCGCGCTCAAGGAGAAGGAAGCCGAGTACGTGTATAATGCCCCCGTTCCCCAGGAGTACGAGCTGTATTTCTGAAGCCGCGACCATACAGAAGGACCGGCAGCCGAGACGGCCGCCGGTCCTTTTTATTTGTCAGGCGAGTGCCCGGAGCCGTCAGACGGCGGCCAGGCGAAGGATGGCCTCGACGTCGGCGCGGCGCAGGGTCTGGAAGCGTCCGACTGTGGCAGTGTCGCCGCGCGTGCACTTGTCGGCCATCTCCGGAATCCTGTCGGCGGGGATGCCCGCGTCTGCCAGACTCACCGGCATGCCGATGGAACGGTTGAATGCCTTGAGCCTCGCGATTCCATCCAGCGCGGCGCGCTCGGGATCGTCGAAGGCGCCCTTCACTCCCCAGACCTCGCTCGCGTAGCGCGCGAACCGGTTCACGTCGCGTTTGTAGTTGTAGAGCATCCAGGCGGGGAAGACGATGGCGAGCCCCGCGCCGTGGGCGAGGTCATAGATGGCCGAGATTTCATGCTCGATATCGTGTGTCGCCCAATCCCCGACGCGTCCGGTGCCGAGCATGTCGTTGTGCGCGAGCGTCCCCGACCACATGATCTCGGCGCGGGCAACGTAGTTTTCTGGCTCGGCGATGGCTATGGGGCCATTGCGGATGATTGTCCTGAGGAGGGCCTCCGCCATTCCGTCGGTGACTTCGACATTCCGGACGGTCGTGAAATAGCGCTCCATGATGTGGGCGGCCATGTCGACAACACCGCAGGCCGTCTGGTAAGGCGGAAGGGTGTAGGTGAGCTCCGGGTCGAGAAGGGAAAAGACGGGACGCATGATCACAGAGTCGCAGGCGCGCTTCAGCGCCTGCTCCTCGTCCGTGATCACCGAGCCGGTGCTGGCCTCCGATCCGGCCGCGGGGATGGTCAGGACGGTCCCGACCCCGAGAGCCTTCGCCGGACTGGCTTTCCCGTCGTAGAAGTCCCAGACGTCGCCGTCGTAGAGCACTCCGACCGCGATGGCCTTGGCCGAATCGATGACGGAGCCGCCGCCGACGGCCAGTATGAAATCGAGCCCCTGAGAGCGGCAGAGGGCAATGCCCTCGCGCACGAGGGAGAGCCGGGGATTCGGTTTTACCCCGGATAATTCGACAAAGCTGACGCCGGCCTCTCTGAGACTCTCGAGAACGCGCGAAAGGAGTCCCGAACGTACGACTGAACCTCCCGCGTGGTGGACCAGAATGCGCTTCGAGCACTTTGCGGTTTCCAACCCGACCTGATCTTCGACCCCTCGTCCGAAAATTATCTTTGTCTTATTGCTGAACACGAAATTTTCCATTTTTTCTCCCTTCACTCAACGTTTACTGTCGATAGGCAGCCATCGCACCCTCTACGGAAGCGGCTTCCCACTGCGAATATACCGCCTGAGGCGACAGGCAGGCAACCTTGGGGGACTTTCACCCGCAAGTTGGTGCGCCCTGCCGGGCGCACCAAAAAAACCGCCCGGGGTGACCCGGGCGGCATCGCATCGCGTAGAACCTGCGCTTACTTCGTGTAGACGAGATTGTCGTTCGTGACCACGCCGAGATACTTGACGTAGGCCATGAGGACTTCGGCGTCGCTCGGGAAGTCGTTGTAGGCCCTTCCGGCGAGCATGGTGTAGCCGTCGCCACCGTTCATGTCGAAGTTGGGCGCCGCGAAGACATAGGTCTTACCCGGATCGACGGGTTTGCCGCCGATCATGATGTCGGATACGCGATCGCCGACGGGCTTCGTCGCGTCGAGCTTGTAGGTCATGCCCGCGAAGTGGGGGAAACGGCCGTCGAGTGCGGGGAGCTTGCCCACGCCGACTTCGATGATGGCGTCGAAGTCGGAGCCCTTGAGCTTGGTGGTCTGGTAGTAGTTGCCGAAGGGAAGCACCGTGAAGATGTGCCTCTTGGTGATGTCACCAGCAGGGATGGAGTCGCGGATTCCGCCGCCGCCGATCATGGATACATCGGCGCCAGTCACGTAGATGATGCTGTTGGCGATAAGAGTTCCGAGATTGGATGCCGACATCCGGACGATCTCGCGCTTGCCCTCGAGGGGGACTGCTGTCTTGCCGACAACCTGGGCGAGGATGGGATCCTGGTCTTTGGTCACCGATTTGATGAGGGCGGCGACTCCCGGATCGGAGGGGAGGTTCGGGGTCGAGGCAGGAATGGAAGATGCTGTCTTGGAAACGAGCTTGCGGTCGGTCCCGACGACGAGATCGACGACGCCCATGGAGATGCCGTTGGCATCCGAGCTGGTGATCAGGGTCTTGGTGGTGTTGATCGCCATCTCCTGCTTCAGGCTGGAATGGCTGTGTCCGTCGAGGATCACGTCGATCTCGGGGACGGCTTTGGCGATATCGTCGGCGATGATGTCGGTCGAGCCATCGATTCCGATGTGGGCGAGGCAGACGAGGACGTCGTACTTGCCTGCGAGCTCATAGGCGACAGCCTCGGCCTCGGTGGCGGGGTTCGTGAACACGACGCCCTCTATGCCCTTGGGATCGGTCTTGTAGGCCGTCTCCGGGGTCGCGAGGCCGAATATGGCGACGCGCACGCCGCCGACATTCTCGATGGCCCAGGGGGTGAAGAGGCGTTTCCCGTCCCTGTAGACATTGGCGGCGAGGATCTTGAATTTCTTCGCCTGCTTCTCAAGTTCGAGAAGGCGGCCGATGCCGTAGTTGTAGTCGTGGTTGCCGGTCGTCATGTAGCTATAGCCGGCCGCGTCCATGAGCTTCACGATGCTGGCGCCCTGCTCGAGATTGGCTATGGGAAGACCGTGCAGGGTATCGCCCACGTCGAGAAGGAGAACATTGGGATTGGTCGCCTTGAGCATGTTGACGTAGCCTGAGATCCTGTTGTAGCCGAGTTCGGTCTTGCTCTCGACCGCCCGGGAGTGCATGTCGTTGGTGTGGACGATGGTGATCTTCACTTCGGCGGGAAGCGGGGCCAGGTCGGCCGCGGAAACGGCCATGACGCCGGCGACGAGGAAGGCCACCATCAGAAGGAAGATGGCACGCGGATTCTTGCGCATTCTGGAACCTCCTTGAGAACAATTGGGCTTTTGAATCGACAATTACATACTATAGACCCGCATCAGTTCCGGGACAAGCGAAAAACAGGTCCCTGACGGAAATTCAACAATCGACATATCCCGCAGCGGGACGCGGGCATGAAATCCGCCCGCAGGTCGCGCTGTTGGTTTTCTGTATCCATCCACCCTCTATCCGTCGCCCATCCGCCGCCCCATGCACTCCGTTTTTTCGCAACATCCCATGACTAAACCGGTTAAGCATGCTATAATGATCAATATTTGGTAACGATCAGACCCAGCACAGGGGGCAGTCATGGACATGCAGCGCGTTTCGGGGATACTCCTCCACCCCGCATCGATACCGGGGCCGGCCGGTATGGGCGACCTCGGTCCGTCGACGCATGATTTCCTCCGGAGCCTCGCGCAGGCCGGCCAGAGGCTCTGGCAAATCCTGCCTCTCGGTCCGACCGGCTACGGCGATTCGCCCTACGCGCCTTTCTCCTCCTTCGCGGGCAACGAGCTGCTCGTCAGCCTCGAACTGCTCGCGGCCGAGGGTCTCCTCGGCGCAGCGGAGATCAGAAATCCGGGTTTCCCGGAGGACAGGATAGACTATGGCGCGGTGATCGCCTGGAAACGCCCCCTCCTCGAGGCGGCGGCTGCGGCCTTCATGCGCGTGGCCGCCCCCTTCCGGAAAGTCGCCCTGCAGGGCTTCCTGGCCAGGGAGGCTTTCTGGCTCGAGGATTACGCGCTCTTCAGGGCGATCAAGGACGGGTACGACGCCAAGGCCGCGATGGAAGGCCGCGATGGAGCCATGTGGAACAGCTACTGGCCGAAGGAGCTGGTGCTGCGCGGGAGCGCCGCCCTCGAGGCAGAAAGGCAGAGACGTTCCGCCGCCATCATGACCTACAAGATCCTGCAGTTCTTCTTCGCCGAACAGTGGAAGGCGACAAAGACGGTCGCAAAAGGACTTGGCATCTCGATAGTAGGCGACCTGCCCATCTTCGTCGCGGCCGATTCGGCCGACTTGTGGTCGCATCCGGAGCTCTTCGTGCTCGACGCCGACCGCCGACTCGTCGAGGTCGCGGGCGTCCCCCCAGACTATTTCGCCAAGGACGGGCAGCTCTGGGGCAACCCCCTCTACGACTGGGAGGCCAACCGGAAGGAAGGATATGCCTGGTGGATCAGCCGGATCGAGGCCGGTCTGCGGCGCCACGACATCCTCAGGATAGACCATTTCCGCGGTTTCGAGGCCTATTTCGCCGTCCCCGCCGGAGCCCGCGACGCGAGGGGCGGAACCTGGCGCTCGGGTCCCGGACGCGAGCTCTTCGATGCGCTTGTCCGCGCTCACTCAGGCGAAGGCGCGGCGGCCAGCCTCCCCATCATCGCGGAAGACCTCGGTTTCATCACAGCCGGCGTGAGGGAACTCCGCGACGGGCTCGGATTCCCGGGGATGCGGATACTCCAGTTCGCCTTTGACGCCCACGAGAGCAGCGTCGCCTTCGACCCCGGGAACGGATTTCTCCCCCACAACTACCCGGAACATGCGGTCGTATACACCGGAACCCACGACAACAACACCGTGCGCGGCTGGTGGGAAGGTGCGTCGCGCGAGGAGCGGGACTACACGCGCAGGTACATGGGTGTATCCGTGGACGAAAGGTCGCAGGTCGGCCCCGACGCCTCCAGGATCATGCCATCCACGCATCCCGTCTCGGAGGCCTTCATCAGGGAAGCCATGAAATCCGTGGCATCCTGGGCCGTGATACCCATGCAGGATATCCTCGGTCTCGGCTCCGAGGCCAGGATAAACACGCCATCCACGCTCGGAGGAAACTGGACCTGGCGCATGGCACCGGGCAGTTTCGATGGGGTTCGGGCCGCCGAACTGAGGGAGATGACCCGGCTGTACGGCCGACTGCGGGCCTGAATCCGCGACAAGACGGGCCTCCGTCTTGCGGGAGCGGAACCCCGATGTTCAAGTCCGCGATTCCTGCTATCATCGCTCCGAAATGAGTCATTCCACCCACCTCCGACCCTACCTCGCGGCGGTTTCTGCCTGTCTGTGCCTGCTCGCCGGGTTCTTTCTGATTCCTCGCCCGCTCCAGGCGGGCGATGGCGCCGGCACATCCGCGGCGTCTCCCCGCACGGCTGTTTCGCGCGACTCCGAGCCGCTCCCATCTATTCTGGCCGGATTCGACACCGGACTGTACCGGATTGCAGGGGAAGGGCGGCAGGTCGAGGCTCTCTGGACGGGCGGTGAGGTCCGCAAGATCGTTCCGATCTCCGGAGGGGGGTATTTTCTCGCATCCTCGGGAATCTTCCGTTACTTCACCGACGGCAGCGTCGAAGAGAGATCGGGAGGACTGCCGATCCACAGCTTCAAGTCCCTCAGCGGAGGGGTGAAATCGATGGAGAAACGGAGGATCGAACTGAGGGATCTGGCCGTGGATCCGGCCGATCCACTGTCCCTCGCGACGGCCACCTCGAACGGAATCTTCCTTTCTAAAGACGGCGGTATCAGCTGGACCTCTTTCGGATTTCCCGCCTCTTCGCCCGGAGCCAAGGCCCTCGCCTTTGCCCCCTTCCCGGGCTCGAGGGAAAAGGCTCTCTGGTTCTCTCAGCCGATAAAAGGCGTCTTCGTCAGGAAAATCCTGGCCGGCTCGGCCTGGACAGCCTGCAATCAGGGGTTGCCGCGTCTCTCCGCCACGACAATGGATGAAATCTCCGGATTTGTGGCGGGACCGGATGCGCTCTACGCTGCGACAACTTTCTCCGGAAAAATTTTCCGTTTCGACGACCGGACAATGAGCTTCGGGCCCGTCTTCGACGCCCGGGACGAGTACTGCATCATCGAATCTCCCGTGACGGCCGGAGATGGCGCGATCCGCTATCTGAGCGCGGATGGAATCCATATCCTCGTCCCCGGCCGCAGTTCCTCCGGGGCTCCCGCGGCCTCAGCGCTGGACGGTCCTGTCGTGACACTCGTCCGGGAGGCCTTGGACGCCCTGCCCGAAGCCTCGCTCAACTGCGTGTCTTTCATGCAAGGAGAAAAGAATATCGCGCTTTCAGAACTCTGGATGCTTCATCAGCCGGCTTTCAAGCCGCACAGGCAGGAGGCGGAGAAGCGCGACGGCCTGTACCTCCAGACAGGATTCGTCCTGTCGCCGAAGGATCGCGCGGCGCGATTCGACACGCTGAAGGCCAAAGGCCTCGGAGCCCTCGTCGTCGACGCGAAGGACGATTCCGGAAAACTCAGGTTCAAACCCAGGGCAGCTTCGCTTCAGAGCGCCGGCTCGGTCGCCGATCCTTTCGACTTGGAAGAGTTCACAAAGGAAGCGCGCGCGCGCGGCCTGTATCTCATCGCGAGGATCGTCGTATTCAAAGACGAGGCCCTCTGGCGTAAGTCGAACGGCCGCTACTCCATCCGCGACGCTGCTTCAGGCGCGGCCTGGCAAGGATACAGGACGGTACGCAAGGATGCACAGTCCGCACCGGAGCGCAAGGCCATCGGCGAGTACTGGGTCGATCCCTACTCCGAGGAAGTCTGGAAATACAATGTCGATATCGCCGACGAAATGATCTCGCGCGGTTTCGACGAGATCCAGTTCGACTACATCCGCTTCCCCACGGACGGCGAGAATCTCGACAAGGCCGTCTACAGTTGGGCCGATCCCGGCATGGACGCCGAGAGCGCCCTCATCTCCTTCCTCGCCTACGCCCGGGAGAATATAGACGCGCCCATCAGCGTCGATATATACGGCTCGAATGGCTGGTACCGCTCGGGCATCAAGACCGGCCAGGACGTCGAACTGTTCTCCCGCTACGTCGACGCGATCTGTCCCATGTTCTACCCCTCGCACTTCGAGCAGGGATTCCAGGCCGATCCGCCGGCCGCAGACCGACCCTACCGTATCTACCGCATGGGTTCCCTCCGGAACCGCCATTTTGCCCGCGGTGCCGCGATCATCCGGCCCTGGGTACAGTCCTTCTATCTGGATGTCTCCTACGACCGCGAGTACTACAACACGGAGTATGTCCGGAAAGAAGTTCTCGGTATCAGGGACTCGACCGCAGACGGCATGACGTTCTGGAACAATGTCGGCAGGTACGACGAAGTGCCCGCCGGCTTGCCCTCGCACTGAGAGGCGGCTATGCTGTCGGTTTGAGGCTCCGCGGACCGGAAAAATGACCGGACCGCTCCAGGGGGAACGCGATGACGAAAAAAAACAGGAATTCGCTGGTGCTATCGGGACTGGCCGCCGTCGTCTTCATCGGCATGGTCCTCTACCTCCTCGGCCTCCAGGGCATGAAGGGGCTCTTCACCTGGTATATCCGGATTCCGCTCGTTCCCGTGGCCGTCGCAGTCGCCCTTCCAGTGCTGCTCGCCCTCGCCGAACTCCTGTTGCGCGACGGATCAGGCATCGCGGCGAAGATCCTCCGCTGGCTCTCCCGCATCGGCGCCATCCTTGTCATGCTCGTCGCCTGCGGAGTCTTCGGATACCTGTATTTCACGCCCCGTTCCGGGCGGATCGATCCTGCGAGGCTCAACCTGATCGAGCCGGCTTCCGGCATCGCGCCGAAAAGCGCGGCCGCCGCTCCGGGTGGCGCCGCCACAGGCAATGCCGCTTCGGTCAGCGCCGGTACAAGCGGCACAGCCGCCGGCGCCGTGGCTTCCGTCATCCGCATATCCCTCAGTTCCGACGCCCACTGGGGCAAGGCGAACGCGAACGCGGCCGCCCGCGAATCGATCCTGAAGGGGATCGCCTCCGCCAGCCCCGCGCGCGACGCATTTTTCCTCCTCGGCGACAATGTCGAGCTCGGCATGGAGACAGTTCAGTGGAAGTCCGAAATCGCCGATCTCGAGCGTCTGATTCCCACCCTGCCCTTCCGTCCCCTCCTCGGGAACCACGACGCCATCGCGGGCGGAGAGTACAACTTCAGGCGGGCATTCTTTCCCGCGGGCATGAAGAGCGATTCGGGATCTCCTTACTATTATTCGGTCAAAGTCGGCGAAGCGACATTCGTCGTGCTGAATCTTCCCTGGGGAACCGAGAATTACGACAGCCGCCAGGCAGCCTGGCTCGAAAAGACTCTGGCCGCCATCCCTCAGGAAAAGCCTGTCATCGTCCTCTCGCACAGCTACTTCTACGCATCGGGCTACAATGATCCAAGAACCGGGGTGCCGTGGTTCGACCATCCCGAAAACATTCCCGCCATCAGCCCCATCCTCGAGAAGTACAAAGTCGACCTCGTCGTCTCCGGGCACAACCATTATATGGAGCTTCTCGCCAAAAACGGCGTGGCCTACGCGGTGATCGGCTCCATGGGCGGTATCCCCGACCCGGTGCCGTCGTACACATCGCCCGCTTCGCTCTGGTTCAGACAGGGCGGCTTCGGCTGGCTCGACCTCGACATCGACGCCACCTCCATCAAGCTCACATTCCGGGACGAACATGGGACCGAACTGAAAACGGCGACCCTCCCCACGGCGCGCTGACCGCACCGCACTCTTCGCCCAGTCATCGTTTCCGGCAGAATGCCGGAGGCGGCCATCGGACAGCTCCGAGCCTCCCCATCCGTGATCTCGTGGTTTGTCCATGGCCTGTCCGCTTTCGACAGGCCTCGATTTACTCGATCGCGCGGGATTAAAAGCGCGGGGTTAAAAAGAGCGAATCCGGAAAGAAAAAATTTGACAAACCGAAAATGTCATGTATTAATACTACATGTTGTGTTTTATTACTACATTTTATGGAGGTTGTCATGAATAGGAGATCCATAGCAGCGCTCGTCCTCGGGCTGGCGGCCACGTCCTTCGCATTCGCCCAGAGCGGCAAGATCGTCATCAAGGTCGGATACGGTACGGCCGGGGGCCCCATCCACGAAGCGGCAGTCGAGTTCGAAAAGCGCGTCGAAAAGGCGAATCCCGCCATCGATGTCCAGATTTTCCCGGGCGGACAGCTCGGCTCCGAGGGAGAGATCATCGGCCAGCTCCAGACCGGCATGACCGACATGCTCCCCACCACGACCGGCGCCCTCGGGCAGCAGAACCCGATCTACTTCGTCCTCGAGACGCCCTTCGTCTTCCTCGACGAAGAGCAGGCGGACAAGGTCCTCGACGGCCCCGTCGGCATGAAGTTCCTGAAAGGCTTGGAGTCCAAGGGACTCATCGGCCTCGCATTCTGGGAGAACGGCTTCCGCGAGATGTCGAACAATGTCCGTCCCATCAAGGCACCCGCCGACCTCAAGGGACTCAAGATGCGCACCCAGCAGAATCGCCTGCACATCAAGTATTTCACCGACCTCGGCTCGAGCCCTACGCCGATGGCCTTCACCGAGATCTACAACGCCCTCGCGACCAAAGTCGTGGATGGCCAGGAGAACCCCTACTCCCTCATCGCGACGAACAAATTCTACGAGCAACAGAAGTATGTCTCCCAGACTGACCACGTCTACTCCGCCGTTCCCGTCTTCTTCTCGAAGGCCAGATGGGACAAGCTCCCCGCCGACGTCCAGAAACTCGTCAGAGACACCGTCTACGACCTCCGCCTCTGGGAGCGCCAGCGCGGACGCGACATGCAGAAAGACTACATCGCCGAAATTTCCAAAAAGTCACAGGTCGGCATCCTGACGACCGCCGAAAAAGCCGCGTTCCAGAGAGCGGCCGCACCGGCCTACGCCTGGGCCAAAAAAGAATACGGCGCGGTCTACGAAAACCTCCTCGACGAAGTCCTCGAAGCCGCAAAATAACCTGATTCCCCTTATTCCCGGCATGGCGCCGGCCCCGACACATGTCGGGCACCGGCGCCCGCCGCAACTCAGGAGCTTTCCATGTCAGAAAATCCGGAACCCCGGATCGCGTGGCCCAAGAAAATCGAATATGCTGTCCTCACCATCCTCGGCGTAGCCGCCACCCTCATCATGTTCGGCAACGCGGTTTCCCGCTACGTCTTCGGAAAGACCTACGTCTGGGCCGAGGAAGTCATCCGCATGATCTTCGTCTGCGGCATGTTCATCGCCATAACCACGGCTTTCTTCCGCAACGAGCACATCGGCTTCGACAACTTCTCCAAGAAAAAAAGTCCCCTCAACCTTGTCTACCGCCTCACCTACTCCCTGTGCCTGATCGCTGTCGGCGGAATCCTCGCCGTCTACGGCTACCGCTACAACGCGCTCACCGGTTCGGTCCCTTTGGCCGCGACCAACCTGCCGGCCGCCATCTTTATGTGGCCCGGCATCATCGCCGGAGCCACCTGGGCCCTCCTCGGCATCTGGCGCCTCATCAGGATCTTCATCGGTCGGTCAGAAGGAAAGGTAACATGAGCACACTCATCCTCTATCTCGTTCTCTTCGGCATCCTCTTCACCGTCGGGGCGCCCGTCGTGCTCTCCCTCGCGGCGGCCGCTGTCGTCATGCTCCTCATAAACGGCCTCGACCTCATGATATTCGCCCAGAAGTTCATGGTCTCGATGGACAACTTCGGCCTCACGGCCATGCTCTTCTTCATCCTCGCCGGCGAAATCATGAATGGCGGCGGCATGACGAGGCGCATCGTGGCGGCGGTCTCCCGCCTCGTCAAAGGCATACCCGGCGGACTCGCCATCATCACCCTGGTGTCCTGCGCCCTCTTCGCGGCCATCAACGGCTCGGCCATCGCAACGGCCCTCGCCATCGGCGCCATCATGTACCCGGCCATGGTCAAGCAGGGCTACTCTCCGGCGTTCTCGGCCGCGACCATAGCGGCTGGCGGCATCATCGGTCCCATCATTCCACCCTCCATCCCCATGATCGTCTACGGATCGACCACAGGTGACTCCGTCGCAGCCCTGTTCACGGGCGGATTCATCATCGGCATCATCATGACGCTCGGCGAGGTCATCGTCGCCTATTTCGTGTCGAAAAAACGCGGCTACGGCGTCAATGTTCCCGAGATCGATTTCGGCAACACGAAGGGAATAGCCTGGGCACTCGTATTTCCCGTTCTCATAATGGTCTTCATAACGGCGGGCATCATGACGCCCACCGAAACCTCCGCCATGGCCGTCGTCTACGCCTGGTTCGTGGGTACCTTCATCTACAAGGAGTTCAAGATGAAGGAGTTGCCGGTCATGATGGTCCGGGCCATGAAAAGTTCTGGCGCGGTCATGGCGATCGTCGGCGCAGCCTCGGCGGTGGCCTGGATTCTCACCTACGCCCGCGTTCCCCAGCAAGTCACGGAAGTCATGGTCTCGACCATCAGATCTCCCGTCGTGTTCATGAGCGTGACATTCGGCATCCTTTTCGTGGTGGGCACGATAATGGACCTCACTCCGGCCATCCTCATACTGACGCCCATATTCGTGGGTCCGGTCGCGGCCTTCCACGTCGATCCCATCTACTTCGGCGTCTTCTTCTGCGCGACGCTGACTGCCGGCCTCATCACGCCGCCCGTCGGGACCCTCATCTACCTCGGATGCTCCATGTCGAACAGCTCACTCGGCGAGGTCGTGAAAGAGCTCCTGCCCTTCATCGTGGCAGTCTACGCCGCCCTCTTCCTGTCGGTGATATTCCCGGACATCGTCACCTTCCTGCCCAAAACGGTGTTCCACCTGTACGGTGGCTGATCCGCCTTTAGGAGAACGGACCATGAATTTTGAAACAAGGCTCGTCCTCGCCGTGGACATCGGAACTTCGTCGGTGCGGGCGCTGGCCTTCGACGCGGAAGGGGCGATCCACGCACGACGGCAGATACAATACCCGGCCATCCGTCCAAGGCCCTATTGCGAGGAACAGAATCCTGTGCTCGTGCGGAACGAAGTCTGCCGGGCTATCGCGGAGCTGCTCGCGTCGGGAGAAATCGATCCCGCCTCCGTCGGAGCCATCGCTTTCTCTTCGCAGATGTACGGCATATTCGCCCTGGACGGCGAAGACAGGCCCCTGACGAACAACATCCTGTGGTCGGACGGCCGCGCGGAGGCCCAGGCCGAGGCCATGAAGGCGGAACAAGGAGAGCTCTGGCTCTATCCCGCGACAGGCTGTCCCATGAACTCGATATACCCCCTGGCAAAGATCGCATGGCTCCGGGAAATGGAGCCGGCAACCTTCGCAGCTTCCCGCAGGTTCGTTTCGATAAAGGAATATGTCGCCTGGCCTTTCGTCGGGGAGTGGGTCATCGATTACTCCATGGCTTCGGCCACAGGCATGCTCGATATCCGCTCCCACGCCTGGCATCCTGAGGCCCTCGCGGCCGCGGGTCTTTCGCCGGGGCAGCTCTCGCGCCCGGTCTCCGGGTTGGAGCGCTTCGCCCTGCGCGCCGATTCTCCTCTCTCGGGCCTCGGATTGCCGGAGCATGTCGCGATATTCATGGGCGGCGGCGACGGTCCGCTCGCGAACCTCGGCTCAGGCGCCTCAGGAATAGGTGCGATCAATATCGACTTGGGGACATCGGGAGCCGCCCGCTGCATAGCCGACGCGGCGACCGTGGACGAGAGCGCGAGCCTCTGGTGCTTCTGTCTCACAAAGGAACTCTGGGCCTACGGCGGCATCGTCACCAATGTCGGCAACGCCTACCAGTGGCTCGGCTCCAACGTGGCCGGCGCCGCCGGTCTCTCCTCCGACGAAGCTTACGCCCTCCTCAATCGCCTCGCCGCCGAGACCGCGCCCGGAGCCGGAGGGCTTTTCTTCCTTCCTTACCTGCGCAAGGCGCGTTCACCCTACTGGGATGGAAAGCTCAAAGGCACGATGTACGGGCTCACCGCCGACCACGGTCTCGGCCACATGGCGCGTGCCCTTCTCGAGGCGATAGCCTACGACCTCAGGACTATCATCGCCCTCATGGACAGGCGAATCGCGACGCTGCCACACATCGTCCTGACAGGCGGGCTGTCGCGCTCGCCCGTGATTCCCCAGCTCCTTTCGGATGTGCTCGGAAGGGAAATACGGACGCCCCGGGATGGCGAGGGATCGGTCGCGGGTGCGGCCATCCTCGCCCTGCGAGGCATCGGGGCCATCGACGGCCTCGCCTTCAGGGAGAGCGCCCGGCCTTACACCACCTTCATGCCCGATCCGGATAATGCGGCGGTCTACGAGGCCTCCTACCGATCCTACACGCGCCTCGTCGAGGCACTGCGCCGGATCGATCTTCCCGAAGGAGAAGTGCGATGAGGGTCCTCGTCACATCCAAATCCTTCGGCAGCTGCGCCCCCGAGGCCGTCCGCCACCTGTGCGACAACGGAATCGAGGTCGTCAGAGGATCGAAGCCCTCGATGACGGCGGCAGAAATAGCCGCAGAACTGCCGGGCTTCGACGCCCTCATCGTCGGAAACGATCCGGTCGACGCTCAGGTGCTCGACGCGGGCGACAGGCTCAGACTCGTCCACATGCACGGGACGGGCCTCGACGCCATCGACGTCGGATACGCCACGAAGAAAGGCATCCTCGTCGCCAACGCGCCAGGGGCGAACCGCAACGCCGTCGCGGAACTCACTGTCGCCCTCCTCCTCATCTCCGCGCGGGCGATAGACCGCCACATCGCCATCCTCGGCGAAGGGAGGTGGGAGCGGCGCGCCGGAACCGAGGTCTCCGGGAAGACGATCGGCATGCTCGGCCTCGGGAATATCGGCAGACGCATCGTCGAACTCCTTTCCGGCTTCGGCGTGCGCGTAGTCGCCTTCGACCCCGCTCCGGACAGGGACTGGGCGGAAGATCACGGCGTCTGCCTCGCCCCGGAAGTCGACAGCGTGTTTGCGCAGGCCGACTTCCTCGTCCTCGCCCTTCCTCTCACACAGGCGACACAGCGCATCGTCGACGCGCGCAGGATAGGCCTCATGAAAACGGGCGCCTACATCGTGAACACAGCCAGGGGAGGATTGGTCGACGAGGAAGCCCTGTGCGAGGCTGTTCTCGGGAAGCGGATCGCGGGGGCTGCGATCGACGCGTTCTCCGAAGAACCTCTTCCTCAGGACTCTCCCCTCAGAGGCGCGGGTATCACGCTCACGCCGCACCTCGCGGCCACCTCGCTCGAAGCCGCCGCCAATGTCTCCACCATCGTCGCGCGCAATGTCGTCGACGTTCTCGTCCACGGAAAAACGGATTGCGCGGTCAACCCTCGCGCCGTATCGGCGAAGATGAATTGACGTCATCAGATTTATGTAGTAAAATTACATAAATCAATATCACTACTACAAGGATGATCACATGGCAATGCAAGGTTCCCTCGTCCCCAATATCACTATGTTCGACCGTGACGGAAAAATCGACGAATCGCGGACGGCCTGGCACATGGACTGGATGTTCGCCCACGGCGTCGATGGGCTCTTTCTCACCGGTTCCTATGGAGCCGGCCCCCTCATGTCCACGGAAGAGCGGATCTCGATCTACCGCCTCGCGAAAAAGGTCGCCGACCGCTACCAGGGAAAAATCCTCCTGCCCCATGTCGGCTGCATCGACACGGACAACGCCGTCGCGCTCGCCAGGGCCGCGGAGGAGATCGGCGCGGACGCGGTGGGAGCGGTGCCTCCCTTCTATTACAAGCACACCGACGAGGCGGTGATCGAGTACTACCGCGCCATCATCCAGGCCGTGAAGATTCCCGTCTACGCCTACAACAATCCGGAGACCTCGCGCTACACCTTCAACCTGAAGACTGTCCAGAAGCTGCAGGAAATCGGACTCGCAGGCATGAAAGACAGTCCTCTCTCCCTCGGCTTCATCACGCAGGTCGCCTACATGGCCCAGGAAGCGGCGGCGCGAGGCGGAAAAGAGTTCCAGCTCATCACCGGAACCTCCACAGGCTGGCTCCCTCTCTACTACATGGGGGTCAGGGCGACGATAGCCGGCATGAACAACTGGGCTCCGGAGATCATGACCGAACTCGTCCGCGCCACCTTCGCGGGCGAGACCGACCGGGCCAGAAAGGCCTACCTCGTCATGATGGACCTTTCGGCCAAGCTCCACTTCGGCGATTCGACCATCGCCTCTCACATGGCCCTCTACGCGCGGGGCATCGACGCAGGATTCCCGCGCAAACCCATGATTCTCCCGCGCTTCGGCGACACGAAGTACGCGGAAATCCGAGGCTGGCTCGAAAAGGGATTCGGCGAACTCGGACTTCCCTTCGAGGCAGGAAACTTCAGGCCCGAATGAGCGGGGCAGCCTGCCCGTGCCCAGGCGGGTGCCATGGGATTCCGGGTCGACGGCCGGAGGAACTTCGCCAGCTTCCAACCGGCCGCCGGCCGGGGGCCGGCGTGATTGCGGCCGGCGCAGCGCGCAGGGTATACTTTACAGGATGATCGAAAAAATGAGGTTCATTACCGACAACTACGGCAGTCTCCGCAAGTCCGAGACAAAGGTCGCCGATTTCATTCTCGAACACCCCCAGGATGTGATCCACTTCTCCGTCAGCGAACTCGCGGACCAGGCTTCGGTGAGCGAGCCAACGGTCATCCGATTCTGCCGGGGGCTGGGTTTCAAGGGTTTCCAGGACTTCAAGATCCACCTTGCCCAGAGCATCATCCCCGAGGTGCGCAGCATCCACGAGTCGGTCAACCGGGGCGAGGACGTGCCCGAGCTCGTCCGCAAGGTCTTCGACGCCAATGTCGACGCGGTGCACAGCACCCTCGGGACCCTCGATTTCGCCGAAGTCCAGACAACGATAGATACCCTGTCAAAGGCAGGCAAGATCATCTTTTACGGACTCGGCGGATCGGCCGTGGTCGCCATGGACGCCTACCACAAGTTTTTCCGTATCGGCATCCCCTGCGGCTGGTTCAACGACAGCCACATGGCCCTCATGGCCGCCTCGATGATGAAGCCCGGAGAGGTTTTCGTCGCCATCTCTCACTCTGGTTCCAGCGTGGACGTGGTGGAGGCCATCGAGGCCGCGGTCAATTCCGGAGCCTCCACGGTCGCCATCGTCAGCCACCACAAGTCCCCCGTATCCAAGATCGCGCAGAGGACACTCTGCGTCGCGTCCACGGAAACCGGCTACCGCTTCGAGCCCATGGCCTCGCGCATCGCCCAGCTCTGCGTCATCGACGTGCTGTCGGTCGGCGTCTCAATGCTGCGCAGCGATGAGGTCGTAGCCAACCTCACCAAATCGAGGAAGGCGCTGGCCCGCAAGCGGTACTGAGGGCGACCGCGCCGGGCGAGGCCATACAGATTCAGCCGCCGGCGTTGAGAATTGAGAAGCTCCGCCCGCCTCAATACCGCCTCGACGACAAGGCCGCGCGCGACTTCCCCAGATTGGCCACGACGATGGATTCGCGTCGCAGCGCCACGGCCACGCTCAGCATGTCGAGAACCGCGAGCTGGCAGATCCTGGCAGCCATCGGCTCCGGACGGAACGCAAGCTCGCGGGCGGTTACGAGGAGCGATACGTCGCAGGCCGACGTGATGGGCGAGCCGGGACTGCTGGTGATGCAGATCGTCGTGGCCCCGGATTTTCCCGCCGTGGTCATCGCGTCGATTATGTCTTTGGTGCTGCCGGAGTGCGAGATCCCGACGGCCACATCGCCCGGGCCGAGAAGCGCCGCCGACATGAGCTGCATGTGATTGTCGCTGTAGGCGATGCAGGGTATGCCGAGCCTGAAGAACTTGTGATGAGCATCGGCCGCCACCGCTCCGGATCCTCCGAGACCGTAGAACTCTATCCTCGACGCTCCGGACAGGATTTCGGCCGCCTTCGCGACGGATTCAGAATCCATATTCGACAAAGTATCCTGCAGCGCCTGGATATCCGCAAGAAACACCTTCCGCGCGAGATTGCCTATCAGATCGCCTTCTTCGGCTTCCTCATGGATCGACTTCACCGGCTCTATGAGGGATCTGGATAGTTCCACCTTGAGCTGCTGGTATCCGATATAGCCCAAAGCCTTGCACAGCCGTATCACGGAAGCGACGGAAACCCCCGAGCCCTGCCCTATCTGATTGATGTTCAGAGCCAGAATCCTCCTCGGGTCTTCAAGGATGAAGTCGGCCACCTTCCTCTCGGAATCGCGCAGTCTGCCGTATTCGGAACGGATGTGTACGAGTGTGTCGACAGGATCTGTCCCCGGCGAGCCAGTACTCCGTGCTTTTATCGCCATGTGCTCTCCCGCGGATATGAATGAAGCGGGGGAAGCGCAGGCATCCCCGCCTCATTCAAGTATCCAGGCCGCAGAAAACCCTGTCAACCGGGAGAAGAGTCTTCAGGGTGCGCTCAGGTAGGAAGAGATCTCTTCGCCGACGCGCGCTCTCCAGATCACCAGGTTCCCCTTGTCCTTCCAGTTGAGCTCTCCGCCGAAGAGCTCGTGGAGCCTGTTGTTGTTGAAATAGATGTTGCCCTTGCCGTCGAACTGGAGGCCGTCGACCCAAACCATCTTCGGGTCGGAAATGTACGGAACCATTTTCCCGGACCACGGTTCGAAGTAGCCGATTCCCATGCCCTCGAGCATGGTGAACCAGATGCGTCCCTGGTTGTCCGCGGACATCCCGTCGGTATTCGTTCCCTTGGAGCCGAAATCCCGCACATGTTCCCTGATTTCCCGCTCTCCCTTGCTCCAGTCGCGAAGGTATGCCGTCGATATGCCATAAAGGTTTCTGGAAGTCAGCGGGCACCAGTACAGCATCTCGCGGTCCGCGGACAGCGCGATGCCGTCAGCCCCCGTGCGCATAGGACTCGCGGCGTTCACTTTTTTCCCATTGATGGAGAACCAGTATCCCGCGAGATCCTGGGTGGACAGATGCTGGTGCAGGACTCTGCGCAGCAGTTTGCGGTTCATGTCATAGACGACTATCCCGCCCTGGAGGGGATCGGAGAAAATGCCCGAGTCGGCTATGTAGGCGAATCCGTTCTTGGTATCGAGAACGATGTCGTTCAGGAAGGAAGCCTGGTAGGAGGCGATCGAGTCGGGAATCTTTACCACATCGACAAGCTTGTCGGCTCTGAGATCCCAGATGACGATTTTCTGCGATCCATCGAGGGAGGGAGCCCCGTCGACATGGCCCTGGTCGAGGATCCACATGCGCTGCTGGTCGTCGATCTCATACCCGAGGACCGACTGGAGCGCGGCCGGATTCCCCTCCTTGTTCATCTCCCAGCTGGGGAAGGGTTCGAGAAGCGCCTCTCCGCCCTTGAACACAACGCGATTCAGGGTGGCGGGAATGCCGGGAGCCCAGCGCGGAACCGAGAGGTACAGATTCCCGGCCGCGTCCGCCTTGAACCCGGCCGGCATGGCCCCAGTCCAATATTCTGCGCCATCTCTCCCCTTGTAGAGGGCCTTCGTCGCGGCATCGGGGAAATTCCACTCGAGGTGTGCCCATGAAATGAAGGGCTCATACGTGGCAGCGGGCATCGGCGGCGCGGCCGGCGAAGCAAAAACGCCGTACAGCGCCAGAGCAGCGAGAACGAAAACCATCAGAAACTTGCGCATCTTTCCTCCTGCGATCCCCTGAGGACCGTCTGGAAGAATGGTAAGTCCACTTCACATATATGTCAAGATATTTTTTTACATCATATATATGTTTTTGTTTTACATTTACATATCACGCGTAAATGAAACAGCCGACCGTCTCCGGATCTGGATCTGGATCTGGAGACGGTCGGCTGACAAAACTGCACCGTTCAGTATCCGAGGGCCTCGCCCACGACGATGACGGTGAAATCGGACATCGCGGGTCTGCGCTTCAGTATCTGGTAGATGCGGCAGCTGCGCATGGGGCCATCGCAGTCCATGCACTGACCCGTCTTGGTGCAGGGATTTGGCCTGTCCAATCGCTTGTTGTTGAGGGGGCCGGCGGTCGTCTCGAGGCGGCTGAAGGCTTCGTCGAGATCGCGCACGATCTTGTTGGCGCCCGCGACAACGACAACTTTACGGGGACCGAAACAGAGCGCTCCCACGCGGTTTCCGTTGGCGTCGACATTCAGAAGCTCGCCGTCCAGAGTGAGAGCGTTCGTCCCGGAAACGAAGAGGTCGCAGGTGAGTTGGGCGCGCAGAATCTCCATCTTGCGCTCCTGACCGAGCCCGGGTGCGCCGTGGTCCAGGACTTCGGCCCCGGCGGCGGCCACAGCGGCCTGGGTGCCAAGGCCTTTGACGCTCATGGACCCGCCGAAGCCGACCTTCATGCCCGGCTTGACATATTCCATGAGCTTCGCGAGGGCTTCGGCGCCCGTCGCCACGTATACTGCGTCGAAACCGTTGTGCCTGAGGGCTTCGCATGCGTTCTTGCCATTCGTCTCGTGATGCCAGCTTTCAATGGGATTCATCTCGATGTCCTCCGGATTGTTCAAGATCTGCGTGAACGATACATCAGGGATCTGCGACATGTCGAGGCACAGGGTTGCAGTCATGATGCACGCCATGGCAGATTTGTATTTTTATGCAATGCCAATGCAATTCAGATTATTCTCGATATTGCTTAATAAGCAATATTTTGCTTGACAAGAACAATACGCGGGTTTAATCTTTCCTCCTGATGAGTGCGGATGCAGGGAACATCCTTATGTTCAGTCCTGGAAGAGATCCGATTTGCGCTGGATATCCATGCGCCATGAAGGCGCATTATTTCTGGAAGCGTAAGGAGGCATACGATGAAAAAGAAGCTTGGAATGACCATGGCTCTGGGCGTATTGGCTTTGCTGGTCGCTGGTCAGTCCCTTGCGGCCGACCAGCCCAAAAAGGTGACACTGCACCTGTTGAGCCATCGGTACGCCGCGCTGGAATTCTACGCCGATGCGCTTGTGAAAGAGGCGCCGGAAAATGTCAAGGTAGAGGCCGATCTCACCACCTACGCCGACTGGCAGCAGAAGATGACCATCAATCTGTCCTCGCATTCCTCGGCGTTTGACATCACCTACATCTATCCCACGGATCTCGCGCAGTTCGCCTCAAAGGGATGGCTGATGCCGCTTGACGACCTGATCAAGAAATACGATGCCGAGTTCCACTTCTCCGATATCCCCGACTATGTGTGGGAGGTCTACCGCTACAAAGGGAAGATTTACGGAATACCTCACCATCAGTGGGCGACTTTTCTGTTCTACCGCAAGGATGTTTTCAAGAAAAACAATATCGCGATTCCGCAGACCTTGGATGAATACGTCTCGACCGCAGCAAAACTCACGAACAAAGATCAGTATGGTGCCCTTATGTGGCTCAAACCCGCGGACTTCCTGTCAAATCAATTCCAGATTTTCCTGACTGCCTGCGGGGGATGGTGGTTCGACAAAAACAATAAGCCCGCCGTCAACAGCCCCGAAGCGATGCTCGCCATCGAGTATATCAAAAAGCTCCTCCCGTATAGCCCGCCCGGCGTCATGAATTTCGGTACGGATGAAGGCACTGTCGCCCTGGCGCAGGGACAATCCGCGATGGGAATCCACTGGGGCACCCGCGCCAGCACCATGGACAATCCCGAGCAGTCCAAGGTCGTCGGTCTCATCGGTTTTGCCCCCTCTCCATCCCTTAAGCGAGGAGGGAATCCTGCGAGCATGTTCGCCACCGCAGGCTACGCCATCTCCGCCTTTTCAAAGAACGATCCTGACCTGATTTTCCAGACGATAGCGCGAGCCACCGATTCGGAAACACAGAAGCGAGGAGCGGTGGCAGGCATGCCCGTGCGCCTTTCTGCCATTACCCCCGAGTTGCTTAAAGAAAGACCAGATTATGATGCGACCATCCAGGCGCTCAAGTCAGGAGCCCGGATGAGGCCGACGTTCCCTGAGTTCAATGAAATCCAGGAAATTACGATGCGCTATCTGGCTAAGGCGCTCGCTGGACAGATGGACACACAGGCTGCGATGGACGCGGCCGCGAAGGAATCGACTGTCATCATGGAACACGCTGGGTACTACAAGAAATAGAGTAGGTGCGGCGGTGAGCCGTTGTGGCCAACACGCCGCCTGCAGGAACGCGGCCGCCCGCATGCGGGCGGCCGCGGACCACTCTGTCATCATAGAGGCTGCCATGAAGAGAACGAAATACCTGTTATTCGCAACACCGAGCCTGCTGCTCATGTGCGTCGTCATGCTCTACCCTCTCTGTTACGCCTTCTGGCACAGCCTCTTCTCTTACAATTTGGGCGACACTCCCCGTTTCGTCGGGCTCGGGAATTACATCAAGGTTTTCAGCGATCCGGATTTTCTTCACTCGGTGCAGGTGAGCCTGGTCTTCTCCGTGGTGACGGTGAGCGCCGAATTCATCCTCGGGCTCTCGGTGGCTCTTCTCCTGGACCGGATCACTCTGGGGAAACGACTGCTCACTGTGCTGATTTACCTTCCATTTGTAGTGACCCCATCGGCTACCGGCGTGATATTCAAATGGCTCTTCATGCCACAATGGGGGATTCTGAATCAGTTCCTGAAAGGATTGTCGATTGTCCCCCCGAGCTGGTTCGACAACTCGTTCTGGGCAATGGTCGCCGTGATCGTCGCCGAGATCTGGCAGAACACGCCCTTCGTCGTGATCGTGCTGTATTCCGGCCTTCAATCCATCCCGGTGGAATGCATCGAAGCGGCGGAGATGGACGGCGCCTCGCAGGGCAGGATGCTCAGAAGCATCGTGCTGCCCCTCCTGCGACCATTGGTTCTGGTCATCATCATGATGAGGACCATGGACACCTGGAGGTTATTCGACCGCATTTATGTCATGACAGCGGGCGGACCGGGAAGCGCTACGGAAACAATGACACTCTACAATTTCCGCATATCCTTCAAAATGCTGAGGGTCGGAGAGGGATTGGCTGTAGGGATTTGGACCTTGGTTTTCCTCGCGATTCCCATAATAACGTACCTCCGTTCGATGAAGTCCAAGGAGGTCGAGCAATGAGGAAGATTTCTCCCGCCAGAAAGGCAGCGGCCTATATCCTGCTCACTGCATTTGCCGCATTCTGTGTATTCCCCCTGGTTTATACGCTCCTTATCTCCCTCAAGACCCCGGCGGACGCATTCTCTATTCCTTTCAAATGGAAATTCAAACCCACGTTCAAGTACCACAAGTTCTTGTGGATCGAAAAAGGGTTTTTGAAATACCTCGTCAACAGCCTGTTGACCGCGCTAGGGACCGTCTGCATCTCGGTTCCCGCCGCCACCTTCGCTGCGTACGGATTGGTGCGATATGGCGGGAAGCTCGAATCGCGGATCCTCCAGTCAGTGCTGTCGGTGCGCATGTTCCCTCAAATGCTGCTCGTGATGCCCTATTTCATCATCGGCAGCACACTCTCTCTCATCGATACCAGGATCATCCTCATATTGATCGTAGTGGCGGCGAACCAACCTTACTCCATCTGGCTGATGCGCGGTTTTATCATGACGATTCCCAAGGAACTGGACGAGGCCGCGACAATTGACGGATGCGGTCCGCTCGCCGTGGTGGGCCGCATCATACTTCCCGTCTGCATGCCGGGAATCGCGACAGCGTCGATATTCAGTTTCCTTATGTCGTACAATGAATACCTTTTCGCGCTCGTACTGACAGGGACGAATGCGAAGACATTGCCGGTAGCTATCGGCTCTTACGCCGCAGAGGATCTGGCCTACTGGTCGGTCTCCGCGGCGGGCGTGGTAGGGATCATAATCCCGGTAATCCTAATAATGTTGTTCCTTCAGAAGTACTTCGTGAAGGGACTCACGGCAGGCGCTATCAAATAAATATCGAACAGCCTGCGCGCGTATCGCTGGTTCCGTGCATAATCATTGCTCTCTTGAGTCGTTTATACGACGGAGGGTGGGATGTACGTAACCATGATGTATGCAGCAAATACTTCAGGAGGGCATGATGGTCGCGCATACGACAAATTCAAAAAACGACGCGAAAAAGGCGGCACAGAATCCGCGCTGCGAATATGAGACCGATCCACTCGGCATCGATACACCGATACCACGGTTTTCATGGACAATCGACGGAGGTACCCGCGGTGAACGACAGTCGGCATACAGACTTATCGTCTCGTCGTCGGAGGCGGACCTTGAATCCAGGATCGGGGATCTATGGGATAGCGGAGTAGTCGCATCATCGCAGACGGTCAATATTGAGTATAAAGGCGCGAAGCTTGTATCCCGCACAAAATACTATTGGTCCGTCATGTATCATTCCGGCGATGGGGAAAAGAGCCCTTGGTCCGGGACGGCTGTTTTCGAAACGGGTTTTCTGGATAGCTCCGAGTGGGAGGCCTCATGGATAAGGGGAAAGAACCTTTTCCGGAAAGAGTTTTTCCTGGATGAACCGATCGCGAGTGCCCGGGTATATGTGAGCGGTCTCGGATATTACGAACTCAGGATCAACGGAAAGAAAATCGGTGAGCGCGTACTTGATCCGGCCTGGACAGATTTCAGCAAAAAAGTCTTTTACTCTACCTACGACGTGGAAGAAAATCTCGTTCAAGGCGCCAATGCGTTTGCAGTGATGCTGGGAAACGGCCGGTACAGTCCCTACGATTCCACGTGCGGGAAAAGCTGGCATCCATTGAGAAAATTCGGCGAGTCTCCCGTCCTGATATTGCAGGCGCATGTAAAATATGTCGACGGCCGCGAAGCGGTGATAGTCAGCGACAGCTCGTGGAAGACGACTTCAGGCCCTCTCACCATGGACGATCTTTACGATGGCGAAACCTACGATGCCCGTCTTGAACGCGATGGATGGGATCGCCCCGGCTTCGATGGCTCTTTGTGGAGCGAGGCTGTTCTGGTCGCGGAAGCGATGGGACGGTTGGTATCCCAGACAGGGTTCCCACCAATAAAAGTCATTCGCACAATGCAGTCCGTGGGAGTAAAGAATGTCGCCCCAAATGTGTATGTCTATGATTTCGGGCAGAATTTTTCAGGCTGGGTGAGGTTGCGGGTCGAGGGTCCTGAAGGAACCGAAGTAAAACTCCGCTTCGCAGAACTCTCGAACGAGGACGGCTCGCTCGACCCATCGACAAACCGCAATGCAAAAGCCACTGACCGCTACATATTGAAAGGCTCGGGCATCGAAGAATACGAACCCCGGTTCACATATCATGGCTTCCGCTTCGTCGAAATGACGGGGTTCCCCGGGACACCCTCGCTGGACAGCATCGAAGCGAAAGTCGTCCATACCGCGGTGGAGATAACAGGCGGCTTCTCGTGTTCGCACCCGCTCATCAACAGAATCCATTCCAATTACCTCTGGACCCAGCTTTCGAACTTCATGAGTGTTCCTACCGATTGCTCCCAGCGCGATGAGCGGATGGGCTGGGTCGGCGATGCGCAGCTGTCGTCTGAAGCGGCAGCCTACAACTTCGATGTCGCGTCCTTCTACACCAAATTCATGGACGACATCGCATCATCGCAGAAGCAGAGCGGAAGTGTCGCCGGCGTTTCGCCGCCCTACTGGGAGTGCTATCCGGCCGATCCGACCTACGCCACGGCCTGTGTGGAATTTCCGTGGATCGTGAGCAGATACTACGACGATCGCCGGATCCTCGAAAAGAATTTCGACACGATGTGCAGGTGGGTGGCCTTCCTCGGGACGCAGGCCAAGGACGACATAGTCTCCTTCGGCCTTTTCGGAGACTGGTGTCCGCCGATGCATGCCAACCCAGTAGAGACACCCTTTGAGATCACCTCCACCTGGTTCTACGCCCATGACACTCTCCTCGTGGCGAGGATGGCGGAACGGTTGGGCAAAATGGACAAGGCAGGCGAATACCGAGCCTTGTACGAACGGATCACCGCTTCCTTCAACAGGGCTTTCCTGAAAAACGGGCGCTATTCGGCCTCCAGGCATTCCGATGCCGAGCTCGCGGAAAAGATCAAGTCCTGGCTCGACATTCTGCCGGAATCCGAAAAGGAAAAAATAAAAAAACGATACGCCACATTGTACTCCGCGAGCAGCCAGACCTCGAACCTGCTTCCCCTTTATCTCGACATGGTCCCCGCGGACAGCGTCGACGATGTCGTACAGACGCTTCTGCAGGATGTTGTGCACACGCGCAGCAACCATGTGAACACCGGAGTCGTCGGTGTCAAATATCTCTTCGACGTGCTCGTGAAATGCGGGTACCAAGAGACCGCCTACAAACTCGCAACGCAGACCACCTTCCCGAGCTGGGGCTACCAGATCCGCGAAGGTGCCACCACGCTCTGGGAAAGATGGGAATACCTCTCCGACGACAAGGTTTTCAACTCGCACAGCCATCCTTTCCAGGGAAGCATAGATGCCTGGTTCTACAAATACCTTGCGGGGATCAACCTTGATGAGGCAGGATGCGGCTTCGAAAGAATCCTCATCCGCCCTCTGGTCGTCGGCGATCTGCGCTTCGCGCGGGCGACACTGAAGACAGTGCGGGGCACAGTTTCCTCAAGCTGGGCTCTCGCGGATGGAGTATTCAGCCTCACAGTCTCCGTACCTGGCAACTGTGAGGCGAAAATCTGTGTTCCCAATCTTGAACTGGAGAACGTCTCGATCTCGGAAGGCGGCACCCCTGTGTGGGTGAATGGAAGGTATATCGCGGGAGTCGAAGGGATATCCAAGGCTGACGATGAGCCCGGTTACGTCTTGTTCAGAGTCGGATCGGGAAATTATTCTTTCGTGGCCGCAAAGTAATGGAGGAAACCATGTATCTCGAAGGCAAAGTAGCGTTTATCACAGGAGCCGGGAGGGGGATCGGCAAAGCGATCGCCCTCAGGTTCGCAGAGGAAGGGGCCGACCTGGTTGTGACCGGCAGAAACCGCGCAGCGCTCGACGAGCTGAAACCAGAAATCCAGGCGAGAGGCAGGAGACTGTTGGTCCTTCCCGGCGACGTAACCGATGAGAACAGAGTGCGCGAAATGGTGTCGGAGGCCGAAGCCGAATTCGGGCATGTGGATGTATTGGTCAACAATGCCGGCATATCCATGGAAAAGCCGTTGCTGGAAATGCCGATGGACGTCTGGGACAAAATCATCGCGATAAATTTACGCGGCACAGTGCTGTGCACGAAGGCCATCCTGCCTGGCATGATTGCCCGTGCTTCCGGCACGATCGTCAATATCGGTTCCGCGGCGGGCCTGCGGGGTCTTCCCGGCAGCACTGCTTATAGCGCGTCTAAAGCCGCTGTCATAGCCTTCAGCCAGTCGCTGGGCGACGAGATCAGAGGTAAAGGAGTGAGGATAAACGTCCTCTGCCCCGGTCCCGTGGATACGGAACTTTTCCAGAAATCCGCCGTGCGGAACTTCATCGTCGCCAATCACGGGGACATTTTCAAGCCCGAGGAAGTCGCGTCTACTGCGCTGTATCTCGCTTCGGATATGTCGAGCGGGATGAACAGCCAAGTTCTGACATTGAGAGGCTACAACAGATGGTAACGGAAATTGATCCCGCATCCAGTGGGCTGAAAGGGATTATTCCCGCCCTCATAACACCGATGGATGAGGATGGAAAAGTAGACTATCGCCTGCTCGAAAAACAGACGGCGTATCTCTCGGACGCGGGGGTGGATGGCCTTTTCATCGGTGGGGGGACGGCTGAGGGAGCCTATCTGAGCGCCAAGGAGAAAAAGGAAATTTTCTCCACAGTACGAAATGTTTCCCGTGGCCGTCAGTTCCTCTGCGCCGCATACATACGTCCCTCAACAAAGGAAGTGCTCGAGGAAATGTCGGCGCTCGCTTCCTGCAAGCCGGATTACGTGGTTGCGGTCACGCCGTTTTATTTCTCGATGCGGCAGGAAGATATCATTGCGCACTATCAAAAGATCGCGGCCAACTCCTGCGCTCCCGTGATAATTTACAATATACCCTCAACAACGCATAATCCGATTTTGTTGGATACTCTCCGGGTTCTTTCGGAAGTTGACAACATCGCCGGCGTCAAAGATTCTTCCGGCGACTTCTGCGCTTTTTCGAGGGCTGTGCTGGCTCCGAGACAGCCCGGGTTCTCCTGGATCCAAGGTGAGGATTACCTGGGCGGCCCTTCGCTTATGGCTGGCGCGGAGGGAATTGTCTCCGGATTGAGCAACGCCCGCGTCGAGCCATACCTGCGCATGTATGCGGCGGCCCGGAAGGGGGATTGGGCCAGGGTGCGTGCGTATCAGAGCCTTATCGACGAAGATCTCTACGCGATCGTTCGCCTCTGCGGCAACTCGATTTCATCCGTGAAAGTCGCTTCCGAACTGGCGGGCCGGGGCAGTCGTTGGATGCGCCAGGCAAGTCTTGCGGTCCCGGCCGATCAGACGACGAGAATTGCGGAGATTCTCGAAAGATATGATAGTAAGCTGGCGACTTTTGAATCGCAGTTCCGGGACCAGCAGGAGAAGACCTTTCAGTGATTTCATAAAAGAAAATCGAAAGGAGTGGTTATGCGGAACATCGAAATCCAGATCGTCAACAGGATTGCGGAACTCCGGAAAAGTCAGAACCTGACAGTGACACAGCTGGCAGAGAAATCGAATCTTTCGCCTAGTCTCATATCGCGGATTGAAAACTACAAAATCTCCCCTCCCCTCTCCACTCTTGCCCAGATTGCGGATGCGCTCAAGGTGAACGTTTCGGATTTCCTGAAGGGCGAAGAAGAGAGCCTCTCCGTCATGATCCATAAGAAAAACGAGAAATACGAGACCATAGAAAAATATGGCAAGAAATTTCTCATCCCCTTTTTCGACAATGCATACCGTCTCATGTCGCCCATTATTTTCATCGTCCCTCCCGACCTCAAGGAGATTCATACGATGAACCACGAGGGCGAGGAGTACATGTTCATTCTGAAAGGTTCACTCAATTTCATGTATGGCAGAGACGAATACGTGCTCAATCAGGAAGACTCCATATACTTCAAAGGGCATGTCCCGCACGGCACATACAATCTGTCAAATTCTCCTGCCGAGGTCCTGAGCATCATGACATCGCGGCAGAACCTCCATACTGGCATCACATCCTATAGTTTTCTCAGGGATCACCTGGACGAGAATGAAAGGCCCGTGCACAGTAAAAAGAAAACCTGACCATAGACTTGCCTCGACTCTGTGTACAGACAGGTAAGCCGCTCGCTTGCCCTGCGATGCGGGCGGCTTAACCGCACGTGCTGCCTCATCCGGGAATTTAACCCGGCGCAGTGCCCAGCGGAGCCACGATGTATGCGTGGGCAGCAGAGGTAGCCTTGCTGAGAGACGCCAGCCTGCCAAGAGCGGCATCGTATGCGAGCTTGAGTTCAACTATGTCGAGAGCGTCATGGACAGCTTTCAGGGCGGTCTTGGCATCATTCGGGATAGAGGGCGAGCACAGGAGCCTCCGATAGGGAGGCGTGGCTGTATCATTACGCTTGATGACCTTGGCGCCTTCACGATGTTTCGAGACGAGTTTCATGCCAGGAAGGAAGTAGTTCATAAGTGGCACGGCGAAGCGATAGACCTCGGCAAGGGCAGCACGTTCCTCGTCGGTAGCAAAGCGGGCATAGCCGACGGAGCGACGGACGGCATCATCATTCCGGCACTCGACGTAGCAGTTGTCATTCTTGCGATCAGCCCGGGAGCGGGTGAAGGCGATGCCAGTGCGGGTGCAGAACGAGGCAACACCGAGGTTGATGAACTCGCCACCGTTAAATCCTCCCAAAAGTAGCAGGTTCGGTTTTGTATGCGAAATTGCCTGTTTTCCCGTGTTTAGCAGGTTCCTACGCTACAATAGATCTACACCTATTATATGCCAATTCTACAAAATAAGGCAAAACAGAGTCGATACAGGTAAAATAAAGTAACAATTGGGAGGTGTGTGTTTTAAGTATTTCATTAAAAGGTAAAGACAAAAAAAACCGGCCTTTTTAGGGGCCGGTCTTCTATCTAGCAGGGACAGGACTCGAACCTGTGACCTCCGGGTTATGAGCCCGACGAGCTGCCAACTGCTCTACCCTGCGTCGTGATGAGATGAATCTACACAATATGAAAACAAATGTCAATAGATGCAACGGAACGATTCACGGAGCCTGAAGTCACCGGCGGGACTTAGCGAGAAAAAGCTGGGTTTGACATACGATCCACTGCGCGGCATATTCATGGGAGAAGAATTCCGGAGGAAAGCCGTGAAAAAGAACCTGATTCTGGCCATCGCCTGTGCGGGAATCGTTTCCATCCTCCCCATCTACGCGCAGAGTAAATCCTTCTTCGATATCGTCGCAGAGGGCAGTCCCGGCGACGTCCTTTCGGCTATGGCGAAAGGCGCGGATGTCGCTTCCCGGGACGAGTACAATGCCACGCCACTCATGATCGCCGCCGCGAACAATCCGGACCCGGAGGTGATCATGGTCCTTCTGGACGGGGGTTCGGATCTCGAGGCGCGGGGGGAACTCAACTACACCCCGCTCATGTATGCGGCGGGACACAATGAGGAGCCCGCCATCGCCCGGGTTCTCTTGAAGGCCGGCTCATCGCTCAAGGCTGTGGACGAGTACGGACGTTCTCCCTTTCTCATCGCCTCCGCTTTCAACGGGAACCCTGCGGTTGCTGAATTCTTCCTCGACCAGGGATTCGACATCGAGCAGAAAGGCGAACTTCAGTTCACACCGCTTCTCTACGCCGCAGGTCACAACGATAACCCGGACATGATCAGGATGCTTCTCCGCAGGGGAGCGGATATCTACGCCCGCGACGAGTATGACCGCACGGTCCTCATGATCGCCTCGGCTTTCAGCACGGCCCCCCGCATCGTCGATGTCCTTCTGGATGAAGGTGAGATGGATGTCGACGAGCAGACGGGAGGCGGCATGACCGCGCTGACGTATGCGGCCTGGATCAATGGGGACCCCGCTTTCGTGCGAAAGCTCCTCGCGCGCGGCGCCGATCCCTCGCTCCGTGAAAGCGAAGGGATGACGGCGCTCATGCTCGCAGCCCAAGGTAACCCAAGTACCGAAATCATCGACATATTCATCAAGGCTGGCAACGATATCGGGGCGCGGGATCTTTCGGGGATGACGGCTCTCATGCACGCGGCGAAGAGCAACCCGAACCCCGATGTGGTGGCCGCCCTCCTCGCCGCCGGAAGCGACGGCAAGGCAAAGAGCGACGAAGGCAAAACCGCCTTCGATTACGCCAAGGGCAACGAGAAACTGAAAGGCACGAAGATCTTCTTCAAGCTCAACGAATCGCGGTTCTGATCGACTGACCGGCTGATCGACGGAGGTTCGGGAGAGGCCGGTTTCTCGCGCGTCTTCCCGATTCTGCGATTCCGACGCAGCTGTGTGCGGCTCGACATGGCCAGCCCCGTGGGTTCAGAAGCGCAGCAGTTTGTGCAGATTGGCCTCTTTTACGACCCGGTGGTGAAGATACAGAAGGAAAGCGGCTATCGGGATCAAGGTGAGGGAGGTGATGGCCGACCAGTGGAGACTTATTTCCCCATGCGCCTGGATGTCCACCGTCATTTCGATGCCGAGGCAGATCACGGCGGCGGCGATGAGGATGAAGCCAATCACGTTCGTCCCCATCCGCTTCGTCCTGAGGGATGCGACGACTGCTCCCGTCACGGCGAGTTCGCTCACGAGGGCTATCGGGATGGCTATCGGAAAAGCCCAACTGAGGCTGCCATCTATCGCGTCGAGGGACACGAGGTAGACCGGCAGGGAGAGGGCCGCGACCGTGACAGCCGCGGGGAGGTGCTTTCCCGCCACGAGCCCGGTTGTCACAAGAATCCAGAGGAATGCCAGGGAGAAAAGGGGATACATCGACCATGAGAACGAGCCCGAGTCGAGAACGTTGACCCCCGCTACGACGGTGGCGGCGATCAGAACGGCGACGGAGAACACCTCCCAGAGATTGGTCGGCTTGTTCCGGGAACCGAGCACTTCCTGCATCCCGGACACGGGAGGGATGCGGGGTTCGGGACAGGACTCGCCGGAAATCCGCCTCATATCGAACGAACACAGAGGACAGGTATCCGTTTCCGGCGCCAGTTCGACGCCGCAGCGGGGACAGTAAGGCATCATTGGCCTCCTGACAGATTGCATTCGATTTGTATAGGCAGACCAAGCCGCCTGAGCCGGGAGAAAAAGAGCCGCTCGAGTTCGCGCGAACGGGCGAGACTTCCGAAATTGATGTAGACCCGGTCCTTCCAGGACAGGACTGCCGCGTTGGTCAGGGTGACGGGGCTGGGCGTCGGGATGAAGTCGAACCGTTCGATGTGGGCGGCCGGACCGGGCGGCATCGCGACGCGGCCGAGATTCGACACAAAACCGGAGACAAGGCTCTCACCCATTTTCGAAAACAGGACGTGCGCGAAAAGATCCTTCAGGAAAAGCGGCACGAGCCTCACAACGAGATTGCGGCTCCCGCCGACATTGCGCGTGATCTGGCGGGCGATGTTCCGCTCGTCGTTCTCGATGCGGAGCTGATGGTGGGCCCGTGTGACTATTTCGTCGAAATCGCGCTTTCCGAGACGCATATCCTGATTCACGATCACGAACAGCGAAAAGTTGCGGTTGGACCGGGTCGGGTAGAACTTCCGCATGTTGACGGGGATCTCGACGCCGAGAAGCCAGTGTTTCCGCGCGCGCTTTCCCGACGCGAGCCAGATTTCCTGGAGGGCGTCGAGATAGATGGCCGCAAGGAGTTCAGTGATCGAGACGCCATAGGCTTTGGCCAGATCGAGGAGCGGCGCGAGAGGGAGGGAGCCTGAGATTATCCGGTAACGGTGACGCGGCAACTTGGGAGAGGCGATCTGGAAGGCGGGCACGCCGGGGTCCGGCATTGGCAACTTTTTCGTGAAGTGACGGTGGTAGGCGTCTTCGTACTCCTCGGCGTCCGGCGGATCGTCGATGCGGTATATGTCGGCGAATTCTCCCTCTCCGAGAGGAGCCCCCGGATGGATGCCCCTGAGCCGGAAATACTCAGTGAGCATTGTCTGCATGAAACGCAGGCCGCCCGAACCATCCGTCAGGGCGTGCGAAAACTCGCCGGCGATGAGCCTGCCCCGGGCCATTATCCGGATGAGCGCGTTGCCGCGCTTGTTTATGTTGTAGCCCTGGCAGGGGCTCTCCGCGTCCGGATGCACGAGGAGCGCGTGGGTGTGGCGTTCGAGGTAGTACCAGAAGAGACCTCTGCGCAGCTCGACGACAAAATAGGGGAAACGGTCGCCGCAGCGACGGAGGGCCTTGGTGAGGGCGGCCTTGTCGACTTCGTGGTCGACTCTGACTTCGATGCGGAAGAGTGAGGTCGAAACTGAGTCGGAGAGGGCGGGCATGATCGTGGCGGCGTTGTCGAGGCCGTACCAGGTGCCGGTCTCGTCGTGGAACGCAATCCGGGCCTTTTTGATGTTCGAGCGCTCATGCACGTTCTCCGGACGGTCTCCGGATGCCGATTCAACCTTGTCCGTCACCCCAGTCCCTCAAAGGAAAGAAAGGAACGGTTTGCACAGAACGGCCGCGGCCATGAAGAGCAAGGCCGGCAGGAAGTCGCCTGTCCTGAATTTCTTCACGTTGAGGAGCCCCAGCGCGATCATGATGACGAGAGCTCCCCCGATACCCGTCAGCTCGGAGAGCATGAGGGGCGATACGTAAGGTTTCGCCCATACGGAGCCGACAGTCAAGAGCCCCTGGTACGCGAAGACGCTCAGGGCAGAAAACGCTACCCCGGCTCCCATCGTTCCGGCGAACATGATCGATATGAAACCATCGAGGATGCTCTTTGTTAGTAGTATCGAGTAGACGCCCTCGGTCCCTGCCTGGAAGGAGCCCAGGATGGCCATCGCGCCGGAGCAGAAGAGGACGGAGGCGTTCAGGAAACCGTAAGCGAAAGAAGAATCCGAGTCGTTGCGGGCGAAGCGGCGTTTCAGGACCTCGCCGATCCGGAGGATGCCGCCTTCGATGTCGAGAAGCGTGCCGGTCAGGCCGCCCAGGATGAGGGAGATGGCGAGACCGAGAATCATGCTGGTCTTGAAGGCCATCTGTATCCCGATCACGAGGGTGACTATTCCGGCCGCGCTGAATATGGCTTCTTCGTAGCGTTTCGCGAGTCCCTTCCGGAGTGCAAGTCCGATAAACGAACCGATGATGATTGCTGCGGCATTGACGAAGGTGGCGAACATGGTTGACTCCGGTCGGACTGAAATGCAGGTGACATGGCGCGCCTTGACCGCGCCCGGACGAGTATAGCATAATCCCGCGTACTTGGTGCACGGGGCAGGAGAACAATGATGAGATCGAATTTCCACGGATCAGCGGGACGTTCCGTCCCTTTCTTCGCCATGGTGTCGCTTGTCGCCCTGGTCACCCTGCTCGGGTCCTGCGCCTCGGTTCCGACATCGGTGCCCGATGATTTCACCTCTGCCGAGATCATCCAGAAGGCTCAGGAAGCGTCGGATCGCTACAACTACAAGGCGGCGCAGTTCTATTACACGACGGCGCAGGAGCGGTTCGGCAGCGATCCGGTCATCGGCAGCACCTGCATGTACGAGCTCGCCTTCATCGCCTACAAGCAGGGCAGGTACGACGAGGCGCGCGCGGGTTTCAACGCCCTCATCGAGTTCTACGCCCAGCCCGGCAACGAATCCCTGCCGGCGACCTACCGCATACTCGCCCTCAAAATCCTGGAAAAACTGCCAGCCGCGAAAACCCCCAAACCCGCCGTCAAATAGGCCAGCCGCATCCGGGAATTCTGAAACCGCATCACGCCATCGAAGCCAACTCTTCCGCCACGGCTATCCACTCCTCGTTGAGTCGAGCCGCCTCGGCCTCGAGTTCCGCGACTGAATCCGCGAGCTTCTTCATCGCCACACCGTCCGAGTAGTTGCGCGGCAGGCCCATCTCCCGTTCGGCAGCCTGTTTCTGCAAGCCGATCGCGCCGAGGCGGTCGAGTATCTCCTGCTCCCGCTTCGCGACCTTGCGGACCCTGGCCTTGCGCGCCTTCTCCTCTTCCCAGGAAAGCGGAGCAGCGGGAGACATCGCGGCGCTGTCCGGGTCGTTTCCCGCGCCCGCGCGTGAGGCGAAGGATACCGCCCCAGCCTGCCCCGACAGAGCAGCGGCGCGGACTTCCGGGCGGACTTCCGTTCGCCCTCCCGCGCCGGGAGAAAGCGGTGAGAATGAGGTCTCCGCGGCGAGAGCGGCCTTTTTTTCAAGATAGTAGCGGTAATCGCCGACATAGAGCCGCGGGCTCGTGCCCGACTCGAGCTCGAGGACGCGGTCTGCCAGCTCTTCGATGAAGCCGCGATCGTGGGACACGAAGAGGACGGTACCTTCGAAGGATCTGAGCGCTTCCAGGAGCACATCCTTGGAGGTGAGGTCGAGGTGGTTGGTTGGTTCGTCCAGGATGAGGAGATTGGCCGGGTGCAGGAGCATCTTGAGGAGGGCCAGCCTCGAACGCTCGCCTCCCGAGAGGACGTTCAGCGGTTTTTCGACATCGTCGCCCCGGAAGAGGAAGGCGCCGAGCATGTTGCGCACCTTGGGCAGAAGCTCGTTGGGGCAGACCGATTCGAGTTCGGCCTCCACGCTGTGGATGCCTTCCATCTTCTCGGCCGTATCCTGCGCAAAGTAGGCCGGCACGATGCCTGAACCGAAACGTATCGAACCGGAATAGTCGGTATCGGTTCCCGCGATGAGGCGCATGAGTGTCGATTTTCCCGCCCCGTTCGGACCAACGAGGGCCACTTTCATGCCGCGATCGATCTCGACACCGAAGTCCCCGATAACTCTGTTTTCACCGTAGGATTTCGTGAGATTCTCGATCCTGACCGCTACCTTGCCCGAGTGCGGGGCGGGCGGAAAAGCGAAATGGATGTGCTTCATGCCCTCGGGAATCTCGATGGGAACGATCTTCTCGAGCATCTTGACCCGGCTCTGCACCTGGGAAGCCTTGGACGCCTTGTAGCGGAAGCGGCGAATGAAATCCTCGAGTTTCTGGATCTCCTCCTGCTGACGCCCCCAGGACTCGAAGATCGCGTCGAGTTCCTTCGACCTGCGCTCCTCGTACTGGCTGTAGGTCCCCGGATAGCGGGTCAGCTTTCCGCCGAAGAGCTCATAGACTTCCTTCACGGTCACGTCGAGGAAGTAGCGGTCGTGCGAGACGATGAGGACGCCTCCTTTGTAGGAGGAGAGGAAGGACTCGAGCCAGGATCGCGCCTCCAGGTCGAGATAGTTCGTCGGCTCGTCGAGGAGCATGATGTCGGGGTTTTCAAGGAGAACCCTGGCGAGGGCGACGCGCATCTGCCAGCCGCCGGAGAACTCGAGAGCCGGGCGCCCGAAGTCGCTCTCGGAAAAGCCGAGGCCCATGAGGATTTCGCGTATCCTGTCCGCGCGGCGATGGTATCCCGTCCCCTCCACTGCCTCTTCGATGGCCTGGTGCTCTTCGAGAAGGCGGGCGGTCAACCTTGTATCGCTCGTCGAGTCCGCGAGAAGGCGACCGATCTCTTCCTGCCTGGCGAGCATATCGCCGACGAAGGCGAAGGCCTTCTCAGCCTCTCCGGAAACGGAATCTGATCCGACGACGACGCCGGTCTGCGGAAGGTAGGAAATCCTCGCGCCCTTGGTTATGGCCCTGTCGCCCGAATCGGGCCTGACCTGTCCGACGGCGATTTTCATGAGGGTGGACTTGCCGGTTCCGTTGGGTCCGGCGAGGGCCGCGCGGGTTCCCGCCGCGAGGTAGAAGCTCGCGTTTTTCAGGAGGTCCCGCGCCCCGAAGGCGAGGCTCACATCTGTGAATTGGACAAAAGCCATGGGTTATACCTGTGTATGTCAGTGGCTGGCAGGGAAGGTGACGGTTCCTGCGGTCTGGTCCGCCTCGACGGCCTTGTTAGTTGCAGGATCCGTCATGGCCCTGGCGAGGATGAATCCATCAGGGCCTATCCGGTAGAGATAATCGGCCCAGGGGATGTCGGAACCGGAAAAATCGAGGGACAGGACCCCGTCCCAGCTCGCCGCCAGCGACTCGTCGATGCCGAGCCGCATGGCGATGGTGCCGGAATCTCCGGCTCCTTGGGGGATGAACCCAGCGGGGAGGCTCTCCTTGCCGGTCCAGGAGAATTTTCCCGAGCTGCCGAAGGAGAATTTTCCGACGCCGGGAGCCGAATAGCTCACGCTGGGCGTGGTGGCGGGAAGGCCTTCGGCCGAGGCCGCGGCGGAGACAAAGGCTACGAGCCTGTCCTGGCGGGCAAGTTCCTCCTTTCGGATCTCCGCGCGAATGTCTGTCGTGGGGACGACGAATTCCTGACTGTCCGTCCATCGGGCGAGGATGCGGTTCTCGCCGAGGAAGGAGATCACGAGGGGGCTGCCCTCAAAGAGGGCGGAGCCCGAGGATTCCGTGATCGAGGTATAGTTGAAGGTGTTGGACTGGCCGGGAAGTTCGACCCGGATCTGTTTGTGCACGGCGTCGGCGAAAAGGCCGAATCTCTGGGAGAAACGCTCGAGGTCGATGCTGCCGGAGTCGATCATGTCCTGGAAGTACGAGGGTCGCCATGTGCTGGCGAAGAGTGAGTCGATGTGGGAGGAGAAATCGCCTCCATCGGCTCCGGCCAGGGAACCCGATTCGGACTCGTGGTAGAGCTTCATGGCGTAGCTGAACACATAGCCGGTCGTGCCGTCGTCGGCCATGACCTTGTACCAGTCGCCCGGAAGGGCTTTGCCGCCCGTGGAGACCGTCTCGCCTTCAACCTTGGCGAAAACCTTGACCGATTGTCCCTGACGCAGTTTGAAAACACGCTTTCCCGCGTTGGTGGGCTTGTCCCGTATCGGGACGCTGTCGCGGGTGGCGCTCATGAAGACATCGAGGTAGTCGGCAAAATCCTTGACACGCCGCGCGGCCCCAGCTTTTGTACGGAAAAGCTCGAGGCGCCACTGCTCGACTTCCATCTTGTCGCGGGCTGCGCCGGGCTTGCCGATCACGTAGACTTTGCCGATGTCGGACTTGATGTAGACGGGGACGACGCTTCCCGTGGGGACGGAACCATCGGGCAGGGACCAGACTATGACGCCCCAGCCGAGACGGGGCGTGCACGAGGAGGCGAGGCAGAGGACGGCGATAAGGAGGATGGCCGAAAGGGCCAGAGATTTTCGCATCGTGGATCGATTTTACACTCCGGGACCGGCATTGGACAAGCGAGAGAGCAGTCGGCACGCCGGCCGGAATCGCAGGCGATTGCGGGATGCGCGAAGCCGCTATACTATTGGAATCTGGAAGGCCTGCTCCTTGAACGAGAGGACAGAGATCTTTCCTTCTGGAGGATGGCAATGAAGGGCAAAAACGGCATCGTCGCCGGGATCGATCTCGGCGGCACGAAAATACTCGCGGCCGTCTTCAAGGTCGAGGAAGGCAAGAAGGGAGAGGCGCGAAAACTCACCCTGATCTCCAGTGAAAAGGCAAAGACTCCGAGGGAGGCCAGCGCGGAAGCCGTCATCGATGTCCTCGGGAAGACTGCGAGGGAAGCCCTCGCCGCAGCGGGAATTACCGCCAGCGCCCTCGACTCGATCGGAGTCGCCGTGCCCGGACCGCTCAACCGCAGGGATGGCATCGTCCTCTATACCCCCAACATGGGCTTCGAAAAATTCCCCCTCGCCGCGCGACTCGGCTCGCTCTTCGACGCGCCCGTCTATCTCGACAACGACGTGCAGTCGGGCGTCTTCGGCGAGCTGCGCTCCGGTGCCCTCAGGGGTATGCGCGACGCGGTCGGCATATTCGTCGGAACGGGCATCGGAGGAGGCCTCATCCTTGACGGAAAAATTTTCCGCGGCTCCTCTGGCTCGGCCGGCGAAATCGGCCACATGATCCTCCTCGAGGGAGGGCCTCTGTGCGGCTGCGGGAACTACGGCTGTCTGGAAGCCCTCGCGTCCCGCACCGCTCTGACAAAAGACGCCATAGGCCTCGCCTCGGCGGGCAAGGCGCCCGGCCTCCTCGCCTCAGCGGGGACGGATTTCCGCAAGTGCCGCAGCTCCTCCATCGAGGAATCCATCCAGGCCGGAGACACCGCGGTCGCAAAGGCTTTGGACAGAACAGCCCACTGGCTCGGCATCGGCATGGCCAATGTCGTCCACCTCTTCAATCCGGAGGCCATCGTCCTCGGCGGCGGTGTGATGGAACGTTTCGGCCAGCGCATCCGGGAGACCGCCCGGAAGTCGATGGAGGCCCACCTCATGCCGGGACTCGCGAAGACGGTCGAGGTCCTCGTCTCCGAGCTCGGAGATTTCGCCGTGGCCACGGGAGCGGCCCACATGGCCCTCGAATCGGGCGGCGCTCGATGACTGGCACCAACATCACCGCTGTCATCGAGATCGGCTCCACGGGGATCCGTCTCGTCATCGCCAGAATCGGCGGCACCCAGGATGTCGAGATCCTCGACCGGGCCGGAAAGCCGAGCAGGATAGGACGCGATGTCTTCACCCTCGGCCACATCACGCGGGAGGCGATGCGCGAGAGCATCGCGGTCCTCTCCGCCTTCAGGGAATTCCTCTCGGGCTACAAAATCCGCCCCGAGGAGGCGCGGGTCTTCGCGACGAGCGCCCTGCGGGAGGCCACCAACAGGGACACCTTCGTCGACAGGGTTTCGCTCCAGACAGGCTTCCGCATCACGGTCGTCGAGGACATCGAGGAGAATCACCTCATGTACCTTGCCGTCCAGCACGCTCTCCAGGACGAACGGAAACGCCTCGCGCGCTCCAACGCCATGATCCTGGAAGTGGGCGGGGGCTCCACGGAAATCATGCTCTTGAGGAGAGGGAGGATGGTCGCCTCGCACTCCCTCCACATCGGAACCGTGAGGGTCAGCGAGCATATCAAGGCGGCAGGCTCTTCTTCCGCCTACCTTCGCCAGTTTCTCGAGGACAATGTCCGGACAGTCTGCGACAGTCTCGAGGAAGACATACCTCTGGACTCCATCAGAACCTTCATCGTCATCGGTTCGGACGCGAGGCTCGCCGCATCCCGGCTGGAAGGCGAAAAGACGGAGCACTACTCCGTCATACCCCGGGAATCCTTCTCCTCCTTCGTCGAATCGACGGGACAGCTGTCCATCGAAGAATGCGTCGCCGATTTCCGCATTTCCTGGTCCGATGCGGAAGGTCTCGTCTCGGGCCTCGCCATCGAGAAACACTTTCTCGACAGGACAGGAGCGGATTTCGTCATCATCCCGGACGTGTCCATCCGCGAGGGCCTCCTCCTGGCCATTCTCAAGGGTCCCGACAACGAACTTGCGGCCGAAATGCACAGGCAGATCCTCGCGAGCACCGCGGCCCTCGGGCGGAAATTTCACTTCGACGAAAAACACGCGAAAACCGTGACAGGCTATGCCCTGGCCATCTTCGACGCGCTGCTCCGGGACTACGGGCTCGACCGCAAGGCGAGACTCCTCCTCGAAGCCTCGTCGATGCTGCACGACATCGGCACGATAATACGCTCCTCGGGGCACCACAAGCACGGCGAATACATCATCGCCAACTCGGAGATATTCGGCCTCAACAAGAACGACCTCACTATCATCTCCAACGTCGTCCGCTACCACCGCAAGATGCCCCCCGCGCCGACCCATCTCAATTTCATAGCCCTGCCGCGGGAGGACAGGATACTCGTGACCAAGCTCGCAGCCATTCTCCGCGTCGCCGACGCCCTTGACCGCGGCCACGACGGGAAGGTCGGCAAGCTCACCTTCGAGAAGGTCGAGGATCGCTTCATCATGCGGGCTGGAAACCGTCTGGATTTTTCGCTGGAACGACTCTCGATGACGGAGAAGAGCGACATGTTCAGCGAAGTCTTCGGGCTGGAGCCCGTACTCGCATGAAAAAAACCGCAAAAAGGCGACAACGGGGGAGTCCTGAATGAGCGGCGCACACTATTTCAACCGCGAGCTTTCCTGGCTCGAGTTCAACGCGCGGGTCCTGGATCAGGCCATGAACGCCTCCACTCCCCTTCTGGAACGGCTCAAATTCCTCGGAATAGTCGCGTCAAATTTCGACGAGTTTTTCATGGTGAGGGTCGCCGCGATCAAATCCGCCATCCGCTGTGGCGACGCCAATCCCGACCCCTCGGGGATCCCGCCCTCCGCCCTCTTGCAGACCATAACGAGACGGGTCCGGGGAATAATCGAGGCGCAGTACGACTGTCTGATGAAGGACCTTCTGCCTGAACTGGCGCATGCCGGTCTCGCCCTCGCGCGACTCAAGGAGTGGAGTCCGGCGGAGCACAGGTGGATAGAGAATTACTTCGATCAGCGGGTATTTCCCCTCCTCACCCCTTTGCGGATCGAGGACGGAGACTTCCCCTCTACCGGGAACCTCAGGATCCACGTAGCCTTCGTCATGACCGACGAATCCGGCGAGGAAAAGTTCGCCATGGTTCAGGTACCCTCCGTTCTCGAACGCTTCGTACGGCTTGAATCGGAGAATGCCGCGGGACAGGCACGCTATGCCCTCCTCGAGGACATGATCGAGGTCATGGGCCACCGACTCTTCCCTGGCAGCGATCTCGCGGGAACCGCGGTTTTCAAGGTCACGCGGGACGCCGATTCGCCGGTGGACGAAGAGCGCGACGAGGATTTCCTCACAGCTCTGGAAGACGTGCTCGCGGGAAGACAGAATTCCCTGCCCGTGCGGCTTTCGATTTCCAGCCGGTCGGACTATCTGGCCGAAAGGCTCAGGATCGGGCTCGAGCTGGAGCCGGATGATGTCTACCGCCTGCCCGGCCCCGTCGACCTGCGAGGATTCATGGAATGGGCGGGTCAGGAAGGGCTCATGCCGGAAGCCGACAGGCTGCGCGACAAACCCTGGACACCTGTCAAGATGCCCGAACCGGAGGACACGGCCGCGATGTGGGAATCGATCCGCGCGCGCGACAGGCTCATCCACGTTCCCTATGAGTCCTTCGACCCCGTCATCCGCTTCGTCGATGCGGCGGCCGACGACCCGGAGGTCCTGGCCATCAAGATGACGCTCTACCGCACTTCGGGGGATTCGCCCATCATCAGGGCGCTGACGAGGGCTGCGCGCAACAGGAAGCAAGTCTGTGTCGTCGTCGAACTGAAAGCCCGCTTCGACGAGGAGAGGAACATCTCCTGGGCGAACAAACTCGAACAGGCAGGCGCCATAGTCGTGTATGGAATCGCGAGGCTCAAGGTGCACGCCAAGGCCGCCCTCGTGCTGCGCCGGGAGCGCGACGGGGGAATCGGGCGCTACCTCCACCTGTCGACGGGGAACTACAACGACAGGACGGCCAGGCTCTATTCCGACCTTTCGATCATGACGGCCAACGCCGAGCTCTGCACGGAAGCTTCGCTCTTCTTCAACGCGATCACGGGCTACTCGAGCGTCCAGCGGCTGAAATCCCTCGCTGTCGCCCCCTTCGACCTGAAAGAGAGGCTGTTCTTCCTCATAGACAGGGAAATCCAGCGCTCGAGTCCGGAATCGCCCGGCCTCATCATGGCGAAGCTGAACGCCCTCGCCGATACGGAAATAATCGACGCCCTCTATCGGGCCGCGAAGGCCGGAGTCCACATACGGCTCAACATCCGGGGCGTCTGCACCCTCATCCCGGGCGTGAAGGGACTATCCGAGAATATAAGCGTGGTCAGTGTGCTCGGACGCTATCTGGAACACGCGCGCATCCTCTATTTCCAGAACGGTGGCGCGGGCGAACTGTATCTGTCCAGCGCGGACTGGCTGCCGCGCAACCTCGAACGCCGCGTCGAACTCCTGTTCCCGGTTCTGGACGAGTCGATACGCAGGAGGGTCTTCGGCATCCTCGAATCCTATTTCCTGGACACCGTGCAGTCCTACCGGCTCTCCTCCTCGGGCAAGTGGCAGAGGATACATCCGCCGAAGGGAAGCGAGGCCTTCCAGGCCCAGGCCGCGCTCTACGAGCGAGTGAAGCGCATGCGGGATCTGGCCGAGGCGCCGCCCGAGGAACTTGTCGTCAGGAGACGTTAGGCTCCCGTGACGCCCGGATGCACACCGAATATCTCGCCGAGCAGGGTCTTCTGGATCAGCTCTTCCCAGACGAACCAGGACGAATAGCTGCCGCGATTGACCATCGGGTCGGCGGCGGTCCCGCTTATCGAATACACGAATCCCCGTCCCGATTCCGGGTCGAACAGCGCGGCGCCGAGGTAGCCGTAGGCGTCGCCGTGGTGCCCCCACATGCGGACTCCACCTTCGGGGACGAGGCGGTCGCATCCGGACCCGTCCTGGCTGTCAGTCGTGCAGAAGAGGGCGAGCCCCGATTCGCGGGTCATCCCGTAATAGGATTCGCCGTTTTTCAACTCGGGGTCGTACTTCCAGCGCGTCGTCATCATGTCGCGCACCGAGCTCTCTGCGAGAACTCTTGCACTGCCACAGCGCCCGCCTTCCATGAAGACGCGCATCAGCTTCGAATAGTCCGCTGGGGAGATCCGGAGGCCCCCCTGGGGGGAGAACATAGTCCCGTTGCTGCCGATTTCGTAGGTCGAGAGCTCGGGAATCTGCCCTTCCGGACCTGGATTGTACCGCAGGGCGAGCTTTGGCCTCTTCCCGCGGTAATCGTCGACCTGGGGGAGCCAGGGGCCCGCGGGGTCCCAGGGACCTTCCGAGCCGGGCGCCTTGCGGTAGAGGGCGCCGATCTCGGCGAATGCCGCGTCGTCGAGGAGGTTGACGTTGTAGGATGCCACGACTCCGAGAGGATCGAGGACGCGGGACTGCATGTAGAGATCGAAGCGTTCTCCCGTGACCATCTCCATGATGGTCGCGAGTACGCCGAAATTGAGGTTACAGTATTCGAAATACCTGCCGGGAGCGGTATCGCTCTCCGGAACGGGCGGCGCGAAGTGGCGGCCATCGGCGTAGAGGGGACTGCCCGGGGTGAACATTTCCTCGAGCCTGCCACCGAAGGGAACTGTGTAGTTCTCGTCGTCGCGCAGGGATGATGTGTGGGACAGGAGCATCGCCGCCGTGATTGGCAGCTCAGGGTGCTGCGGATGGCGCAGGCGGAACCCCAGGTAGTCCGACACATCCCGGCCGAGATCGAGGAGCCCCTCTTCGACGAGCAACATGGCGCCGATGCAGGTGATGGGCTTAGACATGGAGGCGACGCGGAATTTGGTATCCCGGGTCACCGGAAGGTCGCAGGAAGGATCGGCCGGATCGATGCAGCGGCGCCCGAAGTATCCTTCGTACACAGTCTTTCCCGCCTCGACGGCGACCACGGCGAGCCCGGCCAGGGCCGGAAGCCTGGATCCTCCGACTTGATCCTCTGTCAGAGCCTCGAACAGGGAATCGACGCGCACTTCCGCTTCGGATTTCATGGTTCACTCCTTGCGGCCGTCATGATGGCCTTACGAGGCTTCGATTGACAAGGTTCCGGGGCTCTCCCTACAATAATTTTCGTGCAAATTGAAGATCTTCGGGGAGGGTGATTGTGCCGGGCTTTCTCTACGGAACGATTCTCTCTCTCGCCACGGCGGGTTTTTCCTGGATCCTCACCCGCCTCGTCTTCGGCAATCTGTACTTTTTCGGCCGACTTCTGCCTGTCTTCATGGCCTTTTATCTTCTTGTCGCCTGGCTCATCCATCTCCGCAAAGACAATTTCATGGGAAGCGGCAGGAAGGCCGTCCAAAAATCCAAGGAAGAAAAAATTCCGCCCGCACCCGCCGAAGGAAGAAGCAACAACCCGCTTTCTCCGGGTTTCTTCGCCGATTTCTCCGAGGCTGTCCTGCCCCGGGGCCAGGCGGCCCGGACTGTCCAGGTCACGGACAAAACCGGGGGCCGGAGGCAGGGGGGCAGGAGAAACGGCAAATCCCTGTCCCTGCTCCGCGGTCTTCCCGCCGCCGACCACGGGCTTGCGCTCGTCTGGGCAGCCCTCTGGCTGGCCGCTATTTCCATATTCTTCTATTTTTCCTTCGGCGTCGGCGCGAAGTATTTCGTCCCATGAAGTTCGACCTCGCCTTCCGCGAACCGGAGGAGGGGACCTCCATCAGAGGCGGTATTTGATCCGATAGCCCTGCGTCTCTTCTCCATTGGCCAGAACGAAGTGCCCCGGCAGGATTTCGGTCCAGGCCGGCTTGTCAGTCGAGTAATCGTGGCAGGAGGGATCGTATGCGCGTGAGCGCTTGCCTCTCTCGATCCTGGGATCCGGCACGGGAATGGCGGAGAGCAAAGCCTTCGTGTATGGATGCATCGGGCGCGAAAACAGCTCCTCGGTTTCCGCGAGCTCGACAATCTCGCCCTTGTTGATGACGGCGATCCTGTCCGTGATGAAGCGCACCACCGAGAGGTCATGGGCTATGAACATGTAGGTGAATCCCTTCGTCCTCTGCAGCTCGGAGAGCAGGTTGAGCACTTGGGCGCGGATCGACACGTCGAGGGCGGAGATCGGCTCGTCGGCGATCACGAACTCGGGCGACATGATGAGGGCGCGCGCGATGCCGATGCGTTGGCGCTGTCCGCCCGAGAACTCGTGGGGGAAGCGGCTCGCGAACTCGGGCAGGAGGCCGACTTCCAGGAGGGCTTTCTCGACCTTCGCCTTCCTGTCGGCCTCGTCGCTGAATCCCCCGATGTTGTACAGACCCTCGGAGACTATGTAGTCGACCTTAGCCCGCTCGTTGAGCGAGGCCATGGGATCCTGGAAGATCATCTGAATCTTCTGGACGACTTCGCGGTCGAGCTCCTTGTCGATCAGGCCGTTGATCTGCCGGCCCTTGAATTTTATCGTGCCGCCCGTCGCCTCGTTGATGCGGATGATCGTGCGGCCGATTGTCGTCTTTCCTGAACCGGATTCCCCCACGAGGCCGAAGGTCTCGCCCTTGTATATATCGAAGCTGACGCCCTTGACGGCGTTGAAGACTCCGCCCTTGACCTTGAAATCGACCTTGAGGTCGCGGACTTCCAGGAAGACTTCCCGCTTTCCTTCCACATTCATGCGGCGCCTCCAAGGTATTTTGCGCGCATCGCCAGGATAGCCTGTGGCGGCTCGACGGCGGGTGCCCTCGGATCGAGAAGCCATGTGGAGGCGGTGTGCGTGGGCGAAACCCTGAATTCCGGCGGTTCCTCGACAAAATCGATCTTGAGCGCGCGCGGATTGCGCGGGGCAAACGCGTCGCCTTGTACATCATTGAACAGGTTGGGCGGCGTCCCCTTGATCGAGTACAGGGGCTGCCCCTTGATTCCGAGCTGGGGGAGAGATGAGAGCAGAGCCCACGTGTAGGGATGGCGCGCGTCGTAAAAGACTTCCTCCGCGCTGCCGCACTCGACGATCTTTCCCGCGTACATGACGGCGACGCGGTCGGCCACGTTGGCCACGACGCCGAGGTCGTGGGTGATATAGATCGTCGTAAAGCCGAAGTCGTGCTGGAGCGAGCGTATGAGATCGAGTATCTGGGCCTGAATGGTCACGTCGAGCGCCGTCGTCGGCTCGTCGCAGATGAGGATTTTCGGCTTGCACGCCATGGCGATCGCGATGACGACGCGCTGGCGCATGCCTCCCGAGAACTCGTGCGGATACTGCCTGCAGCGTGTCTCGGGCTCCGGAATCCCGACTCGCCTCAGGATTTCCACTACCTCCTTCTCGACGGCCTCGCCCTCGAGCCCCTGATGCATCTCGATCACTTCGCCGATCTGCTTCCCGATGCTGCGAAGCGGATTGAGGGCTGTCATGGGATCCTGGAAGACCATGGAGATTTTCTTGCCCCGGATTGTCATCCACTCTTTTTCGGTCTTGAACTTCGCGAGATCCGCGCCCTCGAAGAGGATGGAGCCGGACTCGACCCAGCCGTTCTGGTCCAGCATGCCGATGAAGGACTTGGTGAAGACCGATTTGCCCGAACCGGACTCTCCCACGATGGCCAGGGTCTCGCCCTCGTACAAATCGAGCGAGGCGCCCCGGATGGCCTTGAGGATTCGGCCGCGCAGACTGAACCTGATCGAGAGATCCCGCACGGAGAGGATAACCTTCCTGCTCTCCGCGTCCACGGCGGCCGCGCAGGCCCCAAGGCCTGTCTTTGTTTCTGCCATGTCGGTGAACCCTCCTACACGTGGTTGCGCGGATCGGACGCGTCGGAGAAGGCATTGCCGAGCACATAGAACGAAATCGTGATGATGGACAGCACGATGGTCGGGAAAATCAGCTGATAGCGCAGCTCCGGCGACATCATGATGAGGCGCCCCTCGTTCACGAGATTGCCAAGGGAAGGGATGCTCACCGGGAGGCCGAGGCCGATGTAGGTCAGGAAGACCTCCCAGCCGATGGTCCCGGGGATGGACAGGGCAGTCTGCAGCATGATGACGGAGACGAGATAGGGAAGGAGATTCTTGAAGATGATCCGCCGTGTCGGGGTTCCGAGGCAGCGCGAGGCCAGGTTGTACTCTCTGTCCCTGATGATGACGATCTGGTTGCGCACGAAGCGGGCAAGACCCAGCCAGCCGGTCGCGCACATGGCGATGACCATGGTCCTGAAACCGGGCTTCAGGATGTAGGCCATGAGAAGGAGTATGATCGTCGTCGGTATGTTGTTGAGGACGTTGTAGACTTCGGTGATGACGCGGTCCAGCTTGCGGACATAGCCCCAGATGGCTCCGAATATGATGCCGATGACCATCTCGAAGACGCCGACGATGAGGCCGATGAGGAGGCTGGTCCGCGTTCCGCTCCATATCCGCGACCAGAGATCCTGTCCGATGGAGTTGGTCCCGAACCAGAACTCCGCATTGGGTGTCTGGTTGCGCAGCTGCGTCCCGGTTGCGGGATCGAGGTATATCTTTGTCGGGAGTTTCTGTCCCGGCATGAAGGGCTGGAGGAAGGTAAAGATGAGCAGGACGCTCAACACCACGAGGAGGACAAGGGCTACCCTGTTCTTGAGAAAGACGCGGAGGGTCGATCCCCAATAGGAGTAGTTGGAGTATCCCGTGCGCTCTCCAGCGGATTCGTCGAAGGAGGCGAATTCGAACATGTCATCCATCAGCGTGCCCCCTCGCTCTTGACAAGTTTTATGCGCGGATCGAAGACCGCCATGAGGACATCCCCGAGAAAGAGTCCTATGATGCCGATCAAGGAGAATATGAGTACGAGGGCCTGGACCATGGGGTTGTCCTGTCTCTGTATCACGTCGACGAGGAGTCCGCCCATGCCGGGGATGGAGTACAGGGACTCGATGTAGATGGACCCGGAAATCGTGGACAGGATGGCCGCAGGCAGATACTGGGCCATCGGGACGAAGGCGTTGCGCATGACATGCTTCACCATGATGGAGGAGTCGGACATGCCCTTGGCGCGGGCGAGTTTGATGTAATCCCTGTTCAGTTCATCCACCATGTAGCGGCGCATCCACATGCCGTAGCCCGCGATGCCGCCGAGAGACATGGATATGGCGGGCAGGAACCAGCTCCCGACCTTGTACTTGTTGAAGAGGAGGGGAAGCCCGAAGAGATCGGAGCCGTAAAGCTGTATGAAGAGGAGGTAGACCGCGGAGGGAACGGCGTTGATGAAGACGATGTATGCCGTACCTGCCCTGTCCCTCATTTTTCCCTTGTTGCGCGCCATCCCTATGCCCATCCCGAGTCCAAGGACCAGGGAAAGCAGAGTGGCGGTGATCCCGAAGGCCATCGAGTAGGGAATTCGGGGAGCGATGACTTCGGTTATCGGAACATCGCGCCGGTAGATGATCGAAGTTCCCAGGTCTCCACGCGCGAGGCGTCCATAGAATTTGCCTAGCTGGACGTACCAGGGATCGAGAAGCCCCATTTTGGCGAGGACGTTCTCGCGCTGGGCGGCATCGAGCTTGTCGAAGCCGTCCGCGAAGTAACCCTCCACAGGCAGGAGAAGCATGAGAAGAAAGACTGCCGTCACCACTATGAACAGCGTGACGAGAGACTGACTCAATCGTTTCAGAGAATACTTGAACATGGCTATTCTATCCCTCGGACCTGGCGGGATGCCGTCCGCACGGACGGTGGGTTGGATCTACACAGGAAAACCGGGACGCTCAGGCTGTATCGCCCGGGCGTCCCGGTTCGGGTTGGCAGAACGGGACCCGGACTTCAGTCCTTGGCGTTCGCGAGAGCTTCGAGTCTCTCGGCGTCCCACTGAGCTTTCAGCTTGTTGTATTCCTCGGTGGAGACGGCCTTGGACAGGACGACCTGTCCCTTGAACCTGAGATTAGAAATGCCGAAGGGTGCAAAGGGGCAAGTGAAGGGCTCGAGCTTGGAGGCTTCGAAGCCGCCGCCGCCTGAGGAGTAGGGAATTATGAAGGCTTCGTTGAGGAGGAAAGCCTCGGCCTTGGCGAAGAGTTCGTAGCGCTTCTTGAGGTTGGTGACTTCGGCCTTGGCCGCGTCCACCATGTTCTCGTACTTGGGCTTGCCATTTGCCTCGATGTAGCCTGCTGCCTTCTCGGGCCAGTTGTAGTTGGATCCGGTAACGAAGGGGTCGGTGTAGGTCTCGGGGTCGGCGTAGTCGGGGCCCCAGTTGCACTCCTCCATCGCATAGTTGCCCTTGCGGCGTGTGGCGCCGAGGAATCCGGTCGAGGGGAAGGAGACGGGGATGACGTCGATGAAGTCCGTGCCAAGGACCGCTTCGAGCTGCTGCTCGACGATCTGGACGCGGTTGGCCCACTCGGTCGATCCGGCGTTGTAGGGCATCATGATCTTGACGGGGAACTTGGCCTTGTCCTTGAGTTCGGCGAGGGCTTTGCCCTTGAATTCCTGGGCGAGGGCCTTGTTGAAGGTTTCGGTCTTCGTGACGGCGGCGAGGTCGCCCGTGTCGGTGTAGTCCTTCCCGCCGGCGTTCGCGAAGTTCGCGGGCGTGACCGTGTTCTGGATGCGGCGCTCGGGAGCGTAGGGCTCGGCGGTGAGCATCGCGGCGCGGCGATCGAAGGCGTGGAAGACAGACTCGCGGAAGCTCTTGTTGTTGACGGCGACTTTCCAGTTGTCGGGCTCGTACTGGGCTTCGAAGGTGGGATTGAAGTTGAAGGTGTAGAAGTAGGAGTAAGCCGAAGTTTTCGCGGGGCGGACGACGGCCTTCTTGGCGGAATCTTTCATCCAGCTGTCGAGAAGGGAGCTGGGCAGGGGAGCATACTTGACCTCTCCCCGGAGGAAGAGCTGGGGAGCCAGGGTGGCAGATTCTTTATTGTATTTGTAAATGAGGCGCTTGATGTAGACATGTTCCTTGTCCCAATACTTGTCGTTGCGGACGAACTCGCGGCCGACCTGGGGCTCGAAGGTGGAGAGGATGTACGCGCCATTGTAGAGGAGGTTGCGGTTGTCCGTTCCGAATTTGGCTCCCGAGGCGGCCAGGAACTGGCCGTTGACGGGGAGGAAGCAGACGTAGGTGAGCATGCTGAGGAAGTAGGGCACCGGCCTCTCGAGAGTGTACTCGAGGGTGTACTTGTCCTTGGCCTTGACGCCGACCTGATCGAAGTCGGAGATCTTGCCGTTGTAGTAGTCCTTCGCGCTCTTGAGAACGCCATAGGCTACATCCGCCGTCATGGAGGCGTTTTTCTTGTCGAGGAGGTACTTCATCGCGTCGACCCAGTCCTGGGCGACGATGTCCGCGATCACCTTGCCCTTGTAATCGACCCATTTGATGCCCTGCCGAAGGTTGAAAGTCCATACGAGGCCGTCGGCGGACATAGTCCACGACGTGGCGAGGGAAGGCTGCAGGACGCCATACCTGTCATACTCGACGAGTCCGTCAAGGATGTTCGCGATGGCGGTATGCTCGTTGTCGCCTCCGGTGACGAGGTAGTTGATGGTCGTGAGCTCGCCGGAATAGACGGCGACATAGTCGTCGGACTTCGGCGCGGCAGAAACGGAAAATACCATGGAGAACGATAACAGAATGAGGGCGGTGCAGGCCAACTTCTTCATGTCCGATACTCCGAGTGGTTTGAGGATGGTTCTCCGGGAAGACCGGAGACTCCGGCAACGCCGGCTTGCGCGCCGCAGCCCGAAGTGGGCCGCGGCATCTCGAAACATTATTTCATCGATTCGGAGTAACGTCAAACCATCTGCCGGCTTTATGCCACTATTTCTTGATCCGAGGCGCCGGCCCCGCTAGAATGGAAATGAATGGGAGCCATCCGCGCTGACCGCCGTCTGCGTCATCGAGGCCATTAGAGGAGGTAGTGCATGAAAACAGCCTGTCTGCTTCTCGCAGAGGGTTTCGAGGAAGTGGAGGCCCTGACTCCGGTCGATTATCTCCGGAGGGCAGGCATCGACGTGAAGACCATCGGCGTCACGGGTTCCGTGGTGACGGGTTCCCACGGCATCAAGGTCTTCGCGGACCTGGGGAACCAGGCGGAGGTTGGGGATTTCGACGCGATCATCGTTCCGGGTGGCATGCCGGGTTCATCCAATATCGCCGCGAGCTCCGCCGCCCGCGCGCTCATCCTCCGCCATTTCCACGCGGGCAAGCTCGTCGCTGCCCTCTGTGCCGCTCCGGCGGTGGTACTCCACGGGGGATGCGGCATTCTCGGGGGCAGAAAGTTCACTGGCTACCCTGGATCAGAAGTCAAGGTTTCGGGTGGAATTTTCACGGCGGGAAGGGTCGTGACGGATGGCAACATCATAACTGCCCGGGCGGCGGGATGCGCGGCAGAGTTCTCCCTGGCCATCATCTCCTTCCTGGCGGGAGAAGGCGCGGCGAAATCGGTTGCCGCATCCGTTCTGGAACGCTGAAGCCAGGAAACTGAACCGGACCTTCGGCCCCTTCAGCCTTCGGCGTAGCCGCAGGTCCGGGCTTCGATTTCCGCATCCTCTCCAGACCCCGGCTCGAACTCGGAGAAATCGACGCGCTTGACCACGCGCGGCAGGGAGTCGAGCTTCTTGCCTTTCTGAACGAAGATGCCCACGACACCGCCCAGGGCGAGGCCCGCGACGCTGAAGAGGACTGCCGGTCCTTCTCCCGAAGCCGGATAGAGGAATCTGCCGAGAAGATACCCCGCGATGAATACGGCCAAGGGAAGGCCAAGAACCCAGAGGGCGCCCGAAAGCTGCGCCTTGCCCTCGATCTTTATCTCGACCGTGTCGCCCTCGGCTATACCAAGGCTGTCCCTGTTGTAAGCTTTGACGCCCGTCCGGTTTGTCTTGCAGGTGGAATTCACGCAGGACGCGCATCCTTCCATCATCCTGAGGACAACCGTGACAATCTTGCCGTCAATCGCCGTCACTATCCCGTGTTCCGTCATTGAGAGCCTCCCTGCAGGGAACGCGGACGGTTTCCATGGACAGGGCCTTTCCGTCATCCCCAATTTCGACGATGCAACCCTGGAGCTCGAGGCCGAGGGTGCCATCTTTCGACCAAGCCGGAATGCCGCTGGTGTATTCCTTCACCCGCGTTTCGGGATCCTGGCCTCCGACCGAGAGCAAACTACCCGTTCGTCCAGCGTCGGTCAGCGCCGCCGTTCCTTTTGCGCAGAGCCTCGCGTCCGCGCTCAGAGTCTTGGCATGCGATCCGATGACTGCCGATATCCTTCCGTCGACGTGAAACGCCATGGTAAGTTTTTCCGCTGTCGGCGAGGCGTGGAAGTCGAGGACCACTGTCTTCGTCTCGCTCTCCAGCCTCCTCACGATCTCGTCGATGGCGTGGAACGGGTTGGCGAGATGGACCCTCGTGAAGCCGGCCTGTCCGAGAAGCTGGACCACGGCTATATTTCCCGCCTTCGTCTCGAAGATCCGGTATCCCCTGCCGGGATTGCCGAAAGGGTAGTTGGCCGGCCTCACCATGAACTGCGCCTTGGGCAGAAAATCGACGATGTCGCGCTTGTAGTACACGCATTCGCCCGTGGTGATGCAGTCTACGCCGAGCTTGTGCAGGTAGGCGGCGTGCTGCTTCCCAAGACCGGCTCCACCTGTCGCCGAATCCGCGTTGGCGATGACAAAATCGATCCGCTCGTCGACCCTGAGTCGCGGAAGGACCTTCTTTACCGTGAAGACGCCGGATTTACCGACAATCTCACCGATGTACAACACTCGCATGCTCACGAATTCAATGTAATGGAAGGGATCATGAATATTCAATAGAAAGCTGTCTTCCGAGACCGGTTATAGTCGGGGAAAGCGTCGGCCCGGCGGATACGCTACGAAAGCTCACTGCCTTTCGTAGCGCTGGACTTCGTCGTGGACATACTCGAGGGCGATGCCGACCGCCCTGAACATGGCTTCGCTCTCGGCTCCGTCGTGATAACGCCGCTCGCAGACGATTCTGACGATGCCACAGTTGATGATCATCATGGCGCAGGTCCGGCAAGGGGTCATGCGACAGTATACCGTCGCCCCCTGGATCGCGACACCGCGGCGGGCGGCCTGGCAGATCGCGTTCTGCTCCGCGTGGACAGTCCGGACGCAGTGCTGTGTCACGCTTCCGTCTTCATGCATGAGTTTCTTGAGCTGGTGCCCCGCCTCGTCGCAGTGGGGAAGGCCCGCTGGCGCCCCGACATAGCCCGTGGCGAGGATCTGGTTGTCCCGCGCGATGACACAGCCGGAGCGGCCCCGGTCGCAGGTGGCCCTCTTGGCTATTGCGTTGCAGACTTCCATAAAATATTCGTCCCAACTGGGCCTCTCGTACGATCCTTCACCCATGCTGCCCCCTCTTTCGCATTCCGAGTGCGTGGAGGGCAAATGATGGAATCGAAACCTCTTCCCGTCAAGCACGCGACAGGGACAGGCATGGGAAACCGACGGCGAATCTGAGCTGAAAATCCGTTGCCCTCATCCAGCTTTATCGGTATTCTTCACAGGTCGATGGAACGCCGGCATCCGATATCATTTTTCCGGCATCCTGTCGCAGTCATTCACGGAGGCCTCATGAGCAAGCATCTTCGCGCGCGGATCTTAGCCGCGCTCCTGTTCGGCATCGTGGCCGCGAACTTCGCGTCCTGCCAGCAAAACGATCTTCCCGACGGTCTGTACGCCAGAATCCACACGAAGAAGGGCATCATCCTCGCGAAGCTGGATTTCGAAAAGGCCCCGCTGACGGTCGGCAATTTTGTCGGACTCGCCGAAGGCAGCCTCGACGCCACCAAAGGCAAGCATTTCTACGACGGCCTCAGCTTCCACAGGGTCGTGGCCGACTTCGTCATCCAGGGCGGAGATCCGGCCGGAAACGGCACGGGCGGGCCAGGTTACCAGTTCCCGGACGAGCTCTCCGCGGATCTCAAGCATGACGGCGCCGGGGTCCTGTCCATGGCCAATTCCGGCCCCGATTCCAACGGCAGCCAGTTCTTCATCACGCTGAAGGAGGCCCCGTGGCTGGACGGACACCATTCCGTGTTCGGCCGCGTCGTCGAGGGACTCGATGTCGTCGCGACGATCGCTCAGGACGACAAAATGGACAAGATCGAAATCATCCGTCAGGGAAACGCGGCGCGCAACTTCAAGTCCGATCAGGAAGCCTGGAACAGGCGGGTCGCGGATATCCAGGAAGCACAGAAAGCCAAAGGCGCCGCTCAGCGCGAGAGCGACATCGCCGCATTCATGGCCAGATGGCCCGGTCTCCAGGTGGACTCCGATGGAATTTACCAGAAGACAGTGAAGCCAGGCACAGGCGAAATGGTCCTCAAGGGGCAGAAAGTCTCGGTTCTGTACAAAGGCATGTTCATCGACGGCAAAACATTTGACCAGAGCGCCCTGCACGGCGGTCCCTTCAGCTTCCGCGCCGGATTAGGCGAGGTCATCGAGGGCTGGGACAAGGTCGTGACCACCATGCGCAAGGGAGAAAAACGGATCACGGCCTTCCCGCCGGAGCTGGCCTACGGAATTTCGGGCGCCGGCGGGGTCATTCCGCCGAACGCCTTTCTGGTATTCGAAATCGAAGTCGTCTCAGTGGCAAAATAGCGCAGCACCCGCTCCGGCCTCCATCTGGCCGTCATTGGAGTCAGAATCCATGGATCATGGATTCTGACTCCAATGACTCATGGAGAATTTGCAGATTTTTTGCATTTTTTAGTATTCACATGTTTTCGAGATACGTTAACTTGAGCTAACATTCTCACATAAAACCATAGTAAAAAGCACTGCCCCGGACAACATTTGGTTCATGAGTATCAGAGCGAAAACAAACCGGACAGTGCGCGTGACTATGATCGCCGTCGTTCTTGGCATGGCTGCTTTTACTTCTGTCGCCGCCCAGAGTTCCGGTACAAAGAAAGCCACTCTCAACATCCAGCTCACCGGCATCGTTCCCCGCGTCCTCCGGATGGATCTCGACTTCAGCTCCTCCGGCTCGGTGGCCATCATCGGCACGATCGGCGGCGGGTCCGCCCGCCCTGGCATGGTCGACCTCTCCGGAAGCGGAACGGCCACGCTCGGAACCGCAAGAATCTTCGGAAACATCAGTGGCAGCTGTGTCGTCTCGGTTTCTTCCGAGAATGGCGGCAAGCTCCGGGGGCAGACGCCCGGCAACACAGCCGAGTTCGGATACAGGATCATCCTGGCGGGAAACAGTTATGACCTGTCCCACGGCAGCGCGAACTACACCAGGGCCGGTTTCACGGGCGATGCAGGGGCTCTCGTTCCCGTCGCGATCGCGTATTCCGGCCTCGACGGGAGGCCCGCGCCCGAGATCGCCGACCGCTACACCGACAGCATCATGTTTTCCCTGGCGTCGAATTGACAGCCTGCCGGCGCGAAAAACCAGCAACGGATAACCCAATGACACCGAGAAGGAGACTTGTCGTGAAAAAGACCGCCGGGTAGCCGGCGGTCGTGGCAATCACCGCGCCGGCGGCTGGGCCGAAAGCCATTCCGGCGTTCGAAACGGAGGAGGAAAGCCCATAGGTCGATCCCTGTTTGGTTTTGTCGCAGATATTGGCTATGAGGGCATTCACGGTCGGCATCGTGCCGCCCATGAAGAAACCTGACAAGCTCCTGAACACGAGAAGCTGCCAGGGTTCCGTGGCGAACCCTTGTGGTATGTAAAAAACACAGGATCCGATAATACAGAAAAAAAGTGACCTTCCGTATCCGAACCGTTGGGAGATCTTGCCGACGGTGACGGCCCCGAGCGCGCCGGCCGCGGATGCTACCCCTATTATTATGCCCGAGAGGGATCCCGTCCCGGTCTGGCCACCCTTCATGTACATCACGATGAGGGGCATGAGCTGTCCGGCTATAGAATTGGCAAACTGGACCCCGAAAATCGCGAACATGAGCGGGATGAGCGCGGGACTGGCAGTCAGAACGCTGAGATCCGGCAAGGCGTTGCGCAGCACCGATCCGGACTTGGGCTTCGGGATGAAATCCTCGGTGATGTTCCGCATCGAGATCACCGCCGCGCTCGCCAGAAGAACAGCGGTCAGGAGAAAATTGATCCTGGAACCGGCCACATCCGTCACGACGCCGCCGACGAGAGGACCCAGCGAATTCCCCATAAAGACAGCCATCTGCATGAGACCAAGGCGGTATCCCACTTCTTTCTGCGGTACGATCCCCGCCGTCAGAACTGTCGCGGCGGCCACCGTGCCCGTGACGCATCCCTGCATGATCTTCAGCGCGAGGACCTGCCAGGGCGCCGTAGTCAGCGCGAGAAGTCCCATGATGAAAGCCCCGCCGATCATGGCGCGGAGCAACATGAGTTTGCGTCCATAGCTGTCCGCGAGACTTCCCCAGATGGGCGCGAAAACAGCGAGAGCGAGAGAAGCGAATCCGCTGATGGCTCCCGTCCACCAATTGAGCCGGGCCCTGTCCAGCACGCCGAGTTCCTTGAGGTAGAGGGGTATTATCGGGTTCGATGTGGCAAATCCCATGATCGCGATGAATTCCGCGAACCAGAGGGCGTTAAATGATCTCCTCCATTTCTCCATGGTCCCCGATACTATACGGCAGAAGGGGAAAGGGCAACACACAGGGACGGTCAGACAGAAAGGCTCTGCCCTGAAGCTTCCATCCCGCCCGGAGACATCGTATAGTCTTCAGGCGGAGGACTGCATGAAACACGAGATACACTGTGTGTGGAAGGGCGATATGACCTTCGAGGCCGATGTATCGGGCCACAAGGTACTTCTCGACGTGCCCGGAGAAGACGGGAGCCCGGGCTCCGGCCCCTCGCCCAAAAAGCTTCTCCTCGCGGCCCTCGCCGGTTGTACGGGAATGGACATCGTCTCCATCCTGAAAAAGATGCGCGAGCCGCTCACGTGGTTCGACATGCAGGTTTCGGGCGAGGTCGCCGATGAGCACCCGAAGCGCTACACCACGTACTCCATCACATACCGCTTTCTCGCGTCGGACAATCTCGGCCGCGAAAACGTCATCAGGGCCGCGAGCCTCTCGATGGACAAATACTGCGGCGTCAGCGCCTCCCTGAGTCCGGGCGCGCCCGTAGAGTGGGCTATAGAGTTCATCTGATCGCCCGGCCTATATTCTCGACCTCATGACGGCGGCGAGTTCCCCGGAGGAGAGAGCGATGATGGCGTTTCTGTTACTGACAACAGCTGCCACACTATCTATCTCTTTTTCCCTTACGCCATAGGCACCGAGTCTTTCGATCCCGGACTCCACGGTCCAGCGCCCAAGCAGGTCGACAAGATCGCCGGCCACGGCCCCTCTGCGCGCGCAGAGGATTTCCGCGGCTGTGGCCATGCGGGAGAGCAGGCTCTGTGCGATCTCACGTGGCGCCGACTCCGCCTTCGCGGCGATGGCGGCCAGGGTTGCAGCGAGGAGTGTCCCGCAGGCGACGCCATGCGGGATCGGATGCAAGCTTCCGAGAACTCCGGCCATTCCATGCACGACGCCGAGGTCGGCATTGGCGAGGGTGATTCCCGACAGGTATGCCGCGTAGGCCATGTCCATCCGCGCGTCCACATTTCCCGGCTCGACGAGGACAGTGAGAAAGGAGGAAGCGATATGGCCGAGCCCCGACAGGGCGAGGGCGTCGGTGAAAGGGCTGGCCGCCCGCGACATCCACGACTCGAGGAGTTGGGTGAGCGCGTCCATGCCGGAGGCGGCGCTGACGGTCCTGGGGCAGGACAGCTGCAGCTCGGGATCGAGAAAAACCTTGTCAGGGACGAAGTTGTCGTGACGTATCGACTTCTTGAACCCGCCCTCCCCCGGTCGGGAAAGTACGGCGTTCGTCGTCGCCTCGCTGCCGGTGCCGGCAGTCGTCGGCACGCAGACGAGTGGAAGCCTGCGGCCATCGGGCTTGCGGGAGCCGACAGTCTCAAGGTAGTCGAATATGGAACCTTCGAGGCAGGCTCCCGCGGCGGAGGCCTTGCCCGCGTCCATGACCGATCCTCCTCCGATGGCGAGGATGCCGTCGAAGCCGTCCGACTTCACTGCAGAGGAAATCGCGTCGACGTTTTCGGGGGAGGGCTCGCCAGAAACCACGGCGTGGCCGAAGGCGATGCCGGCAGCGGCGAGCCCTGCCTCTATCCGGGGACGCAGGGGTTCGTCGGCGAAATGGCTGCCTGTCACGATCATCGCGCGCGCAACCCCGAGAGAACGGAGTGCGGCGGGGATGCCGGAAACGCAGCCGGCTCCGGCTTGGAGGGCGGGTACTCTCAGGTTCGCGAATTTCATAGGCACATCTCCTCGACGATCGGGCAGGCTTCACTCCCTTCCCAATTCCTTCTATATCTTTTTTATGATACCGGAAAACACGGGGACAGTGCAGCGGTCTTTCGGTCTCCATCGGGTAGTTGAATCACAGCATAAATTGCACTATACTGGATATAGATTAATGGTTTTCCGAAAAACGGGGGAAAACCGCACGGCTTTCAACTGGGATTGTCCCTGGTGGCGATTCATCGTCCCATGCGGACCATGATACAAAAAAACCCAAGGGACAGCTCATAAAAGCCCACACGACAGGGCAATCCAAGGTAACAGGAGAGGTAGGGACCCACATGGCCAATGATATCCACCTGATGCGCAATATCGGCATCAGCGCGCACATCGACTCGGGCAAGACCACGCTTTCCGAGCGTATTCTTTTCTACTGCAACAAGATTCACGCCATCCACGAAGTGAAGGGCAAGGATGGGGCCGGAGCCACGATGGACTCCATGGACCTCGAACGCGAGCGCGGCATCACCATCCAGTCCGCGGCCACCAATGTCCAGTGGAAAGACTTCAACATCAACCTGATCGACACACCCGGACACGTCGACTTCACCATCGAGGTCGAACGTTCCCTGCGCGTTCTCGACGGCGCCATCCTCGTCCTCTGCGCGGTCGGCGGAGTCCAGTCTCAGTCCATCACGGTAGACCGCCAGCTCAAGCGCTACCACGTTCCCCGCCTCGCCTTCATCAACAAGTGCGACCGGACCGGGGCCAATCCCTTCAAAGTCAAGGCCCAACTCAACGAGAAGCTCGGACTGAACCCAGTCTTCATGACCCTCCCCATCGGCCTCGAGGACAAGCTTGAGGGCATCATCGACCTCATCGAAATGAAGGCCATATACTTCGACGGGGACGCCGGCACCGAGCTCCGCTACGCCGAGATTCCCGGCCACCTCATCGCCGATGCCGAGCGCTACCGCGAGGAGCTCATCGACTCCGCCTCCCTGTTCTCGGACGAGCTCGCCGAAGCCTACCTCGAAGGCGAAGTCAGCAACGACATGATAGTCCGCGCCGTGCGCACAGGCTGCATCGCCGAGCAGCTCGTGCCAGTCTTCGTCGGCTCTGCCTACAAGAACAAGGGCGTCCAGATCCTCCTGGACGGCGTCGCGAGCTACCTGCCCGACCCCACCGAAGTCAAAAACGTCGCCCTCGACCTCGACGACGGCGAGAAGGAAATCATCCTCGCCCCCGATCCTGCCGCCAAGACCGTCGCCCTCGGCTTCAAGCTCGAGGACGGCCAGTACGGCCAGCTCACCTACGTGCGCATCTACCAGGGCGACCTCCACAAGGGATCGGAACTCTACAACACCCGCTCGCGCAAGCGCTTCAAGGTCGGCCGCCTCGTGCGCATGCACGCCAACACCATGGAAGACATCACCCAGGGCGAGTGCGGCGATATCGTCGCGCTCTTCGGGATCGAATGCGCCTCCGGCGACACCTTCTGCCACCCCGACCTCAATGTGGCCATGACCTCCATGTACGTTCCCGAGCCGGTCATCTCCCTCGCCATCGAGCCCAAGGACAAGAAGTCCTCCGACCAGATGGGAAAGGCCCTCAACAGGTTCACCAAGGAGGATCCCACCTTCCAGACCTTCGTCGACCCCGAGTCCAACCAGACCATAATCAAAGGCATGGGCGAACTCCACCTCGAAGTCTACATCGAGCGCATGAAGCGCGAGTACAAGTGCGAGGTCGAGGTGGGAATGCCCCAGGTAGCCTACCGCGAGGCCATCACCCAGCGCGCGGACTTCAACTACACGCACAAGAAACAGACGGGCGGTTCCGGTCAGTACGGCCGCGTAGCCGGCTTCATCGAGCCGGCTACGGAAAAAAACTACGAGTTCGTCAACATGGTCAAGGGCGGCGCCATCCCCAACGAGTTCATCCCCAGCTGCGAGAAGGGATTCAAGGCTGCCCTCGAGAAGGGTTCCCTCATCGGATTCCCCATCGTCAACACGAAGTGCGTGGTGAACGACGGGCAGAGCCATGCCGTGGACTCCTCGGACATCGCCTTCCAGCTCGCCGCGATCGGCGCCTTCCGCGAAGCCTACCTCAAGGCCAAACCCGTCATCCTCGAACCCATCATGAAGGTGGCCATCGAGGGACCGACAGAGTTCCAGGGAAACATCTTCGGCACTATCAACCAGCGCCGCGGCCTCATCACCTCGAGCACGGAAGACGGCACCTTCTGCAAGGTCGAAGCCGAGGTCCCGCTCTCCGAAATGTTCGGCTTCTCCACCATCCTGCGCTCCCTGACCCAGGGCAAGGCCGAATTCAGCATGGAGTTCGAGAAATACGGCAGGGTGCCGACTTCGGTTTCCGAGCAGCTCCGCAAGGACTATGAAGACAAGCGCAGGAAAGAGCAACAGCAGAGATAAAGCATAGTCGATGAAACGATCCGGGGAAGGACGTAAGGCGCACTACCTTTTTATGTCTTTCTCCGGATTTTCTTTGATCGAAACCGAAAACACTACTATACTGGAAATGAGAGCGCGGCTGTTCCGATCCTGAAGATCAGCGGCCGACCGCATCCTCCACAGAAAAGGAGTTCCCATGCTGAAAGAGGAGCTTATCGCCAAGAGTCCTGTGCGCCTTCTGGAGCAATCCATCGAAGGCGGTCTGAAAGCAGGCAATATTGGCGTCATCGCAAGCCGCAAAGGCATCGGCAAGACAAGCGTACTCGTCCAGCTCGCACTGGACGAGCTCATGCAGGGCAAGAAGGTCATCCACGTTTCCTTCTCCGCGCATACAAGCTATGTTATTGCTTGGTATGAGAATATTTTTTCAGAACTCGCCAAGAGGCGCAATCTCGAAAACCTGGGCGACATAAAGGACGAACTCGTAAAGAACCGGGTGATCATGAACTTTGCCCAGGAAGGCGTGGCCATCAGCCAGATCCTGCGCTCCCTCAAAGCCATGATCGTCGACGGCGGCTTCAAGGCTTCCACCCTCATCATCGACGGATTCGACTTCGCCCGGGCCACCCACGACCAGATCGCCGAAGTCAAGCGCTTCGCCGTAGAAATGGGCCTGGAAATCTGGTACTCCTCCACCCTCTTCGGCGAGGAACCCGTGCTCGACAAGAACAACATTCCCATCATCCTCCGCGAATACCTGGATCTTCTCTCCGTCCTCATCCTCCTCGAGCCCAAGGCCGAGTACATCCACTTCACGGTGGTCAAGGATCATGACCGGATGAATCCCCAGGATCTCAAGCTCAAGCTCGACTCCAAGACCCTCCTCATCGCCGAGACGGTCTGATTTCTGAAATGGACGGAGCCGCGAGGCTCTGCAGGCCTTCTCTGGGAACGGGAAGGAGAACAAAAGAGGCTGTCCGCGACGCGTGTCCGGACAGCCTCTCTCTTTTTACCCGTTGACCGCGCGGGCTACGTTCCCGCGACTCGTGCAGGGCAGGAATAACGCGCGCGACTGGTCCGCGCAGCGCGGAAACATCGCTCTCAGTCTTCCTTGCAGAACAAAATTTCGGCCCCCGCGGCCAGGCGTGATGCGGGAAGGCCGACTTCACCCCCGAGCAGGCGATCGAGTATCGCAGCCTTGTCTCTGCCCCGCACGAGGAAGACCCTTTTCGTACTCGGAGAGGCCGACAAGGCCCGGTACGTGAGAGTCATTCTCCTGTGAGGAGCAAGAGGGGAAAGCGAGGGAGCGGCGAGGCGGAGCTTTTCGTCGAGGACAGGTTCGCCAGGGAAGAGGCTCGCCGTGTGGCCATCAGCGCCGAGACCGAGGAGGACAAGGTCGAAGACGGGATCGACGCCGAGCTTCTCGCGCAGCAGGGAAGCGTAGGACTCGCAGGCCGCATCGATCCTGCGAACGGGATCGACCTCGCGCGAGTCGACCTTGTCTCTGCTGCGGTCGGAATGGGCTCTGTCATCCGGTTTGTTGCCCGCTTCTTCGGCCGGATCGATTTCAGGCCAGAGAAGGAGTTCGGGCCGGGGCGACCATACGCAATTCTCCCAGGCGCGCGCGATGGACATCCCGTTTCGCGCCGGATCATCGGCGGGGACAACCCTCTCGTCGCCGGGCCAGAGGCGGACTCTGATTCCACGGAAAGCCCCTGCGAGTTCCGGGTCGACCGACAGGTCGGCATAGACCGCGAGGGGCGTCGATCCCCCGGCGAGGCAGATATCGATGGATCCGGTGCCGGACAAAGGGGCCATACGGTCTGACACCCGGGACTCGGCGAGGCTGGCCGTGTGGAGAAATACCTCCCGTATCGCCTGGTACCACGAGTCCCGGTCGGGGAAGGTGCGCAGGTTCATGACCGCGTACGGTGGGAGCCAGGCAGGTCGAGAGGAGGAGATCCGGCGGGGTACTGGATGAGCGGGACATCGGCCGCTCCCGCCCAGGCCGCCTCCAAGGCATCCACGACCCGCCAGGCCTCGTCCGATTCGTCCGACCTGATGAACAGGGTCGAATCTCCTGCCAGCGCGTCAGCGATGAGCCTCTCGTAGGCCTCGGGAACATGCTCCCTGCCCGCGGAGCCCGAGAAGCTCAGATTGCCGAGCCGGATTCGCGAGGCTCCGGGGACCTTGCCGTTGAAGGATAGACAGACGTCGTCGTCGGGCTGGATGCGGACGATCAACCTGTTGGGCGCGAGCCGGTCCCCGCAGTGGGCGGCAAATAAGGTCGCCGGCGGTCTCTTGAAATTCACCGTGATCTCGCTCGAGACACGGTCGAGGGCCTTGCCCGTCCTTAGCGTGATCGGAACGCCGGAAAAGCGCCAGTTGTCGAGCTCGATCCTGAGACCCGCAAAGGTTTCGGTCATGGAATCGGCCGCGACTTTCTCTTCCTCGCGGTAGCCGCGCACTGCGGGAGCCTGGTCCCCTGCTGAAATGGGAGACCGGGAAGAGGCCGCATACTGCCCGCGCACCGATCTCGCGACGAAAGCCGGCGGGTCGTAGTCGGGTATCGCCTTCAGAACCTTCACCTTCTCGTCGCGGATGGCTTCCGGATCGAGGCTGGAGGGCGGCTCCATGGCGATGAGGCAGAGGAGCTGGACGAGGTGGTTCTGCAGCATGTCGCGCGCGGCGCCCGCGGTGTCGTAGTAGCCTCCGCGGGAACCGATGCCGCTCGTCTCGAAGACGTCGATATCGATGGATTCGATGTGGTTCCGATTCCACAGGGGCTCGAAAATAGCGTTGGCGAAGCGGAGGTAGAGAAGGTTCTGCACCGTCTCCTTGCCGAGATAATGGTCGATGCGGAAAATGTCTTTTTCCCTGAATCGCTCCTGGAGGTGGCGGCTCAGCCGTCTCGAACTCTCCCTGTCGCGCCCGAAGGGCTTTTCGACGATGAGCCTGCGCCCTCCCGTCCCTGCGGCGCGATCGCTGTCGCCGTATGGCGCGCCTGTCGGCGCCGTGTCCCGCTCGGTCTCTTCACCGGCGGCGCCAGCGGTGCCCGTGCCCAGGCCAGCGCGTGCGAGCATGTCGGCTATCGTCGCGAAGAGGTCGGGGCCGACCGCGAGATAGAAGAGTGCGTTGGCCGGCATGCCCGGCCGCGCGAGGAGAAAGGCGAGCCTCCTGTAGGCCGTGGGGTCCGAGAGATCTCCCTGTATATAGGAGGTGGTCTTTCCGAGAGAATCGAGTGTCGCCTCTCCGGTAGCGGAGCGGGAGGGGAGCTTGCGCGAGAATTTTCGGCAGGAGTCCTTGAATACCGACCTGAAATTCTCGTCGTCCCACTCGCGCCTGGCAAAACCGATTATGCGGGTACCAGCTGGAAGCAGACCATCCTCAGCCAAATTGTAGAGGGCGGGGAATATCTTGCGCATGGCGAGATCGCCCGTCGCCCCGAACACGACGATGCTGGCCGCCTCGGGCAGCAGCCCCGAATCTCCCAGGTCACATTCCTGATAGAAGTCGATGGATTCTTGCATCGACTAAATATACAGTCATTTCCGCTGCGCCGGGTACCAATGGAACCACTGTTCTTCGGCTCCGTTGACGATGCGCTTTTCCGTCGTGGCACTGCGGCCGAAGAAGTGTCCGAAATCCTGGCGATTGGTCACGAAACCCAAGCCCCATCCATCGAAGCGCCTGTACAGCGCCCCAAGCCGCCTGTAGAGCTCTTCGGCCTCGGCCGGAGTGCCGAGTCGCTCCCCGTAAGGCGGATTGCAGATGAGGCTTCCGGAAGACGCGAAGGGCTCTGCGTCCTCGGCCTGGCCGGAACTGAATTCCAGAAGGTCGCCCACGCCGGCGAGCCGGGCGTTGACTTTTGCCGCCGCGATGGCGTCGGGATCGGCGTCGGAAGCCCTTATCCTGAGGTCGACATCCATCCGGACGGCGGCCCTCGCCTTTTCGCGCTCGCTCCCCGGGCCGCTCCCCGAGGCAAAAGGCATGGATTCCAGCAGGAATCGCCTGCCGAGGCCGGGGGCCATGTCCAGGGCGAAGAGCGCAGCCTCGATGGCCAGGGTACCCGAACCGCAGAAGGGGTCCAGGAAGGCCTGCCGCCGCGTCCAGCCTGCGAGGAGAAGCGCCCCGGCGGCCACAGTCTCCTTGAGGGGTGCGGGGCCCGTGGCGCGCCTGTATCCGCGCTTGTGCAGGGCGTCTCCGGAGGAGTCCACTCCGACCGTGCAGATGTCCTTGTCCAGATAGATGCGGATGCCGGCCGAGAAGCCCGTCTCGGGCAGGCGTTGAACCTTGTAGGCGCGGCCGAGCCTCTCGTAGATCGCCTTGTGGGCAATCGACTGGACGGCAGTCTGGGCCGAGAGCTTCGAGTCCTTTATCCTCACCCGCTCGATGACGGGCGCGCCGTCGGATTTGAAATACAGCTCCCAGGGAATTGCGCGGGCGGACTCGAAGAGCTCGTCGAAATCACGGGCAGGGAAGGTTCCGGCCTCAATGAGGACGCGTTCGGCCGTCCTCAGCCAGAGATTGGCGCGTTCGAGAGAGACCGCCGGATCCTCGCCGAGATCGAAGCGGACCCTTCCGGCTTCCCTTCCGGTCTCCGGAAGACCGATCCTTTTTAACTCGGCGGCGCAGACACGTTCGAGTCCCAGGGCACACAGCGCTATTCCGTTTCGGGGCATTTTCACGAGTGGCAGTATGCACCGGGACAGGATTCGCAACAAGAGGCCGGGCGAACAGCAGGCGGCGAAGGCCACAGGACTGTCTGGTTTCCCATTCGGCATGAGGCGCTTTTCTTCGGATTTTTCTTCTTTTTCCCCGGATATATTGACATCGGGCAGGGATTTCGGGTACTGTCATTTTGCTTCGAACGGGGGTGTAGCTCAGTTGGTAGAGCGTTTGAATGGCATTCAAGAGGTCAGGGGTTCAATTCCCCTCACCTCCACGATCAGGCAAGGCTGTCCATCGCGGACAGCCTTTTTTATTTTCAGACCATAAACACAAGCTCCCGCGAGTGGGCGGGTCGTTGTCACGATCCGGCATTTTGTCGTAAACTCGATGGATACAGGACGTCTGCTCCGGCAGGATCCAGAGGATCCCGGCGAGGGCAGGCAGCTCTGCAACGGGAGCTGTGTGTGGAATCGATCAGAAGCAGATATGGCGAAATCATCAAGCGGATGCTGAAGGTTTCCCGCGGCAATCACTCTGTCACCGAGAAGAACGTCTTCCAGCCCGGGAACCCGGACAACCTGCCCTATATTGACTCCATCATCAGGGATCACATTCTGCCCGGATCAGGGCTCCGCGGCATCGAAAACCTGAAATCGCTCCACGAGGCCGCCTCTCATGGTGAATCCTGCCTCCTCCTCGTCGAGCATTATTCCAATTTCGACCTGCCCGTCTTCCACTACTTTTTGCGCGAGTCGGGGCCCGAGGGGACTACGATCGCGGATACGCTCATCGCGATTGCCGGAATCAAGCTGAGCGAAAGCAATCCCGCCGTCCTCGCCTTCACGGAAACGTATTCACGGATCGTCATATATCCGAGCCGCTCCATAGAGATCATAAAGCGGAACCTCAAAGATCCCAAGGAACTCGTGACCGAGATGATGCGCAGCACCATGGTAAACCGCGCTGCGATGAAATCCATGTCCGAAGTGAAGAAAAACGGCAAGATAATCCTGGTATTCCCGGCCGGAACCCGGTACAGGCCCTGGGACCCCGAGAGCAAGAGGGGGGTTCGGGAGATCGATTCCTACATCAAGAGTTTCGACAAGATGTGCCTTGTCTCCATCAACGGAAACATCCTGAGGCTCAATCCTTCCGGCGCCATGGAAGACGACACTCTCCACTCCGACCGCATGGTTCTGAAAGCGGGCCCTGTACTCGACTGCGAAACCTACAGGGAAAAGGTGAAGCATGAACACCGCTTCCGCGACGACAAGAAACAGGCCGTCGTCGACCAGATCATGGCCGATCTCGACATCATGCACGAGGAAGTGGAGAAATACAGGCTGGATTCACAATGACAGCTGCGGGGAGACGGGCATCTTTCCCGTCCCCCGGAAACCCTATTTTCTGAAAAATCTCTTGCCGGGATTTATGTTGAACCGCAGCACGAAGTAGACCCACCCGAAGCCGAAACCCGCAAGGTGGGCGAGATGCGCCACTGAACCGTTCACGCCGAAGACCTGAGAGAAGAGCTCGATCGCTGTGTACCCGAGGACGAGAATGGGTGCCCGCACGGGAAGAATCGCCCAGATATAGATTTCCGATTCGGGGAAAATAGTCGCATAGGCGAGAAGGACTGCGAATACCGCGCCGGAAGCGCCGATGAGGGCCACGTTGTATGTCCCTGTAGCCAGATAGATTCCAAGAGAGAAAAGACCGGCGAGAAGGCCTGTGAGGAAGTAGTAGAGCGTGAACTCGCGGCTTCCGATCTGTCTCTCGACCTGCATCCCGAAAAAGAAAAGACCGAGCATGTTGAGCAGCAGATGGGACAGATTCGCGTGGACGAACATGTAACTCAGGACCTGCCACACGTAACCCTGCAGCACCGCTCCGGGAATAAGAGCGAGGGAGAACTTGAGTTCCGGAAGAAGATATGTGAGGGCGAACACGAAGACGTTCGCCGCGATGATCCAGAGCGTGGCGTTGGTCATCGTGTAGCGGAAAGGGCGTCTCATCAGAGAATTGTGCAACATGAGTTCAGAGTACGAATAATCCGCGAAAACGGCAAGTATGGCGGGAGATTTTGCGCGTCGGAAAACCTTCATTCCATGCGGCGTGGCCCCTGCCCCATCCCCGGATCAATCGGTCTCCGAATGCTTCTTGATCGTCGCGACGAGCTCGTCGAGGGTGAAGGGCTTGGAGATGACGTCATCCATGCCCGAAGCGAAACAGCGCTCCCGCTCCGACTCCATGACGCTCGAAGTCATGCCTATGATGACGGGCCTTCCGGGGCCTTTCAGCTGGCGCATGCGGGAAGAACTCTCGTAGCCGTCCATGACGGGCATCACGCAATCCATGAACACGATGTCGTACTCGTTGCGCAGGCAGGCCGCAAGCGCTTGCCGCCCGTCGGTGGCGATGTCCGCCGTGTAGGCGCGGGACTTCAACATGCGCATGATGATTTCACGGTTGACCTCGCCGTCCTCGGCAAGGAGGATGCGGGGTTTGAAGGGAAGGTCGGAACACTCGCTGCCTGGAGCGGGTTGCAAGGAGGCTCCGGTCTCCTCGCGGATCACGGGCGCACGGGCAGGTGTCCGGCCCTGGTCAGAGGGATTGAAGTTCGAGGCATCAGGATTTGCTTTATCAGCGACTGCCGAAGAAGAACCGCCTTGGACCGTCCCCGCGGGTACATTCGCGGCCCGGGTCAGTCCGGGATCTGAACTTCCCGGCCCGGTCTTCGCGGCCGCGGAGTTCTCAGCTCGTGCCCTGCGTCCCAGGCCAAAAAACGTTTTTTTCCGAAGCGGGACTTCCGCGGCAGGAATGGTCTGCACAGCCGACAAAGAAGGCTGCGCCGCGCGCGGCTCTCCCTCAGCCGGAGGAGCGCCTGGTCCCGGTTCCGCGGCAGTCAATTCAGTCAATTCAGTCGATTCTGCCGATTCTGCCGATTCTGCCGTGACAGAAGTTTCGGGCACCGGGGCAGGTTCTTCTTCCTTCGAAAGCCTGAAGCGGAGTGTAAATCGGACCATGAGCCCCTGCCCCGACCCGGGTTCGTACTCGAGGTGCCCGCCGAGCAGGTGCACGAGGGAGCCCGCGAGGGACATGGACAGTCCCGTGGTGGCGAATCGTCTTGAAGGGGAGCCTCTGGCCGAGCTGAAGGCCTCGAAAATATTCCCCGGATTCGTCGGATCGAGGTTGGAGCCGGTATCTCTGACTATGAAGCGCAGGACGGCCCCGTTGTTGCCCATGTCCTCCAGGATCACCGAGAGGGCCACTTCGCCCTTGTCGGTGTAGGCGATGGACTCGCCGACGAGATTGTAGAGGATGCGGCGCAGCCGGGCAGGATCGCCGAAGAGGCTCTGGGGGATGACGGCCTCCACGGAGGTCTGGAGGTTTATCTTCTTGGCTTTGACATGCCCGGCGAAATCGTCGATGAGCTCCGAGACGATGGACCTGATATCGAATTCGATAGACTCGGGTTTGGCTTCGAACCTTTCGAGGGAGACGGTTTCCCTGAGATCGGAGGAAAGCCTCCTCAGCATGCGGAAGGCATGGCGGGAGGCGACGACCGGAGAGATGACAGCGGTCCCGGAAACTGTCTCATCGGCGCTCGCAGCCGCGGCCTCATGGCCGTCAATGGGAGCGTTTGCTGAGGAGGAGGCAGGTTCGATACCGCCCAAGAAAGCGGCGACCGGAGCGAGAGCATTGCGGATTTCTCCGGAAACTGACTCAAGAAGGATCGTGGCATCCGGGTCGTCGGCAGTCCGGGAGCCATTGCCCTCGCGGGAGAACAGGCCGGCGATGATGATGGCGGCGCAGGCGATCAGTCCCGCGAGGAGGATGAGATAGTCGGTCGGAAGCGCCTTTTCCCATCCGGCGGAAGGGATTGCAGCCAGCTCCCATACCAGTCCGGGGAGATTTACCGGCACCCGGACGGGGTTGTCGGCCAGGATTTCCCTTCTTCCCCAAAACACGGATTTGAGGGAGGGGTTCTGCGCATCCGGTCCCGAAAGCGCAAATCTGACCGCGCCCGTATCGTCCTTCAGTCCTGTCTTCTTGAGCACCTTGCCGAAATCGACCGCGGTGCTTATCACACCCCACAATTTCTCGGAGCCCTTTTCCGGAATGAACACCGCGGCGCGGGCATAGACGGAAAAACCTCCTTCCAGGGATTCCGAGGGGCCTGAGGCTACCGGTGTTTTTTTGTCAATCGCATCGACGACAGCCCGGCGCCGTTCCGGATTGGAGAGAAGATCGTGACCTATGAGAGACTGGCCTTTAGTCCTGGGATAGTACCACGCCACGATGGCGTTCGGCGCCGCGCTCACCGATGTGATTGCCGTGTCGGGCGGAAGCATAGCATAAGTGAGGGTGTCGAGCTCGGAGGATGTGACGGAAGGCTTGCGCGCGACGATCGCCGCGATTCGCTGCGCCGTTCCGAGTTCGGCATTGAACGCGCTCTCTATCCTTGAGCGGGTCATTCCAAGCTGTATGGAGAGACTCTTTTCAGTCTCGCGAGCCCTCTCGCCGATATGCAGGAAAAAGAGACCGGCAAATACTGCAGCCAGTGTGATCGCAGCAATCAGATGCGGCAGCAGCTCCGACAGCTTTTTTTTCCAGTCCATCGAGTAGGTCATCGGTTTCATGCGACTCCCGGCAGGCAGTTTTCTCTTTTCGTGGGCGCACGGGCGCTTTTTCTTACTGTAGATTCTCCGACACAGACAGTCAACCTGAACGCGTCAAAGATTGTCAGTATTTACCGTATCGGAAACGATGACAGGCATTCCAGCACAGCCATCGGCGGTACAATCACCGGCGTCCACGCCGGGCAGAGAAAGCCCGAAGGCTTTCTCTGCCATCGGTATCTCAGGATCGAGTAGGAGGGGGGCTCACGCCCCCCGTCCTCTCACACCACCGTACGTACGGTTCCGTATACGGCGGTTTCCAGAATATCACCTAATCAAACAGAGTCGATCGATCATCGAAACGAGTCCCACACTATCAAAGTATTTTTTGGGGAATGCGAAGCGTATGTGCTGAGCGCCGGAGTTCCACCACGGTCCGCGTTGGTTGAAGGCGGAACGGACTGCCGTTTCTTCCGGCAAGCCCCGCTCCATGAGCCGTTTCCGTCGCGTCCATGGTCTCTTCCATTGCCGCCAGAGGTTGCAGCGCAGTTTCCTGCGAAGCCATCCGTCCAGCTCTTCCGCGAATCGCTTCGTCTCGGCGAGGGAGTAATACTGAATCCAGCCGCGAACGAGGGGGGGTAGGGTTTCCGTGACAAACCAATAAAGATTTCGGCCCTGCGCTCCTCGAAAGAGAGCTTTGACCTTTTCTTTGAACCGATCGATCGACGATTCCGCCACCCGTATCCTCGTCTGCCGTTCGCAGGTGAAGGAATAGCCGAGAAACTTGCGTTCCCACGGTCGGGCTACCGCACTTTTCTCCCGGTTCACTTTGAGTCTGAGTCTGCCCTCGATGAACCGCGAGATCGATGCCATCACCCGCTCCCCTGCCCGCGTGCTCGCGACGTAGATGTTGCAGTCGTCCGCGTAGCGGCAGAATGACAGTCCGCGTTTCTCCAGCTCCTTGTCCATCGCGTCGAGCATGATGTTGGACAGTAGCGGCGACAGAGGCCCGCCCTGCGGCGTTCCCTTGTCCCGATCCCTCACGACGCCGCCCTTCATGACCCCCGCTTGCAGGTATCGCCGAATCAGTTTCAGGACCTTCTTGTCCCGCACCCTTTTCGCGATCCTCGCCATCAGGTGATCATGATTCACTTCATCGAAAAACTTCGCCAAATCGATGTCTACAACCCACCGCTTCCCCGCGAGCTGGAACTCCTTCGCTTTCCGGATCGCGTCGTGCGCTCCCCGTCCAGGTCGGAAGCCATAGCTGTTCGGCGAAAACTCAGGCTCGAATATCGGGCTCAGAACTTGATGAAGTGCCTGCTGGATGAGCCGATCCACGACCGTCGGTATGCCGAGTTGCCGCTTCCCACCATTGGGTTTCGGAATCTCGACACCTCGCACAACCTCGGGCCGCTACGTACCCGCCAGCAGCCTTTCCTTGACCTCGAACCAGTGCGCTTGAAGCCAGGGCTTCAGGTCTTCAACACTCATCTTGTCGACTCCCGCCGCTCCTTTGTTCCCCACCACCCGCGCATAGGCTTCGAGCATGTTCCCGCGTTCGACCAGACGCTCGATCAACTCCGTCGTTTCGGGGTTCGTCGTTTCCGTTCCCGTCACCGAGCCCTCCACCCATGCGCTTGCTGTCGGGTTTCCGTCCCTATCCTCCGCGCACGCCGGTCTCGTCCCCGTATCCGGGCGACTCCTCCGTGTCTGTGTTCATTGGGTCTCGTGAAGGTCCGGCTGACTCGCCGTTCTTCTGGATTCAGCCCTTCGCGTCCGGTCGTTGACGCTACTATGACCTCTGCTGACTTCTGGCCATCCATTTCCCCGCCTCGTGACGGGAATAGCCGCTTTGGCGGATGGTCAGATCTCCCCGGGTAATGCACCGTGACTACTGTCACGACCTACCTTCACGCTTATACCCGCCGCATCTACAGAAAGAGATTCCGTGTACGTATTGGACTTTGAAGATATTGGCCTTCTCATCCTCTCCTCCTGCCTCATACGATTCCTGTCCGTCAGGCCAGCGCTTTGCCTTCACCTTCCTTCAGATTCAGGGTCGCCCCTGACACCCTTGGCGTTCGGCTAACGGTTCCCCTTACCGGGCCCGTACGGGACTTGGCGATTCCTCGCCGCACCCGCAAGTTGGTGCACCCTGCCGGGCGCACCAAAAAAAAGGACGCATGGCTTTCACCATGCGTCCTTGAAGGCGCCGATCGGAATCGAACCGATGCATGAAGCTTTTGCAGAGCTCTCCCTTACCGCTTGGGTACGGCGCCAAAGTACAATGAATATATATAGAACGAAAGATTTTGTAAAGACCTGGCCCCGGAAACTATCGATTTTCATCGCGGGGGCAGCAGAGCGAGGGCGCCTTCCCAGGTGCGGAAGACCGGATATGGGAACATAAAAAGGACCGGCCGATAGTACCGACCGGTCCTTTTCCTCGCATCCGTTCCGGATGCTTCGGGATTTTACTTCGTTTCCAGGGCCGGAGCCTTATCGTTGCCGGTCTTCCTGTCGAGGATCACGCGTTTTTCTTTCCTGTCTTCCCACCAGAGAACGAATGCGCTTGCGATGTAGAGAGTGGAATAGGTGCCGGAGATCATTCCGACGAAGAGGGCGACGGCGAAGTCCTTGATGCTGCCCGTCGTGAAGAAGATGAGAGCGAGGACGGTGAGCATCGTGCACAAGGTAGTGATGATCGTGCGCGAGAGAGTGATAGTGAGGGCCGAGTTGAGGACGTCTTTGAACCTCTCGGTCGGTCTCAGCTTGCGCTCTTCGCGGACGCGGTCAAACTGGACGATGGTGTCGTTGATCGAGTAGCCGAGGATGGTCAGGATTGCGGCTATCGTCGAGGTGTTGAACTCCATGCGTGTCCAGACCACGAAGCAGACCATGATGAGGGCGTCGTGAAGGGTCGCGAGGACGGCGCCCATGCCATACTGGAAGCCGAACCTGAGCGTGGCATAGGCGAGGATGACGAGAACCGTCGCAAGGATCAGGGTGGCCGCGGTCCTGGAGAGCGACTCGGAGTACCGGGCACCGACGTAGTCAGTCTGCATGACGACGACGCGGGAAACGCCGAAGGTCTTCTCGAGAGACTCGCGGATGAGGGCAGGAGCAGTCTGGGAAAAATTCACTTCCTTGCCCTTGTCCTGGACGCGGATGAGATAACGCTGAAGCGATACTGGTTTGACCTGCTGCACGGAGATGTCGCCCTTGCCGTTGAGGGACTCGCGGACCTTTTCGATCGTGGCAAATTTCTCGGCTTCGTCCGCAGGAGCCCTGTGCATGACGAATGGATCCATTCCGAGGCGAGTGTCGCCCTGGAAGGTCGGAACGAGAAGCTTCGATGCGACCGCAGGCTGATCCACGACAGTCGCCGCAAGACCTGGAAGTGCGGAAATCGCTGCTGCCACGTCGGAAAGAGCGGGGGCCTTCTGATAATCGATCACGACAGTCTTGTTCTCGATCTCAGCGCCGGAAAACACAAGTGTTGCCTTGTCTTCCGCGACCGACATCGTGACATTGCCTTTGCCGCTGTAGGTGACGTTGAGGGCCGGATACGCGAGCTGTACCGTCTGGTTAATGCCTGCCTGAAAGTCGACGCCGAGGTTGAAACCCATGGTCAGGTAGCCGATGATCCCGAGCAGGATCAGCGATGTCGACATGATGGCTGCAGGAATATAGAATTTGCTGAACTGGACGACACGTTTCATTTATGCTTTCCTCCAGCTGATGGAGACATGCTTCTTGCCCAGGACATCCGTCTCGAAATCGAAGATGAGGCGCGAAACGAAGAGGGCGGTGAAAAGGCTCGTTATGTTGCCGATAGCGAGCGATACGGCGAAGCCCTGGATAGGCCCGGACCCGAGCTGGGCCAGGAACAGGGCGGCGATGATCGTCGTTATGTTGGAGTCCATGACGGCCCAGAAGGCTTTGTCGAAGCCGGTGTTGATGACCGCCTTGCGAGCCTTACCCAGAACTATTTCTTCCTTCATGCGCTCGAAGATGACGACGCTCGCGTCGACGGCCATTCCGACCGTGAGGACGAAGCCGGCGATGGACGGCAGGGTGAGTGTCAATTTGAAAGCCGTGAGGACTGCGAGCATTATGTAGAGGTTGAGTATCTGGGCGATCGTGGCGTTGAAGCCGGCGCCTTTGTAATACGCAAACATGAAAACGAAGACTCCGAGGATTCCGACCAGGATCGCCGTCCGTCCCTGTGCGATGGAGTCCTCGCCGAGGGATGCGCCGATCGCCTGCTGGCTCACGACGGAAAGTTCGATGGGAAGCGCGGCCGTCCTGAGGAGCCGGGCCAGGTTGTTGGCTTCATCTGCGCCGAATCCGGTGATGCGGACCTGGTCGTGGATCGGCTCGGAGATCCGGGCGCTCGCCTTGATGCGGTCGTCGAGGACGACGCACATCGTCTTCCCGACGTTGTCGGATGTGAGCTTGTAGAACAAGTCGCCGCCCTGCTTGTCGAGGGCGAAATTGGTGTCGGGCTGACCGGTGATGGAATCCGTGGAAACCTGGGCGCTCTGGACGTGAGTTCCGTCGAGTCCGGCTTCCTGTTTGATGACAAGGTAGCGACCCGTGAACTGGTCGAGGCCGTAGGTGTCCTTTTCGTAGACTTTACGGATGACGGAGCCCGCGGCGATCATTGTGGGATCGGCGACGGTCATCGTGCGCTCGTCGACGGCGAGGGGTTCTTGCTGGAGCAGAGCCTGCAATTTCGTGTTGGACTCGTCGTCGACAATATGGAAGGCGAGACTGCCACGTCCCATGATGATGGAGTTGATGCGCTCGGGGTCCGGCGTGCCGGGAATCTCGACGTAGATCTGATCCTCGCCCTGCTGGCGGATGACGGGTTCGGTGAGGCCGAAGGTGTCGATGCGGCTGTTGAGGATCTCGATGCCGCGCTTCATGGCGTCTTCGCGCTCGGAAGCGGATAGCTGGTGGCCCACCTTCCCGGCGAGAGCCTTCATGTCGGCCTGGATGATGACGCTCATGCCACCGGAGAGGTCGAGACCGAGCTGGATGGCGTTGCCGTGACGGTTCTTGAGGTCAAGGACGCGCTTGCGGTAGAAGCCTTCGACAGAGTCGAAGGCGGCGCGTTCGCTCTCGAAGCCGGAGAGGGTCGCCTGGGCGGTCCAGGCCTTCGGCGCAGCTTTTTTGGCGACCTTGTATGCCTTCGCGGCGAGGGCGGCGACTTCGCTGTAATCCTTGGCGACGGATTTTTCGTCTCCGGCCGCGGCGAGCTTCTTGAGTTCGGTCAGCTCGGCGTAGGCCATGCGGCGCGAATACTCGCGGATCTGTTCGCGAGAACCGACGGCGAGAGCCTGGTCCTCTTTCGGTGTGAGGAAATACCACTGAATGGTCGGGAACAGGAAGGCGAGCGCGATGGCGAGCACCGCAAGAACGATGATGAATCGTTTGGTTTTACTCATTCCGGCAACTCCAGGAGATTGATGGTCATCGCGCGCCGGAGCATCCGGGGAACCGGTGCATCCAGCGGCGCAGACCTCGCGTACGTTTGAGGCTTATTTTTTTCCGTCCGCGGAAGGCGCGGATTCAGCCGACTTGTCGGCAATTTTGTCGACCGGCTTGTCCTGAGTCTTTTCGTCCGTCTTGTTGACGACGGAGGCGATGGCGGACTTGGAGAACTCGATGCGGGCCTCGTCGTCGACCTTGACGATCACCGTGGTTTCCTTGACAGCGTGGACGACTCCGTGCACTCCGCCAATCGTGACGATCTTGTCGCCTTTCTTGACGGCCGAGATCATTTTTTGGGCATCTTTCTGCTTCTTGTTCTGGGGCCGGATGATGAGGAAGTAGAAAATGACGAAGACCAGGCCGAATGTCACGAGAGTGGACAACATCTGCATGGTCGAGTTGCCGCCGGCGGCGGCCTGCATCAGGGCGAGGTTCGGAAGAATAGCGTTCATATAGGTTTCCTTATAAGGAAAGATTCGGAGCAAGCTAACACGGAACGGGAAGCGACGTCAAGTTTTATCGTCCCCACTGGAGAGGATGGGCCGGCCGCGACAGAAAAGAGATTCCGTCCGCAGCCGGCACACATCGCGGGATCAGGCCGTGATGATGGTTCCGGCTGCGCCGTCCACCGCCGCGCTCGCGTTTTGCATGGAAGTGATGATGACTTTTGTTCCGCCGCGCCTTATGAAGTCGCAGGCGGCCTCGATCTTCGGCCCCATCGATCCCTTGGGGAATTGGCCTTCGGCCAGGTACTTCTCGCACTCGGCGACCGTCATCCTGTCGAAATACTTCTGGTCGGGCTTCTTGTAGTTGATCGCGACCCTGTCAACGCCGGTCAGGATGAGAAGTTCGTCGGCCGCGATGAGGTTGGCGAGGAGGGCCGAGGCGCGGTCCTTGTCGATCACCGCGTCGACGCCGGAGAGCGTGCCGTCGGCGTCGCGCTTGACGGGGACTCCCCCGCCGCCGACCGCGATGACGACCTTGCCGTCGTCGATGAGGTCCCTGATCGTGTCCTTCTCGATCACGTCCAAGGGAAGGGGCGAAGCGACGACGCGGCGGAAACCGCGACCGGGATCGGCCTTGACGATCCATCCGCGCCTTGAGAGCGATTCGACCTGCTCTTCCTTGTAAAAGGGACCGACATACTTTGTGGGGTTGAGCATGGAGGGATCGGCGGGGTCGACCTCGACCTGGGTGACCACGGTGACGACGTCCTTCTTCACGCCCGCGAGGTGGAGGGCGTTGCCGAGGCACTGGGCGAGCATGTAGCCCATGGACCCCTGCGTGTCGGCCACGATGACGTTGAGGCTGGCGGGAGGAACCTGCCGTGAAGCCGCCTCGTTCCTTATGAGGTGGACTCCAGCCTGGGGACCGTTGCCGTGAGAAAGGACAACCTTGTGCCCTTCGGCTATCATGCCGACTATCGCATCCATGCTCTTCCGGGTATTCGCAAACTGCTGGTCTATCGTGCCTTCGGTGCCCTCTTCTATGATGGCGTTTCCCCCGAGGGCGACTACGATGGTTTTCCTGTTCATGCGCGCTCCTTTTCTCGGAATCCGTGATTCAGGCGGATCCGGCAAAGGGTCGATTATAGTCCGGAAATCTTTTGCAGGCAAGAAAGAAGGATTCAATCGATGAACCGCATGGATATGCAAACCGGCGGAGTATATGAGGACATTTTTCTATAAAATTCCGGATATTTCCCGAGGATGCCAGGATTCATGAATATTTCCACTCATCGCGGGCACAGACCCGCATCGGACAGCTCTTTCTGCTTCGTCTGTCCAAGCCTGTCCGGCTCGGTCCGGCGCCCTTCAGTGGACGGCGTCGTCGCAGGCTTCGTCGGGGTCTTTCAGTCGCGAGTGCTCGGCGCTCTGCGCCTTCGTGCAAGGTTCGGCCGCCATGGGCGCGCCGCAGCACTCGGGAACCGGATCTTTCTCGTCGATGGTGACATCGCCGCCGCAACTTTCGCAATAGTATGTTTTTTTTGCCATGGAGTCCTCCTCGGTGATCGTTTTCAGGGCGGCTTTGAGGGCAGCCCTACGGTGACAGCGGCCGCGGCACGGGCCTTCCATTCAATATAGCCACGTTCCCGCGCAGGGTAAACGCCACAAGCGCGGAACGGATCCGCGGATCAGATCCGGCTTCACGGGAAGGCCTGGGCGCGTTTATACTGATGTCATGAAAATCATCAGGGCGGCCGTGATGGGCCGCTGCATGGGAGTCAAGCGCGCAGTCGACCTGGCCCTCAAGGCTGCGGAGGCGGCGGGCGCGAACACGGTATTCACCCTCGGCCCCCTCATCCACAATCCTCAGGCCATAGCCGAACTCGAGCGCAAGGGTGTCTCGGTCCTCGGCGAGGAGGATCTCGACGAGAGGATATGCGGAAGCGTTGTCATCGTCCGCGCTCACGGCGCTCCTCCGGCCCTCATGGAGAGACTCGCGGAACTGGGAGCCACCATCGTCGACGCGACCTGTCCCCGCGTCCTCGCGAGCCAGAGAAAGGCGAGAGACTTCCACGCGCGCGGATTCACCGTCGTCATCGCCGGAGACCTGAATCACGGCGAAGTCGCGGGAATCGTGGGGCAGGCTCCGGGCGCCCACGTGGTCGGGAACGCTGCCGAGGCCGCGAGGACAGCCCGACTCATCCCTCATGGTCCCGTGGCCCTTCTCGCCCAGACAACCATCAGGGCCGAGGAGTACGCATCCATCAGGAAAGAGCTTGAGGCTGTCCACCCCTCGATCGTCGTCGTCGATTCCATATGCCCCGCGACCGAGGAGAGGCAGGCGGCCCTGGCCGAACTCGCGCGCTCGGTGGACGCCATCGTCGTCGTCGGAGGGAGAGACTCGGCCAACACGCAGCGTCTGTACCGCGAGGCGGTGAGCTTCGGCCTTCCCGCCTGGCATGTCGAGACGGCGGCCGAGCTGCCTGCCGCGGTTTCCGGATACCCGCGAGTAGGTCTCACGGCGGGAGCCTCCACTCCCGACCTCCTTGTCGACGAAGTCGAGCGGGCGCTGCTTTACCGGCAGGCCGGCGCGTGCTAGGGTCTGTGAGCATGACACCACCCAAAGTCATCGGCATCTGCGGCGGTTCCGGTTCGGGCAAGACGACCATTGTCCGGAAAATCTCGGAACTCGTCAGCGACTTCGTCTTCGTCCCCCAGGACAACTACTACAAGTCGGCGGCCCACATTTCGAACGCCAACATCACGGCCTTCAATTTCGATCACCCCGACGCCTTCGACAACGATCTCATCATCGAACACCTGCAGAAACTCAGGAAAGGCGAGGCCATAGACATGCCGGTCTACGACTTCGTCCACCACAGGAGGACGGAGGAGACGATCCACGTCGAGGCGAAGGGCATGGTGATCTTCGAGGGCATCATGATCTTCACGAACAAGGCCGTGCGCGACCTCATCGACCTGAAGATCTATGTCGACACGCCGGACGACATCCGCTTCATCCGCCGCCTTCTGCGCGACATCAAAGAGCGCGGCAGGACACTCGATTCCGTAGTCGAGCAGTACATGACCGTGGTCAGGCCCGGCCAGTACGAGTTCATCGAGCCGACGAAGAATTTCGCGGACATCATCATCCCCGAAGGCGGGTCGAACGAGAGAGCCCTCGAAGTACTCGTGACCTTCATGAACTCGGTCGTATCCGCGGCGCACAACTGAGGCCGCCCGCGCGCGGCCCCGGGAAAGCGGAGCTTAGGGAAACGCCGGCTTCCGGATTTCATCTGACACGCATTCGCGCATACGCCATTTCCCGCCCCGAAACCTGGATCGACAGGCGGAAGTCCCCTCTGACGAGAGGGAGGACGATCCTTCCGCCTTCGGAGACAGGGGCCCGCGCCGCGCCGTCGACATAGAGCCACGCTGTCTTTCCCGCGGGGATGGATGAAAGCCCTTCGAGCCTGATGCCGATAGCCTGATCTGCCTGGGGCAGGGATGGGTCGATGTAGAAGAGAGCTCCGTCGCGGGGGTGGACGAAACGGAGGGCTGTCGGGACAAGGCCGGGGGATGCCGCCGCCGGGGTGGACCCCGAGGGGCTTCCCGGAATTCCGGCCGCAGGGCCGAAGGCCGAAGGATCGCCCGCCGCCACCGTCCTTCCCGGGGTGGAATGCAGATCGCAGGGGCCGGGGAGCGGAATGCCCCGCGGCATGTACTCGACCAGGGTTCCCGGGCATGCGGGAGTGGCCGCGAGGCCGGAACTCGCGCAGATTTCGACCTTCGACGCATCGGGGACGGGAGGAAAGCGGGAGTCCGGTTTCGCGATGGCATCGAGAACTTCCACGAGGACGGCGGCGGGAACGCCCGAACTCCGCGCGCCGATGAGGGTTTCTCCCGTGAAATTGCCCATCCAGATTCCGGCCGTGTAATCGGGAGTGGCGCCCAGGGCCCAGACATGCTGGAACTGGTTGGCCGTGCCGGTCTTGAACATCGCGTCATACTCGCGCGAAAGGAGCCTGCCGTGCGCGAACCCGGCGAAGCGGCTCGGCTGGTCCGAGAGGATGTCGCGGATGATTCCGGCGGCGTAGGGCGACATGACGCGGACAGCTCCACCGGGAAAGGCCGTGCCGAGCGGGGCGGCGCCGGGAGTCGGAACGGAGAGCGGGGCCGGGGAAGGAGTCATCGCCGGAGCGGCGGTGGCCCTGAGCGAGATCGAAAGTCCTCCGCGGGGAAAGGCAGAGAAAGCGCGCACGAGCTCGAAAAGGCTCACGGGCGCGTTCCCGAGGGCGAGCCCGACGCCGGCCTCGTCCTCCATCCCCTCCATGGTGGAGAATCCGAGGCGCCTGAGGTAGCGGACAAAGCGGGGGACGCCAACCCGCTCGAGGGTGTGGACGGCGGGCACGTTGAGGCTCGAGGCGAGGGCGACGCGGAGTCTCAAGAGGCCGTTGAAGCGATTGTTGAAATTGACCGGGACATATGCCTCCTCCGAGCCGAAATCGGCAGGCAGATCGGGCAGGATAGTCGCGGGGGTGAATCCGTCTTCCATGGCCAGCGCGTAGAGGAAGGGCTTCAGGCAGGAGCCTGGCTGGTTCGGCGCACGCACGCCGTCGATCTGTCCCTTTGCCGCGCCGTCGCTGAAGTCGACAGACCCGACCCAGGCGAGAATTTCGCCAGTCCTGTTGTCCACGACGAGCCCCGCCCCGTTCGTCATCCTGTACTGTCGGTTTTCGGCGATTTTTTTCGCGAGAGCCGATACGAGCCTCCTCTGGATATCGGGATCGATGCTCGTCCGGAGTTCGCTCTGAGCTCGGGCCTGAGCGCCGTCCCTGCTACCAGGGAGACCGGACGCGAACCACTGCCTTATGAAGTGCGGCGCGACGGACTCAGGATAGGAGAAGTCGCGCGCGTTCCGGGAGCTCTCTGCCGTCCCGCGGGCAAGGGCGACGAAGTGTGCGGGCGAGAGGTCGGGGACGAGGGAGGCGGGAAGTCCGAGGGAGCCGGCGAGCTTCGCCGCGGCCGCGCCTGAAGTCCCTGGATCGGAGCGGGGATCGTAGCGCGAGGGGCGTCGGGGAATCACGGCGAGTATGCACAGCTCCGCGGGCGTCAGCAGGCCTACCGATTTGCCGAAGTACAGACGCGAGGCGGAGGCCAGCCCCTCGGTCATCGAGCCAAAGGGGACAGAGTTGAGATAGAGTCCCAGGATCGCCTTCTTCGGCATCTTCGCCTCGATCCTGAGCGCGTCGAAAGCGTCCGCGAGCTTGCCTCTCAGTCCGCCGCGGCCGGGCTTCACGAGTCGGGCGAGCTGCATTGTGATGGTCGAAGCCCCGCTCACCGTCCGCCCGGCCGAGAGGTCGAGAAAAAAACTGCGGACGATGGCGACGGGGTCCACGCCGGGGTGGAGAAAAAACCGTCTGTCCTCGCTTCCCGTAAAAACCCGCACGGTTTCGCGCGGGAGGTCGGAGAGGGCCGCGTATTCGCGCTTCATGCCGCCGGGAGCCGGCAGAATGGCGAGGAGCTCCCCCACCCTGTCGAGGACGCGGGTCGAGTACCCGCGCGTTCTGAACGCGGCCAGCTCGGGATAAGGCGCAAGGGCAAGGGCGAGAGTCATCCCGGCCGCGAGGCAGGCCAGGCCGACGACAGCTCCGATCAGCCTGCGCCGGCGGGGAGCCTCGCCGAAGATCATCGCCGGGTACCCTCCCCGATGACCGTGACGCCTCCCGCTCCGCGTCCGAAAAACTCCGGCTCGTACATGCATTCCGCGACCGCCGGCGGAACGGGAAAGGTGCCCGCCGTGCCGGCGCGGAAGACGAACTCCATCTCCCGCTGCCCTTTTTCAAAGAAATCGATGAAATACCGGACTTCATTGTCGAAGATCGATTGCAGGGCTTCGGGCACCCAGGCATCGGGATTCTCGACTTGCCCGCCGTCGGCTTCTCCGCCTGCGCGCGGCTTTTCCTTTACGCGCGCCGTTGTGACGAATCTCGAATCGAGAATCTCACATCCCGAAGCGACAGGCACGCGCAGGGCCACGAAGGATCTGTCCCGCGGACTGGAGACGACAATCTTCATCCGGTAAAGGGAGCCTTCGGTGAGCCGGGATCTGTCGGCCGGCTTGCCGTCAAGGGAGAGGACTTCGGTGAAGACGCCGAGCCCCTCGTCCCTGGGCAAAGCCAGCTCCTCGGGGAGCGAGTAGCGGAGAGTCGCGGCGTAGTGCAGAGGAAGTCCGCCCGGACTCCGGAAGTCGAGAGGGAGGGTCATGCCGCGGGGGAGCTCTCGCAGCGGCGATTCATCGAGGGCGAGGTGCAGCGCCGACGAGGGTCCCTCCCCGAACGTGGTTTCGAGAAGAATCTTGCCCCCCGCCGCGACGCTGCCACCGGCGATTCCGGACGGAGCGGGCGCTGTCGCCGGAGCTGTGGCAAAGGCCGCTCGCTCCTCGTCGTCGATGACGAGAGAAAGCGCGCGCAGAGCCCAGACGGTCTCGGCCGTCGACCTCCAGTATCCGCCGGCCTGGCTGGAGAGCAGGGTTCGGGCAAGCTTCCCCGTGAGCTCGCTTTCGGGATCGATGGCGCGGGACAGCATGAGGACGAGGCTCATGGCATCGGTATCCGAGGCGGCTTCGGAGTACCAGGACGAGGTTACGGGGGCGGGATCGGTGAGATCCACGCCGCGGAGAGAGGGCACAAGGTAGTTGCGGATCGACGAGAACACCCTGCCCGCCGAGTCCCTGTCGCCCGAAGCGGCCAGAGCGAGGCCCGCGAAGGCGTAGGGGACGATACCGCCATTGGCCCCGTCTTTCAGGATTCCCTCGAGACGGGCGCGAACATCGAAGCCGTAGAGCGACAAGACATAGTCAGCATACGCAAAGAGATAGTCCCTGCCCGCCGTCGAGCCGGGTTGCGTCCCTTTCCGCCCCGGAGAGGAGGCGACCCAGGCGAGCAGCGCGCGCGTATCCACGGTTTCGGGGACGGCGAATCCTCGTTCCTTAGCCTCGAAGAAAAGATGGGCGACGCGTATCGAGACATAGCGGTTCGGCGTCGTCCCATCGGGCCAATAAGGGAAGCCGCCGCCCGGCAATTGGCGCTTGGCGATGAAGGCGAGCCCCTCGTCGACGACGGCCCGCGGGCCCCGGACCCGGGAATCGATCCCGTACTTCTGCGCCCGATCGCCGAAGAGGACGAGTGGCTCGAGGGCCGAAACCCTCTGTTCGATGCAGCCGTAGGGGTAGGTGAAGAGGTAGGAGAACGCGCCCCCGAGGGCGGGGAGCAGGGACCGAGAGAGCACGATGTCCAGACTGCCCGGACCGAAATCCCGCGCTGGGAGAACGAGCCCCTCTTCGGCCTTCTCCTTCGTCGATCCGATCAGGGAAACGGACTCGAAGGTCCGGGGGCCTTCCACGGTCACCGATTGCGCGAGCGTTTCGGAAAATCCTTCCGTGTGCACCGAATAGCGGACATTTCCCGCCCCTTCCTTTGTCGCCATAAGGCGGAACTCGAGGCGGGCGCTCTCTCCTGGTTTGACGAGGACGCTCTTCTCCTTCCCGCCTTCGGCCGCGAAAAGAAGGTCAGAGGAACAGGAAACCGAGACGCGCCTGTCGGTCTTTTCCAGGTTCGTGATCATCAGGCCCGCGGAAACCGTATCCCGCAGGCGCAGAAGCTCCGGCATCAAAGCCACCGCGTTCACCGGATTTCGCACCTGTATTTCGCTCTCGACGATTCCGAAGCGGTCGGTATCCGCGGCGATGGCCGTGCACCTCCAGGTCGTGAGCGAGTCGGGCCAGGGGAAGCTCGCGACTGCCTTGCCCCGGGCATCGGTCTTGAGGAATGGAAGGAACACTGCCGTCGACCTGAAATCGCTCCTCTCCTCCCCCGCCTTGCCGTTGTCGCCCGCGCCTCCCTGCAAATCTTTCAGCTCATAGGTCACAGGGTCGAGGAGGAGGGAGCGCGAATCGGCGCCCATCGTCGCCAGGGGGAAGTTCCAGGGAGCGTAGAAATGGGCATGAGGATCGGGCACGTGGTAGTCGACGAGGTCGAGGACGCCACGGTCGGCCGCCATGAAGGAGACTTCGGCTCCCTGGATCGGCCTGCCCGCGCTGTCCGAGGCCGTGACCGTGACGGTCGCCTTCGATCCGGGGAGGTAGGAAGCGCGGTCGGGCTCGACCGTGAGGAAGATCCTCCGGGAGGGGGAATCGACGGCGAGAGCCGCGAGGCCGAACAGCCCTTTCGGCTTGTCCAGGTCGGGTTCGCCCCACTTCGTGGCGGCGGGAGCGGTCCTCACGGTGTAGGAGGACAGCGAGACATAGACGATGGGGAGATACTCTTCGCGGATTGGAATATCCACCGTGGATGTGGAACCCGCGAGTTCGACGACGCGCTCCTCGAAAATGCCCTCGCGTTCGACGGTGAGGAGATAGCGGCCGGCGGGAAGGGGGGAGCGTATGAGGAGTTTTGCGGTTTCGCCGGGCAGATAGAGCTGCCTGTCGGGTTTCAGGTCGATGGCTTCGGATCGCTCCGGATTCCAGCGCGCGTATCCGGACCCCGTGACGTAGACCGGAAGCGCCGTGACGGCTTCCCGGCCGGACGCGTCGCGCGTCGAGATCCTGACGAGGTATTCTCCCGCGGAATCGGGCGTGAAAGAAAAGGCGGCGGGCCGACCAGCGCCGGTAGCGCCTGGGCCGGGAGTCGGTTCCGGGGCAGCGCCCGAGACTGCGGCGGATGCGGCGCGCGGAATGTCGACCTTGAAACTGCCGTACGGCGACTCGACTCGCTCGTACCGCGTGTGGATGCGCGACGCGGCGCCCTGCTGGCGCGCGACCTTCCATTCGATCTTCGCGATCTCGACCGAGGCCTTCCGTCCCGCCGAGCCGCCGTACTCCTTCCCCTCCGGATCGATGAGCACGGCCTCGAAGGCGGCGGGCACACCCTTCTCCGCGACGGCGAACCAGGGCCCCGCGCTCCCTTTCAGCCGGAGGCCGATGGCGAGAGAGGCGGGATGGACGAAAATGTTGCGGGAAGCGCCGACGAGGCGCCCGCTTGTGGTGTCCGAAACGTTCAGGTTGAAGGTGTATGTCCACGGCCGGCCAGCCGCGTCGCGGGCGCTCGTCGATATCGAGTGCGAACCTTCCCCATTCGCGGACAGTGTCCCCGACTTTTCGTCGAGAGTGGAGCGGGTTCCTTCTGTCCCCGGGCCGAAGGCGAACTCCGACCAGGCAGGGCCGAAATCGAACCAGGCCGGCTCGCGGGTCCAGTAGGCATCCCAGGCGGCGCCCGCCAGGGCTCCACCGGAGAGATAGGAGGCCGAAAAATTCACGGCCAGGGGATCTCCGGCGAGGGAGGTCTTCGCGGGCGTTCCTGCCGAGACCGAAAAGAGCTGCTTCCTGAAGCGGGCGACCGTGATCCACTCTCGCACCTGAGACCTGTCCGAGAAACCCTCGGCAGGCTTGCCGTCCTCGCCGTAGGAACCCGATCCCCGCTCGTACAGGATCGAGTACTCGCCGGGCTCCGCCTCCGCGGGGAGAACGAATGTTCCGTAGAAGCCGCCGAGCTCCGATGCCGTCCCGCGCAGGGTCATGATCGGTTTTGCGTCCCATTCGGGCGGCATGAGATGGATAGTCCAGGGACCGCGGTAGGGCGAGTATCTGCCCAGACTCAGATCCCGGTCGATTCCGCGGAACCCGAGCTCCTCACCCGGCCTGTATATCTTGCGGTCGGAAAAGAGGAAGGCGACCTGACGCGGTTTTTCGACTTCGGCTATCGTCTCCGTGGCCTGCACGGGGCCGGAGTACATGTCGTGAGACTCGTTCGGCACAAACTCGATCCTGTCCGTCCCGCTTTCGACCCTGATTCTGAGCGCGTCCCGCGTGCCGTTCCGCCAGCCATTCCTCCAGTCATCGCCTTCGTCGGAGCCGGCCGCGCCGGAGCCGGGTTTTGTTCTGATGAAGGACGAACGGTACTCGCCGGGCGCGAGGGAGAAGACGGCGAGCCCGCGCGAGTCGGTTTTCCCGCTGCGCACGGGAACGCGGTCGCCCATGAGGGTGACCACTGCCCCGGAGACTGGCAGGCCGGAGGAGAGCTTCGTCACGAGGCAGACCGCCCTGTTGTAGGCGTAGCGCAGTGTGAGGCCGAGGTCCGTAACCTGGACTATGAGAGAGCCTTTCCAGTCCTTCGGCTTCGGCCCCGCCGGCCTGAAACTCCAGTCGATGCCGACAGTTCCCGTCCCTCCCGCCCCGAGCCAGGGCGCAAGGTCGATCATGCCGAAGCGCCGAAGCCTCGGCTTCACGCCCGACATGTCGTAGGGTGGAAGCTGGTCAGGCCGCGTCGTCCCGTAGGGATCGCCCGCCGGGGCGACACTGAGACCGCCCGAGACCATGTTTTTCATGCTGAAGACAATCCGCGGCGCCTGGCCGGCCTCGAGCATGCGGGTTCCCGAGTCGGGGAATTCGACATAGGCGCGGTCCGGCCTCGTCTTCACTTTCACCTCGACGGCCTGCCCGAGCTTCCTTCCGTAGATGTCCGAGATGCCGGCCGCGAGGGTGAGCCGATACTCGCTGCCTGAAGCGAGGGAGAGGTCGTTCAGGCGCACCGTGCCGCCGTGAACGGAGATCGCCGAGGCGGGGATGGTCGGTCCGGGTGAAAGCGTGACCGCGCCCGCGAGACTTTCGGGTTTGACGGGGTGGCTGAAGGAGAGGAAGAGCGGATTCCTGTCGGGGACCTCGTCATCGTCGAATTCCCAGGACTGTTCCGAGTATTCGGAGTATCCGAAGGGCAACAGGGTATGGAAAGAGAGACTCCGCTCCTTTTCGCTGCCGAGGAGGCCGTACGCGGATTTCGCGCCTGCGCGCAGGGTGACGAGGAGGTCTTCGTTGAAGGGCGGCACCTGTCGCAGCTTCACCCTCAGGTATCGGTCGATGCCGTCCCGGTAGGCAAATCCTTCCTTCGCGGCGGGCGGGCGGGACAGGGAGAAAGGCATCCTCCTCCCTCCCGCGGTCAGATCGAGCGACTTCCCGACGATGGCGGGATCGACGGCATAGTTGAAGCGGATGAGAAAATCGCCCGCGCGATCGGGAGGGATGTCCGTCATGGCCGATTCGTCGACGTAGCCCTCCCCGTAATCCGGCCGCGCGTGCGAAATGTCGCCGGGGATCAGTTCCCGCATCGCGAGGTATTCGGTATGGAAGCTGAACGAAGTCGCGCCTTCGAGGCGCGAGCCGTCGAGAGCCCTCATGTCTTTCGCGAGGCTGACCGTGTAGAGGCGCTGCGAAAGAATCTCATCCGCGGCTTCGAAGGCGAGCATGCGAGAGCCGTACCAGCGGTACAGGCCGCGGGGATGCGGTTCGATCTTCATGAGAGGGGTCGAGGTCATTGTCGCGCCGAGCTCCGAGAGCGGGACGACGGGTTTGGAGAATACGACGTAGACCGAAGGCCGCCCGATGGCTGCGGGCAGCTCGTCCCGGGGTCCGAAATCGACGATGGTGAAGGCGCCGCCCGCGCTCTCTTTGTTTCCGGCGGCGCCGGAGTTGTCGCCGCCGGGCAGGACGCTCGGGCCGGGGGAGCTTCCGGCGGCGCCCGTGGGCACCGTGCCGCCGCGCAGGGCTGCCCGGTAATACGTGACCGGTCCCTCGGAGAGGCCCCTGTCGACCTCGCCTGCGGCCCAGGAGACTTTGCCGCCGGTCGGAATGGCGGGGACCGCGGGACCTCCCGGCTTCGAGCAGGACACAAGGAGGATACAGGCCAGAACAACGAGGCCCGCCGGGGAAAAAAGACGAGCGGGCAGAGAAAGCGACCAGGTGTTCCACCTGATCCCTGCGGATCCGCGGATTCGGCCGTATCCGGCCGGCGAGGACTTCAGCATGGTATCCTCCCGAGTGATTCCCATATCGTCCGGTCGAGCGGAATGCCGGAAGCCCGGTATTCCGCCCTCGTTCTGAGACTCCTCGCGCCCGGATAGTCCACGGGCCGGGCCTTCTCCGTCGGTTCGAGACAGGCGAGCTCCCTTACGAGGGAAAGGACCTCTTCATGGAGCCTTTCCGCGTCCGGAAGTCCCGAAATGTCGAAGGCGATGAAAACTTGGGTGAGACCGAACTCTGAAGGGCGCCGGCCGACTCCGGAGACCCCGTCGCCGCCCGCGATGAGCATCCCCATGAGGTCGAGCATGAGGGAGAGCCCCGAACCCTTCCAGTACCCCACGGCGACCGGCCGCCTCGCGTCGAGGATGGCTCCGGGATCGTCGGTGAGAGCGCCCGCGGCGTCGAAGCCACCCGCGACCGGGAGACGTCTGCCCTCTTTGCGGGCAGCTTCCATCTTCCCGTAGGAAAACTGGCTCATGGCCATGTCGAGCACGATGTGGGCCTCGCCTTCGCCCGGAATTCCGATGACGAGAGGATTGTTGCCCAGGAAGCACTCGCGGGCTCCCCAGGGCGGAAGGTTCGGCATCGTATTGGTCCAGCAGATTCCGATGAAGCCAGCCTCCGCGGCCTGCCATCCGAAGGCGCCGCCGCGCATCCAGTGGTTGGTATTCGCGAGCCCCACGCAGCCCACGCCCTGCGCCCGGGCGAGTTCCATGGCCCTGGACATCGAATCGCGGGCGTTCAGGTTGCCCGGTCCGAGGCGGCCGTCGTGCCGCTCCACGCAGCCAGACGCGTAGACAGGAATGGGCGAGGCCCCCGGCACCACGTACCCCGCGTCGATGTACTCGAGGAAGCGGGGGAACCTGGCTATACCGTGGGAGTGGACCCCGTCGAGGTCGGTTTCGGCGAAGAGCCGCGCACAGTCCGATGCCCTGCCGGGGGAGAATCCGCGGGACTCGAGTATCCTGGCGAGCAGTCTCCACTCCTCTTCGTACGCGATCCGGATGCTGTCAGTCTTGGAACCCATATGAGGAAGATTACCGCGGAAAGTCTCCGGAAGCTACCTGAAGCGCGGGCTCGTTCGAGTCAAGGAGGGGGCAGACCTGCCGAATTCAGCGGGCCTCCGGCTCGCTCAGACCCGCTCCCCTACACTCAGTGCCCTGCGCCCTGCGCCATCGCCCGGCCGTGTTCCAGAAGGGGGACGAGGAGGCGGGCGCAGAAGCGCGCCCCCCGCTCGCTTCCCGGCATCGTGACGATGTAACTCATGCCGCGCATTCCGGCGTAGCCGCGCGAGAAGACGGCGTTCGGCGTCTCCTTCAGGGACTCGGCGCGCAGGTAGTCCGCGATGCCGGGCATCTCCCGATCGCAGAAAGCCCGCGCCGCCTCGGGCGTGAGATCGCGCGGCGCTGGCCCGGTGCCGCCTGTGGTCAGTATCCAGTCGGCCCCGTCGGTCACGGCGTACTCAAGGGCGGCGCGCACCGGCTCGATACCGTCGGGAACGACGGAGAGCGACAGCTCCGCCTCCGGAAAGGCCTCGCGGATGACTTCGACGACGGCGGGGCCCGACCTGTCGGCGTAGATTCCGCTCGAGGCCCGGTCAGATACAGTAATGACCGCGATCTTCACGGCGAAGCTCCCCGCCTCTCAGCACCCGCGCGAAAATGCCGCGACGCGGCATGACGCAGTCGCCCACAAGAGCGCGTATCTCGCAGGCGGTGTGGCACTCCTTGCCGATTTTCGAGACTTCGAGGAGAGTTTCCCCGAGCTCGAGCCTGGTTCCGACGGGCAGCTCGTGGAGTGCGAGTCCTCTCGTCGTGATGTTTTCCGCGAAGTCGCCCGGCTTCAGGGCGACTCCAGCCTCGGCCCTGGCGCACAGGAGGGCGGAGGCGCCCTCGATCTCCTCGACGGCGAGCATGGATACCTGGCGGTTCTCGATGATGCCCGCGTGGGCGTCGCCCTCGATGCCCAGCCCCACGGCGAGGCGGACACAGGCCACCGGCGTCTTCCGGGTGCCGGTGCGCTCGGAAACGTTGAGCGAGACGATGTCGAAATGGCCTTCAGAAGGAATCACGAAAGAACCTCCTTAGTCTTCTCCTCGAGGAGGATCTCCCCGATCTTCATAGTCCTGTCGACTGCCTTGCACATGTCGTAGATGGTCAGGGCGGCCACCGAAACAGCTGTCAGGGCCTCCATCTCGATGCCCGTCTTGTCGGTGCAGGTCGCGCGGGCGCGGATGACGATGCCCGAGGCGTCGGGCTCGAGCCCGACCTCGACGTGCTCGATCTCGATGTTGTGGCAGAGGGGGATGATGTCGCTCGTGCGCTTGGCGGCCATGATGCCCGCTATGCGCGCCGTCGCGAGGACATCGCCCTTCGCGATGCCGTTTTGCCGTATCAGCTCGAGGGTCTCCGGCCCGAGGTCGATGCGTCCGCGGGCGCGGGCCGTGCGCCTGACGCGGGCCTTTGCGGATACGTCGACCATGCGGGCCTTGCCCGACTCGTCGACGTGAGTGAGTGTGGTTCCTGTCATGACTACCCCCCGATCTGGCCGACCTCGAGGTCGGCGCATGTCTGTCCGCGGGCTGGCTTCGCGCCGACCGCTCTTCTGATACTTCCTTCGATGTCGGCGAAATCGACGGAAAATTCCGCCTCGCCGTGGAGGCAGGGCCTGAGCATCCCGTTCGCGAGGAGCCGGAGTCTGTTGCAGTCGTCGCAGCGAGGCGGCCTGTCGTAGTCGCCGGAGTCGGTCTTCGTCTCGGTGAGGCGGTAGCGCGCGATGGTCTGCACGTTGGCGCCGACGCGGGAAGCGTACCCGCGCACCGCCTGCAGGTCGGCCTCCGAACGCGCCGCTGACTCGCCGTCCAGAACGACGACATTCAGCTTGACGGGAAAACCGAGTCCGCGGGCTGTCTCGATGCCGCGCCAGGCTTCGACGATGTCCCCGCCCCGGGTCAGCTCCCGGTAGCGCTCCGGATCCATGGTGTCGAGGGAGATGTTGACCGAATCGAGCCCCGCCGCCTTCAGCTCCGCGGCGAGCGGGGCGAGCATGGTCCCGTTCGTCGTCATGGCGAGGGTTCTGATGCCCGGTATGGCGCGCAGCATGGCGACGAAGGACACGATACCTTTCCGCGCGAGGGGTTCCCCTCCCGTGAGCCGGATCTTGTCGAAACCGAGTCCGGCGGCGGCTCGCGCGACCAGAGTCATCTTCTCGTAGGAGAGAATGCTCTCGTGGGGAAGAAGCCTGACCCCTTCCGCCGGCATGCAGTAGACGCAGCGGAGGTTGCAGCGATCGGTCACCGAGATGCGCAGGTAGCGGATGTCACGGCCGCAGGAGTCGAACATCGACGACCTCCCCCGCCTCGACCCTCTCGACCCCGATCTCCATGCGCAAAAGGCAATCCGCCTGCGCGAGCGCGGACAGCATGGAAGAGCCGTGGTACGTCAACTTCGCGACCGACATGCCGCCCTCTCCCGGCCTCATTTCGAGACGGGCGGGCAGGAACTCGACCCTGTCGGAGCCGCGCCGCAGGAGGGGAGCGGAGAGTCTCGCCCGCAGCATGCGCGGCCCGAAGCCGAGGCCCATGCGCGCCATGAGGTGGGGCCGCACGAGGACTTCGAAGTTGACGAAGGTCGAGACGGGATTCCCCGGCATGCCGAAAACGCTCTTGTCGCCCCGCCTTCCATAAAAAGTGGGTTTCCCCGGCCGCATGGCCAGACCATGAAATATCTTTTCGACCCCGAGCTTCGCGAACGAAGCGGGAACGAAATCGAAATCCCCCATCGAGACGCCGCCCGACACGATGACGACATCGCATTCGGAGAGCGCGTGGCCGAGGGTTTCGAGGAGGCTCCCCTCGTCGTCCTTCACGATGCCGTAGGCGCGGACGAGGCAGCCCGCTGACAGGGACTGAGCGAGAAGCTGGGGTCCGTTGGAATCGTAGATTGCCCCTGAGGGCAAGGCCGCGCCCGGGGCGGCGATCTCGTCGCCCGTGGACAGGACAGCCACCACCGGGCGGCAGGCGGCGGGGACAGTCGCGTATCCGGAGGAGGCCAGGATACCTATGTCCTGGGGCGAGAGGACGCGGGGCGCGAGAAGAACCTCGCCTGATTTGAGGTTTTCGCCTCGCCTGATGATGTTGTCGGCGGTTTCCGGCCTGTCGAAGCGGACCCATTCGCCCGACAAGGCCTTGCCGGACGCGGCATAGGCCGATTCTGGCTTCGCACCCGCCGGAGCGGACGCAAAGCTCGTCCACTCCACCCTCTGAACGGCGACGGCTCCGGAGGGAAGAGGCGCGCCCGTCATGATCCGGGCGCATTCGCCGGGCCTGAGGCTCCCGCCCTCCCCGCTTCCGGCCGCGAGCGTCCTTACGACGCGGTAAACGGTTTCCGAGTCGCGAAGGGATGGTCCCCCGGCGTCCCGCGCGGCCTCAGTACGGGGGCAATACGCGAATCCATCCATGCCCGACTTGTCGAAGGGCGGCTGATCCACCAGGTTCGGAATGGCTGAAGGCAGGGCCCGGCCGAGGCAGGAGGCCAGATCCACCATCTCGGTCCTCGCGGGGGGAATGGCGTCGAGGACGAGGGCAAGCGCCTCTTCGGGCAGAAGGGCCGTGCGGCCAGAAACGGTAATACTCATTGGACCTCCGGCGTATTCCGCTGCCCGGCCGGAACTGGCGCACCGGACCGGGCCCCGGAAACCAGGACTGAATCGGATACCACGCTTCCGTGGCTGAATTCGAGATTCCGGTATCCACGAAGCGAAGAGAAATCGCGGATGAAGGCCGGATCGTGGGTCGACACGACAAGAGTTCTTCCCTCGCGGGCAAGGGCGAGGAGAGCATGGGCTATGAGCCGGGCCGACTCGGCGTCCGCACTCGCCGTAGGCTCGTCGAGAAGCAGAACCTTCGTCCCGGCGGCGATGACTCGCGCGAGGGCGACTCGCTGGGCTTCGCCTCCGGAAAGCTGGCGGTGCCGGCGGGCAGAATACTCCGCGAGCCCCACAATATCCAGGGCCGCCTCGGCCCGCGCGACGACTTCCGCGTCAGGGAGCCCCGCCGCGCGGCAGGCGAATCCCGCGTTGTACCTGACCGTGCCCGAAAAAATGTAGGGGTGTTGGTGGAGGTACACGGTCTCGCGCCGGAGCGCGTCGGGGCCTCGCCGGTAGCCGACACTCCCCGCGGCCGGATCGACGAGGGCGTTCAGGGCCTTCAGGAAGGTCGTCTTCCCCGAACCGTTCGGCCCTGTCAGGAAGACGGTCTCTCCCTCGCGGATGTCGAGAGAGGGGCAACAAAGATCGGGCTGCCCCGGCCTCTTCCGGTTGTAGCGGATTTCAAGGTCGCGGACCGAGTAGAGCAGGGCCGCACCATCGGAGGCGACCTCAGTTCTCATGGCGGCTCATTGCGTGGACGACAAGGTTCACCGCGAGGGCGATGACGAGGAGGACGAGGCCCAGGGAGAGGGCCCGCTCGAACTCACCCTTCGAGGCGTCCAGGGCGATGGCCGTCGTCATGGTCCTCGTGACATGGCGGATGTTCCCGCCGAGCATCATCGAGACTCCTACCTCGCCGGTCACCCGGCCGAAGGCGGTGACGACCGCGGCTCCGAGGAGGGTCCGCGCCTCGCGCAGGGTGGCCCGCATCGAAAGCCAAGGGCCGGCCCCCAGGGTCCGCAGGGTTTCCCTGAATCTCGGATCGAGGCTCGAGAGTCCCGCACAGGTGAGGGAAGCCACGACGGGGAAGGCGAGGAAGGACTGCCCGAGTACGACCCCTGCGGGGGCGTACATGAAGCCGAGACTCCCGAGCGGGCCGGAACGTGAGATGAGCGAGTAGACGAGGAGTCCTATGACCACCGTCGGCAGGGCGGTCAGGGCGTTGAGTACGGCGATGACAGTCCTCCTACCCGCCCAGGATCCGGAGGAGAGGAGGACACCGAGCGGCAGGGCGGGGATGAGGGAAAAGGCCGTGGACAGGAACGCGAAGCGCAGGCTCGTCAGGACGACGCCCCATGTCTCCGCATCGCCAGAGTACAGCAGCATGAAAGCCTCACGCACTCTCGGGGCCTCTCCCTCTCACCTTTTACCAGGCCGCCGTCAGTACAGGTAAAAACACTGTTCGCCGCCGATCTTGTAGGCGGCTATCAGCTTCTTTCCCGTCGTCCCGGTCATCCAGTCCATGAGGGCCTTGGCCCCGGCATAGTTGGTATCGGGCCATTTGGCGGGATTGACGGTGATGATGCCGTAGGGGTTGAAGAGGTTTTTGTCGCCCTGGTGGAGGATGCGGAGCTTCGACTTGTCCTTCATGGCGAGCCAGGTCGCACGATCGGCGAGCGTGTAGCCTTCCATCCCGTCGGCCATGATTATCACCTGGCTCATGCCCTGCCCCGCCTCCCGGTACCAGGAATCGCCGCTTGCCGCGCTGGGCTTCAGTCCGGCGAGTTTCCAGATCTCCTTTTCCTTGACATCGGTGCCCGAATTGTCCCCGCGGGAGACGAAGGGCGTGCGGCTCTTCGCTATTGCACGGAAGACTTCGACCGATGTGGCGAGTCCCGCGATGCCCGCGGGGTCGCTGGCCGGGCCGAGCACGATGAAATCGTTGTACATGACATCCTTGCGGTCCGCGCCGAATTTCGCCGCCATGAAGGCGTCCTCGAGAGCGCGCGCGTGGACGAGAACGACATCGCAATCGCCTTTTTCGCCGATCTTGAGCGAGGCGCCCGTCCCGACGGCCACAACCTCAACCTTGTAGCCGGTTTCCTTTTCGAAAACGGGCAGGATGGCCGACAGCAGTCCGGATTGTTCGGTGCTCGTCGTGGTGGCGAGTCTGAGCCGTGCCCGGACGGGGGTCTGGGCGGTCTGGGCGGTCTGGGCGGTCTGGGCGAAGGCGGCGCTCGCCGCAACGAGGCATGCCAGTGCAACTCCGAGGAATCGAGAGGATCGTTTCATGGTCACTCCTTCAGGAACTGGACCGCGGAAGCGTTTCTGTCGCTTCATGCGTTCACGATTCGAAAACGAAAGCATGATACACGAAGTATGTCGGGAAGGCAAGTAAATGTATTTTTTTATCTATATACCAAAAAACGGACTATCGGAGACCTCACGACAACCATGCGGGCGCGCAAATCGGGCCAAAAGCCTCCACCTCCAGCCTCACTCGCGCCGGCTGCCGAGAATTCCGGCCACATAGGAAAGCCCGGTACGCTCGGTCAATCCCGGCCAGTCGGCCCGTACCATCTCCTCAGTCAAGACCAGGTAGCCGGAAGGCGGCACGAGGGCGGGATTGATCTTCTTCCATGAATGAGTCAGGGGATTCTCGACGAAATCGACATCCTCGAGCCGCTGCGATGTCGCTTCGCCCGGAGCGAGAACCCGGATGTAGCCTTTTTTCGCCCTCGAGTCCGCTATGATGCGCACGGGCAGAGAGGTCCTGTTCTCGATGCCGCCATTGAATGCGACCCAAAAGGGAGCCCGCGGGAGAATGCTGGAGCAGGCCGGAAACAGGAAAATCGGAATGCAGGCGACAAAACGGAGCATACGGACAGGAAAAGCTCCCGCAGAGCGCTCTTTCCTCTCCCGTTCACCTCTCTGTTCCGGCGCGATTCTCATGTCAACAGTATACAGAAAAAGAGAAATGCCGACGAGGCCCGTGTTGCCTCAACCAGAAAACAAACCGGAGGATGGCCTTGACCACGCGCCGGACTCCCCCTACCTTTAGCGGCATGACATTGGCCCCCCTCACCGATACTGAACAGCTCTCCCATCTCGAAAGTATTCTTCCGGACGATATCAGGACTTTCAGCCTCGGCACGATTGACGGTCCCGCAGGAGGCGAACTCCGGGGCGCCATTGTCAATGGCACCCGCATGATCAGCCAGATGCGCGCCAACCACAGGCTCGGCATCCCGGAGACTCTCGTCCTCGGCCAGGCCTACCTCGGAGCGGCCCTCATAGCCTCCACTCTGAAAGGCGAGGACCGTATCGTCCTGTCGGTCCGATGCGAAGGCCCGGCCGAAGGTTTATCCGTCGAGGCGCGCGCCATTCCTTCGGCTTCGGGAAGCCGCGGGGGCGTAGGCGTCCGCGGTAGAATTTTCAACGACGCCATCGCTCTCGACAAGCCCCCTGAATCCTTCGACACGGCTCCTCTCGTCGGGTCGGGCTCGATCACGGTCGTCCGCCACACCGCCGGAACCGGACATCCCTTCACCGGCACCACAGCCCTGCACTCGGGTCGACTCTCCCAGGATCTCGCCGTCTACTACCTTGAGTCGGAACAGACCCACACGGCCTTCCGTTTCGGTATCCAGTTCGACCGCGCGGGCCGGGTCGCAGGCGCGGGCGGGATCTACCTGCAGGCAATGCCGAAGGCGCTCGCCGACACGCTCGACCGCGCTGAAGAGAGGCTGGCCGCCATGCCATCCCTCGGCGCCTGGCTCGCTCAGGGCGGAGATCCGGAGAACCTCATCGAGCACTATTTCAACCTTCTCGGTCCGACCATGCTCGGAAACATGACTGTCGCCTTCGACTGCTCCTGCTCCAAGGCAAAAATCGGCGCCTTCCTCGCGTCCGCCGATCGCAACTTCCTCGCGGAGATGGTCGAACACGGCCCCTGGCCAGTCGAGACTGTCTGCCATAACTGCGGTTCGGTCTATGCTTTCGGGCGGGAAGAACTGGAGGACATGCTCGCGCGCGGATCTCCCGCCTGAGTTCCCATCCTAAAGCCTCCGCTTCGCCTTCGGGGACGAGCTCCAGATCTCCGGTCCGATTTCTCCTCATGGCCTCTGCGTCGATATATTGAAACGAGTGAGTAAGTACGAGATCGCTTTCATTCCCCGGATTTCCGACATTCCGGAGAACGAGTGGGACGCCCTGTCATCCCGCTACGGCAACCCCCTTCTCAGCTGGGGCTACCTCGCGCTGCTCGAAGAATCGGGTTCAATCTGCCCGGAAACCGGATGGACTCCCGCCCACATCACGGTCAGACGCTCCGGCACCCTCGTCGCGGCCGCCCCGCTCTACATCCGAACCGATTCCTGGGGCGACTACGTATTCGATTTCGAATTCGCCGCCTACGCCGATAAAATAAAAGCGCCGTATTACCCCAGGCTCGTCGGCACCATCCCCGCGACCCCCGCTCCCGCGTGGCGTGTACTCTGCGCCGAAGGAGAATCGGGACTGGAAAAACTCTGTATCGGCGTCGCGCGCGAGGCGGCCCGCAATGCCGGACTCGCAGGCCTTCACTTCCTCTGGGTCGACCCCTTCTTCCTTCCCGCGCTGAAGGAGGTCGACGGAGGCTCCTCGGAGTGGCGGCACCAGTACTTCCTGTGGAAAAACGAGGGCTACCGCGATCTTCCGGACTGCCTCGACTCGTGGTCCAAGAACATGCGGCGCAATGTCATGCGGGAACGAAGCTCGGTCCGAAAGGCAGGCATTGAGACCTTTGTCATCTCGCCCCACGACTGCCCCCCGCGCTACCTCGAACTCATGGCGGATTACTACGAAGACACCAACGCGAAGTTCGGTCCCTACGCGGCCAAATTTCTGACACGGGATTTTTTTCTGCGCCTCCCCGACTTCATGCCCGCGGGATGGGCTCTTTCCGCGGCGTTTTCGGCATCGAGGGCCGAGCCGGTGGCCCTCGCTTTCCTGCTCGAGAGCGATAAGACCCTGTACGGCAGATTCTGGGGAAAGGCCGATGCCGAACTCTGGAACGGCGGCGCCCAGGTGTCCGGCCTCCATTTCGAAGTCTGCTTCTACACGCCCATGGAGTACAGCATGGCAAAGCGGCTTTCAGATTTCGATCCCGGCATGGGAAGCGAACACAAGGCGAGGCGAGGCTTTCGGGCCGAGCTCTGCTCCTCCCTCCACCTCCCCTTCGACGGGCGCCTGGCGAGGGTCTTCGAGGCTTCGATGCCGGGAATAAACGCGGCGGAAACCACAATGGTCGGAGAGCTGAACAGGGATCTGCCTTTCAGGGCAGGGAGCCCGAGCCTCCGATAGCGATCATGGGTCTAGGCCGGCTCCTTCTGCAGGCGAAAGCGTACCAGCTACACCAATAAAAAACCGCCCCGTGAGGGGCGGTCCGGATCATGCCGACGGACGGCACGACAGGCAATTACTGGGCCTTGTAACCGGCGGCTTCGAGAGCGGCCTGGGCGGCGCCGACGGAGTCCTTGAGAGTGGTGAGGCTGGCCTTGGCGGCGGCGAAATCGCCGGAGTCATTGGCGGCCTTGGCGGTCTCATACTCGGTCTTGGCGGCGTTGAGGGTGCCAGTGGTGGCGGCGACGTTGACCTTGGCTTTCTTTCCGGCCTTGGCGGCGAGGGCGAGTTCGGACTCGACGGTCGTCATGGCAGTCTGGACGTCGGTGAGGAGGGTGGCGACTTCCGCTTTGGCGGCTTCGAGTCCGGCGGCAGCGTCAGTCTCGGCCTTCTTGGACGCCTCGAGGAGGGTCTTGGCGAGAGCGGGAAGAGCCTTATAGGACTTGCCGGAGGTCTTGGCGTTCTGGGCATCGAGTTCAGCCTGAAGAGCGGCCTGGGCATCCTGGGCGGCTTTGAAAGAGTCGGCGGCGTAGACATCGGCCTTGGCAGTCTGGGCGGCGGTGAAAGCGGCGTTCGCGGCATCGATGTCTTTCTGGGGAAGGGCGGGAGCGCAGGCGAACATGAGAGCGACGAGAGCCACGGCAGCGACGATCTTGAGAGACTTCATGATTGCTTTCCTCCATGAACGGGTAAGCAAAAAAGTGATGAGCGGTAATCGAACACACAAGATGTTACGGGTTTACCTGCTTTTCAGTGCAAACGTATGATACCGGGTATAATTCAAAATGTCAATGAATGCGAAAGACCGCGCAGTACAACAAAGTATACACCTTGGCGCGAAAGTTACATTAAAATTAAAAACATCCGGTCATCCGCTTTGTCCCGAAGCCGTCGCGGCCCCGCCGGCCACTCTCTTCGAATTCACCGATTTCATGTTAAGAAAACAACATAGAAACTTAATAACGAGATGGAACTCGGTGACTTGCGGCGGGATGAATCGGGATGCGATACTCGAAATGTCGGGAGGGGAATTCAGTTTTTTTTCTTCCCGTTCTGCAAATTCCGGAAAATCGAAGAGAAATCCCAGCTGGTACAAGGAGGTAGCTCATGCGGAGAACGACATTTATTGTCCTGATTGCCGCGATCGCCGTCATTGCGGCGGGGGCCCAGCAGTACGCGGGGCTCTCCGCCATTGCGGCCATACCCGGCATCCAGCCCGGCTCAAGGCTGATGCTCATGGTGCGCGGCGACGCCGCGGAGGGCAAGGTCTGGGGCAGCGACATCTATTCGGCGGATTCAAGCATCGCGGCGGCGGCCGTACACGCCGGAATCCTCCAGCACGGCCAGACGGGAACAGTCACGGTCGAAGTCATTCCCGGTTCGCCGGGCTACTCCGGGAGCTCGAGGAACGGCGTCACGAGTCTGTCAGCTGGGAGCTACCGGCTGAGTTTCCGTTTCGTCGGTCAGACGACTTCCGGAGGGTTCCAGCCGCCAGGCGTTCAGCAGCCTGTCCAGCCGGCGCAGCCCCAGCCTCCCATCATCCAGGCGCCGGTCCAACCGGTTCAGCCTCAGCCTCCCGCATTCTCCTCGACACGGATATTCGCCTTCACCGATCCGGGTACGCTCAACAGGCTCCCGGATAAAACCCCGGGGACCAGTGTGTTCTTCCTCGTTACCGGCTCTACGAGCGGCAGCATCTGGGGCACGGGAATCTATACGATCGATTCGAACCTTTCCGCCGCCGCCGTACACGCGGAAATCCTCTCCCCGGGCCAGAAGGGACTGGTCAAAGTGAACATTCTCCCGGGACAGAGTTCGTATACAGGCAGCAGCCGGAACGGAGTATCGACCGCCAACTATCCGGCTTACCCGGCAAGTTACTCGGTGGAAGCGGCCCGCGATACGGGACCCGTCACGGAAATGTCGCTGGACCCCGGCTCGATGGCGGTTTACCCGGGCGCCGCGGCCGGGCAGACTCTGGTTCTGTGGATCAAGGGCAGAAAGTCCGGGGGTTCGATCTGGGGCAGCGATGTCTACACATCGGACTCGGCCCTCGGTCTCGCGGCGGTCCACGCGGGGGTTCTCGCCGACGGCGAAAGCGCGCCCGTCATCGTGAAAGTGCTGCCGGGGCAGACCAGCTACACGGGCTCGTCGCGCAACGGAGTCTCGACCGCGGGTTACGGAGCCTGGGGCCTCAGCTACTCGCTGGAGCGGCCACACTGAGAATCGGCCGGAGAGAGCGGCCCCCTTCGGAGACCCTTCTCTCTCCGGCCGGTCCGCACCCGGCCGGCTTCAGACCTTCAGATATTTCCACCTGCCCGCGCGCACACGGAATCCATACATCGACGAGCGCACGACAAAATCCATCGTCACTCCCACCATCACGCCATAAATGTCGAAACCGAAAGAATGTGTCAGAACCCAGGCGAAGCCGATGCGGAAGACCCACAGGCCGACGAGGGCCGAGACCGTGACGTAGGCGATGTCGCCCGCAGCCCTGAGGACTCCCGCGCTCACGTTCATGATGCCGAGAAAGGGACTGATGAGGGCGAATATGCGGATGATCGAGGCGCTCGTTTCCACGACGGCGGGATCGGCGGAATAGATGGCTACGAGCGAATGGGAAAAAATGAAAATCCAGAAGCCCAGGAAAGAGATGAGGGCGACGGCGAGGAGATTGGCCTCGAAGGCGTAGATCCCCGCCTGCCTGTGATCGCCCTTTCCGAGAGTCTGTCCGACGATAGTGGTCGAGGCGATGGCGAGGCCGAAGATGGGCATGAAAGCCAGGGAATTGACATTGACGCCGACCTGGAATGATGCCGACTGGATGATGCCGAGGGAAATGAGGATCACCTGCATCGCGAGAAATCCGCCCTGCATCACGAGCTGTTCGATGAAGGCGGGCAGCCCGACCCGGAAGATGCGCGCGATCATGTCGGGGTCCAGGGAGAAACGGTCGCCAAAGCTCAGGCGGCAGCTGCCTTTTTTCAGAAAGACGAGAAGAATCCTGAGCGTACCCGCGAAAATCCTCGTCGCCATGACGGATATTCCCGCGCCGACGATGCCGAAAGCCGGTACAACGACGGAGCCGCCGGTCCGGATCCCGAAAATGAGGATGGAGCTCAGGGCGATGTTGACGATGTTGGCCGCCAGGGTGACGAGCATCGGCGTCCTCGTGTCGCCCGTTCCGCGCACCGCCCCCGCCACGACGAGGTCGATGACGAAGAAGGGTGTCCCTATCATCACGAGGCGGTAATACCTGAGACCTATAGCGAGGACTTCGGGATTCGCCGTACCGAAAAAGAGCCCAAGCACCTGACGCGCGAAGACGAGCGCGGGAATGGCGACACAGATGCCCGCCGCGATCCCCACCAGGAGGGATTGGGCGAGGGCGTTCTTCGCCCCCGCGATATCGCCCGCGCCGGTCTGCCTCGCGATGACGACGGTCGCCCCCGTCGCGAGCCCCGCGAAGACTGTCTGGATGAAGACGATGATCATGTTCACGAGGCCGACAGCGGCCAGTTCGGGGGTGCCGATCCTGCCGACGAAAACGGTCGAGACGACGCCCACCATCATGATGAGGAGTTGTTCGACGATGGCCGGCCAGGCCAGGGTGAGAATGCTGCGGTAGACTTCACGCCGGGAATATCCGGGACGGGATACACGGAGCAGGAGTTTGTGACCTGTAGACATAGACCAACTGACTATAGCATCGATTCGAAGCTTGCGCAGCGGCATGCCGGGAAAACTCTTAAAAATTCATTTTTGCTTGCGCGCGCGGGATCAATCCTGTATTTTCCCAATATATCCTGTACATCCCGCAAAGGAGCCCGTATGCCGACACTCCGCGCGCTTCTCGATGGCCGTCTCGAAATTGTCAGCGGCGATATCACTGGATTGGTGGTCGACGCGATCGTCAACGCGGCCAATTCGAGCCTCCTGGGCGGAGGCGGCGTGGATGGCGCCATCCACCGCGCCGGTGGGCCCGCGATCCTCGCGGAGTGCCAAGCTCTGAGACGCGGCGCATGGAAGGAAGGACTTCCGCCCGGCAAGGCGGCATCGACGACGGCGGGCAGGCTGAGTGCCAAGCGAGTCATCCACACCGTCGGTCCGATCTGGCAGGGAGGAGGACGGGGCGAGAGTTCACTCCTCGAATCCTGCTATCGGGAGTGCCTGGCCATCGCGGAGAGAGAAGAACTGTCTTCTGTCGCCTTCCCCGCGATATCGACCGGCGTGTACGGATATCCCAAGGCCGAGGCCGCCCGCGTCGCATTCGGCGCCGTGCGGGATTTCGTACAAGACCACAGGACTCCTGCGCGGATCGTCTTCGTCTTCTTCAAGGCTGAAGACGCGGAAGTCTTTCTGTCGGCGCTTGACGGGGAAACGCGGGCATAGCGGCCAGAGTCGCAGAAGAACGGCGGACGGGAAACCACCAGCCTCTCGTCACGCCTCAGGGTTTGAAACCTACTTCCGAATCAGCTTTTCTTCGCTTCCTTCCCCGGCAGGGTCGCGGCATGCCGGAGCGAGCGGACAAACAACTCTTCGATCAGGCTGCGGCTCTCCGAAGGTCCGCTTACGGCGACGTACTCCCTCATTGTCCGGCCCTTCACGGGTTCGAACGGGCCAATCACTCCGCCCCGTCCGAGGAATTCTTCTCGGTCTGGCTCCGGCAAACGGAAAAAGAGCGATTCTCCGAACACTCCGCAGAACATGTTGCCGCGCATGAAGGCGACAGGATAGCCGAACATTGTTTTCCGTTCGCAGTCGGTGCCCCCGACGAGGGTCGAGAAAAGTTCCTTGATCGCAAGGCTCGATTTGACGAATTTGTCCATGCTCTCCCCTATTCCCGTTTCCGTGTTCTGTCTTTTACAATTTGCCTAAAAGATTCAGCCATGAAGAATGCGTCGATACCGGATCGGACTCGGAAACGATTAATGTCCCGGGTTCTTGATCTTGACCCCGATCCGTCCCCGCGCGGCGTATTTCTCAAGATACTCCGAGGCCGATTGGCTGTTGCAGTTGTTCTTCGCGATCACGGGATCCACCCTGCCGATTGCGCGCGCCGTGACTCAGGTAGATCTTCTTCGTCCGCACGTCGCCTTGCGCCTCGAGCCACGCGAGAACATTGTCTTTAGTCATTGTGTCTTTATACCCCCACATACCGGCTTTTCACCATGCCGCCCCGGATACTTCCGCTCCCTCATGGTGGCGCCTCCGGCTTCATGCGCGGCTCAGGCGCATCGGTTTCGATGCAGGTTTTTCTGTCTGGTTTTGTCTGTCACGATTTTTCCCCATCGGCAGAGACGGGGCGATGGCGCCTGTGTATGCGGTCGCCGTCGCCGCTCTCCGCCGACGCGCAGTCAGCTCACTTTTTCTCAGGCAGCGTGTAGCTCACCATCCACTGGACGCCGAATTTGTCGGTGAACGAACCGTAGTAGGCACCCCAGAAGGTGTTCTCGAGCGGCATCTCGACCTTTCCGCCCGCACTGAGGGCGCCGAAAATCCTGTCGGCCTCCGCTTTACTTTCGGTTTCGAGGTAAACATAGAAATTATTCCCGAATATCAGCTTCTGTCCGAAAGACTCGGGGACGTCCGAAGCCATGAGCGTAAATCCATTCGGAATCGGCAAGGCGATGTGCATGATTTTGTCGCGATCGGCCTCGGGCATCTTGGCTCCGTCGGGGGTGTCCTTGAACCGCATCACGAAAGAAAAATCGCCGCCGAACACTGACTTGTAGAATACGAAGGCCTCTTCGGCATTCCCGTTGAAATTAAGATAAACACTCGCGTATTTCATCATCTATCCTCCCGTCGTCTGATCATATCAGTATCCCCTTTCAGGGAAATGACATGCCGCCACAAGGCAGATGATAAATGTACCGCCGGGCTTCGCCCGGCGGCAAATTCGGAACGAGAAAAACGACCGTTTATTTCCGGACCGTGCAGGTCGCGGCCATGCAGATTCCGCGCTCAGACAGGCGTAAAGCGCGCAAGAAGGTCGGGAACGGCCACACCACCATCCTTCGGCTCGAACTCGCCCGAATCCTTGTGGAAGTCGTAGCCCGAACCCCAGTCGCGGTAGTTGCGGATGACCTCGACGGTGGAGCGGGCGAGGTAGCGGGCTTCACCATCCGTCATCGTGGGGTGGAGGGAGATGCGGACCCATCCAGGCTTCTGCGTGAGGTCTCCCCCGTCGATCATATCGGTGATGTGGCGCGAGTTCGTCTTCTTGATGTTGAAGAGGATATGGCCGTAGGTTCCCGCGCAGCTGCAACCGCCCCGCGTCTGGACGCCGAATCGGTCGTTGAGGAGGCGCACGATCAGGTTGTGGTGCTCGCCGGGCACATAGAGCGAGAGGATGCCGAGGCGGTCCATGTTCTCCGCCTCGAGGAGCATGACGGCGGGCTCCTTGCCGAACTCCTCCATGACAATGGCTTTGAGCTCCTCCTCGCGCTCGCGTATGCGGTCGACGCCCATCGAGGCCTTGAGCTCCATCGCGAGGGCCGCGCGTATGGCCTGCAGGAATCCGGGAGTGCCTCCGTCTTCGCGCGCCTCGATCTCGTCGACGTAGCGGTGCGTCCCGAAAGGGGTCGTCCACTTCACCGTGCCGCCGCCCGGCTGGTCGGGCACGGCGCGCTTGTAGAGAGTATTGGCGAGAACGAGGACTCCGGAGGCGCCGGGGCCGCCCAAAAACTTGTGCGGAGAGAAGGTGATCGCGTCGAGGTGTTCGTCCGGATCGGCTGGATGCATATCGATCTCGACATAGGGCGCCGAGGCGGCAAAGTCCACAAAGCAGAGGCCCCCGTGGCGGTGCATGAGGGCGGCCATCTTCCGGTAGGGGGTGAGGATTCCGGTCACGTTCGAGCAGGCGGTGAAGGCACCGATAAGGAGCGGCCGCGCGGCGTTCTCTTTGAGCAGGCGCTCGAGCCATCCGAGGTCGGGGAGCCCCGTGTTCTCGTCGCGGGGGACGATCCGGACGTCGACATCGCACTCCTCCCAGGTGATCTGGTTGGAGTGGTGCTCCATGTGCGTGACGAGAACGAGGGGCCTCGTCCCTTCCTTGCAGGAGCGGGTGCAGCCCTCAGGGAGCCTCAAGCCCAGCATGCGCTGGAGCTTGTTGATGGCGGCCGTCATGCCGAAGCCGGAGAAGAAGAGGGAGTCGGCGGGACCGGCGCCCACGCTCCGCTTGATGATGTCCCTGGCCCTGTGGTATGCGCGCGTCATCGCGACGCCCGTGTATGTGGTCTCGGTGTGAGTGTTCGCGACGAGCGGGCCTATCTCGCGGAGCATGAACTCCTCGATCGGGCCGTACAGGCGGCCTGAGGCCGTCCAGTCCGCGTACACGATCGGGGCTTCGCTCCCGTCCGCGAGACGCATGGTCGCGTCGATCCCGACAATCTTCTCGCGGTAGGGCGCAAAGTATGATTCGAGGCTCATTGTTTCCTCCGTGCTTCCATTTTATCGTGCATCTTTGTCAGCGCATCAAAAGGCATGACAGGTCCGGGGCCGCGGGAAAAGCGACTGGATGTCGCGATCGACGCTTAATCGGCGTCCGTAAACGCCACTGCTCTTGTCTTTTTTACCACGGGCAGCGCGATGATGACAATCAGAAAGACCGTCGCGAGCAAGAGGCCGGCGGAGATCGGGCGTGTCACGAAGACCGAAAATTTTCCCCTGGACAGAAGCAGCGCCCGGCCAAAATTCTCTTCCATCATCGGACCCAGTATGAATCCGAGCAGAAGCGGTGCCACCTCGCAGTCGAGCCATCGGAACAGCACTCCGAGGATCGTGAAAAAAATCGCCACATAAAGATTGAATACACTGTTGTTCAAGGAATAGATGCCGATGCAGCAGAACATGACGATCGCAGGGTAGAGCAGCCTGTAGGGGATCGTCAGCAGTTTGACCCAGATGCCGATCAGAGGCAGGTTCAGCACGACGAGCATGAGGTTCCCGATCCACATCGAGACGATCAGGCCCCAGAACAGAGCCGGGTTCGAACTCATCACGAGAGGACCGGGCTGGATGTTGTGGATGCTCATGGCGCCAACCATCAGCGCCATGACCGCGTTGGTCGGAATGCCCAGCGTCAGGAGAGGGATGAAGGAAGTCTGGGAGGCCGCGTTGTTGGCCGACTCGGGTCCCGCCACACCTTCGATCGCGCCCTGGCCGAATTCCTCCGGGTGTCTGGACACTTTCTTCTCGAGCGTGTAGGCCGCAAACGAGGCGAGCGTGGCACCTCCGCCGGGCAACACGCCCAACAGACTCCCGATCCCCGTACCGCGCAGGATCGGAGCGACCATTCTCTTGAAATCTTCCTTTGTCGGCCACATTCCATTGATCTTCCGCATGGCGGTTTCGCCCTGTTTGCGCGGGCCGAGGTTCGAGATCACCTCCGCGAAACCGAACAGCCCCATGGCGACGCAGACAAAGTCGATACCGTCGTAGAGCGGGGCGCTCTTGAATGTGAAGCGGGCGATTCCCGAGTTGACGTCCGCCCCCACAAGGCCGAGCAGCAATCCGATGATTATCATGCAGATGGCCTTGATCAGGGAACCGGACGAAAGTACGACAGCCCCGACGAGGCCGAGAGTCATCAGGGAGAAGTATTCGGTCGGCCCGAAACGGAGCGCCAGCTGGGATAGGGGCACCGAGAAAGCGGCGAGAATGAGCGTGGCGACGCATCCTGCGAAAAATGAGCCCATCGCGGCGGTGAAGAGAGCCACCCCCGCGCGCCCCTTGCGGGCCATCTGGTAGCCATCGATCGCAGTCACGACGGAGGAAGACTCGCCGGGTATGTTGACGAGTATCGCCGTTGTCGAACCACCGTACGCGGCGCCGTAGTAGATGCCCGCGAGCATGATCAGCGCCGAGACGGGATTAAGCCCGTAGGTCGCAGGCAGCAGCATCGCGATCGTAGCCACCGGCCCCAGACCGGGCAGGACGCCTATCAGGGTACCGAGGAGGCAGCCTATCAGCGAATAGAGCAGGTTGATCGGCGAAAGCGCCGTGGAAAATCCCAATGCCAGATTGGTTAGCATGTTCATGTTCGTCCACCTATCCCGCTATGCGAAGATCCGGCCAGACAAGGAACGGCAGGCGCAATCCCTTGACGAAAACCAGGTATGCGAAAGCCATCAGGGCGACCGCAAGAATGAGCATTTCCTTGAAAGTCCTCTTCTCTTCGCTTGCCACGGCGGATATGACCGTCATGAGGGCGATCGAAGCCATCAATCCAAGCCTCGGGAGAGCGAGCGCGAAGATGAGGATCGAGAGGCTGATCAAGGAGATGGGGCGCCATTGCCACTCCCCCATCGAAACAACGGCCGTCCGGGTGGATATTGACCTCACCGACACGACCAGTCCGAGTACGGCGAGCAAGGATCCCAATACGAAGGGAAAGTATCCCGGTCCGATCTCCCTGGCTGTCCCGAGTTTGTAGCTCCATGACATCGACGCAAAACAGAGGCCAATGGCCATGAAGAGCAGGCCGGAAAAGAAATCGCGCTGATTACGTATCCTCATCATGACTCCGTCCCGCGGCTCTTCCGCGGATGTTGATGACGTTCCCCGCCCATACTAAGGCCCGTATTCGGCGGCCTTGCGCAGGGCGTGCAGATTCTCGTGCGGTGTCCTGCCGATCTGAACCGAGCATCCCGGCCCGAGGACGAATCCTCTCCCGTGGGTCAGGTCGATGGACCGCCGCGCGGTTTCGATCACGTCCTGCGGAGAGCCATGGACGAGCGTCTTCGCGCTGACTCCGCCTCCCACTGCCCTTCCGCACAGTTCCTGGCCCTCTTTGTAGTCCGGATTGTTGCCCGCTTCGCAGTCCCAATGCATGAGCCGTACGGGATAGCCCGACAGGGCGCCCAACTGCACACGGTCCTCGCAGAGGTGGAGCATGTTGCACCACAGCGGCCTGGCCTCTTCCAGGACGCGCAGATCGAAGGGGCGGACCAGGCGGCAGTACTGTTCGGCAGTCAATTTCACATCGTTGGCCCACTTCGTCGCGAAGTAGATCCCGTCTATCCCCTCGGCCACCAGACGCCGGACGAACAGAGCGAAGGTTTCGGCTATCGCGTCCAGAGCGATTTCCAGACTCTCGGGATCCTGCTCGATATGACTCTTCAGCAAGGAGGCGTTCCGGTCGACCAATTTCTCCGCCACGTCCAGCGGCGAGAATACGGTCATGATAACGGGCACATCGCGGGATACCCTCGCGCGAATCAGCCTCAGGGCATCCACCTGTTCCTGCAGGGCCTCCGACGTGGGAGGAAGGGGACGAATCGAGCGCCAATCGGCACTCGTGCCGATGGGATGGGACGTGCACACATGGAGCTTGTCGGGATCGTTGGAAGGTTCGTAGGTAAATCCCCACCCTTCCACATGGTAACTCGCGCGGGAATGCACCTTCACGAAATCCCAGTCATACTCTTCGAAAAAACCGACCATTGCGTCGGCAAAGGTATCCGCCGAAGTTTCCGAGACGTAGAAATGTCCCCAGGCGCTGACGGGCACACGGTCGGGGATTTTGCCCGAGAGTGCCGCCTCGAGCCGTTGCATGCGGTTCATTCTCATGCCCCCCATATTTCCCTAAGGTACCTGAGCCAGTTCTCACCGAGGATCTTGCGGATTTTGGGTTCCGCCCAACCTGCCTTCACCATCGCGTCGACCAGGCGAGGGCGTTCCGATAGCGGGCCGAGCGGCTTGACGACTTTCTCGCTCCCGAAAGGAGTGAGCACTCTCGCATAGCCCTTGTCGCGGTTGCACCAATCCATGAAGGCGCTCGGGCGACCATGTCCCTGCGATGCGTCGGAACCGACACCGACATTGTCCTCTCCCACGAGGGAAATCACATAGTCGAGCGATTCGACGTAATCGACTATCGTCGAATCATTGCCCCTTTTCATAGCCGGACCGAACTCGGATAGTCCGATCATGCCGCCGCGCGCTCCTACCGCCTTGATAAGTTCGTCGGACTTGTTGCGCTTGCCGTCCTTGAGCCCGAGTGGCTGTATGTGCGAGAAGCAGGGCGGCTTCGGAGCGTACGCAATCACCTCGGCCGAGGTCCGCGCTCCGACATGGGAGAGATCGCAGACGATTCCGAGGCGTGCCATCTCATCCACCACTTCCCGACCGAAACCGGTAAGCCCGGAATCGTTCAGCTCGGTGTAGCCAGCCCCGGAATAGTTCTGCGTGTTGTAGGTGATCTGCATGATCTTGACCCCGAGGGCGGCGAAGATCTGCAGGTAGTCGATGCGATCCTCGATTCCGGAAGTGTTTTGCCACGACAGCACGACGGCGGTCTTACCATCGCGCTTGGCGCGACGGATGTCATTTGTCGTGAAAGCCTGGACAATGAGATCGGAGTTCTGCGAGAAAAAGCGATTCCACGCCACGATATTGTCGAGCGAGCCCCGTATTCCTTCCCACAGGCCGCATGTGGCCGAAACACCTGTAAAACCGCCCTTTCTCCATTCTCTGAATATTTCGGGGGACCAGTTGCAGATGTTGAGTCCATCGAAAACTATCGCATCATCGTAAATTCCCGCAGAATCACGCTCCATTCTCAGTACCCCTCCATCGTGGATGTTTCGTAAAATATGATGTCCAAATAGCGCGGCATCATTGGTCTATTGTGATTTTCGCGGCGGTGATGACTTTCTTCCATTTCTCGATTTCAGCGCTGAAGAAATCGCGCATCTTGCCGCGGGCTGTGGTCATCTCCACGTAGCCGAGCTCGACGATCTTCTTCCTGACCTCCGGCTCCGCCATTGCCTTGTGGATTTCAGCATCCAGTTTATCCGCGATCGCCGCAGGCGTACCGGCGGGCGCGAGCACCGTGATCCAGCCTTCAGCCGAGTAGCCGGCTATGCCGGACTCCGCCAGGGTGGGAACATCGGGGAGGAAGGGCGAGCGCTTCGATGAAGTGACAGCGAGTGCCCTGACCGTTCCGGCCTTGATCTGCGACATTATCGCGGGGATGGTCTCCGACATGAAGGCAATCTGCCCTCCCAAAAGACCGGTCAGCGCGGGAGCGGCGCCCTTGTAGGGAATATGCTGGAGGCTGATGCCCGCCATACCGGCAAAGTACTCGGCGAAAAGGTGCTGGGTGGAACCTTTCCCGGATGAAGCGAAGGTCACCTGGCCTGGAGACTGTCTGGCGGTCTTGATGAGATCGTTCAAGGTCTTTATCGGCGAAGACGCGGGAACGACGAAGACCTGGGCGACTGTCGCTATTCCCGACACGGGCTCGAAATCCTTCAATGTGTCGTATTTGACGATTTCCGGCTGGAGCGTGGGCGAAATGCTCATCGCGCCGCTGGATCCCATGACGAGAGTATAGCCGTCGGCGGGCTGGGAAGTAGCCAAATAGGTACCGATCGTGCCCGAGGCTCCCGCCTTGTTATCGATCACGAAAGGCTGCCCGAGCTGTGTCGACAAGCGCTCGCAGATGATCCTGAGCAGGATATCGGCTCCCTGCCCGGGCGGATAGGGCATGATGACCTTCACAGCCCGTGTCGGAAAACTCTGGGCCGAAGCCAGTGTGATCGCGCCAACCAACCATACCGCAGTCAGAAGCCGAGTCGTCAATTTCATACCGATCCTCCTCTTCAAGTTCCATCGCGTGATATAGGTCATGGCCCTGACCGGCCATCTTTTCCGGAAAAAACTCAGCCCTGTTCGCGTACCGCCTGCTCGAGAACGTGTTTCGCCCTGGCCAGATGCTCGCGCATTTTCTGGGAGGCCGCGGCGCTGTCTTTCGCTTTTATCAAGTCGAAAAGCTCCCGGTGGTCGCTCACCGCCTGCTCGCTCGTGCGGCTACCTTTCATGAATTGGTTTCTCAGGTAGCGCAGCCAGTCGATCAAATACCTGTTGATATCGACAAGGGCCATATTGTGGGAAGCCGCTATGACCGCCGAGTGGAAATCCATGGTCGACTCCATGAATCCAGCGCCCGCGTCGTCCTTCCTGCCCATCTCGTCGAGCGCGGCCTCGATCGTGGCAAGGTCCTCATCAGTTCGCCTCTCGGCCGCGAGGTACACCGCCTGAATCTCTATGCCTTCGCGCACCTCGAACAGATCCAGAAGCGCGTGATTCGAGTTCATCATCACGACATCGATGTTGTCGATGATGTCATTCGCGGTGATCTTCTTGACGAACACACCCTTGCCATGGACATTCTGCACTACTCCTACGAATTCGAGGACTTTCAAGGCTTCGCGGATGGGAACACGGCTGACATCGAATATCTCAGCCAGCTCTCTTTCGGATGGCAGCATATCCCCTTCCTTGAGCCTTCCTGTCCTTATCCATTCCCGGACCCTGTCGTATATCTGGTTGTACAGAGCGCCACTCTTTTTTATCGCGACCTTATCCAGCGGTCTTGTATCGTCTCCAAGCACGCGAGGCCCCCTTAAGCCGGATGTCACTCATCGCAACCAACTGGTATACTGGTATACCAGTTGGTTGAAAAGCATTTTACCACAACCTTCCGGTTTGTCAACAAAAAAAACGCATAGATATTCAAAAAACATGCAACAATTTCACAGAGAGCACTGCGTGGACCTCGGGACGACTACGTCAATAAAAAGAAACACTCCGAGATTGACAGTCCCTCCGGTACGGGCAATACTTGCCTCAAAGAAGCCAAACGGGTCCGCGGCGACATTCCAACGGAGTTCACGATGATCAGTAAAAGCGATATCAAACGACTAAAGGGCAATCTGCAGGCTGAACGGGAAGCCGTCTATCTCTACCGCAAGCTTTCGGAATCGGAGTCCATCGGACAGCTGAAAACTGTCTATCTCAAGCTCGCGGAAACAGAGGGAAAGCATGTCGCCGTATGGGAAAACAAACTGCGCGAAGCGGGTGTCGCGCCTGATATCTTTCGCCCGGGCTTCAAAACCCGCCTCCTGTCCTTCCTCTCCAAAAGGGCGGGCGCCGGGGCCGTCGCGCCTCTGATCGCGGCGATCGAAAAAAACGCGGGGAGCGAGTACTCCGACCAGCCCGAGGCCGAGGCAGAGGGGATGGGCAGGGAAGAAAAGTCCCACGCCAGGGTCTTCAATTACCTCGCGCGGCAGTCGGGTGGTGTCGGAGGGCCCGATCTGGCCCGACTGGAGGGTCGACACAAAGCGGGTGGCAATGCCCTGCGCGCGGGCGTTCTCGGAGCCAATGACGGCCTGATCAGCGTGTTCTCCCTCGTCATGGGAGTCGCCGGCGCCGGCGTGGGCAGCAAGGAGATACTCATAACAGGAGGAGCCGGCCTGCTCGCGGGAGCCCTCTCGATGTCTCTGGGCGAATGGCTCTCGGTGCAGAACGCGCGTGAACTCTACAAACACCAGCTGAAAATCGAGTCGCGAGAGCTCGAAGAAGCGCCCGAGGAGGAGCGCGAGGAGCTGAGCCTCATCTATCAGGCCAAGGGTTTCGATCCGGAACACGCACGGAAAATGGCGGACAAGCTGCTGGAGGACAAGACACAGGCTCTCGACACTCTTGCCCGGGAAGAGTTGGCGATCGACCCCTCCGAGCTCGGCGGGTCGGCCTGGGAGGCCGCCATCACAAGTTTCATTTTATTCGTCGTCGGAGCTGTTTTTCCGGTTCTTCCCTACTTTTTCTTTACGGGGATGACAGGAATTGTGGTGAGCGGAATCTCGTCGGCCATCGGACTCTTCATTCTCGGAATTCTCTCCAGCTTCATGAATGGCGTACACTGGGCTGTCTCGGGAATCCGCCAGGTTCTCTTCGGCGTCGCGGCCGGGCTTGTCACCTTCGGGATCGGTCACATCATCGGGGTGTCCGTGAACTGAATCGCCACCCTTCCAGCGGTCGCCGGGTCGCTCGGAAAAGCAGTCCGTAAGGCTTCCGGCGCTTGTTCTCCGCCATTGCGACTTGGCTGTTGCGATTTAGCTGGCCCTTTCCGTGAAAGCGATCTAGAATTGCTTGTTTTCGCCTCGGAAGGACTGTCAGGAAGGTCAGATGAAACGCGCTTCGCCACATGACTCGGAGAGAAAGGATCGGGCAGGGCCACTCGTTCTGCTCGCGCTCATAGCCGCCGCCTTCGTACCTTCCCTCTTCATGGAATTCGACGTCCAGACCTTCAAATCCTTCAGCCGGATGTCTGAGAGACGCATCGCCGCTCCTCTTGGCTCAGTTTATCTGTCCGCATCGGAGGTCCCGGTCTTCCCCGATGCGGAGACGGAAGCCGCCTTTCAGGTTTCCTCCTCTCCCCAGGATGGGAGCGAAGCCGTATCCCGCTCCGAGGCGCCCAGCCTTCCCGCCCCTCACAGCCCCACAGTTGCAGCCCTCCTCTGGCCTCCGGGCTCGTTTGCGCCGCGCGCTCCTCCCCTCTCCTAGCGCTTTCGCCGGCCGCCGCCGCGCGGCCGAAGAGCTATTCGCGTCCCACAAGCCACGCCGCAGGCGCACGCGGCGCGGCCTTCCGGGGATGAGTCACCTTCGCATCGGCCATCCCCACTGAAATAAGGAGAAAATCACACATGCCAATCGATACAGGCAGCACAGGCTTCATGCTTTTGGCGACGGCCCTCGTCATGTTCATGACGCCCGGCCTCGCATTCTTTTATGGCGGCCTCGTGGGCCGCAAGAACGTGCTCACCATCATGTTCCAGAGCTTCATCTCTCTCGGTGTCACGACGGTGATCTGGTTCATCGCGGGCTATTCGATGTGCTTCTCCGGTTCCCTGGGAAAAGGAGACCTGGGAGGCATAATCGGCAACCTGAATATGGCTTTTTTCAGAGGCGTGGACATCATGGGAGCGAGTCCCATGAATCCGAGCGTGCCGGTTTTCGTCTTCGTGGCGTACCAGATGATGTTCGCCATCATCACGCCCGCGCTCATAACGGGCGCTTTCGCGAACCGCGTCCGTTTCCCGGCTTACCTCCTCTTCCTCGTCACCTGGCTCGTCCTCGTCTACTTTCCCCTCGTGCACATGGTCTGGGGTGGCGGAATCCTCGCGGCCTGGGGCGTCAAAGACTTCGCCGGCGGCATCGTCGTCCACACTTCCGCGGGCTTCGCCGCCTTCGCAAGCGTGCTCTTTGTCGGCAAGCGAAAGGTCTCGGACAAAGGACTTCATTCGCTCCCCCTCGTCGCCCTCGGCACCGCCATCCTCTGGTTCGGCTGGTACGGCTTCAACGCCGGCTCGGAGTTCGGGGTGGATCGCATAACGGCTCTCGCCTTCCTCAACACGGATATAGCCGCGTCATTCGCGGGGCCGACCTGGCTCCTTCTCGACTGGATATTCACCCGCAAGCCGAGATTCCTCGGTTTCCTCACGGGCTCGGTCGCAGGACTTGCCACCATCACGCCCTGCGCGGGCTTCGTGTCCACTCCCTCGGCGGTGATCATCGGCGTGCTGGCCTCCGGCGCCTGCTACCTCGCCGTCCACATCAAGAACAAAGCCGGCCTCGATGACGCCCTCGATGTCTTCGGAGTCCACGGCATAGGCGGTTTCCTCGGAACCATCCTCCTCGGCGTCTTCGGCTCCGCCGCCATGACCATCCCCGGACGGGATCCTGCTCTCCTCGCCTCGGGCCTCGTGGACGGTCGCGCTGACCTTCTCGTCAAGCAGAGCCTCACGGCTCTGGGCACCGCGGCCTACGCCTTCTGTTTCACCCTCGGCATGCTCTGGCTCATCAACAAAGTGACGAAAGTGCGCGTCTCCGAGAAGGAGGAGATGGCGGGACTCGACATGGTGGAACACGGCGAGGAGGCATACCTCTGAAAGTGAAAACGCTCAGGATTGACGGGCAGTAACGAACGAACCTCGGAGCCCCGCTCCGGGGTTCGTTCGTTCTGTAAGGAATAGATTGCATGCGGGTCCATACCCGACAGAGCTTCGGGGTATGGACCCGCATGCGAATCGCTCGCCCCCGGAAAGGTGTTCAGCGCCGGATCATCGCCAGCGCGCCAACTCTGAGCGCGGCGCCCAGGACGACGAGGAGAAGAGCCTGGGCGTACATGAGGCGGACGGCATTGGCAATCATGGCGGGAGAGGCGGGTTCGGGGCCGTCGCCCATGACAGGGTGATCGATGCGTTCGCCCTTGTAAGAGGCTGGGCCGCCGAGTCGAGTGCGCAGGGCGCCTGCGAAGACGGCTTCGGGGTGGCCGGAGTTGGGGCTCTCGTGTTTGAGTCTGTCGCGCGCAAGGATGCGCAGTGCAGATCGCGCGTCGAGCCCGAGGACGAGGGCGCAGGGGACGGTGAGGGCGGCGGCGAGGCGGGCGGGAAGGAAGGTCGCGATGTCGTCGGCGCGGGCGGAGAGGCGGCCGAACAGGAGGTAGCGCTCGCTCTTGTGCCCGAACATGGAGTCGAGGGTGTTGGCGGCGCGGTAGGCGAAGGCGGCCCAGGGGCCGAGGAGGAGTGCCCAGAAGAGGGGAGCCGAGACGCCATCCACGGAACTCTCGGCGACGCTCTCCACGCAGGCGCGGGCGACGGCGCTTTCGTCCAGCCTGTCGGTGTCCCTGCCGACCACCATCGAGACGGCGCGCCGGGCCGCGCCGAGATCGCCCGCGAGGAGGGCGCGGCGGACGCGCATGGCGTGGAGCGAGAGGTCTCGCGGGGCGATGGAGGCCCAGACGAAGAGTGCGTCGAGTGCGACGCCGAGGGCGGGATGGACACGAAAGGCCGCGAGCGGAAGGAGGATGGCCGCGGCCGCGGATGCTCCCACGACGGCGAGCCAGGCGAGGACGCCGGCTGCGCGGGGCTCGAGGCGCGGCCGGAGAATCGTTTCGGCCTGGGTGGCGAGATCCCCGAGGAGCCTCACCGGATGGAGGGAGAAGACAGGGTCGCCCGCGATGCAGTCTGCGGCGATTCCGAAGAGGATCGCGAGGGTGGCAGGGTCCGAGGCGATGGCGGAGGTCAAGACAGTGAGGGCGGACGCAAGGCCGGCAGGCTGCATCAGGATCTCGGGCCGGAGAGGGAACCTGAGTCCGCGATCGGGCGGGCGGGACCGGGAAGGAGCCCCGCGCCCTTCAGGATGGCGGGGATATCGCAGGACTCGCGCACGACTCGCGCGAGGCGGTCGAGTTCCGCGTCGAGGGAGCGGAATGCCTTCGCTCCGGAGGGTGGAAGGCCCCTGCGCGCACGCAGGGAGTCGAGGAAGTGGCCCCGGAAGGCGTCCTCATCGAAGAGGCCGTGGAGGTAGCTGCCCCAGACCGCGCCTCTCTGCCAGCCGACGGGGGCGCCTGAAGCCTTACCTGACGGCTCACCTGAAAGTGCACCTTCAGGTGAGCCGTCAGACGCACGTAAAGACGAATCTTCAGACGAGCCTTCAGGGAGGCCGTCAGACGGGCCCTGACGCGGGTCGTTACGGAGCCTGAGGATCACGTCGCAATCGGCGGGGATGGAGGGTTCGGCGAGGTCCGCGACATCGGGGCCACCGGAGCCCTCCGGCCTTCGCGGGGCTTCGGTCGCATCCTCGACCCAGGTTTCGCCGTGGTGGATCTCGTAGCCGGTCACCCTTAGCCCCGAGGCAAGGTGGGTGGCCTCGACGCGTCTCAAAGTCTTGTCGCGCTCGAACGAGGTTACGACGGGGAGGAGGCCGAAGCCCGCGGTCTCATCGGCCATGGACTCGACGTGGCCGGGATCGAGTATCCTCGCGCCGAGCATCTGGAGGCCTCCGCAGATGCCGACGATGGCTGTGCCCGCCGCGGCGAGGCGTCTCAGCTCGGGCTCGACTCCGCGCTCACGCAGGTAGGCGAGGTCGGCGACCGTCGCCTTCGTGCCCGGGATGATGACCGCGTCCCAGTCGCCCGCGGCGAGCTCTGCTCCCGTCGATACGGCGCTCACCGAAACATCGGGCTCGGCGTCGAGGGGGTCCAGGTCGGTGAAGTTGGAGACGCGACGGAGGCGCAGGACGGCGATCTTCAGAGGGGCGCCGGACTTGTCCCCGCGCAGGAGCCTGGGCTCGTCCTCGTCGGGGAGCTCGAGGTCGCGTATGTAGGGCACGCAGCCGAGGACAGGTTTGCCGGTAGCCTTCCGGGTGAGGTCGAAGGCGTCGCCGAGAAGGGCCTGGTCGCCCCGGAATTTGTTGACGATGAAGCCGGCGAGGATGTCTTTTTCGGCGGGCGAGAAGGTCGCGACGTGACCGATGAAGGAGGCGAAGACCCCTCCCCTGTCGATGTCGCCGACGAGGAGGACACTGGCCTTCGCATGGAAGGCCGCGCGCATGTTGACGAAATCGCGGCTTTTCAGGTTGATCTCGCCCGGACTGCCCGCTCCCTCGAGAACGATGACCTCGTGCTCGGCGGCGAGAGAATCGTAGGCCGCGTAAGCGGTCTCGCGCATGAGTCGGCCGCGAGCATAGTAATCTTTCGCCGCGAGCTGCTCCACGGGTTTCCCCATGAGGACGACCTGGGAACTCGAATCGGTGGAGGGCTTGAGGAGAACGGGATTCATGCGCACATCGGCGGGGAGACCGCAGGCGGCGGCCTGGAGGGCCTGGGCACGGCCGATCTCGAGCCCGTCGTCCGTCACCGCGGAGTTGAGGGACATGTTCTGGGCCTTGTAGGGCGCGACGTCGTAGCCCTCGTCGCGGAGGATGCGGCAGAAGGCGGCGGCGATGAGGCTCTTGCCCGCGCTCGAGGAACAGCCCTGGATCATGAGGGCTTTCGCGCGCCGGGGCGCGGCCGGAGCCGGGGCGGCAGTGGCCGCGGGCGAGCCTGGCCCGGGGGCTTCGGCTGAAGTGCAGGAGGCAGTTTGATCCGGGGCTTCGGCCGGGGTCGCCGCCGCGGCTTCCAGAACCTCGCGCAAGGCTCCCGCGACGACGTCGTTCTCTTCGGGCCTCCGCAGGCCGATCCTGATGTGCCTCGCGTCGAGGCCGGGATAGTTCGAGCAGTCGCGGACCCCGATTCCCATGTGGGCGAGCAGGCCGGCGAGGGTCGGAGCCTCCGGCCCCGACTCGATCCTGCAGAGGAAGAAGTTCGCGTCGGAGGGGAATACGGTAAGACCAGGGATGGCGCAGAGAAGCTCGCGCACGCGCCTCCGCTCGTAGTCCACGAGGTGGCGGGAGCGCAGCGACCTCGTGCCCGGATCGGCGAAGGCGCGCAGGCCGAATCGCAGGGCGAGGCAGGAGACGGGCCAGGAGGGAAGCGCCTCGCGGACTGCCGCCGCCACCTCGGGCGCCGCGACGAGGTAGCCGAGCCTTATGCCGGGCACGGCCCAGAACTTCGTCATGGAGCGCAGAACAATGACATTGGGCCTGAGGCGGGCGACGCTGGAGGCCCCCCTGCCCGCGGCGCGGCCTTCCGGAGCGTCGAGAAAGTCGACGAAGGCCTCGTCGACCACGATCCAGACGGCGGGGTTGGAGTCGGCCACTGTTGCGACTTCCTCCACGGAGAGAGCCAGTCCGGTGGGATTGTTGGGCCTCCCGAGCCAGAGCGAGGAGCCGGGGGCGAGCTTCGCGACGAGGTTGGTCAGGATGTCCGGCTCGAAGCGGTAGCCATTCTCGCGGCGGAGGAAAAGGGAGCCCGCCATGAAGCCCGCCGACTCGAGGGCCTCGCGGTAGCTCGCGTAGGAGGGTTCGACGATGACGGCCTTGGCCTCGTTCTCCGGCGAGGAGCCGGGATTGCGGGCGAAAGTGGAGCGTTTCAGTGTCTGTGCGAGGGCGTAGAATATCTCGTCGGCGCCGTTTCCGAAGACGAAGCATTCGGGCGGGATATCGAGGGCTCGGGAAGCCGCATCGCGAAGTTCCCGATACTCGGGGTCGGGGTAGTGTCCCGCGTCGCGCTTGACTTCCTCCCAGATGCCGTCGAGCCACTCGGGGGGACCGAGGGGGTTGAGGTTGGCGCTCGCGTCGACGATGCGGGAAGGGTCGAGTCCGGAAGCCCGGACGAGGGCGTCGACATTCCCTCCGTGGAGAGTTCGGGACATGATTCGCTCCTACAGAACTCCGAGTATGGCGAGGGCGCAGGCCAGATGGCCCAGGCTGCCGAGACAGACGGCCGCGCCCAGGGCGTCGCCCGTGTAGCCGCCGAGCTTTCGGCCGTAGGAGGCAAGCATGGGCAGGAGACCCGCGGCGACCCCGCAGACGAAGCCCACGCCGGTAGCGGTCAGCGATCGCCCGACGGCCGGGAACCGCGCGATGATACCTGTAGCTTCGGCCGAAACGGCGGGAGCGGCTCCGGCCGCGGCGCGCGCCTCCCCCAAGAATAGCGCGGAAAGCCAGGCGATGGCGAGGCATATCGCGGCGGAAAGAGCGAGGCCGGTCCAGGCCGCGCGCTTCGAGTAGGGCTGGAGCATGGCCCCGAGGCCGCCGGGCCGGGCCGGGGCGAGGAAAACCGGAACGAGGGCCGAGGCTGCCCTGCCCGCCACCGGAGCCGCGAGGACGGCCGGGGCGAGAAAGAGCGGCAAGGCGCTCGCCCGCGCAGCGCAGTACCAGAGGGCGCCAAGGTAGGCGACACCCGCGAAGAGGCCGAAGGAGCCGACGCGCGGGTCTTTGAGTATCTCGAGCCGCCTCTCGCGGCTGCCCCCACCCATGAAGGCGTCGGCCGAGTCGAGGAGGCCGTCGAGATGGAAGAGGTCGAAGGCGAGGTAGAGGAAGAGAAGGGCGCAGAAGGCCCTCGCCCCGCCGGTCGCGAAGGCGAGGGATGAGAGCGCGTAGCCGCCCGCTGCCACGAGGGCGGCCGCGAAGCCGACCATCGGGAGCCAGAGTGGGACGCCCGAGAAGTCCGGCTCGCCTTTCAGCGGAACGGGAAAGCGCGAGACCAGGATGAGGGTCGACAGGGCCCTGCGCGCCGGTCCACGCCCACGCCGCGCTGAACCGTGTCCGGCCCGCGCCGGAGCGCCCTCAGTAGTTCTGCTCATCCTCGATGCTCCTCGCCACGCCCATGGTCTCGAAGGTGGCCATCTGCGAGGCGAACTTGGCGGACAGTTCGAGCATGAATCCGCCGATGACGGCGCCCGTGCCCTCTCCGAGGCGCATCTCGAAGTTCACGATGGGCTCGAGCCCCATCGCCTTGAGTACGGGGAGGTGGCCCTTCACCTTGGACTGGTGGCCGGCGAACATGTAGGCTGCGGTCTCCGGGTCCATCATATAGGCAATCCACGCGGCGGAGGTGACAGGGAAGCCGTCTATGAGGCAGGCGATGCCCTTCCCCTTCAGACCGAGGATGAGCCCGGTCATGGTGGCGATCTCGAGGCCGCCCAGAGCCGCGAGGATCTCCTTCGGCCCGGCGAAGGGTCCGCGGTTCTTCACCGCCTCGGCGATGACCGTGAATTTCCTGGCGAGGGCGGCATCGTCGATGCCCGTGCCGCGGTCGACGATGAGTTCGGGGGCGAAGCCTCCGGCGACGAGGAGGGCGGCGGCGGCCGTCGTGTTGCCGATGCCCATGTCGCCGATGGCGACGTAGCGGTAGCCGGACAGGGCGGCGCGCTCGGCGAGCTTCCGGCCGTTCGCGAGGCAGGCCTCGAGGACTTCGGGGCTCATGGCGTTTTCGCGGGCGAAGTTCTTCGTGCCGCGGGCGGCCTTCGCGCGGATGAGACCGGGGCTCGCGCCGAGGGGGCCCTCGCTGCCGGACTCGTGGGCGGGAAGCTCGCCGATCACGAGCTCGCCCTCGATGCCGGCGTCCACCGCGAAGACGTCGAAACCGCAGCCGCGCGCGAGGGCGTTGATGGCGGCGCCTCCCGCGAGAAAGTTGATCGCCATCTGTGCCGTGACTTCTTTCGGGAAGAGAGAGACACCCTCCTCGGTGACGCCGTGGTCTCCCGCGATGACGAAGACGGCTTTCTTGCCGGGTTTAGGGGGAACCTGCCCCTGCACGAGGGCGAGCCTCGTGGCGAGATCTTCGAGCAGGCCGAGGCTGCCCTTGGGCTTGGTGAGGTTGTCGAGGTGGGCGCGCATCGCTGTTTCGAGCTTCGTGTCGATCATCGTGGTTTCCTTCCTTCTATTACTCGTTTTGGATCCGCGGCTTGATCCGCGGACATGATTTCCATGCTGGACAAGAGCCTCGCGGAGGCGAGAACTGCCTCCCAGTCGAAGAGTTCGAGTTCGACGGTTCCGGCGAAGGCCTCTAGAATGGGGAAGAGCCGCCCGAGCCAGGCCGAGCCGCCTTTCAGGGGCGCGTGATCGCGCATCGTTCCGATGGAGTCCGCGGTGCCGGACCGGACCGGGAAGCTGTCCGCCCCGCTACTGGGCGCGGCCTTGCGGACAATGTCGTGCAGGTGGACGCGCGCGAGGCGCTCCCCTGCCCAGCGCGCGAAGTCGGCGGGGTCGCGGCCTTCGATGAGGAGGTGGCCCGTGTCCATGCAGATCGGAAAGTTCGACGAGGGGATTCCCGACTCGTCGAGCAGTTCGAATCCCCTGGCAAAATCGCCCTCATTCGTATACTCGATCGCGAAGAGCTGCCCGCGAAGGGCATCGCCCGCGACAGCGCGCAGGAAGCCCGCGAAGTCTCCCTCGTCGCCCCGCTTCGGAGGATGCACGACGAAGGCTTTCGCGAAATCTTTTGTCATATCGACGAGTTCGAGAGTCCCGGGCCCCACGCGCGAGGGCAGGTGGACGGAGAGCTCGAGCTGACTCGCGGCGCGGGCAATCGCGGGCAGTTCGGCCGCAAGTGCGGCGCGCGTTTTTGCGTCGAAGTCGAAGACGAGAAGTTCGACCCCGTTCACCGGCCGCTCCACCTGGGACAGGATGAAGTCGAGGTTTTCGCCCCAGCTGCCGGGGATGACCCAGGAAGGGCAGGCGAGCTTCACCGAAGGCCCGCCCGAGGCTCGGCCGGAAGGCAGGCTCTCACGGAAGAGAGCCCTTCACGGCGAAGGGGATGCCCGCCACCATGAGGATGACGCGGTCGCACTCGCGGGCGAGAATCTTGTTCACGCTACCGAGGTCCATGTGGTAGCGGCGCGATACGGGATCGAGGGGTATGGTGCCCATGCCGGTCTCGTTCGTCACGACGACGATGTCGCGCGGCAGCCTCCCGACGAGGCGGCCGAGAATCGCTGGCCACTCGGCCTGGCGTTCGCGATAGTAGAGATTGTTGAGCCACATCGGGATACAGTCGAGGATCTGACTCTCCCGGACAGCCAGGTCGATGTCGATGGGCTCCTCCACGGTGATGTAGCGCTCGGGGCGTTCGAGCTTGTGGAGACGGATTTTCTCCTTCATCTCGGGATCGAAGGCCTCGGCTGTCGCAAGAAAATTGAAGGTCCTGAATTCCTTTCCCGCCAGTTCGAGAGCGTAGGAACTCTTGCCGGATTTGACTCCGCCCGTGATGAGTGTCCGCATGTCTCAGTCTCCTTGGCCGTTTCCGGCACTATCGCCCCGGCCGCCCAGCGTCGCCATGGGCAGGACGTACCTGCCGTAGTCCTCGTGGTGCCCGAAGAGGAACTCGGTGTTGTATGCCCGCTCGAGCGTCTCGGGCACGAGGACGCGATCCGGGCTGCCCGTGACGGCGGAACCGTCCGGCATGACGAGGACGATGCTTTTCGCGTAGCGCCTCGCGAGGTTGACGTCGTGCAGGCTCACGAGGAGAGCCTTTCCGCCCGCAGAGAGATCGACGAGGCCCTCCATGAGTTCGATCTGTCGGCCGGGGTCGAGGTGGGCGCAGGGCTCGTCGAGGAGGATGGCCGGACACTCCTGGGCAAGGGCGCGAGCGATGAGAACCCGCCTCGCCTCGCCGCCCGAGAGTGTCGTGAAGGGGCGGCCTTCCATCTCCGAGAGGTCCATCGCCCGCAGGGCCGCGTCCACGGCCACCCTGTCCGCGGCGCCAAAGCTTCCGAAGGCTCCGATGCGGGAATACCGCGCCGCCGCGACGACTTCGCGGATGGTGAAGGGCCAGGCCGCCCCCCCCGTCTGGGGCACATAGGCGAGACATTTCGCCCTCTCCCTGAGAGAGAGCTTCTGGAGGGGCTTGCCACCCAGGGTGACGCAGCCCGCCAGCGGCGGAAGGAGGCCGGCGATCGTCTTGATGATGGTCGTCTTTCCGGAGCCGTTCACGCCGAGGAGAGCGACGAGCCCGCCAGAGGCCAGGTCGAAGGAAATTTTTTTCGCGACGATCCTCGATCCGTAACCCGCGTCGAGGTCGCTGACCGAGAGGACCGGAAAACCAGAGCTCATCGGGATGCCTCCCGCTCGCGCCTCGCGATCTTCCAGAGGAAAAAAGGAGCTCCGAGGAGGGCCGTCAGCGCGCCGACAGGAACCTCGATGGGGGCGAAGAGGGTGCGCGCCGCCACGTCGGAGGCGAGAAGGAGTATGCTCCCCGTGAGGCCCGCGGCCGGCAGGAGATAGCGGTGGCCGGGGCCGACGAACTTGCGCGCGAGGTGGGGAGAGATGAGGCCGACGAAGCCTATCGTTCCCGAGGCCGCGACGGCCGCCGAGACGGCGAGGGTCGCGAGGGCTCCGATGCCGAGCCGGGCACGGGAAGGATTGAGGCCGAGGCTGATGGCCTCCTCGTCGCCCGCCGAGAGGACGTCGAGGACGCGCGCGGAGAAGAAGAGCCCCGTGAGACCTATCAGGGTAGGAGGCAGGGCTGTCAGGAGCTCGTCCGCGCCCTTGGCGGAGAAGCCTCCGAGGAGCCAGAAGAAGACGTGGTGGAGGTCGCGGTCGTTCAGGGTCAGGACGATGGATACCAGGGCTGAAAGCATGGCCGAGAGGGCCGTTCCGGCGAGGAGGAGTCCGGTCGCGTCGCCGCGCACGCGGGAGGCCCGCGCGACGGAGTAGACGACGGCGACGGAGCCGAGTCCGCCGATGAAGGCCCCCGCCCCCACTCCGGAGAAGCCGGCGAAACTGAACTTGACCCCGAAGACCATGGCGAGGACGGCGCCGAGGGCCGCGCCGGAGGAGCCTCCGATGACGTAGGGATCGGCGAGGGGGTTGCGGAAGAGGCCCTGGAAGGCCGCGCCGGCCGCGCCGAGGACGCAGCCCACGAGGGCCGCGAGGAGGCCGCGCGAGAGGCGAAGGGAGACAATGACCGTCTCCGGGCCTTCGATGCGCCCGAAAAGGGCGGCGACAGCTCTGGAGGGCGGAAAACGCACCGCGCCTATCCCCAGAGACAGCGCGAGTATGAGGGCGAGCATCCCCGTGAGGAAGATGAGGACGGCGATGGCCTTCCCCCGCCCTCCCCTTCCGGCCGCGTCGGATTTCACCTTACTTTCCGGCCCTGAGGCCTTCGAGAGCCTTGGCCATGAGTTCGGCGGCGTCCGCGAGGCGCGGGCCGGCGCGGGACACGATGTCGCCATTGAGCAGGAAAACGCGCTTCGCCTTCACTGCCGCGAGCCCGGCCCAGCCCGGCCGCGAGCCGAGTCTCTCCATAGTGACCCTGTCGCCGTGGGTGTCGGAACTCATGATGATATCGGGGTTGCGCTTCACGATCTCCTCGAAGCTGACGACGGGCCAGTCCTGGCTCGCGTCCGGGAAAAGGTTGCGGCCGCCGGCGATCTCGATGAGCATACCGGTGAAGGTCCTGGGTCCCGCACTCATGAGGGGGTCGTCCCAGGTTTCCCAGAAAACGGCCGGCCGCTCCGAGGCGGGAACCTTGGCCGTCCTCGCGGCGACAGCCTCGATGCGGGATTTCATTGAGGCTACCGACTTCGCCGCTACTGCGGGGTCGCCGGCGATCTCGCCTATCCGCGACAGTGTCGCGTAGATGTCCTCGAAGCCATTCAGACTGAAGACGACCGCGGCGAGTCCGGCCTTCCTGAGCTGTTCTGCCAAGGCTCCGTGGGTTTTCAGCTCGCCGACGACAAGGTCGGGCTTGAGGGCGAGGACTGTCTCGACGCTGATCGTCTTGGCGGAGAATCCGCCGATTTTCGGTTTGCCGGCCGCCTCGGGCGGATAATTGCAGTATGTGGTGTCGCCGACGAGAAAGGAGCCCGCGCCGGCGGCGTATATGATTTCGGTCAGGGCCGGCGAGAGCGAGACCACTCGCAAAGCCTTGCCCTTCAGACGGACGGGTGTCCCGGCGCCATCGACGAAACCGATGCTCTGGGCCTGAAGCCCGAGGGCCAGGACAAAGACGGCCACCGCCGCCATTGCGATACGTTTCATGTTTCCTCCCTGCCTGCCGACGCCGGCGGTACATGGCCGGAGCGCCTGTCAGGTCTTCGTGGAGGAACGTTCGGACTGGACGGAATGCAGTTGCGGCTGGAGAAAAAATGCTTGCCGAAACTCGACGCCTGGACCACGAAGCGTTCCTGAATGAGTCACGAACGGATCGGGTATCCTGACTCGCGAGGCATCCGGATTTTGGGCAGAGGCAGATATCGCAGGCCTCGGTCCGGCCATCCGGCCGACACGCTCACAGTTACGGGCTAGTTCCGGATTCTCACCGGATTCCCCCGAACGCCCTCCCCTCTGGTTCAACGACCCTCGGGAACAGGCATTCCGTTCGAATGCGGACTATATCCTCTGCCGGAAGCGCCGTCAAGCGGAGCTTGACGAGTCGAGCTCCATTGATGAGTCGAGCTCCGCTAGCAGCAGCTCCTCTTGCTTCCCGATTTCCCGCTTTCAGCGCCGCCGCAGCCGCAGGCCGGAGCCGTGCCCCGGAGTTTTCCGTTTATGATGGCGGCGGCGCAGCCGACTCCCGCCTTGACCGAGAGCGCGCCCACGGGACAGTTGCGCGCACAGGCGCCGCACTCCATGCACAGACCGCGGTCGAGGATCGCGGCTTTTCCCCCGCCTTTCGCGCCGGGCTGCGCAGACTGCAATCCGAAAACCGCGTGGGGACAGACCTCGACGCAGATGCCGCAGCCGATGCAGGCCTGTGCATCCAGCGACAGGCTCGTCCCGTTCTGTATGTACCGAAAAGCTTTCATACGCCGTATTCCCCCTGTTTCTGGCATTCCGATCCGAAAGTGGGTTTCATGCCCCGCAGCCCGCTGCAAGGTATGTTCATTCTTGCTAGAATCCGAACGCGAGAGCGAATCCCCCGAAAAGTATCCCCGATGCCGCGCAGACGATCATGGGCACGAGTCCCTTTTCCACTTCGAGACGGGCCCCCGTCTGAGAAGTGAAGGTTGAACAGCCGGTGAAGTTCATGCCGAGGAAGGCCGAGACCGCGCCGCAGATCGCGGCGGCGGCGAGCGCGGCTCCCGGATTCGCGCCGGCGAGGACGCCTGTCGCTCCGCCCCAGAGGGCGCCGAGAAAGGCCCCCTTGAGAGCGAATGCCCTGAAAGGAAGAAGGGGAAGAAGAGCGGGGAGGCCGACTGTGCCCGCCACGACGCCTCCCGAAAGGATGCCGAAAACAGTCGCCCAGACGGCAAAAAAGTCCGGCGCCGCTCCTCCCGATCCGACTCCGGCGCCCAGGCGCGCGAGGAGGGCTGCAAGTACAGCTATGAGGGCGACCGCGGCGAAGAATACCCAGGAATGGACGAACTCGACCGGAACGAGAAGGAGGCGGTCGACGAATCCGAAGCGCACCGTCCGCATCGCCTCGCCCTTCCTCATCCCTGCGTCCATCCAGGCGGGAATGTCCGCCGCGCGGACGGGGCCGTAGATCACCGAGAAGCCGGCCCTGCGCGCGATTTCGTGCGCCGAAACGCCCGAAGCGCCGAGCTGGGGGAGGATGAGACGCCTGTGCGAGACGAGGGCCCGCAGTCCCGTCTTCGCTATCCTCGAAACGAGTTCCTCAGTCCCAAAGCTTCCCTTCCCGGCGGCGCACCAGACATTCACCCCCTTCGTATCGAGGACGAGTATCCACGCGTCGATTCCGGAGAGTTCCTTGCGGAGACTGTCGAAGCTGAGTTTGTAGTTGGCCGTCACGAGGACGACAGATTCGGGACGGGGAGCGCCGAGGGCGTAGATCCCCGGCCGGACTCGGTAGCTGTTCCTGCCCATCCCCCACCGCACCTTCCATCCGCCACGTCTGTCATTCAGAGTCAGACGGGTGCCGACGACCGGGATCGCGCGCCCGGGGACTTCGAGTCTTCCGGTCACGAAGGGTTGGCCGAGGGCAGCCTCGTCGGTCCGCACATCGATCTTCGCATCGATTCCAGGACTGCGCGTGTTTCCCGCGGCGAAGCTGTGGGCCTGTCCTGTCGGTCTGAAACCGCCCGCGAAGGGGCCGCTTCCGCTGTGCTCACGATTCATGATCCAGCCTCCTGTCTACAATCCGCGGACGCGCCGCGGTCACTCGTTCCAGCACAGCAGCCATCGAAAGGCTTCGCGCGCAGGGCAACGGCTAGGGTCGCTATTCCGTCCACGACAGTCTGACGGCTGTCGGCGGGAAGGGATTCGAGGACATCGGCGTAGTACCGATCGCAGATTTCGTGGATGGAATCCACCTTGTCTCCGCCGGCCGGGGTCAGCGCGACGACTTGCCGCCGTCTGTTCGCCATGTCGGTCTCGCGCGACGCAAGACCAGCCCTGACGAGCCCGTCCACAGTCCGGCTCAGGGTGCTCGCGTCGAGGTCGAGTATCCGCGCGCAGTCGCCGACTCCGGTCGGACCGCTTTGATCCAGCTCCAGAAGCAGGTGGCACTGGGCTACGGTCACTCCGCAGCATCCCGTCTGAGAGGAGAGTGCGCGCTCTATCTGGCGCTCGAGGAGTCTGAGGTTGCGGCGGAATTCCCTCACGTGGGCTTGCGGTTCATCATTCACAGATCTCATGTATAACACATATATTGCGTATTGCAATATATGTCAACTACAATCGACAGCCGCCCGCTTGCGCCCACCTGGCGAGGTCGGGAATACTCTCGCCATGAGCTTGAGACCCTTCGCGCTCGAACGGTATTTTGCCCGGCACGAGTTCAGCGCCCGCTACCTTCTCGGATCGAGCGACCCTGAATCGATGTCGGTGCGTGAACTTCTCGCCCTCGAACCCGGCTCTGAGGCGGGCCTGGGAGATCTGCGGCTCGGCTACACGGAGAGCCTCGGCCATCCCGATCTCCGGAGGGACATCGCCGCGACCTACACTCAGACAGACCCGGACTCCATCATCGTCTTCTCGGGCGCCGAAGAGCCCATATACACATTCATGAACGCGGCGCTCGAAGCGGGGGATCACATCATCGTCCACTTTCCCTCATACCAGTCTCACCACGCCGTCGCACAGGCGCGGGGAATCGACGTCTCGCTCTGGAAGGGAGATCCCGCCGCGGGCTGGGCTCCGGAGCCCTCGGAGCTGGAAGACCTCATCCGGCCGGAGACAGTGGCCATCCTCGTCTGCACGCCCCACAATCCGACCGGCTGGCTCGCCGACGCGCGGGCATGGGCGCGAATCGTCGACATCGCCCGGGCGCACGATCTCTGGCTGTTCTCGGACGAGGTCTACCGGGGGCTCGAGCACGAGCCCCCGACGCGGCTTCCCCAGGCCTGTGATCTCTATGAGAAAGGGATCTCGCTCAACTGTCTCAGCAAGAGCTGCGGCCTCGCGGGCCTGCGCATCGGCTGGATCGCCACACGGGACAGGGAACTCTTCGCGAAACTCGCGGCCTACAAGGATTACCTCAGCATCTGCAACAGCGCTCCCTCGGAGTACCTCGCCGGCATCGCGGTCCGTCACATGGAGACGCTTTTCGGACGCAGCCGGGAGCGGGTTGTGCGGAATCTCGACCTCCTCGAAGCCTTTTTCGCGAGGCGATCCGATATATTCCGCTGGATGCGCCCGGGCGCCGGATCGACCACCTTCCCCGAGTACACAGCAGGGGATTCCTTCGAACTCTGCGAGCGACTTGTGGCCGAAACGGGCATCATGCTCGTGCCGGGACGTTTTTTCGATATCGAAGGCGGCTTCATCCGCTTCGGCTACGGACGTGAAAACCTGCCGGAAGTTTTGCCGCTGCTGGAAGAATGGCTTGAACGGGCGGCGCCCGGCCGGTAGCCCTGCGCAAAGGAAGAATTCCGCGGACCTGAAGCCCCCCTACCCCCGCGGCGCATTCTCCAGAGCCGCCATGATCCAGTCCCGCATGAACGAGACACCTTCCTTCACGAGGTCGAATTGTGCGTCGAGTATGCACCAGTCGAGAAAGACGGCGCGGGCCGAACGGTTGAAGAGCTGGGCGAGACGGGACGCGTCGATGTCCACCCTGAACTCGCCGGACTTCTGTCCCTCGGCGATTATGCCTCCGACGATGGCGACCCACTGCCTGCCCGAGTCGGTGATAATCTTGTCCGTCCCCGCCTGGCTGGTCTGGTTGGCGTACAGCACTTTGAGGTTCCGGTTTCCGACGACATCGCGCACATAGCGCATCTGGGCGCGCGTGAAAGCGAGAAGTTTTTCCCTCGCGGTTTTGTAACGTCTGAGATTTCCGTCGGCGTAGCTGCGGTAGTACCCGTCGATCTTGAGGAATTCCTCCACGATGATGTCGCTCTTCGTGGCGAAGTACGTGTAGAAGCTGCCCTTGGCGACTCCCGCCGTCCGGGTGATCTCCTCTATGGTGACCGCGTTGAATCCCTTTTCGTCGAAGAGCCTGAGGGCCGCCTCGAGGATGGCGTCCTTGGTTCTCTGAGCCGTCCTGCCCAGCACGGCCCCGCGGCGCGGGGAGGTCGAGTCGCTTTTCGGCCTCTTCGCCCGAGGTTCCACCTCCGGGTCCGCCGCGCCTGATCCGGAATCCCGCCCTTCTGCTGCCGCCATCGCCCGCTCCCGCCCGCCTCGCCTCAGGCCGGGTCGAAGATCTTGCCCGGATTCATGATGTTGTTCGGGTCCCAGGCGAGCTTGATTCCGCGCATCAGCTTCAGCTCCACGGGATCGATCAGCTCGGCGAGGAAGGCCTTGCGCTTGATGCCGATGCCGTGTTCGCCGGAGATCTTGCCGCCGAGCTTCCCGGTTATGCGATACAGCTCGCGGAGGCATGCCACTTCGTTCCTGTGCCAGGTGGCCATGTCCATGGCCGGATCCTTGACCAGGGTCGCGTGGAGGTTGCCGTCGCCGGCGTGGCCGTAGCAGGGAATCTGCATGCCGTACTCGGCGCTCATCCTCTCCAGCTCCGGGATCATTTCGGGAATCCGCGCCATGGGGACGACGATATCTTCGAGGCTCTGCACCGGGCTGTAGACCTTGAAGGCCTCGGCGATGTTGCGCCTGACGTTCCAGATCCGTTCCATCGTATTGCGATCCTCGGCGACGTAGACCTCGATGGCGCCCTGCTGTTCGCAGAGCTCCCCGATGGCGATCAGCTCCGCTTCGACGAGTTCGGGGTTGCTTCCGTCGACCTCGATGAGGAGCATGGCGCCGGCCTCTTCGTAGGGAAGGCTCTCGTTGAGGTAGCGGCAGCTCGTCACTATGGAGAGCTGGTCCATGAACTCGATGCTGGTGGGCACGATGCCCTTGGCCATTATGACGGGGACGACGTCGATCGCGTCGCGCGGCGTCTTGAAGAGGACGAGGAGGTCGGACTTCGCCGTCGGGTAGCCTATGAGTTTGATGATCGCCTTGGTGACGATTCCGAGTGTGCCTTCGGAGCCGACGACAAGCTGTTTGAGATCGTAGCCGGAGACGTCTTTGGAGAGCTTGCCGCCGAGCCGGACGACATCGCCCGTCGGAGTGACGAGTTCGAGTCCCGCGACGTAGCGCCCCGTCACGCCGTATTTCACGGCCTTTCCGCCGCCCGCGTTCTCGGCGATGTTCCCGCCGATGAAGCATGTCTGGAGGCTCATGGGATAGCCCGCGAAAAAGAGTCCCTTCTCCTGCACGAGGTTGGCGAGGTCGTTGGTGACCATGCCCGCCTCGACGACCGCGACCATGTTTTCGATGTCCAGCTCGATGAGCCTGTTCATGCGCTCCAGGGAGAGAAGGATGCCGCCGTACTGAGGAATCGCGCCGCCTGAGAGTCCCGATCCGGCCCCGCGCGGAGTGATCGGTATGAGCTCGCGGTTGGCGAGCCTGACGAGCTCGGCGACCTCTTCCGTCGTCCCCGGGAGGACAACGGCTTCGGGCATGTGGCCGTACTCTTCGGCGCTGGTCTCGTCGTGGGAGTAGGCTTCCATTTTCTCCACGTCGACGAGGACATTCTTCGCGCCGACGATCAGGCGGAGATCCGCGACAATCTCCGGCGTCACCGCGCGGTATCGCGCAACCTTTGCGTCGCCCATGCCAGCCCTGTCCGTCATTTCCGCGCGATCCGTCATGCTTGCCATGACTTTCATTCCTGTTCTGTCCGCCATGTCAGTCAGCCTCCACTCTGCGGCCGTCCAGACGGCGCTGCAGCTCCGGCAGGACCTGGAAGGCGTCGCCCACGATGGCGAAATCGGCGATCCTGTGCAGGTTCGCGTCGGGGTCGGGGTTGACCGACACTATGACTTCGCTCGTCTTGATTCCCGCGAGGTGCTGGATAGAGCCCGAGATTCCCGCGCCTATGTAGAGTTTGGGAGATATCGTCTTGCCCGAGAGTCCGATCTGGTGGGGGTAACCGATCCATCCCCTGTCCACCGCCTCGCGGCTCGCGCCGACGACGCCGCCGAAGCTGGCCGCGAGTTTTTCGAGCATCGCGAAGTTGTCGGCCTTCTTCATTCCCTTGCCGCCCGCGACCACGATGTCGGCCTCCTCCAGGTTGACGAAACCCGTGGCGTCCTTCCGGTAGCCGAGGACCGAGACGCGCGGGTCGATCATGTCATCCGAGACGGGTACCACGATTATTCTGCCCTCGCGCTCAGGATCGCGCGGAAGGGATCGCGAGGACTTCGGTCTGACCGTCGCCATCTGAGGCCTGTGGTCGGGCGTCTTGATCGTGGCCATGATGTTTCCGCCGATGGCCGGCCGCGTCTGGAGCAGGTTTCCCGTTCCCTCTTCGATGTCGAGCTCTGTGCAGTCCGCGGTCAGGCCCGTGTGCACCTTGACGGCGAGATAGGGCATGAGAGTCCGCCCCGAGGAGGTGGCCGCGGCGAGGATGACGCTCGGCCTGTATGCCGCGATGATGCGAGAGAGGATGCGCGCGTAGCTCTCGCAGACGAAATCGGCGAGTCGCGGATCCTGGATCGAGTAGACCTCGTCCGCGCCGCGCTCTATCAGCTCCCGCATGGCCGCCTCGTCCACTCCGTCGCCTATGAGGACGGAGGCGAGTTTGGTTCCGAGCTTGTCGGCCAGCTTCCGGCCGCGTGAGAGCAGTTCGAAGGAGACAGCCTTGAGCTGGCCCCCGTGCTGTTCTGCCAGTGTCCAGACGAAACTCATGTGCACGGCCTCCTTTTTCAGACCAGAGCCTTGGCGGCGAGAAATTCCATGAGACTGTCGACGGCGGCGACGACGCCCTCGTCGTCCTCGGCGCGGACTGTCCGCCCGCCGCGCGTGACCTTCGGGGTGTCGATCTTCACGACCTTCGTCGGCGAACCCCGGAGCCCTATGAATGTCGGGTCGAGCTCCATGTTCTCCGTTCCGTAGACGGGTATCGCGAGCTGCTTCGCGTATTTCTTTCCACGCAGAGTCGGCAGACGGGGCGAGGCGATTTCCTTGACCACGGTCAGAAGGGCGGGCAGCGGCAGCGAGAGGATCTGGTAGCCATCCTCGACGAGGCGCTCCACGGTGATCCTGCCGCCCTCGATCCCTCCCAGCCTCGCGACGTAGGTGGCGACGGGGAGGTCGAGCCAGGAGGCTATCCCGGGGCCGACCTGGGCCGTGTCCCCGTCCGTCGCGCGCTCTCCCGCGATCACGAGGTCGAAGGCGCCTGTCTTCCTGATGGCCTGGGCGAGGGTGTAGGAGGTGGCCCAGGTGTCGGAGCCGGAGAACTTCCTGTCCGAGACGAGTACGGCCTCGTCGCAGCCCATCGCGATGACGTCCTTCAGAGCCTTGACGGCCTGGGACGGGCCCATGGTCAGAACAGTCACCGTCCCTCCGTACTGCTGCTTCAGCCGGAGTGCGGTCTCGACGGCGTACAGGTCGAGGGGATTGACGACAGTCTCGACTCCCGCCCGGATCACGGTGCCCGTGACGGGATCCATCTTGACATTGCTCGTCTCGGGGACCTGCTTTATCGGAACGACGATTTTCAAGGCGACCTCCTCGGTACTCAAGGGGCTGGGCTGCGTTCGACAAAGCGAACGAGGCCCGCCATCCAAGCTTCCGACCTCCGCATGATAAACCATATTTTGACCGCGGTCAACTTTTATTTTTAAAATTATTGACCGCGGTCATTTTTTCGACCGGATGGTGCGGACCTCCGGACACAGACCGGCGGCTTTCGGCCCTTGCGAGCGGACGCTTCCCGAAGGTATTGTGACAGCGGTTAAAGCGCAGGATTTTGGAGGAAAACAGTTGCCGAGATACAGGATTCCGCAGCTCAAACTGCGACCCGATCACGAGTGGGCGGATATCGAACGGAAAATAATCGCCGCCCTCGGCGTTACGAAAGACAGTCTCGTCTCGTGGAAAATCGACAGGAAATCCTTCGACGCGCGTGAAAAAACCGATATCAGGATCATATACGGCGTGACCGTCGAGCTGAAAACCCCGGCGAAAGGGCCGGGGAAAGGACGCGAGTGGCTGCCCGCCGCCGGGGAAGAAGAATACGCCTTCCCATCGCCGCGGGGCACAGGCTCCCCGGGCAAGCGTCCCGTCATCGTCGGAAGCGGACCCGCGGGGCTGTTCTGCGCGCTCATCCTCGCTGAGAACGGCTACGCCCCGCTCGTCCTCGAGCGCGGCGAGGATGTCGAGAGCAGGATGCGCTCGGTCCGGCGATTCTGGGAGACCGGCGAACTCAAGCCCGATTCCAACATGCAATTCGGAGAGGGCGGCGCGGGAACCTTCTCCGACGGCAAGCTCAACACCTCCATCGCGGACCGCGAGCACCAGAACGCCAAGGTCCTGGGCGAGTTCGTCGAGGCGGGAGCGCCGCCCGAAATCGCCTACAGCAACAAGCCCCACATCGGAACCGACTATCTCCTCACCGTCGTCGGAAATATCCGGAAAAAGATCGAGAGTCTCGGCGGCACGGTCCGCTTCAACGCCAAGGTGACCTCCTTCGGTATCGAGTCAGGCGGTATCCGCTCGGTGACCGTGAACGGCTCCGAATGCATCGAGGCTCCGGTCCTCGTGCTCGCGATCGGCCACAGCGCACGGGACAGCTTCGAGGAACTCTCCCGCGGCCCGACTCGCATGGAGCAGAAACCCTTCGCAATAGGCCTCAGGATCGAGCACCCCCAGGAGATGATACAGCGCAATCAGTTCGGGCCCTTCTGGAATCATCCCAAACTGCCCGTCGCGGACTACAAGCTCAGCCACCAGTCCTCGGGGGGTCGGGGAGTCTACAGCTTCTGCATGTGCCCGGGGGGCTTCGTCGTCAATTCGAGTTCGGAAGCCGGCATGGTCGTCTGCAACGGTATGAGCAATTTTGCCCGGAACGAGAGAAACGCCAATTCCGCCATCGTCGTAGCCGTCAGGACGGAGGACTTCGGTGGCTCCGGTGTGCTCGCCGGCATCGAGTTCCAGAGGCGCTGGGAGAGGGCCGCCTTTCTCGCGGCGAATGGCCGCGTGGCGAATGGTGGCCGCGCGGTGGACGATAAGCCTGCGGCGAACGGAGGCGGCGCCTTCGCCATGCCCGTCCAGCGCCTCGGGGATTTTTTCGCCGGAATCCCTTCGACGCGGCTCGGCGTGATAAAGCCCTGCTCCAGAGGCGGATACAGTCTCTCCGACCTGAACGGCTGCCTGCCCGGCTTCGTCGCGGGGGCGATAAAGGAAGGAATCCAGGTCTTCGACCGCAGGATAAAGGGCTTTGCCCACCCGGACGCCGTCCTCACGGGGGTCGAGACGAGGACATCCTCGCCGCTGCGGATCATCCGCGACGCCTCGCTTCAGAGCAATGTCGCCGGGCTGTATCCCTGCGGCGAAGGAGCGGGCTATGCCGGCGGCATCATGTCCGCCGCCATGGACGGCATCAGGGTCGCCGAGGCCGTCGCCCGGACGATATCCCGCGGAGCAAATCCATGAATCCGGGCTACGCCGTCGCCCTCATCCTTACGGCGATACCGGCTTCCATCGTCGCGACGATGGCTGTAAGGCGCCGTACAGCCGCCGGCGCCCCGGGACTCGCGGCGGCTTTGATCGCAGTCGTGGTCTGGACCATCACGTACGCGCTCCGCTGGCTCAGCCCCGACGGAGTCGCAGCCGCATTCTGGCTCGACGCGACGTACCTGGGTGTCGTCACGGCCCCGACTGCCTTCTTCGTCGTCGCGGCCCAGGTGACCGCCGGCCAGAGGCTCTTCACGCGAAAGAATCTGGTCCTTGTGTCCATCGAACCATTGCTGACGCTTCTCATCCTCTTCACCGACCGCTTTCACGGCCTGTTCTACGCCGGGATACGGACTTCGGGATCGATTCTGAACGGAGGCCCCTGGTTCTGGTTCAACGCCATCTACTCCTACGCGCTCCTCCTCGCGGCGGCCGTTCTGCTCGTGCGCGCACTCACCCGCGCGCGGGATCTCTACCGCCGCCAGCTCGTCGCCCTCCTCGTGGGAATGCTCCTGCCCTGGCTCGGCAACATCGTGAGCCTCGGCCATCTCAGCCCCTTCGCGGACCTGGACACGACTCCCTTCATCTTCTTCGCGAGCGGCATCGTGATAGCCTTCGGGCTGTTCCGCTACCGGCTCTTCGACATCGTCCCCGTCGCACACGATCTCCTCGTCGAAAGCATGACGGATGGCATGATCGTCGTCGACACCGTATACCGCATCCTCGACCTCAATCCGGCGGCCAGAGCAATCTTCGGCATCTCCGGGAAGGTCATCGGCCAGCCGGTCGCGGGCATCAAGGAGCTGTGGACCGATCCCGGACGCGTCGACGAGCTGATGCTGGTTCCGAAGCGGGAATGTATCGTGAAGAGCTCCGCCGACCGCAGCTACGAGGTCTCGGTTTCGCCGGTCAGGGAGAGAAGGAGGGAGGCGAAAGGATGGCTGATTGTCCTCCACGACATCACCGAGCGCAAGAAATTCGAGGATGAGCTGCGGTACCGAAGCACTCACGACATCCTGACGGGACTGTACAACCGGCAGTACTACGAAGAGGCGATAGACAGGCTCCAGTCGGAGAGGCGCCATGCCATCTCCGTCGTCATGATGGATCTGGACGGTCTGAAGGAAATCAACGACAGCCGCGGGCACTCGGCGGGCGACGCGCTGATACGGGAGACCGCCGGGATACTGGCCGGGGTCGTGGAGGGCGAGGATATTCTCGCGCGGGCAGGCGGAGACGAGTTCCTCGTCATCATGCCCGATTCGGGCATCGTCGCCGCCAACGCCATCGTGGAGAAGATACGCAGGGAGATACACTCCCGCAACGCGAAAGAGACGGGGATGCCGGCCATCAGGCTTTCCATGGGCATCGCCGTCAGGACAGCCAACGAGCCTCTCTTTGCCACCATGAAGCGGGCCGACGACGCGATGTACCGGGAAAAGAACATGAAAAAAGCGCAGGTTGATGCCTGAGCGAAATCCGACTGTCACCGGGCCGGTGCCGGAGTAGCACAGACCAGCCGGGTCGGCGATCAGGACTTGATCAGGGCGGCCCAGGCCTCGGGATCGTTTCCGATGACGGCTTTGCGCCCTTCCCGTACGATGGGAGTCCTCAGGAGAAGCGGATCGGCGAGAATTTCTTCCTCGATATCGAAATCCATGTATTTCAGTCCCCGCGCGACGAACCGCTGACCTGAGCGGTCCAGCAGGGATTCGGCCCCGAGAGCTGCGCCTTGGGCTGACGAAAGGGCTTCGCGGACGCTCCGTAGTTCGCCGGGGCTGATACCCTTGTCGGCGAGATCGATAAACTGGAACCTGATTCCGCGTTCCTTGAAGAAACGCTCGGCTTTTTTCGTGTCCTGGCACTTCTTCGTGCCGAATATCTGCAAGGCCATGGGCCGATTATAGCGATCGACCGTGCTGCCGAAAAGGTCGAACCGAGGCTCGAGCCGAGCCACGGTTCGACCCTCAGTTCAGACCTTCCAGTCCGCGAAATGCCGCGAAGTCGCGGCGATCATCTTCGCGTAGAGTTTCTCGGCCTCGGCGGGGGCGGCGGTCATCAGCGGATCGTTGAGGAAGGCAGGGAAGGCGGCGCTCGCGTCGCGGGCCAGGGCGGCAGCGAGTATGGTCTCGTGGTTCGCGACGTGGCGGGCGACATGGCCATGGATGGACGATGGAAGAAAGCCCGCGAGGACCGGCCGAACCGAGTCGCCCGAGAATACGGCGTTCGTCTCGACCACGGCCTTCGCCGGCAGGCCCTCGATCTGGCCGTGATTCGGAAGGTTGACGTTGGTCAGGATGGAGCCGAGGCCCAGAAGCGCCTTGATCTGTCCCACGCCCTCCTCGCCCGAACTCGCGAGGACGAAGGGCTCGGCGCCTGAGGCGAGGCGCGCGCTCTTCTCGCGCAGCTTTCTGGCATTTTCGATGCGCCAGGAGACGGGCGTGAGGCTGAACTTCCAGGAAGCGACGGTGGCCGGGTCCTTGAGGTACCAAGGCGGCATGAACTCCGCGAGGTGGCGGTCTCCCGCGGCGGCTATGAGGCCGAAGCGGCGGAAGAGGTCGAACTTGACGCGCTCCGCCGAGGCGAACCAGCTGTTCAGCCAGCTTCCTCCCTCGGCGCCCTCGTAGCCTTCCGCGAAGTGCCTGTCGGCGAAGGCCGCATAGGCAGGGAAAAGGTCAGTCCCCCTGTACGAGGCCCGGTCCAGCCAGGTGAAGTGGTTGATGCCGAGGACGTTGACTTCGATATCCTTCCTCGTGGCGTCTTGTGCGCCGAGTTCCTCCCGCGCGACCATGGCGAGGAGCTTCTGCGTGCCGAAGACCTCGTGGCAGCAGCCGAATGCCTTGATCCCAGGAAACACTTCGTAGAGCGTGCGCACGCAGAGCGCCATGGGGTTCGTGTAGTTGATGACCCAGGCTGTGGGGCAGGTTTCGCGGATGGCGCGGGCGATTGTCCCGAACATAGGGATTGTCCGGAGGGCGCGCAGGAGGCCTCCGGGTCCGGCAGTGTCGCCCACGGACTGGTAGATCCCGTATTCCTCGGGGGCGTGGACGTCCGAGGCCATCTCCTCGAAGCTCCCCGGAAGTATGGAGATGACGACGAAATCCGCGCCCTCGAGCGCCGTTTCCAGACTCGGCGAGGTCTCGTACTTCCATTTTCCGACCGCGTCGGGGCGGGCCGAGACCATGTTGCCGATCTTCTCGTTGGCGAGGGCGGCCTCGGTCTCGATGTCGTATAACTTCACCCTGCCGGAGAGGGCCGGCTCGAGCGCAAGGTCGCTCATGAGGTTCCAGGCCCATCCTCGCGAGCCGCCGCCGATGTAGGTGATAGTCAGATTGTCGCGTTTTTCCGTGTTCGTGGTCATAGCATATCCTTTTCTGCGTTGAATTTTCCGGACGAATCGAGCGTGCCCAGCGAGTCGTAGAGCTTGGAAAGGAAGGACAGTGCGAGGCCCTGCCCCCAGCCCTGGAGGCGTTTCTTCGGCACGAGGCGGTAGTCGGAGGCCGAAGCCATCACCGCCGTCCCCGCGGAGACGTTCCGCACCGATCCGTCGGGATCGATGTTGGCCCTGAGCCCTTCGTAGGCCCGCAGGATGTATTTGGCGTGCGTGGGCCTTCCGAAGCGCACGAGGGCAGCGCCGATTCCCGCCGAAGCGGAAGTCTCGCAGTAGCTCTCCGGGTCATCGAGAATCGTGTGCCAGAGCCCCGAAGCGTCCTGGAGCCTGACGAGGGCGGCGAGCTGGTCGCGCAAGCTACCTTCAATGCCCATGAAATCCGGATACATGTAATCGATGAGTCCGAGGGCTTCCGACATAGTGAGGGCGGCCCATGCGTTGGCCCGCGCCCAGTGGATGCCCGAGAGGTGGCTTTGGCTCGCATCGTCCCAGGCGTGGAAGTACAGATCGTTCGCGGGATCCTGCAGGAGCTCCTCGTGCCGCCTGTACTGCAAAAGAGCATCGTCGATCCAGGCCTTCTCGCCTGTTTCGACTCCCATCCTCAGGAGAAAATACGCAGCCATGAAGAGGGTGTCCGCCCAGGCCTGGCCGGGAAAATCGTTGTCCGCCGAGACCGTGTGCTGGAAGACTCCCTGCGCGAAGCGCGGCGCCTCCTCGCGCAGGTGGGCGACTTTTTCGAGCGCAATGTCGAAGTATTTCTTCTCGCCCGTCGCCCTGTAGAGATCGAGCATGGTGTGACCCATGGAGACCGAGTTGACCATGAAGGGAGGAAGACCCAGGTCGAGATACTCGTCGGTCCAGCGGCGGAGGTAGTCGATCCATTCGACCTTTCCCAGAGAGGCGTAGGCGCGGGAAAGCCCGTAAAATGCGACGCCCGTCGGCCAGTTCCAGTCGAAATCCATGGTCATGGTCTTCGTCGCCACGGCTTCGACGAGGCCGCGGACTTCATTCCTGTCTATGTTCAGAAGGGGATGCGCCATCTCTTCAGGTTCTCCTTGCGGAATTCCGTTCCGTCCCGATGCTAGACCTTCCGGCCCCTCTTTGTCCACGCTCGGGGTCATATCCACAGCATGCCTCATCATGAGAGCGCATCATCCCTTGATCCCCGTCGTCGCGATACCTTCCACGAGGTATTTCTGGAAGGCGATGAAGAGCACGAAGACCGGCACAAGGCTCAGGAAGGACATGGCGAAGATGGCGCCCCAGTCCGTGAGACCGGAAGGGTCCGCGAAGGATCTGAGAGCGATGGACAGGGTGTACTGCTTCGGGTTGTTGAGGTAGATGAGGGGCGTCAGGAAATCGTTCCAGGTCCAGTAGAAAGAAAAGATCGAACCAGTGAACAGGGCGGGCTTCAGGAGGGGCAGGAGGATCTTCGTGAAGATGGCCACCCTCCCCGATCCGTCTATGGAGGCCGCCTCGTCGAGCTCGCGCGGGATGCCGCGTATGAACTGCACGAACATGAAGATGAAGAAAGCCTGGCCGAACAGCCTCGGAACGATGAGCGGGAAGTAGGTGTTCACCCAGCCGATTTTTGCGAACATGATGTACTGGGGAATTATCTGTATCTGCGGGGGAATCATGAGCGTCGCGAGCATCGCGGAGAACCAGATTCTCTTGCCCGCGAACTCGATCCGCGCGAAGCCGTAGGCCACGAAGGCCGAGGACATGATGGTGAACAGCGCCCCGAGCACGGAGTAGAATATCGTGTTCTTGTAGAACAGCGTGAAGGAGATCCCGCCGAAGCCCTTCCAGCCGTTCCGGTAATTGTCGAAAGTGAAATGCTCGGGGATGAGGGAGTAGACTTTGCTCCACATCTCGGAGGGGCTCTTGAAGGAACTCGCCGCGAGCCAGAGGATGGGGTAGATCATCGCGATGCTCGTCAGGGCCACCACGGTGTGGAAGATCACGGTGGAGCGGCGGCGCCTGTTTTTCGTCGTCATCATCACTTTCCCTCCGACTCGTAGAAGACCCAGCGCCCCGAGGTCTTGAAGATCGCGGCGGACAGAAGCGCGGTCACGAACATCAGCACCCAGGCCATACCCGACCCGTAGCCCATCTGGAAGGTCTCGAAAGCCCGCCTGTACAGGTAGAGCGCGTAGAAATTGGTGTTGTCGAGGGGCTGTCCGTTCGTTATGACGAGGGCCGGCGTGAACACGATGAGCCCGTTTATTGTCTGCATCACGAGGTTGAAGAAGATGATCGGCGTGAGCATCGGCAGGGTGATGGAGAAGAACTTGCGGATGGGCCCGGCGCCGTCTATCGAAGAGGATTCGTAGAGCTCGTTCGGTATCTGCTTGAGTCCCGCGAGGAATATCAGCATGGCGGAGCCGAACTGCCAGGCCGCGAGAAGGATGAGCGTCCAGATGGCAAAGTGGGGATCGGCGAGCCACAGGCGCTTGCCGGGGAACCCGAGGAAGCGCAGGAGGGAGTTGACGAGTCCGTCCCCGCCGAAAATCTGACGCCACATGACGGCCACGGCCACCGAATCGCCGACGACGGAGGGAGCGTAATACAGAGCCCTGTAAATCCCGATCCCGCGGCGCTTCTTGTTGAGCAGCATGGCCACGCCGAGGGCGAAGCCGAGCCTCAAGGGCACGGCGGTGACGGCGTAGTACAGGGTCACGCTGACCGACTTCCAGTAGCGCGGATCGTTAAAAAACATCTTTTTGAAATTCTGCAGGCCGGTCCAGCGCGGAGGCGAGAAGATGTCGTACTCGGTGAACGAGAGGTAGAGACTCGCGAGGAGGGGCAGGAGGGTCAGGGCGAGAAAACCGAAGAGCCAGGGAGCGATGAAGAAATAACCGGCCCGATTGTCGCTTCTCCTGCGCCGGAGGGTTCCCGGGTCTTTCACTGCCCTGCCTGTTCCAGGGCCTGTGCCCTTTACATGTGCGTCCATTCTGAATCCTGTAGGTGGTTTGAATGAAGCCAGAAGACCGGCGGCGCGCAGTCGCCAGTCTTCCCGCCCTGTTCGTGAATCAGGAATCCGGCAGGGTCTTCAGAAAACTGCGTTTTCCGGAAACCCTGCCCAAAACCGTACGTTCTCTAGCGGTTGATGATCTCGGTCGCCTTGATCCTGAGCTGCTTCACGGCTTCCTCGGGCGTGATCACGCCGTAGAAAACCTGCTCGCGGATGATCGGAGTGTAGACGTTGCCGCGGATGTCGGCGTATCCGGTGGGATCCGGCGGCGGCGTCGGGGAAGCGTCCTTGCCGACCCTGTCGAGGTAGTCGAAGACTTCGCGCACGACCGGCGAGACCTTTGCCTTGAGGGCGTCGCGGACCTTGGAGTCGACGGGAACGCCGCGCTCGGCGTTGAGGATCATGTTGGCTTCGATCGAGTTGGTGAAGAAGCTGATGAACTTGGCGGCCTCGACCTTGTTCCTGGACTGCGAGGTGACAGAGAAGAACTGGGAGGGCTTGATGAAGTTGCTGGCTGCCCCGCCCTTTTTGTGCCTCGGAAGGTGGACGACGGCGAAGTTGCGCCCGGGACCGGCGGCAGTGGCCACCGAGACGACCTGATTGCTCCACACCGCTTCGATGGCCGATTTGCCGGTCACGATGGCGTCGAGCTGGATGTTGCCGTTGGATCCGCCGAAGCTCGCGAGGTACTCCTGGTAGCTGGGGGCGGCGCCGGCCTTGATGAGGCGCTGGAGCATCTTGAGGAAGTCGACGAGGTAGGAATCGTCGCCGTAGGTGAGTTTCTTTCCGTCAGGGGAAAACACGGTCTGGCCGAGGCCGAGGTAGTTGGCCTTCCAGGCGAGCTCGTCGACCTCGAAGCCGCCGCCAATGCCGTAGATGCCGAGCTTGGTGTGCAGCTGGAGTGCGATCTTCTCGAAATCATCCCAGGTCCAATCCTGGGCAGGGAGGGGGATTCCCGCTTTCTTGAAGGCGTCGACGTCGAGCATCAGGGAGTAGCTGTTCGATCCGAGGCTGACGGCGTAGAGTTTGCCGCCGAGGGAGCCGGAATCGAGGATGGGCTTGGATACGTCGGAGAGGTCGAGGGTCTTGTTGGCCACGTAGGAGTCGAGGGGTTCGAGGAGGTTGCGCCTCTGCCACTCGGCGATGCGGGAATAATCCTGCTGCATGACGTCCGGGAGCTGTCCGCCGGCCGCCATGGTCGTCATCTTGGTCCAGAAATCGTCGAATCCGGCGAATTCGTAGGTTATGGAGACATTCGGATTGAGCTTCTGGTACAGCTCGATGACTTTGATGGTCGCTTCGTGGCGGACCTGGGAGCCCCACCACGCGATCTTGAGATCGACTTTCTTGGCGCTTTGCGAGCCCTGCGCGAACGCGCCGCCCGCCACGAGTATGGCGAGGCAGAGGACAGCCACGATTCTCTTGCCCATGAAAACCTCCGTTAATAATGGAACGTTGTTTTATTTTAATTCGAATCCCCGGAAACGTAAGGTACCATCACTTGCGAAAAGGTATCAATACTTCAGAATCAGGCGCTTGACCGCGCGCAAAGCGGACTATAGTGTGCATCCATGTACAGCGTTCTCGTCGTGGACGATGAGGCGGAAATACGCTCCGCCATCTCCGCCTACTACCCATGGAGCGAGTTCGGCTTCGTCGTCGCCGCCCAGGCGCGCGATGCCGACGAGGCCAGTTCCGTCATGCAGGCCATGAAAATCGACCTCGTGCTCTCCGACATCAGGATGCCCGGACGCTCGGGGCTCGAACTCGCGGCCTGGATCGCGGGGCGCTTTCCGGGAACGAAGGTCGTCCTCCTCAGCGCCTACCGCGACTTCGAATACGCCCGGGAGGCCCTCGGTCTCGGCGTCCGCGCCTACATCGTCAAACCGCCCGTGATGGAGGAATTCCGCGACCTCCTCGGAGCCCTGCGCAAGGAACTCGACGAGGCGCGCGGCAAGGCGCGGGGAGAAGAGGGAACGATCGGCACTGTCAGGAAATTCGTCGCGGGGAACCTCGCCAACGCCACCCTCGAAAACGCGGCCCGGGCCGTTGGTCTCAACCCGAACTACCTGTGCACGCTCTTCCGCGACATGACGGGCGAGCACTTCTCCGAATTTCTCTCCCGCGCGCGCATGGAGAGGGCGGCCACCCTCCTCTGCGACAGGAAGGCGAGCGTCCTCGCAGCGAGCGAGGAAGTGGGCTATTCGAGCCCGAAAAATTTCAGCCGGGCATTCCGTCAGTACTTCGGCCAGAGTCCCCAATCCTGGCGGCGGAATCTGGAGCAAGGCGGGCAGGAAAAGCGAGGGTGACGACCGTGCCGCCCCCATCTCTGTGCCCGATCGCGTAGAAAGCCGCCCCGCCATAGGTCAGGACGAGGCGTTTCACCGTGTTGGCGAGCCCCACGTGGTCGGAGGCGGGGTCCTCATCCGCAATCCGCGCCTCGACCTCGCGGATTGCCTCGTCGGAGATGCCGCAGCCGTTGTCGGCGACCTGCACGACGGCCATTTCGACCCCTTCGCTGTTCTTCGCGCCCTCCGTCCCGCTTGGGACTGTCTGCCCTCCCCCTGTTTTTCTCTTGACTGACAGCTCGACGATCCCCTCCTGCATCCCGCCGCCGAAGCCGTGCTCCAGGGCATTCTCGACGAGAGGCTGGATCATGAGCCTGATGCAGGGCAGAGCGAGGAGGGATTCGTCGACATCCCAGGTATGGCTGAACCGTGCGCCGAAGCGTATTTCCTGTATGGCGCAATAGTTTTTCGTGTGGGCTATCTCCTCGCCAAGGGTGACGCCGCTCCGCGGGTCGGAGAGGGCGTAGCGCAGGATGCTGGACAGAAGTTCCACCATCCGCGTCATGTCGTTGGGTCCTCCGGTGCTGGCCATGGCCTTGAAGCCGATCGTCGTCAGGGTGTTGAAGAGAAAGTGCGGATTCATCTGCGCCTGGAGAGCCGTCAGCTCGAGGGTTTTCTGGCGGTACTCGCGTTCCCTGAGGCGGATTCTGAAATAGTCGTGCTCGACGAAGGTCTTGAGAATCGAGAAGGTCAGGAAGTTGAGAGCCTCGTTCCGGGATTCGTGGAAGGCGGGAAGCTCCTCTCCGCTGCCGGCGGCGTCCACGATGTCCATGATCCCGTCGAGGAGGCGGAAATTCCTTCTGGTCATGGCCACGGTGAGAAGGGTGCCGATGGCGAGGGCTACAAGGGCGAAAACGAGGGTGACGAGGCTGATCATCCGGGTCAGACGGTAGAAGGAGACTTCGGGGGTGAGAATGAAATAGGCGAAGGGGAAGCGCGCGGAGGCCGAAGAGGCGGCGAGGTAGGCCGAGCTTCCGATGGAAACCTTCCTGAGCGACTCGGGGTTGCCGTTCCCGAGCATGCCGAGAAGTCTTTCGGTCTCCGCGGGCGTGCAGTGCTGACCCGCGATGACGGCGCCCGAAAGCCGGTCGAGGAGGACATAGCCCGACTCGCCGCCCGCGGCCTGGGTGGAAAGCAGGTTGTCGAGATAGCGCAGATCGATGTTGGCGGCGAGAACGCCCTTGCGCGCAAGGGTTCCCGAGCCGATCAGGTTGCGGTAGAAGGAGAGCACGGGAATCGAGAGACTGAGGGAGGGGAAGGGCCTGATATTGCGCACCGTCGTCCAGGGCTCGAGCCCTCCCGCGTGAGCCTCCACGCCCTCGAGCCAGGCTGAGTCCATCGAGGCGGCGAGCGACACGGAGCCTTCCGATGAGGAGAGAAAGAGATCGCCGCCGTTGGGCGTGACCGCCGATATGGAGTGCAGGTAGCGCCTGGAGTTGACGGCCGAGGCGATCGTGCTCTGGATGCTGCGGTACAGCTTGAGGTCGGGCAGCGTGCCGACGCCGTTTTTCAGGCTGTACTCGAGGGAGTTGGTGAACTCAGGATCGGTGGAGAGGCTGAGGGCGAGGGAGTCGGCCTCGTTGAAGATAAGCTCGAGCCCGTCCCTCACCTGCCCCAGGCTGCGCCGTCCGAGACTCTCCAGTTCCTTTTTCACGGCGCCCTGGGTAAAAAGAATGGCGACGATGCCGAGAATGATGAAAAAACTTGCCGGGATGAAGGCCATCCAGAGGTAATGGCGGTACAGCCGGGATCTGTAGCCTCTCCCGGTTCTGAGGATTTGTCCGGTCACCGCCCGAGTATAGCATCAGTCCGGCCGCGCTCTCCACGGATTTTCCGCAAGAAGACACGAAAGGCTTCTTTCCGGAAGAAGCGCGAACAGGTATTGTATCCGCCCATGAACACAGTACTGAAAGTCTCTCCCGGCGGAGGAGGGGGATTCGCCACTATCGGTGAAGCCCTCGCGCGGGCAGGGACACTGCCGGAAGGTGGATCGGTCCGCGTCTGTGTCGCGCCCGGAACCTACCGGGAAAAGCTGAGACTCATGCGGCCTGGCCTCGCGCTGGTCGGAGAGGGGAAGGGCCCCGACGAAGTCAGAATCGAGTGGGACGACCACGCCCGACGTCCGCTTCCCGACGGCGAACCCATGGGCACCTTCAACTCCTACGTGGTCTACACGGGGGCTCCCGGAATCAGGATAGAGAACCTCACAGTCGAGAACGTGGCCGGAGACGGTCGCAGGGTGGGGCAGGCTGTTGCCCTGTACGCAGACTCCGACGCTCTCGTCCTCGAAAACTGCCGGCTCGTCGCCCGCCAGGACACTCTGTGCACGGGGCCCCTTCCCAGGGATCCCATGCCGAAGGGGGTCAACCTCGTACACCCGGTCGCCGGCCTCGGGGATGACGACCCAGCCCTGCCCTTCCGCCAGATATACCGGAACTGTCTCATCGCGGGCGACGTCGACTTTATCTTCGGCTCGGCCGCCGCCCTCTTCGAGAACTGCGAAATCCGCTCCCTGGACCGCGGCGGCGACGACACCTTCATCGCGGCTCCCTCGACATGGCCCGGACAGAGCACGGGTTTTCTCTTCCTGGGCTGCGCTCTCAGCTTCGGCCCCGGAGAGGTCGAAGCCGGGACTGAGACTGAGCCTGAGCCCGCGATCACGGCCGCCACCGCGCCTGTGCGCGGAAAAATCTATCTCGGAAGACCCTGGCGCCCCTATGCAAAGGCCTGTTTCGCGGACTGCTTCATCGGAGAACACATAGCGGCCGAAGGCTGGCATGACTGGGACAAGCCCGAGGCGAGGGTCCTCTCCTACTTCGGTGAACGCGGCTCCTACGGTCCCGGGGCCGGGAGCCGCGGCAGGGCCTCCTGGGCGCGGCAGCCCCTGGCGGACGAAATCGAAGCGATGTACAGGGAGATCACTTCGTTTTCCAGGGAGTGAAACTGAACCCGGAGATGACGATATCGAGCGGCTTCCCGCGCGAAGGAGCCTTTCCCCCTTCGACCAGATAGAAATTGATGTGGACGTACTCGTTGCCGGGCTTGGGGATTCTCGAGACATCCGTGAACGTCCACGAAGCCAGAATACTCCCCGGCTTGTCGAGTCCGTTTGCCGGCTTGTCACCGCTCCCTTGTAGCGGAGCAAAGCCCGCATCGAGCCTGGGCCTGGGGCCGAATCCTGTCCACGAGGCGAATTCGATCCGGTCGGGAAGCCAGGTGAAGGAATGACTTGTCGGCCCGATGGCTCCGGCCAGGGGAAAGGTCTTCATGTTGCCGGAAAGGTCGTAGGGTTGGACGACATACTGTCCCTGTTCGCGCCTCGACGCGTCGCCCCAGGCCGAAAACTCGATATCGATCTCACGGTTGGCGTAGCGCGTGTTGTCGCTCCAGGTGAAAAGCCCGAGGACAGAGGAGGGATCGAGGTCCGAGAGCGGCGTTTCGATCTTCCACTCGTAGCTGCCGTAGCCGAATTTCCTCTTGAGGATGACTTCCGAGGCGCGCCAGATGTCGTCCTGGGGCCTGATACGGAGGTGGAGCTTCCCCTCGCCGTCCACGAATACATTCTCAGGCCAGGGGCTGAAATAGTTATCGAGGGGCCCGACAGGTTCATTGGAGCCGCGGACCGTCCAGGATTTTCCGCCCCAATCGATCGTGAGGCGCGGCAGCGGCACTTCCCTCTCCTCGGCGGCCGCGAAAAAAGAGGAGCAGGAGAGAATGAGCGTCAGGGCGAAAAGAGAGCGGAAGCGATGCAGGGTGGACTTCATGAAGACAGATTCCTCTAAAACGAGGGCCCCGGCAAGCGCCCCGCCACACATCATTTTCGGCCCATCGATCCCCGGCCGGTCTTCCTTATTTAGGGAAGAGGAGTGAACGTGAAACTGTCGATCACGACCTCCGCGGGAAGCCCGCGGGAGGGGGCCACTCCCCCGTCCATCAGGTAGAAGTTCATATGGACCTTTTCGTCCCCGGGGACGGGAATCGTGGCCGCGTCCGTGAAACTCCACCGCGCGATCACATCTGCACTGTCGTCCGGAGGAAGGCCACGCGCCTGTGTCCAGGAAACGAAATCGACCCTGTCCGGCTTCCAGACGAGGCGGTGGGTCGTCGTGCCGGTCGCAAGGGAGAGGGGAAAAGTCTTGATGTGCCCGGACTTCGTGTAGGGCTGGACGACGAACTGCCCCCTGTCGGTGTAGTCGGGATCATTCCAGGCGGAAAACTCGATATCCATTTCCCTGTGGCGGTACGCAGATGAATCTCCGTAGGTAAAAAGGCCGAGCACGACGGAAGGATCCATGTCCGCCAAGGCCGAGTCGACGCGCCACTCGTAGGTCCCGTAGCCGAAGCTTCTCGCGGAGAACAGTTCCGCCGCGTACCAGAGGCCGTCGGACTCATGTATCGCGAGGTGCAGCCGACCTTGATCGTCGATCCGCACCGAGTCCTCCGTCGTCCCGAAGTAATTGTCCAGAGGCCCGGTCGGCTCGTCCGATCCCCGGACAGTCCAGACAGCGCCCGACCAGAGGAGCCTGCCATCAGGAAGGAGTTCGGCGGATGGTGCGCAGGATGTCATGGCCAGGGACACAAAGGCAATCGGGATGAGAAAAAGCCAGAGACGATGTACGGGAAACCGATCATGTGCCGGCCGCGGGGCGTAGGCGGAAATCATTATTTCAGGAGGCTTTTTCAAAACTTCGTAATCCGCTTTGTAAAAAAGCGAGTTATTGTAACTGAAGCTTCGTTTTTGCACAGTAAAAATTACATGTGCAGTAAAAAGGGCTCTCTTTTCAGTGCAAAAGATGGACTACCCCTACAAAATCCGGTTCTGCCGGATTGCCCGGTTACGATTTCTGCAGTTCGGGAAGGATGAAGTACTGCAAAGCCTTGACGGCCGCCAGAACCACTACCCCGCACATGAGCAGGAATGATACTTTCTCAAATCCCCGTACAAATATCTGACCCGGTATGAGCCAATCCTTCAAATGCGAGTTTGCACGTTCAACCGTTGTCCTGATTGTGTACCGCTCCTTCTGTGACGGCGAAAATGGTTCCCGTTCCGTCCCACGACGCGTATTCCGATCAATCAGCGGAACACGCCCACGTCCCTGGATATAGGTCGCGATGGGATCCGCATCGTATGCAGCGTCCATGACTGAATACAGATGTCGGACCTTTTTCTCTGTTATCTTTTCCAGAGGAATCGCTACTTGCGAATCATGAACATTGGCGCCGGTTACGACTGCTGAAATAGGGAATCCTGTGTCGCTGACATCAAGGTGCAACTTGTATCCTTTCCATGTTTCCCTATTCCCCTGGCTGTTCTTCTTGCATCCCCATGCACAGTCTTTGGATAGTTCTGACAAGGATTTCCTGACGCTTTGGCCGACTTGCTTTTCTATCTGTGTCGGCTCCTTCACAGGCCGAACTTCTCCTTTTCGGGGACGACCTCGTTTCCGTTGCGGTGTCACGGAAGAAACAGCTTCACGTTTGGCAGGTACAGGTTTTTCTCGTGCTCGTATCTCCGTCGCATCCCGATTTATGTGTCCGACGATATGGCCGTCATGACAATCCTTCACCATGGTATTCAAAGTCTGAATCAGCGGAGTCTTTTTTGAAAACTCCGCGTAGCGACGCGAAAAGGTCGCAGAGCTTGGAACGGAGGTGAAGCCGCATATCCTCCGCAGATTCGGATCGTTGATCAGCCTGTTCCTAAGGTCCGTGACTGTCGCTATGTGGAATACCGTTCGGGCGAAAAACGCCCGCATGATCGGTTCGTTCCGATGTGGAGGACGGCCAGTCCGTGCACATGGTGATGTAATCCGTGGCTGAGCATCTTCAATGACTCTGAGCAGGGCGATAAAAAAGCGATGCTCGTCGGTGAGATATTCTTCGAAACATCGCTGGATATCGTAGGAAATCGGCAAAAGTATTTGCGCTCCGCCCAGTATTTCTGGTATGGTTTTCATCAGCGGGGGCTCCTCCTGGTGACGTTTGTGTTGCAACATCATCATACAGGTTCTGTCCCCGCTTTTCATTAAAATTCGTTCATCTCATGACTTTTGAAAGAGCCTCTCAGGATATCGACAATCAACCCGGTCCAGCAATGACCAGCGCCGGATCAGGGACGGAGGCTTAAGGTACGACTGTCGGTCGCACGGTGGCAGGCGCAGAAGTGGCGATCCCCCAGTTCACGCATGGCCGGCTCCTCGCGCCTGCAGATGTCGAGGGCCAAGGCGCATCTCGTGTGGAACCGACAGCCTGAAGGAGGAGAGACAGGAGAAGGCGCGTCTCCCTCGAGGAGAATTCTCTCTCCCTGCCGGTCCGGGTCAGGGACAGGGATGGCCGACAGCAGGGCCTGCGTGTAGGGGTGCAGCGGCCGGGCGAAGAGTTCACGCTTGTCGGCCAGCTCCACGATCTTGCCCAGGTACATGACGCAGATCCTGTCCGAGATGTGCTTCACGACCGAGAGGTCGTGGGCGATGAAGAAGTAGGTGAGGCCGCAGGTCCGCTGCAGATCCTTCAAGAGGTTTATGATCTGGGCCTGTATGGACACGTCGAGCGCGGAGACAGGCTCGTCGCAGATGATGAGCCTCGGCTCCACCGCCAGGGCGCGGGCGATCCCGATCCGCTGGCGCTGCCCGCCAGAGAACTCGTGTGGGTAGCGGTCGGCGTGCGTGGCGTCAAGACCGACCATCTTCAGAAGCTCCTGTACCCTCGGCTTCAGAGCCTTCCGACCCGCGAGGCGGTGCACTATGAGAGGCTCGCCGATGATCTCGCCCACCGTCATCCTCGGGTCGAGCGAGGCGAAGGGGTCCTGGAAAACAATCTGGACCTTTCGTCTGAAGGCCTTCATCTCGCTCTTCGGAATGCCGAATATCTCCCTGCCCTCGAAGCGGGCCGAGCCCGAACTCGGCTCCTCCAGCCGCATCAACACCTTGCCGGTGGTCGACTTTCCGCAGCCGGACTCACCCACCATGCCGAGCGTCTCGCCTTCGAGAATATCGAAGGAGATACCATCCACCGCCTTCACGGAGCCGGCCGGAGACGGGAAATGCTTCACCAGATCCTTGACTTCCAGTATTGCGTCCCGCTTCGCCATCACGCTATCCCTCCGTCCGCCGCCACGCCGCCGGCCGCCGCTCCACCCCGGGCTGCATCCGCGGCGACAGTCGCGGCTGTTGTCGCGTTCCAGCACGCCACCGCGCGTCTGTCGCCGTCAAAGGCCACCAGGGGCGGGACCTCCGCCCTGCACCGCTGTGTCGCCCGGACGCAGCGCGGGCAGAAGGCGCAGCCAGAGGGCATCTCCAGCTGGTTGGGCACCACACCCTCGATCGCCTTGAGCCGCTCGCGCTCGTCGTCGATCCGCGGTATGGATTCGAGAAGCCCGACCGTGTAGGGGTGCCGCGCGTCCTTGAAGATGTTTCTGACGTCGGCCTTCTCCACGATCTTCCCCGCGTACATGACGATAACGTCGTCGGCGAGTCCCGCCACCACCCCTAAGTCGTGCGTGATGAGGATGATCGAGGCGCCGAACTCCGAGCGCATCTTCTTCATGAGGTCGATTATCTGGGCCTGTATGGTCACGTCGAGCGCCGTGGTGGGCTCGTCGGCGATGAGGAGCTTCGAGTTGCAGGACAGGGCCATGGCGATCATGACCCGCTGACGCATGCCGCCAGAGAGTTGGTGGGGGTAGGAGTTCAGGCGCTTCTCGGGCATCGGGATTCCGACGCGGGCAAGCATCTCGACTGCCTTCCTCCTGGCCGCGGCCGCGCCGATATCCTGGTGCAGGAGGATCGCCTCGGCGATCTGCGCGCCCACCGTCATGATGGGGTTCAGGCTCGTCATGGGTTCCTGGAAGATCATGGAGATATGGTTACCTCTGATGGCCCGCATCTGCTTCTCGCTCTTGCCGAGCAGGTCCTCGCCCTCGAAGACGATGCTGCCGCTCACGATCTTGCCAGGGGGGTTGGGGATGAGGCGCATGATCGACAGGGAGGCGACGCTCTTTCCGCAGCCCGATTCCCCCACGATGCCGAGCGTTTTGCCCCTTCCGAGCTCGAAGCCGATCCCGTCCACGGCCTTGACGACGCCTTCCTCCGTCCTGAAGTGCGTTCTCAAGTCCCTCACTTCCAGCAAATTCTCCGCCACACTCCCCTCCATCATCCGCCCCTTCAATCCATCCGCCGATGCGACGCGCTTCCCCTCCAAACCCGTGACCTGCATGGTTCGGGCGGCTTTCAGAGCCTGAGCCCGCCGAGGACGGCCAGGAGGACGCCGTACTGGATCTGGACGAGGTCGCGAATCGCCACGGTCCCGTAGTCGAGAGCTTCCCCGATCCCGTCCATCAACGAGTCGATCCTCGCGTCCAGCTTCCGGTACGCCTCGTCGATGCCGGCGTCGTATTCCTTGGTCAGCTGCGCCTTCAGCGCCCTGCGATACATCGAGATGATGAGCCCCTGGTAGAACGGACTTATGTATAGGGCGTGCGCCTCCTGGGCCACCGTCGCCTCCTGGGCCATAATCTCGGTGGACATCGCCCAGGCCCTCTCCCCGTCCTGCCGCTTCAGGATCTGCTCTATGAACGACGCCGAAGCGTCGCGGAACACGGACTCCGCGGTCAGGCGCGGCAAGGTCGCGTCCACGATCTCCTTCGCGAAGGTCAGGAGCTCGCGGGAGCGCTCCAGTCCCTCCAGGACCACTTCGCCGCGCTTCCTGTCCACCGGCCTCGTGTCGCTTATCTTGGCGGTCTTGAAGTAGGGCACCTCGGCGATGAGGGTGAAGGGTTTGCTCACCGTCTCCGCGTAGTCCCTGCTGGACCCGCCGCCGAACATGTACTGGGCGGGGTCCCCGGGGGAAAACTTCTCGAAGTAGTCGTAGGCGTCGCTCGCGAGGTTGGTGGCGTAGACCGCCGGGTACAGCTCCTTGCAGTAGGGTGCCTCAGGCTCCCCTAAGGAGAGGGGCAGGCCGCGCTCGGTGGGCAGGCGGTGGAAGTCGGCGTAGGCCGCCTCGAGGGGCCGCGAGATGTAGTAGTAGGCCCCTCCGAAACCCGAGTTGTGCAGCGAGTACATGACTGCGGGGCGGGCGATGTCGATCGCCCTCATGAGCGCCTTCGTCTCGGGGATCGGCTTGTCGAACTTGAAGGTTTTGTATTCAATGGGGAAGGTCCATTCGGCCTGGTCGTCGCCCTTCGGTCTGTAGAATTCGCGCGCGTAGTTTCTGAGTGTGTAGGGACCTTTGAACCATCCCTCGTTGCGCCGCGTCCCGTCGGGGTCGATGCAGGGAACGATGTGCCACGTCCTGCCCTCACACAGCTCGGGGCAGGCCACGAGCTCGTCCAGGAGGAAGTACGCCATCATCGCGCCGATCGGCTCGTTCGGGTGCGGCGAGGCGAAGAGGAGGATGGAGGTGGGGCCGTTCCCGATCGTCACCATGGGAATCTTCTCCCCATTCTTGGATTCGCCGACGTAGGCTAGGCTGCAGAGCCCAGGCTTCGCCGTCGCCACGCGCCCGGCGTGGGCGTAGAGTTCGTCGGTCCCGTAGAATTCGGTGAAGGCCGGCACGCGGGAAAGTCGTTCGTCTATAGTCACGGTGTCACTCCCTATTTGAGCTGTCTGGAGAGGCGAGGGTCGAGCGTATCGCGCAACGCATCCCCTATGAAGTTGAAGCTGAGCACGACGAGAAAAATGCAGAGCCCCGGCCAGAGGATCATGTTGGAGTTGAGGAGGATGTAGTCCTTACCCTCGTTCACCATCGAGCCCCACTCAGGCGTCGGCGGCTGTACGCCGAAACCGAGGAAGCCGAGCGCGGCCGAGGAGAGTATCGCCCCGGGTATACCCAGAGTCGCTTGCACGATGATGGGCGTGATCGTGTTGGGCATGATGTGCCTGAAGATGATCCGCGCGTCGCTGCAGCCCGTGGCCCGGGCGGCCTGGATGTACTCGATCTTCCTCAGCGAGAGCACCTGCGCCCTCACGAGCCTGGCGTAGCTGGGCCAGTGCACGAGACCGAGCACCCACATGACGTTGAATATGCTCGGCCCCAGGATGGCCATCACCGCGATGACCAGTATGAGGAAGGGGAAGGAGTAGAAGACCTCGACGAGCCGCATCACGGTGAAGTCCACCCAGCCGCCGTAGTAGCCCGAAAGAAGGCCGAGCACCGTCCCGACGACGGCGGCCAGCGCGACCACGACGATGCCGATGAGGAGCGAGATGCGGGCCCCGTACGCGAGGCGGGAGAAGGTGTCGCGCCCGAAGTTGTCGGTGCCCAGGAGGTGCCCCCCACTCCCCGCAGGGAGGAAGGCGCTGCCGAGATCCATGGCGTAGGGGTCGAAGCGCACCAGAGACGGGGCGAAGACCGCGACGACGATGAAGGCGAACAAGGCGGCGAGACCGACGATGCCCAGCTTGTGGCGCGCGAAGACTCTAAGGAGGCGGGGCGCTCCGGAGTGGTTGGTGTCTTTCTTTTTCATGTCAGTCGTACCTGATCCTCGGATCCACGAAGACGTACAAGATGTCCACGAGGAGCATCACCGCCACGAAGGAAACCGCAAACACGAGCACCGTCCCCTGGATGAGGGGCAGATCTCTGAACTTGACGGCGTTCATGGCCAGCATCCCCAGGCCAGGCAGCGAAAATATTGTCTCGATGATGACTGCGCCTCCCAGGAGCGAGCCGAACTGCATGCCGAAGGTGGTGAGTATCGGCAGGAAGGCGTTCGGAAACGCGTGTCTGAAGAGGACGCCGATCTCGCTCTGTCCCTTCGCCCGGGCCGTCCTCGCAAAGTCCTGGCCGAGGGCTTCGATCATGCAGGCGCGCGTGAGGCGCGTGAGAATGCCTGCCATACTGCTGCCCAGGGTCACCGATGGCAGGATGAGATAGCGGAGCTGTTTGAGGAGAGTCGCGTCGTAGGAAGGGAGCCCCCGGATCGGCAGCCATCCCAGTTTGAGGCCGAAGAAGAGTATGAGAAGGAGTCCGAGATAGAATGACGGCATCGAGACTCCCACGAGGGCGATCGCCGTAGCGGAGTAGTCGAAGGCCGACCTGCGTTTCGCCGCCGCGAGTACCCCCAGAGGGATGGCGATAAGAAGGGAAATGAGACTGGAGAAGAGGGTCAGTCTGAAGGTATTGCCAATCTTTTCTCCTATCATCTCGGCCACGGGGCGGTTGAACTGTATCGACCTCCCCATGTCCCCCTTCAAAAGCCTCCCCAGGTAGAGACCGTACTGTGCATACCAGGGGCGATCGAGGCCGAGTTCGGCCTTGAGTTTCGCTACGTTCTCCACATTGACCGACTCGTTGCTCAGCATGAGACTTATCGAATCACCAGGGGCGAAGGAGACCATCGCGAAGACAATGAAAGAGATGCCAACGAGGACCGGGATAGTCGTCAAGATCCTCCGCGCGAGATATTTTCCCATTCTTCCTCTCCAAGCCTATAGACACGACCACGGGGCAAGAAACCTGCCCCATGATCGCGTCTATAGAAGTGAACCGATGGATCGACTTATTTGCTGAGCCAGACGTTGTTCTCGGTGGAGACGAGGTTCAGGCCGCCCCAGGGAGGGACGAAGTCCACGACCTTCTTGCTTACGACCGAGTAGCTGAACTCGAAGTAGAGCGGTATGCCGACCGTGTCCTGGAACACCAGGCGCTGGGCCTTCTTCCAGAGGGCAGAGAGCTCGTCGTACTTGATCTTCGTCAATGCATCGTCCAAAAGCTTGTTGACCTCGGGGTTGTTGTAGTAGTGCGTGTTCGCGGAGCCGATCATGCTGCCATGGAAGAGTGAATGGAACCCTGTCGTGCCTGCGAAGCTGTAGTCGAAGAACATGGTAGTGTTGCCCTTGACGAGATCGTCGGCCCAGACCGCGGTGTCTTGGGTGAGCACGCTCGCGTTGATGCCCTTCTCGCGCATCTGGGTGGCGAGGATGGTCAGCGCCTTCACTTGGGAGCCGGCGAGTGTCTTGATCTCGATCTTGAAGGGCTTGTCGTTGTACTCGAGGAATCCGTCGCCATTGCCGTCCTTGAAGCCGTTGGCCGCCAAGATCTTGAGCCCCTGCGCAGGATCGTAGCTCCAGAGATTCTTGAGCGAGGGGTCGTAGCCGAAGGGGACCCAGGGCGGAACCTGGCCGTACGCGCGCTCGCCGTGGTTCCCGATCACCGCCTTGTACGCTGAATCGATGTCCAGGAGCATCGAGAGTGCCTTGCGGACCGCGGGGTTGTTGTAGGGCGCGACAGTCACGTTGAAGCCGATACCGCGGTACGAGCCGCCGCCGGACTTGATCACGTCGAACTTCGCGTTCTTCTCGAAGCTGTCGGCCATCTCGAGGTTGAAGAGGTGCTTGATCACGTCGATCTCGCCCGACTGCAGGGCGATAGTCTGTGCCAGGGGATCGGGGATCACCACGAACTCCACCGCGTCGAGGTAGACGGGGAGGCGGTACGAGGAATTCTTGACCAGGAGGAGGCCCGAGTCGGGGGAGAAGCTCTTGAACTTGAAGGCGCCGGTGCCGATCGGGTACTTGGCGAAGCCATCCTCGCCCAGCTTGTCGATAGCCTCCTTCGGGATGATGCAGGCGCGGCAGAGTCTGTTGGGGTCGTTGACCAGGAAGGGCTGCGGCGTCTTGGTGGTGATCTCGACCGTGTAGCGGTCGAGCGCCTTCACGCCGGTGACAGGGCCCAGGGTCCAGGCGGTGCTTGTCTTCATCATGAAGTCGATGGAGTAAACGACGTCATCGGCGGTGACTTCCCTCCGTGTGCCCTTGGGAAAAACCGGGTTGTCGTCGTGGAAGAGCACGCCCTTGCGGATCGAGAAGACCCAGGTGAGGGGGTCGGGGTTCTTCCAGCTCTCGGCGAGGGATGGGATCGGTTTGAAGTCATCCTTGGAGAGAATGAAGAGTGAGTCGAAGATGACACTCTGGGCGTCGGTGATGTCGTTCGCGGCGGTCTTGTAGAGCTGGAGGCTCTGCAGACTCGAGGCCGCGATCTTCAGAGTGCCGCCCGACCGGGGTGTGGCCCCGAAGGCGGCCGACGACAGGCCCAGCAACATTGCGACCAAAGCGAACCGGATGAACGCTTTCCTGTACAATTCGAGACCTCCTGACGATCGATATGCGGCGTCCCGCGCCGCGTGGAACCCTGTGAGTATGCCTCTTTGCCGTTGAAAAACCAAACAAGTCGGGCTGATTTCAGAGGGATACCCAAAAGCTCGCTTATTTTTTGTTGGCTCCTGTCTTCTTATAATGGAGCCACGCGATTCATGCGACCATCGATTTGTTCAAATATTCATTGATGTGTGCATTGTCTACTCCGGCTGTTTGTCCTGTCAAGCACGATTTGCAAGAAAGGCTTCAAATCTGACTGGGAGATACCAAAAAGCGGGACCGGGCAGAAGCCCGGTCCCGCTTTTCAGACGCGATGAATGAACGATCTCGCAGCATACCGTGGGGTAAGCTGCCCCCTGCGGGATCAGCGGCCCAGCCAGCCCCCGTCGACGGCGATGGTGTAGCCGTTGACATAGTCGGAAGCCTTCGACGCCAGGAACACCACGGCGCCCCCGACATCCTCAGGCGTACCCCAGCGTCCGGCGGGAATCCGGGCGAGGATTTCGCTGGAGCGCTGTTCATCGGCGCGGAGATTCGCGGTGTTGTCCGTGGCCATGTAGCCGGGGGCTATGGCGTTGACGTTGATGCCGTACTTGGCCCACTCGTTCGCCATCGTCATGGTGATGCCCTTCACGCCGCTCTTGGAGGCAGTGTAGGAGGGAACGCGGATGCCGCCCTGGTAGGAGAGCATCGAGGCGACGCTGACGATCTTGCCGCCCGATTTCTGGGCGATGAACTGGCGCGCGACAGCCTGGGAGAGAAAGAATACGGTCTTGATGTTGATGTTCATGACATCGTCCCATTCCTTCTCGGTGAAGTCGGTGGAATCGTTGCGCGTGATTATCCCCGCGTTGTTGACGAGGATGTCGATGCGGCCGAACTCCTTGAGCGCGGTCGCGATGATGCGGCCGACCGGTTCGATGCTCATGAGGTTGGCCTGGACGTGCACGTAGCGCCTGCCCGCGGCCGCGACGGCGGCGGCCGTCTCCGGCGCCGAGTCGGGGTAGGTCACGCCGACGATGTCGGCTCCTGCCTGTGCGAGGGCCGTCGCCATGCCCTTTCCGAGTCCGCGCTCGGCGCCGGTCACGATCGCCACTTTCCCGTCGAGCCTGAAACTGTCCAATACTCCTGCCATTGTTTTCTCCTGTAACATGCCGCGCCATATAGGAGGCGGGGTCGGACCCCGTCAGTCATCCGGCGGCATGCGATTCCGGGGCGGAGGTGGCCGCCCCCGGCTGCGTTTACCGAAGCTCCGAGGGCTTCAGGTTGTCCATGTCGTCGAAGGTCTGGTTCTCTCCGGCCATGGCCCAGATGAAGGTGTACTTTCCCGTGCCGACGCCCGAGTGGATGGACCAGGAGGGCGAGATGACGGCTTCCTCGTTCCCCATCACGATGTGGCGGGTCTCGGCGGGCTGACCGTGCATGTGGAAAACCTTCGTCGATTCATCCATGTCGAAGTAAAGATAGACTTCCATGCGGCGCTCATGGGTGTGGGGCGGGAAGGTGTTCCAGACCGAGCCGGGCTCGAGGAGGGTCATGCCCATGACGAGCTGGCAGCTCTTGCAGACAGCCGGGTGGACGTACTGGTAGATCGTGCGGACATTGCAGCTCTCTACGGCGCCGAGCTTGCGCGGGTTGGCCTTGGAAAATTCGATCTTGACTGTGGGGTGCTTTTCGTGCGCGGGGCAGCTCACGAGGTAGAACTTGGCGGGGGCCGCGAGGTCGGCGCTCTCGAAGGAGACCTTCTCTGTGCCCTTGCCGACGTACATGCCGTCGCCGCGGACCATGTCGAAGGAGAGTCCGTCCAGAGTGATGCGTCCGGCTCCGCCGATGTTGATGATGCCGAGCTCGCGGCGGTCGAGGAAGTTGGGCGTGCCGAATTCCTTGCCGGCTACAAGCTCGAGGGCCGCGCCCGAGGGAGTCGCCCCGCCGAAAACGACGCGGTCGACGTGGCTGTAGGTCAGGTTGAGCTCACCGGGGACAAAGAGGTTCTGCGCGAGAAAATGCCTGCGCATGGTCTCCGTGTCGTAGTGCTTCATGTCCTCGGGGTGGTTGGAATAGCGGATGTCGAGATTCATGGTTCCTCCATATTTCGGGCCGGGCGAAGCGGCCGCTTCGCAAGAACCGCCCTGCGGTATTCAGTCGATCCGGACTGCAAGACGGTCAGGCAAGGAAATCCTGCCGTTGCGGCGTAAAAACGTCGAGAAGCGTGCCCGCCGAGAGGCAGGTGGTCCCGTGCCTCGCGCCCGCGGGCAGGTAGACGCTGTCGCCGGGCCCGAGTTCGATGGTTTCATCTTCCACCGTATACGTGAATCTGCCGGAAAGACAGTAGGAAACCTGTTCGTGGGGGTGGCTGTGGGAAGCCCCCACTCCGCCCGTCGCAAAAATGACTTCCACTGTCATGAGAGCGCCGCCGTGAGCCTTGATCCTTCGACTCACTTTACCCGGATCGACGATCGTGACAGGGCAGGAGCGGTCCGGAAAAAACACTTCCGACATGTATGTCCTCCTATCTGCTGACTCGGCCCGATCCGTCGCCGGAGGCAAGTTTTTCGACTTCGGATCTCGTCACGAGGTTGAAGTCGCCGGGGATCGTGTGCTTGAGGGCCGAGGCGGCTACCGCGTACTCGAGAGCCTTCGCCTCGTCGCCGTACTCCAGCATACCGAAAATGAGACCCGCGCCGAAAGAGTCACCGCCGCCCACCCGGTCGACGATATCGTCGATCGAGTAGGATTTCGAAACACGGAAGCCGTCATGCCCGAGGAGGGCGGCCGACCAGCCATTGCGGTCGGCGGACTTGCTCTCGCGGAGGGTGATCGCGATGCGGGAAAGATTGGGGAAGGCAGTCTTCGTCTTTTCGGCGAGGGCCTTGTACACCTCGGAGGAGAGGTGGCCGCCGGCCGGATCGGCGCCTTCCGCCGTGATACCGAGGGCGAGCTGGATATCTTCCTCGTTCGCGATGAGGAGGTCGGCGAGGGCGACGAGGCGCTTCATCATGTCCGAAGCCTTCACGCCGTAATTCCAGAGCTTCTTGCGGTAGTTCAGGTCGACGGAGACGGTGACGCCCGCGGCCCGCGCGGCTTCGGCGGCCTCGATGCAGGCTTCCGCGGCCGAAAGGGAGAGCGCCGGCGTGATGCCCGTGAAGTGGAACCAATCCGCGCCCGTGAAGACGCGCGCCCAGTCGAAATCGCCGGGCTTCATCGCTGAGGCCGCGCTGCCCGCCCTGTCGTAGACGACGAGCGAGGCCCGCTGATCCGCGCCGGTCTCAAGGTAATAGATCCCAGTTCTGCCGCCAGAGGTCCTTTTCACGAAGGAGCAGTCCACGCCGAATGCCCTGAGGGAGCGCAGCGCAGCCTCGCCCACGGAATCGGCCGGCAGCGCCGACACGAATACGCCCTGCATGCCGAAATTGCACAGGGAGACGGCCACATTGGCCTCTCCGCCGCCGAAGGTCGCTTCAAGGGCGGGAGACTGGAATAGCCGCTCGTGGCCGGGCGACTTGAGTCTGAGCATGATCTCTCCGAAAGTCACTATCCTTTTCATTGCCGTCATCTCCCCTGTTTTTTTCATTGTAGCACTGAGGAATGAAACATGCAACATATTTTCGGAATGATGTTCCATTTTAACAAATACCATGTTATCATGTCGAAAGAAATTCGTAATCGCCGGAGGTATGCGCATGAATGAAATTCTGAAAACAATAGGAGAAATCGGGCTCGTGCCCGTCGTGAAGCTCGAGTCGGCCGAGGCGGCCGTCGGGCTCGGGAAGGCCCTCGTGGCCGGCGGCATCCCGATCGCCGAGGTGACCTTCCGCACGGCTGCCGCGCGCGATTCCATCGCGGCCATGACGGCCGAAGTTCCTGGACTCCTCGTGGGCGCAGGAACCGTCACCACCGTAGAACAGGCGAAGGCCGCCATCGACGCAGGGGCGAAATTCGCCGTGACTCCGGGTTTCAACGCGGCCGTCGTCGACTTCTGCATCGAGCGCGGCCTTCCCGTCCTCCCCGGCATCAGCGGAACGGAGGGCATCGAGAAAGGCATCGAGAAGGGACTGTCCGTACTCAAATTCTTCCCGGCCGAGCCTTCGGGCGGCGTGGCCATGCTCGACGCCCTCGCCGGCCCTTACGCGAGCCTCAAGTTCGTCCCCACGGGCGGGATCGACGCCGCGAATCTCGCGAGCTACGCGAGACGTCCCCAGGTCCTCGCCGTCGGCGGTTCCTGGATGGTCAGGCCCGAGATGATCGCGGCCGGGGACTGGACCTCCATCGAAAGACTCTGCCGCGAGGCCGTCATGGCTCTCCACGGCTTCGGATTCGCCCACCTCGGCATCAACAGCGCGGATGAGGCCGCGGCGAGGAAGGCCGTCGACCTGTTCTCCGGCCTCTTCGGTTTCGCCGCGAAAGAAGGGAATTCCTCGATCATGGCGGGCGAAAGTCTCGAGATCATGAAGAGTCCCTTCCTCGGCGCCAGGGGGCACCTCGCCATCCGCTGCAACGATGTCGAACGCGCCGTCGCCCGATTCGCCGGAATGGGTATTGCCGTGAAAACCGAAACCGCTAAAATGGAAAAGGGCAGGATCAAGGCGGTCTACCTCGACATAGAGCTTGGCGGATTCGCCGTCCACCTCTTGAGGGCCTGATCCGGCAAGGATGGACGACAATCCGGGCCCGGGTACCCTGCCACGGACCCGACGGCGCGCAGGGCCGCCCGGAAAAAGGAGTGAGCATGAACAAGCGCTATCCCGTAAAGATCGTACAATTCGGCGAGGGAGTATTCCTCAGGGCCTTCATCGACTGGATGGTCCAGACCATGAACGATTCAGGCAGGTTCGAAGGCGGTGTCTGTGTCGCCAAACCCCGCCCCGGCGACTTCTCTCCGGCCTACGCCGCGCAGGGCATGCGCTATACGGTCTCGCTGAAAGGGCTTCTTGGCGGGAAACGGGTCGACAAACGTCAGCGCATCGAGTGTCTGTCCGCGATGGTCAATCCCTACGCCGATTTCGATGGATGGCTCGCGCAGGCCGACAACCCCGATCTCGTCTGCGTCGTCTCCAACACCACCGAGTCGGGTATCGCCCCCTTCCCGGCCGACCGCGCCGAAGACAGGCCGGCCGCGTCCTTCCCCGGCAAACTGACCCAGTTCCTGCGCCGCCGATACGAGACCTTCGCGGGCGATCCGAAGCGCGGCCTCGTCGTCGTGCCCTGCGAGCTCATAGAGAGAAATTCCCAGATCCTGAAGGAACTCGTGCTCGGCCACGCGGCCCGCTGGTACAAGGACGCGGCCTTCGAGACCTGGCTCGCGGATGCGAACACCTGGGTCGACACCCTCGTCGATCGCATCGTCACCGGCTTCACTGAGGCCGAAAAGGCGCGCGTCCTCGCCGAGGAGGGGTTCGAGGACGACCTCGTCGCCGTGGCTGAACCCTACCACATCCTGGCTCTCCAGGGGCCGGAATCCCTCGAGTCCGTACTTCCGTTGCGCGCCTCGGGAGTGAACGCCGTCTGGGCGGCCGACATAAGCCCTTACCGGGATCTCAAGGTGCGCCTTCTCAATGGAAGCCACACACTCATGACCATGCTCAGCCTCCCCCTCGGCGCTAAAGTCGTCCACGACGCCCTCGCGAACAAGCTCGTGATGGAGGTTCTTCGGGCCTACCAGAACGCCGAGACCATTCCCGTCATCACCCTGCCCAAGGATCAGTGCGAAGAGTATTTCGCATCGGTGCTCGAGCGATTCTCCAACCCCGACCTCGTCCACAAGCTCGAGGGTATCTCCGCCAAGTCCGTGGCCAAGTTCGGCGCGCGCATCATGCCGACCGTCCGCGGGCATTACGCGCGCACGGGCCGGCCTCCCGTGTTCGCAGGACTCGTCCTCGCCGCCCTCGCCTGGAGATACCTCCAGAACTTCGAAATTCCGGATGAACCCGCCGCGATCGCCCACTTCAGGACAAGGGCCGGACTCTTCGCCTCCGACCCCGCCGCGGCCATGGCTGAGCTTCTCGGCGCTTCCGGCCCCTGGGGCGACGTGAACGCCCAGGTCCCCGGGTTCGCCACGGCGGCCGCCGCCAGCTTCGCCATCATCCGCAAGGACGGCTTCGAGGCGGCGATGCGGGAAGCCCTGGAGCGGGCGAGGGCGGAGAGAGAGACATGGTGAGCCCCGAACGGGATGCGGCGGCCGGGACAGGGACGGACGCGAAGGGCGCGCGTGCCCCCGCCGGGCCTTCGATCGTGGCGCCAGCCCTTCTCATCCGCCTCGACGAGCGCGACACGGTCGCCGTCACTCCCGCCGACCTGGAGGCAGGAAGGTCCGCCGCAGTGCCGGGCGAAGCGGCCGTCATCCTCAGGCAATCGGTTAAAAAGGGCCACAAGGTCGCCCTCCTTCCCATCGCCCGCGGCGCGGCCGTCGTAAAATACGGTCACCCCATCGGGCGCGCCACCGCCGACATCGGCGCGGGCGACTGGGTCCACGTCCACAACCTCGCCTCCGGCATCTCCGGCGAGCTCGACTACGGCGAGGCGCCCACGCGCCCGGCGGCAATCCCGGAGCAGGTCTTCCCCGCGGAGCTTCCCGCCGAATTCATGGGCTACCGCCGCGAGGACGGGCTCGTCGGCGTACGCAACCAGATCTGGATCATACCCACGGTCGGCTGCGTGAACGGCGTGGCCGGGCGCGTCGCGGCCGCCGGGAACAGAGCCTTTGGCGCGGCCGCAGGCGGCAGGGAGGGCGTCGATCTGATCGCCCTCACCCACCCCTACGGCTGCTCACAGCTCGGGGACGACCTCGCCCACACACGGCGCATACTCGCATCCCTCGCGCGGCACCCGAACGCCGGCGGCGTCCTCGTCCTGGGCCTGGGCTGCGAAAACAACCTGATCGACGATTTCCTGGCAGAAATCGGTCCCCGCCCCGGAGGCTCGATCGAGGCGATCAGACTTCAGGACGTCGGCGACGAGATCGAGGCGGCCATGCTGGCGCTCGGGCGGCTCGCGAGCTACGCCTCGGGGTTCAAACGAGAGAAGATGCCAGCCTCGGAGCTCGTGATCGGCCTCAAGTGCGGTGGCTCCGACGGCTTCTCCGGCATCACGGCCAACCCCATGGTCGGCAGGATATCCGACCTCGTCGTGGCGGCCGGCGGCTCGGCCCTCCTCACCGAGGTCCCCGAGATGTTCGGCGCGGAGGACAACCTCCTCGACCGCGCGGCCTCGACCGAGGTCTGGAAATCGACGGTCGACATGGTCAATCACTGGAAGGCCTACTTTCTGGGCCACGGCCAGGGCAGCCACGAGAACCCCTCTCCGGGCAACCGCGAGGGCGGCATCACGACGATCGAAGAGAAATCCCTGGGCTGCGTGCGCAAGGCCGGCACGACGACGGTGGTCGACGTCGTGCCTTACGGCGGAAGGCGGAAGCTCCGCGGCCTCTCGCTCGTTTCGGGGCCTGGCAACGACCTCGTGTCGAGCACGGCCCTCGCCGCGGCGGGAGCTCAGCTCGTCATCTTCACGACCGGCAGGGGAACGCCCTTCGGTTCCGTCGTGCCGACCATCAAGGTATCCACCACGACTGCGCTGGCCGGCCGCAAACCGGGCTGGATCGACTGGGACTCGGGCCCTCTCCTCGACGGAGCTGAGGCCGGAACCCTGGCGGCCGGCCTCTGGCGGGCCGTCATCGATACAGCCTCCGGCGATGCCACGAAGAGCGAGACCTCTGGCTACAGAGAGATAGCGATTTTCAAGGACGGAGTGACGCTGTAAGGTCCTGCAGGACCGCAGTTCCGTCCGGGGGAGAAAGACAGATGAAAGCATTCATGGACGAAGATTTCCTCCTGAACACCGACGCCGCGCGCCGGCTCTACCACGACTACGCCGAAGGCAGGCCCATCATCGACTTCCACTGCCACCTGCCTCCGGCCGCCATAGCGGACAACGCGAAATTCTCGAGCCTCGCTGAGGCCTGGCTCGGCGGTGACCACTACAAGTGGCGCGCGATGAGATCCAACGGCGTTCCCGAGGAGCTGGTGACCGGACCATCGCCCTGGGATGCCAGGTTCGAGGCCTGGGCGGGCACCGTACCCAAGCTCATCGGGAACCCTCTCTACCACTGGACGCATCTCGAGCTGAAGCGCTATTTCGGGATCGACGCGGTGCTCAATCCCGCGAACGCGCGGGAAATCCGCGAAAAATGCGACGCGACCCTCGCAGGCCCGGGCTATTCCGTCCGCGAACTCCTCTCGCGCATGAACGTGGCGGCGGTCTGCACGACGGACGACCCCGCGGACGACCTCGCGCACCACAAGTCCTACGCCCTCTCCCGCGGCTCCGGAGACTGCGTGATGGTTCCGTGTTTCCGCCCCGACAAGGCCATGAACGCCGACAACCCCGCCGTCTGGAACGAGTACATCGGCAGGCTGGAAAAGACTTCCGGCGTCGCGATCTCGACATGGGGCGACCTCGCCCACGCCTTGGAGAAGAGGCACACGGTCTTCCACGAGGAAGGCTGCCGTCTCTCCGATCACGCTCTCGAGGTCCCCGTCGCCGAGGCAGCCGCGGGCTCCGAACTCAACCGACTCGTCGCGAGCCTCCGCGCGGGGACTACGCCGACCCTCCACGAAGCCGACAGGCTCCGCACCGCCGTCCTCTCCCTCGTCGGACGGCTCGACGAGGAGCGAGGCTGGACCATGCAGCTCCACATGGGCGCCATCCGCAACCTCAACTCCCGCATGTTCGCGAAACTCGGCCCCGACACAGGCTACGACGCCATCGCCGACGGCATCGCCGCCAAGCCCCTCGCCCGCTTCCTCGACATGCTCGACCGCGAAGGCCAGCTGCCGGCGACCATCCTCTACACGCTCAACCCGAACTGGAACGACATGCTCGGCACCATCATGGGCGCCTTCCAGGATGGATCGATACCCGGCAAGATGCAGTTCGGCTCGGCCTGGTGGTTCAACGACCAGCTCGACGGCATGCGCGCCCAGATGACGAGCCTCGCCAACATGGGCCTCCTGTCGCGCTTCGTCGGCATGCTCACCGATTCCCGCTCCTTCCTCTCCTTCCCGAGGCACGAGTACTTCCGCAGACTGCTCTGCTCCATCATCGGCGACTGGGTCGAGCGGGGCGAGGCTCCCGCTGACTACGAGCTCCTCGGAGGCATGGTCGAAGACATAAGCTGGCGCAACGCGGCGAGGCGCTTCGCCATCCCCGGCGTCGCCCTGCCGTAAGCGCCTTTTCCAGGCCGCCCTTCCTGGCGTCGCTCTTCCACAAACTGGCGTCGTCAGGAACGGGGCTGCTTGAGTCTGATCCGCCGATCCGGCGGTATTCCGATCCGGTTGACAGGGGCGATCGCCGGATACTATGTTTTTCCGCGTCCTGAAATTAATCGAGAACGAGAAAGAGAGAATCTTCCGATGATGACTACCGCCATTATCCTGTTCGCTCTGACCTACGCGGCCCTCATGGCTTTCCCGAAGTATCGCGCCTACATAGCGATCTTCTCCGCCTTCATCTTTGTCGTCTCAGGCATCCTGCCCGTCGGCGAAGTGATCGGTGCCGTGGACTGGAACGTCATCATGATGATTGCGGGGACGATGGGCATCGTCTACCTGTTCATAGAGTCCAACATGCCGGCGCTTCTCGCCGACCTGATCATCGAGAAGATGCCGAACGTCAAATGGGCGATAATCGCGCTGTCGCTCTTCGCAGGCATCATTTCCGCCTTTGTCGACAATGTCGCCACCGTCCTCATGGTCGCCCCGGTCGCGGTCACCATCTCGAAAAAACTCAAAATCTCCCCGGTCGCCAGCATCATCGCCATCGCCATTTCCTCCAACCTCCAGGGTGCCGCCACCCTGGTCGGCGACACGACATCCATCCTGCTCGGCGGGCACGCGGGCATGAATTTCCTGGACTTTTTCGTCTACAAAGGCAAGCCGGGGATGTTCTGGGTAGTCCAAGCGGGCGCCCTAGCCTCCATGTTCGTTCTGGTGTACCTCTTCCGCAAGGACAGGGAGCCCATCAATGCTCTGGAGCGCACCGTCGTCACGGACTATTTTCCCACAGTCCTCCTCGTCGGCACCGTACTTCTCCTGATTCTGGCCTCCCTTGTTCCGAAGGAATCGATTCCCCTCTTCATCACCAGCCACATCAACGGACTCATCTGCCTGGGTCTGATGGTGCTCGGCTTTCTCTACGATATCGCGACGACGAGGAGCACCAAGACCGTCCTCAGCGCGATCAAGGAGATCGACTACTTCACCCTGCTTCTGCTCGCCGGACTGTTCGTCGTCATCGCGGGCATCTCCAGGGCCGGCGTGGTGGACGAGATAAGCGCGGTCTTCGTCAGGTTGAGCGGGAACAACGTGTTCGTCATCTACACCCTGATCGTGTGGGTATCCGTCATCCTCTCGGCCTTCATCGACAACATTCCCTATGTGGCCACGATGCTCCCGGTGGCGACCGGCATCGCCGCCCAACTCGGCATAGATCCGACTCTGATCTATTTCGGACTGATGGTGGGAGCCACCCTCGGCGGCAACCTGACGCCCATTGGCGCGTCGGCCAACATCGCCGGACTCGGAATCCTCCGGAAGGAAGGCTACGAGGTGAAGGCGACGCAGTTCATGAAGATCAGCGTGCCCTTCACTCTCGCCGCCGTGACCTCGGGATATCTCCTGGTCTGGCTGATCTGGGCCTAGCCGGGACTCATTCCCGCCGTCCGGCAGATCGGCGAATCCAGGATGCCCGGGGAAACCCGGGCGTTTTTATTTACAGTTTAAGAGTTGACAGACCAGTATGTAAAAGCGGCAGCGGCGGCGGTCGTCACGAGTGTGAACGGAACGCCGATCTTGACCCAGTCCATGAATGTAACTTTTCTCCCCTCCTTCTTGACGAGGCCGACTGCCACCACATTGGCCGAGGCGCCGAAGGGCGTCAGGTTGCCGCCGAGGCATGAGCCGATGAGGAGGCCGAACATGAAGAGCTCGGGCGCAAGGCCGAGGGACTTCGCGAGCTTGTCGGCGACCGGCAGCATGGCGATGATGTAGGGAACATTGTCCACGAAGCCGGACACGAGGACGGAAACAGAGACGATGACGATGAAACCGAGCACCGCGTTGTTCCCGATGAAGCCGCCGAGGATCCGCGCGAGATCGTCGAGAAGGCCGACTTCGGTGATCGTACCGACGACGATGAAGATGCCGATCAGGAAGAGGATGGTGTCCCAGTCGAGGCTCCTGACGAGCTTCATGGCCGCGCTGGGCTTCTCCTTGCGGATGAACACGTACCAGGCGAGGCCTATCGCTCCGAGACCGAGACAGAAGAAGCCTGAACCGATATGTAGGCCGCCTGAAGACAGGAAGGAGATGGCGGCGAGTCCTCCGATCATGCCCGCAAGGAGGATGGTCGGAACCCAAGAGACGATCTTCTCGTTCGGCAGGTCGATGTGTATCTTCTTGAGATTCCGGAAATATCCGTAGAAATAAAGGGCGCCGACGATGGCCCCAACCTGCACGGAGAAGAATATGGAGAGCTTGCCGGCATGGACGAAGAAATCGTTGAAGGAGTAGCCGGCGAAACTCGCGAAGATCATGGAGGGAGGATCGCCGACGAGGGTGGCCGTGCCCTGGAGGTTGGCCATGACGGCGAGTCCGATCATGAAGGGAGTCGGATCGAGTTTGAGGCGCCTCGAGATCTCCAGTGCGATCGGCGCCATGACGAGGACCGTGGCCACATTCTCGACGAAGGCCGAGATGAGTCCGGTGATGATGAGAATCGCGACGATCGCTATCCCGAGGGTCGGAGATTTTTCCACGACCTTGTCGGATATCCAGGCGGGAACCTTCGAATAGATGAAGAGGTCGGCGATGACAAGGCTCCCGATGTAGATCATGAGAATGTTCCAGTTCACGAGTTCGGTGATCGCCTTCTCGAAGCCGACAGCTCCGATCACGAGGAATACCGCGGATGTGGCGAGGGCTATCCAGGATTTTCTGTGCGAAAACGCGATCACAAGCCCATACATTACGAGAGTAAGGACGAGTACGAAAATTTTCATGCGCGTAGCCTCCAGCTGCCGGACGGATTCGCGAAACGCTGCGGCGCCATCCAGCGAATCCGTCATGCAGATAAAAAAATGGCGAGACCGTACGGACACCGCCCGTACAGTCTCGCCAATCCTTTATCAGGATCAGAAGGGCCGGGATGCGGGGATGATTCACATCTTCGCATCCGTGCTGACGACCCATTCTTCCGCCTCTCCGGCGGCAGGCTACTCCCTGTTACTCTAAAAAAACTACCACGCAATCGGCAATCACGCAAGCTATATTCCGTTTTTTCTATACACACATCCGCATCGTTCCCGGCCGCGTGCGCAGGACGAAAAACCTTTCATGATCTGACCATCCTTGACCGGCTCCACGGCGTTGTCACTGGCCGGACAAGTCAGCCCGTCGTGTTCATACGTCGCTCCTAGCGAAGGAACAATTTCGGTAACCCCAAGGTCAGGAACGGCACGAAGGTAACCAGGAGGAGACCGACCACCATCACCCCGAACATCGGCAGCATCTTTACCGCAGTACGTTCGATAGGCGTCTTGCCGATCGCGCAGCCCACGAACAGGGCGCTGCCGACGGGCGGAGTACAGAGGCCGACGGCGAGGTTGAAGATGAGCATGATGCCGAATTGTACTGGATCCATGCCGATGACAGGGCCCGTTACCACTGGCATCAGTATCGGAGTCATGATCAGGATGAGCGGCGCCATGTCCATGAAGCATCCCAGGAACAGGAGCAGCGCGTTAATGATGAGCAACAGCAGGGTCCGGTTGTTGGTGAGGCCGATCAAACCCATGGTGATGGCGTCCGGAATGTGCAGGAGAGTCATCATGTAGGCGAAGGACTTCGCCGCGGCGATGAGCGTGAGCACGATGGCGAGGGTCTTGAGCGTGTTCTTCAATACCTTGCCCATGCTTTTGATCGGCGAGGAACGGAAAATGACGTAGGTCAGGAGGAAGGTGTACACGCAGGCGATGGCGGCGGATTCCGTAGCGGTGAAGATGCCGGCGGCGACTCCCACCATGATGATGATGAGAATGAACATCGGCAGGATGGCGTTCACCACGATCTTGAGCCGCTGCCCCTTGGGGACGGGATCGCAGCGCGGGAATTTATATTTTTTTGACATGAAAAAACACAAGATCATCAGCCCGAAGCCCAGCATCACTCCGGGGATGAGACCTCCGAGGAAGAGATTGGCGATCTGTCCCCCGATGCCGGCTGCCAGGGCGTAGATTATCATGTTGTGGCTCGGCGGGATCAGGACGCCCTGACAAGCCGTGGTCACGGTGAGGCCGACCGCGAAATCCTCGTCGTAGCCCTGCTCAACCATCATCGGGATGACGATCGAGCCCAGGGAGGAGACGTCGGCTACGGCCGAGCCCGAAATGCCGCCGAAGAACATGGAGTCGACGCAGTTGATGTAGGCAAGCCCCCCACGGAAGCGGCCTACGAGGAGATTGGCCAGGTCGACGATCTTCCTGGAAATACCCCCCTCACCCATGATCTCGCCCATGGCGATGAAAAACGGTATGGCCAGAAGGGTGAAGCTGTCGATCCCCTTGACCATCTGCTGCACGAGCGTCGACAGTCCCTGACCGTAGGATAGCGCGCTGAGCACCGCGGAGAGCAGCAGCGTGAAGGCGATGGGGACGCGGATGACCATAAGCACGATGAAGCTGCCCAGCAACACGATCGTCGCGATAACGCTATTGTCGATCATTCATTCCCCCGCTTCCCGGATTTCCCGTGTTTTTCCAGGTGGATCACCTGCAGCTCCTCCTCCTTCTCGGAATACAGCAGGTCGTCCTCCTTGAGTACGCCGAAAAGGAACAGGAGCGAGTCGTACATGATGATGGTTCCGGCGATAGGCATCGAAATATATTGGACCGAGCGGGGGAAACCTGTCGCGGCCATGGTGAAGCGCCACAGCTGGACGCAGAGGTTCCATCCGTAAAACGTCATTATGGCGCCACAGGAAAAGGTCGAGAGGTTGATGAGGATGTCCAGGATCTTACGCCCCCGGCCGTTCGCCGGAAGGCGGGTATAGAAGAAACCGAGCCCGATGTGCAGGTGATCGCGGACGCCCATGGCGCAGGCGATGAACGCAAAGAGGGCGACCAGGGTGCGCGGCACCTCTTCCGCCCAGATTATTCCGGAATTCAGGACATAACGGAAGAACACCGTGGTGCACACGATCGCGATCATGGCGAACAATGCCACCTGAGCGATGACGAGCAGTATCTTGTGGATGACGGTATCGATGGAGCGAAGAATTCCAGCGAAGTCGCGCATGTAGCCTCTCCCCTTGACCAAGAAAGAGGAATCCCCTCGGAGGGGGATCCCTCTTTTTCATCGAAGCTCCTTCAGAACTTCTTGCCCAATTCGGCTATAGCGTTGATGATGCTCGTGTATTTCGCGCCGTATTCCTTGTAGAGGGGCGCCATTGCGTCCTGGAACGCCTGCATCTCCTTGGCGGTCAGGGGCACCGCCGTGGCACCGTTGGCCAGCACATTCGCCTCGGACTTCTTCTCCATCGCCTTCCACTGGGCGATCTCGAATTCCTGGGTCTGCTTGGCGCAGGCTTTGATGATCTCGATATCCGCGGCAGATACCTTCCTCGCCTTGAGGGAAGCCTCCGACACAAGGAGGATCTCGGGGACCCGGGTGTGGTGGTCGAGAATGTAGAACTTCGCCGCCTTGAAGTCGCCCTTGGTGTCATAGGTCGGCCAGTTGTTCTCGGCGCCGTCGATGATCCCGGACATGATGCTGGAATAGATCTCGTTCGATCCGATGCCGGTCACGGAAGTCGCGCCGAGGAGCTCGGTCATCTTGACCATCATCTTGTTGTCCTGCATGCGGATCTTGAGACCGGCCAGCTCCTTGGGGGTGGTGGCTTTCTTTGTGAGGTAGTAGCAGCGACTGCCGGCGTCGTACCAGCACAGACCGATGAGCCCCGAGCCGGAGGACTGGACCTTTTTCAGCATGTCCTGCCCGATCTGACCGTTGAGTACCGCCCACATGTGGTCTGAGTTCTTGTACAGGTAAGGAAGCTGAATGGCGTTGAGGTCGGGCACGAACTCGGCCACCGGTGCGGCAGATACGCGGGCGAAGCCCAGCTCGCCGATGACCATGGCTTCGATGGATTCTGCCTCGGTCCCGTACAGGACGCCGCCGGAATACACGGCAATCTCGATGCGGCCCTGGGTTTTTTCGTTGACCAACCTAGCGAACTCTCTGTCGGCCATCGTCGTGGGATAGCCCTCCATGTGGACTTCGCTCAATTTGAGCTTGATCGGCGCCGCCGAAAGGATAGTGACAACCAGCATGAGCATCGAAATCACTAAAGCCGTCTTCTTCATGATGCTTTTCCTCCTATAGAAACTTTGCCGAGATATCCTTGATGGATCTCGGTTCTCGTGACCCCGTTCACGTCCCTCATCATTAAGCCCATTTTAACGCGTCTAGGTTGGCCCTCCAGATAGAAGTCCCATGGTCACTGGATCGCCGGAGACAGTCTAGGGTTGTTCCCGGAATTGAGGATGCCGAAGTTCATGTCATTTTCGGTACTTTGATGCTCGGGATAGCCGATTCAAGGATGAAGGGGCCGCAGATATTCATTTTACCGCTTTGATGCGCGCTATCCACGCCTTGATTTCCGGACTCTGCTTTTCGTACAGGGGTTTCGCGAGAGTCTCCCAAATCGAGGTATCCTGGATACGCTCGACCTTGATTCCTTCCTTCGCGACGCGGCCCGCGGCGATATTCTCATAGAGCGCCCACTCGTTCCGCTGATAGTCGATCGTGTCCATCGCCGCCTTTGCGATAAGGTCTCTTTCCGCCTGCGTCAACGAAGAAAACCCGACAGCGGATCCGACGATGATCTCGGGAATCCGCACGTGTCCGGTCAGGCTGTAATACCCCGCGATCTGGTAATGCCGCGAGGTCAGATAGGTCGGAATGTTGTTTTCGGCCCCGTCGATGGATTTCATCTGCAATGAGTTATAGACTTCGCCGAAGGCCTGTTGCACGGGGATGCCCCCGAAGGCCTGTATCATGTCCGTCATCAGACTGCTTTCCTGCACGCGTATCTTCAGCCCGCGCAGGTCGGCGGGCGACCGGATGGGGCGTTTCGAGTTGTAGAAATTGCGGGAGCCGGCCTCGAACCAGCCGAGGCCGACGAAACCCGCATCTTTCACGCTTTCAAGAAGCTGCTTCCCGACATCTCCTTTCAGGACCCGCCACATATGTTCCCCGTCGCGGTAGAGATATGGCATCTGGAGGGCGTTCAGCCGCGGAACATAGGAGGCTACGGCCGACAGGGAAACCCGGGCCATATCGATAGCTCCGAACTGTACCTGTTCCAGGACGGTGATTTCCTGACCGAGTACGGAATCCGCGTAGACGGATATCTGAATTCTTCCGCCCGAGCGTTCGAAGACGAGGCGGGCGAATTCATAATCGGCCCTCGCCGTCGGGTGATCGGTCGGGTGCAGTTCGGCGAGCCTCAGGCGCACTTCCACTCCGCCCGAGGCAAAAATGGGACTGACAGAAGTGAAGAAGGCCAGGACGATAGCGCATAAAGCGACTTTCACGGCGAACCTTTTCACTTCGTCATCTCTCCTTTCCCGGATCCGGGAGGGACGCGGTTCCCAGCGCCGCATATTCGCCCGGACTCATTCCAGTGAATTTGCGAAAAACTCGCGCAAAATACGCGGGATCCCTGAACCCCGACAGAAAGGACGCTTCCTTGATCGAGCAGCTCCCGGAGGACAGATATTGCCTCGACTTCTCCACCCGGAACCGCGAGAGGCATTCCGCGAAACCCATGCCGGCGTGCCTGCCGAGCAGCCGCGAGAGATGCGAGGGTGAAACGGACAATTCCTGGGCTACCGATTCAAGCGAAAGGTCGTCGGCGTGGCGCTCCTCCATGAGTTCGAGAGCCCTCTGTGCTGTCGCTTTTCCCACCGCGTTTACGGGGTTGGAATGATTCACAGGGTTCGCCGATGCCGATCCCGACGCGGAAAACCGATCGCTTGCCGGCATGGGATGTCCGCCTGGATTCAGGACAAGAGAAGTGTCGAAAGGCGCGGAGAGGCCGACCACGATGACGGGATTGCCGGAATTCGCGATCGCGCAGGCCCTCCGCGCCGCTCCGACGAGCGCTTCAGGTCCGGATGTTTCCCGCGTCGCCTGTACATGCGCGATCATCGCGGCCCCGGCTGCTGTCGAAAGCCCCAATTCCGTCCGCGCCTTCGCGACGATGCCCAGGAGATCGTCCCGAAGCTTCACCTCGAAATACCGAATGACTTTGTCAGTTTCCGAAGATGGCGCGTCTGTGCCAACCGCGATTATTCCGGTGACAAACTCCCTTCCGGCTCCGGCAAGGACCTTCACGCCCGCAATATCGAACCCGCGCTCTACGATCGGGGTCAAGGCAGAGATCGAAGCCGAAGCAGAAAGGCTGCTCGCGGGCCCCAGGGGTTTCATGCGGATGACGGCGATGACTCTCCCCTTGTTTCCGGACAATTCCATGTACCGTTCCATCTTCACGCAGTCGACGAGTCCCGAGGCGAGGCCCGAACGGATTTCCCCCGCCATGAAATCCAAAGCTCCCTTTAGCCGGGACGTACCCTCGCCAACGCTCATCGAAGAATCGGATTCCATATCGGATCGCTCGGAGACGGCATGACGGAATGCCGAGAGGACCTCGTCCGCTGAGGCCGGCTTCAGAAGGAAATCCTCGACCTTGAGACGAAGAGCGGAGCGCGCATATTCGAAATTGTCGTGGGCTGTCAGGAAAATGATGGGCAGGTGGGGATATTTCTCCCTGATGAGCTGGGCGGTCCTAATTCCATCCATGCCGGGCATCCGGATGTCGAGAAATACTGCGTCGAACCTGGTTCTGCCTATCTTTTCCATCACCTCGAGCCCATTGGAGGCCTCGGAAATTTCCGCTCCTGGTTCCTGACACCCACCGATGATGTGGCGGAGAGCCCTCCGTTCCAGCTCCTCATCGTCGGCGACAAGCACTTTATACGGCATCTGGATACTCTCCGGAAATGAGGATCGGCAAGCTGATGCGGACGATGGTCCCCCTGTCCGGCAATGACGATATGGAAAGTTTCGCGGTACCGGGATACCGGTAGGCGAGACGGATCTCTAGATCCGCCATTCCGACTCCGGAAGCCGCCTCCCGGCTGCCATCGACCGGATACGCGGCTGTGGGCATGCCGGCTGCAGCCTTTCGCAGGGCATGCAAAGTTTCCGCATCCATCCCCGATCCCGAATCTGCCACTACGAGCCGGACCCTTTCGCCCCGACGGCTGGCATCGACGATGACTCGGCCGCCGGCGACAAGGGGTTCAATGCCATGCCTGACGGCATTCTCTACGATTGGTTGGAGGGAAAATCTCGGGATAAGGACATTCTCCACTTCGGGATCGCCGCGTATCTCCCATGCCAGACGGGATCCGAAACGGATTTTCTGGAAAGACAGATACTCGCGGAGCGCAGTCAGCTCCTCCGCCACGGTGACGAAGGAGCCGTCCGAAGAAAGCGAATATCTCATGAGTTTTCCGAGACTCTGAGCCAGTCTTTCCGTTTCGGGAGCATTTTCGAACAGCGCGCTCCGCGCGATAGTATTGATCGCGTTGAACAGGAAATGCGGCCTGATACGCTCCTGCAGGTTCATGAACTGGGCTTCCTTCAAGGCTTTGTTCATGGAGACGCGAGAGAGCGTTTCCTCATGCAGCATCCGCTCGAGTTCGACTTTTTCCTTAAGGCCCTCGACCATCGCCCGAATGTTCGCGCTCATGACGTTGAACCCGTGTGCAAGAACCTCCATCTCGTCCCCGGTCCCGGCCTCTACAAGATCCACATCGAAGTCTCCTGAGGCAATCCTGTCGGCAACTTCGGCGAGACGGCGCACCGGAGCTGAAATCGACGAAGCAAAAAGGGCGGCGAATGCCATGGCGAGAATGCCCGAGCCCGCGAGCCCCGCGATCGCAAGCTGCCGGTACTGCGCACTCCGCCGCGCGATCTCCCTGTATCGTATCGTTCCCGAGGTCATGGAGAGGGAGAGGAGTTTCCCCAGGTATTCGTCGGTGTAAGAAGCTATCCTGTCGGCCTGCAAAAAATGCTGGTAGGCATCGGGATCGTTTTCGGCGCGCCCGCGCAGGAAGTCGCGCGCGAGGGGAACATAGGCGTCCATGCCGCGTCCGACGGCCCTGTGTTCGAAAAAGATTTCGGTCGATTCGGCTTCGAGGCGGATCAGGGAGGCAGACATGTCTCTCAGGGTCGAGAGCCCCGCCTCGAGGGTTTCCCTCTGCTCGGGAAGGCTCTCGCGCATGTAGCGCCCACCGAGCGCGCGGAAGTCCGTCAGGGCGGAGCGCAATCCCTGGATATCGTGGTAGGTGGTCAGCCTTTTTTCGAATTCCCGTCCCGCCCGCACGGCGGCGCTCTGGGCAAATATCTCGATGACGAGGACCACGGCGAGCGTGGCCCCGTAGAACCCGAGTATCTTTCCCCTGATGCCTACGCGCGGCCGATGCATGGGATGAAGGATCACCTGTAGACTGGAAGCCGTCAAGTCCGAACCGTTCCCGCCCCGAAAGCCTGTTTCTGCTTTTTCTTCAGGCGGGAGAGGGATTCGACGAGGTGAAGACGCATGAGGCTTTCGGCTTGTGGCCCCTTTCGCGCGGCGATCAGGTCGAGGATGGCCCCGTGTTCCCTCAGTTCCTCGCGAAGGATTTTTTCGTCGCCATGCCGGAAAAAGATCTTCCGCCTGACCGCGATCAGATTGCCCTTCATGTTTTCGAACATGCCGATGAGGACGCGGTTGCCCGATATCCTGTACAAAGTGTAGTGGAAGACGAGACCACGTTCGAACCCATAATTCTTCTGGTCGAAGGCCTTCTGGTTCGCGTCGAGTACCTCCCGGAGGCCGGCTATGTCCGCTTCCGTCGCGCTCTCGGCCACCATCCGCGCGAGTCCCGGCTCGATGACGACGCGAGCCTCCATCATCGCGATGATCTGGTTGGATATCTCTTCATACAGATTCTTGTGGCGGGCCGGCGTGATCATCGAATCCTCCGAGTTCCGGTCGACACTACAGCGTAACCGCGCCAGCGTAGCCGAGGATGGAAGAGATGCGGGCGGCGGCGGACTTCACCTGCTCCGCCCATGCCGGTTCGGAGGCGGGGTCGAAGCGGAAACGCGGCCAGGAAACGGAGATGGCAGCGACGACGGCGCCTGTGTAGTCGAAGACCGGCGCGGCGATGCAGCGGATGCCCTCTTCGTGCTCCTCATCGTCGCGGCCGAAACCTTCACGGCGTATGCGTTCGAGTTCGGCTTCGAGAGACAGGCGCGTGGCCAGGGTATTCGGGGTGAAGGCGACGAGCTTGATTCCGTCCAGCTGGGCCGCTCTCTCCGCGGGCGGGGAAAAAGCCAGGATTACCTTGCCGATGGCCGTACAGTGCAGGGGCATGCGTCGACCGACCCGGGAATACATGCGGATCGTGTAGCGGGACTCTATCTTGAGGACATAGACGGCGGAGTCTCCGTCGAGCACGCCCATGTGGACGGTTTCGCCGAGTCCGGCGGCGAGTTCCTCCGCAATAGGCTTCGCCGCCGAAAGAAGGTCCATGTGGTCGAGGGCGCGGGAGCCCATGTTGAACATGCGCAGGGTTACGGCCCAGCGGTCGTCGTGTTCGCGACGCGCGTAGCCCAGCTCCTGGAGCGTGAGCAGAAAGCGATAGAGCGTCGGTTTGGCCAGCCCCACTTCGCGCGACAAATCCTCCAGACCGATGGCATTCTGGTGGCCGAGGCGCTCGAGGATGGAGAGGGTGCGGACGGCCGCGCTGACGAGAGGAACGCGCGCCGGACGCGATGGTCCGGCGGCTGTCCTGTCGGGACTGACGTTTTTCCGCGCAGGGCGGGGCGGGGCGGCGGAAGGCTGCGCGACTCCCCTCGTGTTTCCGGAAAGGCTTTTTTTCGGCATCGGGACTCCCGGATCATTCTGGACGAGGCGGGTTATCGAGTCAAGCGCAGGAGGGCGTCGACAGAGGCGCGCGGGCGTGGCATCCTGTGGATATGGCAAAGCGGTGCGGAAAGGGAAAACGGAACGCGGTGGGTCTCGTCCTCGCTGACCTGAACTCGGGCGCCGGACAGATACTCTGGCCGAGCGTAGCCGAAAAGGCGGAGGAAGCGGATGTCGACCTCTTCTGCTTTCCGGGCGGCAGGATAGGCCAGAAGGAGGGTTACGAGACATCCCGGAATACCGTCTTCGACCTCGCCGCCGGCGCGAAGCTCGACGGCATCCTCGTCTGGCCTTCTTCCATGAGCGGCGCGGCGCCCGAGTCCGTCGTCAGGAGCCTCGTAGAGCGGTTTTCAGACAAGCCAGTCGTCGCCCTGTCATCGGGACTCTCCGGATTGCCGATGGTCGCGATCGACTATTACGGCGGCATGAAGAAGGCTGTCCTTCACGCGATAGAGTGTCACAGTATGGCCCGGATCGCATTTCTCCGCGGCCCCGAGCGGCACGAGGGAGCGCGCGAACGATATCAGGCCTACCTCGACACGCTGGCGGAGAAGGGCATCGGCCTCGACCCGCGACTCGTGAGTTCGCCCTGGTTCTGGGACTCGGGAACTGAAGCCATGCTCGAACTCCTGGACGGCAGGGGACTTGTGCCGGGCAGGGATTTCGAGGCGCTCGTGGCCTCGAGCGATCTCATGGCGCTGTTCGCCGTGAAGGCTCTCCAGTCGCGGGGTTATGCGATACCGGCGGACCTCGCCGTCATCGGCATGAACGACTCGGTGGAATCCCGCGTGTCGACGCCCCCGCTCACGACGGCCAACGGCCCTTTCGCGCGGCTCGGCGCCGCGGGCCTCGATATACTGCTCGGAAAGATCGCGCGGCGGAATGTGCCGGAGAGCATGCGCCTCGAGTCGGAACTGGTCGTGAGGGAATCCTGCGGATGCCCGGAGAATAAAAGGACGGCAGCCGCGCCTGAAACAGGCAGGAGCGCCTACGAGATCTGGGAGAATGAGAGGCGCGACGTCGAACTGAGGACTCTCGGCCGGGATCTCCTCATGTCCCTCGACTCAGGATCGATGTCGTCGAGACTCATGAAAGGCCTTCCCCCGCTCGGCGTACGGAGCGCCTATGTCTGCACGTTTGATCCGGCGGGGGATTCTTCGCGCGCGCGCCTCGTGTCGGGATTCCGTGACGACGAGGACCTGTCGGCACCGGATGAGGCATTTCCGGCCTCGCTGCTCGTCCCTCCCGGATGCTTCCCCGACAGATGCCTCTCCTACATCGTCGAACCGCTGTTCTTCCACGAGGACCCCATCGGATACGCCCTTTTCGAAATCGGACCGAAGGCGGGGGCCTTCTACGAATCGCTGCGCGACGCGGTTTCGGGAGCTCTGAGGAGCATACTCCTCGTCGCGGATATCGAGAGCGCGAGGGAGCGGGCGGAGCGGGCGGACAGGATCAAGACCCACCTCCTCTCGAATGTCTCGCACGAACTGCGCGCGCCGGTCACGACGATACTGAAGGGAGCGGAGCGGCTCGCGGTGAAGCTGGGCCCGGAATACCCCGACGACGACGCGCGGGCCGAGCTCGACAGGATCGCGAGAAGCGCCCGGCAGCAGCTGCGCCTCGTCAACGACCTCCTCGACCTTTCCCGTGCGGAAATGGACGAACTCGATATCGCCCGGAGGCCGCTCGACCCTGCCCCCTTTCTTGCGGAGATTTTTTCGGATTACGCGACGGACGCGGCTCCGGCTGTCCGATGGATACTGGACATTCCCGAAAAACTGCCGATCGTAATGTCGGATGCCGCCCGCATCCGACAGATCGTCGGCAATCTCCTCGACAACGCGCGCAAGTTCACGGCCTCGGGGTCGATCCGGCTCTCCGCGGCAGTCGATGCTCCCGATCTTCTCGTGACTGTGTCCGACACGGGCCCCGGCATCGCGGCGAAAAAACTGCCCCACATATTCGAACCCTTCGTGTCGGCGGGGCGCGCGGGCGCGCAGGAAAGGATAGGGGACAGTCAGTCAGGGTCGCGCCATGCCGGAGCAGGCCAGGCCGCAGGCTGTCCGCCCCGGACAGGCGGAGCGGGTCTCGGGCTCGGCATCGCGCGCCACCTCGCCCTCCTCCACTACGGAAAGCTGGAAGTGCAGAGCGAGGAGGGCCGCGGGTCCTCTTTCACGCTGAGCCTTCCCCTCCCCGATCCAGGGGGGAAAAAAACGGTCCGGGATACCGCCGAAGGGAGCAAAAGCGAGGTGATCGCCCTCATTTCCCCGGAAGCGGCGAAGGCGGAGGGACTGGAAGAGACTGCCGCGAGGCTCGGCATTCCCGCGGAAAAACTGTGTCGCATAACCATCGCGGAAGCAGAGGCGGGGATCCTCGAGAGCATGGATCCCGCGGCGATAGCCTGGGATCTGGCGAGAAAGCCCGGCGCGGAGGAATGGAGCCTGTTCAGGAAAATCCGCCAGAACGCGGCGCTCACGGCGAAGCCTTTCCTCGTCTACCCCGCGCCTGTCCGCGACGCAAAGGGGCGAGAGAGAAGCGCCCCGGCGACCTTCATAGGCAAGGATGCGGACGGGGAAGCGCTCGCGCGGTTCGCCGGGCTCGTTCTGGGGGAAAGCAGTGTCGACCCGGTGCTCGTCGCGGACGATGATCCCGACGCCCGGGCCGAAGCCTGCAGGATGGTCGCGTCGGCCCTGCCTGGTCGGGAAATACTGGCGGCGAAGGACGGCGCGGAGGCCTGGGAAATCCTGAGGGAAACGGCGATAAGCCTCGCCATCCTCGACATCGTCATGCCGCCGCCGGACGGTTTCCGCCTCCTCGAACGTATGCGCGCCGACCCGAGACTCGCGGGTATTCCTGTCCTTCTTCTGACGGACAAGGTCATCACCATGGAAGATATCGCGAAGATCGAGTCTCATCCCCGCCTCGCGTTGCGGAACAAGGGAATCCTTACGGAGCGCGAGGAGACGGAGGAAGTGCTGCGGCTCTCGTCGGGACAGGACTGGCTGCCCGCTCCCACGGGGGCCGCGGTGAAGAGGACTGTCGCCTTCCTCAACCGGAATTACGCCCGTACGGTGACTCGCTGGAAGCTGGCGGAAGCCGCCGGCGTGAGCGAGGATTACATTTCACGCATATTCCGCAGGGAAACCGGCATGACGCCCTGGGAGTACCTCACGAGACTCCGGATCGCCAAAGCCAGGGAGCTGCTCGCCTCGTGCCCGGACAGCATCGCCTCCGTGGCGGCGCGGGCGGGTTTCTCCGACCAGGCCTACTTTTCACGCGTGTTCAGGAAGGTGACCGGGACGACGCCGCAGGCATTCCGGGAGTCAGGCGGGCGGGGTTGAAACCGGGATCCCCCTGGGCCCCGGAGCACTTCAGGCCTGGAACGCGAGGAAATCCCGGGCAAAGGCGTGGCATCCGGGGGCATGCTCCTCGACGATGATGGGGAGGGGACCGACGGTTCCTGCCGAGTCCGAGGTCGCGGCGCGGGCGGACAGGGCTGACATGACGGTTTTCCAGTCCATGAGGCCTTCGCCGCAGGTCGCGGGCGTCTTGGCTCCACCGCGGTACAGGAAATCTTTGGCGTGCACGGCGACAAGCCTGTCGCCGAGAAGGGCGAGGGCTCCGAGGGCGGGATTCGCCAGCCCGGAGGGATTCTTTCCGGCCTCCACCCCGGGAAGACAGGCTTCGCAGAGCGCCGGAGAAACGAGGTTGCAGGGATCGAGCAGGAGGCCGAGGGCGGGATTGCCGACCGCGTCGACGAGGTCCCTCATGCGCCGCGGTGTCGACACGATGTGTTCCCAGACAGGCTCCACGGCAATCGTGACGCCCTCGTCCCGCGCAATCGCGGCGAGTGTGCGGAAACTGTCGACGAGAATGTCGAACTCGCACCTCGCGCCGCACAGGGCATCCGCTGGCTCCACGCCAGGCCCGGATGGAAAAGCGGCCGCAGTCTGCCAGGGCCTTCCCGTCTCCGTGGCGATGAGGGAGGTGCCGTATCCGCGGCAGAGGCGGATCTCGCGGGCAAAGCGGGCCACTGCGGCGGAACGCGCTGCTTCGTCAGCATGGGCCGGGTCGATGTAGCATCCCAGGACGTCGACGCGTATGCCCCCTTCCCGAAGCATGTCGCCCAGAGACCGCGCATCGGCGGGGGAAGGCTCGGCGGGAAAGTCATCTATCGCCTTCAGGGGGGCGAGCTGGATGCCATCGAAACCCGCGTTCCGGACAGCCCGGACGAGGCCGGGGCCGCTGAACTTTCCGAGGTCGTGTGCGCGCAGGCCGTATGCGAACATGGAAGCTCCTGACGATTCAGTGTTTGCGGTCAGATCCCCGGATGACAGGACGAAATGTGGAGGTCCGAGCAGGATTCCAGGGAAAAACCGGGACCATCCTGTCCCCGCACCCTGACCTTGTCAAGCCAGAGACCGCGCACGTTCGCGAACAGGAAACCCGCGCGGGCCCGGGGCCGGATGCCCTCGGACATCTCGGGCTCGGCCGGCTCGGCGGCGCCACCCACCGAGATGTCGATGTCGCTGAAGGAGAGGTTCGAGACGGGCGACTCCGCGAGGCCCTCGATGTGGCAGGCCGCGATCCTGACACCGGTCGCCGTGATCGCGCTGAAGGAAATGTCCGAGAATGATGGCGTGCTCTCGTCGACGGGAAGATGGTCGCGCGAGGAAACCCTCGTGTCGCACCGCGCTCCGCAGAAGTAATGCATGTTGATGGTGAAAGGCACGAGGACCTCGCGCATCACGATGTTGGAGACGCGCACCCGCTCGACCACGCCTCCCCTGCCCCTGCGGGTTTTCATCCGTATCCCTCGATCCGTGCCGTCGAACACGCAATTGCTCACCGCGATGTCCCGGACTCCGCCGGACATCTCGCTGCCGATGACTATGGCGCCGTGACCGCTCTCGAGAATGCAGTCCGAGATGACGATCTTCTCGCAGGGAGCAAAGAGCGCGCGGCTCTCGGACTCCGCGCCCGACTTGATCGTGATGCAGTCATCGCCGACATTCACGCGACATCCCGTTATGCGGACAGATGAGCAGGAGTCGGGATTGATGCCGTCGGTGTTGGGCGAATCGGGAGGATTGTCGATGGAGATTCCCGAGATCACGACATCCCGGCAGCGGACGGGATTGATGGTCCAGCTCGGCGAATTGACGGCGTGGAAATCGCGCAGGAGCAGTCCCGAGCAATTCTCGAAAGCCATGAGGCGGGGGCGCGGATACTCGAGCTCTCCTTCCTTGAAACGCCGCCACCAGGGTCCTCCCCTGCCGTCGACGAGGCCGGAGCCGGTGACCGAAATATTCGAGACAGCAGTGGCGTGGATGAGAGCGCAGTGAGCGGCCCGGGTGCGCCCTTCCCAGCGGGTCTCGACGATCGGGTAATCGTCCGGGTTGCCGGAGCCGGCGATGACACAGCCGGGGTCGAGGTCGAGACGGATGTTGTCCCTGAGGAAGATGCTGCCCGTCAGATAGACACCCGCGGGAAAATGGAGGACGCCGCCGCCTTGCGCGGCGAGGACCTCGATCGCGCTCTGTATCGCTTCCGTGTCGAGTCTGATTCCGCCGCCCGAGGCGCCGAAGTCCCTGACGGAAAGCCGGCCCCGTGCGGGTGCGGGTGCGGGTGCGGGTGCGGGTGCGGGTGCGGGTGCGGGTGCGGGTGCGGGTGCGGGTGCGGGTGCGGGTGCGGGTGCGGAAAACAGTGGCTCCGGAGCGGTCATCAGGTCAAGTCTCCTTCGCAAAGCCACTGTTCGACCGCCGCGAGAATGAAGGGACCTGTGCCCTTGCAGTCGTCGGCTTTGACGGGCTCGCCGATGTAGTAGGAATAGCTGCCGTCGCGGTAGGGTTTTCCCCCCAGCCCCGCGACGGAACAGGTTCCGCCAAGGTGCCAGCCGCCGCCGGCGTCCCTGAACAGGAAACGCTCGGCGCAGCCTTGGAAGGCGCGGCGCGCGATCGCCCTGTGAGGATAATCGGGCAGGAAATCCAGCCTGACCGCCTTGGCCAGGGCGTAGGACATCATCGCCGAGACTGAGGCTTCGAGATAATTCCCTTCTTGCCCGCCTGAGTCGACCACCTGCCACCACAGACCCGAGAGGGAATCCTGGTAGCCCGCCATGGCTTCCGCCGTCCTCCGGAGAATAGCCCGCAGGCTGGCCCAGGCGTGTTCGGAGCGGGGTATCCATTCCAGGCTGTCGACGAGGGCCATGGCGAACCAGCCGATGGCGCGGCCCCAGAAATTGGGGGACCTGCCAGTCGCGGGATCCGCCCATGCCTGGCGCCTCGACTCGTCCCAACCGTGATAAAGAAGCCCAGTCGCGGGATCGCGCATCGCGCTCTCGGCGAGCGAAAACTGGAAGGCTATCCTGGCGAACATTTCAGGTTCTCCGAAGGTCGCGGCGTAGCGCGCGAGAAAGGGTTCGGCCATATACAGGCCGTCGAGCCACATCTGGTCGGGGTATATCAGCTTGTGCCAGTAGCCGCCGGAGGGAGTCTTCGGCTGACTCTCCATCTGCTCCCGGAGAAGTGCGAGAGCCGCACGGAAGCGCGCGTCGTTCGTGGCTTCGAAAAGAGGAAAGAGATTTTTCCCTGGATTGATCTGGTCGAGATTGTACTCGACCTTCCGGTAGCCGCGGATGCGCGCGGGGCCTTCGCCGGAAGCATCCCCGCCGCGGTCGGAGAGCACGAAGGCCGCGACGGTTTCGTCGACACCGCGGACAAGGTCGGGCCTCTCCCAGGTCAGGCCCGCAGAGCGGACCGCGCCAAGGAAGAGACCCTCTTCGTAGTGCCAGTGTGCCGCGCTTCCCGAATGTTCGGGAAGGAGGGTGGCGGCGAGACCAAGTCCCGCCGCACGGACTTCCTCGGTGTCGACCTTATCCATGTCTTCAGTCCAGCATTCCCGCGTCGACGAGCTTGTCCTTGGCTTTCTTCTCGATGTCCCTGGCGCCGATGGAGTCCATGCCCTTTATGAATGCCGCCCAGGTCTGGTCGTTCAGAGGCTGCTGTCCGAGAGCGAACTTGAGGAGGTTCTCGTCGTAGTAGCGCTTGAAGTCGTTGACATTGGAGGGCGGATCGATGAGTCCCGCGCCCGTCGCCTCGGTGTAGGGCGTGTTCTGGAAGAATTTCCAGGTCGCGAGGGGATTGATGGTCTTGCCGTTGGCGCTCTTGTAGGTGACATAGCGGACTTTCAGCTCGAGATCGTTGTTGACATAGACCATGTTCCGCAGTTGGGTGAGGTTCTGCTGGGACTTGTGCGTGTAGGCCTGTTCCGGCGCGATGCCCGCGAGGGTGATGTCGCCTTCCGCGTCCCTTTTGAAGTTGACGCCTTCGACGCCGAATCCGAGGAGGAAGTAGCCTTCGTCGTTGGCCATCCATTCGAGAAGTCTGGCGATGGCCTCGGTCTTGCCGGCCTTGGCCGCCTTTGTGGAAACCGCGTAGATGCGGGCGTTGGCCATGTCGAGGCCGTTGGAACTCTTTCCGGCCGGTCCGACGGGCGGCATGATCGGGACCCACTGACCTTCAGGGAAATTTTTGTCGAAGTCCTTGTAATTGGCCTGGGTGTGGAGGGCGGCGAACTGCTCCCACATGATGCCGAATTTTCCCTGCTTCCAGCGGGCGCGGAACTCGTCCTTGTTGGGTGTGGACCAGGTCGGGTCGATGATCTTCTCGTCGGAAATCATCTTGATGTACTCGACGGCCTTGCGGAAGTTCGGGTCGCGGAAATTGAACTGGAACTTGTCCGCGCTCTCGAAATTCCACATGCCCGGGACGCCGAAGGCGCCGAGAATGTAGTCGAAGCGGCGGCCGAAACCTGCTGAAGAGAGGCCGGTGGACTCGTAGAAGGCGCCGAAGCCGTAGGTGTCGGCCACGCCGTTCCCGTCGGGATCCTTCGTCGTGAAGGCGCGGGCGACGGCAGTCAGTTCATCGAGAGTCTTCGGAACCTTGAGGCCGAGCTTGTCGAGCCAATCTTTGCGGATGACGACGCCCTCGACGCGGGGCATGGCTCCCGGATCGGGAAGTCCGTACATCTTGCCGCCCAAAAGGACGAGTCTGCGGTTCACAGGATCGCTGTAATGGGTCTTCGTGCGGACGGGCATCATGGGGAGCATGGAATCGACGGGAGCGACGAGTCCCTGCTTCGCCAGCTTCATGAGGATGTCGCGGTTGACGCCGAAGAGGTCGGGCAGAGAGTTGGACGCAGCCGCGAGGCTGATCTTCGTGTCCTGGTCGGTGGGCGTGGAAGGCTGGAGCACGATCTTGAGATCGATGTTCAGCTTGTCCTTGATGATCTTGTAGCCGATCCAGTTGTCAGGCGGAGCGCCGGCCTCGGTCACGGCGCCGAGGAGCCAGAGCTCGATCTCGGCGGGCTTGGCCTGGGCCCAGACGCCCGGCGCGGCGCAGGCGAGAAGAATGGCCGCCGCAATAATGGCGATGATCCTGTGCTTCATGAAATACCTCCTTGTGAGACATGAATCCGAATGAACGTCTCCCGGCGGGCTGCCGGGTCTGCGCCCTTTCGGCGTATCAGCCACTGATGACCGAATCAACCTTTGATGCCGCCCGCGAGGGACCCTTTCACGAAGTATTTCTGGATCCAGGGGTAGGCCATCATCATGGGAACCATCGTTATGAAGACGCTTGCCGCCTTCAGGGACTGCAGGGATGTGGAGCTGAAGGCGTCGTATTCGACGTAGTCGTTCATGTTCACCGCCATGAGGATGTTGCGCAGAAGCACCGGGAGCGGCTGTATTTTCTGGTCGTTCAGATAGAGCATGGGCGTGAAGAATTCGTTCCAGTGCCCCACGGCGTAAAAGAGCCCGATGGTGAGGAGAATGGGCTTCGAGAGGGGCAGGATGACCTTGAAAAGAATGAAGAATTCGCTCGCCCCGTCAATGCGCGCCGCCTCGAGAAGCTCGGTCGGAATTTCCATGAAGAAGTTGCGCATGATGAAGAGGTTGTAGACGCTGATGGCGCCCGGGAGCATGACGGCGAGGAGCTTGTCCTGGAGTCCCAGCTGTGTCACGACGAGGTAAGTCGGGATGAGGCCGGCGCTGAAGAGGAAAGGAATCATGACGAGGGTGTTGAATATTCTGCGCCCGGGCAGGGTCCGCACGGAGAGGGCGTAGGCCATCGGTATCGTCAGGAAAAGATTGATGGCCGTTCCGCCTATCGTGATGATCGAGCTCGAGCGGAAGGCGCGCAGGAAGGCGGGGTGGCCGAGGAACTGTGTGTAGGCCTCCGTCGTCCAGACGGTCGGGCTCACGAGGAGGCCGAAAGATCTGTCGAGGTGTCCGAGGGGCGTGAGCGAGAGCATGAGGACGCGCCAGAGCGGCACGATGACGATGAAGAGTATGATTCCGAGGAAGCCGTTGACACAGAGCTGGAAAATCAGTTCTTCGGTCGATTTGATCTTTCTCATAGCCCCGCTCCTAGAAGAGTCCCGCGTCGGAGTAGCGCTTCGCGAGGCGGTTGAATGTCGCCACGAGGGCGAGGCCGATGCAGCCTTTGAAGAGCCCGACGGCCGTTGCGAGGCTGAACTGGAAGTCGAGGACGCCCTGGCGGTAGACCCAGGTGTCGATGATGTCGCCGACCGAGTAGACGGGCACGGAGTAGGTCACGAAGATCTGGTGGAAGCCCGCGTCGAGGACGTTTCCGAGCCTGAGGAGGGCGACCGTGATGATGACATCGCGGATTCCGGGAATCGTGATGAAGCGGATGCGCTGCATGCGCGTCGCGCCCTCGACCTCGGCGGCTTCGTAGAGCCCCGTGTCGATGCCGGTCATGGCCGCGAGATAGATGATGGCGCTCCAGCCCATCTCCTTCCATACATCGGAGAGAACGACGACGACGGGATACCAGCGCGGGTCCTGGAGGAAGGATATCGGCTGGCCGCCCGCGGCCTTTATGACATCGTTGAGAAGACCCTCGTCCGGCGAGAGAAGGAGCAGAAGGACGCCGAGCATGATGATCCAGGACAGAAAGTGGGGAAGGTAGGTCACCGTCTGCACGAATCGCTTGTAGCGCTTGAGCGAGGACTCATTCAGGGCGATGGCGAGTATGACGGCCATGGGCAGGCCGATGGCGAGCTTCGCGAGCGAGAGCCCCAGCGTGTTGCGCAAGAGTTGCCAGAAGTAGATCGATCTGAAGAAGGTGAGGAAATTGACGAAACCCACCCAGGGACTCTTCCAGACTCCGTCGATCGGGCTGAAATCCTTGAAGGCTATCTGCGCGTTCACGAGGGGCCAGTAGCGGAAGACGAGGAAGTACAGGACGGGAAGGACGAGCATGAGATAGAGGGCGGCGTGACGGCGCATCCGGCCGGAAAGGCTTGCGGCGCGGAAGGTGGGCTGCCCGGAGCTCCGACTCAGCGTTATGGTTCGACTCATCGTATTTTCATTATTACGCCTTTCCCGGGAAAAATTGCGCCAGAGTTTTGGATTATTCCGAACTCATGAGAGGAGGAGGAATCGGGCAGAATGACAAAACTGATGGGATTTGTGGGAAAAAATTCGTATTCGGGGAGAAAACGGCTAAAGCCGTACTGGCTTCGGCTCAAGCCAACTGAAAGTCCTGTGGTTGATTTTCGAGTTTAGATGTTGCAAAGAGCTAGTCACTATTTGTTGATCTTCGCTACGCCCCATCAACTAGGCGGATACATGAGAACACTTCTTTTTTTGCATCCACTCTTTTTTTTAGTCTATATTCTTATTGCTCTTTTATTACCGCTGATAACAAAACTCGAGCCACCGTATCTATTTGTTGTTGTGGTACTTTTTGCTTTACTTGCGTTTATTCTTTTTCCACGTCGTGATGAAGTGGAAAAAATATATATTGGCTTTTTTGTATTCTTTACTATATTAAATATGCTCGATGTAGTTCTTACATCCGGTGCTCTGAGGAATACCATTAACGCTGACGAAATAAACCCATTTATCAATTCGCTGTACAGAAATCATACGTGTTTTATTATCTTCTTTGTTAGTTCGAAAATACTATTTTTTCTTCTTGTTCTAGCTCCATGGTCTTTTTTAAGAAGGATAGTTATTTCAAGTGAAACACGCTTTCGCTTGTTAACTAAAGCAGCAATAGGGTTCGACAGAAAAGAATTTGTTGCATATCTAAATTCGGAGATCATTGCGCGAGTTCGACTTCGGAATCGTAATGTGTATCGAGGTGGGCCAGACATTTCTGAAGAGTATATTGACTATGCAGGAACATACTTAATAAATATGACGGCTTCCGCAATTCCGATATTTAGCATATTCATGGTATTGCTGACATTAAACAATTTATCATTCCTCCTTTTTCATAGCAAATGGATACTATATATTTGGGTGACGATAGGATTGGTTATTTATATGCTTTATGTATGGTTATTTCGGGATAGACTGATACGAAAAGTGTATGATAATATTTTTTTGGACGTTGCAAGACACAAGTAATTCGAGATATCAAGAAAACATAGAAAATATTGCCTTAAATAATATTCGCAGAGCACTGTCCCTATTTTGCCTTTGTTTGTGTTTTATCTATAGACTTGTCGCGAAACCATCAACTTTCTGCCAACTAATAATTCCAAAGTCCACAGGCAACACTGAATGTCAGATTAACAGATTCCATCCCTCCCTCCGCGCCGATTCTGCGTGGTCATATCAATTTTTCACTATATTGAATGGATGGAAAGACAAACGACAAAGACCGCCTACCTCGCGGGCGGGTGTTTCTGGTGCCTCGAGGCGGTGTTCGAGCGGATTCCCGGCGTCGTCGACGTCGTGTCGGGCTACATGGGCGGGAGGATGCGCAATCCGGGCTACGGCATCGTGGGGACGGGTCTCACCGGCCACGCCGAAACGGTGCGCATCGACTACGATCCGGCCGTCATCGGCTTCCCGGAACTCCTGGATTTCTTCTGGAAAATCCACGATCCGACCACGGAAAACAGGCAGGGTGCCGATCTCGGAAGCCAGTACCGCTCGGCGATTTTCTACGTCGACGAGGCGCAGAAAGAGCAGGCGGAGGCATCGATGCGAGCGGTTGCCCCATTGTGGTCTGATCCGATCGTGACGGAACTGTCCCTGGCGGGCGAGTTCTGGCCGGCCGAGGACTACCACCAGGATTATTTCCGGAACAACCCCGACGAGGGGTATTGCCGGGTCGTCATCGCTCCGAAGCTCAGGAAAGCTGGTTTCTGAGAACCTCGGCGAAGGCGCGCGCGGCGGTTTCGACACGAGCCGCGTCGATCCAGTAGTGGGTCACGAAGCGGAAGCTGCCGTTTTCCGGCGGATTGACGAGGATGCCGCGCTCCGCCATCGCCCGGACGACGCGCTCCGGATCGGGCGCGGGGTCGACGGCAAAGAATACCATGTTGATGTCGACGGATTCAGGATCGAGGGCGAGGCCGGGGATGCGGGCGAGAAGCTCGGCGAAGAGCCTCGCGTTCGCGTGGTCCTCGTGAAGCCTCTTCGTCATATCCTTAAGCGCTATGAGGCCAGCGGCGGCGAGAATGCCCGCCTGCCTCATCGCGCCCCCCATGACTTTCCGCTTGCGTCTCGCCCGCGCGATGAAATCCGCAGGCCCCGCGAGCATGGAGCCGACGGGGGCGCACAGCCCCTTGGACAGGCAGAACATGACAGAATCCGCGCGGGCGGCTATATCGCGCGCTTCCACGCCGAGGCTGGCGGCCGCGTTGAAGAGGCGCGCCCCATCGAGATGGACAGGAATGGCATGCCTGTCCGCGACTGCGCGGATCGCGTCCATCGCCTTGAGTGGAACGACCCTTCCCGAGGAGTGCGCGTTTTCGAGACATATGAGGGAGGTCGCGGGAAAATGGATGTCTTCTCCCCGGATGCGCGCTTCCACTGCCGCGGAGTCGAGGATGCCCGTCGGGGCAAGGATCGTCCTGGTCTGGACCCCGGCGATGGCTGCCGCGCCTCCAGCCTCGTGCTGGATGATGTGGCACTCTTCTCCGAGGATCACCTCCGTGCCGCGGGGGCACCAGGTGAACAGGGCGAGCTGGTTGCCGAATGTCCCTGAGGGAACGAAAAGGGCGGCTTCCTTGCCCACAAGGGCGGCCGCGTAGCTTTCCAACTCATTGACCGTAGGATCGTCGCCGTAGACGTCGTCGCCGACGGGAGCCTGCGCCATGGCGCGCCTCATTTCGGAGGTGGGCCAAGTGACCGTATCGGAGCGGAGATCGATGTAGTTCATGCGGGCGAGTGTAGCCTTCCGGACCGCGCGGGGACAAGCCGTTGCGGTGAAGATTCATGGTGAACTCAACCACTATAAGGTTGGTTCACGAACGGCGCGTCATCGATCGGGGCACCCCCCATCTATGGCAGGGTACTCATGTCTTCCCTCCTCTCCGAGTTATCTTGATGTATGGCGTGTTTGATGAGCTGCCAGATCTCCTCCTCGGAGTTAAGAGGCGCCGCGGCATCAGCGATGGGTGTGACAGCGCCGGTCGCGGGGTTAAGATCGACCGGGCCATAGCGCGCCGGCCTGCCACTGCATGCCAGGTATTCGTCGTACGCATCGCCCTTGTTGTAGTGCCAGAACTCGAAGTGGTAATCAAGAAAACCATACCGGGACATAATTGCAGTGATTTCCTCTCTGTTTCTGGCCGCCTGATCGGAGATGAACGGCGAGCCCATCGGCGTTTTTTCCGACATTTCCAAGTAGAGTGCGCCCCTATCGATCTCGATGCTCCTTTCAAGAGTAAACACGGAAACATCGATCGCGCTCCCGCAGCAGTGCGTTCCGACGCGCGGGCTCATGGCGACGAGTGCAGCGAGCCTTCGGCGGATCAGGTCGACCGAAGGAACCTGCCCGCACAACTCCCACATCACCTTGCCGAGTACCGCGGAGAATATCTCGGGCCGAAGTGCATTGTATTTCTGCATTTCGCGACTACGGTAGGCGTCTTCGATCTTCAGTACCCATCCGCGGTTGTTCATCTCCCTTGCTGCGGCGATAAAATCGGGTAGGAGGCCCTCGCGGAGGAAGAACAGCCGCGGGAGTCCTCTCGCATGAGGAAGGGGGGAGAAAAGTACCCTTACCCCTGCCTCGTGCGCCGCTTCTGGTATGAATGCGAGGGGTTCACCACATTCAGCGACGGGATACTCACAGATCGCAAGCATGAAATCGTATGCCGCGTCCATCTGTTGTTTCCAGAACAACCTGCGGTCGCTGTCATCTCCATGCCACGTGTCCATCGTTTGCTCCTCCCGAATCTCGCCTAGCTGTTCAACATGATAGGCTTCGAAATCGTAAGCCTTGAATCATGCGGTTGCTGATCCATCGCCCACATCTCAGCCGTGTTTCAGAACCTGAGCTGTTGGTATGAAATCAAGTTCTTTCTTCATTGGAAAGACGGCCCATCCAGTATTATCATACGGCAGTTTTTCGAGTTCTGGACTACTGGCTCCTGGTGCTGCCATGATAAAGCTTTCAGAATATAGACCCGCATAGGGTGCTTTGTACCCGTTTGCGGAACGAAGAGATAATATTTGCGCCTCCGCTACAGGCAATCCGGCCGAGTTGTACATCTCCGGATCACAATTATCTATCCGGTTTTCCATAACCAACACATGAAGACTTCCATCACGAAGGATGGCAGTCCTGCCGCAATCGCACTTAAGACCTGTAAACATGGGCCCCTTGAATTCGAAAAGGCCAGAGCAGACTCGTTCTACTGTCCATGTATGATGCATAGGTTCGCCATATTCCCTGGTTATGCTGTGTCCGAGGTCAACCTCAATGATGGCCCCCTCACCCATTTCCGTTGCAAGTATTGCCACTGGTGCATCCACGATATTGGCATAGACTTTGAAATCCCGTGCATATTCGAGCAGGCCGCGTATAACCGCCACACTGTCACTGGATGAACCGGCGCTTGGCGAATCGGCCGAGTACACAAATAGCGCGGGTTTTCCAGGTACTATGGCCAATAGTTGAACAGCATCCTGAACAGTGTATGTCCGCACTTGAAGTTCTTTGCGCATATTCCACAGCATATCACCCAGTTCCACAGCATATGCCGCCGCTTTTTCATCGCTATTTGCATATACGGTTACAGCACAGCCGACCCCGTGTATATTAAGCCAAGGCTGGACACAGGAAACGGTGACAGATAGAACATCGGGCTCGTGTTCCATCTCATCTGCACGCAGCATCACCTTTACCAGAGGCAACGCGGACGTGTCACCGGCTTCGGCCGGAAATATCAGCGGGATCTTAACCAGGGCACAGACATCATTGCGACGGCTCCTAAACTTCTCTATCACCAACCTAGCCGCATCAATACCCCTCTCCTTAAGGTCCATATGCGGGTATGTTTTGTACCCCACGATATAGTCGGCATTGGAAAGCATACGAGCAGTCATATTCGCATGCATGTCAGTAGTTGCACCGATAACACAAATTTTTCCGGCACATTGGCGGATTTCCTCGAGAACGTAACCCGAACCGTCTGGCTCTCCTTCGATGCACATCGCGCCGTGCAGGCTTACAAGGATTACGTCAGGCTCAATGGCAGAAATATCGCGCATGATTCGTTCCATTATGATGTCGGAGGCTTTCTTGGCTACAATGCCGCTCGCGCCAAAGCGGGCATAAGCAGAAAAATAAACCTCTGCACCGTTTTCAGTAAGTATTTCATTAAATCCCCGAACCTCAGTGCCGTCATCCTTAATCATTCCGGAGGTGTCATCTCCTAAAAAAAACAAGAAACCCGCACCTTCGGTAATTGTGGCGACAACAGGGCAAAAGCTATTGCTTTCCTGACAAAATTCTGCGATTAGTGCCTTCATCGGAACCTCCATGTTTCGCAACAAATGCCAATAGATATTTCCCTTCAAATGAAGGTTACTATTGATGTCGCGGTTGCTACTATTTCAGTGGGCGACACACTGATTTTTGGAAAATGATCTAAAATAGGTTCAGGTCAGTTTTCGTTTTTTTTATTTGCGTACAGCGCCTTACGGTGTACGTTCAGGAGCCGGCTTGCGGTCTCGTTGTAATAATGGCATGCCACAAAATGTCCGGGTTCCGCCTCATAAAGTTTGGGTAATTCTTGTCTGCATTTCTCCTGAACCATCCAGCAACGCGGTGCAAATCGGCAACCTGGTTTCGGATTGATAGGACTCGGTACATCACCTTCCAACACGATTCGCTCGGCTTTTTTTTGTATATCAACGCTCAAGACTGCCGATAACAGAGCTATCGTATAGGGGTGTTTTGGACTTTCAAATATTTTATCCGTCTCGGTCATCTCAACAATTTTGCCAAGATACATAACGGCTATCCGATTTGAAATGTGGCGCACGACACTGAGGTCATGCGAGATGAACAGATATGACAGCTCCATTTTTTGCTGTAGGTCAATGAGCAGATTAATAATCTTGGCTTGAATGGACACATCAAGCGCCGATACAGGCTCGTCACAGACAATGAAACCGGGCGAAAGCGACAGCGCCCTCGCTATGCCTACGACCTGCCGCTTGCCTCCATCCAACTCATGGGGGTACTTGCTCCACATGTCCTCAGTGATGCCTGTCATCTCCGAGATCTTTCTCATACACTCCACAAGCTCATCGCCTTTAGCCAACTTATGTATGGAGAACGATTCGGAAAGTATGCTGCGAACCGTCTTTTTGGGATTGAGGGAGGAGTAGGGATCCTGAAAAACAATCTGCATTTTCTTGCAGTATTCGCGTTGGGCGGCTTTGTTAAGGGACAAAATATCCGTACCTTGGTAGATGATCTCGCCTCCACTTGCAGAAAGAAGACGGAGGAGCACATTACCGACGGTACTTTTTCCGCATCCCGATTCGCCGACAAGCCCAAGGGTCTCCCCTTTACGGATAGTAAAGCTGATATCATCAACTGCAAAAAGTGTGCCTTTGTTTTTAACCGGAAAATATTTCTTCAGGTTTCGGACTTCAATGAGGGTTTGCGAACTATTCTCATTCACTGTATGCTCCCTCCTTTTCAAAAAGATAGCACGAAACAAAATGGCCGCCGTTCATCCTATACGCAGGCGGTTCATCGATTTTGCATTTTTCCATGCAATAGGCACAGCGCGGATAGAACTTACATCCACTAGGAAGGTTATTTGCGCTAGCGGCGATACCCTTGATGGCAACGAGACGGTCTCGTTGCCCTGATATCTTGGGAATGGACCCCAACAAACCGATTGTGTAAGGATGCTGAGGCCGTCCAAAAACCTCTTCCACCGTACCGTGTTCGAGAATGGTACCCGCATACATAACCGCCACTTTCTGGCACAACTCCGCAATAACGCCCAGATTGTGTGTAATCATGAGAAGCGAGCTGGAAAATTTTTGCTGCAGCTCCTTTATAAGTTCGAGTATCTGTATCTGAATGGTAACATCCAGTGCTGTAGTGGGTTCGTCCGCTACCAACAGTGCGGGATCACAAGCGAGCCCTGAAGCTATGCCCACACGCTGTCTCATTCCACCAGAAAACTGATGCGGATATTCGGTTAATCTCGAGCTAGGAATTCCAACAACTTCCAGCATCTCTCCGGCTTTCTCAAGCGCCTGCCGGTTGTTCATATGTTTGTGCCGCCGGTAAACCATGGCAATCTGTTCCCCCACGGTGAATACCGGGTTCAGTGAGGTAAGGGGATTTTGAAAAATCATGGCCATACGATTGCCCCGTAAAGACGCCATTTCATATTCCCTGAGCTTGAAAAGATTTTTGCCTTCAAAAGTAATTTCACCGCTCGTAATGACTCCTGCGGGCTTTGCAAGCAGGCGGAAGATAGACAGTGCCGTAGTGGTCTTGCCTGAGCCAGATTCACCCACAAGCCCGACCGCCTCTCCTTTATTGATTGTCATATGAATGTGGTTCACCGCTTTTGCAATGCCGAGGTCGGTGCGGTATTCGACCGCGAGATTTTTGATTTCAAGCAATTTTTCCATTTTGCACCTTTACCTTAATGCTTCATTTTGGGGTCAAGCACATCACGTATGCCATCGCCCAAAAAATTAAAGGCCAGTACGGCGATCATAAGCGCAATGCCCGGAACCAGTACGACCCATGGTGCGGTCGCTATATACTCGCGGCCGCTGGCAATCATTACGCCCCATGACGGAGCTGGTGGTGGCACGCCTAGTCCCAGAAAACTGAGGGATGCTTCGACCAGAATGATGAAACCGAACTGCTGGCTTATAAGAATAATCAGTGGTGTGAGCACATTTGGCAGCACCTGCGAGAACATAATCCTGAAATTCGAAGCCCCCAGAACCTGTGATGCCTTAATAAATTCCATATTCCGTATACCCATGACGTTGCTACGCACAACACGTGCAAACTGTACCCATGTGGTTATGACTAAAACAATGATAAGATTCGGGATGCTCGGTCCAAGCACTGCAGAGACGGCAATCGCGAGTATCAGGCTGGGGATAGATAACTGAACATCCGCTAAACGCATAATGACCGTATCCACAATTTTTCCGAAATAGCCGGCAAAGATGCCCAGAACCGTGCCGATAAACGCGCTAATCAACACCGTCGAAGAAGCGATAATCATGGTTACCCGGCTGCCTATGATCAAGCGGGTTAAAACATCCCGGCCAAGTTGGTCGGTGCCCAGGATGTGCCCCTTCCAACCATTTTTTAAAAATTCTGGAGGTATGAGACGATTCATGAGATTGGCCTTAGTTGGACTATGTACCGTAAGCATCGGCCCGAAAATTGTGACCAGAACCATAAATAGAGCTACAATGAGACCAATCATGAAAAATTTGGAACGTGACATTCTACGGGGTAATTCATGCATGTTCATTTTTACACCCCAATCAGTTTAGATTCAGGCGGGGATCGGCTATCGTGTAAAGGATATCGACAACAAGGTTTACAAAGACGAAAAGCGAGGAAACAACAAGCAGAATAGCTTGTACCAAAGGAAAATCGCGGAGGTTGATTGCCTGTATCGTAAGTGTGCCGATACCAGGCCAACCGAAAATCTGTTCTGTGGCAACAGCTCCACCTAAAAACGAGCCTATCTGTATGCCGATGATTGTAATAACAGGGATGATCGCGTTTTTGAATGCATATTTGCAAACGACGGTCAGTTTACTCATGCCTTTGGCATACGTTGACGTGATGTAGTCTTCCTGCAGAATTTCTATCATGCCTGAGCGCATCATACGCGTGACAAGCGCAGCCATAGGTGTCCCCAGCGTGATAGCTGGCATTACGAAATTGACAAGCTTTCCATACCCCAGTGCAGGAAGCCAATGCAGATTGACTGCAAGTACGAGAATGAGCACAAGCCCTATCCATATCGGAGACATCGACTGACCGAGCAGCGCAAAAAGCATCGCCCCGACATCAACGCCTGTCCCTCTCTTTGTCCCTGCAATGAGTCCTAAAGGAAGCGAAATAGCAAGCGATAGTAATACAGCCACAAATGTCAGGATTGCAGTGGCCGGCAAGCGCCCGAAGATAAGGTTGGAGCACGGCTGGGCATAGAAAAGTGAATTGCCAAGATTTCCGCGAAGCACGTCTTTCATATATGTAATGTATTGTTCGGGTAGCGACCGATCCAGCCCAAGTCTCTTTTCCATCATGGCAACCTGATCAAGTGTGGCGCCATCCGGGAGCATGAGCCGAGCAGGGTTGCCAGGCGTCAAATGTATCAGTGAGAAAGATATGATGGACACGCCAATAAGTACGAGAATGGCCTGCCACAATCGCTTGAGGAGAAAATGCAGCATATTAACCTCCATACGCATTGCGCATTAAAATAGTGACACCCTCTTTATACTATTGGTTACTGTATATCCCTCATTGTCTGCCTATTGTTTCAAGTTGAAACTAGATTCGATATCTCGAGGTATCAGGGGACCGGCTTCGTTGGCCGGCCCCCAAGAACTTGGGTTACAGACTCATGATTATTTCTTTATAACGTCACTGAAATCAGTTATTCGGTCCCCATAAATGATTACATTCGATATATTTTTCCTATAGACAATTACACTTTCCAGCTGATAAATGTATGCCCACGGTGCAAGATTTTTATATGCTTCCTCGGCAGCTTGGCGTAACAGTTCTACACGTTTTTTCAGGTCGGTCTCTCGGTTGGAAGCCAATACTAGATTGTTAAGCGTATCACTCTTTAAACCGGAGTGCAGGCTGTCTCCTACCCACCGTTGAGTCCAGTTTGTCGCGGGGTCCCCGTATCCATGGGAACAGCCTGTTATATAAAGGTCATACTGCCCCGACATCCGGCGCTGCTGGAAACCAGCGCCCTCTAGCATTTCGAGGTTTACATTGAAGCCCACATCAGTCAGCATGGATGCGATTGCTTGGAGCACCTCGACGATTCGAGGGTAGTTGCCGTTCGGGCCGATAAGACGGATAGTTGAGCCGTTATATTTGGATTTACTGAGGTAGTCCTTTGCAAGCTGCACATTGAACTCAGGCACCCTACCATTTGGATCAAAACCCATGACCACGCTCGACACAGGCCAGCTGGCGGGTGCACCACCGCCTACGATTTTGTCCACCAATGCCTGGCGGTCAATAGCATGATTGACGGCTTTACGTGCGTTGATATCTGAGAAAATACTCTCCGTACAGCGGAAGCCGATATAGATCTGGTCGGTACTCATGACCCTGTCCACTCTGAGGTTTGAGTCGCGGAGGAGCATGCTTACCTGGTCGGATGGGACGCCGTCTGCCATATCGATATCACCGGTGCGCACAGCGGAGACTCGGGTGGTGTCCTCTGTAATGGACCTATAGATAATCTTGTCGACGTTTGAGGTCACTTTCCCCCAATAATCAGGATTCCGAACAAATACAACGCGTTGTCCAGGCACCCACTCTACGAATTTCCACGGGCCGGAACCTATGTTGTCTTTGAACATATCGACGCCTTTTGCCTGAAAGAGTTTGCCCGGAGTGACTGGGAACTGGCACATGACAGTCAGGAAATCTCCCTTCTTCTCTGTCAAATAAAATACGACAGTGGTAGGATCCGGCGCTGCAATCTTCTGGAACGCTGTGAAGAGACTGGCACGGATAAGGGTCTTGTCGTTAATAACACGGTCGAATGTGATCTTGACGTCTGAGGACGTAAGTTTATCACCGTTGGTAAACTTGACATCGTCTCTGAGATTGAAGGTCCAAACCAAGCCGTCATCGCTAACCTTCCACTTAGTTGCGAGTTGCGGAGTAAAATTGCCTTTATGGTCTGTTCCAATCAGGTAGTTGTAGATAAGTGGGTATAACATATAATTGACCATGCTGTTCTGATCAAACGTATCCCACTTCTGAACCTCCTCGGATCGACCATATGTGAATACTACTTCATTTTTCTTCGCCGAGGTTTGTGCGGAGAGGGATGTTACGATCAAAACCGTCAAAACCAGTAGAATAAATCTTTTCATTCTAAGTCCCCCTTGAAAAATTTTCGAAGTCTGAAATGAACAATCAAGATTCAACTGATAACCTCCTTATTGCCTTTTACTCACCTATGCCAGTCCCCACAGAGAACGCACTATATTTGCTGAATCTGCGATGCCATCAATTGTTGTACTTACACAATCTTCAATGCAAAGCCATCCGTTAAACCCTCTGGACTTCAACAGTGAAAAAGTGTCCCTGATGGGAGCAAGGCCATTACCAATCTTTGTAGGCGTAAGTTTACCGACAGTTGAGGTGTCTGCAACGTGAACAGTCTCAACCCTTTCAATAACTTTGGAGAGTATCTCCATGGTATCGTCTCCATACGCCAGTACGTTGGCCGTATCAAAGTTTACTTTGATGCCGGTTTCAGAAAGTCCTGCGACAATTTCAAGAAAGATATCAGAAGGGTGTGAAAAGTCGGTATATTGCCAGGCCGAAGGTTTGGAATGGTTTTCATACACCAGAGTCACTCCGAAACGCGAGGCGAACTCATCCGCTTTTTTAAGGCTAAAGAGTACATTGCACACACTTTCCGAGCGCCTTATATGTGGATGCGCCTGTCCGGCCAAGACCCTGACATAACGTGCACCCAGTTCCGAACTGAGTGCGATATCACTGCATAGGTAAGCGAATTCACGTTCACGCTGTACCGGATCAGGATGAGTGAAATCAGGATAAGAGACGACCATTACGATGGGAGTCTTTATTGTTTTCAAACTCTTAATAATAGGCGCAAGATGGGCTGGTGAATGATTTTTTAAAAAATGTGTACTAATATCCACGCCATCCAAACCGCCCGTGACACCGCTTGAAGCCCAACAGGGAATATCCATCTCGCCGCGCAAAAACAAGGGGAACATTGCTACAGGCAGACAACTTACTTTCATCAGGCCTCCCTTACTCGTAAAGCCATAGGGTTCAACTTTTACATGATCTTGTCCTGTCGCTCCAATGCCGCCCTGATATTATTCTCGATATGCTGTTGCATCACCATAGAAGCCTTTTCTGGTTCCCTGTTTTTGATATGCTCAAAAATCTGGGTATGAAACTCAACGCCATTCGTATAACCGGTTATGGCAGTGGTATGTTCCATAGCAAGGTTCATCATTTCACCAAGAATACTAATGGTCTTTATTACCATACTGTTCTTTGTACTTATTGCTAATAACATGTGAAAATGCTGGTCTTCCAAAGCATAAGCTTTCATATCGTTTTTCCGTACACATTCCATCTGGTTTTTCACACTCGATCCAAGCGCTTCAACATCCTCTGCTCGTGCCTTGAGTGCTGCATAGAATGTTATTGATGGTTCAATGATCTTTCTAAATTCTTGCACTTCCAGATACGCGGGCGTTTCCATAATGAAGAGCTGTCGAAGGTTTCCGAAAAAACCATCTGGTAGAACTTCGTTGACATAAGTTCCCTCACCGTGCTTCGTGGTTAGGATGCCTTGACCAACAAGTTGAGAAATTGCGTGCCTTACTGAAGTGCGACTGACGTTGAACTGGCTTGCAAGATCAAATTCACTCGGTATTTTTTGCTTCGCGAGCCACGCGTTGCTTTTGATCTGTTCTACTATAAAATCGCTGATTAATTCGCTTTTACGTTTATCGCTTATTGGACTAATATTCATTCACTGCCTCCTCTTTCAAGTTCGTTCCATATCTCTACACAAGATTTTCTTTTTTCATTGCTAAGAGAACATCTTCCATCACATTTAGTGTTCTATTGAGATCTTCCTTGGTGTGCTGAATTGAAAAACCATGATGCGAGGGTCCACCGCCATAATCATGGAAATAGACTCCCTTGGAAATACAGTCACGAATGAATCTCAGCATTGTCTCTGGTTTGTGTGTGAACGTGTCTTCGTAGCGTTGCGGTGGTGTAGTCCTGCCAAAAACAAGATTAAATCTTGCTCCATGATGCATAAGTACCAAGTTGAGATTAAGCTCCTTTATAATGTGATCAATGCCTGAGAAAAGTTGTTTACCGAGTTTTTCAAGTGTTGGATAGAAATCCGGTTTTTCGGCTTCTTCCATAAATGCAAGTCCAGCCATAACCGATACAAGATGCGCATTAAATGTTCCACTATGCTGGGTTTTCCCGACGGGTTTAACAGTGTTCATGATGTCATAACGGCCACACATCGCCGATAGCGGCAAGCCGCCTCCAAGAGCTTTTCCGATCGTGCATACATCCGGAATTACCCCAAAATCCTGTTGCGCTCCACCAATAGACTTTTTAAACGAACTCTGTATCTCATCAAAAAACAGTAGAATTCCTTCGCGTGCTGTAACCTCGCGCACATACTCCAGATAACCTGGTTCTGGCATAATTCCACCGCTATTAAAATTAATAGGCTCCAGAATTAATAGTGCTGTGTCTTTGCCGTGTCTTTCCACTGCCGCGTCAAAAGCGGCTTTATCATTAAATGGGATAGGAACTATAAGCTGTGCAAATTCTTCAGGTATTCCCGGACTCTCGATATAGGGCCTAATACGATTTTGTGGAAACTCTGATTGTGGCACCTGTCCGCCTATATAAATCAATTCATGGTAACCATGAAAATGTCCTTCAATCCGAATAATCTTTTTTCTGCCGGTAAATGCCCGGCAAACTCGTATCAGATGCAGTGTGGCTTCAGAGCCTGAATTGACAAACCGCACTTTATCGGCACATGGAATGCAATTGCATACCTTGCGGGCCAGCATTTCATGGTATTCGGTTTCAAAGGCATTAACAAAACCTATGTCCATTGTTTTTTGCATTGCTTTCTTGATTGCTGGGTGTGCATTTCCAAGTAGCCCTGCTCCATGAGCACAACACATATCTATGTAAGGCTTATTGTCCAGATCGTAGAGAATACTACCCTCACCTCGCGATACATAAAACGGAGTGCCGATTGCCTTATTGAAACGAACAGATGAATTCACACCCCCTGGCATCACTTCAGATGCTTTTAGATACTGCAGCATTTGACTATTCATTTGTCTCTACCTCACTCATTTAGACTTATAGATTTCTTTATACTTCGTAAGTCTCTAGCGGCTGCCACCCTGCCTCGTGAAACTGAAGTAGTGTCCTTTGCGTCGGGGCATAGCCGATGAACTCTCTGGGATCAAGGCCATCAGGCTCGTAGGCACGGGCAAAATCACGAATTGTCATCAGACGGTTTATGATTTCCGGTTTAATTGGAATATCTACATTTTCTCTGAATGGCTCTGCAAACGCAGTACTGAGCTCTTGAATTTTGGGGCTGATTGAAAAAAGCATATCCCCTCCAGCAAGTTCCGCTGCTTGCTCCTTGGTACGCAATCCAGACGGCAACAAAATGGCCTTGTATCTTTTTTCGCGGAATAAGCCATAGGCACGCTTCGTGACTGCCACACCCGCTAAAAGAATGTCGTCCTCTCTAGCCTTTGAGCGATTATCGGCATTCGCTTCACGAAGATAATCATCAAGGCGCCCGATCATGATAACCGCATAGCATCTGCCAGGTTCGATGCCATTTGCTCTGGAGTGCACCACCGCTTTTTCATAACGCTCAGCGACTGCAACTGCCTGCGATACGGTAAACCCTAGTGTCATGACCACAGTCATTCCAAGCGCAACACATTCTTCCATTGTATCCAGTGCTGCATTTGTAACAGGCAGCTTGACTGCAATGTTTGGTGCCCATGTCTGAAGGCGCTTAGCCATCTTTAGCATGCTATCAGAATCAAATGCCTTATCAGGTGCTACCTGAGCACATACGCGGCCTAGCAGTCCGCCTGTCTTTTTATAAATGGGCTCCACCATAGAAGCAATCTCACAGGTGATGATGCGAACGATCTCCTCAGCTTTTTCGCTGCCTTTGAGTGTCTTTGGCATGCTTTTTAGTTTTGGACTCCAATAATTACTGCTTCCAAAAAGCGCCATTTTTACGAGAAGCGGATTCAGTGTTACGCCAGAAGCGCCATTCTCAAGTGCAGTCCTGATTTCATCAAGATTCCCCGAATCATTCCACCAATAAGACTTTGTCTTTGTGGCCATCCATTGTAAAAAGATGTTCTTTCCCAAATTCTCACCTCGCTCTATTGTTTCCTGCGCACTTCCACACCTGAGAGTTTTTCATAGTATTGGATCAATCCGCCGTGGTCGTTGCCGCCCTTGCCCTCTGCCTGCAACTGTTCCATATAGGACAATATTTCTTTTGTAAGCGGGATGGAAACGTTCTCCGCCTGTGCGGCTTCCATAGCATTCTTCAAGTCCTTGATGTGAAGCGCAATACGAAAACCGGGTTTAAAATTGCCTTCCAAGATCATTGGTACCTTGGCGTTCATAACCGTACTGCCTGCCAGCCCGCCTTTTATAGCACTAAAAACTTTTTCGGGATCTATGCCCGATTTTACCGCCAAGGTGAATGCTTCGCCTAAGGCTGCAATATTCATGGCGACCACGATTTGATTGGCAAGCTTTGTGATGCTCCCTGCGCCAACTTCCCCGATCAGAACAGCAGAGGCTCCCATGACAAGCAACAATTCCCTTATTTTTTCGAAATCTTTTTCACAACCACCTGCCATAATGGCAAGCGAACCATCGATTGCCTTAGGTTCACCGCCACTTACTGGACAGTCCAAGTATGAGACATTGAGCTGTCGTGCTTCTTCTGCAATTTCTTTAGCTGCAACCGACGAAATGGAGCTCATATCCGCCACGATAGTGCCCGGGCGTGCACCCTTAAGAATCCCTTCTGCGCCGCACATTACTTCTCTGACGTTTGGAGAATTGGGTAACATTGTAATGATTACACCATCACAACGCTCCGCCACCTCTTTTGGCGTCGATGCCTTCCCTGCGCCCCTTCGTGCCAACTCTTCCATCCCTGCGGGCACAATATCAAAGACAACAAGACTATATCCGGCCAACAAGAGATTTATTGCCATCGGCTTACCCATAATTCCCAAACCAATAAACCCGATTGTCCCATAATTGCTCATATATTTTCCCTTTCCTTCGCGATTTAGATGTACGATGTCATACAAGTAATTATGTACCATTACCTACTAACAATATTTCTTAATGGAACATACATTCCATTATCAGGGCTTATTACAAATGCCAAAATTCCGATTGAATCATTTATCCAGTTTTTTCTTGATATATTCGCTTACAACCGAGGCATCCTCCAAGGTATCAGTCGAGATGTGAAGAAACAGGCCTGCTGCAGGAAGGATTTCAAGAATGTTGTCCAATTCAACAAAAGAAAAACTGCCAGAAAAAAACAACTTTTTCTTTTTAAGTATTCTTGTGAGATATGGAAGCATTTCATCAACCGACGGGCCTCCGACATCTTTTTGAGTCTGCACAACACCCAGGTTCTCAATACTCAGCAAATTATCAAGTATCATAAATGAGGCCGGGTGTATGTGGAAATACGAATAGTTAAATTCCGAACAGATCTTGTCATGACAGGTCTTTAAGTATCTTTCGAATGCCCATGGAGATGCGATTGCCGTCAGGTCGTCCTGATAATGCATCATATACTTATCAGGCGCCCAGATATCCGCTATCGAGCCGCCGTAAAATGGATTTATATATTCATACTGGAGTTTAATAAGCGAAATAAAATCATCGCACAAAATGTTTACGAAGGTCTCAACTTCGACTGGATTATCATACAAAGCAAATATCATCTGTGTCTGCCCTAAAACAGCACCGAGGCAATCCAAAAGTCCCCTCAGAATAGACGACTGGGCAACCGGGAACCTTCCCCCTGATAGTTTCTTCAATTGAGTGAGAAATTCACAGTATTTTTTTACCCATACGCCATCAAAGTCAATTCGCGCTTTTCCAAGTTCATTGGGCGCAGCTATACATGGCTCGGATACAAAGCTGTTGTTGCCCGGGAAAATCCTGCATCCGAGCATGGCCTCAATCCACGGTATGGCTGCGTACGGTTCGGCAGCCCAAAAGGAATCATTACAGGAAATATTCTCGGATACATTGTACATTCTTTCGTAATCAGGCAAAAATTCTTCAACATTCAACATATCCGGTGTTATGTTTTTCCCCACCGAAAGGAGTTTTTCTGATACCGAAAAACAATCCGTCGGGAAAATACTACCAACTCTTAATTGTATAACTGGTCTTTCATTGGCATGTAGCCAAAATGCTTTTTGAAGTTCGATTTTCCTCCCAACATCCACCATGTTTGCCTACTCCTTTCTTTTCAGAAGGCAAATACATCTTGTATGATGTGATACAACCTATAATCTATGGTTATCATGGTTTTTTTATTGTGTCAAGCATTTTTTTCAGGATCGTCATCGCACCGAAACTCAGGAAAGCGGGTTTCTGAGAACCGCGGCGATGGCCCGCACGGTGGTTTCGACACGAGCTGCGTCGATCCAGTAGTGGTCACGAAGCGGAAAGCACCATTCTCCGGTGGATTGACGGGGATTCCGCGCTCCATCGTCGCCCGAACGACGTGCTCCGGATCGGACGCAGGGTCGACGACAAAGAATACCATATTGATGTCGACGGAGGCCGGATCGAGGATGCCGTTCGGAGCGGAAGTCGATGTGGTTCATGCGGAGGAGTGTAGCTGCGCGGGGACAAGCACAGTGGTACCTCGGATACCGCGACGTCCGCGGATCGGTACCCGCGCCGGCAACGGGTGTTCAGGAACGGCTAGGCGGCCTGGGCGACAGCCCTCCCATCCTTCCGGTTGTTGAACCAGAGCCCGGTCACGATGAAGCCGAGTCCGAGGGCGAACCTGAGGTTGAAGTGCTCTCCCGCGACAAGGGCGCCCAGGATGACCGTGAGGGCCGTTTCCCAGTAGAAGACGAGGCTTCCCCTCCCCGCGGGAACGCTCTTGTACCCGTGGGCCATCAGGGCCTGGGCCGTGAAGGCGCCGATGCCGACGGCGATGAGGAAGCATATCGACAGAGGCGCCGGCGGCGTCTGCGGCAGGGGTGCGAAGAAGAAGAGGGGAAGTCCGAATACGCAGGGGCTGAGGTATATGACGAAGGGATTCTCCGTCCTGGAAGCGAGTCGGACGAAGTTGACGGCCACAGCCGCGAAGACGCTGCTCCCTATGGCGAGAAGATCCCCCGTCATCGAGGCGCCGGAGCCGTCGCGCACAACGAGGATCGCGCCGAGCGTGCACAGGACGAGACTCACGAGGGTCTTTTTGTGGAAGCGTTCTCCGAAGAAAAGCGCCCCGAAAACGGGCACGAAGAGTGGGTAGATATTGGAGAGCAGGGAGGCTCTGCCGGGTCCCGTCATCGAAATGGCCGCGTAGGTGAGCGCCATGGACGATGCTCCGAATATGCCGCGGAAGAGGACAGCCTTCGGGTTCTTGATCCTGACGCCCCCGTAGGACCGGAAGAGGACGAAAAGACAGAGCAGCACGCCGATCACGAATCGGGTGGACGAGATGAAGAATCCCGAAAACCCCCTCGACGCGAATTTCACGAAAATCGAGGTGAGAGCGAAAATGGTGGCGGAAGCGTAGAGCGAAGCGAAACCGGACAGACCCACGGGCATGACCTCCAGAACGACCGGCTGATGATGCCGTCGGGCGAGGACAAAGGTCAACCCGAAAAACCTTCCATCACCGCCCGGTCCCCTGAATCGGCGGGATCGAGACCGCAGACGTCGCGGAAGACCGCATCGAGTCCTTTTTCCTCAAGAAGCCGCGCGAATGCCGAGTCGGGGAGAAAGAGCTCCCCGTTTTCGCCCGGAGAGCGGAAGCGCAGGGCGGCGGCGAAAACCCGCGCGATGCCCCGCCAAGGCAGGCCCCTTTTTTGACAGAAGAGGGCCGCGCCGACGATCCTGTCGGAGCGACCCAGCTTGCGCGGAAGGTCACGTCCGACGCGGTGCACGGTGTCGCCCAGCGCTTCGTTGGCGAACCGCGACAGGAGGTCGGCGATGTGGAGAGAGAGTCCCTCCGGCGACAGTGCTTGCGGGTATTCGGCGGAGAGAGCCGCCGCGGCCTCGGTCATCGCGGCTTCGGCCGAGTCCCGCACACCGGGCAGCGCCAGGGCACGCGCGAGCATGGTTTCGGCCGGATCCGCCAGATAGCCGAAGTAGGCAGCGGCGGCGTGCCCCAGGTTGTGTATGAAAAGCTTGCGGTCGACATAGGCCATGATGCAGTCGACGGGCAGAAGCCCCTCGACCTCGGGTACGGGACCGAGAAAGCCCTTTTTGTCGAGGATGAGTGTGTTGTATTCTTCGGCGAAGACGCACAGCCTGTCCACGGCCATATCCTCGGCGCGCATGAGGGGCACCATCTTGCCGATGCTCGTTTCGACTATCCCGAGCCTTTCTCCGATCGGGAAGCCCTCGGGGAGCAGGGAAGTAAGTCCGCGCAGCAGCGTTTCGGGTGCCTCGCGGTCGTTCTCGGCGAGGATGATATCGAGGGGAGGGACGGACCTGACGCCCGCGCGGGATTCCGGCGCCATATCGCCTGAGTCTGCGCAGGATTCCGGTCCATGCCCACAGCCGCGCGCCCTCCGCTTTCGTTCCAGAAGCCCCGCGGCCAGCGCCGGCAGGATCTTCGGCAGGGCGGCCTTGCCCACGCAGGTGGCCGCGAGATCAGCCTCCGCCAGCAGGGCGGCGACAGCCTCCCTGTCCCTGCCATCCACGGCACGGACACCGGAAACCTGCAAAACTTCGTCGACACGTCCGCGGCGCTTGATGACGACGGGATAGGATTTCCGCCTGTTCAGCTCCGCGACGAGAACAGGGTCGACATCGATGAATGCGACATTCCAGCCCGCATGGGCAAAGAGCTGTCCGACAAACGAGCGACCGATGTTTCCTGCCCCGAAGACGGCCAGAGTCCCATTCCTGTTCATGATTGTATCCCCTCTTCGACCGGCCCGGCGCCCCTGCCAGCGCCCCTGCCGGCGCCCTGGTCTGAGCCTGGCCCGGCGTCCCGGCTTTCGCCTGCGATCTGCCGGAAGTAATCCGCACGGTAAGACTCGACGACGGCGCGCTTTTCTCCGGGAACCTTTTCGTACCAGGTGCCGCCGACGATCCCGAGGGTGGCGGCTCCGGCGGCTATTCCCCATAGGATGGCGTCTTTCAGGTCGAGATCGCGATCCCTGCCCGCGAGCATCTGCTCCGCGAGCGCGGCGACGATGCCGCCGGCAAACGCGTCGCCACAGCCCGTGGTATCTCCGCGGGGTCCCCCTCTCCCGCCTGGGCCCTGGTTCTCCCTGATCTCCCGTCCCGCGCGCGCCGAAACGGGGCAGGAAGAGAGCGCGAGCGGCGCGAAGCGGCCTCCGCTGCGCCCGCTTCCCTCTCGGGGGGTCTTTCCGCCGGAGGTCCAGGCGATCACGTCGCCAGCCCCACGCGTGATGACGAAGGCGGAAACGCCCGAGGCCACGAAGAAGGAGGCTGCTGCGTCGAGCGAGGTCGTTCCGGAAAGCCTCAGCGCCTCATCCCTGTCCATGATGAGGAGTTCGCAGGCTCCGAAGGACCTCGGCGAGTCACCGGGGCGGCCGAGAGGCCAGGGGTGGACAGGGTCCCGCCTCTCGTTCCGGAAATCGAAGACGGTGTTGACCACGGTCAGGCAGCCCTGGGCGCGGGCCTCGGGAAGGAGGTCGCCGAGCCCGTCGTGCAGGGCGGGGACGAGGCCTGTTCCCCCGAAGACGACGATATCGGCGTCGAGGAAGCCGCTCCCATCCGCGCTCCCTTCGAGCAGCTTCTCCGCGTTGTAGCCGGCCGCGACACCGATGTCGTTCACGAAGCAGCGCTCTCCGTGCCCGCCATCCCAGGAGGGATCGGAGAGGACGAAGGTGGAGGGGGTCGGGCCCGGCGCCATCCCGTAGGCGGAGCAATCGACCGGCAGCTTCGCGAGGAGGGCGGCCAGCCGGTCCCCCGTTTCGTCGTCGCCGCGAAGACCATGGAAGGAGACATGAAAATCGGGGCCGGCCAGCATCTGGGCAGCGTGAATCATGGCGACGATCGAAGGTCCCCCGATGTTCTCCGCGCTGGCCTTCGAACCAGGAACGAGATTTTCCAGAATGCGGTCGAAACTCTCTTTCGCGAAATGTTCGGCATCCGGCACGAAGACGAGCTTGCCCGGAGAGAGGCCCCCGTCGCCATCGCACAGGCTCCGGTAGCGCCGGAAAGCCTCGCCGCCGAAGTCGACCCCCACAAACAGTCTGTCCATCAGGGCACAGCCCGTGCCCGCTATGCGTATCGGCATGATGTCATCCTTCTTCTGTCCGTGCCGGAGCAGCGGATCAGAGATAATTCCGGTAGTCCGAGACGAGGAGCCTGTACAGGGCTTCGTCCTCTTCTATATCGGGAAAACGCCCGACGGACTCAAAGAATCTGTTATCGGAATTGTCGTCATTCACCGCGCTCACCTCGCCGACAAGGATCCTTCCCGCCCCTTTCTCGCCGAAGAAGCGGTGGTAGAGGCCGGGGGCGAGGCAGATGCTCTCACCGGGCGAGAGAACAACCTGCCCCCCCGCCTCCACGCGGCGGGTGATGCCGTCGACCCGGACCTGGACAGCTTCCGGGGACAGGCCTTCATCGCTCGTCGATCCGAAGAGCTGGAGAACGAGGTTTCCGCCGCCGCGGTTTATTATGTCTTCCATCTTGGACCAGTGGAAATGAAGGGGCGTCTCCTGCTCCTCGCCGACGATCATGATTTTTTCGGCGTAGGGTTTCGCGTCGCGCCGGGCGGCTCCGTTGCGCATAGTGAACAGAAAAAGTCCGCGCCGCGCGAAGTCGCCCGAGCCGAAATCCGTCAGGTCCCAGCCGAGCATATTCCCGACTATCTCGGCATCGCTCTCGCCGCGAGCGCGCCAGTCGTCCGGATTCCTCGCCGCCCAGGGCGGCAGCCGGAAATTCATCGCGGCGAAAAACACCTCGGCGTCCCGAATGCGCGCGTTTATCTCGCTCCGTTTCATGCCCACTCCTGTCAGGAAAAATCCCCGCGCCACTCGCGCAGGGCATTCACCATCGCGAGGTAACCTTCCACAGGCACATAGTCGGGGATCGAGTTTCCCGAACCGAAGGCGAATCCGCCATGACCGACCGACTTACCGACGACATCGCGGACATACTCCCTGATCGTCTCCGGATCGTTGCGGCAGATGAAGTCCGTGTCGGCCCCGCCGAAGTTCCCTATCCTCTCGCCGTAGCGCTCCACCCAGACAGGGAAGGGCGCGATCTGGTCCTCGTTGGAGTGCTTCGCGTCGATGCCCGCCGCGACCAGATCGTCCATCACGTCGAAGATCATGCCGCAGGAGTGCAGGAGAAAGGGTTTTCCGTACGAGTGGATGAGGTCGATGATGGGCCTGTAGGCCGGGATGACGAGCCTGCGGATGTCCCCGGCCGAGATGAGTGTGTTGCTCTTGAATCCGAGGTCGTCGCCGAAGCGGAGGACGCAGTAGATGTCCCCGAACTCCGCCATGAAGCGCTTCCAGATCGCGAGATTGACCGCACCCACGGCGGCGAAAAGTTTGGCGTACAACTCAGGATCGTCGGCGGCGATGTAGCAGAGCTCGGTGTAGCCGGTGATGTCCTGCACGCACTCGAAGATGCCGTTGCCCGGCCCTCCGATGGCTTTCATGCCCGCGGGCATGACCTCGCCGAGGGCCCTGAAGTCCTCCGAATAGGCGGAGAAGAAGAGATCGGGTATCTCCGCCCAGGGATAGGACTCGAAGCTCGCGCGGTCCACGATGACACCCGGCACGTGCCTGCCGAGAGCGCCCGAGCCCGGCATGACGGCGCCGATACACTGCTCGAAACTCACCGTGTCGTAGCCCATCGTCGCGAAGAAGCGGCAGTACTGTCTGAAGTATTCCTTCTTGTCCGCGAAGTTCCCGCCCGCGAGTCCGGCGAAGCGCGTGCCGAGGATGGTCTCCATGATTTCGGGGCAGATTATGTGCTCGTAGAGCGGAAGCCTTTGCGCCTCCACATTGCGCGCGGCATTTTCGATACAGGTATAATCGGGTTGGAAATTCACGGCATCCTCTCCTTGCGCGGAATGTTTCAATCCATGTCGAAGCGGCAGGAGCCCCTGTCGACGAAGGGCATTTTCGTCTTCAGCACCTGGACAGAGCCCGAGGGCGACTGGAGCCGCGATTCGAGGAGGTTCCAGGCCATCGAGACCATGAGGCGCTGGTCGATCTGCATGGTGCTGATCTTCGGTATGAAGGGAACCCTGTAGTCGAGGACGTCGCCGCCCGTCGCGATGAGGGATACATCCTTCGGAACCTGCCTGCCCGAACGCTTCAGCGCCTCGAGGAGATAGGCGGCGAAGTAGTCGTCGTGCACGGAGAAGGCTGTGGGGGGCAGGGGGCTGCGGTATATCTCCTCGACCCGTTTCACCAGGGCTTCGAAGTCCGGAAGACTCACTGAAATCCTGTTGTCCTCCATATATTCCAGTCCGCTCTCCTCGAGAGCCTTCCAGTAGCCGAAAAAGCGGTCATTGATGAGGGTCGGGTAGTTGGGTCTGAAATAGTCGGCGTAGCCGATGATTCTGTGTCCCAGCCCGACAAGATACTTGGTCGCCTCGTAGGCTCCCTGGACTTCGTCGGACAGAACCGAATAGAACTGCGTCTGATACTCGTTGTTGTTGATGATGATGACCGGAATGCCCGAATCCTCGAGATCCTGGAACAGTTCGGGATCGGCGTAGTGGATGGCGAAGACAGCCCCGACCCTGGCGCCGGTGATTTCCTTGAAGATGGTCTTCGCGGTCGCCGTGGCGGGAATATGGAGGATGATCGGGTAATACCCCATCTGGATGACCTGTTCCTCGAGGTATGTGGCGAAGGGTTGGGAGAAGTTCCACAGATAGGGAAAATCCTCGCGCTGGAGGATGCTGACATACTTGAAGCGCCTCGATCCCGGGGCCGACTCCTGGGCTTTCCGGCTGTATCCCATCTCTTCGGCCAGGACGCGCACGCGCCCCGCGACGGCGGGAGAAATCTTGCCCTTTCCCGAGAGGATCATGGAAACCGCGGCCACGGAAATTCCCGCGGCTTCGGCGAGGTCCTTCAGGGTCGTCTTTTTCATGCAGGGCATTATACATGATTTCGAAAATATGTGGAGACTTAATTTGGTTAAATTTTGTGATTTAACTTAATTAAATCAAAATATTTTAAATTAAGTTTCTTGACGGATCGGGACCCCGTGCTAGAATCATCTTAGAATCTGAAAGCCAGGCGGAGAAACCAGTGACATCAAAAGAACGATTCTTGACCGCGATCGAGGGAGGCCTGCCCGACCGCGTTCCCCTGTTCGACTTCCTCTTCCAGGAACCGCTCTACGAAAAGCTCATCGGCCACAGACCCGGAAGCTACAACGGCATGGATGCCCTCGAGCTCGCGAAAAAGCTCAGGATGGACGGCATCTGGGTTCCCTTGGCCGGATTCCAGGGTTATTCGCCCGAATGGATCGACGAAAAGACGTACCGGGACGAGTGGGGAACCGTCTTCGTGCGCTCGGAGGTTTCCTGGCCCATCGATTCGCCGATCCGCAACCCGATCACCTGCAGGGAAGATTTCGAAGCATATACCTGTCCCGATCCGGAGCTTCCGGGGCGCGATCTCGAACTCAGGCAGACTATCAGGAACAACGAAGAATCGCAGCTCGCCATCACCTGCGGAGTCCAGGGTCCGCTCACGACGGCCTGGCTCCTCATGGGCTTCGAGAACATCAGCTTCGCCCTCTACGACGACCCCGAACTCCTCGAGTCGGTCTTCGCCATGTCCAACGACTTCTTCAAGAAGGCCGCGAAAATCGCGGTGGAATGCGGCATCGACGGCATCTGGATCAGCGAGGACCTCGGGGATTCCAAATCGGTTTTCTTCCGCAAAGACCTCTATATCAAGCACTTCTATCCGTATTTCAAGGACCTCGTGGACTACGTCGACTCGCTCGGCGTGCCCGCCCTCCTCCACTCCTGCGGCAACATATACGACTATCTCGATCTCATCGCGGACACGAAAATCAAGTCGATCCATCCTCTCCAGCGCACGGCCGGCATGGACCTGAAGCGCGTCAAGAGGGAATACGGCAAGCGATTCTGCATAATCGGCAACATAGACTCCTCGGGGACCCTCCCCTACGGCAGCCCCGAGGATGTGCGCGCTGAAGTCCGGCAGGCTATCGCCGACGCAGGCGCAGGCGGCGGCTACATCCTCGCCTCCGATCACTCGCTGCACGACGGAATCCCGATAGAGAACATCACGGCCATGTTCGACGAGGGTCTGAAGGCGGGGACGGGAATTTATTGAGGCACTACCCGCCGCTCGCGCGGCGGAAAAAGGAATCGCGTTTTACAGGAGGCTCAGATGAAAAAGGTTCTCGTGACAATGGTGGCGGTGGCTATGATGTTCGCCGTCGGCGCAGGCGCTTTCGCCCAGGCCAAGCCCAAAGTGGCAGGAGTCGTGTTTCAGGAAGACCAGTTCATGAAGCTTCTCCAGCTCGGCTACAAAGACACGGCGGTCAAGGCCGGATTCGATTTCTATCCCGGCAACACCAACGGCGACGCGGCCAAGGAAGCTGAATTTCTCAACACCTACGTGACCCAAGGGTACAAAGGCGTGGCCATCTCCCCGATCAGCGAAGGCGCGTCCATGAAGGTCATCGCCGACGCCGCGAAGAAAGGGCTCGCGGTCGGCATCTCCAACTTCACCCTGACGAGCGCCCCCTACATCTCCGGCGCCTTCACCTCCGACAACTACGACCTCGGCAAGACCTGCGGACAGGCCGCCGCGACCTACATCAAGGAGAAGATGGGCGGAAAGGCCAAGGTCGCCATCCTCCAGTTCAAGTCCCTCCTGCCCGAGCAGTCCTCGGCCCGCGTGAACGGCTTCCTCGATCAGATCAAGGCCCTCCCCGGCGTCGAAGTCATCGCCGACCAGGACGCCTGGCTCCAGGACAAGGCCATCACGGTCGCCGGCGACATCATCACCGCCAAGGGTGGCAGCCTCAACCTGATCTTCTCCGCCAACGAGGGCGGCACCATCGGCGCGACCATGGCTGTCAAGAACGCGGGAAAAGCAGGCAAGATCTCCGTGTTCGGATTCGACGGCAGCGAGCAGATGGTCCAGCTCCTCAAAGATCCCGCCAACATCCTCCAGGCCGCGATCGCCCAGGACCCCTACGGCATCGGCGTGAAGACCATGGAAAGCCTCATCAAGGCGATCAAGGGTGAGGATATCAGTGCGACGAAGGGAAAAACCCAGATCGTCCCGGGAATCCTCCTCGCCCGCGCCAACGTGGCCGGACTCGATGCCTTCCTCGCCGACCTGAAATCCAAGTCGGGAAAATAAGCACACGACTTCCCGAATCGCAGTATACTGAAGGGGTTTCGCGGCTGCCGGTTCCGCCGGCCCGCGGAACCCCTGATTTCGATCCTGTCATTCACGTGCAAAGAGGATTCAATGAGCGTTCTGAATGTCCGGAACATCACCAAGGTCTTTCCCGGCACCAGGGCCCTGGACGATGTCTCGCTCTCCTTCGAAAGCGGCAAAGTCAACGCGCTGATCGGCAAAAACGGTTCCGGAAAATCCACCCTCGTCAAGATCATAAACGGGGCTTACAAGCCTGAAGGCGGGACTCTCGACATCGACGGGGTGGCGCTGAAATTCGAAAATCCTTCGGATGCCTTCGGCGCGGGTATAGCGACGGTCTATCAGGAAATGAGCCTGATACCGGGGCTTTCCGTCGCCGAAAACATACTGATCGGACGATATGAGACAAAGGGAGCCTTCGTCGACTGGAAAAAAACCTACGCGAAGGCCCAGGCGCTTCTCGACGAGATGGGCATCGAGCTGCCCTTGCGGGAGCCTGTCGTCAACCTGAATGTCTGGCAGTGTCAGGTCGTCGAAATCGTGAAGGCCATGAGCTGCCGCCCCAAGGTCATCCTCCTCGACGAGCCGACCTCGGCCCTCGCCCAGCAGGAGACGCAGATCCTGTTCAGACTCATCCGCGAGCTGAAGAAAAAAGACGTCATCATCATCTATATAACCCACAGGCTCCAGGAACTGTGGGAGATCGCGGACACGAGCACGGTTCTGCGCGACGGGAGACTGACCGGCACGATCGGGATGGAAGGCGCCCAGCACCGCGACATTCTCAAGCTCATGTTCGGAGATGTCGAGGTGAAGAAAAGACCCTCCGACCTCGCCATCTCCGGCGAAACCATCCTTGACATCACGAACTTCACGAGAAAACCCTGGTTCGAGGATATCTCCTTCACCCTGAAAAAGGGCGAGATACTCGGCATCGCCGGCATGCTCGGTTCCGGAAGGACGGAGCTTCTGCGCGCGATTTTCGGCGCCGACAGGGCCGATTCCGGCGACATCGTCCTCGACGGGAAAAAAATCGATGCCCCGAATCCGCGGCTCATGAACCGCGCGGGCCTCGCCTTCACGCCCGAGGACAGGAAGACCCAAGGCCTCGTCCAGATCCTCTCGATCAGGGACAACCTCTGTCACGCCTGCCTCGATCAGGTTTCCCCGGGCGGCTTCGTCAAGAGAAGACTCGAGAATGAATTCGCCGACAGGCAGGTCGGGGCTCTCGAGATCAAGACGACGGGAACGAGCCTTCCCATGACGAGCCTCTCGGGCGGCAACCAGCAGAAGGTCGTCGTCGGGAAGTGGCTCAACGCCTGCCCAAAAGTGATTTTCCTGGACGAGCCCTCGCGGGGAATCGACGTGAACGCCAAGCAGCAGATATTCCAGATCATCTGGGACCAGTCGCGCTGCGGGATTTCTTCGGTCGTCGTTTCCTCCGAGCTGGAAGAATTGCTGGAGGTCTGTCACAGGATCATCATCATGCGGCTCGGCCGCTTCGTCGGAGAGGTCAGTCCCGACGATATCACCATTGAACAACTCTATTCGCTGTGCATGGGAGGCGGCAAACAATGAAATCCGCAACACGGAACGGCTTCGATCTGTCGCGATTTTACAAAAAATACATGATGGAGCTCATTCTCTCCGTCATAACCCTCGTTCTCGTGGCCTTTGCGCCCGGCTTTTTCACGCTGCCCAACATCCTCAACATTTTCCGCAACGTGGCGCTCGCGGGCGTGATCTCCTTCGGCATGACGATGACGATCATAGGCGGAGAGATCGACCTCTCTGTCGGTTCCTCAATAGCCCTCTCGGCCGTACTCACCGCGACTGTCACGGGAGCGCTCGACAAGGCCGGAATACTGCCGATGAGTTCGGCCGTCATTGTCGCCATGGTTTGCGCCCTTCTCGTCGGCCTCCTGATAGGGCTCATCAACGGCTTCATCCGCACTAAGTTCAACATCCCCTCGTTCATCATCACGCTCGCCATGCTCAATGTGATCTACGGCACGGCGGCCCTGATATCCAAGGGATTCCCCGTCACCACCCTCCCGGACTGGTACAACTGGATCGGCGCGGGAAGGTTATTCGGAATCTTCCCGGTGCCGGCGCTCTGGCTCCTCATAGCCTTCGTCGTCGTCTTCGTCATCATGAATCTGACGCGCTTCGGCCGCGAGGTCTACGCGGTCGGCGGCAATCCTGAATCGGCCCGCCTCTCCGGCATCAACGTGACCAAGGTCAAAATCATCATCCTCGTCGCCGTGCAGATACTCGCCGCCTTCTCCGGCATCATCCTCTCCGCGCAGGTCATGTCGGGCTCCTCGACCTTCGGCCGCGGCTACGAGATGGACGTCATCTCAGCCGTCATAATCGGCGGCGCGAGCCTCAATGGCGGCATCGGAAAAGTCTGGGGCACGATGATCGGCATAATCTTCCTCGGCGTGATCAACAACGGCATGACCCTGTTCGGCGTGGGCGACTTCGAAAAATACATCGTGCGCGGGCTCCTCATCCTCTTCGCCGTCCTTTTGAACACGATCCAGATTCAGAGCCTCCAGAAGGCCAAGATGACGAAATAGCGCTTTCGGGGCGCGTGGAGGAAGACATGATGACGAGCCGCGAGAAAGTCAGATCGACGCTGGAATTCCGGAACACCTCGGGCAGCGTGCCGCGGCACATGTGGACCCTGCCCTGGGCGGAAACGCGCTACCCCGCCGAGTTGGCCGACATCAGGCGCGATTTCCCCGACGATATCGTCCAGGTTCCGGAATCGCACACGCGTTATGCGATACCGCCCCGGAAACAGGGAGACTGGTACGCCGAAGGGCGGTATGTCGACGAGTGGAGCTGCGTCTTCGAGAACATCCAACCAGGTCTCATAGGGGAGGTGAAGATCCCTCTCATTCCCGCGGAAGACGAGGACTGGAACGCGGCCTCGCGGGTGCACATCCCCGTCGAATTGTTGAGCCTGGACAAAAAACTCGTGAACGAATACTGCGGGCACAGCGAGCGCTTCGTTCTCGCGGGGGAGCTCGCGCGGCCATTCGAGCGCATGCAGTTCATACGAGGCACGGAAAACCTCCTGGTCGACATCGCCCTCGGGAACGCGGCCATGTACGCCTTCATGGAAGAGGTCCACGATTTCTTCAAGAGGCTCCTCACGGTCTGGGCGGAAACCGATGTCGACGGGCTCTTCTTCATGGACGACTGGGGCAGCCAGAGAAGCCTCCTCATCGATCCAGCCCTCTGGGTCAGGCTCGTCAAGCCGATGTACCGCGATTACGCCGATATAGCCCACAGCCACGGAAAGAAAATCTTCTTCCATTCCGACGGCTATACGCTCGACATAATCCCCCACCTCATCGATGTCGGGATCGACGCCGCCAACCTCCAGATATTCTGTATCGGGCCGGAGAAGCTCGGACCCTACGCAGGGAAAATCACGTTCTGGGGCGAGATCGACAGGCAGGAAATACTGGCTTACGGGACGAAGGAGGATGTTCGTGCCGCGGTGGAGCGGGTCAGGCCCATCCTCTGGAAGGACGGCGGGGCGATAGCCCAGTGCGAGTTCGGGGCCGGGGCGAAGCCGGAAAACGTGCGCGAAGTCTTCGCGGCCTGGAACGGGGACTGAAGGGCCGGCCGCAGCCAAAGCCGCACTCAAGCCGCGGCGGCCTGAATCCCCATCAGAGCCGCGAAAGGTCGGCGGCTACCTCGACAGTGTGTCCCTTCGTCGAGGTGAAGGTGAAACCCTTGCGGCTGGGCGCGGCTTCCGCGACGCGGGAGAAATCGCGCGGGATGGCCACGACTCCCTCCAGGTAGGGGAAGCGCGATGTCTCCTCGGGACGGAAGCTGTGGCAGGTCGGATAGCCGAGGCTGTTCATGTCGTTCGGACCCTGGCTCGTCCCCACCGTATCCGCGAAATACGAGGTGACGTCTTCGACGCCGAGCACGGCGGTGCGCCCGTTCCAGGGGAACTGATGGCGTCCACGGTTTTCCATCCACAGAAGCGTCGAACCGAATTTCCGCGAACTCTTCAGCGAATACCAGGCGAAGCCCTCCTCCGGATAGGCCGCGAAGCTCCAGGCGATGTCCTCGGAGGGGCTGCGCCACGCCGAAACCAGGTCGACGAAGCCCTCGACGCGGGGGAAGGTCGTGCAGTCGGAAAAGCTGCCGGCCAGCGTGGGCACGCGAGAGAGCGAGGCTGCGCGGACGCCCGGAAGCAGGTCGTAGTATTCGCCGCCCGAGTACTGGAGGACCGAGCGCGGCATGACGCGCAGGGTCTCGTAGGAGCTCAGCGAGAGGTACATCCGCCCCGCGAAGGGCATCCTGAGATTGGGGTGGTATCCCACGGGATAATCCCCGGACACGCCCTCGACCGCGACCTCGGTGAAGATCGAGGAGTTCGCTTCGTCGATCTCGACTGTCTTGAGAGCCATTCCTCCGACATCTTTCGGCTTGATCGAGAGGACAATGCGGTCGCCTGAATCCTTGCGCTCCGCGTACTCGAAGGTCCAAGGCTCCGAGGCCACGTCGCCGTGCGCGCGGAAAATGCGTCCGTCCTGCGAAAGTCCACCACCGCCGAAGGGCAGGCAGAAGAAGTTGCCGCGAAGAGGCCTGAGCACGCCAGCGCCGAGCGCGAGCCCCTCGCCCTGCCAGGGCGAGACGAAGTAGGGATTGACCGGCTTCGTGCCGAGAGTGAATGTGACGGGAGCGAGATGGGCTCCCTCCTCGGTCATCGTCGCCTCGATCGAAGAGCCGGCGTAGCGGAAGCCGCCCGATATTTTTGTCCAGTTGCTGTCCATGGCAGGATGATACCCACGCGGCATCCGCGCCGCAAGGTGCCGAATTGCCTCATCGATGTTCAAACCCAAAGGGATCGTTGCCTCAGCGAAATTCAAACCCGCGGGGACGTAGCGACTCGACGCTTTCACGCTGATTTTTTTCACCATTTTTCCGAACAGCGGTTATAATCACATATCGAACCAGAGTTTCATCGAACGGAACAAAAAGGGAGGAACGATGAAAATTCCGGCGTATGTGGTCCACAAGGGACTCGCGAGCTGGGTGGCGGAGATGGCCGATCTGTGCAAGCCGATGCACGTACACTGGTGCGACGGTTCCGAGGCGGAGAACGAGGCCATCTGCAATTCGCTGGTGGAGTCCGGAACGTTCATCAGGCTCAATCCGGAAAAAAGGCCGGGGAGCTTCCTGGCCAGGTCCGATCCAGGCGATGTTGCGCGTGTGGAGGATAGGACTTTCATCTGTTCGCGCCGCCGCGTCGAGGCTGGGCCGACGAACAACTGGAAGGACCCCAAGGAGATGCGCGCGATCCTGCGCCGCCTCTTCGACGGCTGCATGCAGGGGCGCACCATGTATGTCGTTCCCTTCAGCATGGGCCCCCTCGGATCGCCGCTCTCTCACATCGGGGTCGAACTGACGGACTCCCCCTATGTCGTCGCGAGCATGCGCATCATGACGAGGATGGGCCGCAGGGTCCTCGAGCTGCTCGGATCCGACGCCGAGTTCGTGCCCTGCGTGCACTCGGTGGGCATGCCCCTCGGGCCCGGGCAGGCCGACGTTCCCTGGCCCTGCAACAGGGATCACAAATACATCGTGCACTTCCCTGAGGACCGCGAAATCTGGTCCTACGGGTCGGGCTACGGCGGCAACGCCCTCCTCGGGAAAAAATGCTTCGCCCTCAGGATCGCCTCCGTCATCGCGCGGGACCAGGGCTGGCTCGCCGAGCACATGCTGATCCTCGGCGTGGAATCGCCCGAGGGCGAGAAAACCTACATCGCAGGCGCCTTCCCGAGCGCCTGCGGCAAGACGAATTTCGCCATGCTGATTCCGCCGGAAGCCTTCAGCGGATGGAAGGTCACGACAGTGGGCGACGACATCGCCTGGATCAAGCCGGCTCAGGACGGCAGACTTTTCGCGATCAATCCCGAGGCCGGCTATTTTGGCGTCGCGCCCGGAACATCCGAAAGATCCAATCCGAACGCCATGGCGACGATTCGCGCAAACACCATCTTCACCAACACGGCCCTCACCGCAGATGGCGACGTGTGGTGGGAGGGCATGACAAAGACTCCGCCGGAGGGCCTCGTCGACTGGCAGGGCGAAGCCTGGAGTCCCGATTCCAGATCGCCCGCTTCACACCCCAACGCTCGCTTCGCGGCTCCGGCGAGCCAAAACCCTTCGATAGATCCCGACTGGGAGAATCCCTCGGGCGTCCCCATAAAGGCCTTCGTGTTCGGCGGCAGGCGGAGCGCGATCGTCCCCCTCGTCTATCAATCCTTCAACTGGATCTACGGTGTCTATCTCGCTGCGACCATGGGCTCGGAGACGACGGCTGCGGCTTCGAGCGCGGTCGGGCAGGTAAGGCGTGATCCTTTCGCCATGCTGCCTTTCTGCGGCTACCATATGGCCGCATATTTCAATTACTGGCTCCGGTTCGGCCGCATGATCCAGAACCCACCGCGCATTTTCGGCGTGAACTGGTTCCGCAAAGACGCCGAGGGCAACTTTCTGTGGCCCGGTTTCGGGGAGAACATCCGCGTGCTCAAGTGGATCGTCGAGCGGGCGAACAATCACGCAAAGGGCGTGGAGAGCCCGATTGGCTGGATGCCCCGCTATGAGGATCTCTGCTGGAAGGGACTCGAAGACTTTGGCCACGAACGCTTCAACGAACTCATGGCCATCGACAGGGAATCGTGGGTAAGCGAAATACTCTCGCACGAAGAGCTGTTCACGAAGCTCTATGACAGGCTCCCGAAGGAACTGATCTTCATCCGCGAACTCACTTTATCCAGCCTCTGGCGCTCGCCGGGGCATTGGGAGTTCGACAAGAACCTGATGGAGCCGACCGAGGATTGACGAAGGACCCGGAAACCCTTGCACGGCCACGCACCTTTCTCCGCGCCTCGCGGGGAAAGGCGGCGAGTCCGTTGCCCTGTCAGGCGGGCACGAGGACGTTGTAGAGGCCGGGGAACCTCTCTATGGTGAGGGGAAAATCGGAAGCCTCCAGCTTCGTGGCCTCGCCGTCGCACTGGAGAATTATCCGTTCCGGGTAGTCGACGAGGAGACGCTCCGCGCTGAAATGTCCGACCTCGGGGACCTTTTCATGTCGTCCCTTCTCGATGGCGCTCTTGGCGGCGAGTTTCCTCCAGAGGCTGGTCTGCGCGACGAAACAGACGTTGTCCTCGCCGGGCAGGATTTTCTTGTTCGATCCGTACTGCCTGTTGCCGGAGGCTCCCATGGCGAGGAGAAGGTAGGCGCGCGGCGAATGGAGCCTCCGCATTCCCCTCGCATCCCAGGACTGTATTCCCATGGGGAGGACCTTGTAGACCCGGTCGTACATGACGGAAGCGAGATCGACCATGAGCTTGTAGGAATCTCCCGGGAAGAGGGCCTTGAGTCGATTTGTCATGTGGGAGACATAGGCATCGAGCCCGATGCTCGCGATGTTGAAGGCCCAGGAAGGTTTCTTGCCGCCTTCCGGGGCTGGAGTGACGCGGAGGGAATGCCGGGATTCGAAACGCGCGGGAGCGAGGAAACGCCCGAGCGCGGTACAGAGATCCCTGCCCTCGGAGCCGTCGTTCCCCGTCCCCATGGGAAGTCTGAGAATTCCGAAGCGCGGGCGCTCCGCCGAGGGAATGTCGACGAGACGGGCGGCAGTTTCCAGGGAGGTGCCGTCCCCTCCGGCCGTCATGAGAAGGCGGAGGTCCTCGGGAGAATCGCCGGCGCTCTCCGAAATGATGCGGTCCGCGATATCGAAGGCATGCCCCGAACGCTCGGTCAGATGGAGGCGGAAATCCACGGCCGCGCCGCGAGCGGGCAGGTTCGCCGATGACCTGAGGACCTCCTCGAGCTCTCGGCGCCGCTTAAGGGCGAAACGCGGCCTGACAAAGCCGCCGGCCTTGGGGTTGGCTATGAGGTCGACTTTGAGCTTCCTGCCGGGGAATATCGGGGTCCTGCGAAGAAGGGATTCTATGCCTTCGGCCAGATCATGTGGGCGCATGGTGTGGCAGTGTAATACGGCGCGCGGCGAGTGTCCAGAATGCGGAATGGCAACAGCATTCCGGCATTTCGACGCCGACAATAGATACGCCATTTTGCCTTGGAAACGTATCTTTTTTGTCCCTGAAACGTGAACACTCTCCTAGTCTTTTGTGCGAGGGCGCTGTTCAATAGGAACAATGAGAAAGCGCAGAATGATTCCACGCACCAGCGCAAATAGGAGCAGCTCGTCTACGGCGGGCGGACAGCTCCGGTATGCCTTCGATGTGGTATACGGTTCAGGTCTCGGCGTGTTTCTGGATAGCATCTTTATCGGCACAGTCGCGGGTTTCGTCATAGCGGGATTCCGTCTGCTGCTCGAGCTGGCGGATGGACTGCGTCGTGATGTGTACGACCATCTGCGAAATGCAGGCTTTCCCCTCGTGGTGGGGTGGGCCTGCATCCTGATCCTCATCGGTATCCTTCTGGGATGGATGAGCCAAAGAAGACCCATGATCAAGGGGAGCGGGATTCCCCAGATCAAAGGGGCCCTTCAGCGGAAAATGCACATGGAGTGGCTCCCTGAACTGCCGATGAAGATCGTTGGCGCCATACTTGCCATAGGTAGCGGGTTATCGCTCGGGAGGGAAGGACCATCGATACAAATAGGATCCTATGTCGGCCGCGCATTTCTCGGCATCGGAAGGAGACCGACTATCGAACGAAAATTCCTCATAACAAGCGGGGCAGCCGCAGGGCTTTCGGCGGCCTTCAGCGCGCCTCTCGCAGGTGTACTCTTCGTGCTCGAGGAGTTGAACAGATATTTCTCCCCACTGCTTCTATCCTGCGCCATGGGGGCCTCAGTCGCAGGCGATTTCGTGGCGAGTCGGTTTTTCGGACTGAAACCGGTATTCGATTTCCACACCATCGACCCAGTTCCCTTGGGCATGCTGCCTGCCGTGATTATGCTTGGGGTTCTGTGCGCCTTCGCAGGCGATCTCTTCAAACGTTCGCTTTATTTTGCCCAGGATATGTACACCAAACTGCGCATTCCGGCCGTACTGCGCCCTTGTCTCGCCCTGCTGTGCTCGATTCCCGTAGGGCTCTATCTATTCAGGGTTACGGGCGGCGGTCACGCCCTCATAGAAGAGCTGGCGAATGAAAAGCTAGATATTCTGTTCCTCATCCTTCTTTTTGCCGCGAAACTTTCCTTCTCCGCCATCTCCTATGGATCCGGAGCCGCAGGCGGTATTTTCCTTCCACTTCTTGCCTGCGGGGCGTTGTTCGGTGAAATATACGGCAAGGCTCTCACAGGCATCGGACTCATTCCGGATCATGTCATCCTGAATTTCATGATACTCGGCATGGCAGGAATGTTTTCCAGCGTCGTGAGGGCTCCCGTGACGGGAGCGGTTCTCATCCTCGAAATGTGCGGCAATTTCAACCATTTTTCGGGTCTCATAGCCTGCTGTCTGGCCGCATACGTGGTGGGCGACCTCATTCAGTCGACTTCCGTGTACGATGTACTTCTCCAAAGGATACTGGCCGGCAAGCCGCAACCCGAGAAGCATATTCCCGGACGAAATATCATTCTGGATCTGCCCGTAGCATCGGGCTCGGTCATCTGCAACAAACAGATCAAGGCTATAGATTGGCCTCGCGACTGTCTTATCGCCGGCGTCGAACGCGGGGAATCCGACATCATCCCCAAAGGAGATGTAGTGCTCCGCGCCGGCGACCTTCTTCTCGTTCTTGTACCCGAACATAATGCCGATGTTGCGCTGGAGAAACTCGAAGGAATGGTTCGAGGTATCGATTGATACAAAAGGATGACGATAGCTTATGCCGGACAGTCTTTCAGACACAGGGTGGAGAGAAAAATGCCCGCGGCAAGCATGTCGGCCGATCCACCGGGGCTCAAGTTTCTCTCACAACAGTCTTTGTCGAGGAGACAGAGGAATCGACGACCTTCGACTGACCGCGCACCTCCCGCCGCAAGGACAGCCGCCGCGTGACTCTGGACAAATGCGAGCCCTTCCGGTCCACCGCGGGCGAGAAGGCAGGAGTCTTCCAGTACGGACATCGAAGCCAGTAGGGCATCGAGCCGGAGAGACTCTTGCTCATGCGACAATCCATTCCGAGCGAGGCTTACGGCAAGGTCGGAGCCACCTTCCTGAAGGCGGGGGAGGACTGCGCTCCTGAGGACGGGAAAGCCTGCCTCGGCCTCTCCGCGGATGCCTTTGACGCCGAATCGCAGATACAGCTTCTCTCCCGCGGTTAGGCACCCTCCGGAATTCCTGGAATTTTCCGGACCGCTTTCCCGGCTTCCGCCCATAGCGACGGCATGGATGCCGGAAAAATCGAGGGCGGTGACACCCTTGCAAATGCGGCCTGCGAGAAAACAGATTTCCGCGAGGCCGGATGGATTTTCGTTCTGTCCTTTACTCGAGGCAACGGAAAGACCGGCAGCGGCACAGAGCAGGCCGAGTGTGAAAATGGCGCCTTTGTGCGTGTTGACCCCCCCCGTTGCGCGGAACATCACAAACTCGGCTTCACGCCCCAGCGCGCGGAGATCACTGAAGAGTATGGGGAAGGCAGGATCGGCCTCTGCGTTCAGCCTCGCCCCGAAATTGTATCCTGCCATGGCGCAGGCCGAAAAATATGAACCAAGAGAATGCGCCGAGACAAGAAACATCGGATAATCCATGTCCCGGTGGGCGCCATTGTGAAAAGGATCGACAAGGCCAGGCTTGGGAGCTGTCTTTGCCTCCTCGCAGAGGGCCCGAACCGCGGCCTCACCGACAACGTCCCCGATTCGGAACGCCGCCCGCGGAAATCCGGCGGAGTCGTCTATCCCGGAAAAAGAAAAGCCGGGGCCCGGCGATGCGGACTCCGGCTGGAGAGGCGATGGACGGAAAAGTGAAGTCACCTGTGCACAGCCTTTATCACGCGGCAATAGTTTTCTTCGTCCGCATCTTCTGGATGACGGGGAGAAGGAAGGCTCCGATGGTGAGGGCGAGGAGGACGAGAGAGATGGGGGATTTGACGAAGACGCTGTAGCTTCCGTTGGAAATGGTCAGCGCCTGGCGGAATTTTTCTTCTATCGATCCGCCGACTATCGCTCCGAGCACCATGGGCGAGGTCGGGTAACCGGCCCGTTTCATGAACATGCCAAGGAGTCCGAAAACCACCAGGATGAGGAAGTCGGGCGTGCTCTGGGAGATGGAGTAGGTGCCGATGAAGGCCAGGGCCAGGACGATCGGGAACAGGATCTTTTCGGGCACCGCGAGAATACGAACAAGACCGCCCGCCATGGGGATGTTGATAAAAGCCAGGATAAAGTTGCCGATGATCATGGAGGCGATGACGCCCCAGGCGATTTCGGGACTGTTCTGGAAAAGCAAGGGACCGGGCTGGAGGCCGAGCATGAGGAGGGCGCCGAGCATAACCGCCGTTGTTCCCGAGCCGGGGATACCGAGGGTCATCATCGGGATGAGAGCACCGACCGAAGCCGCGTTGTTGGCCGCTTCGGGGGCGGCGAGGCCTTCGATCGCGCCTTGTCCGAATTCCTTGCCGTGCTTGCAGAGATTCTTTTCCTGATTGTAGGCCATGATGGCGGCCATCGTCGCCCCGGTTCCGGGAAGGACGCCGATGAGGAAGCCAAGAGGAGTCGACCTGAGGATCGAAGGCCAGGACCGTTTCCAGTCTTCCCTCGTGATCCAGATCTTTCCGAATTTCTTCTGGATCCTGCCCACTCCCTTGCCGATGCCGCCGAGTCCTTCGAATACCTCGCCAAGGGCGAAGATACCGATGATGACGATGAGGAAGTCGATGCCATTCATGAGCGCGAGCTGCCCGAAGGTGAAGCGCTGCAGGCCGGAGAGCGAGTCGATTCCGATCGTCGAGATGATGAGCCCGAGGAACATGGCGATGAAGCCCTTCACGACCTTGCCTTCTCCCGACATCGTCGCGGTCGCGGAGAGTGCGAACATGTAGAGCATGAGGTATTCCGCGGGGCCGAACTTGATGGCGAACTGCGCGAGGGGAGCTGCGAGGAAGATCATGAACACGGTCGCGATCATGCCGCCGATGAAGGAGGCGATACCTGAAATCGCGAGCGCCGCTTCGGGGCGCTTCAGTTTCGTGGCGAGCGGGTAGCCGTCCCAGCAGGAGGCTATGGCCGCGCCGTCTCCCGGAACATTGAGGAGGATACTGGCGCGCGAACCGCCGTACATGGCTCCGTAGTAGACACCGGCCATGGTGATGAGGGCTCCGACGGGTCCCATGCTGAAGGTGAGGGGAAGAAGGACGGCCACGCCGGATGCCGGACCGAGTCCGGGAAGCATGCCGATGATAGTGCCGAGCACGCCGCCGACGGTGACCCACATAATGTTGACAGGCTGGATGGCGACGCCGAGCCCCAGCAGCAGATTGTGAAGAATTAAGTCCATTGCTGTCTCTCCTTAAAAATCAAGGAAGGGCATCGGCGGCAGGGTGATGCCGAGCATCTTACCGAATACAACGTACACCCCGATGGAAAACAGGACGGCCACGATGGTGGGCACGAGCATTTTCTTGCCTTTGGAGATGTAGAGCATGATCGCCTCGATGAAAACAGTCGTCGCGATGATGTAGCCGAGCGTCTCGAAAACAAGGGCGTAGATAATACAGCCGATCGACACGAAGGCGACGAGCCTGCCCTCGGGAGTCAGCTTGAAGGAAGCCTTTTTCTGGGCTTTCCCGGCTTTCTGCTTTTTCATCTCCGCCGCGAAGAGCCAGAGGGAGAGGACTACCATTCCTGTCGCGATTATCAGCGGATAGATTTTTGGAGCGGCGGGATTGCCGAAGGCGGCGTCCGGCAGCCGGAGCGCGGCGACGGCCCATGTCAGGCCGAGAATGGTAAAAAACAGGTTTGCGATGACCTGAATGTTCAGAATCATGCGGTGACCTCACTTTGTAAGAAATATGCTTCGGGAAGGGTGTTGTCCCTTCCCGAAGCCGCCGCCACTCGCATCCTCGTGGAGAGGGAGGGCGGGCAGATGATCATGCGAGACTTACTTTACGAGAATGCCCAGTTCCTCGAAGGTATCCGCTGCGTCCGTGTTGGCTTGGTCAAGGAATTTGATGAACTCAGGCTGGTCGAGGTAGGCGGGGGTCCAGGCGTTCTGTTCCATAAGCTTGGCCCAGGTCGCGCTCTTGGAGAGCTTGGCGAGAGCGTCTCTCCAGAAGGCCACTGCGTAGTCGGGCATGCCGGGGGCTCCGAAGAGTCCACGCCAGTTATAGAAGGCGACGTCGACGCCGGCTTCCTTGCAGGTCGGGTAAGTCTTCACGATTCCAGTGCCGAAGCGCTCGGGAGCGGTGGTCGCGAGAATCTTGAGATCGCCGGATTCGACGAGACCGCGGAGTTCGCCGACACCCGCGGAGAACACGTCGATGAAACCGCCCATGAGCTGGGTGGAACCGGAGTTGTCCTGGAAAGCGATGTACTGGATTTTCTTGAGATCCTTGATTCCGTAGGCCTTGGCCACTTCGAGGAACTGGAGGTGGTCCATGGAGCCGGCCGCGGAGGTTCCTCCGATCTTGACGCTTGTGGGGTCTTTCTTGAGGGCTTCAAGGACGTCCTTGAGGCTGGTGTACTTGGATTTCTTGCCAATGTAGAAAGCGCCATAGTCGGTGATGAGGCGGGCGAGAGGTGTGAGGTTCTTGTAGCCGAACTGGGAGGTTCCGTTCAGCTTGATGTAGAGAAGGGGGGGAGAATAGATAACGATGTTGTCGTCGGATTTCTTCTGTCCCTGGAGAAAGGCGAGGGCGACAGCGCCGCCGCCGCCGGTGCGGTTCTCGACAGGCATGGCGACCGGTACGATCTTGTCATCCTGGAGAGCTTTTGCCGCCATGCGGATGGTGGTGTCCCAGCCGCCACCGGCGCCGGCAGGGGCGATAAAAGTTATAGGCTTGGAAGGATAGTTTTTCGCCTGGGCGAAAACCGGGAGAGTGATCGCGAGGGCGCTGATGAGCACGAGCGCGAGAACGATGATACGTTTCATGTCGTATCTCCTCCTGTTTGGAAAATCTGATAAAAGGCAGTCGTCCGCTCACAAGTCGGACTCCGCCTGAGTTCCCTCTACGAAGCGACGGCTTCCGGAACGAATCCGGCCCGGCGCAGGATGCCAAGAAACGCCCCGGCTACCTCGTCGGCCGGATGGACACGCCGTCCGGAGCAAACTGCCGCCGAACCACCGCACACGACACAGGTGCGATCAGCGAGGTCCAGCGCGGCGCGGCCGATAGTGCCGGACGGACCTTCGACGTCGAAATCCCAGAGCCTTCCGAAGGGCAGCTCTTCCTCGAGCGTGACACAGAGGTATTTCACGCGCTCGGGCCGCGCCGCCGAGGAGCGCAGAAGCCAGAGTGTCCAAGGCCCCAGAACTGTCCGGGCCGAGGCGACACGGACCGGGTTCCAGCCCATCGCCGCCACGGCTATTTCGAAGCGCCGCTCACCTTCCGCAAAAATGGCAAGAAAGTCCGGTGTGGATCGCAGGGAGGCAGGCGCGACTGGAGAGAGCTGGACGAGGACTCCCGCGCTTGTGTCGGTGGCGCCGCGAAGGCATTCGTCAGAGGACAGGCCGACTGCCTGCCGGGGAGCAGGAACCCGCGCAAGGACATCGCGTCTGACCGCAGTCCTTCTCTCGCGCTCTGCGAGGACCTCGTCCAGCGTGGGCTGCGGGACAATCACCTCTGCCCTCCGCAAGGACGCCTGATCACGTCGAGAAGGGTGCCGTCGCGGTATTCGACGACGCCGACGATTCTCTCGTCGAACTCGAGTGGCGTTGGCACTCCCGTGTACGACTCAGCCAGCTTTTTCAGATCGACGATATCGCGAACCGGGAGCCGGGCACGGGCGAGCGCATCGGCGAGGTCGGGTCTGCGCGGATTGACGGCGATGCCGCGGTCGGTGACGAGGAGATCGATGCTCTCGCCGGGTGTTATCACGGTGGTGACGCGGTCCATGACAGTGGGCAGGCGCCCGCGCAACAGAGGCGCGACGACGACGGTGAGACCAGCGCCGGCCGCTGTGTCCGAGTGACCGCCTGAAGCGCCGCGGATGACCCCGTCGGAGCCAGTTATAACATTGCAGTTGAAGTCGACATCCATTTCCATTGCGGAGAGAATGACAACGTCGAGATTCTCTACAAACGCTCCCTTTTTCATGGGGTTGGCGTACTGGGAAGCGTCGATCTCGCGGTGACCGAGATTGGTGGCGAGAGAGCGTGCGGCTTCCCCGTCGAAGCTCTGAGTGTCAAGGAGGATGGGCACAAGGCCCTCTTCGAGGAGGCGCACGAGCTGGCTCGTAATGCCACCGAGGGCGAAGGAGGCTTTGACGGAGCGCTCGACCATGATATCCCGGATGTAGCGGATCGCGGCGAGAGAAGCTCCGCCAGACCCCGACTGGAGGGAGAATCCGTTCTTGATGATGCCGGCGGCGTCGATGGCCCGTGCGGCGGTCTGCGCGATGAGAAGTTCCCGGGGATCGCGGGTCATGCGGGTCGCGCCGCGCGAGATGCCGGCAGGGTCGCCGACGGAGTCGACTTTGATAATGGCGTCGACCTCATCCTGGCGGATACTGACCGGGAAGGCGGGATGCCGGATGATTTCTTCCGTGAGGAGGATGACGCGGGAAGCGTTGCGCGCGTCGACCATCGCGTAGCCGAGAGAGCCGCAGAGGGAGGGCCCGCGCGAACCAGTGGCGTTACCCCAGGGATCGCAAGAAGGCACGCCGAGGAAGGCGACATCAATGTGGAACTCGCCGCCTTCGAGGGCGCGGGCGCGTCCGCCGTGCGAGTGGATGAGGACGGGCGTGTCCATGAGGCCGCCGGAGATGGCGTCGGCGAGGGGACCTCGAAGGCCGCTCGTGCGGATCTCGCGGATAAGGCCGCTCTTGATGTGGCCGACCAATGGGGCGTGACAGGTCGTGAGGGAACTCGGCGCAAGGACGAGATCGCGCAGGCCCCGGCGCGCAAGAGCGTCGAGAATGAGGTTGACGACGCGGTCGCCCTCGCGGAAATGGTGGTGGAAGGAGATTGTCATGCCCGATTCGACTCCTGCCACATCGAGGGCGGTGTCGAGGGTCGCGCAGATCTTGGCATCGCTCCGGCGGGAAGAACCCTTCGGCTGGATCCTCGGCGAGCGGGCCGAGCTTCCCTCGTAAAGAAGGGAGCCGGCTGCGCCGGTCATGTCGGAAAAGCCGGGTATGTTCGTCGGTATGTCGCGCCCAATGCTGTTAAGCGCCATGTCAGGCCTCCCCGCCACGCGATGTTTCTGTGGATTCAGGTTTGCCGGCGAATGCCGGAGCGCCGGCCGAAACTTTGACAGAAGCGACCGCCGGGGAATTTGCCGGGGAGCCCGAATCGACACCAGCGGCCGCCGCGAGGGCGAGAACTCTCTGCGCGCGCTCGACGATGGGCTTGTCGATCATGCGGCCATCGAGGGAGACGACTCCGGAACCCTTCTCTTCGGCTTCGCGGGCCGCTTGGATGACGCGGCGCGAGCGCGCGATCTCCTCGGGAGCGGGCGCGTAGACGCCGTGGACGAGGGCTATCTGCGAGGGGTGGATGACAGACTTGCCGTCGAACCCGAGCTGTTTGGCGAGCCTGACTTCCCGCAGGAAACCTTCCTCATCGTTCACGTTGGAGAAGACGGTATCGAAAGCCATGATGCCGGCGGCACGTGCGGCCATGACGAGGATGCTCCGTGCGGCGAGGATTTCGATGCCTTCGGGACTGCGGGTCGTGTGCATGTCGGTGACAAAGTCTTCGGCGCCGATGGCGATTCCTATGAGCCGCGCGCTCGCCTGAGCGATCTCGCGGGCGTTGAGGATTCCGCGCGCCGATTCGATCGCGGCGAGAAGACCCACAGAGCCGTTCGGCCGCCCACAGCGTTTCTCGGCCGCATCAATCGCGCGTTCCGCCTGAATGACGTCCGCGGCGGAATCGGTCTTGGGCAGACGGATGATGTCGACTCCGGCGGCGACCACGGCGACGATGTCTTCGATCCCATGAGGACCATCCAAGGCATTCACCCGAACGACGCGTTCGGTACCGAAATAGTCGATACTCTTGATGGTCTGGAATACGAGGGCCCGGGCCGTATCCTTCTCGCGAGGGGAGACAGCGTCCTCGAGATCGAACATCACTGAATCCGATCCGTAGATATGAGCGTCGCGGAGCATGGCCGGATTGTTGCCCGGGACGTAGAGCATGGTGCGTCTGAGTCTCTGTCGTATCATCACGGCATAGCCTCCCAAGGAATCGAGGATGCCGGTCCCGGCGAGACAGCGTTCGCTGCGCCTCGCGAGGAATCCGAACCTGCCGGAGCCGAGGCGCGCAGGCAGGCGGCGGCAAGCCGCGCCTTGATCGTGCAGTCGAGAGCTCCTTTTTCCTGGAGCCGGACGGTCGCAGCCTCGATGCCGAGAGCCGACAATGTCGCAAGCACTTCCGAGCGTATTTCGTCGCCGTAGCGGGCGATAGAGGGCCCCGCAAGATCGAGAGTGATGCCGGATGCAGCGGAGTCCACCACGACGAGGGCGTCTCCCGATTCAGCCGTTCCGGCGCTTCCGCTTCCTGATATTTTCATGCGTTTTCCTTCACTACAACCCGGGATTCCGCGCCGTCAGTGGCGGGAAGAACCGTTCCGGAGGCGTTCAATGACGGGTTTTGCTTCGGCTGAAGAGAGCCATTCCCACGTAGTTCGCGGTACCAGATCGCGGACCTTGCGCAGATCGGCTTCGCCCCCTGCGGACCGAAGAATATCTCTGACGGTGGAGGCGCTCACCGCTTTCCCTCCCGACTCCAGGCGTGGCACTTCGACGACTTCGATGCCATTGCGGGGCAGGACTTCCTTCATCACGGCATTGTAGGCAGAGGTCACCTCGCAGTACGGTTCGGTCCCGACGAAGCGCTTTTTAATCCCGAGGGCTGGAGCGATGTGTCGTGCAAAGAGTTCGAGGTCGAGGCGGGCTTGTATCGTCGTCGCCCTGCTCTTTTCTTTCAGGTAATACGAGGGAAAAGTGGCCCCTGAGATACAGTAGGATGATCCCGAGACGACTGTCGCGTTCGCGAGGTCGGCTGTCCCGGCGGCGACGAGAGACTCGCGTACAACCTCGGGAAAGGCCGAACGTTCGCCGGCAAGCACGAAGATGACGAGATTTGCGGATGCGTCGGAGGCTTTTTCGATGAGGTAGCGGTGACCCAGCGTGAAGGGGTTGCAGTTGACGACGACTGCGCCATCGGCCTTTCCTCCCGGTATGCGCTTGCGGACACTGTCCAGAAAGGATGCGACTCCGCGCGGACTGTTCTCCATCAGGATCGTATCCGCCCCCGAGGACGCGAGGAGGCGGAAGCCCATGCGGGAAAAAAGATATTCGTTTGAAGGCCTCGTGTAGACGAAGAGGTGGAAACGCTTCAGGGAAGCCGCTGCGGCGACGAGGTGACTGACAATACGATTGGCGAGTCCTTCTCCGTCGCGGTCGGGCAGGACGCCGATGCATTTCAGGATATCGCCTGAGAGGGATCCTGTGGCGACGATCCTGTCGTCTTCCTCGATGATCGCGCAGAGTTCGACATCTTCTTCGAGTTCGAGATCCAAGCCCGCGAGGAATTCCGTGACGGGTCTCCGCTCTGCGGGAGAGGGGCGCTCGATGATTCTGAGTGAAGTCCGGTATTCATCCACGTTGGCATAATTGTCGTACGAAACGGAAACACGCTGTCGGACTGATCCGGATTGTTTTGTAGGAATGACAGGGAATTACCTGTAAGGCTTTGTCCTACAATACAATTTGAGTGAGGAAGGGAACTTGACGGCTTTAGAAAATGGGGTAACACTGCCACTGTTTGCATTCCGGAGGCTGAACGCCTTCATCGCCGGAAGGGGATTTCAATGTCGGATAATTTCGAAAAAATGGGACGCATGCTCGAAGCCATGCGTGGAGTAATAGTCGGCAAGGACGATGTGATGGAATTGCTGCTCACAGCCTTGCTGGCGGAGGGGCATGTACTGCTCGAAGACGTGCCGGGCCTGGGAAAAACCCTGATGGCCAGGACTCTCGCCAAAGTCTCAGGCGGTTCCTTCCACCGCGTGCAGTTCACCCCCGATCTTCTGCCCTCTGACATCACCGGGTTCAGCATCTACGACCAGATCAAGGGAGAATTCCGCTTCCAGGCAGGGCCGGTAATGACAAATGTCTTTCTCGCCGACGAGATAAACCGCACCATACCCAGAACCCAGTCGAGTCTCCTGGAAAGCATGGGAGAGGGGCAGATCACGGTCGACGGAGTCACCAGGGTGTTGCCTCGCCCCTTCTTTGTCATCGCGACCCAGAATCCCATCGAACTCGAAGGAACCTTCCCGCTTCCGGAAGCGCAGCTCGACCGCTTTCTCATGAAAATAGGCCTTGGCTATCCGAGCATGATCGAAGAGCTGCTCATCCTCGACCGTTTCCGTTCGAAAGATCCTCTCGACGAACTGTGCGCCGTGGTATCGCCACAGGAGGTCGCCGAACTGCAGAGCATGCGCAGGGAGATAACGATTTCGCTTCCGGTCAGAGAGTACATAGCCAGGCTCGTGCAGGCGACGCGCACGGACCCGCGTGTCAGATACGGTTCCAGTCCCCGCGGCTCGCTCGCGCTCATGCGCGCATCCCAGGCTCTCGCGGCATTGCGCGGACGCGATTTCGTCCTGCCCGACGACGTGAAGGAACTGGCCGTTCCCGTCCTCGGACACCGGATAATCCTGAAACCCGAGGAAAGGCTCAGGGGAATGAACTCGACGACCATCGTCGCCGGAATCGTCGCTTCGACCCGGATTCAGCCCGAACTAGGATGAAACCAGGTCGCCCCGTCTCGATCAACTACACAATCATCTCGGTCGGGGTCGTCCAGGTTTTTGCCTTCGCGATTCTGGCGCTCGCCCTCGTCTACAATCAAACGGCCCTCATGGCTCTCTGCCTGTTTTCGCTCATCATGGTCCAGGGTGCCCGACTCTGGACAGCGATGAGCGGAAAGCGTCTGCATGCCACATTTGAGCTCGACCGGTCCCGCATTTTCCCCGGCGAAGAAGTGAACTTCGAACTTTCGCTCGAGAATGAAAAGCCCTTGCCGATCCTCGCGAGGGCGATCGTCAATCTGCCGATACGGCCCGGATCGACACAGGCAGGATCGACACAGGCAGGATCGACGCTGGTTGGACCGACAACAGCCACTTCGACACCGGTCGGAGCGCTGGCACAGCCTGAATTGGAATGCGGACTTTCAGCCTACCAGCGGGCGAGCCGGAAATTCCTGATGATGCCCGAACGGCGGGGTTGCTACGAAATTGACCATATCAGGGTGGAAACCGGGGACCTTCTGGGCCTCTTCCGCTGCACGGTCGAAATCCCGAATAAAACCAGCCTGATAGTCTTCCCGCGAATTGTGCCGCTCAATCCCGTGGAATTCCCCGCCTTGGAATTTTTCGGAAGCACAGTCGTGAAGGCACCGGTCGTGGATCCTGCGTATTATCTCGGAACACGGGACTACTCGGGAGACCGCCCCGCAAGGCACATCCACTGGAAGGCCAGCGCGCGGCAGAGCGTTCTGCAGGAAAAGATTTTCGAACCGACGGCACAGCGCGCCGTCTGCCTCGTCGTCGACGCGAGGGGATTCGAACGGGCGCATGCAGAGCGAATGGAGCAGGCAACGGGAACGGCAGGGACACCGGATGTGCCTGAAGCGTATGAGCGGATGCTGGAAACGGCGGCTTCGCTGGCGGGGTATTTCGAATCGAACGGTGCGTCGGTCGCATTCATCAGCAACGCCGCCTCGACCGGAGGAGGTCCCCGCATGGTGAAATCGGGCAAGGGGGGGCGCAGTCTGGGCACGATCCTCGAAGCCATGGCCAGACTGGAAATGCGCTCCGACTGCGATCTGGCGGAAATACTGGACTCGGGCATGCGAATGACCAGGGCTTCGGTGGCTGTTTATCTTGGCTACGACTTCGGCGAGGGCGCCCTGACAGCCTGGCGTATATTGTCCGCAGGGCTGAGACTCCACCTGTCATTTGTCCTGTCGGACAGTTTGTCGGCTTTGCATGAATTTTCCGGATGCCCTATCTGCCGCATGGCGGATCTCCGCTACGAGGACTCGAGTTTCTATGGCTGATACACCTTCCCGTTTTGCACTCAGGAGCCTCCTCACCTGTATGGAATATGCGTGGCTCTACCCGCTGTCCCTCCTTTGTTTTTCCTTCTTTCCCGAAATGTCGCGGCCCCGGCCGGCGGCTGTCATGGCGGCGATGGCGGTCACGACCATCGTCACCGGGATTCTGCGAGGCCGCGGTATTTCCCGCATACTCCTCGTCGCGATCGAAGCGCTTGTCCTCGCAGGAGATGCTTTTATCATGCTGCGCGGATACTACACGGGCCCGGCGCTGATCCCAGCCCTTCACTCCTTCATGCAGGCCTTCGAACTGGCTCTCGTGCTCGTATGGTCGGCCGCGTTGTGGTACCGAAGCATAAAAATCGTCCGCGATTCAGCATCAGCGCTGTCGGTGGGAACCCGATTCGATACGGGAGCGGGCATGATCCTCGCGATCGCGATGCTTGGCTGGGGCATCCGTCAGCCTTTGGCCGGACTTGAAAATTACACGGCGGGCTTTTTCCTCTCGGGACTCATGGCACTCGCTTCGGTCAACCGCCGCGGAGGTGTCGAGAAAACCCACAGGCCGCTCCTGTTCGCGGTTCTGGCGAGTTTTACAGGCATCGTGTTTTCGATCTGCATCGGGATCTGGCTCTTCGCACGACCAATACTTGGCGAAGCGGCGCGCATCGGACTGGGAGCTTTCGGATCCGGTATGTCTGCCTTCCTGCCTTGGCTCGTCAATCTGCTGCGTTCCGTTTTCCGGATGAAACGCACCGCGGTCAATACAGGAACCGATGCTGATAAATCTTTCAGCAACATGGTAGCGGTCGCAATAGAGGGCAAGGAGAACTCTGTTCTGAGGTTCATTCTCATCTGGGGATTCCGCATGGCTGTCGCCGGCTTTGTCATCCTGCTCGTTGCAAGTTTCGCGCCCCCGCTCCTGAAATGGCTCCGCACTCCATCGGGAAGGGGAGCCGCCCCGTTCCGCCTGCGTTTCTTCATGAGCAGGATCAGCGCAGGGCTGCGCCGACTCATACGACTACTGGCCCGTGCTCTGGGGTTTTCAAACAATCGGGGGGCAGGAATGGAAGGTCCGGCAGCCCGGGCCTACCTGCGCCTGGCCCGATGGGGGCGGCGCTCCCGGCTCAAGCCATCATGGTCAGAGACGCCGATCGAATTCGGCCGGAGGGTAGCGCAGGCATTCCCGGAAATCACCGCCGAGGCAACAGGTATAGCACAGGCTTTCAGCCACGAATATTATGGCGGAAAAATCGACGCAGAGGCAGTCGGACAACTCAACCGTTTCTGCGCCCGAATGGCGAGTCCGGGACTCTGGGCTCGCCGCGTATCGCGCTGGTTCACGATCACACGATGAGCTTGTGGCGGTATGCGTACTGCGTTAGCTGGGCATTGTTGGCGAGTCCCATTTTCTCGAGGATTCGCGAGCGGTACGTGCTGACTGTCTTGACGCTGAGACCCATTTTTTCAGCGGCGCTGCCCACGGTCCCGCCCGCGGCGAGGAAAAGCATGACTTGCGTCTCACGCTCGGAGAGCAGGCGGTGGGGTGGCTGGCCGTCCCCGGATTTGATGCCGCTCACGAGGACTCCCGAGGCTGCCGGTGAAACATAGGTTCCGCCGCGGGCGACTATCCTGATGGCCTCCACCAGCTCTTCGGGGGCGCTGGATTTGTTGAGACAGCCAGAGGCCCCGAGACGGAAGGCGCGCACCGCGTACTGCTCTTCGGGCTGGATCGAGAGCATGAGAATCGGAAGGTCCGGCGCGAAATCCCTGATGTCGCGCAGCACGTCCATGCCGTCCTTGCCCGGCAGGGAGATATCGAGGATCACGACATCGTAGTGGGTCGCCTTGACGGCGTCGATCGCCGCGAATCCGTCGGCGGCCTCGTCCACGGTGCCGACATAGACCGACTCGGTGAGAAGCTGGCGCAGGCCCCGCCTGATGAGGGGATGGTCGTCGGCTACGAGTACTTTGAGCATGACGTTCAGACACTCCTGCCCTCGGAGGGCGCGCGGGATGGAAGCGAAACGGAGACCTTCGTTCCGCCTCCCGGGTTGCTGTCGATCCGGAATTCCCCCCCGCAGTAGCGGACCCGCTCGCGCATGCCGAGGATTCCGATGGACGCGGGGATGCCGGTCGTGCCGGCCGCCATTCCTACGCCGTTGTCCGAAACATCGAGCCCGAGGGAGCCCTCCGAGTGCGAGAATCTGACCTCGACCTTGTCCGCGTCGGCATGCCGGGCGATATTCGTCAGTATCTCCTGAAAAACCCGGAAAAGTGTAGTGGAGATGGCTGGGTCGATTCCTTCGGGCGAGGGGCCGATGTCGGCGACACAGTCTATGCCTGTCCGGTGCCGGAATTCCTCGAGCTGCCACGTAAGCGCCTCCGAAAGCGAGAGCGTGTCGAGGGCCTTGGGCCTGAGCCGCGTGGAGATGCGCTTGACCGACTCCATCGCCTCGTCGACAAGTCTCAGACTCTCGCCGAGCCTGTCCTCGCGGCTCGCCTCTTCGGGATGGCGTTTGAGCCAGTGCAGGTCCATCTTGACCGCGGTCAGGAGCTGTCCGAGTTCATCGTGGACATCGCGGGCTGCGGCGGCTCTCTCCTCCTCGCGGGCGTCCTGGATGTGCATGGACAGGTCGCCCATCTCCCGCGCGCGCCGTTCGAGGGATGTCGTGCGGATCTTCACTCCCGCGAAGACTCCGAGGGCGACGAGGCCAGCCAACAAACCCATGAACCAGGGTTGGCGCCAGAGCGGCGGTATGACCTTGATCCGGAGTGAGGCGCCTTCACTGTTCCACACGCCTCCCGAATCGGCGCCCCTGATCCTGAGCGTATGCTCGCCCGGCCCCAGCCCGGTGAGAACGGCGCGGCTGGAGGACCCGAGATCGTTCCATACCCCGTGAGAGCCTTTGAGGCTGAAGGCATAGCGGTTGTGGGCGGGGTCGGTGTAGTCGAGGACGGCAAAATCGACGACGAGGGCGGAGTCGTCCGGCCACATGGTGACGAGACCTTCGGCCAGGGCCGCGCGGAGGGAGCGCGCGCGCTTCGAACTTGCCGCCGGATCGAGACTCCGTCCGCCGATGACCTCGATGTCCGCTATCACGACGGGCGGAGGCGGGTAGTCGTGCACGAGATCGCCCGGCCTCACGACATCGAGACCCTCGGAGCCGCCAAGGAAAAAATAGCCGTCGGAGCTGCAGAGCCAGGAATTTTGGGAAAATCTTCTCTGAAAACCATTGGCCTCACCCCATTTATACAGATTCATATGGTCAGGATCGTATCGCGTCAGCCCTGAGCCCGTGATGATCCAGAGCCGCTTCAGACTGTCTTCGAGTATGCCGACGATGTCGTTCCCGGCCAGGCCGTCCTCAGCGCGCAAGTGCTCGAAATGGATGGAACCTTCTTTCTCGATGAGTCTGTCGAGGCCTCCACCGCCCGTTCCGACCCAGATCTGGCCAGACGCGTCCTCATAGAGGCAGGTGACAGAGGAATCGGCCAAGGCCGAGGGGTCGCCAGGGGAACGCCGGATGGGCTTCATGCTCCCCTTTTTTCTGTCGAACAGGGAAAGTCCGCCGTCCCATGTTCCGACCCAGAATCTTCCCCTGGAATCCTCGAGGAGGGCTCGCACGGAGTAGCCCTGCAGGGATTCGGGATCGCCCGGCTTGGCCGTGTAGTGGACGAAGGAGTCGCGGGCGGCATCGTAGCGGTCCAGTCCCGCGCCCTCCATGCCTATCCACAGAACTCCGCCGGTATCGACGAGGAGGGACCAGACGACAGAGCCGCCCAGCGAGGAGGGATCATTCCTGTCGGGACTATAGTTCCGGAAAATTCCTGTAGCTGGGTCGAGGCGCCCGAGTCCGCTTCCATCCGTCCCGACCCATATCCCTCCCGCTCTGTCCTCGACGAGGGAGACGACCCTGTCTCCCGGGAGGCTCCCGGGATCGGAGGCGGAATGCCGAAAAGTGCGGAGCTTTCCCGTCCTGCGGTCGAAGCGGACGAGGCCAGCCCCGTCTGAAGCAAGCCAGATCGCCCCGGACCTGTCCTCGTAGATCTGGCGGAGTTCGGCGCCCGCGCCGCCTGGCAGGAGGCTCGAGGGATAGTGGAGGATAGCCAAGGACCTGGGATTGTTGATGCTGACGCCGCCGCCCCTCGTGCCGACCCAGATGAGGCCTCCCCTGTCGGCGATGATGGAGCGTATGTTGTCGTGGCTGAGGGCGCGGGGATTCTCCGGATCGGCGCGGACGACCGAAGTTCCCGCCAGTTTCTCCTCGGGAAGCCCCGAACCGCGATCCAGACCGATGGTCACGATTCCCCTGTCCTCTGTTCCGACCCAGAGCCTGCCCGATCTGTCTTCCGAGATGGCCCTGACCGTGACTGGATCCATCCTTGCGGGAAGCTCCACCTTGACGGGAAGCGAATCCGCGCCCTCGAGTCGGAACAGGCCCCTGTTCTCGGTCCCGATCCAGATCCGCCCTTTCGCGTCCTCGAATATCGCGCGTACCGTGGCAGAGCCGAGGCCCCCTGCGCTGATCATGGCGAAGGCATCGGCGGCGGGATCGTAGAGAGCCAGGCCGCCGGCCGTACCGATCCAGAGCCTGCCCCGCGAATCGGAGAGAAGGGTGCGCACTACATCATCCGGCAGAGAGCGAGGATCAGAAGAATGCCGGTAGTGGCGGAAAGTCCGTGAAACCTTGTCCAGACGGTCGAGCCCGGCGCCGCCGAGGCCGGCCCATATTGTCCCGGACCTGTCGTCCACGACAGCAAACACGCGGTCTCCTGCAAGCGATCCGGAATCGGCGGGGTTGTTGCGGAAATGCTCGAAAGAATCGGTGGACTCACGGTAGCGGTCGAGACCACCGCCGTCCGTCGCGATCCAGATGTCGCCGGCTGTGTCCTGGTGGAGGTCAAAAACAAGGGAGGCGGAGAGGCTGCCCTGGTCCCCGGGAACGGGCCTGTAAGATACAACCTTGCTGCCGTCATAGCGGTCGAGCCCGGAAAAAGTGCCGAGCCACATGAAGCCGCGCTTGTCCTGAAGCATGCAGAACACCGAATCGCTCGACAGTCCCTCGTCAGTGCCGAGCCTGCGGAAGACAGGGGCCTGCCCCGTACCGCGCAGGCCCACGAGCGGCGCATTCCCGGAAGATTGTGCCCCGACCCCGAGACAGGCCGCAATCACCATCAGGGCGAGAATGAGAACGAGTGCACGAGGTCCCGGCATGGTTTTACTCTACGGGCCCGGACCGTCGGCGTCAACCGACCTGTCCTTCGGCTAGATTTCTGCATGGGGCAACACGCCGACAGCCTTGAGTTCCGGACGAGGACTCCGAACGCTGTAGCCTGAGATCTACCCGATGTACTTTCCGGAATCGGTATAGTTCCTGGCGACATTTTCAATCATCTGCACCGCCTCTTCTTTTCTGTCCTCCGTTCCCGCCAATACCTCCCACCTCGCCAACCCTTCTTCGCTCTGGGATATTCTTTGGGAAACCTGAGTCCATTCCCTGCGAACCTCTGTCGATGCTTCGATCACGGATGGCAATCCTTCGCGCATGATAGTCGCCTCAAGGTCAGTGCCATCGGCCATATTCTTCACCGCTCTTCCGCCCCGTTTCAGGAACTCATCCTCTATTTCTTTCATGGCAAGAATTCTTTTGCCATTGTCGGGGAATTTGTACCCCCACTCTCTTTCCCTGAAGGTCGAGTCTTGCAGTTCGCGCATGAATTCGTACTTTTCCGGATGATCGAACCAGGCCTTTGCGGTCAACAGTCCGAAGAAAAGTGTGTTCTCGGTGGCGATGAAGCCCTTCCTGTAACCGCCCGCGGTCGCGGGAAAATTCAGGTAATAGTGCGCCGACTCTTCCACCGCGCCCAGGAATTGCCTGTCGAGGTTGTTCCTCAAGGCCTGTTTGATCTGGGAATGGCCATTTCTGATCATATGGACGCCAAAGCCGTTTTTTGCCAATTCGACGACCGCAAGCGGATTCGCTTTGAGATCAGCGTAGAATTGCGGGGCATAGGAATCTCCGAAGGTATTTTCGAATAGTTTCCGTATGCGCGGCGCGATGATGGCGATATTGAACGCGGGGCTCAGCTGCTTTCCGCCGGAATCCAGCAAATCCATCCTGTCCCCGTCGCCGTCAAAGCAGATGCCGAACAGGAATTCTTTTTTCGACAATCTGTCCAGAGTCGGCTGTATGGATTCTTTGATAACAGGGTTTGGTTCTCCTGAAGGGAACGTTCCGTCGGGGACCATGTTCCGCGCATCGACACGTGCGCCGGCGATATCGAAGGCTTGAAGAAATTCGAAACCGGCTGTACCTGACAAGAAATCCATAATTATCTTCAGCCCGGCCAGTTCCCCCTTTTTCACTCCCGCCAGCTCCATCGAATAGTCGACGTATTTCTCCACATAATTGATGGGCCTCAGGTGTCCGGCCGCACCTTTTGGCATCCTTGAATCCTCGCTGTATATCTCTTTTATCCTTTGAAGCCCACCTTGCGGGCCGCAGCCCATCGCGACGGGCTGCAGATCAGGGCCTATGATCTTAAGTCCTATATCCCTCCCCGGATTGTGCGAGGCGCTGTACATGATTCCCGCCGCGTCGCGATGCTGCATGCAGGAAAAGTAGAACATGCAGGTCGAGCTCGCCATCGGATATACAAGTACTTCGAAACCCAGACTCCTGAACACCTCGATTCCCTGCTCCAGATACCGCGCGCCCGATATCCGCGCATCTTTGCACAGGACGACTTTCCCCGTGTTCAGAACATGTCGGAAATAGTGCGCTATCGCATGGGCGAGTCTTTCCGACAGATCGAGGGTCAATCTGTCGGAAGGAGTCCTGATGTCATAGGCCTTGAACATGCTCAGATTCAGACCGTCTCCGTTCTCGCGCAACATTGTGGCCTCCAGTCAGCCTGCAGCATCCATCGATCAACGACAGCCTTTCGACTTCAGATACTGGTTCAATTCCTGTGGCCAATCGGTCTGAATGATGTCTATTCCCCTGTCGACGAGCCAGCCCCAGCCTTTTTCGGGGCCTTCGATCAAGGATTGGTTGTCATCATGCCATGCGCAGAGGGTAAATCGGTCGCTCAAGGTCAATGCATTTGCCCAAACGAGGATACCTCTGCCATGCAGCTCTTTGATGAACTCTTCCTGAATGACCGCGTCCGACTCCTGATGAATGAAAATTTCCACGATCGGAACATTGACCCGGGAAGGAAACTTCCTGAAATGCTCTATGTACTGGTCATCGGTTATCATCGGAATGATTGTCGCTTTGTAATCATGTTGCTCAAGCCACTTCATTCCCTGCTCCATATGCGCGGGCGCCTTTATCAGAATTTGTTCTTCCATGCCATGAAGCCGCACTCTATCGTACACTTCATCCAGGTATTCCCAACATCGATCCAGGTTGATCAGGCAACGACCTTTCACATGTTTCAGGAATTCGTCCAATGTATTGATGGTGAAGGTCGAAGACTCACCTATCGCGTTCTTGAGCCTGAGATTTCTGATACTTTCGAATTCGATGTCAGCGATTCTGGCGGGCAAACTAGTAAGCCGCCCGAGGGTATCGTCGTGGAACATGACGAACGTGCCGTCGGCGGTGCGCGCAACGTCGGCTTCCAGGATATCGGCCCCACCTTTCAGGGCAAGATCGAATGCTTCTAAAGTATTTTCCACGATGCCAGCGCCGAATTTGCCTCTATGTGAGACGATCATTTTGCGAGAGCCCAGTTTTTGGATACCGATATCGGAAATGCGCCTGATGGGTTCGCTCACTTTTTTTTGTATGTTCATAGGCTTCTCCTCCAAAATATTCGGTTGCAGACTCAGCCTTTTACTGCTCCACCGGTGAGACCAGAGACCATGTATTTCTGCAAAAAAACGAAGATGAACACGACGGGCAGCACAAGAAGGGTGCCATAGGTCATCACCATGTTCCAGCTGAGTCCATATTCATTGATGAAATTGAACATTCCGGCAGTGGCTGGCCACAGGCTGAAATCGGATATAAACGTCATGGAGTAGATCAGGTTATTCCAACCGAAAACAAAGCTGAAAGCAGCCGATATGATGATGCCCGGGTATGATATAGGGACGATTATTCGCCAAAAGGTCGAAACGGGCGTGCATCCATCCATCAACGCAGCGTCTTCGATCTCGACCGGCAAAGAGAGAAAGTATGTCCTCAATGTCAGTACCGTGAACGGTATCGCGACCGAGGAGCAGGCCAATATGGGGGACAACATCGTATTGATCAGTTTTGCCTGATTGAACATCAGGTATAACGGCGTGAGAGTGAGCGTCGGGGGGAGCATCTGACTGACGAGAAAAACGAGCAGGAAGCCTTTTTTCCCCTTCAATCCATATCGCGCAAAGCTGTAGGCTGTCGGCACGGATAGCAGCAACGAAATCATCATTGACGACAATGCCACGATGAAGCTGTTTACAAACGATCTGAACACATGATAGTTCCCGGAAAAAATGGAAATGTAATTCCCGACCGTGGGCTTCGCGGGGAACAACCGCGAAGTGTACTTGAATATTTCCGCTTCGGTTTTAATCGATGCCATGAACATCCAGAGCAAGGGAAACAGGAAGACAGCCGTCACAGCAAGAGCAAAAACATTGTATGCCCATTCTTTCCGGAATATCCGTTTCCGCCCGTATTTAGTCCCAGCAAACGAGCTCATGACATCACTTCCTCGTCCGACTTCAGGGAGTTGAGATAGAGCAGCGATACAACCAACAGAATGGCAAAGAGAATATTCGCGCTGGCGGCTCCTTTGCTGAAATTGCCGCTGGCGAAAGAATAGCGGTACGACAAGGTGGACAAGACTTCAGTCTCGTTGACCGGACCACCGCCCGTAGCTATGAATACGAGATCGAAAACCTTGAACGTGTAGATAAACCCGAGAGTAATAACCGACATTATCGCTGGCTTGATCATCGGGACGGTGATATACAGGAATTTCTGAATACCGCTGGCGCCATCGATATTCGCGCTCTCGTAGAGACTGGGGGGCACCGTGCTCAAACCGGTCGCCAGGAGGATCATGTTGAACGGAACTCCCACCCAGGTATTCGCAGCGATCAGCACCCACATGGCCGTGCTTTTTTCAACAAGAAACGGGATGGATTCATGTATCAGTCCCAGTTTCAAAAGAACCTCATTCACTATTCCACCCTGACCGCTGAACATGTATTTGACCAACAGACCGATGACAGTCGAGGGCAACAGCCAGGCGACAAGCATGATGCCTCTCAGATAACGGGCAAACGAAAACTGGCGCGCAAACAGGACAGCGAAGGCGAATCCGATGGTGAATTGAAAAAGTATCGAAAATATAGTGTATGTGAATGTATGTTTTATGCCCATCACGAACACGCTGTCTTTGCCCACGTCGAACAGCGCGGCGTATTGCTTCAATCCCACAAAGGCTTTCGTATTTGTGTTGAAACTGGACATGGTAATATTTTGCAGGCTCAATACAAGATTGTAGATGATGGGAAATCCGCAAAAAATCAGCATGAATACAAGCGCGGGCAACAGGAGAATAAATCCAGTAAGTTTCTTTCTCCGCACGCTAGTCATATATGTGCACCTCGCATTGTTGGGGGCATGGGCCTGTCAAAAAAAGGGCTTTGAACAGGAAGAAACCTTGCCGTGTTATCCCGCGTATTCGATCACAACACGGTAAAAGCGCGGGTTGCCCAAAAAGCGACCGGCCACGTGGGCAACCCGCTGTTTTATTCTACATATTCGGCCTGACGACTTTTTGGGTTATTTCCAGTAATCGGCATTCTTGAGCTGCGCATCCTTCAGCGCCTGTTCCGGACTCTTCGCGCCCAACAAAGCTTCCTGGATGGCGACCTGTATATTGATTGAGACATCGGGCCAAAAAGGATTGACGCGCGCTACCGCATCAGGCATCTGGTTGACGAATACGTTCAAGGGGTATTGCTTGTATTCTTCGCTCAGCTCGGCGTCTTTCCTGGTGGGAATGCATGTGACTCCCAAAGCATATTCCGCTTCGGCCTTCTTTCCGCCCAGGAATTTCAGGAACTCGAAAGCCTCGTCGACATGCTTGCAATCGTTGGAGATCCCCACATTATAGCCGCCCAATACGGATACGGAAGTCTTGTCGGTCGGGATGGGCACAACTCCCCATTTCATGTCCGGAACATCATTTTTGAGGCTCCACACCGCCCAGGAACCCTGGATGACCATCGCAGCCTTCCCGCCTTCGAAAGCCTTGAGCAGATCCCCATGAGCGTAATTTGCCACTTCCTTGCTCATGTACTTGTCTTTGACCAGATCCGTAAGGAATGTCAGCGCCTTTATGGCTTCCGGACTGTCGAGTTTTTCATATGAGCCTCCGGCGGAATACAGCCAGGGGATATACTGGAAGGTACCGACTTCGCTTTTCACGGCGGCAATGGCCATGCCGTATACGCCGTTTCCGGTCAACCTGGCGGCGGCGCTCCGGACCTCCTCCCATGTTCGCGGAGGTTTTACGCCCGCCTTGGCGAGCAATTCCTGGTTGTAGAGAAGAGCCAGATTGTTGCTGTACCAGGGAATACCGAAAATCTTGTTCTTGTATTTCACGCTGCTGAGCGGACCAGGCTGGAACTGGCTCACTTCTCCCCACTTTGCCATTCGGTCAGTGATATCCGCCAAGTAGCCATCGGCTGCAAAAGACGAAAAGTCCGGATTATCAAAGACGAGAAGGTCAGGCATCGTATTTGACAACATGGCGATGCGCATCTGCTTTTTCAATTCCGAGTTGACCACGTACGAGGCGCTTATTTTGATATTCGGATGCGAATCCTGGAATTCCTTTATTAACTTGATGAATGCCGGCTTGTCGTTCCCTTCACAGTGAACGAATTTCAATGTAACCACTTCCGATGTCTTTGGCGCAGCTGCCAAGGATCCAACAGCGATAAAGACGCCGAGCAATACCGAAAGAACCTTCTTAGCCATGTCCTTCCTCCTTAATGAAGCGAATTCAAGATCCCCATCCCCCATCAGATTCATTTCGACCGCTGGAGCCTAATCTCGCACTCCATCACCGTCGCAACACTCGTACTGTACAATTGAATTTGGAACGTGTCAATACAAATAAAATTGTTTGCAGACAAAGAGAACAAAGCCACTACACCATTTGAAGACTTTTCATGAAGATGGATTCAGCCTAATCACCGCGAATCATGCAAACCATGGTCATTTTGGCCATGGTTTGCCAAGAAGGTGTCATGAACGACAACAAATCGCACATCCCGCCACTGCTGCGAGGCATGAAACCCGTCTGCCAATCAAAATATAGAAATTGAACAAATTGGTACGTACAAATACAAAGAACTAGGTGTTCTGTTGTTTGATCAGGTCTTCCACTCCATGCTGGGCATGTTCCATCGCTTCCACAGAAGTGATGGCCCCCGATACGGCACTTTTGATCGAAATTCCCAGAGTCTGCTCAAACTTGTGCTCTTCGACTATTCTTCCATTGCTTTCCCACATCTCTCGCCTGCGCCCGATGGAAAACCCGTACATCGCGGATTGAAGCCATGGGACCATTTCCATCAACTCATAATTCCGGTACACGGACAAACAGGGCGATACGCCTCCAAGCAGCGTAAAGGGCACCGAGATGCCTTCCCCGCAAGCCCACTCGATGAAATCATACGCGATATCGCTATTCGCGCTGCTTCGCGATATTCCAAGAGACCCACCACCGATCAGGGGACTTTTCCCGGGTACCTGGGTATATCCGATCATGCCCGCCACCTTCGATTTCTCGATATTAACTATGTCCGACGCATGGTTTATGAACATGATCATCATGGCCGCGTTGCCGGAGATGAAATTGTTCACCGAAGTCTTCCACCAGGAATTTTCGGGGATCGGACCCGCGTAATTCATGGATTCCTTGTAATTTTCCAGCGCACACACAGCTTCTTTGCTGTTCAAAATGGGGTGTCCATCGCTGTCGAACAAACCCCCGCCAAAGCCAAACAGCCGCGGAAGATACTCGCAAACAATTCCGCTGATCGTTCCTATCGTCGAGGTTGTACCGAACTTGACCGGAGAATTGGGATTCAGGCTTTTAGTAAAAAAAGAGGCGACCCGATTGTACTCTTCAAAAGTGGTCGGCACCGCAAGCTCACTGCGGTAGGTCTCATAATACATGCGCTTCAGCATTGAGTCTTCGAATAGATCTTTGCGGTAAAAGAGCAGTTGGACGCTGAGATCAAAAGGTACCGCATATGTTTCTCCTTTTACCATGGAGAAATCTTGTATTATTCCCGGAAGCATCTGTCCTAAAAGCCTTTTATGATCTCTGGAAAGGCTCTTCAATGGCATCAGGCATTTCCTCTGCAACCATGGCAGCCACACCATATCCAAGCGTATGACATCATAGATGCCTTTATCGCCCATCTGGTCGATGACATCGTAGAGTTCGGTGTACGGGAAAACGGCGAACTTCACCTGGACTCCCGTTTTTTGCGTGAAGTCAGGGGCAAGTTTCATAAGCGCGGAAGCAGAGGGACTTTCGAGCATCAATACGTTCAGCGTTTTGGCTTTCGAGGCGATTTTCTTGCGCGACTCGAGACATCTCAGACCATCGCAGGGGAGAATCTGGGCTGCCGGCTCCCTCTTCCCCTCCCCCATGCTATCCATCAGAATCTTTCCGGTTTCCTGCCCAAGCATCCAGCTGTTCAGACCGTAACGGGCAATCGTATTCTCCCCAGAGACGACGCCCAATGGCGCGAGCGATACGAGCCACGGCATGGGGCCAAATGTGCCCAGGGCGCAGGCAGACAATACTCCTTCGGCCAGGTTCAGATTGCTGGCGGCAATCGCTTCCGGGCTCACAGCCTCCTTGAAGAATGGAAATGCGGCCCGAAACGCCATCCCTTTTTCCGATTGGACATGAACCTCCTCCACCTGGATTTCCCGATTCTCTTTCGCCTGTTGCGTGAAGCCCTCATAAAATTCCCGCTCACAGGAATGAATGTGCAAGCCGGAAATAATGCCGACTCTGCAAAAGCCTTTTTCAATGAATGCTTTCATGATTTCAGCGCCGGCCGACCTATAATCAAATCCGATATAACCTGCTTCCCTTTCCGGCCGGCGCTCGACAAAGACAATCTTGATGCCGTTAGATTCCAGCCTGTCATAAACCGGACTCGAACCCGGCAGACAGGTCACGACGGCAATCCCGTCTATTCTGTTTGCGGCAATCATGTTCAGCGCAAGCTCTTCGCGAGAGGGGATATCCCCCGTCAGGTAGAGTTGCAGGGTGTAGTCATTGCTTTCCACATGGTTTTTCAGACCCGTGAAAAAGCTGGCAAAATGCGGATTGATGATATCCGGCAATATGACCGCCAAAGACCGCGTGGAACCTTTCCGCAACATTTTTGCCTTGGCGTTTATGCTGTACCCAAGTTTCCGCGCAACGTCCTCAACCAGCCTAATTTTCTCCACACTGACATTGCCTTTGCCGTTCAAAATATTGGATACTGTCCCGTGGGATACGCCGGCGAGTTTCGCGATATCCTTGATATTTGCCATTAATGATTCCTCTATAAACACTTATTATTTTATGGATGCTTCCAAAGGTATGATACAGAGAATAGACGGAAATTTAAAGCTGCTTGTGGTTCAAACGATGTAGCCGGATGTAACCACCTGCGGGAAGGACAGCCCGACTTTCCAAAGCCGGTATCAGCCCTTCACCGCCCCCATAGTGAGCCCTTTCACGACATACTTCTGGAAAATCATGGTCAGGATGATGGCGGGGGCCATGATGGCCACCGCGGCGGCCATGACGGCGCCCCAGTCCACCTCGGCGTAGGATACGAAATTGTAGACCGCTATCGGCAGGGTTTTGGTCTTCTCCATGGAGAGGACCTGGGAGAACATGAAGTTGTTCCAGGAAAAGATAAAAGAGAGGGTCGTGGCCGTGACGATGCCCGGCCCCGAGACAGGCAGGATGACCGACATGAAGGCGCGCTGACGCGTCGCTCCGTCCACCATGGCCGATTCCTCGAGCTCTCCCGGTATGCTCTCGAAGTAGCTCGACATGATCCAGACCACGATGGGCAGGGCTATCAGCATGTGCGAGAGGATGAGGGCGACGTAGCTGTCCATGAGGCCGAGGCGCGAGAATATGATGTACCAGGGCATGAGGAAGGAGATTCCCGGCATGAGGCGCGCCACGAGTATGAAGACCGAGGTTTTCTTCTGGCCGAAGCGCGCGATGGAATAGGCGGCGGGCAAGCCCAGCAGAAGGGAGAGGGCGACGGCGCTGACGCCGATTATCGTCGAATTGACGAAGAAGCGGAAAAAATTCTGCTCCGCGAAAACCTTGACGTAATTCCGGACGGTGGGCGAGAAGATAAATTTCGGGGGCCAGGAGATGATGTCGACCTGGGTCTTGAAAGATGAGGCGAGCATCCACACGAAGGGAAAGAGTATGGGGACGACGACGGCGACGAGGGCTATCGCGAACAGGACACGTATACCGGCAGTCTGTTTCATCCCGGACCTCAGGCTTCGAAGCGCGCGCGGAGGCGCATGATCCCCATGCTGAACGAGAGCACGAGGGCGAAGAGGAAGATGAGGACGACCGAGGACTGTCCCATCCTGAAATATTCGAAGCTGTATTTGAAGGCCATGACGTTGAGCGTCTCCGAGGCGTAGCCCGGACCGCCTCCCGTCATGGCGTAGATGATGTCGAAGGTTTTAAGCACATCTATGGAACGCAGTATCAGAGCGGTGAAAATTGTCGGAGCGACCATGGGGAGGGTTATGCGCCACAGGATCTGCAGCTCGCCCGCGCCGTCCACGCGGGCCGATTCGTAGGGTTCGGGCGAAAGTCCCGCAAGACCGGCGAGGACCACGAGGGTGATCATGGGGGTCCACTGCCACACATCGACGAGGACGAGAGAGGGGATGACCGTACTGGCCTGCGAAACCCAGGCGGCCGGAGCTACGCCTATCAGGGAGAGGATGTAATTCGCAAACCCGATGGTCGGATCGTAGAAGAGGTTCCACACGATGCCGATGGCGACGGGCGTCGCGACGAGGGGCAGGAGGAGAATGAGCTTCACGATCCCCTTGCCCGCAAAATCCCGATTGAGAAGGAGGGCGAGGAAGACGCCGAGAAGGGTCTCGGCGAGGACAGCCATGCCGGTGAAGACGAAGGTCCGCGCGAGCGCCTGGAGGAAACGCGGCTCTGTGAGGACCCGCGCGTAGCTCTTGAACCCCACGAAGCGCAGGGGAGCTCCCGAGGTCAGATTCCAGTTCGTGAAGCTGAGCATCAGGGTATAGACGACTGGAAAGAGCATCATCACCCCGATGAATGTGAGCGCAGGGAGCGGGAACAAGATTTTCAGATTCCGCTCGAAAAATCCGCTTTTGACCATCAAAATTCCCGCCTTGGAGAGTGTGCTGCTCGACGACTTCAGCAATCGCAGAGGGGCCGGGCCTGAGGCAGGCCTGCCAGCCCGGACCCCTGCGGAGTATTTCGGGAAAAAATCAGTAGACGCCGTATTCTCCGGTGTCCTCGAGGAGCTCGTTCACCGCGGCGACCTTATCCTTGGCCATCTTTTCAAGATTGGCCGAAGTTCCCGAGGTATTGATCGACTCGATGATGACTTCGCCGATGCGGTCGCGGGCCTCGCCGACGGCGCTCATGTATGGCCTGTCGAAGGGGTTGCCGTTCTTTGCGGCGTAGGCCTGGGTTTCGATGAGGCCGGGGTTTACCTTGGAGCGGACTTCGGGATCGTTCCAGGCCGAGAGGCTCGCCATCGTGATGTTGGCGAGCAGGCCCTTCTTGGCGAGTTCCTTGCTGGTGGCCCAGGTGATGAACTGCCTGGCGAGGTCCTTGTGCGTGGACTGCTTCGCGATGCCCATGCCCCAGGACACGACGATGAAAGGCGTGTTCTGCTTGGGTCCTGCGGGGAAATTGGCGATGCCGACATTCTCGGCCGGAACCTGGGATTTGGCCGGATCGACGATCTGGCCGTAGAACACCGAGGCGTCCGTCCACATGGCGATCTTGCCTGCCTGGAAGAGCGGCATGATGTTTTCCCAGGACATGGAGGTCACGCCCGCGGGGCCGTAGTTGCCGAGCATCTTGCCGTAGAAACGGGTGGCGTCCAGGGCTTCCTTGGAGTTGAAGACGGCCACACCCTTGTCGAGATAGGCTCCGCCGTAATTGTAGATGTAGCTGGAGAGCTGGGTGACGGCGGCGGCGCCCTTACCGCGGGATGCGAAACCGGCGACATCGGGGGTCTTGAGAGCTTTGGCGGCGGCCTCGAGTTCGGTGAATGTCGTCGGAACGGCGATGCCCGCCTTCTTGAGCAGGTCTTTTCTATAATAAAGAACCTGCCACTCGGTGACGAGGGGAACGATGTAGGCCTTGCTTCCGAACATGGCCACGCCCATCGCGTTCTTGGGCAGATCGGAGAAGTTATAGCCCGTGAGCGGCTCGTACCATCCGTTCTTGTAGAACATCTTGCCTTCCTGCAGGGGACGGGTCATGAACACGTCCACGGTGGAGGAGCGGGTCGCGAACTCGGTCGTGAGCTTGGTCGTGAGCTGGCTCTCCTGCAGGCTCTCCACGTTGACCTTGATTCCCGTGGCTTTTTCGAACTCGGGGATCTGGGTCTTGAGAAGGTCGCCGTAGGGATGGTTGGCGAGAAGGACGCGAATTTCCTTGGCCTGAGCGCCCGCCGAAAGGACGGCCGCGAGGGTGAGGGTCACGATAGCGAGTCTGATTTTCATCGATGCCTCCTGAAAATGACAATTCTGTAGACAATTGTGATTATCCCATCTCTTTTTTAAGGCGTCAAGACATGAATTGAAACTTTTTTCCAGTTGAAAGATTTTTTCTTTCACTCTATACTTATCGAAACGATCCGACGGTATGGTGCCGGAAGCCCACGAACGGCAGTCGGAGCAATCAGGTCGTCTGTCTTCGGGAGGTCGCGATGAGTGCGCACAGCTGTATCTACGGCATCCACAGTCTCATGGACTCGTTCAGCGAGAAAGAGAGGAAGGTGGCCGACTATATCATCGCGAATCCGGCGGGAGCCGTCCATCCGAGCATAGAGGAGCTCGCGGAGACTATCGGCGTCTCGGAATCCACCCTCGTGCGCTTCGTCCGCAAACTCGGATACGGCGGATACCAGCAGTTTCGCATCGCCCTCGCGACGGAGACGGTTTCGCCGGATTCCCTCGTCTACGAGGCACCGGTCGGAGCCTACGGCGACGACGCGGCCATCGTCTTCGGTTCAGCCATCAACACCCTCGAGCTGACGCTCAAGTCCCTCTCGCGCGAAAGCCTGAGCCGCATTGCCCGCGCAGCTGTCGACGCGAGGAGAATCGTGTTCTTCGGACTCGGCGGATCGGGCCTCGTCGCGCGGGACGCCTGCCACAAGCTCATCCGCTCGGGGCTGACCTGCATCGCTGCGGAGGACTTCCACCTCCAGCTCATGATAGCCTCACAGTCCGGGCCGGAGGATCTCGCCATCGTGGTATCGCACACCGGAGCGAACAAAGACGCGCTCGCGCTCGCCGAAGAGGTCAAGAAGACGGGATGCAGAGTCGTCGTCATAACATCGAACCCCCGATCTCCCCTCGCAAAGCTCGCCGACGAACTCCTCGTCTCCGTAGCCCCGGCGACGACTCCGGTATCCGAGGCTTTTTCCGCGAGGATAGCGCAGCTCGCCATCATCGACACATTCTATGTCAAAGTAATGGAAATACTGGGTCAGAACGGACTCGAGAGCATCGAGCGGATGCGCTCATCGATAGCAGGGCGCAGGACCTGAAGGGTCCTCTTCGCACCGGAAGGAGTTTGCATGAAAGAGGGTAAAAAGGCCGACATCGGCCTCGTCGGCCTCGCGGTGATGGGCGAGAACCTCGTTCTCAACATGGAATCCAAGGGCTTCACCGTGGCGGTCTACAACAGGACGACGACGCGCGTGGACGAGTTCGTCGCGGGACGCGGCGCAGGCAGGAACATTGTCGGGACGCACTCGCTCGCCGAGCTCGCGGGAAACCTCGAGAGGCCGCGCAAGGTCATGATGATGGTCAAGGCAGGCGCAGCGGTGGATTCGACGATAGACCAGCTCGTCGCCGCGCTCGAGCCGGGAGACGTCATCATCGACGGCGGGAACTCCAACTACGAGGACACGATACGCAGGGCCGCCAGGCTCGAAAAAGCCGGATTCCTCTTTGTCGGGACGGGCGTCTCGGGCGGAGAAGAGGGCGCACTCACGGGCCCGTCGATCATGCCCGGCGGCACCGAGGCGGCCTGGCCTCTCGTCGCGCCCATCCTCCGCGCCATAGCAGCAAAGGTGGAGGACGGGTCGCCCTGCTGCGACTGGGTCGGCTCCGACGGGGCCGGTCATTTCGTCAAGATGGTCCACAACGGGATCGAGTACGGCGACATGCAGCTCATCGCGGAGGTCTACCAGATTATGCGCGACCTCCTCGGGCTCTCCTACGCCGAGATGCGCGCCGCCTTCGACGAGTGGAACTCAGGCGAGCTCGACAGCTATCTCATAGAGATCACCCGCGACATCCTCGGATTCGCGGACGAAGACGGTGGCCCCCTCGTGGAGAAGATCCTCGACACGGCGGGGCAGAAGGGCACGGGCAAGTGGGCGGGCATAAACGCCCTCGACCTCGGCGTGCCGCTCACCCTCATCGGAGAGGCCGTCTTTGCGCGCTGTCTCTCAGCCGTCAAGGACGAGCGGGTCGCGGCCGCGAAAGTCCTGAAGTCAGCCGGGATCGGTGCGGACGCAAGGGCTGTGTCGGGGAGCGGCGGAACCAGACTGAACGGCGCGGCTCCGGCGGGACCGGCGCTTTCCTCCGCCGAAAAAGCCTCCATGGTCGACGCGCTTCGCGACGCCCTCTTCGCCTCCAAGATCGTCTCCTATGCCCAGGGCTTCCTCCTCATGAAGGAGGCGGCGAAGGAGCACGGATGGAAGCTCGACTACGGCGCCATCGCCCTCATGTGGCGCGGCGGCTGCATCATCCGCTCCGTTTTCCTGGACAGGATCAAGCGGGCCTTCGACGCGGACGCGCAGATCCCCAACCTCCTCGTCGATCCCTTCTTCGCCGGAAAGACAATTGCCTGCGCCCCAGGCTGGCGCAAAGTCGTCGCCGCGGCTGTCACGGCAGGAATCCCCACACCCGCGCTCTCGGCCGCCCTCGCCTACTTCGACGGCTACCGCTGCGCGCGGCTGCCGGCCAACCTCGTCCAGGCCCAGCGCGACTATTTCGGAGCCCACACCTACGAACGGACGGACAGGCCGCGCGGCGAGTTCTTCCACACCAACTGGACGGGCCGTGGCGGCACGACGAGCGCCTCGACCTACTCAGTCTGAGGCGGATCGACCCCATCCTCAATCGAGGCCCAAAGGAGTTCATGACTATATGGCAACACTGAAAATTCCCGGCGCCGCCGGGAAAAAACACGATTTTCTCGCGCTCGGAGCCCTCGTCACCCGCCTGGACCCGGGCATCGTCCCCTTCGAGTTCGCCGATCGCTACGACATCCATGTCTCTGGCGGAGAGTACAACGTCGCGGCGAACCTCGCCCGCTGCTTCGGCATGAAATCGGCCCTGGCCTCCGCGATGGTGGACTACCCCATCGGCCGCAAGATCGAGGGCGAAGTCCGCCGCATGGGCGTGGAAGGCTACTACAGGAGATTCGCGCACAACGGGGTGAACGGTCCCAACATGGCCCAGGTCTGGAGCGACAGGGGTCAGGGTGTACGCGCGCCCGTCGTCTTCTACAACCGCGCCAATGAGGCCGCGGCTCTGCTCGCGCCGGGGAGCTTCGACTGGAATTCCATTTTCGGAGGCGGCATCAGGTGGTTCCACTCGGGCGGCATCTTCTCCGCCCTCTCCGGGAGCCTTCCCGACCTCGTCATAGAGGGCATGAAGGCCGCGCGCGCGGCGGGCGCCGTCGTCTCCTTTGACCTCAACTTCCGGGCCAAGCTCTGGAACCTCGTCGGGGGCGTCGAGAAGGCGCAGGAAACGCTCGGCCGGATCGTGGAGAATGTCGACGTCCTCGTCGGCAACGAGGAAGACCTTCAGCTCGGGCTCGGCCTGAAAGGGCCGGAAGTCGGCGCCAAGTCCAAGCTCGACACCGGGGCCTTCTTCGGCATGATGGGCGAGGTGGCGCGGCGCTTTCCGAGCGTCTCGGCCGTCGCGACGACGCTGCGCGAGGTGCACTCCACGAACAGGCACTCGTGGAGCGCCGTCCTCTGGCTCGACGGCGAAGGCTACAAGGCCCCGGTCTGCGAGCTCGACGTCTACGACAGGGTCGGCGGCGGCGACGGCTTCGCCGCGGGACTCATCTACGGCCTCCTCTCCGGGCGCAACCCCGGGGAAGCGCTGAAGCTCGGCTGGGCCCACGGGGCCCTCGTCACGACCTACCCCGGAGACACGACCATGGCGACCCTCGCTCAGGTCGAGGCTTTCGCGGCGGGCGGCTCTGCGCGCATCCAGCGCTAGGAGTTCCGCCATGGCGGGCCACCCGGAACGGCGGCGCCCGGTGGCAGCTTCAAAAGTGAGGTTTTCATGAAGGCCCTCGTTCTCGACGATTATATGAAATTCGTCTACCGCGATGTCCCCGACCCGGTCCTCCGGGACGACAAGGACATTCTCGTCAGGGTAAAAGCCGCTTCGATCTGCGGCTCCGACGTCCACGGCATGGACGGGTCCACAGGCCGGCGCGTGCCCCCCGTCATCATGGGGCACGAGGCCTCGGGAGTCATCGAGGCCGTAGGCGCGGGAGTCGGGCGCTTCCGTCCGGGGGAGGCGGTCACCTTCGACTCGACCGAGTACTGCGGAGAATGTTTCCACTGCCGCCGCGGCGAGATGAACCTCTGCGACAACAGGAAGGTACTCGGCGTCTCCTGCGCGGAGTACCGGCGCGACGGCACCTTCGCGGAATACGTCGTCGTGCCCGAACGGATCGCCTACGCCATGCCGGAGGGACTCGACTTCGTCGACGCCTCCCTCGCCGAACCGGCGGCAGTGGCCGCGCACGCGGCCGCGATCACGCCCATCGCGCTCGGGGATACGCTCGTCGTCGTCGGGACGGGCCTCATCGGCCTCCTCCTCATCCAGATTCTGCGCGCGAGCTCGGCGGGAAGGATCATCGCGTTGGACACCGACTCCGCGCGGAGGCAGACCGCCCTGCGCTTCGGGGCCGATGCCGCCTTCGATCCGGCCGATCCCGCCACGGCAGCCGCGGTGCGCAGCCTCAGCGCAGGCCGGGGAGCCGACCGCTCCTTCGAGGCAGTCGGCGCGAGCGCCCCGATCAGGACAGCCATAGACCTGACCCGCAAGGGCGGCTCAGTCACCCTCATAGGCAACGTGAGCCCCAGCGTGGAGATTCCGCTCCAGTCCGTCGTGACTCGGCAGATCAGCCTTCTCGGCTCCTGCGCCATGGCGGGCGAATATCCTGTCGTCCTCGACCTCATGGCGAGGAAGAAGATCGACGTGCGCGCCCTCGTAAGCGCGACGGCTCCGCTGTCCGACGGAGCCTCGTGGTTCGGTCGCCTCTACGCTCGGGAAAACGGTCTTCTCAAAGTCGTGCTGGAGCCCTTTGCATGAAAAAATTACGTTTCGGGATAGCCGGCTCGGGCAAGGTGGCGGGCCTCCACATAAGGGCCATCGCCGCGGCGTCAGAAGTCGCCGCGGCGGAGGAGATGACGGGGATCGATGGGGCTGCAGGCTGTGCATCCGGCCACTCGGCGGCCGGGGGAGCCGCCAATATCGACACCGGCAAAGCCGGCGGCTGCGAGACAGTTGCAGCTTGCAGCCGCGACCAGGCCCGCCGGGAGGCCTTCGCCGCGCGCTACGGCATCGCGGCGCGCGCGAGCGTCACCGAGATGGCCGAGAAAGACAAGGTCGATGTCGTCCTCATCGCAACGCCCCACCCGAGCCACAGGGAACTCGCCCTGGAAGCCTTCGCCGCGGGTTGCCACGTCATCGTGGAGAAGCCCATGGCCCTCACGGTGGCCGACTGCGAGGCCATGATCGCAGCGGCGCGGGCCGCGGGCAGGCAGCTCGGAGTGATCAGTCAGCGGCGCTGGTATCCGTCAGTCCAACGCATCAGGAAGGCAATCGACTCAGGCGACCTGGGCAAACCCGCGATCGGCCAGGTCGTCATGCTCGGCTGGCGCGACGAGGCCTACTACCGCTCCGACCCCTGGCGCGGCTCCTGGGCTCTGGAGGGAGGAGGCGTCCTTGTGAACCAGGCACCACACCAGTTCGACCTTCTCGCGTGGTTCATGGGACCAGTCGCGGAAGTCTCGGCCTACTGGGACAATGTCAACCATCCCTACATCGAGGTCGAGGACTCGGCAGTGGCCGCTCTTCGTTTCAAAAACGGCGGCATGGGCTCCATCCTCGTATCCAACTCGCAGAAACCCGGCATACACGCCAAGGTCCACGTCCATGGCTCGAGCGGAGCTTCGGCCGGCGTCCAGACTGATGGCGGCGCCATGTTCATCGCCGGCATGAGTTCCGTCCTCGAAGCACCCTACAACGACCTCTGGACCATCCCCGGCCAGGAAGAACTCGTCGCCCGGTGGAAGGCCGAGGACGAGGCATTCTTCAGGACGATAGACCCGACCTGGCACTTTTTTTCGGTTCAGATCGCGGATTTCGCGGATGCCCTGCGCTCGGGCCGGAAGCCCGCGGTGACGGGCGAGGATGGGCTGGAGGCAGTGCGTATCATCGAAGGAATCTACCGCTCCGGACGCGAGGGAAGGCCGGTCAGGCCCTGAAGCTAAGTCCGGCGCGCTGACCTTCGACATAAAACTAAGGGGCTGCCCGGATTTCATGTACGGGCAGCCCCTTCCGACCGTTTCCCGGCCGCATTCCGCTCATCCGAAAATGTGGTAGACCGCGATGATCGGCGCGAAAAGACTCGACACGAGCGTCATCACGGTGATGAGCGTATTGATGGAAGGCCCAGCAGTGTCCTTGAAGGGATCTCCGACCGTATCGCCGACGACGGCCGCTTTGTGGGCGTCCGAGCCGGGCCCGCCGCAGTTGCCGGCCTCCACATACTTCTTCGCATTGTCCCAGAGCCCGCCCGAGTTGGACATGAACAGGGCGAAAATCACTCCGACGAATATCGCTCCGCCGAGGAAACCGCCAAGAGCCGCCGGCCCCAGGATGAAGCCGACGAGAAGGGGCAAAATGACGGCGAGGATAGCCGGCAGTATGAGTGCCTTCAGCGCGCCAGCGGAGGCAAGACCGATGCAGGTATTGTAATCGGGGTCCACGGTCCCCTTGAGAATGCCCGGTATCTCGCGGAACTGGCGGCGGATTTCCTCGATCATCTTGAAGGCGTTCTTCGTCACGGCGAGCATGAGGAGGGCGGAAAAAATCGGGGGAATCATGGATCCAAGGAGAACGCCGGAGAGAACCATGGGATCCATCAGATTCAGGATGAGCTGTTGTCCCCCGGGAAGATACTGTTCGATCTGCTGCTTGTATGCCGCGAAAAGCGCGAGCACCGTGAGCGCCGCGGCGCTTATGGCGAAGCCTTTGGTGATCGCCTTGGCCGTGTTCCCCGCCGAATCCAGCGTATCGGCGCGCTCCACTACTTCCTTTCCGAGGCCGGCCATCTCGGCGATGCCTTTCGCGTTATCGACGATGGGGCCGTAGGCATCGTTGGCCACGACCACTCCGGTGAGCGACAGCATGCCGACAGCCGCGATGCCGACGCCATAGATACCGGGAAGCCCGAAGGCTTGAGCGGAAAAGTAGGAGACCAGAGTCGCGACGACGATGCCGATGATCGATGGCGTGATCGAAATGAATCCGTAAGCGAGCCCGCTTATGATCGTGAGAGCGGAGCCCGACTTGGCGGTCTCGGCTGTCCTGCGGACGGGCATGAAGGAATCGTCAGTGAAGTAATCGGTGGTAAAACCTATGATCACGCCCACCGCCAGACCGGAAACCGTCGCGATGAGGGCGCCCGCATTCCAGCCCATTACGAGGAAGAGAACGCTTACGATGACTCCGTAGATGAGGCAGGAGAATACCGTACCCAAGTTGAGCGCCGTGCCCGGTTTTCCGTTCTTGCCGACACGGACGAGCTGCACTCCCAGAATCGAGGATACGATGCCCGCGATGGCGAGGATGAGCGGCAGCACGGTATAGAAAACCTGCGTCTCTGCGGGAAAGGAGAGGAAACCCGTGAATCCTATGAGCATCGCCGCCACGGCCGACGCCACATATGAGTCGAATATGTCGGCCCCCATGCCGGCGACATCGCCGACATTGTCCCCGACATTGTCGGCGATGACAGCGGGATTGCGCGGATCATCTTCCGGGATGCCGGCCTCGACTTTGCCGACGAGATCGGCGGCGATATCTGCCGTCTTGGTAAAAATGCCGCCGCCGGCCTTGGCCAGAAGCGCGAGCGACGAGGCTCCGAAGGAAAAACCGAGGACGACTTCGGGATCATGGGTCAGGAGGTAGATGGCGCACATTCCGAATACGGCGATGCCGACCATGGCCAGACCGAGGACGGAGCCGGAACGATAGGCGACATCGAATGCCCTGTTGAGCGATACCTTGGCTGCGGTGGCTGTCCGGACGTTCGCGCGTACGGCGACGGACATGCCGAGATAGCCCGCTATGGCCGAACAGAAAGCTCCGATTATGTAGGCCCCTGCCGTCTCGATCCCTCGCGCGAGGCCGAAGCCTTCTTTGTCAAAGGAGAAAACGATAGCCAGAATGATGCCCATAACCACGGCGACGCCGGTGAGGGCGCTGTAGAGCTTTTTCAGGTAAGCCCATGCGCCGGCCTTGATCGCTTCGGCAATCTTTTGCGCCTTGGGCAAACCTGCATCCTGCTTTTTTACCCATTGATACATCAGCACGGCAAGCACAAAGGAGAACAGACCGAGAACCATACCAGCATAAAGCCAGAGATCGGCATTCATCGAGTCACTCCATTGTAGGAATATCGATTATTCATCCCCGCACATTCCGGGAATGGGCGGACCGCCGCTAAAAGAATACAACTCCGGATATGTCCTGTAAATAAAAGCAGATACTATTTGCAAGGATTATTTGTTTTCCCGCGCAGGACCAGGACCGGCCGAGCGCTATCACCTTCGCATCGATGAAGGCCTTGCACTCCCTGGTGGAGTGAGGCGGAATATCTCAGCGCTGCGCCTGAACCCGTGCGGCATCCTCGCAGAGCGCCCTGTTGGCTTCGATCCATTCCGGAGGGAGAACCATGCCATGGGCATAGGGATGCCCCTGGGGATCGACAGTCACGAAGGTGGCGAAGCCCCTGATGGTCGGGCTGGGCTCGTCATTCACGAAAACTTCGGCGCCGACTGTGATGCTCTTCGTTCCGGCCCTCGCGGGTCTCGCGACGATCTCGACGGAATCGCCCGATTTCGAGGGGCGGGTGAAGGTGAGCCCGTGTATCTTCACGCAGACGAGGTCCTCCGGTTTGCCGACATATCGCGAGGCCGCGAGAAAACATGATTCAACGAACCATTCGGCCATCCTTCCCGCGAACAGGGTGCCGTGGTGATTGAGATCCTGGCTTTTGACCAGGCGGGTCGTCCGCGTTTCTTTCAGCATTCTGCGCTCCATCGTACGAACCTGGAGGAATTCCTGGACATGGTCAATGCCTCCGGGATGGCATCAGAACCGGTAGGTGAACTTGCCCGTGACCACGTCGCCCGTCTTGTTCCAGAACGAGGCGCGCTTGAATCCGTACACGACGGATTCGTCGACGACGGGATCGCCGGAGGACTGCAAAAGCTCGACGTTCTTGAGCTTGAGGTCCTTGGTTACCGTAAAGGAGATCACGATGGGCGTGAGGTTCCGTCCTGTCTTGTAATCGGCGAGCGTCGCGTCGTAGCCTGCGTCCTCGATGATGCTCCACAAGGGCTCTCTCTGTTCGAGCGGGACGGGCGCCTTCAGCTTCCAGACACCTCCCGACAACTCATAGAAGACACGGAAGGCCCGCTGCCTGGCTTCGGCAGAGTACATCACAATATTAGGCGGAATAATCTGGGCCGGAATCCTGGTCAGGATGTTGCCTGGCAATTCGCGCGGCAAAGGCATGGAGAGGTAGATGGGCACATAGATTCCTTGGCCGACCGTTCCCTGGGCCCCGCCCAAAGTGGTTTCCATGGCATTGCCCTTCTCGGCCTTGGCTATCGTCGTCGAGTCCCCCGTGACTCGGGAGCCTATCGGCCTTTGGCCGGGGATCCATGGTTCGGCGGGGACGGTCGTGGTCGTAGCGGTGACCACGGGAGTTGTGGATGCGGGTTCGGCGGGAACAGAGGCAGCAGGCTCTGGCTTGATCTCCGGCACCGGTATGGTTGTCGCGGTTTTCTTGGGGGCTTCCTTGGGAGTCGCAGGCTTCACCGGCTTGGGCTCGGCCTTGGGTTTCACAGGTTCGGGTTTTTTCTCTACCTTCGGCTCTTTCGGCGCTGCGGGCGGCTCGACGATCGGTTTGTCTTCGCCTGTGGACTGGGGAAGCAGAGCCCCGAGTCCTGGCTGAGCAGCCTCAGGCCCGACCAGATTCACGATGACTGTCTTGTTGGTCATACGCAACTGTTTGGGCAGGAAGATGCCGGCAAGGACAAAGAGGCCTACGACCAGAGAGTAGAAAAGGATCGTCAGCCCGAAAGAAATGGCAAGTCTTTTCCGGTCCTGGGCCGCGATCTCACCCGAGCGTATCGTCATTGCAGGTCCTTGGACTTGCGCGTTATGAGCCCGACGTTCTCGATACCGTTCTCCCGGAATGCGTCGAGAACGGAGATGATGGTCTGGTAGGCAGCTCCCGAGCGACCTTCGAGCACGGCGCGGAGCCCGGTAGCTCCGCCTGAACCGCCTATCCGCCCCTTGAGGACGACGGGCAGATTTTTGAGATCAGTCAGGGTCTTGTCGACATAGATCTCGGTGTCGGACATGACCGTCACGCGGAGTTCCGTCGTTGTGACTGACTGGGCGGTCACCGATGTGGGCAGATCCATCGAGATTCCGGGAGCCGCACGGAATGTCGTCGTGATCATAAAGAAGATGATGAGTTGGAGAATGACGTCGACAAGCGGCGTCATGTTGATATCGATCTTGGGCTGTAGCCGCCGCCCGCGCGTGATCATGATTCCTCCCGATCCGTGCCTTGCGAGTTCTGGAGCATGAGTATGAGCGCGTTGACCTGATTCTCGAGCTTGACGAGGATAAGATTGACGCGGGTTATCAAGTAATTGTAGAAAATTGTGGCAGGAACCGCGACGACGATACCGCCGACAGTCGTGATGAGAGCTTCCGAGACGCCCGCTGCGAGGGCGGAAGGATCGCTGACCGCGCCAAACCTGCCGAGAACGCCGAAGGCCCTCATCGTCCCAGTGACCGTTCCGAGGAGGCCGAGGAGGGGCGCGATGTTGGATATGGTGCCGAGGAAGGAGAGGTAGCGCTCAAGGCGCGGGGCTTCCTGGGCGGCGGCGTCTTTCAGGAGTTCGCGCTGGACGTGTTCCGGATACTTGCGGTTCTCGATCCCGATCTTCATCATGGTCGAGAACGGTGAAAGATTCTGGTCGCATATGGCCATGGCTTCATTGAAGTGCCCCTCGGCGAGGCTTCCGCGAATCCGCAGGAACAGTTTCTCTTCGTCGACTGAAATCTTGCGGAGGTACAGGAGCCGCTCGATGATGATAGCACAGGCGATCACAGACAGAGCCATGATGACCCACAGGACCAGGCCGCCCTTTATGATGAAATCCAGCATGACCGCTCCTTGGAAGCAAAATGATGATTCATTATTTTATCGGTAGTATAGCCCTGAAAATATACGATTTCAACGCGGATTGTTTTAAAAAAAGGCCGGCGAGGCGCAAACCCCGTCGGCCATCCTCCTTTATTGTCCGCGACGGACAAGAAAGTTCCTGTTGATTCGCCGGACTGTCAGGCCTTTTTCTTCTTCTTCATCTGAATATCGGCATAAACCGCGAGGATCAACACGAGACCTTTTATCAGATATTGCCAGTTCGAGTTGATTCCGACCATCTGGAGGCCGTTCGTGAGGCTCTGCATGATGAGAGCCCCGACGAGGGCGCCGAAAACCGTGCCTTCGCCGCCTAAGGTCGAGGTGCCGCCAAGGATGCAGCTCGCGATGACGTCGAGCTCGTAGCCTCCGCCCGCTCCCGTCGTCCCGGCCGCGACATCGGCCGCCAGCATGACGCCCGCGATGCCGGTCAGGGTTCCCATCGCGACGAAGACCCGGAGGAGCGTCTTCTTGATGTTGATGCCCGAGAGCCTCGCCGCCTCGCGGTTGCCGCCGATCGCGTAGGTGTAGCGGCCGAAGCGCGTGTTCATGGAGAGGTAGGACATGAAGATGGCGATACAGCCGAGGATCACGACGAGGACAGGCACGCCCGAGACCACATTGACGATGAGGACGTAGGCGAAGATGAGGGCCGAGAAGGCCGCGGCCTTGAAGATGTCGGCGGGAAGGGACTTGGGCTCGATCCCATACTTCCTCTTGCCCTTCCGCCCCATGAGGACGAAGGCGAAAATCAGGGCCGAGACGAGGATGGCGAGGATGATTCCCGCCAAGGGAGGCAGGCTGCCCTGGGCGAGGTTCGCGAAAACCCTGTTGTTGATCTTGATCGTGAGCCCGTTCGTGACGAGGAGGACGCCCGACTTGAAGACGAACATGCCGCCGAGGGTGACGATGAAGGCGGGGACACCGAGGTAGGCCACGACAGCGCCCTGAAGGAAGCCGATGATGACGCCGACGCCGATGGAGAGGATGACGGCGATCGCGGCGGTCACGACGGCGCGCGCGGCGGGGTCGATCCCGGGGATGATCGCGACCACGAAGCCATCCAGGATGTAGTACTGAAGGTAGGCCGCGATGACGGAGACGAAACCCGCGCCGTAGCCTACCGAGAGGTCGATGCCGCCCGTCACGATGACGAAGACCATGCCGCAGGCCATGATGGCGATGATGCCCATCTGCCTGATCACGTTGGCGACGTTGTCCGGCGACCAGAAGCTCGGCTTGGCGATGCCGAAGATGAGCCAGATCAGGGCGAGAGCGATGACGAGGGTGTAGGAGCGGAGGTTCTGCCTGAAACTTTTCGACAGCCGTGCGACGAGATTGTTTTCCATGGATATCAACTCCTTCTTTCCGCGATTTCAACGCCCGTCGCGCGGGCCATGATCGATTCCTGGCTGGCGTCCTTCCGGACGAGCAGGCCGTTGGAACGGCCCTCCCACATGACCATTATGCGGTCGCTCATGCCGAGCACTTCCTCCAGTTCGGATGAGATCATGATTATCGCGTAACCTTCCTCTGCAAGCTTGTTCATCAGCTTGTAGATCTCGTATTTTGCCCCGACATCGATGCCTCGCGTCGGATCGTCGAGAATGAGGATGCGCGGCTCGGACATGAGCCACTTGGAAATGACGACTTTCTGCTGATTGCCGCCCGAGAGATCTTCCACCGTCGTGTTGACGCTGGGCGCCTTGACGGCGAGGCTGCGCGAGCCTTTCTCGCACTGGGCATATTCGGCGTTCTTGTCGATCTTCATGAAGGAGGAGAAGCGGTCCAGGTTGGGGAGGCTGATGTTCTGGAGTATGGTCTGGCGCAGGATGAGGCCCTGCCCTTTACGGTCCTCCGGGACCATGCTGATCCTGAGTCTCATCGCGTCCCTGGCCGAGCCGATCGCGATGGGCCTGCCCTCCAGCTCGATCGATCCGGAGATGACGACTCCGTACTCGCCGAAAAGTGTCGATACGAGCTCCGTCCTGCCGGAGCCCATGAGGCCTGCGATGCCGAGAATCTCGCCCCGTCTCAAATCGAAGCTGACACCCTTCAGCACTTCGCGCGAGGAGTCGGCAGGGTCAAGGGCACGAAGGTCTGAAACCTTGAAGAAGACCTCTCCCGGTTTCCTGTTTCCTTCGGGGAACCGCTCTTTCATCTCGCGCCCGACCATGAGCCCGACCAGCTTCTCCACGTCGAGTTCCTTCGTCGGCCGGGTGGCCACGACCTTGCCGTCGCGGAGGACGGAGACCGTGTCCGTGATGCGGAAGAATTCTTCGAGCTTGTGGCTGATGTATATGCAGGTGACGCCCATCGCTTTGAGATTGGCGAGGATTTCCATGAGCTTGTCGACTTCGGCCTGTGAAAGGGCCGATGTCGGTTCATCGAGGATGAGGACCTTGGCATCCTCGGAGAGGGCCTTGGCGATCTCGGCCATCTGCATCTTGCCGACACCGAGCCGCTTGACGATCTCGTAAGGCGGGATGGAGAGCCCCAGCCTGTCGAGGAGCTTCCGGGAATCGGAGTAGACTTTGTTCCAGTCTATGGATTGTCCCTTCCTGGGTTCCTTTCCGAGAAAAATGTTCTCGCCCACCGTCATGTTGGGTATGAGGGTGAGTTCCTGGTAGACGATGGCGATACCATCTTCCATCGCCTGGTGGATGGAGTCGCTGGTCAGGATGAGCTCCCGTCCATTGAGGCGCACCAGGCCCGAATAACTGCCGTGCGGGTAGACGCCGCAGAGGATCTTCATGAGGGTGGACTTGCCAGCCCCGTTTTCCCCGCACAGACCGTGGATTTCGCCCCGCTTGATCTTGAGGTCGACATTGTTGAGGGCCATGACGCCCGGAAATGTCTTCGTCACGTTTTCTATTTCGAGAATGTACTCGCCTTCCATCGCCGCCCCCTTGCCTCGAGTCCCTCCGGATGTCCGGATAAGGAGCCGGCCCCTTTCGGGGCCGGTTCCAGTCAAGTTTTCAGATGTTTTCAGAATCAGGGCTTGGCGGGGGCGTTCTTGATGTCCTTGTAGACATCCTCGTAGGTCTGGAAGCCGGACTTGACGACGGCGTCCATGAGGTTGTCCTTGGTGACCTTCACGATCTCGAGGAACTTGCAGGGCACATCACCCGCGAGCTCGGCCTTTCCGGTGAGGTCTGCGAGCTTGAAGGAGGTCAGGTCGGCGATCTTCTCGCCCTTGGCCATCTTGCCGGCGAGATCGCAGGCGAGAGGTGTGAGGTTGCGGGTATCCTTGAGGATGGTGACGGTGAGTTCGCCGCGGGCGATGGAATTGCAGCCGGCGGCTGTGGCATCCTGACCGGAGATGGGGGTCTTGCCGGCGAGCCCGACTGCCTTCATGGCTTCGAGGGCGCCAAGAGCGGTTCCGTCGTTGGAGGCGACGACTGCGTCGAACTTCTTGCCGGTGGAGACGATGATGTTCTCCATGACCTGCTTGGCGATGGCCGCATCCCACTTGTCCACCCACTGGTCGGCCACGACTTTGATCTTGCCGGAGTCGATGAGGGGCTGGAGGACTTCCATCTGACCCTTGCGGAAGAGGGTTGCGTTGTTGTCGGTGGGGTTTCCGCCGAGAAGGACGAACTTGCCTTCGCCCTTTATGGCGATGACGCCCTCGGCCTGAGCGCGGCCGACGGCCACGTTGTCGAAGGACACGTAGGCGCCGATATTGGCGGATTTGATCAGGCGGTCGTAGGCGATGACCTTGACTTTCTTTTTTGCGACTTCATCGACGACCGTAGCCATGGCATCGCCGTCTTCGGCGACCGCGATGATGACCTTGGCGCCATCGGTGACCATGTTCTTGACCTGGTCGTTCTGGAGCTTGGCGTCGTGGTTGGCTTCCTGGACGAGGACTTCGTAGCCGGCTTTCTCGAGAAGATCCTTCATCTGGTCGCGCTCGCGGGACCAGCGCTCGGTGGCGAAATCGGAGAAGGAAAGGCCGATCTTGACTTTCTTGGGCTTGCCGGCGCAGCCGGTAAGGGCGAGACTCGCGACCATGAGAAGCGCGAGAACGGTGAATACGGTTTTCTTCACAAAAGACCTCCTGTTTGTGTGCCTTGTGGCACCACGATCTTTTATGCACCTACCGTGCCAATAATCTCGATATAATGGAAACAAATATTATTTTCATTATTATGTCAGAATATGTCATGATATGTCAAACGATGCTACTGATTGCGACAAGTCTCCTTGTCGCTGGCGCGGCTTCGAAGCGCCGCTTTATTCCGATCAGGACTGTGCCGGTGCACCATGTGGTTCTTTTGCACCACATGGTGCACCACACCGCCCTGGAGCTGCAGCGAACAGAGCCAGCCCTCACTCCTCCAGGCCATATTTCCGCAGGCGGTAGCGCATCGTGTTCCGGGTAATGCCGAGGCGGCGGGCGGCCTCGCTCACGTTGCCGCCAGCCCTCTCAAGGGCATCCTTTATCATCGCGAGCTCGGTCTCCTCGAGGGACAGGGCCCAGCTCCCCTCCGGAGAAAGGCGTTTTTCGGGTTCCCCACTCCCGGCCCGCGCGGTGAAGTCCCCGAAGGCCCCGGCCTGTCTGAGCTCCTGGGGGATGTCCCCGACTCCAATGGTTCTGCCCGGACAGAGGACGACGGCCCTCTCGACGATGTTGCGCAGTTCCCTGATGTTTCCCGGCCAGGCATAGGAGGCGAATATGTCCAGGACCTCGGAGTCGAAGCCCCCGAGGTCCTTGCGCAGATCGCGGGCGAAGCGCGTGAGGAAGTCCCCGGCGAGGACGGGGATATCCTCGGGCCTGTCCCGAAGCGGCGGCAGGGCGATAGTGAAGGTGTTGATGCGGTAGAGGAGGTCCAGCCTGAATCTGCCCTCGCGGACGAGGTCGTCCAGGCCCCTGTTCGTGGCGCAGACGATGCGGATGTCCACTTTGCGCGACAACCCCGAGCCGAGGGGCTCTATCATCCTTGTCTCGAGCACTCTGAGAAGTTTGGGCTGTATCGAAGCGGGAAGGTCACCGATCTCGTCGAAAAAGAGAGTCCCGCCGTCGGCCAGCCCCACCCTTCCCTTGAAGTCTTTCTCCGCGCCGGTGAAGGCGCCCTTGCGGTAGCCGAAAAGCTCGCTCTCGAGGAGTTGCTCGGGCACGGCGGGACAATTGACGGAAACGAAGGGGCGGGAGTCGAAGTCGCCGCCGGAGTACGCGCGGTGGATGGCCCTCGCGACGACTTCCTTGCCGGTTCCGCTCTCCCCCGTGAGGAGGACGGGCGCGGTGACAGGGCCTATCCTTTGCACGAGGTCGGCGATCTCCGCCATCTTCCGCGAGACGGCGACGAGCTCGTCCTCCGGCCGACCGCGGGCGGGGAGTTTCTGCCTGAGCCTGAGGTTTTCGTCTTCGAGGCGTGAGACGCGGAAAATGCGCTCGGCGATGCCGAGCATCAGTTTTTTGGTGAATGGCTTCGTGACGACGTCCACGGCGCCGAGTTTCATCGCGTCGACGGCCATCTCTACGGTCCCGTAGGCCGTCATGAGGACGAAGGGGATGCCGATGCCGTTCTCCCGCATGCGCGAGAGAAGGGCGATGCCGTCGAGACCCTCCATCCTGAGATCGGAGACGACGAGGCCATAGGACTCTCCCGATTCGAGAAGGCGCCAGGCGCTCGCTCCGTCGGCCACGCATTCGACCTCGTATCCTTCCGACTCGAAGAGGATTTCGAGAACGCTGCGGATGTTCGTTTCGTCATCGGCGATGAGTATCCGTTTTTTCCCGGGCATCAGAGCGCCTCCGGTATGATCATTTTTATGGTCGAACCCTTCCCCGGCTCGGATTCGACGGAAACCGAGCCGCCGTGACTCTCGACGATGCGGTGCACCACGGAGAGACCGAGGCCGGTGCCGTCGCTCTTGGTCGTGAAGAAGGGATCGAAGATGCGGGCGCGCACCGCTTCGCTCATGCCTCTGCCCGAATCGGCGACGCCGATGCTGAGGGTGGAATCCGAAACCTCGGCGAAGACCCGTATCCTCCCCGCGCCATCCATCGCCTGGAGGGCGTTGAGAACGAGGTTGGTCAGGGCCTGGTCGACCAAGTGCCTGTCCAGGGTCGCAGAGGCCCCTTCGGGGCTGACCTCGACGAGGAACTCGGCGCCGGGATAGCGGCTCTGGGGAATCCTCGCGAGGATGTGGGCGAGAAAGTCCCGGAGGAGGACCTTCTCCTTGTGCACCTGAAGGGGCCTGGTGAAATCGAGAAACTTCGAGACAGTCTCCTCGAGAGAATCGATCTCGGAACCCAGCATACCCGCGAGCTTTCTCACCTTCCCGTCGGGATCTTTCTCCCCGTCCATGGAATCGCGGATCATCTCGGAGGAAACCTTCATGACGGCGAGAGGATTCCGTATCTGATGCGCCACACCGGCCACCATCTCGCCGATCGCGGCCATGCGCGAGGTCAGTTTGAGCCTCTCCTCGAGCTTGCGCAGATTGCCGGTCATGTGCTCGAACTCCGTCTCGAGTTCGGCGAACTCATCCTCGGTCCTCTTGGAGGGGATGTAGGTCAGCTCGCCCCGCGAGATGGTCCGGATGGCCTCCTGGAAATCGGAGAAGGGTTTCCAGAAGCTGTAGCGGTAGAGGAGGATGGCCATCCCGAAAGCGAAGATGAGGGTGGCGGCCATGAGCATGAGGGTCGTGGTCACGTAGCGGCCGAGGAGTGCCCGCGTCGGGGATCGGTCGAGGAAGAAGACGAGCTTGAGCTCCGGGAAGGAGACGAAGCGGACGGAGCGGTACTCGTAGCTGCGGATGCTTCCCGAGGTGGGATCGCTGGAGGTCGAGGCCGCGATGCGCGAGTAGGCTATGAACACGTCGTCGGAGAGCCGCCCATTCACGAGGATCGAGTCGCGCAGGGCGAGCAGCATCACTGTGTTGGAGATCTCCTCGATGCGGCCGACGAACCAGCGGTCGAGGCCGATGGCGGCGCAGAGTACCCCGATTGTCCTGTCGCCCGTCACGACAGGAAAGACTACCCACATGTGTATCTTGTTTCCCAGCCCCGACAGCACGACCTTGCCCTGCGGCTCCGCGGGAAGCTCCGATGGCCCGGACTGGCTGTTGCCCCACCCCGCCATGACGTCCGGCTCTCCGGAGCCCCCGAGGGTGCCGCCCTGCAGCATGTCCTTCCCGAGGCCTCTTTTTGCCGCGATGGAGAGCATCAGCGCATCGCCGCTCGAGATGAGGGTGCGGCCCTCCCGATCCAGGACGCGAACCGCGTCCAGCTTGAGCGGTCCGCGGAAGAGCTCGATCTCCCGGCGCAGATCGACGATCTGGCCGGATTTGACGGCATCGGTCACCGCGCGCTGCCCTGCGAGCAGTTTTGCCTTGACAAGGCTGTCCTTGTACACATCGTCGAAATACTTCTCGATGAGAGCGACGGTGCGGCGGGACTGATCCTCGAGGGTCGAGGCGGTGGCGCGTTCGGTCAGATAACGGATGGCGACGATGGACATCAGCCCCTGCACGAGGACGACGACCGCGAAGGACGCGATAACCTTGGAGGAGATCGTCCTGAAGAACGGCAGCCTGAACCTCGGGCCCCGGAGGGTTTTCTCAGCCATAGGTCCGACTATAGCATGCCCGGAGGGCAAAATCATTCAGCCGAATGAACGACCCCCGGAGCAGCTGTGAGGTATGGACCCGCCTGCGAATCATTCAACCGCGGGAAGGGAGCGGGCGACCCGGAATCCGACCCGTATGTACCCCGAGCTTCCGCCGCTGACGGGTGTATAGAAGTCGCGGTATACGGTCCGGCAGAGGATGGGGTCGGTTTCGGCCCAGTCCCCGCCCCGGATAGCCTTCGAGCTGCCGGTATCGGCGCCGCGCGGGTCGGTCGCCTCGGCCGCGGCGTACGCTGTGTACCAGTCCTGGCACCACTCCGCCGCGTTGCCGGTCATGTCGAAGATGCCGAGTTCGTTGGCAGCCTTCGTCGCCACGGTGTGGGTCGTACCGGCAGAATTGCCGCCGTGCCAGGCGACCCCGTCGAGAGTGGAAGATCCGGAGTAGAGATTCCCCGAACCTACGCCCGCATCGCCTCCGCGCGCGGCGAATTCCCACTCGGCCTCCGTCGGCAACCGGTAACCGCTTCCCTTCCAGTCCGCGACGACGACCGTCGCAAAGGTGATCGGGTAACCAGAAGCCGGCACCCGCGCCGATATCGTGTAGAATGGATCGAACCCGTCGCGCGACGAGAGCCTGTTGCAGAATTCCACGGCGTCGTACCAGGTGACTTTCTCGACAGGACGTGTTTCCCAGCCCGCGGCGGAGGCGAACGATGAGGGATTGTCGCCCGTGACAGTCTTGTACAGCTGCTGGGTGATCTCTGTGAGGCCGATCGCGTAAGCGGAGAGATTCACCTTGTGCACGGGTTTTGCGTTCGTCAGAGCGGAGGCGGCGTCATCGGAGCCCATGAGGAAGGACGAGGCCGGAATGTCCACGGCGCTCAGGGAATAGGATCCGATGACTATCCTCGCCGTGGCGACGGGGGAGGGATACCAGCCTGTCCGGTATGCGATGGCCTGGAAGGTCGTCGTCGCGTCCACCGTGACAGGTCCGGAATACACGGTTCCGGAATCTGAGGTCGGCGTGAGGCCGTCCGTCCGGTAGCGAATCGCCGCCCCGGGAGTGGAACAGACCATCGTGACGGTCTGGCTGCCCTTGTAAGTGCCGGCCGCCGGGTATATGGCGGGACGAGCTACCGCGCCGATGATGGTGAAGGTCCCCGACACGACGGCCGAATCCGTCCAGCCGGACTTGAAAGCTATTGCCTTGACGGTGACGGTCTCGGTGAGTTCGATCGCGGTACCATCGTAGACGGCGCCGTAGGAGGCAGTCGGCGCACTGCCATCGGTCGTGTACCTGATGAGGGCTCCCGAGGTCGTCGTGGACAGGACAAGCCGCTGGGGGGAAGTGTACGCGAGCTCCGAACCCGGCACGAGGCCTATGAAGACCGGGGCGACGACGTTGCCGCCAGAGAAGATCGTTCCACAGGAGCCGAGAAGGGCGACGAGAAGAACGAAAAAGGAGAGAAGGGTCGCCCCGGCCGCGATCCCCATCGGCGCTTCCCGATCACGGCGTTGCATCGGACCCTTCTCAGCCGACTATCTGGCCGATCACGCGGTGCCAGTTTCCACCCATGATCTTTCCGATCACATCCGGGGCGATTCCCCTCGCCTGCATCGCCGCCGTGAGTTCCGGCAGCCGGGAACAGTCCTTCATCACGAGGCCGTACGTGTCCGTGAATCCGTCGAAATCGGTGCCGAGACCCACGTGGTCGGGTCCGACGACCGAGAGCAGACGCTCGATGTGGTCCACCGTCCTTTCGACGGAGACTTTGGCCGGATCCTCGTCGACGAAAATGCCGGCGAAGGTCACGGCGACGAGGCCTCCCGTCGCGGCGATCCGTTCCGCGAGGGCGTCCGTGAGGTTCCTCGGGTGCGGACAGAGCTCGCGCGAGTTCGAGTGGGACGCGACGATCGGTCGCTCGGCGACGGCGAGGACGTCCAGAAGCGTCTCATCGGCGCAGTGCGACACGTCGACGATCATGCCGAGCTTCTCCATCTCCTTCACGACCGAGCGGCCGAAATCGCTCAGGCCGTCCACCCCTTCGACCTTGACTCCCCTGCCGATGGCGTTGCGCCTCGACCAGGTCAGAGTCATGAGGCGCACTCCCCTTTTGTAGAAAGTCCTGAGCTCGTCGAGGCTCGTTCCGATGGCTTCCCCGCCTTCGATCGCGACGAGTGCGGCCACCCTAGCCTCGCGCTTTGCCCGGTCTATCTCGGCCGCGCTCCGTGCGATGAACATGCGGTCCGTGCGGGAACAGGTTTTTTCGAGGGTATCGAGGAGGCAGTGGGTGTAGGAGTTGACCTCTGCCAGGGCGTTGTCGCTGGTAAAAAGGGCCATGAACTGGCCCGAGACGCCGCCTTCCAAGAGGCGGGGGATGTCGGAGTGGCCAGTCTCACCCCGCGCGAGGAGATCGCGGGGGGGGCGTGCGCCGTCGGCGTAGCACTGTCCGACGGCGTCGAGGATGGTGTCGCAGTGTCCGTCTATGACGGTGATCGATCCGTGCAGGTCGCGTGCGTTCATATTTTTACTTCTGGACCGGAGTTCCGGCCTCGATATCGGCTATCGCCTTCTGAAGAATCGCGTCGAGTCTGCGGAAGGTCTCGAGCGGCATGCCGGATGTGAGGGCCTGCAGTTCCGCTACGAGAGTCTTGATTCCCTCGATGCTCTCGAGCCCTTTGGAGAAGAGATCCACCTTTACCGTAAGGGCGTCTATCTTCGCATTGATGACATCGATCTTTTCGCTCTTCGCGTTCAGTTCCTGAACGGACTTCTTGAGCTCGTCGATCCTGGCGGCCAGCTGGTCGTCTTTGGAAACGACATACGATTGACTGGCCCCGCCCATGCTTTTCAACATGGATGAACAACTTCCCAGCACGAGAATCGGCAGGATGACGATGAGCAGCTTTTTCATGTCCTTTTCCTCCCATTGATTCGAAAGTGAGTTTCATGCCCCCGCAGCGCGGGGTCGTTCATTCACGCTCCGTACGGGTGTTCAGGGAGCGATCGTGACAGGGCAATGTCCCGTGGCCCCGATGGCCCCATTCAGGAAAGCGGCGACGGAACGTGCGGACAGGGCCGTGTATTCGTAGGCACAGACACAGGCCGCATCGGGGAAAAGCCTCGCGTCGTAGGGGCTTCGCGTCGCGATACAGGCGAAGGGCGAATCAAGGGCGGCGCATCGACGACGCACTTCCGAGGCCAGCTCCTTCTGGACGGGGTCGGAAGCCGCGTTGTGGAGACCGAAAACGACAGGCAGTCCCGCGCGCTCCGCGAGGAAATCTTCGAGTCGGGAGAGGCAGCTTCTGACTCCCTCGGCCGAGGGCCGGGCCGGAAGCGAGCATCCATTCCAGAGGGTCGTGGAAAGGGCAAAGAGTATCGAATCGGGGAAGAGAGATGACGGCGCGCCGCCCGCCCGCTCGTCCACCGCGCCTTCATACCCTGGCTTTCCGGGGCCTGCGGGCCCGAGAGCGGCATCTTCGACCCGCGAGAATCCGGCGGGAAGCATGTCAACATAAAAACCTCCCCGGGAGAGCTCGGGAAAGCGTGCGGCACTGGCCGGAGAAAGGGACTGCGCGGAGAGCCGGGCGGCGAGCTCCACTGCCGCGGCGGGTGCCAGCGCGGGTTCGGAAGGGGAGCTGAGGGCGACATCGCGGAGAGTCGGCGAGGCCTGTGCGGAGGCGAGATCTTTCATGGCGAGGATGCGCCCGAGGGCTTCGTCGATCCTGGATTCAGGGATGCGGCCGGAGAGCACGGCCTCGCGGATGCGCCGGGCGGATTCGATCTGCAGTTCCGCGGTGTGGCTCACCATGATCATGTCCGCGCCAGCCTCGACGGCCATGACGGCGGCGTCGGGGAAGTGATCGGCTATGGCCTTCATCTCCATGCAGTCGGTCACGACGACACCGCGGAATCCGAGGCCGCTGCGCAGAAGCCCCCGGATCACCGCGGAGGAGAGCGTGGCGGGCAAAGGCTGAGGCTCCACGGCCGGGAAGCGCACATGGGCTGTCAGAATGGAGGGAATCCCAGCCCCGATGAGGTCGACGAAGGGTACGAGTTCGACCGATTCAAGCCTCTCCGCAGTGTGGCCGACTTCGGGCAGGTCGAGGTGGGAATCTACACTCGTGTCGCCGTGGCCGGGAAAGTGCTTGGCGCAACATATGACGCCGCCTTCCCGCATGCCCTCGAACCAGGCCCGGGCGTACTCGGAGACCCTCAGGGGATCCTCGCCGAAACTGCGCACGCCGATGACAGGATTGGCGGGATTCACGTTGACGTCGGCGACCGGGCCGAGGTTCCAGTCGATGCCGAGGGCGCAAAGATCGCGCGCCACCTGGGCGCAGAGGGTCCGGACTTCCTCAGGCGTCGCGCCGGCGGAAAGCGCCATGGCCCCGGGCAGCGCCGTGACACCGCGTGAAATCCGCGCGACGATTCCGCCCTCCTGGTCTATGCAGACGAAAGGCTGGATTCCGGTTTCCGCCCCGATGAGCGAGCGGGCAAAGGAGGCCGAGCGGGCAGCGGTCGCCGCGTCCTGCGCATTGCGGGTGAAGAGGATGACGTTGCCCGCCTGAGTCTCAGAGACGACACGGCGGAGCGCCTCTTCGCCTTCAACTCCTCCGGCAAAACCGACAACGAGCATCTGGCCGATTTTTTCTTTCAGCGATAATCGGTTCCCCCAGCCTGATGGATCGATCATTTCAGCATTATGAACGACGGGCGGGATTTCGGCAACCCGCCGGCTTCACAGTCCTTCCGAGAGCTCCTCGACCTCGATCCCGCCGAAAAGGCAGCGCCCGCGGGCGCTGCGGCAGAACCCGAACATGCCGTTGGCGAATGCGCTGTCCTCCAGGTCGAAAACGATGATGCCGTCGACCCTGACGACGAGGCGCGCTCCGACAGCCTCAACCTCGAATGCGACCGGCCTGCCGCGCCGCCAGTCGAAGGCTTTTTCGGCGATGACGGAGAGCGTGGAATCGTTCTTGAGGAAGGCGACGCGCCCGGGCGCCGACAGGACGGCGGCGTACCACATCATCGCGCCTTTCGCGCGGAAAAGGACGCCGTGGCCCTCGCCCGCGAGCGGCGTCAGCGTCGTGCGGAACCTGAGGTCGCGGCTGTAGTAATTGCCCGTGTAGAACTCGGCGCGCCCGACGCTCATGGCATGCAGGCAGCCGTCTCCGAGGGTCCAGAACCCCTTGTTCGTGGTGCCGGGCGTGATCGTGGCGAACTCCTGGGCCTGTTTTGCGAAATCGACCGCGTACCGCGCCTTTCCCGAAACCGAAAAATCCCTGACAAGAAGGCGGCCGAGCCACTTTTCATCGCTGAGCGCCTCGACCTTGAATCCGATCTCGTCTATGGCCGCGCCGCCTGAGTCCGGGAGAGGGAACTCGACTTCGGTCCAGCTGCCCGGCGAGAGCTCGATCGTCCCGCCTTCAAGCACAGTCTTGCGCCAGGTCTCGCGGGCGTAGGGTATCACCGCGAGGCTCGGGCCGGACCAGCGTTCGGCCATGACTTTGAAGCGCATGGTCTGGCCGGAGTACGCGAGCGGCGAGAAGGCCGGCGAGTACCGCTCGTCGTCGAAATCCTCGCGCCGGTAGAAAGGCTTGAAGAAGACTCCGCAGCCCGCGCCGCGCTGGACGCGGTCGACGAGGACTTCGAGGGCGCCGCGGCGCGCGCCGTCGTCGCCGTCGGGAAGGTCGCAGTGCTTGAGCGCGAGCGCGTTCGAATCGCTGCGGAATCCATGCGTCGATCCGGGAAGGGCGAAATCGAAGAAGAGTTCGCGAAAACGGGTCGTCTTTTCAAGGTTGCACGGGAGGGCGGCTGCGGCAAAGGCGCCATTCACGCCCGCTTCCGCCGATACGCCCGCTTCCACCGACACGCTGCTGGCACGATCCGCGGAATCCGCTGTGTCGAGGCGGGTTCCGAGCACCGCGAGCTGCTTCGCGAAGGTGGGCAGGTCGACGATGTTGAGAGAGCCTGCGATGCTCGAGCAGGCGAAAAAGTCGTTCATGGGCGCGCGGTAGCGCTCAGCCACGCCCGCGATTCCGCCGGCCACGCCGACGATGGTGCCGACATTCCCCGCGTTGCAGTCCGTGTCCCAGCCGCACATGGTCGCAATCTCGACGGTGCGGGAGAGATCGCCGCAGCCGTAGAGGAGGGCGAGGATGCAGACACCCGCGTTCGGGATTATGTGGCAGACGCCGGGGTAGCGGTCGTAGCCGAATTCCGCCGTCAGGTAGTCCATGCAGGCGCGGAAATCGCCCGGATTGGCGGTGTGGAAGGCGCGCACGGCGCCCACGACGCGGGCGTATTCCGAGTCGGGAGGAATCACCGGGAGGGCCGCGTCCAGGATCGCGTCGATGTCGGAAGTGCCGAACGCCGCGGAGATCGCGGCCGCGATGAATCGGCCGCCATAGAGGCCGTTGCCGTCGTGGGAGACGCTCGCGGCCATGCCTGCGTACAGGGCAGCGCGCGCAGGGTCGTCCGGGAACACGAGTCCCCAGGTGTCGACGAAAATCTGTCCGCCGATCTGCTCCGCCACCGCGGCGCCGTTCGTAGCTATCGAGCCTGAGTCGGGGGCGGCGAGCCCTGAGGCGAGGTTGAGGTAGGCCGTGTGCTCGGTCGAGCGGCCGTAACCGCCCCACCAGTAGAATCCCTTCTCCTCCCGGGTGTAGTTGAGCCAGGCTTTGCCCACGTCGGCGGCGGAGAAACCGCCGGTCCCATGGGCTGAGGCTTCGAGTCCTGCGGCAGAAATACCAGGCGAAGCCATGTCGATGTGTCGTCCCGAATCGACGAGGGCGCGGATGAAGAAGGCGGGACCGTTGAAATCGTCGTCGGCGGCGAAGTTTTTGTAGTCCTTCACGTAGGAGCGGATGTCGCCGTAGGTTTTCCTGATCCGGTCGTAGGTCCAGATCGTCGGCTCGACGGGCGCGCCTATCCTGATTCCGATGCATTTGCCCAAAAGCCCTGCGTACACTTTTTCGAGATAGTCTCCGGGGATCGACATGGTTTCTCCGTATTCGTCAGAAATTGCGCCGTTTCATTCACGGCAATCGCCTGCGATGCGGCCCCGCCACACGACGGAGCCGCCCGACAGGATTATTTCAGTGTCTTGTTCGCGTAGGCGGTCAGCTCGACGCCGCCGGCCTTGTTCCACTTGGCCACGAACTCGTCGAAGGCGCTTACCGGCTTCTTCCCGGTGACGATGTCGGCCATGTACTCCTTGTACAGGTTGGTCATGGCGTCCCAGTTCGAGATGTACTGCTCGGGAACGAGGATGTTCCTGTCCGGCATCATGTACTTCTTGGCCATGGCTCCGGCTTCGACGGCGGCCTTGGTCATGATGGGGCGCGACAAGGGTTTATCGGGGTTGAAGCCGTTGAAGGAATCCCCGAACCAGCCATTGTACCACTCGGAATACTTATCGGTGAGGACGTACTGCTTGCCGTCGTCATTGTAGTGCAGACCGGGGATGCCGAGCTTGGCGATCTTGAGTCCGGCCGGGCTCCACATGAAATCGAGGACGGCGAAGGCCGCCGCCTTGACTTTCGAGCCGGCGGCGATGGCGAAACCGCGCGTCTCTTTCGTGACGTCGACGAAGGGAGTCAGGCCTTGAGCCTTGCCCTTGGCGGGGGGAAGGGCGACGAGGTCCGTCCCCTGGGCCTTCATCATCTTGTTGACGTAGACGTCGACGGAGCCGGGGGCGACGCCGGGAATCATGCCGGCCTTGCCCTCGTAGAAGACCTGCTCTTTCGAGTCCCACTTCTTGGTGAGGTACTCGGGGTCGAGCAGCCCGTCCTTGTAGAGCTTGGCATAGAATTCGATCTTGGCCTTCTCGTTCGCGGAAACGCGCGAGTAGAACCACTTTCCGTCGGCGCCCTTCATCCAGGTCGAGGTGTTGCCGAAGGCCGCGTCGAAGATGGCGTCGAGCTCCTCGATGCCGTTCGTCGCTCCCGTCACGCAGATGCCGTAGGCGGCGCCTTTCTTCGCGACGAGATCCTTGAAGAGAGCGTAGTATGTGTCGACCGAGGGGTTCGTCATGACGGCCTTGGCCGAGGGGAGGGACTCGAACCAGTCGCGGCGCATCACGGGAGTCCTCACGCGGGGCGGAGCGATCCAGACGAGGTAGGGGTAGTTCTCGAGCCGCGCGACTGAGTGCGCGTCCATGAGACTCTTGAAATACTTGGACTTGGCGACCCAGGGTCTCATGTCTTCCAGGATATCCTGCATGGCGAGCTTCTCGTCGCCGCCCTGGAAATAGATGAGATCGGGCAGGTCGCCCGACATGATCATGAGGCTGAGCTTCTCCGCGTAATTGGCCGAAGGAACCTTCACGACCTCGATGTCCACCGGGGTGCCCGCTTCCTCCATCCCCTTCTCGATGAGACTGACGAACTTCGCCGCGTTCGGATCGGTGTCGAGATCCTTGAGGGCGAGGCGGACCTTGGGAGTCGCGGCCCCGGCGATCACGGCACAGACGACCATGAAAACCGCGAGCGCGACGAACATGTACCTTCGTTTCTTCACGATGACCTCCTTGACTATTCCTTCACTCCACCCTCCATGACCCCGCGAGTGTAGTACTTCAGGATCAGGGGATAGAGGACGAGAACCGGTAGAATCGCCACGACGATCGTGCCCGACTGGAGTGCCTTGTAACTGAGGCGGGCGGCCTCGTCGTAGCTGAAAAGGGCGCCCGAGCCGATGAGGCTCGAGGTGTCGTCGAGGACGACGAACTGCCTGAGGATGAGCTGGAGCGGGTATTTCGCGGGATCGCTCAGATAGATGCTCGCGCGGAAGTATTCGTTCCAGTGGTAGACCCCGTAGAAGAGGCCGAGCGTCGCGAGAGCCGACTGGGAAAGGGGAACCATGACGCGCCAGAGGACCGTCCACTGGCCGGCCCCGTCCACGCGCGCCGCGTCGACGAGAGACTGCGGAACTTCCTCGAAAAAGCGCATCAGGATGATGAGGTAGTACACGTTGACGGTCTTGTAGAGGATGACGGACCAGAGGCTGTTCATGAGGCCGATGCGCTTCACGACGAGGTATTCCGTGATGAGGCCCGGCTCGAGGACCATGATGACGATGACGAGGATCATGAAAATGCGCTTGCCCGGAAGTCTGGGGCGGGTGAGAGCGAAGGCCGCCATCGACGTGACAGCGAGGTTGATCGCGGTGCCGACCGCCGTGACGTAGATCGCGTTGAGGATGCTCTTCATGAACAGGGGATTCGCGAGGAGCACCCGGTAATTGACGAGCGAGAACCCCTTCGGCAGGACGCTCAAGCCCGTGAGCTCCGAGACCCTCTTCGGATCGGAGAGGGAGAGGGCGAGAATGTTGAGCAGCGGGACGAGGACGATGGCTGCCACGACGACGAGGAAGACAGAGAGAAAGACGCGAAAAACCGCTTCGCTCGGGGAGCTGTGTATTGTCGCGCGCATCACCAGAGCCCCTTTCCCGTGGCACGCTTGGCGGCGGCGTGGGTCGACAATATCAGCGCGAGTCCGATCACGCCCTTGAAGAGGCTGGCGGCTGTCGAGAAGGAGTACTGCATGTTGACGAGTCCGATGCGGTAGACGAAGGTATCCAGAATGTCGACGACGCTGATCACGGAGTCGTTCGTCATGTTGAAGACCTGGTCGAAGCCCGCGTTGAGGAAGAAACCGAGGTTCAGGATAAAGACAGTGATCATGGTCGGCACGAGCTCGGGCAGGGTGATGTAGCGCATCTTCGCGAGGACGCCCGCGCCGTCCATGTCGGCGGACTCGTAGAGGCTGGGGCTGATCCGCATGAGGGCTGCGAGGTAGATGATGGAGTCCCAGCCGAAGCTCCTCCAGGTCTCGGAGACGAAGAGAACCCAGCGTATGTGTTCCTTGCTCGTCATGTAGTCGATGATGGGCAGGCCGAGAAGGGTCCTGATGCGGTTTGCCCCTCCCGTTTTGGGCGAAAGAAAGCCGATCCACACGCCCGCGATGACGACCCAGGAAAGGAAGTGCGGCAGGTAGGCGACTGCCTGCACGAATTTCCGCACGACGGCGGCTCGCAGTTCGTTCACCATCAGGGCGAAGATGATGGGAATCGGGAAG
>CAXXVZ010000005.1:0-1264552 GCA_963678065.2 Treponemataceae bacterium
CGGGGTCGCCCGCGAGCGCTTCCTGCAGGATACGGGCGCAGGCCTCTCCCGCGCCGCCATGGTTGGTTCCTATCGCCGCGATACCGGTCGCCACGGCTGTGGCGAGAGGCGCGCCGCAGCTGGCCGTCGCCCTCGCGACGTGGATGGAGGGAGCGTTCGGGCCGTGATCGACGGCGCTCACGAGGATGGCTTCGATCATGCGGGCCGTCGCGCGGTCCGGAAGCTCTCCTCGCAACATGAGGTGGACGACCTCGGCGAATGAAGCGCCGGCCATGAGTTCGGTCAGCGCGTATCCGCGTATCCGTACGCCTTCGGATGTAGCGACGGAAATGCCTGTCCGCACGCTCATACCTGCGCCTCCCCGACCCGCGCGTCCAGCGCGAATCCGCCCGAACCTTCGTCGAAGACGACGAAGGGATTGAGGTCTACCGACTGAATTCGCCCGCCCTTCGCGAGCATGAGATTCCCGAGTCCGACGAGGGCGTCGAGTAGTGCGCCCATGTCGGCGGGTTTCGCGCCGCGCGCCCCCGCGAGGATCGGCCAGACCGCGTTCCGCTTCACGAAGAGGGCGGCCTCTTTTCTGTCGAAGGGGGGACGGAGGAAATCGACTCCGCCGAGAAGCTCGACGAAGATGCCGCCGGGGCCGAAGGCCACGACGGGGCCGAACTGCGCGTCGACCTGGGCGCCGATGAAGACTTCCCGGCCGCCGCGGACCATGGGTTGGACAAGGAAGCCCTCGGGGCGGCAGTCCTCAGGAATGCGCGAGAGCATGCCGAGGGCTGATGCCCCGACCTCCTCCGGGCTGTCGAGATCGAGGGCCACGAGGCCTGAGTCGCTCTTGTGGCTGAATCCGGGCGCGAGGAGTTTGAGGACGACGGAAGCGCATCGCGTTCCACTCTTTCCTGCCCTGTCACAGTCAGCGGCGAGCCGTGCGGAAACCGCGCCCCGGCTGAAAAGCGGCGATGCCGCCTCCGCCGCCAGAGCCGCGAGCGCGGCGCCAGGATCGACGACCTCGCAGCAGCCGGGGGGTATGAAACCCGCCCGCGAATGAACGAACCCCGGAGCAGAGCTCCGAGGTATCGTTCGTTCTGTAAGGAATGGATTGTATGCTGGTCCATACCCGATAGTCACCTCACAAGAAGAGCGAAGCAGAGCTTCGGGGTATGGACCAGCATGCGAATCATCCTGCCCCGTACCCGGTCCGCCTGCCGGAATGAAAACACTCTCCACAAAGGGAATACCGAATGTGCGAAAAAGACTCTGAGCAGCTTCATGCCCAAGCATGCCTTTCTCCGCCGGGCCTGTCGGCTTCGGCACGCCGTCAGCGCAGTCGCCGCCGCGGCCACGACTTTCCGAAGGCTCCGGGGTCGACTGCGAGGCCAGCCCGGCCGCGCGCCACTCTTCTGTGAACCTGCGCCAGGCGCAAAGGCGGCCGAGCGCGCGCACGCAGGGTCCCGGCGAATCGAACACGGGAATGCCCGCATCCCGCAGCGTCTGAAGCGCGCTCTTCGCGCCCGATCCTCCGCCATCCGCCGGCAGCGTCGGTCCGACCCAGACGACGAACACGGGTTTTCCGAACTCCGAGCGCGCCGCGATGAGGCTCCGCGCTGTCTCCAGCTCCACGTCCCTGTTCGGGTTCTTGGCGAAGAGGAGCACGGCCGCGTCGATCCTCTCGTGCCCGAGGAAAGGGGCCAGAGTGTCCCGCACCGCACTTCCCCGCATCCTGTCACCGCCGAAGTCGGCCGGATTGAGGATGGGCCCCTGCACCGAGCCCTGTCCGGGACCGAGTTCGGGAGGAAAGGGCTCTGGCTCGATGCCCGCGGATTTCGCGAGATCGCCGGCGAGAGATCCGAGGCCTCCCGACTGGGTGATCCAGGCGATGCGGTCCAGCGGAGAGTCCGCAGCCGCACAGGCCACGAGGGAAGTGGCGACCATATCTTCGATATCGTCGACGAGGATGATTCCGTACTGCCGGCAGATCGCCTCGAAGACCCTGCCTTCTCCAGCGAGGGCCGCCGTGTGCGTCGCCGCGAGTTTCCTGCCGAGCTCCGTGCGGCCCGACTTGATCGCGATCACGGGTTTTCCGGCCGCGAGGCATTTTTTGACCGCGTCGACGAACTCGCCGCCGTCGGGCATGCCTTCGATGAAGGCCGCGGCCACCGTGGTCGCCGCGTCCGATGCGAAGTACGAGAGGAAATCAGAAAGCCTGAATCCGGCCTGGTTGCCCACCGAGACGAGGGCGCGAAGACCCGCGCCCCGCTCGGCGAAAGCTCCGTGGAGGGCCATCATGAGCGCGCCGCTCTGCGAGACAAAGGAGATTCCTCCCGGCGCTGCGCGCGAATACAGCCGCGCGGCGATGACATTTCCGGCCACGTTGGCGAAGCCCGCGCAGTTCGGACCGAGAATGTGTATCCTGTCCCCGAAGGCTTCGATTTCCTCCTGCAGGGCCCGCCCCCCGGCTCCGGCCTCCGCGAATCCTGCGCTGATGACGACTGCCTGCCGGATACCCGCGTCGACGCAGTCCGCGAGCACTCCGGGCACTGCGGCCGCCGGGACCGTGATGACGGCGAGGTCGGCCTTCCCCCCGCCTTCGTCTTCCGGCCGCACCGGAAGATCGGCGAGAGAGGCGAGGCAGGCATGTCCGAAGACCTCGCTCCGCCTCGGGTTCACGGCGTACAGAGTCACCGGCGAGGCCGCGAGGCTTTTGAAAATATCGGCGGGGTAGATCCCCGATTCCGAGGCGCCGACATGGACGACAACGCGCGGAGAGAGGAGGTCGGCGAGGGCGGATATCCTGTCTTTCATGGCGCCCTCGAGCCCCCGTTCGCGGCGCAGGAGAGGGCGACGAGTTCGTCGGCGAGGTCGAGGAGGTCTTCGTCCGCGCTGAAGTCGAGGCAGACGCCCGACGCGCGCCTGATCTGTCCGACCCAGCTTTCCGGAATGACCTCTATTCCATGGAGCGCGCCCGCGAGAGAGCAGACGAGGCCGGAAATCGTGTCGGCGTCGCGGCCGAAATTGGCGCTCCACAGGAGGCCCCGTCTGAAGTCTCCGCCGGTGAGTCGGAAGATGGCGTAGACCTGGGGGATAGCCTCGGCGGCCGTCGCGTGTTCAGGCGTCCAGAGCTTCGTGTGCAGATCCTCGAAGGCGATCTCGATGTCGGGCTTCGCGTCGCAGATTTGCATCGCGATGTCCATCATGCGCGCCATCCACGAGCCGGAGGGCATGCGCGCCCGGCCCGCCGCGACGATCTCGTCGACGGAGCCGTCGGCCATGGCGACGGCGACGCTCGCCGCGACGGCCTGGGCCGCGTAGATTCCGTCACGGTCGTGGCTGATGCAGGCGTCGACGGCCGCGAGGGCCGCGGCCCCTTCAGGGTCGCCGGCGCGGAAGACACCCACGGGACTGATCCGCATCGCGGCCCCATCGTCGGTGTTCATGACATTGTAGCGGCCGGACTCGGGCGGCAAGAGCCCGCGCCCGAGATTCTCGATGGCGCCGTAGAGGGGACGTCCCGCGCGTTTTTTCGCGCCGCCCCGGTCCAGGATGTATTTTTTCCACGCTGCGTACACATCGGCCGTCGTCGGCGCGCCCGCCGAATCGATGAGGCAGCGGGCCGTGAGCACGCCGAACTCGGTGTCGTCGGTGCTCTTCGCGTCAGGGTACATGTTCGTGACGATGCCGTAGCGGGAACGGTAATCCTGACTGCGACCGATGTCGCCCATGGCATCTCCGACGCCGAGCCCCGCAAGGCATCCGCGAGCCTTCGACGTATACCGGGGACGGTTCGACAAAACCTCTTTCCGCTCAATCATGGTCCTTCATCCTTCTGTCGGCGACGCTCTCCCTCGTGACGAGGGTGCCGGGGTAGAGATGTTTTTCGGGATGCCTCGAGGGCTCCCTGATGCGCGCGAGAAGCAATTCCGCCGCCTTCCTTCCCATCTCGCCGCGCGGCTTGCGGATGGTCGTGAGCGCAGGCCAGGTGAGAGCGGCGGCGGGGATGTCGTCCATGCCGATGATGGAGATATCCCGGCCGGGCTCGACTCCACGCCCCCTGAGGGCGTTCTGCAGGGAAATCGCGAGGATGTCGTTTCCGCAGAGCACGGCGCCGATCCTGTTCTTCCAGTCCGACACCGCGAGGATGTCGTCGGCGAGTTTTTCGCCCCCTTCCGCCGAGAGGTGGGCCGTGAAAACGAGGGCCGGGTCCTCGGGAATGCCATGCGTCGCGAGGAAATCCGAATAGGCGCTGTAACGGCGGGAGAGATAGCGCTCGCTCCCCGTCTCGCTCGTGACGACGGCGATGCGGCGGTGTCCCATATCGTGGAGGTACTGGAGGGCCACCGTTGCCGCGCTGTAGGTCGCCGTACCGACCGTGTCGATCTCCGTGGCCTCGCTCCGCTCGCCGATGAGGACGGCGGGAATTCCCGTCTCGAGGATGAGCCCGATCCTGTCAGTCACGCTGTTGATGATGAGCCCGTCGAAGCGTCCCGTGGAGGAAAGGTTGAGGTAGGAGAGTTCCCTCTCCTCGTTCCAATCCGTGTTTCCGACGACGACGGAGTAGCCCTCGGGCTCGAGCCTGTCCTGCACGGCGCGGGCTATCTCCGACCAGAAGGGGTTGGCGATGTCGGGGACGACGAGAAGCGCGAGGTAGGACTTCGAGTTGCGCAGTCCGGCCGCGAATGTGTTGCGCGTGTAGCCGAGCTCGCGGATGGCGGCGTCGACCGCCTCCTTCGCCTTCCGGCTCACGGAACCGCCCGAATCCGAGATCACGCGCGACACCGTGCTCTTGGAGACGCCTGCGAGACGGGCGACTTCGTGGATGTTTATTTTCGGCTTCATATTTTTGGGAACGTTCCCAAAACAGACTATAGCACGATTCCCGGATTTCTGCAAGGGAAATAGCTCACAAGCAAAACCGAAAACCGCAGGTGAAATAAACCGGTTGCCTTCCCTGTTTTACAGACTGAGTTCCGACAATCCCATCACACCGCATCCAGCCCCTGCCCCGATGGCGATCTCCCCACGGACGAGACTGTGGCAACTCTCAGCCATCTCCGGCTGGCTCGCGAAACAGGTGAGATCGCAACTCAGGCTCTCAGGCAGAACGGCGGCCAAATGCAGGCAATGCGCCGCTCCGAGTTGCGTATCGAAAACGCTGGTGACGACACAGCGAATCCCGGCCGCTTTCGCGATGGCGGCGACATCGAGGGCCGGCTTCAGCCCGCCGAGCTTTATGAGTTTGATGATGAAAACATCGACGCAATGATCTTTCGCCAAGACAAGGGCATCGTGCACGCTGCCCAGACTTTCATCGGCAGCGATGCGCACACCGGATGTTTCGCGCAACGTTCGAAGCCCCCGCGCGTCATCGCGGTTCAAGGGCTGTTCGAAGAATTCCAGATGCTCGCCCTCGAGTGATCCCAACACCCGCCGCGCGGTGGGAAAATCGTAGCCTTGGTTGGCGTCGACTCTGAGGTTCACGGCGCCGCCCAACGCCTCGCGCACGGCCTTGATCCGCCGGATATCCTCGTCGGCCTCGCGGCCCGCTTTCAGCTTCAACGTCGTATAACCTTCGGCGGCATACGTTCGCGCCAGGCGCACCGCTTCGTCCTCCGAGGTGATGCCGATGTGCCGGTTCACACCGACGCGGCCGCGGCACAAGCCGCCAAGAAGGACATACTCAGGGACGCCCAAGGCGTGCGCGGTCAGGTCGTAGAGCGCCATGTCCGCGGCCGCTTTGGCCGCCGCGTTTCCATAGATGGCGGCGTCCATGCGCCGGTGGGCTTCGGTTATGTCCCCGCTCTCCATCCCGATGAGCGCGGGCAGCAATTCCTCTTCGAGGATGACCCTGATGGAGGAAGCCGTCTCTCCCGTGAAATCGGGAAGCGGGGTCGCCTCCCCCCAGCCTTTCGCGCCATCGCGGCCGGTCAGGCGAACCAGGACATGCGGGAAGATCTCTTCCGCCGGCCCGTAGGTCGTGGCGAGCATGGATGAGGCTGACCGTCTGATGATGAAGACCACAAAGCTCTCAATGATCGACATCGCGTTTCTCCGGTTGAAAAAGGGGAAAAAGGAAAAGTACATGCAATGGCAAGGCGGAGGCCAAACGAAGAAAAGAATGGCTGACCCATATTCCAGCGAAACATCGGCCAGCCACGCGAATGAACGCCCCCCGCAGCAGGGCTGCGAGGTATGGCCCCGCCTGCGAATCACTTATTTGTATACAACGACATTCTGGTACTTGTGGGCACCGATTTCGCTCAACGTCAGCCCCTCGACCTTCTTGTTTACGCCGACGCGCATCGTCTCGTAATAGAGCGTGATCATTGGGCAATCCACCATCAGGATCGGATAGATCTTGTCGAGAACCGCTTTTCGGGCGCTGTCGTCCATCTGTTCCCTGCTTTTAAGAATCAGCGCGTTCACTTCGGGATTGTTGTAGCGGGAATAATTGCTCATCGACGACGGATCGAAATTGCTGAAGAGGTTGTAGTCCGCGTCGCCCACGAGATTGTTGTAATAGGATACGGCCATATCGAAATCTTGATTGGATTGGATCCTGTTCTGCATGGTGGCCTGCTTCATCACCTCGATCTTCACGTTGATCCCGATGTCCAAAAGCTGACTCTGCAGGACGGTACAGATTTCGATGAAAGTCTGATCCTCTTCCACCCATATCGAGCAGTCGAAGCCTTTCTCGAAGCCCGCTTCTTTCAGCAACGCCTTGGCTTTCTTGACATCGTAGGATGGACCGTGGATTTTATCGTTGTATCCGAAGGCGGCCGGAGGAACGGGGAGGTCGCCCGCCTGTCCGAGATTGTTGAGCACTCCCTCGACGATCGCTTCCTTGTCGATCGCGTAAGCTATAGCCTGGCGGACGAGCTTGTTGCCGGTGGGGCCTTTCGACTTGGTGTTCAAGTTGATGCTGATGGCTTTCATCGATTCGCCTTTGAGAAGCGCGACGTTCTTTCCCTTTTCGATTCTTTTCACATCATTGGGTGGAATGTCGTAGGCGACGTCGATCTCCCCGGTCTCCAGCATGATGCTCCGCTGCGTGCTCTCGGGAACCACTTTCATCACCAGATACTTCGTCTTGGCTTTTTCCCCATAATAGTCGGAAAAAGCTTCGAGCTTGCAGTAATTGTCCGGCTTCCATTCGACGAACTTGTAAGGTCCCGTGCCGACAGGGTTCAAGGCGAACTTCGCGGGATCTGCCTCCACGACTTTCTTGGGCACGATGGCGCAGACTGGGGTGGTAAGCGCGGCCAGGACAGGGGCATAGGGATACTTTGTCTTGAGGATCACGGTGTAGGGATCCACGACGGTGGCCGAGTCGAGGAAGGAGATGTTGTTCGCGACGATCGGTGTTTTCTGCATCCTCTCGAAGCTGAACTTCACATCCTCGGCGGTGAGGCGATCGCCATTGTGCCACTTCACGTCCTTGCGCAGCTTGAACTTTATTTCGGTGCTCGAAATCTTCGTCCAGCTTTCGGCGAGGCTGGGCGCGAGATTCATGTTCTTGTCGAACTTCAAGAGCTGCTCGAACATGTTGCAGGTGACAGCAAAGGCGCGCAGTTGCTTGCCGATGTGTGGGTCCAGGGAAGTGAGATCGGATCCCTGAGCGAACGTTATGGTGTCCTTTGCCGCTCCTCCCGTCGCGGCGCCGCAGACCGCGATCGGGACCAGCAGCATCAAGCCGGCCAACAGAAAAACTGATGCTTTCTTCATCGTACGCCTCCTGGACGTCATGGAATTATGGTTTCCCCCTCACTGGGGGATGCACGCGCTCTTATCCGCGAGAATGCAGGCCACCGTGTGGCCGGGCTCTATCTCGCGCAGGGACGGCGACGCCTCCCCGCACTCGGGTCGGGCATAGATACATCGCTTGGCGAAGCGGCATCCCGGCGCGGGATTTACAGGAGAGGTGAGCTCGCCTTGAAGCACGACTCGCTGCATCCGGCTTTCCGGATCGGGAATGGGTATCGCGGAGAGCAGGGCCTGCGTGTAGGGGTGGCCGGGATTGGAGAAAAGCTGCGCGGGCGTCGCCTGCTCCACGAGTTGCCCCAGATACATCACCATGATTTGATTGGACAGATGTTTCACCACGCTCAGATCGTGCGTGATGAACAGATAGGTGAGCCCCAGCTGTTCCTGCAAATCCTGCATCAAGTTGAGCACTTGGGCCCGGATCGATACGTCCAACGCCGAGACCGGCTCATCGCAGACAATGAATTTGGGATTGAGGGCGAGCGCCCGGGCGATTCCGATGCGCTGGCGCCTTCCCCCATCCAACTCGTGCGGATAGGCGTTGACCAGGCGCCTCGCGAGGCCGACGAGGTCCATCATCTCAAAGACTTTTTTCTGGATCGCTTCAGTCTGGGAAGGCTTGTATATTCCCTGGATCAAAAGGGGAGCCGAGATAGACTGACTGATCGTCATCCGGGGATTCAGCGAAGCGTAGGGGTCCTGGAAGATTATCTGCATCTGCGTGCGCAGCGCCTTCATCTTGCGCGCGCGATATCCGAGTATGCTCGTCCCTTCGAAGAGGACATCGCCGTCCGTCGGCTCATGCAGCCGCAGTATGGTGCGGCCGAGCGTGGATTTGCCGCAGCCGGATTCGCCCACGACGCCGAGCGTGCTGCCTTGCCCGATGGAGAAGGAGACGTCGTCGACCGCGTGCAGCATCCCTCGCTTCGTGCGGAAGTATTTTTTCAGTCGCTTGACCTGGATTATGTCATCAGCCATTCTCAGCCTCGCTGGGGACCGTCCCCTGCTGCAAAAAGCAGCGAACCCTGTGCTCGCCGCCTACCAGCGACATCTCGGGATGCTTTTCCCGGCAAATATCCATCGCGTGCTTGCAGCGCTCCGAGAATGCGCAGCCCTTCGGCAGGTACATCGGATCAGGCATGAGCCCTTCGATCGGGATCAACCTCCGCACCACCTTGTTCAGGCTCGGAAGCGAGGTGAAAAGGCCGATCGTGTAGGGATGGCGCATATCCTTGAAGATTTCCATGACCGTCCCGCACTCCACGATTTTGCCGGCGTACATTATGGCGACATATTCGCAGTTCTGCGCCACGACGCCCAAATCGTGGGTGATGAGCAGCATCGATGTGTTCAGGCGCTTGCGCAGCTCCCTCATGAGCTCCAGCACCTGCGCCTGGATGGTGACGTCGAGCGCGGTGGTCGGCTCGTCGGCGATCAGTATCTTGGGGTTGCAGGTTAGCGCGATCGCGATGATCACGCGCTGCTTCATTCCGCCGGAGAACTGATGAGGGTATTCGTCGGAGCGCTCGGGAGGGATCCCGACGAGTTCGAGCATCTGTTTCGTCTTCCGGACGACTTCCGGCTTGGGCATTTCCCCATGGGACAAAACCGCTTCGGCGATCTGCTCCCCGACTGTCATCACGGGATTCAGGGAAGTCATGGGATCCTGGAAGATCATCGATATCTCTCTGCCGCGGATTTCGCGCATCTCGTCGTCGCTCAGTTGAAGAAGATCTTTGCCGCGATAGAGGATTTCGCCCTTTTTGATCATCCCCGGCGGCGAAGGGATCAACCTCATGATCCCTTTTGCCAGCGTAGTCTTCCCTGCTCCGGTCTCACCGACGAGGCCAAGCGTTTCGCCTTCGCCCAGGACGAGATCGACATCGTTCAGCGCACAGACCACGCCATCCTGGGTTTTGTAGGCGATTTCCAGTCCTTTGATATCCAGTATTCCTTGCATTTCTTCATGTCCTGTCATCTTACTTCTTCAGCTTTGGGTCGAAAGCATCGCGCAATCCATCGCCGAAAAGGTTCAAGGCGAGGATGGTGAGCATGATGCCGAGTCCCGGGATGACCGAGATATGCCAAGCATCCCGCATGTACATCTTCGCCGATGTCAATATGGCGCCCCATTCCGGCGTGGGGGGCTGAATGCCCAGGCCAAGATATGAGAGCCCGGCGATGGCGAGTATGGCGTTCGCGGTGCCGAGCGTGGTCTGCACAATGATCGGAGCCATCGCATTCGGGATGATGTATTTGGTGATGACTATGAAATCGTTCGCGCCGACGGCCTTGGACGCTTCTATGAATTCCTTGTCGCGGACCGACATCACCGATGCGCGCACGATTCTGGCAAAGCGGGGGATCTGCGGCACCGCGATCGACAGGAGAAGATTGAACATGCTCGTGCCCAGAGCGGCCACGACGGCGATGGCGAGGACCATGGAAGGGATCGCGAGGAAGACATCCATGAACCGCATGATCAGATTGTCGATCCTGCCGCCGTAATAGCCGGCGATCGCCCCGAAAACACCGCCTGACAGGGTCGCGATGACGATGGCCACGACCCCGACGAAGAGGGAGTACCGCGTACCCCATATCATCCGGAAAAGTATGCTGCGACCGAATTCGTCGCAGCCAAAAATATTTTTCAGGCTGGGCGGGGCCAGTTTGTTGTGAAAATTCTGCTTTATCACATATTTCGCGTAGAGCGCGCCGCCATCGATCAGATCGATCGCGATAGTGGCTATGGAAATCACTATGAGAATAACGATGAGGGCGAGCCCCGCCATGGCAAGCTTGTTGCGCTTGAAGCGTATCCACGCTTCCTGCCATGGGGTTCTTCCCCCGCTCACTGATTGTTCTTTTCTTCCCATCGGGCAGACTCCTCGCTATCGCTTGTACTGGGCTTTGATGCGTGGATCTATGAACGCATAGAGAATATCCACGAGCAGATTCACGAAGGTGAACAAAATGGAGAGCATCACCACCGAACCTAGAACGCAGGGAATATTCTTGCTCTTTATGGCATCCACGACGAAACGTCCGACCCCCGGCCACGAGAAGACGGATTCCGTCATCACGGAGCCGCCCAGAAGGACGCCGAACTGCAGCCCCACCACGGTCACGATGGGAATCATCGCGTTCTTCAGCTCGTGGTGGATCGTGATCTTGGATTCCCGGACACCTTTTGCCCGTGCGGTATCGATATAGTCCTGCCGGATCACTTCCAGCATCGAGGACCGCGTCGTCCTCGCGATCAAAGCCGCGGTGCTGCCGCAGAGTGTCACCGACGGCAACACCAGGCTTACCAGCGTGCCGAAAAATCCGGACCCCATCCCCGCCGAGGGAAACCAGCCAAGATTGAGAGAGAATATGATCACCAGGACCAGGCCAAACCAGAATGCCGGCGAGGCGGCGAGGATAAGGGTGACCACCATGGCGACATTGTCGAAAATGCTGTATTGCTTTTTCGCCGACAGAATTCCGACGGGAATCCCCACGATTACGGCGATCAACACGCCGAAAAACGCGAGCAGGAGCGTATTGGGGAGTTTTTCCAGAATCTGGCCCATCACATCCAGGTTGTTCCTGTAAGATTTTCCAAGATCCCCGTGCAGCAGATCGCCGATGAACTTCACATAGCGGATGAGCAGGGGCTTATCCAGGCCGAGTTCGGTGTGTACCGCCGCGATCGCTTCAGGGGTGGCATCCGCGCCGAGGATGATCACCGCGGGGTCTTCCGGCGAGAGGTTCATGATGAAAAACACGAGGAATGTCGCTCCCAGCAAGACGGGAACCAACATGAACAGCCGCCGTATGATGTACCTGTGCATTTCCTCACTCCCTTTCATCGACAGTGGCGATGGAATCCGCGCCGCTTTTCCATCGCAGAAGTTGACAATCGATTGCCGCGATAAGTGCATCCAATTGGCCGGCGAGTCGATTCCGCTGTCTGACGAGGTCCGTTCTGGCAAAAAGGTTCAGATCTTCTTCCATGCCGTATTTGATCCCCTCGATGGCTTTGTGCAGCAGAGGAAACGGCGTAGCGAAAATCGCGCGATCGTGACAATAAGGGCTGCTGTATGAATACGTTAACCGCACCAGCTCTCCGGCGATGGATTTCAATATCGGATCCGTCTCCTCGCTTTCGAAGCAGGATGAGAAAAAAAGCGAATCAATTCTTCCTTCAAGATGCGTCAGCTTATCGAACACTGGCTCAAACGTCAGATTGTCACCTATGTCGTCCTGGAGATTTTTTAGCGTATCCCGCATCATGGCGATGAATCCGGGAATGTCCACGGGAAGGTGACGACAATTGAGGATGCGGCATATCATCTCCGCGTTCATCAACGCATCGCGCACGGTGATGCGCGAATCCATCTTGTCGAGCGTATCCTTATCAGTGTGCCACCATACGCCGCCGCTGGGACACAGGAAATCGCAATTCTCCGGCAGCGGTTCATACTTCAGCATGATCGTGAGGGGAATCCCGACGCCCCAGAAGGACTGATCCGCCCCGCGGATCATGGGAATAAAAGGCTTCGCCGGAAAGCCGGTATAGCGGGCGATGAGGTCTCCCGTGAAAGCGGCCCCCTCCATACACGTCGTGCGCGCCCTCACTTGATCGGCGTTTTTGCAGCCCGCGAGGTCAATGTTGATGTGCGCCACGCAGTTCCTGGATAGCTCTTCCCAGTGATGATCGCAGTACCAGGTGGACCCGGCAAAGCGCCCATCCGAATGGCCTGACCACCAGCAGAAAACGAGGCTCCTGTCGAGGGTATCCTCAGCCTCCTGAAAAAGACGGGCAAGCTCAATCAATATGGCGTCGCTGATGGCATTGTCGGTGATTCCCTCGTACCAGGAATCATAATGCGCCGACACAAGCACGAACTTTTCGCTTTTCCCGTGTATGGTGGCGACCGGCATGGAGCTTCGCTTGATGGAATTGTCCATCTCAATATTCAGGGAAATCTGCTTCCCGCCCTTTGCCGCGGCCGCCAATAAAACCTCGCCGGTCGCGTTGGTCACGGAGACGTAGGGGATATAGGGGAATTCATCGACATCGGCCAATCCCGGCGTCCCCCAGATCGTGCCGATGCTCGCGTGGTGGATCAGTTCTTCTTTGGAGCTCTGTATGAGAATGACGGCGAGCGCCTGCGCATCGTGGGCCCGCTTCGCGAAGCTTCCCGCGCCGTTGTATGTGAGTATCACTTTTCCTTTTGCGGCCGCGCGCCATTCAGCCGCTTCCCCTTCGGGAGAATGCGGGCGATCGAATTCCGGACAGTAGCACAATTCGCCCCGCAAGTTTCTGGCTTCCCCGCTGTACGCCGCTGCGATGGCACGGAGGACTTCTCCATCTATTTCGATAGAAGCGCCGATCGGCACGCTCAGATACGCGTCGTACCAGAGCCTGCGCGTTTCGATTCCCGATTCTTCCATTTTGCCGACGATATAATCGACGGCGGCTTCCGCCGCGGGGGTTCCCGTATACCGGTGGAGCGCGTTGAAATAGTGAACCGATCGAGTGATACTGGCGAGCGATAAACGCTGCTTGATCTTTTGAAAAAGGATAGTTGCGTCTACCGACCTAGCCATGAAACACTCCCCTGTCCGAAGCTTGCTGAAGATACGACGGACACGCGTATCAGTATACGCGCGCGGACGATAGGGCAAATATCACTCGCTGCGATGTAGCAATTGTTACAGAAAACTTTCAACATCAGCTACGACAAAGAATTATTGGCTCGTTTGACTTAGTCCGGCAAGTAAAATACAATTACTTCATCGTTTTTCGGCGGCAGAGCGCATTCATGGGCGCTGTCAATTTCGCATACTGTTCGGAGGTATCCGTTGTGGCTATGAAGAGCACAGTCCTTGTGGATTTCCCAAGCTGCGTCAATCCAGAGGTCAATGAGCTGATAGTCCACAACGCCAGGAGTATCGTGCTTCCGGCGAAGAAAATATTTGTCCAGCCTGGCGATATAGTAGACTCCATCTATTACATTCATATGGGCAGGACGCGGCACTATATGATCAACAGCGACGGGATCGAGAAGATCGCCTATATACTGAACAGTGGATGGTTTTTACGGGAAGGGGTTTTTGTAAAACCCAACGCAAGAGTCATCGCGGAGAGATACTCGATAACCGAAATTCCGACGGTGATATATAGCATCAACGACAATTGCTACAATAAATTGCTTCGTTATCCAGAATTCTCGAATGAGCTTCTACGCAGCAGTACGACAAAGAATGATTTACTGCGCCGAGAGTTGGAGAGCATCGTATTCGACACGGCGAAGGACCGGCTTCTCAAGCTTCTGGCTTCATCCGCAAAGCTGAAAGAAGTCATCGATACGCATTGGCACCGCCTGAGGATTTCATACAGCCATCAGGATATGGCCGCGATATTGGGCGTAAACAGAGTCACCGTGAGCCGTATAATTTCTTCATCCATCAAAAATTGCGAATTGCGAACCGTCAACGCCACTATCCAGATACATGCGGATGTGATCGCCCGCATGCTTTTGGAAGAAAAAGTCTAGATTCTGATCAGCCGCCCCCCTTCAGACATCGTACGAGCAAAGCAGCGCGGCGACGTGCTTGACCGCCTCCCAATAGTCCTGAAGTTTGAGATTTTCGTCGGGAGCATGGTGGTTCGATCCGGTATTCCCGGGACCGAAACCAACGATCGGGATCTCCGGCCAAGCGTTCCTGATGGCGCTCGCGGGGCCGCCGCCAAGCTGCGTGAGTTCGATGACCATCGGCTCCTTGTATACCTTGGCCGCCGCCTCGCACAGCCTCGCGCGGAAGGGAATATCGACGGACGTCCGCACGGGGCGATTGGCACCGCCGGCCTGCACGACCTCGACATCGGAAAATCCATGTTTATCCAAGTGCTTGCGCAAAAGCGAACCCAGTTCCGAAGGGTCCTGATCAGCGACCAGGTAGAAGCTTATGCGGGCGTAGGCTTTTCCGGGAACTATGCCCCGCACGCCGTCGTGAACTTCCCCGGCTTCCAGGCCGCAGATGGAAAGCGAAGGCTCAAGATAGACGCGCCGTTTCAGCGCTTCACCCGTCGCGCCCAGCAGATACCCCTTGATCCCCAATTTCTCTTTCTGGGCACGCTCTTCGTAGGGGAATTGCCTGAGAACCTCAAAATCGCTCTCCGTGGGGGGGATCACTCGATCGTAAAATCCATCGATCCTTACCTTCTCGTCGGCGTCTTTCAGACTCGCCAAAGCCCAGACGAGGCGCCACGACGCGCTGGGAATCGTCGCTCCCATGCGGCTGTGCACATCGCTCTTTGCCGTGGTGACGCGGAGATCGAATGCGCAGCTGCCACGGACACCGAATCGCGCCCAGGGATGGCCGCTTTCATCCTTGCGACCATTTTCCCATACGCAGACATCGGCCTCGGTGAGGGAGCGAAATTCTTCGGGATGCTCTTTGGCGAATCGGAACATGGAAGGACTCGATGTCTCTTCGTCGCCCTCTATCAGGAACTTGACCGTCGCCGGCAAGGTGCCGCAAACGGCAAGGATGGCCTGGACCGCGTGGAGCCGCGAGAACAGGCCTCCCTTATTGTCAGAAATGCCTCGAGCGTAAATCGTTCCGTCGAAGACTTCCGCCTGGAAGGGTGCACCGGTCATCCAGAGCTCTTTCCTTCCTTCCTCTACGACATCGTAATGATTGTAAAATAGAATGGTATTATTCGTTGTGCCGCTCCGCTCAGAAGTGAGGAGGGCATTGCCTCCCTCCACTTCATGCCGCGAACATCGCAGCCCAATCTTCGTCATTTTCGTTTCAATATATCTGCGGGTCGCTTCCAAACCTTCGATATCTCCGGCCACACTTCGAAAGCGACACACATCCTTCAAGTCACCTAGCATTTCATGGGAATGCACATCGATATATTCAAAAATCTCATTCAAGCGTTCCGCGCCCAATGTTCCTGCCACATTCATATCGATGCTCCTGTCCAAAACAACACGGCCTATGCCGCGATGAGGCCTTCATTTCAGGAAGCAAATTGCTTCAGCGAACCTGAATTTCCAAGTGTATCCGTACTCAGGGAATTGTATATGCCGCAAGCTGCAACGTAACATTTGTCACAAAAAATTGCTTAAGAGATTTCGTTGAAAAGAATTAAAGAAATTGTAAGCCACATCCATGAGAGAATACAGATGAGTAACGCGAGTTTCCGTCATGCGTTCCACAGAATGACCACCGTGCAAAGAAACGCTGACTGAACGGAACCACATCCTCGTTTTCAAGAAACGACATTGTCTTCACTCACGAGAGCCGAAGCAACCTGTCTTCGTCTGCTTACCTTTGTGCAGCTATCTACCGAGAAGTAACCGCGCGGGTTCTGTCACAGGGCATACAGGACGCCATTTTGCGACCCGAATTCCGCTGGAAAAATCCGGGCCGAGTTTTTGACACCGCCAACCGACGGGACTATCAGGCCAGCTCAAAAACAGACAACCGGAAAATGGCGGGACACCATGGGAAACGGGGTTGCTGAAATTTTATTTCAGTTTTCGCTTTCCATGCCCTCAAGACCATGCTAGAATCGCGCCATGATCGCGATCCGACTCATCGATCCTGCGCGCGTGGCTGGATCGATACTCGCCCTGTGGGGCCGCTCGATGGGCCCTGGTTTTCCCCTCGACGAGCGTCTTTTCCGTCAGCAGACAGGTCTGGAGAAATCGCCGACGCTGCTCCTCGGCGCCTTTCCAGGCAGCGATCCGGAAAACCTGGTCGGCATGATCCTGGCGAAGCGATCCGGCCGGCCCGGCCCGGCCGGCGGCATTCCGGCGAGCGGGAACATCTCCTTCGTCGCCGTAGATCCTGACTTCAGGCGACAGGGGATCGGGTCATCCCTTCTCGAACGGGCAGAACACTGGCTCGCGGGGTCGGGCGCGACATCCCTGCGCTTCGGGGCCGACACCTGGCATTTCTTCCCAGGAATTCCCGAGGACTCCTGTAGCGGTCCGGACGACTTTGCCCCCGCCCGGGCCTTCGCCCGGGCCAGAGGCTTCGGGCCAGGCGGCCTCGAGCACGACGTCGCCGCGGACCTCGCCGGCCTCGACCCCTTCGGACCCGGAACGGGCGCTGCAAAACTTTCCGGCTACCGGGCAACATTCTTCGACGCAGGGCTGCGGCCGGTTGTCGACGCCTTCTTTGCCCGGAACTTTCCGGGACGCTGGCGGCACGATGTCTCCGACATGATCGACGCAGGCATGCGGGGAGAGGATCTTCTGCTCCTCGAAGAGGAGAGTCCCGAAGAGGAGAGCCCCGGGGAAGAGACGAGGGGACGCGTCGTCGGTTTCGCCCTTCTTTTCAGCGCCGAAAGCGCGATCTACGGTCCCGGCCTGTACTGGCGCTCTCTCATGGGCGAGGCTCCCGGCGGCCTCGGCCCCATCGGCGTGGACGAATCGGTCCGGGGAAAGGGACTCGGGCTCTACCTTCTTGCCGAAGGGCTCGCACAGCTCAAGTCCCGCGGATGCCGCTTCACCGTCATCGACTGGACGGACCTTGTCGGCTTTTATGCGAAATTCGGATTCCACACCTGGAAGAGTTACCGGATGTATTCCAAACAACTCACGCCGCGACTGATCGCAGGCGGATTCTGAAGGATGGGCACAATGACAGAATACAGGGCCTGCGGGCTGATTTCGGGAACCAGTGTCGACGGGATCGACGCCGTCGTCGCCTCCTTCGGGGTCGACGAATCCGGTGTCCGGTCGACGCGCATTCTCGCGGGTTTCACGGCACAGCTGCCCGCCGCGGTCCGGGACCTCATCTTCGAACTCTTCGAGGACTCCGGCGCGGGCAGCCTCGACGCCCTCGCCCTCCTCAACATGCGGCTCGGCCATCTCTTCGCCGAGGCCGCCCTCGAAGCCATAGACCGGGCCGGCCTCGCCCCCTCCGACATCGCCGTGATCGGCTCGCACGGCCAGACCATCAGGCACGTCTCGACGCTCCGCGACTGCGCCGGCGAGCGCCTCCTTTCGAGTCTCCAGATCGGCGAGGGCTCAGTCATAGCGCAGAGGACGGGCATCAGGACCGTGAGCGATTTCCGCGTCGGCGACATCGCGGCCGGAGGAACGGGGGCGCCCATGGTGCCCTTCCTCGACCGCATCCTGGCGCGCTCCATGGAGAAACCAGTCGTCTTCCAGAACTTCGGCGGGATCGGGAACCTCACTTGCATCGACAATGAAGGCAACCTTCTCGCCTTCGACACGGGTCCCGCCAACATGATAGCCGACGCCATAGCCGGCATCGCGACGGATGGGCGGCTCTCCTACGACCGCGACGGGAAGATCGGCACGACAGGCGCTGTCGACGCGAAAATTCTTGAAAAGTGGATGGACCACCCTTTCCTCGCCATGAATCCGCCCAAGACGGCGGGGCGCGAGGAGTTCGGCAGCGTCTTCATGCGGGAAGAAGTCGAGCCGGCGCTCGCGGCCGGAGTGCCTGTCGCCGACCTCCTCAGGACCGCGGAGGCTTTCACGGCCCGGGCCACGGCCCGAGCCTGGCGCGAGCTCCTTCCTGTGAGGCCGGTCACGGCCGTCATCACGGGTGGCGGGGCGCACAATCCGGTCATCATGGGCGACCTCGCCGCGGAGGCCGCGAAGGACGGCACAGAGGTTCTGTCCGGAGAGAAGGTCGGCGTCAGCGTCGACCTGAAAGAGGCGCAGGCCTTCGCCTGCTTCGGCCTGTGCACGATTCTCGGCCTTCCGAACACGGAGCCGGGCGCGACGGGCGCGCGCAGGGCAGTGGTTTCGGGAAAGATTTCCCTGCCATAAAAGATGGGCAGCTGGCGTAGTGCCGGCTGCCCGCTGGAATGACTGGCGCGGGCTCGGAATCCTTCCCGCGCCTGCCCTTTTTTAGTCAACGCTGCTCAGAATGAAAGCGTGAAAGCGAGTTCGATGTATTTGTTCGCCTTGTACTGGCCGAATTGCCCCGACGCGGCGCCGTCGAACCATGCGCCTTCGGCGGAAACGACGAGGTCGCCGGGGAAGGCGTATGAAACCTTGGGTTTGACCATGAAATCTTCCGATCCGACGAGCCAGACTCCAGTCGCTTCCAGGCTGAGCTTTTCGTTGAAGAATGATCGCGAAAGCCTGAGCGCGAGAAGATTGGTCAATTCGTCGGTATTCGCCTCGATATCGTAGGGAAGGGTTATCTTGTCGTGGCCCAGAATCCAGTTCCCCAGGGTCTGGAGATTGACGCCGAATCCCAGAATGTCCCTGTCCACGCCCGCCGTCCAGCCGACCGAACGGTTGTGCACGAGATAATTGTCGCCTGCGACATCGTCTGTCATGTTGAACGCGGCTTCCGCCCTGAAATTGAAGCCGGCCAGAACGAAGGCTGCGTCGGCGCCGATCTGGTGGTAGCGGTCGTAGCCGACATGGATTTTCTTGCCGTTCAGCGCAAAGTTGACCGGGTTCATGTCGATGACGGGATCGCGCAGGAAGCCGTAATAGTACTGGAGACCGAGGTCGATGCCACCGAGACTGTCGGTGAAGCGCGCGCCAGCCTGACCCCATCTCAGCGTGTCCGTTCCGGGGAGGATGAGAGTCTGGGACAGAGGAAGCGTGGCGTTGTAGGGGGGATAGGCGAGAACCGTGGCCAGAGTCACGAGCGAAGCGGGTACCCATCTGCCCGACTGAGGAATCGTATTTCCTCTGAAAATCGGCAAATAGGCGAGTTCGAATTTTCCGTTTTCGGAGGTCCGGAAATCGACCTTGAGCGTGGGTTGGGCGATCTTGGAATACTTCGTGTCGGAGTTGATGAAGTCAGTGTAATCGGTCGGATCGAGCACGTCGAGAACGTGGAGGCTGTCGCCCTTGCCCCAGGTCGTGCGGAAAAGCCCCGCCTTGATTTCGAAGGCCCCGGCGAAGGCCGAAAGCCAGGCTTCGTCGAGGAGCGAGGCCGGGTTGGCGACAAGGGCCGATGGATCGAGCCTGAGCTTCAGCTTCGCCTCGACGGATTTCGTGGCGTAGGAAAAATCGATTCTTCCCACCGGCTTCAGCTCGAGACTGGTGGCCAAAAGATCGGCCGTATCGGGGTAGCCGCGCATGCGCAACTCCGCCGATCCGCTCACCGAAAGGCTTCCCGACTGGCCATCTGCGGCAGCCGTGGAATCGGTGGCGCCGAATCCGAAATCCTGGGCTCCCGCCGGCATGGCGGCCGGGCCAAAAGAAAAGAAGCAGGCGGAAACAAGGGCGAAGGCCGCCGGGATGAAGATGCCCCGCGCCTGTAGTCGCCCTCGTCGCAGGAAAATACTCTTGATGCTCATGTTCGCTCTCCTTTGAATGTCAGGGCCTTCCGGTCTCGAGGAATTTGGTCGTGAACACTCCCGCGGGAATGGGTTTGTTCAATATCAGTTTTTCCACCGAGAGGTTGGTGGAGTGGCCGGTCTGGAGGTTTTTCATGGATGACTTGATGGGAGTCCAGAAACCGTCGACCTGCTTGTACTCCGAGACTTCGTTCACCTTCGCGACCTTGCCGTCCTTGTCGTAGATCTCGATTTTCACGGCCAGCCATTTATCGGCGAGGATGGTCTGGACCGTCTTCGGATAGGCGCTGTCGGCGGGGTTTTTCGGCTTCACTTCGACGATGAAAACTTTTTCTCCATTCACGGTATCGGTCCCGAGGAGGGCATAGTCGTCGCGGTCCATCGGACGGGACGACAGGGAGGAGAGGTCGTCGTAGGTAAAATCGGTCCCCATGAACGAGGAGTTCCCCTCGCCCGACGCGACCCGGCGCACCTTGGCCAGGGCCGGCAGAAATATCCAGCGGTCATCCGGTCCCGACGCGTTCTGCACTGTCAGAAAGCGCGTATCCTTCACGGAGGCCGGCGCCTGGAAGATGATCGCCATTTTCGTGAGTCCTTTTTCTTCCACGGAAAACTGGTCGATGAGACGCTCGCTCGCGCTTCCGCCCTTGTCGACGAGCTGCATTCTGACGCGGGTCTGCGTGGACGAAATTCCGTCGTGGCTGCGGACTTTTTTCATTATTTCCGCGGCTGACAGGGGGGCCGCCGTCTGCGACCAGGCTCCCGACGCGGCCAAAAGCACCAGAGCGAGGAAGAGGGAAATACGTTTCATTCGTTGACTCCTGTTCCGGCTTCCTTCTCGAACCACAGAGGTTTCATGAGGAAGGCCGGTTTGAAAAGATCGAGAACCACGGGCAGAATGACGAGCGCGGCGAGCGAGGATGTCGCCATGGTCAGCGCTATGAGGATGCCGAGATACATGAGCGGATTGAACTGGCTGGCCGCGAGGACGGCGAAGCCCGCGCCGACGGCGACGGCGTTGAATATGATCGCCCGGCCCGAGCTCCGGATGGCGCCTTCCTTCACGACGACGAGGTCGGCCGTCTTCAGTCTTTCGTGGCGGTAGGCCGAAATGTAGTGGATGGTGTAGTCGATCCCGATGCCGATCGCGAGCGAGGCGACGATGGCCGTGGAGATGTTCAGCTTGATGCCGGTGAGTCCCATGACGCAGAAATTGAAGAGGATGGAAACGCTCAAAGGGATGAGCGCGATGAGGCCCGCGGCGATGGAGCGGTAGAACACGACCATGATGAGAAAGACAGCCACGAGGGAGACCACGACGGACATGACCTGATTGAGTATGATGGAGTCCGTGATGGATTTTTCCACCATGGCGGGGCCGGCGGCCGTTATCGTATAACCTTCGGGAAAATGTTCCGCCGCGTAGGCCTTTCCCTTCTCGACGATGTCATGGATTCCGATGTTGCCGGTGCTGCGTGTCTGCACGGTGAGGAGGGCCTCGGAGGGTTCGACAGGATCGTTCGAGAAATTCTTGGTCCCGTCCCCGAGGAGGACGAGATAATTCGAGACGACGCGTGAGAGGTCATCCTTCGCGGCGAGGCCGTAGCGCGCGGGGTCGGTCGGAATCTCGTAGTAGGCGGCGCCCCGGTAATTCCGCGCCCGGTTGAGTTCGGCCAACCACTCGGAGGCCGAGGGAGTGGCGGAACCGGTGCGCGCGAAGGCCGCGTTGAGGGAATCGAGGTCGAGACTCCGGGAAGCGACCGTGCTGACCGCAGCCTGCGACTCCGGGGTTTTCGCCGTCTGCGCCTTCGCTTTCGTCGCCGTCCCCGACTTCGTAGCCGGGGCTACCGGTTCAGGCGCCGCGGGAGCGTCGAATCCGAAGGCCGGCTCGCCGGAGGATCCGGACGCGTCGCCAAAGCCAAAGGCCGGTTCCGTGGACGATCCTGCGGCCTGCGTCCCCGAACCGCCGGCCGCCGCGGCTGTCGCGGTCGCTGGAGGAACCGATCGGACAATCCCCTGTGCCGGCTCATCGGCGTTGAATACCTGGTTGATTCTCTTGATGAACTGCGTGTAGGAGATGACCTTGCCCACATCGGGCGAACAGGTTTCGAGGTAGGTCGCGAGTCCGTCCATGGCGCCGAGAATGTCGGGATTGTTGAGGTCGCCCGGGTTCTTGCCCTTCACGATGAAAGAGAAGGTTTTCGTCCCGTTGAACTTGGTCCTGAGGAAACGGTCGGAGCGCGAGATATCAGTGTAATCCTTGAAATACTCGATGATCGCGTTGTCGACCACGACGCGGCTTGTCCCCCAGACCGATACGGCGAGGATGACGAGGGTGAAGGCGATGACTGTCCGCGGCCGGGAAGTTATTCTCGCGATGATCGCTTCTAGCGCGTCGATAGCCCCGAGCGATCCGGGAGTCCGCCTCCTCGTCGTCTTCGTCTTTACCCCGGCGGCCTCGGCACGGGGCGCCTTCGTCAATGTGCCCGACCCCGCGCCTGCGGTCGCCTTTCCCGGTTTCCGCGCGGGAACTCCGCCCTGAATGGTCAGAAGGGCGGGGATAAGAGTCAGGGCGACGCCGAATGCCGCGAGGACGCCGAAACCGGAAAAGATTCCGAAAACCTGCATGGGGACGATGGTCGTTATGGCGTTGGAGGCGAATCCAGCGAGCGTCGTGAGCGCAGCGAGCGTGACGGGCCAGCCCACTTTCGCGACTGTCCGCCTGATGATCTTCGCGTTTTCCTCGGGGCTCAGGCCCTCGGGGCGCTCTTTCAGCTCGTCGTAATAATGACTGACGAGGTGGATCCCGTATGCGCTTCCGACGGCCACCATGATGACAGGTATGACTGTCGAGAGAATGGAAAGCGGCTGGCCGAGAAGCGCCATGAGGCCCATGGTCCAGATCGTCGAGATGAGGACGGTCACGAGAGGCAGGAGCAGTCCGCCGAGGCGCCGGAACGACAGAAGGAGCGTGACGACGACGACAAGTATGACGAGGGGCACGAGCGTGACAAGGTCTTTGCGCAGATTGTCTGTGAAGAGCACGGTGAACACCGGCGTTCCCGAAATGTAGACATTGAATCCGCCGAGGTCCGTGGACGCGATGACGTCCTTCACCTGCGCGTAGAGAATCCGCTTGGGATCGATGTTGTTCTTCCAGTTCGTTGAATCGTCGGTGCTCGAATCGAGATTGATCATTATTTCCGTGGACGTGTAATCGTCGGAGACGAGGGAGCGGCGATAGACATCCCAGGAGAGGATTTTTTCCTTTACGAGGGCTATTTCGGCGGGAGTGCCGGAAAAATCCGCCGGCACGAGGGGATCGACGACGATGTCCTTCCCTTCGGCCCGTATGTATTGGGTGTCCATGATCCCGGTGACGGAGGCGGCATTGGGCAGCTTCTTCAGTTTCTCCGTCAATTCCTTCATTTTTTTGAACTTGTCGGGATTGAAGATGTCGCCCGATCGCGACTCGAGTCCGATGAGCATGAATACCTGGCTGCCGTAGGTTTTCGTCATGTCGGATATGGCCATGCGCGCCGGGTTGGTCTTCGGGACGAAGTTGAACACATCGTTGTCGAAGGTAGTTTTCGGCAGCTGTATCGCGAAGAAGACCGTGATGGCGGCTATGATGGCCACGACAAGCCAGGATCGAAGGTTCCGGTTTTTCCCTTTCACGTTTTTCCTCCGAAAGCGGCGGGGTTGCGTATCCCGCGTATGAGAATGTCGAAGAGATTGTCGATGAAGTCCTCGATATCGTAGCCGCTGAGCTCACGCATGAGATGGTGGTTGCGCGACAGCCTCTGAAGATAGGAGGTGATGAGGTCGACGGCGAGGACGGCGGTTTTCTGCGGATCGAGGTCCGGCCTGAGGCTTCCGTCGGCGACGCCGAGCCTGAAACTGGCCACGAGGTCGTCCATCAGTTCCTTGTGATTCCAATACGGCCACTCTCCCGAAGCGTGCGCCTGCGGCGAGGGAATAACGGTCTCGATGAAACGCGCAAAATACAGTTCGTCCGGAAAATCGTGCATGAAGTGCCTGAAGGCTATGCTCAGGGCTTCGAGCTTGTCGAGGCCGCTCGTCTGTCCCGCGCTCGCCTTCTTCAGGCTCTCCATGAGAATGTCGAAGGAGCCTTCGAAGACCGCCCTCATGAGCTCGGTCTTGTCCTGGAAGTACAGATAGATGGCCGGCTTGGAGAGCTCGACCCTGTCGGCTATGTCCTGCACAGAGGTGTTCTCGACGCCTTTTTCGAGGAAGAGACTGCGCGCGCCTTCGAGGATGAGCGCTTGCCTCTCCTCCCGTTCCCGTTTCCGCCGATCTTCCGTACTCACGGTAACAATGTTACCGATGGTACGTCATTTAGTCAACGGAGCCGGAACGATAATTGGTCGGCGCGCAGATATCGCTGCCGATGTCAGCGCCGCGAGGTCCACCCGGGGTCGGCAAATTTTTGTGCGGCGATTTCGCGGGCGCGCGCGATCTCGTCGCCCGAAGGAAGGGCGACCGTGAAATCGAGGTCGAGGGCGCGCCCGAATCCGGTCGCGAGCGCAAAGGCCGCTTCGGAATATCCGACGGAGCGCCCGAGAATGGCCGAGAGGCTCGTCACCCTCTCCTTGACGTCGGCGATGAGCTTGCCCTTCGCCTTTTCCTGGGGAACTTTCAGAAGCTCGAACATGAGGTCGACATCGAGGCCGAGGAGGATGGTCCCGTGCTGGAGGAGGCAGCCGCGCTTCCGGGTCTGTGCGTTGCCGGAAATCTTCTTTCCGAGCGCGACGATGTCGTTGATCGGAGCGAAGGTCGCCTCGATGCCGAGGAGCCCAGCTCCCTCCACTACCCCTTTGCAGATTGTTTCGTAGGAGGTCATGATGGATTTCGGGGTGAGAGGATGACTCTCGGGGATGATGATGCTGTAGGTGATCTCGGCCTGGTGAAAGACCGCCCCTCCGCCGGTTATGCGGCGCACGACATCGACGCCGCGCGCGTGGCAGGCCTCGACGTCGACTTCCTCGTAGAGGCCCTGGAAATAGCCGATGGAGATGGCGGCCGGCTCCCATGCGTAGAGCCGGAGCGTCGGCAACTCGCGCCCGGACGCGACGGATTCGAGGATGGCTTCGTCGAGCCCCATATTGAAGGATGCCTTCCCGGCATGGGTATCAAGCAGTCTGAACGCGTGCGGCATCGAGAGCCCTCCCCAGCACTTCGGCAACTGCGGCGCCCGTGATGCCGAAGAGCTCGAGGCCTTCGCGCTGCGCCAGAAAATCGAAAGCGGCGGCGACACTGTCCGCGGGAGAGCCCGCGAGAGCCGCCTCGACCTTCTCGAAACCTTCTTCCGGAATGGCAAAAAAGTCGCCCCGGATCAGAATGCGGGCGATGAGGGGCCGATCGACGGCGCCTTTGGCACTGTCTGCGACGCCATCGGAAGGGCTGCCGGAGACGGCGGTTCCGGCGGGCAGGTTTTCGAGCTCCGCCTCGACCCGGATGAGCTTGCAGCCCTCGGGCTTACCTGTGGCGCGCACTGTCATTTGCTGTCCTCCCAGGCCGCGAGGGCGTGGTAGCTCGTCCGGGCGAAGGGCGAGGAGACGACGGAGGAGAATCCGAGCGCCCTGGCCTCTGCCGCGAGGGTTCTGAACTCGGCCGGAGAAACGTATTCGACGACATCGACCTGCTTCGGAGTAGGCTGGAGGTACTGTCCCATGACGAGGACCTCGACTCCCGCGGCGCAAAGTTCGCGCATGGCCTCAAGAAGTTCGTCATGGGTTTCCCCGAGGCCGAGGAGGAGGCTCGACTTTGTGAGCGGGGCGCCCAGGCTCTTCGCGAGCGAAAGGACGCGGAGGCTGCGGTCGAAGGAGGCGCGCGCGTCGCGGACGGTCTGCAGACGGCGCACGGTCTCCACATTGTGGGCGATGACATCGGGCCCGGCGGCGATCACCGCCTCGAGCTCGGCGTCGAGGTAGTCGGGGATGAGGACTTCGATCTTCGTGTCCGGGCTCGTCGACCTGATGGCGCGGATGCAGGCCGCAAAGTGTTCGCTGCCGCGATCCTGAAGGTCATCGCGGTCCACCGAGGTGATGACGGCGTACTTGAGCCCGAGTTCGGCTATTGCGGCCGCCAGCTGGGCAGGTTCGGCGGCGCACAGCGCCCTGCCCTCGCGGGCTGTCGCGACGGCGCAGAAGCGGCAGCCCCGGGTGCAGATATCGCCCATGACCATGAAGGTGGCGGTGCCGCAACCCCAGCATTCGGCCTTGTTCGGGCACTTCGCCTCGTCGCAGACCGTGTGGAGTCCCCGGCGCGCGAGGATGCCGTCGACCTTTTTCCATTCCGCGCCGGATGGAGCGCGCGTCCTGATCCAGTCCGGCTTGCGGAGTCTGACCTTCTGTTCCATGGGACCGAGTATACGACACATTCCGGGAATGTGTTAGCTGCCGGACTCTATGGGCATCGGGCGGATCACTCCCCCCTGCGGTAGTTCGGCGCCTCGCGCGTGATCGAGATCGAGTGCGGGTGGCTCTCCGCGAGGCCCGCGTTGGTGATGCGCGAGAGCCGGCTTTTTGTCCGGAGGTCATCGAGGCAGACCGCGCCCGCGTAACCCATGCCCGAGCGCAGGCCGCCCATGAGCTGGAAGACGTAGTCGGAGAGCTTGCCCTTGAAGGGAACCATGCCTTCCACGCCCTCGGGGACGAGTTTGTCGGGGCCGCCCTGACCCGTGCCGTAGCGGTCGCGGCCGTAGCCCTGCAGCGCGCCCATGCTGCCCATGCCGCGGTAGGATTTGTACTGCCTGCCCTCGTAGAGGATGAGCTCGCCGGGGGATTCCTCGAGGCCGGCGAGGAGGCTGCCGAGCATGACGGTGTCCGCGCCTGCGACGATGGCCTTCACGATGTCGCCTGAGTACTTCACGCCGCCGTCCGCGACGACGGGGAGGCCGAGTTTCGCGGCCGCGCGCGAGCAGGCGTAGATGGCCGACATCTGGGGCATGCCGGCGCCCGATATGACGCGGGTCGTGCAGATCGAGCCCGCCCCGACGCCGATCTTGACGGCGTCGGCCCCGGCGGCGGCGAGGGCCTCGACACCTTCCGCGGTGACGACGTTGCCCGCGATGACCTGAAGGCGGGGCGCGACAGCCTTTATGCGCCTCACCGCCTCGATGACGCCTTTAGAGTGGCCGTGGGCCGTATCGACGCCGACGACGTCGACTCCCTTCGCGCTGAGGAGCTCGATGCGGCGCTCCAGGTCTGCGCCCACGCCGACAGCCGCGCCGACCATGAGACGGCCCGAGGCGTCGATCGAGGCCTCCGGATAGTCGGCCTTTTTCTGGATATCCTTGACGGTGATGAGACCCTTCAGGCGGCCCTGTGCGTCGACGAGGGGGAGTTTCTCGATCCGGTGTTTCTGGAGGATGGCCCTGGCCTCGCCGAGAGTCGTGCCGACAGTCGCGGTGATCAGGCGCTCCTTCGTCATGAAGTCGCTGACCGGGCGGGAATCGTCCTCCGGGCCGCAGAAGCGGATGTCGCGGTTCGTGAGGATGCCGACGAGCCTGCGCGATTCCCCCTCGACGATGGGAATGCCCGAGATGCGGTAGCCGGACATGATGGCGCGGGCCTCCGCGAGGCTCGACGCGGCGCCGAGGCAGACAGGGTCCGAGATCATGCCGGACTCCGAGCGCTTGACCTTGTCGATGTGGCCGGCCTGATCCTCGGGACTCATGTTGCGGTGGACGATGCCGATGCCGCCCATGCGCGCGATGGCGATGGCGAGGTTGGACTCCGTGACGGTGTCCATGGCCGCGGACAAAAGGGGGATGTTGAGCGTGATCTCCCGCGTCAGGCGGGCCTTCACGTCGACACGGGAAGGAAGGATCTCGCTGTATCCGGGGACGATGAGGACGTCGTCGAAGGTCAGTGCAAGGGGACCTGCCAGAATATCTTCGTTCATGGAAAAACTCCTTTTTGTTGCCGTATGTGTGGCGAGGCCCCCTGTCAGGAGAGACCTGTCGCCTCGACGCCGAAAAATGGCGGCGCCACGATCGATGCGTAAAGTGGCGACGCCACGATCAATGCCTGAAATGGCGGACGCCGGTGACGACCATGGCGATTCCGGCCGCGTCGGCCGCAGCCACGGAGAGGGCGTCGCGGATGGAGCCGCCCGGGTGCGCGATCGCGGTTACGCCGGCCTTCGCCGCCTCCTCCACAGAGTCGGGGAAGGGGAAGTAGGCGTCCGAGGCGAGGACGGAGCCAGGGGCTTTCTGCCCGGCGCGCGCGACCGCTATCCTGACCGAGTCGACGCGGTTGGGCTGGCCGGCCCCGATGCCCACGGTGGCGAAGGCCCCCTCCCCTCCCGCCGGGTCGACGGCGGCGAGGAGGATAGCGTTGGACTTCGCCGCGATGCTTGCCTTCCAGGCGAAGCGCAGGGCGGCCCATTCATCCGCGGTGGGAGCCCGCTTCGATACGACCTTCCACTCCGTCCCCGCAGGATCGCCGCTATCCACTGTCTGCCTGAGAAAGCCTCCCGTCACCGTGCGGATCTCGTACTCGGCCTGTGCCGGGGATGCGCCCTCCGCGGGGGATGCGACGAAGGTTTCAGTCGACGGGGAGGATGAAACGCTGGCCGGTTTGTCTTTCTTGTCTCCGGCGGCCGTTCCGCCCATCTCGACGAGGCGGGCATTCTTCCGCGAGGCGAGGAGGGATCTCGCTTCCTCGTCGAAGCCGGGGGCGACGATGCACTCGACGAAGAGTTCGCCCAGGGCGCGCACGCTCTCGCCGTCGAATGTCCTGTTGGACGCGATGACGCCGCCGAAGGCAGAGACCGGATCGCAGGCGACCGCCGCCCTCAGGGCAGCGGCGAGCACAGGCGCCGTCGCGATGCCGCAGGGCGAGAGATGCTTGACGACGACGATGGCCGGGCCCTCAAAAAACTTCGCCGCGCGCCAGGCGGCGTCGAGATCGAGGATGTTGTTGTAGGAGAGTTCCTTGCCCTGAAGGACCTTTCCGCCGAGGGGACCTGCACCGGCTTCAGAGGTGTAAAGCCGCGCCTTCTGGTGGGGGTTTTCGCCGTAGCGGAGCGTCTGGCCGGCATATCCGTAGAGGAGGAAGCCGGAATCGGGGTCGAGCCAGGAAGCGATGGCCGCGTCGTATCGCGTGCACTGGGCGAAACCCTTCACCGCGAGGGACTTCCGCCTCGGGGCCGAGACGGAACCCGCGGTCTCGATTTCCGACGCGACCGGCCCGTAGTCGGCGGGATCGCAGACGAGGGTCACCCGCGCGAAATTTTTGGCCGCCGCGCGGATGAGGGCGACGCCGCCTATGTCGATGTTCTCGATGCCCTCTGCCTCGGCGACCCCCGGTTTCGCGATGGTGGCTTCGAAGGGATAGAGGTTGACGACTACCATATCGATGTATCCCCATCCGAGACTCGCGAGCTGGTCGCGGTCGGCCTCGGTCGCGCGGGCGAGGATGCCCCCGTGCACGGCGGGGTGGAGGGTCTTCACCCTGCCGTCGAGAATTTCGGGGGAGCCTGTGTAGTCGGAGACTTCCCGCACAGGCAGACCGGCCTGGCTGAGGTGTCGGGCCGTCCCGCCCGACGCAAGGAAGGTCCAGCCTGCCGCCGCGAGGCGGGATGCGAAGGGGATGAGTCCGGTCTTGTCGGAGACCGAGATGAGAGCCTGGGGCATGTCTTACTCCTCGTTGTGCGCGGCTGCGATCCGCGCCAGGGTTTCCGTGAGCAGTCTGTGTTCGGTCCGGTGGACCTTGCGTTCGAGCGCGTCGAGGCCGCCCTCCGCGTCGATGGGTACTTCCGCCGCCGCGATGACAGGTCCGTCGTCGACCCCTTCATCGGGGACGAAGTGGACCATGACGCCCGTGCGGTCGATCCGGTCGGCCTTCCAGGCTTCGAAGGCGCGCTCTATGGCGTGGGTGCCGGGGAAAGTTCCCGGGAGGGCCGGATGGATGTTGACAACCCTCATGGGAAAGCGGGAGAGGAAGGCCTCCGAGAGGAGCCGCATCCATCCGAGGAGGAGGACATAGTCAGGATCGAAAGCCGACACGGTTTCTGCGAGCAGGGCGTCGTAGTCGCGGCGGGGGATGCCCTTGAAGGGCGGAAGGACGAGACCGGGGATGCCGGCGTGGGCCGCACGCTCGAGGGCGTAGGCGTCGCGCCGGTCCGACACGAGAGCCGCGACCCGGCCGCGTATCTTCCCCGAGGCGCAGGCTTCGGCGACGGCCTGAAAATTGCTTCCGTTGCCGGAGGCGAGGACGACGAAGCGTAGGGGTGGCTTCGCGTCCGCGGAAAAACTGTTTTCAGGGACAGAGCTCATGGTCATTCGAGCCTCGTGATGCCGGCCGCCATTTCTCCGCCGGCGGAGCGCTCGAGCTTTCCGATGACCCAGAAGGTCTCGGAGATGGATGCTCGGAGCTCGTCGAGCTGTTCCGGGGCGACGATGGCCACCATGCCGATACCCATGTTGAAGACGCGGTACATCTCTTCCTCGGCGACCGAACCGAGGCGGCGGATGAGCTCATAGAGCGGCGGCACGGGCCAGCTGCCCCTGCGCACGACGGCGTCGAGGCCGGAGGGCAGGACGCGCGGGATGTTCTCGATGAAGCCGCCGCCCGTGATGTGGGCGAGGGCCTTGATGATCCGGGGTTTGCGCGCGAGGACCTCGCCGATGAGGGGCAGGTAGGAACGGTGGGGGGTGAGAAGAACCTCGCCGAGGCTGCGACCCCGCGTCATGCCGATTTCGGAACCGAGCTCGGGATAGACAGTGTCGAGGCTCACACCCTCGAAAATCTTTCTGATGAGGGAGTAGCCGTTCGTGTGGGGGCTGTTCGAGCGGAATCCGACGAGAAGGTCCTCCGGATCGAGGTCCTTTCTGGGCAGGATAGCCGAGCGCTCCACGACGCCGACGATGGTGCCCGCGACATCGAACTCCCCCTTCACGTAGACGCCGGGCATCTCGGCGGTCTCGCCGCCTATGAGGACGCAGCCGGAGAGCCGGCAGGCGTCGGCCATGCCCGTGACGGCTTGGGCGACCTGGGCGGGATCGAGCTTCGAACTCGCGAAATAATCGAGGAAAAACAGCGGGCGGGCGCCCTGGACGAGGATGTCGTCGATGCAGTGGTTGACGATGTCGGCCCCTATCGTCGCGTAGCTTCCCGCCTCGGCCGCGAGCTTGACCTTGGTGCCGACTCCATCCGTGGAGGCGACGAGGACGGGCGCGTCCATCGCCTTCAGGGCGCCGGCGTCGAAGAGCCCGCCGAAGGAGCCGATGCCGGCGAGGACCGCAGGGGTGTAGGTGGCTTTCACGGCGCCTGCCATGAGTTCGACGGCCTTATTGCCTGAGTCGATGTCGACGCCGGCCGACGCGTACGCGGAGACTGGCGAGCCGGCAAAGGCGCGAGTCGGAGTGCGCGCGGCGACGCGCTCGGGGAACCTGGTGATCCTGACCGGGCGCCCGGGTTCGACCCGGACACCCTCCCCCGTCGGAGAAAATGGCGGAAGGGTGGAAGCGGCTGTTCCCGCGCCGCCCGCGGAGACCGCTCCGTCTGCGGCGCGCAGTCCTTTCTTGCCGATGTCGCGGCGGAAACGCGCGCCCGGCAAAGTTATGCGATCGAGTCGCGCGTAGGCGGAGTCTAGGGCGGCCTGGAGACTCTCCCCGCGGCTCGCCACGCCGAGGACGCGGCCGGGTCGCGCCAGGATGCGGTCTCCATCCTGCACGGTCCCGGCGTGGAAGATGAAGGTTCTGTGGAGCACCTCATCGAGTCCGCGGATTTCCTGGCCCCCGACGGGCGCCTCCGGATAGCCTTCGGAGGCCATCACGACGCAGACCGCCGATCCGGTCTTCCACTCGATCGCTGTCTGGGCGAGCCGTCCCTGAGCGCAGGCCATGAGAACGGGGGCGAGGTCGCCGTCGAACAGAGGCATGACAGCCTGAGTCTCCGGATCGCCGAATCGACAGTTGAACTCAAGGACCTTGGGACCCTCCGCCGTGATCATGAGGCCCGCGTAGAGGACTCCGATGAAGGGAGAGCCCTCGGCGGCGAGCCCGTCCACGACTGGCTGCACGGTCAGCCGCGCATACTCGGCCGCGAGGGCCGAAGGACAGAGAGGGGCCGGAGCGTAGGCGCCCATGCCGCCCGTGTTGGGCCCGAGATCCCCATCGAAGAGGCGCTTGTGGTCCTGCGCGCTCGGCATCGGGGAGATGCTCTTGCCGTCGCAGAAGACCATGAGAGAGACTTCCTCTCCCTCGAGCCTCTCCTCGACGACGACTTCCTTCCCCGCATCCTTGAGCGAAAGATCGAGCATGAGGGAGCGCAGGATGCCGGAAGCCTCTTCCACAGTGTCGGGCAGGAAGACCCCCTTCCCCGACGCGAGTCCCGAGGCCTTGATGACGAAGGGTTTGCCATAGCCCTCGATGTAGGCGAGGGCTTTGCCGTATTCCGTGAAGGTCGCGTATCCGGCGGTCGGTATCCCGTGCCTCGCCATGAAATCCTTGGAGAAGGACTTCGAGGTCTCGATGCGGGCCGCGGCCTGGCCCGGCCCGAAGCAGAGTATCTTCCTGCCTGTGCTCACAGAGCGTTCGGCGAGGGCGTCGGCCAGTCCGAGACTCAAGGGGAGCTCCGGTCCGACAACGACGAGGTCGATGAGCATGTCGTCGGCAAAATCGACGAGGCCGTAGATGTCGTCGATCTGCACCGGAACATTGCGCCCGTAGGCCGCCGTGCCGGCATTGCCCGGGGCGATGAAAAGCCCATTGATGAGGGGGGAATCCGCGAGTTTCCAGGCGAGGGCGTGTTCCCTTCCGCCCGACCCTACTATCAGTACTTTCATGGTTTCATCCTCGATTGTGGTTCCACGTCAAAGCGTCCCTTGCTGTCAGCATGGTTCGAATCCGTCTTTGCAGGCGGCCTCGCCTGTGTCGAAAGGATATACTCCCGAGAAACAGGCAGTACAGAAGCCCTCTGTCCTGCCGAGCGCTTTCATCATGCCACCCATGGAGAGGTACTCGAGCGAATCCGCCCCGACGGCTTCCCGTATCTGCTGCACGGACAGACGGTGCGCGATGAGCTGATCCCGCGTCCCCATGTCGACGCCCATGTGACAGGGATGGCGGATTGGCGGGCTCGTCAGCCGCACATGCACTTCCCGGGCACCGGCCTCGCGGAGGAGTCTGATGATGGGGCCGGTCGTGTTGCCCCGGACGATGGAGTCGTCGACGACGACGAGTCTCTTGCCCCGGACGGCTTCCGGCATGACCATGAACTTGAGCGCGACGCCCTGCTTGCGCAGCGATTCCGTGGGCTGGATGAAGGTTCTCCCGATGTAGCGGTTCTTGACGAAGCCCTCGTCGTAGGGGATGCCCGAGGCCTGCGAATAGCCGATCGCGGCCGATATCGACGAATCGGGAACCGGGATCACAAGGTCGGCCGCGACGGGTGCCTCCCGCGCGATTTCCGCTCCGAATTTGCGCCTCACCTCGTGGACGGCGAGACCGTTCCAGACTGAGTCGGGGCGGGCAAAATAGATGTACTCGAACACGCAGGAGGCCTGGACCGCGGCAGGCTCGATGCCGCCGCGCGAGACGGGGCCTTCGGCGGTCAGTTCGACGATTTCGCCCGAGCCGATATCGCGGATACCCGTGCAGCCGATGGTGCGAAGGGCGCAGGATTCAGAGGCCGCGGCAGATCCGGCCCTCGACGAATCTGCCGGCGCAGATCCGGCTGCTCGATCTGTCGGCGCAGATCCGGCCGTCGACGAATCTGCCGGCGACGATCCGCATTCCGGAAGGAGGCCGCAGGAGAGAGGGCGCAGGCCCCAGGGGTCGCGCGCCGCGTAGACGGCGTCCTGCGTGAGGACCACGAAGGAAAAGGCTCCGACCCACTCCCGCATGGAGGCAGCGATCCGCTCGGGCCAGGTCGCCCCCTCGGCCGCGGCGAGCATCATGACCATGACTTCGGTGTCGGAGGCCGAGGTCAGTCCGACTCCGCGCTCGAGAAGCTTGCGGCGCAGCGAGGCCGCGTTCACGAGGTTGCCGTTGTGCGCGAGCGCGAGGGGCCCGTACATCGTTTCGATCTGAAAAGGCTGGGCGTTGCGCGCCGTGCTCGATCCGGTCGTGGAATAGCGCGTGTGCCCGATCGCGAGCGGGCCGGTGAGACTTGCCATGTCCCTCTCGGTGAAGACATGGGCCACGAGCCCGAGGTCCTTGTGGATCGCCATTCTCCTTGCATCGGAGCTCGCTATTCCCGCCGACTCCTGGCCGCGGTGCTGCAGCGCGAAAAGTCCGTAGAAAGCTGCCCTGGACGCGTCCTCGCGCGCGTTGGACACAGCGATGACGCCGCATTCCTCGTGAACCGCGTCGCTCTCCTTTGCGAATGCATCACAGAGACCCGGGTCGGAGCTCGCGTCTTTCATGGCGGTCACGCCCTCACGCTCGCAGGGATACCGGGAGTCCCTGCCACCATGGCCTCGTCGTCCTCGACGATTTTCCTGGCGTTGGCTTCCATATATGAGGAAACCGCGCGCGCGACGGCGGGATCGCAGAGGCCCAGAATCTTGGCCGCGAGGAGGGCCGCGTTGGCCGGTTCCATGACGAGGGCCGGAGCTATTCCGGAAGGCATGCGCAGGGAGGAGTAGATGTCGGCCCCGCCGAAGGCCTGCGATTCCGGCGGACAGGCTATGACGGGCGCGCGCACGGAGCCGTCGGTGAATCCGGAGAGCGCGTTCGATCTCCCGGCGACCGTGATGTAGACTTTGGGCCGCCCGTCCGCCTCGTAGTCCGCGAGCATGGAAGAAACGTGGGCGGGCGTCTTGTGCGCGGAGCCGATCCGCGTCGCCGTCTCGATGCCGAATAACGTGAGGGCCGCGGCGATTTTCGCGCAATGCGCTTCGTCGGCCCTCGAGCCCATGAGAATGACGACGAGAGGAGCGCTCATGAGAGTATCCCCCGTGCCCTGAGGTTGTTCTCGAGCCTCGGTCCGACGGGGTAGTCGCCGGGGACGAAGGCGAGGCCGGTGAGCTTCTCGTAGATCGTCCGGTAGAGGGAACTCGTCGTCTCCCACACCGATTCAGGCACTTCGGGAACATCGCCCTCCCCCCGGTAGCCGAGCTCCGCGTAGACCATGCGGACATACTCTTTGTCGAAGAGTTCCGGCTCGAGTCCCGCCGCGAGCCGTGTCGCATAACTTTCAAGTTTCCAGAACCGGGAAGAGTCGGGGGTGTGGACTTCGTCGATGAGGACGATTTTTCCGTCGCGATCGCGGCCGAACTCGTATTTCGTATCGACGAGGATGAGGCCCGACGCAGCGGCCTTTTCCTGGCCGCGCGCAAAGAGCGCGAGGGCTGCGCGACGCACTGTTTCCCAGGTTCCCGGATCGAGGTAACCCTTCCCGGTCACTTCGGCGCAGGTGAGACGCTCATCGTGTCCGGTGACCCCGCCCTTTGTCGTCGGCGTGATGATGGGCTCGGGCAGTTTCTGGTTTTTTGTCAGTCCATCGGGAAAATCGTAGCCGTAGATGTTCCGCTCGCCGAGGGAATAGCGGTACCAGAGCGCTGTCGTCGTGACGCCGGTGATGTAGCCGCGCACGATCACCTCGACGGGAAGCGGCTCGACTTCGCGGGCGATAAGGGCGTTCGGGTCGGGAACGGAAATCAGGTGATTGTCGATGATGTCGCGCGTGGCATCGAACCACCAGGCGGATAGCTGGTTCAGGACCTGTCCCTTGTAGGGGACGGCGGCGAGGACGCGGTCGAACGCGGACAGCCTGTCGGTCGTCACCATGAGACGCGTTCCATCCGCGAGAAGGTACCAGTCGCGCACCTTCCCGGATTCTTTGCCGGGAAGGCGCAGTTCACAGTCGCAAAACGCGTCGCGCGCGGTCACTGTCGCCGGCCGCGATTCGCTTCCCTGGGCGGGATTATTCGGCATTGTCGTCTCCTTGTCTCCGCTCACATTCCGGCGGCGTACACGACGCCTCCGCGGAACAGTTCGAGGCCGCCCGAAACGGAGATACCGGGGAAGGTCCGCGCCTGCCTGCGAGCGATAACGTTGTTTTCGGGATGGGGCATGAGTCCGAGGACATTGCCCGCAACATTGCAGATGCCGGCGATGTCCCCGACGGAGCCGTTCGGGTTGTCGGGATAGCCCCCCTCCGCGGGGCTGCCGTCGGCGTGGGTGTAAATGAAGGCTATCTGGTCCTTGTCGCGCAGTTCGGCGAGAGTCTCGTCCGAATCGACGAAAAAGCGTCCTTCGCCGTGTGCGACGGGACAGAACACCCTGTTGACGAGCATCTTCGTCCACACGCAGCTCTTCGATACCGGCGCGAGATATACCCAGCGGCATTCGAAGCGGCCTTTCTCGTTGTGCGTGAGAGTCACCCGGTGCGCGATCTTTCGCGCCTCGCCGTATCCCGGCGCGCCGGATTCCCGCACAACCGACTCAGAAAGGCCAAGGTCCTCGCCGGGGTCTTCGGCCCGGTACCGGGGGCCCGCGGGCCGCCCATCCGGCAGGATGCCCGACTTCACGAGGGCCTGGAATCCGTTGCAGATGCCGATGACAGGCTTGCCCGCTCCGACGAAACTGCCCACCTCGTCCGCGAAATAAGAAGTGAGATCCAGCGCCATGAGTTTGCCCGCCCCGAGAGCGTCCGCATACGAAAAGCCTCCGGGAAGAACGAGCATGGAGTAGTCCTCCCAGCGTCGATCTCCCGCCCGGAGCAGGTTGAGGTGGACGATTTCCGGTTCGGCTCCGGCGAGAGAGAGAGCCGTGCAGACATCGGGATCGCGGTTGGTGCCTGCGGCATGGAGAACGAGAGCCTTTGGTCTCTTCACTGGATACTCCTCATTGCGCAGCGCCGGCGCTGGCGCCGCGGAAAGCCGCGACGATATCTTCGACCGGGACGGAGGCGGCCGCGTCGCCCGAAGACAGTTCCAGTCTGCCCGAGTCCGCAGTCCCGCCGATCAGCCTGAGCGGCAGCCCCTCCATCGCTTTCAGGAAATCCGCGTCCCTGCCGGACTTGACTTCGAGGACGAGGCAGCCGTTCGTCTCGCCGAAAAGGAGGGTGGAGGTCCGCGCTCTGTCACCCTCGATCCGGAGCCTGGCCCCGAGCCTGCCGCCGAGGCACATCTCCGCGACCGCGACTGCGAGCCCGCCTTCGGAGAGATCGTGGCAAGAGGCGATCCAGCCCGCGAGGATGGCTCTGTGGATGGCCAGATAGACCGCGTGGGCCCCGGCGGCCGCGTCCGGCACCTCGTCGGGGGCGCCTGCGGGCGCGCCCCCGGGCAGGCCATACAGCTCGGCGTAGACAGAGCCGCCAAACACAGGTCGGAAATCGCCCGCGAGATAGAGATGATTCCCCGCCTCCTTGAGATCGGTTCCCGGCGACGCGTCGACGTCGGGAACGATGCCGATGGCCGAGATGAGAAGGGAGGGAGGGATCGAAACGCGCCGGCCATCGCGGGCCCGGTACTCGTTGTTGAAGGAGTCCTTGCCCGAGACGAAGGGAGTCCGGTGCGCGAGGGCGGCGTCGTGGCAGCCGCGGGCGGCCTCGAGGAGAGTCCACATGGTTTCGGGACGCTTTGGATCGCCCCAGCAGAAGTTGTCGAGAACGGCGATGCGCTCGGGATCGGCGCCGGCGCTCACGGCGTTGCGCACGGCCTCGTCGACGGCGCTCACGGCCATGCGGTAGGCGTCGGCCATTCCATATTTCGGGTTGAATCCGTTGGAGAGGACGAGGCCCCTCGATCCGCCCGTCTCGCGCGGTTTGAGGACGCTCGCGTCCGAGGGGCCGTCGTGCAGGATGCCCGTGAAGGGGCGGACGACGGTCGCGCCCTGGACTTCGTGATCGTAGAGGCGGACGACAGTTTCCTTGGAAGCGATCGCAGGATGGGCGAGAAGGCCGAGAAGAGCCCGCGCCGCGTCGGGCGCAGGTGCCGGCGCAGGTGCCGGCAGAGGTGTCGGCGCAAGTGTCGCCTGTGGCGGCGAAGCGACCAGCCGCCTCTGTGGAATGCCGTCGTGGAGGAAGCGGCAATCGAGATCGACGGCCACCACACCGTCGTATCTGACGACGAGGCGCCCCGTTCCCGTGAAGAGACCGAGGTCGGTGACGCCGACATCGTTCAGCTCGCAGATCCTCGCGAAGGCTTCCATATTTTCAGGCGGAACCGCGAGGACCATGCGCTCCTGGGCTTCGGAGAGCCAGATCTCCCAGGGCGCGAGGCCCGGGTATTTGAGGGGCGCTCTCGCTATGTCGACATCGCAGCCGAGCTCCGAGGCCATCTCGCCCACGGCCGAGGAGAGTCCGCCCGCGCCGCAGTCAGTGATGGCGGTGTAGAGGCCCCTGTCGCGCGCCTCGACGATCACTTCCGCCGCCTTCTTCTCGACGATGGGAGCTCCGATCTGCACGGAGGCGCCGGCAACCTCGCCTGTCGTCGAATCCATGACCATGGAGGAGAAGGTCGCTCCGCGGATTCCGTCGCGTCCGGTTTTTCCGCCGATGACGACGACGCGGTCGCCGGCACGGGCCTGCCTTCTGTGCTTTCCGCGCGGCGCGAGGCCGGCGCAGCCGCAGAACACGAGGGGATTGGCCGTGTAGCCGGGATCGAAGTGAATCCCGCCGTTGACGGTCGGGATGCCCATCTTGTTGCCGTAATCCTGGACGCCGGCCACGACACCGGAGAACACGACCCTCGGGTGGAGGACTCCCGCGGGAAGATCTTCCGGAGCCACGTCGAGGGGACCAAAGCAGAGGACGTCGGTAGCCGCGATCGGGCGCGCCGAGACGCCCATGACATCGCGGATGACGCCGCCCACGCCGGTGTTCGCGCCGCCGAAAGGCTCGACGGCCGAGGGGTGGTTGTGGGTCTCGACCTTGAAAGACATCTCGTACTCGTCGTCGAACTCGAGGATGCCGGCGTTGTCGACAAAGGCCGAGAGGACCCAGGGGGCCGCGATCTCGTCCGTCGCCTTCTTTATGTAGGTTTTGAGGATGTTGTCGACGCGCGGAGGATAGGGATTCAGGCTCCCTTCAGGCACATCGACGTCGATGAGGGCCTTGAAGGTCTTGTGGACGCAATGCTCGCTCCAGGTCTGGGCTATCGTCTCGAACTCGACGTCCGTGCAGTCCCGGCCTTCCATGCGGAAATAGTCCCTGACCGAGGTCATCTCCCTGAGGTCGAGGGCCGCGCGCCTTCCGGCCGAGAGGGCTTCGAGTTCCGCGTCCGACATGGTCGAAACGGGCAGGCGCTCCATCTCGCCGGAGCCGGCGGCGAGGAAGGGGAATGAGGGTTCGATCCTGCCGATGGCGTAGCGCTGGATGACGGGATTGGCGAGAAGCCTGTCGGCGAGAAGCTCGAGGTCGCGCCGCTCGAGGCCTTCGCCCTCGACCTCGAAGATCTCGCCCGTGGAGACCGCCTCGATACCCTTGACGCCGATTTCGACCGCCGCCCGCATGATCTCCTCGGCAACCGAGTCGGTGACGCCTGGCCGGAGTGCGACCTCGATCCTGTTACCGTCTCCGAGGGCAGCGGACCCTTCGTGCCCCGCGTCGCCGCAGTCTTCCCACTCGAAGGTTTCGACGACAGGGTCGCAAAAAAGAAAACGCCCAAGGAGGTCGAGCTCCTTGGGCGCAATACTGCCGCGTACAAAGTACAGGTCCGCACGCTGCACGGCTCGGACCTTCATAAGCCCGAGAGCGCGCGCATCCTCCGCACGGGAGAAAGCTTGCGGCCCTCCCCGCCTTTTGGGCCGAACCGTGAACCGGAAAATTCTTGAAGTGATTCCCATGCGGATTGGTACAACCTGTTGGGGCATTTGGTCAAGCCCCCTCCACCTGTCGTCGTATTTCCGCCGCGAGCGAGCGCGCGCGCGAAGGGGCCGATCCTGAGTAGCCGGAGAGGTCCATGAGACCGGCCAGGGCAGCGGCGTCCAGCACCGAGTTGAAGAAGGGATCGGCCGCGATGCGCTCTGCCAGGGTGTTGGTTCCCGAATTCCTGAGTTCGGCCCAGGAGGTGAGGGCGTGGACCCGCAGGCGCTCGTGGGTTTCCTGGCGGTCGGCTCCGGCCGCTCCCATGACCATGAGGACGCGCTCGGTGCAGGCGAAGGGGCCGTAGGCCGCCATGGTCCTGCCGATCGCCGTCGTGTCGACGACGAGTCCGCCGACAATCTTCGAGGCAGTCGCGAGGATCTCGTCGCAGATAAGGAAGGCCTCGGGCAGGAGGCTCCGGCGGTTGGCCGAGTCGTCCAGGGTCCTCTCGAGAAGGGATTGGGCGGCGTTCTGCCAGGCCACCTGAGGCATGACCGAGAGGGCGCGGGAGAGCGAGTCGATCTTCTCCGCGTTGATGGGGTTGCGCTTGAAGGGCATGGCCGAGGAGCCGACCTGCTTTTTCCCGAAGGGCTCGGAGAGCTCTCCGACGGGCGGCGATTGAAGGATACGCATGTCGAAGGCGAATTTGTGGAGGGAGGCTCCGAGGCCGGCCAGGGCCGCGAGCACGGTGTAGTCCTGCTTGCGGGTGTAGGTCTGGGTGGCTATGGGGTAGAAACCGATGCCGAGCTCCTCCGAAAGCCGGGACTCGAAGCGGTCGACGTTCTCGTCCCCGACGAGTTCGGCGTAGGAGGCGGCCGTCCCCACGGCGCCCTTGAATCCCTTGCCACGGATCGACGCCTCGACCCGCTCGAGCTCGCGGCAGTCCTCCAGGAGGTCCTGGGCCCAGACGGCGAGGCGGTAGCCGAGTGTCGTCGGCTCGGCGGGCTGGATGTGCGTGAAAGCCATCACCGGCAGGTCGGCGTATTCGTCGATTTTTTCCGCGAAGCGCGCGAGAAGCCCGCGCAGGGAGGCGAGGACGAGGCCGACCGAACGCCGGATGCGGATAGCGTCCGCGTTGTCCTCGATGTCCATGGAGGTGGCGCCCAGGTGGATGACACCGCCGGCGGTCGGGCATTGCGCGGCGAAGGTCTTCACTTCGGCCATGAGGTCGTGCCTGATCTCGGCCTCGATCTCCAGAGCCCGGGGGATGTCGATCTCATGCGCGTGGGCGCGGAGCTCGTCGACCTGGGCTTCCGCGACGAGGCCGAACTCCGATTCGACCTCCGCGAGACTGACCCAGATGGAGCGCCAGAGTTCGCGCTTGCCTGTTTCGCTCCAGAGTCCGCGCATTGCCGCGCTGCCATACCGCCAGCTGAAAGGGGAGAGGTAGACCGAGTAGTCGCTCATGGTCGGATACTATCAGAGCCGCAGCGCTTGGTTAAGACCGCGGCGAGACGAGGACGAACAGTTTCGAACCGATCCAGAACAGGACGAGGGCCCAGATGGCGATGAAAATGACGCCGGTCACCCAGTTCTTCCTGAGGGAGGGAGGATTCGCCTCCGCCTTGGTCGCGCACTCCGCACGCACTTCTTCCGGAATCAATTTCAGCGCCAGGGCGATGAGGGCGGGCACGATGATGAGGTCGTCGAGGTAGCCGAGCACGGGGATGAAGTCGGGTATGAGATCGACGGGGCTCAGGGCATAAGCCAGGGCGAGGCCCATCACGAGGCGGGCAGGCAGTCCGGTCTGTGCGTGTCCGAAGGCGTAGTAGACGACGGCGAGATCCTTCTTGAGGGCGCGCGCCCGGGACTTGAGGGCATCCCTGAAGGAGGCGAGGGCCTTGAACAGCCTTTGCGGGTTTTTCTCCATCAGTCGGCCTCCATGACCTGGTTGAATCGCACAATGGTGAAAAGGCGGGCGGGATTCTCCGGCTCGCCGGGAAAGGAAGTCAGCGCGGCGGCGACCGGTTCTGGTGACGCTGGTGGCGACAGGGGTCGCGACTCCTGCCGAAGTTCCAGTTCGAGGATGCCGCAGGTGTCCTGCGCGAAGCGGAAACGGTCCCAGGGCGGCAGGCCGAGAAGGTGGCACATGAGGATGCGGATGAAGCCGTCGTGGGTGAAGCAGGCCGCATCGAGTCCTTCTTCCGCCCGCTCAGCCAGGAAGGGCGCGATGCGCCCGACGACATCCGAGCCGCTCTCTCCGCCGGGATAGCGGAAGTCGGTCTTCTTCGCAAGGTACTCCGCCATGAAGTCGGGGTACGCGGCCGCGAAGGCCGCGTCGTCGAGCTTGTCCCGCACGCCGACATCGATCTCGTCGAGGCGTGGATCGACGATGGGCGCGAGAGAGCGCTCCGAGGCCAGGGGCGAGGCGGTCTCGGAAGTGCGGCCGTAGCGGCTCGCGAAAATGCGCTCCACGGGGCGCCTTGCGAAATACCGCAGGAGGGCCCGGGCCTCGGCCCTGCCCCGCTCGCTCAGGATGTTGTCCTGATGTCCGATCCTCTCGCTGTAGAAGTCGCCCGGTTCTTTGTCGCCATGGCGGATGAAGTAGAGTCTCACCGCCTCACCTGACTTTCCGGCGAAGAACAGTCACGCAGCACCGATCCGTCGAGCGCCCCGCGGAGGACTATGCGCGCTTGGCCGGACAGAAGGATTCGGTCGCCCGCGCACTCGAGACCGATCTGTCCGCCTCGCGGCGACAGCTGGCGCGCCTTCAGCACAGTCTTGCCGAGCCTCGCGCCCCACCAGGGACCGAGGAGGGTGTGCACGGAGCCGGTGACGCTGTCTTCGTCGACGCCGAACCAGGGATTGAAGTAGCGCGATTCGAAATCGAAGCCATCCCTGCCCGGCGCGGAGACGCCTACGCCGTAGCGGATGCGCTGATCGCTCAGGGCGAGGAGCGCGCGAAAATCGGGGGCGAGGGATTCGACCCGCACGGGATCGTCGACGATGAAGACAGTCTTCTTCGTCGATCTGCCGTAGAGGACGGAATCGCAGGCGCCAAGGCCGAGCGCCTTCGCGCAGGCCGGATCCAGATCGATCTCGTCCCAGGTGTCGGCGGGGAAATCCATGCGGAATCCCGCCCCGGTCCCCTCGATCCCGGCTCGCGAGACGGCGAGCGTCCCCGATGCCGAATCGAAAAATATCGTCTCTCCGGCGCCGGCCGCGCCAGATCCGCCTCCAGCTCCCTTTGCCAGCTCGAAGAGCACCGCCGCGGACGCGAGAGTCGCGTGCCCGCACAGAGCCACTTCGCGAAGGGGCGTAAACCAGCGCAGTGAGGGTGAGGGTGAGGGCGAGGGCGAGGGCGAGGGCGATGGAACATGAGTCGGCCGACCGCCCCCTTCGTCTCCTCGCGACGGACCGCCCGGGGACGGGGGCAGGAGGACGAAGGCGCTCTCCGCACAGTTGGTTTCGGCGGCCAATCTCTGCATGACGGAGACGGGGAAATCCGCATCGACGATGAAGACTGCAGCCTGGTTGCCCCGGAAGGCCCGGTCGGTGAAAGCGTCCACGAGAAAGTAGCGGCATTCCATGGGAGCATTGTAGCGCAAGGCGGGCCTGGGACTCAAGGAAACAAAGACATGCGCAATCCAAACTCCCCTCAAGGACGCTTGCGGGCTATGAAACCCAAGCTCCGATCATGGCAAAAAACGGGAATCGGGTTTAGACTGAGATATATGGATGCCGTCACGGATTCCAGCATAGCCCGGGACTTCGACACGCTTTTCTCCACGCCCCTCGTCATGAAGACACTCGCCCGCAACGGAGTCTTCGCGATCGACTACCGGAACAACAGGGCCTTCGCAAACGAACTCTGGCTCTCGTGGGGCTACACAGTCGAAGACATGCTCACCGGCACTATCCTCGACATAGTCCATCCCGAGGACAGAGAAACCATCGCTTCGCACTATCACAGACTGCTTTCGGGCGAAGAGGACTTCTACTCGGGAGAATACCGCATCAGGACAAAACCGGGCAGGACGGTCTGGGTCTCCGTGAGCTACGAGGTGCTCGAGCGCGAGGAGGATGGCAAGCCTGTCTTCTTTCTCGGACACGACGAGGACGTGACGGCTCTGCACGAGGCGCAGGACGAGATCAGGACGCGCCTTTTGGAAATAGAGACCCTCAAGGATCTCATCGAGGGCATCCACCAGAGTCTCGACCTCGCGAAGACCATCGACCTCGTCATGAACCACCTCCAGAAAGTCATCCGCTTCGACAGAGCCTCGGTTCAGCTCGTCGAAGGCGACTGTCTCCACGTGATCGGGACCTACGGGTTCAGGGACAGGATGCTGCCGGATCTGCGATTCCCGATCAAGGGAATGTCCAATCCCCCGGCCAGGGCTCTCGAAACGAAAAAAACCGTCATCTGCAACAATCTCGGGCGCGATTTTCCGGATTTCGTCCAGGTCGACCCCGAGGCCACGATCCGGTCATGGCTCGGCATACCGCTCGTCGTGAACGAGGTGGCGGAAGGACTGCTCGCCATAGACAGTTTCCAGCCGGGATACTACACGGAGCAGCACGTCATCCTCGCGAACACGGTGGCGAGACAGATCGCGATGGCGCTGGAGCACGCACGCGCGCATCGCCACGTTTCGATCAAGGCCGAGACCGACAAGCTCACCGGAATCGCCAACCGCTACGGGCTCGACGGACAGGGCCAGGCCCTGTTCAGGGTCGCGCTGCAGGAAAGGACGCCGCTCGGCCTGCTCCTCGTCGACATCGACAGGTTCAAGGTGACGAACGACAGGCACGGCCACGAACATGGGGACAAGGTTCTCGGGGCGGTAAGCGCCGTCGTCGCCGGGAATCTCCGCGGAGACGATTTCCCTGTCCGCTACGGCGGAGACGAGTTCGTCATCCTTTTGCCGGGAGCGAATATCCAGGAAGCCTTCTCGATAGCGGAGCGGATCAGGCTCAGGATCGCCTACTCGGCGCCGGACGAAAAGGGAGTGGCCCCGACAGTGAGCATCGGCGTTCACAGCGGCATCCCCTCGGAGAAAGACGAACTCCACGAGTACATCGCCTGCGCCGACAGGGCCATGTACGAGGCAAAGAAGATGGGCCGCAACCGCTCCTGTATCTCGGCCGAATCATTGAAGGCATGATCCCGACCGGAGGACACAAGAAGGTCGACACTTCCTATCTCAGCCCTCCTGAGTCTGCCCCGGCCTTCTTCCTGTTCCTGTCCCCCTGCCCGATCCGGAAATGACAGTCTGGATGAAGATGAAGAGGAAAATCAGCACGCCGATGAAAATCTTCGTCCACCAGGAGCTGAGAGTGCCCTGGAAATTGATGATGGTCTGGATCACTCCGAGAATCAGCGTTCCGAAGACACTTCCGAAAATGTACCCGACTCCGTCCGTGAGCAGAGTGCCGCCTATGACGGCCGCGGCAATGGCGTCGAGGTGGGTGTCCTTGCAGTGGAGCGCGTAACCGGACTGCATGTAGAACGTAAAGACGACGCCTGCGATCGCGGAGCAGAGCCCCGAAATCGTATAGACAAGGATTTTCGCCTTCGCGACAGGAAGTCCCATGAGAAGGGCCGACTGTTCGCTGCCGCCGATGGCGTAGATTGTCCGGCCGAAACGGGTATAGTGCGCGAGATAAATTCCCGCCGCGATGCCGAGGAAGGCGTTGTCGATGAAGAGATTAAAAAACACCTGGGAGGAAAAAAACGCCGGATAGAGGATCGATCCGATCGCGTACATGAAGAGAAACAGGCCGATCGTGATGCTCAGGGGAAGGTATTTTCCGTCAAAGGCCTTTTTCTCTTTCATGATGCCATCCTCCTCGACGCGAACAGCCGCGCCACGCTTGCCCTGAACCTTTCGGACTGCAGGAGGCTCACGATGAAAACGACAATCGATTTGATGAGCAGGTTGACCTGGGGCGGAACGCCGATGGCGTATATCGTGGTCGTGCGTGTCTGGATTATCAGGGCTCCGATAATAGATCCGGAAAGGAAAAACTTTCCGCCGTTCAGCGAAGTTCCGCCGAGAACGACGGCGAGAATCGCGTCGAATTGATCCCCGCGTACCTGCTCGCCGTCGGATTCGCGCCGACTGATTCGATGTAGAGACCGAGGGCTGTCTTCCTGGTCACGAAAGCGGTGAGCGCCACGAGAATCGCCGCGATATACAGCGAAAACGGAAGGCCGAAAATGTAGCCGGAGTTTCCCATGAAAAAATACGGCTTGTAATAGATCGTGATTATCTGCCCGTTCGTCACGAGCTGCGCGATGCCGCGGCCGGCCACCATCAGTATGATGGTCGCGACGATGGGCTGGATGTTGAGCCTCGCCACGAGAAATCCGTTCCACAGACCGAGAATTGCCGCGGCGGCCAAGGCGCCGGCGATAGCTCCCGATATTGCGACAACCGAACCGACTAAAATGTCGATGCCCTTGGTCGCGATGACGAGGGTCAGCCCGAGGGCTATTATCATGATGTAGGTCGAGCGGTTGCGTATGTCGACGATGATTCCGGAGAGGCGCCCGTTCTTCACTTCGAAATGAAGGAAATTGTTGGTGAACGCGACATTGAGGAGAAACAGGAGCAAGAGCGTGACGACGGGCCAGAACAGGCGGGTTTTCGCGACCCCGCCGGCGAAACCGTTTTTCTCAGCCATGTGCCTTTGCCCCTTTGCCCGTGTCGCCGTGGGCTATCGCGTAGAGTATTTTCTTCTCGTCGATGTCGTCGCCTTCAAGTTCGCCGATCTTTTTTTGTCGCGGAGGATGGCGACCCTGGACGAGGAGGCGATGATCTCATCGAGTTCCGAAGAGATGAAAAGAATGGACATGCCGCCGGAGCTGAGTTTCCGGATGAGAGATTTTATTTCGCCCTTCGCGCCGACATCGATGCCGCGGGTTGGCTCATCAAGAATCAGAAATTTCGGCCCGGTGGCGAGCCGGCGGGCGAGAATGGCTTTCTGCTGGTTGCCCCCTGATAGTGTCCTGATGGGCCGCGAAGTGTCGTCCACTTTTATGTCGAGAAGCCGCACATACCGGTCGGCAATCTCTTCCTGTTTTTTCCGGCTCAAACTACGGAAGATGCCGTTGCGGGCCTGGAGCGCGAGGATGATGTTTTCCCTCACCGAGAGGTCCTCGATTATTCCTTCGGCCTTACAGTCCTCGGGACAAGCCCATGCCCGCCGCGACGGCGTCGATCGAAGGGGCTCATGTAGCCCTTACGCCCGAGCCCGCGGACGGAGAGCACTTCGGGATTTTCCCGCGCCGCGCCGGAGCGCTCCTGCCGGTCGGAGGGCGGTTTATCGCTCACATATTCCCTGCCTATCATCCGCGAAATGAACGAACCCCGGAGCAGAGCTCCGAGGTATCGTTCGTTCTGTAAGGAATGGATTGTATGCGGGTCCATACCCGATAGGCGCCTCACAAGAAAAGCGAAGCAGAGCTTCGGGGTATGGACCCGCCTGCGAATCAACTCCAGTTTCGGCAGATCGCGCGCGTCCCAGTCTCCGACGCGCTCGCCGTTTTTGAGCACGGTGATCCGGTCGGAAATCGCGTACACCTGGTCGATGAAGTGCGTGATGAAAAGTATGCCGAGGCCCTGCGCCTTCAGCTTCCTGATGACGCCGAATAACTGTTCCGATTCCTTTTCGTCAAGACTCGATGTCGGCTCGTCGAGAATGAGAATCTCCGATTCGATATCGAGAGCGCGTCCGATGGCGACCATCTGCTGGACCGCGATGGGGTAGGACGACAGAAGGCGGGTCACATCGATCTTTAATCCGAGCTTCTCGCCGAGGACCCGCTTTGCCTCCTCATTGACGCGCTTCCAGTCGATCCCGAGGCCCCGCCTCGGCTCCCTCCCGATCAGCACGTTTTCCGCGACAGTGAGGTTGGGGCAGAGATTCACTTCCTGGTATTCTGGCCCATCAATGCGTGGACCTCTCCCCGGAACATGCGGAAATCCACCCCCGACAGGGCTTTCACTCCGGGGAAACTGATGGTTATGTTCGCCATCTCGAGCACAGGAGGTACGGTGCCGGAAAAATCCGCGTCGGGAAGCTTCGCGTCGGGCATGGGCTTTCTCCTCATGAATCGACGGACGGCGCGGAAACCGCGCCGTCCGTCCTCGTCCGTGAAAGAGCTGCGCGATCAGTATTTTCTGGTCGGATAGATCAGGGAAGCGAGTTCGGCGGGATAGAGGAACTCGTTGGTGACGATGCGCTTGACGAGGGGCTTCTTGGCCACGAGGTCTTTCACCGCCGCCATGAGCTGCGGTCCGAGGAGCGGGGAGCACTCCACGCTGCAGTTGAGCTTGCCGGCCATCATGGCCTCGAAGGCGCCCTTCACCGCGTCGATGGACACGATGACGATGTCCTTTCCCGGTTTGAGCCCGAATCCCTCGATAGCCTGGATGGCGCCGATGGCCATGTCGTCGTTGTGCGCAAAGAGTACGTCGATGTTCTTGCCGTCGGCCTTAAGGAAGGCCTCCATGACTTCCTTGCCCTTCACGCGGGTGAAGTCTCCGGTCTGGGAGCGGATGATTTTGTAACTCGGGAACTGTGTCAGCATCGAGGCGAAGCCGGTCTGGCGATCGATGGCCGGAGCCGAGCCGACTGTGCCCTGGAGCTCGACAATGTTCACCGGCTGGTTGGTGTGCATGTAGCCGATCAGCCAGGTGGCGGCGCGCTCGCCTTCTTTCACGAAGTCGGAACCCATGAATGCGACTCCATTTCGAGGACGTGGAATTCGATATTGAGACTCACCTGACCTATCATCCGGATAGTGTGGTCGGTGGTCTCGCGCTCGATCGAACGCGCATACATCGCGGGACCGATGACGCCGAGCGTGATCAGCGGCAAAAAAAACCAGGAGCAGAGAATAGAACATCAGCTTGAGCCTGATGCTGAGGGATGATCTCGGACGACCGGACGACCTTGTTTTTTCGGCCATCAGTCGCCGCCTTCGCGCCTCGTGCCGAAGCGGGTGAACATCCCGAGCCGCGTTTCCGGGCAGAACAGAGGCTTCACCGGGTCGCCTTCAGAGCCTCAGCCCCGAGGCCTTTTCAAAGGCCTCGCGCAACCGGACCAGATAAGCTCCGGGCGAGCGAAGAGCGCGCACGGCAGCCTCCTCGGGATACGCCGTGATTCCGGGCCGGGCTGCCGCGGTGCGCGCAGACCGCGCGACCTCTTCGCGCAGTGATTCGGGAACAAGGGCGCAGGCGGCGGCTACGGCGGCTCCGGCGGCGGCTCCAGCCTCTCCGATCGGGGTCGCGGGGACGCCCCAGAAATTTGCGATGCGCCCGACAAGACCCCTGCTTGCCGCAGCGCCGCCGGTGACTGCTATCGACGAAACATCGCCTGCGAAGGCGCGCGAGGCGAGGACCATGAGCCCGAGACTCGAGTCGACGGCTCCCGCATAATCGGCGTTGAAATCGCCGCTGGCCCCGATATCGATGACTCCCGATGCCGGAAAGCTCTCGGTCTCCGGCTGGAAAATGCGGATTTTGGAGCCAGGCCCGCCGCCCGCCGGCTCGCAGGCCAGCGCTCTCTCCGCCGCCGCAAAATCGTCGGCGGCGAAGCCGCCTGCCACCCGCAACGCCTCCCAGGCGAGAGATCCATTGGTTCTGCAGCCGAACATGAACGGGCGTCCGAGTCCGTCGTACATGGCGTTGGCCGCAGGCTGGGGACTGTGCCCCTCCGTCATGAGGACGAAGCTCGTGCCGAGCGAGATGAGGGCTCCTTCCGCGAGGACCTTGCTCTGGGGATTGTCGCCCGAGCCCGCGACGATGGCGCATCCCTCCGGAAAGCCGTAGCGCTCGCGGAAATACGCCGCTGCCCGGCCGACGATCGCGAGGGGATGGGCGAGCGGAGGCAGCTTCGCGAGGAGGCCGGCGCGCCCGCCTTCCAGGCCTTCACTGACCGCGTCGACGAGGGCGGCATCCCAGACCCGCTTCTTCCAGTTCATGAGGCTCATGCCCGAGCCGTTGCCCCAGTCTATGGGCGCGTCGGGATCGGCGGCCATGACGCCCGCGAGGAAAGATGAGATGAGGTGGGCTCTGGCCGTCAGCCTGTATGTACCGGGGTAGCGCTTCGCGATGTGGCGGAGGACTGTGCCCGAAAAACGCAAGGGCGAATCGGAGCCCGAGACGGCCGTGACAGCTTCGACGCCGCCGAGGGCCGCGCGGATCTCCTCCGCCTCCACGGCTGTCTGCGAACTCATCCAGATGGGGGCTCTGCCGGAGGCGAGTCCGGGTCCGACGAGGCCGCAGAGATCGCGCCCGGAAGAACCGCCGGTTCTGGTTCCGGCTCCGGCCATTGTTCCCGCGCCGGATTCGCCGAGAGCCCTGATCGCCCTCACTCCCTCAGCGGAGACGAGAATCTGTCCGTGCTGCTGGGCCGAGAAGTTGACTGCGGCGACGCGGGAGAGGATGCCGGGCCCGAGATCCGCGAAGAGAAGGTCGAGGGCCGCGAGAAAGACGCAGGCTGGCTGGTCGGCCTCTCCCGGCTCGCGGGGAGAGAGGATGGGGCTCGGGCCGCCGAGGCCGAAGCGCCCGAGGCGCGGATCGTCCCTGTACCGGATGCGGGCGCTCCCCGCGTTCGAGTAATCCTCCGTCGAGAGCGCGACTGCGGTCATGCTCTGGGTGCTCGCGTCGATGCCCAGCACCAGATCCGGTTTCTCCATCCTGTCCTCCACGGTCAATTCATGAAATGTGCCGCCGCGACAGTCCATGTCCCGGAGAACCGGGAAGGTTCGCGGCGGCGGCATGCGTACCGGGCATTCGCCTTCCGGGGTCCGACATTGCCGGGCCCCAGGATCTTTCGATCAGATATACTCGTTGATGAGGGCTTCGAGCCACTCCTGGCGTCCCGAAGCGAGGGTGATTTCGCCTGAGTCGAGCGCCAGCGCCTCGAGACTGCGGAAGCTTTCCTTCCCGGCGATGATAGAGGCGCCGAGCCCCGTCTTCCAGGATGCGTAGCGGCCGGAGAGGAAGGCGGCGAGTTTGCCGTCCTCGATGATTCTCGAGGCAGTCTCGAGCCCGCGGGCGAAGCTGTCCATGCCCGCGACGTGCACAACCGCGAGGTCTTCGGGAGTGTGGCTGCCGCGGCGCGCCTTCGCGTCGAAGTTGAGTCCGCCCGATCCGAGTCCGCCGTTCATGAGAATCTCGTACATGATGAGAGTCGTCGTGTAGAGGTTCGTGGGGAACTGATCGGTGTCCCAGCCGAGGAGCTCGTCGCCCTGGTTCGCGTCGACGGAGCCGAGGATGCCCTGCTCGCGGGCGAAGCGCAGCTCGTGCTGCATGGTGTGACCGGCGAGGGTGGCGTGGTTCGTCTCTATGTTGAGCTTGAATTTGTCGAGTAAGCCCTGCGAGGCGAGGAAGGCGTAGCATGCGCCGGCATCCGAGTCGTACTGGTGCTTTGTGGGCTCCTTGGGCTTGGGCTCGATGAGGAACTGGCCGGTGAAACCGATCTCTTTCGCGTAGTCGACGGCCATGTGCATGAAGCGGCCCATGTTGTCCAGCTCGAACTTCATCTCGGTGTTGAGCAGGGTCTCGTAGCCCTCGCGTCCGCCCCAGAAGACGTAGTTCTTTCCGCCGAGTTCCATCGTGATCTCGAGGGCCTTCTTGACCTGGGCCGCGGCGTACGCGAAGACTTTCGCCTCGGGGCTGGTGGAGGCGCCGTGCATGAATCGGGGGTTGGCGAAGAGGTTGGCCGTGCCCCAGAGGACGCGGGTCGGGCTCGTCGCCATGAGGTCTTTCGCCAGGGCGACGATCTCGTCGAGCTTTTTATTGGTCTCGCGGAGGGTGTCGCCCTCGGGGGCGATGTCGCGGTCGTGGAAGCACATGAAAGGAATGCCGAGCTTCTCGGTCAGCTCGAAGGCGCCGCGCATGCGCATGCGGGCGACTTCCATCGGATCGGCGACGCCGTTCCAGGGACGCAACATCGTGGCGTTCCCGAAGGGATCGGAGCCGGAGCCTGTCATGGAGTGCCAGAACGCGAGGGAGAAACGCAGGTGTTCGGCCATGGTCTTGCCGCCGATCTTCCTCTTCGCATCGTAGCGTTTGAAGGCGAGCGGATTATCGGAACCCGGTCCCTCGTAGGGAATCACCGGAACGGTCGGAAAAAGCTGTGACATAAAGACCTCCTGTCAGTCTGAAGGCGAGGTCGGGAAAACCCATGAAACGAATCCTGTCCGCCTTGCCGAGTTTAATTATAACCGCATGGTCGGAACTTGGAATGGCGCGCTTTGACTTTCTATATCTTTTATTGATATCATCCTTCGTCATGCGCCTCGATGACATCGTTTTCGTCTACCACCTCGAAGACGAGGGCCTCATCAGCTGGCACGGACGCCTCCACAGCCACCCGCCGGGCAAATACGAGTTCCACTATTTCATTTCGGGAGAAGGCGCCTTCCGCAACGGAAACGCCCGTTTCGGACTGAATCCCGGCGACCTTTTCCTCACGCGTCCCGAGCTTGCGCACCAGATAATCCCCGCCGGAAAACGCCGACCGATCACCTATTACGCCCTTCTTTTCGACACCGAGGGAGACAGCGAGACGGAAGCCCTTCTGGAAGGCGGCACCGAAAGCCCGCGCCACATCGGCATGTCCCACCGCTTCTTCTTCGCCGACCTCCTCGAGAAACACTTTTCCGGTGTGGACAGGCTCGCCACCGCCGCGCGGCACCAGTTCACTGCCTTCCTGTACTCCCTGGAAGGCGGGCTGCCCTCGGGTTCCTCGAGCGCCGACAACGTGCACGTGGAGAAGGCCCTGGCCATCATGCACGGATCGATCGAAAAGGCATGCGATCTCGCCGCGATCTGTTCGCGCCTCGGCATCGGCCGCGAGCATTTCGTGCGGCTCTTCGGCGAGAGGATGGGACTTCCGCCCATGAAATACTACGGCCGCCTCAAAATCGAGGCCGCGCGCGCCATGCTCGCAAGCACGAACCTCAGGATCGGGGAAATCTCGGACAAGCTCGGTTTCGACAATCAGTTCAACTTCAGCCGCGCCTTCAAGCGCGAGTCGGGCCTCTCTCCTTCCGGGTACCGCGCCCGCTGCCTCCAGAAAGAGGATTTCCGCATCCACTGAAAAAGCGACAGCCTCCCGTCTTTTTTTCACGTTTCCTTCAATCGCCGCCGCCCTCTGTGTGCGTATCCATAGGGCACGGGTCAGGGGAGACCGCGGCTCCTCCCCGGAAACCCGCGTTCATGGAGGAAAACGATGAACTCTCTCAACAGCATTTTACTCGAAGGCAATCTCGTAAAGGACCCCGCGAACAAGACACTCCCCTCGGGCATACAGGTCTGCAACTTCGAACTCGCGACGAACAGATCCTACAAGCAGAACGACGTCTTCGAGAAAGAAGTATCCTACTTCGACGTCGAGGCCTGGTCACGCCTCGGCGCGAGCTGCGCGCAGAACCTCACGAAGGGCCGAGGGGTGCGGGTTGTGGGTCGGCTGAAACAGGACAGGTGGCTGGACCCCGAAGGGAAAAATCGGTCAAGGATAAAAATCGTGGCCGAACATGTCGAGTTCAAGCCGCAGAAAATGCAGGCTCCCGCCGTCTCGGATTTCGGGACGGAGGAAGCCGGATTCAACGTGGGACCGGGCGCCGGAGAGGAATCCGAGATTGTGTTCTGAGGGAATGTACCTGCGCGGCCGGAGCAGCGGGCGGAAAAGGCCCTTCTCCGGAAGGAGAAAGATCCGGCCGCCGCTTTAGCGCGCGGGAATCACCTTGGTGACGAGGGCCGCGCTCGACAGGGCCTCGGTGGCCTCGGCCGCGGCGTTGGAGAGTATGCGTATGAAGCGGTCCCGGGCGACGGGATCCTTCATGCGCGCGGTGGGGCCCGAGACGCTGATCGCTCCCGCGAAATCGGAGCCGGGGAGTCTGAGAGGCATGGCGATGCAGGTCAGGCCGATCTCGTACTCCTCGCGGTCTATGCCGTAGCCCATCTCTTTGGCGCGGAGACTTTCACGGTAGACCTCGTCCGGATCGGTGATCGTCATCTCGTTTATGCGGGGGAGAGGTCCGGGACCGAGGATGGACTTGACCCTGTCCTCTGGCAGGAGGGAGAGGATGGCCTTGCCGACGCCGGTGCAGTACAGGGGGAGCCTGTCTCCGGGGGCCACGCGCATGCGCAGGCTCCTGTCGGCCTCGACTCTGTCCAGATAAATGGCGCTCGAGCCGGCGAGACAGGCGAGATTGGCGGATTCGCCGGATTCACGCGAGAGTCGCTCGAGGATGGGACGGATGCGGTCCACGACGATGTTGCGGATGGGAACTTGATTTCCGAGCTCGAAGAGGGCGAGCCCGAGGGACCATCCGCCATTTCGCCGTTCCGCTACACCCCTGGACTCAAGGGCCCCAAGGTAGCGCAAAGCCGTGGCCTTGTTCATGCCGGTTTCGCGCGAGAGCCGCGCGAGAGTGACATCCCCGCCTGATCGTGCCAGATAAAAGAGGATATCCAGGGCTTTGGCTGCAGATTCACTCATGGCTCACCACCTTTGATCGGATGCCGAAAAAAAGGCTCCGGACGGTTTGATAAACAAAAGATCATTTCGTTTAACGAACCATTTCGGGAGCCTAACACCCTGAGAGGGTGACGTCAAGTCGGTTTTTCTTCGGGAGACCAAAAACCTTCTTTCCAGTTGAATCTTTCCGTGTCGGGGAGGACGGCACCTTCGGCGGCGGCCTTCATGACATGGCGGTAGAGCCCCTTTCCGAGGTCGACGTGGGAGAAATCGAGGATGACCTTGCCCATGCCCTCTTTTTTCAGGAAGGGTATCCGGTCGACAAGGGAAAATGGCTTCATCGGCACGACGACGGAGTAGTCGCGGTTGCCGACGAGTTCATACGTGCCCCCGCCCCGATCGGTGAAGAACTTCGACGTGTAGACTTTGCTGAGGTCCTTGCGGATCCGGAAGAGGGGGGGATAGCTGAACACGACGGGCATGAACGCGGCGGCCGGCACGGTCTCCGCGATGCGCTGGAGATTCTGCTTGGATATCTCCAGGGGAGGAACAATGTAATTCGCCCCTTCCGAGATGAGGAAGGCCGCGGACCAGCGGTTGAAGGCGTAGAGCCAGGGGCCGGCGATCACCGTGAGGCCCTTGCCGCGCACGAGGCTGAAGTGGCCGGGATTGTTGACGACGACGGTCTTGATCCCGCGCCCGATCCAGTATGCGAGCTCGGGCTCGAGCCAGGCGGCATCGTCTTCGGGAAAATAAGGATCGAGCCAGAGCACGAGGGACTCCCGCTTGAACGGAATGGTCTGCTCCTCGGCCCTGAGCTTCTCCGCATTTTTCCGGTCGAAGAGGATCATGGCCTTCTCGGGCCGCGCGGAGAGAATGGCGTGGAGGTCGCCGACTTTGCTCACGAGAACATACAGACCATCGGGGAGGGCCGTGAGGGACTGTCGCGTCATGGCGGGATAGTCGGGGCGCGGCGAAAGATCCCGGGAGGGGAATTTGTGGTACTTGGCGATTTCTTTGGGCAGGAGGGGCTTGTAGCGCCTCGACATGCCGGCAGTCTGGACGAGATAGATCGTATCGCTCTGGCGGAACTCGCCATCGACGAGGAGGAGCATGCCGCTGGCGATGGGCTTCACCCCGCGAACCTTGGCCGTAATCCTTCCGGAATCGTCGCTGCGGTGGATGCGCACGGAATCGCCCTCGCCGATGCCGTCGAAGGAGTGCATGACAGCCCAGCGCGCTCCGGAGTCGTCGACATGGATGTCGCGCACCTGCCCTAAGGGGATGCCTGTCCCGCCGGGCTGGTCAGGATGGATGTACTCGGCCTTCTCCACTCCGGAAACCATGAAGCTGGTTTTGCGGCGGGCGAAATCCTTGCTGAGGATGGCGCGCGCCCTGAGGAGGGCGCGTTCCCTGTCGATGCGCCAGTTGTCCATCATGTACCGGTAGGCCGCCACGACGGTTCCGACATAGTCGGCGCTCTTCATGCGCCCTTCGATCTTGAAGGAATCGACTCCGGCCTCCATGAGGTCGGGAACCTGCTGGATGAGTTCGAGGTCGTCGGGCGAGAAGAAGTACCCGGACTTCTGGTCGGACTCGTAGAGGCGGCGGCAGGCCTGGGTGCACTGTCCGCGGTTCGCGCTCTTGCCGCCGAGATAGCCGGAGAAGAGACAGAGTCCCGAGGCGCTGACACAGAGAGCCCCGTGAACGAAGGTTTCCAGCTCGAGATTCGTGCTCTGCCTGATCGCCCTTATCTCGTCGAGGCTGAGTTCGCGCGCGAGGACGGCCCGCTTGAATCCGTGCCGGGAGAGATAGTTGACGCCGCGCGCCGAGGCGACGTTCATCTGGGTCGAGGCGTGCAGGGCGAGTTTGGGAAAGTTGTCGACAGCCATTTTGACGACGCCGAGGTCCTGGACGATGATGCCGTCCGGACCGACGCGATCCAGGTACTGGAGAAGCTGCCACATCCTGTCGGCTTCTCTCTGTTCGAAAACGGTGTTGACGGTAACGTAGACTTTTTTGGACTGCCTCCTGCAGACGTCGACAGTGGCTTCGAACTGATTGAAAGCGAAATTGGAGGACCGCATGCGGGCGTTGAAGCTGCGCAGTCCGAGATAGACAGCGTCCGCTCCTTCGCCGATCGCGGCGTCGAGTGCTTCCGGGTTTCCCGCGGGAGCGAGTAGTTCAGTGGGTTTCACCATCTTTTTATAGAAGGAAATACATCAATATTCAAGACCTCGGATATTGTCGCTGCCCCGCGCCTTTGTCCGGGAACTCTCGCCAAGAGGCGCGCCCCTAGCCTCGCCCGCGGGCCTCGCCTACGGGCGCCTCCGAAGGACGGCGGTTGATGATAGGGTCCGTTTTCGTATACATTAAAGCAAATGGATCTCCACACTACACGCAACATCGGGATCATGGCCCACATCGATGCCGGGAAAACAACAACGACCGAACGCATACTCTATTTTTCCGGCAAGACCTACAAGATAGGAGAAGTCGACGACGGCGAAGCCACGATGGACTGGATGGAGCAGGAGCAGGAGCGCGGCATCACCATCACGAGCGCCGCCACGACCACGTTCTGGAAAAACCATCAGATAAACATCATCGACACGCCCGGCCACGTCGACTTCACCGCCGAGGTCGAGCGCTCCCTCAGGGTCCTGGACGGAGCGGTCGCGGTTTTCTGCGCCGTCGGCGGCGTCGAACCCCAGTCGGAGACGGTCTGGCACCAGGCCGACCGCTACCATGTTCCCCGCCTCGCTTTCATCAACAAGATGGATCGCCTCGGGGCGAATTTCGACGCTGTCCTCGAAGAAATAGTCCAGAAATTCGGGGCAAAACCTGTGGCCATCTCCTGCCCGATCGGCGCCGAGGCCGAATTCGAAGGCATAATCGACCTCGTAGCCATGGAGGAAGTCCGCTGGGACACAGATACCCACGACATGATCCGCTCATCCATAGCGCCTGAGCGCATGGATGAGGCGCTCTCCCGCAGGGACAGTCTCGTCGACGCGCTTTCAGCCGGTTCGGAGGAGATCACCGACCTCTACCTGGAAGGGGCCGAAGTACCCCGGCCGCTCATCGTGGCTGAGCTCCGCAAGGCGTGCATCCAGCGGCGCCTCGTTCCCGCCCTCTGCGGGGCATCGCGCAGGAACATCGGCGTCCAGCCCCTCCTCGACGCCATCGTCGACTACCTCCCCGCCCCGGACGAGGTCGAATCCGCAAAGGCTCACCACCTCAAGAAGGACGAGATGGTCGATGTCCCCTGTTCGGCGAAGGGATATCCCCTCGGCCTCGTGTTCAAGGTGCAGTACGACCGCGAGGCGGGCCCGCTCTGCTTCGTGCGCATGTACTCGGGTTCCATCAAGAACGCAAGCACGGTCTTCAACGTCGGCAAGAAAAAACGGGAGCGCGTGACGAGACTTCTGCGCATGCACGCGAACAAGAGCGAGCCGATCGAGGAGGTCACGGCCGGGGATATCGCCGTCATCGTCGGCATGAAACTCGCGCAGACGGGCGACACGATCGGCACCGAGGGCTGGCCGGTCATGCTCGAGAAGATGCACTTCCCCATCCCCGTCATCTCCGTCGCCATCGAGCCGAAAACCCTTTCGGACCGCGAGAAGCTCAGGGAAACCCTCGAGATTCTTTCGCGCGAGGATCCCACGTTCACGACGAGAGACAACGAGGAGACAGGCCAGCTCATCATCTCGGGCATGGGCGAGCTTCACCTCGACGTCCTCGTGACGCGCGTGATCAGAGAATTCAAGGTCCAGGCCCGCGTCGGCAATCCCCAGGTCACCTACCGCGAATCCATCACGCAGAAAGTCACACACACCGAGGAGTACCACAAGCAGCTCGCGGGCAAGGACAATACGGCCGGGCTCACCTTCGCGGTCGAGCCGCTCGCGCGCGGCACGGGCAACACCTACACGAAGGCCGTCAGGGCACCCTTCGTCCCCGAGGAGATATTCGACGCGATCGAGCGCGGCGTGCAGTCAGCCTTCGGTTCCGGCATCCAGTTCGGCTATCCCGCCGTCGACATCGGTGTGACCCTCACGGCCATCAAGTACGACGAACTCACGTCCACTCCTTTCGCCTTCGAGGCCTGCGCGAACATCGCCTACGACACGGCCTGCCGCGCGGCCGGCCCCGTCATGCTCGAACCCATCATGAAGGTCGACGTCAGCACGCCGAAGGATTTCATGGGAGAGGTCATGAGCCTCATCTCGCAGCGCGGCGGCGTCATCCACGGCTCCGATTCGCGCAGCACCATGGAAATCATCCACGCGGAGGCCCCCCTCGTCACGATGTTCGGTGTCACGACGGCGCTCCGGTCGGTGAGCCAGGGAAGGGCGAGTTTCAGCATGGAGTTCAGCCACTTCGAGCCCAAGCGTAACTGAGTGCAAAGCCGGACGACTTCTCCGGCCCGTCTTCGTCCTCCTTTGCCCGCACCGATCCGCACAGAGCGCGTTCCCGCCACCCGGCCGGAGGGCGCTTTTTTTTGCGAAAACACCGTATCAGGCTCAATCGCCGCGGGCTCTTTTCTGCGTATTCCTTCCGTGCGGGCGGCGAGGCCGCGGGCACAAGGGAGGACGCGCGATGTCGCATGTGGTTCTTGCCCTCCTCATGCTGTTTTCCGACATGGACAACAGGGAGGACATGAAATTCGCCTTCTCGGCTGAACAGGGTGCCGATCTTTCCTGCGGGTTTTCGACACTTGTCACCTTCCTCGCGGGATACTGGGCCGAGCCGTCTTCGGAAGAGTACCTTATCGGAAAATACGGCGGAGGCGGGACTGTCTCCGTGAGGGATCTCCTCGCCGTTCTCGCTGGCGAAGGCTTCGCCGCGCGTGCGTATCGGATGGATTTCGGACAACTCGCGAGGGCAGCCTCGTCGAACGCGCCCCTCCTCGTGCATTACGACAGGCCGGAGGGGCATTTCGCTCTCCTCCTCGATGTGGCGGGGGATCTCGTCGTGACTTCGGACCCCGCTCTCGGGACAGTCATCTCGGAAAAATGGGATTTCCTCGGGTATTGGAGCGGCGCGGCGATAGTGGCCAAGCCTCTGTCGGCCCTTTCCCGGTCCGCGCCGAAGGCTGATCAGGCCGGCACCGCAGGGCTGAGGGCCGATCCCGTCCTTCTCTCCTTCGCAGTGGCTTCCGCCCGCGACAGACTGCACGGGCTCGACGATGCGTCGGCCATGGACAGGCTGGCCTGGAGGTCGAGATGAGCCGCCGGCACGCAAAACCGCCCGCGGGCACGGACAAGCCGTTTTCACGCTCAATCCTTCTGACCATGGCACTCTTCATCGCCGGAGGAACTGCCCTCTGTGCCCAGACATCGGGGCATGAACGCGTGGGTGTGAGGGTTTTCCGGAACTGCGAGCTCACGGTCTCGGCCGGACTCGACGCAACCGCGGTCGCGACAGCGCGCGGAAGGGGGATCAGTCTCTCGACCTCCCTCGCTGCCGAATTCCTGTTTTCCGGAACCTGGAATCTCTGCGCGACCCTCCCCTATTCGGTCCTCGTCGTTCCCGGACGCGAGAGCAGGTTTCCCCTCACAAGTGCGCCGGGAGACCCCGAAATCAGCCTGGGCTTCACGTCGAGGCTGGATCGATGGCGCCTGGGAACCGATCTCTCATGGTCGCGCCCCCTGGGAATATCCGACCCGGTCAGGGGCGATATCCTCGGTTTTTCTTCCGGTTCGGGCTCGGACAGCTTCACTGTCCTGTTTCGGGCAAACCGCTTCCTCGATCCTCTCTCCTTCGGCTCCACGCTCACCCTCTCATACAGGATGCCCCGGAGGGATGGGCCCACAGCGGCCGAAGGTTCCCTCCTCGTCAAGGCCGGAGTGAGCGTAACCGAGGCTCTCAACCGGAATGCGCTCCTCGGATTGTCCCTGACACAGTCTTTCTCGGCCGGAACCGACGCCAAAGGAATTCCGGACGGAAAAGGCTTCCGGTATGGCGCGACCGGAGGCGCAAGCCTGACCTTGAGCGATGGGCGCTACTCCCTCCGGATCGGTGGATCAATGAATATCGCCAATCCGTCCTCATCGGGATCTGTCTACGTGATTGTATCCCGCACGATCGCTCTCGGGAGGAAAGCATGATGAAAATCAGGTCGATACCAGTGTTTCTGTTGCTGGCCGCGCAGGCTGCGGTGCTCTTGGCTTCCTGCGTCCCGGATTCAGGGCAATGGTTCCCGTCCGGGAAAGCAGAGATCGTCAATTTCTGCGAAAAGGAAGACGGGGAGACGAAATCCGCGACGGCGACAATCAGGATTGCCAATACAGGGCAGGCCGTAATCCGCTCGAGCACTGTTTCGGCCTCTCTCGGGACCGAAAGCAGGCGGTATTACCGGACAGTCACCGACGCGAGAGCCATACTCCCGGGCGGTTTGATTTTCATCGATGTAGAGTTCATCTACGACTCCGCCTCGGAAAAGGCAGAAGAAGGAGGAACGAGGCTGGAAAGTTCGTTCTACGAATGAAGCCGGAAACGAAGGCCTCAGAAGCAGGACAAGGTGAAGACGCCGATGAGGGACTCCATCCTCATGAGAGCTTCGGCGGCGGGTCCATCCATCGGGGTCCTCGTCTGATTCTCGAGCTCCCCGACATACCAGAAGAAGAGTCCGAATTTCGGGTCTATCCTGAACGCGTACAGAATGAAGTCCGAAGCTCTTCCGGCCGAACCGAAGAGAAGAGTGGCCACCGAGCGGGCGATCGCCACGAAGCGGAGAAAGGCGAGCGAAACCGAGCCCTTCATGAAATCGCGCTCAAAAGCTTCCAGGTCCGCGAGCAGACGTTCCTTGGGCTTCTCTTCGGTTTTTTCCACCCAGGTCTTGTGGACGAGGAGTTCCACGTTTTCCCGGAAAACCCTGAGGAGCCGGGCTTCGTTCCGGGCTTGATCCTCGGAAGGTCCGCTTATGTATTGCAAGAATTCGCCCGGATTGCCCATGAGATCGGCAAGCTGGACAGCGATGGTTGATCGGGTGGATGCCATGGCGTCCACGAGGGCCGGGAGCAGTTTGAAGGCTTGCCTCTCGGTGTCGGTGACGACCTGATCAAGAAGCTCGGATTCAGGCATATACATAACTCACGATGTCAAGAAACGCCTTTCTTGGTCAAGGGGGCCGGAATGATGATCCTTGCGTAATCGACCCTGTTAAAATACAATGATATTCCATGAATGATATAAACCTTGTGCCCGAAGAGCATGCGTCATATGATTTCATTCCCGCGCGGCATCTCCATCACGATGAAACGGAGTATCATTTTCGCAACAAGCAATTGCGCGGCACCGGCAAGGATCCGTCCCTGTACCGCAGACTGAAGACTTTCGAACTCGAGACCCTCGTCAAGAACGAGAACACCTGCGCCGACTGGTCGATGCTTCTCGTCTCCGACCCCTTCACTCCCGAGCTGATAAAGAACAATACCTTTTCCGGCCTTATCCGCATCGCCATGCTCGAACGCGTCACCCTCGAGCACCACGACCTCCACATGATGGCCGGCATCACCAATTCACGCGTCATCGCCTGCGACATCGGCGAAAATTGTGCCATCCACGACTGCGCCTACCTCGCCCACTACATCGTCGGGGACAACTGTCTTCTCCTTCGGAACGATGAGATACATGTCTCCAACCACTCCAAATTCGGGAATGGAATCGTCATGGAGGGCGAGGACGAAGCTGTCCGCATCCAGATGGATCTCATGAACGAAGCGGGCGGACGGAGCGTCCTTCCCTTCGACGGGATGCTCTCTGCCGACGCCTACCTCTGGGCCCGATACAGGGACAGACCGGAGCTCATGAATGCCTTCCGGGAGATGACCGAGAACATGTTCGAGCACCGCTTCGGCTCCTACGGCATGATCGGCCGCGCCTGTGTCCTCAAATCCAACAGGATCATCAAGGATGTCCTCATCGGCGACTCGGCCTACATCAAGGGCACGAACAAACTCAAGAACCTGACAGTCAACTCGAGCGAAAGAGCCAGGACCCAGATCGGCGAGGGCGTCGAACTCGTCAATGGAATAATCGGGTATGGCTGCCGGATATTCTACGGCTGCAAGGCCGTCCGCTTCGTGATGGGCGACAATTCGGCCCTCAAATACGGTGCCCGTCTCATCCACTCGGTCCTGGGCGAGAATTCCACCGTTTCCTGCTGCGAACTCCTCAACAATCTCATCTTCCCGGCCCACGAGCAGCACCACAACACGAGCTTCCTCATCGCGAGCCTCGTCCGCGGACAGTCGAACATGGCCGCAGGCGCGACGGTCGGATCGAATCACAACTCGAGAGCTCCGGACGGGGAAATCGAAGCTGGACGGGGTTTCTGGCCCGGCCTGACGGTATCTCTCAAGCACTCCTCGCGATTCGCCTCCTTCTGCCTCATAGCCAAGGGGGACTATCGCTTCGAGCTGGACATTCCTCTGCCCTTCTGCCTCGTCGACGATGACCGTGCCCAGGACAGGCTCATCCTTGTTCCCGCGTACTGGTGGACCCACAACCAGTATGCCCTCATGCGCAATGAATCGAAGTTCCGGACCAGAGACCAGAGATCGGTCAAGCTGCAGGCCTTCGAGTATTCGCCCTTCGCCCCGGACACTGCGCGGGAGATGGTCGGGGCCATCAGACTGCTCGAGAAGTGGACGGGTATGTCATCGCACCGGGCCGCCGGGAAGGACTGCGCGGACATGGACGAGGAGGAGCTGATCCTCGCCGGACGGAAAATCCTCGACAGTGAAGGCGACGGGCCCGGATTCGAGGTTCTCGCAGAGGGCGTCGAAAACTCGCCCCGCCCCGTCGTCGTCGTGAAACCGCGCAGGGCCCGCAATTCCTACTACGAGATGCTCCTCTGGTATGCCGGAAGGGCCATCCTCGACTACGCGTCCTCGCGCGGGAACGCCGATCCGACATTCACCTCGCTGCAGCGGGACCTCGCCGGCCCCGTCCCTGTCGGGGAAGGCTGCGCGCCTGCCGTGGGCTCCGATTGCGCAGCCGGCCAGATCTGGGAGAACTTGGGCGGCCAGCTCGTCCCTGTCTCCCGGCTGAACGTTCTCCTCGACATGGCGGAACGCAGAGAGATACCGACCTGGAAGGAAATGCACGCCGAATACGCGATTCTCTCGTCCCACTACCTGCAGGACAAGGCGCGGCACGCGTGGGAAACACTGAGAGTTCTTCCGCAGCTCCGGCCTGAGAGCGGGGAAGAAGGGATCGGGGACATGACTGGAGCCCCGGCCCTCGCGCAGGAAGATCTTGTCAGAATCATGCAGACACTCTCCTCGCTCACCCGTCGGGTCGAAGTGGAGGTGAAAGCATCGCGGCGCAAGGACTTCCAGAATCGATTCAGGAGAGCGACATTCCGCTCCGAGGCTGAGATGGCCGCCGTCGTCGGAACCGTGGACGACAACTCCTTCGTCAAGTCGACGAGGACATCGATGGCCGCGATGCGGGAAGAGATAGCCAGGTTTCTGAAAGCGCTCTGATCCGGCGGCATTTGCACCTGAACCAGCGGACAGTGTATAAACCACGACATGGAAGCCGAGAACCCGGACTACCTCGAATCCCAGCTCATCACCTGCCTCGGAAACAAACGCGGGCTTCTCGAGTTCATAGGCGAGGGGCTCGAGCGCGTGCACGAGGCGACAGGAAAGGACAGGCTCGTCTGCCACGACGTCTTCTCCGGCTCCGGCATCGTCGCGCGATACTTCAAGCGACACGCCTCGTTCATATACGCGGGCGATCTCGAGGATTACGCGGAGATCATCAATCGCTGTTATCTGACGGACGCCTCACAGTTTCCTGCGGCGGCTTATAAAGCCGAGGCCGCGAGGATAGCCCGACGGATCGAAGAGGAAGGGCTGCATGGCGGCTTCATCTCCGAGCTCTACGCGCCGGATGACGATTCCCGGATCAGGAAGGGAGAGAGAGCCTTCTTCACGACGAGGAACGCCCGCTACATCGACACGTACCGCGCGCTTCTCGAAGATACGCCGGATGGGCTCCGGCCGTTCTTCCTCGCCCCCCTCCTCTCGGAAGTCTCGATCCACGCGAACACGGCCGGGGTGTTCAAGGGCTTCTACAAGGACAGGACGACAGGCATCGGGCGCTTCGGAGGAAGGAAGGGCGACGCTCTCTCCCGCATCCGGGGCGACATCGAGGTGCGCGAGCCCGTGCTCAGCAGATTCGCGTGCGGCGCGCGGATCCTGAAAGGGGACGCGGCCGAGACATGCCCCTCGATACCGCGGGTCGATGTGGCCTACCTCGATCCGCCCTACAACCAGCACCCCTACGGCTCGAACTACTTCATGCTCAACCTGATCGTGAACAACAGACGACCGGAGCAGATCTCCGAAGTGTCGGGCATACCGCGGGACTGGAAACGCTCCGACTACAACAGAAAACGCTGCGCGAAGGACAGGCTCGACAGTCTCATCGGCGCGCTCGACGCGCGTTTCGTTCTCGTCTCCTTCAATTCGGAAGGCCACATCGCTCAGGACGAGATGGAGGCGATGCTCGCGCGCTACGGGAGTGTCGGAGTGCTCGAGAGGACATACAACACCTTCAGAGGCAGCCGGAATCTCTCGGGACGCTCAAAACACGTGAAAGAGTATCTGTTCGTCCTGGAGAAAGCCTGAGCTGAAGGCCGGAACGGGATGAGCCGGCCCCGCCAGTCAGTTTCCGAAGGTTTCCGCGACCGTCCCGTCGTCGACACAGTATGGCAGAGTGATGTGGCCGAGCTCCGGATGCTCCCTGTTGTACTCGGCGCAGACCTCGAGGGCGTGAGTGTTGCGCGCCCAGGCCCTCCTCGCGACGCCGCCCATGGTGTCCCAGGGTAGGGCCATGCCGATGATCGCGTCGACGCGGGCGGAGCCGTCCAGCACGAGGCCGAAGCCGCCGTTCACGGATTTGCCGATGCCGACCCCGCCGCCGTTGTGGAGGGCGACGAGGCTCATGCCCCGGGCGGCGTTGCCCGCGAAGCACTGAGTTGCCATGTCGGCCATGACGTTGGAGCCGTCCTTGATGTTGCTCGTCTCGCGGAAGGGGCTGTCCGTGCCGCCCGTGTCGTGGTGGTCGCGGCCCAGCATGACCGGCCCGATCTCGCCTGAGCGCACCATCTCGTTGAAGCGCAGCGCGATTTTCGTGCGGCCGAGGGCGTCCTGGTAGAGGATGCGCGCCTGGGTGCCGACGACGAGGGCGTTTTTCTCCGCGTCGCGGATCCACATCCAGTTGTCGCGGTCCTGACCCCTGCGGGAAGGATCGATGCAGTCCATAGCCGCCCGGTCCGTCCTGTGCAAATCCTCGGGGCTGCCGGAGAGGCAGACCCAGCGGAAGGGGCCGTAGCCGTAGTCGAAGAGTTCCGGCCCGAGAATGTCCTCGACGTAGCTCGGGAAGATGAATCCGTCCTTCTCGTCGACCCCGTTTCTGGAGACCTCCCGGACCCCCGCATCCCAGACCGCCTTCAGGAAGGCGTTGCCGTAGTCGAAAAAGTAGGTTCCCGCCGCCGAGAGCCGCCTGATCAGGGCGAAATGCCGGGCAAGGGAGGCGTCGACGAGTTTCCGGAAACCCTCCCGGTCATCCTTGAGAAGACGTGTGCGCTCCTCGAAGGAGATGCCCGCGGGGCAGTAGCCGCCGTCGTAGGGTACATGGCAGCTCGTCTGATCCGAGAGAAGGTCGATGCGAACGCCCTTGTCGGCCGCGTACTCGAGGAGGTCGACGATGTTGCCGTGGTAGGCCACTGCGATGGCTTCGCCGCGGTCAGCGGCGGCGATGGCCAGGTCGAAGGCAGCCTGGCAGCGCGCTTCGACGCAGTCTACCCAGCCCTGATCGAGGCGCGTGCGTATCCTCGAGATATCCACCTCGGCGATGACGCTGGCCGCGCCCGCTATGACCGCCGCCTTGCCCTGGGCGCCCGACATGCCGCCGAGGCCGGAGGAGACGAAGAGCTTTCCGCGCAGGTCTCCGTCGGCGCTCACGCCCAGCTTGAGCCTGCCGGCGTTGAGAAGGGTGTTGAAGGTTCCGTGCACGATGCCCTGCGGGCCGATGTACATCCAGCCGCCGGCCGTCATCTGGCCGTAGTTGGCCACCCCGAGTGCGGCAGCGACGTTGAAGTCCTTCTGATTGTCGAAGAGCCCGACCATGAGTCCGTTCGTGATGATCACGCGCGGCGCGTAAGGATGGCTCCTGAACAGCCCCAGGGGATGCCCCGACTCGACGACCAGAGTCGTGTTCTCGTCCAGGACTTCGAGGTACTTCCTGATGAGGCGGTACTGCATCCAGTTCTGACAGACCTGACCCGTCTCGCCGTAGGTCACGAGTTCGTAGGGATAAAGGGCGACAGTGTGGTCGAGGTTGTTGTCGATCATGACCTGGAAGGCTTTTCCCTCGATGCAGCGACCATCGTATTCGCCGATGGGTCTGCCGACAGGGGGGAGCTCGGGCATGAAGCGGTAGCCGTAGATGCGCCCCCGGATCCTGAGTTCGGCGAGGAACTCCGGAGCGAGTCTGTCGTGGAAGCGCTCGGGAATGTAGCGAAGAGCGTTGCAAAGGGCCAGTTCTTCCTGCGCCGCCGTGAGGGCGGCTTCCCTGCGGGGCGCCCGTCTGACTCCCGGAGCGAAGACCGGATCGGGAGGCAGACGGGCGAAATCAAGTCGGACATCCATCGCGAATGCCCTTTAGCCGTTCTTCTTCATAAAATCTTTCATGAAGTCGACGGAGACCGCTACGCTCTCGACCATGTTGGCGTTGTAGGTCGAGAAGCGGATGCCGCCCGTGGAGCGGTGGCCCTTCACGCCGACGATGCCGGCGGCCTTGGCATCCTTCACGAACTTGTCCTCGAGCTCTGGTGTCGCGAGGCGGAACACCACGTTCATCTGCGAGCGCGAATCTTTCGCGACCGGGGCGCGGTAGAATCCGCCGGATTCGTCGATCGCGCCGTAGATCAGCGCAGACTTCTCGTCGTTGATCTTCTTCATGGCCTCAAGCCCGCCCACCTTCTCGAGCCACTTGAGGGTCAGGCTGAGAACGTAGATCGAGAAACAGGGCGGCGTGTTGTACAGGGAGTTGTTCTCCGCGTGGGTGCGGTAGGACAGCATCGTCGGCAGTTTCGCCTGCTCCTGGGCCAGGTTGTAGAAGGAATCCTTCATCGCGACGACGGTGACGCCCGAGGGACCGAGGTTCTTCTGCGCTCCCGCGTAGATCATGGAGAACTTTTCCGCCGGGAAGGGGCGCGAGAAGATGTCGCTCGACATATCACAGACGAGCGGTACGTTTCCGACTTCGGGCCAGTAGTGCCACTGGCTTCCGAAGAGGGTGTTGTTGCTCGTGAAGTGGGCGTACGTCGACGCGGGGTCGACGGCGATCTCGTCCTGGCGCAGGATGCGGGTAAAGGTTCCGTCAGGATTCTCCGTGCTCACCGAGTCGCAAGTCCCGAAGCGCTTGCCTTCCTTCAGGGCGTTCTTGGCCCAGGTCCCTGTGACCAGGTAGCTGGCCTTGCGCCCGTCGAAGAGGTAGTTCATCGGAAGCATGAAGAACTGGGTCGAGGCGCCGCCCGTGAGGAAGAGAACCTTCCACTCCGGGCCCATTCCGGCGAGCTTGCGGAACAGCGTCTGGGCCTCGTTGTGCATCTCCTCGTACTCCTTGGAGCGGTGGGAGACCTCCATGACCGACATGCCGGTGCCCTTCCAGTCGAGCATTTCTTCCTGGGCAGCCTTGAGGACATCGAGGGGGATCGCCGCGGGGCCGGCGTTGAAGTTGATCACGCGTTTCATGGGTATGCTCCTATAAAATGTCAACCGGGTGGTCGACACGAATCCGAAATTGCCCGGCTACGCCGGCATCATGCGGTTATCCTCAGGGCGGCCCGCATGGAATCCGCCTTTTTGCTCAGTCGTTTATCGATCATGAGACTAGGATCGAAAGGCTCGTCAGCAGTCAACATGCACCAGATGATCCTGGAAATCCTTCGGGCGGTCGCGATGATCGTTCTTCCCGTCCCTTTCTCGTGTCTCATTCTCGCGTAGCGTTCCATCAGTCGCCAGGATAACGTCTGCTTGCTTCTTCGCATCCCGAGCACCAGCTGGACCAATGCCGTCCGGAGTTCCTCGGGGCCACGCTTCGTGATCCGGCCGTAGTGCTCGGTGGTGTTCGAGCATTGGACCCATGGAACGAGGCCCGCGAAGGCGGAATAGTTCCTAAATGATTCGAAACGCCCGATGTCGTCCGTGAAGGCGCGGATCGTCCATGCCGTCACTTTGCCGCAGCCGGGAATCGTCTGGAGAAGTTCGACCGCTCGATCTTTTCCCGTCAGAGCCTCGAGCTCGCGTTCCACAATCTTGACGTTCTCTTCGAGCCGATCTATCGTTTCGAACAGCGGTTGGACCACGAGTCCGTTGTCCGCTCCTGCGAGGGTGTCCAGAATCTTCTGGCGCCCTCGCTTGCTTTGCAGACTGGCTTTGGAATCCTGCATCCCCAGCCCGATTAATAGCCCGTGAATCTGGTTCTTCACCGTCACGATAGTCCGAACCAATGTCGTACGAACCTTCAAGAGTCGTCGTAGCTGCTCACTCGCCTCGGAGCAGAGATGAGACTCAGGAAGCATGTCTTTCTCGAGAAACTCCGCGATGGTCGCGGCGTCGTGACGATCGGTCTTCTTCACCGATTCGTTGACGACTTTGAACTTGAGCGTGTTGATCACTCTCACTTCGATGCCCTCTCGCTCCATCCTGTTTTTGAAGTACCTCGTATTGCCGGTCGACTCGACGCCCACCCGCACCGACTGCCCTTCCTTTCGCCACACCCTGATTCGCGCCAAGAACGCTTCATATCCGTCCTCTGTCGTCAGGTACTTCCCGAAAAAACCTTCGCCCACGCGGGCGAACATCGTGAACTGCGTCTTGTGAAGATCAACGCCAACACTGATGCTCATATCCTCTCCCCATCCGATATAGGTTCGATGCGGTGGATCGGGCCCATTCTCCTATTCGACCTCGCGGGTCATTGAATGATGCGGCTAGGCTCCTCATTCTCCTTACCGGCCTCGTAAGCCATAAACCATGACGAGCAATAGCCTTCCCGTATCGGATCCCTCCGCTACAGGATACCCTCTTCACCTAGAACCCGGTTGACGTTTTATCATTCCTCCTTAAATTCCTGAGTATTTCTTCATGCGGGCGACGATGCTGTCGCCGAGGCGCAGGAGGTTCTCCTCCGTCGAGGCGCCGAGATGAGGGGTGAGGAGGACATGCGGGGCCGTCACGAGGGGCGATCCCTCAGGTGGCTCCTTGTAGAAGACGTCGGTCGCGTAGCCCGCGAGTTTCCCGGAGGCGAGGGCCGCCGCGATATCCTGCTCGACGACGACCTGACCGCGGCAGGTGTTCACGATGCGCACGCCGGCCTTCATCTTCGCGATGGCAGCCGCGCTGATCATGCCCTTCGTCTCGTCCGTCAGGGGCGTGTGCAGGCTGATGTAGTCGGACCTGGCGAAGACTTCGTCCAGCGTCACCATCTCGGCGGCGTCGGAGCTCGCCACATACTTGTCGTAGGCTATGACCGTCATGCCGAATGCCCTGGCCCGCACGGCGAGCTCGCGCGCGATCCTTCCGATGCCCACAAGACCGAGGGTCTTTCCGCCCAGCTCGGTCCGCTCGAGCTCCTTCTTGAGCCACTTGCCCTCTTTCATCGACGAGTCAGCCTCGGCGATGTGGTTCGGCATCGCGATCATGAGGGCGAAGGCCAGCTCCGCGACTGCCAGGCTCGAGGCCTCGGGAGTGTTGTCCACCGCGATGTTCTTCGACTTCGCGTAGTCCACATCGATGGTGTCGACCCCGACGCCTCCGCGGATGATGTACTTGAGCGCAAAGGCCCTGTCCATCATCGCCTTGTCCACCTTGGTCTTGGACCGCACGATGATGACTTCCGCTTCCGGAACCCGTCCCATATCCTGAGTCACCTCGCCGAAGGGCGCGAGTCGTCCGGGAAGATCCGGCGCAAACGCGTCGGCCAACAGAATTACCATGTGTTCCTCCTTGAGCAGTCTATGCACCATCCGGACCGGGGTGCGCGCGAAGAGGTGTCCGTGATCCCGCCGGATCGCCCTCCGTTTTTCCCCGAACCGGGCTCTTCTGTCTCCGCTGTCCCTATCTCCGCTCGCTCAGGCCGGCGCGATCACGCGCGACTCGACGTAGAAGCGCTTCTCCGGCGCCTCGCCCATCGAGAAGGTCTTGCGCGGCATCACCCCGTCCCGGATCACGGTCCGGAAGAATCCGGCCTTGTCCACCGGCGGGAGATAGAGCCCGAGGTTCCCCGGTCTCTCGGCCAGGGCCACGAGGCTCTCCGTCCCGTGGATGTAGTCGATGCTCGCAAAGGGATGGGCCTTGATCCAGGGATCGAGTATTCCCTGGATCGTTCCCGCCGCGAGATTCGCTTCGGGATTCCCGAAGACGATCGTCCCGGCTCCCGACGCCGAGAGATAGCAGATCGTGTGCACCTTCCCCTGCAGAGTGCCGTCGGGAGCGCCGGCAGGCGAGTCCACGGCGGCGAAGACAGCCGCAGCCTGCTTCCCGGCTTCGGTCCCGCCAGACGCCGCGCCGTCGCCGGCAGGGCGAACGGCGCCGCCCGCCGCGCGGACAGCTGCGAAAAAGGCGGCTTCGTCGACATTGAAGAGAACGCGGTGTATCGGGTGGAAGGGAAGCCCCTTGTCGTAGATGTTGACGAGTTCAACCAGGGCGTAGCGCCCCGGATGCCCGGCAAGGAACTCCGGCCTGTCCGCGTTCGCCGCCTTGATCTCTTCCCAGACAGCCTTGGCCGTCGCGAGCGAGTGGTTGCCGTCCCCGACCGCGAACAGAAGGACATCCCTGTTCCCGTAGCGGGCGGCATACGCCTCCGGATCGGCCAGCTTATCCAGGGCAACCGCGACGCGGCCGAGAAGCGTGCGATCCGAAACATGCCAGCCCCTGACATGGCCCGAACCCTTCATGAGCTCGAAATCGTAGAGAACGGGAAGTTCTGCGCGGTCCGAGTATAGAGGCTCGATGAGACTCATCCGGGCATCGTCGACGAGCAGCATGATGTGGGGAAGCTCGAGGGGCGCCCCGCGGCGGATCTGCATGCGCGGAGGCAGACGCTCCACGATCGTTCCCTCCGTCGGCCGGATCAGCGACTTCGAGTCAACCCCGTACCGGTACTTCTCGAGATCGACGGCGATCATGAGACCGACGCGCGGCTCCTTCTCGAAGGGAGTGCTCCTCTCCACGAGGACGAAACCCGGCTCCATCTTCTTCAGATAGCCGCGCGCGAGGTAGTCCTTCATCGCGCGCTGTATGGCCGCGATGCGTTCGGCCTTGTCCCTGTCCTCCAGGTAGCACTCGGGAAAAATCAGGTTCAAAGTCGACGGCGCGGTTCCGACTGCTTCCCTCACGCCATCCCAGTATGCACGCTCCGAGGAATACTGGTCGCAAGCCACAACCGCCCACAGGCTGTGGTCGACGCCCTCCGCGGGAAGACAGACCTCCGGCACCTGAACTCCGAGCCTGTCGAAGTCGGCGGTGTAATCGGTCATCTGGAGACTCCTTTTTCCGCGCGGACGATCCTGCCGATGATCCCTCTCCGGGCATGCCCGGTTCCGGATCAGGAAGATCGTGCCAGTCGCAAGTCCGATAATTCCGATAATAATGACACCAAAGCGTCCATCAGTAAACCGGGATTCCACCTGAGAGCCTTGCCCAGGCCTCTCGCGCTGACTCAGTCCAGCCTCTTGTCCCCGGGCTTTCCGGGCTTTCCAGTCCTTCCGCCGAGCAGTTTTTCGAGGTCGTATCGTTTCTGTCCGTACTTGAGCAGGGCCTTGTAAGCGAACCCGGCGCCCACCAGGGCCAGAATGAAGCAGACGAAAACAGCCACCGCGACCGCCCCTGAGGGGAGTATCTTCGCGAGAGTCAGCCCGTAGAGAACGAAAAGAGCGAGGAAGATGGCTGCCGTCATCAGAAGGTTGACGAGCGTGGCGACGACGATGAAGAGCGTCGTTCTGGCCATTTTGTTCATGGTTTCCCCTTTGTCTTGTCCGGAATGATACCGGAGATCGCCAGCAGAATGGCGCATACGAGGACGGAGGCGTCCGCCAGGTTGAAAGTCGGCCAACGCTCCAGTCCGAATAGTCCATAGAATTTGAAAGAAAGGAAATCGACGACGCCGTCAGGCCTGAATATCCTGTCGGCGAGGTTGCCGAGTCCCCCTCCGACGACGCCGCACAGAGCCCAGCGCTGCAAGCCGGTGAGCTCGCGGGACCTGAAATGAAAAACCATGATCCCGCCCAGCATGAGGACGGGAAAGAGGATGAAGAGGATTTTCCTGATGGACTCCGGGAATCCGTATCCGAGCGAGAAGGCGATACCGAGATTCCTCGCGTGCACGAGCCAGAAAAAATCTCCTCCCATGCTCCAGCCTATGTTCCCTTCGGCAATGGACGCGACGACGAAAGCCTTGAGAATCTGGTCAGCCGCCAGGATGGCGGCCGTGAGTGTGAGAGGCATGAAAAGTCCCCGGCGGTCCGGCCCCGCTAATTTTCCCGGAGGCTTTCCGTCGGGTTCCCCTCGGGGTTTCCCTGCAGGCCTCTCGGGAGAAATCCCAGAGGGAAACCCGGAGGGCTTCAGGTTCGTCTTCGCTTCGGTGGACATACTTCCTCAGAGTCCCGTCGGAAGATCGATGAAGGTGGTCTTGAGGCCCGTTTCGGCGGCGAGTCTTTCAGCGACGGCCCTGACGCCCCATATCTCCGTCGCATAGTGTCCGGCGGCCATGAAATTGAGACAGCCCTCGACCATGTGGTGATAGATGGAATGGGAGGGTTCTCCCGTGACATAGAGGTCGATGCCGGTTCCGAGTGCCTGGAGGGCCTCGAAGGGCGCGCCGCCGGAGACCACCGCCACCTTCCGGATGAGGCTGGGCCCGGCGGCGATGAGGGTCCGGGGCCTCGAGCCGTCGGGAAGAATCCTGCGAATCGCCTCCTCCATGCCTATCGGTTCCGGGAGGGTCCCGGCACAGCCGATATCGATTCCGTGATACCGCCCGAAAGGTTCCAGGTTCATGAGGCCGAGGAGGCGCGCGAGAACAGCGTTGTTGCCAAGCTCGGGGTGACTGTCGAGAGGAAGATGGCAGGCGTAGAGGGCCAGGTCCGATTGCACGAGGGCCCTGATACGGCCGAGCATGAGACCATCGATGCGTTCCGGCTTGCCCCAGAAAAGGCCGTGGTGGACGAAGAGAGCCTGCGCGCCCGAAGCCGCCGCGCGGGAAATGCTTTCGGCGCAGGCGTCGACGGCGAAGGCAACCTTGGTCAGAGGACCCGCGCTGCGCCCTACCTGGATTCCGTTGAGGGAATCATCCTTCTCGGCGAAAGCGTCGATGTCGAGGAGTTTCCTGAACCAGACATCAAGTTCCTTGATCGTCATCGCATGAGTATAAATAAAAAGGGCTCCGCGTGGAAGGAGGCAGACCACGCGGAGCCCAGGCGGTTATTGGCCGCCAATATGGAAAGAACGGAACGTTGCTGGAACCTTCCGGATGTCCATATCAATGCCAAGAACATAGCCAATTACTTTCGACGTGTCAAGACAAACAATCCCGTTTGGTGCTGTTTAATCACATATATTGCATTTATTTGTCAAAAAATGGATCATTCTGCCCGATCAGACGTTTATCCACATGAATAGACGAAATTTCACTGTCTTTCGCATTCACGTGGTGTAGCAACGGTCCCTCTGCATCGTTATTTTACACCATGAGAGGAGCGAGTATGAAAAACCTGGCCCTATTTGTGACGGGCAAACGAGGATCCGGGAAAAGCACTGCATGCCGCGTCGCCCTCCGTATCCTCGAGGCCCGGGGAATCCCGTGTTCGGGGATTCTCTGCTCCAGCGACAGGACCCCTGAGGGAAGACCTTACAGAATAGTGGCAGAGGACGTAGCGACCGGGGAATCCCGCCTTCTCGCCGAGCGCCCGATAGAAGGCGCTTCGGACTTCGCCTTCTGCCCGGAAAGCTTTTCCTGGGCCGGATCGGTCCTCCGCTCGGGAGTCGAAGCATCGCGCTTTCCGCTCTTTCTCGACGAGGTCGGCCCTCTCGAGCTCGTATCGAAGGGCGGTTACTTCCCCTTTCTTGCGTGGCTGGCTCAACGAGGAGCAGGGCCGATCGTCATCGCAGTGCGATCCGGCCTGGAAGCGGCGCTCCGGGATGTTCTCGACTCAGCCGGACCGGGACTCTGGAGGGTCGAAAGTATCGTGGTCAGGGAAGATAATCGCGACCCGATACCGCAGATGATTGTGGATTCACTTTTTCGGGTTGCCGACTCGACGCAATGTATTTATAGTTGAGCAGAGGAGAGGAAACATGATCCAATGGAACGCCGATCTGTCGCGCAGACTGAGTTGCTCCGGGGAAGAAAAAACCGGGCTCGTTTCCCTCATCAAGCGCTTCCTCGATCTTTCGGCGACATATCGGACCGAGGGCCTGACGGCCATGGAAGCCGCGTCCCGGAACTTCACTGAAGCTCTGTTTACCGCGGGCATACAGCTCATGGCCGAAGGGATTTCCGGCGAGACACTCGAGGACATCCTCGCCACCTATCTCGCGGTCTCCCCGGATACCGGCTATGCGTTCCTCCAATCCTGCGTCATCGCGGAGGGGATCGTCGGACTGTCGAACGGCGATGATCCTGCAGTCCTCGTGCGCAAACTCGCGGCCTATTTCGGAGCCGGGGACGCGCTCCCCCTCCTCGAAGAGCTGGAGACCGCCCATGGGACAGGAAGGGAGCAGCGATGATAGCTTCCCTTCCGAGATTCATGGCGGCCACGAAGGGATGCTCATCGGTGTCCCGGCGGAAAAAGAACGCGATCTTCGATGTCGCGGCCCGTCTGACCCTCATCGCGGAGAAGGCGCGGTCCGACGGAGGGACCGGCCTCGCCTCCTCCGCGGCGACAGAACGCCGGAAGGCTCTCAAGCTCGGCCTGGAACTCCTCGTCCGCGGAGTCGGCCACGATGGACTCGACCGCTCGTTCAGAAAGGCCCACCTGACGAAGACCTTCGACCCCGGCGAAGCCCTGGAAAACCTGGTCATACTCGAAGGCCTCCACGCTTTCGTGGCGGGAGAGCACCCCTTCATCATGCTCCGGAGGATGACAGCCTTCCTCGGAACGGAATTCCTCGAAAAAACCGATGCCTGGCTCACCGCCCGCATCGCGCGCAGGCGCAGGACAAAGGGCGAGGATCTTCTCGTGCCAGGCGAGCTGCCCGACATTCTCAGGTCTCTCTCCCGCCAGGATGGCAGACTGGAGCGCGTCGCGCGCGCCGCCGGAAGAGACATCATGTCAGCTTCCCTCGCGGGCTGCCCCCGCGAGAGCCTTCTCCTCGTGAAACCCGCCTTCGGCAGGATCGGCGGTGCCATCCTCGAGGACAACATGGTTTTCCTCCGCTCCCGGCTGTCCACCGAAGAGATAGCGGGCGCGCAGAGCGCCTTTCTGGAAATCCTCCACGAGCACGAAGCGCAGGAAGGGCTCGATGCAGCCGAAGGTCAGGGCGAGACCGAGACGGATCCGGACTTCGTCAGGGAGCTCACCGGGGCCATCCTCGCCCTGGACGAAAAAGCGATCAAGGCGGGAGTTTCCGGGATGGAGGGCAAACACCTCGCCGCCGCGATGCAGGGGATGGAACCCGTCGCGCACGAGCGAATCCTGGCTTCCCTCGGCAAGCGCGAAGAAAAACGCATCCTCGATTCCATAGACGACTTCGATCCTCTCACGAGGACGGAGGTTGCGGCCGCAGCAGTCATACTGATCGCGCGGCTCGCGGCCGCCGCGGAAAAACTCGGAAAACTGCCCGAAACCCTCAAGCAGCGGTTGGAAGCCCTGCGGAACTGGAAGTAGGGTCCCCGCCCCGGCAGGCAGCGGCGAGCTGTCCGCCAGGGAGAAATCGTCCGGAAAAACCGGAATCGCTCCGCCTCATACCTCAACCGGACTTCAATATATGCATTTCGCGATAAAAACATTTGCACGGAGTATCGGGCCATGATACTGTCTCTCTGTCGCGGAAGCATCCCCGACAGGAGGAAGTACATGAAACGAACAGTTCTCATCCTTTTGGCCTTTGCGGTATGCGCGGGAAGCCTCATCGCCGCCCCCAAGACCAAAGTCAAGATCGGACTCATCGTCGAATCCACTGTCGACGACAAGGGCTGGGCCCAGGCCATGCACGACGCGATCATCGCCGTCCAGAAAAAGTATGGCTCCGCACTCGTCGAGTACAGCTACACCGAGAAGATGAAGCCGGTCGACGCCGGTTCGGCGGCCCGCCAGTACGCGGCCAAAGGCTTCGACATCATCATCGGCCACGGAGCCCAGTACAAGAACCTCATCCTCGAGATGGCGGAAGAGTACCCGAAGGTCACCTTCGCCTTCGGAACCTCAGGCGAGATCGGACCGAAAAACGTGTTCACCTACATGCCCGAGAGCGAGGAAACCGGATACATCAACGGAGTCATCGCCGGTATGGTGACCAAAGTCAACATCATCGGCCTCGTCGGCCCCGTGGACGGCGGAGACGCCGCCCGCTACAACCGCGGCTTCGTGCTCGGCGTCAAGGCCGTGAATCCCAAGGCCACGGTCCAGGTCGCCCACACGGGCAGCTTCGGCGACTTCGTCAAAGCGGGCGAGCTCGCCCAGACCCAGATCAAGGCCGGCGCCGACGTCCTCACCGGCTCCGCGCAGCAGGCCCTCGGCGCTCTCCGCGCCGTCGCCGAATTCAAGGACAAGCCCATCTGGTGGCTCGGTCAGGACACCGCCCAGCTCGACATCCCCGAAAGCTACAAGGTCATCGCGGCGGCGAGCTACGACTACTCAGCGGTCGTCGAGGCTCTCATCGACAAGCGCCAGGCCGGCGTTCTCGGTGGCCAGAGCATCCCGATGAACTTCGCCAACCACGGCTTCACCTACGAGTTCAACTCCAAGGTCGGCGCCGTCCTCTCCCCCTCGGTCAAGGCCGCGGCGGAAAAGGCCAAGGCGGACATCACCGCCGGGAAGCTCACGATCAACTGGAAAGACGTCAAGTACTGAGGTCCTGACAGTCTCGGCTTCCGGATTCCGTGTGGAATCCGGAAGCCGACCATAGAGGCGATCCTCGCGGTCGCCTGTTTTTTTTGGCGGGATGGCGGATGGTGTTGCGCGTCGCAGGACTGTTCCCGCGACGACATCCCGAAGGATGTCGCATGATGCACTCAGAACGTATCGACAGCCTCGCGGTGGAGGGTGTCACCAAACGCTTTCCGGGCATAGTCGCCTGCAAAGACATATCCCTCGACGTGGGGAGAAGTCAGGTGCTCGCCCTCGTGGGCGAAAACGGGGCCGGCAAGACTACCCTGATGAACATCCTCATGGGGCTGTATCAGCCGGATGAGGGGCGGATACTCGTCAACGGGAAGCCCGTCAGGTTCAGGACGCCGAACGACGCCTACGCATGCGGGATCGGCATGGTCCACCAGCACTTCATGCTCGTGCCGAACATGACGGTGGCGGAAAACATCGCCCTCGGGGCCAAGGATCTGCACAGAGGATTCCGCATCGACCTCAAAGAGGCGCGGAAACGGATTTCAGCCATCTCCGAACAGTACAGCCTGCCTGTCCAGCCGGACGCCTACATCTGGCAGCTCTCCGTCGGCGAACAGCAGCGCGTCGAACTCGTCAAGACACTCTGCTTCGGCGCCCGCTTCCTCATCCTCGACGAACCCACCTCGGCCCTGACCCCTCAGGAGACGGACGATCTCATCGAGCTTCTCAGGCGCATGACGAGCGACATGTCGATCATCTTCATAAGCCACAAGCTGGGCGAGGTGAAGGCGCTCTCCGACACGGTCACGATACTGCGACACGGCGAGGTCGTCTTCAGGGGCAATACTGCCGACCACAGCTCGTCGAACCTCGCAGCCCTCATGACCGGCCACGAAGTCGTCCTGCCACGTAACGAGTGCGGCGACGAGTGCGGCCAGCCCCTCGCGTCGATGCGCGGCCTCAGGGTCAGAAGCGACCGCGGCTTTCTCGCCCTGGATGGATTCGATCTCGAAATCGGAGCCGGGGAGATCGTGGGACTGGCCGGCGTGTCGGGGAACGGACAGAAAGAGCTCGCGGACGCGCTCGCTGGCCTCCGGCCGATCGAGTCGGGCAGTTTCACCCTCCTCGGGAAGGAACTCGCGAACGCCTCTCCCAGGGCCATAATCGATTCGGGCATCGGCTATATCCCGGAGGACAGGCATACAGAGGGTATCGTGCCCTCCTTCTCGATCCGCGAAAATCTCATCCTCAAGGATTTCGCGTCGAGGCAGTTCAGCGCGGGCCCCTTCCTCAAACTGAAGGAATCGGAGAAGAACGCGGCGGGACTCCGCACGCGCTTCGACATCCGCTGTCCCTCCACGGCCACGGCCGCGGGCTCCCTCTCCGGCGGCAATATCCAGAAAGTCATCCTCGCGCGCGAGATTGCGCGCTCGCCCAAACTCCTCGTCGCCGTCTACCCCACACGGGGCCTCGACATGGGCGCGGAAGAGTTCATCCACAAGAGCCTCCTCGACTTACGTCGCGCGGGCGTGGGAATCCTCCTCATCTCCGAGGAACTCGACGAGATCATGAACCTTTCCGACCGTATCGCCGTGGTCTATAAAGGAAGGATACTGAAGGTTCTGAAGGGGCCTGAGGCGACGAAGAAACGGCTGGGCATTCTCATGGCCGGACTTTCCGAAAGAGAGAACCCCGATGAGTAAATACTTCAAGGTCCTGTATACCGTCGCGGTCATAGTCCTCGCGGCGGCCGCGGCGGTCGGAATCGGAGCTGTCGTCCTCACGGTGATTGGCGTCAATGTCATCCAAACCTACAAGGTCATCCTGACGGAACCGCTCAAGGATATCTTCGGCATCACCGAGATACTCGTCCGCGCCATCCCCTTGAGCCTCATAGCGATGGGGATCGCGATAGCCTTCCGGAGCGGTATCCTCAACATCGGAGCGGAAGGCCAGATGCAGATCGGGACGATCGCCGCGACAGCCTTCGCCCTCGCTTTTCCGGCCGTGCCCAAATTGTTCCTTCTCCCGGCCGTCATGCTGGTCGGGGCCGCAGCGGGCGGGCTGTGGGGCGGCATCGCGGGCATCCTCAAGGCACGCCTCGGCGTCAACGAGATCCTCTCGACGGTCATGCTCAACTACATCGCGGCGCAGTTCTACGGCTTCCTCCTGCGAGGCCCGATGATCGATCCCGCGGAACTCCAGACCGGCTCAGGCACGCCCCAGTCGATGCGCCTTCCCAAGACTGCCTGGCTCGACAGGCTCATCCCCGGCTCGCGGCTCCACGCGGGCATTTTCGTCGTCATCGCCGCCGCCGTCATCGTCTACATTCTGCTCTGGCGGACGAAATACGGTTTCAAGATGCGCGCCGCGGGGGCGGAGGCCAAGGCGGCCCGCTACGCCGGCATCAAGGTTGAGTCCTGCCTCGTCGCCGCCATGCTTCTTTCGGGAGCCTTCGCGGGCTTGGCCGGCGCGATCGAGGTGACGGGTGTCCACAGGCGCGCCATCGAGGGCATTTCGTCGGGCTACGGATTCTCAGGGATAGTCGTGGCTCTCTTCGGAGGCCTCCACCCCGCCGGCATCCTGCCCTCGGCCGTCTTCTTCGGCCTCCTCCTCATCGGGGCCGACATGACGCAGCGCGCGATGTCCGTGCCGGCCAACATGGTCCTTGTCCTTCAGGGAGCGGTCATCCTCAGCATCGTTTCGGCGAGAAACTACATCAACGATCCCTACGCGCGGGAGAAATTCGCGAGAAAACTCGCGAGCCTGACGGGGAAGACGGGGCGGAGAAGGAAGACAGGAGTCCCTGACGGAAGAACGGGCATCGGGACCGGCGCGACGAAGGAGGTCCGACGATGAGCATACTGACGGTCGTTTCCAACATACTTGTCCTCGGCGTGCCTTTTTCGATCGCCCTCCTTCTGGCGGCCTTGGGCGAAATGTTCAACCAGAGAGCGGGAGTCTTCAATCTCGGCTGTGAGGGCATCATGGCTATGGGAGCCTTCCTCGCCTTCCTTCCGGCCTATTTTTTCAAAACCGGGCCCCTCATGCCTTACGCAAACCTGATTGGCGTGGCGGGGGCCGTCGCCGTCGGCGCCCTGCTCGGCGCCGTATTCGCCCTCGTGACCGTCACGTTCCGGGCCCCGCAGGGCATCGCCGGGATAGGCCTCCAGATGCTCGGATGGGGCACTGCGGGCACACTTTTTCGGCATTTCATAGGCGGAGTCACGGGAGTCCCCGGCATTCCGGCTCTTCCGGTTCCCTTGCTGTCCAGGATTCCCGTGCTCGGCCCCATTCTCTTCAACCACAATCCATTGGTCTATTTTGCTCTTCTGATGGTTCCGGCGAGCTGGCTCATCCTCTTCAAGACTCCGTGGGGGCTCAAGGTGCGCGCAGTCGGGACTCATCCGCGGGCTGCGGACACCATGGGCACGAACGTTTCCCGGGTGCGCTACCAGGCGCTCGCCCTCGGCGGCGCGATGGCCGGCCTCGCGGGGGCTTATCTGTCGCTCTGTCAGGCGAAAATGTTCGCAGACGACATCGTCGCCGGCCGAGGCTTCATAGCGGTGGCCCTTGTGTATTTCGGCCGCTGGCATCCCGGATGGATTCTGGCCGGAAGCCTTCTCTTCAGCCTCGCCCAGTCCTTCCAGCTCACCATCCAGGTGTTGGGCATCAAGTTCCCGTACGAGTTCGCCGTCATGCTGCCCTACATCATGGTGATCCTGGTCCTCTCGCTGGCCAGCTCTTCGAAGCTGCATGGTCCGGACGCTCTCGGCAAACCGTTCAATCGGGAAAAGCGGGTCTGAATCGGGCAAACAGGGCAAACAGAAACAGGGCAAAGGCGACTGGCAGCGTCACAATGCCCTGTCTATGCTGCGTCAGGAAAAACAAAAAAGGCCGCCCGGCACTCCATTCCCTCCCCAAGGGAACCGGATGCCAGACAGCCTTTTTCCGACAAATCCCCGCGAGCTGAAGGGAAACCCTTCAGCGATGATCGTCGGAGCTCAGGGGGCCTTTGCCTTCTTGCGGGTGGAAGGTTTTTTCTCCTTGCCAGGGAGAAGGAAAAGTTTTTCCATCTCATCCATTCTGGCACGGGACGCTACCTTGAGGTCGAAGGAAAAACCGCTGGTAATCCACTGCGCGACCGTCACGTACGTCATGCCGAAGATAGTGGATGAAATGGTCTCCGGAGATATGTCACTCCGCACTTCCTTACGCTCGACCGCTTCCTTGACGCAGGCAAGAAAGTGCTCCTGATCCTCGGCTTCGAGCTCGTTAAGCCTTTCGCGGAGATCAGGATAACCTCCGAAAACCTGGCGTGCGTATATGATCACGTAGGCGAGATCCTTGCCATCGGCGAGGATCTCTACCATGGAGAGCGTCGCCGTTCTGAGGCGCTCCCAACCCTTGAGCTCCTCTTCGAAGCCCTGGCCTATCCGTGCATATACCCGCTCAACCGTGTGGAAGAGTCCGGCAAAAAGACCATCCACACCCTCGAAATGCCTGAAGATTGCAGGCTCCGTGATTCCGACCCTGTTGGCGATGTTCTTGAGCGTGGCTGAGCGTGGGCCACGTTCCCTGATAACTCCCGCGGCGGCCGCGAGAACAGCCGTCTTGGCCTTGGAATATGGCCATTCAGGATCTGCAGCAAGTAGTTCTGGTGTCATATTAATATGATACAACAAGTTATTTTAATTGTGAAGACATGATTGAAAAAAATGTTTTATTTTTTGCAGAAAAAAAACTTTTAATACTGTATAACTATAATAAATAATATATTTACACTTTTATTTTAAACATCATGTAAATATATTATGTGTAAATTAACTAAATGTTATACTCACCCAGTTTCACCACGACCTGTGCCGGTTTTGTCCCGAACCGGGACAGGAAAAACTTTTCCGCGAGCGAGGCCACAGAAGAGCGGATCTTTTCCCTCAGCTCCGGGTTCTCGAGACTCGCGGTCGCTTCGCGCAGCAACTCGGCCGACAAGCCTGATTCCATGCTCCGCGCCGCCTCCCTCAGCCGGAAGAGAGTCTCTGAAAGGATGTTGGCGCCCTTCGTCCGCACTTCGAGGGTTTCGGTCATGATAGCGGGCGGAAGGACACGGGGCGTCGGCAGGCAGACCGACAGTATCCTTGCCCTGCGGTCCCACGCGGCTCTGCAGTCCGCGGGATCGGAGACTTCGATATAGTAGGCGACATCGGCGTAGACCGATATCTCCACCGAGGACTTGAGCTGTATGAACGCGAGAAGCCGGGCTGAAAAATCACGGGACAGGGTGTACCTCTGCCGCGAAGTGAGGACGACGAGTTTCCCCGCCGGCCTGATCTCTTCGAGGTACATGACAAAGCGGTTCGAAACATTTGTCACGGGGGAGAGCAGTTTTGGAAGCAGGACCAGGGCGAGGACAGCGATCGCGAGCAGCGCAAGGAGAGCGGGCAGCATGCGGCTAACGGGGCCACGAATCCCTTTCATGAAATATTTTTATCATGACTTTGGAGAGGAGGCAAGCCGCGAAGGGGATTTCGTGAAAAAAGCTTTCCGGTTTGCCGTCGTATAGAGCCACACGAGACGGGAGATGTTGCGCAGTATCCCGAACACACAGGCCGCGACAATGACCGCCGCGAGATCCGGTTCGAGGGTGAAGAGGCTCTGTATCGTTACGAGGCGCCCGAAGGCCAGGCCGACAAGGACGGGAGCGTATACGATCACGAGCACCCGGGCGACGCATCCAAGGATGGTGCGCAAAGCTGAAACAACGACCGGTCTCAGTGTGCCGCTCGCCTCGGAACTGTCCTTGACCGAACGCGCCCAGCCGAATGCTCCGGATATCTGGATAGTCAGAACGAGAAGATAGACGAAGGAAGATACCGCAAACAGAATGAGTACCCGGCCCATCGGCAGGGGTTTCATGGAACTCCCGTTGAACATGATGCGGGACGCGGTGCCGGCGAGAGCCGGAAGCACGATGGAGGACTGTATGAAGCCGCCCTGTGCGGAAAGAAGGATAATGCCCGAACGCCTTTCGGGCCAGATCACGATGTTGGATGAAAAACCCTGTATAGACCCTCCCTGAAAGATGATCCGGTCGCCGTTTTTTTCGTTGATCCTCCATCCGTAGCCGTAGTTGCCGCCGGGCAATACGGGCTGGTAGAGAGCCGGAACATGCTTGGAGGGAAGGGCTGCAATGCCGCGCACCCGCGGCGATGCGATGTAGGAGACGAACTTGGCCATGTCGCGCACTGTAGAGACGATACCGTCGGCCGGTATGGCCGACTCGGAAACCGCCTGAGCGGGATACGGCAGGGCAACGCCGAAAAAAAGCCCGCTGCCGCGCGGAATATCGGCGGAGGCCGGAGGCCTCGCGGAAGTGGAAGTCATGTCGAGGGGAGCTGCCAGGCGCCGGGTCAGAAGCTCGGCGAAGGATTTTCCGGAGGCTTTCTCCATGACGAGGGCGAGAGTCCTGTATCCGAGACCGGAGCGGTGGATACGAAGCTGCCCGGATTGTGCGGTCAGTCCCTCGGGATCTATCTCCATGGTTTCAAATCCAAAACCCTCGACGCTGCGGGCTTCAGACGCCAGAAGGCCCTGGGGATAGGAGTGAGTGACAAGGTCGGCTATGGTCACGGTCCGGCCCACTCCCGCGTCGTCCGAGGGGGGAAAGGAGCTTTTCGGATTCTCGGGTAAGGATGTCCCGGGAAGCGTCCAGGCTTTCTCGTCAAGGGAGAGGGTCTTGTCCAGGATCATGGAGCAGGCGAGGGCCCCGGTGAGTATTTCACTGGAGGGGCCGAGGTAGAGAGGACTGTCGACCGTGAGTTTTTTCCTCGCGCCATCGAAGCCGAAGGCCTCCTCGTAGACCAACTTGCCTTCCTGTATCACGGCGACCGCGAAACCCGAACAGGCCTGCCTCTGCTTCTCGATGCGGAACATGGCTCCAAGATCCTTGTACCGCTCGGGCCCGATATCGGGAAGAAAGAGAAGGAGGGCCGAGGCTGCCACGATGATGAAAGTCGGGGCAAGACGTCTTAGGAAGCGCATCGTCTCGAGTATAGCACCGCCACGGAGGGTCTTGCCACGGCCCTCCGGCTATGATAAACATTCGCACGACATGAGAGTTCCAAGACAAGTCGGACCTGATGCGCGTGGCGCCTGTCCGCTCTCATTGTCCTTGTTGTCCGGCCTCGGCTGGCACCCTTCGCCGTCGCTGGCGGCACCGTTTCCGGCGGCACCGCTTCACGCGGATAAAATTCCGTTTTTGGTCACCATGGACCGTCCATTCCGGACGGTCCTTTTTTTATCCCCACACATTCCACACATCACAAGGAGGCATCATGAAAGCCGCAGCCAGTGTCTGGAGGACGCTCGGATTCCGAAAAGGAGATGACAGGGAAGGACTACTCCCCGACGAGGCGCCTTCCTTCGGCAAGCTCGTACTCTTCTCCCTGCAGCAGTTCATCGTCATGTTCCCGGCGACCGTCCTCGTCGCCCTGCTCACCGGATTCCACGTGAGCACGACCATCTTCGCCTCGGGATTCGCCACACTCTGCTTCGTCTTCGTGACCGGGGGAAAGATCCCCCTCTATTACGGATCATCCTTCTCCTACATCGCGGCCATCGTCTCCATCACGGGAGCGAGGGACTTCGGACAGATCGCGCCCGACGCCCTCATAGGTCAGGCCCAGTTCGGCGTCATCCTCTCGGGTTTCGTTTCGATCGCGGCCGGAATCATCATCGACCGTTTCGGGAAGAAGGCAATCGAGACCGTCCTGCCCGCCGAGGTCACCGGCTCGGTGGCCATCGTCATCGGAATCTCCCTCGCGGGGACGGCCATGCAGGGCGCCGCCCAGAACTGGAGCATCGCCCTCATCACCATCCTCGTCACCATCCTCGCGTCGGTCTTCCTGAAGGGTTTTCTCGGACAGCTTCCCGTCCTCTTCGGCATAGCGGCGGGGTACCTGGCCTCCCTCGCCACGGGAGGGATCGACTTCACTGCAGTCGCGACAGCCTCCACACTCCAGATTCCCCACTTCACCCTGCCCGTCCTCTCCTGGGCTGCGGTCGGAGCCATCATGCCGATCGCCATCGCGACCATCCCTGAATCCACCGCACACCTTTTCCAGATCGACCTCTACGTCAACAAGCTGGCCGAGAAGCGGAAGGAGAAGCGCTACGATATCGCGAGCAAGCTCGGCCGCAATCTCATCGGAGACGGCGTGGGCGACATCGTGAGTTCGCTCTTCGGCGGGCCGGCCGGAACCAACTACGGCGAAAACATCTCCACAATGGCCGTCACCCGGGTCTTCTCGGTTCCCGTCATCATATCGACGGCACTGCTGGCCATACTCTTCAGCTTCCTCGGCAAGTTCTCCGCCGCCGTCAGCACCATCCCCGGATCGGTCATCGGCGGTCTCTCCGTCTACCTCTTCGGCGTCATCGCCGTCCAGGGCGTCGGCATCATGGTCGAGAAGAAAGTCGACCTCTTCGACAACAGGACCCTCGCCGTCATCGCGACTATCCTCGTGATCGGTATCGGCGGATCCTTCGCCTTCCCGGGCGGCATGATTCCGGTCTTCGGAGCCAGACTGCCGGCCATCGCGTCGGCGGCGGTCTGGGGCATCGTCCTCAATCTCGTGCTGCGCGCCACGAAGAAACGCTGACAAAGCGCGGTCCACAGCGGCATAAAGCCACAAAAAAGCCGACCATTCGAGGCCGGCTTTTTTGTACCCACAGGACGCAGGCTTTCCTTCCCGGAGACCGGATTCCGGTCGCCGGGAAGAGAGACAGCCCTTTACAGCGTGAAGAGCAACTCCTCGTAGCTCGGCAGGGGCCAGAGCGTGGTGGGAACGAGCTTCTCGACATCGTCGGCGACGCTGCGGAGTGCATCCATGCGCGGTATGACGGACTCGCGGTAGGCCTTGGCCTTGGCGAGAGGATCGTCGATCTTCTGGGCATCGTTCAGGACTTTTTCCAGTCTGTCGGTTTCATCCACGAGGGCGGCGGCAAACACGGCTATTTTCTGGGCGCGGGCTTCCTGCGGCGTCGAGATCGCGCCGACTCCGGCCAGCTCCGCGGCTGCTCTCGCATACTGTTCGGCGGCCGCGCTGACGGCCGGGAAAATCGCCCGCCTGGAAATGTCGACCATGAGGCCCGCCTCGATGTTGACTTGTTTGGCGTAGCGCTCGAGGTAGATCACGCAGCGGCTTTCACTCTCTTCCTTTGTAAGGATGCCAAGCTTCGAGAGAAGACTCACCGTGGACGCAGAGGCGAACTCGGGAATGACCTCGACGGCGGACTTGAAACGCGGCAGACCGCGGCGCTCGGCCTCGAGGGCCCACTCGGCCGAATAGCCGTTGCCATTAAAAACCACTCTCCGGTGCGACTTGTATGACTCGGCGATGATCTTCCTGATCTCGGCTATCATATCGGCACCGGAAGCGGTGGCGCGTTCAAGCCGGTCGGCGAAGCCGGTAAGGACTTCGGCCACAGCGGCATTGAGCATCGTTGTCGGGGTCGCGGCCGACTGGGAGGACGCAACCATGCGGAACTCGAACTTGTTGCCCGTAAAGGCGAATGGACTCGTCCGGTTCCTGTCGGAGAAATCCTTGGGCAGTTTGGGAAGGGATGCCGTTCCGAGCTCCACCACGCTGCCCTCGGAAGAGATGGCCGGCCTGTTCTCGGCCACGGCGTCCAGAAGCTCGGTCAGCGGATCGCCCAGGAATATGGAGATGACGGAGGGAGGCGCCTCGTGGCCCCCGAGACGGTGGTCGTTGCCGGCGGTGGCGGCGGACGCCCTGAGCAGGGCCGCATATCTGTCGACGGCCTCGATGATGGCGGTGACGAAGAGGAGGAAACGCGCGTCGGAGGCGGCGTCGGTTCCGGGCTCGAGGAGGTTGATGCCGTCGTCGGTGGCGATGGACCAGTTGATGTGCTTGCCCGAGCCGTTCACGCCTGCGAAAGGCTTCTCGTGCAGGAGGCAGGCCATGCCGTGGCGTCCGGCGACCTTGCGCATGGTCTCCATGATGAGCTGGTTGGCGTCCGCGGCGACGTTGGCCGAGGCGTAGATGCTCGCGAGCTCGAACTGGTTCGGGGCGACTTCGTTGTGCTGGGTCTTGGCGGAGACCCCCATCGCCCAGAGTTCGGTGTTGAGCTCATTCATGAAGGAGGTGACCTTCTCCTCTATCGCGCCGTAGTAGTGGTCCTCCATCTCCTGCCCCTTGGCGGGCATGGAGCCGAAGACTGAACGGCCGGCGAGCATGAGGTCGGGGCGCTTCTTGTAGAGGGCCTCGTTGACGAGGAAGTACTCCTGCTCCGGGCCGACCGAGGGTACGGCGCGCTGTGAAGCCGTGTTGCCGAGGGCGCGCAGGACGCGCATGCTGGCCTTGTTGATCGCTTCCATCGACTTGAGGAGGGGAACTTTCTTGTCGAGGGCATGGCCATAGTAGGAGACAAAGGCCGTCGGGATACAGAGGGTGATCCTGTCAGGAGCTGTCTTGAGGAAGGCCGGACTCGTGACATCCCAGGCAGTGTAGCCGCGGGCTTCGAACGTGGCGCGCAGACCGCCCGAGGCGAAGCTCGACGCGTCCGGTTCGCCCTTCACGAGTTCCTTCCCTGAGAATTCCATGAGCGCGCGGCCGTCCCCGATAGGGGAGATGAAGGCCTCGTGCTTCTCTGCGCTGAGACCGGAGAGGGGGTGGAACCAGTGGGTGTAGTGGGTCGCGCCCTTCTCGATGGCCCACTCGCTCATGGCACTGGCGACGACCTCGGCGATGGAGAGAGTGAGTTCGCCCTTTCCTGCCTGGATGCTCACGAGTTCGTTGTACACACTCTTGGGGAGGCGCTCGCGCATCACCGAGTTGGAAAAGCAGTTGGTGCCGTAGAGTTTCTTGAGGCTGATTTCACTTCCGTCGATAGGATTCCGCATCGATTGCTCCTTGAGAAAATCTGACGCAATTCAGAATGCAATGTTCGTGCCAAGGAGCGAAATAATTCACGCATTTATGCAATGTCTTGCTTATTTCGTTATCATGAAATTGTTTAAAAACTTCACACCGAGATTTCAGAATCCTCCGGTGCCGGAATACCGCCTAGAAAAAGTCACATCGATGTAGGAATAAGGAATTTCCTACTGCTTTGTACGAAACCTCCGCCAGTCGATGCCGAAGCGCCTGAGGGAGAGCCCAATCCTGCGCTCCGTCACGGCGAGCCTGCGGGCGGCCGCAGCTGCGTTTCCCCTCTCCATTTTGAGGGCTTCGAGAACAAGTTCTTTTTCGAGCCGGGCGAGGGCCCCGTCGAGCGTGGTGGAAGGCCCCGTGCCGGTGGACTCCGCGGACTGCAGGCTCGGGGGCAGGTTGTACGCGTGGATGACGCCGTCGGCGCTCATGATGACGGCCCTCTCGATGCAGTTTTCCAGCTCCCTGACATTGCCGGGCCAGTGGTAAATCATGAGAAGGTCGAGGGCCGGGCTGGAGATGCGGAGGATAGGTTTGCCGGCCTTCTTGCCCAGTCTGTCCGCGAAGTGGTCGGCGAGCAGGAGGATGTCGGAACCTCGCTCGCGCAGAGGCGGCATATGGATGGGAAACACGTTGAGCCGGAAGTAGAGATCCTCGCGGAAACGCCCTTCGGCGACTTCTTTCTCCAGGTTCCGGTTTGTCGCGACGACGATCCTGACCTCGGCGTTGATGGTCTGGCTTCCTCCGACCCTCTCAAAGCTACGTTCCTGTAGGATTCTGAGCAATTTAGCCTGAACCGAGAGAGAGAGCTCCCCGATCTCGTCTAAGAAAAGCGTGCCACCCGAGGCCAGCTCGAATCTACCCTTCCTCTGGACATGTGCTCCTGTGAATGAGCCTTTCTCGTGGCCGAACAACTCGCTCTCCACCACGGATTCGGGCAGGGCGGCGCAGCTGACGGCGACGAAAGGACCGGCCGAGCGCCTGCTCTTCTCGTGGATCGCGCGGGCGATGAGTTCCTTGCCTGTCCCGCTCTCCCCTGTGATGAGGACGGTGCTCTCGGTCGGCGCGACCCGTTCGACCAATGAGAAGGCTTCCATCATGGGAGCCGAGCGGCCGATGATGCCAGCAAAGCCCGAATCCTCGCATGAGAGCACCTTGTGGCTCGCCGTGCGGTCTTCGGAAATGCCCGAGCCGACGGAGGCTCCGAGACGCATTCTGAGGGCTATCGCTTCTTCGATGAGGATGGCCGACCACTCGGCGAGGGAGACGAAGGCATCGGAAAAACCATCGACGCCCGCCGCGTCGCCGATCCCGGCGCCGGCCGGGGCCTGCAGACAGATGACACCCGCCACGGAGTCCGCGTGCCGCACGGGGATCTCGAGCCAGCGCGAACCGTCCGCGGATCGACTCCGGACTGTCGTGGCGGCCTGAAGGGCCGATCCGCCCGGCCAGATGCCCATGCGCAGGGGAACATCGAGGAGACCGGAATCGGATGGCTCCGTCACAGCGATGATCCTGGGCCCGGGCACATCGCGCGCGGCAAGCGCGGCGATTCCCCGCCTCATGCCCGTGGACTGGACGAGAAGGGCAAGAAACGGCTCCATGGCGTCGTCGAGTTCGGGATGGCGACCGAGAAGCCTGGACAACTCGAAGAGGATAGAGAGGGTCTCGGCCGGAGGCGCAATGCGCAGTGATCCATGGGCGGTCATGGTATCAGCAGCACCTGAATGTCGCAGACATTCGTGTTTGTCGGGCCGGTCCTGAGAAGACCGCCGATCCTGTCGAAGAAATGCCAGGAATCGTTGCCCGCGAGGTAGTCGGCGGCCTTGATTCCGGCCGCCTTTGCGCGGGCGGAGAGTTCCATGGAGGCGAAGGCGCCCGCCGCGTCGGTCGGTCCGTCGTTGCCGTCCGTGGACGCGGCGAGGAAGACAAGGTCCTCCGCGTCCTTGGGGAATCGCTCCATCGCGTCGAGAAAGGCGAGAGCCATCTCCTGGTTGCGCCCCCCCAAACCCGGGCCACGCAGGGTGACCGTCGTCTCGCCGCCAGCGAGGAAGCAGGCGGGCCTCGTGAGGGGAAAACCCGAAGCCGCCACGTCCTTTCCCACCGCGAGGTACATGAGGGCGACCTCGCGCGCCTCGCCGGAGAGGCGCGCGGTCAGGGCCAGGGTCGAATACCCCAGGGCCTCGGCGCGGGCCCGGGCGGCCATGAGGGCGAGCCTGTTGGAGCCGAGAAGGACGGTCTTTGATCGCGCGAATGCAGGATCGCCGGGCTTGGGCGTGTCGGGAATTTCTCCAGCGGCGCCGCGGAGAAGACGGTCCGCCACAGATGCAGGCAGAGAGTCCATGATACCGTAGCGCCTCACGATGCCGAGGGCGTCCTCGAAGGTTGTCGGATCGGGGACAGTGGGGCCCGAGGCGATGGCGTCGAGGTCGTCTCCGGAGACGTCGGAAAGAATGAGGGAGAGGACGGTGGCGGGCGCGTAGGCGGCGGCGAGCCGCCCTCCTTTGACGGCGGAAAGGTGCTTGCGGACACAGTTCACCTCGTGGATCGCCGCGCCTGAAGCGAGCAGAAGTTTCGTCGTGGCGGCCTTGTCCGCGAGGGAAAGCCCCTGTGCAGGTGCACAGAGGATGGCCGAGCCTCCTCCGGAGATAAGAACGATGACGAGGGTGCGCGCGTCCGGCTCTCCGCAGACTCCGAGGACCGCCCGCGCCGCCTCGACTGAAGATGAGTCGGGTACGGGGTGGGAGGCCTCGATGAGAGAAACGCGGGAGAGAGACTCGACGTGGCCTCTCTTCACAGCCACGAGGCCGCCTGTGATGCGTTCGCCGAGTGCGCGCTCGAGCCCGAGCGCCATCCGGGCGGATGCCTTGCCCATGCCGGTCACGACAAGCCGGTCAAAGCCGGATAAGTCGATACGCTCTTCCTGGATCTCGGTCCTGACGATCAGTGTGGGGGCAGGCTCCGTCACGACAGAGACGGTGGACGCGAGCATGGACGCAGGATCGACCCGCGAAAGGCCGGCCCTGAAAATGGATTCTGCGTCTGCGTAAGCCTTGTCAACATTCATGCCCATGCAATCCCGCCTGAAAGAAGGTCTTATGGCCAAGACTATGCGCGGCCGCCGATCATGGCAAGTGGCCGCGCGGTATCCTTGCACAAAAATCAGGGACTGTGCTACAGTCCGGAAACCGATGGAGGAGCGATTCCCATCAGTACCCACGGGGAGGGATTCAGGATCCCGGAGAAGCGTGGGGAAAGGGGAGAATCGCCGAAGGGCCCGGGCATTCCTGCCCCCGAGCCTTGGACGTCCGGGTCAATACCCGGCGGCTGTCGCGGAACATCCTTGCGAAGGAGTCCGCGGAGCGCCTGAGGCTAGGTCTCTTCGCCCCCGCCCTTCTCTCCCGGAGGGTGTCGGAAGCTACCTATCCACGGCCTCTTTCGGATTGGAGGCATACCGTGTGTAGCTTTCGATCCGTGGGGACCGGTAGAATCTCGCCAGAGTTCTACCCGACTACCACAAGTTATCCCGCAACTGTCCCACCCCCTTCCCGCCCCGCTTTTCCCGCGTCCGGCATGCCCACCCACAGCCTCGATTCCTCCACATCATCCAGACAGAAAGGAAAGGAGTGAGCCATGTCCCCCCTCGTCATGAAATTCGGCGGCACCTCGGTAGGCGACGCCTCGCGCATCGAACAGGTCGGAACGATAGTGCGCGCCAACACCAATGGCGGCGTCCTCGTCGTCGTCTCTGCGATGGGAGGCGTGACCAACATGCTGTTCGACGCGGCCAGAACAGCTCTCGCAGGCGAGATAACTCGCTCCCTCGAGATGCGCGACGCCATCCGGGAACGTCATTACGCGGCCGCCCGTACGCTCGGCACAGGACTCACTGACAGTCTGGCCGCGACCATCACGGCCATCACCGACGAACTCGGCACCTATCTCCAGGGTATCGGCCTTCTGCGCGAGCTTTCGGAGCGCAGCATGGACACTGTCGCGTCAATCGGAGAGCGGCTTTCGGGCATCCTCGTCGCGCACGGCCTCGGCGTCCCCTGCGTCGACGCCCGTCTCGTCATGCGCACGGATTCCCGCTTCGGGCAGGCGAGGCCGCAGCCGGAGACCATCCGCGAACTCGCCACGCGCCACTTCGCACCCCTCCTCGGCGCGGGGAAAATCCTCGTAACCCAAGGCTACATCGGATCGGATGGCTCCGGCACAACGACGACCCTCGGACGCGGCGGATCCGACTACTCCGCCAGCCTCTTCGGGGCGGCGCTGGACGCGGCCGAAATCCAGATTTGGACCGACGTCGAGGGAGTCCTCACCTGCGACCCGCGCGTCGTGCCGCAGGCCCATCCTGTCGAGATACTCGGCTATGAGGAGGCGGCGGAACTCGCGGCATACGGCGCCAAGGTTCTCCATCCGGCCACCATCAAACCCGCTGTGGAGGCAGGCATCCCGGTCACTGTGCGCAACACGATGCTTCCCGAAGGCCGCTACACGACGATCAGGGCTGGTGCCTCGAGCGGGCTGCCCGTCACGGCCCTCGCCGTCCGAAAAGGCATCGCCATCATCAATCTCCGCCAGGAGACCATGATGGACCAGTCAGGCTTCCTGACCCAGCTCTTTGATGTGTTCGGCTCGCGCGGCACGAGCGTCGACCTCGTTTCCACCTCGGAGGTCTGTGTCTCCGTCACAGTCGACATGGGCGCGCCCCTTGACCTCCTCGAGAAAGATCTGTCGGCTCTCGGCTCGGTGGAGATCGCGAGGGACAGGGCCGTCGTCGCCCTTGTCGGGGAGCGCCTGCGCCAGACTCCGGCCGTCCTCGCGACCGCTTTCACGGCCCTGGGCGACATCGGCGTCGAGATGATTTCCATGGGCGCCAACGAGATCAACCTGAGCCTCGTCATGAAGTCGGACAATTCGGGAGAGGCGCTCCGCAGGCTCCACGCGGCCTTCTTCGAGGGAGGGAAGGAATGAAAATAGGCATATTCGGACGCGGCAAGCTCGGAAGAGCCGTCGCGTCGCAGATAGAATCTGCGGCGGAGATCGAGGCCGTGGCGGCAGCCGCGAAGGCCCGCCTTTCTGCGGTATCGGCTGCATCGCATGCCCCGGCCGGAATTACGACCGAAACGGAGACGGCCGACATCCCCGTCCTCGAGTGGATCATCGACCAGGGCGAGGAACCGGGAGGGCCAGTCGATGTCGCCCTGGACGCGAGCGCGGCGGGGGCCGTCAGGTCGCACCTCGAGTGGGCCCTCGCGACGGGCACGAACCTCGTCATCGGGACGACGGGCTGGAAGATCGACGGGCTCGCAGGGCTCGTCGGGGACAGGATCGGCCTCCTCGTCTCCCCCAACTTCAGCCTGGGCGTCGCCCTGACCAAACGGCTGGCGCGGGCCCTCGGCGAATACGCGGCGATCACCCCCGACGCCGATCTCGCCGTGATCGAGAAACACCACAGCCGCAAGGCCGACGCGCCGAGCGGCACGGCGAAGGCCCTCATCTCGGCTCTGCAGGAGGGATGCCCCCGCATGGACGGCTACCTCCTCGGCCAGGCTGCGCCCGGCAAAATCTCCGTCGGTGTCGTGCGCGCCGGCTATGAGGTCGGCTACCACGAAGTCCTCCTCGACTCGGAGTACGAGACCATCTCGATAATCCACCAGGCTCGCGGACGCGAAGTATTCGCGCGCGGCGCCCTCAGGGCTCTCCTGTGGATGAAGGGCCGGAAAGGATTCTACGACATCGACGACCTCGCGGCCGATCTCCTCGGTCCCGGACCGGCGGACGGCAACCTGCACTCGCGACGACATGAAAAGGGAGACTGACATGGCAAGCGCATCGTTCATCCAGGGATTGGGAATCGCGATCGCGACCCCCTTCACCGCCTCGGGCGAAGTCGACTACCGGGCCTTCCGGAGCCTCGTCGACCACACGACGGGAGCGGTCGATTTTTCAGGCGAGTCCGGCGGGGTCGATTTCCTCGTCGTCCTCGGATCCACGGGCGAGGCGGCGACCATCCTCGACGCCGAACGCAGGAAGCTCATCGAGACAGCCCGTGAAGCTGCAGGGACAGTGCCGATCATCGTCGGGACGGGGACAAACGCGACTGCCCGCACTGTCGAACTTACGAAAGAAGCCGTAGCGGAGGGGGCGGGCGGCGTCCTCGTCGTGACGCCATTCTACAACAAGCCGACAGCAGAGGGGCTCGTGGCGCATTTTTCGGCGGCGGCCGAAGCCGCGGGAGGCGCCCCCGTCGTCGCCTACAACGTGCCCGGGAGAACCGGGCTCAACATGACGCCCGCCATCATGAATCGCCTCTGGAAGATCCCCGGGGTCGATGCCCTGAAAGAATCCTCGGGCAACCTGGCCCAGATCGGCGAGATCCTCCGGACCATGCCGGAAGGGAAGGTCCTTCTTTCAGGCGACGACGCTCTCGCCCTCCCGGCCATCGCCCTCGGCGCGGAAGGCCTCATCAGCGTTGTCGGCAATATCCTGCCGAAGAGGATGAAGGCCATGGTCGACGCGGCTCGCGCCGGCCGCAGGGCGGAGGCGGCCGCGCTGCACGCGGCACTGCTCCCCTACATGGACGCCCTTTTCCTGGAATCCAACCCCATCCCGCTCAAGACAGCCCTCGAGATAGCCGGCATCTGCGGCGGGGAACTCAGATTGCCACTCACCCGCCCCTGTGCCGCGACACGCGCGCGGCTCGAGGAACTCTTCGCTCCCCTCTTCCGGAGGCAAACATGAATTCTTCCGATTTCACAACGACAGTCGCCCGACTGGAAGCTTTTTACGCCCGGGACTTTGAAGCTATCCTCGCAGATCCTGACTGGGTGGAAACACATGAGGCCCTGCTCGAAGCCCTGGAGTCGGGTATACTCGCGACCGTAGCGCAGGCCGGGGACGGAAACTGGAGCGCGGTCTCATGGGTAAAGAAGGCCATATTGGCCGGCTTCAGGCGCGGCGGCATAGCCGAGCACGCCTGGCCGGGCGGCGCCTTCGACCGGCCGGCCTTCCCTCCCCGCTGGTTCGACGCGGAGGACGCCGTGAGGCTCGTGCCGGGCGGAAGTTCGGCCAGGCGCGGTGCCTACATCGCGCCTGGCGTCGTCGTCATGCCGCCTTCCTATATCAATGTGGGGGCCTGGATCGGGAGAGGCACCATGGTAGACAGCCACGTCCTCGTCGGCTCCTGCGCCCATGTCGGCGAGAAAGTCCACCTCTCGGCGGGCGTCCAGGTTGGCGGCGTTCTGGAGCCTCCCCAGGCATGTCCCGTCGTCGTCGAGGACGGCGCCTTCATCGGCGCGCTGTGCGGACTCTTCGAGGGCGTCGTCGTGCGCGAGCGCGCGGTCCTCGCGCCCGGCGTCATTCTGACCGCGGGAACCCGGATCTTCGACCTCGTCGGCGGACGGGAGCTGAGGGGAGAGGTGCCGGCCGGAGCCGTCGTCGTGACCGGAAGCCGCCCCGCTTCGGGAGACTTCGCGCGCCAGGCGGGGATATCCCTCAATGTGCCCTGTATCGTAAAATACCGGGATTCGAAGACGGACGCTGCCGTCGTCCTGGAAGAAGCGCTGCGCTAGGCGCGCCTCGGCTTCCCGCCAGACCGGGACCTCCCCAGCGACCCCGAACCTCGTCCAAGGAGACATGAATGTCGGCAAAACTCGGAATCATCGGAACCGGAAAACTCGGCGAGGCGATACTCGCGGGCATGTTCGCCCGCAAGCTCGTCGATCCGGGAGAAGTCATCCTCTCGGTCCGGACCGAGAAGCACCGCGCCGACCTGGAAGCCCGCTACGGCGTCCGCGCAGTACTCGACAACAATATCATCGCCGCGGAGGCCCAGACCATCATCGTCGCCGTCAAACCCAAGACAGTGACGGAGGTCCTGAGCCACATCGCCCCCCACCTCAGGGCGGGGCAGCTCATCATCTCGACGGTCGCGGGCGTCGTCCTCGACCACTTCGAGACGATGGTCCCCGGCACTGTCGGCGTCATCCGGAGCATGCCGAACATGGCCGTCGCTGTCGGCGAGGGCATGACCGTCCTCTCCCCGGGACGGGCCGTGACCGAAGCCCAGCTGGACTGGGCGCGCGAGATCTTCGGGTCTGTCGGCCGCGTCCTCGTCCTCGCGGAAGAGCACATGGACGCCGTCACCGGACTGTCCGGATCGGGCCCCGCCTACGTCTACATCATCATCGAGTCGCTCGCGGACGGCGGGGTCAAGCTGGGCCTCCCGCGCGACGTGTCCATCGAGCTCGCCGCTCAGACCGTCCTCGGCGCGGCCAAGAACGTCATCGTCACCGGCGAGCACCCGGCCAAGCTCAAGGACCAGGTCACGACACCCGCCGGCGTCACCATCGACGGTATTCTCGAACTCGAGGAGGGCGGCCTGCGCGTCACCCTCATCAAGGCCGTCGTCAAGGCGGCGGAGAGGGCGAAGGCGCTGCTCAGGAAAAACTGACACTACGCCATCAGGGGACGCCGCCATTCCGGTATTTTACCTGCGCCGTTCCCGCCGCATACCCATAGAGGGCGACGTAGTATGTCGGATCAGGCGTGGAAAATACTTTGGATTTCTGGCCAAGCGAAGACGAAGTCTCATTCCCGACGAATACGCCGCTCGTGTCGAAGACATAGAGGTCCAGGTCGCCGGAAATGCGGTTGATGAAGAAGGTCGTCGTCCCGAGCGCTGCCGGCACCTTGTACCATTTCTCGCCGCGCAGCCCGAGACTCGCGGTGGACGACCAGATGTTTTCCGTGCCCGTGAGATCTTCGACCAGGACGGGGATGCAATTCACCGTCGCGTATGAAGTGCTCCCGCCAGTTATCGTAATGCCGGAATTCCAGCCAATCGTCACGGGGTCGGAGCCATTGGCGTTGTTGTAGATCGATACCTTGAGCCAGTCGTAGCCGCCTGCGGGAATCTCCGAGATGCTCACGACGCCGAGGGTCGAACTCGTATTTATGGAAGTGGCGGGATAGCTCCAGGCCGAGAATGCCAAATTCGAACCCTTGTACAGTTCAAAGAGAACTTTGTCGGCCCGCACCCATGCCTTTGACGCGGCATCAACCGCTCCGGTCCGCTTCTGTGCCGCCTCGAGGGTCGACGGGGCCGCTATCTCGGGAGGTATACCCTCAGGCAGAGTGACGATTCCCCTCGAAGAACTGAGGGGTTCCAGGCTGACGGCGAGACTCCCCTTCGTCGAGGGATCGATGATGATAGTGCAGCCAGCGCTCACAAGCGCCACAGCAGCCATGGCTGCGAGGAGAAGGACCGGGCGTACATGACGGCGCGCCCTTGATTCCGAAACGGTTTTCATCGCGGTGAACTCCCTTGTCGTATGCTTCACTACAATATACCGCCATTTCCCGGACTTTTCAGTTCAGACTCGGGTCGGGCCCCAGCGCGACAGGCCGTGGCGCCGCAAGCTCAAGGCGTAGCTGTGACACAGCGAGCGTGAGCGCAGGCTTTAGGCGTAGCTGTGAAGTCCCGAGAGGAGGAAGTTCACGCCGAAGAAGGTGAAGACCGTGCACAAAAAACCGATGACGGAAACCCAGGCGGGGAGCAGTCCGGTCTTTCGCTTGATGAAGCGGATGTGCAGATAGAAGGTGTAGATGAGCCAGGTGACGAGGGCCCAGGTTTCCTTCGGATCCCAGGACCACCAGACTCCCCAGGCCTGCTCGGCCCAGATGGCGCCGAAGACCAGGGCCCCCGCCGTGAAGATCGGGAAACCGACAGCGATGGCCGTGTAGGTTATGCGATCGAAATCGGGGCGCTTCCTTTCATCCCGCGTGAAGATATAGGCCAGGGAGGCGACGAACCCGGCCACGAAGAAGGCCTCTCCGACAAAGGAGAGCGCCACGTGGGCGACGAGCCAGCCGGAGCGCAGAGCGGGGATCGGCGCGAGGAGATCCTTGGGAGCGAGAGGTGAGCTCGCGACAGCGAGGAGAACGAGGGCGACGACAGTCGCGCCGAACTGCACGAAGGGCAGGAAAATAAAGCGCTTCTGTGTCCGGTAAGCGAATCCCATCAGGCAGACGAAACCCGAATAGAAGACCAGGGACTCGAATGTGCCGGTCAGGGCGGGGAATCCGATCCTGAACGAGCGGTCGGCGATGACGGCAGCGAGAAGCGCGGCAGCGCCGAGTAGGAGAAAACGGGATGCAGGCTCTCTCTCCCCTCCTTCCTTGCGGAAGAGGAATACCGCCTGGACTGCGGCAGAGGCGAGTATCAGCAGGATTGCGATGGTCGGCAGGCTGTTCATGGCTTCATGTCTCCGAGTTTCTGGATGAAGGTGAGAAAGAGTCCCACCACGACGAAGATGAGGGCGGCGAGAATGACAGGATACCCGGGATCGACGACGGCGTGGAGGCCGGTGATATCCGAGTCTTTCATCCCGGAGATGAGGAAGGGCCCGGCCCTGTCTCCGGCAGCGACGCGGAGGACATCGGTCTTTTCGCCCGATTTGAGGCGGATCACGGCCTTTCCCTTTCCGTCGTCGGCGGCCATGAAGTAGAGACTGGAGCCTCCGTCGGAGAACTCACCGCCCTGGTCGAGCAGATGCTCCTTCCCGGCGGAATCCGCGACCGAGAGGGCGCGCTTCGCGCTATGCGAGAACTGGTAGAGGCTCATGGTGCCGAGCTTCAGGGGATGGTTGACGCGGATGGCGTAGCCTTCCTTCTCGATCTTCCCGTCCTTCATGACGCTCACGGTGGAAGTCCAATCCTTGGGCCGCCCGTCGTCGTAGGTCTCGTAGCTGAAGTCCGTCAACTCGAGGACGCGTGACTCGGGCATCTCGACCTTGTCGCCGACGGAGAGGCTCACCGACCCTTCCTGTTTGCCGGAGAAAGAGACGACGGAGCCGATCACGAGGATCATGAGGCCGAGGTGGAGAATGTCGGGACCGTGCCTGCGTCGACCTTTTTTCCGCAATTCGCGTAAAAGCCTGTCGATGGTGCAGACAGAGAGGTTGACGAAGAAGGCAAGGACCGGAATCAGGAAGAGGATCGAGGTGAAAAAGCGGGAAAATCCCGTCTGCACGATGAGTTCGCCGAGGAGCCTTCCGTACTTTGCGGTGTAGGCCCCGGCATCCAGTCCCTGGGGAATGAGGGTCGCGAGGATTCCTGTCAAGGCGAGCCAGGCGATGAGGAAGACAGCGAGCTTCATCGATTTGAGGGATTTGAAGAGTCGTTCCACGGATTTCCGCCTTGAGGAATCGAGAGATCGTCGGTGCAAAAATGATAGTCGCCGCCTCATGGACCTGTCAACAACAATTCGATGATAAAGATAGAATTTTATCAACATATCGAGTTTACAATATTATATCACGGGTGTATGATTCAGATATAAATCTATACAAAGGAGGTATGCCATGAAACGGATGACTGCGCTTGCAGTCTTCGCGCTCGCGGGTCTGGCGGCTTACGCCGCCGAATCGACCTGCGTCACCTGCCACACAGACAGCGAGACCATGAAATCGCTCTTCGTGCCGCCGGCGATGAGCGCGTCCGAAGGCGAGGGCTGAGCGGGAACTCCTCCCCCGGTCCGGGCGGATGAACTTTACCTGGGATTCGTCGTCGACAAGTCCCTTCTGGAAACCGATCCACATCTCAAAAATGACTGCACGTTCTGCCACAAAGGCGACCCGACGGCTTCCGACAGGAGCCTCGCGCACGCGGGCGTGAACAAGCGTCCCTCCGACGACCTTGCGACCTGCGGGACATGTCACGAGGAGACAGTCAAAACCTACAAACTCTCCCTCCACTACACGACAGCGGGCATGAAGAGCGGGGTGAATCCCCGGTTCTCCGGCGCGGAAGCCTCGGTCTACGATCAGAAGGTCTTCGAGCAGTCCTGTCGCTCCTGCCACGCGTCATGCGGCGACTGTCACGTCAAGAGCCCCACCATCTCCGGCGTCGATCTCGGTCTCATGGCCGGACACAAATTTGTAAAGAAAGACGAGTCGAAGACCTGCGCGCTCTGCCACGGCGGACGCGTCTACCCCGAGTTCACGGGCGAATACGGCGGCAACGCCGATGTCCACTACCAAAAAGGCATGTCCTGCACGGACTGCCACTCAGAGTCCGAAATTCATGCCAGCTCCGGAGCACAGAGCGACAGGCGCGCCGTTTCCGACAAGCCGTCCTGCGTGAAGTGCCACGCTCCCGGGACGGAGAAGACCGAAAAGGCGAGAACCGCGCACGCCGACCACGGCGATATGGTCTCCTGTTCCGCCTGCCACAGCTCGGCGGAGTACCGCGGCTGTGCATCCTGCCATCTCGGCGAAGGCGCTACATCGAGCCCCATGTTCATGCTCGGCGACAATCCGAGGAAACCCGGCCAGCTCACCACGCTGCGCCTCGTTCCCACGGTCCGCGACACGTTCAAGAAGGTCGGTATCGTCCAGGAAAACTTCGATTCGATGCCCAATCTCTGGGATACCGTTCCGCACAACACGCGCAAGCGCACCGAGCGCACGCGCGACTGCTCTGTCTGCCACTCGGAGAAGCGGAACGTCCTCACCGAGGAAACGCTCCCGAAGGGCGGATCCGAGGCCAACAAGAAACTCATTTTCGAGTTCATGTATTGAATTTTCAAGGAGAAAAACGATGAAGAAGCTGTTTGCCATCCTCGTGCTCGCCGCCTGCCTCGCGCCGGCTGCCTTCGCAAGAGACATCGATCCCGTAGTCTCGGCCGCGTGGCTGGAGTCCAACCTCGCCAACCCCAACCTCGTCGTCATGGACGTCCGCTCGGTGGAGAACTACAAGGCCGGCCACATTCCCGGCGCCGTCAATGTCATAGGGGCCAGTCTCTATGTGAAGAAGGGCGAGATCAACAACGAGGTGCCCGAGATGGATGAGCTCTCGGATACCCTCTCCGCGGCCGGAGTCAAGGCCGACTCCTGGATCGTCGTCGTCGAAACCGACGGCTCCCGCCTCGCCTGGTCCACGCGCGTCGCCTGGACTCTGAAATACGTCGGGATCGAGAACGTCGCCTTCCTCGACGGCGGCTACGCGGCCTGGACCAAGGCCGCCAAGCCCGTCTCCAAGGACGCGGTCACGAAGTCAGGCGGCTACACCGCCAAGGCGGTTCCCGCCTACTTCGCGGACAAGGCCCAGGTCCTTGCGGCAAAAGACGCTCAGATCGTCGATGCGCGCACCTACGATACCTACTTCGGACTCGTCAGGCAGTCCTTCGTCGCTCAGGCCGGACACTTCCCCGGCGCGTATTCTCTCCCCTACACCTGGATCCTCAACGCCGACAACATGGTCAAGTCCAAGGCCGACCTGGCCGCCTACGCCGCGAAGCTCGGACTCGACCCCTCCATCGAGACCATCGTCTACTGCGACTCGGGCGTCCTGTGCACCGCCTGGTGGTATGCCTTCTCCGAGATACTCGGCTGGAAGAATGTCAGGAGCTTCGACGGATCCTCCCAGGTTCTCACCGCCGATCCATCAGTCAAGTATGTGGCTCTGACCTGGCGCTGAGCCCGGACGGCGACGGTCCGGTACTGCTACTCCTGTCATCACGCCGAGACCCTCGTCAACTGCAACAAGTGCCACAAGGAGTGAGGCGGCCGGGCACTGCGGAGGACTAAAAACTCCAAAGGCTCTGTCACAGAGACGATTGTCGATGAGGGGCCGGCCGCAAAGCCGGCCCCTCATCATCGAGGCCATTCCGGTCTTGGCCATCCCGGACAGGAAAGCTTGACCCCGCATCCGGAGTGCGGCTAGTATCGCCTGCGGAAGCAGACGGGGTCTGGTGGCTCCCGCGGTCTTCAAAACCGTTGGCCGCGCCTTGCGCGGCGGCAGGTCCGATTCCTGCCTCTTCCGATCACCATGACCGGCACCCGCCGAGGCAGAAAGCATGACAGAACCATCCAGAGATATCCGTTTGCCCCAGATCGGCAGGATTCTCGAGAATCCGGATATCGCCGCGTTTTTTCCCCTCATCTCGCGTCCTTTGACCGCAAAGTCGGTGGCCGAAACGGTGGCGCGCATCCGCGCCTCAGCCCTGGCAGGCTCCGTTTCAGTCTCCGATACCGAAGTCATCGGACGCTGCGTCGACGACTGCCGCGCCCTCGCATCCAGACGACTCAGGCCTGTGCTCAACGCGACGGGCATCCTCCTTCACACGAACCTCGGCCGTTCGCCTTTGAGCGAGGGCGCGTGGGAGAAAGCCCGGCGGATAAATACAGGCTACTCGAACCTCGAGTTCGACCTCGGGGCGGGAGAACGGGGAAGGCGCGGGGGTCTCGCGCCTGAATTGGCCGCCCTTCTTTCGGGAGCCGAATCCGCCCTCATCGTCAACAACAACGCGGCCGCAGTGCTCCTCGCGCTCGGAACTCTCGCCGCGGGTCGCGAAGTCATCGTCTCACGAGGGGAGCAGGTTCAGATCGGCGGCGGGTTCCGCATCCCGGAGATCCTCGCCCTGTCCGGCGCGAAACTCGTCGAGGTGGGAACGACGAATGTCACCACGGTCGACGACTACCTTCAGGCCCTCGGGCCGGAGACTGCCGCCGTCCTCGTGGTTCACAGCTCCAACTTCGCGATCCGCGGATTCACCAGGAAGGCGGCGCTCGCCGACTTGGTCGGGGCGCTCCCCTCCCGCGTTCCCGTCATCGCCGATCAGGGATCGGGATGCACCACAGAGCGCATCGAAGGCGAGATCCCGGTTTCGCGGTACATCGCGGACGGAGCAGCCCTCGTCTGTTTTTCCGGGGACAAGCTCGCGGGCGGACCCCAGGCGGGCATAATCGCGGGCCGCAGCGACCTCGTCGCGGCCTGCGCGCGTCATCCGCTCATGCGGGCGTTCCGACCCGGGAAAACCATCCTGTCGCTTCTGGAGCAGAGACTCGTCGAGATTCTCTCCGGAGTTCCCGCTCCGGCTTCGCCGCGGGATGCGGCCGGGCTCGAGACCTTCGGCGCGGCGATCCTCGCCGGATTGCCAGGGGGAACGGCGCGCCTCGTCCCCTCTGTCGCGTCCACGGGAGGCGGAACGAGTCCGGACGAAGGATTTCCTTCGCGCGCGCTCGAACTGCTTCCACCGCTCGCCGCGCAGCGCCTTCTCGAAGCATTCCGGCAGGGCGATCCACCGCTCGTCGCGTGCGTGCGTGCGGGAAAGATTCGGCTCGACCTCGCGTCGCTGCGCGGCGAAGACCCGCGGCTCGTCGCACAGCTCATCATGGAGGCCCTCGCCTCCTGCGACAGCGATGCCCCATCGGGGAAGCGCGCCGACTCCGCCTGTTTCGACGTCTGTCATTCTTCTCCGCTCAGGGTTGGCGGCCCGGCGTCGGGTCCGGTCACAGGAGACTGAGAGGATGCCTGTCGTCGGGACGAGCGGCCATGTGGATCACGGCAAGACGACCCTCATCGCAGCCCTGACCGGCGTCGACACAGACCGCTTGCCCGAGGAAAAAGCCCGCGGCATGACCACGGATCTCGGTTTCGCCCATTTTGCAGACTCGCAGGGCAATCCCGTCGGCATCATCGATGTGCCGGGCCACGAACGGTACATGCGCAACATGTCCGCCGGAGCTTTCGGCATCGATGGCGCCATCCTCGTCGTCGCCGCGAACGACGGCTGGATGGAACAGACGGGGCGACATCTCCAGATTCTCGAGGCTAACAAGGTTCCAATCCTCGCTGTCGCCCTGACGAAGGTCGACCTCGTCGCTCCCGACCGCGTGAAGGAAGTCGGCGAGGATATCGCGCGCAGGTTGCATCGTTCGCCCTCGGGGTCGATTCCGGGTCCTGCGCAGCCCTCACCGGCGGGAGTAGAGAAGGAACTGCGGCGCCCGGCCGTATGTCCGGTCGACGCCGTGCGTGGCCTGGGTCTCGATGAACTGAAATCAGCCGTTCTCGGCGGTCTCTCCCGTCTCGGGCCGCGCCCTTTCCCGACGGGTCCCTTGCTCTTCATCGACCGGGTCTTCCCGCTGAAGGGGATTGGCGTTGTCGTCGCGGGGAGTCTTCGGGGCGGTCAGCTGAGGCAGGACGATGAACTCTTCCTCTATCCCTCCGGAGAGAAGCTGAACCTGCGGGGCCTTCAGGCATACGGACTGCCGGTCAGAGAGGCGCCCGAAGGCTCGCGGGTCGCGCTGGCCCTCTCGCGCCCCCGCGCGGAACCGCGCCGGGGTGACTGCGTCGCTTCCGCAAAGGCCGGCATCGTGGCAGCGCACTCCGTCTTCTTGCGGACCCGCCCTCCTCAAGGCGAGATGCCGGGTGCCGGCCGCCTGCGCGCCGGCATGGAAGTCGAACTGTCAGCGGGCACCGCGAACAGGATCGCGACACTCTACCCATCGCGCGTTCCCGGCGTCCTCCATCTCGCGTGGACAGGAGAGCTCGCGCTGTACCGCGATGAGACTGTCATCGTATTGCGACATGGAGGCGCCGATATTCTCGCCTCGGGAAACATCGCGGCATTCGGAGGCGACTCGGCTCCCGGACGTCGCCGGATCGAAGAGGAGCTGAGACAGAGCCTTCTGCCAACCTCTCCAGAGCTCTCTGTTCCGGCAAAGGGCACGAAGCTGTCCCCGGCAAGGCCTCTCCAGCGGGAGGTCCCTCCCCTCGCCCCATCGGCCCTCCAGGTACTCGGGCAGCTTCGCTCGGCCGGGGAACCGGGCATCGACGCTGAGACACGGCCTGTGCCCGGACTTCGCGCGGATCTTTCGGCGCTCTGCGCGCAAAACCTTGCCCTGAGCCTCGATGCGGGCCTGTTCATGGAAACTGGCCGCTACCACATCCTGACGGCGGCCATCCTCAGAGGGCGCGGGCCAGGCAGCGGCTTCGGCATCAAGGAAGCGAAAGACGCCACCTCGCTGTCGAGAAAATGGATCATTCCGCTCCTCAATCGCATGGAGAGGGACGGCTATGTCAAACGCGCGGGCGACACGAGAATCGTGACCGGGAAAGCGCCAGGACCTGAATCGGCCTGAAGTCGACAACCTCGCGGCGAACTGCGGAGGTATGAAACCCGTCTGCGAATGAACAACATGTCCAGGCCCTGATTGTCGCGCCGGAGCGCGATATTGTCTCGTTCAGATCGGGGAATCGGTTTCCATATAGCAGGGAGAAAAAATGAAAAGCATGAAATTTTTGCCAGGCCTCATCGCGGTCGCGTTCATCTCCGCAGGTTTCCCGGGATGCGCGAAACTCGCGGAGATGAAGGCGATGACGGACAGCATCGGCACTCTCACCATCGGTCGCGTCGATGTTGCGGCTGTGCGGGACGGCGACTACGAAGGGTCTCAGGACAATGGAGCCGTGACAGCCAGAGTGGCCGTCACGGTGCGGGGAGGAAAAATCACGGCGATAAAGGTGCTGGATCACAGGCACGGGCCGGGAAAAAACCACGACGCCGGAGCCATATCCGACAAGGTCGTGGCGGAACAGAGTCTTCAGGTCGACGCGATCGCCGGGGCCACCGCCTCGAGCAAAGTAGTGCTCAAGGCCATCGAAAACGCGCTGACGAAAGGCATATAGACGCTGACTGCTCTGGCCGCTCTCTCCGCCCGCCGCGCCGACTGAAGATCCTCCCGCGAGCTCTCAGGTCCAAAAGGTCCGAAGGGCCAGGCTGCCCGAACAAAGACCGGCGCAGCCGCATCGCGGGCCTTTCCCCTTACTTTAGGACCGATCTGGCCACCCTGAATCCGATAGTCCGGTCGTTGTTGAGCGGATTGTGATAGTTGCGGAAGGGGACGCGGGCGAAATCGGGCAGACGGTTCCATCCTCCTCCCCTCTTGACTCTCATGGTTCCGCTTGCCGGTCCCTTGGGATCCACCAGCGGTTTCCCTGTCAACGCAGGATAGATTCCATACCAGTCGTGACACCATTCCCACACATTCCCCGTCATGTCGAAGAGTCCGAGCCCATTGGCGGCCCTTGTGCCGACAGGCTTGGTTCCGCCGCCGGAATTCCGTGAGTTCCAGGACACAGCGTCGGCATCGTCCGAGCCTGAATACTTCAGCACGACAGAGCCGGGAAGAGTGCCGATCAGCCCGCCCCGTGCGGCGAATTCCCATTCGGCCTCGGTGGGCAGGCGGTAGCCGGGTTTGGAAAAATCGGCGGCGACGGTGGTCCCGGACACCGAGTAGACCCGCGGCAGGCCCGCGAGATCCGAGAGCGCGTTGCAGTAGCCGACGGCGTTGAACCAGCTCACCTGCTCCACAGGTCTGGAATCCGCCTCGATGCCATTCTTGAAGAAGCTCGGGTTGGACCCCATGATGCTCCTGTATTGGGCCTGCGTAACTTCGTTCCTGCCGATGTAGAACGCAAGGAGCGTCACGGGATGAACTGGCTTTTCGTCGGATTCGCCTGAGGCGGAACCCATGTTGAAAGTGCCCCCCTGGACCAACACCATTTCAGGAGTATCGACGAAGGTGTAGGAGACGACCGTGGCCGGGGAATCCTTCCAGCCCGGCTTGCCCGCGATAGCTGTTATCGTGACCGAGCCCTTTGCCTGGAAGGGCGACGAGTACAGGTTCCCCCGCGAGGACGAGGGGAGGCTGCCGTCCATGGTATAGCGGATCACCGCTCCCGGAGTGGCACAGGACATCGACACGGTGCGGTCAGGCGTATATGTCCCCGCGGCCGGCGAGACAAGGGGGGACGCGACCGTCCCCGTGATGACGAACTCTCCGACGGCGACGGACGATATCCGGGAATCGGCCCCGACAGCGACCGCTTTGACGGTTTTCGTGCTTTCGATCCTGAAAGGAGCGGAGTAAACCGTCCCGGTTCCAGCCCCCGGTTCGCTCCCGTCAGTCGTGTAGCGGATACCCACAACGTCAGAGGCGGCTGCGAGGCTCACCGTGACAGCTTCCTGGAAGGTACCCGGCTCCGGGCTGAAGCGGGGAAGTGATGGAGGGAGGGCCACCGGCATCCCGGCCACCGGAGAGGCCGGAGCGGCAGCTGTCGCCGGATTCCGGGATGCCTGGACTTCCGCCTCGTCGTCGAAATTCTTCGACGAAACGCTCGATTCTTTCCATCCCGATCTGAAGGCTATGGCCTTCATGGTCATCCCCTTCTTCACGATCGCGGGTATCCCGGCGTACTCCATCCCGTAGACGGGGGTCGGTTCCGATCCGTCCAGCGTGTATCGGATCCTGGCTTCAGGTGTCGCGGTGCTGAGCTTCACCATGGTCGTACCCGCCGGGGGAGTCGCATCCAGAGACTTTTCGATGCCCGGGGCCGCCACGGTTCCCGTGACGACATAGGTCGCGCTGACAATGTCGCTGGGCTTGCCGGAGGCGGGGACTGCGATGGCCCTGATAGTCTGGGATTTGTTCACGGGAATCGGCTTCATGTAGGTCTGGCTCTTCGTGCCTTCCTGGGCCGATGGCTCGCTGCCGTCCACGGTGTAGTAAATTTTTGCCGCCGGATCGGCGGGAAGCAGCTCGACCTTCTGCGGGCTGGTGTACGTTCCGTTTGCGGGCTTGAAGGAAACGGCGGGAGGGGCGTCCTTCCCTCCCTTCGCCGTCGCGCAGCCCGCGAGCAGGGCGGCGAGGGCCAGGATAGCTATAAAAGAAAGAGTGGTATTCTTGCGATGCGTCATGGTGTGATCCTCCGGTTTCTTTTCCATTGTAGCTTCTTCGGAGCGGCACTCAAGAGAGTGTAACGGAAAATCGACAAAAAACCCCGGAATCCCTTGTGCGCGGACTCCGGGGCATATGGTTTTGACAGTCAGGAAGGTTATCCGTCCTGAACCCTGGCGGCGCACCCTGGCGGCGCGCCCCAGAACGGAGGGACGGCGCCCCATAGAGTCTTAGAGGTCGCCTATCGTGGCCACCATCACCGCCTTGATCGTGTGGAGTCTGTTCTCGGCCTCGTCGAACACGACGGAGTTCTTCGAGCGGAAAACCTCGTCGGCGACTTCCATCTCTTTGAGCCCGTGCTTCTCGTAGGTCTCGCGGCCGACCGCGGTCTCGAGGTCATGGAAGGCGGGCAGGCAGTGCAGGAAAATACAGTCCGGGTTGCCGGTCTTCTTCATGAATTCGGCGGAGATACGGTACTTCTCGAGCTGGGCGATGCGCTCGGCGAACTTCGCCTCCTCGCCCATGGAGACCCAGACGTCGGTGTACAGGGCATCGGCGCCGGCGAGGGCCTTGTCGGCATCCTCGATGGAAAAAAATTCGATCTTCGCGCCTGTCCCGGCGGCGATGGCCCTCATCTCGGCGGTGAGTTTCTCGTTCGGCCAGAGCTCCTTCGGCGCGAGGGCGACGAAGTGCAGGCCCATCTTGGCCGAGCCGATCATGAGGGCATTGCCCATATTGTTGCGGGCGTCGCCGCAGTAGACCATTTTCACTTTGTTCAGGGGCTTGGCCACATGCTCCTCGATGGTGAGGAGGTCGGCGAGAATCTGCGTGGGGTGGTCTTCATCGGTGAGGCCGTTCCAGACGGGGACACCGGAGTACTTCGCGAGGTCCTCCACAAGTTTCTGGGAGAAGCCGCGGTACTGGATGCCGTCATACATGCGGCCGAGCACCTTCGCGGTGTCCTCGACGGATTCCTTCTTGCCCATCTGGCTGTTGGTGAGGAAGGTAGCGTTTCCGCCTTCGTCCCAGCACGCGGTCTCGAAGGCGCAGCGCGTCCTCGTGGAGGCTTTGTCGAAAATGAGGACGATATTCTTGCGGTACAAGAGGTCGCCCTTCACACCTGAGCGCTTCTTGGCCTTGAGATCGCGGGAGAGGTCGAGAAGATAGCGGATTTCCTCGGGACTGAAATCCTTGAGCGTCAGGAAACTGCGCCCCCTGAGATTTACGGGCATGGGAAACCTCCTGTGATTCTGGAAAAATGCGCTGCACGCATTCGCGGATGACGATCGTGCCGGGAAAGGTTGGCATCCTTTTCCGGCACGGAATCGATGATATCCGAGGCTTTCCAAAAAAACCAGTACATGCTCAAGGCGGAGGCTCAGGGCTCCCGGACGAGGATGAACTCGACCCTTCTGTTCTTCCAGCGCGTGGCAGGGTCTTTCGGGTCGACGGCGGGCAGCGAGGAGCCCAGACCCGCGACAGTGAAGCGCCTCGAGTCGAAGCCGCGCGCCACGAGGAGGTCGCGGATAAAGCTCGCCCGCGCAAGGGAGAGGGGGACAATCTCGCCCTTCTCTTCCGCCTCGACCTTGTCGGCCGGGAGTCCGTTGATCTTCCCCTCATTGTTCGCGTGTCCCTCGATGCGGATGCGGTAGTCGGGGAAGCGGGAGAGTATCTGGACGAGACGGGAGAGCACCTTCTGGTTCCTGGCCTCCGACTGGGGCGCGAGCCCGGAAAAATCGGCCAGGGAGGCGCGGAACTCGATGGAAGGGATGTTGATCCTGATCCGCGAACCTTCTCGCACGACGAGGACATCGACGGCGATGATCCCGCTCACGACGACCTGCTTGCCGGCAAAATCGCGGATGCGCATGCGGAAAGGATAGTCGCTCGCGGCCTCCACTTTTTCTCCGCCGGGATTTTTTCCATCCCAGGTTATGGACACGGGAGGGGCGCCGTTGCCGCTCCAGACTCGGAAAAGCCTCTCGCGTGTCTCGCGGGAATCGGGAAGCCCCTCGCCTGAGGCGGACTCGAGGACTTCGAGTCTCCAGGATGCGACGCGCGAAGGATCGTCCACCGTGACAAGAAAGGTGACCATGTCCTTGATACCGTCGCCGTCGGGGCTGAAGAAGTCCGGCAGGACGATAACTTCCAGTTTCGGAGCCGCCTCCTCGACGAGGATGGTCCCGCTCGATGCCTGTGCGATATCGCCTTTCAGATACACGACCGCGAGTCGCCCGAATACCTGCCCCCGGACGACCGCCCCCGTTTCGTCCCGCCCGTCCCAGACGAGGCGGCCGGGAACATCGCCTCCGGAGCGCCTGAAAAATATTTTTTCCGACTTGTCGGCGGCCACGATGGAGAAACTCCACGACATGATCCTGGAGTTCCTGTCGACGATCAGCGTGAAGCCCACTTCGTCCATGAATCCATCGCCGTCGGGCGAAATGGAACTCGCATCCGCCTTGACGAAGACCTTGGGTTTGTTCGTGTCGAGGGAGAATTCCACTGTCCGCGACTCGCACTGATCTCCATTCGGGTAGGAGACCGTGATTTTTGCCGCGTAGTCTCCGTTCGCGGCCTTGGCGCCTGAATCCGCAATTCCGTTCCAGATAATCGACTTCGGGACTTCTCCCTTCCCCGCGAAACTGCGGACCCGAAGCGATTTCGCCATTTCCGGACTCGATCCTTGAGCGGGGGTCGACGGGAGGGCGAGCACTTCGAGCGCGTAGGATGAGGATTTCACTCTGCTTGTCGTCGTTATCCCGAAATTCACCGTATCGCCCACTCCGTCGCCGTCCGGGCTGAAAACGCTCGGTCCTACGGAAAGCGATACGGCCTTCCTGTCCGTATCGATCGCCACTTGTATGGGGCGGGAGACATATGAGTGCCCTGCGGCGTCGCTGCCTTTCAAGCGGTAATCATAGCTCCCGTCGGCCAGTCTCATTCCTCCGGAATCACTCCCGTCCCACTCGAGGAAGGATGGAAGCTTCGCGCCGAAATCCCAGACTCTCAGAAGAAGACCATCGGAGTTCGACAATTCGCCCTTCCAGAGATCTCCGGCCGTTCCCGTCTGGGTGAAGCGCACCCGGCTTCCCGCCCCGGGAACCGAAGGGTTGATAGCCTGCCTGTCTGCCTGGATGAAGGCTTCCGGCGGGCTGGTATCGAGGGAGAACCAGGGCGAGGAGGCCTCCCCCGCGAACCCGTTGCGGAGGGAGAAAACGAGAGTCGCGCGGTAGCGCCCATCTTCCCAGGCCTTCCCTGTGGCGGGATACTTTCCGTCCAAGGTGATTTTTTCCGGCAAGGGCTCGCCGGTCTTGCCTTCCTGTCTGCGAACTACCGTTCCCGCCGCGTTCCGGACTGTGATGGACCAGACAGAGGGGAGGACGGCGGGGACGAGGCGGGGCAAAAGGTTTATCGTCTCGAGAATGCCATCCCCGTCCGGACTGAAAATATCCGGATCGCAGAGGAGGCTCCCGACAGGCCGCGAAAGGTCGACGACAAAACTCCCGGAGAGGGCGGTCGCCACATTTCCGGCCTCATCCATGCCTGAAAGCTCGAGCCGATACTCGCCTTCGGGCACGACGGCTCCCGAGTCGTCCTTTCCGTCCCAGAGGAATGATGGGGGGGGAAGTCCCTGAAAACTCCGCGAGAAAAAGGCTTTCCCGCCCACGTCGAGCGCGCGCAGCCTCCACTGACTTCCTCCGCCCGCGGCTATCGAAAACGCGATAGTATCCTTCTGCCCATCCCCGTCCGGACTGAAAACGGGTATCGCATCGACGATGGAGATCTTCGCTTCGGGCGGGCTCGTGTCGACCTGAAACACGGGACTGTAGACGACGAGCTTGTAGCCGTTGCCGTATTCGAGGCTCAGAGCCGCGCGGTAGCTGCCATCGGGGAGAGGATCGCCCTTGCCCGTCCTTCCCTCGAAGGCGAAGGCCTGTCCCGCCGCGAGCCTGGCCCGGTCCTGCGTGGACCAGAGCTCGAAACCGGAGTCGTCGAGAACGGAAATCCTGAACTCCGCGAGATCCCCGTCCGATTCGAGCCAAGGTCGAATGGCAAGAGAATCCTTCACCCCATCGCCGTTGGGACTGAAAACGAGGCTGTCGATGTCCAGTGTCGCCTTGGGGCTGCGGGTATCGATCCTGATCCCCTCCAGGGTCCTGGACGCCGAATTGCCCGCTCTGTCCCTGCCCGAGAGCCGCGCCGAATACAGGCCGTCCGGGAGGGTCGTGCCCGAGCCGTCCCTTCCTTTCCAGACAAAGTCCGCAGGAACAGAGTCGGCCCATCCTTCCGAAGCCACGACAACCCCGGAGGAATCGAAGATCTCCAGTTTCCACGTGGCTTCTTTCGAGCCTGCCGCGTGCAGGACGAGACTGTCCTTCCGTCCATCGCCGTCGGGGCTGAAGACCCCGTCTCCCTCGTACGAGAACGCGATCTCGGGCGGCCTTCGGTCAATGATCACCGCGAGGAAGCCTTCGTAGTCGCGTATCCATGGGCCGTCTATGGCGCGATAGATGAATCCCGCGATGTATTCGCCGTCGGGCGCCGCCTGCGTCGCAGGCCTCTTTGCTTCGACCGTCGCCGTCGCTCCCTGTCGAAGCGCGGCCTTTGCTCCGCCGGTCAGTGTTCCGTCCCAGATGAGGCTCCGGGGCAGGTCGATCCCCGCGTGGACCAGGGCGAGTGTGTCGCCGGCGGGCCTCATTTTCTGCATGGAGTCGGGATGGTTGTGCGCGATCTCGGCGATGTGGACGAGAGTGCCTGAGTTTTTCTCCCGTACACAGAACTCCAGCGCGCCCGCGTTCAGGGAATGCGTCGCCGTAAGCGGTATTTCGAGCCTGTCCTGAATCCCGTCGCCATTCGGGGAGATGAAGACAGAAGATGTCTTGTCCGACATCTCCGGCCTGATCGCGACCGAAGAACCCCACGCGTAGGAGAGTGATCCGGCGACCGCGGAGAGCTGTCCGTAAAGGGGCTCGTAAGCCACCCTGGTCGAAATTCGCGCGGGCGAGGATTCGGGAAGGGCCGATCCTGCGGCGGGGCGCCCGAGAGGGATGGAGGCCGAGAGGCTCAAAGAAGGCAGAAGGCTCCGCTTCGTTCCCGCGCTGCAGTCCTTCCAGCCGATATCCCAGCCTGCGAGCAGACTGAAACCTTCTCCGAACGCCATGTCGAGCGAAGAGAAGAGTCCGATGTCAGTCAATCCGGGGGCAACAATGCCGAGCCCGAGTCCCATCCTGAATCCTTCCCGTCGCACGAGGAGGCTGTGCATGGCGAGTTTCGCGCTCACCACTGGGTCGATACCGATCTTGGGCATGCTGCGGTACATGCCCAGGGCAGGAAGAGGAATTCCGCCCGATACGCCCAATCCTGAAAGGGAGAATCCCCAGGAAAACTCCTTGAGGAACCCCAGATCGCCCGCGAAGTGCTCGATCCCCAGGTCCAAAGCCAGGTTCCAGCCCAGGCCCCCATTGTCTCCGATGGCTCCCGAGAGTCCCGCACCGGCGGAAAATCCGGGACCGAGGGGGGCAGCGTAGCCGATGCGCGCCGAGCCGAAGGTTCCGAGAGGCAGGTCAGTCATGGAGGCGGGAAGATTGAGATAACGGAGAGAGAGCCCGAAGCTTCCCTTTTCGCCGCGCAGGCTGTAGGCGAGGGAAGCGACCTGACCGAAACCCTGTGCGCCCGATCCGAAATCGGTCAGGCCGTCGAAGTCGAGGCTGAGGCTCTGGAAGGGTACAGTCTTCTCAGCCTTCGCGCTCTGGGCTTCCGCGCCGGAGACCGCGAAGGCGATGAGGATGAGCGAGACGAAAAAGGCGTGAAATGGAATCTCCTTTGACATCTGCGGTACCCGTCCCGGATTTCTGTATAATTCCAGTATCGGACGAAAATCCTGCGAATAAAAGGGCCGAAACAAAAGAGTCGCGGCCTGAAGCGGATCGGTCACCGCTTCACGGGTCACCGCTCCACGGGGATGACACCTTTCTTTATGATGATATTCGCGTACTTGACCGTCTCTCCCGTCATGACGACGGCGAAGGCCTTTCGGGTCCGCTCGTAAAAAGCGAATCGCTCGATGCGCGCGATCGCCGGGGCGTCGGGCCAATGCCGGTCTATTGCGGCCCGGAAGGAAAGCTCGACAGCGGGGTCGAGGGTATCGCCTGAAGCCGGCGCCATCATGACAAAGGGCGCATCGGAGTAGGAATCGGGGTTGATGAGAGAGAGAATGCCGTCGAGCAATGCGGGAACGCGCAGGCCGTCGGCGCGGATTACCCTCTGGTTGCAGCTGTCGCCGGGAAAAAACGCGTCGGCGAGGACGATCTCGTCGCCGTGCCCCATACGGGCGAGAACGACCAGGAGTTCAGGGGAGATCAGGGGAGAAATTCCGATGAGCATAGGACTACTCCTTGACCGGGGCAGCCCTTCCGCTCCGCGAGCCCGGTCCTCCCGCGATGGATTCCAGATAGGCTTCAGAACAGTATGACGCCCTTCATGTAGCCGTCTTTCCGTTCCATCGCCGTGGTGAAAATCTCTTTCGCATCTTCAAGCCGCGCCGAGTGCGTCAGCAGTTTTTCGTTGGAAAAAACGCCGTTCTTCATGAGCCTGATCGTCCGCGGGAACAGATCCCCGAAATGCGGATTCACGCCGGGCTGGATATTCAGGATGCGCCAGGCGTTCGTGTGCCAATCGTCCAGCTCGAACTCGTGGCCGTGATGGTGCCAGGCGAAATTTTCGATTATCGCCGCAGGTTTGGCGAGGGCGAGGGCCAGGCGCATCGAGTCGGGATTCCCGGCTGTCTCTATTATGACGTCGAAATGTTTCAGGTATTTTTCGGCCGGCGCACCGCGCCCGACCAGGGCCGTTTCGCTCGCGCCCATCTCCTTCGCCATCGCGAGCCTCTTCTCGTCCACATCGAAAACGGTCACTTCGCCCGCGAGCATCCTGGAAAGCCCCTGCATGAAGATGAGGCCCATGTAGCCTGCGCCCACGAGGGCGACGGAATCTCCCGGCTGTATCCCGGAATATACGAGACCGTTGACGATGCAGACCACCGGCTCCACGACCCAGTATTTGAGGGGGATATCGTTTTCCGGGATCAGGGAAACCTTCTGGTCGGTCCTGATGGCGTGGCGCGCCATCAAGGCCCCTCCGGGGACTCCGATGGGGACCTCGTGGCAGGCGACGCGCTGGCCGACCGCGACCGAAGTCACATGCTCGCCCGCAGCAATCACGCGGCCGACGCCTTCGTGGCCGGCGCAGAATGGATACGGATGAAAGCGCCCGAAGCGTCCCGCAAAGGACAGGACGTCCCAGCCGCAGATGCCGCACAACTCCATTTCCACCGCCACCTCGTTCGCGGCCGGCTCGGGAATTTCCATGTCGCGGAGCTCGATGCTGCGCTCGCCGAGATACCAAAGTCCCTCTGTTTTCATGGTCATACCCCTTTCAGGCCGCTTCTTCGCGCAACCGATCCAGCAATACGGCTCCGATGATGATCAATCCCTTCACGACAAGCTGGAAATAGGCGGAAATGCCGAGCAGGTTCATTCCGTTGTTGATCACGCCGATCATGAGGGCCCCGAGAAAGGTTCCCCAAACGCTGCCACGGCCTCCGTTCAGGCTCGTGCCGCCGATGACGACGGCCGCGATGACGTCGAGCTCGTAACCGCTTCCCGCTATCGGTTCGGCGGAATTGAGCCGCGAGGTGAGGATCAGCGAGCTTATCGCCGCCGTGGCGCCGGCGATGACGTAGGCGAAGGTCTTGAAGAATCCGGAATTGATTCCCGAAAGCTTGACCGTCTCCTCATTGCCTCCGATGGCGTAGGTGTAGCGCCCGAGTCGTGTCTGGGTGAGGACCACGAAGGCGATGACGACGATTACCAGGAAGATGATGATAGGGACGGGCAGCCCCAGGATGTATCCGCCGCCGATGAAGCGGAACGCGGGCGAAAAGCCGGAAATCGGGTAACCCTTGGTGTAGATGAGCGTGAGTCCGCGCGCGATGCTCATCATGCCGAGAGTCACGACGAATGGAGTGATTTTGCCGATCGTGATGAAAAGTCCGTTCATGAGGCCGCAGCCGATCCCTATCCCCAGAGTGGCGATCACGACGACGGGAAGAGGGCTCCCCCCTTTAAGGAGGCCGGCGCAGACCGCTCCGGATATGGCCAGGATGGAGCCGATGGACAGGTCGATGCCGCCCGTCAGAATGATGAACGTCATGCCGACGGACATGATGCCGTAGATCGAAGTCTGCCGTATCACATTTATGATGTTCGTCATCTGGAAGAAAACCGGCGAGAGGATCGAAAGGATTATGCAGATCAAAAAGAACGCTATTACGATCCCATAGTTTTTGAGTGTGTTCCGTACATTGATCTTCACGATGCGGCTCCTTGGAAGATTCCTGGCCTATGAAGCGTCCGGATGCAGGCCAAGCGCGTACTCCATGACTTGTTCGCTGTTCGCTTCCCCTTTTTTGAATTCCTTGACGATCCGGCCACCGAAGACAACTTCTATCCTGTCGCTCATGTTCATGATTTCGGGCAGCTCGGAAGACACCATGATGACCGCAGCGCCCTCCTCGGCCAGATTCTGCATGAGTTTGTATATCTCCACCTTGGCGCCGACATCGATTCCCCGCGTCGGCTCGTCGAAGATGTAGACTTTGCAATGCCGGACGAACCATTTGGAGAGCACGATTTTCTGCTGGTTGCCGCCCGAGAGGAACCGCACCTGCTGTTTCAGCGTCGGAGTCTTTATCTCCATTTTTTTGACCATGTTCCTGACGAGGCCGCCGATCTCCTTCCTGCGAAGCAGGCCGAAAGCCGAGTACTGGTCAAGAATTGTCAGCGCCGAATTGTCGAATACGGAAAGCCCCAGGACGAGCCCCTGTTTCTTTCTCTCTTCGGGGATGAGCCCGATGCCTTTGAGCACGGCATCGCGTGGACTACGGATGACCGTCTCCACTCCATCGATGAAGACCTTGCCCGAATCCCTTTTTATGAATCCGTAAAGGAGCTGCATAATCTCGGTGCGGCCGGCTCCGACAAGGCCGGTGAATCCCACTATCTCGCCTTTCCGGACAGCGAACGAAACACCGGAACAGACGCCTTTTTTTGACAGACCTTCGACGCGCAGCACCTCGTTCCCGACGGAAATCGACGCCACTGGATACTGCTCCGTGAGTTTGCGGCCTACCATGTGGTGTATGATCTCATCGGTCTGAAGTTCCGCGAGCGGTTTCGTCACGATCCGGGCGCCGTCGCGGATCACGGTGACCCGATCGGCGACCCGAGGAATCTCCTCGAGCCTGTGCGAGATATAGATTACGGAAACTCCGGTTTTTTTCAGGTTGTTGATCATCTCGAAGAGACGCTCGACTTCGTTTCCCGTGAGCGGCGCGGTGGGTTCATCCATGACGATGATGTCGGATTTCAGGGAAAGCGCCTTCGCTATCTCCACGACCTGCTGGTAAGCTGGTCCGATGCTGTGGATTTTCGCCCGGGGATCGAGGGCGACATTGAAAGGCTTGAGCAGGGCATCGACGTCCCGGTACATTTTTTTCCAGTCTATGAATCCGCCGGGGAGCCGCGGCTCGCGCCCGAGAAAAATGTTCTCCGCGACGGAGAGGTACTGGATGAGGTTGAGTTCCTGGTAAATCACGCTGATTCCGGCGTCGAGCATCTGTTTGATACCCAGGGCGGTGACTTTTTTGCCCCTGAGCCGTATCTCGCCTTCGTCGGCGCGGTAGAGTCCCGAAAGGATTTTCATGAGGGTCGATTTCCCGGCGCCGTTTTCTCCCACAAGGGCGTGGACTTCGCCTTCACGCAGATCGAAGTCCACACGGTGGAGGGCGCGGACGCCGGGAAAAGATTTACTGATACCGACCATTTCCAATAAGGTCTGCATGACCGCTCCCCCGATTGAATGCAAAATGAGGGGCCGGCGTCCGACGCCGGCCCCTATCCGGGAATCGCTTACTTCGTGACAGGCAAGGGGTTGATGAAGACAACCTTCTTGGCCGGCTCTTTTTTATTCTTGATCTTGTCGACGAGGGCGGAGAGCGCGAGACCTGCCTGCTGGCCGGGGAACTGGTCGATTGTCGCGCCGAGTTTCCCTTCCTTCATGTAGGAGAAAGCGTCTGTCGTGGCGTCGAAGCCGATAGTGACCTTGCTCTTGAGATTGATTCCGGCGGCCGACATCGCCTCGATGGCGCCGATGATCATCTCGTCGTTGGCGCCGAACACGGCGTCGAATTTCGGATACACCTGCATCAGGTTTTCCATGACGGACTGAGCCTTCGAGCGGCTGAACTCTGCGGTCTGGGAAACGAGGATCTTGACGCCGGAGGCTTTCATGATCTCATCGAAGCCTTGCTTCCGGTCCACCGCGGCGGAAGAGCCCGGGGTGCCTTCGAGTTCGATGACGCTTCCCTTGTTGCCCAGTTTCTGGATGATGTAGCGGGCGGCGGCCCTTCCGCCTTCGACATTGTCCGCCCCGACGTGGACGAGAACCGCGTCGGTGTTGGCCTTGCGGTCCACGGTCGCGACGGGGATGCCGGCTTTGACAGCGTCCTCGATCGCCGGGACGAGAGAATCGGTCGTCATCGGGGAGATGAGAATGCCGTCCACCTTCTGGGCGACGAAGTTTTCCATGGCGGCCATCTGTTTGTCCGAAGCGTTCTGCGCGTCGATGAACAGCAGCTTCACTCCCAGTTTTGCCGCGGCGGCGTCCGCGTCGTTCTTCATCGTGACAAAGAACGGGAACTGGAGACCGGGAACCGTCATGCCGATGACGATCTGTTTGGTCTGCGAAAACACGGAAACAGGCATCAGGGCGAGAACCAGCAAAAAGAGAATGAGTACCTTTTTCATCTTTGCCACCTCCATGGGAATTTGTGTGCGATAGAAAACATTGTTAACCTGCTTTTTCGTATTGTCAACGGAAAAGCGTCGAAAAACACGAAATTCTTGAATGATATCGTTTGCGCAATCGTTATCATTGACCATGAATGCAATAAAAGGCAAATTTATTTAATTAGAAATATTAATACTTTTTACTGAATGATATTAAATATGGCTTATATAACAAAAGAATCAATTTGACAGCATTTAATAAGAATGATATCGTTTGCGCAATCGTTATCATGTTTCAAGGAGAGTCCCGTTGGCATCAATGAAGGATGTAGCCCGCCTGGCCGGCGTTTCGACCTCGACAGTATCACGGGTTATCAACAGCTCCATCCCTGTCGACGAAGAAACACGCGTCAAAGTCGAGCGAGCAATACGGGAGATCAACTTCAAGCCCAACCTGGTCGCCCGCGGACTCAGGATGAAAAGCGCCAATCTGATCGGCATCGTGGTTCCCGAACTCCAGCATGAAACCTTCACGTCGTTCATAAAATTCACCGAGGAAAGCGCGGAAGCGCAGGGCTACAATCTCGTCATCGGCTCCACGAACACGAATCCCGACACCGAGGAACGGTTCATAGAAAACCTCATCCGGAGGAACATCGACGGCATCATTTTTTCGCGGGTATCCGACAAGAGTCGCGTCCTCAAGCTGATAGACCGCACCAAGGTTCCGGCCGTCATCATAGACCGCTCCCTCGAGCGCGAGGACATCCCCGCCGTGGTGATGGACAATTACGGCGCCGGCGTGATGGCTGCCGAGCATTTGCTCTCGCTCGGGCACAGGCGTTTCGCCTGCATCACGGGGCCGATGGATATTTCCATCAACCGCGAACGCTTCGCCGGTTTCCGGAATACCATACAGACGAAGGGCGGGCAGCTGGACGACAGATGCGTTTTCGAAGGCAACTTCAAGTTCGAGGCGGGAGGCAGGGGGATCGATCACCTGATGGATTCAGGCGCCGATTTCACCGCGCTCTGGGCCCAGAACGACTACATGGCCATAGGGGCCATGAACAGGCTCATAGCCCGCGGTGTTTCGATCCCGGCCGACATATCCCTCATCGGTCTCGACAATATCGAACACTCGTGGATGATCAAGCCCGCCCTCACGACGATAGCCCAGCCCTTCCAGAAAATGTGCGAGAGCGCCGTCGACCTCATCATACGGATGAGCCGCAAGGAAAAAATGGAAAAAATCAGGATCGTGCTCGGGCCGGAACTGGTGATCCGGGAGACGACGGCGTCGCCGGGCGCGGGACTGCGGCATTGAGTCCGCGGTCGCAGAAACCAAGCCGCCCTGAAGAAGTCGCTTTCGGCCTCTTCAGGGCCTTGTTAAGGAGATTCGATCATGGCAGGCGAAAAACAACTGGTGGAAGCCGCTCTCAATAATGGAAACGGCGTTTTCCGGCTGGAACCGGCGTGGGTCCCCCGCTCATTCTGCATTCCGGGCAGGCGGCTCAAGCTGCACCCGGACGATTATTACTCGTACGGCGCCAATCGCGGAGGCATCGACGAGCGCTGGTTCGCCTCGACGACGAAGGCCGACAACGGGCCGCTGACGACACCTTTCGAAGGGCTCTCCTTCATTCACGTCGACGACTCCTCCAGGGTGCTGCTCCGCGATGCCCTCGAAATCGCCGGCGCGGAAATCCTCGGCACAGAGGTCCTGCAAAAATACGGCGGCTGGATGATGTACTCGAAATTCTTCGACAACCAGGAACCCCTGCCCCACCACATCCACCACACCGACGCGATGGCGGCGAAGGTCGGGCGCACAGGCAAACCCGAGGCATACTATTTCCCCAAGCAGCTCAACAACCACGGCGGCTACTTCCCCTACACCTTCTTCGGTCTCAATCCGGGGACGACGAAGGGAGAGGTCAAAAAATGCCTCGCAAACTGGGAAAAGGAAGACAACGGCATCCTCTACCTCTCCCGGGCATACAAGCTCAGGCCTGGCACGGGATGGGACGTTCCACCGGGCATCCTGCACGCTCCGGGATCGCTTCTGACCTACGAGCCGCAGCGCGCCTCGGACGTGTTCGCCATGTTCCAGAACATCGTATGGGAAGCCTACACGCCGAAGGAATTGCTGCAGAAGGATATTCCCGAAAACAAGAAAGACGATCTCGACTACTATGTCGGGCTGCTCGACTGGGAGCTCAACACCGATCCTGAGTTCTTCGAACACCGCTACATGGCCCCGAAACCCGCGCGGCCCCTGGAGGAGATGCGCGCGGGGGGCTATGAGGAATTCGACATCGTCTACAAGTCCGATTTTTTCTCCGCAAAGGAGCTGACGATCCTGCCCGGCAGATCGGCGCTGATAAAGGACGAGGGGCCCTACGGGGCCATAGTCATCCAGGGACAGGGCATGTTCGGCAAACTCGATATCGGATCTCCCGCCCTCATCCGCTTCGGCCAGATGACCCACGATGAGCTCTTCGTCACAGCGAAGGCGGCGAAGGAAGGCATCCTCGTCACGAACACGAGCCCGACGGACGGACTCGTCATGCTCAGGCATTTCGGGCCGAAGGCCTGAAGGAAATCCCATGCACACGACCAAGGCCATCCACGAAACCTTTGAAAAAAACTCGGGCGTCCTCAGACTCGCGCCGGTATTCGTGCCCCGGCGGTTTTCCTCGGCCGGAAAGCGGCTCAGGCTCCATCCGGACGATTACTACGCGCTGGGGACCGCGCGCGGATCGATCAAGGAGCGGTGGTTCTCTTCCGTCATCCCGGCCATGAACGGCCCCGCGGCTCCGGCCGACGAGGGCATGAGCTACGTCGATCCGAGCGGGAGAAAAGACGAACTCTTCCTCTTCAAGGACGCCGTCGACGAACTCGGAGAGAAAATCATCGGGAGGGAGCTGAAAGAAAGGTTCGGAACCTGGCCGATGTACTCGAAATTCTTCGACTACGAGGCACCCCTCTTCCACCATCTCCACCTGCGGGAAGAAGATGCCAGGCGGGTCGGCCGGAAGGGCAAGCCCGAGGCCTACTATTATCCACCCCAGCTGAACAACCATCCGGGACAGTTTCCCCACACCTATTTCGGCTTCGATCCGGACGTGACGAAGGAAGAAGTCCGCAGCCGGCTCGCGGATTTCGAGAAGCGGGACATCCGCATCACCGATCTTTCCCGCGCATTCAGGATCGAGCTCGGGACCGGCTGGTACACGCCGCCGGGAGTCGTCCACGCGCCCGGCTCTTACCTGACCTACGAGCCGCAGTGGAACTCCGACGTCAATTCGGTCTATGAAAACATCGTCTCGGGCGAGGTCTATCCCTACGACTTCCTGGTCGAAAACTGTCCGGAAGACAGGAAGCGCGACATCGACTACGTGCTCAGTCTCATGGACTGGGAAAAAAACGTGGATCCCAACTACCGGAAGCACTATTTCCGCCCTCCGGTCGTCGCGTCGCAGGACGAAAACCACATCGAAAAATGGGTCGTCTACGCGACCGGCTACATCGCGGCCAAGGAGCTGACAGTCCTGCCGGGACGAAGCGCCGTCATCAAGGACCGGGCCGCCTACGGCTGCATCCTCACTCAGGGACACGGCAGGTTCGGATGTCACGAGGCCGAGGCCGCTATCATGCTCCGCTACGGAGACCTCAGCGCCGACGAGTATTTCGTGAGCGAGGCCGCGGCGCAGGAAGGCGTCATCGTGACCAACAGAAGCAGGACAGAGCCGCTCGTCGTGCTGAAACACTTCGGCCCTAACGCCGGAGACCCGGCCGTGGCCGGCTGAGGAGGGACCGCGTGGGCAGCGCTCTCGAAGCCAGGCGATTCGACTATCTCGGACGGAAGTCGACCGCCCTCTCGAACGGAAAGGTGAGGGCCCTCGTCGACGCATCCGGCGGCATGATGCCCGAATTCAGTCTCCTCAGGGGCTCGGGCGGAGTTAACGCGCACTGGATGCCGGATTTTCGCGACAACTCCGGAAGGCCGTATTCCGAAGCCGAGCACGGAAAATACTGGAAAAACAAGGTTCTTTACCTCATCGCGGGGGATTTCCCCTGCAGCCCCAACTTCGGATCGTCCTGCGTCGTGGACGGGGTCGAACTCCCCGTCCACGGATGGACGGCGAACGAAGAGTGGAAAATCGAAAATGTCGGAATTTCGCCCGATGCAGGAGCCGCCTGGGCGCGATTCTCCCTCGGAAGCCCCGAGCCGGCCATGCCCCTCGTCTGGAACAAGTGCGACCTTCTTTTCGAGGAGCAGACAGCGTATTACTCCGTAATCCGCATCAGGAACGGCGGGGAAAAACCTGTCGCCATAAATCTGACCCGGCACAACACGCTCGGCTCGCCCTTCCTGCAGGCCGGCTGCCGCATCAGCCTCTGTGCCGAGCGTTTCCTGACGGCGCCCGCCGGCACTGAGTACGACGACACGGGCCGCCTCGCTCAAGGGGCAGAGTTCGGGAGCCTGTCCTCCGTGCCTCTGCGCGACGGGGGCTCCACCGATCTTCGCACCGTGCCGGGCATGATAGGCGCCACGGATTTCGTCACCGGAGCCGTTCCGGCGCGCCTTTCTCTCGGCTGGAGCTGCGTCGTCAACCCCGTGCTCGGGATCGCCTACATCTGCTTTTTCCCTGGCGAGGCAGCCCTGCCGCGCGGGGAGATAGCCCTCTCTTTCAACGACCTCTGGCTCCAGTACGGCGGCAGGCCATTCACACCCTGGGCTCTCGACGAGGGCGGCGCCGACCACAGCTTCTGCCTCGGCACGGAGAACGCGGTGGGAGCCTTCGCGAGCGGTCTCGCCTACGCCCGCTCCGTGCCCGAAATCCTCGGAAAGCCGACGACGCTCACAGTCCCCTCAGGCGGCGAGAGAAAACTCTGTTACGGCACGGCCCTCGTCGAGCTCACCCCGGATCTTCTCCGGGAAGGGGTCCGGTCCATGGAAGCCGAGGAAGGGAGACTGGTCCTGAAAGGGGAAAGGGCCTTCCAGCGAGTCGCCCTGGACAGTACATTCCAGAGGACGCGCTGCTTCGAGTCGGGATTCTGGGAATGAACGATCACGGAAGGGCAGGTTGCGGATGAAAACATATTTCCTCGGAATCGACAACGGCGGCACGCTCACCAAGGCGGTGATATCGGACAGCGAAGGCAGGGAAATCGCCTCGGCTTCGCGCAAGGTACCCCTCATCATGCCCCAGCCGGGCTTCACCGAGCGCGACATGGACCTGCTCTGGCGGGCCAACTGCGACGCGATCCGGGAAGCCCTCTTTCTGTCCGGCGCCCAGCCAGCCGAGATACGCGGCATCGCGTGCACCGGCCACGGGAAGGGTCTGTACCTCTGGGGGCGCGACGGGAAGCCCGCGTACAACGGCATCGTCTCGACCGACACGCGGGCCTGGGCCTATCCCGAGCAGTGGGAAAAGGACGGCACTGCCGCGAAGGTCTACGAAAAGACCTACCAGAAAATCCTCGCCTGCCAGCCCGTCTCCCTCCTGCGCTGGCTGAAGGACAACAGGCCGGGCATCCTCGGGAATGTCCGGTGGATTTTCGAGGTCAAGGACTACATACGGTTCATGCTCACGGGAGAGGCCTTCGCCGAAATCACGGACTATTCCGGATCGGGCCTCATGAACCTCCGGGATACGTGTTTCGACCGGGAATTGCTGGAGGATTTCGGGCTGGGCGAGGTGATGGACAGGCTTCCGCCCCTGCGCTACTCGACCGAGCGCTGCGGCAGCATATCCGCCAAAGCCGCGGCGGCGACGGGCCTTCGCGAAGGAACACCTGTCGCCGGCGGCATGTTCGACATCGACGCCTGCGCCGTCGCCGTGGACGTGACCGACGAAGAGAACCTCTGCGTCATCGCCGGGACCTGGAGCATCAACGAATATGTCTCCAGAACTCCCGTTCTCAACAAAACCGTCATGATGAATTCCCTGTTCTGCCTGCCCGGATACTATCTCGTCGAAGAGAGCAGCCCGACCTCGGCGGGAAACTACGAGTGGTTCTGCAAGCTTTTTCTCGACGAGGAAAAGAGGGAAGCACAATCGCGCGGCATCAGTCTCTACGAACTCGCCGGGGACATGGCCGCCGGTGTCCCACCCGACGGACAGAGCATCGTGTTCCTGCCCTACATTTTCGGCTCGAACTACAATCCCCAGGCGCGCGCCTGCTTCGTGGGCCTTTCAGGCGCGAACACCCGCGCCCAGATAATCCGCGCGGTGCTCGAGGGGATCGTATTCTGCCACATGGTCCACGTGGAAAAACTGCTGGCAAACAGAAAACGCGGCCCGGCCGTCAGGCTCGCGGGCGGGGCTGCCAACTCGAAGGTCTGGGTCAAGATCTTCGCCGATGTGTTCCAGCTCCCGGTCGAAATTGTCGATGTCGCGGAACTCGGCGCCCTCGGCTGCGCCATGGCTGCGGCCGTCGCTTCGGGAGTGTACGCAGACCTGAAAGAGGCCGCGAAGCACATGGTGAAGATCAAGTATCGCCAGGAACCGGAAATCGCGAACGCCGCGATCTACGCAGGAAAATACTCCCTTTACCGGAAGGTTTCGGAGGCGCTCGATGGCCTCTGGAAAGAATTCCCTGCCTGACAACTGAGTCAACAACTCCGAGCCCACAAACAGAGGCTGCCTGATGCCGCGGGTCTTGGTTGTGGGCGGGCGGAATCGGGCGAGGCCGGACTTGTCGCCCGGCCCAGATCGGCTTAAGGGTCTCTCAGCCCGCGAACTCCGCCATCAGGGCACTTTTCATTTCGGCCACCGGGGCTTCGAGGCCCGTCCAGATCCGGAATCCGATGGCGCCCTGATTGACGAGCATACCCAGCCCGTCGAGGGTTTTGGCGCCACGCTTTTCCGCCTCCCGGAGGAAGAGCGTCCGCGGCGGGTTGGGAATGACATCGCAGACGACCATTCCGGCGCCGATGCTCCGATAATCGATATCCGGCCTGTCATCCACGCCAGGATAGAGCCCGATCGAGGTCGCGTTCACGAGAATATCCGTATCCGCCGGAATGGCGATTCCTTTTGTCCAGGGCGAGTAGCGCGCCTTCACCGGAGTCTTTTCGCCAAGGAGGCCCGCGAGGGTTTCGCCGCGCGTTCTGTCCCTGTTGACGACAGTTATGTCCAGGGCGCCGTGGAGGGCGAGTTCGACCGTGATGGCCCGGGCCGCGCCGCCAGCGCCGAGCACGACGACGCGCTTGCCCTCTGGATCGACCCCCGCCTCCTCCCGCAACGAGGCGAGAAAACCCTTGCCGTCGGTGTTTTCGCCGTACGACAGACCATCCTTCTGGTAGACCGTGTTCACGGCCCCGATGAGACGGGCGTCCGAGGCGACCGCGTCGAGATATTTGAGGACCTCGACCTTGTGCGGAATCGTCAAGTTGATGCCGCGCATATTGAAGGCTTTGAGTCCCGCGATCGCAGCCGCCAGATCTTCGGGCCGCACTTCCAGAGTGAGGTAGCGCCAGTCGAGACCCGCCGCCCGGAATCCTGCCTCGATCATGACTATCGTCGGATTTTCAGCGACCGGGTAGCCGAAGACTCCGACCAGTTCCGACTTGTAACTCTTTGACCCAGCCATACACCACCTTCCTTTAAGGGCGTTCCCAGGAGCCTGAGGCGGCCGAAGCCAGCGCCGCGTCACAGACGAGCTGCGTGCGATAGGCATCCGCGAAATCGGGACAGAGCTTTACACCCCGTTCGAGGCCGTAGAGGAAGTCCGACACAACGTGGATGAAGCTGTGCTCGTAGCCGATCGCGCAGCCCGGCACCCACCAGTTGCCCATATAGGGATGATGCGCCCCGTCCCATACCTGTATTTTCGAGAAGCCGCGGCAGGCCGGATCCACCCGATGGTCATAGTATTCCAGGACATGGGCGTCTTCAAGGTCGAAGGCGATCGTACCGAGTTCGCCGTTGATCTCGAAGCTGTTCTGGTTCTTCCGCCCGCGGGCGAAGCGGGTTGACTCGAAGGTACCCATCGCGCCGTTCTCGAAACGGGCGAGGAAGGCGCAGGCATCCTCGATCTCGACTTTCGCGGACTTGGACGGATCATTCTGAAGGCGCCGCTCGGCAATAAAGGTGCCACTCATCGCGGAGAGCTCCCGGATGGGCCCGACAAGCCAGAGCGCGAGGTCGATGGAGTGCGCGAGGAGATCGCCGGTCACTCCCGAGCCCGCGGCTTTCGCGTCGAGCCGCCACAGTGTCGTGCCCCCCATGGGAAGATCGGAGCTCATTGTCCAGTCCTGAAGATACTTTGCCCGATAGTGAAAAATGCGGCCGAGCCGCCCTTCCTCGATCATCCGCCTGGCAAGCGATACCGCGGGCACCCTTCGGTAGTTGAAGCACACCATGGATTGCACGCCAGCCCGGGAGACAGCCTCGACCATGAGGGCGGCTTCCTCTGCGTTCCGCGCGAGGGGTTTCTCGCAGACGATCATCTTGCCGGCCTTCGCCGCGGCGAGCGCGATGTCCAGGTGCGTGTCGTTGGGGCTGCAGATGTCGATCAGATCGATATCGGAACGTTCAATGAGGCGGCGCCAATCGGTCTCGACTCCCTCCCAACCCCAGTTCTCGGCGAAAGGCCCCAGCTCGGCGGCGTCACGACCGCAGGCGGCCTTGAGCACCGGACGGATGGTATGAGGAAAAAATTTACAGACTTGGGAGTAAGCGTTCGAGTGGGCGCGGCCCATGAATCCATGGCCGATAAGACCGACATTGATGCGATCCTTCAAGGCTTTTCCTCCCCGGGTCCGATCGCGCGACCGGACCCGGATTTCTTCATCAGAACTTATCAGGAGTCTGGAGGAGCTTCTGAACCGCGGGCGAATTGTAATTTTCTTTGGTGATGAGCACAGGGGGAAGCTCGATCTTTTTCTTGTCGACCTTCTGTCCCTTTATCACCTTGTCGATAACGCCGACGCCTTCGTAACCCATCTGATAAGGATCCTGGGCGATGATCGCGTTGATGGTTCCGTCTTCGAACATTCCGAGGATCTCGGGACTCGGGTCAAAGGTCACGATCTTCACCTTCTTGTCCACGCCTTTTGCCTTGACCGCCTGGGCAATACCGACCGCGGTGGGAGCGCAGGCCGAAAAGAATCCCGCGAGGCTGGGGTTGCCGGTGAGCAGGTCGGTGGCGATGTTCATCGAGGCCGCCGCATCGGCGTTGGTCCACTGGATCGGAAGGACTTTCATGCCGGGATATTTCTTGATCGCTTCGTTGAAGCCCACGGATCGCTGTGAACTGACCGAGCCGGCCTGGATGCCGAGATTTGCGACGAGGCCCTTGCCGCCGAGGAGTTTCGCCATCTGGATGCCCGCGTCGTAGCCGCCCTGATAGTTGTCGCAGGTGATGGAGCCGTAGGGCGCGTCGGAATCAATGCCCGAATCTACCATCACGACAGGCACTTTGGCCTTTATCGCACTCTCCACGGAGGGGATGAGGGCTTTCGAATCGAGGGCCGCGAGGAGGATGCCCGCAGGTTTCTTGGCAGTGATGTTGCGGACCAGGTCTACCTGGGTATTCATGTCAGCCTCGTTCGACGGTCCCTGATAGTCGATCGTATAACCCAGTTCCTTTGCGCGGTCTTGGGCGCCTTTTACGAGGAAAAGGTAAAAGGTTGCCGATGTCGACTTGGGAATGAAGACGATCGTCTTCGACTGGGCGAAGGCGGTGCCCCCGAGTACGAGAAAGATCAGGACTAGCGGAATCAGGACAGAACTTCTCTTCATGACGACCCTCCGGAAATTCGAGATCCCGATTCGACGAATCGGGTAGATGCTTATTTATGCCGGCGCAGCTGGTCCACAGCCACGGCGCTGATGATTATCATTCCGTTGACGACGAGCTGCCAGAAAGCGTTGACGCCGATGATATTGAGGCCGTTCCGGATCGTAGTGACAATGACCGCGCCGATGAGGGTGGCGACGATGCTGCCTTCCCCGCCGAAGGTGCTCGTGCCGCCGATAACCACCGCGCCGATCGCGAGGAGCTCGTAGCCGTTTCCTCCCGCGGGCTGCACGGTTCCGAGCCGGCCCGCCTCGATGGTGGAGGCGATGCCGCAGAGGAGGCCGCTGATGGCGTATATACCGATAGTCACCTTGCCCACGGGAATGCCGGACAGGCGGGAAGCTTCGGCGTTGCTGCCGATCGCCAGAGTGAAGCGACCGAATCGCGTGAAGGTAATCAGAAGATAAATGAGGACGAATACAACAAGCATGATTACCGTGGGCACCGGGATGAGATTGAAAAGCTTGCCCTGTCCGATCCACTGGTAGCCCTTGTCCAGGCCGAAAATCGGGATGCCGCGTGAAAAAATCAGCGCGAAGCCCCGTGCGATCCCCATGAGTCCGAGGGTTGCGATGAAGGGCGGAACCCTCAATTTCGTGATGATGAGACCGCTGATCAAGCCCATGAGGGCTCCGAAACAGAGCGTCGCGGCGAGGGAAAAAAAGAGGCTGTGGGTCCATTGGAACACGATCCCGCCCACAACGGCGGAGCAGGCGAAGACCGACCCAACGGAGAGATCGATCCCTCCCGAGAAGATGATGAGGGTTTCGCCCGCCGCGATGATGGCGATGACAGCCGTCTGCAGGGTGATCTCGAAGATGTTGCTGACCGTGAAGAAGTAGGGCGACAGGAATGCGAGCACTATCCACATTGCCACCAGGATAAGGAACATCGAAAACGCCTGGTTCTTGAGGGATCTGGCGATGAAGCGCGGTGCGAGCGTTCTTCCCTCTCGCGTGGGCTCTGTGATTGTACTCATGCGATATCCTTTTGTTTGGCGCCGAGACTGTATTGCATGATCTCATGCTTGGAGCTCGTCCCGGGATCGAGTTCGGCGACGATCCGCCCCCGCGACATCACGAGGGTCCTGCTCGAAATTTCCAGGATCTCGTCCATATCGCTCGAGATGAAGATCACCGAGCGGCCGGGCTTGCGGGCGAAGGCCCTGATGAGTTCGTAAATCTCGCTTCGCGCGCCGACGTCGATGCCGATGGTGGGTTCGTCGAGGATAAGAAGGCGACAGTCGGCCATGAGCCACTTGCCGAGGACGACTTTCTGTTTGTTGCCGCCGCTCAGGTACTTTACCTGCTGAGAGAGCCCGGGGGTCCTCACCGCTATGGCATCCACAATGTTCTGGACGGAGCGGCGTTCGCCTGAATGACTGAATAAAAAGCTGCGGAGCCGCGAGAGAAAAGCGAGGGTCATGTTTTCCTTGACGCCCATATTGAGGCAGAGGCCGCACTCATCACGGTCCTCCGGCAAGTAGCCGATGCCGCGAAGCACAGCATCGCGGGGAGAAGTCACGACGATCGGCGAGCCCCCGAGAAGCAACCGACCCGAAACGAGACGGTCGATGCCGAAGATCGCCCGCGCGAGTTCGGTCTTGCCGGAGCCCACGAGGCCGGTGACGCCAAGGATTTCGTTCGCGCGCAACCGGAGACTGATCGGTTCCGGAAAATTCCGGTTCTGCAGCCTTTCGACCTCCAGAAAGTTTTCTCCCGCCTCAAGAAGAACCCGCTCGCCGCGGGAGGACATGGCCTTGCCGATCATGATGGCGATGAGCTCTTCGGTCCCTGTCGTCTTCGGATCGACCGTCGCGATGGTCGATCCATCCCGGAGTACGGTCACCCTGTCGCCGATCCGCTTGATCTCCTCGAGCTTGTGGGAGATGTAGATTACGCCGATGCCGCGGGCCTTGATCCGCGCGATGGCCGAGAAGAGAATCTCGACCTCCTTCTCGCTCAGGGCGGCGGTCGGCTCATCCATGATGAGGATCTTCGCGTTTTTGGAGAGGGCGATGGCTATCTCGAGCATCTGTTTCTTGGAGACGCTCAAATCCTTCACGCGAGCGTGGAGATCGATGTCGAAATCGAGGGTGGCAAGAGTCTCTTTCGCGCGGCGGAACACGGTACCCCATCGGATCAGCGGGCCGCCTCCGGCAAAGCCGGGCAGCACGAGGTTCTCGGCGACACTCAAATGGGGAACCACGTGGAAGTTCTGATAGATCGTCACGATCCCCCATTCCTCGGCGAGGCTCGGTCCGAAACGAGAGGGTTCGACGCGGCGGCCGTCGATTTCGATGCTGCCCGAGTCGAATCCATAGGCGCCCGAGAGCACTTTGATCAGTGTGGACTTACCCGCTCCGTTCTCTCCGAGAAGGACGTGCACTTCGCCGCGATCGAGATCGAAATCGACGTCCTTGAGCGCCTTGACGCCGAAGAAAGTCTTGCTGATTCCCTTCATCACAAGCAACTTGGCCATGTTCCTGCCTCAGGCTTTTCTTCGGAGCCAACGGGTATTAACAAAGTTCCACAACGGTGCAGAGCAATTTCAAGAAAACGTTATCACGAGGAAATGAAGCTGTCAAGTTTTATTTTTACGTTTATTTGATATTTTTATCTATATGCAATAAAACAACTTATAATAAATAGATGATTATTATTTTGACAGATGGCAAAAACAAGGCTATAGTTCGTGGTAACGTTACCACAGATTCTTAACTGGGGAGGTCTTCAATGAAGGCGACCGTCATCGAAAATTCCTTTGAGCAGGGCGATGGTATCCTGCGTCTCGTTCCCACATGGGTGCCGAGAAGTTTCTGCATTCCGGGGAGGAGGATAAAGCTGCACCCTGACGACTACTACGCCCTCGGGTCCAAGCGGGGCGGGCTCGACGAGCGGTGGTTCGCATCGACGACACCCGCCGACAACGGGCCGCTTACAGGGAAAGACGAAGGTCTGAGTTTCGTCGTCGCCATGGATGGTGCCCATGAGGAGCGTTTCCTCCTGCGCGATGCGGTGGCCGCGCTCGGCGGAGGTCTCATCGGCGAGAGTCTCTGGGAAAAGTATGGCAAATGGCCGATGTTCTCAAAATTCTTCGACAACAGGGACCCGCTTCCCCACCATATCCACCACCGCGAGCGACACGCAAAACTCGTAGGGGCCGCGGGAAAGCCGGAAGCGTATTTCTTCCCGACCCAGCTCAACAACCACGGAGGCACCTTCCCGTTCACCTTCTTCGGCCTCCGGCCCGGCACGACAAAGGACGAAGTTCGCCGGGCCCTCCGGAATTTCTGCAAAGGCGACAACAAGATCACCAATCTTTCAGTCGCCTACCGCCTGGAGCCGGGGACGGGCTGGGATGTGCCGCCGGGCCTGCTCCACGCGCCGGGCTCTCTGTGCACCTACGAGCCTCAAGCCGCGTCCGACGTCTTCGCCATGTACCAGTCTCTCGTCGCCGACGTGCCGATCGACGAGGAACTCCTCTGGAAAAACACTCCCAAAGAAAAGCTTGGAGACTACGATTACCTCCTCGATGTGATAGATTGGGAGGCCAATACCGACCCGGATTTCGCGGCCCACCATTTCATGGAACCCAAGGCCACCCGCCCCGCGGCTGAAATGGAAGCAGAGGGATACCGCGAGAACTGGGTCTGCTGGCGCGATCCCGACATAAGCGCCAAGGAACTCACCATTCTGCCGGGAAGGACGGCGACTATCAGCGACCGGGGCGCCTATGGGATAATAGTCCTGCAGGGTCACGGCAGGCTTGGCGCCTGGGATGTCGAGAGCCCGGCCCTCATACGTTTCGGCGAGTTGACCAACGATGAATTCTTCATCAGCGAGGAGGCGGCTCGCAAAGGCGTCGTGATCTCGAATCCATCCGCCTGCGACCCCTTGGTCATGCTCAAGCACTTCGGGAAGGGCTGCGCGGAGATGAATGGCTAGGAAGTCGGGAACACTGTGCGAGGAGGCATGATGGCGTCGATCAGGGATGTGGCCAGGCTGGCGGGGGTTTCGGTTTCAACCGTCTCGAGGGTCCTGAGCGGATCCCCGAAAGTAGACGCAGAAACCCGCCGTCGGGTCGAGCAGGCCATCGGGACCATCGGCTACAGGCCAAATCTCCTCGCCCAGGGCCTGCGCTCCAAGAGCGGGAACCTCATCGGTCTCGTGGTGCCCGAGATCCGCCACGAGACCTTTGCGAGCTTCATCGAGTACATCGAGGAAGAGGTTGCGGCCAGGGGCTACAATCTCGTGACCGGAAACACCCACGGCCGGCCGGAGGTCGAGGGTGCCTTCATAGACAGCCTCCTGCGCCGGCACGTGGATGGCATCATCTTTTCACGGGTTTCCGACAGGAGCCAGGTTCTCAGTATCATGGCGAAGAGCAATATCCCCGCGGTCATCATCGACAGGAGCCTCGACCGCGAGGACATCCCCACGATCATCATGGACAACTACCGCGCGGGAGTCATGGCCGCCGAACACCTCGCCGACCTGGGACACCGCCGCTTCGCGGTGATCACCGGCCCCCAGGACATAGCGCTCTGCCGCGAACGGCTCAAGGGATTCGCCGAATTCCTCGAGCGGCGCGGGCTCACTCTGCTGCGCCGCAATATCCGCGAAGGAGACTTCAAGTTTGAGTCAGGGATCGAGGCCGGGCGCAGCTTCCTGGAACGGGGAATCGAGTTCACCGCACTCTGGGCTGAAAATGACCTCATGGCTGTGGGCGCGATGAACGCCCTCATAAGGGGCGGCAAGCGCGTCCCTGAGGAGATATCGGTAGTGGGTATGGACGACTCGACGAGCTCGAAGATGATGATCCCCGCCCTCACCACCATACGCCAGCCCTTCGAGGCCATGTGCAAAAAGGCGGTCGAGCTGATCATCGCCATGAAGAACGGCGATCCGGGCGATGAGAGGCGATTTGTCTTGCCGCCCAGCATCATCGTAAGAGAATCGACGTCGCGCTGCGCAGCATCATAAAAATGATCGACCGGGATCGCTCGCCGCCTCACGGGAACGGCGTCGCGTTTATCCGGTATCAGTGCCCCTCGCCCAGGTATGCCTTTCTGACCCTGTCGTCGGACAGGAGTTGCCGTCCCGGACCGTCGAACAGTATCCGGCCCGTCTCGAGGACATAGCCGTAATCGGCCACCTCGAGGGCGGCCTTGGCGTTCTGCTCGATGAGAAGAACCGTCGTTCCTTCCTTGTTGATTTCCCTGATGATGTCGAAGATCATCTTGACGACGAGGGGGGCGAGTCCCAGCGAGGGCTCGTCCATCATGAGAAGCTTCGGGGCAGTCATCATGGCGCGGCCGACCGCGAGCATCTGCTGCTCGCCGCCCGAGAGAGTGCCGGCCTTCTGCTTCAGCCTCTCCCTCAGTCTCGGGAACAGGCCGAATACGCGTTCGCGGTCCCGGTTGATGGCGGTCCTGTCGTTCCTCGCGTAGGCGCCGAGGATGATATTCTCCTCGATGGTGAGGTTCGGGAAGACGTGTCGACCCTCCGGAACGAGGACGACGCCGCGCTCGACGATATCCTTCGTGGCCATTCCCGTGAGTGTTTCGCCGTTCCAGCTCACCGTGCCGCCTGAGGATTTCACGAGGCCTATGATCGAGCGGAGCGTCGTGCTCTTCCCCGCGCCGTTGGCGCCGATCAGCGTGACGACCTTGCCTTCCGGAACTTCGAGGCTGACACCCTGCAGGGCGTGAATTCCGCCGTAATGGACGGAGAGATTGTCGACTGCGAGCATCAGTCCACCCCCAGGTAGGCTTCTATCACTTTCTTGTCGCTGCGGATCGAGTCCGGATCTCCCTCGGCGATGGTGAGGCCGTAGTCGAGGACGTACATGCGGTCGCAGACCCCCATGACGACCTGCATGTGGTGTTCGATGAGGAGGATGGTCAGGTCGAAGCTGTCGCGCACGTGGCGGATCAGATCCATGAGTTCGAGCGATTCCTGCGGATTCATGCCGGCGGCGGGCTCGTCAAGAAGGATCATCGAGGGTTTCGTCGCCAGCGCGCGGACGATCTCCAGGCGGCGCTGCGCCCCGTAGGGAAGGCTCGTCGCCCTCTCGCCCGCGAGTCCGGCGAGTCCGACCCGTCCGAGGAGGTCCATGGAGAAGCGGCGGGCTTCCTTCTCGCGTCTCAGGTATCCGGGAAGGTGGAGGGTCGCGCCGAAGATCCCCGTCCTTATGGAGAGATTGCAGGCGACCAGTACGTTCTCGAGGACACTCATGTCCTTGAAAAGCCTGATGTTCTGGAAGGTCCGCGCGACGCCTAGCCCGGTGATGGAGTGCGGCTTCATGCCCGTGATGTTTTTGCCTCTGTACTCGACCTTGCCGTCCGAAGGCCTGTACATCCCGGTGATGACATTGAAGGCCGTGGTCTTGCCGGCGCCGTTCGGGCCGATGAGGCCTATTATTTCATTCTTGCGGATCTCGAGGTTGAGGTCGTTCACGGCCGTCAGTCCGCCGAATTTCATGGTGACGCGGTCGGTTCTCAGCATGAGCTCAGGCATGGCCGGCCCCCTTCCCTTTCGCACCGCCGGCGCCACCGATGCTGCGGGTACTACTGGTTCCGCCATTGCTGCCACTGCCGCCGGCGGGCGGACGTTTCCGGCGGAAATCCAGCATGTTCCAGGAGAACTCGCGTTTTCCCATGAGGCCGTGCTGCCTGAAAATGACGACGAGCATGAGGAGTATGGAGAAGACCACCATGCGCAGGCCCGGCAGCCCTTCCGTCTTCACGAAGATGAGGTTCATCGGCATGTCGAGGAAGCGCAGGGCCTCCATGAGGACGGTGATGACGATGGAGGCGATGACCGAACCCGTGATGGAGCCGACCCCGCCGAGGACGACGATGAGGAGGATGTTGAAGGTCAGGGTGAAGGTGAACATCTTCGGGTCGATAGTCGTGATCATGTGGCCGAGAAGGGCGCCGCCGACGCCGGCCCAGAAGCTCGAGACGACAAAACTCGTGACCTTGACCCTGAACACGTTGATGCCCATGGCCTCGGCGGCGATCTCGTCGTCGCGCACGGCCTTCATGGAGCGCCCGTAGCTCGAACGGATGAGGAATACCATGAAAAGAATCGCGCTCCCGGCCACAAGCCAGACTGTCCAGGTCGTGGCGAAGCGCGGCAGGCCTTTGAGCCCCTGCGCGCCGTTCGTCAGCGGCTGGAAATTGGTTATGAGGACACGGATGATTTCCGCGAAGCCGAGCGTCGCGATGGCGAGATAGTCGTCGCGAAGCCGGAGAACGGGAGCTCCGGTTATGAACCCGAAAAATGCGGCGACGAGGCCGGCGACGAGAAGCGCCGGGAGGAAGGGCAGTGTCAGGTTCTGCAGCCAGGGGACGATGGGCGTGAGGAAGAAATTCATCTCCTTGAGATCGGGCGGCATGGTGAGAAGGGCGCAGACGTAGGCGCCCACCGCCATGAAGCCGGCGTGCCCCAGCGAGAAGAGTCCCGTGAATCCGTTGAGGAGGTTGAGCGACAGCGAGAGGACGATGTAGATGGCGCAGAGGTTGAATACCCTGAGCGTGAAGGCGTCGAAGCCCTTGTCGGCATACAACAGGAAACCCGCGAAAAGAGCGACGGCGATCAGCGTGAAAACGTTGTTTCGTTTGATTTTCATGGCCTCACACCTTTTCCGTCTGGCGCTTGCCGAGAAGTCCCGTCGGCTTGACGAGAAGGACAATGATGAGGAGGACGAAGGCGAAGGCATCGCGGTATCCGGAGAGCTCCGGCATGAAGGCGACGGTCAGAATTTCGATGCCGCCAAGAAGGAACCCTCCGAGGACGGCACCCTGGATGTTGCCGATGCCGCCGACGACTGCCGCGATGAAGCACTTGAGGCCAGGCATGACGCCCATGAGAGGATTGAGCTGGGGATACTTGTAGGACCACATGATGCCGCCGAACGCGGCCAGGAGGGAGCCGATGCCGAAGGTGAAGGAGACGATCCTGTTGACATCGATGGCCATGAGGCGGGCGGCGTCCAGGTCGGTGGATACGGCGCGCATGGCCATGCCCGTCTTCGTGTGGTTCACGATCCACAGAAGGACGGCGAGGATGGCGAAGGTGAAGACAGGAATGACGAGGCTGACAACCACGACGGAGACCGATCCGAACTTGACGACGGCGCCGAGGAGCTCGGGTACATTGACTCCCTTCGGCCTTCCTCCGAAGAGGACGACACCCAAGTTCTCGATGAGGAAGGATGCGCCGATGGCGCTGATCATGATCGAGATGCGCGGCGAATCGCGCAGAGGACGGTAGGCGACGCGCTCGAGTCCCACGCCGAACAGCGCCGTCACGACGATGGCGAGAATGAGGGCTCCCCACCAGGGCAGGGCGAAGAGGCTGACGCCGTAGAATGCCACGTAGGCGCCGAGCATGAAGACATCGCCGTGCGCGAAATTGATCAGCCTCAGAATGCCGTAGACCATCGTGTAGCCGATGGCGATCAGGGCATAGAGACTGCCGAGGGACAAGGCGTTGGCCAGATGCTGGAGGAGCAGTGCCAGAGTCATGCGACCTCATTCGTGTACGAGATGGAAGGGAGTATCCGCTCCATCTCGCGCATCGTCCGGATGGAATCGGGGGACCGCGCCTGTCCTCCGCTCGGAAAGGAAATGCAGCGAGGGCGACCCGGGCAGGGGCCCGGGCCGCCCCGCGGAGTGAAGGATCAGGGCTGGACTGTGGTCAGGTAGCTGAATTTGCCGTCCTTGACGACCTTGATGACGGCGCTCTTCACGGCGTCGCCCTCGGCGTCGAGGGTGATCATGCCGGCCGCGCCGGGGAAGTCCTTGGTCACGGCGATGGCGTCGCGGATCTTCACGGTGTCGATGCTCTTGGCCTTCTCGATGGCGGCGCGGGCGACGAGGTAGCCGTCGAATCCAAGGGCCGTGACGGCGGCCGGCTCTTTCGAGTACTTCTTGCGGTAGGCGTCGAGGAAGACTTTGCTCATCGGGGTGATGGGAACCTCGGTGGCGAAGAAGGTGGAGAAGACGGCGCCTTCGACATTCTTCTTGCCGACATCGAGGAACTCGGGGGTCTCCCAGGTGTCTCCGCCGAGGAAGGGCGTAGTGATGCCTAGTTCGCGGGCCTGCTTCATGACGAGCGCGCTCTCAGTGAAGTTGCCGGGGGCGAAGATGACGTCGGGCTTGAATTTTTTGATCTCGGTGAGCTGGGCGGAGAAGTCTGTGTCGCCGGTGTTGTAGTTGAGGGTGGTGAGGATGGCGTTCTTGTCGCCCGTGAGCTTCACGAAGGCGTCGGAGAAGAACTTCGCGAGTCCGACGGAGTAGTCGTTGGAGATTTCGCGGACGATGACGGCCTTCCTGGCCTTCACTTCCTTGAACGCGTAGTTGGCCATCACGGTGCCCTGGAAGGGATCGAGGAAGCAGACGCGGAAATAGTACTCGTTGCCCTTGGTGACGAGGGGATTCGTGCAGGAGAGCCCGACCGCGGGAACCTTGGCCTGTTTGACGATGGGACCCGCGGCCATGGAGAGGGAGGAACCCCACGACCCGAGGACTACCTGAACCTTGTCCCTGTCGACGAGACGCTGGGCCGCGTTGGCGGCTTCGACCTTGTCGGATTTGTTGTCGGCGATGACCAGCTCGATCTTGTAGGTCTTGTCCCCGACCTTGACGGTGGGATAGAGATCGTTGGCGAGTTTGATGCCTTCGACTTCGAGTTCGCCGCCGCCGGCGTTGGCGCCGGTCAGGGGTTCGAATACGCCGAATTTGATGACTGGGTCCGCCGCCCATGCCGCCGCGGAAATCAGCGCGAGGGCCACGAAGATCAAGCCAAGCTTCTTCATCAGGTGCCTCCTGTTTTTTCTCCGTACACTCCGGCACGGGGTTTTTAAATGGTACGGCATAGTCCGGCATCTGTCAATTTCAATTATTGAGCTAAAGGGTTCAATAATAGTGAAATATGATTTCAATTGCTGACATCGCCCTGAGGTCCGGACAAAAAAAGTACGGACCAGAAAGGCTCAGGATAGCGCTTGAGGGGATTCAGGATGTGGAGTCGGGGCGGTTCAGGCTCCCTCCGACTCGGAGAATCGGAAATTCCGTTCGTGGGGCTGGATGCAGAGCTCGTAGGCTCGGGACATGGACTTCCTGAAGATGTCGGGACTCATGTTGCTCCGTCCCTGTATGGCATTGAGGACGAGCGCGTTCGCGAGGACCTGGAACATATACAGATCGGAGTGGATGAGTTCCAGGTCAGCCTCCGGGCGCGCGTACTTCTTGACGAACAGGAAGACAGCGGCATAGCGGGTATAGATTTCCGGATTCTGCTGGAGCTGATTGAGATTCGAATTGAAAATGAATGTGTACAGGTGGGGACGGGCGAGGCCGAAACCGATAAGGTAGTCGGTCATCAGATTGTAGACCTTGAGGGGATTACCGTTTTTCCTGCCGTAGCTCTCGAGGTCATCCGGCAATCCGGACCAGAACAGGTCGTAGCCCTTGATGACCACCTGCGCGATGATGGCGTCACGGTTCTCGAAGTAGTTGTAGAGGGTCATCGCGGAGATGTTCAGCTCGGCCGCGAGCTTGCGCGTGGAGAATTGTTCGTAGCCGTTGGTTTCGATCAGGTCGAGGGCTTTGTCGACAATCAGATTCGTGTCAACGATTTTCTTGCTTCTGCCCATGCCACCCTCCTGAAAATCGAGGTCGGTTGGTCGCCTGAATCGACACTATAAATATAATCTTTTTTTATGATATCCGGGTCAATAGCTGTCGGGAATATTTCTATACATATAAGTCAAAATATAACACAAAAATCGTTTCCGGATTCCGCCCGGTGCCCCTCGCAGACCAAAAACTGAAGATTTGCCCGGAAGCATCCGATACTAGACATATCTTTGCTATGGAGTCATGAACCCTTGGAATACTCCGATATGCTCACGATTGGCGGAAGTTTCCGCGATGCGGAAACCGAAGCGAGATTCAGGGAGAAGGAGCTGGTCGCCATGCGGCCCATGCTATCCATCCTCGTTCCGGGTCTCGGTCTGGCTTTCGCCTGTTTTGCGCTGCCGGACTACCTCGTCCTGGGAATGGGCGCGGATTTCCTGATCGCCGCGGCGGCGCGGGCGCTTTTCCTCGTCACCTGCCTGATCGCCACTCCCGGGCTGCTGCGCGGCGGTGGGTTCAGAAAACACACATTCCGGAAACATGCCGAGCGTCTTGTGACCATGGTGAGTGTCACCGGCGCGACGGCGTTTTCAGTCATCCTCTTCCTCTATCGGAACGGAAACTACTACCTCCAGGCGATGAGCGTCCTCATCATGATCGCCGGACTTTTTCTCATGCCGAACCGCCTCAGGGTCTCCTGTGCGCTCGCAGGGCTCATCGCCGGATCGGGCCTGGCCAGCATCCCATTTCTTGAATCGGGACTTGAATCCCAGGAAATCCCGGCCATCTTCGTGGACTACGCCCTGGCCACAGCGGTCGGGCTTGTGGCCGCCTGGAGGACAGCGCAGGCGCGCAGGCTGGAATTCGCCCACGCGGAGGAACTTGAGCGGATTTCCGGCACGGATCCTCTGACTGGCCTTGCAAACAGGCGCGCATTCGAGCGGTGCATGAACGAGCTGCTGGAAAAAAACCGCGCCTGCGGAGGCAGGGCATCGCTCGGCGTACTCGACCTGGACAATCTGAAACCGGTGAACGACCGCTACGGGCATGAGGCGGGGGATGCTGTCCTCAGGGAAACGGCGGGCTGCCTCAAAACGATGCTGGGCGCCTCAGGCTATGCGGCACGCTGGGGAGGCGACGAGATGGTGTTTCTCGTGAAAGACTCGGGGCTCGAAAAGGCCTCCGTTCTCGCCGAAGCCATCAGGAAGGCTTTCGAGGCGATGCGGCTGGAGCAGGGCATCCGCGTCACGGCCAGTTTCGGCATCACCGTCCTCGAGCCGAATGACGACCCCAAGAGCGCCGTTGCCAGAGCGGACAAAGCGCTCTACAAGGCGAAGGCATCGGGAAGGAACAGAGTCGAAACCTGACAGACCGCGGGAACTGGGCCGGCCTGTGCGACGGAGAATTGACAGGCGGCCGTGGCTGCTTGACAGGCCGCCGTGGCTGCAAAACAGGACGGCGGCCGCAGGACGATGATCCCCGAGATCCCGGGGGTTTTACTTTCCCGCCGAGAGGGCTTCTTCCCGGGTTTCGTGGATGTCGAGGATCTTGTGCAGACGCACGAGCTCGAACAGGACGCGGATGGGCTTGGAGACGCAGCAGACCCTGAAATCCCCGCCCCGTTCTCCGATTCCGCGCATGATGGAGAGAATGGAGCCAAGTCCGGCCGAATCGATGAAATTGACGCCCGTCAGATCGAGCACGACTTTTTTGACAGGCTGGACCAGGGGCGCCGACTGGGCGCGGAAATCGGCGACATTGGATGCGTCGATATGGTCGCTGGAGATAAGAAGCACGAGTCTGTCTCCCGCCTGCTCTCCGCTCACGATGTATTTGCTCATGAAAAACTCCTCATGCCCATTTGTCAGAGGAACTATACACCCGCTCCCCTCACGATGCAACATCGCCCGTCAGAAGCGCCCGGATGATTTTCCGGTTCAGCGAACGCGGGTCGGCATATTTCTGTCCCGAGGCCTGCCAGGCCTCCGCCGCGAAGCACTCCCACTCGTCGCAATCCGGAGGAAGCGTCACCCATTCCCCGAGCAGGCCCATCGTAGAAGTCAGGGCGATCGAAGCGTGCAGCTCCGAGAGGGCATCCATCCTCTCCGGGCTCCGCGGCGGAAGTCCCCAAAGGGCCACTCCGCCCGCCGCGACGTTGACGAGGGAAGGCAGGAAATCGGAGAAGAATCGCGGAACGCTGGAGGAAAAGGCGGCTGGTCGCCGGTAGATCCGGTGGCGCCACCGGGAGCGGGGACCGCGGTCGGGTGTCGCGACGATGTGTTCCCGGCGGTAGAGCGGCCGCTTTCCCGACAGAGAGGCTATGGTCATGGCGGGAAAAAGGACGGGCGCGGCGAGGCCGAGGGCGAGGATCGCCCAGAGCCGCTCGGAGATGGAGGCCGGCGATGGCTGGACCCGCCAAGAGCTCGCTATCAATGTGTCATCCAGCACGATGGCCGCATCGGACTTCGGTTTGTACACCGATCCGCCATCCACGACAGCGTCCCTGATCTCGAGACCGTCGCCGAGGAAAGTCCAGGGAAGGACCACAGAGGAAGCCACTTCAGTCCCGTTTCCGACGATTACGCCGCGCTCGAGCACTGCGTCGGGGCCCACGACAGCCCCGGGACCGATCTCGACGCCTTCCGCGAGAAAGACGGGTGGGTTGATCCTGGCAGTCGGGTGGATGCTCACGTGGTGGGAAATCCTGACACCCGCCGACCTCTCCCGGCCGGGAGGCACCATGCCGGGGAGTTTACCGCGCAGGAGGGCGATGGATTCGTCCATGAAGCCCCCCAGAGTGAATACATCGGGAACGGGAGCTTCCCCGAAGAGGGACTCCGCTCCCGGCATCACGGGATAGCGCAGGCAATCGAAAACGGAGGCTCCGCCCCAGGCCGAGGCCAAGTCCTGTGCCCGCTTTTCCGGATCGGCGTCCGACTTGCACAAGGCTGTCGATATCTTCACGCCCCAGCGCTCTCCGGCTCCGAGCACGGCCCTGAAACGCTCGGGCTCTTCCCGAAGGAGAAAGCGCAGATCCCGGTAACCTTTGTCCGAGAGCAACTCTACCGCGCGCTGGATCACCGGGCGCCCTGCCACAGGAAGAAACTCCGCCAGGGTCGGCAGGATTACCCCGCCGGTCTCGAGATGCCTTCCCACGGCGATGATGACGGCTTTCATGCGCGGCCTCCGCTTCGTCCCATCCAGATCGAACGGGTCAGGAATATGATATTTCCGAGAAGATACCTGCGCCACATCCGCGCGGGCTCCATGGCCAGGCGGAAAACCCACTCGATTCCGACCGACCGCATCCAGAGCGGGGCTCGCGGCATGCGGTCGGAGTAGAAGTCGAAGAGTCCGCCCACGGCGAGAACCGCCGCAACCCCGGATTCCCGCGCCCATGCGTCGATCCAGAGCTCCTGGCGCGGCACGCCCATGCCGACAAAGAGGACATCGGCCCTTGAATCGCGCACCTCGCGGGCGGCGACCGCCGGATCGGAAAAGAAACCGGAGCGGAAACCCGCGATCTTCACCGCAGGCCACTTCTCCCCGACCTTCGCCGCGAGAGCCTCCACGACTTCGCGCTTCGCGCCGAGGAAAAAGACGGAGGAGCCTGTTTTTCCGAATCGGTCCATGAGGAGGGGAAAGAGGTCCGTGCCGTTGACATTGGGGACTTTGCCGATGCGCTGTATCCTGGCGGCGGCGGCCACGCCCGAACCATCGGCGAACACGAGGTCGGCCCTTTCAAGGGCAGCGCGGTATTCAGGCCTTTTCCACGCCACGTTCGCGCAGTGGGCGTTGAGGAAATAGATCCGGGAACAGCCCGCGTGAGTCCGGGCGGCTTTGTCGACGATATCCACGGCCTCGCCGATTTCCACCCTGTCCACGGGCAGTTTCTGTATCCTGACCCTCTCCATGTCAGTACGCTCCCTTGCCGGTCAGGACGGCGGGGATCGTCGCGAGGAGGAGGCGGAGGTCGAGAGAGAGACTGCGGCTCTCCAGATACTCGACATCGAGCTCCACCTGCCTGGGGAAGGGGATTTCGGAGCGGCCCGAGACCTGCCAGATGCAAGTCAGGCCGGGAACGGCCTCGAGGCGCCTGCGGTCCGCGGCCGTGTAGAGGGCGACCTCCCGGGGGACAGGCGGCCTCGGACCGACGAGGGAGAGGTCCCCTTTCAGGATGGACCAGAGCTGGGGCAGCTCGTCGAGGCTGTACTTGCGGATGACGAAGCCTATGGGGATGATGCGCGGATCCCTCTTCATCTTGAAGGTGATGCCGCCGGACATCTCGTTTTTGGCGAGGAGCTTGTCCTTCAGCTTGTCGGCATCCCGCACCATCGAGCGGAATTTCGGAAACGGAAAGGATTTTCCGTACTTTCCGATCCTGGTCTGGCTGTAGAAGACGGGGCCCGGATCGTCGAGCCATATGAGAAAGGCGACAAGGGCGAAGACCGGCCAGATAACCATGAGGAGGAGGGACACGAGCGTGACGTCGAGGACCCGCTTCATGGCTGGGTACACTTTGTCCGACATGAACATCCGGAAGACGGGTCCGAAGCCCTTGGCAGCCGGGGCTGGGTGGGAGTAGCGGGACTCCATCGCCTTTATGAGCGCGAGCCGGTCGGCCATCTCCGGCATTCCCTCCTGCGCGGAAGTCTGCGAAGGCGAGGCGGAAGGAGTCGCCCCCGCGACGCTCTTGTCGATGAGCCAGAGAATTTTCTGCGCGAGGAGATCCTGTCCCTCTTCCTCGTCCAGGACGAGGGTCGACGAGGCGAGGGCCTCGGGCGCCCAGGAACGGTATTCGGGCTCGATCGAGTCCGAATACATGGCGAGCGCCTCGACGCCGCCGGGAGATCCGGCCTCCATCAGGGCGTCGGCCCAGCGGAGGAGCATCAGGCGCTCCTCGATGTCGATGAAGACTTTCAGCGTGCACAGGGCCGCGATTCCGGGGACGGCGCACAGGGGGCCGAGGACGAGGAGAAGAACCCCGGCCTGGCCGGAATCCTTCTCGGCGATAATCTCGGCCCGGAAGGAGTCCAGGTCGTAGGATGAGGGGTTCTCAGTCGCGGCCAATGCGAGGTCTTTCCCTGCCTGCCGGAGGTTTTCGGCCGTGCGGACATATTTCGCGGCTTCCACGACGCGCACCTGGGTTTTCCCGCCCGCGGAAAGCCCCGCGGACACTCGCCCGGCGATGGATCGGGCTCCGGTCACGGCGGAGCCTCCGAGTCCCACGACAATGCATCCGCTCATTTCTTTCCCCTCCGCGCGGCATCGAGTATCAGGTCGAGTGTGAGTCTTGCGGTCTGCTCCCATCCTGAGTTCGCTGTCCTCGCGAACCCCCTGGTCCTCAGCGAACCGAGGAGCCCGGGGTCGCCCGCGGCCATCTCGAGCTTGGCCTCGATGTCGGCCTCATTCTCGGGATCGAAATAGACGGCGGCGTCGCCCCCGACTTCGGGCAGGGAGGAGCGGTCGGAGCAGAACACGGGCACTCCCGCCGCCATGGCCTCGAGTATGGGCATCCCGAAGCCCTCGAAGAGAGAGGGGAAGAAAAGCGCTTCGGCTCCCCCGTAGAGTCCCATGAGGTCCTCGTTCGCGACGAAACCCGTGAAGCGGATGGAGTCCGCCGCGACGCACTCGGACGCGGCCTTGTGGACCAGCTCCGCGCGGTCCCAGTCGGCCCCCGCGAGGATGAGAGAGTGAGGCGCCCCCGTTCTGGCCTTGAAATCCGCGAAGGCTCTGATGAGCCGGACATGGTTTTTCCCGGGGTGCTCTATCCTCGATATGAACAGAAAATACGGCTTTCGCAGCCCGAGGCGCTCAGCCACGGCTCCGGCGTCCGCCGCCGCCGCGACAGGCGAGAAGCGCGCAAGGTCGACGCCGTGGAAGATGACGCTGATCCGGGAAGGATCGACGCGGGCGGTGCGCACGAGGTCGTCCTTCGTCGCTCCGCTGATCGAGATGACCTTGTCGAGGCCCCGGATGAGGCCGGGCACAAGCCCTTTTATGTAGATCTCGTGGCTCAGGGGGTATTTCCCCTTCATGTGAAGGCTGGAGAGATCGTGCACGGTTCCGACGGTAGGCACGCCGGCGAGGAGCGGAAGCCGCCTGTTCGCAGCGGGGAAAAACAGGACATCGATGCGGTTGCGCCTGCAGAACCCGCGCAGATGGGTGGCGTTCCAGAGGACATTCGGCAAGGGGCGCGTCACCTTTTCGTCGATGGGGATGAAGGAGAATCTCGGCGAATGCGGCATGAACACATCGCCCGCCTCCTCTGTTCCGAAAAGGATGTACTCCTCTTCGCCGGGAAGAAGGGCGAGAGATTTCAGAATCTCGATCAGGTAACGGCTGATGCCCGATTTGCCGAGATCGCAGCCCGACAAAGGTATTCCTATTCTCATCGTATTCCTCCGGATTTCGGAACCGGGCCCTCCGGGATCGAAGCGACAGGGCTCAGATGGCGAAGCAAGTTGTCGATGCTGGACTCGAAGGCGTACTCGGTCGCCGCGATCCTCCGTCCGGCCTCGCCCATGGACTTCGCGAGGCTCCTGTCGTCGAGGAGCCTGCGGATGGCCGCTCCGAGGGCCGCGAGGTCGGCGCAGGGCGCGAGGATGCCGTTCACCCCGTCGCGGAGCCAGTCGGGGATTCCCCCCGATGCAAAACCGACGACAGGCAGGGATTTGCGCATGGCCTCGAGGCCGATCATTCCGAAGGGCTCCGGCCAGCGGGAGGGCACGACTAGGCACTCGGCCCCGCGATAGAGGACGTCGAGCTTATCAGGGGAAATGGAGCCCTCGAAGCGGACGCGCGATTCGAGTCCCCGTTCGCGGACGAGCTCGCGCAGGCCGTCCCTGGCATTGCCGGACCCCGCGATGGAGAGTCGCAGTCCGGGGTAGTCAGGCGCGAGAAGGGAGAAAGCCTCGATGAGGAGGTCGACGCCTTTCCCGCGGATGAGCTGTCCGACATAGAGAATGTAGCGCCCGGCGGTGTTTCCGGGAGAGAGTTCCGCTGGCGGCGCGGCCGGCGGACCGGACAAAGATGCCGGCAGCGCCGGAGATGTCGGCGGCACGGGCGGCAGGATCGAAACCCGCTCAGGATCGAATCCGTTGGCCAGAAGCTCGTTCCGCATGTAGGTCGAGCCGACGAGGATCCACGGAAGGCGCCGGTTGTCCGCGAGTTCGGAGAAGAAGCGGAAAGGTGACTTGAAACCGATGAAGCGCCCCTTCCTCTCGATGAAACCCGCGTCGAAAAAGCAGAAGGCTCCGGCCGGCCGGTCGCAGATCGCCGAATTGGAGGCGTAGTACTTGTGCCGGCGGGGGCAGACCGTATCGTGATCGTGGATGTAGCGGATGAGCTTTATCCCCGGATCGAGCCGGAGGAAAGGTGCGACCCTGTCGACCTTGTGCAGGAAAACAGTGTCGAAGCTCCGCCGCCGCGCCTCATCGGCGAGGCCCGCCTCATCCTCCGCCCGGAACCACTCGGGGAAGGCCGCGAGGTAGTCGCCCGTCTCCTCTCCCCTCTGCTCGACGAAGCCGAGCGCGCAGTGAACGCCTTTCGCCGCGAGCGCGATGGCTGCCCGCCGCACATAGACCTCCACGCCGCCGAAGGCTCCGGCGTAACGGTTGACGAAGAGAACCCTCATGCGCGTTTTCCTCTGGAACGGCAGGATATCCTGAGCTCTTCATAGAGAGCGTCGAGCCGGTCCACGATGCGGTCCCAGGTATAATGGGCCTCGACCTCGGCCTGGCCGCTGCGTGTGAGGTTTCGCGCCAGCTCCCTGTCTCCGAGGATCTCGAACACCGCACGGGAAGCCTCGGCGACGCTGTCGGCTCCGGTCCCGGGCGCGAAGAGGAGGCCGTTCCTCCGGTCTGTCACGAAGGCGGGGATGCCGCCGACTCTCGCCGCGACAAGAGGAAGTCCAGCCGCCCAGGCCTCCAGAGCAACGACTCCGAAGGGCTCATGGATGGAGGGCAGAAGGAAGCAGTCCGCCGCAGCATAGGCCGCCGCGAGTTCTCCCGAGGCGTAATCCAGCTGTCCCGCAAGGATGGCCGCCCCGGAGAGGCCCTTACGCTCGATTTCGGACTCGATGGAAGTCCTGTAGGCCTCGTTGGTCGCGGGTCCGGCCATCACGAGACGGAGCTCCGGCAGCTTCGCGCGCAGCTGTTCGAGGACGGCGACCGCAAGAAGTTGGTTTTTCTGGGGATCGATCCGTCCGACGACCAGGATGAGGGGAGCTTCGGCCGGGATACCCCGCGCGCGGCGGAAGGCGGCGCCGGCTCCCGGGGGAGCTTTGAAGCGCGCGGGGTCGACGCCGTTGGGCATGAACTCGATACGCTTCTTCGGCATGGCCGCACGGAGCTCGTCGACCTCGAACCGGTCCACGCAGAGGATGGCATCCGCGTCGCTCACCACGCTGCGGCCGCCATAGATGAGTCCGATCAGCTTTCCCCACTCCAGGGAGCCTTTGCCGGGCTCGACGAGGTCACGCCGCTCCGATTCGGGGCTCCGCACGAGACCTCCGTGGAGGCTGATGAGATAGGGTATGCCGCGCCGTCTGGCCGCGGTCCGGACGAGGGCGCCCAGTCTCTTGCCGGTGTGCAGGTGGAAGATGTCCGGATCTTCCATCGCAAGAAGGCTCCGGTAAAGCCCGAAGGAAACGAGGTTGCCGCCCTTGCGGTCCATCCTGCCGCGGTCTTCCTCGGAGAGCCCGAGATAGGGATAGATGTGGGGATATCGCTTCACGGGGACTCCCTCGATCGTCTCCTCCCGGGCTTGCGCGAGCGCCATGCTCGTCGCGATATGTACGCGGTCGCCGCGGAGAATCTGGCGCCGCGCGGTCTCGAGAATGACAGTCTCCGTGCCGCCCCACGCCTCGCGCACGAAGCGGCGCGGGATGTGCACTATGTTCATCGCCTTCCTCCGGGTCCGGGCAGGGTCTGTGCGATCGCTCCCTCGAGTATGGCCTCGAGCCTGTCCACGTAGCGCTCGAGGGAAAACTTCTCCTCCACGGTCTTGCGCCCGGCGAGAGCGAGCCGCCTCCGCAGCCCGGCATCCCCGGCGATCCTGGCGATGGCGGCGGCCAATTCACCAGGGTTTTCCTTCGCGAAGATGAGGGCGTTCTCGCCGTCCCGCAGGAACTCGCCGGGACCCCCGTGCCCGACGGACACGACGGGGGTGCCCGAAGCCATGGCCTCGAGATGGGTGAGCCCGAAAGGCTCGTCCCAGACCGAAGTGAACGCGAGGAGATCTGATTCGCGGTAGAGGGAAGCCATGAGGGAAGAGGATATCCTTCCGAGAAAGCGGGCCTCGATGCCGAGTTTCAGGGCGCGCTCGCGGAGCCTCTGTTCGTAGGCAGGATCCCCTGCCCCGGCTACGGTCAGAATGTAGCGCCCCGAAGACTTCAGGAGTCCCATGGCCTCCACGAGGGTGTGGACGCCCTTGTATTCATGCAGCTGGCCGGCATAGAGGACCCTGAAGGGATCTTGCGCCGATCCGGGCTCGGCTTTCAGGGGATAGGACTCGAGGGGAACGCCCTGGAAGGCGACGATGGAGCGCGAGAAGCGGGGATCGGCGCCGGCGAGGCGCTTGCGCACAGTGTCGGATATGACGACGACGGGATCGAGGCGAAGTCTTTTGTAGGTCGAGGCGGGGAAGATGTACCGCTCCAGGACAGAGCGGGCCAGACCTTTGGGGCCGCCGCCTGCCGCCGGCCTGAAGCCGAGAATGTGGTCGTCGTTCATGGTGTAGACGACGGGCAGATCCCTCGACTCAGCCTCTCTCGCTGCGCCCAAACCCAACCTCAGCTGGCTCCATACGAAGACGACATCCGGCTTGAAACGCCCGATGGCCTCGGCCGCCGCGCGACGGTTCGACTTCTCCACCCTCTGACGTCCGCCCCTGGCCAGGCGGGGAGCTTCGCCGAAAGGAAGGTAGAGCCGGAGACTCCGCAGGACCGTCTCGCCGGCGGGACCTTTCTCTTCCCGCACCGCGCCGCCGACAGTGCCATTGCCGGTGGCACCATTGCCGATGGCTCCGGGAACGCCGGAGACGGGTGTCGTGAGAACCATAATGGAAGCCCCGCGCTTCACGAGGGAGGCGACGACCTGGGCGCAGAGGATCTCGTAGCCGCCGAGAACCTTGGGAGGATACAGATTCGATACGATGAGAACTCGCATGACTTACTCCCGGTTGAAGGCGGGGATCACATCGGTGAAGACGACCCCGAGCACCCGCTTGTGTCCGAGTTCGGTGATGGCCTGTTCAACTTCACGGGGCGTGACGGTCCTGGCGCGGATACACATGATGACCGCGTCGCAGTTCTTCGCGACGATGGCCGCGTCAGCGAAACCGAGGACGGCGGGGGCCTCGAGCACGACGATGCTGTAGGTCTTCGAGGCGGATTCGAGAAGCTCCCGGAAACGATTCGAGCCGAGGAGGTCGGGCAGAGCCTCTTCGGCTCCGCGCGTCACGAGATCGACGCCCGGCATGATGGATTGGGTCGCGATTTCTCCGAGATCCTGGGCGCGGTAGGTCAGGTACTCGCCGGTGCCGGCAAGTGGCATCTCTGCCGTAGCTTCCCGGGTATCGAGCCCGGCCAGCGGCCAAGCCTCGGCCGAGCCGCGGGTTTCGGTGTCAAGTATGAGGACGCGTTCGTCGGAGCGCCCCCAGATGAGGCCGAGGTTGGCCGCGACGAGGCTCTTTCCGCCTGAGCCGGTCGGAGATGCGAGGAGTATCCTGACACCTTTGCCGGGCACTTCCCTGCGGAGACGGAGGGCGAGGAGCCGGAATTTTTCGATAAGCGCCGGATCGCCGTCAGTCCCGGGCATTATCTTGTTGCGGTCGGAACGGGGCAGGACGGAGAGGATGGGCAGACCGAGAGTGAGACGTGCCTCCGCGGGCGAACGGATACGTCTGTCGAAGAGCTCGAAAGCCGCGATGGAGCCCCAGCCGATAAGGAGTATGACGAAGGAAAAGGCGATCAGTATGGTCTTTCTATTCGAACTGGTCGCGAAAACAGGAATCGGAGCCTGCGAAATGATCTTGAAATCGGCGGAGCCCTTGGCGAGGGCGGTGTCGGCCTGGGCCACCATCTTCTCGAGACCTTTGACCTCCGCGGAAAGGCCCGCGGCATCAGTCGTCAGCTGCGCATATTCCTTGTTCACCTCAGGGAGCGTATCGATGGCCTTCTGCGCGTTCTTGACCATGTTGTCGTAGTTCGTGAAAGACCCCTCGACCGCGACCAGTTCAAGTTTTGCGTCGAAGCGCTTGAGGGTGAGTTCGTGGAGGAGCTGCTCCTCGGGGCTCTGAGAGAGAGAGGGGGTTGAGAGACTCGCGCGGAGACTGTCGATCTGGGTGAGGATGCCTGTCGTCTCCTGATCGCTCTGTCCGGCCAAAGTCGCTTTTTCGTAGTCGGCGCGCGCGCGATCGAGTTCGGATTTTGTCGCGAGCCCCTCTTTGTACAGCTGATTGAGTCTGTTGAGGTCTTCCTGACGCGCCGTGATCTCCGCCTGGGCCCCCCGGCGAGCGTTCGCATCCTCGAGCTGGCGGGTCAGAGAAGCTATCTTCGCCTCGATCTCCGCATTGCTCGGCTTGCCGCTCTCGATATCCTTGGTCGTCTTGATCTGGGACGTAAGATCGGAAATAGACTGGTCGAGAGATTTTATCTGAACCTGGAGAGTCGCTCTCCGCGAAGAGGCATCATCGCGCAGGGAACGCAGCCGGACGAGTTCCTGGACGACCTGCTCGCTCTCTTTTTTTATGTCGACAATATTGTGCTTGTCGGTAAAGACCTTCAGATCCGACTCCGTCTGCTTCCATTTAGCCAAAACATCCTTGTAGCGCGAAGAGAGCCTCGCCTGCATGTCGATGAGGTTCTCCTTGTTGACCGCCTTGTTGGATTCTATGAATACGTCGACGAGAACGTTCGTGAGGGCGGCCGCGGTCTCCGGGTCATCCCAGGTGGTGTGCACCGTCATGAGTTCGGTTTCTTTCTGCACTCCGACGCGGACAGCCGAGCCGATCGTGTTGAGGGGCACCTTGAGCTTGAGTGCGGCGCGGACACTTTCCATGTTCTTGGGAATCTTGACGGTATTGAGTAGGGTCTTTATGGCGACCGATCCAACCTGCAACCTCTCTTTGCGCGACCCTTGGCGGTAGATGAAGGTCGTGGACGGATCGATATTCTGAAGCACTTCGTACTCGTCCGACAGCTCGTTGTCGGAGGGTTTGTAGAGAAGGACGGCTTCGGTCTCGAAGATGGCCTTTCCGAGGAATTTGGCCGCGACCAGTCCCGCTCCGATGGCCACCACGAAGATGGCCAGAAGTATCCATTTATGGGAAAAGAAGGCCGTAAGGAAGGTCCCCATATCGAAGCCCATGCCCGTCGGCTTCTCGCCGGAGGGCGTAGACTCGGCCTGAGTCGCGGGTTGGGGCTCGGGGCCACGCGGAAGCAGAACGCCGGAATATAGCGGACCCCACGCGTCGACGAATTCGGGCCGCGGTTCGTTGCTCTGGAAAAAGCGCGACACCTCGACCTGCTGCGCCAAGCGGTCGTAGCCTCCCGAATCGAAGGAAAAAAAGGCCGCAGCCTCTGTAGGCTGGACCACGATATCAGGGGCGGATTCGCGGATCGCATCCGACAGCGAACCCGACGCGACGATTCGCAGCCCTCCGCCCAAGGAATCCAGTTTTTCGGCGAATTTTCCCAGGATAGCGCAGGCTTCCGGTTCGATCTCACCGACGGCCGAGAGGTCGAGGACAAGCTTGCTTCGACCGCTCAGAGTTGTCTCTATGCGGAGGATTGCGTTTCGAGCCGTCTGGGCATCCAGCCGGCTGTCGGCAAGATGCACTGTCATGTAGCCGTTCGACAACTCCCCCTCCTCTTTCTTAAGATTTTCGGCCTTTTTTTCTTAAAAAGACAGTGAAAAGATCGTGTTCCGAGGGATCGAGCGAGAAAAACCAGAAGGCGACGATGTAGCAAACTGCCCCCGCGAGGCCTGCGAGGAAAACGGAACCGAGGGTTTCCGGCCTGAATCGCTGTGCGATGAAGAAAATAACCGCGCCTTCGACCGCGGCAGGGATAAGGATGGGTATCCAGACATGGGTTATCAGGTTGCCCTTCCTGATGTTGTAACGCCTGTAGGATCGCAGGGGAATGGCGAAGCCGTCCACAGAAGTGGCGGCGATGAGAGTGCCGAGGGCCACACCGAGGGGACCGAGCACGGTCACGAGGGCGACGCTCGCCAGGATGTTGAGTACGGTGGAGGCGACCATGGCCCGCGCCGCGTAGACATGGTCACCCTTGAGACTCAGGACAGCCGCGCAGGGCATCTGGACGGCTATCACGACGAAGGATGCCATGAGGATGCCCAGGATGGAGGCGGCGTCGCCGTACTCCGGGCCGGCCCAGGCAGAAAGCGCAGGGACACCGAGGATCGTCATCGCGACGGCAAAAATTGCGGCGAATCCTCCCGCATATTTGGGCGCATTGATGAGAAAAAAGCGAGCCTTTTCCGGTTCCGCCGCCATGTCCAGGCGGGCGATAGGCGGAGTGAGGGCATTGACGACCTGCTTCACGAGCATGAACGCGTATTCGGCCGCCCTCTGCGCCACGCCGTACTTGGCTACCGCGGCGAGAGGCGCGAAAAGCTTGAGAAGAACGACGTCGGACTGCATGAGAATGACACCGGCGATCTGCACGGCGAAACTGGCTCCGGAAAATGAGAAGGCTTCGCGGAACCTGGATTTGGAAGCCTTGCGGAGGGAAATCCGGATATCGGGGGCCGTTATGCGGGCCGCCACGACGTAGGCGAGGTTTTCGGCCAGGGAGGTCGCGAGCCCGATCACCGCCAGTCCGGAGAGTGAGATCCCCGAATCCAGAAAGCGGAAACACAGGAATCCATAGACGAGGGATGATGCGATCTGGATCATGTTGACATAGAATAGCCGTCCCACGCCGAAGACGAGTCCCCGGAAAAAGCCTCCGGGGATACCCACGACGACTGCCCTGAAACCGAGGAGGAGAAACACGATGCGCCCTTGGGAGACCATGTCGCTGGGGAGGCTGAACAGTCTGCCGTACACCGCGGCGAGTCCGAAGAGGAGAGCGCAGCCCACGCCGGCTGCCACATAGTGTACCAGGAGAGCGGTCGACAGAAGTTCGTCGCGCCTCTGCATGTCTTCGGGTTTTCTCGCCTCCGCCGTCCACTTGACTACTCCCGTCCCGAACCCGCCATCCAGGATAAGGAGAAAGCCGAGGAGGGATGACGCGAGGGTCCACAGCCCATAGCGGTCGACTCCATAGGCGGCGGACATGCGGGGAACCAGCATGAACGAAACGACGGCCGCGACGAGGTAGCGGAGCCAGTTGGTCAGGACATCACCCAGTATTCGCTTTGAATTCTTCAACTGATACCTCTTTACTTCTCGTCTCCGAGGGGGTTTATTCCCATCTCTTCGAGCCTGCCGATGGCTGCCATGCAGGCCGCTATGTACAGGTATTGACACAGAACCGGAGTGATCCGGAAGGCCCATTCGAAGAGGCCGGATATGTGGAGAGCGATCTCTCCCACCCCCGCAGCGAGAGCAATCGCCTCAGGCAGATTCCGTTTTCTGCCCCGCTTGAGCAGAAGTCCGGGTTTGGAAACCGCCCACCACAGCGTCAGGTACAATAGAATGATGACGATCATGCCGCCGTAACCTGTCTCGGCCGCGGAGAGCCAGTAGATGTTGTGGACGACTCCTGCGGATTCCTCGTTGGCCATGACCTCGACATGGGCATTGTACTTGTCGACGAGGGTCATAGTCTCGGAAAAATTGTTGAGGCCGACGCCGAGCGGTCTGTCCTGGCCATCATCTTCGCGGCTATCTTGAACTCTTCGCGCGCTTGTTCACTCGATTCGGGCGCGTTCAGGAAGCGGTCGATGATGGTCTTCGCGACCATGACTCCGCCGATCGCGGCGAGAACCGCGAACACAAGGATAGTCGCCTTCGCCCGCGTCGACAACTTGAGTCTCGTCGCGAGGAAAAAAGCCACGGCGCAAGCCATGACCGCGAGCATCATCCCGAGCCGCGACTGGGTGGCCACGACGGAGATAAGTCCCGCCCCGACAGCGCCCATCATGAGCAGGAACTCCACATTGCCGATCCTCTTGTCCCCCAGCGCCCAGACGAGGATGGTCGGGGCGGCGGGATTGACGAAGAGGGGAATGGTGTTGGAATGGTCGAACGGGCCTTTCACCCGATAATAGCCTTCGAGGAATTTTTGCTTGAGCGAAAAGAAGCCCACGAAGAGCAGCCCCGCCGTCAGGCCGCGGCGCACCCCGGTGTAGAAGACGGAAGGATCCTTCTCCCCTGTGGCGGAAGCCCAGATGATGGCATAGACCATCGTGATGCGCAGAAATTTGATGACAGTGAACATACCGAAAAAGGGTTGCAGGGCCCCCGAAAGTCCGGCGGCCCCGATCGCGACATAGACGAGGAGGATGGCGAGCCCTGGCGCCGCCTTCTTGGGGCGCCTGCGGTCAATATAGGTTCCGAGCTGCCGGGACAATAACAGTCCCAGCGCGACCATCTCGGCGAAGGTGAGTTCGAGCCCTCGGTCGGGCCCGCGGTATGTCTCTACAGAGAAGAAATTGATGCCTGACATGTCCCCCATCGCGGGTATGAACATGAGCAGTGCGTAACAGGCCGAACGGAGTTTCGCGCTCTGCGAGGCGGCAAAGGCGATCGCCGGAATGCCGCCGGCGAAGACTAGCACGAAAATGAAATACTTCATGCGCCTGTCAGTTGAACCGTTTCCATGTTCCGAGGAAAGGTTCGAGGAGGTTTTCCGGCACGGGTTCTCCCCGCGCGATCATGGAAAGAAGAACAGGGAGCGTCCGATAGAGTTTTTCGCGCGGGTAGCGCGACGAGAATTCGCGACTCCGGAGATTGTGCGCGAGGTTTCTCGCGAGCTTGCGGACACCTGCGTGCTCTGCGGGCTCGCGGAGGCCCGCCCACGAGGAATAGTCGGCAGCATCCTTCCATGAAAGTCCCGTGCGGGCGGATTCCGTGGCGATGAATACCTTCAGCCAGAGCGAGGCCTCGCCTTCGAGGTCCTCAGAAGAAGGCTGCGCAGGAAACGTGTCCGGGGAGAGCTTGAAGCCGACGCCTTCGCGGTAGTCGGTCTCGGCCGCAGCGAGGACCGCGTCAATCTTTCCGCTCGCGGCTTTGCCCTTCGCCACGTCGGGGAAGGCCCGGGCAAGGATCTCGCGTATCCGCTTCCGGCCCGAGGCGAAACTTTCCAGCTTGCCGGAAACCGGCGTGACATGGCAGCCCGCAGCGATGGAGAGTGCGTCTCCGATCGCGAGCCTGGACTTCATCCAGTTGCGTCTGACGAAATCGGGATCGGATGTATCGTAGGAAGCCGGCGGCTTGCCGATGGCTTTCATGGCGGCCATGAGGAGGCCGGTGCCCCGGTTCAGGAGGAGCCTGGCGGCCTCGGCAGGAGCTATGGCTGTTCCCGGGTCGAAGGAGATCGCCTTCAGGAAGAGATCCTGCGGCCCTTCGAGCACGCGGTGGCCGCGGGCGACCTCGGTCCACATGAGACTCGGAGAAAAACGGGCAAGCGCCTGGAGCTCGAGAGGCCTGCCGATGTCCAGGTCGGCGTGCCATCGCGACTCGAAGTCCGCCCGCATCGCCTCGCAGCCCGCGAGGGCCTCGGCCAGCGCGGGAACTCCGCCCCGCGCGGCCACCGGCAGGATGTCGACATCGTTGTAGGCTGCCTCGAGGTATCCGCCCGGCGCGCCTGAGTCGGGATGGCGGGAGACAGCGCCCTCCCCCCGCCCGTAGCCGCCGCAGAGCACGAGTCCGGCGAGCGCGTCTCCTGCTCCTCGCCTCGCGGCTTTCCGCACAGCGGCGGCGTAGGCCTCGAGGTCCTGGCCAAAGGCTCTGTTGAACTCCGCGCTCCCTTCGGGCGCGTAGACGAATCCGCTCATGTTCCTTCCTTGCCGTCGGGGCCGGCGCCGCTGTTTCCGGCTCCGCGACGGGCTGCCATCGCGGCAAGAGCGTCCCTGAAGCCCTTCCGCCTGCCCGCCGCCATCACGGCCCTCGTGAGCGGCGAGGCGAAGGCCCCCCCGACCGCGCCGTGCGCGAGGCACCAGCCCAGGTCGGAGAGGACGAGGCGCCCCCACGGCAGGACCGTATACCTCAGAAACCCCCTCCGTCCCGAGGGCAGGTCGAAGATTTCGGCTTCCGCGTAGCCTTCTCCGTACTGCCGCCTGTGCAGCTGGCGCAGCGTGTAGTTGTGCGAGTGGAATACCGCCGAATCCGGCCTGTAGACTATCCTGTATCCGGCGGCGCGCGCCCTCCATGTCCAGTCGATATCCTCGGAATACTTCAGAATCTCTGAAAACCTCATGGTTTCCCAGACTCCTCGCCGGATGCAGCAGGAAGCCATCGAAAAGCAGTGCAGCCACCGGGCCTGGCGGGCACCGTCGCCAAAGGTGAACAGCGTGTCCTTCGCCATGAGCGGGCTGGCGTCCGGACGGGGGTCCTGTCTGCTGAAGCAGGCAGCGACCGTTTCGTCCGCCATGCCCGCGACGAGCGATGAGAGCCATCTCTCGTCCCTGGGCTCGCAGTCACAGTTGAGGAAGACGACGATTTCGCCTTCGGTCTCCTCCATGGCCCTGTTGAGGACAGCGCCGGGAATGTAGGCGCCTTCGGGGATATCGACGATGCGGTCGGCATATTTCGCCGCCAACTCCCTCGTGCCGTCGGTGGAGGCGTTGTCGAGCACGAGGAGGCGACAGGGCATCGACTGCTTCCGGATACCCTCCAGAGTCTTTCCGACGAGGGCGATGTCGTTGCGGGAGCGCATGACCACCCAGACGGGGTTCACAGGCCGACCTCCGACTTCATGAGAGTGAAGAGGTCGGCGAGTCCCCTGGGCTCGGTCCCGAGGGGCACGTTCGAGATGAAGGAAGCCATCGACCCCGGCTCAGCGGGCTCGTAGCCGTGCATGCCGGCGAGGGGCTTGACCCCCATGAAGCTCGGGCAGAGGAGGACGCCGGGGTTCATGAGGAAGAAGAGATCGCCGTAGCGCCTGTCCGGGAAGTCGACGCCCCAGTCATGCAGGGTTGTCTCGTCGAGAATGCGCCCGTCGGGAACACCCGAGAGCAGCTTTCTCACCTTCGCTTCGGCGCCAGGTTTCAGGAACCAGAATCGCGCCATCGTCGAGTCGAAGACCGCGGCGTAGTCCTCGCCGAATTCGAGGCCGCTCCCCTCCAGTGTCGCCATGAGGGGGCAGGTTTTTCTGATATCCGTCATGCCGTGGTCGGAAAACACGAAGAGCCTCACCTCGTCGTAGACTTCGCGGGAACCGCGGATAAGGTCGCGCAGGGTACTCTCGTAGCCGTCGATCTTGGCTTTCACCTTCTCGGAGGCAGTGCCGACGGCGTGCAGGAGGGCGTCCATCTGCGCGAGGTAGAGATAGACCATGCGGGGTTTTCCCGTCGCGATGGCAGCCGCCGCGTCGGCGACAGCCTCCGTCTCCCCTTTGTGCCAGTCGGAGCGGAAGTAGGGGATGCCGGCTTTGTCCATGAGGACGAATACGCTCGGCTGCCCGCCGTTGATGCCGCCCTCGAGGTAGATGTCTTTCTTCTCGGTGTAGTCGAAGAGATGGATCAGGTCGAAGGGGACGGCGTAGAGCTGGAAATACCCTGTGTAGCCGTAGGCCTTTTTAACAAACCGACTGACCACATTGCGCACGCGGCCCCGGTCGGCCAGGCTCCGGGGAAGGAAGCGGAGGACCCGCAGCGGCCTGAAGGGGGATTTCGCCGGATCATACACGAAAAACGAAAAGTGGCCGTGGTCCCGCGGGGCCGCGCCCGTGATGATAGTCGGGTCGCAGGTCGAACTGTAGCCGAACACGGTCTCGAGCGGCTTCTTGATGCGGGCCTCAGGCTCGAGGAAGTCGCGGTTCCGCACGAGTTCCCAGCCGAGTGCGTCGATGAAAACGAACAGGGACAGTGTCTTCATGATTTCTCCTCGTTTCAGCCCGGATGCCGGAAGAGTGTTCCGGCGAAGGCGGCGAGTTTCGGTCCGAAAACCAGAACCCCCGTGCACACTGAAGAGAGGGCCGCGAGAAGCACCGCCCCGCTGGCCGCGTCCTTGGAACCCTTGGCATTGTAGTGGTAATCGCTCGTCACGAGGTCCACCGTCAGCTCGAGGGAGGTATTCTTGACCTCGAGGGCGAGCACGAAGAACACATTTGTGAGAATGAGTGCCCACTCCACGGCCCCGATGCCGAAGACGAATCCTGCGGCGATCACCGCGGCGGTCATGGCGAGCTCGAACCGGAAATTGCGCTCCGAGAGGGAGGTCAGGACTATCCCCTTGATGGCGTTGCGCAGACTCCGCCGGAAACTTTTATTCTTGCCGACGACCGATCCCTGATTCTCCTCTTCGGCGATAAACAGCAGCAGCCTTTCGGCTATTCTCCCCCGGATGACTTCGCGGCCTGTTTTCATGGCGTCTTTCCTTCGCTCTGTGAGATGATTTCCACGAATTTGCCAATGGGAATCTTGAGGTTGACGATGGCGGTCACCGTGTCGAGAAAATACCCGGCGCGCGCCCGGTCGAGGGCCGACTCCACCTCCACCATGGTACTCACGGCGGAAAGCCTGTCGATCTCTGTCACGACACTCTGATCCTGCAGTTTTTTGTAGACATCGGCGAGGCGAAGCTTTTCCTTGTATTGGGCTGAGAGGGATTCTATCCTGTCCCTGCGGTTCTGGAGGAGAATCCGGTACTCGGCGAGAAGTCGGTTGGCCGAGTCTCCTGCGTCCATGGCGACATTGGTCCGTAATTCTTTCAATTGGGCGATGTTTTTCGCCCGCTCGGCCTTCTCGTTGCCGAGGGGCAGCGTGAAGCCGAGAGTTCCGGAAACGACCGGGGCTATCTGCTTGTCGTTGTCGTTCCAACCCAATTTTGCGTCCACCGAGGCCGTGAATGTGGCAGCCTTCGCAACCACTTCAGCAGAGAGTTCGGCCAGCCTCAAGTCCCATCCCGCCGTGGCCGTCTCGGCAGCGACGGGAGCCGGATCGGCCGTTTCGAGGAGGGGTTCGAGTATCCGGGCGAGAGCTTCCAGATCGGAGCCCTGGAAAAAGTCAGGCTCTTCGCGCGACGCGACAGAGTCCCCGCCTCCATCGGAGGCGCCGCCAAAGGAGGCGGGTCTGGCGCGGGCGCGGGCCTCCCGCCCCAGGCGGCCGGACTCGTAGAAGGCATCAGATGCGGCGGCCTGCGACCTTTCGAGGGCGTCTTTCTCCTCGAGATAGTCGGCCCTGGAGATTTTCCCTCCCTGCATGAGAACTTCCATGCGCCGGAGGTTCTTTTCCAGATAGTCGTTCCTGGCCTTCGCTTTCAGCGCGTCGGAACGCGAACTCGCGGAGAGAGCGGCGAGGGAACAGACTTCGAGAAAGCTCGACAGGGCCTTGTCCTCGAGTCCGCGGACCCGGCCGGCCAGCTCTATGTTCCGCAGCACTTCGCTCGGCGGAAGGCTACCGCGCGCTGAGGGAGCGAGCCGTATGGTCGTCTGCGCCGCAACATAGGGTCCGAGGAAAACAGCGAGCGGATCGTAGAGGGAATCCTTGTGGACATTGACCTCCCCTCCTGCAGAGAACTCCCAGGAAAAGCGCTCGGAGGAGGCCGGACCGGGAGAAGTCACGGAGAGGCCCGCGCGGGGGACAACGGACCATGTGCTTTGGGAGCCGTCCACGGCTCCCGAACCCTGAGCCTTGAGAGCGAGGGCAGGGGCGCGTGATCCGGTCCCCAGCCGTGACGTGTCCAGTACCTGTCCTGTGGATCTGGCCTTTTCCAGCGAAGCGGCCAGACCCGTAATCCAGTTGGTCTCGCCTGCGGAACAAGGCTGGGCCACAAGGGCCACCGCGAAGACCGCCGCGATGGTCCTCGCGAGGGAAAAATCGGACAGCTGAAATCGGCGTACCATTCTCCGAGTATAGCATCGCGGTCTGTCTCAGTCGACACAATTCCTTGGCAAACAGGAATCGCTTCCGCAGAGAACGGAGGGGATGCTATACTCTTTGCATGATGCCGCAAACCGAACGGACCGTCATCCTCATCGTGGACGACGACGCGAACAATCTCAGGCTTCTGGGTCTGATCCTGCGAGACGCTGGCTACGAGGCACTCGCCGTGCGCGACCCCGAACGGGTTCTCGCCGTCATCAAGGCGAAATCGCCCGAAATCGTCCTGCTCGACGTCTCGATGCCCAAGATAAACGGCTACGATGTGTGCAAGCAAATCCTGTCCGAGCCGGGATACGCCCGCCTTCCTGTCATCTTCCTCACTGCCAGGACCGAGCCGGAGGATCTCATCCGCGGCTTCAAGGCAGGGGCGGTGGACTACGTGACGAAACCATTCAACAAGACCGAACTTCTGGAGCGCGTCAAAAACCACATCGACCGCTGCCGCTACGAAAAGTCGCTCGCCGACGAGAAGGATCGTTTCCGCATCATGACGGAGAGTGTCGCGGAGGCCTTCATCCTCATCGGCGATGACATGAAGAAGATCGAGTATGTCAGTCCGGCCTTTGAGCGCATCTTCGGTTTCTCGCCGCCCGGCACATCGGCCAGGCTGGATTTCCTCGCATCCTTCGTCTCCGCCGTGGATATCGAAAGCCTGAACATACTCCTCACAAAGACAGTCCGTCAGGGCATTCCGGGCAGCATAGAACTCCAGGTCACCCGCCCCGACGGCGTGGTCCGCTGGGCTTGGCTCCGGTCCACCGTCTCCAGCCTGGGAGGCGAGACCAAGCTGATCTGCGTGGTCGCGGACATCACCGAAAAGAAAACCGCGGAGCTGCAGATCCTCCGCGCGCACGAGGTCGCGGCCAGACTTGCGGGAGAAACCCGCAAGAGCCTCTCGACCTACGAGACGCGGCTCCGGAGTCTCGGCATCGACTCCGGCCTGCTCTCCATACCCTGCAAGAACATAGACGGCGACTTCTTCGACATATTCATCAACAGAGAAACCGTGGATATCGTGGTCGGGGACGTGATGGGCAAGGGCATACACGCCGCCCTCGTCAGCTCGGGAGCCCGCACCTGGTTCCTCCGGGCGCGCTTCCGCTTCGGCACCGGCAAGACCGGCCTCCCCTCGCCCGCCGTCATGGTCACGGACGTGGACCGTGCCATGACGCCCCACCTCATCGGACTCAACTCCTTCTTCACCGCCCAGTACCTGCGCATCGACAGGGACGAAGGCTACCTCGAATTCGTGGACTGCGGTCACACGCCCATCCTCGTATGGGACGGCGAGAACTGCTGGTCTTACAAAGGAACGAACACGCCTATCGGATTCTTCGAGAATCAGAAATTCACTGCGCACCGACTGCCCTTCGGCCCCGAATCCGTCTTCATGGTGTATTCCGACGGAGTGACCGACACGATCAACCCCTCGGGAGATTCTTTCGGCGAGGAGAGGCTTCGCGAGGGTTTCGTCAGGAACGCCGGTAAATCCGCGCCGGAAATAGTCGCGGCGATGAGGGCCGAACTCGAGGACTTCGCCGCCGGGGCGCCCTGGAAAGACGACATCACGCTGGCCGCGTTCCGCATCGCGGAGGAGCCACCTGTTCCGGCTCCTCTGTACCGGAAATCCTTCGTCCTCCCCTCCAGTCTCGAATGCCTTTCCGAGGTGCGGAAGCTCCTCTCGGAAGCGCTCTCGTGCTACGACGATGCCGTCATGAACGAGACGAACCGGAGTCTGGCCATTCTTGCCGTCAACGAGGCGGCTTCCAACATCATCATCCACGGGCTCAAGAAAATGCCGGCTGAAAGCTTCCGTTTCGCGCTGGAGGTCCACCCATCCTGGTACGCCATCACCTTCTCCTACCCAGGCCCCGATTTCGATTGGGCCAGGATCAAGAAGTCCTCCGTCATCAACCTGGACGAGTCGGGCTACGGCATGGACATCATGCGCGAGACCATGTTCAGCGTGCTGTTCGCCCGCAACAGCCTCGGGGTGGCTCAATTCACCTTGACGGGACTGCCCGGAGGCAACGAGGCCGACGATGAATCCTGGTAATGACCCTGTCTCTTGCCTTTCATCCCGGCCAATGGACGATCCCGAGGAGACTCGGCAGGCCGAGGGGGCGCGCGTCCTTTTGCGCGTGTCCTCGCGGGCCGTGGCTCTCCTTCTGAGGGAACGCGACTTCGACGTGGCCGTGTCGGAGAGCCTCAGGATAATCGGGGAAGGAGCAAAGGCGGACAGGTCCTACCTTTTCCGCACACACTACGACACCAAAGGCGCAGGGTCGATGAGTCTGCGCTTCGAATGGAATTCCGGAGTCGCCGCGCCGCAGATCGACAACCCCCGGCTCCAGGACATGCCCTTCGAGGCTCTCCCCCAATTCATCGAATCCATGCTGAAAGGCGAAATTTTCCACGGCCAGGTCAGCAGTTTCGATGAAAATCTCAAGGCCATTCTCGAACCCCAGCAGATTCTCTCCATTATCATCCTTCCGATTATGGTGGACGGCGTCTTCTGGGGCTTCGTGGGCTTCGACGACTGCACGACCGGGCGCGTCTGGCACGAAGACGAACGCGCCATCCTGCTCGCCTACACGAGCGCGATCGGCGCCGTGGTCGAAAGGGTGAACAGGGAAAACGAAATCTGGGCCGCCAAGGCGGCGGCCGAATCGGCCAACAAGGCAAAAAGCGCCTTCGTCGCCAACGTATCCCATGAAATACGCACCCCCCTCAACGCCATCCTCGGCTTCGCCGAGCTGGTCATGGACAGGACGACAGACCCCAAACTCAAAGAGTACGGGGAAGGCATCAGTATCGCGGGACACAACCTCCTCTCCCTGATAAACGACATCCTCGATCTCTCCAAGATCGAAGCAAACAGGCTGGAAATCCGACCGAGGCCCATCTCATTGCCGGGCATGCTTGCGGAAATGCGGAGTGTGTTCAGCCTGAAAGCCGAAAAACAAGGCCTCGACTACGATGTCCTTATCCCGGAGAACCTGCCCGAAACCATCATCGCCGACCCGACCAGAATCCGGCAGATCCTGTTCAACCTCATCGGCAACGCATTCAAGTACACGGAGAAAGGCTATGTCAGGCTCGGATGCTCCTCCAGGCCCTCGGGGGCGAACAGGGTCGACATCGAGATCACGGTGGCTGATTCCGGCATCGGCATACCGGAAAACCAGCAAAACAATGTCTTCGAGGCTTTCCGGCAGCACGAAGACGACAGCACCCGCAAGTACGGCGGCACAGGGCTCGGACTGACCATCACGCGGAGGATCGCCAACCTCATGGGCGGACGGATTACAGTCCGGAGCGCGCTTGGAAAGGGAAGCGTCTTCACGGTTCACCTGCCGAAGATTCCGGTCACCGAAGAGAAGCGCGGCCGCGAGGAAGTCACAGCCAAGAACAGAGTGTTCGCCCCCGCCACAGTCCTGCTCGTCGACGACATCGCTTCAAACAGAGCCGTCATGCGCGGCTTCCTCGAGAACACGGCGATAAAACTCCTGGAGGCGGGAAACGGCGAAGAGGCGCTGGAGATAGTGAAAAAAGTGAAGCCCGACATGATATTCATGGACATGCAGATGCCTGTCATGGACGGAAGGACGGCGCTCCGGGAACTGCGGGAGACCCCTTCGACTTCCAAGATTCCGGTCGTGGCGCTCACCGCGAGCGCGCTCGGCCGCGATGAGGACGACATAAAGACTCTGTGCGAAGGCTATCTGCGCAAACCCGTTTCCAGGACCGAACTTTTCGCCGAGATGGCCCGCTTCCTCGACTCCGAAGGCCAGGGTCCCGCGAAGGAGGCCCGCGCCGAACCGCCGTCGAATCTTTCGGATGTGAAGCGTTTTTCTTTTCCACAGTCCTACTGCGCGCTTTTCGAGGGCAAATGGCGGCATGCCTCGGAGCTGCTCAGCATCGACGACCTCGGCAACTTCGCGGGCGACCTCGCCATAGAGGCGGCGAAGCTCGATGACGAGGTCGCCATGAAATACGCCGCGGAGCTCGCCGACGCCTGCGCGTCATTCGACCTCGTCCGGATGGAGGCAGTCTTCGCGAGATTCCCCGAACTCGCGGGTTTTGCCTGCGGCGACGGGGATATACTCTGATATAGATATAAAGGAGAATTCCGTCATGGATATTCGTGAACTGTCCGGTCTCGATCTCGCTGGGGCGAAGAGTCTGCTCCTGGCCTTCGCGACCGATGCGAAACGTCTGGACAAGGAAATCGCGGCGGCCGGAGAGGAAAGAAAGCTCTGGACTTCCCGGGTCGCGCTCGCACAGGGCAAGGGGATGGCCGAACTCGCCGCGGCGGCCACAGCGAAGCTCGCGGAGCTGGAAAGCAGAATGCAGTCTCTCGAGGGGGAGCGCGCCTCGATGCAGCATGACCTGAGTCAGCTCAAGGAGGCCATTCCGGGCATCAGTGCGAAGGAGCGGAGCATCGATCCTGACAGACTGCTCGCGGAAATCCAGCTCGTGACCGGTGAGCTTCTCCAGCCGGAGGCCGCTGCGGCCGAGGCCGAGATCGGCAGAATCGAATCGGCGGCGGGTGTGGAAGACGCCCTCGCGGCGCTCAAGAAAAAAATGGGCGGTCCCGACGCGACCCACGGCGACAATTCCGGCAGCCAGGCATGAAACTTCCCCTCCTGCCGGATTTTCCGAGGCCGCTGGTCTTCGCGCACCGCGGGCTCTCCGCCCGGGCGCCCGAAAACACTCGCGCGGCCTTCGGCCTGGCGATGAAAGAAGGCATTCCGGGCATCGAACTCGACGTCCACCTCAGCGCTGATGGCAAGCTCGTCGTCATCCACGATCATTTCACGGGCAGAACAGCCCCGGGGAGCCGGGAGCTGTCGGGATCGCCCGATGGTTTCAAAGTCGAGACGACCGCGTGGGATGTTCTCCGCCGGCTGGACGCAGGGTCCTGGAAGGGGCCGGAATACGCTTCCGAATGCCTCATGCTCCTTTGTGAACTCTTCGACGAGACGGGCGGGCGCGTCTACTACGATATCGAGCTGAAATCGGGGGCAAAGGCGGATTACGGCCTCGAGAAGGCCCTCGCGCACGAGATCGCGCGCTCGGGGCTCGGAAATCGATGTCTCGTCTCCAGCTTCAATCCCTTCTCTCTCGCGCGCTTCAAGGGATTCGCGCCCGAGATCCCCACCGGAATCATCTGGTGCAGGTCGGAAGAGCTGCCCTTCTTCCTCAGACGAGGCGAGGGACGCTGGATCGCGGCGGCCGACTACCTGAAGCCCGACCATGTGCTCGCGAAGCCCGCCTCGCGCATCGCCTGGAAGCTGACGGGGCACAGCACCTTCGTGCCCTGGACAGTGGACGAGCCGACGGAAGCGAGGCGGCTCCTCGCCCTCGGAGCCGAAGGCCTCATCTCGAACGACCCGACGGCTCTCGGCATTCTCTGAAAGAGAATGAACGAACCCCGGAGCAGAGCTGCGAGGAGTAAACCTGCGTGCAAATCACGTCTGCCCCCCGGAAGCCCCGCAGGCAAGGCGCTGTCCGGACACGAAGCCCGCTCAGCCCCGGGATTCGTGCACGGAGCGGGCTATGGGCATGCGCCGGCCGAGGCCGAAGGCCCGGCGCGACACTTTGAGGACGGGCGCCGCCTGTCTGCGCTTGTATTCGGCCTTCGCCGTCATGGTGATCACCCTCTCCACGAGGGCTCGATCGTGGCCTCTCGCGACGATTTCGGCGCAGGAAAGCTCCTCCTCGATGTACAGTTCCAGGATGGTGTCGAGGATATCGTAGGGGGGCAGGCTGTCCTGATCCTTCTGGTCATGGCGAAGTTCGGCGCTCGGCGCCTTGGTCAGGATGGGCTCGGGAATGACCGATCTCCCTCCGTAGCGCGACGCGAGTTTTTTGTTCAGGTAGCGGGAGAGCTCGTAGACTTCCGTCTTGAGGAGGTCTCCGATCGGGGCGAGGGCTCCGCACATGTCGCCGTACAGGGTGCAGTAGCCGACGGCGATCTCGCTCTTGTTGCCTGTCGTGAGCACCATGCCGCCGAACTTGTTGGACCACGACATGAGAATGGCCCCCCTGATGCGCGCCTGGAGGTTCTCCTCGGCGAGGCCGAAGGGGATTCCCTCGAAACGGGGCTCGAGAAGTTCGAGGTAGGCGGTGAAGGGGCCTTCTATGGGAAGGGTGACGAGCCTGATGCCCGCTATCCTGCACAGCTCCTCCGAGTCCGAGATGGAGCCGTCGCTCGAAAAGCGGGAAGGCATGGCGATGCAGGTGACGTTTTCCGCCCCGATCGCCTCGGCGGCCAGCACGGCCACGAGGGCGGAATCGATGCCTCCCGAGAGTCCGAGACAGGCTTTGGAGAATCCGCATTTCCCCATGTAATCGCGGATTCCGATGACGAGGGCTGTTCCGATCTCCTCCATGCGCGCCTCGGGCTCCGCTTCCGGCCCGGGCTCGGAGGCGAGTTCCGCGGTGTCGACCACGAGGAGTTCCTCGCCCCATCCGGCCATGCGGCGGAGCCTGCCCGAGGAGTCCAGCGCGAAGGATCTGCCGTCGAAAATGAGCGAATCGTTCGCACCCGTCATGTTGCAGTACAGGACCGGAATGCCACCTTCCCTGGCGGCCTTGGCCGCGAGCCTCTGCCGGGTTTCCATCTTCCCCGAAACGAAGGGGGAGGCGGAGGGCACTATGAGGAGGTCGGCGCCGGCGTCGAGAAGCTCCTTCACCGGATCGATGCTGTATTTGAAATCCCGCGAGGGCGGAGCCTCCCACCAGATGTCCTCACAGATGGCGAAGCCGATGTTTTCGCCGGCGAGTTCGAACACTTTCCGCTCACGGGCCGGCTCGAAATACCTCGCCTCGTCGAAGACGTCGTAGGTGGGAAGAAGGGTCTTTGCCTGGGAGAACACGATCCTGCCATCTTTGATGACGGTCATGGCATTGACGAGTGAACGGCCCGGACCTCTCCGGTTTTTGTCCACATGGCCGACCGCGACAGCCACATCCACGGGAAGCGAGCGCTGCAACAGGCGCAAGGCCGAGAGGCATCCGGCGACAAAAGACTCCTGCTCGAGCAGGTCGAGAGGAGGATAGCCGCAGAGACAGAGCTCCGGAAAGACGACGAGATCGGGTCGCCGCACGGATGGAGCGGAAGAGGCCTCTTCCACGAAGGACTGTATCCGTTTCCTGTTGCCGTCGAAATCGCCGATGACGGAGTTTATCTGCGCGAGCGCTATGTTCATGCTATACCTCCAGACGTGACCGGGAATCTCAGCCCTTTATCTTTTTCCTGAGCTTGCGCCCCTTCAACGGCTGCGCCGTCGCGGCGGCGAGCTGCAGCTGTCGCTTCCGGAGTACGGCTATCATTGCCCAGCCTCCTATAATCATAAAAAGGCAGAGAAGCTGCCCCATCGAAAAATTGAAGGGCGTCACGAAGCGGGAAGTCGGGGCAGAGGGATCTCCCAGCTTGATGATGTATCCGAGCGAAGCGTCAGGCTCCCTGAAATACTCGATGAAAAACCTCACGACCCCATACCCGATCGCGTACATTCCGACGGAGTAGCCGGGGAAAGGCTTCCTTTTCCGGACGATGAACCAGAGAAAAACCCAGAGGAGGAGCCCCTCGAAGAGGGCTTCGTAGAGCTGGGAAGGGTGGCGCGGGAGGTTGATCATGTCGTTGAGTGAGGACATGGGGATGCCCACCTTTATCGCCAGTTCCTGAACCCAGAGATCCCTCGCGGGGAAGGAAGGCGCATAGGGGAAGACTATTCCCCAGCGCATGTGGGTCACCTTGCCCCAGAGCTCGCCGTTGATGAAATTGCCGAGTCTTCCGAAGGTGTAGCCGAGAGGGGCGCCGACGGCCACCGTATCGGCCAGGAGAAGCCAGCTCTCGCCCTTGACCTTGCACCAGACGAGAGTGGCGACGATGAGGCCGACGAAACCGCCGTGGAAGGACATGCCCTGGAAACCGACAAAGCGGCCCGACTCGTCGAAGGGCCAGAAGATGAACCAGGGCTTGCGCCAATAGAAATCGGTGGGTTCGTAGATGAGTGTGCCGGCGAGCCTTCCCCCGAGGAGAATTCCCGCGATACCCCAGAAGAACACGTTCGTCATGTCATCGTCGGTCATTTTCAGGCCGATGCGCCGCGATTCCTTGCGGAGGAGCACCCACGCGCAGGCGAAGGCGAGGACATACATGAGGCCATACCAGCGGAATGGCAGGCCGGGGATGATCTCCGGCTTGAGCCATGCAGGAAAATCCAGATACGCTTTCATTGCGACTCCTTGGTGGAGGTGTCGGTTTCCGTCTCACTGGTTTCCGCCACGTTTCCGGAAACGAGGAGGCAGGCCGTACTGAAGAGGTCCAAAAGGACTACCGCGAATCCCGCGAACAGGGCGGAACGCGGAATCATGAAGCCGCCTCGCCCCGTCCGCGCGGCGACGAACAGGGACAGGGCCAGAAAGGCGCCAGGAATCACGAGAGCCGCCTTCCCCGCCAGCAGCAGGGACCTGAACCGCGCGTAGCGCGGCTGGTCGAGCCAGAGGAAGAAAAAGCCGGCGGCAAACAGGAGCTGCGGCAGGCAGGCGTAGCGAAAAAGCGCATTTCCCGCGATGCCGGCGGCCGGAAACCCGAGCGCCGAAGCCAGGAAAATTACAATGAAATAACGGATAGTTTCCGTTATGGACGCTGCCAGGAACCTCGTTTTTTTCCTCATGATGCTCCGGCAGTCTAGTTTCAGGCCCCGTCCACAGTCAAGGCAGTGAACTGCCTCATCAATTTTCCACCCCCGGGGAGAGTTGACAGCGTGGCTCGGTAAAACGATATTCTCTATACAATGAAACCGAACAGCACTCCGGGCAAGCACCGGGCCGCGTGGACCGCCGTCGCGGCATGCATGATCTTCGCCTCTGCATTTTCCCTTTCCTCCACTCCACTTTTCGCGCAGGCCCAGGACAGCGTGTCCGCCGACGCGAAATCCTATATACAGCTTTTCCAGAGCATCTATCAGTTCATACTTCGGAATTACGTCGACGAACCGGATCCCCGGAAGCTGTACGAGGGTGCCATGAAGGGGATGTTCGACGCGCTGGGCGACCCGCATTCCATGTTCCTCGACAAGGACATGATGTCCGACCTCACCGAGACGGTGGACGGCAGCTACGCGGGCATCGGACTGTACATCTCCAAGCAGGCGCCCGATTCATCCCTGCCGCCCGACGCTCCCCGCTACATCGAGGTCGTATCCCCCATAGAGGACACTCCCGGATGGAAGGCCGGGATACAGCCCGGGGACCTCCTCATCAAGATCGACGGGGAGACCACTGCCCCCCTCACTACCGACCAGGCTTCCAAACGCATCAGGGGAGCGGCCGGCACCAACGTGACTCTGACCATCAGGCGCGGCCAGAGCGTCGAGTTCGATATCGTGGCGACAAGGGCCATCATCCAGCTGCCGACGGTCAAAGAGGCTCTCATCCCGTATAAAGGGAAGACCTACGCCTACATCAGAATCATCGACTGGGTCCCGCAGACCATGGACAGGATGAAGGAGGCCCTCGCCTCCATCGGCGCAGTCCCGCACGACGGACTCGTCGTCGATGTGCGCAGCAACCCGGGCGGCCTCCTCCGCTCCGTCATCGACGTCTCCGACCTCTTCCTCTCGTCGGGCGTCATCGTCTCGACGCGGGGGAGAAACCAGTCGGAGAACTCCGAATACAAGGCCGATCCAGAGCTCTCCTACCCCGCGGACAAGCCCATGGTCATCCTCATAAACAAAGGATCGGCATCGGCCTCCGAAATATTCGCCGGAGCGCTCAAGGACCACAAGCGCGCCCTCCTCCTCGGCGAGAAGAGTTACGGCAAGGGCTCGGTCCAGCAGATTTTCCCCCTGACGGACACCGGTTTCAAGCTCACGATGGCCCGCTACTACACGCCGAGCGGTGAAAACATCGACAAGACCGGCATCCCGCCCGACCGCGAGCTGAAGGAAGCCGAGCTCACGGAAGCCCAGCTCGCCACCTTCGAGAAGCTCTATGAGTCGGGCAAGATCCCCGAGTTTGCCCGCAAGCATCCCGACGCGACCAACGAGGAGAAGACCGCCTTCGCCGACTCCCTCTCCTCGGGCCCCTATCCCCTCCCCGGGAAGGTGGTCCGCCGCATGGTCAGGGACGAGTTCAACAGGACGGCGAAAGCGCCCGTATATGACCTCGAGTTCGACAGTCAGCTTTCGGGCGCGCTCGACCTCCTCGCCGATCCGGGTTTCGGCAAGCTGCTGGACGAATCGAAATCCGTGAAGGAGCTTGTCCTCGCGGCGCGCGCGGACAAGGCTTCTTCGGGCGCCCTTGCTGCGGGAAAAAGTACCGCGACGACTCCGGCTTCACTCGCGCCTACCACACCCGCGACGGACAGCGTCCCCGCAAAAAGGATCGTTCCGCCCGATCGGGACGGAAAGTAGCCGGCCGGCATCGCCCGCCACCTGTAAGCCGTGGAAGCCCCAGGCATGAGAACGATATGAGACGGTTCATGCTGCCGCCCGACCGGAAGCCCGGTCCGGCCTGCGAAATCAGGGGTGAACGGGCCCACTATCTCACGCGCGTGCTGAGGCTGGATGTCGGGGACTCCTTCCCCGCCATGGATTCCGGGGCGTGCTTGTACGATTGTTCCATCCTCGAGAGCTCTCCCGGCAGGGTTCTCCTCTCGGTACAGAAGGCGGCAGGCAGACCGGAACAGCCGACCGGCGTAGGGAACCCTTTCTGCCAGCCTCAGGAGGCTAGAGTGGGCTCGCCTTTGAAGGCCTCCTCGGGTGACTATCCGGAACATATTTCCGTCGCAGGTTCCGCCAGCCCGGACCTCTCCGGGCCCCGGATCGTCCTCGTACAGGCCCTGCCCAAGGCGGGCAAGATGGACCTCATCGTGCGGCAGGCGACGGAAGCGGGAGTATCCCTCGTCCTCCCTGTCCTGTCCCGGCACTGCGTCTCCCGCCCCGAACCTGGCAAGGATCGTGCTTCCAGGCGGGAGCGCTGGGAACGCGTCGCCAGAGAAGCCCTGCAGCAGTCCGGCTCCGGCATTCCGACGAGCGTTCACGACATCGTCGATCTGCGCGAACTCCCGGCCCTCCTCGACAGTCTCTGCACTCCCGCCGGGGAAAGACTCTGCCTGCTCCTCCACGAGGCGCCTCTTGATTCGGCCAGCCTTCATGGGTATCTTGGCTCGATCCCGGAAACCATCGTCCTGTGCATAGGCCCGGAGGGGGGCTTTTCTCCGGAGGAGAGGTCCTTTCTTCTGGATGGCGGATTCCGGGTCATGCATCTCAGGGCAGCCGTGCTCAGGACCGAAACGGCAGCACTCTACGCCGTCGCGGCGGTCCAGACAATCATTTCGGAGCGATCAGCATGGAAGCCAGCCTGAAGCGGCGATCGGAACTGTCCGGGATTCCCCTCGATGCCTTCGATGAAGGTTCACTGGAGGCTTTTGTCGAATCCTGCATGGACGGGAAAAACCACCAGATCATCCTCCTCGGCCTCGGAGACCTCGTCCGCGCCCGCGCGCAGGGAGAATACCGGACCATGGTCCAGGGAGCCGACCTGGTCCTTCCTCTGTCGCCATCCATCCCCTGCGCCGCGCGCCGCTTCGGGATCGAGGACCTGCCCGTCCACGATTCCTTCACCTTCGTCATCAAACTCCTCTCCGCGCTCGAGTCCAAGGGCAGGTCGGTCTTCCTCGCCGGAGGGAGCAAAAAGCTCCTCGCGAAGGCGGAGCGGAACCTCTTGTCGACCTTTCCTGGACTCAGGCTCGTAGGCCGCCACTCGGGCGGGTATCCAAAATCCGCCAACGCGCCGCTTATGGAGGCGATCCGGAAGGCCACTCCTACCCTCATCCTCGTCGGGCCTGGTGTTCCCGGCGCAGAGGCCTGGATACCGGCGACCATGCCGCGCATCAACAGCGGCATCTTCCTCTGGTGCCCCGACATCTTCACAACCCTCGCCACGGGTCGCAGGCGGAGACCACAGCCATCCCACAGGGAGGCGGGAGCCCGCTCTCCCTCCGCTCCCCTGGCAGCGCGGCTCGCCGGATTCATCGCCTCGGTCAGGTTGAAGTCAGAGGCAAATACATAATTTAATTTTACGCAATAAATTATGTATTTTTGAGCTGTTTCGGTCGACAGCAAATTAACAACATGTTATAAAGATCAGCTATGTCGGGAATCCTGTACCTCAATCCTAACTACCTTTCCGCAGACAGGGTCTGGCATTCCCTCTGGAAAGAATTCGATATATCGCTCTGCACGAACTACCGGGAGGCCCACAAGTGGGTGCGGGATCTCGATCCTTACGTGCTGCTCGTGAGCTACGACCCGCTGTGGCCAGGACTCGCCGACATGCTCGGCAGTTTCCTCGAGGAAGATGACCGGCACCGACTGATCACCATCCATGGAGAGGGTGAAGCGGAGTGCACAAGGGAATCAATACGGAGATCCATCGGCCGCGATGGCCGCGCGGCGCGCATCATCCATGTCGACGACGACATATCTTCCATCCGGCAGGCCTTGCTCTCCCTCAAGTATTCCCAGGAGCGAGGGCCAGCGGTTGCGGTCCTCCAAGGCGTGTCCAAGGCCATCCGCACTGTCAACGAAACTCTCGAAAAATACGCGCCGAGTGAGTTCCCGGTCCTCATCAGGGGAGAAAGCGGCACGGGCAAGGAACTGGCGGCGCGCAGGATACACGAAGCTTCACCGCGCAGACAGGTCGAAATGATCGCCCTCGACTGCGGAGCGCTGCCGGAGCACCTTACGGAGTCCATGCTGTTCGGCTCGGAAAAGGGAGCTTTCACCGACGCCGTAGAGCAGCGCGGGGCACTGGAAGAGGCCGCTGGAGGCACACTCTTTCTCGACGAGATAGGCAACCTCTCCCTGCCGGGACAGTGCAAGCTCCTCCGGGTCCTCGAGTCCGGAGATTATCGCAGGCTCGGAGGAAAAAAGACCCGGAGGGCGGAGTTCCGTCTGGTTTCAGCTACATCTCTCGACATCCGGAAAGCCATCCACGCGGGGGGCTTCCGGAACGATCTCTATCACAGGGTCAACACCCTCATCCTGGACATACCGCCCCTGCGCTCCAGACCCGAGGACATCGAGCCTCTCGCTGTCCTCATGTGCCTCGAACATTCCGGCGGAGCCTGCATCCCCGGCCGGGAGGCGATCGACAAACTTCTCTCCCACGACTGGCCGGGGAATGTGCGGGAACTGAGGAACACCATCCAGAGGGCCATCGTGCTCAGCGGCTACAAGGGCGAACTCGGCGGGGACGAAATCATCTTCTCCTGATCCCCGGCCGCGGCGAGAGTCTTCCGGGCCAGGGAACTCATCTTGTGGAAAAGAGCCTCGAAATAGCGCAGCTCGGAGGTGGTCATCCCGGCCCGCTCGACGGTGTCCCTGAGAAAGTTCCGGCACTGGGCTCCGTCCGTGATCTTGAAGAAGCCAAGCGAGGCGAGGCTCGATCCGATCCTCGCGACCGAGGCGTCGGTCTCGGAGCGGGAGACAGGGAGCGCAGAGCCATCCTTCGTCCCTATGGCGGCTCTACGTATCTCGTGGCAGGCGATCTGGACAGCCTGGGAAAGGTTGAGCGAGGGAAAGGCCTCGGATGTAGGGATGTGGACGGCGAGAGAGCACAGATCGAGTTCTTCGCCGGAGAGCCCGCTCTTTTCGTTCCCGAAAACGAGGGCCACCGATCCCTGCCGGCCCGATTCCCGCCCCGCAAAGTCCGTGACGGAGAGAGAAAAGGCCTTCCGCCCCGCTCCCCTCCTTCGGGTGAATCCGGCGCTCTCGCCGAAGCCGGCCAGGGCGGAGGCGAGATCGGAGAAGCGGACCGCGTTCTCATAGAGGTCGAAGGCGTGGACAGCCATGGTCCTGATCCTGGCTTCGTCGAAGGAGGGGCAGGCGGCGAGGATCAGCCGCGTGAGTCCCATCGTTTTCATGGCGCGGCAGACGGAGCCCACATTGCCGCCCTCCTCTGTCCTGCACAGGATAACGGCGAATCGCGAAAGATCGGGTTCGGGCATGATTACCTCCGGGCTGGCGAACCCGTTCATCCTGAATATTTATAAGGCAATCCGGAATCTTGCGGGCACTGGAAAGCAAAGGTATACTTGGATGGTGATTATGGCAAGATCAGGCTCCTCCTCTTCCCTTCCACCCCGGAGGAGGGCTCTTGTCGTGGGAGGCTCCGGCGGCATAGGCCGCGAAGCGGCCTTCGAACTTGCGTCGCGGGGCATAGAGCTCGTCATCCACGGCGGACACTCGGCAGGGCGACTCGCCCAGACCATCGAGGCCCTCCGCGCGGAGGGAGGCCGGGCAGAAGGATTTCTCCTCGACATCGAAAAACCGCGGGACTTCGTCGACAGACTTCCCGAGTTCGGCCTCATCGACATACTCGTCGTCGCCTTCGGTCCTTTCCTGCGCAAAAGTCTTGCCACGACCAGCCCCTCCGACTGGGAGAAACTCGCCCTCCTCGATCTCGCCCTGCCGGGAGCCCTCGTCTCGCACTGTCTGCCGGCGATGAAAGAGGCCGGCTGGGGCAGGATACTCCTGTTCGGCGGCACGCGGACCGACTCGATCCGCGCCTATTCGTCCAACGCGGCCTACGCCGCGGCCAAGACGGGACTGGCCGTGCTGACCAAATCTGCGGCTGCGGAAGGCGCGCCTTACGGAATAGGCTGCATCCAGGTCTGTCCCGGACTCGTGGACACCGAGTATCTCGACGACGTCACGAAGAGCGAGCTCGCCGCGAAAGCTCCCGGCGGGGAACTCATCGATCCGCGGCATCTCGTTTCCCAGGCCATCGCCCTCCTCCTCGCCGAACCATGCACCGCCTCAGGCGCGGTCATCGCGATGGACGCGGGTCTGGTCCTTTAGCAGAGCGCCCAAAAAACGCGAAGGAGGTTTTCCGCGGACCCTTTTGAGCCGCCGACCGCGTTCGGGCTGTCGATCCGCGCAGTCGACAGTTTGACAGCGCATCGGGCCGACCGTTACTATAGTCGAAGACTCTCGAGGAAACTCGTGTCATGCCGGCGGCGGCCCCCTTCAGGGAACTGCGTCCGCCGGATGAAAAGGAAGGGAGATGCTCCCGATCGCGGACAATCCATCGTCGCCGCCTCCGGATACTGGACTCTCTGCGGACATTCTTCCCGTGGCGGGATGCCCTTCCTGCGCCCGGGTAGTGCTCGCGGGCTATCTCGACCTCCACACCATCCCCGCCTTCAAGGATGCCATGGCGGCTGCGCGCACGGAATCCGTGGACAGAGTGATCCTGGACTGCCAGGCCTTGAGCTTCATCTCGGCCTCGGGCATCGGAGCCCTCGTCGCCCTGTCCAAGGAGCTCTCCGAACGCTCGGGCGAACTCATTCTCGCGGGAATTTCCGCAAAAGCATTCAGGATGTTTCAGCTTCTCGGCTTTTCCGAGTATTTCATCCGTGCAAATTCGAGCCTCGCTGCGATAGAATATGTAAGGACGACCAGCACACGGGGTTTCCCCCGCGCCCAGGCCTGCCCTTCCTGCGGCGCGACACTGACGGTGCCGGCCCCGGGCAGGTACCGGTGTCAGGCTTGCGGCTTCGACCTGGTCGTCGGACCCGATGCGGCCGCGCCGCCGGGCGCGGGGCACGTGGAACACGATGAAGGAGGAACGCAATGAACACTCTCGACAAGATCGAAGAGTACTTGATCGATCTGGGCATTTCCTACCAGGAATTATCCCCGACGGCCTGGCTCCTCGAAGATGAAGCGAAAGGTCTTCCCGCGATGGTGGCTTCGCACGCCGGCCCGGTCGTCATGATCCGGGCGGAAGTGATGAAAGTTCCCCAGTCCGGGAAGGAAGCCCTGTACGCGAAACTCCTCTCGCTCAATTCCTCGGATCTCCTGCATGGCGCCTACGCCCTTGACGGCGATAAGGTTGTCATACTAGACACTCTGGAGTACGAGGGCATGGACAAATCCGAATTCGGAGCGTCGCTCGAGGCCATGGGTTTCGCGCTCGAGGAGCATTATCCGGTACTTTCCCGCTTCGAGGAAAAATAGGAGGATCGATATATGGGTATCTTCGATAGAATCAAGACAGTCGTGTCTTCGAACATCAACGACATGATCAGCAAGGCCGAAAATCCGGAAAAAATGCTCAACCAGCTGGTTGTCGACATGAACCAGCAGATGATCGATTCCAAGAAAGCCGTGGCCATGGCGATCGCCGACGAGAAAAAACTCGAGCGCGACATGCTCGAGAACAAGGCCAGGGCGGACGAGTGGGAAAAGAAAGCGATGCTGGCCGTCCGCGCAGGACGCGATGATCTCGCCAAGGAAGCCCTTCTCCGCAAACAGGAATTCGAAGGTTACGCCGCCCAGCTCTCGACGCAGTGGCAGGCGCAGAAGGCCTCCGTCGAGAAGCTCAAGGATTCCCTCCGCCAGCTCCAGGCCAAGATCGACGAGGCCGGCCGCAAAAAAAACATCCTCATCGCGAGGGCGAAGCGCGCCGAGGCCCAGGACAGGATCAACCAGACCATGTCCAGCCTGAGCGGCAACAAGAGCGCCTTCGACACCTTCGAGAGAATGGCCAAAAAGGTCGACGAAATCGAGGCCAAGGCCGAGGCCCACAAGGAACTCGAGGATCTCTCCACATCCGCGAGCCTCGAGAAGCAATTCGCCATGCTTGAATCCTCCTCTGGGGTGGGTGCTGACGCCATGCTCGAGGATCTCAAGCGCAAGATGCTCACCCAGGATGCCGGAACCGAGGGCGGGCAGAGCTGAACGGAATCGGGAGCCAACGATGAAGGCGCTGCTCGTAGCGGACAAAGAGCCCTATCTCCATTACAGGACCAGGCCGGCGGAAGCCGGACGGTCTCCCGGAATGGAGACGGGCGCGGAGCAGGAACAGGGACGCGTCATCAAGGCATCCTCGGCCCGCGGAGGGCTTTTCGTCCCCGAGCCCTCCATCACGATAGAAGTGACTCCCCGTCCCGTCTTCGAGACGAAAGCCGACATCTACATCATCCCGGCACACATCTTTACGGGCCTGCGCACGAACGAACGCCCCCACCCCTCATTCGCCTACGGTCCCGTCAACCTGATGGAAGCCGCCTTCGGCGCGGGCTGCATGGATTACCTGCGGGAGCCTTGGATCATTCCGGAGCTCGAGGCGCGCACAATACGCTACGAGACACTCAGGTTCCGCGTCGCCGGGCGCCTCGTGACCGTGACCTCCCGCCGGATGAGCTGCGAAAACGGAGAGCCGGTGCCCCTTCGGCATGGCGAGTATGTGGCTCTCCGGGTTCTCATCATGAATCACTGCCAGTGCGTCTCACGCGAGACGCTGGAGTTCGCCATCTGGGGCAGCCTGAGGCCCAAGTCCCGCTCCCTCGATGTCCTCATCTCCTCCCTCCGCTCCTGTCTCGAGAAAATCGCCCCCGGCGGAGGGGATGCCCTCACGTCCTCTCGCGGCTTCGGCTACATGCTCGAGACGGAATCCTGCGGTTGAAACGACAGGTTGTGGATAACTTGTGAGGATAAACGGGACAAAGCGGCGAAGCGCAGGCTGGGCCTCTCCGTTCCGGCGCCGATTGTGCGGGTCATGTTCATTTCCTGTTGAAACATCCTGTGGAAATAAAATAATTCATATTGACAGATGTATTTAAAACAATAATTCCCTTCGACGCCGACGGACCCTTTGCGCGGCTCTTCACGGAAGTCATTGCACCTCAACACTTTCCGGCTGAAGCGTTTCGGGAACATCCTGTGGATAAGTTGTTCATAGCGGTGGAAAAGAAAAAGAGGGGAAACAGCGCCATGCATGCGACAAGCGGCATGAGCTTGCATCCCCTCCTTGCAGTCCGCAGACGTGGGTCGTTCAGCCCTGCTCCTGCCGCTCGATCCGCGCGCCGAGCGTGCGCAGGCGAGACGAGATGCTCTCGTAGCCGCGCTCGATCTGGTAGACGTTGGAGATCGTGCTGAGGCCCTCGGCGCAGAGCGCGGCGATGACCATCGCCATGCCCGCCCTGACGTCGGGCGATGAGAGGGTCGCGCCCGAAAGGCGACTTGGTCCCGAGACGACGGCGCGGTGGGGATCGCAGAGCACGATGCTGGCGCCCATGCCGATGAGCTTGTCGACAAAGAACATGCGGGACTCGAACATCTTTTCGTGGATGAGGACGAGTCCGGAGGTCTGCGTGGCCACGACGGTCATGATCGAGGTGAGGTCAGGGGGAAAGCCGGGCCAGGGCGCGTCGTCGATCTTGGGAATCTGCCCGCCCAGGTCGCTGACAACGTTCATGGACTGGGTGGAGGGCACGAAGATGGAATCGGCCCCCGTTATCCAGGATATTCCGAGCCGCCCGAAGCCGACCTTGAGGGGGCGGAGATCCTCCGGCACGATGCCCTCTATGAGAAGTTCGCCGCGCGTCACGGCCGCGAGGCCGACGAGTGAACCGATTTCCATGTAGTCGGGGCCGATTGAGTAATCGCAGCCGCCGAGGGATTGGACTCCCTCTATCCTGACCACGTTCGAACCGATTCCTTCTATGCGGGCGCCCATGGCGACGAGCATACGGCAGAGGTCCTGGACGTGGGGCTCGCTCGCGGCGTTGCGGATGACGGTGGAGCCCGCCGCGAGCGTCGCGGCCATGACGGCGTTCTCCGTGCCCGTGACCGAGGCCTCATCGAGGAAGATGTCGGCGCCCGCCAGTTTGTTGGCGCTGAACTTGAGGAAACCGTCCACGGATATGCGCGCGCCGAGCTCTTGCAGGGCGAGAATGTGGGTGTCGATGCGGCGGCGCCCGATGGCGTCTCCTCCGGGCGGAGGAAGGATGACCCTTCCGAAGCGGGCGAGAAGGGGGCCCGCGAACAGTATGGAGGCGCGGACTTTCTTGGCCTGCTCCTCCTGCACCTCCCAGCGACTGAGTCCGGCCGGGTCGATCCTCCACTCGTGCGCCCCCAGCCGCTCCACACTGGCCCCCAGAGAGGTGAGAACGTCGAACATGACGAGGACATCCTCAATTTCGGGTATGTTGCGGAGAGTTACGGGAGCTCCGGCCATGGAGCAGGCGGCGATGCAGGGCAGGGCCGCGTTCTTGTTGCCGCTCGCGCGGATTTTCCCCTTTACGGGAAAGCCGCCTTCTATGACATACTTGTACATGGCCACACTCTAGGACCAACGCGGAGTTCTGGTCAATCGAGGTGGCCCCCGAGGCGGCTTGTCCGCGTTCCGGCCGGGTCGGTATAGTCGATCCATGAACGATGCGATCACCCTCCCCAGACCTGACGATTTCCATGTCCACCTCCGCCAGGGCCAAGCGATGCGGGCCTACGCGCGCCGCGAGGCCCTCTGGTTCGGCAGGGCGATGGCGATGCCCAACACGGTGCCCGCCGTTTCCTCGGCCGCTGCGGTCGGCGCATACCGCGAGGAAATACAGGGCGTCGCGGGAAAGGCTTTTTGCGCCCTCATGACCTTCAAGGTATTGCCCGGAATGAAGGCCGAGGATGTTTCGGCCTGTCATGCCGCGGGCGCGATAGCGGGAAAGTACTATCCGGCCGGGGCGACGACGAACTCATCCGACGGGCTCTCCGATCCGGATCTCGCGGAGGAAGCTCTCGGGGCGATGGAAGATGGTGGCATCGTTCTGTCCATCCACGCGGAAGATCCCTCGGCGCCTGTTTTCGAACGCGAGGAGGCCTTCCTGCCGGTGTTGGAGAGGATCATGCTCCGTCACCCGCGGCTCAAGCTTGTGTTCGAGCACATTTCGAGCGCGGCGGGGCTCAATTTCGTCCTCTCCGGGCCCGAGAGACTCGCCGGAACTCTCACCGCCCACCACCTGCTCTTCAGCGTCGACGATATGATGGGCGAATCCCTCGATCCTCACCTCTACTGCAAGCCCGTCATCAAGGGGAAAAAAGACAGGGAGGCCCTGCGCGCAGCCGTGCTCGGCGGAAACCCGAAACTCTTCTTCGGAAGCGACTCGGCTCCCCACCCCCGATCCGCCAAGGAATGCGCGAAGGCGGCCTCGGGAGTCTACTCAGCCCCGACAGCCATCCCCGCCCTCGTCGCCCTGTTCGAACGCGAGGGGGCATTGCCGGCTCTCGCGGGATTCTTCGCGGCGAAGGGCGCGGAATTCTATGGACTTCCGGCCCCGGAAGGGGAGCTTCGACTCGTGAAGCGTCCCTGGACCGTGCCCGCCGAGATGGACGGTGTCGTTCCGATGCTCGCGGGGAAAACCCTGGACTGGGACAGGGAATAGAGCCACACAATGGCTGTAGGACGCAGCCTTGCGACCTACAGCCGGACGATCCTCGAGTGAGTCAGAACTTCGTGCCCTGTCTCGGTGATGAGGACGTCGTTTTCGAGCCTCACGCCGCCGAGATCGGGGTGGTATAGTCCGGGTTCGATGGTGATGATGTTGCCCGGCTCGAGGACGGCCCTGTTCTCTTCGCGCAGATTGACGCCGGGGGCCTCGTGGGCCTCGAGTCCGACCCCGTGCCCGAGGGCGTGAGGCATGGCCTGCCCCGCCGAGGAGAAGATGCCGTCTGCCTTCGCCGCGATGTCGCGGGTCGCCACCCCGGGCGCGCACATGGCTATGCCTGAGTCGTAGGCCTCGCGCACGAGGGAAATCATGCGCTCGCGTTCGACTCCCGGATCGCCCCGGACAAAGGTCATCGTGATGTCCGTCGTGTAGCCGCCGAGCTTGAGGCCGCAGTCCAGGATGGACATCCCATCGGTGGCGAAGGGGCCTGAGCCGTAGGCGGGCACGGCGTGTATGCCGAAACTCCTGCCCGGCCCCGCCGCGAGGGTCTCGAATCCCGTACCTTCGCAGCCAAGTATCCTCGCCTGTCTCTCGATGTAGAGGGCGACGTCGACTTCGGTGGTGAGCTTTCCGGACCTGACACCTGCTTCGATGCCATCCATGAGAAGGTCTGTGATTCTGGATGCCTCGCGGTAGAGCTCGAGTTCGCCGGAGTCTTTGACCGCCCGCATGCCGAGGACGAACTCGTCCACGCCGTCTTCCTCGCAGACCATGTCGTAGTCCTCCAGAGCGCCGACGAAGTCGATATACCGGAGATAGGAAGTTCCGGAAGAAAGCGCGATCCGGGAACCGTCAGGTATCCCGAGCTTGTGCGCGACGGCCAGGGTGGCCGCCGTCGCTTTGCGCCCGAAGGAGGTGTAAGGGATGATTTCGTCGACGCAGGCGCATTTCTGCGCCATGTTGAGGTCCCAGGGGACGAGGACGGAGCGGGCATCGGCGGTGACGACGAGGAAGGCGTCGCCGGGATGTCCGGAGAGGTAGGTGACGCTGCGGCCTCGCATGCCCTCGAAGTCCTCGAAGCGGGCGGCGGCGATTCCTTTTCCGGCGAGATATGCGGCGACGCGCTTTCGGCGCGCCTCAAAGACGAAAGGGTCGATCATAAAAAACTCCCGCTCCCGCGCCTGGCCTTCAGAGGCCGGCATGGCGGAAGCGGGAGTCAGTATATACTGAGGAACGGGCCAGGTGAAAGCTCGGTCCCGGCACGCGCCCAGTGCCCGCGTCGCCGCGGGCGGAGACTCCGGAGCACCAGAGCGCCGGAGCGTTCGGACCACGTCCCGGACTCAGGCCTTGGCCGCGGCGAGGACCTCGTCCAGGGATTTCTTCATGATGGCGAGGCCTTCGTCGATCTCCGCCTCGGTGATCACGAGCGGCGGAAGGAGGCGCAGGGTGTCCTCTCCCGCAGTGAGGGCGAGAAGGCCGTTGGCAAGGCAGCGCGCCATGAGGTCGGCGGGCTTGCAGCTTACCGCGATGCCGATCATAAGGCCACGGCCGCGCACGACTTTGACGAGAGGATGGTTCCAGCTCCGCACCGCGTCCATGATGCGCGCGCTCTTGGCCGTGACAGCCTCCATGAAGCCGGGAGAGTTCAGCGCCGCGATGACGACGCGGGCGGCGGCCGTGGAGAGAGGATTGCCGCCGAAGGTCGAACCGTGGTCGCCGGGGACAAAGACGTTCGCCGCCGCGCCGCGCGCGAGGACAGCCCCGATGGGCACGCCGCCGCCCAGGCCCTTGGCCACGGTGACGAGGTCAGGCCTGACGCCGAAGTGTTCGTAGCAGAAGAATTTCCCCGTGCGGCCGAGGCCGGCCTGGACCTCGTCCGCGATGAGGAGGATGTTCCGCTCTTTGCAGAGCCTGGCCGCCGCCTGCACATATTCCGTGTCGAGGGGAACGACGCCGCCCTCTCCCTGGATGCCTTCGAACATGAAAGCGCAGACAGTCCCGTCCAGAGCCGCGTCCAGAGTGGCGATATCGTTGGCCTGAACGTAGCGGAATCCTTCCGGGAAGGGGCCGAAGTTGACGTGGAATTTATCCTGTCCGGTCGCCGTGAGGGTCGCGAGGGTGCGGCCGTGGAAGGAGCCCCTCAGCGTGACGACGACGTTTTTCTTCGAATCGATCGACGAACCGTACTTGCGCGCGATCTTGATGGCGCCCTCGTTGGCCTCGGCGCCGGAGTTGCCGAAGAAGACGCGGTCGCAGTCCGCGGTCCGGCAGAGTTCGCCCGCGAGCGCGAGAGCCGTGTCGCTCTGATAATAGTTGGAGATGTGAATCATCTTGCCGGCCTGTTCGGAGATGGCCGCCACGAGGCTCGGGTTGGCATGCCCGAGGATGTTGACGCCAATCCCCGAGGAGAAGTCCACCCAGGATCTACCCTCGGCGTCGAAGAGCCGGGCGCCCCGGCCATGCGTGAATACAAGAGGCGTCCTCTTGTAGGTGTCCATGAAATATCCGGATTCGCTCATACGATCATCGTCCCCATGCCTTTGTCGCTCAGGAGTTCCACGAGCAATGCGTGCGGTACCCTTCCGTCCAGGATGTGGGCGGACTTGACGCCGTTTTCCACGGCGGTCACGCAGCACTCGAGCTTCGGTATCATGCCTTTGGAGACAATGCCGCCCGTGATGAGGGCCGGCAGTTCGCTCCGGTGCATTTCGGTTATCAGGGTGCCCTCATCCGCGACATTGCGCAGGATTCCGGGCACATCGGTCAGGAGAATCAGCTTCTCGGCCTTCATCGCGAACGCGAGGGCGGCCGCGGCGGTGTCGGCGTTGACATTGTAGTACTTCTCGTCGTCTCCCCGGCCTGCAGCGATCGTCGCCACCACGGGAATGAATCCGTCCCGGAGCGCGTTTTCGATGATGGAGGGATCGACATCCGTGATATCGCCGACGAGGCCGAGGTCGGCGCCGTCCTTGATGAGGCGCTTGGCGGTGAAGAGGCCTCCGTCGATGCCGCACAGTCCTGTCGCCTTGCCGCCGTTCTTCTGGATGATGCCGACGATGTCCTTGTTCACGGTTCCTGCGAGGACCATCTGGACGACGTCCATCGTCTCCTCGTCGGTGTAGCGCAGGCCCTTGATGAAGACCGGCTCCTTGCCCAGCTTGCGCAGGGTCGCGTCGATCTCCGGTCCGCCGCCGTGCACGAGGACGACCTTGACGCCGATCTGGGACAGAAGGATGAGGTCCTGCATGACGGCCATCTTGACGCCTTCATTGACCATGGCGGCGCCGCCGAATTTCACGATAATCACCTTGCCGAGATATTTTTTGATATAAGGCAGGGCCTGGATGAGAAAGTCAGCCCTGACGTTGTCAGTAATGTTCATACCCGTTCTCCTTCGGTTTCGGGATTGGCAAATCGGCCGACCCCAGCCCCTGTCTGACCGGGGGCCGGCTGACGACTATGTCCGGACCGACCCCTATGTTCGATAGTCGCCATTGATCCTGACGTACTCGTATGACAGATCGCAGCCCCAGGCGGTGGCCTGTGCCTCTCCGACGTGGAGCTCGACATACATCGTGATCGCCTGGGCGCTCAAAACCAGTTTGGCTTTTTCCTCGCTGAATGGCAAGGGTGCGCCGTTCTTGCAGACTTCGATGTAGCCCTTCGCGCTCTCGAAGGCGAGGTCGACCTTGGCGGGGTCGAAGGCGGCCGGGGTGTAGCCGAGGGCGCACAGGACGCGACCCCAGTTGGCGTCGGAGCCGAACATGGCCGTCTTGACGAGACTCGAGCAGATGACGGACTTGGCGAAGGCCTCGGCGTCTTCCTCGCTCACCGCCCCGTCGACATTGCACTCGATGAGCTTGGTCGCGCCCTCGCCGTCGAAGGCGATGAGTTTGGCCAGCTCGACGTTGAGCCAGTCCAGGGCCTCCGCGAAATTGCGGTAGTCGCCGTTCTTCTCCGTGATGAGGGCGTTGCCGGCCATGCCGTTCGCGAGGATGACCACCATGTCGTTCGTGCTCGTGTCGCCGTCCACCGAGACGCGGTTGTAGCTGAGCTTCACGCTCGCGGACAGGGCCTCCTGAAGGAGGTTCCGGTCGATGGCGCAGTCCGTCGTGATGAAGGAGAGCATTGTCGCCATATTGGGGTGGATCATGCCCGAGCCTTTGGCCATGGCCCCGATGACAACCGTCTTCCCACCGATCTCGACGGAGACCGTCACTTCCTTCTTCATGGTGTCGGTCGTCATGATGGCTTCGCGCGCGTCAATCGAGCCGGCCTTGGAGAGTCCCGCGACGAGGCTGTCCATCCCCGCCTCGATGACCGAAACGTCGAGGGGAACGCCGATGACGCCGGTGGAGGCGACGACGACGTCCTTGGCCTTTACAGGCAGGCGCTTCGCGACAAAATCCGCCATGGCGCGGGCCGCGACGATGCCGGCCTCGCCAGTGCAGGTGTTGGCGTTGCCGGAATTGACGATGACAGCCTGAGCAACGCCGTCGGCCAAGTGCTCCTTCGTCACGACGAGTGGCAGGCCGATGACCTTGTTGGTCGTGTAGCAGGCCGCCGCCGTGCAGGGCACTTCCGACCAGACGAGGGCGAGGTCCTTCTTTTCCTTGTTCTTCCTGATGCCTACATGGACGCCGGAAGCGGTGAATCCCTTGGGTGCTGTGACTCCGCCACGAATTTCTTTCATTCTCTGCCTCTCGATCCCGGTCAGAACGCCGGGGGTATCATCGTAAGGCCCGACGTCTCATTGAAGCCGAGCGCGATGTTCATATTCTGTACCGCCTGACCGGCGGCACCCTTCACCATGTTGTCTATGGAAGAGACGATGATGGCCGTCTTTCCGTCATGAGCCATGTGCAGCGAAATGTCGCAGTAATTGGAGAATTTGACATAGCGGTTGGATGAGACCATTCCCTCGGGCAGGACGCGGACGAAGGGCTCTCCTGAATAGAAGTGAAGGTAGGCCTCGTGCAGCTCCGCGAGGGTCGCGGGCTTCGCGAGCCCGAAGTAGATCGTGCTGACGATGCCGCGGTTCATCGGGGCGAGATGGGGCGTGAAGATGGCGTTCACCTCTGTGCCGGCAATGCCCGACAGGGTGCGGATGATCTCGGGCGTGTGCCTGTGTTCTCCGATCTTGTAGGGGGTGTAGCCGTCCGCACACTCGGGATAGTGGGTCGTCTTGGAGGGCTCGCGGCCGGCGCCCGTCACTCCCGAAGCCGCGTCGATGATGATCCGGTCAGTCTGGGCGAGGCCGAGCTTGAGGGCGGGCAAAAGGCCCAGGGCGGCCGAGGTCGGGTAGCAGCCGGGATTGCCGATCACCTTCGCTTTGGCGATGAGGGCGCGGTTGAGTTCGGGCAGTCCGTACACCGAGGCAGCGTGGACGGCTTTGTTCGTCCAGGCCACGCCGTACCAGGCCTTGAAGGTCTCTTCGTCGTCGCCAAAACGGAAGTCAGCGGAAATGTCGATGAAAACCTTGCCGGCGGCCAGGCACTCCGCGGCGGCTTTTTCGGCGAGGCCGTGCGGCAGGCAGGAGAACACGATGTCGGAGGCCTCGACGACGGCGTCCTGATTGACGAGGCGGCCGGTCACTCCAGGCCGCTTGAGGCTTGCGAGGAAATTGGGGTACACGCGCTCCATGGCGTCGCCCTCGAAGCTGACGGAGCTCAGCGAGAGTCCGCCCACTTCGGGGTGGGACGAGAGGAGTCGGAGAAGCTCGGCCCCGGCATAGCCTGTGGCGCCGATGATTCCGCAATCGATCACGGTCAACTCCTGTACTCGATACCGACACTCCCCCTCTCATGAGGTGATGCTGCCGGGTCGAATGGACTAGCCTCCGGTCAGCCAGGGACCGGGGCCCGGTTATCTATGTGGGTTCCTTGTGGCTTCCGGCCGCAAAGTTACCGTCTGTGGTGTGGGAAAAGTGTTTTCAACGACGGGGAAAAAGACGCAAGAAAGGTCGTGGGAAGCGGAGGGGGGTGGGAAGATACTTTATGAAGTCGCATTTCGTGTTGTCGACACATTGGAAGTCTGACGGGGGCACCCGGCGATACCCGTTCTGGATATTGCTCATCTGCTTCTCCTCTTCGGAAAGGTGAGCACGATGAAAATACGAATCGCCTTTCCATGTCAAGACTGCGCGCGCATAATTATGCCGCAAATCCAAAATCTGAGCATAATTTTTCACTGTACGCAGAATGGTACGACCGCCCCCTCTTCCGGGGAACCAGGACGATGAATAAACGCGAAAAATCAAGACGTGATGACTGGCCCGCCGACAACGCGCCAAGGCCATACGGCGACCTCGCTGAAAAGCGGGAAGGCCCACTGCGGCCCCGTTGCGCCTTCCTGGCAGTTTTGCTAGACTGACAGACAGGCAACAATCATGAACTACTGCCTGAATTTGCCGGCACTGCCGGCGTCGATGCGGCCGCCATCGCCCCTATCGGGATCGACTGCATCGGCAGGACAAACCTCCGCCTCTTCCCCCCGCCGGGCCGGCCCGCACTGCTGGTCCTGGCGTCGCACGGTTCCGTCCGGCCGCAGCTGACAGCCAGAAGCCCCAGGCTTCCATTCCTGTCTGTCCGGGTCGCGGAAGTTCCCAAAAGCTTCCAGAGACGGAAACCGGATTCCTGAAGCCGGCTTCGGGCCGACTGACACTACAACCACACAGACAAATCGGAGAACAATCATGGAACGCAAACGAATACTGACGGGCGACCGCCCCACCGGAAAACTCCACCTCGGCCACTATGTCGGCAGTCTCGCCAACCGCGTCCGCCTCCAGGACGAGTACGAGTGCTTCTTCATCATCGCCGACCTCCACACCCTGACCACCAAGCCCGAGAAAGAGAACATCGCGGCCCTGGCGGAAAACGTCCGCTCGGCCGCCCTCGACTACCTCGCCTGCGGCATCGACCCGGCGCGCTCGGTCATCTACCTCCAGTCGGCCGTGCCCGAAGTCGTCGAGCTCTCGCTCTTTTTCCAGAACCTGATCACCGTGCCGCGCCTCTCGCGCGTGCCGAGCCTCAAGGAGATGGCCCAGGGAGCAGGCATCGAGGAGATGCCCTTCGGACTCCTCGGCTACCCCGTCCTCCAGGCGGCCGACATCCTCCTGCCGCGCGCCCACTTGGTCCCGGTCGGCAAGGACAACGTCGCCCACGTCGAGGTCACGCGCGAAATCGCGAGGCGCTTCAACTACCTCTACGGCGAGACCTTCCCCGTCCCCGAAGTCCTCGTCTCCGAGTTCGGAAGCCTCGTCGGCACGGACGGCAACGCCAAGATGTCCAAGTCCCTGGGCAACGCCATCTTCCTCTCGGACGACGAGAAGACCGTCACGAAGCGCGTCATGTCCATGTACACTGACCCCAAGCGCATCTCGGCCGACATTCCCGGCACCGTCGAGGGCAACCCGGTCTTCCAGTACCACGACGCCTTCAACCCGAACCTGGCCGAAGTCGAGGACCTCAAAGCCCGCTACCGCGCCGGCAAAGTCGGCGACGTCGAGGTGAAGGAGAAGCTGGCCCGCGCTCTCAACACCTTCCTCGACCCGATCCGCGAGCGCCGCGCCAAGTACGAGTCGACCAACGGCCTCGCCGACGAAGTCGTCTACGACGGCACCATGAAGATGCGCGAGGAAGCCCGCATGACGCTCGCAGCCGCGAAGAAGGCTATGGGCATTTCGGCGGTCTGGAACCGCATCTCCCGAAAAGCAGAGGACGTTAAGAAAAAGCGTGCCCAACAACAGGCCTGACGGCTCGGTTTCGCGGGTCGCATGCCTGCGGGGGAAGCGCCAAAACAGCCCAGATGTAAAGTGATTGGGCGTTTCCCTTTAGCGGCTGCCCGAAAGCATGTGATCCGTGATAAAAGTCGATATCACTCTTGGAGGACGCTCTTTCTTCGTAGGTCCAAACGCATCAGGCAAATCCAACCTGCTCGATTCGTTTCGCTTTATGGCGGATCTGGTCAAACGGGGCGGTGGCCTCCAGCGAGCTCTTTCAGACCGGGGAGGACTCCAGAAAATTCGTTGTCTTGCAGCCAGGGCGACACCATCAGTCGTCCTCGAATTCGAATTGGAACGAGGCGGCGAAACACCAACCACATGGAAATACCGACTAGTATTGAAGCAAGAGCGTTCTGGCGCAAAGCGGAACATTGTGGCACAAGAACAAGTTTGGGAGAAGGACAAACTCATCCTCGACAGACCGAATGCCGAAGACCTACGCGACGACTTGCGGCTGACACAAACAAGTCTTGAACAGATCAGTGCAAATGGAGAATCCCGTGCCGTCTACGATTTTTTTGGATCTTTTCGCTACTTGCATATAGTACCACAGGTGACCAAGACTCCGGAAGTTTTCTCCAACGCTCGGACTACTGTCGAAGACGATGTTTACGGAATAAAATTCCTCGAACAGGTCGCACGCACCACCCCCAAAGTCAGGGCATCCCGGTTGGCTCGTATCCAGAAAGCGCTCCAGGTCGCCGTACCACAGTTGGGGGATCTCCAGAATTCCACTGATGAAACCGGCACTCCACACCTCGAGGTCAGACTCGAGCATTGGCGACCGAATGCAGGCAGACAACAAGAAAATCAACTTTCAGATGGAACATTGAGGCTTATAGGTATCCTTTGGACCATTTTGGAAACAAAGGAACTTATCATGCTCGAAGAGCCAGAGCTCTCACTGCATCCTGGAATCGTATCCCGTCTCGCGCCACTCATGTATCGTGTCAACCGCACAAAAAAGGAGACTTCCCAGATCCTGGTCAGCACCCATAGCGCTGACCTTCTTTCTGACAAAGGAATTGGGATGAAAGAAGTCTTTATCCTTTCTCCCGGCAGGGAAGGAACCACTGTAAAATCGGCTGCGGACATTGAAGAAGTCAGAGTGCTGATGGAGACAGGAGCATCTCCCGCAGATGCAGTGATTCCATACAGTGCACCAAATAGTGTTGAACAACTCAACCTATTCGAATGAATATCATCAATTTTTCTGTCGAGGATGATCTCAGCGAATCCGTCCTCAGAAAAATATTAATCACGGAAGGCAAGATTGCGGGAAGACGATATCCTGACCGGGACAGAGTGTCAGTCCCCCCCGGCAAAGGGCATCTCCTCAATAAAATCATTCAGTATAACAATTTCTTCCGTCTTGATCGATTTATCATGCTTCTGGATCTGGATCAGGAAAAATGCGGGCCTTCTGCATATCGCAAGCTGAAGCCTGCTCAACAAAATCCGGGTTTTTTCCTTCGCTTCGCTGTCCGGGAAATAGAATCCTGGATCCTCGCCGACAGGAAGGGATTTGCCAATTTCCTTGGCCTGTCAGTCGGGCAAATGCCACCAGATCCAGAGGCGCTCATGGATCCGAAAGGTACCCTGGAATATCGATGAAGCAACAGCCAAGTCCGACAGTCTTCGACGTACACGGCGCGCAATCTCGGAATTCTGATGTGCAGCCGACAATGCAAACCTGATTCAAGATGAATCCGATCCTTGAATACCCCTTCATCCGCCATTAGAATGGCCGTATACGCACGAACGGAGTCTGCATGGCTTCCACTATTCCCTTTGTATCCGACACACCCCGCAAGCGGGGCCGCCCGCGAAAAATCCGCCCGGAAGCCACGCAGCCCGGCGCGGGCACCGGGACTGCCTTCGACATCGACCTGCCGGAAGACTTCCTGAATACAGACACTCAGCTCCCGGGCACGAAAAAATCCCGTGCAATCAAAGAATACCCTTCAGGCCCCGGGAATCCATACGCTCAGGCGAGGCACACACGGCAATCCAAACCGGAGGCAGCCTTCCTTCTGGAAAAACGGGAGTCAGTTGTCCTTTTGAGTCTCGTGGACCGAAAGGGAAAACCCGTCGTTCCCGATTATCGCCGGTATGCGGGCCTCGCGCGCGACGCTGTCCGCGACTACTCGGTGAGACTCTCCCGCGAGGCCGATGTCTTTCACTGGAACGCGAACCGGGGTGCGGGCGACCAACCGCATGAAAGCGGGGGACTGGCAGCCCCGGAACCCCGGCTTCTCGACCTCGCGGCCCAGGCGGGAATGCTCGTGGATCGGTCCGGTCTGCCTATCACCGTTCCGGACCATGAGGCCAGCCTCGTCATCTCTGTCGAAAAGTCAAAAAACGGAACCTTCAAAGCCGCTCTGCAGCTTTCAGCCGCGGAATCGGAGAACGCGGCGCCTCGGGACAGGACGATTCCCCTCTCGGTGTCGCCCCGGCACGCCCTGTGCGGGCAGCTTCTGTATTCGATACCCGACCTGGGTCCCGAATGGCAGGAGGATCTCCGCTCCGCCACCAACATAAAGCGGGAGGATCTTCCCGTCATCCTCTCCCTCGCGCTCTCCCGCCTGAACGGACTCGGGCTCGAATTTCCGCCCTACTCGGTCGTGCGGACCAGTCCGAGGACTGCGAAGCCGGCCCTTGTCTTCAGCGCTGTCGACGCGTACGGATACCTCCACATCCGCCCCGTCTCCACCCTTCCGGGATATCCGCCAGGCTTTTTCGAGGAACGGGACATCATGCGCGTTGTCGAGATCGACGACGACGAAAATGAAATCCGGATCGCCGATGTGCTCTTCCCCGCCCCCGTCGACGAAACTTTCCGCTCCCTTTTCGCGGGGCTCGGAAAGGCAGCCAAAAACGGTGTGTTCGAAGAGGGCGGGTACTTCATCCTCAGCCCCGATTTCGCGGAACGCTTCCTTTCGGAATCCATGGGCAAACTGATGGACGATTTCCTTCTCTTCGAATCGGAAAAACTCGCGACCTTCCGCATCCGGCCTTCCAAACCCAGGCTCAGGCTCTCGCTCGCCTCGGGAATCGATTTTCTTGAAGGAAGCGCGCTCGTCGAAATCGGGGGAGAAACCTTTTCGTACGCCCGCTTCCTCAAGGATGTCCGCAGGCAATCGTACATCGAACTTTCGGACGGGACGAGGGCCTACCCGGAGCGAAGCGAAGTAGACCGTTTCGAGCGCATCCTCAGGCGTGTCCGGGGCGACGACGACCTCGTCCGGGTGTCGTTTTTCGATTACCCCCTTCTCGCGGGAGACGGGAGCAGCCTCACCGACGGCGATGCGTGGAAACGCCCCGAAGCCTTCTATCGAGGATACAATTCCATCCATGCCCGGTCCGCCGCGGCGAGCCAGGGAGCGGAGGGACAGGAAGGATTTTCCGTCCGCGAAGGTGAACTGCGTCCATACCAGAATTACGGCGCGCTCTGGATGGATTATCTCAGATCGCACGGACTCGGCGCCTGCCTCGCGGACGAGATGGGACTCGGCAAGACCGTGCAGACCATAGCCCTCCTGCGCAAAGTATACCGGGAAGGCGAGACTGCGCAGAGTCTCGTTGTCATGCCGCGCTCTCTCCTGTTCAACTGGATGGCCGAATTCGCCCGCTTCGCTCCCGAGCTGCGGGTGAGCATACACCACGGCGTGGACAGGAGCGCCCGCTCGCTGGTGGATACACAGATCATCCTCACGACCTACGCGATCCTCAGGCACGACGCGGACTGGATCGAAAAAATAGACCTCTGCTATCTTGTCCTGGACGAATCGCAGACCATCAAGAATGCCGGGACAAAAACAACCCACGCCGTACTGCGGCTCAAATCGCACCACAGACTCGCGCTCAGCGGAACCCCGATCGAGAACAACCTCGGGGAGCTGTATTCCCTCTTCAGCTTTCTCAATCCGGGAATGTTCGGCATCCAGTCCGACTTCATGGAGCGATACATCAGGCCGATCCAGGACCGGGGCGACGAGGAAGCCCTGCACGACCTCAAGACCCGCATTTTCCCCTTCCTCCTGCGGCGCATGAAAAAGGACGTCCTTCCGGAACTTCCCGAAAAGAGCGAACAGGTTTCATGGATCGAGCTCGACGAAAACCACCTGGCCCTTTATCACCGCAGACGGGCGGAACTGAAGACGGCGATCGAAAAGAAAGTCAGAGGCGAAGGACTCGCGAAGAGCCGCCTTCTCATCCTGCAGGCCTTCACGGAATTGCGGCGGCTGGCCAGCGTCCCCGAAGCGGAGTGGGATCTCGGAACTCCCTCTTCCAAACGCGAGCTTCTGAAAGAGCGGATTCCGGAAATCAGCCAGAACGGGCACAAATGCCTCGTGTTCACCAATTACCTGGCTTCTGTGGAACTCATCTCCCGGGACCTCACCGATCTCGGCATCGAAAACCTCGTCATGACAGGGGCGACGGGCGACCGGCAGTCGCTCGTCAGGCAATTCCAGACCGATCCCGCGATCAAGGCCTTCGTCATGACCCTGAAAACGGGAGGTCTCGGGCTGAACCTGACGGCGGCCGACTATGTTTTCATCTTCGATCCCTGGTGGAACCGGAGCGCCGAATCCCAGGCCATAGACCGCACCCACCGCATGGGACAGAGGAATCCCGTCTTCTGCTATCGGCTCATAGCCAAGGATACGATCGAGGAAAAAATCCTGAAGTTGCAGGAAATGAAAACGGGTCTCGTCTCCTCCCTCATCTCGTCGGATGCCGATGCTTTCAAGACTCTGGATGAGGGCGACATCGACTATCTTCTCGATCAGTAGAAACGAAAAAGGGCAAACGGGAAAGGCGATGAAAAAAAACGGAAAACCGACCGCGATGGGCACTCAAACCCTGTTTGTCGATGATGGGACGGTCGAGGGGATTCCGCACCGTCCCGACAGTCCCAAAAAACGCAAACTCATGAATGCGCTCGCCGTTTTCACTATGGATCGACTCTCCCTGATGATCATGCAGCTCGCCGGAAAGTTGCCCCGCGGCGAAACCAAGGCAAAACTCTGCGAGCTCCTGGCTGACATCCTGTCATTCGAAAACAAGGAAGAATTCGACGCTCTGATCGGCGCAAAATCCCCCCTGTTCAGGGCCGTCCTCGAGAAGACAGCGTTCACCGGCTTCGCGAACATTCGGGAACTGGAAAAGAAGTTCGGAATCCCGATTCTGGAGCGGACACGGGAATACGGATACGCCTGGTCCATCTCACTCTCCGCATCCTGCGGACTCTCCGGACTTTTCACGATCTGCGATCTCGACTCCCTGGCCCTCGATGATTTCTTTCGCGCATTTTTTGTGCCCTTCCTTCCAAAACCTGTCGGATACGATCCGGAGCCCCTCTCCCGATCCGAAACGGCAAGCTGGAGCAACGAGGAGGGCATAGCCGACACGGCCCCCCTCGTGGTCGATTTCATCGTCGACCTCGAAAAGACAAGGAACAGGCATGACGTGGTGCAGAAGGGACTGCTCGTCGCCGAAGCGCGGAAATTCTCCGAAGTCTGCGGCCTGAAAGATTTCCCGGAGGGAGTAAAGCTGAAGCTTCAATCCGGCGATCTCCTAACGAGATTCATTGCGGCCTTCAGCCCTCCGAAACTCGCCCGCCCTGCGGATCCCGATGCTGCCGATGCCTGGATCAAGAGCCTGGCAGTGAATTTTTTCAGCCACGAGAGAATCAGGGAATACACGACGGAGAATGCCACATCCCTTTTCGAATTCCGCTGCCTGCTCGACTACCTGACTCGCAGGCAAGGCATCAACTATTATAATTACCTCATTTTCCCGCACATCCGCTCCGCTTTCAGGGACGCCCTTCGGAGGGTTGCAGCAGTGCGGGAGTGGTTTTCGCCCGATGCTCTCTATGATTCCTGCCTGTACAGGGGACAGTGCCTCTCTCTCGCGCTCTCCGGCGAAGATGCGAACGATCTGTTTCTGAGAGGCGATTCCATCCTGCGGGGGGACGAAGAGCATGAGCGCGATCCCTACGAAAAGAACATCGCCATCACCGCCTCCCTGTATCCCTTCGCGATCGGCAGACCGCTCTTCAAAGCCTACGCGTATCTCTTCGCCACGCTCGGAATCCTGGAAATACGGGAAGCTCCGCCTGCCCGCACGGTCAGAAAAGGCTCGGAACTCATCCCCGTCTCGCCCTACGAAGCTCTCGCCGGACTCCGCCTGACGCCCTTCGGCGCCTGGTGCCTCGATCTCAAACAGGAGAAACCCCTGCGGGCCCGGAAAACCTCCCTGATCCTGCCGGACCCCGACCTCCTCATCATCACCTTCAAAGGAGAATCTCTTGAAAAGCGGCTTTTTCTGGACCGGATCGGCACGCGGCTCGGCGACGAGCGCTATCGGGTCACGGATGCCAGTTTCATCGCCGGATGTCATACCCAGGAGGAAATCGCGGCCCGCGCCACACGCTTCGGGGAACTTGTCGGAACGGACATACCGCCGCTCTGGAAGCGTTTCCTGGACGGAATCCTGAAAAAGTCCCGCGTCTTTGCCCTACCTCAGAAGGCCTTCATATTCACCCTGCCCGACGATCCGGAATTCCGGCAGGCCTTCCGCATCGATCCTGTCCTGAAATCCCTCGCCATCAAGGCCGAGGGCGGACGTGTCGCCGTTCCCGCAGGAGATTTCGCCAGACTCGCGAAAGCTCTCGAGGATCGCGGCTTTTTCTGTCCGACTCCCAAAACGGGGAAAAAACGATGAAAAAATACCTCGTGCTGGCCGGCAACATCGGCGCCGGCAAATCAACCCTCGTCGGACTCCTGTGCGACAGACTCGGCTTCTCGCCCTACTACGAACCTGTTTCGGAAAATCCCTACCTCGAAGATTTCTACGCCGACATGAAGCGCTGGGCCTTCCATTCGCAGGCATACTTTCTCACGCACCGCGTCATGGCCCACCGCGCCCTCATGGACGATCCGCGATCGGTCGTGCAGGACCGATCGGTCTACGAAGACGCCGAGGTATTTGCCCGCAACCTCTACCTGCAGGGGAACATGACCGGGCGCGACTGGGCGACCTACCGCGAGCTCTACGATACGGTGATCGGACTCCTGCCTCCGCCCGACCTCGTCATCTACCTCCGCGCCTCGGTCCCCACCCTGCGCGCCCGCATAGCCCTCCGCGGCCGGGACTTCGAATCCGCCATACCCGAGAGGTATCTGGAAGGACTCAACGGACTCTACGAATCCTGGATCGAAGGTTTCAGCCTTTCTCCCGTCGTCGTCGTCCCCGGCGACCGGCTCGACTTCGTGGCCGATTCGGCCGATCTCGAAGCCATCGTGGAGACGGTCCAAAACCGTCTTTCCGACAGGCAGGGCAGTCTCTTCCCTGACGAGTGCGGCCCGAAAGCGCGGACCTCCTGCCTCGGCTCATCCGATGGAGGAAACCGGCACCGCCATTCAGTGCGGGATGTATCGGGCCGCTTCGCGATCGATCCCGGTCATCGGCAAAGCGGAGCGGAGATCGATCCCTCATCCCCCCCCGATGGAAGCCGCGAAGAGAACCTTTTGGTATAAGCCCGCTTCTGCCTCATGTCCGGTCAGGGCCCCCGTCGGCACAGGTGGCAGGCGACGAAGTGCCCTCCGCCCGTGTCCCTGAACTCCGGCACCTCGTCGGCGCAGCGAGCCATCGCCACGGGGCAACGCGTGTGGAAGACGCAGCCTGAGGGCGGATTGATCGGGCTCGGCACATCGCCCGTCAAAAGTTCGTGGCGGACCACCCTGTGCGGATCGGGAACGGGCACCGCCGAGAGCAGCGCCCTCGTGTAAGGATGGCGCGGCTCGGAGAAGAGCTCTTTCGAGTCCGCGAGCTCCATCGACTTGCCGAGGTACATGACGAGTATGCGGTCGGAGATGTGCTTCACCACCGAGAGGTCGTGCGAGATGAAGAGGTAGGTCAGCGAAAGTTTTTTCTGGAGCTCCGCGAAGAGGTTGATGACCTGGGCCTGGATCGACACGTCGAGGGCGGACACGGCCTCGTCGCAGACGACGAAGCGGGGGTTGAGCGCTATCGCGCGCGCGATCGATATGCGCTGGCGCTGGCCGCCCGAGAACTCGTGAGGGTAGCGGCGCAGGTGGTAGGGCGACAGGCCCACGAGGGAGAGGAGCTCCTCGACGCGGGTCTTCCGCTCGGGAGCGGTGAGCTTCGTGTGTATCTCGAGAGGCTCGCCGATGATGGTGCCGACAGTCATGCGCGGATTGAGGGAAGAATAGGGGTCCTGGAAGATGAGCTGCATGTCCTGTCGCTTTTTCCGCAGGGCCTCTTTGTCCAGGGCCGCGATGTCTTCGCCATCGAAGAAGATCGAGCCTCCGGTCGGCTCGTAGAGCCGGATGAGAGTCCGCCCCAGCGTCGATTTGCCGCAGCCCGATTCGCCCACCACGCCCAGAGTCTCGCCTTTCCGGATATCGAAGCTGACATCGTCGACAGCGCGGACGTAAACGGGTTTCGCGCCGATTCCTTTTTTCTTGAGCCTGAAATATTTCCGTACGTTCCTGGCCTGTATGAATTCGCTCATCTGACACCTCCAGCTGCAGAACAGAGATGGCAGGCGACACGACGGTCCGGGCCGAGGAGGGTCATCGCGGGGTATTCCCGAAGGCAGATTTTCATCGCCTTCGCGCAGCGCGGCGCGAAACGACAGCCCGCGGGCAGGTTGAGCAGGTTGGGCACGACGCCTGGAATCGAGTCGAGGATTTCCTTGTCTTTCACGAGGGAAGGTATGGAATTGAGGAGTCCCTGCGTGTAGGGGTGCAATGGATTGTCGAAGAGCTCGACTGTCGGCGCCTCCTCGATGATGCGCCCCGCGTACATGACGATGACGCGCTGGCAGGTCTCGGCCACGACGGCGAGGTTATGCGTTATCAGCATGACGGCGGTGTCGAGCTCGTTCTTGAGCGCCTTCATGAGTTCGAGAATCTGCGCCTGGATCGTCACGTCGAGGGCCGTCGTCGGCTCGTCCGCGATGAGGAGCCGGGGTTTGCAGGCCAGGGCCATGGCTATCATGACGCGCTGGCGCATCCCGCCGGAGAGGGCGTGCGGATATTCCTCGGCGACTTTTTCCGGCCTCGATATTCCCACAAGCTTCAGCATCTTTACCGATTCATCCCAAGCCTCTTTTCTGGAAACCTTCAGGTGGTGGATGAAGACCTCCGAGAGCTGGGCGCCGATCGTGAATACGGGGTTGAGCGATGTCATCGGCTCCTGGAATATCATGGAAATCTTGTTTCCCCGTATCCTGCGCATTTCCTTTTCGGACATGGCGACAAGATCGAGGCCGTCGAGGGTTATGGAAGAGCCCTTCATTATCCTGCCCATGGGTTTGGGCAGAAGTCCCATGATCGAGAGCGATGTCACCGACTTGCCGCAGCCCGACTCCCCCACGAGGCCGAGAAATTCACCTTTGTGTATGTCGAAGCTGATGCCGTCCACGGCCGGGACGAGGCCATCCTCGGTGTAGAAATACGTTCGCAGGTCTTTGACCCCGACGAGGGTTTCATTGGCCTCGTAGTTTTTCATCTGTGCCATTTTTCAGCCCTCAGGTATTCTTGAGCCGGGGATCGAGGGCGTCCCGCAATCCGTCGCCGAGGAAGTTGTAGCAGAGCACCGTTATGAAAATCATGATCCCGGGATACAGGGCTTTCCATGGCGCATTTACCATCGTGTTGAGTTCCTGGGCGTTCGTGAGCATGTTGCCCCAGCTCGCGGCCGGAGGCTGGACGCCGAGCCCGAAGAAGGAGAGTCCCGACTCCGACAGGATGGCGCCCGCGACGCCCATCGTCGCGGCGACGATGATGGGGCCCATCGCGTTCGGCAGGACGTGCCGGAAAATGATCCTTCTGTCCTTGGCGCCGATGCCGCGCGCCGCCTCGACATAATCGCGTCGCATCAGCGAGAGGAATTCCGCGCGCACGAGACGCGCTATTCCCGTCCAGCCCGTGAGCCCCAGGACGATCATGACGTTGAAGATGTTCGGCTTCAGGACGGACATGACGGTGACGAGGAGGAGGAAGGTCGGGATGCACATGATGGCATCGACGATGCGCATCATGACGTTGTCGACGATGCCGCCGTAGTAGCCTGCGAGGCATCCCCACACGGTGCCGATCAGGATGGATATGCCGACCGACACGAAGCCTATCGTGAGGGAAATCCGTGCCGCGTAGAGTATGCGCGAGAATACGTCGCGGCCGAGTTCGTCGCGGCCCATGATGTTGGCCACGAAGAGCTTGGGATTGCCCGCGTCGTCCGGAAGGTAGCTCCCCGTCGCCTTCGCTTCCGCGAGAATCTGCGGGCTGGCCGGTTTCGCGATCTGGTCGACGCCGCGGAAGAAGGGCTCGCCGCGTTCGGGCAGGATGACGACGAGGTCGTTGTAGGTGATGACCTTGTAGGGCGAGTAGATCGGCTTCAGATCGATGAGGAATATGTCGTACATAGGATCGCCCGACTCGGGGTAGGGGGCGACGACCGATGCGAGGGCCGCCATCGCGTAGAAGATGACAAGTACGACGATGCCGATGACCGCGAAGGCGTTCTTGCGGAAGCGCTTCCAGAGGATCAGCATCCGCTTGCCGAAGGTGTCGGAATACTCTGTCGACTCCGCGGCGACCGCTGTCGCGGAGGATTCGGCATGTATGGATTTCGGTGTCTCAGCCATGTGTCGCCTCCTTGTCAGTATTTGATGCGGGGGTCGGCGACGGCGTAGAGCACGTCGGCTATGAGGCTGCCCAGGATGACCATGACCGAGGACAGCATGAGGTTGCCCATCATGAGGGGATAGTCGCGCGTGAAGGCAGCCTGGACCGCGATCCGTCCTATGCCGGGCCAGCCGAATATCGTCTCGACGATGGCGGCTCCGCCCACGAGGCCCGGAATGATGAATCCGAGGAGGGTGATGATCGGAAGCAGGGCGTTCCTGAGTGCGTGCTTGGAGATGACGACGAATCCGGAGAGGCCCTTGGCCCTCGCCGTGCGCACGTAGTCCTGGCGGATCACCTCCAGCATGGAGGAGCGCATGTAGCGCATCTTGCTCGCCATCTGACCCATGCCGAGAACAATGGTCGGCAGGATGAGATGCCGGAACCTGTCCACGAGAACGGGCCCCTGCACGTTGATGCTGGACATCCCGCTCGTCGGAAGCCAGTCCAGCTTGAGGCTGAAGAAGAGGATGAGTATGAGGCCGAACCAGAAGCTGGGGAGAGAAACGCCAATGAAGGAAATGGTCGAGAAGAAATAGTCTATCGCTGTATTGCGCTTTATGGCCGAGATGATTCCGGCCGGAATTGCCACGGTAAATGAAAATATCGTCGCGAACAGCGCGAGCACGAGAGTGTTGGGCAGAGCCTCCAACAGAACCTGGGTCACCGGCCTCGAGTAGTAAAACGAATTGCCGAGCTCTCCGCGGAGGACATTGGCCAGCCAGACGAAGTACCTGACAATCATAGGTCTGTCCAGGCCGAGCTGGTGGCGTATGAGCTCGAGGTCCTGCTTGGCGACCAGATCCGGGTTCACGAACATGTAGACCGGATCGCCGGGCGCCAGATTGATGATGAAAAACGATATGATGGTGATAATGAAAAGAAGAGGGATGGCCTGAAAGAGGCGTTTGAGAATGTATCCCCTCACCGTGATCTCCTTTGCGGGAGCGGGCCTGCCAACGATGTGCCCGTGACTGGAAAGTGTCCGCTCCCGACGGGAGCGGCGCGATCTGCCTGGGGGCAGACCGCGGCGACCCTGCCCGCAGGCAGGGTCGTGTACCCGTTTATTCGACCCAGCAGTGCTCGGGGTTGAACCAGCCGAGGAGATCGTAGGATTTCACGTTGCGGACGGCCTTGTTGTAGGCGTAGGCCTGTGTGCGGTTGATGATGAAGGTGTAAGGAGCTTCCTGTGCGACGATGGCCTGGACCTTCTTGGCGAGGGTGGCCTGTTCCTTGAGATCGACGGTGTCCTTGATCTGATCGAGGAGCTTGTCGACCTCGGGGTTGGAGTAGCGGCCGCGGTTCAGGAAGCCCTTGTCCTTGTCGGAGTGGTAGAAGGCCATGTGGTTGGCGGTGAGTCCGGTGGAGAATCCGCCGACATAGCCGTCGAACTTGCCGACTTCGACATACTTCGTGAGGAAGGTGTTCCACTCGAGGATCTGCGCCTCGACCTGGACGCCGACCATCTTGAGCGAGCTCTGCACGTACTGCAGAATCTTCTCGCGCATGATGTTGCCCTTGTTCGTGATCATGAAAATCTTGAACTTCTTTCCGTCCTTGACGCGGATGCCATCGGGACCGACCTTCCAGCCGGCCTCGTCCAGAAGCGCCTTGGCCTTGGCGAGGTCGTAGTTGTACTTCTTCGCGTCCGCATTGTAGTACGGGCTCGTGGGGACGAAGGAGGAGACGCCGACGCGGCCGTTGCCCTTGTAGATTCCGGAAACGATCTGCTGCGTGTTGATGGCGTAGGACATGGCCTGGCGCACGCGGATGTCGCTATAGAAGTCGCTCTTCGTGTTCCAGACGACGCAGTCGAAGACGGGGCCGACATAGCGTTGGACGTTGAGGCTGGGGATGGCGCTCATGCGGGCGACGTCGGATTCGGGCACGAAGACGCGGTTGGCCTCGCCCTTCTCGGCCTTGACCATGGCGGTGGCCGAGCTTCCCGAGTTGATGAAGATGTAGCGGTCGAAGCCGACGGGGCCGTCCCAGTATCTGTCGAAGCGCTCCATCTTCAGGTTCTGGTTGGTGAGCCACTCGACGAACTTGAAGGGGCCGTTCCCGACAGGCTTGCGGGCGAACTCGGATTCCTTGAGCTTGGTCTTGTCGTACTTGGAGATTTCGGACTTGGGAACGACATAGCCGAACACGAAGTAAGAGAGGATGACGCCGTCTACCTTGGAGAGCTTGAAAACAACGGTGGACGCGTCGGGGGTCGTGATCTCGGAGACGGCCTCGTAGTCCATGCGGCGCGGGGAGTTGACGGCCGGATCGCGGATGAGGTCGTAGGAGTACTTCACGTCCTCGGCCGTCATCTTCTGGCCATTGTGGAAGTAGACATCGTCGCGGAGCTTGAAGGTGATTGTCTTGCCGTCCTTGGACACATCGAAGGACTTGGCCGCGTTCGGGACGATCTCCAGCTTCTCGTTGTAGGTGAGTAGGGGAGAAAATAGGAGGTTGCAGACGTCGCTCGAGGCAGAGTCGGCATTGATGAAGGGAACGAGGAAGAGGGGATCCGAGAAGGTGGCGTAGAGCATGTCCCCGCCCTGCTTGTTCTGGGCGAATACAGGGGCCGCGATAAGCGCCGCGAACAGCGCGATCGCCAATAGTTTGTTTCTCATTCTGTATCTCCTTGCGCTGTCACTTGACTACCGACACGAGTACGACGCGGTAGGCATCCGCGGGCTCGGTGGTAAGGAGGACCTTTGTCCCCTGGACGAGGTCGGCGGCGGTTCCCTCTCCCGACGGGGTGAGGATAGTGAGGCCCTCGGAGAGCGGAAGGGCGACCGGTTCTCCCGCGTCGACGACGAGTATCTCGCCGAATACGCCGATGACGGTGGCCGGCTTGCCCACGAAGTAGGAGTCGATGTGGACGAGCCGGTTGTCGGTGCTGCAGCGGATGAGCCAGAAGTTGGCGAGATCGGTGGCCCCGACGATTGTTCCGGGCTGTCCGTTGACCTCGATCACGCAGGAGGGATCCAGTTCGAGATAGGTGATCTCGGTGGTCTTCTGGGAGAGCATGACTTTCTGGAAGGAGAGTTCGAGTTTCGGAGCGACTTCGTCGTAGCTCTTGCCGATAGCGGCGTCGAACTTGATGGTGGTTATTCCCTTGGTCTTGTCGACGACGCAGGAGGTCCCGACGGGCTCGTAGAAGGAGCCTTTGCCGTCGGCGCCGTAGGCGACGTTCATCCATGAACCATTCAACTTGATCTTCACCGATCCCTCGATCACGTCGATGTTGCCGATCATGATCTCTGTGGGACTGTTGAGAGCCCATGCGCTGTCAGTCTCGGGAGGAAGGGAGAAAACTTCGACCTTGCTGACCACGCGGCCCTCTCCGTCCTTGCGCTCGGAAGGCGCGGTGAGGTTGGAGTCGGTGGTGTTCACGCGGATGTCCGAGAGAGCGTAGACATTGGCCTTCGGTGTGGCGGATCCAAGCCCTTGGGCTTCGAGACCATAGAAGGGAACCTGGATCGAAGTCGCGAAGGCGCCGTCGGAGGCGACGGTGAGCTTGAGTCCTTTCTTGGCGATGTCGAGCCAGGGCATCACTTGGTCGATGCGCTTCACGACGGTGTTTCCGTCGATGACGAGGGTGGCAGTCGCCTGGTTGCCGGTTTTGTCGGCATAGGCGATGGTGAGGGACGTGCCGGTAAACGATACGAGCGTACCGGTCCTCGATTCCCCTCCCGATCCGGCGGCGAAGGTGAGCGCCGCGGTCAGGATGAGGAAGCAGGCGACGAGCAACGGGATTCTGGATTTCATCGCAGCCTTCCTTTTGTGGAATGTGATCGCGGAGGCCAAGAATCCCCCGCGCGTCCGTTCAGGAAAGGGTTCGGAATCTCCGGCCGGTTCCGGACAGACAATTCGGAGTATAGACCATGAATTTGGGATTTGCATCAAAAAAACGCAGGTTTGTTTTTATTTATATCAGATCCGGAAACAGCGACGCGAAGAGGAGATACGGAAATTCACGCCGGAGGGGCGAACCGGGAATTTGGCGTTCGGCGAGTGCGGCAGTAATTTGATTGTGCAAGGATCATCCATAACAAGGAGAACAGAATGTCCACAATCACGCTGAAAGGAAACGCAATCCATACTTCCGGATCCCTCCCCGCGACCGGCTCGCCGGCTCCCGCATTCACGCTCACGAAAGGTGACCTCTCCGATGTCACGCTCGCCGGCTTCGCAGGCAAGGTGAAGATCCTGAACATCGTCCCCAGCCTCGACACGGGCGTATGCGCCGCGAGCGCGCGAGCATTCAACAAGGCCGCCGATTCCCTCGGCGGGACTGTCATCCTGACGATAAGCCGGGATCTGCCCTTCGCGCAGAAGCGTTTCTGCGAAGCCGAGGGAATCGCCTCGGTCGTCCCGCTCTCCGAGCTGCGGGACAGGTCGTTCGGGAAGGCCTACGGTGTGGAAATCGTCGACGGGCCGATGGCCGGCCTTCTCTCCCGGGCTGTCGTCGTCCTCGATGCACAGGACAAAGTCGTCTACACCGAACAGGTGCCCGAAATTGCCCAGGAGCCGAACTACGCGGCGGCCCTGACTGCCGCCAGAGCCGCCGCGGGAAAGTAAAACCGCCGGTTCAGGAGAGGCCCGTGATCCTGCCCGTCTCCGTGTCGATATCCATGCCGATAAAACCGGGCTTGGAGGGAAGCCCCGGCATGGTCGTCATCTCGCCGGTGATCGGGTAGATGAATCCTGCGCCGGCCGCGAGCCGGACGTCGGTGACGGGGAATGCGAAGCCCGTCGGGCGCCCTTTCAGGGCCGGATCGTGCGAGAGCGAGTACTGGGTCTTGGCCATGCAGATCGGGAGATTGCCGTAGCCGAGTCCTGCGAATTTCTCGATCGCCTCGAGGGCGTCGGGGCTGTAGGTCACCGAGCCGGCGCCGTAGACATCGCCCGCGATCTTTTCGATCTTCTCCTTGATGGAGAGATCGAGGGAGTAGAGGAACGAAGGCGTGGCCGGAGCGGCGCAGGCTTTGTCCACGGCCTCAGCGAGAACCGCGGCGCCCTCCCCTCCCAAGGCCCAGTTGCGCGCGACGACGGCGTCCGAGGCTCCGGCCGCGAGCGCCGCTTCCCGGACGATGGCCTGCTCGGCCGCGGTATCGGTCGGGAAGGAGTTGATCGCGACGACGGCGGGCAGTCCGAATTTCCTGATGATGTCGAGGTGAGCCTGCAGGTTGGCCACTCCCTTCCGGACCAGCTCCTGGTTTTCCTGCGTGTAGGCCGTGGCGAGGGGCTTGCCGGGAACGACCTTGGGCCCGCCGCCGTGCATCTTGAGAGCGCGGACCGTGGCGACGAGGACGACGGCGTCGGGCATTATCCCTGAGGCGCGGCACTTGATGTCCATGAACTTCTCGAAGCCCATGTCGGCGCCGAAGCCCGACTCCGTGACCACGTAATCGCCCACCCTCGTGGCTATCATGTCGGCGAGGACCGAGGAGTTGCCGTGGGCGATGTTGGCGAAGGGGCCCGCGTGGACGAAGGCGAGCTGCTCCTCCAGGGTCTGGAGGATGTTCGGCTTGAGCGCGTCCTTGAGCAGGATGGTCATGGCGCCCGCGACGCCGAGATCCTCGGCCGTCACGGCCTTTCCGGTCTTGTCGAGGCCGAGGACAATCCTTCCGAGGCGGGCGCGGAGATCGGCGAGACTCGTCGAAAGGGCCAGGATCGCCATGACCTCACTCGCGACGGCGATGTCGAAGCCCGTCTCGCGCAGGGGGCCGTTGTCGAGTCCGCCCATGCCGACCATGATCCTGCGAAGGGTGCGGTCGTTCATGTCCATGACACGGCGCCAGAGGATATTGTAGGGATCGAGGTTGAGCTTGCGCATGCCGAGCTTCTCGAAATAGGCGTCGGACCAGCGGCTCTCGTGGTACATGCGGGCGTCCAGCCCCGCGGCGCAGAGATTGTGCGCGGCGGATACGGCGTGGATGTCGCCCGTGAGGTGGAGGTTGAAGTCGGCCATGGGCACGATCTGGCTGTAGCCGCCGCCGGCCGCGCCGCCCTTGATGCCGAAGGTCGGCCCCATGGAGGGCTGGCGTATGGCAGCGATTGCCTTCTTTCCGATGTAGCCGAGACCCTGAGTCAGTCCGACAGTTGTCGTCGTCTTGCCCTCGCCGAGGGGCGTCGGGGAGATCGCGGTCACGTCGATGTATCGCGCCCGTTTGGGCTCCGATCCGCGTTCGGCCAGGAATTCCATGCGGATCTTGGCCTTGTCCTCGCCGTAATGCTCGAGATGCCGCGCCTCGATGCCGTAGTCGGCGGCAATCTCCGCTATCGGCCTTATGCTGGCTTCCTGGGCGATATCGATATCGCTCGGAACAGGCTTTTTAATTGTTACGGACATTGTCTGCCTCCCGGCCATTCAGGCCGTTTGTCATGCTAACGGCACATTTCGCGGCCGTCAATGAAATAAATTATCGAGTATTCGGTAAATTCAAACAAAAATCCCAAGTGCCGCTTCCTGCGCCCTGGAAAAGCTACGCGAGGGAAATGACGACATTGACATATTGTTTAGCATACTGTATTATTTAGATATGCAAACTGTGCAGCATACTGCATCAAACATCGAGCCGACCCCGCTCCGGAGACTCGCGGCGGCGATCGGCCGACGGTCGGTGCACGACTTCCTCTCATTCGGACGCGAGCGGGGGCTGTCGATCGAGCAGCTCAACATCATGCAGGCGCTGTATTTTCGCGGCGAACTGGCCATCAGCGAGCTCGGGCGCTTCTCCTCGGGGGGACGGTCGGCCATGAGCCAGCTCGCCGACTCCCTCGTGCGGGCCGGGCTCGCCCTGCGCGCCGAGGCGGAGGACGACAGGCGGAAAAAGTACCTGAGCCTCACGGAGAAAGGCCGGGCTCTCACCGAAGAGGGCATAGCCCGGCGCACGGGCTGGACTGCCGGCCTTGAAGGGAAGCTCGGGCCCGCCGAGACGGAGCTCGCCGCAAAACTTGCGGGCTACATCGAAGCCCTGGAAGGCTGAGCCCCGATCCTCTTGAGTCCAAAAGTCGGAACGATCGTCAGCAATCTCATCGCGAATGCGGGACAGGGACTGTCCTGCGGGAGGAATCATGCTCATCGCAATCGCTATCGCTTCCATGCTTGTCGCAGTCACCTGCTACACCATCGGGGTCTGGGGAGAAAAGAAAGCCGGCTCCCTCGGTCTGAGGCATCTCGTGTTTTTCTGGACCGGCTTCGTCTTCGACACCACGGGGACGACGATTATGTCCAAGCTGGCAGGATCGTTCTCCTTCAACTTCCACGGAATCACGGGGGCGGCGGCCATCGTCCTCATGTTCGGCCACGCGGTGTGGGCCACGACTGTCCTCGTGAAGAAAGATGAGAAAGCGGCGAAGGGCTTCCACCGCTACAGCCTCGCGGTCTGGGCCATCTGGCTCATCCCCTTCTTCTCGGGGATGATTGCCGCGATGGCCCGTTGACGGGCGGGACCGCGCGGGCTCAGGATCGCCTACTCGACCGTCAGGCCCGCCAGGTATGAGTCATAGGCTGTCTGGGCCTCCTGCGCTGCCTTCCGCGAATCGGCGATCTTCGAATTGAGGCCGTCGATCTCGGTCTCCGCGTCGAGGAGTTTCTTCAGGTACTGCTGGCCCTGGGAACTGTCCCTGCCCACCGACTCGATGTTCTTGCGGTAGCGCTCCTGTTCGGATGAAAGTTCCGCCTTGCGGGACTGGAGATCGGACTGGAGCTTCTTCGCGTCGTCGACCTTGCGCCGCAGGTCGACAGCCTTCTTGAGCGCGTCGCGCGCAGCGGCGGGGATCTCCTTCGAGGACGAATACGAGAGGAAGGCCTCGGAGCCGAGGGAGGAGAGGACGACACGGTCCTGGCCGGGCATGCGCTCTCTGACAATGAACTTCGTCTCAGCCCCCGCGGGGAGGTTCACCGAGAAGCGGTAAACTCCCGAGGTCTTTTCGTCGAAGGCGGAGGGCTCCGTGAGTTCCGCTCCCTGCATGACGGGGTGCTCGATCATAAGTTTTTTGGCCGAGGCGGCTGTGTTGCGGAGGTTGTAGGTCCGCGTCCAGGTGACCCTGCGGGAGAAGGTCATAACGCCTTTGATGATCTTGACCGCCGTGGTTTCCTGGGCGCTGGAGATGCCCGCGCTCGCGGTAACCGAGAGATCTTCGCCGAAGACGATGAGGCGCTTTTCATTTTCGGGGAGGAAATCGAGGAGGGCGTCGCCGGCGTAGACCGAGCCGTCGAAGACGGTGATGGGTCCCGCAGGGAGTTTCATGCCGCTCGAATTGACGATACGCGCTCCGAGCATCGGCCGGACCGCGTCCCCACCTGTGCCGGGCGAGTAGATGCTCAGCTTTTCGACCTCGAGTTCGCCTTCCAGAAGGGGAAGCATTGCGCTGCGGCGGCGTTCGAGGGTGACAGGACGACTGACCGTGAACTCGAACTGGTCGCCGGCCGCGCGGGCCTGCGCGGTCTCGAAGTTCCTTCCACCGGAGGATGAGCCGAAGGCGGAGAGCGAGGGTTCAGGAGCGGCGGCTTTGGCGCTGTAGGACTTGTCCCGGGAAGCCGCGGCCATCGCCATCTCGGGGGCGGGTGCGGGACGGACCTCGGCGGCGTATTCGGCCGAAGATCCTGGGCCGGACTCCTCAAATCCCGATTCGAAGCTACGGGGTTTCGCGGAACCGGCGATCGCGAGCGGGATCACGGGCCTGTCGACATAGAGGGGGCTGTAGAGGTCCTGGATGAAGGATACGGGCCGGCCGCTCACGAGCGACAGGCTCACATTCTTCCAGTCCTGCTCGGTCGGATTGTCCACGACGGCCCAGCCCTGGAAATAGGGCTTCGCGCCGGAGAGGTCGAGACGGTAGGAAACCTTCCAGATCGGGGCGGGAACCACGTAGCCGATGGCGACTTCGCGCCTGCCTGTGCCCGGGAGGCTCAGCTCGAGATTCTTGCGCCCGACATCCTGTGCGGAGAGGATGAGACTGAGGGCGCGGTCGAAGTCCTCCGCGATCTGCCTGTCGGCGAAGCGTATGGCGAGGACGCTCTCGAGCGGCATGGCGCGCAGGCCACCCGAGGTGAGGAGCATCAGGTAGGGTGCTTCGACTTCGGGGATCTTCGTCACTCTCTGTTCGATCCCGACGATGCGGCCGGATATCGTCTCAGGCGTATCGACGGAGACTTCCGCCCCGCGCAGGCGCGAGAGGATGCCGGCGATGTCGGGGCTGCCGGAGAGGTCGACGCGGAAGCTCTTGAGCGCCCGGTCAAGGCTCTCCTGCGTCGGGTAATTGACAGAGGGCGAACCCTGTCCGCCGGAACCATTGCGGACGACGAGGGATTTCAGCGCATCGTTTATGGAGTCGGCGGCAAAAGGAAGGCTCATGCCGACGTCGCCGTCCACGAGTCCCCTGTGCTCGAAGTATCCGACCCCGGCCGAGAAGAGTACCACCTTCGTCACGGGCAGACTGACGGGTCCCGGGGTGGAGAGGATCGACCCCGAAGGGGAAGGCGCCGGGGCAGGGGAAACCTGCGAGAACGCGACGAATGGCGCCGCTACAACAAAAAAGAGAAGAAGGGAAAACGCGGTAATCGGGCTGCGAACACGGTTCATGGCATCTCCTTTCATTCGTTCCGTCGACCTGAATCCATATACAGCACTATACTACAGACAAGCACGGACTGCGATGGTTTCGGGAGTCGGCATGAAAATCAGGATCGTCGGGATTCCCGGATCGGGAAAAACGTGGCTGGCCGCCCGTCTCGGGGCGGCACTCGGGATGCATCCCGTCGGGCTCGACGATCTATTCTGGCACAATGGTCCTGGGGCCTACAACCGGAAACGGGACGCAGCCGGACGGCAGGCACTGCTGGAGGCCGCGCTCGCGGGAGAATCCTGGCTCGTCGAGGGCATGGACGCGGACTGGTCCGCCGCGAGCCTTGTGGCGGCGGATGTCGTGATCTGGCTCAGGATCGGGGTCCTGACCTCGTCCTGGAGGCTCGCGCGGAGATTCGTCCGGAGGAAGGCGGGCATCGAGGAGAGCACGTACGACGAGAAGCTGTACAGCCTCCTCGTCACCATGTGGGGAAACCTCTGGGGAAAACTCCGCGGCGTGCAACCCGATTTGCCCGGAGGCGCGCATGTCATCGTCCTCGAAAACCAGAAGGAGGTCGGGCGATTCCTTTCGGCCCATGTGGCAGCGGGAGTTCAGTGCCTTATTTGTAGGAAAGCCTCGGAAAAGCGCTGAGCAGCAGCGTGGCCATCGTCTTCATGTCCGCGTCCTTGGTGGACGGATTCTTGAACCAGAGAAGGAGCTGCTCCGGATAGGTTCCGCGATCGCCGATGACGAAGGGATTGAAGGCCTCCACGAATTTGGTTTTCGTGAACTGGAGCCTGAAACCGCCATCCTTCAGCACTGCGGGCTCGTCGGCGGGCACGAGTCCCAGCGAAGCCCCGTCCAGCATGATGTAATTCTTCGAACCCACATTGGTGGAAATCGAGGGTCTGCCTTCGAGGCGGAACACGATGTACGCGTATTTAGGGAGTTTTTCGCTGGTCGCGTCGAAACGGTAAAGGTATGCGCCCCCTCCTGTTTCCTGAATGTCCTGGAAACGGTAGTCCTTCAGCATCAGCACGGCCATATTGTTGCCGAAATCGCGCAGGGTCCCGAGCAATGGGGCGATGAGGTCGGTCCGGGCTTTCTTCTCGGGAACCCTGTCGACACTGAACGTAATCGTCTTGGTGGAAACGCAGGAGATCATGGATATCAGCAGGACTGCCACGGCCAGATGTGCGGCGAGACGCTTCATGACTGCCTCCGTAGGGAAAAAATACATTGCAAAAACTGTAAGGGCGTCTGTGGCGCATGTCAAGTCGACCGCGAAGCAATCGAGGCGAAGGCGAGAATGACAGAGAGGAACTCGTCGCCGTAGCGTCTCAGCTTCGCCTCGCCAACGCCGAAGATGTCCATCATCGCGTCGCGCGTGGCGGGGCGAAGGCGCGCGAACTCCTCCAGAGTCCTGTCCGGGAACACGACATAGGGCGGCACGCTGGCGGTGTCGGCCAGCTCCTTCCGCCTCCCGCGCAGGAGCTGGAAGAGCCTCTCGTCCTCCGCTCCGAGACGGGTGCGTTCTCCGCCGCCAGGATTCGCGCTCCGCTCTCCCGGACCTCCCGCGACGCGGAGGTCATGCGACATCGGGACAGACGGCGAGGACTTTTTCTTTTTCACAAGGCGCGCGGGGGCGAGCGGCGGCGCGTGGTAGGGCCCCCTGGTCCTCAGGAGTTCCCTCCCCATTCCGGATACTGTCAGCCCCGAGAGCTCGTCGGCCCGGTCCAGAAAACCTTCGGAAATCATCCTGCGCGCGAGTTCCATCCAGGAGGCGCGGTCCAGATCCGAACCGATCCCGAATGTGGAAACTTTGTCGTGCCCGAGGCGCATGACCCTGTCCGTCTTTTCGCCCAGAAGGACGTCGACGAGGTGGGCCGAGCCATACCGCTCGCCGGTCCGGATCGCGCAGGACAGGAACTTGAGGGCAGGCAGGGTGTAGTCCGCCAGGTCCTCGGGCCTCCGGAGGCAGTTGTCGCAGGAAGCGCATTTCAGGCCCGGCATGCGCTCCCCGAAATGTGCGAGGACGAAGCGGCGTCTGCACGATGCGCTCTCGGCGTACTTCACCATCTCTGCGAGCCGCAGCGTGGCGTCTTCGAGCTGTTCGCCCTCGAGCTCGTTGAACAGCATCCTCGCCCTGATCGCGTCGCCCCGGCTGTACAAAAGAAGGCAGGTCGCGGGAAGCCCGTCGCGCCCCGCCCTGCCGATTTCCTGGTAGTAGGATTCCATCGCTTTCGGGAGGTCGGCGTGGACGATCCAGCGGACGTCCGGCTTGTCGATTCCCATACCGAAGGCGACAGTCGCGACGACGACCTGGATGTCGTCGCGGATGAAGGCGCGCTGCGCGGCATCCCGCTCGTCTTTTCCGAGTCCCGCGTGATAGGCCGCCGCCGGGATGCCCTGACGGCGCAGGTAGTCGGCGAACTCCTCTGTCTTCGCGCGGGAGAGGCAGTACACGATGCCTGAGGCTCCGGGATTCCCGCGCGCGAGTTCGAGGATTCTCTCCTTGGCGCCGCGCCGCGGTTCCACGGAGAGGAAGAGGTTGGGCCGGTCGAATCCGGCGACGAAGACTCCCGGGTCTTTCAGGGCGAGGTTCTGGGCGATGTCGTCCCTGACCCGCTCCGGCGCCGTCGCGGTTACGGCGAGACAGGATATTCCCGGGAATCTGACCCGAAGCGAGGCGATGCGCCGGTACTCAGGGCGGAAATCGTGCCCCCATTGGCTGATGCAGTGCGCCTCGTCCACGACAAGGAGCGAAGGAGGGGCAGCATCGAGGACCTCCACGAGGCGCTCGGAAGAGAGCCCTTCCGGCGCGGCGTAGACGAGTCTGACTTCTCCCGAGCGGACGCGGGCGCAGGAAGCGCGGTACTCCTCGGGTGTCAGCGAGGAATTGAGGAAGACGGCAGGCACGCCGAGCTGGACGAGAGCGTCGAGCTGGTCGCGCATCAGCGCGATGAGGGGCGAGACGACGAGGGCGTAGCCCGGCATGACGAGGGCCGGCAGCTGGTAGCACAGGCTTTTTCCGCCACCGGTCGGAAGGATGGCGAGGACATCCCTGCCCGAAAGCACCGCTTCGATAATATCGCGCTGAAAGGATCGGTAGCCGTCGAAGCCGAACACGGATTTGAGGAGTGCGTCGGCTTTTGCCATCCTGTCGGAGAGGGCCGGAGCGGCGGGCAGGGTCGGAAAAATGGTCCTTGCGGGTGCAGCTTGCGCGTCGATCGTGCCGGAAGCGACGGGCTCCGGAAGTGCGGCGAAGAGATCTGCGGTCATGGTGGCGAAATGATAGCACGGAGCTGACCGAAGAATCTGTATGCCCACATCGCGGGAGAGTCGGCGCGCGACCCTTCCGGCTTCCGCTGGTTGACCGGACCAAAGTCGCCGGCTAGGTGTTGCCTCAACGAAAAATCCAGCTTGAGTGGGGGCATTGCCCCGCCGCACGGGAACTACTACTATTTCAGATAATTCGTGCGCACGGAGAGGTTCGACACATGAAAAAGATCATCGTCTTCGCTCTCATCCTTCTGGCGGGCGGCGCCGCGTCCGCGCAGCAGACACTCAAAAAAGCCAACACCGCGACAGCCGTGGACGGCGTCATCTCCGCGGGCGAATATACCTTTCAGGAAAGCAACGGCGGCATGGTCCTCGGACTCGCGCTCAGCGCGGACGGAACAACGCTCAGTGTCGGATTCAGGGCAGCCACGAAGGGTTGGGTGGCGGTCGGCCTCGGGGCAAAACGGATGAACGGCGCCTCCATGTTCATGGGCTACGACGCAGGAGGCAAGAGCGAATTCTCCGAACAGACAGGCGGAGGTCACAACCATGAGCCCGCAGCCAAGGCGCTCGCGAAAAAATCGGCTGTCAAAAACGCGGGCAACGAGACAACCATCGAGTTCACCGTTCCGGCCGCGCCCTTCACCAAGAGCGGAAAGATCGACATGATCCTCGCATTCGGCAGAAACACCAACTTCGGCTCGATGCACCAGTATTTCAACGGCTTCACCGTCAACCTGGCGCCCTGAAGCCGCGGCAGGACCTTGATCAGGAGAGAACCCGTAGACAGGCCTTTGCCCGTGTCCGCCTCCTGCCCCCGCGCCTTTCAGTACGCGGCGGCGTACTCCAGCAGGACCGACTCCATGAGAAGGTGGCCCGCACCGTTCGGATGGATGCCGTCGGCGCAGAGGCAATCCCGGTAATCCTTCTGTTCGAGGAAGGCCTTCCTCACGTCGACGACGGGGCAGCGGTTTCGCAGGGCGGTCGCCCAGACCGCGTTGTTGTAGCCTTCGTGCCACCAGTAGATGTGCCTGACATCGCCGAGCCAGGACAGGACGGCCGATTTGTCGATCCCTGAGCGCGTGACCCAGGCGAAATAGCGGTCCGGATCGAGGGGCGGCAGGGTCATGAGCACCGGCAGGAAGCCGCTCTCCCTGAGCGAGGTGATCATCCTGTCGTAGATCGACGAGAAGATCCCTATCGGGGTCGCGGGCAGATGCTCGTGCCCCGGAGCCGCCGCGATTTCATCCCACTTGAAATCGCAATCGTTCCCGCCGAACTCGAGGAGGGCGACAGTGCCCGGATTTCCCGCCCGCCTCTGCAAGAATTTGCCCAGGATTTCCATGCCCTTGCCGATGGTGCAGCCGAAGCGCGCCTTGTTGGTGAGGGTGATCCCCAGCTTCTCCGCGCTGCGGTCCGCGAAGGATTCCTTCGTCAGACGGTAGGAACCCGAGTCGTCCAACACCACGCCGCGGGCGACTGAATCGCCGAAGAGACAGACTGCCGAATGAAACATATTCTCGCCTACTTTACATGGTTTCAAATACCATGTCTAATAATATCAACTATCATAATAACGCATAACACCTCTTGTCAACATATTTGAAGCCGGATATTGAGGTCATGGGTACCATGTGGTACCATCGCCGTCTGCGGATCGGGCTGAACTGGACAGGGCCTGAGGGCAAAGGAGGCTGCGATGGACAGCAGTGAAGAAAAAATCCTTCAGTTCGCGCGCTCGATCAAAGGGAAAACCCCGGCGGACTGGGATCACCTGCCGGACATAGGGCTCTACATGGACCAGGTCGTCACCTTTCTGGAACGGCAGCTCGCTCCCTACAGGGAAAGCGAGGGAGGTCGTCTCATAACACCTTCCATGATAAATAATTACACAAAAGCAGGAGTCGTGCATAGGGCCGAGGCGAAAAAGTACTCCCAGAGCCACATCGCCCTCCTCATTCTCGTCTGCACGCTCAAACAGGTTCTGTCCATACCGGATCTGACGAGGCTCCTGTCGGGCTCCCCGGGCGAGAGCGAAATCGCCTCGCTGTACGCTTCTTTCAGGATGAAACTCGCCGGTTCCATGGACGAGACGGCAGGACTCGTCGACGCCGCCGCGGAGAATATTACGGGCCCGGCGAGGGAAGAGGCCCTGCGCAGGCTCGCCCTCGATTTCGCGATCGAGGCTCAGGCGCGAAGTTTCGCGGCGAGAAAGATACTCGCGATTCTGGAACCGGGGAGGAGTGAAAAAGAAGCTCCGAAAGGTCGGGCGCCGAGGAAATCGGGAAAACCCGGGAAGGGCGGGCAGGCATCCTAACAGCGTAGGGCGCCTGAATATGACGGGCGCAGACGCTGATCAAGCGTGCCCCTAGGTTCGGCCGAGGGCTCTGCCACGGACTCTGACGCGGGGTCTGTCCCCCTCATCGTCCCTCCCTCCTCTTTCGCTCAAGAGCGTCCAGACCTGCGAGGAAAAGCAGGACGAAGGCCCCGCCTATCCCGATGATCACGAAAATCCATTTGAGGCTTGTGCCGATCGAGGCTGTCAGGGCCGCGAGCCGGGGTCTTCCTGGCCAGGAAGCCAGGAGCACGGTCGCGGAGATGTTTTCCACGAAATCGAAGGCGGGACCGAGAAGGGTGAGCCCCGCCACGAGATCGCGCCCACAGAATCCGGGCGCAACCCGGCCGAGCGAAAAACTCCAGGCGGAGAGAACGAAAAGTCCATACACGATCGGCCAGACGAGGTCGAAACTCCAGCGTGCGGCGATGTAGGCGAGTCTTCCCTCTGTGGTGTAGGCGGCGGCCATGTCGAGAGCCCTTGACGGCGAGTAGAAAAAGCTGAGGTCGAAGTTGGCGCCCTCCGGAGTCCAGGCCTTCGCCATGGCCGACTGGGCCGGCAGAACCGCGGACAGGAACCAGACGAAAAGGGCTCCCGAGGCGACGAGGAACAGGGGGGAGGACAGGAGCTTCCGGATTCGATTGGCCATGACGACCTCCCGGGGGATGAGGCGGAGCGGCACACCGGATTCAATGCGCCGGACAGAGCGAGCCATCGATATTCCATCGAACCGGTTTTCGCCCTGCCTGATTTTATGCTAGGATCGTGGCCAAGGCCAGAGAGCCTGGGGAGCAATAATGGCACGCATCGTGGATTTGCCGTGGACATGGCTTGATGAGTATCGAGGATCGTTTTTCCCGGGAGAATGGCCTACCTTGCCTGAGCTATTCTCCCTCACCGCGAAGCGCTTTCCCGATGGGGCCTGTTTTACTGTCTACAATCCCGACAGAAAGTCCCTGAACTACACGGAGGCCGGGGAAAAGATAGCCGAGACCGCCCGCCTCATGCGCACACTCGGCATCGGCCACGAAGACCGGGTCGCCGTGACGGGCAAGAACTCACCCGAATGGGCCGTCGCATACCTCTCCGTCCTTTTCGCGGGAGCTGTCGTCGTGCCGATCGATTACCAGCTCGGCACATCGGAGATAGCCAACCTCGTTCGTGCAGGCGAGGTCAGTCTCGTCTGGTGCGACGAGGAAAAATTCGACGAGCTTGCGCGCCTCGTCGCTCCCGTTCCGATGCGCCCGCTTTTCCCCGGCAGACCAGGCTACATCATGGACCCCGCCCTTTCTGCAGGGTACGGCGCCGCGGGAAACGCCCCGATGGCGGGCCCCGCGGCCCGCGAACTCGTTCCGGCCGTCGAGACGGACACGGCCGCCATACTCTTCACATCCGGCACGACGGGCCAGCCCAAAGGCGTCATGCTGAGCCACCGCAACCTCGTTTCGGACTGCTTCCTCGCCCAGGCGAACCTCTCCATCCACCACACGGACGTGTTCTACGCCCTTCTCCCGATCCACCACTCCTACACCATGCTCGCTGTCTTCCTCGAATCGATAGCCGTCGGCGCTGAGATCGTCTTCGGCTCCAAGCTCGTCACGAAGCAGATACTCAAAGACCTGAAGGAAGCGAAGATAACCATGTTCCTGGGCGTGCCCCTCCTCTTCAACAAGGTTCTCGCGGGTATCATGAAGGGCATCCGCGCGAAGGGACCGGTCGTCTACGGGCTCATCAGGCTCCTCATGGCCGTCTCCGGGCTGGTGAAGAAATTCACGGGCATAAACCCGGGCAAGAAGATGTTCCACTCCGTGCTGGAGAAGGCAAGTCTCGCGACGAACCGCATCTGCATCTCCGGCGGAGGCCCCCTCGCTCCGAGCATCTTCAAGCAGTACAACGAACTGGGAATCGACTTCGTGCAGGGCTACGGCCTCACGGAAACCTCTCCCATCCTGACGCTCAACCCCATCGATCACTACAAGGAAACGAGTGTCGGCCGCATCATTCCCCGCGCGCAGATGCAGATCCTCGACCCCGACGAAAATGGCGTCGGCGAAATTGTTGTGAAGGGCCCCATGGTCATGCAGGGCTACTACAAGATGCCGGAGGAGACGGCCGCCGTCTTTACCCCCGATGGCTGGTTCAGGACAGGCGACCTCGGTTACCTGGATGGGGAGGATTACCTCTACCTCACGGGAAGGGTGAAGAATCTCATCGTCACCGAGGGCGGCAAGAACGTCTACCCCGAGGAGATAGAGAACCGCTTCCAGCTTTTCTCGGAAGTCGAACAGGTTCTTGTCTGCGGATACCAGGCCGACAGGGCGATGAAGAGCGAAGGCATCGAGGCGAAACTTCATCCGGACATGGAATGGTTCCGGGAGCAGTTCCCCGGACTCTCCGGAGAAGATCTCTGGAAAGAAGCCGAGAGCCGCATGGCCGGGGTCGTGGAAGAAGTGAACAAGAAACTCCTGCCCTACCAGAGGATCGGCAAGATCACCGTCCTGCGCGAAGCCCTGGAGATGACGACGACGAAGAAAATAAAGCGTTTCTGACGGAGTACACAGAAAAAAGGCCGCAAGGACCGCGCCGGGCCTTGCGGCCTGCCTCTCCGGGATGGTCATACTTGTCGAATGAACGGAATCGGACAGGGCATTCCGGACGGAATCGCGGACATCCTCGAATACATCAGGAGAGAGCGGGACTTTGAAACAGAGGGGTATTGCCGCTCCGTGCTGACGGAGCGCATCCAGCAGCGCATGGACAGCCTTGGGATCGCCCGCACGGATGCCTACCTCGAGATGCTGGGCCGCGAGCCTGCCGAGACGGACCGTCTGCGGGACTGCCTCACCGTCAAAGTCAGCAGCTTTTTCCGTGATCCTCTCGTGTTCGAATATCTGGCCGAAGCTGTGCTTCCTGCGATCGCGGACGAAAAGTACCGCAGGGAGGACAGGAGTCTCCGGATCTGGTCGGCCGCCTGCGCAACCGGCGAGGAAGCTTACTCGATCGCCATGCTCCTGCGCGAACGCGCGACCGAGCTCCCCCGCCTGCCCGACCCACTCATCTTCGCGACGGACATCGACGAATCCGCCCTCGCTCAGGCGAGAACCGGAGTCTATTCCAAGTCCAGCCTCGCGAAACTCCCGTACGGGCTCGTCGCCTCATACTTCAGCCGCGAGGGCGACTTCTTCCGCGTCGCCCCGGAGATCCGTGCCGCAGTCCGCTTTTCCCGCCACAACATACTCGACAAAAAGGGCGCCGTGCCCGCGGAGAGTATTTTCGGAGCCTTCGACCTCATACTCTGCCGCAACCTCCTCATCTACTTCGAGCCGCCCTGGCAGGAACTCATCGTCGGGAGGCTCTGGCGCTCCCTCGTTCCGGGCGGCTTCCTTGTCCTCGGAAAGACCGAGTCCATCCCCCTCGCGTGGCGGGCGAAGTTGAGGAGACAGAGCGATCTCTGCCCCGTATACAGAAAACAGGAATCGGAGAGCCCGCGGGATACAAAGCCCGTGACCGGATCGGCGACATGAGCCGACGGGGCCAAAACAGCGACAGAAGGGGGAGCAAGGCCATGAAAACGACACATACATCGGGCAGCATCGGCAGGCGTCTCACAGTCTGGTTTCTGATCGTCGCCCTTCTGCCCCTGGCCTCTTTCGGCATCGTCGCCTATCTGGAACAGGTTCGGGCCATCAAAGACGACGCTTTCTCCAAATTGACTGCAGTGAGGGATCTCAAGGTCCAGAGAATCGGCGATTGGCTGAACGGAGTGCAGCGCAATGCCCAGACTGTCGCCCTCGAGGCGCGCAGCCACCTCGTCCCGGACGGGGCCCTGCACACCGATCCGGCGTCGATCGGAGCCATGCGCGGATTCATCCTCAACCTCCTGTCCAGCAACACGGAAATTACCGACATCCAGGTTATCGACGCCACGACGGGAATGACGCTGGTGTCCAATCGCCAGGAACAGGAAGGCAGGGATCTCTCGGATTCCCTCAATTTCCTTGAACCCCGGAGAACGGGGAAGACCTTTATAAACGATATACATTTTTCGACTATCACCAACAGCAAGCGGATGAACATAGCCCTTCCCCTCCTCGCGCCCGGTTCCGGGGGAAAGGTACTCGCGGTCGTCGTGGCCGACATCCGCATGGAACTTCTCGACTCGCTCCTGGGGGAAAACACCGGGCTGGGGCAGAGCGGCGAGACACTCGTCGTCAACAAGGATGTCGTCGCGGTCAACAACCTCCGCTGGAAGGACAACGCCGCCCTCAACTTCAAGATAGGCGCCGCGCCTGCCGTCCTCGCCGCCTCGGGGAAGACCGGCATCATAGAAACGGAGGACTACCGGGGAGTCAGGGTGCTCGCGGCCTACTCCTTCATGCCGGCCACCTCCTGGGGTTTCGTGGCCAAGCAGGACCTCTCGGAACTCTACGGCCCGATTGCCTCTCTCAACCGAAAGCTTATCCTCATAGCCGGACTCTGCGCGCTCGCGGTCATCGGCATGGCTTTCAGGCTGTCGAAGGGCTTCGTCAAGCCGATCAGCGAGATGAAGAACACTGCCCTGGCGCTGAGCCGCGGCGAGCTCGGCGTACGCAACCCCATCGCGGGAAACGACGAACTGACCGTGCTCGCGCGCTCGATCAACGACATGGCGGACCGCGTCGCCTCCCAGATGAGCATCCTTGAGGGGGATCGCACGATCGCTGAAGCGATCGTCAGGCCCACCGACATGGAGTCCTTCTGCAAGGATCTCCTGTTCACCTTGATGCGCGTCGTGAAGGCGGAAATGGGGGCATTCTACCTACCCGACGGGAAAGGCAGATTCTCCCCCTTCGCGTCGTTCGGGCTCTCTACCCCCGCCCTGGAGAGCTTCGATGCCGCGAGCTGCGAGGGCATGATCGGAGCGGCCCTCGTCACGCGCGACATCGCCAGAGTCAGGGACATTCCGCCTGACAGCAAGTTCTCATTCCGGACCTTCGCGGGGGACATCATCCCGCGCGATATGCTGACGATTCCTGTCATAGTCGGAAACAACGTGGCGGCCCTCATCGCTCTGGGCTCGCTTTCGGCCTTTACGGACGAAAGCCTCTCGATCCTGGAGGCCTCTTCCTTCGCGACGCGGGTGGGCCTCGCCAATCAGCTCGCCAACGGAAAAACACGGCATCTCGTCGAGGAACTATCCGCAAAAACCCTGGAACTCGAGGCTCAGGCCGCGGAGCTGTCTTCCCAGTCCCTCGAACTCCGGAAGCAGTCCGAGCAGCTCCGCGCCCAGAACGTGGAGCTGGAAGCGCAGAGCGCTTCTGTCAACGAGGCGAACCGCCTCAAGAGCGAATTCCTCTCGACCATGAGCCATGAACTCCGCACTCCGCTCAACTCCGTGCTCGCCCTCTCCCGCGTCCTCATCATGCAGGGCATGGGCCGGTTCAGTGCGGAGGAGACAGGTTACCTCGAAATCATCGAGCGGAACGGCAAAAACCTCCTCAGACTGATCAACGACATCCTCGACCTCGCGAAGATCGAGTCGGGGAAACTCGAACTGGTCTGCGAGGATTTTTCCATCGCGGACTGCATCGTGGAGATCAAGGAGGGCCTGGAGCCCCTGTGCAGGGAAAAGGGCATCGCCATCTTCCTCGACATCCCGGAAAACCTGCCTTCCCTGCGCAGCGACAAAAGGCGGGCACACCAGATCCTCATGAATATAATGGGCAACGCAGTCAAATTCACCGCGAAGGGGCAGATCCGGATCACGGCGGGAGTCACCATGGGCACGGGCAGGCAGGAGATCGCGGTAACGGTGCGCGATACGGGGATAGGCATTCCCGAGAAGGACCTGCCCTTCATTTTCGACGAGTTCAGACAGGTGGACGGAAGCTCGGCGAGGTCCTACGAAGGCACAGGGCTCGGCTTGGCCATCGCCGCCAAATCGGTCCGTCTCCTCGGCGGCCGGATAGAGGTCGCGAGCACAGTCGGAGTCGGCTCGACCTTCACGGTCTTCCTGCCTTTGGGAGAGACGGATGCCCCGGCGGCCGAAACAGAGGGCTGGACTGAGGCCTCGCTCTTCGACGAAGAGACGGACCCTCACCGCAGTGACGATCCTCGCCGGATTCTCCTCGTCGAAGACAGCGAGCCGGCCATCATCCAGATACGGTTGATCCTGGAACAAGAGGGATATCATGTCGAGATAGCGCGCGACGGGCTCGAAGGCATGGCCCTGATGGAGGCCGCGCGGCCCGACGGAATCATCCTCGATCTCATGATGCCCGGAGTCGATGGATTCCAGACGCTCGAGCGTCTGCGCGGCACACCCTCGACAGCCCACACTCCCGTCCTGATCCTCACGGCCAAGGATCTCACCCGGGAGGATCTGGGGCGGCTCAGCGCGAACCATGTCCAGCAACTCGTCCGCAAGGGAGATGTCGACCGGCAGGAGCTGCTCGCGAAAATCGCCAGGATGCTGGGGAAGGACGGCCCGAGGGCCTCGGTTCCCGGAGACGCGGCCCCGGGCGCGAAGCCGGTTTCCGCCCCCAACCCGGAACCGCGACCCCCGGCCACTTTGCCCTCCCCGTGCCCCTCGACACGAAAAAAACCGCTGCCAGGCGCAAGGCCCGTCATCCTCGCCATCGAGGACAATCCCGACAACATGACGACGCTCGGCGCGATCCTCGCGGGAGACTACGATTTTCTGCAGGCGCGGGACGGAGAAACTGGTCTCGCGATCGTCGCGGAGAGCCGGCCCGACCTCGTCATCCTGGATATTTCGCTTCCCGGCTTGAGCGGGATCGAGGTACTCCGCAAGCTGAGGGCGGATGAGGCGGCATTCGAACTTCCCATCATCGCCCTCTCGGCTCTGGCCATGAAAGAGGACAGACAGAGAGCCCTCGCTGCCGGCTGCGACGAATACCTGACGAAACCCATCGAGGTCGCGGAGCTGAAGGAATCGGTCGCGCGATTGATTGGCGGCAGGAAAATTCCGGAGGACCGGTCATGAAAATCCTCGTCATTGACGACAACAGGGACAACCTTGTCTCCGTGACGGCGATGCTCAGGAACTACCTGCCCGGCTGCGAGACGGAGACCGCCGAGTCCGGGACGGATGGTATCGGGAAGGCCCGCTCATTTCTTCCGGACACCATTCTCCTCGACATACGGATGCCGGGTCTCGACGGCTACCAGGTCTGCCGGATAATCAAATCAGACTCCGACTTGAGGCACATTCCCATCATATATCTCACGGCCGTCGACTCCGATCCGGCGAGCAAGATAAAAGGGCTCGAGAGCGGCGGGGAGGCTTTCCTCACGAAACCCGTGGACCCGGGGGAACTCATGGCCCAGGTCCGGGCCATGGTGAGGATCAAACAGGCGGAGGACAGACTCAGAGACGAGAACAGGCGGCTCGAAAAAGCCATCCATGAACGCACCGCGGCTCTCCGCGAGAGCGAGGAGAGCTACAGGCGCATCAATTCCCGGCTGGAAAGCATGGTGCGAGACCGCACGGAACGGCTCGAAGCCTCGGTGAAGGAACTCGAGGCGTTTTCGTATTCCGTCTCGCATGACCTCCGGGCTCCGCTCCGTATCCTCACAGGATTCAGCGAAGCGCTCCAGACCCGCTACGGGACAGTGCTGGACGAGGAGGGGCGGCATTTCATCGAGAGGATATGCGAGGCCTCGCACCGGATGGGGGAACTCATCCAGGATCTCCTCGACCTGTCTCTGCTGACCCGGCGCGACCTCGTCCGGGTGCCCGTGGACATGAGCGCGCTCGCGGCTTCCGTCGCGGAGAACATGTCGGGACAGAGTCCGGACAAGAGCGTGGAGTTCCGCATCGAAGAAGGCATGCGCGCCGTGGGAGACAGCCACCTGCTCAGGATCGTGTTTGAAAACCTCATCGGAAACGCGAGAAAATTCAGCGAGAAAGGCGAAGGCCCGCGGATCGAGGTGGGGACAGAGCACGAGGGCGCGGAAACCTGGTATTACGTGCGGGACAACGGCGTAGGTTTCAATATGGAATTCGCGGGAAAACTCTTCGCCCCCTTCCAGCGGCTGCACAACTCGAAGGATTTTCCCGGCACGGGCATCGGACTCGCGACTGTACAGCGGATAATTCTCCGCCACGGAGGCAGGATCAAGGCCGAATCCAGGCAGGGCGAAGGGGCGACTTTCAGTTTCACCCTGGGGAACGCGGTGTGCGATGCGGTTCCGGAGCCGGCACGGAGCCCGTTGGCCTAGAGAGCGGTCAGACCCAGGAAGTGTGCGCGCGGGCCAGCACGGTGTCGCCGCGGTACAGACCTGTGATGGTCCCTGCCCCGGGAGCCGCGGCCCAGCGCGCTGCGACCCGATCGTTCTCGAGCATCTCCGCGGAAAACTCGATCTTCATGGCGCCGACACGGCCGATTCCGCCGCGGCGGGAACGGGGAACGGCGTCGGTCAGCCAGTCGACGATGTAGGCGTTGTTGACGTGGCCGTTGTAGTCGATGTGGCGGCTGGCCGCCTGCATGGGAAAGGCGTCATGAAATGCTGGCGACTGAACTCCCCCACCCTCCCCGGCCGACCCGGAGGCCTTGTCGCCAAGGTCAGGCTCCCTGGTTCTCCCGCCCACAGCCTCTCCGACGGCCACAGGTGCTGGTATGGAGAAATCGAAATCCGGCACGGGGTGAGGATCGGCTCCCCTCGGCAATTCCACGCCGAAAGAGCGGTCCGGACGGAGGGGCTTGCGCGCCTCTACGTCGACGACAAGGTAGGCGTAAACAGCCCTCGCGAACACCGCACGCGAGACGGCATCCCGCAGAACGAGGTCGCGGAGCGCGAAAATCCCTTTGGTGCCGGCGGGCCAGGTCAGAACTTCGACGCGGTCTCCGGGCGCGGGCGTTCCGTCCATGCGGAGGTCGATGCGCGAGAGCATCCAGGTTCGCCCCCGTGGCGCGAGAGCTTCCATGCCGATTCCAAGAGCCGCGGCGTGGTCGCCCGCAGCTTCCTGGAAAAAATTCGTCAGGGCGAAGACCTTGAGAGGCCCCCCATATCCGCAGTCGTAGCCGCGGACCCTGTACTCGACTCGATATGGTTCCACCACAGGCATAGCGTTCCCTCCCCGTTTTCCGGATTGTGCCGATTTTCGCGAAGGACTCGACTCAGTCAGCCATGAGGTAGGCGTGGCCCTCGGCGAGCTTGTCGGGGATCGCGATCTTCTGCGGACATTTGGAGAGGCAGGCGCCGCACTTTTTGCAGGCGTTCCCGCCCGCATTCTTGTCCGCTGTGTTCAGCTTGTACCAATACCTGACAGTCTCCCGCGATCCGAACATCGATGCGGAGTTGTACCTGCTGAAAACCTCGGGGATCTCGACGCCGAAGGGACAGGGAGTGCAGTAACCGCAGGCCGTGCAGGGAACCCTCTGCTTTTCGCGGTAGATGGAGCGGGCGCGGTCGATCAGGTCCATTTCTTTTTTTGTCATGGAATTGGCGCGGGCCGCCTCGACGATGCCGGCGTTTTCCCAGAGCTGGTTATCCGATCCCATGCCGGACAGGACGGTGACCGTCTCCTGCCGTTCGAGGACGAAGCGCAGGGCCCACTCGACGGGAAGCCGCGGCTTGGGATACTCGGCGAAGACCTCGCGGACCGCGCGAGGGGCGTTGACGAGGGCGCCGCCGCGCAGAGGCTCCATGACGACGACGCCAATCTCGTGAGCCGCAGCGTACTCGATTCCCTCGGTTCCGGCCTGGTACTCGGTATCCATATAGTTGTACTGGATCTGGCACATCTCCCAGCCCGAATAGCCGTCGATTATTTTTTTGAACGCATCGAGCGAGTCGTGGAAGGAGAACCCGATGTGGCGGATGCGCCCCTCCGCCATCGCCTTTTCGAAATGCCGCAGGCCACCCAGTTTCAGGACCTTCTCCCAGCGCTCGGCGCTGAGCGCGTGAAAGAGGTAGAAGTCGATGTAGTCTGTCTTGAGGCGGGCGAGCTGCTCATCGAGAAACCGGTCCCAATCACCCTCTTCCTTCACGTGCCAGGTGGGGCATTTGGTCGCAATCTTGACACGGTCGCGCAGGCCGCGCTTCGCGAGGAAATCGCCGAGGAAGGACTCGCTTTTCCCTCCGTGGTAGACATAGGCTGTGTCGAAGTAGTTGACGCCGGCCTCGACGGCGGCGAGAAGCATCCTTTCAGCGGCGGGACCGTCGATGTCTGCCGGGTTGTTCCCGATAATGGGCAGGCGCATGCAACCCATGCCGAGAGCGCTGATCTCTTCGTCTTCGATCCGGGGAAAGTGTCTGTACTGCATGGCCGGCAGTATACCCATCCAGGGGCCGGCTGGTCGAGGGAGGAGGCGTCTATGGTTTGACGCTTCGCGACAGCCCGTTCCGGAACGACGCGACGATGATCAGCGGGTCGCCCTGATGAAGGCCGCCACCCCATCGTGATCGCCTGCCCCACGCGCAGGATCGCCGAGGATGGTGTTGCCGAGATCCACGAATGAGGCGACCACATAGCCGGCGGAGACGACCATGCCGCGGACGAAGGCGTCCCGGGCCCTGTTCATGGATTCATAGGCATGGGGCACTTTCCGGCCGAGCTCGATCCCTTCTCTGCTGAAGGCACCCGCGAAGAGCCAGCCCCCCGGCAGTCTGTGGGGTCCGAATATGCGTCCGTGGTCGTTCGGCAGAATGAAGGGTTTGTCCGAAAAGCAATCGCCCGGTCCGCGGGGCAGTTCAGGATACACGAAACCCGCGATGATGCCCCCGTAACCGGACGAATGGCCGCTGCGCACCTCGAATCCCGCCGCTGTGCAAGCCGCGACGAGACGCGCCTCCGCTTCCCCCTCATTCGTGGCGATCGGGTCAAGTATCACCACATTGATCGGCTCGAGCACTTCCTTGCCATCCGCGGGCTGGCCGAGCCAGTTCGCCACCTTCCCAGCCGGAGAAATCATCCATTTGCCGATCGGAGGCAGGAAACCGGGTGGATCGATTGTTTCGAGTGCCTGCCCGGAGGGGGTGGGAAGCGGGTACTCGGCGGGCGTCGGCCTGGGAGAAGAGGATCGGGGCAGGAACGCGACGAGAATAACCGCAGAGAGGAGAACTATGGCGGCCGCGATGAGTACAAAATAATGTCGTCCGGGAATTCCCCGCATGACGTCACTGTATCATGGCCGACCCTGCCTCACAAGCTTTTCCGTTTCCGGATTCTTCGACACCTGAGGAAGGAGTCAGAGCTGTTCGGGCCCGGAGCGGTTGAGAATGATTTTTTTCTTGACAGTTCACAAAATCGCGCATAGTGTTAACGCTACGTTAACACTATCTTAGCATTATGGAGGCAAATCATGAAAAGAGTGACATTACTGACGACGCTCGCCGTCCTTGCTGCCCTGACCGTCTCCGCCCAAGCCGGTACGGCGAAGCAGATGACCCGCGCGGAGCTCGCCGCCGCAGCCAAGGCCGAGGGCAAGGTCGTCGTCTATTCGATAACGTCCCGCATCGCCAACGCCGCGACGGACTTCGAGAAGACCTACGGGATCAAGGTCGAGGCCTCGAACCTGAAAGACGGCGAACTCATCGAGAAGGTGACCAAGGAAGTCGGCGGCGGCATCGCCGGGGCCGATTTCGTCATCTGCCAGGACTCCGGACGAGTGTTCGGCCAGCTCATCGCCCCCGGATACCTCGTCAACTACATGCCCGAGTCGCTCAAGTCGGTAATACCCGCCAACTATCAGAATCCCCTGACCTTCCAGCTCATCAACAAGGTCTTCATCTTCAACGACGAGAAGACCCAGGACCCCGTCATCAAGAACGTCTGGGAAGTGACCGAGCCCAAGTGGAAGGGCCGCATACAGTTCAAAGATCCCAAGTCCGAGGGCGTCAACGCCAACTTCCTCACCATGCTCACTTCGCCCGAGTGGAGCGCCAGGCTCAACAAAGCCTACGAGGAGCTGTACGGAAAAAAACTCGTGTTGACGACGAAAAATGCCGGCTACGAGTGGATCAAACGCTTCTTCCAGAACGGTCTCGTGCTCGGCAACAGCGACACCACGATCTCCGAGAACATCGGAATCAAGGGTCAGCCTGTCACGACAATGGGCCTCTTCGTCTACTCCAAGACCCGCTTCGACGCGAAGAAGAACCTGACCCTCAAGGCCATGACCGAGGTCGTCCCCTTCTCCGGCTTCCTGTACCCTGCCTTCCTCCAGCTCACCAAAAACGCGAAGCACCCGAACGCCGCCAAGCTCTTCATCGAGTACCTCATGACGAAGGAAGGTTTCGCCCCCTGGTCCAAGGATGTCGGCTCCTACTCGGCCAACCCCACCATCCCCGTCGATCCGGACGACAAGCCGGTCTCGTTCTGGAGCCCCCGCCTCGTCCACGAGGATCCCCAGTTCCTGTTCGAAAACAGGGCTGATGTCGAAGAATTCGTCAACAACATCTCCCAGTAAACCGCCGACGCGGTCGTCACAGGGTCCATCCCCGCGGCGACCGCGCCACCTGCCACACGCGCACCCGAAAAGGATGTACGACATGACCATCGCCAACCAGGCACGATCCTTCCTGCGCAAGCCGCACAACATCATACTCCTCGTCCTTGCGCTCGCGCTCTCCTTCCTGACCCTCTTCCCCCTCCTCTCGCTCGTGAAGGACACCTTCGTCGTGCACCCCTCCGAGCTCATGACGGTCAGAGGCTCGAAGGTCGGAGATGCCACGCTGTTCCACTGGAGGAAGGTTTTCCTGAGCGGATTGACGAGCGCGAACATGTTCTACAAACCTCTGTGGAATACAGTGAAAGTGTCGCTCGGGAGCTGCCTGATCTCGATCCTGCTCGGTGGAAGCGTCGCCTGGCTCGTCGCCCGGAGCGACATGCGCTGGAAGTCCTTCATCTCCGTCGTCTTCATCTTCCCTTACATCATGCCTTCCTGGACGCTGGCCATGGCCTGGCTCAATTTCTTCCGCAACAGGCTCATAGGCGGGGCTCCGGGGCTCTTCACCGCCATCACCGGAATCGGGACGGCCAACTGGTTCGCGTACGGGGCCTTCCCGATCACCGTTGTCCAGGGGCTGCACTACGCGCCCTTCGCCTACATTCTGATCGGTGGCATCCTGCGAAATATGGACGCCAACCTCGAGGAGGCGGCGACCATTCTCAAGGCGAGCCGCTTCAAAATACTGACGCGCATAACCATGCCGATCATCATGCCGGCGATCCTGTCGACCTTCCTCCTTGTCTTCTCGAGCTGCATGAGTTCCTTCGCGGTTCCGGCCTTCCTCGGTACGCCCGTACGATTCCAGGTCCTGACGACGCAGCTGTACCGGACCCTCAACGGACTCAATCCCGGATACGGCTACATCATGGCCTTCGTCATGATCCTCTTCGGTACTTCGATCCTGGCCGTCAACCAGCACTTCGTCGGCAAGCGAAAGTCCTTCACCACCGTGACGGGAAAGAGTTCGAACATCGCGCTCGCGAGGCTGCGGGGATTCCGGACGCCGGTATCCGTTCTCATGATCACCTTCGTCGGGGCGATCGCTATCCTGCCCCTCGTCACCTTTGCTGTGGAATCCTTCATCATGGCGCCCGGAGACTATTCGATCGGAAACCTGACCACGCAATTCTGGGTCGGTCCCGGAAGCGAGGACGTGGGCGGCGGCGAACCCGGCATCCTCCTCAACAAGTACATCTACTTGGGCCTGTGGAACAGCGTGAAACTCTCCGTCGTCGTCGCGCTCGTGGCGGGAACGGTCGGAAGTCTCGCGGGTTATGCGATCGTGAAGGCGCGCGGCACGAGGCTCTCGGGATTCGTGAACAACCTCGCCTTCTTCCCCTATCTGATGCCCTCGATGGCATTCGGCGCCATCTATCTCTCGATGTTCTCCAGGCCGACCCTCTTCCTGCCATCCCTGTACGGCACCTTCGCGCTCCTCGTCATCGTCGGATCGGTCAAATACCTGCCCTTCGCGTCGCGGGCCGGCGTGAACGCCATGCTCCAGCTCAGCAATGAAATCGAAGAGGCAGGTATCATACTCGGAATCCCTTGGCACAAGCGCATGACGCGCATCATCTTTCCCATCCAGAAGGCGAGTTTCCTCTCCGGATACCTTCTGCCCTTCATCTCCTGCATGCGCGAGCTCGCGCTGTTCGTCATCCTCATCGTCCCCGCCAACAGGATACTCACGTCCATGCTCTTCCAGTACAACGAGAAGGGCTGGAGCCAGTACGCGAACGCCATCAATCTGCTCATCGTCCTGATCGTGCTCATCTTCAATACGGTCATCAACAAGGTCACCGGAGCCTCGATCGACAAGGGAATCGGAGGATAAGATGCCCGAAATACTGCTCAAAAATGTCACCAAGAAATTCGGGAAATTCATCGCGGTCGACCGGCTCGATCTCACGATCGCCGACGGCGATTTCGTCACTCTCCTCGGGCCATCGGGCTGCGGCAAGACGACGACGCTGCGCATGATCGCGGGCCTTGAGAGTCCCACCGAAGGCGAAATCCTCATCGGCGGGAAGACAGTCTTCTCCTCGGAGAGCGGCATCGACGTCCCGCCGGACAAGCGCGATGTGGGATTCCTCTTCCAGAACTACGCGCTCTGGCCTCACATGACGGTGGAGCAGAACATCTCCTTCGGACTCGAGAATCTCAAGTGGGAGAAAAGCCGGATACGGAATCGGGTAACCGAGCTCCTCGCGATGCTCAAGATAGCCGAGTTCGGCGCGCGCTACCCGAGCGAACTTTCCGGCGGCCAACAGCAGCGCGTGGCGATAGCGCGCACGCTCGCGACAGGGCCCAAGGTACTCTTCATGGACGAGCCTCTCTCCAACCTCGACGCGAAACTGCGCACCGAAATGCGGACCGAGCTCAAGCGGCTGCACATGGAGACGGACTCGACCTTCGTCTATGTCACGCACGATCAGCTCGAAGCGATGACTCTGTCCACGAAGACCTGCCTCATGAAAGAGGGCCTTCTCCAGCAGTACGCGCCGCCTCTCAATGTCTACCACAATCCCGCCAATATATTCGTGGCGGACTTCGTGGGAAGTCCGACCATCAATTTCGTCGAAGGTGCGGGGCGCAATGTGAATCTGGACGAGATCAAGATCGTCGTGAACGGCATGAACCTCATTTTCACGCCTGTCTCCGGCAGCATCACGCTGCGCGACGATCAGAGAATCGTGCTCGGCATACGGCCGGAATATGTCAGGATCGGCGGAAACGGCAGACTCCCCGCGCGCGTCTACTCGACACTGCCCTCGGGCATGGAGACAATCGTGAAGGTATCCGTCGGCGGCGAACTTTTGACTTCGGTCATTTTCGGCGCCATCGACTTCGCCGTGGATGAGGAGGTGAGCATCGATTTCGTCGGGGACGGCTGCATCGTCTTCGACAAAGAAACCGGCGCGAACCTCGCCATCGGCAGACTCGGCGTCATCTGAAGGAGTCGCGACAATGGGCTTAAGGCGGAAAATACTGGTGGTCGACGACGAGCCACACATCGTCGAACTCCTCGTCATGAACCTCCGGCAGAATGGCTATGATTACTGTACAGCCGGCGATGGCCCCGGAGCGATCGCGAAGGCGGTCGCCGAAAAGCCGGATCTAGTCCTCCTCGACCTGATGCTACCCGGTATGAGCGGCCTGGAAGTCTGCCGACTGCTCAGGCAGGACTCCCGTACGACGCGGGTTCCCGTCATCATGTTGACGGCGAAGAGCGAGGAGAGCGACAAAGTCATCGGCCTCGGGATCGGCGCCGACGATTATGTCACCAAACCTTTCGGACTGCGGGAGCTTCTCGCGCGCATCGAGGTGGCGCTCAGGCACAGTTCGACTGCGCAGACCCCGGGAGAAAACACCCTACTCCGCGCGGCCGACATCGAGATCGACGAGGCCGGCCACGAGGTCAGGCGCGGAGGCGAAAGGATTCCGCTCTCGCCCACGGAGTTCGCTCTTCTCGCGCTCATGGCGCGAAATGCCGGCAAGGCTCTGAAACGTTCCCGGATCATCCAGGAGCTCGAACTGGCGGGGGCCTCGGAAGAGGCGCGGGCGCTCGACGTGCATGTGCGGAATCTCAGGAAGAAACTGGGAATGCGCCCCGACGGGGGAGCATACGTGGAGACCGTGCGCGGTGTCGGCTACAAATGCGATGGATAGGTTATTCGGCATCATCGGGCTGATCAACGCTGCATCCGGCGCGGGTGAAACGACGGTGGATGCAGCCGCGCTCCGGGATCTCCTCACTGCGCTCTCGGTCGAGTCGGCGCTCGTCGTAGTGTCTATCGTCGCCGCAATCGTGATCATTACACGGATTTCCGGGAGAAGGAGGGCGATCCGCGAGAACCATGAGACTGCGGGCTTCCGGGGCAATCAGGAAGATACCACAGGCCGCGACAAAATCCGGAAGCAGCTCGACGAGATGATCCTGAAAACGAACGAGCGCAACAATTACATCAATTCCATCTTCTCCTCGATAGAGGACGGGTTCATGCTCGTCGACGCGAAGAACGATATAGCCTTGTACAATCCCAAGGCTCAATTCCTGCTCGGAATCGGCCCCGGAGTTTTTTTCGGCTCTCCCTGCAAAGATGGCACGTATACCGGCGCAGTGTCAGCCATCCTGGATGCATGCGGATCGGTCACGCGCACGAGAATCGCGCGGCAACTGCAGCTCGATTCGTCTTCAGGCGCCATTCTCGATGTTCGTGTCGTGCCCGTCACGAACAAATACCGGAACGCCGAAAACCTCGGATCGCTGGCCATCGTGAAGGATGTGACGGAAATCAGGAAAATGGAAAACCTGAAAAAGGACTTCGTCGCGACCGTGTCACACGAATTCCGCACGCCCCTGACGCTCATTTCTGGCTTCATGGAAATGTTCAGAATGCAGAAAGATATCGATCCCGCAGACAGGAAGCGGGCTTTCGAAATTGTAGGGATAGAAACGGAGCGGCTCAAAAGACTTGTCTCCGAGCTGCTCACGCTTTCGGAAATCGAGAACTCGCTTCCGCGAAACGCCGCGGACAGGATCGGCGTGAAGGAGGCGATCGAAACGATCGCGGCCTCGCTCGGAACCCTGGCACGGAAGAAGGGGCAGAACTTCTCCGTACACGTCGATCCGGGCGCAGGAACTCTCAGGGGTAACGGAGACTGGTTCCATCAGGCTGTCAGGAACCTCGTCGAGAACGCGATTAAATACACTCAGAAGGGCGGTTCCATCGCGCTCGACGCAGGGCGCGACGGAGGAGAACTGGTGATAGCGGTGTCCGACACGGGAATCGGGATAGCGCAGGATGAACTCGACAGGATTTTCGAGCGCTTCTATCGCGTGGAGAAGTCGCGCGGCTCGGGCTCGGGCGGAAGCGGATTGGGCCTCGCTCTCGTGAAGGACATCGCGACTATTTTCGGCGGCAGCGTGACTGTCTCAAGCGAAGTCGGCAAGGGTTCCATCTTCACGCTACGCTTTCCGGCGGACGCCCCTGATTGAAGGCCGATGCTTACTGCCGGAAATCGATCCGGAGATTATGATACGGAGGAACAGTGCACACGGAGAACAGCGACGCGAAGGTCGTCGTACTGATAGCGGGATACCGTTTTGCGGGGAAGAGCCTCGTACTGCAGCACCTCGAACAGGCGGGATTCGCCTGTGTGGACAATCTGCCGCCAGGCATGGTTTTCGGATATCTTTCCCACCGTAGGGCGGGGGATTCGGGAAGAGTCGGGCGAGTGGCTGTAGCCCTCGACATAGCCGACAGCGACGAAGCGGAATCCATGCAGGGAATCCGCGAGAGGATAGCGGAAACAGGCTGCACGTGCAGGATAGTCTTCATCGAAGCTGGCGAGACCGCGCTTGCCGAACGCGCTTCGGTCTCGCGGGTTCCGGAATCGGGCGACCGCGGCGATGGCGCGGAGAGCGTGGCTTGTTCGATGCGCGATGCCGAGAGGGCGCGACTCGCGCGAGTCCGTGCCGCCGCCGACCTCGTCCTCGACAGTTCCTACGCATCGCCCGCAGAAGAGCGGGACAACATAATTGCCCTCGCCGAAGGGAAAAGGCGGCAGGTCCGCACAGTCGTCGAGGTCTCGTCTTTCGGCTACAAGTTCGGCGCGCCAGCAGGCGACATCGTCGTCGACGTCAGGTTCATTCCGAATCCTTACTATGTCGCAACGCTGCGCCCTCTCACAGGAAAAGACAAGGACTGCTCGGACTACGTTCTCAGCAATGAAAACGCGAAGTTCGCCCTGGATGCCCTGATACGACTCGCGAGAGCCATGCAGAGCGCCTATGCGCTCCAGGGCCGCCCGGCGCTCCGGATCAGGATCGGCTGCACGGGCGGGCGACACCGTTCGGTCGCCATGGTCGAGGCGCTCGGCGCGACCCTCGCCAAGGGCAACATCGATACGCACATCGTCCACCGCGATCTCGCACAGACGGGCCACAGGATCTGACGGAACCGGAAACCATCACTATGTTTCGGGGCTTTGCACCGTTTCGGGAACTTCAGGCACCCACCCTGCTGGCGATCCGATGTCCGGGCATCCCTAATCCAATGAGTAAGCCTTTCCTGGACTCACGCCGGGACCGAGGTAAGCGAGGCTAATCCAGCCTGAGGTCACCCCTGGCGCAGGAGTTTTTTTCGCAAAGTCTCCGAGCTGGCCATCAGAAGAAAAATGTAAGCCAAAAGGAAAAACGGAAGGAGGGACAGCGAACTTGCCGACGCGATAAATCCGAAGGTCGGTGGCAGGAGGGTCGAGCCGACGTAGGCCACGGCCATCTGAAAGCCCATGATCGCCTGGGAATTGGCCGCGCCGAAGCGATCCGGTGTTTCGTGGAGCATGCATGGGTAGATCGGCGCGCAGCCAAACCCCACCAGAAGGAAACCTGCCAGTGTAAAAAACAAAGGCGCTGGGGCGAGCATGAGTCCGACGCCGACCAGGATAACGATGCCGCCCGCCCTGATCAGGTTCTTGTTCGAGACATGAAAAGTGATGAATCCCGTGAGAAAACGGCCCAGAGTGATGCAGGCGTAGAACAGCGAGACGAAGGTGGCGGCCGTGGCCGGACCAAGGCCTTTGGTTTTGACAAGGTAGCTGCCGCCCCAGAGCCCCATGGTGGCCTCAATGCCGCAATAAAAGAAAAAGGCGACGAGGGCGAGTTTAGCGCCCCGGAGTTTCAGGGGGAAAAAGAGACTTATGTGCCCGCCGCTTTCGGCTTCGACGCGGGTTTTGGCCCGGGTTGATCCATCGGGCGCGACGCCCGGTGAGGCAGTCCCCTCTGGCGCTGCCTCACCGGATACACGATGCCGGACCTTGTCCCAGAGCGGCACCGAGAGAAAGAGGCCAGAAACCAGGACAACCTGAACCACGGCGATGCAGAGGTAGCCACTTCGCCAGCTCCCTCCCCTGCCCAGAATCCATGAAAGGAGAAGGGGACCGGAGAGCGCGCCGACGCCCCAGAAACTGTGGAGCCAGCTCATGTGCCGGGATTCGTAGTGCTCTGCGACGAAGGCGTTGAGCCCCGAGTCGACGGAACCCGCGCCCAGTCCGAGAGGAACGGCGGCGGCCAGAAGCCACCAGAACGAGGGAGCCAGGGAAAAACCGAAAAGGGCGAGAGCTGTAAGACCGACACTGAAGGCAGTGACCCGCCCCGTCCCGAAGCGTTTCAGAATCCGACTGCTGAAAACACTCGAGAGGATGGTCCCGCCCGAAATGATCATGGAGGCGAGGCCCGCGAATCCATACGTGACCCCGAACTCGGGCTGCATGACAGGCCAGGCGCTCCCCAACAGAGCGTCGGGCAAGCCCAGGCTGATGAACGAGATGTAGATGATGATCAGAAGCATCGTGGCCATGAAGTTTCTCCAGACGGCGGTCAGACGGACATTGTGCTGGACGGTTCGATCGATTCAGGCAGGGCGAGGATGCGCAATATGAGCCGACCATCGGTCAGGATGCCGGCCATCCCCGCACAATAGCCCCGATCAGCAAAGTGCATAGCAAAAATGCTCGATCAAGTCAACGACGCCAATCCAGTCAGAGCTGTGGGTAGACCACGAGTCGAATCGGATTCACGTCTTTTTGATCTGGTCAGTAAAACAAACTTATCTTATACTCCTGTGCGGGTCGATTATCTGCTCCAAACTCTGCATGACAGCAGTTTGTTCATGGCCCGGGACCAGGGCCCGAATTGCGCCTCATGGAATGCCTCGAACTGGCGAAGTACGAAGAGGAGAAATAAAGTGACTGAATTACTCTCAAGAATACTAATAACAATTGGAAGTTGTGCTTCAATTGGCTTTGGTATTTGGCATTTCTTTGTACCCAAGGTATGGAATTGGTATTCATATATTGATACTCAAGCAACTGAATTGATCGTTGCCGTGAGAGCCATAAATTTCTTCTTTTCCTTGTCTCTGGTATTGTTTGGACTTATAAATATATCTCTAATATATGGAAGTAGATCAAATCGTTATTCAATTCTGATAGTATTATGCGCTACATGTATACTATGGTTATTCAGAGTCATACTTCAGGTTATTTATCCACAAGGATCGATTAACACGATACTTCAATATGGAATGTTATCATCATTTGTAGTAATATTTCTATGCCATGCGATAGCATTGCTGTCCATAGTTCTGGATAAAAGTTTCGGCTGACAACTGCTCCGACTGGACTCCGGATCCTTGATAGTGCATCGCATAGAATGTTGAGTGTATGTCAGGTGGACGCTGAGCGCGGCAAAGGCAATAAGCATGAATGTATTGTTGATTAACAGCAGCTATAGACTGAATGGAAATACCGCAATTGCTCTATCAATTCTCAGGGACAAACTTAGTCAAAACGGATTTAATATCAAAGAAGTAAATCTCGCTCATAAGAATATTCAAATGTGCCGTGGGTGTAGACTCTGCTTCGATAAAGGTGAAAGTCATTGCCCGTTCCATGATGATTTATTACAGATAATGGAAGAAGTCAAGCATAATGACTTAATCGTATTTGCCAGTCCTGTATATGTAGAAGATATCAATGGAATAATGAAGAATTGGATCGATAGAATGGCATTCAACTGCCATAGGCCAGCCTTTTTTGATAAGCATGCATTCATAATGTGTACTTCCGGTGTCGGAACATCCGGACATGGGTTAACAACAATTGAAAGAGCATTGCAGACTTGGGGATTTTCTGTCATCGGAAAATCGAAGTACATTGCCGGAGCAAAAATAGAAAGAACGGAATTCGAAAATAAGTATTCAAAGGCAATTGGGAAAGTAGTACAGAGAATACAAAAAAAGTTGTTATCAAATAAAGGGCCTTCATTTTTATCTATCATGACATTCAGTATTCAAAAAAGATACTATGAAAAGGAGACAGATAAATCTTCTGCAGATTATCTTTACTGGAAGAACAACGGATGGCTTGAAAGAAAACGCCATTACTATAACGCAATAAAGATCAACAAGATCAGAGCGAAAATTGCAGATCTATTGGGAAATATAATAGCAAAGGTAGTATTAAAATAGACGAATGTTTGCGGGGGGGGGCAATGCCGTTTACAAGAAATGAACGAACCCCGGAGCAGAGCTCCGAGGTATCGTTCGTTCTGTGAGGAATGGATTGTATGCGGGTCCATACCCGATAGTCACTTCACAAGAAAGAGCGAAGCAGAGCTTCGGGGTATGGACCCGCCTGCGAATCAAAACAGGACATATTTTATTCATAATGGGAAGAAGTAATGGTAATTGCGCAGAAACAAGCAGAGGCCTTCGTGAAAAGGTATTTTGAACTGCTATTTGTAGATCATGATATTGAGTCGCTCGACCTAAATCTTGATCCAAACTATTGGGATGATGACATCGGTAAGCAAGGTATTAATCACATACAAAATTCAAAAGAGTATTTGAAACAGTTATTTATCAAAAATCCAACCATAGGAGTAGAGGTAGGAAATATTCTAACCCAAGATTCTACGATTACGTCATATGTTTCGTGGTTTATACTGAATGGAATGGAAAGGAAGGTAATAAGAAAAGGCATAGCAATATTTGAGATGAAGAATTGGAAAATCGCCAAAAGGCATACATATGTATATTTCGAGGAAGAGAACCTGTGATATGGAAAGCATATGATATATTAAGGGTGGCTGGTTGTTGCGGCATTTGTAATAAAAAGAAAAAACAATCGAGAAAAAGTGTCGCGGAACAATCGCTTCGACCTGTCTCGGACGGACAAGCAGCCCCATAGGCTAAACCAATGCCAGGTGAGCCAAGGCAAAAAGGAATATATGGAAGAAAAACCAATTTACAACACATGGATCAGAAAAAGCAAAATCGTACTATTCTACTCAATCGCCGGAGTCATTCTGGCAATCTCCGTGCTCGGCTTTACAAATGCAAACTACTTTTTCATTGCACTATTGTCATTGCCGTTTTTATATATAGCAATAATAATTAATATAACAGCATATAGGTTTAGTCCACGAGGTGGTGATATCCAGAACAAAATACATGAGTTGATAATCGAAAAGAGCAATCTACGTGGTCGAATAATCGATATAGGATGCGGAAGTGGAAATTTGATAATCAAGATGGCAAAAAGGGGAGGCGATTCTCAATATTTCGGAATAGACTATTGGGGCAGCAACTGGGAATACTCAAAAGGCCAATGTGAGAGAAATGCAGAGCTAGAAAAAGTACCTGGCATTTCGTTTATCAAGAGTAGCGCTTCGAAACTTCCCTTTGAGAACGAATCTTTCGATCATGCAGTAAGCTGCTTAACATTCCATGAAGTACAGGATGTAGAGAACAAGACTGACTCTCTTAAGGAAGCATTGCGGATACTGAAGAAAGGTGGTGGATTTGTGTTTTTTGATTTATTTGGTGATAGGAAGTTTTATCCAAGTTTGGATAAAGTGAGAGCGGTGCTGGAAAGCTCAGGCGCAAGAGGAATAAGTATAGAACCATTATCAAGATATATGGATTTAGCATTTCCAATAAACACAGGTAAAGTATTAAAGCATGCATTTTTGATTACTGGGGAAAAAGATTTCACCTGACAACGATTTCAATTTGAAAGGGGCAATGAATGGCTATAGATTATGATGACGCCTCAAAAACATATGATACAACCCGTAATGCAGATAGCGATATCATTGATATGTTCGATGAAAAAGTACATTTTTCGGAATCAATGTGTATCCTTGATTTTGGTTGTGGTACAGGGAATTATCTATCTAGAATAAGCAATAGCCATAAAGTGAAATGTTTTGGGGTTGAACCATCTGATGGTATGATTGAAAAGGCATTATCAAAAAATCCAAGAGCAATCATAAGGAAAGGAGATCATGCAAACATACCGTTTGAAGACGAGTTCTTTGATTTCATCTTCATGACTGATGTCATTCACCATGTGCCTGATTTGGATATGCTGTTCAAAAGCCTTTATAGAACCTTAAAACGGGGCGGGAAGCTCTGTATTGTGACAGAATCATACAAACAGATAGAATCACGATGGTATAATGCCTATTTCCCTTCTCTCGCCAGCAATGAAAAGAAACGATATCCAGATATATCAGAGATACTCACACATGCCCAGAAAAATGGATTCAGGCATACGGAAGAACAGACAAGGTTAACAGGGAATAAGGATAAAGTATCGAATCATTTTATAAAGATGGTAGAAGAGAAGAACTATTCGATGTTCAGAATACTCGGTGCGAATGAATATGATAAGGGATTAAGCCGATTAAGGAAAGATATAGGTAAGGAAACAGTATCAAAGGATCATACTGAAACATTAGTATGGTTGGGGAAGTGAATTCGCCTTGCGCCGAAGGAGGAGGCAGGAGAATAAGTGGTCAAAAGAGTAATTTGGAATTTAACGCAACCCGCGACATATAAGGTTTCATGGACCATCCGGATGGGGTTCTTAACAGATCTAGATGCGCTGAGGGAATATGAAACAGATCAAGACAACGGCGTTCAGAAAATTGTCCATATTGGGGTTTGATCTAGTGACTGGTAGTCATAATTTTTTCGCCTTATTGGATTTCGATGTAACTGACATTAGGTCCATCTTGAGAGATAAAAGAAAAAATGGGGAAGGGGGATCCTTGTTTTCCTTTATCCTGAAAGCTATTGCAAAATGCTTAGAACAATACCCCGAGTGCAATTCGATGATTGATTATAGAAACACTACAACTTTCGATGAAGTTGATATAAATATTCCAATCGAAATCGAACATGAAGGTAGATTACTTACAAAACAATATATAATAAAGGATGCCAATAAAAAATCAGTGCATCAGATCACGAATGAAATTGATGACTCGAAAAAGAATGTCAATGATGAAAGCGGATATGTATTCTCGAAAAACATTCAGAGGCTCCTGAATATGTTGCCAAGAAAAATCAGCATTTGGCTAATACGACACCTTATGAAGAATCATAAAAAGGTCAAAGAACTATCGGGGACTGTGTTTGTAACTTCTGTAACAATGTTCTCCAATGTTTCAGGGTATATAATACCATACATTGGAGGGCCAAAGGCAGTTTCATTTGCCGTTGGGAGTGTCGTTAAAAAGCCGGTCGTAAAAAATGATCAGGTTGTCATAAGAGAGATGATCAATATTACTGCAATATTCAATCACGACATTATTGATGGTGCGCCGGCTGCCAGGTTCATCAATAAGCTTCGCAGAATTATTGAAACTGAATTCAATGAGCTTTTATGATGCTCCTCGCCGGTAAAGCGTATGAAAGAGGTGCTATGAGCGATATTTACGACGAAGCTGCAACGAAGGCCATCAAACTAGTAAAGGACATACTTGATAAACACGGACCAAGAGTCAGTGGTACCACGAGCAATTATGCTTCAGTAGATGAGCTCGAAAGAATAGTGAAAGAAACCTGTGCATCGACAAGAAGAGAAAAGTTTGCTATTCACCCTAATTCACTTTTTTCTATCGGGCGAATATTTGGTGCAATGTATATTATCGGACTGCTCGCAAGCCTTACAAACAATTCACTACTGGTAGTTTTTGTTGGAACGGCATGCATGGCATTTGGGATTGCATTTTGTGTTTCTCAATTCATCTTGTACTCGGATTTTTTTGACCGATTATTCAAAAAAGTGGAAGGAAACAATATTGTCGGATATGTTGAGCCAGAAGGTGAGGTAAAAGAGCAAATAGTCCTTGTTGGACATCATGACAGCTCATATATCTATCCTTTTCACGAAACACTGCCAAGACTTTTTCCGATAAGACTGTTTGTCCCGATCATCATGTTTTTGTTTGAGTTTCTCGTTTTGATCATTGCGCTTTTGGGCGGCTTCAAACCAGGAATTCCCATGTGGACAAAATATGTATCATTGGCAGGACTGTTATTTGTTGTTCCGATGTTTGGGTACATTTCTCGGAAACCTGGTCCTGGCGCTGGTGATAATCTGATTGGCTGTGCTATTGGAATCAATATACTAGAGCTGCTGAATAAAGACTGCAGAAAATTGAAGCACACAAGGCTAGTATTATTGTTGACCGATGGCGAAGAAGTAGGACAAAAAGGTGCACGGTACTTCGTTACTCGCAATATAGAAGAATTGAAAAAGATCAGTACAAAAGTGATTACTATCGACAGTATATATAAGAAATGCGATACAACTTTATTGCGAAGCGACAGGAATGGATTTTCAAAACTCTCAAGCAACCTCGTAGAGAGCCTTATGCGAGTTGCAGAGCAAAGAGGATATCATCCAAGAATACGACAGATGCCATTTGGTGGCGGAGGGACCGATGGGGGCCAATTCGCGAGAAAGGGAATAGAAACGGTAAGTATAATTGGAATGCCAACAGATGTTATCAGGAAGGAGATTATTATCCATACGAAAAATGATTTACCAGAAAGAATCGATATGGATGCTGTCAGTTTGGTCCTTGAGATAGTTTCAGAGTATATAAAAGCGAATGATAAGGCATTGGAGTGACAAGAAAATGTCTCTCCTGACAAGGGGTACGCAGGAAATGAAAGAGATCGAAGAACGAAGAAGTATCAGGAAATATACAGACAAAAAAGTACCACAAGAAATGATCAATGCCTTGATTGAGAGTGGGATGCAAGCACCATCTGGTGATAATTCCCAGCCTTGGCATTTCATACTCGTCGATTATGAAGAGATGAAGCGAAATATAGTAAATGCCTCCAATAATCAAAAATGGATGATGACAGCCCCTCTCTTCATTGTGTGCGTGGCGGATATAAGGTCAAGGATCGATTCAAACCGTGACATCGATATGGATGAGGAAACATCCTTACCTGAGTTGAAATTGATAATCAGGGATACGGCAATCGCGATTGAGCACATAGTTCTTGAAGCTGTACACCTCGGGTTAGGTACATGCTGGGTAGCCTGGTTTGATCAAAAGAGTATTCGTCCACTGTTAGGAATACCTGCGGACAAATATGTTGTGTGTGTTTTGACTGTAGGCTTTCCAGCTGAAAAGCCTGCAAAGAGAAAACGGAAAACAAAAGACGAAGTCATGCACTACAATAAATGGTGAATGAACGAACCCCGGGGCAGAGCTCCGAGGTATCGTTCGTTCTGTAAGGAATGGATTGTATGCGGGTCCATACCCGACAGAGCTTCGGGGTATGGACCCGCATGCGAATCAAAATCAGCCAGCAATGGCCATGCCACTTAAGCGAATGTCAGGTCGATGCTTCGCGCAGAAAGGGAATTCAGACAAATGCAGACAAAAGAGCAGAGCAATATAAAGCCAAGACGGTTGAAAACCGGAGACACTATCGCTGTTCTGTCGCTATCATGGGGTGGCGCATTCTTGTTCCCACACATATTTGAAGATGGTATCGATGTGCTCAAGAATGATTTCGGGTTCAAAATCAAAGAATTCCCGACGACACGGATGAGTCCCAAAGAACTCCATGAAAATCCCCAAAAGAGGGCAGAAGACCTAAACAAAGCATTCAAGGATGAAAGTATAAGTGGGATCATATGCTCTATAGGCGGCGATGATTCAATACGAATACTGAAATATCTTGATATTGAAGCAATTAAAAATAATCCCAAGTTAATAATGGGATACTCCGACAGTACAACAATTCTATGTTATCTGAATTTACATGGTCTTGTAACCTACTACGGATCGTCAATAATGGGGGGATTTTCTTATATTCGATGCTTTCCCGAGGCTCTTGCCGAATACAAAGAAGTCCTGCTTTCTGGTCATTGCAACGAAATAAAACCTTTCACCGAATGGACGGACGGCTATAAGAATTGGGGAGAGATCGGTAATAGAGGAAAGGTCAATGAGATCAGAAAAGATGATATAGGACATCGCTGGATAAACAGAGGAAAAATTTCATCGGGGCAGCTCTGGGGCGGTTGTATTGAGGTGCTCGATATGATGAATGGGACATTGGCGTGGCCGGAAATCGAGTTTTGGGATAGCCGGATTTTGATGATTGAAACGTCAGAAGACAAGCCGACTCCTAGACAGATTGGCTTCATACTCAGAAATTTTGGAGTTCAGGGCATACTTGCCAGAATAAAAGGACTCATTGTAGCAAAACCGAGATCATATTCTCAAGAAGAAAAAACTGAGCTCGATCAGGTAATCATAAAAATAGTGATCGGAGAGTTTATGTGTAACGAACTCAACATACTTACGAATGTGGATTTCGGGCATACAGATCCAAGGCACATCCTGCCATTGGGAATATCTCTCGAATTGAACCCAACTACAGATAGGATTACGTTTGTCGAGTCTCTATTTTCATGAACGGAAAGGCAGCCAGCATACGCCTAAAGGAAAAGAAACATGAAGGCTCTGAAGATTGTCCGGTTTGGAGATATATCGTTGCGAAAGAGAACGAAAAAAGTAACTGTATTCAATAAGGCATCGCGCCAAAATAATTTGACTGCTTTTATTCTTTAGTCGGAAGCAAAGCATAGTTCCAATCGCCATGGAATTTTGCCTGCTTAATGTTCAGGGCAGCAAGTTCTTCATCACTAACCTTGATCCCGAGTGGATACGAACCTGAATCCAATTCTGCGCATATTTTCAGTCCCGCTGCAGTGGTTGTATTTGCAATCAATTGAATAATTACCTCGTGGCTAATCAACGGTCGGCCTCGCCAGTTCTGAGTGATATGGCAAAACATTCGGTGCTCGATTTTATTCCATTTGCTGGTACCTGGTGGAAAGTGACACACGTGAATTGACATTCCAAGCTGATTCGCTAATTCGTGCAATGCAAGTTTCCAGAGCCGACATCGACTACCGTTGCTGCCACCACCATCAGCGGTAATCAGCAATTCTTTTGCAGTACGATACCGTTTCACACCCATTTTTTCCCACCAACGTCGGATGGCTTCGGCAGCAAAATGTGCGGTATCGTGGTCGATTCCTACACTGACCCAGCCCTTGTTTTCGCTTATATCGAAGACTCCGTATGGTATGGCCTTGCCCAGCTCTGTATCAATGAAGTCATGAACCATTACAGATTCCGGTTCACCTTTGGGACGCCATTCTCGTCCTCCATTTCGAAATTCCCCAATCAATTCTTTCTTTTTCGTATCTACCGAGATAACTGGATTCCCTTTACGCTGAAACCGCTTGACCATGGTGTTGATATACTCAAACTGCGCATTTCGATCCGGATGCGACGTTCCTTCTTTGGTCTTCCGATTGCTCTGTAGACTGTAGCCTTCCGCGTTCAGTAGCCGTCCAACCGTGCGCGGGCTTACTGTGTGCCCTTGTCGTGTAAGCGTATCTGCAAGATTACTGGTGCTCAGGCACGTCCACTGTAGTGGCGACTCTGGATCACCCCGTGTCATTGGTTCAATTAAGCTCGTAAGTTTTTCCCTTAACTCGGGATCGTTTTCACTGCATCGTTTTCTTCCACCGCCTGGGAAACGTACGCGAGTGCGTATCTTCTCGTGCGGATTACTTTCGCGTAATGCCAGCTCATTCATTCCTTTGCGTATTGTGTTCGGCGACATCTTAATCGCGGTATTGACTGCCTGTATCCCACCACGACCATACGCTCTTGCTTCAGCCGCCGCCCATTGACGTCGCATTCGTTCATCCATCATGGGCACAAGTGCGTTGTACTTGGAAGCTATTTGTTGTACCGTTGCCTGATCTTGCATACTTCATTATAATATAATCAATATATTAGTCAAGTTATTTTGACGCATTGCCTAAACACTTGCACGAAACAATTGATAGGATGAAAGAAACCCTGCGCAAAGAAAAGAGTGGAGCTGCATTGGCAGCCAATCAGGTCGGTATATCAAAGAGTATAATTGTAGTTAATTATCAGAACGAAGAATTCGAATTGATCAATCCAAGAATAACAAGCTCTAGTGGGGAACAATACGAATATGAAGGATGTTTATCCTTACCCAATTTCAGCGGAAGAGTAAGAAGGGCAAAGACCGTAAAAGTCGTATTTGAAGACAGAAATGGTTCAGAAAAAGAAATAGAAAGAACAGGTCCCCTGGCAATTTGCTTCCAACACGAAATAGATCATCTAGATGGAATACTATTTATAGATAGGATGGAAGAAAAATTTGTAATACGCGATGAGGATGATACAAGGTTAAAAGTGGACGATTTATTGTTACTCACAAAAGTATCAAAAGAAGAGGGCTGACAACCGTTCCAACTGGACATCGGGCACGCATTCACGGCCCTTGTCAGTTAAGTGTATATTAGCTTGACGCTGCGCGCGTAATTAGCAGCAAAACGGGGAGATAACTGATGCAACAGACCATTGAGTATAAAAGGGGAAATATTCTTTCGTACACAGAGTATGGTGAAAAAGAAGGATATCCTATTCTCGTACAGCACGGATTAATAGCAAGCATCAGCGATTATTGTCTATTTGACAGCCTTATCAGGGCCGGGATACGTTTAATCTGTATTGCACGTCCGGGATATGGAGAATCATCGCCATACAGCATGGCCAATATGGCTGAATGGGGTGATATAGTTTCTGCCCTTGTTGATGAACTCAAACTCCCATATTTTGACATATTAGGCATGTCATCGGGAGCGCCATACAGCTATTCGATAGGCTATAAACTTCCAGACAAAGTCAGAAACATATTTATTTTCAGCGGCATTCCCGCATTGTATGATGATAATGTTCTTGCAGTCTGGCCATACGGGATAAAAAAGAGTGCAACAATTATTGAACTTGAAAAGCTGGCAAATGACCTGGTTTTTTCAAATATATCACAAGAGGCATTACTGCATGACGATATCAAGGATTCAATGAAGAATGATTGTTTCGGAATTGCACTGGATTTTAAATTGCGGTGCAATAGTTGGGGATTTCTTTTATCCGATGTAAAAGAAAAAGTATATATGCAACACAGTAAAACAGATAATCAGGTACCATTTGCCACAGCAGAAATTACATCGAAATTATTACCGAATTGTCGATTTGATATAAGAGAAAATGGAGAGCATTTTTCAGGAGAAATACTCGATACTTTTATAAAAACAACGATGCTCCATCATTATCTTAAAATAAGATGATAAATGCTACGCTGCAATAAAAGACAGGAGATATGTTTATGGAACATGGATCTAGCAACGAGTCGGGACTGATTCGACGGACAGGCCACCTCACAGTTCGACTCAATGGCAGATAGACCCTTCAGGCGAGAGAAGATGAATATATTCAGATTTAGCTATCGAAGAACAAATTGCTATCTCATCAGAGGAAATGAAAATCGACTTATCGCGTTTGATGCTGGGTGGCCCTGTTCCTATTTTGAATATGCCAAGGAAATAAAGAGTACTGGTTTCAATATAGATCAAATAGAATCGGCAATAGTAAGCCATTTTCATATTGATCATGCCGGCTTGTTTGGTGAAATGATCAGCAAAGGTATTGCCTGCATTATTTTCGAAAATCAACTAACACAAATTGACGAAATGGAACGGATGATCCTCAAGAAACAAAAAGAATACAAAATGATTGATAAGACAAAATTGATTAGGGTAAAGACTGAAGAATCAAGAAAATGGTTCTTAAATCTCGGAATTGAGGGAGAGGTCATTAAGACCTTAGGACATTCGGTTGATAGTATTTCCTTTGTCTCTGATGAAGGAATTGCACTAATTGGAGATCTTCACGCTGAAGACCAAATCATGAGTGATGATTTAGAAAGTATACATAGTTGGGAATTGATAAGAAATAAAGGAGCGAAACTAGCCTGTCCAGCTCATGGAAATGAATACATGCTTTGAAAAAAATCCGACGACAGCTTCAACCGGATTCGGCTATGTCGCCGTTTTTGCGATGTGCAAAGCGGAAGGGGAAAGACCGGGTAGAAAAGGAGGAATAGCACATGTATTCTACAGATTATACGAATACGTTCATTGAAGTAGCAGAAGACTGCAAAGCAGAATGCGGGAAGATACCGCCAGAAAAAAAAGACAGAACGATCGCTAGAATGCAATATGACATGCTGAAAAACAACCCGTACAAGTTTACATCCGATGAAGTTATATTTTCTGTCTATGCAGAAAAAAATGACATTGAAAAAACGGAACTCGAGAAGATAGAGTTTTTTTCAAAAGGACAGGCGTGCCTTCGTTCATCTCCATTGGGGAAAACATACGGGTGGGGAATTCACTACAATGACAAATCAAAAATAGCAATATATGCGATGGAGTCGGGCGAATACAGAAGATTCAAAAATGATACCAGTCTAAAACATATTAAAGCAATGAAAAGCTCAAGATAGAGCATTGAAAATGCTTCTCAATGGGAATATATCTTGTTTCTCTACGATGTGCTTCATTCTTGTATATCGGAATGCTATCTTGAGGGGTGGTCAATGCTTAGGCTAGATGATGAACTATTTGTCATAGAAAACATTGGCACAGCTAATATCTTTTGTGTTGGCTCGAAAAAAGATTTCATATTAATAGATGCAGGCATATTTATGAAAACAAAATATCTCATTGAAGAACTGAAAAATAATGGTTACAAGCTTGAAAATATGAAATTGATAATGCTAACACATTGTCATTGTGATCATATTGGAGGAGTAAAAGAATTAGTTATGGGTTCGGATGCGAAAGTTGCCGCTCATGAGAAAGATATACCGTATATTCTTCAAGAAGATGTTATTGCTGGATCATACAGAGGGATGATGATCGAAGAACAAAAAGTCATGAAACAATTGAATTGTGTGGTTCCAAAAGTCGATATCGTACTTCAAGATAATATGGACATCGAGAATTGTAGAGTAATAAACGTTCCCGGGCACACACCAGGAAGTATTGCTTTATATCAAAAAGATAAAAAATATATGTTCTTTGGTGATGTCATAAGGGAAAGCAACAAAAATGGTCTATCGATTGGGAAACCTGAAAAATTCAATTATAACACCGAGCAGGTAAACCGTGATGCAAAAAAACTACTTTCATATGACTTCTCTTTTGGTTTGTTGAGTCATGGGAAAGCATACATCGGAAAAGACATCGAAATATTGAAAAGACTCGGAACCAATGCCTGACAATCGCTTCAATCCGACATCGCGGACAGGCCGCGTCGAGCGATGAGTGTACAGGAAAGCATAAATGAGGAAGAATGAATCATGAAGATAGAAACAGTGAAGACAGTCAAAGGCGAACTTTCGCACTGCATTATGGATGAAAATGAAATTGTCTGCACTATTTCAGAGTTTCTTGATTTGATCAGGGGTAGTGATGATGGTTTCAGGAGATGAAGTCGCAAAGAAAGACTTTGATAGGAATGGTATTGTCAAGAGAATACTGGAAAATGAAGAAGCCCGAGATTGTATCATCAGTTTATTGCGAAATGACCACAATATCATGGTCTACTACCACTGCTATTACATCTTGCAGGATGCAACAAGTATTGAGCCAAAAAAGTTTATGAAGTATTGGAGCACATTTTCGGAACTCCTTAAGCACAAGAATTCATACCATCGCGATATAGCTACCACATTATTGGCAAACATCATCAGTGCAGACGTAAATAATGGTTTTGATGAAATCATCAGTGACTATTTGCGTATAGCTTATGACGAGAAATACATGACTGGCGCTTGTTGTGTCAGAAATCTGGGAAAGATACTTTGTACGAGAAATGACAAGACAGAATATGTATTCAATTTTTTGATCAAACATGAAGAGCACAGCAAATACTCTGAAAAACAGGAAGAATTGCTTAAATGTGAAATTGTTGCAATATTTGATCAAATCTTTGAAAGATTGAGTATGGAAAATAAAGAAAGAGCGGCGATGTTTATCAGAAGATGTTCAAAATCGATTAGTCCAAAGACAAGGAAGATAAGTAATGAAATAATGAAGAAAAGAAAACTAATAACCGTTTAACCTGAATCAAGGCGTGTACGCAAAATGAATAAACAGACTTTTTCAGTCATCGAAAAGTATATGCGAAAGTGTATGAACGATGGAGCGCATGATGAACAACACATTTATCGTGTCCTGTATTCTGCGCTGGATATAGCATCTCAATATGTTGTCAATATGGATGTAATACTTGCAGCTGCGCTGCTACATGACATAGGAAGAGAGTCCCAATTGCATGATTCAAAACTTGATCATGCAATTGTAGGTTCTGAAATGGCCTATGAGTACTTAAAGGGCATGAAATGGTCAGAAGAAAATGCGCAACATGTAAAAGACTGCATTCGCACTCATCGATACAGAAACAACGAAGAACCAAAAACCATAGAGGCAAAAATACTATACGACGCTGATAAACTTGATGCCACTGGAACTTTAGGAATTGCCCGCACTATAGCATACAAAGGAATAGTATCGGAGCCACTTTATTCAATAGACGAATTTGGAAATGTGCTTGATGGAAGTATCGATAGCTCTCCGTCATTTTTCCAGGAATACAACTGGAAATTGAAGAAAATATATGAAAATTTTTATACGAATAAAGCGGCACAAATTGCGGAAGCGCGAAGGAAGGCAAGTATTGATTTTTATCAAAGTATGCTTGAAGAGGTGAAGCATACGCATATCATTGGAAAAGAAAGATTGGGAAGTGTTTTGCAAGAAAAGTGAAAACATAAAAAATGCTGGCAATCGCTTCAACAGGACCCGGCTATTGTCATGAATTTTGAAGACTAAAAAGATGCGCAGCCATGGTAACATGAAGAATATTCATTTGCTGGAGAACGTAGAAAGATACGCCTGGAGGATTTCATGAAAAGAATAGTGTTTTCCCCTCTTTCTTTGCTTTTATTTATGTCCTGTACGTCAATAACCGCAGCAACGGATAAGGCGGCCTCATTTTCCTTCACGGAAATCAAAAACCAGAGTAGTACGAGTCTGATCGATTGCGTATTCATTAAGTCTACGGATGGGACAAAGCTTGCGTATTACCCCTACATTGCACGAAATCCCATTGCATCCTTGGTTTTCGTGCATGGCGGCGGCGCTTACAGTGGTGCTGGTTATCAATACTTGGCAGCAAGTCTCGCCGGGAAATATAATGTCAATGTATATTTGATCGATATTCGAGGCCATGGGAATTCAGAAGGCCCTAGGGGTGACAGCCCTTCGGCCCGGCAGGTATACAGCGATATAGAAGTAATCGTAAAACAGGTCGAAAAAGAAAATCTAAAACTGCCGGTATTCCTCGGTGGACATTCGTCTGGAGCAGGGCTGGTATTAAACTATACCTCTCATGTGCAAGATGAAAGTATCAGTGGATACTTCTTTCTGTCGCCATTTTGGGGCTATAAATCAAAGACTGACAGGGCAAACAGCATAAGTTTTTCGGATGTAAAAGTTCCTCTGTTTGTTCTCAATGGCATGAGCTTCGGATTGCTGTTCGGGCACTCCAAGGCTGTATTCTTCAATTATCCGAAGGAAGTACTCCAGTCTCAGCCGCTTCTTATCCCATCCATCACTGTAAACTTATCACTTGCTCTTACCCCGAATAATCCGGTGGACCAATTTCGAAAAATAAACAAACCCTTTGGATTATTTATCGGTGCTGACGATGAACTGTTGGATTCGGGAAAAGTAATGGCATATGCAGGGCTTCCTGTACTCGATATTGTCCGCAAATCAACCTATCAGGTGGTGGAAAATGAAAACCATTTATCCATTCTGATGGTTGCCGACCGTCTGATCGGTGAAGCCATTTTTAGAAGGCAATAAAAGGGAGCGGCGAAACGAGCCGCTCCCCGACAACGAATGTTGATACAACGTTTGTGGCGCTGAATAGCGTCAACGATCTGGCGCTGATCCCTCGCGCGATCAGGGCTTCAGGGACGCGTAGACGAAATCATACACGGCGCCGATGAGGGGCCTCGAGAGTCCGACGAGTTTGGGGCTGTCGATGGACACTTTGCGCCTGAGCTGGAGGGGGATGAGGGGCGCGTCGGTGAGGAGTGTCTTCTCGGCCTGGAAGAGCATGTTCATGCGCTTGGCGGGATTGCTCTCCTTGAGAGCATCGCCCACGAACTTGTCGAAGGCGGGGCTCGAGTATCCGGAATTGTTCTGCGAGCTGTCGCCGAGCCAGATCTCCATGTAGGTCATGGGATCGTCGTAGTCGGGCATCCAGCCGCCGTAGACCATGTCGTACTGGTGCTGCTGCTCCATCTGGGTCCTCTGCTTGCGGGGGACGAGCTTGATCGTGAAATGGATGCCGAGGTTCTTCTCGACTTGCTGCTGAAGGGTTTCAGCCATGAGTCTCGTCTCTTCGAGATCCTGGATGAGGTACTCGACGGAGATCCTGGAGGGCGAGTCGATCTTGAGCTCGGCGAGGGCTTTGGCGAGGTATTCTTTGGCCTTGGCCGGATCACCTTTGGCAGTGTAGAAGTCGAGGGGGTACTCCTCTCCGTAGTGTTTGCTCACACCCATGACGATGGGCAGGACATACCGGAGTGCGGGCGTGTAGAGACCCTTGGTCGAGATATTGCAGTAGGATTCGCGGTCGATCGCCCAGCCGAGGGCCTTGCGGAAGTCGGCGTTCGCGAGCCAGGGCTTCTCGGGATTGGGCTTCACGTTGATCTTGATGAAGTCGTCGGCGCCGTTGAAGAAGGGTTTGGCCTTCTGCTCGTACTGCTTGAAGAGGTTGGAGGGCACGTCCACGAAATCGAGTTCGCCGTTCTCGAACATCGAGAGGGCCGTGGTAGGATCGCTGATCTGGAGTATCTCGACGGCGTCGAGCTTGATCGCATCGCGATTCCAGTAGGCAGGATTCTTCACGAGGTACTTGCTCTGCTCGTTCTTCCACTCCTTGAGGATGAAGGGGCCGTTGTACACGGCCTTGTCCGCCGAAGTGGCGTAACTTTCGCCGTACTTTTCGGCGATGTCCTTGCGGGTCGGCGCGAAGCAGTAGGCGCCGAGATATCCGATGAAGTAGGCGGTGGGGTTGTTGAGCGAAATCACGAGCTTCTTGGCGTCGACGGCCTTTACGCCCACCGCGTCGGCGTTGGCGGTCTTCCCGAGATTGTAATTTTCTGCGCCCTTGATGTAGTAGGCCGCGAAGGCATACTCGGCGGCGGTCTTGGGATCGAGCAGCCGCTTGATGCCGTACTCGAAATCGTAGGCGGTGACCGGTTTCCCGTCGCTCCACTTCGCGTCGCGGAGTTCGAAGGTAAGGGTTTTCCCGTCGGATGAGGTGGTCCAGCTCTTGGCCATGCCGGGAGTCACCTTGCCGTCGACAGTGCGGATGAGCCCTTCGAAGAGGGCGTTGCCGACGGTAAAGCTGGGCGCCGCGTTGCTCTTCTGGGGATCGAGGGCGGGGATCTCCGAATCCATCGAGAACACCAGGGTGTTCTTGGGGCCGGCGAAGACCGGTGTGGCGAAAATCGCCAAACAGCAGAGAATGGCGCCGAGAACGATCGCTTGTCGATGCTTCATTCAATACCTCCATTTCCTTCATCGCCGCCCTTGGGCGGCTAATTCGACCTATGTAAAATCGAGCCTCAAGGACTCGCAGTCTCAGATTTCGAGGAGCCTGTCCTTCGGGAAACGCGTCAGGCACTCCGGACCGGAATCGCGGATGAGCACTGTGTCTTCGATCCTGACGCCGCCCCAGCCGGGGATGTAGATGCCGGGCTCGCAGGTGATGACCATCCCCTGGGCGAGACTCTCCTCGCACCTGCGCGACATGAAGGGCAACTCGTGAATCTCGAGGCCGACGCCGTGGCCGACGCCGTACCCGAACTCGGGATAGCCCGAAGCCCTGATAGAGTCGCGGCAGACGGCGTCGGGGAGCTTGCCCGAGGCGCTCACGGCCATCGCCTCGACGCCGCGGAGCTGGGACTCGAGTACCGTCCTGTAGACTTTCTTCTGCTCCGCGCTCGCCGCGCCGAAGACTACGGTCCGCGTTATGTCCGAACGGTATCCCTCGACGAGGACGCCGAAATCGAGGAGGATGAAGTCGCCGCGCCGCAACTTCGAATCGCCTCGGGGCACAGCGTGGGGGAGCGAGGCCCGGGCGCCGAAGGCGGCTATCGTGGGGAAGCCTGCACCCTCACCGCCCGAGGCCGCGATGCGAGATTCCAGTTCGCGGGCGAGATCGAGCTCAGACATGCCCTCGCAAAGGATTCCGAGCGTCGATTCCAGCGCGGCGTCCGTGATGGCGCAGGCCTTCCGGATGAGCGCGAGCTCGGCCTCGTCCTTCAGCATCCGGAGTCGCTCCACGATGTTCTCGGTCGGGGCAAGCTCGATTCCGCCGCTCCTCTCGACCTGAATCCGGATGGCGTCGTACTGGGCGAAGGAGAGCTTGGCCTTCTCGAAGCCGATGCGCTTCAGCCCCGCCTCCGACGCGAGGCGCGCGATGACCTCGTCGTAGGGCGGGCAGGGGTCGCGGTGCTGCACCACCATCGCGGTCACGCACTCGCCCTGCGCCTGCTCCGTGTAGCGGGAATCGGCGATGAGCCAGCTGCCTTTGCCCGAGGCGAGGAGATAGCACTCGCTGCCCGTGTAGCCCTCGAGGAATCGCTGGTTGGCGTCGCGCGTGATGAGAAGCGCGTCGAGCCCGGCATCGGCGAGTGAGCTCCGGAGGCGGTCGGATCTGGTCGGTCCTTCACTCATGTTCATTGTCGCTGTACCTCGCTTCAAGCGTTTTCGTTCAGACGAAGTGGCAGGCCACATCGTGGCCGGGCGCGATCTCGCGGAGTTCGGGGGCCCGTTCCCGGCAAGGCTTGGCCGCCATGGGGCAACGGAGAGCGAAGCGGCAGCCCGGCGGCGGGTCGATCGGACTGGGCACATCCCCTGAAAGGAGGGTCCGTTTTCTCGCCCTCTCCTTGTCGGGGTCCGCTATGGGGATGGCCGAGAGGAGGGCCTTCGTGTAAGGGTGGAGGGGATTCTCGTAGAGCTCTTCGCTCGTGGCGGTCTCCGCGAGGGCTCCCAGGTACATCACCGCGACGCGCTCGCTTATGTACTTGACCATGCTGAGGTCGTGGGAGATGAAAAGGTAGGTGAGGCCGAACTGATCCTGGAGCCTCTGGAGGAGGTTGACGATCTGGGATTGGATCGACACATCGAGGGCGCTGATCGGCTCGTCGCAGACGATGAAGGCGGGCTCCACGGCCAGGCTCCGGGCAATGCCTATCCTCTGGCGCTGTCCGCCCGAAAACTCGTGGGGGAAGCGGTTGGCGTGCTCTTTGGCGAGTCCGACGAGTTCCAGAAGCTCCCATATCCGCTCCATCCGCGCGCGGCCCGAGAAGAGTCCGTGGATGTCGATCCCCTCGCCCACGATGTCGCCGACCGTCATGCGGGGATTGAGGGAAGAATAAGGGTCCTGGAAGATCATCTGCGCGTGACGGACGAACTCCCGCTTCTGCGCCTTGCCGAGGGTGGCGGTATCCTCGCCCTTGAAAAAAACCCTCCCGCCCGTCGGACGATAGAGGCCCACGAGGGCGCGTCCCGTCGTCGACTTTCCGCAGCCGGATTCGCCGACGAGTCCAAGGGTAGTGCCCTCCGGAATGGCGAGGGAAATCCCGTCCACGGCCTTCAGCGAGGAGCCTCCGGGGAGGTGAAAGTGGAGTTTGAGGTCGCGCGCCTCGACGAGAGGAGTGGCAGCCTTAGCGGTCATCGCAGACCTCCATCTCGAGCTTTGATCTCGTCGGGGTACCGTGTCTGGCGCGGGCTTTCTCGTGGTAGAGCCAGCAGGCCGCGCTGTGGTTCCCGCCCATAGGAAGGGCGCAGGGTTGGGCCCGCCTGCATATCTCCATGGCGAGGCCGCAGCGCGCCGCGAAGGCGCAGCCCGAAGGAGGAGCGAAGAGGTCCGGCGGCGTGCCCCGGATCGAGATGAGGCACTGGCTTCGGTCCAGGTCGAGCCTCGGACGGGACCGAAGGAGGGCCGCCGTATAGGGGTGGGCGGGCGAGTAGAAGATGTCCGCCGCGTCGCCCTCCTCCACTACCTTGCCCGCGTAGAACACCGCTATCCTGTCGGCCATGTTGGAGACGACGCCCATGTCGTGGGTTATGAGGAGGACGGCCGTGCCCAGCTCATCCTTGAGATTGCGTATCAGGTCAAGGATCTGCGCCTGTGTGGTCACGTCGAGGGCGGTCGTGGGTTCGTCCGCGATGAGCAGCTTGGGCTTGCAGACGACGGCCATCGCGATGACGGCCCGCTGCCGCATGCCGCCCGAGAACTCGTACGCATAGCGCTTGAGCTGCCGTTCGGGCTCGGGGATGCCCACCATGCCCAAAACCTTGACGACCCGCTCGCGCGCCTCGGATCTCCTCATGCGCCTGTTGTGCTCCCTGAGGCCCTCCATTATCTGCTTCCCTATCGGCATGGTCGGATCGAGGGAGGTCATGGGGTCCTGGAATATCATGCCGATCTGCGCACCGCGGATCGATTTCATCTTTCGCTCCGGGAGGGAGAGAAGCTCCCTCCCCTCGAAGCGGACGCTCCCCCCGATCTCCGCGGTCTGCGAGGAAATGAGCCGCATGATCATCTGCGCGGTGACACTCTTCCCGCAGCCCGACTCGCCCACCACCGCGAGGCACTCGCCCTTCCGTATAGAGAGGGATATGCCTCTGACCGCCCGCACCGAGCCCCCATACGTCCGGAAAGAGACTCGCAGATCATCTATATCAAGGAGCTTCCCGTTTTCGGGGACGCCGGTTTCCCGATTCAGCATGATTTCACCTAGCTCCTGAGTTTGGGATCGAGCGCGTCCCGGAGGCCGTCGCCGAGAAGGTAGAGCGACAGCATCGTCGTACTGATGAAGAAGGAGGGGATGAAGAGCTGCCAGGGCGCAACCCTGAAGCTCTGCGCCCCGTAACGCGCGAGAAGTCCCCAGCTCGCGTTGGGCGGCTGCACGCCGAGCCCGATAAAACTCAGGAAGGCCTCGTTGAATATGGCGGAGGGGACAGCCATCGTGACGTTCGTGAGGATGAGGCCGATGGTGTTCGGAATGAGGTGCCTGAAAATGATGCGCGTGTCGCTCGCCCCGAGTTTCCGCGCGGCGAGCACGTACTCCTGGTTCTTGAGCTGGAGCATCTGCCCGCGCACGAGCCTCGCCGAGCTCACCCAGCCGACGATGATCATCGCGACGACAAGGGGCGCTATCCCCGCGCCGAGGACGACCATCACGAGGATGGCGATGATGAGGTTGGGTATCCCGGAGAGGACGTCGATCACCCTCATGATGACCATATCGAGGCGTCCGCCGAAGTAGCCGGATATGCCGCCGATGCAGACGCCGATGAGGGCGTTGAGCGAGGCCGCGAGGAAGCCTATCGACAAAGAAACCCGCGCGCCGACCCACACGCGCGCCCACATGTCGCGGCCCAGCGTATCGGTCCCGAACCAGTGCAGGGCGCTGGGCCCCTTGTCCATCTGCGCCTCGTCGATGGACCTGAAGTCGAAGCTGACGAGGGCGGGGCCTACTACGGAGCCGACGATGTAGAGCGCGATGATGCAGAGGCCGAGCATCGCCACCCTGTTGTGCCGGAGGCGGAGCCACGCGTCCTGCCAATACGTGAGACAGGGCCTGACGATGCGGTCCGCCTCGTCTCTGTCCCTCCCTGCGACGCTTTCGAAAAGCGCATCGTCCAGGTTTCCGGGATCGAGGGCCGTGTTTCCGTCCGCCGCGGCCCGCGTCGACGCAAATCCGGCGGAAGTCCGTTCTTCTGTGTTCCGTTTCATGCTTGTTTCACATCCCTTCTATCCAGCCTTATCCGGGGATCGATGAAGCCGTAGAGGATGTCGACGAGGAAATTGGCTCCGATGAGGAAGGCGCCGTAGAAGACAGTGAGGCCGAGGATCTGCGAGTAGTCCAGGTTCTGTATGCCGAGGACGTAGTATTTGCCCATGCCGGGAATCGCGTAGATGGTCTCGATCACGAAGGTGCCCGTCAGGATGGCCGCGGCGATCGGCCCGAGGATGGTCACCACGGGGAGGATGGCGTTCCTGATCTGATGCCGCGCGACGATTTTGGCCGTGGAGAGGCCCTTCGCCCTGGCTACCTTGATGTAGTCCTGGCTCACGACTTCGAGCATGCTGGCCCGCATGATGCGGGTGAGGAGGGCGGTCGTATAAAAGGAGAGCGCGAGTGTGGGCAGAACCGTGTACTTGAAGCCGCGCCAGAGGGCGATGGGCAGGAGCTTCAGTTTGAGCCCGAAGACGAATTGGAGCAGATAGCCGCTGACGAAATCGGGCAGCGATACGCCGAGCATCGCGACCACGATGCAGAGGTAGTCGAGCCACTTCCCTCTGTTGAGGGCGGAGACGATCCCGAGGCCGGTTCCTGCGATGAAGGCGAGAATGAGGGCGCGGATTCCCAGATCCGCGGAATAGGGGAAGGAATCGGCGATGAGCCGCGTGACGGGCACATTGTTGTAGTGCATCGAAGTCCCCAGATCCCCCCGGAGGAGATTCCCGACATAGCGGATGTACTGCTCGTGCAGCGGACGATCGAATCCGTAGTAGCGAAGCATGTTCTCCCGAATTTCGGGAGTAAGCTTGTCGCTCAGGAATGGATCGCCCGGCATCGCGCGGACGAGGAAGAATACGGCTGTCACCAGGATCAGCAGCGTGAACAAAGAGATCACGAAGCGTTTCAGGATGTATCTCAGCAACAAAGCTCCCCTTTCCGCAGGATTGTGCCTGATAATACAATGATATATCAGTTATATATCACATCGGATGATAGCATACCATCGGAATAAGTCAACCACTTTTTCTCGAATCCGGAACGGAATACATAAAAACAAAATATGAGGCCCATTTTATAGACAATTTTGTATATACATACAACTTTATAAATTCGGACTGCGCACCCGTTTCTGTTGAGTGCGGTGCATTATGGTGAGTATCCAGCCAGTCGGTTGGCCTGGAAAAACAATAGAGGGTATGTCGCCTTTCGTGAGGCCGAAGCCGCGCCTGTCCCGCCTCCGGGGGCGGGACAGATCATGCGTCGCTTCTATTTCGCCGCGTTCCCTGCCACGTTGAGCGCGTCCCAGGTGCGCGCAAAAGGCGGAGCGTAACAGAGGTCCAGAAAACCGAGCTGATCCACGGTGAGCCCTCCCGCGATGGCCGCGGCGAGAACATCGGTCCTGAGCACCGCACCCTGGCCGCCGAAGACCTGGCCACCCAGAAGCTTCCGCGTCGCAGGATCCCAGACAAGCTTCACGCCGATGTCGTGCTGAGGCGGAAAATAATCCGCGTGGTCCTTGTCCACGATGAGGGTCGTCGCGCAGGAGATTCCGGCCTTCGCCGCATCCTGCTCCGAAGCGCCCGTCCGGCCTGCCTCGATGCCGAGAACCTTGATGCAGGCTGAAGCGAGGGTGCCCGGGTATTCGCTCGCCTTGCCGGCAAGATTGTCCCCGACGATGCGGCCGAGCTTGTTGGCGCCGGTCGCGAGGGGCGTGTAGACGGGGAGCCTCTGCACGATGTGCGGCACCGCGGCGCAGTCTCCCGCGGCAAAGATATCGGGGAGGCTGGTGCGCCCCCGCCGGTCGACAACGATCGCCCCGTTCGGAAGCATCTCGAGTCCGATATCCTTCACGAAGGCCGTGGCGGGACGGACGCCCACGGCGACGACGACGGCATCCGCGGGATACTCACCTTTCGCCGTCACGACTGAGGCGACGCGGCCTTTGCGGCCGCGAAGCTCGGTGACTGTCTCGGAGACATGGAGGTCGATGCCGGAGGCGCGCAGCTCAGCCTCGATCGCGTCGGTAGCCTCGCGGTCGAAGACATCGGGCAGGACGCGGTCGTCGAGCTGGATGATCCGCACCGACTTTCCGCGGCGATGGAGGGCTTCGGCCGTCTCGAGCCCGATGAATCCGGCGCCGATGACGGTGACCTCGCGGCATGCAGGATCTTCGAGAGCGGAACGCAGCTTCCTCCCATCGGCGAGCGTGGTCAGGGTGAATACCTTGTCGAGCTCCAGATTCTTCACCGGCGGCATCACGGGGTTGGCGCCGGTCGCTATCATGAGCCTGTCCCAGCGGTCCTCGAAGATCCTGCCGTCCGCGTCCCTCACGCGAATCGTTTTATCCGCGGGACGCAGCTCGAGTACCTCGTGGTTGATGCGCACGTCGATCCCCGATCCGGCGAGCTGGGCCGGCGTCCGGGCGATCATCCTCGATTCTTCCTCAAAGTTTCCGCCGACGAAATAGGGAAGACCGCAGGCCCCGAAGGATACAAGGTCGCGCTTTTCGTAGACCACAACTTCCGCATCCTTGGCCGTACGCTTCGCGCGCGCAGCGGCACTCATGCCCGCGGCGACTCCACCGATGATCAGTATACGCATAGTGTCCTGGGCCCTCACCCGGCCTGGACCTGGTCGAGCTCGACATCTTTCGCGTTGTAAACCTTCATGTCGATCTCTTTCATGATGCGGCCGGTGACCGCTCCCGCCACGAAGGCGTCGGAGACGTTGAGCGCGGTCCGGCCCATGTCGATGAGGGGCTCGATGGAGATGAGGAGGCCGGCGAGGGCTATGGGCAGATTCATCGTCGACAGGACGATGATCGCCGCGAAGGTCGCGCCGCCGCCCACGCCCGCCACGCCGAAGGAGGAGAGGGCCGTGGTCGCGATGAGACTGGCGAGCCAGAGGGGATTCATGGGATCGATGCCCACCGTCGGGGCTATCATGACAGCGACCATGGCGGGATAGATTCCAGCGCAGCCGTTCTGCCCGATGGTCGTTCCGAAGGTGGCAGCAAAATTGGCGATGGCCTCGGATATGCCGAGCTTCTTGTTCTGGCACTCGACGGTCAGGGGAAGCGTGCCCATGCTCGTGCGCGAGGTGAAGGCGAAGGTGAGGACGGGCCAGGCCTTCTTCACGTAGGTGAATGGATTCATCCTGAACAGGGTGAAGATGATGAGGTGGATGATGAACATCGCGATGAGGGCGGTGTAGGAGGCGATGACGAACTTGCCGAGGTTGAGGATGGCGAGGTAGTCGGTCTCCGCCACCGTCGCCGCCATGATGGCGAGGATGCCGTAGGGCGTCATCTTGAGGATCATGCCGACGAGGCGCATGGTGATCGCGTAGGCCGCGTCGACTATCTTCTGGAAGGTTTCCGCCTCCTTAGGGTACTTCTTCCTGATGCCCATCGCGGCGACACCCACGAATGCCGAGAAGATGACGACTGCGAGGGTGGAGGTAGTGCGCGCGCCCGTCATGTCGCGGAAGGGATTGGTGGGGACGAACTCGAGGAGCTTGGATGCGAAAGGCGTGTTCGCCGTGTCGGCCTTGGTCTCGAGCGAGGCTCCGCGGACAACCTCGGCATTGCCTTTCTGTATCTGGTTCGCATTGAGTCCGTAGACAAGCGCAGAGCCCGCACCGACCGTGGCGGCTATGCCCGCGGTGAGCACGAGGACGAAAAGGACGCTCGTGCTCATCCGGCCGAGGTTCTTGGTGTCCTTCAATTTCAGGATGGCCGAGATGATCGATACCATGATGAGGGGTATGGTGATCATCTTGAGGAATCCGACGTAGCCGTTGCCGACGAGCCAGTACCAGCTCATGGTATCGCCCAGGGACTTTCCGTTCCCGGCAAAGGCGAATTTCAGGATTGTGCCGAGCGCGACACCCATCCCGAGGCCTGCCACAGTGCGGAGCGGGAAGGAGACCTTGCGCTGCTGGAGCATGACGATCAGCACGGCGCAGAACAACAGGGCCAGGATACCTACCACGGTCAGGTACGGATTCATGGGATGCCTCCTCGATCTCGATGATGGTATCCGCGCGTCCGGCCGGGCGTGGCCGGAGCTGCACGGCAACCAGCGATGCGGACTGCCACGGCGCGGTTCACCGGGGGATTACTTCCTGACGGAGGCCTTGAAGGCCCCGAAAAGCTGGTCGAGAGCGGCGGTGTATGTCTTGTAGTTCTTGCCGACCTCTCCTTTTTCATCCTTGTAGGCGGGCTGCATGTCTGCCCAGGTGTACATGAGCTCGATCTGGCCCATGATGGGATCCGGGTTGCCCTGGGCGTCCTTGCGGTCCTTGTTGTAGACGAAGACGTAGGGAACCTGGAGCTTGTTGGCGAGGACGACCTTGCCATTCTTGTCCGTGTAGGAGACGCCATTCTTTTCCGGGGCGTATTCGGTGACGATTCCCGGGAAGTACTTCCTCACGAGGTCGACGTAGAGGTTGGCGTAGGGATTCTTCGTGTCCCGTATGTGAAGGGCTTTGCCGTCCAGCTTGAAGTCGAAGTTGTAGATCGTGTCGATGTCGTACTTGGCCGCCCACGCGTTCACATACTTGATGACGGCGCGGGTATTCGGGCACCAGGAGCCGCCGAACATGAATACGTAATTGCCGGAGCTGTCCAGGATCTTCACGAGCTCGGGGTAGGAGACGCTGCGGATGACCCAGTTCTTGTTGTCTTCAGCGCCCAGGATGGTCGCACCTGCGTTCTTGTTGAACACCGCCGAGTAATAGTCGAAATCGTCGAGGTAGTCGAGCCTGGCGACCTTCCTGCCGCCCTGAACGACCGAGACGGCGTCGAAAAGCGGCCTGATCTCTTTCTTGTATGCCTCGATCTTGACGGGGTCCGCGGCGCCATTCGTGACGAAGTCCTCCCAGACGAACATCTTCTCGTAGGAGGCGATGATGGGCGCGGGATTGCCTTTCGCGTCCTTGTTGTTGCGGTTGTAAAGGAAGAGGAAGGGTACCTGGAGTTTGTTCGCGACGAGGTCGGCGCCGTTCGCGTCCTTGTAGCTGACGTTATTTTTGGCCTTGTCGTAGATGGTGACGATGTTGGGCAGGTACTTGTTCACCATGTCGACGTAGAGGTTCGCGTAGGGACTCTTCGTGTCGCGGATCTGGAGGACGCCTGAGTCGAGCTTGGTGTCGAAGTTGTAGATAGTCTTGACCCCGTACTCCTTCGCGACGTCGTTGATCTGGCCGATGACGGCCTGAGTGTTCGGGCACCATGCGCCGCCGAGGAGGATCATGTAGGTCCCGTCGGTCTCGAAGAGGTTCAGGAGCTGGTGGTAGGTCGTGGTCCTGAATACCGGCGCCGGGTCCGTGAGATGGGCGAAGGCGCCGCTGGAGTAGTAGCTGAATGTCGAATTGATGCCCTTCCCCTGCTGGGCGAAAGCGCCTGCGACGGTGAACGCCATCAGGGCGACGAGCAGACAAGCCTTAAAGGCAGACTTCATTGTCCTCATCACATTCCTCCTTGTGATACGTATGTATGTCCTGTCGGCGGACCGGCGTGGACTCCATGGTTGAAAACCGGCGTCAGGGGCAGGTCTCTCCCGAGCTCGGGGGTTCCGCGCTCTGGGAATTCTGTGCCGGAGCAGGTGCCGCGGCTTGGGCCGGTGCGGCTGCGGACTGCGGAGCGGGAGCGTTGATGATAATGCCTCCCGGGCGCTGCCCGAGGATCGATTCCGCGGCGACGGCGGCGCGGTTCTTGGTCTCCTGCCAGTACGCCAAGGCGGAGAACACGACGATGGCAAGCGCCAGGAAGGCTGCGAGTTTCTTCATGGCTGGTTCCTCCTTCATCGACGGATGCGGATCGCGCAGGAAATCCGACGATTCCACGAAACACCAACGATAGAGGTAGCATGGTGTTTCGGGCAGGTCAAGCAAATATTTACGGCACCAATGAAATCGATGCCGGATCGATCGGCGCAGGGTGAGGCCTGTTTGGGCCGGGCTGGCCGAAGGTGGCGGAGCGCCGGTCAGCTTCGCCTTGCCAGGAATCTTCTCATCGATACCGCGAGGAAAAGATGATAGTATGGGCACCGTGATAGCGGATTGAATACATGGACGGCGGACACGGCCCGGTTGAGAATAGCGTTCAAAGCTCAGGTCGGAGGTTAAATATGGAAAACGGACAAAGGAAATTCGATTCCATCGACGACTACATCGGAGGGTTTCCGCCTGAAACCCAGGCAATCCTGAAAGAATTGCGGGAAGCGATACGTGAGGCGGCCCCGGAGGCGGAGGAAAAAATCAGCTATCAGATGCCGACATTCTTTTTGAAAGGCAATCTGGTCTATTTCGCGGCCTATGAAAACCATATCGGGTTATATCCCGCGCCAAGCGGAATTGAAGCCTTCGGGAATGAACTGAATGCGTATAAAAGCGGAAAAGGCTCGATCCGGTTTCCGATAGATGAACCATTGCCTTTGGAATTGATAAAGAGGATCGTGCGCTTCCGGGTCGAGGAAAACATAAACAAATTCATGAAAAAGAAGAACAGGAAATAAAGAACGACAGGGCTCGATGTGCGGGGCGGGCCTGGGAAAACGCAGCAAAAGCCGCCGGCCGAGCCAGTCGGCTTTTGCATATCAGAGAGGCCCTGTCGGCGATGACAGGGCCTCTCGTTTTACATGGGCGTTTCCCCCAGGGAGAGTTTCCTTTCGGGGGTTCCCCCTGAATGAGAGCCCTACTCTTCCAGAATCTGCTCGTCGATGGCCGCGCCGCCCGGGACCATGGGCAGAACGCGCTCGTCGATGTCGATGCGGGCGTCGACGAGGGCAGCTTTGCCGGAACGGACGACAGCGAGGGCCGAGTCGAGGGCGGCTGTGAAGCTGCCTTCGTCCGCGGCGCGGAAGCCCGTGAGGTCGTAGGCTTCCGCGAGTTTGACGAAATCCGGCGGCCTGTCCAGGTTCGTGTTGGAGTAGCGGTCGTCGTAGAAGAAACTCTGCCACTGCCGCACCATGCCCAGGGTTCGGTTGTTCACGATGACGATGAGGATGGCGACGCCGAAGGAGGCAGCGGTCGCGAGCTCATTGCAGTTCATGCGGAACGAACCGTCGCCGGTCACGAGAACGACGGTGCGGCCGGGATTCGCGATCTTGGAGCCGATGGCGGCGCCCAGGCCGAAGCCCATGGTGCCCAAGCCCCCCGAGCTTATGAACGTGCGCGGCTTCGAGAAGGGATAGAACTGGGCCGTCCACATCTGATGCTGTCCGACGTCGGTGGCGACGATGGCGTCGTCGCCTACGCGGGCGTGGATTTCTTCCATTATAAAGCGAGGGTGCAGAGGGGTCTCGCGCGAGTGGGCGCTGGGCACAACCTTCTTCCATTCCTCGATCTCGCCGTTCCAGGTCGACCTGCTCCGCGCCGGAAGTTCGGCCAACAGGCTCCCGAGCACATCCTTGATGTCGCCGACGATGGAGAATTCCGTGCGGATGTTCTTGTTGATCTCGGCCGGGTCGATATCGATGTGGAGGATTTTGGCGTTGACGGCGAAGCGGTCGGCGCGGCTCACGACGCGGTCAGAGAACCGCGCGCCGATGGCGAGGACGAGGTCGGCGTTCTGCATGGCCGTGTTGGAGGCCTTCGTGCCGTGCATGCCGATCATGCCGGTCGCGAGGGGGTGAGAGTAGGGAAAGGCCCCCTGCCCCATGAGACTAGTCGCGACCGGCGCATGCAGGCGCTCGGCCAGCTCTTTGAGCTCCGCGCTGGCCTCGGAGCTGATGACGCCGCCGCCCGCATAGATGAAGGGTTTTTCGGCCGCGGCGAGGAGTCCCGCCGCCTTCCGGATCTCGTCGGGCGTGAAAGTGCTCCGCGCCGCGCGGGAATCCAGACGCCTGCCTCGCGCGAGCGTCACGAGGTCGGAAGAACTCACGCTCTCCGCCCGGTCCGGAGCGAGGCCATCAGCGGCCAGGGGTTCCCATTCGGCCATCGCAGCGGAGACATCCTTGGGGATGTCGACGAGGACGGGGCCGGGCCTGCCCGAGCGCGCCGTGAGGAAAGCCTCGCGCATGACTTCCGCGAGCTCTGACGCGCTGCGGACGATCCAGTTGTGCTTCGTGATCGGCATGGTGACGCCGGCGATGTCGACTTCCTGGAAACTGTCCTTGCCGAGGAGGGGCGTCGCGACGTTGCCGGTGATGGCCACCATGGGGATGGAGTCCATGTAGGCCGTCGCGATGCCGGTCACGAGGTTGGTCGCGCCGGGACCGGAGGTCGCGAGGCAGACGCCGACCTTGCCCGAGGACCGCGCGTAGCCGTCGGCCGCGTGGGCCGCGCCCTGTTCGTGGCTCGTGAGGATGTGTCTGATCCTGTGCTTCTGCTTGAAGAGTTCGTCGTAGATATAGAGAACCGTGCCTCCTGGATAGCCGAAAATGGTGTCCACTCCCTGCTCGATGAGACACTCGATCAAGATTCTCGATCCCGAATACTGCATTGTGATTCCTTGCCGGGCTCTATTTTCCCAGCATCTCGACGACGCGGTCGCCCATGGCGGCCGTGCCGAGGATGACTTCCTTCTCCGAAGCGCCGGCGATGCCACTCATGGCGTCGCCACTCTTGGTGGCGACGCTGCGTCCGGCGATATCCCTTGTCCTGTAACCTGCATCGAGAACGGCGGCGACCGCCCTCTCTACAGATGACGCTTCTGTCTCCAGGCCGAAGGAATGGCGCAACATCATGGCCACCGAGAGGATCGTGGCGAGGGGATTGGCGATATCCTTGCCGGCGATGTCGGGCGCGGAGCCATGGATGGGCTCGTAGAGGCCCATGGGTCCTTTTCGCGTTCCCGCGGCAGGCTCGTCGGCACCTAGACTGGCGCTCGCGGCGCGAGCGCCAGTCTCTTCTCCGAGACTCGCGCTCGCGAGCATTCCTATGGAACCCGTCAGCACACTGGCCTCGTCGGAGAGGATGTCGCCGAAGAGGTTCGAGGTGACGATGACGTCGAACTGGCCGGGGCTGCGGACGAGCTGCATGGCGCAGTTGTCGACATACATGTAGCTCGTCTCGACCTCGGGATAGTCTTTGCAGACACGGGCGGCGACTTCGCGCCAGAGCCGGGAAGACTCGAGGACGTTGGCCTTGTCGACCACGCAGAGCTTCTTCGAGCGCAGGAGGGCGGCGCGGTAGCCTGAGCGGAGGACGCGCTCGATCTCGGGGACGGAATAGAACTCGGTGTCCCATGCGCCCTGGCCGTCGGCGCTGCGGCCGCGCTCGCCGAAGTACAGGCCTCCGGTGAGTTCGCGCACGATGAGAAGGTCGAAGCCTTTGCCGACAACCTCGTCCTTGAGGGGGCAGGCGTCCTTCAGCTGGGGCAGGAGGGCGGCGGGCCGGAGGTTGGCGAAGACGCCGAGACCGGCGCGAAGGCCGAGGAGGGCACGCTCGGGGCGGAGGTGACCGGGAAGCGTGTCCCACTTGGGTCCGCCGACAGCGCCGAGGAGGACGGCGTCCGAGGCCTTGGCTGCCGCGAGGGTCGCGTCGGGCAGGGGGACTCCCGTCGCGTCGATGGCGCAGCCGCCCGCAAGGAGGGTCGTGGTCGCGAACTCGTGGCCGAACTTCGCGCCGACCGCGCCGAGGACTTTCAGGGCTTCGCGGATGACATCGGGGCCGATGCCGTCGCCGGAAATTACCGCGATGGAGTACTTCATGCCTGGCCTCCCTGCGCCGCCGAAGGCGATGGCTGAGGCGCAAAGGCGGTGGCGACTGGTTGCCCGGCGGCTGTGGTAACTGCGGCCGTGGCGGCTGCGGCCGCGAGCTTGCGCTTCGTCGCGGCGACGAGTCCGCCTGCGTCGATCATGTCGCGGATAAAGGGCGGAAAGGGTCTCGCCTTCCAGCTACGCCCCGTGGAGAGTTCGCGGATCTCGCCTGAATCGAAATCGACGGCGAGCTCGGCGCCGGCCTGGATCTCGGCCGCCGCCTGCGGGCACTCGAGGATGGCGAGGCCGATGTTGACGGCGTTGCGGTAGAAGATGCGGGCGAAGGAGGCCGCGATCACGCAGGATATGCCCGCGGCCTTTATCGCGATGGGCGCGTGCTCGCGGCTCGAGCCGCAGCCGAAGTTATCGAGAGCCACCATGATGTCGCCCGGTTTCACGCGTTTCGTGAAGGCCGTGTCGATATCCTCCATGCAGTGGACGGCGAGCTCGGCCGGATCGGCCGTCGTGAGGTAGCGCGCCGGGATGATGACGTCGGTGTCGACGTCGTTTCCGTATTTGTGGACGAATCCGCGCGCGGTCGTCGCCTGTGCCGTGTTTTCCATGTTCACTCCTCTTTTAGTGTGCCGCGACAGCGCCGGCTGTCCCGGGGGTGCCGGAGACCCCGGCGGCTTTGGGGGCGGCGAACTGCGCCTTGCGGTCGGGCGCGGGGGCCCCGACATCCTCAGGTACAGCGATGTGTCCGACGAGGGCCGAGGCGGCCGCCACGGCGGGACTCGCGAGGTAGACTTCCGATTCCACGTGCCCCATGCGGCCGACGAAGTTGCGGTTTGTCGTCGCCACCGCGCGCTCGCCCGCCGCGAGGATGCCCATGTGCCCGCCGAGACAGGGCCCGCAGGTGGGTGTCGAGAAGACGGCGCCCGCCTCGACGAAGGTCTCGATGAGCCCCTCGCGCAGGGCCTCGAGATATATCTTCTGCGTCGCCGGGAAGACGATGCAGCGCAGGCCCTTCGCAACTTTCTTCCCTTTGAGGATGGAGGCGGCGATGCGCAGGTCGGAGAGCCGGCCGTTGGTGCAGGAGCCGATCACGACCTGGTCCACCGCGATGTCGCGCGAGGCCGCCGCGAGGCGGGTGTTCGAGGGCAGGTGGGGGAAGGAGACCGTCGGTTCCAAGGCCGAGAGATCGATCTCGTACGTGGCGTCGTAGACGGCGTCGGGGTCGGCCTCGTAGATGGTGGCGGGCCTCGCGCCGGAGCCGGCGAGGTAGGCCAGAGTCGCTGAGTCCACCGGGAAGATGCCGTTCTTGCCGCCCGCCTCGATGGCCATGTTGGCGATGGTGAAGCGCTCGTCCATGGAGAGGGCCGCGACGCCGGGCCCTGAGAACTCCATCGACTTGTACAGGGCCCCGTCCACGCCGATCAACCCGATGATGTGGAGGATGAGGTCCTTGCCGGAGACCCAGCCCTTCGGTGCGCCTTTAAGAACGAAGCGCAGGGCCGAAGGCACGCGGAACCAGGTCGTTCCGACTGCCATGGCGCAGGCCATGTCCGTGGAGCCGACGCCCGTGGAGAAGGCGCCGAGGGCTCCGTAGGTGCAGGTGTGGCTGTCCGCGCCGATGACGGCGTCGCCTGCCGTCACGAGGCCTTTTTCCGGCAACAGGGCATGCTCGATGCCCATCTCGCCGACCTCGAAGTAGTTCTCGATGTCCTGGGCGCGCGCAAACTCGCGGATGCGTTTGCACTGCTCGGCGGCCTTGATGTCCTTGTTCGGCGTGAAGTGATCGGGCACGAGCACGACCTTCTTTTTGTCGAAGACGACGGAGGCTCCGGTCTTCTTGAACTCGAGGAGGGCGGGCGGCGCGGTCACATCGTTCCCGAGCACGAGATCGAGCTTCGCCTCGATGAGCTGGCCCGCTTCCACGGACGGAAGTCCCGCGTGCGCGGCAAGGATTTTCTGGGTCATCGTCATTCCCATGTTCAGGCTCCTACAGATAAGCTTTGTAGCGACGTTCGATGTCGCGGATGAGTTTGTACTCGATTGAATCGACGAGGGCGATGCGGCTCGCGTCGATGATGTCGGTGGATACGCCGACGGTGGTCCACACTTCCCTGCCGTCCGTCGACTCTATGAGGACGCGGACCTTGGCCGCTGTCGCCGCGGTGCCGTCGATCACGCGCACCTTGTAGTCGGAGAGACGCGCCTGCGCGAGTTCGGGGTAGAATCGCTCGAGGGCGCGGCGCAGCGCGCGGTCCATGGCGTTGACTGGACCGTCTCCTTCGGCCGCGGCGATCTCCGGCACTCCTTCGACCACGACCTTGACCCAGGCGTTGGAGCAGCTCGAGGCGTCGGCGGGCGGGTGCTCGCTCACGACACGGTAGCGCTCCAGCTCGAAAAGAGGCTTGTAACGGCCGAGTTCGCGGCGCACGAGGAGCTCGAAGCTCTGGTCGGCGCCCTCGAACTGCCATCCCTGGGACTCGAGTTCCTTGACCCGGTCGGCAATGGCGGCCGCGGCAGGGTGATCCTTGGTGATCGACGGATCGATGAGCCTCGCCCTCTCCACGATGGCCGAGCGTCCACCCACCTCGCTCATGAGGAATCGCCTGTCGTTGCCGACAAGCTCGGGGTTCACATGCTCGAAGGAGGCGCGGATCTTGGCGATGCCGTCGACATGCATGCCCGCCTTGTGGGCGAAGGCGCGGGTCCCGACGTAGGGCATGCCGTCCGGAACGGAGACGTTGGAAACTTCGGCGACCCGCCTCGTGAGCGCGGATATCTGCGCGAGATGGCCCTTGGGGAGACATGAGAGCTTCAGCTTGAGCTCGATGCTGGGCAGGATGGCCGCCAGGGCCGCGTTGCCGCAGCGCTCCCCGAATCCGACGAGGGTGCCCTGGATGTGGCGGGCTCCCGCGGCGACCGCGGCCACCGTGTTGGCGGTCGCCATGCCTGTGTCGTCGTGGGCGTGGATTCCTACGGGGATGGCCGCGCATCCCGGCTTCGCGAGGCGGGCGACGAGGTCGACGACCTCGCGCACTCCCTCGGCCACGGCGTCGGGAAAGGTGCCGCCGTTGGTGTCGCACAGGACGATGCGGTCCGCTCCGGCCCCGATTGCAGCCTCGAGGGTGAGGCGCGCATACGCGGGGTCGGCCTTCCTGCCGTCGAAATAGTGCTCGGCGTCGTAGATGACGAGCTTGCCCGCCTCTTTGAAGAAGGCGACCGTCTCGCGGATCATCGCGAGATTCTCCTCGAGACTCGCCCTGATCACTTCGCGGACGTGGAGGTCCCAGGATTTTCCGAAGATGACGACGGCGGGCGTGCCCGCGAGGAGGAGGTTCCGGACATTCGAGTCCTCAGCCGCGGCGACGCCCTTCTTCCTCGTCGAGCCGAAGGCGCAGAGCTTCGAGGTGACGAGGCCGAGATTGCCGGATTCCCTGAAGAATTCGAGGTCCTTGGGGTTGGAGCCGGGGTTGCCCGCCTCGATCCAGGCGACGCCCAGCTCATCGAGCGTCTTCGCGACGGCGATCTTGTCGGCCACGGAGAAGGATATTCCCTCGCCCTGGGCGCCGTCGCGCAGCGTCGTGTCGAGCACTTCGACCGCGGGCCAGGCCGTGCCGGCTCCAGGAAGCCCTGCCTCAGGCGCGGCGTTCGCTTTCAATTCGGGACTACACACTTTCTTCCACTTCCTTCCGGGTCTCAGGATCGAGGGCGGCCGTCCCGCCTGAAGATGTCGTCCCGCCATCGCCTGATGATTCGAGCTCCCACTCCATCGCGTTTATCGCGGCCACATAGGCCTTGATCGAGGCCTCGATGATGTCGGTGGAGAGGCCGTGGCCGTTCCACCTCCTGCCGTCCCAGGCAATCTTGACTGTCGCCTCGCCCTGGGCGTCCTGTCCGCCTGTCACCGAGGAGAGGGAGAAGTCTTCGAGCGTGAGATCCTCGCCGATGACCGCGTCGATGGCCTTGAAGGCCGCGTCGATGGGGCCGTCGCCGACGGAGACCTTCTCGATGACCTCACCCGACTTGTGTATGAGGCGGATCGTGCTCGTCGCGGAGAGCGAGGAGCCGGAATTGACGACGAAGCGGTCGAGCCTCCAGGTCTCCGGAGCGGAGGAGAGGGCGCCCCGGACCAAGGCTTCGATGTCGCGGTCGCTGACGACCTTCTTCTTGTCCGCGAGGAGCTTGAACTGCGCGAAGGCCTCCGCGGCCCCCTCCGCTTCGGGGTTGAAGCCGAGTTCGCGCAGCCTGTCGTCGAAGGCGTGGCGGCCTGAGTGCTTGCCGAGGACCATCTTGTTGGCGGTCAGCCCGACGGACTCAGGGGTCATGATCTCGTAGGTCGCGCGGTTGGCGAGGACGCCGTGCTGGTGGATTCCCGCCTCGTGGGCGAAGGCGTTCTCGCCGACGATGGCCTTGTTGGGCTGGACCTTGACGCCGGTGACCGAGGAAACGAAGTGGCTCGCGTCCCATATCCTCGTCGTGTCCACTCCGCAATCCAGATCGAAGAGGTCGTGCCGCGTGCGGAGATTCATGACAATCTCTTCGAGAGAGGCGTTGCCCGCGCGCTCCCCGAGTCCGTTCAGCGTGCACTCGAGCTGGCCGGCCCCGACGCGGGCCGCGGCTAGGGTGTTCGCCACGGCGAGGCCGAGATCGTTGTGGCAGTGGACGGAGACGAGGGCTTTTTCGATGCCCTGTGTCCCTTCGATCACGGCCTTCACGATAGAGGCGAATTCGTCGGGGTAGGAGTAGCCGACTGTATCGGGAATGTTGATGACCGTGGCGCCTGCCGCGATGACCGCCCCGAAAACCCTGCACAGAAAGGCCGGGTCGCTCCGCGAAGCGTCCTCGGCGGAAAACTCGATATCGGGGCAGAGGCGCTTCGCGTACCTGACGGAGGCGACAGCCCTCTCGACGACTTCGTCCATGCTCATCCTGAGCTTGTGCTCCATGTGGATGGGCGACGTCGCGATGAAGGTGTGGATGACGGGGCGGCGCGCCTTGGACAAGGATTCCCAGGCGGCGTCGATGTCTTTTTCAAGGGCTCGGGCGAGGCCCGCCACGGCGCAGTCCCGCACCGTTCCCGCCACGGCCTTCACCGCGGCCAGGTCTCCCGGGCTCGCGGCAGGAAAACCCGCCTCCATGACGTCGACGCCGAGCCTCTCCAGCCTGCGCGCGACTTCGACTTTCTCCTGCAGGTTCATGCTGCAGCCCGGCGCCTGTTCTCCGTCGCGGAGCGTCGTATCGAAAATCCTGATGATTCTGGCCATATACACTTCCTCCTCGTGCGCGTATACCTCGCGCATCGGTTTCGTCTGTGAGTATTTACGGCGCCGCCGGTTAAAGGGGGGATGGCCTTCCGGATGATATCCGGGAAACCGAGCCGCCTTTACAGGTCGACGCCGGTCAAAGGCTAATAATGCTGTTAAGGCTTAGGGCGAGCGGGCCGCGGTCCAGGGCTACGAGGCCGGTGCGGGCAAGCTCGAGAATGCCGTAGGGGCGAAGGAGAAGGAGGAGGCCTTCGAGCTTCTCGGAGTCGCCCGTGGCCTCGATAATGATGGTGGAGGGGGTTACATCGATGATTCGGGAGCGGAAAATGGAGGCGATTTCGATCACTGCGGGGCGGGTTTTCTCGTCGGCGGAAACCTTGACGAGGAGCAGTTCGCGGCGGACCGAGGACTCGGAATCGACTTCGCGCACGGCGATCACGTCGACGAGTTTGGCCAGCTGCTTCACGATCTGCTCGAGGACGGAGTCGTCTCCCCTCGCCGCTATGGTCATACGCGAAACGGCCGGATCTTCCGTTTCGCCAACCGTCAGCCCGTCGATATTGTAGCCTCGACGGCTGAACAGGCCCGACACACGGCTGAGAGTACCTGCACGGTTCTCAACCAGCGCGGACACGACATGGCGTTTCATGCCTGCCTCCCGGTGATACCTTCCGCGGCGGGCGCTTCATGCGCCTCCGGCACGGCGAAAATGCGGCTTCCTGCGCGCATTTCAAAGGTTGAACCTGAGGATGACGAGGAGGCTTTCAGCTGTCAAGCCTGAAAAATCGGATTTTTTGCGAAAAAATGCAGGACAAGGCGTATTTTTAAAATATTTACCTTGTATAATGAATGAAATTTCATTTAAAAATATCGCGTTTCAAATATTGCAACTCGTGATATAATGCAAACTTCCTTGAATCCGAGCCCTCGGGCTTTCTTCCGCCGGGGCCGGCACCCGGGAAAGCGAGGAGCCTACAGCATGTGCGGGATAGTATCCATAATCTACCGGGAAGAGAACCCGGAGATCGGCAGGGAGGCTGTCGCCCTGCTCAAGAGGCTCGAATACCGCGGATATGACTCGACGGGAGCCTCGTTCATCGACGCAAAAAAGGGCATCAGCCTCATGAAGAAGGTGGGCGCGCCCTCGCGGGTCTGCGCCGAACTGCAAATCGACCGGCAATCCGGGCAGCGCTTCATCGGCCAAGTACGCTGGGCGACCTACGGGGCCGTCACCGACGTCAACAGCCAGCCGCACAGGGTACGCTGCAAGGTCGAGATGGTCGGCGCGCACAACGGGAATATCTCCAACACGGACAGCCTCAAGGCCTGGCTTACGGCCAGGGGACACGCGGTCGTCTCCGACAACGACGGAGAAATCATCGTGCACATGGTCGAGGAGCACTACGCGGCTGCGCAGTCCCGCTCCAGCGCCGTCCTCCAGGAAATGCGCCAGGCCTTCTCCATCTCTGGGCTCAGGGAAGGCGTCCCCGACGGGGTATTCCTCATGATCGACGCGATACGCAGGGCGGAAGCCCTGGCCGAAGGATCCTACGCCGCGGCGGTCGCCGATCCCGAACTGCCGGGAGTCTTCGCGATCAAGTCGGGCTCCTCGCTCTACGCCGGCATGGGAACGGACGCCGCAGGAGACTTCATCGTCGTCTCGTCGGATCTCACCTCGGTCCTGTCCAAGACGAGGGCACTCATCCCCCTCTCGGAAGGAGAAGGCCTCTGGTTCACCGAGAAAGGCTACCTCGTCTTCTCCCTCAAAGGAGCATGCTCGTTCAGCAAGCCCCGCCTGCGCCGGTCGCGGCTCTCCGTCAGCGATACCGCCCTCGACCCGCGCTACCGCCACTACATGCAGCAGGAAATCCTCGGAAGCCCGCCAACATCGAGAAGATAATCCGCTACTATTTCCGCGACCCCGCGGAGGATGCACTCGCGTCCGTCTTCGAAGACAGGCGGACAGAGTGCAAGTCGGTGACGGACGCGGTGGCCGAACTCTCCGAGCGCTTCGGCGCGGAAGCGCTCGGCAGGGGACTCGCAGAGATTCTCTCGGGCCCCGAATACGCCGACATCCGCGCCCGTGTCGCTGCCGCGACAGGACGAGTCACCGCGACATCGCTGTCCACAATGGCGGGACGCGCCTCCGAGGCATCACCGGTATCGGCGGCGGGCTCGGCGGCCGATGCCGGGCCGGGACCGCGTTTCGTCTCCGACGAGGCGGAACTCCTCGCCGAACTCGCCCGCGACGCTCCCGGAAGGACCGCCGACCTCGCCCTTCTGGACAGAATCTTCGTCTGGCGCAAGCGCAGGGCCGTCACCCGCTATCTTGGGGAACTCAAGGACGCCATCGCCGAGACGAAGCGTTCGGGAGGAAAGATCTACCTCATCGCCTCAGGCACGTCCTACCACGCTGCCCTGACTGCGGCCTATTTCTTCGACAACCTCGCCGGCATCCCCGTTTTCCCCTGCAATCCCGGCATGTTCCGCTCGATGTACTTCTCCTCGCTGACAGACAGGGATTTCATCCTCGGCATCACGCAGTCGGGCGAGACAAAAGATCTCGTCGACATCTTCCTCGACGCGAAGGCCAGGGTTCCGGGCCTAAGACGTGCCTGCCTCGTCAACAACGAGAACAGCCGCATCCCGCAGGAGCTCTGCGATTTCTACCTCCCCATCCTCTGTGGGCCGGAGATTGCCGTCGCCGCCACGAAATCCTTCATGAACCAGCTCGCCATCCTCTACCTCGTCGCGTCTGGGTTCACCCTGCCCGAGCGGAAGATCGCGGAAAAGCTTTGCACCGTGCAGGCACTTCTCGGCGGAACCCTCGAACTCGCGGCGAAGGGGATCGAGGAGGTCGCCTCCCATCTCCACCTGAAACCCTCGATGCACATTCTCGGAACGAGTCTCATCGGACTCGCGCGCGAAGGCGCCCTCAAGATACGGGAAGTAGTCCTCAACCACACGGAAGGCTACGACGCGGCCGAGTTCAAGCACGGGCCGAACACCATCCTCGGGAAAAACACCATCTTCTCGGTCGAAGACCTGGCGAAGGCCATCGACGCCTACCGCAGCGCCATCGGCGACCAGCCGGAGCTCGCCTCCCGGGACGCCCTCGACGTGCTGCGCGCCCGGCCCGAGATCATCGGCGGGCTCTTCACGGGCTACCCCCTCGTCTTCGTCTGTCCTCCCGACGACAGGGATGTGCGCATCACGGTGAGCCAGATCCACACCCACAAAATCCGCGGCGCCGATATCATCCTCATCGCGGAGAGGCGCCAGGATCTCGCCCTCGCGGTGGAGGGAATCCCCATGGGCGACGAGGACTACTGGTCGAAATACATCGAGCTTCCCTACACTGGGGACCGCAATCTCTTCGTGTTTTCCGCGGCCATCGTCCTTCAGCACCTCGCGTACCGCATGTCGGTGCTGAAGATGGAGTGGCTGGACGCTCTCGGCGTGGCCGGGCACGGCGTCCACCCCGACGTGCCCAAGAACGTGTCCAAGTCGATCACCGTGGATTGAAGACCGCCTCGGGCGAGGCGACGAGAGGGCGGGGTCGAGGCTGTACGGCCGCAGGCGAGGAGCCGGGTCGATCAGGGAGGTATCTGAAATGGTGAGGGTTTTCTACGCTTCCGTTACGGGCAACACGAGGAAGGTCGCCGACGCCATCGCGTCGGCGGTCGGGACGAAAGCGGAATCCATCGGATCTGCTGAGGCGCCCGTCGAGGCAGACTTGCTCTTCCTCGGCGCCGCCGTGTACACGACCAGCGATCATGACATCAAGCCGGAGATGCGGCGCTTCATAGAGGGACTCGATCCGCGACGGATCGGGAGAGCGGCCGTCTTTTGCACCGGCTTCGAGGACAGGGCGAGGCCGATACTCCGCGATCTCCTCACAAAAAAGGGCATTCCGGTCGCCGCGGAATCCTTCTTCTGCAAAGGCAAGTTCCTCCTCTTCAACCTCGGCCATCCGGGCAGCGCAGATCTCGAAGACGCAGGTCATTTCGCGCGGAAGATCTCGGGCGCGGCGAGTTCGAAGAAGGGAGAGCGATAAGGCGACTCAATCGCGCAGATAGAGGGCCGCGCCGAGGGCGGTCGCGTGTTCGGCGTATTCCGGCACGACGAATCTGACACCGTAGACGGGATAGAGCGAATCGAGGACCGTCTTGGCCATGGGGATACGCATGGTGTTGCCGACGACGACGATGGTTTCGTCCTTTTCCGCCCGCGCGGCGAAAATCGCGAGCACGCCGACAGTCTGAAACACGAGGTTGACGATGCCCGCGGCAAAATCCTCTGGCTCCGGGCGGTCGGCCATGCGGCCGAAATTGGATGCCGTGGCGTTGCTCGGCAGATTCCCGACCGCGAGCTTGGCGATGTCGCCTATCGTCAGATCGACATTTTCCACCCTTCCTCTTCCCGCGACTTCGGCCAGGGTGTCGAAGTCCGTGATGCCCGCGAGGGCCTTCCCGAGGCCGAGGACAGTCCCTCCGCCGACGCCTGAGCCGCCGACGTGGCGCGCCTCGCGCCCGGAGGCGTGGACGAGGGCCGTTCCGGTGCCCACCGACACGACGAGGGCGCGCTCGGTTCCCGAAAGGTGGAGACCCCCGAGGCCGATGGCGTTGAACTCGTCGACCTGGACCGCCTCTATGCCGAGAATGTCTGAGTCGAGAAACGACGAGCCGACGCCCGTCACGGCGAGCTTCTCGATGTCCGTGATTTTCTTGCCGGCGACAGAGAGGAATTTGCCGATGGCTCCCGCGGCCGAGGCCACGGGGTCCGAGGCCTTCACCGTCGTCTTGATCCACTCGCCCGAGTCGCTCTGCCCGACGATCTTGGTCGTCGTACCGCCGATATCGATGCCGACTATCATGGCCGCCTCACTTGAGTCCCAGCCGCCCGCGGGCGAAGGCCTCGAGGACGGGCCGGAGGGCGGGATCGGCCGCGGCGTTCCGGAGAATGGCTTCCAGATACCCGGCGGGATCGCCCGTGTCGAGCCTCTCGCCGGAAACGCGCCTGAAGGCGACCTGGCCGCGCTCGATGAGGCGGTCGAGGGCGTAGGTGTGGAAGTATTCTCCGCCCGAGTGCTTCGCCCAGCCTTCCTCGACGAGGTCGAAGAACTCGGGCGTGTAGAGGTAGCGGCCGATCGAGACTTCGTGGCTGGGCTCTGTCCCCGGAGCCGGCTTCTCGACGAAGCCTTTCACGCCGACGCCGTCGGCTTCCGGGTCGACGATGCCGTAGCGCGACACGTCGCCGGGCTCGTAGATGGTCGCGAGGACGGATTTCCCCGTCGATTCGTACAGGTCCATGAGCTGGCGCGCGAGGGGCACTTCGCCAATGTGGAGATCGTCGGGGTAGGCGACGACGCAGGGCTCGCCGCCGACAAGGCCCTTCACCTGGAGGAGGGCGTGTCCTGTGCCGCGCATCTCGGTCTGCCTGACGAAGGCTATTCGCGCGGCGGGCGGGGCGATGGCTGCCAGCTTGTCGGCCCGGCCTTCGCGGCGGAAAATCTCCTCGAGCTCGATCTCGCGGTCGAAGTAGTCCTCGAGGGCCTTCTTGCGACGCGAGCTGATTATGATGATATCCCGGATTCCGGAACTGACGAACTCGTCCACGATAAAAGCGATGGACGGCCTCGTTCCGACGGGCAGAAGTTCCTTGGCAACGGTTTTGGTGACGGGCAGGAAACGGGTCCCGTATCCCGCCGCGACGATTACGCCTTTCATGGAACGCATCTTAACTCGCGTCCGCCGTTTCGGGCAAGACTCGCCGGGACACCTACCGTGATACCCGGCCCGGCGGCATTGACGGCGGGAAGGAACCGCGATATATAAATAAACGATACAACCGCAAAAAGGAGCCCCAGGCACAATGATGAACATCGACAACACCGCCCGGTCCGATTCTTCCCGTTCCATCTGAGAGGCCGAAGGCATACACCCATCCGCGTCGAGGGGCAGTCCTTCCGGGCTCCCCCGACCCATTCCCGGACTTGAAGCCTTCCGGAAAATACCCGCTCAGTCACCCCTTGCCTCGCGTCAGGCGGGGAATCCGCGCATACGCGGAGATACCGCAGTTGCCTGGACCTTCCGCAGCGATACGGAGAGTCCACGGCCTTGCGGACAGGATACACGACCACTATGAATTTCATTCTATCGCCGCTGCGCCGCTACTTCGGCGCCTACCGGGGCCTTCCCGGTCCCATGTACACCCTCTTCGCGGCCAGCGTCGTCAACGCCGTTGGCATCTTCGTGTTCCCATTTCTCACCCTTTACTTGACCGCGAGGCTGGGGATGACGACCGCCCAGGCGGGGACAGTCCTCCTCATGACCTCCCTCGCCTACGTTCCCGGCAACTTCATCGGGGGCAAGATAGCGGACAAGCTCGGCCGCAAGAAAGTCATGATCGTCTCGCAGATTCTGTCCGCCCTCATGTACATTCCCTGCGGCTTCCCCTCGCTCGGCAGGGCCGTGCCCTGGCTCGTCGTCGCGAGCGTCTTCTTCGACGGCATCAGCGACCCGGCGCGATCGGCCATGATGACCGACCTCACGACGCCCGAAAACCGCCGTTCCGCCTTTTCCCTCACCTATCTCGGCCACAACCTCGGATTCGCCGTCGGCTCCCTCATCGCGGGATTCCTCTTCGAGGCCGCGCCCTCGTGGATCTTCTGGGGCAACGCCATCGCTGTCGGCATCGCGACGAGCCTCGTCGCCATCAAGGTTCCCGAGACGAAGCCCACGGCCGAGCAGATCGAGGAAAGTTACTCCGCCGACTCGACAGAGAAGGGCCACCGAGGCAACCTCTTCTCGGCCCTCGCCTCGAGGCCCTATCTTCTGGCCTTCTCGCTGCTGACGAGCGCCTACGGATTCGCCTACGCCCAGCACCGGTTCGCCCTGCCCCTCCAGCTCAAGGCGACATTCGGTCTGCCCGGGCCGGCCATCTTCGGGAGCCTCATGACCCTGAACGGCTGCCTCGTCATCCTTCTCTCGACCCCGATCATGGCCCTCACGAAAAAATGGAAGCCCGTGAACGCGGTCGCGCTGGCCGGCCTCCTCTTCGGCGCCGGATTCGGCATGGTCGCCTTCTCGCGCAGCGTCCTTTTCGTCTACATCTCGACTTTCATCTGGACCCTCGGCGAGATCTTCAACGCGACGAACGAGGGCAGCTACATGGCCAACCATACGCCGATTTCCCACCGCGGGCGCTTCCAGGCCGTCCTGCCCTTCATCCAGGGTATGGGCTTCACGCTGAGCCCGCCCGTGGCGGGAAAGCTGATTTCCTGGAGAGGCCTCGACTGGGTGTGGGGGCTCGTGGGAGTCGTTTCCGTCTTCGCCGCGGCAGGTCTCTGGATTCTCGGCAAGGTTGAAGAAGGCGCGCAGAGGAGGAAGGCCGCCAGCGGCACTATCAGAGCTGCTACCGGAGACGCGGCCGGCGGTGCCATCAGAGTTTCCGCCGCAGACGTGGCCGGCGATGTCGTCAGAGCTGCCGCCGGAAACGCGACAGGGGCCGCCCTCCCAGGAGAAACATACGGGACGGCACTTGACGGAAACCCGTTAAAGGTTTATAGCGAAAATTCGGAATGTGAATGATTTATCAGAGAGAGCAGAGACGATCCGCGCCGCTCAGGATCGCGGCGCCGCGGACCTGGCGTCCGGGCACGAAAAAAGAGCCTTTGGTGGGCGATATTGGATTTGAACCAATGACTTCTACCGTGTGAAGGTAGCACTCTCCCACTGAGTTAATCGCCCACCAAAGGCTCTCCGGGTTTCGATGCGGGGATGATCCTATCATCCTGACAAATCGGTGTCAAGGACCGACACTTTGACAGCTCTTTGATCCTTCCGGCGGATCGGGGCACAAGGCAGGAACTTTCGATGCACATGCGCATGGATAGAAGAGAATCCGGAATCGTATATCGGAAAGCCCGACAGCGCCCATCCGCCGAAGTTCTCAGGATGGAGCTCCTCCGGAAAAGCATACACCTCCTCGTCGTCCTCGTGCCCTCCATGGCTGCGCTGGATCGCGACGTCACGATAGCCATCCTGGGAGCTGGAGTCGTTTCCTACGTCCTCTTCGAGTCCCTCAGACAGAGCGGCCGTGAAGTGCCGCTCGTATCCCGGCTGACCGTCCTCTCGGCCCGCAAGCGCGACGAGGGGAAGTTCATCATGGGCCCCGTGACTCTCGGGACAGGGGCCCTCCTCTCGATCCTCCTGTTCCCGCCTCAGGCGGCCGCCGTGGCCATCTACGCCCTCGGTTTCGGGGACGGACTTTCGAGCCTGGTCGGACGCTTTTTCGGGGGAACCGAGTTGCCGCTGACCCGGGGCAAATCGCTCGAGGGCTCCTTCACCTGTTTCGTCGCCGTGTTCGCATCGGCGATCGCCGTGACCGGCAAACCCCTGTCATGCCTTCCGGTGGCTGTGATCGCGACTATCGTGGAGGCGATTCCGGCAAAAGACTACGACAACATCGTCCTTCCTCTCGCCACAGGGCTCGTCGCCCTCATCTTTCTCTGAAAGGGGCCGGACGCCGGGAGCGGAACAGGCCCCGGGCTCACTGCCAGAGATAGTACTCGTGCAGGCGGGAGACGAAGAGCCATGAGCCGGCGCAGGCCAGAATGAACCCCGCGCCCAGGAGCCAGGGATTCCACGAGGCGGAGAGCAGCCGCGCGCCCGCGATGGAAGCCGCGCAGGCGAGGGCGATGAGCCCGAATGTTTTTTCTCCCCTCACGTGGACGGCCCCGAGGTAGTTCAGGACGGACATCAGTCCGAGGAGATAGAAAAACCACTCATTGAGGGAGCGGTAGCCCGGCTTGAGTTCGAGGGTGTGCAGGTAGGTCCCGGTGTTCAGCGGCATGATCACGGCGAGTCCGATGGACGCGGCCAGGATGATCAGGATGTTCGCGCCGTGCTTCTCGTTCCGGAGACCGGCGGCGTAGACCCCGGACATGAAGACGGAGAGGGAGCCAGCGTAGCGGGCGCCGAAGAGGACTTTTGTGAGCGCGAGCTGGAGGGAGTCGGGGTAGCCGCGCGCCGCCATGACATAGACAGCCAGCCTGAGTATCTCGAAGGACAGAGAGGCGATCCAGAACGAGAAAAAGAATATCTCGGCCGAAACAGTCTTCCGGAACGAGGCCAGGATGAAACTCAGGGTTAGGACGGATACGAGGGCGGGGAGTCCGGCGCCGATCGCCGCGAGCGTGTAAGAGGGAATGGCACCCGCTCCGATCCTGAAAAGGCCGTACGCATCCGAGCGCAGGAGAAAATCCGGCATGACCGGCTTTTTGAGTATGCCGAGCGACAGAAGACAGTAGGCCGCGAAGAGCACGGAGGAGACGAGAAAGAGGCTCCAGTAGGTTTTTCGCCGCGCCGAGATGGTCATGGAGGCAAGCATACCTCGACTTGCCTGTCGCGGGCAATTCGGATATAGTTCATTACTCCATAAAACAACCGCCTCCGGACAACGCGGAGGCGAATCATCCTGTCAGAGGTAGGAAAATGGCCGAAAAGATCACCAGCCGCGAAACCGACTACTCGCAGTGGTACATCGACATAGTTCTCAAGGCGAAACTGGCCGATTATTCACCGGTCAAGGGCTGCATGGTGATCCGACCCCGCGGCTACGCGATCTGGGAGCGCATCCAGGCGGAGTTCGACAAGCGTTTCAAGGAAACCGGGCACCAGAACGCATACTTCCCCCTCCTCATCCCCATGAGCTTCCTCAAGAAGGAAGCCGAACACGTCGAGGGCTTCGCCCCCGAGCTCGCTGTCGTCACTCACGGCGGCGGCGAGGAGCTCGACGAGCCCTACTGCATCCGCCCCACGAGCGAGACCATCATCTGGTCGATGTACAAGAACTGGGTCCAGTCCTGGCGCGACCTTCCCCTCCTCATCAACCAGTGGGCCAACGTCATGCGCTGGGAGAAGCGCACGCGCCTCTTCCTTCGAACCGCGGAATTCCTCTGGCAGGAAGGCCACACGGCCCATGAGACCGAGAAGGAGGCCGTCGACGAAACCCTGAAGATGCTCGAGGTCTACCGCTCGGTGGCGGAAAACCACCTCTGCCTCCCCGTCGTCGCAGGCATCAAGAGCGATTCCGAGAAGTTCGCGGGCGCCGTCCGCACCTACTCCATCGAGGCCATGATGCAGGACAAGAAGGCCCTGCAGGCCGGCACAAGCCACTTCCTCGGCCAGAACTTCGCCAAGGCCTTCGATGTGACCTTCCAGACTCGCGAAGGCAAGCTCGACCACGTCTGGGCGACGAGCTGGGGCGTGTCCACCCGCCTCGTGGGCGCCGTCATCATGACTCACTCCGACGACAAGGGCCTCGTCCTGCCCCCGAGCCTCTCGCCCGAGGAAGTCGTCATCGTCCCCATCTACAAGAATGACACCAAGGCAGCTGTACTCGCCTACGGCGACGGCCTCGTGGCCAGGCTCAAGGAAGCCGGCATCCGCGTCGCCTTCGACACCGACGACTCCTCCTCGCCCGGCTGGAAGTTCGCCGAGTGGGAGATGAAGGGCACGCCCCTTCGCATCGAGATGGGTCCCCGCGACATCGCCGAGAACAAGGTCATCATGGCCAGGCGCGACACCGGCGAGAAGATCGTCGTCCCCGCGGCCGAAGTTCCCGCAAAGGCGCGCGAACTCCTCGACGCCATTCAGACGAACCTTCGCGAGCGCGCACGGGCCTACCGCGACGCGAACACGAAACCCATCGCCGATATGGAAGGCATGAAGGCATTCTTCGGCCTCGCAGCTGAGGAAGCCGCCGGAGCGAGCGCCTCCAAGGGCGGATTCGCCGAAGCCCTCTGGTGCGGTTCTCCCGAGTGCGAGGCCGCGCTCAAGAAAGACACTAAGGCCACACTGCGCAACATGCCCCTCGACCGTCAGGAAAATATCGAGGGATGCTGTGCGCTCTGCGGAGCCCCCGCGAAGCACAGGGCGATTTTCGCCAGGAATTACTGAGCTTTCAACAATTCAAAAGGGAAAGGCCCCGGCTTGACTGATGCCGGGGCCTTTTCTTTTTTTTCGGGATCCCCCGGCGCCGATCAGGGCGACCAGGAAACAGTCTCCGGCGAGGCGCCCCAGAGGTCATCGAGATAGAGCCTGACATCGTTCTGGATGCCGGGCTCCAGGGTATACTGGGCCTGAGCGATGTAGGAAGATCCTGACTCGCCGGGCTTGGCGAAACGTCCAAGCGCGAACCCCGCGCACAGCGCGAGGCAGGCCGCGGCCGCGTAGGGGAGGATGCGAGCGATCCGGCTCCGGACACTGGAGGGATGGCGCAAGATCCGGCCGGGCGCATCCTTGCGGAGAATTCCGTAGACCTTCTCGAAATCCGGACGGGGAGCCGCGACCCTCCGGGCTTCCGCTTCGAGGCGCCGGCCGATTCCGGAACCGCCTTCCTCCTCACGCATGATCTTCCTCCTTCAGCATATCCGCGAGCCTCGCGCGGATGCGGGACAAGCGGGACTTCACTGTTCCCTCGGGCAAACTGAAAACGCCCGCGAGTTCGCGCGTTCGGAGGCCTTCCGCGTCCTTGAGGTAGACGAGGGCGCGCTCGTCTGCCTTCAATCTGGCCATGGCCCGTACGAGGGCATGGTCTGCCTCTTTCCTGAGGAATTCGTCCTCGGGACCGGGAAGGACCATCGCGGCTCCAAAGCCTCCGGAGGTATCCGCCAGGTCCTTCTCTTCGGGAAGGGGGATGGTCCTCTTCCGTTCGCGGACTGTCCTCCTGATGAGGTCGATCGAAGCGTTGCGGCAGATCCGGTAGACGAAGGTTCCGAACGACGAGTCCTCCCTGAATCGAGGCAAGGCCTGATACAGACGCAGGAGGGCGTCCTGGGCGGCGTCCTCCGCCATCCGCTCGTCGAACCCGACGGCGGCGGCGCAGAATTTGCCGATTCTCGCCCACCAGCGGCGGGCGAGAATCTCGAAGGCCGAGCGGTCGCCCGCGGCGGCAAAGGAGACGAGCTCGTCGTCAGACGCCGCCTGCCTTGCACATCTGCCTCGGCCGGAAAGACCGGGCTGAAGCCCGGCTCCGGAGACGGGTCCCGTCGAGCCCACGCCTTCCGCTCCCAGCGCTAGTTGAGGCGCCTGAGAAGGAGGAACAGTTTCGTCCACTTGTCGAAGTCCTTGCGGCTGATGCCGTTCCTGTCCATCATCTGCATCATCATCTGGGGATTGGCGACCTGCCTGAACTCGCGCCAGATCCTGAACATGAGGCTCCAGCGCTCATCGCCCACGATCTGGCGAATGGCGACCTGCCTTTCGATCTGAGCCATGCGGACCTTGTACTCCCAATCGAGGCTCTCCTTCACGAGGGCTCCGATCTGCTCAGTGGAAGGATCCTTTTCCAGCATGAGCCGCGCGACTTTGGCCTGGACAACCTGGATCTCCGCCTTGGCTTTGGCGATGGCTTCCTCGCTGGTCTTGAGCACTTCCTCGATTTTGTCGATTTCCGCCTGCTCCAGCTTGAAATCACGGAGAGCGGAGCCCATGGGGGCCCCTTTTCCGCGCATGCCTTGGGCTCCCGCAACAGAAGTCCCCGCGAAGGCGATGGCCAGAACCATCGCGACAACAATCATCCTCTTGACTCTCATGGACGACTCCCGAAAACCAGAATCCGGCTTCAGTATGATGCCGTGACAGGGGAACGCACAAGGTTCACGATGGAGTCGCCACGATGGAGTCGCGTCGGCTCCATCGTGGCGATTCCGCCGTGACGGCCCTGTCGCACCGATGCTGTCGAAAGTTTAGTCGAAGGCCGCGGGCCTTTGGTTCCGTGAAATCCGAAGTTTTTCAAGGCTCATCCGGAGCCCGGGAAGGAAGTGGTCTTCCGCATAGGCTCACTAATGGATTCACCGCATGGGCTCGCCACATGTTGCGGTGGCGGCTCTCCGGGTGTACGATGCTGACATGGAATATGCAGTCATAACCGCCGTCGGTCCCGACCGGCGCGGCATAATGGACGATCTCGCGGAAAGCGTGACATCCTGCGGCGCGAACATCGAAGAGACGAAGGCCTCCATCCTCGGAGGAGAGTTCGCCGTCATCATGCTGGTCTCCGGCCCCGCCGAGGCGGTGGAAAAGCTCCGGGCGACAATGCCGGCCGAGTTCGCGGACAAGGCCCTCGCCGTTTCGGTGCGGCTGACGGACGGCCCCGTCCGCCCCCGCGGGCTGCCCTACATGATCGAGTCCGTCTCTCTCGACACGCCCGGAATCGTGCGCGCCGTCACGGGAGTCCTGCGGGTCCACGGGATCAACATCGAGGAGCTCGAATCGGTGGCGGAGGCCGCCCCTCTCTCCGGGACCCCGCTTTTCAGAATGCGCATCCGCATCAACATCACCCCCGGCGCGCGCCTCACCGCGCTCAGGGAGGATCTCGCAAAAAAAGCCGAGGAACACGATCTCGACATCTCCGTGAAGCCCTGCCTGCAGAGTGTACCGGAAGCCTGACCGCCGACAGAAACGCAGCCGCAGGCCCTGCCGGGGTCTGCGGCTTTCGCATCCCTCAAGGAAATCATGACCAATCCTTTTGACAGCCCGAATCCATGGGAACAGCCTGGGCTCAGTTCGAAATCCCGATTGCCCATGCACGGGCCGGAATATCCCTTCCCCGAAGCGGCCGCGGCGCGGCTCGACGCGGCGGGCGGACCGAAAAGCCGCGATGCCGGCGGTCTGCCTGCGGGCAATCCCTGGGTCATGTGCCTCGACGGAAACTGGAACTTCCGGCTCGCGGACAATCCCGGAGCCCTTCCTCCCGGCGCGACAGATCCCGGCCTCGAGGATTCGGCCTGGAGTCTCATCCGGGTGCCGGGCTCCTGGAGCCTCCAGGGCTTCGACAGGCCGCATTACACCAACGTGGTCATGCCCTTCGGAAATGTCCCGCCCTCCTCTCCCGCGCACAATCCGACCGGGATCTACCGCCGCCGTTTCGACCTGCCCGAGGTATGGAAGGGACGACGCGTCGTGCTCAAGGTCGGAAGCGCCGAGAGTTTTCTCGGTGTCTACCTCAACGGGCGGGAAATCGGTTTCTCCAAAGATTCCCGGCTCCCCGCGGAATTCGATCTCACAGCCGCCATCTCGGAGAGTGAAAACCTCCTCGTCCTCGTCGTCGCGCGCTATTCCGATTCCTCTTTCGTCGAGGACCAGGACCAGTGGTGGCTCGGCGGCCTGCACCGGAGCGTCGCACTCTACAGCACGGACTCGGTCTGGATCGCCGATATCGACGCGCGCGCCGTTCCAGTCTCTCCGGGTGCGAACTCCCTGGTCGACGCGGCTGGCCGCGCCGCCGCCGGCCATGTGCAGCTGCAGGTGAAACTGGGTTTCGCCTTCGACCCCGCCGCGGCCGATCTGCCCCCCGGCGCCGCGCCGACGGACTACGCGGGTCCCGCCACGGGATACGCGCGCCCGCGCGGCGACTATACCGTGAGGGCCTCTCTTTTCGATTCCGAAGACCTGTTCCAGGCCGCGCCCCTTTCGTCCGGGAACCTGCCGACGGATGCCCGGAATGTCGCAAAGGCCGTGGGGACGGCGACCATGTCCATCGGCCGCTACTACCGCGCGAGCCGCTGGGAAGGGAGCCTCTGTATCCCCGTGGACAGGCCCGCAGTCTGGAGCCACGAAAACCCGGCCCTCTACACTCTGGTCCTCAGTCTCGTCGATCCCGAAGGCCGAACGATCGAGCACAGAGCCCTGCGCCTCGGTTTCCGCACGGTCGAGGTCGCGGACCGCGCCCTCCTCATCAACGGGAAGCGAGTCCTCATCAGAGGAGCCAACCGCCACGAGCACGATGAGAGGACCGGCAAGACCCTCTCCACAGCCGGCATGGTCAGGGACATCGAGCTCCTGAAGCGCCACAACTTCAACGCGGTGCGCACGAGCCACTACCCGAACGACGAGCGCTGGTACGACCTGTGCGACGAGTACGGCATCTACCTCGTCGACGAGGCCAACATCGAGTCCCACGCCTACTACGACCATCTCTGCCGGGACCAGCGCTGGCTTTCCGCCTTCATGGAGCGAGGCTCCCGCATGGTCCTGCGGGACAGGAACCACCCCTCTGTCATCGCTTGGTCCCTCGGCAACGAGTCCGGCTGCGGTCCCAACCACGAGGCCCTCGCCGCCTGGATCAGGAGCGTCGACCCGACGCGTCCCATCCACTACGAGGGGGCGGTGCGTCAGGAATGGGGCCAGGGTCCCTACGACCTCGAGTCCCTCAAGCGCGGCCGGGCGGCCACGGACATCGTCGCGCCTATGTATCCGCCCATCGACCTCATCGCGGAGTGGGACCGGACGACAGACGACGACAGGCCCCTCATCATGTGCGAGTACTCGCACGCCATGGGCAACTCCAACGGCAGCCTCGGCGACTACTGGGAGGCGATCGAGAAGAGCCGCGGCCTCCAGGGTGGCTTCATCTGGGAATGGGCCGACCACGGCATTCTCGTCGGCCCGGGCGGAGCCGACACGCCGAGCTGCTCCGTCCCTCCGGGCCGCGCCGCAAAAGCCTGGCGCTACGGCGGAGACTTCGGCGACACTCCCTCAGACCTCGACTTCGTCCTCGACGGCCTCGTTTTCCCGGACAGGTCGGTAAAACCGGCGATGGCCGAGTGCGCGAAGCTCTTCCAGCCCCTGCGATGCTCCAGCGCCGATCCGCGCTCCGGCATCGTCACCATCGAGAACAGGCGCGATTTCTCCGGGCTCGAGGACCTCGAACTCCGGTGGTCTGTCGTTTCATCCGACCCCGACTTCCCCGACCTCTCCACCCTCCCCTTCAGCCCTGCGACAGAAGAACGCGCAGATGCACGGAAGAGTCCCGCGCGGGCAGAGAATGGCTCCGTGTCCTCGGGAATCGCCTGTCTGCCGCGGATCGCGCCCGGCGAGAAGGCCGCGATCAGGATCGGACTGCCGGCCGACGAAGGTTTCAGGCTGATACTCTCGGCTTCGGAGTGCTTCCTCACGCTCGAGTTCGCGCTCAAGGAGCCGAGTTCCTGGGCGCCCGCGGGCCACGTCGTCGCCTGGGAGCAGTTCAGGCTTTCGCCGCCAGCCCCGGTCCGCATTGTCTCCAACAGGGCCAGGACAGCGGCGGGCGAATCCGGAACCGCTCTGCCGGGCGCCTTCGCCCTCACGGCCTTCGAGCCTTGCCTCTTCCGGACGCCCACCCAGAACGACGGGCTGCTCAATTTTGTCCCACTGAGGGGAATCCCGGACTTCTCTTTCTATTACACGAACAAGGCTATGTACGGCTGGCTCGATTCGGGACTCGACGGAATCAAGGTCGAGGAGTCGGGGGAGGCGTCGGGAGGCTCACGCATCGTGAACGCGGAGGGCCGGAAGATCGGCCGATTCTCGTCATCCTCGCGGAGCCACGGAGGGCAAAGCTATCTCGCCTTCCGCTTCGACCTGGAGCCGGATCTGCCTGAACTCGCGCGCGTGGGTCTTGCATGCCGCATCGCCCCGGAATGGGACCGGGTCCGCTGGTTCGGCCTCGGCCCTCATGAAGCCTACAGCGACCGGAAAGCCGGAGTGCACGTCGGATGCTGGAGTTCCGACATCGCCTCACTCACTGTCCCCTACATCATGCCCCAGGAAAACGGAAACAGGACCCAGACGCGCTGGCTCGAACTCTCCTCGTCGACGCGGCCGGAACTCGGCCCTGTCCTTCTGTCCGCGGACAGGCTCTTCGACTTCGGCATTTCGCCCTGGACGGACCGGGAGCTCCGCGCCGTCAGACATTTCGACCGGCTGGAGCCGGCGCACGAAGCGCTGAAGAGAGGGGCGATTCTCCACATCGACATCGCGCAGCGCGGGCTGGGAACGGCGAGCTGTGGGCCCGACACTCTGGAACGGTACCGGATCAGGCCCGGCATCCACTCCATCCTCCTGGAAATCGTCGCCGGCTGAACGCCTTTAGTGCCCGCTCATCGAACAGGATTTCACGACGCGGTTCCGTCCCTCGGCCTTCGCCTTGTAGAGGGCGACATCGGCCTCCCTGACCAGATCCTCGGGGGGGACATCGCCCGCTCCGCAGGTGATGCCGATGCTGACCGACACCGGAATCTCCCCGGCGCGGGTCTCGAAGGGCTTTGAGCAGATGGCGAGCCGGAGGCGCTCCCAGAATTTGTCGTCGGGATCGCAGTCCGAGACGATGACGAGGAACTCTTCTCCGCCGTAGCGCCCGACGGTGTCGTAGACTCTGAGGACTTCCTCGCAGCGCCGCGCGAAGATGACGAGGACCTCGTCGCCCACCGCGTGTCCGTAGGTGTCGTTGACGCGCTTGAACAGATCTATGTCCATCATGGCCACACCGACGTGGGAACCATCCCGGCAGGTTCTCGCCAACTCCTTGCGCAGGGTCCTGCCGAGCGATGCCCTGTTTGCGAGGCCCGTCAGCGGGTCCGTGCTCGCCTCGGTGGCGAGACGCTCCTGCAGCCCAAGAACCCGCTCGGCGACGCGTATCCGCGCGAGGAGTTCTCCGGGCTTGAAAGGCTTGGAGAGGTAATCATTGGCGCCTTTGTTGAGTCCCTCGATGAGGTGGCCTTCGTCGCCCAGCGAAGTGAGCATGATGATGTATGGCGGCTGGTCGGCCTCGATTTCGCGGATTTTCACGCAGACCTCGATGCCATCCAAGCCCGGCATGACCCAGTCCAGAATGGCGAGACGGGGCGCGTCGGGTTTCCGCATGGCATCCCAGGCCTCGTTCCCGTCCCTCGTCGGGATGACCTCGAATCCGTTTTTCCTCAGGATGGAAACGAGGATGGTCCTGGAAGTGAGATCGTCCTCAGCCACCACTATCCGTGTGGGTTTTTTCCCCGCAAGTCCGCTTCCTGTCGCGATAGTCGCATTATCCGGCAAGATATAACCTCATTTCCGCCTCAAGGCGAATAAAAGATGCTTCGGCCTCGGGCATGAGCCGCCTGAGTCCCTCGATGTCGACGCCTTCGCCCATCTTCTCCATCCTGGCCGCGACCCCGCGCAGCTCTTCCGCGCTGACATTGGCGGCGGCACCCTTTATGGAGTGCGCTTTCCGGCCGGCCCCCGGGGCGTCGCCCGAGGCCACGAGTCCGGCCAGCTCGCGCAGTTGCTCCGGTATGTCTTCGATGAATCCCTCGGTGACCGCTTTCACGAGGTCGACATCGTCCATCATCCGTACCAGGAATCCGTGGACATCGAACACGGGAGGAGCGTCGGAGGCTGGCCGAGGCGGAGTCGCAAGGGCGACCGGAGCCGGAACCTCCTCGGCATGGATCTCTCCGGCGGATACTTCGCCGCCCGCCTCAGGTGCCGGAGGCGGAGGCGGAAGCCATCTGAGGAGCACTTCCACAAGCGCCTTGGGGACGATGGGCTTGGCGAGATAGTCGTTCATTCCGGCTTCGATGCAGCGTTCGCGGTCCCCCTGCATGGCGTGGGCGGTCATGGCGATGATGGGCAGCTCATGTCCGCCGGAGGATGATCGGTCCCGGATGACGCGCGTCGCCTCGAAGCCGTTCATGATGGGCATCTGGACATCCATGAAAACGATATCGTAATGCCCGCTCGTGACGGCTTCGACGGCTTCCCGGCCATCGTTCGCCAGATCCGCCCTGATGCCCAGTCTCTTGAAAATCCCCAGAGCCACTTGCTGGTTCGTGGCATTGTCTTCGGCGAGAAGGACGCGGACATCGGGTCGGTTCAGGCTCTGCATGCCGTGCCTCGTCACCATGGAGCGGTCCATGGCGAGTGTGTTCCCGCCGGCCAGGACGAGGGCCAGGCTGTCGTAGAGATCGGACTGGCGGATAGGCTTGCCGAGATATGCGGAGAAGCCTATTTCCCTGAGCCGGTCCGCATCCCCGCGCTGTCCCATCGACGTCATCATGACGAGGCTGACATTCCGCAGTCTTTCGTCGCTGCGGATGATCCTGCCGAGCAATTCCCCGTCCATGCCGGGCATCTGCATATCGAGGATGGCCGCCTTGAAGGGATCATGGTGATCGATGGCCAGGTAGAGGGCGCGCAGCGCGGAGGGGCCGTCCGAGGATTCGGCCGTCCTCGCTCCCCAGGCGTGGAGCTGGGACATGAGCACATCGCGGTTTGTGGCGTTGTCGTCGACAACGAGGATGCGCGCTCCCCTGATTTCCGCGCGCGCGGGATCGGGGCTCCCGTTCCTGACGCTTGCCGCCTCGTCCCGGAGGCCGAAACGGGCGGTGAACCAGAACTCGGAGCCCGAGCCGACCGCGCTGTGCACCCCGATATCGCCGCCCATGAGGCCGGCGAGGCGCTTGCAGATGGAGAGCCCGAGCCCCGTCCCCCCGAACCTCCTCGTCGTGGACGCGTCGACCTGCGTGAAGCTTTCGAAGATGATTCCCTGCTTGTCCGCGGGAATCCCGATTCCGGTGTCCCTCACGAGGAAGCGGAGGGTGACGTGGCCCGAACCCGCGCTCTCGATGTTCGCCTTGATAGCGACCTCGCCCGAGGAGGTGAACTTGATGGCGTTCCCGGCCAGGTTGAGAAGGATCTGCCGGAGCCGCCCGGGGTCGCCCCGCAACAGCAGGGGGACATCGGGAGCGGCCGCGCAGATGAACTCGAGACCCTTCTCCTGAGCCTTGACGGCGAGGATGGACGCAGTGTCGCCGAGCACGTCGGAGAGGTCGAAGTCGAGGGTTTCCATCTCGAGCTTCCCGGCTTCTATCTTGGAAAAATCGAGTATGTCGTTGATGAGGGCCAAGAGGGAATCGGCGCTGGAGCGCACGGTCTCGGCGTAGCGCCGCTGTTCGCCGGAAAGCTCCGAATCGAGGAGGAGTCCCGTCATGCCGATGATGCCGTTCATCGGCGTGCGGATTTCGTGACTCATGTTGGCCAGGAATTCGCTCTTGGCCCTGTTGGCGTTCTCCGCCGCCCCCCGCGCCTGCTCGAGATCGCGGTTCAGGGAACGAAGCCGGGATTCGGCCAGCTTCTGGTCGGTCACATCCTGGATCGAAACGAGGATGGTATCCGCGTTTCCCGCCGCGCGGTACATCCTCCTCGCGCTGACGAGCATGACCCGATGGCCTATGCCGGGATAGTCGCGGTCCATCTCGAAGTCGTCGAAGGGAAGGTCTTCCGGTATGACCCGCGAGAGGCGGGCGAGGAGGCCCCCGTCGCTCCAGCATCCCGAATCGAGGTCGGGCATCTTCTTCCCCAGGACCGAATCATCGTCGGCGCGGAAGGTTTCGCGGTACATCCGGTTGGTCCGGATCACGATGAGGGCGGAGTCGAGCACGATGAGCGGATAGCGGACGGAATCCACCATGCTCTCCATGAAGGATCTGGCCCCGGCCATGGCCTTCGCCGCGTTGCGCTCTTCGGTCTGGTCCCGGAAGACGAGGACTGAACCGATCCTCGCGCCGGATTCATCCCGGACAGGCGAGGCCTTGTAGGCGATGGGATGGGTCTTCCCCGTCTGCGAGATGAGCACCGTGTGGTTGGCAAAAAGCCGGGACCCGCCCTCTCTGCCGAGCAGCGTGGCGACAAGAGAATCAGTCGAATCGCCGCCATCGGTCTCGCGGACGATCCTGAACAGGTCGGGGAGTTTTTTCCCGAGAGCGTCCTTCTCTTCGATGCCGAGCAGACTCTGGGCAACGTCGTTCACGAGGATGATCCCGAGTTCGGGGTCGAGGGCGATGACACCGTCGCCGATGGATCTCAGGGTCACGTTGAGTCTTTCCCTTCCGTCGGAAATCTCGCGCGTGCGGGCCATCACCGTCCTCTCGATCCTGATCCGATCGTTGAGAAGGCGGCCGACGAGCCAGGCCGCGAGCAGGGAGAACAGGACGCCGCACGGCAGTATCCAGAAATAGCCCGCAGAGCTGTTGGCCGCCACGAAGGCGCTTCCAGGTATGAGCTGAATCAGCCAGTCCCGGCCGGCTACGTCTATGACCTGCTGGTAGAGGTCTGTCCAGTCTTCCTCGTTCCAGTCGGCGCTGCCGATGCGGGGCTCGTGGCGGTAGAGTTCGCGGGACCAGGCTGGAGCGCCGAGGTCGATGATCCGGAAAGCGATTCCCAAGGGAGGGAAGGGCTGCAGCGCATCGCTCACGAGGATGTCGCACCTGAAGGAAGCCGCGACGACACCTTCCACGAGATCCCGCCGCTCCCCGACAGTCGCCGGTTTCGAGATGGTCTTGTAGACCGGAACCGAAAGCATGAATCCTCTGCGACTCACATTCGTGTCGGCGAGGTAGAGTGGTTCCGAGGCCGTCGTCCGGGCGAAGTCCCTGCTGGCGAAGAGAGCCGCGGCCGGCACAGGGTCAGTGGAGAGATCGAAGCCCTGGATTTTCCCGACGACGGTTGCCGGCTCGACGTGGAGGACGGGATAGTATTCCCCGGATTCCGGCGATGGTTCGTAGGCGCCGGCGTAGGTCCGCCGCGTGATCCGGTAGTCCCGGTACCCGCTCTCCCGGGCGGCCGTCTCGAATTGCTTCCTCCGCGCGCCTTCCACCCGGGGTATCCACATGACAGAGATGGCGGACCCCCCATCCGAAACCAGGCTCCGCGTGAAATTGCGGAAATCGGAGGGGTTGACCGAGCCGGAGTTCTCGATGAAACGGGCGACTCCTTCTATTTCGGCGATTCTCCGGTCCAGAGCCGCGTTGATCGTCTCGACCCGGGCCGCCGCGCTGTAGCGGAAGGCCGTATCGAAGGCCCGCGCCGAGGATTCGCGCTCGCCAAGAAATACCAGGGCGACAACGAGGGAGCCCACGAAGAAAACGGCGGCCGAGGCGCCGTACTTAAGCAACAAGTCAGGTTCCGAACCCGTCCGCACGCGTTTTTCGGCATCCCGCATGCGCTTCCGCAGCGCCCACCAGATCATGACGACGGCGCAAAGCGAAACGACGTACCCGATCCCCCGGATGCGCGCCCGAAGAATGGATTGCCGGAAATCGACGGCGGAGACATCGATGCCGAAGGCCGCCACGATGACGCCGGATTTATCCTTTATGGGCACGATCCCGGAGACCCATACTCCCCACTCGTCCGGCAGGGGTCCCTCGACCAGGGCATTTCCCGTTATGAACATCGCCTTGAGAGAATCGGAGGCCTCTTCGTAGACCGACCCGGGAAGCGATTCATCCGCGCTTCCCTCAGGCTCGGAGTCGCCGAGAAAAACCACGCGCCCCGTCTTGAGTCCGAGAATGTACATGAACTTCGCGCCGGGAACATTCGGCAGGAGGGAACGGAGTCGCAGTTTCAGCTTCGCGTATTCCGGTTTTTGCCGGTCCGCGGAGGTAAAATCGAGAGGAGACAGATCCTCAGGCTTGATGGTCCGGACGATTCCCCTGGTCGTTTCCAGAAGGAGGGACTTCTGCCTGCTCTCCTCGTTCCTGTCGATCCCGGACACGCCGATCCATCCGGCCGCCAGTATCAGGAGAAGACCGGACATGAGCCAGAGCGAGGGGCTTCTCCGCAGAGGGATAGTCTCGCCCTTTCGCGCCGTGGCCGTCTCGGAAAATCGCGCGAGGAAGAGGGCACAGGCCAGGATGGAAACCGAGGCCAGAGCTGGCACGGAAAGAGACAGGAAAGATGCGGAAATCAGCCGGGCAGAGTCGTCAGCCGCAAAAATCTTTGCGTGAGCGATAAACGCCGACAGGATGCCGTAGGACACGAGGCCGATCGCGGCCGCGATCGGCAGAGGAGAATGTTTCCCCGATTTCGCGCTGACGCCGGCCAAGGTCAGGGCCGCAAGGATGCAGGATGGGAGGACGAGGGCGCAGTGCGCGGCGATTTCCGCGCCCGTAAAACCCCACAGGAAACCCGCGGCGATGACGAGGAGCAGAAGGACGAAAAAAAGCGGCCAGGGTATCCTTTTCCCCCTGGCGAGGAGTCCCGCTCTTCCGAATCCGAAAAGGAGAGCGCAGGCGATGATCTGGACCGCGAGTCGGAGGGACCAGAAGGCGGGAAGATCTCCCAAACCGTGGGCGAGGAGTTCCATGAACTGGAAGAGCGCCAGGCCGAGCGAGGAAAACCCGAGAAGCCTCCACGGCAATGAGGCTATCCGGCCGCGGCCGAGCTGGACCGCGCAGATGGCGATGAGCAGGAAACCGAGGCCGGCGGCGAGAAAAACCATATCCATATCCGCGGCGATCAACGCGTTCGTCATGCCCTCTCCCCTGTGCCTGCCCCTGTGGTCATCGGTTCATTATAGGCTCGCCAGGAGGGCGAGTCCATGTTGGCTCCGACGAAAAAGGCCGCGTGGTTCGAGGTGAAAAGCGGCGGCGTCCTCGCGAGGATGGACCGTATCGCTGGAGAGGCGCCCATATCCCGTTTCAGGAAGGCGCGCACGGCATCCCTGTTCCATCCGGCTGGATGGACGAAGTCGCAATACAAGGAGAGATCCCCCTCGTAGAACGAGAGCGTGGAGTGGTTTCGCGCCTCTTCGCCGGATGCGGGCATGTTGAAGATCGCGGCGTTGATGAAGCCGATCCGGTCCGCGCGGGATTCGAGGAAGTCCCGGGTGACGAGGGCCGATTCCCGCGTCTCCGCGGGTGTGCCGAAAAGTGCGTAGAGGTAGGTGCCGATGCCCGCGGCCTTAAGGTTGACGAGAATCGTGTCGATCTCCTCGATCCGCGTGCCTTTCCCGAGGGCGTCGAGGACGGACTGCTCCCCCGACTCGAGCCCGAGCTGCAGAAGGACACAGCCGGAACGGGCCAGGGCGCGGCAGAACCCGGAATCCGTAAGTTCGCGGGAAAACCGCGCGAAGCCGTACCAGGGAGCGCCGGGAGGCTCCGCGGCGAGTGCCCGGAGCCAGGCTGGAGCTATCTCGTTGTCGGTGAAGTGGAAGAGTCGGGGGCTGTATCTGGCCGCGAGCTCCCGCAGATGGCCGGCCGCTGCCGCGGGGGGAATGCCGCGGAAGGGGTTGTCCTCGGCCTTTTCCGGGCAGAAGGTGCAGCGCTTCCAGGGGCAGCCCGTGGAAAAGCTGTAGGGGATCGTGCGTCCGGGCGAGAAATAGCTGTCCAGGGGAAAATCCTCGTACGAGGGACAGGCCGCGGGGAAAGGGGCGCCGGAGGTACTGCCGGGGGCGTTGCCGGAATCGCCGGGGGCGGCGCTGGCGGAGGTCAGACCGGCGAGGTAGCCGGGAAGGGATTCCTCGCCCGGCCCGGGAAGGAAGGCGTCGACGAGGCCGCCGAAGCCAGCGCCGACGCCGGCGTCGATACGTCCCTGCCGGACCCAGGAGGTGACGAGTCCCCCGCCCATGACGATGCCGATCTTCGGGTGTTTAGCCCTGAGCCACCCCGCGATGGCGAAAGAGACCAGGGCCTGACTCAGGAAAACGAGAGAGATGCCGACGGTCCGCGCGGGGAATGCCGCGAGCGTCTCGTCGATGCGCCTCGAGAAAAGGGGAAAAAAGACATTGTCCTCATGCTCGCGGGCCGAGCGGAGAAGGTCCGCCGACTTGACCGGCGAAAGGAGCGTATCCTGGTAATCGGTCATGGTCAGGGTGGCAAAGGGCACTGAGCCGCGACTGCCCTCTGCCCTGGCCGCAGCCCCGACTGATGTCCGGGCAGTGGCCAGGGCAGCGGCCTTGAGGACCCGGTTCAGGTCGAGGACGGCGCGCACATAGCTGTCGAAGTTGCGGTATCCTGCCGGGTCGCGCAGGAGGGCGAGGCTGCGCTCCCGCCGGGCGAGGGCGCCCTTCGTCCATGTATCCGCAGTCAGGTTTCCGGCCACCCCGGAATCGGGGCCGAGAAGCCAGTCGAAGCCCTCCTGGTTGAGGTCGAGACAGCGGACGGGCTCGCCGGCAGCGCGCAGGCTTCCGGCGAGCCGGGCAAGGCCGGGAGGCGGTTCGGTGCTCCGCGCGACGGGCGGATAGATGAGGAGCATGGAAAACGATACTACCAAGCCCCGCGCGAAAGGTCTATGATCGATATATATGGAAAGAATCGTGACCTCGACTGTCCTCCCGAAAGACGGAGGCCTGCCTCTTCTCGTCTGGCTCGCGGAACGATTCCGCTACTGCGACGCTCCTGCCTGGGCTTCCCTCATCGGGGAAGGCCACCTTGAGGTGAACGGCGCGCCCGCAGAGGCCGGAACCATCCTCGCTGCGGGCGACAAGGTCCGCTTCGCGCCCGATTCTTTCGAAGAGCCCGAGGTCGACACGGCGATCAGGACCGCTTACGAGAACGCGGACTTTCTCGTACTCGACAAGCCCGCGAACCTGCCCTGTCATCCAGGCGGCCGCTATTTCGCCAACACCCTCTGGGGCATCATGAAAAAGGAGGGAGAATCCTTCCACATCGCGACGAGGCTCGACAGGGAGACCTCGGGTCTCCTCCTCGTCTGCAAGACCGCCGGGGCCAACCGCCACGCGCGCGAACTGCAGCGGGAAGGCCTCATCGACAAGCGCTACCTCGTGGCCGTCCACGGAGATTTTCCCGACCGGCTCGAGGCGAAGGGTTTCCTCGTTCACGACAGCCGGAGCGTCGTCAGGAAAAAGAGGCGCTTCGTCGCCGCGGCTGTGGAAACGGAAGGAAGGCCCGCGGGGGGCGACGATCCGCGGTTCCCCGACGCCAGCGCCGCCGGAAGGAACCCGACGGAGGACGGAGAGAGCTGCGAAACCTCCTTTGTCCGCATGAAAAAAGAGGCGGGTTTCAGCCTCGTCGAGGCGAAGCTCGCGACGGGCCGCAACCACCAGATCAGGGCGACCATGTCCAGTCTGGGATATCCCGTCGTGGGCGACAAACTGTACGGCCTCGACGAAGAATTTTTCATTCGCTTCCTCGAGGGGAGGCTTTCCCTCACCGACACCGAAGCCCTCATCCTGCCGAACCAGGCCCTCCACAGCGCATCGCTCTCCTTTCCGGGACTGCGCGGAGAGACCATAAGCCTGCGCTCGGATCCGCCCTGGCCCTTTCCTCCCCGAAGGGAAAGGCCTGAATGACGAACGACCCGCGGAGGCATCCATGAAGGCCCGGTCCGGCATCGTCGACCCGGAAGACATACTCCTCCTCGCATCCGACGCGGCGAGGCTCATGCTCGAGAGCGGAGGCGAGACCTACCGCGCGGAAGAGACGGCCGAGGCCATCTCCTCCGGCCTCGGCGGCGTCGAGACAGAGTGCTTCGCCATCCCGACGGGAATCGTGCTGTCCTTCGCGGGGCCGGACGGCCGGATAAGGTCCATCGTCCGCCGCGTCAAGAAGCGCTCCATGAATCTGGAAAAAGTGGCCCGGCTCGACGCCATGGCCCGCGATCTGCAGGGCGGCAGGCTGGACTACGCGGGAGCGGCCGCCTCCCTCGAAGCCACCGAACGCCTCGCGGAGAGGCCTCTGTGGGTGCAGCTGCTCGCGGCCGCCGCGACTGCGGGATTCTTCACCCTCCTCTTCGGGGGCAGCTGGAACGAGGGGCTCGTCGCCGCGCTCCTCGGCGCCATCCTCTCCCGCGGCGTCAAGTGGCTCACGCATCTCAGGCTGCCCGACTTTCTCATCAACCTCGCGGGAGGGGCCGTCGTCACCCTGGCGAGTCTCGCTGTCAACAGGATGGGGTTGATAGACAGGGTCGATCTGACCGTCATCGGCACCATCATGCTCCTCGTTCCGGGCGTGGCGATCACGAACGCCATCAGGGACACCATCGCCGGCGATCTCGTGGCCGGACTCGCCCGCGGAGCCGACGCATTCACCGCGGCGGCGGCAATCTCCGCCGGCGCGGGCGGGGCCACCGCACTCTGGCGGCTCCTGACGGGGGGACGGGCATGAACGCGCCGGGAATCTTCCAGAATCCGCTTCTCGCGCCTCTCTGGGCAGCTCTTGCCACCTTCGGCTTCGCGACCCTCTTCGGTCTGGGGATCAGGGATTTACTTCTCGTCGCGGCGGGAGCAGCGCTAGGCTGGGCTGTCTCCGTGCCCGTGGCGAACGTCACCGGGTCGGTCTCGCTCGGCGCATTCGCCGCCTCCGCGGTCATCGGTTTCTGGGGCGAGGCGATGTCAGCCATCACGAAACGCCCCGCCACGGTCTATACGGTCTGCGCCATCCTCCCCCTCGTGCCCGGCGGCGGGATGTACTACACCATGCTCGAGACGATCAACGGGGCGATCTGGAGTTCTTTCGAGATCGGGCTGCAGACCATGAAGACGGCGGGCGCGATAGCGGCGGGACTGGCCGCCTCGAGCGCCATCGCGCGGATCATCAAATAATGCCAAGTCGGAGGTAGGCCTCCCGGAATCCCGTGTTATAATCGGCCACGCCCCATGAACCGCATAATCATCTACGGCGACATCCACGGCTGTGTCGAGGAATGGACAGCACTGCGCAGGCGCCTCTCTCCGGATACGGGCGACCTCGAAATAGCAGTGGGCGACCTCGTCGACCGCGGCCCGGATTCCCTCGCCTGCATCCGTCTGGCGAAAGAATCCGGCATCACCTGCATCCGCGGCAATCACGAGCATGTCTATATCCGCTACGCCCGGCACGAAGAGAACAGGCGCATCCACGGAAAGCGTAACCCGATGATCCTCGCACCGGAAAAAGCCGATCTCTTCGGAACCTTCGAGTCCTCCGACCTGGGCTGGCTCGACAATCTGCCGCTCTACCTCCACATCGGGGCGCTCACCGTGGTCCATGGCGGCGTGTTGCCCCGCCTCAACCTGGGCCCCGCCACCCCGCGCCACATACTCGAAATCTGTCTGTGGATCCGCAATCTCGACGAGAGGGACAAGCCGGTCGGGCTCGGCGACCCGCGCAGCTGCCTGCGCTGGTCCGACAGGTACACAGGAACGAGCGGCTACGTGGTCTACGGGCACGAACCCTTCGAGAAGCCGAGAGTGCGCATGGACTCGCTCGGAATCGACACGGGATGCGTTTTCGGGGGAAGCCTGACCGCCGCCATCTTCGAGCGCGACGAAAAGGGTTTGCCCCTTCCCCTCTACTCGATCGTTTCGGAGCCCTGCCATCAGAGATCCGGATACGCCGAGCGCCTGGAGGAATGAGGGGAGTAATAGGGGTCCGACGCTCAGGGATCCTCGAGGAGTCCGGATAGTCCGGGACGACTCCCCTGAGGACCGTTCAGGCGTATTCGAGTACGCTGCCGGAGCCCAGCTCCCGCAGGTCGAGCCTGTGCGACAGCCCGATCTTGGCGGGAAGGTCGGTGCAGTGGCAGGCGTGGACGGTGCGGATGCCCTTCGATTCGAGGAAGGTGGCCGTCGCCTCGATTTTTGCCCGCCCCGCGCCGAGAAGGTGGAAACCGCCCACGATATCGAGGATGGGGGCGTCTCCGGAAAGCGAAATCGCCCTCTCCACGATGTTCGCGATGCCGGAGTGGGAACAGCCGGTCACAATGACGTGCCCGTCCCCGACAGCGCACAAAAGAGCGCTGTCGTCTTCCAGCGGATCGGGCATGACGTGCCGCTCGGAGGATTCGGGAGAGCCGATCCGGAATCCGACGCTTCCGCCATCTGAGGCGTGGACGCGGGGGATCTGTCCCATGAAGGTGAGGCCGCCCCCGAGGTCCACGGGCCCCGTGGAGGGAAGGTACTCGAAGACATCCGCGAAGTCCTCGGGCAGGAAATCCGCGCCGATATCCTCGCCGTTCTCGAGGATCTTCGGGAGGAAGACCGCAGGATGGGCGACGAGGAGGGGTTTGGGCCGGCCTTCAGAGTCGGCGTCCGCGAGTGTCTCGCGCATGAGCAGCGCGAGCGCGGGCAGTCCGCGGGTGTGGTCGGCGTGCCCGTGGGAGAGGATCACCGCGTCGAGATCGGTGAGGTCGATACCGAGGCTTTCCGCGTTCCGCAAGAAGACATCCGAGTAGCCGGCGTCGAAGAGAACCCTCCGTCCCCTCGATTCGATGAAGTAAGAAACCGCCGGTTCACCAAGAAAATAGCGGTCGATGAGCGTGTTGTTGTCGGCCAGGACTGTCAGTTTCATACTTATAGTCTAGGTCATGCGGGGCGGATTGACCAGAGAGAATAGTCGATGCGAAACTCGTCACCATGCCCATCGTCCAGAAAAAATTCAGTCTCCTGTATTCAGCCTTCTTCGCCATCTTCGCCCTGTTCGGCACATCCATCACGATTGTCGGGGCGACGCTGCCCAAAATACTCGCCGACTTCCGCTGGGACTACGGGACAGCGGGTCTCGTCATGGCCGCGGGTGCCATAGGTTATTTCCTTTCCACATATATGGCTGGACGTCTCTTCGGCCCTCTTGGCCCGCGCGTTTCCATCGCGATCGGCCTTGTTCTCGACACGGTGGGACTCGCGCTCTTCGCCGCGGGCCCCTCGCCCCTTCTGAACCTCCTCATGTATTTCGCCGTCGGACTCGGACAGGGATTCATCGAGGTGACCATCAACTGGTCCGTCCTCCGCATGGAGAGCGGGGCAGAGGGCAACGCGGGCCGGGCGATGAGCCTCATGCACGGATCCTTCGCGATCGGGGCGGTCGTCGGCCCCTTCATCCTCGGCTGGCTCATCTCGGCCGACCTTCCCTGGGTGGCGCTGTACAGGGGCATCGCGGTACTCTTTGGGCTCCTCCTCGTCTCGGTGGCCATCCTGCCTCTCGGGCTTCTCGGAAGGGAGGCGCCTATTCGCGGCACAAGCCACGAATCCCGGCGCAGTGGCTCCAAAAACCGGGCCGTCCCCGACGGACCCTCCCGACACCCCGCCTACTGGATCGGCTTCGTCGCCCTCCTCCTCTATGTCGGTGTCGAGCTCGGCATCTCGAATTGGGCGGCGGAATTTTTCGTGTCCGTTTTCGGCGCTTCCGCGGCCACAGGCAGCTTCATGGTCTCGCTGTTCTGGACGGGACTCCTCGCCGGACGCTTCGGGATTCCCGTGCTCGCCAGAAAAGTGAGCCAACAGAAGATACTGATCGCGATCTCGATCCTCCTCGTGGGATCGAGCAGCCTCCTCGCCCTCCTTGGCTTTCTGGGGCCGGCATTCCGGGTCCCGGGCTACATCCTTGTCTTTTTCTCGGGGCTCGGATGCTCCTCGATCTATCCCATCGTCGTGAGCATCGTGGGCGAAACCTTCCCCAAAGCCCAGGCGAAGGCGGTGAGCTTCGCCTCGACCGGCGGCGGTCTCGGGTCCTTCGCCTTCCCCTACCTCATGTCCGTGATCGCGGGCGGACTCGGAATCCGCTTCGGCTTCGCGGCCTACGCCGTGTTCGCGGTCGCATCCCTCCTCGCCTGCCGCGCGCTCATCGCGGCCTCGACGAGAGAGAGAGCCTGATCGCGCCGGGCCACGCCACCCGCGCGGCCCCAGTCCCCGACGGGAGTGCCGCCAGCACCGATCCGGCCCGGATCAGGCTCGGCCCGGATCGGCATTTCATCGATTCCGGCAAATTCCGCTTGCGCGATTCGAAAAACCGATTTATCCTGGCTTTGACCCGTTCGTGCACTCGCGTGCACGAACCAAATCTATAATAAAAGCAACATACCCGCCGAGAGCGGGTAAAAAAATGCCGACCGTGCACCCGTGTGCATGATCTGGATCGGCGACGATACGCTTCGGGAGGCGCCATGATCGAGGGAGGACGGGCTACATCGGGCAGGAAGATCCTGCGCTACGGCATGGTCGGAGGCGGGCAGGGAGCGTTCATCGGGGAAGTCCACCGCAAGGCAATAAGCCTCGACGGCTCGGCCGAGCTCGTCGCCGGCTGCTTTTCGCGCTCCTTGGAGAACACGCGGACCACAGGCGCGGCCCTCGGAATAGCTGAGGACAGGCTGTACGCCTCCTTCGCGGAGATGGCAGAGAAGGAGGCCGGGCGCAGGTCGGGCCCCGGGGCCGACGGCATCGATTTCGTCGTCATCGTGACACCCAACGCGGCGCACTACGCCGCCGCGAAAGCTTTTCTCTCGCGCGGAATACACGTCGTCTGCGACAAGCCTCTCACCTTCGAGGTGGCCGAAGCCGAGGAACTCGCCCTCCTCGCGAAGCGCAACAGATGCCTGTTCTGCGTGACCTACACGTACACGGGCTACCCCGCCGTCAAACAGGCGCGCGAGATGGTGAGGCGCGGCGACATCGGCGAGATCCGCTTCGTGAACGCGGAGTATCCCCAGGAATGGCTCGCGAATCCCATCGAGCGCGAGGGATCGAAACAGGCCGCCTGGCGCACCGACCCCGCCCTCACAGGAAAATCGAACTGCGTGGGCGACATAGGCTCCCATGTCGAGAACATGGTCTCCTACGTGACGGGGCTGAAGATCGCCTCGCTGTGCGCGCGGCTCGACACCTTCGTCCCCGGGCGTCCCCTCGACGACAACGCGACCGTGATGCTCGAGTACGAGGGCGGGGCGAAGGGACTGTACTGGGCGAGTCAGGTGGCCGTCGGCTGCGACAACGGCCTGCGCTTCCGCGTCTTCGGCTCCAAAGGCAGCCTCTCCTGGTCCCAGGAAAACCCTAACTACCTCGCGGTTTCGCGCCTCGACGGACCCAACCAGACCTGGTCGCGCGGCCGCGACAGCTTCTATCCGGAAGCCCAGGCCTACAGCCGCATCCCCTCAGGCCACCCCGAAGGCTACTTCGAGGCCTTCGCCAACATCTACAGGACCTTCGCGTCCGCCCTCTCGGCGGTGAAGGAAGGTCGCGCCCCGACGGAAGCGGAGCTCGATTTTCCGGGTGTCGAGGCGGGAATCGGCGGCGTGCGCTTCATCGGGAAATGCGTGGAGAGTTCGCACAAGGGCGCGGTCTGGGTCGATTTCTGAGGGAAACCCGCGCAGGCAGGCGGGGCTCGGGGAGAGCCCAGGCCGGTATGGCGCCGAACAGGAGGGTCGCGACGGCCCAGGTGTACGGACGCGGCAAAACGATACGGAGGAGAGAGATATGGCACGACCAGTCACGATTTTTTCAGGCCAGTGGGCCGACCTGAGCTTCGAGGATTTCTGCAAGAAAGCCGCCGGCTTCGGCTACGAGGGCATCGAGATCGCTTGCTGGGGCGACCACATGGATGTGAAGCGCGCCGCGACCGACCCGGCCTATGTGGCGGAGCGCAAGGCCATCCTCGCGAAGCACGGCCTCAAATGCTGGGCGCTCGGAGCCCACCTCGCGGGCCAGTGCGTCGGCGATCTCTGGGACCCGCGTCTCGACGGCTTCGCGCCCGCCGACTGCAAAGGCAATCCGGCCAAAATCCGCGAGTGGGCCATACAGGAGATGAAGTACACGGCCCGCGCCGCGGCCAACATGGGCGTTTCGGTGGTCACCGGCTTCCTCGGCTCCGGAGTCTGGAAATACTGGTACTCCTTCCCCCAGACCTCGGAGGAGATGATCGACGCGGCCTTCCGCGAGATCGTCGAGCTGTGGAGTCCCATATTCGACGAGTTCGACGCCTGCGGCGTCAAGTTCGGCCTCGAAGTCCACCCCACGGAAATCGCCTTCGACTACTACACGGCAGAGCGCCTTTTCAAGGAATTCGCGCGCCGCCCGACCCTCGGCCTCAACTTCGACCCCTCCCACCTTCAGTGGCAGGGCATGGAGCCCCACCTCTTCATCCGCGACTTCTCTGACCGCATCTACCACGTCCACATGAAGGATGTCGCGGTGACGCTGGACGGCAGGTCGGGCATCCTCGGCTCGCACATCACCTTCGGCGACACGCGCCGCGGCTGGAACTTCCGCTCCCTCGGACACGGGGACGTCGACTTCGAGGCCATCATCCGCGAGCTGAACGCCATCGGCTATAAAGGGCCGCTCTCCGTCGAGTGGGAGGATTCCGGAATGGACCGCGATTTCGGCGCCGCCGAAGCCTGCGATTTCGTGAAGAACATCAACTTCTCACCGTCGAACCTCGCCTTCGACGAGGCCCTCAAGAAATGAACGAAATCCTTGTACAGACCCGCGGCATAACCAAGGAGTTTTCCTCCGTGCGCGTCCTCGACAACATATCGATCGGGATCCGCGTGGGGGAGATACTCGGCCTCATCGGAGAAAACGGTGCCGGCAAGTCGACCTTCATCAAGATCCTGTCCGGAATTTACACGCCCACTTCGGGCGAGATCGATTTCGAGGGACGGAAGACCGAGATCAGGGACGCGAAGGACGCCAAGCGCATGGGCGTCAGTCTCATCCCGCAGGAGTTCAACCTCGTCGAGACCCTGAACGTCTACGAGAACATTTTCCTGGGCGACGAGCTTCGTCGCCCGAGCGGCCTTCTCGACAGAGCCGGCATGATAGCGAAGACGAAGGAGCTCCTGGACGGCCTCGACGCAGGCGTCGATCCCGAGGCGAGCATCCGGAGCCTCTCGGTCGCGCAGAAACAGATGGTGGAGATCGCCAAGGCCGTCAAGGTCGACGCGCGCCTCCTCATCCTGGACGAGCCCACGACCGTGCTCACCATGCACGAGATCGAGATTCTCTTCCGTCTCATGACGCGCCTCAAGGAAAAGGGCGTCACGATGATCTACATCTCGCACAAGCTCAAGGAAGTCAAGAAAATCTGCGACCGCGTCATGGTCCTCCGGGACGGGGAGTTCATCTGCCTCGAAGAGACCGGCGCCCTCGACATAAGCGAGATGGCGCGCAGAATGGTCGGCCGTGAGCTCAACCAGATATTCCCGCCCAAAGTCGCGCCCCGTCCCGAGGTCGCTCTCAAGGTCCAGGGACTGACAGTTCCCGGAGTGATCGAGAGTGTGGGTTTTGAACTGCACGCAGGCGAGATACTCGGATTTTCGGGGCTGATCGGCGCCGGACGGACGGAAGTGGCCGAGACGATCATGGGCATCAGGAAGGCCGCCGCGGGCGGCATCTCGATGAATGGAAAACCGGTGACCCTCCGCAAACCCGCCGATGCGGTGAATGCGGGAATAGCCTATCTCTCCGAAGACAGACAGGGCACGGGCGTCCTGACCTCTTTCGCCGTCCGGAAAAACGTCACACTCGTCTCGCTGCGCAACTACGCGAAGCCTCTCATCGACGCGAAAAAAGAGCTTGAGAAGACCAGGTATTATGTCGGGCAGTTCGAGATAAAGGCGCCCTCCCCCGACGCGCGGCTCGAGACCCTGTCCGGCGGGAACCAGCAGAAGGTATCGCTCGCGAAGAGCCTGGACACCGCGCCGCGCGTCATAATCGTGGATGAGCCGACGCGGGGCGTCGACGTCAAGGCGAAGCGCGACATCTACGCCTATATCAACCGGCTTGCCTCCGAAGGCATCGCCGTCATGTTCATCTCGAGCGAGCTCGAGGAGATCATCGGCATGTGCGGCCGCGTACTCGTCATGAAGGAAGGCCGCATCGTCGGCGAGGTCGAGGGCGGGCGCATCAACGAAGAAGAGATCATGTTCTACGCGACAGGCATCAAGGGAGGCCTTTGAGATGAAAGTCATGTTTCCAAAAATCATAAAGGCCGAGAACGCGCTGTCACTTATGGCCCTCGTCGTGCTGTTCGTCATATCCTCGATCGCGAGTCCCTATTTCCTCCAGGTGCAGAACCTGCTCAACATAATGAAACAGGTTTCCTACTCCGGCATCATCGGCCTCGGCATGGCCTTCATCATCATCGCGGGAGGAATCGACCTTTCGGTCGGCTCCATGACCGCCTTCATCGGCGCGATCGCCATCCTCATCGTCAACGCGCTGGGCGGCGGAGCCGGCGCCATCGCAGTAGCATGGGCCGCCGCCCTGGCCCTCGGCGCGGCGGGCGGACTCTTCAACGGCTTCATAGTCACGAAGGGCCGCGTGGCGCCTTTCATCGTGACGCTCGGCACGATGGCCATTTTCCGTTCGCTCACCCTCTACATCGGGCACGGCGGCCAGTTCGTCTCGCAGAGCCCCCTGTACGGCAACATGGGCATGAGTTCGATTCTCGGCGTTCCGACCGCGGTATGGATCTTCATAATACTGGCATTCCTCCTCTCGGGCCTCCTGAACCGCACCCGCTTCGGACGCTACGCCTGCGCCGTCGGCTCGAACGAGCGGGTGGCCAAATACGCCGCGATAAACGTCGACATGATACGGCTGGGTTCCTACGTGCTCACCGGAATCATGGTGGCCGTCACCGGCGTCCTTCTGTCGAGCCGGATGAATTCGGTCAACTCTTCCAATTCCGCCGTCAACTTCGAGATGGACGCCATCGCGGCTGTCGTCATCGGGGGGACACCGATGACGGGCGGCCGCGGGACGATCTGGGGGGTGGTCATCGGCGCGATCATCCTCGGCATGATCAACAACATGCTCAATATGCTCTCCGTGAGCGCCTACCTGCAGGGAACCGTGAAGGGCCTCGTCATCATCGCGGCCGTCTTCATCCAGAGGGGCCAGTCGCCGAAGGGCGGGAGAGCCTGATCGCCCACGTCATGGAGCCGGTCATCCGGCACAGGTGAATACGCCCGGAGCGCGCGGGCCGTCGGCTTGGCGCGCACGAGGCTTTTTCGCGATTTCGGATATCGTTTTAGAGGAGGCAGAAATGAAGAAGGTATTGTTCATCATGTTGGCGGCCCTCGTACTCATCGCCATGCCGGCGATGGCCCAGAAGGTAAAGATCGGTATCTCGATCCCGAGCGCCGACCACGGCTGGACCGGCGGTGTCGTGTACTATTCGCAGCAGGCCATCAAGGACATCACCGCGAAAGACAAGAACGTCGAGTTCACCTTGAGCCTCGCGGACTCGCCGCAGAAGCAGGTTTCCGACGTCGAGGACCTCATGGTCAAGGGAATGAACGCGATCGTCGTCCTCGCATACGATTCAGCGACCGTCACCCCCGCGATCAAGAAAGCCAAGGAGAAGGGCATCTACATCGTATCCGTCGACCGCGGCCTCACCGAGCAGGTGCAGGACGTCTACATCGCCGGCGACAATCCCGGCCTCGGCCAGGTTTCCGCCGAATACATGGGCAAAGCCATGGGCGGCAAGGGCAAGATGGTCATCCTCGAAGGCATCCCCTGCGTCATCAATTCAGAGCGCGTGGACACCTTCCGGGACGTCATGAAGGCCAAGTTCCCCGGCATCGAGATCCTCGATTCCCAGCCTGCCGACTGGAGCGCCCAGAAAGGCCTCGAAGTCATGCAGACCTATCTCCAGAAATACAAGCAGATCGACGCCGTGTGGGCGCAGGACGACGACATCCTCATCGGCGTTCTCCAGGCCTACAAGGAGTCCGGCCGCAAGGACGTCAAGCTCATGCTCGGCGGCGCCGGATCCAAAGAGATGATCAAGACCGTCATGGACGGATCGAACCCTATGATCCCGGTCGATGTCACCTACCACCCCTCCATGGTCTACCCGGCCATCCACCTCGCCCTCCTCGGAGTGCGCGGCCAGAACCTCCCCGGTTTCATCTCCCAGAAGATCCCCTCCAAGATCATCATCGCGTCCGAACTCATCACGAAGGAAAACGCGAAGAAGTACTACGATCCCAAGTCCATGTTCTGATCCGCAGCATTTCAGTGCGGGACGCCCCTTTAGGGCGTCCCGCCTTTTTTCCGGCAGAGAAAAACGAGCATGAATGACCTGTCCTTCCTGAAAAGCTGGCTCCACGCGCGGAATCCCATAGGGACGACCGACAGGGAACACGAGAAACTCATAGAGGAATTCGAGCAATTCTTCGCCTACATCTTCAACAACTCGAAAGACGGCATCAGCATTCTCGATCTGGACCTGACGATCCTGGGCGCAAACACGGCCCTCGAATCCTGGTACAGCCACAAAACGCCGGTCGTCGGAAAAAAATGCCACTCCTGCTACCACGACCGCCCTTCTCCCTGCGAGAACTGCCCTTCCCTCGTCGCCATCCGCACGGGCCGTCCCCAGATCGGACTCGTCTCCTACGACGCTCCCGGCAGCGAGAACGGGACGCAGGAGCTCTCGGTCTTCCCCCTCTTCGACAACAACAAGATGCTGTTCGGCGTGATCGAATACGTGCGGGACATCACGGACCTCAACGAAGAGGAGCGCATCATCGAAAATCTGAAGCGCCGGATTCAGTTTCAGGACCAGACTCTCGCCGAGCAGGAAACCGCCCTCGAGGTCCTTCTCAGGCAAGGAGACAAGGCCGAAAAACGGCTGGCGGGCGATGTCGTGAACAACATAACCCGCCTCGTCGATCCTGTCGTCGAGAGGCTGAAGCGGAAATTCCCCGAGGCTGGAGCTTCGGAGGAGATGGCGCTGCTCGAATCGAGGCTCCGCGACATAGCTTCTCCGCTTCTCGGGAAGCTGGAACTCGCCCGATGCGGACTGACGCGAAGGGAAGAGGAGATCGCCTGTCTCGTCCTCGAAGGGAAATCGAGCAAGGAAATTTCGGCGCTCCTGTACATCTCGGCCAAGGCCGTCGATTTCCACCGCCTCAATATCAGGAAAAAACTCCGTCTGGACAATCAGGATATCAGCCTGCGGGCTTATCTGGCCGGGGTCACGCAATGAACTTTTCCACGCGGGCTATCACCGGTTTTTTGCCGGTGATGAACTCGCGCATCTCTGGTATGCCCGGAATGACGATGCGCCCCGATACTGGGTGGACAATCCATTCCACATAGAGGAGCGTGCCATGACGAGAGAAGACATCGTTTTCCAGCCGATCAAGGTGGGCCACCGCGTCGCGCCCAACAGATTCATGATCAACGCCATGGAGTGCTGCGACTCCGACGTCGAAGGGAACCCCACCGAGAAGACCTACCGCCGCTACCACAATCTCTTCGAAGGCGGAGCCGGCATCATCGACCTGGAGGCGATCACCGTCCAGTACGAGTCGAGATCGAGACAGTTCCAGCTCTCCGTGATGCCGCATAACCAGAAGGCGCTCGCCAAATTCGTCGCCGAGATGAAGAAAGTGAACGACAAGCCCCTCTTCATCTGGCAGCTGACTCATTCGGGCGAACTGAGCCACACGGGCTTCTCGCGCAAGGTCTGCGTGAAACCGCTTCCGGGATTCGGCGGCGAGGTCATCGACGAGGAATACGTCGAGAAAACCATCGAGCAGTTCGTGCTCTCGGCCAAAATCGCCCACGACTGCGGGGCCGACGGCATCGACTTCAAGAACTGCCACGGCTACCTCGACTCACAGATACTCAGGCCCTACAACGACCGGAAATGGAAGTACGGCGGCTCGTTCGAAAACCGGACGCGCTTCACCTACACGATCTACGAGCGGATCATGAAGGAGATCGGCGATCCGAACTTCATCGTCGGGTCGAAGGTATCGATATGGGAAGGCTTCCCTGGCGGCCAGGGCTCGGCGGGCCCCGACTCGCCCGTGATGGATCTCACCGAATCCCTCGCCCTCGTGAAGGGCATGGAAGCGCGTGGCGCCTCCTTCATCATCGTGTCGGCGGGAAGCCCCTCGATCACTCTCGCCCTCTCCCAGCCCGACAGGAAGGTGCCCGACGACTGCTACCTCCACTTCACCTTCCAGAAGGCTGTCCGCGACGTCCTCAAACCGGAAACCGTCGTGATAGGCTCGGGCTATTCGGTGCTCAACAACGGAAACAATCAACTGCAGGCCCGCAACAAAGAAGAAAACACCCTGATGTACTGGGCCAACAAGAATATCGGCGACCATGTGACGGACATGGTCGCCATCGGAAGGCAATCCCTGGCCGACGGCCAGCTGCCGCGCAAACTCGCCGAAGGCAGGGAATCCGACATCCACTGGTGCACGGCCTGCGACAACTGCATCGAGCTTCTCATCCGTCAGAAAAACGTCGGCTGCACGACCTGGGACAGGGAGTACGGCCAGGCTCTCAAAGTCATCCGCGAACAGGAAGGCGCGCTCAAGGCGAAGCGGACCTGAGCGAGAGCGCATAACCGAGGTCGGGAAAGTCGGTGATGACTGACCTGCGCCCGCCATGAGCCCGCCCGGGTCACGCCGCCACTATTTTCCATGGAGGTCGATACGATGGCAAAGATAGCGATGATCGGGGCGGGCAGCCTCGTGTTCTGCAAGACACTGATGGGCGATTTTCTCGCGACGCCCGCCCTGGCCGGGAGCGAGTACGCTCTCATGGCCCTCACGCACGCGCGCCTCGACAAGATGAAGGACTTCGTGGAGCGCATGATCCGCGACAACGGCGTCGACGCGAGCGTGAGCGCGACGACGGACCGCCGCGAAGCCCTGCGTGGAGCCGACTATGTCGTCGCCATGATACAGGTCGGCGGCGTCGAGGGCTTCAGGTACGACTACGAAATCCCCATGAAATACGGGGTCGACAACTGTATCGGCGACACGCTGGGCCCCGGCGGCATTTTCCGGGCCCAGCGCCACATACCCGCGCTCCTGGAAATCGCGGCCGAGATGCGAGAACTCTGCCCGAACGCCATCCTCTTCAACTACGCGAACCCCATGGCCATGTGCTGCTGGGCCTTGGGCACCGTGGAAGGCCTCCAGTTCGTCGGCCTCTGCCACGGCGTCCAGACGACGATGGACCTCATCGCCTCGTACACGGGCAGGCCCAAGGACGAGATCGACTTCGTCGCGGCGGGCATCAACCACATGGCCTGGTTCCTCCGCCTCGAGCACTCCGGCGAGGATCTTTACCCGATCCTGAAAGCCAACTTCGAGAAGCCCGGATACTACGTGAACGAAAAAGTCCGGGGCGAGGTCATGCGCCACTTCGGCTATTTCATGACAGAGAGCACAGGTCACCTCTCGGAGTATCTTCCGTATTTCCGCAAGAACGCGAAGGCGCTCGCGCTCTACTGCGACGAGCCGGCCTTCGGGGGCGAGACGGGCGCCTACTACCACTACTGCGCCATGATCGACGAGAAGTTCCGAAAGCTGGATCCGCTCTCCATCGAATCGACGAAACTCGGAGAGCGCAGCGCGGAATACTGCTCGCACATCATCGAGGCCAAGGAGACGGGCAGAATCTTCCGCCTCAACGGAAACATCCGCAACGACGGCTACATAACGAATCTGCCCGAGGGCGCCTGCGTCGAAGTGCCGATCTATGTCGACCGCACAGGCCTCCATCCGACCCACATCGGGGCCCTGCCCGCCCCTCTCGCGGCCCTCAACATGACGAACGTCCTCGTCCAGGGACTCTCCGTCGGGGCCGCGCTCGCGGGCGACACCGAGCTTCTGGTCCAGGCTGTCGCCATGGATCCGCTGACGGCGGCCGTCCTGACCCTTGATGAGATCCGCAGGATGACACATGATATGTTGGAAGCCCAGCGCCCCTGGCTTCCGCAGTTCGCGGGAAAAAGCGTCCGACGCGTGCCGGCCGTCTCCGTTCCGGCGGGCGTGGAGCGACAGGAGGTGCCGACCGATCCGGCCCTCGCCATCGCGAACCGCTTCGGGAAACTCGCCCGGGCTTGACGACGAGGAGGCCCGCCATCGAAAAAACCCGGCGAGCGGATGTGGCCAGAATGGCCGGCGTCGCGGAATCGACCGTATCGCGCGCACTCAACGACTCTTCTCTCATCACGGACCCCATCAAGGAGAAGGTCCGCCGCGCGGCGGAAGAGCTCGGCTACATCCCGTCGCGGCAGGCGGCCCTGTTCGCGCGCAACCGGACCATGGTCCTCGGCTTCGTCGTCCCCTCGTACTCCTCGTTCCCGCCCTTCTCGCGCGCCTATTTTCCGGCGCTGCTCGACGGCGTCGTCCTCGCCGCGGACAAGCTCGGATACTCGGTGACCATCATCCTCGACAAGGTCGAGCGCGGGCACAAGGGCTACCACGACCTCATCCGCTCGCGGACCGTGGACGGTCTTCTGTTCGCAGTCACGCCGGCCGATTTCCGCTCCTTCGAGCTCCTGTCGGGGGACAAGGTCGCCTTCGTCCTCATCAACAACTACCGTAAGGGGCTGTCCAGCGTCGACGCGCGGCCCGAAAGCGGCATGCGCAAGGCCTTCTCCCACGCGACCAATCTCGGCCACGCGCACATCGGCTACATCACGGGCGACATGGCTTTCCGCAACGCCACCGACCGGCTCGAGTGCTTCCGCAGGCTCTGCGAGGAATTCGGCACACGGGGGAAGGTCACCGAGGGCGATTTCTCCAAAACTTCAGGGTACAAGGCGATGGCCCACATCCTCGACGGCGAGGATCCGCCGACTCTCGTCATGACGAGTTCGGACCGCGAGGCCCTCGGCGTGCTGCAGTACTGCGCGGAGCACGGCATCCAGGTGCCGCGGGACTTGAGCGTGATCGGATACGACAACCTCCACCCCGCCCAGGATATCTCTCCTCCCCTGTCGACGGTACACCACCCCATCACGGATCTGGGCCGCGCGGCCACGGTGCTTCTGACAGGCATCATAGAGGGCAGGATCGCGGGGCCGGTTCAGGAATTCCTCGACACGGACTTCGTCGTGCGCGAATCGACCTCTGTGCCACGGTCGATGTCATACGGAGGCGAGCGATGAATGTGCGGATCGCCCTCGTGGGCACGGGGGCGATGGCGGAATACCACGTCAGGAAATTTTCGGCCATCCCGGGCGTCTCCATTCCGGCCTGCGCCGACCACCGGAGCAGCAGGGCGGAGGCCTTCGCGGCGAAATACGGAATTCCCCTCAGGTACGACAGGATCGACGCCCTGCTCGACGCGGCAGATCGCCGTGCCGGTCCGGAAGACTCCGGGCCAGGTCCTGGAATCGACGCGATATCCTGCGCGGTCGTGGACAGCCACCATCCGAGGATCGCCATAGCCTGCCTGAAGCGCGGCCATCCGCTCTTCTGCGAAAAGCCGATGGCCCGCAGCCTCGCCGAGGCGGCGACAATGGCCGCGGCCGCGGAGTCGGCGGGAACGGCGCGGGAAAGTTCCTGCGGTCACTCACCGCTTCCCGTGGTCATCAATTTCTCCAAACGCAATGCCCCCGCCCTCGTCGCCCTCGCAGAGCTCGTCAGAGGAGGCAGGCTCGGCCGCATCGAGGAGATCGACGCATCCTACCTGCAGGGCTGGCTGGTGACCGGCGCCTGGGGCGACTGGCGAAGCTCGACGACCCGGCGCTGGCGCCTTTCGCCGACAGAGAGCACGGCGGGGGTCCTCGGCGACCTGGGAAGCCATCTCGTCGACGCGATTCTGGCCGTGACCGGGGGAAAAATCGTCGATCCTGTCCTGGAGGATTCTCTGGCCTTCACGGAGGCCTACGCGCGCGGGATGCTCGGCCCCGCCCACGAATCCGACGCAGACGACCCCCTCCTCGGCCCGCGGAACATCCTCCCCGGGCAGTGGAATATCTCTCCCGAGCGACAGGATAGATCCGAGGGCTCACCCTGCCCCGCCCTCGTCGAGTTCTCCGCGCAGGCCACGCTTTCCGGCGGCGGGACAGCGCGGATCAGGGCAAGCTGCGTCGACCCCGACTCCGTCGACGCATTCTCTGTCGCGGTCCGGGGGGAACTTGGAATGGCGTCGCTCGATCTCAGGCGATCCCGGACGGCAGTCAGGCTCGAAACGGAGCGAGGAGAGGAGTGGGTCGAGGGTGCGCGTCTGCCCTCGACCTACGAAGCCTTCATAGCCCTCGTCCAGGAGAGGAGTGCCGGCGGCCCAGGCAGACCGGCGGGCGTGGATCTGCCGGCATGGATGCGCAGCTGGTCGGCGCCCTCATTCCGGGAAGGGCTCGAAGTGCAGAGGCTGTTCGAGAGTCTCATGGATCAGGCGCGGGCGCGCCACGGGGGAGCCCATGAGTGATATCCGCGTCGGAACCCTGGTGAAGGGGCTCGGGAATCCGGCCGCCGCGATCGCGTCGCTCTCGCCCGCCGGCTTCGAATCCTGGTCGATCATGTTCTGGGAAACGATCGGAGAGGGCGATCTTTCCCGCCTCGCGGATGAAATCCTTGCGGCCATCGGGAGCGCGCCCGAACTTCCGGGCGGAGGCCGGGCCGTCGTCAGCAGCCTCTCGATCTACGGAAACCCCCTCCGGGACGACGAGACGGGCGAAGAAATCAGGCGCTCGTGGCGGGCCCTCATAGACACTGCGCCTCGGTTCGCGACTTCGGCGCTTGCCTCGGCGGCGCCTCGGTTCGCGGAGGGCGGGCGGAACATTCCCCTCGTGTCCGGTTTCGCGGGAAGAATCGCGGGCGCGGGCGTGGAGGCCTCTCTGGGCCCCTGGCGGGAACTGTTCTCTGACCTCGCGGGACAGGCCGCGGGCCGGGACGTCAGGCTCGCCTTCGAAAACTGCAGGATGGGCGATACCTGGAAAACCGGAAAGTGGAATATCGCCATAAATCCCGATGCCTGGGAACTCATGTTCGGCGCCCTCGGCGCGGAAAACATCGGACTCGAATGGGAGCCCTGCCACCAGGTCGAGGCCCTGGCCTCTCCTCTGCCTCAGCTCGGGGCATGGGCCCGCAGAATTTTCCATGTGCACGGAAAAGACTCGCGCATAGACCGCGCCCTCCTCGCGGAGCGCGGTCTGTACGGAAAGAAAAAGTTCCACGCATCCTGCTTTCCGGGCAATGGGGACACGGATTGGCGGGCTGTTTTCCGCCTCCTCGAATCCTCGGGCTACCGTGGAACCGTGGACGTCGAGGGCTGGAACGACGACGAATGGTCGGGCGAGCGTGAGATCGAGGGGCAGACGAGGGCTCTCGCCCACCTGAGGGCCGCCCGGGCGGGCGATTCCTCCGCCTCCAGTGATCCGATTTGACTCCGCCGGCCTCCAGAGCTTATGCTCATCGCATGATACCAAGACTTCCATTCGGCCGGACAGGCCATGAGTCATCGCGCCTTCTTTTCGGCGCCGCTGCCCTCGCGAAAGTGAGCGAGGCCGACGCGGACAGGACACTCGGCCTCGTCCTCGACGCCGGCGTAAACCACCTCGACACCGCGGCGAGCTACGGACAGGCCGAGGAACGGATGGGCCCTTGGCTTTCCGCCCACCGCAACGAGGTTTTCCTCGCGACCAAGACGGAGCGACGGACGAAATCCGAGGCCATCGCCGAACTCGAGCGCTCGCTGCGGCTCCTGCGCACCGACCACGTCGACCTCTGGCAGATGCATGTTCTCGTGAGGGAAGACGAGTGGGAGACCGCCATGGGAGAGGGCGGAGCGCTCGAGGCCTTCGTCGAAGCCAGGCGCCGCGGCCTCGTCCGCTTTCTCGGGGTGACCGGCCACGGCAAGGCCGCGCCTTCCATGCACTTGCGCAGCCTCGACGAATTCGACTTCGATTCGGTCCTCTTTCCCTGGAACTGGCAGCTCTCGGGGGACCCCGCCTACGCGGCGGCGGCGCGTACACTCGTCCACGTCTGTCGCAGGCGGGGCGTCGCGGTCCAGCTCATCAAGGCCTTCTGCCGCCGCCCCTGGGGCGACCGTCCCCGTACCCACCCGACCTGGTACGAGCCGATAGAAGAGCCCGCCGACATCGCGCGGGCCCTCGGCTGGGCCTGGCAGGTTCCGGGAGCATTCGTCAACAGCGCGGGTGACATCGACCTTCTTCCCTCGATCATCGACGCAGCATCCGGCCAGACCCCCGGGGCCGACGAGGACAACGGACCCGACGACGAGGCCATGGCGGAGATGGCATCGCGCCTCGGAATGGAGGATCTCTTCGCGTGAGTCAGGATGGGACAATCCTCCTCTGTGCGATAAACGCGAAATGGATACACCCTTCCCTCGCCCTGCGCCTCCTCGCGGCCAACCTCGGGAATCTGGAGCCTCGCGCGAGGATACTCGAGTTCACCCTGAGGCAGCCTGTCTTGCAAAAAACCGAGGCCATCCTCGCCGCGCACCCTGAAATACTGGCCCTGTCCGTGTCCATCTGGAACCACGCGGCTACGCTCGAACTTCTTCGGGAACTGCGCGCCCGCTGGAAGGAATCCGGACTGAAGCCCCCGACGGTGATTCTGGGAGGGCCCGAGATCTCGAACCTTCCTGATGCGGCCCCTCTCGCCGGGGAGGCCGACTGGGTGCTGCGAGGAGAGGGCGAACACGCCTTCCGCGAGCTGTGCGCGGCCATTCTCGAAGGTCGCCTTCCGGTCGCCGGCGGCGCGATCAGCGCAGTCGGTGGGCGCTTCGTCGAGGCGGCCCCCGTCGCCCCCGAGTCGATACGGACGGGGTACGCTCTCTACACCGATGAGGACCTTGGCCGCAAACTCAGCTATGTCGAGGCCTCCCGGGGCTGCCCCTTCGGCTGCGAGTTCTGCCTGAGTTCCCTGGACAGAAGCGTCCGCAATTTTCCCCTCGATCCCTTTCTCCGCGAGATGGAGGGGTTGATCGGGCGCGGCACCCGCACATTCAAATTCCTTGACCGCAGCTTCAACCTCGACATCGATCGCGCCCGCGCGATTCTGGAATTTTTCCTCGCGAGGATGAGGCCGGGACTCTGCGTCCACTTCGAGATGGTTCCATCCCGCTTCCCCGATGGACTGCGCGAGGTGCTGACGCGCTTTCCGCCGGATTCGCTCCGCCTTGAGGTCGGCATCCAGACCTTGAATCCCGCAGTCGCGGCGACGATCGGCCGCCCTTCCGATCCCGCGCGGGAGCTGGAAACCCTCGTTTTCCTCGGGCAAAGGACGAATGCCACCGTGCACGCCGATCTCATCGCCGGGCTCCCGGGGGAGAGCTTCGATTCCTTCGCGCGCGGATTCGACCTCCTGTGGTCCGCAAGGCCTTCGGAAATCCAGCTCGGCATCCTCAAGCGCCTGCCCGGGACGCCGATCGCCCGGCACGACCTCCCCTTCGGAATGCACTATTCGCCCGATCCACCCTACGAGGTCATCGCGAGCGCCGCCATGGACGAGACCGGGCTGGGCGCGCTGAAGAATTTCGCGCGGTTCTGGGAGCTCATCGTGAACCGCGGACACTTCGACGATCTCGTTCCCCGGCTTCTGCCCGAGGGCGGGGCCGCGTTCGGGCGATTTCTCGGAATCGCCGACGCGCTCGTCGGAAGGTTCGGCCGGAACTGGGGTATCGACCGGAAGGAACTCCGCGCCGCATTGGAGGGGATGTCGTGAAAACCGACGATCCGACTCTGGCTCTGCCATCCGGGCCATGGGATAATGCACTGCAATGAGGAGTAGGACCATGAAAAAAACCGGATTCTTCATCCGCCCATTCACGCTGTTCCTGACATCGGCACTTGTCGCTCTCGTATTCTGCGCGCCGGCACCGGTTTCGGCGGAGGCTTACGCCTCGGCCGTCCTCGTCAGGCCCCTGCTCGTGACTACGGTCACCGGCAACGGAACGCCTATAGATTATCCCGACACGGACAAGGAAGAAATCACTGTCGCCGAGGTCACCCTGAATCCCGGCGCCGAGACCGGGTGGCACACGCACGCGAATCCGGTCTACGCCTACGTGCTTTCCGGGACGCTGGCCGTGGACTACGCCGACGGGACGGGGCGGACCTTCGCGACCGGAGAGGCCGTCATCGAAGTCGTCAATGCACCCCACAACGGAAGAGCCGTCGGCGCGGAAGCGGTCAAACTCATCGTTTTCTACACGGGAATACAGGGAAAGCCCAACTCGGAAAAAGTGGCGGCCTCAAAGTAAGGAAAAGTCGGCGGCCCGTGCCGATAGCTCTTCTGGACACTCATGGAATGAATCGGTAGGCTCGAAGTCTCCGGACCCGGTCGGGTCCGGAGGGCCGGAGTTTCCGGTTTTCCATCCCACAATTACAGTCTTCTCCGAGTCCCCGGAACCTGCCCCGCCGTGCCGGAATGGCCCTGGGACCGATGGGCCGCGCGCGAAAGCCCGCGACCTCCCGTGTTTGGAAAGGAGAAATCATGAACGAAACTATCTGCGGACTGCCGCCGCCGACAAACGCGACACCGCTCGCGTACGCGCCCGGAAGCCGCGAACGCGACTCGATCCGGGTCGAGCTTGACCGCGCCCTCGCCGCTTTGGTCGAAATTCCTGCCATCATCGGAGGAAAGGAAGTCTACACCGGCCGCATAAAACCGGTCCTCTGCCCCCACGACCGGACGAAGATCATCGCCCACTTCCATGAGGCGCGACCGGAGGATGTCCGGGACGCGATCGAGGCCGCCTCGCGCGCGAAGGCCGAGTGGGAAGCCGTGGACTGGAGGGAACGCGCCGCGATATTCCGGCGCGCGGCCTCCCTCATCTGCGGCGAGCGTCGATTCGAACTGAACGCCGCGACGATGCTCGGCCAGTCGAAGAGCGTCTACCAGGCCGAGATCGACGCGGTCTGCGAGTCCGCCGACTTCTTCCGGCACTACGGCGGCTTCATGAAACGCATCTTCGAGGAACAGCCGGCGAGCCTTCCCGACGAGTGGAACCACCTCGAGTACAGGGCCCTCGAGGGCTTCATCTACGCGATTTCACCCTTCAATTTCACCGCCATCGGGGCGAACCTCGCCGCGGCTCCCGCCGTCATGGGGAACACCGTGATCTGGAAGCCTGCGACCGCCGCGGTCCTGTCGAACTACCTCCTCATGCGGATCTACCGCGAGGCGGGGCTGCCCGGGGGCGTGATCAACTTCCTCCCCGGCCAAGGCAGCGTCACGAGCGGAGGTCTCCTGCCCCACAGGGACTTCGCGGGACTCCACTTCACCGGCTCGAACCAGGTATTCGATTCCCTCCAGCGCGACATCGCCGCGGGGCTCGGGAACTACCGCAGCTATCCCCGCGTAGTGGGCGAAACCGGCGGAAAGGATTTCGCCCTCGTCCACCCTTCCGCCGACCCTGAGGTCGTCGTCGCACAGGCGATACGGGGGGCCTTCGAGTATCAGGGGCAGAAGTGCTCGGCCTTGTCGAGAATCTACATTCCCGCGTCGATGAAGGCATCGGTCCTCGACAGACTCGTCGAGGAGACCAGGACCATCAGGACCGGCGATGTCCGCGACTTCGGCGCATTCATGAACGCGGTGATCGACGGCGCGGCCTACGAATCGATCATGGGCTACATCGAGCGGGCAAAAGCCTCGGCCTCATGCCGCATTCTCGCGGGAGGCAAGGGGGATTCCTCGGTCGGCTGGTTCATCGAGCCGACGATCATCCTCGCGGAAGATCCCCGCGCGGAGTCGATGAGTTCGGAGATATTCGGCCCGGTCCTGACAGTGCACGTGTACGACGACAGCCGCGCGGAGGAGATCTTCGATCTGATCGATTCGACCTCGCCCTACGCGCTCACGGGAGCGTTCTTCGCGAGGGACAGGAAGGCGATCGAGCTGGCTCAGGCGAGACTCAGGAACGCCGCGGGGAATTTCTACATCAATGACAAACCGACGGGGGCCATCGTCGGGCGCCAGCCCTTCGGCGGCGCGCGGAGGTCGGGCAGCAACGATAAGTCGGGAGCTTCCCTGAACCTTCTGCGGTGGACGAGCCCGAGGGCGGTGAAGGAAAACTTTGCGCCGCTCCGTGAATGGCGCTATCCGTACATGAGGCCGGAAACCGACTGACCGGCCCGGGACGGCCGGACAGGACCGTGATGGGGCGGTGCCCGGACGGGGTGGTCGGGGCCGGAGGCAAAGGCTCTCCGGGCTCCGGCCCCGTTTTTCCTGGCAGTTCCCCTCCGCCGCGCTACTCGTCGTGCTCAGCCATGTAGTTCGCGGAGAGCGGAGAACGGAAGCGGAGGAAGAGTATCCCGACGATCGCGAGGTTGACGATGGAGGCCGCGGCGAAGCGGTTCCAGGCGGGAGATCCCGACGCGACCGAACCTACGTAGCTGTGGAGTTTGACACCTATCGTGTACATCGAATCGTCGCCCAGGAACAGCAGCGGCACGAGAAACCCGTTCCAGGCCGCGAGAAAGGCTATCATCGCGGAGGTCGCGACGGCGGGCATGGCCAGCGGCAGGACGATCCGGAAAAACCGCGTGAACGCGGAAGCCCCCTCGAGCTCGGCCGCCTCTTCCAGTCCGGAAGGCAGCTTTTCCAGGAAGGCGGAGGTGGTAAAGAGGGAAAAAGGCGCGGCGTGGAAGAGATAGACGATCACGATGGGGATGTACGATTCGAGGAGCCCGAGGCTCCGGAACAGCACGTAGAGAGGGATGAGCGAGTGCATGCCGCCCGCCGCGCCGAGGGCCTGGATGCCCGCGAAAATTCCGGCCTTTCTGCCCGCGGAGAATGAGCGCAGCCTGAACGCGGCAGGGAGGACAAAGAAGGAAATGAGAAAGGCCGAGACCGCCGAGACGCCGAGGGTGTTGAGGAAGGCCCGGCCGAGGCCGTCTTCGGCGAAGATGAGGCGGAAATTGTCTGCCGTGAAAAACCTCGGAATCGCGGCATCGATGTAGGTCGAGGATAATCCGGAGAAGGAGAGCCAGAGCACCGCGTAGACCGCGAGGGCGCTCGAAAGAGCGACGAGTCCCGCGAGGGCGAGCCGGAAGGATTGCAGAACGAGGTCGCGAAAGCGGCCGGCCAGCGCAGACAGGGCCGCAGCCGGGAAGGCCCGCGGCGAAAGCCGGGACTTCGCCGGGCCCCCGATCGATCCGGACCGGGCCGAGCGCGCAAAGGCGAACCTCAGAGCGACGGCCGCAGCCACGATGCACAGGATGGCCGCCGCGAGGACGGCCGCGTAGGCGGCAGGGATGCCGTAATCGTCCGAAGCCCGGAAAAGATCGTACAGATAGACCTCGAGCGTCGTCGTCGCCCCGACTACCGTGCGCCCGGTTATGCCGGACAAAAGGGGCGGCCCGCCCGCGGTGAGGAGAAAGGGGACGTTGAACTCCTTGAGCGCCTTCACGAAGCCGAGGGCGGCCACGGCGAGGAGGCTACCGGCCACCTGGGGGAAGTAGACCCGCGCCGAAAGGATCCCCGCGCCAGCCCCGTCGATGCGGGCAGCCTCTATCGTTCCCTTGGGAATCTTGCGCAGGGCCCCGTAGATGACGAAGACGGCCGCGGGCACGTTGAGCCAGGCGTCCACGAAGAGGGCCGCGGCGAAAGAGGCGGCCGGATCGGTGAGAAGGTTCACGCGTATGCCGAAGAGGAAGTACAAGAGGGAATCACCCCCCGCTCCGTGGATGAGCATGCGCCAGACGGGCACGGCTATGAAGGCCGGCACGCCCCAGGGCACGAGGAGGATCGAATACAGGATTCTGAACCCTCGCCGGGCCTCGAAGAGGAGGGCCGCGAGGGAGTAGCCGAGCACGACGGAGAGGAGCGTGGAGGCGACCGACCAGGCGAGGGTGATTCCGGCCGACATGGCGAAGGCCCTGTCCCCGAGGATGTAGGAATAGTTGTCGAAGCCGGCGAAGCTGCGCTCGCCGAAGAAATCGTGGAAGAAGGAATCCTTGAGCGCCGAAAAAAACGGGAGGGCGCCCACGACCGCGAAGAGGAGGGCGAGGGGAACGAGCCCCCAGGCCGACCTGTTTTTTCTGCGCGTCACGGACAGCTTCTCCCGTTTCCCCTCCGACACTCCCGGTCCGGCCCTCGTGTCTGCCGTCGGGCCGGAGCAGGAGTCGTTCAGAACTTCGCCTTGACGGACTTCAGCATCTTCACATTCTTGATGCCGGCGGGCACGAGGGCGGCGTTCTTGTCCCAGACCAGGGCGAGAGGGAACTCGTCCTCGCCGAGATTCGCGCCGTTCTTGTACATGGCGATGATGAGATCGTCGTTGTGGTCCATCTCTTTCGCGTTCAGCGTGACGGTGAATCCGTCCGCGGCGACGAAATCGACGGGATAGCCGGCGCGCGCGAGGGCGCTCTCGTAGGCGGGAATCGACTTGTCCTGCTTGTGCGGCGCGTTTTTCGGATCGTCGACATAGCCGAGGATGAGCCAGGCCGGGAAGCCCGTGTAGCTCGCGCTCACTCCTTTGCGCTCGAAGGTCACGGTCTTGCCGTGGCAGCTCACGCAGCTCTGGATCGTGGAGCGGTCGAGTTCGTGGCTCATCTTCCCCGAGAGGGAAATCCTGAAATCCTTGAAGTCCTTCTGCTTGACGACGATTTTCTTGACCATGCGCACGGAGAGGTGGCCGTCGATATTCGGATTGCCCGCTCCGACCTTGATCGTGCGCACGTAGCCGGGATCCTTGGGCAGGGCCTCGCCGTCCATCATAAAGGCGAGAAGCCAGGTTCCGTCCGCCTCGTCCATGACGAGGGAGCCGGGGTAGGTCATCTCGTAGCCGTCCATGGCGACGAAGGTCACGGAGTCCTTGTCCGAGAGCTTCGTGAAGCGCTCGACGAGTGCGCGCAGCTTGACGCCGCCGTACACATTCGTGTATTTCGTGCCGGCGCTCGTCGTGTAGCTGCCCTTCGCCTCCATGTAGAGCTCGGAGGAGCGCAGGTCGTCGAGGGAATACGAGGCCTTCGTCCCGTTTATGTCGAGGTCGACGGAGAAGGCTTCGGTCGCGGTCTTCGCGGGATCGGGGGCGAGGCTCGTCTCGATGGCGACGAGGTCGCGGACCCAGAGATTCTTGGGCGAGTCACCGACGGTCTGGGGAGCGCCCCATTTCCCGTTTTCCTCGGTGGCGAGGATGAGGGCGTCGGGGGCGAGATCCTTCGTCGAGAAGGTGGCCGTGTAGCCGTCCTTCGAGACGAGGGTTACATCGTAGCCGGCCTTCCATTTAGCCTCGTCGAAGGAGTAGGGGGCGGCCGAATCGGCTCCGTCGACCATCGCGATGATCCTGGACAGGGGGACGCCGCGGTACTCGAACTTCACCCCTTTTTTCTCGACCTGCCGCTTCACGGCCCCTGCGTTGAAAAGCTTCTCGTAATACGAGGTCACGAGGCTGTCGGCCCGGAGGCCGAGAAGCTTGATCGTCCAGCCCTCCGTTTCTCCGGACGCGGCGGAGACCGCGTCGGGCGTCGCCTGGGCGAAGGCCGCGGCCGGCACGAGGGCGAGCATGACGAGGGCCGCCAGGGCCGCCGCCGCTAGGCGAGCCGTCAGGCGAGTCGCGGGGCGCGCGGCACGGCTCAGGGAGCCGGGAACGGCCCGGCGCGGGGTGCTGCCCGACGAGCGGAGCGTTTTTTCCATCCTGATTCTTTCCATCGCTATTCCTCCTTGAAAATGTTGACCGACTTTTTCGCACACCGTGCCTGTGCGCTTCACGATTTACGCGCTCGCACCCGCGCGCGGGCTCTGTCCCTGCAGCCCCTTATTTCAGATTCTCCGCGATGAGCTTCGCGGCGGTTTTCTGCGTCGTCGCGACATCCATCTGCCCGGTGAGCAGAAAGCGCAAGAGCTTCCACATGACATTCTTGAAGGCGGCGTAGGATTCCGCGGGCGGAACGACAAGTCCCGTCTCGTAGCTGCGCATGAGTTGGGCGTAGTACTTGTTGTCGGTGCGGGCGGTTTCCATGGCCATGCGGCTCGCGGGCAGCTTGGAGAGCTTCGAGGTGAACGAGGCCTGAACGCCGGGCGATGTCATGTACTGGACGAGGCGGCGCGCGAGGACAGGCTTCGTCGTCCTGCGGCCGATGGCCAGTCCCTTGAAATCGAGGAGAGGCGCGAGAGCTTTGCCCGTCGCCGAAAGCACGGGATAGGGCGCGACACCGAAATCGATGCCGATCTTCGTGAACTCGGAAATGCTGTAGGAGCCCGACAGGATGAAGGCCGTCTTGCCCGAGGCAAACCAGGATATCATCGCGTCGCGCTCCGCCGGCTCGAGGAGGCCCCGCTTGTCGAGGTCGAGAAGGTAGGCGAGCGCCCTGGCCGTCGGCTCGTCGTCGACGGTGATCGATCCGTCAGGGTTCAGGATGGAGGGTTTGCCGAATCCCGCCATGAAGGGCAGGAGCCAGTAGGCCGAATACAGGTTCCAGGCCATGGGCGCCTTGAGGCCGGATCCGTCCGCCGCGCTGCTTGCGGCGATCTTCGTCGCCATGCGCTCCAGATCATCCGTCGTCCAGTCGTCGCGGACAGTCCCGCCTGTCAGTTTTTTGTTGTAGAACACGAGCTGGGCATCGAAATAGAAGGGTACGGCCCAGAATCTGCCCTCGTGGCGGAAAGCCTCGAAACCCTTGGGCACGAGGTCGTCGGTCCTGAGGTACTCCACCGACTGGATGACGCGCGCGGCGGCGAGGGCCGGGGCGTAGTCGGACTGGATCATGACGACGTCGGGGAGCGTGCCGCCGGCCCGCGCGACGGCGAGCAGCTTGGTCTGCGTGTTGGGAACATCCGTCACCCGCACGCTCAGCCCGTGCGAGGACGCAAAGCGGGCCACTTCTTCCTTCAGCTCGGGCACGCCCTCCCAGGAAACCCATGCCTCGAGACTCTTCTCCGACAGGAGTTCGCCCGAGAGATCGACCCGCTCGACGGCCCGGAATCTCTCTGTCCCGACGACGAGGTCCCAGCCTCCCTTCGCCTCTGCGAGGTGGACCTCGAAAAGCCGCTCACCAAGGTCGTCGGATTCCCAGGCTTTTTTCCCCGTCGCGGAAGAGGCCTCGAGTCTCCAGACTTCGGCCATGAGGGGGCATATCTCGCCGAGCGCGACAGTTTTCTCGGGCGCAGGGGAAAGAAGGGAGGAGGCTGCGGCCGCACGCTGCTCGGGTTGCGCTGTGCGTTGCTCGGGTTGCGCCGCGTCCTGTCCCCGCGGCACGGCGAGGACGAGAGGACGGGCCAGGGATTTCAACTCCGCCGCGGTGACCGAGCGGATGATCTTTCCGCCCAGCCCGATGTCGAGGGCGCGAACGCCCGTCGGCAGAAAAAACAGGAAAAAGATGATGCAGGCCTGAGCGCAGGCCGAGAGGAAGAGACTTCGCTCCCGCACGGGATCCTCCTTCTCAAGGGTGGAAGGCGCGGAGGTTTCCCCCGGCACCCGATGGCTTCTCGTCCGTGGGCCGCCCTTTCAGGCGGCTGTTAGGTCCGGAAGCTCGAAGGATCGTATCGCTATTTTTATATCCGCAATCGCCTCGGGACCGCAAGTCCGCTCCCGCCTCACAGGCTGTCTGCGCTCTCCGGAACTCAGTCCGCGGAATTCCCGATTTCTTCCTCGTCGCGCGGGGCGAAGTCTTCCAGCCAGCTTTTGGTCGCGGCTTCCGTCATGGGGCGGGCGTAGAGATAGCCCTGAATGTAGCGGGCCCCGTTCTCCAGGGCCCGTGACAGGATGCGCTTATCGCTCACATGCTCCGCGACGATTTCGAGCCCCGACACTGAGCAGAAGGCCGCCATACCCCTGAGCAGGACAACGGCATCCTCGCGCTCCGCGGTCTCTTTCATGATGGAGCCCGCGATCTTCACGGCGTCGAAGCCTGCCCCCAGAAGACTGGCATAGTTGGAGTACCCCGACCCGAAATCGTCGAGGTACACGAGACCTCCCGCCTCGTGCACAGAACGGATGAAGGTATCGACGCGCGAATGATCGCGGAATGTGTCATGCTCTGTGAGTTCCACGATGAGGCGCCCGGGCTTTCCCGCAGGTTTTTCCGGACGACCCGGGAGTTCTGTTCCTTCCGCTGTTCCGGAGAGCTCTCTGCAGCAGCGGCAGATCCGCTCGACGTATACGGGACGCTCGAGATCCTCGTACGTTATGTTGAAGCTCACCGGAAGCCCCGACTCCGAAGCCATAGCCCGGGCGCGGTCCAGGATGAACTCGGATATCCGCGGGCCGAGACCGAACTGCCGCGCCGCCGCAAGATATGGCTCCACCGATTCGAGGCCACTGGCCGTCCGCACGCGGGTCAGGGCCTCGATGAATCCCACACGGCTGGTGCGGGCATCCCAGACAGGCTGGAAAACCGCCTCGAAACCTCCCGAAGCCAAGGCTCTGAAAAGAACGGCCGCCCTGAGGGCGAGTTCCCCTCCCCCGTTGCCTTCGACCGGAGAATCGGAGAAAAACCACTTCCTTCCCGCGAAAAGACAATCCTCGAGGATGGAATAGGCCCCATCGAGGGCGAGGACCGCGTCCCCGCCCCGGCTGCGGAAGGCAGCGACGCAGGGGCAGAAGCGTGCCGGAGAGGATTCGAGGACACACTCGGTCTCGAAATGCTCCACGAGATTCCCGAGCAGCTCTCCGGCATCGGAGGAAGCGGGAAGCACAAAGACGAAATCCATATCCGAAATCCTGTACGGACCGCGCATCCCCCCGACACGGATACACTCTTTCAAAAGCCCGGAAACCCTGCGCGCCGCCTTTCCCGGCTCCATCGACAGCGCGATCTCCAGATCCCGGAGTGTCGCAAAGTGCATCAGGCAGAGTACATCCCCCGCGCCGATTTCGCCCCGCAGGAAGGCCGCCTGGTTCGGCAGCCCCGTCGTCTGGTCGATGTAGTGCCGGTCCAGGATGAAGCGGATCGACCTACCCTGCCGCCTTTCGTTCGCCTCCGCGATCTCGACCTGGAAAAGGATGGCTACCATCGCCATGCAGTAGGTCACGAGCGGAAATTCCATGTTCGCCCGGCCTATCCAGCCCGAATGACGTGCGAACCACAGAGACGTCACAAAAAGCGCGAGGCTCCCGCTCGCCCCGCGTCCCCAGCGCGAACCTCCGAGCAGGTAGGTGAAGGGCACGAAGCAGAAGAAAATGACAATGTGGACGTTGCGCGAGCTTGGAAGGAAAAGCCCCGCAAAAATGCCTGCGAGGACAAAGGCGAGCACGAGGGATTGGGCCAGGACTGTCAGCCCTATCTTCCTGACAGTGAAGAAGATGGCAAAAATGGCGAGGAGGGCCGCCGCATAGCTCGCTGTGGCAGAAAAATCACCTTTTATACAGTCCGTGATGAAAAACGAGATCGGGAAAAGACTCGATACCGAGAGAGAGACGAGGGCCACTCTGAGAGAATCGCTTTTGTTGGACTCACGGATGCGTCCGAAAGCCGCCTCCGTGAGGAAATCGTGCTCGGGAATAGCCGCTTCCAGGTTTTCGGAAGAGTCTTTTTGCATAGTTTGCCGATTTTAGCATCAAAGCGAAGGCGATGAGCAAAAAAAAATGAAATTTATCTTTCATCAAAAATGGATATTCTGGAGTATCTATAGAGAGGAAAAGTCCTTTCGACTCAATAATCGGCAATCATCGCGATGAATGCCTCCCCGACGCGGGGATCGAAATGTTTTCCGATCTGCGACTTGATGTGCTCGAGAGTCTTTTCGCGCGTCCAGGCCGCGCGGTATGGCCTGTCGCTGGTGAGCGCGTCCCACACATCGACGATGGCGAAAATCCTGGCCGCCATCGGTATGGCCTCACCGGCGAGCCCCTTGGGGTATCCCGACCCGTCCCACTTCTCGTGGTGGCCGTAGGGAATCTCGAGGGCGGGCCTGAGGTAGGCGACCGGAGAGAGCATCCCGACCGCAAAATCGGGATGGCGTTTCATGATGGCCCACTCCTCCTCGGTGAGGGGACCGGGCTTGAGAAGAACCGAATCGGGCACACCGACCTTTCCGATATCGTGGAGCAGTGCCCCGCGCTTCAGGTGCACGAGGGCTTCGCCCTCGATTCCCAGCTTCCGCGCGAGCGCCAGAGCGAGTTCGGTGACACGCCGCGAGTGGCCCTCGGTGTCCTTGTCCCGGAGGTCCATCGCGCGCGACCAGCCCTCGATCGTGGCGTCGTAGGCCACGGCGAGCTCTTCCCGCGCCTTCTGTTCGTTGTGGTACATTGTCTTGTTGTCGATGGCGATGGCGGCCTGCCGGGCTATCGTCTCGAAGAATCCGAGCCATTCCGGCCCCGAGGACAAGGCAGTCCGCGGATAGATACCCATGGCCCCGAGCAGCTTGGACTGCACGATGAGGGGAGTACTGTGACACGCCGTGAACCCTTCGTCGCGGAGCAGCCTGGCAAAACCGGAATCGGGATCCAGATCGGAAAAATCGGAGACGCTCACGGTTTTCCGCTCCGATGCGGCGATGCCGATATATGGCTGACCCAGCGCGACGCGTTCGCCCGGCGGGCTCTTTGTGCGGAAACCCTTCGAGACGGCCAGACGCAGATAGTCGCCGTCTTCGTCGAGAAGAAAGATGGATGCGGCGTCGGCCCGCAGAAGAGCCATCGCCTGGTCCAGAATGAGACCGAGGGTCGCGCCGAGGTCCACAGCACCGCTTATCGACTCGTCGATGAGGGAAAGAGCTGTCAGCTTGCGCAGGCGATCCTCGGTCTCCTCCCGAAGTTCCGCGAGATGGAGGGCATTGGCGACGATGCGGGCGACGAGGAGGAGTATGTCGAGCTCGTCTGGCTCGGGCTCCGCCTTCCTGTTCACGACTATGTCCCCGAGATACCGGTTGTGGGCGTCGAGGGGGAGCCTGATCTGGATCGGCCCGGAACTGCCATCAGGAGAATGGTCCGAAGCGGGGAGGTCGACGATCCCGCCGGCCTTGGCCCGCGTGTCGTCGAACCGCGCCGATTCGGTTCCATCCAGCTCTTCCAGCAGGGCGAGCGTGCCGGACAGTATTCCGTCCCGGCTCCGGTTATCGCGGAGGACGGCGCTGATTTTTACTTCCATTTCGAGCTCCCGCTCGGAAATGCTGCTCTCCGTGATGTCGCGGATGTAGCCTCCGATCATGGTCTCGTCGCCCATGACGATGGGGAATTTTCTGGATTCGAAGATGCGTCCGCGAAGCCTCTCGATATCCGTGACGATGCCTGAGCCGGCGAGGACGGCCTTGTCGCCCTGCGCACACTGCGCGGCCAAGGCAGCCGGCAGGAGATCGGTCACCATCCTGCCGAGTATTTCCGGCTCGGGCCTGCGGTAGTAGTTCTCCGCGGCCTTGTTTATCATGACGAAGCGGCCGGAATGATCCTTTATGAAGACGACATCCAGATTCGCGTCCGCGAAGGCCCGGTACTTGGCCTCGCTCGCCCTGAGAGCCGCTTCGGCCTCCCGCGCTTCCTGCTTGCGCCGTCGCGCCTCGAGAGCATGCCGCACGGCCCGTCCGACGCGGGAAAGGTTGTCCTTGGAGACGTAATCGTAGGCACCGCGGCGGAGGACATCGATGGCGGCTTCCTCGCCGATCTTGCCGGATACGATGATGAAAGGAAGATCGAGGGACTTTTCGTTCAGCAGCCCGAGAGCCTCGAGCCCTCCGAATCCGGGAAGAGACCAGTCCGAGAGGATGATGTCGGGCAGAGGGAGGTTTTTCAGGGCTTCAAGGTAATCGCTGCGGTTGTCGACCCTCCGGTGGACAGGGCTGAATCCTTCTTCTTCCAGGCGCATGAGGAGGAGCTCCGCGTCGTCCGGACTATCTTCGACGATCAGAAGTCTGAGCGGAGTTCCCTGCATCCCGGCCCGATTCCCGACATCGGCCAACAGTTCCCCCTTGGCTATGAGTAATTTGAGTATCGCGCAGACAGGACATGAATGCAATGTTATTTGCAATTGCCGGACGCAAAAACACCCTTGCATTCCCTCCGGTTTGGTTTACACTTTATCCATATTGCAGGGAAGGAGAAACGGATGGCCCCCAGGATCAGGCCCCCCGCGGTCGCGGGTATGTTCTACCCCGCTTCAGCGGAAGGATTACGCAGAAGCATCGGACAGCTCCTCTCCGAGGCTGCCCGTGGTCTGGCGGATTTCGCCGGATTCCACGGAGCGCTCCGGGCATTGATCGTGCCCCACGCCGGTTATCCCTACTCCGGATCGACGGCCGCCGCCGCCTACAAATCCCTCGCGACTCTCGGCAGGGACATAAGGAGCGCGGCGATATTCGGACCTGCGCACCGCGTCGCCACACCCGGCCTGGCCCTCTCCTCCTGGGAGGCCTTCGCCACACCCCTCGGAGAGCTCCCCGTGGATCGCGCAATGACGGAATTGCTTCTGTCCCTTCCCTTCGTCCACACGAATGACGCGGCCCACGCGCGGGAGCACTCGATCGAAGTGCAGCTCCCCTTCCTGCAGACGGTCCTCCCCGGCATCACGATCCTCCCCATCGTCGTCGGCGGCGCCAGGCCGGCTGAAATCGCCGAGGCGATCGAAATGCTCTGGAACCAGGAGGGAACCCTCGTCATCGTGTCGTCGGATCTGAGCCACTACCTTCCCCAGGAAGAGGCAGTCCTCATCGACTCCGCGACGGCCCTCCAGATAGAGGATCTCGACGCGCGTCTCGATCAGGAACAGGCCTGCGGGGCGGCGGCCATCAACGGACTCTTGATCGCGGCGCGGAACCGCCGCATGCATGCGCGGAAGATCGACATCCGCACATCCGCCGACACGGCGGGCGATGCCTCCAGCGTCGTCGGCTACGCCTCGTTCGGCTTCTGCGAAGGGAGCCACCCCGATGAGCGATGATTTCGGCCGCCTTCTGACAGGCCTCGCGCGGAATGCCATCGCGGTGGAGCTGGGCATCGCTCCGCCTTGCGTCATAGACCGCGACGATCCCAGGCTCGACGGGCCCGGCGCCAGTTTCGTCACGCTGACAATCGGGGGGGAGCTCAGGGGCTGCATCGGGAGTCTCGAGGCGCGGCGGCCGGTCGGAGTCGATGTCGAGGAGAACGCCCTGGCCGCGGCCTTCGACGATCCGCGCTTCGATCCCCTCGGCGCGGCGGAATTCGATCTCGTCCGCGTCGAGATCTCCCTCCTGGAACCTGCCCGCCGCATGGATTTTGACGGCGAGGCGGATGCTCTTCGCCGACTCGTGCCGGGGAGGGACGGCCTCATCCTCTCCTTCGGACAGAGGCGGGCAACCTTCCTCCCCCAGGTCTGGGAGACCTTGCCCGATCCGGGGGACTTCATGCGGCATCTCAAACTGAAAGCGGGTCTTCCGGCCGATTTCTGGGACGATAGGATCGCGCTGTCGCGCTACACGGTGCGGAAATGGAAGGAAGAGGCATGGCCAGAGTAGAGGAAGAGTATCCGGCCCTCTGGTGGGAACCCGCGGGCGGAGGACGCGTTCAGTGCCTCCTGTGCCCCCACCAGTGCATCATCCAGGACGGGGAGCGCGGCTTCTGCACCGGCCGCATGAATTACGGCAGTCACATGAAACTCGACCGCTGGCAATACATCTCCGGCCTGTGCATGGACCCGATCGAGAAAAAACCCCTCTATCACTTTTATCCGGGTTCCCAGGCCCTGTCCTTCGGGACCGCGGGCTGCAACCTCGACTGCGCCTTCTGCCAGAACCACGGACTCTCGCGGGCCATGACCACGGACAGGCTCACAGACACGGCGACGCCGGAAGAAATAGCCGAAACCGCACAATCCTACAACGTCCGCTCCGTGGCCTTCACCTACAACGAGCCCGTCATATTCGCGGAGTACGCCATCGCCGTCGCGAACGCCTGCCGCAAGGCGGGGATACAATCAGTCGCCGTGACGGCCGGATTCATCAATCCGCAGCCGGCCAGAACCTTCTTCTCCGTGATGGACGCCGCCAACGTGGACCTCAAGGGCTTCACCGAGTCCTTTTACCGCGACAACTGCGGAGGCCACCTCATGCCGGTCCTCGAAACCCTCCTCATAATCCACCGCGAGACGACATGCCACCTCGAGATCACCAACCTCCTCATCCCCGGGCTCAACGATTCGGCGGCCGAGATAAAGGCCATGTGCGACTGGATCGCGAGAGAGCTGGGGCAGGATGTCCCGCTGCATTTTTCGGCCTTCCACCCCGCCTGGCGCCTGAACAAGGTTCCGCAAACTCCGCCCGCGACTCTCACGAACGCGCGCCGCATAGCCAAGGACGCGGGGCTCAGGTACGTCTACACCGGCAACATCCGCGACCGCGAGGGGAGCACGACCTGGTGCCCTGGCTGCGGCCGGGATCTCGTCGGGCGCGACTGGTTCACGGTCAGGCACAACGACCTGGAAGCCACGCAAGGCCGCTGCCCGCAGTGCGGGACGACGATTCCCGGACATTTCGCCTAGCCGCCGCTCACCCAAGCGATGTCCTCCGTCTGGTCCCGGCAAAATGCCCGGATCGAGGGCGCGGCTACGCTGCGGGCCGATCCGCTATAACACATATTTATTCAGCAATATTGACACCATATGCAATCTGCCGTATCCTTCCGCAATCGCTTTCAAATCGACTGTAACCCGACTACAAGGAGATCGCAGATGAAGAAATCCTGGTCTTCCGTCATGTCATTCCTCCTTCTCGCGGCCGTCATCATCAGCTCGGCGGGCCTCTCGTCCTGCGCCAAGAAAGCGCCGAAAAAAATCGTCGTCGCCTCCGACTGCACCTGGCCCCCGATGGAGTATCTCGACGAAAACAAGAATATCATCGGCTTCGGCCCCGACCTCGTGAAGGAGATCGCCAAGGTCGCCGGCTTCGAGGTCGAGATCAAGAACACCGCCTGGGATGGCATCTTCGCCGGGCTCGCCGCGGGCAACTACCAGGCCATATCCTCCTCCGTGACGATCACCGAGGAGCGCAAGGCGACGATGGACTTCTCGGAGCCCTACGTCAACGCGGGCCAGGTTCTCGTCGTCCGCAAGGACACGGCGGGCGTGTCGTCGCTCGCTGACCTCAAGGGCAAGAAAGCCGGAGCCCAGATCGGCACGACCGGCGCCATCGAGATCGGCAAGGTCAAGGGCGTCGAACTCAAGACCTACGACGAAGTCGGGCTTGCCTTCGAGGACCTCGCCAACGGCAACATCTCGGGCGTCGTCGCCGACTCCCCGATATCGGCCAACTTCGCCCTCCAGAATCCCAAGTTCAAAGACAAGCTCATGATCGTGGGTAAACCCTTCACCGACGAGTGGCTCGGCTTCGCCTTCAAGAAGGGCGACACCGCGACCCAGAAGCTCTTCAACGACGGACTCGCCAAGGTCAAGGCTTCCGGCAAGCTCGACGAACTCGCCAAGAAGTGGCTCCAGTAGCATGGCAAAAGGCTCCCCGCTCTCCGGCCGGGACGAGAGGCGCTCCGGCCAGACGACGATCAACGTCACCGACGGCACCCTCATCCCCTTAAGGGGCGAGGGTGGCCTCATCTCTTCCTGGAACATAGCCTTCTTCGGGGCCGTCGGACTTCTCGTCGCCCTGCCGCTATTCAGCCCCGATCCCTACCTCCGCATACTCTCCTTCGTGCCTGACGGACTCGCGGCGACCTTCGGCGTCACGCTCAGCTCGATACTCTTCGCCCTCATCATAGGGCTCTTCGCGGGACTCGGGCGCATCTCGCACAACAAGACCGTCAACATGATAGCGACGGTCTACGTCGAGGTGATCCGCGGCATACCCCTCCTCGTGCAGCTCTTCTACATCTACTACGCCCTGGGCCCCCTCCTCCGGATGCAGGGACCGCCGGCCGCTGTGCTCGCCATGTCGATCTGCTACGGTGCCTACATGGCCGAGATTTTCCGCGCCGGCATCCAGGCCATCCCCAAGGGACAGATGGAGGCCGCCCTCGCCCTCGGCCTGAGCCGGACACAGGCCATGCGCAGGATCATCATCCCGCAGACCATCAAGATCATCCTGCCTCCCATCGGAAACGAGTTCATCGCCCTCCTTAAAGACTCCTCCCTCGTATCCATACTCGCCGTTTCGGACCTTCTGCGCCGCGGACGCGAATACGCCTCGACCTCTTTCCGCTACTTCGAGAGCTACACAGTCATCGCGCTGATCTACCTCGTCATGACGCTCTTTTTCTCGCGACTCGTCGCGCTCATGGAAGAAAGGATGGGGCACCGTGGAAAAGTTCGTTGAAATAAAAGGCGCCATAAAAACCTTCGGGACCGTGCAGGCGCTCTGCGGCGTCGATCTGTGCGTAAAAAAGGGCGAAGTCGTCCTCATCATCGGCCCCTCGGGCTCGGGCAAGAGCACACTCCTCAGGAGTGTGAACCGCCTCGAGCGCCTCGACTCGGGCTCGATCGCGATCGAAGGCGAGAGCGTGACCGACGAAAAGGCCGACATCCGCCACATCCGCGAGGAAGTGGGCATGGTCTTCCAGAGCTTCAACCTCTTTCCCCACCTCTCGGTCCTGGACAACATCGCCCTCGCGCCCATCGTCGTTCTGAAAAAGTCCCGGGAAGAGGCGACGACGACGGCCCGCAGACTCCTCGCCAAGGTCGGCCTCTCCGAAAAGGAAAAGGCCTGGCCCGAGCAGCTCTCGGGCGGGCAGCAGCAGCGCGTCGCCATCGCGCGCGCCCTCGCGATGAGCCCCAAGGTCATGCTCTTCGACGAACCCACGAGCGCCCTCGACCCCGAGATGATCAAGGAAGTCCTCGACGTCATGACGGACCTCGCCCGCGAGGGCATGACCATGCTCGTCGTCTCCCACGAGATGGGCTTCGCCCGCGCCGCCGCGAACCGCATCATCTTCATGGACGCGGGCCAGATCGTCGAGGAAGCCCCGCCGGAGACATTCTTCACTTCCCCGCGCGAGGAGCGGACGCGCAGGTTCCTGGAACACATACTGTAAGATCCGATGCGCCAGGAATGAAAACCCGTGGATAGAGAAATCCACGGGTTTTTAGTCACCACCGCGTCGTATGTTACGGCGCCTGTTTCCCCGGTTTCGCCGCAAAGCCGCGTCAACAGAAGGACCGGCACGCGGGAGGAATTTGTCATCCTGACTAACCGAATCGCCTCTTTTGCGGTAGATTGTACTGACGAGACCTCCTTTGGGGGCCACATAGACGATCCGCCGGATCGCCCGGGCTGCCGATTCGCGTTCGACGCTGCAGCCGGATACAGAACACGGACAGGAGAACTGAATGTCCTTCACCCTCATCCAGGAAAAACACATAGCCGAAATCGATTCCCTCGCCCGACTCTACCGCCACGACGGGACTGGCGCCCGCGTCCTCTCGCTCACCAACTCGGACGAAAACAAGGTCTTCGGCATCAGCTTCCGCACGCCGAGCGCCGACTCCACTGGCGTCGCCCACATCATGGAGCACTCGGTACTCTGCGGCTCGCGCAAGTACCCGGTCAAAGAGCCTTTCGTCGAGCTGATAAAGGGCTCGCTCAATACCTTCCTCAACGCCATGACCTACCCGGACAAGACCTGCTATCCGGTGGCGAGCACGAACCTCGCCGATTTCTACAACCTCGTCGACGTCTACCTCGACGCGGTCTTCTACCCCGCCATCACGGAGGAGACACTCGCTCAGGAGGGCTGGCACTACGAGCTCGACTCGCCCGACTCGCCCCTGACCTACAAGGGTGTCGTCTTCAACGAGATGAAGGGCGCCTACTCCGACCCGGAGGGCAGGCTGGGCGACGTCGTGCAACAGTCGCTCTACCCCGATACAGCCTACGCACTCGATTCGGGCGGCGACCCGGCCGTTATCCCCGAGCTCAGCTATGAGCGTTTCAAAGCCTTCCACGATTCCTACTACCATCCGGCCAACTCCTACATCTTCTTCTACGGCGACGACGATCCAGCCGGGCGCCTTCTCATCCTCGAGTCCTGGCTTTCTGATTTCGGCGAGCGGAAGGTCGAGTCTCTGCCAGGACTCCAGCCACGACTCTCTGCGCCGCGGAGCGTCAGGGCGCCTTACGACTCGGGCGATTCGCCGGACGCGAAGTCCTACGTGACCGTGAATTGGTTATTGCCCGAGCGCGTGCCGGCTCGTGTGTCCGAAGCGATGCCCGCGGCCGGGGCCACTGCCGCAAGCCCGGAGAGCGCGCCTGCAGCCGAAGTCGAAGCTGCGACAAAATCGCCCGGCGGCAGCGGCGACTCCGAGACGGCGCTCGGCCTCACCATCCTCTCGCACATCCTGACCGCCACCTCGGCATCGCCGCTGCGCAGGGTCCTCATCGAGTCGGGCCTCGGCGAGGATCTCGCGGGGGCCGGTCTCACGGACGAGCTCAGGCAGATGAACTACTCCGTCGGGCTGAAGGGCGTGGAGGCGGACAAGACTGAGGCCGTGGAGAGCCTCATACTCTCGACCCTGCGCGATCTCGCGGATAAGGGCATCGACCCCGCGACGGTGAAGGCTTCCATGAATACCCTCGAGTTCGCCATGCGCGAAAAGAACACCGGCCGCCTGCCGCGCGGCATCGCGATCATGCTCGGGGCCCTCGGTGCGTGGATCTACGACGGAGACCCCGTCGCCGCCCTATCCTTCGAAGAGGATTTCGCGCGTATCAAGGCCGGCGTGCAGGCGGGCGGCTACTTCGAGAGTCTCATCGCACAGCACTTCCTCGATAACCCGCACAGGACGACCGTCGTCCTCGAGCCGGACCCAGAAGAAGGGGCGAGGAGAGAAGCGGCCGAAGCGGAGAAGCTCAGCCGGATCAAGGCCTCGATGTCGCCGGCAGAAATCGAAGCCGTCATGGAAGCCGCCCGCGCCCTGAAAGAAAAGCAACAGAGGCCTGACAGCCCCGAGGCCCTCGCGACCATCCCGGCGCTGAAACTCTCCGACATCGATCCGAAGGTCAAGATAATCCCGATCGAGGTCAGCGCCGTGGAGGAGGCGAAGCTCCTTTGCCACGACCTGCCCACGAACTCCATCCTCTACTTCGACATCGGATTCGACCTCCATACCCTTCCCGAAAGACTCATCCCCTACGTCGGGATCCTCGGCCGCCTCCTTCTCGAGACAGGCACGGCCAGAGAGGACTTCATCTCCCTGAGCCAGAGAATCGGACGATCGACAGGCGGCATACAGGGAGGCACGGTGATTTCCTCGGCGCGGAACTCGCCGGTCTCACAGGCCTGGTTCATGCTGCGGTCAAAAGTCCTGGCTGGCATGGAGGACGAACTCTTCGACATACTCGAGGATGTCCTCGGCACGGCGAGGCTCGACGACAGGGAACGATTCCTTCAGATCGTCCTCGAGGAGAAGGCGGGGAGCGAATCCGCCCTCCTGCCCTCGGGACACCGAGTCGTCAACTCGCGCCTCAGGTCGCGTTTCACCGAAGCCGACCGCATCGGCGAGAAGACCGAAGGGCTCGAATCTCTCTTCTTCCTCCGCAGCCTCGCAGAGCGGGCCGAGAAAGACTGGCCGGGCATCCTCGCGGAGCTACAGGAGCTGAGGGCCGCCCTCGTCAACAGAAACGCCGCCCTCGTCAACGTCACGGCGGATGGCCCTCTCCTGGCCGCGGTGGAGCCGAAAATCGGAAAATTCCTGCGAGCTCTGCCCGGGGAACCCCTGATCGCGCATGACTGGAGCCGCGTCGAAGACGCCGGGGCCGCGCTGAAGACAGGCGCGAATGGCCCGGCGCGGAAAGCTCCGGCCGCTTCGGGCGGCGTCGGGACCGGAGCGGGACCACTCGGCGCTGCGGAGGCCCTCACCCTGCCTTCGCAGGTCAACTACGTCGGCAAGGCCGCGAATCTCTACAGCCTGGGCTACGCCCCGGACGGCTCGATCCACGTCATCAACAAGTACCTCCAGACGACCTGGCTCTGGGAGAAGATCCGCGTCCAGGGCGGCGCATATGGCGGCTTCAGCATCTTCGACAGGAACTCGGGCGTCTTCAGCTTCCTCTCCTACCGCGATCCGGGCATCGCCCCGAGTCTGCGGAATTACGACGGGACGGCCGGCTTCCTCAAAGCCCTCGATATCTCGGCCCCGGAACTCGAAAAGTCGATCATAGGGACCATAGGCGACGTCGACGCCTACATGCTGCCCGACGCGAAGGGCTACACCTCGATGCTGCAGTATCTGACCGGCAACACGCCACAGGAGAGGCAGAAGACGCGGGACCAGATCCTCGGCGCGAAAGCACGGGATTTCGTGGCCTTCGCGGAAATCCTGGAAAAGGCCGCGACCTCGGGCGAGGTTGTCGTCATGGGTTCGCCCGAAGCGATCGAGAAGGCCGTGGCCGAAGGTATCGATTTCGGCACAGTTACGAAGGTCCTCTGAGGCCTTTCGGAATGTACATGAACCGGCGGAAGTCGACGCTGGCACGGACGGGGATCGCCCCCGCGCCGTGTGGGGGCGCGGCGTGATCGTTCTCGACGCGATCAGGGCCGAGCTGGGCGGCAACCCCGTCCTGAAGGGCATCTCCGTCGCGCTTGCGCCGGGAAAGGCAGTCGCTCTTCTCGGAGCGAACGGCGCGGGCAAGACGACACTTTTGCGCGCGCTCGCGGGACTCGTACCCACGACAGGAGGTAGTCTGTCGCGGAACGGACAGAGCTTTTGCAACACCGATCCGGGCTGGATATCCCTTGTCTCCTACGTCGCGGACAAAAACATGCTTTTCCCCGAGCTCTCGGCGCTCGAGCACTTCGAGGTCGCGAGGCGGCTCTGGGATATCGGCGCCGCCGAGACGCGGCGCCGGGAGGCCCTGCTCCTCGGGCTTCTTCGCATCCAGGGAGAGGAAGCGGCGGCTCCCGTCCGGGAGCTCTCTTTCGGCTATCAGAAGCGTGTGGCACTCGCCCTCTCCCTCTTCGTGCCCGCGGAACTCTACCTCTTCGACGAGCCCTCCACAGGACTCGACCTCGATTCCATCGGGATTTTCGAGTACATCGTCGATTTTCTCAGGCGGGCGGGCAAATACATCATCATCTCGACACACAATGCGGACTGGATAAGCTCTCTGACGGACGCGCGGCTCGTGATCGCGGCCGGATATCTTGCCGGAACGGGCGGACCGGAGGGCGTCGGACAGCAGGACAGAGATGTGGCAGCGGGCGGACTGCAGGCAGCGGAATGGCTTCGATCCGGAACCTGACGGGCGTTTTCGCCCTCATGAACCGGAAAATGGTGCACAGGGCCAGTTTCCGCTTCGGAATCTTCATCGGCTACGGATTCGGCGTGATGATCCTCCGGCTCCTCGCCAACGCCTGGACCGTGCTCACCGTATTCCGCCACCATCCCGACTACGACTACTCCGGCTTCTTCACCGCCTCTCTCGCTCTGGTCGCCTTCTACGGGATCTGCGTCATCCCACTCATCGGGGCGCGGTCGGCGAATGGGATACTGGGGCATCCGAGACTCTCGCATGTCTCAACCTGGAGGCTCGCGGTCGCGCACACGCTGTTCACGGTGTCGCGGCTCCCGTTCCTGATTCTCGCGGCCGCTCTTGCCCTGTACTCGGCGGGCTTCTCCGCGACCGCGGGTGTGGGCGCGGGAAGGATCGCGGAGGGCGCCGCGCTCTTCACGTTCTCCCTGGTCTGCTTCGCGATCGCGAACATAGCCTTCCACAGGATCTTCCACCGACTCTCGATCCGCCTGCCGGAGGCCGAGACGGTTTTGCTGGCCCTGGTGGTCCTCGCGGTTTTCCTGAATCCGCAGCCGGTATTCCGGGACGGAACCGTGACGCTCTCGGTGGCCGAAACGCTGCGGGGCGCAGGATACCCCGACTCCGGCGCGGCGACAGTCTTTCTCATTCAGCCAGTCCTCGTCCTCATCGACGCCATCGCCCTGTCGGCCCTGCATCTTCTCGGCAGGCTGGAAACCTTCGCCCGGAGGAAGGTTCTGAGGCAGGCATTCGCGAGGCTGGTCTTCGGCCGGCTGCCCCTGTCTCTGCTCGCGGGAACCGCCTTCGCCGAATGGTACATCTTCGCCTGGCCGGCCGAGACTTGGATAAAGGTACTTCTGGCCGGCGGGATAGCGCTCTACACGCTCGTGCGGGCCGCCGATGCCTTCGTCGGGGCGACTGGCGACATCTTCGAGCTGTTTCGCCGCCGGGCCGACGCCCGCCTCTTCCTTCCGCCTGCCTTCACCTGCGCAGCCTTCCTCGTCGCTCCCATCCTCCTCCACCTCGTCTTCGCCAGCTTTGGCTGAGGCGTCAGCATCGCCTGGATCGCGGAGAAAGCGAGGGCGATCCGGGCCAGGGCCGTATGATCCGGCCTGACTCCCCCGATGCCCTCGAGAGTGCTCGTCTTGCCGGCGCTATCCGGTCTGAGGAGGGCGAGGATCTCGCCCCCGCCTGAGCTCGAAACCGATATCTTTCACCGCCGCAGGACTTCGGTAGGATTTGCGGAAACCGCTGACGTTTACGACCTTGTTCATTGTGTGTTGTTCCCCTCCGCGTGCAGGCAGTAGAAGGCTGAGCCCGAAATGCTCGCAAGAACGAAACAGGCGGGCTTCCTCACGCGCAAAGGCGACATAGCCGACAGCGCGACAGCGAGGTCGAGCGTCGGATTGTCCGTCCACGGCTTTTTCTGCGAAGCCTCGAGCATGCGCACAGCCTTCTCCTGTGCGAGGCAAGCCTCGAAGGAGGGTTCTTGCACTTCGCCTCGCGGTAGGAACCGATGATGATGGAGACAGGTTCGAGGGCGGGAACATTCTCACAGATGATCTTGAGGATGACGGTCATGGGAACGGCGAATGCGAGCCCCGCAAAGCCCCAGAGAATGGGGAAACCTGGATCACGACATCGCGCGCCACTTTCCTGATTCCGGACGATATCCTGTTCTCGAATGCGATCCCGATTTTTTCGAAAAAAGGGATGTTCTCGAGGAGGAGAAAGACGGTGAAGAGGATGACCATGACGGCGTTCTGCACGAAGGCGAGAATACGCGGGATCCTGAGCTTTTCCAGGGCGACGACAACAGGCTCCATGACGAAGGACAGGAGTGCCTCGATGGCCGGTCCGGCGGCCCCTCCGCCCGCCTACCCCGTCGGATCAACTCCCGGTCCGCGGGGGTCGACTGTCCGCGAGCTCCGCATACCGGTCCCTCACGCAAAAGAAGGCCTTTTTCCGGACGTCCTTGGTCCTGTCGACGAGACCTTTCAGATTGTACATTTTCTGCCGCGGATTGAGCCTGCGGGGTGTCTTGAAATCGTAGAGGAGCCACGGCGCGAGGCCCACTACCTTTGCGCTCCCGAGAATGACGTCGAATTGGTTGCGGTAGACTTCCTCCTGGTATTCCTCGGTCCACTGTTCGTCCGCGGCTCCGTGAAGTCCCGCGACTGCTTCCGCGCCGAATTCGCTCACGACCACGGGTTTGCCGTAATCCCGGGCAAGAAGGCCTGCGAGCCTGTCGTAGCCGTAGTAGTACCAGCCGAAATACTCATTGATTCCGAGTATGTCCACTTCCCTCGCGAGCCGGTCCGACACAGTGAACTTCTCAAGGTCGACGAGGCAGGCGGCCGCGACCAGACGCGTGGGGTCGCGTCTGCGGGCCGTGTCGATCAGCGTGTTCATGAAGTGAAAGCGCTCGTCCGTGTCGGGATTCTCGTTGCCCACGGCCCAGACGATGACGCTCGCGCGGTTTCCGTCGCGCTTCATGAGTTCGACGAGCTGGTTCGCCGCGTTGTCCAGGGTCGCGGGGTTGTCGAATTCGAGCGACCAGTAGACCGGTATTTCCTCCCAGAGCATGATGCCGAGCCTGTCGGCAAGCCGGGAAACTTCCCCGGAGTGCGGATAGTGGGCGAGGCGCATGAAGTTGCAATTCATCTCCTTCGCGAGCGCGAGTGTGGAAAGCATCTCCGCTTCCGTGAGGGCGCGGCCGTTCTCCAGGCTCTCCTCGTGGGCCGTGACACCGCGCAGGAAGACGGGCTCTCCGTTGAGGAGCACTTTTCCGCCATCAACCTCCACGCGTCTGAATCCGACCCCGTCGCGGACGAGGTCTTCTTCCGCGCGGATCTCCACCTGATAGAGGCGGGGGTTGTCCGGAGACCACAGCTCAGGGCTGGCCGGTATAATCGCATCGAGGCGGCCGTCCGCGGTGGTCACAAACTCCGCGTCGACGAGGCCGGCGATTCCGAGCCGCACCGGACGCTCGCCGCGCGCGTTCAGCGCGAGCCTGAGCCTGACCGAATCGTCGCCGAAGGGACCGAGCGAGAGAGACCAGTCGTCGATGCGGATCGGCGGGACGAGGTAGAGCCCGACGGAGCGGTAGATGCCGCCGTAGTTGAACCAGTCCGTGAAATCCGCGGGCACGGCGTCGCGGCGCCGCGCGTTGCTGACCCAGACGAGGAGGCGGTTGCCGCCATCACTTTCCGGGATGGAGGGTTTCAAGGCTGCCGTGATGTCGGCGCAGAAGGGTGTGAAGCCTCCCTCGTGACTCGCGACATGGATACCGTTCACGAAGACCATCGCGGCGTAATTGGCCGCTCCGACGCGCAGGATGACACGCTCGCCTTCCTTCCGCGGGACATCGCCGAAGGTCCTGAAAAACCAGAAGCTGCCCTCGTACAGGGAATACTTCTCTTCGCGGCAGTTCCAGCACGCAGGCAAGGCCATAGTGTCCCAGGCCTCGAACTCGTAGTCCTTCGGCGCGTTCCGGTCGAACTCGCCGCCGGCCTCGCGGTACCAGTGCGCCCTGACGCCGTTGTCGTAGATGTCGGGACTCGCGTGCCACTCCCCGTCGAGCTTCAGCGCGGGAAGTCTTCCCGGACAGAGCAAAGAGTCGGCGAGCGCGACATGGCTCTTCATGAGATCGTCTATCGGATTCGAATGCAGCTGCGAGTATCCGGGATTTTCCATGCTGTCTCAGGCCTTCGTTGTGATGTTGTTCTTCATGCCGGTCTGCGGAAATATCCGATCCCGACCGTATTGCGGAATGTCCAGGCTCCCGCGTCTCCGGGAAAGAGGACGCAGTCGATCATGCCGATCGTCGCGCACCGGAACCATGTCGCGAAGCAATTCGAGTGCCCTTGTGGTTCCGAATAACCTTTGACCCAGCCGTCGAATCGCAGCCTCGCCTCGCGATCGTCCGCGGGGGACTCGTCCGCGAAGCCTCCGTCAGGATTCTGGAAGTCGAGGAGGTCCAGAAGTTTGCGTTCGAGCAGGGTCTCGATCTCATCGCGCCGCAGGCCGTACCTGTGCATATTGGCCAGCGCGTCGACGATGTCGACATCGAGGCAGGCGCTCGTGACACCGCCGAGCTCCCCGCGAGCGAGCGAGAGGCAGGCATCGGTTATACGATCGAGATATTTCAGCGGACGGTCGAGATAGTAGTACAGGTGATAGCTGTGCATCGCACCCGCGAAAGCGAAGAGGAGTTCCTTCCGCGTCGCGAAGTTCCCGCCCCAGAATCCGGTCCCCGGATCCTGGATTTCGTCGAGCCAGTCGAGCAATTCGACGAGCCGTTCGGCCGCGGCCGCAACACCGTCTTCCATCATCGCGAGGTAGAAACCGCCGAGGTTGACGACGGCGTTGCCCTCCATCCATGGATCGTCCCAGCCCCGCTTCGCCATCCAGGATTTGAGGCCACCGCGGTTCAGGTACGGCTCCATGAAGGCGAAGGGACGGGTCTCCCTCGATCCGATGGAGCGAAGGGCGCCCATGGAATAATTCGTCGCGTGGAAGTCGATATACTCGCGCGTGTACGCGGGATCGGGTCTCTTGAAGCTGTCCTCGTCGCGCATGCCGGGAAGCCTGAACGCCCCGGACTCCGTCTGGAAGGAGTTGATGAAGGCCGCCGTCCTGCCCGCATCGTATCCCGCCTCCGGCGAAAATCCGCCGAGGAGAACGAGGCAGTTCACGGCGTCATAGGTGGCCGGCAGAACCATTCCGGGCCAGACCTGCGGGTCGTGCAGTGCGCTGAAGCGGAAGGCCGTGTTGCCGCTGCCGGGAATGACCATCGATCCGAGCCATCCCAGCGAGGCTCTCCGCGATTGTGCGATCCGGCCACGGAGTTCCATTCTCTTCGCGCTCATCCTTTAACACTCCCCGCGGCGAAACCCGCTATCACTTTTTTCTGGGTCAGCATGAAGACGAGTATGACCGGGAGGGAGACCACGGTGGACAGTGCCATGATCTCCGGGAAATTTACTTCGAGCTGACTGTCCAGGTTGAAAAGCGCGACGGGCAGCGTGTAGCTCTTCATCGACGTCGAGATGACGAGGACGGGGAACCAGTTATCCCAGTTGATGATGAAGCCGAGAAGGATCGCCGTCATGAAGACCGACTTGGCCATAGGCATGATGATGGAGAGGAATGTGCAAAGCTCTCCCGCTCCGTCCATCTCCGCCGACTCGATGACGGCTTTGGGGACCTTTACGAAAAATTCCCGGAAGAGGAAGTACTGGATCGGTCCGAGGGCGAGGAAAAGAACCATGCCCGCGCGGCTTCCGAGAAGGCCGATCCGGTACATGACGACGTAGACCGGCGTCATGAGGAGAATGTAGGGATACATGATGCTGAGAAGGAAGAGCCTCTCCACCATGCGGAATCCGGGCAGCATAGGTTTCCGGCTGATGGCGTAGGCCCCGAGCGAGGACACTGTGATGCCGATCAGCACGGAGAATCCCACGATGACGACGGAGTTAGCGAGGTAGGTCCCGAAAGGAATGCCCGCGAGGTTCCGGAGGGATTCGTATGCCGAGAAGGTTATGCGCTTCGGTATAAGGCGCAGGGTATCCGCGAATATGTCCCGCGTCGGCTTGAGCGAACTCGAAATCATCCACAGGAAGGGGAATACCATGACGAGGCTCACCGCGACCGAGCCGAGGTACGCGAGGGCGACAAGTGCGGGGTTCTTTTTCATTCAGGCGTTTCCTTCCGCCCTGTCGGCCGAGGCGATTTTCCGTGTCGCGAGAGTGAGGGCGACGACAACCGCGAAGAGCACGGTTCCCATCGCGGCGGCCTCGCCGTAGTCGCCTATCTTGAACTTCGTGTAGGCGTAATAGGAGACGAAATTGGAGGCGTAGTTCGGCCCTCCCTGGCTCATGACGAGGGCTACGGCGAAGGTCTTGAGAAACTGTATGAGCGCATAGACGGCGTTCAGGCTGAAGGCCGGGCCGAGTTCGGGCAGAGTTATGCGGAACGTGCGCGCGAACCAGCCCGCGCCGTCGAGGTGGGCGGCCTCGTACATCTCCCTGTCGATGAGCTGGAGGTTCGTGATGAAGATGATCGTGTAGAGCCCGACGTGTTTCCACAGCTCGACGAGGGCGAGGGCCGGAAGTACGGTTGACTTACCGGAGAGCCCGCCGAAAGCCGGCAGACCCAGGAGACCGAGCACGGCGTTCACCGCGCCGTAATTCGTGTTGTACATCCACTTCCAGACGACGGAGGTCGCCATGATGGGCACGACGACGGGCATGAAGACCGCGAGCTTGAAGACGACTCCGCCCTTCCCGATGAAATTCGATCCCATGAGGAGAGCCAGGGCCAGGGCGACGGCGAGGTTGAGCGGCACCGACACGGCGGTGAACCCGAGGGTTATGCGAAACGAATCGATGAAGTAGGAATCGCCGAAAATCGTCGCGAAATTCGCGAAGCCGATGTATTCGGGGTGACCCGAAAGGGAGGTCGACGATTTGGTGAAGGACATCGCCACGCTCTGCACGATAGGAACGATCCCGAAGAGCAGGACGAGGAGCAGCATCGGGACAAGGAAGAGATAGAGCGTGAGGTTTTTTCTCACCGGAACCGGAATCGCGATCATGTGAACCCCTTGAAGACTGATCATCCCGCACGCGGCGGGTCGCCTGACCGGCGCGGACGCAAGTCCCGCGCGATGTTCCCGCTGCGCACAGGCGTTGCCATCCTCCGGTATCGGGGCGATGGCAACGCCGGCCACGCGGGAACGCGATTTATTTCTTGGCGGCGATGTAGGCTCTCATGTCTTTTTCGGCCTTGGCGAGCGTCGCGTCGACATCGAGAGTCCTGTCGGACAGGAGCTTGAGAAGGGCCTTGTGGTAGATGTCCTCGATGCCGGAGTAGTAGCTGAAGGTCGACTCGGGGAAATCGTAGGCGATGGTCGGCTGTTTTCCGGTCGCGAAGAATTTGCCGTGGTCGGTGAGGGCGGAGAGATCGAGGTCGCTGCGGACCGCCGAGCCGATGTGTTTGAGCGAAAGCTGCTGGGCCTCTTTCGTGAGCATGAATTGCAGGAATTTGACGGCTTCGTCTCTGTTTTTGGCGTTGGCCGGAATGGCGGCGCCGCGCATGCCGGACATGACGACGGCGTTCCTGTCGCCCGCCTTGAACTGGGGCCAGGGGCCGAGGATGTAGTCGGCGTCGAGGACGTCGGGTTTGTCCCACTTGGACACGTTCCAGTCCCCGACGCGGAACATCCCCGCCTTGCCGGCCTCGATGATCTGGTACATTTCGCCGAAGCTGTAATTGATCGTGTCTTTGGGAGCGTAGTTCCAGAACAGCCCGAGCACTTCCTTCACGATCTCCTTGTGGCGGGGCTCGTTGATGGTGATTGCGCCAGAGGGATCGATGACCGTGTATTTGACGCCCGTTCCGAAGGTAAAGAGGTCGATCATGTGGACGAGATCGCGGGGATTCGCGGCTTCGAGGGCGAGGCCGAAGGTGTCGCCCTGCTTCTTGTTGCCGTCCGGGTCGCCCTTTGTAAAGAGCTCGGCGATGGCTTTCATTTCAGCCCAGGTCTTGGGGAAGGGTTTGCCCACGGCGTCGAGCCAGCTCTTGCGCACGCCGAAGGCCGCCTGAACGCGCTGGATGGGGAATATGAGGAGCTTGCCCTTGTACTCGGAGATGTCGAGGTCGGAGCGCGTGATGAAGGAAACGTCGCCCACGCCCTTGAAGGCGGAAGCGAGGTCGAGAATTTTACCCGTCTGGTCTTCGACCTTGATGACGCGCTCGTAGTTGTTGAAGATGATGTCGGGCGCGGTGTTCGTATTGATCGACGCGATGGATTTTTCGATCCACTGCTGGGTCGGATAGGTGACCGACTCGACCCTCACGTTGGGATTGGTCTTCTGGTAGAGAGCCGCCATCTCGTTGAACCAGGCGACGCCTTTGTCGCCCTGGTCGTGCCAGACCGTCAGAGTGACGGGCGCCGCTGCCAGACTGCCGATCACGGCCAGTGACATGACGAAAACAGCGACGAGCCGCACGGAGAGTTTTTTCACAACTGCCTCCTTTACGATAGGCCACACTCTGGTGGCCATATGTAAAGCTTTACATGAGCTACTATGACCTTTCGGAAACACAATGTCAATAATGTAATGCTTTACATGGAATGAAACGTATAGTATTATGCTTTCCGAAGGCTGTCAAATTCTTTTTTTTGCGAGGCCGACCATGAACATACACGATATCGCCCGCGAAGCCGGCGTATCGACTGCCACCGTCTCGCGCGTCATCAACAGCCCGGACCGGGTGGAAGAGAGCACGCGCGCCCGGGTGCTCGATGTGATCGAAGCGCACGCCTACACCCCGAACGCCCTGGCGCGGGGCCTTTTGCACAACCGGACGCGGACCATCGGAGTCCTCGCGGTCGACATCCTCAACCCCTACTACGCGACCGTCGTCCACGCGATCGAGCGGAACCTGAGCGCGCGGGGCAACAACATCCTTCTGTGCAACACGGGCGGAAGCCACGACGAAAAAGTCCGCTACATCAGGACCCTCCTGGAAAAGCGGGTGGACGGCCTCGTGTTCGTCGGTTCGGTCTACAGAGAAAAGGACGGGGCCGACGAGATACTCGCGGCTGCACGCTCGATTCCCGTCATCATGATCAACTCCGTCATCGAAGCGGAGAACATCCACTGCATCCTCTGCGACGACCGGCGGGGTATACGCGACGCACTCGACTTTTTCACCGACGCTGGCCGGGAAAGAATCCTCTTCATCAACACGACGACGACGGCGAGCGCCCGACTCAAGGAGGACGAGTTCATCGCCCACCTCGCGCGGCGGGGCATCCGGACGCCGGGTGGCCCCGGCGGGAACGCCCCGCCGCAGGAAGGACTGCGCGGGAAATCGTGGATCATCGAAACTGCCCCCGACAGGCTCGCGGAACTTCCCTTCGCGATCGCCGCTGCCCTGGAATCGGACGACTTCAACGCCATCCTCGCTTCGGACGACCTCTTCGCCAATGTGGCGGTGAACACTCTCCACTCCCTGCACCGCGACATCCCCGGCTCGATGTGGGTGATCGGCTACAACAACAGCTATGTCAGCGAACAGACCTTCCCCCGGCTCAGCTCGGTGGACAGCCGGATGACCGATCTCGGGGAGGCGACAGCGGAGCGACTGACGCGCATTCTCTCGGGCGACATTCCGGAAGACCGCGTAGTCCTGCTGGAGCCTGAGCTGATCCTGAAGGAATCCACGGGAACCGCGGACAAAGATTCCGGGAGCTTGTGAAAGGGACTTGTGGGGCTCGGGGCTCTTCAGCGACGGGGCAGCGCGCGACAGAATGCATCCATGTCGTCACTGTCCTCGAGAACTCCGATCTCGATATGCGCCTTCTTTTGCCCAAATGGCGGAAGCATCTCGACCATGCCTCTCTCTTTTGCGGCGGCATAGCCCATGGGCTGACAGTTCCCCGGCTCCAGGCCCATCGCGTAATCCTGCTCCTCGCAGGCTTTCCATTGGGTAAAATACGGAAGCTCCTTCTTGTCGAACGCGACATACATCCCGAACTCCAGCATGGGATTCATGATCGCTACGCGGACTTTATCGTCTGAGTCAGGTACAAGATCATGGAAATACACGAGTTCGCCTGAACCTGCGCGGGGGCTCTCCATGCGCGCATAACCGCTCGCGTTCGCTTCCGAGTAAGGGTTGACTCCGGTGACCTTTGCGGAAATCGCCTTGAACTCGGTACCTTCGTCCAGCAGCGGATAGCCGGCATTGATGTGATACAGCAGCATGGCGGGCGATTCATACGGTGAGAGGTTCTCTATGGTGTCTGTGAGGAATATCTTGTTCACGCCGGCGACCGCTCTGATTTCACGGCTGAGTACGAGACATTCTCCGAAAGTCATCGCTTCCGAGACTCTGCCCGATACGGTCATGGTGAATGTACCGTTCTCCCATTTTTCTTGCACGCAGACATTGTCGGCGCAGGTATTCGCAATGCGGCCGTGCAAGCCGAGATCCTGCTTCCCGAGAATGCCCATGGTTTTCTCTGATGGCGCGCCCGTGTTGGACAGGCCGCAGGTTGTCAGAAGACCGCCGAAAAAGTTCCTGAGCCAACCGACACCCTGGCACTCGTAGTATGAGGGGGAAACGACGCCTGTCTTGGACATGAAGCTCATCGGTACGGACCTGAACGATGCCCGCGAGATATCCATTCCCCGGCCGGGAAGGACGGTGAACTCCAATCCGGAGCCGGTCCGGATGTCGACAGCCTCGACGCCTTTCGCTTTTCCGTCGGTCAGCTCATAGCGCCGCGCGCCCGCCAACTGCGAAATTTCACCCATCCGCTTTGCCAGAAAAACCCGATCATTCACAAATTGGTAGTTCTTCAATTCACGACTCCCTGCACATTTCACGATCGCGCGTGGATTCCGATCATTCGTACGAGCCATACTGGATCGCGGCTTCCAGAAGTTCCTTCAAATTTTCATGCGGTGTTCCATTTGAAAGATAATCCGAGGTTGCCAGAATGAACTTACCACGCTTTTTGAATTTCAGGATAAGCTCTTTTGCGCGATCATGGACCTCGCGACTTTTTGCCGTTCTCAGAAACTCGATCTGATCGATATTTCCCAGAATCGTCATATCCTGATCGAGTATCCGGATCGCATGGTCGACATCCGCGTCGCCGAAGGGTGGCGGTGTCAGCGTTTCGAGCGCGTCGATCCCAAGAAGATTGTAAGCCCCGAACATACTATCGCAGTCCCCGCAATTGTGAAACAACACATACGCGCCATTGGCTTTGATGGCATCGATTACCCGCTTCTCATAGGGCAAGAGGTACTTGATGAAGTAATCGGGACCGACCATGCTTCCGTTGGCGATATTGCCCTCATAGGTGACTATATCGGAGACTCTGGCGAGCTGAATCGCCGCACGGACTGTTCTCTCGCAATAGTATTCCATCATGGCAAAGAAAAAATCCTGATTCACCAAGGCATCGCAGATCAGGTCATCCAGTTTTCTCAGCCTGCTCAGCGTGTTGAAGATGCTGGGCAGCCAGGGCGCGACGACACCGTCATCGCCCAGTTTCTCCTTCGTTCTGGAGACTCTCGAGCAATCGAAATCGGGGGCCGGAGGCTGGTATTTCAAAAAGCAGGCGAAATCTTCCTCGTCCTTGATGAAGTGTTCGGTTTCCGCGGAAACTTCCGTGAAAGCATTGACCCGGTCATGCTTCACGACACCGCGCAATTCCCGTTCCGGGGTTCTGATTGTCGTGATCACGCTTCGTTTGTTCCCGCCCGACGCCAGTTCTTCCGTCGAAACCGCCCAGTCCCCGGAAGTCGCGATCACAGGGGAGACCATGTCCATGGTGCAGGTTCTTATCATGCTGTCGAAGCCGAGATCTCGGTAGATCCCGTGCAGCCTTACATCGATGATCTCATCGTCCAGCGAATAATTCTCCCCGAGGATTTCATTGATATAATTGAGCCAGATAAACGGCGAAACCGGGATGCGATCCGTCCGTTCGCCGCTGAATGTATTGAGGATCCGCTCCCGGCTTTTCATATCGACATTCTCCTTTGCGCGGACTGCATCGTTCCGCGAAAATAGCCAGCAAGGCGATGACAGGATGGAATCGCGGAAATTTTCTCATTCATTTTCAAACAATTTTTTTTCAATTTCCCCGTACTGCCGATATTTGATGTCATATTGTGCTTTTTCTTCCTGGTCGGGAACATATCGATGCGCGATCGTGATCAGGTTTTGTGTCTGGGCCAACGTCGAATAGACTCCGGCGCCGAGCCCCGCGAGCATGGCCGCCCCCGCGCAGGCTGTCTCCGCCGTAGCCGGAACGCATACGGTCAAACCGGTGACGTTCGCTATTGTGCTGCACCATCGCGCGCTGTTGGCGCCGCCGCCGAACAGGCGCAATTGCCGGATGACCGACTCGTCCTGCTGCATGACTTCGATATTATGTCGAATCTGAAACGCGATTCCTTCGAACAGGGCCAGAATCATCTCACCGGCCTTCGTATTCAGATGGATTCCGTAATAGCATCCGGCGGATTCGTCATACCAGTTTGGAGAACCCGAACCGGCGAGATGCGGATAGAAAAACAAATTGTCCGTTCTGGCGCCGACTGCCATTTCATTCAGATCGTCGTAGCTTTTATCCGCAAAGAAGGTCTGCCGCAACCACTTCAGCGAAGATGCCGCCGTACCGACTACGCCTTCCGTCACCCACTTTCCCTCCAGAAGATCGGCAAAACAGGGAATCCTCATCCTTTCGTCGAGCATCGGCTTGTCCCACTTTCTGGTGATGGCGGCCGCCGTGCCGAGAGAGATTGTAGCGATGCCGCTGGCGATGCCCGCCCCGAGGGCCGCGCATTTCTGGTCCTGTCCGCCGACGGAAATCACCACGTCGGCGCTCAATCCGAGTTCTTTGGCCACCTGGGGGAGGATCAGGCCCGCCTCGCTTCCCGCCGCTACGACTCTCGGCAATTTCGCTTCGTCGATCCCGAAATGCTTGATCAAGGATTGTGACCAGCGCCGCTCATTGATGTCGAACATCATTGTTCCCGAGGCCATGGTATGATCCGTCACGGCGCGGCCGCACAGTTTTGCGACGATGTAGTCATGAGCCATCAGAAAATATGAAGCCCCATCGAAGAGCCCGGAGTGGTGTTTTTTCAGCCACAGCATTTTCGGGAGCACGTACGCGGCGTCCGCCCTTTTTCCGGTGATTTCGTATAACTCCCTCTCGCTGAACCGCGTCAGAATTTCCGCCACTTCGGCGGTCGCTCGTGAGTCAAGCCAGCTGATCGCATTCATCATCGGATCGAAATTCCGGTCGACAGGCAGAAAGGCGATACCCTGCGAACTGACGCCGAGGCCGACGACGCGGTCGCCTGAGTTTTTGCTTTTTTCGAGCGCCGAAACGATCGACCTCTTGACCAGCTCCCACCACAGAAATGCGTCCTGCTCGATCCGGATCGAAGAGAGAAAAATCAGCGGGGACTCGATGTATTCCTGCCCCAGCTCGCACAGGCTTTCATCGTAGACGATGCTGCGGACGCCCGTCGTACCCAGGTCGATGCCGATGAGCAGCTTCATGGGTCTCACCTCTTTGCCAATTCCACGGCTTTGTCGACCAATCCATAGCCGAACTGTGCATCGAGGAGCGAAGTATCCGTCTCGTAACCACCTTCCTCCTGTGCTTTTTTCGTGTAGACATAGCCGGGCAGGCAGCCATTGGCGAGCTCGTTGATGATGACAAGACCCGCGTCCACCCGACTCTTGATGTCGAGGCCGAATTCCATGAACACTTCGCCCGGCAGGCCGATGAGTTTCAGTTCTCCGATGCTGATCGCCTGCACTTCGGCCGGCTTCTCCGCTTCGAGAAGCTCGATCTTTCCGCCTTCTTGCAGCATGATGACATAGCCCAGAAGGTCCTCGGCGCCGAGGAGTTTCAGATTCGCGTTCTGCACTTCCAGATAGGAGGCATTGCCTTCAAGTTTGTGCCGGTAGTCTGCTTCCGCTTCGCGGACACGCCCTTCCATAACCTGCCTCGCCGGCAAGCTGCGGACACCGATCGATATTTCTTCCGAAACGACCTTGATGCCAATGTCCCGGACAAACTTCAGCCCGCCGACAGCCGCGATGGCGGCGCTTCCGATCGTCCGGCCAACCCGTTCAGCTTCGTCGAAGGACTGCCCCTGTCTGAAATACCGCGTGCTCTGATCGCCCGATGTCCCCTGGGCGAAGAGCATGACGGCGGATGGAAATTTCTCTCCGATCGCCTTGCGGATGTAAGAGGGGTAATCCGCCGACACGAGCGTTGAATCTTCATGAAGCACCGTGGGATGCAGGGCGTAGTTGACCAACACGGATCTGACCGTGCCGGACAGATCCCTCACCGCCACGACATAGGAATACGGATCGCAGGGACCTTCCGGGTTTCTCCGGTTCCCGCCGATCCCCTGCTCTTTTCCGCAATATTCGCGGCCGAAGCCGATTTCCGCCTCGAAGGCCTTCGCCTTGGCCTCGATTATGATGCCGACTATCTTCCCGATGAGTCCGTCGACATATTCGGCGTCCTGCTCCACCCCTGCGAGGAGCGATTCGATATCCAGGCGGCCGGAAGCCCATGGCCCGGAATGCGTGTGGGAGCAACTTATCATGATGTTCGGGACGGGGATGCCGGTCAATTTCCGGACGCGTTCACGAACCGACGAGACATGCTTTTTCGAGAAAAACAGAATATCCAGAGTTACGATGACAACCTCGGTCGTACCATGATTCAGATACAGGCAGCCCGCATACAGAGGATCATGCGCTCCGGTATTGTGGCGGGAAAAATGCGGGTATCCGCCCAGCTCAAGTCCTTCCCGCGGTGTAATGTCGACGATAGCAGTACCGGCAGTCAGCCCCTTCATCCTGAAACCTCCAATCCCGTAGGCGCTCCGCCATTGTCCTGTACCGGCGGCAATGGCGGCGACGCACTCGTCTGTCACATTTTACTTGAGCGAAGTTCCGACCTTGCGGGTGGCCTTGTCGAGATCCTTGAGGACTGAATCGACGTTTTCCTTGGTTACCAGGACCAGACCGGAGTCGTTTATCTTGTTGAACGAATCTTTTCTGCCGCTGAGGTATTCGACACAGTAGCGAATCGACTCATAGCCCCGTTTGTAGAAATTCTGCGCCATGGTGCCCCAGATCTCTCCCTTCTTGATCCCGTCCAGAGTCTCCTTGATGGGGTCGACGCCGAGGATCACGATTTTCCTGTTCTGTTCTTTCGCCACGGCGGCGGCGGCCTGGGCGCCTGTGCCTTCGAACAAAAGGACGCTGTCTATTTGCGGATACGCCCGGTAGGCGGCATCGAACTTTTCGGTCGCTGTCTGGAGGTTGGCATCATCCGACTCGACCAATGCTACCTTCATTCCCGGGTACTTGGCCTTGATGCGGGATTCGAAGGCGTTTTTCGCCTCGACCTGATTCGAAATATCGAGTTTGGACATCATGATCATGACATTCGCCTTGCCGTTCATTTTCTTGGCGAGCACATCGGCGGCATCGATACCATATTTGGTGTTGTCCGTACCGATGAAGGCGAAGAAAAGGTCCGCCGGCGGCATGTTGCTCGTGCAGGCGACCGGGATTCCGGCGTCTTTCGCCCTCTTGAGAGCGGCGTACATGGAAGCGTCCCAGGGTTCGGCCACGATGGCATCGGGCTTCATGGCTACCGCCAGATCGATGAACTCGATGGTTTTCTCGGCCAATCCGTTCGTGTCCGATGCGCCGATTATCTGGACATCGACGACGCTCGGGCCCAAATCCTTTACAGCCGCCTTCACTCCGTCATCCTGCTGATTATATACAGGGTGGCCGACGAGCGCGTTGACGAAGATGATTTTCAAGGGACGCTTCGCCGTTCCGGCAGACTGAGCCGTGGCGGATTGAGCGAAAAACACACATACCATGACCAATGCAATTGCCAAAGAAACCAGTTTCTTCATTCCAGTGCCTCCTGTTTCCTGTTTCGGGTTGGAGAATTTTTGCCCAACCCACTGTGTTCAGATCGCATTCCACTCAGTTCGGTGCAATGAACCAGGCTTTCTTTCCTCCTTTTGCGAATTTCAATCGCCCCAAATGGACGCAGTCAATTGATTCACTTTCGGTTTCACGAAACGATGGCGCAGTGGAGAAGCTTCTCCTCATCGGCCTCGCCCCGCGCAAATTCCGCGCGGATTTTCCCGCCGCCGAGGACGACGAACCGGTCGCACATGCCGACCAATTCCGGCAGCTCGGAGGAAATCACGACAATGGCTTTCCCTTGCGCGGCAAGATCACACATGATCTCGTAGATCTGGGCCTTCGCCCCGACATCGATGCCCCGCGTCGGTTCATCGAGAAGGAGCACCTGGGGATCGGTCATCAGCCATTTGGCCAGGACCACCTTCTGCTGATTGCCGCCCGACAGGGCCGTTATGCCGTCTTTCTCGCTTCGCACCTTGATGCTTATTTTCGCTATATACTCGAGAGCCTTGGTCTTTTCCCGGTGCCCGTTGACAAGGTATTTTTTCGAGATCTGATCGAGACTGGCGAGAGTGCAGTTTTCCGCCACATTCATCGACGCGATAAATCCGTCTCGCTTACGGTCTTCGGTGAGCAGCGCGATTCCGTTGCCGATGGATTTCTTCGGGTTTTTGACCGGAATTTCCACGCCATTCAGGAACATTCTGCCACTCTTTTTTTCTATCGAGCCGAAAAGCGCATTGACCGTCTCGCTGCGGCCGGCGCCGACGAGGCCGACGAGGCCCAGGATTTCTCCCGCCCTTACGGAAAAACTCAGGTCTTCCACGATGAATTTGCTGGCCGCATGAGGATGCGCCACTGTCAGGTTCTCTACGCGGAACACTTCCGCGCCGATGGGAACTTCGCGTTTGGGATACATATTCGTGATCTTGCGGTTTACCATCTCCTCTATCGTCATCAGGATGGTGGTTTCGGACTTCAGGCGGGTGCTGATGTGTTGGCCGTCGCGCAATACCGTGATCCGGTCGGCGAGGTGCATGACTTCTTTCATTTTGTGGGTTATGTAGATGCACGATATGCCCTTGCTTTTGAGGAGATTCAGTTTTTCGAAAAGAATCTCGACCTCGCGCTCAGTCAGGGCGCTCGTCGGTTCGTCGAGTACCAGTATCCCGGGATTCCGGGAGAGGGCCCGGGCGATGGCGACCATCTGCTGCTGGCTGGTGGAAAGATTCCTGAGAGTCTCCTTAAGCGGCACATCCAATCCGACCATATCCGTGAAGGTCTTCGCCCTGCGGTAAATATCTTTCCAGCTCACGATCCCTTTCGCAGACGGCATCCGCCCGAGAAAAATATTCTCCGCGATGGACATATCGAGGTGCATACTGATTTCCTGATATATCATTTCGATGCCGGCCTTCTCGGCATCCGAGGGAGAAGAAAATTTCCGGGGAGTGCCCTTTACGATGATGCTGCCTTCATAGCTGCTGTGGTGGTAGCTGCCGCTCAAAATCTTCATGAGCGTCGATTTTCCTGCGCCGTTCTCGCCGACTATCGCCAGGATCTCGCCCGAAAGAAGATCGATCGATACGTTTTGCAACGCGGCGACACCGCCGAAGTATTTGCTGACATTCTTCATTTCCAGTATGCATTCTTGCATTGTTCCGCTCCCTCACTTCTTCAGGCGATTGCGGATCTGGTCGAGCGAACAGGCGAGCAGCAATACGATTCCCAGGACCAGCTGCTGCCAGAACGGCGAAATCTTGACAAGGGTCATGCCGTTGGAGATGGTCGCCATGAACAGCGATCCGAGAAAGGTTCCGACAATCGTGCCGACGCCACCTGCGAGGCTCGTTCCGCCGATCACGACGGCCGCGATCACCTGCATCTCATAGCCCACGCCGACATTCGGCTGCGCGGAACCGAGACGGGAGGCTATGAGGATGCCGGAAAACGCGGCCAGCATGCTGATGAGGATGTAGACGCTGGCGCTTATTTTTTTGGTCGGAATTCCCGCAAGACGGGCTGTTTCGACGTTGCCTCCGACCGCGCAGATCATTCTCCCGTAGACTGTTTTCTTGAGTACGAATGCGGCGATCGCTCCTAGAAGGAGCGCGATCGCCACGACATACGGGAACTGGAATCCCGTTCCCGCAAAAAAGCTGCCCTGGCCGATCAGCGCGAACTTTTCGGGCAGAGGATACACGGGCATCCCTTTCTGGACCCCGGTGACTATGCCCCGCGCAAGGTTCATGGTGCCGAGTGTCGCCAGCATCGGGGGAAGTCCTACTTTTTGCACAAAGAAACCGTTGATGCCGCCGAACAGGCCCCCCGTCACGACTGTCGCGATGATGACCGACAGAATGATGGGAACGCCATTGGTCATGAGAAGGCCGGCGAAGACCCCCGCGAAAGCGTATACCGGACCGACCGAGAGGTCGAAGGCCCCGGAGATGATCAGGAAGGTCATCCCGATCGCGGTGATGAATACGAAGGAGGCATTCCGCAGAATGTTCATGACGTTCGCCGAGGAGAGAAAAACCGGGCTGTTGGCAGCGAAGAGCAGACACGCGAGGAGCAAGGGAATTATCACTCCAGCCTCGCGAACCCGTATCGCGAGGCCCAAGGAATTAGTCAAATTTTTCTTCATATGGACACTCCTCCTGGCTTTTCTGCTTCAATCTCTGTCGAATCTTTCACTTTCCAGACCAGGTATGTAGGCGCAGGCTTTTTCGAGCAGACCGGCGTGTCGACCGTAAATGCCGGAACAGTGGTGCACGTACGGTCCCACGATCAGCCGTCTTTCCCACCTCGGCCAGTTTTCGACCTCGTACCAGGTATAAACCTCCCGGGTTCCGGGACCGATCACGGCTCGCCCCTCACCGGCGCCCAGCACGTATTTTCCGCCGCTCCCATCGAAGCGGCACACTGTCAGGTCTCCTTCTTTCAGATAGAACTGAAGCGAGGTGGCGGGCAAGCCTTTCAGAATCCATGGAGGCAGTATCCTGATTTTTTCGATGTCGGGATGTCTGTACGACAGGGGGGCGGAGGCGTGCCAGAGCAGGACCGCGTTGTCGTTTTCAGGATGCCGGATGGTGAACTCGGGGAAAAATGAGGGCGAGCCGTCGCCTGCGGCGGCCTCGACCAGTATCGAGCTGAGGGCGCCGTGTATGTCGGTCTCCGCCGCAACAGGAATCCGCTCCTCGGCCAGCGCGAGGCCCAGGCCACAGCCCTCACCCATCGCCTCCTGTATCGAGCTGAAGCTCTGAAGCGCGAAAGCGTCGATCTTGTGCTTTTCGGCCATCTCGAACATCTCATCCTTGAGGGCGAGACTGTACAGCATTCCTTCATCGGGGATCTTGCCCGGATCTACAATGCTTTTCAGATCCGACAGAAGCGCCCGGTAGGTGACTTCATTCTTTTTCATCCGCGCTTTGAGCCGCTCGATGAGCTCGACCATGTCGAAGGGCATGACTTCGACGCCGAATTTCTTGAGAAGGTCGGCTTCGTCTATGATCGTCGACCAGAAAAAATCGATCCGCATGCCGATCTGCCCGACGCGCGCGGTCTTGAGCGCCTTGGCGACGCGCACCGCGCCGATGAAATCGGTCATTCCGCTTGAGAATACGGGATCATCGACACGGCAATTTTCTATATAATCGTACTTGACCCCGAGCGTGTGGAGCACTTTGCTCGACGCGAAGCAGCCGCACAGGGAATCGCGCAGGCGTGAACCGTCCGCGAGAGGCGCGTCATCCCGCGGTCCCCAGAGCAGAGTGGGCAGGCCGAGCCGGCTGGCGATGACGCCCACGACGGATTCGGTGCCAAAATTGCAGTGCGGGAGAAACAATGCGTCGATTCCGTTTCCCTGGAAATGGCGCAACACCATCCCGACATCGTCCTGATCCTTGATGATGCCGTCCGGCAATACACCTTCCAGATCGCATGTATCGATTCCGAGTTCCTTCAACTTCTTCAATACTTTGTTCTTCTGTACAATCGCGTCCTCGTGAGAAAAAGCGAATTTTCCTATCGGACACACGCCGAGCTTGACCGGTTTCCTGCAGAACATGGTGTCGCCGCCTCCTCGAACGAACAGGATAACCTGGTCGCCTCATACGGTTTATTCTTTTGTTCAATATTTGTTCAATTAAAAACATTGATTACATGAACAAATTGTGAATACATTTCATTTTTAACATGACTATCTACTGCCGTCAAGCAATTTTCAACAGAAAAATTATCAACATTTTTTGTGTTTTCAATTTTTTATATATTATACAAGTATTTACTTACCAACAACAACAATTCAATGACTAAACTCTGTTTTTACAAAATTGAATTGTTTTTATATTGTTCATGAACATTCAATATGATATACTATGATTCAACAGAGGGGATGTCATGGATAATGTCACTTTGAGAGATATTGCCCGCGAAGCGGGAGTCGCCGCCAGCACGGTATCCTACGCACTGAGCGGCAAGGCCACACTGAATGATGAAACCAGACAGCGCATTCTGCAGGTCGCCGACAGACTGGGTTACAAGCCCCGCGCGGCGAAACAGTCAGCGCCGGGGGAGGGCTCGACGCCGATAATCGCCATCCTGATCGGCGGAGGTCCCGGACAGCCGCCCCTGGACTACCATTTCCTCGGAGAGATACTCAGGGGAGCCACGGAGGCCGCGCAGGATTTCGGATTCCTCATCACCGTGCTCTACGAAAAGACGCGCAATCCGCTCTTCGATTTCGCCGCGCTCTGCCGGAATGGCACAGTAAAAGGCTTGCTCGTCACAGGACAGCATCGCTACGACGAAGTGCTGGAGAGCCTCATCGCGGAAGGGTTTCCGACCGTGCTGATGATGAAACCATCGCAGGCGGGAAGCCCTGTCTCCTCGATTAGCATCGACGACGAGCAGAGTGCCTTCCAGGCGACCGAGCACCTCATCATCCTCGGCCACACACGAATCGCCATGCTGCTCCCCGGCAGCACCGACCTCATGTTCAGCTCGGCGCGCTACGCGGGATACCACCGCGCCCTCGACACCTACGGCATCCCTTTCGACAAAGATTTGGTCGTCGATGGAGGCCTCCTCGAAAACCTCTCGGAGGAGGCGATGGGCAGGCTGCTCGCGCTGCCGAATCCCCCCTCGGCACTTTTCTCGGGAAACGATACGCAGGCCATCGGTGCGATGCGGGCCGCGCGCAAGCGCAACCTTGTCATTCCCGACGATCTTGCCCTGATCGGATTCGACGATTCGATGGCGGCCCGCTTCTGCGTGCCATCCCTCACGACCATGCACGTTCCCGAATACCGCATGTCCTCGGAGGGCACCCGCATGCTCATCCGGAAGATACTCCGGCCCGGCATAGGCCCGGAATCGATCGTCATTCCGGCCGAACTCGTGATCCGCGAGACCTGCGGCGTCCGCTCCGAGCGGCACTTCCCCGGCTCGAGCAATCGGACGCAGGCGGATGAGTGAGGGAGTTCATCAGACCGGTTTTATCGCAGTTCGGGAACCAGAGAAGATGATTCGGTTCCGTTGGTTTTTCATCCAGCACGTGCCAATCGATGTGTCGATAGTTTTGGAAAAGCTCAGATTGACTGGTAAAACCCGCTTTGGGCCAAATCCACAATAACCGGAACCAATCCCTTCGATTTGATGAAGGATGCACCGGCTTCAGTTGTAATGGCCTGACTGTTTTTTCCGCACACATAGCCGTGATGCATGATGACTTTGCCGTTGACCAGACTCATGACAGGCTCCTGTTTTTCCAGGTTCAATACCGAGATATCTGCATCTGAACCTAGCTGAAAATGCCCCTTCCGGGTAAGGCCAAGTATCCTGGCTGGATTATAACTGGTTTTTTGCACAAACTCTTTCAGGGTCAACGCCTGCAATTTTACCAGAGCCAAACCCATGGAGACGATTACATTGCGTGGAATCCCTCCGCCATCGGTGCTGATGCAGTCGACAACAAATGCGCCAGTGGGGCGCTTGGCGACGGCCAATCGAATGCGCGGTTCCGGTGGATTCACCTTGAAACTGACTGTCGCGTCGGTACCATGTTCCCGCCAATAGGACACTGCCCGTTCACCGGTGGCCAACACCATCCGGTCCCCTTCCTCCATGTTGATGTGCGCCCAGCCAGATCGGAGCGCTTCTTCAAAACCGGATTCTGTCCTGGGAAAACCACCTATGGACAGATTGGTCTGCGTCGCCAGACTTTCGGGAACTCCACGGGAACACTTGGCACTGGTTCCGTTCATGGGGGAAAGATACGATTCGGAACGAATGGCCGGGTTATTGGTCAAGGCGGTTACCGCTTCCTCAACCTCCGCCATATAAGGACGCCTGATGCCTCGAGTATAACTGTTTATATGGGCAATATGCAGGGAATGACCATTGGCAAGCTCCACCGCCTCCAATAATCCGTCAATATTCGACCCGTTTCGCGAAGTGCCGCAATGAAACGCTATGTAAGCGCTGTTTTGGTTTACGAGCTCGATCGCGCGCGCTGTCGCCTCCGGCGTCAGCGGATAATGCCCTCCCAATAGTTTGAGACCAATCGCCCCTTGCCTCAAACAGCGCTCCAGAAGTGACTGCAGTTCCTCATTCCCCGGATCGGTATCTTTCACTGTGTGCTCCGGCCGGACATACTCGATACTCGCTATGTTCAGTCCCGCACCATAGTTTCGTGCCAAATCCCAGACCCCCTCGACCGGCCCCGCCAAATCAAGGGCAGTTGTCACCCCGGCACAAGCCATCATTTTATGTCCATGGCGTCCGCCAAGCCAATCAGAAAAATGCGTATGAATATCAATGATTCCGGGTACGACGTGTTGCGCGGTTACATCAAAAACTTCGCGGGCAGTGGTCGGATCCATGTCGGCGGCGATTTCAACTATCTTTCCATCCATGATTCCAACGTCCAGCAGCTCTTCGAGATCGGTTGAATAATCGGCCACAGTGCCATTCTTCAGCAGAACATCGTACGTGCAGACCATGCCGGATTCCTCCAATCGGCGTTTTCTTGGTTCATCCCGGTTTATTCCATGCTAAAATAATTATCAGACTTTCAATTTCAGAACAGCGGCTTGAGACTCTCCCTTGATGGCTTCAGCTGCTCCGGGGCAGCTTCCCTGACAAGGCCGCGCGCGAGGGCGATCATCGGATCCACGAGAGGTACTCCGCGGTACTGCAATCCGGTGAGCGCAAGGGGAATCTCCGTACAGGCGAGCACGATTGCATGTGAACCTTCCGAAACGAGAAAACGGGTGAATGCGAGCAATGCATCGTGAGCCCGTTCCGTTGGCGGATTGAGCGCTTTGAGTCCCCATTCGCGGTTGTAGATGACATCGTGAAGAGAATCCTGATCATTTCGCGGAATATGGACCGTCTCCATCCCATGTTGCCCGAGAACCATATCAAAAACCAGGGAAGCCCGCGTGCCTGTTGTGGACAGTATCCCGATCCTGCGCGCTCCCGGTACAAAACTCCTGATCAAACCGACGGTCTCCTCCAGCATATCGAGAATCTTGATCTGCGGAGCTCGCTCGGCTGCCATCTCGAGGAAGGGTCCGAATATTGCCGGAGCGTGGAAAGTATTGCAGGGTATGCCGCCAACACCGGTTGTGCCTTCGGAACCAAGCGCTCGCGCAGCCAGGGCGAAGGTTCTGGCCATGCCCTCCGCCGGGTTCTCCCTGGTTTGTCCAAGGAGAAAATCGGTCCTGTCGGGGATGTCATCTGACCGGGAATAGTGGTGAACTTCCAGGTGATCCTGGTCCAGCCCCCCTGTGAGTGTGTTCTCTATGATTTTTGCGTGGAGTGCCACACCTGCCATCGGACCGACTCCGCCGCCTATGATGATTGTCCTGTGCCCGGCCATACTTTCCTCCCGGATTCTCGAGCAATCAGACTTTTATCCGTACGTCTTCTTGAAGGATTTAAGGATTTATTGAGGTCGGTTTGCTTCCTGAACGTTGCCGTCAAGCTCCCATCAGGTAGGACACCGCGGTACCGGCTAGCAGTACCATGAGAATCCGCTGAAATACTCGGTTGGATATTCGTGTCGAGAGGTACTGCCCGGCGATGACACCCACGATGGTGGGAACAAGCATGGCAAGGATGATCCTTCCGACCTCCGCCGTGAAAAACCCGCCGAAAAACAGAAGAGGAATCTTATACATATACGTCATCACAAAGTAGATGGCGACGCTCGAGCGCAGCTCATCCTTGTTCATTCCGCGCAGTGTCAGGTAGATGACCACGGGTGGGCCGCCCATGGAGAAGGCGCCACCCAGGGCTCCTGCCACAAGGCCTGCCACCGCACCCCAGACCGCCGTAATTTTTCGCCCGAACCGTGGAACCGGCGACAGATTGTACAGGATGAATGCCACCAGGATTCCGCCCAGAATGCGCCGGGCGATGTGTTCATCCATCCCGGCGAGAAGGAAAATGCCGGCCGGAACACCGATAATCGTACCGCCAAGCAGGGGTACCAGCTCCCGGATCCGGACATGCCGCCAGCCGAGCGCCAGGACGTACAGCGAATTTCCAGCAGAGAGTACCGTGATCGCGGGATTGAGCATTTTCAAGCCAAGGAACAGGGGCAGCACCGACATGGCGACAACGCCGTAGCCGAATCCCGTGACTCCCGCGACAATCGCGGCGAAGGCAGCCACGGCAATTGTAATCATCGTCTGCACAGAGTGCCTCCTGGATCGCTCTCGAAGTCTCGGGACAAGGGCGATGCCAGATGAGCTGGATGCCTACCTGTCGAGTTGTCAACCTGTTTTGCGGGCTCAGTGCGTGCCATCGAGGATGGCCCCGGTCTCGCGCAGAAGATCGCGCAGGCGTTTCACATCGATCGATCGAAAGTCGGAATGTCGCTTTTCAAGGAAGAGCGCCGCGGCGATTCCAGCCGCGTGTCCCATCCCCATACACGAACCCATGACCCGCATCGAGCCATTCGCGTCGCGATCCGCAGAGGCGCATCGTCCTGCTACGAGGAGATTCTTGAGCTTCCGTGCTATCAGACATCCCCATGCGATGTCATAGGAACCTCCATCTGTTACCGGGATCCGGACCTGGCCAGTGCCGCTCTGGTGTATATCCACGTGATGGCACCCCTTGGCCACTCCTTCCGCGCTCTTCTTTCCCGAGAGGACCTCATCCCGGGACAAGACGTATTCCCCCGCAATTCGGCGGGTTTCCCGTATACCCAGTCGAGGCGCGACGGCTGTCAGCGATGCCCTCTCGAATCCCGGTACACAGGCTGTCAGGAATGCGGCACATCCGTCCACCTGATCCATGAGCGGACCAAGCGCGGCGGATAGTTCGCCTGTCCGCATCGCATCTACGTTCGCGACACGTGTGGCGTTCACGCACACTTCGTTTCGTCGCGGGACCGAAGGCTGGATCATGACAAGAGCCGTCGGAAAGAGTTCCCCGCGATCGATTGCGGGCGCGAGCAAGGTGCCATCGCCTCTGAAAAACAACGCGGGACGACCTTGACGGTAGAGCGCCTCGGCCAGTTCCGCATCGGTGCGGCCTGCTCGTATGATTGCACTCTCCCCCAGGGCCAGCGCGGATGGATTCTTTCTTGCAAAATCCAAGAGGGGCTCCGTTTCCACACCTCCCATCCGGAACAGAAGCGATACAGGCTGGGATTCGCCCGGGACCCCGTCGGTGAGAAGGTCAGCCCCGGCCATAACCGCGAGATCGCCGTCGCCCGAGCAATCCAGGTAGACTGGGGCGCGAATCGTCGTTCTCCCTGACTTGTTGAGCACGTACAGAAAGCGGATGGTACCGCATTCGACTTCGACCCCGCAGCCCAAGGTCTGCAGGAGGATATCAACTTTGTGGGCGCGCATCGCATCTACCAGCGCGAACTTCATGATCTCCGGATCGAAGGCGACATAGCGGATCAGTCGGTAGTCATTCACCACTTCGACATACCCGCCGCGCTCCCGACATCGCTCCAGAAAAGTTCGCCCCATTCCGCCAAGTATCCACTCGCCCCATGCATTTACCGCGCCGTCAATCGGCATGCCACTCAGGAGCTCTCCGCCGGGGAAAGAGCCGGATTCGACGAGGAGAACCCTGACTCCCATCGAGGCAGCCGCGGTTGCGGCAGAAACGCCCGCTGCACCGGCGCCAAGGACGACCACATCATAGTCGAGAATGCCCGAACCTTGCCCCTGGCGTTGCACGTTTCCAGTCATCATTCCTGATGCCCTGCCTGTTTCGCGTGACGATCCATCAGCTCGTCGATCTTCCGTCTCGCCACGTCGAAGGCGAGGTTCCTGTCATTCATCGAGCCTTCTCCACGGATTTCCACGATCAACTTGATGTTTTCATCGACCAGGGGCTCCAGCATGTGCAGCTCTTCCGCCCCGAGCCTGACTTTCAGTACGACTCCCGTATTCGCGAACTGCTCTGCCAGGCGTAAAGGCTCATTCGGCGCAGGATCTGCGACGTTACCGATTGCACAGTCGACCATGGTCAGACCTTGCGTCCCGAGGAGAAGCGCAGTATTGTGCGCGAAATTCCCGCAACTATGTACCGCCAAACCACCAAAATGCCGCGCCAGCTGCTGATTGTAGGGCAACGCCGTGTTCCTGTAGGCTGCAGGAGAGAGGAAGGCCATGTTGTCGTCCGAGATGCTGATGCCAGGGAGTCCGGGAGCTGACAGCATCATGTGCCCCGGCGTGGAAAGCGTCATCCCGATGGCCTCCATCTGCCTCTCGGAAAAACCTACGATGGTATCCGTTATCGCCTGCAGCAAGGGACGGAGCGCTTCCGGCTCAGTAACCGACATCATGAGGAATTCACAGGAGTCGACAACAAGGCTTGCGGTGTCGTTGACGCTCTGTGTATCGGTGAGCGAGATGTCAAGCCGGTCCCCGGTGCTCTCCCGAAAATATTCGATCGTATCAAGCACCATCCGCATCGGTTCACAGCCGGCAATGTCGGGCTTCCGGAAGTCCGCGACATCCTCCAGTGTGCTATAGACCGACGTGGTTTGGGGTGCGGAGAAATCATCCCAGTGGAAGGGACAACCGAAGGCCGCTGCATAGATCCCCACTCCATGCCATGGTTCCAGGTAGGAAAAGATGATGTCCGACCGGAGTTCCAGATACCTGGAGAGGAGGTCGAGCTGGAATCCCAGCGATTTTTTCCTGTCCCTGCACAGAGCGCCGAAATGGTCGAGCGCGGTTGCCGGGCGCTGCACGACAGGGACGAACCACTCACCACCTGCCATGAAACTTCGGAACGATGCCTCCTTGATTTCCTTCATTTTCAGGAATCGGTCATAGGGGAACTCGCCAGGTTGCACTGGACATCTCCTTACATATAGCGTCACGTCCTTTCTCTGCGGACGGGAACTCACTCTGCCATTTTCGTGGCGAGGCTTCCTCCGGGCTCAGAAGAGGCTGTTCGCCATCTCGACAGTATGCCCGACAAGCAGTGTGCCGCCTTCCGGTCCGACGAGATTGCTGGCAGGAATGGCGCTGTAGCCGCCGCCCTGTACAGCCCGCGCGGTCGGGAGATAGCCACCCTCGTCGCAGGCGAGCTGCACGATAAGCAGCTGCTTCGCCCTACAGCGCCCGCGCATTCTGAGGCCGTATTCCAGATACAGCTCGAAGGGGTTGGTGACCAGCACGGAATCGCCTATCCGAACAGCATGGATTTCGGTCTGGAAAAAATCAGCGGATTGCTGGAGGCGGAACCTGCGCACAACGCCATATGGCGGGAAAGCCTCCTCGCGGAGCTTGGACGATAGCGCGCCATAGACTTCGTCGATGTCGCCATGGATACCGTTCCGGGCAAGGATGTCCGCGCACAGGATTTGCGCCCGCGCGTATTCCTCGGCTGTTACGCGACGCAGGGGCAGCTCGAGCTTCCTGGAAACATGTCGGAAGATGACTGCTCCCTGCGACTTTCGTTCTGCCCTTGGGAAGGCCTCGACGACAGCTCCGGCGATTCGCCGCCCCAGTATCTCCAGTCCTCGTTCGTCATACATCTCCCATCCCGACCCATCCGTGCCGGAAACCGGAAGGTGGCTGTTGAGCGGGGACTCGCGAACCTCCGTCGAGGCTTCCCGGCGCAGCCGGACGAGATCGCGGGGAGACTGGTCCCCCGCAGATCCGATTGCCGCGAGGACAAAAATGCCGCTGCCGAGTTTCCTGCGGATCTCCGCCCTCGCCTCGCTCCAGTAATCTGCCGACACAAAGGACTTGTGTTCCACAACCTGGGAAGGACAGCACACATTCGCCATGACCCCCGTAAGGTGGTCTGACGAGTCCAGGAAAAAGAGCATTTCCACATTGGAATCGTTCGGTCCGAGAATTCCCTCAAAATCAGCCGTTCCCGTATCACCGTACATTTTCACCGAACCATCCCGGTACGAGGCCATCCTGCAATGTCCTGTCACGGCGGGCTCCGTTTCCGCGCCTACCCGGCCAGGCATTCTCCCGTTCCATGCCTCCTCAGAGGCATCGGCAACCTGCCTGACAAGGAATGCGAAGTATTCCGTGGGTGACACCAGACCTTCTCGGGCAGAAGCCATCGGTGTCGCCGTCATTCGCGGACCGGCATTGTCGGCCCAGAAGCATGGGGCAGTGTGGGTGTGAGTCGCGAACATTATGATCCCATCGGTATCGAAGCCCGGAATCCTCCTGCATACCTCGATCCTGACGTTTTCGAGCAGCGAGCGGGGAATGGAGGCGAGATCGCAGGACACAAGGATGCAGGCCTCTCTCTCACCCGGGGCGTCCACAGTCTCCAGGGCGAGGGCGGTGATGGTCAGGGGATCCCGGACGTACTCCGAAATCCGCTCGTAGAATTGCCCCCGCAGCGCCACCGGTCCTGCGGGAACGATTTCGCGCGATGCCCACCCGACATTGAGAGTGTTTCCACCTTCCTGCATGATTCCCCCTCTTTTCTCTCCGCGAATCCGCTTACGGTATGCAATGCAACATGATGTATGAGCATATGACGTGACTGGAAATCTGTCAAGATAAAATTTCGAAAATTTATGCATATATAATCCACTAATTTTCGAAAATATATGTCATTAGTTTTCGCAACCCGCGCAATGACTCCCAATCTCCATCTGCGCCAGCGGAAAGTGCTGCTGACTGCCATAGACATCGCAATCGCCGGGTGCGCCGGAGCTTACGGGGCGCGGCATTGTCACCTTGATGGCGAGTATTCTCCGGAAAGGGTGAATCCTGATTTTTCCCGCTTCGGTGCGGTATAACTTTGCGATTTTCTTTTCGGTGAATTCGGCCGAAGACAGAACCATTTCGAAATCCTCTTCCCGAACGAAAATCAGATCCAGCGTCAGCGTGAACGGGCCGGCGTTTTTGCTGCGTATGACTTTGGCGATATCGTATACTTTCATGATTCGACTTCTTTGACGAGTTCCAGTATCGTATCGGCGATGATGTCCCCGGCCGCAGGTTCCATTTTGCTCCAGAACGCCCAGGTGCTCTCATGCCCTCCGATGCGGTCGAAGGCTTCCCTATTCGGAACATAGCCCATCCAACCGTTCGCGAGGGAAACCACAAAAGTTCTGGATGCCGTGCTCTGTCCTTTTATGCGCAGCGAGTGTTGCGCGAAATACTCGGCCGGAACGGCTCCGAAAACCGTATCTCCTATTTTAAAAACCTGTATTTCGGCCTCCTCGTGATCACTCCGTGAATGCAGTTCCTTCAACTTCTCAAGCGACCATCTGTACCAGCCTTTGCCGACAAGGCTCCTGAAAACATTGAAACGGGACAAATCGTCGATGCTTTCTTCAAGCCCGCCGAAGTCGCGGTACTTGATCCGTATCGTCGCGGATTTCACCGAGAGCGAGGCCTGTGGGGAGAACCTCAGCCTATCCACGAGGTGAAGCACATCGTCGGCCAGAATGCCGCCGGCAAATTCCTTCGTATCCTTCTGGTCAGGATCCGAATAGTTCCGATGAATTACATTGCCGCAGGCTCCGTTGAGGAATACGCTGACAAAGTTTTTCCCGAAGTTTTCCTTGAGGCGATTGCACACCACACCCGGATAACCGGCGGAGAGGCTCCCCATCAGATGCACCGCATGGCAGGAGAAATTCACGAGTGTTCCCAAATTGCCGTGGTTCAAATCCCTGACGCACAATACTCCGATTTCCGGATCGATCACGCCTTCGTTTATAAGGGTATCTTCCCCGATGGTCCGGAAATCCGGCTCGGAGATCACCGAGCCGTTTCCCATGATGTAGCGACGGTTGAATGAAATTCTTCTTTCATCGCAGGAACCCGAAGCGATCTCGACCGGGACCATCCCGTCATAGGCCTGGATGACGGCTCTCGCTCCCTGCACAACCATGAAGTCCAGATACCTGTCTTCCTTTTCCGAACCCGGACGGTTCACGACAGCGGGGCATGCGTGATTATGTGTCGCGCAGACCATGACGTTCCCGGCGGGTATTGCGCGTTTCAGCGCTATCATTTCGCGGATGCGCTCCACATATTCACGCTCCGCGATGACCACATCCAGCGACAAAAAGGCCAGGACCGTGTTGCCGTCACTGAAAACGGCGGCATGGGCGAAAAGCGGGTCGATCACAGAGTCGGCAGATGCAAAATAAGTCCTGATCGGGAAATATTCGGGACTTATATCCGTTTCCGAGAATCCAGCGTATATGTTCATGCATCCCCCTATCACACCTCGACATATTTTACGGGAAACATTTCTCCCGTGTTTTCGACATTCATCAGATGATAAAGTGAAAATTCATATATTTCGCCGCCGGAAAGGTCGGAAGGCGAAAAAGGAAACGCAAGATTGCCCGCGGTCGTCTTGCGCCCTTCGAAAGGCTGATGGAGCGCGGTCGATCTGGCAAGACTGAGGATGCTGTCGGCAAGCTTCTGTGTAGGCGCAATCGCTTCGATCATGAGTCCTATTTCATGGGGCAGGGGAGGATTTTCCGGTTTGACGAAGGTGCACGCATCAAGTCCATAACGTCTGAAAATCACGCGATAGTCATTTTCGGCGACTCTGCCTCCGAGGTTGGTGGCAAGGGCTTTCATCACGCCGCTCTGCAGCTCATCGAGATGTGCGATGACCATGGGGTCGCATGTTCCCGCGATCGCCACGGTGCGAAACCCCTTCAGTTCCGCGCCTTCCAGCTTCAGTGTCCGCTGTGCCGGAGCCCGCAGGACAGTCCTGGAAACCTTCACCGCACGGGATGATACCTGTTCGAAAATTGACTGACGCATGTCTATCATGCCTTCCGGCTCATAAAAGCGATCCGGATCCGGCTGCTCGTACAGCGAGTGCCCGGCGACGGATTCAGGTGTGCATTTCCTCGCCAGATCGACCGGTTCGACAATGAAATGATCCTTGCGGAGGGTACAGAGCAGAGAATCGTTCGCACCCGCCGGATAAGCGCAGAGCGCCCCGCATTCCGCGATTTTGGCGCAATGCAGGGAAAGCCCGGGGTCAAACCCCTTCCATATTGGATAGGCTGCGAAGATTGCGGTGTCACAACAGCGACCGGAGACAATCACGTCCGCTCCACCCGCCAGAGCCTCTATCAGGGGTTCCGTACCGAACTGTCCGACAGGATTGCATACATTGTCGATTTTTTCGACGGTAAGTCCATGAACCGGCCCGCAGGGAGAAATCCGGCCTTCCGCCAATGCCTGTCTGAGCGTCTCTCGCGATATGTCGGAATATATGACTGCCAGTCTGAAATGGAGATCTTTTGCGCCGGCGATGTCCAGCAGTATTTCCACGAATGTGTCGACGTGCGGCTTCGCGCCGGAACCGCCTGCGCTGCCGATTATCAGCGGGATTTTTTTCCGCCTCGCGGCGAGCAGGGCAAGTTCGAGGTCGCGCCGGACCTGCATCTCTTTCACAAAACCTTTGCCGCTTCCCAGATAATACGGTCCGGGATCTGTCGAACCGCTGTCCACGCCTATGAACGCCAGGTCTTCCAGCAGCGCCCGCCGTAATCCTTCCTCGGAGAAGCCGTAGCCCAGCATGCCGCAGACAGACAGATATTTGATCTCCTCAGGCATATTTCACCTCGCGCCAATTCGTGATGAATATACATCGGTGAACGAATAGGTCGACGGAATGCCGAGGGATTCGTTGATCTTTGTCATATTGCCCTCCGTCTCGGCGTTCAGATTTTCGAAGTAACTGTTGCCGTGCGCATCCAGCGCCACGAAGAAAGGTCCGAAATTTCTCACTTCCATCACCCAGGTAGCCTCGGTTTTCCCGAGTTCATCGAGAAAATACACACAGTGGACCTTCGTCACCTGATCCCGCAGTTGGTTTCCGCATACGCCGATTTTGCTGAGATAGATTCCGCCGACTTCCTTCAGCGCTTCCGACGTATGCGACCCCATCGTGGTCTTCCCGATCAGCGTGCGCAGGCCGAACTTCCTGACGACGTCCGCTCCGTAACGCTCAAACCGTATGCTTGAGGTCGGTTCGATGCTGACGATCTTCCATTCGCCCGCTTCCTGCCGCATAACAGGACCGACGTGAAAGAAACAATTTACCTTCGCATAATCCAGCGGAGGAAACAGGTTCTCTTCGATGGCGCGTATATGGAAACGGCTGCGGCCGGTGAAGAGCATGCCGCTGACATGCACGATCTCCCCAAGTCTCAACGCCAAAGCGTCCTCTTCACTCAAGGGAAGCCGTATTTCTCTTGTTTTCATGTTCGATCCTTTCAGTTCCAGCACCCGATATCATCGGAAAAAATTGTTTTCCCATCAGCGGTGATGGTGGCTTTCCACCGTCTGCCGACCAGACACTGGGCGTTCACGGCCACCGGCAGGGCAGCCGTGTGCGTGACTGATTTTTCGATGTTGATCGCCATGACGCAGTTGATTCCGCGCGATCCCATCGGTCCGAGTCCCAGCCTTCTGGAGGCTTCGAGCAACTCAATTTCCAGTTTTGCCGTTTCCGCGTCGGGATTATGCCGCCCGATCACACGGAGCAAAGCCGCCTCTTTTGCCATTTTCATGCACAGATCCGCAGTGCCGCCGATACCGACGCCGATGATCGCGGGCGGGCATATTTTCCCGGCGTAACATGAATCCTTGATGCACTCGATGACGAATTTTTTTATTCCCGCGAGGCCGTCCGACGGGAACAGCATCCGGAAAAAGGCGCCGAATATCTCGGAACCGCCCCCTTTGGGTGCGGCAATTATTTCCAGCTGTCCGTTTTTGCCTTCAAAAGAGATTTCGACCTTGGGCATGCCAGGACCGAGATTGTTGCCGGGATTTTCCCTGGTGAGAGGATCGACCATGGTGGGACGGAGAAAGCTCTCGGCAGTCGCCCTGGCGGTAGCATGTTGGGCCGCCCTGTAGATGGAGGGGATTCCTCCCGCGATTTCCGCATCCGGAGCCACCTTGATGAAAAAAAGGGGGAAGCCTGTATCTCCGCAGACCAATCCTTTCCCCGCTTCCGACAACTCGGCATTTTTCAGACAGCTTTCCAGATGAGAGATCGCCAGAGGCTCGGTTTCCTCCGAGACTGCTCTCTCCAACGCGTTCTTTATGTCCCGTGGCATCCGCGTCGCTGCCGATCGCAGCGCTTCATACAACGCGGATTCGATTGTCTTCTCCGTGAGCATCCCAAACCTCCTCACTCTTGCGCGCACGTTCGCTGCGAAAAACGCAAGGAGCGATCCTGCGCCGAGTTCATCGTTTCCGGCCTTTATCGCCCGAAACCCACTTCATTTATCAGGATACCATCCGCTTTCATGGCCAGCAGAAACTCCACTCTTTCGCGCGTCGTATATCCTACGGTTTCATCCTCGAGTCTCCCCGTCATGATCCAGACCAGGCATCCGGCCGCATGTATTTCCTCTATCAAAGCCGCATTCGCCCACTTTTCCCATAGCCGGATCGTGCCGGCTCCCGCTGTTGCGAAGTCCCGCCAGTCCGATGGTTCGGGAATGAAGCCGAGCACGCGGTACCCCGAGTCGCTGTTCCTGAGGATATGGGCATCGCGCACCGAGCAAACCCCGAATACGACCTTCGAGCCATAATCCCTTCGCTCGACCGCTGAAATCAGTTTTTCCAGACTTGCCCCGCCCTCCTTGACATGGAAGAGGAGAGATCCAAGTCCTGCATCGAAAAATTCCTCGAGAAAGGCAGGACCGAAATCGGGCCTGGCGATATGGCGGCGGGAATGAAAATCCTCGGCCGAGAGCTTGCATATTTTCTCCTCGTCGCCGAAGAGTCGACGGAGATCGGCATCATGGCTGATGACGGGAATACCATCCCGAGTGAAGCGTATGTCGATTTCCAGATAATCAGCCCCGAGAGCGAGAGAATGACGCGCTGCCGCGAGCGTCGATTCGGGAAACAGATCGGTGCCACAGCGATGCGCAACAATGGTCATATCCAACCTCGGCGGACATCGGGCAACATCGGACAATGCGTCCGCGGGAACGATCCGGAGCATGCCAGAAACACGGAGGGTTTCATTCGAGGGAAGCCAGCGCCGTGAGGATCGCGGGGATCCCCACCCTCCAGTTCTCCGGTACTCCCTCGCTCAGCTCGAAGCAGTAGAGCCGAGGTCCCGCGGCCAGGGCCATGCCGCGTATCAGGGCGGCAAGCTCCTCTCCGGGCAGGTCGTAGCAACCGAGCGAGGGATTGATCCAGAGAAAGGCATCATGCCAGCGTTCTCTCGCCTCGGCCAGTTCCATATCCCCCTCGGGAGAAGGGGTGAGAGAATCGATATCGAAGCCCAGACGGGCGATGTCGCCGGCGATGAGCTTCAGCTTTCCGTCATAATGAACAAGAAGCCTCTTGCCCTTCCCATGCAAAATCCGGTTGATTCCTTCGTAGAGGGGAACGATGTGCTTCCGGTACGCATCAGGCCCGATGGCGTCGATGCTCATGTTCTCCCAGAGTTTCACGATCCCTGCCTTCGACGCGGCAACGCAGGTAAATTCGTCGAGCTTCAGGGAGTTCATCAATTCGAGAAGATCGAAGAGATCGGCCTGCTCATCGGCGAGGTGATAGGAAAAGGCCTCGAGGCCTGCGTAGTCGATCTGGATCTTCTGGAAGGGCGTCCGGCCGACCTGTGCGAGAGTCATGCCGCGATCGCCCAGCGCCGCTTCGGATTCATTCCAGGCCTGGTCTGTCGCCGTATACCGGGTCCCCTCGAAAGCCTGCGTCAGTATCCGGTAGTCGGAAGGCTTCTTGATGAAATACTCCATGCGCCACGGCAGGAGACCCCGACCAGAATCGCCCAGGTAATATTCGTGCAGTTCACCGGCAGAGGTACAAATCGTCACATCCCGTCGTTCAAGACCTTCCTCACGGGATTTCTTTTCGATGATCTCGCAATTGGGATGGTTTGCCTCAACGACGGCAACGTGGTTGACCTGGCCCAGGCCCAGGGAGAAGAGCCATTCCCAGTCCACGGTCGGATTGGGAACGAAGGCGTCATAGACGACATAGACAGGATGCTCGATCTGTCCTCCACCGAGGGCCGCCTTGAGTCTTTCGCGTATGCTCATATTCTTGAACCATCCTTGAACGAGGCGCCTTTCCGCCATCAGCTCTCCGGGTTTATCGATATTGTGGCTTTGGAAGATGTGATCCGACTCGCACCGTCAGCCTTTCACCGCGCCGCTGGTCAGGCCGGAAATGAATCTTTTGTTCATGATCAGATAGATCGTGACGATGGGGATGATGGAAAACATGGTGCCTGCCATCATGAGATTCCACTGGCTGGCTCCCTCGCCTCCTGTGTTTTTCAGCGCAACTACACCGACAACCAGGGGATAGGTCGCTTTCTTCCCCATCGTGAATACCAGAGGCATCAGGTAATCGTTCCAGCTTGAACGGAAGGTGAGCAGACAGATAGTCGCTATCATCGGGGTAACGAGGGGCAGAATTATGTTCCAGTATATCCTGAAGAAGCTGCAGCCATCGATGATCGCCGCTTCATCCAGTTCGAATGGAATGGTCTTCATATAGCTGATCGCGATGAACAGATTCATAACGCTGAGACCGAAGATGTTTACGATGATGATTCCGTTGATGTTGTTGATTTTCAGACTGACAGCGGTCCTGATCAACGGATAGAGGGTAACGCTGCCGGCCGATAAAAACAGCATGCTCAAAAAGACACCCGTCATCAGTTTCCTGCCCGGAAAATGTCCTCGCTGGAATACATAGGCGGTCATGGTAACGAAAAGCGCCACACCCACTACGCTGAAGACGCTGATATACAGGCTGTTCCAGGTATAGCGGGCAAAATTTCCTATTTTCCACGCCTGCCTGTAATTCTCAAGTGTGAATTTCTGGGGAAGGAGGTTGATTCCGCCCAGCAGAATTTCCTGGCTCGATTTGAAAGATGCGGACATTGTATATATAAGAGGCAAAAGGGTTATTGCCAAAATCAACAGGAGGAAACCGTACAGAAGTATCCGGAAAAAGAACTTTTCCATTTTTCTGATACCAGCCATGTTCACCACTCCTTTAGTTGATCCTGTCGCTGTTTTTGGTGAATTTCAGGTAAAATACTGTGACTATCGCCAAAATGAGAGAGGTGATGACTGCCAATGCAGAACCGTATCCGAAATCCGGAGAACTCGAGTAGTTCGAATCGAAAAAGAATTTGTAGATGAAAGTCATCATCACTTCCGATTTGCCGGCGGGTCTGCCACCCGTGAGAACCAGCACAAGGTCCGTTATCTTCAGACTCCCCAACAGCGCGAGCATCACGATCACCTGCAATACAGGCCCCAGCATTGGAATGGTGATGGAGAAAAACTTGCTGGTTTCACGTGCGCCATCCATGTCCGCCGATTCGTAGAGCTCTTTAGGAATACTCTGCAAGCCCATGAGGAACATGACCATATTGAGGCCGAAGTTCTGCCAGATCGAAGCGATACCGAGGATCAGCATCGCGTTTAGCTGTGTGCCGAACCAGTTGATCGGCTCCTTTATCATGCCGATTTTCATCAACAGCCCATTTATGACGCCGTCATATGCGGCAAAAAGGAACCAGAATATGATTCCGATGATCGCGACGCTCACAACGGCCGGCAGAAAAAAGATTGCCCGGAAAAAATTGCCGAATCTGATTTTCTTGTTCAAAATATATGCAAGCACCAGCGCGAGAGGCAGTTCGATGCTCAGCTTGCCGATGGCCAGGACAAAGGTGTTCACCACCGCTTGCCAGTAACTGATATCCCGCGTAAATGCCCTGGTGAAATTGTAAAAACCGACGAAAGTCTCCTTTGTCATACCATCCCAGCTGTAAACGCAAAGCCGGAAAACCCAGAGCAATGGATATATGACAAAAACACAGAGTCCTATCGTTGAAGGGGTAATCATCAACCAGGACTGAATCGTATCTTTGCGCCGGTACTTATTGACCATTTCCATCTCCTGTGCCGCGGAACGTTCCCGATGACGGGTCCGGAACGTTCCGCGCGAATCAATTATTGCAGTCTCTGGTCAGTCTTGTAAATGTAATCCTCGAGCTGCACTTTCCCGCTCTTGACGGCTCTGTCGAGCGCTTCGTTGTAGCGTTTGTCAAGGTCGGATAAAGCTTCATCGATGGACATCTCGCCAGCCCAGACCATATCCAGCACCTTGGGAGCGGACAGGCCTTCGATAGTGATGAGAGAATCCGGGAATGGCTGGAGGCCGTAGCTCTTGCTGAGATCGGACATATTTTTCCAGCCCGTCTTCGACTTTACGTTTTTCGCACCGTTGATGATGTCCATTTCAATCGGGATGATGGCGCAATCCTCATAGATTGTCGTGAGGAATTCTTTGCTATGCAGAAATTTGAACACTTCTACCACGGCCGGAAGATGCGCACTCGTCACGCTTGAGCTGATACTGACCGAGTATCGCTGCAACATCGGAGCCTTGTATCTCTGCTTGCTCAAGTCGAACACCGGGAGTTCGCAGATATCCCACTCCATCTTGGCAGGGAATTGGTCATTGTAGACGCCGATATCGTAACTGGGAGCGATCATCATGCCGATACGCCCTTCCGCGAACTGTGCCCGGATCGGATCGATCTGGATGGATTCGGCGCCGGGGAAATAGCTCTTGTCCGCCTTGATGCCCATCACGAATTCAATCGCCGGCTTGAAGTCCTTGAAACTATAGCGCCCTGTACTGTTGTCAAACCAGAAATGTCCGATCGAAGGAATTGCAGCCTTGAAAACCAGCCTGCGCCATGCGGCTGACCATCCGAAGGGCAGACCATATCCGAATTCCTTACCACCACCTGCGTCCGTAATCCGTTTGGCGTAGGACCGGACTTCATTCCAGGTTTTCGGCGGCGTCGGGTTTCCGGCCTTGTCGACGATCCCCGCTTTCCTGAACAGAGCTTTGTTGTATGCCATTTTTATGGGGACCACTTCCAGGGGAAAAGCGTAGGTCTTGCCGCCGAAGCTGAAAAGCTGTTTGACCTGACTGTAAGGCTTGAAGCGCGTCACCAGATCATTCAGGGCGGGGATGTCTTCAAAGGCCCTGACATAGCCGCCGGAGACAATCTGCGCTTCCACTCCATTCGATAAAAAGAAAAGATCCGCAGGATTTCCGGCCTTCAGACCGAGCATGAGCAACTGCGAATAATTATCGATATTGGTTTCCATATCGATCTGGATGCCCTTTTCTTTTCCGATGGTTTTGTTGAATCCCGCGACCTGGTTTTCAAGCAAAGTTTTCCAGGCGCCTACCGACGAAAACAGCGTCACTGTTTCCATTTTTCCAGGGGCGGCAAAGACTGTCCCTCCCACCAAACCCAGCAGTAGAACCGTGCTCGCAAGCACCCCAAGCAACCTACGATTCATTCGTTACCTCCTGGTAATAAGGAATATATACAACAGGCTACCTCGAAACCCGCATTCACCTTTTCTCCCGAATCCCAACACTCTGCCTGTGGCTCATTCCAGACTTCTCTCATTCCTTCCCATTGTCAGCGCCATGCTCAATGCATGCTCGATATCGCCACAGGCAAAAAAATCCGATGAATATTTTCATATATCTTGAGGTGTGAACTATAAACTGTCAAGTAATATTTTTCGAAAAAATACATATGCTATCTGCTTGACTTTTCGAAACTATCATTCGATAATTTTCGACAAGATCAGGGTACGCAGCTTTTCTTCATTCTTCAATATGTACCCGTACGCCGCGGTATACACTGTGGCTGGAGGTAAAGGTGCAGAATCCGAGGGTTGGATTTGTCGGTTTTGGCGAAGTGAACTCGCCACGCGAGCTTTTAACCATGAAGTGTCTGTGTGCTCGCAAAGAACTTGATGCGATGGGTTTGGAGATAACTACCACCGACCTTGTCACCGACGATGCGCAAGGTCACGATGTGGCGAGGGCAATTGCGGACCTTGGTACGGGGCACTTCGATGCGATTGTCGTCTGCATAGCGGGGTGGATACCCTCCCACGCGGTTATCAGGGTGCTTTCCGGGTTTCGACACCTTCCGGTAATCCTCTGGGGACTCGCGGGACATTATGCCGGTGACAGGCTGGTTACTACCGCGGATCAGGCAGGCACCTCCGCCCTTAGGGGTGTGCTGGAGGATCTGGGGTACTCGGTCCGCTTTGTATACTCCACACCGGGTGGGGGCAGCGGAGCGGCCAAGGTAGCCATCATCTCCAAGGCAGCTTTCGCCCTCGCAATGCTTCGGCGCGCACGGGTGGGGATGATGGGCTACCGCGACATGAACCTCTATGGAACGATGTTCGATGGAGTGTCATTGACCAGAATTCTCGGCGTGGAAATCGAGTTCTTCGAGATGCTCGAAGCTGCGCGACTCATGGAAGCCCAGGAGGCTTCGGCAGTCGAAAAAGTCATACAACGCGTTCGGGAACGATGGACTTTTCTTGCGGAAGCCACCCGTGATGGGCTTTACAAGGCGGCGGCATGGTATCTCGCACTCGCACAGAAGGCGACAGAAAGAGGGTACCAGGCGATATCGCTGCTCGATGTGGATGGCATGAAAAAACTTGCCGGCCTTCCTCCGGCCATGGTTTTCATGCTCCTCGCGGACGAGCTGAATCTCTGCACCATCCCGGAAAACGACTCGCTTGGCGCGGTGACGCAGCTCATCGTCAGGCAACTCACCGGCCAAGCCGCCGCTTACATGGAATTCTATGAGTTCATGGAGGATCGGGTCCTGATAGGAGTGCCGGACTACGTGCCATCGGAGGTTGTGGATGGGCCGGTCACCGTGCTCCCTGCCAGTTTCGGGAATTTCCAGGGTGGTCTGTTGAACGTCTCGAAAGTGAAAACAGGACGCGTTACACTCTCCCGTCTTTTTGCCAGAAATGGTGAATACTCCCTGCACGTCGTCACGGGAGAGGCTGTCACACCGCGCCCGTGGGAGGAAGCGGGCTGGGCCGCACCGGCGCCGCAGCTTCCCGGCCTGGAAATAATTCTCGATTCTCCTGTGGAAGAATTCGCGCAGAAGGTGATGTCCCAGCATTATATAGTGAGCTACGGCGATACGCGGATCCTTCTGGCCGAATTCTGTACCCTGGCGGGCATCAAGCTGGTACAGTGACATAATGATGCCTGCCCTTTCTCAACGCCGCCCGGCCGTCTTTCCATCTCTCCTTTCCGCGTGCAATAGTGAGGACGCGGCGGAGCAGGCCAAACAACCTGATCCCAAAACTACCCGCACTTACGGGCCTGTCCGCAGGACGTTTTTCGCCTTCGGACCCCGGAGGAACGATAGAGAACATGGTACGATTGAGTGACATAGCCGCATTGACCGGGGTGGGAGTAGCCACCGTATCGAAGGCACTTCGCGGCAGCAGGGATATCAATCCCCAGACGAGAGAGCGCATCCTGGAAGCGGCACGAAAGCTCGAGTATCTCCCGAGATCGGCCGCAAAAACAAAGGAAAACTTCGAAACCGCAGGCTCCATAGGTGTCATCTGCCCGGAAATTCGAAGCGGCTATTATGCCCGGATCGTAACCGCATTGGAAAAGCAGATACAGCAGGGCGGATACGGAATGATGTTGGGACTCACCGATTTCACCTACGAGCGGGAGGCAAACCTGCTCGAGCATTTCAGGAAGCAAGGCGTAGCCGGTATTATATGCATCACGGAGGAAGAGAGAATCGAGTATGACCTGCGGACCTTCCGCAGCATCTATAATATCCCTGTGGTTGTCGTCGCCACGGTCATCGCTATCGAGGATTTCGACTATGTCAAGGTGAACGACGAATTGAGCGTCCGCATGGCAGTGCGGCATCTCGTCGAGTTGGGTCACTCAGGGATTGGCTATATCGGGGACAGCGCCTCCCGCCAGCGAATGGCTGTGTTCGAGGATGCGTTGCGGCAGCATGGAATCCCGATGAGAAATTCGTTTGCCAGAACCGGCGACGAACGCTTTGAACTTGGAGGCTATCTCAGAATGAAGGAAGTGCTCGCAGAAATCGATCCGCCGACGGCGATGCTCGCGGCCTACGATGATATGGCAATCGGCGCGATGAGGGCTGTCTACGAGGCCGGGCTCGGGATCCCGACCGATATCTCGATCGTGGGGATCGACGGCATCGAAGTGGGAGGATACCTCTCGACCACGCTGACCACCGTTGCGGGCAACACCGCCGCGATGGCGGAAACGGCGTGGCACATCCTTTGCAGGAAGATAGGGGACCCACTGTTCACCCTGGTACAGCATGTGGAGATAAACCCCGAGCTCCTGGTTCGCCAGTCGACCGGAGCCCCGCCAGCATGAGCATAATCGCCGTCGACCTTGGAACGACGAATATCAAGGTTTGCCTGTTCGATGACAGTCTGAGGGTTCGTTCCATGGAGAACGAAGCGGTCGTCTATATCCGCAGCAGGAACTTCGTCGAATTCGACGCGGAGTCTTACTGCGGCAAAGTACTTCGGTGCATCCGTTCGTGCGTCAAAAATGCGGACGGAAAATCCGGAATGATTCATCAGATCGTTTTTACGGGTCAGGCCGAATCCCTTGTCGTTCTCGGGCCGGATACGGCTCCCTTGCGCAATGGCATATCATGGATCGATACGCGATCGGAAGCGGAGTGCATAGTTCTTTCCGCGGAATTTCCGGAGGACATGGCATATCCGGTCACCGGCCAGCCATCCATTATTCCAACGTGGCCGATAACCAAGGTACTCTGGTTGCGAAACAGGGAGCCCGAAACTTTCAGAAAAGCATGGAAATACCTGCTTCTGAAAGATTACATACTTTTCCGGTTGACAGGCAGGCTCTGCGGAGAGTTCTCGATCTATAATTTCTCGCACTATTTCAATATCCATACGAAGCGCTACTGGCGGGAAATCCTGGATTTTTGCGAGATGCGAATCGATCAGCTTCCCGAACTCATCGAACCGCAGACGGTCATAGGACAGCTTACCGGGGATGCCGCCGATTCTCTGGAATTGAGCATAGACACGAAAATCAACGCAGGGACGCTGGATCACTTCGCGGGGATGATAGGAACCGGGAACATTCAGGAAGGAATAATAAGCGAATCCACAGGCACAGTGCTGTCGATAGCGACGATGGTGCACCGTGGCGAATTTACGGATGCGCATATTCCCCTGCACTATGGACCGTTTCAGGACAGCTATGTCTATCTTCCAGTCTGTGAAAGCGGCGGGATCAGCCTGGAATGGTTCAAAAAAGAATTCCTGCGGGAGATGAGCTATGAACAGCTCAATGCAGAGCTGTCAATGAAGAAGCTTCCAGGCGATTTGTTTTTCCTTCCCTATCTTACGGGCGTCAATGCCCCCGATTACAACATGAATGCCCGGGGTGTGTTTTTTGGTTTGCAGATCCATCACGACAGGACGGATTTGGCCCAGGCGGTCATGGAAGGAGTTGCTCATCTCCTGAGAAAGAACATTTCGCTTTTCGAACAGGCCGGAGTAAAGGCGACAAACATGATTTCCACCGGCGGCGGAGCGAGATCCGATTATTGGTCGCAAATCAAGGCAGATATAACCGGCTATTCCGTTTCGATTCCGGAAAATGAAGAAGCGGCGACTCTGGGAGCAGCTATCATCGGCGCCATCTCGGAAGGTTTTTTCCCCTCTTTCCAGGACGCGATCAGCAGTGTCGTTTCCATGAAGCGGACTTTTTTACCCCGGGATCCCAATCCGTATGAGGGGAAACATAAAATTTTCGACCTTCTGTATTCTCAGTTGGGACCGGTGTTCGAAATTGCAGATAAATGACTGAATCCCGGTGGAGGAAGCGGAAGTGCTTCCTCCGCTCCGCGTTTTTATGTACCCCGCACTCCCGCACCGACAACCTTCCAGGTCTCCAGACTCTCGACCTCCCGGACTCTCGCAATAAAAACAGAATTATCTCTATTGACAAGTAAAACGAAACAATACACAATCAATTAGAAACTCAAAAGAAAGAACAGCTTATACTCTTCAGGAGGCAGACATGTACGATCGAAAGTGGGCAAGTGTCGACATCCGGACCGTCCCATCCGTGAAAACCGAGCTCCCCGGTCCCAAATCCAGACAGATGCACGCGCGGGCGGCAAAGTATATGAAGGGCTACTCCAGCCAGGTGACGCTCTTCCCCGTCGCCTTCGAATCGGGGAAGGGCTGCGTCCTGACCGATGTGGACGGCAACGACTTCATCGATTTCTCATCCGGGATCTACGTCACAGGCCTCGGACACTGCCATCCCAAGATCAGCGAGGCGGTGAGCGTCTACGCGAACAAGCTGATGAACTGCCACGACTTCACGACCGAAATCAAGATGAGGCTTCTCGAGAAGCTCGCCTCGGTGACTATGGGCGATCTGAAGGGTTTCCAGCTCTACGATTCGGGGACCACAGCGGTCGAGGCGGGACTCCGCTGCGCCCGGGCGGCCACGGGCAAGTTCGAGTTCCTCTCGTTCTGGCGGGACTTCCACGGGAAGACGATGGGAGCGGTGAGCTGCGCCATCGTCGACAAGACGCAGGGCATGAGGGCGCCCGGATTCTTCCTGGCCCCGAGGCCGAACTGCTACCGCTGCCCCTTCAAGACCACGTACCCGGCCTGCAAGCTGCAGTGCGCCGACTTCGTCGAGGATGTCATCAAGAACGAGACATCGGGTCAGATGGCAGCCATCGTGCTCGAGCCTGTGCAGGGCTGGGGCGGGTCGGTGGTTCCGCCTGACGGGTTCATCCAGCGCATGCGGACGATCTGCGACAAGCACAACATGATCCTGATGGCCGACGAGGTACTGAGCGGGATGGGGCGGACGGGGAAGATGTTCGCGATGGAGCACTGGAACACGACGCCGGACATCACCACGATCGGCAAGGGATTCGGGAACGGGTTTCCCGTGACGGCGATGTGCGTGAGCGACAAGTACAAGGATGCGATCGAGAAGATAAGCGCCTCGTCGAGCTACGGAGGAAACCCCATGGCCTGCGCCGCCGCCCTGGCGTCGATAGAAGTGATCGAGGAGGAGCAGCTGTGCGAGCGCTCGGCGCACCTGGGCGAGCTGTTCCTTGGGCGGATGACGGAGATGAAGGGTCGGCACCCGATCATCGGGGATGTGAGGGGGAAGGGCTGTCTTCTCGCGATGGAGCTGGTGAAGGACAGGTCGACGAAGGAGCCCTTCGACGAGGCAGGGAAGCTCGTGTACCAGAAAGCCTTCGCCAAAGGACTGGCCTGGGTCCCCTCCGGCCACATCCTCAGGCTCTCTCCCCCTCTCATCATGGAAGACGACATGGCTCTCAAGGGGCTCGATATCATCGAAGAAGCGGTCGCGGAAGTCGAGAAACATTTCGGATACTGACTCCCGGCCTGAAAGGAAGTGCCATGAAAAAGGAAATACGGTTCGGACTGATCGGCTGCGGACTGATGGGGAAGGAATTCGCGAGCGCAGTCGGGCGGTGGTTCCATCTCGCCGAGGATCTCCCGAGGCCGGTCATCACCGCGGTCTGCGACATGAATCTCGCCTCGACACAGTGGTTCGCCGCGAATTTTCCCTCAGTGAAACTCGCCACGACCGACTACAGGGAATTGCTGGCCTCGGGCCTGGTCGACGCGGTCTACTGCGCGATCCCGCACAATCTGCACGCGGACGTGTATGTCGACATCATAGAGGCGGGCGTGCATCTTCTGGGGGAGAAACCCTTCGGAATGGACCAGGCTGCCAACCGAAGGATTCTGGAGGCGATGGAGCATCGCCCGGAGGTCTTCGTGCGCTCCTCTTCCGAGTTTCCCTTTACGCCCGCGGTGCAGCGGATCTGCGACATGATCGAGAAAAAAGAGTTCGGCTCGATAATCCAGGTCGAGGCGGGATTCATCCACTGCAGCGATCTCGATCCCGGAAAGCCGATAAACTGGAAACGCAGGGTCGCGACCAACGGCGAATACGGATGCATGGGCGACCTCGGGCTTCACGTCTGTCACGTCCCCTTCCGTGCCGGCTGGATACCCCGAAACGTCCGCGCCATCCTCTCCAAAATCGTCACCGAACGCCCTGACGGCAAAGGCGGCATGGCCGCCTGCGAGACCTGGGACAACGCGACGATGTTCTGCGAAGCCGAAGATGCGGCCTCAGGATCCGTTTTCCCCATGACACTGAAAACACAGCGGATCGCCCCCGGAGAGACCAACACCTGGTCGATTTCCATCCTTGGCACAAAGGCCAGCGCCCGGTTCAGCACCAAGAACATCAATATCCTGGAGGTCCTGTATTATACTCCGGGAGGCGAACAGAATTGGCAGACGGTCGATATCGGACACCAGACCACGTTCAAATCCATCACCGGAGGTATCTTCGAATTCGGATTCTCCGATTCGATCCTCCAGATGTGGGCGGCCTTCCTGTATGAACTCGCCGAAGGAAAACCCAAGAAACGATTTGCCGGCTGCGTAACCCCCGCCGAAACGGCATTGAGCCACCGCCTGTTCACGGCCGCGCTTTTATCCCAGAAAAACGCGTCTGTCGTTCCGGTTTGAGAAGCGGGCCGGAGCGATATGACCACGAAGAAACTTGTACAGTTCGGAGCCGGCAATATAGGGCGCTCATTCATCGGGCAACTGTTTTCGCGCGCCGGATACGAAGTCGTCTTTGTCGATGTCAACGATGAGCTGGTCTCGCTCATCAACGAAAGGCGCCGATACAGGGTCTTGATCAAGCGCAACGACAGGGACGACGAGACCGTATGGGTCGAGAATGTCCGCGCCATCAACGGCAATGACCGGGTGGCGGTTGCGGGTGAGATCGCCGATGCCTCGTTCCTGGCGACCTCGGTGGGAAAGGGAGCTCTGCGCCACGTATTCCCCGTAATCGCGCAGGGGCTCGCCGCCCGCAGGGAAACAAATCCCGGCCTTCCTCTCGACATAATAATCGCCGAAAATATCCGCGATGGCGCGGCATGGTTTGCAGAGGAACTCAGGGCTCTGCTCCCCGAAGGATTCCTGGACGGAAGGAAAGACGCCGCAGTCGCGCCGCTCGGCCTTGTGGAAACCAGCATCGGCAAGATGGTTCCGATCATGCGAAGCGAAGACCTCGCGGCGGACCCGCTCCAGGTATTTGCGGAAGAGTACAACGAGCTCATCGTCGACAAAAACGGGTTCAGAGGGACGATTCCGGATTTTGTGGGAATGAAGCCGGTATCGGAGATACGCGCCTATGTCGACAGGAAACTTTTTGTCCACAATCTCGGGCACGCCGCGGCCGCGTATCTGGGATTCCGGAATCGGAAAGAGGCCCGGTTCATTTGGGAAGTCCTGGAAGACCGCGGCGTTTTCGATGAGGTTCAGGAAGCCATGAGGGAATCGGCGGGGGCGCTGGTTCTCGAGTATCCTTCCGTATTCAGCGCGGGCGAGCTCGAAGGCCACATTCAGGATCTTTTGTTCCGCTTCCGGAATCGGGCACTCGGAGACACGGTCTTCCGCGTCGGCCGCGACCTTTACCGCAAGCTCGACCGCGAGGACAGGCTGATCGGCGCGATTATTCTGGCACAGGAACACGGTCTCGCGTGGCCGGCGATCGCACGGGCGGTCCGGGCAGCCTGCTCGTTTGATGCGCGGGATGAAAACGGCCTTCCCTTCAGGCAGGATTCCGTCTTCATGCAGACCGAGGTCCCGAAAGGCATCCGCGGAATACTGACCGATGTGTCCCACCTCGATCCTGCGATACCGGGCGAGAAAATCATCGTCGATACTATCGCGTGCACCGCGTGAGTCGCGGATCGCCCGGCTGGCCGCTGGAAAAAGGACTGCCGGGCATGGTCGCGACGCGTCCAGGCGGCCGCAGCGCTTCCCTCAGAATTCCTCTCTGAACCTCTCGCAATAGTAGGCGACACAGTCCCACTCGGCGTCGGGCGGAATTCTGTGGTCGGGGCAGGGGATGTAGCCGCCCAGCTCGACGAGGGGTTTCAGTCTCTCGATCTCGGCATCGACTGCCGCTCTGCCGCGCGAAAAAACCACCTTGTCCACGCCGCCGACACCGCGCAGAGACCTGCCGTAGCGCTCGCGCCAGGGGGCGATCGAGGCGCGCCAGGTGCCCACTTCGATGGGGAACATCGTGTTGACTCCGTTTCCGAGCCAGGTCGGGATGAGGGAATCGATGAGGCCGTCGCAGTCGAGGGAAACGATCGAAATGCCGCTCCGGGCGAGGCGCTCCGTTATGCGCGCGTACCAGGGGCCGACCAGAGCTTCGAACACGGCGGGGTTGATGAGAGGGCCGTTCTTGAAGCAGATGTCCTCCCAGAAATGCCCGAAATCGAAGGTGAGGCCGAGTCCGGCGGCCCGGTTCAGAGTTTCGTCGACGAGGGAGAGCGCGAGCTGCCCCACCCTGTCGATGATCTCGCAAAAGAGTTCCTGATCGTCGACCTGCAGGTATGCGGAGTTTTCCACGCCGAGCATGTTGCGTATCTCGCCGAAAAGACTGCCGCACCAGAGACCCAAAGGTTTATCCGCGAGCTTTCCGGCGGCCTTTGCCACGGCGAGACGCGCGAGTCCCGCGCCGTCGACGCGATCGGGCGACCACCTCAGTCTCGGTTCGACGAGCCTCTCCCATGAATCCCTGTCTTCGAGCGTGTAACCGACCTCGGAAGGGATGCAGACGATGCCGGGCTTCTCGATGACGATGGCGCCCGAGGAATTACGGACTTTCATGGAGCCGTCTTTCAGGGTTTCGAGCACGGTCTTCTCGAAAGGAGGAAAGAGCGCCGCGGTTCCTTCCACGCTCTGCCCCCAGCCGAAATCGAAACCGAGCGCACGCGCCACGGCATCTTCGCGGTCGCTCTGGTAATGATACCCTTCGGCGATGGCCTGTTCGATCCGTCCTTCCTGGGCCCATTTTTGCACGGTCTCGGGCCAGAATCCGAAATGCACGATGGGCACCCGGTCATACGTCCCGTAATTCAGAATCGCCAGCGCGTTTTCCCTGTCGGTCATGGGTCGTTCCTTCCCCTCGTGGATACGAGACTGGCGCCAGCCGGAGCTGTCGTGGCAGGTGTGGTCAGCACCTTGATGCCGAGCCTGTCGAATTCGGCGATATTCTCCGGATCCATTCCTGCGTCAGTCACGACGATGGACACGGCGGAGAGGGCAGCAGTCCTGAAATTGGCGACTCGCCCGAGCTTGCTGGAGTCCGCGACCAGAATGACTGATCCGTGCGTGTTCATGATCATGAGCCTGTTTATCCAGGATTCGGCCTGGGTCGAATTCGTGAGTCCGTACTTGATGCTGAAACCGTCGACTCCGATGACAGCCTTGTTCGCGTAGACGCCCTTGATCGCTTTCACTGCGAGCTCGCCCACGAGCGTGAAAGATTCCCGTCGGATTTCCCCGCCGGTCATGATGACATTGACGCTTTCGGAATGGACGTGAATGGGCGCGAGAGGATTGTTGGTGATGATCTTGACCCGGGGAATGTCGAGATGCTTGAGGAACTCGATCGTCGTGGAGCCCGAGTTGACGAAAACAGTGTCGCCTTCTTCGATGAGGGAGGCCGCGAGCTGGCCGATTGCCTGTTTTTCCGCCTGCTTCAGGGCGCTCTTCTGGGCGAATTGCGGCTCGAAGCCTATTCTGTCGTTGTAGATGGCTCCGCCGTGCGTCCGTTCGATGAGCCCTTTGCGCTCCAGAAGCTCCAGGTCGCGGCGGATGGTCATTTCCGTCACGCCGAGCGATTCCGCGAGCTCGGCGACACGGAGCGCGCCCTTCTGCCTTCCGAGAGCGCAGATCGCCTCCCGCCTTTGCTGAGGCGCCCGGTAGCTGCCGCCATCACCATTGGCCATCGCTGCCTCCACAGGCCCCATGCGGCCTCAGTCTGGAACGTATTCGCTGAAATAGCGCGGGGAAAACACGGCGTCGACCGCCATATCGAGAACTCCGAGCTCGGAAATCAGATCCAGCACACTATATCTCGCGCGAATGAGCGACGCAATCCGCATGCTGTCGGCACAGGCCTTTCGGGAAAGCCCGATCTGGCCAGGTTCGACGGGGCAGGAGGCGTCGCGCAGCGCTCTTTTCAGCACGGCGAAGTCGGGTATCTGGCGGCGGACGCGTCCGGAAATTTCCTGCCAAAGCAGGGAGGCTGTCTGAGCCCGCCGGACAATTTCGGCTGATGGCGGGGTCTTTGCCTGGATTGTCTTTATAGCCTTCGGTTTCATGGGATTCCCGGCCGGAATGAGTTCCGCAAGTCTCATTCGGTAGCCAAGAAGGTCCCGCGAGGGCATGAAGCCCTCGCGCCGTATATGCCTGCCGATCGCCCCCTCTTCCGCGAACAGTTCCCGCATGAGGGCTGCTGCGATGAGGGTGCCGACAGCCACCTTGAAGCCGTGGGAAATATCCTGTCCGTCTTTTTTCAGGTGGAACATTTCCCAGGTGTGCGACATGAAGTGCTCGGTGCCGGAGGCCGGACGGGAGTCATGGTACCGCTGTATCGCGAGACCGGTGGAAATGAGCCCTTTGTACAGAATTCCTATGGACCTGCTGTCCCCCTTCTGTATTTCCGCGCCCCATGGAAGGAGGCTGACTGCCGCGGACTGGGCCAGATCCCAGGCGACGGGGTCTATCGCCTCGATTCCCATGAGATCCGCTATGAGCCAGTCCGCTCCTCCGGTCAGCTTCGCGATGATGTCGCCGTAGCCGGAAGCGATCATGGCACCGGGCGCGTGGACAATGATATCTTCGTCCGCGACTACGCACAGAGGGGGCGGACATTCCAGTGTGGTTTTGAATCCCGCGACGGTGATGGCGGCGCCGGAGGAAGAAAAGCCATCGACCGAAGGGGCGGTCGGGACACAGACATACCGCATACCGCATTCGAAAGCGGCGCGCTTGACGATGTCGTTGATGGTTCCCGAACCTACGGCTACCGGCACGGCTCCCGTCGCGGCAAGGACAGCGGCGATTCTGGCCACGAGTTGGTCACAGGCATAGGGAGGAGGGAAAGCGGGCAGGATGTGGAGGGTGGTTTCAGGCCGCCCTTCGAGGAATGCGGCGAAGCGCGAGGCCGCGACCTTCCATATTGTCCCGTCAGTCACGATGATAAAGGGTCCCGGGCCGAAAAAGGGTTCGATGATTGTATGCAGGCGGTCAAGGATGCCCGGACCGTAGAGATTGATCGCTGTATCCGTCCCGGGAAAATTCATGTTTGAATGTTCGATTTTGCTGTTCACGGAAGCATTATATTCAGTGTATGTTCGAATAGTCAACATAGATAACAATATTAAGATCGTTTTCTAACATAAATATGTTTGACAAATTGCGAATCAGTAGTATGATGACCTTGAAAACATTCATGGCTCAAGGAGGCTGATCGTATGAAGAAGATTGGATTCGCATGCGTGCTGCTGATTTTGGCGGGCACTCTGTTCGCGCAAAGTCCGGTGAAAGTGTCATTTTGGTACTCGGTGGGCGGCTCCGTGAGGGACGCAGTCGAAGCCAACATCAAGGAGTACAACGCTTCGCAGAGCAAGTACCAGATCGAAGGCGTCTTCGCGGGGAACTACGAGGAATCCCTGCAGAAAATCGTCTCGGCCATAGCGACCGGCAACGCTCCGGTGCTCATCCAGCAGGCGCATGTCTACGCGCCGCAGCTTATCGACGCGAATGCCCTGGAATCCCTCGATTCCTACATCGCGAAAGACAAATCCTTCCAGCGCGACCAGTTCTTCGAGCCCCTGTTCCAGTCCAATGTCTTCAAAGGAACGACCTACGGAATAGCCTTCAACTGCTCGACGCCGATCATGTACTACAACAAGGATATGTTCCGCAAGGCTGGCCTGAATCCCGACAAATTCCCCGCGACCTGGCAGGAACTCGCCGACGCCGCGAAGAAAATCAACGCGCTCGGAAAAGATACGAACGGCTTCATTCTGAGCTACGGTTCGGGATGGATCCTCCTGGGATTGACCTGGGAGCAGGGCGCCGACTGGCTGGCCAAGGACAATTCAAAGGTTCTCTGGAATGAGAAGGCCCATGTCGACGCCATATCCTTCTACAAGAAAATGGTCGATCAGAAGACGGCGCTGTACAAGGGCGGCGAACCCGACTTCATGAGCGGCAAGGCCGCCATCATGATGGAATCGACAGCCTCCCTCACCCGGTTCAAGTCGACGGTTACCTTCGATCTCGGCACGGCCGAGTTCCCGGCGGGGACCCGCAAGGCCGTTCCGCTCGGCGGCGGCAGCCTCTATGTCTTCAAGCGCAACGCGCAGAACCTGAAAGACGGCGCCTGGGACTTCATCAAGTTCATGACGAACAAGGAAACGCAGATGAAGTGGGCGGAGGCCACCGGTTACCTTGTCGTGCGGAAGGATGCCAAGGAAGCTCTGGACAAAGAAGGCTTCCTGCAGAAAGACAAGCGCTACAACACGACCTATCTCCAGCTGCCCAGTATCCGGCCGGAAAACGAGACCGCCTATCCGTATTACATCAACCTGAGGAGCATCTACAACGACGCCTGGGACAAGATCATGATGCAGGGCGCCGATATCCAGACAACGATGGATGAGGCGACGAAAAAAGCAAACGCGGTCATCAAAGAAAACAAGTAGCGCCAGCGCTCGGAAGAAGCCAGCCGGACAACACTGCCCGGCTGGTTTCATATGCTGGCGCCGGATTATCCTTGAGATCCGGTCGATCCGATCTTCACATCGCGTTTGAGAGGCATACATGGGAATTCAGAACAATAGGGGAAAAAGAACATTCCTGTTTTTTTCACTCGCTCCCACCATTGTGTTGATGTTCGTGTTCAGCTACTTCAGCCTTTTCTATTCCTTCGGCGTATCCTTCCTGAAGTGGAACATGCTGGGCACCCCGAAATGGATAGGGCTCAGGAACTATACCCAGATGTTCACGAATCCCGACTTCTGGAATTCGCTCAAGGTCACCGCCGTATACGCACTCTGGAGCGTGCCGCTCTGCCTCATTTTCGGGCTTCTCGTGGGGATGGTCCTGAAAGGCGCCTCGCTGGGGCGGTCCTTTTTCCGCGTCATGTTTTTCATTCCCGTCATCATTTCCATGGTTGTGGCCTCGCTCATCTGGCGCTGGATTTTCAACCCTGGCCTCGGGATACTCAACACCTTCATTTACAGCACCGGCCTTGCGGATTCGGCTTCCCCGCCCCACTGGATGCAGTGGGTTCTCGACCCGAGCGGCGGCTCGATGGCCGCGCTCCTTATCGTCGGCATCTGGAAACGGATCGGCTACAACGGGGTAATCTTCCTGGCCGGGCTCCTCAACATTCCGGGCGAATACTACGAGGCCGCGACGCTGGAGGGGGCGTCAGCCCTCACGAAATTCCGCTACATCACCCTTCCCGTCCTGTCGCCGACAACATTTTTCGTGCTGATCATCCAGCTGATATCCTCGATCAAGGTTTCCGTCTCCCCCCTCGTCCTGACGAACGGAGGGCCGGTCGACAGCACGAAAACGCTCGTCCTCTATATTTACAAAGAAGCTTTCGAAAACTTCCGCATGGGGTACGCTTCCGCAGTCGCGGTGTTCGTATTCCTCCTGATCCTGGCATTCACCGGCATCCAGATGCGATTCGGGGAAAAGAAGGTACACTACCAATGAAAGCGCCGACACCGATCAGAAATAAAACCAGGAAATTCCCGAAACCGCTGGCGATGGCCGGATATGCCCTCCTCTTTTTCGTGGTCATCCTGTACGACTATCCCATCATCTGGATGATCATCACCGGATTCAAGGACAGCAGCGAGGTGTACACCTTCCCTCCCAGAATATTCCCCTCGCATCTGTCGTTCGACACCTTCGTGCAGGCGTGGAAGGCGACGCCGTGGATGCGCTACCTGGCCAATACGCTTTTCGTGGCGACCATGATACCGCTTCTCAAGATCGTCCTTTCGGCCTTTGCCGGCTATGCCCTGACCTTCAGGTTCAAGGGATCGAATCTCATATTCCTCGCGATACTCGGCACCATGATGATTCCCGAAGAGACGACGCTGGTCGCAAAATATCTTGTCGTCAGCCGCCTCGGCTGGATCAACACCTATCTGGCTCTCATCGTGCCCGGGATGGTGGGCGCTTTTTCCATATTCATGTTCCGCCAGTATTTTCTGACGGTCCCGAAAGAGCTACAGGACGCGGCCGCGGTGGATGGCTGCGGCCATTTCCGCTACATGCTGTCGATAGGGCTTCCACTTTCCAAATCGGTTGCGCTCACCGTGGGACTTCTCTCGTTCATCGACGAGTGGAACTCGACGCTCTGGCCCCTCATCGTCATCAACAACGACAAAATGCGTCTGATGCAGATAGCGCTGAAGGCATTTTCCGATGACCGCGGCACGACCTGGAATCAGCTGATGGCCGGCTGCTGCTTCGTCACCCTGCCCGTGCTGATTCTCTTCATGTTCGTGCAGAGGCAGTTCATCGAAGGCGTGGCGACCTCGGGCATCAAGGGCTGATGCGCCCGGCATCGCCTCGATCCGTCGCGACAATCCATGACGGCAATCACGGAGGAACACAGTGATACATGAAGGGATGCGCGGGATAGGCGGCGCGGTATTTTTCCAGGCTCACCGCGGTGGCGGCGGATTCGAGCGGCCCGACAACACGCTCACCGCGTGCAGATACGGCTGGGGCCTGGGCGGAATCGCGGAGCTGGATGTCCGCAAGACTCTCGACAAGCGGATAGTCTGCCTCCACGACCCGACCCTCAGGCGAACGACGGACGCGCCCGCCGCGATCGCGGACCTCCCCGTAAACGAACTTCCCTACGAGGCCTTCAGGCATCTCGACGCGGGGCGCTACTTCGGGCCGGAGTATGCCGGCGAACGTGTGCCGCTTCTCTCCGATGTCTTCGAAATAATGGCGAAGGATCCCTCCCTCTACGCCTATCTCGACTTGAAAGAGAGCGGACTCGCGGACATCACGGAGCTGATCGGAGAATATGGCCTCCAGGGCCGGACCATCGTGGCGGGCCCGGACCGGGGCTGGCTCGCCGACATCAAGCGCTCGCTTCCGCAGGTCTGCACACTGCACTGGCTCGGCAGAAGCGGAGCGGAAATCGAGTGTCAGTTCCGGGCCGACGCAGCGCGGGAATTCGCCGGATTGGACCAGATTCAGATCCATCTCAACGACGATCCCGACCGCGCAGGAGGCTGGCGCTATACAGCCAAGAAGGGATTCCTCGAAGAGGCCCTGGCCCTGTGCAAAGAGGCAAAGATCGATCTCGAGGTCTTCCCTTGGCACTTCGAAAAGAGCGATATCGACGATCTTCTCGGGATAGGACTGCGCTGGTACGCCACCGATGAACCCTCGCGCTTTCACGGCTATGTTTCGGAATGGCTCTCGCCGCCTTGTATCACTTCTTGGCGGCGGGAACTGGAGTCTTCGCAGGAGGCGCCTCGATGGACAGAAGGTCGACCTCGAAGACGAGGGTAGTGTTGGGCTCGATCACGTTGCCGGCGCCCCGCTCGCCGTAGGCCAGAGCGGAGGGAATGTAGAACTTGTACTTGGATCCGACGGCCATGAGCTGGATGCCCTCGGTCCAGCCGGGGATGACGCCGTTGAGGGGGAAGACGGCCGGTTCCTTGCGCTTGATCGAGCTGTCGAACTCCGTGCCGTCGGTGAGGGTTCCCACGTAGTCGACCTTGACGGTGTCCGTGGCCGCAGGCTTCAGGCCCGTCCCCTCTTTCAGCACTTCGTACTGGAGTCCGGAGGCTGTCGTCAGAACACCTTTTTTGGCCTTGTTGGTTTCGAGGAATTTCTTTTCGGCGACGAGATTGATCTCTGTTTTCTTGACGCGGGCGTCAGCGATGGCTGTCTGAACGGTTTCGCTCGCAGCTTCGTTGGTGACCTTGGTCTTCTTGTTGACGAGGGCATCCTTGACGCCCTTCTGGAAAGCCGCGAGGTCGACGTCCACCGCGGTGGTTTTGAGGTCGGCGCCGATGAGGACGCCGAATGCGTAGCCGATGTCGGCCTTGGTCGGCTTCGCGGCTGTGGCGGCGCTCTTGTCGGCCGTCGAGGCTGCATCGGTGGATTTGGGGGTCTTGGCCTGGCATGACAGGAGGAGGAGCGCGGCGAGCGCGGCGAACAGGATCTTTTTCATGTCCTTTCCTTAGGATCGGAGAATGTCGGCCGCGCGGATCACGGGCCGGCGGAGCGCCGGCAAGGATCCGGGAACGGACGCTGGGCGGACCGATATCCGCCACGATCAACTACCATACGGACAAACGGTTAAAACCGCAAGGAGGCCATGCGGCCCCGGGTCGCGCGGGGCTCAGCCGAGAATGCGGAGGAATCCCGATCTGTCGATGAAATTGCTCTCCCGCACCAGGACCCCGTCACGGTAATAGCGGAGGTAGGGGATCTCGTAGTTGTGGAAGGTCGACTCTTTGAACTCCATGAAATCCTCGTAGAAATCCTCGCGGTCGTACTCAATCCAGAACACAGCGCGGCCCGGGGCCTCGGCGGCCTGGGACAACCACGCCTTCATCCAGAGCCACTGAGGACACCAGCTCTGCGTGAGGACCACGGCCACGGCGGGCCCGGCCTTCAGGATTTCGGGGCCGAACTCCTTTGCAAAAATCGCGGCCCTGCACTGGGCCTCGGTCAGTTTGGTCAGCATGGCCCTGAGTATATGGATGCCGGCATGCCGGGACAAGGCCGGCCGCAGCGAGCGCAACCGATCACGCCGGCACAATCGATCACGCAAGCGTGATCTTCAGGAAAGTGCCGACTTCGTCGAGGGCCTGGCGGCCTTCGGGCAGGTAGGAAGCCATGAGGTGCCAGTCGTGGAACATGCCGGGCCACTCGTCGAGGCAGACCTTGACCCCGCTCGCCCTCGCCTTGGCGACGAAGGCGCGGATGTCCTCGCCCAGAAGCTCGTCGCCTCCGATGTGGACGAGGAGGGGCGGAAGGCCGCGCAGGTCGGCGTAGCGCGGGGAGACATAGGGATCGCGAAGATCGGCGCAGCTCGGGTCGGGCGCGCCGAGATACTTCCGGGCGTCGTCCTGAAGGCTCTCCGGCGTGAGAAGCCAGTCGCTCGCGGCGAGCTTTTCCCAGGAGCCCTTGGCGTCGGAGAGGTCGACCCAAGGAGAAAGCAGAGCGACGCCGACCGGCAGGGTGGCCTGTGCGCCCCCGCGCGAGCGCGAGTCGCGCAGGAAAACGAGGAGAGCCATGGCGAGCCCCCCGCCCGCGGAATCGCCGGCGAGTGCGATGCTGTCCGGCTGGTAGCCTTGCGAAAGCAGCCAGCGGTATGCGGCGATCGCATCGTCGAAGGCCGCAGGGTGCGGGTTCTCGGGCGCGAGCCGGTAATCGACACTCAGGACGCGAATCTTCGAGGCCTTCGCGATGTACGAGACGAGGGCACGGTGCGTGACGATGGAGCCTGTCGTATAACCGCCGCCGTGAAAGTAGAGAATGACTTTGCCCTCGCGCGCGTCGCGGGGGATGGCCCAGAGGGCGAGGCGCTCGGGCACGCGCGCTTCCTCGAAATCCACGAAGCGGGCCGTCCGGATATGCATGCCGAGGGCATCCTGGGATTTTCTCATCTTCTCGAGACTGCGCGGCTGGAGGGTTGTCCAGTGGCGGTAACCCTGGAGGGCCAGAACGAGAAGCCTTCCCTGCAGGCTCACGCCGGAGCGGAGTTTCGCGATGAGCATGCCGAGGCGGACGAAGAGTCCCCAGAGAATCAGTCCGGGGAGGAAGACGAGACGGATAAGGAGGCGGGCGAACCTGGTCCTCTTCCTCATGTCAACATCGTGGCGATGATCGCCTCACAGTCCGCGAGGTCAAGGACCCTCGGCACAGGGTAAGGAGTGCGGCGGGCTTCGCGCAGGGCGCCCTCGGCGATGGCGGGGATATCCTCCCTCCGCAGGAGGTCGAGGGTCGAGGGAAGTCCGAGCCCGGCGATGAGGGCCCGGACTTCGTCGATGAAACCTCCGGCCTCGTCGATAACCGATCCATGCGACTCCGCCGGTTTCCCTTCGGAGCCATGCGCCGCGCGTCGGAGGGCGGCCAGCCTCGGGGCGGCGGCATCGGCGATGAAATCGAGGACAGAGGGCAGAGCGACCGCGTTGGCGAGGCCGTGCGGCACGTGGTAGCGCTCGCCGAAGCGGTGCGCGATCGCGTGCACGTAGCCGACGAAGCCCTTGGTGAATGCCCTGCCCGCGAGGAAGGAGGCCTTGAGCATGGCCTCGCGGGCCTCGATGTCCGCCCCGTCGCGATAGGCCCGCGGCAGGAAGGCGAAAACCAGCCTGACGGCCTCGGTCGCGTCCGCGTCGACAGAGGGAATCCTGAGAGTGTTCGTGTAGGCCTCGATCGCGTGGGTGAGCGCGTCGATACCGGTCGAGGCGGTCACTGCCGGCGGCAATCCAAGGGTGAGGCCCGCGTCCAGAACGGCCAGGAAGGGGGTCAGGCGCGGATCGAGGACGGTTCGCTTCATGTGGGCCGCCGTGTCGGTGATGACGGCCGCGCTGGTCGTCTCCGAACCGGTTCCAGCCGTGGTCGGGACGCAGATGAAGGGCAATCCCGCATTGCGGCAGGGAAGGAGGCCCGCAAATTTCTCGATCGGCTTCCGGTGGGTGGCTCCCATCCGTATCAGTTTGGCCGCGTCCATCACGGAACCGCCGCCGAGGGCGATGACCGAATCGCAGCCGGCGGCCCGGAGCGCCGCGAGCCCCTGAGCGCAGACTTCGTAGGAAGGGTCGGGCACGACGCCCGCGAAGACGGCGCAGTCCAACCCACTGTCGGCGAGGACTGACTCCAGTCTCGACACGAGGCCGGCACGGACAAGGGAGGCATCGCTGACGATGAGGGGTTTGCGTTTTCCGATTGCGGCGAGCTCGGCGGGAATGTGCGCGATGCCGCCGTTTTCGATGATTACCCGGGGAAACCTCTGGGGAACGACGCTGAGTGTCCAGGCTCCCGCGTGGAACCATGCTTTCGTGAGGGTCGCGTTCATTGTGCCTCCCTTTGCCCCATTATATGTCCCGAAAGGGAGCACAGGCAATGAACGCAAACCCCGGCCTCGGCGGCTGGCCGGAGGCCGGATTCAGCCGTCCAGACGCCTGAGTCGCGCGGGTTTCAGCACAATCTTGTCGGGTGAGTCCCCGGAATCGGAGCGGCAGCCTTCCAGCCTGATCCTGTCGCCCTCCGAGAAGTCTTCGCCGGCGCTGCCGGGAAAATCGGGCAGGCGCACGATATAGGTGACTCCATCGCTCTCCACGGCCAGCATACCCTCGATGAGTCTCAGCGTTCCTTCTATGCTCACGAACCCCGAATCCTGCTCCTGGAGCGCGGAAGGAGAAGCTCCCGTGGCGCTCTGTCTCACCTTCGTCTGAGAGGAAACCGCTCCGGTCAGCGCGATTACGAGAACGACGGGAAGTACGATGCTTTTCATTGGCTGCTCCAACGCGTTCCGACTCGATCAGGGACTCCGCGCGGACTTCATATTCCGAAGGGCCCAGGCGGAAACCCTCACATAGAATATATCGCGAATATTCTCCGGGATACATCCGGATGCCGGGAATATCGATGTCCGTTTCCCGGTGGCACGAACTGAAGAGTCATCTTATATTGAAATCATGAACGACGAACTACCCTTCGACCTTCCACGTGCATATTCCGGAACGGCCGACTCAAGCGGACAGGCTCGACAGAACGAAGCCCCGATCGAGCCGAGCCTGAGCCGCCGCGAGATGGAGAGCGCCTTCATGTCGCGCAATAGCGCCTTTGACGGACTGTTCTACGCAGCGGTCACGACGACGCGCATCTTCTGCAAACCGTCCTGCCCGGCGCGAAAGCCTTTACCGCACAACGTCGAATACTATGCGACGGCGCGGGAGGCTCTCTTCGCCGGATTCCGCCCCTGCAAACGCTGTCGCCCCATGGAAACGGACGATTCTCCGGTCTGGCTTTCCCGGATTTTCGAGGCCGTCGACGCCGATCCGGACCGCCGTTTCCGCGACGCCGAAGTCGCGGAGTTCGGAGCCGATCCCGCGACAGTGCGCCGCTGGTTCAAGAAGCGATACGGCATGACCTTCCAGGCCTACAGCAGGGCAAGGCGCCTTTCGCGCGCCTTCGACGCGATACGCTCTGGCGGAAGCGTCGACGAGGCCAGCCTCTCCCACGGTTGGGAATCCTTCTCGGGCTTCCGAGAAGCCTTCGGGAAGCATTTCGGCGCCCCGCCCACCTCTGCTGCGAGTCCGGATTCGCCGGTTTTGCCCGCGATCACAGTAGGCTGGATCGAGACCCCGCTCGGGCCGATGGTCGCGGGTGCGGTGCGCGTCCTTGCGGACAGCGCCGCCGATCCAGCGAGGGCCACTGGCGTCGACGCCCTCTGCCTCCTCGAGTTCAGCGACCGGCGCATGCTGGAAGCTCAGTTCGAGACTGTGTCGCGAAGGTTCGGGATTCAGAAGGGAGCTTCCATTCTGAGGGCGCCCCTCCTCCCGGGCGAGAGCCCTGTCTTCGACATGGTACGCGTTCAGTTGACCGAGTATTTCGCGGGAAAACGCCGGAATTTCGATGTTCCGCTCGCGTTGCGCGGCTCCGAGTTTCAGGAGAAGGCCTGGCGCGCGCTCTTGCGGATTCCCTGCGGCGAGACCCGCAGCTACGCAAGGCTCGCCGCCGATCTCGGCGAACCCGGAGCGGCGCGTGCGGCGGGGCACGCCAATGGCCTCAACAGGATAGCCATCCTCGTTCCCTGCCACCGGGTCATCAACGCAGACGGGGAATTCGGCGGCTACGGCGGAGGCCTGTGGCGCAAGCGCGCGCTTCTCGAGCTGGAACGAGGCGAGCGGAGTTTTTCACTCTCGGCTCTTCCTGCGGAAAACAGGAGCCCGTGAAGCGAGGGCTAACGCGATGAGGCCCGCGGCCGTGATGGCGGCGATCCAGACCGCGCGCGAGAAGTCGGGGTCGACCTGAGTGCGCTTGATGGCGATACCAGCGTAGGCCCAAATCACGACGAGAGGAGCGGCCACAGCCTCGCGAAGAAAGATGAGGAGGAGGGCGACAGCGGCTCCCATGGCTATGGCTATCACCGTCCAGAGACGGGGATCTAGCCCGAGACCCTGCCAGCCCGAAGTCACGAGAAACGCGGTAACATTTGCCACCGTGGCAACGCATATCCAGCCGAGATAAACAGAAATCGGGGTGGAGAGGAAAAATGCCCTGATTCCCCCGACCTTCCCCCCTTCCGCCGACAAACGTTTTTCATGGATCCGCTCCTCCAGCATGACAAGGGTGACAAGGATCACGAGCATGATGCCAAGAGAAAGGGCGACATGCCTGTATTGCCAGGCGAAGATCCACGAGACATTGGCCACCATGTTGACGACGAAGATGCGGTTGTCTATCGCGTCCCAGCGGCCGGAAGGATTCCTCCCGAATGCCTCGGAGAGAACAGCCGCAGAATGACCAGCCAGAAGCAGATAAATGAGTCCCCAGATCGAGAAAGTCAGACCGGCGGGGACGAAAAGGTTCGGAATCTCATCGGAGAGGGTTCCCGTGTTGACCCCATTGATGGGAAGGATGTTCGCCAACGCGTTCACTGTGACGACGGCTACGAATCCTGCAAAGGATAGAAGTGCCCACACTTTTTCAGTGGTTCCTGATTTCGTGGAAACAGCGTGCATGAAACGTCTCCTTTGTGCCCGAAAACGGGCTCAATCATGACTTTTCCCCCGCAACGGACCGGGTGGTCCATCCCGGATACTAGAATTCAATATACAAAGCTGTTGACGCTCAGGGAAATGTTTCCGGATGGCTGGCGCGGGCCAAAGCGGAGGGCCGCCCCGCGCCTTTGAACTCAAGCCGCCTCGGGGTTCTCGAACTGGCTGTTGTAGAGATTCGCGTAGAAGCCGCCCGCCGTGAGAAGCTCCTCGTGCCGTCCCTGCTCGACGATGTCCCCCTGGTTCATGACGAGGATGAGGTCGGCGTCGCGGATCGTCGAGAGCCTGTGGGCGATGACGAAGCTCGTGCGGCCGTGCATGAGATTGTCCATGGCCTTCTGGATGAGGACCTCCGTGTGGGTGTCCACCGAACTCGTCGCCTCGTCGAGAATGAGGATTCCCGGATCGGCGAGAATGGCGCGCGCGATCGTGAGGAGCTGCTTCTGGCCCTGCGAGATGTTCGTCGTCTCCTCGTTGAGCACGGTCGCATAACCTTCGGGGAAGGCGCGGATGAAATGGTCGGCGTGCGCTGCCTTCGCGGCCGCGACGACCTCGGCGTCGGAGGCTCCTGGCCTGCCGTAGCGGATGTTCTCCATGATCGTGCCGTTGAAGAGCCAGGTGTCCTGGAGGACCATGCCGAACATGCTCCTGAGGTCTGCCCGGCTGAGGCCCGCGGTGTCGCGGCCGTCCACGAGTATGGAACCCGAACCGATGTCGTAGAAGCGCATGAGAAGCTTGACTATCGTCGTCTTGCCGGCTCCGGTGGGACCGACGATGGCCACTTTCTGTCCCGATCCGACCGAGGCGGAAAAATCGTTGATGATCGTCTTGTCCGCCGAATACCCGAACTTCACGTTTCTGAACTCGACATTCCCGGCCACCGTGGCGGGCCGCGGAGCGACATTGGGCTCGGGTTTTTCCTCAGGCGATTCGAGGAAGCCGAACACCCTCTCGGCGGCCGCGGCCGTCTGCTGCAGGATGTTGGAGATGTTGGCGAGCTGAGATACCGGCTGGGTGAAGGAGCGCACATACTGGATGAAGGCCTGGATGTCGCCCAGGGAGATCGCGTTGCGGACGGCGAGAGCGCCGCCCACGATGGTGACGCCGACATAGCCGAGGTTGCCGACGAAATTCATCATCGGCATCATGATGCCCGAGAGGAACTGCGATTTCCACGCGGAATCGTATAACTTGTCGTTGAATCCGCCGAATTTCGCGATGTTCTTTTCCTCGCCGTTGAAGGCCTTGACGACGGCGTGGGCGCCGAACATTTCCTCGACATGGCCGTTCACGTGGCCGAGGTACTCCTGCTGTTCCTTGAAGAACTTCTGGGATTTTCCGACGATGAACTTGATGATGACGAGGGAGAGCGGCAGGATGAGCATCGCGACGAGGGTCATCTGCCAGCTGATGCTCAGCATCATCACGAGGACGCCGAGCACCGTCGCGACCGAAGTGATGATCTGCGACAGGCTTTGGCTCAGGGTCTGGTTGACTGTGTCGACATCGTTCGTCATGCGGGAGAGCACTTCGCCGTGGTTGGTCCCGTCGAAGTAGCCGAGAGGCATCCGGTTGATCTTCGCGAGGATTTCGTTCCGCAGGCTGTAGGTGATCTTCACCGACACTCCCGACATGATCCAGCCCTGGATGTAGCTGAAGATGGCCGACACGATATACAGCGAGAGAACAGTGAGGAGTATCTTCCCGATATATCCGAAATCGACGCCGGCATTGCCGCTGGCGGCGCCGCCAGCGGCAATGCCGACCACGCCTTCGAATAGCTTGGTCGTCGCCTTTCCGAGGATCTTGGGCCCGACTATCGAAAAGACCGTGGAACCGAGAGCGAACACCATCACGACCAGTATCGCAAGCCTGTATTTTTCGAGGTAGGCGACGAGTTTCTTCATGGTCCCCGCGAAGTCCTTGGCTTTCTCGCCTTTCATCATCGCGCCGGGACCGCCGGGACCCATCATTCCGCCGCCGGGGCGCATTCCCCCCGCGCGGGGCATCGCCGCGCCCGGCGTCGCGCCTGGTTTTGTGCTTTTATTGTTCTTCGTATCGCTCATGCGAGTTCCTCCTTCTTCAGCTGGGACTGCGCTATGTCCCTGTACACCTCGCAGCTCTCCATCAGCTCACGGTGCGTTCCCGAGCCGACGAGTCTTCCCTCGTCGAGGACGAGTATGCGGTCGGCGTTTTTTATTGTCGCGACGCGCTGAGTCACGATGATGACGGTGCTGCCTCCGACCTCCTCCTTGAGAGCATGGCGGAGCTTCGTGTCGGTCCGGTAATCGAGCGCGGAGAAGCTGTCGTCGAAAATATAGATCGGGGCTTTCTTGACGAGGGCCCGCGCGATGGCGAGACGCTGTTTCTGCCCGCCGGAGACGTTCGTGCCTCCCTGGGCGATTTCCACGCCCGAGCCTTCATCCTTCTCCATGACGAAATCGAGGGCCTGGGCGGTTTCCAGCGCCTTCTCCATATCGGCCTTGGATGCGGAGGCTCTGGCATAGAGGAGATTGGACTCCACCGTTCCGGAGAAGAGGTTGCTCTTCTGCGGCACGAACCCGATGGCCTCGCGCAACTCTTTCTGTACGAGATCGCGCACGTCGATTCCGTCCACGGTGATCGAACCTTCCGTGCAGTCGTAGAAGCGCGGGATGAGACTGACCAGAGTGGATTTCCCCGCGCCGGTCGTACCGATTATCGCCGTCGTCTCGCCCGGCTTCGCGGTGAAGCTGATATCGTGCAGGACGTCCTCGGAGGCTCCGTGATACCGGAAAGAAACGGAATCGAAGCGGACAAGGCCTCGGACTTTTTCAGGCAACGCGCTGGGCTTTGCCTTGTCCACGATGGCCGGCTCGACGGCGAGCACCTCGGCGACGCGGTCGGCGGAAACGCTGGCCCTCGGCAGAATGATAAACATGAAGGACATCATGAGGAAGGCGAAGAAAATCTGCATCGAATACTGCATGAAGGCCATCATGTCGCCGACCCTGATCGCCGAGTTGGCGACTTCGTGGGAGCCGACCCATATGATGAGGAGGGACACGAGGTTCATGACGAGCATCATGACGGGCATCATGACGACCATGACGCGCGATACGAAGAGCATGGTGTCGGTGAGTTTTTTGTTGGCCTCGTCGAAGCGTTTTTCTTCGTGACCCTGCATGCCGAAGGCGCGGATGACCATCATGCCCGAGAGGTTTTCGCGCACGACGAGGTTGAGTCCGTCCACGAACTTCTGGATGCTCTTGAACTTCGGAAGGGCGATCGAAAACACGGTGACGATGATGGCTATCAGGATTCCGACGGCGAGCGCGATGATCCACCACATGCCGGTGGCCTTGCTCATCGCGCGGATGACGCCGCCAATGCCGATTATGGGGGCGTAGAAGACCATGCGCATCAGGATCATCGAGACCTGCTGCAGCTGGGTGATGTCGTTGGTCGACCGCGTGATGAGGGAGGCCGTCGAGAACTTGTCGAGCTCGGCGAGAGAGAAATTCTCCACTTTGACGAAGACTCCACGCCTCAGGTCCCTGGCGAATCCCGCCGCGGTGCGCGCGGCGAGGTAGCCGACGAGTATCGTGGCGATGACCGATATCAGCGTGAGGAGGAGCATGTAGCCGCCGGTCGCGAGTATGTAGAGAGTCTGGATCGACGCGGTGTCGGCGCCCATGGCGGCGTACTCGTCGCGCAGGGCTCGGATCGCGGCCTGATCGGCCACCATCGGATCGAGGGCGTCGAGTTTTGTCCGTATTCCCGCGATGATGGCCGAAGACTGCGCCGCGGGCATCATCCTGAGCGCGGTGAAGAGATCCATGCCGGGGGGAAGCTTCGAAAAGTCGAGGCCGGAGCCGAGCGACATGGATTGTCCCGGCGTCGCAGCAGGAGCAGCGGAACCGGAAGACTGTGCCTGACCCGCGGCAGGAGCGGAGCCGGCCTTCGCGATGAAGGACATCTCGGCGAGGCTTCGCGAGAGACTCTTGCCGGCGTCGCTGCCCGCGAGGACGGCGTTTTTGGCGAGGACGTAGACGGATCCCCCGGAAAGCGAGGGATACTTCTTCGCGATTCCTGCGTAATCCGGCGATCCGGATTCGACGAGGGTGTACGAGGCGAGGATGGCCGCCTTCGGCGCCTCGCCGACAAAGAGAAGTGCGTTCTCGAGCTTCTCCTTCCGCATGGCCGCGGGGATGGGGGACTCCACGCCGCCCTGCTGGATGCCGACGTTGACGATCTTCGACATGTAATCGGGAAGGGCGAGGTCGGCGTTCGCCTGCGCGAACAGCAGGGCTATCGCGAGGAGAACCTGAAAGAGGTAGGGTTTGAGGTATTTTGCGAGTTTGATCATCTGTTCTTTCCTTCGTGGATACAGGTGGGAGCGAGGCCTTTGGAACGTTCGACGAGGAGATCGAGCGCGCGGGCTACGCTGCGGGCTTCGTCTCCCTCGAATTGAGCCGCGAGTTTTAAAAGCCATTCCTGGCGGCTCTCGAAGCCTTCCTTTATGATCTTCAGTCCGGCCCCGGTGAGCGCGAGCCTCTTGCCGCGCCTGTCGTCAGGATCTTCAGAGCGGTCGATGATTCCTTCCCTGACGAGGCGATCGAGCATCTGGCTCGCGGCGGCGCTGGTCACGCCAAGGTGTTCGCCGACTTCGGTCACGCTGCAACGCTTGTCCCGGTATATGCGCATGAGGGCGGCCATCTGAGGCATGGAAAGTCCGTTTTCCTTCGAGTGTCTGACGAAGCCGTGCATCGAGTACCGCATGGAGACACGCATCCATTCGTGGAGTTTTTCCGCGAGGATGTCCGGTTTATCCATATCCTAAGGACTCCTTATATTTAAGTTGTCTTTAATATAAAGAGCCCAACGATAATAGTCCAGTCCGATCGCCCGCAAAGAGACAAACTGCTCCTTCGGTATCCGGTCAACCGAAATCCTTTCCCAGGAGCAGGTACTCTTCCGTCAGGCCGGCTTTCCGGTAAAAATCCTGGGCAGTCAGGTTCTCGTTTTCCACACCGACCTCGATCTCGTCCATACCCCTGTGGCGCGCTTCGTCCTCGACGGTCCGCATCAGGGTCGACCCTATCCCCCTCCCCCTGCATCCGTCCTTCACGACAAGCTCGTTGACCAAGGCAGTGCCCCGACAATGAAATACCGAGACATAGAAGACCGCGGAGACGAATCCCAGAATCTCTCCGTCTTCCGCACAGACATACGAGCGGTATTCCTGTGGCTTTTCATGCATTTCACGGAATTGGGAAGCGAGCCTCTCCGCTTCGAAGGTGAAATTGTAGTGAAGGTGCCACGCCAGCTCCCCGAGCAGCGCCTGAATGCCGGGAAGGTCCCCCTCCTCCCATTCGCGCACGATGATGGCCATTCCGCTCCTCCTTCCGTGAAGCATACCACGGACAGCCTTCCGATTCAGACTCGGCTACGCAATTGGAGGCCATCGGATGACGATCGGGAAAGCAGATTCGGTTCATGGTCTTTCTGAATGAGAGCTGGAGCGACGTATCCCTGTGGAGGCGCGAGGCGCGAAAGCTGTTCAAAGGATTCATCCTCGCTCCCGACCGCCGCGAAGCCGAAGGCGGAGGTCAGGGACAGAAAGCATTTCGACGGTCTTGTCGTCGAGGAGCTTGCGTGGAATCTGCCCTACGGTCTGCCGACGCGGGCGTACTTCCTCAAGCCGGAAAAGGCGACGGGGAGGCTGCCGGCAGTGCTGGCCTTCCATGATCATGGGGGAACAAGTATTTCGGGAAGCGGAAGATCGCGGACTCAGAACCAACTATCTCGCGGGAACGGCCCCTCGCATCCGCTGCTCCGTCACCGCGGGTTTCATGACGACCTGTGCCGATGTCGCCATGCAGGAAGAAGCCTTCGCCTGGTTCAACAGGTGGGCTGTAAGGATTGAAGGCACAGTAAGCGGGTGTGAAAACACCTGCGAATCATAAAAACGATTTTTCTGGACTTAGCGGCTCAATCCGCGCGACGGAACGTACAGCAGGCACTTTGGGGAAAAGAGCGTCTATCGTTTCTTTGCCTTGAACTTGCGTTTCGAGGCTTCGACTTTGCTTTTGAATGTCCTGAATTCCTTCGAGCCTGGCTTGATTCCGTACTCTTTCGCGAACTCGCCCCAGCCTCTGTACGTGTGCTTGCTGTATGAAAGAAGGATGACATCGATCGGTTTGCCCGAGACGGACGCGACAAAAGCCACCAGGTAGAGCTCGGCGGGCGACACCCGGTATGAGACAGCCTGTAGCTGACGGACCGGAATCCCCCACTGGAGGTTTATTTCGGCATAGAAACCGGGAAGATCGTAAAGGGCCACCGAGTTCATCCCGTTGAGCGAGGATTCGAGAGCTGAGTCGGAGAATCCGAACCTGATTGTCTGTGACATCGCGAACGTCGTCCCCGCCAAAATCATAAGGCCAAAAAGCAATATTTTTTTCAAGTATATTCTCCTGAAGCTAGAATATACTGCTAAACGTCCAAATTCTTCGCATAGAGGAAAAGCTGCGGAGCTGCCGGTCCGGCAGCTCCGGTACCTTCAGGCATAAATGTCGAGAAGGGGGCTCCCCCGGAGTTCGGGGTCGACGTAGTGCCACCACTCGTTGACGTAGGACGCGAATCCGGCGCCTTCCATGATCGCGCGGAGTTTGTCCCTGTTGGTGAGCTCCGCCGGGTCGCCGCCCGCGTAGTCGTGCGAGGCGCGCTCAGAGAATTCGTCGAAGTCGCTGGGCATGGGAAGAAGGCGCCCCTCGGAATCAGCGAGAGTGACATCGACGGCGGCGCCCCGGTTGTGGACCGAACCCCGGCTCATGGGCGCGACAAAGTCCTCATCCGGCATGATCCTCCACATGAGAGCCTGGACGGAGAGCGGCCGATACGCGTCGAGGACGACGAGCCGCAGCCCGGACTCGCATGCGGCGCGCTCAGCCGCCTCAAGCTTGCGCGCACTTCCTTCCAAAAGCCAGGCCCCGGCGGAATCGTATAGCTTCCGGCCGAAAAAATTACCCTCGGTAGCGTAGCGCATGTCGACGAGGATGCCGGGCACGGTGTCGGCCAACCTGACGAGACCGGCCGCCCGCAGATCCGATGCCGTTGCAGGCATAGCCGCCGCGCTCTCCGTCTCGGGCACGCGGAGAGCCATGTCGATCCAGGCCATCCCGGCCTCGAGTTCGGGCACGAGGGCCGCGAGGGCCTTTTCGGGAAGAGGGCCGGTTTTTCTGACCGCGGGGGCGCGCGCGATCCTGACATAGAAGTAGGGGCAGTCGGTGAGGCGCGCCTGGCGCACCGCCGAGAGGACGATGGACGCGAGTTTTTTCGGACCGCCCTTGGCTCCCTGGGCGCCCGCGGGCGCGCTCTCGGGGGAGGCGATGATCGCGCCCGCGCGCGCGTTCTCGACTTCGATGCGCTCGGCTATCGCGCGGGCGAGTTCCTCATAGGTGTAGGCCCTGACACGCTCGATGTCGAGGGTGATGGCAGCGCACTCCAGCATTTTCAGAAGGAGCCTGCGGTCGTGGCGCATCCGCGCGGGGAAGAGAGAAGATGAAGGCTCGAGGAGGGCCCTGGCACGCCCGTCGTCGCGCGACGCGAGCATGTCGCGGAAGCTGCGTTCGGCTCTGTCGTCGGGCATTATGAAATACGAGTAGCCCTCGAGCCGGCCGAAGACGCGCATGGTGTCGAGGTAGCCGAGCAGGGTGAACCTGTCCATGAATCCCCGGTTGAAATCGAGGGGCCCGCCCATGTCTATCGAGTTTTTGATGTAGATGGTCTCGCTGCCCGCGATTTCGGGCCGGCGGTTTATGCCGACGCCCGAAATGTCGACGACGATGATGTGCCTGTAGCCCCGCCTGCGGGCGACGGCGTAGGGCAGATTGTCGTACAACCCTCCGTCGACATATTTCTTCCCCTTGATGACGGGTTGGACGAAGCCCGGCAGCGCGGCGCTCGCCATGAGGTAGTCCGGAAGACTGCCCGGCTCCATGGCCTCTATGAAGACCTCGCGCGGCGCGAGGTCGGACATGTTGACGGTGACGATGCCGAGGTCCACGCCCGACGCGCGGATTTTGTCCTCGTCGATGTGCGCTTCGACCAGCGCCCGAAGGGGCGACGTATCGAGTCCCTTCGAGGAAAGAAAATCGCGGGTGAGTTCGCGCAGGCGCGGAAGCGCATCGAAATCCAGCTTGAGATCGCCGTCCTCGACGAGATCCTCAGGGAGTTTCAGGACAGAGTAGATCCCCATCCCGGCGCCGATCTCCTCCAGCTCGGCGTCGAGCCCCTGCGCGAGGAATCCCGCGATGATCGCGCCGATCGAGTTGCCGATGAAGCCCACGACCGGCACGCCGAGTTCCCTGAGGGCGCGCCACGCGCCTATGTGATAGACACCCTTCGCTCCACCGCCGCTCAGGACGAGACAGTATCCGCCCCGCATATCCATGACATCCTCCTCCGAAAGCCCGGGCGTCGCCGTCCGGAATCAGCCGCGCGCCATTTTCGCCTGGTAGAGATCCGCGTCCGCCCTCTCGACGAGTCGCTGAAAACCTTGTTCAGGAATGGGGCCTGCTTTATGGCTGCCCGCCATGCCGATGCTCGCCGAATAGCGTATGATCCCACCGTTATCGCCTCCGCTATCCCCTCCGGACGTGACGGCCTCCCTGTCGACGCAGTCCTCGCCGGTCCCAGGCAGCGCACAGGCCATCTCGCCGCGCAGCTCCGAGGCGAGGGAACGCGCGGTTTCCGCCGGACAGCGGGGAAGTATGGCGAGAAATTCATCGCCACCGGTTCTGACTATGTAATCGTCCTTGCGGAAGGCCTGTCCCATCGCGGCGACGAAATCCTGGAGAACTCTGTCGCCCGCGAGGTGACCGTAGCGGTCGTTGATGGATTTGAGCCCATCCATGTCGAGAGCGACAAGGGAGAATGGCTCCGTCAGACTCTCCCGCACGAAGGGGATAATGTTCCTGTTGAAGGCGCCTGTCAGGGGATCGCGCATGCTCGCCTCACGGTAACGCTCCGCCCTGCGCTTTTCGCGCACAAGCTGCCGGTTGCGATCCGCCATGTCGGTCACGACATAGCCAGCCACCGAGAGGATGAGAATCATGAACCCGAAGTGGGAGACGAGTACGGCGTCGGGCCAGAGGAAGGCCGCCAGGATATCCCTGATTACGGCCAGGACAGCGACGCTGACGCCGAAAAGGAGGAATTGGTGGCTGGCTTTGGATTTTCGCTCGCGGATCATGAGGTAGAACAAGTAAAACTGGAGGGGAAGGACTGTCAGATAGGTCCGGTCGTAGAGTCGTTTCATATCGACCATCGTTCCCGGAAAAAGAACGAGAATGGCGCAGACCCCTTGGATTGCCATGAAGACGCGGGCAAACCAGTCAGTCTTCCGTCCGAGAAGTCTGAGGCATCCCGCCATGAAGACGATGGCCACGAGGTGCCGGAGGATGACGACAGCGCGCTTGAACTCGAGAAGAGGCAGAGGCAGGTATTCGAAGGCGAGGAAATCCGCCATGAAGAAGGCCGTCGCGATGCCGGCGACCCCGAGGAGAATCCTCGGGTCGAACTCGGGCAGGGTCGCGAGACCCAGCGTAATGATGGTCAGACCGATGATGAGGATGGCGCCGCAGAGCATCCAGATGGCCGTGTCGCTCGCGAACAACAGCGATGAAAGGCGCAAGGCGCCTGTCTTCGTGTCGACGATGTAGGGCGCCACGATGATGCCGGCCTCGTAAACTCCGCGGATCGTGACCTCGATCCGGTTTTCTTTCCGGAGCAGGTCGGGCCTGAGCGGAAAGACCTTGGCCGCGTTCCAGATGCTGGAACGGCCTTCGGCCATATCGCCCCGCGACCCGACCCATTCGCCGTTGACACGTACTTCCATGGCGCTGCCGCCGACATAGGGAAAAACCAGGGAAAAAGAGCGATGAGAGCCGAGAGCCCCTTCCGGAACGGCGATATCCATGACCATCTCGAAAAGTCCGGGCCCGAAAGCCGCGTCTTTAGTCGCGCTCCGGTACCAGATGAGGGGCGATCGGATCGCTTCCCGGCCCGGTGCCTTCAGTAAGATGGTGCTGTCGGCGACAGAGGCTCCCTCCGGCGTCCTGTACAGCGAGCTGAAGCTCCAGTAAAGTGCCGCAGCGACGACGATGCCGGCGGCAAGCCCGATCAGGGGTCTCAGACGCATGGACGAATTTTCCCGCCTACTTTGTACATCACCCCGTCTGGGCGGGTCCGAAGGATCATAAGGGCTATCATATATTCATTTTCGGTTGAACGGAACCAGGCAGGAGCGGGAAAGTTGCGGGGGACGCGACTGCCATTCCGGCCTGGGAACGGCAGTGGTATACTGATATCAATCCGCGGGGACACGCCCTGGAGTATTCCCGTTCCGCGGATGAGGGAGGCATCATGCGCTTCGGGCAGTTCCGTGTACCGTCACCGCGTCCGACTCCTGTTTCCGTCCTGATTCTTTCACTTACGATCCTCGCGTCCTCCGCGCCACTGGCGGGGGCCTGCTCCGACATCCAGATCATGAAGCTAAACGTAAGGGAAGGCGACATCGTGGTTTCGGCACGCACGATGGACTTCTCCATCGACCTCGCCTCCGACATCAAGATCGTTCCGCGCGGCGTCACGATGACGAGCAACGCGCCGGGCGGGGCTCCGGGGCTCTCGTGGACGAGCTTGTACGGCTTCGTCGGCGTGAACGCCCTCGACATGGAAAAGTACAACGACGGGCTGAACGAAAAAGGGCTTTCCGTGGGGACGCTCTGGCTCGACCCGAGCGAGTATCCGACCCCGACTTCGGCGGCGGCCGCGCTCTCCATCCACGACATCGGCGCCTGGATCCTCGGCAATTTCGCGACAGTGGATGAGGTGAAGGCCGCGCTCGCTGATGTCGCTGTCTGGGGCGAGTTCTCCCTCGAGGTTCTCGGCGTGCCGCCGCTCCACCTCGCGATCCACGATGCGCAGGGAAAAAACCTCGTCGTCGAATTCCAGAATGGCGAGACCAGGGTCTACGACAACCCGGCCGGCGTGCTGACGAACGGTCCTGCCTTCGACTGGCAGCTCGTCAATCTGGCGCAGTACATGGAGCACCTGAAAGAGTACGGCACCCTGCCCTCCTCTCTCTCGTCGGCATCGCGATTCGTCGCGCTCTCGACCTTCCGGAAGGAGCTCCTGCCGCCGGAGTCGGCGCGCGAGGCCATCCAGTTTCTGTCCTTCATCATTGGGAGGGTCTCGGGCGTGCCCGGCGAGGACAAGTGGCTAATCCCGCTGGCCGCGATGAAGTATTCGGGGAGCTACACCCAGTGGACGGTCTTCCGCGACCACGCGAATCTCGTCCTCTATTACAGAACGGCGCTCAACGGCTCATTGCGCGCGATCGACCTGAAAAAGCTGGACTTCTCGCCCGGCCGACCCATCATCACGATCAACATGGAGAACGACGGGGCTCAGTGGTACGCCGAAGCCGCGCCGGTCCCGAGGTAAGAAGGGCGCTGTCAGGATGCGTTCACGCGTCGGGACGGCCGGTCCGGGAGACTCCGGAGCCGGTGCCCCTTGAGTGGGCCCCGCTCACCGGGTATTCCCCAGCGCGTCGACGATCGGGAGGCGGGCCGCCCTGAATGAAGGGACGAGGGAGCCGACGAGGGCCGCGCCCATGGCGGCCGCGATCGCCTTCAGCGCGTCGGCGACCGAATAGACGGCGTACAGGCGGGAGCCGAAGGGTATGGGGACGTCGCGGGGCAGGAGCCACGAAACATCCAGTCCGATCCCTCCCAGGAGGAGGCCGAATACTGTCGACGGCAGAGCGGCGACAATGCAACCCGCCAGGCCGAGGAGGAGTCCCTCGACCAGGAAGAGCTTCTCGAGTTTCCTGCGGCGCATGCCTATCGCGCGCAGGGTGCCGATCTCGCGGTAGCGTTCCTGAACGTTCATCGCCATCGAGTTGAAGATGCCGGCGATGATGAGGGCGTAGAGCGCGGAGAGGACGGCCCCGAGCAGGACGAGGCGGGTCTCGATCGTCGACACGAGGATCTCCGCGAAGGTCTTCCATTCGTAGGCGACGAGGTCCACCCTGCCTGAGCGGGCGAGCGATGCGGAAATTGTCCTGGCGAGCCGCGCGCTGTCCCAGGGATTGTCGCCGCGTATCACGAGCCGGGTCGCCTCGTCCCCGAGGCCGAGAAAAGTCCGCGCCTGGTCGATGTCGATGTAGACCGTCATGTCGTCCATGAGGGGATACCCGAAACTGAAAATTCCGACGATCTTCGCGGCGCCCAGGTTGCGCGCCGATTTCTTGTCGAGAGCGGTGTAGAAGACAGGATCGCCGATTTTCAGGCCGAGCTTCTGTGCGAGTCCGCTGCCGATGAGGAGGCCGGGCTGCCCGGGCTCCAGGAAGGAGCCTTGCACGAGGGCGCGCCTGACGGAGGTGACGTCGGCCTCGGCGGCGCTTATGCCGCGGGCCATGACGCGGATGCCGCGCTCGCCGTTCGTGACTTCGAACGAGGCGTCTACGCGGGCACTGATCGCGGCCACGCCGGCCTCGTGGTGCAGAGCGTCGATGAGCTTTTCGGGTTCCCGGATCGTGAAATCGAGAGGAAGGCGGCGCGCGTCGGCGCGGTAGCCGCGGACTTCGATCTGCGCCTGCGCGGTGTCGATGTCCATCATGTGAGAGTACGAGACCGAAGTCAGGCCGCGGAGCAGGCCCTGCATGTTCATGAGGACGGTCGTTCCGATGACGATCGAGAGTATCGTGAGCATGCTCCTTCGCCTGTTGCGGACGATGGAGCGCGCGGCGATCCGTATGGTTTCCATGGCGCACCTACCGTATGGACGAAAGACTCTCGGCGACACCCATGCGGGCGACCGAGCGGGCCGCGCGCGCGGCGGCTATCGAGCCGACAGCGACGCTCGCGAGCGTGCACAGCGCGTACCACGCAAGCGAGGGCGCGGGCCTGTTGTAGCGCGACAGCCCGAGGTTTTCCATGAGACCTCCGAAATCGACGCCGCTTCCCGACAGGGCCCGCACGACCGCGGCGCCGAAGACAAGGCCGACAGTCGCGCCCGCGAGGCCGAGAATGGCGCCTTCGAGGGTGATGAGGCGGCGCAGCTCGCGGGCCTTGAGTCCGATGGCGCGCATCGTGCCGAACTCCCGCATGCGCTCCATCACCGACATGAGGACGGTGTTCGTGACGATGGTCCCGGCGACGAGGCCGAAGAGAGCTATCATGAATCCGAGGGCGATCTTGATGATGACCAGGAGGGAGAGCATCGACGCGTTGATCGAGCGCCAGTCGGTCACTTCGAGGCCAGCCCCGGACTGGGCGCCGGCTTTGGTACCGGACTGAGCGCCGGCTTCGACAGCGGCCCCGGAGCCCAGTTTTTTCGACAGCTTGGCCGCGAAGGCCGGAGCCTTCGCGCGGTCGCGCAGAAGCACGCGCAGTTCACGCGCGGACCCCGCGACATCCAGCATCTCACCGGCCTTGTCGAAGGACATGTAGAAGGTCGTCTCGTCGAAGTCCGCGCTCTCGGTGGAGAAGATGCCCGTGACGGGGAGCTCCTCGTACCAGGGCTGGGAGTTGCGGTCCTGCACGAGGACGAGAACTCCCTCGCCCAGGCGCACGCGCAGAAGGCGCGCGGCGGCGGCCGAGATCAGGATACCCTTTCCTTCAGGCAGAAAAGCGCCTTCCCTGAGGCCGCCTCTCGCGCTCTCGGCGAAATAGGTATCCGGGCGGAGGCCCGAGCCCCTCATGGGGAGATTGCGCGGTTCGGTGACCTCCTGTCCGGCCTTTTCGACGAGAAGGGCGCCGAAGCTCAGCACGGGCTCCACGTCGAGGACATCTTTTCCGCCCGAGTCGAGGATGCGGGTCGCAAGGGCCTGCGCGTCGGGGATGAGGGAGTCGAGTCCCAAGAGGTCGATCGCCGAGGCCTCCGCGGCGCTCCGCACGCGGACGTGGCCCGCGCCGGTCGCAAGCCCGCTGTAGAAGCTCTCCGTGACGCCGTTCAGCACGCTGCCGATAGTCACCATCACCATGCAGGCGACGGCCACCGCGACCACGACCATCAGACTGCGCCTCCAGTGCTTGATTGCTCCGAGCAGGGCGAGGCGGAAGGTCATGATTGTCCCTCGTCCCTCGCGGCGCCTTGCGCCGGGCCCCGGCCTGTGCTTCGATCCGCGTCCTTGTGGCGGTGGATCGCGCGCTCGCCCGTGATGAGGCCGTCTTTCATGTGGATCACGCGCTTCGCGTAGCGCTCGATGAGCTCGTTGTGCGTGGAGAAGATGAAACTCACACCCTCTTCCTCGTTGAGCTGTCGCATAACCTCCATGATGACGGTCGAGGTGTCGGAATCGAGATTCGCCGTCGGCTCGTCGGCGATGACGAGGGATGGACTGTTGGCGAGAGCCCTCGCGATGGCCACACGCTGGCGCTGGCCGCCCGAGAGCTCGTCGGGCTTGTGGTTCACGAATTCGCCGAGTCCGACAATCTCGACGAGGCGGTCCACGCGGAGCCTGCGGTCGGCCTTGGGCATTCCGGCGAGGACGAGCGGATACTCGATATTCTCGCGCACGTCGAGCACGCCCACGAGGTTGAAGCTCTGGAATATGAAACCGATCTTTCCGAGCCGCGTGTCGGCCTCGAGGTCGTCGTTGAAGGTGGAGATGTCGATGCCGTCGAGCGCGACCGAGCCCGATGTCGGCTTGTCGATGCAGCCGATGATGTTGAGCAGCGTGGTCTTGCCGCAGCCCGAGGGCCCGACGATGGAGACGAAGTCGCCGCGGGCCACGGTGAAGCTGAGGCCCCGGAGCGCGTGGATGACGGTCTTGCCGAGATGATAATCCTTGCGGAGGTTTTCGACCTGGAGAATCGGAGTCGGATTGCGGGTTGACATCGCGGAAGTCCTCTGTTCAGAAATGGATTCGGGCGGCGAGTCCGGCCGAGGAACGCATGGATCCAAGGGGAGCCGGCAGACGCGAAAACTCGGCGCCGTCTTTCCCGATACCGAAGGCGCCCGTCAGCTCGATCTCGAAGTCCGGAAGGAAACTCAGAGTCAGGCCTGTGGAGAGAAGCGCGGAGCCGCCATCCAGGTCGACGAGGGATCGGACAAACACCGCACCCTTGTCAGTGATGGAGAGAAAGGCTACGGGCAGGAGATAGAGAGTGCCCTCAAGGCCCCTGCCGCCGCCATATTCGCCGTCGAGGGAGAGGGAGAGCTCGAAGGCATCGCTGTAGAGCGTGTAGCGCGCCCCGGCCGTCCCGTACCAGTCAGGGGCGCCCATGAACTCGACAGCGCCCTCGGCCTGGAGGATGAGACCCGCGATGTCGGCCGAGAGGCCGAGCGAGGGGCGAGCGACGCGATCCGGCTGGAAGTTTCCGCCGAGCGCAATCTGAAGGGTCCCGAGCTGCAGCTCGGCCGAGCCTGCCCAGATGAAGAGAGCGGGATCGGCCGAACCGGCGGCGCCGTCGAGGGCCGTCGCCGCCGCCGCGGCTGCGGCCGCGTACCTGGGGTCTGTCGCCCCGTAGGCCGCGAGAGCCTGGGCCGCTTTCGTCGCGGCCGCGTAGGCGTCGAGATTCCTGTCGAAGGAGAGGGCGGCGCGGAGCGAAAGATCGGCCCCCACGCTCCCCGCGAAGGAGATTCCCCTGAATCCGTCCTTCTGGTCCCAGAAACCGCTGCGCGGGTTGATCATGTCGCCGGGCGCGAAGGCCGTGCCGATGCCGAGCTGCATCCGCCTTTTGCCGATCGCGAGGGAAGCGGCCTCGCCCAGGTCGACGCGGGCGTAGGCCTCGTGGACGCTCCCCGAAAAGGCGAGCGGCAGGCCGAGAAGGGCGGTGTTGCCCGAGAGATCGACCGTGTGGTTGAGGACGGCGCCCCAGCCGCGCCCGCCGAAGCGGTGCAGGAAGTTGGCCGACAGCGTCCAGAGCGCGGCGGTCCCGGCGGCGCCCGGATCGAGGGATGGGGAGGCGGCGACGAATCCCGCCGCCGCGTCGGCCGCGAGCGAGTATGAGGGCTCGCCCACATCGCCGGCAGAGGCCGGAGCCGCGGCGACAAGCGTTGTCAGGAGCATCGCGAAGAAAATGGCCGGCCCAGACAGAGCGCGAGCGCGACATCCGACCCCGGAGGGCATACATTTCATCGTCGTCGCCTTCAGCGGGTCAGGTAGACTTTGCTGAAGACCGAGAGCGGCACCTCGCGCTTCTCGATGGACTGCATCGTCATGGTGGTGATGGTCCCCTTCTTCTCGGTGCTCTCCATGCGCAGGACCGAGGGCCGGACAAAACTCCCGAAGTCCCTGATGCCGGAGAGTTCCATTTTCTTGAACAGAAGGCCGCTCTTCGCGTAGTACTCCATCCGCAGCGGCATGTAATCCGACTTGCGGGCCCACATCACGATCTTGCCGTAGGCGGCTTCGTCATTTTTGGCCACCGACTCGACGACGAGGCAGGCCACCTTGCCGAGATCGGAGTGGAGGATGGTGGCCTCGGGGGCGAGGCTCGGCGAGTAATCATCGGCAAAACGTGTCTTGCCCACGTCGGCGTTCGAGAAGGTCGAGCCCTGAAAACTCTCCCGGGCGGAGAGCCTGAGCGCGCTCGAGGAGCCTGATTTGGGGTTGTACATCCACAGGCTCCCCTCGAGCTGGAGGAAGCGCGTCCCCTTGGACCTGGCGGGTGCGACGACCTCGAGGTAGCTGCCCTTGTCGCGCCGAGAAAGCGTCTCGAATGTCATCGACCGCACCGCGCCGTTCGCATCCTTCGTCTCCATGACGACGGTGGACGCATAGGATTCGAGGGCGAGCGTTTTGTCTATCGCGGCCAGAACGTCCTCGGCTCGAGGAGCTTCCTGGGCCCCGAGGGCCGGAACGACGAGCGTCGCGATCAGAATACTTACAAATGGCAGAAATACCGCGGCCGCGGGACCGCGTCGGCCTGTGCGCATCGGTGTGCTCCTCGTTTCAGGAATCGATCGGAGCTCAGATATACAGAGCCAGCAGTATTTAATCAACATACCGCGCCGCATCGCTTCGGCTTTCGCCCAGGTGCTCCGGCACGTCATCATGAGTGTACCGAAAAAGACCGGAGACTAGAATCCGATCGTGACCTCGATCTTCAGGGTGCCTTTGTCGAGCTTTCCGCCTTCGAGGAACTTGCTTCCCTTCCCGTCGTTGAGGATGGAGCCGACCTCGTAATTCAGCAGGAAGACCGTGTTGGGGAAGAGCTGAAACTCGACTCCCGTGTCGAGGTAGATGTTGGAAGGATCCTCCGAAGGATCGTCGAGGCTGTAGCCGACAGCCTCATAAGGTTCGATGTAGTTCTCGTCGCGGAGCATAAACTTGTACAAGAGGCGCTCGAGGAAGGTGAGCGGAAGCGGATCGTGGCTGTAAAGGACATCGTCGGCGAAAACCCCGATCTCGCCTCCGAGCCCTCCCTTCATGCCGACCTTGCTGATCAGACGGAGGGCGAGGTCGAGCTCGCCGAGCGCCGGCCGGTTGATCGCCGAGGGATCCGCGCAATAGGCTTCCAGCACGAGGGAGCCGATCCTGTCGTCGTCTTCGTCGCCCTCATCGAATATCCAGGCGGCGTTCGCCTTGTAATCTGCCCTCCAGACGGGGCCGATGCGTTCCGCGTCCGCTCCGGCGTAGAAAGACAATCGCGGCGCGGGATCGAGGGCGATACGCCCGGTCAGCCCGATCGCGTCCGTGTCGTTCCGCGTCTGGGCGCCGAGGGCGAGGAAAAGGAACGGGAAGGGCCTCAGCTTCGCGTGAACCCCGAAGCTGTATTTATCGCTCGCCTTCCCGATTACCGAAACATCCTCCCTGAGGTAAAGCTTTCCTTTGACGAGCTTCGCGGGAGCCGGAGTCACTCCGTCGGCTTCCCAGTACAGAATGCCATCGAGGGCGTCATCTGTGGTGTCTTCCTTGCCGGTGGCGATGTAGGGGATTCTCGGCGGGGTGTCTTCGTCCGTCAGACCCCAGTTTCCCAGCGAGCCGAGGCGGATTTCCAGGTTCGCCTGCTCGGAAAATGCGTACCCGAGACTGATTCCTCCGACCGCGGGGATGGTAGGCGCCACGTAACTTTCTTCCTCGTAATCCGTGACGCTGTAGGGTTCGATGAAGGGAGCGTTCTCCATGGTGAATCCCGGGCGCGAGTACAGACCGAGGTTGAACTTTCCGGCGACGATCCTCGATGTGACCGTGATTCCGGACAGGTCGATGTAGCCTTTTCTGCCATCGGTCGTGAGGGAGAGGTCGATGTTCGATATTTCGATGTCGCCGTACAGGGATTTGCCCGAAAGCGATTCTTTACGCGGTTTGATTATCGGGAAGGTCAGCTTGAAGGTAGCGCTGTTGGTGAAGCCGCTGGAGCCGGTCCCGAGATTCACGCCCCAGGCTGCCGTGGTGCTCGCCGAAACCGTGTAGTCGGAAGCCTGTTTCGCGGGTGGAGTCACAGGCTCTTCCGCGAGGACCGGCCAGGCACACACGAAAAGGCATGCCGCGAGAAAACCGCGGCGGACTCCGCTGTGCGGTTCTAGGAAGCGGAATTTCAGGAAGCACGATGCGCTGACCGGGAAGCGCAGGCCGGATGTGTTCATCGCCGTTTTCCCATGACAGATGCGCCTGGACCCCGGAAACGCGCTTTCAGAAAGCGATGTCCGCAGATGGGAGGACCTCGGCGCCCCCTGCAGCCAGCGCGGCGTTCCACTCGTCGACAAGGGCAGAGGCCTTGGGCGAAAAACTCGAATGCGCGTCGGCGGCGAGGACTGCGCCGAAGCCTCTCGCCAGGGCGCCGAGGCAGGTCGCCTTGACGCAGCCGTGGGTCACGAGCCCGCAGATGACTACCCTGCCTGCTCCCAGTACACGCAGGCGAGCCTCGAGGTCGGTCTCCTTGAAGGAATCGGGATGACGCTTGAGTATGCCGATATCGCCTGAGTCTGACCGGAAATCGCCGTGGAGCGACCAGCCTTCGGAGCCTTCCTTCAGATAGGAATCGTTGCAGTGCTGGATGACAAAGACGGGGCTTCCCGCGGCGCGGGCGCGCGAGGCAAGCAGATTGATGTTCGCCAGCAGGGTTTCGGCCCGGTAAACCGGTGTCGCTTTGTCGAACTGCCCTTTCTGGACATCGATGACGAGGAGGGCAGTCCTTGCCGTCTCGGTTTTTTCCGGATTGTGCGCCATTCTTCGACCTCCTTCGCCTCATGCCGGGCATGATCGCGTGTCGCAGCTGAAACATAGCATACCTGAAAACACCGGGGAAATAGCGCTCTCATGAACGACGCCCAGCCTGCCGCGCAAAGGCTTTACATCAGGCGGCAGGAGAATACAAAATGTATCATGTATCGGTACGCCGCGTTTCTCAGGGCAGTCAATGTCGGTCGGGGAAGAACCGTGAAGATGGATGAATTGCGGAAGATGGCCGAAGACCTCGGCTTCGTCGATGTCCGTACCTTTATCCAGAGCGGCAATCTGATCTTCGCCTCTGCCTCGGAAGACAAAGTCGCCCTCGCACAATCGCTGGCCGGGAAAATCGGGGAGCGATTCGGCTTCGTCCCGGAAATCATCCTCAGAACCAAGGACGAAATGGAGCGGATCATGAGCTGCATCCCGCTTCTCCCCGACGGAAGGAGCGACGCTTCCGATCTTTACGTCGTCGTTCTGTCGGGAGAACCTTCGGAGGCCGCAAAGGCGAGGCTCGCGGAATACTGCGAGCCGGGGGAAAGTTTCGCCCTCGTCGGCGATGTCATCTACGTGCGATACGGGAACGGCGTCGGGCGCTCGAAGTTTTCCAACGCCTACATCGAAAAGAGACTGGGACTTTGCGCCACGACGAGAAACCGGGACACGATGACCCGGATACTCGACATGATGAAGGAATGAGGTCGACGACCAGAAAATTGTGTCTCCGGGACACTAAAGGCCGTCGCACCGCAATGCGGAGGTGAACTCATGGATCTTCCCGTACCGGACAGCCCAGCCTGCGGCGAGCCTTGTGGAAGGCCCGAAGTTGCGTCTGACAGCTCGCCCTTGTGCACGTTCTTCGGCGCGCCTTTCGACGACAAGGTATCCGCCATGATCCGCGAACTCGCAGACTGGCCCGGCCCGGTCATCTCGAGCCACAAAAGCGCGCGCCAGTATTTTCACAAGCTCGGATTCCTGGCCGACATCGGCGTCAAGGTCGACGAGCCCGGAATGTCGGCCGTGATCGCAAAAGTGCTCGCGCACCGCGACGCGGCGGGAATACCTTCGATATTGATGGCCATCCCCGTCGCTTTCGGCGGCACAGGCAAAGAAATGCCGGTCTGGATGCTCTGCGACGCGCCGGTAACCCTGCGCGCCCTCGCCATGATGGGGGTCGACGAGAGCGAACTTCTGCCCGCGGTCGATTTCCTCGCCGCCGCGGTCGGCGGGCGCGGATGGGGCTGCCGCGGCGCGGCGGAACTCGGAACCTGGCGCGGCCCCGGAAAGAAAAGCGACCCCTGCCCCTACGCCACTCTCATCATGGTCAGACTTCTCTCGTGCTTCGGAACGCGGTATGCGGCTGAACTCCGCAACGGCGCAGAGACCCTGCTCGGCCTCTGGGAAAACAGCCGCACAGAACATCCCTACCTGTTTTACATGGGCGATGATTTCCGCAAGCTGAAATTGCCTCTCTTCTGGTACGACATCCTCCACGTCGTCGACGCGGTGAGCTGCGCCTGCGATGCGGGCCTCCAGGGGATCGCAGATGACCCGCGCTTCCTCGAGATGTGGTCCATCATCGAGAGCAAGAGGACGGCGCCCGGCGGCTTCATTCCCGAATCAGTCTACATGGAATTCAAGGGCTGGGATTTCGGGCAGAAGAAGACCGAATCCGCCTGGATGGGGCATTTTGTCGGAAGGATCCGGGAGCGGATCGCGCGCAACGGGCAAAGGATGCCGGAGTAGGGGCAGGATCGGATCAGCCGGCGTTTGCGTCGACATTCAGGAAGAAAATCCCCTCTGGCGCATCTGAAGTTCGCGGAGGACGACGTTCAGGGTGAGCTGTACGTGCTCGCGGGCGATGCGCTCGGCAGCGTCGCCATCGCGGGAGTCCAGGGCGTCAATCAGCCCCTGGTGCTGTTCGGCGACGGCCCTGTCATCCTCGGCGGAAAAAATCACGGGGACGCTCAAGTCCCAGTAGTTCATCTTGGTCTGCGCGTGCAGGCTGGAGAGTGTGGGATTGTCGGCGGCCTCCGTGATTATTTTGTGGAAGCGGTCGTTGAGGACGTTGAATTCGTAGCGGGTGAGCCCCTGCGCCGCCATCGTGGAGGCCACTTCCCTCAGCTCCCTGAGCTGGTCCTCCCTGCGTCGGGCCGAGGCCAGACGGGCGGCGTAGCCCTCCACCGCGAGCCGGCATTCGAGCCGGGAGCGTATCTCGGCGGGATTGTACTCCCGCACCACCCAGCCATGGCTGCGCTCGACCAAACCTTCCTGCTCTAGACGCAGCAAGGCTTCGCGGACGGGCGTACGGCTGACATTGAGCCAGACGGCCAGTTCGTCTTCGACGAGGCGCCTGTTCGGCCTGAGCTCGGCGCTCATGATGGCATCGTGCAGGCGATCGTGGACGGTGTCGGTGACGACACGGGTGCTCGAGCGCGATTTCCGGCCCCTGGGGAGGGAGCCCAGAGACTCTCCGGAGTTCCGGATCGTGGTCGAATCGTCGCTTTCATTCATGACTTTTCCAGTCTACCACAGATCGACGGGATGCCGCCAGCGCGGGAGTTTGGAGGTTTCAGACTGAATTCTATGGCGGCAGGAACATAAAGTATGGCGATTTCGGTTTACAGGTTGTCGAAAATCGCGAGCGCAAACTCCACACATACATCACGAACATAATTCCAGTCAGTCCATGGCTTGCGGAGATTCTCGTATTCTCCCAGATCTGTCTCGTCAAGGTCGAAAGGCATGGGATCGGCGAGTTGAACCTGAAGCTGCACAAGCGCAGATTCGCCGTTCGGCTGTGGATAGATGTCGTCGAAAGCGTCGAGCGAAGCCAAGAATTTCTCCTTCCCCATATGATCGGCAAGCGCCGCGAAATCCAGATAATCCCTGGTGGCGTTTCGCTTGAGGATGAGTACGCCTTTGATGCGTAGAATCTCCGCTTCTGTGGGCACAGTGAGCTTCTGGCCTTCGATTTCCATTACTGCAGTCTCGAGCGGGGTATCCCGGATCAATTGGCGAACACCTGTCTCGATTCCATCGAGGCTGCCAAGAATCAAGACAGGACGTCTGACACGAGCGGTCTTCCAGCCAGCGACCGATTCAAGATCGGTAAGGATGTCGTCAAATCGCTCCTTCAGATCGATGAGGACATGATCTGCGTCCCGGGAAAAACGGTGCTCCGCAAAGAGTGCCGAAGCGGTACCCCCTACGAGGACAGCACAGGGACAAAGTACTGATTGGGAGCTGCCGACGAAAGCACCAGCTCCCAATCAGGCATCTTTTCGTTCGACATAGATTTTCCACAACCGCTGTCTCTGGGCATGGGAATCCTGGGCGTACGCGTTGCATGCCGCAAGGATTTTAGGCTTGATTTCCTTCGGTCTGGAATCAAGGACATCTTTTAGCTGTGCCCAATCGGCTCGCTTTCCACGGGCGATGATGTCATCTATGGACGCGATGGTGTAACCGGTATGATTGAGGTGGCGATGCTGCATGAATATATAATAGTAGATGAGGCACCGGTCGCGATCAAGTGAGCGAATTGCCTCATCCAAATTCAAACCCGGGAGGGGGCGTTGCCTCATCGAGAAAATCTAACCCGAGACTGATCCTGCCGGCCCTAAGGCGGTGGGGGAAGTATGGGGTTAGGAATGAAAGAACGACATCGGCTAACTGACGAGGTAGCCCAGCGCTATCGGGTGGCAAGCCAGCAGAAAAACAGGTCATTCTCGACGAGTTCATTGCCACGACTGGCTACAACCGGAAATACGCGAGCCACCTGCTGTCGCGTTGGGGAAAGTCGACATACCTGTTTCTCCGCGCGAGATGCGGTAGCTGGCACAGTCGGGACTCTTACGCTCTCGGGCATTGATTGAAAAGCCTAACTTCGTCCCGCCTGCCTTGTCGATTTTCTGCATCTGGCCGTATGGGCGGGAAATGCCTCAGGTGCGCCACCCGCGCTCAAACCCCGAGAGTCCAGCGTATGACCGGTTCAATGTTGATTACACAACCATCGATGTGAAGAACTTCCCGCTCGCCCTCTTCGACGACAAGGAGGGATTCGCCGCCCGCAAGGTAGGGTTCGGCGTGCAGAAACGAAGCCATCTCGCGGGCTTGATTCTCGTCGGTCAGCCGTTTCGTCACCTGGATTTTCTGCCACTTCCGCTCTGGAAGTTCCGCAAGGAAGTCGAGTCCCTTTCCGTTTTCAAGGGCGCCGAAATGGAGCTTCTGCCCGCGCCTGCGCAATTCCAGAAACACGGCGTTCTCTACAAGGAATGAACGATTCTCGGTCTCCGACCTGTACAGCGAGGCTAGACCTGTGTCTATGGCGTAGTATTTTCTCGTCGTGTCGAAGTATCTGCCCTGTTTCCAGTCGAATCGCGAAAGATCGAATACCGCGAATGCCGCCTTGAGATAGGATACGTACAGGATTACAGTATCGATCTTGACGGTCGTGCCGAAAGCGCACAGGCGCCGCGCGAGGGCCGCATAGGATACGATCTGCCCCGGAGCGGACACTAGGAAAGCGACAAGCCGTTCAAGCACCGCCACATGCTCGACCTTGAATCGCCGTATGACATCATCGAGGATGACCTTCGCGACGATGCCCTCCTGATAGGATCGCACGGCCTGCGGATCGGAGACGGAGAAGCGTTCCGGGAGACCTCCGAGAGAGAGATAGTCGTTCCATAGCTTCAGGAATTCCCCGCGATGCCGGAAATAGTCCCCTTCATCCTGAATCTGTAAACCGCGATACGCCGTCAGCTCTGAAAAACTGAAGGGCAGGAGTTCGAAGGTCATGTGTCTGCCGGCGAGCTTGCCCGCGAATTCGGAGGACAAAAGTTCGGCATTCGATCCTGTGGCCAGGATATCCCATCCCTCGTCCCTCTCGTGTAGAGACCGGAGAAAGAGCTCCCAGTCGGGAACATTCTGTATTTCATCCAGAACGAGCAGGCGGGGCCCGGGGTTTGCGACTCGTGCCGTGAATAGTTGAAGTGTTCTGTCAAGATCGGCCGGACCGCGGAGCCCGGACAGTCGATAATCCTCGAAGTTGAGAAAGAGAATATTCTCCAGAGGGAAGACGCCCGATCGTTCCAGATCCCTGGCAACTTGCATGCAGAGCCATGACTTGCCGCTTCTCCTGAATCCGATGACCACCTTGATGGGGCGTGAAGGGAAGGCAGCGACCAATATGTCGTGCATTCTCCGCCGCGTGCCGCCTACCCGCATAAGGCGATTCTGGTTTTCGTAGATGATGGCAAGAAGCGATTCATCGGTCATGGCATTATCCCTCTTGTGAAGTGATAATATTGCATATATTATCACTTCACAAGAGGATATTTTCAGTATCCATGATGAAAATTTCTCCCGCGTTAGCGATCGCAGAGAGTAGACCGGAAGCGTGCGAGGCCCCGGATTGCCGGGGCCTCGCACGGTGAGGACTACTCGCGAAGAGAGCGACCGCATGAACGTGGCGTGGCGACGCCACGTTCATGGGGAAACGCCCATTCATGTGGTAGAAAGCTTTACAGGTTCGCTTTCACGACTTCGAGGACTTCCGGCAGGTCCATGCCGATCCCGGCGAGGTGTTCGGGGGTCGGGATGCCGTCGGAGGTCCAGCCGCGGCGCTTGTAGACGGCGTCGACGAGGCTCTCGTAGCGGTCCATGCGATAGGCGCGGTGGGCGGCGATCTTCTGGGTCAGGGTCATGGCTGCGGGATCGAGGCCCATCTTGTCGCGGATCTGGCCGTCGTAGCGCTCGGCGCGGGAGAGGTACTCCTCCTCGGTTACGGGGCCCATGGCGCGGTAGGGCGGGTAGTCGTCGATGCGCCGTCCGTGGCCCATCCGGAGGTTGAAGACGCGCTGGAAGTTGTAGACGCGCTCGGACTGGCGGATGAGTTCGGGCCAGGCCAGAGGCTCGCCTGAGATGGCGGTGTAGAGTTCGCGGTAGTTGTCGACGTGCTCGGGAACCTTGTTGGGCTCCTGCCAGCGGGAGTTGTCGCCCGGCTCGATGTCGTTCCAGGGGAGTTTGCAAAGGCCCTGGAGGCCGAACCAGGTGCGGAACATGGGGAAGTAGTGCAGAGCCTCGGCCTTGTTCTCGAAGCTGGGGATGCGGTTGTTCACCATGTCCATGAAGATGAGCCAGGCTTCGTCGTGCTGGGGGCCCTTGTTGGTGAGGTAGTAGCCGCCCTGCTGTGCCAGGGATTCCTTGGAGATGTACTGGCTCTGCTCGAGGCCTTTGCCCTGCAGGGCGATGTCTTTCATGAACTGCGGATCGGCGCCGTACTCGCGCGCCATGTATCCGGCGAGGAAGCGGCAGCCCTTTCCGGCGAGGACGCCGAAGGGCCGGCCGTCGGCCATGGCGTGCAGGAGCTCGCAGGCGCCGCGCCAGTTGCCCCAGGCCAGATCGATTCCGCCCGTGCGCTCGAGGTTGAGGATGCCGTTCTCCCAGCACTCCATGAGGAAGCTCGTGATGGTGCCGAAGCTGATGGTGTCGACGCCGTAGGTGTCGCAGTAGAAGTTGATTTCGAGGATGCCGTGGGGGTCCCATATGGCGAGGTTGGAGCCGCAGCCGGCGGCTGTCTCGTACTCGGGGCCGTCGACGCAGACCCGCTGACCGGCGTAGGGACCGGTTTCCAGGAGGAATTTGTCCACGGCGTGGGCGCAGGCGAGGGTGCAGCCGTACCAGCAGCCGTCGGGAAGGTTTTGGGAGAAGAGTTTTTCCCAGACCCAGGAGGCGAGTTCGGGGCCTCTGGGGTCCTGGCCGAACTTGTGGTTCTTGGTGGGCAACAGGTCGTAGTCGTTCATGACCTCCATGAGGTGGGCCGTGCCCTGCTTGCGCATCTTGCACTGCCTGTCGTCGAGCTGGACGATCTCGCGGTGGAGTTTGAGGCCGATGCGCTGGACTGCCGCCGGGTCGGCCGCGGCGTTGGAGTCCTGCTTCACGCCTTCGTAGCGGCAGACGAGGGCCTTGATCTTCTTGTCGCGGAGGACAGAGCCGATGCCGCCGCGCCCTGCCTGTTTGACGCGGATGCCGGCGCGGCGCTTGTCGTAGAGCGAGAAGTTGAGGACGCCGAGGGGGGTGTTTTCGGCGCCGCGGCCCGCTGAGACGCAGGCGATGGAGTGGAGTTGGGCTTCAGTCGGGGCAGCCCGGACTGCGCCCGGGGCCGTGGATGCCGTGGCAGAGCCGCCCCCGCCTGCGGCTGCCGCGATCGCGCCTGCGGACAAAGCGCAGTCCGCGAAAACGCGGGTCAGCTTTTCGGCGAGGATGTGGGTGTCGGATTCGAGCCCCTCGGGAGCCGCGTAGACGCGCACTAGCCGCTCGACGCCATCGATGAAAACGACGGTCTCGCGGTCGGCCTTTCCGGAGACTTCGAGGGCGTCAAAGCCGGAGAATTTGAGGAAGGGACCGAAGTAGCCGCCGACGTTGGAGTCGATGGGGATGCCGGTCAGCGGCGAGAGACTCGTCACGAGGCTTTTGCCGGAGCCGGGGTAGTTGGTGTTGCCGCAGACGGGGCCCATGGCTATGACAATCTCGTTCTCGGGGTCGTTCCACTTCGTGGCAGGTGTGACGGCGTCCCAGAGGAGTTTGAGGCCGAAGCCTTTGCCGCCGATGAAGCGCTTTTTCATATCCTCCGAGACGGGCTTTTCGGCGAAGGCGGGAGTGGAAGGCGGCGAGCCGAACTTGCCGGAGGGTGTGCTGCCAACGGCAGCGGACTTGCCACCGGCAGCGACCTCGCCGCCTGTGGCGGCACCGACGTCGATGGCGAGGGTCCGCATGTTGTAGCCGCGGTAGATGGGCTTTTCGTCATATTTCCACTCGGCAAGAAGGCTGAAGTCTTTCATGGACAGGCTCATGCGCGTTCCTCCCTTGTCGGATCGGCCGGCGCCGCGACCTGCGGGGCGGGGGTGGGTTCCTTTGTCGTCACTTCGAGGGCGGCCTTGGGGCAGGCCCTCGCGCAGGCGCCGCAGGAGATGCATTTGAAGGGCGTCGGATTGCCGGGGTACCAGCGCATGGCCCCGGTCGGGCAGACGGCCACGCAGGCGAGGCAGCCGACGCAGAGTTTTTTGTCGATGACGACGATGCCGTTTTTATTGACGCTGATGGCTTTGACAGGACATTCGCGCAGGCAGGCGCGACATTCCTGGTCGCAGGCAACGAGGTGGAAGCTGCCCGATCCGACCTCGTTGACCATGATGGTCGACTTGGCGGGGTTCTCTTCCTTGAAGTAGAGCTTCGAGCAGACCGAGGTGCAGGTCATGCAGCCGACGCACTTCGCGTCGTCGGTTTTCAGGTATCTGATCACGGCTTTCCATCCTCCTTGATGGGGGAATGCGGCGGGCTCACGCGCAAAGTCTGTGCCGACCGGCGGAGCGGGCCTGCGACACTTTCAGTATACGGTCTGTTTGGTTTTTCCGCAATCATGGCATACGGAACGGTATACGAACAACGCGCGAAATTGCGCGGTCCAAGGAACCGCGCCCGCACCTGCACCAGCGCCGCGGCGTCCCGGCCGACCGACTTGCGGGCCTGTGCCCCCGGCACCTATGATAAGGATGTGACGATTACACTCAATTTCGAGCAGTACAGCTGGCCCGAAGATGCCCTCACCGTCGCCGCAATCATGGAGCGCAAGCGCTGGTCCTTCCCCCTCATCATCGTCAAGGTGAACGGGACCGTCGTGCCGCGAGAAAACTGGGGCGTTCAATCCGTGAAAGACGGCGATGCGGTCGAGATGTACCACTTGGTTTCGGGCGGCTGAAGAGCTTTACGCGACACTTCCCGATCCGGCGTTCTCTTCCCGCCCTGTACCTTGACCCTGATGCCGGACCCCGCGGCCCCGGCGCAGAGTCGCCTCAATACATCGGAGTGATGCCGGCCCCGATCCGATAGCCGACGCCGGCCGAGAGGGCGTACTTCGTGCCCGAGTCCCTGAAGGACAGCGAAGCGGATCCGAGGAGGATGGTCCTGGCATTGGGGCTGTAGCTCGCCGTGAGACGGAGGTCGAATCTGTGGCTGACGGGAGCCTGGGGCCCGAGCCAGTCCTGCAGATACGGCGGCTCGCCGTAGGTCGTCTGCCCAGCCTGGGAGCCGATAATCCTGTATTCGGCCGAAAGGGAGGACTCGAGCCTCCCCGCCGCCCAGGAGAGTTCGATACGGTTCAGCCACGTGTCCGGTCCGACGGGGTCGGAGAAAAACGGGGTGACGAGGGGCCAGTACTCCTCGGAAGCCGTCATGGTCTGAAGGAAGTAGCGGGTCGTGAAGGCCTCGTTCGCCTTGGAAGCCCTCCGCCTGTAGAGATAGGTCGAGGCCAGGTAACTTTCTCCTTTCAGGAAAAGACCGCCACTGCGCTCTGCCCCTTCTCCTCGCGCGAAAGGCTCTTCTCCGGGTCCCGCGGCCCCGGAACTCGCGGCTTTGGCTCCCGCGGCAGGCAAATTCTGACCGAGACGCAGCGTATGATCGCCGCGGAGCAGTGCCGGGCGCGCGATCCTGCGAGCATCCAGGATCTTCCACTCCGTCCCCGCCATGAAGCCCATCGCCGTGGGATTGGAAGTCGATCCTTCGGCCGTCGTCTGAAAATCGTCGAGGAGGGCCTCGCCGTAGATTCGCAGAGAATCGGCCGGGCGCGCGGCGAGCTCCAGGTTGATCATGACATTCGAGTTTTCCTTGTACAGATGGTGGTAGATGAGGAAGGGGCCGACGTCGCTGAAATCCACGGAATCCCCGACGATGAGGTTGAACTCGTTGACCGCCACCGAAAACCGCCTTCCGCTCCACGAGAAGCGATGTATGAAGAGGTTTTTCTGGTCCAGACCCGGTATCGTGGTCGTTGCTGTCGTGATCGTCTTCGTCCTCTGGACATTGAGGGCGACGAAGGCGTATCCGACCTTCCCCGACCCGAGCGGCAGATCGATGGCCCCGATGGCGTGGTCGTAGTGGGGATTCTGCGGCGACACGGTGAGCGAGTACGTTCCCGCCCCCAGCCCTATCCTGCGCCGGCCCGCTGAAACCAGCCAGTCAGCGGATCTGAGTTCGATGTAGCCCACATTCGGATAGTTGCTTCCGAACATGATGGCCGGCGAGTCGGGGGCGAGGATGAGGTTGGACCAGCCCCCATTGCCAAGGTAGGCCCCCACATCCTGGTGCAGTTCGACGGCCATAACGGCGGAGAGACCTTTCCTGCGCATGGCGAAACCCGCCGAGAGAAAGGCAGGCCTGTCCGCGAAGGCCGCGAGCTCTTCGGCTGTCATGCTGCGGTCTTTCAGGCTGAAGGAATCGCGGTTCGAGAGTTCGAAGAGCGGAAAGACATCGAAGAAAAGTCCCGCCCCGACAGCCGAGGCGAGGGAGGAAGCGGGGGAGGAGGCGATGGCGGATGCGGCGGGGGTTCCGGCAGTGCCCGGCGGTGCCGGAGCTGGTTCCGGCACCACCGTTTCCGGGTCCGCAGTCGCCATCGGCGGCAGAAGGAAGGCCATGACGAGGATGAAAGCCGCGACAGGCTGATTTTTCTGTATTCGCACTTCAGCACTCCCTGTATTTGTGGGGCTCAAGGCCCGGTATAAAGCAGAGCTAACGCCGGGCCCGGGCCGCGCCGATTCCGAAACGGTAGCCGAGGCCGGCCTGGATGGACATCCTGGTCTCCGACTCCCGGAACGACAGCGAGGCCCCTCCCGTGAGGACGAGGCGATCATTGGGGGCGTACAGGGCTTTCAGGACAAAATCCAGCCTCCGGGTGACCGGGTCCTGCGGGCCGAGCCAATTCTCGGCGTAGGGATACGCAAAATACAGCTGCTCCGATTCCGCCCCGAGAATGCGGTACTCGACCGCGGCGGCCGCTTCGAAGCCGCCGCGGTCCCAGGCAAGTTCGAGGCGGTTCAGCCAGGTGTCGGGGCCGAGAGGAGAAGAGAAGAACGGTTCCACGAGCGGGAAGCCGAGGCTCGTGCTCGTCTGGAAAAAATAGCGCGTCGTCCAGGTTTCATAGAGGCTCGAGGCGCCTCTCCGGTACAGGTAGGTCGAAGTGAGGTAGCTCTCGGCCCTGAGCCTGAGACCTCCCGGCTCATCGCCCCCTGTATCGTCGCCGGAGAGGGCGAGCGGAGGGGCAGCGAGTCTGACTTCGTGGTCGGCGCGGAAAAATGCGGGGCGAAGGGCGCGGGCATTTTTCAGAATGCTCCACTCGGCTCCGGCCATGAAACCCATCGCGTTCGGATTAGAACCTGATCCTTCGCCCGGTATCTGGACGTCGTCGAGGACGAACTCGCCATACAGCCTGACGGGATCGATGGGGCGGGCCTCCGCTTCGACCTCGAACATGACATTGCTGTTCGAGTTGAAGAGATGATGGTAGACGAGAAAAGGGCCTATGTCCTGAAGGTCCAGGCTGTCGCCGACAACGAGATTGAGTTCGCCGAGGGCGAGGGAAAAGCGCTTCGTTCTCCACGTAACCCGGTGGATGAAGACGTTTTTCTTCGACAGCCCCCACCAGCGCTGCACCCCGAGGGCGGTGAAGGAGTAGCCCAGCCTGCCCGCGTAGGCGGAGGTTCCGACGGGCGCCTCCACGCGCGCGAGGGCGTGGTCGTACCAGGGATTGTCAGCCGAGACGGCGAGTCCGTAGCTGCCGGGCCCGAGGCCGATCCTTCGCCTCCCCGCCGAGACCTGCCAGCCTTCGCCCTGCGCTTCGGCGTAGCCGACCTGCGGGTAATTGTTGCCCCACATGAGGGTCCAGGAATCGGCGGCTTTCGGCAGGTTGGACCAGGCTCCGCCCATGAGCCAGGCGCCGATGTCCTGGTGCAGATCGATCATCATGGTGGCTTGCAGCCACCCGCGACGGATGAAGAAGCCGGCCGAGAGGAAGGCCGGCCTGTCGACGAAGGCTGACAGGTCCTCCCCCGTGGGCGTGTAGCCGGCCGGAACCGCCGGCCGGTTCGTCAACTCGAAAAGCGTGAAGAGATCGCAGAAAAGACCTGCCTCGATGGCGCCCGGCGATTTCGCCCCGCCTCCCGGATCCTGCGCTCCGACCCGGAAGACGAGAGCGAGGGCGAGAAAGAGGAAGGGGCCGGCGCGCCGCTTCGATATCACGATTCTGTCCGCGTTTGCGTGACCCGAATCAGTAGTTCCAGCGAATGCCGCCGGAATAGAGGAGGGAGTCGGCCGAAACGCCGGAAACATTGCCGTAGTTCTGCCACATCGTGTATTGGACCTTGAGCTTGGCCTCGAATCCGGCGCCGATCGGCAGGACAGCGGAGAGGCCGACGCTGTCGCTGATCTGGTCGGGCTTCGCGCGGATGACGGCGAGCTTGGCGGCGTCGTAGTCGTAGTAGATGGGAACGCCGTCGGAATCGATCATGCCCATGCTGATCGGCCCCTTGATCAGGTGCTCGTAATCGAGTCCGACCGTCATGCCCTTGGGCAAAAGGACGTTCAGCCAGGCGCCCATGTGGTCGGCGTCCGGGCCGTAGGCGAAGCCGAGGGGATAGTCGACGCCGATATAGCCGCCGTTGAGGAGGTGACGCTGGTACATGGTGAGGTAGGGCTGCCAGCGGCAGTAGGCCCACTCGCTCGTGTGCGTGTACTCGCCTCCTATCGTGACGAGAAATTTGTCGACCGGCGCGAAGGAGTAGCGGCCGCCCGCCTGCCAGGCGTCCTGGGTCGGCTTGGAATCGGCGGCCTCGTCCGGCCCCTTGATGTCGTCCAGCGTGTAGTTGCCGAAGAGCATGAGTCCCTTGAAGGGCACGAGGGACGCGTCGAGGTTGATCATGACGTTGGAGAACCCGGCGGTGTAGGCGTTGTGCCAGAAGTTGCCCGGCATGAAGTTGAGAAGGTCGGGGGTCTTGCCTCCGATGAGGTTCATCTCGCCCAGGCCAAAACGGAAGCGGTCGAAGAAGCGCGCCTCGATCTGATGGTAGGCGAAGAACTTGGCCGCCTCCGTCGTCGTCATGTAGTCGTGGTCATTGATGGGGTCCCAGATGTACCGGGTGCCGTCGCTGTCAGTCTTGAACTGGATGTCGGCCTCGTTCTGGTACAGATGCGGTGTCGTGGAGGAGAGCATCGACATGAACCTGAGGTTCTTGCCGTGGATGACTCCCTGGATCTGGTCGTACCACTCGGCCCTGCCGTTCAGGAATGTCGAACCGAAATGTCCGTTGCCGATGCCTGTCTTGAAGCGTCCAGCGGCTATCCAGGCGTTTTCGGAGGCGGCGGAGATCCAGCTTTCCTGCGGAAATTCCCAGACCGCGATGTATTGCCTGAAAATTTCGGAGGGTTTCCACGGGGCGATGAGCGTACCCGCGGAAAAGAAATCCGGCCTCAGTTTCAGATCCATCTTCACGAGTCCCGCGACGGAATCCCCGCCGGAGAACCGGGCGCCCAGCTCGGCGAAGGGGTCGAGGGAGTCGATGAAGAGAGGCAGAGTCGGATCGGCGCCGGGACCGGTCGTCCACGAGGGAGTCGACGAGTTTCCGGTGACGGAAGGGTCGATGGAGAACACGAGACGGGAGCGGAATCCGGGGCCGGCAAGCTTTCCTCTGTAGCCGAAACCCGTCGCGAGTTCATGGCCGGAATAGGGGAAGGCGTTGGTGTACGGCACTTCGCCCGCGAGGATGAGGTCGGCGAAGGCCCTCTGCACTTCCGTATCCGAGGGCATGAAGAGGGCCGCGCCCTGGGCGAAGGCCAGATTGGCGACGAGCGCGAGGGCGAAGAATACGAAGGCATATCGTTTCATCGGGTTCACCTGCCAGGGTAAATTCGCAATACCCGATCATAACACAACTCCCCATACCCGGCAAACAGGTTTTCTTTTTCAAAGCCCCCCGGCATCGATTTGAAAAACCTTCCTTCTGCGGTACATTCTATGGTGGAACGAAATGCCTGACGGTGGGAACATGAGCCCGCATGCATCGGAAAACCCTAAAGGAAGGTCGACGTGAGAAAAGCTGTTGTCCTGCTGGTTCTCTTCGTGGCTGCAATTTCGATCGCCCAGGCTGATTTCCTGTGGTGGAAAACACGCGATCCCGTCAGGGACGTCGGAAAATCCGTGGGACACAGACTCACCGACGAAGAGGCGGAAATTGCGCGCTTCGGCATGACTTTCTACTGCGTAAAATTCGGCTACATCGCGGACGGAGCTTCGCTCGACGACGCGTACAGGCGGATGACCGACGACGAATATGCGTTCTCAGTGAAACAATCGGGCAAACTCTGCACGAACGGCGCGGCGAAAGGCGTTCTCAAACTGGGAAAGGTCGGGGAAAAAATCCTGAAGGCCATCATCGTGACGGCGGAGGATGCCGCCAAGGCGGCCGGCGAGTACATCGACCGGAAAGCCGAGAGCTACGACAAGCGGAAGTGACATAGAAATCCTTGACTTCGTCGCGCGAGGGGGTTGCCGTGAACGCCTGCATGGGAAAGATACTGACAGTCGATCTGTCCAAGGGGACAGTCACCGAATTCGCGGTCCCGGACAGACTCTATGAAGCCGTGCTCGGCGGCGTGGGACTCGCGGTGTCCCTGCTCTCGGAGATGATTCCGGCAGGTGCGGAGCCCCTCGGTCCGGACAATGTTCTCGGATTCATGAGCGGGCTTCTGACTGGCTCGGGATCCATGATGACGGGACGCTGGATGGCGGTCTGCAAGTCGCCATTGACGGGAGGATGGGGAGACGCGAACTGCGGCGGCACCCTCTCGCCCGCCATAAAGCAGTGTGGCTACGACGGCATTTTTTTCATGGGGAGGGCGGAGAAACCGGTCGCGTTCATCGTCGACGAGGCCGGCCCGCGACTCGTCGACGCGACCGGGCTGTGGGGAAAGGACGCTGTCGAAACAGAGGAAGCCATCAAAGCTGCCTGGACGGGAAAGAAAAAACCGGCCGTCGCGGCGATCGGTCCCGCGGCCGAGAAACTCTCCCTCATAAGCGGAATATCGAACGACGGCGGCAGATACGCGGCGCGCTCCGGCGTCGGCGCGGTCATGGGTTCCAAAAACCTCAAGGCCATGGCGCTCTCAGGTTCGCAGCGGATCTCCTGCGCGGATCCCGCCGGGGTCAAAGAGCTGTCGCGGCGATACACCGCGGCCGTGCAGAAACTGAAACTGCCCGCATTCGTGAAAGGCTCCTTCATGCCCCTTCTCGGGAAAGCTCTCGGCATGAAGATGGTTTTCCCCGTCGACGGAATGCTGAGCGCCGCCATCCTCCGCAAGTGGGGAACCATCTACAACAACACGGCCGGAGTCGTGAACGGCGATTCCCCCCTCTCGAACTGGGCAGGCTCGGTGGCCGATTACGGCCGCGACAAGTACCGGCAGCTCAATCCCGACCACATCGTCAGGCGGGAGACAAAAAAATACCACTGCTACTCCTGCGTCATCGGCTGCGGGGGGGTATGCGACACCACCGGCCTCGGAACCGCGGCGAACCACACGCACAAGCCCGAGTATGAAACAGTCTGCGCCTTCGGCGGACTCGTCGGGAACGACAATCTCGACGCGATATTCCTCTGCAACGACCTGTGCAACCGCGCGGGCCTCGACACGATATCCGCCGGGTCGACGATCGCCTTCGCGATCGAGTGCTACGAGAGAGGGGCGATAGGCGACGACGACACCGGTGGGCTTGTCCTGCGCAAGGGCGACCCCGAATGCGTCGTGAAGCTTCTCCGCCTGATGATCGCGCGGCAGGGAATAGGCGACATTCTCGCCGACGGCGTCGCCAGGGCGGCCGCGAGGATCGGCGGCGGGACGGAAAACTACGCGATACACTCCGGGGGCCAGGAACCGGGAATGCACGATTCGCGCTTCGATCCGATGATGGGAGTCTCGTATTCCGCCGACCCGACGCCCGGACGGCACACGATATCGGCCTCCGTCTACTACAATGTGGAGCGACTCTGGGAGAAGGTTCCCGATCTTCCCAAATGCGCCCGGCCCTATCCCAAATCCGAAGAGTACGAGGCCAGCGCGCGGGAAGCGCGGAAATCCGTCGCGGGAGCATGTTTCAAGCAGCTACTCGACGCGGCGGGAGGCTGCCTCTTCGCGGCGACGACCGGCCTGGACGCGTGGCCGCTGTTCGAATACCTCAACCTAGCGACAGGGCTCGTCATGAGCCCCGCGGAGTACATGGCTATCGGCAGGCGCATCCAGACGATGCGCCAGGCTTTCAACCTCCGTCACGGCATAGATCCGGCGCGCTTCATCATGCACGACCGCATGGCCGGCCTGCCTCCGCTCGAAAGCGGCCCTCTGCGCGGGAAGGCCGTCCCGATCCGCGACATGGTCCGGGAATATTGGAGGGCTATCGGCTGGGACCCCGAGACGGGGGCGCCGGAAGCGGAAGTCATGGAGGCCATGGGCATCGGGAAAGTCGCAGCTCTGGCCGCGGAGGCTCTGACTTCGGGAAGAGTCGTCGCGCCGGCCACCGCGACCACCGCGGTCTCCTAATCGCGCGGGCCCGAAGGCGCATCCTGACCATGCCTCCGGACGGTTTTCCGCTTCCGCCGGGCCCGGAGCTGCCCATCTCTTCCCTAAGCCGCATGGATATGCAATATTTCGTGGCACGATGAAAACATTCCGGGAAATACTGGCCGAAGGCTCGGCCCTTCTCTTCGACGGCGCGACGGGGACAGAACTCTACAAGCGCGGCATCTTCATAAACCGCTGTTTTGAAGAGGCGAATCTCACGAACCGCGCCATGATCCTCGACCTGCACAGAGAGTACGCGGCGGCGGGCGCCGATGCCCTGTCCACGAACAGCTGGGGAGCCGGCTACTACAAACTCAAAGGGCACAACCTCCAGAACGATGTGTACAGGATCAATTTCGAGGCGGCGAAGATCGCCGTGCAGGCAGCCCGGGAGGCCGGGGAGAATGTCGCCCAGGGCAGGAAGTGGATAGCGGGCTCCGTCGGGCCCCTGGGCGTCCGGATGGAACCCTTCGGGGCGATACGGGGAGAAGAGGCTTTCGCGGCCTACCGGGAACAGATTCGGGGACTCGCCGAAGGCGGCGTCGATCTCATTCTCCTCGAGACATTCGCCGATATCGCGGAGGCCCAAGAGGCCATGAGGGCGGCCCGCGCCGTTGCTCCTGCCCTTCCTGTCTTTGTCTGTCTGACGCTGGACCTTTCGGGGAAGCTCGCCCTCGGTCCCTCCCTCGAGGAGGCGATGGGCCGGCTCGTGGCAGACGGCGCGGACGCGGTCGGGCTCAACTGTTCGGTCGGACCCCAGCCGATGCTCTCCGCCATCAAGAGAGTCAGGGAACTCGTCGACCTTCCCGTCATCGTGCAGCCGAACGCGGGGCTCCCGAAGGAAGTCGACGGGCGGACGATCTACATGTCGACGCCCGAGTATTTCGCGCAGTACACGAAGTACTTCCTCCAGGAAGGCGTCAGATTCGTGGGGGGCTGCTGCGGAACGTCGCCTGAGCATACGCGGGCCATGGCCCAGACCATGCGCCAGTTCCGGGCGATGAGCCAGGACAGAAACGCGGACAGACTCGGCGGAGACGGCGCCGCGGATACGGTGCAGGCCGGGTCCCGCCTCGCGGCGCGGCCGGTGTCACATGGCCCGACCTCCGCGCGGGAAACCGCGGCCACGGGGACTGCGGGCGCAAAGAAGAGCCCCGAGCCCGCGGCGCAGCGCCTCCCCTTCGCAGAGAAGTCGAACTGGGCGGCGAAGCTCGCGCGCGGCGAAAAAGTCTACACCATCGAGCTTCTGCCGCCATCGGGCATCGCCCCGGACAAGCTCCTCGAGAACGCGCGGCAGGTGAAAGCCGCCGGCATCGACGCGATCAACATTCCGGACGGGCCGCGCGCGAGTTCGCGCATGAGCACGATCGTGACCGCCATCATGATCGAGCAGAGGGTCGGCATCGAGACAATCCTCCATTATACCTGCCGCGACAGGAATCTCATCGGCATGCAGTCCGACATGCTCGGCGCGCACGCGATAGGACTCAGAAACATCCTCCTCATCACGGGCGACCCGCCGAAGATGGGCGACTACCCGAACGCCACCGGCGTCTTCGACATCGACGCAATCGGTCTGACAAGAATGGTCCACCGCCTCAACGGCGGCGTCGACATCGGAGGAAGGCCCATCGGCGCGCCGACAGCCCTGTCGAACGGAGTCGGGGTGAATCCCGTCCACCGCGATTTCGACTACGAGATGGAGCGATTCCTGAAAAAGGTCGAGGCGGGGGCCGAGTGGGCGATAACCCAGCCTGTCTTCGACATAGGCGCCATGGAGAAATTCCTCTCGTTCTTGGTCAGGCACAATCTGAAGATTCCGATCGTCATGGGCATCTGGCCGCTCACGAGCCTGCGGAACGCGCAATTCATGAACAACGAGGTGCCCGGCATCGAGATTCCGGAATCGACGCTTGCGCGGATGGCGCGGGCATGCTCCCCGCAGGAGGCGCGCGACGAGGGGGTCGCGATCGCGCGCGAGCTCTGCGAAGCCCTGACGGGCTCGATACAGGGCGTCCAGCTCTCCGCCCCCTTCGGGCGCATCGATCTCGCCCTCAGGGTAATCGGGAAATAGGGGGAAGGACAGTGGAAAAATCGCCGCGTTTCCTCCTCCTCGAAAAGCTGCTGGCGGAGCGCATCCTCATCCTGGACGGAGCGATGGGGACCATGATCCAGGGCTACGGTCTCTCCGAATCAGACTTCCGGGGAGAGGAATTCGCGTCGCACCCTTCGCCGCTGGCCGGAAACAACGATCTTCTGAACCTGACGAGGCCCGACATCATACGCACGATCCACGCGGCCTACCTCGAGGCGGGCGCCGACATCGTCGAGACGAATACTTTCAACGCGAACGCGATCAGTCAGGCCGACTACGGCCTGTCAGGACGCGCGGGAGAAATCGCGCGCGCGGGTGCGCGGCTGGCCAGGGCAGAGTGCGACGCGGCCGAGGCGGCCGAACCTTCCCGCCCCCGCTTCGTCGCCGGTTCCATCGGCCCGACGAACAAGACTCTCTCCATGTCTCCCGATGTCGGTGATCCGGGATACAGGGCCATCTCCTTCGATGAATTGGCCGCCGCGTACGGGGAATCGGTGCGCGGACTCGTCGATGGCGGAGCCGACATTCTCCTCGTCGAGACTGTCTTCGACACGCTGAACGCCAAGGCCGCGCTCTGGGCCATCAGCTCGGTTTTCGAAGAAAGGGGTACGGAGCTGCCTGTCATGATCTCCGGCACGATCACCGACGCGGCGGGAAGGACACTCTCGGGGCAGACCGCCCTCGCCTTCTGGCACTCGCTGCGCCACGCGAGGCCGATTTCGATCGGCTTCAACTGCTCCCTCGGGGCGAAGGACCTCATCCGGCACGCGGAGGAAGTGGGGCGGGTCGCGGATTGCGCCCTCAGCCTACACCCGAACGCGGGCATGCCCAACGAGTTCGGGCAGTACGACGATACGCCGGAGAATATGGCGAAGGTGCTCGGAGCCTTCGCTTTGAAGTCTGGCGTCAACATCGTCGGCGGCTGCTGCGGCACCAGGCCTGAACACATCCGCGCCATCGCCGCGGCTCTCGCGGGCCTCGAGCCGAGAAAAATTCCGCCGCGCACGGCGGCACAAACCTGCCTCGCCGGCCTCGAAGCTCTCGTGATCACGAAGGACAGCCTCTTCGTCAACGTGGGAGAGCGCGCAAACGTGGCCGGCTCGCGGAAGTTCGCCCGCCTGATCCGGGACGGAAAGTACGCCCAGGCTCTGGAGATCGCCCGCGCCCAGGTCGAGGCCGGAGCCCAGGCCATCGACGTGAACATGGACGAGGCCCTCATCGACTCGGAGCGGGAGATGGGGCGCTTCCTCGACCTCGTCGCCTCGGAGCCCGACATCGCGCGGGTCCCGGTCATGATCGACTCGTCGAAGTGGGAGACCATCGTGACGGGCCTGAAACGTCTCCAGGGGAAGGGACTCGTCAACTCGATCAGCCTGAAGGAGGGCGAGGCCGAGTTCCTCAGACAGGCCGGGATCGTCAGGAGGCTCGGGGCCGCCGCCGTCGTCATGGCCTTCGACGAGAGGGGCCAGGCCGACAGCCTGGAGCGCAAAGTCGCGATCTGCTCCCGCGCCTACCGGCTTCTCGTGGAAAAAGCGGATTTCGCGCCCGAAGACATCATCCTCGATCCGAATATCTTCGCCATCGGAACGGGGATCGACGAGCACAGGAACTACGCCCTCGACTACATGGAAGCGGCGTCCTGGATCAAGAAAAACCTTCCCGGCGCCCTCGTTTCCGGCGGTGTCTCCAATGTCTCCTTCTCGTTCCGGGGCAACGAGCGGCTCCGCTCGGCGATCCACGCGGTATTCCTGTACCACGCGAAGAAGGCCGGGATGGACATCGGGATCGTCAACCCCGAACAGCTCGTCCCCTACGAGGAAATTCCTTCCGAAGCGCGGGAGCGGATCGAGGATCTCGTGCTCAACCGGCGCCCCGACGCCACGGAGCGCCTCGTCGAAATCGCCGGAACTTTTTCCGGGAACCAGGCGGAGGGCGACGGGGACCCCGCCTGGCGCCAGCTCCCCGTCAGGGATCGCATCGCTCATTCTCTCGTCAAGGGACTCTCCCTCCACATCGCGCGCGATATCGAGGAAATCCGCCCGAGCCTTTCGCGCGCGATCGACGTGATCGAAGGCCCCCTCATGGAGGGGATGAACCTCGTCGGAAAGCTCTTCGGAGAGGGGAAGATGTTCCTTCCCCAGGTGGTCAAGAGCGCCCGCGTCATGAAAGAGGCTGTGGCGACGCTTTTGCCCTACATCGAGGCGGAGAAAGCCGAGGGCGGCTCGAGCCGGGGGCGCATGGTCATCGCTACCGTGAAGGGCGACGTCCACGATATCGGAAAGAACATCGTTTCGGTCATCCTTTCCTGCAACAACTACGAGGTGATCGACCTCGGTGTCATGGTGAGCGCCGAGACGATTCTCGACACGGCCGCGGCCCACAATGCCGACCTGATCGGGCTCTCCGGCCTCATCACTCCCTCGCTCGAGGAGATGACACGGGTTGCGGCGATGATGGAGGAGCGCGGAATGACGATTCCCCTCCTCATAGGCGGCGCGACGACCAATCCCATGCACACATCCACGCGGATCGCCCCCGAGTACTCCGGCCCCGTCGTCCATGTCGGAGACGCGTCGCTCGCCCCGGGCGTGATGGAGAAGCTCCTGAACCCCGGCCGGCCAGGATCGGGGCGGACAGGAACCGGGGCTGGGCAGGCAGAGGGGCAAAGCTACCTGGACGAACTCGCGGCCATGCACGAGAGGAACCGCGAGATCCAGCGAAAAAAGCGCGAGACGACAGTCTATGTCGGCCTGCCGGAGGCGAGGCGGCTCGCGTTCCGCCCCGAGACCAGCGAGTACCGCCCCGAGGCTCCGGCGTATCCCGGCCCTGAAACCGTAGGGTATGGCATTCCGGAACTCATTCCGTACATCGACTGGAGCTACTTCTTCCTCGCCTGGGAGATGAAGGGCAGATATCCGGCGATCCTCGACGATCCCTCGTCGGGCCATGAGGCCCGGAAGCTGCTCGTTGACGCGAAATTCATGCTCGCCCGCGCCGAAAAGGAAAGCCTTCTCGGCATCGCGGGAGCCTACGGCGTTTTCCCCGCCGCGCGCGAGGACGACGACATACTGATTTATTCCGATGAAAACAGGCGGGCCATCCGCGCCAGGCTGCCCTGCCTCCGCCAGCAGAGGAAAAAGGAAGACGGAGGATACCTCTGCCTGGCCGATTACCTCCAGGATGCCGCGAAAGGCGCGCCGGACTGGATCGGAGCCTTCGCGGTCACGGCGGGGACGGGCCTGCGCGAACATGCGGGGCGGTTTTCCGGATCCGGCGATGAGTACAGCGCCATACTTCTCAAAATCCTCGCGGACAGGCTCGCGGAGGCGGCGGCCGAAAAGCTCCACGAGGAAGTCAGGAAGTGGCGTTGGGGCTACGCCAGCGACGAAAACCTGGAAACCGGCGCGCTCATCAAAGGAGCATACCGGGGGATCCGTCCCGCCCCAGGTTATCCGCCCTGCCCCGATCATCGGGAAAAACGCGCGATTTTCGAGCTGCTCGGGGCCCGCGAACGGACTGGCATCGAGCTCACCGAGTCCTGCATGATGAGCCCCGCCGCATCGGTCTCGGGCTGGTATTTCAGCCACCCCGAGTCGAAGTATTTCGCCGTCGGAAGGATCGGCCGGGATCAGGCTGCGGATTTCGCCTCGCGGCGCCGCGAGGATCAGACCGAGACCGAGCGCTGGCTCCGGAACGAGCTCAATTACGGGCTGGAGTGAGGCTTTGCGCGGCTCACCGCCCGACTGGCTTCGCGGCCGGACTGGCGGGCCCGATGTACTGACTTGTTAATGGATTCTCCTTATTCTATTATCGGTGAACTGTGATTCCCGAAAGCCGAGTCGGTATACGGCCTGAACTTGACAGGCTGTACGACGAATCCTATGGACTCCTCGGAACGGATCCCCGCAAGGCGGTGTCCGTGGCGGACGAGCTTTTCAGCAAGTCCGCCGCCGCGGGTTACGCGAGGGGCATGGCTTTGTCCCGATACACTGCCGGGTTCGCGCATTTCAACCTGGGCGACTATTCCCGCGCCATCGAGATATACACCGAAGGCGATTCCATCGCGTCCGCCTCCGGGCTCGAGGATGTCGCCATCAAGTTCCGGAATGGGTTCGGAGTTGTCTATTTTCACCTTGGCCGCCTCAAGGATTCGATCGAACAGTACAAGGCGGGACTCGAATCGGCCAGGCGGCTCGGGCTGAAACGCGATCTCGGCAACCTGCTCATCAATCTGAGCATCAATTATCTGAAGGTCGGGAATGTTCCTCAGGCCCTCGAACTGCTCGATGAAGCGAGGATCATCGCCAAATCGTACAAATCTGATTTATTTACACTATATACATACTTCAATTACGCCGAGGCACTTCAGCGTGCCGGAAAAACGGCAGAGGCCGAGGTGGCATTCTCTCTCTGCCTCGATCTCGCCGTCAAAAACGGCAGATCGATAAACCAGGTCGAGACTCTCGTCAGGCTGGGAGCGATCAGAGCCTCCCGGGGCGACGAAGCGAAAGGCCTCGCGATGATCGGCGAGGCCCTTGCCATCGGAGAGAAGGCCGGATATCTGCGCGAGACTGTCGAAGCCTTGCTGGCCGCCGCGGCGATCAAGAGCAGACTCGGGCAGGCGGAAAGGGCGCAAAGGCTCTCGGCCAGAGCGGTGGAGATAGCCGAATCCCGCTCGATCATTTCCCTCCTGCCCGAAGCCCTGGAGTCGCGCGCCGCCGCGGAGAGCGCATCGGGTCGCCACGAAGAAGCGTACAAGTCGATTCTGCGATCGGCGGAGGTCAGACGGACGCAGCAGGCGGTCGAGAGCAGCCGACTCATGGCCGAGCTGGAAACCGTCTATCGACTCGAAGCGGTGAAGAAGGAAGCCCAGCTCGAACGACAGCAGCGCGAAAGCTTCCAGTCGGCGAACGAGAGGCTCGCCCTCGTCACGCGCATCGGCAAAAGTCTCGCCGCCAGCCTGAAACCGATCGAAATACTGACACGCCTCTGGGAAGGGCTTTCCCCTGCGGTCGATATGAGCGCACTCGGCCTCGGAATACTCGCTTCCGATTCGCGCGTCATCGAATTCTCGTCGTGGATCGAGAATGGCAGCTATGTCGCGCCGGGCGCGATACCGATCGGAAACGAAGCGAGTTTCGCGGCGCGCTGCGTACGCGAGGGAAAGCTGCTCTATTTCCGCGCCGCCTCCGAATGGGAAGCGGCTCTGAACGGCAAAGTGCCATTCCGTCTCAGAGAGTACGGGAACCCGGAATCCCTGCTCTATCTGCCGCTCGCCAGGGATGACAAGGTGATGGGGGTCATGAGTCTCCAGAGCCAGAAGCGCGATGCGTACCCGCCCGACGAGATCGAGATGATCGCCGCAATTTCCGCCTTCGCGTGCATCGCGGCGGACAATTCGGTCATTCTCGCGAAGCTCGACGCGATCAACCGCGTAGTCCAGGACGAAAAAGAAGCCATCGAGAAGGTCGCCCTCCACAATTCATGGAAGGCCGAACACGACACGCTCACCGGCCTGCCCAACAGGGTCCTCCTCGACAAGATGCTCGAAGGATTATCCACCTCCCACGCCGAAGAGAGTCTCATCGGGATAATCTATCTCGACCTCGACGGCTTCAAGGATGTGAATGACCGCTATGGCCACGATGCAGGGGACAGAACCCTGATCCAGGTTGCCGAAAGACTGAAGGCGGTGCTCAGGTCGGGCGACCACATCGCCCGCATCGGCGGGGACGAGTTCGTCGTCGTCGCGCCGGGGATCAAATCCCGCCAGAACCTGCCGCGGATCATGGAAAAACTCGCTGAAGGTTTTTCCGAACCCATAAGACTGGATGAAGGCGACATGGATATACGGTTTTCGGCAGGCGTCGCCTTGTTCCCGCTTGACGGGCGCGAATTCAAGGATCTCATCCGCTACGCCGACGAAGCGATGTATCGGGTGAAACGGGGCTCGAAGAACGGCTGGAGTTTCTGGTCGGATTCCGACTGCGCGGAATGAACGAGCCCCGCAGCAGCTTCGAGGTGTGGACCCGCATGCGAATCGAAGTGACTCGCCGAAGATACTCGAGCCGATACATCGCGCAGATGCGGCGTTGACAGGGGGTTTTCATGTCCATCGCTGTTTTGATCGCGCTGCAGGCGGAGGCGACTGCGATACTCGCCGATGCCCGCTTCGGGTGGACGAGGGGCGCGGATGACGTCTACCGCTCCACGACGACGGGCGAGCAGGTGAGCCTCGTTCTCACCGGGGTCGGCAAGGTGAACGCGACCTGGGGTCTCGCCCGCGCCTATTTCAGCCCTGCCGGCGGCCCCACCGCCGAGGGCGGGCGGAGCGACGGAAGGCCACGCGACGCAAAGCCCGGGAACGGTATCTTCCCCCGACTCGTCCTCTCGCTCGGCACCTCGGGAGCCCTCGACGCGACTCCGGTCGGAACGATGGTCCTCTGCGATGAATTCGTCGAGCACGACATGGATGTGACAGTCTTCGGATACCCGGCCGGTGTGACTCCAAGATCGCTCTCCCCCGACCCCGTCTACCGTCCCGCCGACCCCACGGAGGTCTCGGAAATCAGAGTCAGACTGAGCGAGGCGGGAATCCCGACGATCCCCGGGCGGGAACTCTCGGGCGACCTGTTCTTGGGCGACGCGGTTCTGGCCGAACAGAAACGCGCTCTCTTCGGCGGAGGGGGAGCTGTCCTCATCGACATGGAGTGCGCGGCCGCCGCGAAAATCTGCGCCACCGCGATCAAGACACCCTATCTGGCCCTCAGGTATGTGAGCGACAACGCCGATCACAAGGCCGGGACGAGCTGGGACGCGGAAGTCGGGAAAGCCGCGGTTCTTTTTGACAAAATCCTGAATATTCTGGTCTTCAACCCTTAGATCCGGGCCATCCAGTTCGGGCGGAAGCCCGGCAAGACCGGTCAGAGCGCCGCCAGGATCTCCTCGGCATGCCGGACGGGCTTCACCTTCGGGAAAATCTTCTTGATTTTCCCATCCGGCCCGACGATCACGGTGGAGCGGATGACGCCCTCGTACTTCCTTCCGTACATCGACTTCTCGCCCCAGGCTCCGTAGGCCGAAAGGACAGCGTGCTCAGGGTCCGCGAGGAGAATGAAGGGCAGTCTGTACTTCGACCTGAACTTCCCGTGGGCGGCAGTCTTGTCGGGGCTCAGGCCGATCACTACCGCGCCCTTCTCGAGGAAGCGGTCGAAGGCGTCGCGGAAGCCACAGGCTTCTTTTGTGCAGCCGGGGGTATCATCCCGGGGATAGAAATACAGGACAACAGTCTTGCCGGCAAAATCCGAGAGACTCACAGTCCCCTCCGAATCCGACTCGAGAGAAAAAGCGGGCGCGGGCATTCCTACTTCAAGCATCGGGATCCTCCATCAGTGCCCTGTAAGGTACTGGTTTCGGAGGCGGTCGCACAGTTTCAGTACAGGACGCACCGCACCTTGTGCCCGCCGCCGAGATCGCGCAGGGCAGGGATCTCCTTTTTGCACACATCCTTCGCGTAGGGACAGCGGGGGTGGAAGCGGCACCCGGAAGGCGGATCGATAAGGGAGGGAATCTCCCCCCGCGCCTCCAGCCTCGCCTTCGGGCCACCCCGGATCGCCCTGTCGCGCGGTTCGGGGGAGGCCGACTTCAGGAGCCGGACGTAGGGATGGAGGGCGCGAGAGATCACTTCGTCGGTCGGGCCCGTCTCCATGATCATTCCCGCGTACATCACCGCGATCCGCGGACACATGTACCGTGCTCCGGCCAGGTCATGCGTGATGTAGAGGTAGGAGACGGAAGCCTTCTCCTTCAGGTCGAGCATCATGTTCATGATGCCCATGCGGATCGACACGTCGAGCATCGACGTCGGCTCGTCTGCGAGGATGATCTCGGGTCCCACGGCGAAGGACCGCGCGATGTTGACCCGCTGGCGCTGACCGCCTGAGAGTTCATGGGGGAATCTGCGGAGAAATTCGCGCGGAGGGGTCAGGCCGACTTTCTCGAGTATGTTGCAGAGTTGGTCTTCGAGATTTGCCCCGGCCCCGGAGGCGCCAAAGCTTGCGGCGGCTCTGTCTCCGGCTGCGGACGGGACCGCATGCCTGCCGGCCAATCCATGGATCAGGAAGGGGCGCTCCAGGATCGATCTGATGGTGTGGGTCGGGTTGAGGCTGCCGAAGGGGTCCTGGAAGATCATCTGGACTTTTTTCTTGTAGGCGAGAGCTTCCCGGCGGGTCCGGAAGGTCGAGACCTCTCTGCCTCCGACCCGGACCGTCCCGGAACTGTGGGCGTAGAGCCTCGCGATGACGCTGGCGGTCGTCGTCTTGCCGGAACCCGATTCCCCCACGAGGGCCAGGGATTCTCCCCTGTCCAGGCTGAAAGAGACATCGTCCATGGCATGGACGACCTTCCCGAATTTTCCGAAGGACCTGATCGGGAAATGTTTGCAGACGCCGCCGAGTTCGAGAACCGTATCGGAGCGGGTGGGGACAGTGGCCTCGCCGGCCGCTCCCTCCTCCATCGATGGGACAGAGTCTGTCTGCCTGAGACCGGTCCGCTCGTTTTTCTGTTCGATGCTCACAGGCCACCTCCGGGCAATCTGCAGGCGCAGCTCCGCCCGGGACCGAGGAGGGTCAGCGCGGGCTCCTCGCGGTCGCATCCCGCGAAAGCCATCGGGCAGCGCGGAGAGAAGCGGCAGCCCGGAGGAGGAGAGAGCAGGTCGGGCGCCCTCCCCTCGATCCCCCCCATCCGGGATATCGGGCCGGTCAGCGAGGGGAAGGAGTTCATGAGGCCGCGGGTATATGGGTGCTTCGGGTGCTCGAAGAGTTCCCACGCGGGGCCGTACTCGCAAATTTTCCCCGCGTACATGATGGCGAGCGAGTCCGATATCTCGACGAGGAGCGAGAGATCGTGCGTGATGAAGATCACGGAGAACCCGAGGGCTCTTCGCAGATCTTCGATCTTTTCGAGGATGGCGCGCTGGACGACGACGTCGAGAGCTGTCGTCGGCTCGTCCATGATGAGAAGGTCCGGTTTGAGGATGAGGGCCATCGCTATCATGACGCGCTGCTTCATGCCGCCGGAGAGCTGGTGCGGATAGCTCTTCATCCTGTCGGCATTGATGTCGACGAGTTTCAGCATCTCGACGGCCATCTCCCGCGCCTCGGCCTTCGGGACGTTCCGGTGGGCATGCACGGCGTCCGTGAGCTGCTCGCCGACATCCAGAACCGGGTTCAAGGCGTTCATGGCCGACTGGAATACCATGGACATACCCGTCCAACGGTATTCCTTCATGGCCTCGGAGTCCAGACGGGCGATGTCGCGGCCCTTGTAAAGGATTTCGCCCGATTCGATCTTCGCGTTGTCGCGCAAGAGGCGCATGATCGCGTAGGCGAGCGTCGATTTCCCGCAGCCGGATTCGCCCGCGATGCCGAGAAATTCTCCGCGCCCGACGGAGAAGGACACGTCGTCCACGGCGCGGACAAAGCCCTTCATCGTGCCGTAGCCGGCCTTGAGAGAGCGCAGCTCGAGCGTGGGTACCGACGCGTCGACGACGTGGTCCGATTTATTGGTCGCCATCTTGAGCCTACCTCTTCCTGAGCCGCGGGTTCGATATTTCGTCGATCCCGAAATTGATGAGGACGAAGGAAGTCCCGAGAAGGGCGATACAGAGGCCGGGCGGCAGGAACCACCACCAGGCGCCCGCGAGGAGGGCACCGTTGCCCTGGGCCCAGAAGAGGATCGTTCCCCAGCTGACGACGGCGACATTGCCGAGCCCGATGAACTCGAGGGTCGCCTCACCCATGATGGCCGCCATGCTGATGGCGAAGAACTCGGCCATCACGATCGAGATCATGTTCGGCAGAATTTCGCGGAACACGACGTAGAGAGGGGATTCTCCGAGCGATCTGGAAACCCGCACGAAGTCCCGGCTCTTCAGGGTCAGAACCTGGGAGCGCAAGAGGCGCGTCGGCCAGGGCCAGCCTGTGAGCCCCAGGATGAGGACGATGGGCAGGACCCCCTTCATGGTCACGTAGGCCGCGATAACGATCATGAGGGGAAGTCCGGGAAGGACGAGGAAGACGTTGGTGAAGAAGGAAATCACGTCGTCGACGACTCCGCCGAGATAGCCGGACAGAAGCGCGAGGGTGAGGGAGACGAAGGTGACGAAGAGTCCTGTGGCGAGTCCGACTGAGAGCGAGATCCGCGTGCCCATGACGAGCTGGCTGAAGAGGTCGTTGCCGGCGTGGTTCGTGCCGAGAATGTGGGCGGCGCCCGGCTTTGCGCGGAGGGGGAAATACTGGACGCGCTTCGAGTACTCGCGCGTCGTCGTCACGCTGTAGGTGGACAGATCCTCGTCTTCAGACGGAGAGTCCTCGCTCAGTATCTCCTTGTCGCCCGTCGTTTCCTTCACGAGGGTCTCGGTGACCCGCCTGTCTATCTTAGGACCGTAGGGCGCGATGAGGGGAGCGAAGAGGGCGACGAGAATGAAGAAGCCCAGGATGCAGAGCCCCGTGAGCGATTTGCGGTTCGATACGAGGGTCTTAAAAAAATCCTTTATCATTGGACACCGTCCCTCACCCTGGGGTCCAGGATCATGACGACGATATCCGCGAGGAAGTTGGCCACGAGAACCGAGGCGGCGATGAAGAGGAATATCGCCTGCATGAGGGGATAATCCTTGGCGTTTATCGCCTGATAGAGCATGTAACCCACACCGGGGTAGGCGAAGACCATCTCCGTGAGGAGTCCGCCGCCCACGATGAAACCGAGCGACATGGCGAAGCCGGTCACGGAGGGGAGGACGGCGTTCTTGGCGGCGTAGAGAGTCTTGATCCTGGAGAGAGGAAGCCCCTTGGCCAGAGCAACCGCTATGTAGTCCTCGGCGAGAACGTTGATCATGTTGTTGCGCATGGTGAGGATCCAGGCCCCCATCGAGCTGAGGCAGATGGTCAGGGCCGGCAGCGCTCCGTGCTTCACGACGGAGAGGATCCATGCCCAGGAACCCCGGCTGGCCTCGTAGTCATAGGCTCCGCCCAGAGGAAAGAGTTTCAGATTGAAGGCGAGAAAGTAGATGAGAATCAGTCCGAGCCAGAAGTAGGGGAAGCTGCGGATGAAGGAGAAAACACCCACCGTGAAGGAGGCCAGCTTCGTCTCGCGCTTCCAGGCCGCCGCGATCCCGATGAGCGTCCCCAGGGTGAAGCTGATGAGGGTGCAGAGCCCGAGGAGGCCGAGAGTCCAGGGAATGGCGATCCTCAATATGGAAGAGACAGGCATGGGGAAGCGCGACAGCGAAATCCCGAGATCCCCCTTGGCCGTGTTGACAAGGTATTTGCCGTACTGGACGACAAGAGGATCCTTGGTATCGAGTCCGAAGGCCGCGCGGATCGAATCCAGCTGCTCGGGCGGAACCCCCTCCATCTTGTCGAGAAGAGCCCGGGCGGGATCGCCCGGCATCATCCTCGGCAGGAAAAAATTGATCGAGACGGAGACGAGAAGGGTGAACAGAAGCAGACTGAACTTTCGGAGGAAATACTTCAACGCGACCTTCCTTGCGGGAACAGTGACTGAACCGGGGACAGATATCGTTTCGGGCAGCGACCGCGCCGGGACAGAATCCTGTCCTCCGGCGCGGTCGCTGCCCGCACTGAAAACCGGCTTGCCATCACAAAAGACGGCAGGCCGGCATCAGCATACTATTTTTTCTGCAGGCGCAGGAGGATGGGCGCCTTCTGCATGCCGGGAACGACGGGCCAGGCGTAGGGATCGTCCTCGCTCGGCCAGCCGACGAAGTTCTTGGTCGTGTACTCGAACCAGGTCGGGTTGAAGAACAGCGGCACGCAGGGAGCATCCTTCATGAACTGCTCGACGATTGCCGACAGGTACTTTTTCTGCGCTGTCGGGTCGGGCTCGGAGCGGTATTCGGTCAGGTTCGCGTCGATGTCCGCGTTCTTGTAGCGCATGTTGCTGAAGACCGGTGCCTTCTGTCCCAGGGGGGCGAACTTGGAGGAGTGGAGCCAGCGGTTGAACATGTACTGAGGATTGGAGCCAGTGGAGATGAAGTTGATCGCCAACTCGTAGTCGCCCTTCTCGAGGCTGGTCTGGTAGGGATCCGGCCAGGCGGCCTGGATGATGGTGGCATCGACGCCGATCTCTTTCAGCATGCCACAGATGGTCTCGGAGGCACCGATCCAGTCGGTCCAGTCGGTGGGGACATAGAGCTTGAAGGAGAGGGCTTTGCCGCCCTTCTCGTAGATTCCCTTGGAGTTGAGCTTGTAGCCCTCGGCCTCGAGAGTCTTTTTGGCCTTGGCGACGTCGAACTTGATGTCATATTTGGCCATGCCGGACTTGGCGACATCGGAGAAGGACTTCTTGACGGCGCTCATATTGGCCGGAACGGGGCGGGGACTCATCTTGCGGGTGATGTCGCGCTGGGAGATCGCCATCGCGAAGGCCTTGCGCACATTCTCGTTGTTGAAGGGCTCGCGCAGGTTGTTCATGTAGAGGAAGACGAGATTGCCTTCGGGGAACCAGTACTTGTTGTTCTCGGGATCTGCCTTGACGTATTCGTCGGCGTTCGGGAGGGAATAGGCCGCCCAGTCGTACTCACCATTCATGAGTTTGAAGGCGATCTGCTCGTTCGTCGTCGACACGTACTGGATGCCGTCGATGTAGGGAAGCGGCTTGCCGTCCGTGCCCATCTGCCAGTAGTTCGGGTTGCGAACGATCCTGTAGGACTGCTCGTTGAAGGAGGCGAGGTCGAGCATGAAGGCTCCGGTGCCGACCGGGTTGACGTTGCCCGTCCAGGTGACAGGATCGGCCACCTTGGACCAGATGGCCTTCGGAAGCACGTACATCGCGCCAAACTTCTCGAGCGTCGTGACGTTGATGTCGTCGAACTTGAAAGTCACCGTGTTGCCCGATGCGGTGACGGCCTGGAGACCGTCAGACCAGAGGCCGGACATGTCGAGGGCCTTGTTGGTCTTGCCGAGCATCGCGCCATAGACGACATCATCGGCCGTCATGGGGCTGCCGTCGTTGAACTTCACGCCCTGGCGCAGGGTGAAGGTGATCTCGCGGAGGTCTTTGGACCACTGCCACTTTTCGGCGAGCCAGGGATTGGCCGAGCCGTTGGCCTGGTTGAAATAGAGGAGGGATTCGTAGATACAGCCCAGCGTCGGATCGAGGCTGGCGGGGCTGAAGGGGTTGAAGTTCTTGATGAGGACGCCCTGCTTGGACGGTGTCATCTTGAGCATGCCGCCGCGTTTGGGGGATACTTGAGCCGGCATCGCAGCCAGAACCACAGCGGCGAGGGCGAAAGCCACGAGAATGCGTTTCTTCATGGAAACCTCCTGAAGCTTAACCGGCGATAGCCGGTTTACCAGCTATCGCCGGTTTGGCCGGCCTTCGCCGGTCTTGCCGGATCGTGCCGGCGTGAACATCTTCAAGGCATTATTGAGCCTTTTTCAGAGATCCGCAATATATTGTTTCAGTTTTTCTTCTTTTTTCATCATTCATAACACGATATTTCAATAACAACGAAAAAAAGCCCGTCCGCAGGCGATCGCGCGCCTGCGGACGGGTCAGTCTCAGGTCAGAAAGGCGTCAGTCCTTGCGGTCGGAATTCTCAGTCGTAGAGAAGGGGAAGCATCTCGGGGCTGTCCATATTGGTCTTGTCGTACCAGTGGAAACCGGTGTCGATGATCTTATCAAGCTTCTCGCCCTTGAGGGCCTTGACGGCGGCCTCGACGGTCTTGTAGCCGATGCCGACCGGGTCCTGGGTGATGGAGCCGGCCATCTCGCCCGAGCGGACCGCGTCTTTCTGCTGTTTTCCGGCATCGTATCCGATGACGACGAGCTTGCGCTTCATTTCCTTGACTGCGTTGAGTACGCCGATGATGGAACCTTCGTTGGCGCCGAAGTAGCCCTTGAGGTTGGGGTTGGCCTGGAGAACGGCCTTGGCCAGGTCGGTGGACTTGAGCTGGTCGCCGCCGCCGTACTGGACAGACACGATTTTGATCTTGGGATACTTGGCTTTCATCTGGTTGACGAAGCCGTCGCGGCGGTCGATGCCGGTGCGGCTGGTCTGGTCGTGCACGAGGACGGCTACGTCGCCGGTCCCGCCGATGAGGGCGGCCATCTTGTCCGCAGCGAGAGCCGCGGCGGCGACGTTGTTCGTGGTGGCGGTGGCGAGGGGGATGTCGCTGTCGACGCCGGAGTCGAAGGCGATGACGGGGATGCCGGCGGCCTGGGCTTTCTTGAGAAGGGGAATGGCTGCCTTCGAGTCGAGGGCGGCAAAACCGATAGCCTGGGGCTTCTTGGCCAGGGCGGCCGTCAGCATGTCGATCTGCTTGTCGACCATGGCTTCGGTCTCGGGACCTTCGAAGGTTACCCTGACGTTGAAATCCTTGGCCGCTTTCTCGGCGCCCAGCTTCACTGCCTGCCAGAACTGATGCTGGAAGCCCTTGGAGATGAGGGGAATGTAGATGGTCTGCGCGCCGGCAAAGGCGACGGCCATCACGAGCAGGACCACAGCCGCGAACAATTTCCTGTTCTTCATGAAAACCTCCTGGAAAATCCTATCCACTTCCGGGGGTGGGCAGTCATATCTCTGGATGACCGCTTCCCCCGGAAGCAAACTCCCCTACGGGGAGATCGCACCGATACGAGTGCGCCTGCCTTACTTCTTGCGGCGCAGATTGTCCGTGTAGACGGCGAAGATGACGATGAGCCCCGTGACGACGGTCTGCCACTCCTGCGGAACGTTCATGATGCGCAGGCCATTGATGAGGACGCTCATGATGAAGGCGCCGATGACGGTGCCGAGGATGGTTCCCTCGCCGCCCGAAAGGGATACGCCGCCTATGACCGCCGCCGCGATCGCGTCGAGCTCGTAGCCCTGGCCGAGGGCCGGCTGGGCCGAGTTGAGCCGGGAGGCGATGAGGACGCCGGCCACGCCGACGATAGTTCCGGACAGGGTGTAGATGCCGATCTTCCACGCGTCGACGTCGACGCCCGAGAGCCGGACCGCTTCCTCGTTGCTGCCGATCGCGAAGTTGTAGCGTCCGAGCACCGTCTTGTTCAGGATGAAGCCCGCGATGGCCGCGACGCCGAAGAAGATGAGGACGGCGTTCGGAATCGCGAAGCCTGGAATGATCGCGGAGAGATCGAGCAAAGTGCCCATGGCGATGAGGTTGAAGGCCTCGGTGTCGACGAAGTAGATCGGCTTCGTACCCGATATGACGAGGGAGAGTCCTTTCACGATGAGCATCATGCCGAGAGTGACGATGAAGGGCGGCAGCTTGAGCTTGGAGACGAAGGTGCCCGAGATGCATCCGACGAGGGCGCCGGTGAGAAGGCCCGCGAGGACGCCGACAAGAATGGGCATGTGCCAGTAGGTTATGAAGACGCCCGTGATGACGGCGCAGAAGGTCATCAGGGTTCCGATGGACAGATCGATTCCGCCCGTGATGATGACGAAGGTGACGCCGATGCCGAGAACGCCCGCGACGGCCGTCGACAGCATGATGGAGACCATGTTGTCGATCCTGAAGAAGTTGGGCGATGCGATGGTGAAGATGATCAGCATCACGACGAGGCTGGCGAAGGCCAGGAGTTTCTGTGTCGCACTCGAACCGAATTTCTGGGTGGGCGCCTTTACTGCCGTTTTTTCCGCAACTGTTGACATTGTCTTCACGTCTCCTTTGTTCTCAGTTCGCCTCGCGAAGGGTCGCGAGCCTCATGATATTTTCCTGGGTGATATCGCCGCCTGAGAGTTCGCCCGTGATGCGTCCCTCGCACATGACGAGGACGCGCGTGCAGAGCCTGATGACCTCCGGCATTTCCGAAGAGATCATGATGATGGTCTTGCCTTCCGCCGCGAGTCTGTTGAGCAGCTTGTAGATTTCGAACTTCGCGCCCACGTCGATGCCTCGCGTCGGCTCATCGAAAATGAGGATGTTGGAGTTCCTGACTATCCACTTGGCGATGATGACCTTCTGCTGGTTGCCGCCCGAGAGGAATTTCACTTTCTGCGAGAGCGAAGGCGTCTTGATGGCGAGGGATTCGACGAATTCGCCGCCGGTTTTGCGTGTCAGCTTCGTATGGACGACGCCGATGAAGTTGAGGAATTTCTCCATCGAGGCCAGGACGACGTTGGTCTCCACGTCCATACCGAGGGCGAGGCCGTAGCGTTTGCGATCCTCGGAGAGATAGCCGATGCCGTGCTTCACGGCGTCCCGCGGCTGACGGATACGGACGGATTTGCCGGAAACCTGGATCTCTCCGGACTCCACGGGATCGGCGCCGAAGACGGCGCGCGCCACCTCGGTCCTGCCCGCCCCCATGAGGCCGGCAAAGCCCAGAATCTCGCCCTTGCGGACCTCGAAACAGGCATTCTTGATGGCGCGCCCGCGGTTCAGGTTCTTCACGGAAAGCACTACCTCGGAGGAACCGGCGATTCCGGGCGCCCTCGACATCTCGTCGAGCTTGCGGCCGACCATCATGTTGATGATCTGGTCCATCTCGACGTCTGCGGCGTTCACGGTGTTGATCCAGGTGCCGTCGCGCATGACCGTGATGCGGTCGGCGATCTTCTTGATCTCGTCCATGCGGTGCGAGATGTAGATGATCCCGACCCCGCGATCCTTGAGGTGGCGGATGATCTGAAAAAGCTCCTCTATTTCCTTGTCGTTGAGGGCCGCGGTGGGCTCGTCCATGATGAGAAGCCCGGAGTTGAAGGACAGCGCCTTCGCGATTTCGATCATCTGCTGCTTGGCCACGACGAGATCCTTGACGCGGGTGCGCGGATCCAGGTCGAGGTGGAGCATTTCGAAAAGCTTCCGTGACTCGTCGTTCATCTTTTTTTCATCCACGACGATGCCGAGGAAACTGCGGGGCTCCCTGCCTATGAAAATGTTCTGCGCGGCCGTCAGATGCTGGGCAAGGTTGAGCTCCTGGTGAATGATGCCGATGCCGAGGTGCCGGGCCGCCTTCGGATTGGGGATCTCGACCTCCGCGCCTTTGTAGACGATGGTGCCGGCATCCTTGGAATAGACTCCTGCAATGATTTTCATGAGGGTGGATTTGCCGGCTCCGTTCTCTCCGAGCAGAGCGTGGACCTCTCCCGCGCGGATATCGAACTTGACGTCCTTGAGGGCATTCACGCCGGGGAAGGATTTGTTGATTCCCTCCAGCCGAAGAAGCTGTTCGCTCACCTTATAACCTCCGATTATTGCAATCGATTACAGTTTTCATGCCAAAAACCTGCAAATCAATCCTTTGCGACAGGAATCACGCCTTTCTTTACGATAATATTTCCGTACGGCGTGGTTTCTCCCGTGATGACGACGGCAAAAGCCTTTTTCGTCCTCTCGTAGAAGGCGAAGCGCTCCATGCGCCCGATGGCCGGAGTCCCCGGCCAATGGCGATCCACGGCCGCCCGGTACGAGAGCTCGAGCTCCCTGTCGACAGCGTCTCCGGAAGAAGGCTGCATCATGACAAGGGGAGTGTCAACATAACTATCTACGTTGATTAGACTTAATATTCCATCAAGCAGTGGGGCTATCCTTATCCCGTCGGCGCGCAGCACCCGGGCGTTGAGGCTCTCGCCGGTAAAGAAGGCGTCTGCCAGAACAAGTTCGTCGCCGTGGCCCATCCTGTGAAGGAGGGCGAGCAGATCCGGGCCGATCAGGGGCGATACTCCGATAAGCATGATGTCCCTCCGCGGTCGTTGCGGCGATAGCCTGGGGGTCACGGCGCAACTCTCTGAAAAACATCATCAGACCGTTTTGCTAAACTGTCAAGTAAAAAATGTAATCGATTAAAATTTTTCTTGCGGAATCCGGAAAGCGGCTCTATACTGGACGAAACCGGCGGGAAGGAATTCACGCGCGCCGCGCATCTGGATCAGACAGTTGCGCGAGGGCTCCAGGGCCGCCCGGAGGAGATGACGCATGATAGTGTGTTGCGGCGAAGCTCTCGTCGACATGGTTCCGGCACAGACAGCGACCGGCGAAGTATCCTTCCAGCCCTGCCCCGGGGGAAGTCCCTACAACAGCGCGATAGCCCTCGGAAGACTCGGGCGCGAAACCGGTTTCCTCGGCAATCTCTCGACGGATTTTTTCGGCGAGATGCTGGCAGGAAGGCTCAGACAGAATGGCGTCTCGACGGCCATGGCCAGGCGCGTCCCGAAGCCGAGCACTCTGGCCTTCGTGAATCTTCAGCCGGGAAAAGATCCCGAGTACGCTTTTTATATGGAAGGAACCGCGGACCGTTCGCTGCTCGCCTCCGATCTGCCGGAGAAACTGGACGGTATCGACTGCCTTCTCGCAGGCTCCATCTCCCTCGTCCTCGAGCCCTGCGGTGCGACCCTCGAGGACTTTCTCATCGGAGAATCCCGCCACCGGATTCTGTCCTTCGACCCCAATATCCGCCCTTCGATGATTCTCGACCGGGCCGCCTACCTCGGTCGCTTCTTCAGGCTCGTCAGCCACGCGGCCATCGTCAAGATTTCCGAAGTCGACCTCGCCTGGCTCTACCCCGGAATCGGCGGCGACGAAGCCTTCTTTCGGCTTTTCGGCTCCGCGACGGAGAAACGGCCCGACAACGAGCCACTCCTCGCCGTCCTCACGCGGGGAGGAGCGGGCGCCCAGGCCATATTCTTCAACGGGGGGCAGAGGGAAGAGGCGGCAGTCCCGGGATTGCCCGTGAAAGTCGTCGATACCATCGGCGCCGGCGACACCTTCCACGCCGGTCTTCTCGCCTGGCTCGACGGAAACGGTTTCCTCTCGAAAAAAACCCTTCCGGCGATGGACTCCCGGAGGCTCGTCGAGGCATTATGGTACGCCAATGCCTCCGCGGCCCTCGCCTGCGGCAAGCGGGGAGCCGAACCGCCCTTTGCGTCGGAAGTCAGAAGTCTTCTGGAGAGGCGGAACCTCACATGAAGGGGCGAGCTGCATGACCAGCATCAAAGATGTCGCGGAGGCGGCGGGAGTCTCCACGGCGACCGTCTCCCGCGTCCTCGCGGACAAGCCGCACATCCGAAAGGAAATCCGCGAGCGTGTGCTGGCAGCTGTCGAAAAGCTCAACTACAGGCCCAACAGGGTCGCGCGGAGCCTGCGCAACCGCCAGTCGAACACGATCGGCCTCGTGGTCGCGGACATCCGGAATCCCTTCTTCACCTCGCTGAGCCGCGCCGTGGAGGACGTGGCCTACGCGCGGGACATGAGCGTATTCCTGTGCAATTCCGACGAAAACACGCGCAAGGAGACCCTCTACCTCGACCTTTTGCGGGACGAACATGTCGCCGGCATCATAATCGCCCCGACAGCCCACACGGCCGACACCTTCTCGCGCGAGGTCAAACTCGACCTCCCCGTCGTCGTGATAGACAGGCGTGTCAGCTCCGGCGACGTCGACTCTGTCGTGATGGACAATGTCGACGGAGCGTTCAGGCTCACGAGCCACCTCCTCGATGACGGCTACCGCCGCATCGGGGCGGTCTTCAGCATCGACATCAGCACGGGGCGGGAACGCCACGAGGGCTTCCTCAAGGCACACGCCGCCCGCGGCCTGGAAGCCGATCCCAGCCTCGTCTGTTTCACCGAAAACAGGGAAATCAATGGCTACGAGGCCGCCGCGACCCTGCTCGGAATGGACAGGCCGCCCGATATCATCTTCGCGACGAACGGCGTGATGTCGACAGGTGTCTTCCGGCTCCTGCACGAGCGCGGCATACGGATTCCCGAGGACATAGGTCTCGCGGGATTCGACGAGACTCCCTGGTTCGACCTCGTAAGCCCGGCCATGACCATCTTCAAGCAGCCGACCTACGAGATCGGCAAGACCGCCACCGAACTTCTCCTGAACCGCATCGCCGAGCCGGATCGCCCGGCCCGGGACATCGTGCTCAAGGGCAAACTCGTCGTGCGCGACTCGTGCAGGCGGCCGGGCTCGGCGACGCACTGAACCGGATTCATCAGTCCTGCGGGGTATGAAACCCAGCTCCGAACCAAAGCGTGGATTTTTCGCTGGAATATGGGTCGGAGACTTGTTTTTTTGACTTTCTTGATATATCTATAAGATATATGACAGATGGAAGGACAGGCTTCCTTATTCTCGGCCTTCTGGCCGAGGAGCCGCACTCAGGATACGAGATCCGGAAAATCACGGAAATCCGTTTCAGGTTTTTCTGGAGCGAAAGTTTTGGTCAGATATACCCGGCCCTGAAAAAGCTCGAGGCGGAGCGACTGGTGACATCGACGCTGGCAGGCGGACGCCGCAAGAGGATGTATGCGATCACGGCGACCGGCAGGCAGGAACTTTCGCGCTGGCTCGACAAGCCGGCGGCGGCGGAAACCGCACGGTTTGAGGCGATCCTCAAGTTTTCATTCGCGTGGGCGATGAGTCCGGAGAAAACCAGGGAACATATAGAAGACTTCAGGGCGCGTCAGACGGAGAACCTCGGAGAGCTCGAGGCGTTCAGACAAGAACTGGAATCCATACCCGATCCTTACGGCAACCACGACATCGCGCTCATGACGATAGAACTCGGCCTCGCGACATACAAGGCCTGGAGGGACTGGAGCGACAGGGTGCTCGCGACCAGGAAAGCAGGGGGAGGAAAGACATGAACGAGAGGATGAAGGAAAACACGACGACTGCGACAACCGCGATGACCGCGGCCAGGGGAAGCCGGAGAGGCCGGATGCGCTATCTGGTCCAGACGGTTTCGCTGCTGGTCTTTCCCGTGACGCTGAACTACATGTCGCCCTATGTCATACTCGACGGGGCTTTCCAGGGGATCGTGACGGGGTCGGCGCTGCTCTTCGTGGCGCTGTTCCTGACCGCGCCCTTCCTCGGAAGATCCTGGTGCGCCTGGGTCTGTCCGGCCGGAGGGATCCAGGATCTGCTCGCAAAGACAAATCCTTCGCGCTTCGGCGGCGCGAAGGGCAAAGGCGCGGACCTCGTCAAATACCTCATCTGGGCAGTCTGGATGGGGACGATCACGTTCGCATTCTCCAGGGCGGGGATCAGGGCCGTGCATCCCCTGCATCTGACGGAAACGGGGATATCGGTCGACGCTCCGCTGCGGTACATCATCTACTACGGCGTCATCGCGATATTCTTTGTCGCGGCGCTGCTTCTGGGCAAGCGCGCCGCCTGCCACTCGCTCTGCTGGATGGCGCCTTTCATGATTCTGGGTCGAAAGCTCGGCGATCTCGCCCGTCTGCCGGGAATCCGGCTTGTGGCTTCTCCGGAGCGCTGTGTGTCATGCGGAAACTGCGCGCGGGTCTGCCCGATGAGCCTCGATGTGGGAACAATGGCGAAGACAGGGAGGGCCGGACATGCAGAATGCATTCAGTGTGGGCTCTGCGCGGAAGGCTGTCCGGCCGGAGCCCTCAGGCTCGGATTCGGGAAAGCCGGAAGAAACGGGGCAGGCGCGGGAATGGGCAGGGCACAGGCCGGAGAAAAGCGGAGGATAGACTGACCCCGGGGCGCTTCCCGGAAAGTCAGGCCGGGCGCCGCAGCTCGGCGAGCTTCGCGAGGGCACTCTCCAGGTGGGAGCGGATCGCGGCGCTCGCGGCTTCGGGATCGCGCGCCCCGATCGCGTCGACGAGGGCGCGATGTTCGTCGAGCACCTTGCCGGACCAGTTCTCCAGGGCGAGCAGCCGCGTCCGGGAGATGACGATGTAGCGCTCCATCGTCGCCGAGAGCCCCTCGTAGACCCTCTCCAGCACGGGATTGTGGCAGGCGTTCACGATGAGGCTGTGGAGGAGGCTGTCCCAGGCCGCACCCGACGAGGAGCCCCTGTCAGGGTCGTTCTGCACGGCTTCGAGATGGCTCACGCACTCCTTCATGCGGGCGAGCTCCTCCTCCGTCCTGCGCGCCGCGGCGAGAGAAGCGGCCGGGACTTCGATGACGAGACGCATCTCCATGAGGTGGGAGAGTATGTCCTCAGGCCACATCGCGAGGAACTTGAGGCTGGCGGCATAGTCGCCGGCTCCCTGGGCGACGATGAAGGTCCCCTGACGCTCGCGTATTTCGACGATTCCCATGACTTCCAGGGTGATGATGGCCTCGCGCAGGAGGTTGCGGCTGACCCCGAGGCTGGCGGCGAGCTCACGCTCGGGAGGAAACTGTCCGGCCGGAAAGCGCCCCGGCTGGCGGATGAGGTCGGTCAGGGTCCTGAGAAGCTCGGCGCGTTTTTTTTCCAAAATCACCCTCCGGCGGAACGATTCACGCTTTGACATCCCGCCTTCGTGCCGGCGACAGGTGGCTTGTCGATTCCTTGACGACAGTATACGCGAGTGCTAGAATAAAGACAAGGTCGTGGTACTGCCTTGGTAGTACCAACAATATGACAAGGTGTGGATGAACAGGCAGCGGTTCCCGGCATGAGACCCGCCTGCGAATGAACCACACAATGGAAGGCAAACATGAGAAGCGACAGAGCGAAAAAAGGCATCGACAGGGCGCCGCACCGCTCCCTGATGAAGGCATCCGGCTACACGGACTGGGAGATCGAGCGCCCCTGGATCGGCGTCGTGAATGCTTACAACGCGATAATCCCCGGCCATGTCCACCTGAAACGCCTCGCCGAGGCCGTAAAGGCGGGTGTCTACGCGGCGGGAGGGCTCCCGATCGAGTTCCCCGTCATCGGCGTCTGCGACGGCATCGCGATGAACCACGCGGGCATGAAGTATTCTCTGCCCAGCCGCGAGATCATCATGGACTCCATCGAGATCATGGCACAGGGCCACGCGATGGACGGTCTCGTCATGGTGACGAACTGCGACAAGATCATCCCCGGCATGGCGATGGCTGCGGCGAGGCTGAACATCCCGAGCATCGTGGTCTCGGGCGGCCCCATGCTCGCCGGTATCCACGAGGGAAAGGAGATCGATCTCTCCAGCGTCTTCGAGATGGTCGGCAAGTGCATGGCCGGAAAAGCGACGGAGGAGGAGCTTCACGCGGTGGAGAACGCCGCCTGCCCCGGCTGCGGCTCCTGTGCCGGCATGTTCACCGCGAACACGATGAACTGCATGATGGAGGTTCTCGGCCTCGCCCTGCCGGGCAACGGCACGATTCCGGCTGTCTACGCTGAGCGCGACAGGCTCGCGAAGGATGCGGGGCGCACGATAATGAGCCTCGTCGAAAAAGACATAAAGCCGCGCGACATCCTGACCATGGAGGCCTTCAAAAACGCGGTGGCAGTCGACCTCGCCCTCGGCGGATCGACGAACACGGCCCTCCATCTGCCCGCGATCGCCCACGCGGCCGGCCTCGAGCTTCCTCTCGAACTCTTCAACAGCATCGGAACCAAGGTCCCCCACCTCTGCAGCATGAGCCCCGGAGGCTCCCATCACATCCAGGACCTCTACCGCGCGGGCGGCGTGCAGGCCGTCATGGCGAGGCTGGCGGCGGGCGGGCTCCTCTACACAGACTGTGTCACGGCGACGACGAAGACCGTGGGCGAAAACGTCGCAGGCGCGAAGGTGCTCGACGAGAATGTCATCCGTCCCCTCTCGGCGCCCTACCACGCGCAGGGCGGACTCGCCTTCCTGAAAGGGAGCCTCGCGCCGGAGGGTGGCATCGTGAAACAGTCTGCCGTCGCGCCCGAGATGCTCGTGCACTCGGGTCCCGCGCGCGTCTACAACAGCGAGGAAGAAGCCTACGAGGCGATCCGCAGACGCGAGATAAAGGACGGCGATGTCGTCGTAATCCGCTACGAGGGACCGAAAGGCGGCCCCGGCATGCGCGAGATGCTCAGCCCCACATCGGCCCTCGCGGGCATGGGCATGGACAAGACCGTCGCCCTCATCACGGACGGCAGGTTCTCGGGCGCGACGCGCGGCTCGGCCATCGGCCACGTCTCGCCCGAGGCGGCAGCGGGCGGCCCCATCGCCCTCGTCAGGGAAGGCGACATCATCGCCATCGATATCCCGAACAAGACGCTCGATCTTCTCGTCGACGAGGCCGAGCTGGGCAGGCGGCGCGCAGTCCTCGTTCCCTACGTACAGCCCGTGGACAGTCCCTTCCTGAACCGCTACCGGAAGGTCGTCACCTCGGGCGTGAACGGCGCCGTTTTGCTCGAATAAGACGAGTCCTACTCGATCAAAACGAGTGATCCTGGAATAGACACGGGCAGGACTTGACGCTGGTATTACTATGTATTACTTTACGGAAGATCGAAACCCCGCAGCGAGCTGTGGGTAAACGATCCACTTCCGAACCAAAGCATACATTCCGGAGGAGCCAGCCCATGAGACCTGCCCGCATCTTCCTCGGAGCCGCTATCGCGATCGCGGCGATAATGAATGTCCCCGCCTTGGGCGGCGCCCAGGGCGGTGCGAGTCAGTCCGGCACGGCGAAACCCTTCGTCGCGGTCAGCATCCTTCCCCTCCAGTATTTCGCGCAAAGGGTGGGCGGAGACCGGATACAGGTCCTCGTGCTCGTCGGCCCGGGACAGAGCCCCCACTCCTACGAGCCGACGCCCCGGCAGATGGCCTCTTTGGGGCAGGCTGTCGCGTGGTTCACGACCGAGGTCGAGTTCGAGAACAGCCTCATCCCCAAAATCCGGGGCCTCTATCCCAAGCTGCGGATCGTGGATACCGCGGACGGCGTTCCGACCCGCGCTCTCGAGTCCCACAACGATGGGGAGAGCGGGGATGGTCACAAGGATGAGTCCGGACGGGACCCACACATCTGGCTCGGCAAGACGGGGGCACTCCGCCAGGCGGCTGCGATGCGCGATGCTCTTTCGCAGATCGATCCTCAGGGCGCCACGATCTACCATAAAAACTACGAGGCCTTCGCTCAGGACGTCGAGACTGCTTTCGCCGCTTTGTCAAAGGATTTGGCTCCTCTCAAGGGCAGACCCGTGTTCGTGTACCACCCCGCATTCGGCTATTTCCTCGACGAGTTCGGAATCAGGCAGGTCGCGGTGGAAACAGGCGGGAAGGAGCCGACGCAGAAGACCCTGGCCTCTCTCATCGCACAGGCCAGGAAGGAGCGGGCCCGGGTCATCTTCGTGCAGCCGCAATTCTCCAAGACGGCGGCGAAATCCGTCGCGCAGGCGATCGGCGGCACAGTCGCGGAGTTCGACGACCTCGCGGCCGACTGGCTCGACAATCTGAGGCGCATGGGCGCGGCCCTCGGGGCGGCCGCCGGGCCATCTATGCCCGCCGGTCCCACTGGGGCGGCGGGGCCGGCCGCACGGTGAGCGCAGGCTACACGCCGCCTTGCCTTTCGGCGGCCCCGGACGTAGTATAAAAATTACATGGTACCGAACGCAGCACAGAAAAACTCAGGCCCTTTCTCCACTCCCCACGAGACATCGCGGACGGAGACAGTCGCGGTACGATTTGACGGTGTCGCCTTCTCCTACGGCGACACCCCCGTACTCGAAAACGTTTCTTTCCACATACACACGGGCGAATTCACCGCCCTCGTCGGCCCCAACGGCTCGGGCAAGACGACCTTGCTCCGACTCCTCCTCGGTCTCGCGAGGCCTTCGTCCGGGACCATCACGGTCATGGGCCGCTCTCCCGAGGGCGCACGCAATTCCATCGGCTACGTTCCCCAGCACGCCTCCTACGATCCGGCCTTTCCTATCTCGGTCTCCGAGGTTGTCCGCATGGGCAGACTCTCCGGCTCGACCAGGCGCTACAAGCCTGAAGACAAAGCCGCAGTCGAGCGCGCCCTCGTTCTCGCCGATGTCGCCGACCTCGCAGGCAGGCCCTATCCCGCCCTCTCCGGAGGACAGAGGCGCCGCGTCCTCGTCGCCAGGGCCCTCGCGGGGATGCCGACCCTCCTTGTCCTCGACGAGCCGACGGCGAACATGGACACGGAGAGCGAAGAGAGGCTCTACAAGACCCTGGGCGGACTCAAAGGCGGCACCACCATCCTCGTCGTAACCCACGATACGGGCTTCGTCTCGGCGCTCACGGACGCCGTGCTCTGCGTCGGCGACCGCGGAGAGCGGGGCACGAGAAGCAGGAATGTCGTGCGGCACGCCTCCGTGCCCGCAGAGGGAGGCCTCCTGCCCGGCATCCTCGGCGGCAGTGTCAGGCGGGTCCTCCACGACACGGAAATCGCTCCCGACGACTGCTGTTGCTGCGGAAGGAAGGACGAATGAATTTTTTCAGCGCCCTCGTCGACCCTACCCTTCCCTTCATCCGAAACGCGCTCCTGGCGGGCCTCCTCTCCTCTGTACTCTTCGGCGTCCTCGGCTCTGTCGTCACCGTCAAGCGCATCGCAGGGCTGGCGGGCGCCATCTCCCACGCGGTCCTCGGCGGCATCGGCCTCGCCCTCTTCCTCTCGGTGAAGAAAATCATTCCCGGATTGCCGCCCATAGCCGGGGCCCTCGTCTTCGCGGTCCTTTCGGCTGTCCTCATCGGCGTCGTTTCGCTCAAGGCCAAACAGCGCGAGGACACCGTCATCAACGCGATCTGGGCCATCGGCATGAGCATCGGTGTCCTCTTCATCGCCAAGACCCCCGGCTACGCGGACCCGATGAGCTACCTCTTCGGCAACATACTCCTCGTCACGACGACGGACCTCATCCTCCTCGCCATCCTCGACATTCTCGTCCTGTTCTGCGCCTGGAAGTTCTATCCTCAGATCGAAGCCTCCGCCTTCGACGAGGAATTCGCCCGCACGCGCGGCGTGAACACCGATGTGGCTTTCCTCTCCATCCTCACGGTGGTGGCGCTCGCCGTAGTCCTCCTGCAGACATTCGTCGGCATCGTCATGGTCATCGCCATGCTCACCCTGCCTGCGGGAACCGCCGGATACCGCTCGCGCAATCTCGGGGGGATGATGATCTCGGCATCGATACTCAGCGCCCTGTTCTGTACGGCAGGACTCGCGCTGAGCTGGACCCTGGACCTGCCCGCGGGCGCCGTCGTCGTCGTCCTCTCCGGCCTCGCCTTCCTCGCGATGGCAGGTTCGCGGATGATATTCGCCGCCTTCGGAAGAGGAAGTCGCTGATGGATGGGGACGGGCAACAGGCTCCGGGAGGATCGATCAAGGTGTGCATGGAAACCTCCGAGAATGAGATTAGGATTTCCACGGACGATACAGGAATCGGCATCGCTCCCGAGAACCAGAGCCGCATTTTCGACCCCTTCTACCAGGTCCGCGGCGGGCGGATCTGGTCCGAGAGCGAGGCGAGGGAAAGGGCACCATCTTCCACTTCGCCATTCCGCGGGGAAAAACACCGGCGGCCTGCTAATTCGCCGTACTTCGGAACCTTTTGGAGTGACGATGCGCGATAAACCGCTCATTCTCGTGGTCGACGACAATGTCCAGAACCTTCAGGCCATGGAAGCCATGCTCGTGACCCAGGGCTACCGTGTGGAGCTCGCGGAAAACGGCGTAGTGGCCCTCGATGTGGTCGATTCGAACCCGCCCGACCTCGTCCTCCTCGATGCGATGATGCCAGGCCTGGATGGCTTCGAGGTGACGCGGCGGATCAAGTCCCGGCCTGAGGGGGCCCGCATTCCCGTCGTCATGGTGACGGCACTCTCCCAGATGGAAGACCGGGTCCGCGCGCTCGAGGTGGGCGCCGACGATTTCATCAACAAGCCCGTGGACAAGACCGAGATACGCGCCCGAGTCAAATCGTTGCTCAAGGTCAAAAGCTATAACGACCACATGGCCAACCACCAGAGGGAACTCGAGGAGGAAGTCTCGGCGAGGACGAGAGAGCTCGAACAGGCCTTCCGGCGCCTGAAATCGGCCAACAAGGAAACCATCGTGCGCCTGTCGCGCGCGGCGGAATACAAGGACTCCAACACGGGCTCGCACATCCTCAGGATGAGCAACTACGCCCACATCGTCGCCATCAAGCTGGGCTACGGCGAAAAGGACGCGGAGGATCTCCTCGTCGCGGCGCCCATGCACGACATCGGCAAGATTGGCATCCCGGACCGGGTCCTTCTGAAGGCGGGTTCCCTCGACGACGACGAGTGGGCGATCATGAAGCGCCACTGCGAGATCGGCTTCAGCATCCTCTCGGGCTCGGATTCGGATTTCATCAGCCTCGGCGCGACGATAGCCTACACCCACCACGAGAAGTGGGACGGAACGGGCTACCCCAACCGCCGGAAGGGCGAGGACATCCCCCTCGCCGGCCGCATCGTCACGATAGCCGATGTCTTCGACGCCCTGACTTCGAGGCGGCCCTACAAGGCGCCTTTCTCGCTGGAGACATCCTTCGGCATCATCCGCGAGGGCCGCGGCAAGCATTTCGATCCGAAGGTGGTGGACGCGTTCTTCAGTGTCCAGGAAAAAATTCTCGCGATCATGGAGCAATTCCAGGATCCCTGAGGCATCGCCATTCCGGCTCAAGGCGGTCCGGCCGCGGCTGTCACGGTCGGACCGGGCCGGCGCGGACTCAGGCCCTCTCGTACTCCTCGACCAACTCGACATTGTCCCCGAGAGTGAGACGCACGGGGCAGGCTTTCCCCGCGGCGACGAGTTTCCGGAAATCGCTGTCGGAGAACGCACCCCGGAGCGAATAGGTCACGGTGAGCTTTCCGATCCTGCGGGGCGGGCCGGCCATGTCCTTGGCGATCGAGAACTCGATTCCCTCAAGGGCGATGCCGTGATTCGCCGCGAACATGCCCATGATGGTCGTGGCGCAGGCTCCGAGGGAGACCGCGCAGAGGTCAGTGGGAGAGAAACTGGAACCATCGCCGCCATTGTCCACGGGGGCCGTAGTCCTGATGACGGCGCCGGAGGGGTGGCTCAGTTCGACTGTCGTCGGGCCGGTGCTCCGGCCACGCATGGTTACGCTCATATGCCGCTCCTTGTCTGGGTCAGGCGAGCTCGGACTGACCGGCCGCGAGACTGTCGTGCTCGTCGATATCGTTCGCGTCCCAGGGGTAGACGATCCAGATGTCGGGGATGTCCCGCCCCGCGATGTAGTGTCTGACTTCCTGCGGAATGACGCCGCGCTTTTCCTTGAGCTTGTTGTGGAGGACCGCGACGGCAATCCCCGCCGGCTTGTGCCGCATGAGTTCGCGGATGCAGTACTCGAGAGTCGTGCGGGAATCGTCCACTTCGTCGACGAGGAGAATGCGGCGGCCAGCCAGCTGGCGCTCCGCTTCTTCTATCCACTGGACCTTGCGCGGCGTGTCGGTGGGCTTGTCGTTGGCGTCGTAGTAGGCGACACCGACGGCCAGGATGGGCATTCCGAGGTAGGTCCTCATGATGCGGGCCGGTATGAAGCCGCCCGTCCCGATGGCCACGATGACGTCGGGATCGAAGCCGCTCGCGCGGACTTTCTCGGACATCTCGCGCGCCGTCTTGTGGATTTCCTGATACGTGAAGCGATGCTTTTCCATGTCGGGATTGTAAGAAGGTCGCTCCCGAAGGGCAAGTGGGGCGGGCTGCGGGGACGGTCCTCAGTCGGCCAGCCTTGAGGCGGAGCTTCCGCCCGAGCTGCGGATATCCGTGATGGAAGGCGACCCGCGGTATTCGAGGCGCGACGCTCCGGAGAGTCCGCAGGAAAGGCTCGAAATCACGTTTATGACGGCAAAGCTGGCTCCCGAGGCGCCGAGTCGAACATCGCGGGCAGAGAAAGATCCGGCGGCCAGGCGGGAAGCGCCGGAGAGATCGGCGCTGAGACTGTCGGCGGCACCCCCCCGCAGGCTGATTCTCGAAGCGCCGGAAGCGTCGGCATCGACCTTGTCGTATTCGAAGACGCCCGCCACACTGCTCGCGCCGGAAAGACTCAGCTTCAACCCCGATCCGGAGAATGTCTCGATTTCAAAGCTTGTCGCCCCCGAGCCCGCTATCCCCGCGAGTTCCGGCATGGAAATTTCGATGAAAAGCTCATTCATGTGATGCACGCTGATGCCCGGCTTCCAGTGGATATGAAGCGCTCCGGAGCGCACTGTGGTTTCCAGCTCGGGAATGAGATTCGAGTCCGTGCGGATGAGGATACCGGGCGCTCCGCGAGATATGTGTACGCGCGCGGCCCCCGCGACATCGACGGAGCTGAAGCTTCCGACCGAGCGCGACTCGGTCGCCATGATGCCGTTGCCCTGGATACTGGCGAAGGGGACGGCGAGGCCCAACAAACAGGAAGAAAGAAGCGCGACAAGCGCGGCGCCCCCGACGAAATGATGCAGATGATTGCGCATGGTTTTATCCTTGCTGACGGAATTGGCTTTCAGAGGTAAAACTATCCCGGCGGAAACGGAATCTCAGGGCTGTGGATAAAAAACGCGCATTTGGCTCGCACAGGTTGACGACAGGAATCCTCGCAATTATGTTATGAACAGCGTTCATAACATATGAACATTGTTCATATATCCATTATACCTTCAGGATGGACAAGCCGATGACTGCAAATTCGAAAACAGGCAGAAAGCCAGGCCCGGGCGGCGGCCCGGCCATTCAGGCAGGCTCAGGCGGTATGCCAAGTCTCGACGCGCCCATCCGCGTCCCCCAAAACCTTCCACTCATCCTCGTTCTCTACCTTCTTGGAATCTTCATGGGAGCCATCGACACCGGCATCGTCACGCCGGCGAGGACCCTCATACAGTCCGCTCTCGGCGTGGACGGCAAGACAGGCATCTGGATTATCACCATATACACCCTCGCCTACGCCGCCATCATCCCGATATCGGGCAAACTGGCGGACCGGTTCGGGCGCAAGGTTATCTACATAGCCAGCATCGCCCTCTTCGGAGCGGGCTCGGCCATCTGCGCACTGTCGGCATCCACGGGATCATTCGCCGTCATGCTCGCGGGACGCGTCGTTCAGGCGATCGGCGGCGGCGGCATCATGCCGATCGCCACGGCCGAGTTCGGCACCACCTTCCCCGCAAGCAAGCGCGGCATGGCCCTGGGCCTCGTCGGAGGAGTCTACGGCATCGCGAACATCCTCGGCTCCACGATGGGCAGCGCCATCCTCGACATCTTCGGAAAATCGCGCTGGGACTTCCTCTTCATGGTCAATGTCCCCATCGCCGCCCTCATCGTCGTCGCCGGCCTCTTCATCCTCCCGAACACCAAGGGCGCCGCGGTCAGGAAAATCGACTGGGCGGGCATTCCCGTTCTCTCGGCCATGGTCCTCGCCCTCCTCTATGGCCTGCGCAACATCGACTTTTTCAACTTCGCGACCTCGATCCGGAGCGTCGAAGTCTATCCTTTCCTCGCGGCCTTCGCGCTCCTTTTACCCGTCCTCCTCTACGTAGAGAGGAGGGCGGAAGATCCCATCCTCGCCCTGGAATACTTCACAGGGCGGCAAACCCTCGTCACCCTCATACTCTCCTTCATTGTCGGCGTCATGATGATGGGCATGGTCTTCGTTCCGCAGTTCGCGGAAAACGCTCTGGGGATCGCCTCGGGGTCGGGCGGGTATTTCGTGGCGGTGCTCGGAATTTTCGCCGGACTGTCGGGGCCGGCGAGCGGATCACTCATCGACCGCTTCGGTCCCAAGAAAATCCTGTACGCCGGATTCACCATAACTCTGGCCGGAGCCCTCTTTCTCATCCTCTACACCGTGCCGCATCCGGACACGGCCGCCGTGATCGCGAGCCTCGCCATCATGGGACTCGGGCTCGGATTCACGATGGGAACGCCGCTCAACTACATGATGCTGCAGAACAGCCGCGCGGAAAACTTGAACTCGGCCCTCGCGACGCTTTCCCTCGTCCGCTCCATCGGAACGGCGATCGCGCCCGCCATCATGATCGGCTTTCTCGCCCACGCAGGAGTCACGGCCCAGGACAAACTCATGAGTCTCATGCCGCCCATCGAGGCTCCGCGCCTGGAGCAGGCCGAGAAACTCTCTCGCCTCGTCGACCGGATGAAAGCCGATCCGCGCCAGGCCGCCATGCTTACCTCAGTGCAGATTCCCTCATTCGACGTTCCGGCGGCGGCCATAAACATTGGCGGCGCCTCTGGCATGGGCGCCGCTCCCGGCGCGGGCTTGCCTGCCGACCTCGTCGCGAAACTCCAGGGAGCCGACGTCACGAGCATCGTCGACGTCATGAAAGAGCTCGCAAGGCGGATGTACGACGAAAAGACGCCTGCGGTCATGGAAAAAATCCAGGGAGGAATCCGCGCCGGGCTCGCGAAGATGGAAGAGTCGGTGGCATCCATGGATGCATCCCTCGCCAGGATCAGGGCAGGCAGCGCGGGCATGCCGGGCGCGGCGGCCGGAATCGAGGCAGGGAAGACAGGTCTCGGAGAGGTCGTCGCGACCATGAAGGCCCTCGACGACGAAATCCCCTCGGCATTCCGGAAGTCCAGGGACTCGTACATGGTCAGCATCGAGGAGAGACGGCCCGAAATCGAAAGCGCCTTCCAATCCGCGCTCAATGTCGGCTTCAGCCAGATGTACATCACCGTGGCGCTTGCAAGCCTGGTGGGCGCTCTTGTACTCTCCTTCTACCGGCAGCGCGGAAAAACAGCCTTCGCCACCGCACAATCCGTCAACGAAGGCTGAACGAACAATGCCCAAAGCGATCGAACACGCACATGATGCCATCCTGGCCACGACTCGCGGTCTCCTCTTGACCGAGGGTTATGACAGTCTCACCATGCGCTCGATCGCCGCTGCCTCGGGCATAGCGACCGGCACGATCTACAACTATTACTCGGCGAAAGACGAAATCGTGTACGCCGTCATGCTCGAAGACTGGCGCGCCGCCCTCGAGGGCATGGACAGGGATCTGGAAGATGTTTCAGACGACGCGGAGAAGGTCGAAGGCCTGCGCCCGATTTTCATGAGGCTTCGGAATTTCACCGCGACTTACAGCGATGTCTGGCGCAGAATGGCCCTGCCTCCGAAAGAGGGAACAGCTTCCCGGGTACAATGCTACGACCGGACGCTGTTCATGCAGGAACTCTCGCAACGGATCCAGGGCGTCTTCGGGCGGGAAGACGGAGGAGCAGAGGGGGAGCGCGGGCAAGAACAGGCCGGCATCTCCTTCGAGGCCGGCTTCGTCGCGCGCATATTCTCTCTGTACGCCATGGAGAAGGATTTCGAGTATTCCAGGCTGGAGAATGTCCTCAGGAAAATGTTCCCGAGGAACCCCGTCTGACCGAGGCCTGTTGCCGGGACGGCGGGACTCAAGTAGATTTATGTCTCGCGGCCCGCACAAGGCGTGGCGCGGAGGATACAATGATCATACCGACCGTCGAAGAAATCATAGCCCAGGACATCGAGCTCCTGAGAAAATGCCCCAAGAATTCAAACTGCGCGAGCTGTTCTGAGGAGACATGCGTCATGGTAGCGTCCGTGGCCGACTTTCCAACGGAATACGGACAGTTCACGATCATAGGATTCGTCAACAACAAAGACCGCAAAGACCACATCGTCATCCTGAAGGGCGAAATCGGCGACGGCGAAGACCTGCTCGTCCGCGTCCACTCTGCCTGCCTCACGGGGGACGCCCTCGGGAGCATGCGCTGCGACTGCGGCCCCCAGCTCCACCACGCTCTCAGGCGCATCGAGGCGGAAGGCCGCGGGATCGTCCTCTACCATCAGGAAGAAGGCCGGGGGATCGGGCTCGTGAACAAACTTCGCGCATATGCCCTGCAGGATAAAGGCTATGACACTCTCGACGCGAACGTGGCTCTGGGATTCAGGGCGGACGAGCGTGACTACCGCATCCCCGCCGAGATGCTCAAGAAGCTGGGAGTGAGGAGCGTGCGCCTGCTCACGAACAATCCGGAGAAGGTCGAGGCGATGGAGAAGTACGGCGTCAGGGTGACCGAGCGCGTGCAGCACGAGCTTCCGCCCCACGAGCACAACCACGACTACCTCGAGACCAAGAAAGAGCGCTTCGGCCACTTCCTCGAGCTCGACCACGCGAAAGGGTAAAAGCCCTCCCGACGGGGCCCGAAGCCGCAGTCCCGGCCGGCGCGGAAGGTCGCCAGGCCGATCTGATTCCGCGCCCGACCGACGCGGCGGCTGTGGCCGGAACCGCGTGTCCCGGCGTCATTCCGGCCGGAGCGCGCCGTCCTTCGACCCGCCGCCCTGCAGCGGGATGAGGAAAACGGGTTTCCGGGTCCGGCGCAAAACCTCGCAGGCCACCGATCTCGACCAGAAAGCCTTCATGCCCGCCTTGCCGTGCGAGGCGAGGACGATCGCGTCCGCATCGTGGCGCCTCACCGAGGCGGCGATGACGGCTGCGGGCGCCCCGCGGGCGAGCTCGGCGCGAACCTTCAGGCTCGTCGCCCCGAGTTCGTCCAGATGCTCCTGGAGGTGCACGGCTGCCTGTCTTCCCTTCATCTCCAGCAGGGCCGATGTGGCGAGCGGCGAAAGCGTCCTCACCGCCGAGGAATCGCCGTTCAGGCTCGAGGCCGTGTGCACCACCGTCAGAAGCCGGATCTCGGCGCCGAAGGCGCGCGCGATAGCGGCCGCCCAGGGCAGGGATTCGTCGTGGTCGGACTCGCTGTCGATCGGGACGAGGAGGCGGTCGATGGTGAACGGCGATTCCGGCACCGTCTGAAACTCCGGCCTCTCCTGTTTCCCGTCGGGATGGACGAGGAGGAGGGGCGTGCGTCCCGACGCGATGACCCTCTGGGCGAGGGAGCCGAACACGAAATTCCTGAGACTGGCGTCCCCGTGCGTGCACATGACGATGAGGTCGGGATCGAATTCCCGGGAAGCGTGGCTGAGGATTGCCCGGGCGACATCGTCGATGGCCTCGGCGTGGACGTGTGTCTCGACCCTGATTCCGGAGGATGCGAGCCGGGCCGCGACATCATCCAGATAGGCCGTGGCCTCCCTCGCGTCCGTGAGGTGCCTGTCCCCGTGGATTTCCGCGCGCGCGCGGCGCTCCACGACATGGAGAAGGGTGAGCACGGCGCCGAAACTCCGGGCAAAGGCCGCCGCGGGGGCGATTCCGGCCTCCGCGAGGGTCGAGCCGTCGAGGGGGAGCAGAATGTTTCCGATCATGATCGACCTCCCGAGAGGAGCCGGAAAACGAGGAAGAAATTGAGGGCCAGGATCAGCGCTACGGCTATTCCGGCCGCGATGTTGGTCGCCAGGCGGTTCGCGAGGCTGCCCATGATGTCCCGCCTCCGCGTGAACTGTAAAAGCGGTATGACGGCGAATGGCAGGCCGAAGCTGAGGACAACTTGGCTCAGGACGAGGGTGCGCGTCGGGTCGAGCCCGATGGCCAGAACGAAGAGAGAAGGGACGATGGTGACGAGGCGGCGTATCCAGGGCGCTATCTTGTGCCTGAGAAATCCCTGCATGATGACCTGACCGGCCATGGTTCCCACCGACGAAGAGGAGAGTCCGCTCGCGAGCAGGGAAATGCCGAAAAACCACTGGGCGGCCTTCCCGAGAAGGGGTTCAAGGGTCTTGTGGGCCTGCTGGATCGTCCCGATATCCGTGAGACCCTTCGAATTGAAGGTGGTCGCCGCCATGATGAGCATGGCCATGTTGATGAGGCCCGCCCCGCCCATGGCCACGACGACATCGATGACCTCGTAGCGGAACAGCTTTTTCATCATCCCCGGATCCTTGATGACGATGCGGTCCTGGGTGAGGGCCGAGTGCAGGTAAATGGCGTGCGGCATGACCGTGGCGCCGAGGATTCCGGCGGCGACGACCACGCTTTCGGTGCCCGAGAACATGGGCACGACGGCGTGGTAAAGCACTGTCCCCCAGTTCGGCCTGACGAGGGCGATCTCGACGAGGTAGCTCACTGCGACGACGGCGACCATGCCCGTGATGACAGCCTCGATGGGGCGGAAGCCGAAGCGTTCGAGGCCGAGGATGAGGAAGGTCACGACCGCCGTGAGGAGGCCCGCCCACATGAGCGGCATCCCGAAGAGCAGGTTGAACCCGAGGGCCGCGCCGATGAACTCGGCCAGGTCGGTGGCGATGGCCGCGAGCTCGGCGACCACCCACATGATCCGCACGAGCCAGCGCGGGTACTGGTTGCGGCAGTGCTCCGCGAGGTTGAGCCCGGTCGCGATGCCGAGCTTGGCGGAGAGAGTCTGGAGAATCATGGCCATCAGGTTCGAGGCCAGGATGACCCACAGGAGCATATAGCCGAATTTGGCGCCGCCCTCGATGTTGGTCGCGAAATTGCCCGGGTCCATGTAGGCGACACTGGCGATGAAGGCCGGCCCCATGAAGGGGAGGAGCCTCGCGAGAAAGCCTTTTTTGCTCGTGCCGGCGAGGATCTCGTTGGCGAGTTCCACCGTGCCTTTTCTGCCGCCCGCAGGGTCGTTCCCGGGCTTCCCTTCGGTTTCCATTCCAGGGTCCCCTGCCGGGGCGGTGATTTTTCCCATGCTTCAAGTATACTGTCTAACCTGCCCCGGAGGCATCCCCGGGACAGGTTAGACAATGAAAGGCGGGCTTGTCCGGAAAGAACGGCCCTCCCCGTCAGGGCTTTATCAGAGCATCGGCCACGAGCTTCGAGATGAACTCGATCCGGAGCCCGAGGCCGTAGTGCGCGTTGAGGTCAGTGAGCTGGGAGTGGCAGTTCTCGCAGGCGGTCGTGACCATGGAGGCGCCCGAGGCCGCCATCTGATCGGCCTTCACCTTCGAGGACTTCATGCGGAACTCGTCCTCGCCGATGGCGACGAGGCCGCCCCCGCCGCCGCAGCACCAGTTCTCCTCGCGCGTCGGCGTCATCTCGCGGAAGTTGGGCGTGAGCGCGGAGAGCACGCGGCGCGGCTCCTCGAAGACACCCGAGTTGCGCGCGATCTGGCAGGGATCGTGGTAGGTCACCCAGCCCGGGATCGTGCCGCGGTTGAGCTTGATTCTGCCCCCGCGGATGTACCGGTCGATCAGTTCGACGAAGGTGACGACCTTGAACCTGTCCTGCGGCATGAAGTGCCTGAGCACGCGGAATGCCGTGCCGCACTCGACGACGGCTATCTCTTTCACGCCGAGCTTTTCGGCCTCGGAGAATATGCGCCCGGCTATGAGTTTCATCTTCGCGCCGTCCCCGAGGAAGGCCCCGAAGTTGACCGCCTCGAAGTACGAGAGCGACCAACTCTCCCCGGCCGCATTCATGATCGCCGCGGCGGGGACGATGGAGTGTTTGCCCGCGAGCGCGACGTAGAGAACATCCGCCCCTTGCACTTCGACGGGAATGGATGGCGTCGGGGACGCGGGCCAGAGCGCGCGCACCTCGGCGTCCAGGTTGCCCACGGCTTCCTTGAAAGAATCCTTCGTGTCCTCGATCCCCTCGCCCTTGGCGATGGACATGTCGGCGAGCATGGAGAGGATCTCCTGGGAGCGGTCCGCGCCGATGAGGAGGGCCTTCGCGATGCCCATGATCTGCTGAGTGTCGATGCCGAAGGGACAGTGGACCATGCAGCGGCGGCAGCCCGTGCAGGACCACGCGGCCTCTTTCACCATGTCGAGGGTCGTCTCGTCGAACTCGAGGACCTCGCCGAGCCAGGGCGCGAACTTCCCCTGCATCCTGAAATAGCGCTTGAAAATCTTGCGTATGACTTCCGCGCGGCCGACGGCGGTGTACTTCGCTTCGGGCATCGACGCGTAGACATGGCAGGACTCGACGCACAGGCCGCATCTCGCGCATGTGTCGAGATACATGCGCATGGTCCCGTTGAGCCTGGTTTCGAATAACTTCCTGAGCTGGGAACTCACGCCCGAGTCCATACGGTCCTCCTCACGAGGTTGAGCGGGAATGCGAAGCAGGTGTGCATGAACTTGGTGAAGGGCAGCGCGATGAAGAGCAGGTTGGCGAGAAGCACGTGCAGCACCGCGAAGTGGTAGTGCGATCCGTGGAGGACGAGCCGGGGATCGGCGAAAGTGAACCGGAAGAGTCCGTCGAAATACTTCGCGAAGTCGGCCTTCGTCATGACGAAGCCATTTTTCGTCCAGGAATTCCCCCAGCTCATGAGGTCGCCCAAGAGGAAAAGGAAAAGGAGGAGAAGGAGCACGAGGTAGTCGCCCGGCGTCGATATGGCGCGGTTGACGCCCGAGAAACGTCGTCCGAGGAAATAGAAGGTCGGGACGGTCACCATGAGCCCGACGAACCCTGCGCCGATCATGTGCCGGGAGGCTTCGGGAACGATGGAGACGTGCGGAAGGATGTCGATGTGGCCGAGGAAGAGAAGGAGGAATCCGATGTGGTAGGTCATGAGGAAGATCCAGAACACCGGCGCCCGCCTGCGGATCTGCGGCATGCCGAAGGTGTCGCGCAGGGCGGCGAGGAAGGGGAAGCGCGGCGCGGGGTAGAGGGCGAGCTGGTAGGGAGGCGGCCCCGCGCGGAATGTCTTCGCAATCTTCGCGATAGCTACGACGAGGAAAAAAGCGATGGACAGGTAGACCATGGGAACCATGATGAAATAGTAAAGCTTGTCGAAGAGGAGGGCGAAACCGCTGTGGACGACGGCCGCGGAAGCGCCTGACACCGCCTGGGCACCTTCGGTCGCGCTCTGCGAGGCGCCCGAAACCACCTCGGCCGCCTTCCCCGCCAGAGTCGTGGCAGTCGTCATGACACCCTGAATTGCTGTCGCGGCGACTGTCGTGACGGTTGTACCGTTCATGTCCTGCGCCTACTTCGTCCGCTTCACGAAAATCCTGATCACGCCTGCTTCCTGCTTCGTCTCGACGACCTGCTGACCAGTCGTCTTCGCCCAGGCGGGAAAGTCGGAGAGGGAGCCCGGATCTGTCGTAAGAACCTCGACCGTGTCGCCGACATTGACCGTCTTGATCTCCTTCGAGATCTTCACGACCGGCATCGGACACGCGAGACCCTTGTAGTTCAGTGTTTTGACGAACGTTACATCAGCCATGATTCGCTCCTTGTCGCTGCGGACATGCGGGCGGACAGCCGATCGCCCCGCCCGGTATGAATTATACGTGAATCCGGAAAATCCGGCACGATTCTCAGATAAAAAGCTGTACGGCGGAATCCCTGGCTTCGGCGATGAAGGTCGCGACTCCCCCGTAGGTCAGCTGGGGATACTCGATCATCTCCTCGCGCTTGAAGCCCATGAGGTCCATGGACATCTCGCAGATGACGATGCGCACGCCGAGTTCGCCCGCGACTTCGTAGAGCTGGTCGAGGCTGGCCACGTTTTTCTTCTTCATGAGCCCCTTGAGCATGGCCGTTCCGGCCCCCGCCATGTGCATCTGCGAGAGCTTCAGCTTGTTGCGACCCTTCGGCAGCATGAAACCGAACATCTTCTCGATGAGGTTCTTGCCGGCGACCTTTTTGCCCGGCGACCTGAGGGCGGCGGTGCCCCAGAAGGTGTAGAACATGACGACTTCCATGCCCATCGCTCCGGCGCCGGTCGCGATGATCATGGAGGCTATCTGCCTGTCGAGATCGCCCGAAAACACGATCATCGACAACTTGTTCTTCGCGCCCGGCCTCTCGTCGAGCTGCGCGCGGATTTCCGCCAGTTCCTTCGCATAATCGAGTTCCATTGTCTATCTCCTTCGGGAAAGTGTGGACTACAGAGCGGGAATGGAAAGATCTCTCTCCGCGGAAGACGGAATGTCCTCCGGGGGCGAGGCGTCGTCGGCCTGATATCGGGCCGGGACTCTGTGGAGAGTGCATCCTTCGAGACACTGGATGAGGTTCGCCAGCTTGGGTTCGGCCAGCCTGTAGACCGCAAAGCCCTCGGCCCGGGAAGTGTCGACGAGGCGGGACAGCCGGAGGATGCGCAGTTGCTGGGATACGATGGCCGGCGGAGCCGAAAGCGTCCGCGCGATGTCGGAGACAGTGGCTTCGCCCCGGCACAGGAGGGCGATGATCCGCAGACGCACGGGATGTCCGAGGGCCTTCACAATATCGGCCATGCTCCCGGCGAAGGCGCGGTCTTCCATGAATGATGGCATTGGGCAAACCTCAGAATGTCGATCTAGTGATATCGCTAGATCATACTATTCTCATACACAACGCGCAAGAGGCGGGCGAGCCGGATTCTGCAACGAGGCGCCGCGGCGGCGGCCCGCTTTGGTCCTTTACGAATCGAGCAAAAAGGTATTAAACTGGTTTTTCCCAGAAAGTTTGATGGCGACCTCGCCAGAGATAGGCGAGCCGTGGAGGATTCGATATGGACAACAACATCACCTGGTGGGCCTTCGACGAGGTCGAGGCCTTCATGAGAGCCGGATTCGAGGCGATCGGCGTCCCGCCCGAAGAGGCGGCAGTATGCGCCGACGTGCTCGTATCCGCCGACAAGCGCGGCGTCGACTCCCACGGCGTCGGCCGCTACAAGCCGATCTACCTCGACCGCATCTGGGCCGGCACCCAGAATCCCAAGACCAACTTCGAGATCGTGAAGGAGAGCCCGACCACTGCCGTCATCGACGGGCACAACGGTATGGGCCACTACATCGCCAAGCGGGCCATGCAGATGGCCATCGACAAGGCCGACAAGTACGGCCTCGGCATGACGGTCGTGCGCAACTCGACCCACTACGGCGCGGCGTTCTACTATCCCAACATGGCCATCCAGCGCGGCATGATCGGCATGACGACGACGAGCGCCCGGCCCTCCATCGCGCCGACCTGGGGCGTCGAGCCCATGCTCGGGACCAACCCCATGACCTGGGGCATGCCCTCCGACGAGCCCTTCCCCTTCATGCCCGACTACGCCACCTCGGTCACCCAGCGCGGCAAGCTCGAGCTCTACGACCGCCTCGGCAAGGACCTCCCCGACGGCTGGGTCATCGGCGAGGACGGCAAATACCGCCACGACACCAAGCAGGTTCTCGTCGATCTGACCAAGGACAAGGCGGCCCTCACTCCCTTGGGCGGCCTCGGCGAAGACCTCGGCGGATACAAGGGCTACGGCAACTCCATGGTCGTCGAACTCCTCTCCTCAGCCCTCTCTCAGGCCAACTTCATGAAGGCCCTCATGGGAGTCGGGAAAGACGGCAAGCCGACTTCCATCGAGCTCGGCCACAGCTTCCTCGCCATCAAGATCGACGCGTTCTGCGACCTGGAAGCCTTCAAGCGTCAGGTCGGCGAGATATCCCGCCAGCTCCGCGCCTCCAAGAAGGCCCCCGGCGCCGAGCGCATCTGGACCCCCGGCGAGAAAGAGTACGAGATATCCCTCTTCCGCAAGGACAAGGGCGTGCCCTTCAACGATCCGCTCAGGAACGCCTTCCGCGCGGTCAAAGAGAAACTGGGATTGCCGCACGAACTTCCGTTCTGATGAGCGATGGTCTCACATGAGCGATGGCCTCATCGCGACAGTACCGCAATCGATGAAGCGTCAATAATCAGATCTCGCCGGCCCTGACGCAGGCGACGAAGCGCCGCGGCTCCAGCTCGCGCAGCTCGGGGTCGGCGAGAGAACAGGCGTCCACTGCGTAGGGGCAGCGGGGGGCGAAGCGGCAGCCCGGCTTCGGTTCGAGGGGGGAGCCTATTTCTCCCTTCAGGATGATCTGCCCGTCGACGGCCTCCGGATCGATCCGGGGAATGGCCGAGATCAGGGCCTTCGTGTAGGGATGGAGCTGCCGCCTGAAAAGCTCCCTCGACGGCGCCATCTCCACGATCTGCCCGAGGTACATGACCGCGATGTCGTCGGAGATGTGTTTGACGACGGACATGTCGTGGGTGACGAACATGTAGGTGAGGCCGAGTTTGTCCTGCAGATCCTGCATGAGGTTGAGTATCTGCGCCTGCACGGACACGTCGAGGGCCGAAACCGGCTCGTCGCAGACGACGAATTTCGGCTCGAGGGCGAGGGCGCGGGCGACTCCGATCCTCTGCCGGCGCCCGCCGTCCAGTTCGTGCGGATAGGCGTCGTAGAGCCTGTCGGTCAGCTCGACGGTCTCCATGAGCCTGCGCACCCTGGATTCCAGCTCTTTCCGCCCGTGCACCCTGCGGTGGATGACGAGGGGCTCGCCGATGATCCTGGAGACCGTCATGCGGGGATCCAGCGAGGCGTAGGGATCCTGGAAGATGATCTGCATCTGCTCGCGCAAGGCCCGCAATCGCGCGGGGCCCGCCTTCGTGACGTCGACGCCCTGGAAGCTCACCGTGCCGGATGTGGGCTCGGTCAGGCGGAGGATGGCCCTGCCCGTCGTGGTCTTGCCGCAGCCGGATTCGCCCACGACGCCGATGGTCCGCCCCTCTTCGATGTCGAAGGAGAGGTTGTCGACGGCGTGGAGCTGGCCTTTCGGAGTGTGGAAGTATTTTTTCAGATTCCGCACCCGGAGGATGGGCACGGTGCCGGATGTCTCACTCATGGTTTTGTCCTCATGATTTCTTCCCCATGCTGTTTTCGATTATTCCCTCATACATGAGGCACTCCACCCTTCTGCCCTCCCTTTCGACCGGCGCCGGGGCCCGCGTCGCGCACTCTTCCCGCGCGTAGGGACAGCGGGGTCTGAAGACGCAGCCTTCGGGAAGGCAGGAGGGATCGGGCATGAGCCCCTTTATGGGCGTCAGCCTTTCGCTGTCGACTTCCATCCGCGGAATGGAATTGAACAGTCCCTCGGTGTAGGGGTGGAAGGGCTTGCGGAATATGTCCGCGAGTTTCCCGTACTCCACGATGCGGCCGGCGTACATGATCGCCACCTTGTCGCAGACCTGGGCCACGACGCCGAGATCGTGGCTGATGAGGATGAGCGTGGTGCCGAGCCTTGAGCGCAGGTCCTTGATCATGCGGAGCACCTGGGCCTGGATGGTCACGTCGAGGGCGGTCGTGGGTTCGTCCGCGAGAAGGAGCCTGGGGTTGCAGGCGAGCGCGGCTGCGATGACGACGCGCTGCTTCATGCCGCCGGAGAACTGGTGGGGGTAGTCGCCCGCCCTCTGGGCCGGAATGCCGACGAGTTCGAGCATCGCGCCGGCCTTCTCCAAGGCCTCATTGTGGGGAAGCTTGTCGTGGATCTCGTAGACCTCGGCGATCTGCTCGCCGACCGTGAAGATCGGGTTCAGCGAGGTCATCGGGTCCTGGAAAATCATCGAAATCCGGTTGCCCCGGATTTTCCGCATCTCCTCCTCGGAGGCGGCCGTGAGGTCCCGGCCCTCGAAAGAGATGGTTCCGCCCGCGATCTGCCCCGTGATCTTGGGCAAGAGACGCAGTATGGAGAAGGCGGTAGTCGTCTTTCCGGCGCCGGTCTCGCCGACGAGGCCGAGGCTCTCTCCCTGGGCGAGGTCGAGGCTGACGCCGTTTACCGCGCGGACAACCTCGTCCTCGGTGACGTAGTGAACGTGCAGATCGCGAATGGACAGCTGCGCTTCGGACATGGCCTTCTCCTCTATCTCTTGAGCTTCGGATCGAGGGCATCCCTGAGGCCGTCCCCGATGAGGTTGTAGGCGAGAATGACCGTCATGATGGCCAGTCCGGGAAAGATCAGAGTGTGGGGAGCGCTGATGAGGTAGGCCCGCGCCTCGGAGAGCATGTTTCCCCACTCGGGCGAGGGGGGCTGGATGCCGAGTCCGAGGAAGGAGAGGGAAGTCGCCGACAGGATGGACTGGGCGATGCCGAGCGTCGCCTGGACGATGACGGGGGCCATGCAGTTGGGCAGGATGTGAAGGCCGATTATCCGGAGGTCCCGGGCCCCGAGGGCGCGCGCAGCTTCCACGAACTCCTGGTCCTTCACGGTGAGCACCGAGGCCCGCACCAGCCGGATGTAGACGGGGATCGAAGTCACGCCGATGGCCAGGAGAAGGTTGCGGAAGCTGGGGCCTAGGGCGGCCACGATGGCCAGGGCGAAGAGGATGTTGGGTATGGCGAGGAGGATGTCGGCCCCGCGCATGATGACTGTCTCGATTTTCCCGCCGTAGTAGCCTGCGATGGCGCCCAGCGCGCCTCCGAAGAAGACGGCGAAGGCCACGGTGGTGAAACCGATGATCATGGAGACCCTCGCGCCGTGCACGATGCGGCCAAGGATGTCCCGCCCGAAGTTGTCGGCCCCGAAAATGTAGAGATGGGCTGTCTCCGTCCCGTTCCAGTCGACCGGCCTCGTCTCTCCGACCTTGGCGAAGGTGTTGGATATCTGGTTGCCGGTGATGAAGTCGTAGGGGTACAGGAGATCGGCGAAAAGCGCCATAAGGATGTAGAGAATGACGACGACCGCTCCCGCGACCGCCAGCTTGTTCTTTCTGAAGCGGAACCAGAACTCCTCGAAGGGGCCCCTCCTCCTGCGCGCAACTACGGAGAAGTCGTGCGCGGAAGCAGAAGAGCCGAGCGGCGAGCCGGACCTAGCTGTTGACTGCGGCATTCTTGCCACCTCTCCGGAATACTGTGCGTTTCGTCAGGTACTGCGCCTTGATGCGGGGATCGATCAGAGCGTACAGGATGTCGACGACGAGGTTCATGAGGGCGAATACGATCGCCACGAAAACGACTGAGGCGAGGATCTGGGGCGTGTCCTTCCTCTGGATGGCGTCGACCATGATGGTTCCGATGCCCGGGTAGGAAAAGACGGTCTCCGTGAGCACCGCGCCGACGAGGAGCTGCCCCACCTGGAGGCCGATCACCGTCACCACCGGGATGAGGGCGTTCCGGAGGGCATGCTTCCTGATCACCGTCTTCTCGTCCAGACCCTTGGCCCTGGCTGTCCTGATGTAGTCCTGCCTGATCACCTCCAGCATCGAGGAGCGTGTCATGCGGGTCTGCACCGCGGTGTTCATGGCGGCGAGGGTTATGGAGGGCAGGACGATGGACAACAGATTTGCCGGCGTGGCGAGGGAAGGAAAGATGCGCAGCTGCACGGAAAACACCCAGATCAGCATCATGCCCAGCCAGAAGGCGGGCACAGAGAGACCCACGAGGGCCAGGATGGTCACCGCCATGTCGGTCTTCGAGTACTGGCGCGTCGCCGAAATGATGCCCATGGGTATCGAGACGGCGATGGAGAGGCTCAGGGCGACGAGGGCCAGGAGGGCGGTGTTGGGAAAGCGGTCGAGTATCGTCCCGAAAACCGGCCGGTTGGAGACGTACGAACGGCCGAGATCGAGGGCCACCAGTCCCTTGTAGTCGAATGAGCCGTCGCCCGGGCTCTTGAAGCCGAAAAGGAAATGAAAATACTGGGCGAGGAAAGGCTGGTCGATGCCCATGAGGTTCCTCATGTGGGCGACATCGAGCTCCGTGGCGTCCTGCGGCAGAAGCATCCGCGCGGGGTCTCCCGGCGAGATGTAGGTGAGGGTGAATACGATGAAGGTCACTCCCAGAATGACGGGTATCAGTTGCAGGAGCCTTCGCGCTATGTACCGGGTCATGCGGCTTGCCTCGGGTTGGACGTCCATTGACGTCCGGCGTCTACTGACGCCATGCGTCGGGTGACGTCAGGCGCCTGGTGATTTCATGCGTCCGGGGACGCAAAGCGTCATACGTACGACGCCGGGAATCTCTTCCGGAAGACGGAGTGCGCCTTCCGGAAGAGCCTTGTTCATGCGGCGGGAAACCCGCCGCATGAAACATTACTTCTTGAGCCCCTTGGTCGCGTCGACCAGTCTGAAGGAGCCGGAGGGGAAGATCTCGACGCCGTCGATGTTCTTCTGGCAGGCGGAGATGCCCAACATGGCGACGAGGGGGACGCGGGGCATGGCCTTGAGGATTTCCCTGGAGGCATTCTGGTAGGCGGTGTTGCGCTCGGGGCCGTTGGGGAGGGCGTTGCCCTTCTCGATCCACTCCTGGGCACCCTTCGTGTAGTACTTGGTGTCGTGCAGAAGGGAGGTGTTGTCGCCGTCGAAGGCCACGAAGATATAGTAGGAATCGTCGGTCTGGGTCCAGTTGACGAGGACGTCCCACACGGCGGGATCGGCCTTGCCGCGGCGGGTGGCCAGTTCGGAGAGGGCGACCTGCTCGATGTTGATGAGGTCGACACCGAGTGTGCGCTTGACCTGATCCTTCACGACGAGGGCTTCCTTGACATACATGCTGCCCGAGAGGGCCGTGCATTTGACGGAAGCGGCCTGCTTCATCGAGGCGGGAAGGGAGGCGAAGAGCTCCTTGGCCTTCTGGGGATTGTAGTAGCCGGTCTTGGAGTTGCCTTCCGCGATGCGGGTGCCGGCGGCATCCTCGATGTGGCCGAAGGGGAGACTCTCGACGTACTGGAGGCTGACGATGCCCTTCTTGTCCATGATGTCGGGCGAGTTGACGATGTCCGAGGGATTGATGGAGTAGACGATGGCCATCCTGAGCTTGGTCTGGTTGGAGGAGAGGTCGTACTCGCCGTCGAGGTCGGGCGTTCCATCGGCTTTTACCTGGCCGACGAGGGGAGACTTCATGTTGAAGCCCAGATAGTGGTAGCCGAAGTGGCCATTGGTTGTGAGGATGGTGCCGCCCTGCATCTCGATTTCCCGCGCGTCGAGAGGAACGACACCCATGATGAGGTCGACTTCCTTGTTGAGGAAGGCGGTCTTGAGGGCCGAGGGGTCCTTGATCGTCTTGAACTGAATCTTGTCAGCGTTGCTCTTCACGCCCGAGTCGAAGTAGTCCTTGTTTTTCACGAGGGTGACGTTGTCGCCCTGGCTCCAGGACTCGAACTTGAAGGGGCCCGTCCCTACCGCCCAGGTGATGCCGTAGTCCTTGAGGCTGCCGTCGGCGGCGGCTTTCTCGAGCGTCGACTTGCTGACGATCGAGGCGCCGAGCCAGGTGAGCTGGTTGAGCTGGGAGCCGAAGGCGGCGGGTTTGAAGTAGGGGGTTCTGGCTTCGAAGGACTTGAAGCTGTTCTCGGTCGTGCCCGCGGGCGCCTTCGAGGGATCGAAGCGGCCTGTCCGGAACTGGAGGGTGTACTCGTCGATCTTCTTCATGTCGTACATCATGGCGAAGATGGACTTCATCTGGGATTTGTCGTGGAATGCCCCGCGCTGGAAGGAGTACAGGACATCGTCGATGGTGAACTTCGCGCCGTTGTGGAAGCGCACGCCCTCGCGCACCTTGATGGTGTACTTGGTGCCGTTCTCTTCGATCTTCGGAAGGTCGACGGCGAGATTGGGAGTGATCCTTCCCTCCTTGGTGAGATCGTACAGGCGATCGTAGATCAGCAGATTGATGTTGTGCGTCGGAGTGTCGGAGTACATCGGTGGATCGAGGATGACCGGATCGGTCCCCTGTCCCACGATGATCTTTACCTCAGCCGCGGTAGCGGAAAGGGTCGCGATCAGGCAGAGCGCGAGCGCGAGGGCGATGGACTTCGGAATTCTCTTCATCGTCATTCCTCCTTGATTCATTGAGTCGCCGCCATTCTACGCCCACCTTGGGCGTTCTTATTTGAAGAAACGATTATGCGAGGCTTAATATTCGATTAAGACGCCCGTATTCGCTTCCGGAACGGCGGCGGCAGGAGTATACACGAGACTGACCGCGAAGCCGGAGGTTGTATGGACAAAGAGGGAATTCATGGCGCCATAGAGGCGCGCAAAGAGCTTTTCGCGAAGCACGCTCTCTCTCTCTGGGAAGAGCCGGAGCTGTCGTTCGAGGAAAAAAAATCGTCTGCCCTGCAGAAGACCCTCTGCCGGGAACTGGGATTCCGGGTCACCGAACTCGACGCGGTCCAGAACTACGCCTTCGTGGCGGAATACGGCGAGGGGAAACCTGTCATCGGCTTTCTCGGTGAATTCGACGCTCTGCCCGGCCTCTCCCAAAAGATCGGCATCGAGCGCGAACCCGCCGTGTCGGGCGGACCAGGCCACGGCTGTGGCCACAACCTCCTCGGGACCGCCTGCCTCGCGGCGGCAGACGGCGTCAGGGCGGCGCTGGAGGCGGGTTCCCTGAAAGGGACCGTCCGGTATTTCGGATGCCCCGCCGAAGAGCAGCTGGGCAAACCCGTGCTCGCCCGTGCCGGCGTTTTCGACGGCCTCGACGCCGTCCTCTCATGGCACCCGGCCGATCTCAACACGGTGGCGGCCTACGGGACGAATGCCTCGATACAGCTCGAGTTCCGCTTCAAGGGCAAGCCTGCCCACGCGGCCCAGGTGCCGCATATGGGGCGATCGGCCCTGGATGCCCTCACACTGATGAACGTGGGCCTCGAGTTCCTGCGGGAACACATGCCCTCCTCGGCCCGCGTCCACTATGTCGTGACCTCGGGAGGAGACAGGCCCAACATCGTGCCGGAGCACGCGGCGGGCATCTATCAGGCCCGTTCGCCGCGCATGCGCGAGGCGGTGGATCTCGTCACCAGGATCGTCGACGTGGCCAGAGGCGCCGCCCTGATGACGGGCACTACGATGGAATACCGCTTCCTGCACGGCTGCCACGACGTCGTCCCCAACGGGGTCATTTCCGACCTCCTTTCCGACAACCTGAAGTCGGCGCCCTTCCCGCGCTACGACGAGGCCGACCGGCGGCTCGCGGCGGGACTGTGCGCGACGACGACGGAAGACCAGCGCCGGGCCACCCTGGAGATGTTGGGAGTGGACTCGGCCTCGGCGGCGGGGCTCGCCCGGCTCTCCCTCCACGATGGTATCGGCTACTGGGGCAAGGGATGGACGATCCCGGCTTCCACCGATGTGGGCGACGTCTCGCACATCGCGCCGACGGCCCAGATCAACACGGCGACCTGGCCGATGGGCGTCGGCTCCCACACCTGGCAGGCGACGGCGGCTTCGGGTTCGGGCATCGGCATGAAAGGGATGCTCTACGCCTCGCAGGTCCTCGCGGGGGCGGCCTTCGACCTGATGACGAATCCGGAGCTTCTCGCCTCGGCGCAGAGGGAATTCTCCGAAGTCCTCAAAGGAGAGCCGTATTCGGCCGCGGAAGACCTCATTGCGGGGAGGGCGGATCCCGGAAGCGGAGCGTGAAGGTGCTGCCCTCGCCAGGCTTGCTCTCCAGGGATATCCCGAAGCCGTATTCTTCGGAGAAGCGCTTCAGGATCGCGAGGCCGATCCCCGATCCTGAGCCCCTGTGCGCGGCGGCGGGGGCCCGGTGATAGCGTTCGAAGATCGCCTCGGTTTCGGCTTCGGGTATGCCCATGCCGAAATCCCGGACGCTGAACTCTCCCGGCCGGAGGTCTATCTCGATCCGGCCTCCCTCGCGCCCGTACTTCACCGCGTTGTCGACGAGAATGTGCTCGATCCTCTCGAGGTCTTCCGGCGCGACCGGCAGGCTGATGTCGCGGCCGATATCGGCGATGAAGGCGATTTCAGGATGCAGCTCGCGGTAATAGACGGTGTTGCGCCGCGTGATGGTGGACGCGTCCGCCCACTCGACCCGCCTGAGGCGTTCCGCGGCCAGAGCGTTCTTGAAGGAGACGGTCATGTCGCGCAGTCGCGCGAGCTGCACCTTGGAAGCTTCCAGGTATTCGTCGACGAGGCCGGGACTGGCTCCGTGGCGCTCGATGAGCTGACGGTAGCCCTCGAGAATCTGCACGGGCGTGGCGATGTCGTGGGTCATGTCCTCGACGAACTGCACCTGCCTCTCGTAGGTCCCCGCGATGTCGTCCATCATGGTGTTGAAGGTGCCGATGAGCTGGCGGATCTCGTCCTTCCGCCCGGGCAGGGGTATGCGCACCCGAAGGTTGCGCGAGGTTATTTTCACCATGGCCTGGGCCAGGCGCGCTATGGGATCGGCGACGATGCCCACGAATATCCAGCCGAATATGGCGAAAAGAATGGCGTAGACAGCGGCTATGATCCTGATGGTCATGCGTATCGGTTCCATGTACTTGTCGAACTCGGCCCTGAAATTGATGAAGAGGGAAAAATCGTAGGAGCCGGAGCGCCGGTCTATCCGCCTGATTCCCGGGCCGGTCGGATCGAGGGTGGCCGTGCCGTACTGAAAAACGGGAAAGCCGCTCTTGCTTATGGAGAGGACCTCGTAGTCGAACTCGACGTAGGAATACAGGTCGACATCGGCGGAAGTGGCGCTGAAACCCCAGACGACAATGGAGAGTCGGTTGGCCGCCCTCTCCATGATCAGCTTTTCCAGGCTCCGCCCTGTCGCGTAGTTCGACACCAGGACGGTCGCCAGAGAAACGATGGCGAGAAGGATGACCAGCAGCATGAGAAAATGCCGTTTCATGCTCCGGACTCAGAGTGCTCGTTCTTCCCGGGGAATCATGTAGCCGACACCCCGCAGGTTCTCTATGGCGACGCTGCCCAGCTTGTCCCGTATTCCCTTTATGTGGACGGCGATGGCCCCTTCCTCGAGATGGAAATCGCTCCCCCACACCGCGGAGAGGATGTTCTCCTTCGAGACCACCTTGCCCCGGTTCTGGACCAGAAGAAGAAAGATCTCATACTCCTTGTTGGTCAGCCGCACGCGGACTCCGTCCTCGTACACGGCCCTCTCGTCGGGATACAGGACCACGGGACCGAGAGAAATCCTGGGAAGCGCCTCTCCGGATATTTTGGATCGACGGGTCACCGCCTTGATTCTGGCCACGAGTTGTTCCATGTCGAAGGGCTTGGCGATGTAGTCGTCGGCCCCCTCGTCGAGGCATCGCACCTCGGCGGCGACACCCTGGCGCGCCGTGAGGAAGATGATCGGCATCGTGGAACCCGCGTTGCGCAGGGCCCGGCACACGGTGATTCCCTCGACGTCGGGGAGCATCCAGTCGAGGAGGATAATGTCGTAACCGCCCTCGAGGGCTGCGGCGAGGCCGGAGCGACCATCCGGGCGGATGTCGATCGACATGCCCTGGAGAAGGAGTTCGACCTCGATGATGCGGGCGAGATACCTGTCGTCTTCTATAAGGAGCACCTTCATGGAATTCTCCCCCGCACGCGATCGGATCGACGCGCGGAGAGCCGGAAGCGGCGCCGCGCCGGACACAGTATAACAGGAGGCAGGCAATGTTGAAACAAGTCATCGAAGTGTACGAAATCATCGACGATGCCCGGGTCGACGGAGAGGCCGTCCGCGCGTATCTGGAGGGCAAGGGGTTGTCCGGAATCGAAGTGCGCCGGATCGAAGGCGCCAAGGGTTCCACGGATTTCATCAGAGTGCTGGTCCCGGGCAGATCGGGCGCGTCCTCGGGCGGCGCGGCCCCCACCCTCGGAATCATCGGCAGGTTGGGCGGCATCGGAGCGAGGCCCGAGCGTATCGGCCTCGTCTCGGACGCCGACGGGGCCGTGGCCGCCATCGCATGCGCCGCGAAGCTCGCCGACATGGCCGCCCGGGGCGACCGGCTCGAAGGCGATGTCATCGTCGCCACCCACATCTGCCCCGACGCCCCCACGAGCCCCCACGAGCCCGTGCCCTTCATGGGCTCGCCCGTCGACATGAAGGCCATGAACGTGCACGAAGTGGACCCGGCCATGGACGCCATCCTCTCGGTCGATACGACGAAGGGAAACAGGATCATCAACCACAGAGGCTTCGCAGTCAGTCCGACCGTGAAGGGGGGCTACATCCTGAAGCCCTCCGACGACCTTCTGGACATCATGGAGTGGAGCACAGGGGAGCAACCCTGGATCCTTCCCCTCTCGACCCAGGACATCACCCCTTACGGCAACGGGCTCTTCCACGTCAACTCGATTCTCCAGCCCTGCACGGCCACGGTGGCGCCCGTGGTCGGGGTCGCGATCACTGCGGTGCGGCCGGTGCCGGGCTGCGGCACGGGAGCGAGCCGCGAGACGGACATCGAGGAAGCTGCCCGTTTCTGTCTCGAGGTGGCCAAATCCTTCACGGGCGGGAGCTGCCATTTCTACGATGCCGAAGAGTTCGAGCTCCTGAAAAAGCTGTACGGTTCCATGGAGCACCTCATGGGCCCGGGGGCCGGGCAATGAAGATCGGGGCTATAACGATAGGTCAGTCGCCCAGGACGGACGTTACGCCGGAGTTTCTCGCCGCTTTCGGCGCGGCCGCGGGGGTGGGCGTCGAGCTGGTGCAGCGCGGCGTCCTCGACGGACTCTGCGCACAGGAAATAGCCGATATGGCGCCGCGCCAGGGCGAGGGGGTCCTCGTCTCGAGACTGCGCGATGGCAGCGAAGTCCTCCTCTCCGAGGAGCGCGTCCACGAGCGCGTGAGAGAGTGCGTCCGCGATCTGGAGCGCGGCGGCGTCGAGCTCATCGCCATCTTCTGCACGGGCGAATTCCCCGACCAGGAATCCCGGCTGCCCCTCCTGCGCCCCGACCGCCTCCTGGCGCACTTCGTCTCGGCCATCGCGCCGGCCGACAGAGCGGCAGACAGAGCGGCAGACAGAGCGGTCGGCGGGTCAGCCGGAAAGGCAGCATACAGAATATGCGCCGTCGTTCCTTCCGCCCTTCAGGGCGACGCGATGCGGGAAAAATGGTCGCGACACGGCTTCGACGCGGAGATCGTCGCGCTTTCGCCCTACTCCTCGAGGCGGGAAGACTGGGAAAGGACGGCGCAAAAGGCTCAGGCGGCGGACTGCAATCTCGTGATTCTGGACTGCATCGGCTACTCGGGGGCCATCAGGGCGGTTTTCCGCAGGGTCTGCGGGAAGCCCGTCATCCTGCCCCGGACCCTGCTCGGAAGGGCAGCCGCGGAGCTCGCCGGCCAGTGAGGGCAGCAGTGCCTGAAGTGCGGGATACCGACCGGCGACTGCTTCCGGACTTCTCGTAGCCCGACGGCTCGGGGAAAAAGGCGGAACGCGGGGGAACGCCTGTGTTCCGCCTTTTTTTGTGCTATTGTTTTTTGGCATTCAGACTCATCACGGGGAAACGACATGAAAATCGCTGTCATCTACGCATCGAAAACCGGGTTCGCGAAAAAATACGCCGAGTGGATAGCCGAAGAACTCAGATCCGGGAGCGATGGCGCCAAAACGTCGGGCACCGGGTTTTCCGGTCCTGGCAGCGTCGTCGACCTCATGGAGGCGAAATCGGTCCGCCCCGAAATGCTCGAAGCCTACGACACGATTGTCTTCGGAGGCGGCCTCTACGCCGTCGGCATCAACGGCATAAAGCTCATCAAAGACAACTTCAAAAGGCTCTCGGGCAAGAAACTCGCCGTCTTCGCGACCGGAGCCTCGCCGAAGCGCCCGGAAACCACGGATTTCGTCCGGGACAGCAATTTTACCGTCGAAGAGCAGGAACGCATCCGCTTCTTCTACCTTCGCGGCGGTTTCGACTACGCGAAACTGAAGCCGGTGGACAAGATCCTCATGACCCTTCTCAAGCTGAAGATCAAAATGAAAAAAGAGAGAGAGCGCATCGGCGACGAGCGGGGCATGCTCGCCGCCTACGCGAAGCCCGCCGACTTCATGAGGCGCGAGAACATCGACGAGCTGGTCGCTTTTGTCGGGGAAGTGCGAAAATGAGAATCGACAGTCTCGCGCCGCCCTGCCAGGCATAACCCCTCCTTGCGGATCATCGATCCCCAAAAGTCCGCGAGTGAGGGACCCCGTGAAGACGCTCCGTTCCGATTGCGCCGCCGCTTGATTTTCCCTCCGCTTTTTCTATACTGAAACCCGGCCGGTGCGGAGGGTCCGCCACAGACCGGCGCGACAAAGCCGCAATCGGTTCCGGGGAGGTTCGAATGAAAAGCATCAGCAAAGCGACTGTAGCATTCATCGTTCTCGCGTGCATCGCGGGGGCCTCGCAGATCGGCGCCCAGGTTCCGGCCCGAGACGCGCAGCTGGCGAGGCTGAAAACGCTTCTGCAGGACAAGGGTTTCGCCCTCGAAATGGCCACCTGGCTCGACGCGGCCTACTATAAGGGACAAGGCCAGACTCCGCCTCCTTTCGTCAAACCGGAAGAAGAGACGGCGACAGCGCCAAAATCGGTCAAAGAAGAAAAAATCGCCATAAATCTCGCGGGATTCTATGCCGTCGAGGCCGGTATCGGGTTCATCTCCGAGCGTTCCGGGAAAACTCCCGTGGAAATACTCCAGTCGATCGTGGATGGCAGCCTTCCCGAAGAAGACATGCTGCTCCTCGCGCGCTTCGCGAACGCGACCTGGAAGGCCAGCCAGCCATTCCGCTCGCTGTCTCGCATCACGCGCGACACATTCCGCCCCGCCACCCTTCTTACCAGGGAGGAACTCATGAAGGACTACGTGCAGGTCCGGGCCGCCTCTGAAAAACTTCTCGAGGCTATGAGCCGGCCCTAGGCCGGGGATACGGCGGGGCAGCCCGCCGCTTCGCATCGATTCTCTGATCGGACCGGCCCGTGAATGGCGGGATGTCGGACACGATCATTTGTAACGGGTATGTGTACAGGAGGAGAGGATGGGCGGATCGACAGGGCGAGAGGGTCGCGACACAATCGACAGGGACATACGCGCCTGGATCGGATCGAGGCTGATAATCGCCGACGGCTCCACGGGGACGGCCCTCGAAGCCCTCTCCCCCGGCATCGGGGCGAAGGGCGCCCTCCTCCCTCTGACCAGACCGGAACTCGTCGAGGAACTGCACCGCTCCTACTTCCGCGCGGGGTCCACGCTCGTCGAGACGGCCACCTTCACGGCGAGCGCCCGGTCGCTCGAACGCTTCGCGGAATCGAAAGAGGCAGGAATCGGCGATCCCGGAGAACTCGCCTACGCGGTGAACCGGGCTGGGGCGGAGGCCGCCGTCCGCGCGGCGCGCGAAGCCGAGGCCACGGCGGGAGAGCCACGCTGGGTCGCGGGCTCCATCGGCCCCGGCGACGCGCCCCCGAGCTTCGGCATGGCCACATGGGCCCAGCTGCGTGAGTCCTACCTTCCCCAGGCGCGGGGACTAGCCGACGGGGGGGTCGACCTCGCCATCGTCGAAACCTGCCAGGATCCCCTCCAGATCAAGGCCGCGCTCGCCGCCCTCATGAGCCCGGAAGGAGGAAGGGGCCTGCCCTTCATCGTGTCGGCCACCGTGGACGCCTCGCGCCGCATGCTCGCTGGGACGAGCCTCGCCGCCTTCGTCGCCATCGTCGCGCCCTTCAGGCCGCTCGCCCTCGGGCTCAACTGCTCAGGCGGTCCCGACGAGCTCGCGGAGAGCCTCGCCGAGCTCGCCTCGCTCTCGCCTCTCCCACTCTGCTTCATGCCCAACGCGGGTCTCCCCGTCTCGGTCGACGGCAAGACGAGTTTCCCATTCGGACCCGACATCTTCGCGGCCAAGGTCGGGGCGATGGTCAGGAAGCACGGCATCGCGATCGTCGGCGGCTGCTGCGGGACGGGCCCCGCGCACATCGCCGCGCTTGCGCGAGCCCTGACTGCCGAAGCCCCGGACAGTCTCAAGCGCGGCGCGCCTGTCGCCACGCCTGCCGGGCGCTCCCCGGCCCGTCTGCCCGCCCTCGCGTCCCTGTACGAGGCGCGGCCGGTCGGACCTGAACTGTTCATGATCGGCGAGAAGGCGAACGTCTCCGGCTCGGCCGCCTTCGGCGATCTTCTCGAGGCCCGGGATTTCGACGGCATGGGCGAAATGGCGCTGGAGCAGGAAGGGACGGGAGCGCAGGCCATCGATCTCCGGGTCGCCCGCCGCGGCCGCGACGAGGCCGAGGACATGAAGGAACTCGTCGGGCTCATCGCGCTCCGCGCGCGCGCTGCGCTCTCGATCGACAGCACCGATCCCGGCGTCGCCGCCGCCGCCCTTCCGCTTATAGGCGGACGCGCCCTCATCAATTCGGCGAGCCTGAAAGATCCCGGCAGAGCGCGCGGGATCTTCGCTGCCGCGAGGGAACACGGCGCCGCCGTCGTCTGCCTCGCCCTGGACGCAGGCGGACCTGCCCGGAGTGTCGCCGGAAAGGTGAGCATCTGCCGGAAGCTCTACGATCTCGCCACAGGCGAGTACGGGCTCCCGCCCGAGTCACTCTTCTTCGACCCTGTCGTCCTCCCACTCGCGACTGCTCCTGAGGCTGCCGCAAAGACTCTCGACGCAATTCCCGCCATCAAGGAGGCCTGCCCGGGTTCCCTCACCATACTGGGACTCGGCAATTTCTCCTTCGGGATGCCCGAGGGCGTCAGGAAGCAGGCGGAGGCCGTCTTCCTCGACATGGCGCGCGCGCGCGGACTGGACGCCGCCATCCTCGACACGGCCGGAGTCCCTCCCGTCGCGGCGGTGGACGCGGCGCTCAGAGAGTCCATCGGGCGCCGCGTCGCGGAAGGGAAATAGCCCACATCCCACACCCCTGATTCGAGGCGGGTCAATTCGATCGGATCGGTAAATGGTGGGATTTCTTTCGATGCCGGCCCCGGAGCGGCGGAATCGATTGCGGGATACGCGGCGCGGCACTACAATCTCAACGTGAAGACTGTCGGATCGGTGGACCTGCAATGACGAGAATCCGTGTGCCCGGAAGCCCCGGCCTGTGCCTTACCTGCCTCGCGCTCCTCCTCCTCTTTCCTCCCTCCGGCTTCGCGGCGCCGGGGGCGGTGGTCGTAGCGGGCACGAGCGGAACGCGTTCCACCTTCGCCATCGTGTATCCCATCGTCCACCCCTTCTTCCAGCCGGTGACGGAGATGGCCCTCGAGTACGGGAACCGCAGAGGCGTCGATCTCATTTTCAAGGCCCCGGAGGGCAGCGACGCGAGCCAGCAGATCCGCATCGTGCGCGATCTCATCAGGATGAAAGTCGACGGCCTCGCCCTCTGCCCCACCGATCCCCGCGCCCTCGAGCCCCTCGTGGCCGAAGCGCGGGCCGCGGGGATTCCCGTCATCACCTTCGAGTCCGACATGCCGAAGAGCGGGCGCATCTGTTTCCTGGGCACCGACAATTACCGGGCGGGCCGGCACCTGGCGGAGGTTCTGGCCAGGGAACTCAAAGACGAGGGCGATGCCATCGTCTGCACGGGCCTGCCGACCCAGCCGAGCCTGAACCAGCGCATCCAGGGCATCAGGGACGTGCTGAGGGAAAAGTACCCACGGATCAGGATCGTCTCGCTGCAGAGCGGCGAAGGGAACCCCGACTCGACGACGAAAGTCATCGAACGCCAGATCCGCGAGCATCCCGACTTCGACTCGTTCACCAGCATCGACGCCACGGGCGGCCCTGCGGCCGTCTCGATATGGAAGGCGATGGGCTGGAAAGGCTCGAAGCACAAGATCGTCACCTTCGACGACATGCCCGAGAATCTTTCGGGCATCCGCTCGGGCATCATCGCCGCCGTCATCTCCCAGCGCGAATGGACCTGGGGGACCCTCATCATCGACCGCCTCCTCGACATCGTCGAGGGAAAGGGCGTGCCCGAGTACACGGACACGGGCACCGTCGAAATAACCTTCGCCAACATCGATTCCTACCGGAGTCAGTAAAACCGCCGGTCCACCTCCGCCGGAAACAAGTCCCCGGATACTCCGGACCGGCGGCCTCTGCCGGCCGGCCCCGCGCCATAGTCCACTTTCTTCCCCGAAAAAAACCATTGTCGGTTCCGTCCGGCGGGTCTAGCCTTGATGATGTCGGCGCCGACCAACCCGGGAAGGTCGACGCCGAACACCCGCACTAGAGGAAGGACGGTCGAAAATGAAACAGAGACTAATAGCCGTGTGTATCGTCGCCGCCATCGTCGCCGCGATTCCGTTCACCGGCGCTTTCGCCCAGGACACGAAGCAGAAGACATTCGCCATCGTGTATCCCATCGTGCACCCATTCTTCGAGCCAGTCACGAAAATGGCCACCGAGTACGCCGCGAAGCAAGGAATAAAGATCATCACGAAGGCGCCCGAAGGGACGGATGTCCGCGGTCAGATCGAAATCATGGAAAACCTCATCTCCATGAAGGTATCGGGAATCGCGCTCTGCGCCACCGATCCCGTCGCCCTCATTCCCTACGTCAACAAGGCAGTGGAAGCCGGCATTCCCGTCATCGCCTTCGAATCCGACATGCCGGGCAGCAAGCGCTACGCCTTCATGGGGACGGACAACTACAACGCCGGTGTGCACCTCGGCCATGTCGTGGGACGCGAACTCGGCGGCAAGGGCAAGATGATCATCTGCACCGGACTTCCCACGCAGAAAAGCCTCAACGACCGCATCCGCGGAATCAGGGAATGTCTCGACGCGAACTATCCCGGCGTCAAGATCGTCGACCTCCAGACGGGCCAGGGCGACCCCGCTCTGACGCTCAGCGTGATCGAGGCCCAGATCCAGGCCAATCCCGACTTCGATGTGTTCACGAGCATCGACGCCACGGGCGGCCCCGTTGCCGTGTCCATCTGGCGTGCCAAGGGATGGAAATCCGACAAGCACAAGATCATCACCTTCGACGACATGCCCGAAAATCTCCAGGGCCTCCGGGAAGGTCTCGCGACGGCGGTCATCACCCAGCGGCAGTGGACCTGGGGACCGAAGATCGTCGACAGGCTCAACGACATCATCGCCCACAAGGGCGTGATCAACTACGACGACACGGGCACCATCGAGATCACATCGAAGAATGTGGGAAGCTACTACAGCTCCGAACCCTGGAAATTCGTCTTCAAAAAATAACAGCCACAGCGGCGACTCTCCCCGGCCGGAATCCCGGTCAGGGGACTCGCCGTCAGGCGGCGCGAAGGAAAAGGAACGGGACAATGGGAAAAGCCATCGGGGCACTACAGACGGATGCGCGGCCCTCCGGCGCGGCCAGGTTCGCCGGACGCATCCTGCGACAGAGGGAGACCGGCCTCTCCGTCATCATTCTGATCATCGTCGCCCTTCTCGCCCTCGCGAGACCGACAACGTTCTTCACATCGGAAAATCTGTTCAACATCCTCAAGCAGGTGAGTCTCGTGACGATCACGGCCATCGGGCAGACGATCGTCATGGTGTCCGGAGGCATCGACCTCTCCATCGGTTTCAGCCTCGGTCTTTCGGGCGTCCTCCTCGCCTTCTTCATCCAGCAGGGGATGGACCCGGCTCTCGCAATCGCGCTGGGCGTGGCGGCGAGCACCGCGGCGGGAGCGCTCAACGGCACTCTCGTCACGAGACTCAGGCTGCCCGCCTTCATCGTGACCCTGGGCATCGCGAAAATCACGCGGGGCGTCATGTATGTCGTAACGCGCGGATACCCGATCCCGGTGCGGACTCCTTTCATTCTCTGGCTGGGCAACGGCTACGTCGGCCCCATACCGGTGCCCACCATCCTGATGGCGGCTTTCGTGGCCGCGGGCGCCTTCCTTCTCTCCAGGACCGTCTTCGGCAACCACGTGAAGGCGATCGGCGGCAACGAGATGGCGGCAAAACTCGCCGGCATCCGCATCGCGAAGAACAAGATCGTGATATTCGGTCTGGCGGGCCTTTTGGCCGGCATCGCGGGTGTCGTGATGGTCGGCCGGGTCAGCGCCGGCAACCCGAACTCGGGGCTCAATTTCGACATGGACTCGATAGCGGCGGCCATTATCGGCGGCACCAGCCTCTCGGGCGGCGAGGGAACGATTGTCGGAACGATGCTCGGCGCCCTGCTTCTCGGCGTGATAGGCAACGGGCTGGTGCTCATGAATGTGAGCATGTACTGGCAGACCATCGTCGCGGGAGTGATCATCATCGCCGTCTGCGGGCTGGACGCGGCGACGCGCTCAGGCAAAAGCCGGGGCTAGGGGGCGACAATGAGCGGCGAAACCGTCCTCTGCATGAAGAAGATCGGCAAGATATTTCCCGGCGTCCGGGCTCTGCGCTCCGTGGATTTCGACCTCCGCAGGGGTGAGGTCCACGGCCTCGTCGGCGAGAACGGCGCGGGGAAAAGCACCCTCATGAAGGTCCTCGGGGGCGTGTACCAGCCCGAGGAGGGAAGCATCGAGATTGACGGCCGTCCCGCGCAGATCCGCGGACCGGGAGACTCGATCCGCGCCGGCGTGAGCGTCATCTACCAGGAGTTCAACCTCGTCCCGACACTGAGCGTCGCGGAGAACATCTTCCTCGGAAAGGAAATCGCCTCGCGCCGGGGCAGGGTGCTCGACAGAAAAAAGATGGAAGCCAAGGCGCAAGAATGTGTGGCCAGGCTCGGCCTCGCGGCGGACTGCTCGGAGCCCGTCTCCTCGCTCAGCATCGCGAGGCAGCAGGTTGTCGAAATAGCCAAGGCGCTGTTCAACGATTCGAGGATACTGGTCATGGACGAACCCACCGCAGTGCTGAGCCAGAAGGAATCCGCCGCCCTCTTCGACCTCATCGGTTCCCTCAGGAAAGACGGGATCTCCATCATCTTCATCTCGCACCGCCTCGAAGAGGTGATCGCGCTCTGCGACAGGATCACGGTGCTCCGCGACGGCGAGGTCGTGGATACGATCGACCAAAGCGGAGGGCGGGCGTCGAAAGACGAGCTCATCCGCTCGATGGTCGGCCGCGTTCTGAACGATTATTTCCCGGAGCCGGCGCACGCGGTCGGAAGGCAGAAGCTGCTCGAGGTGCAGGGACTGGCGAAGGAGGGGCTCTTCGACGACGTGAGCTTCGATCTCCACCCGGGCGAAATCCTGGGATTCTACGGGTTGATCGGGGCGGGACGGACGGAGATCATGAAGACGCTGTCGGGAGCCTACCGTGCGGACCGGGGGAAGGTTTTCGTCCGCGGCCGAGGCCTGTCCACCGGCACAATCCAGGGCTCGCGGGAGGCGGGAATCGTCCTCGTGCCCGAAGACCGCAAGGCCGAAGGTCTCGTGATCGGAATGACTCTGGCCCAGAATATCGGCCTGCCCAATCTTTGCTCGCTGAGTCGGGCGGGAATCGTCAGCCGGAGAAAGGTCCGGACCCTCGTCGAGGACTGCGCGCGGTCGCTCTCGATAAGGCCGCCCGCCCCGGACAAGCGCATGATCGATTTCTCCGGCGGCAACCAGCAGAAAGCCGTCATCGCGAAGTGGCTCGCAGGATCGCCCGAGATCATCATCTTCGACGAACCGACGCGGGGCATAGACGTCGGCTCGAAGACGGAAATCTACCATCTCATCGAGAAGCTCGCGTCGAAGGGCGTCGGTGTCATCATCGTTTCCTCGGAACTTCTCGAGATACTCGGCATGTGCGACAGGATCATCGTGATCCACGAGGGCCGGGTCACGGGTCGCTTCGACCGGAGCGAGGCGAGCCAGGAGCTTGTGGTGCGGGCGGCCGTGGGCGCCTGAAGACGGGCCCGCGGTTCGCGCGGCATGAGGGCGCGATTGACGGAGAGGGAGGTGGTGCTATACTGCTCTGCGTGGAAGACGAAGGTCGCGCGGGAAAGCCCCCTGTCCCCGAAGCGGAGCCCCGCGGCGGCCGGCAAAGTCGCGCGGGCGCGGCGAATCTTTTCGCGCGGCTGCGCACGAGTCTCCGCGCGAGGATCCTCATAATTTCCGCGATTCTCGCCACCATCCCGCTCGGAGTGGTGGGCATCGTGTCCTACTCTCTCGCCCGCTCCGCGATACGCGACAACGCCCTCAACAACGCCGTCCAGCTCGCCGGCCAGATCAACCGGAGCGTCAGCCTCGTGTTCAAGGACACGGAAAAACTCCTCAGAATCGGGAAGAGCGAGAGCGCCATAGGTTTCGTCAATCCCTATCTCCGCTCGGAAGAGACGCTGTACAACTCGGCCATGGACCTCATCGGCCTCTTCAAACTGTTCCGCGGCGTGTACGAGTCGGATCGCTACATCGAGGGAATCTACGTTCTCGGGCTGGACGGTGCCTGCCTGAGCGAGCGGGACGGCCGCTATGTCCCGGGCGCGGACCTGCGGAAGATACCGACGGTCGCCTCCATCCTCTCGACCCCCGGGAAAATCCATTACATACCGAACAGAGTCATAGACTATGCGCCCGATCCGGGCTACCGGAACGTCATCTCGGTCGGCACCGCCATCGTGAGGCCTTCCACGAAGGAAGTTTTCGGCGTGATCATCGTCGACCTCGACGGCGCCGCGGTCGAGGAAATAAGCGGCAACGCCTCGATCGGGGAGACCGGAAGCTTCGCGATCATCGACGCCGGCGGCCAGCCCGTGTTTCCCTGGAACGCCGCGCCGGAACCGGCCGCTTCCTTCCGTGCCGTTCCCGGACTCGCCGACTCCGGCCACCTCTTCCTCGGCACAGGCGTAAACGAAGAACTCATCGTCTACAACACGCTCGAGAATTCCGGATGGAAAATCGCCGGGCGCGCGCGGGTGAGCGAGCTCATGCGCGGGGCCTACTACATCAGGGCTGTCACCTTCGCCCTCGTCGGCGCCTGCGTGCTCTGCGTGATCATCCTGTACTTCTTCATCTCGGGGGCGCTCACCCACCCGCTCCGGGACCTGAAGGAAAAAATGAAACAGGCTGAATCCGGCGATCTCGAGGTGCGGGCCTTCAGCCCGAACCGGGATGAAGTCGCGGAACTCTGCCACAGTTTCAACGTCATGATCGCGAAGCTCAAGGAGCTCATGGAGAAGACCGCCCGGGAGCAGGACGAGCTGAAGAAAGCCGAGCTGAAGGCGCTGCAGGCCCAGATCAACCCGCACTTCCTGTACAACACGCTGGACGCGATCATCTGGATGACCGAATCCAACAACCGGGCCGATGTAGTCCGCATAACCAAGACACTCTCGACGTTCTTCAGACTGGTCCTGAGCAAGGGCGAGGAGTGGATCAGGGTCGCGGACGAAATGGAGCATGTGCGGAGCTACCTCGACATCCAGCAGTTCCGCTACCGCGACATTCTCGAGTATTCCATCGAGCTGGACGGGGATCTCGCGTCGAAGCGCATCCTGAAACTCACCCTCCAGCCCATCGTCGAGAACGCCATCTACCACGGAATAAAAAACAGGCGCGGAGGAGGATGTGTCCGCGTCACGGGACAGAACAGGCACGACGGATCGATGGTCTTCGAGGTGTCGGACGACGGCCCCGGCATGGACCCCGAAAAACTCGGGCGGATCCGCGAGGCGATGGAATCGGAGTTCGCGGCGGAAGGTCTGCCGCCGGACCACCCCGGCGGGTACGGCCTCAGGAACGTGAATCAGCGCGTCAAACTATACTACGGCAGACAGTGGGGAGTCGGGATCGAGAGCGTTTCGGGATCGGGAACGCGCGTGACCCTGCGTCTTCCGGTGATGGAGCAGCAATGATCAAGGTTTTTCTCGTCGAGGACGAGATCGTCGCGAGAGAGGGCATCCGCGAGAGCCCCCTGTGGTCGCTCGGGGAGTTCGAACTGGCGGGCGAAGCCTGGGACGGGGAGATGGCCCTGCCCCTCATAGAAGAAACACGGCCCGACATCCTCGTCACCGACATCAAAATGCCGTTTATGGACGGCCTCGAGCTGAGCAGGATCGTCCGGGCGACTTATCCCTGGATCAAGATCATCGTGATAAGCGGCTACGAGGAATTCTCCCTGGCCCGCCGGGCAATCAGCTCCTCGGTGATCGACTACCTGCTCAAGCCGATCTGCAGCGAGGATCTTCTGGTCGTCCTGCGCAAGGCCGCCGATATCATCGAGACGGAAGCGCGCGAGCGCGAGCGGGTCGACGATCTGGGACGGCGGGCGCGCTCAGGCGCGCAGTTCATGGCGGAGCGGCTCTACGCCGACCTTCTGACCGGACTCGTGCCCTCGGCCGAGGCCATAGAAAGGGCGAAATCGCTCTCTATCGACATTCTGGCGCGCCACTACATGGTCGCGGTCATCACCCCCCTGCCGGGCGAAACGCGCGATCCCGCGAGGCGCTACACCGAGTACCTGAAGGCCGATCACATCATAGAGGACGCGCTGGAAGGCAACCCTTCGGTAGTCAGGATCGGATCGGATCTCTCGAAGACGATCCTCGTCTTCAGGGACGACGATCCCGAACGCCTCGGCTCTTTCGGTTATTCGATCTGCCACTCCATCAAGTACGAGGTCGAACGCAAGACTTCCTGCACGCTCGCCATAAGCATCGGCGGGGTCCGGGAACGAGTCCAGGGCATCGCGGAATCCTACGCCCAGGCGCAGTCGGCCGGCCGATTCGACTACATCTTCGGCCCTGAGCAGATAATCGGCATCGCCGACACACAGCGGATCAAACTGGGCGATCCCGTCGGCTCTCCTTCCCCGGCGACGCCGGAGACGATGCAAAGCGGAACGACGCCGGCCGGGGCGCTGCCCGGCACAGCGCTGTCGTTCCCGGCAGGGTCGGGGACAGAGATAATCGAAACGCTCCGGAGAGGACAGAGGCAGGACGCGGGCAGCCTCGTCGATGGATTTCTTTCGGGGATCGATGCCGGGACCGCGAGTCCGCTCCTGCGCTGCCACGCCATCGTGGATCTCTACGTTTCGATCGCAAAGTTTTTCGGGGAGATCGGCGGCGCGGCGGAGGCGACTCCGAAAGACCTCGTCGCGCTCGAGGAAATCCTCGCGCGTACGGACAGGGCGGCGCTGCGGGGCTTCCTCGTCTCGGCCGTAGACCGGGCTTTCTGTCAGCGGGATCTCAGGAGGGAAGATCGCTACGGCGACCTGATCGACCGCGCAAAACGCTGCATCGCCGAGCGGTACGCTGACCCCGATTTCTCCCTCAACGCCGTCGCCGAGGCGGTGAACGTGAGCCCGAGCCACTTTTCGACGATCTTCAGCGGCGAGACGAGAGTGACCTTCATCGAGTACCTCATCCGCACCAGAATCGACAAGGCAAAAGAACGGCTGAAGACGACCTCGATGCGCTCTTCCGAGATAGCCTACGAGGTCGGCTACAAAGATCCTCACTATTTCAGCTACATCTTCAAGGCCAAGACGGGAATGTCTCCAACGGAATTCCGCGAGGGGAAACCGGCGCCTGCCTCAGGCCATGCCTGATCGCGCGATCAGCAGGCCGCGAGAGCCCGGTCCAGGTCCGCGATGATGTCCGCGATGTCCTCGAGGCCGACCGAGAGGCGGATGAGGTCGGCTGTGACGCCGCACTCGTCGAGCTGCGCTTCCGTGAGCTGGGAGTGGGTCGTCGTAGCGGGGTGGATGGCGAGGGACTTGGCATCTCCCACGTTGGCCACGTGGGAGAAGAGGCGCAGGTTTTCGATGAAGCGCCCGCCCGCGGCGCGGCTTTCCGCCTGAGTCACGCCCCTCACGCCGAAGACGACCATGCCGCCCGAGCCCTTCGGCAGAATCCGCGAGGCGAGGCCGAAGGAGGGATCGCCCTCGAGGCCGGGGTGGCGGACCCAGGCGACCTTGGGGTGGCTCTTCAGGTGCTTCGCGACCGCGAGGGCGTTCTCCGAGTGCAGGGGCATGCGCACGTGGAGCGTCTCGAGACCCTGGAGGAAGATCCAGGCGTTGTCGGGCGAGAGGCAGGCGCCCAGGTTGCGCAGGGGCACGGTCCTGAAGCGCAGCGCGAAGGCGATTTTCGCCGATTCGGGCGGGAGGTCCAGGGCCCAGCGCATCCCGTGGTAGTTCTTGTCGGGCCTGGTGTAGAGATCGAATTTCGGGTCCGACCAGTCGAATGTACCTGCGTCGGTCGCGATGCCGCCGATGGCTGTCCCGTGCCCGCCCATCCACTTCGTGAGCGAGTTGACTACGACATCCGCGCCCAGCCCGATCGCCCGGAGGAGGTAGGGTGTCGTGAAGGTCGCGTCGACGACGAGGGGGAGGTGGTGCCGCTTCGCGACCGCCGAGATGGCCTCGATGTCGGCGAGGTCGAGACTCGGGTTGCCGATGGTCTCGAGGTAGAAAAGGCGGGTTTTCGGCGTGACGGCGCGCGAAAAGGATTCCGGGTCGCGTATGTCCGCGAAGCGGGTCGTGATGCCGAGGTCGGGAAGGATGGCGTCGAACATCGTGTAGGTCCCTCCGTAGAGGTTGGCGGCCGAGACGATCTCGTCTCCGGCGCGCGCGATGTTGATGACCGCGTAGAAGATGGCGCTCGTGCCCGAAGCGACGGCGACGGACGCCGCCCCGCCCTCAAGCTCGGTGACGCGCTTTTCGAGCATCTCGACGGTGGGATTGCCGAGGCGCGAGTAGATGTTGCCGGACTCCCTGAGGGCGAAGAGATTCGCCGCGTGCTCAGCGTTCCGGAAGGTGAAGGCGCTCGTCCGGTAGAGGGGAGCCGCCCGGGAGAAGGTCACCGGGTCGGGCTCGTGGCCCGAATGGATCGCGCTCGTGCCGAAACCGCGCGCCTCACCTGTCTCTTTCTGTCCGCCCATGTTCTCCTCCCCTTGCCGTTTTTTCAAACATATACCACACTGTGGTAGTCATGCAAGACAGCCCTAAAACGGAAACCAGGATGACCGGAGAAGAATTTTCCCGCCTGCGCAAGCTCCTCGGAAAGAGCCAGAAGGAGCTGGCGGACATTCTCGGCATTTCCCGGAAGGCCGTGGAGAGCTACGGACAGGGCTGGCGCAAGGTTCCGGCCAACACGGAGCGCATGCTCTATTTTCTCCTCTTCAAGCTGAGAGGATCCCTCCTCGTCGGGACGGGCGCCTGCTGGGAGATTCGCTCCTGTCCGGATGCCGCGCGACAATCCTGCATGACCTGGCTCGCGCAGGAAGGCCACTTCTGTTGGTTCTTCACGGGGCGCCTGTGCGCCGCGCGCAGAACCGGCCTGCCGGAAAATCTGTCTGCCCGCAGCCGGGATCACCAGCAGACAGGGACAGCCTCCGGCGACGAGCTCTCGCCCTGCCGCGACTGTTCCGTCTTCAGGGGAATGATCGATCTCATCCGCGAAGCCGACGTCGGCGCAGAAGCCGTCGCTGTGGCCGCTGCGGCCACTCCCGCCGCCAGTATCCATATCCACACCGAACCCGGACGCTGAAGTCGTCGTCATACAGAAGGAGCCACAGAATGCCCGTAAAAATCCCGAACGATCTGCCCGCCGCGACCACCCTGGCACAGGAAGGCATCTTCGTCATGACGGCCGAAAGGGCCATCCACCAGGACATCCGCCCCCTGCGCATCGCCGTCCTCAATCTCATGCCGACCAAAATCGTCACCGAGACGCAGCTCCTTCGCCTCCTGTCCAATTCGCCCATCCAGCTCGACATCACCTTCATCCGCATGGGGAGCCACGAATCGAGGAACACGCCCACTGAGCATCTGGAAGCCTTCTACGAGCCCCTCGACCGGATCCTGCACGAGAGGTTCGACGGCCTCATCGTCACCGGCGCCCCTGTCGAAACCCTCGAATTCGAGGAAGTGGACTACTGGGAGGAACTCGTCAGGCTCATGGAGTGGTCCAAGACCAATGTCTGGTCCACGCTCCACGTCTGCTGGGGCGCCCAGGCCGGCCTCTACCACCACTACGGCATCAAAAAGCACCCCGTTCCGGCAAAGGTTTTCGGCGTGTTCCGCCACGAGGTGCTGGAAGCCCGCGAGCCCCTTCTCCGGGGATTCGACGAGGTCTTCCTCGCGCCCCATTCGCGCCACACTGAAGTCCTGCAAAAGGACATCGCGGCGACGCCCGGGCTCCGCCTCCTCGCGGTCTCCGACGAGGCCGGCGTCTACATGGCGGTATCCGGGGACGGGCGGCGCGTATTCGTGACCGGCCACCCCGAATACGACAGGCTGACCTTGAAGGCCGAATACGACCGCGACGTCGCGAAGGGACTCCCCATCGCCGTGCCCGTCAACTATTACCCGGACGACGATCCCGGGCGCAACCCACTCATGACCTGGCGCGCCCACGCCCACCTCCTGTACTCGAACTGGCTCAACTACTACGTCTACCAGGCGACACCCTTCGACCTCGATGAGCTGCCCGCCACGGAGACGCCCTTCGCGAGGTAAATCCGGTATGATACTGGCGCCGCGGCCGGGCGATGACTCCTTCCTTCGGTTAGATTTCTGGATGAGGCAACACGCTCCGGAGCGGGCGGGCGGCCTTCCGGTTGGGGAGGCTTGCCGGGTCCATCATTGACTTCTCCTCCTCCCCGATGAAATATAATCAGCACGTCTTCCGGGACGGAGACCACGGCGGGAGGAGAAGCAGATGTTCCTCGTTTCTTTGGTGGCAGCCTTCGGGAAAGACTACCTGCCCGCGCTCCAGTCAGACTTCGGGCTCTCCGGCGGGAACGGGACACCGGATCATGCGCTTCCAGCATAAACTTCTCCTCAACTATTCGCTTCTCATCGTCCTCCTCGTGCTCATTCTTTCGATCCTGTTTTACCGCTACAGCTCAGCCGTGTTCGAAAACAATGCGCGCGGCACCTACGAGCTCCTCTGCTTCAAGTTGAGCCAGCAGCTCGACAACGTCATCCGGCCGATGGACTTCATCTCCACGAACCTGATTTCCGACGCGTCGTTCAAATCCGCGCTCGCCTCCCTGGGAACGCTCGACAGGGGCGATACGGACAATTCCTTCTATACGACAGAGGCGATGCAGACCATCAGAAGACAGCTGAGCAGCTACTCCATCTACAAAAATTTCTACGCCGTCGTGGTTTTCAACGAAAAAGGAGATTTCTTTTCGAGCAATTTCCTCGACCACAAGGCTGCATCGGTTTCGCGGGACACGATCCGGAGTCTGCCCTGGCTGTCCCGCGCACGGGAGGCCGCAGGACATTCCGTGGTCGTCTCGCCCTACGATGATTCCTGGCGCTCCGAAGGCCGGGCCCGCGTCTTCGGCCGCGCCCGTGTGATCCCCGGCCTGAACGACGAGCTCGGCTATATCGAGGTCCAGAACCGTTTCGAAAATCTCGAACCAGTGCTCGCCGTCCCGGATATGGAGTTCGTGCGGATTCTCATCCTGTATCCTGACGGCGAGCCCTTCTACGCGAGCGGGAGCCTGACGCCCGGCCTCATCGACTATTATCGCTCCGAATCGAGGCGGAAAAACCGCCAGGCGGCCTTCCTGCCCAATCCGCTCACGAAAGATTCCGAGTTCATAGCCGCCGCCGCTTCCGACTATTCGGGCCTCTCGGTCATCCTCGTGCTCAACAGGCGGGTGCTTCTTTCGCCGATCCGCTTCGTGCGGGCCATCGGCTTCGGGATCGGCCTCCTCATTATCCTCTTCTCGGTGATGTACACATGGTTTTCCTCGCGGCAGCTCACCAAGCCTCTCAAGCTGATACAGGCGCGCATGGATGAGACGCAGCTCTTCAACCTTCCCCTCGGGGCCCCCATCGATCACCCGAACGACGAGATCGTCGCCCTGGACCGCACCTTCCGGAATCTGACCGCGCGTCTCGACGAATCGATCCGGCACGAACTCGATTCTCGCACCCTGTGGATGCAGGCGCGCCTCGATTCCCTGCAGGCCCAGGTAAATCCCCACTTCATCAACAATATCCTGACCGTCATCGCCAACCGCGGGCTGGAATCCGGCGACCTGCGCATCGGAGACATCTGCCAAGGCGTCGCCTCGATGCTGCGCTACTCGACTTCCACCCAGGATCGGTCCGCGACCCTCGAGCAGGAACTCGAACACGTCAAAACCTACCTCTTCCTGATGAAAGAGCGCCTCGAGGACCGTCTCCTGTACCGTATCGAGGCAGAAGCCTCCGTCCTGGCCGCGAGGATGCCCAAGATAATTCTGCAGCAGATCGTCGAGAATTCGATCAATCACGGATACAGGAAGAGCCACAAACCGATTTCGATCGACATTTCTGCCCGCGCCTCGGAGGGCCGCTGGCTCGTCGAGATGAAGGACGACGGCGAGGGCTTCGATCCCGATACCTTGGAGACTCTCGACGAAAGGATACGGAACGTCGGGCAGAGCCTGAGGGCCGGGACCGAAACACGAGGCCTCGGTATCGGCGGATTGGGACTGATCAACACCTATTCGCGCCTCTTTCTCTATTACAAAGGCGATATCACCTGGAGGATCGGAAACAATGAGGAGGGAGGGGCGCGGGTCCTCATCGGCGCTCCCATCGTGCATCTCGAAGAGGAGGTCGGCGATGCCGCGGATACTGCTCGTCGAGGATGAACCGGCGGCCGGACGATACCTCCGCTCCGTCATCGAGCTTCACCATCCCGACTTCTCCGTGGTCGGGATCGCCGAGGATGGGCGGGACGCCCTCGAACAGGTGAGGCGCCTCGATCCCGACCTCGTCATCACCGACGTAAAAATGCCCGTCATGGATGGGATAGAATTCGTCGCCGAGCTGAAAAAGAAATTCTCCGACCTGCCCGCCCTCATCGTGAGCGGATACCAGGAGTTCGAGTACGCGCGCCGCGCCCTCGATACCGGCGTGGTGGATTACCTGCTGAAGCCTGTCAGCCCGAGCCGACTCAGGGAAGTCCTCGACCGACTCATGCCCGTACTCGCCGCCCGCGAGGATTCGAGGCGCCTCGAATTTCTCGTGCGCTGTATCGACGGAGACTGCCGGGATGCGATCGCGTCCCTGGCTGCGGACGATCGCTTCTGGCTCGCCGTCGCCCGCTCGGGCGGCCTGCCCTCGAGGTTCCGCTGGAATCAGGCGAGGGATGACAATCCGGGCTGCGTCGGCGGCTTCCACACCATTCCAGGCCGTGATTCCCGGGAAAAAATTTATCTGGGCCGCGCGGCGCAGCTCCCCTACGAGCGATTCACCGCCGCGGTCCGCGCCGCGACCGGCGCCTTCCCGGAGGAGCCGGCTCAAAGCTACAGGACCGTCCTTGTAGCCTCGGCCGCCTCGGGCCCGGAGAGGCTCCACGACGCTGTGCGCGATCTCTGCCTCGACCTCGACAAAATCCTCGTCGTGGGGCTCTCCCAGGTTCATTACGGCGAGGTCGGGAAAACACCGGAAAACGACTGGGACAAACCGCTGGCCGACAGGATGGATTTCGCGCTGAAGGAATCCCGGATGGATCTCCTCAAACAGGCTGTCCTCGACATGTCGAAAACCTGGAGGAAGGCCCGGACGCCTCTGATCGCGGTCGAATCGCAGCTCCGGAGAATTCTCCTCTTCGTGCTCCGCAAGGCGCCGCAGGCCGACCTTGGCATGGAAGCCGATCTGGAATTCTTTCTCGATGAGGAGCTCTCCGCGGCGCGCAGCTTCGACGATCTCGCCGCCTCCGCCTGGACTCTCGTCGCGAGGGCGGCCGGCGCGGGAGCGGCCGAATTCAGGGAAGTCGATGTGCCCGCCTTCTTCTGCGCCATCAAACGCTATGTCGAAACCCGCTACGCCGAACCCCTCACTCTGGGCTCGCTCTCGGCGAACTTCCGCATCTCCTCCTCCTATCTCAGCAAGCTCTTCCGACAGCACGCCGACCGGTCCTTCGGCGAATTCCTTTCGACGATACGGATCGACGCGGCCAAACGTCTCATCGTCGAGAGCCCGGACATGCCCCTCAAGAATGTGGCGGAGCGGGTCGGCTTCTGCGACCCCTTCTACTTCAGCCGGGTATTCAAGTCCGTCACGGGCTATCCCCCCTCGGATTACGCCCGCAGGAGTGACGGAAAATCCATCACCCAGTGCGAAACGCTCCATGTCTCGATTCCGGAAACAGGTGTTAGGATTTCCCCGGGATCCGCAGGACAGGATCCCGATCTGACAGGAGGCTTCTATGCACAGAAAGATGATCGCGGTATTCGTGACCATGGCGCTTGCGTTTGTCGCCGTGACGGGGACCTACGCCGCCGCGAGGGAAAAACTCGTCTGGCTCCATTGGGCCAATGAACCTCAGCAGAAGGCCATCGATGCCGTCGTCGATGCCTTCCAGAAAAAGTACCCTATCGACATCGAGTTCGACTTCAAGCCCGGAAGCGCCGAGGGCGAGAATCTCGTCAAGACGAGGATCGCCGCCAACGACATGCCCGATCTTCTGACCTACAATTCCGGCTCCCTCTTCCAGGTTCTCAACCTCGAAAAGAATTTCGTCGATCTTTCCAAGGAACAGTTCGCGGACAGGCTCCTCGACTCCTTCAAGTCCGTCGTCTCCGCGGGCAAGGGCTTCTATGGAATCCCCTACCAGCCGATCCCCGTCGGCGGCATCCTCTACAACAAGAAGGTGTACGCGGAACTCGGCCTCAAGGTTCCCAGGACCTGGAAGGAATTCCTGGCCAACTGCGAGAAGGCCAAGGCCGCCGGCAAGGTCGCCGTAATCGCCTCCTACAAGGACGACTGGACCGCCCAGCTCCTCCTCCTCGCCGATTTCTACAACCTCCAGGCGGTCGCGCCGAAATTCGCCCAGGACTACACGGCGAACAAGGCCAAGTTCGCCACCACGCCCGCCGCCCTGCGCGGTTTCGAAAAGATCCAGGAAGTCTTCACCAAGGGCTACATCAACAAAGAGCCCATGGCGACGACCTACGACATGGCCCAGGCCATGCTGGCCAAGGGCGAGGGCGTCCACTATCCGATGGCCACTTGGGTGCTCGCGGCGATCAACGCCAATTATCCCGACAAGATCGCCGACATCGGCTTCTTCGCCCAGCCCGGAGACTCCGCCGACAAGAACGGCGTCACCCTCTGGATGCCGACCAACATCTCCATCCCCAAGACATCCAAGAAGATCGAGACCGCCAAGAAATTCCTCGACTTCTTCGTCTCCGACGAAGGACTCGCCGCCTACATGTCAGTCGGCGCCCCCGACGGCGCCTTCGCCATCAAGAACGTAAAGCTTCCCGACTCCATCTTCCCCGCCGTCAAGGAAGCCCTCTCCTACATCAACGCGAACAAGACCGCTCCGGCCCTCGAGTTCCTCTCTCCCGTCAAGGGCCCGAACCTCCCGCAGATCTGCGTGCAGGCCGGACTCGCCCTCAAGACCCCCGTCGAGTGCGCCGCGGAATACGACCGCGATGTCGAGAAGCAGGCCAAACAGCTCAAGCTTCCCGGCTGGTGATAGCCCGGACTGAATGGCTGCCGTCCGGAACGGAATCTCCGTTCCGGACGGCAGGCTACGGTATCATGATCCGCGGGAGATCTGCATGACGAGTTCGACATCGAAATTGTATTCCTACACCTTCTTCATCCCGGCGGCGATCGTCTATCTTCTTTTTTTCATCGCGCCGACTTTCCTCTCCTTCTTCTTCAGTCTGACGATCTGGACCCTCTCCGACTGGTCCTTCACCGGGCTGGACAATTTCCGCATTTTCCTGAGCGAACCCTCCCTCAACGTCGGACTCAGGAATTCCCTCGTGTACGCGATCTCCACCTGCGCCCTCAAGGTCGTACTCGGCTTTCTCCTCGCGGCCTTTCTCTGCACCGAGCTCAGGACCAGGGGTTTCCTCCGTTCCATCATCTACTTTCCCAACATTCTGAGCACGATCGCCGTGGGCATCATGTTCGGCAGCCTCATGAATCCCTCGCGCGGACTGATCAATACCGCGCTCGCGGTCTTCGGCATACAGGGCCCGGACTGGCTCGGAAATCCGAAGATGGCCCTCTTTTCCGTCATCCTCGTCGACGTCTGGAAGGGGGTCGGCGTGGCGATGACCATTTTCATCGCCGGCATCCAGGCTATTCCCCGGCACTACTACGAAGCCCTCATGATCGACGGCGGCAGCTCCTTCGACAAGCTCCGCTTCATCACCCTGCCCCTGTCCCGCTCCTCGATGAACTCCGTCATCATGCTCGCCTTCATCGGCGGCATCCGCTCCTTCGATCTCATCTGGGTCATGACCAAGGGCGGTCCGGGCTTCACCAGCGACCTCATCGCGTCCATCATCTACAAACAGCTTCAGGGCGGATTCTACGGAATATCCACGGCAGGAAACGTTGTTCTCTTTATCGTCGTGTCCATCCTGGCCGTGCCCATGTACAAGCTCCTGACGAAAGTCGAGGTGGATCTGTGAAACGTAGCCACACGCGCCTCGCCGCGGAAATCGTCGCGGTCATCGCTGCCCTCGCCGTCTTCGGCGTGCCCATCTCCTACGTCGTCACCAACGCCGGCAAGACGTCCGCCGCCGCCGCCGAAATGAACATCGCCCCGGCCGCGACGACCCAATACCTGAAAAACTTCGCGGACGTCATCGCCGCGTCGAACTACATGCTCGTGCGGGCCTTCTTCAACAGCACGCTCATCACGGCGCTCTCCATCGTGGTCCTCCTCGCCGTCTCATCGACCGCCGGATTCGTCCTCGAGCGGCGGAAGGGTCGGCCCATCTCCTTCATCAACTTCCTCGTCCTGGCCGGTCTCATGATTCCGCCCGCCGTCGTTCCGACGATCTGGCTTCTCAAGTCGATCGGGCTTTACAAGCAGATATCCGGCCTCGTCCTCGTGGAAGCCGCGCTCGCCTTTCCGTTTTCAGCCCTTCTGTACCGGGGATACATGGGCTCGATCCCGCGCGAGCTCGACGAAGCCTCCTTCATCGACGGCTGCACGGGCTGGGACCTCTTCGCGAGGATCATTTTCCCCCTTCTCAAGCCCGTATCGACGACCATAGCTATCATCACCTCGATCAATATCTTCAACGACTTCGTCAACCCGCTGTATTTCCTCCCCGGCGCGAAAAACGCCACCGTCCAGCTCACCCTCTACAACTTCATAAGCACCTACTTCAACCGCTGGAACCTTCTCTTCGCGGACATCGTCCTTATTTCGATTCCGCCGCTCCTGTTTTTCATCTTCTTCAACGGAAAAATCGTCTCCGGCATGGTCGCCGGCGCCGTCAAGTCATAACAGATCGCGCCCCGACAGAATCAGTCGGCGCGAACCGGAGGAATTCATGCTGAAAATCACGCGACTTCGCTGCGAGTATCTCGAAAACCCCATGGGCATCGCCGTCCCGAAACCCCGCTTTGGCTGGACCATCGAGTCCGATCTTCGCGATCTCGCGCAGCGCTCCTGCCGCCTGCAGGTCGCTCCCGCCCCTGAGTTCTCGGACCTACTCTGGGATTCAGGCGAGCTTTCGACCGGGGAATCCGTCGCCCTCGAATACGGTGGCCCCGCGCTCGAAGCCGGGAAACGGTATTTCTGGCGCGCCGCGGTCATCTGCGCTTCGGACGCAGGCGCGATTCCGGACGGATCGACGACAATGGGATCGACGACGTCGCGTTTGGCGCAAGCTGGCCCGACGGTAACCGCCGCGCCACCATCGGACACGACGCGTTCGCGCTCCGACTGGAGCGATCCCGCCTGGTTCGAGACCGCCCCCGCCACAGATTTCTGGACTGCGCGCTTCATCACGGCCGAGGGGCCGGGCGCCTGGGCCGACTCGAAGGGGACCTGTCTCCGCACCGAGTTCACGCTCGAGGGCGAGATAGCCTCTGCGCGGATCTACGCGAGCGCCCTCGGTCTCTATGAACTCTCTCTCAACGGCATCCTCGTCGGCGACGAGGTTCTCGCCCCCGGCTGGACCTCCTACGACACGCGCCTCCTCTACCAGAGCTACGACGTCACCGACCTGCTCGCATCCGGAACGAACGCACTCGCTGCAAGCCTCGGGGCTGGCTGGTACAAGGGCGACCTCGCGGGCTGGCTCGGAAGGCGCAACGTCTACGGCACCCGAACCGCCCTCATCGCCGAACTCGTCGTGCGCTACGCGGACGGGCGCAGCGCTGTCATCGCGACCGACGGTGGCTGGCGCGTCTCGGAAGGCCCCATCCTGCGCTCCGAGATCTATCACGGCGAACTCTACGACGCGCGCCTCGAACACTCGGGCTGGGATCTTCCCGGTTTCGACGATTCGGCATGGGGCCGCGCCGCCGTCCTCGACGAAGACAGAAGCCGCCTCGTCCCCGCCGACGGCCTTCCCGTGCGCAGACGGGAGCGCTTCAAGGCCTCGTCCCTCATCCTGACCCCGAAGGGCGAGAAGGTGCTCGACTTCGGCCAGAACCTCGCCGGCCGCCTGCGCTTCCGCGTCTCCGGCAGGGCGGGCGAACGCGTCGCCCTCCGCCACGCCGAGACCCTCGACGCCCAGGGCAACTTCTACACGGCCAACCTCCGCAGCGCGAAAGCGCGCATCGACTACGTCCTCAAAGGCGACGGCGTCGAGGAGTACGAACCGCACTTCACGTACATGGGCTTCCGCTACGTCTCGGTCGATTCCTGGCCGGGAACGGTCGATCCCTCCGATTTCGAGGCGATCGCCATCTACTCCGACATGGAGGAGACGGGGCGTTTCGACTCCTCGAGCCCGCTATTGAACCGCCTCCACGAGAACATCCTCTGGGGACTCAAGGGCAATTTCGTCGATATCCCCTCCGATTGCCCCCAGCGCGACGAGCGCCTCGGCTGGACGGGCGACGCCCAGGTATTCATCGGCACCGCGGCCTTCCTCATGGGAACCGCCCCCTTCTTCCGCAAGTGGCTGCGCGACCTCGCCTGCGATCAGAAGGCTTCGGGCGGCGGTGTGCCCTTCGTCGTCCCCAACGTCCTCGAGAACATGGAGTCCCCTGAGGGCGGCGCCATTCCGAACCACTCCTCCTGCGGCTGGGGCGACGCCGCTACGATCTGTCCCTGGACCGTCTACGAGCGCTATGGCGACCGCCGCCTTCTCGAGGAGCAGTACGCGAGCATGCGGGCCTGGGTCGAGTTCATCCGCGAGCGGGCCCGCGGCGGCCTCCTCTGGGACTCGGGCTTCCACTTCGGCGACTGGGTCGCCCTGGACGCCAGGGAGGGCAGCTACTTCGGCGCGACTCCCAACGACTTCACCGCCACGGCCTTCTACGCCAAATCCACGGAACTCCTCGCGAAGGCCGCCGCCGCCCTCGGAAAGGCCGAGGACGCGCGCACCTACCGCGACCTGCACGGACGCATCGTCGAGGCCTTCCGCGCCGAGTATTTTACGGCCGCGGGCCGCATCGCGGTCCGTACCCAGACCGCCTGCGTCCTCGCCCTCGATTTCGCCCTCGCGCCGGAAAACCGCAGGGACCGCGTGCGCGACACCCTCCTCGCCCTCATAAAGGAGAACGGAAGACATCTCGTCACCGGATTCCTGGGCACGCCCTATCTTTGCCGCGCCCTCTCCGACTCGGGCGCCCCCGAGGCCGCCTACGCCCTCCTCATGCGCGAGGACTACCCCTCCTGGCTCTATCAGGTCCGGAAAGGGGCCACGACGGTCTGGGAACACTGGGACGGACTCAAGCCCGACGGTTCCATGTGGAGCCCCGACATGAACTCCTTCAATCACTACGCCTACGGCTCCATCGGCGAGTGGATGCACGCGACGGTGGCGGGGCTCGCACCCGATGAAGCCGCCCCGGGCTACAAGCGTATCCGCTTCGGGCCGAAACCCGGCGGCGGCCTCACGCGCGCCTCGGCCTCCCTCATGACCGTCTACGGTCTCGCCTCTATCGCCTGGCGGATCGAGGATTCCACAATCCGGATCGAACTCGTCGTGCCGCACAACACCCGCGCGAGCTTCGTCCCCCCCATCGCGGGCGAGGCACAGCGCGAGCTCGGCTCGGGCCGTCACTCCTTCGCCTATCCCTGGCCGCGGTCGGTCTCAGCGGAGCTTGTGTAAAAGGGGAAGGAAAAGGCTCACGAAAACGACGGAGGCGAGGAAGGCGCCGAGGCTTCCCCACCAGGGGCCGATGACCGGAAAGAGCAGCCCCACCATCGTCGAGTAGACGATGATGTTCGCCGATGACAGGATGAGCACCTTGCCCGTCGCGCGGGCGAAGCCGATCCCCTGGCTCCGGACCAGAATGACCATGGTCGACGAGAGGACGGCGGGGAATGTCGCGATGATGCCGGTGACGACGGGAGGAGCGATCTGGGCGATGCCGACCGCTCCGGAGACGACCGTGCCGGCGAACACCGCGCGCAGGACGAGGACCGGGAGCCTGAAAGAGGAAGGCTTCTTCGGAACGGCCCGGATTCCGAGGCCGAATTCCGCCACGAGGAAGGCGGCGACCGCGATCGCGAGATAGAGCGCGATGGATGCGCCCATGTTCCCCGCGAGGGCGGCCAGGAAGGGAAGCTTGATCGCGGCCGCGGCGCTCAGGGCCCACACGGCAAGCGCGAAAGGCAACGCGAAGCCAAGCCCGCGAGGCAGCGCGACGACAAGGGCGAGGAGAAAGAGCGTGTCGACGGCCATGCCCACCGGCACGGAAGCGGATGCCGCGGCCGCGTAGTCCGTACCCCGGGTGATCGCCATGAAAATCATGCTGATCAGGATGTTGGAAGGAAGATTGCCGACGAGTCCTCCGAGCTTGGAGCCGAGCCGCTCGCTCGCGAGGGTCGAGAGGGCGATCCAGGAGCCCGCGATGACGAAGGAGAGGGCCAGTCTCATGACAAGGGTTGAGTCCATGCGGGCGATTATATGCGGCGGACCGCCGCGACACCATAATGCTTCGGTTAGATTTTTCGATGAGGCAATACGTAATGTGCGTTCCCGAACACCTCAGGAAAGTACGGCGGAGCCCAAAGAATTTGTCCTTTCGCGGAATCCGGCGTCCGAAATCGATAAAAATCGGGACTCGCGCGCATAATTATTCTTTCCATAGAAACATAAAGACATTTTCAGCCTTTTATGCTAGATTATCACCGTATGGAAAGCGATCCCGAACTGGTGACGACTAGCATCGGCGAAATGTCCCTCGCCCTGTCTGGCGCCGAACCCGAAGAAATAACCGAATTCCTCTACAGCCTCTTCACTCCGGCCGAAGCGGACGAAATCGCCAAACGCTGGGCTCTCGTGAAGGCCCTCGCCCAGGGGACACCCCAGCGGCAGATCGCCCAGAACCTCGGCCTTTCCCTGTGCAAGATCACCCGTGGGTCGCGCGAACTCAAGAAAGAACATTCCGCCTTCCGCCTCATGCTCCTCAGAGCCGGAGTCCCGCTCGGCGCGGAGACTTCCGCGCGGCGCCGCAAGATGAAAACCTCGCAGGCTCCGGCCGGCGAGGTTTCCAGGCAGCGGGACCGGGCAGAGCCCGAGGGCATCGCGAAGCGGCCCTGAGGCATCCTCAGGCGACGACACTCGCCGCGATGATGACGATGTCCGTCGTCGGAACATCGGAGTGGGGAGGCCTGCGGCCCGTCTTCACGGCAGCCATCGCGTCGACGACTTCCATTCCCTCGGTCACCTTCGCGAAGACGCAGTAGCCAGCTCCGGGGCCGGGGCCGCGGAAGTCGAGGCTCGCGTTGTCGACGAGGTTGATGAAGAACTGGCTGGTCGCGCTGTCGGGCGCCATGGTGCGGGCCATGGAGAGGGTTCCGCGACTGTTCTTCGGGGCCTTCGCCGCTTCGTTCACGATAGGCGCCTTCGTCTTTTTCTGGTCCATGCCGGGGACGAAACCGCCGCCCTGCACCACGAAGCCGGGGATCACCCGGTGAAAAATCGTTCCGTCGTAGAAGCCCGAGCGCACATAATCCACGAAATTCGCCGCCGTCACGGGGCAGGCGTCATCGAGCACGTCGAGCATGATATCGCCGAGATTGGTGTTGAACTTCACCTTTGTAGTGGCCATCGATTCCTCCGCAGGTTTTTGCGCGCCGCCGGGGAGCGGCCATTCCCGGTTCCCCTGCTTTTCGCGCGTGAGGGCAAGCCTACACGGCCCCGAGGGCTTTGGACAAGTACGCGCGCTTCGACATGGCTGAAGCGCAGGGCCGAGGTGCCCTTGCCATCTCCTCATCCGGGCCGGTATTGTCGTATGTATGGAAATCCCGCTCGTATTGTCGGTCGACAAGAACGGCCGCCTCGTCTATACGATCCCGATCTGGTACCGCATCGCTCTCGCAGGCATCCTCGCCGTCGTCGGCGTCTCGGTGTTCGTCGCCGGGGGCGATCCCGGCATCGGCTCCTGGATCATCGGCGCGGTGCTCGTTCTGGGCATACTCTACGAGGAGAGATGGACAGCCGACCCCGCCGCGAAACGCATCAGACACGCCTCGGGGCTCCTCGTCGCCGCGCGCAGCCTCGACATACCCTTCGACCAGATCGAGAGCTTCGCGCTCTCCGCCCTCATTCGGGGAAGCATCCCCGGAGGCGAGGAAGAAAAAACGGAAACCCGGGCGGCCTTCGCGGCGCTGAACGGCGAAACCGACTCGAGGGACATGAAGCCCATGGACAGGCTGTTCAGGAAGAAGGCCTTCATCAACCTCGTCATCAAATCGACGGACGGCACGGTCTACCTCATGAACGCCACGCCCGCGCGCCGGGCGGCCTCATTGCGCGAGGCGGGCCGCCGTTACGCGGAGATCTGCGGAAAACCTTTCATCGAGGGATGAGTTTCCGGCCCGTCGGGGCTCCGGCCGGACAGCGACCGGAAACCGACCCGAAGCCGGCACACCCGCAGAGGCTCTAAAGTCCGGCACTGAACTCCGGATGTTCCCGGTCGACAAAGCCCAGGCTCACCGCCGCGCCGAGTCTGTCCCGGAGGATGGCGGCCAGCTCATCCCTCGCGGCGAGAACCTCGTCTGAATTGAAGCCCGCGAAACCGTCGATGGGCACGAAGACATCCTGAGTCGATTCCGTTATCTTGCCGAGCTCGCTCTGCCGCCACATCCAGCGGCGGGTGCGCACCAGAGGGCCGCTCGCGTAGACGACTTCGCCCGGCCCGAAGGCAGTCCCGGAGGCGGCGATCTCGGCTTCCAGGGCGCCGAAGGGCCTGAACCTGTCTCCCTCGGCGGCGCAGCGGATTTCCACGAGCGGGGCCGCGTCCCTGAAACCTCCGGCGCCCGCCTCGCCCGCTCCGTGGGCGCCGATGTCGTGGGCGCCTATCGGCAGGAAATGCCGCACCGAAACGGCGTTTCCCGCGTCCACGACGGAGTTGATGGAGGGCAGCGCCCCCGTTTTCTGGATGCGGGAGAGCAGTGCCTCTATCGAGCACATGTACTTGTTGGGATTGATTCCGAATTTGGTGAAAGCCTCGCGGTAGGGCAGAACCTTCGCGTGCTCCTTGACCTTGCCGGAGAGGAGAGGCAGGGCCGCTCCAATGCCTTCGGCGAGGAGGCTGGCGATGCCGCTCTCCTCAGGACTCTTCGTGTTGCCGATCCCCCGGGCAACGATCACCCCGACGACAAACTCGGGGACTTTCGCGAATATTTCGTCCCGGATTCTGAAAATCATGCTGTACTCCTTGCGCCCGCCGTTTCGCGCTAGAGTACAGCGTCCAGGACTTCGAGAAAATACCCCGTCTGATCCAGGGTGCCCGAACTTACCCTGATCCAGTCGTTCCAGCCCCAGAGGGCGCCCGGCCTCGTGATGACCCCGCGCCGCATGAGGATATCGAAGATCTCCCGCGAATCCCGCTTCAGGTTGACGAAGACGAAATTGGCCCGTGACTCGATGTATTCGAGGCCTTTCTTCCGGAAATACTCCGTCATCATCCCGATGGATTCGGCGTTGAGCTCCAGCGTGCGGCTGAGGTGATCTGAGTCCGACATCGAGGCCAGGGCAGCGGCCTGAGCGAGCCGGTTGGTCATGAAGGTGCCACGGATCTTCAGCATTTCCTCAGCGATTTCCTTCGAGGTCAGGCCGTAGGCGACGCGGATTCCCGCGATTCCGGCCACCTTGGAGTAGGTCCGGAGAATCATCGTGTTCGGTCGGGCGCGCAGGACGGCCAGAGAATCAGGGTAATCGGGATCATCTTTCGCGTACTCGTAGTAGGCCTCGTCGATGAAGAGGACAACATGGGCGGGGAGCCTCGCCACGAATGCGTCGAAGGCGGCTTTCGGCATGATGTTGCCCGTCGGGTTGTTCGGATTGCAGACATAGACGAGCTTGGTCCGCGGACCGATGGCCGCGAGCATCGCGTCGAAATCGTGGCAGTAGCCTTTGAGCGGCACGATCACGGGCTTTCCGCCCATCAGCGTGACCGTCGAGGCGTAGAGGTCGAAGGAAGGATAGGGCATCACGGCCTCGTCGCCGCCGTTTATGAAGGTCTGGGCGGTGATCTGGAGGAGGTGTTCTCCGCCGTTCGTCACGACGACATTCTCGACGCCAAACCCGCAGCGGGCGGCTATGGCCTCGCGCAGCTCGAGGGCGGAAGAGTCCGGATACAGGTGGACGCGGACGATCTCCCTGATCATCGCCTCGACGGCGAGAGGAGAGGGACCGAGGGGGTTTTCGTTCGAGGCGAGCTTTTCGATGCGCTCGAGGCCCAGCTCACGCTTCACTTCCTCGATCGGCTTGCCCGGCGAATACGGTTTGACGAGGGCCAGTTCTTTTCTGAATATGCCGTTGCTCATCCATTCCACTCCTTGGACTCTGATCTCCGGTCGACCTCGGCTTCGCAGACTATCTCAGCCGAGATCGTACTCGTGGGCCCTCTCCTCGCCTCGCAGGACGCGCAGGGCACCCTGGGCGAGGGATTCGAGCTCGTTTTCTCCGGGCAGGATTTCCACGGGGGCGATGAACTCGACCCGCTTGCGTATCCATCCCACGAAACTGTCGAGGTAAGCCATGCCTCCGGTTATCACGATGCTGTCGACCGCGCCGTCGACCACGGTGGCGAGTTCTCCGATGGCCTTCGCGATCTGGTAGGCCATGGCCTCGAACACGAGCTTCGCTTTCCCGTCTCCAGCCGCGACCATGGCGTCGACCGCGCGCGCGTCGTTCGTCCCGAGGAGAGCGACAAGTCCGCCCTTGCCCCGGAGCTTCTTCATCATGGTCTGTTTGTCGTGGACATAGCACAGCGAGACGAGGTCTTTGCCGGGGACGCGGCCCGCCCTCTCGGGGGAGAAAGGCCCCTCGTCGTCAGAGGAGATGTCTATCATTCTCCCTCCGGAGTGCACGGAGACCGAGGTCCCGCTGCCCAGGTGGGCGACGATGATGTTCATGTCCGCGTAGGGCCTGCCCGCGGCGGCCGCGCTGCGGATGGCCGCTGCGCGCATGTTGAGGGCGTGGGAGAAGCTCTTGCGGCTCACCTCCGGCATGCCTGTGATCCTGGCTATGTCCTCCAGCTCGTCCACGGCCACCGAGTCGTAGATGAAGGAGGGAATGCCGAGCGGCTCCGCGAGCTGCCAGGCGATGACAGCGCCGAGGTTGGATGCGTGCTCCACGACGGGCCTGTGGAGAAGTCTGTCCACCATGGACTCGTTGACGCGGTAGGCCCCGGACTTCACTGGCGGGAGGAGTCCTCCGCGCCCGACGACAGCCGCAAGCTCCGAGGAGTCCACGCCAGCCGCGGCCAGGGCCTCGCGCACGGCTTCGAAGCGCATGCGGTACTGCTCGCCGATGGTCGCGAATTCTTCGAGCGCGGCGGCCGGATGCTCCACCGAAGTCTTGAACACGAGTCTGTCGTCGTCGTAGAGGGCTATTTTCGTCGACGTAGAACCGGGGTTGATGGCGAGTACTTTCATTGCGCTCTCCTTGGGGCGGAGCTGGCGGCGGAAGGCCGCGACTTCTTCTTGGCGAAGGCGAGGATGGCGCCAAGGGCTATGGAGAGGAAGGCGGCGGCGAGGACGCGGTACTCGGGCGGCAGGAGAAACGTGAGGGTGTGGGCGGGTATCCAGAACAGCGGGATGGTTTTGAACAGCACAAAGCCGACGAAGCCCTTCCAGTCGATCCGCGCCACGATCCCGGCGACGCCGACCCGGGCGCCCGGCCTCTCGGATTTCAGGTCGATGATGGTATCGGTGAAACGGTGGGCCAGCATCATGGTCGGCGCGAAGGTCGTGTTCATCGTCGCGCTCACGAAGAAGGCGAAGAGAAACTTCGAATCCCTGCCGGGCAGAAGCCCTTTGGCCATCGCGCTTCTGACGCCGGAGCCAAAGATTTCGAAGACGAGGACGATGGCGACGCCGAGGAGTCCCCAGACGAGGGCGCGCCAGGCCAAGCCTTTCGGCCTCGCCCAGCTCCCCGAAACGATGCGGAGGGCGAGGAGCTCTCCCATCGTCGCGAGGACGAAGAATTTTGCGAAGGCGACGAGGTAGGGATGGGCGGCCGTCGCCGCCACGAAGAGTCCGCGGGTCGCGGGGGCGAGAAGGAAGGCCGCCACTGCGGCGATGACGGCGGCCCAGAGGAGGTCCCGCCAAAAGTTGCCGCAAAGCGCCCTGTTCACATCGACACCGCCGCGGCGAGGGCCAGGGAGAGGTACTTCTCCTCGGCCGAGGCCCCCCGCGAGGTCAGCACGACGGGGGCGGCCGCGCCGACGACTATGCCCGCCATGCGGGCGCCCGCGGAATACACGAGGCACTTGCCGAGGATGTTGCCGGCAGTGATGTTCGGCACGACGAATATGTCGGCCACTCCTGCGACCGGGCTCGAGTAGCCCTTCAGCTTCGCGGATTCGGCGTTCACGGCGAGGTCGTAGGCGATCGGCCCTTCCACCACGCAGCCGGCAATCTCGCCCGCGAGGTTCATGCGCTTGAGCGCGGCCGCGTCCACCGTCTCGGGCATCTTCTCGTTCACCGTCTCGACGGCGGCGAGGACCGCGACCTTCGGGTTTTCATACCCGAGTCTGCGAAGGGTGGCGACGGCGTTCTCGATTATCTGCTTTTTCTGCGCGAGGTCGGGATACAGGAGCATGCCGCCGTCCGTGGCGACCACGAACCTATCCCGGCCGGGAACCCCGAAAAAGGCGAGGTGGGACATGACACTTCCCGTGCGCAGCCCCGACTCCCTGTCGACGACAGCCCGGAGGAGTTCAGCCGTCTGGAGCTTGCCTTTCATGAGAAAATCCGCCCTCCCCTCCCGCACGAGCCCGACGCCCGCCGCCGCGGAGGCGGCCTCGTCTTCCGTTTCCACGATCGTCAACGAGGATGCATTGTCGGGCTGCGCGCCGGGAAGGCCCGCCTGGGCAAGCTTTCCTATCGAGGCCTCGATGAGCGCCCTCTTCCCCACGAGAATCGGCTCGACGAGGCCGTCGGCCCTGGCGGCGAGCACTGCCTCCAGGGCGTGTTCGTCCTGAGCCTCGACGAGAGCGACCCTGCGGAGCCTGCCCGCCCCCTTCACGCTCGCGACAAGTGTTTCGAAGTTGGAGAGTTCCATGCGGCCTCCCGCTCAACTCGCCACAGCCGCGGCGCCCGCCCCGAAGGCGGCGATGTTGAGCTCGACGAAGGCCGGCTTCACGCTCGCCCGGATCTTTTCCTTCCAGTCTATCGGCGCGAGGGCGCCCGAGGACTCGAGCGCTCCGACGAGGGCCCCGAGGAGAACGATGTTCATGGACCTGACGCTCCCGAGTCCCAACGCGATTCCGGCCGCGTCGATCACCGTCGTATCGGCCACCGCCTTCACTTTTTCGAGCACGTCGGCGGGGTAGGGAACGTTTCCGGACAGGATGGGCGAGGAGGGAATGCGGTAGTTGTTGACAATGACCTTTCCGCCCGGCTTGAGGAAATCGAGCCAGCGGAGCGCTTCCATAGCCTCGAAGGCGACGAGGATGTCGGCCTCTCCCCTGCCGATGATGGGGGAGAATACCTGACTGCCGAAACGGACCTGGGAGGAGACCGCGCCGCCGCGCTGGGACATCCCGTGAACCTCGGCCATCTTGACGTCGTAGCCGGCCTCGAGGAGGCCGGTCGACAGGATCTTGCTGGCGAGGATCGTTCCCTGACCGCCCACGCCGACCAAAAGGACGCTCTTCGTGTCACTCATGCTTCGCACCTGCCTTGGATATCGCCTTCTTGGGACAGACCTGGACGCAGACTTCGCAGCCGACGCACTGGGCCGGATCGATCTTCACCTTCTTCGTCCCGGAATCGTACTGGAGAGCGGGACAGCCCGTGCGCACGCAGGCGCGGCAGCCGTTGCATTTTTCCTGGTCGACTTCGCAGGTTCCCATCCAGTCGCCGAACTCGGATTTGTCCTCGACCGAGAATTTCTTGAGCACGCAGGGCCAGCGAGTGATGATGACGACACTCTCGTTCTGCTGGAATGCCCAGTCGAAGGCCGCCTTCGTCTCGTCGAGCCTGTTCGGATTCACCGTCCGGACCTTATCGACGCCGAGGGCGCGCACGAGAGCCTCGAGGTCGACGGCCTTGGTCGGCTCCCCTGAAAGCGTGTAGCCGGTGCCGGGATTGTCCTGATGGCCGGTCATGCCCGTGATCCTGTTGTCCAGGATGCAGGTCACGGTGTTCGACTTGTTGTAGACCGCCCCGAGGAGGCTGTTCATGCCGGTGTGGAAGAAGGTCGAGTCACCGATGACAGCGACGTTCCTCGTCGGGTCGCCGAAGCGTGTGAAGACCTTGGCCGCGCCGTGGGCCATACTCGCGCTCGCGCCCATGGCGACGCAGGTGTCGGCGGCGCTGAGAGGTGGAAGTCCCCCGAGCCCGTAGCAGCCGATGTCGCCGTTGATCATGATGTTTTTATACTTGCCGAGAACATGGAAGAAACCGCGGTGCGGGCATCCCGCGCAGAGAACGGGGGGACGGGCCACCAGGCCGGAAGTATCGGCGCCGACAAGGGTCGGTTCTTTGCCAAGAAGGGAGCGCGCGACGATCTCGGGGTCGAGCTCGCCCGTTGTCGGCAGAAGGCTCTTGCCCGTGCACTCGATGCCGGCTGCCTTGATCTGCTCCTCCATGAAGGGGTCGAGTTCCTCGACGACGTAGAGCTTCCCGACCTTCGCGGCGAAGTCGCGGATCTTCCGCATGGGGAGAGGATTCGTGAAACCGAGCTTGAGGTAGGAGGCTCCTTCCCCGAAGACTTCGCGGGCGTACTGGTAGGCGGCGCCCGCGGTCACGATGCCGATCGCGGGATCGTGCATCTCTTCGCGGTTGAGCTCTGTCCCGTTGGAGAACTCCTCGAGGGCAACGAGCTTCCTCTCGAGTGACTCGTGCAGCTTCCTGGACACGGCGGGTACGGCATAATACTTGTCGATATTGCGTGCGTAGGGTCGCTTCACCGCCTCGCGGACCTCGCCGGGAACGACGGGAGTCTTGCTGTGGCAGATGCGCGTCGTCATCCGGAAAAGGACGGGCATGTCGAAGCGCTCGCTCAGCTCATAGGCGTCGACGACCATGTCCTTGCACTCCTGGCTGTCGGAGGGCTCGACCATGGGCATTTTCCCGAATTTCGCATAATGCCGGTTATCCTGCTCGTTCTGCGAAGAGTGAAGCCCGGGTTCGTCGGCCGAGACAAGGACGAGTCCGCCGTTGATGCCTGTGTAGGCTATGGTCATGAGAGGATCGGCGGCGACATTCACGCCGACATGCTTCATCGCCGCGAAGGCCCTCGCGCCCGCGACCGAGGCTCCGAAAGCGGATTCCAGGGCGACCTTCTCGTTGACAGCCCACTCGGCCACGACTGCGCCGCCGTTTGCCGCGATATTCTCGAGTATTTCCGTGCTGGGAGTTCCCGGATAGGCGGCCGCGAAGGCGACGCCGGCCTCGAGCACCCCCCTCGCGACGGCCTCGTTTCCTGTCATCAGAATCTTCATCCACATCCTCCCGCCGCGGGACTCGGCCTGGTTCCCTCTTCTGTCAGAGGCGGAACCGGGACGGGCGGGCGCGGCAAACACCCTGTACATGCAAGGAGCGTGCCAAGAATTGACGTGATTTGAGAAAGCCTAACTCGTTGCTGCAGAGGGATCGAGAAATGAACGGGAAAAAACCCAGATTGATTTTACTGCACCAAAAGGGTCTATTGGATTTTACGGTATCATATCTTGATCCCGTATACCCCGTAAATCAATATCTTTGCAGCGAGCTTGCAGGGTATGAAAACCATTCCCGAATCGCGGCCCGATCATCGCATCGCCTGCTGGACAGACAGATATCGATGGTTTATCGTTTCGCATCATCGGCAGGAAGCGACAGGACACTACCATGGCTGACGGCGAGATACTCGAAAAGACAACCTACCAATTTCCTTCGTCGGTATATGATTCCGGCGGTTTTTTTCTCGGAGAATTCGAATATCTGTGGCATATCGAAGCATACGACATCACCTACATGAGCGACGGACTCCGCATAAAGGGTTTTTACGTCGTGCCCAAGGGGCGGGGACCGTATCCGTGCATCATATACAATCGCGGCGGGAACCGGGAGTTCGGCTCGATCGGAGCCTTGGCGATGGTGAATCTGCTCTGCCGTTTCGCAAGCTGGGGCTATCTGGTCGTCGCAAGTCAGTATCGGGGCGGATGCGGCAGCGAGGGGCACGACGAGTTTGGCGGCGCCGACCTGGCCGATGTTCTCAACCTTTTCCCCCTGCTCGATGGAGATGAGAACGCCGACTCCTCCAGGATAGGCATGTACGGTGGCAGTCGTGGTGGCATGATGACCTATCTGGCCCTGACGAAAACGAACCGCGTCAGGGCGGCCGTCATCCGCTGCGGAGTTTCCGATCTGACGACCTGGACCGACGACAGGAAGGATATGGAGGAGGTCTACAGGGATCTGATTCCAGACTTCGCCACGCAAAGCGAAGCGGCGCTCGAGCAAAGGAGCGCCGTATATTGGGCGGAAAAACTCTGCCCGACGACCCCGATACTGATAATACAGGGTACGGCCGACTGGCGGGTCAACCCGCTATCCGCCCTGCATATGGCCGGAAAGCTTTTGAGAATCCGGCATCCGTTCAGACTCGTGATGCTGGAAGGAGCCGATCACGCTTTGTCCGAATGCATCCCGGAGCGAAACAGGCAAACCCGGCAATGGTTTGACAGATTCGTACTGAATCGGGCCGCGCTTCCCGAGATGCTTCCCCACGGGGACTGATGTGACAGCGGGCGCCGCGGCAAAGGAGGCGCTCCCTCAGGATTCCCTGGCGGTATCGATAAAATCGGCGGCTATTCCCTCAGGAGGAAAACCGAGAAGGCTCGTATTGACCTTCAGAAAATATTCTCCGGCCGCAGCTTCGGGCATCAGGATGTTCTTCTTCCGCAATCCTTCCATAAATCGCGCATGACGTCCGGGATCGCTTCCCCTGTTGCTGAATTTAAGACCGAAGATATTGCTTCCCCTCTGAATCCTGTCGACGAGAAAAACGCCGCTGTTCGCGAGCGCGTCGATCAAATCCTCCGAGATGCGGACGGCCTCGGAGAACTGGGCGTCAAAACTCTGCAACGATTCAAGCGCGAGGCTCGCGAATATCCAGGCCTGGTTCAGGCCTCCGCCGAACATCCGCCTCTCGTGGTATATCCCGTCGAGCAGATCGCCAGGTCCCGCGAGAACAGCTCCGGAAGGAGAGCCGAAATACTTGTACAGGGACACGTAGACGGTATCGAAGCTGGAGGCGTAGTCCCGCACCGCTACCTTCGTGTAGTGCGAGGCGATGAAGAGCCGCGCCCCGTCCAGGTGGGTCCCGATTTTCTTTTCTCGCGCCCAGGCCGTGATCCGCAGCATTTCTCCATAGTCGAAAGTCTCGCCGTGGCAGCGCCGCACAGGATTCTCTATCGCCAGAGCCCCGACTCCGGTCTTCACCCTCGTCTGCAATGCATCCGCATACGCGCTCCGGGCTTCTTCACACGTATACCCGGCGCGATGATGCCCCAATGGTATGAGGCTGAAACCGGAGAGCCTGGAAAGGGCGTCGCCCGAGTCCTGATACATGTGGCTTTGTTCCTGCACGAGGACGCGATCGCCCCTTTGCGCCAGAGCCCTGATGGCGAGGTGGTTTGCGAGGGTGCCCGTGGGCATGAAAACCGCCCGCTCCTTGCAAAGAAGGGCGGCCATCTCCGATTCGAGTTCCTCGATCTCTCCGCCTATCGAGTACGCGTCCTGTACGATACCCCGCTTCGCCGCCTTGCCCAGAGCCTCGGCTATTTCGCCACAGGAATATTCCGGCGCATCATACCTGAACGAAATCATAGTCTCACTCCGCCTCGACGAAAGAATGAAGGAATTTCAGGACATCGGCGGCCATCGCGTCCAGAATGACCCTCCCCTTCTCAGCGGTCGCGGCGAGCGGTTCGCCATTGATGCCGCTCACAGTCTTCATCGGACCTTTCAGGGTGATGAAAAGGGCGCCGGATTCGCTCCTCATATTCAGCAATTCCCGCGAGGCATCGTTCACAGCGCGGTCCAGATTGACAAGGTCCGGCCTGACCGCCAGCACGCAGGAAGTCTCGCTCTCGTCGCCGTGCCCGCCGCCCTTTTCGATACAGACCTGTTTCTTTTCTTTTTTCCCGAGCTCCGAAATATTCGTGACCGCGACCCGGACTCCGAGTTCGTTCGCGAGATCGTAGGACACGATAGCCAGCGGGCCTTGGGTGGAAACCCCTCCATCGAGGAGGAGAAACTTCTTCGCCCCGTGCCTCGCGTAGTTTCTCACGATGTCACTCACGAAATTGATGAAGTTGCCTGATCCTATGGAAACAGTTCCGGGCCAGTCGACGAAGGCGGGGAAATAGGCATAGTTCAGGGTCGGGAGCATCAGGATCCCGGGGCCGGATTCCGCTGCGACGATACGCGCGATCTCGTCGATCACATACATGTCGGTTCCGAGCGGAAGGTGATAGCCATGCTCCTTCGTACCACCCGCGATGGGCAGCACGACTATGGCGTTCTGACCGAGGAGCATCTTCGCTTCCGGCCAGGATATTTCTGAAAGCTGTTTCGCCGCCACCTCAGGCCTCCCCGAGAATATTCTGAATCGTTCCGCCGAAAACCATACGGCGGTCTTCCTCGCTGCTCATGGCCGAATACAAGAGATCGTATTCGGCGCCCTGCGGATTGGCTCCCCTTTTCGAGCCAAAAGGAATATCGGAGCCGAAGCAGATTCTCGACGCCCCGAGTTCAGCCAGAGCCGCCTTGAAGGTCGGAAGGTCCCTCACGGTCGAGGTCTCGAAATATACATTCTCGTATTTCCCGAGCGCCGCGACATTCTCCATGACACACTTTCCCGTAAAAGGCTCGCATCGTCCCATGTGGGCGATTATCAGTTTGATGTCGGGAGCGATGGCGAGAATGGCTTCGGCGCTCTCGACTATCGCGCGAGTCGGAAAGTGAGCCACGAGCGGCAATCCGGTAGAGGCGATTTGCCTGTAAATCCGTTTTGAATCGAAGCGTTCCGGTTCCAGAAGGAAATGCTGCTTGAAGCCCCTGAACCCGCGCGAGGCCCAGGCACGTGGTTCGTCGTCGACGAGGGCGAAGGGGATGATTCTGTCCTTCCATTCCTTCCACGCGTCGAGAACGTAGGAATTGGCTTTTTCCGGATCGACCTCGGCCAGGGGAAAGGGGAAGACGACAGCCCTGTCGACTCCGTTTCGGCTCATGGAGTCCACGAGCTCGTCGCGGGTCTGGCACATTTTGTCCTGAAAGGCCGGCTTTTTTAGTTTTTCCGGCGATATCTCGCGGACAATGAACTCCATCAATCCAAGGTGGGTGTGGGCATCAATTATTTCCAATTTTTTTCGTTCCCTTCCTTTTCAATTTAGGATCAAGGACGTCCCGCAAGGTATCGCCGATCAGAGTCCAGCCCAGAACGAAGGACACTATCGCGATCGAGGGGAAGGTGTAGGTGTACCAGTAGTAGAGTGGCTGCCCCTCGATACCGAGAAGCCAATTCCTGGAAAAGTTGATCATCTGGCCCCAATCGGCGAATCCGGGTTCGGCTCCGACTCCGATGAAACTCATGGAGGCCGCTATCAGCACGGTGACTCCGATATCGATGAAGGCGAGGACGAGGACAGGAAAAATCGAATTAGGCAGAACATGGAAGAGAAAATTTTTCCACTCGCTGACGCCGATGGTCCGCGCGGCAGTGACATAGTCCTTGTTCTTGATCGACAGGACCTCGCTGCGCATAACCCGCGCGTACTGGCGCCATCCGAATATGATCAGCGCCAGTATCACTTTGTCCTGCCCTTTGCCGAGGACGATGCTGACGATTATGACGGCGATGAGAAAGGGAAAACTCATGAACAGATCGGTTATCCGCATTATCACCATGTCGCAGGTCCCGCCGATGTAGGCGCCTATTCCGCCAAGAGCCACGCCGATGAGCAAAGTTATCGACACGACGATAATGCCGACTCTGAAGGAATTTCTCGCACCCCAGACCATGCCGTAAAAAATATCGTAACCGCCGCCGGTGGTCCCCAGCACAGCCTTCGGCGAGGGAGGAGAGGGCAACGATGAGTAGCCGACCCTCCGCATCGAGTAGGGAGCATCCGGGTTCTTGGGCGCGGCGAGCACTGGAGCAAGGAGGGCTATCACGGCCCAGAACAGGATGATGGCGATTCCCGCGGCCCCCAGGGGGTTTTTGAGTACCCTTTTCAGGTTATCCATTCTTGCCCTCGAAGCTGATAGTAGGATCAAGGATGACATACAGGATGTCTATCAACAGGTTGGTTATGATGATCACAATGCCTATCATCAGCGAAAACCCCAGGATGGCCGGGAAATCCAGGCCCTGAGCCGCGTCGACGATGAAGGTACCCATGCCCCTGAAATTGAAGACCGTCTCGATGATCACGGCGCCGCCCAGCATGCGGGCGACTATTCCCCCAGCGACCGTTATGACCGGCAAAAGGGCGTTGTGCCGCGCGTGCCTGTTGATGACGACTTTTTCCGAAAGCCCCTTCGCCCTCGCGGTCAGGACATATTCTTTGCCGAGGGTTTCGAGGAGGGAGGATCGCATCAGCCGGAGGATTGTCGACAGAAGACCCAGGGAATACGCGATGGAGGGCAGGATCAGGTGACGCAGCGCATCAAGGAAAACCGGAATGTTCCAGTTCAGGAGACCGTCCACCGTATTCATGCCGGTAAACCGTCTGAACGAACCCGAATACACAATATCCTCCGCCCACAGGCTCAGGCGTCCCGGAGGGAACCATCCCAGCACCGCATAAAAAAGAACGAGCAGCAGTAGTCCGAAAATGAACTCGGGCAGAGACAGCGCGAAAATCGTCATCACTCGCGCGATCTGGTCGGGTGCGCGGTTGTGCCGCACCGCCGTGTAGGTCCCGAGCGATATGCCTCCGAAAAACACGATGACGAAGCCGCAGAACATGAGTTCGATGGTAGCTGGAAAGTTCTTGGCGATGGCCTCGCTCACAGGCATCCTGGACGAAGGCGACCAGCCCAGATTCCCTTTCAGCACCTCGCCGAGCCAGTTCCAGTATTGCACGTAGAAGGGCTGGTCGAGGCCGTAGCGGGTAATCAGCTCCTCGAAGGACACAGTGGCGGAGGCCGATTCGAGATTCGGGATGAAGACGGCCAGCCTCTCGTAAGGGCTGAGAAACATGACCAGGGAAAATATGAGTACGGAGAGCACCAAAAGCAGCACCGGCAGAAAGGCCAGTCGTTTCAGAATGTATGCGAGCATCGTTTGTCACCGTGGAGCCGGCCGGGAGCGGTCAGGCCAGGTCGGGATTCCCCAACCCGGCCACGTCAGGTCGGGATTCCCCGACCTGACGGCTCCATTCATCCTTATGCGTTATGAAGACCAGTCACTTGCTGAGCTGCGAATAGTCGATATTGGTCGGCTGCATCCTGGGAACATAGCCCTTCAGCCAGCTCCTGTAGGCCACATTTTCGGTGACCTGGTAGTGCAGGATCGCGGGGACGAATTCGTAATCGAGGCGCTGGAGTTTATAGGATGCTTCCTTGCGCTTCACCGGATCGTATTCGCTGCCCACGATCTCGACGAGACTATCGAATTCCTTCTTCGCGTATTCGACGTAGCCGCCACGCTCGGCATAGCCGCCGGCGGAATGCATGTGCTCGAAGAGCGGGAAGTAGGGGTCGAAAATGTCGGGAAGAATGCCGAGGAGGGAGAGGGGCACGGTCCGCTGTCCGATGGCTCCGACATAGCCCGCGAAGGGCAGGGAAGCCAGCTCCATCTTGAACTTCGGATTGAGGCTCTCGAGGTTGTCCTTGAGGATCTCGAGCGCAACCTGTCTCTGCTTGGAACCGGTCGAGTACACCATGGTCATCTTGAAGCCCTGGGCCCAGAGTTTTCCATCCCAGGCCTTCTGCAGGTATTCCTTGGCTTTCGCGAGATCGTGCGTGTACTGGGGATTGTCGGGATTCGCGGTCGGGAAGCCGATGAGGACAGGCCCGTAGGGTTTCTGGGCAAAGCCGCCCATGGCGCTGTTGATGAAGGCCTCGTAGTCGAAGGCGTAGGCGAGCCCCTTGCGGACATTGATATCGGAGAAGAAGTTCGGGGGAATGCCGTTCGGTCCGAGCTTTCCGTCGCCGATGTACGGGCTCTGCGGCGCGATGTCCATGACGAAATTCATTTTCATGAGCCAGGCCGAGGGAATGTTGGTTTTCAGTTCGACGCCGGAAACGCCCTTGAGCTGCTGGATGTCGCTGACCCCCACGGCCACGAAATCGACGTCACCCGCCTTGAGGAGGAGGATGCCGGTCTGGACATCTTTGATGAAACGGATCACCACTCTCGGGATCTGGGGAGCTCCCTGCCAGGAATCAGGGAAGGCCTCGAACACAAGACGTTCGCCGGCCTCCCAGGCGACGAATCGGTAGGTGCCGGTGCCATTCATCTTCTTGAACAGCTTGTCGTCTTCCAGCTTCAGGCCGATGAATTTGGACGCGGTCTCCTTCGTTCCCGGCCAGTCACCCTGAGCGACGCACCAGGCTTTCGAGAATATGCCGGCCGAACTGCCCTTGTCGGCCATGAGTTCCAGGAAGGGCACGAAGGGATTCAGGAGGTTGAAGGTCACGCTGTCCTTTGTCGCGACGATGGAATTATCGAGCTTCTGGTAGGCCGCGTCGAAACCGACAGCCTTGACGAGGTCAGAGAAGGAGTTGGCGTCGAGAAGGTTGAGGCAGAGCATCCTGATCACAGCCGTCTGGCCGCCGACGAGCATGCCGCGTTTGAAGGTGTAGGCGACATCCTCCGGCTCCAGGATATCCCCTGAGTGGAATTTTACGTTTTTCCGGATGGGGAAGGTGATTTTCGTCGACTTGTTGGCCGCAACCTTGATCAATCCGTTCTCCAGCGAAGGAACGGCCGTTGCCAAAGCGGGGACAAGCTTGGTCGAATCGGCTTTGTCGTGGGAGAGCAATGAATCATAGACATTGAGCGAAAGTTCCATGGTCGCGGAGGCGACCATGAAGTGGGGGTCGAGTGAATCGGGGGTGTTAAGTGTAGCCTTGACGAATGTTCCCGGATTTTTCACCTGAGCGGACAGTCCCGCGGAACCGCAGAGAATGACGAGACACACGATGAGAAAAGACAGTTTTCTCGCTGCCGACATCCCTTACCTCCAAAAAAAAGATTGTGCTGTACAAGCAAAAAGACGTCTGCTACTATACAACGCAACATTCCGGAATGCCAGTCTGAATGCATAAGTTTTTTTGTTAACTATATATATCTCTTTTCCCTGGAGCGATATATGGAAGCCCTGCTGCAGGTCAAAAACCTCAAAACGTATTTTTATACAGAGGATGGCATAGGCAAGGCGGTGAACGGCATCGATTTTGAAATCGGAAAAGAACGGACGGCAGGCATAGTCGGAGAATCGGGCTGCGGAAAATCCGTCACCGCGCTATCGATCATGGGACTCATCAGGAATCCTCCCGGAAAGATCGTTGAAGGCGAAATTCTGTATCACGGCAAAAGGGGAGTCATCGATATTGCGAAGCAGGATCCAACCGGTCAGCTGATGCGCTCCCTCCGCGGCAACGAGTTGGCCATGATTTTCCAGGAACCGATGACCTCCCTCAATCCGGTCTACACGGTCGGCTTCCAGATCATGGAGGCGATCAGCCTCCATCAGGGCCTCGGCAAAAAAGAATCGCGCAATAAGGCTATCGAAATGCTGAAAGCCGTCGGCATCCAGGCGCCGGAAAAACGGATCGATTCCTACCCGCACGAGATGTCAGGCGGCATGCGCCAGCGGGTCATGATCGCGATGGCCTTGTCCTGCAATCCGTCCTTACTGATCGCGGATGAACCGACAACAGCCCTCGATGTCACCATTCAGGCTCAGGTCCTGGATCTCATGGCCGACCTGAAATCAAAATTCCGGATGTCGCTCCTGTTCATCACGCACGACCTCGGCGTCGTCGCCAATATCGCCGATGATGTGATCGTCATGTACCTCGGGAAAATCGTGGAAAAGGCGACGGTCCGCGAGTTGTTCCGAAAGCCCCTCCATCCGTATACAAGAGGGTTGCTGGACTCACTGCCTTCGGCGAAGTCGAAGGCCAGCGCGAGGCTGATTCCCATAAAGGGGACGGTGCCCAGTCCTTTCGACGATGTCTCAGGCTGTGTGTTCCGCGAACGATGCCCGCATGCGAAGCCGGAATGTGGTGAAGCCATGCCGGAATTGCGGAAAACCGCGCCGGATCATCAGGTCGCCTGCATACTCGTGCCCTGAAGCAATTTGGAGGACATGCATGGAATCCGGGAATGTGCTGATTTCCGTACGACATCTGAAAAAAAGTTTTCCCGTCCGGAAAGGCCTGTTCGACAGGCAGAAACTGTACATGAACGCCGTCGACGACGTAAGTTTCGATATCATGGACGGTGAGACTCTCGGACTCGTGGGCGAATCCGGTTGCGGCAAAACTACGGTCGGAAGGACGATTATCCGTCTCTACAAGCCTTCGTCGGGCGATATCTTCTTTTACACGCAGGGGCAGGAATACAATCTGGCCACCATCCCCTCCAAGGACCTCAAACCCATCCGCAGGCAGATGCAGATCGTTTTTCAGGATCCCTACTCCTCACTGGATCCGAGGAAATCGATACGGGCCATTCTGGAAGAACCCCTCCTGACGCACAGCATTGGCACGAAAGATGAACGCGCGAGCCAGGTAAAGTTTCTGATCGAGGCCGTCGGGATGAAGGAAGAACACCTGAAACGGTATCCCCACGAATTCTCGGGCGGGCAGAGGCAGCGCATCGCAATAGCACGGGCACTCGCCCTCCGGCCGAAATTAGTGATCGCTGATGAACCGGTTTCAGCCCTCGATGTCTCCATCCAGGCTCAGGTCCTCAACCTTCTGGAGGACCTGCAAGAGGAGTTCGGCACGACCTATCTGTTCATCGCCCACAATCTGGGAGTCATCAGGCACATAAGTTCGAGGATAGCGGTGATGTATCTCGGAAAAATCGTGGAGCTGGGGCAATCAGAGCGGCTCTTTTCCCGACCTGAGCATCCCTACACGGAAGCTCTGCTCTCATCCATTCTCCATCCCGATCCGGAGGAGAATAGCGAGAAGATCATCCTCGCCGGAGACATTCCCAGCCCCATGAACCCTCCACCTGGATGCCGCTTCCACACGCGGTGCAAATATGCAAAAAAAGTCTGTTCCTCGGACGAGCCGCCGCTCAGCGATGTCGGGGATGGACATTCAGTGGCTTGCCACTACAATCTCGGAGCCAACTGATGGAAGCCCGGCTTTGAAGATGGAGGGACCCATGAATACGTCCGGCGGCATACAGCCCTCCGCGGTGCGCTCCTGAGGAATATGATCAGGCGGAATGCAGTCCCGCCATCGTCAGCACGGTCCCGCCCTTTCCGGGCCGTATCTCGACGAAGCCCTCCCGCGCCAGCCCGGCGAGGACGATCCTGATCTCGCGCTCGCTCATGAACAGGCAACGCTGCTTCGCCTTTTCGTACAGACCGCGCCGTCCCATCCGCTTTCCGGACCGATGGGCGGCCTTCAGCTCGTCCAAAATGAACTGTCGCACCTCGACATCCCTGCAGGCACTACCGGTTCCCACTGTCCCGGCACCCCCCACAGTTGCCATTGTCCCCTGACCGGCATGCCCCTCCGGGCCCGCTTCTTTCCGGAAACCGGGCTGATCCGGAGGGACCGGCAGATCCGCGAGGCCTACCATTTCGACGCCGAGGTTGGCGATGAATTCGACATAGTTGCGCAGCTCGCGCGCGTTGCCTCTCCAGCTGTGCCGCATGAAGAATTCGTCGACTTCGGGTCTGATACCGAAAGTGAAGCCGAAAAGGCGCTGGAACTCCCGCACAAGGGGCATGATATCCTCGCGCCTCTCTCTCAAGGGTGGAATGTGGAGAGGCAGAACGTTGAGCCGGTAATACAGATCCTCGCGGAAGCCTCCCCCGGCCACCATCTTTCCGAGATCCCGGTTCGACGCGGCGATGACCCGGATATCGATGCCGATGAGCTCCGCGCCGCCGAGGCGCATGACCTGTCTCTCCTCGAGAACGCGCAGGAGCCGCATCTGGAGGCTCGGCGGCATCTCCCCTATCTCGTCGAGAAAGAGTGTCCCGCGGTGGGCGAGCTCGAAGAGTCCCGGCTTCCCGCCCTTGCGCGCCCCCGTGAAGGCGCCCTCGTCGTAGCCGAAGAGCTCGCTCTCGAGAAGGCTTTCCGGCAGGGCGCCGCAGTTCACGGCGACGAACTGGAAGTCCCGCCGGGGCGAGCTGTTGTGGATGGCCTGGGCAAACATCTCTTTGCCCGTCCCGCTCTCGCCCGTGATGAGGACGGAGGAGGCCGATTCCGCCATGCGTCTCGCCATCTCCTTGCGCCTGATGAGGATGGGACTCGAACCTATGATATCGGCGAAGGTGTACCGGGCGTGATGCCCTCTGTCGGGGATCTGCGTCCTGATCCTGTGCTGCTTCCGCTCTTCCTCCCCGAAGCGCCCGAAGACCGCGACCGCGCCGTAGAGCACGCCGGAGTGGAGGATGGGATCGACGGAGTAGACGACATCCCCGCCTGAGGCCCGCGCGATCCTGTCCCTGAGAGGCGTCTTCTCGCGCAGGACGGCCTCGAAGGGAATCTGCGGGAATGCCTCCCGGGCCACGGCCCCGACTATCGCCCCGGCGGCGCTCCCCTGCCCGGGCCCGAGCCCGAGCCCGAGCCCGAGCCCGAGAAGGTTCCTCGCCTTGTCGTTGCAGGAGAAGACCTTCCCGTCGACATCCACGCCGACGATTCCCGAATCCACGGACTGCAGGAGGATGTCGAGGAATCCCTCGAAGCGATTCGTCATGCCGAGGACCTCCGCGAGACCGATATTCGTCGTCATGATCTCGCGGTAGTTTTCCCGGATGTTCTGCCGGTTCAGCATGTGGCCGAGACCGAGGCGGAAGCCGATATCGAGGATGGTCGGAACGTCGAGAAGGCTGTTGCCGATATCGAGGACGCGCCCGGCGCCCGAGGTGTCGTAACCCGTCTCTCCGAGGATGACGACAGTGTCCTCTCCTGAATACCGGATGCCGCCCTCGGCTACGGCGCGGAGGCCGGGGCGCCGGAGGCCCGCCTGCCGGAGAGTGGCCACCATCTGTTCGGCCATCGGAAGCGTCTCGTCGACAAGAAGAATCTCCTTCCCTTTCCCGTCGTCCAGGGAAGCCACGAGGTCGAAGCCGGCCTTCGACACCGTCCTCGATGCGAAGATGACGTCGCGGCAGCCCGCGGAATCGCCGAGCGTCCTCTCCAGGGCGTCGAAGGAGGTGAAAAGGACCAGGTCGGAGCTCTCGATCCTTTCGCGCGAGAAAGCTCCGATGATGTGGACCCGGATATCGAGGGAATCCTTGAAGAGGCTCCGCACCTGGTCGCGATAGATGCCCACATTCGTCGCGCTGTATCCGACAATGCTCAAGACCTTGGCCACGCTCCCCTCCCGACCCCGCGCCATCGTGATCGCGGCGCCATCGCCAGTGGCGACACTTCGCCGCGATGGAGGCCTCGCCACAATAGTGGCCTCGCTGCAATACCGGCCCCGCCACAATAGTGGCGCTTTCACTTCCGGCCCGCATCCTTCTATACTAGCACAATGCCGGCTCTGAAAAAGGTCTACGTCGAGATAACGAACGTCTGCAACCTGCGCTGCGAATTCTGTCCTCCCGTCCTGAGGCCGCGCGGTTTCCTCGCGCGCGAGCGCTTTGGCATCATCCTCGGAAAACTCTCGGGCAGGGCGAAGATCCTCTATTTCCATATCAAAGGCGAGCCGCTCCTCCACCCCGAGCTCGGCAGCTTCCTCGACATGGCGCGTGAGGCCGGCTTCGCGGTCCACCTCACGACGAACGGAACCCTGCTTTCAGAGCGCCTCGACGCGCTTTTGGCCAGACCCGCGCTCGAACGCGTCAACATTTCCCTGCACAGCCTCGCCGGCCTTCCCGAGCAGGAGCGGAAGGACGCTGTCGAGGGCATTTTCGCCTCGATCGATATCCTCGCCCGCGAACCTTCGATCAAGGTCCTCAGCCTGCGCCAGTGGGACTCCTCCATCGCCGACAAAAACCTCGTCAGGCTGGGGCCGAAACTCAACTTTCACCCCGCGGAACGCTTCGTCTGGCCCGAGCTTCCCGGCATGGTCGACTTCGGCAGTACGGGCTTCTGCTACGCCCTGCGCGATCAGGCGGGAATCCTCCTCGACGGCAGCGTCGTGCCCTGCTGCCTCGACGCGGAGGGGCGAATCACCCTCGGCAACATCTACGAAGGCGACTGGGACGAGATCATGGCTTCGCCGCGCGCCCGGGCACTTTACAAGGGCTTCTCGGAACGGCGCGTGGTCGAGAGGCTCTGCCGGACTTGCGGATTCAGGACACGGTTCAACCTCGAACCGGACCAGGCGAGCTGACCGCGCAGCGTCGTCGACTGAGTATATCCGCCGTTGGTATTGCAAAATAGAATATTGAAGATTATACTCTTCAATATGATAGAAAGACCAAATTATGTCGAACGTATCCTGCAATTTTCCGACAGTCCCCTCATAAAAGTACTCTCCGGCATACGTCGTTCAGGGAAAAGTACCATCCTCGTGTTGCTGAAGGAAGCTCTGCTTCGGAAGGGATCGAACCCTGATACGATTCTCCACATCAACATGGAGAATCTAGAAAATGACGGATTGCGGCACTATAGCGCTATGTACAAATACATCAAAGAAAAGCTTCCCGATGGCGGGTACCTCCTTCTCGACGAGGTGCAGGAAATCGAAGGCTGGGAACGGGTCCTCGCCTCGGTGCTCGCGGAAGGGAAAATCGACTGCACGATCACCGGTTCCAACGCACGATTGCTGTCTTCCGAACTCGCCACCCTACTCGCGGGACGATACATCGAAATACCCATCTTCACCCTCTCATTCAGGGAGTTCATCCTATTCGCCGGGCAATCGAACAACACATATTCCCGGGATGCCCTTTTCAGACGATACCTGACTGTCGGCGGCTTTCCCGGCATTCATTCCATTGTCCACGACGAAGGAATGATCCGGTCGTACCTGGAGTCGCTGGTAGACAGCATCATCCTGAAAGACGTGGTCAAACGGCACGCGATACGGGATGCGGACACGCTGGACAGGGTCCTCAGATTCGCGATGGACAATGCGGGCAACCTTCTGTCCGCCCGATCGGTGCACGCTTTTTTCTTGTCCCAAGGGAGAAGTATTTCGGCCGACAAGGTGCGGGAATACCTTTCGTATCTGTGCGGAGCTTTTGCTCTGTACAAAGTCAGACGATTCGACTTGCGCGGGAAACGCCATCTTGAATACGCGGAAAAATACTATCCCGGCGACATCGGTTTGCGACACGGGCTGATCGGTTCCCGCGACCGCGACATCTCCGGTCTCATGGAAAGCATCGTCTATCTCGAACTGCGAAGGCGAGGCTGGACCGTATCGATCGGGGTCTGGGACAATCTCGAAGTGGACTTCGTAGCCGAGCGCGGGAGCGAGAGGCGATACTACCAAGTCTGCTACCTTTTATCCGACGAATCCGTCATCAAGCGCGAGTTCGGCAATCTGGCGAAAATCCCCGACAACTATCCCAAACTCGTCCTCAGCCTCGACGAAGTCGCCCCCGACAATATCGACGGCATCCGACGCATGGATATCCGCGATTTCCTCCTCGAACCAGAGCAGACAAGCTGACCGCGTCTTCCTGTTTTGATCGTTCTTCGGAGTTTTGAAAACGAAAACAGGGACAGCCCCGAAGGACAGTCCCTGTTCGATTCAATGTGATTTGTAAAGACCCGGCGTTCAAGTCTTAGCGGTCGCCGCCGGCACGGCCTTGACCTGCTCGCTGTGGTAGAGGAAGCAGGCCACGTCGTGGCCGACCCCGACTTTCGTGAGCTTCGGCTTGCAGGTCTTGCACTTGTCCATATGCTTGGAGCAGCGGTCGTAGAAGTTGCAGCCCGGTCTCTGCTTGTCCGGAGAGGGCACGTCGCCCGTGAGGATGATGCGCTTGCGCACAGCCTCGATCTTGGGATCGGGGATGGGCGCGGCCGAGAGAAGGGCCTGGGTGTAGGGATGCAGAGGATTCTTGTAGAGCTCGGCGGAATCGGAGAGCTCGGCCACCATGCCAAGGTACATGACAGCCACGCGGGTGGAGATGTACTGAATGACGGCGAGGTCGTGGGCGATGAAGAGGTAGGTCAGCCCGAACTCGTCCTGCAGATCCTTGAAGAGGTTCAGTATCTGGGCCTGGATGGACACGTCGAGGGCGGATACGGCTTCGTCGCAGAGAATGAGCTCAGGCTTGAGCGCGAGGGCGCGGGCTATGCCGATGCGCTGGCGCTGGCCGCCCGAGAACTCGTGCGGATAGCGGTTGCGGAAGAATCGGGAGAGCCCGACCTTCTCCATCAGCTGCTCGACGCGTTCGGTCATCTCGACCCTGTCGTACTTCAAAAGCCCGCGTTTCTGGTAGATGCGCATGGGCTCGGCGATGATGTCGCCGGAGGTCATGCGCGGGTTGAGCGATGCGTAGGGATCCTGGAAGACCATCTGCATGTTCTGGCGCGCGGCGATGAGATCGTCGGCGTTCAGCTTGGTGAGGTCCTTGCCCTTCAGGATGACCTCGCCTGCGGTGGGCTTGTAGAGCTGGGCGATCGCGCGCGCCGTCGTCGACTTTCCGCAGCCGGATTCGCCGACGAGACCGAGCGTCTCGCCCTTCTTGATCTGAAGATCGACGCCGTCGACCGCGTAGATGCGACCCTTCTTGGCCAGAAGGCCGGAGCCGGTGGGGAAGTGCATCTTGAGCCCGCGTACGTCGAGTAAAAGTTCTTTCTCGGCCATGATCACTTCTCCTCCGCGTAGAGCCAGCAGGACACAGCCCTGCCGTCGTCGAATTTCACGCTGCCTGGGTATTTGTGCTTGCATTTGTCCATCGCCCGGTTGCAGCGGGGATAGAAGGGGCAGCAGTCCGGGAGGTCGATGACGTTCGGCGGCTGTCCCGGGATGGAATACAGGCGCTCGTTGTTCGCTTTGTCCAGCCTGGGCACGGACTTGATGAGTCCCTGGGTGTAGGGGTGCAGGGGCTTCTCGAAGATGGGGCCGGTCGGCCCGCGCTCGACGATGCGGCCCGCGTACATGACACAGAGGTTGTTGCACATGCCGGCGACGACGCCGAGGGAGTGGGTGATGAGGATGACGGCCGTGCCGAGACGGGCGGTCAGCTCCTTCATGAGCTCGAGGATCTGGGCCTGGATGGTGACGTCCAGCGCGCTCGTCGGCTCGTCCGCGATCAGGATCTCCGGATTGCAGGACAGCCCCATGGCTATCATGACGCGCTGGCGCATGCCGCCCGAGAACTGGTGTGGGTACTGGTCGATACGCTTCTCCGGTCCGGGGATTCCGGCCAGCTTGAGCATCTCGATGGCCTTTTCCTTCGCTGCCGCCTTGTCCAGTTTCTGGTGCAGGACGATGGTCTCGATCATCTGGGTCGAAATCTTGAGGAAGGGATTGAGGGAGGTCATGGGATCCTGGAAGATCATGGAGATCTTGTTTCCGCGGATTTCCCTGAGCTCGTGGGCGGGCATCGACACGAGATCCTTTCCGTGGAAGAGGACCACGCCTCCCGCGATCTTGCCGGGGGGATTCGGGATCATGTTGATGATGGAGAGGTTCGTGACGCTCTTGCCCGAGCCGGACTCTCCGACGATGCCGAGGGTTTCACCCGTGTGGAGGTCGAAACTGACGCCGTCGACGGCTTTCACGACGCCTTCGTCGACATGAAAATAGGTTTTCAGGTCCTGGACCTGGAGGATGACTTCTTTGGTCATATCGTGTGGCTCCTGGGCTTAGGCCCGGTTCTTGCTCTGCGGATCGAGTGCGTCGCGCAGGCCGTCGCCGAGGAAATTCATGCAGAACAGGAAGACTGTCATCGAGAGAGCCGGCGCCAAAAGCTGCCAGGTTCTGACTTCCATGCCCCGCACTCCTTCCGATACCAAGGTTCCCCAGGAGGCGTCGGGAGCCGACACGCCCAGGCCGAGGAAGGAGAGGAATGACTCGTTCATGATGAAGCTCGGCATGAGTAGGGTCGAGAAGACGACGATGACGCCCAGGGTGTTGGGCAGAAGGTGGCGGAAGATGATTCGCGGGGTGCTCGCTCCCATGGAGCGGGCGGCCTCGACGAACTCGGCGTTCTTGAGGCTGATGATCTGTCCGCGAACGACGCGGGCTATCGTCAGCCAGGACACGAGGGCGATGGCCACGAAGAGTATGACGAAGCTTCCTCGCGCCGCCTCCCCGATCATCGCCATGATGATGATGACGATGAGCATGTAGGGAAGACCGTACATGATGTCGACGAAGCGCATGAGCATGTTGTCGACCCAGCCGCCGAGATAGCCCGAAATAGAGCCGATGAGGATGCCGACGAAGGCCGCCGTAAGCGTTCCGATTATGCCGATCGCGATGGAGATGCGCCCTCCGTAGATGACGCGGGCAAGCATGTCGCGGCCGAGGTCGTCCGTACCCATGATGTAGACGCGCTTGTGGACGGGGTCGGTGGCGATATCCTTCCTGAGCTGCTCGAGTTCGGCTTTCTGTGAAACGAGCTCGTTCTGCACGGGATCGCCGTAACCGCCGGAGGCTTGGCTCGTATCGGCCGCTTCGGTCGTCGTCGCATCGCCGGCGCCGCCTGTATCGGTGCCGTCTGCGTGGGGTGTTTCGGGGGAACCGAAGTCGAAGCCTGTCGTCATGTCGTAGCTTCCGCCCTTGGACTCGGCTCCGCGCTGCGCGATGGTGGCCTCGAGATCCGCGATGCGCGCCTCGAGTTTCTTGACCGCGAGTTCGCCCGCGGGCCGGAAGGAGGGGGGAAGGCTCGTGTGGGCCATGACTTGCTTTGTGTAGTCGTAGATTATACCGGTCTTCGTGAGGAGAGGCGCGAAGAGCGTGAGGAGGATATAGAAGCTCACGACCCAGAGGCTCACGAGGGCGAATTTATTCTTGCGCAGCCGCTTCCAGGCGTCGGCCCAGAGAGACACTGGCTTCATGTGCTGGTTGAACTCGTTGACGGCGAGCGAGTCGGTTTTATTGTCTGTTTTCTTGCCGGACATGCCGTGCTCCTACTTGTACGAGATGCGGGGGTCGAGGAGTCCGTAAACGAGATCCACGACGAGGTTCATGACGACAAGGATGAGAGAGTAGACGACTACCTCACCCATGATGAGGGTGTAATCCCGGTTGATGGCGGATTGGACGAAGGGGCGCCCGATGCCGGGGACCAGGAAAACAGTTTCGACGACGACAGAACCTACGACGATGCCGGAGAAAGCAGGGCCGAGATAGGTTACGACGGGAAGGAGGGCGCCTTTGAGCACGTGTTTTCGCACGACGACGGACTCTTTGAGGCCTTTGGCCCGCGCCGTCCGGATGTAATCCGAGCGCAGGACTTCGAGAATGCTGGCGCGGGAGAGGCGCGCGATGTAGGCGAAGTAGGGGAAGGACAGTGTCAGGGCGGGAAGAATGATGGCTTTGAGCCCGTGGGTGGATATCCACTGGCCGATGGGGAGGATCTTAAGCCTCATGCCAAAAAAAAGCTGAAGAATCGGTCCCATGACGAAGAGGGGCACCGATATTCCGATTACGGCGATCGAGACGGCGAGATAGTCGGGCCACTTGTTCTGCTTGAGGGCCGAAATAATGCCGACGAGAACGCCGAAGATGACGGCCGAGGTCAGGGCCGTGACACCGAGGGACAGAGATACAGGAAGTCCCGCGTCGATCATCTCGTTGACGGTCTGGTCCTTCACGCGGTAGGAAGGTCCGAAATCCCATTTGATGACATTGCCGAGATAGTTCGTGTACTGGACGAGAAGGGGCTCGTCCAGGTGGTAGCGCTTCATGAGGTTCTGCAGGATGGCCTCGGGTACGTTCCTCTCGCGTGCGAAAGGGCCTCCAGGCGCAAGCCTGATCATGAAGAAGCTGACCGTAATGATGATGAAAAGCGTCGGAATGATGCTCAAGATTCGTCTGATATAAAATCTGGCCATCAGGTCCTGCTCCTTTGTTCGACGCAAAAGCATGCCACAGAGAAAAATAACCGTCTGTGCCACGGCCCTCGAGGATGCTAGGCGCCTAAAGTGGAATAAAAAAAACCGCAGGGCGGACTGCCCTGCGGTCAGAAGTATAAACCTTTTTCTCGTATTCAGCTAGAGATTATTTTTTTTACTTCTTCGGCTGGATGTACTTCCAGGGGTGCTGGTTGAGCGGGTTCGGATACCAGCCGTCCCATTTGTCGAGGTTGATCATGTTCTGGGTGACATAGAAGTAGATGGGGAGTATGGCCATATCCTGGTTGATGAGGACGTCTTCCGCATCCATGAGGGTCTTGAGGCGCTCGGCGCCGGACTGCAGGCGGGCGTTCTCGATGGCGTCATCGTACTTCTTGTTGGAATAGAGGCCGTCGTTCTGGGTTCCGCCTGTGACCCACATGTCGGAGAAGGTGGAGGGATCCAGGTAGTCGGCGATCCAGCCGGCGCGGGCGATGTCGAAGTTGTGGGCAGAAGAGCGGGTATCGAGGTAGGTGGACCACTCCTGGTTCACGAGGTCTACGTTGATGCCGAGGTTCTCTTTCCACTGGGACTGGATGAACTCGCCGATGCGCTTGTGGTTGGAGCTGGTGTTGTAAAGGATGCTCATCTTGGGGAAGCCCTTGCCGTCAGGATAGCCGGCCTGGGCGAGTAATTTCTTGGCTTCCTCTACGTTGAAGGCGAAGCCCTTGGCGGGGGTGTATCCGGCGCTCGGGGGAACGAAGGAGTTGGCGGGAATCTGTCCACCCTTGGTGACTTTCTCGACGAGGGCTTTCTTGTCGATCGCGGAGGCGAGAGCCTTGCGGACGAGAACGTTGTCGAGGGGTTTGCGGGTCACGTTGATGATGAAATAGTAGGTTCCGTACTCGGGGGCGACATGGAAGTCCTTGCGGAGCTTGATCTCGTCCATGAGCTCGGAGGGAACGGTGTCGATCCAGTCCGCGGCGCCGGTCTTGTAGAGGTTGTAGCCGACGTTGACATCATCGTTCGGGATGAAGGTGATTTTCTTGAGTTTGACGTTCTTGGCGTCCCAGTATTTGGGGTTGGGAACGGCGACGATCTTCTCCTGGGGTTTCCATTCGGAGAGGATGAAGGGGCCATCGGAGACCCAGTTGGCCGGTTTGACCCAGTCCTTGCCGTACTTCTCGATCGCGTGGATCGGGACGATGGCGAAGGCATAGTGGGTAGTCATGTCGGCAAAGTGGGGGGTGGGGCCCACGAGGTTTACCTGGAAGGTCTGCGGATCGACGGCTTTGATCTGGACGCTCTCGGGGCCGGCTTTTCCGGCGAGATAGTCGGCGGCGCCCGCGATGACTCCGGCCGGAAGGTCGGCGTACTGGAAGGCGTTCTTGGGATCCATCTTGCGGAGCCAGGACTTGACGACCGTGTCGGCGGTGATGGGAACGCCGTCGGACCAAGTGGCCTTGCGGAGCTTGAAGGTTACGGTCTTGTAATCCTTGCTGAAGGTCCAGCTCTCGGCGATTCCGGGAATGGCGCGGTTGGTCTTAGGATCGGAAACGGTGAGACCCTCGAAGAAGGCCATAGTCAGTCTGTGTTCAGGAACGCCTTCTACATAGTGCGGATCAAGCGAAGCGGGCTCGGCGCCATTCACGATGGTGAAGTTCTGCGCATTGACGGCAAATACCGTGAGCACAGCAAAGAGGACGACGAGTATTTTCTTCATACTACCTCCTGTGAGAAATGTACGAGCTTCTATAATATATAACCGTCTTTCGGGAGCCATGCAACTGTTTTTTTCACGAAGGACGGGTAAAGAGCAACTTCATGAAAAAAACGGACGCGCGAGGCTTCAAAAGCCTGGAGTCGCACGGCAGCATTCATGCCGGCTGATCCAGTCGACCGGCCCTGAAGTCAATCGACCGTACGCCATTCCAGGGTTACAAAGACGCCGTCATGGGCCGGAACGAGTCCCGGCAAGGCCGGGCGGGGTGGCAGGAGCAAACCCGTCCACTCGTAGGTCGCCGCAGGCAGGCCGGAGATCGACTTCTGAAGGTCCCCCTCTGGGTAGTACAGCTTTCCATCCGCCGACCTGATCATGAGTGTGAGATGGGGTTCGGAACCGTAGGCCTCGATGACGCCCCGGATCGTGACGATGGCTCCTCCCGGAGAAAGCGCGGGGCCGGCCCCGGGGGCTCTCGTGGTGCCCGTGGCCACGCAAGCGCAGGTCACCGCCATCAGAGCCGACAGGGACAGAAACCGGAAGAGAAATCCCGGGCCGAGCCGCCAAGGGGACATACGGGTTCGGCCGGGGTTTCCGTTTGCACCATTCATAGTATCGTCGCTCACTTGACCATGAGATAGAATTTTACATCCGCGTCGGATGGAGCGTTCAGCGTAACTGCGAGGTCTCCGGTCAGGTTTTTCCAGGCCGTCCGCGTGTGGATCGAGTTGCCGTAGGGTCTGAGGTCGACGGCAGTCGCGGGATCGAAGTTGCGCGGCCCATAATTGCCGACCCATGCCTGCGTGTCGAGATTGTACTGCCTCACAGCCGCGAGGTCTATCGATTCGGCGACATAGCTGATGCCTCCGAGAGACTCCGACCAGGCCTGCTTCAGGGTTTTCAGCGCCGATCCTGAAGGTTTGTCGGAGAAAAGGAGGGCTTCGCCGTAATGGGAGAAGGCCGCGACGAAATCGTCGCCGTAACCTTCCGCCGACAGGGCCGCGCTCACCGCCGCCTCGCCCGTCTGATTGTTGGAGAGGATTCTCTGGAAAAGGCTGGCCCCGCCATAATTCCTCGCAAGGTAGGCGCCGAAGGCGAAGGCGCTGGCGTAACTTTTCAGGGTGTTCGGGCTCGCGAGCCAGTCCGTCACTCCGGACTCAGGATAATGATAGAGGAACTCCGGCAGACGACTGACCGCGCCGTATGTGGCCGGATCGAGTCCGATGTTGCGGCAGACCAGATCCTCTCCGACCATCGAGCACATCTCGTTGAGCCAGGCCGGCTCGGAAAGTCCCTGGGCGATGCTCTTCACGTTGAAGTGGATCATGTGCTGGTACTCGTGGGCGAGCGTCGAAAGCACATAATTCTGGTATTTGTCGGTAAAATGCGCATCGACATAGAAAATTTCGGCATAATTCGTTCTGGGGCTGGTCGATGAATAACCGAGATCGGCTTGGCTGTAGTAGTCCTTGCCCCAGAAATACCCGAGAGTGCCGCCAGTCTGCGTGGAGACATAGTCTTGATCCACATCGTAGACGAGTATGGATATGTGCTGGTCTCCGTCGCGTCCGCCCGAACCGCCAGGGCCGCCGCCATACTCATTGCCGAAGATCGTGCTGACATTGAGGTAGATTCCGTCCTTGTATGAATTGGCCGGTGTCCCGTCGAATTTGTCCCGAAGCGCTGCGGCCTGGGCTGAAGTAATCATGTCGTCGTCATTGGCGGCGGAAGTATTGCTGTAATTGGCATCCGCGACCCAGATGTAGCAATACCGGCCGACGGCGCGCAGAGTCGCTCTCGACTGGAACCAGCTCTTGTCCGCCGCCTGAACCCAAAAATACTTGTATGAAGTATCGACGCTCAAGGCGGGATCGGCGGAGCCGTAGCTGATCGTGGAAGACCTGCCCGGGGCGAGGTCTTTTGATCCCGATCCGCCACTTCCGACCGGAGGCGGATTCGCATTGAAGGCGGCGGCCTCGGCATGCTCGAAGCGGAGCGGGCGTCCAGGATCAGGGATCTCCGGAGCCTCGGGTTCGACGAGAGAGCGGGAATACGGGACCTTTTCCGAAACGGAGGAGGCCGAACCCGTCGTCGCCGCCGAGGCGGAGGCGGCTGCCTGGTTGGACTTGACGAGGTAGAGAGAATGCCCCGCGGCTCCGGTGACGGTGAGCGTCTTCGAGGACGCACCGGCGAAGTTCACCTGACAGACCGGCCAGGAAGCATTGTAGGCGAAGGTCGACGCGGCGTGGCTTATGCTGCGGTCGAGGGTTTTAGCCGAGGTGTAGCCGGAATAGACTTGGACCGCCTCGGTGAGTGTCTCCTTCACTGATCCTGATTTCTTCAGCTGGATGGAGAGGACATAGTTGCCCGCGGGCTTGGTGGCGAGGTAGCGCAGGGAGTTCCCGCCCGCTGCGATAGCGAGCGAGAGGGTCTCCGCGCTTCCCCCCACGGGAGTCAATGTCCCCGTCGCCGCGTCGTAGTCTGAGGCGACTTCCCAGTTCACCGTCACATCCACGCTGCCGTTTCCCGCGATACGCTCGAGATAGACCGTCTGGGAAGAAACGGAATCTGCGGAAACTGCGGCAGTGAAAATTGTGGACGCCACGAGGTGGCCCCCCGAGTTGTATCCGTAGACGGCGATTCGCCATCCGCCCATGATAAGGCCGGAGACTCTGAACGAGGTGGCAGAAAAAGGAGAGGAGACAAAACTCGCGCCTTCGTTTTCCGATCCGATCCCGATGCCTTGAACGACGTAGTCGGTGATCGTGTAGGCGGAAGCGTCGGAGGGAAGGATCGTCTTCGCGCCTTTCTCGATAGCGAGTTCGAGGGTCCCGCGCCCTGCGGACCCGTTTCCGGAAGCTTGCGTGCCGCCCACAGGCGGAACGCAGGCCGCGAACAGGGCGACGGTCGCCGCCGCGAGCAGAATAAAAAGAGGAACAAAGAATATCCCTGGGCGCCGGTATCCGGTCAAGTTTTTCATGTCTGTCCCGCCTTACTTGCTGAAAGAATACTCTTCGGAGAAGCTGACGCCCCTGCGGGTGGCTACGCCGACCAGCCGGTGAGTTCCCGAACTCAAAGATGAGGGCGAAAGCAATACACTGTTGGTGGTGATGGAATCCTGCAAAATTCCGTCCAGATACCATGAAAAGGCTGTTGTGGAAGTGAGGGCATCGTCGCCCTGGATCCTGATGCCGAACCCGCCCGTAGCCGACCCGCCATGCCAGGGTCTGATCCTAAGCTTGACCTTCTGCGCGTATGGCACGGAGACAGAGACGCCGGTCGAATATCCGCTATCCGAGTCGGCGGCCCAGCCGTCGACCCGCGTGACACCATCCGAAAGGAAGGCCCCGACTTCTATATCGGCATTGTAGAATTTCGCGGAATCCGGGGCCATGGACCCGTCGTAAAGATCGTCCCAATAGACTGTATACGTTTTGCCCGCCAGAGCTGAAAAACTGAGCCAGATATAATCGGAACTGTCGACCCGCCACGTGGTCCACCCGTTTATCGGAAGTTCAGGTCCGAGCCCCATGGAAACGAGGGTTCCACCCGACGATGCCGGACGCGTATACAGCCTCGACTCTTTCGGCGTCGACTCGATGACTGTATCCGTCGATCCCGTGGCTATCCACCTGGCGTAGAAAACGAGATCGTGGGCAGGCATCGGATAGGCGGCGCCGGGAGGGATCGGGGAGCCATATCCATCGGAGGAGGTGCTCCAGCCCCGAAACGCGAAGCCGGTTTTGACCAGATTGCCGGTGTTGCCCAAAACGGTAATTGTATAGTTGTATGGGTACGGTGTCGGGTCGACGGGAACTGCGCCGCCGGTATTGCCATTGCCCGAGTAGGTGACCGTATAGGTCGCGACGGGCGCAAGGGGATTACCGCAGCCCGCGAGAATCATGAAAAAAACAAAAAATACCGAAAACGCGAACGCTTTCTTCACGGCCTACAGCCTCCATCTACGGTTTTCTTCTATTGTACCATGCCTTCTGGGAGGTGCGACAGTTATATGGATTTTTTTTAAACCAGACAAAGACAGCACATTTCCCGCGACGAGGGCTCTTCCTCATCATCCGGCAATCTCGAGTCTCGATCCGGACCTGCCCTTTGTGACGACGATCTGGGAGGGGATGCGCGAGCGCAACTCGGCGACGTGGGAGACGATGCCGATGACGCGCGCTCCACGGATGCGGTCCAGCACGTCGAGGGCGCGGTCGAGGGCCTCTTCGTCGAGGGAGCCGAAACCTTCGTCGATGAAGATCGCGTCGAGCGACACGCCTCCGGAGCGGAGACGGATGGTGTCGGCCAGCCCCAGGGCGAGGCTGACCGCCGAAATGAAGCGCTCGCCGCCGGAGAGGGTTCCGGCCGGGCGCGACTGGCCGGTATAGGAATCCCGCACGAGGATCTCGAGCCCGATCCGGCCCTGTCCCCGCGCGCTTCCCTCGTCGGCCACAAGAGTGTAGCGGCCGTCCGACATCTCACAGAGGCGGAGGCTCGCGTGCCGCACGACAGTCCTGAAATACATGCCGAGGACGAAGCTCTTGAAGGGCAGTCGCCTGCCGGCCAGGTTGCCGGAAAGCAGTTCGGAGAGGCCGTGAAGCGCGGCAGAACGCTCTCCCGCCTCTTTCCGGCGGGCGGCCAGATTCCGGAGCTCCGCAACGAGAGCAGAGAGGCGCTCGACCCTGATTCCGGCCTTCTCAAGCGATCCGCGCCGCTCTTCCGCGAGGGCGGCCGCCTCGGCGACCTGATTTTCGAGGGCCGGCAGGTCGGGAAGCGAGGCCCGGTCGGCGCCGGCCTCCTGACCGAGGGCTTCGACCTCGGCCCTGGCGGCCGCGATGGCTGTCGCGTACGCGGAGGCTTCCGTCTCGAGCCGGGCGAGCGCGTCTTCAGGGAGGAAGGCCGCCCTCACCCTGTCGCGGCGGGCAAAACCGCGCGCGATCACCGCGGATTCTGTCTGCGAGACGAGGATCGCATGTTCCTCTTCAAGCGCGGCGAGGCGCCGGGCGGCGGCGGCCTGCATAGCCCGGGCGCCCGCGATTCGACCTTCCCAGTCCTCCACTGACTTGTCGATGCGCGTCAACTCGGCTTCCGCCAGGCCGCGCTTGTGGCGGAGAGCTTCGATCCGCGGCGAGGGATCGGCCCCGCCAGAGTGATCCGAGGCCGCGTTCCGGCTCGCCTTCGCGGAGGCGGATTTCTGCATGGCCACGGCCAAGGCCCCGGCGGCGGCGGACAGGGAAAGGCGCAGGGAAGAGAGCTGCAGAGTCAGTTTTTCGGCTTCGACCTTGCGCGTTTCGAGGTCGTCAACCTTGAGGCGCAGAAAGGCCTCGGTTTTTTCCGCGGCCACGAGACGCTTTTTCGCCGCCTCGAACTCACCCGCGGGGTCACTCAGGGTGGCTTCGACCCTGTCGATGCCGGGACCGGCGAAGCTGCCGGGATCAGGAGCGCCGGTTCCGGGCGCCAGATCAGGAGACGGGAAGGCGGCGTAGAGCGAGACCGCCTGTGCGAGCGTTTTCCGGTTTTCCCCGAGGAGCTTCCGCGCGGACTCAAAGGAGGTGCCGGCCGAGGCCTGGGCGGCGAGGGCCTTGTCCAGAGCCGCTTTAAGCTTGATGCGCTCGGCCTCGGAGACGCCTTCTCCGGTTCCGGCCGCCGGCGCCGGGTGGTGGAGAGAGCCGCAGACGGGGCATGGCGCGCCTTCCTCGAGTTCCCTGGCGAGGCCGGCGGCCCGATCGCGCAGGAAACGGGACTCGGCCAACTCGAAGGCGAATCGCGCCTCGTCGAGTTTCTTTTCAGCCCTGGAGACTTCGAGGCCGAGCCTCGCCTCCTCCCTGGCGGATTGCTCCGCCTTCGCGGCCAGGGCGACGAGTTCTTTGGCCTGACGGAGCCTTTCGACTGCTGTCTGCCGCGCCACCGCAGCGTTTCCGAGGGCCGCGCGGGCCGCCGACTCGGTCGCCGAATCCACGGCGAGCTCCGCGAAGCGCGCCACGAGGCCGGCTTCCTGCGCGATGCAGTCTTCGTGCACCGCGCGGGCGCTGCGCTCTTCCGCCTCGGCTTTCCGGCAGAGGGCATCGGCCTCGACGAGTTTTTTCCAGGAGATGAGGGCGGACTCCAGCTCCCCTCTTTCCCGGTCCAGAGACTGCAACTCGTCGGTCAGGGCGAGTCGCCGCGCCTTGGCCGCGTCCACGGAGGAACCTTCGGTCTCGAGACCCGCGAGCGCCCGGACGGCGAGCGCGGATTCTTCCCGGGCCTTCGCCAGAAGGAGGGCACTCCGCTCTTCCGTCTCGATGGCCGGCAGGGCTGCCGCGGCGGCGCGGGCGGTCGCTATCCTGTCGAGTCGGGCTTTCGCCCCGGCGCTTTCTTTTTCGAGAACAGCGAGCCTCTCCCGGGCGAGCCGGGCCTTCTCTTCACGGGCGCAGGCTTCGCGCGCGAGACCAAGGGCGAGCCGCTTCGAGGACAGAGCCTCGGTCGCTTCGTCGGCGGCGGTCTTGAGCTTTGCACTTTCCGCGAAGAGCGCGGCGAGACGGCCCTCAGGATCCTCTTCCGCCTCCACGGCGCGGCGGGCGATTTCGTCGTCGAGATCCCTGACGGCCTTCGCCGCGTCCCTGTCCTGCTCCCGGGCGAGCTCGGTGACCGCGCCGTGAAGCGCCACGGGGAAAAGCTTTTCCAGGACCTGCACGCGCTCGGGCGATGGCATCTGAAGGAATCGCTGGAATTCCCCCTGGGGCAGGAGGATGATCTTGGAGAACTCGTCGACGGTGAGACCGATCCGCGACTCGATGAGCGCGTTCGCGTCCCTGATGCTGTCGGCGCGCAGAGCCCATCCGCCGCCTATCTTCTGGTAGACGCAGGCCTCGGGAGGGACATCGGCGAGGCCGCCGCCGCGCTTGGGGCGCCTGTAGGGAGGAACGCGGATGGCCCGGAACTCCTCGTCTCCGAGAAAGAACTCGAATTCGACGAGGGGCTTGTCGCCGGGAGCGGCGTGCTGGGACCAGAGCTGGGATTCGAGCCCTTCGCGGGAGCCCGGCACTTTTCCGTAGAGAGCGTAGGTCAGTGCGTCGAAGATTGTCGTTTTTCCCGAGCCGGTCTTCCCGCAGACAAGAAAAAACGGACCGAGCTTTCCGAAATCGATCTCGGCCCTCTCCCTGTAAGCGCCGAAGTTGGTCATCGCGAGCCTAGACGGCCGCACGTTCGGCCTCCCCCACAAGTTCGCGGAACAGCTCCGCCACGGGTTCTGCGGGCTTTGCGCCCCGCATCTCTGTGTAAAACTCCATAAAATCCGCGAGAACGGCCCGGACAGGATCGAGCGCAGCTTCCGCGCCGCCCGGCGCAGGATTCTCGTCAATCGCTCTTTCTCCTCGCGGGGGTTCATTCCCTGCTTCGAAGGCTTCCTGGCGGACTGACAGGAGGTTCGGATACCTTTGACGCAGGAGATCGCGGGGATTCAACACAGGTTCGGGGTCGGTGAGAACCGCCTCGATATAATCGAGGGACTCGACGCTGTCGAGGCCGCTGGAGCCGACCGGAGACGGTGGGGCGAGCCCGGGAAGGAATCCCGCTTCCGCCGCCTTTGACGGTCCGGCAAGGCCTGATTGCCCGCCGTCGCCGGCAAGCTCGACGGAACTGCCGCGGATCTTCCGCATCCGATGCAGGGGGCTGAAGGGGATGAAGTCGACATTCAACCTCTTTCCCGACAGCTCGATGTACGCGAAGCCTTTCTCCTGGCCGGATTCGCCGAAGCTGTACGCGAGAGGAGAGCCCGGGTAGCGGATGCGCCCCGATCCTCCAGGCGTCTGCGGCCGATGAAGATGCCCAAGAGCGACATAATCGAATCCTGCGAACAGGCCGAGGTCCACCTGCTCGGCCATCCCGACAAAGCTCCGCTCCGAATCGCTCGATGCGGCCCCCGCGACAAAACAGTGGGCGACAAGGATGTTGGTCATCGCGGGGTCCATGACCTTTCTGATGCGCGAAAGTGCCTCGAGCATGAGTTCGGACTGGGATCGGGGAGCCGCGCCTTCATCTGGGGAATCGCCGCCGGCCTCCTCCCCCTCTTCCGCTCCCTTCCCCTCTTCCGCCCTCTCCCCAGCCTCCGGATACCGGAACGAGCCCGGCGTGAGGAAGGGAAGAGCCCAGAAAAGTGCGGTCTCTTTCTCCTTCGTCACGGAAATGGGGCGGTCGCAGTCCTCCGCGGATGTCCGTATGTGAAGCCCCGACCGCGCGAGCAATCCGGCGCCGAAAGAGAGACGGGCCGCCGAATCATGGTTGCCGGGGATGAGGATGACGGTCGTTCCCGGAGATCTCCGGTACAGGTCCATGAGGAAGGTATCGAAGAGCCGCACAGCATCGGGTGGAGGTATGCTCCGGTCATAGATGTCGCCCGCTATCACGAGAACCTCGGCGCCACGCTTCGTGACCGCTCCGGCGAGGCCCTCCAGCATGTGTGCCTGGTCTTCCGAGATGTCGCGCTCGTGAAGGGTCTTCCCGAGATGGAGGTCTGCTGTGTGGATGATCCTGATCATTGTCGCAAGCCTACCGGCGACCGAAGCGGGGGTCAAGGCGCCGGACAAAACCGCGGCCATGCGGTATACTCTCCTCATGGAATCGACGAAAGCGCATACAATCCGCCGCGTCGCCAGGCCGGCGGCCCTCACTATCGCTCTGGTTCTCTGCGCGGGACTCGCGTCCTGCTTCTCCGCGGCCAAGGCGCAGAAAAGTGAAACCCCCATGCTGCACGACATCGTGGTATCGGAGAAGGACAACGGCAGGACTGTCGAACTCTACAAGGGCAGTCTTGTGGAGATCCGCCTCGAGGGCAACCCGACGACAGGCTATGCCTGGGCGCGCGGCGCGGAGACAGAAAACGATCTTGTCCTCAAGGCCCTGGACGAACCCGGCTACACTCCCTCGAAACCAGCTCTTACAGGGTCAGGCGGCACATTCGTATTCAAGTACATGGCTGCCAACCCGGGCGTGGCCAGACTCGTCTTCGGCTACGCGCGGTCGTGGGAACACGTTCCTCCGCTGAAAACCTGGACAGTGACCGTCAAGGTCAACGATGTCCACTGAAAGAGGGAAAATCCCTCTGCCCCAGGACAGCCCTCACGAGCGGCATTACAGCGCCGGCGAAGAGATCGCGAACGCCGTCAGCCACGGCACGGGCGCCATACTTTCCGTGGTTGCCCTCGTCCTGCTCGTCGTCGCCGCCGTCCTCAAGGGAACCGCACTGACTGTCATGGCCTATTCGGTATTCGGCGCATCCCTCGTCATCCTGTACACGATGTCGACGGTCTACCATTCCCTGTCGCGAACGAAGGCCAGGCGCGTCCTCGAGATTCTCGACCACTCTTCGATCTACATTCTCATCGCCGGAAGCTACACGGCGTTTTGCCTCTCCGCCCTGCGCGGTCCCCTCGGCTGGACGATCTTCGCCGCGAGCTGGACCCTCGCCCTCATCGGCATCGTCCTGAAAGCTCTCTGGTTCGAGCGCTTCCCCCGGCTCTCGGTCGTCGGTTACCTCGCGATGGGCTGGCTCATCGTCTTCGCCTTCAAGCCGCTCGCTCTGGCGCTGCCGGGCAGGGCCCTCGCGCTCCTCGTGGCGGGAGGACTCGCCTACAGCGTGGGAACGATCTTCTACGCCCTGAAACGCGTCCGCTGGTTCCACGCGGTCTGGCACCTCTTCGTCCTCGCGGGCTCGACCTGCCACGTCCTGTCGGCGATTTTCGCGCTGACCATGCGGTAAGGCTGCAACGCGTTGATGCTCTATCCAGCAGGCCCATTTTGCGGAGCGAGGATGACGAGGCACTCTGTTGCGAGATCGGTATGCTCGGGGATTGCCGATCGTGGATTTGTCCAGTCGTCGAGCACGGCCTCGAGAAGTGTTATTTCAGGTCTATGGCGATGGAATCGGATGTACAGACGATGCCGACGCAGCCGATGATCGGCGGATAACCACTTCGCAACAGGAGCGAACTGTAGCCCGTAGTGTATTGTCTGGTGTGCGGATCTTCATATGCTGTTCTCGTCTTGAGCTGTCGGAGGGCTCCGTTTTCCACGACCCAGTTTCTCATGTTTGCGGACCCTGTTTTGTTCGTTCCCGAAGCCCAGAGCGTCCTTGTGGCGAGTGCATCGGAAGTCTCGGTCCACGCCGATGCCGGGGAAGTCAGTTTTGTTTCCACATCGACCAAAGCGAAGAGAACGATCATGGAATCGCGGTCGATGAGCAACATGGTCGTCGTATCGATGAATTCGATATCGAAGCGCCACCCTGCGGGCATGTTTTTTACACGGACGTTCAGAAAATACTGGATAGTATTCCCTCCGTACAAGATGGCTGCATCGTGGCCGATGGTTTCATACGGATCGAGTACATGGAAGAATACTTTTTTAGACTGGACAACCGAATCCTTGACTTGGTCCACAAACCATCGCCCCAGTCTATCCTGCTCGTCGGGCTCTCCGGTGCCACGTCAAGGAAAGAGCGAACATGCTGCTTTTCGAGGAGCTCGTCAGAAAGGTTCTCGGTAAGCTTTTGGTAGCCGTACTCGAGAGCTTCTTCCGGCGTCGAATGTACAGAGTGCTCCTCCCCCTGATCCTCTATAGCCCTCTTCTGAACTGGTTGGAAAGCTTATCGACTGCCTCGGCCATGCTGTGCTCTTCTCCATCGGAGGCGAAGACCAGAAGGGGCAACATACAGGATTGGTAGTCGGGGATGGCCACAGGAGCCTCCTTCTTCACTTCCCTTTCTTCGGCTTTGTGACCTCTGCCTGGCTAACCGCGGGCAGCAGTGGCAGCCCGAGCTCGGCGAGGAACTCGTTGTGCTTCTTTGTGGCATCGGCAATCGTGGCGTCCAGGGCCACGAGCTCGGCATGGGTCGCGACGAGGTCGATCTCCTCCTCGGCCACGGCGGTGCTCACATAGCGAGAGATATTAAGGTTGTAGTCATTGTCGGCTATCTCCCCCATGGGGACGCGGCGGGAGAAGCGCTCCTCCTCCGTCCGGAACTGATAGGCAGAAAGAATTTTTTCGATGTGCTCGGGGAGGAGGCGGTTCTGGCGCTTGCCCTTCTCGAAGAGCTCGGCCGCGTTGATAAAGAGGAGGTCGTCGGGCTTTTTGCACTTTTTGAGCACGAGGATGCATACGGGAATGCCGGTGGAGAAGAAGAGGTTGGCCGGCAGGCCTATCACCGTGTCGATGTTGCCATCGATAAGAAGTTTACGCCTGATCCGCTCCTCGGCCCCGCCGCGGAAGAGGACGCCGTGGGGCAGGATGATTGCCATGCAGCCTTCGGTGGCAAGGAAGTGGAAGCCGTGGAGGAGGAAGGCGAAGTCGGCCGCAGACTTGGGCGCGAGGCCGTAGTCCTTGAAGCGGAAATCCTCTCCCAGGGCCTCGGTAGGCTCCCAGCGGTAGCTGAAGGGCGGATTGGCGACCACCGCGTCGAAGAGCATCTTCTTGGCCGGGTTCTGTTCAGCGAGGATGCCCCAGTCGTTGAGCAGGGAGTCGCCGTGGTGGATCTCGAACTCCGAGTCCTTGACCCCGTGCAAGAGCATGTTCATCCGCGCCAGGTTGTAGGTGGTGATGTTCTTCTCTTGGCCGTAGATCTTGCCCAGGCCGTGGGGGCCGAGGCGGCGGCGCACGTTGAGAAGGAGGGAGCCCGATCCGCAGGCGAAGTCCAGGACCTTGTCCAGCTTCTTCTTGGGGCCCAGAGCTGGCTCCTGGCTGTCAAGGGTGACGATGCCCGAGAGGATGCTGGATATCTGCTGGGGCGTGTAGAACTCGCCCGCCTTCTTACCCGAGCCCGCAGCGAACTGGCCGATCAGGTACTCGTAGGCATCCCCCAAGATGTCGCTGGAGGTCGAGAACTGAGCTATGCCCTCGGCCACTTTCGTGATGATGGTGCAGAGCTTGTCGTTCCGATCCTTGTAGCTCCGGCCAAGTTTCTCCGAGTCGAGGTTGATCTCGGAGAAAAGGCCCTTGAAACTGCTCTCGAAGGACTCGTTCTCGATATAGCGGAAGCCGGCCTGTAGGGTCTTGAGGAGCTCCCCGTTCTGCTTGCGGGCCATCTCGGAAATCGAGCTCCAGAGGTGCTCGGGCCGGATCACGTAGTGGATCTTGCGCCGCAGCTGGGCTTCGAAAGCGTCGACGTCGCCGGGGTTAGCCTCGTACCAGCGGCTCAAGGGAGGGAGGCTCAATTCCTCCTCGATCTTCGGATAGTCCCGCCCGAGCTCCTTTTTAGCGGCAGCCTCGTAGTTGTCAGAGAGGTAGCGGAGGAAGAGGAAGGAGAGCATGTAGTCCCGGAAGTCGTCGGCGTTCATGGCGCCCCGGAGCTGGTCGGCGATGGACCACAAGGTGTTGCCGAGCTCGCGCTGGTCTTTATCGTTCATTGCAGTGCTCCCAAGGCAGTTGCTTCTTCAAGCCCTAGCTCGGTGCGGACGAACAGGGGTCGGGCGGCCTGGTCGATATGGGCGCGGAGGGGAGTGTAGGCGATCGAGTTGTAGCTTTTTACGTCCACCGAGATCGACAGACTGCTCTCCCGGAACAGGGTGCTCAAGCGGGCGCAGAGAGGGTCATCGACCTTGCCGAAAAGCACGAGGTCGATATCGGAATTGGGGCGATAGGTCCCCTGGGCGCGGGAGCCGAAAACGGAGACGGCTTCGATTTTATCCCCTGCCTGGCCCAGAATTTCTCGGATAATGGCGCGATCCTCGCCGCTGAGGCCGTAGCTATCGGTCATTCGCCCTCGCCCATGTCCTTCGCCATGAGGAAATCGTAGAGCTCCTCGAAGGCGGAGAGGTAGCCAGCCTTGATATCGGCGATCACCTGCTCGAAGACCTTGATGTCGTAGGTGTGGGACATGAGGTTCCGTGCATCCAGGGCCTTTTGCCAGACCTCGCCCTGACGAATGACACCCGCCTCGAAGGCGCTCCTGATGACTGTCCGAGGGGTGACCTGGTCCAAGACCAGGCCTTCGCTCTCCAGGTAATCCTTCAAAGTCTTCCAGGCGAGCTCGGTGCTGTACTCGAAGCGCTGGATCAGGCCTTCCTTCTCGAGCTGAGAAAGAGGCTCTTCCTTGTCCACCGCCTCGCGCAGGAGGGTAAAGGCTCGGCGATAATTGGCGAAGCGGTACTTCCATCTGGGAGTCGGGTCGCTCATGGATGATTCGTCTCCTTCGTGCCACTATTGTATACGCTGCTCATCGATCGCGCAGCTCCGTCCGTGTCGTCTGCGAAAAGCTCGGGATCGAACGGATAGCGGTCCAGGAAGTCAGTGAGGATCCTCCTGAAGTACTCCTTGTTCTCCTCCAGCATCTCCTGGGGCTCGTAGAGTGAGTAATTGCCATGGCTGAGGATGTTGACGATCCTCGAGAACACGGTGCCGTCCGGATCGTCGTCGCCGCGCTTTAAGCAGGCCGAGAAGTTCTCGTAGCCGTGGAAATGCGCCGTCTTCTCAAGGATACTCCGTAGGACATTGAAATGATAGGTATAGAGCTTCCCAGCCTTGGCGGCACGGAAAAGCTCTTGGAGCATAGCGACGTGGTAGAAGAAGGGCGTTTCGTTCGTGGACTTGAGCGAATACTCTCCCGATGCCTCGGAATGGTCGAGAAAGCAGGACTCGGTCTGCTTCTTGTGCCTGAGCTCGTTCCACATCACATTGAAGAAGAGGGCGTGATGGGAGGAGATCACGAAGCGATGGCCGTCCCTGTGGGCCTTCAGAAGCTGGGCGAGGTCGCTCGCCACGGCGATGGCGTTGTTGTCGTCAAGGGAGGATATGGGATCATCCACATAGATGTATTTGACCCAGGCGTAGTCGGCGACTCCTTCGAGCGCCATCTTGCAGATAGCCAGGAAGAAGCACCAGATGAAGATGTTTTCCTCGCCCCGGGAGATCTTGATGTCCTCCGAGTCGTCCCGGTAGAAGGAGACGAACCACTGATCATAGTCGATCCGGAAGTTGAAACTCGCATAGCGCGATAGGTACTCACCGATCCTCTCCTCAATATTGATGTCCGCGATGCCCTTGAAGAAGCGCGATCCTGAGTTGATCCGCAGCCTGCGCGCGCTGTCGCCCTCGAGGTCGTTGTCCCAATAGAAGAGGTCCTCGGTGTAGGCGTTGAAGTAGAGAGTATCCCGAGCCTCCCCTCGCTTCCCCTCGTCCTTGAAGGCCATGGAGAGCCGAGTCTTGCCCGTGCCGTTGTAGGCGTAGATAAGGAGGAACTTCTTCTCCTCGAGGACAACGCGGAGATGGGATGCGAGGTCCTCGATGGTGGGATATTTGGTAATGGGGTCGCTCATCGATCGGCCTCGGCGGCGGAGGGGAAGAGTCCCTGCATGAGGCCCTTCTTGTAGGTCTTGAGTTTCTCGATCTGAGCCGCCTGGGCGACGATGAGATCGTCGAGGGAGGAGAGACAGGAGGATATCTTGATTTGTTCATCATACGATGGACGGTATAATGAGAAAGACCGGATCTGGGCAAAGTTTAATCCCTGTCTGTTCCCACCAGCCTGGAAACTATCGATTTGCTTCTGCCCAATTTGCGATAATAAGAACTGATTTAGGAAATAAGGATTTAGTGCGTGTTCCTTAGTGCGAATTATACAGACATGTTGATTAACATTGCCGCCATGTATTCTTGAATCCGCAACTGCGCTCCTTCCAATAGAGGCGCCGGTTATATTTAACAGGACATCTCCTTCTGTAACTTCAGTTGCTGAGAATGTTGAATGCGTAGCCTCGTCAATATTCACTACATCATCAAGAATCAAATTCCCCCAACCAACATTCTGGCTACGGATGAATGGCCTCCCACTTCTTTTGTAATTCACCTCGCCGCCGAGGGGTGTAATACCGCTACCGACTTTTACAGTCAATCGACCAAGTTCATTCTCATCCCACTCCCCGGCATCCCTGAACTCCGGGAAACGCAGCCTCGGCACACTCTCTCCCTCCGCTGGGAAGAGCTGCTGCATGAGGCCTTTCTTGTACTTCTTGAGGGCATCGAGCTTTTTCGAGTGAGTGGCTATGAGAGCATCGAGGGATGAGAGGCAGGAGGCGATTTTTAGCTGCTCTGTTTTGTTCATCGGGTAGATAACATTTGTTTTATTTGCATTCTCAATCGTATACGTTCCGACTGTCCCGATACCGGCAGCTTTAATTATTTGTTGTTGAATAAAGTCGCTAAGGAAAAGCATTAGCAAAAACGATCCAAGAATTTCATGTTCATCGTTCTGAAGCCAAATGATATTGCCGTCTTTAAAATAGAAGCGATCATGCAGTTTCACTAAATATGGAATACCAATTGAGCCAACTCCCGTAACTAGTAGATCACCAGCTTTTATTTCTCCACTCAGGTTAGTATTCACTTGATATAACTTTTCACTGATATATAGCGGGGAGATTCTTTCTCCGTTATTTAGGGCAACTAACTCACGGGCGCGATAGAATGGCACCCCCTCCTTTGCCCAATCAGCTTCGTAAATTCGTTTGCACGAAGTTATATTCAGAACCTGTCCAAGATATTTCTCTTCCCACTCCCCCGCATCCCTGTATTCCGGAAAACGTAACCTAGGCACGCGCCTACCCGCATGCTTCGCCTGGGCGCGCGGCGGACTCGCGCGTACGAAATCGCCTTTATTTCTCATACGCCGCCAGTCCCGAGATGTCCCGCCCACCCGCAATCTTGTGCAGGTAGGGCGCGAGGTCGTTCATGAGGCTCAGCTCTTTCTGAGTCCTGGCCTTCCAGCCCAAGTCGAGGGGGGCGAGAAGCTCGCTCAGAGTCTCGCCGTCGAAGATCATGCGGGCCATGATGCCCTCCACGAAGGTCATAAATGAAGCCGGGTCGAGGCCGTGTTTTTGGGCCATAACAGCGAGAATTTGGGCTTCCTTCTCGACCTTGAAGGCCTCGTAGCCCGTGCGGATCTCCTTTTCGTTCAGCGCCTCGCCGGCCTTGAGAGTCCGTATGTACTCGGCTATATCCTCGCCCTCGCCTGCGAACTTGGAGTCGGCCTTGATAATGCCGATGAGCTGATCCCGAGTCATGCTCTGCTTGGTCGGCGCGGCCTGTGTGTAGTTCGAGATGAGACGCATGATGTAATCGTAGTCGATGAGGGCCGAGGCGAAGAGAACGAACTCGAAGTCCAGCTCCTGCGCTCCCACGATCACCTCGTCTGTCCTGCCCCGCTCCTCCCGCATGCGCTGGGCAGTCTCCAGGTACACCCCCCGGAATCCCTGGAGCCGATCGGTGGAGATCGCGCCTTCGATCTCCGCTTTTTCCTTGGAGCCGAGGTGGGTGTACTGGTCGAGCTGGGTCTTGTGGCGCTGCACTTCCTTGAAGAGGTTGATGAACTGGGCTCGGGCCTCGTCGCCCTTGAGATTGGGCACTTCCTCAGGGAGGCTCTTGAGGCCCTGGGAGGCCATGAACTCGTCCAGGGCGGCCACCGCCGTCTTGAGCTTCCCGATCACAGCGGGGGCCGGGTCGACTAGCCAGATCTCCTTGGCCCGCTCCGTCGCTTCGCCTGAGAAGAGGGTTATGGCCTCGTCCACTTCCTTCTGCTGGCCTCGGAAGTCCAGGATGTTGCCAGCGGGCTTCGTGTCGTTGAGCACCCGGTTGGTGCGAGAGAAGGCTTGGATGAGGCCGTGGTACTTGAGGTTCTTGTCCACATAGAGGGTGTTGAGGTACTTCGAGTCAAAGCCCGTGAGGAGCATGTCCACAACGATGGTGAGGTCGATCTTCTTCTCCCGGGGATAGTCCTGATTCGAGTACTGCTGGTCCTTTATGCGCTTCTGAACGTCTTGGTAGTAGAAGTCGAAGTTGTTTATGTCGTGGTTCGTACCGTAGTGCCTATTGTATTCGGCGATGATGGCCATGAGGGCCGCCTTTTTCTTGTCGGGCTCCACCTCGTTGTCAGCCTTCTCTTGGGGCAGGTCTTCCTGGATCTGCTGCACGTCCTTGTTCCCCTCGGCGGGGGGCGAGAAGACGCAAGCCACGCCCAGTGGCCGGAAGGATGGATCCTTGGCCGCGCGCTCGGCCTGGACTGCCTTGAAGAGAGAGTGGTACGCGATGGCGTCGTTGATCGAGGCAGTGGCGAGGAGGGCATTGAACTTGCGGCTTCCGGTGGAGGCGTCGTGCTTGTCCAGTATCGCCTCCACGACCGCCTTCTGGGCCAGCGCCTCGCCGGGCTTCGGCGCCCCTTCGCCCTCGCTCTTGTAGTAGTCCACCCGGAAGCGTAGCACGTTCCGGTCCTCTATGGCGTTGGTGATGGTATAGGCATGGAGGCACTTCTGGAAGATGTCGTCGGTGGTCCGGTAAGAGCCCTCCTCTCCCTCGAACTGCTTGTAGCTTGCGTTCGCGTCGAAGATGGGCGTGCCGGTGAAGCCGAAGAGCTGGGAGTTGGGGAAGAACTCCTTAATGGCTTTGTGGTTCTCCCCGAACTGAGAGCGGTGGCACTCATCGAAGATGAACACCATGCGCCTCTCGCGCAGGCCCTCAAGACGCTCTTTGTACTTGCGCGTGCTCCCGCCCTCCAGGGCTAGGCCGAGCTTCTGGATCGTGGTTACGATGACCTTGTTCGCGTAGTCGTCGGAGAGGAGGCGCCGCACCAGGGTTTCGGTGTTCGTGTTCTCCTCGACGCAGCCTTCCTGGAAGCGGTTGAACTCCTCCCGGGTCTGGCGGTCCAGGTCCTTGCGGTCCACAACGAAGAGGCACTTGTAGATGTCGTCGTTGTCCTTGAGGAGCGTCGAGGCTTTGAAGGAGGTAAGGGTCTTGCCCGAGCCGGTGGTGTGCCAGATGTAGCCGTTGCCCCGGTTCTGGTGGATACAGTCCACGATGGCTCTGACTGCGTAGATCTGGTAGGGCCGCATCATAAGGAGCTTGCGCTCACTGGCCACTAGAACCATGTAGCGGTTTATCGTCTGGCCGAGCGTACACTTGGGGAAGAAGCTCTCGGCGAAATCGTCGAGCTGGACGATTTTGCGGTTCGTCTCGTCGGCGAACTGGTAGAGAGGGAGGAACTTCTCGTCGGCGCCGAAGGAGAGGTGCCGCTCATCGTTGTTGGCGAAGTACCATGTGTCGGTACGATTTGACACAATGAAGAGCTGCATGAAGCAGAGGAGGCTGTTCGTGTAACCGTTGCCCACCTCCTTCTTGTAGTCGACGATCTGCTGCATGGCCACCCGGGGCTGGATGCCCAAGGCCTTGAGCTCGATCTGCGCGAGGGGCAGACCGTTTATGAGGATGATCACGTCGTAGCGCTGGTTCGAGTTCTTCGTGTTGATGTGGAGCTGGTTCACCGCCTCGTAGCTGTTCTTGCACCAGTCTTTGAGGTTCACCAGCGAGAATTGCAGGGGTGTGCCGTCGTCCCGCATAAAGGTGTTGTACTCCCGGAGGCGGCTGGCCGAAGCGAAAACGTCGGGGTCGACGATCTGGTCCAAGAGGCGGGCGAACTCGGAGTCCAGGAGCTTCACGCGGTTGAGCGCCTCGAACTTCTCCCGGAAGTTGCGCTCAAGGGCTTCGCGGTCGCGGATTTCCGGGCGGTAGTCATACTTTAGGTCAGTAAGTTTCGCGATAAAGGCTTGCTCGATCTGGCTTTCGGTTGTCATACGCCAGCAACCTCAATGACGTCTTTTATAATATTGCCAACGCAGCCAATGGTAACTTCAACCGCATTATCTGCTGACAGCGGATACTTCATGGTATGCATTGCGCTAAGTCCTTTACTAATAAAGCATCATGAGGAACGCGTTCGAGCGACATGGTACCTCAGAAACCGGCGGGGAGCAAGATGACTTGTTCCTGAATCTTGATCCCGAACCAAGCGTTTCAATGTTGGCGGTCAGGGCGAGATGATGCGACGCCCGGCCGCTAGTTCGCCGATTCGACGATTGCCTTCAGATGTTCCATCCCCGAAAGCAGGCTGGAGAGTACAGGCTTGCCCGTCGCCGCGACAAGCTCGTTCTCGATGACGGACATCGATGCCTGGGCGAGGAGAAAAACGTCCGCCTGGTCGGCCAGTTTGGCTGCAGTTTCGAGGATGATCCGGTTGTGGCTGGCCGCGTCCCCGCCGATGAGGGCCTGGAACGCTCCGTCGGCCAAGCCGTTCACCATGATGACATCGCGGTTTTCACGCTTCGCCATCATTTCCACGTAGCGCATGGTCGGCCCGAGAGTCGTCGGGAGGGTCGCGAGCACGGCGATCCGCGTCCACTTCCGGACTGCCTGACGCGCCATCGCTTCGTCGATGCGGACGATGGGAATCTTCACGAAGCTGCGCGCAGCCTCGGTCGCGTCGCCGATCGACGAGCATGTCGTGAAGATGTAGTCGGCGCCGGCCTCTTCGGCCGACCAATAGTGGTAGAGGAGGCGCCTCGCCGAGGCAGAGGTCACGCATCCGTCGCGGATGACCTGGCCGATGTAGCCCTCGTCCACGATGTTGACGAGCCTGAGCTCGGGCATCATCTGTCTGAACAATTCGGTGCAACGCGACACCAGAGTGGGGGCCGTGTAGAAGGCCGCCACGGTGATCTGTCTGGATTGGTCCATATTCGTCAACCTTTGAGCGATCCGGCCGTGAGGCCGTCGATTATGTATCGCTGCATCGAGAAATACACGATGAGCATGGGAGCCATGACGAGCATCATGAAGGCGAAGACGATGCCCCAGTTCGTCTGGTACTGCGAGACGAAGCTGTAGATCGAGATCATGATCGTCCACTTCCTGAAATCGGAAACGAGATAGAAGGAGCCGAAAAAGTCATCCCAGACCGCTATCGAGACGACGATCGTCGTGGTGACGACGACGGTCATAAGTAGGGGCATGACGATCTGGAAAAACATGCGCAGGTATCCGCAGCCTTCCAGTAAGGCCGATTCGTCGAGCTCCTTCGGGATCGTCTTCATGAATCCCGTCAGGAGGAAAATCGAGAAAGGAAGGTTGACCGCCATGTAGTACAGGATGATTCCGGGATACGTGTTGTGCAGATGGAGGCTCATCATGAGACGGATCGTCGGAATGATGGACACCGGAATTATGAGGCCCAGAAAGAACACGAGGTAGGCGGCGCGGGAGAAGCGTCCCGGTCTTCTCTGGATCACGAAGGCCGCCATCGCCGCGAATATGTCGGTGAGAAGGACGGTCACCACACCGATTATCAGCGTGTTGAGGAATCCCCTGAGCACGGAGGGCTTCGAGAGCACGACGGAATAATTCTTCCAGACGAATTCCTTCGGCCAGGCGAGGCTGAAGAGGGCGGACTCGCGGGCGTTCTTGAAGGAACTGATGAAGATCATCGCGAAGGGCACGATTATCACGAGCGAGACGAGGGCGCTCGCGGCGAAGAGCGCTATCTGCGCGGGTTTTCTGGTTTTCACAGCTCGACCTCCCTCTTGCGGAGCCAGAACAGCACGGGGAAACCGATGGCGATGATGAGGAGGGTGAGGAGAAGATTCGCCGCCGTGCCGTAGCCGTACCTGCCGAGACTGAACTCGCTCATCACGTAGGTGTTGACGACCTCGGTCGCGTAGCCGGGACCCCCGTTCGTGAGGACGAGTATCATGACGAAGACCTTCATGGTTCCGATGAGGGAGAGCACGAGGTTGACCGTCACCGATGGGGAGATGAGGGGAAACATGATGTGGCGGAAGGTCTTCCAGTAGCGGGCTCCGTCCAGGGCCGCGGTTTCGTATAACTCCGTGGGTATCATCTGCAGTCCCGCGAGGTAGATGACCATGGCGAAGCCCGAAGTGCGCCACACGTCGACCATGATCGTCGAGAAGAGGGCGTATTTCGGATCGTTGAGCCAGTCCACCGCGAGGAATTTCAGGCCGACGAGCTTCAGCCCCTCGTTGAGCAGGCCGTGCGAGGGCTGGTAGATGGCCGTGAAGAGGTAGCCGATGATGAGGGGCGAAATGACGTAGGGCAGGAATATGAGAGTGCGGAAGAGGTTCTGCATCCGGATCTTCGTGTTGAGCATGAGGGCCAGAAGAAGCCCGATCGCGTTGCGCAGGAAGGTCACGGCGAAGGCGTAGATCAGGGTGTTGACGAGGGCGGCAACGAGTTTTTTGTCCGCGAAGAGTTCGCGGAAATTCTGCAATCCGATGAACTTGATGCTCGTCGTGTTGATGTTCCAGTCCGTCAGGCTGTAGTACAGGCCGGTCAGCGTGGGGGTCAGGAAAAGCAGGGCAAAAACCCCGAGGGCGGGAAAGAGGAAATAGTAGGGATAGCCTCTTCGTGTGGATTGCGGCACGGTGTATTCAGCCTCCATGACGGTCGTTCGCATCGTGTTTTTCGAAATGGAAAAGAAAGAGGCCGGCGGGCCACGCGGCGCTGCCGGCCTCTTTCCGCAGATGGATCAGAATCCGGGAAGGGCGCGGGCCTTGCCGGTCTTGCGGAAGTTTTCGTCGAGCATGTCGAGGCCGGCCTGGACCTTGCCGTCCATGTAGATGGTCTGGATGATCTTCGGGTAGTCGGTGAAGGAGGAGGAGAGCCTGTTCTGGACATTGATCTTGGCTTTTCCGGCCTTCACGTAGGCGAGAACGTCGGCCTGGGCCGGGTAGAGGGTCGAGGTGGCTTCGGTGAAGACGGGGATGCCGGGCATGACCTTGTAGAGGATGTCCACGTTGGCCTTCTCGGTCATGAAGCGGACGAGTTCGACGGCTTCCTTGACGTTCTTGGTCAGGCGGGGAACGAGGATCTGGCCGGCGGGAGAGAGCATCGCGATGCCCTTGTCCTTGTCGGAGGGCAGGGGGAACCAGCCGACATTGTCGACCACGTACTGCTTGCCGAACTTCATTTCGAGGGCGGAGAGGAAGGCCGGGATCTGTGTGACCATGGCCACCTTGTTCTGGCCGAAGAGCTCCTGCTGCTCCTCGTAGGTGCCGGCGAGAACGTTTTCCTGGACATAGCCGGCCTTCATGAGGTCGTACTGGCGCTGGAGGACATCCGCGAGGGCCGGGATGGCGTTCAGCCTGAGCTCGTTCTTCTCGAGCTTGCGCACGCCCGAGTCGCCGATGGCCGGGTCGACGAAGGTAGTCCAGCCGGAGAGGGAGAATACCTGGAGCGGCCAGCCGGTCTTCACGGCATCGTAGAGAGGAATGTAGCCCGCCGCCTTGGCGGCCTTGAGGATGGCTACGAAATCCGCCCAGTTGTTCGGCATGGATTTGCCGAGGGCCTTGAAGACGGCCTTGTTGTAGTAAACGCCCATGGATCCGGTCGAGCCCCAGGGAATACCGTAGATCTTGTCGTCGAGGGTCTGGAAATCGACGGTTGAGGGCGCGATCCTCTTGATGATCGGATCGTCGGTCCAGTCGTAGAGGGTCTCGTCGGCCCTGAACTTGATGTACTGCTTGGTGCCCGCGTCCATCTCGAAGAGGTCGGGATAGTCCTTGGTGGCGAAACGGGTCTGCATGAGGCGGCCGAATTCTTCGCCGGAGGGGAGGGCCTGGATTTCGACGGTGATTCCCGTCCTGGCCTTGAAGGCCGCGAAAATCTGCTCGTAGGCAGCGGGATTCGTCTCGTTCTTCATGACGAATGTCAGGGTTTTCTTCGCCTGCGCGCTCACCGATGCGGGGACGAGAGTCGCGAGGATGGCGAGTGCGAGCAGGGACAACAGGATCTTCTTTTTCATCCAACACCTCCATTGATGGTCGGGATGACCACATTGCGCGCGGACCTCATTCAAAGGCCGCGCTTGATCGCGAAGACATAGAAAACATAAAACATATGATGTCTTATGCTTTGCAACTGCATGATACAGCCACTCTTGAAATCTGTAAAGAAAAATCTTTCGAAAAAAATCGAAAATATACGAAATAAATACGCGCTGCGAGTGGCCACGAGTGACCGCTTTCCGGGTTCCCGGGCCTCCGGCCGTCGGCAGGGCCGGCGGCGGGGCCGACGCAGGGCCAGAGGCGGCACATTCCTCGCCTCTGGCCCTGCCGACGGTCTTCGTCGGGGTCAGTCGACCGAAAGCCCGAAGGAGTACGACCCGGAGGCCACCGAGAGGCAGAGCCTGTCTTTGCGCAGCACCGGCCCGGCGAGGAGCCAACGCGGCGCACCGCCGTCTTTGCCGGCGCTCTCCACAGAGCGGGCCGGGAGGAGCTCTCCGGATTCCGAAAGGACGGGATTCTCCCCGTGAACCGGAATCTCGAGCTCGGCCGTGACGCCCACGGGAAGGTCGACGGCGATGGAAAAGCCCTTCTCACTCCGCTTCCACGACGCACAGACGGTGCCGCGGATCGTGTCGACCTTCGCCCCCGCGTGATTGAGGTCATCGAAGGCGTAAGGCTTGATCCGCAGGCTCCGCCATCCGGCTTCGAGCGGCACGATGCCGCCGAGGCTGCGGTAGAACCAGGCATCGACCGAACCGAACATGATGTGGTTGTGGCTGTTCATGCCCATGCCGCCGAGTTTTTCCCAGCGTTCCCAGAGTGTTGTCGCGCCCTCGGCGACCATGTAGCCCCAGCCCGGGTAACTCGTCTGCGTGACGATGGCCCAGGCGAGGTCGGCGCGGCCGCCCTCGCGCAGCACCTCGAGAAGGTAGCGCGCTCCGACGATGCCCGCGTCGATATGGCCGTCCGCGTTTTTGACCACCGCTTCGACGAGTCGGGCGAAGGCTCTCTCCTTCTGCCCCGCGGGGACCATGTCGTGGTAGATGGGCAGAGCCTGGGAGGTCTGGCCGACTGTCCTGTCGATCTTGCTCATGGGAACGGTCGCGTAGCGGCCGTCGGCCAGAAGGAATTCCGCGTTGAAGGCCGCCGCGATCTCCGCGGCTCTTGCGGCATAGACGGCTGCCTCGCCGTGCTTCCCGAGAACCGCGGCGATCCGGGAGAACACGAGCGTGTCGTTGTACAGGTACCAGGTCGAGGTGAGCTCGATCGGGGTTTTCTTGGGGTAGATGCAGCCGGGCGGGCACCAGTCTCCGTAGCGGCCGAGCGAGTCGTTGATGTGCCCCGGAGAGTTCGCGTCGAGGAAATCGACGTAGCGCCTCATGCCCTCGTAATGGCGTTCGAGGATCTCGAGGTCGCCGTACATGGCGTACATGGCCCATGCGAGGGTGACGTAGGCGCTGCCCCAGGCGGGGTCCGTCGGGTAGAGGGGCCAGTAGGGCGGCACGACATCGGAGAGGCTGCCGTCCGTAAGCTGGGCGAGGCGGATGTCCTCGAGGTATTTCGCGTAGAAACCGGCCATGTCGAAGTTGTTGCAGGCTTCCTCGCTCGCGAGCTGGGCGTCGCCGAGCCAGCCCATGCGCTCGCCGCGCTGGGGACAGTCGGTGGGTGCGCTCATGAGGTTGGAGAGCTGTCCCCAGAGAATGTTGGAGTGGATTCTGTTCACGAGTTGGTTCGAGCAGAGGAAGGCGCCTGTCCTCTCGACGTCGGTGTGGATGACGAGGCCTTCGAGGGTATCGACCGTCGGTATTCCGGGAAATCCCCTCAACTCGGCGTAGCGGAAGCCGTGATAGGTGAAGCGCGGTTCGAAGGTCTCGAGGCCTTCGCCCTTCAGGATGAAGAGGTCCGAGGACTGGGATTCACGGTTCGTCCCCAGATTGAGGCTCCCCGATCCGGTCAGAAGTTCGGAGAAACGTATTCTGATCCCTGTGCCGCGCGGTCCCTCGGCTCTGAGTCGGACAACGCCGGAAAAATTCTGGCCGAAGTCGAAGATGTGGACGCCGGGTTCGGGGGAAGACAGGGCCCGGGCGGGCATTGTCGCGACGACCCTGATCGGGGGGAGGACTTGAGCCTCCAGCTTCGGGCCGTCCACTATTTCCGCCGGGCGCCAGGCGGAGTCGTCGAATCCCGGGAGATCCCAGCCGGGCTGTTCGAGTCGGGCGTCGTAGACCTCGCCCGAGTAGATGCCGTTGTGGACGATGGGGCCGTGGGATGTCTTCCAGGAGCCCTCGCTCACGACGACGCGCCTCGCGCCGTCGTCGAACTCGAGGAGGAGCTGAAGCATGAGGCGGGGCTTCCCGAAACCGTAGGCGTCGACGTAGCGTCCGTTGCCGAGGATGACGCCGAGGGCGTTCTCTCCGGTCCTGAGGGAGTCCGTGACATTGTGGACCGAGTAGAGGGCGCGGAGACGGTAGTCGGTCTGGCCGGGGTCGAGGCGGTTCCGCCCGGCCCGGCGGCCGTTGACGAAGCACTCGTTGTAGCCGAGGCCGCAGACATACATGCAGGCGCGGACAGGCAATCTCTCCAGCGAGAAGCTGGAGCGAAGGTAGATGCCGTGGTAGAGGCGCGCGGCGACGTGGCGGTTGTTGTTGATGTCGCCCTCGACGAGCAGCACGGTCGTCTCGTCGAATTCCGGCTCCGGCATGGAAATCCACGAGGACTTCCAGGAATCCGGATCGAGGATGGCTGTCTCGAAGGAGGAGAGGGCCCAGGGGCTCTCGGCGAGATCGACGGCATCGGCGCCGCTCTTCTTTTCGCCGGTGGCGGCGCACCATATCTTCACCGCCCAGAAAAACCGCGTACACTCCGGCAGACCGGCACCGCCGAAGCGGACGAGGTTGTTCTCTCCCGATTCGACCTTCCCGGAATCCCAGACTGCGCCGACGCCGGCCAGGGCAGATTCTTTGTCCCGGGAGACGATTATGCGGTAGGCTTTCTGGGTCGATCCCCGGCGCTCGTCGCGGGGTACCCACGAGAAGCGCGGCTTCGCGGTGTCGACAACCACCACCGCGGAGCTGTCAGCCTCGAGAGGCTCCGGCATGTGTTCACACTTGAGTCCGCTTATCCGTATCACAGTTTTTTCCTCCCCGCGGCGGCCCGCGCCGCGGTTTTTATGTCAGTTATGGACATCCCATATTTGTCGAGAAGGGCCTCGCCCTCACCCGATTCGGGAAAGACGTCGCGAAGTCCCATTCTCTCGATGGGTACAGGGTACCATGCGGCGGCGGTTTCCGCGATGGCGCTGCCGAGACCGCCGATTACGGTATGGTCCTCGAGTGTAAGAGCGGCGCCCGTCCGAGCGAGCACGGAGGCCACGGTGCCCGTATCCAGGGGCTTTATCGTGTGTACTTCGACGACGCAGGCGCCGAAGCCTTCGTCTTTCAGTTCGGCGGCGGCGCGCAGCGCCCGCGCAAGAATGGAGCCGCAGGCAAAAATGGCCAGATCATCGCCGTAATTCGCGTGTATCCGCGCGGCTCCGGGCAGGAATCCCGAGCCCGCGGGCAAGACCCGCGCGTCCTTGCTGCCCGCGACGCGGAGGTAGGCAGGACCGGGCTTCTCGAAGAGGCTCTCGAAAGCCAGCCCCGCCTGCTCGGGATCGCAGGGGGAAAGGACCCTGAAACCGGGGATGCTCCGGACGATGGAGAGATCCTCGAAGAACTGGTGGGTGACCCCTTCCCTCTCCCCGGCCGCGATGCCGCCGTTGGCGCCGACAAACTTGACGTCGAGACCAGTGTATCCGACAAAAGTCCTCAATTGCTCGCAGGCCCTCATGCTGAGAAAGCCCGCATAGGTGGCGACGATCGGTCTGAAGCCGCAGGAGGCGAGGCCGACCGCAAAGGAGACGGCCTGCTGCTCGGCTATACCGACGTCGAAGATGCGGTCGGGGAATCTGGCCGCGAAGCCTGCCATCCTCATCGCCTTGACCGAGTCAGGGCAGACGACGACGATTTTCGGGTCGCGCTCCGCGAGCCTCAGCGCCGCGGCGGCGACAGCCTCCCGCATGTTGGCGTATTCCGGCCTGTCCGGAGCTGTCGCAAGAAGAGTCGCGTTCATCGTGTTCCTCCCAGGGCTTCCATGGCCGCCGCGTATTCGGCCGCAGTGGGCACCTTCTTGTGCCAGGCGTTCTCGTTCTCCATGAAAGGGACGCCCTTCCCCTTCACCGTCTTCGCGACGATCATCGAGGGCCTCCCCTCAACGCGGGCCGCCTCGCCGAGGGCGTCGAGGATCTGCGCCATGTCGTGGCCGTCGATCTCGCGGACATGCCAGCCGAAGCTCGCGAAGCGCGCTCCGATGTCGCGCATGCCGCTGACCTCCTCGATCCGGCCGTCGCCCTGGAAGCCGTTGTTGTCGACAATCGCGACGAGACGGTCAGCCTTGAACCTGACCGCGGAGATTGCGGATTCCCAGACGAGGCCTTCGTTGAGCTCGCCGTCGCCGAGCAGGACATAGACCCGGAAGTCGGCCCCGAGCATGCGGGAAGCCACGGCCATGCCCGATCCGATACCGATGCCGTGGCCGAGGGAGCCCGCGGTCATGTCGACGCCGGGCGTCTTGTTCATGTCGGGATGGCCCTGCAGGGGCGAGCCGAGGGTCCTGAGCGTCGCAAGGAGGTCCGGGGAAAAGTACCCTCGCCGCGCGAGCGCCGCGTAGAGCACGGGACAGGCGTGTCCCTTCGACAGGATGAACCTGTCGCGGTCGGCTTTACGCGGGTCGGCCGGGTCGACGCGCATGACCGAGAAGTACAGCGCGGCGACGATATCGGCGGCCGAAAGAGAGCCGCCCGCGTGGCCGTCCCCCGATTCCCGGATCATGGTGACGACATCGCGCCGGAGCGTCCGCGCGATCTCTTCAAGCCGGGCTGTTTCATTGTTCATGGTTCTGCCTTTGCCCCGAGATCGAGGCCTCATGATCGGAACCCTCATTGTCGAGGCCCTCATGATTGAGGAACCTCCAGACATCGTCGTGTTCGCGGACCATGTCGAGGGCGAGTGAGAGATTGCGCTCGCGCAGTGCCCGCGCCAGCTTCAGGTGCGTCTCAGTGCCGAACCCGGGCCTCATCGTGGGGGCGAGGAGGTCGATCACGAAGGTGTATACGTTCGCTACGAGGCGGTTGTGGGTCAGCCGTCCGAGTTCGGTGTGGTAGCGCTTGTCGATATCGAAGAGCGCCCGGGATGCCGGCGGAAGGAGCGCTTCGGGGACCTCGCCGGCTTCGCGCACTCCACCGGCCCCGCCGGCCGCGCACGCTTCGCTCGCGGCCATTTCCGCGCAAATCTTCTCGATTCCGTCGAAATCCGAGTCCCCCGCGCGGTCGATGATGAGCCTGATGACGCCCTCCTCGACCAGACTCCGGAGCTCCGCGAGCTCCCCGATCTCGCGCGAGGTGACGAGAAGATTGAACAAGAGCGGATCGAAGAGCATGCCGCCGGACGAAGTCGCCACGTAGGTCCCGTTTCCCCTGCGGATCTCGACCACCCCGAAGGCCGAAAGTATCTTCATCGCCTCCCGGATGGAGCCCCTGCTGATCGCCAGAGTCGAAGCGATCTCGTTCTCGCTCGGAAGGAGATCGCCCGGCTTGAGCTTCCTGTCGATGAGGAGTTGCCTGATCGTCGAGACGACTGTCTCCACGGCCGTGTGGGAGCGATCCCTCGGCGGGAAGACTTCCAGAACGGGCATCAGACCCACCGGAGGGGCAGCCAGACGCTCATCTCGCTCTGCCCCCTGTTGTCCCACGCGAAGTAGGGCAGAAATGTCGCAAAGATGTCCTCCATGGACCACTTCCCGAGTTCTGTGTAGAGCCCCTCTGAGGGCTCGCGCGCTTCGCCGGCGAGGCCGGGGGATGAAAGGCGGCACACAGTCCCGCGCAGAAGAGTCATGCCCGAGAGCGCCCCGCTTCCTTGCAGTGTCCCGAGGCGAATCGCGGTCGGGATGTAGACCTCATCCAGTTTCGTCCCTTCGGGCAGATCCTTCGATTCGAGGCAGTAGACGATGGGGCCTCTCAGGATGGCCGCCTGGTTGCGGGTCTCCTCCACGAGGTGGTGGGCGAGGACGAGTCTCGGGTTCATGGGCAGGTCGAGCTCGATGATGTCGCCCTTCTTCCACGCGCGCGTCACCGGAAGGTAGCTGCAGGGCCGGATTTCCTCTTCGCAGGCGCTCCCGTTGACCGAGACGCTCGCCCCTCTGGCCCAGGAGGGAATCCTGAGCGAGATCGCGAAGGCGCGACCGGGAACCTCGGCCAGCTCGATATGGATCTTCCCGTCCCAGGGATAGTCCGTCTTCTGCGACAGCGAAACCCGACTGCCGTCCGCGAGGCTCGTGGAGAGGCTGTTTCCCCCGTAGAGGTTCACGGTCAGCCCCTCCCGGGTGATGCCGTAGGCCATGGCCCCGGCCCCCGCGATCGTCCTGAGGACATTGGGAGGGCAGCAGAAGCTCGAGAGGTAGCGGCTCCTCGTCCGGGGCCAGCGGAGCGAGAAGGGAAGCGCCCGCTCCTGACGCAGGGCGTTCTGGTAGAAGAATTTCGTGCCGTCCAGACTGATTCCGGAGAGCACGCTGTTGTAGAGGACGGTCTCCACCGTGTCCATGAAGCGGGCCTCGCCCGTGATCCTGAACATGCGCCAGTTCCACAGGGCGTTGCCGATGTTGGCGCAGGTCTCGTTGTAGGCTGTCATGTTGGGCAGCTGATACTCGCGGCCGTAAGCCTGGTGGATGCGCTGGATGGCCCAGTGGTCCTCGTCGCCGTCGGGCGATACCCCATCGTAGAGGGCGCCCGTGGCCCCCGTGATGTAGGTCTTGGTGTGCGCGACGTTCTTCCATATCGACTCGAGCGGTTCGAGGAGGCTCGGGTCTCCGTTTTCCGCGTAGACATCGGCGGCGCCCGAGTACAGATAGTTGGCGCGGACGGCGTGGCCGACGGCCTTCCTCTGGGCGCGGAAGGGTATTCTGTCCTGGTTGTCGTCGGTCCCGTCCTTTATGATGTCGCGGCTGTCGATGAGGGCGGCCGCGAGCTCCACGTACTTTCGCTCTCCGGTCTGACGGTAGAGGTCGACGAGGCCCATGAGGTGGGAGGGACAGATGTTGTTCTTGGCCGTCTCGGGATCGGGGTTGCGGAAGCGCTCGATGAGATAGTCGGCGACCCTGCGGGCGACGGCGAGGAGGCTGTCCTTGCCGGTAGCCTGGGCGTGCCTGCAGGCCGTCGTCATGAGGTGGCCGAAGTTGTAGACCTCGAAGTGGAGGCGGTCGCCGGCATCGCGTTTTCCCACTTCGCTCCCGTTCTTCTGGGCGATGAGGACAGGGGTGTGGAGGTAGCCGTCACCACGCTGGGCCGCCGCGATGACCGCGATGACCTCGTCCATGAGGCGGTCCAACTCCGCGTCCTGAGTCTGCGCGTAGATATCCGCCACCGATTCGAGCCACTTGTAGAGGTCGCCGTCGAAGAAAGGCGGGCCGGAGTGCCTCCCTTCTTCGAGCCCGGCGGCAATCCTGAAATTCGCGAAAGCGTGGCTCAGGGCGGGATCGTCCAGGATTTTCCACATCGAAGGGATCATCGTCGTGTGGCAGCGCGCGATGCGTCCCGCCCAGAAGCCGTTCTCCCATTTCACATCGGCGACCGCGGGTTCGGCGACGCGGGCATAAGGACTTATCTTCACCATGAATTCCTCCTCAGGCACGGAGTCAGGTCAATGTTATACATCATACGTCTAATGTTTATATCGACATCTTTGCCCTGTCAAGGGCGAATCGAAAAAAGTCGAAGGCACGACATTTTCGAAAACTTCTGCTATACTCAAGGCCAACGGAGATCCACATGGCCCGAAAAGACACAGGCGGCAACGAACTACTCGCCCAGGAACGCAGACGGAAGATACTCGAACTCCTGCAGGAAGAGGGAAGCGCGCGGGTGCGCAAGCTCAGCGCCCTCTTCAAGGTCTCGGAGCCGACGATACGGCAGGATCTGGAGAAGCTCGACCAGGAAGGCTTCGTGACCCGCGAGCATGGAGGGGCCTTTCTCCGCACCGTGTCGCAGCAGGTGGGCTCCCAGTCCCTCCAGCACAACGACAATCTCGACCGGAAGCTCCTCATCGCGCGCCGGGCCGCGGCCCTCGTGCGGCCCGGAGACCGGATCATCCTCGACTCCGGCTCGACCATAACGGAACTCGCCAAGTGCCTCAAGGATACTCCCGACCTGACCGTCATCACCAACGCCCTCAACATCGCCCTCATCATGGGCACCAACCCCAGCTGCAAGCTCATGGTCACGGGAGGCGAGTTCAAGGCCCCCACCCTCTCCCTCACCGGCGAAAAAGCCGCCCTGTTCTTCCGCAACATCTATGTCGACAAGCTCTTCCTGGCCACCGGAGGAATTTCCCCCAGCCTCGAACTGACCTACCCGGGATTCTCGGACCTCGTCGTCAAACAGGCCATGATCGACGTCTCGCGGGAGACGACGGTCCTCGCCGACTCGACAAAATTCGGCAAGGCCTCTCTCGCCTCTCTCGGCTCGATGGGCTTCGCGACTCGTATCATCACGGACGAGGGCATTCCGGAGGAAATTCGCGCGAAGATCAAGGATCTGGGCGTGGAAGTCATGATCGCTTCCTGATACTTTCTATTACTTTCGAATTTTTTCTTTTTATTTTGACATTTTCCTCGAATCCAGTATACAATCCTCATGACCGTCCCGAGGCTATCATTCCGCGGGGCGGGCCGGGCAAAGCGGTGCATGCGTCGGGAACGACCTCCGTGCCACGCTGCCGGGAATACACGATGAGGGAGGACCGGGTGAACGAAAACATACCCCTGTCCCGAACGGCGGCAGAAATACGAAAAAACATCGTCCGCATGGTCACGCGGGCAGGTGGCGGACACATCGGCGGCTCCCTGTCCTCCGTGGACATCCTGACCGCGCTCTTCTTCCACTCCATGCGCCACGATCCTGCGAATCCGCGCGCTCCTGACAGGGACAAATTCATCCTGAGCAAGGGTCACAGTGTCGAAGCCTACTACTGCGCCCTCGCGCGCTCGGGCTACTTCCCCGAAGCCAGGCTCCTCGACTACGGCGTCTTCGGCAGCGAACTCTACGGCCATCCTACGAAAAAGATCCCCGGCATCGAAATGCCGACCGGGGCCCTCGGCCACGGACTCTCCGTCGGGGTCGGCATCGCCATCGGGGACAAACGGGACGGGAGGGATTGCAGGAGCTTCGTCCTCATGGGCGACGGGGAGCTCGCCGAGGGCTCGGTCTGGGAGGCAGCCATGGCCGGGGCCCACTACGGCCTCGACAACCTCGTCGCCATCATCGACTACAACAAATTGCAGATATCGGGCCAGGTGGACAGGGTCATGAGAAGCTCCGATCTCGGCGAAAAATGGCGGAGTTTCGGATGGGATGTCATCGAGACGGAGGGCAATAACCCCGATTCCCTCGCGCGGGTCTTCGATTCCCTGAAACCGGCCGGCGGCATGCCCCGCGTCGTCATAGCCCACACGACCAAGGGCAAAGGAGTATCCTTCATGGAGAATCTGGCAGTCTGGCACCATAAATCGACGAGTGAGGACGAATGCGACCGGGCCATCGCCGAGATCGACGAGGCCATCGCCCGGTCCGAAAACTGTGGAGCGGGATCATGAGTTCCAGCGGTTTCAGCAACAGACACGCCTTCAGCCGCACTCTTCTGGAGGAAGCCCGGGCCAATCCCGCCATCTACGCGGTCACCTCGGACGCGCGGAACTCGGTCACCATCCAGGATTTCGCGACGGCTCTTCCCGGACAGTTCGTCGAGGTGGGCATCGCGGAACAGGACGCCGTGGGCATCGCGGCCGGACTCGCCATCGTCGGGAAGCGGGTCTTCGTCTGCGGCCCCGCCTCATTTTATTCGGCGCGCAGCCTCGAGCAGGTCAAAAACGATGTCGCCTACGCTGGCTCCGACGTCAAGGTCATAGGCGTATCCGGCGGCGTCAGCTACGGCGCCCTCGGAGGAACCCACCACTCGCTGCACGATCTGGCCGTCATGCGCACTTTTCCGGGCCTGCGCGTCTTCCTGCCCTGCGACGCCTACCAGACGGCGGCCATAACCCGGCTCATGGCTTCTAATCCCTGGCCCTGCTACATGCGTACAGGCAGGGATCCTTCGGCGGAGGTCTACCCAGCCGGATGGAAAGGGAGCTTCGAGGCGGGCGCGGCCGTGATGCTCAGGGATGGGGCTGACGGCGCCATCGTGGCGGCGGGAGAGACGGTCCAGAGCGCTCTCGGCGCGGCCGATATCCTCGCTTCGCGCGGAATCGGTGTCAGGGTTCTCGACTGCTGGTCCATCAAACCCTTCGACAGGGGGGCCATAGAAGCGGCGGCCAGAGAGACCGGCCTCATCGTCACGGTGGAGGAGCACAGCGTTTTCGGCGGTCTCGGTGCCGCGGTGGCCGAGGCTGTGGTACAATCCACTCCCGTGCCGGTAAAAATCATCGGCTTCCCGGACGAGTGGGCCCCTGCCGGGAACGCCCGCGAACTCTTCGACTATTACGGTCTGTCCGCGGGCAAACTGGCGGAGAGCGTGGAATCCGCAATTCGTGAAAAAACCGCAAAACGCGGGGCCGGGACAGGAATCAGCGGCGTCAGTTCCGGGGCCGGAGCCGGCAACGCCAGGTCTGGGACCGGGCCTGGCGCAGGAGGAGGGTTTTCGCGATGAGTGGTCAGAGCATCATCCTGGCCGTCGACCAGAGCACCTCGGGCACCAAGGCCCTCGCCTTCGACGCCGAGGGACGGCGGCTCGGCAGGGTCACGATCGCCCACGAACAATTCTACCCCGCCCCGGGACTCGTCGAGCACGATCCCGAGGAGATCCTCGCGGCCACGCGCCGGGCCGTGGCCGAGCTCGTCGCCGCGCTCAGGATCGATCCCGCCGACATCGCCGCCCTCGCGCTCACGAACCAGAGGGAGACGGTCGTCGCCTGGGACGCCCAGACCGGAAGACCCCTGCACAGGGCCCTCGTCTGGCAGGACGCGCGCGGACGCGGCATCTGCGAAGAGCTCGCCGCCAGAAAGGACTGTCACTCCGGGAAAAACGCGGGCCTCGGGCAGCGCGTGAAGGACATAACCGGCCTCCCCCTCGACCCCATGTTCTCTGCTTCCAAGCTCGCCTGGCTCGTCGCCAACGACGCGGATGCGAAGGCCTGCCTCGATTCAGGCAGGCTCATGGCCGGGACGATCGACAGCTGGCTTATCTGGAAACTGACGGGCAAAGAGGTCTTCGCCTGCGACCTCTCCAACGCGTCGAGGACCATGCTCCTCGACATCCACAGGCTTTCCTGGAGCGCGGAAATTCTCGAACTGTTCGGACTCTCCGGTATCAGGCTCCCCGAGCCCCGGCTTTCCGACGCAGGATTCGGCGAGGCCTATTTCCCCGAATTGGGCAGGAAGATACCGATAGCCGCGGTGATGGGGGACAGCCACGCGGCCCTCTTCGGCCACGGCGCGAGGACTCCGGGCTCGGCCAAATCTGGCTACGGGACGGGCTCGTCGGTCATGTCCTACATCGGCCCCGACCCGGGCACGAGCCCCTCGGGCATCGTGCTCTCCCTCGGCTGGGGATTCCGGGGCTCCCCGGCCTATGTCTACGAGGGGAACATCCAGTCCACGGGCGACACGATGCGCTGGCTCCGCGACAACCTCGGCCTCTTCCAGAATCACGACGAGGCCGAGGCGATGGCCGAGTCGGTGTCCGACACCGCCGGCATCCTCCTCGTCCCCTCTTTTTCCGGATTGGGCGCTCCCCACTGGGCCGCGACGGCGGGAGCTCTCATCGTCGGCATGCCGCGAGGCTCGGACAAACGCCACCTGGTGCGCGCCGGCCTCGAATCCATCGCCTACCAGGTCGCGGAACTCGTCACCGAGATGGACCGCCTCACGGGCACTCCTTTAAGGAGCCTCATGGTCGACGGCGGCCCCACGCGCAACCGCTTTCTCATGCAGTTCCAGGCCGATATTCTCGGCATACCCGTCATCGTTCCGGAGACGGAGGAGATACCCGCCCTCGGCGCGGCGCTCATGGCGGCTGCCGCCCGCGGCCTCGGCGATCCCGATGCCCTTTCGCGGAACAGGGAGCAGCGCGAGTATCTGCCGCGCATGCAGGCTTCCCGGCGCGAGGCGCTGCTCTCGGCCTGGCGCGACGCTGTTTGTACAGCCATAGACCACCAGACGATCCGCGCCCGCGATCAGAAAACCATCCAGACAGGAGCGATTCATGAATAGCGCACAATCATACGTGAAAGATGCCCCGCGCGGAATCCGCGGCATCATGGGCAAGAAGTCCGTGTTCGGCGTAATCGTCAGCTCGCGTTCATTCTTCAACGCGGAGCACGCGCGCGGAGCGCGGGAAGGCGTGCTCGGTCACCTCGCCTCCCTCGGAATCGAGGCCGTGACAGGAAGCCCGGAGCTGACGCCGGACGGGGCTGTCGCCACGCACAGCGACGCCCTGAAATACGCCGAACTCTTCCGCTCCCGCTCTGCCGACATCGACGGCATCGTCGTCGTCCTCGCCAACTTCGGGGACGAAATCGCCGTAACCGAGACGATCAAACTCTCGGGTCTCGATGTTCCCGTCCTCGTGCAGGCCTCTGCCGACGATCTCGACAAGCTCGACGTCCACGGCCGTCGCGACGCGTACTGCGGGAAAATATCGGTCTGCAACAATTTCCGGCAATCCAAAATCGCCTGGACGGATACGGCGGGTCACGTCTGCCCGGCCGGCTCCGATGAATTCCGCGGCGACCTCGAAAACTTCGCCCGCCTGTGCCGCACCGTGAAGGGCTTGCGGACAGCCCGCGTCGGAGCCATCGGCGCGAGGCCCGGGGCCTTCCGCACCGTCCGCTACAGCGAAAAACTCCTCCAGGATTCCGGCGTCACCGTCGTTCCTGTCGACCTCTCCGAAATTTTCGCCGCCGCCGAATCCATCGGCGACGCGGAGCCCGGACTCGCGGCCGTCCTCTCGCGCATCGGCGCCTACGGCCGGATTCCGGAGGGCATCGCCAGGGCGAACATCATGAAACAGGCCCGATTCACCCTCGCCGTGGAGCGCTGGATGGACGAGAACGACTGCGATGCGAGCGCCATCCAGTGCTGGGAGTCGATGCAGAAGAACTACGGCTGCGCGAGCTGCCTGTCCATGAGCATGATGGGCGAGGCTCTGCGCCCCAGCGCCTGCGAGGTCGACGTCACGGGCGCGGTATCCATGTACGCCCTCACGCTGGCTTCGGGCCGGCCTGCGGGCTTTCTCGACTGGAACAACAACTACGGCGACAGGGAGGATTTCGTCGTCGGCACCCACTGCAGCAATTTCCCGAAGGGCTTCATGGGCTCCGATATCGAGATATCCAATCTCGACATTCTCGGCGAGAGCCTCGGGCGCGAGCGCTGTTTCGGAGCCATCAAGGGGAAGGTCGCCCCCGGTCCCTTCACCTTCTTCCGCCTCTCCACCGACGACGTCGCGGGGAAAATCAAGTGCTACACCGGCGAGGGCGAGTTCACGGCAGACCCCTTCCCCATGGACGGCGGAATAGCGGTCTGCCGCATTCCCGGCGTGCGCGATCTCATGCGGCACGTCACGCGCGAGGGCTTCGAACACCACGTCGCGATGGCGCGGGGCTCCTCGTCCGCGATCCTGGAAGAGTCCGTCGTCCGCTACCTGGGCTGGGATTTCCACAGGCACGGATGACCGCGGCGCCGTTGACCTTGTCGGGTAACGGCGCGGGACAGCCGCCGTTACCTGTCCCGCAGTAGCTGCGCCGTGTCGACAGGGCCCCGGCGCAGGCGTTACACTTGCAGGACGGAACGGAGGAATACATGGAATACAGAAGACTCGGCTCGGCCGGCATAAAGGTATCGGCGCTGTCCCTCGGATCCTGGGTGACCTACGGCTCCCAGGTCGACATCGACGCGGCGGCGGCCATGATCAAGGCCGCCTACGACGCGGGTGTCAATTTCTTCGACAACGCCGAAGTGTACATGAACGGCAAGGCCGAGGAGATCATGGGCGCGGCCTTCAAGCGCCTCGGACTCCGCCGCGGTTCCTGGCTCATCTCGACGAAGCTCTTCTGGGGCATCAACGAGGGTCCGAACGAAAAGAACACCCTCAACCGCAAATATCTCATGGAGTCGATGGACGGCTCCCTGCGCCGACTCGGCATGGACCACGTCGACTTCGTCTACTGCCACCGCCCCGATTCAGAGACGCCGATCGAGGAGACCGTCTGGGCCATGAACGACATCGTCGCCTCGGGGAAAGCCCTCTACTGGGGCACGAGCGAGTGGTCGGCCGAGCAGATCCGCGAGGCCTGGGAAATCGCCGACCGGCGCAACCTGCGCAAGCCCCAGATGGAGCAGCCCCTCTACAACATGATCTCCCGCAAACGCGTCGAGGTCGAATACGCCCGTCTCTACGACGGTGTAGGGCTCGGCCTCACGACCTTCAGCCCCCTCGCCTCCGGGCTCCTCTCGGGCAAATACTCCAACGGCATCCCCGAAGGTTCGCGCTTCTCGCTTCCCGGCTACGGCTGGCTCAAGTCGCGCTACTACCAGGAAGAGCTCTTGAAATGCGTCGCGGCCCTCGAGCCCATCGCGCGCGATCTTAGCTGCTCCATGTCCCAGCTCGGCATAGCCTGGGTGGCGAAAAACCCGAGAGTCAGCTCGGTCATCACCGGCGCGAGCCGCATCGAGCAGCTCACCGAAAACATGAAGGCCCTCGAAGTCCTCCCCAAGCTCACGCAGGACGTTCTCGCCCTCATCGACGAAGTCCTCTCGCCCGTCCTCAAGGCGGAATGAGCGATGGCGGGGTTCCGGGCGCGCGCCAGCCTCTGGCGGGCCGCGCTCCGGATTTCCCGTTTCCATTACCCGCGACACCGCGGGCGGAGCGCGAATGCTCGTCGATTTTCATACCCACCTTCACCTCTACCGGGACCGGACAGCCTGTCTTTGTGAAATCGCCGCGGGCCGGATTCTTTCCGTCGCCTCGTCCATGGACATCCCCTCCTACCGCGTCACCCTCGATCTCGCCGCGCGGCCGGAGGCGCGCGGCCTGGTCGTCCCCAGCTTCGGCATCCACCCGCACTGCGCCGCGCAGTGCCTGACCCCGGTCGGGGACGACCAGACCGTTCTTAACGCGCTCGACTCTCTCATCGCCTCGAGTCCCATCATCGGCGAGATCGGTCTCGACTTCTTCTGGGAGAAGGAAGTCGACCCTCGCGCCCAGGAAAAGGTCTTCGTCCACTTCCTCGAAAAGGCGGCCGAACAGGACAAATATTGCGTCATCCACACCAAGGGCGCCGAATCGCGCATCCTCGACATCCTCTCGGTCCGGGGCTTCCGGAAAATCGTCGTCCACTGGTACCACGGCCCGGAGACTATCTTCCGGAAGCTCGCGGATCTCGGTTGCCACTTCACCTTCGGCTGCGAAGTCCGGCACTCGCAGGAAGTCCGCGACCTTTTGAAGCTGGCCCCGGAGGACCGCGTTCTCGCGGAGACGGACAACCCCGGCAGCGAAATCTGGCTCGGCGGAGAGCGGGATGATCCGGGCCTCATCGGGCGAGTCATAGCCGACATGGGATCTGTGCTCGGGAAAAGCCCATCCGAGATGGAATCCCTCGTGGAGCGCAACTCTCTCGCCATCCTGCGGGATGCGGGCATCGCCATTCCGGGCCGCGCCGGGAGCACTCCGGGCGGGGAAAAGGAAGCAAAGGACGAGTTATGACGGGAGAAAGGAAAAATGCGCTCGCGGGCGCGATCGAACTCTCCGCCGCGGCGGCGATCTGGGGCGGCGTCTTCGTCGTCAGCAAATATGTCATGGACTACGTCCCGCCCTTCGCGATCATCTGGATACGCTATCTGATCGCCTCAGCGGTCCTGTTCGCCATGATGAAGCTCAGGACGCGAAAAGCCGCGGCCGGCAAGGCGACAGGAGGCAAACCCGCCGCGATTTCAAAACCATCGGGGAGGGACTGGCTCCTCGTGGCCGCGATAGGGTTCGTGGGCTATTTCGTCTCGATCGCCTGTCAGTTCGCCGGGACAAGGCTCGCCGACGCGCACACGGGCGCCCTCATCACCTCGGCCTCGCCCGTCTTCACGGTGCTGTTCGCGCGCATCCTCCTCGGCGAGCCTGTCACCTTGCGCAAAATCGCCTCCCTCGTCCTCTCGGGATCGGGTGTCGTCGTCATCATCGGGACAGGAGGGGGAGGCGGAATCGACGACTACACGCTCGGCGTCATCGTACTCGTCGTCGCGGCGGCAACCTGGGCCCTCCTCTCGGTCTTCGTCAGGATGGCGAGCTTCCGCCTCGACTCCATGACCACGACGGCCTGGGCCATCCTCTTCGCCGCGGCCTTCACGACTCCCGCCATGCTCGTCGAGTCGGGGACGAATCCCATCGGCCCCATCAACCCGGCCGTGATCGCGGGCATCCTCTACATCGGCGTCGTCTCCACGGCCCTCGCCTACTACCTCTGGAACAAGGGACTCGAGCGGATCGACGCGGGGCGCGCCAGCCTCTTCATCTTCGTGCAGCCCGTCGTCGGTTCGCTCCTCGGCTTCCTCGTCCTCGGCGAGAGACTTTCCGCGCGCTTTTTCGCGGGTGGCCTCCTCGTTCTCGCGGGCGTCGTCCTCTCGATACTGAATCCGGGAAAAATCGCGAACGGGCGAAAACCTGACAGGCCGTAAACGCGATTTATGATCCGGCGCCCGTTCCTGCGGCAATTCCCTGTGCGGCTCCATCATCCGGAAGACTCTGATATCGCATAACCTCGACTCCGATCGCGTGCATGACGCAGGCATGCGAAGCTCCCGTGCCCGCGGTCGAGGTGAACATATTGGCAGATCCGGCCAGATCGACGCCATCGCCGTCGGGTTCGTACCAGATGCCTTCGGGCAGGCAGACGACGCCCGGCACGATGTCGGGACTGAGGCGGACCCCGATCCGGGATCTTCCGCGCGCATTGAAGACGAGCGCGCAGTCGCCATCGGCGATGCCGCGAACCGCGGCGTCTTTCGGGTTCATTTCGAGAGCGTGCGCGGCTTTCTCCGCGATCCGGGCGATGTTGCTTCCCTGCGAGTGTGTCCTGTGCGGCGATTTTGGCGTGATGAGAGACAGAGGATATGCCGGATCGCTAGGCGGGGCGCGCCAGGTCGGGATGGCAGGATATCCTGTTTTCATGCGGTAATTCTCACTCGCGATCTCGACCTTGCCCGAGGGCGTCCGCAGGGGAAAACGCTCCGGGTCCGCCGCGAAATCCGCGAGCCCGACGCGGTCCTCTTCCCTTCCCCGATAGATGCCGCTGCGCATGAAGGCTTCGGGATCGTCGATCTCCGACTGGGCGATGCATTTTCGCACCCACTCCGGCGCGCTCCGGCCTTCGGAAAACTCCGCGCCGAAGCCGAGCAACTCCGCGAGGCCGCAGAATATGTCGTAATCGCTGCGCGCGAGTCCCCGGGGAGCGACGACCTGCGGCTTGTACAGAAGGTAATTTCCGAGCCAGGGAATGCCGATGTCTTCCTTTTCCAGGGCCGTCGCCGCGGGGAGGATCACGTCGCTCCACCTCGCCGTCGGCGTCATGAAGAACTCCTGCGACACGACGAAATCGACCTTTTCGAACGCGGCTCTGTTTTTGCCGATGTCGGCGCCCTGGTTGAGAAAATTTCCGCCCGCGGAATAGATGGCGCGAATGTCCGATGGATATCCCCCCGCCCGCCCTTCCAGGACAGCGTCCGGCCAGCGCGAAGTCGGCACCGCACATATGGTGACTCCGGGCGGCTCCGGCACTCCGATCCTGCCGACCTTCGGAGTCGGAAGTCTGTTGTTGAGCGATCCTGTCGATCCGCCGCGGATGCCGAAGTTGCCCGTCGCGATCTGCAGCGCCACCGCGAGCCGGTATGTCTCCTCCCCCGCATGCACGCGCTGTATCGAATATCCCGGGAGGAGCATGGTGGGTTTCGTCGCTGCCCAGGCCCGCGCCAGCGCGCGGATTTCGTGCGCGGGCACTTTGCAGATGCCTTCAGCCCACTCAGGACTGCAGGCGCACGCATCCGGGAGGCCGAGAACATAGCTCTCGAGCTCATCGAAGCCCGCGCTGTGGCTCTCGATGAAATCGCTGTCCGCGAGCCTTTCGGCGAACAGCACGTTGAGGATGGCGAGCATGAGGGCGGCGTCGGTGCCCGGCCGGCAGGGTATCCACCACGTCGCGGCCCGCTTCACCGTTCCGGAACGCCGCGGGTCGATGACGACAATCCGCGCCCCGCGCTTTTTCGCCTCCATGAGACGCGCCGGTATCTCCGAGCCGAGCCGGGCCTCGAGGACGTTGGCGCCCCAGAGGATGATCATGTCCGAGTACCGCATGGTGGACGCGTCGAAACCGGATCGCTTCCAGTCATCGCCGAAAAGGTAGGGCAGAATGAAGCTGGCGGCCGCGTTGCTGTAGTTCCCCGACAAACCCGTGTACCCGCCGAGGAGCGAAAAAAAGCGCTCCGTGAGCGTCGCGGTATCGTGCACCGCGCCGATCGATCCCGCGCTGCCGAGATTGAGCACGGACTCCGGGCCGTACCCTCCGCGTATCTCCGCGAGCCTTTCCGCCACGACAGTGAGCGCTTCATCCCAGGACGCCGCGCGGAATTCCCCCGAGCCCCTCGGCCCCCTGCGCACAAGCGGCTCCAGGATGCGGTCCGGGGCGTAGGTCTCAAGGGCGAGATCCATTCCGCGCGAGCAGGCCCGCGCATAGCTGTCGCCCGCGGGGTTGTGGCCTATCCGGACAACGCGGCCCTCTTCCACAGTCGCCACGAGCGGGCAGGCCCCGCCCCCACAGTCCTTGCCGCAGAATACGGGATATGTCTGCGAGGAGACAGGAACCGTCGATGCCATCGTTTTTGTCGTCACTGGTCAACTCCTCGCGATGGAATGGAAATGGAACCCGCAACATATACCTCCGCCGGGCAGAGAAGACAAGCGGTGATGCCCTCCCGGCCGGCAAACAGGGCGCGGGAATGCCCATGGCCGGATATGCATCGCCAGAGAAAAGGCATTGCCAATGCCAATGCCAATGCCGAATACTATTCTTGATATTCATAAAATAAACGATTATCTATTGGAATTTTTCAAATTATTGTGTATCATATTCGTATGATAGACAAGATAGATCGCGATCTCCTCACGCTTCTTCAAAAGGATGCCCGGCTGTCCAATGCCGATTTGGCCGAGGCTGTCGGCCTGAATGCATCATCTGTCTTCGAGCGGGTCAAGAAGCTCGAACGAAAGGGAATCATAACAGGCTATGTCGCCAAGGTGGATGCCAAGAAACTCGGCAAACCGCTTCTCGCATTCATGCGATTGACCTTAGGAGCGTCACAGCCGGAAGGGTTCAAAGCCACCATGGATAAAATTGCCGCTCTCTGCTCCGCCGAACCGGACATTCTCGAATGTCACGATGTCGCGGGCGAAGACTGCCTCATTCTGAAACTCCACGCCGCCGGGCCTGGCGAGCTGCAGAATCTCCACGCTGCGATACGCGACTGTACCCAGAGCGCAAGGACCGTCACGAGCATCGTTCTTTCGACATTCAAAGAATCCTCTGCGGTGGAACCCGCTGCGGAGACCAAGGCCGAAGATTGATTCGGCGAAGGAGGAAATATGAGCTCCGACACGATGAGCATCAGTTTAGGCGAACTCGCCCACGATAGCGCCCACTCTGACCGCAGTTTACGGCTGACCATGGTCCACGGGGAGGTCCTGCGGGTTCCGAAATCGGCGCGGAAGCTCCGGGTACTCTCAGGGCAGGCCTGGGTTTCCTTCGAGGGAAAGGACATTATCCTGGACCGCGGCGAAAGCCTCATGCTGCCTCGTAGCGCCCGCCACGAGGCGATCGTTTCCGTCACGGAACATGCAGACGCGCTTTTTTTCGAGCTCGAGTGAGATGATGCTGTATCCGGATGCGCGCCGTGCATCGCGCGTGAGTCCCATACCTCCACGCCATCAAATATATTTCTATATGTAGTAACATCATATAGTACTTGACGGCTTTTCCGTAGGGCGATAGTATCCTCACCCATACCTCGAGAGGGCGCCTAGGGTTCCTCCCGCGGTCGCGATTCCCTGCGCGCAGGCACCGTGCGCAGGCGGAAGGCGATCGGCGGGGCACGGTCCAAGCGGCGTCGGCACCGGCCGCGATCAGGGCATGAGCCCCGACAGCCGGTGAAACACCCCCGGGACAAAAGCCAGGGGAAGGAGTCTCGATCACCGAGCCCTTTCCATGTCCGAAGCGGGTGTCCGCCGGTCCTTTTCCAGGATCGGTCTTCCAACTATTCGACACAGCCGACAGCGCGGGAACAGTCACCCGCCCGGGACGAAAGGGCCGACGCAAGGGGAGAACGTGATGAATATCATCGCGGCCCGCTCGCTCTCCAAGACCTTCCGCACCCGTACCAAGGCAGAGGGGCTCGCCGCCGGCGCGCGCGCCTTCTTCAGGCCCCAGTACCGCGACGTGGCGGCAGTCGACTCCATCGATCTCGAAGTCTCGCGCGGCGAGGTCGTCGCATTCCTCGGTCCGAACGGGGCCGGAAAGTCGACGACCATCAAGATGCTCACCGGCATCCTCACCCCGAGTTCCGGCCACGCGACTGTCCTCGGCCTCGATCCGTCGAGGGAGAGAACGAAACTCGCCTCGCGCATCGGGGCTGTCTTCGGCCAGCGCAGTCAGCTCTGGCTCCACCTGCCCCCCTCCGACTCCTTCAAGCTTCTCGGGGCGATCTACGAAATCGAGCCGGAGCTTCTCGCGCGGCGCCGCGCCGAACTCGAGGAGCGCTTCGACATACGGGAACTCATGGACGTACCGGTGCGCAAGCTCTCTCTCGGACAGCGCATCCGCTGCGAAATCGCGGCGAGCCTCCTGCACGCGCCGGAAGCCCTCTTTCTCGACGAGCCGACGATCGGCCTCGACGTGATCGCGAAGCGGGAAATCCGCGCCCTCCTCGAGGAGCTCAACAAACGCGACGGCGTCACCATCTTCCTCACGAGCCACGACATCGGCGACATCGAGAAAATCTGCAAGCGCGCCGTCATCATCCACCACGGGAAGATCGTCGTCGACGAGTCGATGAAGACGCTCAAGCACAGGGCCCTCGCGCGCAAGCTCATCGGCGTGAAGTACGCCTTCCCCGTCGACCTGGACCTGCCCGGGCTCGCGCCCGTGAAACGCACGGCCGACGCGGCGCGGTATGAAGTCGATACGCGCGTGCACAGGCTCGAGGATGTATTGCGGGCCCTCGTCGCGCGCGGCGAACTCGAGGACCTCACGGTCGAGGACGAGCCCCTCGAGAACGTGATCGCGGAAATCTACGCGTCGAAGAGCGCGGGGGAGGCCGGGGCGACGATCGTCGGAAGGGCGCGGGCCGAAGTGGCGGCGGGAGGCGGAACATGACAGTCACCAGAGCGAAGGTGCGCAAATACTCCGCGGCGGCGCGGATAGCGCTCCGCAACCGCCTCGCGTACAGGGGAAATTTCGCGGGCGCGCTCGTCACATACGGGCTCTTCGTGTTCGTGTTCTCGCGCATCTGGGCCACGGTCTACGCCGACAAGGCCTCGATCGCCGGCTACACGAGGGCTATGTGCGTCTGGTACTTCGTGATCGCGGAGCTCGTCGCCTACGGCTTCGGCCGCTTCTACTGGACGCTCGACCGCGAACTCAAGAACGGGCAGATCGCCTACCTCGTCGCGAGGCCCTACAGCTTCACCATCTTCCAGTACTGCCAGGCCATGGGGCCGGCCGCGATCGAGTCGGCCATCCTCTTCGCGGAGGGCAGCCTCATCGCGCTCGCGGGGACGGGACTGCCTCCCCCACTGGCGGGCATGGGTGCGGGCGCCGCAAACCTGACAGCCGGCGCATGGTCGGCCGCGGCCAGAATCTGGCCTGAAATTCTCCGCGGCGTCTGCGTCATCGTCGCTCTCCTTCTTTCAGGGAGCATCTCCTTCCTCCTCCACCTCAGCATCGCCATGACGGCGTTCTGGTTCGAGGAGAACGCGGCCTTCTTCTGGATCTTCCAGAAATTCACCCTGATTGCGGGCACTCTTCTGCCGATCGAATTCCTGCCCGCGCGGGCGAGGGATATTCTCAGATTCACGCCCTTCCCCTCGATGGCCTACACGCCGGCCCGCATCATGGCGGCCTTCGATCCGAAAGAGGCGGCGGCTCTCATCGGCAGGCAATTCCTCTGGGTCGCCCTGGCGGCGGCTCTCGCATCAGTGGTCTATTCGCGGGGCACGCGGCGCCTCGCCGTGAACGGAGGCTGAACATGAAGACAGATACATCGCAAGGCTCAGGCCGACGGCGGCGAACCGCGACCCTCCGCGCATACGCTCGTTTCATGCGCGCGGCATTCGTCGCCAACATCCAGTCGGTGATCGAGTACCGCGCGAGCTTCCTCCTCCAGGTCTTCGGCATGATGCTGAACAATGGCGCCTTCGCCCTCTTCTGGGCCGTTCTCATCGGACGCACAGGCGGAGTCGGAGGATACGGTTTCTCCGACATCATGTTCGTCTGGGGACTCGTGTCGACATCCTTCGGCATCGCGCACGTCGTCTTCGGGAATGTACGCAGCATCGGGCGCATCGTCATGGAGGGCGAGCTCGACCTCTACCTCCTCCAGCCGAAGAACGTGATGCTCAACCTCCTCGCGTCGCGCACCGTCGTGTCGGCCTGGGGTGACCTCATCTACGGCTTCATCGTCCTCGCGTGCCTGCCCGGTTTCGGCCTGGAGAAGCTCGCCCTGTTCGCGGCCCTGTCCCTCTCGGGCGCGGTGATTCTCACGGCCGTTTTCGCGGCCGCCGAGTCGCTCACGTTTTTCATGGGCAATTCCAGCGCGATATCGCAGGCGGCGACCGAATTCATGCTGAGCTTCTCGCTCTATCCCGAGTCGATCCACGGCACGGCTACGCGCTGGCTCCTCTACAGTCTCCTGCCCTCGGCCTTCGTCGCCTTCGTGCCGCTCAGGGTTTTCACGGGGCTCGACTGGCCGGCCCTGCCGCTTCTGTTCGCCATCGCGGCCCTCTACATGGCGGCCAGCTACGGCCTCTTCCGGCTCGGGCTGCGGCGCTACGAATCGGGAAACCAGATCGGAATGCGGGTCTGACCGGATTCGGGCCTCCTGCCGTCGCTTACTTCCGGGAAAACATGAAATTATGTTGACGTGGCAAAACGGGGGGGCGTATGATTCCATCGAGACCGGAGGGGTCATACGCCGAGAGGGCGGGGTTCCGGAGAAAAGGGAGGATTACATGAAAAAGGCGATATTTCTGGCGCTCATCGCTGTGGCGGTTTCCGGTGCCTTCGCCCAGACACCCGGACTCACCTTCGGAACCTGGAGCTACGCGGAAGGGACCCTCAACACGTCACCCCTCTTCGAGATTTACAACGAAGTCTACATCGCCTACAAAGCCCGCGACATGGGGCTCAACTCCACAATCGTCGGCACCACCAGCTGGACATCCGGAGCGCTCACCGGGCCCACACTCGACTTCCAGGATTTCGCGATCTGGTACAAGCCCTTCCCGTTCCTGAAAGCCACCGCGGGCAAGCTCCTCGAAACCGGCGACGCGACCCTTTCGTCCTACATCGACGGCAACAAATTCTCCCGCCAGATGGCGAAGATGGAGCCGGGAATAATGGCGACGGTCTATCCGACCCGCGAACTGACCTTTTCCGCCTTCACTCCCTTCACGGAATCGGGGATACTCGCCACCATCGCGAAGTCCTCCTTCAGCCTCAAGTACGCCATTCCCAAATTCGCGAACCTCGTCGCTTCCTACAGACTCCGCGAATATGAGTTCGCCGCCGGCATCGACTTCCGCATGATCAGCGACCTGACGCTCAAAATCGGTTTCAAGCATTTCACGGCGCCGAGCGTCCAATCCGGCCTTCTGTTCACCGCGGGAAAACGTTTCGGCGATCTGAATCTGGGACTCGACTCCGACCTCGTCATCCTGCCCGGCATCGCGGTCGGCGTAAAGGGAATGGTCGAATACACCATCGGGAAATACATCCTCGGCACCACGGTCGCCCTGGACACCAACGATTTCTGGTATGCCAACAACGGGACAGTCATCGCCGCCTACATACGGCAGGATTTTTCGGCCGGTTCAGTCAGGGCCATGGTCTCCTACAACACCGCGACGAGGGACTGGAGACTCCCTCTCCGCTTCGTGATCTTCTTCTGAGTCATCTTAGTCTTCCGAGTCATCAGGAACTGTCATGAGGCCGGCAATCCTCGCACTCGCGGCAGCGCTGACCTTGGCCGCCGGCGTCTCCGCCGCGCCCCGCGCGGGTTTTACACACTCCGGAGCCGAGATCCGCGATATCAGGGTTCTGGGCGACGAGTGGATCTGCGTGGTCCGGGACCCGACCGACGCCATCCTCGCCGAGAGGATTCGGCGTTACGGCCCTCTTCCGAAATACCAGGACCCCGGGCACTGGAAACGGCTCCGCGAAATCGGAGTCCAGATCGACGCGATCAGCGCCGAGGCCTCCGCCGCGACTCTCTCCCGGGACTCGAACTCCGCGTCGTGGCTCGTGAACGGCCTTCCGGTCCGGGCAGTCTCCCTCTGGGCGCAGTCCGTCGGCGCCTTCCCCGACCCCGAATACTCCGATCGTTCGCTTGAAAGACCGCGGCTCGCGGAATATCTCTACCTGAGGCTCCCTTCCGGACTTCCGGGCCCGACGGGGCCGCGGAGTATTTCGCTCACGCTGACCGCCCCCGACAAGAGCCTGCACAGCTTCGGGCTGGGCGGAGAGGGCAGCCTGTGCTGGAGTCTCAAGGTCGACCAGGAGGGCTATCTGCCGAAAGGGCCGAAAACCGCGTTTTTCGGAATGTGGCTCGGAAAGGCGGGAGCCATGCCCTCAGCACAGCTTGCAGGGCGCTGTTTCCACATCATTCCGGCCGCGACCTCAGCCGGCACGATGGACCCGAAGCCGGGATCTGCGCCGACGGCGGTCTTCACCGGCACGATCAGGCCCCGCTCGCGGGACGCGGCCACGACGCACAAAGGCGCCCCCATCTCCGGCGAAGAGCTCTGCGAGCTGGATTTTACCGCCCTCGAAACTCCCGGAACGTACAAGGTCTACATCCCGGGGATCGGAAGTTCCTTCCCCTTTTCCATCGGCGCGGATGTATTCGGAAACGCGTTCTTCGCGACGGCGCGCGCCCTCTACCATCAGCGCTGCGGCGTCGCCCTGACCCCGGAGTACACGGCCTGGACGCGCGCAGCCTGCCATACGCAGACCTTCGCCGCCGCCTATCCGCCCGACAACGGCGAAATATACAACAACGCCGCGGGAATCGAGGAGGGGAACAGAACCTACGGCTTCCGCCTCGCCGACGGAAAGCCCGTGGCCGTCGATGCCTTCACCGTCATCCGCTCCACCGCGACCGGGCGGCCCGTGCCGGGAGTATCGGGGGGGCATCACGACGCGGCGGACTATGACAGGAGAGCGAGGCATTTCGCCCTGACCTGGTACCTCTGCGGCATCCAGGAACTCTACCCGGAGCACTTCGCCGACGGCCAGCTGCGGATACCCGAATCAGGGAACGGGATACCTGACATCCTCGACGAGGCCGCGGTCGATGTCGATCTCTGGATGAAGGCCCGCGGGCCTTCCGGCGAGGTCCCCGGCTGGATCGAAGAGACGCGTCACCCGACGCGGACCGAAACCGCGGCCGAGGACAGCTCTCCGATGTATCTCTCCCTGCCGGACCGGGCCTCATCCTTCGCCTTCGCGGCAGCAGCCGCCCTTCTCTCGCGCCGGATCGCGCCCTACGCCCCCGCGAAAGCCAAGTCCTACATCGAGGCGGCGGTGAAAGCCTACACGTGGGCGGCGGACCCGGAAAACAGAATCAAGGGGCTGTCATTCCGGATCAAGGACGAGGAGGGCCGCTCCGGACTCGCGGGCAAGCTCGTCCTGTACGACGAGGCGCCGGAGTTGTCGGCGCGGGGAAGGCTGGACAGCCTCCTCGCAGCCCTCCAGCTCGCCGCCGCGACCGGCGACCGGCGGTATATCGCGGATTTTCGCTCACCTGGAGGCGCCGCACGAAAATCAGGCATCGACGCGCTCCTCGCGGCCCTGCCGGACGCCATCCCGCCATTCGCCCTCGTGACCCCGCTCTTCGGCGGGATTCTCGAGAAGGCCGAGCGGGACAAACTGGCCGCCGCGGTCCTGCGGGAGGCCGATCTCCTGCGCTCAGGCTCGGAGAGCCTTCCCTACCGGACCCTGTGGCGTCCTGCAGAGCACGGGTACTTCAGTTTCATGGCATGGGGGAGCGTGCACGGGGCCCTGCGGGCCGGGATGGAAATACTCGCGTTCAGACTGACGGGTTCGGATCTCTATCGGCAGGCCATGCTGCGCGGGGCGGACTGGGAGCTCGGGGCGAACGAACTGGGCTCATCCATGATAACCGGTCTCGGCACGGTCTTCCCCGTCGTCCTCCAGCACATCGAGAGCGACAGGGACGGAATACCGGAACCGGTGCCCGGCATCGCGCCCTTCGCCCTGACATACGGAATCACGCAATCGGCCCGGAAATGGCAGTTCGGACCGCTCGCGCTGGCCGGGGAACCGGAAGATGTCTATCCGATAATGCGGAGGAAATTCATCCATCCCTTCCTCGAACCCTCGCAGAACGAGTTCACCGTGATGGAGAGCGTCGCTCCCCAGGCAGCGCTTTTCGGCGCCCTGATCCCGGCGGGATGGACGCCGCCGCGCGGTCTCGAGACGAGAAGCCCCCGCCCCGCGGCGAGCCTCGTCAGCTACCCCCAGCCCTGACCAGCTCCTCGATCTCGCTCCTGAAGGGCATGGCCGGGGCGGTCCCTATCCGCGTCACGGAGATGGCGGCCGCCGCGCTCGCGAAGGAGGCCGCCGCGACGACGTCCCGCCCCTCGGCTATGGCCACCGCGAAGGCTCCGTTGTAGGAGTCGCCGGCGCCCGTCGTGTCAACGACCTCGACCCGATACGCCGGGACGAAGGTATACTGCCCTTTTCTGTCCAGGACGAGAGAACCCTTGTCCCCGAGGGTGACGATGACCGTGGCCGCCCCGCGCGAGCGCAGGATTTCCGCAGCCAGTCCCGCATCCTCGACTGTCTTCACGCCGAGGCCGGAGAGGGTCGAAGCTTCAGCCTCGTTCGGAGTCAGATAATCGATCAGAGGATAGCACTCCGGCGGTATTTCCTGCGCGGGGGCCGGGTTGCAGACAGTCATCATGCCGAGCTCGCGCGCCTTGGCGAGCGCCGCGGACATAGCGTCCATGTTCGTCTCGAGCTGGACGACAAGAACTTTGGCCTTTCCCTGCGCCGCGATCGCGGCTTCGACCCGCGCCGGATCCAGATGGTCGCAGGCTCCGGGAATGACCAGGATGGAATTGTCGCCCGTATTCTCGTCGACGAGGATGAGGGCCGCGCCCGTCGGATGTTCATCCGTCCTCGAAACGCCGGAAGTCCCGATGCCTTCGGCGCGGAAATTGGCCATGGCCATTTCGCCGAAATCATCGTTGCCGAGCTGGGTGATCATGGACACCTCGCCTCCTGCCCGCGCGGCCGCGACGGCCTGGTTGGCGCCCTTCCCTCCCGGCCCCATTTTGAAGAATCCGCCTTTGACGGTCTCCCCCACGCCGGGAAGCCTCGGGCCGCGCCCCATGAGGTCGGCCACGAAACTCCCCATCACGATAATGCCTGGCTTGGACATCAGTTTATCCCCGGCTCCCACGCGATATACTCGGAAAGGCTCTCGAACAGAATCTTTCCGACGACGGCGCCGCCGTCGACGATGCCGAGACTCTTGTCCCCGTAATACGCGGCTCGGCCATGCACGGACTTCATCATCTTGGTGTTCTCGCTGCCTTGGGCCGCCGCCTCCGCGGCGTAGCGGAAGGCCACCCGGCTGCCTTCGGCGGCATGCTCCGCGAGCGCCTTCACGGCGGGGCAGACCGAATCGAGGATGGTCTTCTCGCCCGGTTTGGCCTTGGTCTTTTCCATCACCATCGCGACCCCGGCTTCCATCGCAGCGACGAGATCGGAGAAGGTCGCATGGGCCTTCCCCTTCATCGCCTTGGCCATCGCGAGAAAGAAGATGGAGGTGATGGTCCCCAGGGTCGAGGGGGCGCTCTCATTGAAGATCGACGAGCATCTCATGAGCGCCTTCCCGAGGTCGGTCTCCTCCGTCGAGTCGAGCCAGCTGAAAATGGCGTTGTAGCCTTCGCTCATGGAAATGCCGAGATCCCCGTCGCCGTTGCGCTGGTCGAGTTCGACGAGATATTCCTTGTTGTCGGACATGGCCGCGCTTATGCAGTCGATCGCGCCTCTCAGGTTCGAAATATCCATCGCGTCCCCGCCTATTTGTTGGAGTTGGTGTAGAAGGGCGTCGAACCGGGAGCCATGAGAAGGGCTTTCCGCTCCGTATCCAGTTTCATGACCGTGATGGAGAGGCCGGCCATCTCCATCGAGGTCGCGAACTCCCCTATGTGGGGCATGAAAGCGGCGATTCCCGCCGTTTTCAGCTTCGAGAAGACGCGGCGATAGACGATGAGGAGCTCCTCGAGCGGAGTCGCCCCGAGCCCGTTCACCATGACGGAGACCTCATCGCCCGGGGCCAGCGGCATATCGGCGAGAATCCGCGCGAGGACAGTGTCGGCGATCTCGTCGGCGCTCATCATGGGCCGCACCTCGATTCCGGGCTCGCCGTGGATGCCCATGCCGATTTCGATTTCGTCGTCCGCGATCGAGAACGTGGGTTTCCCGACCTGAGGGACGATGCAGGGGGAGAGGGCCACGCCCATGGTGCGCGTATTGTCCAGGGCCTTCTGCGCGACGGCTGCGACTTCCTCGAGTGTCCTGCCCTCTTCCGCGGCCGCCCCCGCGATTTTGAAGGCGTAGACCATTCCCGCGACACCGCGGCGCTTGTCGGAATTTCCGGCGATGGCGGAAGCCACGTCATCCTTGACGCGGACCGTCTTCGTCTTTATGTCCTCGAAATCCGCCATCTCGCAGGCCATGTCGAAATTGAGATTGTCGCCGCCGTAATTTCCGTAGAGACAGAGGACGCCGGAGCCGTGGTCGCAGGCTTTTATCATATTGAACATTTTCTGGGAGGAAGGCGACGCGAATACATTGCCGACAGCGCAGCCGTCGAGCATCCCTTCCCCGACGTAGCCGAGGAAGACGGGCAGGTGCCCCGATCCGCCGCCCGTCACGATGCCGACCTTGCCGGGCCGCACCGGGGTATTCCGGAGGACTATCCTTCTGTCGCCGTCGAGGGTTTTCAGCTTGTCGCCGTAGGCGCACATGATGCCATCGATCACTTCGTCCACGAAGTTTTCGGGTCTGTTGATGACTTTTCTCACAGTATTCCTCCCTGACTCTGTGTCGCCGACTCTGTGTCGCCGCGGATAGTGCCCGCAAAGCGACAGGCCTGGCATCCGTCAAATGCCCAGATATGCCTTCCTGACTTCGGGATCGACGAGGAGGGCCTTCCCCGTGCCTTCCGTCGCTATGTGCCCGGTCACGAGAACGTAACCCCGGTCCGCCACCTGGAGCGCCATGGCCGCATTCTGCTCGATCAGCAGTATCGTCTTTCCCCGCTTCTTGATCTTGAGGATGAGCTCGAAAATTTCCTCGACGACGATGGGCGCGAGGCCGAGCGAGGGTTCGTCGAGCATGATCAGCTCGGGATCCATCATGAGTCCGCGGGCTATGGCCAGCATCTGTTGCTCTCCGCCCGAAAGCGAACCGCCTCCCTGCTCCATGCGCTCGGAGAGGCGGGGGAAGAGTGTGTACACTTCCTCGAACAGCCTCTCCTTGTCTTCCTTCTTGAGAGAAGGATTCCCGACAGTCCCGGCCACGAGGTTTTCGCGCACGGTGAGCGCCGGGAATATGCGCCGCCCTTCGGGAACGTGGCAGATTCCCATCTTCACGATCCTGTGCGGCGGCATCCTGGTGATGTCGGCGCCCTTGAAGGTTATGCGACCTTCCATTTTGTCGACGAGATTGGAGATGGACATGAGGGTCGTCGTCTTCCCCGCGCCGTTGCCGCCGATCAGCGTGATGATCTCGCCTTGTCCGACATGGAGGCTCACACTGGCGAGGGCGGAAATGTGCCCGTAGTTCACGCTGAGGTTTTCTATGACGAGCATCACGCAATCCCCCCGACGATCAGTCCCTTTCCGAAATAAGCCTCGTTCACACCCTTGTCGCCCCGCACCGTTTCGGGACTGCCCTCGCATATCTTCTGGCCGAAATTGAGCACAAGGATACGGTTGCAGGTGTTCATGACGAATTTCATGTCGTGTTCGATGACCGCTATCGTATAACCGTCCTTGTTGAGCTTGATGATGAAATCGCTCAGGGACTTGGTCTCTATCGGATTCATGCCTGCGACAGGCTCGTCGAGGAGGAGGATCTTCGGGTCGAGGGCGAGGGCCCGGGCGATCTCGACCTTGCGCTGTATACCGTAGGGAAGATTGCTGGCCAGGGTGTCCCTGAACTCGGTGAGCCCGACCCGCTCGAGGACCTCGAGTCCTTTTTCCGTCGCGAGCGTTTCGTCGGCCCGGTATTGTCTGTCGCGCAGCATCGCCTGGAGCATACCCGTCTTCGTGCGGATGTGGAAGCCGATCTTCACGTTCTCGAGGACGGTCATGTACTTGAAAAGCTGTATGTTCTGGAAAGTCCGGGCCATGCCGAGTCGGGCGATCTTCTCGGAGGGCAGGCCGTTTATGGACTGTCCCCGGAAAAAGATTTCTCCGGAGGTCGGCTTGAAAATTCCGGAACATATGTTGAAGAAAGTCGTCTTTCCCGCGCCGTTCGGCCCGATGACGCCGAATATGTCGCCCTCTTCGATGCGCATGTTGACTTTCTCGACCGCCTTGAGTCCGCCGAAATACTGACAGACATCGCGGGCTTCGAGCATGGGCGTTTTCATTTTGCGCCTCCCGCGGTCTTGACGCCGGCCTTGCGCGGCAGACGCCCGCCTTTGCGCATGCGCCCTCCGGCGAGGATGGAATTGGAGGCGCCCACAAGACCCTGCGGCCTCAGCCACATCATGATGATGATGAGGAGGGCGTAGACGACGAGACGGTACTGCGAAATGGGTCTGAGGAATTCCGTGAGGAAGTTGACGATGACGGAACCGACGATCGGTCCCACCAGCGTTCCCTGGCCGCCGATGATGACCATCGAGAGGATGTTGAATCCCTCGTCGAGGGTGAACATGTCCGACGAGATGAACTTGAAATAGGGCGCGAAGGCTGCGCCCGCTATTCCGGCCCAGAACGCTCCGTACATGAAATTCATGGCCTTGTAGCGGCTCGTCTCGACGCCGAGAGATTTCGCGGCGAGTTCGTCCTCGCGGATGGAGACCCAGGCGCGTCCGACGCGCGACTTGATGATCCTGTTCGTCAGGAAAAAGAAGATGAGGGCCAGGGCGTAGAATATGTAGTAGTAGTGTATCGACCTCGAGATCTTGAATCCGCCCAGGAAGGGCGAGGGGATATTCTTGATCCCGACGGGGCCGCCGGTGAAGGCTTCCCAGTTGAGGACGATGAGCCGGATGATTTCGGAGGATCCCAGGGTGACGATCGCGAGGTAGATACCCCGGAGCCGGAGCGTCGGCAGCGAGACAAACAAGCCGATCAGCGCCGCCGCGACGCCCGAAACCGGCAGCGCGATCCAGAAGGATATGCCGAGCTTCGTCGCCAGAATGGCCTCGCAGTACGCCCCCACGCAATAGAACCCGGCGTGTCCGATGTTGAACTGACCGGAATATCCGTTGATGACGTTGAGCGATCCCGCGAGGATGGAATACATGAAAATGCGGCACATCACACCCATCGCGTAGGACTTCGGATAGATCTGCGGAAGGACGACGAGGAAGAGAAGCAGGGCGCCGAGAAGGGCATACCGGACAGTCTTCGGTATTTTCCGGAACAGTGTGACGGCGGCGTTCATGGCCGTGCTCCTTTCTTGCGTGCGAATCCTTCGGGTTTGAAGAGGAGTACGAGGAGAAGGAAGATGAAGGCGAAGATGTCGCGGAAACTGGCCGACGCCACCGTGATACCGAGGTTCTCTATGATGCCAAGGCAGAGACCTCCGAGGGCGGCGCTCGGCACATCGGTGAGGCCGCCGAGGACGGAGGCGGAGAAGGCCTTCATGCCGGCGGATCCTCCCATCGTCGCTATGAGAGTCTGGTAGTATATCGCGAGAAGCATTCCCGCTATTCCCCCGAGGCCGCAGCCGATGCAGTTGCCCGCGAGGGTCGTAAGCTTCACGTTGATGCCCATGAGGGCGGCCGCTTTCTTGTCCTGACTGACGGCCCGCAGCATGACGCCCCACCGGGTCCGGTTGAAGAACAGGAACAGGAGAAGGGAGAGCGAGAGGACGGTCGCGATGACGATTATCTGGACGAGGGTGAGTCCCACTTTTCCCCATCCGAAAAACCTGTTCGGAACGATCTCGAGGAGGGGAAGGTTGTTGGGTCCGATGAGTATCTGCGTGAGGTTCTTGAGGAGCATGCTCACGCCGATGGTGCAGATGAGGGAAATGTGCCGCGGCGCGTCGAAAAACCTTTCGTAGCAGACCTTGTAGACGAAGACGCCTATGAGGGCCGAGGCGGCGAAGCTCGCGATGATTCCCAGGAAGAGATTGTTGCCGAAGAACTGGAAGGCGAAATACGAGGCGAAGGCCCCCAGCATCATCACTTCGCCGTGCGTGAAGGTGACAAGCCCGACGACGCCGACGACCACGGAATACCCGATGGCCATGAGGGCGTAGATCGAACCCTGGCAGATTCCGTTTATCAATTGCGAAAGGTAGTAATCCATTCCGAATCCTTGCGTATCCCGGATGCCGGACATCGCCCGAGCCGCCAGAGACATCCATTGTCCCTGTCGGCCCGGGCGGTGACCTTGTTTGAAAATGCTGTCTTTTCAGCCTTTACTTGGCGAAATTGAAATCGGTCTTCTTCACGAACTGTCCATTCTCGACGGCGACGATGAGGTACTTGCGATAGATGTCTCCGTCCGGATTGAACTTGATCGGGCCGGTGAGGCCGGTGAAATCCTTGTTGTTCTGGAGATTCTCGCGGATCGAGTCGCGGGTGACCTTGGCGCCGGAAAGCTTGATGGCGGCCTCGAGGAGGTAGACGCAGTCGTAGGCTACGGCGGGGTGGACGGTGGGAGCGAATCCGGCGGCCTTCTGGAAGGTGTCGGACCAGGCTTTGTCGCGTGCGTTGGTCATGTCGAAGAAGAAGGGGGTCGTGAGGAGGAGGCCTTCCGCGTTCTTCTTGGTGAGGTTGAGGATCTGCGCGGAGGTGCCCGGTCCGAGGGTCGTGATCCTGACATTGGTCCAGCCCGCCTGGGCGATCTGGTTGATGATGGTCGGAACGGCGCCCTGGTCGAGGATGACGATGTGGTCGGGACTGGGCTTGCGGAGCTTGGCGATGGTGGAACTGAAATCCTTCTCGTCGGCGATGTAGTTGACGTCGGATACGACTTCGAGTCCGTCTTTCAGGGCCTGAGCCACGAGGTTATCGTGGGCCGACTTGCCCCAGTCGGAGTTGACCCAGATGACACCGATTTTCTTGGCGCCGGCGTACTTCTTGAGGAGGTAGGTCGCGAAGAAGGGCGCTTCGCCGTCCTGCCGTCCCATGGCGGAGAAGGCGAACTTGCTCATCGACGCGTAGTTGGGATTGGACGCTGTCGGGGAGAGCTGGACGATTCCGGCCTCGTCGATGATGGGCGCGTTGGCCATGCAGCAGGAGCTCGTGAAATCGCCGATGATGGCCATGACGCTCTGGTCGTCGCCGAACTGGCGGGCGAGGTCGGCGCTCTCTTTCGGATCGCCCTTGGAATCCTTGACGATGAGCTCGATCTTCATCTCGCCCTTGGCGTTGATCTCATCGGCGGCCATTTTCGTCGCAATCTGGAAGCCCTTGCCGTACTCGGCGTTGGTGCCCGTGATGGGCGCGAGGACGCCGAATTTGTAGGTCTTCACCGGGCCGGCGCCGAAGGCCACCGCGGCCGAAGCCAGAAGCAAAACGCCCAGAACCAGAACGCGGAAGCTTGTACTCTTCTTCATTCCTCTTCTCCTTGCGGAAATTTCCATCCACAAAACTTGTGGATACGCCTCAGAATTCATCGACTCCGGTCACTTGTGAAAATGGAGCTTGCAGGTCGCGCAGCCGTGGGAAATCGTATCGCCGAGATCGAACTTGAGACCCATGGCCTCGGCGATGCCCCTGTCGCCGTCCATCGCTATGTCGCAGAACAGCTCGATCTTCTCGGCCGAAAGACCCAACTTCTGCCAGGCCGCGACGAGAGGACAGTAATGGAATTCGGCCTTCAGGTTTTTTCCGTCCACGCCGACGACGTCGATCTCGAAATTCTTCTTTCCATCCTCGAAGAGGAAGACATCGTTGAAGACCGTGACATCGTCGGGATTGCTGCAGCGCGCCTTGATGCCCACTCCGTGGATGTTTCCGCATTTGCGGACCGCCGCGCGGGTGAGTTTTTCCGCGTCGACGCCGGCCTTCTCCATCTCGTCGTAGGTGAGCGCCATCCAGGTCGCACGGTGTTCGATGCACATGCGCGCAAGATCGATCTTTTCTTCCTTGATGCTCGGAACATTGACTATCTCAGCCATGATCTCTCCCTATCTCTGTAAGAGTATGTTTTTAAGCACGAGGATATCCTCGCGCATGAGCGCCTGGGCCTTTTCCGAATCTCCGTCGCGCACAGCCTTGAGGATGGAAACATGGAGATGTTCTTCCTTGGGCTTGAGCCGCCCCTCGTGGATGAGCTGTATGCTCGCGCGGCGGATGAGGTCGATGATGGGGGCTATGCAGCGCGCGAGGATGACATTGTTGGACATCTCCGCGAGGAAGAGGTGTATCGAATCCGCGCTCGAAATCCAGAGGTGGAGGTTTTCGTCGGAATCGTTCACGCAGCTGTATCGGACTATCAGGTCATCGAGCATTTCCAGACTCTCGGGCGAACGGTTGAGACAGGCCCGGCGAACGCTCTCTGTCTCGAGGAGGAGGCGCACCTCGACGCAATCGAGGATCTCGCGCAGACTTATGGGCGCGACGCGGTAGCCCATGCGGGGCACGCTCTCCATGATCCGCTCGGTGCACAGGGCGTGGAGGGCCTCGCGCACGGGGGCCCGGCTCATGCCGAAGGCCTCCGCGAGGCGCTGTTCGGCGAGGAATTCGTATTCCTTCACCTCGCCATGCAGGATCATGTCGAGGATGAGCCTGTAGGCTTCTTCCTTGCGGGTCCGACTCTGCGCCGCCCGCGCGCGGACGACGATGTCGGCGTTCACGAGTTCGCCCCCGCGATCGAGGCTTCCTTGAGCGCCAGCATGTTCTCTTTCGGCGTTCCCTCGAGGAATGTGCAGCCGGGCGCGAGAATGAAGCCACGCCCGCCCGTCTGTCTGATCGCGTCGAGGGCCTGGGCGCGCACGCTGTCCGCAGAGGCGGTCACGGCGGCGACATGGTCCACGCCGCCAATGAGGCACTTGGCGGTTTTCACCCGCGCAGCGTCGAGGGAGGGGCCGGCCTGGCGGTCTTCCCAGCTCACGCCCTCGCTATCGTAGGAAGAGATGATGTCGAAATAGGAACCGTGCTCGCCGTGGGAATGCACCATGACGGGCAAGGGTCGCATCGCGGCGATTACCTCGCGGTCAAAAGGCGCGGCGATGGAAGCATATTCGTCGTGGCTGAGCCAGGAGGGCTCGCAGCCGAAGCATCCGAGGAAGAAACCATCGATCCCTGCCTCTTTCCGCGCAGCTCCGACAAAGGCGACGAGGTTTCGCGAGATCGTCGCGAGGCCGCGGACCGTCCTCTCCCGGTCTCTCCGGCAGTCCAGGACCAGCCTGGACCAGGCCATGCGGACGGCGATGTGGAAGGGGGAAAACACGGTGGCGACGACGGGCGTGTCGACATCGACAGCCTCCCTGATGCGCTTGAGCGATTCGAGATAGCGGCCCAAAGCGGCCTTGTGCGGGTCCAGGTCGACGAGGAGATCCCAAACCGAGGAGTCTACGGCAAACTGGTAGTTGACCGGAGTGTCGTAGAGCTCATCGTACATGACTTTCACATAATCCGGATCGAATTCCTTGTGGAATGCGAGAGTGTAGGCGACGAATTCGTCGACTCCGCGGTCCAGAACCGTCGAATGCTGGTAGATGGAGACGGGCACGCGGTCCGGCTTCCCGCCCTTGAGGGTACATTCCAACCTTTCCCGTTTGGTCATGCGGCTCACTTCCTGATCATATCAGTGATATGACCAATGATATGAACAGCTTTTGAAATCTGTCAACTGGGATTTTTCGGAAAGCCGGAGCGATGATCACAGGCTTGAATCGGGGGAATCCGCTTCGACGAGGAGCTGGAGATCCAGGGATCGGCCGATCCGGCCTGCCTCGAGAGATTGCTCCTGGACTTGCCTGACCTGGCGGGAACGGGCGGTTCGGGGAATGTCGCAAAAAACAAGCTCATCTGGCGCTCGGACGGAGCCGCCGACATGCGGACGGGCAGGAAAACCAGGCTCGAAATCTTCGTCGATCCGACGGCGGCGGGATCTATGGCGGCCTCGTGGGCGGACTGGGACTGGGCGCAGGCATGGGGGTGGGCGTCGGACTCGGAGCGATGCATTCGCCCGCTTTTGCGCTCATCTTTGCCGCCGCTTCGCTCGCGGGATCCTTCGGCCTGGCGCGGGTTGCAAACCGCCTGTCGCAGTCTGCAGCCCGTCACCCCGCAGTCGGCTGCACCCCGCCCCCGCAGTCTGCAGCCGCGGCAGGGCGCGGATGCCTACCTCTTGTTGAGGTACTTTCTGATATCGATGGCGACGGCCGCCACGATGATGGCTCCCTTCACGATCTGCTGCCAGTAGGGCGACATGCCGATGAAGGTGAGGCCGTAGTTGATCACCGAGAAGATGAGAACACCCACGATCATGCCGGGCACCGTTCCGACGCCGCCCGAGGTGGAGACACCGCCGACGACGGCCGCCGCGATGGCGTCGAGCTCGTAGGAGTTGCCGTAACTGTTCGTCGCGCCGCCCGTACGGGCAGCCTCGAGACAGCCGGCGAGGCCGTAGAGTGCCCCGGCGAGCGCGTACACGATGAGAAGGTTTCTCGCGACCGAGACGCCTGAGACGCGGGCCGCCTCGGAGTTGCCGCCGATCGCGTAGATGTTCTTGCCGAAGCGGGTCTTGTTGTGGAGTACCCAGATTATGAACGCCATGCCGAGGGCTATGAGAACGATGTAGGGCAGAGAGTAGGTTGAGTCCGCCCCGATGTAGCCCGATCCGAGATTGATGAAGCGCTTGTCCAAGCCCCCGATGGGCTGGGCGCCGTAGGGCGGCCTGTCGAAGTAGATCGAGTTGAGGCCGTAGATGGCGACCATGCTTCCGAGGGTCGCGATGAAGGGCGGGACCTTGAGGTAGGCGACGATGACGCCGTTCAGGAAGCCGAGCAGGGCGCAGATGGCGACGGCGGCGAGTATGGGGACGATGACCGGCAGGAGCGGCAGGTCGGGGTACATGCGCCTCGCGTAGTCGGCCTGCTGCATCATGGATGCGGACACGACGGCCGCGAGGCCGACCATCCGGCCCGCGGAGAGATCGGTTCCGCCCGTGATGAGGATTCCGCCGACGCCGAGGGCGATGATGATCCTCGTCGCCGACATCGAGAGAATGTTCCTGAAATTGTCGATCGAGAGGAAAGAGGGCTCCAGGGCGATGATGACGCCGATTATGACAAGAAAGACCATGTAGATGGCATATTGCAGGGCGAGATCGCCCATCTTGATCGCATTGCGCGTTGCTGTTCCGGTTTTCTTCGGTTCGGACATGATCCTTCCTCTCACATGAACTGGGTGGCAAGGGTCATGATCGACTCCTGGGTCGCATCCCTGCCTTCGAGAATTCCTGTCATCCTGCCCTCGCACATGACCATGATCCTGTCGGACATGCCGAGAAGTTCGGGCATTTCCGAGGAGATCATGATGATACTTTTCCCCTTTTTGGCGAGATCGGCGATGATGGTGTAGATTTCGTACTTCGCTCCGACATCGATGCCGCGGGTCGGCTCGTCCAGGATGAGGATATCGGGCTCGGTCAGGAGCCATCGGGCGAAAAGCACTTTCTGCTGATTTCCACCCGAGAGATCCTTGATCCTGGTCCTCTCTGTCGGCGTCTTCACCCGAAGCGTATCGATGCTCCGCTTCACATCGGCCTTTCCCCTCGCCTCGTCGAGAAACACATAGCGGATGTAGGACCCGAGATTGGCTATCAGCATGTTGTCCAGGACGGAGAGCATGGGAATGATGCCGGTGGCGCGCCGCTCTTCCGTCAGAAGGGCCATCTTCAGCCTCTTGGCTTTGATCGGGCTCAGGACCTTTTCCGCCTTGCCGCCGAGGATGAGGGAGCCGGATTCCACGGGACGAAGTCCGAATATCGACTCGACGAGTTCGGTGCGTTTGGCGCCGACGAGCCCGCCTATCCCGAGAATCTCGCCTTTGCGCAGCTCGAAGTTCACGTCGCGAAAGGAGCGCCGCTCCGCAGAGCTGAAGTCGCGCACGGAGAGGATCACCTCGCCCGGCACGTTGTCGCGCGGCGGGAAGCGGTTGGAGAGGTCGCGGCCGACCATAAGCTTGATGATGGCGTCCGTCGTGAGATCGGCGGCGTCGCGGGTGGCGATGCACTTCCCGTCGCGCATGATCGTCACTTCGTCGGAGATTTCGAGAATCTCCTCCATCTTGTGGGAGATGTAGATGATGGCGACGCCCTTGGCGCGCAGGTCGCGTATGATGCGGAAAAGATGGTTGACTTCGTTCTCCGTGAGGGAGGAAGTCGGCTCGTCCATGATGATGACTTTTGCGCTGTACGACACGGCCTTGGCTATCTCGATGGACTGGATCTTGGAGACGGAGAGTTCGCGGACCCACTGCTTCGGGTCTATGTCGATCTTGAGTTCCGTGAAAACCCGCTGCGATTCCCTGTACATCTTCTTGTGGTCGACGAGGGCGAAGGGACCGAATTTCCGCACCGGGTAGCGGCCGAGCCAGAGGTTTTCCATGACGCTCCGGTAGGGAATCGGCAGCAGTTCCTGGTGGATCATGGATATGCCCGAGTCCAGGGCCTGCCTCGAATTGGCGAAGGCCACCTGTTTCCCTTCGAGGAGGATCTCTCCGGCATCGGGGGTATAGATACCGAAAAGGCACTTCATGAGTGTCGATTTTCCGGCGCCGTTTTCGCCCATGAGGGCGTGCACCGTCCCCGGCTTCACCCTGAGGGTGACATCGTCGAGGGCGTTGACGCCGGGGAATTTCTTCGTGATGCCCTTCATTTCGAGGACATAGCTTTGTTCTGTCATCGTACCGACCCTGTAGTTCCGGATTTCATGATGTCGCCCGTAAAGATATGCCGAAGCGGGAAGCGCCCTTGGCGATCCGTAGAAATGTATTTCCACGGACCGCCAAGGTCTCCCGCTCCGATCATGAGACCGCGCGCTGTTTACTTGAAGTTCTTGTAGTTGGACCTGGTGACCATCTGGTAGGGGACCCAGACGTACTTTCCGTCGGAGATCTTCCAGCTGGTGGAGGTGACGGGTTTGCCCGTAGCGAGGGCGTAGGCGAGGTCGAAGGTGGCCTTGCCCTGGTTCTTGGCGTCGTTGAGGACGGTGCCGAGGAGGGTGCCCTGCTCGAGCGCGGCGAGGGCGGGGGCTGTGGCGTCGACGCCGACGACGGGGAGATACTTGGAGCCGGTGAAGTAGCCTTCCTGGCGGAGGGCTTCGATGGCGCCGAGGGCCATATCGTCATTGTTGCAGAGCACGACTTCGATCTTGTCGCCGAACTTGGCGTAGAAAGCCTTCATCTTCTCGACAGCTTTGGGGCGGTCCCAGTAGGCGGTGTCTTCGGCGAGTTTCTCGACCTTGATTCCGGCGGCGGCGATGGCCTTCATGGAGAACTCGGTGCGGAGCTCGGCGTCCTGATGTCCCGGCTCGCCCTTCAGCATGATGTACTGGATGACGCCGTCCTTGTTCTTGTCGGCGGCGGGATTGGACTTCCAGTAGTCGACGACGATCTGGCCCTGCATGGTTCCGGACTGCTCGGCCTTGGCGCCGACGTAGTAGACCTGGTCCCACTTGGCCATGTCTTCGGGCAGGGGCTCGCGGTTGAAGAAGACGACCGGGGTCTTTTTGGCCTTGGCCTTGTCGATGATGGCGGCCGCAGCGGTGCGGTCGACAGGGTTGATGGCGATGGCGGCCATTTTCTTGGTGAGGAACTGGTCGACCTGGTCATTCTGGGTGGGCTGGGCGTTCTGGCTGTCCACCATCTCTACCGTCGCCTTGCCTTTGCCGTTCTCGAGAATGGAGTTGCGGACATAGGACATGAAGGTATCGTCGAATTTGTAGATCGCCACACCGATCCTGGGTGTCTGGGCGAAGGCCATCGTGCCGCAGCACAGTGCCACAAGAGCCAGGGCAAGGAATCTTTTCATCAAATCCTCCTGATTTTTCCGGCTCGATCGCCGGTTCCGGCTTGATGCCGGTATGCTCATGGTAAGCCCTGTCCTGAAAACGCGATACAGGAAGGTTTTTGCGAGTTACAGGATATTCGCGCAGATGTGGCGTGGCCGCCGGGGAGAGTCTAGCACAAAAACCACCTGAAGGTAAAAAATTTACTATCCCGTAGAGAGCAGGACTCAGTCACTTCTTCCTGTGCTCGGTCACTTCTTCCTGCGCCCGATCACATTCCGGTACACATCCTCCTCGAGCTGGAAGCCATCCTTGATGACCGTCTCCTTGAGGTTTTCCGCGCGCACGGACACCGGCTCGAGGATGTACCAGGGAACCCTGTATGTGCCGTCGGAGATGGCCTTGTGCACCGAGACGCGCTCCGAGCGGGCCTGGTACATGGCGAGTTCGGCGGCCTTGGCCGCGATTTCACCGATGGGCTTGTAGACGGTCATGTACTGGCTGCCTTCCGCGATCCTCTGGCAGGCCGCGAGGTCGGCGTCGGCCCCGGCGACGGCCACTCTGCCCGCGAGGCGGTGGACCGACAGGGCCTTGATCGCGGCCTCGGCGAAAAAGTCGTTGGCCGCGATGATGGCGTCGAGCTGGAGACCCTCGCGGGCGAGACCGTCCGCGAAGGCGTAGGCCTCCTCGCTCCGCAGGCCCTCGGGGTGGAAATCTCCAGCCAGCTTGACCTTGCCCGCGGAGATGGCGGGTTCCAGGACCTGCATCCATCCTTCCCGTATCATGGCCGAGGTGGGATCGCTCGCGATGCCGTTTATCAGCGCCACGGTTCCGGTTCCTATCCGGTCGAGGATATCTTGGGCCTGAAGACGGCCGACCTTGCGGTAATCGAAGGAGAGGTAGAGATCGGAGTTGGCGTCACGGACGAGGCGCTCGTAGCTGAGGACCGGAATGCCTTTCCGCCTCGCCGCGGCGACGGCCTTGCTGAGGTAGACCGTGTCGCTCGCGATGACGACGAGGGAGTCGACCGGCATTTCCGCCATGGCGGTGATCTGCCGTTCCTGGAGACTTCTGTCTTCGTCCGCGATCTGGATCAGGACTTCGCCCCCGAGTTCCTTCACGGTGGCCGTGAAGATGTCGCGGTCCTTGGTCCAGCGGTCGGCGACGATGGAGTCGAGGGAGTAGCCGATGAGGGGCCGCGCGCGACTGGGTTTTGGTTTGGGGCTCTCCCGGGTGCAGGACAGAAGACCGGACAGGGCACAGCCAAGAATGACGAAAAAGACGAAAGGAGCGAGAGAGGAACGGGCACAGGCAGAGGATGGCGGCAGAATCTTTCGCGCGCGCGTCGCGGCCGCGCGGTTCACCGCGGGGATCGGGAGGAATTTCATTTCGTCTGTCCCCCCTGCCCCGCCGCGTACTCGCTCGGCGTCAGGCCGCAGACTTTCTTGAACAGCCTGGAAAAATAGTTCGGGTCGGAGTAGCCCGAGCCGGCGGCGATCTCCTTGATGCTGAGAATCCCCTCCGCAAGCTTGCGCCGCGCGCGCTCCATCCTGATGCCTGTGAGGTATTCGATAAAGGTGGTCCCCACTTCTTCGGAGAAGATCCGGGAGAGGTAGGCGGGGTTTGCGCCCACAGCCTCAGCCGTCTCCTCGAGGGAGATGGCCCTCGCGTAGTTTTCCCCCACGAATCTGAGGGCGTTTTCCACCACGCGCGGGCGGGTCGGGCGCGGACGGGATGGAATCCGCTCGGGGAATGCGGACAAGACTGCCGCAGAGTCCGGAGCTCCCGGCCCTGCGCCGCGCCCGCCACCGGTCTCGACGAGCTTCCCTGTGGGGGCCGATTCGGCGGCCGCGCGGGCCCCCAGCCAGACCCTCCGGGCCTCGATGCCGGTCCGGGCGAGTCCCACTCCGGCGGCGAGACCCTCTCCTCCGGGATCGGAGAGTATCGACGAGGCGGCAAATAAGGCGGCGGCGGCTCCCTCGGGGCCGGAGACGACGAACAAGACGGGAAAGGCGTTGTCCTCAGGCTGGCCGAAAACGCACTCGCTGCGGAAGGAGAGGGCGGACTTGAGTTTTTCGAGGCGCGCGAGCGAGGATTTCCGGAGAGGCGCCGCCTGCAGGCGGGAATCGGGGAAGCGCTCCTCGTAGGCCACGACGACGAACTGCCTGTTCGCGAGCCCGAGGAGTTCGGCGAGCGAAGAGAGGGCGGCGGGATCGGCATCCTCGGCGATAGCCCTCGCGACGAAGGATTCCTCGAGGAAGGGCCTCGCGAGTTCGAACTTCTCGCGGAAGGCCATGGTTTCGTCGCGCTGTCCGCGCCTGCGGCGGAGGTTTTCCATGGCGGCCCTGATCGTCGACACGAGGAGGTCCTGAGGAGCCGGCTTGACGAGATAGTCGAAGACGCCCAGCTCGAAGGCCTCGCGCGCGACATCGAAGCGCTCGTAGGCCGTGAGCATGATGGTCGCCACGTCGGTATCCGCCTTGCGGATCTCGCGCAGGGCATCCAGCCCCGTGAGGCCGGGCATTTTCACGTCGAGGAGGAGGATGTCGGGCTTCGTCGCCGCGACGCCCTCGATGGCTTCCCGCCCCGAGGAGGCCGTCCCCGCTATCGTCAACTCCGGCAGGCGCTTGCGGATGACGACCGAGAGCCCCTCTATGACCGGCTTTTCGTCGTCGACGATGAATATTTTCATGCCTTCGCTCCCTCCCCGAAGGGTATGGTCATGCGGACGAGGGTCCCGCCCCGGCTTCCCGCTGCGAGTTCGAGCACATCGCGGCGCCCGGTGAAGAGCCTGAGTCTCTGGATCACATTGACGATACCGACACCTGATTCCGGAGCACGCCCGCTCTCGGGCCGCACGGCATCGGGCTCGCCCGACTCGGCCGACTCCGCCGCGCTCAGCACAAGGCCTCGCTCCTCGTCGCTCATCCCCACGCCGTTGTCCTCGATCTCGAGAACGACGGCATCCCCGAGCTTCCGCGCGCAGACCGAGACGAGGGCCCCTCCGGCCATGTCCCGGAAACCGTGTCTGAAGGAATTCTCCACGAGGGGCTGGATGATCATCTTGGGCATGGGGAGGAGCCGAGTCCCCTCGTCGATCCGGATATCGCGCTCGAAGAGCTCGGGGAAGCGGATGGCCATGACGTTCAGGTAGGAATCGAGGCAGGAGAGCTCCTCGCCGAGGGTGACGGGCGCGTCGAAGTTGCGGAAGGAGTAGCGCATGAGGGCCGAGAGGTTCTCGAGGAAGACGCGGGTCCGGTCGGCGTCCTCGACGACGGAAAGCTGGATGCCCGCGTTGAGGGCGTTGAAGAGGAAATGCGGATTGATGCGCGCCTGCAGGGACCGCAGCTCGGCGTTCCGGAGGAGGCCGGACATCTCGAGGTTCTTGACGCGCTCCTCCATCAACCTGGACTCGACGCCCGCCTTGTTCCTGATTTCTTCGATGTACTCGCTGATGCTCACCTTCATCACGTTGAAGGCCTCGGTCATGGTGCCGGCCTCGTCGGAGGACTCTATCGGAATCGGGGCGGAGTCGAACTGACCGGAGGCGATTTTCCTCGCTTCGGCCGAGAGGTGGATGATGGGGTCCGTGATCTTGAGCGAGAAGTAGGCGATGAGGGAGGCGTCCAGCACGAGGGCGGCGAAGATCATCACGACGGTGAGGGTCCTGATCCGGTCGAGATTCACCGCGAGGCTCGAAAAGGTGACGAGGTTGGAGCCAAGGCCGATGAGGCTGGCCTCGGAAATGCGCTCGCGGAGGAAGCCGACCAGGCGCTCGCTCCTGCGGAAACTGGCCGTGTACTCGCCGATGTTGCGCCCGCGCTTGTAGTCGACGGCCTTGTCGGAAACGAGAATGAGTTTGCGCAGAAGGACGGAGATGTTGCGCGCGACGAGGGCGTCGGGCCTGTCCGCGATGCCGGTGTCGAGGGAGGCGGCGTGCCCCGCCAGCTTGCGAGAGTAGGACATGTAGCTCCTGAGGCTGTCCGAGTCCTTCGTGGCGAGGTAGGCGGCGAGGTGATTCTGCGAGCTCTCGATGTCCGTCGCCACTTCCTTGAAGAAATAGTCGTTCCGGAAGAGGGCGTTTACGCTCCCGATGGCGGAACCGGCCGCGTAGGCCGTGAGGAAGGCTGACAGTCCGATCAGGGAGAGGGGAAAGAAGAGGGCGATGATCATCTTGGACCGTATCGATCTCGGGCCCGCTCTCACCGCTTCCTCCCCGCGGAAGTCTCATCCCGTATGTCCGCGCCCGTGTCGACGAAGGCGCTCGCGACGCCGCCCTTCCTGAGCCTGACGAGGGAGAGCAGGGCCTCCCGGCCGGCCTTGCCGGGATCGCGCGCCACCGTGGCCGCGACGACGCCGTTCTTGATGTGCTCGACGATGGTCGGATCGTCGTCGAAACCGACGAGGCTGAGGCGCCCCACCCGGTTGAACTCGATGACGGCGCGGGCGGCCTCGGCCGTGTCGCGGGCGCTCGTGAACACCATCACGCCGATGTCGGGCCGCATGTCGAGAACTTCCCGGAGAACCTCCTCGCCGGAGAGCGCGTCGGGCCCCGTCGATCCCACGAAACCGAGACTGGCCGTGCCGGTTCTGGCCAGAGCGGACTGGAAGCCCATGAGGAAGGAGTTGCGGTTCGCGTCCCTGCCCGCGTAGCGCTGGGAGAAGACCACGGCGACTTTGGAACCCTGCCTGCCCGCGAGGGCCGCGCTCCGCGACGCGGCCGTCCCCGCGAGAGTGCCGAGCTGGAACTCGTTGCTGCCTACGAAGACCTTGCGCTTCGATCCGGGCAGGTCCGCCTCGAGGGTGACGACGGGCACGCCGACCGCGACTATGGCGTCGACAGCCCGCGAGAGGGCCGGGTCGTCCGGGACTGAGACGATGACGCCGTCCAGGTCGAGTTCCGCGGCCATTCCGAGGCGGGTGGCGATGTCGGAGACCGCGGCCGAGCCGGGGTAGTCGAAGAACTGGATGGCGGCGTTTCCTTCCGATGCGGCCGCGAGGATGGCTTTGCGCGCCTCCGTGAAGTAGGGTTCGCGGCTGTCGGAGGGGAGGACGGCGCCGAAATGGAAGACGCGGGCCTCGCGCCCCGTGCTCCGGCCTGATTCAGAGGGGATGGAGCCCTGCACCGCGCGCAGAAGGTAGAGGTCCGCCGCCACTACGCCCCCGAAAAGCAGGGAAAACAAGCTTATCATGACTACAAGGAATCTGCGCACGCCCTCAGGATACACTCACGGCCGGGACAAGTCAAAAGACCGCCTTTCGGTCAGATTTCTGCATGAGGCAACACGAAGACCGCCTGAGCGCAGACCTTCCTGAAACGCCCGTATGCCTCTTCCCACATATCTTGTCGATGTTGTTTGGCGCAGATTTTTGCGGGACGGGATCCGGATCAGTCCAGCCGGAAAACCTCGACGAGATCGCGCCTTACGGGTGAGCCGTCGGGATTCGTCTCCATGAGGTCTTCCATGTGCGCCCACCACTTTTTCATGAGCCCGCTGCCGATGAGCGCAGCGGGATGTCCTGAATCGACGCGCTTCTGCACGGCGAAGAGGTCGAGGCTTTCCTCGTCGAAGAATATCGAGTAATCGTAAATTCCCGCCGCGCCGAAAGCGGCCTTCAGTTCGGGCCAGATGCGGTCGTGGCGGGCTTTGTATTCTCCGGCGCAGCCAGGCTTCAGTCTCATGACGAAAGCAATTCGTTCCATCCTGTACCCCTTTCAGCAGCTTTTTCGCAGATTTTGCGCCCGAGGCGATTCCCGCCCCCGCTCCGGCCCGGTATCCGAAAGCTTTCTCAGCCCTTCACCGCCCCGGACGCGATACCCTTGATGAAGTATCTCTGGAAAAACAGGAACAGGATCACGAAGGGCAGTATCTGCAGGACCATCGCCGCGCTCAGGGGATTCCAGTCCGTGGAGAATTGGTTCATGAATGCCAAGAGCCCCACGGCGAGAGTCTTTTTCGCGGGCGACAGTATCAGCACGAGAGGGAGGAAGAAATCGCGCCAGATGTACAGGGAAACGAGTATCGAACAGGTCGCGACGGGGACGGTGGCGATGGGGAAAATGATTTTGAAATACGAGCGGAAATATCCACAGCCGTCGATGAGGGCCGATTCCTCCAGCTCGCGCGGAATCGTCTTGAAGAATCCCGCGAATATGATGAGGCTGATCGGGATGTTGATCGCCGAATACACGAGTACCAGGCTGAAAAGCGTATTGAGGATGTGGAGGGCTTTGAGCGTTCCGAAAAGGGGAATGATTATCAGCTGGGATGGCACGAACATGCCCGTAATGAACAGATAATACGAGAGCCTGACTTCCCTGAAACTGAAGCGGGTGATCGCGTAGGCCGCCATCGAGCAACTCAGGATGTTGACCGCGACCACGGACACGAGAATCGCGACAGTGTTCAGTCCGTATTTCAGGAAATTCGATTTCGCGAATCCGTCGGTATAGTTCGAGAATCTGGGATTGAGCGACACATGAAGAGGGTTCTTCATGAGATCGGCTTCTGAATTGAGCGACACGATCAGGATGTTCAATAGCGGGAACAGTATGACGATGGAAACGACGATCAGGAACGCGTACGAAAATATCTTCCAGAGTCTGCCGGCGGTATTCATCATCAGAACTCCACTTCTCGCGATCTCATGTACTTCAGCTGGATGACGCCTATGACCATGACCACCGCGAACAGAACGGAAGAGAGGGCTGTTCCGTATCCCAGCTGGTTCGCGTTGAATGCCACATTGTAGATCATGGTCGCGACCGTCTCGGTCGCGTTTCCGGGACCTCCGTTCGTCATGACGTAGACATGCTCGAAGATCGTGATCGAATTGACCAGGGTCAGGAAGACGTTGATGGTGAGAGCCGGCGCTATCAGCGGGAAGGTTATCTTCCAGAATCTGGCGCTCCCGCTGGCCCCGTCGATCTGCGCCGCCTCGTGCAGTTCGATCGGGATGGACTGCATCCCGCCTATAAAGATGATCATCTTGTACCCGGTGAACTGCCAGATGATCGTCCCGATCACGGTCCCCAGGGCCAGCTTCGGATCGCTCAGGAAGTTGATCTTGTCCATGAAACCGACGGACCTGAAGAGGTAGTGCAGCGACCCGACTGTCGGATTCAGGATGTACATCCACATGTAGCCGATGACGACGGAACTCAGAATCGAGGGGATGAAAAAGAGGGACTGGAAAAATTTCTTTCCTTTGATCGACCCGTCCAGGAGAACGGCGAGGAAGAGCGCGAGGGAATTCTGCACGACGACATTGACCAGCGTGATCAGGACCGTGTTCCACACGGAAATGCTGAACACGTTGTCGCGCGCCATGCGCGAGTAATTCTTGAGTCCGATGAAATTGATCCTGTTCGCGAAGCCGTTCCAGTCTGTGAACGAGTAGGTGAATCCGCTCACCGCCGAAACGAGAATGACGATAGTGAACAGCGCGAGCGCGGGAAGCAGGAACAGGTAGGCTGTCATCCTCTTGCGGTTTTCCAGTTTGCGGAAGGCCATCATGTACTCCTGGACTCGTGGGCTCGGGGCCGCGGCCATGCCGCCGCGGCCCATTTTAATCGGGGATCAGCGGGAAAGGGAATCGTCGGTCTTTTTCTGGAGCTCTTCGACGACCTGCTTCGCCGATTTGCTGCCCATGAACAGATCCTGGATCGTCTTCCCGAATTCAGTGGCGAGGTATGCGGGTTCCCGGATGAACTGGAATTTCTGGGGATTGTCGTAGAGCGGTTTGAACTTGGCCGCATCCGGGTGGAAGGAGAAATCCACCGCCTTCGAGGCGGAGAAGGTCCTGTTGCTCACCGACCAGATTCTCTGCCCTTCAGGAGAAGCCAGCCACTCGAGGAATTTGACCGAGGCCTTGACGTCCTTGCTCTTGGCATTGATGCACAGAAGCGAATTCGACGCAAAATACTCGGTCTTCTGGGGCTGGCCCGCGTCGTTGACGAATGTGTAGGTGAGGTCCCAGTCGAACTGCGGCTTCATCGTGCCGAAGACGTTGTTCAGCGCGAAGGTGCCGCCGCCGATCATCGCCGCGCCGCCCGTGCAGAACACCTTCCAGGCCTGGTCGAAGTTCATGCTGAGGGAATCGGGATGCTGGTATCCCGCCTTGAAGTAGCTTTCCTTCTTCTGGTACTGCTTCAGCATGATCGGGTCGGTCCACTTGGCCTCCCTCTTGTTGAGCTTGTCGAGCCAGTCGGCATCGTTGTAGAGGACCGTGCTCAGCTGGTTGAAGCCGCCCGCGTACTTGCCCTGCCAGAGATCGGCCATTCCCTGCACGAGGGCCACGACGCCGTTCTTCTTGAAGGTCTCCGAGGCCTTGAGGAATTCGTCGTAATTCGTCGGAACCTTGACATTGTACTTCTTGAAAAGTTCCTTGTTGTAGAAGGTGCAGATGACGGTGCTCTCGAGCGGGAAGGCGTAGAGCCTGTTGTTCCTGCTGTTCAATTTGACCGCGCTTTCGTCGATCGTCTTCACGAAGGGCTCGGAAGTCAGGTCGACGAGGGCGCCCGCGCTGATCTGCTGGTCGTAGGTCTCGAGATAGTACGGAACGTACAGGTCGGGCAACTCGTTGGCCAGAACACGGGTGTTGAGAACCTTCGCGTAATTGTTGCCGCCCACCTGCTCGTACACGATGTTCACGTTCGGGTTGACCTTCTTGTACGCCGCGATCACCTCTTTGGGCTCGGGGTACCAGAAAAGCCACGTCAGCTCCGTTTTTGCGCCCTGGCCGAATACCGGCGACAATGCAAGGAATACCAGTGCGATACCGATTACAAACCGCCTCATAGAAACCTCCTCATAGAATCCGACCGCGCGTGCCGGTCATTAAACCTTTGAAAAGGGTCATTCGCCCACGACCACAGCTTCAATATCGAGTATCCTCGCGATCTTCACGATTTCGTCGGCGTGGTGGCCGATGCCGAGGGCGAAATGATGGGTCGGGCCCTCCGCCATCCAGCGCCTGAGAAAGGTTTTGAGGTCGGGTTTGAAGAAGCCGTGCGTGTTCGTGTTTCCGGTCGGGGGGATATCCCCCTGCAGGGATTCGCCCTCGGCGACCACGAATTTCAGCCTGCCCGACGCGTTCACGGTGATGCCCAGCATGGTCATCGGGCCTTCCTTTATCTTGAACTCGACGCCGGCGCCTGATCCGGGTTTGCCGTGGTACTTGCTCAGCGAGCGGAGCACGGGCTTCCGGTCGGCGATGTTGATGTGGTGCGGGCCGTCGTGCCCGACCAGTATCGATCCCTGCCTGAAATCCATAGGGTGGAATTCCGCGAAGCTTCCTCCTATTTCCAGGCGGTCCATGATGAGCATGGCCATGCAGGTCTTGAGATCGAACTCGCCGCACATCGGGAAGCCCGCTCCCGTGAGCAGCGAGTTGCCCACGATGAAATTGGTGACGAGTTTCCGCATATCGGAGCCCTCTTCCGCCTCGTAGTAGTAGGCGAGGCCGGTGAGGTTCTTCTCTTCTATTGCACGCTCGAGGGCGACGGCGGCGCGGGCCGCAGTGTCGAGATCCTCTTCCTTGAGGCAGAACGTGATGTTGTCCGAGACGGGATCGGGGGTATCGAAGAAGCTCCTGATGCGCGCGACCATCGAGGCGACGGCCGAAGGGTCCGGATCGCGGTAGTGCACCATGATTTCGTCGGGCTCCACCGGCACGATGTGGCATCCGAAGGTCCTCGTGATGAGGGCGGGATCGACGTGCATGTCGTACATGCTCTCGAGAACGTGGCCCATGAGGCCGATGCGGGCTGTCTTCAGGTCGTGGAGGACGTGGGCGATCCGGCACCAGGATGCGATCTCGGAATCCGCTTCGTCGTCGCCTTCCAGGATTCCGAGAACCATTTCCGGCGCGCGCTTCCCCATGCGGATGGCGACGGCGCAGAACTCGGGGATGGAGCAGACATCGTCGTTGGAAAGCTGGATGAAGGTGGTTCCGTGCGCGTAGTCCATGGCCGCGAGCGGCTGGAGAGCGACGAGAACGACCGGAATGCGGAGCGACTGTATGAGGGGCGCAAAGGTTGCGGAGGTGGCGTAGGTCACCATGTCGACAAAGAGAAGGTCGAGGTTGTGCTTCGGGATCTCGGCGAGAACACGGTAGGCCGCGGCCGAATCATCCACCATGCCGAAGTCGACGACGGTGACGGCGTGGCTCTCCACTTTCTTCCTGAATATTTCCATCTTGCCGAGCATGACGTCGAGAAGACCGTCAAACTGTTTCCAGTACGTCGTATGCCCTACGCCAAGAACTCCGACAGTAGCCTGCAAGGGCTTTCTCCGTTCTATCCGCATCCCCGAACTCCTTCGCATGCATCCGGCCTGTCGCCGGAAGGACAACCCAAACTACCATCACTTGCCATATCTGTCAATTAAAAACTTTCGATTTTTTCATTTATTGGCGTTTAATGGCATTTAAATATTAATAATTTGATTTTATATATGTATTTATTATAAATAATGTTGGTACAATGCATATGTATCAATCGAAGTATTTCTTATTTACAAGCATGATGGGCATGGATATACTGCATTTCATGGACCTGTCGGAACGGCAGACAAAAATCCTCAAACTTCTGGCCGGCTCCGGCGTCTGGGTCGACAACCACTCCCTCGCGCTCGCCATCGAGAACACCGGGAGGGAAACACTCCGCAAGGAAATCTCCGCTCTCGAAGAGCTCGGCCTTCTCATACGGGCACACGGCAAGACCAGGATCAGGCGCGAAAACCTCACGAGAGAGATCCTGAAAGTCATCGGCCTCCTCTCCAAAACGGACCGCCAGGAGGAGATACTCGGGATCCTCGAAAAAACCCATTCGGTCAGGATCGCGAGCCTCGCGGAAATCTTCCACGTGGCCGAAGCGACAATCCGGAACGATGTCGCTGAACTGCTGCCTTCCGATCGGATCAAATGGCAGTACGGCAAAGTGCACTACCTGCCGAAGATCCGGACCCCCGGAATGGACATCCTTTCTCCGGATTTCATCTATCCCGATCACGTGCAACACGTCGCCGACCGCGCTTCCCAGTTCATAACCTTCGGCGACAGCATCTTCCTCGACTCCAGCAGCTACTCGCTCTGCGTCCTCGGCCACATCGACGCCGCGATGGAACTCGTGATCTTCACGGACAGTTTCCGGATTCCCATGCTGGCGGCACAGAGGAACATGAAGGCGGATATCCGCATCCTCGGCGGAAGCGTCGACCTTGCCGCGCTCACGACGGCCGGGCCCTGCCCGGCTCTGGAAACGGCCGACAAGGCTTTCGCAGAAATCGGGAGCACGAAGGAAGGAGAGCTCCGCCATCGGGACGGGCATGCATGCCGCATCCTTGAAACCCTTCTGCCGGGTTCGTGCAGCTTTTTCTTCTACCTTCCGCCCGAAGCAACCTTTAGCGCAACGCAGGGCGACCTGACCGAAGTCACAACCGAAGTCACGACCGAAGCCGCAACCCAAACCGCGGCACCGAGAATCGGCATCCAGGCAGAGCGCATCGGCGAAATCATCCTGTCCGAACCATCCTCCGCGCTCGCGACCTGCGCGCGCGAAGGAATCCCGACCTCCATCGCCCGCGACAGCCATGTCGTCATGAATCCACTGGGCGAAGTGCGGAGGATCGGCGTCGCAACGCTGGACGCCTCGCACGAGTTTTCCCAGCGCTTCATCAACAACCTCCAGCTGCACATCCGCGCCCTGCCCGACTACCGCTTCTTCATCGCGGACAACCGGATGGACTCAGACACGACCCTGGCCAATCTCGATCTTTTCGTCAGGGAAAAGGCCGACATCATCATCGAGTACCAGCACGAGCACAAGCTGGGCAGAATCATTTCCGAGAAGATGTGCCGCGCGGGCATTCCCATTCTCGCCATCGACATCGCCATCCCCGGGGCGTATTACTTCGGAGCCAACAATTACGAGGCCGGGAGGATCGCGGGGACAGAGCTCGCGAGAATCGCCCTGGCGCGCTGGCAGGGAACACAAGGGACTCAGGGAATTCCGGTCAACCTCGTCATCATCACCGACAAGGGAGCGGGCGAATCGGCGGAAAACCGCGTCGCAGGAACGATCGACGCGTTCCGCGAGCTCGTCCAGATACCGGATCGCAGGATCACGATCCTCAACTCCGAAAACGACGTGCTGAGCGCCGAAAAGGTCGTCCTGGACCAGCTTTTCGTGCCCGAAGGATCGGCTTGCGCGATTTCCTGCGTCAACGCAAACCTCGCGATGGGCACGATCCGGGCCGTCCAGCAGAAAAACCTCAGGAACACAGTGATCGCGGCGCAGAACGACACGCTCGAACTCATGAAAGAGCTCAAGGATCCGTCTTCGCGGCTCGCGGGCGTCGTGGCCTACCATCCGGAAAGCTACAGCGACCGCATCCTCAAGCTCGCAAGTATGCTCCTCGCCGGCAAGCCGGTGGCGCCCGCCACCTACGTGGACCACACCTGGATTCCCTCGACGGCTTCGTGACAGCCGCTTCGTGACAGCCGCATCCTGACGACCACACCGTGACGACGTCGCCGTGCGGCCAAAGACGCGGCGCGGCTTACCGGACACCGGGTTTACGGGGATGCGGGCAGGTCCATCTGCCTACGCAGCCAGGCCAGGGATTCGACAAGTTGCGTCTCCAGATGGCTGTCCGAGTAGTCGCGGCCGAGCTTGGGGCCGCCGATTTCGAGGTAACCGACCAGATTCCGGACGGGCCACTCGGACTCATGTTCGCGGATGAGGGAAAAAAGGCGACGCGCGTCGACGATGCCCCGCGCCCGGTCCGCCTCGGTGAAGCCGAAGGTCGACGAGAACAGCGCGTCGGTGTTCTTGATATGGAACTCGCAGGTCCAGGGGATTCCGGCGACGAAGAGTTCTTCGTTGGAATAGACCAGCCTGCCGCCGGAATCGGCGTAGCCGTGGGAGATGTCGCTGCAGAGGTAGACGGGGACCGTATCGCCCGGATGGGCGGCGTGAAACTCGCCGAGCTCCGTCATGAGTGCGGCGATTTCATCGGGAGTCGTCGGGGGTTCGGCGAGGCAGCTCATGGGCTCGATCGTGAGGGCGCAAAGTCCCAGATCTCTCGCCTTGCGGGCCAGCTCTTTCATATGGCGGATGTAGCGACGAAGCCCCTCGGCCTTCGACTCCATCCTGTCGCGGTAGAGGGCGCCGGGGTTGGAGCCGACATAGTCAGCGCCGACGAGGGCTGCCACTTCGATAAGACGCTCGTAGTTCCTGCGCGCGGCCTTCTCCATCCATTCATTGCCCGTGAAAAACCCGCCGAGTTCTCGGTGGGCGGTGAAGACGCTCGATATGCGGATTCCATGATCCGCCGCAGTTTTTCGCAATTCCCGAAAATACTGGTCGTCGAGATGGTAGAGCTCGAAAAAACTCCCGAGCTGGAGCCTCGTTATGCCCGAGCGGCTCATAAGCCCGAAAAGCCATTCGAAGGAGTAGCGGTATTCGATGGGGTCACTCTTGAGGCCAAGTTCGATGCTCATGTCCATTCAGTCTCCTTCCCGGCTCACCGATCTGCGCACTCTGTTCACAGCGCGAAAACGACTTTGTTGAACCATTCAGCCCTGCCGGCCATCCGGGCGAAGACCTCCGGACCCTCGGCGAGGGTGGGAGTGTGGCTGACGAGGGACTTGACGTCGATTTCCGAGTCGAGATATCCGAGCACGCGGCTCCACTCGTCCTTGCCTTTGGGCGTCACCTTGGAATTCCATGTGCCGCGTATCGTGATCTCATTGCGCAGGATGCGGGAAAAATCCTTCTCGGGCACCGAGAAAGTGCCCTGGATGTTGCCCATGAAAACGATCTGACCGAAACGCCCTGCGCACTGGATGGCCTGGAGGAAGGTGGCGGGCAGCCCGCAGGCTTCCACGACGCAATCCGCGCCACCGGCGAGGAGGGAGGCCGAAGTGACCGTCTCGAAGCCGAGTTTTCGCGCGAGGGCGAGCTTACGCTCGTCGACATCGGCCACGTGGATACGGCCGCAGCCTTTGACCCGCAGCCACTGGGCGACCATGAGTCCGATGGGGCCGCCGCCGATCACGAGAGCGCTCATGCCGGCCTGAATCCGGAGTTTTTCGACGCCGTGCAGGGCGACTGCGCAGGGCTCGGTCATGGCGGCCGAAAGGAGGTCGACGCGGTCGGGTACCCGGAAGAGGTTGGCCTCGGGGACAAAGACGTACTCGGCGAAGCCGCCATCCCGCCTCGATCCATAATAATCGTAGTGTTCGCATTGAGCGTAGTCGCCAGTCTGGCAGGGTCCGCAGATTCCGCATGGGAGGAGGGGGTAGACGACGACGCGGTCGCCCGGCGCGTACTCTGAGTCCGCGGGAGCCTCTGCCACTATCCCCGAGAATTCATGCCCCATCACGAGGGGATAATGGTAGGCTTTGCCATGGAAGGCGCGCGGAATGTCGGAGCCGCAGATTCCCGAGAATTTCACCCGGACGAGGACATCGCGTTCGGAAAGGCGGAGGGGTGATCCCAGTTCCCTGTAGGCGAGCTGGGCGGGGGATTCGAGCACGAGGGCTTTCATGCACCCATAATGCACCATTATTCAGGATTAATCAATCTATTTATGATTGTTTTTGATTGATATTTTTTGGTTTTGATATATAATGACTGCATGAGAAACCCTGTCCGACCGATTCTCCTGTCTCCATCCGTCATGTGCGCCGACTTCCTCAATCTTGACAGAGAGATCGAACTTTTCGAGCGCCTCAAAGTCCCGTTCCTGCACATCGACATCATGGACGGGCACTACGTCCCGAACTTCACGCTGGGGCCGGATTTTTGCGCGCGGCTCGCCGCGCGGACAAGCATTCCCCTCGATATCCACCTCATGATAGAGGATGTCGATACCTACATCCCGGTCTTCGCGGGTTTCAACTCGCCCTGGATCTGCTTTCACCCCGAAGTCTCCTACCACCCTCTGCGCACGATCAATCTCATCCGCTCCCGCGGAGCCCGGCCGGGAATCGCCATCGATCCGGCCGCACCGGTGGAGCAGTTCAAGTATCTCCTGCCGGAAGTCGACCTCGTCTGTGTCATGACGGTCAATCCGGGATACTCAGGACAGAAACTCATCCCTGCCACCCTCGAAAAAATCGCCGAACTGCGGGACTACCTCACCCGCGCCAGGCTCGATACCCTCATCGAGGTGGACGGCAATGTCAGCTGGGAACACATCCCCGCGATGGTGAAGGCGGGAGCGGACGTCCTTGTGGCGGGAACGTCGTCGGTCTTTTCCCGCGAGGCGTCTCGGGAGGAGAACATGCGCAGGATGGGGAAGCTCCTCGGCGAGCTCGCCGCGGGCTCAGGGGCAGGTTCGGGCTCAGGGGCAGATTCGGGCGCAGGAGCGGGCGGGCAGCCCTGCTCGGAGCCCGCCGGCGCGCACAAGGAAAAAAACAAATGAAAAACCTCGTCTACTATCTCGATGCGCCAGGCGGCACATTCCGCCCCGTCGAGGAAGAAATCGGCGACCCGGGACCGGGCGAAATCCGGCTCAAGACTCGGAGGACATCGGTCTGCCAGTCCGATGTGGTGATCTGGCGCCAGGGACTGCCCCGGATCAGGAAGTGGCCAGCGGTCATCCTGCACGAGGCGAGCTGCATGGTCGACGCGGTCGGCGCGGGCGTCACGAAGTTCGCTCAAGGCGACCTCGTCGGCCTCGGCTGCGACATCCCTTGCGGGGACAGGTCCTGTGCCTACTGCGGCGACGAGGGCACGGGCGACTGGACGAGCTGCCCCAACACGCAGGCTACCGGGCACGAGTTCCCCGGCTTCGCGCGGAAGTTCGCCATCCTTCCCGACTGGTTCGTCGAACTGGGTCCCATCGTCCGCTTCGATCCTTCGGTGAGTCCTGACCACGCCTGTCAGCTCGAGCCCCTCGCCTGCAACCTGGAAGGCATGACGCGGGTGTCGGGCTGCATCGAGAGCCGGATCGTCGTCCTCATCGGCTCGGGCTCGCAGAGCAGTTACGCCCTGCAGTGCGCCCTCGCCATGGGCGCCCGCAAGGTCATCGTGGTCAATCGCGGCGCGAGGCGGCTTGAAAGGGTCATTCGCAGCTTTGGCTGCGACCGCAGCTTCGGCTGCGACCGCAATTTTGACAGCTCCCACGGTTCTGGTGTGGGCGCAAGCTCAGGCGAAGGGCGTGTCAGGGGCCTTCTGTGGACGGACGATGTGGCGGAACGGATTCGCGCCGAATGCGCGCCCTTCAACGAGCCGCATTTCATCATGGTGAACGCCTCTGCGGAAAGCGCATACCGGCTCGCGGTCGGGCTCATGGGCTACGGGACAGTGCTCGATGCCCACGCAGGAGTGAAAGGCGCGGATGGCAAACCGAGGATAATGCACGAGGTCGATCTCAACAACGACATCCACTACCGCCTGCAGTGCTATCAGGCGACCCACGGATCGTCGATGCGCGGAATCAGACTCGCCCACAGCCTCATCAACGGAAAAAAGCTGCCCCGCCTCGATCTCATGACCGACAAAACAGAGCGCTTTTCGCACCGCGAGATCGGGGCGGCCATCGCGCGCGCGGCGGAAGGCGACAGCCTCAAGGTGATCATCGATTGGGATGACTGAAGACTGTCGCAAAGGGGCCACGACATGCTACCTTTCTCTCATGCTTGAGCGAGAACGGAAACAGACGATTGTCAGATTGCTCGATCTGCACAATTTCGCGACAATCCACGACATCGTCGAGGCGACTGGGGCTTCCGAGGCCACGATCCGCCGCGATTTCATCGAGATGGAGAAGGTCGAGCTTCTCAGACGAGTCCGGGGAGGCGTGGAAATCGTTCGCGCAGCCGGGCAGGATGAAGAGTCCGTCGGGGCCGCGGAACCTTCTCTGGACAGCCGGGTCGGCGTCAATCAGGAAAAGAAGCGCCGGATAGCCCGCGAAGCCTGTCAGAGCATTCAGCCCGGCGACACGATCATGATCGACGGAGGCTCGACGACCTTCCACATGGCCGAATATCTCGCCACGATGGCGATCACCGTCGTCACGAACTCCTTCGCCATCGCCGAGCACCTCGTCCGGCATTCCGCGTGCACAGTCATACTCCCGGAAGGCGTCGTCAACCCGAAATCCCAGCTCATCCTCAACAACCTCAGCGCCGATCCCTTCGCCAACTACAACGCCTCGGTCGCATTCATGGGCATCGAGGGCATATCTGAAAACACCCTCACCAACTCGGAGCCCCTCCTCATCCAGATGGAGCGCGCCATGATCGCCCACTCGCGAAAGCTCGTAATCCTCGCCGACGAGACCAAATTCGGCAAGATCGGCCACCTGACCCTCTGTCCGAGCAGCCGGGCAACCAGGATCATCACCACGAAGGACGCCGATCCGGAGATAGTCGCGGCGCTGCGCGAAAAAGGGATAGAGATTGTGATCGCGTGAGGCCGTTACCGTCAGGATTCCATAGTCAAAACTGTGCGGCTGCGGCTCATCGCCGATGCCGGGCGGGGCCGGTCGAAGCACGGACGATCAATGACGGCTGGTGCAGAAGATATCCATAATGGTTCCCGGTCATGGCTTCGCCGAGAAGCTCGAAAGCGGTGCGGCCGATGGTGAAATAATCGGCCCCGATCGTCGTGAGCGGGGGCGTCACCACGGAGGATAGGTAGATGTTGTCGATTCCGATGACGGAGACATCTCCGGGAACGGCAATGTCTGCCGCGCCGAAGGCTTCGAGGGCTCCGAAGGCCATGAGGTCGTTGGTGCAGATGACGGCGGTAAAATCCATGCCGGACTCGAGAAGCCTTCGGGCCATCGCTTTGCCGTCGGCGATGCCGGTGGACAGGGATTCCGCAGGGGCGAGGACCGAGCACTCATCGAGTCCCAGATTCCGGGCGGCGCTCCTGAATCCTTCTATGCGCCTGTCGTAGATCTCCTTTTCGGCAAGCCCGCTGAGATACACGATCTTCCTGTGACCGAGCGCCGCCAGGTGCCCGAGGGCCTGCGCCATTCCGGAGGGATAGTCGATCTCGAAACAGGCCGCCTTGTCGGTCTGTATTCCGTGATTTCCGAACAGGACGATTTTCGTGCCGGACTCGAGGAGCGCGAGGAGTTTCTCGATGTGGAAGCGGTAGGGCAAAACTTCGATCAGGATTCCGTCGATGCAATGCGTGAGGACGCTTTCGAAATACTTGTCGGCGTGATCCCGTCCGTTGCAGATGTTGACGAGATATCCCTTCATGATCGCGGCGCTCTCGAATCCCGCGATCATGGGCGAGTAGACGGGATTGGAAATGTCGTTGAGTATCATGGAAAGCTGCATGCTCTGGCGGGTCGAGAGGCTCCGCGCGATCTGGCTGGGATGATATCCGAGTTCCAGCGCGGCCGCCCGCACCTGATCGCGTGTCTGTCCGCTGATTTTGGGGCTATCGCTGAAGGCGTAGGAGACTGTCGCGACCGAAACTCCGGCTTTTTTCGCGACATCGGTCCGCGTCGGGCGCTTCATCGGCTGCATTCTCCTCAATTTGGCGTCGAAAACGCCCACGGCCCTTCAACGTCACAGTAACCATGCATAGGGATCGAAACCAGGTTTCAGCTCGAGGAGCGTAGAATCTTTTATGTGAAAAAGCAATGAACCCGCGCGGTCGAAGCTGAGTTTTCGTCTGAACGAAGTCCCTCCGAGATTGATCTTGCACTCCATCTCCATGGCGACGGCTTCTTCCGCATAAGCCCAGCGCAGGGGATAACCGACTCCGCGGGACGCGGGATGCGCGATGAAGAGGATGAACTCGTCCCCGTCCCTGCGCACCCAGAAGGGCGGAAGGCCCACCTTCGGCTTTCCGGGTTCGTCCGGAGAGGAGAGGATCGGAGCAAGGCCGCGCAGCCCGCCGAGAGAATTGCAGCATCCCGGGGAGGCGCCGAGCCGCGCGACAAGCTCCGCGAACTGCGGGTCCCGCTTCGTCCCCGGCTCGCGGGCTTCCCTTTTCAGGACGACGTGGACTCCCGCTTCGGCCAGCCTGAGGATATCGCGCAGGGTGTCTGAGTCGATGTACTCCGAATCGACGTGGAGGGCTTCGAACTCGGCCCCGCCCACGCAAAATCCCGTTCCGCGGGGTTCTGCCCGCGCCAGGAAGGTCGAGTTGATCCAGACCGCTCCGTAGGCGAGCGCTTCCACGGGCCGCGTCAGGTGCTGCATTTCCCAATAATGCTGCGCGCTCGGCTTTCTCCGTTCCGGCGGCAGCTCACCCGCCATGAGGGAATCGGCGAAGGGATAGAGGCAGGCCACGCGGGCGTAGGTCCTTCCGCGTTTCAATTCGGCCGAGAGCGTCCCGAGGTAGCGGTTGAAATCCGCGAGCCCCGGTTCGAAGCGGGAATCCGGACCGACATGGACACCGGCATAGAAGTGATTGACCTCTCCTTGTATCTGGAAGGGCATGCCGTGCCAGACGAAGTGGTTTATTCCGCCTGCGAGCATGGCGTCGGCGGTGATTTTGAGATCGTCGAGGCGCTCTTCTCCCTCCCGGGGAGCGGGACCGGGGTAGGGATTCCACCCGTAGAGGCAGGTGAAGGCCTCCGAACTGACGACCCTTTTCCCCGAAAGAAGGGCCGAGGAAGCGGCTATGGACCCGAATTCGGGATCGAAGAGGACGGCCTCGCTTTCCGGAACGTCGACCAAGGCGTAGGCATCCAGAAGATCGGCGGGCGCGCCGTGGCACTGGACGCGGGAAGCGGCTCCGAGTTTGTGGCACTCCTCGGTGAAGGGTCCGTAGAACTCGCGAAGGACATACTCGGACAGGAGCGCGCGGTAGTCGTAGCGGAGGTCGACATTGAGGTCGAGCCTGTCCATGAAAGGGAGGATATCGTAGCCGTAGCGGCGCCGGAAGGATTCTCCGAAGCCATCGGTCCAGAGCCCTTCCGTGTCGACTTCCCAGGAGTCGCAGAAAATGCACCCTGCGCCTGCGCCGGGGCCGCTCCCCTCCCCCGCGCATTCGGCCGCTGCAGGCCCGGCCGCCGCGGAGGCAGGTTCGAGGTCAGCGCGAACGGGTTCGTGCGCGGCAAAGGCGGGTTCGTGCGCCGGGACAAGGGCGGGGGCGAGGGCCCGCCCCATGATCCGGGCATAGGCGGCGAGGCTCTCGCGGGAGAGGTGATCGATGATCCGGCCCGGCTTTCTCCCTTGGGCGAGTTCCCATGAGCGGCCCAGGCGCTGGGTCGAATAACCTTTCCAGGTCTTGGAAGAGTCCTTCTCCGCCACGAAGGAACCGCCGAAGGGCCAGAGCGTGCCGAAGGTGAAGTCGCAGCCGATTCCGGCCATGTCGCAGGCGCGGCGGGCCCGGACGCAGAGTTCCGTCCATTCCGGCGACAGAAAGGCGGGACCGGCCGGTTTTCCGGGGAAAGGGTAGACCCAGGCTATCTCGACGCCACCGAATCCTTCGGAGGCCGCCCAGCGGATCTGGCGATCTATGTCTTCCGGGTCGATCCGCATCGAGAACCACCACCAGCGGACATAAGGCCTCGGATCATGCTCCAGCTTGCTTGTAATTCCGAGAGGGTTTGGGGTCTCCATCTTATTTGCCTTTCAATGTCGGGTCGAACGCGTCGCGAAGGCCATCGCCGAAAATGGAAGTCGCGAGGACGGTGAGAGCGAGGAAGAGCGTCGGAAATACCGGAAGATGCCAATAGTAGAAAATGTAGTACAGCCCGTCGGAGATCATCTGCCCCCAGGAGGGTATGGGCGGATTGATGCCGACACCGAGGAAGGAGAGCGAGGCTTCCAGCATCATCGCCTGCGGTATCGCGAGGACAAAGCCGACGATGATGGGAGAGATGCTGTTGGGAACGAGGTGATGGACAATGATGTGGCGCGACCCCGCGCCCATTGCCCGGGCGGCCTGGACGAACTCCCTGTTCCGCACGCCGAGAACCTGGCCCCGGACAAGCCGCGCGACGCCGACCCATCCGAAGGCGGACGAGATGACGATGATGTTGACGATCCCTCCTCCGAGGAGGCTCGCCGCGAGGATGGCGACGAGCAGCGGAGGAATCACGGAGAACAGTTCGACGAGCCGGAGGATGAACCAGTCGGCGACGCCTCCGTAATACCCCGCGATGGCGCCGAGGGGCACGCCGACAAGGATGCTGATGAGGGCCGAGACGAGGCCGATTCCGAGCGAGACGCGGGCTCCGTAGATGATCCTGGAGAAAAGGTCGCGGCCCACATTGTCGACGCCGAACCAGTGGGCGGCCGAAGGCAGGGCGAGACTTTCCGTGAGGTACTCCTGCGCGTCGTAGCGGGCCGGAGTGATGAGGGGCGCGCCGATGGCCGCCAGAATGAGAACGAGGAGGAGAATTCCGGACAGGACCGAGGCTTTGTTGTCGAGGAATCTTCTCCAGGAATAATACAGGGGATTGCGGACCTTTGCGGCCCGCGGGCGGGATGAAACCGCCGCGCCTGCGTTCGTGTCCATCTTATTCGATCCCCTTTATGCGCGAGCGCGGATTGAGGTAGTGGTAGGCGAGGTCCGTGATGATGTAGGCGACGCCGACCATGATGGTCAACAGAAGGATGAGGGCCATCTCGAGGGGATAGTCGCGTTTCTGGATGCTCGTGACGAAATAGCTTCCGAGCCCCGGCACGCGGAACATCTGTTCGACGAAAATGGAACCCGTCGTTATGCCGATGAAGATAGGAAAAAAAATCGTGATCATCGGAATCGCGGCGTTCCTGAGGACATGCTTGAACAGGATGATCCTGAAGGGAAGCCCCTTCGCGAGAAGTACCGTCACGAATGGCTTGTTGAGCGCGTCGAGAACGGCGGAGCGGGTGTAGCGCGCGAAGATCGCGACGGGCCCGAGCGCGTAGGAAGCCACCGGCAGTATCCATTTTATCGGACTTCCCCAGCCGCTCGTGGGAAGCCATTTGAGCCACACGCCGAAGATGAGCATGAGCCCGAGACTGATGACATAGACGGGAATCGTGATGCCGATCGTCGAAATTCCCGAGGCTATGTAATCGATGGGCCTGTTGCGCCTGAGCGCAGCCGCCATGCCGAGGAGGATTCCAAGGGGCGTGCCGATCAGCATGCCCAAGCCTCCGAGCACGAAACTCGGCGGCCAGGCCCGGCCGAGCAGCTGCACCACGGTCTCGCCGGGACTCTGGAAGGGAACGCCGAAATCGAAGCGCAGAACACTCTTCATGTAGCGGACATATTGCAGCGGGACGGGGCCGTCGAGCCCGTACTGTTTCATCAGCTTCGCCTTCGTCTCCTGCGAAAGCGGCATTTTGTCCTCGTCGAAGGGGCCGCCGGGGATGCTGCGCATGAGGGCGAAAATGACAATCGACACGACAATGAATGTCACGATGAGGGAAGCCACCCTTTTAAGGATATAGTTCAGCATCTCGACTCCTCCCCTGACCCGGGATACAGGCAGGCCGCGAAGTGTCCTCTCTCCACTTCCACGCGCGCAGGTATAGCCTCGTCGCAGCCGCGGCCCCTGTGCGCGCAGCGCGGAAAGAAGGGGCATGCCTCGGCCTGCGCGTCCTTGAGGGATGCCTCCCCCCTGATGCGGCCGCGGGGCCGGCAGCGCGAAGGATCGGGAATGGGCACCGCGTCGAGCAGCGCGCGGGTGTAGGGGTGAGCCGGCCTTTTGAAGACCGCCGCCGCGGGGCCGGATTCCATGACCCGTCCCAGGTACATCACCAGGATCGAGTCGCAGACATGCCTGACGACGCTGAGGTCGTGCGAAATGAAGATCATGGAGAGCCCGCGCTGTTCCCGTATGTCGCGCAGGAGATTGATGATCTGCGCCTTGACCGAAACATCGAGGGCGCTCGTCGGCTCATCTGCGATGAGGATCTCGGGATCGAGGGCGAGGGACCGCGCGATCGCGACGCGCTGCCGCTGCCCGCCTGAAAGTTCATGCGGATAGCGCCGGACATAATCGCCCGAAAGCCCCACTGAATCCAGCAGTTTGGCCGACTCGGTCCGCTGTACATCCCTTCCGTGGATGCCGTGGATTTTCCAGGGCTCCGCGACGGCCTCCCCGAGCGTCATCATCGGATCGAGGGAAGCGTAGGGATCCTGGAAGATCATCTGGATCTTCTTTCGGACCAGGGACAGATCCTTTCCGGAAAGGCCGGCCAGATCATTGCCCCGGTACGCGATCGTTCCGGATGTCGGTTCGAGAAGCCGCACGAGCATCGCGCCCGTCGTGGATTTCCCGCAGCCCGATTCGCCGACGATGCCGAGGGTTTCATTTTCTCCGAGATCGAAGGAAACGTCCCGCACCGCGTCGACTGTGCGCACCGCGGGTTTCCAGAACGGTCCCGAACGCGACACGAACCGCCGCGAGAGATTGCGCGCAAAGAGTATGGTCTTCATGCGAGCCTCCAGCAGCGCGCACTCCGGTCGGAGCCGATGGGCCGTTCTGCCGGCAATTCCGCCGCACAGCGGGAGTCCGCGAGCGGACAGCGGGGGTGGAATGGACATCCCGATGGCGGGTCCGAGGCGCTCGGAGAACCTCCCGGTATGCTGTAGAGGCGTTGGGAGGGATCGGCGTCCGCGCGGGGAATGCTCGCGAGAAGGGCCTTCGTATAGGGATGGACCGGGTCGGCGAAAAGCTCGCGCACGCCGGAGTTTTCCATGACGAGGCCGCCGTACATGACGACGACGCGGTCGGTCGTCTCGGCTATTACGCCCATATCGTGCGTTATCATGACGAGGGCCGTTCCGCTGTCCTTCTGGAGGTCCTTGATGAGGCCGAGGACCTGGGACTGGATGGTGACGTCGAGCGCCGTCGTCGGTTCGTCCGCTATGAGTATGCGCGGATTGCAGGAGATGGCCATGGCTATCATCACGCGCTGGCGCATGCCTCCGGAAAGCTGGTGGGGATAGCACGCGAGGACGGAATGGGGATCCGGGATTTCGACCCGCGAAAGGAGTTCGGCGGACCTGAGCATGGCCGCCTTCTTCTGCATCCCGAGCTTGGCGACGAGAGTCTCGGCCAACTGGTTGCCGACCGTGAAGACGGGATCGAGACTCGTCATCGGTTCCTGGAAGATCATCGCCATGCCCGTGCCGCGCTGAGACTGGAGTTCCCTGCGCGAAAGCCGTGCAAGATCCCTGCCCGCGAATTCGAGTTTCCGGGCTTCGATGCGTGCGAAAGGCGTTGGGAGCAAGCCCATGAGAGCCTGGGAAGTCACGCTTTTGCCGGAGCCGGATTCGCCGACAATGCCGAGGCTCATGCCCTCGTCGAGATGGAATCCAACTCCCCGCACCGCGTACGCGTCGCCATCCTTGCCGCGGAACGTCACCCGCAGATCGTCAACTTCGAGAAGTCGGGCCATGGAACCTCCACATCATTTCCCGGAAAGGCGGGCTGCCCGCGCGTGGCGGACAGCCCGCGAAAGAGAGCGGTTTTTACTTGATTTCGATGCTGCAGTAGGTGTAGGGCGTCATGACGGGGGTGAATCCGTACTTGTTCGGTTCGGCACCCTCTCCCTTCAGGCGCGGACTGAAGAGGTTGTTTTCCTTGGCATGGACGAGGTAGGTCGCCGCGGCTTCGTCGACGATGATCTGCTCGGCCTGGCGGTACAGGGGAGCGCGCTTGGACCATTCATTCGTCGCGTCGGCTTTCTTTACAAGTTCGTCGTACTTCGCGTTGACCCAGCTGTGCCTTCCTCCGGAGAGGAACATGTCGTAGAAATTGGAGGCGTCGATATAGTCGTAAAGGTAGGGGGCGATGAAGAGCTTGCCTTCGCGCTTCGTGAGCGCGTCCATCCAGGACTTGAGCTCGAGGCCCTTCACGGCGACATCGATTCCGAGAACGGACTTGAGCTGGGCCTGGATAAACTCCGCCATCGGCTTGACGATGGGCGCGTGGTATCCGCCCTCGATCCTCCAGAGAAGCTCGACCTTGGGGAAGCCCTTGCCGCCCGGATACCCCGCCTTGGCGAGGTAGTCGCGCGCTTTCGCTGCGTCGAATCCTGTCTGTGCCTTGATCTCTGGATTGAAGCCTGAGAAGCCGGGGGTTGTGAGCGTATACGCCGGGGCCGCCACATCCTTCAGGATCGTCGAGGTGAGCTTCTCGCGGTCGAAGGCATACATGAAAGCCTTGCGGACATTGACATCGTTGAAAGGCGCGGTCGTGAAGTCGAAGGTGAGGTAGTAGATCTGGAATAGAGCGTTGGATTTGACATCGTTCGGGAATTTCTTCCGCGCATAGGCCATCTGGCCGACATTGAGAGGGGTGATGTCGATGTCGCCGGCGAGGTAGGCAGGGAAGCCGACTTCGGGGTTGGCGAGCTGGGGATAGAACATGATCTTGTCGATCTTGCCCGGCCAGGGAGCCTTGTAGTTCGGATTTTTCACGAGCTCGATGCTCTCGTTGAGGGTCCACTTGGAGAGCTTGTACGGCCCTGAGGAAAGCATCGTTTCGGCCTTGGTCGCGTATTCGTCGCCGTACTTTTCGACCGCGCTCTTGGGAACCGCCCACCAATAGGCGCAGATATCGGGGAAATAGGGCTTCGGGGAATCGGTCGTCACCTGGATGGTCCGGGCGTCCAGGGCCTTCACCCCGAGACTCTCCAGGCCGAGTTCGCCTTTTTCTACCTTGGTCCAGTTTTTCACGCCGCCGGCCCAGCTCCAGAACCAGGAAAAGTCATATCCGCTTTTTACGGCACGCTGGAGTCCGAAGACGAAATCGTCGGCCGTGAGCGGCTTGCCGTCCGACCAGAGGAGGCCGGGCCTGAGCTTTATCGTCCACACGAGGCCATCGTCCGACACCGACCAGCTTTCCGCCGCGATGGGATGCAGCTCGAAGTTCTTGTCGTAGGCGGAGATGGGGATCTGGATGAGATCCGGCTGTCCCGCCCTGTTGTAAATCGTCTTCATCATGTCCATGTAGGTACCGCCGAACCCGACCGCCGCGTTGAGCACGGATTCCTTCGGTCCCGCGGCGAACGCGAGCGTCGCAACCAAAAGCAGCGCAAGGACCATGAAAAGCTTTCTCATTGTCATCCTCCTTTCCGTACATGGGCATCATACGATGCCGGCGAGGTTACCCGGGTAACCTCGCCGTTTTTCATTGTAAATGCGCTTTATGGAATCTGTCAAATTCTTTTTCGAGAGTCTTGGGCGAAAGCCGTCGCCGAGCACCGCACTTCAGGCGTCAAGACTGAAGGTAAAGCTCGCCTACCCTCCGGTGCGACGACACGACGGCGCGGACAAAATCCTCGCCCGGAACCCTCCCCGCGACGGGCCGCTCAAAAATGTCATTCCAGGTAAAACACTTCCTTGAGGGGGATACTCAGGGGCGAGGAGTCGGGATTGGTCTCCATAATGTCGGCCATATAGGACCACCAGCGCTGCACGATTTCCGTTGCGCCGAGGTCCTGGGATCCGCCCTCGCCGGATATTTTCTGACAGGCGAAGAGGGTGTCCGTCTCCTCATCCAGGAAGATCGAGTAATCCGACACGCCGCTTTCGCGGATGAGGGCAGCGAGCTCGGGCCAGATTTCATCGTGGCGCTTCTTGTATTCGGCCATGCAGCCGGGCTTGAGCATCATTTTGAAGGCGAATCGTTTCAGCATCCATATTCTCCTTTTGTCGGGGCCTGTTCACATGCGGATGAACCCTCAGCAGGCCTTCCTGCGCGACAGCTTTTTCCTCTGTTCCAGCACGGCGAACACGATGAGCGCCACGATCAGCATGACACCCAGCGTGAAGTTGAAGATATTGCCACTGAAGTTGAGGAGGGTAAAGCCCTTTCGCAGGACGCCGATGATGAGAACGCCGATCAGGGTGCCCGCGACGCTTCCCACTCCGCCCGTGATCGAGGTTCCGCCGAGAACGACGGCCGTTATCACCTGCAGGTTGAGGTCGTTGCCCATGCTGGTCTTGGCCGCCGAAAGCCGGCCGAGATAGATGAGAGAGGCGAAGGCGGCCATCAGTCCTGACAGAGTGTAGATCGACAACAGGACATTCTTCGTCCTGATTCCGGAGAACATGAGTGCATTTTCATTGTAGCCGATCCCCTTCAGGTTCCTGCCCAGCCTGCCCCGCGTATACAGAAGGTTGAAGAGAAAAAACAGGGCCAGGAGGTAGGTAAACTGGATGGGAACGATGCCGCCGAGCAGCGTCGTCGAGATTTTCTTGAACCCGTCCGGAAAGCCGGAGTAGGAATTCGTGCCGGCGATTATCATGGAGAGCCCGCGGAAGAGATTCATCGTGGCGAGGGTGGTGACGAGGGGCGGTATCCTGGTCCGCGAAATGATGAGCCCGTTGACCAGGCCGCAGAGGGTTCCGCAGGCGAGGGCGGCGAGGATGGCCAGAATGACGCTTCCGGATTGCGCGAAAACGGCGCCGAAGACGATGGCGGAGAGCTGGAGGTTGTAGCCCACAGAGAGATCGATGCCGCCCGTCGTGATGATGAAGGTCATCGCGAGGGCCATGATTCCGATCTCGCCGATGATGGATGTCACGTCGAAGAGCACATCGGGATAGAAAAACACCGGTTCGATGAGGCCGAAGGCGATAATCAGGGCGACAAGGAGGACGGCGAGGGCGGACTGGTAAGTCATCCTGAATCGTCCACCGCTTCGGTTCCTGTTGTTGTTCGTCATGTTCATTTTCCTTGTCCCGCCCGCAGGCCGGTATGTGTACGCTTCCGTGCGCCGGAAGAGAGGCGGGCAATGCGCTTTCTGAGAGAGGCGAAGTCCGTGACCGTGATGAAGACGGCGATCAGAATGATTATCCCCTGGAGAGCGAACTGGAAGTAATCCTGGAAGCCCAGGTAGATCATCGCGATGCTGAGGAGGTAGACGAGGACGGCCCCGAAAACAGAGCCCAGCAGGGTTCCGCTTCCGCCCATGATGCTCACCCCCCCGACGACAGCCGCGGCTATGAACACCATCTCCCGGCCCTGAAAAGCCGAAGGCATTATTTCGTTGGAAGTCGTCGCCTTGAGGATGCCGGCGATGCCAAGGAGGAGCCCCTCCACCACATAGACTGCGAGGACCGTCCTGTCGGGATCGATGCCCGCGTAGATGGCGGCCTGGCGGTTCCCGCCGACGGCATAGAGTCGCTTGCCGAATCGCGTGTTTTTCATCAGGTACATGAACACGGCGGCCACGACGAGGGCTATCACGAAGATGTAGGGCACAATGTCGAAGAAACGTCCGCGCCCGAGCCAGGTGAAGTTGTCCTTGAGGTTTTCTACCCAACCCGCGTTGGGCAGGAAGGTGGCGTAGAATCCGAGGTGGACCATGTTCATGGCGAGGGTCACGACGATGGAAGGGACCTTGAAGGTCACGCTCAGCCATCCGTTGAGACCTGCCAGGAACATCCCCATCAGAAGGCCTGCGGGGATGAAAATGAGCGGGGAGAGTCCCGACTTGGCCAGGGAACCCGCCACAAAAGCGACGAAGCCGAGTATCGTGCCCGCCGAAATGTCGATGTTGCCCGTGATGATGACCAGCGAGAGGGCGATTGCTCCCACTATCATGGGGCTGACATCCAGCATCATGCTGTAGAGTCCGCTCTTGCTGTTGAAGTTGGTGGCCAGGGACAGGAACAGCATGAAGGCGACGACAATGGCGCCGAGCATGGATTCCCGTGATATGACGCGCTTTTTCTTCATTATCCTTCTCCCGCCTCTACAGCGCCATCTGGAGAATTTTCTCCTGGCTCAGCTCGCTCCGCATGAGTTCGCCCTGTTTCTTCCCCGCCTTCATGACGAGGACTCTGTCGCTCATCCCGAGAATTTCCGGAAGGTCGCTCGAGATCATGATGATGGATTTGCCTTCCTGCGCAAGTTTGCCGATGAGTCTGTGGATTTCGCTTTTGGCGCCGACATCGACGCCACGCGTCGGCTCGTCGAGGATCAGAATCCTCGGCTCGGTGGCGAGGGCCTTGGCGACAGAAACCTTCTGCTGGTTGCCACCGGAGAGATTGTTGACGATGAAGTCCGCGTCCGGCGTCTTGATCGCGAGATCAGCGATATATGTTCCGCTGATCTGCGCTTCCTTCGCGTGGTCGATGAGCCCGAGGACTCCCGAAATCCGTCCGAGGAGGGGCATGGTGATGTTTTCCTTTATCGACATCGGAACGACAAGGCCATATTTCTGTCTGTCCTCCGAGATGTAAACGATTCCGTGATCCATCGCCGTCTGGTAGTTGCGCAGTGGAACAGGTTCCCCGTCGATGAGGATTTCCCCCGAATCAGGCGGCGCCAGGCCCGTGATGGCGAGGGCGAGTTCGGTGCGCCCTGCCCCGGCGAGACCGGCAATGCCGAGGATTTCACCTTTGCGCAGGGTCAGATCGACCCCGGCAAGTACGCCTTCCTGACTGATGCCGCGCGCCTCGAAAACCACCTGGCCCACCGAGACTTCTTCCTTCGGGTAGAGGTTGTGCAAGGTGCGTCCGACCATCCAGGACACGAGCTGGTCCTTGGTGACCGCCCCGACATCTTCGGTGGCGACATATTCGCCGTCCCGGATGACAGTCACCCGGTCCGCGATCTGGAATATCTCGTCGAGGCGGTGACTGATGTAGAGCATCGAGACGCCCTCGGCCTTCAGCCTGGCGATCGTCGAGAAGAGGGTTCCGACTTCCTTGCTGGTGAGGGCGGCCGTCGGCTCATCGAGAATGAGAATGCGGGAATCGAAAGAAAGGGCCTTTGCGATTTCCACCATCTGCTTGGTCGCGACGCCGAGCTCGGAAACCTTCGTGTCGAGATCCACGTCCATGCCGAGCCGGCTGAAAATTTCCTCGGCCTTGGGGCGCATGGCCTTGTAATCGAGGACGGGCGCAAAGCGGACGAGCCCTGCAAAGGACCGCATGAGTTCATGCCCCATGAAGATATTCGCGAGGATGCTGAGGTCGGGAAAGAGGCTCGTCTCCTGGAAAATGATGGCGATGCCTTTCGCGTAGGCATGGTTGGGACTCCGGACCTTGAGCGGCTCACCGTTCAGCTTCATGCTCCCGGAATCCGGCTGGTAGACCCCCGTGATCAGCTTCATGAGGGTGGATTTACCCGCCCCGTTCTCTCCGCAGACAGCGTGGACTTCTCCCTCTCTGAGATCGATGGTCATATCCGAAAGGGCCCTTACGCCGGGGAATGACTTGCAGATGCCTTCGATGTGAAGGATCACCTTTTCTTTTCGTGCTGTGCTCGCTGTTTCCATGATGTGCGCTTCCAGGATTTCCGCGGACGTTGGGATAAGACTATCCGGCCGGGGGATGCCGGCCGGATACTGTACTTGACTGCTTCGGCGATTCAAGGCCATGCAGGACCGGCTTCCGCGTGCCCTGGATCCGATATGCGAGATCCCGGGTCCTGGCGGCAGCCGGTGGGAGGGTTTATTTCCGGAACCCCGACATTCCTGAGTCGGCATTGGGATAGCCGCGGAAGGCATCGATGTTCTTGAGATTCCAGACGAGGGGTTCGCCGAGGATGATGACGTTGTTGGCGAGGATCATGTGGCCGGAGGCGGGATACTTGACCGGGGTCTTTCCGTCCATGAAGCTCGGGGCCATGGTGGTGCCGGAGAGCGGGGACTTGAAGGCGGATCCGGCCGGAGCCTTGCCCTGGAGGACAGCGGAGGTCACGTAGAGGGTGAGGTAGCCGAGGTCGAAGGGCTGCCAGAGAACGACGCCGGACATCTTTCCTGCCTGCATATCCTTGCGCGAGGATTCGGGAACGCTGACGCCGACGATCTTGATCGCGTCCTTGATGCCGAGCTGGTCGCGGGCGGAGGAGACGGCGGGGACCGTGTTGGAGGAGAGGGCTACGATTCCCTTGATCGCCTTGTTGGCGGACAGCAGGGACTTGATCTTCTCGTCGGCCGTGCCCTGATCGTTTCCTGCGTAGACGATCTGATTGGCTTCGGCCATCAGGTTGATGTGCTTGTACTCCGTGGTCTTCTTAGCGTTGTACTCGTTGATGATGGCCTTGAGCCAGGCATTCTGGTTGGGAGAATCGTTCGTGGTGGACACGAGGGCGATGGTCGCCTTGCTGGACGCCGTGTAGGAGGCGAGATCTCCCGCGAGGCCCTTGAGGAGCTGGATGGCGATCTGGTCGCTCTCGACCTGGTTCACGAAGTAATCGCGGGCGGCGACATTGACGTCGGCGTCCCAGGTGATGACCTTGATGCCCTTGGCCCGCGCGGCCTTGAGGGTGTCGGCGTAGCTCTCGGGATCGAGGGCAGAGACGAGGATGGCATCGTAGCGCTTGTCGATGAAGCTCTGGATGTAGTTCTTCTGGTTCGCGGCCGAGGTCTGGGACATCGGATCGCCGATCCAGTCTACCTTGATGTTGCCGAGTTCCTTTTCGGCCTGGCGGAAGCCGCGCTCGCAGGCGATGAAGTAGTCTTCCGCGATGAACTTGGGAATGACGCCCACCTTGTAGGTCTTCTGGGCGAACACGGGGACGGCGGTCGCGAGAACCATGAGCGCCATCACTGACCAGAACAGTCTCTTCATACAAACCTCCTATACCTTTTACAGGATCTACATCCTGCGGTCGACAAAAATACATTCACATCATTATCGATACTTGTCAAGTTTATCAATGTTCATTTGATTGTTTTTGATTGATTTTGAATAGTATCGATCCATTTCATCTCATCCTGCTAGGCAAGGGCGAGCGCCCTGACGGCATCGCAGAGGCCCGTGACTGTCTCCGGGCTCACGTCGGCCTGAATGATGTGGGCCGGCGCCATGAGGTAGCCGCCGCGGGAGCCCATGATCCGGGCCCTCATACTGACCTCGGCGCGGATGGCCTCGAGATTCCCTCCGGGCAGAAGTTCCTGCTGGTCTATTCCTCCGAAAAACGCGATGCGGCCGCCGTATTTTTCCTGCAGTTCCCGCGGATCGGAGCCGGGAACGTTGGGCTGAACCGGGTTGTAGATGTCGACACCGAGCTCGATGAAATCCTCGATGAGGGGAGCGACCGCGCCATCGGAGTGGAAGGCGACGAGGAGGCCGGGGTTGGCCGCCTTCAATCGGGCGATGAGCCGCGCGTACCTGGGCTTGAAGCGATCGCGCCACATATCGGGGGAAATGAGCATCGAGGTCTGCGTGCCGAGATCCTCGCCGAGCCAGATCGCGTCGACCCCCAGAGAAACCAGCTGGAGCGCTATCGCCGTCGTCCACTCCTCGACACGGTCGTTCAACTTCTCGATCCAGGGCTCTTCCATGGCGAAATCCATGAGGTACTTTTCCATTCCGACGAGATGCCAGGCGAGTTCGAAGAGCGAGAGTTCGACATCGCCGATGACGAAATGGCTGCCGCCGAAGCGGGCGATATCGCGGAAGGCTGCGTCGAAGCGGCCGGGGGCGAAGGGATCGGGAAATCCATGGCGGGCGAGGCTCTCCTCCGAATCGACATCGGCGAGCGGACATTTCACGACTTCCATATAGAGCGGCGTTGGCTTCATCCACATCCCGAACTCGTTGAGCGAGGCCCCTTCCCCGACGGGAAGGGCGCGAAAACCGCGAGCCACCGTGGCCCCCACGACGACGCAGTCGGAGCCGAGCGCGGTGCGTATCTCATTGGCGGAAATTCGGTAGGTCAGGTCCTCGTAATAGGAGAGGGCGTATTCGGGCCTGATCCCGAGGCGGCGGCCGAACTCCTCGGTCAGACTCCGGCAGAGGTCGAACTGGAGGGGGACCCTGTCCGGCAGTCCTTCCATTTTGCCAAAAGCTTTCAGTACCCGTTCCCGGCTCGTCATCATCATCGATTCTCCCAGCGTATAACTTTCCCGGCCACCCGTATGGGTCGCTCTGGCCTGAGTCTTGCATTCTGGAAATTGGCGCGAACCCGGGCCGGGGAACCGGATTTTCCATCCCCGCCCGCGCACTCCGCTATCCCGACGACACCATCACATCGACGTCGACATATTCATAGGGCGGCACAGGCTGCCCGTTCATGAGAGCGCATGCCATGGGGACGATATGCGCTCCGTACCGTTCAGAGTGGTAGTCGACGGCTCCGTCGACGGCTTTGCACCGCAGCTGCGCGATGCCGAGTTCGTCGCAGCCGTGCGATACGGATATGAAGCGCCCGGCATCCCAGATTCCGTTGCCACAGAGCGCGTCCAGAGCGCCCTGCATCGATTCCGCGTTGACGGATGTGAGAACGTAGCGGCCGGAGGGATCAAGTTTTCCGAGAAGGGAGAGGATGGCCGAGTTGGCGGTTCCGTATTCATTTCCGCCTTCCAGCCGGATGATCTTTCCTTCGGCCTCTTCGCCGAAGACCGCCTCCAGCGAAGCCGCGAAGCCTTCGGTCCTGAGAAGGATGGACTCGCCGCCCGTCGAAAGCTGGAGGAGAATCGCTTTGTCCACGCAATCCCAGCCTCCGAATTTGGACTGGACAAGGCCGGCGGCGAAGTCTCCCGCGAGGGTTCCCGCCCGCCAGTTGTTCGTGCCGACATAGGGAGCGGAGGGAATCTGCCCTTCCAGGGCAAGAACCTGCATGCCAGCCTCCCTGCAGAGGTCCCCGATTATGTGGTTGGACCTCGAATCGGTGTTGAATTCCACGAGGACATCGGCCTTCCATGCGAGGACACGATGGGCGTTCGCGGCAGCCACCTCCGGATCGTAGGCATTGTCGAGCACAAGGATATTCTCTGGCGCAAATCCGGCGAGAGCTGCCTGGGAGAGAAATCCGCGCTCCACCGAGTTGCAGAACGGTTCGGAGCGGTTTCCGCTGGCGAAAGCGATGCGCCTGCCCTTCCCGGGCATAAATGCGTAGGGGATTGCATCGCGGGCGCAGGAATAGTATTCGCCGAAACGGGGATAGCCTGCATTTTCCGTCCTGCCGCGTTCGGTCTTCACGATTCTGATACCTTCCCGGTGCAGGACTTCGGCCATCACGGCGGAAGCATTCACGTCGGTGACGACGATATCGACAGCGGAGAGGGCGGCGAAAGGAGCGAGGGAATGCGATCCCCAGCGGGAAGACTGCATGAGGACGATCGTCTCCCCGGCCCTTCCCGCGACGATGCGCTTGACGGCGGATTCCTCGGGGGATGAATCGGTGAAACCCGTTTCGGGAGAAGCCCCGTCGGCCCCGAAAAACGCCCGCGTGATGAAGAAATCAGAAAAAACGGGATGCCCGGAGGCCCCCGACGCGGTCATGGTGGCACAGTCCACCTTGCCTCCGGAGAGGTACACGGCGAGATCGCTGACACGCGCCAGCTTGTACGCGATCGCGACACTCGTCGTGACGACGACGACGTTCCGCATTTTCGCGATATTCCCGGCCAGGAGCCGCGACTCGGGGCTGCCGTCAAGGAAGACAACATCGCCTTCCTTGACGAGGGACGAAGCGGCTCTGGCGATGGATCTGGCCTCGAGAGGGGGAGGGTCGGCTTTGCCCGCATGGACGGACTTCGGCGCGGCGGAGTCCGGGGACTGTCCGAGTTTTTCCGGCACGAGGGATGCGCCGCCGTATTTCCTGATGACGAGTCCCTGGCGCTCGAGCCCGCCAAGATCCGCACGGACAGTAACCTTTGAGACCCCAAAAAGGATGGCGAGTTCATTGACCGAAACCGTTCCCCGTTTCTTGAGGACGAAAAGAATTTTCTGGAAGCGCTGTTCCTGGGTGAGTTCCTTTTCGGAAGCATTGCCGGTTCCGGAATCCATTCACGCCGCCTCGTCGTTCTTTCGTTTCCACAGCATGCTTTCGTTTATCTTGCGATTGGAAAGCATAGGAATTTTATCGCACGACTTTCCGGATCTGTAAAGGAAAAAAATGCAAATCTTCCAAATTTTCTTACAGACAGGGCAGAGTGGCGGATGGCCGGAAAATTGCGAACGGCCCGCCACAATGGCGGGCCGTTCGCGCAGCGAGAGAGACTGATGCCGGTTCGGACTGGAAGTTCCGGATTTTCTCCGGTTTCCCCGGAGAAAATCCGTCCTGAACTCACTTTCCGCCGACGGGCTTGCGCTTGTTCCAGGCGTCACGGATAAGGCCGACCATGCTGCCGTGGGCATCGTTGAGGCTCATCGTCGCCCCGGTGCGGACATCGGCGAGCATCGCCTTCTCCTCGGCGGAGAGGGGGGCTACCTTCGCGGCATCCTTCGAATTAGTGCTGGCGGTGACGACGGGATTGAGGGGGCGGCCATTCACGTCGCTGAGATAGCGGGCAGCCCAGGCTTCGACTTCATCCACGGTCTTGCCGATGAAGGCTTTCTCGTAGTTGTCCATCTGATGGTACCAATCGTTCTTGGGATTCATGCCGTAGGAGTCGCCGCGGTCGCGCTTGGTCTTCCAGGATTCCACGGCGGCGGTCACGGATTCGACCGTCGTGGGCATGGTGCCTGCGACTTTCTTGGAATCATGGTCGGTAAAATTGTAGGGGGCGCTGCCCGGCCAACCGGGGAAATGGGGCATCGTCGGACCATCGTAGTTCGGGGTGGCGACTTCGAGCCCGTCGATTTCGAGGTCGAGGATCCTGCCTCCCACACGAGACCGACTCAGTCGTCATCTTCGACATCGTCGCCCTTGTCTTTTTCCTCATTTTTTACCGTCGCATCATGACCGGAGGCTCCCGGAGTCGGTCTTCCCGAGGCGACGCTCGCCGAGGACGTGACATCGACCGGAGTGGACCCAGGGCCGGAAGGGCCTGAAACGGCAAGGCTGGCGCCTGAAGTCGCGTCGGAACCCAAGCCCGCGGCTGAACCCGAGGACATCGATTGACTCGCGCTGGCCCCGGATACCGAGTCGGCAGCGCTGGACGCCACGAGAGTGGTCGTGGCTTTCGCTGTCTTGCTCGCCGAACTCACGGCATCGGTCGCGCACGACGTTATGGCAAACAGCGAGACAAGAGCCAGACAGAGAATCCCGATTCCCGACGCGTTCTTTTTGTTCATCCTTCTTCTCCTCATAATATTTGCAGTTTTCTATAAAACCAAAGTTTTATATATGGAAATAGTATCGCGTTTATCGACGAATTCAATTTAAATAATTTTTATCTAAATTCCCTTGACACAGTTAGTAAATTTCGGTAAATACATATCTATATTTTTTTATCTAAAGGAGTGATCATCATGTTCTTCGAAAAGGACAGTGTGGCGGGAGGCTTCATACCGGCCGCAGGCCCGGACAATTCCGGGGATCTCGACGGCATTGTCGCGAAGACTCAGGCGGCGCAGGCACTGTTCGCCTCATTCGGTCAGGACAAGGTCGACGCCATATTCAAGGCCGCTGCCGCCGCCGCGAACCGCGAGAGGATCAGACTCGCAAAGATGGCTGTCCTCGAAACGGGTATGGGAGTCGTCGAGGACAAGGTGATCAAAAATCACTTTGCCTCCGAAACAGTGTACAACAAATACCGGGACATGAAGACCTGCGGCGTAATTTCTCGCGATAGCGTGAACGGCATCATGAAGATCGCCGAGCCGGTCGGCGTCGTGGCTGGCGTCATTCCAACGACGAATCCCACCTCGACGGCCATCTTCAAGTGCCTTCTCGCCCTGAAGACACGCAACGGCATCGTACTCTCCCCCCACCCCAGGGCCAGGATGTCCACGGTCGAAGCAGCGCGCGTCGTTCTCGCCGCCGCAGTGGCCGCCGGAGCTCCGGAAGGTATCATAGGCTGGATCGCCGACCCGAGCGTCGAAGACACGGACAGGCTCATGAAGCATCCGGGCATCGCCCTGATCCTCGCGACGGGCGGGCCGGGTATGGTCAAGGCGGCCTACAGCTCGGGCAAGCCGGCCCTCGGTGTCGGCGCGGGCAACACGCCCGCCATCATCGACGAGACCGCCGACATCGAGAGCGCAGTATCTTCCATCATTCTTTCGAAATCATTCGACAACGGCGTCATCTGCGCCTCCGAACAGTCAGTCATCGTCCACGAGGCGGTCTACGAGGCGGTGAAGGCCGAGTTCGCCCTGCGCGGCGGACACTTCGTGGCTGGCGGCGTGACCGATGGCGGGGACAGGGAGAAGCTCGGCGCCATCATCCTGAAGAACGGAAGAATCAACGCGGGCATCGTGGGACAGAGCGCGATGAAGATCGCGGCGATGGCGGGCATCAAGGCGCCGGAAGGTACAAAAGTCCTCATCGCGGAAACGACAGGAGTGGGACCGGCCGAGCCCTTCTCGTACGAGAAGCTCTCTCCCATCCTCGCCATGTACCGCACCGCGTCCTTCGAGGAGGGCTGCGAGATCGCAGGACGCCTCGTCGACTTCGCGGGGCTCGGACACACGGCGGTCCTCTACACGGCTCCGGAAAACCGGGATCGGATCGAAGCCTATGCCTCGCGCGTCAAGACTGCCCGCGTTCTCGTCAACATGCCGAGCTCCCAGGGGGCGATCGGCGACCTCTACAACTTCCGTCTGGAGCCCTCGCTCACCCTCGGCTGCGGGAGCTGGGGAGGCAACGCAGTCAGCGAGAACGTAGGCCCGCGCCACCTCCTCAACATCAAGACTGTGGCCGACAGGAGGGACAACATGCTCTGGTTCCGTACGCCGCCGAAGGTCTACTTCAAGCCGGGAGTCCTCGATCCGGCCCTGCGCGAATGGGCGGGCAAGAAGCGTGTCGCCGTCGTCACCGACCGCTCCCTTTTCGAGCTCGGACTGGCGCGCCGCGTCACGGATGTGCTGGATTCGATGGGCATCGCCTGGGACATCATAAAGGAAGTCGACCCCGACCCCACGCTCGACGACGCCCGCTCGGGAGCCGCGCGAATGCTCGCCTTCAGGCCCGACCTCATCGTCGCCGTCGGCGGAGGCTCGGCCATGGACGCGGCCAAGATCATGTGGGTGCTCTACGAGTACCCCGGGACCGACTTTGCCGACCTGTCCATGCGCTTCATGGACATACGCAAGCGCGTCTGCCCCTTCCCCCCTCTCCGGAAGAAGGCGAACCTCGTCTGCGTGCCGACGACATCGGGCACGGGCTCGGAGGTGACACCCTTCGCCGTGATAACCGACGCGGCCACCGGCACCAAGTATCCCCTCGCCGACTACGAGCTCACGCCCGACATGGCCATCGTCGACTCCGACCTCGCGGTCGGGCAGCCCGCGGGACTCACGGCGGCCTCGGGCTACGACGTCCTGACCCACGCGGTGGAAGCCCTCGCCTCGACCTGCGCGAGCGAGTACTCCGACGCGATGGCCACGGAGGCTGCACGCCTCGTATTCGAATACCTGCCACGAGCGGTGCAAAACGGGCGCGACCTCGAGGCGAGAGAGAAGATGCACAACGCCGCGGCCATGGCCGGGATGGCCTTCGCGAACGCATTTCTCGGACTCTGCCACTCGATGGCGCACAAACTCGGCTCGGCGCATCACATTCCGCACGGCGTCGCGAACGCCCTCCTTCTGGACCGGATCGTGCGCTACAACGCGACGGAGAACCCGACCCGCCAGGCCGCCTTCTCCCAGTACGACCACCCGATGGCTATCGCGCGCTACGCGAGGCTCGCGGAGAGCCTGGGCATCGGTGGAAGCGACCCGGCCTCCAAGGTCGAGAGACTCATCGGGCGCTTCTGCGAACTCAGAACCGAGGTCGGCATCCCCTCGTCGATACGCGAGTGGGGCGTCGACGAGAGTGCCTTCCTCGCAGGGCTCGACGAGTTGTCGGAGAAGGCATTCGACGACCAGTGCACGGGCGCCAATCCCCGCTACCCGCTCATCGCGGAGATCAGGGAGCTCTACCTCGACGCGTACTACGGCCGTTGACCGCAGGCTTCTGCGAGGCGTATATCTGTGAGGGATGACTGTACTTCTGTCGATCCTCTCGGCCGCTCTGTTCGGGGCGGCCGATTTTTTGTGCGGGCTCTCCGCGCGCGGCTTTTCCACGCTCAGGGTGCTTCTGTACTCGCAGATAGTCGGGGGAGTCCTGGCGATCGCGCTCGCTCCGGTCCTGGGGCCGGGGCTGCCAGCCCTGGCCGATCTCGGCTGGGGAGCTCTCGCGGGACTCGCAGGTCTTTCGGGACTGGCGTTTCTCTACACAGGGCTCGCGAAAGGAAGGGTCGCCATCGTTTCGCCGCTGTCGGCCCTGGTTTCGGCCCTCATTCCGGCCTTGTACGGCGCGCTGACCGGCGAGAGACCAGGCATTTTCGCCCTGGTCGGCGCGGCCCTCTGCATTCCGGCGATCTTGCTTCTCGCATGGGAGAGCGAGGGTGCCGACCGGCCGGTCAGGCGCTCGGCGGATGATTCGACCGACCAAGCGCCCAGGGACACGAAAACAGGACCGGCGAGCGCGCGCACGAGACTTTCGCTCGCGCTAGGGACGACCGCGGGCGCTTTCCTCGGGTGCTTCTACATTTTCATATCGAAGTGCGCAAAGGACTCGGGGCTCTGGCCGCTCGCGGGGGCGAGGATGGCGTCGCTCTTTGTCCTGGCCTGGATTTTCGCGCTGAGGCGCCCCGCGGGGCCGGGGAAAAGACCGAAGCCCGACGACGGGATTCCGAAAACCGGACCTGGCAGGAGGGCGGCGAGGGTCGCGGCCCTCGCCGGCGGATTTCTGGACATCTCTGCCAATTTCGCCTTCCTGTACGCCTCCCGCACGGGGCTCCTCATGATCGTGTCGGTGGTGACCTCGCTGTATCCGGCGCCCACCGTCATCCTCGCGCGGGTTTTCCTCAAGGAAAAACTGCCGCCCCGCAGGATGGCGGGACTCGCGCTGGCGCTCGCGGGCATCGTCCTCGTCGGCTTGAAGGCATAAAGTGACAACACCGGCCGGAGCACCGACAAGGAAGGCCGGGCAGGCCGCCGGAAGCGATGAACGACCTCGCGGCGGGCCGCGGGGCATTCGACCCGCGTTCGAATCAGGTCTTGGAGACTGGTTCGGGAACCGGCGCTCCATCAGCCGGAGCGCCCGGGGCAGCCGGAATGGCCAGGACTTTCGTCCGCAGGTCGGCAAGCTCCGTTTCCGCGGCGGCGAGCTGCTTCTCGAGCTCTTTCATCCGCTTCTTTCCCTTTCGCCTCGACATGAGGTCGAGGGTGTAGCCCGCCGCCGCGCCCAGAAAGAGCGGGAAGACGATGATGATCGCGAGGGAAACCTGCACGCTTCCAAACAGGAGATTGACGACGACCGGCGACGCGTTCAGCACTGCGAACAGCACAAACACGAGGGCTGTGAACAGCCAGATTATCAAAGTTTTCTGCATCGATTCCCGAAGCTCCTTTTTGCTCTATGAGAATGGATCATCATAGCACAAAGCTTCAATCAACTACTTCGCAGCAGGCGGCGGGCTATGAAAACCATTTCCGGATCAGAGGTACTTCTCGAGGCCGTCCGCCATGAGCTGGTCGAATTTGGGCACGCCCTCCATCATGATGGGCTTATCCGGGCTGTTGGCGTTGTTCGCGTCGAAGACCGCCATGATCGTCGAAGTGTGGCGCCCCACGCGCGCCTTGAGCGGCCAGCCGTTCTCGTCGTAGGGAACGAAGAGCCGGCCGAGCTTGACCGCCTTCAGGTACTTGTCATCCTTCCCCTCGATGACGAGCTTCTCGTCTGTCTTGCCGCGAAGCCGGCCCTGGCTCGGGTTCGGCGCCTCGAAGAGCAGCGCGAGCGTGTCGGTCGCGTCGCCGAGCTCGCGGTGGGTGAGGCCGCGCAGATTGACCGGCGAGGGCTCGAGGCCGATCTTGATGTTCTCGAACTCGAGGTTGAGGACGGCCTCGGAGGCCAGCGGCATCGCGCGCTCGTGGGCGACGATGGCGTTGATGACGGGGTACTCGGGCGATGCCTCGTGGAGGTCCATCGTGATGCCGATCTTCTCTTTTTTGATGAGCTCGGTGATCGCGTAGGCGACCTTCTCGGTGAAGGTGCCGTCGGGCCTGCCGGGGTAGGCCCGGTTCAGGTTGCGCGTCTCGGAGCCCGACAGCCGCTGCCCCGAGGAGGCGTGGATGTAGATGTCCGGGTCCGGCCACTGGTCCGCGGGGCTTGTCGCCCTGGAGCCGTAGCGGAAGTGCCTGATCCCCGAGGCCGCGTTGAAGGTGAACGATCGCGGAGAACCTTCCATATAATCCGTGTGCGTGAGCCCCGAGGCGTTGGCGTAGGGGATGACAAAGAGCTTGCCCGCCGTGAGTTTCGCGTTCTCCACGAGGACGACGGCCGTCATGTAGCCGGCCGGCTCGTTTCCGTGCGTACCGCCGAGCACGAGGGCGCTCCCGCCGGGAACTCCCGAATCCAGAATGTAGACCTCCGTGTCACCCCGAGTCCCCGCGATGCCGGGAAAGTAGTCGGAGAGCTTTTTGACCTCCGTGACGCCGGGGCCTTTTCGCACCGTGTCGGGGATCTCCTGCCTGAGGTAGCCGGGCACGACGATGGCGAAGACCACCGCGACCACGGCCAGGATGACGATCGACTGGATGAGACTCGTCTTTTTCTGCGCGGGCGTCAGGGCCGCGGATGTCGGCGCGGCGGAAGCAGGATTCTCGGGAGCACAGCCCGTCGCAGGGACTGGTTTCTTTTTCATGCCGGCCACCCTTACGCGATCATGAGCGCGCGCAGGACCAGAGGGATGAGAACCAGTCCCGCGTTGATCTTGAGCTTGAGGTTTTTCTGATGGAACAGCTCAACCGTCACGAGGACGGCGGCCAGAGCGATCAGAAGTCTGTATATGATGGTGATCATGGTCATACTCCCAGGAATTTGGCGATCTGGTTGGGGAAGGCCAGCATGAGGACGCCGACGGCGACAGCGAAGAGCGCGGGCACAAGACAGCGCTTCACGATCTCGAAGTAGTTCTTCTCTCCGATAAGCTGGGCCGTGACGACGGGCGTCAGGGCGACAGGCGGCATGTAGCTTCCCATGGCCCCGATGAGCGAGAGCGCGGACAGGACGATGATCTGGTTGCCGCCGAGCAGGGCCAGGGCGAAGGGAACGCCGAGGACGCTCGCGCCGCCGTAGACGGAAATCCCGCCGAAGAGCGGCATGATGACGGCGATGCCGAGAAGGATGAGGGCCTTGGGCAGGGAAAGGGCTCCGACCACGATCGCTCCGCGGAGTCCGGTCAGGGTGAGTATCTCGATGAGCATTCCCACGCCGAAGAGAATGCCGATGACGGGCAGGATCTCGCTCACGGCATCCCGCGAGGCCTTCACGATATCGATCCTTTTGCCGGTCACGAGGCCGACGAGGGCGCCGATGAAGAAGGTGAGCGGGAGCCTCGGATCGGGGAACCACTTCGGGAAGGCCTTCGGCCCGATCATGAGCACGAACACGACGATGAGGGGCAGGTAGGAAATCCATCCGCCCTTCCAGCCTTCCGGAGGCCGGATCCTGCGGTTCGTGCTCACGACCACAGCCAGTTTGGACTTGTCGACCCACTTGGTCGCGAGGAAGAGCGTCGTCGCTATGGCGAGGGGGAATGTGATCAGGATGAGAATGAGGTCGAAGCCGATGTAGGGTAGATCGATGCCGCCGCCCATGATCATGACGAGGACGTTGACAGGCGGGGCTATCATGCCGTACACGGCCGAGCTCGAGATGACGGCGCCGGCCACGGCGAGGGGCAGGCCCATCTGCATGAGGACGGGGGCGACCAGGGCGCCCGTTCCGAGCACCGATGCCGTGCAGGAACCCGTGATCATGCCGGGGAACATGATGATGACGGTCAGGGCGACGAGGAGGAGGATGGGCGAGCCGCCCAGGGAGACGATGATACGGCGGGTCAGCTCGCCGAGGAGGCCGTTTGCCTCGATCACTTTCATGAAAATCATGGCCATGACGAGGACGAGGCCGACGTCGATGTAGCCGAACATGCCTTCGACGAGCTTGTCCACTGGCAAACCATTGCCCGCGACCAGGGCGAGGAATATCGACGCGGCGGCGAGGCTCAGGGAGACGGGCATCTTGAGCCACACCACCAAGGCGACGAAGATGGCCACGACGGCCGCGAGAAGCATTGCATCTATCGGAGTCACGTCCGGCCTCCGCTCATTTAAGGAAGGCTGCGGCCAGGGGTGCGGCCCCGCCGGAAATCTTCTCGACCTTGTCGAGGGGTATCTTCCCGCCGCAGAGTTTGTCGAAGAGTCCGTCCTTGTTGCCTTCCGAGACGACGATGACATAGTCGCAGGAGGCCACGGAGGCCACGATGAACTTGTCGGAGAGCTCGCCGCGGCGGGCCTCGCCGCCCACATGGAGCCCGATGATCTTCATGCCGAGCTTCTTCGCCTCGGCGATTACGGCCTTGGCCCTGTCGATTTCGGCTTCCGCCGAAATTCCCGCCGCGCCGAGGCCCTTGGAGGACCCACCGATGGCGAGGACGAGGGTCTTGACCCCGGAGGCTTTGAGCTTGTCGGCCTTGATCTGACCGTCGAGGGTGAACTGAAGTTTGGCGCGGGTCATGAGGACCTTGACCATCTCGACATCGGCGCTCTGTCCGACGGAGGTGAGGAGGGCGGGCTGGGCCGCGATAGGCGCCTTCAGCGCGGAGGCCGCGGTCTGAGCGAAAGAAGGGACTGCGATGGCAAGGAGTGCAAGGCATGCGATGGAGAGGGAAAAGATGCGTTTCATGTTCTGTTTCCTGGGGCCGCCGGAACGGCCGGTAATGAATTGATCGAGGGACCTGAAGCGACCGGCAGCACACCTGCGCTGCCGGCCGCTTCGTCATTGGCAGAAAAAAATCAATACGCGACGGCCTGTCCATCGCGGCGGGGATCGCCGCCGCCGTAGAGGATGCCCTTGTCGTAGTCGTACATACAGCCTTGGGTTACACCCTGCGAGGGATAGTAGTAGTCCTGGATCTGCACCTTGTGCCCCATCGCGATGAGGCCATTGATGGCCAGGACGGGGATGCGTCCCTCGACGCCGTAGTCGGTGGTATTCGTTCTGTAAACGCGCGGAGAGCTTATCGCGTCCTGGATCAACATGCCGTGGTCGATCACACAGGATATTACCTGGGCGACGCCTGTGATGATGCGGGTTGCGCCCGCGGCGCCGACGGTCATGAAGGAGCGGCCCTGGGGGTCGAGAACGAGGGTCGGGCTCATGGAGGAGAGGGGGCGCTTGCCGGGTTCGACGGAGTTGATCGAACCGGGCTTCGAAACGAAATCGTCCATGTGGTTGTTCATGATGATGCCGGTGCCGGGGATGATTACTCCGGAGCCGAAGTGGTAGTTGACGGACTTCGTGCAGGCCACCATGTTGCCATCCTTGTCCATCACGGAGAAGGAGGTCGTGTTGCCCGACTCGTACTTCCAGGGATCGCCGGGGCCGACGGGCAGGGGAAGGATCTTGTCGAGCGAAATCTGGGAAGCGAGTTCCTTGGCGTAGGCCTTGGAGGTCAGACCGGTGATGGGAACCTTCACGAAGCCTGTGTCGGCCATGTACTTGGAGCGATCCGCGTAGACGAACTTCATCGCCTCGCCCCAGAGGTGGAGGGACTTCGTCGTGTTCAGGCCGAGAGACTTCATGTCCCAGTTTTCGAGGATGTTGAGGAGCTCGATGATGTGGGTACCGCCGGAGGAGGCGGGGGGCGTGGAGAAGATCGTGTAGCCGCGATAGGTTCCGACAGCGGGCGTGCGGGCTTCGGGCTTGTAGTTCTTGAGATCCTCCACGGTGATGATGCCGCCCTGGGCCTGGACTTCGGCGGCTATCTTCTTCGCTATGTCGCCCTCGTATATGGCTTTGGCTCCATCTTTGGCGATAGCTTTGAGTGTGGCCTGGAGATCCGGGTTCTGGATCGTGTCGCCCACCTCATAGGGAAGGCCGTCTTTCAGATAAATCTTGGCGGCCGCCGGGAACAGCATGATCTTGTCGAAATTATCCTTGATCATCCCGTTCAGATTGGTGGTGACCGGCACCTTCATCGTCCAGTCGATCGCGGGCTGGATTATCTGAGCGCGGGTAAGTTTGCCGGAACCGTAGTGCTCAAAGGCATAGAGAAGACCGGCGACATCCCCGGGCACGCCCGACGCGAGGCCGCCGACCTGGCTGGCCGCGAAGGGGAAGGGCTTGCCGTCCGGGCCGACAGCGCCGAGCATCTTGCCTTTTGCGTCGAACTTGTACATGTCGGGTTTCGAAGCCGCGGGGGCTATCTCGCGGAAGTCGATGACAATGGCTTCCTTCATGTCGGCGAGCTTGATGGTCATGAAACCGCCGCCGCCAATACCGTTGGCGTTGGGCTCGAGAACTCCCTGCGCGAAACCGACAGCGACCGCGGCGTCGACGGCGTTTCCGCCCGCCTTCAGGATATCGATGCCCACCTGGGCAGAGTCGGGCTTGGCCGTGGCAACGACGCCGTTGGTGCCCTGAGCTCCGCGGCCGTAGAGATTGAACGGGACCTGTGCGGAAACAAGTCCGATCCCCGCTACGAACAATACCGCGAGGGCGAGAATTCGTTTCATGAGTTCCTCCATTTCATACAAGATTTTGAATATTTTGAAACAATATGCGAGATAAGTCAAGCTTAATGCATCAAATAATAAATATATTATAGTAATATTTTTATACAACCACATCGTTCGCATGGACGTATTCATGGCTGCCCGGGCGCCCACAGGGCGAGCCCTGAAGGCGCGTCCGCAGGGCGCTACGGTCAGTCAAGTCTGGAAGCGGGATCTGCCGCCCCGCGCGATCCGGCAAACCGGAACGCGCAGGACAGCGTGCAAGTCAGAACGCGGCGGCCTGGCCGTCGCGACGGGGATCGGCGCCGCCCATCAGCATTCCCTTTTCGTAATCGTAGAGAATGGCGTGGACTCCGCCGAAGTAGGCATCGTAGTCGAGCTTGAGGGTGATCGTGTGGCCGAGCTTCTTGAGGGCTTCGTAGGAGTTGATGGAGTAGCGGCCTTCCATGTTGAGGGCGCCGGAGGCCATCTGGAAGAGACGGGGGGCCATGATCGCCTGCTGGATCGGCATGCCGTGATCGATGACGTTGGAGATGACCTGGGCGACCGTCGGGAAGATGCGGGTAGCTCCCGGGGATCCGATGGTCATGAAGGAACGACCCTGGGGATCGAGGACGAGGGCCGGACTCATGCTGGAGAGCGGGCGCTTGCCGGGCTCAACGGAGTTGACCGAGCCGGGAGTAGGAACGAAGTCATCCATCTCGTCGTTCATGATGATGCCGGTTCCCGGAACCACGACGCCGGAACCGAAGAAGTAGTTGATCGTCTTGGTGAGGGCGACCATGTTTCCGGCCTTGTCCATGACGGAGATGTGGGTGGTGGAGCCGGACTCGTACTTGGAGGGATCGCCGGCGGTGACGGAGGCCTTCGGTTTGTTCGGGTCGATCTTGGCGGCGAGGGTCTTGGCGTAGGCTTTGCTGGTGAGTCCCTCGATGGGAACCTTCACGAAGTCGGTGTCGCCCATGTACTTGGCGCGATCGGCGAAGGCGAGCTTGAAGGTCTCGGCCCAGAGGTGGGCTGTAGCGGGAGTGCCCTCGCCGGTCTTGGCGGGGTCGAAGTTCTCCATGATGTTGAGCATCTGGATGAGGTGGGTGCCGCCCGAGCTGGCGGGGGGAACGGACATGACGGTGTAGCCGCGGTAGGTCCCCACGACTGGTTTGCGGATCTTGATCTGATAGTTCGCGAGGTCGGCCATGGTCATGATGCCACCGCGTTTCCGGACTTCCGCGACGATCTTTTCGGCGATCGGGCCTTTATAGATGGCGTCGGCGCCCTGTTCCTGGATAGCGCGCAGCGTTCCCGCGTAGTCCGGCAACTTGATCACGTCGCCGATCTCGTAGGGCAGTCCGCCGTCGAGGTAGATCGTGGCGCCTTCCTCGAAATGAACGAGCTTGTCGAAGTTGTCCTTGATGATGCCAGCGAGATTGACGGTGACGGGGATGCCCTTCTCCGCCCAGTCGATGGCAGGCTGGATGATCTGGGCGCGGGTAAGCTTGCCGGAGCCGAAGTGGTCGAGAGCGTAGAGGAGGCCCATCGAGTCGCCGGGAACGCCGACGGCGAGTCCGCCTTCATAGGTCGATTTGGGGATAACCTTGCCGTCGGCGCCGAGGTACATGGTGGGCGTGGAGGCGCCGGGAGCCATCTCGCGGAAGTCGATGACGACGGCTTCCTTCATGTCGGCCATCTTGATGATCATGAATCCGCCGCCGCCGACGCCGTTGGCGTTGGGCTCGAGGACTCCCTGCGCGAATCCGACCGCGACGGCCGCGTCCACCGCATTGCCGCCCGCCTTGAGTATGTCGATGCCGATCTGGGATGTTTCGGGCTTGGCCGCGGCCACGACGCCGTTTGCGCCCTGGGCGGATCGGCCGTAAAGATTGAGCGGAACCTGGGCGGTCGCAAGACCGATCGCGGCCACAAACAATACCGCAATGGCAAGAATTCGTTTCATGAGCTCCTCCATATAACAAGATTTCCACAGGATGAAACACTCCCCATGAAAAGTCAAGTTTACTATTTATAGTGCAAAGACATGTATAGCCGCAAAACAAACAGTGGCATACAGGCCTTTTCGGCAGGCTTGCGGGAGAACAGCGGCAGAACGCGGCAATGACTCAGAGGGTATCCCCTCCGGTCCGGACATCCTTCGCAGTCTGAAGCCTGATCACATTCCACGAAAGGGGCGAAAGCCGCACGCTCAGCCTTTTACCTTCAACGCGGGCGCCGCCTGAGCCGACAGCGCCGTATCCGGCGGCGCCTCCCCCGGTGCCTCCGACATGGCGCGGGATGACGCGGTCCGGGTTGGCGGCCGTGTTCACGGCTTTCAGGTCGGGATGGGCATACTCGATCGATTCGAGGACCCGCAAGGGACCATAGCCGCCGATCGATGCTTCCAGATCCATGGCCTCGGTCGGGGAACGGTTCACCGCGAAAATCGTCAACTCTCCGCCCGGCAGGTCGGCGGCTCCGTCGGCGACGGCCGCGGCGGTCCCACTGCCACTGAACACGGCCGCAGCCTCGAGCCAGGGAATCTCGCCGTATTTTGCGCTCGCGTAGGAGCCCGACTCGACCCGGAGATCGAGAGAGACACCGCGGCCGTAGAGGGATGCGTGGAGGAAGGGGTAGAAAATAGTCTGGCGCCAGGCCGCAGCTCCCGTCTCGGTCATGATGGGCGCTATGACATTGACCAGCTGGGCCAGGCAGGCGATCTTCACCCGGTCCGCGTTCTTGAGGAGGGCGATGATGAGACAGCCGACGACGAGGGCGTCCTCGAAGGTGTAGACGTCTTCCAGGAGGCTCGGGGCGACAGTCCAGGGATCGCGGTGCCTGTCCTCCGAGTCGGTGTGGAACCAGACATTCCACTCGTCGAAGGAGAGCATCATGGATTTTTTGCTGCGTTTGGCCGCTTTGACGTGGTCGCAGGTGGCGACGACCGACTTGATGAAGGAGTCCATGCCGACGGAGGCGCCGAGGAATTCCCCGATGTTGTCCGAGCGATTCCCGTAATAGGAGTGCAGGGAGAGGTAATCCACGGTCTCGTAACAGAGGTCGAGGACGGTGGCTTCCCAGGCGGGGAAGGTCGGCATGCCCTGGAAAGACGAGCCGCAGGCCACGAGTTCGAGCCCCGGATCGACGAGGCGCATGGCCTTGGCTGTCTCGCGGGCGAGGATTCCGTACTCGGCGGCGGACTTCTGCCCGACCTGCCAGGGTCCGTCCATCTCGTTCCCGAGGCACCACAGCCTGATCCCGTGCGGGTCCGCGACTCCGTGGCTCCTGCGCAGGTCGGACCAGCGCGTCCCGCCGGGATGGTTGCAGTACTCCACGAGATTGCGCGCCGCATCGATTCCGCGCGTTCCGAGGTTGACCGCCATCATGACCTCGGTCCCGGCCTCCTTCGCCCAGGCCATGAACTCGTTGAGCCCGAACGTGTTGGGCTCTGTCGTGCGCCAGGCGAGGTCCAGGCGGCGGGGCCGGGATTCAACAGGGCCGACCGAATCCTCCCAGTCGAAGGAAGAGACGAAGTTTCCGCCGGGATAGCGGACGACGGGAACCTTGAGTTCCCGCACCAGGTCGAGGACATCGCGCCTGAAGCCCCTCCCCTCCGCAAAGGGATGCCCGGGCTCGTATATTCCACCGTAGACAGCCCGGCCGAGGTGCTCGATGAAAGATCCGAACAGCCGCCTGTCCACTTCTCCGATCCTGTAATCCCTGTCGATGCGTACGCGCGCCTTCATTGGTTCTCCTCCTGGTGGCCAAGACCACTTAATACCAATTACTCAGAAAACCGGGGCGCTGTCCAGGTTCACCTGCGGCATTCAGCCCAACTTTTGCCATTATATAAAATTCTGATACTTCTCGCTTGACAGATCGGAGAAGTGGATCATTGATGGTATCATATGGTACCTACCATATGAAGGAACAATCGACATGGGAACACTGGACACCATCAAACGGAACATACTGGATTCGATGCAGTCCCAGGTTGAGAATTTCATCCTCGGAAAGATCGAATCGGGGGAATGGCCGGCTGGTTCGAAAATTCCCTCGGAGCGCGAGCTGTCGACGAGGCTCGACCTGAGCCGCACGACGGTCAGGAACGCCGTCCAGGCCCTCACGAACAGGGGACTCTTCGACAGAAAGATCGGCCAGGGCACCTTCGTCATGCGCCAGCCCGACAAATCCGAGGGGCCGAAGGCCTCGAAGGGCATGCTCGGCTATGTGATCTGCAAGGAAAGGTCGGCGCGCAAGCCTATCTCGTCTGAAGCCTTCTATTTCGACATATTCGCGGGCATCGAGGAAGAGACGGTCCGTTCAGGCCGGCACATGCTCTTCACCTACCTCGATGACTCCAACGCCGAAGAAATCGCCGCGTTCCGCGGATTCATGGACAAAGTCGACGGAATCGTCGTGGAGGAGGCGAGGAACACCGGCCTCCTCGACATGATCGTCTCAGACGGCACTCCGGCCGTGCTTCTCGCGCCCACGGCCACGCACGACCGCCTCGACTCGGTGACCATGGACCTCGCCTCGGGTGTCCGCAAGGCGGTCCGCAGTCTCGTCGCCCTGGGCCACAGGAAAATCGGCATCGTGAACGGACCCCTCCACCTTGAATCGGCTCGGATCAGATTCTCCGCCTGGAAGGAAACGATGGCCGAATCGGGCCTGGCGCCTGAGGCCGGCTGGTCGGAGGGCGGAGAAGGATGGTCGGCCGAGGCCGGATACGCGGCGACGGAGAAGCTGATCGCGCAGAGCCCCGAACTCACCGCGATATTCTGCGCGAACGACCTGCTCGCCGTGGGGGCCCTCTCGGCGCTGGCACGGAATGGCCTGCGCGTGCCGGAAGACATCAGCGTCATCGGCTTCGACGATACCGAACTCGCGCGCCACACGTCGCCACCTCTCACCACCATGAAAATTTACTCCCGCGACATGGCCCGCTCGGCGGTCCGACGCCTCGTCGAGCGCATTGAAAACGAAAACCTGCCGCCGGTCAGACTGGAGTTTCCCATCGACCTGGTGACGAGAAATTCATGCAAGGAGGTGAACTAGGATTTTTTCGGCAGAAAAGGCCAACAGCCGCAGTCCCGGAGGGTAAGTGTGACGGCAATCCCCCGATACCGCAAGCCGCCGGGTGCGCCGATTATTGCCAGAGAGGCGGTCGCGCGTACAGATATTCAGCGATCCTTCCCGATAAGGGTTGGCATAGCCGGTGCCGCGGCCGCGGAGAAAGTCGAAGTCACCTACATGTGCTGGTACAACAACACCGAGTCCGAGGCGCAGACCAACCAAGCCCTCATCGACAAGTTCAACGCCTCGCAGGACAGGATCCACGTGACCATGATGGCGATTCCGCGCGAAGGCTACGAGATGAAGGTCAACACGATGGCCGCTGCCGGCCAGCTTCCGGACTCGACACAGCTCTCCGAAGCAATGACGATAGAGTTCGCCGCCAACGACCTCCTCGCCGACGTGAGCACGATGTACCCGCCCACCGCGGCGCCCCTCAAGTCCCTGACTTTCACCTATAAAGGGAAGCCGGTCGGCTACAGCTCGGGCAACGAGGTCCTCCTCCTCTACTACAACAAGAAACTCTTCGACGCCGCGAAGCTCCCCTATCCTCCCGCCTCGGCCGACAAAGCATGGACCTGGAAGGAATTCGTCGAGGTCGCGAGGAAGCTCACGAAGGACAAGAACGGCAAGACCCCGAACGACAAGGGCTTTGACGCGAAGAACATCGTCACCTACGGCGTCGATTTCAACCGGCTCTGGTGGATGTGGCCCATCGTCACCTACTCCAACGGCGGCGGCTACATGAGCCCCGACGGCAAGGAACTCTGGATCAACAAGCCCGAATCCACCGAGGCCATGCAGATGCTCGCCGACTCCCTGAAAGACAGCCTCGAGTACGGAATCGGTGTCCTCCCCAAGATGAAGAAGGCCGTGACCTACAACATCGGAGCGCCCTTCGGAATCTTCAAGAGCACCAAGCACCTCGCGGAGGCGATGGAGTGGATCAAGTGGTGGGCCGACGAGAAGAACCAGTGGAGCCGGAGCGCGAGTGCGGGTTCCCTCTGAAGCTCAGGATTCCGGACTGGTGCGGGAAACAAAGCTGCGCGGTGAACGGCGAGGCTCCGGAAATCGTCCGTCTTGCCGCAGGCTATCTGGAAATCGCGAGAATATGGAGACCGGGCGACGTGGTCGAGCTGGACATGGAGATGCCTGTCCGCATCATGTTCCCGGACCCGAGAATCCAGGAACTCGCGGGAAAGGCGGCGATCCAGCGCGGCCCCCTGGTCTACTGCGTCGAATCCGTCGACAACGGCGTGGGGCTTCACCGTCTCATCCTCGACCCCGAAGTCCCGGCTAAGGCCGAGTTCGAGCCCGAACTCATGGGCGGCAGCGTGCGCATCACCCTGTCCGGCTTCAGAGACGAATCAGAGCTCCTGTTGCCAAGATCGGAGGGCGAGGGACGCGTGCCATACGGTTCGGGCTGGGGCGCGGCGCGCGGCCTCGTCCGTGCGAGCATCGTCACCGTGCCCTACCACCAGTGGGGCAACCGCGAGCCGGGCGGCGAAATGCGTGTCTGGCTGAACTGCGCCCGGGCCATTCCGCGCGGGTGAGTCGTGCCCTGTGCCGACTCATCCCGCACCGGGATTACCCGCGCCGGCTCATCACGCGCGTCGAGTTCAGCACGGCGAGCAGAGCGACTCCCGTGTCGCCGAAAACAGCCTCCCACATCGAGGCCAGGCCCAGGAAACCGAGCACGATGAAGGCAGCCTTGACCGACAGGGCGAAGACGATGTTCTGGACCAGTATTTTCCGGGTCTTGCGCGCGATGCCGATGGCCTCGGCCACTTTGGAGAGGGAGTCGTTCATGATGACGACGTCCGAGGTCTCGATGGCGGCCTGCGAACCGGCGCCGCCCATGGAGATTCCGATATCAGCCCGGGCGAGGACGGGAGCGTCGTTGATGCCGTCGCCCACGAAGGCGGTCTTGCGGCCGGCCTCCTCTTCCTCCGCTATCGTCTCAAAGAGGGAGACCTTGTCGTCGGGTAGAAGCCCTGAGTGGTATTCCGCGATCCCGACCCGGGCGGCGATATCGGCGGCCGAGCTTTCGTTGTCGCCCGTGAGCATGACTATGCGTCCGACGCCGGCGGCCTTCATCCCCGCGATCGCATCGGCGGAATCTTCCTTTATCATGTCCATGATCACGAGATAGCCTGAGTACAGTCCGTCCACGGCGACGTGGACGACGCTTCCGGGAATGTCGCAGCGATCGTGCGCGATGCCGTATTCGTGCAGCATGCGGTCGTTCCCGGCCAGCACGATTTTTTCGCCCACGCGGGCCCGCACGCCGAGACCGCCGAGCTCCTCGTACTCCGCGGCCTCGGGCAAAAGGCGGCAATCCTCGTCGGAATAGCAGCTCTGCCGTATGGAGAGGGCGATGGGATGGTTCGAGTGGGCCTCGGCCTGCGCCGCCATCTCGAGGAGATCTTCCTTGGAGAAACCGTTGGAAGTCACTATCTCGGCGACGCGGAATTTACCCGAGGTTATTGTCCCTGTCTTGTCCATGACGACCGTGCCCACGCGGCCGAGAGCGTCGAGATAGTCCGAGCCTTTGATCAGGATGCCGCGGTGCGAGGCCGCGCCGATTCCTCCGAAATACGCGAGCGGAATGCTCACGACCAGAGCGCAGGGGCAGGAGATGACGAGCATGATGAGGGCACGGTAGACCCAGTCGGCGAGGCTCTGTCCCGGGATGAGAAGCGGGGGCAGGATGGCGGTCGCGAGGGCGATGCCGACCACGGCGGGGGTGTAGTACCGGGCGAAGGTCGAGAAGAAGCGCTCGGTCCTGGCCTTGCGGTTGGTCGCGTTCTCGACGAGGTCGAGGATTCTGGCCACCGAAGACTCGCCGTAGCTGCGGGTGGTCCTGATGACAAGGAGCCCCGAGATGCTGATCATGCCCGCCAGCACGGCATCGCCGCCTGTCTCGGCGCATCCTGAGCATTCGGAGCGGTCCGTGTCGCCCTGGGCGCCGGAAGGGATGGCGGGGAGATCGGCAATCATGGATGTCCCCGCGGTTCCGTCGTCTACAGCGCGCGGCATCGATTCGCCGGTCAGCGCCGATGTGTCGACGAGAGAATTCCCCGCGACGATCACTCCGTCCAGCGGGATTTTTTCGCCGGGCCGCACGACGATCGTCGAGCCGACGGCGACTTCCTCGGGCGCAACCCTGATGAGGCCCGAGCCCGTGTCGAGCGTCGCGAATTCTGGTCTGATGTCGAGCAGCGCCTTGACTCTCGCCCGCGAACTGTTCACCGCTCTGTCCTGGAAATACTCGCCTATCCTGAAAAAGATCATGACCCCGGCGGCTTCCGGCAGGGCATGGACGGCGATAGCCCCGACCGTCGCGATGGCCATCAGGAAATTCTCGTCGAAAACCCTGCCCCGGACGATATTGCGGAGCGCGGAAGCCAGCACGTTCCGTCCCGCGAAGAACCAGAGCGAGAGGAAGAGCGCGTATTCGGCGAGATGCCAGGGAGTCCTTTCGAGCGCGGGCTGGAAAATGATCCCAAGGAGCAGGAGGACGAAGCCCGCGCCCATGACGAGGACTTCGCGGCTGAAAATTCCGGGCCCGGCAGAGGCTCCGGCCGATTCCGCATGAGCGGTCGGTTCAGCATGCGTGGCCTTGTCCGCGCAGGAATCGCAGCAGTGATCGACGGGGTCGTATTTGCGAGTCATTTGCCGGCCTCCATCTCCCTGAGATGACCGAGGCCCGATTCGTAGATGGCTGCGACGTGATCGTCGTCGAGACGGTAATAGACCACCTTGCCCTCTTTTCGGTAACGGACCATCCGGGCCTGTTTGAGTATCCGGAGCTGATGGGAAACCGCGGACTGGCTCATGTCGAGGACCGCGCAGATATCGCAGACGCACATCTCATCTCCGGCCAGCGTGTTGATGATCCGGATGCGCGTCGGATCCCCGAGAACCTTGAAGAAATCGGCGACATCCCGCAGGAGTCTTTCGTCCGGAAGCCGCGCGCGGGCCGCTTCCACCTTTTGGGGATGGATGACGAGAACCTGGCAGTCGCCCGAACAGAGCTCGATATCGTTTGTGCCCATAGAACATCCTTCAATCAAAGTATCATATGAACATGTATTCATATATACCATAATCCGGCCTTGATCAAGTGCCACCTGGCCCACCGCCGCGAAAATCTTAACGCCTTTTTAATACCCTGCCCGAAAATCTTAGCGGCTTCCGAATTGGCCACGGTGGCCTCTCCGTGGGATCTTCTGTCTGTAGTCCGAATGCTGCCTGACAGGGGCGAACAGCTCTGTCGGCGAAGCTCTCCGCCGCGTATCCGACGGAAATGGAAACAGGAGTCAAAATGTTCATGATGGTTGCGGGTTGCGGGAAACTCGGCGCGGGCCTCGCGCGTGTCCTTTCCGCCCAGGGCCACGATGTCGTCGTTGTCGCCGAAGAAATCGATCCCAAACGGCTCGGAGGAGAGTTCGACGGAGTGACCGTCGCCGGAAGCCCGATAGATGAAGACGTTCTCGAGTCGGCCGGGGTGAAAAAAGCCGACATGTTCGTCGCGGCCACCGCAGATGACGCCGTGAACGCGATGGCGGTCCAGATGGCCAGGGAACTATTCCACGTTCCCGTGACCCTCGCGCGCATCACCGATCCGGGTATGGAAGCATTTTACAGAGAGCTCGGGCTCGACACGGTGTGCCCGACCTCGACTTCCATAGCCCAGATCCTCGCGCTGATCGAGAGGAGGTCGGCATGACCTACGTACTCATCATCGGCGGGGGGAAAATCGGCTATTACCTGGCCAGGACCCTGCAGAAATCGGGCTACCTCATAGGCATCGTGGAGGCCGACGCGGGCCGGAGCGCGCGGATCGCCGAGGACCTGGGCATCACCGTGATCAACGGCGACGGCACGGATATCGACATTCTCCACGACGCGAACGCCGAAGCGGCGAAGTACTTCGTCGCAGCGACAGGCAGGGACGAAGTGAACCTCGCCCTCTGCCAGATGGCCAAGCGGCATTTCAAAGTGCCGGTCACCGTGGCCCGGGTCATCAACCCGAAGAACGAGGGAATATTCAAGACGCTCGGCATCGACGCGACGATCAGCACGACGGCGATGGCCGCCCAGATGATCGAGAACGTCCTTCCGGCCAACGGGATGCGACTTTTCACCCTGTTCAGCGGGGGGGACGTGGAGCTCGCCGAAGTCGAGCTCCACAAAGGCGGGCCCGTGACCGGCCTGGCCGTGTCGGAACTCAGGCTTCCGGAGGAGTGCCTCCTCATTTCCATCATGCGGGAGGGAAAGATCTCCTTTCCCCGGGGCAAAACGGTCCTGCGCGAAGGAGACCGCGTCTTCGCGCTCGCACGGCGCGGTTCCGTCGATGCGCTCAAACACGTCCTCATCGGGGGCAGATCATGAGTCCCATTCTGCCCGACCGCACAGGCGTGGGATTGAAAACGCTCAGGGGCATCCTCGCGGAGGCGGGATTCGTGATGGCGATCATCGGGTTCAGCTATCTCATCTGTATCGCCGTCGTCGCGGTGTAAATCATGATCGTCAAACCGGGAATCGAAGACCTCAAACTGATCTGCTCGTACACGGGCAAGGTCGTCATCGGTGTGGGGATGCTCCTCCTCGTGCCCATCGCGACGGCAGCCGTCTGCGGCGAGTGGGCCGCAGCGGCGGATTTTGTCCTCTCCCTCGGGGCCTCGCTCTGCGTCGGCTTCCTTCTGACGCTGTTCGGAACCACATCGCGCCGGGCAACCTGGATGCACGGGATGGTCACGGCCGGCGTTTCCTGGCTCGTCGTCATGGCCGTCGCGGCCCTTCCCTACTGGCTCTCGGGCAATTACCGGAGCTACCTCGACAGCATGTTCGACGTGATGTCGGGTTTCACGACCACGGGCCTCACCCTCATCCAGAACCTCGACCACGCCTCGAACAGCCTCAACATGTGGCGCCACCTCCTGACATTCGTGGGCGGCCAGGGCGTGATAGTCCTCGCCCTCAGCTTCCTCGTGAAGGACTCGGCCGGCGGCTACAAGCTTTATGTCGGAGAGGGCAAGGACGAACGCCTCTTCCCCAGCGTCTTCCACACCGCGAAGGCGATCTGGAGAATCAGCCTCATATATCTCGTCGTCGGAACGACGGTCTTCTTCTTCGCCGGTCTCGCGATCGGACTTCCGGCCGGCCACGCCTTCCTCCACGGCCTGTGGATCTACATGGCAGCATGGAGCACGGGCGGCTTCGCCCCCATGTCCCAGAATGTCCTGTATTACCACTCGAGCCTCTACGAGGCTGTCACCCTCGTCTTCTTCATCATCGGCTCCTTCAACTTCGCCCTCCACCACGCAGTCTGGAGCGGCAACCGCAAGGAAGTGTTCAAGAACATAGAGAACGTCTCCTTCGCGACCACCCTGAGCGTCCTGACCCTCCTCGCCTGCTGGGGGCTCATGAAGCTGCACGTCTACCCCGGAGCTGTCGCGCTTTTCAGAAAAGGTTTTTACCAACTGGCCTCGGCGCACACGACCACCGGCTTCATGACTCTCTACCCGCGCCAGCTCGCCCTCGAGTGGGGCGATGCGGCCCTCCTCGCGATGATAATCGCCATGCTGATCGGCGGTGGGGCCTGTTCGACGGCCGGTGGCTTCAAGGGTCTGCGCGTCGGCATTCTCTGGAAAGCCGTCGTCCAGGAGACGAAAAAGATGCTCAAGCCGGGCTCTGCCGTCTTTGTCCAGCGCTTCCACTACCTCGAGGACAGGACGCTCGGAGAGCAGCAGGTCAGGAGCGCCGCCCTCATAGTCCTCATGTATGTCGCCATATTCGCCATCGCGACCATGGCGGGAACGCTCTGCGGATATCCGCTTCTCGACTCGGCCTTCGAGTCCGCCTCCGTCACGGGCAATGTCGGGTTCTCGATCGGCATCACGGCGGCCTCGATGCCCGACCCCCTCAAACTTGTCTACATATTCAACATGTGGGCGGGAAGGCTCGAATTCATGGCCGTCCTCGCGACCTTCGGCTTCGTCGCGGCCTTTTTCAGGAAAAAACGATGAAATACTCACTGTCTCTCCTGCTGATCATTCTTTTCGTCCCGGCTGGCCTGGCCTCTGGCCAGACAGCTAGTCTGCCTTCCGGTCCGCCAGCTGATCTTCAGACCCCGGCGGCGACGGGGCAGGCGGTCCCCCAGGCGACACAGGCGGTCGCCGTACAGAGCGCGGATCTCGTCGAGAAAGCGAAGCTCTACGACGGAAAAGAAGTCCTTTTCGAGGGGGAAGCCATCGGCGATCCCCTGGCCCGGGGCGATCACGCCTGGGTCAATTTCCTCGGGGAGAACTACGCCATCGGTGTCTGGATGAGCGAGAAGGACAGAGCGACAATCCTCCGCTACGGGTCCTACGCCTCGGACGGCGACCGCGTCGCGATCCGGGGAACCTTCCACCGCGCCTGCCCGGAGCACGGAGGCGACATGGACATCCACGCGGACTTTGCCTCGATCATCAGCCGCGGAAAGTCAGTCACCCACGCGAGCCCGGCCGCACGGTTGGTCATCGCTCCGCTTTTGCTTGTCCTCGCGGCTTTTCTTTACCGTCTGTGGAAAAAACGCGAATCGCTCCTGCATCAGGAAAACGGGAGGAGGCCGATATGACGATAGACTCGGAAAAACTGGAGGCCCGCATCGATGAGGCAGTCCTCCAGGCGAGGCGATTTGCCAGGGAGAGCGGGAAAAACGTCGACTATGAGAATGGGCGAGCTTCCGGTCTTGAACTGGCCAAATACTATCTCGAGGATCTGGCCGACCACGAGCGCGAGATGAAGAGGGTCAGGAACGGAGTTTGAGGCTTCACGGGGAATCGGAGTCCTGCGCAGGAGCGGGAGACAGAAGCCGGTATCCGACTCCAGGTTCGGTCAGAAGGAGCTCGGGGTTGACGGGATCGGACTCTATTTTCTTTCGCAAGGAACTGATGTAGACGCGGAGGTTCCCCTCCTCGGCATCTCCCGAAGGTCCCCAGACTTCCCGGAGTATGCGATCCCGCGTCACGATCTTTCCCGAATTCCGGGCGAGCAGTTCCAGAATGGCATACTCCGTCGGCGTCAATCTGACGGGCGATTCGCCGATGGCGACCTCGTGCGACTCCCTGTCGATCCGGAGACGGCCGCACACGAAGACGATTTCCCTCTCGGGAGCGCGCCGCCGGTGAACAGCCTCGATCCGGGCGATCAGTTCGCCGGTATGGAAGGGTTTGGTCACAAAGTCATCGGCGCCGCGGTTCAAAAGCGCCACAATGACATCCTGGGCGTTCCGGACGGAAATCACGATCACGGGCACGGTGCTCCATTCCCTGAGCCTCAGAAGGACCTCCTCTCCCGTCATGTCCGGCAGATTGAGGTCGAGCAGCACGACATCGGGTTTGGACCCTTGAGCTGTCTGCAGCCCTTCGTACCCGTCCTCGGCAAGAAATACTTCCCAACCGCGACTCGCGAAGGTAATTTCGAGAAGTCGCCTGATCTGTGCTTCGTCGTCGATGACAAGAATGCGCATCATTCCTTTCCTTTTATGCAATCGGGAAAGACGACGGTGATCTCCAATCCGCCGTCCTGTGCGTTGCGGGCGGCGATCGTTCCGCCGTGCGCTTCGGCTATACCTCTGCAGATCGCGAGACCGAGGCCCAGTCCCCTGCCCGGCGCGGCGGCCCCCCTCCGGAATTTGCCAAAAAGAGAAGCCATCTGACCGTCCGGAATCCCCGGGCCATGGTCCCGGACCGTAATCACGAGGTCCTTTCCGGAAATTTCGAAACCGAAGGCGATCTCCGTTCCGGCCGGAGAGTACTGCCCGGCGTTCCGGAGGAGATTCGCGGCAAGCTTCGTCGCCAGGGCGACATCGAGCTCGGGAGAAGCCGCGTCGTTTTCGATCATGACGCGGATCGGATGAGCTTTGATTTCCGGACCTGCCTGATCCATCGAGGCCCGGGCGATCTCCTGGATATCGGAGGGCTCGCGCTTCAATCTGAGCATGCCGGCCTCGATCCTGCTTATCGAAAGAAGGTCCTCCACGATGCGGTTGAGGCGCTCCGCCGCGCCCAGGGCCCCCGCGAGAAGATCGTGGCGCGCCGCGGGATTGCCGGCGAGCAGATCGTCTCCGAGAGCCGAAACGGAGCCGACGATTGTCGTGAGCGGAGTGCGGAGTTCGTGGGAGACGGAATCGAGGAGAACCCGCGCCAGACGGTCGGATTCGAGCTCGCGGGCGATGCGCCGGCTTTTCGCCTCGACGGCGGCGCGGCTTATGGTGAGGGCGAGCGTATGCCCGAGGGAGAGGACCAGATCGTCGTCGCCGCGAGTCCAGGTTTTCCCTTCGGGAACGCGAACGCCTATGACCGCCGCCGTCTTGCCACCCGCAGATGCCGGAAAATAGCGCAAGGCGCAGCCGGACATGGAGCCCGTGGCTCTCCCGCAGATCGTGCCTGAGGTCCAGGCGTAAGTCGCGGCCTCGAATTCCACCGATGAATGGGCAGATGATTCTCCGTACGGCCTCTCTCCCGGCCGGCCTGTTCCTGAATCGACATATACGACGGCTCCGGGCGCGAAATGCTTTTCCACCATACCGGCGGCGACAGCCGCCGCCTCCGCGATTGTCGAACACTCGGCGAGTTGCTCCGCCGCGTTGAACAGGAAATCGGTCCGCCTCTCCCGCTCGGTCACCATCCGCTCGCTGGCTTTCAGCCGCGAGACAAGGGATCCCGTGACGAAGGCGACAAGAAAGTAGACGGCGAAGAGTATCCAGTCCTCAGGAGTGCCTATGGTGAAGGTAAAAAGGGGCGGTATGAAAAGGAAGTTGAAGGTGAGGGCCGACAGGACGGCGAAGCCCGCGACGGCGGCCGGGCTCGTAAAAAAGGACAGAACCAGGACGACCGCGAGATACATGAAGGCGATCGACCTGTATCCGAAAACGGGGACCACGGCTTTCCCGACAGCCGTGACCGCGAGGAAGGCGGCGATGAAGACGAAGTACGGCCGGGGCCAGGTCGGAAGAGATATCCGTGGCCCCGGACCGGCAGCGGAAGGGGTAGTGGCCGCGTCCTGCACGACCGTGACGTCGATGGGACCGGCGTCGCGGACGATCCTGTCCGAAACGGTGAGACGGCCTGGTAGTGAATTCCGCGAAGAGAGGCCGGAACGACCGATCACGATCATCGAGACATTCCTCGATCGGGCCGCCTCGAGAATCGTGGCGGCGATGTCCAGTCCCTGAATCACCTGAGTCTCGGCCCCGAGACGCCGGGCCAGGTCGAGGTTGGCCTCCAGCCGGGACAACTCGGGTGCGGAAAGTTCGGCGCCCGAATCGATGTGGACGGCCGTCCAGTCGGCCCGGAGCGCGTAGGCTGTCCGCCGCGCCCAGCGAATAAGGTGAGCGGAGCTGGGAGACGGTCCGACAGCCACCAGGATCCGTCCTCCGAGCGCAGGCCTTGGCGGCGAACCGTTCTCGGCCCGGACATAGGCGGTCAGATTGCGTTCGGCCTTCCCCGCCGCGTACCGGAGCGAAAGCTCCCGGAGAGCCCCCAGATTGCGCCTGTTGAAAAAACCTTCCACGGTCAGGTTCGGGATGCCGGGAACGAAAACCTTCCCGGCCTTCAGCCTGTCGAGGAGGTCGTCGGGATCGAGGTCGATGAGCCGCAAGTCGTCGATCCGGTCGAAAACCGAATCGGGCACCCGATCGGGGATGCCGACTCCGGTCAGATCCTCCACCACTTCCGCGAGGCTCTCCATGTGCTGGATGTTGACGGAAGTCCAGACCGGGATGCCCCGGTCCAGCAACTCGATGACATCCTGCCATCGCTTCGCGTGCCGTGAGCCGGAACGATTGGTGTGGGCCAGATCGTCGACCACGACAATGGCCGGTTTCCGCTCCACTATGGCGTCGACATCGAGTTCGCCGGCATGGGAGAGGCCGTATCCGGACTCTCCGCGCGACAGCGTCTCCAGGCCTTCGAGCAAGGCTTCGGTCTCCGCCTGCCCGTGTGTATCGACGACAGCGACGAGGACTTCGATCCCTTGCGCCCGCAAGGCGCGCGCGTCCTGGAGCATGGCGTGGGTCTTTCCCACGCCGGCGCACATCCCGAGGAAGGCTTTAAATTGCGGACGGACAGTCGAACGCTCTTCTTCCTTTATCAATTCGACCAGCCGATCGGTATCGGAACCGGTTTTCGCATCCATCGTACACTCCCTCTGCCAGGACCCGGGATTTCATTGTACCGCGCTGGCCTTTTTTAGCACAGCTCTTCGCCGCCCAGGGCGTTATTGACAGGATAGCGCGTCAGTACGGAAATCAGATTATGAGCGCATGGACGCGGACCCTGAAATTCATCGCGACCGGAACGATTTCCCTCCTTCTTACCTCATGCTACGGGACCATACAGGCCATGTATGGGGTGCCGTTCCGCCTGCGCGAAGCCACGATCCGCGCGAGGACGGGGGACAATCGCCCGATTCCGGGGCTCTCTGTCGTGATTCACGGAGACCATTTCCTGGAATCGGGCAAGACCGACGCTTCAGGCGAGGCGGTCCTCACAGCAGACCCCGACGTCGATCTTTCGTTGCTCATACGGGATATCGACGGCGCGGCCAACCTCGGCGAGTTCGCCGACCAGGAAGAGCCCGTTCCCAAAATCGGTGGCGATATCGAGATGAACGTGACAATGATTTCCAAGTGAATCTGTTCCCCGTTTCCTTCAGGCAGAAGGCCTATGACCGTCACAGGGAAATCGAGACGGATCGGCATATCCTCCTCTACCTCTTCTTCGAACTCACGCGGCGATGCAATCTCCGCTGCCGGCACTGCGGTTCGGACTGTTCGAGCGAAACGGCGCGTGGAGAACTCGACACGGCGAGCTGGCTCAAAATCGTCGATTACCTCGCGAAGAATGCTTCGCCGAAACCCGCGATCGTGCTGACTGGAGGCGAACCGCTCGTCCATCCCGGATTTTTCGACATCGAGCTCGCCCTGCGCGACACAGGGTTCACGTGGGGCATGGTCACGAACGGATTCTCCCTCAACGAGGACAGACTCGCGCGCATCACCGAGGCGGGCATCTCGAGCATCACGGTCTCCTATGACGGTACAGAGGAAGCCCACAGCTGGCTGCGCAATCACCCCCATGCCCATGAAAGAGCGATCGCGGCCATGAGGCTCATCGGAAAATCATCGATCCCGACGCGTGACGCGGTCACCTGCGTCTTCCCCGCCAATCTGGACCGCCTCGACGAAACGGCCGAGCGCCTGGCTGGACTCGGCATGAACAGCTGGCGACTCTTCCGCATCTTCCCGAAGGGGCGCGCAGCGGAGGAACCGGAGCTCTCGCTGTCGCGAGGACAGAGTCTCGAACTCGTCGATTGGATAGCGGGAGCACGGACACGCTGGGCTCCGAAGGGATTCGACATTTCCTTCAGCTGCGAAGGCTATCTACCCTTCGCCATCGACCGGAAAGTCAGGGCCGAACCCTTTTTCTGCCGCTCGGGCATCAGTATAGCCTCCATTCTCTGCGATGGAATCGTATCGGGCTGCAACAACAACGGCCCCGAGTATGCCCAGGGCAACCTCCTCGAACGGGACTTCTTCGACATATGGGAGCGGGGCTTTGCAGAATATCGCGGCCGCGAATGGATGCGAACCGGCATTTGCGCGGACTGCGACGAGTGGAAGCACTGCCGCGGCGGATCCATTCATTTGCGGAGGAAAAACCTTCCGGGCCCCGGCTTCTGCTATATCAAGGACTGCCCTTCGGGCTAGAATCTCCGCAGGTCCGGCAGGACACAAACCTCCCGCACTGAAGGCGGCTCGACATGGCATTCGGCATTCCACCGAGAAAACCGGAAAAACACATGCCCTTCTACAAGATGCTCGACATCTTCGACGAGGAGGGGTGCCCCGTCTGCAATCTCGTGAACCGCGCGGTGGAAGGCTACTTTGCCGATCTCCTCTACGAAAACGTGAATGACAGGACGCTCAGGGCGCGCTTCGCGCGCGACGTCGGACTGTGCAACCGACACGTCCACCAGCTCGGCGGGTACAATGACGGGCTCGCCATCGGGATTCTCTACAGAGACATCATCGCGAAGACAATCCGCGCGCTCGGCGGCCCCGACGGCGGCGCGGCTTCGGACATGGTCACGGAGCTGCCGCTCCACCGGGGGCACTGCCTTGTCTGCGACTACGAGCGGGATACCGAATCCCGCATGATCGGCATCATCGCCGATTTCGCCTGCGATGATGAGTTCCGCGCGCGGTTTCTCCGATCGCGGGGCCTCTGCATTCCCCATCTCGCGCGCATCGCTTCCGCTCTGCCAGGAAAGACTCTCCCCGCATGGCTGGCCGATTTCCACCGGGAAAAATACGCGACTCTCCTCTCCGACCTCGACGTCTACCTCGAATCGTGCAACTTCACGCGGGACAGGAGCAGGCCGCAGCCGGACAGCGCTCAGAGCCGCGTCTGGAAGAAAATTCCGGACCGCGTCGCGGGGTATGCGGGGCTGCCGAGGTACACCGACGCGAGAGTGAAAAAGGGGATCGCCCACGCGCTGTTCGGGACGAAGCGTGGAACAGGACTAAGCGGCAACTCCGGGGGCTCCGATTCCGGAGACAAGGATGGACAGCGATGAAGCATGCTGAAATCGTCTATTACACCGGCACGGGCAACACGCTCCGCGCACTCACAATTGTCGCGCAGGAACTCGAAAAAAACGGATGGACCGTCTGTATGACGGACATCGGGACAGGCCAAGTCCCCGCCGCCCTGACGCGCACTCCCGGATGGGCGCCGGACTCAGGCGACATGCTCATCGTCGGCTTCCCGACTCTGGGATTCTCGGCTCCGGCTTCGCTATTCCCGTATCTGGGACGTCTTTTGTGCGCAGGATCGGCCGCGGCGGCCCATGTGGCGTCTGAAGCGGCGATGCGGGCCGAATCGCCTGAGGCAGGTCCGCCGCAGACGGCGCTGCCTCAGGTGGCACTGCCGCAGGCAGCCATCCTCTGCGCCTGCGGATCGAGCGCGACGAAAGGCGGCAGGATAGTGAACGGATGGAGCGGAACCGCGTCACAGAAAGTGGCGTCCGAACTCTCGCGACTGGGTTACCAGACCGTCGCGAGCGCCGACATCTCCTACACGGAAAACTGGACTCAGGTCACCAGTCCGCAGGATGGAAAAATCCGCGAAGCCATGACTGCCAGGGGCGACGCCCAGGCGGCGGCATTCGGCGCCGATCTGGCCGCAGGACGATTTTGCAGGCTGAAGCGCGGACTCGCGGCAAAGGCCTTCGGGCAGCCGGTCGGATGGATATTCCGCACTCTCGCCCGCAAGGCCCTCGCGAGGATGTTCGGCGCCGACTCCTCGTGCACCGGCTGCGGCCTGTGCGCGCGCACCTGCCCCGCGGGCGGCATCGACATGAAGGGCGAAAGGCCGGCCTGGAATCTGAACTGCACTGCCTGCAACCGCTGCATCAACGCCTGCCCCACGCACTCCATACAGACCACGACCGCGCGGCTCGTCCTCATGGCGGGGCTCAACATATTCTTCTTGATAGCGTCCTGGCCTGCCGCGAAGGCCATCCTGCGGGCGCTGCTTCCCGCTCTCATGGGACAGCTCTCCGCGGGCGCCCCACCGGCGTTCCCGGGCGCAGGTCTCGCGGCATTCCTCCTCACCTTCGCGCTCGCCTTCGCCCTCTTCGCGCTCGCCACACTCTTCCAGGTCGGCCCCCTGGACGGGGTCCTGCGAGGCCTGGAGCGCAACTCCGTCACAGCCCGTCTCTTCGAAGCCTCGTACACGAAGAAATTCAGGCGATACCTCGCCCCCGGATTCAGGCCGGGCGAGAAACCCTACAGATAATCAGGATCAGAGTTCCGGAAACTTTGCGAGTTCAGTGTCGCCCAACTCTGTCAGCTTGGAATACCTCATTTGTGGCATCTTCTGTTTACAATAGAGTTTCTATGGCATAGACTATAAAAAACTAAACGCCGTCAGGAGGATTAAAGTTATGAGAAAGACAATATTATTTATTATCTCATGCTTTATGCTGCTGTACGGAGCCATCGCCCAGACGAATGACGAAAAAGCGCGAACTGCGTACATGTCCGCCATGGAATTGGTAAAAAACGCGAAGCATACAGAGGCGATCGCAAAATTCGACGAGACAATCCGTCTCCTCGGATCAACGAATGTCAAAATCCAGCCACAGCTTATCCGCTCGCTCGTGGCGATCAAGGATTTCCAGCGAGCCCGCGCGGAAATCGATATTTTCTTCGGCCTGAAACCGAATAAGTCCCTCGCCGATTACGCCGAGATAACTACTCTGTGCGATTCGCTCGACGCGATCCTTGCCAAAGAAGAATTGGCGTATAGAGCGGCGATGGCTCAGAATGACGACAACCTGTACGCCGAATACCTCTCCGCCTATCCTTTCGGGCACTATGTTGAAGATGCAAAACAGAAACGCGACGACGCGGCCTTCTCTCGCGCAGCGGTCGATGCCTCAAGGAATTCTCTGACAGGGTATCTCGCAGCCTATCCTGCCGGTCTTCACGCACAGGAGGCGAAGGACAAAATCACGGCCATTGAAAACGCCGCCTTCGATCGCGCCTCGGCTGAGAATACGTCCGTCGCGTGGGAGTTGTATATCAGGGAATACGCCGGCGGGTCGAGAATCGACGATGCGAAGGTTCAGCTCGCCAAATCAAAAGAAGACGCCGCCTACCAGGCTGTGATCGGCAAGACGGAGGACAAGCCCTACGCCGACTATCTCGCCGCCTATCCTGCGGGCCGTTATGCGATGGAAATAAAGAGCCTGCGGGACGATGCCGCGTTTTCCCGTGCATCGTACACGGGCACCTGGGAAGGGCTCTGGGCTTACGTCGATGTGTACCCCGCAGGTCGTCATATCGGCGACGCAAAAGCCAGGATTGGCAACTTGGAGACCGCCGCCTTCGCCTCGGCAACCTCGGCCAACACCCCTCAAGCCTGGGAAACGTTCATTAGTAAATATGCACGGGGCGCAAAACTCGCCGAAGCGAAAAAAAAATTGGCTGAAGCGAAGGAATACTCGCTCTATAAGCTGACGCTGAACCAGACCGAGGACAAGCCCTTCGCCGACTACTTGTCATCATATCCGAACGGGAGATACGCGCAGGACTCGAGAAACGGCAGAGACGACGCCGCGTACGCCCGAGCGAGAAAACCGAACACCTGGGAATCGATATGGGCCTACATCGACGCGTTTCCTTCGGGCCGCCACGCGAATGAGGCTCGCGAGATCATACGTTTATCCGATAATCGCTTTTTTTCTGAGGCAACCACCACGAACACTCTCTTTTCCTATGACTACTATATAAAAACGTACTGGAGAGGCCAGCATGTGACCGAGGCTCGCGCGAAACAGGAACAACTGCGCGCGACGCTCGCCGCGATGGAGAAACAGAAAAAAACCGAGGAACTGAACGCGGAAATCTCAAAGTATTCATCGACGGCATCCGGAAAATATTTCCTCGGCGGAATCGAGCTTGTCGGAGGTCTCGGACTGGTCTACGCACTATACGAGATGAGCTTCGGCTCGCTCAGCACCAGCGATTCAGTTTTAAAATACCCCGCGATGGGTGCAGCCGTCGGATTCGCTCCGTTTCTTTTCATAAAGGCTTCCCACAACTTCAAAGATGGAGCAGCCTATTCGCGGCTGGCTAAGGAATCGAAAGACAAACTGAGCCGCCTGTCGTTTTCCATCGACGTCTCGAACCATGGAAACAGAAACTCCCCGAAGAATGTCGATGTGGGCTTCTCCATCGTGGTGCCTCTGGAATATTGATGCGGCGCCTCCTTCCAAGAGCGCCGCATCATGGCATGGCCCGCGATATCACCACAGGCTGTCGCACCCGTGACAGGGAAGATTTCCCTCGCAGCCTGCCGCTCCGCTCAAGACCTTCGATATGGAAACGAACAAGCGCGACGAGCCGGTCCGCGCGCAGTCGGGCGGGCCTCCCCTGCCTCTTCGGACCTCATCCTTCGGTCCTCTCAGGCAGGTTCTGCCCGCCCTCCACCCCCTTCCTTGAGCCCGCACCCGAACTTCAGGGACGACGGGCCAGGCGGAACCCCAGAATATTGCACCTGTAGTCCGGGTAGTAGTAGTTCCGATAGGCCGACCGGCAGCACTCAGCACTGCCGTACCAGTTGCCGCCGCGATACACGCGGTAGTCGCCAGAGGACGCGCCCATGGGGTCGGTCTGGGCGCCTGATCCATATCTTCCATACCAGTCATGGCACCACTCATATACATTCCCGCTCATGTCGTAGAGCCCAAGCTCGTTCGGCGCCTTCGTTCCCACAGCATGCGTCGTTCTCCCCGAATTGCCATTGTACCAAGCCACCGGGCCAGAATCGTTCGACCCCGCATAGGTATATCCTTTCGACAGCTTCCCCCCGCGGGCCGCGTACTCCCACTCCGCCTCCGTAGGCAGCCGGTACCCCTTCCTCGTGAAGTCCGCGTTTACGCTTCCGCCATATATTGTGTATACTTTCTCCAGACCTTTCTTCTCCGATAGCCAGTTGCAGTATGCCACCGCGTCGTTCCAACTCACGCATACGATCGGGCTTGTCTCCCCCTGCTCAAAGTACGGATTCTTCCATGTTGCGTCCTTTTGCTTCTCCCATCTAGATCCTGTCAACACATATGAACCATCCCCCCGCTCTGCCTCCGTCCGATAGCCAGTCGCCTCCACAAACTTCCGGAAATTCCCCACTTTCACCTCGTATTTTCCCATATAGAACGGCGATACCGTCACCTGATGCGCTTGCTCATCCGAGCCGCCGGATACCGATCCCATCTGGAAAGTACCACCCTCCACGAACACCTCATCCGCGGCCGCGCGTTCCTCAGGCTTCGGCGTCTTCGCAAGCGCGTCCCGCTTCTTCCCGATCGCCAGATCCACCTTCTTCCTCTCCGCCGCGATCGTCTGTCTCGCCGCTTCCAGCTCCTTCTCCGCCTTCTCGATCCCGTGCTTCTCTCCCTCCACCCACTCGCGCTTCGTCCTGTCTTCTCCCGTGTCCGTATTCGCCGGCGTCCCCCAGAAGTCCGCTTCTTCCGCCTTCTTCCTCTCTTCCTCCTTCGCCGCCAATACGCTCTCTTCCTTCCTCACCTCCGCTTTCCACTCCTCGATCGCTTTCTGCTCCAAGCCCCACAGCCACTCGTGCACCGCGCTCAGGTCAAAGCTCACCTTGCGCACCTTCAGTTTCCCATCATAGTCACCGATCCTGAATCCCTTCTTTACCAGCGCCTTTGCGTCCTCTATCCTCACCCCCAACACCCCAACTCCCCCGCTTCCCCCATCTCCTGTCTTGAACAACTCCGACCACTCCGGTCTTCCGGGTACATTGAAGCTGAAGTATTCCTTCTGCTGACCAGCGTTCTTTTCCTTGAACGTTCTCCATTCAGGCGTTTCTGTCCCCCCTGATCCTGTCGAGTGCAGCAATGGTTTCGCGAACACTCCAGGATCGAGCATCAATCCTTCGCGACTCCACACTTCCCCATAGAGTTCCACGTTGTATACCCTGATCTTTTCCAACACCTCCACCGGGACCTCAGGGCTCCCCGTGTAGCGCTTGATCCATTTCGGCAATCGCACTACCGAGGTTCCCTTCCACTCATTCCACGCAGCGGTGCTGTCCACGACCGGTTCGCCCATCAGCGTCCACACCTTCCAGTTCACCAGAAATGTTGCACCCCTGTCGAGATTCAATCCTGTACCATCTTCCAAAGACTCTACTCTCGCCCATGAAGTCCCTGACACCTCTTCCGCTCCGGCGATCGCCACCCTTGCCATAGTCATTGTCAGGGCCAGCAGCACCACCACCCCCCTCGTCGATCGTTTTGACTTCATCGCTTCCATGCCGGCCTCCCCCAATCCCTTGTTGACTGTTTGTGTCACTACTCAAGCATCATTCTTATTGTTCATTTTTATTGACAATATGCACGTTAGGCATCGCGCCAAAATAATTTGACTGCTTTTATTCTTTAGTCGGAAGCAAAGCATAGTTCCAATCGCCATGGAATTTTGCCTGCTTAATGTTCAGGGCAGCAAGTTCTTCATCACTAACCTTGATCCCGAGTGGATACGAACCTGAATCCAATTCTGCGCATATTTTCAGTCCCGCTGCAGTGGTTGTATTTGCAATCAATTGAATAATTACCTCGTGGCTAATCAACGGTCGGCCTCGCCAGTTCTGAGTGATATGGCAAAACATTCGGTGCTCGATTTTATTCCATTTGCTGGTACCTGGTGGAAAGTGACACACGTGAATTGACATTCCAAGCTGATTCGCTAATTCGTGCAATGCAAGTTTCCAGAGCCGACATCGACTACCGTTGCTGCCACCACCATCAGCGGTAATCAGCAATTCTTTTGCAGTACGATACCGTTTCACACCCATTTTTTCCCACCAACGTCGGATGGCTTCGGCAGCAAAATGTGCGGTATCGTGGTCGATTCCTACACTGACCCAGCCCTTGTTTTCGCTTATATCGAAGACTCCGTATGGTATGGCCTTGCCCAGCTCTGTATCAATGAAGTCATGAACCATTACAGATTCCGGTTCACCTTTGGGACGCCATTCTCGTCCTCCATTTCGAAATTCCCCAATCAATTCTTTCTTTTTCGTATCTACCGAGATAACTGGATTCCCTTTACGCTGAAACCGCTTGACCATGGTGTTGATATACTCAAACTGCGCATTTCGATCCGGATGCGACGTTCCTTCTTTGGTCTTCCGATTGCTCTGTAGACTGTAGCCTTCCGCGTTCAGTAGCCGTCCAACCGTGCGCGGGCTTACTGTGTGCCCTTGTCGTGTAAGCGTATCTGCAAGATTACTGGTGCTCAGGCACGTCCACTGTAGTGGCGACTCTGGATCACCCCGTGTCATTGGTTCAATTAAGCTCGTAAGTTTTTCCCTTAACTCGGGATCGTTTTCACTGCATCGTTTTCTTCCACCGCCTGGGAAACGTACGCGAGTGCGTATCTTCTCGTGCGGATTACTTTCGCGTAATGCCAGCTCATTCATTCCTTTGCGTATTGTGTTCGGCGACATCTTAATCGCGGTATTGACTGCCTGTATCCCACCACGACCATACGCTCTTGCTTCAGCCGCCGCCCATTGACGTCGCATTCGTTCATCCATCATGGGCACAAGTGCGTTGTACTTGGAAGCTATTTGTTTTACCGTTGCCTGATCTTGCATACTTCATTATAATATAATCAATATATTAGTCAAGTTATTTTGACGCATTGCCTTAGTATGTCGATGCCCAGACAAACGACGAAACGATATATAAATATGAACCTTCCATCGGAGACGAGATCGGCTGCCAGGCAATCGCTTGTGGTACTTCGTGACGATCCGCAGGATGTGAGGTCTCGAAGGAGGCCTCACATCCTGTTCTCTGATTCATGGACGCTTCACGAGGATACTCGTCAGATGAATGGGTTCTTTCCCTCCAACCTGTCATCTATCGGGCTCCTGTTCCGGACTCAGATATAGTTGGAAAGATGAATTGTGACCCAATCATCAGAGTAGTATCCAAAGTGACTGGTCATTATCTTGTCTGTTAAATCACATAGACTGACACTGCCCTTGATTTCTTTCTCAGATCCGCCGTAGTAGGCTCCATATTTGCCCTGAGGGTTTAAAAAATCGATCAGTGTTTTCGCCGCATCCCAATCGATTTCTCCATATACCTCCAAGCATTCTCTGTTCAATGTATCATACCTCCAGATGATATCTGCCATATTTTCTACGGCAAGTTCATTGGTATAGCGGTGCATCGCGCAGATACGCATTTCAGGTATTAAAAACATATTACTAACAACTACAAGATCATCATACTGCTCGCGTTGTGGATGGAAGTATAAACCCTCATGCACATTATCGTCCTTTATCCAGGACTTGTTGATCATATCATTGACTCCAAACATATTCTCATTATATATATATCCAAATATATTAAATAAATCCTTATTGCAGTTCAAATATGCAGAAGGATATTTCCAGTCATTCCATCGTTCATACAATCCCTGATTTGAAGGGACTATTTCAGGAAGTCGAGCTTTCTCAAGAATGTTTTCCACTTTACCATGGCGTGGTATACGTGCTAAATAATCATGCGGATCGAGCTCGGCATCTTTTTGACCAGACTCAACGATGACCGCAGTATTTGTCGATCCGTCTCCTACCGGATATAGCCAGGATGCACCTCGCTGTGAGTCGACAATCGCGTCAACAACAGATTGCGCATTTTTCCCGACTGACAAGGCATGCCTTACCATAAGTAATGATCCTATTCCGGGCCTCATGGGATCACACAAAACAGAGGGAACCATATCGACTCCCATTGCGACACCGCTCCTGTTCATACCCGTGATACTGCCAACGAATCCAGGAGCTGTCTGGCTCACAAGTGGAATTTGATCCCCTTGGGGATTATATATTATTATGCAAGCTAAATCCTGGAACACCTTGGCATTGCTGAATTGAAAATCTCTGCCAAAATAGAAATGCTTGTTTTTTGTCGCATTTTTGAACGCCGCAAAGGCGTTACATCCAAGGGGTAAACGAAAATTGTTTGGACCTGTCTCTATCCGGCAATCTCTCTCGCCAGGTGGAAGCATGTCTACATAATCTTTTCGAATTCGAGCCAACCCCGCGTTCGTGTAAACCACAGCGACAAGAAAATCAATTCCAACATTTAGTAAGAACAGATTTTCGTAGCTTACTCTTGTGTGAGGATTAATCTCCTTGCAGCCAGCAGCCATCCCGCGCATCTCATCATGAAGCTCTTGTGGAATATCTCCCATGTTTTCATTTAAACTGTAAGTATTCCAACAACTATTTTTAACCGCCCATAAAAGCATTTTGAAAATAAAATCATTTTCTTTCCGTAAAAAATCAGGGATTATATTTTCCATGTATGTACTCGTCATTATGCTGATTTCTTTTTCGAGTAATTCACCGATAAGAAATCCCATTTGATAGTTTGTCCCTTCCACATAGATGACTTTCTTTTCTACCTGTTCGCCATCCCTGGTTCTGTTAGTAGTGGTTTTCGCCAATATTCCCCTTCCCTGATTCCCATTGCAGAAAACAGTTTTCACACCAACAGGCGTCAACCCATCAGCTCTAAACGCATCATAAATCTCATCATTTGTTTTCATGTGAACCTCCTGAAACAGGTAAAGCATCCCACTGACCACTCAACCGCAGACCCACATAATTCGTGACAAAAAATAAATACACTTTCCGGAACTGCAATCATGCTCACAAGTCTCACGACGGGGTACTGCGTTTCACATCGTGGAGTAAAACTAGGAAGTTTTTGAAATGCTTGAGTTCGCTTTTCAAAGCTGCGTTTTATCAGAGAAACAGTATTCCTGCAAGAAATTATCCGATGCAAAACATCAACCCGCTCATCGGAGTGAACCCATGTTTGATTATCAATCCTAATTTAACTTAAGTAAATGATTATATTTTATATTTACATATCACAGGATAGTGGTTTAGGACAAGTCTTCGCCAGAGTCTTTATCTCTGCTTCAGAGCGCGCGCACTAGACGAAATCCGATATAGCCTCGCCGGTACGATAAGATCATGTGGTGCCGATCACTGCTCCATATAAACAGCACCATGCCGTCAGATGCCTCTCCGATACAAGATTGATGTCACGGGACGCCAAATCACTGTAGCGTCAGCCGCAATAAAACGCGCACCGCTACTTGCCCCTTCCTTATATCAGCCTGGCAAGCGCTTCCGGTCTATCCCGCACCGACGCTGGCAAATTGACTGGCTTCCAGTCTACAAGGCAAATCCCATTCACTACGGTGCGCCCGTTACGGAGTGCGGCGGGGCAGACAAGAGCGCGGGTGAAACCTGCTCCATCCTTCACGACGGCTATCTCGTTGGCTACATGGCCACGAAGCGTCAAATCGATCGTTTTAAAGAAGTGTATCGTCCCGCTCAAGACCTTCGATATGGAAACGATCAAGCGAGACGAGCCGGTCCGCGCGCAGTCGGGCGGAACCCCAGATTACTGCACCTGATGACCGGGTAGTAGTTGCCCCGATAGGCCGACCGGCAGTACACGGCATTGTTGTACCAGCTGCCGCCGCGAAGCACGCGGAGGTCGCCACAGGACGCGCCCATGGGGTCGGTCTGGACCCTAATCCATAGCCTCCATACCGGTCATGGCACCACTCCCACACATTGCCGTTCATGTCATACAACCCCAGTTCGTTCGGCGCCTTCGCCCCCCGGCATGCGTCGTTCTCCCCGAATTGCCATTGTACCAAGCCACTGGGCCAAGATCGTTCGATCCCTCATAGGTATATTCCCTCGACAGCTTCCCCCGCGGGACGCGTCGATCGTGTCCGTATCCCAGGAGAGGACGACGCGCAATCCCGATTCCGGATTGCGGATGAGTCGCGGATCGAACTCCGGTAGCACGGACGAGCTGGCCCAGGCCTCGCAGCTTTGTAGGGTGATCAAGGCGTTGAGCTCCTCAAGCGCGACCATCGTGACGATAACGCCGGCTCCCGGCGCGGTTCCTCATTCATGATCACATCACGGAGAAGAGACATGGCCTCGGCGAGGTCAGCCGCGGAACGCAGCGATTTTGCCCTTCCGGCAAGGGCCAGGGCGAGATCCCGAGCCGCGGGGCAGATGGTCAGATGATGCCGAGTCTCGCTCGTGGACGATCGGGGCTGCCCGCGTAGCGCGTTCGCCCAAGAAAAAATATTGCCCCCCAGCAGTCCTCTCGACGGAAACAATTCGCTCGGGGAGGCTGGAAAGGGATATCCACAGATCATCGTCCGGATCGACATCGTGCAACTCTACTTCGGCAATCCACCCATCGCCGGAGGGCGAAAACTCCGCCCTCCCGTGTCCTCCGACTCGGGGCGCCACATCGACACCAGCCACCTGTGCGTGGAGCGTCAGCTTCCCGATCCGTTCCCTGGCGGGAAATGTAATCGCCGCCGTGCATTGCCCGCAGCGAATGTCGCAAACTTCTCGACATAACGAATCTTGGCCGTCCGCGTTCCCAACGCCGGAAAAGGATAAATCCTTGTCCGGTACACGTGCCAGCGACCTGTTCCACGAATCCGGGGTCGGTGACGACTGGCCGATAAACCTGGGTCTCGAAGGCGATGCGAGCCTTGTCCTTTTTTATGATGGCCCCATCGGTCAGAAGGCCGTTCACATCAAGCGCGTATCCCGTGACTGCGGCCCCATCCGGCAAAGGGATGGTGAGTTCCCCCTCCATCACCCATCTGTTGGGATTGCGCAATATCAACGTCGCCTCTGTTTCGGCGAAGACGCCGACGATTCTCGTCCTCACGTCCATGGACGCTATGCTGATCGACTCCGTGCCCGCGTACAGCAGCCCAGCGGCGGTCGAGGAGGTTGCGAGGTTTTCCCCACCTGATAAATTCTGCGCTTGTATCCCTGCCGTCTGGATTAAGAAGAAAAAGCATTGTGATGCCGACACACGTCGCGTGTGTCGTAACCGAGCCCTTCCTGTTACCCCTCAATAATTGATTATCCATTTCTGTCGGAGAAAAAGCGTAAAAATCTCCTGGCCTCGGCAACCACCACCCACAAAGGAGATCATGCCGGATTTCTGTTCATTATAATATTTTTTTAACAGTGTGTAAAATTTTAAAGTGGTTCATTCCAAACCTCTTTATGCAAAGCTCGGAAGAACAGAAAGTCGAAAAGGCAGAATTGGGTGATGAAAAAAATTTGATCAGCAACAAGTTTTTGTTAGTACCTGTTTTCTGATTTGGTGAATAAAAAGGCTCCCGGCTTGATCCCGGGAGCCGATTCACAAGATCTGGGAACCCTCGATCCAGGAGAAGTTCCAGTCTTTTCTCAGAACTCCACGGCCCAGGCCAATCCGAAATCCTTCGCGGTATCGATCACGAGCATGTCTTTCTCCGGTGTGTCCCGGTCGAAAACCACGAAGGTCCGCGCCCGCGCGGCTCCCGTGAGGGGAGCGTAGTGCCAGGTGCCCGGAGCGAGGATGGCCGCCTCCCCCTGGCGCAGGCGGAAGGCCCTCACGCTCGCAGGATCTATCGTATCCTTCCCGCCGGGCGCGTCCAGGGCGAGCACCAGCACCACCTCGCCGTCCACAGGAATGAGGGTTTCGGCGGTATCGCCGTGCCGCTCGAATATCGTGGACTTTGCGTTCGGCGTCGCATAACTCTCCACGATGCAAACGGAGGGCGCGCCCGCCATTTCGGGCAGCCCCAGGCGGTTCCAGAACGAGAAGCCGGGGCAGGCCGCGTCGGCCTTCTTCCCCTCAGCCGTCGCGAGGACGCCGTAGCGCAGGAATTCTTCCGATCCCGCGTCGAGAATATCGAGTTTCAGTGTCTTCATGATTCGCGACTCCTCAAACCTGCCGCGCGGTGCCGGCCATCTCTTCGAAGAGCTTGAATATCGCCGAGGCGTTCAGATCGCCCCAGCCCTTGTTCTGCGCCACTTTGTTGAGCTCGTGGACCATGTTGGAGAGCATGACGGGGACGCCGATTGTCTCGGAGTAATTCCGGATGAGCTCGGTGTCCTTGACCATGGTCCGGAGGTGGAAGGAGACGCCGAAATCGTGATCGAGCATGGACCTGCCGGCCCCACCGATGATGGGAGAACGGAAATCCGACTCGCCCCAGAGCTTGATGAGCTCGTAGCCGTCGATGCCGGCTTTTTCGGCCATGGCGAGGGACTCGGCGAGTGAGGCGAGGACGGCCGACACAAGGTGGTTGCCGCAGAGCTTGGCGACGCAGCCCGATCCTGTCTTTCCCATGTAGTGGGTCGTGGCGCCGATCTCGGACAGGAGGGGAAGCGCGGCCTCCCAGGCCGTCTTTTCGCCGCCGACCATGATCCAGAGGCCTCCCGAACGGGCTTCTGCCTTGCTGCCGTGCACGGGGGCGTCGACAAAGAGAGCGCCTTTTTCGGCGAAGCGGGCGGCTTCCGCGATGGCGGTTGCCGGAAGCTGTGTGCTCATGTCGACGAAGACCTGGCCGGGCGCCGCGCAGGCGTAGAGGCCGTCTTCGCCTGCAGCGCCGGTCATGCCGGCAGCGCTGGCCGAGCCTGCAACACCGGAAGCGCCGTTCAAGCCGGCAGTGCCGTTCAGCACGGCGCGAAGGGCCTCCTCGTTCCAGACGAGGATGACGACGTGACTCGCCTTTTCGGCCGCCTCTCGCGGCGTCGCGCAATATACGGCTCCCGCGCGCACCAGCTCCTGGGCGTTTGCCCGAGTCCTGTTGTAGCAGAATACTTCGTGTCCCTTTCTGAGAAGAGTCAGCCCGACTCCGGTTCCCATGATTCCCGTTCCGATGACAGCGACGCGCATTGTGACCTCCCGGCCTTATCCGGCGAACACCCTGAAGGTGTCGGCGAGTATGAATCCGACCGTGGCTCCGGCATCCTGGAGCCCGATCGTTTTTTCCTGAAAACAGGCAGCCTTTCCGTGCTGCGCAATCATTCCCTTCGTGGCTTCGAGCCCCTCCGCGGCCGCCGCGGCGCCGGCGGCCAGGGCCGCGGGAAGGGATTCCCCCCTCTGCGCCGAGACGGCGAATGACTCCGCGATGGGCGCGACCACGTCGACGAGGGTCTTGTCCCCGCGCTTTGCCTTGCCGCGCTCCAGTATCCCGGTGAGGAATGCCTCCCAGAACCTGGCTATCTCGGGCGTGCCTATGGCCGCGACCCCTTCGAGGGCCTTTCCTCCGCGCATGAAACCCGTCGCCATGAGGGTGCCCATCGTCGAGGGCGCCGCCTTGGAGATGGCCATTCCCGCGAGCTGGATCGTCCGCGCTATGGGGTCGGAGACATTGGCGTTCACGGAGTCGGAGGCTGCCGCGAAGGCTTTGGCCATGGTCAGTCCGAGATCGCTGTCGCCGACCTTCCCGTCGAGTTCGATGAGATAGTCGCGCTTGGCCGCGAAGACTTCCTTGAACGCGGCGAAGAGGCCGCCGAGATCTTCCTTCCGGATCGATTCCATATCAGTCTCCCTTCAGCTGTCTCTGCTCGAAGAAAGGCGTCGAGGCGGGTCGACCCATGAGGCGTTTCAGTTCGCCGTCCAGCTTGCACAGCGAGATGGAGGCTCCGGCCATCTCCATGGACGTGGCGTATTCGCCGACGTAGACATGGAAGACGGAAATCCCTTTCTCCTTCAGCGTGGAGAGCAGGCGGCGGGCGAGGACATAGAGTTCCTCTTTCGGCGTGGCACCGAGTCCGTTCACGAGAACCGCGACCTCGTCTGTGGCCAGGAATGGCAGATCGGCGAGGATGGGGCCGAGCATCTCGTCGACGATTTCGTCGGCGTTTCTGATCGCGCCGCGCCTGATTCCCGGCTCACCGTGGATGCCCATGCCGATTTCCATCTCGTTCTCGCCGAGGGTGAAGGAGGGGTGTCCAACCTCGGGGACGATGCAGGGCGAGAAGGCGACGCCCATGGTCCTCACGGAAGCCTTCGCCTTCTCGGCGACGCGTTTCACCTCGTCGAGGTTCATGCCCTCGGCGGCGGCAGCTCCAGCCGCTTTGTAGACGAAAAAGATGCCGGCCACGCCGCGCCTCTTGTCCTCCCGGCCCTTGGGGGAGGAGGCCGCGTCGTCGTTGCCCACGACCGACAGGACGCGGATGCCTTCGAGATCGGCCATCTCGGTCGCCATGTCGAAGTTCATGATGTCGCCTGAATAGTTGCCGTAGATGTAGAGGACGCCGGCTCCCTGGTCGATGACCTTGGTCACCTCGAGCATCTGGTCGGCGCTCGGAGACTGGAAGACGCCGCCCACGGCGCAGCCATCGAGCATGCCCTCGCCCACGTAGCCGAGGAAGAGGGGCAGATGTCCGGAACCGCCGCCCGTCGCGATGCCGACCTTGCCCGCCACGGGTCCGGCGGTGACGAGGCAGCGGGGATCGCCCGCCGCGAAAGTCACCTGGTCGGGGTGAGCGGCGTAGATGCCCTCGAGCATCTCGTCGACGAAGGTCTCGGGCTTATTGAGGAATTTTTTCATAGTGATGCTCCTTGTTCGCCTGCTCTGTGTCAGGCTTTTTTTGCTGCGACCGCGCCGGTCTTCGCTGCGGCTTTGCCCGCTTTTATTTTCAGACTGCGCTTATTCTGGACGAAGTTGAGCGCCATTATGGCGAGGAGGAAAAGGCCCCAGGTGAATTCCTTGGCGAAGTTGCTGAAGCGGAGCATGTTGAAGCCGCTCGAGAGGAACTGGAGCGAGAGGACGGCTATGGTTATGCCGAGAACGGTCCCGAAGCCGCCCGCCGGATTCACGCCGCCGAGAACCGCGACGAGGACGGCCTGCAGGACGTAGGACTCGCCGTAATCCGCCTTGGCCGAATTGGTCCGCGCTATCATGACGATGCCGGTTACGCTCGCGAGAATCCCCGAGAGCATATAACTCTTGAAGAGCATCGCCTGGGTCTTGATTCCCGAGAAGACGGAGGCCTTCATGTTGGTGCCGATCATGTAGAGGTTGATCCCGAAGCTGGTCTTGGAGAGCATGAGCGCGATGAAGCCGGCGCAGAAGGCGAAGATCACGAAGGGCAAAGGGAAGATCCAGAGCTTGCCGTTTCCGAGGAAGAGGAAGGTCTCGGGGAAACCCGGTACCGCATAACCTTTCGTGATGACGATGGCGATGCCGGTGAAGACCTGCCAGGTGCCGAGCGTGGCGAGGATGGGCGGGATGCCCACCTTGGCTATCAGGAATCCGTTGGTCAGGCCCGCGACGGCGCCCGTCACGAGTGCCACGGAAAGAGAGAGCGCCATGTAGAGCCCCGTCGTCGACGCGTCGGAGCCGGCCGGGAGCAGTTTCGTGAAAATCAGGGCGACGAAAATTCCGGACAGGTTGGCGATGCCGACGATGGACAGGTCGATGCCGCCCGTCAGCATCGCGATCATCATGCCGAGCGCGATGATGCCGAGTTCAGGGAACTGGGAGGCCATCGACTCGATGTTGAGGGCAGTCACGAAGACGCCGGGGTTGAGAAAGGCCATCACGGCGAAGACAGCGACGGCGATCAGGATCAGCCTGAGGAGATTGGAGTCCTTGCCCGCGAAGGCTGCCAGTGAACCCAGGGGATTTTTCTTTTCCATTTTTTCCTTGCCCCCTCACGCGTTGGCTTTCGCTTCGGCCTTGTACCGCAGCGCCGAGGCTCCGGTAGAGGCGATGATGATGAGACCCGTCACGATCTTCTGCCAGTACGAGGGAATGCCGATGATGATGAGGCTGTTCTCCATGAGGACGAGGAAGGCGACGCCGATCATGGTGCCGTAGACTGTGCCCTTGCCGCCCGTGATGCTCGCGCCTCCGAGAACGACGGCGGCTATGACCGTCATCTCCGTCCCGACAAGGTCGAAGGGATTCGCGTTGCGCATGTAGGCGGAGTGCAGGACGCCCGCTATCCCCGAGAGGAAGCCGACGAAGCCATAGATGAAGAACTGGATGCCGGCGATGTTGAATCCGGCCCGCTCGGTCGCGACGGGATCGCCGCCGAGGGCGTAGATTCCGCGGCCGAGCATCGTGTACTTGAGGAGGAACCACACGGCGAGCGCCGCGACGACGAGGATGAGGAAGGCAGAGGGCAGGCCCACGATTTTTCCGGATGAGTCCGTGAACCTGATCAGATTGGACTTGGAAAAGTCGATGAGGGATTGCGGAAGATTGTTGATGATCTTTACGCCGATGAAGGCGAGCATAAAGCCGCGGATGGCGCTCGCGGTCCCGAGGGAGACGATGAGGGCCGGCAGCTTGAAGCGCGCGACAAAGGACGCGTTGACGAAGCCGAGGAGGATTCCGATGGCGCCCGCGATCGCAAAGGCGACGAGAAGTCCGCCCTCGGGAAAGAGCGCGAGCATGATCTTGCCCGTCGTGTACATCGCGAAGGCGCTTATGGCCGTGAAGGAAATGTCGGTGTTCCCCGAAACGATCACGATGAGGACGCCCAAGGCGAAAATACCCATGATGACAGTGCTTTTCAGAAGGCTGAAGATATTTCCGAATGAATAGAAGGCCGGATTTATGGCCCCGATGACGATGACCATCGCGATGAAGGCGATGGTCACGACGAACTCGTGTGTCTGTACCAGCTTTTTCATACTGTTCCCGTCCTGCCTCAATCCAGTCCGTTGAGGATGTCGATAAGGCTGTTTTCGCCGAGGGCCCCGCCCCGGACTTCGCGGACCATCGATCCCTTGTGCATGACGAGAACGCGGTTGCAGTTCTGGACCAGCTCGGGGATGTCGTCGGAGATGACGATCACGCCGAGGCCCTTTTTCGCGAGCTGTTTCAGCTTCTCGTGGATGTCGGCCTTGGAACCGATGTCGACTCCGACGGTCGGACCGTTCAGGATGAGGATTTTCGCGTTCGTGGAGAGCCATTTCGCGAGCACGACGCGCTGCTGGTTGCCGCCGGACAGGGTCTGCACGGGCCGCGCCGTGTCGGGAGTGGCGATACTGAGCGTCTTTATCCACTCCGCGACAATGTCGTTGGCCTTCCTGAAATCGAGGAGACCGGTGGGCTTTCGCAGACGGGGAAGGATGCTGACGAAGATGTTCCGCGCTATCGACTGCTTGAGGAAGAGCCCCTCCGACACGCGGTCCTCGGGAACGTAGGCGATGCCCGCCTTGATTCCATGCTGGATCGACCGGATCTTCCGCTCTTTCCCCTCGACGAGGATCTTCCCGGATTCGGCGGGCCGCGCACCGAAAATCGAGAGCGCGAGCTCCGTGCGGCCCGAGCCGAGAAGCCCGGTGATTCCGAGAATTTCCCCGGGATACAGGGAAAAACCGATATTCCGGAAATCCGACTTGCGGGAAAGGTCGCGCAGTTCGAGAAGCGGCGATTTCCCCTTCGGATCGAAACCGAAGCGGGAATCGGTGACGGCCCTTCCTGTCATGTGGTAGACGATCTTCGGTTCGTCGAACTCGCTCACCGCTCCGTCGATCACCTTCTGCCCGTTTCGCAGGATGGTTATGCGCTCGCTGATCTCGAGGACCTCGCGCAGCTTGTGGCTCACGAAGAGGGTCGCGATGCCCCGCGCCTGCATGCCCTTTATGATGCCGAATAACCGATCCACTTCCTTCTGGGTCAGCGCCGTCGTCGGCTCGTCCATGATGACGAGGCGCGCGTTGTGCAGAAGGGCCCGCGAAATCGCGACGAGCTGCTTGTCGGCGACGGGGAGCCTCTCGACGGGCATGTCGAGATCGAGCTTTATTCCGATCTGATCGAGGGCCTCGCGCGCCGTCTTCCGGGTTTCCCTCCAGTTGACCAGTTTCCGGCCGAGCTCCAGCTGGCTGTTGATGGCCAGGTTCTCCGCGACGGTCAGATTGGGAAAGAGGGAAAAGTCCTGGTAGATGACCTGTATCCCCGCGTGGATCGCGTCGATGGGGTGCAGTGTCGCATAACTCTTCCCATCGATCGCGATTTTTCCCGAGTCGGGTTTGTGGACTCCGGCTATGACCTTGATGAGGGTCGACTTGCCGCAGCCATTTTCTCCCGCGAGACAGTGGATTTCCCCTCTGTTGATCGAGAGGGATACTCTGTTGAGGGCGTGGACACCCGCGAATCGCTTGTCGATTTCCTCGACAACAAGAAATCTGTCTGTCATGACTATCCCGCGCTTGCAGTTGGAATGTGCCGATGCCGATTCTATGGATATGCCGGGCGGTTTCCGAAAAACCGCCCGGCAAACGCTGATTCAGGCGAAAGGGAAGATCAGAAGTTGAACTGCCCCATGTTTTCCTTGCCGACGTCGACCCAGGCCGCGCCGTAGAAGACCTTCGGGTTCTTCGGATCGACCTTGATCTTGTTGTAGCCCTTCACGCCGAGGTCCATGCCGCTCGAAATCTTTCCGCCCGTGAGGAGGGTGACGGCCATCTTGTTCATGACATAGCCTGCGTCGGCGGGGTCCCAGAAGAAGATCATCTTGGTGCCGCCGGACTTGAGGTACTGGCCGCAGCTGGAGACGAGGCTGGTGCCGACGACGGCGACCTTGTTCTGCAGCCCTGCTTCCTCGACCGCGAGGCCGGCGCCGGGGGCCGTGGTGGAGGCTGAGCCGAGGATTCCCTTCAGGTTGGGATACGTCGTGAGGAGTTCCTTGGACTTCTGGTAGGCCTTGTTCTGGTCGTCGTAGTCCTCGTTGCGGCGGGAAACGAGCTTCATCTTGGGATATTTCTCTTTCTGGCGGGCTTCCGCTCCGTCCATCCACTGGTTGTGCGACTTCGAGGTGAGGCTTCCGACGAAGTTGGTGTACTCGCCCTCGTAGTTCATGAACTTGGCGAGGTTGTCCATCATGTGGGCGCCGTAGTCTTCGTTCACGAAGGCTTCGATGTCGAAGTCGACGTTCTGCTGGTTGGTCGCCTCGTGGCTGATGACGACGATGCCGGCGTCGCGGGCTTTCTTGAGGACGGGCTCGAGGGCTTCCGGCGAGAAGGGGACGACGCAGATGGCGTCGACTTTCTGCGCGATGAGTCCTTCGATGATCTTGACCTGCTCGGCGGCGTCGGCTTTGGCCGGCCCGAGGAGGAAGGTGGTGTAGCCGGTGTCCTTGCCGTATTTCACGACGCCCTCGCGCATGCGGTCGAACCAGGCGATTCCGTCGATCTTGACGACGGTGGCGATGGTGAATTTCTTTCCGGCGGCGGCTTTGCCCGTGCCCTGGGCGAAGGCGAATCCGGCGACGATGATGGTCAGCATGAGGATCAGAGACAGTGAACGTTTCATTAAAACCCCCTTGAAGATTTTAGTAGACAGTTGATTATTTTCCGGGTTTTTAAACCTGTCAAGTAAAATATTGTAAAATTGTTAAATCAGGCATAATGAATTCAGTGATTATGATTTTACATATTCTTCATTATAAAAGGATTTAGGTTGAAATTACATGCTTTTGGCACAATAATTCATTCAATGCCGTTGAATGGAATAGTTTTTCAATAAACAAATTGCAGCATCTTTAACAGTTTTCAATGAATTTTAATGAATTATGTTTGACATATTTAAAAACACGGACTACTATCGCTGGGAGGAGCACGCATGGCTGTCACTGTAAGGGATATAGCGCAGAAGGCGAATGTGTCCGCGGCAACCGTATCCCTCGTTCTCAACGGGAAACCGGGAATCTCGGAAGACACCCGGACCCGCGTGATGCAGGCGGCTATCGATCTCAACTATTCCCTCATCTCGGCCAAAGGCCCGAAGAGCGGCAAGAACGGGACGATCAGGTTTCTCAAAATCGCGAAGCACGGGCACACCGTCAACAGGGACCACAACGTATTCATATCCGACTACATCGACGGGATGTCCACTGAGGCCGGGCAGCGGGGTTACAAGCTCGAGATCGTCACCTTCCACGGCGCCCCGATCGAGGAGGTCGCGCAGAGCCTCCCGGGGAGCGGCCTCGACGGCGCCATAATCCTCGGCACCGAACTATCCGAGACCGACATCCAGCTCTTCCAGGGACCGAACTTCCCTCCCCTCGTGGTGATCGACACTTCTTACGACTTCCTGGACTTCAATTTCGTCAACATGAACAACAAGGATGCCGTCTTCAAAATCGTGTCGCACTTCCACGACAGGGGTTTCCGGAAGATAGGACTCATCTCCAGCAACGTGAAGACGCGCAATTTCCAGCTCAGGAAGGACGCGTTCATCCAGACGGTGCGCGAGTTCGGTCTCGACTTCAACGAGAAGGACATCATCCTCGTCGACTCGACCTACCATGGCGCCTACGAGGACATGCTTTGCATCCTCAAGGACGGAATCGAACTGCCTGAGTGCTTCTTCTGCACGAACGATATCATCACGTACGGCTGCATCAAGGCGCTGAGGGAGTCGGGGGTGCAGATACCCCGGGATCTCTCCATCATCGGATTCGACAACCTCCCCATGAGCTCGACGATGGACCCGCCTCTCACGACCATCGATGTGTCGAAGCAGAAAATCGGCCACTTCGCCATCACCCTCCTCGATGAGCTCATCGGGGCGCCCGAAAAACAGCCTGCCGTCAAGGTCCTCGTCGGGGCTAATCTCATCGTCCGCAAGAGCGTCAGTTCCAGGTCCGATCAGGGCTAGAAGCGAAACCACACAGGCGCCGGCCTTGCGCCGGCCAGGGAGAAAACAATGCCAAACTATTCGGTGATCCTCGGGAATCTGGGCAATACCTGCGACCGCTTCCTCTCGAGCGGGTACAAAGAACAGCCCGACAAGGAGACCATGATCCGCCAGGCGGCGGAAATAGAGGGCGTGAAAGGCATCGAGCTCGTCGGAAGCTGGGACATAACGGAAGAGAACGCCGACGAAGTGGGCGACTGGCTGGTCAAGTATGGCCTCGAGTGCGTCTCCATCATTCCGGACCTTTTTTCCCAGAAGCGCTGGGGGTCGGGCTCGATAGCGTCGAAAGATCCTTCAATCAGAGCCCAGGCCGTGGAGTATATCGACTCCATGGCCGGACTGGCCAAAAAACTCGGCTGCGCCACGCTCAACATCTGGCCCGGCCAGGACGGATACGACTACTCGCTGCAGTCCGATTTCCGGCGCGAACGCCAGTGGCTCTCGCAGAGCATCGTCGCCGCGGCTTCGGCCCATCCGGAGATCCGATTCGCCCTCGAGTACAAAATGAAGGAGCCGCGCACCCACTCCTTCCTCGCCCGCGCGGCGGACACCCTGGTCGTCGCGCAGTCCACGGGGCTCGACAACGTGGGCGTCACGATCGATACGGGGCACTCCTTCCTCGCCTACGAAAACGTGGCGGAGGCCGCCGTCATGCTCGACATGTACGGCAAGAAGCTCTTCCACCTCCACTTCAACGACAACTACCGCTACTGGGACGACGACATGATCGTCGGCTCCGTCCACCTCGTCGAATACCTCGAACTCCTATTCTGGCTGAAGGAGATCGGCTACGCGGGCTGGTACTCGATGGACCAGTACCCCTACCGCGAGGACGGGCAAAAGGCCATCCGCGAGAGCGTGCGCTTCGTGGCGGCCCTCGATGCCATGCTCGACGAGACGGCCATGGCGGAGATCCGCGGACTGCTCGCACAGGGGAAGGCTGTCGAGTCGCAGGCCTGGTTCAGGCGGAAGATATTCGGGCGCTAGAGGGGAATGCGGGGGATGACGGCATCTGCGCCGTTCATTCCCCTTTTTTTCTGTACCAATATCTGTACGATTCTCCGAACCCGATTTTCCGATAGAGATTCATCGCCGCCGCGTTGTTCACCATCACCTGCAAATACGCGGTCTTCGCGCCTTGTTCCCGCGCTCTTTCAAGGATTCCCCGCACTATGCCTTCCCCTATTCCCCTCCTCCGCATCGATTCCTCGACGACGATATCGAATATTCCCACACACCCCCGCTCCTGTGCGCCGAATCCACAAGCGATCATCTTGCCGTCGATTCTTTTGCTCGCCACGACTTTATTCAGGTCGATGTTGCGCAGCATCGCTTTCATGACAGCGTGATACCGCCCGGCGATTTTGTTGCACTCGATGAATCCCTTTTCCCACTCTTCGGAAAAATCGCTTTCACGATCGATCTGAAACTCAATTCCATGCTCTGTCGGACCGAGCGGCATCGTCATCACGATTGTTTCGTCGAGACGGGCGTAGGCCCGCGCGTCGAGCACGCTTTCAATTCCCCGCTGCTCTTCGCCATCGATCAATTTGAACACAACGGGGAGACCCCGTCGCCGATAGATTCGTTCGCAGCTGTCTATTTTTTCTTCGATGTCGATATGCGAACGGTAAATCGGGTTTATCGAGTTGGCCCGCTTCGTGTACCCCTCCGAAAACCGGAGAATCCACCCGTCATACAGTCTGGTCTGAAGCGAGGGCCACGCGTTCATGGATAATTCCTCGATCATCTGGCTCATGCACATCATCCGGCCTCCCTGATTCCGAGTGTCCTTTTTTGTCCGACACACTTTCTCGGTGCCGCCCGGTCTGACGGCGCCCCCGTCCGGGTCGGACGGCGCCCTTTCAGCCGACATTCTTTCCTGGCGCGAACCAGACACCATCGCGCACATAGTGCAGCCGCTCGCGCCATGCCTCGTGCCGCGCGCAGGCGCGGAGCACTTCGCCCGCGACGATCGCAGATGTCCCTTCTACTGCGACGCTGGCGAGTCTGCACTCGAGCCATCCCGCGACGCCTTCGGGGACGAGCGCGTCGACCCGCAGCGCGCCGAACGCGGGGATGCCGAAGCGGGCGTACTTGTCGACGTCGCGTCCCGACACGGAGCCGGTTTTCTCGACGAGCTCTTTCTGCCGGAAAGAGGGCAGAGCCAGGACGAATTCGCCCGAGGCACAGAGATCCTCGTAGGTTCGGTGGCCCGTGTCGCAGACAAAGAGAATTCTGGACACGGGTTCGTAGTCGAGCGGACAGCACCAGGCCACAGGGGCGAGGTCGTAGCGGGCCTTCCCGCCCTCTTCGTTCCCCTCCGCGCGTCCCTTCGTGCAGACAAGGACGAGTCCGCCAGCGTTCTGCAGGGTGTATGCCTCGCCGACCGCGATTTCCTCATATTCTTCCACGCTTCCGCCTCCTTGGCATTTCCGTTCAGGATGCCCGGAGCCATACTATCATGATCAGGGACTGAACTGCGCGAGAAAATCCGCCAAGGCTGTTTCGTCGCCATTCAGGGCTTCTGCCGGCGAGCGGCCATGGGCCACGACGGCGGCGACCGCATCGCGGGGGGAGTAAGCTCGCGCGGCGACGAGCCAGGCGGCGAGGACATGGCCTGTTCTTCCATAGCCGCCCGAGCAGTGGACGAGGACGCGTTCGCCGGCTTCGTCGGCGTCGCGCAGGAAGGGCAGGATCGAGCCCCTGAATACCTGCGGATCGACGAGGGTGTAGTCTTCGATAGGAGCGAAGAGGACATGTTGCCCGCCGAAAGCGCGGCGGTAGCTGCCCGGAAGGTCATCGTAGTAGTCGAGCTGTCTTCCGTCGAGGAGACAGCAGAGGCGCGACACGCCGACGCGGCGCAGGTCCCCGATCCAGTCCTCCACTGTCTCGGAAGGCACCATGGAGGAAGGATAGCCCGGCCGGGACGCCCCGAACACTGTCCTCTCCGTGTCCGAAGCGCTGTCGAAACGGTACAGGGTGAACAGGTCTTTGGGGCCGCAAGGGTCCATGCACCGTCTCCATTCCGGGAGGGGCGATACGGCATCGCGCGCGGCGGAATCAGTCAATCCAGTCGGTGTCATTGTCCTTTTGCCTGGGAATGGTCGTGACGGGTGGGAAGTCCGGGTCCTCCGGAATCGTGCCCTGCACGGTTCCGAGCTCCGGGTCGGGGATATCCGTCTGGAACGGTCCGGAAAGGTCCTCGCGGAATTGGCGCCAGGATGGGTATGCCGCGACAGCCAAGGCGGCGAGAAGGATGGCCGCGACGATGGGAGCGGCGGGCGACCGCCGTGCGGAGCCCGGCCCGAAGAGGCGGGCGCGAACCGTGCATGTCACTCCTGCGGCCAAAAAGCAGGCGAGGGTCGAGAACGGTACGAAGGAACAGATCGATCGGTACCCGAACATGTTGAGTGTGTATGTGAAAGGGTTCGGCACAAGGGTGACGGCGCCTGCGGCCGTGAACACGAAGCTGGCCCCGAGAAGGAGCCGGTAGAAGGTCTCTCTCCTGATCTTCATTTCCTTCCATGAACACGAAGCGGGCCGGTCTTGTCAACGGAGGCGGAGCATGGCCCCCCTTGCGTGAGATATATTTATTATAGTTTGCCAGCGATCCGGCTTCACGGGAATTTGTTTGATCAGTCTAACTCTTTTCCATATAAGTAAGTGTATTCGAACTTTTTCCGTCGGACGATTGGTTCCGGATCCCATATCGCGTATTATTTCCCTCCATGAAAACCATCAATGACCCCGAGGAACTCTTCGGGCTGACCGACGAAGACGTCATCGCCCGGATTTCTTCCGAGGGCTACAACGAGCTGCCACAGGCAAAGCAGCGAAGTGTCTTTCACATAGCTCTGGAAGTCATCAAGGAACCGATGTTCATCCTTCTTCTGCTCTGCGGCCTCCTCTACCTCATGCTTGGAGACGCCGGGGAAGCCCTCATGCTGCTCGGCTTCGTCGCCGTAGTCATGGGCATCACGCTTTACCAGGAGAACAAGACGGAGAAGGCGCTCGAGGCGCTGCGCAACCTCTCGAGCCCGCGGGCGCTCGTCGTCAGGAACGGCGAGAAGATCAGGATCGCGGGACGGGATGTCGTCCGCGACGACACCGTCCTCCTCTCCGAGGGAGACAGGGTGCCCGCGGACGCTCTGCTCCTGCGGGCGACCAATCTCAAGGCCGACGAGTCGCTCCTGACCGGCGAATCCGTGCCTGTCCGCAAGAAGGCATGGGACGGCATCTCGGAATCCGGCAGGCCGGGCGGAGACGATCTCCCGACAGTGTATTCAGGATCCATGGTTGTCTCGGGTCAGGGTATAGCCCGCGTCATCGCGACGGGTCCGCGGACCGAGATCGGCAAGATCGGTACGGCGCTGCAGACGCTGGAAATCGAGAGCACCGGACTGCAGAAACAGACCGCCGCCATCGTGAAGACCTTCGGAGCCGTCGGCGCGGTACTCTGCGTCACCGTCATCGTCCTTTTCGGACTGACAAGGGGAAACTGGATCGAGGGAATCCTGGCCGGACTCTCGCTGGCCATGGCGACTCTGCCCGAAGAATTCCCCGTCGTCATGACGATCTTCCTCGCGCTGGGAGCATGGCGGATTTCAAAGCGGAACGTGCTCACGCGGAGAGTTGCGGCGATCGAGACCCTCGGCGCGGCGACGGTCCTGTGCACGGACAAGACCGGCACGCTGACCATGAACCGCATGACTGTGGCCAGACTGGGATACGAGGGCGATTTTTCCGAAGTGAAGGAAGGACTCGCTTCCCTGCCCGAGCACCTGCACGAGATAGTCGAATACGCCGTCCTCGCGAGTCCGGCAGATCCCTTCGACCCGATGGAGAAGGCCATGCGCGAGCTCGCCGCCCGCACTCTGTCCGGAACCGAACACGTGCACGCCGACTGGAAGCTCGTGCGCGAGTACCCTCTGTCGGACAAGCTCCTCGCCATGTCCCATGTCTGGGAGTCTCCCGACCACGAACACTATGTCATCGCGGCCAAGGGCGCCCCGGAAGCGATCGCCGGACTCTGTCACTTCGACGAGAGGCGGGTGGCCGGGCTTCGGGCCGACATCGAGTGTCTGGCCGCCGATGGCCTGCGCGTACTCGGCGTCGCCTCCGCTACCTTCGACCGGCTGAGCCTTCCCGAGGCCCAGCACGACTTCGTGTTCCGCTTCATCGGCCTCATGGGTTTGCACGATCCTGTGCGGCCCGGCGTTCCGGAGGCCGTCACGATGTGCAGGACAGCCGGCATCCGCGTCGTCATGATCACCGGCGACTATCCGGGAACCGCGATCTCCATCGCGAAGCAGATCGGGCTCGACGGGCCCGGGAATGTCATAACCGGTCCCGAACTGGAGAAAATGGACGACGCAGAACTCGCGAAACGCATCGCGCACACGTCGGTATTCGCGAGGGCGGTGCCGGAACAGAAACTCAGGATCGTGTCGGCGCTCAAGGCGAACGACGACATCGTCGCCATGACAGGCGACGGAGTCAACGACGCACCGGCGCTGAAGGCCGCGCACATCGGCGTGGCCATGGGCGGCCGCGGCACGGATGTCGCGAGAGAGTCGGGCGCCCTCGTCCTCCTCGACGACGATTTCGGGTCCATCGTGCAGGCGGCGCGCGTCGGCAGGCGGATCTTCGACAACATGCAGAAGGCGATGACTTTCATTTTTTCGGTTCACCTGCCGATCGCGGGCATGTCCTTCCTGCCCGTCCTCTTCGGGTGGCCACTCGCCCTCATGCCTGTCCACATCCTCTTCCTCGAGCTGATCATCGACCCGGCCTGCTCCGTCATCTTTGAGATGGAGGAGGAAGAGGCCGACATCATGATGAGGAAACCCCGCAGATCCGACGAGCCGCTTTTCGGCAAGCGGATGATCCGGACGGGGCTGGTCCAGGGTCTCGGCGTGCTGGCCCTGGTTGTCGGCATCTACGCCTGGGCGCTCGGTGCCGGACTCGGCGAGGGAGAGGCACGGGCCCTCGCCTTCGTCAACCTGGTATTCGGCAACCTGGGCATGATCATGTCGAACCGCTCCTGGACCCGCTCCATCTTCGAGACCCTCAGGATTCCCAATCCAGCGGTGAAGTGGGTCTGCGGCGGCGCCCTCGCCTTTCTCGCGCTCGTAGTGTTCGTCCCCGCCCTCAACTCGCTCTTCGGATTCGCCCCTCTGCACGGCTGGGAAATCGCGCTCTGTCTCGGGACGGGAGCCCTCACAATCCTTATAAACGAGGCTATGAAGCTGCCGGGCTTTCTGCGGGCGCGGGTTTGAGCGCGGAGCTCCGGTTCAGTTCGGGCAGAATCCCCGGGCGGCCGCGCGGGCGCGTTTGTTCTCGTACATGGTCGAATCGGCGCGCTTCAGGACCTCGTCGAGAGACTCCTTCTTCTCCGGATCGTAGACTTCGACTCCGGCGCTTATGGAGAGTTGATAGTTCCTCGATCCGAGGGCGTTGAAGCTCTCCACGTTTTCCTCGAGACGGCACTGGAGCTCGCCGGGACCCGCATCGGGATTCAGCGCGCCGAGAACGGCGAATTCGTCGCCGCCCATCCGGGCGATGATGTCCGAATTGCGGAAGCTCAGGCGGAGCATTCCCGCGGTGTCGACGATGGCGAGATCGCCCACCTCGTGGCCGTGGGTGTCGTTGATGTGTTTCATCCCGTCGAGGTCGGCGAAGAGGACGAAAAGCCGCGCGCCCGTCCTTTCGGCCCGAAGGATTTCCCTCTCCGCGAGGAGCGTGAATCCGCGCCTGTTGTAGAGGCCGGAGAGTTCGTCGGTCAGCGAGAGCTGCTGCAGTTCCCTGCGCATCCGCACCGCCTCGGTGACGTCGCGCAGGATGGCAAGGGACATTCTGCGGCCGTCCCAGTCCGTTTCCGATACCCTGGCGTCGACATTGATGAGTCTCCCGTCGGTCGTTTCCATCTCCAGTTCGCGAGTCTCTCCAGGCAGGATGGGAACTCTGTTCGCGTACTCTTTCAGGCTGTAGATCCGCGGTCCGAACATGATCTGCGCCGCTTTGTTCGCGTAGTGGACGGTGTGATCCTGGTCGAGGACGACGATGGCGTCCTGGTTCGTTTCGAGGAGTCTGAGATAATTGGCTTCCAGGGCCTTGATGCTGGCGAGCGCCTCTTTGAGCTGGCGGATGGCGTCGAAAAGTTCCTTGTTCTTCTGGATCGCGCTCTCGTAGGTCGAGAGGAGAAGGTCGATCATCTGGATGCGCGACGAATTGAGGAAATACTTCTGGCCCGCGAAATAGACCTCGACGCCCATCTCCGCGGTCTGATTCTTGCGCAGTTCAAGGTTGGCCGAGGTGTAGCGGATGCGCGAGACCAGGACCTCGTCCTCGTAGGGTTTGGTGAGGAAGTTGTCGGCGCCGACCTTGAGCGCCTCGATGACGTCGGTGGGATCGGAGAGCGTGGTCACGAGAATGACGGGAATATCCTTGAATTCCGGGTCTGTCTTGATGGCCTCACAGAGTTCGTAGCCACCCATCTCGGGCATCATGACGTCGGAGATGACGATGGTGGGCTTGGCCTGCCTGATCATGGCGAGGGCCTCGAGCCCATTCACGGCCGCACGGACCTCGTAGCCCTCACGCTCGAGGATGTGCCGGAGCCTCATGGCCTGGGTCTTGGAATCCTCGACGATGAGGATGTCCAGTTTCAACGGCATAATAGCCTCCACTGCAAGAGTATCATTGCGTAAGCGCGAACAGAAGTTCCGCGATCGACGATGGCGGCAGGATATGGCGAGCGGCTTTTCGCCGGACCGCCTCCCCCGGCATGCCGAAGACGACCGAACTCTCCTCGTCCTGCGCGATGGTTTCGGCGCCTCGCGAGCGCATGAGTCCGAGCTCTTCCGCCCCGTCCTGCCCCATTCCGGAGAGGAGCACGCCTATGGACCGCGGCCCGAAGGCCTCCGCGGCCGAGGCGAAGAGCCTCGCGACGGAGGGGCGCAGTCCCGAATCGGGCGGCTCGTCCACAAGGCGGATACGCCCGTCCTTCCCGACAGTCATGTGCAGGGCGTCCGGCGCGAGGTAGACCTGGCCGGGTTTCGGGGTTTCGCCGTCCGAGGCGATGAAGACAGGCATTCCCGCGGCCGCGCCCAGCCACCCCGCCATGCCCGCGAGGAAGCCAGCGGCTATGTGCTGGACGATGAGGATGGGCAAGGGGAAGGGCTTGGGCAGACGGGAGAGCATTTCCGTGATCGCGGCGGGCCCTCCCGTCGAGGCGCCGACGACGACGATCTCCCGTTTGAGCGCCGGAACCGCGGGAACCGGCCAGGGATGGGGCTGTCCGGCCGGACGCCTGTCCTTCAGGTCCTGGTCGGAGGCGGCCGGGCGGAAGCGCCTGCGCACGACGGGGAGTCCGGCCATCGCCTTCACCGTGCGCACGAGTTCTTCCTTCATGGACATGAAGGCCGGATTCGCCGGCCCGACGGGCTTGGCCATGACGGCCACGGCGCCGGCCTGCAGGGCGCGGAAGGTCTTGTCCGCCGCAGACGGATCCCAGGCGGCGCTCACGACCACGATTGGCAGGGGGTAGGACTCCATGATGCGCTGTGTCGTCTCGTACCCGTCCAGGCCGGGCATCTCTATATCCATGGTCACAACGTCGACCGTGTTCCGGGACAGGAAAGCGAGAGCAAGTTCCCCCGAGGCGACGGTTCCCGCGATATGTATCCCGGAATCGGAGGAGAGGATGTAGGCGAGAAGTTCCCGGGAAATCCGGGAGTCGTCGACAATAAGAACGCGTACCACCATTCCTCCAACCATGACTACAAGAGACGATGTATCGTGTCGAGCAGGACACCCTGCTCGAAGCCGCTTTTCACTATGTACGCGTCAGCCCCCGCATCGACGCCGCGTTCGCGGTGCTCGCGCGACTCGAGGCTCGTCACGAGGACGACGGGTGTCTTCGACACCGCCTCATCGGCGCGTATTTTCTCGGTGAGGCGGAAGCCGTCCATTCTCGGCATCTCGACGTCGGACACGACAAGATCGAAGCGGCCAGTCTTCAACGCCGTGAAACCTTCCTGCCCGTCGACGGCGGTCGATACCGAATAACCCGCGGCCTCGAGGATGTTCTTGAGCAGGAGCCGCGAGGTGATCGAATCTTCGACGACGAGGATGGAACGCGGGCCGGCCCTGTTCCCGGACCTGGCTCCGCCTCCGGTTTCGGCCGCCGAAGGTGGATTCGCCTCGGGAGCCGGGCGCGAGGCGGCGCCTCCCCGCGTCGCCCCGAGAACGAGATTCCTCCCATCGAGTATCGGCACGAGTTCGCCCGTTCCGAGGATCGCGAGTCCGGAAATGTATTTGAGGCCGCGGAGCCGCGGGCCGAGAGGTTTGACGAGGACTTCCAGCTCGTCGACGACTTCGTCCACGAGGAAGGCGACGCGGATTCCGGCCGCCTCCATGGCGACGAAACGGATTTTTTCGTCCCCATCGGAAGAGAGGGCGCGCCCGATTCCGAGGATGTCCGCGAGATGCACGAGGCCGCAGGGAACGCCGTCCAGCCGGATGATCTTTCTGCTTTCCGCCTTGCCGACCTCGGCGATTCCCGCCCTGGAGACGAGCCAGACCGCGGCCGTGGGAATGACGAACAGTCTGCCGGAAATCCGGACGAGCACGCCGCGGAATGTCGCCTTGGTGACCGGAACCATCATGCGGACGGTCATTCCGGCCCCCGCGCGGGATTCGATGCCGATGGTGCCGCCGAGGCCTTCGACCGCCTCCTGGACGATGGACATCCCGAGACCCCGCCCGGATATTTCGGTGACCTTCCCGCTCGTCGAAATGCCGGGCCTGAATATCATGGACACGAGGCTTTCTCCCTCAAGGGCGGCGGCGGCCTCAGGTTCGAACTGTCCCGCCTCCACGAGGGCTTTCCTGAGCCGGGCCGGATCGACGCCCGCGCCATCGTCCGAGAGGACCAGCTCGACCCTGTCGCCCCCGAGCCGCGAGACGGAGAGGCCGATTGTCCCTTTTGGTGCCTTGCCGCGGAGGCCGCGCTCTTCCGGCGATTCGATGCCGTGGTCGACGGCGTTGCGCAGGAGGTGGATGAGAGGATCCTTGAGCCTTTCGAGGATGCGCTTTTCGAGTTCGACATCGTCGCCCGACATCCTGAGTTCGACGTCTTTTCCGAGATCGCGGGAGAGGTCCCTGACCATCTTCGGGAATCCTCCCGAGATAGACGACATGGGCATGAGAAGAAGTTTCTTCGTGTCGTCGAGGAGGTCGTCCACCATGGTGCCTATGATCCGCGAATCGTTTTCCGCCGACCGGACGAGAGCGTCCTGTTCGAGAAAGCCGCGTTTGAGGCTGCCGCGCTGCCAGGCGATGAACTCGTCGATCGCGTTCGCGTCGACGGGATTGTCCGCCTTCACCGCGGAGATGACCCGGTCGAAGACCGGAGCGATCCGGGACCAGGCCGATTCGAGTTCGGACCCGCGCTCCCTGGATGCCTTGAGTTCGGCTACCTGCCGGGAGAGGGAGAGCTTGACGGAGAGCATCTCCTCTGCCTGGAACAATACTTTGTCGAGTCTTTCGGCGGGAATGCGGATCGTGGCCGCGCGGGCGCGGGGTTCAGGAGAAGGGGGGGCTTCGGTGCGGGAGGGTACAGGCTCTGGCGGCGGGGAAAGCTCCGCGAAAGGAGCCGCGCCGGGCGCATCCCGGGCCGTGTCTCCCTCATCCAGGCGAAGCGGGGGCGAGGGCGGGTCCTGACAGAAGGCGCGCGCGGGTTTCTCCTCGCGTGGCGACTGTGTCATCGCGCGCAAGGCGAGAACACAGTCGGAGACGAGATTTGTCCGTTCGCCGCAGGGATCGGCGAGCACCTTGTCCACGGCGTCGAGGGTTTTGTGAACGGCGTCGAAGATGGCGGGGGACAGAAGCAGTTTGCCTTTCTGCATGGCCTGGAAGAGACTTTCGAGTGCCTGGCAGAGGGTCTCGACCTCCGGCACGTCCACCGCGCGGGAGGCCCCCTTCAGGCTGTGTGCGGCCCGGTAGATGGTAGTTATCAGCTTGAAACGCTCTTCGTCCTCCATGTCCCCTTCGAGCTGGAGAAGGCCGGAGCGCATGGCGGTCAGGTGCTCGTCGGCCTCGTCGCGGAAGGTCTCGCGAAGGAGGTCCAGAAAATCGTCGTGCGTCTCCATCATCCCATCCTGTCAGAGCTTGTACTTGCTCGTTGTTTCCTGCAAGCGGCGGCTCAGGGAGTCGATGTCCCGCGCCGCGTCCTCGAGCTGACGCGCCGCGTCGACATTCTGGCGGCTGGCCTCGCGGATGTTTTCCATCGCCTGCGTCACCTGGTCGACCCCCGCGTACTGCTGCTGGTTCGCGGCGGTGATCTGGATGACCATCTGAGTGGCTTCGGCTACGCTTGCGGCGAGGCTCTTGAGCGCTTCGCGCACTTCCCCTGCCTGGACTATTCCGGAGTCGACGGCCTTGTTGCCCTGCTCTGTGGCCATGACGGCGTTGCCCGTCGCCTTCTGTATGTCGCCCAGGATGGTCCTGACCTGCCTCGTGGCCTGCCTCGATCCTTCCGCGAGGGTCCTGACTTCCCTGGCGACTACGGCGAACCCCTTGCCCTGCTCGCCCGCCTTGGCGGCTTCTATCGCCGCGTTGACGGCGAGGAGGTTGGACTGCTCGGCGATGTCGTCGACGGAGGAAATGATCTCGCCGATTGTCCTGCTCTGTTCGCTTAAGGACAGGATGCTGCGGGCAATGCGCTCCATCTGCTCGTGGATGTTCTGCATGCCGGCGGCGGTTGCCTCGACGGTCTGCTCGCCCGAGCGGGCGACGACCAGTGTCCTCTGCGCGCTGCTGGAGACTTCGCGCGCCTTTTCCATGGAAACCTGGGCTGTCTGCTTCACTTCCTCGACGGTGACCGTGGTTTCGCTGACGGAGGAGGCCGTCTCGGAGGCCGATGAGGCGAGCTCGGACGCGGTCGCCGAGATCTGGCTCGATGAGCTGGCGAGGAGGTTGACCCCATCCCGCAGCTCCTGAGTCTGATTTCTGAAACCCTCCACCATGAATGCGCAGGTTCTCGACAGGATGCCGACCTCGTCCGGGGAAGAATCCTCGGCGAACACGACACCGAGATTGCCTTCCGCGACTTTTTCGGCGACCTTGATCAGCGCGGTGAGGGGCCTCACGATGCTTCTCGAGAGGAGCCAGGCGACGATGGCGGCCGTGAGGATGGCGGCCGCCGCGAATACGCGCAGGAAGAGAAGGGACGTGGTGGCGATGGAACCTGCTTTTGCCTTGAGCGACTCGGCGCTGCCGAGGGCCTCGGAGAGGAGTTCGCCCATGCGTTTTTCGACTCCGGCTATCGCCGCGAGGGTCTGGTCCCGGTACAGGGCCTCCGCCTGGCTCTGCCGCCCCGCGTTGACATAGGCGATCTCTTTTTTCCTGAGCTCATCCCAGACACTGTCGGCGGCCAACAGGGCGGAAACCTTGTCCTTCACGCCGGGGAAATATCCTTCCATGAGGGCGAGGTTGGATGTAGCCGTCTTTTCCGAATCCTCGATCTTTTTCGTGGCTTCGGCGACCTCGGCGGGATTGCGGGCCTGCAGCAGCTCCTTTTCATGGAGCTCAATGTAGACAAACTGTGTCCTTGTATCGAGGACCAGATTGCTCCCCTTGAAAGGTTTATCGTAGAGTTCGGTCGCGGCGACACCGATATCCTGGACACGGGCGATCGACGTCAACTCCATGGCGAACAGCAGGGCGAGAATGAGCCCGAACCCGGCGACGAGCCGGTAGCCGACCTTCAGCTTGCGTATCATGTATAGCCTCCTTGTCCTGTCGCGGAACCGATTGTGACCCGACCGCGAAAAATGAACGAACCCCGGAGCAGCTTCGAGGTATGGACCTGCATGCGAATCAGCTTCAGCCGGCCCGGACCGACAGCGCTTCATCGGCCCGTATCGCCGTCTCGTCGAGGATGACGCAATGGCCCGGAGCCATTCCCCGTATATAATTGCCTTTCTCGTTCACGATAGTGGCCGGAGCGGGATGGATGTCGGCCCGGTCCAGAATTTCGATGCCCGTCACGGTCTCGGCAAGAATTCCGAGGCGGGACTGTCGGTCGTCCAGAAGTATGACTCTGGCGGCCTTCCCCGGGCCCGGCGAAGGAAGGCCGAACAGGGGCCTCAAGTCGACGATGGGGACTATTTCGCCCCGGAAATTCGTCACGCCGAGTATGCAGGAGGGAGTCCCGGGCAGGGAGGTCCAGGAGTCCGCAGGAAAAACCTCGCCCGCAACCTTCGTTTCGAAGGCATAGCGCTCGCCCGCGAGAGTGAAGCAGATCACCTCCAGAGTGCTGTCCGGGCTCGCGCGCTCTTCGAGGGGCACGCGGAGGCGGGCGGCCCGCGTCTGGAGAATTTCTTTTGCGCTACGGGGATTCCGGTCTGTACCGATATCGCTCATCGTTCAATCCTCCCGGTTCAGCGTGCGCGAAATAGTCAGGGCGAGTCTTCCCGCCGGAATGCCGTCCGATTCCGGCAAGATGGCGTCGGCGGCGAGATCGCCCAATCCTGCGAGGGCGTTGCGGTAGTGTCGCATGGATTGGGCGCGATTGCCACGCAGCGCTTCGACATTTCCCAGGGTATAGTGCGCCATGATGAAGTCCGGCTTCAGGTAGAGGACACGGCGCAGAGCGGCCGCGGCGGCGTCGAGGTCCCGCCTCTCCATGGCCAGAATGGCGTGCAGATACTGGTAGTCCGGGTTGGTCCGGTCCGCTGCGAGGGCGCGGTCGCAGAGTCGCCCGGCCTCTTCCGTCCTGCCCAAGTCGGCCAGCTTCCGCGCCTCGCTGTAGTCAAGGAGGCCGGGATGCCCGGGCCGATCGGGTCGCGGATCGGGGGCCGCGTCGGGTGGCGCGGGCCGGGCCGGCGATGCCACGGATTTGAGCCGGGGTTTCGGAAATTCCGGAAGGGTCCGGGGGGCCTGTCCCCGGAAAGCCGATCCATCGTCGACCTCAGCGCGCAAAGCCGGACCATCGTCGATCCGGCCGTCCGGCGGCCTGCGGAAGAGCGTCGTTCCCTGGAACGAGACGGTCTCGAACTCCGATTGCATGACCGACATGGCCTCGCTCGGCCCGACAACGAGCCATCCACCCGGGGCAATGCAGGCGAACAGTCTGCTCAGCACTCCCTCGATGCCGGCGCGGGAAAAATACAAAAGCACATTCCTGCAGAAGATGATGTCGGGGCGGGGGATTCCGGCGGCGGAAAGGTCCCAACCGGTATCGGCGAGATTGAAGCGCATGAAGCTCACCATGGACTTCACGTCCGGAACGACGCGGAAGCGGTCCTTTTCCGTTTTGGCGAACCATGTCCGCCGGATGGAATCGGGCACTCCGCGGAAAGACCACTGACCATATTCAGCTTTGCGCGCCCGCGAAAGGGCGGCCGGATTCACGTCACTGGAAGCGATCGATATGTCCCAGAGCGCGATGTCCGGCAGGAAGGAGCGAAGAAGCATGGCGAGGGAGTAGGCTTCCTCGCCCGAACTTCCCGCGGCGCACCAGAGAGAGATGCGGGGACGTTTCCCCGAGGCTCGCGCCTCGTCCCGCCTCGCTTCGGCGAGGGGTGGCAGGACATGATTCTTCAGCGCCTCGAACTGCTCGGTGTGCCGGAAGAAGTATGTTTCGCCGACAGAAATCCTGCCCACGAGCTTGTCCATGATGGCCGGAGGACAGTCTTCCCTTCCGATCAGGTCGACGAAATCTTCCAGGGACCCGGCGCCCGAATCCGCGGCGGCAGCTACGAGGGAGCGTTCCAGATCGGCGTGGCGGGCGTGCGGAAAGTGGAAACCGACCCGCAAGTCGAGGACTTGGGCAATCCTGTCGAGGGTCTCTTTCGGAATCCTTCCCGCCATGACCGTGCCAGACTTCAGACAGGCGCCGCGCGATTCAGGGCCGATATCATTTCGCACTCGGGCGCGAACATGACTTCCGGATCGTAGAGGGGAACGAGGCCTTCCGCGTGGCGGAAGATGCCCCTGAGGCCCGGAAGGGCTCCGACGACATCCTCGGGCGGAACGATGTCCGCGGCCGGGACGCCGAGAACGTCGCGGGTATCGTCGACCCTGAGAGCCAGGGTCCTTGCATGGGCATCCAGGATGACAAAGCGGTCACCGGGACTTGTCTCCCGCGGGGGAAAGGCGCATTTCGCGCGCATGTCGATCACCGGGAGGATCTCGCCGTGAAAGTCGATCATGCCAAGAATGTCGCCCGGCGCGCCAAATATGGGCGTGATGTCGGTCGCGGGCAGAACCTGGCGCAGGGCCGAAACGGGAAGGCCGAAAAGGCGCTCGTCGAGAGAAAAAACGAAAACGACGGTATCCGTGTCTGCCATGGTGGGAATGACCTCTATATCACTTATCGGAGAGGGGGTCGCCCGGCTCAAGGTCAAAAGAAGACGGCGGGGTATCCGGGCTCATGCCGCACGCGCAGCGCGTCGTTTCGAACCGACGGATTCTTCCGGACTCAGTCCGATACGCGCCTTAACAGAAGAACTACGGGTCCGCCAGGCGAAAACAGCCCGCACACGATGGGGCTCCCCCGGGCAGTCTCCAGCGCGACCGTCTTGCCGCTCGCATGATCCACCGTCCGGATCGACCACATGCCCCGCGGCAGATCGAGGATTGCCTGGCCCGTAAGATCGCGGCCGGCCCTGTCGTGAATCGCGCCCCCCGGACCGACATCGCCGGCGCGGGGGGCGCGGGGCTCGCAACAGAGGGCGTAGCAGTAGTCGCCGGCCCCTGTCGGAAATACGGCCAGTCCCGCCCCGCCGACCCAGTCCGGCACGGCAACAATGGCATCATTCAGCTCGGACAGGACTCCGGAACGGATGGGAACGCAGACCTGATCCGGCCCGCTCACCTGCGGAAGCCGGGAGAAGAAGTCCGCGAGCCTTGTTCCGTCAAAGCCCGAAACCGGATTTCCGGACTTGGTGTTCATCTTCGTAGGCCTCGAGCATCCAGAGGTATTGGTATTTCGCCTTGCTGAAATCGTATCGGTCGGCGATCTCCTTCATCTGCCCGATCGCCTCTTCCTTGCGGTCCATGGCGAAGAGGAGGAGTGCTGCGTTGTAGCCCGCCCGGTAGTCGCCCATTCTCCGGTAAGCATCCATGTAGATGTCGTAAGCGCGCCCGTACTGGTGATTCTTGACCAGCCCGTCGGCGACCTTGTATTGCGGGTCGTCGTCCTTCATCTCGAAAGAGAGATGCACGGTTTCCCTCCAGGGCATCAGCTCTTTCTCTATCTCGGGGATGATCCGATCCATGATCCTGCCCAGGAGGGAGTAGTCGTCGAAGGGAACGAACAGGAAATCGCTGCGCTCTGCCTGGTCGGAAGCCTTTCCCTCTTTGTAGACCCGGTCGATGACTCTGCCCGTCTGGTTGTCGATGAGGCTGTAGACAAAGCTCAGGTGCACTTCTTTCCTGGTGATCCAGTACGTGATCCTGATGCCGTTCTTGTCCGTCCGGACATCTATGGCGAGGGTGTTGGATATCGAGTAGTCCAGAATTTCCCCCGCGATGTAGGCGTCGGGCTTCGGGGACCCGGGAAAGCGCGAGGAAGACATGTCGAGGACGCTGTACCGTCCGGAGCGCGCGAGGGTCTGGCGTATGGCATCGGAGACGAAGATGCCAACATTGCGGCCATGGTCGTAGCTCTTGAAACCGGGCCGGATGCCGTCGGGCACACGATCGATGTAGTTCGGGCTTCTGCCCAGGAAGGGTTGGACACCGATGGTCCGTATCGATCCCATGTCGATCTTGGACGGGTGGTCGACCGTGACGGGGATCGAGGTGGCGCAGGAAGCCAGAAAGCCTGCGAGGGCAATGGCAGGCACGAGTCTGAGAATATTTTTCATGGGCAATCTCCCTGGCACTACAATATCGCGAATCCGGCCGCGAGACCATGTCAGGATGGGTTTCATTCGTCGATCGGGATTCCCCATTTCAGGGCGAGGTTTCGCAGGTCGAGCAGGCTCAAAGCCGGAACTCCGTTTCCGGCCATGCGGGCGAGGACACCGCGGTCGGGGGAAAAATCGAAGGCGCGCGGCGCGATGAAGCCCGAGGGGATGTTCAGGACCTCCTCGCTCCGGCCGAGACTGGCGTCGGCGCCGCCCGCATTGATATAGAAGGCGAGCTTTTTGCCTTTCGCCCAGGCGTGGTAAGCCGCCATGCGCCTCTCGATGGCGGATTCGAGGGTGTATGAGGGGAGATAGGGTATACCGAGTTCCCCGGCGACAGCGGAGGCGATGGCGACGGGGGCGGGAGACTGTGCCTGTTTTGACGATTCGGCGGGTTGCGCCACTTCGAGTCCGGCGGAGAAAAGGGCCTGCAAAACGGTCCCGTTTCCGGAATCGTAGTCCCCGCCCGGCGTCACCGCTATCGCGGCGGAGCGCAGAAGTCCTGCACGGGAGAGGCGGAGCTCGATTTCGGGCCAGGAGAAGCCGGGCTGATTCGCGCCGAAGGTGGAGGAGGTCGGAGAGACGATCGAGCCGAGTTCGAGCCCGAGCTCCTCGCAGGCGAGCATGACGGCGAGGTTGATCCCGGGGAAGCTGCCGGAGAGTCCCGCGGCGACGAGGTCTCCCCTGCGGAGTCCCGCGCCGTACAGACGTCTGACCAGCGCGGAGGCCCAGACGGGATTCGCGGCTGTCCTCTTGGCCGAGAGACTTCCGAGCGTCGTCGTGAGTTCGGTGAGTTCCTCGCCGACGAGTCCTGTCCGCCCTGGATCGAGTTCCCTGCCCGGATCGAGGCCGGAGAGCACCTTTTCATGCCAGAGATACTCCTCGATGGCCCGCATTCTCGCGCCGGCGCGGATGGCCGCCGCCTCGATCGCGGGCGGAACGGGGGCAGCGGAGCGGGCTATTTCCAGTTTTCCGGCGCTGAAGGCCGCGCCCAGGCAGACGACTGCGGCGACGAGGACTGTGAATGTGTTCCGGCGCGGCAGGGGAAGGAAGCCATCCGGCGGCATGAAGAGCGGTGGACGAGGCATCAGCCCCACCCCGCCGTCAGGAACAAGAGGACGCGTACGATCGCCGCGCCCGCGAGGGCGAGGGCCGATACGGGCAGTACTCCGCCCGAGAGCATCTCCGCCGCGATGAGGCCGGGAATTATGTGGCCGACGACGCGAAGGTCGGGAAGGTTCGCCGCCACGGCGGTCATGCCAGCGGTCGTGCCAGCGGCCATGCCGGAGATCGGGGCGGCCTCTCCCGCGGCCAGGGCGGGGGCCGAGAGGCCTGCGGGGAGGGCCTTGGCGATGAAATCGACGGCGGCGGGAAGCGCGAGGCTGACAAGAAAGCCGCACAGGACCGTGACCGCAAACCTCCGCCTTCCGTACAGGATGACGAGGCGCGAGAGGCCGAAGCGGACAATGGCCCATGTGATGAGTGCAGCCGCGAAGGTCGAGGCGATCCTCCAGGGTTGGTTCAGGAAGAGGGCGAGATAGCCCGGCACGACGAGTCCTCCGGAAGGGAGGCCGAAAAGCTCGGTGAAGATGAGGTTGAGTGCGAGGCCGAAACCTATGGCTCGTTCAATCATCGGTTTTCCTTTCCGGAGCGGAGGCCGGCATTCACGGGAAGGGAAGCCGAGAGCGCCGCCTCTCTGAGACGGAAACCCTTCGTGTTGCCGCAGAGGATCACTGCCGGGCGCCTCTCTTCCGGAAACGCGGCGAGGAACCCGGCCACGACGGCGCCGGCCTTCCTTCCAGGAACATAGAGAGGAAGCGACCCCTCTTTCCCCTTCGCGGCGAAGCGAGGCCTTTCGCCCGTCACGAGGAACCACAGGGTCCGTCCCTGAAGGAGGGGCGGCGACTTTCCAGCGCCGGTCAAGCCGACCTCGCCGGTCAAGCCGGCGCGGAAATCGGCCAGACGCCGGGCTCTGTCCGCCCGGTGATGGTAAACGAAGAGGAGGGCCTTGTCCGCGGGGACGCAGTCGGCGACAAGGTTGAAAAGGGATTCCGGGTCATTGGCGGCGGCGGCATCGAGGGCGAAGATCGCACCGGTGCCCGGAGAACACTCGGGGAAGGCCGAATCAGCCGACTCAGAGTCTTCGCCGCGCGGACCGGCGCTCCGGCCGGTCCCGCTGCGGGTCCCTTCCGGGAGGCGCAGCCAGGCGAGGGCGCCCGGGTCGGGCATCGCCGCCCGCATGCCGCCGAGAGCGACATCATCCGGAATACCGAACTCGCGCGTCACCGCGAGGGCGATGCCGGCGTCCTCGAGCCACCAGGCGGGCTCGGCGTCCGGGGCAGATGGATCGGCGACCCCGGATGCGGCACCGGCGGCGACAGCCTCCGACGAGTGCCGTGCGACCGATTCCCCGCCTGCGGGCTTCCCCGCCACGACGAGCCTTGTCCCGAGCTTCGCGGCCTGCTCCCGGCAGAGGTCGCCGAAGCGTCCCTCTCCCGCGACGAGAACGCCACCGCGGGGAATGGTGTTGGCGAGGGTCCGCGCGATATCGTCGACGCTTTTCCCCATGATTTCGGTGTGGTCTGGTCTGGCATTCGTGATGACCCCGACGGTGGAGCGCAGCATCTCGTGCTCACAACTCCACTGCAGCTCTGGCTTGAGTGCCATGCATTCGAGGACAACGGCCCGCGCGCCGGAGCGACGGGCCCGGCTCAGGGCGCGCAGCTGTTCGCGGATGTTCGCAGTTGCGAGGCGACGTACGGGCTTTTCGCTTCCGTCGGGGAATATGAAACGCGCCTGTGTCCCGGTCGTCTTGGCGAAGGCCGGCGTGCCCGATGCGGCGATTCCGGCGCGGATGAGCCTCGTCACCGTCGACTTTCCCCTCGTCCCGTTCACGAGAACGCGGACGGGAATGGCGCGGAAACACCTGTCCCTCTCCAGCCTTTCGGCGAGTCCGAGGACGAGAATGAGTGCAAGCGCGAGTATGAGTCCCGTCACGGCTCAATAATACACGCCAAGTCCGTTCTTTTCGATATCCGCGAGAGCCGGAAGTCCTTCCACGATCGTCCGCCTGCCCGTCTCCGAAAAATCGTTGCAGGTCGAGAGTATGCCGGAGAAGACTTCGAGCTGGACGCCGATCCGCTTCCACAGGGGATAGACCGGGTGGTCGAGCTGGGCCGTGCCCGGAGCGTCGGCGATCTGGCCCGGATTCGGCGTCTCGATGAGGAAGGCGAGCGCCGGCGTCAGGTTGCCCCACTCGTAGTGCGAGAGGCCGCGGAAGCCGGGCTCCGAGGCGTCGAGCTTCAGGCTGATTCCCCTCTCGTCGAGGTCGATGAGGGCGAGGGCAGCAATGTCGAGGTTTTTCGGATTCGCGACGACGGTCCAGACGAGATTCGAGGCCGGACCAGCCTCATGGAGGTCGAAGGCGTAGTCGACCTTCTCCTGCACAAGGAGGGTCATGATGGCGCGGGCGAGGCGTCGGGTCAGGGTTCCGTCCGCGCTGCCGGGATAGGCCCGGTCCAGGTTGCGGGCCTCGGTGCCAGCCTGCTCCGTCTGCCCCGGCGAATGTATGTAGACCTTCGGATCGGGCTCGGTCTGGTGGACGGGGCTGACGAGCCGGGCGCCGTACTTGAAATACCTGGTTTCGCCCGACGCGGTCGCAAGGGCTATCCAGTCGGGCCCCGGCTTCACGGGGTCGGCGTAGGTCACACCCGAGTTGTTGGCGTGGGGCAGGACGATGAGGCGTCCCTCGGTGACGCGGGCCTTTTCGACCAGCATGACGGCCGTCATCATGCCGGCGATCTCGTTGGCGTGGGTGCCGGCCGCCACGAACGTCGTCGCCCCGGGCCTGCCCGAATCGAGAAAGTAGACGGGGCTGTCGGCCGGCGTGCCCGAGAGAGCGGGGAGATAGTTGCTCAAGAGCCCGATGGATGTGACGCCCACGCCTGGCCTGATGTCGTGAGTTATGGTACCGGGAAGTACAACCGTAGACTTTGTGGGGCATGTCGCAGGGAGGACCGTCGATCTGCCCGAAAATCCTCCCTGCCCCCCTCCACCCTGGGCGAAAAGACAGGAAGCGGACATCGCGACCATAAAGATGGGAATGAAGACGGCACGTCGCGGTGAAGCGTACAATCGCCCTGCGGGTCTGAGGGGGAAGGCTTTCATATGTTACTGTTTGAACAGGGTCTGGATCACGGTGCCGGCAGCCGCTATCGTCGGAGTCTGATAGAGCGGAATGCCCCGTTTAGCCGCAAGTTCCGTGAAAAAGCCATCCGTGTTGCCATCGGCGAACACAACGGCCGCGCTCGCATCCGCCATTACAAGCTCGATCAACTGATTCGAGGACTCACCCCGCCTGCTCGATCCGCCCGTGTGCACCGCGATGATCGCGATGCCTTTTGCCTTCGCGGCCCCGATGAGGGCTTTGGTGCGGGCCATTTCCTGCTCCATCGAGATGCCCGCCGCGCCGAGACCTTTTGCACTCGCGCCTACGACCATGAGTATGGACGCGTTGTCCGCCAAGTCCTTGGCTTCAGCCAGGATATTGTAGCCAAACCCCAGCTTGAGCTTGGTGTTGCAGAGCACCTTGACGATCGCGGCATCCGAGTTCTGGCCGATTGCAGTGATGATGGCAGGTTTCCGGAAAGCGCCTTCGGGCACTGCGGTCGGAGTCTGAGCGAAAAGAGGTATCGCCGTCATGAGAATCAACAATACAGGAATCAGACGCTTCATTTTCTTCCCCTCTGGATAAATATAGTGGAAAACATCAGTAGCCTAAAACGGCACCGTCGCGGCGAGGATCGGCTCCACCGTTCATGAGTCCGGTCACGGGATCGATCACGATGGCCTGGGCGCCGCCAAAGAACAGATCGTAGTCCGTATAGGGTTTTAGAGTATACCCCATCGCTTTGAGCGCAGCCTGCGTCTCCGCGGGTATGCGCTTTTCAATCGAGAGGTCCTTCTCGTACGGCGAGGCATAATAGCGGGGAGCTTCGATTGCTTCCTGCACTCCCATTTTATAGTCGATGAGATTGGTGGTCAGAAGAACCATGGTTGTGATTATGCGTCCGGCGCCGGGGGTACCCATCGAAGCGAATGTCGTGCCGTCTTTCGAAATGATGGTGGGAGAAATGGTTGTAAGCATGCGCTTCCCGGGGGCATACCCGTTGGCTCCCTTTGTGCCGACCCAATTCTGCATCTCATTGTTGAGGATAATGCCCGTTCCGGGCGTAGCGACCTTGGCGCCCCAGAATCCGGAGATGGTCTGCGTCAACGCGACCGTGTTCCCGCTCTTGTCAACCACGGAAAGGTGAGTCGTGCTGAAATGCTCGTTTGCTGGATCTCCGGCTGTAACCATGGTAGAAATTTTTGCAGGATCGATTTCCGCGGAGCGTTTCTTGGCATAACTTTTGGACGTAAGGCCGGCAACAGGGACATTGACAAAATCGGGATCACCTACGAATTCGTACACATCCGCAAAACCGCGCTTCATCGCCTCTGTCGTGAGATGGATAGTGACTGGATCGAGTGGTTTTCTGGAGGCAATGTCGAAATTTTCGAGAATCTGAAGAATTTCAATCACTCCGATTCCTCCGACGGGAGGAGGTGCGGAGATGATATCGTAGCCCCGATAGCTTCCGCGCACCGGGGCCCGTTCGATGGCCTTGTATGCGGCGAGATCCTCCTTGGTGATGTAGCCTCCATTTGCCTTCATGTCCGCTACGATCTTGTCCGCGATCTCTCCCTTGTAGAAAACATCGGGGCCGCCCTCGGCGATTTTGGCGAGGGATACCGCGAGGTCGTGATTTTTCAGGATATCTCCGGCTTCGAGAGGAAGACCGGCGGGAGCGACTATCGACAGGAGAGCCTCGTTTTTGCTGATGGGATCGAAGTTGTCCGAGATGACTTTCGCGAGCGTCGGGCTGATGGCAAAACCATCTTCCGCCAATTTGATTGCGGGAGCCGCAACCTGAGCGAGGCTCATCGTCCCGTATTTCTGCAATGCCAGTGACAGCCCCGCGACTGTACCGGGAACGGCGACTGCCTTGTGCCCGAGTCCGCCGAAGGGATACTTGCCCGGGTTGAAAAACGGGGCCATCGATCGATAATCGATCGCCACTGTCGTCCTGGAATCGGCCAGGTATATGACCATCATGCCCTCGCCGCCAAGTCCGGTGGCGTTGCACTCCACGACGCCGATCGCCAGGGCAGAGGCCACCGCCGCGTCGACGGCATTTCCGCCCGCCTTCAGTATTTCAAGACCGGCTTGGGAAGCAAGCGGATGAGCCGAGGCAACCATGCCATTCCTGGCCACGATTTGCGGAAGCTTTGTAGTGGCCGGAACAGTCGAAGTGGCGCCAGGTACTGTCTGAGCCGACAATCCCGTGAATCCTGCAACCAGAAATGCCATGCAGAATACGATTGCGCGGAGCGTGAATCGTGCGCTGCGCGATGGCTTTTTCTCTTTCCGATGCTCCATCCTGATTCTCCTTGTCTCAATTCAGCCAGGATCCAAGTCCCGGGCTTTCAAGCTGTCTCTGGTCGGGCATACTGCCGATGGAAATGGCGGATTCCCCGCTGACAGCATCGTTGTAGGACTCGATTATGCTCATTATGGATTCGACATGGGTGGCAACGCGCAGCCAGAGAGGGCTTACCGGATCATTCACGACATCATACGGCTTCTTCATGTCAGGCATCATGCCTGGATGAGGCGTCTCGATGAGAAAGGCCATCGCCTTGGTCGAATCGCCCCACTCGCGATGCGAAAGCCCCCGGAAATTCTCCGAAGAAGGTTCGAGTTTCATCGGTAAACCCTTTTCTTCCATTCCGAGCAATGCCAGGGCCGCGACATCGAGATTCTTCGGATTCGCGACAATCATGTTTGCAAGACGCGTTCCGACAGGCGCCTCGTGCAGATCGAACGCGATATCGACATTTTCCGATTTAAGGAGAGTCGTAACGGCAAAGGCGAGTCTCTGGGTAAGCCCGCCATCCGCCAGCCCCGGATATGCGCGATCGAGGTTCCGTATTTCCATTCCGTCGAGCTTTTCGGTGGATGCGGGATGGAGATAGACCTGTGGATCAGGTCCACCCTGATGGGCGGGATTGGTCAATCTAGTGCCGTATTTGAAGAATCTCGTGCCGCTCCGGGTAACAAGCGAAATCCAGGATGGATCGGCGAGAGTATCATTCCATGTCGACGCAGAATTGTTGGCATGGGGAATGACGATGAGTCTGCCCTTGACGACCTGTGCCCGCTCGACGAAAAGAATGGCTGTCATGATGCCGGCTATTTCATTCGAGTGCGTTCCGCCCGCGAGGAACATCGTGCCCCCGGCCTGCTTTCCCTCCATTATATAGACAGGAGTATCGGCGGGCGTGCCCGCAAGCGAGGGGAGCCATTCAGAGAGCCACCTGACCGAGCTGACCCCCGGCCCGGGCCGTATATCGTGATTGAGCGTCGAGACTCCCTGCGATTGTGCTCCCATGACAAAAACAAGACCTGCGAGCAGAGCAAGCAAGCCGGTTTTCGATCCTGAAAAACTGCGGATCATCCATGACCTCACACGATCCTCCTTATAACGCTTTCACTTATTTCAATATTTACATCGACTATTTCATGCTATCATTATAACAATTACGAGGCAATGCAACTGAATACATTCAACAAGAATGTATTCAGTTGCTACTACAGATTCACAATTCCAGAACCAATCAACATACCCCGCAGCATCTGCGGGGTATGAAACCCGCCTGCGAATCAGTAGCCGAGCACGGCTCCGTCGCGCCGCGGGTCGGCACCACCATTCAGGAGTCCCGTCACGGGGTCGATCACGATGGCCTGCGCTCCGCCGAAGAAGAGGTCGTAGTCGGTGTAAGCCTTCAGCGAGTAGCCCATCGCCTTGAGTGCATTCTGAGTGGCCGCGGGCATGCGGGACTCGATCGAGAGATCTTTTTCGGAGTCGCGGGCGTAGAAGCGCGTCGCCTCGATGGCTTCCTGGACGCCCATCTTGTAGTCGATGAGATTCGACGCGAGGAGAACCATCGTCGAGATGATGCGCGCGGCTCCCGGCGTTCCCATGGTGGCGAAAGTCTTTCCGTCCTTCGCGATGATGGTCGGGGATATCGTGGTGCGCATGCGCTTGCCGGGGGCGTAGGCGTTGACGCCCTTGGCGGACCAGTTCTGCATCTCGTTGTTGAGGATGATGCCGGTTCCCGGCGTGACAACCTTGGCTCCCCAGAAACCGGAGATGGTCTGTGTCAGGGCGACCATGTTGCCGTCCTTGTCCACGGTGGAGAGGTGGGTCGTGCTGAAGTGCTCCTTGTCGGGCTCTCCGGCCTTCACCGCGGGGGTGAGCTTCGCGGGATTGATTTCGGCCGCGCGCTTCTTCGCGTAGTCCTTGGAAAGAAGGCCGGCGACGGGAAGCTTCGCGAAGGCGGGGTCGCCGACGAAGGCCGAATTGTCCGCGAAACCGCGCTTCATGGCCTCGGCCATGATGTGGACGGTGACGGGGTCCATCGGGTCGCGCGAGGCGATGTCGAAATTCTCGAGCATCTGGAGGATCTCGATGACGGAGATGCCGCCGACTGGGGGCGGCGCGGAGATGATGTCGTAGCCGCGGTAGCTGCCGCGGACGGGCTCGCGCTCGATGGCCCTGTACGCCGCGAGGTCGGCCTTGGTTATGTAACCGCCATTCGCGGCCATGTCGGCGGCGATCTTGTCGGCGATTTCGCCCTTGTAGAAGACATCGGGGCCGCCTGAGGCGATCTTGGCGAGGGAGACGGCGAGGTCGTGATTCTTCAGGATCTGGCCGGCCGTGAGGGGAAGACCGTCCGGAGCCACGATGGCGAGGAGGGCGTCGTTCTTGCTGATCGGGTCGAAGCTGTCGGAGATGATCTGCTCGAGAGTGGGGCCTATCGCGAAGCCTTCTTCGGCGAGCTTGATGGCTGGCGCCATGACCTGGGCGAGGCTCATGGTGCCGTACTTCTGCAGCGCGAGGGAGAGCCCTGCCACGACGCCCGGAACGGCGACCGCCTTGTGGCCTTCGTTGCCGAACCTGACAGCAGAGAGGTCGGCGAGGGGGGCCATGGAGCGGTAGTCGATGGCGACCGTCGTCTTCTTGTCGGCGAGATAGATGACCATCATGCCCTCGCCCCCGAGTCCGGTGGCGTTGCACTCCGCGACGCCGATGGCGAAGGCAGAGGCCACCGCCGCGTCGACTGCGTTTCCGCCCGCTTTCAGTATTGCCAGGCCGGCCTGGGACGCAAGAGGATGCGCCGAAGCCACCATGCCGTTTTGAGCTACAACCTGGGGGATTTTCGTCGTAACGGCGGGCGCCGACTGGGCCCAGAGTCCCGTGAAGCTCGCGGCCAGGAAGGCCACGCAGAGCATGAATGCGGGAAGCGCGCGCAGACTGCGCCTCACGCTTGTGCCCGGATACATCCTTTTCCGATGGTCCATGTTCTTTCCTCCTTGGATATCATTCAAAACCAGGAACCAAGTCCTGTGCTTTCGAGCTGTTTCAGGCCGGGGAGGCCGTCGAACGCGATCGCGCCCGCCTCATCGGACAGATCGTCGTAGGCCTCGACAATACTTTTCACCGATTCGACCTGAGTTGCGACGCGCAGCCACAGGGGGTTCTTCGCGTCGTTCACCGTGTCGTAGGGAAACTTCGATCCCGTCTGTCCCGGATTCGGCGTCTCGATGAGGAAGGCCATCGCTTTCGTGGAATCGCCCCATTCGCGGTGCGAAAGGCCCCGGAAGCTCTCCGATGAGGGTTCGAGTTTCATGGGCAGACCCTTTGCCTCCATGCCGAGAAGGGCGAGCGCAGCCGCGTCCAGGTTCTTGGGATTGGCGACGATCATGTTGGCGAGGCGGGAATCGGGCCCGGCCTCGTGGAGGTCGAAGGCGATGTCGACGTTTTCTGTCTTGAGGAGAGTCGTGATCGCCCAGGCGAGACGCTGGGTCAGGCCGCCCTCCGGAAGCCCGGGATAGGCCCGGTCGAGATTGCGGATTTCCATCCCCCCGAGTTTTTCCGTGGACTCAGGATGGAGATAGACCTCGGGATCGGCCTCGCCCTGGTGGGCGGGGTATGTGAGCCTCGATCCGTATTTGAAAAACCGGGTTCCGCCCTGGGTGGGGATCGCTATCCACGCCGGGTCGACCGAAGGATTTTCGTTCCAGGTCGAGGCGGAGTTGTTGGCGTGGGGGATGACGATGAGCCTGCCGGCCTCCACCCTCGCCTTCTCGACGACCAGGATGGCGGTCATGATACCTGCTATCTCGTTGGAGTGGGTGCCGCCGGCCAGGAACATTGTCCCGCCGGGCTTCGCGCCTTCGAGGATGTAGACGCGCGTATCGGCGGGAGTTCCCGCGAGGGAGGGCAGCCATTCCGAAAGCCAGCGGACCGAACTCACGCCCGGGCCCGGCCTGATATCGTGCTCGATCGTCGATGCTCCCCTCGTCCTTTCCTGGGCGCCCGCCCCCGCAACGAGGGCGAGACAGGCCATGACGACGAAAAGAGCAAAGCGGCGACTTCCCGAAAGGCTGTGGGATGCCCTGGATTTCACGCGAACCTCCTGAAACAAAGACCAGACAGGGTGGCAATGTGGATTTTTTATGAAAATTTATTTCACGTACAGTGCATTATATGCCCGATGATGTTCCGGAACAAGTCGAGATCGAAAACAGGAGGGTGGAATTTCAGGTGGATCTTCGGAGGGGACAGAGCCGCGCAAGATCGTCGGGCTCAATCCGGCCGGCAGGTTTTCAGCCCTCTTGCGCTTCCTTCAGCCTGTCGAGGTTGAGCGTCCGCCAGATGCGGTCATGTTCGTAAATCGCGGCAATCGCCGCGTCCTTGTCGTGCTTGCGCAGCGCATCCACGAGGGCGGTGTGGGACTCGATGCCGTGCCCTGGCATCATGGTCGGGGTGAAGAGCTCGATGACGAAGGAGTAGAGGTTCTCCACCAGCTTGTTCTTGGTGGCCTTTCCCATTCTGATGTGAAACTCGACATCGAGAGGAAGGGCAAGCTCGTGCTCATCCGGGTGCTCCGCTACACAGGAGGCGAGCTTGTCGCAGGCTTCCGCGAGGCCCTCTATCTCTTCCGGGCCGGCGTTGGCGACGAGGAGGGAGGCTATGCCTGTCTCGACGAGGATGCGCAGCTCCGCGAGTTCCTCGATGTCGGAGGGGACGACGAGGAGGCGGAAGAGCAGGGGATCGAAAATCTTCTTGTTCGCGGTGGTGCCGACATAGGTTCCGTCGCCGCGCTTGATGTCGACGATGCCGAAGGCGGAGAGGATTTTCATGGCCTCGCGGATCGAGCCGCGGCCGACTTTCAGCTGCTCTGCGAGTTCGCTCTCGTTCGGGATCTGGTCGCCCGGCTTGAGCCGCTTTTCCAGCAGGGCCGACCTGATCGTCTGGATGACCTGCTCGACCGTTGTCGGACGAGGTTCGGCCTGACCGAATATCTCATTGGTCGATGTCTTCATGGTGGTGTTCAAGTGTACGCCGACTGGTCTTCTTCTTCAAGCGTCGCGCGCGTCGGCGCGGCAGGCGTTTTATCAGACATAGTCGGCCCGCATCGGGGTAAAGCACTCGATGATCTCCGAGTCCTCGAGTATCTCGGAGCCGTGGGCCTCGTTCGAATCAAAAATGTAGCCGTCGCCGGGGCCGACGATGAATGATTCCCCGTTCTCCTTGAAAAACCTGATCAGGCCCGAAATCACGTAGCCGTTCTGGGCGGGCAGGTGAGTGTGGAGAGGAAGGCCCGTTCCCTTTGCCAGGTAGAAATAGCAGAGCATGTTGTCCTTGTTGTAGGACAGCGTGACCCTGTCGATGCCGGGGCGCATGGTGACGCGCCTGCCCGTGGACAAGCTCGACAGGAAAACCTTGTCAGGCACGGTGCTTCCTCCTTTCGCTGATGGCTTGTGTGAGGGCGTCCCAGCCCTGGATGAAGGAGTTGCGGAACAGGACCACGGGGCCGAAGCGCTCGAACTCCTCCACCTCGAGCGCGCCTTCTTCACGGGCCTGGCGGTATTCCGGAATGAGGCGGGAAAGCTCGTCGACGACATAGGCCGGCACGGGCGTCTGCATCCTCCACACGACGAAGGGATTTTCCGCGAGGAGAGTCTCCGCGCCTCCCTTCCAGTTGATCGTCACGTGGACATCGCCGCCGACGAGTTCCGTGAAATGGTGGAGCCCGCGCGCCCCGCCGCCGAGCAGTATCCCCGGATAGCCGCGCTCTTTCATGATGGCGTACTGGCGGCGCGCGACCGAGAGTCCCGCCTGGAAGAGAATGTCGGCTCTCACGGGAATCCCGTGTTCGGCGACAACCTGCTTCATGTAGTCGTCGAAAATGCCCGAAATGTGTGTCACATAGTATGCCGCGCGGCCGCGATACGCCTCGCAGGCCGCTACAGCCTGGGAAACGCTCATGACCTCCGTGGCGATGATCGGAACCTCTTCGGCCGAAAGAACGGAGATGGCAGCGAGCCCCGCCGCCGTCACGGGAATCTTGGCTATGATGTTCGGGGCGATTTTCCTGTTCTCGCGGGCGTCCGCGATGATGGCCTCGGCCCTGTCCTCCTCGTGCGGGGAAATCTGGATCGAGACCCAGCCTGATTTTCCTCCTGAGGCTTCATGGACTGGGAGGAAGATCGACGCGAGGCGGGCGACGGCCGCACGCTGGACGGCCGCGGCGGCAGCGCCGAGGCCGGCATCACTGGCGACGCCGGTGTCGGTGATGCCCGCGCGGGCGATCGCGCAGTCGATATCCTCGTCGAGCTTCGCCTTCTCGACCGGATCTTTCAGCATCTTCGAAACATACGCAGGATTGGTCGTGCACGCGAATGCCCCCGCCCCTATCGCCTTTTCGGCCTCGGCAGCCGTGGGATTGTTGATCCAGAACCGCGTCGGGCTCTGTTCATGCACTCGGTGAAAATATGAAGCGGACATTCCGGCACCCCTTTCGATATCGGCATGCATCCGGGCCTGATTTTTGAAAATCAGGCCTCTCGCAAACATTATACTTTATACGTCATATGTATGATAGCATAGTTTCGGAATTCTGCAACCGAATTTCGCGTCAGAGGCGGGCGCAGATTCCACAAGCCCCGGCGCCGTATTATGATCGTGCACAGATCGCCCGACCGAAGGATGGAATTCCATGAACTTTTCCGACGTCCGAGCTACGGCCATAGAGCTGACCCGTTTCCCCAGCGTCACGAACAGCCCGGGAGAAACCGCGTTCGCCCCCTTTCTGGCCGGGAAAATCGGCGCTCTCAAGTACTTCCGTTCCCACCCCGAAGATCTGCTCGTGGAACGGACTACCTCGGATCACTGCGACCGGAGCGTGGTCTTCGCTTTCGTGCGCGGCACCGGTCCGGATTGCCTCATCCTGACCGGGCATTACGATGTCGTATCCACAGCATGCTACGGCGACCTGGAGGGTCTGGCGTTCGAGCCCGAAGAGCTGACGGCCCGCCTCGTCCGGGAACTGGCCCGTGAAGGCTCAGGCGCGGGTGCGACCCGGGCCAGGGCCGATCTGGAATCGGGCGCCTTTCTCGCCGGTAGAGGGCTTCTGGACATGAAATCCGGTCTCGCCGCGGGGCTGTCGGTCCTCGAGCGCTTCGCCGCCGATCCGGACCGGAAAGGCAACATCCTCTTCCTGGCCGTCCCCGACGAGGAGGATTCCTCGCACGGCATGCGGCATGCGGCCAGACGGATCAATGACTTCCTCGCGGCGAGGGCTTGCTCTCCTGTCGCCGCCATCAACCTGGACTCCGCCGTCGACCAGGATTCCGGCGAAGACGGCAGGGCGATTTTCCTCGGCTCGGTCGGCAAACTTCTGCCATTCGTGCTCTTCGTGGGCAGACCCACGCACGCGGGAGCCCCCTTCGACGGAGTCAATCCGACCCTTCTCGCCGCCGAGTTCGTCCGCGCGGTCGAATCCGACCCGGAAGGGCTCGGCGAGGACGCCGCATCGGATTCCGAGCCACCCCCTCCCCCGACAGTCCTCTACATGAGGGAGATGCGGCGCGCTTACGATGTCACGACCCCCTCCTCGGTGTTCTGCGCCCTCAATGTTCTCTCGCACAGGCGGAGTCCCGCCGAAGTGCTCGGACGACTCGGGCCCCTCGCGGGGCAGGCGATGGAGCGTGCCCTGACCCTCCTCGTTTCGCGCGCGAAGGAGCAATCGCGCCGCTCCGGATCTGTCTTCGCACCGCCGGACAGACCGCCAGCCGTCATCGATTTCGCCGAGCTGGCCAAGGGACTCCCCGCTGCAAGCGGCCTGTCCGACATCGAGCTGGACCCCGTCGTGGCGACAGCTGCTATCGCAGAGGCATTCGTCGTCCGCGCCGGCATCGAGGGTCCGGCTGCGATCATCGGCTTCGCGCCGCCATACTACCCGAGAGCCGAACTCTCTCCCGGACGCGACGGCGCGTTCCGTTCAATCCTCGAACACGAGGCAGCGCGAATGGCCGCCGAGACGGGCGAGTCGATCAGGCTCCGCCCGTACTTCCCCGGAATTTCGGACATGAGCCACCTCGCACCCTCCGATGGCCCCGGACAGGCCGACTATGTGGCCGCGCGCTCACCGGTCGCCCCTTCCGCGACGGGCGAAGGGCTCGGATGCCCTGTCGTCAACATCGGTCCCTGGGGACGCGAGTATCATCAGCGCCTCGAGCGCGTCCATGTCGACTACAGCTTCAAGGTGCTGCCTGAACTCCTGTGGCGGATATCCATCGCCCTCCTCTCCTCAGAATGAGGCCAGATGGGCCGCGCGCAAGTCTTCCCGGACCCGTTCGAATTCAGCCTCCATCGCCCGGACCGCCCTGGACAGGTCAAAATCCGCGTCGCCGTTCCGCAGCTTCCCTTCCATTTCGGCGCAGAGGGAGGAAAGCCCTGAGGCCCCGAACAGCAGGGCGCTCGACTTGACAGAGTGCGCGGCCCTGACAAGTCCCGCCGCGTCGACGCCACTCTTCATGCCGGCAAGCGAGGTCTCCGTCTCGGCGATGAAATCGGCCGCCAACGCGACCAGGGCGGCGGGGTCTTCCGCCCCGACCGTCTGCCGCAGATCCTCCAGAATGGCCGCATCGAGGGAAGAGCCCGCGCCCGACGCCTTTCCCCCTTCGTGAGCGCGCTCCTTCGGAATGCTCGCCTCGGCCCGCGCCAGCGCATCGGACAGTTCGTCGATGCGTACGGGCTTCCCGATGTAATCGTCCATGCCGGCGGAAAGACAGATCTCGCGGTCGCCCTGCATCGCGTTCGCCGTCATCGCGATGATGTAGGGCTGACCGTGGGCGCGATGGCCCGAGCGTATCCTCCGGGTGGCCTCGAGGCCATCCATCTCGGGCATCTGGACATCCATGAGGACGATGTCGTAGGGCTGCCTCTCCAGCGACTCGAGCACTTCGATTCCGTTTGCCGCGGTGTCGGCCCGCAGACCGATGCGTTTGAGGAGGAGGAGCGCGACCTGCTTGTTGACGAGATTGTCCTCGGCCAGAAGAATCCTGACCGGCCGGAGGGCAGCGGCGCTTCCCATGACTTCCGTCTCCGTCTCCGGTTCGGGTCCTGGTTCGGCTTCCGCTTCTTTTCCTGCCGCTTGACCGCCATCTGATCCGAAGACATCCAGCAAAGTGGAGAAGAGGACGGACGGCTTGATCGGCTTCGTCAGATAGGCGGCGAGTTTCAGGCCCGCCGTGTCGACATCCTTGAGTCCGGAGGAGGTGAGCATGACGAGCTCGGGTTTCTTCGGCAGGTCGAGGGCCTGGATGGCGGCGCCGAGGCTGGCCCCGTCCATCTCCGGCATCTGCATGTCCAGAAGGACCATGTCGTAGGGCCTGCCCGAGGCGACCCAGGCGAGCGCTTCCATCGGAAATTCGGTCTCCTCGGGAATCATGCCCCAGGAATGAACCTGACGGTACAGAATGTACCGGTTCGTGGCATTGTCGTCGACGATGAGGACATGCCTGCCCGCGAGTCCGGGCTGCTGCCTGTGCAGAAAACCCGGGACCGGGCGCCGAGAGGCGAGCGCGGACACGGTAAAATGGAAGATCGAGCCTTCCCCGGGGAGACCTTCGCTCTCCGCCCACATCTCCCCGCCCATCAGCTGGGCGAGCCTGCGGCTGATGGCGAGTCCGAGACCCGTCCCGCCGAATTTCCGGGTAGTCGACGCGTCGACCTGACTGAACGACCTGAAGAGACGATCCATGCGGTCGGGAGGAATGCCTATTCCCGTGTCCCTGACGGAGAAAAGCAGGCGGACAGGCGCTTCCCCATTCTTTCCGTCCACGCACTGCGCCGCCTCGGCGGCCAAGCCCACAGTGACTACCACCTCGCCCTTCGAGGTGAATTTCACCGAATTGGACAGGAGATTGAGGATGATCTGCCTGAGCCGCGTCGAATCGCCGACGATCGCGTCCGGCACAGCGGGTTCAAGTATGTAGGCGAGATCGAGACCCTTGGCCGTCGCCTGGCCCGCGACCAGATCGAGGGCGGATTCGACGCACTCGCGCAGGTCGAAGGGCTGCTCCTCGAGCTCCATGCGCCCCGCCTCGATCTTGGAAAAGTCGAGGATGTCGTTGATGATGGCGAGGAGGGACTCGCCGCTCGAGCGTATGGTCTCGGCGAACATCCTCTGGTCCGGACTCAGCTGAGTGTCGAGGAGGAGGGTCGTCATGCCGATCACGGCGTTCATCGGAGTGCGGATCTCGTGGCTCATGGTCGCGAGAAAAGAGCTTTTGGCCTCGTTGGCGGCTTCCGCCTCCCGTCTGGCCTGCGCGAGCTCACTGATGTCGTGATAGATGGCCATGCCGCCCATGGCCTCGCCGTTCACGGCCAGGGGAACCGCTCTCAGTTCGACCTCGGCCTGACTCCCGTCCTTGCGCCGGCGCTGCGTGATGGCGCGCACGTAGCGCCCCTCAGCGCCAGTCGATGAAGTGAAGGCCCGGGCATCGGCCCTGTACTCGGGAGACACGAGGAGTTCGTCGATCTCGCGGCCGAGGACTTCCTCCTCCCGATAGCCGAAAAGTTTCTCGGCCTCGGGATTCCATGAGTTGATCAACCCGTTCTTGTCGACCATGACGGCGGCCGCGGGCATGTTGTCCACCAGCGTCTCGAAATACTTGCGGTGCCGGAGCTCGGCCCGTTCCGCCTCCCTGCGCGCGGTCACGTCGTTGCCGATGGTGAGAAATTCGACGATATCACCGCCTTCGTCGAGGATCGGGGTGTTGATCCAGGATACCCAGACGATGGAGCCATCCTTGCGTATGTTGCCGTTCTCGTTGTTCTTGTAGGCCCCGGGATTGTCGAGGAGACCCTTGAGGAAGGAGTCGCAGCCCGCCGAGGCCGGGGCCTGCCCGGAATCAATGGATGGCTCACCATCTATTGATGGTGCCATAGTCTGGAGCACGCTGCGGCCGACAAGTTCCTCCCGGGAATAGCCGAGGAAGCGCACCGTATAATCATTCACATACGTGATCGTTCCCTGCCTGTCGAAGCGCATGATGATGCTGTCGGCGCTCTCGACGAGGCTGCGATAGAGAATGGCGTCGGAGATCGTGCTCGTTTTCATATGCGCATCCTTGTGTATCTGTGGAGTCCCGGGCCCAGAAGCGAAAAAGTCCCGCCTCCTCGGAAAGCCGGGGTCAGGACCGGGATCAACAAGTTCTCAGCGGCAGCCGCTGAGAACCCGGTTCCGCCCGGCGCCTTTGGCCGCATACATGGCCGCGTCGGCCTCTTCCAGAAGGGATTCGGCGTTCCCTCCGGAATGGAGCCCCGCCACGCCACAGCTGAAGGTGACGATAAAATCCCTGTCGGCCGCGAGATGTTTGATCCGGCTGAAGCCCTCCGCCAGCTCGGTGAGCATGGTCAGGGCCGTATTCTCGTCGGTTCCCGGCATGATGACGGCGAATTCCTCGCCGCCGTAGCGCCCGATGATGTCGCCTTCCCGAAGGCGCTGTCTCAGCATGTGGGACAAGCTTTTCAGGACGCGGTCGCCCGTGGAGTGGCCGTACCTGTCGTTCACGTCCTTGAAATCGTCGAGATCGATCATGGCGAAGGAGAGGCCGGCGCCGTCACTCCGCGCCCGCTCGACCTCGCGCGACAGGCATTCCAGGATGGCATTGTGGTTGAAAAGGCCAGTGAGTCCATCGCGGATCATGTGGGTACGGAGCTGTCGGTAGCGGGCTACTTTCGTCGTCACCGAAGAGATCAGGTGTTCCGTTTCGATGGGTTTTGTCAGGAAATCGTCGCCGCCTATGCCCAGGGCCGCGAGTTGTTTGTCCTTGTCAGTCTCTCCGGAGAGGAAGACGATGGGCAGGCTGACGAATCGCTCCATCTGGCGGATGACCATCGCGAGTTCGATCCCCGTGCAGTCGGGCATGTACATGTCCATGAGGACGAGATCGGGTTCGAAGCCGATGATCCGCTCGATCAGATCCATCGGATCAGAGAGGATCTCGGCGATCATGCCGGCCTTTTTCAACTGGAGGGACGTGTAGGTGGCCTGAACCCTGGAATCGTCGACGATGAGTATCCGCGCAGGCTTGTCGTCGCCGCGGAAGGCGAGGCGGTCCATCACGTCGACGAGAGTGTCCACGTCGACCGGCTTGACGAAGTAGGCCCTTCCTCCCGCCCTGACGGCCTGCAGTCGGAAAGACATGCTGTCGTTCCGGGTTATGAAAATCACGGGAGCTGCCCGAGCGTCGCTCTCTCCCAGACGGACTGCGGACTCGATGCCCGCAAGGCCCCCTTCGGGGAAGATGATGTCCATGAGGATCACTGTCGGGCTCTGTCCGGGAAGCGCTTCCTCGAGCTCCGCGGGGGAACAGAAAATTCTGACGCCGTAGCCAAAATATCCGATCTGTGTGGAGAGCTCGCGCGCCTGGACAGAATCGTCCTCCACGAGGAAGACCATCCTCCGTTTCCGCTGTTCTTCGAGGGAGGCCGTGACAGCCCTGGCGGCGCCGAGTCTCTGAGTCAGTTCCGCGAGGTCGACCTGCCTGTCGTACATGACGGCCTTCCCGAGCTCGTCTATCCTCCGCTCAGCAAGTTCGAGGGCCTGCGGGTCGGAGGGAGCCGAGGCGGCCACCTCGAGGGCCCGCTGGGAAAGCCGGGCCTGTTCGGCGATCTTGAAGAAGCCAAGCGATCCGGAGGCTCCAGCGAGGCTGTGAGTTTTCTGGACCAGGTCGGAAAGGTCCGCAGGGTCGCTCTCATCCCTGCGGACCCGGGCCCAGGCGGTCTGAATGGCCCCCCATTGTCCGGGCAGGCCGGCGAGAAAATCGACGGTGATCTGTTTCAGGCTTTCGACAAGCTCGACACCGGTGTCCATGCTCATTGCTCCCGCAGATATACGTTTTCAGACAGTTTAATCTATGGAGAATCCGAATGGTAGGGCAGTCGGGCCGGCGGTTCCTGAAAACCGCGCGCTCTCAGCCTCCCCACTCGCTCGGGTCCCGCCTGAAAAAAGTCCGCATCTGAGCGTAGACCGCGGGATACTCGCGCAGCAGGACCCCGGGTCTCTCGTAAAAATACTCGCAGGCGACGGCGAAGAACTCGTCGGGGCTCTCTGCCGCGTAGGGGTCGATGCGCGTCCTCGACTTCGCCTTGCCTCCCGGGCCGCGGCCTCCGCCGGGCCGCCGGCCAGTTCGCGGCGATTCGAGCTTGGACCTGAAGTCGGCGAAGGCCTCCGAAAACGCCGCCTTCCACGCGAGCGCATCCATGTCGCGGTGCAAGGGCGGGCAGCCGTCGTAGGAGCCGTCCCTGCCGTCGATCTTGTGCGCCATCTCGTGGATCACCACATTGTAACCGTCCCCCCAGCCCGACGCGTCGATGTCGGGGACAGAGAGGGCGACGGGACCTAAGTCGAAGGATTCGCCCGCAAACTCGTCCTCGTATTCGTGGATGACCCCCGCCTCGTCGGCCTCGCGCTTGGTGACATTGTAGTAGTCGGGCGTGACGATGATGGTCGACCAGCCCCTGTACCAGTCGAAGTCGAGTCCGAGAAGGGGGAGGCAGGCCTGGGCGGCCACCGAAACTTTCAGCTCCTCGTCGACCTCGGCTCCATCCACCGGATCGAAGCGTTTTGTCGCGAGAAAGAGAGTCGAGAGTTCACGCAGGAGTTTTTCGTCCCCCTCCGGCATGCCGCGGAAAATCTTGTGCCCGCGGAAGGCCCAGTCCCAGAGCTCGTCGGGGATGGGATTCCTTTCGGCAAGCCGTTTCCGGCCAGCCTCGCGCAACCGTGAAAAAATGCCCATACTATGGAAGGTACTCTGAATCGGGCCTCCCGTTGAAGCGGGCCGAAGCGCGCCGTGCCGCGCGACTTTGCGCGATTTCGAACGACTTCGTATGGCTTCACCCGACTTGCACGACTCGCGACGTCGGCCGGGCGCACAAAAGCGGGAGGCGGGCAGCCTCCGCCCTGATTTCGGAAGCGCGGCGCGATAGCTTGCGGGTATGCCCCGATGCGGGGCGCCATCCATTTTGCATACCGGGGTTCAGCATGAAACTCAAAGCCCTTGCTTTTGCGGTCGCCATCCTCTTCTCACTCTCTTCCGCTCAGGCCGAAGTCGAGGCCCCCGTGCAGGTGTCCTTCGTCCCCGGAGCGGGATTGCCCTTCGGCTCGGGCGACGCTGCCATTTCGCTCGGCCTCATCGGCGCGATAAACGACAGGATCGACATGATCCAGCTCTCCAGCGTCTTCAATGTCGCCAACGAGGCGCGCGGCATCCAGGCCGCCGGTGTCTTCAACGTCGCCTCGCAGAGGCTCGACGGAATCCAGCTCGGAGGTGTCTTCAACATCGGAAACATCGTTGTCACCCCCATCCAAGGCGCGGGCGTCTTCAACATCGCCCACAACCTCATCGGCTTCCAGGCCGCGGGCGTCTTCAACATCGCCGACAATGTCTACGGAGTCCAGACAGCGGGCGTCTTCAACCTGGCCAAGGATGTACGCGGCCTTCAGATCGGCGTCGTCAACGTGGCGGACAAGGTCGACGGCCTCCAGATCGGCCTCCTCAACTTCTCGTCCAACGGAATCAGCGATCTCGGCCTCGTCTGGAACCGCTCCGACGGCTACGTGAACACATCATGGAAGACCGGCAGAAATGGCTTCTATTTCGTCTACGGCGCCGGCGCGCCTCAGGGCGAATGGTTCTCGAATCCCGACCATGTCACTGTCAGCGCGGGCCTGGGCGGCAGGACGGGGAGCTCGCGCGCCCCACACATCGACCTCGACATCCGCGCGGAACAATACCTCGGTCCCGACCATGTCAGGTTCGCCAAAGGCATCCTCCACGAGGACGGGCTCACTCCCCTGGACGTCCTCAGACCCTATCCCAGCATCAACCTCTGCCTCGGCATCCCCATCGGCCCCGTCACTCTCATAGGCGGAGCCAAGGTCGACGTCAATCTCGCCGACGCTCCCTGGATGCCCGCAAGCCTGCAGAAGGGCCTGTCCTACTCCGACACCTGGTTCGGCCTCGGATTCACGGCCTGGACAAAGCTCTTCTTCGGGCTGAGCATCTAGATCCTCATGTCACATTCCATCCTCGATGGCGGGTTGCGGCGCGGCGGCACACCATTGTCCCGGCCTGCCGCGCCTCACCCCCTCGAACAGCCACCCTCACGCAAGCTATAGTCGTGGCCATGAAATCCACGACCACGACTCCCACAGTTTCGACACTTGTATTCGATTTCGGCAGAGTCATCACCCGCGACCAGAACACGGTCTTGGCCACCGAGATGGCCTCGATGCTCGGCGCGAGCCCCGAAGCCTTCGCCCCGGCCTATTACGGCGAACGGAGCGAATACGACAGGGGCAGCTTCGGGGCGGAAGGCTACTGGACGCGCGTCGCCTCCCGGCTCGGGACCACAGTCGGCCACAACGAAATAGCCCGACTCGTCGAGCTCGACATGGAGAGCTGGTTCGTCATCGATCCGGCCATGACGGACTTCATCGCCGACATGAAAGCCCGCGTCGCCCGCCTTGTCCTTTTGTCCAACATACCCTTCGATGGAGCCGGGAAGCTCCGCCGCGGCGGGTACGGCTGGGTTTCCCTGTTCGACGGCCTCGTCCTCTCCTGCGAACACAGGGTCATCAAACCCGAACGCGCCATCTACGAAATATGCATCGCGGCGGCCGGAACAATGCCGGAGCGCTGTCTCCTCGTCGACGACGTCCCCGGCAACATCGCGGGCGCGCGCGACAGCGGGATGCAGGGCCATGTCTACGCTGGTATTCCCGCTCTCAGATCCGAGCTCGAGCGGAACTTCAGGCTGGTCTCCTCCCCGCAGGCCTGAACCCGCCGGTTCCGGCAGATTCCATCCCCTTTACCCGCGCGAAAGCTCTGGCTATCATGGGCCCGGAGGTTCCCGATGACCACTGTTCTCTCGTTGGGCGGTTCTATCGTCGCCCCGGACAGCCCCGATTCCGTCTTTCTCGCCGCCTTCCGGGCTTTTGTCGCGAGCTATCTCGCCGCCTCGCCCGAACGGCGTCTCATTCTGGTCGTCGGCGGCGGCGGTCCCGCGCGCAGTTGGCAGAAAGCCTACCGAGCCTCCCTCGCTCCGGTACCCGCCGGAGCCGCGGCATTCCCCGACACCTCCACCCCGCTCCCCTCCGACGAGGCTCAGGACTGGATCGGCATCGCCGCGACCCGCCTCAACGCCCAGCTCGTGAAGGGCATCCTCGGGGATCTCTGTCTCGACCCCGTCGTGACCGATCCGGTCGCCGACTTCGCCTTCTCGGGCCGCGTCCTCGTCGCGGCGGGCTGGAAGCCCGGATTCTCCACCGACTTCGACGCGGTCATGCTCGCGGAGCGCTTCGGCGCCAAAGTCGTGCTCAACCTCTCCAACATCGCGAAAGTCTACACGGCCGACCCGCGCGTCGATCCTTCCGCCCTCCCCATCGACAGCATCGCCTGGAAGGAATTCCGCGCCCTCGTGGGCGACACCTGGGTCCCCGGCAAGAACGTCCCCTTCGACCCGATCGCGACAAAAAAAGCCTCTGCACTCGGCCTCAAGGTCGTCTGCGCCGCGGGCGCAGATCTCGCCAACCTCGGAAATATCCTCGAGGGGCGCCCCTTTGTCGGCACCGTGATCGGCCCGGACTGAAGGACGCGTTCGATCCCATGAACAAACCGCAGACTCAAACCGCCGGAAAGGCCGGCCGGATTCCCTCCGGGGCGCTCAGGGCGGATGGCCTCCTCCTTCTCACCGCCATCATCTGGGGCTTCGCATTCTCCGCCCAGCGCAGCGGGATGGAGTTCATCGGCCCCTTCGCCTACACGGGAGTGCGCTTCGCCCTCGGAGCCCTCTCCATGCTCCCTCTTCTCATCTTTTCGCGCCGACGCGCCTCGCCCGCAGAAAAGGCCAAATCGATCAAGCCGGGCAGAAAGATCCTCGGGATAGGCGCAGCCGGTCTCATCCTCTTCTCGGGTTCGACCCTCCAGCAGGTCGGCCTCGTCTCCACGACGGCCGGAAACGCCGGCTTCATCACCTGCCTCTACGTCGTCCTCGTGCCTCTCCTGGGGATACTCATCGGCAGGCACTCTTCGCCCCGGATATGGATCGGCGCCATCCTCGCTCTCGCCGGCCTCTACATCCTGTCCATCGGGGCGGGCTTCACCATGGCCAAAGGCGACCTCCTCGTCCTCATCGGGGCCTTCTTCTGGGCCTTCCACATCCTCATCGTCGCGCGGCTCGCCAACCGCATGGACCCGCTCGAACTGGCTTTCGGACAGTACATCATGTGCTCCATCCTCAGCCTCGCCGTCGCCCTCGCGACGGAGCCGCACACATTCTCCGGCATTCTTCCCGCCGCCATCCCCATCCTCTACGGCGGGATACTCTCCATCGGCGTCGCCTTCACCCTGCAGATCATCGCCCAGAAGACCGCCCACCCCGCGCACGCATCCATCATCCTCTCCATGGAATCCCTGTTCGCGGCTATCGGTGGCGTCATTCTCCTCGGCGAGCCCGTCACGGCGAGGCTCGTGATCGGCGGGGCATTCATGCTCTCGGGCATGCTCATCTCCCAGACCGAGTCTGCGCCCGGACCCACGGCTTAAGCCGGTGGTTCCCGGAACGTGTTCATGAGATCCGCCGGCTTCCGGACGCAGGCCCGGAAGCACAGAGTGGCCGCCCGTGTCGTTTTTTCCTGCACCAAAGCGCAGACAATGGTAAAAGACCGTCGTCCGCGATAGAATTGAAGGTGGTTCTGCGGAATCCCGCTCCGGACATGATCGACGACCTCGCAGCGGGCTGCGGGGTATGAACCCACTTCCGAATCAACCGCGGATCATCGCAAGGAGACCCGAATGCCGGATTATACGGACATTGAGACCTCTCGCCAGAAGGCCCTCGACATGCTCACCAACGCCTTCGCGGGCGGCGACATATCGATTGAGGACTACGAAAAAAAGGCGGGACGGGTGCAAAACGCCACCCGTGTCGATGAAATCAGGCAGTGTGTTTCCGACTTGCCCGCCGACCCCTTGCCCGGCCAGGCATCCTCCAGGGGCTTCCCCGAGTCGCGCTCACGTCGCTCCGACCGCGACAGGGGCTATGCCGGCGATCCGGCCCTTCGCCCCCAGCCTGACTTCGCTGTCGAGGCGAGGGGCAGCGGCAACGAGGCCATCGCCTGCGTCATGGGCGAGCGGCACATGACCGGAGACTGGCTCAACACCGACAATGTTTCATCGTTCACCCTCATGGGAAGCACGACCCTCGACCTCAGGCACACCGCCCTGCCACCCGGCAGGCTCAAGATCGACGCTTTCACCCTCATGGGCGAGATCAAGGTCATCGTACCGCGCGGTCTTCCGGTCAAACTCAGCGCATTTCCCTTCATGGGCGACGCGCGAATGGCGGAGAATGTCGAACGGCGCGTCGTCCGCTCCGGGCCGTATGTGGAAATTTCCGGATTCGCCATGATGGGCAGCATCGTGGTACACTCGGCCGATTGAGGGAGGTCTCATGTACAGAATAGTGCCCACAGACGAAAAATATGCGGAATCCTTCCTTCAGGCTGTCGATTCGGTCAAGGATGAAGGCGAGTTCCTCTTCGCGACCCTCCGGTTCAAGATCGAAGACACCGTGCACTTCATGCGGGCTGCGCGCGAAAACGATACCCCCGCCTTCATCGCTCTCGACGAAAGGGAGGAGGTCATCGGCTGGTGCGACATCGCCCCCGGAAACATCGAGGAAACACGCCACGTCGGGACTCTCGGAATGGGCATTGTGGCGGCCGAACGCGGAAAGGGTATCGGCGAGGAACTCCTCGCCCAGGTCATCAACAAAGCCAGGCAGAAAGGCATGGAAAAGATCGAGCTGCAGGTCTTCGCTTCCAACGATGCCGCGCGTTCCCTCTACCGTAAGTTCGGTTTCTCCGAGGAAGGACTCCTCCGCCGGAAGCGCAAGTACCGGAACCATTACGACGACCTCGTCTGCATGGGGCTGTTCCTGTAAGTCTCCGGCCCCGCTTGCGGATGCCGCCTCCGCCCACGCGCGCATCCCCCGCCCGGAGATGCGCGCCGCCGGACGGATCGCAGACCGAAAAAAAGGCCGCGTCCTCGGGGATTATCCCAGGAGCGCGGCCTTCATCTTTTCCGTCACATCATCCCCCTCTGCGAGGGGGCAGACCTCTTTCAGATCTTGTCTATCAGCATCGAGCACTTGCCCGAAGGTATCGGTAGAGTCTTCTTCTTCTTTCCGAGGACATTGATCGTGAAATAGTAGAGCTTCTCGCTCTCCATGTGGATTTCCCAGCCGCGTCCCGACTTGTTGGACAGGATCGTGACGAGGTTCCGTTTCAGGGAGAGATTCTCTATGCCCATGATCTCGAGGTTGGGGATGATCCAGTCCACGGTCTTGCGCGGCAGCGAAATGTAGAGGCCGACGATGTTTTCGATCATGAGGGCGATGGTCGAAAGCCCCGCGAAAGGCAGATACTGGCGGTGCGGCCAGTCCTGATGCCCTTCCCAGGCAGCCTTACCCTCGCTCTGAGGCTGGTAGGCCTCCCACACGACGGGCTTGGAATCGTGGTTCCGCTCCTCGCCCGGCTGGTGCATGGAATCGAGGACGAAATACAGATGACGGATGGCGCAATCGCGCGCGAGTTCGTACTGGTTGTACTTCTCGAGCCCCTTGATGACCATGTAGGTGAAGGCGGGTATCACCGATCCCCTGTAGCCGTTCCCGGTCCTGTCGTAATCGGGATGGTCGGCGGCGAGGGTCGGGAAGGGGTGCTCCGTGCCGAATGTGGCTGGGTCTTTGAGGTGGGCGATGAGCCTCTCGGCGCGGTCCTCGTTGGGGATCTCCGCGAGAAGGGGCCAGAATCCGCCTATCGTCTTGGTCCGGATCTGGTTGCCGGCCTCGTCGATATCGTAATAGAAGCCATCCTCCGCGTTCCACATCATCGAATTGACGCGGGTCTTCAGGGAAAAGTAAGAGCGCTTGAACTGGAAAGACGCTTCCTTGTCGTTCAGGATATCCCCGAGGGCCGAGAGGTAGAGAGCGTTCATCGCCATCGCGGCGTTGAAGTCCGAGAGGTAGACGGCGTCCCTGCGGGGGGAGTTCGGCATCCCGGTCGCGGAGACAGGCACGGCGTAAAGGCCGTTGTCGCGGCGGAAGGTCGCTTCCATCCAGGCCCAGTGTTTCTGGAGGGTGGGCATGACATCCTTCACGCGTTTCTTGTTGGCCGTCTTGTGGTAGAGGTTGTATTCGGCCCAGGCAAAGAGGGGAAGGGAGAGGCCTTCGGGATTGTCGGGAGTCAGAATGGGAGTTCCGGACGCGAGATCATAGCAGCCCCGGATGGCTCCGCTGGGTTCCTGCAGGCTGTACAACGCATCGAGCCCATTGGATGCGCCGTATATGCGATTGGAATAGACCAGGAAAAACGACGAAAAAACCTGTTCCATGACATCGACGACGGGAACCTGGGGGTAATGGAACAGCTTAGCCTTCTCAAGGCTGCTCCCCGGATTCCCTGAAGCCCAGCAATCGGATATCCATGCCCAGGTTCTGTCGTACATCTCGACAAAATCCTGGTCATAAAAATGAACACGCGGAAAATCCTTCTTGTTCAAGGACGACCTCTCAGGTGCACTCCATCCACAAACTCCGGTACATGATGCGACCGAATACAGTATATGCTTGGATATGCAAGAAAATGCTCTATTTAGTTAAACTAAAACTATAGTCGTGTTGATCGGTTTTGTCAAATTGAAACAGATTTATTATGCACTTCCTCCGGTCGAAACAGGCATCCCGGACGGTGGCCGGCCGCGCGGCCCCGCATGGAATCATTCCGCCCGCTTTTCCCGATCGAGGCCCGGCGGCTGGATGGCTTCCAGGGCGATGAGTTCCCCGGCCAGTTTGCGGACGTTTTCGCGCAATTTGAAGATACAGTCCGTGATCAGCGCTTCTCCTCTGACGATGTCCTCGGCCAGAGCCTTGCAGCTCGGAGAGCCGCAGGCGCCGCAGTCGAGCCCGGGCAAACCGGAGGCTATGCGCTCCATTTCTTCGGCCATGACGAGTGCCCTCTGCATGTCGGCGTCGAGGCTGAGGGTAGGCTGCGACTCGAGGGCCCTGCTCCAGCGGTATTCTCCGGGCTTCAGGAAAGAAAGATCACCGCGGCCCCCGTCCGCACCACCCTCAGATGCCCCCGCCCTCAGCTCCGTCTCGACATCGGCCTCGCACTCGCGCAGGTACGTCTTCGATCTGGACACGAAGGGATTCCCCACAGTCATGGGCCCGCCGACGCATCCCGCCGGACAGGCGAGAGCCTCGATATAGTCGATATCCTTTATTTTTCCGTTTTCCAGCTCCTCGAGCACCTCGATGACATTCCCGATCCCGTCAACGGATATCGCCCTCCGGTCTCCCAAAGCCCTCGTCTCACCTTCCGCGCGCGCCCAGCCGATCCCGACACTGCCGGCTCTCGCCGTGCTGCCCCGCTCCAGCGCTGCGGAGGAAAGCTGCCCCACCCCGGCAACGCCCGGCAGCTCCGCCCGACGATCCCTTTCAGCCTCGCGCCTCCCCGCCTTCTCCAGATTCTTCCGGAGCTGCAAGTAGGCATCCTTGATACCGATCACGCCGTCCACGGCAGAGCGTCTGTACCCAAGAGGAGTCCTTACGGCGGAGACCTTCCCGGCGCAGGGGCTTATGAAGAACACACCGAGCCCTTCCCTGCCCGGATACAGCTTGTCGCGCACGATGCGCGCAGCGACCTCCATCGGCGGCAGGATGGTGGCGAGGTTCGGTATGAGCGAAGGGAAGCGGAGCTGGATCAGCCGGACAACGGAGGGGCAAGCCGCCGAAATGAGGGGCCTCGCCCCGCCCTGGGAGAGGAGAGCCTGAGTCTGCGCGCTGACTTCCTCGGCCGCCAGCGCCACCTCGAAGGCATCATCGAAGCCCAACCCCAGAAGCGCTTCCAGAATGTCGCTCCGGCTGAACTTTTCATCGAACTGCGCGTAGAGGGAAGGGGCCGGCAGGGCCACCGTGAAAGAAAAATCGCGGATCATGGAGAGAGGATCGGAAACAGCCTTCTTGGCGCCCTGAGGACAGGTCCGGATGCATTCGCCGCAGTCTATGCACCGCGCCTCGATGATCTTCGCCCTGCCCTTGCGCACCCGAATCGCTTCAGTAGGACATTTTTTTATGCAGTTTGTACATCCTATGCACCGATCGGAATCGAGCGTCACGGAGTGGCGCATCCTCTCTCCTCCGCCTTCGAGAGTTCCGGGCATAATCAGCTCCCGCTTTCCTTCAATTTCAGAGTCATGGTGACGCAGGTCCCTTCCCCGACAACGGTATCGACCACGAGGGTGTCGGCGTTCCTCTCCATGTTCGGCAGCCCCATTCCGGCGCCGAAGCCCATTTCGCGGACCTTCTCGGTCGCGGTGGAATATCCCTCGGTCATGGCGAGTCCGAGATCGGGTATCCCCGGTCCCTTGTCCCTGAGGATGATCGTGACGAGCCCGGGATCTATCTCGACCTCGGCGACTCCTCCGCCCGCGTGGATGGCCATGTTCATCTCGCCCTCGTACATGGCGACGACGGCGCGCTTGATGACGCCCGGCTCGACTCCCAGACGGCCGAGCAGGCGCTTGAGCTCGGCGGAGGCTTTCCCGGCCTGGAGATAGTCATCCCCCGGAACGGAATAGGCAATTTTCACTCCGGGGCCTTTTACAGGATTTCCCTGACGCCGCCCGCGCGCAGGCCCGCCTCGTAAAGACGCCCGCAGGCGAGGAACATGGAGTATTTCGTGGACAGGATGACCATGCCGTATTCGCCGGCCATTTCGACGAGATCTTCTGTAGGCGTTTTGCCCCGGACAAAGACTACGATCTTGATATCCAGAAGGTCGGCCGTGCGCAGCGCCTGCGGATTGACCAGCCCCGTCAGAAGAACGACTTTTTCCTTGACGAAGGCCATGACATCGCTCATCAGATCTGCGCCACAAGCGGAATTGACTTCCAGATCGAGATTATCCTGTCCTGCAAAGATACGGGCATCAAGAATGGAAGCTATCTGTCGTACGGTCATGGTTCTCCCCGCGGAAAATCGGATATGGATCTGCGCCTGCATTCAGAGGCGCGTTCTTCCTCTGAATGAACGAGCGAGCGTGAGGCGGTCAGCGTATTCCAGATCTCCCCCGACGGGGATTCCCGTCGCCAGCCTCGTCACCGACAGGCCTGTCGGCTCGAGAATCTTTTTGAGATACAAGGCAGTCGTATCTCCTTCCACGGTCGGATTGGTCGCCACGACGACTTCCACGACGCCCGAGCCGGATAGACGGCCGATGAGCGCCTGGATGCTGAGGTTCTCCGGTCCCACTCCATCCAGAGGCGAGATGAGCCCGCCCAGAACATGATAGAGCCCGCGGAATTCATGAGAAGCCTCGATCGTCATGACATCCTGCGGCTGCTCAACGACACAGATCAGGCTCGAGTCCCGCACAGGAGAGCGGCAGACATCGCAGGGATCGTTTTCCGTATACGATCCGCAGATCGAGCAGAAGCGGACGGTCTCCTTCAATGTCGCTATCCTGTCGGCGAGGGCGCGGGCATAGGCCGAATCGGTCTTCAAGAGATGCCAGGCCACGCGCATGGCGCTCTTCTTGCCTATGCCAGGCAGGCGGGACAAAAGTCCGACAAGTTCCTCGATCGCCTTCACTGGGGACCGGCCTTCAGGAACCGGAACCGGGGAAACCGAAGCCCGGGGGAATGGGCATGCCTTCCATCCCCGTCGACAATTCCTTCTGGAGAGCCTCTTTGACTTTGGCGGTCGCGTCGTTGTAGGCGGCGCGGACGAGGTCCTGCAACATGCCGACGTCTGAAGGATCGACTATCTCGGGCGCGATTTCGCAGGACAGCATATCGAGATCGCCTGTGAGGCTTATCTTGACCATGCCGCCTCCGGAAGATCCCGTCGCCCGAACCCGCGAGGTCCTGTCCCTGAGCTCGTTCACGCGGGCCTGCATGGCCTGGGGATTGCGCAACATATCCATGATTTCGGAAAAATTCATGTCAATCCTACCTTGTATCGGCCGGTCTGGCCGCCGGCACGACTCTCGTGCCCCTAAAAACATTCTCGACGATCTTCACCGGATCGGTCTCGTCTTCACCATCGTTGCGGACAAAGGCTCCTGCCGGAACGGCGCGCGGCATCGGCGCCAGGGCCGGGTCCGCGCCGGGCTCTCCGGCGGCGTGTCCATCAGCCCTTCCGCCTGCGGCTGCGGCATGCCCCGCGGACTCGGGCTTTACGATCCTCAGTTCGACCTTGAGGGATCGGCCGAGACGCCTGGACACCGACTCGGCGAGGACACCGATGGAATCTTTCACCATCTTCTGCTCGATCCCCATCACGGCGAAAGGAATGACGAGGCGTCCCTCCTCGATGCACCAGACTCCCGAGGCCGCCAGCCCGGACTTCAGGATGGGGCTCGCCTTGCCGAGGTCGTTGATGACTTCGGCGCGCAGAAGATCGGGGTCGATGCCCTCCCCGAAGGATTCGCAGGATTGGGGAGCGTAGACATTCCTCGGGGTGGCCTCGCTCTCCGTTCGGGGACCATCCGTCCCGACCACTTCCTCCCATCTTTCCGCGGCGCCGGTCTCGGCGAACGCGGTTTCCGCGGAAAAACCGGCGGAGGCAGGCATCGCGGCGACATCCCGCGCGCGCTCGTCCCCCCCAGGGCGGAAGTCCCCCGCGCCGCGCGCGTCAGCGCCCGCCCTCTGATCGACACCGCCGGTCACAGGTCTCGCAACCTCTCCGGCAAGGTATTTACGCATGGCAGCCACACTCCGCGCCAACTCCGCGGGCGACACGAAGTCGCCGAGCCTGCAGAGCCGGGAGATCGCCAACTCCAGCTCGAAGCGCGCTTCGACCGTGAACCGGAGATTCCTGTAGACTTCCATGAACAGGGCCAAGGCCCTCTCGATCCTCTCGGCGGAAAGTCCGTCGAGCACCGACCGGTCATATGCCGAGGCCGGCGCGCCGAGCAGACTCTCGCGGAGAATCCCGTTCTTGATGAGGAGGAGGGAACGGCAGTATTCGACAGCGTCGATCACACACTGCTCCACGGACACGCCGTGGTCCAGGATGACGTCGAGGGCGTCGAGGGCTTCCCCGGAGGAACCCCGGAGGCAGAATCCGAACAGGGCGTTGAGCCTGTCCAGCCCGACGAGCCCCAGCTTTTCGCGGATCAGATCGGCCCTGATCCCTCCTTCCGAAAAAGAGAGGACCTGGTCGAACAGAGTGTAGGCGTCGCGCAAAGAACCGCCAGACTCCTTGGCGATCCAGAGCAGGGCCTCATCTTCGGCCGCCACCCCCAGCTCCGCGGCTATCCCGGTCAGAAGCCTCTTGACGGTTTCCACGGGAATGAGCCGGAACGCGAACTGCTGGCACCTGCTTTTTATAGTCGCCGGAACCTTGTGCAGCTCCGTCGTCGCGAAGATGAAAACGATATAAGGCGGCGGCTCCTCTATGGTCTTGAGCAGGGCGTTGAAGGCGCTGTTCGAGAGCATGTGGACTTCGTCGATGATGTAGATCTTGTAGCGGCCGCCGTTGGGCGGGAAGAGCACTTCGTCCTTGATCTGCCTGATGTTGTCCACAGACGTGTTGGAGGCGCCGTCGATCTCTATCACATCGAGGGCCGAACCCGCGGCGATGGACTTGCATGAGTCACAGACTCCGCACGGCGAAGCCGTCGGTCCGGACTCGCAGTTGAGGGCCTTGGCGAGAATGCGGGCGGTGCTCGTCTTTCCGCAACCGCGCGGGCCGGAAAACAGGTATGCGTGCGCAATCCGCCCCGAGCTTATCGAGGCTTCCAGCGTGGCCGAGACAAAGTCCTGGCCGGCGAGCTGCTCGAAATTCTGGGGACGCTTACGCGCCGCGGTTATTTCATAGGACATACAAAATCAAACTACCATAAGCGTGAAGGGTGGTAAAGGTCTTCAAGCTTTCGAAGCCAGGCGGTCTGCGGCACCGCACCTACCGCGTACCGTTGCTCCCTTCCGGGCCTGGCGGGTTAAACGGCGGCCACGAGCGCAGTGCCTGGCTTCAAAAGCTCGAAGAAGGAACTAGCGGAGAGAGAGGGATTTGAACCCTCGGTACCCTTACGAGTACACGCGACTTCCAATCGCGCACCTTCGGCCGCTCGGTCATCTCTCCGGGGCAAAAACATTTTTACTTCGTGATTTGGCGGAGAGAGGGGGATTCGAACCCCCGGAACACTTACGTGTTCAACGGTTTTCGAGACCGCCCGATTCAACCGCTCTCGCATCTCTCCAAAAGAAAATTGAGGCTAAGTGGATTCGAACCACCGACCTTCAGATCCGCAATCTGATGCTCTATCCAGCTGAGCTATAACCTCATGAACGACGGAGAGGGGGGGATTCGAACCCCCGGTACCCTTGAGGGGTACAACTCCTTAGCAGGGAGCCCGATTCGGCCGCTCTCGCACCTCTCCAAACCCGGCCTCAAGGCCTTACGGAGCAGGGGGGATTCGAACCCCCGGTACCTTGCGGTACAGCGGTTTTCAAGACCGTCTCCTTAAACCCCTCGGACACCGCTCCAGTTAAAGGAGCCGTTTTACCGGCGGATTCAAACCATAAGGGAAATGCGATCCATTGTCAAGATGTCATCTGCTGCCCGGCTTTTCAACGGAGTTGCGCTCCGGAAAAGAGACCGACCGCCAGGATCGGCGCACAGGCGAGTCGAAATTCGAGGGCGCCGCATCGTCTTGATCTGTTCGTTCCCTCGGGCTATCGTCAAGCCATGCGAGCCATTCCGGGAACAGTGCGGGGCCGGCGGCGCCCACACCCGTTTTTCGACCTCATCCGCGCCCTGCTTCTCGCCGCGGCCCTCTCCCCTCTCGTCCTGTCATGCGGAGGGGAGGGGGCAAAAGCCGGCGAAGGCTCGGCCAACTCCGCTCTCTCCTCGGGTTTCGCCCCCGTCCGGCAGACAAACTCATCGGAGGGCGAATCCGGGCCCGCCAAGCTTTGGACCGACATCCCCGAACTGGTTCTGGCCGTCGAACTCTTCAACGCATCGCGGGAAGACCAGCTCATCGAGCTGGAGTACAAGGAGGACCTTGCAGGCGCCCTCTCCGACAGGAAGGCAGATCCCGCCCTCGCCATCGGACGATATCTGAAAAGCAAAAAAATCCGCGACAAATTCCAGTCCCTGGAATACCTTTTCGGCGAGCTGTACGTTAACCAGTCATCCTTCTATCCGAACCTGCTCGCGCTCGGCAACGTGAACGGAAGACAGCTCTTTCTCCCGGTATCCTTCAACATGCCCGCCATCGTCTTCGCAAAAGGGAAATACAGGCCGCCGGCCCCGCTTCTCCTCGATCTCGAGACGATGGGAAGCTCCGCACGATCCTTCAACAAAATCGAAGGCGGAAGCTATGTCAGAATGGGGTTTTCTCCGCGATGGAACCCCGATTTCCTTGTTCTGTACGCGCAGGCCGAAGGAGTCGATTTCCGCGAAGACAAAAAACTCGTCTGGAACGCCGAGGGGCTCGGCAGGACGGTCAGGAATCTGCGCGCATGGAGCCGCGAAAAGAATACATCCTACCTCGCCGAGCGCGATTTCGAATTCAAATACCTCTTTACTCCCGATTACCAGTACATAGCGGAAGGGAGGGCGCTGTTCGCGTACATGGATTCCTCGCGACTCTTCACGCTCCCCGTGGAAAAACGAGGAGCCCTGGAATTCCGATGGTTCTCGAGCAAAGGGAAGATACCCGTCGACGACGACATGGCCTTCGCGGCCATCCTCCGCTCAGGGAAAGGCAAATCCACGGCCGAAACCTTCCTGAAGTGGTTCTTCAAAGAAGAGAACCAGAGAAAAATACTCGAAAAAGCCGCGTCGACGGGATGCATGGACATCGCGTTCGGTCTGGCAGGCGGCTTCTCCTCCGTCCGGTCGGTCAATGAACGGGCTTTCCCGACCTATTACCCCTCAATGAGTGGACAAATGCCTTCCGCAGAACAACTGTCGATGCCCTCGACCCTTCCACCGGATTGGCCGGCGATCAAAGAAAACGTCGTCGCGCCCTGGCTTCTGGAATCCATCGCCCGAAACATCGAAAGCGTTGATCCTGATGCCGAATTCTCGGCCCGGATGGAGGAATACCGGCAGAATGCGACGATCACTTCGATGAAGTGATCAGCCTGACATCGCCCCGGCCGGCGGTTTCCGTTTTACACCATCGATCCCGACCCGATCCTCATTGTATTTTCCAATCATCACCGGCAGTCGAATCGGTGTCATCATCGGCCGTCGTCCCGACGAGGGCTCCGCCGGCCCACCGATCAAACAGCTCGTCGAAATCTTTCACACAGAGCGATTGGACGGCCCTCGCCCTCAATTCTGCCCCGCCGATCCTTCCCTTCGTGTAGGAGCAGAACTGTTTTCGGAACTCGACGCAAGCCGTGCGCTCGCCCAGGAACCGCACCGAGAGGGCGAGATGGCGCCTCGCCACCTCGGCTCTCTGCCGGTCGTCGAAAATGGGCAGAGGCCTGCCTTCCAGCAGGGCCCGGCCTTCAGCGAAAATGAAGGGGTTGCCCATGGCGCCGCGGGCTACCATGACTCCCACGCAGCCAGTCGACTCCATCATCCGGAGGACATCGACGGCGCGAAAGACATCGCCTGAACCGAACACAGGGACAGGCAGAGCTTTCACCAAGGCAGCGATGCAAGACCAGTCGGCGTGACCCGAATAGCCCTGCGCCCGCGTCCGGGCATGGAGGGTGACAGCCTTCGCCCCGCCCGCCACGGCGGCCTGGGCGACCTCGAGGTAGTTGATGCTCTCCGCGTCCCAGCCGAGGCGTATCTTGACCGTGACGGGTATCGGACTCGCAGCAGTCATCGCCGCGACGATGGAGCGCAGGAGCTCGGGCTTCCGTATGAGGGCCGAACCGGCCCCCGACTTGATGATCTTCGGAACCGGACAGCCGCAATTGAGGTCGATGACGAGAGGTTTGAGCGGAAGGATCATTTCGACGGCCCGGGCGAGAACCTCCGGTTTGGATCCGAAGAGCTGGATCGCATACTCACGCTCGCTCTCCGCCCGCTCGAGCAAAAATCCCGTCTTGACATGTCCCCGCGTGAGGGCCTCGGAACTCACCATCTCCGTATAGCAGAGATCGGCCCCCAGTTCCGCACAGACAGAACGGAAGGCCGCATCCGAGTAGCCCGCGACAGGAGCGAGAAAAAGATTGCCGGGAAGGGTCGCGCCGTCGAGACGGACCTGACGGTCCGCCCCGGTCATGCGGGAAGTCGGAAGAACCTGCAGGCGTTCTGGTAGGTCGCCTCAGCGACCTCCTCCGGCCCCTTTTCGACGACCTCGGAGAGGAAATAGGCGGTCGAGGGCAGGTACTCCGGCATATTCCTCTTGCCGCGGAACTCGGCAGGCACCATGAAGGGCGCTTCGCTTTCGAGGAGTATCCTTTCGAGCGGCAGGACCGACACGGTCTCGTGCAGATTCCTGGCGTTCCGGTAGGTGAGGTTGCCGGCGAAAGAGAAGTACAGGTTCAGTCCCAGCTCGAGGACACGTTCGGCGTAGCGTGCGTCCTCGGAGTAACAGTGGAGGACGCCGCCGGCTGCGGGCAGGCGGTCGCTCAGAATATCGAGCACATCTTTCCCCGCCTCGCGGTTGTGGATGATTACGGGCAGATCGAGTTTGGCCGCGATGTCGAGCTGGTCGATGAAAAGTTCGATCTGGCTCTTCCTGTCTCCGTAGCGGTGGAAGTAGTCGAGTCCGGTCTCGCCGATAGCGACGACGCGGGGAAGCTTGACAGACTCCTCGATCGTCTTCCTCCAGTCCTTGCCCGGATTCTGGACCTCGGAGGGTGAAACGCCGACGGCGTGGTAGACCTGTTCGGCCGTCCGGAGATTGTTGTAGACATGCTTGAAATCGACAAGACTGTTACAAATGCTGACAATTCTGCCGACACCAACCTGTTTGGCCTGCTGAGTAACTAAAAGCTGTTCGATCGGGTCATCATAGATGAGCCCGATGTGGGCATGAGTGTCGAAATACCGCATTTGTCTTCCGTTAATGATGTGATGATGGGCAATCCCGTACGGGGTCTAACTTGAATGTAGCATGGCCAGAATGCGCCGTCAACTCGACAGTTGAAAATTGTCGACGCCGGCGGAGGGCTGAGGAAGATAACGTGCATATTGTATCGGTATCCGAGCCAGAGGTCAATTACATCCGGAATTCTTCGCCGAGATAGAGACTGCGGGCGCTCTCGCTCGCGAGGACTTCGTCGCGGCCGCCCGAAACGATGATCTTCCCCAGATGGATGATGTGGGAGCGGTTCGTGATGTCCAAAGTGTCGCGCACATTGTGATCGGTGATGAGGACGCCTATCCCTTCTCCTGAAAGCTTGCGCACGATCTTCTTGATTTCGTGGATGGCAATGGGGTCGATCCCCGTGAAAGGTTCGTCTAAGAGAAGGAATTTGGGTTCGAGAGCGAGGGCCCTCGCGATCTCGGTGCGCCGCTTTTCGCCCCCGGAGAGGGTGTAGGCCATCTGTTTCGCGATGCCCGCGATGCCGAAATCTTCCATAAGATGAGCCACCCTCTCCTTCCTGGCGGCGCCACTCATATCGCCCCGTGTCTCGAGCACGGCGAGGATGTTCTGTTCCACGGTCAACTTGCGGAAAATAGAGGATTCCTGGGGAAGGTAACTGATGCCGAGACGCGCCCTCCGATACATGGGAAGTGCGCCGATCTCCTTTCCATCCAGGAGGACCACGCCCGCGCTCGGCTTCAGGAAGCCCGCAATCATGTAAAAGATGGTGGTCTTTCCCGCTCCGTTCGGACCGAGCAGGCCGACAACTTCTCCTGTACGCATGGAAAACCCCGCCCGGTCTACCGCGAGTTTTTTCCCGTAGAGTTTGGAGAGGCCGACGATTTCAAGGACAGACGATGTTTCGGCGCCGCTCATGGACCCTTGGTTTCCGCGGGTGCGGATTCCTGCTTCGTCGTCACGATGCTTCCGGACACGCTGCCCTCGAGATCGAGTTTGTCGGCCGAGGCTTCGCCGGAAATGGTCGTGGCGGACAGAGTCGCGCCGCTCTTCGATCGGACAGTCGGGATGCCCGTCATGAGGAGGCTGTTGTCCTTCCTGTTGAACAGAGCGTATTCGGAACGCGCAGCGAAATCTTCCTTCAATATTTGGACCGAAATCTGCGCGAGGATGGTCTCGTTCTTCTGATCGAACTCAATCCACTCGGCCTTCAGGATGATGTTGTTCTGGGAATCCTCAAGCGTCGAGTCGCCTTCGGTCTTGCTGACCTGGGAAGGCCGGTCATAGTCCAGTTTTCCTGTCTTGAGCGAAAACCCTTTCTCGGGATCGCGGACCTCGACGGAGCCGAGGCAGGCGATGGAGGCGTAGTTTTCGCCTGTAATCTCAATCTTGTCAGCCTTTATCTCGAGAGTGCCGGACAGAACCTTCGCCTTGCCGGTCAGTATCGTCTTTTCCTTACCCTTTGCGAGCACGCTCTCGACCCTCGTCGCCGAGAATGTCAGGGTCTCCTTGGCCGCCTTGTCTTTCGCCGTCGCGGTCGGCGTCTTGTTCTGGGCCGAAGCCGCCAATCCACCGGCCAGTCCCATCAACAGAGATAATGCCAGCATTCTTGTCGCAATTTGTAGGCTTTTTTTCATTTATCACTCCCGGGTTGCCCATTATCGACCATCCGACCCTCCACGCCGTCCCGAAGGGCGAATGATCGCGCCACAGTGTCGGCAAAAAAACCGGCGCCGCGTATCCACGATCCCTTGCCCACCTTCACCATCACGCTCCTGTCCAGGCGTCCTTCGAGGGTCTTCTGCGTTCCATTGTACCTCAGATAATCGGTTTCGAAAACCGCATCCTCATCGGCGGAATAGAGGCTCACGAAGCCCGACAGTTCAGCGTCACCCGAATCGGTGTGATAGACCACATGGTCCGATGCGCCCTTTGTCCGCAGGGCGCCTGTCTCCGCATCGTACTCCATGAAACGTATGTTTTCGAGGACTATTTTCTTTTCAAGGTCGAAATACGCGGCTTTTTCGGCATAAACCTCGAAACTCCTCCGGCCATTCACGACATCGCTCCGGAAAAAGTCGACGAATACCGCCGTGGGCTGGCCCTCGGGAGGCGGTCCCTGATCGCCGTAGTCGAAGCTGCAGCCAATCAAAAACAACAGGGCCAATCCGGCCACCATGGCGGTCACGATGCCAGTCCTGCGGCCAGCTTTCGCGGCGAAATCGCGCGAAAGCGAACCGTTCGGCCGGCTCCAGTCCCCCCCATGCGCAGCCGATGCCATGCAGGTTCAGCCCTTGTGCGCCAGGCAGGCGTCGATGAAACCGGAGAAAAGCGGATGGGCCGATACGGGTCTCGACTTGAACTCAGGGTGGAACTGCACGCCGATAGCCCAAGGATGCTTTCCCCACTCCACGGACTCGACGAGGCTTCCGTCTGTGGTAGTCGCCGTAATCAGCAGGCCCGCGTTTTCCAGTTCGGACCTGAAAGCGTTCGAGAACTCATAGCGGTGTCTGTGCCGCTCGCTTATCGTCTCCGTGCCGTAGACTTCGTGGATGCGCGAGCCAGCCTTCAGGATGGAGTCGCTCGCGCCGAGGCGCATCGTCCCGCCATAGGCCTTCACGTCGATCTGGTCCTCAAGGAGGCCGACGACGGGATGTCTCGTGTCGGGATCGAACTCGGTGGAATGCGCATCCGCCCAACCCAGGACATCCCGCGCGTACTCGATCACCATGATCTGCATGCCGAGGCAGATGCCGAAGTAGGGTACCTTGTGCTCGCGGGCCCAGCGAGCGGCCCTGACCATGCCGTTGATCCCCCGCTCACCGAATCCGCCGGGAACGAGGATACCGTCCACCGCTCCGAGTATCGTATCGACCGAGGCGTCGTCCGATTCCAGGGAGCCGGAGTCGATCTTGACGAGCTCAACCTCTGCGTCGTTCGCGATGCCGCCGTGGTAGAGGGCTTCCCACACCGACTTGTAGGCATCGTGGAGTTCCATGTATTTGCCGACGATGCCGATGCGGACCTTTTTCGCGGGATGGCGGAATTTCTCAACCATGTCGCGCCATTCGGAAAGTTCCGCGTGGCGACTTTCGATCCCCATCTTCTTCAGCATGAACGTGTCGAGGCCCTGTTCGTAGAATACGAGGGGCAGTTCGTAAATGGTCGTCGGCACATCGTGGGCGGAAATCACGCCCTCGAATTCGACATTGGTGAAGGACGAGAGCTTGCGCCTGAGGTTCGCGTCGAGAGGAGTAGCCGCCCTGCAGACGAGGACATCGGGCTGGATACCCACTTCCTGCAACTCTTTGACGGCGTGTTGGGAAGGCTTGGTTTTGAGCTCGCCGCCCGAAACCGCCGGGATGAGGGTCACATGGACGGAGAGGGCGTTCTGCTTGCCCATCTCGTGGATGAGCTGCCGCGCAGCCTCAAGGAAGGGAATGGACTCCATGTCGCCGACAGTACCGCCTACCTCGACGATGATGACGTCGACATCCGGCCCCTGCCCCACGGCGAGGATGCGGTTCTTGATCTCATCGGTGATGTGGGGAATGACCTGGACCGTCCTGCCGAGGAATCGTCCTGCCCTCTCCTTGTCGATGACAGAGCGGTAGACCTGGCCGGTCGTGATGGAGTTGGCTTTTGAAAGGTTACAATTGGTGAAACGGCCGTAATTGCCGAGGTCGAGGTCGGTTTCGGCACCATCGTCGGTGACGTAGACCTCGCCATGCTGGTAGGGGCTCATCGTACCCGCATCTACATTGAGATACGGATCGATCTTGACCATGCGCACGGCAAGGCCGCGCGCCTCCATGAGAACACCGATGGACGAAGCGGCGATGCCCTTTCCCAGAGAAGAACAGACGCCGCCCGTCACTATGACGAGCTTCTTCATGGGATTTTAGTATCCGGAAAACCACAGGTCCGTGTCAATCGCATAAGGATTACATTCACCGTAAAGATAGCCCAAGATCCGGGATGGCACACTCCCCTCCGTGCCGGACTTCCTTCGCTCCGCTCACCCTGTCTCGGCCATTCTGGATTCGGAAGGAGCAAGCCTTGAACGCGGGGCCTGGCAGAGCTAGACGGCACAGGTCCGCCTCACTAGACTTACTCGACGATGAAAGCGAACACCGACCTCGTGCGTCGCGGCCTCGACGCCTTGGACATCCGTGCCGATCCACTGTGCACGCGCCTTGCACGATATATAGAAGAAATTGAATTATGGAACCCAACCTATGGTCTCGTGAACAGCTCGGGAGACGATCTCGTCATCAAGCACATTCTGGACAGTCTCGCCCCGCTTGCGCTTCTCAGCCCCATGCTCGCGGAACTCGATGCCGGGTTGGCAGCCGGGTCACACATGAAAGCCTGCCTCGCCGATATCGGTACGGGAGCCGGCCTGCCCGGCATTCCCCTCGCCCTCGCCATGCCTGAACGTCAGGTATTCCTTGTGGAGCGCATGGGCAAGCGAGTCAGATTTCTGGAAAACCAGAAGGCAATTCTCGGCCTCGACAATGTCACCATTCTGGAATCCGAAGCGGAGCGGGCTCGGGGCCCTTTCGATCTCGTCGTATTCCGCGCATTCAGGCCATTCACCGAAACGAAGCTCTTTCGCTCCATCGCAAGCCATGTATCGGCCGTCGGGATCATAGCTGCCTACAAAGGGAAGGAATCGACCGCCCGTGCAGAACTCGCCGCCATCGCCATGGACCCAAGACTCGGCCGGCTCGCGAACGAGGCTGAGCTTTTCCCGGTACACGTTCCCTTTCTGGAAGAGGAGCGCTGTCTCGTCGTCATGAGAAACCGATAAAGGACCTTCTCCACAGCGCCCTGGGGTAGAGAAAGAGATCGATCACTCGAGACTCGTCGTTCTGATCTCAGGGTTCCTTTCCGCCAGATGGCGCTTCGCCACCGGAGACAGATGAATCGCCAGCCTCTCCGGAATCAGTCTCTCCGGACTCCTCGCCTTCTACGATATCGCCTTCTACGATATCGCCTTCTCCATCGGTTCCGGCGGTTTCTTCCTCAGTCCCGGGTTCTTCCTCTCCATTCTTTGCCCTTTCCTTGCGCTCGTTCTTCTTCTTCTGTTTCTCTTCGAGCTTTTTTTTCTTCTCAAGTTCTTTCCGGCGTTTTTCGGAATTGAATTTGTTCGGTTTCATGATTTCTCCCCTGAACAGGCACCCCTCGTACAAAACAGAGACAGTATGGGCAACCCTTCTTAGAGTACTGTATCCGAAACGGCGGGAACATGCTTCCCCCAGAAACCCCAAGGACCTCCGCTCGCAGAGGTCCTCCAAAATGCTGCCAATGCCAAGACCAGATTTTCTTCGCTGCGGGCAAGAGGCTCATAATCGGTCTTGATAGGTATCTCTTCTGGCAGACAAACAAGTACGACGAGATAGGTTCGAAGAATGAACGCAAAACCTCCCCTTCAGAACAGGACAGCATTCGATGTACTTATTCTATAACTTTGTATATATCTCCGATCCTCTTGCAGGCCTTTGCCTTTGGCACGTAGGAGGGCAGACCTATCGGCACAAGGCTGATAAACTTATAATCCTGAGGGACCTGAAGAATATCATTCATCCTGTCCTTCGCAATGGCCGGCTCGTTCATCCAGCAGGCTCCGTACCCCCGTTCATGGATCGCCAGCAGCATGTTTTGCACTGCCGCCCCGATGGACAGGACGTCAGGCCAGGCAAGTCGCTCCATCATGGTTTCGTGGCTGTATCCTTTGCCTGTGAAAATGCCGGTTATCCTCTCGTCGTAATAAGTCAGTTTCGTCATGAATACGGCAATGACCACCGGCGCATGCACAAAAAACGTAGCAGCCTTCCCCTTCGCATCGAGAAACACCTCGAATCCGTCACGGTCACCGCCCTGGGGCATGACGGAGCCGAAGAAAGCGTGTGTCTCCGCGGCGACGGCTGCGGCCATCTCAAGGATCACCGCCCTGTCTTTCACGGCGACAAAATACCAGCACTGGCTGTTGCAGCCACTCGGTGCCGAGGCGGCCGTTTCGATAAAGTACTTCAGGTCCTCGTCCGGAACTCCACGATCGAGATACTTCCGGATGCTCCTCCTGGATGCCGCCAAGGAAAGAAAATCCTTCATTCTGCCACCTCCACCCTGTTTCTTCCGTTTGCTTTGGCACTGTACAAGGCCTTGTCGGCCTCTTGATACACGAGGTCGAAACGCATCCCGGCCTGAGTATCGAGTGCGACGACGCCAAAACTGGCTGTCACCCTGATCGTATTGCCATTGACCACCATGAAATTGTTCCCCACGACTGTCCGCAGCTTCTCGGCCGCCACGATACCGTGAATGAGTTCCGTTTCCGGCAGCAGCACGATGAATTCCTCTCCTCCCCAGCGCGCGATAATATCACTTTCCCGCAGATTCCTCCGGAGGATATCGGCAGTCTGTACGAGGACCGCGTCGCCGGTGGAATGTCCGTAAGAGTCATTGACCGCCTTGAAAAAATCGATATCCAAAAGAATGACGACAGCTCGCCCTCCATATCGGAATACTCTGGACATTTCCATTTTCAGGAATCGATCGAATTCCCGCCGGTTGCACAACTCGGTAAGCGGATCGTGCGAGGCAAGAAAACTGAGCCTGACATTCTTCTTCTCCAGTTCGTCCCGCTACCGCCTAATGGTCCTGTGCTGAAAAATCGATTTTACCCTTGACCACCACAAGATGTGATTGAGCCCCGCCCCCATGGCTGTAATGGCGAATCCATTTATCCGATTGGACAGGAGTATGGCGGTATCATGCTGAGTTATACCGAGGCCTAACGCGAATACGGAAAACGCAAAGAAGTACATTCCCGCGGCGTGGACGGGAGTGATGCGGAATACCATCGCCACGATGGAGCAGGTAATCATGAAGGGCGTGATGCTTGAAGTGACCGACTGATCGACAATAGTTATCGCAGCCCCGCCAACCTGCAGGGCCAGGAGGAAAAAGGCCTGAAAGAAGCTCTGGATCCTGACCGGCTTTGTTTCGATCCACTTTCCCTTTCCCAGAAACAGAAAAACGCACATGAGACACAGAAATGCGCTATGGCAGGCTATGATGCCAGCCCGCCACCTGATTTCCGCTTCCGAAGACAGTTTGAGAAAAAACGCGAAAATGATAATGAAAAGCAAATGGACGGGAATAGCGAGGAGCGTCAGTGTGGCGAAACGCGATGTATTCTCCCGGATAATCTCATCATGCAACCCGGGATCGGACCCGATCCGACCGCCTTTACCAAAACCTGAAACTCCTACAGCCGACGGCAATACTCTCTCAGTGTCTTCCATACCGAGCCAGTCCTGAGAGAAAGTTTCTCAGGAATTGATCCATGCATTCCCTGTAATTCTTGTGTCCTTTTTTGCGGAACAGGGCTGTAAGTTCGTTTTTGGACAGATCGACGCCTGAAATCTTCATTATCGCCATCATGTCCTCTTCCTTGAGCTCGAGGGCGATACGGATTTTTTTCAGGATCGTGTTGTTGTCCAGATCCCTACCATCCGAAGGAACCGGATCCGATCCACCCTTTGCGCCTCGTTCCGTCTGATTCCCTGCAGCTACCCCGGCCGTTTCCCTCTTACCCCGGAATTTGACAATCATCCCGTCAAGCAAAGCCGACAGAGTCGCCTCGTCACACTCCGCGTACCCCTCTTCTCCTTCCTTCAGAAAATAGGAGTCGAGGGTCAGACTGGAAACAGGCCTTCCACCAGCTTCCAGCATCGACAGCATGGTCGCATCGTTAATTTTGACCGCAAAGCGGATACGTTTTAGAATGTCGTTGTTGGTCATACGCTCTCCATGCAACAGTCGCGGACAGAGGCGATCCGGCTGTACGCCTCAAGTAATATCACAGGATTGAAGAAGTCAGCCAGTGCCCCGGACTATTGCGGCCCCCGTACTCAAGACACCTTTCTCCCAGAATAGACTTGATCAGCATCGACGATGCCGCGCAGCCCCCACATAGACCGAGTCGGGCGTTCTCCGAACAAGGCTTAATGCAGTCTGAAAGAATTGCAATTCATGATGTCGTAATTGATTATCGATCTGCGCTCGTTCACCTCGGCATACTCCATGAGGTAGATCAATATAAAGTGCGCCCAATCGTCAATACAGAAAAAAAGAAAGATAAGGTGAATCCCAATTTGTCCTTGTATTCCTGAATCTCTATGCTACCAGCCGTAGGCTGAAGCTTCGACTATACACCTCGTTTGGTGTAGCAAACTCAAGGGATTGATGAAATCGTTCCTGGTTGAAAAAATTGAAGTATTTGTCGACGGCGATCTATATCAAAGCCAATACACTCTTTTGCAGTGACCAATTCAACATTACCTAATACGCTTTTGCCTTTTACTTTTTTTAGTACATTGACTAGCAGCCTGTCGGGCTTTCATCCAAGGGGAATTTACTCAGCCGGAGGAAACGCGTAGTCTCATGGCATGAGCGCGCAATTCGTGAACATAGACCGCGAAACATCGATGCTGTTGCCTCCGGATCTCCGGGACTGGATACCGGAGGACAGCATGGTGCACCTCATCATCGAGACGGTGGAAACCCTGGATATCCAGAAGTTCTGGGTGAACGAAGGGGGCAGCGGGTGCGCGCAGTATCCGCCGTCCATGATGTTGTCGCTCCTGATCTACTGCTACGCGACGGGACGTTTCTCGTCCCGGATGATCGAAGAAGCGAGTTGGTATGACGTCGCGGTCCGCTATATCTGCGGAGGCGACAAGCATCCGGACCACGACACGATCTGCGCGTTCCGGACAAGGAATCGGGATGCGTTCAAAGAAGCCTTTGTGAAAGTGTTGCTGATCGCCCAGGAACTCGGGTACCTGAAGAAGGTAGGCAGTGTGGCCGTGGATGGGACGAAAATCATAGCCAACGCCAGCAAGCACGCGGCGGTCAGCTACAAACGAGCGGAGGAGATGATTCGGCAGCTGGAGCTGGAAATCGAACAGCTCACGCGCAAGGCAGAGGAAGCTGACAGCACGCCCCTTGATACGGGATTGAGCCTGCCGGAGGAGATCAAACGCCGGGAAGATCGGAAGACGGCGCTCACGGAGGCGCGGAAAGTCATTGAAGAACGGTACGAGGACGTGCGGAAGCAGAAGCAGCAGGAATACGAGGAAAAGATGGAAGCGCGGGAGGAGGAGCGGAAGAACGGGAAGGGGCCACGGGGCAGGACGCCGGTACCACCTTCGGACAAGCCTCCCGATACGGCGCAGTTCAATTTCACCGACGGGGAAAGCAGGATCATGAAAGCTGGCTCAGGCGAACATATGGAGCAGGCATACAATGCCCAGGCCGTGATCGACACGGAAGGCAGCATGCTGCTTCTGGGCGGCTACGTGACAAACCATGCCAACGACAAGCGGGAACTGGAACCGGCGGTGGCATGTGTAAATCCCGAAGTCCGGCACGTCAGTGTCGTGTGTGCCGATACCGGATATTTCAGCGAAGCGACCGTGAGCAGTATCGAGGCTGCCGGCACAGGGCCGATTGTGTATTGCGCCATCGAACGGCAGGGCCATCATCGGACGGTAGAGGACTTGGAGCGAAAGCCGGCACTGGAAACGCCGCCTGCGACGGCTTCCGTCATGGAGACCATGGCATTCAGGCTCAAGACGAAAGAGGGGCACCGCAACTACAAGAAGCGGAAGGAGACCATTGAACCGGCTTTCGGCATCATCAAGTCCGTATTGGGTTTCCGTCAATTTCTGATGCGCGGATTGGAAAAGGTGGGCATCGAGTGGGATCTCGTGACGCTTGCGTACAACTTCAAGCGCCTGCACAGGCTGGGGCAGAATCGCAAAATTTCCGCGACGACGATCGAATTGGCAGGAAGTTGACCTGGGGACTTTCCGCAAGGCGAGAAAACCGCTTGAGAGAATGACGTCGCATCGGGAAACACCGGTTGAGGGAAATCAAATCCTCGTTTTCAAGAAACAACATTACTTTCCACCCCCGAAAGCCTGGGCTATTGCGTTTTTCTTTGCTTTCAATCCGACAGGCTGCTAGCAGTATTTTGTATTTGTATAGATCATGTTTTCCTGTTTCATTTTCAAAAGCACTAGATTCTATACATATTCGTTTCATACCAGCTTTTTCAAGAACTTTCCAACTCCCAATATTTTCAATTACAGCTTCAGCAATTATTGTTTTGGCATTTTTTTCCTGGAAACCACATCTTATTAAAGCTTTTGCAATTTCAGTTCCATATCCTTTTCCCCATTTGTCTTCTCGTAAATGATAGAATATTCCATATTCTGTAGCATCATTTCCTGAATTATTACCACCACAGTATCCAATTATTTTATTTTTTTCTTTTACTACAAATGGACCAATGGAATTATTTTTAATCCACGCAAGTTGTCTATTTATTCTTTTGATACAATCATCAACAGATTGAATATTCCTGATAAAAGTATATTTTGTGACTGCGTAATTTACCCATATTGGGAATAAATCTATTGCATCATCAACATTAACTACAAAGAATGATAACCGATTAGTGTTTAAACAACTCATTATAAATAAACTCCGTAGAAGGAATATTAGTAAAATATCTATTTTTTCTGCCGCCCACAGGGCCCTTATAACATCTTTTTATGCCCCCATAGTAAATATATGCGAATAATGATTCAAACATATAGTTAACATCAGAGATCCGCCCCAAAAACATTGCATCTAACGTTTTGTGCCTCTGACGTTTCGGACCGCATCGGCGGGCCGAAATGTGCCTGAGTGAAGTGAGCGCATGCGAGCGGAACGATGGCCGAGGAGCCATGAAATGGCGACGAGCAGGGGCACGGTGTTAGGCGATGTGTGTGCGCGACTGTCTTACCAAATTACTTTTAGTCCATCTTCTTCATATTTTTTAAAATTTTCATCTTTACTTATTATTCCCATCTTTCTATGAAGTGCTTGCCATATCAACATTCGATCAAATGGATCTTTATGATCCTCATAATAACTCAATTCATTATATGTACTGGATTCATCTTCATCCAAAGTAATTATTGAACCCAATTGTTTCGCATATTTTGGTAAATCCTTGATCTCTATTCCTTCCAAGGTATATCGGTGCATTCGAACTTTTATCGCTATTTCCCAAAATGAAATAGTGCTGATATAGATTCCAGTATCTTTATTTTTAAGTATATCAGATACTCTTTTACTTAACTTATCAGAATCCAATATAGACCAAATAAATGTATGTGTATCAAGTAAATACATCATATTTTATCCCAAAAACTCTTCAACAGTAATTTTCCCATCTCCCATGATGGAAAATGATGCTTTCCCATTGAGCATACCTATTTTTCGTTGTTTTTTTTCTTCATTCGGTACAAGCATTGCGATAGGTTTTTTTGCTTTCCCATACAGTATCCTAACTTTTTCTCCATGCTTTACGAGTTCAAGGAGTTCAGAAAAGTGGCTCTTGAATTCTCCAACCGTCATCTCTTTCATATCCCAAGTATACGTTATTCTTTTCAAGTTGTCAACTATATCTCGCGCACACATTTCGCCTAACGTTTCCGGCCTGCGACGTTTTGGCCCGCATCGGCGGGACAAAATGTGCCTGAATGAAACGAGCGCATGCGAGTGCAATGAAGGCCGAAGAAGGAGCCGAAGGCGACTGATGAGCGTGGGCAGTGCTGTTATGTGAAGTTTCCCCCGATCTTCAACCCTATTCCTTTATCTTTTCCTGTTTTTTATCTTTTATCTCATGCTTCATGATTTCCAAATATTCTTCTGCATTTACTATACTCATCTCCTTTCCAACATAATCATCCCCATTTCTTGTTATCAAAACACTGATGCCATGTTCAAGTGCTGCATAATATTGTATTGTATCTTCTAGATCTTTGAACTTCGATGCCAATACCAAATCTATTATTTTTTCATCAACATTCACTAGTTTGGTTAATAATCTTAATTTCCGAAGATGCAGCAAGGCTAGTTCTTGCCCTAACCCTTTTTTCACTATGTAATACAAATTTGAAAATATCACAGGACTGATATACGCTTCAATTTTTCCCTTTTCTGCCAGTGAGAATAGTGTTGCTGCCGCTGGATAAAATGGCTGACGTTTCAGAAACATATCCAGGATGATATCCGTATCGATAAATACCTTATTCATTTGTATTTATCCGTGAGATAGTCCACATATCCATCATCCATTGCCGAAATATCCACAGCATCAAGAATTCCAGATAATTCCATAACCAGAGGCGAATAGTGGGGTTCAGTTTTATCTTCAAGCGCAAGGATTTTGAAGTAGTCTTCAACTAATCGGGAAAGACTTCGTTTCCGTTTTTGAGCATATACTTTGGCGGTTTCTATGACCGTTTGATCCAACTTGAGAGTCAGTTTTGTTTCCATACATTACCTCGATACGTATAATACTAATAAACAAAATACGTATTGTCAATATCTTTCTCGTACTCTCTCTCGGGGGAAATTTCACATAACGTTTGCCTGCTACGACGTTGTGGCGAGCATCGGCGAGCCACAATGTGCCTGAGCGAAACGAGCGCAAGCGAGTGTAGCGAATGGCCGAAGAAGGAGCCGCAGGCGACTGATGAGCGTGGGCAGCGCTGTTAGGTGCTGTGCTCCGGCTAATTTTAAATTATGTAATTTGATATTATATCTATAAATAAGGACCCAAGAACTTATCTCCATTGAAATGAATCATGTGAGTTGGATTATCAGAAACCCAAACTTCTGTTTCCCAAGCGATTTCTGATACATATTTTGCCATTACTTGTTTATTAGGGAAAGCAGTAACATATACCTTACTCATTTTTGAAGCTTTGAATAAACGATTCAATTCTATATGTCGCTTGCTATCAACAGGACCATGACTTGTTACAGATTCCACTAAAACCAACCATTTCTTTTGAGGAAGATAAAATATTACATCTGGCATTTTCCCATGCTGATCAACATCTATACCGATATTTTTAGCATTCGTTTTATCGAAATAGCCCCATTTATCTCCCGTATCACCAATATAAATCAGTATTGCGTCATGCAAAAAACGTGGTGCGAATTGTTCAATAATATCCTTTATGAGATTGTTATGATCTCCAGGACTTAACCTAATATTTGATATATTATCAAATATTACTGGAATCATTAACATTTTTCTTTCATTCGAATACCTTTCTGCCAAAAAACCAATATCTTTATGAAATTCATCTAAAGTAATAATATATTCGTATGATTTATAATTTTTTACAACACTAAGAGCAGCAGGGGATATTTGATATACTGCCTTAGGACTATTAACAGGTCGCTCTGGATTGTCAGGGTTGTATAAAGCTATTCCTGCCTCTACAAGTTGATGCATGCTAAATCTACGAAATGTCTCTCTGGAATTGGGAGCATATTCCTTTTGGTAGTATTCTCTTGCATATTCCATCATCGGAGTTATTCCAATAAGTGGATCTTCAGCTTCTTCCCATTTTGAATTTTCTTTAATATTTAATAATGCTAACAAACAAAGGGCTGTTCGCTCATTCTGTTGACCTTTAGGTACTTTCAGATCAGAGAGAATTTTCAATGCTTCCTTAATCTTTTCATTCATATTCTTTCATCACCTTCATAAATATATCATCCAAATCCGTTTCGGCATTTTTGAAATATTCTATTCCCATATTTTCTATCTGCTCTTTCGTAGGATATTTTATATTTTTCAGATCAGTGGCATTGACTTGAGTATGTCCACTAAACTCTCTAAATTTTTTATCAAAATATTCAGTATTAAGGTATACATATAAACCACCAGCTAAATATTTATCAATACCATGTTTATTCTTGTGAATAATATTAAGATGATTCTCTGCTGTAAAGTATTCGCCTTTTATATCATTATCTAGTAATAAAAAAGCCTTAATTCTTTTTTTTTCTTCTTTTGAGGAAAATCTTTTAACTAAAACATAACAACCATTTGTATATGCTATTTTTGATTTTTCATCATCAGTCAAAATGATAGAATTGGGCTTTTTAGAAACAACTGGCCATATTAACCCATTACCTTTAAAATGAATGGGATAAAGCAAGGGTATTGAATTACTAGAAAGACCACTAACCAATTTTTCTTTCATTCGAAAATCCACAATTGGACCAGTAGATATTTCTATTCCAAGTTCCATAAATTTGGTAAATATATTATTTTCTTTTTTTATTTTATCCGATACCAATGCTGGTATGCGTATATATTTATCTTCATCATGACTATTTACAATCTTACTAAATTCAAAAAATGATTCTGAATAATCGTTTAATGATTTATCCTCAGATGAGCTAATGCAAACATTGGGTGGTTGATCATTACCTTTCCGAAGAACAACTATAACATTTTCTTGTAATACTGATTCCTCTTTAAAAGCATCTCTTCGAGAATTAAAGGTATGTATTTGGATTATTTCTGTTTGTTTTAAAATAAATTTTCTGAATGGGAAAAAATACAACCCATTGCAAAAGCTTCTAGGAAGAATAGCAACAACAACTCCATTTTTTTGAAGTTGCAAAATGGAAACTGCCAAAAACGCCGAATAAAGATTTGCTGTCTCAACGCCAATATCTCTTAGTGATAAACGATATTCAGAATTGCTATTGATTTTTTTATATGGAGGATTCATAATTATATGTGAATATTTTTTATTTAATCCCCAGCCGATATCATAAGCAGAATTTTTTATAAAATCCGATTGGATAAGTTTTATTGAAATATTCGAATATTTTTTATACCTGTTTATAACACTATTCAAGTTTTGAATTATTGTTTTATCAAATTCATATGCATCAATATTGATACATCCGGAAAATGATGATTCAATTTTTTTTTCAAGAAAAGCAGAAAACAAAATTCCCAAACCAGCGCCAGGATCAAGTAATTCGATATTCCCTTCACTATGGCCGTATTTTATCAATAGTGCTGCCATAAAGTTTGCAATTTCTATTGGTGTTAAATATTGACCATATATAGCTTTGTGAGTTTTTTTTGTTGTAGAAATGCGCTGAGATCGTAAACTATCTAAATGCATCAGGGTATTCATCACTTAGTAGTTTATTCTGAAATCTACTATAGTTCAACTGTAGCTGACATTATATAGCTACCTGAAATCCCGGGAATAATTTAACCTACAAGACATTTTACGCATAGAACAGAAATAATTCCCACTATTATCACGACATACATAGTGACAGGTCCTTCAGGTGTAGGCATAATGTGTTTAACCTACACAAAGAGGGACTGCCATGTCATGCATAGTCCACCAGAAAGTCGGTCAGCACACCTACCTGTATGAGTCAGTCTCCTACCGTGATGAACGGGGTAAGCCACGGGCGCATCGGGTTCCCATCGGAAAAGTAGACCCGGAAACGGGACAGGAAATCTACAAGCAGGAATACGTGTCGCGTATGGCAGCAGCGGGAACTCCGATCGCTGTCTATTCGCCACCACCGACTTTCACAGAACAGGATGTGCAAAAATCCTCAGTCCTGCATACCGGCATGGCCCTTTTGCTGAAGCAGTGTGCACAACAAACCGGACTTTCCGAAGTTTTGCGCGATGCATTCCCCCAGACACACGAACTTTTATTTGCACGTGCCTGCCACATCGTCTGCCGCGGGGAACCGTCCGCATATTGCGAGCAGTGGCTGGAAGACACCGACCTCACGGTTCCCGCCCGGCTCAGCTCGCAACGGATTTCGGATCTTGTGTCTTCACTGCCAGCATCCCAGGTTCTGCGGTTTTATCAGGCATGGGTCGCCACGCGCAGTGAACAGGAATATCTGGCGCTGGATATCACCAGCATCTCGTCGTATTCACAGCTCATCGACGATGTGGACTGGGGATACAATCGCGATCAGGAAAAACTGCCACAGGTGAATATCTGTCTGCTCACCGGGGAAGAGTCACACCTTCCCGTGCGCATGGTTGTCTATGACGGAAGCATCAAGGACGTGAACACTCTGAGAACGACGATGGCCGGTCTCACCGACGGTATCGGATCAAAGGTTCGCATCGTCACCGACAAGGGCTTCACCAGCAAACGGAATATCGAAGCCATGCTCGCGTTCGGGAATGTGGAGTTCATCATGGCCCTCCCGTTCACGCTCACCTTTGCGGAAAACCAGGTGCGCAGCGAGAAAAAGGATATCGCGGATATCCGGAATACCATGATGAGCGGCAGCGATGTCTTCTATGGCGTGACCAAGCGGCGTACATGGGGCACAACGGAGCTGTATACCCACATCTGCTATAACGAGGTGAAAGCGACTCGTGAACGGAACCATCTGTATGGCTATGTCGCGAACCTGCGATCGCAGGCGCTGTGCGACCCGTGGAACGAGAAACTGAAAGCCGAGTTTGCAGAATATCTCATCATCAGAAAATCGGAGAAGCGAGAGGATGGAGTCACGGTCAGTATCCGCCAGGATGTGGTGGACGAGCATCTGGCTCATGCCGGGTGGATGGTGTGCGTGAGCAATTCCGTGGATACCGTGCAGGAAGCGATCAGGATCTACCGGGCAAAGGATGTGGTGGAAAAAAGCTTTCTGCGCACCAAGAACAGCCTGGGTATCAACCGGCTACGGGTACACTCCCAGCAAGCGATGGATGGAATGATGCTGGTAGCCTTCATCGCATTGATTCTCAACAGTCATATCCATCGGATCATGCTGGAGAAAAACCTGTACCGGAACATGAGCATGACGGATCTGGTGAAGACGATGGAGAAACTCAAGGTCATGGTCATCGGTGATACGCGAATCGATTTCCCTGCTACCAAGAAACAAAAAGAGATTGCAGAGGCTTTCGGTCTCACGAGCCTTTCGGTAGGTTAAATAATAGGCGGGATTTCAGGTAGCTATTATATTTTTGTTGCCGGAGCATTGCACCTAACGTTTGCCTGCCTACGACGTTGTGGCGAGCATCGGCGAGCCACAATGTGCCTGAATGGAACGAGCGCATGCGAGTGAAATGAAGGCCGAAGAAGGAGCCGCAGGCGACTGATGAGCGTGGGCAGTGCTGTTATGTGCTGTGTTTTTGGGGCACACCCAGTTTCTTCTCTTCATTTCGATAATTCTTATTCCTTTACTCTTAACCCTTTGTCTTTGCTTTTCAATACTTTATTCTGATACATAAGTATTTTATTTCTCTATACCATAGCTATTTATATACTTTGACCTGGCCTCTTTTATTGTATCCTATTACCTATATATTTTATCCCTAACTTTATATTTATGGTTCGACTATTATAGTTCAGTACACGTTTTTCGATGTTTCCAATTCAAAAATCTATCATTGTTACTCATAAACCATATAGTACATAATACCACCCAATATTTTTCTCTACTTCAAAATCACTTTTTTTGGATTCACCTATTTCATGGGACATATCTCATGAGAAAAATAGCAGCACCTTAGAAAAGCGTTTTGAACTCTATGATTATCCCATATTCAAGAATCGTATCTTTTTTCTATACCATTTTTTGTACTGCACATACCAACAACACTGAATATAGCACTGATCCACAATTACTACAGGATTGTTTATTACTAACTCTTTCGTTTTTAGTACAACATGACTTATGAATTTACCTTGTAGTCAATGGGGAATATCGCAATTCACTTTGTCCTACTAATGAAAGATTTAGTAACTCAATATCAGGAGATCCTATTTTTGAATACTCTGACGTCATTCAGGATCATACAGTTCAGTAAGAGATCCGCCCCAAAAACATTGCACATAACGTTCGCCTGCCTACGATGTTGTGGCGAGCATCGGCGAGCCACAATGTGCCTGAGTGAAGCGAGCGCATGCGAGTGAAACGAAGGCCGAAGAAGTGGAAATGGTAAACTGAATTCCCCAGCAGTTGGCAAATAGGATTCCCCACCCACAGGGGCCTTGGCCGCTATGCTTGCGAGCATGCGGCACAAGAAATGATTACCATGAAGGACTACAACATCGTACGAACAGGGCACAGGCAAGGACTCACAGTCAGCGCACTAGCGGTAAAACTTGGCAAGGACCGCAAGACCGTGAGAAAGTACCTGCGCATGGACAATGACCAATTCTTACGGTATCTCGAGCGAATGGCAGAACGCGGTAAGGCTTTTTCGGTCTACAAGGACGAAATCCTCGAGATTTTTAAAAAGAACCACGAAGGCAGAATGGTCTACTCATCGTCCGTCCACGACTACTTAAGCGAGAAATACGGAGAGCTTCCAGGCTCGGACCGTACGTTGCGGAACTACCTGACGTATCTCAAGGCATCCGGTGCGATTAAGGTGGGCCTGTGTCGGGAATATCGTCCTGTGGAGCCTCTGGCCTACGGCAAGCAGGCTCAGATTGATTTCGGCGTAGAGACGACGAACATCGGAAAGGCTTGGTTTGTTGTCGTAGTACTCTCACGAAGCCGTTACCGCTACGTAGCGGCCCAATCCAGGCCCTTTACCAGCGAGGATGTGATCGGCCATCTCCTGGACGCCTTCGAGTTTTTTGGCGGTATCACCGAAGAACTCGTCATGGATCAGGACCGGACAATGATTGTGACGGAAAACCTTGGCGACCTCACGACGACAAAAGCCTTTGCTGAGTTCGTCGCAGAACAGGGACTGCGGCTTCGTGTCTGCCGTGCGGCCGATCCGGAATCGAAAGGAAAGGTCGAGAATGCGGTCAAATACGTCAAAACGAGCTATTTCTCGAGCCGCAGCTTCGCGACCTTCGACGAACTCCAGGCAGGCATGCGCAAATGGCTCTTACGAGTGAACGCAAAACTGAGCCAAGCCACGCGTCTCATGCCGCTCGCGGACTTCGAAGCGCACGAGAAACCCATCTTGCGGGCGCTCCGAGCGTCTATTTTCCGCGCGGACACCGCATCGGGCTGCCGAGAGAGCCGTAACGTGGATCAGAAAAGCCTTATATCGATCGCCGCGACCAGGTACTCGGTGCCGAACTCGTACCGGCTCAACGAGGTCACTATCGAGCGCAAGGACGGACTCATCCTGGTATTCGATACGAAGACGGGTATCCAGATCGCGGCGCATCGCGAAGCGGCAACACCCGGCGGAACGGTGCTGGACAAGGCTCACTATCGCGATCGCGAAGGATCCCAGGAAACGCTCCGCGCGGATCTTGTCGCCGCAGTAGATGATCTTCCCGAGTGGGGGAGCTTCGTCGATGGTATCTATACCGAGTATCGACGCTACTTCCGGGAGCACGCTGGCCGACTTCGGAAGCTTCTCAAGCGCAACATCGACAGAGAGAAACTCGTGCTTGCATTGAAGTTCTGCCTGGATAGAGGACTTGCAAGCGCCCAGGATCTCATCGACGCGGTCAACAGCACGACGCCAGTGCCCGCAGTGGCGCCTTCGCCGTACCGCGGCCTTCATCAAACCAGAGACCTTCCACTAGTTGCCACACGCTCGGTCAGCGAGTATCAGCGATTCCTCGACGCGCTCGTCGATACGCAGAGGCACGAAGAATGAGCGCCCTCGCAGAATCCGCTCGTAAACTGGAGTCCCTGCGGCTTCGTGGCGCGTCGTCACGGCTTCCTGAGCTTCTTAAACAAGCTGAAAGCGGGGGACTGACATGCCTTGCCTTCCTCGAGACCCTCGTGGACGTCGAACTACAGGATCGCGGCGACAGGCGCCTCAAACGAGGCCTCGCCATGGCCCATTTTCCCGTCGTAAAGCGCCTCGAGGATTTCAAACTCGGCCGAGTAGCAGGAATTGGAAAACGAGACCTCTCTGAGCTCACCGAGTGCTCTTGGATAGACCGTCACGAGAACCTTCTGCTCTTCGGGCCTCCTGGACTCGGAAAGACCCATCTCGCAATCGCTCTTGGCCATGTGGCCGTACGCAAAGGCTATTCGGTTTGTTACGAGCGCATGACCTCACTGGTGAAGCTCCTCGTGCGCTCTGACGCCGCACGCAGCGCTCAGTTCAGGCTAAGCCGGCTCGCGAAGGCCAACCTCATGATCATTGATGAGATTGGCTACACTCCTATCGAGCGCAAGGAAGCCAATCTCTTTTTCACCTTCGTCTCGGATCTCTATGAACGTGCCTCTATCGTCGTGACGAGCAACAAGGACCTGAACTCTTGGTCAGAACTCATGGGCGACGAGGTTATGACCGCAGCCCTGTTGGATCGTCTCATGCATCACGCAAAGATTTTCTCCCTGTCAGGGGAGTCATATCGCATCTCTGCAAAGAAGGAGGAATAACCCTCTACCGGGTGGGGATTCCTAGTTGCCATATGGTGGGGAAAACTACTTGCCATTTCCACAAAGCGAGTGTAGCGATGGCCGAAGAGGGAGCTTGCGACCGATGAGCGTGAACAGCGCTGTTAGTTGCAGTCGTGACCTTCGAGCGCGCTTGGATGGGGAGACTTGTCTCCTCATCCAATACTCTATCTTGCGCGCGTTCTTCTCTTCCTCTTCTCTTACCCTTATTTTTTCTTTCACGATTGCAACTAACGTTTCCGGCCTGCGACGTTTTGGCCCGCATCGGCGGGACAAAATGTGCCTGAATGGAACGAGCGTATGCGAGTGGAATGAAGGCCGAAGAAGGAGCCGAAGGCGACTGATGAGTGTGGGCCGCGGTGTTATCTGCTTTTCGCCCCCTCTTCAAACCTTTTTACCTTCTCTTCATCTTCCTCTTTTCTTCACCCTTTTACGTTTGTTTTTATCGTTATTCCCTATATGATTTTAGAGCCATTCCATAGTTTTCAAAATTCTATTCACACTATTTTTGTTATACTCTAGAGGCTTTTTCAAAACTTCGTAATCCGCTTTGTAAAAAAGCGAGTTATTGTAACTGAAGCTTCGTTTTTGCACAGTAAAAATTACATGTGCAGTAAAAAGGGCTCTCTTTTCAGTGCAAAAGATGGACTACCCCTACAAAATCCGGTTCTGCCGGATTGCCCGGTTACGATTTCTGCAGTTCGGGAAGGATGAAGTACTGCAAAGCCTTGACGGCCGCCAGAACCACTACCCCGCACATGAGCAGGAATGATACTTTCTCAAATCCCCGTACAAATATCTGACCCGGTATGAGCCAATCCTTCAAATGCGAGTTTGCACGTTCAACCGTTGTCCTGATTGTGTACCGCTCCTTCTGTGACGGCGAAAATGGTTCCCGTTCCGTCCCACGACGCGTATTCCGATCAATCAGCGGAACACGCCCACGTCCCTGGATATAGGTCGCGATGGGATCCGCATCGTATGCAGCGTCCATGACTGAATACAGATGTCGGACCTTTTTCTCTGTTATCTTTTCCAGAGGAATCGCTACTTGCGAATCATGAACATTGGCGCCGGTTACGACTGCTGAAATAGGGAATCCTGTGTCGCTGACATCAAGGTGCAACTTGTATCCTTTCCATGTTTCCCTATTCCCCTGGCTGTTCTTCTTGCATCCCCATGCACAGTCTTTGGATAGTTCTGACAAGGATTTCCTGACGCTTTGGCCGACTTGCTTTTCTATCTGTGTCGGCTCCTTCACAGGCCGAACTTCTCCTTTTCGGGGACGACCTCGTTTCCGTTGCGGTGTCACGGAAGAAACAGCTTCACGTTTGGCAGGTACAGGTTTTTCTCGTGCTCGTATCTCCGTCGCATCCCGATTTATGTGTCCGACGATATGGCCGTCATGACAATCCTTCACCATGGTATTCAAAGTCTGAATCAGCGGAGTCTTTTTTGAAAACTCCGCGTAGCGACGCGAAAAGGTCGCAGAGCTTGGAACGGAGGTGAAGCCGCATATCCTCCGCAGATTCGGATCGTTGATCAGCCTGTTCCTAAGGTCCGTGACTGTCGCTATGTGGAATACCGTTCGGGCGAAAAACGCCCGCATGATCGGTTCGTTCCGATGTGGAGGACGGCCAGTCCGTGCACATGGTGATGTAATCCGTGGCTGAGCATCTTCAATGACTCTGAGCAGGGCGATAAAAAAGCGATGCTCGTCGGTGAGATATTCTTCGAAACATCGCTGGATATCGTAGGAAATCGGCAAAAGTATTTGCGCTCCGCCCAGTATTTCTGGTATGGTTTTCATCAGCGGGGGCTCCTCCTGGTGACGTTTGTGTTGCAACATCATCATACAGGTTCTGTCCCCGCTTTTCATTAAAATTCGTTCATCTCATGACTTTTGAAAGAGCCTCTCTATACTTTTCTTATTCCATTTTTAACAACTCTTTTCACGTTTTCTTACTTTTATAAATTTCGTATCATTATACTTTATCTCTTTTTAATATCAATAATTATTATCTATAATACCTATTTGACAAACATGCCCATTATATTTATAATATAATTATGATACCAATACGGTTTTCATGGGATGAAGCTAAAAATACGATCAACATCGCAAAACACAACATTTCATTTGATGAAGCTCAAACCGTATTCCATGATCCGTATGCCAGAATCATCTCTGATCCAGAACATTCAGATCAAGAAGATCGTTTCATACTGTTAGGTTTGAGTCAGAAGCTCAGACTTTTGATTGTCTGCCATTGTTATCGTTCCGATGACGACATCATCAGGATCATTTCTGCCAGAAAAGCATCAAAAACTGAATCAGTATATTATGGAGGACCGCTATGAAAACTGAATACGATTTTTCCCAATCAAAATCCAATCCCTATATAAAGAAACTCAGAAAACAGATCACCATCAGAATTGATATAGAGACGATTGAGTATTTCAAGAAGCAGGCTGAAACCACAGGGATTCCCTATCAAAACCTGATAAATCTCTATCTGTATGATTGTGCTTCGAAATCTAAAAAACTTGATCTTGCCTGGAAGTGATTTTCTTCCTCTCGGGGGCGAATTGCAGATAACGTTCGCCTGCCTACGACGTTGTGGCGAGCATCGGCGAGCCACAATGTGCCTGAGCGGAATGAGCGACAGCGAGTGTAGCGATGGCCGAAGAAGGAGCAGCAGGCGACTGATGAGCGTGGGCAGCGCTGTTATACGCTTTTTGGCGCTGCTCTTTCTTCTATTCTCTTCAAGTATTCTAATACCTTTCTTCCATTCTCTTTTCTTTTCGTATATCCCAATTCTTTTGATACAACAGATTCAATTTCCATAACTATTTGACCTGACACATATAATGATTCCCAAAACTTTTGATCTTCATAATCGTTATACGTTTTTTCTATCTTTTCCCATAATTCTTCTGATACATTTTTTTTGATAAATCTTCCATACTTCCCAACATTGATTTTCCAACTATGTTCGTGTCCAATATGCCAAGATACTATTTTCAGAAAACACTCTCTGACAATACTCTCATACATATACTTTGCATAACATAATTCTTTTCGTGCTATTCCTTTTCCAACATTGATAATACACCACCAAAACTCATTTACCGTTTCATAATACTCATGTTCTGTTGGTTGTTTTGTAACATATGAAAAATCCGATGGTTCATCCAATTTTTTTATTCTATGATCCTTATCAAGTACTACTTTGGTTAGGCTATCATGTAACTTATTTTGAATTGTAGCTACTGGATAGAATGAAGCATCTATCCGTAATCCATCACTAAATTGCATCAAGAATATTGGGAATTCTATAGAATCCTCAGTACAACAATTGTGCTGAAGAATAAGAAGATCTCCAAAGAAGGCCATCCAGGATTGATCATCAATGAACTGTTTATATGAATTGACACCAAAGATAACGTCATAATCTGAATAGTCATCGGATTGAATACTCGGATTGACACGAGATCCATTCAGCAAAACAAGACGAATAGACTCATGTTGATCACCAAAGGAAATAATCTGATTCAACACTTGTTCAGTAGTCTTCATTTTTCTCCAGCGCCAAATTGCGTATAACGTTTGCCTGCCTACGACGTTGTGGCGAGCATCGGCGAGCCACAACGTGCCTGAGCGGAATGAGCAAAGCGAGTGCAGCGATGGCCGAAGAAGGAGCCGATAGGCGACTGATGAGCGTGGGCAGTGCTGTTAGTCGCTGTCCCCAAAATCATCTCTTTCTTTTCTTTACTTCCACCACATAATTTTCTACTGCTTCTCGCGTCGTCATCCAATTCCTTTCAAATTTCACCGCAGGCAATCGTCCCTTCCTCGCAAGTAGCGATAAATACTCAAGAGAATACTCACAATACTTTGTGGCTTCCTTGAGGCTTATATACCCTTGATGTTCTACATTATTGATTGGTTTCAGACTGTTCAAATACACTATCAATGAACGTTCTATTGATTTCCCGATAAAATCTACAAACTCTTGAGGTTTATCAAGATCGGCTTGTCGTAACACTCTATAATATTTTTTCCTATCCAGATTCAAAATCACCGCAGGAGGATATCCATGCTGCATGAGTACCAAATTCATTAATAACCGAGCTGTTCTACCATTCCCATCGATAAATGGATGAATACACACAAATTTATAATGAACATAGGCTGCCAATTCTGGAACAGGTATCGAATATTGATGTTCGTAATACCATGCCAGAAATTCCTGTATCAAAGCAGGTATTTTCAATGGATTCGGAGGAATGTGTACTGCTCCGAGTATCCTGACAGCGGTTGTTCGATATACTCCAGCTTGGAAATCATCAATACTCTTTAATATAAAAGAGTGAAGCTTTTTTATGAACAACTCATCAAGATTTCGCTTTTTGTCAATAAACGTTTCAAGGTATTCGATTCCAGCCTTGTGGTTGATAGCTTCAAAATGCTCTTTAAGCGATTTATTCCCAATGGTCAAACCGCGGTTCAGAACAAGCTCAGTCTCCTGTAAGGATAAAGTGTTCCCCTCGAGTGCATTCGAGTTATATGTCCATTCTACAATGAATTGCTCTTTCAATCGCTGGATAATGGCAGGAGGAAGTGGACGAAGGTGATCCAACTCGCGCTTTTTGCCCTCGATACTGGCTTCGAGAGTCGGATTCATTGACACAATCATATCGGATTCCATACATTCGAGTATAACCGATACAATGCCATCATGCAATCTTGATTTTGGGGATTGCGACTAACGTTCTGCCTGTTTGCGACGATGGCGTGAGCATCGGCGAACGCCATTGTGCCTGAGCGGAATGAGCAAAGCGAGTGCAGCGATGGCCGAAGAGGGAGCTTGCGACCGATGAGCGTGAACAGCGCTGTTAGTTGCAGTCGTGACCTTCGAGCGCGCTTGGATGGGGAGACTTGTCTCTCCATCCAATACTCTATCTTGCGCGCGTTCTTCTCTTCTTCTTCTCTTACCCTTATTTTTTTTCTTTCACGATTGCAACTAACGTTCGCCTGCCTACGACGTTGGCGAGCATCGGCGAGCCACAATGTGCCTGAGCGGAACGAGCGCATGCGAGTGCAGCGATGGCCGAAGAAGGAGCCGCAGGCGACTGATGAGCGTGGGCAGTGCTGTTAGTTGCTTTTATGACACGTCTTCATCTTCCCATTTTTACCATTTTCTCTTTCTTCATGTTCTATTACCAAATTCTTATCTTCACTACCTTTTGACTTTTTCTTCATTATAGTATATACTATTATATATACTATTGGAGGATGCCATGAATACTGCCAAAATATTTATTAATGGAAGCAGCCAAGCTGTGCGATTACCAAAAGAATGCAGATTTGATACTGATGATGTCTATGTCAGAAAATTGGATGATATCGTCATTCTTTTGCCAAAAAAGAATCCCTGGGCCTCTCTTATCAAAAGTCTTGATCATTTTTCTCCCGATTTCTTGAATACTCGTGATCAACCTTCATCTACTCAAGAAAGGGAGATATTCTGATGCTCTATATGCTGGATACAAATATCTGCATCTATATCATCAAACGAAAGCCTCAGTCAGTTATTGATACGTTTCTAAAACTCACCATTGAAGATGTGTGTATTTCATCAATCACCTATGCAGAATTGGAGCATGGAGTATCAAAAAGCGATTTCCCAAAACAGAACAAAATTGCATTGATACAGTTTCTTTCTCCCATTACAATTTTGCCATTTGCTGACAGAGCAGCATCAGTATATGGAGATGTACGTTCAAAACTAGAAAAAGCAGGAACACCCATTGGCCCTTTGGATACATTGATTGCGGCACATGCAGTATCAGAAAACCTGATCCTGGTAACAAACAATACGAAGGAATTTGAACGAGTAGACTATCTGCAGCTTGAGAATTGGGTTTCTTCTCCTCTCTCCGCGTCATAATTGCAACTAACGTTCGCCTGCCTACGACGTTGTGGCGAGCATCGGCGAGCCACAATGTGCCTGAATGGAACGAGCGCAAGCGAGTGGAATGAAGGCCGAAGAAGGAGCCGAAGGCGACTGATGAGCGTGGGCAGTGCTGTTAGCCGCTGGGCGGATTTTTTCTCCCTACCCCTTCCCTTACTCTTTCTTCATTACTATTTCCCATACTACTTTTTCTTTTTCATATCGTTTTAATTCTTCCTCACTAATGCTCACTACATTCCAATCAGTTCCAAACAATTCAATAATCTGTTCTTTCTCAAAAAACCTCTTATTCTCTCCATTGTTTTCATAATAATTTCTCTCTATCTCTCTTCCTTTCCTTGATCCATGATTCACATCATTGATCGAATTCACTCTACAAAAGAAATATCCTCCATGTTTCAAAACCCTATAAATATCTTTGAGTACTTTTTTTGTTGTTGCCCAATCAAAATAATGGATGGATAAATCTGCAAGTACCGCATAGGTATAATTATTTGAAAATGGTAATCCATCCCTCATATCAAATAGTCGTGTTTCTACTCCAGGAAATGTATGTTTTATACATTCAATTGCAGCAGAAGAATAATCACACGCTATGAGAGAGAAGCCTCTTTCCAGCAGATACTTTGTATTATTCCCAGAACCACATCCAAGATCGATAACAGGATCATGTTTCGCAGTATTAAGAAGACCGATATATGCCTCTAGCCAATCATCATACACAACTTCAGTATCGTGTAGACTCAAAAAGTACTCATTCCATTTGTCATGTTGCTTATCCAAAAACATCTCCTGATACTTTTTTTCTCAAAAAATCCGACTTGCGGCTAACGTTCGCCTGCCTACGACGTTGTGGCGAGCATCGGCGAGCCACAATGTGCCTGAGCGGAACGAGCGCATGCGAGTGCAGCGATGGCCGAAGAAGGAGCCGAAAGGCGACTGATGAGCGTGGGCAGTGCTGTTAGGCGCTGGGCAACAACATAATCATTTGTACAAATGAAGCTTTATTTTATGTAGTAGATTTTTGCCTAAATAATACTTCTGTATTGAGTCAGTTATATCATTTTCGCTTAATATATACTGATTAGAAAATGGCTTATCCGTAAGCAACTCTTTAAAAGTAAAATGAAAATCTTTTAATTGTTTTGTATCATCCATTAATGCCTTGTTTTGTATATTGCAAGTTTTTAGGTAATCATCCAAATTGTTGATTTCAATAGAAGCAATTTTAAATATTTTTATAAGAAATCTTTTCTCCGATTCATTAAGACTTCTGCCTTTTAATATATCGAAAAATGATATTATTTTTCGATATATTCCTATGATTGAATCAAGACCTAATTGTATAATCTCCACTTTTTTTGCGTGGCTAGATTCTTTCCCTACCAGCAATATTGTTAAGAAAAATCCAAATATGCAAGTAACCAGTATATTTATAACATCCATAAAGCTATAGTTAAAAAAACTATTCGAAACTTGACCCCATTTGCTAGCTGTCACATATGCCATGACTCCAATCAAAATAACTAGAGAGACCATAATAAGAATCTTTTCCTTTCTGTTACTCATTTTATTCTGCTCGTTTTATATAACTTAAGACTTCTTCTATCAGTAACGGATCTTCATCAGACACAAGATCAATTCTAGATAATATCTTATCACTTCCATATCTTCTGGCCAAACCTCCAAATACTTCTTCCAAAAATGCAGTTGAATAGCCTTCCACCCCATCAAGATCTATAAGTATTTTCTCTATATTTACAGTATCCTCAAAAAGTGGAACAAGAAACGTGTCTCGAAATTCCTCCCCCGAGTATTCTCCATCTCTCGAAAATCTTGCACCCGGTGTTTGTGAAAAATCGCGAGCAATACTAATTCGTTTCATCGCAAAACTCCTTAACAAAGTCCCAACAAATTAGCGTACCATGAAATTCAGATTCAATATTTATCACAGTATCAGTATCAACTATATACATTCCTTTACGAGATATCACATTCAAGTTTTTTACTAATCCTTGACCTACAAGGTTTTTTATTTTTGGTAAACCTTTCCCTCTATATGGAAGTTTTGTCTCACTTCTATTTTTTTCCGAGAATGCAGATTTTATTAAGCTTGCATCATCTCCGATAAAATAATCGGGGATTTTTTTTCTAACTGTCGCAGGTATTCCTCGACCATTATCTAGTAGAGCAAATTGTATTTTTTCGCATTCCTTTTTATACAAAGCCATTAACCACCATCGTTTGCTCTTCATGCCTTCATAAGCATGTTCTCTTACATTATTCATTGCTTCCATAATTACAGCATATGTGGCTTTAGTCATCAAGTTTCTTTCAATTTTAAATTTTTCTCTTACATAAGCTAAGACAGCACCAGCTTCTGATGAAACAATCATATCATTTGTCCTGATTGATAATACTTCTTCAGTATCATGGTGAGTGTAAGAGCTATTTACATATTTAAAAAACCCTGAAGATAAGAATACTTTCTTACAATAATTATCCTTTGGACAATTTCCAGATAACTTGTTTTCTTTATTATTGTGAGAGGCACTATCCATACGTGACAACAAATATAAAACAGAATCAGGTGTTATTCTTTCAATATTTAAAAGATTCGCGTATGTTCTTCTTCCATGCCAAGCAGAACTATCTACTTTGTTCAAAAATGATATTGTTTCTTCATAGTTTTCAATAATACTGAATACTTTAGGCGCCAGATATTCTTCTCCGACATACTTTCTGAAATTGAAAGTATAATTCTTGCCAAATCCTGTGATGTGATTTGTTTTAGTTTGTAGCTGAAAAACTGCTTTCTTTGATCTTACTGCATTGAAAGCTTTAAACTTATCACTTTTGTATAATAACTTCATTTTACCAACTTGTATGTTGTTGCCTTGCGCCTAACGTTTTGTGCCTCTGACGTGTGCGACCGCACAGGCGGACGCACATGTGCCTGAGCGGAATGAGCGCAAGCGAGTGAAGCGATGGCCGAAGAGCCCTGAAAGGGCGATGAGCAGGGGCACGGTGTTAGGCGACGTGTTGTTTTGCGTCTTTTTTGGTAAACTTTTGTGTGATCTTCATTTCTTTGTTGAGTCGTATATTCTCATAGATTGATAATTTCATCATCCGGTATTCATCTTTTACTATGATATTTGTGATTAACATTGGCTTAAGCTGGGAGCATCCACCGCGAAGCGGTTGGCGCACTTTTTGCGTGATCTTTTCGCAAAAAGTGTGACAAAGAAGCGACTCAGCTTGAGTCGAGTAGGCCGGGGGATTTTCACCCCCAGCCTCTCACGGAACCGTACGTGATAGTCTCCCATCATACGGCTCTTCACACTTTACCATTGGCATACCATCCGTGCTCCCAGTGAATGAACAAGTGCTTTTTGCTGTCAGCCGCATTCTTCATGAGTTCGGCGGCCTTCATCCAACTCCTCTTCAGGCGCTTGTATGTGCACTTTGCCCATTTTACGAGGATTTTCTGGAACATGCAAAAGATACCGTACAATGCCGATGGCCGAAATCTGCCATAATAGGCAAACCATCCTGCAAGCTTCGAGTTGTATAGCTTCGACAAACTTTCGAGGGTCGCTGTCGCCGCCCTCTGGATTCGCCACGTCCGAATAGTGTCCTTGATCGCCTGCTCGGATGTTTTGCTGATCGCCGGGGTGAAAGCCACAAAGAGCTTCCCATTCTTCCCCCTCGCCGTGCGCGGCCTGAAGGTGAAGCCGAGAAAGTCAAACGTGGTCCTTTCATATACTCCCCTGCGGTTCCTATCCTGGCAATACACGATTTTCGTCTTCTCCGGATGTACTGTCAGCTTGCACTCGGCCAAACGCAGTTTGATCTCTTCCAGGAGATTTTCAGCCTCCGCCTGTGTCCGGCAGTGGATGACGATGTCGTCAGCATAGCGCTCGAAGGGGTTCCCCCCGTGTCTCCGTTCCATCCACGTGTCAAAGGCGTACTGCAGAAACAGGTTTGCCAGGAGCGGGCTTATCACCCCGCCCTGTGGCGTTCCCGTATCCCTCTCAAAGATCATTCCCTTGTCGTCTTCTGCCGGGGCTTTGAGCCATCGCTCGATGTATAACTGAACCCACTCAGGCGGCTTGTGAAACTCCACCGCCTTCATCATGAGTTCCCAATCGATGGCGTCAAAGAACCCCTTGATGTCCAGATCGATCACCCAGTCATATTTCCAGCACCGTTCCCGTGCTTTCGCCACGGCGTGATGGGCCGATTTCCCAGGACGATACCCAAAGGAATCATCATGAAACATCGGCTCCACCATGGGCTCAAAACACAACCGCACGGTCATCTGCGCGATTCGATCCGCAACAGTCGGTATTCCCAACGGTCGCGTTCCTCCGCTCTTCTTCGGAATCTCCACCCTCCGCACCGACTGTGGATGGTAGCTGCCAGAGGACATCCGATTCCAGAGCTTGTAGAGATTCTTCGAGAGATTCCCGTCAAACTTCTCAAGCGTCTGTCCATCGATCCCCGCCGCCCCATCGTTCGCCCGTACACGCTGGTATGCCTTCCATACGAGTCGCTTCGGTATGTCAAACGGTTTTGCCTTTCCCATCCGTTCATCCTGTCGCCAGTTGGCGTTCAGAAAAGACACGAGTATGTCGGCCCCTTCGCTCCATTCCCGTTACAGGAACTTCATCACTACTACGAGCCGGCGCCATCCTGGCGACGTCCCTGTGCTCCGCATCGGTACTCTCCCTCTCGTCGGGTTCGCCGCTTGAGGTTCTCCCTTCACATCGGAACGACAGGTTCCCACGTTCCATACAACAGCCCAGTATCAATTCACGCCGCCTTAATGCCGGAGGCCGTCCACCCAGTACACAGGTTTCCCGATGGACTCTTTTCACAGCGCACTAGCTAATCACTGCTTTTGACCTCATCAAACTCACTTTCGACACCTCATCGGTCGGTTCACTTTCGTTCGCCTCCTGATACCACACCTGACCCCGTCATGCGGGGGCCTTTTAACCAGATACGTTCACCACCGGGACTCTTTATCCAAGCAGCTTCTGGCGGTTTGAGACCGGCTCCTGCAAGCAGATCCCGAGGCTCACACCAGCTACCCCGGTGTTTCCTCATCTGTCGTACAGCTCTTATGACACCTCCTGAATCACTATTCAAAAGTGCCCATCAGATTTCGTGGCACACAGCAGTTGTTAGGTGCTTCCGTTTTATCTATACTTCACTTTTTATTTTAAAAATTAGTTTTTCAATACTAGTATCCTTCTTAAAAAAACTAATAATTGATTGTATTCCTGAAATAACAAACCATCCTCCAAATATTATTGTTAATATAATAAATATTGAATAAACATTTTCCTTCGATAATCCAAATATACTTTTAAATTCTGCTGTAAAAAATGACTGAAAAAATGAAACAAAAAATCCAAGTGGTATACTCCAATTGCGACTAGCATTTATTTTATTCTTGAAATCGTTAAGTTTAAGCTTAAGTCGATCTTCGTTAATTTGAACTATTATTTGGTCAGTATTTGAAATAACTGTAGTATTTACTGATGCTATTATTTTGCCATTTTTCATCCCCATTTTATTCTCCAACCATCATTTGAATATCTAATTTGATAGTTGTACCGATTTTATATGTTGCCGGAAGCATGTAGACCTTTTTCCCTCTAAACGTTCCGAATTCAATCGGATCTGGTAAAGTAATGCCTAAATGACTATTCCAATTTTCAAATATTATTCTTGGATTTGGTTTATCTGGTACTATAGTCATCTGCTGAATTTTTTCATTATTTACAAATTCAATTATTGCAGTAATTTTCCAATTATATATTTTAAAATCAATTTCAGCCTTTTGATTTTCAGGAATAATTATACTTATAAACTGTATTACAGTCCATTTTCCAACTTTCATTCTAACTCCTTAAGTCAAACTTATTCAATATTTTCGGTTTATTAATGCACCTAACAGCATTTATCTTGATACATATAAAATGATTTGTAGAATACTTTCTGAGATCGTACAATACGCGAAAGTTGTATGCAATCTGCCTTACAAGGATCGCGCAAAACAATATGTCGCCTAACGTTCGCCTGCCTACGACGTTGTGGCGAGCATCGGCGAGCCACAATGTGCCTGAATGGAACGAGCGCATGCGAGTGCAATGAAGGCCGAAGAAGGAGCCACAGGCGACTGATGAGCGTGGGCAGTGCTGTTAGGCGACGTGTTGTTTTGCGTCTCCCCTTAAAAATCTATAAATTCTTTTTATCCATTCTCTAATCATTACGATATAAAAAATAATATAATTTATTATGCAAAAACAATGGATTAATGTTAAAGAGTACTATCCATTATACGCTTAACCGGTGAAGCATACGATAATTGTAACAATAATATTGTACTCAAATAAAGCACTTAAAAGCATCTGATAATATCGTTTTATGGTCACCCTTGCTGTCATATAACTTTTTTCAAATGTATCACTAACAACTAAAAGAGCTGATACAACAATATTATACTTTTGAGCATAAAAGAAGAATGAAGAACATTCCATTTCTAGTCCTATTAGGTCTTTATCAAATACTTCATATTTCGGTTGTGCAGTAACACAGGGGACTGATACTGTTTTTCCTTCTAGATATTTTATATTCCTTTCACGTAGTTTTCGTTTTATTAAGTTGCTTTGTTCTGAATCTGGAAAAACGTATTCAGTATCATGTAAAAAGTTTAGGACCCCTTCCAGTGCTTGTACTTTATTTGGAATAATAAAATCGCCAACATCTAGTGATTTTTCTATGCCAAAAGCAGATCCAAAAAAAGTAATTTTCTTGACATTCCCATCATTTAGTACTGCCATTAAATCAATCATAGATGCAGCACCATAAACTTGGAACAATAGTAAATATTCTATACCGTTATGTTTGGCAATTACTCTTTCAAAATGACTATATTCATGAAAAACGACTGTATCAAAATTTGAAAGTATACCATCAATGAATGAATGCTTCGATGAGCCAGCAAAAAGAAAACAATCTGAAGGTAAGGTATCTCTATCAAAAAAACTAACTGACCACTTACCCATTTTCATCTCCCAAATAGCGTTCAAAAATCAAGTTATTCTATATAGTTACTACAATATATAACATGGTAAAATATAACACATTGCGCCGTAAAGCATTTATACTGATACACATAAATTGATTTGTCGAGTATTTTCAAAAAATAATAAAAGGTCCATTCAAACGGCCAGAATGGAAAATCCTACCAGGTCCGCGCAAAACAATATGTCGCCTAACGTTTTGTGCCTCTGACGTTTTGGCCCGCATCGGCGGGCCGAAATGTGCCTGAGTGGAGTGAGCGAATGCGAGCGAAACGATGGCCGAAGAGTCGCCAGCTTCGCTGGCGGCGATGAGCAGGGGCACGGTGTTAGGCGCTGTGCTAATTTATCTTAGTTTTTTGATCACTTCATCATAGCAATACTCAGCATATTTTCTTGCAAATATTTTAATCATTTTTTCTCTTTTTCGATTTGTTAAATTTTTTGTTTCATCAAGTATTGATTGAGCAATTACCATTTCATTTTCAATATCCTTTTCACATAATTGAGTACAATAATTAACTATCTGTAGAGGCTTTTTCAAAACTTCGTAATCCGCTTTGTAAAAAAGCGAGTTATTGTAACTGAAGCTTCGTTTTTGCACAGTAAAAATTACATGTGCAGTAAAAAGGGCTCTCTTTTCAGTGCAAAAGATGGACTACCCCTACAAAATCCGGTTCTGCCGGATTGCCCGGTTACGATTTCTGCAGTTCGGGAAGGATGAAGTACTGCAAAGCCTTGACGGCCGCCAGAACCACTACCCCGCACATGAGCAGGAATGATACTTTCTCAAATCCCCGTACAAATATCTGACCCGGTATGAGCCAATCCTTCAAATGCGAGTTTGCACGTTCAACCGTTGTCCTGATTGTGTACCGCTCCTTCTGTGACGGCGAAAATGGTTCCCGTTCCGTCCCACGACGCGTATTCCGATCAATCAGCGGAACACGCCCACGTCCCTGGATATAGGTCGCGATGGGATCCGCATCGTATGCAGCGTCCATGACTGAATACAGATGTCGGACCTTTTTCTCTGTTATCTTTTCCAGAGGAATCGCTACTTGCGAATCATGAACATTGGCGCCGGTTACGACTGCTGAAATAGGGAATCCTGTGTCGCTGACATCAAGGTGCAACTTGTATCCTTTCCATGTTTCCCTATTCCCCTGGCTGTTCTTCTTGCATCCCCATGCACAGTCTTTGGATAGTTCTGACAAGGATTTCCTGACGCTTTGGCCGACTTGCTTTTCTATCTGTGTCGGCTCCTTCACAGGCCGAACTTCTCCTTTTCGGGGACGACCTCGTTTCCGTTGCGGTGTCACGGAAGAAACAGCTTCACGTTTGGCAGGTACAGGTTTTTCTCGTGCTCGTATCTCCGTCGCATCCCGATTTATGTGTCCGACGATATGGCCGTCATGACAATCCTTCACCATGGTATTCAAAGTCTGAATCAGCGGAGTCTTTTTTGAAAACTCCGCGTAGCGACGCGAAAAGGTCGCAGAGCTTGGAACGGAGGTGAAGCCGCATATCCTCCGCAGATTCGGATCGTTGATCAGCCTGTTCCTAAGGTCCGTGACTGTCGCTATGTGGAATACCGTTCGGGCGAAAAACGCCCGCATGATCGGTTCGTTCCGATGTGGAGGACGGCCAGTCCGTGCACATGGTGATGTAATCCGTGGCTGAGCATCTTCAATGACTCTGAGCAGGGCGATAAAAAAGCGATGCTCGTCGGTGAGATATTCTTCGAAACATCGCTGGATATCGTAGGAAATCGGCAAAAGTATTTGCGCTCCGCCCAGTATTTCTGGTATGGTTTTCATCAGCGGGGGCTCCTCCTGGTGACGTTTGTGTTGCAACATCATCATACAGGTTCTGTCCCCGCTTTTCATTAAAATTCGTTCATCTCATGACTTTTGAAAGAGCCTCTGTATTTTAGTTTTTTTCTTCTCTTGTCTTCTTTCTATTAATATAGAACTAACTACTGTCGATGACACTAAAATCATAAAATCGAGCAATTTTATAGCTACATCAGCAAAATCACCGCCTCTTTCCCGTTGTATTAATTGTTCTGCTCTTTTAATTTTATCTATCAATTGCTTGTTATTTTCATAATCAGAAAATATTACTTTTCTCCAATTAACTTCAATATCAATAATTTCTATTACATCAATATCAGTTTTTAAATAATGCGATTTTGCAAAGTCTATCAGTTGTGGTACTTTTATATTTTCAATATAATTATTAACATCAGATTGCATATACTTTACAATATTTTTATAATAGTAATTACCACAGTATTTGCATTTTTGACACAACTGAATATCAAATATCTTCAGTCCATTAACAAATTCCATTTCTGAATATTTACAATCTATTGCATCTTCAGTGATTTTAATAATAAGCTTTTCATATTGCTCCATTACTACTTTTTCGTTTGCGTGCTTTTCTATTAATATTCTTTCATTCAATACAACAAATTCTTTTGCTTCAATTGTTTCAAATTCTTCAAGATTTGTACCACAATTTTCACAACTCATAACATCTCCCTAAATTAGCATTGCGCCTAACGTTTGCCTGCCTACGACGTTGTGGCGAGCATCGGCGAGCCACAATGTGCCTGAGCGGAATGAGCGACAGCGAGTGCAGCGATGGCCGAAGAAGGAGCCGCAGGCGACTGATGAGCGTGGGCAGTGCTGTTAGCCGATGTTTATCGCGCTCTTCCCTTCACCCATTTTTTTGATCTTATTCTCTACCCATTTTACACAATACTCGGAAACCTTTACTGCATCATGATATTCTTGTTCACTGACGGGAGTATATTCCCCTGGATATCGTGTTTGTACCGCATAATCATTGAGAATCACAACATCTTTCAGTTCATGTGGTAGTTCAGAATATTTAGCTACTTCTCCCAATAAGGTCACCATATTATGAATTTTAGGTGCTTCAACATCATGGAATAACAGAAATGCTTTAATCGCTTTTTCTGCTGCTTGTTGTGCCTGAAAACATAAATCTTCACGACATATTTCATCAGATACTACTATTTTAGCTAAAGCAAGATTGCTTTTTGCCCGAAGAAGCCATTCCGCATGATTACTCATACACAACAACACCTTCTCGTGCGATTGTTTTGTAAATCATTCCTGTTTCAAATTTCAATTTCTCATATTTGTCCGTATCAACCGCAATAAGGTCTATCGGGATTCCAATATTTTCAGTTACTAACATTCTATATACTTTTTGAGTAATTTCTCGTTCGTTCGTTATGTTATTTTTAAGAATGAGAAGATCATAATCGCTATTCTCGGAATTATCGCCACGTGCCCTGGACCCAAACAAGATCACTTTGTATGGATGTACTGATTGAGCAATGACTTCCACAGCACGTCCCAGTTGTCCAACGGCAGCTTTCATAACTCCATTGTATCCTATGGTTTACCGAAAAACCAGATATCTCCGCGCGATAAATTTCGGCTAACGTTCGCCTGCCTACGACGTTGTGGCGAGCATCGGCGAGCCACAATGTGCCTGAGCGGAATGAGCGTTAGCGAGTGAAGCGATGGCCGAAGAAGGAGCCGACAGGCGACTGATGAGCGTGGGCAGTGCTGTTAGGCGAAGTTAGGCCCGAACATCTTCCGTTTCTTTAATCGTTTTTCTATCAGCTTCTTTACCTTTTCATAGCTTGGAGGTGGCCCCGTCCTAATCTGTTTGTCATCAATAAATAATGCATCCACAATACCATATTCCAGTAGTGCTTCTCGATTATTTGTATCTATTCCTACAAATTCCACGTTCCTTCCATATTCTTCCGATGCCCGTTTCGCCCGTTCATAGACTATGTTTTGTGCTGGGCACCATCCATTTTTAAAGCACGTTACCCTTACCCTCTCACTTCCGACTTCTGGTCGCTTTTTCATTTTGATAAAACTCGGTTTCTCTACATCAGCTGTAAATGATTTCAACACCAACTCCGACATCCCATCCACATCAACTCTCTTGTATCCCTGCTTTTTAAACCATGCTGATCTCATAAAAAATGGTAGCCGTATTCCCCATGCTGCTATTCCCTTTGACCCAAGCTTTTTTGCATCTTCTTCGGCAGCTTTCAGTAAAAGCTTCCCAATTCCCCGTTTCTGATAGTTCCCTACCCCTTTTGTATGTCCATGTACCCAAATGCAATAAATGTAATGGATATCCTTCCCATGTAGTGGTGCGTACTGTACAGGGATATACTGGATCATCCCAACAATCTTAGTATCGTCTCGTGCCAGTTTTACTCGCAAACCATTGCTCTTGTTGTTATTGTACCATTCAGTTTTATGATTTCCTGCATCCTTCATTTCCTCGGACCATTCTTCCAAACACTTGCAGTATGTTTCACTATATTCGTCGGTGATATCGATTATTTCCACGATCTTCCTCCTTTATCATGGGCGTGAGGGCCTAATTTCGCCTAACGTTCGCCTGCCTACGACGTTGTGGCGAGCATCGGCGAGCCACAATGTGCCTGAGCGGAATGAGCGATAGCGAGTGCAGCGATGGCCGAAGAAGGAGCCGAAAGGCGACTGATGAGCGTGGGCAGTGCTGTTATATGCAGTTTTGATGCCCACTCTTTCATTTTTGTATCCCTTTACTCTACTTTTCTATTTAGCAATACATAATGAACATGATCTTCCCATTTCCCGTTTATTTTCAAGTACTTTTCACTTCTCCCTTCATTTTTGAAACCCAGTTTCTCTACTACTCGTCGCGAGCGGATATTTCGTGGAATGATATTTGCCTCAATCCTATGCAGCCCATATTCCATAAATGCCAGTTCTATAACTCCCTTTATTCCTTCTGTCATATACCCCTTATTGATTTCTTCAGAATCGAGTTTATACCCTAAAAAACATGACAAAAATGCTCCATACACAATGTTTGATAATCCACAATACCCTAGTATTGTTTCATTGTTATTTTTCTTAAATATATATAAACCCAATCCTGTCCTCGTTTCAGTAGACACAGTACCGCTCTCGATGAGTGATTTCATTGATTCATAGGTATAAAAACTCTCTACTCGTTCTGGTTCCCATTCTTTTAGAAAGTTCCTATTCTTCGTATAATACTTTAATAATTCACTCGTATCATCTATCGTCAATGATCGCAAGAGCAATCGCTCGGTCTCAAACACAATCACAGAGTATCTCCCTGCTCAGATTCATATCTATTTTACCCTTGGTTTATCATTTTACCAGCTTTGACGCTACTATCTATTTCTACAATAGAGTTTATAGCTCACTTTACTCGTACTTTTTTATAATGCCCTTTATTTACTATTGTACCATCCCGCTATGAGAGGGGGGTTCACTACTTTCTACTACCAGAATGCTGGGCATCAAAATTGCATATAACGTTCGCCTGCCTACGACGTTGTGGCGAGCATCGGCGAGCCACAATGTGCCTGAGCGGAACGAGCGTATGCGAGTGCAGCGAATGGCCGAAGAAGGAGCCGACAGGCGACTGATGAGCGTGGGCAGCGCTGTTAGACGCAGTTGCCATATTCTTACTTTCTTTCTTGATTTACCATTTATTATTATGGATCCTTTCTTCTACATCTACATTATGCTGTTTCATCTGTTTAGAATTTTCTTCAGGATATCCTAATGACACATAACAAGGAACTTCATGTCCTTCCGGAATATTCAATACATGTTTTATATGGTCTATTTCTTCTCCCGATGGGATTCTCATTACACCAAAGATGCCTTCAGCTGTTGCAGCTAACAGTATATTTTCTATACAACACCATATTGATGCAAATCCATTGAGAGACGATAACGTCTTTGGTACTAACAGAGGATCTTTTTGCCCAAAACACGGGATAATGAGGCACCCTGATTGTAAAAGCATGTGATACTGTCGAGGTATTGCGTCAAGATACATAGCACGTTGATCCGTATCCTTTAGTCCCCACGTATCTATTACCTTTTCTGCGTCTTTTTCAGTTCTACCCTTGTTTATGGGAGTTAATACCTGAAGTTTCTTTGCCATATCAGTAATTATTATAAAATTCCAATTACGCATGTGATCATTTGTCGGAGCATGCAATCCTGCATTCACTATTTTCTTAATGATCTCATCTTTTATCACAATTTCTTTGAACGTCCGTACGGTTCTTCTGGTGTAGATTGCTTCATAGATATCCATCGCACTGCCCCCATAAACACTAATAGCTCAGGTAATGATCAATCACAAGCATTATAGCAAAACCGATTCTATGCATATCATAAAAATGGCTTGAAAGCGGTAAATGAAGGTATATCTTTTTAATCATACACACTGTGGTGGTATATGATATTCATATCTCAATATGGCAATTGCGTCTAACGTTTTGTGCCTCTGACGTGTGCGACCGCACAGGCGGGCGCACATGTGCCTGAGCGGAATGAGCGCAAGCGAGTGGAGCGAGGGCCGAAGAGCCATGAAATGGCGATGAGCAGGGGCACGGTGTTAGGCGATGCGCGAAAATAATATACCTTATCATTATCATACATTCATATTCTTTATAGTCTGCCGTTTATTCCATATCTGCTTAGGCATCGCGCCAAAATAATTTGACTGCTTTTATTCTTTAGTCGGAAGCAAAGCATAGTTCCAATCGCCATGGAATTTTGCCTGCTTAATGTTCAGGGCAGCAAGTTCTTCATCACTAACCTTGATCCCGAGTGGATACGAACCTGAATCCAATTCTGCGCATATTTTCAGTCCCGCTGCAGTGGTTGTATTTGCAATCAATTGAATAATTACCTCGTGGCTAATCAACGGTCGGCCTCGCCAGTTCTGAGTGATATGGCAAAACATTCGGTGCTCGATTTTATTCCATTTGCTGGTACCTGGTGGAAAGTGACACACGTGAATTGACATTCCAAGCTGATTCGCTAATTCGTGCAATGCAAGTTTCCAGAGCCGACATCGACTACCGTTGCTGCCACCACCATCAGCGGTAATCAGCAATTCTTTTGCAGTACGATACCGTTTCACACCCATTTTTTCCCACCAACGTCGGATGGCTTCGGCAGCAAAATGTGCGGTATCGTGGTCGATTCCTACACTGACCCAGCCCTTGTTTTCGCTTATATCGAAGACTCCGTATGGTATGGCCTTGCCCAGCTCTGTATCAATGAAGTCATGAACCATTACAGATTCCGGTTCACCTTTGGGACGCCATTCTCGTCCTCCATTTCGAAATTCCCCAATCAATTCTTTCTTTTTCGTATCTACCGAGATAACTGGATTCCCTTTACGCTGAAACCGCTTGACCATGGTGTTGATATACTCAAACTGCGCATTTCGATCCGGATGCGACGTTCCTTCTTTGGTCTTCCGATTGCTCTGTAGACTGTAGCCTTCCGCGTTCAGTAGCCGTCCAACCGTGCGCGGGCTTACTGTGTGCCCTTGTCGTGTAAGCGTATCTGCAAGATTACTGGTGCTCAGGCACGTCCACTGTAGTGGCGACTCTGGATCACCCCGTGTCATTGGTTCAATTAAGCTCGTAAGTTTTTCCCTTAACTCGGGATCGTTTTCACTGCATCGTTTTCTTCCACCGCCTGGGAAACGTACGCGAGTGCGTATCTTCTCGTGCGGATTACTTTCGCGTAATGCCAGCTCATTCATTCCTTTGCGTATTGTGTTCGGCGACATCTTAATCGCGGTATTGACTGCCTGTATCCCACCACGACCATACGCTCTTGCTTCAGCCGCCGCCCATTGACGTCGCATTCGTTCATCCATCATGGGCACAAGTGCGTTGTACTTGGAAGCTATTTGTTTTACCGTTGCCTGATCTTGCATACTTCATTATAATATAATCAATATATTAGTCAAGTTATTTTGACGCATTGCCTTACTACCTGGGAAGTCAAATTTTATTGGCTTAATATGTTTTAATTACCCACACACATGAATAAAACAGAATTGCGTATCACTTTATCCATACCGTATGCAAATAAGCTATTATTTATCACATTGAGACTCTTTCTCGAATTTCATTTTTTCATTAATAAGTTTAGTATATTCTTCTCTACTTCGTGAATCTCTTATATACCTGTTGTCTTGCCATGGCATCAGCTTAAATGTTCGTCCAGCCATTCCATAATATTTCAATCCGACTGTGCAACCTTCTTGTTTATAAAATGCGCAAACATCAGGTTTTGATCCTGTAGATTTAAATATGTAATTATAAAATTGCTGAATTGTATTACCGCTATGTGCTTCTCCAGCCACTAATAATATTTTCTTAAACCTATCCCCCGGAATCCGTGGCTTAATAAGCATATCTTCTTTCCTTTTATTGTCCCTCCATTCATATACTCGATCTATAACTACAATTGGTATTTGATTTAATGCATATGATAGCATAGCGCCGAATATAGCACCTCCTCGGCCTATTCCAATTATTAAATCGTAATATTCTTTATTGAATATGATTTCATTTGATATTTTTTCCGCTGCTTTTTGTGCTTGTTTCCACGACAAGCGAATATAAAAGCTATACTTGAAGGCACTAAACAACGGTTTCCCATATACATTATTTTCGTTTTTTGTAGAATGTATCTTGTCATAAAAATAACCAAATCCTGTGATAATGCCGAGTAATGAGGAAATTAATCCAATAATTGTAAGTGTGTCCATAACTACCTTGCATTTTCGCGTTTCGCCTAACGTTCGCCTGCCTACGACGTTGTGGCGAGCATCGGCGAGCCACAATGTGCCTGAGCGGAATGAGCGAATGCGAGTGGAGTGAAGGCCGAAGAAGGAGCCACAGGCGACTGATGAGCGTGGGCAGTGCTGTTAGGCGATGTTCCAGCGCGATCTTCTATTCAATTTTGATCAATAATTTCTTCCCAAATACTTCTGCTACTTTCTCCAAGGTCGATAACCGAATATCTTCTGCATGATTTTCCATCCGAGATATGACACTTTTCTTTGTCTGTAATCGTGTTGCCAATTCTTCCTGGGTCATTCCTTCATTTTTCCTGAGTTCTTTAAGCATGATTCCTATCTTAAATTCCTCATATCCTTTCTCATATCCTATGCCAAATTCCGGATCTTTCTTTTTCCTGTTTTCAATATAGACAGATAAATCACTCATTTTTTTACCCTCGTAAAATACTCTGTACGATATTTTTCTGCCCTTTGGATCTCATCTCGTGGTGTTTTCTGAGTCTTTTTACCAAACCCATTAGTCAGAACAACTAGATTTCCAGAATCCATAAAGCACAATATCCTATATGCCATCCGACCTACATCGATTCGACATTCCCATAGTTCATCAGTTCCCGATAGTTTCTTGAAATACTGAATCGGAACTCTGTCCATTTCTTCTACAATCCGTAATACCCAGGTTATCTTTTGTAATTCTTTACCTGATACAGAATCAAAAAACTCTTCTATGGGACATCGTCCTTCCTGATTTCCCGGAAAATTGTAGCTATGAATAAATATGTCTATATTATAAATAGAAATGATTCACCATCCGAGAGCGTTGCATAGCTGTATTTGTAGCTATACTTCTTGCCCATGAAAATATGTAACTTCTATTTGGATATGAAGTTACCAATTCCCTAGTTACAATGCGCCGGGAAATCAAGGTCCTTCGGAAGTCCTATAGAAGATTATTGTTCTCTTCATGTATACATGTTAGCACATATGCTAACTACCGTCAAGTTTCTTTTCTCCTCTTCGCGCTGGAATTTCGCCTAACGTTTTGTGCCTACGACGTTTTGGCGAGCATCGGCGAGCCACAATGTGCCTGAATGGAACGAGCGCATGCGAGTGCAGTGAAGGCCGAAGAAGGAGCCGATAGGCGACTGATGAGCGTGGGCAGTGCTGTTATGTGCTGTGCCCACGCGTCTTATTGTACTACCTCTATTTTTAACTTTTTCCCTATTTCTTCCATTTTTTTATCACACGTTAGTACCATTCCATCATTCCTTCTCGCTGTTATTAAATACATCATATCATATATTGAATGGTTGTATTTTATGCCCTCCGCTAATGCTTCTTTCCATATATCCTTACTATCAATATAATCATCTATTAGGAGAATCCCTTCTTCAACATTTCTGACACATTCAGAATGTTCCATAGATGCTAATTTGTTATATTTCCACATTACATTCGATAGTTCCGATATAATAATATCAGGAGCTATTGTCCAATCTGCTTTCTCAATATATTCACTATATCGTTCGGCGTTTTCTCTCTTTAGCACTATTTCTACAATAGCACTTGCATCCATTATTAGTATCATCGTTCTCTATCCTCCCGTATGAGGGTAACGGGATCAAGTTCTGCAATCTTTTTAGTACTATCTGCTTTTGTCTTTATACCTGCGATTATTGCTTTACGCCTTTCTCTATTAGACCCTCTTTGGCCAAGACCTTCCTGCAAAACCGCTATCGTTTGCTGTGCCAGGCTCCTATTTTCTTTTTGTGCAAGAATAGTAAGTTTTCTATAAATATCTTCAGGTAAATCTCGTACTTGCAGTGTAGGCATACATTCCTCCATGCATGTACTATACAGTCATTACGCATGCATGTCAAATTTTTCTCCGCGTGGGCATTGCACCTAACGTTTGCCTGCCTACGACGTTGTGGCGAGCATCGGCGAGCCACAATGTGCCTGAGCGGAATGAGCGTATGCGAGTGCAGCGATGGCCGAAGAAGGTGGAAATGGCAAGTAGTTTTCCCCACCATATGGCAACTAGGAATCCCCACCCGGTAGAGGGTTATTCCTCCTTCTTTGCAGAGATGCGATATGACTCCCCTGACAGGGAGAAAATCTTTGCGTGATGCATGAGACGATCCAACAGGGCTGCGGTCATAACCTCGTCGCCCATGAGTTCTGACCAAGAGTTCAGGTCCTTGTTGCTCGTCACGACGATAGAGGCACGTTCATAGAGATCCGAGACGAAGGTGAAAAAGAGATTGGCTTCCTTGCGCTCGATAGGAGTGTAGCCAATCTCATCAATGATCATGAGGTTGGCCTTCGCGAGCCGGCTTAGCCTGAACTGAGCGCTGCGTGCGGCGTCAGAGCGCACGAGGAGCTTCACCAGTGAGGTCATGCGCTCGTAACAAACCGAATAGCCTTTGCGTACGGCCACATGGCCAAGAGCGATTGCGAGATGGGTCTTTCCGAGTCCAGGAGGCCCGAAGAGCAGAAGGTTCTCGTGACGGTCTATCCAAGAGCACTCGGTGAGCTCAGAGAGGTCTCGTTTTCCAATTCCTGCTACTCGGCCGAGTTTGAAATCCTCGAGGCGCTTTACGACGGGAAAATGGGCCATGGCGAGGCCTCGTTTGAGGCGCCTGTCGCCGCGATCCTGTAGTTCGACGTCCACGAGGGTCTCGAGGAAGGCAAGGCATGTCAGTCCCCCGCTTTCAGCTTGTTTAAGAAGCTCAGGAAGCCGTGACGACGCGCCACGAAGCCGCAGGGACTCCAGTTTACGAGCGGATTCTGCGAGGGCGCTCATTCTTCGTGCCTCTGCGTATCGACGAGCGCGTCGAGGAATCGCTGATACTCGCTGACCGAGCGTGTGGCAACTAGTGGAAGGTCTCTGGTTTGATGAAGGCCGCGGTACGGCGAAGGCGCCACTGCGGGCACTGGCGTCGTGCTGTTGACCGCGTCGATGAGATCCTGGGCGCTTGCAAGTCCTCTATCCAGGCAGAACTTCAATGCAAGCACGAGTTTCTCTCTGTCGATGTTGCGCTTGAGAAGCTTCCGAAGTCGGCCAGCGTGCTCCCGGAAGTAGCGTCGATACTCGGTATAGATACCATCGACGAAGCTCCCCCACTCGGGAAGATCATCTACTGCGGCGACAAGATCCGCGCGGAGCGTTTCCTGGGATCCTTCGCGATCGCGATAGTGAGCCTTGTCCAGCACCGTTCCGCCGGGTGTTGCCGCTTCGCGATGCGCCGCGATCTGGATACCCGTCTTCGTATCGAATACCAGGATGAGTCCGTCCTTGCGCTCGATAGTGACCTCGTTGAGCCGGTACGAGTTCGGCACCGAGTACCTGGTCGCGGCGATCGATATAAGGCTTTTCTGATCCACGTTACGGCTCTCTCGGCAGCCCGATGCGGTGTCCGCGCGGAAAATAGACGCTCGGAGCGCCCGCAAGACGGGTTTCTCGTGCGCTTCGAAGTCCGCGAGCGGCATGAGACGCGTGGCTTGGCTCAGTTTTGCGTTCACTCGTAAGAGCCATTTGCGCATGCCTGCCTGGAGTTCGTCGAAGGTCGCGAAGCTGCGGCTCGAGAAATAGCTCGTTTTGACGTATTTGACCGCATTCTCGACCTTTCCTTTCGATTCCGGATCGGCCGCACGGCAGACACGGAGCCGCAGTCCCTGTTCTGCGACGAACTCAGCAAAGGCTTTTGTCGTCGTGAGGTCGCCAAGGTTTTCCGTCACAATCATTGTCCGGTCCTGATCCATGACGAGTTCTTCGGTGATACCGCCAAAAAACTCGAAGGCGTCCAGGAGATGGCCGATCACATCCTCGCTGGTAAAGGGCCTGGATTGGGCCGCTACGTAGCGGTAACGGCTTCGTGAGAGTACTACGACAACAAACCAAGCCTTTCCGATGTTCGTCGTCTCTACGCCGAAATCAATCTGAGCCTGCTTGCCGTAGGCCAGAGGCTCCACAGGACGATATTCCCGACACAGGCCCACCTTAATCGCACCGGATGCCTTGAGATACGTCAGGTAGTTCCGCAACGTACGGTCCGAGCCTGGAAGCTCTCCGTATTTCTCGCTTAAGTAGTCGTGGACGGACGATGAGTAGACCATTCTGCCTTCGTGGTTCTTTTTAAAAATCTCGAGGATTTCGTCCTTGTAGACCGAAAAAGCCTTACCGCGTTCTGCCATTCGCTCGAGATACCGTAAGAATTGGTCATTGTCCATGCGCAGGTACTTTCTCACGGTCTTGCGGTCCTTGCCAAGTTTTACCGCTAGTGCGCTGACTGTGAGTCCTTGCCTGTGCCCTGTTCGTACGATGTTGTAGTCCTTCATGGTAATCATTTCTTGTGCCGCATGCTCGCAAGCATAGCGGCCAAGGCCCCTGTGGGTGGGGAATCCTATTTGCCAACTGCTGGGGAATTCAGTTTACCATTTCCAGCACCTAACGTTTGCCTGCCTACGACGTTGTGGCGAGCATCGGCGAGCCACAATGTGCCTGAGCGGAATGAGCGCATGCGAGTGCAGCGATGGCCGAAGAAGGAGCCGCAGGCGACTGATGAGCGTGGGCAGTGCTGTTAGCGGCTGTTTTGCTGCGCTCTTCTCCTATCCTCTATATACCTTTATCTTCCCATGTTTTTCCATGTTTTCAAAATCATTATCGTTATGCAGTAGTGGTACTTTGGCCATATTTGCATACGTAGCTATTAGGCAATCATATGGTTTTCGTATCGTCACGCCTTTTTTTCTCAATCCTCTATACAGATCTATTGCATTTTTTGTCACTTCAAGAATATCAAAATCTAACATATGATAACTTTCCATAATCTCTTTCATATCTTTATACACTTTTTCTTCTCGTATTCCCTGTAAGATCTCTTGATAGATTATAGGACAGAGTAGTATTTTCTGATTATTGAGCAACAGATCATGCAACATATCTACTTCAGGGAGTGCTTCTTTATTTTCACTAAAATATTCTATCCAGACTGACGTATCGACTACTACTCCTATCATCTCATTGTTCTCATTTCTTCAAGATTCCCTTCCCAGATATTTTTTCCTCGGTACTTTATTATTTTTTTCCGAGTATATGCCCGAATATATTCTTCAAGAGCCAGATTGATAACAGCTTTTTTTGTCGTCGCGCCACTAAGGTTCATAGCTTCTTTGACGAGAGTATCATCAAGTTCAATATTGGTTCTCATATTAATCCTCCATACACATTCCATATATAATACATACACATACATCAGTCAAGGCATTAGTAAATACATTTACGGCATAACGTTATATGCTATCTGATCTCGCGCAGCAATATTGCCGCTAACGTTCGCCTGCCTACGACGTTGTGGCGAGCATCGGCGAGCCACAATGTGCCTGAGCGGAATGAGCGTTAGCGAGTGCAGCGATGGCCGAAGAAGGAGCCACAGGCGACTGATGAGCGTGGGCAGTGCTGTTAGCTGACGTTATTTTTTTGCCACTATCAGGTTGTGACTACTTGCTCCCAAACTTGAAAAACAATGTGCTGTACTGATGTGATACTCCCGTAATGCATTAAACTCATTTTCATTCATTTTTTCTATATTTGACTTTATCATCGTATACATCCCATCCGATGCACTATGCTCTATTATTCTTAATCCACTTAACTCTACTTCATGCTCAATATCTTCCGGTGTTGTGTAGTAACTTATATTCAAAAATGAATCTTTAAAATCGTGTTTCTCCCATGTCGTTTTTAAGAACTCTTCATACTCTGCTTTTGAAAAATAGATATTGTTTTTCATAAAGTACGCCAATGCGAATGCTTTATTTATATATGCAATACATACTAATCCATCATCCTTGATAACCCGTTTTGCCTCTCGTAATGATTGTATCCGTTCTTTTTGTGCCCGTAGATGGTAATATGGACCTAAACTCAATACTGCATCAAATTCTGAATCAGAAAAACACGATAAATCGGTTGCATTTACGTTCTGTACCGAGATATTCAAGAGATTGTTTGCTGTTATTGTTTTTTCAATTTCATTGACATTTTCCTGAACCACATCAGTTGCTACAACGGAATGCCCTTGTTTTGCTAAATTAATTGAATATATTCCATGACCTGCGCCTAATTCCAGTATTCTCGATGAAGGTCGAAGATACTTTTGAAACAGGTGCATGTTTGTAAAAAACTCAAGTGAATTTGCTTTGCTTGAAAACAATCTATCACGCTCAATCGGAAACTGATAATAAGTATCAAGTTTAGTGTTCATTATCTTCTCTTCAAAAAAATAATGGCTCTTCGCTGTTTCATGTGGGTAACTGCCCCAGTTTACCGGCGACAATGTAGGTCATGATCTTGAGATTTTTGATAGTTCGGAATCCTCTGGCTCTGGTCTTTGCTGACTGAATCAGACTATTCAACGATTCAAGAAGCCCATTTGTCACTCCGGATGTAAGCCACCGAACGACTCCATTCCAGTGTCGTTTGAGCATCGCAGCAAAATTGATGATTGGGGTAAGCTGTGATCGTGTTGCCCATACTCTCCATTTTTTAAGTTCTTCTATGGCTCGAGAAGCCGAGAATTCGAAAAGTCCCTTGAAAATGTTCATCATTCGCCATGCTCGCCCTGTTTTTAACTGTAATCCTGACAAGGTGTTGAGACGGGCCAAATTCTTAACCGACAGATTGTAGGGGTTGCTCAACCAGACATATTTCGAACCTCTGAGTACCGTTTCCATCGTTGATTCTTCTTTCCGCACGTCGTTGACTGCTTCACCCAGAAGCTTCATGACATGAAACCGATCAAACGTGAGAGCAGCCTGGGGAAGATGCTCTTCGATCCCGGACATGAACGCCGGCGACATATCGGTACAGACCGTCCGTGATAGCAGTTTTCGAGCCTCCATGGGCTTCCAGATGCTCTGTAAAGGCTTTTATAGTGGATGCATCCTTGCCTTCGGTCACATATATGGCTTTCCCTGTATCGAGATCGGCCACAACGGTGATGTATGAGTGTCCGCGTTTGGCTGCTGTTTCGTCGATTCCGATTCGTGTGGTTTTCGATAAATCTTGTGTAGCCACGTCTTCGGAAACATAATGGTCCATAATTCGCCACACTCGCGTATCGGTGGTAGCTGTCAGTCTGGAAACTGCCTTGACGCTCATTTCCTTGACCATGATCATCATGAGGGCTTCGTACAGCAGGGTAAATCCCGATCCTTTACGCGCCCACGGGATATCAATCAGATGAACGCCATGCTCAGGACAGTCTATCCGCGGAACTCGTGCATGCAGATAGGCTTCATGCTGGAAAAAATTGAGGTGACGCCATGTTTTGGGCATCGTATCGTAGGCTGTACCCTTGTAATCGCAGGAAAAACACGGAAAACGACTCCCGGGCTTGAACCCAAGCTGTATATCAAGCCGATGTTCTGTTGGTTTGAACTCTATGTTCTCAACAATCCAGGGTTCAGATAATCCAAGCGCAAGGGCGAATAGTTCTACGTCTTTCATGCTGCTCATCCTACCATGCTTCCTTGGTTACCCACACGATTCGTTGAAGAGCCATAATTTCTAAATACTCTTCTGCATTTACAATACTCATCTCGTTCTCAACATAATCATCACTATTTCTTGTTATTAATACTTTGATCCCATTTTCCAATGCTGCATAATATTGTATTGCATCCTCAAGATCTTTGAACTTTGATGCTAATACCAGATCTATGATCTTTTCATTAACAGTCAATATTTTGGTCAATAATCTCAATTTCCGAAGATGAATCAATGCTTCATTCTGAGATGATGCTTTTCTCAATATATAAAAAAGATTTGAGAATATTACTGGACTAATATATACTTCGATTTTCCCTTTTTCTGCCATCGAGAATACTTTTGCTGCTGCTGGATAGAATGGCTGCCGCTTCAGAAACATATCCAGGATTATATCTGTATCGATAAATACTTTGTTCATTTGCATTTATCCATAAGATAATTTACATATTCATCATCCATGGATGCGACATCCACATCGTTCAGGATGCCAGATAATTCCATAACAATAGGCGAATAGTGTGGTTCACCTTTTTCCTCAAGAGAAAGAATCCTAAAATAGTCCTCAACCAATCGGGAAAGACTTCGTTTCCGTTTTTGAGCATATACTTTGGCGGTTTCTATAACCGATTGATCCAACTTGAGAGTCAGCTTTGTTTCCATACAACACCTCTATACGTATTATACTAATCAATACACTACGTATAGTCAACATCTTCTCCTGCTCTCTCGGGGGAATTTCACATAACGTTCTGCCTGTTTGCGACGATGGCGTGAGCATCGGCGAGCGCCATTGTGCCTGAGCGGAATGAGCGCATGCGAGTGCAGCGAATGGCCGAAGAGGGAGCCTGCGACCGATGAGCGTGAACAGCGCTGTTAGTTGCAGTCGTGACCTTCGAGCGCGCTTGGATGGGGAGACTTGTCTCCTCATCCAATGCTATATCTTGCGCGCGTTCTTCTCTTCCTCTTCTCTTACCCTTATTTTTTCTTTCACGATTGCAACTAACGTTCGCCTGCCTACGACGTTGTGGCGAGCATCGGCGAGCCACAATGTGCCTGAGCGAAACGAGCGCAAGCGAGTGCAGCGATGGCCGAAGAAGGAGCCGTAGGCGACTGATGAGCGTGGGCAGTGCTGTTATGTGCTGTTCCCGCGCCATCTTCTATTTATATGCGTCTTTCCTATTCTCGATATCCAGAATAAATATTATTACTTTATCTTCAACTATTTTGTAGAATACTCTATAATCCCCTATCCTAAATCGATATACCTCTTTCAATTCACCTTTCAATTTCTTGATGTTATTCCCAAAATATGGATTCTCTCGCAATACTGGATACACAAAATCATGTATTTTTGCGTAGAGCTGACGATACTTTGGTGACTTGATTTTTTTCTGAAACGTTTCAGTTTCAGCTATTTTAAAATCAGCCAATTATGTGATACCGCCCTGCTTCAATATCAGAAAGACCCTTTCTAATATCAGTTTCAAATTTCAATATCTCATTCATCTCAAACTCATCAACAGAGGAATCATTGACTATATAATTGAGCGTTGCATATTCAATGAAGTTAGAGATTGTCCGTTTTTGACCATCGGCAGCTTTTTTGAAGAGATCATACACTTTTTCATCCATTCGCACGGTTATCGTTTTTGCCATATTCACCTCATGCTTCAAATATATTCTATTTCATTCAATATAGCAATATATGAACCATAAAAATGAATCTATTCACGACGATCAAAACAATGAAACAGAATCATTTATAATTTGGATATAGAATTGACTACACAAAAATGTATCACGATTACGTAGTTTCACACAAACCATGCGGGAATTGCACATAACGTTCTGCCTGTTTGCGACGATGGCGTGAGCATCGGCGAGCGCCATTGTGCCTGAGCGGAATGAGCGCATGCGAGTGCAGCGAATGGCCGAAGAGGGAGCCTGCGACCGATGAGCGTGAACAGCGCTGTTAGTTGCAGTCGTGACCTTCGAGCGCGCTTGGATGGGGAGACTTGTCTCCTCATCCAATGCTATATCTTGCGCGCGTTCTTCTCTTCCTCTTCTCTTACCCTTATTTTTTCTTTCACGATTGCAACTAACGTTCGCCTGCCTACGACGTTGTGGCGAGCATCGGCGAGCCACAATGTGCCTGAGCGGAACGAGCGCAAGCGAGTGCAATGAAGGCCGAAGAAGGAGCCGCAGGCGACTGATGAGCGTGGGCAGTGCTGTTAGCCGCTGTGATCCATTTTTCTTACTTTTTCAATAATTTCTTTATCAATATATCCTGTACATTTCTTCTACCATCTATTACTTCATATACATAGACCGTATCAGCACTTATTGTATAAATAATTCTCCACGGTGTTTCAATCAATTCTCTATACTCAGTAATATTTTGATCCATTAATTCAGGAACAATTCTTCCCTGCTCAGGAAACTGTCCCAACCTCATTATTTTCTCATACAATCTATCAAATATCTTGAATGCTATTTCCTTATTATCCAATGCGATATACATAACAATATCATTGAGATCTTCTTCCGCTGAGTTCAGAATCTTGACTTCAAATTTCTGACTCATTTTATAGTCTCAAGCTTTTTCTTCAAATCCTTAAACACATCTTGTGCATCTCTGAATTTTCCCTCAACCTTATCCTTTTCTGCCAATTGGAGAATATTCATCAATGCAAATGCAGTTTGCATGTTCTGGAATGATTCAATATCCAATAGGACAGCTCGGGCTTCACCATTTTGAGTGATAATGACTGGATTCCGACATTCATTCACATATTTCATCATATCAGCAGCATTTGTCTTAATATATGAAATAGGTTTTATATCAGCCTTCAGATTGATTGCCATACATATCTCCTGTGTATCAGTACTTATATAATACAATATATGCACTGAATACGCAAGGTACACAATCCACTAGAAATCATAAAGCCCACTATCTTCTCTCAAAATGGATCATTGCGGCTAACGTTCTGCCTGTTTGCGACGATGGCGTGAGCATCGGCGAACGCCATTGTGCCTGAGCGGAATGAGCGCATGCGAGTGGAGCGAATGGCCGAAGAGGGAGCCTGCATGTGTTTCGTCAAGGCGAAATACCCGAAAAAATCGTACAAAAACACCCATCAGCCGGTGGGTAATTGTGCCTGGCCTTTCTGCCGCATGAGTGCGTGTTTCATCCGGTAGCTTTCACCTTCGAAGAGAATAATGTGACCATGGTGGGCAAGCCTGTCGATCATGGCGGCAGCCATCTGATCGTCCGTGAAGATTGTCCCCCATTTGGAGAATTCAAGATTGGTCGTGAGAATAACGCTTCGGCGCTCATAGGAATCGGAAATTATCCTGAACAGGAGCTGGGCTCCTTGCCGGTCGACGGGGACATAGCCCCATTCGTCTATGATCAAGAGATCAGCCCGAGCGATGGACATAACAAGCCGCTCAAGCGAGCCTTCCTTAAGGGCTTCGGAAAGCCTTACCACCAGCTCTGCAGCGGTAAAGAACCTGGTACGGAAGGTGCGAGAGCACGCGGTGACGCCAAGGGCTGTGGCAAGATGTGTCTTTCCAGTTCCAACGGGGCCGTAAAGCACCAAGTTTTTCTTCTCGGCGACGAACTGGGTGGTCATCATTTCCTGTTTCGAAAGCGCCGGCGGCAGCTTCACGCAGGAGAAATCAAAGCCCTCGAAGGTTTTGTAGACGGGGAAGGCCGCTTCATGAAGGAATCGTGCCCTGCGGACATCGTCGCGGTTAGCCATCTCTCGCTTCAGGATCTTCAGGAGAAACTCTTCCTGGGGTGCCTTGGCCTCTTCCTCGCAGATCTTTACCGCGGTCTGGCTGAAGGCCATCTTGCGCAGCAGTACGGAGATTTCGCTGCGCAGTTCGGCACGATTGACACGCGCTTTTCTCATGACACGGTCTCCGAGTTGCTCATGAGGGCGCGATCGTAGGCTCCGAGGTCGGGTCCCTCGGAGGGAATGCCGTGAAGCCCATCAAAGGCGACCCTGGAAGCAACCGCGCTAAGGCTGAAACTGTCCAGCCGGCCTCGGGCAATCGCTTCCTCAAGCGAGGTCATGGCGACGTCGAACCCAAAGGTCGTACTGCTTTTCACCAGGACTTTCAGCACATTGCGCAGATCAGGCTTTGAGAGTTCGTCCATCGCGACTCGTATGGTATCGTCAACGCCTGCCCTAAAGGCGCTATTGATCCATGCGCCAGGCTTCTTCATGAGGGTTTCAAGGCTTGTTCGGTAATCGCAGCTGTCGCTCCGCTCGTCGCCATAGACTCTTCGGTGGACACACAACGGGGTTCCTTCGCTGCGGTACACGACGAGTTCATGCGCCTTGAGCCCTACGGTCACTTCGCTGTTCCCGCATTCGGGAGCGCTTGAATACCAATGCTTTCCGTCAATGCAGAACTTTCCGTAGCCATCCGTGGATACTCGCTCGAAACGCTCGACGATGAAGCTTCGCACCGGCAAAAGCCCTAAAGACTGCCGCTCCTCTTCGAACAACTCGGCAATATTCTGATTTTTCTTGTAATGCGATCGGTCATGATCTTTCGCCGCTTTTTCGAGCAATTCCTTGTTCCAAGACTCGAGGCTGTCCACAACCGGCAGAGGAACGAAGAAGTTCCTTCTCGCATAGCCGATCTTGTTTTCGACATTCCCTTTCTCATGGCCTGAAGCAGGGTTGCAGAAGCTGACCGCAAAGCCATAGTGGCATTTGAACCGAAGGAAAAGCTGGCTCAAGGTGACACGGTCGCGGACCCGTCTGCCTACGCCCGTTGCGTTGTCGAACACGATCCTGGCGGGAACGCCACCTATGTGGCTGAATATATCTTTGAGCCCCTGGGAAACACATTCGGCCGTCTCGCCGCTGAAACACTGCGTAAAGCCCGCATTGCTGAAGGGAAAGGTCAAGGTCAGGTATTTGACGGTCCTTCGAACGCCGGCCTCGATCAGTTCTGCCTCTCCGAAATCGGCCTGCGCCTCGCCTTTCGACCAGACGAGCTCAAGAAACCCCTCCGCTTCTTTCCTGGCCGCTTTCCGCCGTTTGACATAGCGCTGGACCAAAGGATATGAGCAGTCGTAGTCGTCGGGGTGTTCTTCCAGAAGCCTTGTATGGATCCTCATGGCCCTATGGCGCTGCTTGAAACGCATCTTCAGGTCTTCGGCAAGCCATTGATCGATGGTTGGCTTCCATCGATCAAGTTTCGAGGGAAGCTCGCGGGGCACTTCGGTAGAGGCGTTGAAGTCCTCCTGCTTCATATACTTCGCTGTTGTTTTTCGATCGATTCCCAGCCGTTCAGCGATCTCGCAGGGACCATAGCCCTGCCTTTGCAAATCTTTGACGTGATCAATCTGGTTCATGTGGAGCATTCCCTCCTCCCTGCTGGATAAATCCTACAGGGTTTTCATCGCCACTTCCTCCCCACGATTTTTATGGGGAATTCTGACGATTTTTCTGTCCATTCCAGTTTGATCTTTTCGGGTATTTCTAGATTACGCTACACAAGCCTGCGACCGATGAGCGTGAACAGCGCTGTTAGTTGCAGTCGTGACCTTCGAGCGCGCTTGGATGGGGAGACTTGTCTCCCCATCCAATGCTATATCTTGCGCGCGTTCTTCTCTTCCTCTTCTCTTACCCTTATTTTTTTTTTCACGATTGCAACTAACGTTCGCCTGCCTACGACGTTGTGGCGAGCATCGGCGAGCCACAATGTGCCTGAGCGGAACGAGCGCATGCGAGTGAAACGAAGGCCGAAGAAGGAGCCGCAGGCGACTGATGAGCGTGGGCAGTGCTGTTAGGCGAAGTATTGATTCCGTACTTTTTCAAATATCTTCGCGCCGAACGGCTGGAAGCCGAGGCGCGAAGATTCATTATTTCATTAACCAATCATTTAATTCTTTGATAAATTGCTTCATCGCTTCATCATCAAATGCAGGTGTATGCCCCATAGTATCTATGTACCTATATTCAAAGTTCGTGTTTTGTATATTTTTTTGAAGATATTCTACAGACTCTACTGGACTGCTCCAATCAAGTCTACCTTGGTAAAACAGTACTGGAATTTTTATCGCTGAATAATACTCATATGGTCTATATTTAAAAAAACTGTTCCATCGTAAATATGACCATCCCATATATTGCTTTTCAATGGATTCTGGATAAGTGTTAATTTCGTTTACTATTTCATCGACTTTTTTGCATTCATCCCTATAATTCTCAGGCATTTCGATACTTGATTTTGCCAATATTCTAAAGCATTCGTATTGATCGAGCCCACCAGCTCCAATCACTATTGCCTTTTTAATTCTATCTCTTTGGTTGAGTTCAGCATATACTTTTGGTAACAGTAAACCGCCTTCCGATGCCCCTATTATATAAACATTCTCATATTCACTATGTTTTGCTAAGTATGCATCTATACTTTTGCAATAGGACTTTACCAGATTATCAACAGTATAGTTTTTCAGGAAAGCCGAATCATTTGAATGATTCTCCCCTATTCCAATAAATAGTTTTTCAGGAATAGCAATTCGGTATGTATGACCAAAATACTTTGAAATGAAGTATCCGAAATTGACTGAAATCCATTTACCTTTTTGTTTTTCTCCTAATACTGAAGCAGTTCCACTTCCTTCAAGATAAATTAGTAGGTCTTTACTGTTTGCTCCAACTTGATAAAGATGCGTTTTATCATATTCTTCAATTTTCAAATTGCTATAGACGCTTTTTGTAGTAACACACGAACTAAGCAATAGAATACTCAAGATTACTGCACTAAAAACGAAGTTGAGCTGTTTATATGTCTTCATGATTTATAAACAATTATGTATTCGAATTGTTACTACAAATTGTTCGAGCCCGACGGCCGGAGGCCCGGGTGAGACCTAAAACACTTTAGCAAGGAATCAATATTTCGCCTAACGTTTGCCTGCCTACGACGTTGTGGCGAGCATCGGCGAGCCACAATGTGCCTGAGCGGAATGAGCGACAGCGAGTGCAGCGATGGCCGAAGAAGGAGCCGAAGGCGACTGATGAGCGTGGGCAGTGCTGTTAGCCGAAGTACCAAACCTCTTACATTTTTACATTATTTCTTTAAAGTCTATATGCTTATAATAAATACTATCTAGTGCCAGTTTTATTTCTTCTTTATCAAATACATTTTCCATAATCTTATTTTTTAGAATTCTCTCTATCACCTGTTTCAGATTTTTGAGATCTTCTTTGACTATTTCATACACGATATACATATCAATACCCATATAATTATGTACTACTTTATTTCTGAAGTTTTTTATTATCTGCCAATTGACCTCATTGTATTCACTTTTTATTTCTTTGGTTACCTTCGAAATCCCCTCTCCAATATTTGCCAACAAATTCAATGTTGCGTTAAAATTGAGTTGATCATTTTTACTATAAAAATCTTCTGGTCCACTTGTCCCTTTTGAATAGATTCCAATTTTTTCAATAGATTCCAGAATATTCAGTAAATACAACAGATCGTTTTTTTCATTCGGTAACATACCGCATATCCTTCTGAGCCCTGTGCAGAATAATGGGATTTGCGTATTTTTTTAGTACCACATCAATTCTAGTTTTAAACTCTTTTTCAAGTTCTGATTGAAGTTCAAGAAGTTTTTTATACTCCACAATATCTTCATCGATAAACAGGTCAATATCGTTGAATCGCTCACCGCGGGCAAATGATCCAAACACACCTATTTTCTTGAATCCATATTTCTTAAGAATGTTTTTATCACGAAGAGTCTTTTCAAATCCTTCGAACGTAGTGATGCCCATGTTCATAGTATACCCAATCACCAGAGTGGCCACAAGATACTACAAAATCATGCATATTATTATATAGCAGTTATTTACTATATCTTGGTTTGGTATTTCGGCTAACGTTCGCCTGCCTACGACGTTGTGGCGAGCATCGGCGAGCCACAATGTGCCTGAGCGGAACGAGCGCATGCGAGTGCAGCGATGGCCGAAGAAGGAGCCGACAGGCGACTGATGAGCGTGGGCAGTGCTGTTAGGTGAAGTGTTAGGGGCGACACTTCTCTACCAAATTTTCTATCTTTTTCTTAAGCTCGGGGATCTTTGAAACAGCAACGTCCCATACCAAGGAATAATCAACCGAAAAATAGCCATGTATTAGCTTGTCTCTCATCCCTGCCATATTTCTCCATTCTATTTCTTTGTTATTTAGTACTATTTCATTACTCAGGTTTTTGACTGCTTCTCCAATAATTTCCAAACATCGGGCAAAAGCCCGTTTCAATGTTTCATTTTTCAAAAACTCTTCTTTCGTTATTCCTTGCGTATGTTCTACCATAAAATCCATTTCATCTTGTATATGGAAAAGTAATTCTATGTCAGAACGCATAATATTCTACCTCATTCAATATATGAGGTCCAATATACGGACTCAATGATTCTGGTGTTATCACATCCACTTTTCTATTCGTATTATCCTCTATAAAATACGTTAATCCTATATAGTTATCATAATTCTTCTTTTCAGGATCAAATTCCACAAGAAGATCTATATCACTTTTTTCTTTTTGGTCATTTCTGACAAAAGAGCCAAATAGACCGATCTTAGTAACTCCATATCTTTTAATGAGATATTTATTGTCGATGAAAAAGTCTATCAAGTCTTTTTTTGTTGCTACAGTCATGATAATCCGTATTCTAGCCTAGATTTTCCAGAAAGACAAACCCTTTACTCCACGATCTTCGCCCCTAACATTTCACCTAACGTTTGTGCCTACGACGTTTTGGCCCGCATCGGCGGGACAAAATGTGCCTGAATGGAACGAGCGTATGCGAGTGGAATGAAGGCCGAAGAAGGAGCCACAGGCGACTGATGAGCGTGGGCACGGTGTTATCTGATTTTTGAACGCGCTCTTCTCTTCCATCTTCCCATTTTTAAAACTTTTCTTCCTCTTCATTTCTTCATTTTAAAATTTTGAATTCCTATCTTCATTTCCTATTTTTAACCCATTCTTCTTTTATAATTCCAAATACCATATCGTCTTTCCATTCATTTTGTATCAAAATACTTTTTACAAAGTATCCTTCATTTCTGAACCCAAGATCTTTCAATAATCGTATTGACGATGTATTTTCAGGATCCACCGATGTAATAACCCTATGTTTTTTCATTGATGTAAATATATAGTCAATTATTGCCTCAACTGATTCTTTCCCGAATCCCTTATGTTGATCCTTTCTCCCTATTGTATACCCAATCTCACATTGTTGATTTTCCGGATCCAAGAAATGAATTCCAATATCCCCAATAATTGTATCTTCACAATAGATTCCAATTTGAAACCATGTATTCACAACATTGAAGAATAGAGAATTATTTTTAATAAATATTTTGACATCATCGATAGTCGTAGGTTTGAAGGACTGAAACTCCATAATTGAAGGATCAGATCGGTATTCAAACATTTTCAGAGAATCTTCCAGAACAATATCTTTCAAAACCAAACGATTTGTTCGAATGTTAATATAACCCATTGTCTTTTTCCGGCTCTTCGCTGTTTCATGTGGGTAACTGCCCCAGTTTACCGGCGACAATGTAGGTCATGATCTTGAGATTTTTGATAGTTCGGAATCCTCTGGCTCTGGTCTTTGCTGACTGAATCAGACTATTCAACGATTCAAGAAGCCCATTTGTCACTCCGGATGTAAGCCACCGAACGACTCCATTCCAGTGTCGTTTGAGCATCGCAGCAAAATTGATGATTGGGGTAAGCTGTGATCGTGTTGCCCATACTCTCCATTTTTTAAGTTCTTCTATGGCTCGAGAAGCCGAGAATTCGAAAAGTCCCTTGAAAATGTTCATCATTCGCCATGCTCGCCCTGTTTTTAACTGTAATCCTGACAAGGTGTTGAGACGGGCCAAATTCTTAACCGACAGATTGTAGGGGTTGCTCAACCAGACATATTTCGAACCTCTGAGTACCGTTTCCATCGTTGATTCTTCTTTCCGCACGTCGTTGACTGCTTCACCCAGAAGCTTCATGACATGAAACCGATCAAACGTGAGAGCAGCCTGGGGAAGATGCTCTTCGATCCCGGACATGAACGCCGGCGACATATCGGTACAGACCGTCCGTGATAGCAGTTTTCGAGCCTCCATGGGCTTCCAGATGCTCTGTAAAGGCTTTTATAGTGGATGCATCCTTGCCTTCGGTCACATATATGGCTTTCCCTGTATCGAGATCGGCCACAACGGTGATGTATGAGTGTCCGCGTTTGGCTGCTGTTTCGTCGATTCCGATTCGTGTGGTTTTCGATAAATCTTGTGTAGCCACGTCTTCGGAAACATAATGGTCCATAATTCGCCACACTCGCGTATCGGTGGTAGCTGTCAGTCTGGAAACTGCCTTGACGCTCATTTCCTTGACCATGATCATCATGAGGGCTTCGTACAGCAGGGTAAATCCCGATCCTTTACGCGCCCACGGGATATCAATCAGATGAACGCCATGCTCAGGACAGTCTATCCGCGGAACTCGTGCATGCAGATAGGCTTCATGCTGGAAAAAATTGAGGTGACGCCATGTTTTGGGCATCGTATCGTAGGCTGTACCCTTGTAATCGCAGGAAAAACACGGAAAACGACTCCCGGGCTTGAACCCAAGCTGTATATCAAGCCGATGTTCTGTTGGTTTGAACTCTATGTTCTCAACAATCCAGGGTTCAGATAATCCAAGCGCAAGGGCGAATAGTTCTACGTCTTTCATGCTGCTCATCCTACCATGCTTCCTTGGTTACCCACACGATTCGTTGAAGAGCCCTTTTTCCTGATCTCGCGCGTTCAAATTTCAGATAACGTTTTGTGCCTACGACGTTTTGGCCCGCATCGGCGGGACAAAATGTGCCTGAGTGAAGTGAGCGCATGCGAGCGCAACGAAGGCCGAAGAGCCCGAACGGGCGATGAGCGTGGGCACGGTGTTAGCTACAGTCGTGTTCTTCAGCGCGCTTTGATTTTCGGACTGGATGTCCGAAAATCAAATCAGTGACATCTTGCGCGCCTCTTACTCTTCTCTTAACCCTTATTTCTTTCTTCTCTTTACACGATTGTAGCTAACGTTCTGCCTGTTTGCGACGATGGCGTGAGCATCGGCGAACGCCATTGTGCCTGAGCGGAATGAGCGTTAGCGAGTGCAGCGAATGGCCGAAGAGGGAGCTTGCGACCGATGAGCGTGAACAGCGCTGTTAGTTGCAGTCGTGACCTTCGAGCGCGCTTGGATGGGGAGACTTGTCTCCTCATCCAATACTCTATCTTGCGCGCGTTCTTCTCTTCCTCTTCTCTTAACCCTTATTTTTTTCTTTCACGATTGCAACTAACGTTCGCCTGCCTACGACGTTGTGGCGAGCATCGGCGAGCCACAATGTGCCTGAATGGAACGAGCGTGAGCGAGTGCAATGAAGGCCGAAGAAGGAGCCGACAGGCGACTGATGAGCGTGGGCAGTGCTGTTATATGCTGTACGCCGCCATCTTCAACCTTTTCCATTTTTCTTTCTCTTCACTGCTTCATACGTTCCTTTTTTTGGGTTTCCTATTGTTTTTATTGATCTATTCAATACTCGCAAAGCTATTTTTTTACCATTTCAAAATCATTTTTTTGCCGTACATATTTGCTACTATACCTAAGGACATTTTACATGCCATGCTTCAACTTCATTATGCCATTACGATTATACTGAGATCGTATTCCTAACCATGACAAAATGGAATATTTTGAGTATGCATATTTTTTCTATTCCACAATTCTTATTCATGGACTTATGATTCACTATTCTGAACCTCTTATTTTTTGTCAGTACCCCAGATTCACCGTTACTGCATTTATTCCCGTACTATGATACTTTTTATTAATGACGGTACAATGGTAATTGTTCCCTCTATACCTTGTTTCGTTTCACTTTTTTGGGCTTCGGTTCGGGTAATTCATTGGCGGTTATCAGTATCAAATCTCGTATCCATTCCCTATCGTCAAATTTGTCTTTTATCAGAAAACTCATTCGTGCTCCTACATATGCAGGAGCTTCCGTTACATCCCCAATATAGGATCTCCCTTTTTCGGTAGGTTTTACATACAGTTGATTATCACAGATAAGGGCTACTACTTTACCATTACAATACAGTGCATATTCTCCAAACATTTTTCGGTAGGTAATTGTCCCAGCACTTTCTATTTGATCAACAATATACTCAACAAAGTCTTGATCAGATGACATTGGTATCCTCTCTTTTCTTTGGCGGCGTATTGCATATAACGTTTCCGGCCTGCGACGTTTGCGACCGCATCGGCGGGCCGCAAATGTGCCTGAATGGAACGAGCGTATGCGAGTGCAATGAAGGCCGAAGAAGGAGCCAAAGGCGACTGATGAGCGTGGGCCGTGTTGTTATCTGATGTTTGAACGCGCTCTCCTCTTCAATCTTCCCATTTTTAAAACCTTTCTTACTCTTCATTTCTTCATTTCAAAATTTTCAATTCCTATCTTCATTTCCTTATTTTTAACCCATTCTTCTTCCAAAATTCCAAATACCATATCGTCTTTCCACTCATTTTGTATCAAAATACTTTTTACAAAATATCCCTCATTTCTGAACCCAAGATTTTTCAATAATCGTATTGATGCTGTATTGTCTGGATCTACTGACGCAATAACCCTGTGTTTTTTCAATGATATAAATATATAGTCAATTAGTGCTTGAACGGATTCTTTCCCAAATCCCTTATGGTGATCCTTTTTCCCTATTGTATAACCAATTTCACATTGTTGATTTTCTGGATCTATAAAATGAATCCCACTATCTCCAATAATTGTATCTTCATAATAGATCCCAAGCTGAAACCAGGTATTTCCAACATTGAAGAATAATGTGTTATTTTTAATGAATGATTCCACATCATCAATGGATGTAGGTTTGAAGGACTGAAACTCCATAATTGAAGGGTCAGATCGGTATTCAAACATTTTCAGAGAATCTTCCAGAACTATATCTTTCAAAACCAAACGGTTAGTCCGAATGATAATATAACTCATTGTCTTTTCCCTGATCTCGCGCGTTCAAATTTCAGATAACGTTTGCCTGCCTACGACGTTTTGGCCCGCATCGGCGGGACAAAATGTGCCTGAGCGGAATGAGCGCAAGCGAGTGAAGCGAATGGCCGAAGAAGGAGCCGAAGGCGACTGATGAGCGCGGGCAGCGCTGTTAGCCGAAGTACCTTGGTTTCAAGGTAGTATGCCGGTTTTTAACGTTATTAATTTGTTAAATCCAGCAAGGATAAGTCATATTTTGCTAATGCACTATAATAACTCATTCTTCCACTTTTTCTATATTCAGTATCATCTTCAAAAATATCATCATATATTTGCATATAAATATTTTTCTCTTTTTTGACACCAATTTTTTGATAATAATCAGCATAATATTTTACACGAATTAAATATTCACTACCTAATTCATTATAGATATTACCAAGATCTTGAATATTTATTGCCAATACAGCAAGATTTGATAAATTTGTTTTTCCATCTGTAGCACTTTCAAGCAAATATTCTTTAAACTGTTTCGTATTACTTGTTTTACTATAATATGGTTCCATATTTTTAATAACTTTCCCTAAGTTTGTTTTAAAATCTTTAGCGATATTTATCCTAATTAAAATATCATCATATGCTTGCCTAGATAATGAGATATGCTCAATTGTTTTTGATTTCGATATTTCATTAAAAACTAACTTCGCTAAACTACCAATTGCTGCAGGTAAAAATTGTACTAATACATCATTTTGAGTATACGCCTTATCAGCATTATTAAAAAGAGGGAGAATTAAACTTGTAGCGCTGCCAATTAGCAATGAAACATCACCTAATCTATCGTAATTATTTCTTATTAATTCACGAGGCTCTTTCAAAAGTCATGAGATGAACGAATTTTAATGAAAAGCGGGGACAGAACCTGTATGATGATGTTGCAACACAAACGTCACCAGGAGGAGCCCCCGCTGATGAAAACCATACCAGAAATACTGGGCGGAGCGCAAATACTTTTGCCGATTTCCTACGATATCCAGCGATGTTTCGAAGAATATCTCACCGACGAGCATCGCTTTTTTATCGCCCTGCTCAGAGTCATTGAAGATGCTCAGCCACGGATTACATCACCATGTGCACGGACTGGCCGTCCTCCACATCGGAACGAACCGATCATGCGGGCGTTTTTCGCCCGAACGGTATTCCACATAGCGACAGTCACGGACCTTAGGAACAGGCTGATCAACGATCCGAATCTGCGGAGGATATGCGGCTTCACCTCCGTTCCAAGCTCTGCGACCTTTTCGCGTCGCTACGCGGAGTTTTCAAAAAAGACTCCGCTGATTCAGACTTTGAATACCATGGTGAAGGATTGTCATGACGGCCATATCGTCGGACACATAAATCGGGATGCGACGGAGATACGAGCACGAGAAAAACCTGTACCTGCCAAACGTGAAGCTGTTTCTTCCGTGACACCGCAACGGAAACGAGGTCGTCCCCGAAAAGGAGAAGTTCGGCCTGTGAAGGAGCCGACACAGATAGAAAAGCAAGTCGGCCAAAGCGTCAGGAAATCCTTGTCAGAACTATCCAAAGACTGTGCATGGGGATGCAAGAAGAACAGCCAGGGGAATAGGGAAACATGGAAAGGATACAAGTTGCACCTTGATGTCAGCGACACAGGATTCCCTATTTCAGCAGTCGTAACCGGCGCCAATGTTCATGATTCGCAAGTAGCGATTCCTCTGGAAAAGATAACAGAGAAAAAGGTCCGACATCTGTATTCAGTCATGGACGCTGCATACGATGCGGATCCCATCGCGACCTATATCCAGGGACGTGGGCGTGTTCCGCTGATTGATCGGAATACGCGTCGTGGGACGGAACGGGAACCATTTTCGCCGTCACAGAAGGAGCGGTACACAATCAGGACAACGGTTGAACGTGCAAACTCGCATTTGAAGGATTGGCTCATACCGGGTCAGATATTTGTACGGGGATTTGAGAAAGTATCATTCCTGCTCATGTGCGGGGTAGTGGTTCTGGCGGCCGTCAAGGCTTTGCAGTACTTCATCCTTCCCGAACTGCAGAAATCGTAACCGGGCAATCCGGCAGAACCGGATTTTGTAGGGGTAGTCCATCTTTTGCACTGAAAAGAGAGCCCTTTTTACTGCACATGTAATTTTTACTGTGCAAAAACGAAGCTTCAGTTACAATAACTCGCTTTTTTACAAAGCGGATTACGAAGTTTTGAAAAAGCCTCTCACTATTAAATATATTGAGCTCTTTATTTAGAGCTATTTCGTAAGAGCCATATCGAAAACCATCGTAAACTCCAACGAGGTAATTATTAGTATTAGTTATTAAATCTTTTAATAACTCAATTTTTTCTCCTTTCGCTTTTGCATTTCTTGCCAAATCGAACCACTCACTATACGATTGTACATTTGAAAATTTTATTTTTGGAAATGTTGTTGGAATAACATTTTCAGAAACTATTGTAAAACAAAATAAGAACAACATAGTAGCCTGAAATCCCGGGAATAATTTAACCTACAAGACATTTTACGCATAGAACAGAAATAATTCCCACTATTATCACGACATACATAGTGACAGGTCCTTCAGGTGTAGGCATAATGTGTTTAACCTACACAAAGAGGGACTGCCATGTCATGCATAGTCCACCAGAAAGTCGGTCAGCACACCTACCTGTATGAGTCAGTCTCCTACCGTGATGAACGGGGTAAGCCACGGGCGCATCGGGTTCCCATCGGAAAAGTAGACCCGGAAACGGGACAGGAAATCTACAAGCAGGAATACGTGTCGCGTATGGCAGCAGCGGGAACTCCGATCGCTGTCTATTCGCCACCACCGACTTTCACAGAACAGGATGTGCAAAAATCCTCAGTCCTGCATACCGGCATGGCCCTTTTGCTGAAGCAGTGTGCACAACAAACCGGACTTTCCGAAGTTTTGCGCGATGCATTCCCCCAGACACACGAACTTTTATTTGCACGTGCCTGCCACATCGTCTGCCGCGGGGAACCGTCCGCATATTGCGAGCAGTGGCTGGAAGACACCGACCTCACGGTTCCCGCCCGGCTCAGCTCGCAACGGATTTCGGATCTTGTGTCTTCACTGCCAGCATCCCAGGTTCTGCGGTTTTATCAGGCGTGGGTCGCCACGCGCAGTGAACAGGAATATCTGGCACTGGATATCACCAGCATCTCGTCGTATTCACAGCTCATCGACGATGTCGACTGGGGGTACAATCGCGATCAGGAAAAACTGCCACAGGTGAATATCTGTCTGCTCACCGGGGAAGAGTCACACCTTCCCGTGCGCATGGTTGTCTATGACGGAAGCATCAAGGACGTGAACACCCTGAGAACGACGATGGCCGGTCTCACCGACGGTATCGGATCAAAGGTTCGCATCGTCACCGACAAGGGCTTCACCAGCAAACGGAATATCGAAGCCATGCTCGCGTTCGGGAATGTGGAGTTCATCATGGCCCTCCCGTTCACGCTCACCTTTGCGGAAAACCAGGTGCGCAGCGAGAAAAAGGATATCGCGGATATCCGGAATACCATGATGAGCGGCAGCGATGTCTTCTATGGCGTGACCAAGCGGCGTACATGGGGCACAACGGAGCTGTATACCCACATCTGCTATAACGAGGTGAAAGCGACTCGTGAACGGAACCATCTGTATGGCTATGTCGCGAACCTGCGATCGCAGGCGCTGTGCGACCCGTGGAACGAGAAACTGAAAGCCGAGTTTGCAGAATATCTCATCATCAGAAAATCGGAGAAGCGAGAGGATGGAGTCACGGTCAGTATCCGCCAGGATGTGGTGGACGAGCATCTGGCTCATGCCGGGTGGATGGTGTGCGTGAGCAATTCCGTGGATACCGTGCAGGAAGCGATCAGGATCTACCGGGCAAAGGATGTGGTGGAAAAAAGCTTTCTGCGCACCAAAAACAGCCTGGGTATCAACCGGCTACGGGTACATTCCCAGCAAGCGATGGATGGAATGATGCTGGTAGCCTTCATCGCATTGATTCTCAACAGTCATATCCATCGGATCATGCTGGAGAAAAACCTGTACCGGAACATGAGCATGACGGATCTGGTGAAGACGATGGAGAAACTCAAGGTCATGGTCATCGGTGATACGCGAATCAATTATCCTGCTACCAAGAAGCAAAAAGAGATCGCAGAGGCTTTCGGTCTCACGAGCCTTTCTGTAGGTTAAATAATGGGCGGGATTTTAGGTATATAGTATTCTTTCATCTTTCTCTTTAAAATTCCTAAAACCCTTATTCTTCAATTCTTCTACCATTTTTCCAAGATCTTTTACCATAAAGCACATATGCTGTATTCCCATTTCATTCTTTTCATGGTTTACGTTTTCATATCCTGCTTTAGGAGTTTGTAATTCAATAATGATATCATTGAGTTTCAGCCATGTAGTATACTCTCTTCCATGAAATCCTTTCGTTTCATGTAGAATCATAAACCCCAATAATCCACAATAGAATTCTATACTCTCATTATATCTATCAGTTTCTATACACACATGATGAAACGATTGAATCATCCAGTATTCCTTATTCAAACCCAGTATTTCAGAAAAGCACACCATTTCAAACAGATCATTTCAGTAGTACAGTGGCTACAACATTTTTTTGCAGCAACTATTCAAAAATCACTATGTTATTTTTTACATAGTACCACCATATAAAAATCAGCTACCAGGTACTCCAGAGAGCCGCCCCCAAAATATTGCACCTAACGTTCGCCTGCCTACGACGTTGTGGCGAGCATCGGCGAGCCACAATGTGCCTGAGCGGAATGAGCGTTAGCGAGTGCAGCGATGGCCGAAGAAGGAGCCGCAGGCGACTGATGAGCGTGGGCAGTGCTGTTATCTGCTTTTCGCCCCCTCTTCAAACCTTTTTACCTTCTCTTTATCTTCCTCTTTTCTTCACCTTTTGTACATTTGTTTTCATCTCTATTCCGTATATGATTTTATATCTATTCCCACAGTATTTAAAATATTATTCATAATATTTTTGTTATTATCTATAAATTCCATATTCCATTTTCTACAACTCTTTTCAATTTTCTTTACCTTTGGAAATTTCTTATTATTTTACTTTATTTCTATTTAATATCAATAATTATTACCTATAGTATCTATTTGACAAACAGTTCTACTATATTTATACTATAATTATGATGCCACTACGGTTTTCATGGGATGAATCAAAAAATACGATCAACATCTCAAAACACAACATTCCATTTGATGAAGCCCAATCCGTATTCCATGATCCATATGCCAGAATCATTCCTGATCCAGAACATTCAGATCAAGAAGATCGTTTCATACTGTTAGGTTTGAGTCAGAAGCTCAGACTCTTGCTTGTCTGTCATTGTTATCGTTCTGATGACGACATCATCAGGATCATTTCTGCCAGAAAAGCATCAAAGACGGAATCAGTATATTATGGAGGACCGCTATGAAAACTGAATACGATTTTTCCCAATCAAAACCCAATCCGTATATAAAGAAACTCAGAAAACAGATCACCATCAGAATTGATGTAGAGACGATTGAGTATTTCAAGAAGCAGGCTGAAACCACAGGGATTCCCTATCAAAACCTGATAAATCTCTATCTGTATGATTGTGCTTCGAAATCTAAAAAACTTGATCTTGCCTGGAAGTGATTTTCTTCCTCTCGGGGGCGAATTGCAGATAACGTTTTGTGCCTCTGACGTTTCGGACCGCATCGGCGGGCCGAAATGTGCCTGAGTGAAGTGAGCGAATGCGAGCGCAACGATGGCCGAAGAGCCCTGAAAGGGCGATGAGCAGGGGCACGGTGTTAGGCGCTTTTGCACGGCGCTTATTACTCTTCAATATTTTGATACTAATTCTTATTTCTTTATCTTTATTATATTTATTAATTTTCTTATGCTTAAATACTTAGGATCTTTTATGTTTTTATTCATATATTTTTATTTATGCTGGAAAATAACTACAGATCATATCGTGAAAAATCCACTTGAATTCTCTCTATCAGAATTTCCATTTCCAAAAGTATTCATTATTCTCCAACAACCCATGTTTTTGCTTCTTCTGGATCCATAAAATACCTGATTACAATATTTTTTGTTATTCCTGAACTAGAAAACTTATTTTTTAATTTCAGTTTATTGATGAACGATACTCCTACAAAAGCACATTTCTTTATTTTCCCCGATATTGAGATTAATAGATTTGACATCTCATGAGAAATATTTTTTGAGATAGTTGTTGAGTATAAATCAATCCAAATACCTGAAACGATGTTCTGAGATAGTGTAAATTCTTTTTCCAACTTTATAAGTTCCATTACCTTCATTTCATCAGTATGGAAATTACCTAATTTCAGAGCATGAAGAGCTCCATGCTTATAGTAATACGGAAAATTAGAACCGCTTGGTGATTTCATCGAATATTCTCTTTTGTCATGTATATTCTTCATTTCTTAAAGAATTTTCTCTATCTCGCGCCGTGCTATTGCGCCTAACGTTCTGCCTGTTTGCGACGATGGCGTGAGCATCGGCGAACGCCATTGTGCCTGAGCGGAATGAGCGATAGCGAGTGCAGCGATGGCCGAAGAGGGAGCTTGCGACCGATGAGCGTGAACAGCGCTGTTAGTTGCAGTCGTGACCTTCGAGCGCGCTTGGATGGGGAGACTTGTCTCCCCGTCCAATACTATATCTTGCGCGCGTTCTTCTCTTCCTCTTCTCTTACCCCTATTTTTTTCTTTCACGATTGCAACTAACGTTCGCCTGCCTACGACGTTGTGGCGAGCATCGGCGAGCCACAATGTGCCTGAGCGGAATGAGCGACAGCGAGTGCAGCGATGGCCGAAGAAGGAGCTGAAGGCGACTGATGAGCGTGGGCAGTGCTGTTATGTGCTGTGTTTTTGGGGCACACCCTGTTTCTTCTCTTCATTTCTATAATTCTTATTCCTTTACTCTTAACCCTTTATCTTTGCATTTTAATACTTTATTCAGATACATACGCACTTTATTTCTCTATACCATAGTTATTTATTTACTTTGACAGTGCCTCTTTTCTTATATCCTACTACCTATATATTTTATCCTTAAATTCATATTTACGTTTTCGACTATTATAGTTCAGTACATGTTTTTCGATGTTTCCAATTCAAAAATCTACCATTTTTACTCATAAACCATATAGTAATAATGCCACTACTCAATATGTTTCTATACTTCAAAAATCACATTTTTTAGATTCAAATAGTTCATGAGAAAAACAGCAGCATCTTCGAAAGGCGTTTTGAAATCTATGATAATCCTATACCCAGAAATCCTATTTTTTATCTATACCATTTTTGTACTGCATATACTACCAACACTGAATATAGCACTGATCCACAATTACTACAGAATTGTGTATAAACCCAATATCAGAAGATTCTATTTTTGAATGCTCTGACGTCATTCAGAATCATATGGTTTCGCACGAGATCCGCCCCAAAAACATTGCAACTAACGTTCTGCCTGTTTGCGACGATGGCGTGAGCATCGGCGAACGCCATTGTGCCTGAGCGGAATGAGCAGAGCGAGTGCAGCGATGGCCGAAGAGGGAGCCTGCGACCGATGAGCGTGAACAGCGCTGTTAGTTGCAGTCGTGACCTTCGAGCGCGCTTGGATGGGGAGACTTGTCTCTCCATCCAATACTCTATCTTGCGCGCGTTCTTCTCTTCCTCTTCTCTTACCTCTATTTTTTTCTTTCACGATTGCAACTAACGTTTGTGCCTCTGACGTTTCGGACCGCATCGGCGGGACGAAATGTGCCTGAGCGGAATGAGCGAATGCGAGTGTAGCGATGGCCGAAGAGGGAGCCTGCGACCGATGAGCGTGAACAGCGCTGTTAGTTGCAGTCGTGACCTTCGAGCGCGCTTGGATGGGGAGACTTGTCTCCTCATCCAATACTCTATCTTGCGCGCGTTCTTCTCTTCCTCTTCTCTTACCCTTATTTTTTTCTTTCACGATTGCAACTAACGTTCTGCCTGTTTGCGACGATGGCGTGAGCATCGGCGAACGCCATTGTGCCTGAGCGGAATGAGCGTATGCGAGTGCAGCGAAGGCCGAAGAGGGAGCCTGCGACCGATGAGCGTGAACAGCGCTGTTAGTTGCAGTCGTGACCTTCGAGCGCGCTTGGATGGGGAGACTTGTCTCCCCATCCAATACTCTATCTTGCGCGCGTTCTTCTCTTCCTCTTCTCTCTTACCCTTATTTTTTTCTTTCACGATTGCAACTAACGTTCTGCCTGTTTGCGACGATGGCGTGAGCATCGGCGAACGCCATTGTGCCTGAGCGGAATGAGCGATAGCGAGTGCAGCGATGGCCGAAGAGGGAGCTTGCGACCGATGAGCGTGAACAGCGCTGTTAGTTGCAGTCGTGACCTTCGAGCGCGCTTGGATGGGGAGACTTGTCTCCCCATCCAATACTCTATCTTGCGCGCGTTCTTCTCTTCCTCTTCTCTTACCCTTATTTTTTCTTTCACGATTGCAACTAACGTTCTGCCTGTTTACGACGATGACGCGAGCATCGGCGAGCGCCATTGTGCCTGAGCGGAATGAGCAAAGCGAGTGCAGCGATGGCCGAGGAGTCGCCAGCTTCGCTGGCGGCGACGAGCAGGGGCACGGTGTTAGATGATGTTGGGCACCCTCTTCATATATATTACTTTGCTTTTTCTTATATCTTCTTTCTATACCAATATCTATATCGTTCTTCAAATCCTAATTTTGTATACAGATTCTTTGCTATAGTATTATGTGCTAGTACCTGTAAATAGGCAGTTTTAACATCCATTTCTTGTGCTGTTCCTAAAATCCCTAAAACCATCTCTTTCCCTATACCTTTTCCCCTCATCATCTCATCGACAACAATATCAAATATTCCAACATATCCATGTTCTAAAGCTCCAAATCCACATCCAATCAGTACATCATTACTTTTCTTACTGACGATTATTGTATCCAGTTTTATGTTATGCAACATTGTACTCAATACTTTATGATACTTTGGATCTATTTTATTACAGGATTCAAAACCCTTCTCCCACTCTTCATGGAATTCATGTTCTATAATTACGGTTGATTCATGGTCATGGTTTATTGATCCAAGATTTTTTGTCATAACTATCGTTTCATCAAGACGAGTATAGTTTCTCGTATCAAGAATATTCTCAATTTCAGGTTGTGTATAATCTTCTATTAGCTTAAAAACGACTGGTAGATCCTGATGTTCATAAACTGTTTCGCAAAAACTTATTTTTTCTTCAAGATCAATTGTTGACGGATACAGAGGATTTATAGAATTAGCACGTTTGGTATATCCATCAGAAAATCGTAGAATCCAACCATCGTACAATCGTGTTTGTAATGAGGGCCAGGCATTCATTGATAATTCTTCAATAATTTGCTGCACAGGCATATGAAAAATCTCCTCTTTCTCGGGTGCCCAATTTCATCTAACGTTCTGCCTGTTTGCGACGATGGCGCGAGCATCGGCGAGCGCCATTGTGCCTGAGCGGAATGAGCAAAGCGAGTGCAGCGATGGCCGAAGAGGGAGCCTGCGACCGATGAGCGTGAACAGCGCTGTTAGTTGCAGTCGTGACCTTCGAGCGCGCTTGGATGGGGAGACTTGTCTCCCCATCCAATACTATATCTTGCGCGCGTTCTTCTCTTCCTCTTCTCTTACCCTTATTTTTTCTTTCACGATTGCAACTAACGTATGCCTGCCTACGACGTTTTGGCCCGCATCGGCGGGACAAAATGTGTCTGAGCGAAATGAGCGAATGCGAGTGGAGCGAAGACCGAAGAAGGAGCCGAAGGCGACTGATGAGCGCGGGCAGCGCTGTTATATGCTGTCGCGATCTTGGTTTAGCGCACTGAAAGATGGTGGCTGGATGCCACCATTTTTCAAGTAACATCCTGTGCGCGTTCTTTCTTTATCTCCTCTTCACTTTAGATACATTCCTCGCGATTGCATATAACGTTCGCCTGCCTACGACGTTGTGGCGAGCATCGGCGAGCCACAATGTGCCCGAGCGGAATGAGCGCATGCGAGTGTAGCGATGGCCGAAGAAGGAGCCGACAGGCGACTGATGAGCGTGGGCAGTGCTGTTAGGCGTAGTTATTTCCATCTTCATTCATTTATTCTACCCTATTCATTTCTCTTTTATCACGATTTTGAAATATTCTATCAGTGACAATACATCAGGTACAGAGAATACTGCCTTCTCTATTCTATTGTTCCTCGGATCTATTTCATATCCGTGGGCTTTATAAAATGATGCTTTTCGTAGATCTGCATTATGAAAAAGCGTTGTTCGGAAAAAGCTTCCTGTAAAGTCGGATTCAACAAGATAGGTATTCTGAAACGCACAATCTACTAGTTCACAGTGTACGAATTTACTTTTTTTCATTGATACATCAGTAAAGTTACAGGCAACTATCCTACATTCATCGAAATCCATATCAAATGTTGTTTGATCACAATAGTAATAGTTTATACCCAATACTTTACTTTTAACAAACCTTACCCCTATAAATCGTGCCTTGTTGATTTTTGAATTACTGATGTTACACGTATCAAACACACAGTTTTCAAATTGACTTCCAATCAATATCGTTTCAGTGAAATTGCAGTCAATAAACTGGCATTCAGTAAATTCCTTATGTGCCAATTCTATACCGGTAAAATTGATACCTTTGAATTCTTTGCCTTCATAGTGAGATTCAAGAAACCCATTCATGATGGTTATAGTATCCTATTCATATACTCTACACTATAGATTCTCTGGAAATAATTACGCCTAACGTTTCCGGCCTGCGACGTTTTGGCCCGCATCGGCGGGACAAAATGTGCCTGAATGGAACGAGCGCATGCGAGTGGAATGAAGGCCGAAGAAGGAGCCACAGGCGACTGATGAGCGTGGGCCGTGTTGTTATCTGATGTTTGAACGCGCTCTTCTCTTCTTTCTTCCCATTTTTAAAACCTTTCTTACTCTTCATTTCAAAATTTTAAATTCCTATCTTCATTTCCTTATTTTTAACCCATTCTTCTTCCAAAATTCCAAATACCATATCGTCTTTCCATTCATTTTGTATCAAAATACTTTTTACAAAATATCCCTCATTTCTGAATCCAAGATCTTTCAATAATCGTAGTGATGCTGTATTGCCTGGATCTACTGATGCAATAACCCTATGTTTTTTCAAAGATATAAATATATAGTCAGTAAGGCATCGCGCCAAAATAATTTGACTGCTTTTATTCTTTAGTCGGAAGCAAAGCATAGTTCCAATCGCCATGGAATTTTGCCTGCTTAATGTTCAGGGCAGCAAGTTCTTCATCACTAACCTTGATCCCGAGTGGATACGAACCTGAATCCAATTCTGCGCATATTTTCAGTCCCGCTGCAGTGGTTGTATTTGCAATCAATTGAATAATTACCTCGTGGCTAATCAACGGTCGGCCTCGCCAGTTCTGAGTGATATGGCAAAACATTCGGTGCTCGATTTTATTCCATTTGCTGGTACCTGGTGGAAAGTGACACACGTGAATTGACATTCCAAGCTGATTCGCTAATTCGTGCAATGCAAGTTTCCAGAGCCGACATCGACTACCGTTGCTGCCACCACCATCAGCGGTAATCAGCAATTCTTTTGCAGTACGATACCGTTTCACACCCATTTTTTCCCACCAACGTCGGATGGCTTCGGCAGCAAAATGTGCGGTATCGTGGTCGATTCCTACACTGACCCAGCCCTTGTTTTCGCTTATATCGAAGACTCCGTATGGTATGGCCTTGCCCAGCTCTGTATCAATGAAGTCATGAACCATTACAGATTCCGGTTCACCTTTGGGACGCCATTCTCGTCCTCCATTTCGAAATTCCCCAATCAATTCTTTCTTTTTCGTATCTACCGAGATAACTGGATTCCCTTTACGCTGAAACCGCTTGACCATGGTGTTGATATACTCAAACTGCGCATTTCGATCCGGATGCGACGTTCCTTCTTTGGTCTTCCGATTGCTCTGTAGACTGTAGCCTTCCGCGTTCAGTAGCCGTCCAACCGTGCGCGGGCTTACTGTGTGCCCTTGTCGTGTAAGCGTATCTGCAAGATTACTGGTGCTCAGGCACGTCCACTGTAGTGGCGACTCTGGATCACCCCGTGTCATTGGTTCAATTAAGCTCGTAAGTTTTTCCCTTAACTCGGGATCGTTTTCACTGCATCGTTTTCTTCCACCGCCTGGGAAACGTACGCGAGTGCGTATCTTCTCGTGCGGATTACTTTCGCGTAATGCCAGCTCATTCATTCCTTTGCGTATTGTGTTCGGCGACATCTTAATCGCGGTATTGACTGCCTGTATCCCACCACGACCATACGCTCTTGCTTCAGCCGCCGCCCATTGACGTCGCATTCGTTCATCCATCATGGGCACAAGTGCGTTGTACTTGGAAGCTATTTGTTTTACCGTTGCCTGATCTTGCATACTTCATTATAATATAATCAATATATTAGTCAAGTTATTTTGACGCATTGCCTAATTGCTTGAATGGATTCTTTTCCAAATCCCTTATGTTGATCCTTTTTCCCTATTGTATACCCAATCTCACATTGCTGATTTTCTGGATCTATAAAATGAATTCCAATATCTCCAATAATTATATCTTCATAATAGATCCCAATCTAAAACCAAGTATTCACAACATTGAAAAACAGGGAGCTATTTTTAATAAATGCTTCAACATCATTGATGGATTTTGGTTTGAAGGACTGAAACTCCATACTTGAAGGATCAGATCGGTATTCAAACATTTTTAGAGAATCTTCCAGAACAATATCTTTCAACACCAAACGGTTTGTCAGAATGTTAATATAACCCATCGCCTTTTCCCTGATCTCGCGTGTTCAAATTTCAGATAACGTTCGCCTGCCTACGACGTTATCCTGGCGCTAACCGAGCGCCAGGATAATGTTCCGCAGCGAAGCGGCAGCTGAGCGGAGGATGAGGAGCGCACGCGACGATATGTGGGCAGGTTGTTAGCTGAAGGTTTTGGTCTTTCTTCTTTCTCTTTCGTTAATATTTTTAACTTCTATACTGTTTGAAATCGATTATTTTGCTCATTAACTCAAAGTGTTTGTCCAGACTATACAACTCCAAATCATTATCTCGGACATTTTGAACAAGTATCAAATCTGGTATCCCTACCCTATTTATTCCATTTTTTAGATTCTTTTCCTGAAACCGTATTATTTCTTCCCACCCTATTCCCAATTCTATTTTCCTGATACTTTTTAAAAACCCTATTAACTCATTCTCTTTCTTTACCCTTAAGAAGGGTAGTATTTCTGCAAGAATCAAATCATTGATACATATCTGATTTTGATCAATCAATTCATCCAGAATAATGACACTTTGACTACCTCGAAAATAGTCGATCCAGACTGAAGAATCCACAAGAATGTTTTTCATCTTTTTCTTATATCATCAAGATTTATATCAAGATTAATCTTACCATAATACTTCTTGATACCTTTGATCTTTTCTCTTTGAATAATATTCTCAAGAGCTGTTTTGATGAGATCGGTCTTCGTTTTCAATTTCGTCAAAGCCAGAGCTTCTGACACAAGGCTTTCAGGAAGATCCAAAGTGGTTCTCATACGATACACTCCATATATGCATATACTAGTCATATACTATATGCACTGTCAAGCGAATCCTGTATTTTTCTCCTCTTCACCAAAACTTTCAGCTAACGTTCTGCCTGTTTGCGACGATGGCGTGAGCATCGGCGAGCGCCATTGTGCCTGAGCGGAATGAGCGTATGCGAGTGGAGCGATGGCCGAAGAGGGAGCTTGCGACCGATGAGCGTGAACAGCGCTGTTAGTTGCAGTCGTGACCTTCGAGCGCGCTTGGATGGGGAGACTTGTCTCCTCATCCAATACTCTATCTTGCGCGCGTTCTTCTCTTCCTCTTCTCTTACCCTTATTTTTTCTTTCACGATTGCAACTAACGTTTCCGGCCTGCGACGTTTGCGACCGCATCGGCGGGCGCAAATGTGTCTGAATGGAACGAGCGGATGCGAGTGCAATGAAGGCCGAAGAAGGAGCCAAAGGCGACTGATGAGCGTGGGCCGCGGTGTTATCTGCTTTGTTTTTGGGGCTCATCCATTTCCTTTTCTTCATTTAAAAAACTTTTCTTTTTTACTTCTTCAATCTTACCCTTATATACTATATTTATATATTTTATACAGATGTCGAATATTTTAATTATCTATATTATAGTTATTTAGTGGTTTTTCTCATCAAATATTTTATTATTATATTTTAAGTCCATGATTTTGTATAATAAGTATATATTACAGTATTAACCAATACTCTAAATTTCAATATTTATAATTTTTATCCAACAATAAGATCAGCTTTGAAAGATCCTTATCTTCTCCTGGAATCCCATATTCAAGAATCCCATATTCAAGAATTTTAAATTCATAATCCCTAACATTTCAGAAGCTACATATTTTCCCAAGAGATCAATACTGGATTAACAAAATATCTGGAATCTATGATTCTAGTTTTTAACAATTTGTCGTCATTCAGAATAACAATGTTCAACAAAAGATCCGCCCCAAAAATATTGCAGATAACGTTTGCCTGCCTACGACGTTGTGGCGAGCATCGGCGAGCCACAATGTGCCTGAATGGAGCGAGCGTATGCGAGTGGAATGAAGGCCGAAGAAGGAGCCGATAGGCGACTGATGAGCGTGGGCAGTGCTGTTAGATGAAGTTTGCGCGATCTTTTACTAGTTCCAAATATTCATTTACTCTACATATCTTTATGGTTCTAAATTCTTTTAATACCAACAAATCATCATCACCAGTCACAATATATTTAACGTTTCCTTCACAAGCACATTCTAATATTTTATCATCATTATGATCTCGACATTGATTTTTCACTATTCCAGAAATTACTACAATCTTTGCTATGTCTTCTATGGCTTTTACATAATATTCTATATTGTAATTTTCTATTTTGAACTTTGGTCTTTTCAGTACAGTACATAATTCTTCAAGTATTTCTCTTGAAGTAAACAACTCATCTATTCCTTCAATACTTCTCTCAAGCACTCTTCGAGGATTCCCGCCCCAGAAAAATGCAGAAATGAAGATATTCGTATCCAGGACAACTTTCATTTTTTGTTCCGGGCACTTTTAATCTCTTTCATGATATCTTCCTCCAACACAGCAAGTTTCGGAGCGATGCTTTCACCGTACGAAAAAATACTTTGCCAGCGTTGTTTTTTCTCAATATACATTCTGGCAGCTTCTCGTATTAATTCAGACCGGGAACGAGCTTCATTCTGTGCAATTTTGTCTATTTGTTGCAAAAGATCCTCTTGAAACGATATATTTACGGTTGATACTGCCATAATTTTCTCCTATCAATAATATACAATCTTTGTATATTGGAATCAATACTCCTCGCGCAAATTTCATCTAACGTTCTGCCTGTTTGCGACGATGGCGTGAGCATCGGCGAACGCCATTGTGCCTGAGCGGAATGAGCGACAGCGAGTGCAGCGATGGCCGAAGAGGGAGCCTGCGACCGATGAGCGTGAACAGCGCTGTTAGTTGCAGTCGTGACCTTCGAGCGCGCTTGGATGGGGAGACTTGTCTCCCCATCCAATACTCTATCTTGCGCGCGTTCTTCTCTTCCTCTTCTCTTACCCTTTTTATTTTCTTTCACGATTGCAACTAACGTTCTGCCTGTTTGCGACGATGGCGTGAGCATCGGCGAACGCCATTGTGCCTGAGCGGAATGAGCAAAGCGAGTGTAGCGATGGCCGAAGAGGGAGCCTGCGACCGATGAGCGTGAACAGCGCTGTTAGTTGCAGTCGTGACCTTCGAGCGCGCTTGGATGGGGAGACTTGTCTCTCCATCCAATACTCTATCTTGCGCGCGTTCTTCTCTTCTTCTTCTCTTACCCTTATTTTTTTTCTTTCACGATTGCAACTAACGTATGCCTGCCTACGACGTTGTGGCGAGCATCGGCGAGCCACAATGTGCCTGAGCGGAACGAGCGCATGCGAGTGCAGCAATTGGAAATGGCAAGTAGTTTTCCCCACCATATGGCAACTAGGAATCCCCACCCGGTAGAGGGTTATTCCTCCTTCTTTGCAGAGATGCGATATGACTCCCCTGACAGGGAGAAAATCTTTGCGTGATGCATGAGACGATCCAACAGGGCTGCGGTCATAACCTCGTCGCCCATGAGTTCTGACCAAGAGTTCAGGTCCTTGTTGCTCGTCACGACGATAGAGGCACGTTCATAGAGATCCGAGACGAAGGTGAAAAAGAGATTGGCTTCCTTGCGCTCGATAGGAGTGTAGCCAATCTCATCAATGATCATGAGGTTGGCCTTCGCGAGCCGGCTTAGCCTGAACTGAGCGCTGCGTGCGGCGTCAGAGCGCACGAGGAGCTTCACCAGTGAGGTCATGCGCTCGTAACAAACCGAATAGCCTTTGCGTACGGCCACATGGCCAAGAGCGATTGCGAGATGGGTCTTTCCGAGTCCAGGAGGCCCGAAGAGCAGAAGGTTCTCGTGACGGTCTATCCAAGAGCACTCGGTGAGCTCAGAGAGGTCTCGTTTTCCAATTCCTGCTACTCGGCCGAGTTTGAAATCCTCGAGGCGCTTTACGACGGGAAAATGGGCCATGGCGAGGCCTCGTTTGAGGCGCCTGTCGCCGCGATCCTGTAGTTCGACGTCCACGAGGGTCTCGAGGAAGGCAAGGCATGTCAGTCCCCCGCTTTCAGCTTGTTTAAGAAGCTCAGGAAGCCGTGACGACGCGCCACGAAGCCGCAGGGACTCCAGTTTACGAGCGGATTCTGCGAGGGCGCTCATTCTTCGTGCCTCTGCGTATCGACGAGCGCGTCGAGGAATCGCTGATACTCGCTGACCGAGCGTGTGGCAACTAGTGGAAGGTCTCTGGTTTGATGAAGGCCGCGGTACGGCGAAGGCGCCACTGCGGGCACTGGCGTCGTGCTGTTGACCGCGTCGATGAGATCCTGGGCGCTTGCAAGTCCTCTATCCAGGCAGAACTTCAATGCAAGCACGAGTTTCTCTCTGTCGATGTTGCGCTTGAGAAGCTTCCGAAGTCGGCCAGCGTGCTCCCGGAAGTAGCGTCGATACTCGGTATAGATACCATCGACGAAGCTCCCCCACTCGGGAAGATCATCTACTGCGGCGACAAGATCCGCGCGGAGCGTTTCCTGGGATCCTTCGCGATCGCGATAGTGAGCCTTGTCCAGCACCGTTCCGCCGGGTGTTGCCGCTTCGCGATGCGCCGCGATCTGGATACCCGTCTTCGTATCGAATACCAGGATGAGTCCGTCCTTGCGCTCGATAGTGACCTCGTTGAGCCGGTACGAGTTCGGCACCGAGTACCTGGTCGCGGCGATCGATATAAGGCTTTTCTGATCCACGTTACGGCTCTCTCGGCAGCCCGATGCGGTGTCCGCGCGGAAAATAGACGCTCGGAGCGCCCGCAAGATGGGTTTCTCGTGCGCTTCGAAGTCCGCGAGCGGCATGAGACGCGTGGCTTGGCTCAGTTTTGCGTTCACTCGTAAGAGCCATTTGCGCATGCCTGCCTGGAGTTCGTCGAAGGTCGCGAAGCTGCGGCTCGAGAAATAGCTCGTTTTGACGTATTTGACCGCATTCTCGACCTTTCCTTTCGATTCCGGATCGGCCGCACGGCAGACACGAAGCCGCAGTCCCTGTTCTGCGACGAACTCAGCAAAGGCTTTTGTCGTCGTGAGGTCGCCAAGGTTTTCCGTCACAATCATTGTCCGGTCCTGATCCATGACGAGTTCTTCGGTGATACCGCCAAAAAACTCGAAGGCGTCCAGGAGATGGCCGATCACATCCTCGCTGGTAAAGGGCCTGGATTGGGCCGCTACGTAGCGGTAACGGCTTCGTGAGAGTACTACGACAACAAACCAAGCCTTTCCGATGTTCGTCGTCTCTACGCCGAAATCAATCTGAGCCTGCTTGCCGTAGGCCAGAGGCTCCACAGGACGATATTCCCGACACAGGCCCACCTTAATCGCACCGGATGCCTTGAGATACGTCAGGTAGTTCCGCAACGTACGGTCCGAGCCTGGAAGCTCTCCGTATTTCTCGCTTAAGTAGTCGTGGACGGACGATGAGTAGACCATTCTGCCTTCGTGGTTCTTTTTAAAAATCTCGAGGATTTCGTCCTTGTAGACCGAAAAAGCCTTACCGCGTTCTGCCATTCGCTCGAGATACCGTAAGAATTGGTCATTGTCCATGCGCAGGTACTTTCTCACGGTCTTGCGGTCCTTGCCAAGTTTTACCGCTAGTGCGCTGACTGTGAGTCCTTGCCTGTGCCCTGTTCGTACGATGTTGTAGTCCTTCATGGTAATCATTTCTTGTGCCGCATGCTCGCAAGCATAGCGGCCAAGGCCCCTGTGGGTGGGGAATCCTATTTGCCAACTGCTGGGGAATTCAGTTTACCATTTCCAGCAGCAATGGCCGAAGAAGGAGCCACAGGCGACTGATGAGCGTGGGCAGCGCTGTTAGACGACGTTTGGGCTAGTCTTCAGTACTTTTTTGTTTTGGAAAATACTTTACATCTTTCATATTTTCAAAATGTTTATCTTGCGTATACAAAACACCATTATTCTTTACGGTAATTGCATAAATTAGACTATCTGCCATCGGAAGTTTTTTTTCAATACTTATTTTTGCAGCATATAAGGCAATACCTTCATCAATATCAATAACACTGCCTTGTTGCATGTGCGCAATTGCTATCAAGGCATTATCTTCATCTTTTTCAAGTTTGATTTTTTTAAATACTTCATATAATACAATTACTGGTACGATTAGTTTATCAGTTTCTTCAATTGCTACGGAGAAATATTTTGCCCGATCACTTCCTGCGAAATATTCCAGCCATGCTGAAGAATCAACGACGTTCATAGTCTATCGGCCTCACGTATGATTGTGGTATCGATTCCCTTCAGAAATCCATGTAACTTTTTGATAGAATCTATTGGAATCATTTCTATTCTATTTCCATATGATATGATCTCAACGGTTGTTCCAGCCTTCAGACCAGATTTTTCTCTAACCTCTTTCGGTATAACAACCTGAAATTTGGGGGATACTTTGACTGTGCTCATATGATTCCTCTCTTTCATAGAGGATACTCATCGTTTCATATTTTGTCAACCATAATCATGATCGATCAACATTATGTACTCATGTTTTGTTTATTATACTATTATATAAGTAGTTAGATGTCATTTTCTTTTCTTCTAGCCCAAATGTCGTCTAACGTTCGCCTGCCTACGACGTTGTGGCGAGCATCGGCGAGCCACAATGTGCCTGAGCGGAACGAGCGCATGCGAGTGAAACGAAGGCCGAAGAAGGAGCCGCAGGCGACTGATGAGCGTGGGCAGTGCTGTTAGGCGAAGTATTGATTCCGTACTTTTTCAAATATCTTCGCGCCGAACGGCTGGAAGCCGAGGCGCGAAGATTCATTATTTCATTAACCAATCATTTAATTCTTTGATAAATTGCTTCATCGCTTCATCATCAAATGCAGGTGTATGCCCCATAGTATCTATGTACCTATATTCAAAGTTCGTGTTTTGTATATTTTTTTGAAGATATTCTACAGACTCTACTGGACTGCTCCAATCAAGTCTACCTTGGTAAAACAGTACTGGAATTTTTATCGCTGAATAATACTCATATGGTCTATATTTAAAAAAACTGTTCCATCGTAAATATGACCATCCCATATATTGCTTTTCAATGGATTCTGGATAAGTGTTAATTTCGTTTACTATTTCATCGACTTTTTTGCATTCATCCCTATAATTCTCAGGCATTTCGATACTTGATTTTGCCAATATTCTAAAGCATTCGTATTGATCGAGCCCACCAGCTCCAATCACTATTGCCTTTTTAATTCTATCTCTTTGGTTGAGTTCAGCATATACTTTTGGTAACAGTAAACCGCCTTCCGATGCCCCTATTATATAAACATTCTCATATTCACTATGTTTTGCTAAGTATGCATCTATACTTTTGCAATAGGACTTTACCAGATTATCAACAGTATAGTTTTTCAGGAAAGCCGAATCATTTGAATGATTCTCCCCTATTCCAATAAATAGTTTTTCAGGAATAGCAATTCGGTATGTATGACCAAAATACTTTGAAATGAAGTATCCGAAATTGACTGAAATCCATTTACCTTTTTGTTTTTCTCCTAATACTGAAGCAGTTCCACTTCCTTCAAGATAAATTAGTAGGTCTTTACTGTTTGCTCCAACTTGATAAAGATGCGTTTTATCATATTCTTCAATTTTCAAATTGCTATAGACGCTTTTTGTAGTAACACACGAACTAAGCAATAGAATACTCAAGATTAGGCATCGCGCCAAAATAATTTGACTGCTTTTATTCTTTAGTCGGAAGCAAAGCATAGTTCCAATCGCCATGGAATTTTGCCTGCTTAATGTTCAGGGCAGCAAGTTCTTCATCACTAACCTTGATCCCGAGTGGATACGAACCTGAATCCAATTCTGCGCATATTTTCAGTCCCGCTGCAGTGGTTGTATTTGCAATCAATTGAATAATTACCTCGTGGCTAATCAACGGTCGGCCTCGCCAGTTCTGAGTGATATGGCAAAACATTCGGTGCTCGATTTTATTCCATTTGCTGGTACCTGGTGGAAAGTGACACACGTGAATTGACATTCCAAGCTGATTCGCTAATTCGTGCAATGCAAGTTTCCAGAGCCGACATCGACTACCGTTGCTGCCACCACCATCAGCGGTAATCAGCAATTCTTTTGCAGTACGATACCGTTTCACACCCATTTTTTCCCACCAACGTCGGATGGCTTCGGCAGCAAAATGTGCGGTATCGTGGTCGATTCCTACACTGACCCAGCCCTTGTTTTCGCTTATATCGAAGACTCCGTATGGTATGGCCTTGCCCAGCTCTGTATCAATGAAGTCATGAACCATTACAGATTCCGGTTCACCTTTGGGACGCCATTCTCGTCCTCCATTTCGAAATTCCCCAATCAATTCTTTCTTTTTCGTATCTACCGAGATAACTGGATTCCCTTTACGCTGAAACCGCTTGACCATGGTGTTGATATACTCAAACTGCGCATTTCGATCCGGATGCGACGTTCCTTCTTTGGTCTTCCGATTGCTCTGTAGACTGTAGCCTTCCGCGTTCAGTAGCCGTCCAACCGTGCGCGGGCTTACTGTGTGCCCTTGTCGTGTAAGCGTATCTGCAAGATTACTGGTGCTCAGGCACGTCCACTGTAGTGGCGACTCTGGATCACCCCGTGTCATTGGTTCAATTAAGCTCGTAAGTTTTTCCCTTAACTCGGGATCGTTTTCACTGCATCGTTTTCTTCCACCGCCTGGGAAACGTACGCGAGTGCGTATCTTCTCGTGCGGATTACTTTCGCGTAATGCCAGCTCATTCATTCCTTTGCGTATTGTGTTCGGCGACATCTTAATCGCGGTATTGACTGCCTGTATCCCACCACGACCATACGCTCTTGCTTCAGCCGCCGCCCATTGACGTCGCATTCGTTCATCCATCATGGGCACAAGTGCGTTGTACTTGGAAGCTATTTGTTTTACCGTTGCCTGATCTTGCATACTTCATTATAATATAATCAATATATTAGTCAAGTTATTTTGACGCATTGCCTTACTGCACTAAAAACGAAGTTGAGCTGTTTATATGTCTTCATGATTTATAAACAATTATGTATTCGAATTGTTACTACAAATTGTTCGAGCCCGACGGCCGGAGGCCCGGGTGAGACCTAAAACACTTTAGCAAGGAATCAATATTTCGCCTAACGTTTTGTGCCTCTGACGTGTGCGTCCGCACAGGCGGGCGCACATGTGCCTGAGTGGAGTGAGCGAATGCGAGCGTAACGAAGGCCGAAGAGCCCTGAAAGGGCGATGAGCAGGGGCACGGTGTTAGGCGAAGTAATGTGGAAATCTCAATTATTTGCCCCTCCACTTAAATGCCCTTCTATATCCCTCCATCTCAGCATCTGAAATATTATATTTGTAGATTATTTTATCACTATTTTTCATAATGATATTATCATATTGTTGATCCATCGGGAGGTGATAAATAAAAGTCTTATTACCATAATCATCTCGTCCAATATGACACTTTATCATTGGGTAATCGGGAATATCTATATTCTCTTCGAATCTTACATTTAATGCATTTGCAAATGCCTTTGCGACACTAGATAATTCAGTATGAGTAATAAAATAACCTTTTATTGTTCTTTTTTCTTCAGGATGCTCAAGTTTATATAAAATAGTAGTTCCATACAATTGAGCTATATGTTTTTCATGAATCATTTTAGCTTTTGCCCAATACTTGCATTGAATTATTAATATTTCTTTTTCATTATGCGCAATTAAATCACGCCCTAAATCTTCAAGTTTTTTGTGTATTCCATAATATTCTACCAAATATTTATTATTTTCAAACCTATATCCAATGTATCTTTCAAAATCTCTTCCAATTTCCCATCTCTTTTTTTTACGATTTTTGTATATTTCTAGAGCAAGAATACTTTTATCAACATTCGTAAGTTCTTTAAAATCTATACTATTGAGGCTCTTTCAAAAGTCATGAGATGAACGAATTTTAATGAAAAGCGGGGACAGAACCTGTATGATGATGTTGCAACACAAACGTCACCAGGAGGAGCCCCCGCTGATGAAAACCATACCAGAAATACTGGGCGGAGCGCAAATACTTTTGCCGATTTCCTACGATATCCAGCGATGTTTCGAAGAATATCTCACCGACGAGCATCGCTTTTTTATCGCCCTGCTCAGAGTCATTGAAGATGCTCAGCCACGGATTACATCACCATGTGCACGGACTGGCCGTCCTCCACATCGGAACGAACCGATCATGCGGGCGTTTTTCGCCCGAACGGTATTCCACATAGCGACAGTCACGGACCTTAGGAACAGGCTGATCAACGATCCGAATCTGCGGAGGATATGCGGCTTCACCTCCGTTCCAAGCTCTGCGACCTTTTCGCGTCGCTACGCGGAGTTTTCAAAAAAGACTCCGCTGATTCAGACTTTGAATACCATGGTGAAGGATTGTCATGACGGCCATATCGTCGGACACATAAATCGGGATGCGACGGAGATACGAGCACGAGAAAAACCTGTACCTGCCAAACGTGAAGCTGTTTCTTCCGTGACACCGCAACGGAAACGAGGTCGTCCCCGAAAAGGAGAAGTTCGGCCTGTGAAGGAGCCGACACAGATAGAAAAGCAAGTCGGCCAAAGCGTCAGGAAATCCTTGTCAGAACTATCCAAAGACTGTGCATGGGGATGCAAGAAGAACAGCCAGGGGAATAGGGAAACATGGAAAGGATACAAGTTGCACCTTGATGTCAGCGACACAGGATTCCCTATTTCAGCAGTCGTAACCGGCGCCAATGTTCATGATTCGCAAGTAGCGATTCCTCTGGAAAAGATAACAGAGAAAAAGGTCCGACATCTGTATTCAGTCATGGACGCTGCATACGATGCGGATCCCATCGCGACCTATATCCAGGGACGTGGGCGTGTTCCGCTGATTGATCGGAATACGCGTCGTGGGACGGAACGGGAACCATTTTCGCCGTCACAGAAGGAGCGGTACACAATCAGGACAACGGTTGAACGTGCAAACTCGCATTTGAAGGATTGGCTCATACCGGGTCAGATATTTGTACGGGGATTTGAGAAAGTATCATTCCTGCTCATGTGCGGGGTAGTGGTTCTGGCGGCCGTCAAGGCTTTGCAGTACTTCATCCTTCCCGAACTGCAGAAATCGTAACCGGGCAATCCGGCAGAACCGGATTTTGTAGGGGTAGTCCATCTTTTGCACTGAAAAGAGAGCCCTTTTTACTGCACATGTAATTTTTACTGTGCAAAAACGAAGCTTCAGTTACAATAACTCGCTTTTTTACAAAGCGGATTACGAAGTTTTGAAAAAGCCTCTATGTTGATTCATTAATTCTATTTTTTAGCAGAACCCATGAAAATATTCCACTTGCAATCAATGATGCACCTATTGATTCAATAATCTGCTTTATATGATTAGTTATATCAGTATATATATTCCAAATTAATGGGAATAGACATAACAACAGTCCAATAAGGAAAATAATCGCTGATAATAAATTTTCAGTTCTTTGTCTACTATTCATTTTCATCTCCAATCTAATTACGCCTAACGTTCGCCTGCCTACGACGTTGTGGCGAGCATCGGCGAGCCACAATGTGCCTGAGCGGAATGAGCGATAGCGAGTGCAGCGATGGCCGAAGAAGGAGCCGAAAGGCGACTGATGAGCGTGGGCAGTGCTGTTAGGCGATTTAAGGCGCGATCTTCTATTCCAATTCCCCATTCTTTGCCTATTCACTTTTTAGTTATACATTACAACTATGTTTGCAATTACAACAAATGATATTCGGTTTATTTATACCTATGACTTATTTATTATTTCTATATTCAATAATGAATAATAATCATAGGTACAAATATTCTGGATCTCAGATCCTAATACCTGATACTCTCTTTTGCCAGCTCATCTTCAACTGCTTTTTGGATGAATTGATTCAAAGACAGTCCCATCTGTACTGCCGTTCGTTTCACCTTTCTATGTAAGTCCGATGGTATTCGTACGTTAAAACTTCCCTTATATGATTTTTCTATATCTTTATTTCCCCTTTTGCATATATCCACATAATCTTCAACTGCCTCTTCAAATGCCATCTTGAGTTCATTGACGCTTTTGCCTTCAAATGAGATTAAATCTTCAATTCCTTCAATTTTCCCATAAAAGACTTCATCTTCAGCATTGAAATGGACTGATCCTATATATTCTTTGTACATCATCACATCTTTCATATGATCCCCCTTCCCTCTAGTTCTTCCCGAATGAGATCAATTTGATACATTTTTAACTCATTCCCTGGATGTGGCTTATGGAGCCTTATACTATGTTTCGTCTTCTCATTATAAAACGCTACTCGTGATCCAGAAGTCTTGCCTTGTTGATCTTCGCTATATCCAAAGCTCTTAAGCATTTTACGTAATTCATCATATGTAAAATTTTTAGGTCGAGCGAGAAATCGCTTCACAAGCTTTTCATCTTTGCTCATATAGCAATGTACCATAAATTCAGGAGAATAGCAACTATTTTTCAGTTGCATACATCGTATTCTCTCGCGCCTTATTTCGCCTAACGTTCTGCCTGTTTGCGACGATGGCGCGAGCATCGGCGAGCGCCATTGTGCCTGAGCGGAATGAGCGCATGCGAGTGCAGCGATGGCCGAAGAGGGAGCCTGCGACCGATGAGCGTGAACAGCGCTGTTAGTTGCAGTCGTGACCTTCGAGCGCGCTTGGATGGGGAGACTTGTCTCTCCATCCAATACTCTATCTTGCGCGCGTTCTTCTCTTCCTCTTTTCTTACCCTTATTTTTTCTTTCACGATTGCAACTAACGTTCTGCCTGTTTGCGACGATGGCGCGAGCATCGGCGAGCGCCATTGTGCCTGAGCGGAATGAGCGATAGCGAGTGCAGCGATGGCCGAAGAGGGAGCCTGCGACCGATGAGCGTGAACAGCGCTGTTAGTTGCAGTCGTGACCTTCAAGCGCGCTTGGATGGGGAGACTTGTCTCCTCATCCAATACTATATCTTGCGCGCGTTCTTCTCTTTCTCTTTTCTTAACCCTTATTTTTCTCTTTCACGATTGCAACTAACGTTCGCCTGCCTACGACGTTGTGGCGAGCATCGGCGAGCCACAATGTGCCTGAGCGGAATGAGCGTCAGCGAGTGCAGCGATGGCCGAAGAAGGAGCCGAAAGGCGACTGATGAGCGTGGGCAGTGCTGTTAGCCGCTGCCACCTTCGTGTCATCCCAATACTATGTACTTGCTTATAGCAAGCTTTATGTGTATCATTCGTCTATATGAGTAGTATCAATGCGGTAAAAGACGTCAGAACATTTAACCGTTTCTATACCAACATCATTGGCGTTATTGACCGTCATATCCTCGATAGTCCGTATTCATTGACTGAAGCAAGAATTCTCTATGAAATCTATAATAACCATACTATGACAGCTCGAAAAATAAAGAAGTATCTCCACATTGATGAAGGTTATCTGAGTCATGCACTAGAAAAAATGATCAAGAATGGCTTACTCATACGACAAAAATCCAAAGATGATAGAAGACTCAATCTCTTATCCTTAACTCAGAAGGGTGAAACTGAGTTTTTAGCACTAAGTTTGCGTTCTGAACATGCAATTGCATCCCTTATCAAAGATCTGACCGGTAATGAACTAGAAAGGCTCACAGCTGCAATGCGGGAAATTACGTTTTTACTCACCAAAGAGGGGTAATCTTATGGTAACACTGGATGATATCACGATTCGAAATGAATTAGTGCCCGGCGACATTGGTTATATAATCTATCTGCATGGACTGCTGTATAGTACAGAAAATGCTTATGGACTTCAATTTGAAGCATATGTAACCGAAGGTTTGTTAGAATTTGTAAAAAGATACGATCCCTCTATAGATCGTGTATGGGTATGTGAACACAATACCCATATTGTAGGATTTATTTTGCTCATGCATCGCGATAACAATGCAGCTCAACTACGCTATTTCCTTATCCATCCGCAGTATCGGGGTATTGGCTTAGGGAAAAGGCTTATTGAGTTGTATATGCAATTCTTACATCACTGTAACTACAGTACATCATATCTTTGGACAACCACTGAGCAGAAAACCGCTATATCCTTATATAGGAGATATGGATTTTGTTTAACCGAGGAAAAAAAGTCATCGTTATTCGGGAAACCTTTACGTGAACAACGTTTTGACTTGGTTATTCGGTAGAGTTTGGGGGCTCGAAGGTGGTTGCGGCTAACGTTCTGCCTGTTTGCGACGATGGCGCGAGCATCGGCGAGCGCCATTGTGCCTGAGCGGAATGAGCAGAGCGAGTGCAGCGATGGCCGAAGAGGGAGCTTGCGACCGATGAGCGTGAACAGCGCTGTTAGTTGCAGTCGTGACCTTCGAGCGCGCTTGGATGGGGAGACTTGTCTCTCCATCCAATACTCTATCTTGCGCGCGTTCTTCTCTTCTTCTTCTCTTACCCTTATTTTTTTCTTTCACGATTGCAACTAACGTTCTGCCTGTTTGCGACGATGGCGTGAGCATCGGCGAACGCCATTGTGCCTGAGCGGAATGAGCGAATGCGAGTGTAGCGATGGCCGAAGAGGGAGCCTGCGACCGATGAGCGTGAACAGCGCTGTTAGTTGCAGTCGTGACCTTCGAGCGCGCTTGGATGGGGAGACTTGTCTCCTCATCCAATACTATATCTTGCGCGCGTTCTTCTCTTCCTCTTCTCTTACCCTTATTTTTTTCTTTCACGATTGCAACTAACGTTCTGCCTGTTTGCGACGATGGCGTGAGCATCGGCGAACGCCATTGTGCCTGAGCGGAATGAGCAAAGCGAGTGTAGCGATGGCCGAAGAGGGAGCTTGCGACCGATGAGCGTGAACAGCGCTGTTAGTTGCAGTCGTGACCTTCGAGCGCGCTTGGATGGGGAGACTTGTCTCCTCATCCAATACTCTATCTTGCGCGCGTTCTTCTCTTCCTCTTCTCTTACCCTTATTTTTTCTTTCACGATTGCAACTAACGTTTGCCTGCCTACGACGTTGTGGCGAGCATCGGCGAGCCACAATGTGCCTGAGCAGAATGAGCGACAGCGAGTGCAGCGATGGCCGAAGAAGGAGCTGAAGGCGACTGATGAGCGTGGGCAGTGCTGTTATGTGCTGTGTTTTTGGGGCACACCCTGTTTCTTCTCTTCATTTCTATAATTCTTATTCCTTTACTCTTAACCCTTTATCTTTGCATTTTAATACTTTATTCAGATACATACGCACTTTATTTCTCTATACCATAGTTATTTATTTACTTTGACAGTGCCTCTTTTCTTATATCCTACTACCTATATATTTTATCCTTAAATTCATATTTACGTTTTCGACTATTATAGTTCAGTACATGTTTTTCGATGTTTCCAATTCAAAAATCTACCATTTTTACTCATAAACCATATAGTAATAATGCCACTACTCAATATGTTTCTATACTTCAAAAATCACATTTTTTAGATTCAAATAGTTCATGAGAAAAACAGCAGCATCTTCGAAAGGCGTTTTGAAATCTATGATAATCCTATACCCAGAAATCCTATTTTTTATCTATACCATTTTTGTACTGCATATACTACCAACACTGAATATAGCACTGATCCACAATTACTACAGAATTGTGTATAAACCCAATATCAGAAGATTCTATTTTTGAATGCTCTGACGTCATTCAGAATCATATAGTTTCGCACGAGATCCGCCCCAAAAACATTGCACATAACGTTTGCCTGCCTACGACGTTGTGGCGAGCATCGGCGAGCCACAATGTGCCTGAGCGGAACGAGCGCATGCGAGTGCAGCAATTGGAAATGGCAAGTAGTTTTCCCCACCATATGGCAACTAGGAATCCCCACCCGGTAGAGGGTTATTCCTCCTTCTTTGCAGAGATGCGATATGACTCCCCTGACAGGGAGAAAATCTTTGCGTGATGCATGAGACGATCCAACAGGGCTGCGGTCATAACCTCGTCGCCCATGAGTTCTGACCAAGAGTTCAGGTCCTTGTTGCTCGTCACGACGATAGAGGCACGTTCATAGAGATCCGAGACGAAGGTGAAAAAGGGCTCTTCGCTGTTTCATGTGGGTAACTGCCCCAGTTTACCGGCGACAATGTAGGTCATGATCTTGAGATTTTTGATAGTTCGGAATCCTCTGGCTCTGGTCTTTGCTGACTGAATCAGACTATTCAACGATTCAAGAAGCCCATTTGTCACTCCGGATGTAAGCCACCGAACGACTCCATTCCAGTGTCGTTTGAGCATCGCAGCAAAATTGATGATTGGGGTAAGCTGTGATCGTGTTGCCCATACTCTCCATTTTTTAAGTTCTTCTATGGCTCGAGAAGCCGAGAATTCGAAAAGTCCCTTGAAAATGTTCATCATTCGCCATGCTCGCCCTGTTTTTAACTGTAATCCTGACAAGGTGTTGAGACGGGCCAAATTCTTAACCGACAGATTGTAGGGGTTGCTCAACCAGACATATTTCGAACCTCTGAGTACCGTTTCCATCGTTGATTCTTCTTTCCGCACGTCGTTGACTGCTTCACCCAGAAGCTTCATGACATGAAACCGATCAAACGTGAGAGCAGCCTGGGGAAGATGCTCTTCGATCCCGGACATGAACGCCGGCGACATATCGGTACAGACCGTCCGTGATAGCAGTTTTCGAGCCTCCATGGGCTTCCAGATGCTCTGTAAAGGCTTTTATAGTGGATGCATCCTTGCCTTCGGTCACATATATGGCTTTCCCTGTATCGAGATCGGCCACAACGGTGATGTATGAGTGTCCGCGTTTGGCTGCTGTTTCGTCGATTCCGATTCGTGTGGTTTTCGATAAATCTTGTGTAGCCACGTCTTCGGAAACATAATGGTCCATAATTCGCCACACTCGCGTATCGGTGGTAGCTGTCAGTCTGGAAACTGCCTTGACGCTCATTTCCTTGACCATGATCATCATGAGGGCTTCGTACAGCAGGGTAAATCCCGATCCTTTACGCGCCCACGGGATATCAATCAGATGAACGCCATGCTCAGGACAGTCTATCCGCGGAACTCGTGCATGCAGATAGGCTTCATGCTGGAAAAAATTGAGGTGACGCCATGTTTTGGGCATCGTATCGTAGGCTGTACCCTTGTAATCGCAGGAAAAACACGGAAAACGACTCCCGGGCTTGAACCCAAGCTGTATATCAAGCCGATGTTCTGTTGGTTTGAACTCTATGTTCTCAACAATCCAGGGTTCAGATAATCCAAGCGCAAGGGCGAATAGTTCTACGTCTTTCATGCTGCTCATCCTACCATGCTTCCTTGGTTACCCACACGATTCGTTGAAGAGCCTGAAAAAGAGATTGGCTTCCTTGCGCTCGATAGGAGTGTAGCCAATCTCATCAATGATCATGAGGTTGGCCTTCGCGAGCCGGCTTAGCCTGAACTGAGCGCTGCGTGCGGCGTCAGAGCGCACGAGGAGCTTCACCAGTGAGGTCATGCGCTCGTAACAAACCGAATAGCCTTTGCGTACGGCCACATGGCCAAGAGCGATTGCGAGATGGGTCTTTCCGAGTCCAGGAGGCCCGAAGAGCAGAAGGTTCTCGTGACGGTCTATCCAAGAGCACTCGGTGAGCTCAGAGAGGTCTCGTTTTCCAATTCCTGCTACTCGGCCGAGTTTGAAATCCTCGAGGCGCTTTACGACGGGAAAATGGGCCATGGCGAGGCCTCGTTTGAGGCGCCTGTCGCCGCGATCCTGTAGTTCGACGTCCACGAGGGTCTCGAGGAAGGCAAGGCATGTCAGTCCCCCGCTTTCAGCTTGTTTAAGAAGCTCAGGAAGCCGTGACGACGCGCCACGAAGCCGCAGGGACTCCAGTTTACGAGCGGATTCTGCGAGGGCGCTCATTCTTCGTGCCTCTGCGTATCGACGAGCGCGTCGAGGAATCGCTGATACTCGCTGACCGAGCGTGTGGCAACTAGTGGAAGGTCTCTGGTTTGATGAAGGCCGCGGTACGGCGAAGGCGCCACTGCGGGCACTGGCGTCGTGCTGTTGACCGCGTCGATGAGATCCTGGGCGCTTGCAAGTCCTCTATCCAGGCAGAACTTCAATGCAAGCACGAGTTTCTCTCTGTCGATGTTGCGCTTGAGAAGCTTCCGAAGTCGGCCAGCGTGCTCCCGGAAGTAGCGTCGATACTCGGTATAGATACCATCGACGAAGCTCCCCCACTCGGGAAGATCATCTACTGCGGCGACAAGATCCGCGCGGAGCGTTTCCTGGGATCCTTCGCGATCGCGATAGTGAGCCTTGTCCAGCACCGTTCCGCCGGGTGTTGCCGCTTCGCGATGCGCCGCGATCTGGATACCCGTCTTCGTATCGAATACCAGGATGAGTCCGTCCTTGCGCTCGATAGTGACCTCGTTGAGCCGGTACGAGTTCGGCACCGAGTACCTGGTCGCGGCGATCGATATAAGGCTTTTCTGATCCACGTTACGGCTCTCTCGGCAGCCCGATGCGGTGTCCGCGCGGAAAATAGACGCTCGGAGCGCCCGCAAGACGGGTTTCTCGTGCGCTTCGAAGTCCGCGAGCGGCATGAGACGCGTGGCTTGGCTCAGTTTTGCGTTCACTCGTAAGAGCCATTTGCGCATGCCTGCCTGGAGTTCGTCGAAGGTCGCGAAGCTGCGGCTCGAGAAATAGCTCGTTTTGACGTATTTGACCGCATTCTCGACCTTTCCTTTCGATTCCGGATCGGCCGCACGGCAGACACGGAGCCGCAGTCCCTGTTCTGCGACGAACTCAGCAAAGGCTTTTGTCGTCGTGAGGTCGCCAAGGTTTTCCGTCACAATCATTGTCCGGTCCTGATCCATGACGAGTTCTTCGGTGATACCGCCAAAAAACTCGAAGGCGTCCAGGAGATGGCCGATCACATCCTCGCTGGTAAAGGGCCTGGATTGGGCCGCTACGTAGCGGTAACGGCTTCGTGAGAGTACTACGACAACAAACCAAGCCTTTCCGATGTTCGTCGTCTCTACGCCGAAATCAATCTGAGCCTGCTTGCCGTAGGCCAGAGGCTCCACAGGACGATATTCCCGACACAGGCCCACCTTAATCGCACCGGATGCCTTGAGATACGTCAGGTAGTTCCGCAACGTACGGTCCGAGCCTGGAAGCTCTCCGTATTTCTCGCTTAAGTAGTCGTGGACGGACGATGAGTAGACCATTCTGCCTTCGTGGTTCTTTTTAAAAATCTCGAGGATTTCGTCCTTGTAGACCGAAAAAGCCTTACCGCGTTCTGCCATTCGCTCGAGATACCGTAAGAATTGGTCATTGTCCATGCGCAGGTACTTTCTCACGGTCTTGCGGTCCTTGCCAAGTTTTACCGCTAGTGCGCTGACTGTGAGTCCTTGCCTGTGCCCTGTTCGTACGATGTTGTAGTCCTTCATGGTACTCATTTCTTGTGCCGCATGCTCGCAAGCATAGCGGCCAAGGCCCCTGTGGGTGGGGAATCCTATTTGCCAACTGCTGGGGAATTCAGTTTACCATTTCCAGAGCGTATGCGAGTGCAATGAAGGCCGAAGAAGGAGCCGAAGGCGACTGATGAGCGTGGGCAGTGCTGTTAGGCGACGTGTTGTTTTGCGTTTCTTCAAAATACACAATTACGTTGATACAGTTGTCAGATGTATTTTATCTACTGCTTTGCTGTTACCTAAAAATGGGGACTATATCATAAATGATTTCCTACTGATGTTTTAGTCTAATCAATGCTTGAAGTCATCTAAACATACTATGCTGTACAATAAGCTTCTTTTATTGACCTAATAGTTTTTAGTGCCCAGTCATAATGGCTGGATGTTGCTGATACTAGATATGCACCTAACGATGTTGTTCCTGTCCATGCGTACTTTTTTTTAGTAAATAATTCATCATCACTATGTTTTTGTATTATTTCTATCATTTCTTTATGACTTTTCTTTATTAGCTTTATTGCTTCATTTAATTCTGTTCCTTTATACTTTTCATAAATTCTATGATTTAGGACAGGCAAGGTTTGCCAGGTAACATCTTCTGCCGGAATAGCTGGCTTCTTGCCGGACATTCCAATTTTATACCAATTCTTCATCATCGAATGCCATTCATGTAAATGACAAATCACATCAGCTATTGTCTTATCTCTATCATTGAGTTCATTATTTTCGTATGATTTAACTTGATATTCTTTGGGTAGCGATTCAATGAACACTAATAGTTTTGTAAGGTTTTCATCGCCAAGCGACAGTAGCTCTGCTTTGTTGGTTGGTCTAGGCATGTAATTCTCCTAAATTAATTCGCGCCAAAGGCGTCCTGTTAACAGCATTTACCGTGATACATATAAACCTATTTGTATAAGTGGTAAAACACTAAAATGGTAATCTCTGGAAGGATCGCGCAAAACAATATGTCGCCTAACGTTCGCCTGCCTACGACGTTGTGGCGAGCATCGGCGAGCCACAATGTGCCTGAATGGAACGAGCGTATGCGAGTGGAGTGAAGGCCGAAGAAGGAGCCGAAGGCGACTGATGAGCGTGGGCAGTGCTGTTAGGTGAAGTTGTTCAGGCACTATCTCCCGTAATACTCAATTACTTCTCTCGCCCTTCTTGTAATGAACTCATTTTTATCTGTATTTCCGATTGATATTACCAAATCTTTAATCTGACGCTCTATTTCCCACGTCGAATCTGGTTTCATTTTGCTTCTTAATAGATCCAACGCTTTCGTAATATGTACCGATTCCACCTTTTCCCGTTTCAAAAGCCAGAGTATTTCCAGATAATCTCCTTGATACATATTCGGAAATGTAAGCTTTTTTATAGTGGTATGGATAAACGATGTACTATCATGCGAACTGAAGCAAACATCATGCAGTAAAATAAAGGCTATACACTGAGCACGTAGCTTTTTAGCATTTTCTGATCGTTTGTTCTCAGGAATAAAGGATAATCCCTTCAAGAGCTTCACAATTCCCCAATAACAGGTATGTTTTCCATAGCAACTACGATTCGAACAATACGGAAAGGAAGAAGGAGTCTTGAAATCCCCATCATCAAATCGTTGGTAGTCTGCAAAAAAGTCTATGATGCTTGTAATAACAGATTCATTTTCAAAATGAAAATATGAATGCACATACAGCATATTCCCATTCAAGCACGGAATTGGGAAATGAGTTTTCCCCAAAGAGTAAATATTCACGGTTCGATCGAGAAAATGATTTGCTATCGTCTGCAAAGGTCTGATTAGGCTAGTTATTCTATAATCGCAGTGCATATCAGCTAACAGGATGAGCGTCCATAAGGTGGATTTATAATTGGGTACGTAATAATTCAACGCTGGGTAATGCGTATCCCTTTTATCCAGAACGTTCCAACATCCATTTTCATCCTGCAATTCAAGTATCTTTGACGTAAGTGATTGTGCTAAATCTGTAGTCATACTGATTTCCCACTAAACGAGTGTGTGGTGTGCCTGAACAATTTCACCTAACGTATGCCTGCCTGCGACGTTTTGGCCCGCATCGGCGGGACAAAATGTGCTTGAGCGGAACGAGCGAATGCGAGTGAAGTGAAAGCCGAAGAAGGAGCCGAAGGCGACTGATGAGCGGGGGCAGCGCTGTTATGTGCTGTCGCGATCTTGGTTTAGCGCACTGAAAGGTGGTGGCTGGATGCCACCACTTTTCAAGAAATATCCTGTGCGCGTTCTTTCTTTATCTTCTCTTCACTTTAGATACATTCCTCGCGATTGCACATAACGTTCGCCTGCCTACGACGTTGTGGCGAGCATCGGCGAGCCGCAATGTGCCTGAATGAAACGAGCGAATGCGAGTGAAATGAAGGCCGAAGAAGGAGCCACAGGCGACTGATGAGCGTGGGCAGTGCTGTTATGTGCTGTGTTTTTGGGGCACACCCTGTGTCTTTTCTTCATTTCTATTATTCTTATTCCTTTACTCCTTACCCTTTTTCTTTGCAGTTTATTACTTTATTCAGATTCATACATGTTTTATTCCTCTATACCATAGCTAGTTTTATTTTTGGCAGTATCTCTTTTCTTATATCCTAATACCTGTTTACTTCCCCCCTTACTTTATCTATGTTTTTTTACTATCATTTTTTAACACACTTTTTAATAGATAGTTCCAATTCCAGAATCCACTGTTTTTACTCATAAAAAATACAGTACATATTCCCACTACTCAATATTTTCTATACTTCAAAAATCACTTTTTGGGATTCACCTATTTCATGGCACATATCTCATGAGAAAAATTGCAGCACCTTAGAAAGATGTTTTGAACTTTATGATAATCCATATTCAAAAATCGTATTTTTTATTTATACCATTTTTGTATTGCACATACCAATAACACTGAATATAGCACTGATCCACAATTACTACAGGATTGTTCATAAACCCAGTATCAGGAGATCCTATTTTTGAATACTCTGACGTCATTCAGAATCATACAGTTCAGTAAGAGATCCGCCCCAAAAACATTGCACATAACGTTCGCCTGCCTACGACGTTGTGGCGAGCATCGGCGAGCCACAATGTGCCTGAGCGGAATGAGCGAATGCGAGTGGAGTGAAGGCCGAAGAAGGAGCCACAGGCGACTGATGAGCGTGGGCAGTGCTGTTAGGCGATGTTCCAGCGCGATCTTCTATTCAATTTTGATCAATAATTTCTTCCCAAATACTTCTGCTACTTTCTCCAAGGTCGATAACCGAATATCTTCTGCATGATTTTCCATCCGAGATATGACACTTTTCTTTGTCTGTAATCGTGTTGCCAATTCTTCCTGGGTCATTCCTTCATTTTTCCTGAGTTCTTTAAGCATGATTCCTATCTTAAATTCCTCATATCCTTTCTCATATCCTATGCCAAATTCCGGATCTTTCTTTTTCCTGTTTTCAATATAGACAGATAAATCACTCATTTTTTTACCCTCGTAAAATACTCTGTACGATATTTTTCTGCCCTTTGGATCTCATCTCGTGGTGTTTTCTGAGTCTTTTTACCAAACCCATTAGTCAGAACAACTAGATTTCCAGAATCCATAAAGCACAATATCCTATATGCCATCCGACCTACATCGATTCGACATTCCCATAGTTCATCAGTTCCCGATAGTTTCTTGAAATACTGAATCGGAACTCTGTCCATTTCTTCTACAATCCGTAATACCCAGGTTATCTTTTGTAATTCTTTACCTGATACAGAATCAAAAAACTCTTCTATGGGACATCGTCCTTCCTGATTTCCCGGAAAATTGTAGCTATGAATAAATATGTCTATATTATAAATAGAAATGATTCACCATCCGAGAGCGTTGCATAGCTGTATTTGTAGCTATACTTCTTGCCCATGAAAATATGTAACTTCTATTTGGATATGAAGTTACCAATTCCCTAGTTACAATGCGCCGGGAAATCAAGGTCCTTCGGAAGTCCTATAGAAGATTATTGTTCTCTTCATGTATACATGTTAGCACATATGCTAACTACCGTCAAGTTTCTTTTCTCCTCTTCGCGCTGGAATTTCGCCTAACGTTTTGTGCCTACGACGTTTCGGACCGCATCGGCGGGCCGAAATGTGCCTGAGTGAAGTGAGCGCATGCGAGCGGAACGATGGCCGAGGAGCCATGAAATGGCGACGAGCAGGGGCACGGTGTTAGGCGATGTGTGTGCGCGACTGTCTTACCAAATTACTTTTAGTCCATCTTCTTCATATTTTTTAAAATTTTCATCTTTACTTATTATTCCCATCTTTCTATGAAGTGCTTGCCATATCAACATTCGATCAAATGGATCTTTATGATCCTCATAATAACTCAATTCATTATATGTACTGGATTCATCTTCATCCAAAGTAATTATTGAACCCAATTGTTTCGCATATTTTGGTAAATCCTTGATCTCTATTCCTTCCAAGGTATATCGGTGCATTCGAACTTTTATCGCTATTTCCCAAAATGAAATAGTGCTGATATAGATTCCAGTATCTTTATTTTTAAGTATATCAGATACTCTTTTACTTAACTTATCAGAATCCAATATAGACCAAATAAATGTATGTGTATCAAGTAAATACATCATATTTTATCCCAAAAACTCTTCAACAGTAATTTTCCCATCTCCCATGATGGAAAATGATGCTTTCCCATTGAGCATACCTATTTTTCGTTGTTTTTTTTCTTCATTCGGTACAAGCATTGCGATAGGTTTTTTTGCTTTCCCATACAGTATCCTAACTTTTTCTCCATGCTTTACGAGTTCAAGGAGTTCAGAAAAGTGGCTCTTGAATTCTCCAACCGTCATCTCATTCATATCCCAAGTATACGTTATTCTTTTCAAGTTGTCAACTATATCTCGCGCACACATTTCGCCTAACGTTCGCCTGCCTACGACGTTGTGGCGAGCATCGGCGAGCCACAATGTGCCTGAGCGCAATGAGCGTTAGCGAGTGCAGCGATGGCCGAAGAAGGAGCCGCAGGCGACTGATGAGCGTGGGCAGTGCTGTTAGCTGATGGTTTGCCCCCCATCCATGTCTTTTCTCTCTTCACCTTATTCATTGTTTTTCAATATCTTATACCTTATATCTTTATCCAATAATAACAATGTTCATGTTCTATCTTTTCCAATATCCCATTATTCCATTCTATTACTTTTCTTGATCCTCTGTTGGTTTCATCACAGGTTATCAATACATCATTCACATCACGTTTCTTTATTTCGTTCAATGTCAGTTCCAATAACTTCTTCCCATACCCCTTATTTCGTTGTTCTTTCCGAATCCCATATCCTATATGCCCACCATGAGCACGCAATTTATCGGTTAAGTAATGCCTCATTTTTGAGTACCCTAGTACTTCTTCATCATCCATAAGCCAATATATTGTTTGTGGCACATATCCTTTTTCAAGCTCAGGAGCTTCATACTGCGCAATAAGTTTTTCGATATATCCCGGATACTCTTCCCATGAGATCCCATATCCACCATTCATAAATCCATTTTCTTCTTGATCAATCGATTGTAGCATCTGATAAATGTTTCTATTCGTTGTATCACGTTCAGAAACCTTCTGAAGATAAATCCTACCCATAATAATTCCTTAAAAGAACAATACTGTATCACACAATCAAATAGTGCAAAACATATGTAAATTCACCATCCAAAGTCTCAAGCCGACACTACATTTGATACAGTTTGAAAATATTGATATCGGCATATCGGATCTCGGGGGGCAAACTTTCAGCTAACGTTTCCGGCCTGCGACGTTTGCGACCGCATCGGCGGGCGCAAATGTGCCTGAACGGAATGAGCGACTGCGAGTGGAGTGAAGGCCGAAGAAGGAGCCGCAGGCGACTGATGAGCGTGGGCCGTGTTGTTAGGTGACGTTTTAGAGGCGAATTTAGAGAAGGCGCGCCGTCGGCCGGAGGTCCGGCGCGCTAAACTATCTTGAAGTAGCATTAACCATATTCCTAATCTCATCTACAGTATAATTTGGCTTTTTACTATGAATTATTGCATGACAATTTGGGCATAACGGAATTAGATCCTTCACCGGATCTATACTATGAGCTTTATCAGTCCCTGCAATAGCTACAATATGATGAACATGGATTATTTCAGTAATACTTATTCCATATGCGCTTTTTGAATCAAATCCGCAGATTGCACACTTAGCTCCATAGTATTCAAGGCACTTATCTCTTGCAGCTCGATTCCTTCCATAGTCATTAATTTGCCTTATTTCCCTATACCCCTCAATATATCGAAGTTCGATTTCTCCAATATCATTAGCATTTTTCACATCCTGCCTTTCAGAATATTTACTTTTTGCATAATCTATTAAGCCCTGAAAATTGCTTTTCTTGAATATTGCTGAAAAAGGCTTTCCGCCCTTTGTTATCGCAACTTTATCAACAAAGCCTTTGTGATAAGGCCAAAGTGTTTCACTTACTTTATCAAACTCAGTGTAATCACCACAGAATGCGCATTGATCAACTTGGACAGTTTTATAATGACTTTCTTCATATTCGGAGCCAATAAAGGGTCCCTTACCATATTTTCCAATACAATTTAGCCTTACAAAGTCTTCGCCTACAATATAAACTTCAACCCTTCCAACATTTAAGCGGAATATATTGCTATATAGAGTTACACTCCAAACTTGGCCAGCTATTTCTTCAACATAGGCAATTGTCTTGAGCAGTTGAGATAATACAATTCGCTCTTGTTCAGGGCTAGTTATAAATCCAGACAATATCAATGCAGCATCTGAAGAATCATTTGGATCAATTTCTTTCATTTTCTTCCTTCTATTGCGCCCGACGGCCGGAGGCCCGGGCGCTCTTCAATTTTCGACAGAGCCTCTAAAATGTCACCTAACGTTCGCCTGCCTACGACGTTGTGGCGAGCATCGGCGAGCCACAATGTGCCTGAGCGGAATGAGCGTATGCGAGTGCAGCGATGGCCGAAGAAGGAGCCGCAGGCGACTGATGAGCGTGGGCAGTGCTGTTAGACGAAGTTATTCCATTCTTACATCGATATACTTTTTTAATTACTAGCGATACTTATCGTTGTAATATTTCTATATAGCATCTCTATCTTCAACAATTGCACTTTTTCCCAAAGAAAATATATCCAAATATCCAAGAATTGTATAAATTGCGAATCTTCTGCGTTTTTCTATTATTACAAATATTGTCGTACACATTAATGCGATTATTAATAGCATCCACAAATAATTCATATAAGTATATTTTACTAAAAGTATACTTATCATCATTACTATTATTTGCAGATAATAGACTTCTCTTATTTCATCACGAAGTTGATCCCTTTTAACTTGTTCTTGTGTTACAGAACTATAATAATCTGCATACTCAATATACCTTATTTCACTAAGTCCATCAATATGCTTTTCTATTCCTTCAATTTGTTTTTTTAAGGTATTCATTTTACCCTTAGATTCTGGTTGCGCCCAACATTTCAGAGAGTAGTACTCATTTATACTTTTGCAATGATTTTTAAAATATCTTTTTGCTAATTCTGGTATTGGAACAAATAACAATGCAATTACTTCTTTTTTAAAAAACACCTTACCTATTATTTTTTTAAATAAAATATAGACAAATGAGCCTATTGCAGTTGTTATTGTCTCTAGTAGGAATAGACCTAATGCACCAATTATTGCAATAAAAAAAATTATAAGAATACTTGGTGTCAAGCTGTTTATTATTTTGAAATCAATTTTTTTAATACTTTCAATAAACATATTTATTAAATTACGATCATCAGCTAAAACTACACACAGTATAACAAATATTAATCCCAGAAACAGCCTAAGTAAAAAATTCCAGAATCTAATAAATGCTTCCATGCTTCTTGCCTCTTTTTCTCATGGAATAATTTCGTCTAACGTTTTGTGCCTCTGACGTTTCGGACCGCATCGGCGGGCCGAAATGTGCCTGAGTGAAGTGAGCGAATGCGAGCGAAACGATGGCCGAAGAGCCCTGAAAGGGCGATGAGCAGGGGCACGGTGTTAGGCGCTGTTCTGCTAATTCATGATCCTATTCGGCATACCTTTCTTTTTCTTCTTCTTGAGTATGGCTGTGATTTTAAATAGAATAATGAACAGAATATATTAATTTGATATCTCATCTCTAATTCCATTTTTATTTTACTTGTATGAATATTCGATGATCCAGAAAGCATCAATGAAGGTGCTAAATGCAGAGGATCTTTCATTACGTTTGTGCTATAAAAAGATTTAGTATGAATTTCATTTATTATACCTATAAAATTAAAAAGCAATTCGGGGAATGGATTGAGATTTTTTGATTCGAAAAAAGTGATTAAGTTTCTATTTTTTACAGAAGAATAATTCCTTCCACTAATATAGAAATCATTTGTATTGGAAATTGAATTAACATCAATTACCGATACATCAGGTGTAACAAAAATACTCTGCGATCTAGCTGATTCAATAGCAATATTATGATGTATTTCGAATTCAAATATTTTATTATTTCTAATATATTTTTTACTAACAATAAAATAAGAGAAATTTTTAGGATTCCCTGCTGGAGATAATTTATACCGAAATACATTATTTACTATATTTTTAGCACATGCAACAAAATTATTATTTCTATAGTATTGAACCACACTATTATATACAGAGATTTCAAAGTAATCACTTATCCTTTTTGCATGATTATAGCTATTTATATTATATCCAGAAAGGAACCCGTTAATTTCGTGCATAAATTCATTAATATCTTTAAATGGATTATTCATATTTTTACTCATGCATAATGATCATATATTTTTATATGATCATTAATCTTCTTTAAGAATGTCTTTGCATCAGAATAATCAAATAACTCCGATGTTATTCTATATTTTAGTAATAATTTATTAAATTCAAATATTTTGTTTTGTAAACTAAGATATTCTTCAATTCCATATTTACTATTTCCAATTTCAATGCTCTTTACTTCATGGCTATCTCGTAGCTTGACAGAATATTCACACATTGATTCAAGAATTGAGATATAATTTCTATAATATATTGATAATGCAAGAATATAATATATTGATTGACCAAATTCGTGCAAACTACTCTCGTTCTGCTTAAGCAAATAGTCAATTTCCGTTTTTCTGGATGAATACTCTTTTTTCATTTTATCGGATAAAAAATATGGTAAATCTCTACAAAATGAGTCAATCATTTAAGTCCTCTTAGCAGAATTGCGCCTAACGTTTGCCTGCCTACGACGTTGTGGCGAGCATCGGCGAGCCACAATGTGCCTGAGCGGAACGAGCGCAAGCGAGTGTAGCGATGGCCGAAGAAGGAGCCGACAGGCGACTGATGAGCGTGGGCAGTGCTGTTAGGTGAAGTACGCCCGCTATCTTTTCCCCAATCGTTTTCCTATTGTTCTATAAATCTCTTCTTTATCCCTTTTACCTATTCCCCAAATTTCAACTATCTCAATTTTATCTGGAGTTATAAGCTTATAGACTATTCTATGTTTTTTATTATTTACATAAATCTTAAAAAATCCTGTAAGGTCTATATTGAACTTATGTCCTAATCGTTCTCCCAAAAACGGATTTTGAGATAATTCTTCAAGCTTTTTATCTACCTGGTTCCGCACACTCCCATCCAATTCCTTATAATCTTTGGCTGCCTCACGTACAAATTCTACGGGATAGCTCATAGTTCTTGCCTCAGGCTCTCCCAGCTAACATTCTCTTTAGTATCATAGGAAGTCATTCTTTTCTTAATCATTTCATCTATTTCAAAGTATTCAAACATCTCTTCAAGATTGACAAGATGCTTATACTCATCAAAGGAGACTAATACAGCTTCCATATTGTTGTTCTTGAGAATATAGACCGGTTCTCCCGTTGCAGATAATTCACGAATCTTTTTCGTCAATTCTTTCTGTAATCTAGTAATAGGTATAACATTATCAGAATCTACTAACATAGATGCCTCCATATAATACATATTATACTATATATTATAACAATTAGTCAAATATGTTGTATTTCTTATAATCCTGATCTTAGCGGGCGTATTTCACCTAACGTATGCCTGCCTGCGACGTTTTGGCCCGCATCGGCGGGACAAAATGTGCCTGAGTGGAACGAGCGAATGCGAGTGGAATGAAGGCCGAAGAAGGAGCCAAAGGCGACTGATGAGCGTGGGCAGCGCTGTTATACGCTGTTGGGGAATTATCTTAATTAAGAGGCTTTTTCAAAACTTCGTAATCCGCTTTGTAAAAAAGCGAGTTATTGTAACTGAAGCTTCGTTTTTGCACAGTAAAAATTACATGTGCAGTAAAAAGGGCTCTCTTTTCAGTGCAAAAGATGGACTACCCCTACAAAATCCGGTTCTGCCGGATTGCCCGGTTACGATTTCTGCAGTTCGGGAAGGATGAAGTACTGCAAAGCCTTGACGGCCGCCAGAACCACTACCCCGCACATGAGCAGGAATGATACTTTCTCAAATCCCCGTACAAATATCTGACCCGGTATGAGCCAATCCTTCAAATGCGAGTTTGCACGTTCAACCGTTGTCCTGATTGTGTACCGCTCCTTCTGTGACGGCGAAAATGGTTCCCGTTCCGTCCCACGACGCGTATTCCGATCAATCAGCGGAACACGCCCACGTCCCTGGATATAGGTCGCGATGGGATCCGCATCGTATGCAGCGTCCATGACTGAATACAGATGTCGGACCTTTTTCTCTGTTATCTTTTCCAGAGGAATCGCTACTTGCGAATCATGAACATTGGCGCCGGTTACGACTGCTGAAATAGGGAATCCTGTGTCGCTGACATCAAGGTGCAACTTGTATCCTTTCCATGTTTCCCTATTCCCCTGGCTGTTCTTCTTGCATCCCCATGCACAGTCTTTGGATAGTTCTGACAAGGATTTCCTGACGCTTTGGCCGACTTGCTTTTCTATCTGTGTCGGCTCCTTCACAGGCCGAACTTCTCCTTTTCGGGGACGACCTCGTTTCCGTTGCGGTGTCACGGAAGAAACAGCTTCACGTTTGGCAGGTACAGGTTTTTCTCGTGCTCGTATCTCCGTCGCATCCCGATTTATGTGTCCGACGATATGGCCGTCATGACAATCCTTCACCATGGTATTCAAAGTCTGAATCAGCGGAGTCTTTTTTGAAAACTCCGCGTAGCGACGCGAAAAGGTCGCAGAGCTTGGAACGGAGGTGAAGCCGCATATCCTCCGCAGATTCGGATCGTTGATCAGCCTGTTCCTAAGGTCCGTGACTGTCGCTATGTGGAATACCGTTCGGGCGAAAAACGCCCGCATGATCGGTTCGTTCCGATGTGGAGGACGGCCAGTCCGTGCACATGGTGATGTAATCCGTGGCTGAGCATCTTCAATGACTCTGAGCAGGGCGATAAAAAAGCGATGCTCGTCGGTGAGATATTCTTCGAAACATCGCTGGATATCGTAGGAAATCGGCAAAAGTATTTGCGCTCCGCCCAGTATTTCTGGTATGGTTTTCATCAGCGGGGGCTCCTCCTGGTGACGTTTGTGTTGCAACATCATCATACAGGTTCTGTCCCCGCTTTTCATTAAAATTCGTTCATCTCATGACTTTTGAAAGAGCCTCTAAGTTTATTTTTTAATAAAATAATATTCTTCGCAATTGGACCTAGGATAAAAACAAATACTCCTACTTCAAAATACATAGCTAATATTATGTGTCTATATAATTGTTGACTTAATAATCCATTTTCCTTACTAAACATTGTAGATATTAGGCTACCACCTGAAACTAGTAACGGGAAGTTTATGCTAATTGGACATAGCAATTTCATTAAATCCCAAAGCTCTTGATATATTTTCTCATTATTTTGTTTTTCCCCATTTTTAGGGAAAAATTCGTTTCTAATTGATAATCCAATAAATACTATTAGAGAGAAAAAAAATTCGTAAATAAACCTAATCATGCTGGAAAATAGAAACTGAGAAAAAATGCTTAGTACTATTGAAACGCAAAAACCTTTTTTAAATACAACTATTCCATCTATAGCTTTAAGTGATTTTAATATCACCAACATTAATAAAAAAGCTAATATCGTTAGTATGCTGCTACATATATAAACTAATATTATGGAAGGTTGAGTTATAGATATTTTTAGTATATTCCACCACGTTTGAAGCGAAGTATTTCCTCGTCCTTTATAGACAGAAATATTTAAATATTGACTTAAAAATAACCCAAGAGCTATATAAATAGAACCGAGATAGTAAGTATATTCCTTATTCCTAACATCTGTTTTCACTGCTAATTCCCCAATTGCGTATAACGTTCTGCCTGTTTACGACGATGGCGCGAGCATCGGCGAGCGCCATTGTGCCTGAGCGGAACGAGCAAAGCGAGTGTAGCGATGGCCGAAGAGGGAGCCTGCGACCGATGAGCGTGAACAGCGCTGTTAGTTGCAGTCGTGACCTTCGAGCGCGCTTGGATGGGGAGACTTGTCTCCTCATCCAATACTCTATCTTGCGCGCGTTCTTCTCTTCCTCTTCTCTTACCCCTATTTTTTTCTTTCACGATTGCAACTAACGTTCGCCTGCCTACGACGTTGTGGCGAGCATCGGCGAGCCACAATGTGCCTGAGCGGAATGAGCGCATGCGAGTGCAGCGATGGCCGAAGAAGGAGCCGATAGGCGACTGATGAGCGTGGGCAGTGCTGTTAGCTGATGTACACCCCACTCTTCCATCTTTCAATTCTTTTCTATTCCTATTCCTATTCCAAAATACTCTCTTTCGTTTTTATCCATCACAACTTTTTTGTAATTTACTATCGTCATCTTTTCATTGATAACCGTTTCTTCTCCTGTTTTTATATACCCCATTTTCTCATATACATAACAATTACCTTTTTCTTGAAGTATGGTATCAAGCTTCCAGATAGAATATTCCGTATACATAGCTTCGATTATTTTAAATACAGTTTGAGCAATTCCTCTTCCTTGACACGCTGGAAGTACGAATATCGGACTTATTCTATAGACTTGTTCATGTTCCAATCGAATAATCCGTATGGCTCCTACAACACAGGTATCATTCAGTATCAAATAGTAATCCGTCGTTTTTTGATCAAATCTTCTATATATTTTTTCTATAGGTTCATTCCCGGGACTCATTTCATAATCATGATATTTTTCAAGTAATGATGCAAATGCTTCACGTTGCATGGTATGAATCAACGGACAGTCTTCACGAATCGCTTTTCTTAACGATATACCCATATATCTATTCCATAAATCCTTGAGCCTGAGAATTCTGTTCAAAACATATCAGAAGTTGTTTTACTAGTATAAACACAATCGAGCATATCTATCGATGGATGTATACGGTGGAGAAGGAATGCCGTAGGTCTGATTATTGAAAATATCTTTTCTTCTCTCGTGGGGTGTATTTCAGCTAACGTTTGTGCCTACGACGTTTTGGCCCGCATCGGCGGGGCAAAATGTGCCTGAGTGAAGTGAGCGCATGCGAGCGAAACGATGGCCGAAGAGCCCGAACGGGCGATGAGCGCGGGCACGGTGTTAGGTGCTGTACCGCCCAGATCTTAATACCCAATATTTGTATTGTATTTCATTTTAACATTTTGCTAATAATTCCGATACATTCAGGCCTAGATAAAAAAGAAAATGCTCCTACTAATACATTTCCACCAATAGCTTTAATTTTTTCGAAGATTCTATTTATTTTATTTGTATCAATTTCAATTCTATTTATTTCATTTGCCAATTCTTTGATATCATCTCTGATTTTATCAATCAGAGAAATATCAATTCCCTTTTTTAACAATTCTCTTATTATTTCACTTTCACTTATACCAACAGTATTATGTTGTGCAATATTAGATCCAATGGCAACATTACCGTTTTCATTGTTAACTGTTATATACTGATGTTTATCATCATGATTCATGAACAACCTCTCAAATTCTTCAAGATTATTTATACCTCTTTCAAATGTTATATAGGCTCGACTATCCATTTTTATGTTTGAGAATACTGAACAAGCAATTCCCGAAGCATCTCTATGATCACTTTTCTCATATGATAGTACACTAATTTCTTTTAAATACTCTAATATTACATGGTATTCATTTTTACTATTGGTATAACAACACTGATATGGTATTTTTACTATTTTTGATCCAAGTCCATTTTCCATAGTTTTTTTATAACAATACTCTGCCAATTTATATGCTTTAAACGCTATTCGGCCTTTTTCATTGATATCGATTTTTTGTATACACTTGGAATCGATAATGAACACATCGCGATTATTTTGTGTATTTTCAAATATCTCTCCAACAATAATGCCTTTTATATTTTCAGAAATGCTTGCAGGAAACACTGACAAAGCCTGAAATGTGACTTTATATTCTCCACAAGCATCACATCTTATATGGATATATGCACCTAAAGGAGCAATATCCTCTGTAATATTTCCACAAAAATAACATTTGCTCATTCACTTCTCCAATATAACAATAACTATAATAACCAATATTTACAGTGCAAGCCATCCCTCTCTTCTGGGCGGTATTGCACCTAACGTTCGCCTGCCTACGACGTTGTGGCGAGCATCGGCGAGCCACAATGTGCCTGAATGGAACGAGCGCATGCGAGTGCAATGAAGGCCGAAGAAGGAGCCGCAGGCGACTGATGAGCGTGGGCAGTGCTGTTATGCGCTGTTGCATTATTTTCCCATATTCAACATCTTATGTTTTATTCCTATTTTCATATTCTTTTATCTCTTCTACCCTTTTCTCAAATAATTCCTTATGCCACTTCATATGCCTGAAATAATCTTCAACAAGATAGTTCAAACTTTTTCCTTCATCGTTTATTTTCCAATAATTCTTCATATCTTCATCTTTAATGTTTTTAATTATATACACTATAAATACATTATAAGATTTCCAGAATGATACGAGAAACTCGTAATCCATTCTTCCAATATCTGATACGTTTTTCCACTCTTCCTCATTATATCCTGGAAATTCTATTGTTTGGTTTATCTGAAGACGGATGAACCTCTGATGATTGTTTGATGCGGAATCTATCAGATGTCCAACCATCTCCTGTAATGTCCATTTATTCGTTTCAATACGCACAGATGCACTATCCTTATACTGAAGCATTACGACCTGGAATTCATTGATAAGGTTTTCATAATGTTGAATAGCAAATGGCATATTTCTCTCCAGATAAAGCTTTTAATCGTGATTCCTAAATCATAGCACAAAATTCTTTAATTCATTTCATACATACACGATAGCAAAATATCAAACACGGAATAAATACGTACTGAATCATGGTTTTCAGATCTTAACCCTGAGATCTTCAATACCCGGGTACGAGACATCATGACGTGTACAATGACAAAAACACAAAATGGCTACAATTCTTATTTAGCTTCTTGCCATGATAGTATTGTTACAGTTTATTCTTCAAATAATGCAATTGCGCATAACGTTTGCCTGCCTACGACGTTGTGGCGAGCATCGGCGAGCCACAATGTGCCTGAATGGAACGAGCGTATGCGAGTGGAGTGAAGGCCGAAGAAGGAGCCGAAGGCGACTGATGAGCGTGGGCAGTGCTGTTAGGCGACGTGTTGTTTTGCGTTTCTTCAAAATACACAATTACGTTGATACAGTTGTCAGATGTATTTTATCTACTGCTTTGCTGTTACCTAAAAATGGGGACTATATCATAAATGATTTCCTACTGATGTTTTAGTCTAATCAATGCTTGAAGTCATCTAAACATACTATGCTGTACAATAAGCTTCTTTATTGGCCTAATAGTTTTTAGTGCCCAGTCATAATGGCTGGATGTTGCTGATACTAGATATGCACCTAACGATGTTGTTCCTGTCCATGCGTACTTTTTCTTAGTAAATAATTCATCATCACTATGTTTTTGTATTATTTCTATCATTTCTTTATGACTTTTCTTTACTAGCTTTATTGCTTCATTTAATTCTGTTCCTTTATACTTTTCATAAATTCTATGATTTAGGACAGGCAAGGTTTGCCAGGTAACATCTTCTGCCGGAATAGCTGGCTTCTTGCCGGACATTCCAATTTTATACCAATTCTTCATCATCGAATGCCATTCATGTAAATGACAAATCACATCAGCTATTGTCTTATCTCTATCATTGAGTTCATTATTTTCGTATGATTTAACTTGATATTCTTTGGGTAGCGATTCAATGAACGCTAATAGTTTTGTAATGTTTTCATCGCCAAGCGACACTAGCTCTGCTTTGTTGGTTGGTCTAGGCATGTAATTCTCCTAAATTAATTCGCGCCAAAGGCGTCCTGTTAACAGCATTTACCGTGATACATATAAACCTATTTGTATAAGTGGTAAAACACTAAAATGGTAATCTCTGGAAGGATCGCGCAAAACAATATGTCGCCTAACGTTTTGCCTGTTTGCGACGATGGCGCGAGCATCGGCGAGCGCCATTGTGCCTGAGCGGAATGAGCGCATGCGATGCGAGTGCAGCGATGGCCGAAGAGGGAGCTTGCGACCGATGAGCGTGAACAGCGCTGTTAGTTGCAGTCGTGACCTTCGAGCGCGCTTGGATGGGGAGACTTGTCTCCTCATCCAATGCTATATCTTGCGCGCGTTCTTCTCTTCCTCTTCTCTTAACCCTTATTTTTTTTTCACGATTGCAACTAACGTTCGCCTGCCTACGACGTTGTGGCGAGCATCGGCGAGCCACAATGTGCCTGAGCGGAACGAGCGCATGCGAGTGCAGCGATGGCCGAAGAAGGAGCCGATAGGCGACTGATGAGCGTGGGCAGTGCTGTTATGTGCAGTTGCTCTAATCCACCATTCCAATACTTGTACAGGAATTAAATCTACAAAACCTTTCAAAACAGGTGTTGAGAGCATCACGCAGTCGCTTGTTTTTCTTTACTCCATCCTCATACCAAAGATGCTTCACTTCAAGTGTTTGACTTTTCTTATTGTTGACTATTTCAGCCCTGCCAATAAACCGATCTCCTGATACGATCGGTACTACATAATAGCCATATACTCGTTGTTTCTCGGGTGTATAGATTTCCCACTTGTATTCAAAATCAAAAATGCACCGTATCAGTTTTCTGTCCCATAATAAATTATCAAGAGGCGCAAGCAATTCTGTCCGCTCCTCAAAACCATCAGTATGTACTGCCGATTCCACTAATGTGCTATCTGATTTTAGGCAATAGAGCTTTTCTTGTATCCCTTCAACAGAAATTTCCATAATCATTTCTTCATCCAGTAGCTGCCCGAAAACGATATCGCGTTCACCACTTTTGAGATTCCGTATATTCAAATATGCATCAGATGCTTTATTCCATAGCATTCCAACCGACGATATTCTTCTGAGAACCCGCCATTTCATATGACTTAGTTCCTCTTTTAATGGATCCTCTGCCTGAAGTATCTCATGTGGAATATAATCTTCTGAGCATGCGTAATACTTTATTGAGCCCTTTTTATGATGGATTATCAGATCCCCACGAAAATATAAGGTTTCGAGCGCTGCTCGTGCAAGATTTGTGCTGGACCAATACCAATCTACCTTATGCTTCAGGTCAAAGTCTTTTGAGCACACCGGACCCTTTTCTTTTATTGTCTGGATTATGGTATCGGCAACTGTTTTCACCTCTTCATAACCTCGTCCATTTTTCCGATGGGCTTCACGTATTCGTTCAAAATACTTCCAATCACTCAGTTGTATGATCGAAAGATTTTTATCAAAATAATCAACTAATTCCCTATCCTCATACAAAAGTTCATACAACATTGACTTGGTAAAGCCTTCTACTCTGGACTGGAGGACCAGTTCTGCATTTTTCCCACATATATCAATAGGATCAAATTGGATACAGCCGGCCTGACGTACAAAATCAATGATACCGTGCTTTAGTGAGAACCTGTAGGTACCACATAATCCATGCTTCAGCAAAAGGAACTGGCGTGCTTGCTGTTTTGACAGTGTTTTCTGCATGTACTTTCCATGATAACTGCTGATTAGAGCAATTGCACATAACGTTTTGTGCCTCTGACGTGTGCGACCGCACAGGCGGGCGCACATGTGCCTGAGCGGAATGAGCGCAAGCGAGTGCAGCGATGGCCGAGGAGCCATGAAATGGCGACGAGCAGGGGCACGGTGTTAGGCGCTTTTATTTTTTTCTTAATTCAACTTCTCTGTAAAAACATAATGTATTTATAAATATTTCATCAAACTTCCCAACATTTATCCACAATTTCTTTATCCCAAATCTTTAGCTTTTCTCCAAATAATGATAATAAACAGTGAAAAAATGTAGAAGCATTGCTGAATACATTCCCAATATCGAATTCATCTGTTTGAAGTGTCCATATCATTGATTCTTGATTGATTCTCAAAAACCTGTCAATTTCTTCAATATCACCATGAACAAATGATGATAAAAAGGTATAAAAATAGTCATATGATTCAAGATGATCTACATTTTCCGCCATTTCTCTGATACTTTTACCAGACCAATTAGAAAATTCTATATTTTTACCTTTTCTAGTTTTTCTAGAATAATTTCCAATTACTTCTTCATATTCCCTGTCTATTGTCTCTTTTTCATCATCCCAACAGTCATCCCATTCCATATTTAATGCATATTTCCAGTCTTCCTTTTTAGTATTTAGATGTTTTTTACATACCTCCATTCGATTTTTTTTTATGACCTTTTTATAGAAAATATATTGCCTAGATCGTTCTGTAGGCCTTTCAGAAATATAATGGGCATTTATGTCAATTTCCAGCATTGATCTGCACATAACATATCCGACTGTTGACGGATAATATTGTGGGTTTACACTATCGTAAAGCCTTATTAATGAATTTGATATTGATAATTCCTGCAATAAAAAGCAAATCATTATTGATTTATATGAAATGTTCTCAGTTTCAATACGCTTTATATCAACATTTTTACCAATTTTTATAAGATTTTTTAAGACAGAAATATGTTGTTCAAATGTAAGTGCTTTCATGTTTTTCCTAATTGTATGTTTGGCAAACAAGATAAAGCTAAAAAAATAATTGCGCCTAACGTTCTGCCTGTTTGCGACGATGGCGTGAGCATCGGCGAACGCCATTGTGCCTGAGCGGAATGAGCGTATGCGAGTGTAGCGATGGCCGAAGAGGGAGCTTGCGACCAATGAGCGTGAACAGCGCTGTTAGTTGCAGTCGTGACCTTCGAGCGCGCTTGGATGGGGAGACTTGTCTCCCCATCCAATACTATATCTTGCGCGCGTTCTTCTCTTCCTCTTCTCTTAACCCTTATTTTTTCTTTCACGATTGCAACTAACGTTTTGTGCCTCTGACGTTTCGGACCGCATCGGCGGGCCGAAATGTGCCTGAGTGGAGTGAGCGTATGCGAGCGGAACGATGGCCGAAGAGCCCTGAAAGGGCGATGAGCAGGGGCACGGTGTTAGCTGCAGTGCAAATTGCCTTCAGGAAGACGGAGTTTCACAGGTTGAAAGTTCGATGTTAATCCATAGTTCTTTATTTATTCAAATCTACTACTTTATAAACAGGATACTTCTGTAATCACTATTATGCGATGTACTTCGATGTATTAAGACACTACTATTTTTAATCTCAATACTATGTCCGGCTTTACCGAGAAAACCGTTCATTATTTTTAATATTTTATCATTATTCGTACAAATTTGAAAGCCGCTCTTTTCAATACACTTTATTACATTTACTAAAGAAGGATCTACTTCAATAACCCATCTATTTTTTTTGCTTGCAGTAAGCAAGATAAGCATTCGTGTTAGCAGGCTTTGCTTACTAAGAATGAATTTTTTGCTAATGCCGCCCTCTAGAATTTTTGACCAAAACTCTCCATCAATCTCAATGTAATCGCTGAAAATATTATATCCGCACATGCGCGATAATAAATAGTATATTTGGATACGCTTCATAGGAATATCATAGTAAGGGTTATTACAGGACTGAACCCATTCATCTATAGGTACAGTTGTGCCGTATTTGCCATATATTTCAAGATACATGCTATATATATGCATTCTTTCATTTTTTGATAACTGGCCAAAGCAAATAATACGCGAGCTTTCTATTATCGATCTTTTCATAACTGGCTGTAATAATATATTTATCATTTGTTGTAGTAGGAAAACAAAAAATATGCAAGAGAATTCGCCACTAATATTATTAGGTAAAACATTAAGTTGTGCCATCTATCTTTTTTGAAAATCAGTCTTAATATTTTTCTTATAGAAGGTGCCCTAATAACGTGTCCCAAACCAAACTCGTATGGGTATACTGCATTAACGTTTCCTTTTATCGAGTTTTGTATCATATCTTCTAGTTTATACGTTCTCATAATTGCATCTTCCTGGAAGCATTTCCAAGAGTATTCCAAAAAAATGAAACAGAAGATGAGAAAGTAATTGGTTAACAAAATAGTTGCCTTGTTCTCTGAAACAGCATATGCAATGATCGCAGATGATGTAGCCACTGCTAGGTTCCTAATAGAAAAAATGTACTGATCCATTCGAGAAATGAAGTCTTGAGTAGAATGATAATCCTCAAAGGCTATGTCTAGGGTATCCATATTCAAAGTAGTAACCTCCTAAATGTGGGGTTTATTAGAATTAACATTGATTTATTACTTCGGTACATTCCCTATATTTCGTCCAAAAACAAACGTCAGCTGCTGTTATCAATTTTTCGGAGCAATTTGCATTGCAGCTAACGTTCGCCTGCCTACGACGTTGTGGCGAGCATCGGCGAGCCACAATGTGCCTGAGCGGAACGAGCGCATGCGAGTGCAGCGATGGCCGAAGAAGGAGCCGCAGGCGACTGATGAGCGTGGGCAGCGCTGTTAGGCGACGTTGTTCTGGGCGCTCTCCCTACCCTTTCGTTTGTATCGTCCTCGTCACGATGGCGAGGATGTTCAGTATTTATACAGTTCCTTTAGTTTACTCGATATTCCCTACCCGAACTCCATCCCTGTCCTAGTTCCTTTCCAACTTCACAATACCTATTTTCTAAACCTAAAAAACACAGCGGATTCATTTTTCTACTATCGATCCTTTTATCATCAGATACATACTCCTCATTAATATATACTTGAACAACTTCTCCAAAATAAACCCTATCCATAGCAAATTCCACTACTTTATCTATGAACCTACATTCACATGTAATCGGAAATTCCTGAATCATTGGAGCCGTTCCTAATTCCCCATAAAATGAAGTAAATATTTTTGATTTACTGGTTTTCCTTCCACTCACAAGACCACAAAAATCTGTTTCGACAACATACTCCGCTGATGGAAAATTGATACTGAATGTTTTGTTTTCAATAATTCCCTCAGAAGTATAGTGATTTCTATTTATACTTATATAGACAATAGCTGGATTACTATTCACTCCATTCGTAAATCCTATCGTTGCATAATTAGGCTCATTTTCGATGTTTGTACCAACGAGTGCTATAGGAGCAATTGGAAAAGGAATAAACGCTCCAGTCTTAATCTTATTCATTGAAGTACTCTCCTTGCAGTGTTTGCGGATCATGAACTGCTAATGAGATACTTCAGTATACTAAAACATTTGTCAAACCTTTTTTTAAACTTATTCTATTTCATTATCCTCAATAGATTAGAATGATTCGTATACAACTCGAATTGTGGTATGCAGCCCGCTAGGACGGCTGGCTGTTGCAAAGACTGCGCCCAGAATAATGTCGCCTAACGTTCGCCTGCCTACGACGTTGTGGCGAGCATCGGCGAGCCACAATGTGCCTGAGTGGAACGAGCGCATGCGAGTGTAGCGATGGCCGAAGAAGGAGCCAAAGGCGACTGATGAGCGTGGGCAGTGCTGTTAGGCGAAGTATGGATTCCCTTTTTTGCATCTTTCTCCGCGCCGAACGCCCGGAGGGCGAGGTGCGGAGATGCCCTTATACTATTACCCGATAGACTAAAGAACATTAAGTAATTTTTCAGTTCACGTATTTACCAAATATCCCTTTCTTACACATTCATCTATTAAATACTTGAAAAAGTCCCATATTTCTTCTGAACCTTCTGCTATATGTTTATTCTTTTCTAGAATCATACTCTTCGTAATTCCATTTTTCTTCCAAGTATATCCTTCGGTTTTATAGTTCTGTAATACTGGTTCCAGTCTATCAAATACCGCTGCGTATTTAGATTCATTCGTTTTTCGTTTCTCAAATTCATTCCACAATTCATATAATTCTTTTGTTTGATCCTCTGGAAGTATTCCAAAGATTCGTTTTGCAGCGAGTTCTTCTCTTGCATGTGCTGAATCACGTTCGTGTGAATATAAGAATGTATCCCCAGCATCAATTTCTACAATGTCATGAACTAGTGTTCCGTCTTTTACAGATTGCCTAATAGCCCTTGGCAGTTGCAATGCTCGAAGAAATTTGTTCAGCAGATTTTACCCATTTGAATTTACGACCTGATGTATTCCAGCCTTTGATGAAATCGTCTATCGCCTTTTCAAGTTCATCAACACTGGTCCAACTATCGCGCCGAATTCGCTTAGTGGTGATTTCTCCAAACCAGCGTTCAACAAGATTCAGCCATGAAGAATGTGTCGGTATGAAGTGCTCAACAAATCGACCATTCATCGAATCCAGATATTTCCTGACCTCTTGAGTTTTATGTGCAGAATAATTATCCGCAACGATATGAAGCGTCTTTCCCTTAGGGCTCTTGCGATTGACCATCTTCAAGAAAGAAATATAGTCAGCTGCCTTGTGTTGTTCCTTGCAGTCGCCGATTACTTTCCCGCTCACGACATTTAATGCTGCAAAAAGCGTTGTTGTACCATGGCGATAGTAGTCGTGAGATTGACGTTCAGGAACACCGGGAAGCAACGGTAGAATCGGCTGCGATCGCTCTACGGCTTGAATCTGTGATTTCTCGTCCACACAAAGAACTATCGAGTTCTCGGGAGGATTGAGATACAAGCCGACGACATCTTCCAGCTTCTTTTCAAAATCAGGATCGGTGCTGAATTGAAAATGCTTCACCAGATGGGGCTTTAGTCCTCGTTCGCGAAGAATGGTATTCACCGAGGAATGCCCTATGCCAAGTTTTTTTGCCAACTCTCTCGTACTCCAATGCGTTCCCTGTTCAGGTTTTTCATTGCAGACAAGCGTACAAAGCTCATTCTTTACTTCGATTGGAATTGGCTGTTTCCCTGGTTTTCTTGTTTTGTCAGTGAGTAAGGACTTTAATCCGCCCTCATTGTACCGGTGGACATACCGGCTCACCGTGACATTATTAATCCCAAGAAACGCTGCTGTGTCGTTCGTTGATCGGTTATGGGCTCTGCTTAGGACGGTTTGAAGACGTACAGCATATTTGTGCTGAATATCCCCGATAGCTAAAATCTTTTCCATAAGGATAACGTCTTCTTTGGTCGTGTTCGGTTTTACTTCTTTCGCCATGTGGTAAGTATAGCATACTTTTATTAGGTTGTCTGTATTGGACAGTACACTAGTAGCATTACTATCACTTTTTCTATGTTTATGGTTGTATTTGAGTATTCTTTTAGTAGAATAGCCATTATGCAGATTGTCCAAGAGTGCTCAGCATCATTTTCAAATCGAGAAGAATCAAAGAGTTTTGATTTTCTAATTATGCTTTTGACCTTATCTACTTCGAATATGAAATTGAGTTGTGTTTCAAATCTATTTCTGTCCATATATTCCCCAAATCACAAATATCCTATCTATTTTTTATTTTCTACATATGCGCGAGCCCGACGGCCGGAGGCCCGGGCGAGCTCTACTACAAACAGATGCAGGGAATCCATATTTCGCCTAACGTTCGCCTGCCTACGACGTTGTGGCGAGCATCGGCGAGCCACAATGTGCCTGAGCGGAATGAGCGACAGCGAGTGGAGCGATGGCCGAAGAAGGAGCCGAAGGCGACTGATGAGCGCGGGCAGTGCTGTTAGCTGATGTGTCTGCGCGATCTTACTCTATCCAATTCTCTATTCTTAACTCTTTTATCTCTTTATAATGTTTCATATTCCCTGTAATTAATCGATTGCATTCGACTAATGCACATGCTGCCACAAATATATCTGCATCTTCTTGTCGTTTACCTTTTAACTCCAATTTCCCTTTCAGTTCCCCAAACTTTTTACATATCCTCATATCTGATTCGATGATATTTACACTTAATAAAAACTTTTCCACCACTATTTTCATCTGTTCTTGTAGTTTCGATTTTTCTGCACCATAATACAATTCTGCAACTGTTATAAACGATACTGCGACAGCATCATTGACTACTTTCCGATGTTCAAGAACTTTTTCATTCCCATGCAACAATTCCACACAAACATCGGTATCTAAAAGAATCATAGATCAACCTTTCTTCCCTTAGTACGACGTGTATAGATATCAGTTATTATTTCATCTGAACTCCGTCCATCGTTCCATTTTCCACAGACATCATTCCAGATACTCAGTTGCAGTTCTTTATCGTATATCATCATAGGCTTTTGATCATAGCATTTCAGGCCATTTTCCAGGATCATGAGAATCTCATTATTTAAGCTTCGGCGTTCTACTTCAGAGAGGACTCTGATCTTATCAAGAATCATATCGGGAATATTTCGTACTGTTAAGCTTGCCATATAATAACCACCATAGTTTTATTATAGTTCCAGGGTATCTGATTGTCAAGATTCTTCGCGCAGACATTTCAGCTAACGTTTTGCCTGTTTGCGACGATGGCGCGAGCATCGGCGAACGCCATTGTGCCTGAGCGGAATGAGCGACAGCGAGTGGAGCGAATGGCCGAAGAGGGAGCCTGCGACCGATGAGCGTGAACAGCGCTGTTAGTTGCAGTCGTGACCTTCAAGCGCGCTTGGATGGGGAGACTTGTCTCCTCATCCAATACTCTATCTTGCGCGCGTTCTTCTCTTCCTCTTTTCTTAACCCTTATTTTTTTTCACGATTGCAACTAACGTTCTGCCTGTTTGCGACGATGGCGTGAGCATCGGCGAACGCCATTGTGCCTGAGCGGAATGAGCAAAGCGAGTGTAGCGAATGGCCGAAGAGGGAGCCTGCGACCGATGAGCGTGAACAGCGCTGTTAGTTGCAGTCGTGACCTTCGAGCGCGCTTGGATGAGGAGACTTGTCTCCCCATCCAATACTCTATCTTGCGCGCGTTCTTCTCTTCCTCTTTTCTTACCCTTATTTTTTTCTTTCACGATTGCAACTAACGTTCTGCCTGTTTGCGACGATGGCGCGAGCATCGGCGAGCGCCATTGTGCCTGAGCGGAATGAGCGCATGCGAGTGCAGCGAATAGCCGAAGAGGGAGCCTGCGACCGATGAGCGTGAACAGCGCTGTTAGTTGCAGTCGTGACCTTCGAGCGCGCTTGGATGGGGAGACTTGTCTCCTCATCCAATACTATATCTTGCGCGCGTTCTTCTCTTCCTCTTCTCTTACCCTTATTTTTCTCTTTCACGATTGCAACTAACGTTTCCGGCCTACGACGTTTGCGACCGCACAGGCGGGCGCAAATGTGCCTGAGCGGAATGAGCGAATGCGAGTGAAGCGATGGCCGAAGAAGGAGCCGAAGGCGACTGATGAGCGTGGGCCGTGTTGTTATGCGCAGTTATTTTTGAATATGTCATTAATAATATCAATCACTTCATTACTAAAACTATTTTGCTGATCTTCATTTATTATTATTTCCTTTTTTATTTTTACATAAATCCAATCACTATCTTCGCAATACTCAAATCTCGAAGTATCAATATTCCAATTTTCATTTAGTGTATCTTTTTTCAGAGCGACACTAAGTATATATTCCCAATATTGTGCGCCTTTATCTACCAAATTTAAATTCAAACCAATAAATATATCATCATTTTTTTTATACTTAATATATCGTCCTTTCGTTGTATCATCATAAAAATCATTAGCCCATGTTGATAACTCGAAATCCGATCCGATACCATCAATAATCATTTTCCCCGACTTCTCGACCAATTGAATAATCTTACACATAACCTTTAAAGATTCATGAATATCTTTTGGATTATAAAGCATAGCAACCTCATAAGGTGAAAGGATGGTATCAATTGATGATTTTATTATTAATTCTGATAACAGGTTTAGTGCTTCAGCTATAATATAAGAATCTTTTTGTAGATCATAACTGAACAAATATCTAATTAGGTCGTCCCAAATTACAATTTTAATAAACGAATATTTTAATTTCGCATTTTCAATCTTATCTAGATGTTTATAGTTTTTAGGCAAAATAAATATTTGTCCTTTATAAGGCTTTTTACTATTTATTACCATTTCTGGATAACTATATATTTGATTGTCCTGCAATGGAGTGTCGATTCGAATTTTGTTTTCAATTAAGTAATAAGCTTTGCTATTAGTAATTACCAAATCAGGAATGCCAGTATTATACCTTATCTGAGTAGAACAATGATTTAAATCTATAGAATCAATAGCATTCATATCTATTTTTAAATATGAAAATAATATATCTCTAAAATATCTATATTTCAAAAGATTACATAAAATCTCTGTAGATGTATTTTCATCTTCTTTTGTTAGCCCATAAAATATTGATGTAGACCTATTCATATAATATATATATATCCTTCAAAAATAATTGCGCATAACGTTCGCCTGCCTACGACGTTGTGGCGAGCATCGGCGAGCCACAATGTGCCTGAGCAGAATGAGCGATAGCGAGTGCAGCGAAGGCCGAAGAAGGAGCCGATAGGCGACTGATGAGCGTGGGCAGTGCTGTTAGCCGCTTTAGCAAAAGATCCTATCCATATCCCCATTCTCTGATACTTTTTCTTTTTCTATCTTTCCGTTATTCCCATATACTATATACGCATTTTTACTTTTATCACTTCGGATTATCTGATAGCGATTATTCTCAAGTACCAATGCACAATTGTCTTCAATCCCAAGAACTTTTTTGTCATGTGTCTTCATAAACTCTATAAACTTTCCTTCCTGCTCTCGCGCGTTAAGATGAGGACTATGACATCCACGCATTAGTCCAAGTCCATTTATATATGAATAATTCCATCCATCAGTATTTCCAAAACTTTCTGTATCACTAACTCCATACTCAAACCAACATACTGATCCTGCACTTAATCCACTTAAAATAGTCCCTTTTTGAGATGCTTTTACTAGTAAATCTTGTATCCCATATTTTCTCCAAATATCCAACATCATTTTCGTATCACCACCACCAACATATATAATATCTGCCATTTTTATTTTTGTTTCTATTTCACAATCATCAATATTTCTGTCCTTTAAACATAACACATCACAGTTACAGCCAAGTTTCTTACCATATACTTCTTGCACAGTCTGAATATATCCTTCCGGTTCTCCACTGGCTGTAGGAATAAAAAGATGGTGAGGAGATTTCTTTGAACACTTTTCGACAATATAACTATCGATCTCGAATGTTTCACCTGTGCGGATTTCTCCTCCACCAATGGCAATGATTATACTCATGTGGAACTATTCCTCTCCATCTTTTGCTATTGCGGCTAACGTTCTGCCTGTTTACGACGATGGCGTGAGCATCGGCGAGCGCCATTGTGCCTGAGCGGAATGAGCGCATGCGAGTGCAGCGATGGCCGAAGAGGGAGCCTGCGACCGATGAGCGTGAACAGCGCTGTTAGTTGCAGTCGTGACCTTCGAGCGCGCTTGGATGGGGAGACTTGTCTCTCCATCCAATACTATATCTTGCGCGCGTTCTTCTCTTCCTCTTCTCTTACCCTTATTTTTTCTTTCACGATTGCAACTAACGTTCGCCTGCCTACGACGTTGTGGCGAGCATCGGCGAGCCACAATGTGCCTGAGCGGAATGAGCGCATGCGAGTGGAGCGATGGCCGAAGAAGGAGCCGATAGGCGACTGATGAGCGTGGGCAGTGCTGTTAGGCGCTGGCTTTGCTCTTATTAAGATATACAACCTACAATTTTAATCTCTCAGATATAACACTAGCCAGAAGATCAACCATATCAATAAATACTGTTTTATCATTAATATCTTTCTTATTTATTAAGTTTCTTATAGCTTTTTCTTTCTGTGTATAATAATATTCTTGATTATTTATTTCCCGTAGAGAATTAAAAGTCTGTCCAATATTCATTAACAATGCGGGGCTATCTTTAAAAAGGCTTAAATAATTCGTTGTGTTCCCAAAACCAGAAATAAAGCTAACAATATTAAGCGCAAATGATACTGAAATACTACCAAGTTGTTTCGCTTGCTTTAACGCCCTATGTTTCATATGTTTAGGCAATTCTTCTTGAATTTGGACTCTAAAAGTATTATCAAGATCTTTTCTAATTGTTTCCAATTCATTTATACTAAATATCTTACTAAATTCATTTAAATGTATTTTGTTTATTCCGCTAATTAAGTCATTGTATTTTAATTGGAATTTTGATTCTAACAACGGCTTTCGTATTTGTATAATATCATGAAACGATAAATTATCAATAATGCCATAAGAAACCATATATTTCTGCAATGAATCACATACATATTCAATTAATAATTTTGATAATATCTGATCTTCAGACAACCTTGATCTTTTTTGTGTAAGATCAGTAATATCATAATCAATATAATTCTCCTGAGGTAAGGCACTTTCACAGTTTACTACTCGGGCACCAGAAATATGATATAATAATTCTCTAGATATTTGTATTATTGTTCTCTCTTTCGTTGATAAATCTCGTGTACAATCATCAATAAGACCTCGATCTAAAACATTGCTATTTTTAATTTTATTACATATACTTGTTATTTTATCTTGATTCCTAATGGAAATATGACTTCGTACTACAGATTTCTCATCATTTAACTCTTCTAAAAATCTTTCTTTAAACCAACTAGAGTTTTCTTCTAATGGCCAGTCAACTGTCTTTACTATATTGTCTTTATAAAATTGTATGGCATTGTTTTTGTTTTCAAACTCTTTGTTTTGAAATATTTCAGAAATATCATCTTTATCTGACCGAAGAGCAGGAATAATTATTCCTGTATTTAGCAACTCAGGATTTTCTTTAAAAAATTGATATACAAAATCTGAGGCTAAATGCGAAGCAGCAAATATGATATTACTTTTTACTAACAATAATGCTTTTATTTTTCTTTCACCATTTCTTTTTAGCTTTTCTAAATCAACTGTTCTATCAATGATTCTGTGATCAAAATCAGTAAAATATGCACGCGGACCATTCAAAGTCCTAGGATCTATTCGATACATAGCATTTACCTCATTTTTGTCTTTGCTTCTTGTTTTAAACATTTAGCCAAGAGCAAAGCTTGCGCCTAACGTTCGCCTGCCTACGACGTTGTGGCGAGCATCGGCGAGCCACAATGTGCCTGAATGGAACGAGCGCATGCGAGTGCAATGAAGGCCGAAGAAGGAGCCAAAGGCGACTGATGAGCGTGGGCAGCGCTGTTATGCGAAGGATGACAATCTTCACAAGGGCGTTTTATTATGCATTTTAGTCTTATTTTCTTTTATATGTTTGATCAATTCATCTAGTTCGTCTTCATCTATAGAAGGAGGAATATTAAATTTAGATACATCAAATATTTTCCATTTTTCAAGATTAAATTTATTTCCATTTATTTTATAATTTCTTCCTAAATCGTAAATATTTGAATCAAATATTTCTAGATTAAAATTTTCGAAGTTATCCTTCAACCTAAAATAGTCGATTGATATAATGAAAACTAAAGAAATATTTTGAATTAAAAAATACACGTACACAACAAAATAGAAAAATATGCACATTAATAATATCTGAAATTTTAATTCCGGAGATATTTTAATCGTATCCAAATAAAACAATAAATATATTATATTTATAATTAAAACACTTAATTGCAAGACATAATATACTGTTGTTTTCCATTTTTTATCTGTATGAACATTCCAAAGTTTTTTTAAATATATGGTCTTTTTTTGAAATAATTTTATAGCAATTAATCCACAACAAGAAATAGTACAACTTAAAATTACTCCTAATAATGTTATCCCATTAAACATTAAAACGCTAAATAAAATCATCATAGAAATAATTATCATCAGAAAAGCAATAAAAATGAATGAATATACAAATTGTGATAATTTTATTATTAAATCACCGATCAATATTGCAAAGGTATCTTTTTTAAATTCAACATCGTCTAAGTTTTTTATATAAACAATTGGTTCTGAAAATTTTGGTCTCAAAATCGTAAATAAATATACTAATAGTATAAAAAGAAAACCTAATACCGTAAAACTAGAGTTCAGTATTACTGAAAATAGGTTTTGAAGATAAACTGTCTTTGGATCGAATAATGTCATTTTTGTACCCCAACAAATTATGTATATTCATAATCATACACTCGATAAGTAAATACTTTAGTATTTTTAACCCGTCTACAAATATTTTTAGTTTTGAAATTCCTTTTCTTTCTTCATAAATTGAATATAATTCTTTATATTTTAGATATTTATATCTATTTGCCATTATTTTTATTTCTGAAGAAAACTCCATTTCGGTTGTTTTATATTTTAAAGATTTGAATACATTATACTTAAAAATGTACATACCAGATTGAGAATCTTTCAGCTTCAAAGAAAACAATATGTTTATAATACTTGTAACCATCATATTGCCATAATAGTTTATTTTTTTCATAGATTTTTATTTATTAATGGAAACCTTGACAAACAAAGGAAATCAATATTTTCAGAAATAATTTTGTCTAAATAACTATGTAATTTTGACAATGAATATGTCCCATCTCCATCTATAATTATGACATAATCAGATTGCACTGATACACTTTCTATTCCTTTCCTACATGCATTACCATATCCGTTGTTTTTTTCTTCAACTATTACAAAATTATATTTTCTAGCCACTGATTTGGTCTTATCGACAGAATTATTATCAATGACAATAATCTCGTCTATGCATTTTGGTATTTGCGACCCAATATAATCAAGTCCTAATTCTTCATTTTTACACGGTATAACAAGGCTAATAAATAAATTGTTATACAACATATCCTCCATTTGGTATTGGTTGCTATTTTGTCATCTTTCGCATAACGTTCTGCCTGTTTGCGACGATGGCGTGAGCATCGGCGAGCGCCATTGTGCCTGAGCGGAATGAGCGTATGCGAGTGGAGCGATGGCCGAAGAGGGAGCTTGCGACCGATGAGCGTGAACAGCGCTGTTAGTTGCAGTCGTGACCTTCGAGCGCGCTTGGATGGGGAGACTTGTCTCCTCATCCAATACTCTATCTTGCGCGCGTTCTTCTCTTCCTCTTCTCTTACCCTTATTTTTTTCTTTCACGATTGCAACTAACGTTTGCCTGCCTACGACGTTGTGGCGAGCATCGGCGAGCCACAATGTGCCTGAATGGAACGAGCTCATGCGAGTGCAATGAAGGCCGAAGAAGGAGCCGACAGGCGACTGATGAGCGTGGGCAGTGCTGTTAGCCGATGTGCCCCGCTCTCCCATTGTTACACTTTTCACATTTTCATTTACAAAATATACTTTTTATATACTATCTTTAGTTCTTAATTTTGCTCTATCAATTTCCCATTCACATACTTATGAAGAATACTTGCCACAAGTGTCTGATACGGAATCCCTTCTTCCAATGCCTTTGTCTTAAGCCCATCCAAATCCTTTTTCGCGATTCGGATATTCATTCGTTGATCTTTTAACATCGTATTTTTTGCGGCTTCTTGTAATTGCTTAGTAAGCTCTTTTCTATTTTTTACACTTTTCCACTCATCATTCTCTATCGAATTAAGGAGGTCCATTTCTTCTACCATTTCTATTTCCTCCTCTTTCCAGGAAAATATTTATCGGTATATTTCCTACTCGGAAAAATTGTCTTCATAAAATACCCTTGTTCTGTACATACCACAGGCACCACATATGCATAATCATCTATTCCTACAATGATTAATAATTGATTATTGTATTGTTCCGTATTTGGATGTTCTAAAACATCCACTATTCCTCCTTCTTCTATCGCAATGACGATTCTTTCGAATCCTATGCTTCGTTCTTTCTTGAGCTGAAGATTTTTTTCTTCGTTCCAGTCAAAAACCATATTCTAAAACTAGACCAATGTGTGCCTTTTGTCAATACATGCATTTCTTTTTTTGCATGGCTTTGAAAGCAACCCATCGCATATCTTGTCTTCATCTTGGCGGGGCATTTCGGCTAACGTTCGCCTGCCTACGACGTTGTGGCGAGCATCGGCGAGCCACAATGTGCCTGAGCGGAATGAGCGACAGCGAGTGCAGCGATGGCCGAAGAAGGAGCCGCAGGCGACTGATGAGCGTGGGCCGTGCTGTTAGCCGATGTTTATCGCGCTCTTCCCTTCACCCATTTTTTTGATCTTATTCTCTACCCATTTTACACAATACTCGGAAACCTTTACTGCATCATGATATTCTTGTTCACTGACGGGAGTATATTCCCCTGGATATCGTGTTTGTACCGCATAATCATTGAGAATCACAACATCTTTCAGTTCATGTGGTAGTTCAGAATATTTAGCTACTTCTCCCAATAAGGTCACCATATTATGAATTTTAGGTGCTTCAACATCATGGAATAACAGAAATGCCTTAATCGCTTTTTCTGCTGCTTGTTGTGCCTGAAAACATAAATCTTCACGACATATTTCATCAGATACTACTATTTTAGCTAAAGCAAGATTGCTTTTTGCCCGAAGAAGCCATTCCGCATGATTACTCATACACAACAACACCTTCTCGTGCGATTGTTTTGTAAATCATTCCTGTTTCAAATTTCAATTTCTCATATTTGTCCGTATCAACCGCAATAAGGTCTATCGGGATTCCAATATTTTCAGTTACTAACATTCTATATACTTTTTGAGTAATTTCTCGTTCGTTCGTTATGTTATTTTTAAGAATGAGAAGATCATAATCGCTATTCTCGGAATTATCGCCACGTGCCCTGGACCCAAACAAGATCACTTTGTATGGATGTACTGATTGAGCAATGACTTCCACAGCACGTCCCAGTTGTCCAACGGCAGCTTTCATAACTCCATTGTATCCTATGGTTTACCGAAAAACCAGATATCTCCGCGCGATAAATTTCGGCTAACGTTTTGCCTGTTTGCGACGATGGCGCGAGCATCGGCGAGCGCCATTGTGCCTGAGCGGAATGAGCGCATGCGAGTGCAGCGATGGCCGAAGAGGGAGCTTGCGACCGATGAGCGTGAACAGCGCTGTTAGTTGCAGTCGTGACCTTCGAGCGCGCTTGGATGGGGAGACTTGTCTCCTCATCCAATGCTATATCTTGCGCGCGTTCTTCTCTTCCTCTTCTCTTAACCCTTATTTTTTTTTCACGATTGCAACTAACGTTCGCCTGCCTACGACGTTGTGGCGAGCATCGGCGAGCCACAATGTGCCTGAGCGGAATGAGCGCATGCGAGTGCAGCGATGGCCGAAGAAGGAGCCGATAGGCGACTGATGAGCGTGGGCAGTGCTGTTATGTGAAGTTTCCCCCGATCTTCAACCCTATTCCTTTATCTTTTCCTGTTTTTTATCTTTTATCTCATGCTTCATGATTTCCAAATATTCTTCTGCATTTACTATACTCATCTCCTTTCCAACATAATCATCCCCATTTCTTGTTATCAAAACACTGATGCCATGTTCAAGTGCTGCATAATATTGTATTGCATCTTCTAGATCTTTGAACTTCGATGCCAATACCAAATCTATTATTTTTTCATCAACATTCACTAGTTTGGTTAATAATCTTAATTTTCGAAGATGCAGCAAGGCTAGTTCTTGCCCTAACCCTTTTTTCACTATGTAATACAAATTTGAAAATATCACAGGACTGATATACGCTTCAATTTTTCCCTTTTCTGCCAGTGAGAATAGTGTTGCTGCCGCTGGATAAAATGGCTGACGTTTCAGAAACATATCCAGGATGATATCCGTATCGATAAATACCTTATTCATTTGTATTTATCCGTGAGATAGTCCACATATCCATCATCCATTGCCGAAATATCCACAGCATCAAGAATTCCAGATAATTCCATAACCAGAGGCGAATAGTGGGGTTCAGTTTTATCTTCAAGCGCAAGGATCTTGAAGTAGTCCTCAACTAATCGGGAAAGACTTCGTTTCCGTTTTTGAGCATATACTTTGGCGGTTTCTATTACTGTTTGATCCAGTTTGAGCGTCAGTTTTGTTTCCATACATTACCTCAATACGTATAATACTAATAAATAAAATACGTATTGTCAATATCTTTCTCGTACTCTCTCTCGGGGGAAATTTCACATAACGTTCTGCCTGTTTGCGACGATGGCGTGAGCATCGGCGAGCGCCATTGTGCCTGAGCGGAATGAGCGCATGCGAGTGCATGCGAATGGCCGAAGAGGGAGCCTGCGACCGATGAGCGTGAACAGCGCTGTTAGTTGCAGTCGTGACCTTCGAGCGCGCTTGGATGGGGAGACTTGTCTCCTCATCCAATGCTATATCTTGCGCGCGTTCTTCTCTTCCTCTTCTCTTACCCTTATTTTTTCTTTCACGATTGCAACTAACGTTCTGCCTGTTTGCGACGATGGCGCGAGCATCGGCGAGCGCCATTGTGCCTGAGCGGAATGAGCAAAGCGAGTGCAGCGATGGCCGAAGAGGGAGCCTGCGACCGATGAGCGTGAACAGCGCTGTTAGTTGCAGTCGTGACCTTCGAGCGCGCTTGGATGGGGAGACTTGTCTCCCCATCCAATACTATATCTTGCGCGCGTTCTTCTCTTCCTCTTCTCTTACCCTTATTTTTTCTTTCACGATTGCAACTAACGTTTCCGGCCTGCGACGTTTTGGCCCGCACAGGCGGGACAAAATGTGCCTGAATGGAACGAGCGAATGCGAGTGCAATGAAGGCCGAAGAAGGAGCCAAAGGCGACTGATGAGCGTGGGCCGCGGTGTTAGTTGCTGTGTTTGGGGGGCTCTTTTTCTTCCATTTTTTAAAACGTTTTCTCTTCTCTTACCCTGAGATCTTCATTCTCATAACTCTATAACCGATACTTTCAGAGCATTTATTTTATAGAGTTCTGAATCTTCAACTGTATAAATTGATTTTCCCTCTTTTTCTTTAAAATTCTCAAAACCTTTTTTTTAAATCTTCTACCATATTCCATAAATATTTTACCTGAAAACAAATATGCCTGATTCCTGTTTCAGAATCTTCATTTTTAAAGATCCCATTTTTTTAATTTTTGAGTTTGTAACTCGATTATACAATCATTGAGTTGTAGCCAGGTATTATTCGCTCTTCCATGAAATCCTGTAGTCTCATGAAGAATCTTAAATCCCAACATCTCATATTACTATGATATATTTTCATTATATCTATCAGTTTCTATGCAGACAGATAAAATGACTCAATCATTGAAGTTTCTCGAAAAATATCTTTTCTCTTGATCCCATATTCCCATGAGATATTTATAGCAAACAAAAATGATCTCACTCAGGATGCAAAATTTCCGCCCCCCAAATATTGCAACTAACGTTCTGCCTGTTTGCGACGATGGCGTGAGCATCGGCGAACGCCATTGTGCCTGAGCGGAATGAGCAGAGCGAGTGCAGCGATGGCCGAAGAGGGAGCCTGCGACCGATGAGCGTGAACAGCGCTGTTAGTTGCAGTCGTGACCTTCGAGCGCGCTTGGATGGGGAGACTTGTCTCCTCATCCAATACTCTATCTTGCGCGCGTTCTTCTCTTCCTCTTCTCTTACCCTTATCTTTTTCTTTCACGATTGCAACTAACGTTCTGCCTGTTTGCGACGATGGCGTGAGCATCGGCGAGCGCCATTGTGCCTGAGCGGAATGAGCGCATGCGAGTGTAGCGATGGCCGAAGAGGGAGCCTGCGACCGATGAGCGTGAACAGCGCTGTTAGTTGCAGTCGTGACCTTCGAGCGCGCTTGGATGGGGAGACTTGTCTCCTCATCCAATACTCTATCTTGCGCGCGTTCTTCTCTTTCTCTTTTCTTAACCCTTATTTTTCTCTTTCACGATTGCAACTAACGTTTGCCTGCCTACGACGTTGTGGCGAGCATCGGCGAGCCACAATGTGCCTGAGCGGAACGAGCGCAAGCGAGTGCAGCGATGGCCGAAGAAGGAGCCGCAGGCGACTGATGAGCGTGGGCAGTGCTGTTAGCGGCTGTTTTGCTGCGCTCTTCTCTTATCCTCTATATACCTTTATCTTCCCATGTTTTTCCATATTTTCAAAATCACTATCGTTATGCAGTACTGGTACTTTGGCCATATTTGCATACGTAGCTATTAGGCAATCATATGGTTTTCGTATCGTTACGCCTTTTTTTCTCAATCCTCTATACAGATCTATTGCATTTTTTGTCACTTCAAGAATATCAAAATCCAACATATGATAACTTTCCATAATCTCTTTCATATCTTTATACACTTTTTCTTCTCGTATACCCTGTAAGATCTCTTGATATATTATAGGACATAGAATTATTTTCTGATTATTGAGTAACAGATCATGCAGCATATCTACTTCAGGTAGTGCTTCTTTAGTTTCACCAAAATATTCTATCCAGACTGACGTATCGACTACTACTCCTGTCATCTCATTGTTCTCATTTCTTCAAGATTTCCTTCCCAAATATTTTTTCCTCGATACTTTATTATTCTTTTCCGAGTATATGCCCGAATATATTCTTCAAGAGCCAGGTTGATAATAGCTTTTTTTGTTGTCACGCCACTAAGGTCCATAGCTTCCTTAACGAGAGTATCATCAAGTTCAATATTGGTTCTCATACTAATCCTCCATACACATTTTATATATAATACATACACATACATGAGTCAAGACTTTAGTAAGTACATTTACAGGATAACACTATATTCAATCTGATCTCGCGCAGCAATATTGCCGCTAACGTTTGCCTGCCTACGACGTTGTGGCGAGCATCGGCGAGCCACAATGTGCCTGAGCGGAATGAGCGACAGCGAGTGAAGCGATGGCCGAAGAAGGAGCCGCAGGCGACTGATGAGCGTGGGCAGCGCTGTTAGGCGCAGTTCGAAAACATATTTTCAGATTAATTGATTTCTATTTCAGCATTTATCCTATCAATTTCATATCTAATTAATTTAATATCGTCTTCTATTTTTGATATTTCAAAATCTTTTGGTATATTATAATTATTTTTATTATCAATAAGAGATGTTGTTAACAATATACTTTTAATCATTCTTGTTTTCATTTTGTTAATTATCTTTTCATATTCCATACTATCTATAATAATAAAATACTCAATAACCGAATTAACTTCTTTATACCATTTATCGAATTTTTTGCGTTCAAATTCAATAATATCATCAAAATCTTTAGTTGATATATATTTGAGATCAATTTTAGTACATACAATTTCACAATCAATCCTAAAGCGTAAGAAATCTAGTTCAATGTTTTTTTGAATTAATGTTTTAGTGTTTATATTCAATTTTATCAACAAATCATATATTTTATTTGACAATGAATCATCACCAATATCTTTATAGTATTTTTTTATTGCTCTGCATCTCAATATTTCTTCTCTTGTTTGTTTCCACAATATGTTAGCTTTATTTAATAATGTATTGTAATTATTTTTGGGGGAATAATAGTATTTTTTTCTAGTATCTTCAGAATATTCAACGTTTTTATAAACGTATCCACAAAAATCACAACATTGTTGATTGTCATTTAAAAATGAAAAGCAAACTTTACATACTTTTATTTTAATATTATTTGGTATATACTTTTCAACTGTAATAGTTGGTATTGGCAGTTTTTCATTGCTTTTAATATTGATAGAATCAGTCTTATTTATCCAGTATTTTATAAATGAATATATAATTATTAATATAGTTATAAAAGCAACCATTTTATTCATACTCCTGGTTTTCATGTTTTCGTATTGCGCCTAACGTTTTGCCTGTTTGCGACGATGGCGCGAGCATCGGCGAGCGCCATTGTGCCTGAGCGGAATGAGCGCATGCGAGTGCAGCGAGGGCCGAAGAGGGAGCTTGCGACCGATGAGCGTGAACAGCGCTGTTAGTTGCAGTCGTGACCTTCGAGCGCGCTTGGATGGGGAGACTTGTCTCCTCATCCAATGCTATATCTTGCGCGCGTTCTTCTCTTCCTCTTCTCTTAACCCTTATTTTTTTTTCACGATTGCAACTAACGTTTGCCTGCCTACGACGTTGTGGCGAGCATCGGCGAGCCACAATGTGCCTGAGCGCAATGAGCGATAGCGAGTGAAGCGAATGGCCGAAGAAGGAGCCGCAGGCGACTGATGAGCGTGGGCAGCGCTGTTAGGCGACGTGTTGTTTTGCGTCTTTTTAACTATTGTACAAATTTCATTTTTCTTATTAATTTGAAGCAGTTGTTATGTTTCTATTTTTTTGCATAAATAATTTTTCAACATTTTTCAATATCATCATTGGTAATTCTTTTATTAAAATATAATCATCTTTATTGTTCATAATGTAATCATCGTACATCATCATGTTTCTATTATTCATTAATAATTCTTTAAATAAATAATAAACTTCTTTTGAATCTGTATCCGAATTATCATCGCAACTGTTAACTAAGTAATTACCTTCTTCATATACCCACGGTAAAACTTCTTTATAAAAACTTAATCCTATCCTAATGCTTAATCTAGGATTTTCATTCATATGCATCATTTCTTCAATCATTCCAGGATGCATTCGCCGTCTTCTCATTTTATTCTCATTATATGATATTTTATCTAACCTTGATGGAAGATCTTTGAACATTATTTTTATTTCTTCAAATAATTTTACAGAGGTATTTTCAATATCATTAACAACCATGTCCGTGGTTGTGGTTTTTGTTTTGCTTGTTGAGTCTAGTTTTTTAAGTATTTCTTGTATACTTGTCTTAAATTTTCCTACTTGGAATTTTATTGTGTCTTTATCAGGTTCAGAATTTGGGATTCTATTAACTAATTGAAAAACAAGTTTTGTTAATGAATCCTCATCATCAGCGCAGTTTTGAAACTGTGCGAATGGACCCGATGAAACATCTTTTAATTCAACACCCAGTGCAACCCCAAGAATTGGGGTGTCCAGCTTTCCTTTTGCCATACCTGCTTCAAATAGTAGCCATGGTCTATCAATACTTCGTTTAGTTAATAAACATACCACATCTGAAGCACATTGAATGTTTTTTATAATTTCCGGATACCATTCAATCCCATATTCAATTCCTTGATTTCCCTTTTTATCAGATGAGCGAAATGATTTTAAAACCCCAGCACTAACACTCTTTAATAGAGCACTAAAAGCTTCAGCTAATTCTGCATCTCTAGTGTCATGACTAATAAAAACTAAAGGATTAGTAGCTTTTGTCGTTGCAACTTCTTTTTCTTCATTACCCACAACATACCCCTTGTTATTATTCAATCTTCGACTGCCGAAGGTGTAAACCTAACGGTATTTATCTTGATACAGATAAACTGATTTATAAAATATTTAATAAAATAGAAAAACATGAAAGTTTCATTCAACCCGTCAGATATTAATTTTACAAAGACCTCGCAAAACAATATGTCGCCTAACGTTTGCCTGCCTACGACGTTGTGGCGAGCATTGGCGAGCCACAATGTGCCTGAGCGGAATGAGCGTATGCGAGTGAAGCGAAGGCCGAAGAAGGAGCCGACAGGCGACTGATGAGCGTGGGCAGCGCTGTTAGCTGATGTTGCGCCTCTTCAATTCTTTTGATCCATCTTTTCCGTTATATCTTCATGTACTCTCTCGATATGCCTACCAAGGTTACTTAGTGTGATTACCTTCTCATCTTTTGTCACTATTCGTAGTACTTTCCCTATCCTTTCAACATTTTTTATGTCTCTATACCGAATTGTATCTGGATCGTAATACCCTTCTTTTGATGCATGAATGTGTATCTTTTCAGGATCCGATGCATAGAGTAGACTATGTTTCTTCATATGAGCATATGCTAAATAGCTCATAATCAGAACAATACCCTCCATTCCCATCGAATACGCCCATGTCATCCGTTGTAGAATGAGTTGCCCTATTGGCATGATTGATAGCACAAAACAGCGCGCAAGTGATTCTGCCATGTAATGCGTTCGTATCTCCATCAGCGCTCCACACATCTATTGGTTTTGAATACTGCGTTTATACTTCCGCAAATGCTACTATGTAATTGTGTCCATATTTCTTTGCACACTTCGGGCATGTTGTGTAGTAAAAATAATACTTTTTTGCAGCCTTTCCATTTCTCCTTACGTACTGCTCCATCTCTTCCATATACTTTGGTACATTTTGATATGGTCCGTCGAACACCTTACTCATGTACGTTCCTGTCATTTTCACGACTGCTGCTTCGGTATGTTCCTTTGTAACAGACATGTATAGCTCTGATTTCCATGGGGTAGGATCATATGCCAATAGAAGAAAGTCTTTCATATCGGGTGCGATAGCAAGTTTTTGTGCCTTTTCCCACATACGAGTAATTGCTTTATTCAGTACTCCGGGAAGCGGCATATGGAATAGTTGGGGTATTGTTTCAGTAAGAAATAGTTTATCGTTCCATTCATGCGTTACTTCGTTCCACGGTTTTGGATCAAATACGGGGCAGCACTCTTTTTCTTCTGACATAGTATCTTCCCTCCTATAACTGCATTCTCTATTCTCTAGCATAGTCCCTTTCTTTTCTTGGCGCAATTTCAGCTAACGTTCTGCCTGTTTGCGACGATGGCGTGAGCATCGGCGAGCGCCATTGTGCCTGAGCGGAATGAGCGCATGCGAGTGCAGCGAATGGCCGAAGAGGGAGCCTGCGACCGATGAGCGTGAACAGCGCTGTTAGTTGCAGTCGTGACCTTCGAGCGCGCTTGGATGGGGAGACTTGTCTCCTCATCCAATACTCTATCTTGCGCGCGTTCTTCTCTTCCTCTTCTCTTACCCTTATTTTTCTCTTTCACGATTGCAACTAACGTTTCCGGCCTGCGACGTTTTGGCCCGCATCGGCGGGACAAAATGTGTCTGAATGGAACGAGCGTATGCGAGTGGAATGAAGGCCGAAGAAGGAGCCAAAGGCGACTGATGAGCGTGGGCCGCGGTGTTATCTGCTTTGTTTTTGGGGCTCATCCATTTTCTTCTCTTCATTTAAAAACTTTTCTTTCTTACTTCTTCAATCTTGCCCTTATATCCTATATTTATATACTTTATACAGATATCGAATATTTTAATTATCTATATTATAGTTATTTAGTAGTTTTTCTCATCAAATATTTTATTATTATATTTTAAGTCCATGATTTTATGTAACAAGTATATATTACAGTATTAGCCAATACTATAAATTTCAATATTTATAATTTTCACCCAACAAAAAGATCAGCTTTGAAAGGTCCTTGTCTTCTCCTGGAATCCCATATTCAAGAATCCCATATTCAAGAATCCCATATTCAAGAATCCCATATTCAAGATTTTTAACTTCATGATCCCTAACATTTCAGAAACTATATATTTTCCCAAGAGATTAATACTGTATTAACAAAATATCTGGAATCTATGATTCTAGTTTTTAACAATTTGTCGTCATTCAGAATAACAAGGTTCAACAAAAGATCCGCCCCAAAAATATTGCAGATAACGTTTCCGGCCTGCGACGTTTTGTCCCGCATCGGCGGGACAAAATGTGCCTGAATGAAACGAGCGCATGCGAGTGCAATGAAGGCCGAAGAAGGAGCCACAGGCGACTGATGAGCGTGGGCAGTGCTGTTAGTTGCAGTCGTGACCTTCAAGCGCGCTTGGATGGGGAGACTTGTCTCTCCATCCAATACTCTATCTTGCGCGCGTTCTTCTCTTCCTCTTTTCTTACCCTTATTTTTTCTTTCACGATTGCAACTAACGTATGCCTGCCTACGACGTTTTGGCCCGCATCGGCGGGACAAAATGTGCTTGAGCGAAACGAGCGAATGCGAGTGAAGTGAAAGCCGAAGAAGGAGCCGAAGGCGACTGATGAGCGTGGGCAGCGCTGTTATATGCTGTCGCGATCTTGGTTTAGCGCACTGAAAGATGGTGGCTGGATGCCACCATTTTTCAAGGAACATCCTGTGCGCGTTCTTTCTTTATCTCCTCTTCACTTTAGATACATTCCTCGCGATTGCATATAACGTTCTGCCTGTTTGCGACGATGGCGCGAGCATCGGCGAGCGCCATTGTGCCTGAGCGGAATGAGCAAAGCGAGTGCAGCGATGGCCGAAGAGGGAGCCTGCGACCGATGAGCGTGAACAGCGCTGTTAGTTGCAGTCGTGACCTTCGAGCGCGCTTGGATGGGGAGACTTGTCTCCCCATCCAATACTATATCTTGCGCGCGTTCTTCTCTTCCTCTTCTCTTACCCTTATTTTTTCTTTCACGATTGCAACTAACGTATGCCTGCCTACGACGTTGTGGCGAGCATCGGCGAGCCACAATGTGCCTGAGCGGAATGAGCGCATGCGAGTGGAGTGAAGGCCGAAGAAGGAGCCGAAGGCGACTGATGAGCGTGGGCAGTGCTGTTAGGCGTAGTTATTTCCATCTTCATTCATTTATTCTACCCTATTCAATTCTCTTTTATCACGATTTTGAAATATTCTATCAGTGACAATACATCAGGTACAGAGAATACTGCCTTCTCTATTCTATTGTTCCTCGGATCTATTTCATATCCGTGGGCTTTATAAAATGATGCTTTTCGTAGATCTGCATTATGAAAAAGCGTTGTTCGGAAAAAGCTTCCTGTAAAGTCGGATTCAACAAGATAAGTATTCTGAAACGCACAATCTACTAGTTCACAGTGTACGAATTTACTTTTTTTCATTGATACATCAGTAAAGTTACAGGCAACTATCCTACATTCATCGAAATCCATATCAAATGTTGTTTGATCACAATAGTAATAGTTTATACCTAATACTTTACTTTTAACAAACCTTACCCCTATAACCTGGATTCCCGGGAATTTATACCCACAATTCAATAAAGCATTGTAATTACAGTAAATAATTGGTGACAGCAATCTAAATGGGGTATAATATATACCCCATGGAGGATTGTATGCCACAAGGAACACAAGTCATCCATGGTGTTGAATATGTTTACGAATATGATTCAAAGCGAATCGCTGAAAAGAACTACAACACGCACAAAAGACACTACATCGGGAAAATGGTAGATGGTATCTTTGTTCCCACTAAAAACTACCAACTTCAGCAAGCACTCGAGCGGGCAACGTCAATTTCTCCTGGCCCTGTTTCTTCGGTGCTTCATACCCGAAACTTTTTCGGAGCAACCTATCTGTTTGATGCAATCGGAGAAAAGCTGGGGATAACTGGTGATCTCTGTGTTTGTTTTCCTGATCTCTGGAAACAGATACTCTCTATTGCATACTTTTTGATTCTGGAAGACAGGAACTCCATAAGCCGTTTCCCGCGATGGGCTGTACATCATGCGCACCCCTATGGGAACTCGATACCCTCCCAAAGGTCCAGCGAGTTATTCGCCTGTATTGATGAGGACGCCAGGCGACGGTTTTTTCTCAAGCAGGCAAATCGAAGACTCGAGACTGAATATCTTGCCTACGATATCACTTCTATTTCTTCGTATTCTCGACTGCTTTCCCAGGTTCGCTATGGCAGGAATAAGGATCATGATCCTTTACCCCAAATCAATTTGGCGATGCTCTACGGTGATACTTCAAGACTACCGGTTTATTATCGTACATTGCCCGGTAACATCGCCGATGTCACGACGATTCGTACGCTCCTTACTGACATTGATCTTCTCAAGCTGGGCAAAGTCAAGTTGGTTTTGGATCGAGGGTTCTACAGCGAAGAGAATATCAACACCCTGTACCATCATCACTATAAGTTCCTGATAGCAGTTCCAAAGCACTTACGGTTGATTCAGGATGTCCTTGATGATGTTCGAATGTCTATGCGCACGAGAGCCTGTTACTCAAGCCGGTACAGGATCAATACATACTCACGGACTATCGAATGGTCATACCATCATCGAAAACCTCGTTCAGGGGATCTGGATGAAGGATCAAGGAGGCTGTATCTCCATCTGTTCTTCAATGACCAACGGGCAGTGGATGATAAGGCTGCGTTCAATACCCTTTTAGACACGCTTGAAACGGAACTGTATTCCGGAAAACTTGATCCTGAACATGAAAAGCTCTATCGGAAATATTTCGAGTACGCTGCAACGCCTGTTCGCGGCATGCAGGTAACACCAATTCAATCTTCAATCGACGAAGCTGAAAAAAACTACGGCTATTTTGCTCTCATATCGAATGACATAAAGGATCCTTTGGAAGCGCTTAGAATTTATCGATCTAAGGATCTGATTGAAAAGGCTTTCGGAAATCTCAAAGAGCGGCTTAACCTGCGCAGAACATCGGTGTCTTCAGAAGAAAACCTCGAGGGCAAGCTCTTTGTCCAATTCATCGCGCTTATGTATCTCTCATACATCGATAAGATGATGGATGAACAGAATCTATATAAGGACTATACGTTACACGAACTTCTTGATGAACTCGATGTGATTGAATGTTTTGGCCATCCTGGTCGTAGACTTCAAATCGGTGAAATCACTAAGAAACAAACTGAGCTATTTACGAAGTTAGACGTTCCCGTTCCTCTTGGGGTATAAATTCATGGGAATTCAGGCTATAAATCGTGCCTTGTTGATTTTTGAATTACTGATGTTACACGTATCAAACACACAGTTTTCAAATTGACTTCCAATCAATATCGTTTCAGTGAAATTGCAGTCAATAAACTGGCATTCAGTAAATTCCTTATGTGCCAATTCTATACCGGTAAAATTGATACCTTTGAATTCTTTGCCTTCATAGTGAGATTCAAGAAACCCATTCATGATGGTTATAGTATCCTATTCATATACTCTACACTATAGATTCTCTGGAAATAATTACGCCTAACGTTTCCGGCCTACGACGTTTGCGACCGCATCGGCGGGCGCAAATGTGCCTGAATGGAACGAGCGTATGCGAGTGAAATGAAGGCCGAAGAAGGAGCCAAAGGCGACTGATGAGCGTGGGCCGTGTTGTTATCTGATGTTTGAACGCGCTCTTCTCTTCCATCTTCCCATTTTTAAAACCTTTCTTTCTCTTCATTTCTTCATTTCAAATTTTTCAATTCCTATTTTCATTTCCTTATTTTTAACCCATTCTTCTTCCAAAATTCCAAATACCATATCGTCTTTCCATTCATTTTGTATCAAAATACTTTTTACAAAATATCCCTCATTTCTGAACCCAAGATCTTTCAATAATCGTATTGATGCTGTATTGTCTGGATCTACTGACGCAATAACCCTGTGTTTTTTCAAGGATGTAAATATATAGTCTATAATTGCTTGAACGGATTCTTTTCCAAATCCCTTATGGTGATCCTTTTGCCCTATTGTATACCCAATCTCACATTGTTGATTTTCTGGATCTATAAAATGAATCCCACTATCTCCAATAATTGTATCTTCATAATAGATCCCGATCTGAAACCATGTATTCACAACATTGAAGAAAAGTGTGTTATTTTTAATGAATGATTCCACATCATTGATGGATGTAGGTTTGAAGGACTGAAACTCCATACTTGAAGGATCAGATCGGTATTCAAACATTTTCAAAGAATCTTCCAGAACTATATCTTTCAAAACCAAACGGTTTGTCAGAATGTTAATATAGCCCATTGTTTTTTCCCTGATCTCGCGCGTTCAAATTTCAGATAACGTTCGCCTGCCTACGACGTTGTGGCGAGCATCGGCGAGCCACAATGTGCCTGAATGGAACGAGCGCATGCGAGTGGAGTGAAGGCCGAAGAAGGAGCCGACAGGCGACTGATGAGCGTGGGCAGTGCTGTTAGCTGCTGTTGCGTACCCTCTTCGCCTGAACCAAGGACGGCGAAGGCGATTCATACTATGTATCAGAATCTTACCATATTCCAATCTATCATTCTTTTCTCTAAATTTTCATTTTCTTTATTTGCTTCTATTTCTAATATAGAGCTTGAACACTTATCTGCAGATAACATTACTTATGTATCTTTCCATCAATCATTTTTGATATTTCGACATTTGTATTCCAACGACCATTTCTCATCGTTATTGATTTTGCAGATATCTGATGTCCATTATACTCCATCGTTCTATCAACTCTTAATGCAGTATTTAAATACTACTTCAATGTGTTTGTCTTTTTATAATAGATTATCTCAGGATCATTATAGTCAAGATTATTTATAACACCGGATTCAACATAACCATTTTTGTGTAGCATCATTTTCATTGGATAATTACTAGAATTCGTTGAAGTAAATACTTCTCCAGTATTTTCAAATGACTCAAAATATTTGATTAGTTTATCTCCCAATCCTTTCCTTTGATGATCCTTATGAATAATCAATTGATTAATAAATCTCTTTCCAAAGAAATGAGTAGAAAATATAAGAAATCCTTGAATCTTTTCATTTTCAAGAATAACTAAACATTGTTTGCTATTAATGGATTCTAAAATATCACTTCGCCCATTGAATGAACCAATAACAGAATAATCAACATCACAAATTTCTGAGATATCTTCATTTTGGGCTAGTTTTATGACATATTCCACACCAATTCCTTTATTGTTGTGCGCCAGAACGTGTGCGTTTTGGGCAGTTGGGTACGCAATAGCAGCTAACGTTCGCCTGCCTACGACGTTGTGGCGAGCATCGGCGAGCCACAATGTGCCTGAATGGAGCGAGCGCATGCGAGTGCAATGAAGGCCGAAGAAGGAGCCGATAGGCGACTGATGAGCGTGGGCAGTGCTGTTATGTGCTGTGTTTTTGGGGCACACCCTGTGTCTTCTCTTCATTTCTATAATTCTTATTCCTTGGTTCTTTACTCTTAACCCTTTGTCTTTGCTTTTCAATACTTTATTCTAATACATAAGTATTTTATTTCTCTATACCATAGCTATTTATATACTTTGACCTTGCCTCTTTTATCGTATCCTGTTACCTATATATTTTATCCCTAACTTTATATTTATGGTTCGACTATTATAGTTCAGTACACGTTTTTCGATGTTTCCAATTCAAAAATCTATCATTTTTACTCATAAACCATATAGTACATAATACCACTCAATATTTTTCTCTACTTCAAAATCACTTTTTTTGGATTCACCTATTTCATGGGACATATCTTATGAGAAAAATAGCAGCACCTTCGAAAAGCGTTTTGAACTCTATGATTATCCCATACTCAAGAATAGTATCTTTTATCTATACCATTTTTTGTACTGCACATACCAACAACACTGAATATGGCACTGATCCACAATTACTACAGGATTGTTCATAAACCCAATATCAAGAGATTCTATTTTTAAATACTATGATGTCATTCAGAATCATACAGTTCAGTAAGAGATCCGCCCCAAAAACATTGCACATAACGTTCGCCTGCCTACGACGTTGTGGCGAGCATCGGCGAGCCACAATGTGCCTGAGCGGAATGAGCGCATGCGAGTGCAGCGATGGCCGAAGAAGGAGCCGACAGGCGACTGATGAGCGTGGGCAGTGCTGTTAGCTGATGGTTTGCCCCCCATCTATATCTTTTCTTTTCCCTCTTCACCTTATTCATTGTTCTTCACTATCTTATATCTTTACCCAATAGTAACAATGTTCATGTTCTATCTTTTCCAATACCCCATTATTCCATTCTATTACTTTCCGTGATCCACTGTTCTTTTCATCACAGGTTATCAATACATCATTTATATTGAGTTTCTTTATTTCGCTCAATGTCAATTCCAATAACTTCTTCCCATATCCCTTATTCCGTTGTTCTTTCCGAATCCCATATCCTATATGCCCACCATGGGCACGCAATTTATCGGTTAAGTAATGCCTCATTTTTGAATACCCTAGCACTTCTTCATCATCCATAAGCCAATATATTGTTTGTGGCACATATCCTTTTTCAAGCTCAGGAGCTTCATACTGCGCAATAAGTTTTTCGATATATCCTGGATATTCTTCCCATGAGATCCCATATCCACCATTCATGAATCCATTTTCTTCTTGATCAATCGATTGTAGCATCTGATAAATGTTTCTATTCGTTGTATCACGTTCAGAAACCTTCTGAAGATAAATCCTACCCATAATAATTCCTTAAAAGAACAATACTGCATCACACAATCAAATAGTGCAAACCATATGTAAATTCACTATCCAAAGTCTCAAGCCGATACTACAGTTCATGCACTTTGAAAACAGTGGTATCGGCCTATCTGATCTCGGGGGGCAAACTTTCAGCTAACGTTCTGCCTGTTTGCGACGATGGCGTGAGCATCGGCGAACGCCATTGTGCCTGAGCGGAATGAGCAAAGCGAGTGTAGCGATGGCCGAAGAGGGAGCTTGCGACCGATGAGCGTGAACAGCGCTGTTAGTTGCAGTCGTGACCTTCGAGCGCGCTTGGATGGGGAGACTTGTCTCCTCATCCAATACTCTATCTTGCGCGCGTTCTTCTCTTCCTCTTCTCTTACCCTTATTTTTTCTTTCACGATTGCAACTAACGTTCTGCCTGTTTGCGACGATGGCGCGAGCATCGGCGAGCGCCATTGTGCCTGAGCGGAATGAGCGACAGCGAGTGCAGCGATGGCCGAAGAGGGAGCTTGCGACCGATGAGCGTGAACAGCGCTGTTAGTTGCAGTCGTGACCTTCGAGCGCGCTTGGATGGGGAGACTTGTCTCCCCATCCAATGCTATATCTTGCGCGCGTTCTTCTCTTCCTCTTCTCTTACCCTTATTTTTTTCTTTCACGATTGCAACTAACGTTCTGCCTGTTTGCGACGATGGCGTGAGCATCGGCGAGCGCCATTGTGCCTGAGCGGAATGAGCGGAGCGAGTGAAGCGATGGCCGAAGAGGGAGCCTGCGACCGATGAGCGTGAACAGCGCTGTTAGTTGCAGTCGTGACCTTCGAGCGCGCTTGGATGGGGAGACTTGTCTCCTCATCCAATGCTATATCTTGCGCGCGTTCTTCTCTTCCTCTTCTCTTACCCCTATTTTTTTCTTTCACGATTGCAACTAACGTATGCCTGCCTGCGACGTTTTGGCCCGCATCGGCGGGACAAAATGTGCCTGAATGAAACGAGCGAATGCGAGTGGAATGAAGACCGAAGAAGGAGCCGAAGGCGACTGATGAGCGTGGGCAGCGCTGTTAGCTGCTTTACGAATCGCTCTTCATCAATATCTTTGTTTCTAATATTCGGAGCGCGCAGTGTACATGTAAATAGTTTTCTGTATTTATCGTTTCAAAATGCTTTCAATCTTTTTCTTTTTTAGTTCTATCATTTTTGATATAAATTGATCATATTCTTCTGAAGGATAAAAAAGGTTTGGAATAAATTCACGGCTTTTAACTGTCATTGGATTAATGCTTTCCATAAGCTTACTCACAGTTGATGACCAGATATCATTTTCATATGTAACATTATATTTCCCTTTTTCAATTTGCTTATATAATATTTTAAGTTGTGAAAAATGTTCTTCCAATTTCAACTCAGTTGAACTACTATAACCATTCCTAATTCTTTCTGTGATTATTTGCTGTATCTGTTCATAATTAGCTTCTTCTGTATTTACGTTACTCCTAACATAGATTCGATTTTTAGCTAATTCTTCACCATCACATTCAGCAACAAATGGTATGTACTCCTTTTCATAATTTACAAATATTACTTGGAATTTTTTTCCAACTAATTTCCCATATTCACTATCAGCATATATAAAATCAACAATCTCATATCTTAAGTTTTTAGGTAAATATTTTTGAATACTTTTCCCAATAACTGTTTTATCTTCAACCTTGGTTAAGCCAATTGATTCCAAACTTCCATCATTGTTTTGTTTTACTCCAAAAATTAAAGCGCCATCTCCAGTATTAGCAATTCCTAAAATATGTTTAGCAATTTTTGAATAGGAACAATAATCTTGCTTAAAATCTAAATCATTAAATTCACCAAGATTGTTTTTTAGTAGATCACGCAATTTTGTTCTATTTGGATCATCAAAGAAATTAAAAAAATCTTCTTTAAAGCTTTTTTTTGTCTCCATTATTTTTTCTCCTAAACATTTTCTCAATTAATACATGAACCATACAGACGAAGAATAGGACGCTATGAGAAGTCTCAACTCTCGCGATTCGTATTGCAGCTAACGTTCGCCTGCCTACGACGTTGTGGCGAGCATCGGCGAGCCACAATGTGCCTGAGCGGAATGAGCGCATGCGAGTGCAGCGATGGCCGAAGAAGGAGCCGACAGGCGACTGATGAGCGTGGGCAGTGCTGTTAGCTGATGGTTTGCCCCCCATCTATATCTTTTCTTTTCCCTCTTCACCTTATTCATTGTTCTTCACTATCTTATATCTTTACCCAATAGTAACAATGTTCATGTTCTATCTTTTCCAATACCCCATTATTCCATTCTATTACTTTCCGTGATCCACTGTTCTTTTCATCACAGGTTATCAATACATCATTTATATTGAGTTTCTTTATTTCGCTCAATGTCAATTCCAATAACTTCTTCCCATATCCCTTATTCCGTTGTTCTTTCCGAATCCCATATCCTATATGCCCACCATGGGCACGCAATTTATCGGTTAAGTAATGCCTCATTTTTGAATACCCTAGCACTTCTTCATCATCCATAAGCCAGTATATTGTTTGTGGCACATATCCTTTTTCAAGCTCAGGAGCTTCATACTGCGCAATAAGTTTTTCGATATATCCTGGATATTCTTCCCATGAGATCCCATATCCACCATTCATGAATCCATTTTCTTCTTGATCAATCGATTGTAGCATCTGATAAATGTTTCTATTCGTTGTATCACGTTCAGAAACCTTCTGAAGATAAATCCTACCCATAATAATTCCTTAAAAGAACAATACTGCATCACACAATCAAATAGTGCAAACCATATGTAAATTCACTATCCAAAGTCTCAAGCCGATACTACAGTTCATGCACTTTGAAAACAGTGGTATCGGCCTATCTGATCTCGGGGGGCAAACTTTCAGCTAACGTTCTGCCTGTTTGCGACGATGGCGTGAGCATCGGCGAGCGCCATTGTGCCTGAGCGGAATGAGCGGAGCGAGTGAAGCGATGGCCGAAGAGGGAGCCTGCGACCGATGAGCGTGAACAGCGCTGTTAGTTGCAGTCGTGACCTTCGAGCGCGCTTGGATGGGGAGACTTGTCTCCTCATCCAATGCTATATCTTGCGCGCGTTCTTCTCTTCCTCTTCTCTTACCCCTATTTTTTTCTTTCACGATTGCAACTAACGTTCTGCCTGTTTGCGACGATGGCGTGAGCATCGGCGAGCGCCATTGTGCCTGAGCGGAATGAGCGCATGCGAGTGCAGCGAATGGCCGAAGAGGGAGCTTGCGACCGATGAGCGTGAACAGCGCTGTTAGTTGCAGTCGTGACCTTCGAGCGCGCTTGGATGGGGAGACTTGTCTCCCCATCCAATGCTATATCTTGCGCGCGTTCTTCTCTTCTTCTTCTCTTACCCTTATTTTTTTCTTTCACGATTGCAACTAACGTTCGCCTGCCTACGACGTTGTGGCGAGCATCGGCGAGCCACAATGTGCCTGAGCGGAATGAGCGATAGCGAGTGCAGCGATGGCCGAAGAAGGAGCCGAAAGGCGACTGATGAGCGTGGGCAGTGCTGTTAGGTGCTGTTTTTCGGGCTAACCTGGATCCTATCCCGTATCGTTTCTATTTTCTCTTTTGCCTTTTTTAGAAACGTTTTATTCTCTTCTCCATTTTTAGTTACTACTTCTAATGTATAGATTCCCGTATATGTTTTCGGAAATTTCTGTATCATCATATCCCACTCAATAATTCCTTCATCAGGCAACCAATGCGAATCATTAATTCCATCATTATCTGATAAATGCACACATAACAATTTATCTTTATACGTTTCTACTATTTCATAAGGAGTACGTGCATATAATTTGTCATGAGAACTATCATAACAGAAACCTAAATACTCTGAATGTATGGTTTCATATATTTTATCAAGAAGAATAGGAACTCTGGTATTTTCAAGCGCAATTTTTACATTTTTATCTTCAGCTAACTTTACCAGATCGTGTAGTATACTGATTCCAGAATCGTTTATTTCCTGTATCTGATACCCTTTCGATATATGCATCACCAGTATTGGAATGGCATGTTTTGAACAAAACTCTATATACGTTCTATATTCATTTTTTATACTATTTGCCTTAACAGTATCCAATGACCATATATCATTACATGCATCAAATGGAATATGAGCATTTTCAAGAAAGAGCCCAGAATCCCGGACTATATACGGCATATCATCCATTTTGTTATGTTTCACCAAGGAATCTTCTTCCCCAATCCACATGGATGTTGCATCAAAACCTGTTTCTTTTATGGAACTGATTCTCTCTATAAACGGCTTATCTATTCCATACCAAGAAAATATTCCAATCATTTTATTGTTACCCCTAGAGGCAGCCCGAAAAATTGCACCTAACGTTCTGCCTGTTTGCGACGATGGCGTGAGCATCGGCGAACGCCATTGTGCCTGAGCGGAATGAGCGCATGCGAGTGGAGCGATGGCCGAAGAGGGAGCCTGCGACCGATGAGCGTGAACAGCGCTGTTAGTTGCAGTCGTGACCTTCGAGCGCGCTTGGATGGGGAGACTTGTCTCCCCATCCAATACTATATCTTGCGCGCGTTCTTCTCTTCCTCTTCTCTTAACCCTTATTTTTTCTTTCACGATTGCAACTAACGTTTTGTGCCTCTGACGTTTCGGACCGCATCGGCGGGCCGAAATGTGCCTGAGTGGAGTGAGCGAATGCGAGCGGAACGATGGCCGAAGAGCCCTGAAAGGGCGATGAGCAGGGGCACGGTGTTATGCGCTGTTATTTTATTTTTATTTTGGATTGATATAAATAGTCCAATAGTTTTCACTACTATTACTCTCTATGCATAATATTATCTGTAATTTTTCTGGCATAGATAGCATCATCCATCCGGTTCTTCCTGATTTATAAGTTACTTGGCCGGAAGATAATATATTTTTACCTAATTTGCTTCCCTTTGGAATCATTGAAATTGCTGGCGCTTTCCCTGCATCAACATATTTCATTCCATCAAGAAATGGAATATAAGAATTATCATTATAAAATACTGTAGATTTTTCCCAAATAATTCGCGCTATAGATAAAGAATTATTTGCAATACTTACTTCAACCCACCCAATACCTGGTTTGTCATCTAAGGGGAATTGATATTCTATATGCGGAATAGTGACAGTTACTCCTGAACTTTTTTTCTCACTTTCAACAACAATGTTAAAATCGCTAGTATTTCTCCATTGAAAATCTTGTGCAAACAAAATTTGAGTTGCAAAAAATATTAATCCAATAAATGCAATCTTTTTCATATATCCCTTCTTTTTATAAAAATATGAAGCCTCCAACGGAGGCAATATTAAGCGATATTTATTAATATTACAGATGAAACCCATATGATTATAGACATAATATTTTATTTTGTCATGTTTACAAATACGATCTCATAATAATCGTAATGACATAATGAAATTGAAGCACGAAATTTAAAATGTACTTATGCATATATAACTAATATAATTTTAATTGCACGAATTAAATATCTTACTTAGTTTGTAAACATTTAATAATGTATTACTGGTTTTTCATTAGCAAGACAACGTGAGTTACAATATTCCCCAATGAACACAAGGTAAATTCAAGAGTCATGTTGTGCTAAAAAAGAAAGAGTTAGTAACAAACAACATTTTTAAGTGACATAAGGTATATTTTAAAAAAATAAAATAATTGCGCATAACGTTCTGCCTGTTTGCGACGATGGCGCGAGCATCGGCGAGCGCCATTGTGCCTGAGCGAAACGAGCGCATGCGAGTGCAGCGATGGCCGAAGAGGGAGCCTGCGACCGATGAGCGTGAACAGCGCTGTTAGTTGCAGTCGTGACCTTCGAGCGCGCTTGGATGGGGAGACTTGTCTCCTCATCCAATACTCTATCTTGCGCGCGTTCTTCTCTTCCTCTTTTCTTACCCTTATTTTTTTCTTTCACGATTGCAACTAACGTTCTGCCTGTTTACGACGATGGCGTGAGCATCGGCGAGCGCCATTGTGCCTGAGCGGAATGAGCGCATGCGAGTGCAGCGATGGCCGAAGAGGGAGCCTGCGACCGATGAGCGTGAACAGCGCTGTTAGTTGCAGTCGTGACCTTCGAGCGCGCTTGGATGGGGAGACTTGTCTCTCCATCCAATACTATATCTTGCGCGCGTTCTTCTCTTCCTCTTCTCTTACCCTTATTTTTTCTTTCACGATTGCAACTAACGTTCGCCTGCCTACGACGTTGTGGCGAGCATCGGCGAGCCACAATGTGCCTGAGCGGAATGAGCGACAGCGAGTGCAGCGAAGGCCGAAGAAGGAGCCGATAGGCGACTGATGAGCGTGGGCAGTGCTGTTAGGCGCCGTTATCTATTTATATCTATACAATTCTAATGTCAGATATTGCATTTTCTAGTTACTTATTCATCATGCGGAATACTCTCGAGTATTGTGTTTAAATCTGTAACAACATTTACTACTTTATTTTCCTCTATTTCAGTAATAATTTTATTTATCTTATCAATAAGTAGTTGATAATCTTTTGTTCTAGCCCCATAGCGATTCAACACCTCTTCTATTTCTGATTCGAAAAGCATTTCTTTTGCTTCTCGTGCTTTTTGTCTTTGTGACTCATTCGAATCATCAGAGGTAATAATTCTTTGAAGCCTATCTAATTCTGATTGATAATCCATACATTCCTCCTATAAGATTATAGATTAAAAACACCTGCTTTATCTAATGCATCAAGATCACGTTTTACGCTAAAAATAAACGAACTTAATTCATAGGTTTGCTGCGCTATATCTATGGGTTCATTAATTAATACAAGTATGTTACTCAACGCTACTTTTGTTTTAGCTAATAATTGACTATATGATACAATTAATTTGTATAATGCAACTTGAGTATCGATGACTACACGATACCTGATCGCATCATCATTAGCTTTTATTGTACATTGTTCAATGTAACTAATAATAAGTTCATCAAGTATTTTCCCCGTACCATAAACTAATATTTCTTTATTTTCAGTTAATTCAACACTATCGTATATTTTTCGCATTTTTGTTTGAACTTCATCTAACCTTGATTTTTGCAAGCCCGAAGGCTCCAAATACTCGCGTAAAATATTTTTTATATTACGTAAAGCAGTTGCAACATTATCTTGATACTCAGTTAGCATTCTATCAGATTGCAACGCTTTTAATCTATAAAAATCTTCTCCATCCTTTGCAAACAAGAGCAAGATATCTTGTATTATCGGTTCAGTAATTTTCATTGTAGCAATAAATTGCTCGCGATTATTCGCTTCAGTCAATTTTGCAACTATAGTTGCTAAAATATTGCCAGAAATTGAAAGTATTTCATTTGAGAATAGCGATGATGTTAATTTATTTATATTATTTATTAGTGAATTACTTATTGATTTTACATCTTCTATATTTTTCCCTTCAGCAAGTGCAGTTAACAATGAATTATAATTTGATATTGCCAATAAGGCATCAAAACGATAATCCAAATCACTTTTTACGTTTCTACCTTGAACCGTAGATGTTATATCTACCTCATGTGGATATTCCTTATAACTTGTTTTTGTTTCTTTTTTCCCATCTGTATCAACTTTAGTACTTTTCTTTTTTTCTTCTGCTAACTTAGCTTTATCAAATTCAAGTAATACTTGTCCTGTGATATCTTTTGTCTCTTTAAAGACATCATTGTATGCTTGCCATTCTCTTTGTGGAATACTTACACATCCCCATAATCCAGATAGTATCATCAAGATTATTCCATAAGTACCTAATCTTCTTCCATTCATACACATCCTCCTTCGATATAATAGAATTTAGAGTTATGCTAATGTAAATAGATTATGGCGCCTAACGTTCGCCTGCCTACGACGTTGTGGCGAGCATCGGCGAGCCACAATGTGCCTGAATGGAACGAGCGGATGCGAGTGGAGTGAAGGCCGAAGAAGGAGCCGAAGGCGACTGATGAGCGTGGGCAGTGCTGTTAGGCGCTGTACCAATTCCCCGTCTTAATTGAACCATCTCCGCGCCGGACGCCCGGAGGGCGAGGCGCGGAGATATGGCTCTTCGACGAATCGTGTGGGTAACCAAGGAAGCATGGTAGGATGAGCAGGATGAAAGACGTAGAACTATTCGCCCTTGCGCTTGGATTATCTGAACCCTGGATTGTTGAGAACATAGAGTTCAAACCAACAGAACATCGGCTTGATATACAGCTTGGGTTCAAGCCCGGGAGTCGTTTTCCGTGTTTTTCCTGCGATTACAAGGGTACAGCCTACGATACGATGCCCAAAACATGGCGTCACCTCAATTTTTTCCAGCATGAAGCCTATCTGCATGCACGGGTTCCGCGGATAGACTGTCCTGAGCATGGCGTTCATCTGATTGATATCCCGTGGGCTCGTAAAGGATCGGGATTTACGCTGCTGTATGAAGCCCTCATGATGATCATGGTCAAGGAAATGAGCGTCAAGGCAGTTTCCAGACTGACAGCTACCACCGATACGCGAGTGTGGCGAATTATGGACCATTATGTTTCCGAAGACGTGGCTACACAAGATTTATCGAAAACCACACGAATCGGAATCGACGAAACAGCAGCCAAACGCGGACACTCATACATCACCGTTGTGGCCGATCTCGATACAGGGAAAGCCATATATGTGACCGAAGGCAAGGATGCATCCACTATAAAAGCCTTTACAGAGCATCTGGAAGCCCATGGAGGCTCGAAAACTGCTATCACGGACGTCTGTACCGATATGTCGCCGGCGTTCATGTCCGGGATCGAAGAGCATCTTCCACAGGCTGCTCTCACGTTTGATCGGTTTCATGTCATGAAGCTTCTGGGTGAAGCAGTCAACGACGTGCGGAAAGAAGAATCAACGATGGAAACGGTACTCAGAGGTTCGAAATATGTCTGGTTGAGCAACCCCTACAATCTGTCGGTTAAGAATTTGGCCCGTCTCAACACCTTGTCAGGATTACAGTTAAAAACAGGGCGAGCATGGCGAATGATGAACATTTTCAAGGGACTTTTCGAATTCTCGGCTTCTCGAGCCATAGAAGAACTTGAAAAATGGAGAGTATGGGCAACACGATCACAGCTTACCCCAATCATCAATTTTGCTGCGATGCTGAAACGACACTGGAATGGAGTCGTTCGGTGGCTTACATCCGGAGTGACAAATGGGCTTCTTGAATCGTTGAATAGTCTGATTCAGTCAGCAAAGACCAGAGCCAGAGGATTCCGAACTATCAAAAATCTCAAGATCATGACCTACATTGTCGCCGGTAAACTGGGGCAGTTACCCACATGAAACAGCGAAGAGCCGGAGATATTATATCCTAATCTTTAATCATAAAACTTTGAACAAAATATTCAGGAAATAATATTCCTATTCTTCTTTTTAACTTATTCCATCCTAAAACATTTTTATCAATTACTATTTCAAATTGCTTTCTATAATCCTCTTGTAAATTTTCGAGAATCAATTCCTTAATTCCATTAATAGTATTTAAACAGGTATCAATATCATCCTTTTCAATCTGAAACATTGTCTGAGAAGCAAATTCAACGGAAATATCTTTTTCAGATTCAAATACAGGAATAGTCCCTTCAAAAAACACATGATCAAATTTATTACTAATTCTTTCGTATTTAGCACAACATGACTTATGAATTTACCTTGTATTCATTGGGCAATATTGTAACTCACGTTGTCATACTAATGAAAGATTTAGTAACTCCTGGCTGAATATTCCCATGCAAGAAGTCATTTCGCTTATTCATCATTACTAAAAAGTTTTTAAACCTAATATCCATTTGGTCAATCTGCTTTTTTAATCCAATACAATTCAAATGTAATGTCTTTATCCTTATATCAATATTATTTCTAAAAATACTATCTAATAGTCTTTCATCTTCTTTTATTTCAGGCCTTGCAAAGTAAAATACTACAAGATTGATAAATGACTCACCTACAACTGGCGCCAACATTCGTATTGCTAATCCATAATCCTTTATTTTTATTATAGAATCTGTGTATCTCTTCATATCAGATAGGTACTTACTAACTCTTTCGTTTTTAGTACAACATGACTTATGAATTTACCTTGTATTCAATGGGGAATATCGCAATTCACTTTGTCCTACTAATGAAAGATTTAGTATCTGCTTCAATTTTAGTAAAAAAGGGCTTATCTATCTCTATTGGTTTCTCTGGATTTACTTCTGAGTATTTTGAATAAAAGTATTTCAAAGAATTATTAATTCTACTATATGTATTTGAAAACAAATCCCAATGCTCAATATTGTTTTTTATACTCAATATTCCTTTTACATTTTTAGATATTTCATTTTGAAGCTCATTAATTATTGTATCTTCATTAATATTTTCAAAATCAGCTTTATTATTTGCAAATACATGAAATTCCAAAAAACGGATAGATCCTAAAATATCTATATACACTTTTTTATACTTAAATGAATAATGCCATTGGATAAAATTATCGGAATCATTTGCTCTTATAAAAGATTGAAAGCCATTTGGTTGTCCATATTTGAATCTAAGGAAGCAGTATAAATCTATTTGTTTAATACGATGGTTGTTCCTAATAATCAAACTTTCCATACTTTTGTTTTTTATTAAGTCAATGTATTCTTTATCTTTATGCAAAGTCATTTCATTTATTATCATTGCATCCTCATATTCGATGTAGTTAAATCAATATTCATCTTTAAATTGTACGAGCCCGACGGCCGGAGGCCCGGGCGAGTCCTAATCAAACAAATGCGGGAAATTGGTATTGCGCCTAACGTTTGCCTGCCTACGACGTTGTGGCGAGCATCGGCGAGCCACAATGTGCCTGAGCGGAATGAGCGACAGCGAGTGCAGCGATGGCCGAAGAAGGAGCCGAAGGCGACTGATGAGCGTGGGCAGTGCTGTTAGCCGCATGTACGAATTTCTCGCTTATCATGTTGTTTTTATAAGCATATACTTATCGGTTTCATTTTTTATTAATTCTAAGTTACTATACACTACCACGGACAAGGTGAACACCTAAGTTTTTGTAATAATTTATCAACATAATGCTTCATAAATTAGTTTAAAACGTGTGCTAACATATTTTATTGATTTGGTATATTCTCTATTTTAATATTTCCTCTTTTAACTAAAACAATGAGTATTACGACGGCAATAGAATAAGCTAGTAAAAAATATATAACAGATGGATTTTTTACTAGTATCCTAATACTAATAGATCCAATAATCATAATTATTGATAATACTAAAAGATATCCAGCAAAGATATTACTCTTTTTTTTGTTCATTTTGATTCTTCTCATTAATTACCGATAGCAAATTAATTATTGCTTCTGGACTACTAATTTTTTGTTCTTTTAGTTTATCTGAAAGAACTTTTTTTGTTTTTCTATCTTGACTAGAATTTAATAAAGCATTTAGTTTATCTATAAAGCTTCCTGTACTTAAGTCAAAATCAGCTTTATTAATCATAAACTTTAGTCCTCCACCATTAACAAATATTATGATCAATGCTACTAAAACAAGTATGTACGGAGCATATGAAATTAAATCAATCTCGCCAGGAGAGTTGAGATTTATCTTTGACTCAATATTTGTTGTATCTTCTTTTATAGATAAGTCATAAAGTATTTCATCTCCTACATCTAGCAATGATAAGCATGTACTGAATAATTCTCTAAAAATTATTCCGTTTTCTTTTTCGACATTAAGGCGCAAATAGTATTTATCATTTTTTTTATAAAAATCATGAAGCAATGGATCTACCCAACTAGCATAGTTATTAACGTTAAAAATAGCTTGATGACTACTAAACATTTGAAAAAACTTTGGATTATAATTATTTTTTGGAATAGTTCTCATCCAGTTAATATTTTTTACTTTATTGAATTCATCATCAATACTTATTGAGTCAACCTTTTTAATATATATATTTGAATGAGTAACAACATCCGATTCCACTATTCCTATAGCCAGATCATCTGATGAGCTACTAGGAATTATCACAACATCCCCCTCCTTTACTTCGAAAAAGAACCTAAATAGTTGAGATACAATAAGTCCAGGGACCTTATGATCTGGATATATTTCAGAAACTTTTTGAAGTAGTTCCTGTCTTAATGCACTTTCGCTAATGTCTCTCTTATACATATAATTAATTGCAATTTCGGGGTAACCAATTGAGATTACATTTTGATCTAGATAGCTTTCATACAAGCGACCACTATCAGTTCTAACAAACCAATAATTTCTTGAATCATTAATTTTAACACAATTATTTACTAGATCATCTAATATACTCACTTCAATTCTCCTTTATTGTATTACTACTTTCAATTATTTAATTGTAATAGCATGATTTTTACTGACCAGTATAGTATAAACTAGATATTTTGATTTTTCTAGAAATTCGTATTGCGGCTAACGTTTGCCTGCCTACGACGTTGTGGCGAGCATCGGCGAGCCACAATGTGCCTGAGCGAAATGAGCGAATGCGAGTGGAGTGAAGGCCGAAGAAGGAGCCGTAGGCGACTGATGAGCGTGGGCAGTGCTGTTATATGCAGTACTTATTTTGCGCTTTTACTAAACCATCTCCGTGCCGAACGCCCGGAGGGCAAGGCACGGAGATCCAATAAAGTATTCCTATACAAAATGATTCGACCTAATTAATTTCATCAATTATTCATATCATTTAATGTTTTTAGGAATTTTTTTTTCATCAAGTGGCTTGGCAATATTCAACTTCTTAGCATCATTTTCCAATGATCGTATTATTTTAATTTCAACTACACTTATTATTTCGGTAATCTTATCAACTGTTTTTGCACTATCACTATGTAATTTGGTGATTTCATCATTTATTTTTTCAATGCTATCATTTTTAGCTCTATTTAATAATCTGTTTTGTAGTTCTTTCAATTTACTAAACATATCCTCAATTTTTTTTATTTCATTACTTATTTCTTTGGAAGAAGTATCAGTAAATGGAAATTCGATTTTAATTAATTGATGAATAAATGCTAATTTCATTTGATTTTCGGTAATAAAGTCATCCAATAAATCAATATCTAATGTTTCCCCCGAGTTGAATTTATTTTTTGTGTTCTTAATAAAATTATATATGTAAGTAAGATATTCTGAGAACAATGTAATAATTTTGGTCATCGACTCACGTGATCTATAATATTGTTCTTTTTTCAATTGAAATATTGTATTTTTACTATTTTGAAATATCGCAAAAAACCAACCGGTAATTGCCAATACAAAACCACTAACAATTGGTAGAATCAATTGCAAATAGTCATAAGTGGATTTTTGAGACTTTAGGGCATTTTTCAAGTATTCGATATAAACATCTGTTGGAATCATCTACTTTCCTTTATCTGTTTGTATAATACGTCCAATATCAGCCAAAATCTATTATGTGCGAGCCCGACGGCCGGAGGCCCGGGCGAGCCCTATTTTAGTGACCGCGCAAAATAAGTATTGCATATAACGTTCTGCCTGTTTGCGACGATGGCGCGAGCATCGGCGAGCGCCATTGTGCCTGAGCGGAATGAGCAAAGCGAGTGCAGCGATGGCCGAAGAGGGAGCCTGCGACCGATGAGCGTGAACAGCGCTGTTAGTTGCAGTCGTGACCTTCGAGCGCGCTTGGATGGGGAGACTTGTCTCCCCATCCAATACTATATCTTGCGCGCGTTCTTCTCTTCCTCTTCTCTTACCCTTATTTTTTCTTTCACGATTGCAACTAACGTTTGCCTGCCTGCGACGTTTTGGCCCGCATCGGCGGGACAAAATGTGCCTGAGCGGAACGAGCGAATGCGAGTGCAGCGATGGCCGAAGAAGGAGCCGAAGGCGACTGATGAGCGTGGGCAGCGCTGTTAGGCGCTGTGTTTTTGAAAATTATTTAAACAATTTCAATTTTACTTTGATTGTATATTTTCCTAATAAATCCAATATATTCCTTCTTTTTTTCAGATTTTCGTAAAAGAATTAATAAGCCGCCAATTCCATATATTGCATTATTTAGTATAGGTATCATATACCTTATCTCGTAACATATCATTGGATCGGTTGGATGAACAAAATGATTCCTTTGTTTTTTAATTTCCATAAACTGAGACCATTCTTTAGTGTTAATAAGATCCAATTCAGTTTTATCTGTAAATAAATACAACCATGCTTTAATTCTTTCATCAATGGGTTTTGTTGATTTTAGTTCATTATAAACCTTTTCATCTTTAATAATTACATTTTGTTCCCGTATGTGAAATATATATCGTTGAAGAAAACATTCAATAAGTGAAATGGAACTTAACAAATATGCTCTATACGCTCTTGAATACATCTTATAATTTTGACTATTGCACGCATCAACAAACATTTCCCTAAAATAACAAATATCATCTGCCAATGATTTTTCTGGCGCTCCAATCATCCCATTCGTCTTCAATGTTTTTACACATGATCCAAAACGAGATTCCATACTAAAGCTTTTTGTTATACCTTCTCCATCTTGACCTATTTCAAGAATTGGGCTTAAAAACTGATCATCAGAATCATATATATATTGAAGTACATCTGCTTGTCCGTTTTCACAGACATTACGTATCTCTTTTTCAATATCAATTTCCCACACACCATTATTATTGGGAATTTTCAATATAGGTGGTAAATTTCCAGAGATCTTTTGTTTATAAATATCTTCGACCAATGCATAAACATATTGTCTTGCGTTTTCATAAGACATGAGATTTTTAGTGAATTTAAGTTTCATACATATTCTCCATTTTCAAAAACATTGCGCCTAACGTTCTGCCTGTTTGCGACGATGGCGTGAGCATCGGCGAGCGCCATTGTGCCTGAGCGGAATGAGCAGAGCGAGTGCAGCGATGGCCGAAGAGGGAGCCTGCGACCGATGAGCGTGAACAGCGCTGTTAGTTGCAGTCGTGACCTTCGAGCGCGCTTGGATGGGGAGACTTGTCTCCTCATCCAATACTCTATCTTGCGCGCGTTCTTCTCTTCCTCTTCTCTTACCCTTATTTTTTCTTTCACGATTGCAACTAACGTTCGCCTGCCTACGACGTTGTGGCGAGCATCGGCGAGCCACAATGTGCCTGAGCGGAATGAGCGACAGCGAGTGCAGCGATGGCCGAAGAAGGAGCCGCAGGCGACTGATGAGCGTGGGCAGTGCTGTTAGGCGATGTGTGTGCGCGACTATCTCACCAAACTACTTTTAATCCGTCTTCTTTGTATTTTTTGAAGTTTTCATCTTTACTCAGTATTACCATTTTTCGATGTATTGCTTGCCATATCAACATTCGATCAAATGGATCTTTATGATCCTCATAATATGTCAGGTCATTATACGTGCTCGATTCATCTTCATCCAAAGTAATTATTGACCCCACTTGCTTTGCATATTTTGGTAAATCCCTGATTTCTAGTCCTTCCAAGGTATACCGATGCATTCGAACTTTTATCGCTATTTCCCACAATGAAATAGTGCTGATAAATATTCCATTCTCTTTATCCTTTATTATATCCGATACTTTTTTACTTAACGTATCAGAATCCAATAGAGACCAGATAAACGTATGCGTATCAAGTAAATACATCATAGTTTATCCCAAAAACTCTTCTTCAGTAATTTTCCCATCTCCTATGATGGAAAATGATGCTTTCCCATTGAGCATGCCTATTTTTCGTTGTTTTTTGTCTTCATTTGGTACAAGCATAGCAATGGGTTTTTTTGCTTTCCCATACAATATCCTAACCTTTTCTCCGTGCTTTACAAGTTCAAGGAGTTCAGAAAAGTGGCTCTTGAATTCTCCAACCGTCATCTCTTTCATATCCCAAATATACGTTATTCTTTTCAAGTTGTCAACTATATCTCGCGCACACATTTCGCCTAACGTTTGCCTGCCTACGACGTTGTGGCGAGCATCGGCGAGCCACAATGTGCCTGAGCGAAACGAGCGATAGCGAGTGCAGCGATGGCCGAAGAAGGAGCCGATAGGCGACTGATGAGCGTGGGCAGCGCTGTTAGCTGATGTTTGAACGCGCTCTTCTCTTCCATCTTCCCATCTTTTAAACTTTTTCTTTATCTTTTCAATTCATTATTCTATATTTGTTATCGTCATTTCTTCATTTTTTGCCATTCTTCTTCTACTATCCCCAATACCATATCATCTTTCCATTCACCATGTATCAATACGCTCTTTACGAAATATCCTTCTTTTCTGAATCCGAGATTTTTCAACAATCGTATTGATGCAGTATTTTCTGGATCTACTGATGCAACAATTCTATGTTTTTTCAATGTTGTGAAGATATAGTCAATAATTGCTTGAACTGATTCTTTTCCAAATCCCTTATGTTGATCTTTTTTCCCTATTGTATAACCAATCTCACATTGTTGATTTTCTGGATCTAAAAAATGGATCCCACTATCTCCAATAATTGTATCTTCATAATAAATTCCAATTTGAAACCATGTATTCACAACATTGAATTGTGCAGTGTTATTTTTAATAAATATTTCTACATCATGGATGGACGCAGGTTTGAAGGACTGAAACTCCATAATAGATGGATCAGATCGATATTCAAACATTCGCTCAGAATCCTCTGGAACAATATCTTTCAATACCAATCGGTTTGTTTGTATTTCAATATAGGCCATTATTTTTCCTGATCTTGCGCGTTCAAATTTCAGCTAACGTTCGCCTGCCTACGACGTTGTGGCGAGCATCGGCGAGCCACAATGTGCCTGAGCGGAATGAGCGCAGGCGAGTGCAGCGATGGCCGAAGAAGGAGCCGCAGGCGACTGATGAGCGTGGGCAGTGCTGTTAGCGGCTGTTTTGCTGCGCTCTTCTCCTATCCTCTATATACCTTTATCTTCCCATGTTTTTCCATGTTTTCAAAATCATTATCGTTATGCAGTAGTGGTACTTTGGCCATATTTGCATACGTAGCTATTAGGCAATCATATGGTTTTCGTATCGTCACGCCTTTTTTTCTCAATCCTCTATACAGATCTATTGCATTTTTTGTCACTTCAAGAATATCAAAACCTAACATATGATAACTTTCCATAATCTCTTTCATATCTTTATACACTTTTTCTTCTCGTATTCCCTGTAAGATCTCTTGATAGATTATAGGACAGAGTAGTATTTTCTGATTATTGAGCAACAGATCATGCAACATATCTACTTCAGGGAGTGCTTCTTTATTTTCACTAAAATATTCTATCCAGACTGACGTATCGACTAATACCCCTATCATCTCATTGTTCTCATTTCTTCAAGATTCCCTTCCCAGATGTTTTTTCCACGGTACTTTATTATTTTTTTCCGAGTATATGCCCGAATATATTCTTCAAGAGCCAGATTGATAACAGCTTTTTTTGTCGTCGCGCCACTAAGGTTCATAGCTTCTTTGACGAGAGTATCATCAAGTTCGATATTGGTTCTCATATTAATCCTCCATACACATTCCATATATAATACATACACATACATCAGTCAAGGCATTAGTAAATACATTTACGGCATAACGTTATATGCTATCTGATCTCGCGCAGCAATATTGCCGCTAACGTTTCCGGCCTACGACGTTGTGGCGAGCATCGGCGAGCCACAATGTGCCTGAGCGGAACGAGCGACAGCGAGTGCAGCGATGGCCGAAGAAGGAGCCGAAGGCGACTGATGAGCGTGGGCAGTGCTGTTAGGTGCTGTTCCGCCCGCGTCTTCGCCCGAGCCATAGATGGCGAGGGCGTCTTCCCATTTTTCACTTTTTTCCTAAATTCCCGAAGAATCATACCAAGGCGATATATATTTATATGACGAGCAATTTTTATACTTGGTATTTTTTATACCAAGTATCACATTACTATTTCTATATACTCTATAAAATAAGATCCATTGTTATTGTTTTAGAATTCAGGTCTTTATCGTTTCATTTAATCTATTTCTTTTTGCATTCTTATTCGCATGTTTTTCATACCCATTTTTTGGAAAAACGCTTTTCCTCTTTCATTGAAATTCCATACATTTAGCTCTAGCGATGTATATCCTTTTTCTTTTCCCATTTGTTCTAGCTGCTTAAAGAATCCCTTTCCATAACCCTTTTTCCTTTCATCTTCCCTAACACAAATATCATCTATAAACATAATTCTTTGATCATATATCAAAGGATTATCTTTCACATTCATTTCTACTAAAGCAGCATATGCTATTATCTCTTTTCTCTCATTCTCAAGTATGAATATGTGCTCCTTTTCAAGCTCATCAAGAAATTCACTTTTAGCAAATGGATTTTCAGAGATTCTATAAAATTTAGGTTCTGATTCGACATGAATATTATGAACTTGCTTTTTCAGCATAAGAACACCCTCATAATCCTGTTCTATCGCTTTTCTAAATATTACCATTTTCATTCCCTTTCATGTATCGTAGAGTATGTAGTTTTGTCGATATCATTAATGTAGCTACAAATACTATTGAATTATTTGAATATGATAAGTGCAAAGAACATCCTGTCATTAATACAAAACAAGCTATGAAGGTGATATTAACAAGTTTCACGATCGCGCGTCAGGACGACGCGCGATCGTATCTTCGCGGGCGGAATTGCACCTAACGTTCTGCCTGTTTGCGACGATGGCGCGAGCATCGGCGAGCGCCATTGTGCCTGAGCGGAATGAGCAAAGCGAGTGCAGCGATGGCCGAAGAGGGAGCCTGCGACCGATGAGCGTGAACAGCGCTGTTAGTTGCAGTCGTGACCTTCGAGCGCGCTTGGATGGGGAGACTTGTCTCCCCATCCAATACTATATCTTGCGCGCGTTCTTCTCTTCCTCTTCTCTTACCCTTATTTTTTCTTTCACGATTGCAACTAACGTTTCCGGCCTGCGACGTTTGCGACCGCATCGGCGGGCGCAAATGTGCCTGAATGGAACGAGCGTATGCGAGTGGAATGAAGGCCGAAGAAGGAGCCGACAGGCGACTGATGAGCGTGGGCCGTGTTGTTATCTGCTTTTCGCCCCCTCTTCAAACCCTTTTTACCTTCTCTTCATCTTCCTCTTTTCTTCACCCTTTTACGTTTTTTTTTATCTTTATCCCCTATATGATTTTAGAACCATTCCATGGTTTTCAAAATTCTATTCGCAATAGTTTTGTTATAACCTATAATTTTCTTATTCCATTTTTAACAACTTTTTCACGTTTTCTTACCTTTATAAATTTCTTATCATTATACTTTATCTCTATCTAATATCTATAATTACTACCTATAGTATCTATTTGACAAGCATACCTATTATATTTATCATATAATTATGATACCACTACGGTTTTCATGGGATGAAGCTAAAAATACGATCAACATCGCAAAACACAACATTTCATTTCATGAAGCCCAATCCGTATTCCATGATCCGTATGCCAGAATCATTGCTGATCCAGAACATTCAGATCAAGAAGATCGTTTCATACTGTTAGGTTTGAGTCAGAAGCTCAGACTCTTGATTGTCTGTCATTGTTATCGTTCTGATGACGACATCATCAGGATCATTTCTGCCAGAAAAGCTACAAAGACCGAATCCCAGTATTATGGAGGACCGCTATGAAAACTGAATACGATTTTTCCCAATCAAAACCAAATCCCTATATAAAGAAGCTCAGAAAACAGATCACCATCAGAATTGATATAGAGACGATTGAGTATTTCAAGAAGCAGGCTGAAACCACAGGGATTCCCTATCAAAACCTGATAAATCTCTATCTGTACGATTGTGCCTCGAAATCGAAAAAACTTGATCTTGCCTGGAAATAATTTTCTTCCTCTCGGGGGCGAATTGCAGATAACGTTCGCCTGCCTACGACGTTGTGGCGAGCATCGGCGAGCCACAATGTGCCTGAGCGGAATGAGCGACAGCGAGTGCAGCGATGGCCGAAGAAGGAGCCGTAGGCGACTGATGAGCGTGGGCAGTGCTGTTAGCTGCTGTAACACACGCGTCTTCATCCCCGTTCTTCTAGCTCTTTTACTCTTCGTTCAAATAGATCGATATGCCAGTGTAAATGAACAAAATAATCTTCTACCAGATACTTCAAACTTAGTTTTTCTTCCTTTGTTTCCCAATAGTTTCCCAGTGACTCTTTCTTTATGTTTCTAATTATATATACGATATAATCATTGTACATTTTCCATAATTCTATTAATGATCTATACTTATATTCTCCTACCCCTGATACCTTTCGCCATTCTTCTGCATCATACGATGGAAACTCTATTCGTCTCTCCTGTTGGAGGCGTATACATCTCTGATGATTATTTGATGCTGAATCTATCAAATGTCCCACCATTTCTTTTAAGGTCTATGTATCATCGGATAATCTACTATCTGCTATTTCTTCATGCTTCTGCATCACTGCATAAAACCCTTTTATTATTTCATGATATTTTTCTACAGCAAATTCCACACCTGTCTCCTTATGTTCAATTCATATACTCACGTTGCATACATACATTTATGCCTTATTCCCGTCATGAAATTCCATTGCCCGCACCGCATACCTCGCATATGCTGCAGCAGGTCCTCCTCCCATCTCTATTGCCACATCTATTGTTTCATAGATCTCTTTTTTTGTTGCTCCAGCAAGTCTTGCTTGCTGTACATGCCATTCGATACAAGGCTCACATTTTGTTACGATTGATATGGATAATGCCATCAGTTCCTTGTGCTTTTTTGATAGTTCCCCTTCCTGAAATGCACGCTTTTCTACTTCCAGAAAGTGAGGATACGTCTCGCAATTTTCTACAAACATGCTATAAAGATATTTCCTATCCTTGATACTCTGCTGTAATTTCTCTTCATTATACGAATCCATGGCTACCTCTATTCAGAATGTTCTTCGTGCCAGAATAAGGCTATTCTTCCTTCTTCGCGTGTGTTATTGCAGCTAACGTTCGCCTGCCTACGACGTTGTGGCGAGCATCGGCGAGCCACAATGTGCCTGAGCGGAATGAGCGATAGCGAGTGCAGCGATGGCCGAAGAAGGAGCCGAAAGGCGACTGATGAGCGTGGGCAGTGCTGTTAGGTGCTGTTTTTCGGGCTAACCTGGATCCTATCCCGTATCGTTTCTATTTTCTCTTTTGCCTTTTTTAGAAACGTTTTATTCTCTTCTCCATTTTTAGTTACTACTTCTAATGTATAGATTCCCGTATATGTTTTCGGAAATTTCTGTATCATCATATCCCACTCAATAATTCCTTCATCAGGCAACCAATGCGAATCATTAATTCCATCATTATCTGATAAATGCACACATAACAATTTATCTTTATACGTTTCTACTATTTCATAAGGAGTACGTGCATATAATTTGTCATGAGAACTATCATAACAGAAACCTAAATACTCTGAATGTATGGTTTCATATATTTTATCAAGAAGAATAGGAACTCTGGTATTTTCAAGCGCAATTTTTACATTTTTATCTTCAGCTAACTTTACCAGATCGTGTAGTATACTGATTCCAGAATCGTTTATTTCCTGTATCTGATACCCTTTCGATATATGCATCACCAGTATTGGAATGGCATGTTTTGAACAAAACTCTATATACGTTCTATATTCATTTTTTATACTATTTGCCTTAACAGTATCCAATGACCATATATCATTACATGCATCAAATGGAATATGAGCATTTTCAAGAAAGAGCCCAGAATCCCGGACTATATACGGCATATCATCCATTTTGTTATGTTTCACCAAGGAATCTTCTTCCCCAATCCAAATGGATGTTGCATCAAAACCTGTTTCTTTTATGGAACTGATTCTCTCTATAAACGGCTTATCTATTCCATACCAAGAAAATATTCCAATCATTTTATTGTTACCCCTAGAGGCAGCCCGAAAAATTGCACCTAACGTTTTGTGCCTCTGACGTGTGCGTCCGCACAGGCGGGCGCACATGTGCCTGAGTGGAGTGAGCGAATGCGAGCGTAACGAAGGCCGAAGAGCCCTGAAAGGGCGATGAGCAGGGGCACGGTGTTAGGCGAAGTAATGTGGAAATCTCAATTATTTGCCCCTCCACTTAAATGCCCTTCTATATCCCTCCATCTCAGCATCTGAAATATTATATTTGTAGATTATTTTATCACTATTTTTCATAATGATATTATCATATTGTTGATCCATCGGGAGGTGATAAATAAAAGTCTTATTACCATAATCATCTCGTCCAATATGACACTTTATCATTGGGTAATCGGGAATATCTATATTCTCTTCGAATCTTACATTTAATGCATTTGCAAATGCCTTTGCGACACTAGATAATTCAGTATGAGTAATAAAATAACCTTTTATTGTTCTTTTTTCTTCAGGATGCTCAAGTTTATATAAAATAGTAGTTCCATACAATTGAGCTATATGTTTTTCATGAATCATTTTAGCTTTTGCCCAATACTTGCATTGAATTATTAATATTTCTTTTTCATTATGCGCAATTAAATCACGCCCTAAATCTTCAAGTTTTTTGTGTATTCCATAATATTCTACCAAATATTTATTATTTTCAAACCTATATCCAATGTATCTTTCAAAATCTCTTCCAATTTCCCATCTCTTTTTTTTACGATTTTTGTATATTTCTAGAGCAAGAATACTTTTATCAACATTCGTAAGTTCTTTAAAATCTATACTATTATTTATTAATATTGTGTTTACTGTATCAATTTCATCATCAACAACTATATCTCGTTTTTCACATATATCATCAATATTATCTAGATCTGGAAACATGCTTCGAATATATTCTAATTCATATTCCAGTTCTTTATTTTTTTGGATTAATTCCTTTTTTTCAATGCGAAGTTCTCTGACTTCTTTTGCCTTTTCAATTGCTGGTCTCTGTTTATTTTCCAAATATTCAGCTAAATACTCATCCTCTATAGTTTTCATATCAGATATTATGCCTGAAACCCACTTAAATGTTTTTGCTTTATCTTGAAAGACAGTATCCATATCAGAAGCAATTTTTTTCCGTACATTTATTCTTTCTTCTTTCATTTTTGCAATATCCGCTACAAGTAACTGATATTGTTCTGATGCCTTTTTAATATTGTTTTCATACAAAGAGTCTTTGTTTTTTAACAATATTTCTACAGATTTTACTTTTTCGTTTAATTCTCTAATGATTTTTTCATTCTCGCTCTTGATATTTTCTATTCTTTTTTCTGAATCTGAATTTGTCCTAACAATAAGGTAGAGCAAATATATAATTATAATAGCGCCTATAATATCATATATTTGCATTAAATATCCTTTCCACATTATTTCGCCTAACGTTCGCCTGCCTACGACGTTGTGGCGAGCATCGGCGAGCCACAATGTGCCTGAGCGGAATGAGCGCATGCGAGTGCAGCGATGGCCGAAGAAGGAGCCGACAGGCGACTGATGAGCGTGGGCAGTGCTGTTAGCTGATGGTTTGCCCCCCATCTATATCTTTTCTTTTCCCTCTTCACCTTATTCATTGTTCTTCACTATCTTATATCTTTACCCAATAGTAACAATGTTCATGTTCTATCTTTTCCAATACCCCATTATTCCATTCTATTACTTTCCGTGATCCACTGTTCTTTTCATCACAGGTTATCAATACATCATTTATATTGAGTTTCTTTATTTCGCTCAATGTCAATTCCAATAACTTCTTCCCATATCCCTTATTCCGTTGTTCTTTCCGAATCCCATATCCTATATGCCCACCATGGGCACGCAATTTATCGGTTAAGTAATGCCTCATTTTTGAATACCCTAGCACTTCTTCATCATCCATAAGCCAATATATTGTTTGTGGCACATATCCTTTTTCAAGCTCAGGAGCTTCATACTGCGCAATAAGTTTTTCGATATATCCTGGATATTCTTCCCATGAGATCCCATATCCACCATTCATGAATCCATTTTCTTCTTGATCAATCGATTGTAGCATCTGATAAATGTTTCTATTCGTTGTATCACGTTCAGAAACCTTCTGAAGATAAATCCTACCCATAATAATTCCTTAAAAGAACAATACTGCATCACACAATCAAATAGTGCAAACCATATGTAAATTCACTATCCAAAGTCTCAAGCCGATACTACAGTTCATGCACTTTGAAAACAGTGGTATCGGCCTATCTGATCTCGGGGGGCAAACTTTCAGCTAACGTTCTGCCTGTTTGCGACGATGGCGCGAGCATCGGCGAGCGCCATTGTGCCTGAGCGGAATGAGCGACAGCGAGTGCAGCGATGGCCGAAGAGGGAGCTTGCGACCGATGAGCGTGAACAGCGCTGTTAGTTGCAGTCGTGACCTTCGAGCGCGCTTGGATGGGGAGACTTGTCTCCCCATCCAATGCTATATCTTGCGCGCGTTCTTCTCTTCCTCTTCTCTTACCCTTATTTTTTTCTTTCACGATTGCAACTAACGTTTGCCTGCCTACGACGTTGTGGCGAGCATCGGCGAGCCACAATGTGCCTGAATGGAACGAGCGCATGCGAGTGTAATGAAGGCCGAAGAAGGAGCCAAAGGCGACTGATGAGCGTGGGCAGTGCTGTTAGGCGACGTTGTTCTGGGCGCTCTCCCTACCCTTTCGTTTATGTCGTCCTCGTCATACTGGCGAGGATGTTCAGTATTTATACAGTTCCTTTAGTTTACTCGATATTCCTTACCCGAACTCCATCCCTGTCCTAGTTCCTTTCCAACTTCACAATACCTGTTTTCTAAACCTAAAAAACACAGCGGTTTCATTTTTCTACTATCGATCCCTTTATCATCAGATACATACTCCTCATTAATATATACTTGAACAACTTCTCCAAAATAAACCCTATCCATAGCAAATTCCACTACTTTATCTATGAACCTACATTCACATGTAATCGGAAATTCCTGAATCATTGGAGCCGTTCCTAATTCCCCATAAAACGAAGTAAACATTTTTGATTTACTGGTTTTTCTTTCACTCACAAGACCACAAAAATCTGTTTCTACGACATACTCCGCTGATGGAAAATTGATACTGAATGTTTTGTTTTCAATAATTCCCTCAGAAGTATAGTGATTTCTATTTATACTTATATAGACAATAGCTGGATTACTATTCACTCCATTCGTAAATCCTATCGTTGCATAATTAGGCTCATTTTTGATGTTTGTACCAACGAGTGCTATAGGAACAATTGGAAAAGGAATAAACGCTCCAGTCTTAATCTTATTCATTGAAGTACTCTCCTTGCAGTGTTTGCGGATCATGAACGCTAATGAGATACTTCATTATACTAAAATATTTGTCAAACCTTTTTTAAATTCATTCTATTTCATTATCCTCAATAGATTAGAATGATTCGTATACAACTCGAATTGTGGTATGCAGCCCGCTAGGACGGCTGGCTGTTGCACAGACTGCGCCCAGAATAATGTCGCCTAACGTTTTGTGCCTACGACGTTTTGGTGAGCATCGGCGAACCAAAATGTGCCTGAATGGAATGAGCGAATGCGAGTGGAATGAAGGCCGAAGAGCCATGAAATGGCGATGAGCGTGGGCACGGTGTTAGGCGAAGTCACAAAGGACTCTTCATTTTATCTAGTATTATTTTTAACCCCGATTCCTTTTTAAATATATTATAATATCGAGGGTGAGCTGACCTAACAATTTTTTCCGGTGCATTATTACTAAATGCTTCATCGAAAATATTCTGTGCTTTTTTTCCCCATAAAAACCATGTGGCGTCATTATTGCAACAGTTTATATATTTTAATATATTTTTTGTAAATTTATTCCATTGCTTAAGATGAGATCCTGCCTTTCCTTGTTCACAGGTTAGTGCAGTATTTAAAAGCAAAACACCATTTTGTAATAATTTTACGAATACTAATTTAGGCTTACAAGCTGATTGTAATTTAGTAATTAAATCTTTTTTTTGAAGATCGGTTTGGTATTTGTAATAAAAGGCTGCTTTGACTATTCTTCCAAAAGAATCGTTTTTCAACATGTTCCAATTATTAAAACCACTAATCTCAAAAGCTTGTCCCGAGGCTTTACCTTTTTGAAAATAAGGGTCCTGCCCCAAAATTATGTATTTTACATTACATAAATCATATTTAAATACTTTAAATATATCTTTACTATTTGGACATATATTATTACGTTGATCATAAATACATTTCTCAATCTCTTCAAGAATTGATTTATTAATAATAAAGAAAGATCCCCATGAATCATGAATATAATGATTGAGGTCTAAGAATCTCAATTTCATGTTTTTGTCCTTTGTGATTTCGCCTAACGTTTCCGGCCTGCGACGTTTTGGCCCGCACAGGCGGGACAAAATGTGCCTGAATGGAACGAGCGAATGCGAGTGCAATGAAGGCCGAAGAAGGAGCCAAAGGCGACTGATGAGCGTGGGCCGCGGTGTTAGTTGCTGTGTTTGGGGGGCTCTTTTTCTTCCATTTTTTAAAACGTTTTCTCTTCTCTTACCCTGAGATCTTCATTCTCATAACTCTATAACCGATACTTTCAGAGCATTTATTTTATAGAGTTCTGAATCTTCAACTGTATAAATTGATTTTCCCTCTTTTTCTTTAAAATTCTCAAAACCTTTTTTTTAAATCTTCTACCATATTCCATAAATATTTTACCTGAAAACAAATATGCCTGATTCCTGTTTCAGAATCTTCATTTTTAAAGATTCCATTTTTTTAATTTTTGAGTTTGTAACTCGATTATACAATCATTGAGTTTTAGCCAGGTATTATTCTCTTTTCCATGAAATCCTGTAGTCTCATGAAGAATCTCAAATCCCAACATTCTGCATTACTATGATATACTTTCATTATATCTATCAGTTTCTATGCAGACAAATAAAATGACTCAATCATTGAAGTTTCTCGAAAAATATCTTTTCTCTTGATCCCATATTCCCATGAGATATTTATAGCAAACAAAAATGATCTCACTCAGGATGCAAAATTTCCGCCCCCCAAATATTGCAACTAACGTTCGCCTGCCTGCGACGTTGTGGCGAGCATCGGCGAGCCACAATGTGCCTGAATGGAACGAGCGCATGCGAGTGCAATGAAGGGGCCGAAGAAGGAGCCAAAGGCGACTGATGAGCGTGGGCAGCGCTGTTATGTGCTGTGTTTTTGGGGCACACCTAGTTTCTTCTCTTCATTTCTATAATTCTTATTCCTTTGCTCTTTACTCTTAACCCTTTGTCTTTGCTTTTCAATACTTTATTCTAATACATAAGTATTTTATTTCTCTATACCATATTTATTTATATACTTTGACCTTGCCTCTTTTATTGTATTCTATTACCTATATATTTTATCCCTAACTTTATATTTATGGTTCGACTATTATAGTTCAGTACATGTTTTTTTGATGTTTCCAATTCAATAATCTACCATTTATACTCATAAACCATATAGTACATAATGCCACTACTCAATATTCTTCTCTACTTCAAAAATCACTTTTTTTGGATCCACCTATTTCATGGCACATATCTCATGAGAAAAATAGCAACACCTTAGAAAAGCGTTTTAAACTCCATGATTATCCCATATTCAAGAATAGTATTTTTATTTATACCATTTTTTGTACTGCACATACCAACAACACTGAATATAGCACTGATCCACAATTACTACAGGATTGTTTATTAACCCAATATCAGAAGATCCTATTTTTGAATACTCTGACGTCATTCAGGATCATACAGTTTCGCACGAGATCCGCCCCAAAAACATTGCACATAACGTTCGCCTGCCTACGACGTTGTGGCGAGCATCGGCGAGCCACAATGTGCCTGAGCGGAATGAGCGATAGCGAGTGCAGCGATGGCCGAAGAAGGAGCCGATAGGCGACTGATGAGCGTGGGCAGTGCTGTTAGCTGATGGCTTGCCCCCCATCCATGTCTTTTCTCTCTTCACCTTATTCATTGTTTTTCAATATCTTATACCTTATATCTTTATCCAATAATAACAATGTTCATGTTCTATCTTTTCCAATATCCCATTATTCCATTCTATTACTTTTCTTGATCCTCTGTTGGTTTCATCACAGGTTATCAATACATCATTCACATCACGTTTCTTTATTTCGTTCAATGTCAGTTCCAATAACTTCTTCCCATACCCCTTATTTCGTTGTTCTTTCCGAATCCCATATCCTATATGCCCACCATGAGCACGCAATTTATCGGTTAAGTAATGCCTCATTTTTGAGTACCCGAGTACTTCTTCATCATCCATAAGCCAATATATTGTTTGTGGCACATATCCTTTTTCAAGCTCAGGAGCTTCATACTGCGCAATAAGTTTTTCGATATATCCCGGATACTCTTCCCATGAGATCCCATATCCACCATTCATAAATCCATTTTCTTCTTGATCAATCGATTGTAGCATCTGATAAATGTTTCTATTCGTTTTATCACGTTCAGAAACCTTCTGAAGATAAATCCTACCCATAATAATTCCTTAAAAGAACAATACTGCATCACACAATCAAATAGTGCAAACCATATGTAAATTCACTATCCAAAGTCTCAAGCCGATACTACAGTTCATGCACTTTGAAAACAGTGGTATCGGCCTATCTGATCTCGGGGGGCAAACTTTCAGCTAACGTTCGCCTGCCTACGACGTTGTGGCGAGCATCGGCGAGCCACAATGTGCCTGAGCGGAATGAGCGATAGCGAGTGCAGCGATGGCCGAAGAAGGAGCCGCAGGCGACTGATGAGCGTGGGCAGTGCTGTTATGTGCTGTGTTTTTGGGGCACACCCTGTGTCTTCTCTTCATTTCTATAATTCTTATTCCTTTACTCTTTACTCTTAACCCTTTATCTTTGCTTTTCAATACTTTATTCAGATACATAGGTACTTTATTTCTTTATACCATATTTATTTACTTTGACAGTGCCTCTTTTATTATATCCTATTACCTACATATTTTATCCCTAAATTTATATTTATGCTTTCGACTATTATAGTTCAGTACATGTTTTTTCGATGTTTCCAATTCAAAAACCTATCATTTTTACTTATAAACTATATAGTACATAATACCACTCAATATTTTTCTCTACTTCAAAATCACTTTTTTTTGGATTCACCTATTTCATGGCACATATCTCATGAGAAAAATAGCAGCATCTTCGAAAGGCATTTTGAAATCCATGATAATCCCATACCCAGAAATCCTATTTTTTACCTATGATATTTTTGTACTGCATATACTAACAACACTGAGTATAGCACTGATCCATAATTATTACAGGATTGTTTATTAACCCAATATCAGAAGATTCTATTTTAAATACTCTGACGTCATTCAGAATCATACAGTTTCGCACGAGATCCGCCCCAAAAACATTGCACATAACGTTTGTGCCTCTGACGTGTGCGACCGCACAGGCGGGCGCACATGTGCCTGAGCGGAATGAGCGCAAGCGAGTGCAGCGATGGCCGAGGAGCCATGAAATGGCGACGAGCAGGGGCACGGTGTTATGTGCTGTACCGCGCGATCTTTCTTCATTCTTATACTTTTTACTACCCTTATTACCATTTTTTGTTCTTCAGTTTCGATATTCTATATTTACCTTTTCTACATCAGTACTTCAAAATATTTTCGCATACACTTTTTATAATATTACTTTCTAATTCATTCTTTCATCAATTTTCATATCGTACATTCTGCTTTTACTATTTCATTTCCATTACTATATGTAAGTACTTCCCTATCTTCAAATCCATGACTCAAATACATACTTCGTAAATACTTTCTTTGCTTTTCATAATCCAATCTCACATACTGTTTCCCATTTTCTCTTCCATAGCTCTTGATCCATTCAAGCATTTTGTCTGAATATCCTTTCCCTCCACATCCAGTTCGTACTACGAATTTATGAATGTAATATGCTTTTTCATCCATTTCATCAGGCCAATATCGCCTATCGTGTTCTATCAATAAGAAACCACCAACTTTTTCTTCATCTTCATATGCTAAATAGCATTTTGGATTTTCATACTTTTCAATAATCGATGCTTTATTCAATTGATCGAGTTTCCACATTTCTTTGTTATGCTCTTTTAGCCATAGATGCCGTTCAATCCATAGGTTTATCAATTCATCCATATGCTCATACTCGATAATTTTAATATTGAACATCTATTTCCACCTCAGTTTTCCATGAACCCCATCATATCAAAAGACAGCACAGATTTCTCTTTCTTTTTCTTCGCGCGGTATTGCACATAACGTTTTGTGCCTCTGACGTTTTGGCCCGCATCGGCGGGCCGAAATGTGCCTGAGTGAAGTGAGCGCATGCGAGCGTAACGAAGGCCGAAGAGCCCTGAAAGGGCGATGAGCAGGGGCACGGTGTTAGGCGCAGTTATAATTCTAAACTTATTTCTTCTATTATCGTTCTCACTGAGTGACGTGCGATAAACTCATTACAATTAAATAGATCACACTATTTACTAATTCCAATTTTTTTTAGTATAAACCCATTATCATCTGATTTACTAATTTTATCTTCTCTGCCGGCTATTATCGTTTTTAAAAAGCTAATTACATCATCATCAATAACTCCATAAACCTGATTGTTATTTGAAACATTGTTTATTATCTGATTTGCTTGAGCATCTGTAAAATATTGAAAAGATTTAAGATTTCTTATTATTGTATGAGTTTGTGAAAAACTACCGCTTTGTAAAAGCAACTCAATTGCAGTTTCTTTGCTTTTTTCTGTAATTAGATTTATATCTTTTACATGTTCATTTAAAAATTGAACTAAGCTAGTATAATATAATAAATTTGAATTCTTGTTAGTGTTCCATTCTTTAACTAAGAAAATATTCATTGTATTTTGATTAGCTGGAGATTGATAATCCCGATCTGCACTTACAAAGAATAAATCTTCATTATTAGGAACATTTTCCAATAGACTAATCCAATTAATGGCATCACCATATGAATTATTCTGGCTCTTCGCTGTTTCATGTGGGTAACTGCCCCAGTTTACCGGCGACAATGTAGGTCATGATCTTGAGATTTTTGATAGTTCGGAATCCTCTGGCTCTGGTCTTTGCTGACTGAATCAGACTATTCAACGATTCAAGAAGCCCATTTGTCACTCCGGATGTAAGCCACCGAACGACTCCATTCCAGTGTCGTTTCAGCATCGCAGCAAAATTGATGATTGGGGTAAGCTGTGATCGTGTTGCCCATACTCTCCATTTTTCAAGTTCTTCTATGGCTCGAGAGGCCGAGAATTCGAAAAGTCCCTTGAAAATGTTCATCATTCGCCATGCTCGCCCTGTTTTTAACTGTAATCCTGACAAGGTGTTGAGACGGGCCAAATTCTTAACCGACAGATTGTAGGGGTTGCTCAACCAGACATATTTCGAACCTCTGAGTACCGTTTCCATCGTTGATTCTTCTTTCCGCACGTCGTTGACTGCTTCACCCAGAAGCTTCATGACATGAAACCGATCAAACGTGAGAGCAGCCTGTGGAAGATGCTCTTCGATCCCGGACATGAACGCCGGCGACATATCGGTACAGACGTCCGTGATAGCAGTTTTCGAGCCTCCATGGGCTTCCAGATGCTCTGTAAAGGCTTTTATAGTGGATGCATCCTTGCCTTCGGTCACATATATGGCTTTCCCTGTATCGAGATCGGCCACAACGGTGATGTATGAGTGTCCGCGTTTGGCTGCTGTTTCGTCGATTCCGATTCGTGTGGTTTTCGATAAATCTTGTGTAGCCACGTCTTCGGAAACATAATGGTCCATAATTCGCCACACTCGCGTATCGGTGGTAGCTGTCAGTCTGGAAACTGCCTTGACGCTCATTTCCTTGACCATGATCATCATGAGGGCTTCATACAGCAGCGTAAATCCCGATCCTTTACGAGCCCACGGGATATCAATCAGATGAACGCCATGCTCAGGACAGTCTATCCGCGGAACCCGTGCATGCAGATAGGCTTCATGCTGGAAAAAATTGAGGTGACGCCATGTTTTGGGCATCGTATCGTAGGCTGTACCCTTGTAATCGCAGGAAAAACACGGAAAACGACTCCCGGGCTTGAACCCAAGCTGTATATCAAGCCGATGTTCTGTTGGTTTGAACTCTATGTTCTCAACAATCCAGGGTTCAGATAATCCAAGCGCAAGGGCGAATAGTTCTACGTCTTTCATCCTGCTCATCCTACCATGCTTCCTTGGTTACCCACACGATTCGTCGAAGAGCCATTATTCTTACCTGGAGGATTGCCACGTAAATATCTCTTATATGCTTCATCGAGAATGGTTTCGCTTTCTTCGATAATAACAGAATTTTTATGTATTTTATTTACTAATTGATCAGCAGGTAAAGATATACTAGATATTGATGATTCAACTTTTATACATAATTCCTTATGGATTATTTGTATATCTTTATATAATTTATTAAATGTTTCATATTCAGAAAATCCCATACATAGATTGGGAATTTGTATTTTAAAATCTTTAAATTTTTTAAACGCCTCATTTATTTTTCCATCACGATTCCGCTGTATTTCATATGCCACCTGCTGTGGCATATAAAGCCTAATATCCCTATTCAACATATCATTCAACTTTGAAAATTCAATTAAGTCATTACTTGAATAATAATATAAATCTAACCATATATTAGAGTCTAGGAACAAATTTTTCACCGAAATTACTCCTTTCCTCAAAATTCATTCTATCTATTATGCTTGGTGATTGATTATCCAATTAGAATATCAGATCCCTCGGGAATTATAATTGCGCCTAACGTTCGCCTGCCTACGACGTTGTGGCGAGCATCGGCGAGCCACAATGTGCCTGAGCGGAATGAGCGTTAGCGAGTGGAGCGATGGCCGAAGAAGGAGCCGCAGGCGACTGATGAGCGTGGGCAGTGCTGTTAGGCGAAGTAGCTCAGAAAATTATACACGACTAATTCCCAAATCTGTAAATATTGGATCCAAATCATCTTGTAGTAATGGCCATTTATTAGTGATATTGTCTTCATAATTGAATACGAGTATATACATTATGATCACTACAGGTTGCCTAAAAAGCAACTTAGTTGCTGAACGCTCAATAATTCTCTCTATAATATATGATTTTTCTTTAATAAAATTATCAACAATTTCTGGTGTGATAATTTTAATTTCATCACAAAATGCATCAAGAAGGTAAAAACTGAGTTTTTCCTCATACTCAAAATTTATTTGAGAACCATATTTTTCACGGATATGCTCTACAATTGGATTCACATAACTATCTTCGCACTCAAAACTGTTTTCTGCTTCAATAAAAATACAATCAGTTGAGGCTTTTTCAAAACTCCGTAATCCGCTTTGTAAAAAAGCGAGTTATTGTAACTGAAGCTTCGTTTTTACACAGTAAAAATTACATGTGCAGTAAAAAGGGCTCTCTTTTCAGTGCAAAAGATGGACTACGCCTACAAAACCCAGTTCTGTCGGATCACCAGGTTACAATTTCTGCAGTTCGGGAAGGATGAAGTACTGCAAAGCCTTGATGGCCGCCAGAACCACTACCCCGCACATGAGCAGGAATGATACTTTCTCAAATCCCCGTACAAATATCTGACCCGGTATGAGCCAATCCTTCAAATGCGAGTTTGCACGTTCAACCGTTGTCCTGATTGTGTACCGCTCCTTCTGTGACGGCGAAAATGGTTCCCGTTCCGTTCCACGACGCGTATTCCGATCAATCAGCGGAACACGCCCACGTCCCTGGATATAGGTCGCGATGGGATCCGCATCGTATGCAGCGTCCATGACTGAATACAGATGTCGGACCTTTTTCTCTGTCATCTTTTCCAGAGGAATCGCTACTTGCGAATCATGAACATTGGCGCCGGTTACGACTGCTGAAATAGGGAATCCTGTGTCGCTGACATCAAGGTGCAACTTGTATCCTTTCCATGTTTCCCTATTCCCCTGGCTGTTCTTCTTGCATCCCCATGCACAGTTTTTTGATAGTTCTGACAAGGATTTCCTGACGCTTTGGCCGACTTGCTTTTCTATCTGTGTCGGCTCCTTCACAGGCCGAACTTCTCCTTTTCGGGGACGACCCCGTTTCCGTTGCGGTGTCGTGGAAGAAACAGCTTCACGTTTGGCAGGTACAGGTTTTTCTCGTGCTCGTATCTCCGTCGCATCCCGATTTATGTGTCCGACGATATGGCCGTCATGACAATCCTTCACCATGGTATTCAAAGTCTGAATCAGCGGAGTCTTTTTTGAAAACTCCGCGTAGCGACGCGAAAAGGTCGCAGAGCTTGGAACGGAGGTGAAGCCGCATATCCTCCGCAGATTCGGATCGTTGATCAGCCTGTTCCTAAGGTCCGTGACTGTCGCTATGTGGAATACAGTACGGGCGAAAAACGCCCGCATGATCGGTTCGTTCCGATGTGGAGGACGGCCAGTTCGTGCACATGGTGATGTAATCCGTGGCTGAGCATCTTCAATGACTCGGAGCAGAGCGATAAAAAAGCGATGTTCGTCGGTGAGATATTCTTCGAAACATCGCTGGATATCGTAAGAAATCGGCAAAAGTATTTGCGCTCCGCCCAGTATTTCTGGTATGGTTTTCATCAGCGGGGGCTCCTCCTGGTGACGTTTGTGTTGCAACATCATCATACAGGTTCTGTCCCCGCTTTTCATTATATTTCATTCTGTTCTTGTGTTTTGAAAGAACCTCAGTTGTTTCAATTAGAGCCATGCTTCGGGCAATCAAACGATGAATACCTGGATCAGAGGTTTTTTGAGGTTTATATATTGTGTTATGTGTCAGTTCACTATATGCATGTTGCAATATAGTCCGTACCTGTATCTCACACGAGATTCCTTTTTTTAAAACAATATCTCTACATATGATATCGTTCTTTGGTCTCAAAATATAATGAACAGACTGGTACTCGAACTTTGTTGGATTTTTTCTTCGTTCATCTTCAAAATCTCTGTCGCAACTAAACGAAAATACATTCTGCTCTTCAATGATTTTTTTAAATTTCTTCAACCGATTTATTGTAAGAAATATAAAACGAATACCCACTTTATCAGTTATATCATTATACGGATCGCTATAATTTTTTTCACGATAGAAAGCTTTTTGTATTAATGATTTTTCATCTTTTACTCGAAAACTAGGATCAATACAAAAATCGCTCTTACTCCCTTTATTCTCTGTCCATTTCAAAATTAAGAAATCTCTTACATACTCTCCTAACCCAGCATACATACTTTTTTCTTTTTTGAATTTATCAACAAAGTCGTTCTCTATCATACTTTTTGATCCTCAATTTTTCCTTTTATAGCTACAGTAGTTTCAGTTTGATCCGAAGAAATTATACGAATAACATCCGACAAAGAACCACCGACTCTTAATATTTTTACTCCACTAGAAAATCTAATATTTCTTCTACGAAGCTTATTCTTTATTAGGCTCAAATCCTTAACTATTCCCTGTTCTGGATAATGCGATACACGCATATAGGCTAGATATTTGTCCCTATGCCTAATTTGAAGATTTGCCTCTGCAAATTCCTTTACACCAATAGTAGTCGCAACTTCATTTCGTAGATACCCATACAAACTATCTTGATAGTTTAGTTTTACTGTAAGCTCACTATCCAAATCATTGATATATTCTCTTGTAAGTAAGTAAAATTGCTGTGTTTGAGCTTTATTACTTTCAGCTATTTTGCATCCTAAAAAACCAAAATAAAAATATTTAGCCGCTTGCGTTGATTCAGAACGAGTCATATTGTGATCATATATAAAGGCATCATAGGCATCATTGTTAGCAATAAAAAACCCTATTTTGTATAATTTTTGTTGCGGGGTAAGAAATAGGTCAGCTAAATATTCGATAGTCAGATTTCCAGAAAAACCAGATTTATGAAAACCAGTATGTACTTCAGCTTTTACTAACGCACAACATTTCTTGCTAGATGCCCCAATGGTACCAATAATTACTGCTAATATTCCTCCAGGTATTTTTCTAGAAATTTGAGCCATAGAAAGCTTTTCTGCAAATTCTTTAGAATGTACTACATAGTCAGTTTCGCCACAACTCAATATATTTACGACTGTTTGATAAACACTATCAGTCTTCTTATCAACTATATCCATTTGAATACAGTGAGAGTTATTTCCTAACGCATCAACAATTCGTTTCTCTAGCGTTTCAATCCCTTTGCTATCTAGGGGAGCAACTGTATTACTAAAATGCGGTATAGTCGGTTTATCTGTATCATCTCTTTGCATACTAATTCTTTCGTATTTAGCACAACATGACTTATGAATTTACCTTGTATTCATTGGGTAATATTGTAACTCACGTTGTCATACTAATGAAAGATTTAGTAACTTCATGAAAAATAATTTTTCCAATTCGAAAATTTTCAAAAAATTGTGACATGTTTTTCTCCTTTTCTGAGCTATTTCGCCTAACGTTCTGCCTGTTTACGACGATGGCGTGAGCATCGGCGAGCGCCATTGTGCCTGAGCGGAATGAGCGCATGCGAGTGCAGCGATGGCCGAAGAGGGAGCCTGCGACCGATGAGCGTGAACAGCGCTGTTAGTTGCAGTCGTGACCTTCGAGCGCGCTTGGATGGGGAGACTTGTCTCTCCATCCAATACTATATCTTGCGCGCGTTCTTCTCTTCCTCTTCTCTTACCCTTATTTTTTCTTTCACGATTGCAACTAACGTTCGCCTGCCTACGACGTTGTGGCGAGCATCGGCGAGCCACAATGTGCCTGAATGGAACGAGCGGATGCGAGTGGAGTGAAGGCCGAAGAAGGAGCCGACAGGCGACTGATGAGCGTGGGCAGTGCTGTTAGGCGCTGTACCAATTCCCCGTCTTAATTGAACCATCTCCGCGCCGGACGCCCGGAGGGCGAGGCGCGGAGATATTATATCCTAATCTTTAATCATAAAACTTTGAACAAAATATTCAGGAAATAATATTCCTATTCTTCTTTTTAACTTATTCCATCCTAAAACATTTTTATCAATTACTATTTCAAATTGCTTTCTATAATCCTCTTGTAAATTTTCGAGAATCAATTCCTTAATTCCATTAATAGTATTTAAACAGGTATCAATATCATCCTTTTCAATCTGAAACATTGTCTGAGAAGCAAATTCAACGGAAATATCTTTTTCAGATTCAAATACAGGAATAGTCCCTTCAAAAAACACATGATCAAATTTATTAACTCCTGGCTGAATATTCCCATGCAAGAAGTCATTTCGCTTATTCATCATTACTAAAAAGTTTTTAAACCTAATATCCATTTGGTCAATCTGCTTTTTTAATCCAATACAATTCAAATGTAATGTCTTTATCCTTATATCAATATTATTTCTAAAAATACTATCTAATAGTCTTTCATCTTCTTTTATTTCAGGCCTTGCAAAGTAAAATACTACAAGATTGATAAATGACTCACCTACAACTGGCGCCAACATTCGTATTGCTAATCCATAATCCTTTATTTTTATTATAGAATCTGTGTATCTCTTCATATCAGATAGGTACTTATCTGCTTCAATTTTAGTAAAAAAGGGCTTATCTATCTCTATTGGTTTCTCTGGATTTACTTCTGAGTATTTTGAATAAAAGTATTTCAAAGAATTATTAATTCTACTATATGTATTTGAAAACAAATCCCAATGCTCAATATTGTTTTTTATACTCAATATTCCTTTTACATTTTTAGATATTTCATTTTGAAGCTCATTAATTATTGTATCTTCATTAATATTTTCAAAATCAGCTTTATTATTTGCAAATACATGAAATTCCAAAAAACGGATAGATCCTAAAATATCTATATACACTTTTTTATACTTAAATGAATAATGCCATTGGATAAAATTATCGGAATCATTTGCTCTTATAAAAGATTGAAAGCCATTTGGTTGTCCATATTTGAATCTAAGGAAGCAGTATAAATCTATTTGTTTAATACGATGGTTGTTCCTAATAATCAAACTTTCCATACTTTTGTTTTTTATTAAGTCAATGTATTCTTTATCTTTATGCAAAGTCATTTCATTTATTATCATTGCATCCTCATATTCGATGTAGTTAAATCAATATTCATCGTTAAATTGTACGAGCCCGACGGCCGGAGGCCCGGGCGAGTCCTAATCAAACAAATGCGGGAAATTGGTATTGCGCCTAACGTTTGCCTGCCTACGACGTTGTGGCGAGCATCGGCGAGCCACAATGTGCCTGAGAGGAATGAGCGCATGCGAGTGGAGCGAAGACCGAAGAAGGAGCCGAAGGCGACTGATGAGCGTGGGCAGTGCTGTTAGGTGCAGTGCCAACCATCTTCGGGTAATGACGCGCGCCGACGGCCGGAGGCCCGGCACGGCATTGAAAATACTTGTCTATTATATTTCGTTTTTCAATTCTGTGCTTATGAATTCTCTTACAGCCTCAACAACCTCTACTATATTCAATATAGATTTCTCAATATCATTAATAACCTCAAAAGCATGGCCCGCTTTTTGAATCTCCTTTAGATTAACGTTTTTTCTTCCTTTTATGCGATTAATCTCTTCTACTTTGTAATACTTATCTGCCGTTCCACATACTACCATTGATCTATTAACCGACTCAATAATCGTTGAAAAAATATCGTGAACATATACTCCAGGCGTAAGCCAAATAATCAATGAATCAGCCGAAATCAAGTTTGCATTCAACTGCTTCATTAACATTGTAGTTCCAAGTGATTTCCCAATATATACTGTTTCTGCATAATGGCTAGTTTCATTTTTAAGATTCTCTCCAATTACCCTACTGTCATAATCAAACCATGTATCCTGCAATTCCTCAGTTGCATTCATGAATTCAATGTTTTCATTATATCTATAATCAATACCATACGTATCATAACCATTGCTTCGAAATAGCTCTAATAAATAAAAGAAACAAGGCGCACTTAACGAATATCCTAGTCCTGGATAAAATATAGCGATTTTGCTATTTCCCTTCAGAGACTGTTGTACTGTAATGTTTTTTTTGTTATAGCCGAATATTTCATTCATGCTTTTCTTCCTCCACAGAAATTAAATGCAAATTTGCGCCCGACGGCCGGAGGCCCGGGCGCTCTCTTCGCCCAAAACGATGTTGGTTGGCATTGCACCTAACGTTTCCGGCCTGCGACGTTTTGGTGAGCATCGGCGAACCAAAATGTGCCTGAATGGAACGAGCGCATGCGAGTGGAATGAAGGCCGAAGAAGGAGCCAAAGGCGACTGATGAGCGTGGGCCGCGGTGTTAGACGACGTTTTTCAGGAAATCATTTATAAATATGTCTTTCCAGAATTTAGTATAGTCATATTTTTCTTTCTCGATTGTTATATCGCTTTTTTTTATAAATTCATACAAAAATGCAGAACATATTTCAAATAGTACCCAAAATTGGATATTAACCATTTTTTTTCTCTCATTAATATCTGTCATTTGAGAATTTTGTAACAAATTCAAATACTCACAATGAGCATAACTTGATAAATATGAATACAGGAATGAGCTTTGATAAGGAGTAACATTCATTATTTTCATTATGTTTTTCCATCCAGGTCTCCATTTTCCTCTATTTTTGTATTCTGCTTTTTGATCTTTAGGTAATATTTTAAAACAATTATTATTGTATACTTTTTTTTCAATTTCGATAATTGCATTTTTTTCTTGTTTTAGTTTTTCAATTCCATCGGCATCTAATGGAATAAAGTGTTGTCTTGTAAGCATCCCCTCTCGTTCCCAGCTATAATATCTAAATTCCAATTCTTCATTATTTTTGGAATCAATATAGATATAGTAAAATAATAATACTGTTTCTAAAGTTGCTCTATTTATTGTAAGTATTGCTGAATAATCTTGTACCTTAACTTGTATTTTCCCATCATCAAGATTGGATCCATTTCGCAATGTACACATCGTAATAAAATGACAATATATCTTGATAAAAAATTCATAGCCATAGGCTGTAATCCTATCAGGTATTGTTTTTTTATTTTGAATAGCCTTATCCACTTTATCAAATATTTGCATAAACTGTACAATTTCATTATCAATATCAATTTTATTAGGATCCATAATCTCTCCTGAAAAATGTCGTCTAACGTTCGCCTGCCTACGACGTTTTGTCCCGCATCGGCGGGACAAAATGTGCCTGAGCGGAATGAGCGTATGCGAGTGAAGCGAATGGCCGAAGAGGGAGCTTGCGACCGATGAGCGTGGGCAGTGCTGTTAGGCGATGGCGCATGACTACAATCGGGCAAATGTTGCTACTTCGCCACTTGTATTACTATATATTTTAAGTCCGATATATTCCCGATTGTTGCTTAATAAAACTGATCCCGTGGGAATAGACTTATCGTCATCTAAAACATGAACATTTATTATATCCTTTTCGGATGATAACACTTGACATATTTTTATCTCAATTTCATGGTTCTTATTTATAAATAAGCAAAACATAAAAGTACTAATAGGTATTATTCCATCATATATTTTGAAAATACCAGTATATTGCCTTTTATTGTATTCAATCTCGTTTTTTGCTCTATCTAGTGCGATTATACTCTCTGGAATTATTTTCTCATTATTTTCATATGGATCATAAATCGTGACAGAATTTAAATGACTATCAAATATAGGTATTATCGTTCTTATTTTCCCATCATTTGTAAATATTCCATTCGCGTCACGTTTCCCATCTTTTGTTTTATATGTAATCTGAGATATTTGATATGTTTCATTCATATAGATATTCTTTACAATTTCAGTTATTATTTTTAGTCCACCTTTATAATCTTGTAATATTTTACATAATTCTTCTATATTATTCTCATTTATGCAGTCATTTATAAGTTCTATCCCTTTTTTTATTCCTTTTTTCATAAATATTGTATTAAACCCAATCATTTTTTTAATGGGACTTTCTTGTTCAATCATTATAGCGTAGTCATTTACTAACCGCAAATCTTGATTCTGTATTTCTTTGTTATTAAATATAATTGTCACCAATATCCCAACAACAGCAATAATAATAGATGAGAATATTTTGGTTATCACATCTATTTTATCCCAGTTATCTTTGGTAGCCATTTTAATCTATCCTTTGTCATGCGCTTTCGCCTAACGTTCGCCTGCCTACGACGTTGTGGCGAGCATCGGCGAGCCACAATGTGCCTGAGCGGAATGAGCGATAGCGAGTGCAGCGATGGCCGAAGAAGGAGCCGACAGGCGACTGATGAGCGTGGGCAGTGCTGTTAGCTGATGGTTTGCCCCCCATCCATGTCTTTTCTCTCTTCACCTTATTCATTGTTCTTCAATATCTTATACCTTATATCTTTATCCAATAATAACAATGTTCATGTTCTATCTTTTCCAATATCCCATTATTCCATTCTATTACTTTTCTTGATCCTCTGTTGGTTTCATCACATGTTATCAATACATCATTCACATCACGTTTCTTTATTTCGTTCAATGTCAGTTCCAATAACTTCTTCCCATACCCCTTATTTCGTTGTTCTTTCCGAATCCCATATCCTATATGCCCACCATGAGCACGCAATTTATCGGTTAAGTAATGCCTCATTTTTGAGTACCCTAGTACTTCTTCATCATCCATAAGCCAATATATTGTTTGTGGCACATATCCTTTTTCAAGCTCAGGAGCTTCATACTGCGCAATAAGTTTTTCGATATATCCCGGATACTCTTCCCATGAGATCCCATATCCACCATTCATAAATCCATTTTCTTCTTGATCAATCGATTGTAGCATCTGATAAATGTTTCTATTCGTTGTATCACGTTCAGAAACCTTCTGAATGTAAATCCTACCCATAATAATTCCTTGAACTATACACTGTAGTACCATAAAACCAGATCGGGTCATTTATGCGCATAAATTTGATATCCAAAGTCTCAAACATGAAGATAAATTTCGCATGCATTAAAACATAGGTATCTGCACATCTGATCTTGGGGGGCAAACTTTCAGCTAACGTTCTGCCTGTTTGCGACGATGGCGCGAGCATCGGCGAACGCCATTGTGCCTGAGCGAAATGAGCGTATGCGAGTGCAGCGATGGCCGAAGAGGGAGCCTGCGACCGATGAGCGTGAACAGCGCTGTTAGTTGCAGTCGTGACCTTCGAGCGCGCTTGGATGGGGAGACTTGTCTCCTCATCCAATACTCTATCTTGCGCGCGTTCTTTTCTTCCTCTTCTCTTAACCTTATTTTTTCACGATTGCAACTAACGTATGCCTGCCTGCGACGTTTTGGCCCGCATCGGCGGGACAAAATGTGCCTGAATGAAACGAGCGAATGCGAGTGGAATGAAGGCCGAAGAAGGAGCCGAAGGCGACTAATGAGCGTGGGCAGCGCTGTTAGGCGAAGTATTGATTTCCGGTCTATACTAAATCATCGCTGTGCTGAACGCCCGGAGGGCGAAGCAAGGCGATACAATTGCATTCTTTATTTTGAATATATTTTATTGATTAATTCTTTTAATTTATCAAAATCAAAACTAGCATATTCTATACTGTTATTTATATTATTCGTTTCATCGATCTGTTGCTTCTTGAAATTGAAGGAAATATGATCTACTCTATTATCAGCTAAAAGCATATTCTTAAAATAGTTGAATAATTTGCTATATTGATCAACTTCTTTTTCTGATAGATTTTCATCTTGATTTACATAATAACCAATAAATGCAGTAATACCAATAAAGTATTTTGCACAAACTAAAATTAGATTTTTATCGTATTCGATTAATGGGAAAAATCCTTTTTCAAACAACCCATATTCTTCTAATCCTTTCCAGTTACTGTGAACTATAGTATTTCCTTTCAGATAAATATGTTCCCAAACTTCTATGCCATAATTCATTAACTTTTTTCGGATATTTCCTTCTCTATATTCCTTGTTTTCTGGGTTTTTTGCCCAATTATCTGTTGATGAAGGTTCTAAAGTAAAAAGAAGTAACTGAAGCAACCTGCTTTGCAGTGAACGAATAATTATTGCTGCATCAAAATAACATTTGTTCTTTATAAGTACGTAAATACTTTTTATCGTTTGGATGTTTTGCTTAATCTGTAACATATAGTACCAGTCGAAATCTTTCCTTTTATCATTCTTTGAATCTTTTCGAATAATTCTATAGATTGCCATATAAGTATTTGCCATGATCATAAATTCATCAAATTGATAATCCTTACTATTCCAATAATCCCGAATCCTAAGTCCTCCGCTTTTCTGAAAACAAAATGCTTCAACAACTGGTATTGAGCTACAGCCTTGAGGAACACCCATTTTTAGTAAATGAATCATTTTCTCTTTCATCAACTCATCGTTTATAGTAAATTTATCTTTCATTTTGTGTGAGCCCGACGGCCAGAGTCCCGGGCGAACCTTTATAAAATTTAAGCCGGAAATCAATATTTCGCCTAACGTTCTGCCTGTTTGCGACGATGGCGCGAGCATCGGCGAGCGCCATTGTGCCTGAGCGGAATGAGCAAAGCGAGTGCAGCGATGGCCGAAGAGGGAGCCTGCGACCGATGAGCGTGAACAGCGCTGTTAGTTGCAGTCGTGACCTTCGAGCGCGCTTGGATGGGGAGACTTGTCTCCCCATCCAATACTCTATCTTGCGCGCGTTCTTCTCTTCCTCTTCTCTTACCCCTATTTTTTTCTTTCACGATTGCAACTAACTATGTGTCTATGAATTTGTGGGAAAAAATTTGATGGGGATTTTAGCTGAATGGAGTAATTTGTTGTGGGGATTATTAGCTGAAAGGAATTGTGGGTAATGTGTATGGGATGGGTGAAGTACGAACATGCAGATAGACATATACTGAAATTATGTCAAATACAAACCAGTCATTTTCTGGTGGCGAGTTGGTGGAAATATCGAAAGCAGGATATGGACTCGGCCGAAACGCGATGGCATAACCGGCATTTCTATTTCCATTATAAAGACATCCTGCTGGAATGCAACAAAATTTTACTAACCATATAGGACATTTTTTTAAACATCATGACTCAACTTCACGATCGAGCGGGCTTGTGATGCTGAGGACGTTCCTTTTGGCAACATGTGTGTAGACCTGGGTGGTTTTCGGGCTGGCATGTCCTAACAGGACTTGGATATAACGCAAATCCGTACCGTCTTCGAGGAGGTGCGTGGCGAAACTGTGACGGAGGCAGTGGATTGAGACTTCTTTGTCGATATTGGCTGTAGTTCGTGCACGGTAGAAGATTTCTTCCATTGAGCGGATGCTCAGATGGCCGCCTTTCTGGCCTTCGAAGAGCCAGGCTTCGGGGTTGTACATCTCGATGTAGGAAAGAAACAATTGACGGGATTTTTCGGCAAGAAGTGTATAGCGGTCTTTCCGGCCTTTGCCGCCGCGAATGAAAATGACTCGCCGGTCAAGGTCGATGTCGCAGGTCTTCAGGCGCGCGATTTCGCTGACGCGAAGGCCGCCGGAATATGCGAGGGATAGTATCAGTTTGTGTTTTAGGTTCTTAGGAGCTTTGATGATGCGAAGGGCTTCGGGACGGCTGAGGACACCGGGAAGATGTTTGTCGGCTCGGGGCCGATGTTCGATTTGCAGTGGAAGGCCGAGAACGCGGTTGAACAGAAATTTCAGGGCGCTGATGACTTGGTTCAGCGTGGCGGCCGCCGCTCCGTTTTTCCTTCCCAGCATCGACAGGTACTCCTGAACATCGTCGATTGTGGCGCGCTCAAGGGGGTGGGGGACGATGAACGCGTTGAAGCGTTCGGCGATGGCTGTGTAACGGCGCGCTGTCTTGGGGGAGTATTTGTAGGCGGACAGAACGTCGCGGAGTGTTCGGGAAACATTAGCCGGAAGCGAAGAGGGAGATTGCGTTTCTTCGGGGGAAGGGGATCCGGAATCAGGACGCCTGATGGTGAAGGGGTTCACTACCGGCAAGGGCGCTGGCTGGACGGCTTGCGCGGATGCTGTCGTCGGCTTGCCTTTCGCGATGATGGTCCATGTCGAAAAAGCTGCTTTAAATAAGGAAAGATTTTCAACGGGAAAATTCCAAAACCTGGAAGCGTCGTCGAATCGTCGACCTGGAACAAGTTTGATAAGGCGAACAAACTCATCGGAGTATTCGGATTGAACGCGAATACGCGAACCGTCCAGATCGGAAATGACGATGATCCGTCTGACTTCAGCGCGGGACTGCATCACTGTTGTACCTGCCTCTCGTCACTAGATCGCACAGAGGGGGCGCGTCTGATTGAAGAGGTCAGAGGAAAAGCATGAATAAATGCCTGTCTCGGGAAGGAGACCAAGCGACTTGGCGACAGTAGGCCTATCGGTCTCCTTGACGGAAACTGATCGCAGTGTGCGAGCAATGAACCCGGCGGACAGGTGCTGAACTCTGGCTCGCTTGCCTGATTATTCGCATAGACCCTGGATCACACGGTATGGCGCCGCTTGTCAGAATGGGAGATCAGAAACAGACGCTGGAGACCAGAGGCCAGACGGTGGTGCCGTTTATCAGAATAGGAGATCAGAAACATAAGTTGGAGATCAGAGGATAGACGGTGGCGCCGTTGTCGGCGGCGGCAAGGGGGATGATTTTCCAGGAGGGGCCGGGAAGGTTTGCGAGGAAGGGTGTCATAGCGGAAATAAAGCCGGTATTGGTGGCTTCAGTGATGGCCATAATGGTGGGGCCGGCGCCGCTCAGGAAGGCTGCGAGGGCGCCGGATACCTTGCAGCAAGAGACGATTTCGTCGAAGTGGGGAATGAGGGGAGCACGGTAGCGCTCATGAAGACGGTCGGCGCAGGCGAACTCGAGCCGGGGCCAGTCGCGGACAAGGAAGGCCGCGGTTGTAAGGGCGGCGCGGCCGGAGTTGAAGACGGCGTCCTTGAAGGGCAGCGTGGAGGGGAGCGCGGCACGGGCGACCGAGGTTTCCAGTTCGAAGTCGGGGATGAGGGCGTTGAAGCAAAGATCGGCTCCGATGGAACTCCGGACCGCATGGACTTTGCCGTCCTCGAGAATGGCGACGGCAAAGCCTCCGAGGAGTGCCGGCGTGACATTGTCGGGGTGACCTTCCATGCGCGCGGCGAGGTCGAGGACTGTGTCGCGGCCTAATCTGCCGCCGAGGAGGGTGTCCGCGGCGAGAAGGCCGGCGACGATGCAGGTGGCGCTTGATCCGAGGCCACGGGCGATGGGGACTTCCGTCATGAACCGGACTGAAAGAGCAGGAAAGGGCGCGCCTGCGGTCTCGAATCCGAGACGACAGGCCTGGATGAAGAGATTGTCGGGGCCGGCATGGGCGGGATCGCATCCGCGCAGAACGAAAGACTCCGAGAGTTCGACGTCGAATTGGTTGTACAGCCCGAGGGCGATGCCGAGACAGTCGAAGCCGGGACCAAGGTTAGCGCTAGTCGCGGGTACGCTGATGCGGATCATGTCAGTCACCTTTAAGGAAGGCAATGAGGGCGGATTCCATGTCGGAAGGGTCGATAATTTCTGTGTGCCGTTCGGCGGGGAGTGCGGATGGCTTGCTTGAGGGCACTTGGTTTGGCGATTCGGCAGGGACCGGGTATCCGACGAAGGAGGCTATCGGCGAAGGAAGGAGGATGCCAGTGCGGGCTGAGAGAACGCGGGCGAGATCGAGGTCGTTTTGGCCGATCTGGTCGATCTGGCCAGTATGGCCGGTATGTGAGAAAGAGAGGCCGGAGAGATTGGTTGCGTTGGGTGCATGGGACGGGCTAGGCGAATGGGATGGGTCGGGTGTGGAGGAGGAGGCCGAGAGGGCGCCGAGGCAGACGGCGGGGAATTTGAAGGGGCTGGCGGTGGCGCAGACGACCATGGGAGTCAAGGAGAGCGAGGCGGGATGCAGTCGTTGGGCCTGGCGCTGGCGATATCGGCGGGCGGCGACGGAGGCGACCGCGGTGTGGGGATCGAGGAGGTAGCCCGAACGGGAGTAGACGGCGGAAATTTCGGCGACGGTGGCGTCCTCGTCGACCCAGTCGGCGGAGAAGTCGTCGAACCAGGAGCGTTCGGTGGTGGAAAGGGTGTAGTGGCCGTTTTCAGCGAGGGATTTCATGAGGGAGGCGGTGCGGACAGGGTCGCGGCCGGTCGACTCGAATATAGCGCGCTCGAGGTTGCTCGAGACGAGGATGTCCATGGAGGGGCTCGAAGTGACCGAGAAGTCGCGGCGACGGTCGTAGGTTCCGGTGGCGAAGAAGTCGGCGAGGACTCTGTTTTTGTTGGAGGCACAGACAAGGGTGCCGACGGGAAGACCCATTGCTTTCGCGTAGCGGGCGGCGAGGATGTCGCCGAAGTTGCCGGTCGGGACGGTGAAGTCGACGCTCTGTCCGGGTTTGATGACGCCCCGGACGAGGAGGTCGCGCCAGGCTTTCACATAATAGACGATCTGGGGGAGGAGGCGGGCCATGTTGATTGAGTTGGCGGAAGAGAGGCGGACGCCGGTTTCGTCGAAACAGCGTGCCGAACTGCCGAATATCCGCTTGACGCCGCGCTGGGCGTCGTCAAAATTGCCGCGGATGCCAAAGACTTTCTGTGAGGGGTCGGCGACGGTGGTCATCTGGAGTCGCTGGATGAGGCTCGTGCCTGTGGCGGGATAGTAGACGACGGTGCTGATGCCGGGGCGATGCGCGAATCCCGCTAGGGCGGCGGAGCCGGTGTCGCCGGAGGTGGCGACGAGGATGGCGACGCGGTCGGCGATGCCTTCGCGGTCGAGGCTGTGGCGGAGAATGCTGCCCATAAGGGAGAGGGCTAGGTCTTTGAAGGCGCAGGTCGGGCCGTGGAAGAGTTCGAGGATGTAGGTGGAAGCGGCGATTGCGGTGGAGTCGGATGTGGCGGATGTGGCGGCAGAGCCGGCGGGGGCGATGCGGTCGTCGAGACGGACGAGGGGGACGGGGTCGGGGCTGTCGAAGAGGGCCGAGGAGGCGTCGAGGGCGGCGCGGAACCAGGATTCGTCCCAGCCGGGGAAGAAGGGGGCCAGGACGAGCCAGGCGAGGTCGGTGTAGGACAGCGGCGCGGGGTCGAAGACGCGCGCGGGGAGGCACGGCATTTCGTCGGGAACGTAGAGGCCGCCATCGGGGGCGAGGCCGTCGATGACGGCGCGCTCGATGCCGACGGAGGGGGCGGTGGATCTGGTCGAGGTGTATCGTGTCGCTTTCACGCGGCAAGGATACCTGATCGGAGCGCCGAAAGTTAAGTATTCACCGAGTAAAAATGTATCTATATACAGTATTTTGAGACGACTTGCGCATTTTGCGGATGGGAGGGGGAGGTCGGGACGGGGTCAGATGTCGATGCGGGCGGATGCTGATGATGCGGGCGGATGCTGATGATGCGCGGATGCTGATGACGGGCGGATGTCGATGCGCTCGGGCGTCGATGTGGATGGATGGTGTTGAAGAGCGGATGTCGATGTGGATGGATGCTGATGATGGGCGGATGAGGATGCGGGCGCTTGTTGGGGCGGAGGCAGAGGGGGACGGTCAGCGATCGGGATAGGGGGATCGGCGGGATAAAAATCCGGCTCCGGAATGGACCGGAGCCGGGGGTAGGGGCTCAGACTTCTGGGAGCGGAAGATGCGGAGATCAGCCGAGCTTGGTGAAGTCGGAGGAGACGGAGAGGTCGCGCTTGCCGAGTTCGATGTTGAGCATGAAGGCGCCCTGGGCGGAGCCTCCGAGGAGATCGTAGGTTCTGAGGGTGTCGGTGGCGTTTTTCTCTTCTTCGACTTGCTCGTCGATGTACCATTGGGCGAGGCCGATGGTGGCGTAGTCTTTTTCGGCGATGGCGAGGTCCATGATCTCGCGGATGCTGGCGGTGACAAACCGCTCGTGCTCGAGGATCTGGCTGAAAATGCCCTTCATGCTGGTCGATTCGACTTTTGGAGTGTCGATGGCGGCGAGTCTGGGGCTGGCACCCTGTTCCTGGAGATACTTGTAGAACTTCATGGCGTGGAACATTTCCTCGTGGTACTGGACCATGAGCCACTTGGCAACGCCATCGTAGCCCACATCGGTCATCACGGCGGACATGGCCATGTACAGGTACGCAGAATACATTTCCCGGTTGATCTGAAGATTGATCCGGTCGGTCATTTTGGCAGATATCATTGTTTCCTCCATCATAATTCTGGGGTTCGCGCAGGCGCGATATAACGGCTCCTCAGGGAACTGTATTCACCAAAAGTAATGCCTGGTGGCCAGAATGGCAAATGCAATCACGGTGGCCGGGGTCAGGAGAGCCAGGTGGCGATATACTTGAGTCCCTTCTCGTCGCGGGGGAGGCGGCCACGGGAGGCAGTCGTTCCGACGGCGCCGGTGGAGCCCGACGAGTCGAGGTTGATCCATGAGCCGGGCAGTCCGAGGGAGCGGGCGGCGACCTCGAAATGGCGCATGGCGATTCCCATGTCGACATTCTGCAGTCTGACCTCGCCGAAAATGCCGTTGTAGGCTTTGTCCTCAGCGAGGTAAAGATGGAAGGCCGCAGGAGAGGACGCGATGGGCGGGGTTCGGATGATGCGCCATGGCTGTTTGTTGGAGGCGGAGGGGGCCATGCGGACGGCCTCTAATACGGTAGTCCAAGGCTCGGAGGAATTCATGGGGTAGGGTTGGTCGAAACTGCTGTCGAAAAAAAGCAAAGAAGGATCTTTGCGTGTCCGCGACGCGGCGGCATTTGTGACGAGGCGGTCGACGAGACTGCGGACTTCGGCCGGCCGGCCGATGGCGCAGACGGCAGGGATGAGGTCGCCCGGTTCGGCTCCGACAGCGGCGGTGGCGCGCGCATGGTCGAAGACTCCGCCTATCCAGCAGGTGCCGAGGCCGAGTCTGGTCGCCTCGAGGATCACGCCTTCCATGGCGTAGCCAAAATCTTCATTTGCGTGGGCGGAGCGGGAAACGGAGCCGGCGATGTACGCAGGCACGTTGGAGATGAGACCGTAGGTGCCCATTTTGACTTTGCCGCGGACCGCGGCCGTCAGTACGGCGAAGCGGGGTTTGCCGCCGAAGGGGCCTGGCACGGCGGACTGGAAGGCCGCGGCGAGCACGGCGATTTCAGAGTCGGAGAGAGGGCTGCCGTCGTAGCTTCTTGTGGATCTGCGCGAGGTGATGGTGTCGAGATCGATGTTCATGTGGGGTTTCCGTTCTGCTGGTGTCGCGGTATATCGCGCGACGCAGCATCGTGCGATGGTCCCGAGGCAGGCTCGGGGGGATTGTTCGCGGGGTGACGAAAGCAGGTGAGAAGGTGATCGTTGACGACGCCGACAGCCTGAAGATGGGCGTAGATCGTCGTCGATCCGACGAACTTGAAGCCGCGTTTCCGCAAATCGGCGCTGACTTCGTCGGAGAGAGGGGTAGTTACCGGAATTTCGGATAATGCGCTCCACGAGTTGACGACGGGGCGGCCGCCCGTGAAGTGCCAGAGGTAGGCGTCAAAGGAGCCGAATTCGCGGGCGACTTCCAGGAAACAGCGCGCGTTGGTGACCGCGGCTTCGAGCTTGCGCCGGTTGCGGATGAGACCCGCGTCGAGCAGCATCGCGTCGACTTCGGAGGCTCCGAAAGAGGCCACCTTCTGCGCGTCGAACCCAAGGAAGGCTCTGCGGTAGGCTTCGCGCTTGCCGAGGATAGTCCGCCAGGAGAGGCCGGCCTGCTGTGTCTCCAGAATGAGAAATTCGAAATGCTTCGTTTCGTCGTGTACGGGGGAGCCCCATTCCACGTCGTGGTAGGCGACATAGAGCGGGTCGCTGCCGCACCAGGAACATCGTTGCATTCCTGTATGATACTGCAGGTCGCAGGGAGCAGGCAAATTCGTCGTCGTGAGCAAATTCTGGCGCCGGCCGCACGAACAAGCCGGGAGATGACGGCAAATCGGACTGTGCGGCGGGGAGAGAAGAAATTTCGTGTTTACATTCAGTCGGACAATAGTCTAGAATAAATAAACTTTGCCTGCCGAAAGCGAATCGGCAGGATCCGTCCGATCGTGTTTCAGAGGAGGAATGATCTTGAAAAAACTGTTCATTGTGATGGTAATCGCGCTGCTGACCGTAAGCGCGGCGACGGCCGAAGGCTTCCTGATCCCCAAGGCCAAGCCGCACATGGCTCCGGGAGCATTTGCCGCCTCAGTCGGTGTCAATTTCGGCTATGGCTCTGTCGGCGTCGCCGGCGGCGTAGAAACGATTCTCGGTCAGATCAACATTCCGGATGCCTTCCCCCTGACCTACGGCGTGGCGGCCCGCGGAGCCCTGTCGACATGGGGGAGCACGCTGTATACGGCGGCCGGCGGTTTCGCGACCCTGCATTTAGCGTGGACATCCTTCAACCTGCCAGAGTGGGTGCAGAAATTCGACACCTACGCCGGGATCGGACTCGGCGTCAACATCACGCCTTCGATGCATATCGGATTCGCGTCCCTCACCGGCTTGGCCTATCACCTCAACGACAACCTCGCGATCGTCGCCGAAGGGCTCTATCTCGGCTGGTACGGATTCGCTTCGTCCCTCGGAGTGCAGATCAAGCTGTAAGAGCCGGATCACGGAAAACAAAAAGGCACCTTCGCGGTGCCTTTTTGTTTTCCGGAACACTTCCCTCACGGGATGCCTTCTGTCCGACAAGATCTACCTGAAAACCTACCTAAAAAGTCGGCCGGTGTTGAATGAGACTTTCCAGGCAGGTGTCGCGAGGCTTTTCGTCACCGAGATCGAGAAATCGAAGGGAGCGAGGCCGAGTATGGAACAGGAAGCGGAAGCGGAAACTCCGGCGGCCATTTCCGGGATCGATATGCCGGCCATCGCCCCGGTGCCCGCGCGAAGATTCCCGCTCCAGACAGCGTCGAGCAGGGGAGAAAACTCGATATTCTGGACGATTACCATCTCGCCCGCATCGAATTCAAGGAATCGGGCGCGCCAGACCGCTTCGGCCGTGCCTATGATCCACACGGGAGAGAGAGCCGAGGGAAGAGGGCCCCGGAATCCGTCCGAGGCTTTCAAAGCCGTGCCGGGGCCGAATACGGAATCGCGTCCCGCCAGCCTGAAGCGCAGACCGAGCGGAGCCGAAATCTTCGAGGAGAGACGGACAGACCATTCGGGCCCGGCATTGCCCCGGGAATCGAGGAACCAATCCAGGCTGGCGTCCGAGGCAAGGGGGCGAACCTTGTGCGTTCGCGCGGATAAACCTGAAAAGACCCGCCATTCGGGGATACCGGTGGCGAAGGGGATTCCATATTCTCCTCCCGCGAAGGCGGAGAAAACGAGATGACGGCTGCCGAACACGAATCCACTCTTTCCGGCGAGGTCGAGGTGGCGGGGGTCGAGGGGCAGACCGATCGATACGGGTCTCCACGCTCCGGAAAGACGTCCGTCGATCCGCGCGAAAAAGCCGCCGACTGGCCGCGCCGAGGCCGAAAAAACGAGTCCCCAGGCATGGGATGGGTCGTCGCCGAGGCTGAAATCAAGACCGACGCCGGATGAGAGGATTCCGTCCCTCCTGATGGCGCGGAAGCCGAAATATCGTCGACCCAGATCGAAGCCGGTATCTCCGGCAACATCGTCGGCGAGTCTGAAAACGGGAATGACGATGGTCTGCGGCAAGTTGGGAGGCTCGTTTCCCTTCACGAAATCGTCTATGGCAGCCTCGACGAGAGGGCCATACTCCGCGTTTTTTTTCAGAAGAACAGGGTCGGGCGGGGTCGGTTCAGCCACCGCGAGAATTTCAGGCAATGCGGCCTGGGCGGATACATACCCGCGGCTGACAATGCCGTGCGGCCGGGAAAATTCCATGTAGGAAACGCTCTCGACGTCGTTGCGGATGATGACTGGCTTCAAGTCGACAAGCCCCTGTACGGCGCTGCGGGTCTTCCCGATGTCGATAGCCCGGTTGATGACCGTCAAGGGGTTGGAAAACTTCATGGCCTTGTCGTACATGGTCACGGAGACGATGACTTTCCGGCTGTAGTCATAGGCGGCGGAGGCCGGGACGAGGTTGGTGATGCCGCCGTCGATGAGGAGATAGTCGTCGATCCGCACCGGTTCGAAGACAGCGGGGAGGGCGAAGGACGCGGCCATGACATCGGCAAAATTGCCTTTCATGACGCGGACCTGACGCCGCGACTTGAGGTCTTCGAAGATGATCATGATGGGAATGGGAAGATCGGCGATGTCGACATCGCCGACGATCGATCGGACGAAGGCCGCGAACCTGCCGGCATTTATGAAACCGCCCGACAAGGGAAGGACGAGGTCGATGAGGCTGCCGATGGAGATGCCGGACACAAGGGACTCGATCGTGTCAGGAGTGAAGCCGGCCGCATACATCATGCCGACGATGGCTCCCATGGAGTTGGCGACAATGAAGTCGGGGCGTATGCCTTTTTCTTCGAGGGCTTTGAGGACGCCGATGTGGGCGAAGGCGCGGGCCGAGCCGCCGGAAAGCACGAGGCCGAGGGGTTCGCGCGCGGTGCGGACCGAATCGAGCCGGCGGGCGAAGGCTTCGCCGCCGAGTTTGATGGGTTCAATCGTGTCGAGGATGCGGGCATTGTCCGTGAAGAAGGCCTTTCCGCCGGAGCCCGGGTCCACGGCAGGCGCGATCGGAGCCGGAGCTTCGGTCGATGCCGCGGCGGGAGTTTCGGCCGGGAGGGGGGCAGCGACGACGGGTAAGCCAAGCGCGATGAGGGCGGCGAGAAGGGCCAGGCGTGCGCGGCACGGCGAACGCAGAGGCACGAGGACCCCGATCGGGTGCCGCGGCGGCCGCGGCCTCGATGCGGCGGAGAGATAGCGTATAATCCCTTGCATCATCGCACTGTACAACAAAGCTGCCATCATAAAAAGATGATCCGTAATGTCCGGGCCAAAATTGCTTGCGCGCCCTCCGAATGAATGCTATAACATTTGAAACGGGGTTGCGCGGGTCGAAACAATCCTCCGCCGTAACCCCGATCATGCCGATTCATGGCAGCTCACACAGAATTTCCGATTTCTCTCCCGTTATCCCGGGATCAAGAACAGCGAGGCAACTCTAAAAGGATGTCTTGATACAGGATACCAGCGCTGCCTGTGGCAGAAAACACGCAAAAGGGCGGACAGCATGCAGGAGATCCGGTTTCATGGACGGGGCGGACAGGGCACCGTGCTCGCGTCCATCGCTCTCGCAAAGGCCTTTTTCCGGGCTGGGTATTGGGTGCAGACTTTTCCTGTCTTCGGTTCCGAGCGCCGCGGAGCCCCGGTCGAGGCATATTTGCGGCTGGATACCGTTAAAATTTTCGTGCGCAGCAACGTCTATGAGCCCGATCATGTCGTGGTCCAGGATCCGCGCCTGCTGGAAATCATCGATGTGACAAAGGGACTGAAAAAAGGCGGCTGGATTCTCCTCAATTCGCCGTCGCTCCCGGAAAGGCCGGATCGTTTTACGGGATTCAGGCTGGCATGCGTGGATGCTTCCAGAATCGCTCTCGAACACGGACTGGGCGCGAAAATACAGCCCATCACCAATACGGCGATGCTGGGGGCCTTCGCCCGCGTGTTCGGCGCGCCGCCTTTCGACGCAGTAGCGGAGGCCATAGAGCGCGAAATGCCGACGAAACTGGCGGAGAACGTGGCGGCTGCCCGATCCGCGTACGACGAAGTGCTGATGTTCGGCCTGATGGGCGGAGCCGCGCCCGATGGCAGCTCAGCGCCTTCGTCGCCTTTGTCGCCCGCATCGGGAAACGGGGCCGCGTCATGAGCCGGGGAATGGAGGCTTTCCTTCCGGTTTCACTCTTCATGCCCAGGTCGAGCGGCTCCACTTCGGTCAACAAAACCGGCTCGTGGAGCTTCATGAGGCCGCGATACCAGGAAAAAACGGCTCCCTGTTCCGCGCGATGTCCCTGCGGGCAGGACATTCCCCGAATCGAGATGCTCGTTTCACGCGGGCATTTCGCGGCCGCGTGGAGGGTCGCCCTCGCCGAAAATCCCCTGCCGGGAAGCTGCGGGCGGGTCTGCTTCCATCCCTGCGAGGGAGCCTGCAACCGCAAAGAGTTCGATTCTTCCGTTTCCATCAACGCGATCGAGCGCTTTCTGGATGACATGGCCGATTCCGAAGCGAGCCCGGGCGGGCTGAGCGCCGGAAAACCCACGGGCAGGCGCGTCGCGATCGTCGGATCGGGCCCTGCCGGACTTTCGGCAGCCTACTTCTTGGCCCGCCTCGGCTACGACTGCGAAATCATCGAAGCCGAACACGAGCCGGGCGGCGTGCTGCGGTATGGCATACCGTCGTACCGCTTGCCCACCGCGATTCTGGACCGGGAAATCGGCAGGATAAAGGCACTGGGCGTCGAAATCCGCTGCTCGGAGGCCGTCGGGGAGGATTTCCTCGCAACCGCGGGCGAGCGCTTCGACGCGATGTTTATCGGCTGCGGGCACGGCCGCGCGCTCGGTCTGGAGATCCCCGGAGGGGCTTTCGCGGTGGACGGGCTCGCTTTCCTGAAGGAAATCAGATCCGGGGCGAAGGGCATAGAGGAAATGGGGAATGGGAGAGTGGCCGCCGTGATAGGCGGAGGCAACACCGCCATCGACGTAGCGCGCTCCCTGCTGCGTCTCGGCGCGATCCCCGCAATCGTCTACCGGCGCAGGCGCGAGGACATGCCCGCGTTTGGCCGGGAGATCGAGCGGGCGATCGAAGAGGGCGCCCGCCTCGTGGAGCTCTGTTCCCCGCACTCCATCGAGGCCGCGGGCGCCGGGGTCGTATTGAAGGTTCAGAAGATGCGCATCTCGGAACAGGGCGCGGATGGAAGAATGCGCGTCGTTCCGGTTCCGGGCGAACTGGACTCGCTCGCGGTGGACGCGGTGTATTCGGCTGTCGGAGCCGATGCGGATGAGCCGTGGTTGCCGCCGGCCGAAGGCCCCGGAACGCTGCGCTTCGGCCACTGTGTCGCGGTTTTCGGGCGTCGGGCTTCCACTTCCGGCGCCGTGGGTCATTCCGGTATGGGCAAGGGCGAGATCCCGAGGATATATGGCGGCGACCTCGTCAACGCGGAGGAAAGCGTGGCCGATGCCATCGCCTCGGGGAAAGAGGCCGCCATCGCCCTGGACGCCTATTTCCGCGGCGGCGTTGCGGAGGTCGAACGGGAATTTGCCCGTTGCGGAATCGGCGATGGAAAGGCTCTCTCCATGGAGGTATACCTCGGCGGGCCGAGGCAGCTCCGCTCCCGCCTCGTCGTCGGGTTCGAGGCGGTCAACGCCGATTATTTTTCGCCTTCGGAAAAGGAGGGCGGGCAGTCGGTTTCCGCGGCGGATTCGATACGGTCTTTCGACGAGATTGAGTCGGCCCTGGATTCCGGGAAGGCCGTCGCGCAGGCCGGGCGCTGCTTCAACTGCGGTCTGTGCAACGATTGTGACAATTGCAGGACTTTCTGCCCGGAGGTCGCGGTGATCGCCCCCGACGCGGTGGGGGCGACGGCGCGGCGGGTGAACGCGGACTACTGCAAGGGCTGTGGGGTCTGCGTGACCGAATGCCCGCGCTGCGCGATGGTCATGGAGGAGCAGCAATCATGAGAGAAGTACTCGAAGGCAGCCAGGCCGTCGCGGAAGCGGCGAGACTGGCGAGGGTCAAGGTGGTCTCCGCCTACCCCATCACGCCACAGACCCACATCGTCGAGGAACTCGCCAGATACTGCGCCGAGGGGACTCTGGACGGCAGGTTCATATGCGTGGAGAGCGAGCACTCCGCCATGGCCTCCGTGATAGGGGCCCAGTCGGGCGGAGTCCGGTCGTTCACCGCCAGCTCCTCGCACGGCCTCGCGCTCATGCACGAGATGCTGCACTGGGCTTCGGCGGCCCGCCTGCCCATCGTGATGGCGGAAGTGAACCGCGCCCTCGGGCCCGGATGGAACCTCTGGGTCGACCAGACCGACAGCCTCGCCCAGCGCGACACGGGCTGGATCCAGCTGTACTGCGCCGATGGCCAGGAGGCTCTGGACACGACTCTGCAGGCCTACCGCCTCGCCGAAATCGTGAACCTGCCCGTCATGGTCGTCCTCGATGCCTTCTTCCTCTCGCACACCTACGAACCCGTGGACCTGCCCACGCAGGAGGAGGCGGACAGCTTTCTTCCGCCGTATGAGCCCACATTCATGCTGGACACGGCGAAACCATACGCTCTGAACGAAGTCGCGCCGCCCGCGGTGTATATGGAGATGCGCCGGAGCATCCAACTGGCGATGGAGGCCGTTCCCGCCGTCTTCGCGCAGGTCGAGGAGGAGTTTTTCGGACGCTTCGGCCGCCGATACGGTCCGGTCGAAACCTACCGGTGCGAGGACGCCGACATCGTCCTCATCATGGCGGGCACCGCGGCGGGCACGGCCAGAGTGGCCGTCGACGGCATGCGGGCGGAAGGCGAAAAAGTCGGACTCCTGCGGATGAAAATGTTCAGGCCTTTCCCCGTTCAGGCGCTGAGGGAGAAACTCGGCAGGGCGAAAAAAGTCGCCGTCCTCGACAGGAACTGCTCCTTCGGCGCAGGCGGAATTTTCGCCCAGGAACTCAAGGCCGCGCTATATAGTGGCATTTCGCCTTCCATCTACAGCTACATCGCGGGGATGGGAGGCAGGGATGTCACCGTCGACACGATCAGAACCATGTACGCGATGACGCGCGAGGCCGCGGCGCCGGAATCGGAGAGCCTGTGGCTTGGCCTGAACGAGGAGTTGCTGCGATCATGAGTATGGAACCTTATTCCGGCGTCGAATACCTGAATCCAGGCCACGTGGGCTGCCCCGGCTGCGGAGCGACCATCGGCCTCAAGCTCGCGCTGCGCGCGCTCGGCGAGCGCACCATGGTCGTCATTCCCGCCTCCTGCGTGGCCATCATAGCGGGCAACTTCCCCCAGTCCGCGCTGAACGTGCCGATACTGCACACCGCGTTCGCCACCACGGCGGCTGCGGCCTCGGGCCTCAGGGCGGCTCTGGACCTGCGCGGCGACACTGAAACCACCGTCCTGGGCTGGGCGGGAGACGGAGGAACCTTCGACATCGGCTTCCAGGCACTCAGCGCGGCGGCCGAGCGCGGCGAAGACTTCATCTACGTGTGCTACGACAACGAGGCGTACATGAACACGGGCGTCCAGCGCAGCTCGTCGACACCATACGGCGCGAGGACGATGACGACGCCGGGACGGGGCTGGAAGCGCACCGAAAAAAAGAATATCGCGGAAATAATGGCCGCCCACCGCATCCCGTACACGGCGACCGCCAGCATAGCTTACCCGGAAGACTTCGAGCGGAAATTGCGCGTGGCCGCGTCGATCCGAAGCGGTCTGCGTTTCATCCACCTCTACTCTTCCTGCCCGACGGGCTGGGGCTTCGCTCCGGAATATTCGGTCAAGGTGGCGCGCATGGCCGTCCAGTCGAAGGTTTTCCCCCTCTACGAAATCGTCGACGGGGTCGACTACACCATCAACGCGGCGGGCGACCGCCCTGTGCGCGACTACGTGCGGATGCAAAGCCGCTTCCGCCATCTCGGGGACGAGGACATCGAGCTCATTCAGGCCCGCGCCGACGCGGAGTGGGAGCGGCTTTCCAGGAAGGCGCGCGGCTGATAGTTCGCGGCTGATGGCCGCGGCGGCAGCGAGCGGAGCCTGGCATTGCCTCATCGAGAAGGCCTCGACGGAACGGAGTCGAAATGGTATCCTTTTAATACCCCATGGGACCAGAATTATTGATACTGCTTTTCCTCATCCTCCTGAATGGTTTCTTTTCCCTCTCGGAAATGGCCGTCATCTCGTCGCGCAAGGCGCGATTGCGGCACGAAGCCGAACAGGGAAAGAAAAACTACAAGCTCGCCCTCGAAACGGCGGAACATCCTTCGGAATTCCTGTCGACGATACAAGTCGTCATCACGCTGATCGGCACGCTGGCGGGAGCCTTCGGCGGCGCCACGGTGGCACGCGAGCTGGAACCTCTGTTGCGGAAAATCGCATTCCTCGAGAAGGTCGCCGTTCCACTGTCTATCGGGCTTGTCGTCGTCGCCACTACCTTCATTTCGGTGGTGATCGGGGAGCTGGTGCCGAAGAATCTGGCGCTGGCGCACCCGGAGAGCATCGCGGCCTCCGTCATCAGACCATTGCGAGTTTTTACGCTGCTGTTCAAGCCGATCGTCAAACTCCTGTCGGCGACGACCAATCTCGTCGTCAGGCTGACAGGAACCCGGGGCATCGACGAACCGGCGGTGACCGAGGAAGAGGTCAAGGTTCTCATCGCGCAGGGGACGGAGACGGGCGTCTTCAATAACAGCGAGCGCGAAATGGTGGAAGGCGTGCTCGGTCTCGGGGACAGGCGGGTGACCTCGCTCATGACGCCCCGGACAGATGTCGTGTGCATCGACAAGGGCGACGCTCTCGCGGAAATCAGAAAAACACTCATAGAAAACGCGCACTACGCCTTTCTGCCCGTCATAGACGGCGATCTCGACAGGCTCGTGGGGATGGTGTCGACCAGCGAAGCGCTGGCCGCGATCGCGGACGGCAGGTTTGCAGGGCTGTCCGGGTTCATCCGCAAGCCCGTGCTGGTGCCGGAATCGATTTCTGCGCTCAAGGCCGTCTCCGCGCTCAAGGAAGGCGATGTAAAAACCGCCCTGATCGCGGACGAGTACGGCGGCATCGCGGGACTCGTCGCGTTTTCCGACCTCATCGAGTCGATCCTTGGAGAGGTGCCGCTGACCGGCAGCGATGTCGATCCGGACATGGTGAAGCGGGAAGACGGGTCCTGGCTCGTGGATGGGTCCATGAGCATAGAGCGTTTCGTGAAAGAGCTCGATCTCGACAAGAACCTCATGGGAACGGGCGACTATGAAACGCTGGCGGGACTCGTGCTCGACAGGATGGGATCGATTCCGAAGGCCGGGGACCGCTGTTCCTGGGAATCCTGCTCGATCGAAGTCGTCGACATGGACGGGAACAGGATAGACAAGGTTATCGTGACGATTTCCGACGGACAGGCCGAAAAGCGCGCCGGCGATGAAACCGGACTGGAATCGGGCGAGGCGCGCGAAAACATGACTGATTTCGACTGAAGCCTGATTTCGACTGAAGCCTGATTTCGACTGAAGCGATCCGGGGCTTTGAGTCCACGCCGACGCAACGCGGGGCCGGCGCGGGCCTGGCGCAGAAATACCATCTCCACGCACTCTACACTACACATTTTCAACATAACAAAACGCTATGAAGCGTTCATGCGCCATGTATGGCTAGACAAGTCGTCTTTGTCGTATTCATCATGGTATGAAGAACAGTCACCTCACATTGATACTCCTCTTCGCGATCGTCTCCGGCGCGGCACGGGCAGAAACGGTAAAGACACTGACTGTGGCGGATTTTCTTGAAGCTGGCATGGCGTCGGCGTCAGGTATCGTCCAGGCCGATATCGCGCTGGACTCCGCCGTGGAAAGCAATGCACAGACCAAAGCGGCCAGGCAATTCAATCTGGACGCGAAGGGTTCGCTCGGGAGCGCGTACGGGCTTGGCTCGCTCGCCGAAAGCGCGACGGTCCCGATCGAGGCGGGGACAACGCTCGAAGGTTCCGCAAAGGACGTCTCTTTCCAGGTGGGGCTCACGCAGTCTTTCCTCTCGCCGACTTCGGGGACGGCGACCTCGCTCAGCGCGTCGGGAACAGCGACGCTTTGGGATGGGTACGAAGGCGGGAAAGGGGAGGCGACGCTCCAAAAAAGCGAAATAAGCGTCGACACGAAGCGTCTCGACACCTCGCTCGCGCGAAAAACGGCGCGGTACGAGATCCGCACCGCGTACTACACGTCGGTCGGCGACCTGCGACTCTGGCATCTCAAGCAGGACGCCGTCCGGACAAGCGGCGAGCAGCGCAAAAAAATGGAAGCGAAATTCAGCGTGGGGAACGCGACCAAGCTCGACGTGCAGGAGGCCCAGGCGACGGAGTTGTCGGCCATCATCGACGAGAAGGAAGCGGCCGCGACCTACATCGCGTCGAAACAGTCGCTCGCCCTGCTCTGCGGCATGGACCCGGAGATCGACTTCGAGGTGACGACTGAGCTGCCCGCGGTCGATACAAACGCGAATCAGGCCATCCTTCTCTCGGAGGGCCTCACGAATCGGGACGACATCAAGGCCTACTCTCTCGACCTGAAGTCGAACGCGGTCGAGTCGAAGCTGGCGCAGGCGCTTACAGCCCCGACAGTCTCGGCCACCAGCGACCTGTCCCTCACAAACAACTGGACAAAATCTTCCTCCTCCGGCGCGAGCATCAGCCTGGGCATCTCGATCGGACTTCCGGTCGTCGACGCAGGAAACGCCGCGGCGCGGGGACGCGAGGTCGAGGCGGAGCGGAAGCTGATCGAAGCGAAGAAGAAGTCTGCGGTGGCCAGTCTCCGGCTCGACATCACGCAGACTCTGAAAACGATGGAAGTCCTCGCGGAAAAGATCACGCTCGCCGAGCGCATGCTCGACATCGCGAAAGGGAAGGTCATTGTGGCGCAAGCGCGTTTCGACGAAGGGCTTGGATCGGCCTACGATCTCATGACGACGATATCGGACCAGGCAAGCGCAGCCGTGGATCTCGAACAGGCGAGGATCAACCTGGTACAGGCTTCGATAAAACTCGAAAACATCATCGGAAGGTAGGATTGCATGAAAAAGAAACTGATACCGATCGTCTTGATCGTGGTGCTGCTCGCAGCGGCGGGCGGGGCAGGGTACGTATTCCTGAAATCAAAGCAGGCAGCGAAGCCGGCCACCGCCGCGATGCTCTCAACCGAAAAAGCCGCGCGCGCCGACATCCGGAACACTGTCCCCGCGTCGGGCAGTTTCCAACCCGGAAAGTACCAGACGGTGCGCCCCGACGCCACGATGCCGACCCGGAAAGTGGTGAAGGTGTACATGAAGGCGCGGGACACGGTCACGAAGGGACAGGCTCTGGCAGAAGTGGACAAGTCGGGCCTGTACCTCGATGTGGAACAGACGAAAAACACGCTCGACTCCGCAAAATACAAACTCGCGGAGCTCAAGAGCTATCCGAAGCCCGAAGAGAAAAGTCAGGCGGACTCGGATATGCAGCAGGCGCAGCTCGACCTCACGCTGAAGACGACCGCCTACGAGAGCGCAAAAAAGTTATTTGACAGTCAGTACGCGTCGAAGTCGGAACTGCAGACGGCTGAAAAGAGCCTCAGGCTCGCGGAGGACACCCTCAAGACGGCTCAGTATAAATACAAAACCGTGATGGCGGGATCTACGAAGGACACGATCATGGCCCAGGAAGCGGCGGTGGTCGCGGCGCAGACAGCCTACGACGAGGCGCGTCTCATCTACGACTCGACGATCATACGGGCCCCGATGTCGGGAACCGTGGCGAGCGTCTCGATCGTCGTCGGCGACCTCGTGAGCGCGAGTTCGAGCGTCAACGGAACCACCTCGCTCATGACTATAGCCGATCTCGACACGATGATTCTGAAAGCGCAGGTCGACGAGACGGACATCGGATTGATCAAGGTCGGGCAGAAAGCCCTCGTGAAGCCGGCGGTGAACAGCGGAACGACCAATGCCCCGCAGAACGTGGAAGGGACGGTCACCGAGATCGACGCGGTTTCGGATTCGACGAGCACGAGCGTGACGGTGTTCAAGGTATCGATCGCGGTGCCGAACAAAGACAAATCCATTCTGTGGGGTATGAACGGGGATGTGGAGATTGTCGTGGGCGAGGCCAAGGACGCGCTCACGGTACCGAGTTCGTCGATCCAGACGGCGAATGGACAGAAGACCGTGACGGTGATGCGCAACGGCATGCCTGCGGCTCAGGTCGTGACGACGGGCCTGTCGGATGGAGAGAACACACAGATCCTCGACGGGATCATGGAAGGAGACGAGGTCGTGGTCACGGGGCAGGCCCGGAAAGCCTCCACGACCGCGACGACGATAAAGCGAACCAGTGCCATGGGTTTCGGCGGCATGGGCGGCGGAGGCGGGGGCGGGCCTGGCGGCGGGCCTCCTCCGCAATGACGAAAACCACGCACAGCCGGGAGGGCCACATGAACAAAGGAACCATATCATGAGTGAATCGGTGATTTCAGTCAGGAATCTGACGAAGACATATGACTCGGGCTCGGTGCGGGTCGAAGCTCTGAAAGATGTCTCGCTCGAGATCGGACGCGGGGAATTCGTCGCGATCATGGGCCATTCGGGCTCAGGAAAGTCGACTTTCCTCAACCTGCTCGGATGCCTCGATACGCCTACCGCGGGGAAATACTTCCTTTCAGGCGTCGATGTCGCGTCTCTGTCGGATGACGAGCGGGCACTGCTCCGCAGCACGACCATAGGCTTCGTTTTCCAGTCTTTCAATCTGCTTTCGCGGACGACGGCGCTCGAGAATGTGGAGTTGCCGCAGATGTACGCGGGGCAGAAACCGGACGGAATCCTCGGGCGGGAACTCATCGCCGCGGTCGGACTTCCGGAGCGCTGGGACCATACGCCGAACCAGCTCTCCGGCGGAGAGCAGCAGAGGATCGCGCTCGCCCGCGCGCTGGTCAACTCGCCACCACTCATATTGGCAGACGAACCGACGGGCAATCTCGACACACAGAGAAGCGCCGAAATCATGACGATTCTGCGCAGCCTGAACGATGCCGGCATGACGATCGTTCTCGTCACCCACGAGGAAGATATCGCGTCCTACGCCAAACGGCTGATCCGCTTTTCCGACGGGAGGATCATCTCCGATGTCAAAGTCGGAGCCCGTCCGGGCCTTGCTGCCGGGGGCGGCATAAGTCTCCTCAAAAGTCCCCGATTGGCAGCCCGAAATTTCATCGAAACGGGAAAAGGCGGGGAGATCGCGGTGGAGACGGGCGACGACGAGCCCGGCGGGGCGGCAGATGACGCAGCGGAGAACGATGTCGGGAATGGAGCGGACGCGCCGATTCACGGACATGCCGCATCCGCCGCCGTGCTGCCCGCGGGATTGCTGGACAGACTCGCCGAGAACAGGGATCGGAGAGACCTCAGGCCAGTACGTTTCGCGAAGGTCCGCGCAAATCTGAAAAACGCTTTCCGGTCTCTGAGGCAGAATCCGCTCAGGTCGGCGCTGACGGCGCTCGGAATCCTGATCGGGGTCGCGGCAGTGATCGCGATGGTGTCCATCGGCCAGGGCACGCAGGTGCAGGTGCAGGAGAATATCGAGAGTCTCGGCTCGAACATGATCACGGTGATGCCGGGGAGCCAGCGGACGGGAATGACCCGGGGGGCATTCGGAACGACTCTGACCCTGAAATACACCGACGCGGATTCGCTTGCGAAAATACCGAATGTCGTGACAGTGGCGCCGGAACTCTCGATGCAGAAGCAGATCAAATACGCGAACGACAACTGGAACACGAAGGTCGTCGGGACGACGGCTTCGTACATCGGGGTCAAGAACTGGAAACTCGCCGAGGGGGCGTTCTTCACGGAAGACGACAACACCGTGCGGCGAAATGTCGCCGTGGTCGGATCAACGGTCGTCACGAAACTTTTCGGGGGAGCCTCCCCTGTCGGCAAGTCGGTGATGATCGCGGGGATGAGTTTCCGCGTGACCGGCGTGCTCGAGACGAAGGGCGGCGGCGGTTTCGGCGATCAGGATGATGTCGTCCTCATTCCCATCAGGACCGCGACCACGCGTCTCACGAGCAAGAAGAATGTCTCGTCGATCAGCATGAGCGTCTCGTCGAAAGATGACATGCCGGCCGTGAAGGAAGCGATTACGCCCATCCTCCGCTCCTTGCACCGGCTCGCCGATGGGACGGACGACGACTTTACGATCATGAGCCAGGACGACATCCTGAAAACCGTTCAGGGGGTTACATCGACGCTGACATTGCTGCTCGCAAGCATCGCGGGGATTTCCCTCGTGGTCGGCGGCATCGGGATCATGAACATCATGATGGTCTCGGTGACCGAGAGGACAAGGGAGATCGGCATCCGCAAGGCTATCGGGGCCCGACGCAAGGACATTCTGTGGCAATTCCTGACCGAGGCGGTGATTCTGTCGGGATTGGGCGGCATCCTCGGCTGGCTGCTCGGCGCGGGTGTGGCGCGGGTCGTATCGACGGTGGGGAACATGCGCGTGTCGATCTCGCCGGGAACCGTGTCCATCGCGATAGGATTTTCGCTGCTGATCGGCGTGTTCTTCGGGATTTACCCAGCGCGCAAGGCGGCTTCGATGGATCCGATCAAGGCGTTGCGGTACGAGTAGTGTCGGGAGTGGCAGTGCGCGGCGAAAAACCCTTTTCGTCGCGCAGAGCCCTTATTGCCTGTGCTTAATACTTTTTTGACTCGAGCGCCTTCTCGATGCTCCTGAAGCTGTCGACCGCCTGCTGTCCCCGCTTGATCGCGATCATCGTGTAGAGAGTATCGATGATAGTCATCTGCGCTACGCGCGACGCGAGCGCGACGATCCGGTAGTGGGATTCCTTGGACGCTGTCGTCAGCTGGACAGTCGAAATGTCGCCCAGGGGCGAACGACCGATATTCGTGAGGGAAATGATCTTGGCTCCGTTCTTCTTCGCGAGCTCCGCCGCGTCGACAATATCTTTGGAACTCCCCGAGTGACTGATGGCCAATACGCTGTCCGTCTCTTTCAGGAAGGTCGAGGCGATGATCTGCATGTGTGAATCGGTGTAGGCGACGGCGCTTATCCCCAAACGCATGAGTTTGTGCTGCATGTCGATCGCCACCGAGTGGGAGTTGCCGAGACCGTAGATGTTCACCCGGGAAGAACTGTTGATGATGTCGGCAGCCTGCTCCACCGTTTCGACTTTCAGCGTATCGTAGGTGAAGCGGAGCGTGTGGATGCTGCTCTGGAACACTTTATCCATGATCGCGGTGGCGGAATCCTCGGCGGAGATCTCTTCGTGAATGCTCTGCAGCGGCGTAACGATGTCCTGGGCCAGAGTTACCTTCAGGTCCTGGTAGCCGGACATGCCGATATCCCTGCAGGCGCGTATCACCGTGGCGACGCTGACTCCCGAGTTCTCGGCGAGCCCGGAAACCGAAAGATACACGACTTCTTCGGGATGTTCTATTATATAGTCGATGACGCGCGCCACGGATTTGCTCAGAGAGGAACGCAGGGCTTTCATCTTCATGATCAGCGCGGGCAATCGGTCGACATCGTTCATTCGGATGGCTCCTCTGCAGTTTCGTTAGTAATATTATTACAATAATATGGTAAAACAAGAAATAATTCAAGCCGATCCACTGTGCCGGCTGTTTTTGGTACAAGCATAGCCAAAAAACGGATATTTCGCGGCGCTCTGTCCATCGGGTGGGGCGTGAATCCATGCAGCGGGCGCATTTATTTACATACATTTACAGTTTTCGCTCCAGTGGCTTCGGCTACTTTGATTCAATTTAGAGAAAAACTTCATTTTTTTCTGTTTATTATTGTAATACTATTACATTCATGGTAAAATGATTCTCAAGAAGACGGGAGCACAATGCGCCCCGCATACCGCAGATCCGCGAAAAGGAGACGATCAACCACTATGGAAATTCGAGGGTTCATGACCGATATGGTGCTTTCGGAACTCGAGGATATCGTCGGCGCGGCCAATGTGAGTCAGCGCGACAGCGACAAGATCGCGTACGGCGTCGACTACTTCTGGGTGGGCAGAATGTGGGCGGACAGAGGAAAAACCCTCCCCTCGCCGGACTTCATTGTCAGACCCGCCACCGCCGTCGAGGTCTCGAAGATTTTGAAAATCGCGAATTACTACAAGATTCCCGTACACACCTGGGGCGGCGGCTCCGGGTCTCAAGGGGGGGCGCTGCCCATGTCGGGCGGAATGATACTGGACACGAAACGCATGAATCATGTCGTCGAATACGACGAAGTCTCGATGAAGGTGACGGTCGAGGCGGGGATGAATTTCCAGCAGCTCGAGTGGTACGCGAACGAACGCGGGCACTCCCTCATGCACTACCCCAGTTCCCTCACCTGCGCGACCGTGGGCGGTTTTCTCGCGCACCGGGGCATCGGCGTGCTCTCCAACAAGTACGGCAAGATCGACGACATGTGCCTCAACATGGAAATCGTGCTTCCCGACAGCAGCGTCATAAACACCCTCCCCGTTCCGAAACACGCGGCGGGGCCGGACCTCGCCCAGATCTTCATCGGTTCCGAAGGCACCCTCGGAATCATCACGAAGGCGACGTTCAAGCTCTACGAGCAGCCCGAAGAGAGGCGGTTCCGGGCATTCATTTTCAAAGACATTTCTTCGGGCATAGCCGCGGGCAAAGAGATCATGAGAAAGGTCAAACCCTCGATCATCCGCCTGTACGACGAGGCGGAGACGGCCTCCATCATCAAGGAAGTCCTCGGCGTGGCGAAAAAGGGCGCCTTCATGAATATCGCCGTGGAGGGAATCTCCGAGATGGTCGAACTCGAAGAGCGGATCATTGTCGAGTCCTGTCTGAAGCACGGGGGCGAAGACTTGGGGGGCGAGTGGGGCAAGAAGTGGTGGGACAACCGCATTACCTTCTTCTACCCCGGGCACATCATGGACATCCCCCAGATGTTCGGGACGATGGATTCGGTCGCCGCGTACGCGGATATCGAGAAAGTCTACTGGGCCATGAAGCATGCGATAGAAGACAATTTCCCGGAGGTCCGGTTCATAGCCCACTTTTCGCACTGGTACGAGTGGGGATGCATGATCTACGACCGCTTCATCATGGACAAGCCGCCCGAAGATCCGCGGGAAGCCATCCTCCTGCACAACCGCATCTGGAATGCCGGCGTGCGGGCGGCGCTCGCGAACGGAGGCGTGATCAATGATCATCACGGCGTCGGCCTCAAGCTCTCCAGGCTCATGAAGGAGCAGTACGGCCCGGCCATGAAGGTGTTCGAGGGGATAAAGAAAGCCGTCGATCCCAACGGGATCATGAATCCCTGGAAGATGGGGGTTTGAGATGAAGGAGGGATCGCCGATGTTTTCCGGAAAAGCCAGAAAGAACGCCGACGCGTGCAGATTCTGCTGGATGTGCAGACACCTCTGCCCCGTGGGGCTCGTGACCGGAAGGGAGACGAACACGCCGCGGGCGAAGGGTCTCATGGTATCCCTTGTCGAAAGGGGCTACGGATACACTCCCGAGATGGCCGCGGACATGTACGAATGCTGCCTCTGCGAGGCATGCACGACAGACTGCGCGACCGGTTTCGAGCCGCCTTCGTACATCAGGGAAGCGAGGACCAGGGCCGTCGTTGACGGGATCGCGCCGCCAGCGGTGGAAAAGTCGATCGATGCCCTTCTGGAAAAAGGCAATCTGTACGGATCGGAACGGGAAGAGTGGATGCGCGGTTTCGAGGAAGAGACGCGCGGCCTTCCCTCAAAGGCGCCCGTGGCTCTCCACATAGGCGCGACAATCGCGTACAGGGAGCCAGAGATCGCCGTCGCCGCGATCCGCCTTCTGAAAAAAGCGAAAGTCGACTTCTGCGTTATCGAGGGCGAATTGCCGACGGGCGCCGAGTTCGGGGACTTGATGGGCTTCGTCGACGAAGTGCGGACAGTCGCCAGGGCGGCCGTCGCGCAGATAGATGCGACGGGAGCGGGCAGGCTCGTGGTCCTCGATCCGAGCTGCGCCAGGCTCTTCATCCGCGAGTGCGGAGAATGGGGCTGCAAGCCGGCGGCAGAAGTGGTCACGGCCACCGCCTTCTTCGCTGGCCTCCTGAAATCGGGACAGCTGCACCCTGCGCCACTTGCGCCCGGCGCAGTGACATTCCATGATCCCTGCAGGCTGGCGCGGGATCTGGATGAGACCGGGCCAGCGAGGGAAATTATCGCGGCGACGGGACTCGAGCTCAAGGAGATGTTCCGCAGGGGCCGCGACACGAAGTGCTGCGGAGGTGTGGTGTTGCAGGGCCATTCCCCGAAGCTCACCGGGCTCACCTCGGCGGGGCGCTGGGAAGACGCTGTGAGAACCGGCGCGACGACGCTCGTGACGGCCTGCCCCGGATGCCGCGACGTGCTGAAGAAAACGGCGCCCGAAGGCATGAAGGTCGAGGACATCTTCGTCCTTCTGGCGCGAGCCTGCGGGGTTTGAGTCCGCAGCCGGGCATGGGTCCGCGTCCGAACCTCAGTCTGTGGCGGAGGCGGGCCGATTCCCGCGACAAGGAGACCTGATGGGCGATACCTACCTCCTCGGCGTCGATTTCGGCGGGGGCGGATCGAAGGCGACCCTGCTTTCGGACGAGGGCCGCGTGGTCGCCGTCGCGACGAAAGAGTACGCGACGAGCCATCCTCACGAGGGCTGGGCCGAACAGGATCCGCGGGAAGTGTACGGCGCCTTCGTCGCCGTCGTGCGCGAGATTCTGGGCTCATCCGGAATAAAGCCGGAAAAAATCGCGGCCATCTGCCTCGACGCGGGGACGCACATCGCCGTCCTTCTCGACAAACACGGCGAAGTTGTCAGGGACGCGATTTACTGGAGCGACCGGCGCGCCATCAGGCAATCGGAGTTTCTCCTCGCGGACTGGTCGGACAGGATCATGGAGCTCTGCCTCAACGCGCCGAGTCCTCTGTGGACCCTGCCCCAGCTCATGTGGATCCGTGAGAACGAGCCGGAAGTCCACGCCGGGATCCGGACAGTCATGTTCTTGAAGGATTTCGTGCGATACAGGCTGACCGGCGAGATTGTCACCGATTCGATCGACGCGATGGGAAGCCTCCTCATGGACGAGGGCTCGGGGAAGTGGTCGGACGAGCTGTGCGCCCTCGCGGGCATCACCGCGTCCATGCTTCCCCGCATCGCCGATCCGAGCGAAATCGCGGGGACCGTCGACGCTCGGGCCGCGGCAGAAACAGGCCTCGCGAGAGGCACGCCCGTGCTGGCCGGCGCCACCGACACGGCCATGGAAGTATACGCTTCGGGCGCGATATCTCCCGGACAGGCCACCGTCAAGCTCGCGACTGCGGGCAGGATTTGCCCTGTCACAGACCACGGCATGCCCCATCCTATGCTGGTGAACTACCGGCACATCGTACCCGGTCTCTGGTATCCCGGCACTGCCACAAAATCCTGCGCCGCCTCCTACCGGTGGTACAGGGACGTTCTGTGCGAAGGGGAGCGATCGCGCGCGGCAGTCCTGCACGAGGATCCCTACAACCTCATGAGCGGGGAAGCCGCCTCGATTCCGCCCGGCTCGGACGGGCTCTTCTTTCACCCCTACCTCCAGGGAGAGATGACCCCCTACCTCGACAACGATCTGCGGGGAAGTTTCACCGGCCTGTCCTCTTTCCACGGCAAGGCACATTTCACGCGCGCGGTGCTCGAAGGCGTAGCCTATTCCCTCCTGGACTGCATGGACGTACTGCGCTCACTCGGGATCGAGCTTCGCAAGGCGATCGTGATAGGCGGAGGGGCCTCCAGCCCTCTGTGGCGCGGCATACTGGCAGACATGCTCGGCATCGAACTCGCAAAGAACGAGAACGACGACTCGTCTTCCTTGGGCTCGGCGATGCTTGCAGGCGTAGCTGTCGGCGTTTTCGATTCGTTCGAGGACAGTGTCCGGAAGTGCGTCCGCGTCCGCGAGATTGTCGCGCCAAATGAACGGAATCACGAATTCTATAAAAACAAATTCATTATATACAAAGAAATACATGACGCCCTCGCTCCCGTGTACAAAAAACATTCCCACTGAGGGCCGGGCAGAGCCATGAAACGCGTCGTCGTCTGCATGAAGCAGGTTCCCTCCAGCGCCAGTGTCGGTTTCGATCCGGAAACCAACAATCTCGACCGATCGGCCGCGCCGACCATGACGAACCCGGCTGACTCGTGCGCCCTCGAGGCGGCCCTCGCGTGCAGGGACTCGACGGGCTGCGAGGTGTCGGTCGTCACCATGGGAAGACAGAGCGCCGTCGCCCTCCTGCGCGAGGCTGCGGAACGCGGCGCGACCGGACTGTATCTCGTTTCGGACCCCGCCTTCGCGGGATCGGACACTCTCGCCACCGCGACCATCCTCCGACGCACGCTGGAATACATAGGCGGCGCGGACCTCGTGATCTGCGGACGGCGCTCCATCGACGGCGAGACGGGGCAGACCGCGCCCGAGCTCGCCGAACTCCTCGCCTTGCCCTGCGTCACGAACGTGGTCGGAATCGAGTTGGCCGGAGAGACCGCGATCCGATGCACACGCCTCGCGGATCGTCGCTCAGAGACCGTCGAGATGTCGCTGCCGGGGCTCGTGACCGTCTGCGAGGGGATGAACAGGCTCAGGCCGGCGAGCATCGCGTGCATGCGAAGAGCGCGGACAATCCCGATCGGGCGAATCGACAACAACTCGCTCCGGATCGACGCGGCGTCGATCGGCCCGGCCGGTTCCGCCACCAGGGTCCGCAAGCTCTTTCCTCCGGTGGACGATGCGAGACGATGCATTCCCGAGATGGACCCTGACCTGGGCGCGCGGATCGCCTGCGAAAAAATCGCGGGAATTCTTGGGCTGAACGGTATGGATGCGGGTACAAAATGAGCACGGATAAGGGCATGAACATGGACCGCAAGGATATATGGGTCGTGTGCGAAAGCGCGGCGAACGCGGTGCTTGGCTCCTCGCTCGAACTCGTCGGCGAGGCAGCAGCGCTGGCGCGATCGGCTCATGAAGCGGCGGCCGACCACGCGGGGCATTTTCCCCGCTCCGTCACCGCGCTTCTGTTTGCCGACAGCCGCGGCCCCGCAGCGGGGAGCATCGACGCGCTGGCGGCCTCGGGCGCGGACAGGGTTTACATTCTCGAGGTCCCGGGTGCCGCCGGCCCGGACGAAGGCGAGCGCTGTTCAGACGACAGCGTCTTCGCCAGGGCGATCGCGCGGGCGGCGGAGCGCGAACGGCCGGACATTGTGCTCATGGCGGCGACTGTTTTCGGAAGGTCGGTCATGCCGCGTGTCGCCGCCCGCCTTCGGACGGGACTGACGGCGGACTGCACGGCCCTGCGCCTCGAAGAGGACGGAACCCTCGTGCAGACGCGCCCCGCCTACGGCGCGAATCTTCTCGCGGAGGTTGTCTGCGGTACAGCCAGACCGCAGATGGCCACGGTCAGGCCGGGAGTATTCCGCGCGCCGGAACCCGACCCGGCCAGAAGGGCGGATATCGTCAGGCTGCAGTCCGGTTTCAGGGACCCCGGACTCGTGCGGCTGTTGCGCAGGGACGAGGCAAAAGATTCCGGCAGCGATCTTTCATCCGCGCGCTTCGTCGTTGCGGGGGGGCGCGGAGTCGGATCCAAAGAGGGATTCAGAACGCTCGAGCGTCTGGCAAAAGCGCTGGGAGGCGCGGTCGGGGCATCCCGCTCGGCGGTCGAAGCGGGATATGCCCCGTACTCGAAGCAGGTCGGACAGACCGGACTGACCATCCGTCCGGAACTATACCTGGCCTGCGGGATATCGGGATCGGTCCAGCACCTCGCGGGCATGTCGGGGGCCGGCTGCGTCATCGCCATCAACGCGGACAGAAATGCGCCGATTTTCGACCACGCGGACTACGGCATTGTGGGAGATCTCCGCGTTGTCGTCGAAGCGATGATCAAGATTCTGGAGTCTCACTCCGGAAGCACCCTCGATTCCGCTCTCACATGTCCATGATGGCGCTGTAGACTGACATCGCATCCCGCCTCGCGAGGGATTCGTCGACGCCGCGCAGCTTCAGATTCCCGGCGATGGTCCGCGCCTTCTCGGTGGCTTTGATGCACAGGGCGCAGGCAGCGGCCGGGTCCACCCGGTGGGGAAAGATGTCGAGCGAGAGCCAACCCCGGTACGAGCTTCGGTCGAGCCAGAGGCAGAACTCCACGAGCTCCCACCAGTGCGAAACTCCGGCGGCCATGTCCCAGTCCCAGTCTCCCAGGTTGTCGTTCAGGTGAATGTGTCCGAGTTTGCCGTACGAAGCGAGGAGCGCGGCGGATTGGCTCGGGTTTTCGCCGCCAAGGATCGCGTGTCCGAAGTCGAGGGTGACGCGGAGATTCGGGGCGCCGGCGGCCATGACAGCGAGCAGGGTTTGTGACGCGGAGTTCGGGACATTCCGCACACGGGGTTCCTTTGCCTTGTACTCCACCGAAAGGCAGACCTCGGGAACGGCCGCCGCGCTCTCCTTCAGCCCCGAGACCAGGTCTTCCCAGAGTCGGGCATAGTCAGCCTCGAAGGGATAATCGAAGCCGTCCTGCCCCATCCAGAGGTTCACGAGGCCGACGTTCATCGCTTTGGCGCAGGCCAGGCAGTCGGCGATCCTCGCGATCGCCTCGTCGCGGAGCTCTTTGCGCGGATTCGTGATGGAGCCCTGGGCCCAGCGCCTGTCGCCTGTGACGTTCACTGCCAGGGCGCTCACGGCGAGTCCCCGGTCGGCGGTGAACCGCGCGATGTCGCCTGAGGTTTCCGGGGTCACCGCTCCGGGCGCGAATGGCAGCTCGACGCCCGAGCATCCGGGCACTTTCGACGCCGACTCGATCTGGCTTTCGAGCGAAGGCCGGTCTCTGTAACCATGTGCCATATAGCGGTCAGGGACAGCGCCGAAGGCCCAGGTTCCGATGGAATAGCGGAAGGTTTCCATGTCAGACCGCCTTTCCGGATCTGGCGGCGCGAGCGTCGGCGGAACCGCTGGCGGAACTACCTGCGCCGGCGCGCAAAAGCTTCAGCGCGAGGAATTCGGCGCAATCCCTCGCGCATTCGGTTGGAGTTCCCACCGGTTTTGCCTCCATGGAGAGATAGCCCTCGTAGCCCACTTCGGAGAGCGCGGCGATGAGGGCGTCGAAGTCGCAATGGCCTTTCCCCGCGCCCCGGCGATTCGAATCCGCCGCGTGGAAATGTCCGATCCGTCCCCGTGCGGCGCGCAGGGCAACCAGGGGATCGGGGTCTTCGATATTCATGTGGAACTGGTCGAGAAGAAGCATGGTTCCGTCGAGCTTGTAGTCGTGCAGGAACTCGAGGCACTCGAGGGTCGTATTCAGGGTGTTCACCTCGAAACGGTTGATGGGCTCGAGGCAGAGCGTTATTCCGCGTCCGGCACCGTATTCCGAAAGCCGCGCCACGCTGTCCGCCAACACCGAAAAGTAGTGTTTCCACGAGCGGTCAGCGGCTTTCATGCCCCTGCTGAAGCCGATGGGCATATAGGGGGCGCCGAAAATCGCCCCGTTGTCCATCTCCTTCTCGTATTCGGCGATGTAGCTCAATCGTCTTGCATCGACGACATCGGTGAAACTCGAACCTGTCGCCGACAGCGCGATCGGCAGATAGTTCACGACTTCGATTCCGTGGCCGCGGAAAAGATCCGCCATGGCCCGGACCTCGTCCCCGGCGATGAAGCCGGAAAACAGGTCGACGCCCTCGTAGCCGAATGCCGCGCACTCGTCGAGAGCCCGGCCCATATCGCAGCCGTTGTAAACGATGTAGGGAAAAGATGCCGCGTGCGGGCACACCGCGATTCCAAGCTTCATATGACAGCCTCCATGCACTCACGTTCCGGGTTTTCATGTTCCGTGTATTCACGTTCCGGCGGATCGGCGTATTCCATGTCGACGGACCTGCCCGAGCGCGAGGATTCGGCGATCGCCTCGATGACGGCGCTGACAATGCCGACGCCTATCCTCTTCCCTTTTTTCCATTGCTCCGACATATCGAGTCCTCCCTTGGCAGCGCCGGTTTCTTCAGAGAAACAGATCCAGCCTTTAAAGAAACAGTTCGAGCCTTTCGCCATCCAGCCCGGGGAACGCGCCCCGGACCATGAGCCGGGCGCAGTCAGGTCGGGCGATCAGCCACTTGTTTCTGGCGAACAAGAGACGGGACTCACCGGAATCGCCCAGTGGATGGTCTGGGTCGAGGGGCAGGTTCGTCCCCGCAGGCAGGACGACCAGGGAGCGATAGCCCCGCCCGGAAGTCCTGCACGGGGCAAAATGCAGGGTCCCCGCGTACAGCTCGACGGGAACGCCGGCGGGCAGGAAGAATGATTCGATGGCATCATCATGCAGGTGCCCGTCTTCGAGCCAGGAAGCCCTGGCCAGAAACAGGACAATGTCCGAGTCCGCGACAGTGACCTCGGGACTCTTGTGGTATTCGAGCGCGTCGAGGCCGGCGGTCATGCCGTTGCAGTACCCGAGCTGCAGGTCCATCGCCCCGAACACTCCGTCCGAGACAGCGCGACGCAGGGGCAGGGCCTCAAGTTCCGGGAGGGACGGCACATAGACAGCCCCTTCCGGAATGCCGGTCGAGGATTCCAGACAGCGCAGCGCATCGGCGAAGTCGATGCCCTCCACGACATGGCCGTATTCCCTGAAGCGCCTGTCGTTCGCCGAGAATATCTGATACCTGTTGCGCCCGTTCAAGATTTCCGAGAGCATGGACACCTCCTTTCCTCAGGAAGGCTGTTTCAAGTGCGAATCGAAGGCTCTTTCGGGAGCGGAGCGCTGAAGCCGGCGGACGAAAGCGAGGGATTCCTCCGCGCCTTCGCGCCTGTCCATCCCGTTGTCCTCCCATTCGACCGAGAGGGGGCCCGCGTAGCCGATGTCGTCGAGGGCGCGGATCATCTCTTCGAAATCCACGTCGCCGCGGCTCACCGACCTGAAGTTCCAGGTGCGGCGGCTGTCGCCGAAGGGCAGGTGAGATCCCAAAAGCCCCCGCCTGCCGTTCTCGCGGATCGCCACATCCTTCATGTGGGCGTGCCGCACGAAGGGCGCGAATTCCCGGATGAACCCGGCCGGATCTATCCCCTGCCACAGAAGATGGCTGGGATCCACGTTGAGGCCGAAAGCCTCGTGACGCTCGAGTTCCGCGATCAGGCGCTCAGTCGAGTAAAAGTCGAAGGCGATCTCGGAGGGGTGCGGTTCGAGGGCGAGACTCACTCCCGCGGAGCGGAATTCGTCCAGGATGGGCCGCCACAGCCCGGCTACACGAGCGTATCCTTCGTCTATCATCGAATCGGGAGTGGGCGGAAACGAGTAGAGGTATGGCCAGATGGGCGAGCCCATGAAGGTAGTGACCACGGCGCATCCCAGGTTCCTGGCGGCTGCCGGAACGGCCATCATCGAGTCGATGGCCCACTGCCTGATGTCTTCGGGTTTTCCCCGCAGCGATTCGGGAACCAGGGCGTCGAGGCGGGGATCGGGCCAATCGGCGACGCACTTGCCGATCGCGTGGGAGGAGAGCGCCCAGCAGCGCAGCTTTCCCGTCCCGAGCGTGGCGAGAAGCTCGTCGCAATACGCGCGGCTCGCGGCCGCTTTCTCGAGGGAGAGGAATGCGGGCCTGATGGCGAGTTCGAGCCCGTCGTAGCCCATCGAGGCGGCCGCGTCGCAGAGACCCGCAAGTCCGAGGTCCGACCACTGGCCGCTCGTGAGCGTGACGGGGCGCTTCACCTCGCGTCCCCCGCACGGCGCACAAGCGCCGCGCCGCCGAGGAATCGCTCGACTTCGACTTCCGACGGGATGCCCTTCCGTCCGCCTGGCCTCGAACACTTGATGGCCGAACTCGCGCTCGCGAAGCGGACGCAATCCTCTAGCGGCATCCCTCGCAGATAACGGTGCGCGAAGGCCCCGTGAAACACATCGCCCGCGGCGTTCGTGCTGACGACAGGTCCCGGCGCCTCGAAACAAGGGTAGCGCCGCACCGCGCCGCCTTCGAGGTAAAACCCGCCCTTCTCTCCCTGGGTGACGACGAATATTCCGGGACGGTATTTCTCCATGATGCGGAACGCCGCGGTTTCCGGATTCGCGGAGTGACCGAACTCGGTCACGAAAGCTTCGGATGCGATGAGGATCTCCGTGAAGGCCAGGACTCTCTCGATGCCGGGGTAGGGACTGCCCGCGTCCAGAAGCACTTTCGTCCCCGCCGCCCGGGCGATGGCCGAGGCGCGCGCGGCCGCATCGATGTGGTTTCCGTCGAGGTAGAGCATGCGGGCTCCCGCCACCGCGGCCTCCGGGAGTTCGCCGGGTTCGAGCGACGGAACCGTGCCTTTCGTCCAGAGGATTGTCCTGGATGATGTCTTCTTCGAATTGATGACGACGGCCGAACCAGCGACGAGTCCCGGCTTCATGACGACGAGGGAGGTATCGACGCCATAGCGCGAGAAGTCTTCGAGCATGGCCGCCGAATAGGCGTCATCGGAGAAAACGCCGAGGAAGGCCGCCCTGGCTCCCATCCGCGCCGCGGCGACGAGGCCGGTCGCCGCGGGCCCTCCGCAGTGGAAGGACTGGGCGTCGATCCTGAGCTTCGTGTCCTCATCCGGGTATTCGGACGCGTCGAGCACGATGTCGTAGAGAGAGGCCCCGATGGCGACGATATCGTAGCCCCGATGGCGATCCAGATCCCCGCCGGATGCCGGAATCATGCCTTCCCCCCCGATCCGAAGACGCTTATCCTGTCGGCGACGAATTCGTCGATGCAGGACTTCGCGGCCAGAAGGAAGATATCCAGAGGCTTCGAATAGACGGGATCGTCGGAGGCGAGACTCCTGAATCCGCGATAGAAGGCCTGGCAAATGTCGGTCGCGACGTTGACCTTGCGTATTCCCGCGGCTATCGCCTTGCGGATTTCGGCGTCGGGGATTCCCGAGCCGCCGTGGAGCACGAGAGGCAGACCCGCGCGTTTTTTGATGGCCGCGATGCGCTCTATGTCGAGCTTGGGCTCGATTTTGTAGGCGCCGTGAGCCGAGCCGACCATCACGGCCAGCGCGTCCACTTTCGTCCTCTCCACGAATTCCGCGGCGGCTTCCGGATCGGTGAAGGTCGAGCTGTCGATCTCCTGGTCAGCCCTGCCGACATGGCCCAACTCAGCCTCGACGCTGACGTCCACATGCCGGGCCAGGCGGACGATGCCGGCGGTCAGTTCGACATTGCGCTCGAAGTCGAGCTCGGATCCGTCTATCATCACGCTCGTGTAACCGTTGCGTATCGCCCTCATGACTTCGCGTTCCCCGGCCCCGTGGTCGAGGTGAAGGGCGACGGGAAGCCTGGAACGCGAGACCATGGCCCCGACGCAGACGGAGACATTCATCGCGTCGCGCGACGAAAAGAGTCGGTTGTAGACCTGTACGATCACGGGCGAACGAAGTCTCTCGGCTGTCCGTATGATGGATTCGGCCGTTTCGACGTTGTAGGCGTTGAACGCGGGTACGGCATAGCCGCCGCGTTCGGCTTCGGTCATGAGTTCGACGAGTGAAACCAGTGCCATTGCAGTGCGCTCCTTTGTCGTTTACATCGCATCCAGGGCCAGGCCCGGGACGAACTTGCAGAACTCCGCGAGCGCTTCGGTGTAGTCGCCCTCGATCTCCGCCATGTGGTGGATGTACGGCCCCTCGATGAGCTTCTTCTCCAGCGCGGGGAGGTTGGGAAACTTCGCCCAGAGGTAGTTGCCGAAAGTGTAGGGGCCCGCGGTCGTCCCGAAACTTCCCTCGAGAAGCGAATAGTTCCCCTTCAGCGCGTCCATCCGGGCTATCGTATAATGCCCGTCCTTGAGCTGGAAATTGCACTTGAAGTTGAAGACCGAGGCATTCACCTCCGGTTTCTTGAGCGAATAGGCCACGGGACCGCAGTGCCACAGAAGTTCCGCGTTCGGATCCTCCGGATGGCGCACGGTGAATTCGATGAAGAAGGGTTTTTTTACGCCCCGGCTCGCGGCGGAGAGGAGGGCCATCGTGATCGCGCCGTGGATGTCGGATTCGCAGGTCACGATGATCCCTTCATCCGCGATTTCGCTCATGGCGCAGCAGGGCATCGCGTCCACCGCGATCTGCATCGCCGTCCAGCACTCGGTGGAGATGACATCGCAGCCGGTCTCTTCGCGGATTTCGCGGTACAGGCGCTTGAAGGCCATCATCCTGGCGAGCTGTTCGTCGGGGATCGCGCCGACATCGTAGCGCGACTTGAACGAGGCCACGGCCGCGGCGAGTTCCTCGCGGGACGACTCCATGATCGCTGCGTGTTTCTTGATCACAAGGGCGAGATTCACGGGAATGACCTGGATCCGGAATTTTTCCATGAGCTCGGCCTCGTTCACCATGACGCTGGCGAAGGGTTTCGGCCGGCAGCCCACCTGGGCGACCTTGAGTCCCTTGAAATTTTTCACCATGCAGGCGACGGACAGGAATTTCTGAAAATCCTTCCCGAACACGGGATCGGTGACACGGCAGTTCTCGATGTGGCTGAAGGGCACATCGCAGCGGTGCAGGTATTTCGCCATGGCGAAGAGCCCGCATTGGGCGTCCGTGTACCTCGTCCCATCCGGCTCGAAATGGATGTCCTTGGGCGCCCAGATCAGAACAGGAACGCCGCAGGCCGCCGCAAGCTGGCCCGCGGCCTCCTCGTTGCCGAAATTGCAGTTGATAAGGAAGAGAGCGTCGATCTTCTCCCTCGCGAAACGCTCGGCCACAGCGGGAACATCCCGCTCGTCGTACAAAAGGCCTTCCTCATTGAGATACTCCAGGTCGACAAACGATATCGAGTCGTCGCTCCCGAACGTGTTTCGAAGCCAGGCGAGCACTTCCGTCTTGCTTGCCCGCGCATAGTCCTGGTTGAAAATACCTGTTCTCTTGCCCGGCAAATTCCTGCGTATGGGCGCAAGGCCTATTCTCACGGTGTAATCAAGCATCGGGAACCTCCTCAAAGTGTCTTCCGGGCTAGGATACATCTACTGTAGCAAAATTACAACTTATTTTGTAAAATTCTGATTGATAATGATAATATTCTAAAAATATCACTCCCGCGGCAATCCCATTTTTTACTGACGGGTTATGACAAAGAAGCCGACGCCACGCAGCATCCCATCGGAAAAATCGCCATTTCTGCATGTTTTCTATAATATTCAACAAAATACTCCGACAAAGGAGGAAGAATACACAGGATTTCATGCAAAACCCCCGCTTGGCTGCTCAAAATCTCTGACCGGAATCACTCCCGCGGCACAGCTGAAAAGGTCATTTGGAATATCGGTTACATTAATCAAAAAAATAACTTGTAAAAAAGTTTTATGCATGGTACACTATTTCTGGATGTGAGCTACAAGAGTTTTCACAGTCGCGCTCACAACCGGGGGTGCCAGCCAATGAGTTACAAAAAAACATATGTCCGTCACGAGGGATACACTTCGCTCTGCGGGCCGGAAAACTCCTCGCTCGGAATGCTTCGCTTCGGGATGATCGACCTTTCGGCCGCCACTGTACTCACATTCGATACCGAGGAAACCGAGACAGCCTTCATTGTGCTTTCCGGAACCTGCGACATCGAATCGGACTCGATCTCCTGGAAAGATGTGGGCCGCCGCAGAACGGTGTTCGAGGGCAAAGCCTTCTCAGCCTATCTGCCGAGAAGGACAAAAGTCGCGATACGGGCCACAACCAAGGTTAAAATAGCCGTCGTCCAGTCCCCCATCGCCGAGGATACGCCCCCGACGCTCGTGAAGCCCGAGGATGTGAAGACCGCGGTGCTCGGAAAGCCGACCTGGATGCGCGACACCCACTTCATCGTCGACGATCGCGTCCCCTCCAAACGCCTCTATGTCGGCGAAGCCTTCATCAATCCCGGCAACTGGGCCGGATTCCCGCCGCACAAGCACGATGTCGACGACATGCCGGACGAGGCCATCCTCGAGGAAGTCTACTATTACCTGTTCGAACCCTCGCAGGGCTTTGCGATGCAGCGGCTGTACACCGCGGACGGATCGATCGACGAAGCCTATGTGGTAAAGAGCGACGATCTCGTCGAATTCCCCAGAGGCTACCACCCTGTCGTGAATGCTCCCGGGTACACCTGCTACTTCCTGTGGGCGATGGCCGGAGAACACCGGGGCTTCTTCCGCCGCAGCGACCCGGAGCACGAATGGGTCTCGGCCCTGGAAACCTATCTCAAAAAGAACGGCATGTAGACTCCGGACCGCCGCGACCTCCGGAAAGATTTTGGGCGGGTTTTGCGCGTGGCTGTATGACGGCCTTCATGGCCGCGTTTATACGGATATTTCACAAGGAGGAGAGAGATGAAAGGCAAACTGTTACTGGCAGCGCTGATCCTTTCGCTGTTCGGACTGCCCCAGGTTTTCGCTCAAGGCAAGCTTTCGGGCAAAGTCGTCATCTATCACTACATGTCGCAGAAAGTGAAGAACGAAGGCTTGGCCGCCCTCGAGAACGAATTCAAAAAGACCTATCCCGATGTCACCTTCGAGAACAACCTCGTCGTGCAGACGAACTACTTCAGCACGATCCGCCAGCTGGTCGCCGCGGGTGAGACCCCCGACATCATCATGGGACAGCCCTCCCAGTATCCGGACATCATAGCGACCGGGGCCATCAAGGATCAGACAAACGAATCCTTCGTCAAATCCGCGAGCCTTTCGAAGGGCGATATCAACGATTCTTCCTATCAGGGCAAGATGTACGCCTTCCCCTTCGATTTCAAGTCATACGGAATTTTCTACAACAAAGAGATCTTCAAGAGACTCGGCCTCTCCGTTCCCAAAAACCACGCCGAACTCATCGCCGTCGCCGAGAAACTCAAGGCGGCGGGCATCGACCCCTTCATCCGCTGCTACGCCGACCAGGTTTTCCCGGACATCGAAGTCAGGGCCTACTTCTGGGCCACCCTCATCAAGAGCGGGCAGACCGACGCGTGGAAGCAACTCATGGCCGGCAAGAAGAAATTCGCCGACTATCCTGAGTGGACGAAAGCCCTCGAACTCTGGACCCAGCGGATGAAGTTCTCCAGGATCGACGACATGGTCAACGACCAGAGCAAGTCCTACGACCTCTTCGTGGGAGCCAAGGGCGCGATGCTCTACCAGGGCACCTGGAGCGCGGGCGACATCATGGCGCGCAATCCCAAGTTCGACATCGGATTCTTCGCAATCCCGACGGACAGGGGCGCAGGGAACTTCTGTCTCCAGGTAGACGACCTGTACATGGTGAACGGCCAGTCGGCCGGCGGCAAGATCGCCCAGAAGTTCATGGAGTTCTGCATGACCCCGGCCGCGGCCACCATCTGGTCCAAAATCACCCTGCAGCCGAGCCTCGTGGCCGGCGTTGACACCAAGCCGCTTCCCGCATTCCTCCAGGACGTAATCGCGGCCAAGGAAGCCAACCTCGTGGCCCATGCCGGCGAGTGGGACGCGCAGATCTACGGCGAGTTCGTCACCACATACCGCATGCTCCTCCAGGAGTACGCCGCGGACCAGCTGTCCACGAAAAAGCTGACTCCTGCAACTTTCACTGATAAAATGCAGAAGGCATGGGACGCCATCGTAGCGACGAAGTGACCGTTTCTCTCCCGGCGGCTGCCTCGGCCCCTCGGCCTTCCGGCCGACATCGCTGCCGGGAATTCGACATTCGACCCTAGAAGACACAAGCGCTCCGCGGCCGCAGGGATCCTACGATTCATGCGGCCGCCGCCGCAGTACGGCAAACAGGGACCATTCTGACGGGAAGGGGAATCTGCCAGATGAGAAAGAAAGATTTTAGGAAGAATTTAACCTACATCATGTTCGTCCTGCCCGCGTTCGCGTTTTTCCTGATCATCTACGTGATCCCGTTCATCCAGGGAATCCCGTACTCGTTCACGAACTGGAATGGCGTCAGCAAGGTCTACCGCTTCGTCGGTCTGAACAATTACAAGGCTCTGTTGTTGAATTCCGATTTCAGGGATGTTTTGGGCAACACACTGTACTTCACGGCTTTCTACCTCGTGCTCTGCAACGCGCTCGGCCTCATATTCGCGCTGCAGCTCAGCGGAAACACGCGTTTCAACGCCTTCCTGCGAAGCGTCTTCTTCATACCCTTCGTCGTCGCGCTCGTGACGACAGCCTTCATCTGGCGATACCTCTACATGGACGTGTACTCCGTCATCCTCAAGCTTCCGAGCCCCTTGGGCATCGTGAGCCAGGCGATGATGGGCATCGTCTTCAACGCGGTCTGGCGCGACACGGGCTACTGCATGATCATCTACATCGCCGCCCTCCAGACCGTTCCCATGGAATACTACGAAGCCGCCGACATCGACGGCGCGGGAAGGATGCGGAAATTCATGTCGATAACCGTGCCCTGCATAATGCCCGCATTCACCGCCAACATAACCCTCATCCTTGCATGGGGACTCAAGCTCTTCGACTACCCGATGGCCGCGACGAGCGGAGGCCCCGGACGGGCCACGATGAGCGTGGCGATGTACGTGTACAACAATCAGTTCAGCTACATGAAGGCCGGCTACGGACAGGCCGCCGCGATCATGATGACGATCGTGATGGTCATCATGAGCAGCGCCGTCAATGTCCTTCTCAGGCGAAAAGAGGTAGAAGCATGACGGCCGCACAGAGAAAGACACGGAAAACCATACTCTCCGCGTTCGCGAAAATCCCGATCGCCATCGTGGCGCTTTTCTGGATAGCGCCCTTCTACATCGCCGTCGTCTACTCGCTCAAGAGCAAAGAAGAGATCACCAACACCCTGTTCGCGTTTCCGACGCGGCTCTTTCTGGGAAATTTCCTTTCTGTCATAACCGAAAATCCGGCGTTCCTGAGCGGACTGAAAAACTCCATCATATCGACGATCATGACGGTCGCCATGCTCACCATAATAACGCCGATGTGCTCGTACGTTCTCGCGAGGCGCAGCCACAGCAAGTTCTACGGATTCATCTACATGCTCATGGTCGGCGCCATCCTGATCCCCTGGCAGGGCATCATGTTCCCGGTGTACGTCAATTTCAAATCCTTCGGGCTCACCAACACGGTCTGGGGCTATGTCATCGCGCGAATCGGCTTCCAGGTTCCGATCTGCATCCTGACGATGACAGGCTTCGTGAAGGGCATCTCCGTCGACCTCGAGGAAGCGGCCACGATCGAGGGCGCGGGGGTCTTCACCGTGTTCTGGCGAATCGTCTATCCCCTCATGCTGCCGGTCAACATCACGATTTTCATGCTCAACATCGTCTTCGCCTGGAACGATTTCAACGTTGCCCTCACGATGCTGCCGAAGAGCTACAGCCGGACCCTGCCGCTCGCCCAGTTCTACTATTTCGGCGATACGAACCTGGAGATCAATCTCGCCTTCGCCTTCTTCATCCTCTCGATGCTGCCGATAATCATCATCTACCTGTTCTGCCAGAAGTATATCGTGCGCGGCATAACGAGCGGCGCGATCAAGGGCTAGGAATCATATCGACGCATCCGGCACACTATGTCGACGCCCGGGACCGAAAACGCCGAACCGGGAGCGGAATACCGAGGACGGAGACTGTCATGAAAATAGAAATACCCTTTGAATCCGGCCCCGTGGAGGCCGAACTCCCCGAGGGCACCAACATCCTGCGGATGGGCAGACATGCCCCGCCCACCGATCCCGGGGCCGCCGTGCGAGCCGCGCTGGCCGCACCGATCGGGAGCGATCCGCTGATCGCCATCGCGCGGCGCAAGCTGCGGCCTGGAGCCAGAGCCTGCATCGTCGTCTCCGACAAGACCCGCCCCGTGCCCTACAGGGGCCCGGGCGGCCTTCTGCTCCCTATTGTCGAGACACTCCATTCGGCGGGATACGCGTCGCGCGACATCACGATCCTCGTCGCCTGCGGCATGCACACGGGGATGAGCCGCGAGGAACTCGTACGGATGCTAGGACCCGAGCCCTTCGATATGGGCATCGAGATTGTCAACCACGACTGCAAGGACGAAGACTGCCTCGTTCACATCGGCCGGACTCTTCGGGGCACGGAGGCGCTGGTAAACCGCCGCTACATCGAGGCCGACCTGAAAATCCTCACTGGCCTCGTCGAGAGCCACTTCATGGCGGGAGCCTCCGGGGGCCGGAAATCCATATGCCCCGGACTTCTGGGCGAGGAAGGAACCCGGGTCTTCCACGGCGCCGAACTCATGTCACACCAGAACACGGCGGACCTCGTCCTTCAAGGGAACCCGGTGCACGAGGAAGCGCTCGCGGTCGCGAAGTTGGCCGGCGCCGACTTCATCGCGAACGTGATCGTCAATTCCGATTTCAGGATGACGGACATCTTCTGCGGCGAGCTCGAGGCGGCCCACGGCGCGGCCGTCGCCCGCCTGCGCGATCTTGTCGGCATCCCTGTCGACGAACCCTACGATCTCGTCGTCACGCACGGCGGATTCGTGGCGCAGAACCACTACCAGGCCGCCAAAGCCGCTGTCGCGTCGCTCGGTGCTCTTGCGACCTTGCGCGCGGACAGTGTCGGCAGCGCAGGCGGTGCGCAGGGGGCGGGCGGCGCACGCAGAGCGGATGGCGCTGACGGCGGCATCATCCTCGTGGCCGACAACAGAGACTCGGAGCCTGTGGGATCGGACCGATACCGCTGTGTACTCTCGCTCCTCAAGACTATCGGCCCGTACGCCCTGGATCGTGTCCTGGCCTCCCCCGACTGGAACTTCATACCCGACCAATGGGAAGTGCAGATGTGGGCGAAGGTGTTCAAGAGGGTGAAGATGGACGACTTCGTCTACTTCGCGCCCCAACTCGGCCCCGCCGACCGCCGCATCATCCCCGGCGTCGATGGCCGCGGACTTCTGGCCCCGGGCGCGCGCGGTGACCCGTGCGCCGAAGTGGCGGAGGTGGTCAGAAAGGCGGTATCGCGTTTCCTTGCCCGTCGGGGCATGACCGAGTCCGATGTGGCGTCCGGAAGAGTGAGAGTAGCGTGGCTGGCCGACGGACCGTACGGGATACCGATAGGCCAGCTTCCGGGCGCGCGGGCGTGATATGGAGTGGCTAGCCGGCTTCAGCTCTCCGACAGGATTGTCTGGAGGCCGAACTGGGCCTCGTAGAGCGCCGCATAGCGTCCTTTTTTTGCCAGCAGCTCTTCGTGCGTGCCTTTTTCCCGGATGCCTTCATCGTCGATAAAGATGATCTCGTCCGCATTTTTTATGGTCGAGAGGCGGTGGGCGATCACGAGGCTCGTGCGGCCGCGCGCGAGTTCTTCCAGGGATCTCTGGATGTGAAGTTCGGTGGCCGTGTCGAGGGCCGAAGTGGCCTCGTCGAGGATGAGAATGGGCGGGTTCTTGAGGAATATGCGGGCGATGCTGATGCGCTGTTTCTGCCCGCCCGAGAGGAGAACGCCCCGCTCGCCGACATTGGTGTCGTAGCCGGCTGGCAAGGATGTTATGAATGTGTGGATGTTGGCGCGCTGCGCCGCGGCGACGATCTGGGCGTCGCTCGCGTCGAGCTTGCCGTAGCGGATGTTCTCGCGGATCGTGTCGGCGAAGAGGAAGACGTCCTGCTGCACGATTCCGATATGCTCGCGCAGGGAGGCGAGGCGGATGTCCCTGATATCCCTGCCGTCGATCAGAATTGCGCCTTCTTCTATTTCGTAGAAGCGCGGGATGAGCCTGCAGAGCGTGGTTTTCCCTCCGCCCGAGGGGCCGACGAGGGCCACCGTGCGCCCGGCGCCGATCTTCAGGTCGACATGGCCGAGGACGCTCACGCCATTTTCGTAGGAGAATGAGACATCGCGCAGGATGATCTCGCCTGCGACTTTGTCGAGCTCCACCGCGTCCACTCTGTCCCTGATCTCGGGCTCCACCCGCATGAGTTCCACGAAGCGCTCGAAGCCGGCCATGCCCGTCGTGTACTGCTCGAAGAACGAGACCAGCTTCTTGATGGGCTGCAGGAAGGTGTTGACGTAGAGAGTGAAGGCGATGAGGTCGCCGTAGTCCATGGAGCCCAGCATGACGAAGCAGCCGCCCGCGCCGATGACGAGGACATTGAGAATGCTCGTCGCGAATTCCATGCCGCCGTGGAAGACGCCCATGGCCTTGTAGAAAAGCCCCCTGGCCTCGCGGTAGAGCTTGTTCCCGTCCAGGAATTTCTGGATCTCGTAGTCTTCGTTCGCGAAGGCTCTCGTCACCCTGATGCCCGAAATGCTGCTCTCGAGATTGGCGTTTATTCCCGCCGTCTTTTTCTTGACCTCGATCGAGGCATCCGAGAGGATCAGGCGGCGCCGGGCGGTAAAGACGATAATTATGGGGATGACGAGGACGAGTATCAGGGCGAGCTGCCAGCATATGAAGGTCATGGCGATGAAAGAGCCCGTCAGCGTGATAAAGGAGATGAAGAGATCCTCGGGGCCATGGTGGGCGAGTTCGACGATTTCGAAGAGATCGCTCACGACGCGGGACATGAGATGGCCCGTCCTCGTCCGGTCGTAGAAGCGGAAAGAGAGCTTCTGCAGGTGGGCGAAGAGGTCGCGGCGAATGTCCGTCTCCATCCGGACACCGAGAAGATGTCCCCAATAGGTTACGACATACTGGAGAATGGCCCGGATGGCGAAGGCCAGCAGGGACAGGACGATCACCGTGATGAATGCGGCCCAGGCTTTGTTCGGTATCAGTTGCTGGAGGGAGTAGCGCGAGACCATGGGGAAGGAGAGATCGATGAGGGCGATTCCCAGGGCGCAGGAGAGATCGAGGAAAAAGAGTTTGCGGTGAGGTTTATAATATCCGATGAAGATCGAAAGCTTACTTTTGTCCGGGAATGCGCTTGAGTCCATGCTGGATACCTTGGCCTTTCCTGTCAGCCGGGATTCCCCACATGGCTCGCCATTCCTGTAAATCCCGCGAATCTCTTTAAATCTTGCTCTGATTTTACTTCGTACGGGAATCATGTCAAGGCACACGCAGGCGAAGCGATCGGATCCGTTATTTGGGGCCATAATTCCGTCAAAGACGCTGATTCCACGAATTGATTATGTCGATCAATATGAATGGTAAATTTGCTTCACTTTTGACTACTACGCTCATTGCAGTTGACGTATGGAACGGAATGATGTATGAATAGATGGTGAAACTTACCAAAGAGACCAGGCAGATCGTTCTGAATTCGCTGGAAGAACACACCAAACTCAATGTTATCGAAGTATCGAAGCTGATCGATGTCTCGGAAGCCACGACTCGACGGCTTTTTGTGCAGCTGGAAAAAGAAGGGCTCGTAATCAGGACTTTCGGCGGAATCCAGCTTCGTCGATCGAGCGGCGCGAGCTATTCCTTCAACCTGTCTTCTTCCCTGCATACACGCGAGAAAATAGCTATCGGCAATCGCGCCATCCTGGAGGTTTCGGCCGGAGATCAGATTTTTCTCGATTCCGGGACGACGGTTCTGGCGATGGCGCAGTGTCTTGCGCGACGGATGGAATCGGAACGAATTGAAGATGTGCGAATATTGACAAATTCGCTCATTCTGACCGACCTGCTGACGCCGTACTGCAAAGTGGTTCTGATCGGTGGGGAAATCCGTCCGGAGCGACGCGACACCTGCGGCTTCGTGGCCGAAGAGATGCTCAAGCGACTCCATGTAAAAAAAGCCTTTCTGGGTTGCGATGCCCTGCACTTTACCAGCGGCTTCATGACGACGGACGAACGCACGGCGCGGATGAACGAGATCATCATCGCCAACGCATCCAAAGTCTATATACTCGCCGATTCTTCCAAAATCGGCGAAACCTCCTTTGTGAGCTACAGCACTTTCGACCGTATTGACGCCTGTATCGTCGATTCGGCGCTGAATGCCGAACAGAGGGAGAAGCTGTCGGCCAGGGTCGGCCAGCTGATCATCGCGGACTGAAAAACCCGATTGGGCCCTGCGCTTTTCGATACTCCTTGCGCTGGAATGGCGAATCCCGACCACAGCGAAAATCTCCGGGTCCAACAGAAGGGTCGCCCGCAAACTGCGGGTCCGAAATTCGTCGATCCATAATCCAGCCCCGATGGTACAAGCACACGTTTTTATCATGCAATATTTAATTACCTCGCTGTGCTGCTGCTTGGTGTTTATGATAGAGAAATTGATTGGAAAGATCACAATTTTGATTAAAAATAAAATAAAGTTGACAGATTGTATCTTTCGGGTTTAGCATTGTTCCATCTCATTTGACGATGGAGGAGATCGCATGAAAAAAACCTGTTTCACACTTATGCTGATTCTCATGGTCGGCGTTTCATTGTGGGCGGCTCCGAAAGTGACATTGCGCATCATGTCGCCTGCCAGTGATTTTACCGATGAGTGGATCAAGTCCTGGAATACGGCCAATCCGGATATCCAGCTGATACGGGAAGAAGTGGACCAGACCAAATGGATAGCCGATTATCTGGCGGGATCTCCGGCGGATATCATCAATCTCGGCAGCGGCGCCGATATCCCCTATTTCGCGAAGCGCGGACTGCTTCTCGATCTGACCAAGTACTTTTCGGGCAGCAAGAAAATCTCCAACGACATCGATAAAGAGGGCTCTGGTTCCTATTTCTTCGAGAAGAAATGGTATGGACTTCCCAAAGACTACAACAATGTGACAGCCATCACCTACAACAAGGAAATATTCGACAAAGCCGGCGTTCCGTATCCGAGCGCGACCGTACCGATGACGTATACCGAATTTTTCGCCCTGGCGAAAAAACTCGCGCAGCCGGCGAAGGGCATTTTCGGGACTGAAGTCCATGGAGGCTGGCAGACCTTTATCGCGAGCGACATGGCATACATGATCGGCAAGACCCTCCACACCAATAATCAGACCAAGATGAACGAGGATCCCGCGGTCCGCGACATCTGGAAATACTTCCTCAGACTGAGAAAGGAAGGAATCTCCAGCAATCTGACGAATACGCTGAGCGGCTGGGCGGGCAGCGCCTTCCAGGCAGGCAACATCGCCATGGTTCAGCTGGGCTATTGGTACGGCGCATCGTGCGCCGGCGTTCCCGGCTATGTCGACAAATACGGCTGGGCTCCCGCCCCCATTATGGCCAAGGGCGGCACGAGAGTCACGGACAGTCTCGGAGCGACAGGTTTCGTAATCAGTTCCAAGACCAAGTATCCGGCAGAGGCCTTCAAGGTCTTCGAATGGTACATGGCCGACAAGCCCGGAATAGAGCGCGCATCGACGGGCTGGGGAATTCCTCCCCTCAAATCCCTTCAGGGCCTGCTCCCGGCCGCCAACAAGTTCGACAAGGGCAGAAAAGACATAGCCCTCGAGGAAGTGAAGTACATGCGGCCCCCGCAGACTTCCTGGTACACCAGGACCACCGTATATGCGAATTTCTGGGCGGAAGCCGAACGGGAATATCTGTCCGGAAAATTGACTGAAGACCAGGCGATCGACATGTACTACAAAGACATGAATGCGGCTCTGGTGCTGGGCAAGGAAGAGATCGGCGACTGAGCTTTCTCATGCCGGAGGAATGAACGAACCCCGGAGCAGAGCAGCTCCGGGGTATGGACCCGCATGCGAATCAGGGAATTCTTTAATGAGGACGTGAATGATGCCAAACAAGAAAGCCGGCATGCTGGTGGAAAGGGAAAAACGAAAATCCTTCTATCTATTCATGGCATTGTGGATCGTGGGATTTTCGGTTTTCCAGGTGATACCCATACTCTGGGGATTCAAAACAAGCCTGACCAACCAGATGGCATTTTCGGTGAAGGTAAAATATGTCGGTTTCCTGAATTATATAAAAATACTGTCCGACTCCTCCGTTTTCTACTCGATCTACACGACCTTTCTCTTTTCGTTCCTGAACACGGTCATCCAGGTTTCGCTCGGGTTCTTCCTGGCGCTGCTCGTGAACAAGAGATCGAAAGGGCAGAGTTTCTTCAGGGTCATGTACTATCTGCCCTATGTAATACCGGTCGTCGCGACCGGATGGATCCTGCGGGTATTCTTCGACAAGAATATCGGAACATTCAACATTCTGCTCTCGAGCCTGCACCTGATCGATCACAATATCAGCTGGTTGGGCGATCACCCGCTGTTCACCGTCCTCACGGCAGGATTCTGGCGCGTCGGATGGAGCCTTCTGATTTTCCTCGGGGGGCTGTCCACCATTCCGCAGGACCTATACGACGCGGCCGATGTGGATGGAGCCGGCTATTTCCGGAAAATGGGAATCATCACCCTTCCCATGCTGAGCCCCTTCATCGCGTTCCAGAGCATCGTGAGCTTCATCTATGGGATGCAGGAATTCATCCTGCCCTACATTCTGAATCCGACCGCCATACGGGGGGCCCAGGTTACGATGCAGGTTCCTCCCAAGGAAACATTTTTCATCCTCGCGAAGGGATACGACCTCATTTTCAACAAAGGAAGACTCGCCTACGGTTTCGCGGTTCTGTGGGTCACCTTCCTGATCATTTTCATAATGAGCCTGATATACGCGTACATCGAGAAAAAGACGACGTACTCGGAGATGGACAATTAAATGCGCAACAACCCGACTTCCGCCATCCGGCGCACGCTCACATATGTCGTACTCATTTCGATCCTGATTTTGTTTTTCCTTCCGCTCCTGAGCATGCTCAGCGTATCATTCAAATCGGAAGACGAGATCTACAAGTCATCGACAGCCCTGTTTCCGAAACACCTGTCATTCGCGAATTACGCGGACGCCCTGACAAAAATCGATCTGCTCAAATACCTGTACAATACGATCGCCGTTTCCGTCCTCTACACGGTTTCCTGCACATTCTCCAGCGCGATGGCAGGTTATGCGCTTGCGCGGTTCAACATCCGCGAAAACAAGATATTCTTCACGATCGTGCTCTCCTCCATGATGATCCCCTACATAATTACGCTCATTCCCTTTTACCTCCTTGTCAAAAACCTGGGGCTGAACGACATGCACCTGCTCTGGTTGGTATACGGACTGGGGGGCGCTCCGTTTCTGATTTATCTGTACCGGCAATTTTTCGCCACAATCCCGAATTCTTTCGAGGAATCGGCGCGGATGGATGGAGCGGGGAGATTGTCGATATTTTTCAAAATCATGTTCCCGCTGGTCAAATCGGGGACAATAATCACGGCGATATTCGCTTTCCAGTGGTCCTGGCAGAATTACATCATGCCGGCGCTGTTTCTGAGTTCGCTGAAAACCACACTCGCCGTCATGATCAACACCGCTTTCGTGGACGTCCAGCAGAATATCCTTCTCGGGGAATTGATGGCCGGCGTCATGTACTACATCGCTATTCCCCTGATCCTGTTTTTCGTATTCCAGAAATACATCATGCAAGGAATGCTCGACGGCGGAGTGAAAGGATGATCTCCGGGAGCGGGCGCGGCGGATCGCTGCGAAGTTGAAGTGAATCGACACAGTTTTGATTTTTTCAATCATTATTTTGCTTGACATAATCTCTCAAGATGCTTATCGTAATCATGACCTTGACGTGAAACTGCGCGAGGAGAGGATCGAAATGGATTTACGCATCGGTCTTTTGGGTCTCTATGTGAAGCTGTATGACGACAAATCGCCGGAAATACGCGCTGAAATCGAGAATTTTTACGACACCATAGCGAACTCTTTCGAAAAGACGGGGATGAGTGTCACCAGGAACAGTCTCTGCCGGCTCAAGCCCGAATTCGATTCCGCGGTGAAAAGCTTTGAAAAAAACGAAGTCGACGCGATCGTGACCCTGCACCTCGCGTATTCGCCCTCGCTGGAATCCATCGACAGTCTCATGGAAACCGACATTCCCCTCATCGTGCTGGACACGACGCCGGATTATTCCTTCGGCCCGGACGGAAAACCATCGATGATTTCGTTCAACCACGGCATCCACGGCGTCCAGGATATGTGCAGCCTCCTCGTCCGGTATGGCAGGAAATTTTATATCGAGGCGGGGCACTGGCAGAAATCGGATGTGCTGAAACGGGTCTCAGGCAGGGTTCGGGCGATAGCCGCGGCCAAAAAATTCAGGGATTCCCGGATCGGCGTGATCGGAGAACGATTCCCCGGCATGGGCGATTTTCTCGTCGAACCCGGGAATCTGCGGACCCGATTCGGAATCGAAACGGTCGCCTACCACTCAAGAGACGCCGTTCCCGAGGTTCCGGCAGTCCCCGGCGTCTTGGCTGCCGCTGAACCGGTCCGGAGAGAAGCGGAATATTATCGCACTTTCATGAAAACGGACCGCGTGCCCGCAGACATCATGGATGGAAATATCCGCGCCGCGCTGTCCCTGCGCGAGTGGGTGAAACGGGAAAAACTCGACGGCTTCACCTTCAATTTTTTGTCGATATCGCGGGAATCGGCTATCGACAGGGTGCCGTTTCTTTTTGCCGCCGTCGGCATGTTCGAGGGGCTCGGCTATGCGGGCGAAGGCGATGTCCTGACGGCGGCCCTCGTCGCCGCTCTCCTGAAGCTCAACCCCGAAACCTCTTTCACCGAGATGTTCTGTCCCGACTGGGAAGGAGGAAGGATATTCCTCTCACACATGGGAGAAATCAATCCCAGGGTTTGCCCGGAAACAGCGGAGGCTGTGCATAAAGAGAACAAATATACGGATGCGTCTCCGACCGTGTATTCCACGGGCCAGTTCAGGAAAGGCGATGCGATCCTCGTGAATCTCGTTCCGATGAGCGAAAGCGAATTCCGGCTCATCGTATGTCCCGTCAGCGTGGAAGAGGAGCCGGATTGTGCGTTTGTCGATTCGGTTCACGGCTGGATCAGGCCGGCACTGCCAGTCGGCGATTTTCTCAGACAGTTCAGCCTTCTGGGGGGAACACATCATTCGGCCCTCGTCTACGGCGAACTCGTCGAGACGATCAGGACTTTCGGAGAAACGCTGGGCTTCGATGTCCGCGTGATCGACCGGTCATGACGGACCATTCCGGCGCGAAGGAGGCGGGAACCATGAAAGAACTCTTTGTCGTCAACGAAAATGACAAGCGCATATACCGGGAAGAACTCGAGAATTTCCTGCCCGGGGAAATCATAGACATCCATACACATGTCTGGCTGGAAAAATACACGGCGCGGAACGCGGAAACAAAAAAAAGGGCTGTCACATGGCCCTCACTGGTGGCAAAAGAGAATCCGATAGAGGATCTTCAGGAAACATACCGCCTCATGTTTCCGGGCAAAAAGGTGACGCCTCTCATATTCAGCGCCATAAAACGGAACGACGACCAGGAAGCCCTGAACGGCTACATCGCGGATTGCGGCGCGAAATACGGAGTACCGACGCTTCTCTACGCTTTCCCGGAATGGAGTGCCGAGGATCTTTTTTCGAGGATCACGCGGGGGCATCACCTGGGCGTGAAGGTGTATCTGAACCTCGCGCCCGAGTACATACCGGAAAAAGAAATACGGATATTCGATTTCATTCCGCACCACCAGCTGGAATTGCTGAATTCGAAAAAGATGATCCTCATGCTTCATATCCCGCGGGACGGACGACTGGGAGATCCTGTCAATCTGGCGCAGATGCTGGAAATCGAAGAGCGCTATCCCGACATCAATGTCATCTACGCCCATATAGGAAGGGCTTATTGTCCCGAGGACTTCGGGAAGGCGTTCGAGCTGGCAAAAAAAACGAAAAAACTCACCTTCGATTTTTCGGCCACGACGCAGGATGAAGCCATGTACCGGGCTCTCGACTCGGTCGGAGCGGATCGTCTCATGTTCGGTTCCGACCTTCCGATCCTCAGGATGCGCATGCGGCGCATCTGCGAGAACGGCAGGTACGTGAACATAGTGCCGAAAGGAATGTATGGCGATGTTTCCGGAGATCCGAACATGCGTGAAGCGGATGAGGAGGAAGGCGGAAAGCTGACGTTCTTCATGTACGAGGAATTGCGGGCGTTCAAGAGGGCGGCGGCGAGAGCGGGCCTTACACGCGGCGAGATCGGGCGGATCTTCTGCGGCAACGCCAAAGACATGATTCATGCGGTCAAAATGAATCTCTACGGAGAAGCTTTCTAGTCGATGGGCCGCGATTTCCGGACGCCGGTGTCGGTATCGGAGCCGGTGTCGGGGCGCGGGTCACATCCTTCGCGCGGAGCGTACAACATGGAATACTTCATCGGGCTTGATCTCGGAAGCACGGCGATAAAGGGAGTTGTGGTTTCCGGCGAAGGGAAGGTGCTCGGGACAGCGGAAGCGAGGATACAAAAGATCGAGAGCGGCGACGAGACCGCATTCGAGATCGACCCTGAGCTCTTTATCGACGCGGTATTCGGGATCATCAGGCAACTCTCTTCAGGCAGGGAAAACATAAAGGCCATTTCCTGGGTCTCCGCGAGCGGAAACATCCTTCTGCTCGATGAGAAAAACCAACCCTGTGCGCCGATGATCAGCTGGCTGGATACGCGGCCTCTGGACGGCAGCGTCGAGGAGTCGCTGGCGGGCATTCCCGTCGAAGCGGTTTACGGGATTGTCGGATGGCCTTTTTCATGGCAGTTTCCGTTCGGACGCCTTCTGTGGCTGCGCGAGAATCGTCCGGAACTGATGCGCAGGACACTCAGAATCTGCACGAGCAACGACTATCTCGGATATCGCCTGACCGGAACCTGGGCGATAGACAATTCCACCGCGACGACACTGTACGTGTACGACCAGGTCGGAAAGCGCAAAAACGCCTCTTTCATCGGCCTCCTCGGATTGAAGCCGGAAATGTTTTCCGACCTTCGCGAGGTCGGGACTCTCCAGGGAAGGATACGTGCGGGAGCATGCAGCCGGACCGGGCTGAACGAAAACACACAAGTCTTTCTCGGATCCTTCGATCATCCGGGCGCAGCCAGGGCATTGAATATACACAGCCAGAGACAGCTGCTGGTGTCCTGCGGCACATCCTGGGTCGGACTGGTCACGCTTCCGGACAGAAACGCGGGCATCAGGCGGAACATGCTGCTGGATCCCTACGAATCGGGATCGGGCGGCGCATGGTGCGGAATATTCAGTCTGACAGCAATCGGAAAGACCTTCGATTCCTGGGTAGCCGAAACCTTCAGACGCTGCGGAAAATGGCCCGAGCTGTTTTCCGCAAACGGAAACGCCGACATGGCGGAACTTTTCCGGATCATGAACCACGAGGCGGGTATTGTCGATCCGCGCGACGCCATTCCGGTTCTGGATATGAGAGGAATGAAACCCGACGCGGGTAGCCTGGGAACCCTGTTGGGCCATCATTCTCCAGGCAAAATCTTCAGGGCATTGATGGAATGCACGGCATTCGAATTCAAAAAACTGCTTCATGAAAAAGAAGTGGATCTTGGCGCCATCGATGAAATATCGATGGTCGGAGGGCCGACGGAAAGCCCCGTCTGGCGTCAGATACTCGCCGACGTTCTGGCGAAGCCTGTCAGTATCCGTTTCGGCAAAACAGCGGGAGCCGTCGGAGCCGCGATCATCGCCGCGAATGGAGCGGGATTCCGTCTGGAAATGAAGGAAGCCGGCATGAGGATCGACCCCGACAGGAACTCCGTGAGCATGCTCGAAGAACGATACGGCCGTTTCCGGGAACACAGACTGGAGGAATCATGTCAGACATAAAGAATTGTTTCGTACCGATAAAAGAGTCCCTGAGAACCTTGTTGGGAAACGAGTATGTCGACCGGGCGATAAAGGCCGCGGGGTTTTTCGAGCCGGAGCGGCTGGGCGAAATCAGAGACGCCGCCGACGAAGTGGTCGATTTCTACCCCGAAAGCATGAGAGCCAGGTGCGACGAACTGCTCGCATCGGTCGGATCGGTGGTCTGCCCCGAGTTGGCCGATCAGACGGCCGGAGCGCCGACGGATTCATTCAGGAAGGCCCAGAACAACAAGGCTTCGCCGATCGCCGGCTACGGCTTTCTGCGTATCGCCCAGAACGGGAAGCTGTACCTGGTTTCGAAGAGCGAACACTACCACGCCTCGCTCGGGCACAGCTTCCCTGGTTACCGCCTGATCGAGAACGCGAAAAAGCTCGGAATCGCCAACATCACCCACAACAATACGCGCGGACACATACAGCGCCTCCTTGAACGGGAACTGGTGCGCGTCATCAACGACATCGAGGAAGGAGAGGCCGCCGAATCGCTCATCGACGCGGCCATCGCTTCGGCCGAGCCCCACACGCTCAATCGCGTCATCAATCTCGAGACGGGCAGCATAGCCTGCGAAGCGGCCCTGAAAATGATGCTGGCCCGATTCTACAGCCACGAAGCCACGGGAAAGAAACCGGAATACGCGGGAAAGACGCCCGTCATTCTCGTCATGGCCGACAACGACGGAGGATTGCAGGCCAATTACCATGGCACCAATATCTTCAACCAGATGCTGCGCGGGATGTGGCCCGGCATGTACGAAAAGCTCGAACGGTCGGGAACGATGATCGTCAGGCCGGTGCGGATCAACGACGCGGAGCATTTCAGGAAGACGGTCGAAGAGTGGGAGGGCGGCGCATTCAAGATCGCCGGATTCTTCCACGAGATAATCCTCATGAATTACGGGGCGATCAAACTCGACAGGGAATACCTGCGCGAGGCGTACAGAATATGCGAGTCCCGCGATATTCCCGTATGCTGCGACGAGATACAGTCCTGCATCTGGTATCCCGACCTCTTCCTGTTCAAGGAATACGGCCTTGAGCCGGATTTCGTCACGCTCGGGAAAGGGTTCCCGGGAGGACAGTATCCCGCCTCGAAAGTGATCACGACGGCAGCCATGGACAATCTGAGCCAGTTCGGCGCCCTCGTGACGAACGGGCAGGAAGAGCTGGCCGCGATCTCGTACCTCGTGACCATGAAGTTCGCGCTCGCCAACCGGGATATCACGGTGAAGGTCGGCGATTATTTCGAGACCAGCCTGCGAGAGGTGGCCGCCCGGCATTCCGGTCTCGTCAACAAAGTGGAGGGATTCCGCCTCCTCGCCTCGCTCTATTTCCACTCCGCGGACAAGGCCATCGCCTTCGTGAAGCTCCTCAACGGACAGTGCATCGATATCAGCGCGCACACATACAAGGCGAACTGCGAACCTTCGGCGCTGATGAAGCTGCCGCTCACCGCGACCTTCGCGCTCGCGGATTTCATGACAACGCGGATCGACGCGGCCCTCGCCGCGCTCGAATGAGGCGAGGATAAGGAAGCATGGACGCGGTGGCGCGCAACCCGCAGGTTCTCGTGCGCTCGTCCTCGGAATTTCCCTTCGTCCCTGCGGCAGTACTATGAAAGCGGAGGTCTCAGATGGACATCGAGAGAATCGTCGCTCAGTATGAAGAGAGGCGGGAAAGCGTTTATGCCCTAATTTCCGGCCTGTATAATCCCGCGGGCGCGACGAAATTCATGGTCCGTCAGATCGTGCCCGCCAATCTCTGGCACGACTGCAACGACATTCCGCGCATCGTCGAAAACAATCTCGATTTTTTTGCCCGGCAGCTGGCGACGCCGAGCGACGATCTGCCTTTTCTCGAACCCTGGATCGGCACGGGCGTCTACGCGAACGCATTCGGCTGCGACTATATCTGGCGCGAGAAAGAGGCGCCCGCGACCCAGTACCGCTATCACTCGATCGATGAGCTCGGGGACCTGTCCTACCCCGACTGGAAGGAAAGTCCCGTCATGCGCATGGTGCTCTCCTGCATCGACGCCTTGCACGAGAGCACCGGAGGCAGACTCCCCATATCGCTCACCGACACGCAGTCGGCCTTCGACACGGCGACCCTCATCCTCGATGCCGCCGAGCTTTTCACCGCCTGCTATACCGAAGAGGACGCGGTCCACGGTTTCATGACGCAGATAAACAAGCTCATCATCGAGTTTTCACGGGTACAGACAGAGCGCATCGGCGCCGGCATGGTCGCGAGCCCGGGCCATCAGATGCCGGGGATGCCCGGAATCGGAGGACTCTCGCTCAGCGACGACAACCTCGCCGTCGCGTCGCCCCACATAAACGAACTCATATCGTTCCCGCAGAACCGCTCGCTGGCGGAGGCCTTCGGCGGTCTCGCCATCCACAGCTGCGGCCGCTGGGCCCACACGATGGCGCTTCTCGACAGACTGCCCGGCACGACGATGATCGACTGCGCGCTTTCTCCTGACTGCGATCCGTCCTGGAACGAGCCGGAAGAAGTGCGCGATGCCCTGGCCGGCAAGAACATCGTGGCGAAGGTCCGCACCGGCTGCGATGTGGAAAAGACCATCGACATGCTCGCGAGACTGTACCATCCGAGCCTCAAGCTCTGCGTCGAGATAGGTTTCGACGAGGCTCGCGCGGAGGAGAATCATGACCGCGTGCGAAGGGCGCTCGAGTCGCTCTATTTCGGATGACGAGGGAATCCGCTCGCTCGCGGCCCGACGGCCGTCTCATTCCGCACGGCCGGCTCATTCCGCGATGAGGGGCCCCACGTAGGAATGCGAGAAATCCATGTCGGCGAGAAGGGCTTCGTTGAAGGCACCGGGATCTTTTCGCGCGAAGGCTTCGATCAGCGAGCGGTGTATATGGAAGGATCGACCTGAGTCCTGGCTTTGGAAATTGATCGAGAGATAGGGGCCAATCCGCGCCCAGAGCCCATTCACGATCTCGAGCAGTATCGGGCAATCCGCGAACGAATAGATGAAAAAATGCATGTCGTGATTCAGGGCGATGAAGCGCTTCGCGTCGATCTTTGCCCCGCCCATCTCATCGAGAATGCGCGAGGCTTCATCGATGGCGCTCTCCGGCCTCAAGAGACAGGCCCGCTCCCCGAGGCGGGGCTCGAGAATCCTCCGTATCGAAAAAATCTCCTCGAACTGAGCCCGGTTGAGCGTGTTGATGCGATAATCTCTGTTGTCCCGCCGGAGGACGACCTTATCGGACTCCAGCTGGACCAGAGCCTCTCTGACCGGCGCGACGCTGACACCGAATTTGGCGGAGAGGTCCCGCAAGGTTATGGATTCTCCCGGTAAAAGTTCCCCGGCGATGATGAGATCCCGCAGGCTCGCGTAGACTTTGGCCCGGAGGGTCTCCTTGCTGATAGCGGCTATCTCGGCCATGTACCTTGTGCTCCCGGCATCCAGCCAAGCGGTTCCGACCGCGGGATGCGCTCGCCCGAATGGGTGGATAGAGTATAGAGACTGCACCTTCTCCGTACAAGATCGCCGAAAACCGTCTCCACTACTTTTTGTCCGGGAATGAGATCATCCCGTCCCAGCTGTTGAGAACCTTCCCCGCCCGCGCCTCCTCCTCAGAAAACCAGTGTGCGGTCACACTCTTCAGTTCCGTGAAGAACCGGATGCCGTCCGTCCCCATCGCGTGCAGATCCCCGAAAAACGAGTTCTTGTGCCCCGTGAACCCGAACACCCCCAGCGGCACGGGAATCCCGACGTTGACCCCCACCTGCCCGCCATGCGTCCGCTTCGCAAACTCCCGCGCATAGTACCCACTCTGCGTGTAGATCACCGAACCGTTCGCATACTCGTTCCCGTTCATGAGCGCAAGTCCCTCCTCGAAGTCCTTCACCCGCTTGATGCACAGAACGGGTCCGAAGACCTCTTTGTCCCCGATGCTCATCCCCGGTTTCACGTGATCGAAGAGCGTTGGTCCGACATAGAACCCTTTTTCGTAGCCCTTCACGACGACATCCCGTCCGTCCAGCACGAGTTCGGCCCCCTCCTTCACTCCCTTCCCGATCCAGTCGACGACGAATGCGCGGTGTTCCGCGTTCACCACCGGCCCCATCTGGCTCGACGCTTCGTACGCCGGCCCCACGGTGAGCTCCGACATGAGCTTCGCGAGGATCGCCACGAGTTCATCCGCAATCTCTTCCTCTACAACGACCGCGGGCAGGGCCATGCAGCGCTCGCCCGCACAGCCGCAGGCCGAGTTGACGATACCCCGGGCTGTGCGCTCAAGGGCGGCATCCTTGAGCACGAGCGCATGGTTCTTCGCCTCCGTGAGGCACTGCACCCGCTTCCCCGCGGCCGCCGCCGTGGCGTAGATATGTCTCCCCACCCCCGTCGAGCCCACGAAGGATATCCCCCTCACATCGGGATGCCCGAGGAGTATCTCCGCCTCATGCCTCGAACAGGTGACCAGATTGAGCACCCCGGGTGGCAATCCCGCCTCGGCCCAGAGCTCCATGATCCGCATCGAGGTCTGCGGCGTGAAGCTCGCCGCTTTGATGACCATCGTGTTCCCCGTGGCGATGCACAGGGGCGCCATCCAGCCCATCGGAATCATGGCCGGGAAGTTCCAGGGCGCTATCCCCGCGAAGACTCCCAGGCTCTCCATGTACTGCGTCGTGTCGTAGCCCGTCGTGCAGTTCATGAGGGCGGGACCCTTCATGAGCTGCGGGATACCGCAGGCGAACTCCACGACTTCCGTGACCTTGAGCACATCGCCCATCGCCTCGCCCAGCACCTTGCCGTTCTCGCGGGCGCAGAGCTGTGTGAGTTCGTCGAGATGTTTGTCCAGAAGGGCCTTCATCCGGAACAGCACCTGCACGCGCTTGTTCGGCGGGGTATCCGACCAGGCGGGGTAGGCCGCCGCGGCCGAAGCGACCGCCGATTCGACCTCATCTGAGGTGCACTGGGGTGCGCGGGCGATGATTTCGCCCGTGGACGGATTGTAACAATCCATGTACTTGTCGGTCTTCGAAGTCTTCCACCCGCCATCGACCCAGTACTGAAGCTGCCGCACTCCGGCCGCAGCATCGGTTTTATCATTACCCATATCGTTATCCATATCGTTCCTCCCGGAAATCCATCTACACAGTTTGGTTCATAGCGCGAAGGCTTCGATCGGCGCCCAGCCCGTCTCCACGAATTGGGCGAGCGTTTTCTGGACGACGCCGAAGGTTATAAACTCCGCCGGCTTCAGCCCATCAGGTTCGTATGCGCGGATGAACTCAGGGATAGCGGACAGCCTTTTCAGAACAGCGGGTTCGACCGGGACGTCTATGCGTTCCTCGAACGGCCCGTCGAGCTTCGCGAGCATCGCCTGAATCTTCGGGTGAACGGAGAACGACATATCGGCGCCGGCCAGGCTCGTCGCGTGATACGCGCCGCGCATACCTGCGGGCATCAGCACGGCATCGTATCCCCGTTCGGCGAAAACAGCCCGCGCCCGTTTCATTATCGCCGTCCCGCATTGCACAATGTCCGATTCCAGAACCTCTGCCCTGCTGTCCGCCGCGACATCCCGGATGTAGTCGTCGATGCGGCCGACCATGACCACGGCGAAGCAGCGCCCAGGCGCGAGGCCGGAGGCCTTCGCCCTCATCGAGCCCCGCCGGTATCGCTCGGCCGCGGCCAGGGCCTGCGCCAGCGTAAAGCCCACCGTGGCGGTGACGGTGATGCCCAGGGCAGCGCACTCCTCGAGCGCCTCGAGGCCCGCCGCCGTGGCCGGCAGCTTTACGGCGATATTGGGCGCCCACGCGGCCAGCCTCTGCGCCATCCTGAACATGCCCTCGGCGTCGCCCGGCTTCCGTGGATTCACCTGCGCGCAGGCGTAGCCTTGAGACCCTCCGCTCGCGCGGTAGACAGGCTCCACCATGGTCGCGGCCGCGCGCGTGACGACCTCGAGTATCGCCTCCGCTTTTTGTGCGCTATCGGCAGCGGCGGGGATTTTTGCCAGAAGAGGGCGCCAGAAATCCGGTATCGCTGCCAGCGATGTCGCGACCAGCGGGGGATTCGTCGTGATACCGGTCGCGCCATTCTCGATGCCCGCCCTTATTTCGCTGGGATCGGCAGAATCGTGCCACCATTTTGTGGGCGTGTTCGTCGACATCCACTGAAGAAATCTATTTTCCGCCATATGCTTTTTTCTCCTTCGCCCCCACCACGGGCTGCGCGGACAGGGTTACCTCAGTCAGGTCCACCTCGGCGATGTTCCGTCGGTTCCGTAGATCTCGAGGGGCGCCCACCCTGCCTCGATGAACTGCGAGAGCGTCCGCTGGGCAAGGCCGAACGTAAAGAACTCGTGCGGGGCGAGGCCATCAGGCTCGTAGGCCCGCGCGAACTCAGGAATTCTTGAGAGTCTGTCGATCACGCTCTTCCCGATGGGGACGTCGAAGCGGGTCTCCTGCGGGGGATCGGCCTCCAGTATCATCCTCTGGATGCGCGGGTGGAGCGAGAATGTCATATTCGCCCCGGCGAGTTCCGTGAGGTGGTACACGCCGCGCAGGCCGGCGGGCATAATCACGGTCTCGTAGCCCCGGGCCCCGGCGATCTCGTACGAGCGCTTGGCGACGGCCAACCCTGCCTGCGCGATTTCTTCGGCGGCGAAATCGAGGCCGAGGTCCCTCGCGACGTCGCGGATGTAATCGTCCAGCCTCCCGACCTGCTGCACCGCGAAGCAGGGCCGCGTCGCTATTCCATTCCTGCGCGCCCGACAAAGCCCCTTCCGGTAGCTCTCCGACACCGCGATGAACTGGGCCACCGAGAAGTTGATGGTCGCACAGACGGCGACGCCCTCCGCGGCGAGTTCCTCCAGCACCTCGATCCCGGCAGCCGTGCTCGGAAGCTTTACGGCGACATTGGGTGCCCAGCGCGAGACCCTGCGGGCCATCTCGAGCATGCACAGGGCGTCCGTCGCCTTCGTCGGATCGAGCTGGCCAAAGGCGTATCCGTGGAGGCCGTGCGTCGCGCGGAATATCGGCTCGACCATACCGGCGGCGCGCGTGGCCACCGCCTCGAGGCAAGCCTCGGCGCGCCGCTCGTGCGCGACCGAGGCCGGAATGGCTTCGACTAGTTTCTTCCAGTATTCCGGGCGGGCCTGCAAGGTCTTGTAGGTCAACACCGGGTTCGTCGTGACGCCCAGAGCGCCATTTCTGACGGCGGATTCGATCTCATCGGGTATCGCGGAATCGTGCCACCATCTGGTCGGCGTATCCTCGGTCAACCACTGCAGATAGTTCCTTTTGTCCATTTCTCGCCTGCCTTGAGGATCGGGGGATCAATCGGCAGGGAAGAACATCCCCTTGATGCCCCTCTCGTCCTGAATGTCCTTAAAAACACGCTCCCATTCCCCGATCCCCGTCCGGTGCGTGATGAGCCTGGACAGGTCATACGGTGTAGAGGCCATCAGCTTGAGCGCTTTGTCCCAGGAGCTGTAGCTCGAGCTGAAGTTGAAATGGAGATCCAGCGCCTTGAACATCGCGGAGTTCCACTTGATCCGGGCCATATCCCCGGCTCCGAGTCCTATGGCGCATATCCTTCCGCAGGTCTTGGCCATATCGACGATCTGCACTATCGCGGGATTCGAGCCGCTCGTCTCGATGACGAGATCGGCGCCCTTCCCCTGTGTCATTTCGAGCACCTTTTTTACAGGGTCCTGCCGCTCCACGTTGATGACCTCGTCGACGCCGAGGGACAGGGCTACGGGGAAGCGGACGGCTTCGCTCTTCTCCATGCCCGTCATGACGACCCTGTGGGCACCGCAGGACTTGGCCACGAAGGCGGCCAGGATGCCGATGGGCCCCGCGCCTGTCACCACGACGAAATCGGAGCACTCCACGCGCGCGCGCTCCGTAACTTCGTACACAGCCACCGCCAGAGGCTCGGCCAGCGCGGCGACGTCATAGGGGACCTCTTTGTATATCCTGTGCACGAGCACCTCCGGCATGACGATGTAATCCGTCATCGCCCCGTTGACGCCCCAGCCGGGAGCGCGCCTGTGCACGCAGAGATGGATTTTCCCCTCGCGGCAGGCGTCGCAGACGCCGCAGGCACCATTCTTGGGTTCGGCGACGACCCGGTCGCCAACGCTGAAGCGAGTGACGCCGCTACCGATCTCCTCGATCTCCCCCGAGAACTCGTGGCCGAGCACCACAGGGGGCCAGTAGCGCGCGAACTCGTCGCGAAGAATATGGATATCGGTCGCGCAGATCCCCGCCGCCTTGATTTTTATCAACACCCAGTCCGCTCCGGGCAGTCGGGGCTTCTCGATATCCCGGACTTCTACATGACCCGGCCCTTTGGCTACTTTCATCAATGCTTTCACGAATCCCTCCCCGCAAAATGTTCACAGAAAATCAAACGCCCAAATAGGCTTTCTTGACATCGTTGTTCGCCAATAGATCCTGTCCCCGGCCCTCCAGGGTTATCATCCCATCCTTCAGGATGTATGCGCGATCGGAAACCGAGAGAGCTTTCTTCGCGTTCTGCTCGACGAGGAGGATCGTGACATCAGAAGACCGCAGCGAGACGATCGTCCTGAAAATATCCGACACGACCATCGGCCCCAGCCCGAGAGAGGGCTCGTCCAACATCAGGAGGCGCGGCTCCGCCATGATTGCGCGACCGATGGCGCACATCTGCTGCTCCCCGCCGCTTAGGGACCCCGCCAGCTGTCCCCTCCGCTCCAGGACACGAGGGAAAAGCTCATACACTTTTTCCAGGTTGTCCGCGCGCTTGGCCTTGGCCCTTTTGCAAATCGAGCCCATCACGAGATTCTCTTCGACCGTCATGCTCGGGAAGAGCCTGCGGCCCTCGGGAACCTGGATCAGGCCCAGCTCGACCCGGGCTCCTGCCGAAAGGCCGGAGATGTCCTTCCCGTCAAACGTGATCCGCCCCCGCATGTTCCCCAGTATGCCGGAGATCGCCTTTATCAAGGTGCTCTTGCCCGAGGCGTTCGCGCCGATGAGCGTGACGATCTCGCCTGTATGTACACCCATGCTCACGTTCCTGATCACCTGGAGATCACCGTAGCTAACGGATACACCGGTCAGACTAAGCATCGTAGTCGTCTCCCAAGTAGGCTTTGATCACAGTGTCGTTGTGGATTATTTCCTGCGGACTGCCCTCCGCGATTTTTTCCCCGTTGGCCAGGACGATCACAGTCTCCGTCAAGTTGATCACCGCGCGCATGATATGCTCTATCAGCAGTATGGATACTCCGGAGTCGCGGATCTTCCGGATATGGAGGCCCAGATCGTCGACCTCGGAAGGGGTCAGGCCAGCCATGACTTCGTCCAGGAGTAAAAGCCTGGGCCTCGTCGCGAGGGCCTTGGCCACTTCCAGTCTCTTTCTGTCCGGAATGCCGAGATTCTTGGCGATCACGTTCTTCCGCGAGTCGAGGCCGAGGAATGCGACCGTTTTCTCGGCCTCCTCCCTCGCGGCCTCCATGCTGTTTGTCCGCAGAAGCGCCCCGACGAGGACGTTCTCGAGTACGGACAGGTTCTGGAGAGGCTTCGGAATCTGGAATGTCCTTCCGATCCCGAGCCGACACACCTGGAAACTTTTGAGCCCGGAAATCGGCTTCCCCTGGAAGACCACCACGCCATCGTTGAGGGGAAGCGCGCCGGAGATCATATTGAAGAGGGTGGTCTTGCCGGCTCCATTCGGCCCGATGAGACCCATGATCTGCCCCTCGGCGAGGTCGAAATCGACCTTGTTGACAGCCGTCAGGCCGCCGAAGCGCTTCGTCACGCCGCGGCAGCCAAGGAGTGCGCCGCTCATCTCGTCGCTCCCTCTCGCCTGGGCGCCGCGAACAGAGTGTTGAAGGCTCCGGTCAATCCACCCGGAAGGAAGTAGATTGTAAGAACGATGGCGATTCCGTAGATGACCATGCTGGAACCCGCAAGCCTTCCTCCGATCAGACTCGTCGTGAGTTCGGAAATCGGCACGAGAATGACCGCGCCGAAGAGCGGCCCGAACGTGGAACGTTGTCCGCCGACCAAGGGCAGGATCAGCATGAGAATGGAGAGATCCATGCCCAGGATTGTGAACGGATCGACCATGAGGACGTATTGCGCGAAGAAGGTCCCGCCCAAAGCAGTCATGAAGGCGCTGATCGCCGCGGCAATTATTTTATACAATGCCGGATCGATGCCCAGGGCCTCCGCGGCGTTCTGGTCCTCGCGGATCGCGGCCAGGTAGTGGCCCAATTTGGAGCGCGCGATGAAGGCAGTGACCAGGAGAACTATCGCGAGAAGCGCGACGATGATGTAATAGAATGGAACCTTCGAGACGAATTCGTATTTCCAGAATCCCATTTTCAGGGGGACGAGGAGCCCCTGTGCGGCTTTGATTTTAAAAGGCCCTATTCTCTCGGTGGCGACAATGAAAAGGCGGAATGTTTCTGCGAACGCGATTGTCGCCAGGGTATAGTACGTTCCCTTGAGACGCAGGCAGGGGATGGCGATCGCCAGCGCGACCAGCACGGCCAGGATGCCTCCTGCGAGCATGCCCAGCCATGGGCTGATCCCGAATTGTGCGAACAGTATCGTCGAGGTATAGGCGCCGATTCCCGCGTAGACGGCGTGTCCCATCGAGACCTGCCCGGCGAGTCCTCCCACGATGGACCACGAGCTCGACTGGTAGGCATAATAGAAAACGATGATCAGCAGATGGATGATATAGGAGCTGCGCACGAAAAGTGGCACCGCCAGAAGCGCTGCGCCGACCATCAATATCGGGATTGCGTTGAATTTCTTCATGTCCGGGTATTCTCCCATCGATGTGGTTTCGGGAAGGTACGATCCGCTGTCACAGCTCTTTCCCCATGAGACCTCTCGGCCTTACGATTATCACGATCAGGAATACGATGAAGATGAACATCTGGGCGTAACTCGAGTTGAAGAATGTCGCTCCGAGCGCCTCGACTCCTCCCACGATCAATCCTCCGACGAGCGTTCCGAGGATCGAGCCGAGCCCGCCCAGGACGACGATGATGAAAGCTTTCAGCTGGAAGACATCGCCGACGGTCGGGTTGATGGAATAGAACGGGAGAATGACCATTCCCGCCACGCCCACGGTGGCCGTGCAGATCGCGAAACCCAAACGGAATATCCGACGTTCGCTGATACCCATCAGCTTCGCGGAATCCATGTCCTGGCTGAGAGCACGGATCGACCTTCCGAGATCGGTATTCTTGAGGAAAAAGAATATCGCTCCGTACACCACAAGGGTGATCAGGGCGGCGACGAGCTTCCCGATATTGATGATCAGACCGAAGGCATCGAAGGTCCTGCCTGAGATGAACGAAGTCACACTATGGAATTCCGGTCCGAAAATTATCTGCGCTCCGTTCACCATGATCAGACTGAAGCCCATGGTCAGCAACAGAGCGACATCGGAGTTGGTCGTGCGTTCGCGGACGATCACGGGCTCGCTTATGATTGCCAATATGTATCCGAAGGCGAAGGAGGCCGGGACAACGATAAACAGTCCCAGGAATGGATCGAGGTGCAGGTACTTGTAGAGAATTTCCATCAAGTACATCCCGAGCATCATGACTGCGCCGTGACCAAAGTTCACGAACTTCATGACTCCGTACAAAATGCTCAACCCGAGCGAAACGAGACCGTAAACGCATCCGACGAGGAGGCCGGAGACAATATTCTGCGCTAGTAGCAATCCCATCGGTTTCTCCTGGCATGGAATCCGGGGAGGCTTCCCTTAGGGGGCCTCCCCCGACGAAAATCAGGGCAAGGGAGAAATAGCTTTTACCGTCGCGACATCTCTCGGCCAGATAGTCTTGAATCCTTTGATGCCATCGCCGTCCTGGTACTGGCCCATAAGATACATTCCGGTCGTGCACTGGCCGGTCGCGTCAAAGTTGAGCACATTTCCCTTGTAGTACTGGGAGGCAAGCGCCTTGTTGGCGGGATCGCTGATGCGAAGATTCGCGAATGAATCCCTGACCTTGTCGGGCTTCGTCGATGCGGCTTTTTCGAATACTTCCTTGATCACGTACACGGCGCCGAATCCGAACGCAGCGTGGCTCGTAGCGGTGACGCCGCTGTACTTCGACTCAAAGCTCTTTATGAAGCTTTGCACGTTTGAATTGGCCATATCCGGGGCCCAGGCACCGGCGTAGCACCAGCCTTTCCGCAGTTCAAGGTTGTTGACGAAGGTCGGATCGGCGTATCCGCCCCATCCTATCGCCCATTTCGGCTTGAAGCGGAGCTCCCTCATCGTCTTCGCGATCAAGAGCGCATCCTGTACGTACGAATTGGCGAGAAACGCGTCGGGGTTGATGGCCTTCACCTTGTTGATCATGGGATTCACGTCCGCCGCTCCATGCGGATACGCCTCTTCGAACACCAGCTTGATCGCGTTCAGGCCAAGCCATTTTCTGACGCCATTGGCGAAGGTTTGACCGCCCTCCGTGTTTTCATATGCCATCGCCACTGTCTTGACGCCCGATTCCACGAGGAATTGCACCAAGTCGCGAGTGCCGTACTCAGCCTTGGGCTGCGTTCTGAACACGTACTTGAAGCCTTGCTCGGTGATACCGTCGGAAGTGGCGTTCGGTACGTAGTAGGGGATCTGGTATTTCTCCGCGATGGAAACTGTGGGCAAGGTCACGGCGCTCTGGAAGGCGCCGACGAGCAGATGCACCTTCTCCACCGTGACGAGTCTTTCCGCTTCGGACATGCCGACCTGCGGGTCGCCGCGACTGTCCGCGTAGATCATTTTGATCTTGGCGCCGCCGAGCGACTTGATGCCGCCTGCAGAATTGATCTCCTCGACTGCCAGATCGAAGCCCCGCCTCTGCTGTTGGCCATCATTGGCCGTACCGCCGCTCAGCGGAAGAATGTTGCCGATGCGCACCTCCGCCACATTCTGGGCAAAAGCGCCGATCGCGATTGAGCATAACCCAACGAGCATGAGAAGAAACGTTTTCCTTTTCATACACCCACTCCTTTGGAATCTGTAATCGACGCGATGCGTCTGGACTTCGACCACTCAAGAATGCAGGCATAGCCGGATCTCCTGGGCAGGTGATTTTCTCACCGCCCCGATCGAACTGCACACTTTCTGTGCGCGCGGCGAATCGTATCCCTCCGCGTAACGCACTCTCTGTATCGTGTGTTCACATCCTGATGCAATGTTCAATGTTCTATGTTATAACATTGAACATTGCATTTGTCAAAGAAAAACTTGAAGAAATAACTATCCAAGAAAAGCATTGTCTGACGCGGAGATAATCGATATGCCTATTTCTTTCGACCGCGCCAGTCATGCAATTCTTCGATGTAGCCGGCTATTTTCCCGGACTGGTTTGCGGCGGGCTCCGAACCAGCAGGTTTCATATATTCCGCTTATTCTTTCCCGCTATCAAAAACCTGTGGCACAAAAAATCCATGTAACCCTCTTCTTCCATAACCCCGGCCATTCTCATGATTCCATCCCTGTACTTTTCCAGACTGAAACCCTCGACCTGCCAGGGTATGCACTTCAGGTAATAGATAATCGCCCCCACATCGTAAAACCTCGTTTTGGTGATGCACTCCTTCTTCACGATAATTTCGAAGCCCGCGGACTCCAGTCCGGCCACGGCGGAACTCAGGGACCACGACACATACTCGCTCGCCTTCGCGCCCAGCCACATATTCAGATCGACGGCATTCAGGCCGCCAACCTGCTGTGTGATAAAATACCCGCCATCCCGCAAAACCCGCGCAAGCTCGGAAACATCATAGGATTCATGTCTGTTCAGAATCACATCGAAAAACCCGTCTTCGAACGGAATCTTGTCATTCTCGATTTTTCTGACCTCGATACCCCGTTTCCCCAGGCGTTCCGCCGCGATCGGCAGATTCGGCTCGTATCCCTCAGTCGCGTAGCTGCGCGGTGGCAAGCCCCGAAGCGACGATAAAAACTCACCGCCTCCGGTGCCCATATCGAGAAGACAGGACGCCGCGTCGATATATCCCTGAATCTCGATACGATAATTCCACGGCAGAGGAAAGGATTCCATTCTCCCCGTATCGCTCAGATGCGAAAAATCCCATCCGGAGAACTCGCTGCCGTACTCGCGGGAGAGTTTCTCGAAAAGCTCGGATTCATTCATATATTCCCGCCCCTTTGCCCTGTACCGAAAATCCGTTGCGGAGTATCCCGATCGGCACCAGGGCCAGGCCCCGGAGCGCGACGATGGCGGACAGTATCGGCAGTATGAACACGAAGCGCAGGGACGCGCTCCATGTCCAGCTGCCTCCGGCGAGGTTCATCTGTCTGCGGCCGGCGGTTCCCCCTTCGTCAATCGATCCGTATCATATTCGAGTAATCGTTTTCGATTTTCAGCTGATCGAGAATCTGACTTACCTGGCCGCGGTGGTGGGTCTGATGGTTGAACACATGGACGAGGGCCTTCCAGAACAGCTTTTCCTGCTTTTCTCCGAGCCTGGTCACCCGCGATACAGTTTTTGACAGATCGGCTTCCCCGATCTCTTCGGTCAGGCGCGCGAAAACATCGTCGAGGTGAATCCTGCCCTTTTTGTAGGAGGCCAGGTCGTTGAACATCCTCAGGTTCCGGTCGGGAGGGGCCGCGAAAACAGGATCGCGGAAAATGGCGAAGTCCCTTACGGTTTTGAAGCTCATGAGCCACATGAGGTCGGCCTTGTAGATGTGGTCGAGTATTTCCCCGATACCCTTGAAGTAGCCATCCACTTCGGCGTCGTAGGGATCCCCCTTCGCGTCTTCCAATACCCGGATCATTTCCGCGTTGATGCTCCGGTTGCATTTCGAATAGTGCTTAAAAACTTCGGTCATGGCGGTCTCCTTACTCGTACCGTTTCCCTTCAATCATAGGGGCCATCGATATTATATCATGCCGACAGCGGCTTCCGCGATTGTCGGGCTGTGCGCAGGCCCTTCAAATCGGAACGACATAGTCGGGGATGCGAGAAAGCGCCTCGAGAAGCTAAGAGTGTTCAAAGAAACCAACAATTACCGAATTCAGCAAAAACGAAGGACTGCCCATGCATGCACATGGACAGTCCTTCATGACACGGCAGTCAACTACTACCTTTCCGGAATTGCCCCGCTATTCCCATCCGAGGCTCAAAAGATTCGCATAAAGCTTGTACGCTCCCGGCACTAATCCGGTGAGCTGGCGCTCCCATACCACAGAACTGTAGGTGTAGGTACCGGAACCGATCTTGGCATAAAGGACTGCAGGTCGGTCAAAAACATCGCCGGGATCCCTACCCTGGAAGAGAATCGAATAGCCCAAGTCTTTCAGGTATGCGATCGGGTCGAGCGATGCACCCGCCGGAACATCGGAAGTCCTCGGTCCGACTGTCCACTCGCAACGCTGCTGAATCCATCCATTCCAGATATCGGATGCCGCCGATTTTCTAGTCGCATCGAGATCAAGAGCTATCTTGTTAGAACCTGTATAGATTCTGTTATCCGCGCTGTCGCCGAACACGTAAACATCGGAATCTTCCTTGTTGATATTGACACCGCTCAGATAGAAGGGGACAGGCGCCAGGGTCATCTTTCCCTTCGCGGTATCCGCCGACGATCTCCAGTTCTGATAATGGACAACAAGGTTTCCGCCTTCGGCCGCAAAATCGAGAAGGTTCCGGTAGTTTGACGCCAGAGCGGGTTTCACCGACATCCCCATCTTGCCGACGACGATCGTGTCGAATTCCGCCTTCAGCGCCGCTCCGGACTTCGTGAGATCTACGTCACCGAGTATTTTGAGATTCGCTGCTGCCTTTGCCTGATCATTGTACATCAGCTTGATGTAGTTCATCACGAAATCGTCTTTGCCGGTCGTATAATAACCGATCCGGATATCGTCGCTAGGCAGGCCGAATCCGGCGACCGTCAGATTCTGGACTGCGGCACGGTAATAATTCTTCTTTTCGATGTGGGCATAATCGATTATCTGAAAGCCCTCGGTATAGGCGGTGCCGCCCAACGTAGCCGAAACCAACATCTTCGTACTCGATTTAAATGTTGCGGGGATAGCCAGGTTCAGGATGACCGCAACTTCCTGCCCTTCGGAAGCGATACTCACGGTCTTGCTCGACGCGGTTATTCCTGATGCCGGGTCGGCTGGTACCGCGCTCACCACGATAGCATTTGCCGGGGATTTCATGTTGTTCTTTACAATGATGTTTATCGTGCTTTCCGTCAGCTTCGAACCGGTAAACCTGTTCATCGCGCTTTCGTTGGAGACAAGAACCGAAATTTTCGGAACAACCCGGAGATCCGGTTCAGCGGAAACGGAATAGTCCATTCCTTCGGCGGAGAACGTAGCCCTGGCCTGGATCGGAGAGTGGCTGTACGGATCGGTACTCCTGGTTGTGATTCCCTCGGTCATCTCATTCCATGTTATGACGCCGTCGCCATTGCTGTCTTTGGAAACTCCATAGGGGAATGCCGGATTGGAATAATATTCATCATACGGCGCATTGAAGGGGCCGGTATAATCCTTGAAATCTTCGGGGACCGTGACCGTGTACGAATAGGTTTTTCCGCGCAGTTTCGTCGACTGATCGATCTCATCGGCCGGAGTGGATGCGCTGTTTTTGGACGTGACCTTCCAGCCAGCAGGCAGGCTCATGACAGCAGGTTTGCCCGTGGTATCGAAAAGAGCGGAAGGAACTTCTACCATGCCGCCTCTGAACCAGAGTTTGACCGTGACATCGAAGCTCTGCCCTGGATGAACATCACCGTCACTGACCGTTACATCCAGTGCCACACCGTATATATCGAGGACAACTTTGGCGATATGCCGTTTCACTCTGTTGACCAACTCGAGCGCATAACCCTTTTCAGGAATCGTATCCGGAATCGATTTCCTGAGTGTCGATTCGATTTTTCCCACGGTTTTCTGCGCTGCCGCCATCTCCGTCGCTATTGAGGTCGGGGAGAGGATTGTGAACTCCGAAACGGCGTTTGCGAGATACCCGTCGAGCCTGATCACATCATCCTTGACCAGCCCCTGCAGCGAAGTCGGAAGACACGCATAGATCGCGGAAAGCGAAGTGTCGATCGCCCCGAACACCGAGTTATTTTTTGTATCGAAACCAGGTGCGGCTGCTTTCTGCTTCCACGCGCTTATCTGACTTCCCTTGACAGGGAAGGCGACCATGTTCTGGCACTTGTGCATGTTGCGTCCAAGGGTACCGGACTCCGCGTATGACATACCGAGCACGCTATCGAATTCACCAAGGTCGATCTTGAGGTCAGCGGAATCGACCGGAGCGCCATCCAGCGCCGGCCTCCAAGATGTATAGAATTTCTTCACGGACCAGGCCGAAAGCTCTGCACGGCCATCGAAATCCTTGATCGTGTAGGAAGGATCAGCCGCCAGCCTGATCGCCTTCTCGATGAGGTATCCGTTCGCCTGATGTTGTCCGTGATCAAGATAGTCTTGCCTGTGATGTGAGAAAAGAATTTCCGGCCTTTCAGCCCGGAGAATCCGAGCCAGATTGTAAGCCAGGATATCCGGATCCCATATGCCTTTCGCTCCGCTCGCTTTGTCGATGAGAGATTCCGCGAGCGAAACAGAATAACCGAAATCATAGGCTCCCCAGTACATTTGGGTCGCACCGTCAAATTTGCGGGATGAATTGAGTTCCTGCGAGCGAAGCACTCCCAGTGAGCTGTAAAGTTCTTGACCGATCCAGTTGTCTCCGCCTTCGCCCCAGTTGGAAACAGCATAGCTCGTGTCCGCGTTCAGCGCGCGGTTGAGATACACAAGGAGAGCATTGTTCTCGTCATCCGGATGTGCCCCGACGAACAAGATTTTTGCTGTCGAACGAAGCATTTTTACATCGTTCAGCACATCGGCGGCACCCTTAATGGGAGCGTACTTCAACTCCGGCGACGGCGTCGCGACTGCGGGGGCTGCAAGTATCAGACCGAGAATCATCATGCCCGCAAGCATGCCGATCATTTTTTTCGCTCTTTTCTGCATAAATGCCTCCTTTCTCACATACCTCAATACGCCGGGATGTGTTCCCGGTTCATGGGTCTCTTCGTAGCGGACAGTGTCCGTTCTTCCCTTTATCCCTTTATCCCTTTATCCCTTTATCCCTTTACCGCTCCTGCCGTCATACCCGAAATGAAATAGCGATGAAGCGCGAGGTAAACCATGATGACCGGCAAGGTCATCATGGTCGCGCCCATCGCGGTCAGGGGCGCGTTCGCGATATATTTTCCCTGAAAAAAGGCCATACCGACTGGCAGTGTTCGCAAACTGTCGGAGCTGATGATGACGAGAGCGAGGAGAAATTCGTTCCATGTCCAGATGAAGAACAGAAGCGCGAGAACGGTCAGCGATGGAGCCATCGTAGGAACCAGAACACGCCAGAGAATCTTCCAGGTTCCCGCTCCATCGATTTCCGCCGCTTCGACAAGCGGCCGCGGAACATCCCTGAACGATGCGTGCAGAAAGTAGATGCCGAACGGCATACTCATGCCGATCTGAACCATGATTAGTCCCGGAAGCTGGTTCAAAAGACCGATTTTCAGCAACAGATAGTAGACCTGGATCATGACTACTTCCATGGGCAAGGTCATGCCGACAATGAACAAACCGAGAATGCCATTTCTGAAAGGAAGTCTGAAAACGCTCAGCGCGTAGGCGCCCATGATCGAGAACAGAATCGATACGACCACCACGGGAACTGCTACAACAATGCTGTTCAGGTAATAATTGCCGAATTTCCCCTGCTTCCACGCACCGGCAATATTGCCTGTCTCCCATTTTTTCGGAAAACCCAGCGTGTTGGTGATCAGCTCGGATTTGGATTTGAATGCGGTCGACCACGTCATGAAGAATGGCAAAAGGGCATATACGACAAACAGAAGGAGAACCGCAAACATGATGCCATCGACAAAGGATTTACGCGATTTCATAGTCTTCCCCGGATCGTGAAAGCCGGCTGAGCAAGAAGGCGAGCAGGAATATGAGTAGGGCGAGGGTTACGGCCAAAGCCGATGCATACCCGATCCGGTTGAACTGAAAGGCATTCTTGAAAACATACAGGGAGAGCACTTCAGTGCTGTTGCCCGGTCCCCCTTTGGTCATGACATATACAAGATCGAATGTCTTCAGTGTCGAGATGAAGAGGAAGCTCGTCACAACGCCGATTTCTTTTGTCAGCAGAGGCAGGCTGATGCGATGGAATTTCTGAAACCGGGTGACGCCATCCATGTCTCCGGCTTCATAGAGCGACAATGGAATGCGTTTGTAGCCCGAAAGGAAAACAACGAACGCGAAGCCAAAGTTGACCCACGAGCCCGTAAGGCCGATGGCGGTGAGGGCCGTGGCCGAATCGCCGAGCCAGCCGCGAGAAAGGGATTCAAGTCCTGCTGCCTTAAGGAGGGCTTCAAGCAGACCGGTTCCGGGATTGTAGATCCATTTCCAGATGACCGAGACCACAACCAGCGAGAGTATCTGCGGCATGAAAAAGACGAGTTCGAATATCTTGGCCCTCTTGTTTTTACTGGCTTCGACGACAGTCGCCAGGAAAAGGCCGATGCATCCGGGAACGACAAGGAGGAAGATGACCAAGAAAAAATTGTTTTTCAGCGCACCGAAGAATCGGGGATCGCCCGCGAGTTCGAGATAGTTTCGTAAACCGACATAGACCCGTCCGCTCAGTCCATTCCAGTCAAAGAAGCTCGTCGAAATGGTCATGCACACAGGCACAAGAACAAAACTTGCATACACCAACGTGGCCGGCAGCAGGTAGGCGAGAGCTTTAGGAACCGACGTGTAAGGACTTCTCGGCGTTTTCATGTCTTCTATTCCCTATCGCAGGATAATCCGATCGCCCTGCGCTTCCAGAATTCTGTTCAAAAGCTCGTCTGCTTTTGCAGGATGGGCGAGCAGAGGATTCATCGAGAGGGCCTTCCGCGCCATTCGCAGGTCGAATGTCACAGCGGCTTCCGACGTCATGCGTTCGTACGCCTTGGCCGAACGCACAAGGGACGCGAGATCCTCGGGGAGGCGGGGATCGAATGGAACGGGGCTGAGGCCATTCCTGTCTATCCTGCACGAAACCTCGATGACGTCTGCGGCTTCCAGCCACGAGCAGAAACCGCCATTGCGGACATTAACCGGCAGCTCCGTCGCGCCGTTTCCGGACAATGCGCGCATGATCATGATGGCCACATCATCGTAGCCGAAGGAAATGCCTTTTTCAAAAAGCGAGAAGTCTTTTTTTTCGCGGACGTTGCCCGATTCAGTGGCCATGTAACCGGCCTCACGCCCTGCCAGGTATGCTTCGTACGCGGCAACAGGGTCCAGGTCGGGGTCGGTCAGCCTGCGAAATAACTCTGCATTATCCCGAGCTATCCCCTCCCCTCTTGTCGTTCCGGATACCTTCAGCTTTTCAACAATATCATCCCTGAATAGATAGAAAAGCAGGTATTCGTTGGGAATGATCCCATATCGACGCATGTGCGGAATCAGAGAGCTGTATAGCGGTTCGTACGAGGCAAACGCTTCTGCCATGTCTCCGGTGAGATCAGCGATTTTTTCTTCGCCTCCGATCTTGACCGAAGTCACCCACCCCAGATGATTAAGTCCGAAATAGCGGATGGCAACATCGACGGCCGGAACACCGTAGATAGTGGCGGCAATTCGTTGTATCGCGACAGGAGCATCGCAGATTCCGACAACGCGGGGATTTCGTGAATGATCGAGAAGAGCCTGTGTGAGTATACCTGAGGGATTTGTGAAATTTATATACCATGCTTCAGGGCATACCCGGAATGCAAGGTCGGCATAGCGAAGACTCGGCGGAATGCTGCGCATTGCCATGGAAAACCCGCCTGGGCCGACAGTTTCCTGGCCGAGTTCCCCCATCGCCAATGGAACTTTTTCGTCCAGAACACGCGCAAAATCTCCCCCCTGCCTGAAACTCGAAAATATGTAGTCGGCGCTTTCCAGAGCCGACTCTATGCTGTCCGCTGTTCCGATTTCGGTACCGCCGCCGAAGTGTTCGGCAACCCTGTCGACGACGCGCATGATGTTCGTCGCGCGGCTTTGATCAGTGTCAAACAGTGTTATTTTTTGTAGTGGCAGATCCTGCTGAAGCAGAAGACCGCGGACAAGCAGCGGAGTCCGCACGGAGCCGCCTCCCAGGACGGTAATTTTCATGGCAAAACGCTCCTCATCGATGTGTCGGTCCCGAGTTCGTCCCTGAGCGCCAATAAAAGATCCTCGCGCGGTATGGAGCTGACTGACGCAACGGTAGCCGCGCCGACCCGGACAGAAAACGAAGCGGATTCCTCTGCAGTCAGACCGGCGGCCAATGAGGCGATAAAGGCCGCAGCAAAACTGTCGCCGGCTCCGCAGGTATTCAGAACAGGTACAGGGACGGAAGGAATATGCACCATGCGTACCGGTACATCATGGTTCCTGCCCGCGTTGCCCGGGATTGCCAGCATGCAGCCTTCCTGTCCAAGGGTCATAACAGGCATCGGAACATACTGCCTCAAGAGCGACATGGCTTTTTCAGGATCGGCGGTCTTGCAAACCATCGCGGCTTCGTCGTTGTTCAGAAAAAAGACATCAAGTAGTCGCAGAATTTCCCAACATGAGGCATCCCATCCTTCTGCTTCGGCAAATCCGATGCCCGCCGAAATATGGACACCCTGCGCACGCGCCGCACATACAGCGGTTTTTATCTCTTCATCGCGCAAATATTCGAATGCGATGTGCATGCCAGACACAGGCGGGTCAATCCGAATCCGCTGCTCAATGCTCTGCGCAATGCTGTGCAGATCCGTGGATCTCGAATTGCCCGCGGTTACGAAAAACCTGTCACCTTTATACGGAAATACAATACTGGTCGGCGTCGCGCATGCACTGCGGGATATCGCCGCAGTACCGACGCCGTATCGATCGAGCCGCTCCCATACGAATTGCCCGGCAGGATCGCCCCCTACTGCCGACACCAACTCGACCGGTCGTCCAAGAAGGGCCAGCACAGCCGCTGTTATACCGACCCCTCCTGGCGAAAACTCTACGGAATCAATGAATACTTCCCTTCCATTTTCCGGTAATCCATCAAATCCCGCCAGAATGATATCGAGGAAAACGGGGCCGGCAACGAGTATCGTTGGTAGCCTCATTTGATCCTCTCCCGTTTTGCCCGAAGTTTCATTTTTTTACTTTGCTGATCCGATGAACTTGGCGTAATCGGCGTCGAGAGACTTGACGAAATCCTGGGGAGTCATTTCAAGCGCCATGAGCTTCTGGACTGCCGCTGAAGTCGTGTCGTAGAAGGTGGGAGTGACCCAATCGATGTAGTACCCGATCGCGTCGCCGTCAACAGCCTTCTTGTACGCTTTCACGATGTCCTTGAAAAGATCGTCTGAGCCCGTCACATCGGATTCGTTTATGCCGACGGCCGGAAGCATAAGCTCGGAAGCCCAGAGTTTTGCGATATCCTTGCGGGAGAGGAAGTCCAGGAACTTGATCGCCGCGTCGACATTTTTCGATTTGGACGAGACGCAGAAAGGAATGCCGGGAGCACCGATAGCCTTGAGATTCGCGGCTTTGTCGGTCGGCATGAGGAAGAATCCGACTTTGAAGTTTTCTATTTTGGAGAACTCGCCCTGGAGCCAGTTTCCGGTGAACATGAGGGCGCTGTCCCCCCTCATGAATGAAGCGGCCGAATCGTCGTAGCCGATCGCGGCAAAGTTCTTGCTGAAATAGCCGGCCTTTACCCATGCCTGCAATGTTTCGGCTGCCTTGATGTTCGCACTCGCCATCCAGAAGGTGCCTTTTGTTCCGCTCATCATGTCATCCAGTTCGTTGCGGGTCGTCAAGACATGCTGGATGCCGCTCCATTCGTGTATTCCCGTCCAGCCATCGAGATTCCCGAAGTTGATCGGTGTATAACCCGCTTTCTTGACCTTGTCGAGCGTGGCTTGCAGCTCCGAGAACGTCTGCGGAATTTTGAGGCCCAGTTTTTCGAAAATTCCCTTGTTGTAGAAAAAACCGACGATTTCGGCGGTTGACGAAACACCGTAGGTCTTGCCTTTGTAACCCATGAGCTTGAGCGCCGAGTCGGAAAATATCGAATTCCATTTTTTGACTTTGGCGGTAGCAGTCAGATCGACAAGAAGTCCCGCTTTGACAAATACACCCATATCGGCCTCGCCCTGGTTGACCTGCATGATGTCAGGTCCGGTTCCGGACTCGACAGCCATTTTCAGAACCAACTTGAGGTCATCGAGGGTCTTGGTCGTGCGATCGATTACAATAGTCGGATTTTCATCATGGAACTTGGCTATCGTCTGTTCCATGATGGAAGATTCGACATCGCGATAGAACTGATCCCACAGAACGAGTTTAGTCGTTCCCTGTGCAAAACCAGTCGCCAGTGCGCACATCACGAAAAGCAGGAAAATTCCCGTTTTTTTCACGACTTCTCCTTCTGGCATTCTTTGTCATCAGCCAGTTTAGGGCAATCATAACGGGAAAACGTTTTCCTGTCAATGAAAAAGGTTCAAATATCAATTTCTCCTTCACTTCGCCCATGGCTCAGCGATACTCGTCAGAGCGACAAAACGAGAAACTAGTGAAAAGGAATGCTTGATACAGGCTATCTGGGCGCAGGTCGGAAGCGTGTGTCTGCCAGTCTCAAAAGGTCGCGGCGGCTGGAGAAGAGCAGGAACCGCGAATGACGATCCTGTACGGGATGATAATTCTCCGCGCCTCGCCCGATATGCGATTCTTCATTATTTCGAATAAGGTTGAAACAGTAGTCTCGCCAATTCGCGCCGTATCCTGCCGCACCGTCGTAAGCGGCGGACGGGTATAAGCGCTGACCGCAATATCGTCAAAGCCGAGAACAGATACCTGGTCAGGAATGGAAAGGCCGATATCCCATGCGGCTTTCATCACGCCGATCGCCATTTCGTCATTCGCCGCGAAAACTGCGGTCGGCAGCATCGTGCCGGAGAAAAATCGCAGGGCAGCGCTTCTTCCTGATTCCAGCGAATAATCGCCTGTCGTCACGAGCGGTTCCAGTGACTTGCTCTCCATGGCGGCCAGATAGCCGGCAAGTCTGTTCCGCTCTGTCGATCCTTCATCATTGCCATTGATGAATCCGATCGACCGGTGCCCGAGATCCAGAAGATACTGTGTCCCGTCGAATGCAGCTTGATATTCGTCGACGCCGATGCTCGGCACCATGAGTCCCCCGATTTCGATCGTCGAGAGTACAATGGGGATAGATGTCGATCGCAGTACTTTCATGATGGACTCATCGTTCGACTCGTGCATGAGAATGATGCCGTCTACATGCTTGCGCTTGAGCAGATCAAGGTAGGCTATTTCGTCAGCATTGTCATTTTGCCTGACTGTGCAGGTAATTATCTTGAATCCCGCGGCCGCAATGTGTGAATTCAGGGATAGAAAAAGCGCATTGAAGAAAGAGAGCGACACATCAGGCATGACCAGCCCGATAGTGTTTGTTTTGCCGAGTACCATCGTGCGGGCATTGGAATCGGGAGCGTAATCGCGTGCCTTGACAATATCACGTACCCGCTGGGCGATGACTTCGCTCACTGGCTTCGTTCCATTGAGGACCCGCGATATCGTGGAGATGGATACGCCCGCTTCCTGCGCAATATCCTTTATAGTAATGCTTTTACCATTTTCCATGCTTGTGATAATCTCTTCTTTCACTATACACAGCTTGGCCGCATAGTGGCAACAATGTTTGGGGTGGAGATCGATAGCGATAATAAAGATGGACTTCGGGCGTGCTCATCCGCAGAGGGAAAACATCACATCCCGATCGTCGAGTTTCACCGGGAGGAGCGATTCGCCGACCACAGCAGGCATTGCAGCAGTGGTCGCAGCGTCAGCCTCGGTCGCGGCTTCAGCTGCCGTCGCGGCCCCGGACATGGTCATCGCGGTCATCGCGGTCATCGAAACCGCGGATGTCGGAGAGCCCGCCGAGGACGCAATGGCCTTTCTTTGCGCGCCGGCTCCAACCAGGCCTTTCTTCAACAGAGGAATGTCGGAGACCTCGACGGGGTCGAGGGATCTGACGGGGATCCGCATTCTTTTTCCAGAAAGGCAGGAAGCGATTGTCGTCGTCAAGGGCTGAAAGCTGCCCCGCTTCGATTCTTCGTAGTAGGCGGCCCCTCTCGGGCAGGTCGCTTCCCGGTCGGAGACGATACAACCCCTCGGGCAGACGATGCAGACGCGCGCGTCACAGCCGCCGAGGCGCGCGAACCAGTTGGCATCGAATCGCGTGTCCGCCTGGATCGGTCGGTAGGGCAGGTTTTCCGTACCGTTGGCCGCGTAGTCGTCGCGGGAGCGAAGGTAGAGGGCGACGTGGGAGGCGACGAGTTCGCCTTCTTTGGATGCGTTGTCCGCGAGGTCGTGGATGTGAAGGGCGTTGCCGCACAGGAATATGCCCGTGGAGCCGCCTGAGTCGGTGCCGCCGGCCTCGAAGTGGCTGTTCACGCCGATGCTGCGCCCCAGTGGAGGCCTCATGCCGGCGGATTTCAGGATGTCGACTTCCGGAATGAGGCCGACGGAGAAGAGGACGGTGTCGCAGGGGTGGTATTCCCGGGTGCCGGCGACAGGCCGCTGCTGCGCGTCGACGCGCTCGACCCAGACTCCTTCCACGCGGCGCCTGCCGGCGATTTCGCAGATCTGCGCGCCGAAATGCAGGGGAATGCCAAAGTGGTCCAGGCACTGCACTTTGTTGCGGATGAGGCCCGACAGGTAGGGCAGGCGCTCGAAGACGCAGTCGACCCGGTAACCCTCGATCGTGAGCCGGCGCGCCATGATCAGGCCGATGTCGCCCGAGCCCTGGATGACGACATGCTCGCCGAGTCTGTAGCCCCGGAGGTTGATGAGGTTTTGGGCCTGTCCCGCGGTGAAGACGCCCGCGGGCCGCGTTCCCGCGATTTCCAGGTTTTCCCTCGTGCGCTCCCTGCAGCCGGTCGCGACGATGATGGCCGTTGCGCGAATTTCGGCGTAACCGCCGTTTTTGGAAATTACCCGCAATACCCTCGATTCCGAAATTCCGAGTACCATCGCGCCGAGCGCGTATTCTGCACCCGAGCCGACAAATTCCCTCTCGAGGGCCCGAGCGTATTCGGGGCCCGTGAGGTCGCGCCCGAAACGCGCAAGGCCGAAGCCCGGGTGGATGCACTGGTTCAGTATGCCGCCCAGGCGGGCATTCCTTTCCAGCACGAGGACATCGTCGATCCCGAGCTTTTTCAGGGCGATGGCGGCGGCCAATCCCGCCGGACCTCCCCCCACGATCACGCAGTCGTACTCAGTCTTCATAGTCGGTCACCATGTAGCTGCCGGGCGCGTTGGCCACGACTGAAGCAGGATCCATCCCGTATTCTTCCGTCATGATTTCCAGAATCTTCGGAAGGCAGAAGCCAGCCTGACAGCGACCCATCATCGCGTGGCTCCGTTTCTTGATCGCGCTCAAGGTTCGCGCTCCAAGGGGATTATCGAGGGCGGCCTTTATTTCCGCCCTGGAAATGTGATTGCACCTGCACACGATTTCTCCGAAATCGGGGTTCCGCTTACAGGCGCGAGCGAGCTCCCCGGCGTCGAGTTCGGACACCCGCACGGGAGCCGGCCTGCGCGTCGCGGCATCGGGGCGCGGCGCGAGCCGTTTTTTCGGCTCGACGAACTCGCGCGCGATGTACTCGGCGATCGCGGGGGCCGAGGTCAGGCCGGGAGACTCGATGCCGATGAGGGATATGAAGCCGGGATTCTCGCGGGACTCTTCTATTATGAAGTCTTCGAAGGTGGAGACGCCGCCCGCGACAAATAGTTTCGGACGGATTCCCGCGTAGGCCCGGATGAAGGCCACGTCGCGGAGTTTGGGCAGCAGTTCCAGGGCCTCGCGCTTGAGCGTGTCCATGACCTCCGCCGTCGTGGCGAGATCGTCGCGCTCTTCGATGTATTCGGCGGAAGGCCCGATGATTATGTTGCCCTCGGTCGTCGGCGTGAGGTGGATGCCGAGGCCCCGGCCATCGGCGGGCGGGACGGGATAGACGGCCGTTTTCAGGAATCCCGGATCGACCCGATCGAGGACGAAGTACTCGCCCCTGCAGGGGTGGATGCTCCGGTCATGTACCTCGACCATGGAGAGGATTTTGTCGGAGTACAGACCGGCCGCGTTGACGACGAGGTCGGCTTCGTGCGCGGTGCCATCGGCGACGACGACTTCGTAGCGTGCACCGATCCTCCTGATGGCCGTCACCGGCGAGTTGAAGCGGAAGTCGACGCCGTTGCGGCAGGCGATTTCGGCGAGGGCGATGGTGAACTCGGCGGGGGAAATCACCGCGGTGAGTTCGGAGAATAGCGCGTACTCTCCCCTGAGGTCGGGCTCGATGGCGCGGATCGCGTCGCCCCCGATGATGGAAAGGCCTCGGCAGCCATTCTTTCTGCCTTGCTCCAGCAGTTTTTCCAGGTAGGGACGTTCGCTTTCGTCCTTCGCGACGACCATTTTTTTCGTGAGCCGGTAGGGCACGCCCAGTTCATCGCAGATCGCGGGAAAGTGTGAAAGACCTTCGATATTGAAACGGGCCTTCAGCGAGCCCGGCCTGACATTGAAGCCGGCGTGCACGACGCCCGAGTTGGCCTTGCTCGTGCCTTCGGCGACGTCTCCCTCCTTCTCAAGGAGAAGTACGTCGAGGGTGTACCGGGAGAGTTCCCGCGCGATGGCGCATCCGACAACGCCGCCGCCGATGATAAGGATGTCGTGCGACACGGTCGACCTCACGGGATAGAGTCACTTCCATCGATATACGCACAAATTTGCATGGCAAATGTACACTATCAAGAGTAAAACAAGCGACCACATCTGTCAACCGGAAATCGGACGGAAAGCCGGCGCCGGCAAGAGGCCAACCCGAGCCCGCAGCTCTTCAGGCGCGCCCATTTCTGTCGGAGCATCCCTGTCGCAGCGACTCCGGGTCCCGGCAACCCGCGGCTGTCAGATCGCGTTCCCCTTGAACTGGCTCAGGTACAGATGGTGATAGAAGCCGTGCCGCTCGAGCAGCTCCTGGTGGCTTCCCTGCTCGACGATCGCGCCTGAGTCGATGACCACTACTTTGTCGGCGTCCCGGATGGTGGAGAGGCGGTGGGCGATGACAAAGCTCGTGCGGCCGTGCATCAGGCGCAACAAAGCTTTCTGGATGCGCAGCTCTGTGCGCGTATCGACTGAGCTCGTGGCCTCGTCCAGGATCAGGATGGCCGGATCGGCCAGGATGGCGCGGGTGATCGAGAGGAGCTGGCGCTGGCCCTGGCTCAGGTTGCCCGCCCGCTCCGAGAGATTGGTGTGGTAGCCTTGGGGTAGCTGGCGGATGAAGTGGTCGGCCTCGGCCATGCGCGCGGCCTCCACACACTCGTCGTCGGTGGCGTCGAGCCGGCCGTAGCGGATGTTTTCCATGACAGTGTCCGCGAAGAGGAAGGTGTCCTGGAGGACCAGGCCCAGATTCCGGCGAAGATCGGCCTTCTTCAGGTCGCGGATGTCCACGCCGTCGACGCTGATGCTGCCGCCCTGGATCTCGTAGAAACGGGTGAGGAGGTTGATGATGGTCGTCTTCCCGGCGCCCGTCGGCCCCACGAGGGCGATGGTCTGGCCCGCGGCAACTTCAAGGCTGAAGTCCTTTATGATGGGTCTATCGGGCACATATGCGAACTGCACATCGCGAAAGCTCACGTCGCCCCGGAGGGCCGCAAGAGAAAGACTGTCGGGAGTGTCGGCGGTCTCGGGCGCTGTGTCGATGATCTCGAAGACGCGCTCCGCCCCTGCCAGGGCAGCCTGGATGGAGTTGTAGAGGTTGGCGAGCTGACGCAGAGGCGAGGTGAAGTTCTGGCCGTAGTTGATGAAGGTGGCGATCATGCCGACGGTCGCGAGCCCCTTGAGGGCGAGCCAGCCGCCGAGGCCTGCGAGGACGATCACGAAGAAGCTGCCCAGCACGCCCGTGAGCGGCATGAGGAGCATGGCGTAGGAGTTGGCGTAGACAGCGGATTCGAACACGGACCTGTTGCGCTCCCGGAATTTTTCGATGACGGAGTCGTTGCGCCTGAAAGCCACGATCACTTTCTGCCCGGAGATGGCTTCCTCGGCCACGGCGTTGAGCTCGCCCAGGTTCTTCTGAAGATCGCGGAAGCCCTTGCGCGTGTAGGAGGCCACGAAGCGGCTGAACCAGAACATGATGGGAATGACGACGAGGCTCGCCAGCGCGAGCCAGTGGTTCAGCACGAACATGGCGACGAGGATGCCCAGCATCGTGAGCACGCTCGAGAGGAGCGAGATCACGTTCTGCGAGACCGCCTGGTTGATGGCGTCGATGTCGTTGGTGAGACGGCTCATGAGGCCGCCCGCCGCGTGGGTGTCGAAGAAACCCATCGAGAGGGTCTGGAGGTGGGCGAAGAGATCGTCGCGCAGTCCCTTGAGCGCAGCCTGCGAGATGCGGGCCATGAGCCAGTTGGCCACCACATTGAAGAGATTGCTGAGAATGTAGGCCGCGAGCATGAGGGCCGCGGTCTTCGCGAGGCCGGGCAGGTCCGCGCCGCCTATGCAGGTGTCGATGGCCACGCCCATGAGATAGGGACCCGCGAGGCCGAGGGCAGAAAAAAGGACTACAGTGACTCCGACGAGGACGAGGGTGAGTCGGTAGGGCGCAAGGTAGCCGAGGAGACGGACCATGGCACGTCTCGGGTCGGCGGCCTTCTCTATCTTGCCGGGACGACTCGGGCGACGCTGCATGCTGGAACGGATGTCGGGGCCCGAAGACGTGGGTTCATAGGCCATGGAAGCCACCTCCGAGCTGGGAATCGTAGATCTCCCGGTAGATGGGACTCGCGCGCAGGAGCTGGGCGTGCGTGCCCTCAGCGACGATCCGCCCCTCGTCCAGGACGAGGATTTTGTCGGCGTTCAACACCGTGCTGATCCGCTGGGCCACGACGACGCAGGTGGAACCGCGCATGTACTCTCCGAGCGCGAGCTGGATTTTTGTCTCGGTCTCTACGTCGACGGAACTCGTCGAGTCGTCGAGGATGAGGATGGAGGGGCGGCCCAGCAGGGCCCGCGCTATCGCGATTCGCTGCTTCTGCCCTCCTGAAAGGTTGCCGCCGCGCTCTTCGACGCGGGTACCGTAACCCTCGGGGAGGCGGAGGATGAAGTCGTGGGCCTGGGCCGCCCGCGCGGCCGCCACCACCTCGTCCTCGCTCGCTCCGGGGTGGCCGTAGCGGATGTTGTCGCGGACCGAGCCGGAGAAGAGGATGGTTTCCTGCGGCACGACGCCGATCCGCGACAGTACGGAGTCCCGGGAAAGTCTGCGCACATCGATCCCCGCTATCGATACCTCGCCCGAGGAAACGTCGTAGAAGCGCGGAATCAGGTTGACCAGACTCGATTTTCCCGAACCCGTGGCGCCAAGGATGGCCGTGGTTTTGCCCGGCTCGGCGTGGAGGCAGACATCGACGAGCACCGCCTGATCGGAGTCCCCGTTGTAATGGAAATCCACGTCCTTCAGGCGGATATCGCCGGCGGCGTCCTCCGGCAGGGCCAGCGAGTCCGCCGCCTCGGCCACCTCGGGCTCTGCGTCCAGAACCTCGTTGATCCGCTTCGCCGACGCGAGACCATTCGCCCAGGTGTTGGAGAGCTGGGTCATCATGATGAGAGGATGCATGGTCGCGAGGAGGTAGTTCGTGAAGGCGACGATCTGCCCCAGGGAGAGTCGGCCGCCGATGGCCTGCACCCCTCCGAGCCACACGACCACGACCATGCCGATGTTGATGAGGAGGGTGAGAACCGGGGTCATGGAAGACATGAACTGCATGACCACGACTGTGCCGTCGGTGAGGTCGCCGTTGGCCTCGCCGAAGCGGGCGGACTCGCGGTCGGCACGGACAAAGGCCTTGACGAGGCGCGCGCCCGCAATATTCTCCTGGAGAACCGTGTTGAGGCGGTCCAGCTTCTGCTGGACTTTGCGGAAAAGCGGCTCCATCCTCGCGCTGAAGAAGACAATGACGACCCCGCTCACGAGGAGTATGGGTATCATGGCCACGGCGAGTGCGGGGCTCGTGACGAACATGAGGACGATGCTGCCGATCATGGAGAGAGGGGCTCTCGTGCCGATGCGCAGGGATATCTGGAAAAGGCGCTGGACGGCGCCTGAGTCGCTCATGAGGCGCACCAAGAGCTTTCCCGTGGAGAACCTGTCGAGGTTCCCGTAGGAAAAGTTCTGTATCTTGACGAATATGGCTTCCCGGAGGTCGCGCGCGACGCTCTCGCCCACCCTGATGGACGAATTGCTGTTGAGGACGGCGACCAGCGCCGAGAGGGCCGACATGCCCAGCATGAGGGCGGAAGTCCCGAGAACTACCGCCATGTCCTTGCGCTTTATGCCCTGATCGATGATGCGCGCGACAAGCCGCGGCACGGCCAGATCGAGGACGACCATGGCCACCAGCATGACGAGGGAGAAGAGGGCCGTTTTCCAGTACGGCGCGGCGAAGTGAAGCAGCTTCCTGAACTCTTTCATGGTCCGATTCTACCCCCGCCTGCATGGGGAGCCGGACGCGCCTCGCCCGGGGCGAAGGTCGTTTTCAGGATCTCCATCGCCCTGTGCACGATCTCGAGATCGACAGGCTCGAGTGCGGCCATCGTGGACTTCATCCACGCGCGGTTTTCCGCAAAATTCGCGTCCATCACCTCGCTGGCGTAGGGGGTGAGATCGAGACGCACGAGGCGCCTGTCGCCGCTCTCTTTTTCCCGTGTGACCAGACCCTTGGCCACGAGCGCGTCCACGGCCTGGCTGACGGCCGAGCGGCTGATCTGCCGCTTCTCGGCGAGGTCGCCCACGTAGCGGTAGCCCCAGCGGATGTGGCGCAGCGCGTGGAACTGCTCGAGCGTGATGCCCAGTTTGACGGTCGCCGCCTGGCGCAGGTTGGAGCGGATGCGGTCCCATACCGGCGGGAGGGTCTCGAGGACGCCGTCGACAGTCTTCTGAAGGAGGGATTCCGTTTGATCCATGGCTTCCCTTTATAGTTAATGTACTTACCTGTTAAGCGACTAAACAGTACATCCGCGCGCCCCGAAGCGTCAAGAGAGTCCAAAGTTGCGGGAAGACGAGAAGCCTGCCAATCGGCCGCTCGCCCCGGACTGCTACAGTCGCGTATCCCACTTCCCGCAGAAGGGATCGACGGGATTCTTGCCCGTGAAGGGGCTGCGCCCCATCAGTTTCTCGATGAGGGCATCGATGACGGCGCCGTTGGAGCTGTAGGCGTTTATGAAGGTCTTCACCCTCGGCACGTCCATGAGGTGGTAAGGGTTTTCGAGCGAGATGAAGATCGTCGGTACGCTGGCGATGTACACCGGGCAGTTGGCTCCCATCGGCTGGGCCCACTCGATGCGCACGACGGTCTGGTTGCTCTTCGTTTCCATCTTCGCGAGGTAGATGATGAGATCGTAGACTTCGGTCACCGCGCCGTACGGTTTCACCGTGCCCTCCATCCCCTGGGAAGACTCGAAACGATCGACGGCGAAACCTTCCGCGCACAGGCGCTCCGCAAACTGGTCGAAGACTTTGGTTTTGGAAGGATCGTAGTACGAAGGACCGGAGTCGATGTCGTAGAACAGTACCCGCGGGTACGTGGACGGCGATATCGGCAGGACGCCGGGCTCTTCCTTCACCAGGGTGATGGCCTTGTCCGCGCACTCGCGGGCCCACCGCCTGTGTTCGGCGCAGCCCACCACATCTCTGGCCTCGCCCGATGCGGGCAGGAGCTTCCCCTCGGCCTTCTTCGTGTGCAGAGCGAGGGCGGCCTTGAGGCCAAGGATTTTCGTCACCGCCTCTGTCAGACGCTCTTCGGTGACAATGCCCTCTTCTATACCCCGGCGCATGAAACCGAAGTCCTCTTCCGTGTTGCGGGTGAACAGGAACATGTCGCAGCCGGCGGCGATGGCTCCCGGAACAGCCTGAGCCCGAGGCATCGGAATCACCATGCCCGCCATGGTCGTGGCGTCCGAGACGACGAGGCCATTGAAGCCGAGCTTCCCGCGCAGGAGACCGCCTATGAGTTCGGGCGAGAGCGAGGCGGGGAGGATGCGATCGTCGCTCAAAGAAGGATCGAGAAGCCGCGAGTACTCGGGCAGCATGATGTGGCCGACCATGACGGTATAGGCGCCCGCGTCGATCGACGCTTTGTACGCGGCCCCGTAGCTCCTGTCCCATTCCTCGACGGGCATCGTATTGACGCTGGTCACGAGGTGCTGATCCCGTTCGTCGACCCCGTCGCCGGGGAAGTGCTTGATCGAGGCGGCCACGCCGCTGCTCTGGCAGCCCCTGACGTATTCGACCCCCATCCGGCGCACGCGATCGGGATCGCTCCCGAAAATCCTCGTGCCGGTGATCGGGTTGCTGAAGTTGTACCCTATATCGATGAGCGGCGCAAAGGCCCAGTTGGCGCCGATGGCCGCGCCTTCGCGGCCGCAGACGAGTCCCAGTCTGTAGGCAAAACTGTCGTCGTCGGTGGCGGCTATCTCCATGGGAGAGCCCATCGTCGTCCCCTCGGTCACGGCGCCGCTTCCTCCTTTCTCGAAGTTGGCCGAAATGAGGAGGGGAATTTTCGCCTTGGTCTGGAGCACCCGCACCGATTCCAGCACCTCTTCCAGGGCCATGGCCCGGAGCATAATGCCGCCGACGTGGAGCTCTCCGGCCATGAAGGAAAGCGAGGCCTCGTCGCTGGAACGGACGACCTGGCAGAACAGCTGCCCCAGTTTCTCGTCGTCGCTCATAGCCCGGAAGGTCTCGTCGACCCAGGCGATTGCGGCGTCATCAAGGGTAAAAGGCATCGCTCGCAGCGATCTCTCCAGCTCGGTTTTCATCGATCTCTCCTCCTATGCTATAGTCCAGGAAGCCGCCGGGCGGCTATGTGCGAAAGATCGGGGATTCCCAGAACTGCCGAGGAATTCGCCGCCGCGGGGCCTTTTCGGCTTCGGTGTACACGCGCGGTAATGACACTCGTCGGTGGATACGAGGACCCCATAGCGATCGCAAAAGCCGCTCTCATGGGGCTCTCTCTCCGACCTTGTGCGCGCGCAGGGCCATGTATTGTTTCCCCGGCAGGGCGACGCGGAATGAACCGGAGAAGCGTCCGTCGAGTTTCGTTATCGTCATCTCCCATGTATCGAGTATCTCGCACTCGTACTCGCCGCCCGGGGGCAGGGAGAAGTCCCGGAAAAGCGGCCGGTTGAAGCCAAAATAAAAAAGGTAGTATTCCTTTTCCACGCCGCCCGAGGGCAGGTCCCAGCCCGACCAGCCGAAGGATATGGACGCCATTCCTTCCGCTGGCCCTTCCTCGGCGATCCGCCTCAGAAAGGCGATCCGCCGGGAACTCTCGCCGCGGAGCCTTCCGCCCTTGGACCACCACAGAATATCGTTCGGGTCCACGAAGGTTTCGCCGTGGCCGACATAGCCGCCGCGCACGTAGCCTTCCCAGCATCGCCGGACCAGTTCCTGGCCGGTGATGTTGCCCCAGCCCCAGTTTATGTTGCCCTCGTAGGCGCACTCGTCGATCACGATGGGCTTTCCGTACTTCGCGCGCCACTCGTCCGTGTATTCGGCCGTCTTGTAGACGTCCTGCCTCTGTATGCTGCAATGCGTCACCCAGGGCTTCGAATGGTCGTAAAAGGGCATGCAGTTGTGTATCGAGCGGAGGTGATCGTAGGGATCGATCTCGACGAGAATCCCGGCGAGGCGCTCCCAATCCTCGATCGTCTTGCCCTTTATCAGGTCGTACTCGTTCGCGAGGGACCACCAGAGATTGGGATAGGCGCAGAGGCGCGCGACGATATAGCGCAGGTATCGCTCGTCGGCCTCCTGGCCCATCGTCGAGAAGCCCCAATGATCGTAGGGATGAAACAGGATGAGATCCGCTTCGATACCGAGATCGAGGAGATCGCCTATCCTCTTCTCGAGCTTTCCGAAGAAGGCCGGCTTGAACGCAGTGAAGTCCCAGCCTTTTTCGGGCGAGCCCTCGAAAGGGAAGAGTTCGGGCTCGTCGCGGTTGTAGTCGTAGTGCTTCGGGAACACACAGAAGCGCAGCTTGTTGAAGGGCGAAGTCGCGAGCGTCGTGAGCGTGAGCTCCTGGAGAGCATCCGGCTGGTGCGTCCACGCGTAACAGGTTGTTCCGAAGGGCAGATAGCGGGTGCCGTCCTCGTGGGCGAAGTGATAGCCGCGCGCGACTCTGACCGGTCCGTGCGCACCCGGGGCTGCCCTTTCGCAGACGAACGAACCGCGGTGGCCGTCCAGCTCGACACGGTTACTCGACGTCACAAAATCCCAGCGCCCTTCGTGGCCCGGCATGAATCGAATTTTGTACACACCGCCACCGTCGTAGAAACCGCTCGCCACAACCGAAATCGAGGTCCCACAGGCGGAAAAATCCGCGCGCAGTTCGACATCGGTGAAGGGATTGCCGTCCGAAGGGCCATCGATCGACAGTTCGAAGACCTTCCACTTCTCCACCCGGCTGGCGTACTCCACTCTTTGCGTATTCACGTGTCTACCCTTTCACGGCGCCGATGGCTATGCCTTTGACGAAGTACTTCTGGAAGAAGGGATAGATCGCGAGAATCGGTATGACCCCTATGACCGCGATCGCCATGCGCACGGTCGCGCTCGGGATCTTGGCGTAGGCGGCGCCGGCGTTGGCGCCGAGGTTGGAACTTGCGAGGAATTGAATATCGGTGATTATCCTGTTCAGGATATTCTGGATGTTGAAAAGCCTGTCGTCAGTGAGGTAGATGAGTCCGTTGTACCAATTGTTCCAGTAGTTGAGGGCCTGGAAGAGGCCGACCGTCGCAAGGATAGGCAGCGAAAGGGGAAGAACGATCGACACGAAGGTTTTGAACTCTCCCGCCCCGTCTATACGCGCGGACTCGATGACAGCCGCCGGTATCGAATTCGCGAAGAAGGTCCTCATGAGGAGGACGTTGAATCCGTTCATGAGGAGGCCGGGGATTATGAGGGCAAGAATAGTATTCTTGATGTGAAAAATTTGCGTGTACATGAGATAGGTCGGCACGAGTCCGCCTGAGAAAAGCATCGTGAAAAAAACAAAGAATGATCCGACCGTGCGAAAAGGAAAATCCTTGCGGGACAGAGGATAGGCGAAACACGCCATGAGGCAGAGGCCGAGGACCGTTCCCACGGCAGTCACTCCGATCGTTATGCAGTACGCCCTGCCGATCTCCGCTATGTGCAACAGAAGGTATTTATAAGCCTCGAGGCTCACATGCCTGGGTGCGAACGAATACCCATAGCGCAGGATATCCTGCTCGCCGGAAAAGGAAGAGATGACGAGAAGGACGAAGGGAACGATGCAGGCGATGGAGACAAGTATGAGGACGGAGTGAGTCACTATCCTCCAGGGTAGCGGGCTTTTCACGGCATCCTCCTAAAAAAGCGCGTTCTCGGGATTGGTTCTCTTGACCAGGTAATTGGACAGAAGGACGATGATGAAACCCACGATCGACTGGTAGAATCCCGCGGCCGAGGACATACCGATGTCGCCCAACTGCAAGAGACCGTGGTACACGTAGGTATCTATCACACTCGTAGTGTCGCTGAGCATGCCCGAGTCGAGGGGTACCTGATAGAAGAGACCGAAATCGGAGTAGAAGATGCGTCCGATCGCCATGAGTGTCATCATCGAGATGACCGGCACGATGAGGGGAATCGTGATCTTGCGGATCTGCTGGCCTTTGCCTGCCCCGTCTATCGTCGCCGCCTCGTAGAGTTCCTGATCTATGCCGATGATCCCGGCGTAATATACGACGCAGAGGAATCCGACATTCTTCCAGAGTTGCACGATCGTCAGGATCACCGGCCACTGGCGCGGCTCGTTGTACCACGCGACCTCGTTCAGACCGAGGAATGGCAGAACGCTCTTGTTCATGAAGCCCGTCTCGACGCTGAGGCAGGCGTACACGAGATAGCTCACGATGACCATGGAAATCAACATGGGGAGAAGAATGACGCTCTGGTAGAATTTCTTGGCCGCCTTGCTCCTCACCTCGTTGAGCAAAAGGGCGAGCCCGACCGCCACCACGAGATTCACGACGATGAAGACCGCGTTGTAGAGGATCGTGTTCCGGGTGATGACCCAGGCATCGGAGGTCGCGAAGAGGTATTTGAAGTTCTTGAATCCGACCCAGTCGCTCGCGAAGAAACCTTTCTCGTAATTGATATCCTTGAAAGCTATCACGAGGCCGATCATCGGCAAATAATTGTTGATCAGGAAATACAGGAACCCCGGAACCATCATGATCGCGAGCGGGAGATACCTCGCTTTGAACCGGCGCTTTGCCATAGTCGATCCGCTCCATACTCAAAAGACTGCAGGCCGCGTCCACTGCGCGTACAGTGGACGCGGCCGGGCGTTGTGCCGACTCGGCTACTTCGAAGCCGCCGCCCACGCGTCGATCTGCTTCTGCTTCTCGGCGGTAATCTTGTCGATACCCGCCGCCTTCAGGTCTTTTATGAGGGAGGGAAGGGTCTTGTCAGGATCGACCGCTCCGCACTCGACTGCGAGCTTGTAGCGGTTGAGGGCGTTGGTGACAGCCGCGATCTCGGTCTTCACCGAAGAGTTGTCGAACATGAATCCCAGAGCCTTCGACTTGACCGCGCTCCTGTTGAACGAATCCAGCTCCTTGTAGAGGGTGGGAGAGTCGCCCTTCCAAACGTAGGAGAGGAGTTGGTTGCCGAACATCCAGCCCATGTTGAGACCATAGCCTGTGTTGGTCGCGTCGACTCCCGCGGGGTAGTCGATCAGGCCGCCATCGATCTTGACATAGTGCTTGCCCTCGATGCCCCAGTCGAGGAGATTGATTATCGAGGGGTCGGAGTACATGAGGTTGAGGAACTGCACAGCCTTGTCGGGGTTCTTGGAGTTGCGGGGAACCGCCCACATGACGTTCGCCACGGAAGTCGTCGTAGCGAGAGCGGGCTGTATTCCCACCGTGACCATCTCGGTTCCGCACTCCTTGGTTTCCTGGGCGGTGATTCCCGGCTTCATCGTCGTCACGAAGGCGAAGAGTTTGCCGGCGCGGACGAGGGTGGTACTGTGGTCCTTGTTGGTCGTCGCGTCTTTCTGGAGGAGGCCCTCCTGGTACCAGCCGCGGATCTTCTTGACGAGGGCGGCGTACTCCGCGGTTTCGTAGAGGTTGACGACCTTCAAGGAGGAACCGCGGTCCATGAGGACGCCGAGACTGTCGCCCAGGACATCCCACGCGTACATGAAATCGACGAAAGACCGGCCTTCGATGCCGGGCGCGAGGGGAACGAGGTCGGGCTCGGCCGCGGCGATCTTGCGGAGTACCACGGCGAGATCGTCGTAGGTCCTGATGGACTTGGGGTCGATCTTGTACTTATCCAGGATATCCTTGCGCATCGCGACGCCGAGGTTCGAGGCGAAATCGCGGATCGAGGGGAAGGCGTAGCGCTTGCCGTTCATCTTCCCCGCGGCGAGGTATTCCGTGTCCATCGACTTGATTATGCCCGCGCCGTACTTGGCGACGGACTCGTCGATCGCCGTCAGCTGACCTTTGGCGACTTGCGAGCCGAATCCCGTGCTGCTGGTGGATCCGGTCTCCATGAGGTCGAGCTTCTCGCCGCTCGCGAGCATAAGATTGGTCTGCTGGCTCCATGCGCCGAACGATATGGGAAGAAACTTGACGGTCGCCCCGATCTTCGCCGAAGCGATCTTGTTTACTTCGTCCTGGACGAGCTGAAGATCCTTGGGCGTGCCGCCGAAGGTAAAGAAAGCCATTGTGAGCTCAGTGTCAGCCGCCATGGCGACAAAAGGCACAATCAGGCTCAACAAGGCTACGAAAACCAACATCCTGCTTTTCATTCACAACCTCCTCGTAGTAAAGGAACGATGATGCGGCATCCTAACCGACCCGGAAAAATCGCTCCACCCGAAGGCCGACGTAGGCCTACGCCTATTCCGACATTGCGCGCGACAGCGATACCGGCCCCAGAAGCCCGACAGGCTCCATCGCCATGTACAGCGAAATCGGATCGGGCGTTTCCCGTACGAGGGTCGTCGTGATCTCTATACATATGTGGTTCATTCCCGCCCGCAGGAGGCCCGCCGCCCCGAAACGATACGGCGGACATATCCTCAGGCCGAGACGCTCTCCATTGACGAAAACTTCTGCCGTTTCACCGACCGAACCGAGATCGACGAGCGCGGACTCCGTGGCCGAATCGAGGACGAAGTCGGCCTCGTAGCGGATGCTTCCCGCGAAGCTCGGGCGGAGAGTCGAGACATCGACGAGTTCGTCCATCCCGATCTCTCCCGCGAAGACGGGGTAGTCGGCGGCCGACGCGAAAGAGATGCGCCACGGGCCCGCGATGGGTGCGGCCGCGCCGAACCGGATCGCGGAAGCGTGAGGACGCTCAGGCACCATCCCCATACTCGCCGGCAAGGAGCCGAGTATGAAAACTGCGGATTCATACGGCGAGAGCTCGAGGTCGAGCGAGGCAGAGCCGGGCGCGGAATCCCGCGGTGGGCGTACCGGAACGAGGGCTGGACCGAATCGAGCGAGATGTCGCCAAGCCCTTCGGAACGAAGGTAGGCGGCGAGTTCCCCGAGTGGCGCGACAGGAATGACGGCCAGACGTTCGCCGTAGCCCGTGCCGGCGGCCCGACCGGCAACAGCGGCCTGACTTGCGCCAGCGGCCAGACCCGGGCCAAAGGCCTCATCGACGTTGCCAGTATCGATCTCGGCTCCGACGACGAGTTCGGGCCGCGCATCGACGAAGACGACGGTCAAGCCCGCGTCGCGGGCGGCACAGGCGAACGCCGCCGCGGACTCGGGAAGTCTCTGCGAATAAGGAAGGACGAGGCCCGATAGCGCTCGCCGCACACGAGGAGTTCCCCCTTCCCGAACCGGGCCGCGTAGCGATCCGTGTCGGAGATCAGGTCTTCGGGGACGATGTCGTAATCGATCTGGTTCTGCGCGAGGACGCGCGCCGGCGTTTCGCAGGGCATATAGTCGCCGCACCATTCCATCGCGGCGTGGTAGAGGATGGCGACGGGCGCGACATGCGTTCCCCCCTCGAGAAGGCCGCAGAGCCTGTCGGTGTAGCGCATGAGGTAGCCGAAGTGCCTGTACTGCGGATTCCTGCCGCGCGCGTAGAAATGCGGCGGGCAATCCGGATCGGGATATTCTTTGGGGTTGAAGGCGTGGGGCACGAGGCGGTTGATCCCCCGGACGAGCATGTGGTCGACGAGCCACTTCATGAGCTTGAGGCCCTCGCTCCACCCGTAGGCGCCGAAAATCTCGCACAGGGCGATTCCCTTCTTGCCCGCATCGATGTGCGCGAGGGAGGACGCGAGCTTGGCCAAGGCATAGTGGAAGAACTCGCCATCCCACTCGCCGCCGAAGAAGGCGTGGCCTGTTTCTCCGAATCCCGGCAGGATCTGCTGAATCACGACATCGACGCCGGCCCAGTCCTGCCCCGCGAGGGCCCTGAAGTAGTGCCCGGCGCCCGCGCCGAGCCTCGCGTGCTCACCCTGATCCTCGATGACGTGCCCGATGTACTGGCCGCCGCGGGCGCGACACCACTCGCCGAGCTGTTCGGAGAAGTTCTTCCGGTAGAGGGACGTGGCGGCATCCATGTACGCGTAGCGCGCCCGCGGAGCCTCGCTCCCCGGCACCCACAGGAAGGGCAGGGATCGCGCGAAACCATCGCGGAGTCTGAGGGAGAGCATGTCCCGCAACTCGCCGCACCAGGGGAGGACCATCCCTTTTTTCCGGCCTATGTCCTCGTCGAAGGCGTAGCCGGCCGTATTGCCCATGCCAGGCTCGTCGGAAAAGAAACCCGAGAAGGTCAGGCCGAACTCGGCCTTGTATCGCTCATAGTGAGGCTCATAGACGGCCTCGATGAGCGCCTCCACCGACTTCCGGTCGATGGGGTTGAGGTAGTCGGGATTGCCGCCTCCCGAACTCGTCTCGTAGACGATGAAGAGCCGCCACAGGCCCTCGGGGACATCCCAGTGCACGAGACTGTCGCGCAGGGATGAGCTGAGATCGATGGGCGAATCGAAGAGCGCCCCGCTCCGGCGGCAGGCGACGAGAGCGACCACGCGATCAGGCCTGTCCCCGGGGGAGGGCGCGGGGGTGCCGAAGGGACTGCGGTGATCGAGCCTGGCGTCGATCGCGAAGGTCGCCCCGTGAAGAGGGCCGCAGGCGTCGGCCTGCATCTCGGCGAGATAGCGCTTGGCGCGCTCGGGATACTTCGTCCTGATGAGGCCATTCGCGTACCCGGTCGGAAAGTGCGCGTCGTCCAAAAGCCAGACGCGCATGCGGCGACGCTTCGCTTCACCCATCACGGCATCGAGATCGCGCCACCAGAGGGGACCGCAAAAGTCAGGATGAGGCCTCGACTCGACGCAGAGGGCAGCCATGCCCGCCTGCGCGATCGCCGCGATCTCTTCCCGGATTATCGACTCGGCCTCTCCGTGGAGCCACAAAAAAGGCAGGATCCGTTCGCCTTCCATACGTCCGCGCGCCTCCCGATACCATCCAATCCGAAAGGCCGCCGCCGCGCTACCCGCAAACCGACGGGGTTCTACCACTCATCCGCCATCAGGTTTTCCGGCGCAGCGTTCGGCGCGATATCGCGATGGATTGACGCCCTCTGTTTTCCTGAAAGTTTCGGAGAAGTGCGAGAAATTCGTGTATCCGATCCGCGAGGCAATCTCCCCGACCGGAAGATTTGTCTTCTCGAGGAGATCGCGGGCCATTTTCATGCGTTCGCCGAGAATGTATTCCGAGACAGAGAGGCCGGTTTCTTTCTTGAACAGTCTCGAGAGGTAATCGGGGTTGAGCGACACGTGCTCGGCTATGCTGGAGCACGACAGATTCTCGGTGAGATGCCGCGAGATATAGCGCGACGCCCGCCCGAAGGGCGTGCCCGATTTCTCGAGCTCATCCATCTTCCGCCCCGCCCCGTCGAGGAGATGCCCGACCCAGGCGGCGAGGTCAGCCAGAGAATCGGTCGCCCGCCTCTCCAGGGCGATGGACTCGGGATCGTCGAAGAGCTCGTGCACGGGAACACGCTTCGATTTCAGGATGGAATACACGGCCTGGGAGAAATCCTGGCGGAAACGATGCAGAGTAGCGGCCTTCCACGAACCGCGCCTGCTCAGGCGCTCGATGTACGCGAGCGCCTCCGATTGCACGGCCTCGCGTCCGCCAGAGGCCAGCATCATGGCCCAGAGCATCGTGTCCGGAAACGCGGAGCCTTCGGGTTCGTCACCGCAGGAGCCGGCCGCGAGGACCTCGCCCTTCCGGGCGAAACTGTTCGCCTCGAGGCGGCGCAGCTCGCCGATCCCCGCAGTCAGAGCGACGATATCGCCGACCCGCCCGAGATAGCAGGAGGGTTTGCAATAAAAATGGACGCCGCAATACGAGATTATCCTTTCGAAAAGCGATCGGTCGGCCGCGCATCCTTCGGCGAGGACAAGGATGAAGAGCAGCTTGCCCTCGCCGAAGACCGCCGAACGGGCGTCGATGCCGGCCTGAGCGCAGCTTTCGTCAGTCGCCTTGCGCACGGCGAATTCGAGAAGCCTCCTGTCGTTCTCGCCGATTCCCTCGGTCCAGGACCTGATCGAGATCAAGACAGGCTGAAGAGAGGCTCCGGGAGGAATGGCGGTCCCATTCTCCTCGGCCAGGGCGAGAAGTTCCTCCGCGCTGCCCGCGACGCGTCTCTCCGCGAGGCCGAGCCAAAAGCCCTCGGCGAGCTCCGAACGATGCCTCCGCCAGAGCTCCCCGCGCGATGCGCCTTCGCGCTCGGCGCTCTCACCCTCTCTCTTCTGAAAAAGGCGCTCGAGGACTTCCTCGAGTTTCGCATAGGGAACAGGCTTGAGAAGGTAATCGAATCCGCCCAGCCGCAAGGCGCGCTGCGCATACGAAAAATCCGCGTGGCAGGTGAGGAAGATCGAATCTACGCCTGGCTTGTTCTCCGCTACCCAGGTGACGAGATCGAGGCCGGAGCCCTGTGGCATCTCGATGTCGCAGATGATGACATCGACGTCCTGGGCGGCCAGTACCGCCTCGGCCTCGCGGCGGCTATACACCCCGAGAACCGGGGATACACCGAGCCTTTCCCAATCGACGCAGCGCTTGAGGCCTTCCACAGCGTATTTCTCGTCGTCGATAATAAGAACCCGCCTCACGGGAACACTCCTCACCGCCGCGAATTCGACGCTATACTGGCCACATGAAGCTCAGACCGCCGGGGCGCAGCTCGATACGCGTCAAGCTCATTTTCCTCATGCTCGTCGCCACGGTACCGCTCGGTTCACTGTTGATTTACCAAAATTTATACTCAATTTCCGCCATGCATGACAAGGTCGCACAATCCAACAAGGATCTCCTGTCGGTCTATCTCGGTCAGATCGACCAGAGCCTCCGCTACGTCGAGTACTACATGAACTCCCTCACCGTCAGGAACACTTCCATACTCGCCTTCGACGACTTCGCCGACAGGGACGAGGACGCCTACCAGCTGGCAAAACTGGATATCCAGAACGAATTGGGGAACACGGTCCCTCTCTTCGCGATGATGGACGGACTCTTCGTCTACTCGACGAAGCGCAACGAATTCATAGAGGCGCTCAACGCGAACACGCCGTATCAGACACGGTTGCTGATACACGCGAGCATCAGGAAGGCCGTCGCGAAAGGGTCAGCGGCGAAAGAGGTGATGACCTGGCAATCGCCCAAAATCGGCGACGGATACTATATCACGCGGATCGTACAAATCGGCGATACCTTTTTGGGCGCATGGGGCCGCGCCGACCGGATACTTCTTCCGCTCGAGCGCATAGACCTCGGGAAAGGCGGCAAGGCACTCTTCGTCTCCTCTTCGGGAGAGCCGATGAACTGGGGGGAATGGATAGCGGAGCGCGGCATAAACCTCAGGCCCGACTTCAGCCGCTACTACATGAGCGGCAACAGAGAAAAATACCTGGTCGTCGGCAGTCGATCGCGGGAAGGAGGGTTCTCGCTCGCGGCCGTCATTCCGGACTCGACCATCAGAAAGGGCCTTCCCACGCCGCAGGGGCTCATCCTCTGGATATCCGTATTCGCTCTCGGACTCGTACCGCTCTCCCTCCTCATCGCGCAGAGGAGCGTGATCGACCCGCTCCGGCGCATGGTCGAGGCGATGCGGCGGATCCAGGGCGGCAATCTCGAGCTCCGGATGGAGGCGGACCCCACTTCCAACGAGTTTGCGATCGTGGACTCGACGTTCAACAGCATGATAGCGCGGATACGCGACCTGAAAATCGCCGTCTACGAAGAGCAGCTCAACGCTCAGCGGGCAGAGCTGAAGCAGCTGCAGCTCCAGATAAAACCGCACTTCTACCTCAATTCGCTCAACGGCATATACCACCTGGCGCAGATGCGCGAGTACAGCCTCATCCAGGAGATGACACAGAACCTCGTCGATTATTTCAGGTACATGATAAAGACCAACGCCAGCTTCGTCAGCCTCGGAGATGAGCTCAGGCATGTCCGGACCTACCATCGCATACAGGAGATGCGGCTCGCCGGCGAGCACAGGCTTTCCATCGACGCCCCCGATGAAGCGATGACTGCCTCGGTGCCACCCCTCCTCGTCCAGACCTTCGTGGAGAATTCGAGCAAGTACGGGATAGAAGAGGACGGATCGCTCCGGGTATCGATCACGGTCTCGCTGAGCGCGACGCGGGAGAGGCTCGCGATCTCGATCGGGGATGGCGGCCCCGGTTTCCCGGAAGAGGTGTTGGCGGAACTCAAGGGTGGAACGCTCGAACCGGACGAAAACGGCAAAAAAGTCGGGATATGGAACATGCGCAGGAGGCTCGCGATCCTCTATCACGGGCAGGCGAGTCTGCGATTCGAGAACACGCGACCCGGGGCCCTCGTGGAGATCGACATCCCTTTCACGGAGTGAAGGGGCCGGCCAACGATACGACTGCGAAAACACGGCAGTATTGGAAACGTCTCTGTCGGCTTTGTCAAAACCCTGCTAGACTGAGGATACAAGCCCGTCCGGCAAGGACAGACAAATCCAAGGAGGAAACCATGAGACTGAAAGCAGCGGCAATCGTCGCGCTCGCCCTCGCGATCGTCGCGGGATCGGTGTACGCGGATCCCATCAAAACCACCGAATTCGTGGCCTACATCCCGAACGAGGGGCGGATGATTCCCGCCACCGTGTGCCTTCCCGCGGGGGCTGCAGACCGCATGTATCCCGCCGTCGTTATGCTCCACGGCACAGGCTCCAACAGGGAAGAGGCCGGAAACGGCTACAAAATGCTCGCGCCCTACATGGCCGAACACGGCATCGCTTCCATACGGATCGACTTCGCGGGCTCGGGAGACAGCAAAGCCGACTACGTGGAGTACACCTGGACTTCCGGTGCCTCCGACGCGGCGGCCGCGGCCGAGTTCATAAAGCAGTTCAAAGTTGTCGATCCCGACAGAATCGGAGTCATGGGATGGAGCCAGGGTGGATCGGTCGCCATACTCGCGGCCGCCAGATACCCGACCTTCAAAGCCCTCCTCACATGGGCCGGCGCTCTCGACATGTTCGACTACTTCGCGCCCATCTACGACGAGGCGAAGGCCAAGGGATTCGCGAAGGCGACCTTCGAGTGGAGAACCCCGCTCAACCTCTCGCTGCAGTGGTTCGCTGACGCGAAGAACATTTCCCTCCGCAAGGAACTGTCCAATTTCAAGGGTCCCGTTCTCGCGATCGCGGGAAGCGACGATGAGGTCGTTCCGCTCAGCGCCCTCGACGAAATCGTAGCTTCCTCAGGTGGCTGCGATTCAGCGAAACTCCTCATTCAGGGCGCCGACCACACCTTCAGGGTTTTCACGGGCGATCTTTCCAAATTCAACGAACTGAGGGACGCGACCACTTCCTGGTTCGGCAAGAAGCTATAAAACAAAGGCGTTCGAAACACCGCGCCTTTGTCGGCCGGCGCGGATCAGGAACGGACACCAAGTCCTGCCTGATCCCGCCGGCGATGGCGATGCGCTGGTCGCGGCTACTTTTTGTCCGGGAATGAGATCATCCCGTCCCAGCTGTTGAGAACCTTCCCCGCCCGCGCCTCCTCCTCAGAAAACCAGTGTGCGGTCACACTCTTCAGTTCCGTGAAGAACCGGATGCCGTCCGTCCCCATCGCGTGCAGATCCCCGAAAAACGAGTTCTTGTGCCCCGTGAACCCGAACACCCCCAGCGGCACGGGAATCCCGACGTTGACCCCCACCTGCCCGCCATGCGTCCGCTTCGCAAACTCCCGCGCGTAGTACCCACTCCGCGTGTAGATCACCGAACCGTTCGCATACTCGTTCCCGTTCATGAGCGCAAGTCCCTCCTCGAAGTCCTTCACCCGCTTGATGCACAGAACGGGTCCGAAGACCTCTTTGTCCCCGATGCTCATCCCCGGTTTCACGTGATCGAAGAGCGTTGGTCCGACATAGAACCCTTTTTCGTAGCCCTTCACGACGACATCCCGTCCGTCCAGCACGAGTTCGGCCCCCTCCTTCACTCCCTTCCCGATCCAGTCGACGACGAATGCGCGGTGTTCCGCGTTCACCACCGGCCCCATCTGGCTCGACGCTTCGTACGCCGGCCCCACGGTGAGCTCCGACATGAGCTTCGCGAGGATCGCCACGAGTTCATCCGCAATCTCTTCCTCTACAACAACCGCAGGCAGGGCCATGCAGCGCTCGCCCGCGCAGCCGCAGGCCGAGTTGACGATACCCCGGGCTGTGCGCTCAAGGGCGGCATCCTTGAGCACGAGCGCATGGTTCTTCGCCTCCGTGAGGCACTGCACCCGCTTCCCCGCGGCCGCCGCCGTGGCGTAGATATGTCTCCCCACCCCCGTCGAGCCCACGAAGGATATCCCCCTCACATCGGGATGCCCGAGGAGTATCTCCGCCTCATGCCTCGAACAGGTGACCAGATTGAGCACCCCGGGTGGCAATCCCGCCTCGGCCCAGAGCTCCATGATCCGCATCGAGGTCTGCGGCGTGAAGCTCGCCGCTTTGATGACCATCGTGTTCCCCGTGGCGATGCACAGGGGCGCCATCCAGCCCATCGGAATCATGGCCGGGAAGTTCCAGGGCGCTATCCCCGCGAAGACTCCCAGGCTCTCCATGTACTGCGTCGTGTCGTAGCCCGTCGTGCAGTTCATGAGGGCGGGACCCTTCATGAGCTGCGGGATACCGCAGGCGAACTCCACGACTTCCGTGACCTTGAGCACATCGCCCATCGCCTCGCCCAGCACCTTGCCGTTCTCGCGGGCGCAGAGCTGTGTGAGTTCGTCGAGATGTTTGTCCAGAAGGGCCTTCATCCGGAACAGCACCTGCACGCGCTTGTTCGGCGGGGTATCCGACCAGGCGGGGTAGGCCGCCGCGGCCGAAGCGACCGCCGATTCGACCTCATCTGAGGTGCACTGGGGTGCGCGGGCGATGATTTCGCCCATGGACGGATTGTAACAATCCATGTAGTTCGTGGTCTTCGAAGTTTTCCACCCGCCATCGACCCAGTACTGAAGCTGCCGCACTCCGGCTACAACATCGGTTTTCGCGTTATCCATATGTCTCTCCTTCGGCAATACATAAAATCGCCCATAGTCTCATCCCAACAGGCGTCGCGCGGTACTCTCTATTTCCCTGGATGTGAGTCCATAGACCTCCAACAGCTCGTCGTAGTTGCGGGCGGATCTGCCGAACTGGTCCTGCACTCCCACGAAATCGATCGGCGCGTGACGCTCCAATCGCAGGGCCTCGACGATAGCGGAGCCGAGGCCGCCGTACACCGTATGTTCCTCCGCCGTCACAATCGCCCTCGTCCCGGCGGCGTACGCGATCAGTGCGCCTCTATCGAGGGGCTTTATCGTGCTCACGTTCAGGACCCGCGCCTCGATGCCGCTCTTTGCAAGATTCCCGGCCGCTTCGAGCGAGCGCGTCACCATCGTGCCGCAGGCGAAGATCGCGACATCCGCCCCATCCCGGAGCCGCGTCACTTTCCCGATATGGTAGGGCTCGTCCTCCGGGTACACCCTCGCGAGGTCATTCCGGTTTATCCTGATATAGGCTGGCCCGGCCCAATTCTCCAGGCACTCCATCATCTTCTCGGTCTCGGCTGAGTCCACAGGACAGAGCACCGCCATGTGGGGAAGCGAGCGCATGATCGCCATGTCCTCGAGTGACTGGTGTGTTTTGCCATCGCCGTAATCGGAGAGCCCGCAGCTCGAGCCGGCGATCCGCACGGAAAGGTTGGGTATGCAGATCGAGCCCCGGATCTGGTCGAATGCCCTGCCGGAGGCAAACACCGCGAAGGAGTTGATGAAAGGGATCTTCCCCGACAGCGCGAGCCCCGCCGCGATGGAGGCCATATTCTGCTCGGCGATCCCCACGTCGAAGTAGCGGTCGGGGAATCTTTCCTTGAACAGGACGCTCCTCGTCGATTTCCCGAGATCCGCCTCGAGAACGACGACGTTCCTGTTCCGCGTCCCGAGCGATACGAGCCCGAGACCGTAGGTCTCGCGAATACTGTTAGACTGCGTCATGATACAGGCCCTCTCCTCAGTCGACGTTGTGCGACGCCAAGCGCGCCTCAAGCTCGCGGATAGCCGTTCCCATCTGAACCTCCGTGAGCGCCGCGTTGTGGAAAACCGCGGAATCCTCGGCGTAGGAGATTCCCTTTCCCTTTATCGTGTCCGCGACGATGACGTACGGTCTGTCGCCGCCCTTGCCCGCTTCGCCCAGCGCGCGGAGTATCTCCTTCACGTCGTGGCCGTCGACCGTCGCGACATTCCACCCGAAGGCCCGCCACTTGTCTTCGATGCGCGGGATGTCGAATACCTCGGCTGTCCTGCCCGTGGCCTGGATCCTGTTCCTGTCCACGATGCCGACGAGGTTGCCGAGCTTGTAAGCGCTCGCGGCCATTGCGGCTTCCCATATCTGGCCCTCCGACAGCTCGCCATCGCCCATTATTACAAAGACTCGGCTTTTCCGATCGTCGAGCCTCGCCGCGAGGGCCATACCCACGCCGATCGAGAGTCCCTGCCCGAGCGAGCCGGTCACCGCCTCGATGCCTGGCGTATGAGCCATGTCCGGGTGCCCCTGCAGGATGCCCTCGAGGCTTTTCGTTTTCGCCAACTCGCTCCGCGGAATGACGCCGAGTTCCACGAGAGCCGCGTACTGTATGAGCACCGCATGGCCCTTGCTGAGTATGAGGCGGTCCCTGGCCGGGTCGTCGATTCTCTTCGGATCGAATTTCATCTCATGGAAATAGAGCGAGGCCACGATCTCCGCGAGAGAATTCGAACCGCCCAGGTGGCCGGCCTTCCCCACGCCCATCATCTCGAGGACGTTCATGCGCAGCTTGGTCGCCCTGTCGTATATTTTCTTCAACTCCCGATCTTCCACGTCGAATCTCCTTTCCTGGACCGCGTACAGTTTGCCTGCGTACAGCTTGCCCGGCCTTAAGCGATGTCGACGACACCTCTGAAAAGATCCTTCTCGCCCTTCGCCAATTGGGTATACAGCTTCTGGGCCCCGTCGAGGCCGATCCTCTCCTCGGCGAAAGCCCCCGCGAGCCCGGCGTGTCCCTCGACGAAGCGTATGGCAAAGCGATAGTCGTCGTCGGTATAGCAATAGATGCCTTTTATGGTCTTCGCGCGTACGACAATTTCCTGCATGTCGATCTCGATCATCCGCTGCGAATTGCCAATCCACACGATTTCGCCGCCGGTCTTCGCGAGCGAGTTCGCTAACCTCGCCGTCTGGGAGATGCCGACCGCCTCGAAGGAGGTGTCGACACCAAGGTCTCCGGTGGCCTGAAGGATGGCGGTTAAAGGATCCTCTTCGCTGAAATTGACGGGTATCGCCCCCAGTCTCTTCGCCATATCCAGCTTCTTCGGGAACTGATCGATGACGAAAACCCTGGCCGGTCTACGCTGGAGAACCATGGCCAGAACGGCGAGGCCGATCATGCCGCCACCCACGATCGCGACGGTGTCGCCCTCCTTCACGCCCGACCTCGACACGGCGCCTGAGCCGACCGCGAAGGGTTCCACCAGAGCGGCGGTGGAAAAGGGAATAGTGTCGGAGATCGGAAAGGCGCTCGAGGCTCTCACGACCAGGTACTCGGCGAGCCCGCCAGTCTTCCCCATGTTGACGCCGACCATCTTTTTGTTCAGGCAGACACTCGTCATGCCGCGTCGGCACGGCCCGCATGTTCCGCAGTACATGATCGGCTGCACGACGACGCGCTGGCCCAGGCCGAGTGTATCGACACCGGGGCCGAGAGCGACGACAGTGCCGGATATCTCATGCCCCATCACCATCCCTGGCTCGCGCCTGCCGGTCTTGCCCGCGAAGCCATGCACGTCGCTGCCACAGATGCCCACCGAACCGACGCGGATGAGCACCTCGCCCGCCCTCGCCTCGGGGACCGGGATATCCTCTCCGGAGAATTCGAATGGCCCCTTATAGATCAAAGCCTTCATGATCTGTTCCTTCGTCGAGCACTGTTTTTTGTTTCGCTCAGGACACGCACGGTCAGTTGCTCATCACGATCCCGCCGTTGACGTTCACAACCTGACCTGTCACATAATCCGAAAGCGGGGAGGCGAGGAAGAAAGCCACATTCGCCACGTCCTCCACGGTCCCGACTCTTTCCATGGGAATGTCCCTGCCGGCATCGGGACTCGCGGCCCAGCTCTTCGTCATGTCCGTGAGAATAAAGCCGGGGACCACCGTGTTCACCGTGATTCCGTGCGTCGCCCCATACCGCGCGTAGGCTTTCGTCAGAGCGTGGATACCGCCCTTCGACGCGGTGTAGTTCACGCCGGCCTTCAATCCGCCAGTCTGCGCCGACATGGACCCGACATTGACAATCTTTCCATGTCCCTGCGCCACCATCTCCCTGATGACCATCTGCGAGCAGATGTGCGTCCCCCTCAAGTTGACGGATATGACGCTGTCCCATTCCTCGATGCTGATCTGATCGATGGGCTTGTTGCTCCCGAAGATCCCGGCATTGTTCACGAGAATATCGATCCGCGCCGCCTCGCCCATGACTGCCTTCACCATGCATTGGATGGATTCCGCTTTCGATATATCCACTTTTATTGCCTTCGCCCCGTATCCTTGCTTCGCGATGGCGACCGCGGACTCAGTGACGCCCGCGAAATCTATGTCCGCGAGGTACACGAATGCGCCCTCGGCCGCCAACTTCTCGGCGATCGCCCTGCCGATGCCTTTGGAGGCGCCGGTCACGATGGCCGTCTTGCCTTTGAGATCCATGGATCCTCCCCGCCCGAGAATGGTTCTTATGCTTCCGCGTCCAGCATTCTCTCGATCGCGTCGACGTAATCGAGCGTCGTCGTGAGTTCATCGAAAGGCCGCGAGGACGGGATATATTCGAAACCAATGAAGCCTTTGAAACCGATGCCCCGAAGGCTTCGGGTCATCGTCACGAAATCGAAATTCCCCGCTCCCGGTCGCCGCCTGTTGCTGTCGGAATAGTGGACGTAGGCCAGTCTGTCGCCGCAATCCTCGACGCAGCGGGCGAAATCCCTGTCCTCCAGATTCATGTGGTATGTGTCCAACAGAATCCTCAGTCGCTGATTGCCGATCCTGGTCACATATTCCAGAACTTCGTAGGTTGTGTTGAAGTAATTGCACAGGATATGGCTTATCGCCTCGAGGTCCAGGTTCACATCGAATCTCTCGGCCTTCTCGAGGAGAATTTGGAGGCTCTCCGTCAGTCTTTCCTCGAATATTGAATACCGGGAGAGGTCGGGAATCTTCCCTCGCAGGAGTCCGATGATGACCGAACTCCCAAGCTTCCCGGCGAGTTCTATCATTCCTTCCAGCCTGACACGCGCGTTGCGCCTGACCTCGGCATCGTCATCGATCAGCGACAGACCCTCGGCCGCAAACCCCATACCCGTCGAGATCGAGGAGATCTGTACGTGGTTCTCGACACAGCACTGCAGCAGCCTGTCGCTGTCCACCAGATCGGGGCTCCGCACATGCAGCTCCGCGAACGCGCATCCGGACCGGGCCACATCCTTCACGTTCTCGTAGAGGTCCTTCCTGAATACCGCCGGATAGCTGTCTGAAAGGTTCGGGCCTATCGCAACGCTGTACTTCAATCTGTTTGCCATTCCGGTACCCGTCATCCTTCTCCCAGATAGTGTTTTCGCACGCTCTCGTCTTGCATCAGGCACTTCGCGTCGGCGGAGAGCGCCACCTCCCCGGTCACCATGACGTAGCCGCGCTGTGCGACATTCAGCGCAGCCTTGGAATTCTGCTCCACCAGCAAAACCGTCACCCCGTCGGCATTGATTTTCTTGATGATCTCGAAAATCTCCTTCACGATGAGAGGGGCGAGACCTAGCGAGGGTTCGTCCATGAGAAGAATCTGGGGTTTCGACATCAGCGCGCGCCCGACCGCGAGCATCTGCTGCTCGCCGCCGCTCAAGGTCCCGGCCTCCTGCTTCTCCCTCTCCATGAGGCGTGGGAAAAGAGCATAAACATAATCGAGGCCGGCGGCAAAACTGCGATCCTTTCTGAAGGCCCCCAAAAACAGGTTCTCTTTCGTCGTCAACTTCGGAAACACATGCCGCCCTTCGAGTACGTGGGATATTCCCGACGACACTATGCGCTCTGCCTTCTTCGAGATGATGTTGTCGCCCTGAAACAGGATCTTCCCGCTCGTGGGCTTCCCCAACAGCCCCGAGACGCAGCGCAGGGTGGTGGTCTTGCCGGCCCCGTTCGAGCCGAGTATCGCGACGATCTCGCCCTTGCCCACCGAGATGTTCACGCATTTCAGCGCATGGTTGGCCCCGTAATGGAAATGCAAGTCCTCTATCCTGAGTATCTCTTCCATCGCTACTCTCCCCCCAGGTAGGCTTCGATGACGACCGGATTGCGCTGTATTTCTTCCGGCTTGCCCGCGGCAATTTTCTTGCCGTAGTTCATCACATAGACGGAGTCCGCCATACCCATGACAATTTTCATGTCGTGCTCGACGAGGAGAATCGTTTTCCCCAGATCCCGGATCTTCAGGATCAAGTCCATCACATCGGCCTTCTCGCTCGAGTTCATTCCCGCAACCGGTTCGTCAAGAAGGAGCATCGCCGGGTCGCTGGCGAGAGCGCGGGCGATCTCGAGCTTCTTCTGCTGCCCGTACGGCAGGTTTTTCGCGGTCTCCGAAGCGTAGGCGGCAAGATTTATGAATTCGAGAAGGCTCTTGGCCTTATCCAGCATCTCGCGCTCCTCGCTCCGTTGCCTCGGTGTGCGAAGGAGGTTGCGCACGACACCGCAGGTACCTTTCGTATGCCGGCCGACCAGGATGTTGTCCAGGACAGTCATTCCGCTGAACAGATGGATATTCTGGTATGTCCGCGCGATCCCTTTTTCGTTGACCTGATACGGCTTCAGCCCCGAGATTTTTTCCCCTTCGAAATCGATCGCGCCCTCCATCGGTGCGAATACGCCGCTTATCAGATTGAACGCAGTCGTTTTTCCCGCGCCGTTGGGGCCGATAAGCGCGGTTATGCTGCTCTTTTCCACAACCATCGTCAGCCTGTCGACCGCGGTGAGGCCGCCGAACCGGATTGTAACGTCGCGCAGATTCAGCATGACGCATTCCTCTTCTTCGCTCCCCACTTCACCAGGCTCAGGACGTTAAGGCCCCGCGAGACACCGCCCGGGATATAGACGATGATGAAAAGCAGGAATACTCCGTATACCAGCATCTGGTAGCTCCCGAGCTTCTGCAGGAATTCCGAGAGGATGGCAAGCGCTCCGGCGCCGATAATCGGCCCCCAGAAGTTGCCCATTCCTCCGAACAGCAACATGGTCAGGAAAAGCGTCGATTGGCTCGAACTGAAGCTCTCGGGGCTGATAAAGCCGATGAGATGCGCATACAGCGCGCCGGCCAAACCCGTATAAAGCGCGCTCATCGCGAAGGCCATCGTTTTGTATTTCGTGACATTTATCCCCATGCCGTTGGCCGCATGGCTGTCCTCCCGTATCGCGATGAAAGCCCGGCCGGTGCGCGAGCGGACCAGCCGCTGCTTGAGGAAAAGCAGGAGTACAAGCATTCCGTACACGACATAGAAGTACGAGGTGTTCGACTCGAAGGCGAACGTGCCGATTTTCGGCCTCGGGATGAAGTTCATACCCGTATAGCCTTCCGTCAGGCCGCGGGCCTGGGAGACAAACAGATAAATAAGCTCTCCGAATGATATCGTCACGAGGGCGAGAAAATGGTGGACAAGTTTTACGGCCGACAAGGCGAGCAGGACAGCGACGAGCATCGCGAGGAAACCGCCGATGAAGATAGTCGCAAAGACGGGCAGTCCGAGGTTCCGCGACAGTATCGCTGAAGTGTAAGCCCCGATGCAGTAGAAGCCCGCGTGCCCGAGGGATATCTGTCCCGAATAACCGAACAGGATGTCGAGTCCCGTTATTACGATGATCGAGATCCCCGTCGTGCAAAGCAGGAGGACCAAATACGAATCAAAGAAGCATATGACAGGGAGCAGGCCGCCTGCGACCACGAGCAGAAGCGCTTTTACCGATGGCGGAGTCTTGGCTCGGATATTCATCGAAGTACCCTCATGTCAGTCACCGTAGACCTTGCCCTTGAACAATCCACGGGGAATGAAAATCAAGAAAATTATGAGAATGAAGAAGGAAATGAAGTCCTTGTACATCGACGATATATACGCCGCGGTAAAGGTCTCGATACCACCCAACAGCAGAGAACCCACAATCGCCCCGTACATATTCCCGTAGCCGCCGATGACTGCTCCCGCGAATCCCTTCGTCCCGATCATCGTGCCCATGTGCGCGCTTACTCCGTATATAGGGCCTATCAGCACGCCCCCGACCCCCGTCAGCATCGAGGCGATTCCCCATGTTATTCCGGTGGTCATGGAGACATTGATGTTCACCGTTTTCGCGGCCATGGGATCCTGCGCCGCGGCGCGCATGGAGGTCCCGAGCCTTGTGCGGGTCATGAAGAAATGGAAAACCAGCATTACGACGAGGCCGACCGCTATCGCCATCAAGGCCTCGGGCGGGACGTTAAAACTTCCCAGCCTGATGCGGTTGACTGCGAAGATCGGGGGGAACTGGAATACATTGCTTCCCCAGATGATCATCGCCAGATTCTTGAAGATAATCGACAGGGCTATCGTCGCGACAACTATGAATATCGCGTTGGCCCCGGCCTTCTGAAGTTTCCGTATTATGAATTTCTCGATCAGTATTCCGATGATATACATGCATAGCATCGTCAGGAGAAGTGCGATGTAGAACGGCAGCTTACAATACTTGTAAAACGTAAGGCCGAGAAAGGATCCCAACATGAGCAGTTCGCCCTGAACAAAGCTCATCAATCCTGACGCGCTGTATATCACACTGTATCCGAGTGCGACGAGGCCGTAGACGCTGCCGATAACCAGAGCGCCGACAAGTACTTGGAAGAACACGAGGGACCCTCCCGTCAGAATCGCGAAAGCCGAGGGGAACCCGCGGCCTTCGCGATGATTTCAAGCGACTGGACTATTTCTTCACAGACTTCAGGTAGTCAGAAAGGAGTATGTCTCGCCCGTCCTTGATCGCGAACATCCTCGCCTCGCGGATGCCCTCACCATTCCCGCCGCGGAAGTCGAAGGTTCCGGCGAGTCCCTCCAGCCCGTAAAGGTTGGCAATCTGGTCGCGGACTGCAGTGCCATCGACGCTCTTGGCGCGCTTGAAGGCTTCCGCGAATATCTTCACGGAATCGTATGCTCGTAGGGCTGTCTGACTGTCGGGCATTCTGCCAAACTCGGCGACGAAGGCTTTGAAGAAGTCCTCGTGCATTTTGTTGATCGCCAACTCGGGCTTGGCCGGAATGACGTACGATGAGCCGAAGACCGACCCGTCGGCGTCCCTGCCCGCGACCTCTTTGACGGATGGTACGGAGAGACTTTCAGGCCCAAACACAAGGCCGCTGAAGCCGTTCAGCCTGGCCTGCTTGACGATCGGTCCCTGGTCGGCGTCGACGCCGAAAGCGATCAAGGCTTCGATCTTCGAGTTGAGCAGTTTCGTGAGCTGGCCGGTGAAATCCGTGTCGCCGGGGTTGAACCACTCGGCCACAAGCTGGATTCCGTACGTGTCGAGCTGCTTCTTGACGTCCTCGACGCCGCCCTTGCCATACTCGTCCGACCGTCCGAGAGCGCCGACCTTCTTGTACTTGAGGTCACTGATCGTCTTCGCGATCTGGATGTTGATGAGGTTGGTATTCGCCAGGGGCCTGAACAGGTAGGTGTAGCCCTTCTGGAGCCATCCGGGACTCGTACCTATCCCGATTTCGGGCACCTTGGCCTTCTCGGCGACAGGCGCCGACGCGAGGATATTGCCGGAGTGCAGCGACCCGACGATGCAATTGACCTTGTCCGCGGTTATCATGCGCGTCACGGCCTTCACCGCCTCCTCGGGGGATGAATTGTCGTTGTAGGCGACGAGGACGAGCTTCTGGCCATTCACGCCCCCCTGGGCGTTGATCTGCTTGATGGCCAGCTCGGCGCCTTGTCGGGAGGCGATCCCGGAGAGGGACATCGGTCCGGCCAAGGGGCCATAGAAACCGATCTTGATGGCTTCCTGAGCGACGACGGGCATCGCCAGCAAAGCGCTTGCGCAGAGGCACAACAAAAGGCTTCTTCTCAACTGCATCTCTACCTCCCTGTGGATAAATTCTTTTGATTTATCCTACAATATGACTAATAGCATAATATGTCCCGTTTTTTCGTTTTGTCAAACTCTTTTTTCCGCATCAGAATTGCCACTTGCAGTGCTCATTCTCCCCTGATGTCCGGATCAAGAATCAGCGCGTCGCGGATCAGCGCGACGAGATCGTCGTAGCTCTTCAGGAACTGCCTGAGCGTTCTCCGCGTCGCGCCGAAATAATCGAAGTCCGCCACGGACAGCCCCTTCTCGTCGTAGGCTCTGCGGAAATCAGGGTACTTTTTCTCCAGTTCCCCCACGATGCGCGGATCGACAGGAACACTCATTCGATCATTCACCGCCACATCGCTGACATTGAAGCGAAGCTGCCACTCATAGGGGATTGTCATACTGATTTTTCCCCCGATGAACTCCGACCATTGCATGTGATTCCGGTAGGCCGCAGTCAGCAACCTCGTTCTGTAGCCTCTTTCCGTGTATAAGGCATAGGCTTTCTTCACTACCGCGACTCCCGCCCACTCCAGATTTCCAGGATCCGTAATTATTCCTTTTTTGTCGGTGATCTTCTTGAGCCAATCATCCAGGCGCCCCGCCATGATCGCGCACATGGGACTCATACCGGCCGCGTCTTTCCCTTCCCGTTCGCGTCTGCATAATCCTCTTTCGGTGGCCTCCGCCACGGCCAGCGCCTGAGCGACGGTGAAGCAGACGGTGGCGTTGGTACTGACACCGAGGTAGGTGAGCTGTTCTATGGCATCCATGCCGGCACGTGTCGCGGGCAGTTTAATGTTCAGATTGGGCGCTATGGCGTTCAGACGGAGCGCCTGCTCCACCATCCGGCCGGCATCGCGGAAGTATTTCGGGTTGGTCTGTACAGAGAGCCGTCCCTTCTTCCCCCTGGACGCCTCGAAGATCGGAAAAAGGAGAGCGGCACCCTTCGCCGCCATTTCTTCGATGATCGTCCACGCAATCTCATCCTCGGTGCAGGATTGATTGGCTTTTATATATTCCCGTATCCGGGGTTCCCATTCCGGAAACTCCTTTTTGAGAACCGTCGCGACGATGACAGGATTGGTCGTGGCGCCTACAGCCCCGTTCTTGATGGCGTAACTCATCTCGTCGATCGCGCACGAATCGTTCCAGAACTCCGTCGGCGTCTTTCGCGACATCAAGGTCAGCGGATAGACCGATGGCATTGCTTCCATACCCCCTCCCCGATCATGGCACAGACATCTCTCCGGGTTACGGAGAGAGACATAATTGATATTTATTGCACTTATTGTTGTATTGTCCGACAATACTATTATTGTCTATCCTGATTCCGATTCTGTCAAGATTTTTCTTTAAAAACGGAAATATCATCCAATATATTATCGCATCAGCTTTTATTGATTATCAACTCTCCCGCATCGATCCGAATAATTTTCAGGGAAGGTTCCATTCACGACTTTGTTTTTTCGCCAGAAAAAAAGCTTGTGCTATCATGATGATCCGTATTATACTTTCCTAGTCTTAATCCGCGTTAAGCGGTCCAAATCGTTACCGTATAGAGGCGCGAACTTGATAGATAACCCAGCCAATATCCAGATCCGCCAGAAAACCATCGTCGAACAAGTCATGGAACGGATCAAGGATTTCGTCGCTTCTGGGCAGATCAAGCCTGGCGATAAGCTGCCGACAGAACTGGAAATGGCGAAATCGTTTGGCGTCAGCCGCTCCTCCATCCGCGAGGCCATCAAGATATTCACGTATCTCGGCGTGTTCGAAACGCAGACAAGGCGGGGCACGATCCTCTGCGACCACTCAAGCATTTCCAACGAGGCCCTCACGTGGACCTTCCTTCTCGGGAAGAAGGAATTCGATGACCTGATCGATCTCAGAAAGGCCATCGAGCAAGAGGCCTGGATCATGCTCTGCGAAGCGCGGAAAAAGGACAAAGAATCGACCCAGAGCACAGTCGATAAGCTCAAGGCCGAGGTCGAGAGCATGAAGAGCGCCGTGCAGAGGAAGGAGATGGATGAGCTCGAGGGCGCCGATTATCGATTCCACCAGGCGGTGATCGACTCTTCGCAGAATGAGCAATTCATCATTCTCTTCCAGACACTGAAGGCCTTCACTCTCGAGGAGATCCGTAAGTCCAACATCTACCGAAACATGTCACCATCGATCTGCACCGAACACATGCAGATGCTGAACGCGCTCGAATCCGGAGACATGGAAAAGGTATTGAAACTATTCCGGGCGCACATCAAGAAGACAAAGAACAATATCAAGGCCTTGGTCTATTCCACGAAGAAACAATAGAGTCGGCGGTCTCTCCACTTCTATAGTCCTGCCTGATCCCGCCGGCGATGGCAATGCGCGTCACCGTTTTATTGCTGCTCCGCGTGCCGTTTCGCGACCGGCACGATGCCCGCCATGTCGCCGATGACATTGACGAGATCCCCGTTGGCGGGCAGGACGATCTTGGCGTTGTTCTTGAGCGATTCCTCGACAGTCTGGAGGCGTTTCAGGAGCTGTGCGTTGCCGACGAAGTACATGTTCGCCGCCTCGTTCACGAGCTTGATCGCCTGGGCCTCGCCTTCGGCCTTGAGTATTTCTGCCTGCCTGATGCCCTCGGCTTTCTTGATCTCGGCGCGCTTCTGGCCGTCGGCCATTGTCTCTGTCGCCGTGGCGAAGTCGATGGCCGCTATCTTTTCGTTCTCGGCCTTGACGACCTTGTTCATGGTCTCCTGGACATCTTTGGGCGGGTCGATCTCCTTGAGCTCGGTGCGCACGACGTCGATGCCCCAGCTCTTCGTCTCGTTGAGAAGCGTCGCGAGGAGCTCCGAATTGATGCGCGAACGCTCGCTGTTGGCGCTCTTCAGCGTCATCGTGCCGATGATGTTGCGCAAGGTTGTCCGGGCGAGGTTGACGATCTGCCACTGATAGCGGTTCACGTTGTACTGGGAAGCCTTGACGCTCTCTTCGTCGAGCTTGACGCGGAAGTAGACCTGCGCGTCGACGCGGGCGTTGAGGTTGTCGTTGGTGATGATTTCCTGCGGCTCGGCGTCGACCATCTGCTCGGTGGTGTTGACCTGGAACATTCTCGTGATGACCGGAATGATCCAGTGGAAGCCCGGCTCGGCGAAACCCTTGTACTTGCCGAGTGTTTCGATGAGTCCGCGGTGCGTAGGGCGGATTATCCTGATGCCGGAAAAAAACAGCACGACGATCGCGGCCAGAATGAAATACAGAAAGAATGATGAAACTGACATGACTCCTCCGGCGCGATCCGAACCCGGATCGCGCTAGTTCAACAGTACGACTGCCCGTACCGCAGGTCAACTCTGGATGCTAAAAAAACTTCGTCGCTTCGGCTTTTGCGACCCCGGCCGTCGTCGACCCGGGAATCCGGCCTTGAGGCCGCGGATCATCCCGCCAGCCGACAGGAGAATGCACATCCGGCTACGGAACTACTTCTTGTCGCGCAGACTCGTTTTGCGCTCCATGGCCGGAAGAATCGTCTTGCGCAGGCGGATGGATTTGGGTGTCACCTCGACCATCTCGTCTTCCTGCAGGAGCAGAACAGCCCGTTCGAGGGTCATGGCCTGGATCGGCGTCAGGGTCAGGGCCTCGTCCTTCAGGACCGAGCGCATGTTGGAGAGTTTCTTTTCCTTGGCGGGATTCACGTTCAGATCCGAATCGAGGTTGTGCTCGCCGATGATCATGCCCTCGTAGACCGGGTCCCCGGGAACGACGAAGAGGCGGCCGCGCGGCTCGAGGTGATAAAGGCCGTAGGTGACGGCCTTTCCGCTCCGGTCGGACACGAGGAAGCCCGTGAAGCGGTCGTTGAAGTCGCCGCGGTATTCCTCGTATCCGGAGAGGTAGGAGTTCATGATGCCCGTTCCCTTGGTGTCCGTGAGAAAGGTGTCGCGGTAACCGATGAGGGCGCGCGCCGGAACGGAGAACTCGAGGTGCACGCGGCCGCCGTCGTGACAGGTGTAGGAAAGCATGCGGCCCTTGCGCGCCGACACTTTGTCCGTGACGATGCCCGCGAAAATCTCGTTGCAGTCGACGAAAAGATGCTCGATGGGTTCGAGCTTCTGTCCACCCTTGTACTTGAAGATGACTTCGGGCCGGCCCACGCAGATCTCGTAATCCTCGCGCCTGAGCATCTCGATCAGGATGACGAGCTGGAACTCTCCCCTGCCCCGGACGATGAATCCGCCGCCGACCTTCGCCTCCTCGACCTGGATGGACACATTTTTCAGGGTTTCCTTGCGAAGCCTTTCGAAGAGCTTCATGGACTGGACGTTTTTGCCCTCAAGACCGGAGAGCGGCGAGGTGTTCACGGTAAACAGCATGGAGACGGTCGGCTCGTCGATGACGATCCGCGGCAGGGCCTTCGGAGCGTCGCGGGTGCAGATGGTGTCCCCGATGTGGACGTTTTCGATGCCGGAGAGGACGATGATGTCGCCGGGCTCGGCGCCCTCGGTCTCCACGAGCTTGACGCCCGAGTAGGTGTGCAGCTTGGAGATGTTCAGGGCCTCGCGGAGATCGCCCTCCCCGATGCAGACGAGGCTGTCTTTGGAGTGTGCCCGGCCGTTTATCACCTTGCCGATAGCCTGACGGCCGAAGTAGTCGGAGTAGGAAAGGTCGGAAACGAGCATCTGAAAGGGTTCGTCCGAAGTGTAGGCGGGAGGATCGAGCTTTTCCACGATGGCATCGAAGAGCGGATGCAGATTGTCGCCGGGGCCCTCCAGGGTATTCTTCGCGATGCCGGCCTTGCCGATCGCGTAGAGCAGGGGGAACTCGAGCTGCTCCTCATTCGCGCCCAGGTCGATGAAGAGATCGTATATCTCGCTCAGGACCTCGGCGGGCCGCGCGTCCGGCCGGTCGATCTTGTTGATGACAACGATGATGGCGAGGCCCCCCTCGAGGGCCTTTTTCAGCACGAAGCGGGTCTGCGGCAGGGGTCCTTCGGACGCGTCGACGAGGAGGATGGCGCCGTCCACCATGGACAGCGCCCGCTCGACTTCGCCGCCGAAGTCGGCGTGGCCCGGGGTGTCCAGGATATTGATCTTGATGCCTTTCCACACGACCGAGCAGTTTTTCGCGGCTATGGTGATCCCGCGCTCGCGCTCCAGGTCCATGCTGTCCATGAGCCGCTCCGGCGCTTCCTGCCCTTCGCGGAACACGCCGGACTGTCTGAACATGGCATCGACGAGGGTGGTTTTCCCGTGGTCGACATGGGCGATGATGGCGATATTCCGGATGGCGGGATTCGATGCGTCTTTATGGAGCAAGAGGGATTCCTGGTTTCGTTCGATTCGGCTGAGGATGGAACCATCATAGCGAGAAGCGCGGGGTTCGAATAGCGTGGGAGTTTATCGGGGTCTGGATTGGGAGATACCTGCGATCCGGGCCCCGAAGCACGATGCAGGAATAACCTTTTCTTGTTCATATCCCGAATTTCGGAAATGCGCTCCGCGCTAGCGGTGATTCTTCAGTTTTTCCGCGAGAGCGAGCCTCGCATCGCGCCGGATGCCCGCCTGCTCATAGCGGCGGACCTGATCGGGCGTTTCGGGGATGACAGGCCGGACCCTGACGGGTTTGCCTTCCCGGTCTATCGCCACGAAGGTGAGATACGCCGGGCATATCAATCTCTCTTCCGTATCGCCTGGCATCAATCCCGTGACGCGCACGCCCACTTCCATCGAAGTGGTAAAAACACGGTTCACCGATGCCCGGATGGAAAGAATGGTCGCTTGGGGAGCGGGATTCTTGAATACGAGCTGGTCCACCGACACGGTGACCACGCTATTCCCGGAATGGCGATACGCTGCGATTCCAGCGGCCTTGTCAACCAAGGACATAAGGTGGCCGCCGAACACCGATCCGTGCACATTCACGTCGAATGGCTGCACTATCTCCGTCGTTTCCACGAAGGAAGACGATACGGGTTTCCCTTCCTGTTCCATGGTACCTGCCTGAAATATGTATCCGGTCGCCGCGGCCGGAGAAATGGGCGTCTTTTGCCTTCAAAGAATACCTTTTCCGCGCGTACTTTCACAAGCGACATCGATGGCAGCAAAGGCAAAAAGCAGTACAGCGCGCTACGGCAGCAGACGACCGAAAGAACGGGCGCGGTCAGGAGAATTCTCCGCCCTTCGAGCGAGGTTCCGCTTTCCCGGAAAGGCAAATAAATGCCTCGAAGGGCACGGCATCGGCACTTCGACCTCTTGTCGCGTCGCCCGGGATCAGGCGGTCCTTTTCTTTCCCTGAACGTTGAGGACGGCGAAAAGCGCCGCGCAGACGAGACAGACGCCGAAATCCGCGAGGAAGCCCGCAGTCATAGTCGAGGCCTGAATCACCGCGCCGATGATGAAGGGACCGGCCGATTGGCCTATATCCATGATCGAACTCAGCGCGCCCATCGAGGCGCCGAGATTCTCTCTCTCGGCCACGTCGGAGACGTAGGTGCTGGTCGCGACGGTCGAGAATGAAAGCCCGACGCCGAATACGATGCCGATCGCCGTGGCCGCTGCGATTCCTGAAACCACCGGGATCAGGGCGAAGGATCCGCCGAGGACGACGATGCCGACCAGAATCTGGATACGGCGGTCGATACGGTCGGAAAGATGGCCGAAGAAGGGTTTCGTGAGGGCGATCGCCAGTATCTGGAGCGAAAAGATAAACCCGATCTGGTAGGGCAGGAGACCTTTCCCCTGGAGATAGAGAGGAAGGTAGGTTTCGAAGGCTCCGTAGGTAAAATACGTAGCCATCTCGACCAGGGCCGTACCGAGCAGCCTGCCGTTCGTCACGAAAGCATGGAGGCTCGAGCCGAAATCCCCGAGTGTCACTCTCTTGATTCCCGATTCGGCCGATCTGTCGTTCGGCATCAGGAACGAAAGGATGAACACGGGAATGGCGAGGATGAAGGCCGCGGCATAGACGAGTCGGTAGTTCCAGCCGCCGGAAAAAGTCGAGAACAGGGAGATTATCGCCCCGCCGAGTATCGGCGCGAGGGTCCGCCCCACGAGGGTCGCCGAGGAATAGATGCCGAGCATCTGACCCTTCTTTTCTCTGTATTCGCTCAGGATAATGGCCGCTGACACGGGACCGAGAATGGCCGTCGCGATGCCGTGGAAGAATCGGATGGGAATGAACCACCAGGGACTCGCGACGAGAAGGTAGAAGAGCGGAGCCAAAAGAAAGACGAAGGCGGAAACGATGAGGAGCCGTTTTTTGCCAAGCCGGTCCGCGAGGAGTCCGACAGGAAAGCTGAAAAGGATTCCCGCCAAGGGCGATATGGCCGCGATGATGCCGATAACGTCGGTCCCCGCGTTCATCGATCTCATGAAAAGCGGCAAAACGGGATTTTTCGAAATGGTGGTCGAAAAGATTCCGAAGAATCCGACCGTCGAAAGAAGCGATATGACGGTTGCTTTCGTTTTTCCTTTCATGACCGATCTCCACGCGATGCTGAACCTGCGTCAGGGATGGCAGAAGGCCATCCCCGATCCCGATCAATAGTCACTCAGACTTGATGCCGGCAGAATCTCTCCGGCTTCGACAGGTCCACCATATTTCGTGATACTGACCCACACCGAGACGATACCGCTCCACTTCTCGCTGCTCCCCGTGCGTGTTCCGCTCACCCGGAGATAGACGGTGGCCGAAGATGGATGCATGGCCTTGGGCGCGACGTTGCTGAATTCCCTTTGTGTGCGCTCTATACTGCTGAATTGTATTTCCTCTGCCGTCACCCCGGGATTTTTGAACACTTTCTGGCTTCGGGCGAAGGCCAGAGCCCGTTCGATCGCCTCTTTGTCGCCGATCGGCCGAAGCACCGTCATCGTCGTTTTACCCTCATAGAGCTTGCGCCAGAGACCGCTGGTCACGTCGGCCACCTCCAGCCCGACGGTAAAGATTCCCTCTTTGGGGAATTTGTGCTTCATCTGGATCTGAAGCGGTTTGTCCAGCGGCTTGTCGTAGGGATAATCGATGGTTCTGGTGCCGTCGCCGAAGGTCCACACGTAGGATAGCTTCTTTACGGTCGCAGGCGGGGGATCGGCAGTACCGGCGAAGGCGTACTCGACATCGACTCCGCCCAACTCGTAATTGTCGGGGTATATCTTCACGGTACCCATTTCCTCCGAGTGAACCATAACTCCCCCTATGCTCATCCGCAGGGTGAAGTTTAACGCGTTGCTCAGGGTTCGCGGGTCCATCGCGCTCAGGTCGACGGAAATTTTACCGTTTTCCACCTTCAGCGTGTAGGCGCTCTGCGGCTGGACATTGCCATTGATCGCGAGCTCGTACTTGTCGTCAGGCCCGCCCGAGTAGAATAATTCCTTGGTCTGGGCTCCGTAGGGGGTATGTTTGACGAGGCCGGTGAGAATTTTCTTATCCCGGTCGAAGGCGTCGAGTTTTATTTCCACGCGCGGCACATACCAATCGATGAGTCGTACATTGGCAGCGATCGCGATGGGGATCAGAATACCCGCCTGTTCGCGCACGCTTTCGTACGAGATCGCGATCCGGTTCATCGGCTCGCCCCATCCCTGCTCGCCGAGCCAGGTCCGGTGGGCCAGGCTCACCTTTACACCGTCGAAATCGCCATAGAAGTAGCCGGAGTCCTCATCGAAATTCAGGTTTTCGAGCTTCGGGGCTTCGTAGTCGGGCCGGCCGTTGGCGTTGTGGAAGTCTTGGCCGCGGAAGCTGCCGGAAATGGTATCCGCCGAGAAGAATCGTCGATTGGTGAAGCGGGCCACCTTGTCGAAAAGATCCATGGGATCTGTCGCATTCGCGATGAAGGGCTTCATGTTCGACACAAGCGCTCCGGCGCCGGCAGTCTCCGCGACGCGGGGAATGCAGAGCAGCTCGTAGGGATCGTTTCTCAATAGCCCCAGATTGGCATCGGCGTTCCCCAGACCGATATAGTCGTAAATGGCCCGACCCGGATGGGAGTCATTGCGCACATGCGGCACGCATGTCATGTCGGCTATCAGATGCATGGTCTCGCCGAGCGCGCGCCACGACTTCGCGAACAGCTTGTTTTTATTGCTGGTCTTGTCGGCGAAACCCTGCGCCATGGCCAGCGCGCCCTCCTTCCAGCTGTATTCGTTGGGGCGGATTCCGTTGTTCTGCGTTCCGTTTATGGCCCAGTCGCGCGCATCCACCCGCGGATTGACCGAAGACGTGAAGGCGGCGAAGGGACTGCGGGTTACCGCGAAAATGGCGGTGCGGTAGACGTAGTCGAGCTCTTTCAGGTGATCGGTCAGGTACGAAACGCCATCAGCCTGTACCGGGTCGTAAAAATGCCGGAACGAGTTGTACAGCTCGGGCTCGTCAGCGGTAAACCCGCCTTCGACGATCCACCAGTCGAAGGTGCCGTTCTCCGGACCTTCGCGTATGATTTCAAGGCCCGCCTCCCGCACCGCGACGCCGGTCAGAAGCGGGCTTTTGGCCGTTTCCAGGCTGGCGAGATATTTTTTGCGCGCTTCGTCGGATCCGGTTCCGGCAAGCCACGACTTGATGGCCATTTCGTTGATCTTCCGATGCGTGCCGAATGCTGTTGTGCGGTCCACCCCGCCGCAGTCGTAAGCCCAGGCTCCGGCCGTGAGGCCGAGGATCATACAGACAAGCAGTGCTCGTTTCATAGCTGCCTCTTTTCCCTCAAACGATGTCAGAACCGTGCCAGGAACCAGCGATCGCCCAGCTTTTCAAGTACGACGATGTAGTTCCGGCCGCGCTCGGTCACCGCATACTCCGCGTAGGAGCCCTCTTCCATGACGAGCCTGGCCGAGGAGAGCATCGTGAAGAGGCGGTTCATCGCTTCGGGATGCTGGGTGAATACTGTCTGATAATCTTTCCGGAAGGCGGGAGTGACTACCTGCGCAGCCGTCGAAGGATCCCCGCTTGCCATGGCCGCTCCGATCCCCTGCAGCGCAGTCGCCCGCGTTCCGGATGGACCGGGAATCGGGGGGAGCGTATCGCCGGCGGGCGGCTTCGGCGCGGACTCGGGGGACTTCGGCGTGGGCTCGGGCGGCTTGACGGCAGTCGCGGCAGCGGCCGGAATGGCGCCCAGGTAACGCAGTCTCATCGAACCAGTCATTGCGGGGTGAATATTGTACCGCGCGCCCCATCCATCGTCGTCGGGGATATCTCCGACATAGATCGGCTTCCCCGACAAAATCATGGACATGGCAAGGTTCTTCTCTACCTTGCCATTCACGGACAGCGACACAGCGTTCTCCCCAATATCTATATCCAGGGCCGCGTCGACACCCGGACTCAAGACCGAATCCGCCGCGATGACATGCCATCCGTTGGGAACCCTGACGGGGCTCTGCCTGCCTGGATCGTAAATCTGGAAAATGGGTTTGCCGGAGCCATCGATCAACAGAATGAAGGATCCAAGAGGAGCGGCATTGATACCGACGGTATCCAGTATCGTGCCAGGCTTCGTATAGTTGACGGTCAGGGAAATACGCAGATTGCTTCGGGGATAATCCTTGGCGAGCAGCGAAGAAAAGGAGGGGCCGGTCATGGTAAACCCCTCTGATTTTTTTCTCATCCAGCGGAATTCGTATTTTCCGCTTCGACTGTCCGTGTACCGGCCCTCCAGTGTGTCAGAATCCAGGAGGGTTCCCTCGAACTCGGCCGTATAGTTTTTCGGCGCGTCGACATAGCGCATTCGGACAAGGATGCGGCCTCCGTCCGATACGAGCTCTCCGGTATAGCTTCCATAGAGTCCCGTGCCATAGCGGGCGGTGAAGCGGTTCCCTCCCGAAGGAGTTATATCCACCGGGTAGGGAGCCTCGACCGGCTGCATCCGGCCGTCCCAGGTCGCGTCGTATACATAATCCCAGCGCCCGGCAAGAAAGCCGGCATCGGGATCGGGGGCTGCCGGAACCACCGGAGTAAGCGGCGCCGGCTGGGCTGCCGCGACGGCCTCAGAGCTGCCGGCGCAGCGGAAACCGCAATTGTAGTACATCCCGGAAGGCGGAGCCGCGTCCCTGTAATCTATCCGGAAATAGCGTGCCTCATCGCGATACCACGAGCCGCCGTGCTGTACACAATCGCTGCCGCTGGATGGCGGATTCAGGTCGCCTTTCCGATATCGATCGTACGCGCCGCCCGCGAACCAGTCGGCGCACCACTCCCACACATTCCCTACCATCTGGTACAAGCCCCAGGGACTGCGCCCCTCGGGGTATGACCAGACATCGGCGGTAGTCTCCTGGCCCCGGTTGGTCTTATTCCGGCAGAGTCGCGCATCCCAGGTATCGCCCCAGGGGAATATCCTGCCATCTGTACCGCGGGCGCCTTTCTCCCACTCGAGTTCGGTGGGCAGACGCAGCCCGGCCCAGTCGCAATACGCCTTCGCTCCGTACCACGACACCATCACGACAGGGTGATCGGCCTTGCCGCCATATGCCTCATATCCGGAGCCGGCTTTTCGCACGAAACAGTCTCCATTGAGATTGATCCACTTCTTCAATTCTTCTTGACCAGGTCGCTTCGCGGTCAGGAATTTCGCATATTGCCCATTTGTGACCGGATGAAGCGCCAGATAGAATGCAGGAAGGGTGACGGAAAACTTCGCCTCTCCCGCGAGAAAGCTCCCCGCGGGAATCTGAACCAGCTTCGTCCCGTCAGTCGGATTAGTCCGGACCGCCGCGGTATCCACATCTTCCGCGGGCCGGTCGCCCGGCCCCGGTGGAACTTCCCGGGTACCGCCGACGGTAAGCGGATAGATTTCCACTTCATCCAGGTGAAGCCAGGTCTTCTCGTCAAGCTGCAGCCGGACGAAACGCGCGGGTTCGCCCTGGAGGACGACCCGCAAGGGATTTCCGTCAGTCCCTCCGATGGGCGCGCCGTTGTGCCGATATACGATTTTCCAGCCGGAGCCATCGGTTGACACCAGTACCTGCAAGGTCCTCAGCCGCTCGGGATTGAAATCGATACGGTTGAACACACGGATCTCGCCCAACATAAACACCGACCCCAGATCCACCTGCCACCAGGGATTAACCTCGTTATCCGTATGGAATCCAAAACTTCCGTTCTTTATGCCATCGACGGCACCCTGCGGATCGTTTGCGTTCGACCAGGACGATCGGCTCGACTGGCTTGCCGGGCGTCCCTTCGCGATATTGGCAGCGGCGTTCTCGCCGACCGATGCGTACTCAAAGATCTCGACTTCCTTCACTTGAGGCCCGTTGCCTGTCGACTCGCACCAGATCCTCAGCTTTTGCAGGCTCTTTCCAATATTTACCTTGTACCACTCTTCCCGTGGCGTCGGGATGAGGCTACCGACGGCCTGCCACACCCCGTTCTCCCATACATCCACCCTGAATGCGCTCAGGAAGCTGGTGGACGGATCAGCCGCGATGTAGCGGTCCGGTTGTAGCTGCAGATGCGCGACATTCCGGGGGGTTTTGAAGTCGACGACGATCCAGCCCGTTTTTGTGCCGCCCGCCGCGCACCATCCCGAGTTCTGTCCGAGATCCCCGTCGAATGCCTTGATCGCCGTGTAGCCGTTGTAGACGGAAGAAGCCGACAGAAGGTCTTCCGTGATTTTTATTTTCCGGATATCCGGCGATCCCGAATTCGGTACAGGCTGTTTTACCGGATTTTGCCCCGGAGACTCCCCTGCCGGCTTCTGGCCGGAGCCGCTCCCCGGGACTGCTGCGCCCGTCCCCTTCCCTGAAGCCGTTCCCGGCCGTACTCCGGCAGCCTTCCCCGTTTCATCCCACCGATAGACATACACGTAGCCCAGGGCGTTCTGGTGATGGAGAACGATCGCGCGGAGATAGATTTTACCCATCTGGCGATACTCGCCGAACAGAGCGTTCAATCCGGGTACCGACACACTCCCCTTTATGGTTTTGGTTCGGGCTTCAGGGTCTGTGAGGTTCAGGGTGATTTGCCCGAATCCGAGGTTGAAACTCGTGCCGGCTCCAGGCATCGTCAGATCGATATCCGAATAAAAAACAGCTCCGAGATAGGAACCCCAGGTCTGATTGATTTTCGGGGTCGCGGCGAGGGACATCGAGATCGTTTCTCCGGGCGTCATCGTCACAGGCGGCGAAGACCATGAAAAATCGATGACTTGCCTTGCGACGGGATTGCTTCCCCGGACAGTGACCTCGCTGGAAATCACTCCGGAAGACTCGCTCCAGGTCCAGGAATAGTTCTGGTCGGAACCACGCAGCTCGTAAGGGAGCGTCTCCGACAAAACCCAACGCCCGGTTTCCCGCGGACTCTGGGCCGTGACGGGCAATAGCCCGGAGAAAAGGAACAACGCCAGAATGAACGAACCCCGGAGCAGAGCTCCGAGGTATCGTTCGTTCTGTAAGGAATGGATTGTATGCGGGTCCATACCCGATAGGCACCTCACAAGAAAAGCGAAGCAGAGCTTCGGGGTATGGACCCGCCTGCGAATCAGCGCGATGACAAAACCAGAATACTCGCGCCCACGTCGATTCATGATGCACTCCTTTCCGCTTTTGGCCGGACTGCTCGCTATTCCATCTCCATGGAGCAGATACAGGTACACCTTGTGAGTATAGGGTAGAATTTTTCGGGCTGCCACGTCTGTTACAGGCTTGAGGTCGGGAAATCGGAATACCGGCAAGGATAACAAGGCGGGAACGATGGAGCGGAAAAAGCTGGCCACGATTTTTTCAGGAAGGCTTGGGATGGCGGAGCGCCGCGATGCAAGGCAGGCGGGGCGGGAAAAACGCGGCGGGCCCGCCCCCGAAAGGTCGGACCCGGACGCTGTCCGATCAGGCAGCCCGCCGCGCCTGCTTCGACCTGTTATTTCTTGGCGGCGAGGAAGGCCGCGTACAGCTGCTTGACCCTGTCATCGGCGCTGGCCAGATACTCGTCGACCATCGGTTTTACCGCTTCCCGGAAGGCGGCCTTGTCGACTTCGTTGATCTTGACGCCGGCGGCCTTGAGGGTCGCGTATTCCTTTTCGACGGCCGCGGCCCAGATCTGGTTGAATTGCTCCTGGGAGGCTTTTCCGGCCTTGATTACCGCGTCCTGGAGATCGGGCGGCAGTTTGTTGAAGACCTTGAGGCTGATGAGCTGCGGATCGGGGATGATGAACTGCTGGGTGAGCGAGTAGTACTTGGCGACTTCCTGCAGCTTGTTCGCGGTGATGACAGGCGGGCTGTTCTCGAGGCCGTCGATGACCTTCTGCTGAACTGCGCTGTACACCTCGCCCCAGGCCATCGGCGTTCCGATCGCTCCCATGGCCCCGATGGCCTTGGCGAGGACTGGGTCCTGCATGACTCTGATCTTGATACCCCTGAGATCGGCGGGTTTGACGATCGGCCGCTTCGCGTTGAGCACAGAGCGCTCGCCCATATTCCACCAGGCGATGATCTTGAACCCGGCGGCCTCGGCCGAATCGTTGAGGATCTTGGCCACGGCCGGACTGCTCAGGATCCTGACCGCGTCCTCGCCACTATTGAAGGTGAAGGGGAGCGAAAAGACCGACCAGAGCTTGTCGAAGTTCGAAAGATCCGAAGCGGCGCATTCGGTCATCTCGATGCTGCCCTCGCGGAGGGCCTGCATGACAGGCATCTTGTCGCCGAGCTGGGAACTCGGATAGAATTTCATTACGAGCCTGCCGTTCGAGTACTGGTCGATCAGTTTCACCAGTCCCACGGCGCCATCCGCCTGGGCTCCGACGGGCGGGTAGACGACGGCGTACTTCAGCTCGATCTTGGCCTGGCCGAACGCGACTCCCGTCGCGAACAGCAACAGGCAGAGTGCGAGGGCAAACCCTCTCCCGACACTACAGTTTTTCATGAAAACCTCCTGGAAAGAAATCCACACCTCGCCCCTTCAAGGCGATCTGATATCCAAAGACCCGACGACGTCGGATCGACAGCTGGCTGCGGCTCATATATACCCGAGGGCCCTCGGGACGATGAGGACGAGGTCGGGGATATAGGTCACTAAAAAGAGAGTGGCTATCTCGGCCGCGAGGAAGGGCATGATCTCCTTGAATGTCTTGTCGATGGGCACTTTGGCGATCGAGCTCGCGATGAAAACGCAGACGCCCAAAGGCGGCGTGCCCGCGCCTATGACGAGGTTCAGCACCATGATGAGGCCGAAGTGGACGCCGTTGATCCCCAGGGAAAGCGCGATAGGCGTGAGGATGGGGGCGAGTATGATTACGGCCGCCGAGCCGTCCATGAACATGCCAACGAGAAGCAGAAGGAGGTTGACAAGAAGGAGATAGACTGCCGGAGAGTGTGAAAGGGATAGAAAGAGCTCCCCGATATAGACCTGCACCTGAGCGGCGGCGAAGACCCACCCGAGTATCTTCGCGCAGCTGATGATCATGATGAGGCCGGCCGAAACCAGGGCGGTGTGCTTGAGCATGGGGATGAGGTCGGAGAGTTTCAGTGTCTTCAGGACGAAAAAGCCGACGAGGAGGGAGTACACCACGGCGATCGCGCCCGCCTCCGTGGGGGTGAAAACCCCGCCGAGGATGCCGCCGATGATGATGAGCGGCATGACGAGGGGAATGAGGGCCTGGACGGTTATCGCAAGACCCTCTCTGAAGGCCACTTTCTGGTAGCGCCGCGGGAATTTCTGCTTGATGTTCATTATAAAGATGGCGAGGATCAGCCCACCGGCTATCATCACTCCCGGAATGAAGCCACCCATGAACATGGCTCCGATGGACTCGCCGACCGTCACGCAGTAGACGACCATCATGATGCTCGGGGGGATTATCGGACCACAGGTCGAGGCGGCGGCGATGAGAGCCGCGCTCCAGGCTGGTTTGTAACCTTCCTTTTTCATCGCGGGGATGAGAAGGCCGCCGATGGCCGAGGTATCCGCCTGGGCCGATCCGGTCACCCCGCCGAAGAACATGCAACCGAGCACCGCGCTGTTCGCGAGGCTCGCGGGCATTCTCCCTATGAGGAGGCGGGACAAGTTGATGAGACGTTCGGTTATCCCCCCTTTGTTCATCAGCTCGCCCGCAAAAATGAAGAATGGAATGGCAAGGAGGGGGAAGAAACCCGCTCCTGCGAAGATGGATTGCGGAATGATGAGAAGGGGGTTCCCCTTCAGCATCAGGAGACCTATAGCTCCCACCGTGCCGAGGGCGAGATAAATGGGAATGCCGATAAGCATCGCCGCGAAAATCAAGCCAAGCAGTACCAATCCGATGCTCATGCTGTCTCCTCCTCTGACTCTTCGGTCGGGGATGCGGGCGCCGCATCCGGTCGTCCCGTCAATACCGAGGGCATCGTCTTGAGATACTCGTAGATGGAAAAGACCGCGCCGATCGGCAGTATGACGAAGATGTATTGCATCGGGATCCTCAGCACGGTCGTCACCATGCCCCGCGTGGTCAGGCTGTAGCGCGCCGAGGCAAAGAGGAAAACTCCGAGAAAGGCCAGACCGATGAGACTCGTCAGAATCCGCACCGCGCGTCTGGCCGGTTCCGGCAACTTGTCGACAAAGACGAGGAGTTCGGTGTGGAGCTTCCTTCTCGTCATGGCGGCCGAACCGAACATGGTCATCATGACCATGAGTATGGTGATGACTTCGTCAGTCCAAAGAATTCCGCTGTTGAGGACGTATCTCCAGAACACCTGGATTATGACGAGGACCGACAGGACCACGAGCGCCGAGATGGACACGATCTCCTCGACAAGACCAATGAACCGGTCTATTGGCCTGAGCACTCTATGCATCATTCTCCTCCTCACTACCACGCTGGCCGAAGTCTCTGATTCAAATCGATATCATTTCATATATGTGAACTAGTTTCATAAATAGTAGCACCCGTATACGGAGCTGTCAAGGATTTTTCAGTTCTCCCCGGATTTCCAGGAAAGCACGCTTTTGAGCGAGGCACCTTCGGCGGATTTTTTGAAGGCCAGCGCGGCTTGGTCAAAGGAGAAGACCGAAATCAGCTCGTCCCAGGGAAGTTCGGAGGAGGAAAGAAGGTCGAGGGCCTGAGAGCCGCCTTTTTCGTCCGGGAAGGGATAGGGCCCCTTCGCGCCCAGGACCGTCAGCTCCTTGCGGAAGATCGGGAGTGGCGCGAAGTACACCGATTCCGTCGGGACGCCTGCGAGAACGACCCTCCCCCCGAGACGGGCGAGGTCGAGCGCGAGGGGAAAGACCGAGGCGACACCGGTTGCGTCGACGACGAGATCGAAGTCGGGCGCGATGTCCCGGATGGGCGCCGTTTTTCCCGATTCGAGGTGGACGCAATGATCAAACCTGAGTCTCTTTGCCGTAGCCACGCGGCCTGGATGCGTGTCCGCGCCGACCACGAGACTCTCCGGCGATTTATTTTTGAACAAAAGTCCGCTCAGCACGCCCATCATCCCGAGGCCGAGAATGAGTATCCGGGCCCCCGGGACAGCATCCGCCCTCTCGACTATACGCATTGCGCAGCTCAGTGGCTCGAAGCAGGTGGCCCTGATATCGTCGAGCGAGTCAGGAATTCCGATGAGGGGCCTGCAGCCCTCCGCGCAGGTCACGAGGCAGTACTTCGCGAAGCCTCCGGGAAGGAACTGGTTGCGGGCCCTTTCGCAGAGGTTCGGAAAACCCCGGAGACAGGGATCGCAGAAACCGCAGCCGAGGGCCAGCCCCGACGCGACGCGATCGCCGGGATGGAAATCCCCTATCTCGCCGCCCACTGCCGCGACGATCCCGGAGAACTCGTGGCCAAAATACGGGAAGTCGAGCTCGCCTTTGCGGTAAGGCCGGAGATCGCTTCCGCAGATGCCGCAGGCTGAAACCTCGACGAGGACCTGGTTGGCTTCTGGTTCTGCGATCGTGCGATCGATGAAATCGAGCAGCTCGGGGCCGCGGATCCTGAGCGTTCTGTTGATGCCCGTCCGGATACTCATAATTGCACCACCCTTCGTTCTCTGCCGGACTGGTAGACCGCGTCGATGAGGCCCATGACTCTGGCCATTTCGGGCAGGGAGGCGGCGGGAGATCTGCCTTTCTCGAAGTCATCGAGGACCTTGCGGACGAAAACAGGATAGAAGAGGTCGGTATCGGTGACGATTTTCTTTTCAAATCGCCGCCCGTCATGCCCGGACCAGATGAATTCGCCTTCGCGGATTTCCGCATAGCCTTTCGTCGTCGTGAGGCAGTACTCGAAGTGCCGGGGGTGCTCCGAATCCGAAGGATAGGCATACCCCGTCTCGATGGTGCACGCGACATCATCGGCGGTGGAGAGCACGACCGTCGAAAAATCCTCGACCGGCGTGTCGTATTTTCTGCGGCTTGGGACGGCGTACACTCGTTTCACCCGATTGGTCCCGAGGAGGAGGAGGGCCAGATCGAAGAAGTGCACGCCGAGATTGATGGTGCATCCGCCGCCTGAGATGGCCGGATCGAGAAGCCAGGCGCTGTTCGCCTTCGGATAGCGGGTGGGAGGTCCGGCGATAAAGCGGAAATAGCCGTTCGTCAACTCCCCGAAGGCATCGGCCGCGCGCAATTCATCGATAGTCTCCAGGATCGGGCTGTAGCGGAACACGAAGGGAACCGCGATGAAGAGGGAGCTGCCCGCGGCCAGAAGCTGTGTCGCCTCGACCTCGGACAGGGAGGTTCCCATCGGCTTTTCCATGGCGAAGGGAATTCGCCCGCTGATCAGACAGGCGGCGATGGCAGGCATTTCGCGATGACGCCCGAAGGCGAAGGCAAAATCCGGCCTTTGCTCCCGAAGCATGGATGCATAGTCGACATACGCCGCGCATCCCAGTCTCGCCGCCACCCGCCCTGCGACTACGGGATCAGGATCAGATACGGCGATGACCTGCGCGCCCATCGAGGCGAGCGCTTCGACGTACAGGGGGGTATGCCAGTGCGAAACCCCGATCAGGGCGATTTTCATAGGACCACCTCTATTTTCATGTTCACATCCATATGCATGTGGTTTCTATATATGAACCAGTTTCATAAATATTCTACAGGCGTTTTTGCCGCCTGTCAAACTGAATTCCCGGAATGATCCGCGCATGGATTGACAGCGATACATACATGTGTAGTAGGTTCATATTTATGGACTGCTGAAGAAAAGAGGGTAGATATGGACTTGGTCAATTCCATCGTCAAGGCGGTGCACATCCTCGACCTTCTCAAGAGCCGGGGAAGCCTGAGCTATGCCGAGATACTGAAACAGATGTCGCTCCCGAAGAGCACACTCTTCAAGATACTGTCCACCCTGGAATCCGAAGAGCTCGTCCGCAAGGATCAGGAAAGCGCCCGCTACCAGCTGGGGGTGAGGCTGATCGAGTGGGGGAGCGGGGCCCGGTCCCAGCTTGAGATCCGGAAAATCGCCCGGCCGTTCATGAAAAAACTCAGCGATGCCCTGGATTGCACGATACACCTCACCGTGATGACGCACGGCGAAGTGTTGCCAATAGAGAGCTTTGAGTCGGGCAACACCTACTGGCACAACTTCAGCTTTCCCGGAGGAGTGGGAATCCCCGCTCCCCTGCACGCCACGGGGGCGGGCAAAGCCATTCTCGCCTACCTGAGCACAGAAGAAATCGAGACCATGATACAGAAAAAGGGGCTCGAGAAGTTTACGGAGCACACCATCACCGACCCTGATCGTCTGCGGGCGGATCTTGACGCAACCCGAAGGCGCGGCTATGCGGTGACCGATGGAGAACACGACGAGATGGTCCGCAGTGTCGCTGCGCCGATCCGCGATCACGAGGGCCAGGTCATCGCCTCGCTGAGCGCTCTCGGGCTGGCCTCCCGGTTCGCCCTGGAGCGCCTGCCCGACATATCGGTGCCGGTGGTCGAGGCGGCCGAAGAAATATCCCGCCTCTTCGGCTATATTCCGGGGAATACGCCGCCGCATTGAGTTAAGCCTGTCCACTCCAGGCCCGGGCTACTACATTTTCCGAACACGTTTCGACCCTCGACTTACCTATCTTTCTGTTTTCGTTTGACAGTTACCCTTTTAGCAGGTATTATTAGTTTCATAATTCATGAAACTAGTTCATATATAGGAAACAGCAAAAAGAGAGGCACCATGAGGCGTGTTTTCAGGATTTTGAATCTGCCGAACGCGGGCAAACCGCGCGTGGCGCATCGGTGAGATAGTCATGCCGAAACCGATTCGCGTCGCCATTATCGGGGCCGGAGAGTGGGCGCAGCTCTATCACCTTCCGGCCCTGAAAGCCATCAAGAGCGAAATACCGCTCGAGATCGTAGGGATCTGGAACCGCAGCCCGGAAAGAACGGATCAGGCCGCCCGCAAATTCGGCATTGGCCGCGTCTACACCGGACTGGATGAAGCGGCAAACGACGGGCAGGCGGATTGTCATGTCGTGCTCGTCAATTCGACAGCCCTGTTCGACATCGTGTCCAGATTGCTGCCGCGCCGCCTGCCCATCTTTACCGAAAAGCCGCCGGGAGCCTCGTATCTCGAAGCGCGAAAGCTCGCGGAACTGACGGATATCCCCAACACGGTCGCCTTCAATCGACGCTACATGCCCATCAATCGCAGGTTCAAACAATTGGCAGGCGACGTGGAGGGGGCCTATTTCGCAGAATGCCATTTTTACCGGAACGAGCGATTCTACGACCATTTCATCCTGGAAACCGGCGTCCACGGCATCAACTTCATGGAATACATATGCGGACCGATCCGGACAGTGCGGACAGAAAAGCGAAAGACACCCCGGAATGGGACCAGTTTCTGGATATGTCAGCTTACCTTCGAATCGGGGATGCGGGGAATCATGAAATTTTTCCCGTCCTCAGGATCGAGTATCGAACGATACGAGTTGCACGGCGACGGCGAATCGATCTACCTGAACTGCCCGCAGACCTATACGAGCGACCATCCGGGTCAGATATTCGTGCACAAAGATGGGAAACTGATATCGACCATCGCCGACGAAGAGAGCGATCACCTCGTAACCGCGGGCTTCATGGACGAGTACCGTGACTTTTTCCGGGCGGTTCGCGAAGGATCCGACACGCTCTCCAATTTCCGGAACGCGTCGAACACCATGAGGGTAGCGGAGGCGATCGAGGCGGCGGCCGGAGACGGCGAGGAGATTGTCCTTCATCCGGGCGAAGGCTTGGGGAGTAAGCTGGCATGAAAATTCTCTCTTTGGAATCGATGCCGATCGAAACGGATAGAAAAACTTCCCGCCACGCCTCGACCATCCTGCCTTTACCTGACGGTTCAATAATGGCCGCCTATTTTGCCGGAACATACGAGGCCGCTCCCGACGTAGACGTGTATGTCGCGAAAAGGAACGCCGTGGGCCTGTGGACCCGACCCACCCGTATCAGCAGGGAAGAGGGAATCGCGCATTGGAACCCGGTTCTCTCCATCCGATCGGACAGCGATATTCTTTTGTTCTACAAGGTTGGATTCCAGATCGCCACATGGAGGACGATGGTGAGAGTCTCGCGCGACGGAGGCGCGGGATGGGACGAGCCGCGGGAGCTCGTTCCCGGCGATGTCGGTGGCAGGGGTCCCGTGCGGAACAAGCCCATCGTTCTCAGCGACGGAGTGTGGCTCGCCGGAGCTTCGCTCGAGCGCGGCGCCATCTGGACTTGCTTCTCCGACCGCTCCGAGGACGAAGGCGAGACGTGGCGGCGGAGCGCGGACATCGCCCTCGCGGAGGCACAGAGCCCCTCATCCCGCGCTGGTTCGTCTCCTCCCCTTTCATCCATTGCGGTTTCCGAGCAATCCTTCCTCGGCCGCGGAGTCATCCAGCCAACCCTCTGGGAAAGCGAGTCAGGCAAGGTCCACATGCTCATGCGCAGCAGCGAAGGCTATGCATATCGCAGCGATTCCGAGGACGGAGGGATAACCTGGCGCGATCCTTATCGCACGGGGGTGCCGAACAACAATTCTGCCATCGACCTCATCCGGCTCGATGATGGCCGGCTCCTTGCAGCCCACAACCCGACTGGCGGCAACTGGGCCGAACGGACGCCGCTCGTACTGTCATCGTCCATCGATGGCGGCCACACCTGGATACGCGAACTCGTTCTTGACGAGGGCATTGGGGAGTTTTCGTACCCGGCCATCGTCCGCGGTCCCGATACAGTGTTCGTTTCGTGGACGCGGAACAGGACAGAGATAGCCTTTGCGCAGATCGAATACGCGGATGGCGGTGGATGATCGAATCGCCCAGAGGCGGAGTACTGGTTCGTCGTTTTTTGCAAAAGGCCGCACCACCTTTTGCAAAAAACGGCATATCCGTGAGGGAATAGTCAATATGCGCTTTTTGAAGCGCCACTTTTCTCAGGGAAAGATATCATACCATCCCAGCTGTTCAGTACTTTGCCCTCCCGAGCTTCTTTCTCGGAGAACCAGTGTGTAGTCACGCTCTTGAGCTCCGTATAGAATCGGACACCATCCGCCCCCATGGCATGGAGATCGCCAAAGAACGAGTTTTTGTGCCCGGTGAAACCGAACACTCCGAGCGGCACAGGGATACCTACGTTGATCCCCACCTGCCCGCCGTCGGTCCGTTTCGCGAATTCGCGCGCGTAATATCCACTCTGCGTGTAAATGACCGAGCCGTTCGCGAACTCGTTCGCGTTCATCAGTGCGATCCCTTCCTCGAAATCTTTCACGCGCTTGATGCAGAGGACGGGGCCAAAGACTTCCTGATTGCCGATGCTCATCTCCGGCGTGACGTGGTCCAGGAGGGTCGGGCCGAGGTAGAATCCGTTCTCGTAGCCTTTCACGACGATGTCTCTTCCATCGAGAACGACTTCGGCGCCTTCCGCTATTCCCTTCGCAATCCAATTTGAAACGAAGGCGCGGTGCTCGGCGTTGACGACCGGACCCATCTGGCTCCATTTCTCGTACGCGGGCCCGACTTTGAGTTCGGACATGAATTTCTTCAGGATCGCGACGAGTTCATCGGCTATCTCTTCTTCGGCGACGATTACGGGAAGTGCCATGCAGCGTTCGCCCGCGCAACCGCAGGCCGAGTTGATGATGCCGCGGGCGGTTCTCTCCAGCGCGGCATCCTTGAGCACCAAAGCGTGATTTTTGGCCTCTGTAAGGCATTGCACGCGCTTTCCGTTGGCCGCCGCCGTCTCGTAGATATGCCTGCCGACACCGGTGGAGCCGACGAACGTAATGCCCTTCACATCGGGATGCTTGAGAAGTATTTCGGCCTCATGCCTGGAACAGGTGACAAGATTGAGCACCCCTGAAGGCAAGCCCGCTTCCGCCCAGAGTTCCATGATCCGCATCGATGTCTGCGGCGTAAAACTCGCGGCCTTGATGACCATCGTGTTTCCCGTCGCGATACAGATAGGTGCCATCCACCCCATTGGGATCATGGCAGGGAAGTTCCAGGGAGCAATCCCCGCGAAGACTCCCATGCTTTCCATGTACTGGGTCGTATCGTATCCGGTCGAGCAATTCATCAAGGCAGGACCTTTCATAAGATGGGGTATCCCGCACGCGAATTCCACGACTTCCGTGACCTTCAGCACATCGCCCATGGCCTCGTCGAGCACCTTGCCGTTCTCGCGGGCGCAGAGAACGGTCAGTTCGTCGAGATGGCTGTCCAGCAGGGCTTTCATGCGGAATAGCACCTGCACTCTTTTGTTCGGCGGCGTATTCGACCAAGCCGGATATGCCGCTTTCGCCGAGGCTACCGCCGCTTCAACCTCCGCCGCCGTGCACTGTGGAGCGCGAGCTATTATTTCACCCGTCGATGGATTGTAGCAGTCCATGTATTTGGTGGTTTCCGAGGTTTTCCATCCCCCATCGATCCAATACTGAAGCATCTTCATTTTCGCATCCATTCTGTTATTCCTCCCGTAATTTCATTCATATGACATAAAACGCTCTTGGGTCCCACTTGCAATTCATCAACTTCCGCGCCCGCCCATCGATTGGTGAGGCATGCAGATACCCTATCCTCATTTTGCGCCTACCTTCCTCCTTCGGGCATACGTGAGCGCGAGGCCCAGGGCAACCGATAAATATGCCGCAGTAATGACCCTGTACTCGGAGGGCAGCATGAAGGTCAACGTATGGGCGGGGATCCAGAACAAAGGGATAGTCTTTCCGACGACAAACCGGATGAAGTCCGGCCAATCCACTTCGGCTATGGCATCATTCAACATTACAATCTTCTTCCGCAAACGAAGATCGATGAAAGTGTCGCAGACCCTGTGCGCTCCCATGAAGACAATGCCAAACGTCAAATTCATGAGAGCGCTCACGAAAAACGCCGCCAGCACCTTCGCCGGAAATCCTGTCCCGACAAAGAGGAGCTTTCTTTCAACGAGGCCTCTGACTCCATCCGAAAAGAGGGCGAACATCAAGACAATCGCCATCCCCACAATACCCCACACGAGCGCCTTGACAAGGAATCCTGGCGGCCTGTGCCATTTCCCCTCGAGAATGCGCATGGCCAGCAACTCGCCCATGGATGCCATTACGGCGAACTTGAAGAAGCCCAGAAGATAAGGATGCACGTTGGTCAGCATCACAAAAGTATCGCGGCTTTTGGACACGACCAGTATCGCCGTTATTCCGCAGAAAATCGCGGCCCAGGAAAAATCCCCGATACGTGTTTTCATCCTGTTGTCAGAACCACTCATTTGTCGCCCCTGGCCGCGACGAGGCAAGCGAGCGCGATGGAATCGATCTTCGCCTTGGCGTTATCCGACCTGGAAACCATGACGATCGGTTTCAGGGCGCCCGCGACGATACCGGCGATTTTCGCGCCGGCATAATAGACGAGCGTCTTGCCTATCATATTGCCCGCCTCTATGTTCGGCACGATGAAGATGTCCACGTCTCCGGCGATGACGCTATGGATGCCTTTATGCCCGGCCGCTTCGCGGCTCGCTGCCACATCCATGGCTATCGGGCCCTCGACGATGCACGGCGGGAAATTGCCGGCTTTCCAGCGTTCCACCAGCGCCTGAGCATCCATCGTGGCGGGCATCTTGGGAGTGGGTTTTTCATTTGCCGCGAGGATGGCTATTTTCGGCATGTCGATGCCAAGCCCGCGAACGACCTCGATAGCATTACGAAGGATTTGCTCTTTCTCATCGAGGGTAGGGGCAATATTCATGCCCCCGTCAGAGTGAAAAACCAGCTTGCGCGACGATGGTATTTCAAACGCCGCGATATGGCTCAATATCCTGCCGGACCGCAGGCCCCTGGAAGGGTCGAGGGCCGCCTTCAGGAAATCGGAACTGTTGATGCGGCCTTTTGCCAGGACATCGGCCTTTCCCTCCCTCACCATCTCCGCCGCGAGGAGGGCGGCGGCGGTATCATCCGGTTCGTGCACGATCGTGATGTCCGTGTCGAGTCCTATTTCCCTGCACATAGTCCCGATCGCTCTTTCATCGCCGACCAGTATGGATCGGGCAAGTCCTATTCCCGCCGCGCCTTTCACCGCGAGAAGCACTTCCCGATCCTGGGCGACGGCAACGCAGATGGTACGCATGCCAAGGGCGCAGCTTTGCGCCACCAGTTGATCGAAGCTTGTGATCATCGGCCTTTCCCCATTCCCTGCCCGTATATCTTCGCCTTTTCCTCGCCCCGCAGCACCCGCAATGCGCCAGCCGCCAGGGACACAAGCTCTTCCTCTCCGGGAACGACCTTTATCGGCGCGATGAACTCGACACGTTCCGAGATTTCGCGGACGAAAACCTCGTCGTGCGCGATTCCCCCTGTGAGGATGATCCTGTCCACCTGACCCCGGAGCACGGTGGCCATCGCGCCGATTTCCTTGGCCGTCTGGTACGCCATGGCCGCGAGCACGATGGCTGCCTTGGAGTCGCCGCTTTCGGCCATCCTGCGGGCCGCGCGGATATCTTTCGTGCCGAGATAGGCGCACATGCCTCCGGAGCCCATCATGCGCGACAGCAATTCCTTTTCCTTGTATTTTCCCGAATAACACAGGCGGATAAGCTCGAGAGAAGGTACGCTGCCTGCGCGATCCGGAGAGAAGGGGCCCTCCTCCCGAGCGTTATTCACATCTATCATCCTTCCGCTGCGGTGTGCGGAGATCGATATCCCGGAGCCGAGATGCGCCACGATGAAATTGACTTCGCCATAACCCTTGCCCATTTCCCCGGCTACTTTTCTCGCGACAGCTTTGCTGTTGAGGGCGTGGGAGAGGCTTTCCCGGGGCAACTCCGGCAACCCCGAGAGTCCCGCGACTTCTTCCATTTCATCCACCGCCACGGGATCCACTATGAAAGCCGGTACCCCCGCGCCGCTGGCGAGCCTGTACGCGATTATGGCTCCCAGGTTGGATGCGTGCTCACCTCTTTGCGCTTCTTCCAGGTCGGCGAGCATCGCACCGTTGACTTCGTAGGTTCCTCCCTCAAGAGGCCGCAGAAGCCCGCCCCTGCCGACGACCGCGTCGAGCGATGATCGGGGAATGCCCGCTTCGCCGAGAGCTTTCGTGACAATCTCCAGCCGGTAAGGCCATTGATCGAAAACCCTTTCATACCGCTCCAGGTCATCACCTTGATGCTCGACAGTACAGCGCATCGCCTCGCGTTCGTCGTCAAAGACAGCCATCTTGGTGGAAGTCGAGCCTGGATTTATCGCGAGCACCCTTTTCATCGTCAACACTCCCTCGTCGGAACTCACAGGGGAAATCCCGATCGCCCGGTCTCGCCGACTTCTATACGGAATGCGAGAATTCTATTTTCCGGGGCGCCAGGGAGCAGGAGGTTCGATACCCAGATCGGTGATCACTTCCACGAGAGCGGGCCTGTCGGCGGCGAGCGCCATCTTCAAAGCAGGCGCTATCTCTTCCGGGTCCTCGACGCGCACGGCGAAAACGCCCATCGCCTTGGCAATTTCCGCAAAACTGATATCCTTTTTGAAAACGTAATTGCCGTGATCGAATTCTTTGCCTTTGAACAAAGCTCTGCGAACGTTCGACCCCTGTCCGTACCCATAATTGTTGTTGACCACGGTGATGGTCTTTATGCCGTACCGCATCTGGGTTTCCATTTCCGTCAGGTGGTACCACAATCCTCCGTCTCCCGTAAAACAGAAGACGGGGCGATCGCCCGCCGCGCATTTGACGCCGAGAGAAGCCGGATATGCCCAGCCCAAGGAGCCTCCACCCGGCCTTATGTAGGTTTGACCGGCTCTTATCCTGATCCTCGAGCATGTCCAGATCGAAGCGTGCCCCGTATCGGCCACGAGGACGGCGTCATCGGGCATCATGGCCTCGAGTTCCTTGCAGAGCCGTTCCGGGCGAATCGGGATCGCGCCGGAATTGGCGTTTCCCGACTCCTCCCGGTACCACGCATCCACGATGCCCCTGACGGTGGCGATCCAGTCCCCGTCTGCGCAGGGGAAAGCGGCCTGGGCGAGGGCTTCGGCGCACAGTCTGGCGTCGCCCAGAACTCCCGCCTCAATGGAGTAGTTCCTTCCCAGTTCGACAGGATCGATATCCATCTGCACGATTCTGGTCTTCTGATCCGGGATGGTCCAATCGAGGGTAACCTGATCGCCTGTATGGCTCCCGATGTATATGACGAGATCGGCGCGGGCGACGACTTCGTTGGCCGTGTTTCTGCAATAGTTCCCGACGCAGCCGACGCTCAGAGGATGATCTTCGGGGATAGTCCCCTTGCCGCTCGCAGATGTGGCGACGGGGATATTGAGTCTTTCGGCCATCGCCGTCACGGCTGCTCCGGCATCGGAGCGAATCACACCGCCGCCCGCGACGATCACGGGCCTCTTCGATTCCCGCAATATCCTCGCCACCGCGGCTATCGAGGAAAGGTCCGGTAGGATCCGATGGGGAGGAAGCTGGAACGCGGAGACGTTTTTGATGTCGGGGAAATCCCCTTCCGCCCGATCCAGAAATCCGAGGAAATTCACCATGTCGAGGTGTGCCGGCCCCGGATTGCCGGAAACCGCTTCCCGTATCGCCTGGGGAAAATACAGCGAGAGCTGCTGGATGGTTTCCGCGGAGACATTGTACTTTGTTACCGGCTGATAAAAAGGACGGTGATCCACTTCCTGATAGGAATTCCGGTTCTGGAAAATCTGATCTTTCTTTCCGGTCAGTGCGATGACGGGAGAATTGCTGAGGTAGGGCTCCTGCAATCCCGCGGCCAGGTTGGCTGCTCCCACGGACTGGGCGAAGACGAAACCAGGCTTTCTCGCCATGCGGGCGAATCCGTCGGCCATATAGGCCGCTGATTTTTCGCAATGGCAGATGATCCTCTCGATTCCATTCCGCTGCAATTCATACATGGTCTCCCAGAACGAGGTCTCCATTATGAAGATGTGGCTGTTCCCGATCGATTTTATCGTATCAGCCATGAATTTCGCGCCTGTTGTTCTCATCATGATCTCCTGGATTCTTCTTTATACGTTCCCCACGAAAAGCGACCACTCGTGTCCCGGCAGGACGAGTTCTTTTCTGTTCAGCGTCAGGGCTTTGGCTTTATAGATGCTGTCATACCAGGAATAGTAGTCGTAGGTGATGCTCGACGGTTCGGCGGGAGTTATGGCCGCCGCCGGTTTTCTCTTCACTTTCGTACTGTTCCCGTACATGTCGGTGAATATGTCCATGTCCGGAAAGAAATGAAGATAGTCGTTGCAGAGATCACCCAACAGAAGCATTCTTCCTTTCCCTGTTTCCACGGTAATTATCTGATGACCAAGGGTATGTCCCGGGGTCTTGTAGAGGGAAATCCCCGGAAGGAATTCGAAATCCCCATCCACGGGAATCGTGTCGAGCTTCTCAAGTTTGGGGATGACCCCGGGATCGTAGTCTTTCCGCAGGATCTGCACAGGAAGGGGATGAAGCAGATTCGTCCATTCATCTTTCTGGAATACGTGCTTGGCCCGGGGGAATAGATGGCAATTCCCGGCATGGTCGTTGTGGAGGTGGGTATAGAGCACGACATCGATGTCTTCGGGGACAAGATCGAATTTTTTCAATGCCCTTGTCACGAAAGAGGCGCCCCCTTCGGCAGGGAATCCAGCGAAGGCCTTCCCGTCGACGAAATAGTCTTCGCTCACCCCGCAGTCGACCAGGATATTGAAATGTCCGCTCCGGAGCAGGAAACCGCAGTAGGGTGTATCGACAGGCTTGGTCAGGCCCGCGAAAAGATACTCGGGGGGAACGAGCATTTTGCCATAATAAAGAATTCCCAGATCCCACGATGCCATCTTCGTCTCCTTTTTGACAATCAAGAAATCTTTTCATCCTTCCTTGAAAACTTCATCGAGCCAGTCGAACAGCTCGCAGGCCATGAGGACACGGTTCTCGCCCGTGCAATGGGCGGCGGCTCCTTCGTTGAAAGGCGTAACCACCTTCTTTTTCCTGTCCGTGTTCACCCGTTCCATGTAGATCTGGCCTTGTCGATGCCCAATGGGATTGGCTGCCTCACCCTCCCCGACCACATTCAGAACAGGGCATGTGATATCCGCAGGATCATACGAGAAACCCTTCGTCGCCTCCGCCTGTCCCGTAAAATTCCCGGGTTTCAGGCCCAGGCGCCATACGACGTTTTCGGTCACTCCCTTCCCGAAAGGTGACCATGTCTTGTCGATTTCATCCTGGGTGAGCTTCGAAAACGGCATGGCCGCGAACATTTCGTAATTGTCGATGACGGCGGCATTGGTGATGAGGGCTTTGATTCTCTTGTCGACGCTCGCGGCCCTGGGAGCGAAATAACCTCCGAAGCTGATCCCCAACACCGAAAGCCTCTCGGAATCGACTTCGGGCATTTTCGTGACGACATCCAGTATCGCCCCGATGGGTTTTTCCGCGTTTCCCCTGAAGAATAGCCCTTCAGCCGGGAGCAGACCCTGCCCGGGGATATCTACAGTGACGAAATTGTATCCGCGTTCCACCGCGAGAGGACCGATGTAGAAGAGGTTGTCCGTGAGGAAGCATTCCCCTCCGCCCACCATGAGAAGGGTCTTGCGGGGCTTCCCGTCATTCGCCACGGGCCAGAAGAAGCCCGGCAGGACCGCGTTCTCGAAGGGAACCCCTATCGGGATCATCGCGGGTTCCATGAGGCTGCCGGCCTTTTCGATACACCCGTACGATTTCTTGCCGAGCGAAAGATAGTCGGCGTCCCAGGGGAGCCTCGAAGTGAGGGATGAACGGTAATAATTCGCCGCGAGCAAGAAATTTTTGGACGCCGAAACCTTGTGCCCCTTTCTCATTGCCTCTTCCGCCCGCGACTCCTTCCGCTCGGCCAATTCCTTCCATTCGCGCTGCCAGCTCTCGGGATCCCCGTCCTTTATCCTTCCGGCGGCGTAGAATGCCTCGCCAATGACGCAACCGCCCGTCGATATGCTGCCAAGGAGCCATTGGAAAACAAAATCCATCTCGATATTCTTGAAATAGTAGCTCGAGTACACACGATGAGCGTCGAAGACTTCCTTCTGCGCTTCCATCGCCGATGTCGAGCCGGCCTTCTCTTTTTCGCAGCATGATGGATTATTCACGGCGATCCTCCCTTCGATGAACACTCAAGGATGATGATATGTGATGAATCCGCTCCGAAATATAGGTTTCTTGCTCTTCATTTTTCATCGCTTGCTCTCCGCTTATCCATGATTGCTATCGGGAACGCGTGGGTTTCCCTCCGGTGCGCCGGAACGATTTGTATTGACAAATTCATTGCTCTATATGAAAATAAATGATGCCTTTCATCCAGATAAACCACATCGGCCTGACGATCGACGATATCCTTCGTTCAATCGGTATTCCCCGAGCCCGAACCGGAATGTTGAAAAGCTCCCTTCCCGAAATCTGCGGCAGGACCCTCGAAACGATGAAGGAACTCATCGAGCAGAGGATACTGTATAGAGTACTCCCCGTGTTGTCAGTCGCGGAAAATGGCTTTCGCCTGGAAGCGGGCATCCCGGGAAAGACCGAAGAGTTCCTGTTCGGAGGTCCGGGCTTGGTGAAGGCCATACCTGGGGCATCCTGTTTGATCGTCATCCTGATTACGCTGGGTCCCGAACTGGAACGGAAGGCTTTGGAGTTGTCAAAAACCAGCGTGGTCGAAGGATATACGCTCGATTGCGCCGGGGGAGCTGCCTTGCGCTATTTTTCTGACGCTGTCTGCTCTCATTTTGAAAAGGAGTATGCCCGAACGGGATTGGCGGTTTCCCATCCCTATGATCCGGGCATGGATGGCTGGCCGGTGGAACAGGGACAGAGAGAGATCTTCTCGATCCTCGATGGCCGGGAAGCGGGAGTCGTGCTCAACGGGCACTTCATGATGATTCCCCAGAAATCGGTGACGATGGTCCTTGGTGTAGGGGAACATTTCCCGTTTACGAGACGCTCCTGTCATGTCTGTTCCTGTCGTGACACCTGCGTCTACAAGGTTGCATGCGCATCCATGATTCCGTGAAAATCCTCGATCCGGATGTCGTCGCCGACGGCATCCGGATGAAGACATACACCTTCATTCAATCTAGAAAAGCTTACTGGGCAGCCATAGACTGATAATCGGGAATGCCATAAGCAGGACGACTACCAGCAATTCCAGAACGACATACCAGGATATCCCTTTGAATATCTCCGCGAGGGAAACATTGTCCCCGACCACACCCTTGATGACGAAGACCGACATCCCGAAGGGCGGGGTAATAGCCCCGATTTCGCTCATTTTTATAAAAAGAATGCCAAACCAGATGAGATTGATATTCATCTGCATCATAACAGGAAGAAGGATGGGGATCGTCAGAAGCAGGCTGGCGATGGCGGGAAGGAAAACCCCCAGGACGAAGTACACAACCATCAGGACGGCGAGGAAAGCCCATATAGGCAAATTGGCGGCGACGATCGCGTTGCTCAGGATTCTGGGAAGGCCCGTGACATCGATGAAGACAACGAATATCGCCGACGCGATCAGGATGATGAAGAGGACGGCAGTCACTTCCACGGTCTCCAGCAGACCCTGACGAAGCGCGGCCCACGTGCATTTCTTCTTCACGATCATGATGATGAATGCCGTGAACGCGGAGAGAGCGGCGGCCTCGGTGGCTGTAAACCAGCCCGTATAGATGCTCAGGAACATTACGAGGAATATTACGCCGATGCCCCACAGGCCTTTCAAGGCTTTTATTTTCTCGATTCTGGTAATCGGCGTCGTATTTACTTCCGGGGCCAGTTCGGGATGCCTGCGCACTCTGAAATAAATGGCAACCACGTATATCACAATGGAGAGAATACCCGGGATATACCCGGCAAGCAGCATTTTCCCCAAGGATACCTGCGTATATACAGCGTACACGACCATCATGATGCTCGGGGGGATCATCGACGCGATAGTCGAGGTAGCCGCTATCGTTCCGGTCGCAAAGCCCTTGTCGTATTTCTTGTTTATCATTTCGGGAACCGCGAGTTTCGCGAGGGCGACCGTCGCCGGCACTCCCGACCCCATGCATGCGCCTATCGGCACGGAAGCGACGCAGGAGGCCATGGCGAGACCGCCCGGAATTTTCCGCAGCCACACCTCGGCGGCGTCAAAGGCGGATTTCGTGATTCCCGATTCCATCGCAATATATCCCATGAACAAAAACAAAGGCACGGCCGTGAAGGAATAATCAGACGCCAGTTTGAATGCCTGGGAGGAGATCAACTCCAATGTCTGAGGAATCCCCAACATAAAGAAGAGGGAAATGATCGCAGGCAGACCGATAGCGATGGTGATATGGCAACCCATGGCCATGAGGACGAGAATAAGAACGAACCCGAATAGGCCGATGAATGGTTCCATGTCTATTCCCTCCCGGCGGGTTTTCTGATTTCATCGATCACTGTCACAACCAACTGAAGAGTAAATACCCCCAGTCCTATCGGAATCGTCCATCGCCAAGGCCAGGCAGGAAAGAATATGGCGCCCATCCATTCTTCCTTCGTGCGGGTGCACTCCACAGCCTTGAGAAATCCCGCCCATGTCACGACACCGAAGAAAAAGACGGCCATAAGGTTTGTGATGATCGAGAGGATTCTCTGTGTTTTCTTGCTCAATTTCGACGTGACGAGATCGATGGTGATATGGGCCTTTCGCATCTGCGCATATCCCTGGGAGAAGAAGAGCACTATGATGAGGATGGCTATCGTGGCGTAATATCCGCCGGGAACGCTTCCTACAATCTTTCTTCCTATCGCGTCGGCGACCATCAAAATCATCATGAAAAAAATTGCCGCACCTGAAATCCAACTCAGAAAGCGACTTATCGCACTAATAATATTCTTTTCTTTCATACACCGGTCCTGTGCTGAACATCATTGAAAAACACAAGTTCGTACCTGGCATGGAGCGATGCCGATCGGCATCGCTCCATGCCCTCGCGGGGAAAAGAATTCTATCTATTCCAGGGGTAGCCTTTTTCAGCGGCTTCCTTCTGATATTGGGCGACATATTGCTGATACTGATCCCAGACGGCCTTTGTCGTATTCCCGCTCTTGTCCCATTTGGCGAACCATGCCTGGTGCGCCACATCGATCGCGGCGGTGTAGGCTTTGTCCACTTCATCCACCATTTTCACGTACTGCACGCCGAAGGAGGATTTAGCCTTGCTGACGACCTGCTCTTCCAGCGCCAGCACATTCTTGGTGTACACATCGTTGTACTCTCTGATGAGCTGTTCGATGATCGCTTTCGTCTCCGCAGTGAATTTGTTCCAGGTATCCTTGTTGATGACCGTGGTCACATCGCCCCCGAGAAGGTTGTCGGAGAAGCGATACCAGTATTTGGCCACCTCACCCAGTTTCAGTGTATCTGCCCAGGTGACCGTAAAGAGACATCCATCGATGACACCTTTGCTCATGGAGTCGTACACATCGAATGGAGCGATCTGGACGGTTTCCACGCCGAGTTTCGCCCACGCGGCCGCCTCGTCCGGAGTGGCTGCCCGGATTCTCAATCCCTTCAGGTCCTTCAGCGAATTGACTTTTTTCCTGAGCACCAATATCGGGGTGCCAGGGAAATAGCCATGAGTTCCGACGACATTGTGCTTATCCATTTCGGCCTTTATCGCCGCATTGTTCTTGATCATCTCATAGGTGGCCCACATTATCGCCCACTGATCCTTTCCGGCGCCTACCATGCTCAGCGTCGACCAATGAGGGTTCTGGGAGACCGTCGTTCCGCCCATCGCGGCGCCCATCGCCACCACGCCCTTGCCTACTGATGTAAGAGTGTCGGCCTGGCTGACCAGAGTCCCTCCCCAGTGGATGGTGATCTTGATCTTTCCATTCGTCCGTTTGGTGATCTGGTCGCAGAACCACTGATTCGCTTCGGCGAAGGCGCCCTGATTCGGACCGCCGTATGCATACCTCAGATTCATGGGCTCCTGAACCGAAGGAGCTCCTCCCTGACCTTGTGAAAAAGCACTGACCGCGAATAAAAGGAATAGTCCCACGAGACACGTGATTCTTTTCATCCTCTCACTCCTTTGAACGTAGCAACGGCATCGTGTCACTTTGAGGTTAGCACCCGATTCCGTATTTGTCAACTATCAGACTATACGTAATCGCACTATTTATTCGTGTGCCATATTCATGCCTTTTCCATCCCGATCCTCATCGCCTGATTGGTCGAAAACAAACCAGGCGTGAGAAGGATAGACTGTGCAGAGGTGGGAAGAATGGGGAAGGCGGGCAGAGGGAATTGGGCTGATCAGAACAAGAAAATCATCGTCATCATTTCACTATTCATCATCGTCGATAGAGTTGAATGCGGCGTTGTCTATTTGGGCGAGCAGGTGCTTCCGGACCATCCTCATTATCGCGCTGATCTCTTCCATTTGTTCCTTGGAAAACGCCGGCATCGCCGTATTGATCGTTTCTATCGTGTTGGGAAGACTCTCCCTGATCGAGTCGAGTCCCTTTTTCGTGATAATGACCCTGCGGGTTCTCCGATCCTTCCCGATGGACTCTCTCGTCACCATACCGTCCCTGTCCAGGCCGTCGATCACCTTGGTTATGGTCTGCTTCGTCCTGAATGTCATCTTCCCCAAATCCGACGGTTTCAGAATCCCGCCATGGGCTATCAGCGTATGCATAATGTCGAGACGGCTTCGATTCTGCCCGTATTTGCGGGCTCTGATATCGATGTATTTGTCCATCAGAAGTCCCGTATAAAGAACTTCCAGGCCGGTATTGTACCTCAGGTCGGTCGCCATGGCTTTGATATCATCGGAAAGTAAACCAAGCGTAGTATCGCTTTTTTTCGTCATAGTAATACTCCCTTTGCGGATATATCGAAACGCCCATCACCCGGCACAGGATGATTCGCATTCGAATATAATACTGAAATTACCGCTTGATTGGTAGTATGCCCCGATCCGATATCGGGATGACTATGACAGAGAGATGATCCGCCAAAGCCGGGAGATCCGGGCGTCATAGAGCGAAAAAAGAATCCCTTCATCGTTCCGGCCGGAGTGTCAGATTCGCTGTATCAACTCGACCAGAATGCCTGCGGTGGAACTCGGATGGACGAAGGCAACCAACGATGATCCGATGGAGGCGGGCTTTCCTTGCACCAGACGGACGCCCTTTTCCTCCAGGGACTTCAGCTCCTGATCGATATCATCCACGCGGAAAGAGACATGATGCATGCCCCCTCCTTTCTGGTCGAGGAATTTTGCGATGCTCCCTGTCGGACCTACCGGCTCGATCAGCTCGAGTTTCGTTTCACCCGCGGAAATTATGGTCGTATTGAAATCTCCCTGGGGTGAAGCGACGCTTCCCGACACCTGGAACCCGAATGTTCCGGACAAAGTTTCGATGACCTGCGCGGCATTTTTCACGACGATACCGATATGATCTATCTGCTGCACCATTTTACGCCCCTTCCTCAGACCTTCAGTATGTGTACGGCGCAGGCGCCGCATTCCAGATTCGCGACCTCGCCGCCCATGGTCTGGGCAAGGCCTATCTTCGCTCCCTCGACTTGACGTTGGCCGGCCTCGCCCCTCAGGTGCCACACGATTTCCGCGATCTGCTCGATGCCCGTGGCGCTCACCGGGTGGCCGCGGGAGAGCAGGCCGCCGCTCGGGTTCACCGGTATGCGGCCGCCTATCTCGGTTTCACCCCTGTCGACGAGGGCTCCGCCTTCGCCGGCTTTGCAGAAGCCGAGTTCCTCGTAATGGCTTAGTTCTGAATAGGTGAAAGCGTCGTGGCATTCGCAGACATCGATGTCCCCGGGACCGCAGTCCGCCATCTCGTAGGCTTCGTTCGCACATTCCCTCGTCAGATCGGAGGAAGCCATATCGGTCCAGCGGAATGCGTAGTCGCCCATCTTCAGCACGGACGCGGCCACCCTGACGGGTTTGGCGCTGAATTTTTTGGCAACATCCATCGAGCAAAGGATCACCGCCGCGGCTCCATCCGTATTCGGGCAGCACTGCAAAAGCGTTATGGGATCGCAGATCATCCGGGAATTGAGTATCTCATCCAGCGAAAGGGCCTTTTTGTATTGGGAATACGGATTCAGGCAACCATTCCTGTGATTCTTCACCGATATCCTTGCGAACTGCCCGATCGTCGTTCCGTACAAGTGCATGTGCCTTTTCATGCCCATGGCGAAGTGCGCTGGCATATTCATCCCCAATTGTCCCGCGAGATCGCCTTCTTCGGGCGGAATCAGTTTCCCGGCTATAGGACTCGTGGTCATCGATTCAGCGCCGATGGCGATTCCCACATCGTAGAGTCCGGAAGCGATCGCGTACCACGCCGCCCTGAACGCGGAGGCGCCTCCCGCGCAGGCATTTTCCATATTGTTGACTTCGATCTTCGAAATTCCGACGTCTTCCAGTATCCTCTGCCCTAATACAGCTCCCCCGAATACGGTGGAGCTGTAGGCGCACTGGATGCTCCTGCGATCCATCGTCGCGTCCCGAAGCGCTTCGGTGACAGCCTTGCTTGCCATGTCGACCACGCGCACTTTCGGGAATTTTCCGAAGGCAGTGGTACCGACACCGATGATGGCGACCTCTCTCATCTTTTATTCCTTTTCATTCGTTGGGCGGGGTTCATGGTTCGGCTCGAAGATGTACCCGAAAACTTCTTTGCCATTCTCCTCCCAAAGAGTGCCGGTAACCATTTTCATTTTCATCCCGATCCGCAGCCCTTCGTTTCCCCAACCTCTGATCTGTCCGAATACCCGAAGACCTTCCGGAAACTCAACCCATCCTATCGCGTAGGGTGCTGCATAATGTGCCGAAGGCATATTCACGACAGTGTAGGTGTACAGTGTCCCCGTACCGGAAACCTTGACCGGCATAAGTTCCGCGCCGTGGCATTCGAGGCAGAATGTCCTCTTCGGGAAAAAGAGCTTCCCGCAGGACGCGCACCTGCTGGCCAGAAGTTCGCAATCTTTCGCTCCCTCATCCATCAACCCCTGTGCGAGAGCTACTCTTTCCATATTCCTTCACTCCCTCATTTGTACTTGTATACGCCGCGGCCCGATTTTTTCCCGAAGTATCCGGCAACCACCAACTGTTTCAGCAAGGGACTAGGCCGATACTTGTCCCCTCTCTCCGCGCAGATGTATTCCGAGCTGTTGAGGATGACGTCGAGGCCGGCGAAATCGGCGAGCTCCAGCGGCCCCAAGGGATGCCCGAGGACCAGCTTGAATTCTTTGTCGATATCCTCGGCGGTGGCGATGCCCTCCTGCAGCACGTTGAAGGCTTCGTTTATGTACATGCACATGATCCTCGTGCCGGCAAAGCCCGGGGAATCCTTCGTGACCCAGTATTCCTTGCCGATGAGGGTCAGGAACCTTTTCGTGGATTCCAAAATCTCATCCGATGTCTCAAGGCCAGTGATGATCGCCACGCCCTTCATGATCGGCACCGGATTCGTGAAATGCATGCCGATGACCTTGTCTCTTCTCCCCGTGGAGGAGGCGAGCGCGGTTATGCTGATGCCGGAGGTGCAGGAACCCAGAATCACTTCCGCTTCGCAGAGTTCGTCGAGTTTCTTGAAAACCCCTCGCTTGAGTCCGATTTCTTCGGGAACGGCCTCTATCACCATATCGATGTCGCTCAACGCAGAAGGAAAATCGAGGGTCTCCGTGATATTCGCCAAAGCCGATTTTTCCTGAAGTTCCGTTATCCTGTTCTTTTCCCGCATGAGTTTCAGGCTTTTCGCAATTTTCCCCATGCCGTCGCGGAGCATCTTCTCACTCACGTCCAGAAGGTTGACCGATATCCCATGCATCGCGGCGACCTGCGCTATCCCGCCCCCCATGGTGCCGGCTCCGATGACTGCCAGTTTTTTCACTTCATCCATTGGATTACCTCTTTTGCATTTTTCAATGCCGCAATGCTTTCGAGCCATGCGCCCTAGATCACATCGTCTCTTTTCAACCTTTCTATTTCTTCCCGGGAAAGACCGAGAATCTCATGGTAGACATGCTCGTTGCCTTCGCCCAACATCGTCGCGTAGGTCACGGCAGGCTTCGATTTGGACATCCTGAAGGCAGGCCCATGGAACAGGGATGTCTTTCCCATCGCGGGATGCTCGATCTCCTGGAAGAAATCGTAGTGGGCATACTGGGGATCCCGAGCCTGATCGCTCGCGTTCGCCACGATGCCGGCGGAAACTCCGGCACCCTGCAGCAATTCCATGACTTCATGCGCCGTATGGGTGATCGTCCACTCCCCCAGCAATCTATCCAGCTCGTCTTCGTTTTGCTTTCTCCCCGAAAGGCTGGAAAACCTGGATTCCCCCGCCCAGGGAGGGCTTCCCATGACTTCGCGCAAACGCTCCCATTCGGCATCGGTGAAGACAGCTATGGCGCACCACCTGTCATCGCCGAGGCATCGGTAGACACCATGCGGAGCGGCGTTCTCCTTCCTGTTGCCGTTGATGGTCAGTTCCCTGTCGTTGATCGCGTAATCGAGGATCAGTGGCGCGAGTATCTGGATGCTCGCCTCGTGCTGGGATATGTCGAGACACTGGCCTTCGCCGGTTCTCTCCCGGTAGTCGAGCGCCGCGATCAGCGCAGGAATGCAGAACAAGGGAGCCAGGTGATCCGTGAAGGGTTGGGCGTCGAAGCCGCAGGCTGTCCTGTCCGGCCAACCCATCAGGCTGTTGAATCCGGAGAGCGATGTCAGCTGGTTCCCGAATCCCGGCTGCCGCGCCAGAGGGCCAGTCTGGCCGTGCACGCAGGTGCGCAACATTATGATATCGGCATTGATTTTCCTGAGGTCTTCATAGCCCAGGCCCCACTTCTCCATGGTCTGGCCCACGAAGCTCTCGACCACGATATCCGACCAGGAGGCCAATCTTTTCGCGATCCCGATTCCTTCGGGCTTGTTGAGGTTGAGCGTGATCCCATGCTTCCTGGAAGGATTGGAATAGGCGAAATACGCAGAGTGCTCGAGATCCGCCACGCCGTCTTTGTGGGGTCCTATCGTCCTGCAGCCGTCGGGCCTGTTCCGGGATTCGACCTTTATCACGTCGGCGCCAAAATAGGAGAGATAGTTGACGGTGAATGGTCCCGCACCGTACATCGTGAAATCGAGTATCTTTATTCCTTCGAAAGGTTTCGTATCCATATTCGCGGCGTTTTTCATCTAGATGACCCCCGCCTTTTTCAGGTCTTCCAGCATGTCTTCGGACAAGCCAAGCTCCCCGATGAACACTTCGGAATTCTGTTCCCCGATCAGGGGAGGCCGCAGCCCGGTCCGGCATTCAGGACCGCTGGTTTTAAAGAAGGCGCCTGGATAGGAGATGGTGTCATTGAGCTCGGGATGTTCGGTCCTGACCCAGAAACCCCTGCTCTGCAGCTGGGGAAACTCCACGATATCCTTGGGGGTGAAGATCGGGTAAAGGATGATGTCCCTCTTCACCGCGCCTTCGAGCAGCTCCTTTTTGGTCTTCGTCCTGAAAAATTCCGCGAAACCTTGGGTCCATCGGTGGATCCGGCTCTCGTCCAGGTTCCCCCAATCCCGGACGTAGGAATCCGTGTCCCCGAACCCTCGCGGATCGATCCCGTCGCCCTCCATCCATTCGGCGAGCCCCCGATTCGACCCGACCCGGAGAGGGCCGAAAAACGGAAAGAAGGTTATGGCGCCGTCCTTGCAGGAGTAGATGACGGGAATCGAGATGTTCTTCAGCGCGTTGAGCCAGTTGGGGCCCGATCGCCTCAACAGGATCTTTTCGAATTCCCAGAGCCCCTGGTATTCCGGACCTGTCGCCCAGAAAAGCGCCATGTGTGCCGACACATCGATATATTGTCCCTCTCCCGTCTTCGTCCGGTGAAAGAGCGCGACCATCGTGCCGATCGCGCCCTGGAGAGCGGCGAAAGCGGGGGTGATCGGAAAAGAAGGGCAGAGAGGCGGACGATCCGTATCCCCGTATATGTACTGATTGCCGGACATGGCCCACAGAACGAGGTCGCAGGCCTTGTACTCCCTGTAGGGCCCAGTCTGACCGAACCCCGTTATGGATGTCATGATCAGTGAGGGATTCACTTCAGAAAGATGGGGATAGTCGAGCCCCAGACTCTCCAGGTATCCCGGATCGAAGGATTCGATTACGATGTCGGCTTCGGACACCAGCTTTTTGAAGAGCTTCGCGCCCTCTTCTTTTTCGATATCGAGGGTCACGCTTTTCTTGTTCGAGTTGTATCCCCACCAATAGAGGCTCTTTTCCGGATCGGCGACATCGTGATAATAAGGAGGGGTGTTTCGGCCCTCGTCCCCTTTCGGCCTCTCGACCTTGATCACGTCGGCGCCGAGATCGCCCAGGATCTTTCCGCAGAGATAGCCCCGCTCGTTCGAAAGATCCAACACCCTGTAGGGACTCAACATCCCAGCACTATTCCGCATGGCGACGATCCTGAGATATCTCTCGAGCCGACCCGGACCTCACACACATATCGGATATACCCCGAACTCCCGAATCGCCCCGATCATCTCCAGGTAGTTCTGCGGCTTTACGGCGGAATGGATGGTATTGCTCGACATGCATATATAGCCGCCCCCCTTGGCTCCCTGCCTCATGCATCTCCTCACGTCCTCGCGGACCGCTTCGGCCGAGCCCCAGCACAGCGTCTCGGCGCAGTCGACATTTCCCATGAGGGTGAGTCTTTCGCCGTATTTTTCCTTCATGAGACCAAGATCCATGCCGGCGTTGGGGTCAATCGGATGCAGGCCGTCGATGCCTGATTCCAGAAGGAGATCCATGATCGGCATGACATTCCCGTCCGTATGCTTGAACACGTAGGCGCCCTTGCTCTTGGCTTCGGTGGTCAGCGCCTTCAGGACCGGTATGACATGGCGCGAGAAACATCGATTCGAAAGCATCGGCCATTTTGTGGTCGCGTAATCGCCCGTGATGAAGATGATATCCGCCCCTGTCGCCATGCAGTTGTCGATATATTTCAGGTAATAGCCCCGCAGAAGCTCACCGATGCGGTCAACGAGCGGGGGATTCAGAATAAAATCTTTGTAGTAGTTTTCGGCCCCGCGCATCGTGCTGGCGATATCGAAAGGATCCTGAAACGCAACGATTATCGCCTTTCGACCCTTGTATCTGTCGACAATGTCCGCCAATTGCCTGTAGCGCTTCGGATCATCGGGATCGGGGAGAACCCATGTGTCCAGGTCTTTTTCCGACTTTATCGGACCTTCCACCGGATGAATCGAATCGGAAGAGGTCTGCCAGACGACGCCCCATTTATTCCGGAACCTGCTCGAATCGAGCATCTCGGCCATATCGTTCTGGGGCATATCGTCCACGACGATGGCATCCAGGTCGAGCGCTTCGACTACATCGAAATAGCTGGCTCCAGGCTTTATGAAGTCTCTCACTTTTTGATGAATGTACAGTTCGAAATGAGGAACCCTGTCCGGCTCCTTGTGCCGCAATGTCGTCAGTACTCGTTCCAGACCAGAAAGCTCCATCGCACTACCCTCCCCGGTTATCCCAAAAGCTGAAAGAGCTTCTGCGCTCCCTCGGAGGCATCGGTTGCGTAGCAATCAGCCCCAATTTCCTCAGCCCACTGTTTCGTGCATATGCAGCCGCCGATAGCGACCTTGACCTTGTCCCTCAGACCGGCCGCCTTCAAGGCCTCGATCGTTTTCCTCTGGTTTTCCATGGTGCTCGTCAGCAGGGCCGACAGTCCCAACACCTGGAAATCGTTGTCTCTCACGGCCTTGCAGAAATCTCCGGGCGACACGTCGACACCCAGATCGGTGACATCCCACCCATTACCTTCGAGCATCATCAGCATTATGTTTTTTCCGATATCGTGGATATCGCCCTGTACCGATCCGATGGCCACCTTCCCGACATAGTGAATGCCGCTTTTTGTCCCGGCAAGAATCGGCTTCAGGATGTTCAACGCAGATTTCATCGCGTCTCCCGCCATCAGCAATTCGGGGAGGAATATTTCTCCGTTCCCGAACATTGTCCCGACTTCCTCGATCCCGGCTATCATCCCCTTTTCCATGACATCGCGCGCTGATATGCCCGAATCCAGCAAATCCCTTACCAACTTTTCAGTGCCTTTCGTGTTTCCCGAAAGGAGGCTGTCGATAATAACGGAACGTTCGACCATGGGTCTCTCCTATGAACACTCGATTCACCTTTTCTATCCTAGCACCACTCCATTTTTTTGTCAACCGTCTGACTATCTGTGTTCATACTATCGCGCTACTGCCACGAGGACATAGTTTCCCGGCCGGCTGGGGGGGAGAACCTAAATGGATCGGGAGAATTGATTGCCTAAGGTCTTTCGCGACGACCGGCGGTTTGAACTGAAGGCACCCGCTTTCCTAGACAGAGCGGATCGGCACGCTCAGGGTGACTACCAGTCTTTTTTCGCTCGGGCGATTCAGAAAACAGATATAATCGTATCGGTGGATATCGGGGGAATAGCCGAAATTGCACAGCCAGAATTCGTATATGAAATTGTAGACGGCCGTATATTCTTCCCGAGTCTCGTACTCGAATTGTGAAACGGCATATTTCCCCCCGGAAAGAATCATCTTCCCGACCTTCCCGCTGACCTCCAGGGCAGAGGCGGCCTCGAAGCCGGCGCTGATGCGCAACTGGTAATCTTTGGTTATCAGGGGATTGTCATGATACACGGCGAATATCTTCGTTCCGATACTATCCGACAGACCCCTGGCCGAAGCCCACTGCAGAAGGGTTTCATAGGTATACTCGAAGCGTTGGTGGTTTCCCAAGGAAGCTCCGATATATCGCAGATATACTATGGGGATATCCTTCAGATCGCGAATCTGTACCCGTACTCTCGTCTTTCCCAAAATCTCGTATTGCCAGGACATGTTCTTGTCATCGAAAAAAATATTCCTGTCATTCTCGTTGATCGACAGTATCTCGTGAGCCTGCTTTTCCCGTTCGCGCTCCTTGATCTTCGATTGTTCACTCCTCCACGCGGAGGGAGAGAGTCCGAAATGCTCCTTGAAGCATCGCGAAAAAGTGGCACAACTCGAGAAACCCAATTCATACGCGACGTTCGTTATGGGGGTTTCTTCCTCCAGCCTCATCCATTTGGCGGCCCTCTCCAGCCTGAGTCTATGGATGTAATGGAATACCGTTTCCCCCATCATGGTGGCGAAGATCCGGCTGAAGTGGTATTTAGAATAACAGGATACGACGGCCAGCTCATCGAGAGTCATTTCTTTGTTCAGATTTATATCGATGTAATCGAGGACGTTATCCCGCTGTCTGATATAATCTTCCATGCTTTTCCCACGATGAGCCTTTGCGAATCCACAACAATATCAATGTAGCATAGAGAAACCCATGGAACAATAGAAATGAGTCCATATCGAGGCGAGCGAGCCGCGGCCGCATTTTCCGTCCACTATCGAATTCCTGTCCCGGCTATCCTCCTCCGACAAGCATGAATATCTGCACCAGGTCGTTTCCCTTGACGATGACGGTATCCTCCACCTTCACATGCGTGCCGTCGATCATGACCAGACAGCCTTTCGCGGCGATACCGATTCTGCGCAACAGCTCGGGCAAGGGCATATCGCGCTCGATGTCGATGAGGATCCCCTTTCCGGGATCATATTCCCTCACCAGATTCCTGTATGTGCCGAATAATTCCAGCCGGATATCCATGGCGTCAGAATGGCAAAGCTTGCGCCATCTCTTGGTCGGGAATGTCGAAAACCGTATTGTGGGGAGGCAGAGCTTCCACGTACATGAACTCCGGAAGTCTGTCGTGCTCAGCGGTAAAACCTGCGGCCGCGTTGAATTTTTTTTCGGCCATTATGGTCTGCGCGCCAATCCCGAACAGACGCTCCGGGGTCCATTCGCCGCCGAAACGAGCCTTCATCATATCCACGAGGTAGCCGATGTTTTGGGGTTCCGCGGTGCAGAATCCCGAAAAGATGCACATTCCGAGAGAGTCGAAAGTCGCCATGCCGATCTGAAGTTTTCCGGAAAGCTCGACCTGCCCTTCTTTCTCATGGGGAACGACACGAGGATCGCCAATCGAATTGCCTGCCGTATGATCCGCGCCCATCGGGGATGTGGCGTAGGTTACCCCCGTGCCTTTCAATGCCCGAGGGTCATAGCCGGCGAGGGATTGATTCTTGACGGTCGGTATTCGCTTTACCTTCAGATACGCGCCGCAAAAGGCCGTCCCTTTTCCCATGATTCGTCCGAACTCGGTTCCTTCACCCATCGCATGGATCAGGGCCAACACAGCTTTTTTGTCACCAAAGGGAATCAGGCCGGCTTCCATGCAGACGCCGAGGGTACAGCCCGTCTCCATCGTGTCCAGCCCGAAGTCGTCGCACAATCGGTCGATGGCCGCGATCGTGTCGAGATCGGAAATCCCCAGGTTCGATCCATTCAGCGCTATCGTTTCGAATTCGAAGCCCGAGGTCAGATACTCGTTTTTTTCATCCATGTAAATGTTCGAACATCCGATGGGACAGCCGTACTGGCAGGAATGGCCATTCTTTCCCCCTCTTCCCGCCTGAAGCCGCGACAGGTTTTCGCCGCTGATGCTTTCGGCTCCGGGGAAAGTGCCCGCGCGATAATTGTTAGTAGGCAAAGCTCCTATCGCATTGACAGCATTCACCAGCACCGCCGTCCCGAGAGCCGGCAAGGCTTTCCCCGAAAGCCCGTTCTCCATTATTCCCTGGATGTACTTCTTGTTGGCTATCTTGAAAGCTTCCTCGTCCGAATACTCCACCTCATGCCTGCCCGGGGAAGCTTCGATCACCACCGCTACCAGGCGCTTCGAACCCATGACCGCACCGATCCCCCCTCGCGCCGCGGCCCTGGTGGGTCTGCCCAAGGTATCCAGAATCTGTATGGAGGAGTTCAGGTATCCCCTCTGCCCCGCGCAGCCGATCGAGGCTGCTGCTATCTTCTGCCCATATTCGGCCTTCAGCAGATCCGACAGAGCATAATTATTGAGTCCGGCGAGGCTGTCCGCGGAGAGTATCTCGGCTCCACGAGGGCTTATCCGCAATAAATACCAATTTTCCTCGTCCGGTTTGCCTTCGATGACGATTGCCCTGAGCCCCTGCCTGGCCAGTTCCCGTCCGAAGGTCCCGCCGGCATTGGCTTCCTTGATTGTCCCTGTCAGAGGACTTTTCGCCCCGACAGAAAGCCTCCCCGCTGTCGGCGCGTTCGTTCCCGCCAAAAGCCCATTGCAGAATATCAGCTTGTTGCCCGAACCCAGCGGCTCACAGGTCGGGTCGACTTCGTCGTTCAAAATCCTTCCAATAAAGCCACGCCCCCCAATCGTTTCGAAGTCCTCATCGATATTCTCGTATTTTATCGTTCTGACACTCATATCGACACGAAGGATTTTGAACATGGGGACCTTCCTTAGCATATGGTTCTATTCTATATAGTAAGACTTCGAATCTTTTAAAGATATTCATACTTTGCTCTTCTCTTTTCGAGAATTGCTTTCCAGATATCAATGATTGCTTCGACGCATGAGTAAAAGTATTCGGATTCATACGTTTGCTTCAGAATCCTTCTTAATCACTCCAAAAAGTTCAGCGACTATTGACTTGGAGTCAACTCCAGGATGTACCTTCGCACATGAGGTGAGAAATGCATATCGCAGAGGTGAGGGGAAAATACCATGTCTCCCACGACACGCTCAGGTATTACGAGCGGATCGGCTTGATTCCCTAGAGGAAACAAACGACACCCGGAAAGCTTTGTTGGTGGAACAAAGAAATCTTCTAGCCGCGAAAATCGAAGACCTGAAGAAGACCCTGGAGCGGCTGGACTTGAAAATTGAACGATACGAGAAGGTGCTGCTCGAGAAGGAAAGATCCATGAGAGGATTCAATGAATAATGACGCGAGGAATGAGTAGGAGTTTGATTATACACTCGTCGAAGAAGAAGGATGAGAACGGAGTCTTCCCGAGGGGGAACGTAATTCCAGGGGACCATTTCACTATTGGATCGGCCACGAACTGACGGCCATGTTCGGGATCGATCACGGACAAACCCTCGCGATCGTGCTGCCCTCGCTGCTCGAAGTCCAGTGCAAACAAAAACATGCCAAGCTCGTTCAATACGCTGAGCGGGTATGGAGGATCAATGGCGTCGGCGAAGAAGAAAAGGTCACTATAACCATCGAAAGGACGAAGATCCTCATGAACGCGCCGTGATGCGGCATCGATAGGAGATAAAAAATATGGCTCTTCGCTGTTTCATGTGGGTAACTGCCCCAGTTTACCGGCGACAATGTAGGTCATGATCTTGAGATTTTTGATAGTTCGGAATCCTCTGGCTCTGGTCTTTGCTGACTGAATCAGACTATTCAACGATTCAAGAAGCCCATTTGTCACTCCGGATGTAAGCCACCGAACGACTCCATTCCAGTGTCGTTTGAGCATCGCAGCAAAATTGATGATTGGGGTAAGCTGTGATCGTGTTGCCCATACTCTCCATTTTTTAAGTTCTTCTATGGCTCGAGAAGCCGAGAATTCGAAAAGTCCCTTGAAAATGTTCATCATTCGCCATGCTCGCCCTGTTTTTAACTGTAATCCTGACAAGGTGTTGAGACGGGCCAAATTCTTAACCGACAGATTGTAGGGGTTGCTCAACCAGACATATTTCGAACCTCTGAGTACCGTTTCCATCGTTGATTCTTCTTTCCGCACGTCGTTGACTGCTTCACCCAGAAGCTTCATGACATGAAACCGATCAAACGTGAGAGCAGCCTGGGGAAGATGCTCTTCGATCCCGGACATGAACGCCGGCGACATATCGGTACAGACCGTCCGTGATAGCAGTTTTCGAGCCTCCATGGGCTTCCAGATGCTCTGTAAAGGCTTTTATAGTGGATGCATCCTTGCCTTCGGTCACATATATGGCTTTCCCTGTATCGAGATCGGCCACAACGGTGATGTATGAGTGTCCGCGTTTGGCTGCTGTTTCGTCGATTCCGATTCGTGTGGTTTTCGATAAATCTTGTGTAGCCACGTCTTCGGAAACATAATGGTCCATAATTCGCCACACTCGCGTATCGGTGGTAGCTGTCAGTCTGGAAACTGCCTTGACGCTCATTTCCTTGACCATGATCATCATGAGGGCTTCGTACAGCAGGGTAAATCCCGATCCTTTACGCGCCCACGGGATATCAATCAGATGAACGCCATGCTCAGGACAGTCTATCCGCGGAACTCGTGCATGCAGATAGGCTTCATGCTGGAAAAAATTGAGGTGACGCCATGTTTTGGGCATCGTATCGTAGGCTGTACCCTTGTAATCGCAGGAAAAACACGGGAAACGACTCCCGGGCTTGAACCCAAGCTGTATATCAAGCCGATGTTCTGTTGGTTTGAACTCTATGTTCTCAACAATCCAGGGTTCAGATAATCCAAGCGCAAGGGCGAATAGTTCTACGTCTTTCATGCTGCTCATCCTACCATGCTTCCTTGGTTACCCACACGATTCGTTGAAGAGCCTAAAATATGGCAAAGAAACTGGGTTTTGGATGTATGAGATTGCCGCTTCTGGACAAGGATGACCAGATGGCAGTCGACATGGAAACTTTCGACAAGCTTGTGGACACTTTTCTGGAAAAAGGCTTTTCCTATTTCGATACGGCTCTGACCTATCACGGCTTCAGGAGCGAGGAGTTCGTGCGAGAGGCTTTGGTCAAGCGCCATCGCAGAGATGAATTCACCCTTGCAACAAAGCTTCCACCCCGGGTCCTGAAGGCCGCGGGGACCAAGAGAGAATATTCGGCGAGCAGCTCGAGAAATGCGGCGTCGAGTTCTTCGATTATTACCTTCTTCACAACATCGGGCTCGGCCCCTATCAGCAGGCGCGCAAATATGACATGTTCGGCTTTGTGCAGAGAAAAAAGGAGGAAGGAAAGATCAAGAATGCCGGCATGTCCTTCCACGATACGCCGGAGCTGCTCGACGAGATACTGACCGCACATTCCGAGCTCGATTTTGTCCAGCTACAGATCAACTACATCGACTGGGAGAACCCCGGAATCCAGTCCAGAAGGTGCCACGAGGTCGCCAGGAAGCACAACATGCCGATCGTAGTCATGGAGCCCGCAAGGGCGGCAACCTCGCCCTGGTCCCCGCAAAGGCGGAAGAGCTGATGAAGGCGTACAATCCGGACGCATCCGTTCCGTCGTGGGCCATCAGGTTCGCCGCAAGTCAGGAAGGCGTCATGATGGTCTTGAGCGGCATGAACACCATGGAGCAGGTCCTCGACAACACTTCGCACATGGCGGACTTCAAGCCGCTCAATGAGGAAGAATACAGGATAATTTCCCAAGTTGCCGACATCATCAATGCGGACACCGCGATTCCCTGCACGGCCTGCCAGTACTGCGTCGCCGGCTGCCCGAAGAAGATCGCGATCCCGGATTACTTCGCCCTCTACAACAGCGCGAAACGCGCTATAACCGACAATATTTCGAGTCAGTTCGTCTACTACCTGAACCTGACATCCACGCACGGCAGGGCCGGTGACTGCATCGGCTGCAAGAAGTGCGAGCAATCTTGTCCGCAGCATCTGAAGATCACGGAGTTCTTGAAGAATGTATCGGCGGCATTCGATAACGGGCCGGGATTGCCGACGAAATGATGGGGAAGGTGCAGAAGGAGATGGGAGAAATGGGAAATTTGATCGCCTATTATTCGCGCGAGGGAAACAACTATGTCGACGGCAGCATCGTGAATCTGCCCATCGGCAACACCGAAGTAGCCGCGAAGATGATCCAGAAACTGACAGACGGCGATACATTCCGAATCGATACCGTGGAGTACGATTTCTCCGGCAAGACCATCATTCCCTACTTAATCCAGCAGATATGTCGCTATGCAGACAGGTGTCGGCACCTCGATTTCTGCAGCCTTGGCAAGCTTCCCGGACTCTGTATCAATACGGAAAGTTGTTACGTTATCGGAGTTCTGGTTTGCGACAAGCAGGAAGGTGCCGCTCGGATCGATCATAAAATCGCGAGGCGTCCTGCCTCCGGATGGCTCACATCCGACATCAGTTAAAAAGCCTGTTTCCCTATCGATTCGATAAACGATGATGCTGTCATGACCGCGATTGGAAGCGTACAGAAATCTACCATCCGGGGAAACCCGAATGGCGGCACACAGATTTACAATGTTGCATGTTTCGGGCAAGGCGGACACAATCTGCAGAATCATGAACCGCCCATCGGCAGGCTGATAGCGCAAAACTTCAATGGTAGAATCCAGCTCATTGATCAGGTAACAGAATTTCCCGGAAGGATGAAATGCACAGTGCCGAGGTCCTGCGCCAGGCTTGATGAATGGCCCAATATTTTCAACGAGGTTCAGAGGTTTGCTCGCATCGCTGTCATACCTGTAGGTCACCAGCTTATCGATGCCCAAATCGCAGGCGAAGGCGTAACGCTGTTCCGGATCAAAGAACAAAGAATGCACATGAGGGCCGGTCTGGCGGTTTTTATTGATGCTTGTTCCCTGGTGCTGAATCAACTGCACCGCTTTCCCAAGCCTTCCGTCAGGCACTATTGGTAATACGCTGACACTGCCGCTCGAATAATTCGAGACAAGTACATGACGCCCTGATCCTGCAACGACGATATGGCAAGGATCCATGCCCTCTGAAGCCTGGCTGTTCAGCTTTTTCAGCAGTCGGGTATTGCGCTCGACAGAAAACGCGGTTACCGCTCCCGATGGCTTGCCATTGTATTCCTGAAGCTCGTTGACGCAGTACAAACGCTCGCGCGCCGGATCACAGGCGATATACGATGGATTGGCGACATCGGGAACCTTCTGCGTCAATACGAGAGAGCCGGACTCCAGATCCAGAGTGCAGGAATATATTCCCTCACCTTTCCCGCGATAGCTCGGCTCGGTATACGTTCCTATAAAAACTGCAACATGCTTCCCCATGAAGCCCCTCCATCAATCGCCGCCCGGCAGACGCTCAGAGAGAATATCTTCCAGCGGAAAAGGCACAAGACTCAGGTCAGTACTTGTATCCCGGATGACTCGAGATGGCGCCGACAGGGGTCGGGAATGCCCGGGTCTGTCACGATGCCGGCAATGAGGGACAGGTCGGAACAGATCGTGGCCGCGTGCGAGACGCCGAACTTCGAGGAGTCGGTGAGAATCCAGGCCTTCGCTCTGCACTCGACGCCGCGTTCCAGAATTGCGCGAGTCACTTCTGCCCGCGCGATATCGTTCAACATGAAGCCGCCGGCAATCGTGAATCCGGAAACGCCGATAAAAGCCTTTGAAAATCCGATCGTTCGTATCGACTCGCAGACACTCGGGCCGACCAGACTTTCGCTTTCCTCCTGGTAGAGACCGCCCAGGACGATCACGCGGACCTTCGAGCCGCGGAACAAGCGGGCGATGAAAAGGTTGGTGGTTATCACCGTCAGCCCTTGCAGACCCTTAATCCGCTCGGCGAACATGGCGATGGCCGATCCCGCTTCCATGAGTATCGTGTCGCCCGGCTCGATCAAGGCCGCGGCCCTGAGTGCGATCGCCTGCTTTTCCGCGTAACGCAGGTGCATGCGGAAGGGGATATCGTCCCCTGTGTAGATGCGGGCTTCGCCGTGGAATCGCCGCACGACGCCCTGACGTTCGAGCTCATCGAGGCTCTTCCGGATCGATACTCCCGAGACATGGAACTCGGTGGCCAGGTCCGCGACCCGGCAGCTTCCCGCCTTGAACACCGCGTCCCGCACGGCGTTGACTATTTCTTTGTTTCCAAGCTTTCCGCGCGCCCTGGGCTTGCTCTTTTTTTCGCTGGTGCTCATTTAACCATCCGGATACGATACTCTGGAAAATGCCTTGGGCATGTCAAGCCTCGCGGGGCAGAACCGCCAGATGACGCCGGAGAGCCTCGATTACCATGCGATGGTCCTCGTGATCGCGCAGGCCGGAAACAGTCGCCGTCCCCACGACTCCGACGGCGCGGATGCGTATAGGCACAGCCCCACCTGATGGCGCGTACTCCGCTTTCGATAATCCATACTCCTCTTCTATCGACTTCCCCTTCTGCTTCAATGTTGTGGCTATATAGAAAGAACTCCTGTGGAAGCGATACACGACCCGGTTCTTGCGCGCGATCCATTGATCGTTGTCCGGAGTACTGCCCGGCAGGGCGGCGTGAAACAGAGTCTGGCCATTCACGCTGATGTCTATAGCTATGGGAAGGGAATCGCGCCTGCCCGAAGCGACGAGGTCCTGGCCTATCTGCCAAGCCTCTTCGAAGCCAAAATGCGCGAACTGGAGTTCTTCGAACTCGGCATCGATCTGAGCGATCGCGGCTTCGTAGTCTGTCATGACAGTGCCTTCTCCAGGGCTTTCAGCATGACGTCCTTGTCCGGCTTGAGCCCTGTCCACATCGTGATGTTGAGGGCCGCCTGGTTGATCAGCATCTGCATGCCGCTCTGCCACCGCGCGCCGCGCATGTCGGCTTCGTGGAGGAAGGGCGTGAAGGCCGGATTGGGGATGACATCCTGGACATACATATTCCCGGTGATGGTGTCGTAGTCTATATTCGGCTTGTCGCCGACATTGGGATAGAGGCCGATGGAGGTGGCATTGACGAGAATGTCCGTGCCTGCGGGAATCCTGAAGGCATCCACCCAGGGCACATAATCGACAGCTACCTTGGTATTTTCTCTGAGGATTCCTACGAGGCTTTCGCCCAGGGCCATGTCCTTGGGAATGTTGACGATGGTCAGGTGGCGGGCGCCGGCCAGGGCCAGTTCGACGCATATGGCCCTGGCGGCGCCACCGGCTCCCAGCACCACCACATCCTTGCCTTTGGGGGCAACGCCCGCGTTTTCCAGGGCGATCATGAAGCCCTGGCCGTCCGTGTTTTCGCCCGTCAGCACTCCGTCGTCGTTGATGATGGTGTTCACCGCGCCGATCAGCCTGGCGCTCGGCGCCAGTGTGTCGATGTATTTCAGCGCCTCGATCTTGTGCGGGATGGTGCAGTTGATGCCCCTGAATTTCATGGCCTTCAGGCCGATAATGGCCTCGCCCAGCTTGCCCGGATCGACATCGATGGTCAGGAAGCGCCAGTTCTTCAGCCCCAGATCGCGGAAGGCGGCTTCCTGTATGACCACGCCGGGATTCTCGGCCGCCGGATGCCCGAAAACGCCGACTAGGTGATCTAAGTAATCTTGCTCGTGCATGCTTTTCTCCTCTTCGATGCCTCTGGATACATATGCCCGGCTTCGCTGGGCTATGCCGATCAATGGCTGTTGGCAAAGTAAACGGCACCGATGGCCTGGGCAAACTGGGCGACGGTAAGCTCCGGATGCCGCTCAAGCTCCTTCATCAGGGCGGTATTGGCCATGCCGGTCCCGGCCACAATCAGGGAAATGTCGGGCTTGATGCCGCGTCCGCCCTCTGCCATCAAATCGAAACAGGTTGGATTCTTGACGAGCCGGCCGAAGAGGAATCGCTCATCCGTGCCCGGATCGAGGATGCGCTTTGTCTCGAGCAGCGTCACGGCCAGGAATTCGCCTATCTCGCGCCATATCCTGCGGTTCGTATCGTCGTTCTCGCGATCCGGCAGCATCATCATATGCTCGAGGAAAGGTTTTCGCTGATCGATGGGTTCGGTGGGAACGTACCAGCCCATGGAATCGCCCTCCGGAGTTCCAACGACGCCGCTGGCCGCGCGGCGCACGATATATCCCTTGTCCTGCAGCTCGCGGAACAGGTCGGGGCGCTCGGCGGGGAAGTATTTCATGGCGAGCCTGAACACTCCGCTTTGACTGCAGTACTTCTGCAGGGTACCGGGCAAGCCCGTGTTGAAATTGTTGACGCTCCGCAGATCGTCGGGCTCATACCCCCGCTCCGGCCAGCTCCCGAGGTCGATGATGAAATTGTAGACCTCCAGGGGGATATCCGGGATGGCTCCGGTCTCGGTCACCCAGCCAGTGCCGAGCTCGGTGCCAAGCGTGTGGGCGAATACCCCGTTGGCTACCTCATCGGCTTTGGGCGAAGCTTCGGCATTCCCCGAAGCCACGACTTCGGAGGAGGCCGCAATCTCGACCGCCGCGGTGAACGACGCCATTGGCCCGTCGTTGATGATCCGCACGACTCCATCGGGCTTCACTCGGGTCTTGAGCCGCGTGTCGAGCTCGGTGAGTTCGGCGAAATCGGATTCGTAGTCCAGGCCTGGGTTGTTGCGTATCCCCCGGGTTTTGTACACCTCGCCGCCCACGATCTTGTTTCGGACGACGACATCGGGAAAACACAGGCCGATTCCGTCGAAGAGCAGGGGCCCACCCCGCCCCTCGCCCGAAGCCTCACCGGAGGCATCGTCGAATCCCTCGACCTTCAGGCTTTCCAGCGCCTTTGAAATCGCGGCATCATCCGCTTTCCTGTCCATGGCAGCGGCGATCCGACCGAGTAATTCCTTCCGCCGCTCGTCCGTCATGGGTGTTCGATGGAGCCATAGCCGGGCCTGGAGCAGCCGAGTAAGGAGGAGAATCGGATCGACCAGCTGGCGGGACCGGAGGAAGCTCGCCGGGAACCAGTCGTATTCCTTGTAGTCGACGACCACGCCATCGTCCACCAGGACAGCCTTGATGTCCGTTCCCCCGACATCGATGCCGCAGAAGGCTTTGCCCTCGAGGCCGGCGGTGCAGCGCCTGAAGGCGGACAGGCTGTCGCCCTTCGGGCGAGGCTTCGCCACCAAAGGTGGCGGCTCGATCGCCGGCAGCTGCGACAGCGGGCTGATGTCGAAGCGAAACGGGGGCTCGCCCGGATGGACCGCCGCAATCATCCGGTCCAGCACGTTGATGGCCCGGCCATAGCCGCTCCGCTGACTGCGGGGCTCATCCACGCAGAATACTTCGTTCAGCCTTTGGGTCAGATCGACAAGCTCTCGGGAGGCCGGATCCACGAAGATAGTCATGGAGCGGGCGCCCATGCCCGACAGGATGTTGTAGATCTCGGCATGGACATACTCGTGGACGAAATTCCTTTCCTGAGCGGAACAGCGGCAAAGCCTGGGCAGCTTGAGTTCCCACGCCTTTTCGCCATCGGCGCCGAGGAGCTTGATGACGAGGACCATCCGGTCGCTCTCTTCTTCCGGGAGCGCGGCGAAGTGCGCGTGGACGCGGCTGATGTAGACCGGCTTCCCGGCCTCGGCGTCGGCGATCATCTCTCGAAGCGCAATGGCCTCCTTCCCGGCATTCCGTATACTCATAGTCTATGCTCCCGGACGACCGCCAATCCTTCGGCTTCCAAGATGGCGTTGAGTTCCGACAGCTCCTCCCCGCCCAGCGGCACCATGTTCTGGAAAAATCCCTGGTCGCGGTTCATGAGCAGGTACTTGCTCTCCGCCAGGGGATTGAAGTTGATGAGTTCGACCCGCCCCCCGGGGTTACAGCTTCGGACGAACTGGGCGATGGCCCGGATGTTCGCGCTCAGGGCTGTCACCCGCGGGATCAAGGGTATCCTCGTCAGCAGGTCCCGCCTGAGACTCGAAAGGCGCCTGTAGTTCTCCCGGATGAGCTCGTTGCCATGACCCGTATATTCCTTGTGCTGTTGCGAATCCGCGAGTTTCAGGTCGACGATGAACAGATCCGTGACGGGAAGAAATTCTTCCACGATATTCCAGGAACCCTGCAGGCAAGTCTCTATGGCCGTATGCACGCCCGCCGCCTTGCACTGCCGCAGGATTTCCACGGCGAACTGGTGCTGGACCAGGGGGTCTCCCCCGGAGATGGTTATTCCCCCGCCCGATTGCGCGTAGAATGGCTGGTCGCGCAGCAGGGTAGCCACGACATCTTCGCTCGACAGGCGCTGGCCGTCGAAGGAGAGGGCTGTCGTCGGGCAGGCTTGGACACAGAGGCCGCATTTCGTGCAGCGCTGGCGGTTGATCCAGATGAAGGTTTCGCCTTCTTCGTCGGCCCATAAGGCATCGGCAGGGCAGACGCCAAGGCAGGCGCGGCAACGGATGCACTGGCGGGGAAAGTACCACAGGTCGACGCTGTTTTCCTCACCCTCCGGATTGTGGCACCAGGCGCAGCGCAGGGCGCAGCCCTTCAGGAAGACCGTGGAGCGTATGCCGGGGCCATCGTGGATCGTGAAGCGCTTGATGTCGATGATATTCCCGTCCATCATGTGTCCCCGTAGCTCGTCCGCGCGATTATCTCATCCTGGAGATCGTTGGCCAGCTCGACGAAATAGGCGGTGTAGCCGGCCACCCGCACCGTGAGGCTTCGCCATTCTTCCGGATGGGCCTTGGCGGCGAGGAGGTCCTCCTTGCGCACCACGTTGAACTGGACATGGTTGATGTGGAGCTGGACGAAGGTCCGCAAGAGGCTCGCGAATTTGCCGATGCCCTCCTCGGTGCGGAAAAATTCCGGAAGGAATTTCATGTTCAGCAGGGTGCCGTTGCTGCCGTCCGCGGCATCGATCCGGGAAACCGAGCGGAGCAGGGCCGTCGGGCCGGCGCGGTCGCGGCCGTACATCGCCGACATGCCTCCGTCGGCCAGGGGATCCTTGGCCTTGCGCCCATCGAGCGAAGCGCCCACGTTCTGCCCCATGGGGACGTGGGCAGAGACGGTGTAGAGCCCCGAATGGTAGATGCCGCCGCGGGCGTTAGTGTAGGCGCTAAGCTTCTTGGCGAAATAATCCACCCACTTCGCCGCGATGGCGTCGACCCACTCGATGTCGTTGCCGTATTTCGGGACCTTGTTGATGACCCGCTGGCGCAGGGCCTCAGCGCCGTCGTAATTGTTCCTGATCGCGGCGAGCAAGTCATCGGCGCGCAGGCTCTTGTCCTCGTACACGCACCTCTTCGCCACCGCCAGGCAGTCCGCGACATTGGCCACCTGGATGGCCTGGATGCCCGACAGATTGTATTTGGCTCCGCCCGCGGTGACATCGAGGGCTTTTTCGGCGCAGCCGTCGATCACCGACGAGAGGAAGGGCGAAGGCAGGAGCTCGGCATGGAGACGGTCCACAAAATCGCAGGCCACGATCATGCGCTCCACGAAATGATCCATCTGGCGCCGGAAGGCGTCTTCCAGCTGCGCGTAGGTCCCGTAATCGCCGAAGGAACCCAGATCGAGGCCCATTTTCTTGCCTGAGAGGAGACATACCCCGTTGTTGAGGGTCAATTCCAGGGCCTTGACCATGTTGAACATGGCGGCGTCGCTCCAGCCGAGGCTGTTTCCCTGGGAGGTCAGCTCCACGCAGCCGACGATGGCGTAGTCCATGGCGTCGTCGTGGGAGAGCCCTCTCGCCTCGAGCGCCGGGATGATGCTCTCGTCGTTGAAAATCTGTGGCATGCCAGAGCCGAGGCCGATGACTCTGGCGCATTCCCGGACGAATTCCCCGGAAGACTGGCTGGACAGGCGGGCGGAAAGGTTGGGCTGGGGGAGGCCGATCTCTTCCTGGGCCTTGAGGAAGAGAAAGGAGAGTTCGTTCGAAGCGTCGACGCCGTCCCGGGTCAGCCCTCCACAGGCGAGGTTGAAGCCGATGGGGAAGCCGGCGAAGTACCGGGCGCTGCTCGAGCTGCGCAGGTAGACGATCTGGTTGAACTTGAGCCAGAGCGCCTCGATGATCTCCAATGCCCCGGACCGATCGAGGACGCCTGCCGCGATGTCCCTTTCGTAATAGGGAAGGAGGTACTGGTCCGCCCTGCCGGGCGAGAACGAGGAGGCGTTCGATTCGAGCTGCAGGAGCACGAAGAGGAACCAGAGCGACTGGATCGCGTCGTGGAAGGAGACGGCCGGCTGCTGTGCAAGCCTTTCGCAGCGGGCGGCCACAGCCTTCAGATTCTCCCTTTCGTCGGCCGACCCCGCGCTGTCCGCCATCTCGGCGGCCCTGCCTGCGTACCGGCGCATGAAGTCCATGGCCCCTTCGAGCACGATGATCGCGCCCCGGTAGAAATTGACGGCTGGGGTCGCGGCCCCAGCCGCGGCGCAAGCCGAAGCCTCGGGGGAGGTGCCCCGCGGCGCGCCCTGCGATGCTTCCGGTGACGCGCCCTGTGAGACGACCTGCGACGCGCTCTGCGCTGCTTCCGGCGAGACGGCTTGCGACACGCTACGCATGCGCGAGAGCATGTCGTCCCGGATCCCCTTGGGCCCGAGCGCCAACCAGCGGGCGACGTCGGGGCAGATATGGCCTTGGGCATGGTCGGTCTGGTTAATCTTGACGACCTTGCCGATGGCGCCGATTTCCTCGCCGATCGCTTCCTTCACCTTGTCCTCGAGCGACTTTCCTTTCCAGAAGGGCAGAATCTCGCGGCGGAAGGTTTCGATATCCTCGGGTCGGACATTGAACTTGTCCTGGGGTCGGTTCGGCAGCTTCTCGATCTCGTCGTCGACCCAGGAGATGCCCGCGTCGGGTGAAACCACGCCGGCCCTGACACCGGCCGTCCGGTTGCCAACCACCAGTTCGAGAGGATCGATCCTGATTCGGATGGCCCGCATGGCCTGGGCCAGGGATTCTGCCCGCTGGATAGTGCGCGGCTTGTCGGGATTCTGGCGATAATACTCGGTGACGATTTTCGCCTGTTCCACGGAGAGATAGCGCGGCTCATCCAGCATGCGCTGCTTGAGCGCCATGATCCTCTGGCTGCTCTTCAGTTCGCGGATGCGTAGGATCGTCGCGGTTTCCATATGACAGCTCCTTCCTTTACGGGTCGCTTGCACGGATTCAGGCCGCCGATGTCTCGACGCTCGGCATCAGACGAATTCCCGTCTGCGCTTGTTGCCGAAACAATCCAGCCAGATGATGGCCACGATGACCGCGCCCTTGAGCAGAACTTGATAATAGGAGGTGATGTTCAGCATGTTCATGACATTGTCCAGCAAACCGAACACCAGCAAGCCCAAGGCCGATTGGGGGATGCCTCCGATGCCGCCCGCGAAGGATGTGCCGCCGACGACGACGCCGCAGTTGACGACCAGGGCGGTCGTCTCGCCGTAGACCGGGGAGCCGGTATTCAGTTTGGAGGACAGCAACACCCCGGCCAGGGCGGCGGCGATCCCGCTGATCACGAACCCTATCCATTTCGTGCGGATGACGTCGATGCCCGAATACAGGGCGACGTCGTAGTCGCCGCCGATCGCGTAGAGGTTGCGGCCGAACTGCGTATACCGCATGAGCCAATAGCAGATCCCGAGACAGACCAGCATGATCAATACGAGGTTCGGCATTCCGTAGACATCGCCGTTGCCGATCATCATGAAATCGGGATTCTTGGCGGGTATCGGATGGGCGTCGGTGAGCTGCTGGGCGATGCCCGTCAACAGCAAGCCTATGCCCAGGGTGATGATGAAGGGTTCCGTCTTCTGCTTGACGACGAGGAAGCCATTGATGAATCCCACGATGGCGCCGAAGATGACTCCGACCAGGATGGCGAGTCCCATGGGCATGACATCGAGCAACTTGATGGTGAGGATGCCGGAGACGACCATGGTGCCGCCTATCGAAAGGTCGCAGCCGCCCGAGATGACCGTGAAGGTCACTCCGAAGGCCAGGATGAGGAGGATGGACGTCGAATTGAGCATGTCCAGGAGATTGTAGGCCGTGTAGAAGTTGGACTTGGAGAAGAGCATGCCGGCCAGCATCACCAGAATGGCGATGAAGGCCTTCTGCTTCGTCATTATCTTGTAGAGCCTCGCTCCGATTCCTGATTTTTTCATGGCAGCTTCTCCTACGCTTGCTTGCGGTTGTCGAGCCAGATGGCGAAGACCAGGATCGCGCCCTTGACTGCATATTGCATGTACGACGAAACACCCAGCAGGTCCAGGCAGTTGGACATGAGGATGACCAAAAGGACGCCCATCACCGTGCGCAGGACTGAGCCCTTCCCGCCCTTCAGGGTCGTGCCTCCCACGACGACGGAGAGGATGGCATTGGTCTCGTAGCCTGCGCCGATGACCGGGGCGGCCGTCGTTATGCGCGAAAAGAGCACGATCGCTCCCACGCCCGCCATGAAGCCGCAGATGGTGTAGATCACGACTATGGCGCGCGACACCTGCACGCCGGCGAGGCGGGCGGCCGTCTTGTTGCCGCCCGTCAGGCACATGGCGCGGCCTTCGGAGGTCTTGGTCTGGAAAACCCAGAGCGCGGCGAGGCAAACAAGGAAGATCACGAAGGACACGGACAGGAACCCCACGTTCCCCCCGCCGATCGCCTCGAAGATCGACTTGCTCTTCGATATGTCCCAGAAATGCATGGTGGAGCCGTGGCTGTAGAGCAGGGCTATCGCCGAGTAGACCGTGCTCATGCCGAAGGTGATGAAAAGGGCTTCGGCCTGGGTCAGGGCGCCCGAACTCAGTATCAGGACACTGTTCAGGACACCGCAGACCGCCCCGATCGCCAGTCCGATCAGCAGTGCCGGCATCTGGCCGAGGGGCTGGATGAGGGAAATCGTCACCACCGCCACCAGGTTGATCGTTCCGGCCACTGACAGGTCGATGAAACCGCCGATGATCACGAAGGTCATGCCGAGTGACACCATGATCAAGGGCCCGAACTGGCGCATGATGTTCACCAGGTTCGCCCCGGACATGAACTTGGGCTCGACGATCGCCGTGATCGCCACAAGGGCGACGATCATCACCAGGACAAGGTAATCCCTCAGGATGGCGCTGCCGGTTTTTATGACAGTATTTTTCTCCTGCATGATTATTCACATCCTCCAGGCATCCCCAACGCGGCGCCCATTATCGCGTCGGCCTTCGTCGTTTGGGGATCGAATTCTCCGGTAATCCGGCCTTCGAAAATAGTCAGCACGCGGTTGCTCATATTCAAAACCTCGGGGAGCTCGGAGGAGATGAGGATGATCGCCCCGCCCCGCTCCGCGATATCTTTCATGAGCATATAGATTTCGTACTTGGCGCCGACGTCGATCCCCTTCGTGGGTTCGTCCATGATGAAAATGCTGGGGGAAATTTCCAGCCAGCGCCCGACGATGCATTTCTGTTGATTCCCGCCCGAAAGGTTGCCGACGGCGACCTTGGTCGAGGGGGTCTTGATGGCGAGGGCTTTGACCTGCCTCGCCCCGATGCCCTTCTCGAGGGACTTCCGGATAAAGCCGAATTTCGAGAAGTTCGAGATGCTCGCCATGGAAATGTTGGATTCCACGGAAAACGGCAGGACGAGGCCCTGGAGTTTCCGGTCTTCCGGAATGAAACCGAAGCCCGCGTTCTTGGCGTCCCTGGGATTCCGTATGGTGATGTGCTTGCCTTCGATCAGGACCTTGTGTCCCCTGACCTTGTCGGCGCCGAACAGCGCGCGGACGATCTCGGTCCGGCCAGCCCCCACCAATCCCACGAGGCCCAGTATCTCGCCTTTCTTGAGGGTGAAGGAGATGTCGTGCAACTTGTGCGTATTGATGGAACGGACCTCCATCAGAGTATCTCCGACGGAGCGCGGACGCTCCGGATACTCGTTCTCGATCGTCCGTCCGATCATCATCGTGATCAGATCGTTTCGCGTGAATTCGACCACCGGCTTCGTGTCGATGACATGGCCGTCGCGCATGACGCTGACGATGTCGCAGAACTCGAAGATCTCGTCCAGCTTGTGGCTGATATAGATGATGGAGATTCCCTGCTCTTTCAGTTGGTGGATTATCTTGACCAGCTCGCACATCTCCTCGCCCGTCAGGCTGCTCGAGGGCTCATCCATGATGATGAGTTTGGACTTGAAGGAGAGCGCCTTGGCGATCTCCACCATCTGCTTTTCCGAGACGCTCAGCTCGGACACCATTTTGGTCGTGCTCACCTTGCTGCCGATGCTCGCAAGGAGCTCCCTGGCCTTGGCGTGGGTGCCGCGCATGCCCTTCATTTCCTTGAAGCGGCCCAGAAAGACGTTCTCGCCTACGCTCATCGTGTTGACGAGATTGAGTTCCTGGTAGATTATCGCGAGTCCGCTCTGCATGGACTCCTGCGGCGTCGTGCGCTCGATGGTCTGGCCGTCGAAAACCACAGTACCTGAGTCCTTCTGGTAGACGCCGGACAGGATCTTCATCAAGGTCGACTTGCCCGCCCCGTTCTCGCCGACGATGCCGTGCACCATGCCCCGCCTGACCTCAATGGACACCTTGTCCAATGCCCGAACGCCCGGGAAGGATTTGCAGACATCCTTGATAGCTAGTATTACTTCTGACCCTACGGTATCCATCGCTTAACCTCGATTGGCTTAATAAAAATCGGCTCGTTCCGCTTGAGGGCGAAACGAGCCCTTTACATTTGCCTAACCTGATCTCACCACTCGGGCATGTCGAATTCGCCTGAATCGATCAGGGCCTTGTCGACGACAGTCAGCGGGACGAAGTTGACGGGCTCGACCTTCTTGCCGGCCACTACGGCCTTGGCAAGCTCGAGGTCCTTCTTGGCCATGACGGTGAAGTCCTGGGCTATGCTGACGGACTGCTCGCCGCTCTGCACCTGGACATAGCCGGCGCGGTTGCCGTCGACGCCGACGATGAACAGACCGGTAATTCCGGCGGCCTTGGCTGCCTGGAGAACGCCCGTGGCGCCGTTGTCCCAATGGCAGAACACGCCCTGGATGTCTTTGCCGTACTTGACGATCATGTTCTCCATGATGGTCAGGGCTTCGGAGGTGGACCACTGGGTGCAGGCCTTGTAGTCGATGACCTGGATCTTCGAGCCCTTGATCGCGGCGTTGAATCCGTCGTGGCGCTTGATCTGGGCGTCGTGGCCGGCCTGGCCGCCGATCTCGACGATCTTCGCTCCGTTCGGGAACTTCTTGATGAAGGCCGCGGCAGCCTGCTGGCCCGCCATGGTGTCGTTGACGCCGGCGTAGAAGTCGCGGAACTTCTGGTTCGCCGCGGCCAAGTCCGACGAGAACATGCCGACGATGATGCCCGCCTGCTTGGCCTTCATGAGGCTGGGGACGATCGCGTTGATGTCGTTCGGGTTGAGAAAGATGACCTTGAACTTCTGCGCGATGCAGTTCGTGACGATCTGGGACTCGGCCTGGGTGTCGCCCTTGGCGTCGAAGGTGTACATGTCGAAACCGTACTCAGCTCCGTACTTCAGGAACTGCTTCGACGAGAAAGCCTGCGACTCGTTGGCCATGTTGGAAATGATGAACGCCGCCTTTAACTTGGCCTGAGCGCTCACTCCGGAAACCACCGCGACCAGCAGCACGAGAGCGATGACCAACGCCTTTTTCATTCTTACCATTCTGAACCTCCTCTCACAGCGTGAAATATCATACAGTGAGTTTTAGAACTCACATGTAAGCGAAAATTCGACATCCAGAAATTTCAAAAATTGTAAATTTAATTTCATTCGAATCATAATTAGTATCGAATGAAGCATACGATGGGGACCTATCTGTGGTTAAATCTCGTGGCTTACAGGACATACGCCCCTCCAAATCTTCACTAAAGTCATGATACAGCACTTTGGGAAGTTGAAAAGGGCGAAAACTGCACGAAGAGGAGGACAAAACTGAACAACGATCAAGTAGCCTGGTATTTCCTGCGGAACTGGCTCGGGGTGAGCGAGGTTATGCTCTTGAAGAGATGGCTGAAGTATTTCGCGTCCTCGAATCCGAGAATGTCGGCTATCTCCTCCATGGAGGCCGATTTGATGAGAAGCAGATGCTTCGCTTTCTCGATGCGCACGGCGTTGCGGTAGCGCATCGGCGTGGTGCCGAGGTGCTTCCTGAAGAGGCGGGAAAGGTAGGAAGGAGTGACGTAGGCCACATTCGCGAGCGTCTCCACGTCGAACGCTTCGGTGCAGTGCTCGTCGATATAGGCGCGGCAGCGGTCGAGGGCGGCGCACTTCGACGGGCCGACGAGCATGAGCTTCTGCTCGATGAAGAGGAGGATCGACCTGAGCAGGTGCTCCTCGAGCTCGAGGAAGTGCTCTCCACGCCGAACGTGGTTCCTGTGGGCGCTCTGGCAGAGCCAGCCGAGTTCTCCGTCGTCATCGCTGAGCTTGAAGGAAAACGGGAGCGTGGCCTTGGAGCCGAGTTCGAGCCAGAGGCAGACGATCTCCTGGCGACTCGTCGCGTCGAGTATCTCCCGGTGTATTACTCCAGGGGGATAGGCCACCAGGTCGAAGAGTGCGACACCGAGAGTCTCCCCCCCTGTCGCGACGCTCGCCTTGCCCTCGATGAAATAGATGAGCTCGAGGTAAGGGTGGGAGTGATCCTTCAGATTCCATATCTTGCTCTGCCCGTCGAAGCGCTCGCAAAACTTCAAAGATATGGACCCCTCCCTGGCCTCCCTCAAAAAGTGTAACACCTCTTTCTTCGCGGCATCGGTCAGCATGTACGTGGCCCCTCGGGAGAAGGTCTATCCCGGCTCGCATGCCCAGTCCCCTGCGCATGCCAGTATTCAATATCGGCAATTCAGGAGCGTATATTGAAATCAATCGATCGAGCCTTCATTGACGCCTTTTTTTACGCTTTCTTCGGCGCCGCCGACGATGAGTGAAGCATAATAATTTCATATGAAATTTTACATTGACTAAATGTAACTATCGAGCTATATTCAGCCCGATGATATTCGATATCCAGAGATTCTCCACGCACGACGGGCCAGGGATCCGGACGGTAGTCTTTTTCAAGGGCTGCCCGCTGGCCTGCGCCTGGTGCGAGAACCCGGAGAGCCAGTCGTTCAGGCCGGAATTGCTCTACACACGATCCCGCTGCGTCGGCTGCGGCTCTTGCGTCGTGGCGGCCAAGGGTGGAGCAGTAGATTTGGATCCGGCCGGCGGAATCCTCATCGACCGCAGCCTCGAACCTCCGCCCGAGCTAGGGAATGTCTGTCCGGCCCTGGCCCTGAGAATCGCCGGGAGGGAAACCGGCGCGGGCGAAATCATGGCCGAGGTCTTTAAGGACAGAAGCTTCTTCGCCAAATCGGGCGGCGGGCTCACGCTCTCCGGCGGCGAACCGCTCGCTCAGCTCGATTTCGCCATGACTCTCCTCGAGGCCGCGCTGGCCGAGGGGATCGACATCGCCATCGAGAGCTGCCTCTCGGTCCGCAGGTCGGCCGTCGAGCGGGCCGCGGCCCTGCCGCTTCACTGGCTTACCGATCTCAAGCACACCGACGCCGCGGCTTTCCGCGCCGGAACAGGCGGCGACGTCGCCATTCCGCTCGCAAATCTGGAATACCTTGCGAGCCTCGGCGCCGACCTCACCATCCGCGTGCCCGTAATCCCCGGCTTCAACGACGACGAAGTCTCGATGGCCGGGATTCTCAAGTTCGTCGCCGGGCTCCCGCCACCGCCCGGGGGATCGGCCTACGACCGGGCCTCCGGTCGGCGCCGTGTGGACCTGTTGCCCTACCACGATCTCGCCGCCGGCAAGTACGCCGCTCTGGGTCGAAGCTACGCCTTCCCCCCGGGGACGAAGGTGGAGGGCGCACACATGAAAGACTACGCCGAGCATGGACGATCACTCGGCCTTGAAATTTCCATCGGAGGATGAAATGAACAGTCGCCTCGAGCATCTCAAGGATGAGATTCTCTCAGCAGAACCGCGGCTCTGCGTCGAGAGGGCGCGGATATATACCCGCGTATACCGGGAGAGCGAGAGCCTCCCCATCGCGAGGAAGCGGGCGCTCGCCCTCCGCGCGACGCTCGAGGAGAGCGGCATCTACATAAACGACGGCGAGCTCATCGTCGGCAACACCGCCTCGCGGGCCAGATCAGCCGCGATCTTTCCCGAGTACGCCGTCGCCTGGATCTTCAAGGAGATCGACGGCATCGACGACAGACCCGCCGAGTCCTACGGAGCCACGGACGAAATGAAGGCCGAGATCGTTGAGCTCTGTTCCTGGTGGAAGGGCAGGACCCTGCAGGACAGGGCCGAAGCCAACTTCAGCCCCGTCCTCGAGGCCATCAACGAGTCGGGTATCGTCCACGCCGAGGGAAACATGACCGCCGGCGACGGACACATCGCGGCCAACATGGGCCGTGTCCTCGAGCTCGGTATCGGCGGCTACGCGGCCTATGTCCGGCGCATGAACGACGCCCTCGACCTCGTCGGCTACGAGGACCTCAAGAAGCGCCAGCTCTACCTCGCCATGCTCGACTCGCTCGCCGGCCTCTCGACCTGGATCCGCCGCTACGAAGCCCTCGCCCGTGACCAGGCCACGGCCTGCACAAACCCCATCCGCAAGACCGAACTCGAGGAGATCACCCTGACCTGCTCAGGCATAGCTGAGGATGCCCCGACCAGCTTCCGCCAGGCCCTCCAGCTCACCTGCTTCATCCAGCTGGCCCTCCAGATCGAGTCGAACGGCCACTCACTCTCCCTCGGGCGGATGGACCAGTACCTCTATGACTTCTACCGAAAAGACGCCCAGTCGGGGCTCATCACTCCCGAGCAAGCCAAGGAACTCCTCTCCTGCACCTGGCTCAAGCTCCTCGCCGTCAAGAAAGTGCGCTCCTGGTCCCACACCCGCTTCTCCGCGGGCGGCCCTCTTTATCAGAACGTGACGATCGGCGGCGTCACCCGGGACGGGAGGGACGCGGTCAACGAACTTTCCCACCTGATTCTAGAATCGGTGGGCGACATGAAGCTGACCCAGCCCAACCTCTCTGTCCGCTACCACAGAGGCATGAGCGACGAGTTCCTAAAGGCTGCCATCGAGGTCATCAAGCGCGGTTTCGGGATGCCCGCCTTCAACAACGACGAAGTGGTCATCCCCGGCATGCGGAAGCTCGGCGTGAGTCTCGAGGACGCCCGCGACTACTCGGCCATCGGCTGCATCGAGGTGGCCGTACCCGGCAAATGGGGCTATCGCACGACGGGCATGAGCTTCCTCAACCTGATGCGGGTCTTCCTCGCCACGATCAACGATGGAAAGGACACGAAAACCGGCCAGACCTTCCACGGCGGCACGGGATCCCTCGAGTCCTTCAGGAGCTTCGACGAGCTGATGGCCGCCTGGAAGGACCAGCTCGCCTACTACGCGAAGGCCTCGGTCGGGATCGACACAGCCATCGACACAGCCCTCGAGGAGCTCGTGCCCGATATCCTCTGCTCGACCTTCACCGACGACTGCATCGCCCGCGGCAAGCACATCAAGGAAGGCGGAGCGGTCTACGACTACGTTTCCGGCCTCCAAGTCGGGATCGCGAATCTCGGGAACTCCCTGGCCGCCGTCAAGAAATTCGTCTTCGAGGAGCGCTCCGTCACGCCGAAGGAGCTTCACGACGCGCTCGCGTCGGACTTCGCCGACGCAAGCGGAGAACTTCTCCGCTTGCGCCTCCTCAACCAGGCGCCGAAGTACGGCAACGACGATGACTACGTCGACTCCCTCGTCGTCGAGGCCTATGGCGCCTACGTCGGAGAGATGGCCAAGTACCACAACACCCGGTACGGGCGCGGGCCCATCGGCGGAGGTTACTACCCCGGGACCTCCAGCATCTCGGCCAACGTCCCCTCCGGCTCGGTCGTGCCGGCTACGCCGGACGGACGCCACGCCTGGACTCCCCTCGCGGAGGGCTGCTCGCCTACGCAGGGCACGGATACCCGCGGGCCCACCGCCGTCTTCAAATCGATAACGAAGCTCCCCACGATGGACATCTTCGGGGGCGTCCTCCTCAACCAGAAGCTCACGCCCCAGATGCTCTCAGGCGACGGGCAGAGGGACAAGCTCATCGCCCTCCTCCGAACCTTCTTCGACGATTTCACCGGCTGGCACGTGCAGTACAACATCGTCTCGCGCGAGACCCTCCTCGACGCCAAGAAGAACCCCGCGAAGCATCGAGACCTCGTCGTCAGGGTCGCCGGCTACTCGGCCTATTTCAACGACTTGGCCGCCGAGACGCAGGACGATATCATAGCCAGGACCGAACAGGAGCTCTGATGGCGATGGCGGAGAGAAGGTACAGGATAGGCGTCGACCTCGGGGGAACGAAGCTCGCGGTCGGCGTCGTGGACTCTAAAGGGAGAATCGTCGGCGAGGCCGTGACCTACGACCACAAATGCCTGGCCGAGGAAGCGGTGCTGGACTGCATGGAGCGGAACATCGACGCGGCCCTGTCCAAGGCGGGATCCAGCCGCGCTGAAGTGAAGGGCGTCGGCGTCCTCTTCCCCGGCCACATACGCTGGCCCGAAGGCGTGACCCTCACCACCTCGAACCTGCCCGGTTTCAAGGGCTTTCCCTTGCGCGAGAGGATGGAGGCGCGGCTTGGGATTCCCTGCCTGGCCGACAACGACGCAAACGCTCAAGGCCTCGGCGAGTACCGCTACGGGGCGGGAATCGGCCTCGACCCGCTCGTCTTCCTGACCGTGTCCACCGGCATAGGCGGCGGCATCGTCATCGACGGCAAACTGTACCGCGGATTCACCGGGACGGCTGGCGAGTTCGGTCACATGATCGTCGACGCCTCCGGAGGCGGACGATGCACCTGCGGGAACCGCGGCTGCCTCATGGGCGTCGCTTCAGGCATCGCCCTACCCGAAACAGCCAGGCGCCTGGCCGACCGCCTCGAGCGCGAAGGCGCCTGCACCGATCTGCCGGGCGACTGCGACGATTTCTCCGGGCTCGACGGAGCCACGCTCGCCGCGGGTTGCGCCGACGGGAACGAGCTTTGCCGGGCAGTGGTGGAGGAATACGCGCGATACATCGGCATAGGCATGTACAATGTTTTCCAGGTCCTCAATCCCCAAGGCATCGTCCTCGGCGGCGGCCTCCTGAATCTCCCCGATTTCTTCTTCGATACGGCGGTCGCGACCTGCTACGATCTCGCGGGCCCGATGATGTACGACCGCGTGGTGATCAAGCGGGGCCTTCTCGGCGGCGCGGCGGCGGTCATCGGGGCAGCTGCCCTATTCGAAGCATGAGAAAGTGAAACATGGGCCCTGCTGGACTTGAACCAGCGACCTGCGGATTATACGATCCGGTAGATGCCCGTTACCTGTATACATTGGGAGAAGCTGCATCCCTTGATCCCTGAACGCGTATTTCATGACCGCAAGGCAAGCCGGCAAACATCATCGCGTTTCCCTCATTGCCAGGGTATGATCTGGCAATGAGGGAAAGACGGTGAGTTCGCGATCGTTTGAATGACGTACTTCGTCAGCGCGGCGTCGTCGACATCGATGGCGAAACGATGCGGGCCGCCGACCGGATCGAAATCGATGCTCGTCACCCCATAGGCCTCGTCGCCGTCGAGGCCTATGTCTATCCTGCAGGATTTGAAGCTGAATAGACCAGGGTCGTAAAAATAAGCGATCGGAAAGGCGTCGTGGAAGTAGCCGGCGCAGTAGTCCTGGCCGTACAGCTCAGCCTTGAACCGCATGAAGCCCAGGACGCTTTCGTGGATGTCCCTGACAAGAGGCGAATCGGAGGCCGCCCAGGGAGCGAGATCCTGCGGAAGCACCTTGCGCTTCTTGGTGACATCGAGTCCAAAGACCCTGACCGGCAGGCCTGAACCGAATATAATCGCGGCTGCCATCGGATCGACCCAGATGTTGAATTCGGCCAAGCCGTGCAGGCCCCTGACCTCTCGGGAACCGCCCATCATGACGATCTCCTCGATCTTCGAGACGATCGCCGGCTCCTTCGCCAAGGCCATCCCGAGGTTCGTGAGAGGGCCTATGGCGACTATCGTCAGAGGCGCGGGTGCTTCGGCGAGAGTCTTCAGGATCAGGTCGACGGAATCGATTTTCGGCGCGTCCTCAGGCCTTACGACCTTCTCCTCAGCCGCCCTGTCCCACACTTCGAATTTTATCTTCGACCGCGGATCGAGGGGCATCGCCGAACTCCAGGCATGGGGGATGGAGGACATTCCGATCCGCGACAGAAATCCGTGCAGATTGCGGCTCGCCCTTTCCGGTGAGACATTCCCCCCTACCGGCGTGATAGCGGCGATTTCCAGTCCAGGGATGGACATGGCGAGGATGAGGGCGAGAACATCGTCGGCGTCGGCCTTCGGTGATCCGAAGGCGATATCGGTGTCGATGAGGATGGATCTCCGTGCGTTCATAGAGGCTCTCCCGAAACGAGAACTATCCCCGAAGGGCCGCGCCTGGATGCCGTCTTGGGACGACGCCGCGGCAATGTCCGGGGTGCGGCCCGGCAGCGCCCGAGGCGTCGTCGCGCCGGTCCCCAGACGCATATCGCTCCGACCTACTCGTTCAGCAGCTTGTCGATCGCCTTCTGGGCATCGGAGAACACGCTGTCTATGTTCTGGCCGTTGACCCACACCGCGTCGAGGGCGGACTTGACGACATTGATCGCTTCATTATAGCCGGGATTCGTCGGGCGCCCATCGGCGAAGGCCATCTGGTCGATCGCCACCTTGAACTGCGGCAGCGCGGCGTATATGGCCTTCATTGTCGGAGAGTCGATAGCGCTTTTGCGGCTCGGCATGTATCCCGTTTTGGAGCTCGTGAACACAGTCTGTTCGGTCGCCGTCGCCCACTTGAGGAATTCCCAGGCCGCGTCCTTTTCCTGCTTTGTTCCCTTGCTGGAGATCAGGATATTTGAGCCTCCCACCGAGGTTCCATAGTTCGCGAACTTCGGCATGAAGGCCGTGTTCACCGTGAAGCCGGCGTTTTTGCCCATGCCCATGAAGGTCGTGATCCCCGCCGTCGAGTAGAACCACATGGCCGCCCTCTGGTTCGTGACATCCGACATGATCTTGGCGGAATCGGCGCTCGCCATGACCCGGATGTAGCCCGCATCCTTGAGATCCCTCCAGAACTTCACCGCGTCGCGGGACGCCTTCGTGTTGATGTTGGTGGTCTTCTCATCGTCGCTTAGTATGGAGGTCCCGGCCTCGAGGAGAATTACCTCCATAAACCAGGGATCGCTCGCCAGGGTGAGTCCGTAGGCGCCGGTCTTCTCCTTGATGGTCTTGCAGTAGCGGGCCAGATCATCCCAGGTCTTCGGCCCCGCAGGGTCTAGGCCGGCCTGCTTGAGGAGGGTCGTGTTCATGTACAGGATGAGGTTTGAGGACATGAAGGGCAGCCCGTAGAGCTTGCCGTTGTACTTGCAGCTCTTGAGGAAGGAGGGCTGGAAATCGCCGACATCCAGCTTGTCGGCGGCGACACGGGCGTCGAGGGGTTCCATGAGGCCGCTCATGGCCATCATGCTGGTCACGCCCACGTCCAGCACGAAGATGTTGGGCGGATTGCCGGCGATGGTGGCGGCCTGCACCTTCTGCAGAACATCCGAATATCCTCCCTGCGTGGACCCGGTGACATGGATTCCCTTCTGCTTTCCCACGGTCTCGTTGAAATTCTTGATCAGGGTCTCGTTGGTTTCCTGAACCACGCCTGAATATGCGTACCAGTAATTGAGCTCTATGGGCTTGGCTTGCGCCGCCAGGGTCTGAGCCCCCAAGAGCGCCAGGGCGATAGCGGCCAGGAAAACCCCAGCGCCGCGAATCTCAAGACTCCTTGCCATATCCGACTCCTTTAGTAGAGCTATTTTTCACCCATATAGGTGAAGGCTTTCGTTATCCTTTGCTGAGCGATGAGGTAGATGAGCAAGACGGGGACGATCAAGATAAGATTGCCGGCCATCACGACGTTGTAGGGTATGGATATTCCGCTATCCAGCAACTTCAGCGAGGCTACACCCACGGGAAGCGTGCGAACGGCCTCGCTTGTCGTGAGCACGAGGGGCCAGAAGTAATCGTTCCAGGTGCCGATGAAGGTGATGAGGCCGAGGGCCGAAATCGTGGGCATCGCTATCGGGATCATGATGCGTAAGATGATGGAGAGTTCCGAAGCCTTGTCCATGCGAGCCGCTTCGAGGATTTCCTCCGGCACCTGCCTGAACGTCTGCCTGAGCATGAAGATCCCGAAGGCGCTCGCCGCCTGCGGCAAAATGAGGGACGCGTAGTGGTTGATGAGGCCGAAGCGGTTCATCAGCAGAAACACGGGCAGAAAGACCAGCTGCGGCGGGATCATCACCGAGGCCAAGGTGAGCCCGAAAAAGATGCCGCTGCCCTTGAAGCTGTATCGGGCGAAGGCGTAGGCCGCCGGCACGACCGTGAAGACTTGGCAGAGGATGATGGACCCCGAGACGAGAATGCTGTTCCAGAGGTATTTCCAGAAGGGGAAGGCGCCGAAGGCCACCGCGAAGTTATCCCAGCTGGGATGGGCCGTCCAGAAGGTCGGCGGGAACTGGAGCATCTCCCCCTTCGATTTGATAGCCGTCAGGGCCATCCAGTAGAAAGGGACGAAGTACACGAGGAAAATCAGGAGGGAAACGAGGAGTCGGCCCGTCAGCGAGGCCGCGCGTCGCGATCGTATCATCGCCGCCCCCTATCGGTAATGGACCCTGCGGTCCAGAACCATGAAATACGCGATGGTGAACAGCCCAATGAACAGCATCATGACGACGCCCACGGCCGAGGCGTACCCTATCTTGAAGAACTGGAAACCATTCTGGTAAATGTAGTAGACGAAGGTGTTCGTCGAGTTGGACGGTCCCCCCTGGGTCATCAGGGCCACGGTCTCGAAAGCCTTGAGGGAGGCGATCATGTTCGTGAGAGCGAGGAAGAAAAGCGTGGGGGAGATCATCGGCAAGGTGATCGAGCGAAACACCGAAAAAGGTTTGGCCTTGTCGAGCTCGGCGGCTTCATAGAGGTACTCCGGAATAGCCTGGAGGGCCGAGGCCAGGATCAGCGTGTTGAACCCGAGACCTTTCCACACCGACACGACAACCAGGGAGGTGAGCGCCACGCGGCTGTCGGAGAGCCAATCGACGGGTTTGATCCCGAATAGGCCGAGGATGAAGTTCAGCAGTCCATAGTCTAGATCCATGAACCAGAGCCAGATGAGGGAGACCGACACCAGGGAAATGATATAGGGGGCGAAGATCGAAGCCCGGAGGAAGCCGTTGAGCGCCGTCTTCTTTCTGAGAAAGAGAGCGACCGCCAGGGAGATGACGATCGAGAGGAGGACACTCAACGCCATGTAGTAGAGGGAGTTGGAGAAAACCTTGCCGAATTCCTTGCTTGAGAGAAGATCCGCGTAATTCTTGAGTCCTATAAAGATCTTCGGACCGAGCATGTTCCATTTGAAAAAGCTCAGGTAAAGCATGTAGATGATGGGGTAGAGGGCGAAGATCGCGAAAATGGTCATGGCGGGGGCGATCATAACGTAGGGTCTGGCCTTGAGGGCTTTCATCGGTTCCCCCCCGGAGCCGGGCTTTCCATGCTGTTTCCATCGCCATCGAAGGAAAAGAGATCCTTCTTGTCCACATAGATGAATACCGGCCCGTAGGGGATCCTGCGATTCTCGTACAGCTTCACCTGAGCCTTCCACCCGGGACCGTTGACCTGATAGAGCACCTCGGATCCCAGCATCTCGTGGGTGACAAGCTCGCCGGGGAAAACGGAGGCCCCCGAAGGCACCGCGGACCGATCCACGGTGATCCTGGCCTTTTCAGGCCTAAAGCCAATGTGGCGAGACCCGGGCGAAAGCGCGGAGGTCGCCGGATCCGCGTCGATGATGTTCATCGGGGGCGTCCCGATGAATCTCGCGCTGAAGACATTCGCGGGTTTGGCGTATAGTTCCTCCGGGGTGGCTTCCTGGCGGATCTTGCCTTTTTCAAGCAGGATCACCTTCGTCCCCAGCGACATCGCCTCCACCTGGTCGTGCGTCACGTAGACGAAAGTGCTTCCGAGCCTCCGGTACAGCTCGATCAGGTCCTTCCTCAGCTGGCCTCGAAGCTTCGCGTCGAGGTTCGAGAGCGGCTCGTCCATAAGAAAAATCCGCGGCTGCTTGACCATGGCGCGCGCCAGGGCGACACGCTGGCGCTGCCCGCCCGACAGGAATTGAGGCTTTTTCTTCAAATATTCGCCGAGGCCGACAAGCTCCGCGATTTCGGCGATACGCCTGTCCCTTTCCTTTTTCGCTATGCCGTTATTTTTGAGGCCGTACTCGATGTTTTCCCTCACCGTCATCGTCGGGTAGAGGGCGTAATTCTGGAAAACCATGGCGATGCCCCGGTCGCCAGGCGGGACCTCGCGCATGCTGGCGCCATCGATGAGGACTTCCCCGGCCGATGCCGTCTCGAGTCCGGCGATCAGCCTGAGAATGGTGGATTTGCCGCAGCCGGAAGGGCCAAGGAGGACAGTGAAGCCTCCATTTTCCATACGGAGGTCGAGGTTTTCGAGGACCTTCTCGGAGCCGTAGCTTTTATGAATTCCGCGCAACTCGATCATTGGAGTACTCATGCAACCTGCTCCCGCCCCGCCGGGACGCTCGCGCTCCGGCAAGATAAACTAATCTTCCACATCCGGGCATCAATCCCGGTAGTCAGGCATAGTTCGCGAAAAAGACGATGACATTCTTCTTTGCGACATCGGGAATATAGTGGAAGAAGGCAAACGGCTTGACGTATCGGTAGCTTCCGTCCTTCCTTTTGTCCTTCCACGCCTCGTAGAGCTTGTCGCTTCCCTCGCTCCCCACGAGAAAATCGAACCGCATGTTCTGGACGATGACGGCGACCTTGTCGTTCTTGACGACCCTCGCGAGGAGGCTCGCTTCCTCCAGTTCCTTGTTCCGCCGCGCTATCTCGGCAGGATCGGTCAGATGCTGGATCTTGTGGTTCTCACAGTAGGAAAGCCCGAGTTGGTAATTCATCAGATCCCGCGAATCGGGAGAGGATATGGTCGGCGCTATGGCCCGAGGCGTATATTTTCCATTCACCAGGTAGTCGTAGGCGACGAAGCCGCCCATCGAGCGGCCCACGATGGAAAAACGTTCGGCATCCACGTCGGAATTGGCCTTGTAGTATTCAATGAGAAAGTCGATATCGGCCACGGATCGTTCAACAATTTGCAAGATGGAGTACCTTCCGGGCTCGTTCCTCTCGCCATGGGCCAAGGCGTCCGGAGCGACGACGAAATACCCTTTGTCCGCGAGCCGCATGGCGAAGTTCGCCATCCTCTCCTTGAAGGAGCCGTAGCCGTGGGTCATGAATACGAGGGGCTTGCCTTTGGGCGAACCGACGCAGTATTCTAGGACAGGGATGTCGCCTACGCGCTTCTTTTCGCGGGTGGCCTTGCTTACTAGGTTCTGGTAGACGCGTTTCAGCGGAGTAAGGTGAAGAAGCTCATAAAGCAGTGTAAGAATCGCCGTAAAATACATCTGTCCTTTCGCGATTTTCCTGATTGATGGGTCGGCCAACTTTATTTTGTTCATGCCGTAAATCCTTCGAAGATGATGGAATCGTATTTTGCCAAAAGTCGAACGGAATCCTCTGGCCTCTTGACGGTCCAAACCGCCACCATGGCGCCGAGGGTCATGCAGATTCGCAGAGGCAGGCCGGCGTCTTCGAAACGGTAGGAAATAAAATGCGGCCTCGATGTATAGTTGTACAGAAGCCATGAAAGCATTCTTCGCCTAATAAGGGGGATGGATGCGGCGCCTTCTTTCCCAAGGGCGCGTTTGTAGGTTTCGAAACCAAGGGCAAGCTGCCCGCGCATCACCTTCGGGCGGTTATTCTTGAACCAGGAAAGAACATTCGCGTCGAAGCTTTCCACCAGATAATCGCCTTCATATCCGTCGAGAAGCCGGGACGCGGCCTCGCACAGAGGGCGGACATCGGCGCTTCCGGGGAGCCCTGTCTTGAATTCGATGAGCAGCGGCACGCTGCCGTCAACAAGAGATAGCAACTCCCTCAAGGTGGGGATTTTATGATCGGTCGACAGAAGAGAAAGAGCCTTGAGCTCCGCGAGCGACAGGGCTTCGACCTTCCGCGCGTCGCCGCACATGCGGGCGAGCGTGTCATCGTGGAATACCACGACTTCTCCGTCGCTCGTGAGATGGATATCCAACTCAATCCCGTACCCCATGTCCCTCGCCACGCCGAAGGCCGCGAGCGAGTTTTCGGGGACCTCGGTCTTGTTATCGAACATGCCTCGATGAGCATACTTGCGGCCCTTTAGAAGAACTCGCATTTCGGGGGTTGGCGAGGCTGGCCAGAGCATCCATAACAAGAGAGCCACGACAAGTACAATCACGGCAAGCACGACAGCGATCGATATCATCGATGCGAACCCCTCTCTCGACTCCAGAATTGTTGAATTATTGATCTAGATTTGAAGGCTGTCAAGAAAAAACTAAAATGTTTTAGTTAATTATCCATTTAATTAGTGACATTCCATTCATTAATTTAGCTATTTATTAATATTTCATCTATTTCAATAGAATATTGAGCATTATTCTCACAAACCAAACTTAACATTGACAAATCGTTAAGTTCGGTTTAGTATACTCTTACATTATGGCAGCAACGATTCGTCAGATAGCGGACTTGGCTGGCATCTCTCCAGCCGCCGTCTCCTTCGTCCTCAACAACAAGCCGGGCGTCGGGCAGAAAACGCGCGACAAGGTTCTCGCGATCGCCGCCAAGCTCGGCTACGAGCAGAAAAAACCGAGGCAGCCGCCCTCAGCGCGCACACGCGCGGTCCGCATGCTCTACATCGCCAAGCAGGGCCACGTCACCTACCAGGCTCACCGCATCTTCATCTCCGAATACATCGCCGGCCTCGAGGAGGAGGCCAAGGCGGAGAACTATCGCGTCGAGATCCAGATAATGGAAGGATTCGATCCGCAAAAGGTGCTGCAGGCCATCAACACCGATATGGTGGACGGCGCGGTCGTACTCGGATCGGCGCTGGATGACGATAATCTCGAATTTTTCACGGAGGTGTCGGTGCCGATAGTCGTCGTTTACACCTACCGCCCATGGCTCGATCTGGACTTCGTCGACATGAACAACGAGTCCTCGGTGTGTGCCGCGCTGGAATACCTCCACGGCGCCGGGCATCGCCGCATAGGCCTCGTGAAGAGCCTGATCGAAACGAGGAATTTCCGGTTGCGCGAGCATGCTTTCATGGAGACGATGGATCGCCTGGGATTGCCCGTAGCCGCCTCCGACTGCTTCGCGATCGACCCGACCTTCGACAAGGGAAGGCAGGACATGACGAAGTTGCTCGCCAACGCCGGGGACCTGCCCAGCGCCTTGTTCTGCGTCAACGACTTCATCGCATACGGCTGCATCCAAGCCTTGAAGGACGTCGGCAAGAGCATCCCCGATGACGTTTCGATTGTCGGCTTCGACAACCTCCCCTCTGACGAGTTCATGGAGCCATGCCTCAGCTCCGTGAAGGTCTCCAATCGCTCGATCGGGCGGCGCGCCATGCGGCTCCTCCTCGACCGTATCGCCGATCCGGGACGGCCCTCCGAAAAGGTATCCATCAGCGGTGAATTGATCGTGCGCAAAAGCATTCGCGCGATCTCGGCCTCTGTAGAATGATCCATATGCCTCGCTACAGCGTCGTGAGCGGCATGAACATGGACAGGGTGACTCGATCGACGGTCGCTTGTCTTCTCTGTTATTCAATAAATGGATATTCCACAAGAGGTTCATCAAATTTTAAGAGATGATTGTAGTTTATTTCCCTAAAATACCTTAGGAAATGGGCCCTGCTGGACTTGAACCAGCGACCGACGGATTATGAGACAGAAATTTTACATATCACACTGTGTCTCTGTATGCCAAGATAATATGCAACTCTTTTCCTGTCAATATCATAGCGTATCATAATATGTTAATATATTTTTTATAATGCTGTCATTTATCTCATACTTCTATCTCATCCTGATTTCCCGGAAAATTGTAGCTATGAATAAATATGTCTATATTATAAATAGAAATGATTCACCATCCGAGAGCGTTGCATAGCTGTATTTGTAGCTATACTTCTTGCCCATGAAAATATGTAACTTCTATTTGGATATGAAGTTACCAATTCCCTAGTTACAATGCGCCGGGAAATCAAGTCTCATACGAGAATGTTTATTACAAGTCCGAATTGATAGATTTCGATTTCCACACAAAGCTACTAATTATTATCAACTACTTCCTTCGTTTTATCCGAAATTCAGATACACGAAATTAGACGCTATCGGGACCGTCATACCCTTCGGCTCGATACTCGAAATTCATCTACTCGGCAGCTCTTCAAGGCCTCGGCAGACTGTCACGGCCTCGATGAGCACGCCTCTCCAGCTTGGAAGGCCGGGGTAATAGGCCGACTGCCTCCTAAGCAGTAGGTCATCCCCAAGGGACATCGAACCGCAGTTGCCGAGATGAAAAGCAGCAGCCCGCAAAGGTACTGCTCGCATCGACCAACCAGGCCCCGCCGCGAACCCGCGACGTAGGCGCTGTGCGCGATGATCGCGCTTGCGCGTAAGTTCCGGGTTCGCGCATGTCCTCGCGAATAGAAGGCGCGCCAGGACGGCGCGGCCTCGAAGATAGAGCCGCCCGCCCCGCGACTACTGTCGCGAAGGGGCGGGCGAGGATTGAGGGGCGAATTTAGAGGGGGTCTGACCCCCAGGGCGCGTCATCAGGGGGTTTCACGCCAACGAGTAACAACCCACTTACCTGCGATCAATGAGATGTCTAGAGTAGCCCACACTCCTATCCCCGCCTGAAGTATATCCTTGCTGTTCTGATCCCTTATAACGAAGGAATAGCGCATATGGATAACTCCCGACTTGAAGACATTTGAAAAAACGAACACAGGGAAGATAGTCAGCGCCTTAACCCCTTGCTTCCCATTACTGACTGAGAGAATCGAGTGATATATATCATCTTGAATATACTCACTCCTTGGCAATGCTACAGCAGAATCGGAGAGGAATGTCTGCCTCACGGCTTGAATAGTCTTCAACGAAGACAGGTAGCAGAAGCCGATATAGACGACCACAAGAGCTAGAGCACAGACTGCCATGACCTTAAATGTACTCCTTCTCATGTTGTTATCACCTCACGGGTATACCGATGATATGTGAAAGAATATCAACGCATTATCGCCGCCAGAAAGTCCAGTGATTGGTTGATCGTGACGAGATACTGTATGAGCGGAATACGAAACCACTCCATTATCTACAGAGGTGACAACTCCAAAGTGATGAACAGTTGCTCCTTCATCACGAGACCATCCGACCAGATCTCCTGGTTGAGTAGGAGTACCCGCAGCCGTATTCAATAATCCAGGTGAGCTCTCTAGGTAATTAGCAAGCCCGCCAGCTGTTGCCCAGGCGCTTGTGAAAGATCCATTGAAGCGACCAAGAATATCATACGATCCGCTAGTAAAGTTCCAATCCGAATTCCGTGGAAGGCCGCCAGCGGCTAGACACTGTGATGCAAAGTTGGCGCAATCGCCACTACCTCGGACAGCGTTCACGACTGAAGCGACTCCGCGACTCAAATCATATGCAGGATTAGAACTCAGGTCATACGTGTGCGCATAATCAACAGCGGCTGATCTATCATATACAGCATAGGATGCACCAGAAGTGTCAGCAGTTATCGTTGAGTATGCTTCGCTTATTGCTTGGGTAGCTTCAGCACTACCGCTGTAATGGTTTAGTGCCTCGTAGAAGGCTTCCGCATCCAACCCGGACGGATCCGTGAAGGATAGAGGTCTCTCCCTATTTCCCGATATTGCCTATAGATAAGCCCTGTCCCGCGTGCGTGCTTTATGGTTCAGGTCCGCTGTCAGAGATCGCTCACAAGGGTCACTGCTTCCCTTCCGGTTCGTATGATATATCGCCGTGTCCCTGCCCACAAGGGCAGGGAGGTAGAAGTCCCGTCGCTTGTTATCCGAAATTCAGGTACACGTAATTAGCCACAATCGGGTCTGCCTTCCCCTTCGGCTCGATACACGAAATTCATAGGCATGGAGTCAAGCATTCGGATGGGTGTCTTCCCATAGCCACGGGGCTGCGCGACTACTGTCGCGATGCCCCGCGGCAGTTCTTCAGCCGTACCATCAAAAACACCGCGCAACAAAAAAGCAGTTCACGCTGATTCGGATCTTTTCTTGCCTCGGATACACAAAGGCCGCCCCAGCATACACTGAAGCGGCCTTTGTCTTTTTTTTCTTGCCTAACCTTAAAGTTGAGCTGCAACGCGACACGCGTTGTCAGCTCGAACTTGGCGTTAGGCTTAGGTATCAGACTCTAAAGGCGTGTCTATCAATAATCCTTATAAATCACCTTCAGCATTTTCTTCTCTACATCAAACCAAAGCGAAACATAAGTCTCAGTGACATACGATTTCCCTGTTCCTTTCTCCTTAGCAAAAAATGAGAGACTAAGCGGAAATTCAATGACTTCATGACTAAGGCCAACGATTTCATCATCAGTTGGAACAACGATATCATATAAGACTTGCCCTATATTCCCAAGAATCTTTTTCCCTGTAACAAGTCCCCAGATAGTACGTCTGCAACTATTTTCTGAATAAACATAATAGTATTCGACAACATTCTCTTCTTTTTTTACATTTGGATTGTACAATTTTGTATCTCTGAATTTGACAGCGATATATGGTTCCCCGAACACCATTGGTATTTGATTAGTATCTTTAGCTCTCAATCCAAAGTTCATTGGGAACTTGGGTAAATTATCAATTTCTTTGGGATTGAATTCCTGTGAATACACCACCCCCAGGGAAATTGAAATAAGTAGGACAATAAATGCTAAAAGAGTTCTTGCCATATGATGTATCCTTGACTGGCTGGATTCCTATTACCGCTGAAGGGCGTATAAGTTTTATTGACTACCCCGGACTCAGCATTTGGCGCGGTCTGTCTCGGATCTTTATTGTGAATTGCTTCCCATGTCGTACCGGGAGCAGAGGCATCCACGATCTGTTTTGTTACTTCATCGCCTATCTGCCCTACGCCGTAGTTAACATGATCATTTGGCTTTTCATATGAGTAAAAATTCAAAACACCTGCATCACCTTGTCTGTTTGTATTTACATCCTTAAATTTTCCAACAAAATTCGAGTTTGCCATACCATTTGCAGTTAGGCGGTCAACGTCTGCTCCCATGGCCCTAAGTGAACCTATACCTACACCACTACAATCAGCTTTTGTTGTTGTGGTTCCCGAGCCATACTCTACGCCAACATATTCTCTAATCTTTTCCGCAAACTGCAAATTTAGGTCTGTGGGGCTTCTTAGTGAATTTGTATCCCGATCATAGAATTCATCGCCGTACAGCTGAGCACCTTCAATCTCCCGCAACCCTGTCGGATCTGTGGACTTTACTGGATTCTCGCCCCGCTGTTTTTCTTCTCCACGAGCCACCTCCCCGGTTTCGGTTTTTTTGGTCTCAGCGAGCGAGGCATAGAGCAGATACAGCCACAGCGCCTCGGTGAAGGTCTGCAGCCACCTCCGGAGAAACCCTTCCACTACGAGCAGTTCCACAGTCAGCTTGACGTGCTGCTGTGGCAGGAGAAGGGGCGCGCACCGCATGAAAGAGATTCTATCCTGGCCGACCTTCCGGGACAAGGCGGGCGAGCCTTTTGATATAGTCCCTGTCCACCTCCGCATAGATCGCCTGCTCCCTCGGGTGGTAGCGCCGATAGATCCGCTTAAGGTTCTCCGTCACGACGTGCGTGTACCGCGCCGTCGTCTCGACTCCTGCGTGACCCAAGAGTTCCTGGATCTGGCGCACGCTCACGCCGCGGCTTAAAAGATGGGTCGCGGTGGCATGCCGGACCGAGTGGGCCGACAGGGTCGGGTCGTCCATACCGAAGCGCCGCAGGAGGGTTCGGAAACGCTCACTCACACTCGCTGGCCTCACATGGCTCCCTGTCCTCGGTCCGCAGGTCCCCGTGAATATCCAGGCCTGCGGATCATGGGCGCGGTTCCCGAGGTACAGAAGCAGCACATCCCGCGCGACCTCCGAGATCGGCACGAGCCTGTCCTTGTCACCCTTGCCCCGCACGCGCATGATCCGGCGCTCGAAGTCCACGTCGCCCACCGTAAGGCCCGCAACTTCGCCCACACGAAGGCCAGCCGCGTACACGAGCTCGAAGAGCGCGCGATCCCGCAATCCCTGCGTCGTCGTCGTATCGAGCTCGTCAAGAAAGCGCTGCATCTCCGTTTCTGTGAACGCGCGGCGGCGTACAGACTCCGGGGGGAGCGGATCACCCAGTTGCCCGGCGGGGTTGTCGTCGATAAGCCCTGAGCGGTACAGACAGGCGTACAGAAGCCGTACCATCCCGAAGCGACTATTGACCGTCGTGTGCTTAAGCCGTTCTCCCGTCGTCTTCGACAGTCGCGCCGCGAGATCCTCGCGGTAGCCAAGGAGCTGCGCCGGCGTGACCTGACGTATATCGCCTATCGCGTGCTCTTCGGTCCAGCGGTAATACCCTATGATCGTAGCACGCGCGTGGGCCATGTAGCACGCGCCGATCCGCCTGGCCACGAGGTCCTCGCTCACCAGGTGCAGTCCCAAAGCTTGTACGGCCTCGCCAGTCACGATCGGAACTCCCAGCTTCCGCGCGGGTGCGCCGCGTCCACCGCCGCGCGCAGGCTCTCCTTGCTCCGCCGCAGGTAGGTCTGTGTGCTGCCTAAGTTCCGAAACCCGACCAAGATTTGCACGTGCCGAAGGTCGCAGCCTGACTCGACCAGGTGCGCCCCCAGGCTCGTCCGAAAGCCGTAGCTTGTGATCATCGGCAATCCCTCACTCGCACAGGTCTCGGCCAAAACCTCGTTGATCACCTGAGTCAGCCTCCCGTGCCCCGCGCCGAAGAGCGTGTGCGCATACCTCCGCTCGTACTCGTGAAACACAAGTTTCCGTCGCGGCAGATACTCCTTGAGCACCCCCGCCGCGTAGCTCGTCAGGAAGGCCGTCCGTCCCTGCCCCGAGCGCCCGCTCCGAACCCACACTGTCCGCTCGCGAAGATCAAGGTCAGCCGGTTCGAGCGCGGCCGCCTCACTCGCGTGCAAGCCCGCAGCGTACATGAGTTCCGCCGCCACGTGCACCCGATAGGTCTTTACCACCTTCCACCACGGCCGCACCTCATCGAAGCGCGACAGGGCCGCAAGGAGTCTCGCCATCTCCTCGACCGTCAGCGCATTCTCCGACAGATGCTCTCCCACCCGCACCCGACGGATCTCGCGGAAGGGATTCGTCCGTATCGTCCCCGTCTTCACGAGGTAGTCGAAGAACCGCCTGGCCGCTTTCAGATGGTTGTTGATCGTCCCCGCGTTGTACGGCCGCCCTGTCGCTGCTGTCATCGTCGACAGCTTCACCTGGTAGCGCAGAGCCTCAGCAAGCCCTACCTCCGCAACCTCGAGTTCCTCCGCTTCCAGCCATGAGCCGACGGTCCGCGCAAGCGTGCGTATCGACTCGTAACCCTGATCAGTTACCTTCGGCTGTTCTTCAGCGAGAAAGGCTTCGATCTGCGCCGAAAGCCGTACGGAGTATATGCCATCCACGTTCGCCTCTCTTCCCCGCCGGAATTGCGCGACCAGATTGGTAATTCCTTGTCGCGCCAGGGGCAACACTCGCTATCGGTAGTCAGTGCCCAGTTCTGCCCAGACTGACCAGATTTATGCCGTTGATCCGGAGAGTCGTTCTGCCATCGCCTCAGGACTCGGAATCATCGACAGATCCACCGCCCCAATCTCCGCGTCCTCGCGAAGCCGGTAATAGGCTCGCGAGCGTTCCGAGCCCCCTCGCGCAATCGACACGTAGTCGTACTCGACGAGCTGCCGCAGACTCTGCTTGATCCATGTATGCCCCAGCCCGGTCAGCTCCCGTACCTGCCGCTGCGTGAAGCTCACCTCTTCAGCCCGTAAGTGCTGCGCTCTCGCCTCGCGGCCCACCCACGTACGCAACTCGCCGTACAGTGTGTAGCGTAATCTAGAAATACCCGAAAAGATCAAACTGGAATGGACAGAAAAATCGTCAGAATTCCCCATAAAAATCGTGGGGAGGAAGTGGCGATGAAAACCCTGTAGGATTTATCCAGCAGGGAGGAGGGAATGCTCCACATGAACCAGATTGATCACGTCAAAGATTTGCAAAGGCAGGGCTATGGTCCCTGCGAGATCGCTGAACGGCTGGGAATCGATCGAAAAACAACAGCGAAGTATATGAAGCAGGAGGACTTCAACGCCTCTACCGAAGTGCCCCGCGAGCTTCCCTCGAAACTTGATCGATGGAAGCCAACCATCGATCAATGGCTTGCCGAAGACCTGAAGATGCGTTTCAAGCAGCGCCATAGGGCCATGAGGATCCATACAAGGCTTCTGGAAGAACACCCCGACGACTACGACTGCTCATATCCTTTGGTCCAGCGCTATGTCAAACGGCGGAAAGCGGCCAGGAAAGAAGCGGAGGGGTTTCTTGAGCTCGTCTGGTCGAAAGGCGAGGCGCAGGCCGATTTCGGAGAGGCAGAACTGATCGAGGCCGGCGTTCGAAGGACCGTCAAATACCTGACCTTGACCTTTCCCTTCAGCAATGCGGGCTTTACGCAGTGTTTCAGCGGCGAGACGGCCGAATGTGTTTCCCAGGGGCTCAAAGATATATTCAGCCACATAGGTGGCGTTCCCGCCAGGATCGTGTTCGACAACGCAACGGGCGTAGGCAGACGGGTCCGCGACCGTGTCACCTTGAGCCAGCTTTTCCTTCGGTTCAAATGCCACTATGGCTTTGCGGTCAGCTTCTGCAACCCTGCTTCAGGCCATGAGAAAGGGAATGTCGAAAACAAGATCGGCTATGCGAGAAGGAACTTCTTCGTTCCTCTGCCGGTTGTGGACAGCCTCGAGTCTTGGAACAAGGAATTGCTCGAAAAAGCGGCGAAAGATCATGACCGATCGCATTACAAGAAAAATCAGAATATTGCCGAGTTGTTCGAAGAGGAGCGGCAGTCTTTAGGGCTTTTGCCGGTGCGAAGCTTCATCGTCGAGCGTTTCGAGCGAGTATCCACGGATGGCTACGGAAAGTTCTGCATTGACGGAAAGCATTGGTATTCAAGCGCTCCCGAATGCGGGAACAGCGAAGTGACCGTAGGGCTCAAGGCGCATGAACTCGTCGTGTACCGCAGCGAAGGAACCCCGTTGTGTGTCCACCGAAGAGTCTATGGCGACGAGCGGAGCGACAGCTGCGATTACCGAACAAGCCTTGAAACCCTCATGAAGAAGCCTGGCGCATGGATCAATAGCGCCTTTAGGGCAGGCGTTGACGATACCATACGAGTCGCGATGGACGAACTCTCAAAGCCTGATCTGCGCAATGTGCTGAAAGTCCTGGTGAAAAGCAGTACGACCTTTGGGTTCGACGTCGCCATGACCTCGCTTGAGGAAGCGATTGCCCGAGGCCGGCTGGACAGTTTCAGCCTTAGCGCGGTTGCTTCCAGGGTCGCCTTTGATGGGCTTCACGGCATTCCCTCCGAGGGACCCGACCTCGGAGCCTACGATCGCGCCCTCATGAGCAACTCGGAGACCGTGTCATGAGAAAAGCGCGTGTCAATCGTGCCGAACTGCGCAGCGAAATCTCCGTACTGCTGCGCAAGATGGCCTTCAGCCAGACCGCGGTAAAGATCTGCGAGGAAGAGGCCAAGGCACCCCAGGAAGAGTTTCTCCTGAAGATCCTGAAGCGAGAGATGGCTAACCGCGACGATGTCCGCAGGGCACGATTCCTTCATGAAGCGGCCTTCCCCGTCTACAAAACCTTCGAGGGCTTTGATTTCTCCTGCGTGAAGCTGCCGCCGGCGCTTTCGAAACAGGAAATGATGACCACCCAGTTCGTCGCCGAGAAGAAAAACTTGGTGCTTTACGGCCCCGTTGGAACTGGAAAGACACATCTTGCCACAGCCCTTGGCGTCACCGCGTGCTCTCGCACCTTCCGTACCAGGTTCTTTACCGCTGCAGAGCTGGTGGTAAGGCTTTCCGAAGCCCTTAAGGAAGGCTCGCTTGAGCGGCTTGTTATGTCCATCGCTCGGGCTGATCTCTTGATCATAGACGAATGGGGCTATGTCCCCGTCGACCGGCAAGGAGCCCAGCTCCTGTTCAGGATAATTTCCGATTCCTATGAGCGCCGAAGCGTTATTCTCACGACCAATCTTGAATTCTCCAAATGGGGGACAATCTTCACGGACGATCAGATGGCTGCCGCCATGATCGACAGGCTTGCCCACCATGGTCACATTATTCTCTTCGAAGGTGAAAGCTACCGGATGAAACACGCACTCATGCGGCAGAAAGGCCAGGCACAATTACCCACCGGCTGATGGGTGTTTTTGTACGATTTTTTCGGGTATTTCGCCTTGACGAAACACAGTACAGCCCCACCGCCCCCGCGGGTAGCTCCCGTACCGTCGAGCTCATCACCCCCTCCACCATGATCGTGTACGCTACCCGGTAGTCCTCCAGGTCGCAGCGGATGAAGCTCACTGCCCCCTCACGCTCCTCACGCTTCTGGTACTGCCTCAGAAAGCACACGCTCGCGATCAGATCCAGAAACCGGTCATGGTCGCGGCGGCTCCGCATGAGACTCGTCGGAAACCCCAGGTGCACCGCAAAGTCGTTCACGATCGCCACCTTCCGCACCAGCCGCTGCGCCGCCTGGTGCGCCCGTATGATCCGCTCCGTCTCTCCGCGCCCAGTCCGCAAGCGTTCCAGCGAATACTTCTGCCGCTGCGCCTCGTGGATCCGCGCAGTCTGGATCTTCGACTCGTCCGCGTTCACCACGAAGCACCGGCTCGCGTTCTCCGGATTCACCGCATGGCTCGTCCCCGACAGCACGCTCGACACCACCACCGGCGTCCTGACCACCCGGCTCTGCATCGTCCCCGTCTCCGGGTCCTTCATCGTCACCAGCCTCGACAGCTCCTTGCCCGACAGCATCTCCCGGATCTGGTGCTCCACCACCTCCCCGTGCACCGCTTCTCCCAGAATCAGAAACTTGTGGCTCAGGTCCTCGATGTAGTTCAGTGCCTGGTCCGACAGGCTCGTCACCGCCACCACCTCCTCGGGCGGCATAAGCTTCCGCACCGTCTCCACGAGATAGCTCTTTCCCGCCGCGGACTGCGACAGAATCAAGACCGAGATCGGATCGTCCAGCTTCCGGCTCGACGCGCACAGGTACAGAAGCTGCTTATTCAGGTCCTCTCCCACGTAGCCCAACGCGCTGAGATCCTCCACGATCCGCTCAAACAGGCGCGGGTCGCGCAACAGCGACAGCCCCAGCTCGCGGTCGGCCGCGCTCATCGGGACGCCCGCCTTCGTATTTCCCCGCCGCAGGGCCTCGTCGCGCTCGCACTCGAGATTCTCAAGGATCAGCACGAGGTCCTTCTGTGCCCGCGCGAGCTCCCACCCGAAGCTCCGCGCCACCGCCTGCGCAAAGCCGCCCCTCGCCTTCGCCGCGTACAGGTCCACCGTGTCGTAGTAGCTCATCATCCCTGCACTCGCCCGGATCGCCACCTTCAGGCTCGTCACAAACAGCTGCCTGACCCCGCCTATGCGGTACGTCATCGCCCCCACACGGAACACATGGAACAGCCCATCCCGCTCGACGTGCAGCTCCGGTCCATCCGTCTCGTCCATGAAGCCGGCCGCTTCGCCCGGTCTCGCCTCCTCCTCTGCTGCCCCTGCCGGGGGCGACTCCGGGGGAACTGCGTCACCTTCGGTGACGACCTTCCCCGCGGAGTTGGGGGGAAGAAACGCGGCCCCAGGAAGGGACTCATCAGCGACCGCGAGTACCCGCTCGCTCTGGTCTCCCCTCATACCGCACCACGCCGCCCGGAGCGCCGCTCCCGGTCAAAGCTCTTCTTCGCCTCGTGCACATAGCTGTTCACCTGCCCATACGCCGAGCGAAAGGCGTGCAGGTTCACCACCGCCCGCTTCCCCCAAAACTCACCCTGCGCCCGCCCAAGCCCCTCTCCCCGGAAGCTCATTCGACAGGCCAGCGATTCCGACACCGGAATGCAGCTCACCTCCTCCAGCGTACACCCTGCCATGATCAGATACGCCGCTTCGTACAGATCCGTTACCTCCGCAGTTTCCATCCCCCGCCTCCTTTTTGCGGGCAATCTCGTCATCTCCCTGTCCTGTATGCTATCCTGTCTTCGCGTCATGACGAGGTTCCCTCGTTGTGTCCTCGCCCGTTTCCCCGAAGCATCCACCACGACCTCAGGGGAAACGGGCTCCTTTGTACCTGACATAAAACCATGTCAAGTACTATTATTGGTTTTGAGTATTATACATCATGTATTATATCGTCAAGCGGTAGGGTATACTTTTTCTATGCCACAGCGACCGAAATATATTCTGCCGGATATCTCCGAATCCTCTCACAATGTCGGTCAAAATATTGCCGCACTGCGCAAAAAAAAAGGACTCAGCCAAAAAGAACTGGCTCTGAAAATCGGCATCACCCAGGCCTTGCTTTCACACTATGAAACCGCCCGTCTGAGTATTCCCGTCGAGGTTGTCATTCAGATTTCCATTTCGTTGAACGTACACGCGGATGTGATATTGGGAATCGGAGCATCGGCACCGCTCGACGATGACTCGCCAAGCCGCAGAATTGTGCAGCGGGCGAAACTGATCGAGCGTCTTCCCGCCTTCGACCAGAAAGCCCTGCTCAAAACCATCGACAATGCGTTGAAAGGCGCCGGCATCACAACGGAAGATCCAAAAGTCTCTCACTGACTGATGCTTCTGCTCCCTGCCCTCGACGACGGCACCATCAAACACAGTCTCCCGACTGCGCCTAATTCTCGGTTGGCGGGTCGCGCCGCCTCACGCTGCGCGTGGAGTGGCGCTCCCCCAAATCCGCTTTCGCGGACTTCGCCAACCTACGCATTAGCCACAATCGGGTCTGCCACTCCTTTCGGCTCGATACACGAAATTCACAAGTATGGAGTCACGCATTCGGATATTTGTCTTCCCATAGCCAAGGGGCTGCGCGTCGAAGACGCGATGCCACGCGGCAGTTCTTCAGCTTGCCATTCACGCCTTGAAACAGGCTCGCAGCCGAACTCGGATCTTTTCTTGCCTCGGATACACAAAGGCCGCCTCAGCATACACTGAAGCGGCCTTTGTCTTTTTTTCTTGCCTAACCTTCCGCTTAAACGGCGAGGGCTTTTGGCCCGAGTCCGGTTGAAGCCGCGTTAGGCTTTGGGGTCAGGCCCCAAGGGGGCTTCTTTACGAAAAATGCTCAAATCCGACTTCATTTGCCTAAGGAGAAAACTGCATGCCTCAGCCTCTGAGGAGAATTGCTTAATGTCTTTTTTTTGCCCTCGTTCAAAGAAGTATATCTCCCAACATCCACCTTCCTCGATTAGGCATGTTCGATCTTCGCGAAATAGCTTGTTGAATGAATACCACGAACTCGGTACATTCAGTTGGTTCAATTCTCGTTCGAGCTCTTTTATATTCATTTCAACACCTCGACCAATTTAGCATCGATAAGGCTTCCCAAAGTGCTACGGAACATGTATTGAATACCACCACCGGCACTTCCATAATATGGCCCGGCAATACCAGCTTTTACTTCTAGATCGATCTTCGATCTATATGCAGTGTATTCACCAGAGTTCCATGGGGGTAATGCTCTTTCTTCTTTTGGAGTCCCTATCGGAGAAGCATATGAACCACGTGGATTCCCATATCTATCAAACGTCGAACCTGCGGGTAGGGTTGTTTCCCATGAAGCGCCAAACAGAAAGCCATCAAACAAAGGATAGCAGACGTCTTCGACCAATGCTGGCGGTGGCGGCAATATCCCGGCTGTATTTAGCCCACCATATAGCCCAGTTACAACTGCAACAGCGGCGGTGGCAATATTATTAGTTGCACTAGTTACTACGTTTTTAGCAAGCTTCGCAGCCGATTCAAGCGAATTTATTATATTGCTAACAACATTTTCAGCATCCGGCGGATCGCTCGAAGGAACAATATTCCCGGTACCAAGTCCTGATATTAGGCTGCTATCGGACGTCTCGCCCGTTGATTCGAACCGTTTCAGATCCCCCATCCCTGCCAACCCCGTGGGATCCGTGAACTTTACTGGATTCTCGCCCCGCTGTTTTTCTTCTCCACGAGCCACCTCCCCGGTTTCGGTTTTTTTGGTCTCAGCGAGCGAGGCATAGAGCAGATACAGCCACAGCGCCTCGGTGAAGGTCTGCAGCCACCTCCGGAGAAACCCTTCCACTACGAGCAGTTCCACAGTCAGCTTGACGTGCTGCTGTGGCAGGAGAAGGGGCGCGCACCGCATGAAAGAGATTCTATCCTGGCCGACCTTCCGGGACAAGGCGGGCGAGCCTTTTGATATAGTCCCTGTCCACCTCCGCATAGATCGCCTGCTCCCTCGGGTGGTAGCGCCGATAGATCCGCTTAAGGTTCTCCGTCACGACGTGCGTGTACCGCGCCGTCGTCTCGACTCCTGCGTGACCCAAGAGTTCCTGGATCTGGCGCACGCTCACGCCGCGGCTTAAAAGATGGGTCGCGGTGGCATGCCGGACCGAGTGGGCCGACAGGGTCGGGTCGTCCATACCGAAGCGCCGCAGGAGGGTTCGGAAACGCTCACTCACACTCGCTGGCCTCACATGGCTCCCTGTCCTCGGTCCGCAGGTCCCCGTGAATATCCAGGCCTGCGGATCATGGGCGCGGTTCCCGAGGTACAGAAGCAGCACATCCCGCGCGACCTCCGAGATCGGCACGAGCCTGTCCTTGTCACCCTTGCCCCGCACGCGCATGATCCGGCGCTCGAAGTCCACGTCGCCCACCGTAAGGCCCGCAACTTCGCCCACACGAAGGCCAGCCGCGTACACGAGCTCGAAGAGCGCGCGATCCCGCAATCCCTGCGTCGTCGTCGTATCGAGCTCGTCAAGAAAGCGCTGCATCTCCGTTTCTGTGAACGCGCGGCGGCGTACAGACTCCGGGGGGAGCGGATCACCCAGTTGCCCGGCGGGGTTGTCGTCGATAAGCCCTGAGCGGTACAGACAGGCGTACAGAAGCCGTACCATCCCGAAGCGACTATTGACCGTCGTGTGCTTAAGCCGTTCTCCCGTCGTCTTCGACAGTCGCGCCGCGAGATCCTCGCGGTAGCCAAGGAGCTGCGCCGGCGTGACCTGACGTATATCGCCTATCGCGTGCTCTTCGGTCCAGCGGTAATACCCTATGATCGTAGCACGCGCGTGGGCCATGTAGCACGCGCCGATCCGCCTGGCCACGAGGTCCTCGCTCACCAGGTGCAGTCCCAAAGCTTGTACGGCCTCGCCAGTCACGATCGGAACTCCCAGCTTCCGCGCGGGTGCGCCGCGTCCACCGCCGCGCGCAGGCTCTCCTTGCTCCGCCGCAGGTAGGTCTGTGTGCTGCCTAAGTTCCGAAACCCGACCAAGATTTGCACGTGCCGAAGGTCGCAGCCTGACTCGACCAGGTGCGCCCCCAGGCTCGTCCGAAAGCCGTAGCTCGTGATCATCGGCAATCCCTCACTCGCACAGGTCTCGGCCAAAACCTCGTTGATCACCTGAGTCAGCCTCCCGTGCCCCGCGCCGAAGAGCGTGTGCGCGTACCCCCGCTCGTAGCCCCTGAACACAACCTCACGCCGGCAGAGATACTCCTTGAGCACCCCCGCCGCGTAGCTCGTCAGGAATGCCGTCCGCCCCTGCCCCGAGCGCCCGCTCCGAACCCACACCGTCCGCTCGCGAAGATCAAGGTCAGCCGGTTCGAGCGCAGCCGCCTCACTCGCGTGCAAGCCCGCAGCGTACATGAGTTCCGCCGCCACGTGCACCCGATAGGTCTTTACCACCTTCCACCACGGCCGCACCTCATCGAAGCGCGACAGGGCCGCAAGGAGTCTCGCCATCTCCTCGACCGTCAGCGCATTCTCCGACAGATGCTCTCCCACCCGCACCCGACGGATCTCGCGGAAGGGATTCGTCCGTATCGTCCCCGTCTTCACGAGGTAGTCGAAGAACCGCCTGGCCGCTTTCAGATGGTTGTTGATCGTCCCCGCGTTGTACGGCCGCCCTGTCGCTGCTGTCATCGTCGACAGCTTCACCTGGTAGCGCAGAGCCTCAGCAAGCCCTACCTCCGCAACCTCGAGTTCCTCCGCTTCCAGCCATGAGCCGACGGTCCGCGCAAGCGTGCGTATCGACTCGTAACCCTGATCAGTTACCTTCGGCTGTTCTTCAGCGAGAAAGGCTTCGATCTGCGCCGAAAGCCGTACGGAGTATATGCCATCCACGTTCGCCTCTCTTCCCCGCCGGAATTGCGCGACCAGATTGGTAATTCCTTGTCGCGCCAGGGGCAACACTCGCTATCGGTAGTCAGTGCCCAGTTCTGCCCAGACTGACCAGATTTATGCCGTTGATCCGGAGAGTCGTTCTGCCATCGCCTCAGGACTCGGAATCATCGACAGATCCACCGCCCCAATCTCCGCGTCCTCGCGAAGCCGGTAATAGGCTCGCGAGCGTTCCGAGCCCCCTCGCGCAATCGACACGTAGTCGTACTCGACGAGCTGCCGCAGACTCTGCTTGATCCATGTATGCCCCAGCCCGGTCAGCTCCCGTACCTGCCGCTGCGTGAAGCTCACCTCTTCAGCCCGTAAGTGCTGCGCTCTCGCCTCACGGCCCACCCAGGTCCGAAGCTCGCCATACAGCCCCACCGCCCCCGCGGGTAGCTCCCGCACCGTGCTCGCAAGCACCCCCTCCACCATGATCGTGTACGCGATCCGGTAGTCCTCCAGGTCGCAGCGGATGAAGCTCACTGCCCCCTCACGCTCCTCGTGCTTCTGGTACTGCCTCAGAAAGCACACGCTCGCGATCAGGTCCAGAAACCGGTCGTGGTCCCGCCGGCTCCGCATGAGACTCGTCGGAAACCCCAGGTGCACCGCAAAGTCGTTCACGATCGCCACCTTCCGCACCAGCCGCTGCGCCGCCTGGTGCGCCCGTATGATCCGCTCCGTCTCTCCGCGGCCTGCCCGCAAGCGTTCCAGCGAATACTTCTGCCGCTGCGCCTCGTGGATCCGCGCAGTCTGACCTCTCGACTCGTCCGCGTTCACCACAAAGCACCGACTCGCGTTCTCCGGATTCACCGCGTGGCTCGTTCCCGACAGCACGCTCGACACCACCACCGGCGTCCTGACCACCCGGCTCTGCATCGTCCCCGTCTCCGGGTCCTTCATCGTCACCAGCCTCGACAGCTCCTTGCCCGACAGCATCTCCCGGATCTGGTGCTCCACCACCTCCCCGTGCACCGCTTCTCCCAGAATCAGAAACTTGTGGCTCAGGTCCTCGATGTAGTTCAGTGCCTGGTCCGACAGGCTCGTCACCGCCACCACCTCCTCGGGCGGCATAAGCTTCCGCACCGTCTCCACGAGATAGCTCTTTCCCGCCGCGGACTGCGACAGAATCAAGACCGAGATCGGATCGTCCAGCTTCCGGCTCGACGCGCACAGGTACAGAAGCTGCTTATTCAGGTCCTCTCCCACGTAGCCCAACGCGCTGAGATCCTCCACGATCCGCTCAAACAGGCGCGGGTCGCGCAACAGCGACAGCCCCAGCTCGCGGTCGGCCGCGCTCATCGGGACGCCCGCCTTCGTATTTCCCCGCCGCAGGGCCTCGTCGCGCTCGCACTCGAGATTCTCAAGGATCAGCACGAGGTCCTTCTGTGCCCGCGCGAGCTCCCACCCGAAGCTCCGCGCCACCGCCTGCGCAAAGCCGCCCCTCGCCTTCGCCGCGTACAGGTCCACCGTGTCGTAGTAGCTCATCATCCCTGCACTCGCCCGGATCGCCACCTTCAGGCTCGTCACAAACAGCTGCCTGACCCCGCCTATGCGGTACGTCATCGCCCCCACACGGAACACATGGAACAGCCCATCCCGCTCGACGTGCAGCTCCGGTCCATCCGTCTCGTCCATGAAGCCGGCCGCTTCGCCCGGTCTCGGCTCCTCCTCTTTTGCCCCTGCCGGGGGCGACTCCGGGGGAACGTCGTCACCTTCGGTGACTGCGTTCCCCGCGGAGTGGGGGGGAAGAAACGCGGCCCCAGGAAGGGACTCATCAGCGACCGCGAGTACCCGCTCGCTCTGGTCTCCCCTCATACCGCACCACGCCGCCCGGAGCGCCGCTCCCGGTCAAAGCTCTTCTTCGCCTCATGCACATAGCTGTTCACCTGCCCATACGCCGAGCGAAACGCACTCAGGTTCACCACCGCCCGCTTCCCCCAAAACTCACCCTGCGCCCGTCCAAGCCCCTCTCCCCGGAAGCTCATTCGACAGGCCAGCGATTCCGACACCGGAATGCACCGCACCTCCTCCAGCGTACACCCTGCCATGATCAGATACGCCGCTTCGTACAGATCCGTTACCTCCGCAGTTTCCATCCCCCGCCTCCTTTTTGCGGGGAATCTCGTCATCGTCCTGTCCTGTATGCTATCCTGTCTTTGCGTCATGACGAGGTTCCCTCGTTGTGTCCTCGCCCGTTTCCCCGAAGCATCCACCACGACCTCAGGGGAAACGGGCTCCTTTGTACCTGACATACAACCATGTCAAGTACTATTATTGGTTTTGAGTATTATACATCATGTATTATATCGTCAAGCGGTAGGATATACTTTTTCTATGCCACAGCGACCGAAATATATTCTGCCGGATATCTCCGAATCCTCTCACAATGTCGGTCAAAATATTGCCGCACTGCGCAAAAAAAAAGGACTCAGCCAAAAAGAACTGGCTCTGAAAATCGGCATCACCCAGGCCTTGCTTTCACACTATGAAACCGCCCGTCTGAGTATTCCCGTCGAGGTTGTCATTCAGATTTCCATTTCGTTGAACGTACACGCGGATGTGATATTGGGAATCGGAGCATCGGCACCGCTCGACGATGACTCGCCAAGCCGCAGAATTGTACAGCGGGCGAAACTGATCGAACGTCTTCCCGCCTTCGACCAGAAAGCCCTGCTCAAAACCATCGACAATGCGTTGAAAGGCGCCGGCATCACAACGGAAGATCCAAAAGTCTCTCACTGACTGATGCTTCTGCTCCCTGCCCTCGACGATGGCACCATCAAACACAGTCGCCCGACTGCGCCTAATTCTCGGTTGGCGGGGAGCGCCGTCCCAAGCCGTGCTTGGGAGAGCGCTCCCCCAAATCCGCTTTCGCGGACTTCGCCAACCTACGCATTAGACGCTATCGGGTCTGCCTTCCCCTTCGGCTCAATACTCGAAATTCACAAGTATGGAGTCAAGCATGCGGATGGTTGTCTTCCCATAGCCAAGGGGCTGCGCGACTACTGTCGCGATGCCCCGCGGCAGCTCTTCTCACCCCAGATTCCCACGATTCCATAGCCACCGTGACGAAGGTACGGCATGCAGGAGCATATAAATAAAAACTCAACCAGTCAGTGTTTTTTCAAAATTTACACCAGTTATTTTTTTCTTCTGAATAGCCTTTTTTAGTTTTTCACTTACATAAAGGCCAGACGTAATCTTCCAAAGACTGTGATGTGCAGGCTTATGGAAAACACTGAATTTTTCAACCTTATCTATAGAAAAGCACGGTTTCATAATCCGATCGGTACCTCGGACATACATTGTTTTTTGCACATCGATAACATCAAGCATTTTTGAGAATCGTAAAATAAAGTATATGCGCTGTTCTCCCCCACCATTTATTTTTGCTCTTATCCAATTAATTCCTTCATTACCAGATAAGTTTTCTTCAATGACAACCTTTAGCCTCTCAGAAAATAAGGGCCAAGCCAAACTATTCGGTAAATAGTCGATCCATAGTTCTTTGATTTCTGAAAGGTCAGAGGACCTAATAAGCCCATCTCCCTCTTTCGTCAATTTCACCAATGAAAACTCAAATGGCATTTCAGAAACACCATCGATCTCTGAAATCAACTCATGTGCCAACCGAGTTCCTTCTGGTGCAAACGCACTTGCTACTGGCGTGGAATCTGCACCACCAAATAGATAGTAATTCATCATTGCCACCAAGCTTTTCTTAACATCCCAGGGTTTTCTATAACTGGAGTCTTTACATATTGGTTGAACAATTCAAGGAACTTTGCCTGACTAGTTCCGGCGCCAACCGCTGCATCTTGCATACCCTGTTGAACAAAATCATGATAGGCATCTGGATGTCGGCCTAAATGAGGCATCAACTCTTTGTTCCATGCTTCATCCAGCTTCAGTCCAAATTTCTCTGCAATATCTTCCATTTGTTGGGTAAACTTAGAGTTTTTATTAGTTGCAAAGTGATGAAGTTGTTCTTCGTAAATTAAGCAATAATCATTCAATAAATTGGCAACATTATTTCCATATAGCAGTCTCAGTACAGAATCGCTAGCATTGTTCATCCCCTGCAGGAGAGAACCGACTGCTTTTGCTACATCTTCAATAACCTCCCTTCTTCCTTCTGCTCTTTCTGCTTTCTCAAATTCCTTGACCCTATTTTCAGAATCCCCACTCGAAGCACTCAATTTGCCATTATTATCAGATAAAATGTGCCCGCCATGGTGATCATCATCTACTTCATGAGCTAGTCCCGAGGGATCTGTGAACGAGAGCGGATTGTTGCCACAGTAGACGAACCAGTTGCCCCCATCCCTGACCGGGTCCTCAGAGTAGAACCTCCCCGCCACACAATCATAGTACCGCGCATTGAAGTAGTACAGTCCCGTCGCGTCTCGCTCCTTCCCCGTGTACGACACATCCTGACTCCCGTCGTACCCGTTGTAGTTCGTCACCGTCGAGCCACCCCACACCGCATAGTCGATCTTCGCCTTCACCGTCCCCGCCGTGTCCGTGACTGCCCTCCGCGATCCCAGGTTGTCCTGCCACACGTACTCTAGCCGCTCCGTGTTCCCCACGTAGTCCTTCACGTACCGTCCGACTTCCATACCCCCAAGCCGCACGTTCACCTGCGCCGTCTTCCACGTGCTCCCCTCCATCCTCTCCTTCAGCAGTATCTCGTTCCCCTCGTACACGTACAGCGTCGTCGTCACCGCTCCCGTCGTCGACGTCTCATCTTTCCGATACCGCAGCCCGTCCGGGTAGTACCGATAGCTGTCCGTCTGCGTTCCACCTGCGTTCCTCGCCAGGTCTCCCATACCCTCCAGCCGCCCGTACACGTCCCACGTAAGGCTCGCGTACCGGTTCTGCACACCCGTCACCCACCCCCGACTCGCGTCGTCCGTCACGGCTTGCGAACTCGGATGCGTGATGTTCCGTAGGAGCATGCTGTTCACTCCCGACACCGGCGCATAGCCATAGCTCGCCGGATCTGTCCCCGTCGACTGTGTCAGGTTCCCGATCGCGTCGTAGCCGTAGCTTGTTCCCCCTCCCGTCGACAGGCGGTTCATCCCGTCGTACCCGTAGCTCACCCCGTCCCGCCCCGTCACGTTCCCCATCCGATCGTACGTGTAGCTCCCGTCGCACAGGCTCCCCGGATTGTCCACCGAACTCATTCGCAGCCACGTGTCGTACCCGTACACCGCCGTTCCCCCCGACGTCCCGTACGATACCGCCGTCCGTCCTCCCCAGAACGACAGTCCTGTCCGCCCTAGCAGGTTCGACGAACTGTCCGACACCGACAGCGTGTTCGTGTTCCCGCCATACCCTGTTCCGCCGAAGTACGGTGTCGCATAGTTCACGGCCTTCGCGTACCCACCAAACCCCGTCACCGTCACACTCGCCGGATTGTTCGCCAGGTCGTAGGTCCTCACTACCGTCGCCGTCTTCGACCCCGCCTGAGTCGGGACGGTCCGACTCTCTTTGGCCGGTATCCCGTTCACCCCGTATTCCCACGCCACCGTCTGGCTCGGCGTCGATTCACCCCCTCGCTGCTCAGCCACCGTGGCCGGACCATACTGGCAGTACGCGCTTGTCACTACGAGCGTCGCGGGCTGCGGGCTCCTCGTCGACGCTGTCGTCCTCGTCCGCTCCATCCCCGCCTTATTGTACGTGTAACTCACTGTGTCGCCGTTCAGCTCCGTCGCGACACGCACCCGTCCGTCCGGGTAGTACGTGTTCGACTTACTCCCCCGCCCCATAGGGTAGCTTTCCGTCTGCAGCCGTCCCGCACGCGTGTACACGTACGTGTACGCTTCCCCGTTCGGCATCGTCTTCGACGTCACCTGTCCCGTAAAATTATAAGCGTACGACGTCGTCCGGCTGTTCCCTCCCCCGTTCGTCCCGTCCCACTGGATCTCCGAGCTTGTCCGTCCCAGCCAGTCTTTCTGCGTCCTCGTCCTCGTGTACGTCGACCCATCCCGGTACCTGTCCACCGTCACCGTGTTCTGGCTGTCGTCGTAGGCCGTCGCCACCATCGTCACCTGTGAGCCGGAGCTCGGCCCCGACTGCACCTGCACAGGCCGCCCCAGCACATCGTAGCTGTAGCTCGTCACAAGTTGCGTCGAAAGACCTGCGTCCAGATACACCGTCTCGCTCTTCACGAGCGATGGCATCGCCATATCCCACGTCTTCACCACCTTCCCGATCGCCACCTCTCCTGACCCCGTGTATGTCGCGTCCCTGCTCGCCGTATCCGGCTTGTACGGTATCTCCTGCAGAAGCCGTCCGTAGAAATCGTACCGCGATTCGGTGCGGAATCCTTTCCCGTCCGTCGCCGTCGACCACAGTCCATTCGTGTCCTGCCCATACTCGTACCGCCCGAGTGTCGTCTCTGTCCCGCTCACCACCCGTGACTTCTTCGTCACTCGTCCCAGTCCATCACACTCGAGCTTACTCGTCGCTGCGGGATACTTCGTCCCGTCGATTGCGGTCCCCTGTGAATCCGTGACGACCGTCCCTTCCTGCAGCCGTCGTCCCGCAAGGTCATAATCATACGTGGTGACGACACGATCATTCGTTCCGATGTTCGCCCCCAGCTCCTTCGTCTGTGTCGTCACGAACGAGCTCTTCCACCCGCTCCCGTAGCTGAACGAGGTCGTCGTCGTACTTGAGTCCCCCCAGGGCTCCGTCACGCTCGCAAGCGTATTCGTCGAGCTGTTCCACGCACTCGTCACCGTCTTGGTGTTGGCCGTCCCGTTCGCATAGTATTCAAGATCTTTCGTCTCGAGCAGCTTCAGGTCTGATTGGTATTTCCGGTATGTCTTGAAGCACGATCCTGAAGCCTGCTCGACCGCCTCTCCCGCTATGATCCCGAAGCCTTTCACCAGGTTGTCCGTGAAGTTGTTCGTCGATGTGTACGGATTGTCCCAGAAGGTGGTGTCAGACGTAAGCGTATTGAGGTAGGCCGTGTATGTACTTCCCGCAAGGCTGTTCTGCGTCCGCGTCCGCCGCCCATCGCTGTCGTACGAATGCGTCAGCGTGTACCGCGATGTACCGGAATCCCCGATGTAGACATATTCGTACTGCGTGCGATAGCTCCCAAGTAACGAGGAAGTCGGGGTGAATGAGCGCCCTGTTTTCGTATAGAAGTCACTTGAGTTCTTGTACGTGATATCCGTTCCCACGCCAAGGTATTCTCTGTCAGGCGCACTACCAGCATGGGAAAACTGTACTTCGCGCTTTGTTATCGCCGTCTCACTACCACTAACCCGGTACGTCGCAATCGTCGTCTTCGACGGAAAGATATCCCACGCCGTTGGGCATCCTGTCGTCGAACGCTGATAATCCGAAGATGTGAACGCAGATTGTCCATACGTCGATTCATAGCTGTAATAGTCTTTCGCGTACTCCGTCGATCCGGACTGTTCCTTGCGGATGACGTTCGTCACCTTCGGTTTGTTTTCATAGTATCGATCCCAAAATTCATTTCTATCTCCTGGCGGATCGACGTCATTGGAATGATAGTACGTATTATACCCATTCGGATGGAACGAAATCCCGAACGTATATTTCGAGTACCCTTTCCCCGGCGATTGCACTTCGATGTAGTCCCCTGTCACTCCCGAACTCAGCGAGTACCCGTAGGTCGTCGAACGCAACACCGTGCTGTACGTCGACTCGTTCGACAGGCTCGGCGTGAACGAGGTGATGGTCTGCGTGATCGGCACCGTTCCCAGTTCATCGATCGCAATGATCCGCCCCGACGAGTCGAGTGTCTTCCGCTGCAGAAACAGATCCCCCGGATTCAGCGTCGTCCCGTTCGTGGTCGACGACAGGATGTACACGATCTTTGTCTGACCATTCGATCCCGCGTAGCTGTAAATCTTCACCGCACGTCCGTCCGTGTGGTCCATCAGCGTCAAGGTCGTCCCCGAGTAGCTGAACGTGACGCCGTTCACCAGGGACGGATCCCAGATCTTCGACACATACCCCGATCCCGTGAACTCTGCCTCTCGTCCGTCCGGATAGAAGAGCCGCGCAGACGTCGCCTTGTAGTTGTACCAATACGTCGTAATGGGATCATCGTCTCGCGGTTGGTATGTACTCCATGAAACCAATTCATATATGGTAAAGCGACCTGTGTACCCTACTTCCGGAATCCGTACCGTCAGGGTTGTACCGGATTTCCGTATGATGTACCGATCGGTTTGAATATCGGTATCCGATGCCCAGCTTCTCCAGCCATTCATCACATTTGACAAGTCAAAGACTGTCCCGTTGGGGATCATCAATTTCAACGTATCGTAGCTGCCATAGGTACAGAATGGTAAATCGTAGCTCCACCCTTTCGCGTACTCATACGGGCTGTTGTTTTTGGGGCTGACACAGGTGATACCCGACGAATTTATACCACTCGTTAACGTTTGGACATACAATGAATATACGTAGTCCGAATTAAAACTCGACTCGAGACCGAATCCGATCCCCCGTGCGGGAATGTCCACCTCGGTGCTGTCCATGAGGAGCGTCCCGAAGTACGGGTCCACCCGCTCACTCCTCGATCCTCCCAAGCCCACGAGCGTTCCCGCTTCATTGACTCTGCTGAATGATAATCCAGTCTGATAATAGCTGAAGTGCTCGATGGATGCCGTAATGGTGTGCGTAACCATGTCCTGGCTCAGCTTCGGCACAACCTCCCACCGCTTCACGCTTTCATTGTACCAGAACACCTGGATCTGGCTCTCCGGCATCCCCTCTGGACAGGTGTACGGCAGCGTCAGCCTCGCAGGCTTCGTGAACCGCAGCTTCTCAGGCCCAAACTCCCACACCGGACCCGTGATCCCCATCCCGTCGATCTGTCCGTTCCGCCCTGCCGCCGGTCCTCCTACCTGCCTCACCGTCATCGCCAGTCCCCGGTTCCCCAGTCCCTGCCCCGTCTTCGCAAACGTACTCGCCGCCACACGCCCGCCCGACTTCCCCGACTGCCTGACCGTCGCCACCGACAGGTCCACCGCCTCTGAATCGAACTCGATCTGTCCCGCCCCCGTGCCGAAGCTGAACGTGTGCCGTCCCTTCACGAGCGGCGTGTACGAGTCCGTCCCGTCCGTTCCCCGTTCGATCCGGTACGCGCCTCCGGCAGTCGCCGCTTCCGGCGCCCGTGTCTGTGCCCATGCGCCCATGGCAGCGCAGGCGAACACGATGCAGGCTCTCAGCTTCTTCCTCGCGGGCTTGTTCATACCTTCTCTCCTTAGAGACTCTCTCGATGGGGGTGCTTGATTAGAATAATTATTATTGAGTATAAACCAACTTACTGGGCAGTCAAGTCAGTTTTGTGTATCATCATTCGATTTTGTCAACACAAGCTCAATATCTGCACAGCGACGTTCGATATCCGGGTCATAGCGCAGTGACAAGTAGGCCTTGAGATGTGTGAACGCGTCCTGTGGTTTCTGGAGCTGGTACTGGTAGAGATCGGCCAGGAAGAGATGCACGTAGGGCTCGTTGTACCCACCGGAGAGCAGGGCCTGCAGTATGGTGACAGCCCGTGCCGTGTCACCCATACGGAATGTCAGAACAGCGTCGAGATACCGTGCCGAGGGATCGTCAGGGATCAGGCGGAGCGCCCGGTCGATGCAGGAGCGGGCGGACGACCAGTGGCGTTGCCCCAGTTCTGCCTCGGCCTCTGCGAGCACCTGTTCCGCCGAGATCATCTTCACATACAGGACAAACGTCGCATCCGAATAGTTCAGGGAGATATGAACATCTTCATGGTTGGTCTTATGGAACACCAGTTCATAGGTCCCGAATTCGAACTCCGGGATGGCGAATCGGCCATTGATATCCGTGCGCACCCGGATGGTTCCCGCGATGGAGATCTCCACATCGGCAACCGGTCGGTTGTCATGATCATAGACCATACCCAGCAAGGTCGGTGCCGATGGCGTGGACTCCATTTTCTGTTGTGTTGCGCACGATGCAAACGCGAGGACAACACCTATCCACAAAACTGCTTTCATATGATGCATGTAATCACCTCTTCAATACTCGTGTCCGCGTGCCCTGGATCTCGAGGATGCAGGAACCGTTGTCTGAACTCGTCAACCGAACGTCTCCTTCCGGGACTCCATCCGTTCGAGCTTTCAGTACGCCGCCAGTCCGTTCGTCCTTGAAAAAGAGTCGAGCTACCCCATCTGAATCTTCGACCGTCCCGACATACCGTAGCCACGGTGCGTCGATCACGGGCTGTGGCGCCACGGTGGTAGGCGGTTTCGTCAGGGGGGCACGAAGTTTGGGGGGATCCAGTTGTTTCGCAAATGCGTGCACAAGCATACGAGGATCGGGCAGCGGTGGGGAGAGTGGGATAGTCGATACTGTTTCCGGTTGTGCCGTGGTTGTAGCCGCTCCTGCCTGTCGGCTCTGTGCGCGCGCCATGTCGCGTATCCGCTCGGGCGCGAATATGAAGGCAAGGATGGAGAGCAGCAAGGCAAGGCTTCCTGCAATGATGCTATTTCGTTTCATACTTCATCCCGATGACAGCATCAAGTGTACCACTCGTCGAAGCGACCAGTCGGACCGACTGTATGGAAAGACCATCCGGACGGTTCGAAAGATCAGAAAGGAATCCTAAGACCGCCACAGCGGGACCGGTAGCCTCACACTCGAGAAGTGGCTCTCCTTTATTCGTTACCGTCCGGAACCCGCGGAGGGCCATGCCCCGCTCGGCAGAAAGGGTCCGAACACGAAGCCCGATATCCGAAAAACGTAGGTCGGATTTTTCCGAGTGCACGGTCGGTGTGGAAGGGAGCAGTGCCGTCAATGCGGCAATCCGCTCCTGTATCCTGCGCATATCGTCGTCACGAGGTATCTGAAACGCCGCCATCATTCGGCTATAGCGCGCGATGGATGTTTCGATGTCAAAAACTCGTTCACCCGCGCGGACCAGCAGGATGGCTGCCAGCGTCATTCCAAGGATACGCACAGCGAGCAGGCCGATTCGTTTCTCATGTTCCTGCATGGGTGTATCTCCCGGAAATCACGAATCGTTCCGATCGCGCGTCAAGCCGTGCGGATGAATGCAGGACCAGGTGCGAAAACTGTTTGGAACTCTCCAATGCTGCGAGAACCGAGAGTGAATCGATGCCTTCGGCCTCGAACCGGAACTCCGAACCGGTTACCTCCAGCGTGGTCATGCGGCAGTTCTCTCCAAAGGCCGGCGCAATCGCCGCGATGAGTTCATACGGAGATGGTTCAGCCGTTTTCCGCGTCTGCGCATAGCGGGATTCCAGTTCCTGCAATGCCGTGCGAGCGTGTTTCGCTCGATCCTGCGCCTGACGAGCAAGTTCATACTGGCGTTTGCGTGCGTCGCGATCCTGCTGCCGTAACGCGCCATACCGCAGTACAGCCCCGATACACAAAGCGGCGCATACCCAGGGAATGGCCGCGACCATGATTCGCACGGCGGTTCGTGTCCGCGAAGGGGGTATCTGAAACACTGCCATGGCATTCGCGTCCCACGGTCGCATTCGGTCGGCAAGCAGGGAGACGGTGCAGGGGATGCGCGCCGACGCGACCAGATCCCGCATTCCGGACACTTCGGCGCGCATGTCATCGGCAAGGACTATCTGTATCGTCTCACATCCCTCGGACAGGTCCTCAAGCGCCTGTACCCCCCTCTTCCGATCCGGTTCTACAGGATAGGCGTGCAATGAGACGACACGTCCTGCTTCGAACACGGCACCTTCGAACGAACGGAGTGACCAGAGCGCACAGAGGGTCCTTTTTCTGGTGGGACACACGCGAGCGAGGATCGAAGCCGACACGAGAAGGGGACGGTCCCCCGCCAGAGCCCGACAGGCATCGAGCTGCTCGCGTTTCATGACGACGACAGCCCGGCGCCGTTTGTCAAAACCCGGGAGCGAAGCATACACGGTATCCTCGGGATCTCCGGGATAGAGCGCCCGCAGGCGATACTGCATCGTCAGGGCGAGCTCGTCGTCCCGTAAGGGAGGAAGATCCAGCAGCATGAGCTCGTACTCGGATCCGGACAGCATGACGGCGTCACCGGATACCCTGCCCGGAGAGATAGCCAGGGGAGTCACCATGCCGCGTTCGTAGCACGAAAGTGTGTTCACGGTTCGAATCTCCGTTCAATCACGCGAAACTGCGGTTGTGCGTGCAAGCCATGCGAAAAGTCCGTTGGATTATATGGCAATCGGGCTACAATGAGGGTACACCGTTCATCCTGCAATGTCGCGGTCACGTCCCAGAAGGCGGTCGTGGTTCCGATGTACTGCAGTAGCGTGTGCCGTTCGGAAACTCCAAGCGCGGCCGCGATATCCGCTCGGGACATCTCGGCGTACCGGCGCAGTTCCAGCAATCGGGCGGTCTTCCGTGCCGGATTCTCAATGGCATACTCCGGATACGCCACAAGTTCCCCAAGAATGTACGGATCTACAAAGTGAATATTGAACCAGGGTTCGGTATTGATCACGGGAAATACGCGTGCAGCATCCTCGCCCAGATAGGTGGCATACTCCTCGTCAAGAAGGATCCTCTTTTCCGTCAGAAGGCTCTGTATCCTTGTGTGGAACGCTTGTGCTCCATACGCGGATCCCGAGAGCGACGCATACAAGGATCGAAGGACGAACTCATCGGTCAGATTTATGTTTGCCCATCCATACGTGGTGCAATACGGACGGGCTGACTCCCGAAAGAATGCCATGTACGGCTCAAGTGTGGGTGACAAGCCCGAATCGACCCGGAACTGCTGGAGTTCCGCTGCGGTGACCCCTGGCTTGAGCAAGGAGGAAAATGCAGTCTTCTCCAGAAGATTTTTTCTGATATAGTTGAGATTCAACCGACTGGAGATATCGGTGATCTTCACGCGTATCCCGTCGTGTTCCCCTGTGGTGCAGTACTCCTGAACCGGATCTCCCGCCCAGTCAGACTCAGGCGTCGGGTCATCGGAAAGACGCGCGACAACGGTCATGGCTTCCGTGTAGAGTCGGGTTTTCCTCGCTTCCCGATCGGCGCTTCTGCGGACAGAAGAGCGTGACACCTCCAGGTAGCCTGATACCCCCATAAGGGCGGCCGCAAGGATCAGCAGCATCACCAGAACCCGTGGGGCTATCGATCCGGAGCTGTCCATCAGTCATCCACCATCACCGGAATCGACCCGAACGATGCGATCGTACGATATTCCTTCCCCGCTATCCGGTACATCACCATCACGGCACGTATCCTTTGAGAGCTCTCGGGGAGCGGTTTCACCGATTCCAGCCGTACTCCATCGATCGTGACATGCTCGGACGAAGAGGCAATGGAAAGCGCATCCCCTCCATTCGCCATTTCGAGAGTCAACGGCCCCGTCCCTTCATAGTATGGAAGCCGATAGACCCCATTCCCCGTTTCGAGGGTGACATCCCGAACCCAATACGGGATGCGTATTCTGCCGACAAACCGACGCAGGGCGTCATCGGTTTGTACGAGTCGCGATGCGTATGATGCGGCGCGCCTGGTGGGTTCAGACGCGTGCAAGCCCGCCACCGTGACTGAATACGATGCCGCTCCGATGACCGCAAGAATGGCGAGGGCGGCGATAACCTCAAGGGTCGTCGAACCGTCTTCAGAACGACTTTTCGTGTAGATCCCGGAGCACTGCCTCGTTGCGATCCTGCACCATGCGCTCAGCATGCGCGCGAAGACGGATTGACGACTGTGACGCGATTCCGATACCGGCGGCGATGGTTCCGGCGAGGAGGGCGGCGAGAAAAACCGTAACAATCGCGTCGACCAGCACATATCCGTCAGTCTTCCCAGGTCGTGATATCGGCGTTGATTCCGTCACCGCCTTCTTTCCCGTCCGCTCCGAAACTTCGGAGACTGAATGGCTGGCTGTTTTTTCCGGGCATCTGGTATTCATAGGGATTCCCCCAGGGATCGCGTGGCGCTTTCTTGGTCAGATAGGGACCGCTCCATCCTGCAGGGACTGATTCGCCCGCGGGGCGCTCCCACAATGCTCCCAGCCCCTGACTTTGGGTTGGATACTGTCCGCAATCGATGTAGTAGCCATCAAGCGCCAGCGAGAAGGTTTCCAGCTGGCTTCTGGCGGCGACAACCTTTGCCTTGTCGAGATAGCGGAATGCCATGAACCCTACGCTCGCGGTCAAAATGAGAATGATGCCAATCACCACAAGTGTTTCAACGAATGTCCAGCCGCCTTCGGGATGATCATCGATGAAACGATTTTTTCTCCTAACCATGAACAGACTCTCCTTACCGTAGCTCACTGCAGTACCGATCCATACAGAGAAAACAAGGGCACGATGAACGACATGACCAGCCACAAGACAATTCCTCCCACCAGAACGATGAGCACCGGTTCCACGAGCGACATGGCCCGGTCGCTCATCCGATCGACGTCGGCCTGAAAGTAAATCCGGATCTGCGCGAAGACTGCGCGGGTATGACCGGACCGTTCCCCTGCGGCAACCCAGTGAGTAACATAGCGCGGGAGCTCATTCCGCCCCGAACAGGCTCGGGACAAGGAGTCTCCCTTCATGATCGCGTCTTTGATAGCGATGACCGCTTCGCGATAAGCGGTATTGCCAATCACCGCCGACGCTTCTTCCAGGGCCCGTTCAAGGGGAATCCCTGCGGAAACCAGGATTTCCATGGCGAAGGCGAAGTTCATCGTTTCATAGGATTTCATGACGGTTCCGATTCCGGGAATCCTGAGAATCGCACCGTCGACAAACCGAGCGAATGGTACCGTAGTTGCACGAATCCGCAGGCTGACCGGAATGCCGACAAGGAGCGCCGCAAGACCGATCGAAGACCACCGCAGGGTCGCCGCAATGCCGCGGGCATTCGTCTGCAGTTTCTGTGCGGCTTCTCCGCCGATTTGTTGAAAGATCTCGTACAAGCGCGGAAGAAGAAAGAAGGAGATACCGAGCAGCCCTCCCGCCGCGAGAACCAACACGAAGATCGGATACGTCAATGCGCCGACTATGTGATCCCGAATCTTTTTCCGTTGGGACAAGTATTCCGAAAGGCGGGGAAACATTTTTTCCACCGAACCCACCGTGTCCCCGACCGAGATCATCCCGCGATACATCGGCGGGAACGATTCGCCGCAGGATCGCATCGCGGATACAAAGCTTTCCCCCTTCTGGATCGGTTCCAGCAAGTCGGTAACCAGACGCGCAAGCTGCCCGGCTCCGACAATCCCCTTTTCCATCTCCAGCGCGTCTTTCAGGGTGAGACCTGAACTTAAGAGCATCGATGTCAGGTCCGTGAACTCTTGAATCGTCTCATGGGAATACCGACGGGTTCGGGTGGTCCTGATAGTACCTGCGGATACCTCGGATAGGGAAACAAGGAACCAGTCTCCGGTGGAGAAACTCCGCGCCGCTTCCTCGTCCGTTTCGGCATTTCTGAGGATGCTTTTGCGCTGCCCCGAGGCATTCGTGACCACACATCGATAGGTAGGCATCAGAGGCTCACTTCGTGCATCAGTTCATCGAGTGTCGTTGTGCCGTTTCGGACTTTCTCCACGCCATCGCGGGCAAGGACTGTACATCCATGCGTACGGACATGGGCCGAGATATCGGCCGCGGGCGCCCTCGCGGTAATCAACTCTTCAAGGATCGGATCCATGGTAAAGATCTCGGACAGCACGGTTCTGCCCAGGTACCCGGTTCCTCCACAGCGGGAGCACCCCCGTGCATCCGCGACCGTGGTATCGTCGATGCCATACCGCGTGAGGATCCTCTGTTCCGCCTCTGTCGGAAGGCGATGAATCGCGCATGCCGGGCACAGTTTCCGTACGAGTCGCTGGGCTGTCGCTCCGCGAAGGACCGACGCGATGAGATAGGGCTCGATACCCATATTGGCGAGTCGGGATATGACCGCCACGCTGTCATTCGTATGCAGTGTCGACAACACGAGATGACCGGTCAGGGCAGCCCGGACCGCGAGCTCCGCTGTCGGCGAATCGCGGATTTCTCCAACCATGATGACATTGGGATCTTGCCGCAGCACGCGGCGAAGAATGGAATCAAATGACAGTCCGATCATGTCGTTGGTCTGGATTTGATTGACGCCATCGATGGTATATTCCACGGGATCTTCGATCGTGATGATTTTTAATCCCTCAGCGCAGATTTCCCGCACCATGGCGTTGAGCGTGGTGGTTTTTCCGCTTCCTGTCGGCCCTGTGACAAGAATGAGCCCATGCTGGATCGTCAAAAACTTTCGGAGCGTCGTGCAGTCGGACTCGGAAAATCCAAGCTGGTCCAGACCCAGCGGTTTTTTCTTTCGGTTGAACAATCGCAAGACAATCGATTCACCATGGATGGTTGGAATGATGGACACGCGCAGATCGACGGTATCATCCCCGATCTCGACCGTCATGCGGCCGTCTTGAGGAAGCCGCCGTTCCATGATGTTGAGGTTCGCCATAATCTTGATTCGGGACGCCACGGCAGGGAAACGACCCCGATCGAGAGTTTTGACCGTCTTCAATACCCCGTCGATGCGGTACCGGATCCGGATTCCCCCTTCCTGGGCTTCCATGTGGATATCGGAGGCCCCACACCGGATTCCTTCGATGCACAGGCTGTTGACCAGATTCACGATCGGGGCATCGTTTGCGAGCCTGTCGAGCAGGAGCCGCTCGTCATCGCTGTCAGGATTTTTCGCGGATATCGAATCGGATTCTGAAGCCCGCGTACCGAGGTGCGCGGCCAACTCCATCCGGTCTATCTCATGGAACCGGAGGGTCTTGCCATCGTGGAATTTTTGTAAGGATTCCCGAATCGACGGGGAGGTCGATTCGGTGACGCCGATATCGACAGCCTCCGGATCTTCGTTCAGCTTGAGTACACCGTGTGCTTCACAATACTCCTCGGGATATTGCTGTTTCCCCGCCGGGATCGGCGCGTAGGAAGCGATCGGGACCCGATCCGGGGCGACGGTCATCGGACAAATCCTTCCACGAACGAGCGATAATACGATTCCATGCGCCTGCCGGCAGTTCGCACATCGAGATCGTCGCCAAAGGTAACATGCGGAACGATATAGAGAACCATCTCCGTATTCTCTTCTGTCTCGGTGTGGCTGCGGAACAGAAGCCCCAATAGGGGAATATCGCCGAGGATCGGCACTTTGGAACTCGTGACATCCTTGCTCTTCTGAAGGAGTCCACCGATGATCACCGGTTTCCCCGACATCGTCCTGACATTCGTCGTCACAACTTTCTCTGATGTCGGAGGCGGATTCCCTGTCGTGCTCGATGTGTCGGCCCCGCGTTTGGACACCGTCGCGTGGACTTGCATCGTCACCATCCCATCCCCGGAGACCCATCCATTGATACCGAGAATGAGTCCCGACGTTATTTCTCGCGTGACCCCAGTATATTTTTGTTTTCCGGTATCGGGGTCGATCTCGATTTCGCGGTATCGGAAGGTGTCGGTATTCTGGAACTTGGTTTCCTGCCCGGAAAGCCCATTCAGTGTCGTATCGGCGAAGACATTGGCGAGATTGTTCGAGAGGCTCGCATTCAGGCTGAGGGCGAATTGGTAGCCAAACTGGGCGACAACGTCAAACGACAATGACAGGAGTTTGGAAAGATCTCCGGAAAAGGAAATTCCGGGAGTACTGGACGATGGCCCGAACTCGGCCTTCGATCGGGAAAAGTCCGATCCCTTGCCCTTTTGGTATTGGACGACAAGCAATTCATAGCGGATCTGCGGCTTTGGCCGGTCGATGAGTTCTATCTCGCGAAGGAATATCTTTCGTTTGTCCTCGGATCCGATATAAAAGAGTAAAGAGGGCGAACCACTTTCGACAATATCTTCCCTGACAACGGATGGGGGCAGGTTTTTCAAAAGCTCTTCTGTCTTGATGTATTTCAGGCGTACCGGATAGCCATCCGTCTTCCGATCGGCAATGCCGATGAAAGAAGCTATATCCTGCCTGCCGGATTCCGATACAAGGGCGATAAACCCATTCCCGTCAGGAAGCAGCACCGGCGCGATCGGCAAAAGCTTGGGCGGGATGAGCGGGACGATATCCCGTGCCTTGAAGTATTTTATGTCGAATCGCTGGTAGGAAAGTCCATAGAGTGGACGATCGACCTGTCGTATGAAACCGAGAATCGGGCCAAGTTCTTCATCGCTGCCGGTCAGAATGATGGAATTGGTCGTGCGGTCAAGACGAGCCATGGTGCCCGAACTCATATCCGTAGGCAGCAGGTTGAGTACATCCTGCGCCACAAGATAGGAGAGAGAGACGACAATCGATTGCCGGTACTTTCTGAGAATGTCCTTTTTCTGAACCTCGAAGAGGTAATACACGCCATCGGAAACCAGGTAGTCCGAATTCCCGTGCTCCAGAATGAGTCGGAGCAGCTGGTCGAAGCTCTTGTCCGAAAAATAGATATTCTCCACAACGAGATCGATCCGGTTCAGGAGGGCGTATTCTTTCCCGGCCTTTGCGAACAATTCTACGAGAACATCGAGGAATCGTCCTTTGTCGAGGTTGATGGCATACGTATCGCCAGTTCGGGTGATGCTTGGCTTCTTGGCAGCCGACGCATAGGGATCCATGGGATTGACCGGTATTCTGCGGATATAAAAGAAGTTCCCGTCCGATTCGAGCCGATAGTCGGCCAGTTTCTTGGTGAGGACATCGAGTGCTTTTTCCGGAGTGAGGCTTTCCACGTTGACGGACAAGGTCATCTGAGGGAGGGGATCGAACAGGATGGTCTTTCCGATGGCCCTCGCAAGAGCGCGCACAAGATACTGGATGTCGACATCATCCGCCTTGAGTATGACCGTATTCTTGTTTTTATCGAAGGAACTCTGGATTTTCGTGACGTAACAGGTGTTCCCGGTTCGGGTATAGTACAGCTTGTAGGTTGCTAAAAACGATGCGAGGGATTGCTCGAAGTCGGCTTCAGTGAAATAGAATGAAGCGGAACCGGTCACTGTTTCATCCGGTACGATCGATACGCCGGAGGCCTCGGACAGGACTAAAAGGATGTCGACGATGGGTTGGCTCTTGAACTCCATCCGCTTCATCCGTTGCGCCGAGGCACCGGGAACGAGAACACCACAGAACAGGACTATGATCACGCAGAGCAATCCGGCGCTGCGTCTCGCGGTATTACGACGCATTTCCGATAATCCTGAGAGCGGCGACACAGCATCCGCCCACCGTAAGAAACGGAGCGAAGGGAATCCTGTCGTCAGCGCCTTTGTGCATGATCATGCCGGACAGGCACGCGAACAAAAGCCCGCAGCAGGCCGCACAGGCACTAGCGACAAAAAAGTAGCGAGGCCCGGTATACATTCCGAGAAACGCCGCATATTTTACATCCCCGAATCCCATCCCGCCCGTCAGGTTCCGGATGATGAGAAACAAAAGGAAGGCTCCACACGCCGCGAGTCCTTCAGTAAACACATTCCCGGTATGAAGCACTCCATCGAGCGCCATGAGGGTAAACAGTCCTCCCAGCGAAAGAATGTCGGGAATTTTGAAGCTTTTGATGTCGGTGACCGTACACGGAAGGGCAAATGCGAGAAACACTGTCCCCCGTATGAGGTGGCTATACTCATTCACTGGCATGTGAAGCATATTCTATAGCGTCTCCGTACAAAGTCAAGGATTTATATCGAGCAAAATGCCGTTTCGACGAATGTGAAAAAATAATTTTTCTTTCCTTGACGACTGTCTGGTATGTGAGTTTATACTCAATAATAATTATTCTAATCAAGCACCCCCATCGAGAGAGTCTCTAAGGAGAGAAGGTATGAACAAGCCCGCGAGGAAGAAGCTGAGAGCCTGCATCGTGCTCGCCTGCGCTGCCATGGGCGCATGGGCGCAGACACGGGCGCCGGAAGCGGCGACTGCCGGAGGCGCGTACCGGATCGAGCGGGGAACGGACGGGACGGACTCGTACACGCCGCTCGTGAAGGGACGACACACGTTCAGCTTCGGCTCGGGGGCGGGACACATCGAGTTCGATTCGGACGCGGTGGACCTGTCGGTGGCGACGGTCAGGCAGGCAGGGAAGTCGGGGAAGTCCGTGGCGGCGAGCAGTTTTGCGAAGACGGGGCAGGGACTGGGGAACCGAGGACTGGCGATGACGGTGAGGCAGGTAGGAGGACCGGCGGCAGGGCGGAACGGACAGATCGACGGGATGGGGATCACGGGTCCGGTGTGGGAGTTTGGGCCTGAGAAGCTGCGGTTCACGAAGCCTGCGAGGCTGACGCTGCCGTACAGCTGTCCAGAGGGGATGCCGGAGAGCCAGATCCAGGTGTTCTGGTACAATGAAAGCGTGAAGCGGTGGGAAGTTGTGCCGAAGCTGAGCCAGGACATGGTTACGCACACCATTACGGCGACTATAGACCACTTCAGCAGCTATACGACGGGTATATCGTCGAACCGAAAGGATGAAGCGGGAACGCTTGCGGGACTCGGAGGATCGAGGAGTGAGCGGGTGGACCCGTACTTCGGGACGCTCCTCATGGACAGCACAGAGGTGGACATCGCCGCCCGAGGGATCGGCTTCGGCCTTCAATCGAGTTTCAACTCGGATTATTTGTACTCGCAGTATGTGTCGACGCTCAGCGGAAGTTTCACGAGTTCGGGCAACCTCTGTGTGAGCCCGAATAACAGCTCATACATATATGCATCTGGGTGGAGTTACCTTCTCCCGTTCTGCAACTATGGAACCTATGGTGTGCTGACCCTGACCGTTCCCGGCGGGTCGGTGTTCGACCTCACATCTGTATTGAACCAGTTCGGGACGATGACCGCGAACGCGGAAACGACGATCGACCGTTATGTGGTCACCAAATCGGGAACGACGCTGACGGTGCGCATCCCCGAGACAGGGTTCTCGGGCCGGTTCACGATCTTCGAACATGCGTGGTCGGATAGATCGTATCCGCCGGGAGACGATCCAGTTATCACCTATTATTACGAGGTCAAGGCGACCTCTGCGCGGCTCTTCTATCCGGACGGACGAGAGGCAGAGTTCACGGGATCGGGGTATGTGTCGAAGATCTGGGATCCGTCCCTGGTGAACGGCGTCACGTTCAGCTACTCGGGGACGACGCTGACGCAGCTTGACCACACGGATGGTCGGTCGGTGAAGATCTATTCGTATGCGGGATCAAGCGGGCAGACACGAATAGTGTATATCCTGTCGTCGAGCACGGGAAGGACGACGCTGAATCCGGGGGATCTGTTCCTGCAGCGGAAGACACTCGACTCGTCAGGTAGAGTGATTTCAATCGACGAACTGGGAACGGTGCCGATCACACAGACCATCACATCGTTCACGCCGAGCCTGTCGAACGAGTCGACGTACAGCACGGTGCTGCGCTCGACAACATATGGATACTCTGTAGGATTAGGCGGGGTTGACTATATTGAGATGCAATCGCCGGGGAAAGGGTACTCGAAATATACGTTCGGTGTGTCGTTCCATCCGTATGGGTATTGCACCTATTCCAATCTGTACACCTACAACGATAATGATCCTCCTGGGGAGCCACATTGGATCACGGTCGGGGCAAACTACCGCTATTATCAAAATAAACCCAAGGTGTGCACTGTTATACGGAAAGAACAGTCCGGTTCGACAGAGTATGCAAAGGATTATTATACCTACGAATCCGGAGGCGGAAAGACGGCATTCACGTCATCAGACTGGGAGAGTTCAACCACGACATGGCCTGATCCATGGGATATCTACCCATCGAAGACGACGATCGCGACAGTCCGTGTGGCCGGGAGTGAGACGGCACTCGTCAAAAAAGAACTATTTTTTTCCCATACAGGGGATCTCCCAAATAAGACATATTTGGGCGTGGGAACGGATATCACGTACAAGAACTCAAGTGACTTCTATACGAAAACAGGGCGCTCATTCACCCCGACTTCCTCGTTACTTGGGAGCTATCGCACGCAGTACGAATATGTCTACATCGGGGATTCCGGTACATCGCGGTACACGCTGACGCATTCGTACGACAGCGATGGGCGGCGGACGCGGACGCAGAACAGCCTTGCGGGAAGTACATACACGGCCTACCTCAATACGCTTACGTCTGACACCACCTTCTGGGACAATCCGTACACATCGACGAACAACTTCACGGACAACCTGGTGAAAGGCTTCGGGATCATAGCGGGAGAGGCGGTCGAGCAGGCTTCAGGATCGTGCTTCAAGACATACCGGAAATACCAATCAGACCTGAAGCTGCTCGAGACGAAAGATCTTGAATACTATGCGAACGGGACGGCCAACACCAAGACGGTGACGAGTGCGTGGAACAGCTCGACGAATACGCTTGCGAGCGTGACGGAGCCCTGGGGGGACTCAAGTACGACGACGACCTCGTTCAGCTACGGGAGCGGGTGGAAGAGCTCGTTCGTGACGACACAGACGAAGGAGCTGGGGGCGAACATCGGAACGAATGATCGTGTCGTCACCACGTATGATTATGACCTTGCGGGACGACGGCTGCAGGAAGGGACGGTCGTCACGGATTCACAGGGGACCGCAATCGACGGGACGAAGTATCCCGCAGCGACGAGTAAGCTCGAGTGTGATGGACTGGGACGAGTGACGAAGAAGTCACGGGTGGTGAGCGGGACAGAGACGACACTCGGGCGGTACGAGTATGGGCAGGACACGAATGGACTGTGGTCGACGGCGACGGACGGGAAAGGATTCCGCACCGAATCGCGGTACGATTTCTACGGACGGCTTCTGCAGGAGATACCGTACAAGCCGGATACGGCGAGCAGGGACGCGACATACACGGGGTCAGGAGAGGTGGCGATCGGGAAGGTGGTGAAGACGTGGGATATGGCGATGCCATCGCTCGTGAAGAGCGAGACGGTGTATCTGGACGCAGGTCTTTCGACGCAACTTGTGACGAGCTACAGCTACGATGTGCTGGGGCGGCCTGTGCAGGTGCAGTCGGGGCCGAGCTCCGGCTCACAGGTGACGATGGTGGCGACGGCCTACGACGACAGCCAGAACACGGTGACGGTGGACAGGTACCGGGATGGGTCGACGTACACGAGGACGAGGACGCAGAAAGACTGGCTGGGACGGACAAGCTCGGAGATCCAGTGGGACGGGACGAACGGGGGAGGGAACAGCCGGACGACGTCGTACGCTTATAATTTTACGGGACAGGTGACGTCGAAGACGATGCCGAACGGGGAAGCGTACACGTACGTGTACACGCGTGCGGGACGGCTGCAGACGGAAAGCTACCCTATGGGGCGGGGGAGTAAGTCGAACACGTACTACCCGGACGGACGGGTGCGTGTCGCGACGGAGCTGAACGGCGACACAGTGAGTTACACGTACAATAAGGCGGGGATGGAGCGGACGAGGACGACAGCGTCGACGAGGAGCCCGCAGCCCGCGACGCTCGTAGTGACAAGCGCGTACTGCCAGTATGGTCCGGCCACGGTGGCTGAGCAGCGAGGGGGTGAATCGACGCCGAGCCAGACGGTGGCGTGGGAATACGGGGTGAACGGGATACCGGCCAAAGAGAGTCGGACCGTCCCGACTCAGGCGGGGTCGAAGACGGCGACGGTAGTGAGGACCTACGACCTGGCGAACAATCCGGCGAGTGTGACGGTGACGGGGTTTGGTGGGTACGCGAAGGCCGTGAACTATGCGACACCGTACTTCGGCGGAACAGGATATGGCGGGAACACGAACACGCTGTCGGTGTCGGACAGTTCGTCGAACCTGCTAGGGCGGACAGGACTGTCGTTCTGGGGAGGACGGACGGCGGTATCGTACGGGACGTCGGGGGGAACGGCGGTGTACGGGTACGACACGTGGCTGCGAATGAGTTCGGTGGACAATCCGGGGAGCCTGTGCGACGGGAGCTACACGTACGATCGGACGGGGAACGTGACGGGGCGGGACGGGGTGAGCTACGGGTACGACGGGATGAACCGCCTGTCGACGGGAGGGGGAACAAGCTACGGCTACGACGCGATCGGGAACCTGACACAGTCGACGGGGACAGATCCGGCGAGCTATGGCTATGCGCCGGTGTCGGGAGTGAACAGCATGCTCCTACGGAACATCACGCATCCGAGTTCGCAAGCCGTGACGGACGACGCGAGTCGGGGGTGGGTGACGGGTGTGCAGAACCGATACGCGAGCCTTACGTGGGACGTGTACGGGCGGCTGGAGGGTATGGGAGACCTGGCGAGGAACGCAGGTGGAACGCAGACGGACAGCTATCGGTACTACCCGGACGGGCTGCGGTATCGGAAAGATGAGACGTCGACGACGGGAGCGGTGACGACGACGCTGTACGTGTACGAGGGGAACGAGATACTGCTGAAGGAGAGGATGGAGGGGAGCACGTGGAAGACGGCGCAGGTGAACGTGCGGCTTGGGGGTATGGAAGTCGGACGGTACGTGAAGGACTACGTGGGGAACACGGAGCGGCTAGAGTACGTATGGCAGGACAACCTGGGATCGCGGAGGGCAGTCACGGACACGGCGGGGACGGTGAAGGCGAAGATCGACTATGCGGTGTGGGGTGGCTCGACGGTGACGAACTACAACGGGTACGACGGGAGTCAGGATGTGTCGTACACGGGGAAGGAGCGAGACGCGACGGGACTGTACTACTTCAATGCGCGGTACTATGATTGTGTGGCGGGGAGGTTCTACTCTGAGGACCCGGTCAGGGATGGGGGCAACTGGTTCGTCTACTGTGGCAACAATCCGCTCTCGGCCACGGATCCCACCGGATTACGAGAAGTTGAAGAGACAGTCGATAGTGGGGTCTATGAACAGAAGGATCGAAGAGAAGCACCGGAAAGAAATTCAGGGTCATCTTTATTTGGCAAGATAAAAAGCTATTTACCTGGAGACTATTGGGCATCGAAGGGGTATGACACATGGTCTTCGGGTGGAGGCTTTTGGAAAGGTCTAGGCTATTTTGGACTAGCCGCCTGTAATGATGCAACATTTTTGATGTTAGGTCAGATAGGGGGTGTAGCACTAAACAAGCTAGGCGGACTATTTATAAAAAGTGCCGCTGGGGAGGGGGCAATAGAGCTGCCTACTGCTCTTCAGGGAGGTGCGGCAACAACTGACGTTTATTTTGGGACAAGACATGGCCAACGTGTATACGCTGGAATCACCAATGATCTTGCACGTCGGCAAGGTGAACATGAAAGCCGATTTATCCTTGAGCGCATAACTCAATCACCGGTGACTAGAGGTGAAGCGAGGGCTATTGAGCAGTCTTTGATCAGCCAGAATCCGGGCTTCGAGAATGTAATAAATAGTATTAGCCCGAAGCATTCCTGGTATCAGCAAGCTGTTGATTGGGGTAGTGCTTGGCTGAAAGCCAATGGGTATTAATATGAACTTGAGAATTTTGAAAGGTACTAATCGGTCACCTGCTATTGGCGACTGCTTCACTATGATGCCGCCTGATGGTCAGTTTTTATTTGGCCGGGTTATTGAAATAGATGCCAACCCACTCGGATTAGGTGGTGGTATTCTAATCTACATTTACAATGGGCGATCCGAATCAAAACAAGTGCTACCAGATATGACGGTAAGCAATCTTTTGTTGCCTCCGATTATCACCAATAAGCAGCCTTGGATAAAAGGCTATTTTGAATTCTTGGGAAACGTTTCTTTAGGCCCTAAAGACAGGCTCGCTGTTCATTGTTTCAAAGATTCCCGCGGGTGGTATTTTAATGAGAGAGGAACCCGTTTGCAGGTTAAAACTGAACCAGTTGGAGAATGGGGGCTACATAGTTATCGCACGATTGATGACGCTATATCAAATGCCCTTGGTATTCCACAGTCGCAAGAAAAATGAGCCTAATGTATAGTTCAAGCTGACAACCCTACGGGTTGCAGCTTAACTAGGTTATTAGGCTAATCGAAGAACGTTAGCCGCCTTAGCCTTGTGCTGGGACGGCTTTTGTGCATCCGAGGCAAGAAAAAATCCGAGTTATGCTGCGAGCCTGTTTCAGGGCGCGAATGGCAAAAAGAGCTGCCGCGGAGCATCGCGTCTTCGACGCGCAGCCCCGTGGCTAGGGGAAGACACCCATCTGAATGCTTGACTCCATGCTTATGAATTTCGAGTATCGAGCCGAAGGGGAAGGCAGACCCGATTGCGCCTAATGCGTAGGGTGGCGAAGTCCGCGGAAGCGGATTTGGGGGAGCGCCACTCCACGCGCAGCGTGAGGTGGCACGACCCGCCAACCGAGAATTAGGCGCAGTCGGGCGACTGTGTTTGATGGTGTTAAGGGGTTTTGATAGTTTCCGCTGTGACGTAGACCCCGCAGCGTGAGTCACGAGCGGAGAGACCCTCTGCATGGGGGAATATGTACAGCACGCTATTTATACGCGTCTTTGCGATCACGAACTCGAATTATTTCAATAACCAAACGCCGATCGACGATGTTGTAGACGACACAATACTCGCCGACAATGCGGTAGGTGTTTTCGGTATCAGTGAGCTTTCGGACGCCATTGGGACGCGGCTCCGAGGCCAAGCTTTCCACGGCGAGGATGATCTTCGAGATGATCGGCTTGGGAAGCTTTTTGAGCTTCCTGGCGGCCGACGACTTCCACTCGATGTTATACGAGGCCACCGGCTTTGAGCCCCGCCAGCAAATCCGTGTGAGACACGGTCTCTTCGGCGCGGCGCTCGGCAACGGCCGCGAGGTCGGAGAGGTCCTCGAGGAGTTCGGTATAGGCATCGAGGGGAAGTATGACGGCGGTTTTCTGGCCCTTGGCGTCGGTGATGTATTGGGGATTGCTGATGGCAGCATCCATATTGCCCTCCTATAAAACATCAATCCTACGATTGACTCCAGATCAATAGTTTTTGGCTCGGCAATGCCGAGATTACGTACTCAGTTCGGTGGCCGTAGTTCGCATGGATTTCGATACGCTCTCCAGCTTCCTGTCGGTCATTAATCCAACATTGAACTCTTCTCCCCTCGTCAACATGGACCACACAATCTTCGACAGCTTCCGTGCCGTCGCAATAATCGTTTTCCCTGTGCCCTTCATCCTCTTCATCGACTCATACCCTTCCATCAGTCGCCACGATGGAGTTCTTCGACTTCGCCTCATCCCTATGACCACCTGCACAAGCGCAGTCCTCAATTCTTCCGATCCACGCTTCGTTATCCTTCCGTAGTGTTCCGTCTGATTCGAACACTGCACCCACGGCGCTAATCCAGCATACGATGCGTACTTCTTATAACTCGAAAATCGCCCTATCTCGTCCATATACGCCCGGATCGCCCATGCCGTTATCGACCCACATCCAGGTATCGTCTCTAGAAGTTCAACCATCTTGTCATTCACCATGAGCTTCTCGATCTCAACCTCGATCGTCTTGACGTTCTCCGTAAGCCGATCTATCGTCTCAAACAGCGGTTGGACTACGAGTCCGCTTCCCGCTCCTGCGAGGTGTCCAGTATCGTCTGGCGCCCTCACGAGGGTGCTCCGGACTTTCAATAGCCGCCTGAGCTGCTCGCTCGTTTCTGAACACAGGTTCGCTTCGGGCAGGATATCCTTCGACAAAAACTCTGCGATCGTCGCGGCGTCATGGGTATCCGTCTTCTTCACGGATTCAGTGATCACCTTGAACTTCATCGTGTTGATCACCACCACCGGATACCCCTTCATCTCCACTCGATGCTTGAAGTACCTCGTGTTCCCCGTCGATTCCCCTTGCGTTTGTCTCATACAAACGTCTCATAGTGAAAATCGGGACACGTGCGCCGGTTGTCCGGTAGCAGTGTATTTTACTGTCTCATAAAGAATTAATTCTGGGCCCTGCTGGACTTGAACCAGCGACCGACGGATTATGAGTCCGCAGCTCTAACCAACTGAGCTAAGGGCCCGAAAGGCGTTTCCATAAATACACAAGAGGTGGAAAAAGTCAACGGAGGCAGTGAATCCGGACGAGCCAAGTCCGGATCAGGGCCTGACCGCGGGCTCCCGCAGGCCCGCGGCCAATCAGCCGCACTATTTCGCGGCGGCGAAAGCTTCTTTGTTCCTGATGATGTACTTTTCGTGAAAATCCGCATGCCCGCGATACAGCTCGACGACATCGGAAAGTTTCATGGGGCCCCTCTGCGGGTGGACGATTCCCGAGGCTTCCCACTCGGCATCGGAAAGATTCCGCAGGCTGCCCGCGATGAAGGCGCGGAGACCTTTGGCGATCTGGAGACATTTTTTGCCGTCATCGAGGCTGTATTTCAGTTTGCTGCGCCATGCTTCCTGGTCCCACACAGGGACAGTGATGCCGGATTCCGCCACGGCTCCACGGACCCGGAATACGAGATTGGAATCCGCGTCAAGAAGGTGGACAAGATGCTCATTGATCGACCAGGCGCTATCCACGGCAGGAACAAAGGAAAGCTCGGCGTCAGAAATGTTAGAAACCAGGGCTTCGATTCGGAAATACGCATTCTCGAAAGCATCCACAAGGGACATTTTTTCGGCATAGGTCATGTGTTTCCTCCCGGAAGATATGTTGATCGTATAATAAAGCGCCCCGTCGGATTTGGATACCCTGGCGGGGCGCTCTCGTTGCCTATCGGAAAAGATCCTTTGAGCCGAAAGTCCGGTTTCGTTCCCTGCTGACTATCGGTCGGGAGCCTGGTTTCAGACTCCGCTTCGGGTTTCTCTTCAGGCTCCGACGGCCACCTTCTTCACGGCGCCTGTGATGTCGCTCTGGATCAGCTTGTAGCACTTTGCGGGACACTTCTCGATGCAGAGACCGCAGCTCGTGCACTTCGAATAGTCGGTGACGGGGATGCCGTTCACCATGCTTATGCACTTTTCCGGGCACTGCTTGACGCAGATCTCGCACTTGATGCAGCCGACGGAGCAGCTCTTCTTGACGTTGGGTTTGATCACGTTGCGGTTGGAGCAGAGGACGACAGAGCCCTTCCGATCGCGCGGAATCATGGTGAAGAGTTTCTGCGGGCACTCTTCGGCGCACATGCCGCACCCGGTGCAGTTGTCGTAGTTTACGTGAGGCAGGCCGTTCTCGCCCATGGAGAGAGCGTCGAACTTGCACACGGCCACACAGTCGCCGAAGCCCTGGCAGCCCCAGGCGCAGTGCTTGACGCCGCCCGCAGAGAGCTTGGCGCCACGGCAAGTCTTGACGCCGACGTATTCGCCCTTGTCGGGAGCCCTGTCTTTGCTGCCCTGACAGGTGAGAACCGAGACAACCGGAATCGATACGGCGCTGACGCCGACGATCTTCGCGATGGCTTCCGCAGCGCCGGAACCGCCGGGGGCGCACTTGTTGGGCGGAGCCTTGCCGGCGGCCACAGCCTCGGCGTAGCCGTCGCAGCCGGGATAGCCGCAGCCACCGCAGTTGACGCCGGGCAGGGCGGCGCGCACCTCGTCGATCTTGGGATCGCGAAGCACCTTGAACTTTTCCCCGAAGAAACCGAGCGACGTGCCGAGCACGAAGGCAAGGACGGCCGAGAAGACGAGGGTGATCAGAATGATGGTCATGGTCTTTTCCTTACCTTATTTCATCAGGCCCGAGAAGCCCATGAAGGCCATGGCGATGAGGCTCGTCGTGGCGAACAGGATCGGCGTTCCCTGAAGGAACTTCGGAATGGGGCTCGTCTTGATGCGCTCGCGGATGCCGGCTAGGAGGACCATCGCGAGGAGGTACCCGATGGAGACGGCGATCGCGTACACGATCGACTCGATGAAGGTGAACTTGTTGGAGATGTTCTCGAAGGTGACCGCGAGGATGGCACAGTTGGTCGTGATGAGGGGGAGATAGATGCCCATCGCCGCGTAGAGACCCGGAACGTTCTTCTTAAGGTAGAACTCGACGAGTTGGACCAGGGAGGCGATGACGAGGATGAAGACAAGGATCTGCAGGAACCCAAGGTTGAGGGGCACGAGGATGAAGTGGTAGATGGGCCAGGTCGCCGCGGTCGCGAGGACGGTCACGAAGGTGACCGCAAAGCCCATACCTACGGACTGGCCGACATCGCTCGTCATTCCGATGTAAGAACACAGGGCGATGAAGCGCATGAGGACGATATTGTTTATCAGAAGGGCGATTATGAAAATTCTGATGAGGTTCATGCCGCTTTCTCCTTGGATACGGCCGTGGCGGCCGGTTTGGCCGTGACGCCCTTCAGCCAAAGGTTAAACGAAATGAAAAGGGCGAAGACGAGGAATCCGCCGGGCGGAAGGATGAAAAAAAGGATGGGCTGGAAAGATTCAGGCATGATCTGTATGCCTGCGACCGTTCCGTTGCCGAGAAGTTCCCGGATGGCGGCTATGCCCATGAGGACCCACGTATAACCGAGACCCATTCCGAAAGAATCAAATATCGCCGGCAGGACTTTCTCCTTGGAAGCGAAGGCCTCGACGCGGCCCATGATGATGCAGTTGACGACGATGAGAGGGATGAAGACGCCCATGCTCTTGGAGAGTTCCGGGAAATAGGCCTTCATGACGAAATCCACCATCGTGGTGAATGCGGCGATGATGATGATGAAGATGGGCATCCGGGCCTGGTTCGGAATCACCTTCCGGAAAAGGGAGATGAAAATCTCCGAAAAAAGGAGCACGAAGGTCATCGCGAGGCCCATTCCGATACCGTTCGAGACGTTCGTCGTGACGGCGAGGGCGGAACAGAGGCCGATCATCAGCATGAGCAGGGGATTTTCCGAAACCAGCCCCGCCATGAATATTTTCAAGAGTCGCTTCATTTCATTTTCCTCCCGCGGGTTTGGCTATCGTCGGAGTACCGGATGCCGTGCCGGCAGCCTGCGCGCCTGCAGCCAGACCGCCGGAAGCCGCCAAGGCCGTGTCGAGCCAAGCGGCGGCAGCGTCGCCGGCTGTCTTGACGAGCTTGGTGAGCGCCTTGCTGGTTATCGTCGACGCGGTGATCGCAACGACGTCCTTCTTGACCTCGAAGGGGTCGGAGAGCGCCTTTCCGGTGAACTGTCCGGGGAAGGTTTTCTTGGCCGATTTGTCGACGAAGTAGCTTGGGTTGACGGCGTTGGCGCCGAGCCCTGGCGTGTCCTTGGTATCGAGGATGCGGGCCCCGGAGAGCGTCTTGTCCGCCTTGATGCCGACGAGGACGGAGGCGTCGCCGCCATAGCTGGGCCCGCGGGCTTTCACCGCCGCGCCGATCACGGTGCCCGCCTTCTTGACGGAGTAGGCCGCGTCGAACTTGATGTTCGGGTCAGGCGAGGTCATGGAAGCGGTGATGTCCTCGAAGGTTTCGGCGTCGGGGAAGAGCCCTTTGAGGGAGTCCTGGAGCTGAAGGGCGGCCTGAGCGTCGATCTTCTCCGATGTCACCGAATAGACGACGGCGAGCGCAACGCAGGCCGCCGCCGCGAAAATGGCCAGGATGAGGCCGAGTCGTACAATACCTTTCATCATTTGACGGCCTCCGCGGCGGCCTTCGCTGCCGGTTTTTGGGGAGCCGGCGGAACGAACCCGTATTTCCTGACGCGCATCTTGTTGAGGAAGGGGACTACCATGTTCATGATGAGGATGGCGTAGGTCACTCCCTCGGGGAAGGCGCCGAACTTGCGGATCACGGCGATAAGCAGCCCGATCGCGATACCGAAGATAAGTTTTCCCTGCGGTGTCATCGGGCTCGAGGAATAGTCGGTGGCCATGAAGAAAGCGCCGAAGACCACACCGCCTGTCAGAACGGAGAAGAGCGGGTCCATGCCGAGGAGGAAAGAAAAAAGCGCGGTCGACAGGATGACGCTGACAGGGATGATGAACTGGATGACGCCGATCGCGATCAGGAAGAGCCCACCGATCAGGATGAGGAGGATGGAACTCTCACCCAGGGATCCCGAGCGGTTGCCGAGGAAGAGCTGCCAGTACATGGCGCCCACGTCCTTGGCTCCGAGTCCTGCGGCGACATCGGCGATGCTCGCTCCCTGTTTTACCAGGTTGAGGGGGGTCGCCATGGTCACCGCGTCGGTGACGACGGCGAGGGACTGTGGCCGCATCCAGGTGGTGACCGCCGCCGGGAAGCTCATGAGCATGAAGGCGCGTCCGGAGAGGGCGGGGTTGAAGGGATTGGCCCCGATTCCGCCGAAGAACTCCTTCGCGACGACGATTGCGAAGATTGCGCCCAAAGCTCCCATCCAGAGCGGAGTCGTCGGAGGAAGCACGAGGGCGAGAAGAAGTCCGGTCACCACCGCGGAGAGGTCGGAAACCGTCGTAGTGGCCTTGACGGCCTTGCGGAACACGAACTCAGCGGCAACGGCGGAAGCCACGCAGACGAGCACGAGGCCGAGGGCTGAAAGGCCATAGAGGTATATTCCATATCCCGTGGCAGGTACGAGGGCGATGACGACCGAGAGCATGATACGGTTGGTCGCGATCGGCGAGAACGCGTGAGGGCTGGAGGAGAGGAGCATGCCTTTACCGGGCATTCTGGGCCTCCTTTTGTTTGATTGTCCTGAGGATCTGCTTGCCGACGCGGAAGCGCTGGACGAGTTGGCGGTGTGCGGGACAGACGAAGGAGCAGGTGCCACACTCGATGCAGTCGAGCAGTCCGATCTTCTCGGCTTCGGCATAGTTGCCGGACTCGATCGCTACGGCGAGGAGGGCGGGCGAGAGGCGGCAGGCGCAGGCGCGCATACAGCGACCGCAGCGGATGCAGGGCTGTTCCTCGTAGTAGGCGCCCTCGGCGGCGTTCATGAACAAGACGCCGGAGGTGTTCTTCTGCACGGGAATCGCGTGGGTGGAGACGGCGACGCCCATCATGGGACCGCCGAAGATGATGCGGCGCACGGCATCCTCGCCGATCTTGACGACGCCGGAGGCCACGATGTCGGAGACGAGAGTTCCGATGGGTGCGACGACGTTTTTAGGCTCGGTGCAGGCGCCGCCGGAGATGGTGAGTCCGCGCTCGATGAGGGGCTTTCCGTCCCTGAACGCGTCGACGAGGGCGCAGAGGGTCCCGATGTTCTGGACGACGCAGCCGACGTCCATGGGGAGGCCGCCGGAGGGGACTTCGCGGCCGGTCAGGGCCGTGATAAGCATCTTTTCTCCGCCCTGGGGGTATTTGGTCTTGAGAAGCCGGACTTTGATGTCCAAGCCGCGCCTACTCTCAGAGACCGCCTTCTCGAGGAGGGGGATGGCGTGGAGCTTGTTCTCCTCGATGGCGATGATGCCTTTGGGCGCGCCAACGATTTTCATCGTGATCGCGACGCCTTCGACGACATCGGCGGGCCGCTCCATGAGAGTCCGTTCATCGATGGTGAGGTAGGGCTCGCACTCGGCGCCGTTGGCGATGACGGTGCTGATGGGCTTGGGAGGTGCCAGCTTGACGGCCGCGGGGAATCCCGCGCCGCCCATGCCGACAATGCCGGCGGCCCTGACGCGGGCGAGAGCCACTTCCTTCGTGCAGGAAAAGGCGTCAAGGGCAGGCATGAAGTCGATGGCATCGGCGCCTTCGGCATCGGCGGGAAGCCGCTCGATGACGATGCAGGTGCCGTCGATATTGTTGCTCTGGATTCTCGGCTCGATCTTTTTGACCACGCCCGCGATGGAGGCATGGACGGGAACCGTCATTCGCCCCTCGGCGTCGGCGATTTTCTGGCCGCGCTTGACAATGTCGCCAACCTTGACGAGTGGCTGGAGAGGGGCGCCGAAATGCTGGTTGACGGGGATTACGACCTGCTGGATGTCCTGAATGTACTCTACCGGCAGACTACTTGTACGGTCCTTGTGCTCGGGCGGATGTGCGCCGCCCCTGAACGTCTTTGCTGGCATGGCGAAAAGGGTCTCCTTTGCCTCAGGTGAACAGTATTCCGGGATCATAGCATGATCCGGAGTCCTGGCGCATACGTGAAGTGATGTGGAATCGACACATCCTAGCCGCTTTTCAAACACCGGTCAAGGAAAAAGAAAAATAAATCTATATCCTGTAATTAAATCGATATTTCTATATCCATTTCTTTTTCCTGAAATAGAACAATTCCCCGACCGCGACGAGGGCCATGGCTCCGAGAATGACCGGATATCCCCATGTTTTTTCCAGCTCAGGCATGAATTTGAAGTTCATTCCATAAACGCCGGCAATAAACGTGAGGGGGATGAATATCGTCGAGATGATCGTCAGGACCTTCATGACCTCGCCCATGCGGTTGTTCACGGAAGAAAGATAGATATCGACGAGGCCAGCCGTGTATTCGCGGTAGGTTTCGAGAGCTTCTATGCTCTGCACCGTGTTTTCGTGGAGATCGCGCAGATACGGGGAGAGCTCGGCTCCGATCTGTTCCGTGTCGAGCCGCATCAGAGTGCTCACCATGTCCCGGACAGGCCAGACGGTCCTGCGCATACGGAGAAATTCGGCCTTTATTTCCTGGAGCCCGACCATGAACTGTCGGGATTCGGCGGCCTCCGTAGCCATGGTCTCGTATGTTTCGAGCCGGTCTCCGAGGTTCTCGAGCACGACAAAGTAATTGTCGACGATGAGGTCGAGAAGCGCGTACATGAGATAATCGGCGCCTTTCTGTCGGAGGCGTCCGAGACCCGAAACGATGCGGTCGCGCACCTGTTTGAAGCAGTCACCCGGTCTTTCCTGAATGGTGACGACCGTGTTCCCTTTCAGGATAAAGCTGACCTGCTCGTAGTCGATCTCCCCGGCATCCTGGAGGGTCAGCATCTTGATGATTATGAAAACATGATCGGAAAATGTCTCGATCTTGGGGCGGTGTTTTGTGTTGAGAATGTCTTCGATGACAAGGGGATGGATGCCGAGGTACCCGCAGATGGACTCGACCGCTCCGCCGGAAAGTCCGTTGATGTTGATCCAGTTGATCCTGTCCGCGCTGAGCAAGTCTATGAGAATGGGGGCAGCCACGGGGCACTCCATGCGCCAGGACTGCTGATCGTACGAATAGAGAGAAAGAGTCGCTCTCGTGGGTTCGGTATCCCCGATATAGACGGCGGAGCCCGGAGGCAGTCCGGCCGTTTCGTCGGAAACGCCAACGAAGGGGACGACGCGATTCCGTTTGGGCAGGGCTGCGTGCTGTCTTTTCTTGCGCCTCATGGACACCTCCCGCGTCGCTGCCCGACACTGAGCATCGATGGAGGGATTGTACAGGCTGCACTACAAAAAAGAAACCTTCCCGCCGGATTGCGCCGGGGAAAGGTTTCTTTCAGGAATCGGTGTCCAGAAGCCGACATTCGCGGCGTGCCTGGACACGTGCTCTAGACGCGGCCCCGGAACATGACGCGGACCTGCTTGTAGAGTCCCTCGCCCTCGCTCTTTGTCTCGATATCGACGATATCGTTGAGCGTCGTGTGGATGATGCGCCTCTCGAAGGGGTTCATGGGTTCGAGGAGCACCGAACGGCTCGTGCGGCGGACCTGTTCGGCCGACTCGTAGGCGATGCGGACAAGGGCCTCCTCGCGGCGGATGCGGTAGTTTTCGGAATCCAGGATGATCCGCATGTCCTCGCGGCCGAGGCGGCCCACGTAGACATTGGCCAGAAGCTGGAGAGCGTCGAGGTTCTTGCCCTTCTTGCCGATGATGATCGACGCGTGCTCGCTCTCGATCCGGATCCCGAGTTTCTTCTCTTCCCGGAAAAGTACGGCGACCTGGCAATCATAGCCCATTCCCAGAATGATCTTGCGGGTGAACTCGAGAATCTTTTCCTCGAACTCGTCGGCCGGCATAGGATCGGCGACGGGCGCCCTCGGCCTTTCCGGAACTTCACGCGAGCCCTGCCAGTCATCCGCGGATTTCACGGCGGCGGGAGCGGGGACGTCCTGGGTATGGACGCGGATTTTTACCCGTCCTTTCTTGAAAATGCCGCCTGCCTGGGATTCGAGGATTTCGACATCGAAGCCATCCCGCTCAAGGCCGAGCTGTTCAGCCGCCGCATCGATGGCTTCCTTCTCGGTCCTCCCTTCAAACTCGTACATCATATGATTTTTCTCCTAACTAGAGAGGGTTTTCATTTTGCGCGCACCGTGGCCTTGACCTTGGCTTTTCGTTTCTTGAGCATGTCGTTGATGACGATCTGCTGGCCTATGGTGATGACGTTGCTGATGATCCAGTAGATGAGCAGGCCGGAAGGCACGTCGTAGAGTATGAAGAAGAACATGATCGGCATACCGTACATCATGAACTTCATCTGGCTCGCGTTCTGGCCCGTCGTCGGGGTCTGGGTAAACTTGCCGTAGAGGAGCTGACTCGCGACGTAAATGATGGGGAGGGCGCGGAGGTCGTTCCATCCGAGTATGGGCAGTCTGAAGGCGCCGAAGTTGACCACGCTTTCGGGCATGGAAAGATCATTGATCCACCCCGCGATGAAGCTCGCGCCGCGGAGATCGAAGTGGTTGTTGAAGAGGTTGTACATCGCGATGAAGAGGGGGAACTGGATGAGCATCGGCAGGCAGCCGGACATCGGGTTGTACTTCTCGCGCTTGTAGAACTCCGCCATCTCCTGGTTGAGTTTCTGGGGGTTGTTCTTGTACTTGGCCTGGAGTTCGGCCATCTGGGGCTGAAGCTCCTGCATTCGCGCGGAGCCGATCGAGCCCTGTCTGGTGAGCGGGAACATGAGGGCTTTCACGAGAATGGTCGTCAGTATGATGGCGATTCCGTAGTTCGGGATCAGCTTGTAGAAGACATTCAGGAAGAACTTGAGGATGGTTTCAAGCCAGCCAAGGATATTCGAGGTCTCCATGGCATCCTCGAGTCTGAGTCCGACGCGACCGAAGGCGTTGCGGTCCGCATAGTCGTATTTGGCGAGAGTGGACGACGATTTAGGTCCAAAATAGAAGTAATAGGCATCGGTCTGCGCGCTCGCCTTGATGGCAGGGCGGGAGATGGACAGCATATTGGTCTGCTTGATTTCCGGATCGGTTCCCTGGAAAAAAGTCGTCCCGAAGGAAGGAAGCTCGGGAATTGTAATGAACGTAAAGTACTTTCCGGAAATCGCCGCCCACGAGGCCTGTTCCTTGGGGCTCGTGGCTACGCCGGGCTTGGCGGCCTCGAGTTTCTTCTTGCCGCCCGTCTCTATTATAAATTTACGGAAATCGGCGTTCTTGGAGAGATGATCGAAGCGCGGACCGATCTGGGGGCCTATGCTGACCGTGTAGGCGAACCCGTTCTGGTCCAGGGGGATGTACTCATTCCGGGAGTTCTCGAGCGTGACAGCCATGCCGAACATGTACTCGTTGTCGCGGAAGGAAAAGGCCTTCCGGTAGGTGAACGGCACTTTTTCAGCTGAGCCGGGTACCGAGGCGTAGAGGGTTCTGGAGAACTCGATCATCTTTTTTTCGGAGTCGAGCCAGGTGGCCTTCATGAGGTCGCGGGAAGGCGCTGTCCCATAGGGCCCGAACGCGACGGATATTCCGTTTGAGCCCGTAGATCCCTTTACGATGAGGTCGACGAAATCGTTGTGGTCCTTGTGCTTTTTCAGCTTGAGAGAAACCAGTTCGCCTCCCGCATTGCTCAGCACAGCCTCATAGAGATCCGTCGATACGGTAAATGTGGACTCGGCGAGCGGAACCGGTATCTCCGCGACGGCGGACACCCCGGATGAGGCGTTCTTTTTGCCATCCTTCGCGGGGGCGACCGGAGCGGCAGCGGCGGGCCCGGCGGAGACCGGGGAGATAGTCTGGGCCGCAACGCCGGGCTGTGTGGCAGTCGGGCTCGTGGGCGCTGTGGCGGAGGGAGAAACCGCAGAGGCCGGAGCGGGAGGAAAAAACGTGTTCTGGAGCATGAAACCGACCGTCACGATGACGACGGAAAGGACGACAGCGACGATTGTGCGCTTGTTGTCTTCTTTGGATCCTGAATCAAATATACTCATGGTACTGGGTCAAAGCCTCCCGGACTGTATGGATGACATCGTAGTATGCGCCTTACGGAAAGCCAGCCCCCCTTCAAGGGACCATATTTGGAGATGGCCTCGTAAGCATATGCGGAACATGTGGGATGGAAACGGCAGGATGGCGGAAAGAAGGGAGATATACAGAGTCTGTATATCTTTATGAGGAAGAGAAATGGCAGAGAAAGCAGCCGCTTCATGCTGGTTTTTCGAGAAGCCCGGCCTGACGGAGAAGACGACGAAGCTGAGCGTTCCGTTCCTCGAAGGTGTCGGTGCCCGGATACAGGACAACTGCGACATCGAAGCCGGATTTCAGATTTGTCTTGCCAAGACGCCAGGCTTCCCGCACAAGGCGGCGGGCCAGGTTCCGCGAGACGGCTGAGGGGAAGGACCGTACGGGAACGAATACAGCCCGGCTTACCTCCAGGGCATTCGGCATCACATGCAGCCGCATGCCCTTGCAGGAATACCGGGCTCCCGCTCCGAAAACACGATCTATCTCCGTCCGCTTGCGGACTCGCTCGGCTTTGGAAAATCCCGCATTTGGGATATTCATCTCTCCCCGGACGGGGGCTTTCCTCAGTACGGCTTCTTCTCGTCGGAGGTGGTCAGCTTGAGCCGACCCTTGGCGCGGCGCCTCTTGAGGACAAGCCGGCCGCCCTTGGTCTTCATTCGGGCGCGGAAACCGAACTTGCGCGTCCTTTTTGTCTTGCTGGGCTGGTAGGTGCGCTTCATGGCAATGGACTCCTTGATATGGCTAACGGCGCACACAAGCGCCGAAGGTTTCGATACGTAGGCGGGGGATTATAAATTTTCGGAGCCTCTTCGTCAATGCGTTGGAAAGTCGGGCCAGATTCAGCCGCCTGATCCGGAATCGACAAGCTTTTTCAGTCCGGAAAACATGGATTTGACTTCTGGATCGACAGAGGGTTCGGCAAAAAGATTCTGTCCGTCTCCTCCGGAATCATCTTTGCTCCCATCGTCCGCCGCTTGGACGTTTATTCTTTGAACACTCTCCCCGCCTCCGGTCTTCGAAGGTGAACCCGTGACATCTTCGTGGACACTGTCCGCGGTCTTGAAGGCAGCCTGTTTTCCGTCCCTGGCGAGGCGGAAGACGATAGACCTGAGCTTCAACTCGGGGTAAGAGCGCTTGACAGCCTCAAGGATGCCGGCCTGCCTGAACTGCAGCAGCTGAATCCAGCCCGGGTGTTCGACTTCGACGTAGAGAATACCCTTTACGACGTCGTCGGGTCGGGAGTGAGCTGCATAGCGCTCGCCGGCTATGTTCCGCCACGATGCGTAGAGTTCGGCGAACCGTCCCCCTTCGGCAAACCTCTCCTTGTCAAAAAAGGCGGAGAGAAGAGTCGATGCGTCCTTATACGGAGAGCTGGCCATGTTCCACCTTGTACACGAGAGTATCGGATCCGCCGTAGTCGCGCCAGGGCTCGCCCGGCAGGAAGGTGAAGAAGGCCTGGGCAGAGGGTGGCAGAAGGGCGAAAAAGCGCCGTCGCTTGGCCGGATCGAGCTCGAGCATGACGTCGTCCAGAAGAAGGATGGGAAGTCTGCCGGTCATGCGGGTGTAATACTCGGCCTGGACTATGCGCAGGGTCAGGGACAGAAGACGCAGCTGTCCCGTCGAGGCTGTCGAGGCGTAGTCACTCTCCCGATCGCGGAAGGACCATCTGTCCCGGTGAGGGCCTGATAGACTCGTCTTCATGGCAAGCTCCTCGCGCCGCTTTCCCGCAAGCCTCTCAACGATCGCCTCGACGTCCATATCCTCAGACCAACTGGGACGGTATTGCAGCCCCACGGGCGAACCGCGCAGGGAAACCGACTCGTATCGCGAGGAAAAACCCTCTGACAGGTCGAGCGCAAGGCGCTGCCGGGATTCCCGGAGAAGTATCCCTCGGGCCGCAAGCTGAAAATCCAGAGCATCCAGGATGTCTGCCCTGCCCTCCTTGAGCGCCGAATTTCTCTGTTTCAGTATGCGTTTGTAGTCGCGAAGAGTGTCAATGTAGTCGGCAGAAACCAGTCCGGCTGTCTGATCGAAGAAAAATCTTCGTCTTTCCGGTTCTCCCGCGGCAAAGGAAAAATCCTCGTGGCAGAACACGACGGAGGGGCTGCGCTCGACGAGAGCCTTCCTGTCCCTTACCGGTTTTCCGTTTACCCTTATTTCCTTCGTTTTTCCGTTCCAGACTACACGGGTTTCATCAGAAAACGCGTCTCCGCCGCCGGACATCGAAGACAGGGCAAAGCCTTCTTCCCCTGAGCGCGCTGCCTCCGAATCCGATGTTCCGCGGAACGAAGAGCCATAGGAGAGGTAATAAAGGGCTTCGAGAAAATTGGTTTTCCCCTGGCCGTTCTCTCCTATCAAAAAAACACGCCCGCACTCCGTTCTGATCTCGCCGTCGGCGAGATTCCTGAAGGAATGCAGGCGCACTGATGCAAAGGACATTTCCAGGTTCTAGTCCAGCTGCATCGGCATGACGATGTGGAAGTAATCGGCAGGCGGTTCGGGACTCAGCGTGATGGCGCGGGTCGGCTCGGTGAACTCGATGGCAATGTCCTCCGAACGCATGACTTTCAGCGGATCTTCGAGATATTTGTAGTTCAGGGCGATGGTTACGTCTTCCCCATCGTAACGGCATGGAACTTCCTCGCGGGCGGTACCTATCTCGCTCTCCTCAGTGGAAAGGACGAGGGTTCCGCCAGACAGACTGAAGAAGGTCCTGCGGGACTTCTGCTCGACAAGGATAGACACGCGTTTCAGAGCTTCGACGAGCTCGTTCCGCCTGATGACGACCTTGATCTTCTGCTGCGCGGGAATGACCTTCTGGTAGTTGGGAAACTGTCCCTCGATGAGAACCGAGGATATCTTGTACGTTCCGAACTTGAAGAAGATGCTCTTGTCCGTGACGGCTATCTCGATAATGCCTTCGTCGGAAGCTCTTTTGTTGACGAGAGAAAGAACCTTGGGAGGTATGATTATCCCCTTGAAATCAGGGATGAGGGCGTCGATCATCTTTTTTGCGAAACCGAGGCGCCGTCCATCCGTAGCCACCATGACAAGGCCGCCCGCCACCTTTTCCATGAACACACCGTTCATGAAATAGCGCGTCTCATCGTCGGACACGGCAAACCAGGTCTGGGAAATCATTTCCTTGAAATCTTTTACTGGGATGCTGAAAAAGGCGTTTTCGGGAGCTTCGGGCAGTTCCGGGAACTTCTCGCTCGATATCGTCTTGAGCTGGAAGCGTATCTTCCTGGATGAGGGTCTCACGGTGACTTTGGATTCGTCGTGTTCGATGGAGATGTCGCCTTCGGGGATCGAGGAAAGAATTCCGGAGAGCTTGTCGCAGAATACCGTGGCGGAACCTGGCTCGACGGTATCCACGGGAATATGAGTTTCAAAGCTGACCTTTATATCTGTCGCCTTTATGCACAGCGATGAGCCGGTAGCCTCTAGATAGACATTGGACATTATGGAAAGGGCATTCCTCGAGGCTATGATTTCCTGCGCGAAGGAAATCTCACGTGCAAAGGAATTTTTGTCACAGGTGAATTTCATCACGACCTCCCGACAGGTGATATTCTAGCAGAAAACAGACTCTCTTGATACTCATTTATTTGTAATATAAGACAGTAATAATAGGAATAAGGGCTGTTCATATGTTGATAACCCACATAAATAGCTGCTTTAGAATGAATTACCCCTTGTGGAAAACTTGTGTCAGCCTGTGCGAGCTTATGCACATGCGACACTGTTCTGGATCGATGAAGATGATATGCACAGAATGAATCCTCTATGTCCACAGGCTATTTGTAACTCAGATCCTTGATGGAGCGAATAAGGGATTGGATCGATGAATCCATGTTCGGGTCGAGCTTGAGGCGCTCCTCTATTTTCTGGCAGCCATGCATGACGGTCGTGTGGTCGCGCCCGCCGAATTCGAGCCCTATCTCGGTGGTGGAGTACTCGGTCATCTCCCGCGTGATGTACATGGCGAGCTGTCGGGGGAGGACAATATTTTTCGTGCGTTTTTTTCCTTTGATGTCGGCGTAGGAGAGTTTGAAGTAATCGGCGACCACACGGATGATGGAGTCGATCGTGACATTTCCCTGCTTTGACTGGGAGAATACATCCTTGAGCTGGTTCTGAGCTATTTCGAGGGTGATGTTTTTGTGGACGAGGTCGGCGTAGGCGACGAGTTTGGTCAATGCCGCTTCAAGGTCGCGGACATTGGTGGATATGTTTTTAGCTATGACCTCGATGACCTCATCGGGGACAGTGGTCGAGAAAGAGGCGACTTTTTTCTTGAGGATGGCGCAGCGGGTTTCGAAGTCCGGCGGCTGGAGGTCGACGTTGAGTCCTCGCTCGAAGCGGGAGCGCAAGCGATCCGAGAGGTTTTTTAACTCCGATACCGGACGGTCGCAGGTGAAGACCATCTGCTTGTTGCCATCGTACAAGGCGTTGAATGTGTGGAAGAGCTCTTCCTGGACTCCTGGCTTGTTCTGGAGAAAGTGAATGTCATCGACGAGGAGGACGTCGACATAACGGTACTTGTTCTTGAAGGAGTGCGTCGACTTGTCGTGGATGGTCTGGATGAATTCGTTGGTGAACTCTTCGGCCGTGATACAGATGATCCTGGCCTTGGAATTGCTCGACCAGACACGGTTGCCGATCGACTGCATGAGATGCGTTTTTCCGAGCCCTACCCCTCCGTAGATGAGAAATGGATTGTAGGAAGTTCCGGGGTTGGCTGCGATGGCCAGGGCTGCGTTGGCAGCGAAGCTGTTGTTGTCGCCGACGACGAAGTTTTCGAAAACGTAATCCTGCCTGAGCTGGTGGTGGCGGTCGCGCTGTGGGGCCGCCGGGACCGAATTCCGGGAAGGAGCGTATTTTCCACTCGGTTCCTGCGGATTCGACTCCCTCTCCTCTCTTGCCTGACTGCTCTCGGAAAGGCGGCGAAGGATCTGGATGGGATCGGGCTCGCGTCCTGCTGCCGGAGCGGGTCCGGGAGCAGGGTTTTCCGCTCCGGGCTGGGCTTCCCCGGCAGATAACCGTTCTGCGGGGGCCGCAGCCGTGCTCGCTGTCCGGGTCTGGGAAGAAGAGGGGTTTTCAGGTTTGACAATTTCGTACTCGAGTTTTATTTCCTGTCCCGACAACTCGAAGAGCTTGTCCTCCATGAATAGCTGGTATTTTTTGGAGAACTGGTCGCGGTAAAACTTGGACGGAACCTTTATCGTAATGGAGGAATCCGTGGAACATGAGTACTTTATATTGAACCAGAGTCCGAATTCGTGTTCACCGAGTTCGGCCTGAGCCTGATTCATCGCTTCGTCCCAAAAAAGGCTGTAGTCCCACATATTCAGGTAAATCTCCTTGCGATACAGGCAATGTATACACAAGTTATCCACATCATATCAAGAAGAAGCCACAGGGATTTCTTTTCCCGATTTTTTCTCGGCCTCCGAAATTTTACGGAATTTACTAAAAATCCATATAGTAAACCGATCAGAATTCATCAAAATAACATGAAACCTGCATATTTCCACAAAAAAAACTGAAACCCAGACCGAGAAAAGACAGGGCCACCGGATATGCGTCCTGAATTCCCCGGAATTTCACAGGTTATCCACAACTTTATCGCATAGCTGTGGACAATCCGCTTTGCCTTTACTTTCGGTGCGCATTCCGAGTATACTCCCTTCTTTGGAAGCGGCAAGTGCAAATCGCCGCGGCGCACATCTCCCCTAATCAGGTCAGGTATGGATTCATCATATTCTGCTAACAGTATTCAGGTTTTGAAAGGTCTCGAAGCCGTCCGCAAGCGCCCGGGCATGTACATCGGATCCACCGGGATCGACGGACTCCACCATCTCGTCTATGAGGTCGTGGACAACGCAGTGGACGAAGCCCTCGCGGGGTACTGCACGGACGTCCTCGTCGTACTCGAAAAGAACGACATTGTCCGGGTCGAGGACAATGGGCGTGGCATTCCGGTCGGCATTCACCCTGAGGAAGGCGTCTCCGCCCTCGAACTCGTCATGACTAAGCTCCACGCGGGCGGCAAGTTCGACAAGAAGAGCTACAAGGTTTCCGGCGGCCTCCATGGCGTCGGCGTCTCGGTCGTGAACGCCCTCTCGACCTGGTGCGAGGCCTACGTCTACATCGACGGCGACGTTCACTTCCAGCGCTACCTCACCGGGTTGCCCGAGGAACCCGTCAGGATCATCGGCAAGACCGACAAGCGCGGCACGACTGTGCGTTTCCAGGCAGATCCCTCGATCTTCGAGGAGACGGTATACAGTTTCGACATACTCTCCACGCGGCTGCGCGAGCTCGCCTTCCTGAACAAGGGCGTCAAGATCGTCCTGACTGACGAACGCCTCAGCCAGCCCAAGACTGTCGAGTTCAAATTCGACGGCGGGCTCAAGGAATTCGTCGAGTACCTCAACAAAAACAAGACGGTCCTCCACAAGGAACCGATCTACATGCACGGCACGCGCGACGATGTAGAAGTCGAGATCGGCGTGCAGTACAACGACAGCTACAACGAGACCCTCTTCTCCTTCGTGAACGGCATCAACACGCGTGAGGGAGGCACCCACCTCATCGGTTTCCGCTCAGCCCTCACGAAGTCCATAAACGAATTCTTCAAAAAGTCCAAGCTGGCTAAGAAATTCGAGGAGACACTCTCTTCGGACGACGTGCGCGAGGGCCTCACGGCCGTCGTGTCGGTCAAAGTCATGGAACCCCAGTTTGAAGGGCAGACGAAGGGAAAACTCGGCAACTCGGAAGTGAAGGGCATCGTCGACGGATTCTGCTTCGACCAGTTTGACCTCTTTTTCCAGAAATACCCTGAAGTCATCAACGCCATCCTCGACAAAACGGTGCTCGCGGCGCGGGCCCGCATCGCGGCCAGGCAGGCGCGCGAACTCACCCGGCGCAAGTCGGCCCTCGAGAGCGCGGGACTTCCCGGCAAGCTCGCCGACTGTCAGGAGAAGGACCCGACGAAGTGTGAAATCTACATCGTCGAGGGAGACTCCGCAGGCGGTTCGGCCAAGATGGGCCGCAACCGGGTCAACCAGGCCATCCTCTCCCTCTGGGGCAAGATGCTCAACGTCGAGAAGACCAGACTCGACAAGGTCATCACGAACGAGAAACTGCAGCCCATCATAGCCAGCCTCGGAACGAATGTCGGCCCCGATTTTGACCTCTCCAGGCTCCGCTACCACAAGGTCATCATCATGGCCGATGCCGATGTCGACGGCTCGCACATCAGGACCCTGCTTTTGACCTTCTTCTTCCGCTACATGACGGAGCTCCTCGTGAAAGGGCACGTGTACCTCGCCATGCCTCCGTTATATAAAATTACTTATGACAAAGAGATTCACTACGCCTACGATGATGCCGAGAAGGACAAGGTTTTCGCGGCGAGCGGCAAGGATCCGGCCAAAATCGCGATGCAGCGCTACAAGGGCTTGGGCGAGATGAACCCCGAGCAGCTCTGGGAGACGACCATGGATCCTGCCAGGCGCAACATCACGAGGATCACGATGGAGGACGCCATTCAGGCAGAGCACATCTTCACCACCCTCATGGGCGAGCAAGTCGAGCCCCGCCGCCAGTTCATCGAGGAGAACGCCCTCGCGGTCTCCAACCTCGACGTATAAGGATTAAGCGACCATGGCCGAGATAACCGGAAGGGTCATCAACGTACCCATCGAAGAAGAAGTAAAGACCGCCTACCTCAACTACGCCATGTCAGTCATCGTCGCGCGCGCCCTGCCCGACGTGCGCGACGGCCTGAAGCCCGTCCACAGGCGCCTTCTGTACGCCATGGACGATCTCGGACTGCGCAACAACGCCGCCACCAAGAAGAGCGCGCGCATCACGGGCGACGCCATGGGAAAGTACCATCCGCACGGTGACCTCTCCCTCTATGACGCCCTCGTCCGCATGGCCCAGGACTTCTCTCTCCGCTATCCTCTCGTGCAGGGGCAGGGAAACTTCGGCTCGATAGACGGCGACCCGCCCGCGGCGAGCCGCTACACCGAGGCCAAGCTCTCCAAGGTCGGCGAGGAAATGCTGGCCGATCTCGACAAGGACACCGTCGAGTTCGTGCCCAACTACGACGAATCCCTGAAAGAGCCCTCGGTCCTCCCCTCTGCCCTGCCGAATCTCCTCGTGAACGGCTCCTCAGGCATCGCGGTCGGCATGGCGACGAACATGCCCCCGCACAACCTCGCCGAGATCGCCAAGGCCATTTCAGCCTACATCGACAGGCCCGACATCGACGTCGAAGGCCTCATGCAGTACGTGAAGGGGCCGGACTTCCCTACGGGCGGCACGATCTACGGCCGGAAGGGCATCAAGGACGCCTACATGACCGGCCGCGGCAAGCTCATCGTGCGCGGCAAGTTCATCATGGAGACCATGGCGGGCGGACGCGAGCAGATTGTGTTCACCGAGATCCCCTACGCCCTCAACAAGACGACCCTGATCCAGAAGATCGCGGAGATGGTCCGCGACAAGGTTCTCGAGGGCGTCTCCGATCTTCGCGACGAGTCGGACCGCGACGGCCTGCGCATCGTCATGGAGCTGCGCCGTGGGGCCATCCCGAAGATCATTCTGAACAGGCTTTTCACCCACACACCCCTGCAGACGACCTTCGGTGTCATAAATATGGCCATTGTGGAAGGCCGGCCGAAGTGTCTGGGACTTAAAGACCTTATCATGCATTTCGTGAACCACCGTATAGTGGTGATCACGCGACGCTCGCAGTACGAGCTCAAGAAGGCCGAGGACAGAGCGCACATCCTGCGCGGCCTGGTTATCGCCTTGCGGAATATCGACGAGGTCGTCAGGATCATCCGCTCGAGCAAGAGCATCGACGAGGCCAAGACGAAGCTCATGGAGCGCTTCAGCTTCTCGGAGGCCCAGGCCCAGGCCATCGTCGACATGAGGCTCGGAAGGCTCACCAACCTCGAAACCGAAAGGATCGAGGCAGAGCTGGCCGAGACCGAGGCGCGGATAGCCTACCTCAAAGATCTCCTCGCGAGCGACGCGAAGATTCTAGAGGTGATCAAGCTGGAAACCCTCGATATGGCGAAGCGCTACGGCGACGAGCGCCGCACCGAGATTGTCGCTTCGGAAGTGGAACAGATCAACATCGAGGATCTGATCAAGCGCGAGGAGATGGCCATCCTCATCTCGAACAAAGGCTTCGTGAAGCGCGTCTCCGTCCACCTCTACCGCTCCCAGGGACGCGGTGGGAAAGGGTCCAACTCGGCCGCCCTCATGGACGAGGACTTTGTCGAGCAGATCTTTGTCGCGAATACGCATGATCATCTCTTATTCATTACTACAGAAGGAAAAGGATACTGGCTCAAGGTGCACGAAATACCGGAGGCCTCGCGTCAGGCGCGAGGTGCCCACATCAAGGGCCTCCTCGCCATCAGCCCGAATGAAGAGATTACGGCCATAGTCGATTTCAAGGATTTCTCCGACGAAGAGTATCTCCTCATGGGCACCTTGAAAGGCGTTGTCAAAAAGGTCACGACGAAGGATTTCATCAACGCCAAAACGCGTGGTATCATAGCCATTCATCTCGACGAAGGCGACAAACTCGTCTCCGCCTGCCTCACTCACGGCGATGATCAGGTCGTCCTCATCACGCGCAGGGGGCAGGCGCTCAAGATCAAGGAGACCGATGTCAGAGTCATGGGACGGGCTTCGCGCGGCGTCTGTGGCATCAAGCTGGAGGATGACGACGAACTGACGGCCATGCTGCCTGTCGTGGCGAATGAGAGAATGCTCGTCCTTTCCGAATATGGATACGGGAAGCGCGTCGATTACGACAACTTCAACCCGCACGGCCGCGCCACGCATGGGCAGATGATCTATGTCCCCGACGAACTGACCGGGGAGCTCGTGGGAGCTATTTCCGTCCAGGACGACAACGAGGTGATGGTTATAACCTCGCTCGGCAAGACGCTGAAGATAGAGGCGAATACGGTCAGCATTCTTGGGAAGTCGGCGCGCGGTGTCAGAGTCGTGAATATCGACAAGCCGGATTTCGTGATAGGCCTGGACAAGATTGTCAAGGATGAAAAAGACGAGGATGGAGCTCTCTCTGGGCAGAATGGTGACGAGGGCTCAAGTGATGTATCCTCAGAGTCTATCGAACTTCCGGATTCCGGTTCCAGCGATCTTGACGAGCTGCTGTCCCGCGCCATGAAGCAGCGCGAAGAGGAGGACTCCGATTTGTCCTCTTCCAGAAAAGACGATGAGTCCGATATAGAGTAAGTCTATTGACGATTTGCAGGCGAGTTCATGCCTTGAGCTCGCCGTGGGTCATTCGTTGTTTCACGTGAAACAAAAAGGGGCTGCCGGAGTTGGCAGTCCGTTTTATTTAAATGCGAGCGACCTTGTTCGTTGCTTGGGACCCTTAGGGACCGATGGGTTGGCTTTAGCAGAAACGGATGTTTCAGAGTGGATGTTTCACGTGAAACAAATCTTTGTCACAGCCGGATGAACTGTGCCCTTCCCTCTCTGGGTATGTGTGTTCGAACCATCGTGTCCTGAGATCCGCATGAGACCTCACCCTCACCCTGCGGGCCGACGCAAAGTGTTGTTTATTGGATTCAGTAGCTTCGATGGGTTGCGTACCCAGCCAATTCCGTGAGCAGAGAGTAAGACTCGGGGTTGAGGCTTGAATTGCCTGCGAGCGACTCGATGAGATGATCGGCCTCGCCGCAGAGAAGTTCTGTCCTCTTGTTCATTTCTTCTTTTATTCCCAAATCGATTATTCTCGAGCGCACGTACTCGATGTCCGTGGACGTGCAGAGCTGGTTGCCGAAGATCGCGGAGAGTGTCTGCCGCTCTGCAGGGTCCGATTTTTGCATGAGCTCAATGTAGTAGAGGGTTTTTTTCCCCTCGCGGATATCGGAGCCCACGGGCTTTCCTAACTCGCACTCGGTGGCAAACAGTCCGAGCTCGTCGTCCCGGATCTGGAATACTATGCCGATTCGCTCGCCTATTGCCTCGAGGATGCCGATTGACTCTGGGCGTGAGGCCAATATGGCTCCGGCGGCAAGGGGCATGGAAAAAGTGTAGCGCGCAGTCTTGTGACGATACATCCGTATAATATCTTCCGTGCTTGGAAACTGTGGTGTGAGCCCCCACTCGACGTCCTTCATCTGAGCGAGTCCGACCATGGCGAGCTCTCTGGAGCAGTAGGCTCCGAGAGAGGATGGGGCGCCGAATCGAGCGGATGAGGCTGTTGTCGCCCTGGAGAGGGCTTCGTGACCGAGGAAGAAGCAGATGTCGCCGGCGCAGACGCCGAGAGCTTCCCCTGCCCGCCCTGATTCCCGGGAACCGAGCGCCGCGCATTCTTCCATATACTGCATGTGGATAGTGGGCATGCCTCGTCGCGTCGTGTCTCGATCCATGATGTCGTCGTGGATGAGGAGGCCCGATTGAAACAGCTCCATCGCGCAGGCCGCATCAACGATTTCCGGTGCCGCGCAGGAGGAAAAGAGGCTGTGTCCCAGGAAGACGAGTGCGCCGCGTATCATTTTGCCCGAGACGGAGAATTCCAGAATGCGCTCCATGACGGAATGGGCAGAAGACGCGGCCGGTTCCAGGCTGGCTGTGTATTCGGCGGCGAGTCCGGCAAGGTGTTCGCCGATGTCTGAACGTTTTTGGGTCAGATAGGTCTTTATGTCCATGCGGGCAGGATATACCGTAATGAGGTGGCCGGCAAAGCCATTCTCCATCAAGCCGCCGTTTGCATCGTGAATTGGTGGAATGTTCAAAATCTTCCAGTATATTAGCTTATCGGAGAGAATTTTTTGAGGTTACAAGGAGAAGGACAGATGCAAAAAATCACACCATTCCTGTGGTTCGATGGCAATGCGGAGGAGGCGATGAATTTTTATACCTCCATTTTTAGGAACTCAAAGATCGGAAGCATCTCGCGCTACGGAGAAGGTGGCCCTGGACCGAAGGGAACGGTAATGTCCGCGACATTCCAGCTCGATGGTCAGGAATTCATGGCGCTGAATGGTGGTCCGGTATTCACCTTCTCGCCAGCCATATCGTTCTTTGTGAACTGTGAGACGCAGGAAGAAGTAGATGTGCTGTGGGAGAAACTCTCCGAGGGCGGAGAAAAACAAAGATGTGGCTGGCTCAAAGACAAATATGGTGTGTCCTGGCAGATCATACCCTCCGCTTTAGGCGAGCTGCTGAACGACAAGGATGCCGGGAAGTCGGAAAAAGTGATGACAGCCATGCTTCAGATGGACAAAATCGACATTGAAAAATTGAAGCAGGCGGCATATGGGCATTAATATAAAGTTATAGTTTTGATGTGGAAGCAGGCTTCCTGCCTCGCAGCACGCTGTGGGTTGTTGATCGGACCTCGAGGCGCAGAGAGTCAATGCTGGAGTTTCAGGCTGCGGTAGTCGAATCGTTTTCCTTCCCGGACTATGGCGGAAACGAAGGAAGCGAGCTTGGCGTTTCCGATGATGTCGCCGAAGTTGCCCGAGTCGATTGCCGCCACCAGTGTTTCGTCCACCCACTCGACAGGCAGGTTTTTGTGGCGCCGGTATCGCGTCTTGATATCCGCGAGCCAGGCCTCGTAGAGCCGCATGGCTTTAGAAAGAGGCCTCGTATCGACAGGTGAAGGACGAGCGGAATAGAGCATGAGCATGTCGGCGAAGAGAATGTGGATGCCGTCGCAGAGACTGGTCATGGGCGCCCAGGCAGAGTGGGGAAGAAGCCAGGGAAGAGCCTGATTCTCCAGCATGGCTGCCGCTTTCTCCTCGAGGGCGCGGGAAAACTCCCGGCGGGGAGCCCCTGATGGGCGGTTTTCCCGATACATCTCCTCATAGAGCGGGCAGAGATCGGGGTAGTGTTCCGCTATGGCGGAGAGATAGAGATCCTTCTGGCGACCCGGTCGCAGCGTGAGGCCACCCGGCATGAGGGCGTCGGCGCCCGCCTCGCGAGCGGCGGAGAAGAGACGGGCCATTGATTCCTCGAGGTCCGAGATGCCCGGCAGAAGGGGCATGGCGAGGATGACAACCTTGCAGCCGGCCTGGCTGAAGGCCTTGGCCATGGCCATGCGCTCGGAGGGCGGCGGTGCTCCCGGCTCGAAGCGGGCCGCGATTGCAGCGTCCATCGTCGTGATAGTCGTCATGAGGATGAAGCCAGAATTCTTGTTAATTTGTTTCCAGATATCGAGATCACGCAATGCAAGGGTGGATTTGGTGAGGACGGCCGCCGCGAGGATGGGGTTCTGGGCCACGAGTTCGGCCGAACGGCGCGTGATCCCGAGGGATTCTTCGCAGGGCTGGTAAGGGTCGGTGGTCCCCGAGCCGAAGGAGACGATGCCTTTCTCCCGCGCGCGGGGGACCTCGGTCTCGAGAAGGGACAGAAGGTTGGAACGGTAGAGGATATCGCGCGCGAAGTCGCCCTCTACAAAGTACTTTTCGGCGCGGCCGTCGCAGTAGAGACAGCCGTGGGAGCAGCCGCGGTATGGCGAGATCTTGTAGAGGGCCTTGGTGAAGGAATCCGGGGGCCCGCCCCGCTGGAGGGCGGTGCGGGCCCCTATTGGCCTGGCCGCTGCGGGCAACGTAGTCTAGCCGATGAAGCCGAGAAGCTCGTCGACTTTGTCGGTCTTTTCCCAGGAGAAGCTGTCGCGGCCGAAGTGGCCGTAGGCGGCTGTCCTCAGGAAGATGGGCTTCTTGAGATCGAGGGTCTGGATGATGCCGGCGGGCGAGAGGTCGAAAACCTCCTGAACCGCCTCCGCGATGCGGTTCTCCGGGACTTCGCCAGTCTCGAAGGTGTCGACCATGACGGAGACGGGATAGGGGACGCCGATGGCGTAGGCCAGTTCCACCTCGCAGCGCTCGGCGAGGCCCGCGGCAACGATGTTCTTGGCGACATAGCGCGCCATGTAGGCGGCCGAGCGGTCGACCTTGGAGGGGTCCTTGCCGGAGAAGGCGCCGCCGCCGTGGCGACCCATGCCGCCGTAGGTGTCGACGATGATCTTGCGGCCGGTGAGGCCCGTGTCGCCCATGGGGCCGCCGATGACGAAACGTCCGGTCGGGTTGATGTAGTACTTCTCGTTTCCGTCGAGGAGGCCGGTCGGCTCGAGGATGGGGCGGATGATTCTCTCGATTATCGTCGACTTGATCTCGTCGTAGGGGACGTTGTCGTCGTGCTGGTGGGAGACGACGATGCTGTCGATGCGGACGGGCCTGTGGCCGTCGTACTCGATCGTGACCTGGCTCTTGGCGTCTGGTCTGAGCCAGGGAATGGACTTCGATTTGCGGAGCTCGGCGGCTCTGCGCAGGATGTTGTGGGCGTACATGATGGGCGCCGGCATGAGTTCGGGGGTCTCGCGGCAGGCGAAACCGAACATCATACCCTGATCGCCGGCACCCTGTTGTCCCCTGAACTCGTCGAGTCCGTGGCCCGACACACCCTGATCGATGTCGGGGGACTGGTTGTGGATGGTATTGAGGACGGCCATCGACTCGTAGTCGATGCCGTAGTCGGGGTTGGTGTAGCCGATGTTCTTGACGACGGTGCGCGCCAGGGTCTGGATGTCGACATAGGTCGAGGTGGTGATCTCTCCTCCGACGATGATCATGCCTGTGGTCGCGTAGCACTCGCAGGCGACGTGGCTCTGGGGATCGTCGGCGAGGCAGGCGTCGAGGACGGCGTCGGATACTTGGTCGCAGAGCTTGTCGGGATGCCCTTCGCTGACAGACTCCGAGGTGAAAAGATATTTTTCTTTGCGCATGCGCGTCACTCCTTGTATGTGATGGACGGCGAAAATGACGAATTCTGGGGGAATTTCTTGGTTTGAGGGGCGATGGAAAACCGGAGGGGTGGCGGAGGGCCGCGATCCGGGCCCGATGAAAGGAAAGGCATATCAGCCTCCTTTTTAGCGTGTATTTTTTAACCGCCCGCAATAGGGAATAAATCGGCGGTGCCGGAAACGCGCGACGGCGTCACGACCGGCTCGGGTGATTGTGCAGACTGCGATTGATTTTATCAAGGGGGGCCCGGAGGCCGACAATCGGAGTATGAAGTTCCTGCGGTCGGCCCTTCCTGTCTGTCTGTTTTTGATGCTGGCCTCAAGGCTCGCGGCCCAGGTGCCCGTCGCCGTGCTCAGGCCAGTCCAGGCGAGGGAGAAGATCGTCGACCTTGCGGTTGCATATATCGGGAAGCCATATCGCTACGGGGGCAGCGAGCCATCGGGATTCGACTGCTCGGGTTTCGTGTTTTACGTGTACCGGCAGGCAGTGGGGGCAAAGCCGCCACGAACCGTCCGGGAACAATGGGACTTCGTCGAAGTGATACCGAAGGATTCCCTCCAGGAAGGCGATCTTGTTTTTTTCCGCAACGAGGGAGTTATCGACCATGTCGGGATTTATATCGGCGGCAATCTGTTCGTGCATGCCGCTTCCGACAGATTGATACCTGCTGTTATTAAATCATCACTAAAAGAGATGTACTGGGCCTCGCGCTTCGCGGGGGCGGGACGGGTTGTGACCGCTTCGGGCGATCTGGGTATCACGGTGCCGGTATCCGCGGCGATCGTCCTGTCCAACGGTTCCGGCATTCGCGGGGTCGAGGTGGGTGCGGGGCTGGTCATTCCCCTCTTCGGCGGCGAGCTCGGCGTGGAGCTGAGAGCCGAATACGACGCCATGCTGGGAGTGGCGCGCGTCCCCGCTCTCGTCACGCTGAGCCCGGACAAGAGGCTGAAGGTCTTCGCGGGGCCGGCCCTCTGCTTTGGGACTCCGATCCTGCGGGAAGGCGGGTCGGAGCGGGAGTACGAGGCGGCCGGCGGCTTTCTTGGGGTGGTGGGGATCTCGTGGAAGCCCGTCTCGTTCAAGGTCGGAAAGCTGAGGCTGGGGTTCGTGGGAGAAATCGTCTACGAGGGTTACCTGGATGTGAGCGGGCTGGCGCCGGATGGGCTCGCGGACGCGGCGGCGCGGCTCAGGATAGGCTTCGGCGTCGAGATCCGGTGAGGCAGAGAGCCGATCCGCCGTGACACGAAGCGTCGATCCGGTCTAGACTGCCCTCCCGACAGGGGGTGGACAGATGGGCGGAAACGCGGCGACGACCGGGCCGAAGGCATTCGACAACGAAAAATACCTGGCGGAACAGGCTTCCTACATCCGTGAACGGATGAAGCGCTTTGAAGGGCGACTGTACCTCGAATTCGGCGGAAAGCTGTTGGGCGATTTCCACGCGGCGCGCGTGCTTCCGGGTTACGACCCGAACGTGAAGATTCGCCTCCTCAAAGAGCTCGAGCGCGACGCCGAAATCGTCCTGTGCATCCACGCGGGCGCGATCGAGCACAGGAAGATCCGCGCCGACTACGGGATCACCTACGACGCCGACGCGATGCGCCTCATAGACGACCTCGGCGAGTGGGGACTCTCCGTCTCCGCCGTCGTCATTACGCGCTGGGAAGGACAGCCCCAGGCTACGGCATTCAGAACCAAGCTCGAGAACCGGGGCATGCGGGTGTACACGCACGCCCCGACGCGAGGCTACCCGACCGACACGGACAGGATCGTCTCGGACGAAGGCTACGGGGCCAACCCGCGCATCGAGACGACGAAGCCCCTCGTCGTCGTGACCGGACCCGGACCCGGCTCGGGCAAGATGGCGACCTGCCTCTCGCAGGTCTACCACGATCACAAACTCGGCATGAAGTCGATGTACGCCAAGTTCGAGACCTTCCCTATCTGGAACCTTCCGCTCAAGCATCCGGTGAACACAGCCTACGAAGCGGCCACTCTCGACCTCAAGGACTTCAATCTCATCGACCCATTCCACCTCGAAGCCACAGGGCAGACTTCGATCAATTACAACCGGGATGTCGAGTCCTTCCCTATCCTGCGCGAGATCCTGGAGAGGATCACGGGCGAGAAGGGAGCCTACAAGTCACCGACCGATATGGGCGTGAATCGGGCCGGTTTCGCGATCGTCGACGACGAGGCGGCGCGCGAGGCGGCGAAGCAGGAAGTCGTGAGACGGTATTTCCGCTGCGCCACCGAGTATGCCATGGGCATGGCCGACCGCGATTCGCTGTCGCGCGCGGAGAGACTCCTCGTGGAGCTCAGGATCACGCCCGAGTACCGCAAGGTCGTATCGGCCGCGAGGGCGGCGACCACCGAGACGGAGAAGTCGGGCGAAGGCGATGTTGGTGTCGTGGGCGGGATCGGCGGCGGGAGCGGGAAAACCGAACTCGGGGATTCGCGGGTTTCCGTCGGGGCTGCCCTCGAACTGCCGACAGGAGAGATCGTGACAGGGAAGAATTCCCAGTACCTCCACGCGGCGACGGCGGCCATCCTGAACGGAATCAAGCAGCTCGCTGGCTTGCCTGACTACATCCACCTGCTCTCACCCCTCGTAATCGAGTCCATCGGGAAATTCAAGAAAGAGATCGCGAAGGGCAAGGGCGCGAGCCTCGATGTCGACGAGGCCCTGATCGCCCTCGCCATCAGTTCGACGCTGACGCCCATGGTGTCGGCCTGCGTGGACAGGCTGGGCTCCCTCAGGGGCTGCCAGATGCACCTCACGCACATGCCGACGCCGGGCGACGAGGCAGGCCTGCGGAGGCTCGGCATAAACCTGACCTCCGACCCGGAGCACGCGTCGAAGCGGCTGTTCGTGGAGTGATGCCTACATGGCGGCGAGGGCCTGACTGAGGTCGGCGATCAGGGCTTCGGGATTCTCGAGGCCGACATGGATGCGCACGAGTCCGGTCCGGTCGGGTGGGATGGGGCTGGATGGGCCCGCGTCCTCCAGGGGCGCCGGGTAGCGGACGGCGTCGGGGCAGACGAGGCTCTCGTAGCCGCCCCAGCTCACCGCCCGCTTGAAGTAGCGCAGCGAATCGGTGAAGCGCCTCACGGCCCCGAGGTCCTCTGTTCGCAGATTGAACGAGAACAGTCCTGAGCCGCCGCGCATCTGGGCGCGGGCGAGCTCGGTGTCCGGATAACCCTCCAGGAAAGGGTAATTCACTTTCGCGACAGCGGGGTGGGTGGAGAGGGCGCGGGCGACAGCCAGGGCGTTGGCGAAGTGGACGGGCATGCGGACTTCCAGCGTGCGCATGCCGCGCAGAAGGAGCCAGGCCATCATCGGGTCGGCCACAGTCCCGAGCTGAAGAAATTCCTGCCGCTTTATGAGGTCGATGTCCGCCTTCGATCCGATAATCGCGCCCGCGACGAGATCGCTGTGCCCGCCGAGATATTTGCTCGCGGAATGCAGGACGAGGTCGATTCCGAAATCGATGGGGTTGCAGAATATCGGTGTGCACCAGGTGTTGTCGATGACGGTCCTGATGCCGCGGCTGCGCGCCATGGCCGCGACCGCGGCGAGATCCTGGAGTTTGAAGGTGAAGGTCGTCGGACTCTCGAGGTAGATGACTTTCGTTTCGGGCCTGATGGCGGCGCGGATTTCTTCAGGATCGCGTCCTTCGACGAAGGTGGCGGTCACGCCGAAGCGCGGCAGGTAGGACGCGAGGAGCGTGCGGGCCCACGAGTAGCAATCTTCGACGCAGACGACGTGGTCTCCCGATTCCACGAAGGCCATGACGGAGTGCGAGATGGCCGCCGCCCCGGCGCCGAGGAGCTTCGCGCTCTCGCCGTGCTCGAGAGCGGCGAGTTTTTCCTCGACGAGCATGACGGTGGGATTGTTCCCGCGGGTGTAGAGACAGTGTTCGCCTTCGTCGGTGAGCGCGCGATTGAATGAGTCGAAGTCGGGGAAGCAGAAGTTCGAGGTCTGAAACACGGGCGGGCTGACAGCGTTGAGGGGCAGATCGTCTTCGCCCATGTGGTGGAGAATGTAGCTTGTTTCCATGATTGTCCTTCCTTGTTTTGCGCGTTGAAGCGGCGCTCGGGCCAGAATCGTGGCTTCAGGCTCAGACCCGAATACGCGAGAGTCGTTTTTCGTGCATGATCGTCGATTTTCTCATACAAAGTGTTTTTTACAAAGCGGAAAAACAGGCTATACTGTGGCGTTTCCGAAAACCATCTCGAAGCATGGAGCGCGGCATGGCAGTCAAGGAACAGACCTATATTCTCGCCCTGGACCAGGGCACCACATCGTCCCGGGCGATTCTTTTCAACAAAGCCGGCGTGGTCATCGGCCAGAAGCAGATTCCCTTCACGCAGATATTCCCGAAGCCGGGCTGGGTCGAGCACGATCCCGAGGAGATATGGAGGACGCAGTTCGAGGCCGCCAAAGGCGTGATCGAGGCCGCTCAGATCGAGGGAGACCAGATCGCGGCCATCGGGATCACGAATCAGCGCGAGACAGCCGTGCTCTGGGACCGCAAGACGGGCGCGCCGGTCTACAACGCCATTGTCTGGCAGTGCAGGCGCTCGGCCGAGATCTGCCAGGAGCTGCGCGCCCTCGGACTTTCGCAGATGGTGAAGGACAAGACAGGTCTCATCCTCGACCCCTACTTCTCCGGCACCAAGCTCATGTGGCTCTTCGACGAAGTTCCGGGCCTGCGCGAGCGGGCCGAGCACGGCGAAATCATGTTCGGGACGGTGGACTCCTGGCTCATCTACAAACTTACCGGCAAACATCTCACCGACCCGACAAACGCGAGCCGGACCCTCCTCTTCAACATCCACGAGAGGCGCTGGGACCCTGAACTTCTCGCGCAGTTCAGGATTCCCGAATCCATTCTGCCCGAAGTGAGGCCGAGTTCCGGACTCCTCGGCATGGCTCGCGCGGAACTTTTCGGGGCCGAGATTCCGGTCGCAGGATGCGCGGGAGACCAGCAGGCGGCGCTCTTCGGGCACGCCTGCTTCGAGCCGGGCATGGCCAAGAACACATACGGTACAGGCTGTTTCACCCTTATGAACACAGGGGCCTTCCCCGTCGCGTCGAGCCACAATCTTCTCACGACGGTGGCCTGGGACTTGGGCAAAGGATACACTTACGCCCTCGAGGGCTCGGTCTTCATCGCCGGCGCCGTCATTCAGTGGCTGCGCGACCAGATGGGCCTCGTGACTGATTCCGCGGAGAGCGAGAAGCTCGCCCGCTCGGTGGATGACACGGGCGAGGTCTACATAGTGCCGGCCTTCGTGGGGCTTGGCGCACCCTACTGGGATTCCGAGGCGCGCGGCACCATCGTCGGCCTCACACGCGGAACGACGAAGGCTCATTTCGTGCGGGCCGCCCTCGAATCCATCGCCTACCAGTCGCTCGACCTTCTCGACGCGATGGAGAAAGATTTTGGCAGGCAGATTCCTCTCATCAAGGCGGACGGCGGCGCCTCGGCGAACAGCTTTCTCATGCAATTCCAGGCGGACATCCTGGACCGCTCCGTCGTACTGCCAGAGGTGGGCGAGACGACGGCCCTCGGCGCCGCCTACCTTGCGGGACTCGCGACGGGATACTGGGAGAGCACGGCGGATGTCGAACGGAACTGGCGGATGCGGCGCGAATTCCGCTCCGAGATGTCCGCCGAAAAGCGCGCGAAACTCGTCGACCAGTGGCACAAGGCTGTCGGGACGGCGCGGACCTACCGCTAGCAGGGAGCGGCGCTTGGCGCGATGAGGCGGAGGCCGTTGGGGCGCAGCCTGCGCCACGCTGAACGAAGAACCGGTGACCGCGGGCGAAACGGGCTGAGGCCCAGCCTCCGCGCGAAGGGCCCCGCTTCGGATAGCCCGAGCTGCGTCTTGGCTTCCGGCGCCCCGCTCTGAGGTGGTATAGTCATCCGGACAAGGAGACGAGCATGAATATCGAATCGGTGCGGCTCGTGTGGAGCGAAGGCTGCAACATCGTTGTCGGGCAGTCGCATTTCATAAAGACGGTCGAGGATATAGGCGAAATAATGGCAAGCTCCCTGCCTGGCGCGAAATGGGGGCTGGCATTCAATGAGGCTTCGGGACCCTGCCTCGTCCGGACTGAGGGCAGCGATGCGGCGCTCGTCGCCGACGCGGTGGCCTGCGCGAAAGCCACCGGGGCGGGGCATACTTTCTACCTGGTTCTGGGACCGGGAGCCTTCCCGATCAACGTACTCGACCGGATCAGGAATTGCCCCGAAGTCTGCCACATCTTCTGCGCCACCGGAAATCCGCTCGAGGCCATAGTGGCGAGGACAGAGCAGGGCGCGGGCATTCTCGGCGTAGTGGACGGCTTCTCGCCCGCGGGCGTGGAAGGGCTGCAGGAGACCGCGGACAGGAAGGCCATGCTGAGAAAATTCGGATACAAGTATTGTTGAATAGCCCAGGCGGGCCCGGCGTGGCGGAGACTCAGAGGCAGGCAGCCTCAGGTTTGGCCGCGGCTCTGGTCGCCACGCATGAAATATAGACTGTCCATTGGAGGAATGATGAGTCCCGAAAATGATATCCTCGGTTTTGTCGGTCTCGGCGTCATGGGCACGAGTATGGCGGGCCATCTCATGAAGGCCGGCTACACCGTGCACATCTATACGAGGTCCAAGTCCAAGGCCTCCGCGCTTCTGGACGCCGGGGCTGTCTGGCATGACGATCCCGCCGGCGTGGCGCGCGCCTGCTCCGTCGCCTTCACCATGGTGGGTTATCCCTCCGACGTGGAGTCGGTCTATTTCGGCCCGGCGGGGCTCATCGCCAACGCGCGTCCCGGCACGATTCTCGTCGACACGACCACGTCGAGGCCTGATCTCGCGGCGAGAATTTACGCGGCCGCCAAGGCTGCGGGGCTCGGCGCTCTGGACGCTCCCGTCTCGGGAGGGGACATCGGTGCGAAGAACGCAACCCTCACGATCATGGTCGGCGGGGATGAGGCGGACTTCGAAACGGTCAGGCCGCTTCTGGAAATCATGGGCAAAACCGTGATACGGCAAGGAAAGGCCGGGGCGGGCCAGCACACGAAAATGGCCAACCAGATCGCGATCGCGGGCAACCTCGCGGGAGCCGTCGAGGCCGTGACATACGCCCGATCCGCCGGGCTCGATCCCCGGACGGTGCTCCTCAGCATCGCCAACGGTTCGGCGGGAAGCTGGCAGCTCTCCAATATGGTTCCACGCATGCTCGACGGCAATTTCGCCCCCGGCTTCTACGTGAAACACTTCCTGAAAGACCTGCGCATCGCCGTGGATTCCGCCCGCGCGATGGGCATCAGGCTGCCCCTGCTCGACCTCGCCGAGTCGATGTTCGCGAAGCTGGAAGAGGGCGGGTTTGGCGAGAACGGCACCCACGCACTGTATCTCCTGTACGAGCGGGGCTTGATCTAGGTGCCGGAATCCCGGAAGGCCGCCTTCGGTCCCGCCCCGACATCGGTTGTCTCCCACGGCAGGTTCGCGACCGGCAGATTCGGAACTCTTTTCCGCGATACGGGGATGCTCAGGGTCGGCAGGCCCTACCACTACCCCATCCCGGAGTTCGTCAAGGATCTCAGGCTGAAGGAATGGCAGGCGTTTCAATTCGGAGACAACCGCTGGTACTTCTTCTGCTCGATCTACAACGCAAAGCTTCTGACCCTTGTAGAGTTCCAGGCCTACGACAGGTCGACAAAAAAGCGGTATTCCGCGCGGCGGGTCCTCCCCGGAGCAAAGATCCCGGTTCCTGACACACTCTTCGGATCGTCCCTGCGATATTCGGGGAAACATCTGTATCTCGCTTTTTCCGCCTCGCTGAAATCCGGCCCGGGCACGAGGCAATACGGCAGCATCGGCATCGATATATGGAAATCCGACAGACGGGGGAGCCCCGGCTTCGAAGGGAAGTTCAACCTCGCCTTCGACACCGATATGTGTACCCCGAACGTCGTCTGCCTGCCTTTCGGACTCAACAGATCCATGTACTCCGCCAAATTGCTCCTTCCGATGGAAGGCTGGTTCCGTTCGGCGGGGGTGGAGACGGCCTTCTCCGGGCCGGCATCGCTCGGCATCATGGATGACCACAAGGGATATTATCCCTGGCGCCTGCGCTACGATTGGGTGACTGGCTTCGGCGTCGATGGGCAGGGACACAAGATAGGATTCAACCTCACGGACAACCAGGTGCGCGACCAGACTAAGTACAACGAGAACTGCATCTGGATCGACGGCCAACTGTGGCCTCTGCCGCCTGTGAAGGTTACGCGGCCCAACGGACCGGCCGGAGAATGGATCATCCAGGACATGGAGGGGCTCGTTGACCTCGTATTTGTTCCTGAGGTTCCGAACGATATCAGGATCCGGGCCATCGTGATCGAATCCGAGTACCACGGCCCCTTCGGTTCATTCAAAGGGGAAATAAAAAATGGCGAGGGAAGCCGGACGGACGCCTCGATCTTCTACGGCATGGGCGAACAGCAATACCTGAGGATCTGAGAGCCGGGGCTGGAGACCTAGGCCGAGTCCCCCAAACGGTTTCAGAGCGTCTTGCCTGATCTGAGTTTTTCCTCGAAACGTTCCAGTTCCTTGCCTTTCAGCGCTGTGACTCCTGTTCCGGATCCCCTGTCGGCGTCCGGATCGGCAGGAGCGAGCCTGCGTCTGAGCTCTGCGAACTCGGCCTCCGAGAAGCGCACGCCGTTCAGCAGGTGCCGCTCGAAGCTGGCCGTGGCGGCAGGCGCCACAGCCCGGGTCATATCGAGGAGGACAGCCGCGTACTCGCGGATTTCCCGCTGGGCATGGGCGTCGAGCCTGAGCCCGATGAAGTGGAAGAGGTTGTGCAGATCGATCTGCCAGTACCATTCGGTGTAGAGGGAGAGGGGAAGGTTGACGCGGGCGAGTTCGCGGGCGAGACCTTCGTCGACGAGTTCGCGGTATTCCGTGTAGGCTGATTTCTGTCCCTCGCCGAGCCGGCCGATGACGCTGCGCGCGCGTTCCGGATCGACGGCCTCGTCGAGGCGGCCCTGCTTGTTGTCCTCGCTCTGGAGGGCGACGGCATCTTCGGAGGGAAGATAGAACTCGTCCTTCATGATCGAGTACCGGCCGGAGACCTCGTTGACTCTGGCCGTGCGGTGCCTGATCCACTGGCGGGCGACGAAGATCGGCAGTTTTATGTGGAAGGTGAGGATAACCTGCTCGAATGGCGAGGTGTGTTCGTGGCGCAAGAGATAGTCGATGAGACCAGCGTCCTCACGGTACGATTTGGTGCCCGCTCCGTAGGAAACCCGGGCAGACTGGACGATCCGGTCGTCTCCGCCAAGATAATCGACGAGGCGCACGAAGCCTTTGTCGAGAACCTTGAATTCCTTATCCAGAATTTCTTCGGCCGCGGGGACTGTGCAGTGTGCCATGGTATCATCCCGAAATAAATGATTGTGCGCGGAGCGGAGCTCCGGCCGGAAGGTCCGTGACGGACCGGCCATTTGTCCTGTATAGCACAGGAGCGCGATATCGTCGACCCGAAAGGTCCCGGCAGCGGATGCGATGCCTGACCGGTTTTCGGGAAACTAAGGATGCGCGAGAATTCTCGGTGCGAAGCTTGACCAGGCCGCGGTTCTCCCCGAGAATTATATGCCGGAACGGAGGCAGAGGTGTTCGATCTGAACGATATCACGACGGAGAATATCATTTTCGCCATGGAAGACCAGGCCCATTCCGTCGTGATCGACCCGGAAACAGGCCAGGCCGTGAAGATCGATGAAGCGCTCGACGGTGGCGGAAGGATGGTTTCGCCGCCCATGTGGACTTCGAGCGACGGTTTCAACCTCATGGAGGACTTTCTCCTTCAAGTACGGAATCCGAACGCCCGACGCGAGCTTTCCGCTGCGCTCGGTCGGGGCAAGGGAGTTTTCAAGGCTTTCAAGGAGGCGCTCTCGGCTTTTCCGGAAGTGGACAAGTCTTTTCGCGTGTACAAACTGCGCGCCATGAAGCGCAAAATCCGCGAATGGTACGATGACCTGCGCGAGGCGAAAGGGCTTGAGCGGCTTGGAGTCGAGCCCGAGGAGACGGGCGAGCTGCTGTGGTCGGATCTGGCTTTCCGGACCGGCAGCTCCGAGGACATGCTGGAGAACCTTCTGGCCTTGCTCGCCGAGGCGGAAGAGGATCACTGCGAGGAAATTCCCGCGATCATCGTCGAGCTGGCGATCGCGCGGCTGCGCGAAGAACTCAAATCCGGCCGCCAGGGACTCTGCGCGGTCAGCGACGACGACTCCGGCGGAATCCTCGCCTGCGCCCTCGGTTTTGTCAGGCGTTCCGGCACGCGAACATTCGGATCAATCGAGTTCATCCATGTCCGACAGGGCTTCAGGCGAATGGGACTCGGGAGCGCCGTCCTCGACATGCTTGCGGAGGCCTTCACCGAGGCCGGCGTCAGCCTTGTCATCGTCGATTCACCCCTTGTTCCCCCCGAATACACTGCTGCCCTGTCCGCGAGGGGATTCAGGAATTTCGGAATCCGGGCGATAGCTCCCCGGAGCTGAATGCCGCGACCCGCGTCGCGGGTATTGCTGGAGGATGGAGGCCGACTGAGTATGGCGGGCGACGCAGCGATGATCTGCGCAGAAGCTCACTCTGTCATCCAGCCGTAGTGGGCGAGATTTACCCTGCCATCGGGGCTCACCTCGACGTTTTCAGCCTCCAGAAGGCTTTTCTGCAGCTCGAATCCTCCTCCGGGCGGAAGAGCGATGCAGCCGTCGCGCCTGATGACCCTGTGCCAGGGGAGATTGTCTGTCCGGGAACGGGTGTTGAGAATGCGGACGACCTGACGGGCGCCGCGCGGGTTGCCAGCAAGGGCCGCAATGCTGCCGTAGGTGGTCACCTTCCCTTCGGGTATAGATGCCATCGCGCGGACAATGTTTTCCGTGAACTCTGATGCCATCATGGTCTCCTTACGTTCCTGAGTATAACCTGGAAAAGCCCGGCGCGAACCAGGGATAGGCTCCGGTTCGCGTCGGAGTCGCTACTTTACATTTTTTCGAATTTTGTAAATTATGAATTTCGTCCGTCCTTCGGGATGCCGACGATATACGAGGAGGGCAAAGGTGAAGACCTGTTTCCTGTTCCCCGGCCAAGGCGCGCAGTACCCCGGCATGGGCAGCGACTTTTACGAGACGAGCGCGGCGGTCCGCGACTTGTTCGAACTTGCATCCGATTCCGCATCCATGAACCTCAAGAAACTCATCTTCGAAGGCAGTGAAGAGGAACTCAAACAGACCCGCAACACGCAGATAGCGGTGGCTCTGATCGGCTCCTCGGCCGCCATCTGCGCGCGCGAACACGGAATTCTGCTCTCCGGGGCCGCGGGATTCTCCGTCGGGGAATGGCCGGCCCTCGCCGAAGCGGGCGTCGTGAGCCACGCCGATATGTTCAGACTGGTCAGCCATCGCGGGAGGCTCATGGATGAAGCGGGCGCGGCATCCGGAGGCTCCACAATGAGCGCCGTGCTCTTCCTCGCGCCTGAAAAAATCGAGAGTGTCATCGCGGAAGCCGGCCTGCGCAGCGTATGGGTGGCCAATTTCAACAGCCCCAACCAGTGTGTCATCTCCGGGACCGAGGTTGACATCGCGGCGGCGGAAGAGAAGCTCAAGGCGGCCGGCGCCAAGCGGGTCGTGCGGCTTAAAGTTTCGGGCGCCTTCCACTCCCCCATCATGGCTCCGGCCCGCGACGCGTTCGTCGAATTCGTCTCCGCGACGGTTTTCTCCGATCCGGTCATTCCCGTCTACTCCAATGTCACGGGCGGGCTCATCCCGAGCGGCGCCGAGGCAAAAAGACTCGCCGTACTCCAGATCGTGAGCCCGGTCCGCTGGATTGCCGAAGAGATGAGCATCATGCAGTCGGGTTTCGAGCGGGTGATCGAGACCGGCCCCGGCACCGTTCTCTCCGGACTCTGGAAGGCAGTGTCGCCGGACAAAGCCTGCCTGCCCTGCGGGACGCTCGACCAGATCGCTGCCATATCGCTCTGATATCCGCTACCGGAGGAAACAGCATGGAAGCACTGCTTAAAGACAAGATTTGCGTCGTGACCGGCGGCTCGAAAGGCATCGGCCTCGCCATCGTCAGGCTTTTCGCCGCCGAAGGCGCGCGCGTCTTTTATTTTTCCCGCACGCAGGCGGAAGGCGCAGGTTCCACGCCTGAGGGGCAGCACGCGCCAGTCTGGATCGGCTGCGATGTCGCCGACGAAGCCCAGGTCGAGGCGGCCATGGACAAAGTCGTCAAGACGGCCGGCGCCCCCGACTGCCTCGTGAACAACGCCGGCGTGACTCGGGACGGCCTCGTCTTCCGCATGAGCCTCGCGGACTGGGACACAGTCATCCGCACGAACCTCACGAGCGCCTTCCTGACATCCCGGGTCGCGGCGCGCCACATGATCAAGCGCCGTTCGGGTTGTATCGTCAATCTTTCCAGCGTCGTCGGCATCATGGGCAATGGCGGCCAGACCAACTACGCCGCGTCCAAGGCGGGAATCATCGGCTTCACGAAGAGCCTCGCGAAGGAAGTCGCCTCGCGCGGGGTGCGCGTGAACGCCGTCGCCCCCGGCTACATCGACACCTCCATGACGGACAAGATCCCCGAAGAGATGAAGGACAGGCTCCGTCAGGCCATCCCTCTCGGCAGGACGGGCGCCGCCGACGAGGTCGCGAAGGCAGTTCTCTTTCTGTGCTCGGATATGGCATCATACGTGACGGGCGAAGTGCTCAAAGTCGACGGCGGAATGGGGATGTAACATGAGTGCACGGCGAGTAGTGGTAACCGGTCTCGGCGTTGTCAGCCCGATCGGGAATGATGTTCCGACTTTCTGGGAATCTGTCAAAGCGGGAAAGAGCGGCATCGGACCGATCACGATGGTCGACGCGAGCGACCTCGCGACGAAAATTGCCGGCGAAGTCAAAAATTTTGATCCTTCTCTCCGGCTGGACTCGAAAGAAGCGCGGAAAATGGACCGCTTCTCCCAGTTCGCGGTCTACGCGGCTATGGAAGCGGTCGCGGACGCGGGCCTCAAGCCGGGCGACTACGATCCCGAAAGGACTGGGGTCTGCCTCGGCACAGGGCAAGGAGGATCGCGCAGCATCGAGGAAGGCATCGAGCGCCTCGTCGAGCGCGGCCCCTCGCGCGTGCCACCGATGACCATCGTGAAAGTCCTCGCCAACTTCGGCGCGGCCAACATCGCCATCTACACCGGCGCGACCGGCCCCTGCCAGTGCATCGTCACGGCCTGCGCCGCCGGCACCGACGCCCTCGGCACAGGCATGCGCTGGATCCGCGAAGGCTACACCGACCTCGTCTTCGCCGGCGGCTCGGAGGCAAGCATCATCCGCATCTGCATCTCCAGCTTCGGCATGATTCAGGCCCTCTCCACCCGGAACGACGAGCCCGAACGCGCATCGCGCCCCTTCGACAAAGACAGGGACGGCTTCGTCATGGCCGAGGGCGCGGGCGTCCTTGTCCTCGAGGACTACGAGCACGCAAAGGCGCGCGGCGCGAAGATCTACTGCGAGCTGGCGGGATTCGGGACCACCTGCGACGCTCACCACCTCACCGCGCCCGATCCCGAAGGCCGCGGCGTGGCCCGCGCCATGCAACAGGCTATCGCGGATGCGGGACTCGTGCCGGAGGACATCGATTACGTCAGCGCGCACGGAACCTCGACCCCGATGAACGATCCCATCGAGACCAAGGCCATCAAGCACGCCTTCGGCGAGCACGCGTACAGGCTCAAGATCTCTTCCCTCAAGTCGATGACGGGACACTGTATCGGCGCGGCGGGCGCCATCGAGGCCGTCGCTACGGTCAAGGCCATCCAGGAGGGCTTCGTGCCCGCCACCATCAACCTGGAGAATCCCGATCCCCAGTGCGACCTGGATTACGTTCCGAATACCGGCATCAGCATGCCGATCCGCGCCGCGGTCAAGAATTCCATCGGATTCGGCGGACAGAACGCCGTCGTCGTTTTCAGGAAATTTCCGCGGGACTGAACGCGCCGGGATATGGCGGGAAATGTCATTTGAAGGCATAGTGCTTCCATGTACGAAGTTAAACCGGGTAACCCATTCCCCCTCGGTGCCTACACCGGCCCCGAGGGAGTGAATTTTTCGATTTTTTCGCGCCACGCGACGGCGATAACTCTTTGCCTCTACGACGAATCCCATGATTCCGAACCGACCTTCAGCTACACCCTCGATCCGAGGCTCAACAAGACGGGCGACATCTGGCATTGCCGGGTCCGCGGCGCCGGTGCCGGCACACTCTATCTCTGGCGGGCGGACGGCCCCTACGATCCTCTGGCGGGGCACCGATTCAATCACAACAAGGCCCTCGTCGACCCCTACGCGCGGGCTCTGACCGACGATTTTCCCATGAACCACATAGCTGCCTACGCGTACGATCCCGATTCCGAGATGCTCGATCTCTCTTTCTCGGCAACGAGGAACGACGGCACCATGCCCAAGGCCATCGTCGTGGCGGACGAGTTCGACTGGCAGGGCGACCGGCCTCTGAATTACCCTCTGCGCAACTGTATACTGTATGAAACTCACGTGAAGGGCCTCAGCATGCACCCGAACGCCGGCGTGGCCAATCCGGGCACCTACCGCGGCGTCGTCGAGATGATCCCCTATTTCAGGAAGCTCGGCATCACGAGCCTCGAGTTTCTTCCGGTGCAGGAATTCGACGAGTTCGAAAATTTCAGGCACAACCCGACATCGGGCGAACGGCTGCGGAACTACTGGGGATACTCGACGATCTCTTTTTTCGCTCCCAAGTGCTCCTACTCCTCCGACCGCAGTCAGGGCGGCCAGGTGGGTGAGTTCAAGTACATGGTGCGCGAACTGCACAAGGCTGGCCTCGAAGTCATCCTCGACATCGTCTTCAACCACACCGCCGAGGGCAACGAGCTCGGACCCACCATCAATTTCCGCGGCCTCGACAATGTCATGTACTACATGCTGGACGAGGAGAAGCGCTACTACAAGAATTATTCGGGCTGCGGCAACACCCTCAACTGCAACCATCCCGTCCTGCGCTCCCTCATCATGGACTGCCTCCACTACTGGGTCTGCGACATGCACGTGGACGGTTTCCGCTTCGATCTCGGTTCGATCCTGGGCCGCGATTCCACCGGAAAGCTGCTCGAAAATCCGCCCGTCGTCGAGCGTATCGCGGAAGATCCCCTCCTTCGGGACACCAAGATCATCGCCGAAGCCTGGGACGCGGGCGGGGCCTACCAGGTCGGGTGGTTCCCCGGGAACCGCTGGGCGGAGTGGAACGACCGCTTCCGGGACGATGTCAGAAAATTCTGGCGCGGCGATCCGAAGAGCGTCACGCAGCTTGCCACGCGCCTCACCGGGTCGAGCGACCTCTATCTGCGCAACGATCGCAAGCCATTCCACTCCATCAACTTTGTCACCGCCCACGACGGATTCACGCTCAATGACCTGGTTTCCTATTCGCGCAAGCACAACGAGGCCAATGGCGAGAACAACCACGACGGCAGCGATTCCAACCTCAGCGCCAACTACGGCATCGAAGGGCCGGCGGCCAGTCCGGAAATCGAGAGACTGCGCAACCGGCAGGTCAAAAATTTCCTGGCGACCATCCTCCTCTCCGCGGGGACGCCCATGATCCTCGGCGGCGACGAACTCAGGCGGACTCAGAAGGGAAACAACAACGCGTATTGCCAGAACAACGAGATCAGCTGGTACGACTGGAGCTTTCTGCAGAAGCACGCGGACGTCCACCGCTTCTGCTCGGCCCTCATCGCTTTCCGGAAGAGTCACCACGCATTGCGCAGGCCGGATTTCTTCAAAGGCACGGACGGCGACGACAACGCCATCCCCGACATAACCTGGTACGATGAAAGAGGGCTTCCGCCCGACTGGTCTTCCGTCGACCTGCGGATAGCGGCGCTCATCGACGGTTCCCGGAATGACTGCTGCGGCGAGGTCGACGACAACCATTTCTATCTCGCCTTCAACGCCTCGGCCGAAGGCTGTACTTTTGCCATCCCCAGGCTCCCCGATGGGAAAACCTGGCGCAGGGCCATCGATACCTCGCTCGAGGCGCCGGAGGACTGCGTCGAGCCGGGACGCGAAGCAACTCTCGAACCCTTCGACGCCTACCGGGTGGAAGGGAAATCGCTGGTTGTGCTCCTCTCCGGCTGAGGCGGACATGAGGATTTGCCAGGCCCTTATCCTGCATAGTACATTATTACTGCAATGAGGAAAGAAACACGCGCGACAAACGACAGCGAATTCCGCAGGGGAAAGCGAGATCTGGCCCGGCACCGTCCTGACCTGGCCATGATGCATTTTCGCGCTGTCGTCGAATCCACACCCGTGGAAGACACCAGGGCCTTCGTCGAAGCGATGTACTGGCTTGCCGTTTCCTTTTTCAGGCTCGACAAGCCCGAGCTCGCGATAAAGACCCTCGCCTCGGCCCAACGGATACGCCGGAGAGGAGTCGTGCGGGATGCCTACCTCGCCTGGGTGAACGGGTACGGCATGATCCGGCGCGGAAAGTCTGAGCTGGACGATTTCTATGCCTATTCCTCGCTGCAGATCGGCTCATACCTCGGCAAAAAACGGATGAAGCGCTTCGATTCCATGGAAGAGAAGGACATCGTCATGAGGATCGTGACGGACGCATGGAAGAGGCTCTGCGCTTCCGGAATGCTCGAGGGGAAGTCCTGCAGCGAAAAACTGGGGCTTTTCAAGTCCCGCAAACCGATCTTCCCATCCTTCCGGCAGGGAGCCAGGGGTTCCGGTGCGCGGATGCTGGCCGGGGAATTCGGCACCGCAGCCTGCCTGGAGAACGAAGCCCGCTGCGTCTGCGGTTCGGGTCTGCCATACTGCATGTGTTGCGGGCGCATTCCCGGCCTGAGGGAGTTGTCCGGTGGGTGAAAAAGACACACAAATTCGCTCCCAGTTTTGTACTGTGTCGTTTTTATACAGGATTATTCCCGATTCCCCGCGATGTGGGGCTGGTTGTGGCTTTTCGACGCATTTTTATTATATTTAAGAATGTATATAGAATAGAAAGCTTGAAAGCCCGCACATGATCGTTATAGATAAATATTTCTATGTCAATACTTTATAAAATTATCTCCAGCGGTGTTCTGTTTTTTACTGTTCTTGGCACGCAACGTGCAGGATGAATTGCATCCCAGGAGGATGCAATGACGAAGAAAAAAACGTTGAACACCAAGAGCGCCCTTAACGCAGACGATAATATTCTCTCGATGTACCTCAAGGAAATAAACCGCATTCCCCTCCTCTCCCGCAAAGAGGAAGACACATACGCCCGCGCCGCCGCGGCCGGCGACAAGCGCGCCAAAGACATGCTCGTGAAATCGAATCTCCGTTTCGTGGTCAATGTCGCCAAGAAATACCAGAATCAGGGCATGCCCCTCGCGGATCTGATCTCCGAAGGAAATATCGGCCTCATCAACGCCATCGAGAAATACGATGTCGACAAGGGCTACCATTTCATCTCCTACGCCGTCTGGTGGATACGCCAGGCCATTCTCAAGGCAATATGCGAGAAGTCGAGAGTCATCCGCCTGCCGCTCAACAGGGCCAATGAGCTTGTCCAGATAGAGAAGGCGCGCAAGATGCTCGAGGGAGCCTACACCGAAGACGCCGAGATCCGCGAGATCGCCCGTTTCCTCGGCATGGAACCCGAGCACGTCGCCGACCTCGTGGCCGTGAGCCGCGACCTCGTCTCGCTGGAGACGCCCGTCTTTGACGAGCGCGATTCCTCTGTCGTCGGCGACTTCGTCGAGAACGACAGCTACGAGAGTCCCGAGTCCTTCGTCATCGAGTCAGGGCTCAAGGAAGATATCAACACCGTCCTCGAGACGCTGACCGCCAAGGAGAGGGAGGTCATCGAATACCGCTTCGGACTCAACGGCCGCAGAGCCATGAGCCTGAAGGAAATCGGAGACCGCTTCGACCTCACCAAGGAGCGCATCCGCCAGATCGAGAAGAACGCCCTGCGCAAGCTGAGCGTGCCCGAGACGATGGATATCCTCGAGACCTACGTGGCCTGATCCGCAACGTTCTTTTTGAGTGCAAGCCCGACATCGCGCGGGCCAATAGGAAAAGGCTCCGGAACCGGATGGTTCCGGAGCCTTTTTGCGTTCGGGGCGAATGGCCGGTATCGCGGGATCGCCTTTCAGGCATCGCCTACCGGGCGCCGCCCGATAGGCGATACGCTTCGGGCGGGAGCCGGGCGCTACTCGGCGCCGGTCACCGAGGTGGAGAAGAGCATGACGGCGGCGGGGCAGAGCGAGCGCGTCGAGAGCGCCCGTTCGGAGGAACGCAGCATGGCCGCCCGGTTGGCCATGAGGCTGCCGGTGATCGAGCCTCCGGTGACAGGGATTCTCTGTGTTCCGTCAAAGTACCAAGCGAGCCGGACTTCCGCGCCGAAGGAGCCGCTCTGCGGGTCGAGCTGGAAATCGGAGAAGAGGAGGGGCTCGAGGTAGGGCTTGCGGTGCATGATCTCAAGGCTCTGCGCGCCGGGGCTCGCGCTGAAGAGTGGCGCGGCGCCGATAGCTTCGAGGCCGAGCCTCGCGGCGTAGCGTGCGGGGCCGTGGAGGGCCACGATGACTCCTTCCCGGATGATCGGACTGGACGCGATCGGAAAACCCTCCATGTCGAATCCGGCGGACTGCGGAAGACCCGGTATGTACGCCTCGGCGACTGTGTCGAGAGGTTCCGTCACCGCGGTCTCCCCCTGGACGGCAGAGCCGATTTTGAAGGGCGAGGCCGCGGTGTAAACCGCGTCGGCTCGGGCGTTGTCGTGGAACCATCCGAGAATGGCTTCCGCGTTTTCACCGCGCAGGATGACCGGGATGTCTTTGAGCCCCGGCATGGGGAGGGCGCGGGCCCGCTCTGCGACGAGGCCAAGGTAGGTTTCAGTTTCGGCCGAGAGTCTGGCGAGATCCGGCTCGCCGAAGGCGATGTTGTCGTAGAGCTCGACCTTGCCGGCCGGCCCCTCGGCCTGGACTATGAACTCGCACTCCCCCCACCACTGAACGAAGGCGGCGTCACAGCCGCGCGAGTTCACGATTCGCGTCTCCGTCCGGGTCAGGAAGAGTTCGAGGGAGTTGATCTGCGCCGCGGACCCGGAGCTCGCCTGGGCAGCCTGTCGCGCCGGGAACGCAGGTGCGGCGTGGTCCGGGTGCCGTGCGGAGTCCGGGGCTCCGGCGCAGTCCGGGGAAAAGAGCGCGCGGGCGAGGTTGTCCATGTGCCCTTCGATGTCGCCCTGTTCGAAGCCCGAGGCCGGGATGGCGCAGCGCGCCTTGGCCGGGCCGGGAATGTCGAAGTGCGGCGTGCGCGACTTGGATGCGGCGAAGGCGGTCCTGGCGAGGAGCTGCCGGATTTCTTCCGGGGCTTGCGTCGGATGCACCGTGACAGTGGCCTCGCCGCGGTACAGGGTGCCCTCGCATGCGGAATCCATGTAGACCGTCACCTTGTACTCCGCAAGGTCGAGGGCGCGTTTCTGGTCCAGAGCCTTCCTGATGTAAAAACGCTGCCTGCCGGTTTTCTTCGTCGCGACAATCCGCCAGTCGGATATGGCGCCCGTGAGCGTCCCGCCGGAGCCGGAATTGCCGGAGTCGGCATGGAGGTCCTTCAGTTCCGCGATTATAGTATCGATCATCATCCCAACCTCATTTTCGTTCTGACATAGGGCCCGCCCGAAGAAACCTTGACATATTCCTTGTACCCTTTCCCGCAGGCTCCCGATCCGGAAAGCGCGAAATCGGGGGAGACCATGTCGATGGCACAGAGCACGTCAGGAACATAACCAGAGCAGACGACCGGGCTCGCGACGCGGCCCGTAAAGGTCCCGTCCCTTATTTCCCTTCCGACAAGGCAGACGAGCTGGACGCCCCAGTTTTTCGGATCTTCCATGCCTGCGGTGAGGTGGTCGAGGAGCCAACCATTTTTTGTCGAAGCGATCATCGCGTCGAGAGGAGTCGTGCCGGGCGTGAAATACGTGTTGGTCATGCGCGCGTAGGCCTTGTGGTCGAAGGCCTGGCGGCGGCCGTTGCCGGTCAGAGGTATGCCGAGGGCGGAGGCCGAGAGCGCGTCGGAGAGGCCGCTCACGAGGATGCCGTCGTCGATGACGAGAGTCCTGCCGCCGAAAGTGCCCTCGTCGTCGAAGAGGAAGGAGCCAGTCTGGTCGACTTCTTCGGCGCCGTCGTACATCCGGACCAGGTCCGAACCCACGCGCGCGCCGATGTATTCGGCGGCCTTGGCCCTCCCTTTGTGAAACATGTCCGTCTCGACGCCGTGCCCGAAGGCCTCGTGCGCGAGGGTTCCCGACATGTCGGGGCTCAGAATCACCTCGTACTCGCCGGGTTCGATGGGGACTGCGTCGAGGAGGGCCGCGAGGTCCGAGGCGAGACTCTCTGTCTCGCCTTCGAGGTCGGCGAGTATTTCGAGCCCTTTCCGGCCGGAGACAGCCTTGTAAAGGCGTTTGGAGTTGACGCCGCGGCGCGCCAGACCGAAGAGGTAGGCCTGGGACCATATGAAGCTCTGCATGAGGTGCCTGTTCGGCGAGACGAAGAGGCGGTTGACGTCGACGAACTCGAGGCGGGAATGGGCCATCGCTATTTCCGGCCGTGAGGCCAGGTTTTTCCTCAGGACTTCGAGGCGGCCGAGAATGGTTTCGGGGTCGGCCTCGAAAGGATCCTCAACGGCTTCTCCCGCGTATTCCGCCCGCGCAGGGAGGTCCGGCAGGACGGGGTAGGTCGAAAAGGGCCAAGGCTCTTCCCCCGGACGCGCGGCGACGGGTTCGGCCAGAAGGGATTCGAGCCGGGACAGGACAAGGGCGGCGACTTCGTCGTTGCGGGCGGAAAGCTCGTTGCAGGCGTATTCGGCGACGCGGCCACCTTTCTGGGCGCGGAAGACGAAGCCCCGCTGGACCCACATGGGCTCGCTGACCTTGGTTTCGCCCGGAGTGGCGGCGAAATTGATGCCGCGGTCGTCGGTTCCGAGCACGGAAAGGTAGTCGAAAGAACCATCCGCGGCCACGCGGTTTACGATCTCCGGGAGACGCTCTCCCGAAGCGAGCAGGAACGAGCTTGGAATGCGTTTTTTCATGAATCTTCCTCGTGAGCGATGCTGAAGTGTAGGTCGGTTTGCGGGCTTTCGCAAGCGGAGCCGCGATCACGGGAGGCGATGTCGTGGCCAGATCGGGGGCATCGGCTCTATACGGTCCACTCTGCGCGATGACCCATTCCGCGAGAGGTCGACAGTCTTCTATTTGAAAAGCTTTATATTGCGTCTTGTCTGTATGAAGAAAGTGGTTTATAACACAATATTGATACTAATCCCACAAGGAGGACTCTATGAAAAAGAGTCTTTTTCTCGTCGCGATAATCGCGCTCGCAGGAATGAGTTTTGTCCAGGCTGCAGATCTGCAGATTGAAACGCAGGTCAACGTCGCCGCCCCGGACGACGCCAACAACTATGCAACCTTCATCGGGCCCGTCGGCGCGGTAACCAAGGACCAGTTTGTCGCGGTAGACGCCGTTTCCGGCGCTTCCAAGCTGAAAGGGACCGAACTCTTCAACAAGTACCGCCTCGATGTCCAGAACAAGGCGACCATCCCCGGCGGGCTCCGTGGAATCTTCCTGTACGGCATCGCCGGCAACGCCACTCGCCTGAGCGATGGGCTCACCGTCCTGAAAGCCGCCGACGGGACCATCGTGATCCGCACCGTACATCGCGGGACGGCCTACGAGGTTTCCACGGATACATCCGGAATCCTCGCCCTCCCCACGAACTCCATCATGTCGAGGAAAATAGGCCACACCGACAACCAGATTTCCACCGATTTCTCCACCACCGGCAAGGTCGCCGATGTCGCCTGGGTGAAGGTCTGGGACGCATCGATCGCGGACGGGAAAGTCGTCGGAACCACGAGCTCCAAGACCGGAAAGATCGCCCCCGATCTCGCCAATTCCAATTTGTTCTATTATCAGGGAAACCTCCAGGTTACCTTCGAGAACAACATTCTGAAGATCAAGGGTTCTCTCGACGCGAAGAAGAAGTAATTCCGTTTACGCCTCCACGAGGCGCACAGGGAGGAAGGCCGCCGGAGCAGAACGCTCCGGCGGCCTTTTTTTCGACCTGCAATGCAAAGCTGCCCCGCGCTGCGATTCGCTTCGCCGCCACGAACTTCGGGCGGGGGCGAGAAATTGAATTTGACTATTTGAACATTCGATACAATAATTTAAATATGCCGAGAAACGACACCCGAAAATCCATCCTTGATACCGCGCGCCTCCTGTTCGCGGAGAAAGGTCCGCGGAACACCACACTGGATGACATAGCCCGGAAAATGCACCGGACAAAGACCTTCCTGTACCACTATTTCGAATCCAAGGATGAACTCCTGCACAGCCTGATCGATGTCGAGGGAGAAGAGTATGAACGAGAGGTGCGGATGGCGGTCGACGGGGAACACACGGGAGAAACGAAGCTCCGCTCGTATGTGACGACGCGGTTCGGAATTTTCAACCGCATCGGCGCATTCTACTGGACATCGCGGGAACGCTATCTGGAACAGTACGCGCTTATCGAGAGCGCGAGGGAAAAATTCGATCTGTTCGAAATCCAGCTCGTGGCGTCGATCCTGTCCGAAGGCGTGATTCGGGGAGAATTCGATATCCCCGATGTGGCGCTTGTCGCACGGGCCTTCATCATCGCGCTGAAGGGATTCGAGGTGGAATCGACGACTCAGGGCGACGCGAGTCATGAAAAGACATTCGACGCGCTTCTGACGATCTTTTTCCATGGAATCGAGGTGCGCGCGAAGTAGATCGGCGGCTGGAAACCCACAGAGCGCAGGTTCCGGATGGATGAACGTACCGCCTCGTGATCCAAGGATCGAGGCCGCGAGAATTTCCGGGGCGCTTGGGTCGTCGGATTCGGAAGGAGGCATGATGGATGAAGCGAAACGGAAAAGCGATCATCGCAAGCCTTTTCGGGGTGCTTTTGTTTGGAGTGGGAGCGGTCGAGCAGAAAGGCGTCGATGAGGAAACGATCAATCGCGTCGACAGTGAATATGAGCGCGCTCTGCGGGAGAACTATCGTCCGGAGGGGCTCTTTCTCATGAAGGAATCGCTTGATGCGTGCACGAAGAACCTCGACGCAAATCCGGCATGCTATGACCTTCTGTGGAGGAGCGCGAGGTCGGCCGTCGAGCTGGGGGAGGCTGCGAAGATCCTGCAGACCCGAGACTGGAAAAAGCTCTGCGGTTCTATGGCCCGGAAGGGGATCGAGTGGACGGATGCGGCAAAACGCGGCTCTCCCGACAGAGTGGAAGGGTATTTCTGGCAGCTCAAGGCCATGGATCTCATATACGACGCGGAAGGCATGCTTTCGTTCATCGCGATGGGACTCGTCCCGAAGAGTAGGCAGAATCTGAGTGCCTGCTATGCGATCGACCGGTCCTATATGGACTATACTCCTGTTCTTGCCACGGCGCTTTATTACTATAAAATACCACCTGTTTTCGGGCAGGATATCGCCAAGGCGCTTGTGTACTACGAAGAGTATGCGTCCCTTTCGCGGTGGAGCTTCGAGTCATACCGGCAGTATCCCGACGCCGCGGAGATGCTCTTGAGCACCAAGTCGGAAAAAAACACCGAGCGTGCACGGACCCTGCTCCTCGCGGCCTTGGCCGATCCGACGCCGCGACCCTTCTACCTCGAACGGACCAAAACTCTCCTTGCCAGGCTGGAGCGATCTTCGCATTGAGCCAAGGGTAAGATCATATGGGGATCGACGATGGGTGAAGCGGTTTGAATGTGCCGCTTGCGCGATTCTGGCTCGAACCCTGCGGTTCGCCTTCCGGGGGCAAAAAACAAAACAGCCCCAGTCATGGACTGGAGCTGTCGGTGAGCGGCCGACGGGAGTCGAACCCGCTTCTCGAGCTTGGGAAGCTCGGGTAATACCGGTATACGACGGCCGCATTTCTGTGATTCGGCGCATGTACGGTGGAAGCCGGACATGCGAACGAAAATACTATAGCCGGCGGCCGGCGAGTCGTCAAGATGTGACGCAAAGCCGGGGTGCGGCAGCACGGAGGGGGCTCCGGCATCGGCTGGACCCCGAAAGGATGATGCCTTTCCGGGTCCAGCCGGGATGGTAAAAATGGGCGAGTATCAGTACCTCCGAAGCATCAGCGGCCGTTGTTGAGGATGGCGTTGCGCTGTTTGACTTTTTCCATGAGGCCATCGCGTTTGACCATGACGCGCTCGTGGGTTCCGGTTCCAATAGTGCCAAGTTCGTCGAAGGCTTCGATCTTGAAGCTGAAATGGTTTCCACGAATTTCGGTCAGGGTCGCCCGGACACTGATCTTCATGCCGAGGGAGCTCGGGGCGAGGTGGCTGAACGACATGGCGGTTCCCACTGTGATGAAGCCGTCGCCGTAGGGGAAGTTCGGCTTCAGGACTTTGATGGCCGCCCGGATCATGAGATCGACGTAGGTCGGCGTCGCGAGCAGGGTATCGAGGGAATCCAGGCCCATTTCTCTGGCTGTATCGGATTCTTCGATCTTCTTCTGGACCACCGCGCTCGCCCCGACTTGCAGACCGGGAATTAGTTCGCTCATGGTTTCTCCCTTGTAGCCTTGTAAGTATGGCATCAATTCTACATCGGTATACCCGATCAGGCAAGCTTCGCGCGCTCGGCCGCTTTTCGCTCTTCCGGCATGAACGAGACGTCGATGGCGGTCGCGAGGACCCGGACGATGTCCGCGCGGCTGAATCCGAGACGGGTCGAGACACGGGTCAATTCTTCGTTCAGGCCGACGCCGAAGAGGGCGGGATCGTCGGAGTTGACGGTGACGGAGAGGCCCGCGTCGCGGAAGGCCGGAAGGGGATGATCCTCAAAGCGCCGGACGAAGGCTCCCGTGTACACGTTGCTGGTCGGACAGACCTCGAGACTTACGCCCGAGTCCCTGAGGAGAGCCATGACGCCGGGGTCCCGGATGGCCGATGTCCCGTGGCCGATTCGTTCGGCGCCGAGTATCAGGACGGCATCGCGGACGGATTCCGGGCCGGTTTCCTCGCCGGCGTGTGCGACGGTGTGGAGGCCGGCTTCGCGGGCCGTCCTGAAAGTGTCGCGGTAGCCGGATAGAGGGTTTCCTGCCTCACGCCCCCCGAGGCCGATTCCGACGATTCCCCTCTGGCCGCGTTTGCCGAGGTAGCCGAGAGTGGCTTCGAGGTTGGACGCGGCGTTCTCAGGGCCGAAAGTCCTGGATACATCGACGATGAAGGCTATGTCCGGGCTTGAGTTTTCGATGAGCGGATCCATGATGTCCGCGAAATCGAGGAGTCCTGAGCGCAGGGCCTGCGAGGGCGAGACGAAGACCTCCATGTAGCTGATGGAGTTCGCGGCCGCGTATCGCCTGAGGTCGCCGGCGAGGAGGGCGTAGTCCTCCGGGCGACGCAGGAGGGCCTGAAGGAGGAGGAAGCGGCGGATCATGTCGTCGAGGGGACCGGGGCGGGAGAGTTCGGCGTAGCGCTCGGGCAGGTCGGAAGAGATGATCCGTCGATAGCGGTGGATGAGGGCCTCGTATGTTCCCGGACCGAGCACCGCCTCGGCGTGGATGTGAAGTTCGGTTTTGGGAAGGGCGCGGATGAAGTCGGCCGCGGCTGAAGACGAAGCATCGGCCGCGGATTCGGGCCGCGGGCTTCGCCTATCGCAATTGTTCCCGGACGCCTTCTCCTTGATCATGATAATTGAATGTATCGCATGGCCGCGCCGATTTCCACCGGAGCCGAGGCAGGCAGCAGCTCAGGTTTCGATGACGAATGATGAGTAGTATCCGCAGGGGCTGCGGGAATGGGCCTGGACGGAGTCGACGCGGGCGCCGCAGGGGCCCTGTTCCAGCCATTCGCGGAAGCTCGCCAGGGCTTCGCGCTCGCCTTCAGCGTAGACCGCGACACTCCCGTCGGGCTCGTTTTTCACGTATCCGCAGAGGCCGAGCCCCCGAGCCTCGTAGAGGGCCGAATAGCGGAATCCGACGCCCTGGACATAACCGCGGACGAGGGCAAAAAACGCCGCGTTATCGGCCATTCGGCTGCCTCCGGTTCCGGCGCGCGGCCGGAATGGATTCCCATGAGGTCCGTGAGGATGGAGCGGCGCGCTCCGGCCTCATCCCGGGCTTTGCTCCCCCCGGCCTCGGGCGATGCTACAGAAATCCATGACGGTCTGCATGTACTCTTCCATTTCGAAGGGCTTGGCAAAAAAAGCGTCGGCCCCTTCCGAGAGCATGGTCGCTTTGATGTCGGGCGAATCCATCCCGGTCATGACGACGACGAAGGGTTTGCCGAAGGCCGGGTCCTGCTTGATGCGTCGACAGATGACGCGGCCGTCGATCCCGGGGAGGTCGACATCGAGCATGACGAAGCCCGGGCGCTTTTCGACGATGAGTCTGCCCGCTTCGAATCCGTCGAAGGCCTGGATGACTGTGTAGCCGAAGAATCGCCGCTCGAACATGCGCTTCAGGATGTTGTTGAGGGACTCGTCGTCGTCGACGATGAGGATGGTGGACCAGTCGAGGCCTTCGCCTTTGTCCTCGGCGAGTTCGTCCGGGATGCGCATCGATCTCTCTTTCAGAAAGGCGACAAGGTCTTCGGAATAGATGCGGTATTGTCCCCCGGGGGTCAGGAAGGCCTTGAGATGGCCCGACTTGATCCAGTTGATGGCCGTCTGGTTGACGACGCCACAGAGGTTCGCGGTCTCGAGGGCGGAAAAAATCCGGATGCGCTTGGTTGTCTTCGGCATGGTTGTTACCACGACAAAGAATACTGTATCGCCGGGCGGCTTGCAATTCCGGCCGTCTTCATCCTACCCTAGCCAGCATGGAATTGACTGAAAGCTTCATTTCCGACCTCAAGGTCGACGAAATCGTGATCATGAAGAGGATCGCCACTGAGATCGGCATCCGCGCCGACCAGGTCTCCGCTGTCATCTCGCTCATCGGCGAGGGATGCACGGTGCCCTTCATCAGCCGCTACCGCAAGGAAAAGACCGGCAGCCTCGACGAGGTCCAGGTCCGCGATTCCGCCCATTCCTTCGAAACATACAAGAACCTCGAGGAGCGGCGCATCGAGGTCATGCGTGGCATATTCGCCCTCGGCAAGCTCGACGAGGCCCTGTACGGCAACATCGCCAAGGCGGCGACTCTGGCCGAGATCGAAGATCTCTGGGCGCCCTTCAAGAAGAAAAAGAAGACGCGCGGCATGCTCGCCCAGGAAAAGGGGCTCTCTCCCCTCGCCGAAATAATGCTGAAAGAGGACGGGGCAGCCGTCGAGGCGGCCGCGCCTGGCTTCGTACACGAGGACGCCGAGCACCCCGAGCTCTCCGTCGCGACTGCCGCCGACGCGATCCAGGGCGCGATGGATATCGTCGCGGAGCGCATGTCGCAGAATCCCGAAAACCGCGCAGCCGTCAAGAGCTTCTACCTCAGGACGGGCAGCCTCAGGACAGCCGGCGTCGGAGACGAGGCCAAGCGCGAGACCTCGACTTACCAGATGTACTGGGACTACTCCGAGCCGCTGGGCCAGCTGAAGCCCCACCGCGTCCTCGCCGTGAACCGGGCCGAACGCGACGGCGAACTCACCGTCACCATCGAGGTCGACGAAGACGGCGCAATCGCGCTTCTGAAGGACCGCGCCTGGATCAACAACAAGTACCACGCCGATGCCATCGCCGACGGCCTCGTGCGCCTTCTGTCCCCTGCCGTCGTGCGCGAAATCCGCTCCGACGCGGGCGATACCGCCGACACCCACGGGATCACGGTTTTCTCCCAGAATCTCAAGAACCTCCTCATGTCGCCGCCAATCAAGGGGACGAGGGTGCTCGGCGTCGACCCCGGCATCAGGACGGGAACCAAGTGCGCCGCCCTCGACGAGACGGGCAAGTATCTCGATTACTTCGTCATCTTTCAGGAACTCAAGGCCGATGACGCCCGCAAGGCCATCGCGACAGCCGTCAAGCGGCACAATCTCAAGCTGATCGCCGTCGGAAACGGAACCGGCAGCCACGAAGTCCAGCTTCTCGTCGCGAAGACTATAGAGGATGAGGGGCTCGACTGCGCCTTCACGGTGGTCGACGAGGACGGCGCCTCGGTCTATTCGGCCTCCGACATAGCCCGCGAAGAGTTTCCCGACCTCGACCTGACCATCAGGGGAGCCATCTCCATCGGCCGCCGTCTCCAGGACCCGCTGGCCGAACTCGTCAAGATCGACCCGAAATCCATCGGCGTGGGGCTCTACCAGCACGATGTCAACCAGAAGAAGCTCTCCGACAGCCTCGACGAGGTGGTGGGCTCCGTCGTCAACAACGTCGGCGTCAATCTGAACACCGCGAGCCACAGCCTTCTGCGCTACGTGTCGGGCATCAACGTGGGGCTCGCCAAGAAGATCGTCAAATTCCGCGAGACGACGGGCGCGATCGCGGGCCGCCACCAGCTACGCGATATCCCCGGTCTCGGCGAGAAGACTTTCGAGCAGTGCGCGGGCTTCCTCAAGATTCCCGAGAGCGCCAATCCGCTGGACAACACCTGGGTCCACCCCGAGAACTATTCGCTCGCCGAGGAGCTTCTGCCCATCGTGCAGAACCACGGAGACGTGACCCGCGATATCCGGGCAGCGCTGAAAGAGAAGTACAAGGTTGGCGACACGACTCTGGACGACATCCTCGTCGAGCTCAAGAAGCCGAACCGCGATCCGCGCGAAGGCTTCCCGGCACCCATCCTCCAGAAGGGCGTCGTGCTCTTCGACGACCTCGCCGAGGGCATGACAGTGCGCGGCAAGGTCAAGAATGTCGTCGACTTCGGCGCCTTCGTCGATATCGGGATCAAGGAGAGCGCCCTCATCCACGTCTCGGAGATGTCCGACCGCTTCGTCAAGGACCCGATGGACGTGCTCAAGGTGGGCGACGTGAAGGATTTCACGATCATCTCGCTCGACCGCGCGCGCAAGCGCATCGGGCTCTCCCTCAAGACCGAGCGGGGCGCCCCGCCGCGCGAGGGCTTCGCGAAGCGGGAGGGTTTCGCACGGCGGGACGATGCCGCGAAACCCGAGGCCGGCACGGCTGACGCGGCCGGCGGAGGTCGGCGCGTGGTGGCGGTCAAGAAAGCCGGAGCGCCCGGCGCCGTCGGGGCATCCGGCGCTGCGGGCGGGGCGGGCACCGGGGCCCGGCCGCCAACTGGAACGAACGGCTCCCGTAACCCGAGACCGGCGGCGGGGCGCCCCGGCCAGGATTCCGGCCGCGGGCAAGGACAGGGCGGCGGAGGGCAGGCACCGGGCACCGCGGGCGGCCAGGGACGCGGCTCACCGTATCCTCCACGGAGGGATGACCCCCGTCGCGAGAAGGATGACGACGGAACCACCTACAACCCCTTCGCCGAGCTCCTGAAAAACAGGAAGCGCTGATCGCTCCGGGGCGCGGGGCGCAGGGCATCTGTGATTTTTTTCCGGCACAATAGCAGAAACGGATGTAGAATAATCTATTGATGGAGGTTGCCGGACGTGAAGGAATACGTGGATCCTTATCCGGCGGCATGTGAAGACCACGACAGTAAAATGTCGTTCGATGAATTTGTCGCATATTACCGCAAGCGTTTCAAATACTCGGGATCACTGCCGACCGCGATACTGTTCGTACTGACCGATGCTCTCGCGCTCTTGTGCAGCTTCGGGATCGGTTTTTTCATCGTGAATGCGTACAATCCCGACAGCATCAATTTCAGGTCCTTCGTGACATACTGGCCCTATCTGCCGGCCTTCGTGTTCGGGTTCTACCTCGCCCACCTCTACCCGGGGCTCAACCTGGCGCCGGCCGAGGAATTCCGCAGGTTCTGCATGGCCTCCTTCATGGGGCACCTGGGCATCATGATTGCCCTGTTTATCGTGCACCGGCAAATAACTCCCTACACCGTCGCGTTCTGCTTCAGCTTCATCGTGAGTGTCCCGGCCATAACGCTGTTTCGGAACAAGGCCCGGAACGTTTTCAAGGCGGCCGACTGGTGGGGTATCCCCACAGTCATTTTCGGGGCCGGAAAGACGGGCCGCATGCTCGTCGACAGGCTTCTCAAGCACCAGTGGATAGGCTATAAGCCCGCCGTCATCCTCGACGACGACCCCGCGCAGGAGGGATTCTACCGGGATATCCCCGTCATGAAGGGCACCGACCTCGGGCCGAAAATCGCCGAGATCTGCGGCGCGTGGAACGCCGTCGTCGCCATGCCGGGGGTGGATTCGTTCCGCCTCTCCAAGATCATCGTCGACAATGTCCGCTGTTTCCGCTACTACGCCATCATCCCCGACATGTTCGGGCTGACGAGCATGTGGATGAGCGTCCGGGATTTCGACGGTATCCTCAGCCTGCAGACGACGCAGCGCCTGCTTCTGCCCTTCAACCGGTTCCTCAAGAGGATTTTCGACATCGTGCTGAGCGCTCTCGGCCTCGTCGTTCTCTCTCCGCTGTTCGGAGTCGTCGCCCTCGCCGTAAAGCTGGACTCGCCGGGACCGGTCTTCTACGGCCACACGAGACTCGGAAGGAACGGCGTTCCGTTCAAGGCGTGGAAGTTCCGTTCCATGGTCCGCAATTCTGGCGAGATACTGGCCGCGCTCCTCGCCCGGGACCCGGTGGCGAAGGCCGAATGGGAGCGGGAGTTCAAGCTCAGAAATGACCCCCGCGTCACCAGGATCGGGGAATTCCTGCGCCGTTCCAGTCTCGACGAGTTTCCCCAGCTTCTGAACGTGCTGCGGGGCGAGATGAGCCTCGTGGGACCCCGGCCCATCATCGCCAAAGAGATCGAAAAATACGGCTCCTACTACAACCTCGTCGCGAGCGTCAGACCTGGATTATCCGGCCTCTGGCAGGTCTCGGGGCGCTCGGAAGCCGATTACGAAGAGAGGGTCGCCTACGATACATATTACATCCAGAGCTGGTCGGTCTGGCTCGACCTCTACATCATGTTCAGGACCGTGGGCGTGGTCATTGGCGGCAAAGGTGCATATTGACAGATCCGTGACAGGGCGGGTCCGCTGCGGGGCGTGGACAACGGCCATCTTCCTGTTTTTCGCGGCGCTTGCCATCCCGACGGGGGCGGAGCCGCTCTCCGTCCTCCTTCCCGGACTTTCCGGCGACAATCTTTCCAAGGTTCTCGCAGGGGAGAGCGTCATACTCGACGCGACCGAAACACGCATCCTCACGCTTCTTCCTGCGACGCCCGAAGGGGCCCGCATAGGGAAAGTGGCGGGGAACCGCAAGTCGGCATTCCTCGTCGAGAGCGTCTACCTCGCCAAAGGGATCAGGATCGATGACAGGCTCGCCCTCTACAACGCGCTGACCGCCATCCGGACGATGTCGGGGATCACGTACTTCTCTTTCAACCGGAACAAGGAGACCGTCCTGTATTCCGATGTGTTCAGGACCGACGCTCCCGGTTCCATGCGCGCACTTGCGGACGTGGAGCTGCAGGATCTGCCCGAAAAATCGCGCTTCGATATCCATATAAAGGACATCAATTTCGGGTCGACATGGTACGAGATGACGGTCGATACCCGGGGCGGCGGCTTCGAGATGGCGATGTCCAACTCGAGGCCCATCGGACTCGTGATCATCAGGGCATTCGACAAGGACAGCCTGCGCACGCGCTTCGCCGTCTTTCAGGCGGACGAGGGCGCGGTGATCTACGGAGTATGCATGGCCGACCCTGCGCCCACCGCCGCGAAGCTCGTCGACATGTACTGGGCTGTCGCGAAGCGGCTCGACGCTGTCCGGCAATGGGCCATGGGGCGGCTCGAGGGCATGCGGTGAGCGAGGTGGCTATTCCGGGGCAGCGGCGATCCGTCGTGGCCAATTTCCTGTATTCCAGTATGTCCTCGGTGCTGAATGCCCTCGTTCCCCTCATCACCTATCCCTACATCGCCCGCGTGCTCGGTCCCGAAAACATGGGCAAGCTTGGAGTCGCAGGATCGCTGTCGGGTTTTTTCCTTGTGGCCGGGACCCTCGGGCTGCCGATCTACGGGGTCAGGCTCGTCGCGCAGAACCGGGGCAGGCCCCGCGAACTCGGCCGGATCAGCGCGGAACTCGCCATCCTTCAGATGGGTGCGGCCCTGCTTGCGACGGTGTTCTTCGCGGTACTGGTCGCCAGTGTCCCCCGCTACCGCGCCGAACCGCTTCTTTTCACCGCGTTCGGGGCCACGGTTCTCGTCGCGGGACTCAACTTCGATTGGTTTCTGCAAGGAGTGGAGGAGTTCAAGTACATCGGCCTGCGAAATACGGTCATCAAGGCCCTCTCGATAGCCCTTCTCTTCGTCGTGGTGAGATCGAAGTCCGACTATATCGTATACGCGTTCTTTTTCGCGGGTTTTTCGGCGCTGACCATCGGCCTCAACGCGCGGACCTGCCTGCGCCATGTCAGGCCCACCATCGCTGGTTTCCACCCCTTCTCTCATCTCGGTCCGATGGCCGTGTTCACCCTGACCGCGGTCGCCGTCACCGCATATACGAACCTCGACTTCCTGTTTCTGGGACTCCTGGCGGACAACGGCGAATCAGGTTTCTACAACATTTCCATACGTTTGGTGCGGACTCTCGGTTTCATCACCGCGACCCTGAGCGGGGTGCTTCTTCCCCGGCTTTCGACGCTCGCGGGTTCGGACGAAGAAGGTTTTTCCGGCATACTGGGCGATTCGTTCAACGCCATCCTCCTCTTCGCCCTGCCATCCGCGGCGGGAATTTTCGTGACCGCCGACGATTTCATCCGTATTTTTGCGGGGAGTCAGTACGCGGGAGCGGGGGCTTCCCTGAGGATCACCGCGTTTATCGTGCCGATCGCGGCGCTGTCCAACTTTCTGCAGGTTCAGGTCCTGGTTCCGCGCGGGAAGGAGACGCCGACCCTCCTGTCTTTCGGAGCGGGAATAGTGGCGGGTTCGGCGGTCCTGGCCGCGCTGGTCGGGCCTCTCGGGCATGTCGGCGCGGCTTTCGGGATGCTCGCCGCGGAGGGCGCCGTCCTGGCCGTCCAGGCGGCGCTTGTCGGGAGGAAGGAACTCTCCCGTTTCGTGGAGCCCGGACGCGTTCTGAGCTATGCCGCCGGCGGCCTTTTCTGTGGCGCCGCGGCGGCTCTTCCTCACGCATTCATGCCCGGCGGTGGATTGCGGCTTGTCGTTTCCGTTTTTGCCGGGGCAGCCGTTTATCTTGCATTTCTCGCCCTAATCAAGGACGATATATGTAGCAGGCTGGTGAAAAAGCTGACTGGCAAAAAAAACGGAGCGATCCGGAACGGAGGGGCGGAAGCATGAAGATCCTGCAGCTTGTGACGCGCTCCGAACCCGGAGGCGCCCAGACCATCGTCCGAACTCTGGCCGAAGCCCTCTCCGAGAGAGGGCACGACGTGCTCGTGGCGTCGGGACCGGAGGGAGATGGCGAGGCCTGGAAGGGTATGTCAGACAGAGTCGGCATCGCCGTGCTGCCCCACCTGGTGCGAAGCCTGTCTCCGGGGGAAGAATTCAAGGCGATAGCGGAAATTTCGGCCCTGTACCGATCCTTCCGGCCCGATTGCGTCAACCTGCACACCTCCAAGGCGGCGCTGCTCGGACGCCTCGCGCCCGGCCTTGCGCGGAGCAGGATCGTGTATACCATGCACGGTTTCGACCAACTCAGGGTCGCGAACAGGCGTTTCCTGGCCGCGGACAAGATTCTGAAACGGCTCTGCGGGGCCGTCGTCGCCGTGAGCTCGCAGGACGAGATGACCATGCGGAAGGAGGGCTACGCTCCTGTCCTCATCCCGAACGGGACGGTCGATTCGTGTCTGCGCCTCAAAGAAGATGACCTGGTCCGGTCCCGACTCGATGAACTCCGGTCCTCGGGACTTCCGCTCGTGCTCACTGTCGCGAGGGACGCGAAACCGAAAAGGCTGGACTTGGTCCGCGAACTCTCCCGGCTCTTCCGCGGGCGAGCCTCCTTTGCCTGGATCGGGGGTGACAGCCACAATCGCTGCCCGGATGGATCGCGAGGCACCGGTATTCCGGGCTGGATCGACGCGGGCGACCAGCCCGGCGGATTCCGCGCTCCCGGCGCCGCCGGCGGTCGCGTCGACCGGGACAACCTCATCTGCCTCGGCACGGTCCCGGATGCCGCCGCCTACCTCTCCGAAGTCGACGTCTTCATTCTGGCCTCGGACCACGAGGGAATGCCCGTTTCGCTTGTCGAAGCGATGTCCGCAGGCCTTCCCTGCATCGCTTCCGACGTGGGCGGAATACCCGAACTGCTCGGCGAGGACTGCGGGATGGTCGTGCCGAATACAGTCGGGGATTTTGCCATCGGACTGGAAAAACTCATCGCGTCGCCGGAACTTCGCCGCGAACTCGGCGGGTCCGCGAGGAAGGCCTGGGAGGAGCGATATTCGGTCGGACGGATGGCAGAAGCCTACGAAGTTCTGTACCGCCGCTGCGCCGGCCCGGCAGGCCCGGCCAATCCGGCCGGGCGATCCTGATTTTTTGCCGCACAGCGCCGCGATGAAAGTGCTCCATGTGATCAACAGCCTCGAGACTGGAGGCGCCGAGAGACTCGTTTCCGACCTTCTCCCGGCCCTCGCGAGGCGGGGCCTCGATGTCGAGGCCTGCGTGCTGGCCGCGGATGCGGGTCCATTCGGCGCAAAACTCCTGTCAGAAGGAATTTTCGTCCGCACGGGGCGGCCGGGATCGCTCTACAGCCCCGCGCGCATATCGGACGTCGCGCGGGCCATCGAGGCGTCGCGCCCGGACCTCATCCATGTCCACCTGGCTCCGGCCCTGTACTGGACGGTGGCCGCGCTCTGGCGATCAGGGTCCCGGATTCCCCTCGTCACGACGGAACACACGACTAAGACCAGACGCATGTCCCGCGCGTGGCTGAAGCCAGTGGAGCGGCTCCTCTACCGCCGGGTTTCGCGGATTGTCTGCGTGAGCCACTCGAGCGCGGCTGCTGTCGGCGCCTGGCTAGGCTCTGATCCGGCTGAGCTTCCGGTCATCGCGAACGGCGTCGAGCTCGAACCGTTCCGGGGCGCGAAGCCTGCCCGGGACGTCGGAACGTTCCTCGCGGGTCGGCGTGGCGTCGTCATGGCCGCGCGTTTCACGGAGGCGAAGGACCACGCGACTCTGATAAAGGCCATGGTCCTTCTTCCGGAAGACTATGCTCTGGTGCTCGCAGGAGAGGGAGTGACGCGGCCCGCGGCCGAGAAGCTCGCGGCCGATTCCGGCCTCGATGGGCGGGTCCTGTTCGCGGGCGCGCGGAAGGATGTGCCGGAACTGCTCGCGGCCTGCCGCGTCGCCGTGCAGTCTTCACACTGGGAAGGATTCGGGCTTTCGGCTATCGAGGCAATGGCCGCCGGTTTGCCCGTGGTCGCGAGCGACGTGCCCGGGCTCGCCGATGTCGTAGGGGAGGCCGGAGTCCTCTTCGCGCGGGAAGACGCGCAGGCTTGCGCCCGCTCGATTCTCGATGTGGCGGAGGAAGGGCGGAAAAGAACGGATGCCATCGCGGCCGGAACGAGGCGCTCCCTCGGGTTTTCCATGGATCGCTGCGCCGGCGAGTATGCCGCGCTGTACGCCGACGCCATCGCCGCTCCGGGGCTGAATCGCTGAGACCGAAGTCCCGGGGCCACGCACGATAGGGCCTCGGGACTTCGATCCGGGTCGACGATCAGGAAGCCCGAGTGGCGCGGGCTCTGTCCGCAAGCGCCGCCACCGCGCCGACAGGCAGGGCGAGGAGAGCGAGCCGCCTTCCCCGCGCCGGAAGTCCCGCGAGGGTGGGCCGGAGCTTCCGGAAATGGATGGCAAAGCGGACCAGGTTTGCCGCCTCGCGGAGAAGAAGCCTTCCGGGAAAGGGCAGAGCAAGCTCCTCGATGTAGAAGAGGAGGGTTCCCTCGGGATTGCGGAGTCTCAGGTCGAGACTTCGGGCGGAGAGCCCGTCGGCCCGGTACTCGCAGGAATACAGGATCTCGTTGCTCAGGTAAAGCCTCCAGCCGTCGCGCGCGATCCGGAACCAGACCACGCACTCCGTGATGAAGCGCTCGCCTTCGAACTCAGGGAAGGGATAGCGGCGCAGCACGTCGGTCTTGAAGGCTTCGGCCTTGTCGCCGCGGATTCTGTCCACGAAGGTCAGGGTGGCGGCGTCCCGCGGCCCGGAATCGAGGGGGAGACGCTCTCCGACAAGCTTTCCATCCAGCGTCTGTTTGAGCCCCATGACGCCGCCGGCTGACGGATCGCCGTCCGCCTGTCGCGCGAGCCGCGCGAGCTTTTCCAGCGAGTCCGCGGGAAGGAGGTCGTCCGAGTCGACGATGAAAATCCAGCTACTCCTGACCTCCGGTATGCCCCGGTTGAGGGCTCTGTGCTTGCCGCCGTTCTCGCAGCGAATCGTGCGCACGGGAAAGGAGGATGCCTCGCAGAGCGAGCTCAGGAGCTGCGCGGTCCCGTCCGTGGAGCCGTCGTCGACCACGAGCCATTCGAAATCGCAAAAGCTCTGTACTTCAAGCGAAGCCGCGAGGCGAGGAAGGGTCTCGGCCCTGTTGTATGTCGGCGTGAGGACGGTGATGTAGGGCGCACTCATGGCGGGGCTCCTTGTCGTTCGGGCTGCAATCCCTCGCGGCGGAAGATTTCCTGAATGGGTCCTCCCGCAACTTCTTGTCAGAATACTTGATACCTGGCGGCTTTCGCCACGCCCCGGCGCGGTGGTTTTCACATGCCGGCGGATGGTCTATAGTTTGGAGCGGCGAACCCGCGGCGCGGGCTTTTGTGAAAAGGAAGTGCATGGGCGCATACGAAAGGATTCTGAAAAGCCTCTCGAGGGTCGGCGCGGCGGGCTTGTTCGAAAAGTACCTCGCGGCGCGGACGGCGGGGCATTACATCCGGGCGCTCGGGTATCACGGCACGCCAGCCTCCTCGCTTCCGCTGTTGAGGCGCCATTTCGAGTACATCGGAAAACACTTCGACCCTGTCGACGAAAACAGCCTCGCCGCCTTCCTTTCGGGAAGCCGGACCGGAGGGGGAGGCCAGGCGCGGAAGAGGCCCGGAGCCATCATCAGCTTCGACGATGGACTTTGCGACAACTACGAAGTAGCCGCCCCGCTTCTGGAAGAGTTCGGCCTTGTCGGCTGGTTTTTCGTGACTTCCACCCTGCCGGGGCTTCCAGCCGAAGAACAGGAAGGCTTCTGCCGCGACCGGACTATCCGCGCGGGCGGATTCAGCAGCAGCGGCGGCACCGGCGCGGGAGGAGGAAAGCGGGTCGGGATGGATTGGGCGGAAATCCGCGATCTCGCCGCCCGCGGCCATGTCATCGGCTGCCACACGGCCACCCACATGCGGTTCATGGCGGGGACGAAGCCGGATATCATGGAGCGGGAACTGGCCGAATCCCGCGAGAGGATGCGCCGCGAGCTCGGGCGCGCTCCCGGAGCCTTCGCCTGGGTCGGCGGGGAAAGCGTTTCGACCTACGATCCCTGTGGCTTCCTGGCGATCAAAGAGGCCGGCTTCCGCTTCGCCTTCACGACCAAATCCTGCCCCATCCTCCCTGGCGCCGATCCCCTTGTCCTGCACAGGACGATCATCGACTCGGATACGGATTTCGATGTGTTTTGCATGAAAATCTCGGGAATTTCCGACCTTGCCCACCGGAAAACCCGGAAACAGATCGAGGAAGGCTTCCGGACCGGTCCGGAAAGGGCTGGGCTTCCGGCAACGGGCGGCAATGCTCCGGGCCCCGGAGACACATCGTCGTGAACCATTCCGTCCTCTCCGGCTTCGGGCTGCGATTCGAAGTTTTTCCCGGCCTCGCGGATGCGAGAGAGGTCTGGAAGGCTCTCGAGTCCCGGTGCAGGCCCTATCCCTTCCAGAGACTGGCCTGGATGGAATGCTGGATGGACACGGCGGGAAGCGCCCAGGGATACAGTCCGCGCCCCGTCCTCGTGACCGATCCCGCGGGCAGGAGAGCGCTGTTCCCCTTTGCGGTCTCGCGGCGGAGAGGCTTGCGCGTCCTCGTTTGGGCCGGCGCCGGCGTCTCGGACTACGGCGCTCCCATCGTCGAGCCTGGTTTTTCGGGCGATTCCGGGGAATTCGCCGCCGTATTTTGCGCGGCCGGGAAAGAGCTGCGCTGCGACGCGGTGCTGCTCGAAAAAATACCCGCCCTCCTGGCCGACGGAAGACCCAACCCCGCCTGCGACAGCCATTTCGCCCTCCACCATGTCCGCGCCCATTCCATGCAGGCGCCGGCGGACATGGACGCATTCTTCACCGCGCGCTTCGGCGCGAAGACGCGCTACAATCTGCGGCGGGCCGAAAAGAAACTCGCGGAGGAAGCCCGGCGGAATCCTTCGCGGGACGCCGGGTGCGGGGCCGCGCACAATGCCCCACTGCCGGTTCTCCGCGTTGCCGGCGAAACGGAAGAGGGAGAAAAAATTCTCGATGTCCTCCTCTCGCAGAAGCGCGGGCGCTACCGGCTGACCCGGGAGAAAGATCCCTTCGCCGCTCCGGGGGTGGAGGCCTTCTATCGCGAAGCCTGGGCCCGCAGATTGCCGGGCGTGGAAATCTCCGCCCTGGCCGCGGGGGAGAGGATTTTTGCGGCGCACTGGGGCGTGAGAGAGGAAGATACATTGTATGTCCTCCTGCCCTCCTTCGAGTCGGGGGAAGTGTCGAAGCACTCGCCCGGCCTTCTGCTCGCGCTGAAACTGATCGAATCCTGCGCGAGTACCGGCACCGCACACATCGATTTTACGGTCGGGGATGAGGCATACAAGGAAAAACTCTGCAGCGAGAGCATGGAACTCCGCAGATATTCCCGCGGGACGAGCCTCCGCGGGAAGCTGTTCGTCGCATTCGATCTCGGAAAAGAAAAACTGAAGCGCAACCCCGCAATACTCGGATGCGTCCGGCTCGTCAGAAAGAAAGTCAGGGAAATGAAGGAAAATCTGCATGGAAATCGGTAACACTGCCCGCTCAGGAAGGCTTTTCCCCGGAGCGATCGCCTTCTTCGTCCTCGCGCTCCTCGTGTGCCCGCAGCCTGCGGGGGCTCAGAGGATGCTCAAGGTCCTCAATTCGGGGCCGTATGTGATACGGACCGTCCGCTACGAGATCGATGGGGCGACGCGGGAGTTTGTCCTGGCCGCGAAGGCCGGGATAGAGATCGGGCGGAGGTTCCCCGATCACGCTGTGCTCGAGGCCTATCTCGTGGACAGACAGATGCTTCTGCACAACGAGCGCGTCCTCGAATCCGTGAAAATAAGCTATTCGACCGAGCTGCTCGCCTCGGGAGATGTCGCCGTCGACGTCGTCGTGAAGACGAAGGATACCTGGAACCTCATCGCCCTGCCGTATGTGAGGTTCGACTCGAACGACGGGCTCACGCTGTCCGCGAAGGGACGGAATTACAATTTTCTGGGATCGATGCGCCCCCTCGCGCTCGACATCGAGTACCTGCGCACGCTCGCCGGCAAGTCGGCCTACACGCTCAAAGGCGATTTCAGTCTGCCGTTCCAGGCTTTCGGACGGTTGTGGTCCTGGGAATTGGCACAGGAGCTCGTCGTGTGGCCGGATCAGAAGTTTCCAGTTTCAATTACAGGACTCGACCTGTCCGTGGAGCTGCCGACGCGGTTTTTCCCTCTGACCCTCACGGCTTCGCAGGATGTCCTGTTCCACGAGGAGAAAGATGCCGACACCGATGCCTACTACCTCGCGAGCGGCCTGAAAGCCTCGACCACCGTCCCGACGGGACTCGCCGCCGGCCATTTCGGGAGAATCCTGTACAAGCCCAGCCTGAGTTTTGTCGAGAACTGGAAATTCTCAGGCATGGTCCGCGATGACAGAATCGGGCCGACCCTGACGATGTCGCATGACTTCGATTTCGGCAGGGTGGACTGGCAGGGGAACCTGCGCTCGGGCCTCGCAGGCAAGTTTACGGACAGCAACACCTACAATTTTTTCAAGGACGATGTGACAGTGAATGTCGACGCGACCCTGCGCGGCTATCTCGCCGCGGGGACTGAGGCGGGCGTCGCCGCGCGGCTCACAGGGTTCAACGTGACAGGCACCGTTCCCCGCGAGGATGTCGGCTCGAACATGCGCGGCATCATCGACTCGCGCATGAACGGATTTTTCGGTCTGTTCTTCAACCTGAACCTGCCGTTGAAAATCATGCAGTTCCCCTTGCACGCGATCATCGGCAAAAACTGGCTGGATTTCGAACTCCAGGTTTCGCCATTCTTCGATTACGGACTCCTGAAGGAGTCGCCGGGCAATCTCGCGAAGGTCAAACCCTGGTTCTCCGGCGGGCTCGAAGTCTACGCCTACCCGGCGGTCATGCGCTCTTTCATTGTGCGGGCCAGCGCCGGCTTCGATCTCGGACATCTCTCGGCGGGCAGTGGACTCGACGTATTGACCGCCGATGGGTATAGCCCGTATGAACTCTATATCGGCGTCGGGCTCATGTTCTAGGCCGAACCGCGGGAAGAGGAGATATGATGAGAATATCCAGAGGGAAAATCATCGGCGCGCTCTGCGCCTTTTCGGCGCTGTTGGCCACGCAAGCCGTGCAGGCCATCCCCGCAAACGCGGGCTTCGCGACGGACGAGGTCGCTGCCGTGGGGTCGGTCGCGGGAGACACGGTAGGGGGCATGGAGTCCCCGGAGGGCGCAGGCGAGATCTACACCGGCGTTGCGGCCGGAGTCGAGGGAGTGTACTCGAAGAACATGTTCGCCGACGGCAGTCCGGCCTACGGGCTGCCCGACAGCGGCAGCTCTTCGGGGTACGCGGCCTCGTGGCTCAAGAGCCCTTCGGCCCACGGATGGGTTTCGTTCAAACACCTTTCCAAATACCTGGACGTCATCGCGACGGTGTCGGTACACATGGACGGCAAGTACGGCGCCTTCCTCGCCGATATCCCCGGGGGGCGCACATCCTATTATTTCACGCTCGACGAGGGCGGCGTCGGCACGACGCTCGGCCCGCTCTCGCTGAAGGCGGGGCGCCTGCGCCACTACGACATCGTCGATACGCCCTACTCCCTCGCCGTCAACTCGCGCGGGATCGCGGCACCCCTCGTCAACCTGGCCTACGACGACGGCTTCTTCTTCTACGAGACGCGCTGGGTGCAGCTCAACAGCGGCTCGAACCAGAAGACCGAAGCCTGGCCGGAGGGCTTTCCCGACCGCGGGGTCAGCTTCAAGATTTACGGGCTCAAATTCAAGCTCAAGGACGACGGGCTCCTCAGGTTCGGCTACCAGGACATCTCGGTCTACTCCCAGAGAAGTTTCGACCTCGAGTATTTCCTGAGCCCGATCCCCACGAATCTCACGCAGTACGTGAAATACATGTTCGGCCGCCCCTGGTCGGATGGCAACAACGACAACACTCTCATGGCCTTCTTCGCCGATTACGTCAAGCCGGGGAAGTATTCGCTCGTGGGACAGTTCCTCCTCGACGACGCAGGGCTCGGATACTGGTTCCCCGGCTGGTCAAAGAATCCCTGGCAGATGGCCCTCACTCTCGGAGGGCGGCTCGAGACGAAGGCGGGCAGTTTCGGTCTCTACGCGGCGGGCGCCACGAAGTACACATTCGAGCCCAACCAGACTATCGGCGACAACAGCACTCTCGCGGGCGACGCGTACGGGTACACCTACTATCCCGACACGCGGTTCTACGATTGGCTGGATGGGGCGTCCTCGCCTGTTTATTCCGCCCTCTCCACCGAGGACAACATGATCGGCTACAAGTACGGCGAGAACAACCTCGCCGTCAAGCTCGACTGGCGGAAGAAGGTCGCGGAGGTCAATCTCGGGGCGGGCATCGAGTTCCGGCTTTCAGGCGAGAACAGTGTCACCAATCCCTGGCACGATTACCGGACCCAGATCGACGGGACCTACTGGCTCGACGACAGCGTGCTCGAGAAGCGGATACTGTTCGATTTCAGCGCCTCGAAGCGGCTCGGGAATTTCACTCTGTACGGCTCGGTCGACGCCGGCGTGGCCATCGACGCCTTCAGGCTCTCCGCCCCTGTCAAGCCGAGCGGCGTCACGGACGCGGAGTGGGCGACCTGGAGCACGGTGGACAGGTACAGCTACATTTACCGCCCCACCGCGGGGGTCATCGACCCGATCCTTCGGGTGAAGATAGGCCTCTCCTACGCGCTCGGGCTGCGCTGAAACGCAAAGGAGAGGAAATGGCGGGATTGAGGATCGAGAATCTCGGCGAGAAGACCCGTGTCGTGCTCGGGCCGACCAATCTCGGAATCTGCGAGGCGGGCGGCGCGGGAGGGCGATCCGGAAACGATGTCGTCCTCATCGACTCCGGCAACGACGAGGACGCGGGCCGCAAGGTTCTGCGCGCCTGCGAGGCCGAGAGCAAGCGGATCGGGATGATCGTCAACACGCACTCCAACGCCGACCACTGCGGGGGCAACGCCTTCATACAGGCGCGGACAGCGTGCAGGATCGCGGCGACGCGGATCGAGGCGGCCTTCATCGAGACCCCGAGCCTCGAGCCTTCCTGCCTCTGGGGCGGCTTTCCTCCCCCTGCCCTGCGCTCGAAATTCCTGATGGCCCAGGCTTCGCGCGTGAGCGACATTCTCGAGCCACCATGCCAGGTGCCGGAACTCGGGGCGGCGGCCGAAGCGGGTGCAGCGGCCGAAGCGGCCGAAGCGGGGTCGACCGGCCCGGCATCCGCGGCGGACGCGGCTGCCGGGGAGTCTTTCAATGCCGGATGCCGGGGTCTCCGGGCCATACCCTTGCCGGGGCATTTTTACGGCATGGTCGGCATCATGACGGAAGATGGGGTCTTCTTCGCGGCGGACGCGGTCGCGAGCGTCGAAATCCTGCAGAAGTACCACATTTTTTACCTCTATGACGTGGCGGCCCATCTCTCCACCCTCGACATGCTCGAGAAGCTCGAGGCTGAATGGTTTGTGCCGAGCCACGCCGCACCGACGAGAGACATAGCGCCGACAGTGAGGGCCAACCGCGACAAACTCTTCGAGGTAGCCGACTTTATCCGAATTTCGTGTAACGAGCCGGAGACGGCCGAAAATCTCCTCGCCGGCCTCGCAAACCATTACGGAATCGAACTCAACAACAGCCAGCACTCCCTCGTCGGCTCGACCTTGCGCTCCATGCTCGCCTGGCTCGTCGGCGGGAAGGAAATCGTCTCCGCGATCGAAGGGAACAGGATGTTTTTCCGGAAGGCATGAGCGGGCGCCGAAGAGGCTTCCTTCGGATATTCAAACTTTGATCTTCCTTTTCCAAAGCTCTGCGCCGGAAGTCGCGTTTTGACATAGTCTCGTTTCTCCTTGCACGCGCCTTTGCCGAGCCATACAATCGAGGGTCGACGGGGAGGATAGCATGTGCGACACCTTGTATTCGGCGGCGATGGCATCCGCGGCCGCGGCATCGGCTTTCGCGGGTACTGGAGCGGGCCCGGGGTCCGGCGTGAGAGTCGGCAATTCCTATTTCGCCAAAAATTCCGACAGGAACCCCGCTGAGCCGCAATCCGTCTGCGTGATCCCCGAACGGGCTCCGGCCGCTTCCACGACAGTGGGCGGGCGCAGCTCCGACGCGGCGGACAAGGGCTTCGCCTTCCTCCTCTCCAAGCCGTCCTGGATGGCCGGCGGCGAGATGGGGGTCAATTCCCGCGGTCTGGCCATCGGCAACGAGGCCGTCTTCGCGAGGACAAAAGCCAAGGATGACGGGGTCCTCGGCATGGACATCCTGCGCGCCGCCCTCGGCTCTTCGGCCACGGCCAAGGAGGCCGTCGATTTCATCTGTGGCTTCACTGAAAAGAACGAACAGGGCGGCAACGGCGCTTTCAGGGGCAAACTCGTCTACTCCAACAGCTACCTCGTCGCCGACCCCGAGGGCGCTTACATCGTCGAGACCGCGGGAAAACGCTGGGCCTGGCGCCAGACAAATGTCGTCGACAGCATTTCGAACGCCTACGCGATCGAGGAGGATTACAAGCGCCTCGATGCCCAGACGCGGAAAGAAATAGCGCCTGTCAACGAGCGGGCAGCCTGCTCGGACGAGGCTGACCCCGGCCGCAAGGGCGTCAAGGAATCCTGGAAGGCCCACTTCGAGAGCCGCTTCTACCTGCGCTTCACGAAGGGGGAAGAGCGGCGCGCCGCATCGCTTTCGGCTCTCGAGTCGGCGCGCGGCAGGATCGACGCGGCGAAGGTTTTCGGCATCCTGCGGTCTCACCTCGAATACGATCCCGCCCATCCACTGCGCCGGCACATGGAAAGCCTCTGCATCCATGCCGGATTCGGTCCGGCCAACAGCGCGACGACGGCGAGCCTCGCCGTAGAATACCGCCCTCGCGGCTCCGCGATGATCTGGTTCACGGGCACTTCCTATCCCTGCGTCTCCCTCTACAAGCCGGTTCTCCTCGCTGGCGGAGTCTTCATCCCCCTGTGGTCGGGCTATGACTTCGCCGAAAACGCGCCCGCCTCGATCGAGTACTGGATGCGGCAGAAGGCGCGGATCGACCACGGGGTGGGGCTCAGGGCGAGCGCCGCTCCGGACTCGGCGGACTTCATTGCGAGACGGGACAGGCTCCAGCGGGAACTCATCGATGCCGTCGCGGGACTCGACGGGGCGGATTCCGACGGCTCCGGGGCAGTCGATGCCGTGCGCGCCCGCGTCGACGCGACTGTGGCGGAGTGGGAGAAAACCTTCATATAGGCCACTAGCCTTCGGGTGCTTGTGTATCATGAGTGATGGAAAGGGGGAAGCAGTTCATGGATTACACCTATGGAAGGATCGATCGTCTTCATGCCAGCCTCGTAAAAAACGGCATCGATCCTGAAATCATCGCGAAAATCATGGAACACGGAGAAACAATAACGCCTGGATCATCAAATGAAGAAAAGGCAGGATGGTTTGTCATGTCCATGAAAAAGATGGATGCGATGATCGATGAGGGAAGACGGCACAGGATTCGAGAAGAATGTGCGTGTTGTCTGGGTGGAGAGCGATTGAAGATAGTAAAAAAGATATTTAAAGAAAATGACAGGTATGAAAAAAGAATACTGGCCGCCAATGCGGCAAAAAAGGTATTCGGGAATGGAGTAGCAGAAAAAGACGATAAAAGTATAGAAGTGACATTCTTCGATGAGCATGATCCGAAAAGACGGTGTCCCTGTTTGCCTGGGGCGCGGGAGGCAATGCCGATAACGTACTGCTACTGTTGCGGAGGGCATGTCAGGCATCATGCACAGATAGCATTGGGGAAAAAGTTTACTGTCGAGGTAGTGACATCGGTATTATCGAGTCAGGGGGAAAACATTTGTAGGTTCCGGCTGAGGGAAATACCGTAAATTGTACTGTGGCTTCGTGCCCCGGCCCGGGGATAAGGAAGCTCTCGCCATCGCGGGACCGCCGGGAAGGAGCGTTTTGCCATTGAAGCGAGTCGACAAATAGCTGATACTCCTCCGCATGGAAGAGAGGAAGCCCCGCGCCCCCGCAACGAACGATGCCAGGATACCGAGATTCTCCGGAGCCGCGTCGACATCCATTTCTGAATCCGCGCCCGCGGCGGGCGGCAGTTTCCGGCCCGGACCCGAGGCGCTTCTCGGCCGTCTCGCGAGCGCCTTCGCGCTGAGCCTCTTTCTGGTTCTCGGCCTCGACCTTGCCTGGGACGCCGCCTTCGCAGGCCGCACGGAATCCCTTTCTGCGGCGCTCATTTTCGACCTTTTCGTCGACTCGCTCGCCCTTCTCGTCGGCCTCCTGGCTGGAATTTCCGGCTGGATCGACTGGAAGACGGAGGAGAGCATCGTCTCCGATGCGGGGCTTCTCAGACGGCGGCGCGGCAGGGAATCCTCCGTGGCCTGGAGCGATGTCGCCCTCGTCCCCGACTCCGGAAGCGTCTTCGGCTCAGCCGTCGGGATGCGGCGGCTCACGATCGTCGCCGGAGGCCGCGCCTATGTGTTCAGAGGCTACCCCGCCTCCTTTGCCGCGACGGTCACGGCCATGTCGCGCGCCGCCGCGCCCGATGATCCGGCCGACTTTCCCGACCCGGCGAACCTCGCCGCGCTTCGGGAGGACGAGAAGCTCGAGTTCAAGTCCACACTGCGCTGGAGCCTGCGGGAAGAGAAGGTCGACAAGTCGATGGAGCTCGCCGTTCTCAAGACGATAGCCGGGTTCATGAATGCCTCGGGAGGCTTGCTCGTCATCGGTGTCGACGATGCGGGCCTTCCTCTCGGGCTCGCCCGCGATTTCGCCACCCTGCCGAAGAAGAGCGCCGACGGATTGGAAAACCATGTGAAGCAGCTCGTCGCCCAAGCCCTTGGGCAGCGTTTCCTGGTTTTCCTGTCCATCCGCTTCGCTCCTGTGTCCGCGCCTGCCGCCGCTCCTGCCGGCGAGGCGGCGGGGGCGTCGGGCGATCCGGGCCCGGGGGAGATATGCTATGTGCGGGTGAGGCCGGCTCCTCAGCCGGCCGTTCTGCGCTCGACAGAGGGAGAGACCTTCTATCTCCGGACCGGCAACTCGACGACGGCGCTCGCCCTGTCCGAAGCCTTCGGCTACCTCACCTCGGGGCGGTTCGCGCTGTAGGCGACCTTCCCGGCGATTTCGGCTTGGGGATTGAGGCTTGTAGAAGAGGTTAGTCGCGGCCTCGCGAATCCGGACTGGCCCCGCTGTTTTTCTCTTGACAAATATGAAATCGGTACCATACTTGTCGATATGGCGGGTAAAAACAGACCGAACCCCAAGATCAAGGACGTAGCAGCCCTGGCGGAGGTTTCGGTGACCACGGTCTCGCGGGTGCTCAACGGGCATCCCTATGTGCGGCTGGAGCTGCGGGACAAAGTGGATGCGGCGATCAAGAGGCTGGGGTACTCGCCGAGCGCCATCGCAAGAAGTCTTGTCACGAAGAAGACGAACCTCATCGGGGTGATCGTGTCCGACATAAGCGCGAGCTTCTTTGCCACCATTCTGGGTTCCATAGAGGAGACCGCGAGCCGGATGGGCTATTCGATTCTGGTGTGCAATATCATGGAGGACCTGAAGAAGGAACTGCGCTATCTCGAAATTTTCAAGAGCCTGCGCGTCGACGGTATCATCCTCATGCACGAGGCTACGACGCAGGCGATAGCGCGTTTCATCACATCGATCGGCATCCCGGTGGTGCTCTCGAGCATAAAACCCGAAGGACTGCACTTCCCCCTGGTGAACATCGACGAGGAAGCGGCCGCCCGCGAGGCGACGGCCTACCTCGCGGATTGCGGGCACAGGCGGATCGGGCTCATCGGCGGAGAGTTGAACGATTCGAGTTCGAGCCTGCTGCGCTACCGGGGCTACTCGAAAGCTCTCGCGGAGAAGGGCCTTCCCTTCGACGAGTCGATCGTGCGCTTCGGGAACTACAAGATGCCCGACGGCTATCGCCTCATGGGAGAGCTCCTTGCTGCCGTGGAAAGGCCCACCGCGGTGTTCTGCCTGAGCGATGACATGGCTGCGGGCGCCATGAACCGCCTCGCCGACGAGGGACTCCATGTCCCCGGCGACATTTCGGTGATGGGCTTCGACGACAGCGCAATCGCATCCATGGTGAGGCCGGCTCTGACCACGATCCATCAGCCCATCGCCGACATAGGCAGCGCCTCGGTGGAGATGCTGGTCAAGCGGATCATGGGCTCGGCCGATTCCATCAGCGAAATAATTCTCTCGCACTCCATCGTGGAGCGGGCGAGCTGCGGAAGGATATGAGGATCATGAAGAATCTTGAGGGCGATTCGATATGGTATCGGTACCATATATGAACCATGAAGGTGCGATGACTCGGGAGTTCGACCTGCTTTTCCCGAGCGGGGCCAACATCGATATCATCGTGAACGGATTCTCCGCCATCCCTCCTCCGGGAAGCGAGGAGCGGGTGTCGTCCATCAGCATGCACACGGGCGGTGGCGGGGCTCTCTGCGCCCTCGGAGTGGCGAAGCTCGGGCTCAGGCCCGCTCTGTGGGGCATCATCGGCGACGACCCGCTGGGCAAGTTCCTCGAAGACGAGCTCGCGGGCGCGGGGGTCACGACTTTCCTTTCGCATGATCCTGAGGCCAGGACGGGTGTATCCATCGCCTTCAACCCCGAAACTGATCGGTCTTTCCTCACCTACGACGGCTCCTGCACCGATTTCAGCATAGGAAAACTCGATTCTTCACTCTTAGAGAGGACGAAGCATGTCCATCTCACGGGATACAGGGGACAGGTCAACCACGACGATGTCCTCGGCATCGTGGAGAAGGCGAGAGCTGCGGGCTGTACGGTTTCCCTCGACATCGGATGGGACGACACGGGCGAGTGGCACGATAGGATATTCGAGGTGATCGACAGGGTCGACCTGTTCTTCTGCAACAGGATCGAGGCGCTCAACTACACGCGGAAGGCCGATACCGGGGAGGCGCTGAAGGTCCTCGCCTCCCTCGGGGCGATGAGCGTGATCAAGCTCGCCTCGGAGGGCGCGATAGCCCTGGAGCGTGGGCGCGTCGTGAGTTCGCCCGCCTTTCCCGTGAAGGTCGTGGACACGACGGGCGCGGGCGACTCTTTCAACGCGGGCTTCCTCTTCGGCTGGCTTTCGCGGCTTTCCACCGCCGACTGCCTCTGTCTCGGCAATGCCTGCGGAGGGCTCTCCGTGACGAAGGCGGGAGGGAATTCCGCTTTCCCGCGCGCTTCGGAGCTGAGTGGATTCCTCGAAAGCTCGGGCCGGGTCGCGCCGGGCGGCGCTCTCTTGCGGCGGCTTTCGCGCGGCCTCGCAGACGGCCTCGCGGGCGGAATTGCGTCTGGTCGCGAGGAGGGCGGTCCGGACAGCCGCGCGGACGACGATTCGGGCGCCGCGGTCGCGGGCTTCCGAGAGGAAAGGAGCGAGGGATGAAACTTGCGGTCATAGGCGGTGCGGGCGTGCGGATGGTCTTCCTCGCGCGGGGCGTCGCGGCGCGGGCGCGGGAAACGGGCATCGATACGCTCGTCCTCTTCGACATCGACGTGCAAAGGCTTTCGCTCATGGCGCCCCTGTGCAGAAGGGCGGCCGAACTCGAGGACCCAACGCTCGCCGTGCTCGCCGAGCCCGATCTCGACAAGGCGCTCTCGGGCGCGGGTGCGGTGATCACCACCTTCCGCGTGGGCGGCGACCACTCCCGCGTGCTGGACGAAGAACTGGCCGCGAAATTCGGCCTCCTGCCGCAGGAGACGACCGGCGTCGGCGGATTCTTCATGGCCTGCCGCACCATCCCCGTTCTGGCGAAATACTGCGCGCGCATCCAAGAAGTCGCGCCCACGGCCATGGTGTTCAATTTCGCGAACCCTTCGGGCCTCGTCACCCAGGCGATGAACCTCGCGGGCTTCGGAAACCTGATCGGCATCTGCGACACGCCCTCGTCGACGAACCTTCGAATCGCGGCAGAATTGGGCATGGATGTCGGGGATCTCGATTTCCGCTGGGCGGGTCTCAACCACCTCTCCTGGATTTTCAGCATTTTCCGCAATGGCGAAGATATCCTGCCCGAACTCATCGTGCGCGACGAGTTCCTGAAGGGAGTGCCTGAGCTCTCCATGTTCGAACCTGAGCTCATACGGAGTCTGGGCTGCCTGCCCAACGAGTATCTCTACTACTACTATTACCGGGAAAAGGCGGTTGCCAACATCCGCAAGGGCGCCGCGACCCGGGGGGCTTTCATAGAGGCGAATAACCTCGCGCTCTTCGAAGCCCTCGCCGCGGTCGACCCGGAACGGAATCCGGACAGGGGCCTCGCGCTCCACGCGCGGTTCATGAGGAAGCGCGAATCGAGCTACATGTCCCTGGAGACGGGCTCGCAGAAGGCCGCGACCAACCAGACGGCCCCGATCCTGGAGGGACGCGATGCCGGAACGGGCGAGGTGCAGGGCTTCACGCACGATGCCGCGCAGGATGCTGCCCGGGACGGGGCCCAGGATGCGGCCCAGGATGGGGTGGGCTACGCCAAAGTCGTGCTCGATTACCTTTCTGCGAGGGCCACGGGCGCGGAGTCGAAGATGGTCCTGTCTGTTCCATCGCGCGGGGTCCTGCCCTTCCTCAGGAGCGAGGATGTCGCGGAAATAAGCTGTACGACCGCGGGCCCGGCTCTCCGGCCCCTGGATCCGGGCAGGGTTCCCGAGCATGCGGCTCTGCTCTGCGCCCAGGTGAAGCTTTTCGAGCGCCATGCGGCAAAGGCCGCCCTCGAAGGCTCGCGATCGAGCGCGATCGAGGCGCTCATGGCGCACCCGCTCATTGGTTCCTATTCCCTGGCGACTGCCCTCGTGGATGAGGGCTTTGTCGGGGATTGATCTCGTTGGCGTTCGCCTTCGCAGAGTCGGGGGCGAAAAGGAGGATTGAATGAAACGTATTCATGTGACGGCGCTTGTCGTCTGCCTCGCTCTGGCGGTGATTGTTCCCTTCGCCGCGGCGCAGACAGGCAAAGCGGTCTCCGGGAGAGTGGTGCTCTATACCGGCAACGGTACGGAGATCACCGATCCCCTCCTCGCGGGATTCAAGAAAGCCTATCCGAACATCCAGGTCGAAATCGTCAAGGCCGGGTCGGGCGAGCTTCTGGCCCGCATCAAAGCCGAGAAAGGAAACCCGGGCGGCGACATCCTGTGGGGAGGCGAGCCCCTGCTCTTCGAGTCCAACGCCGAATATTTCGAGGCCTACGATTCGCCCGCCGACAAAGCCATGATCAGGCAGGATTCCAAAAAGATATGGCATCTCTGGTCCTTCATGCCCCAGGCCATCATGGTCAACACTAACCTCATCAAGAACCAGGCGGACTGGCCCAAGACGATCAAGGAACTGGCCGATCCCAAGTGGAAGAAGGTCGGAAAGATCGCCCTGGCCGACCCCAACAAGTCGGGCACCGGCGCGACCCTCGTCAATGGCTTCGCCTCGATCTACGACTGGGATTTCGTCGAGCAGCTCCTCAAGAACTGCGAGATATCCCCCGGATCCGACGCGATGTTCGCGGCGGTCAAGGACGGCGCGGTGCCGCTCGGCTTCATCAATGAAGATCTTGGCGCCAAGTGGGAGCAGCTTAATCTGCCCATCAAGATGATTTTCCCCGCCGACGGCATCACCAACACCCTCGACGCTCTCGCGATCATCGCGGGAGCCAAGAACAAGGACGCCGCCCACGCCTTCGTCGACTGGGTCGGCTCCAAGGATGCCCACGAGATTCTGCGCAACCCGATTCTGCGCCGCTCGTGTCGCACCGATGTGGCTCCCCCTCTCGGTCTCATCGACTTGAGCAAGTACAAGATCGCCGTCATGCAGAGCAGGACCCGCGACGAGATTTCGAAGAACTTCAACCTCAGGCTCGAAGCGGCCCGCAAGTAATTTTCCGGATAAGGGGAGACGAGTATGGCGTTTGCCGGAAGAGGCATCCGAAAGGCTTTGCGCGATCCGTGGTTTTTCTTCAGCATTCTCTGCATCTTCGCCGCGGCGCTCTTGATCGTCCTCCCCCTGTTCAGGGTTGTCGCCGAGTCGCTCGTCAGGGCGGCCGGCGGCTCCCGGCTTTCGAACTATGTCACCTTTTTCACCAAGAAGAAGTACCTGACGGCCCTCTTCAACTCCATGAAGGTGGTCGTCCTGTCCTCCGGTTTCGCGGCGCTGATCGCCGTGCCCTTCGCTTATTTCCTCTCGCGCCACGAGATGAAGTCCAAGAACACCATCCTTACCCTCATCACCATGGCGACGGCATCGCCTCCCTTTCTGGGCGCCTATGCCTGGGTCATCCTCATGGGACGCTACGGCGCCCTCAACAGGCTCGTCATGTTTCTTATCCACAAGGATGTCGCGTTCAAGCTGCGGGGCGAGTCGGGAGTGGTGTGGGTCATCATGTGGCTCGTCTTCCCGATCATTTTCCTTCTGACCTTCGATTCCTTCTCCGGCGAGGATCTCTCCCACCGGGAAGCCTCGATGAGCCTGGGCGCCAACCGTTTTAAGACATTCTGGAGAATCGAGCTTCCGCTCGCGGCGCCGGGCCTTCTCACGGGACTCCTCATGGCCGCTCTCGCCGCATTCTCGGACTTCGGCACTCCCTCGATCATCGGAGGCGAGTACCCGGTCCTTCCCACCCTCATCTACGGAGAGTTCGTGAGCGAGATGGGCGGAAACCTGTCGATGGCGTCCACAGCGGGCATGATCATGGTCTTCATCTCCACGCTGGCCCTGGTGGGCCAGAGGATCAGCCTCGCGAGCAAATCATTCGCCTCGGTGTCGTCGAGGTCGCAGAGACTTCCTGCGCCCAAAGGCGGCGCGAGATTCGGAATTCCGCTTTTTGCCGCAGTCATTCTCGTGTTTTCCTTCCTGCCTCACGTGACCTTGCTCGTCATCTCATTCATGCAGTGGAAATGGGGCATTCTCATGCCTGCCTTCACCTTCGAAAACTACGGAAAGCTGTTCGCGAACAACCTCTCGCCGGTTGGCATGAGCTTTTTTCTCGGGGGGCTAGCCACCCTCCTCGATGTCGTCTTCGGCATAGGCATAGCCTATCTCATCGTCAAGAAGCGGTACCGCTTCTCAGCAGCCTTCCTCAATTTCGTCATCATGGTGCCCTATGTGATTCCGGGCATCGTGCTCGCGGTCGGCTTCATCATCCAGTTCAACAGGCCGCCCATCCTGATCACAGGAACCTGGCTCATTCTCGTCCTCGCCTACTTCATCCGCAAGCTTCCGTACTCCGTGAAGAGCGCCGAATCCTCGCTCTACCAGGTCCACCCCGCGCTCGAGGAGGCGGCGCTGATGTGCGGGGCCAGGCCCTTCACCGCCTTCAAGGATATCACCTTCAAGCTGATACTGGGCGGCGTGATCTCGGGCGCGACGCTCTCCTTTCTCCAGATAATGACCGAGCTCAGCACGACGGTGATTCTCTACAGGGCGCCGTGGATCACGATGCCTATCGTCATATTCCAGAACGCCATGACGGCGGGGGCCGATTTCGGGATTTCGGCATCCATGGGCGTGTTGCTCATGGTCTGCATCTACGTGCCACTCGCCTTCGTGAACAGAAAGTCCCGGGGCATTTCCTACAGTGGAGGCTACTGAAATGAACAGCAGCGACGGAAAGGCTGAGAGCGCGGCGCGCGGCCCGGCCTCCGGCACAAACCCCGGCAGGGCGGAATCGACGACGATACGGATAGAGCGCCTCCACAAGGATTTCGGCCAGGGCGATGTGCTCAAAGGCGTCGACATCGAGATCAGGCCGGGAGAATTTTTCACCCTTCTCGGCTCTTCCGGCTGCGGCAAGACGACTCTCCTGCGCTGTATCTCCGGATTCGAAAAACCCAGCTCTGGCAGAATACTCTTCAGCGGGAAGGACATCACGGCCCTGAACCCCTGGGAGCGCGATGTGGGCTTCGTGTTCCAGAACTACGCTCTCTGGCCCCACCTCACCGTCTTCGAAAACATCGCCTACGGACTCAGGATGCGAAAACGCAGCAAAAACGAAATCGGCGCGAAGGTCCGGGAGTCGCTCGAGATGATAGGTCTGCCCGGCCTCGAGGCCCGCTATCCGGGCCAGCTTTCGGGCGGCCAGCAGCAGCGCGTCGCGATCGCGCGCGCCCTGGTTTTCAATCCCCGGGTCCTTCTGCTCGACGAACCCCTTTCCAACCTCGATGCCAAGCTCCGCGTGAAGATGCGGGCGGATATCCACGACCTCCAGAAGCATCTGGGCATCACGAGCGTCTACGTGACCCACGACCAGGAGGAGGCTCTCGAGATTTCCGACAGGATCGCCGTCATCGAGAGCGGCGTGGTCAGGCAGGTAGGCAGCCCCTCCGAAGTCTACGAGCGGCCCGCGGATCGCTTCACGGCGGGCTTCGTGGGCAAGACCAATTTCATCGAAGGCGCCCGCGGCCGGGCCTCCTTCGTCGCCGCTTCGGGCATGGTGCTTCCTCTGCCGGATGAGACGCGGCAGCCGGAAGGCGCGGACGGGACTCCGGAGGCGGGGGGCGCCGTGACGCTCTGTTTCAGGCCCGAAAATATCGTAGCCGCCGGGTTGGACGAGGCTGGTTTCGTGGCAGAGGTGCGGGAAACCGTCTATCTGGGCAATTCCTTCCAGCACATCCTCGGGCTGGAGGACGGCAATCTCGTCACCATGGAGTGCAAGACGAAGCTCGATCCGGGCAAAAAAATGAAGTTCCGCATCGAAAAGTGCATTTTCCTCCCCAAGGAGCGGCCATGATGGAGAAACGCGGCAACCCGGTCGGGCTGAGCACGAACGCGGACATGATCGACGGCTCTCTGGAGCGATTTTCCGGGCAGCTCAAGGCGGTGGCCGATTCGGGGGCCGATTACGCGGAGATCATCCTCCACGCGCTCGACCTCGTCGTGAACGGCGCCCTCCACCCCGGGCGGCTCAAGAACGTGAAGCGGATCTGCGCCTCGTTTCCGCTCTCCTACACCATTCACCTGCCCTTTGCCCTCAATCTGCTCGATCCCGAACGGGGCGAGAGTCACCTTTCGGTATTCCGCGCGGGCCTCACCCTCGCCTCGGAACTCGGCTGCCCCGCCGTCGTGTACCACGCGAGTTCGGCGCTCCTGTCGCCCGGGCTCGTGGAGAGCTTCTACGCCCCGAGATACGGGACCGCTGAGCCTGAGCGCCTCGAAAAGCTCCTGTTTGCCGAGGATGCCGAGCTCCTCTCGGCGCTCGCGGAAGAAGCCGCGGCCCTGGGCGTGTCCATCGGGGTCGAGAACCCCCTGCGGTACGATCTCGCCCGGCTCGTGTGCTACGGCACGATGCCGGCCGGGCTCGCGGCCCAGGTGCGCGCCGTCGGAAAGAAGAACCTGGGAGTCACGCTGGACTTCGGCCACCTCTACCTCGGCTCGAAGCTTCTGGGCTTCGATTACCTGGACGCGGTGAAGACTCTCGCGCCGCTCGCCCTGCACGCCCACATCCACGACAACTTCGGGAAGCCCGACAAGGGCGAGGCATACATCCATCGCCTTCTCTACGGTCTCGGCGACCTCCACCTGCCGCCCGGAGAAGGCTCGATACCCCTCGACGCGGCTTTGGATATCCTCGCGGGTTCGGGCTACGCGGGGATATTGATGCTCGAAATAGAGTTCCGCTTCCACGAGGAGTTCGAAAGGCATGTGCGCAGGATGCGGGAAAGATATCCGGGCCGGCAACGGCAAAGCCGGGGCTGAAGGTTCCGGCTGCCTGTACGTCGTTGACGCCACGGGATGTGTGGAGTAGCATCTTTTCATCAGAGGCTTCGTCCATTCCGGCCCGGACGGCGTGGACGATCGCGGCGCATCGACTGTCGGATTCCCGTTCCGGGAAAGGATACGCACATGAACCTGCTCGCGATCGGAGCGCTGCTGATCGGCAGTCTGGCCTGTGTCGTCGAAGCTCCCGCGCTTCAGAATCCTCAGGTTCCCGACGGGCAAGACCAGACAGTCCGTGTCGGCGATATCGGTGTCGGCTATCGGGTTTACGGAAATGGCTATCCCCTCGTCATGATCATGGGCTACGGAAGTACGATGCAGCTCTGGGAGCCGGCTCTGATCCGTACGCTCTCATCCCGTTACAAAGTCATCGTTTTCGATAACAGGGGCATGGGAAACACCGAATCGGGACAGAAGGAATTTACCATCGGACAGTTCGCGGACGATACCGCCGGCCTCATGGAAGCGCTGGGCATAGCGCAGGCCCATGTGCTCGGATGGTCCATGGGCTCGCTGATCGCGCAGGAACTCGTCCTGCGGCATCCGGAAAAGGTGAACCGCCTGGTCCTGTACGCGGCCCACTGCGACGCGGCGATGTTCCCGCCTGCGCCCGAGATTCTGCAGAAAATGACAGACAGCTCCGGCACTCCCGAAGAACAGGGCATGCGGTATATCAGTGTACTCTTTCCCGCGCAGTGGCTCCGGAGCAACGGGCAGCGGATCCGCGAAGTGTTTTACAGGCCGATGGGAAACATCTCCGGAGAGAGCGTGGGCAGGCAGGGCATGGCGATCGGCGAATGGAAGGGTTCGACAGACCGCCTGGGCGCGATAGGCGTGCCCGTACTCCTTCTTGCCGGCGCGGAAGACCAGCTGGTCCCTGTGCGCAACTCGCAGTTCATGTCCGGAAAAATCCCCGGAGCGAAATTGACCCTCGTCGAAAACGGCGGCCACGGCCTCATGTTCCAGTATCCGGACTTGTTCTGCGAAAAGGTCTTCGGTTTTCTCGAGTGATGCTGGAGACGCCGGAAAAGCGCCTGAGAAGCGACCTCTATCCTCCCCGTGCGGGAGCGAAGCAGTCACCGCCGGCAACAGTCATCCCCGGCTACCGGTCTTCCGGGCAGCGAGAACGCCGAAGCCGGCGGTCCACAGAACGGAGACGGCTGCGCCGCCGGCCAGGGCAGGCAGTATGGGCAAACCTCCGCGGTCAGGCCCGAGGTAAATGGCCATAACCCACCAGGTCGGGAAGATGCCCGCGAGGAGGCCCCATGGATCCGCGACGAAGGCGGGCAAAAGGGGCGCGAGGAGGACGAATCCGGCCAGCTTGGATATGGTCAGCCCTTCGACCTTGTTCCTGGCGAAGGCGAGGATCATCAGGGCGATCGGAGCGACGCAGAGGCTGGCCTGGAGGGCAGCCGCCGCGAGGACTGGCATTGACGGAGAAGGCAGTCCGAGGAGGGGAAAGGCGGCGAGACCGGTGGTAAATGCGAGTACGGAGGCTGCCAGAAGCCGGGCGGCGGCGTGGCGAAGCGCGCCGCGGGTCGTTGTCCCCATGGATTCGAGGATGCCCTCCTCGTACTCGTCGAGAAAGAGAAATCCCGCGAGAAATCCGGACATGGACGCGCCGATGAGGAGGAAGAATCCTCCGAGGAATGGCGAGTAGGGTGCGAGGTCGATCACAGGCCGGAGCAGGCGCACGGCGAAGGGGAAGATGAAACGGAGGCCGACTGCCGCCAGGAAGGGAACGAATGGGATGATGGCGAGCATCCGGTCCCGAAGGATGATGCGGAGGTCCGCCGCGGGGATCGAGAGGATGGCGGGAATCCGAGGCAGGCGCCGTTTTGCCGGTTTGTACACGACCTGGTCCGATATCGCGCCTATCAGCGTGAGCGCATCCGTTTTCGCGGCTGCCGCCGATCCCGTTGTCGCTTCTGGAACCGCTGCACGGGCTTCCGATCGCCGCGCGAACGGTCGCCGCGCGGACTTCCGCAGGGAGGCATCCTCTCCTCCGTCGATCCGGATGCGCCAGGCTCGGGCGGCAGCGAATGCGGCGGCCATCGTCCAGGCAATCAGAACGAAGAGCCAACTCATAGTCTGCAGGATCTCTGAGCCAGAACCTTGCGCGGTGCGGCCGGGACCTTGGCCGAGGCCTCGGCCAAGGCCGAAGTCGATGAGCGAGATCACTGCGTGCGATGGAAGGACCTGCCAGACCGCCCAATCGCGAATGATTCCGAAGCGCGCGAGGAGAGGCGGGATGAAGGGCAGAAGCCAGAGCTCCGATGCGATGATGTAGTCTGTGATCGTGCGGAAGCGGGTCGCGGGGAGGATGCCCACGAGGGTGAAAAAGGCGGCCCCGATGCTGACGCCCGAACCGAGCCCGATCGCGAGACGGACCGGATCGACGGGGATTCCCCTGCCTGCGAGCGCCAAAACGACGATGAGGGTAGAGGAAGCCAGCGCGAGCGCCGCGAAGGAAAGGACCCGGCCCGTCAGGTGCTCGCGGTATCCCGCGGGCGAGACGGACAAGGCATCCAGCGTGCCATCGTCGCGTTCCAGGTAGGCAAAACCGCCCACGAAATAGAAACCGAGGGCGCAGGGATCGGCAAAGAGAATGAAGGTCAGGATGTCGGGCACCATCCTGGCCGGGACGAGGAAGAGGACGGCGAGGTAGATGGCGCAGATGATTGCGTAGACCGTCCAGAATCCACTCCGTCTCTGGATGCGCAGGTCCTTGAGGAAACAGCGAAGTACCAGGCCCGCGCTTCCGGCCGTCGATCCGGCACTCCGCCCGGTAGGGGCCCGCCGGAGGGAAGCTCGCCAGACAGGGGGAGCGCCGGTGTAGCCGACCATGTCTCCGCGGCGTTTTGCGGTCCGGTTCATGAGGCGCTCCCCGTGCTATCCGCCGCGAGACTCCTGCCCGTCACCCTGATGAAAATCTCGTCGAGGCTCGCCTCTTCGGTGTGGAGGGTTTCGACCCTGCCCGAGCGGAGGAAGGCGCTACACTCCGTATCGTCGGCGATCCCGTCGAGTCCGAATCGCGCCGTGGCGAGGATTCCGTCCGGCCTGCGCACGCCGGCCACGAGGGATCTCCGGCCGTACCTGACCATGAGGTCGCGGGGAGAGTCGATGAGCCTGATGCCGCCATCGACGATGAAGGCGGTCCTGTCGCAGATATCGGCTGCAAGGCTCATGTTGTGTGTCGCGAGGAAGACGGTCTTTCCTTCCGCCTTCCGGGCGACGATGAGGTCCCGCACGAGTCGGGCGCTCGTCGGATCTTGCCCCGAGGTGGGTTCGTCGAGGAAGAGGAGATCGGGGTCGTGGACGAAGGCCCGGCAGACGTTCAGCCGGATTTTCATGCCCTTCGAGAAGTCCGATACCCGCTTGTGGCCGGCATCCCCGAGCCCCACCGATTCGAGCAGCTCCTCCGGAGATGGCCCCCGCTTCCGATACAGCGAGGCGAAGAAACGCAGGTTCTCGAGCGCCGTCAGCTTGCCGTACAGGTTCGGCATTTCGAAGGAGACACCTATCCGCTCGTAGTAATCCCGCCGCATCGACGAGAGATCGCGGCCGAAGACGGTAACACGGCCCTCCCAGCCCTTGATGAGACCAATGAGTATTTTCTGCGTCGTAGACTTGCCCGCGCCCGAGGGGCCGAGGAAACCGAAAATTTCTCCGGGTTTCACCTCGCAGGAGAGGTTCCGGACCGCCGGCTCGCTGGCGCCCGGGTAGCGGTAGCTCAGGTTTTCCATCGAGATCATGGACGATTCTCCTTCCCGCTTGTCCGGAATACGGCTGCGCAGACTGCCCGGACGAGTTCACGGATCACCTCGCGGTGCACATCCCGCCCTATCTCATCGGGGGCAGCCATGGCGAGGAATACCGACTTGAACATCCCCGCGGCTACGGCCGGGGCCACCGCTGCCTCGAGCCCCTTGCCTGCCAGCAATCCGGAAATTTCAGCCATGAACCCGGCATCTCCGGACACGAGCCGTCCCTTCTCGTCGCCCGGAAGAGCGCGAAATATCGAATTGATGTTCGGATCCGCGAGAACGGCGGCGAGCAGCGGATCGCTTCCCGCGCGGACGAGGGCGGCAAGCACGATTTCCGCCACGGCATCCGGCGTCGGCGATTCGAGGGCATTTATTTCGCGGAACATGTGGTCGCGTGCGGCCTCTTCGATTTCGTCGAGGAGGGACATGAGCAGGGCCTCTTTGGAGGAGTAGAACGAATAGAACGACCCTTTCGCAATCCCTGCGGCCTTGGTTATATCCGCGACCGTCGTCGACCTGATGCCTCGCTCGGCGAACAGTCGGACGGCCGAGGATTTCAGCTTCATCAGTATTCGGATCCGGTCTTCGGGAGAAAAATGTTCTGGCATGGGACGAGGATAGCGCAGAGGGTGGCGCGAGTCAATGACCGTATGACTAAGATGGTCATACGGTCATTGCTGGTCCACCAGTTGCACACGGATTATCTTGGGGATGGAGAAGCACCTGCCTCGCCCTATGACCGGTCCTGCAGGACCGGCCCCGCTCGTCGACCCGGGGCCGGGTCACCAGATCAGCCCGGCTCCCGGGTGATTGCGTCGTCGTCCATGGAGGCTTCGTTCAGACCAGCTTGAAGAGTTTTTTCAGCGTCTCCAGATTGCGGGAGTTGACCGTCTTCATGCCCTCGGATGTGTAGCTGTAGTCGATGAGGTCGCGGTAGACGGTGGAGACGCGGTGGCGAACGATCTTCATCGTCGAGTTGACCGTGCCGTCCTTCTCGCCGAAGGATTGCGGCACGATCTGGAAGGCGGCGGGCACCCAGGCGTTCTGGACCTTCTTGCCCTTGTCGTCGGCGCGGAAGCGGTAGAACTCGTCCTTGAGCGCTTCGAGGAGAACGGCCGCGTCGGCGATGCCCCGAGCCTTCACGAGCTTCTCCACCTTGGCCGTATCGAGGGTGACGAGGGCGCAGCTGTACTTCTTGTGGTCGCACCAGACCATGATCTGGTCGATGTACTCCGTCGAGTTGGTGACTGCCTCCTCGATCTCCTCGGGGCTGTATTTCTCGGCGTCCTCCGAGATGAGAAGGGCCTTCTCGCGGCCCACGACGACGAGGAAGCCGTCTTTGTCCATGTAGGCGAGGTCTCCCGTGTAGAGCCAGCCGTCGCGCAGGGCCTGGGACGTGGCCTCGGGGTTCTTGTAGTAGCCTTTCATCACGTTCCCGCCGCGGATGGTGACTTCGCCGGTCTCACCGAGCGGCGCCTCGGTCCCGTCGGCGCGTACGATGCGGCATTCCATCGACTTCCCGAGGATGCCTGAAGTTCCGAATTTGTGTTTTTTCGGCACGTTGGACGAAATGATAGGCGCCGCCTCGGTGAGCCCGTAGCCCTGGTAGACGGGCACGCCGAGGGCCGCGAAGAACTCCTGCTGCTTCACGTCGAGGAGGGCGCCGCCGCCGACACAGAAGCGGATCGACTCGCCGAAGACCATCCTCGCGAGCTTTTTGAAGATGAGGATGCGCGCGAAGTGGTAGGGGAAGAAGGCTTTCGCGCGGGCCGCGGACGAGGGCTTGTCGTAGCCGTTGCCGTTCCGCGCGATGCCCGCCGTTATGCCGGCTTTGAAGATCTTCTCGATCGCCCCACCCTTGTCTTCGATCCCCGAGATGATCTTTTTCATGAAGTTGCCGGAAAGCGCCGGCACCGTGAAGACGAAGATCGGATTCGCCTCGCGCATGTTGACCGGGATGTTGCGCAAAGTCGCGATGCCGCCGCCGCGCGAATCGACGAAGTAGAGCGAGATGCCGCAGATGAGGGCCGTATAGAGCCCGACAGTGTGGGCGAAGGAGTGGTCCACAGGCAGAATGAGGAGGGTGCGGAAGTGCACGGGGTTGTCGAAGAGGTCCACGGCGTCGTGACAGTTCGTCCAGTAGTTGAGGTGGGTGAGCATGATGCCCTTCGGGTTGCCCGTCGTGCCCGAGGTGTAGCAGATCGTCACCGTGTCGTCCTCTTCCGCCTCGACCGCGATCCTGTCCAGCTCGGCGCCCAGCTTCCCTCCGGGGGCCGCGAGGAGGACGCGACCCTCTTCCCTCGCCTGGACGAAGCCCGTGACTCTCTCCGTATCGATGCCGTACTTGGAGGCGGTCGTCTGCGCCCACTCGAGGTCTTCGTCGAGATAGACGATGCCGATGGACTTGTTGTCGACATCTTTGAAGGAGCCGAGGACTTTCTCGAGCTGGTTGTGGGTGGTCAGCACCGCCTTTGATCCGGAGTGATTGAGGCGGAAGGGGATCTCCTCCCCGAGAAGCTTGATGGAGAGCGGGACCGAGACACAGCCCGCGCAGACGAGGCCGAACTCCCCGATGATCCACTCGGGGCTGCCCTCGCCGATGATGGCGAAGTTGTCGCCCTTTTTGTATCCGCGGGAGAGCACCCAGGTGGCGAACTCCCTGACCTGGACGCGCGCCTGTGCGAAAGTGACAGCCCGGTAGCCCGAATCCGTCTTGCGCAGAGCGTAGGGATCATTGGCCCAGTTTTTGGCCGCTTCGTCGAGCATTCTGATGACTGTCCGCTTCATGAAAAGCTCCTCGTCGCGGCGGCGCACTGTGCTCCCGCCGGGGTTGTGGTTTTGGAATGCGGTGTAAAGATATCATGCCCGATAGTCCCGGTAAAGACCGACGGACCGACGGAACTGTCGGACATGCCGCGCTCTTCGCCATTCCACACCATGTTGCCTCAACCAGAAAGCAAACCGAAGGAAGGCGCACTTGCGCGGCGGCGGGAAGGAAAGCATACTCTATTCCTAGCCATTCGAAGCATTCCCGAGGTGCCTATGCGTATTGCCTTCGTGATCGGAACCGTGGTCGCCACCATGAAAGACGAGAAGCTCCGCGGGAGAAAACTCCTTCTCGCGAGGGAAACCGACCTCTCGGGCGCCGCCAAGGGCGATCCCTTCGTCGCCGTCGACACCGTGGACTCGGGCCCGGGCGACCTCGTCGTGGTCACGGAAGGCAGCTCGGCCCGCCAGACCGCGTTCACAGAGGGCCTCCCCGTGGACGCCGTCATCGTGGCCGTGATCGACTCCCTCGAGACCGGAGGCAAGGTCACCTTCCGCAAAAGTTAGGTCGAGATGGACAGCGTTCGCTGCATGATCAGCGTCGGCATCGATGTCGGCACCACGACAACCCAGATCGTCTTCAGCGAGCTCAGCCTCGTCGAGATCGCCCGCGCCGGCCAGATCCCCCGCGTCGATATCGCACAGCGCGCAGTCCTCTATGAAAGCGATATCGTCTTTACACCCCTCCTCGACGCAGAGACTATCGACGCCGAAAGTCTCGCCGCCATCCTCCGCTCCGAATACGGGAAGGCGGGGATCTCCCCCTCCCAGGTCGAGACCGGAGTCGCCATCATCACCGGCGAGACAGCGCGGAAGAAAAACGCCGACAAGGTCCTCTCCGCGATAGCCGGCCTCGCGGGCGACTTCGTCGTCACGGTGGCCGGGCCCAATGTCGAGGGCATGATAGCGGGTCGCGGTTCCGGGGCCGCCGCCTACTCGCGCCAGCACTTCACGACGGTGGCCAATCTGGACATCGGCGGGGGCAGCGCGAACGGAGCGATCTTCCGCCTGGGCGAACTCGGCGCCTCTGCGGCCATGAATTTCGGCGGGAGGATCGTCGAGCTCGATGGCTCCGTCGTCCGCTCCGTCACCCGCGCTGGGGAAGCGATCCTCGCCTCCGCGGGCCTTTGCCTCTCTCCCGGCGACCGCCCGTCGCTCGGAGACCTGAAAAAGGCCACCGACGCGATGGCCGCCCTCGCCCTCCTTCTCGTGGAAGGCGGAACCTCCCCCCTCGCGCAGCGGCTCTACCAGACCCCACCGCTTCCCCTCGATCCCCGACCCAGGAACCTGATGTTCTCGGGCGGCATCGGCTATTACTTCTACGAGCCCATACCCCTGAGAAGCGTGGAGGATGTCGCCCGCCACGACGATCTGGGCCCTCTCCTCGCCGAGAGCCTCAGAGCCGAGCCGGGATTCAAGCGCTATACGGTACTGAAACCGAAGGAGACGAGGAGGGCCACGGTGCTCGGCGCGAGCGCCCAGACACTCACCCTTTCCGGCTCCACGATCTGGGCCGATCCCTCCATACTGCCGCTGAAGAACGTTCCTGTCGTGCGCCCCTCGGGGAAGGCGGGCGCCCGCTCGCATGGCGAAGGCGGGGGGTCGGACGTCGATGCCGCCGCGATCGTGGAAGCCCTCGGGCGCTGGGATCTCGACCCGGCGACCGACCGCTTCGCGATCGCCCTCGAGATCGAGAGCGGAATCGACTACGCGGACCTCGCCCGCGCAGCCGCCCATCTCGCCGAGTTCGCGCACGGCCTTCCCGCCGGCAAGCCTGTCATCGTGATCACGAAGCGCGACTACGCCCAGTCCCTCGGGCAGACCATGAAGAGCATCGATGGGGAGAGACCGCTTCTCATCATCGACCAGGTCGGACTCGAGGAGGGCGACTACATCGACATAGGTTCTCCCCTCATGGACGGGCGGGTTCTTCCCCTGGTCGTGAAGACCCTCATCTTCTATCATTGAGGCGGACAGACGACATGACGCTGCGCACCAAGCTTTTCGGCAAAACCTACGACTTCCCCGACCTCCGCGTTCTCATGGGCAAGGCGAACGAGGAGAAATCGGGCGACCGTCTGGCCGGACTCGCCGCGGAGAGCGGAGCGGAGAGGGCCGCCGCCCGCTTCGTACTCGCCGAGCTGCCGCTCAGGGTCTTTCGGGAATGCCCAGCCCTCCCCTACGAGAGTGACGAGGTGACCCGCGTCATACTGGACGGGCTGAACGAGACCGCCTACAGGGAAATCGAGGGCTGGACCGTGGGCGAACTCCGCGAATGGCTGCTCTCCGACGCGACGGGCGCCGAGGACATAGCGCGGATATCCAATGGCCTCAGCTCTGAGATGATAGCCGCGGTCACGAAGCTCATGTCGAACCTCGACCTGGTCTACGCCGCGAGCAAGATCCGCGTCCTGCGCCACGCGGTCAACACGATAGGACTTCCCGGCACCCTCTCGAACCGCCTCCAGCCCAACCATCCGACGGACTCTCCGGAAGGTATCCGCGCGAGCCTCTACGAGGGACTGTCTTACGGCTGCGGCGACGCGGTCATCGGCATCAACCCGGCGGACGACAGCTACGCCTCGGTGGCCCGCCTCCTCGACATGGCCTACGGCGTGGTCCGCGCCTGGGAGATCCCGACCCAGACCTGCGTCCTCGCCCACGTCACGACCCAGATGCGCTGCCTCCAGTCGGGCTCTCCCGTCGGCCTCGTCTTCCAGTCCATCTGCGGCTCCGAGAAGGGGAACGCCTCCTTCGGCATCTCGGTCGGCATGCTCGACGAGGCTTACGCCCTCGCGAAGAAGTATTGCTACCCCGCCGGCCCCCACTACATGTACTTCGAAACGGGCCAGGGATCGGCCCTCTCCGCGGACGCGCACAATGGCTGGGACCAGCTCACCCTCGAGGCGAGAAATTACGGGCTCGCCAGGCGCTATTCGCCCTTCCTCGTCAACACCGTCGTGGGTTTCATCGGCCCCGAATATCTCTACGACAGCGAGCAGATCCACCGGGCCGGCCTCGAAGACCACTTCATGGGCAAGTTGTCCGGCATTTCGATGGGCTGCGACGTCTGCTACACCAACCACGCGCACACGGCCCAGAACGCGTCGGAGAATCTCGCCGTCCTTCTCGCGGCCGCCGGATGCAATTTTTTCATGGGCGTCCCCATGGCCGACGACTCCATGCTCTCCTACCAGTCCACATCCTTCCACGACACGGCCACCCTCCGGCGCCTCTTCAAGCTCCGCCCCGCCCCCGAATTCGAGGCCTGGCTGGAATCCATCGGCCTCATGCGCGGCGGCCGCCTCACCGAAAAGGCGGGCGACGCGAGCTTCTTTCTCTCAAAGTAGGGCGATCATGGACAGAACCACCCTGGAAGCCATCGTCGAGGCCGTCGTGCAGGAGTTTGTCTCGCTGGCGCCGGCTTCAGGTCCAGACGCCCCGGCCGGGGCCGCTCCGGCGTTCCGCTCCGGCCTCGCTATCGATCTCCCCGACCGGACCGCGCCTGAGTCCCGACGCGCGACCGGCGTCGTCGCGGCCGCCGACCCGGAGGGCCTTGCGGCCATCATGGAGACCACGACTGCCCGCATCGGCGTCGGCAGGGCAGGCCCCCGCCCGAGAACCCGCGACCTCCTCCTCTTCCAGGCCGATCTCGCCGTCACGAAGGACGCCCTCGAGAGAAGCGTGGATCGGGATCTCCTCGCGGAGTTCGGCCTCTTCACGGTGAAGACTATGGTCGAGGGCGGGAAGGAAGAGTACCTCCGCAGGCCCGACCTCGGGCGCCGCCTCTCGGAGGAGGCGAAGCGGACCATTGCGGAGCGTTGCGTCAAAAGGCCCGCCATCCAGCTCTGTGTCGGCGACGGCCTCTCCGCCCGGGCCATCGAGTCCAATCTGCGGAAGATTTTCCCCGTCATCGCCGCCGGCTGCGCGACCGCGCGCCTCTCCTTCGGGACGCCCTTCTTCATCGAGGGCTGTCGGGTCGGCGTGATGAACGACATCGGGGACATCCTCGAACCCGAGGTTCTCATCCTCCTCATCGGCGAGAGGCCTGGCCTCGGCCGCGCCGACTCGATGAGCGCCTACCTGGGCTACAGGCCTCGGGCCGGCCTCTCCGACGCGGACCGCGACGTCGTCTGCAACATCTATGACGGCGGCGGCGTAAATCCCCTCGAAGCGGGCGCCTACGCCCTCCGCCTCGCCCAGCGGATGATCGCGGCGGGAGCCTCGGGCGTGAAGCTCAAGCTCATGGAGGAGAAATCCTGATGGCCCTCCTCGATCCCCTACCCGCGCGAATCCTCGCCGCCCGCCTCATCCCGAGAGTCTCACCTGTTTATGCCGCGACTCTCGGCCTCCGCCCGGAGCAGACGAGCCTCGGCCTCATCACCGCGGACAACGACGACGCCCTGTACGTCTCCATAGATGAGGCGACGAAGATGGCCGAGGTCGAGGTGGTCTACGCCCACTCTTTCTACGCGGGGGCCCGCCACGCCTCCGGCAAATATTCCGGGGAGATCATCGCCATGATCGCGGGGCCCGATCCCGCCGAGGTCAGGGCGGGCATGGACGCGGCCCTCCGCTACCTCGAGACGCGGGCCCTCTGGTACTCGGCCGACCCGGATGACGGCGTGACCTTCTTTCCCCACGTCGTCTCACAGATCGGCTCCTACCTCTCCGCGGTGAGCGGCCTTTCGCCGCGCTCCTCCATCGCCTATCTCGTGGCCCCTCCCCTCGAAGGCTGCCTCGCCCTCGACGCGGCCCTCAAGGCCGCTGCCGTAGAAATAGCGGTCTACACCGCGCCCCCCTCGGAGACGAATTTCATGGGCGCCATCCTTACAGGAGCGCAGTCGGCCTGCGAGGCCGCAGCCCTCGCCTTTCAGGATACTGTCCTCGACGCCGCGAGGCGCCCCATCCTCTATTGAAGAGATCAAACAATGGAGCACAGAATACGATGAACGATTTCGACGCGGATCTGGTTTCCATACAGGAAGCGAGGCGTCTCGCCCTCGCCGCCAAGGCCGCGCAGGAAGAGTGGGCGAAGGCCACGCAGGAAGAGGTGGACCGCGTCTGCGCCGCCATGGCCGAGGCGGGGGCCGCCGCCTCGGAGCGCCTCGCGCGGATGGCCGTCGAGGAGACGGGCTTCGGCGTCGTCGAGCACAAGACACTCAAGAACCTGCTCACCTCGACGACGCTCTGGGAATCGATCCGCGGCATCCGGACCGTCGGCGTCGTCGGCCGCGACGAGGCGCGCGGCATCCTGCGCGTCGCCCTCCCCATGGGCGTCGTGGCAGCCCTGGTCCCGAGCACCAACCCGACTTCCACCGCCTTCTTCAAAAGCATGATCGCGGTGAAGGCGCGGGACGCCATCGTGATCTCGCCCCACCCTTCGGCCGCGCGCTGCACCCTCGAGGCGACGCGCGTCATGGCCACCGCCGCCGAGAAGGCCGGGGCACCCGCTGGCCTCGTCTCCTGCATGGAGCATCTGACGATGCAGGGGACCGACGCCCTCCTCCGACATGGCGTCGTCTCCCTCATCCTGGCCACGGGCGGCACGCCCATGGTCCGCGCAGCCCACTCGGTGGGAAAACCCGCCTACGGCGTGGGGCCCGGCAACGTGCCCTGCTACATAGACCGCAGCGCCGACCTCGAATCGGCCGCCCGCCTCCTCGTCGCGAGCAAGGCCTTCGACCACTCCGTCATCTGCGCCACCGAGCAGGCCGCCGTGGTGGACAGGCCCATCGCCGAGCGTTTTGCCGAACTCCTTCGCGCACAGGGGGCGCACTTCGTCTCGGTTCCCGAGGCCGACGCGCTCCGGCGCTGCCTCTTCAGACCCGATGGCGCGGTCAACGCCGCGGCCGTCGGCAAATCGCCGCAATTCCTCGCGCGGATGGCCGGGTTCACCGTCCCCGGCTCGGCGCGCATCCTCGTGGCCCGCCTGGAAACGGTCGGGCCGGCGGAGCCGCTCTCCCGCGAGAAGCTCACGACCGTCCTCGGATGGTACGAGGTCGATGGCTGGAAGGCCGGCTGCGAGCGCTGCCTCGAACTCATCCACTTCGGCGGGGACGGTCATTCGCTGGCCCTCCACGCGAAGGACGAAGAGGTCATCATGGCCTTCGGTCTGGAGAAGCCCGTCCACCGCATCGTGGTCAACACGATGAGCTCCCTCGGGGCCACGGGCGCGACGACGGGCCTCGACCCCTGCATGACCCTCGGGCCCGGCGGCGTGGGCGGCGCCATCACCGGCGACAATATCGGCGTCCGGCATCTTTTCACCGTGAAGAGCCTCGCCTACGGACTGCGCGAGGCTCCCGGACCCGCGATGGTCGCCGGAACCACCGCTGAGAGCCTTGCGGCCCGCGCCGCCGGGAGCCGGAATCCGGCGCCGCGTGCAGCTCAGGCCGGAGTTCCCGCGTCGTCGTCGCGCGAGCCCGCGGGGCAGGTCGCGCCGGATCCGACGCGACCCCGGCCGGGCACCGCGGGAGCGGGTGCGGACGAAATCGAGCGAATAGCGCAACGCGTGCTTGCGGAATTGCGAAAGCGGCAAGTACAATAAATAAATTCTCCCTCGGAGGTTTCAAATGGCTGAGCAATCTTTAATCGCCCTCGGCATGGTGGAGACAAAGGGGCTCGTCGGAGCCATCGAGGCGGCCGACGCCATGGTCAAGGCCGCCAATGTTGTTCTCATCGGATCCGAGTACGTCGGCGGCGGTTTGGTGACCGTCATGGTCCGCGGCGACGTCGGCGCGGTGAAATCCGCCACGGACGCGGGCGGAGCGGCCGCGAAGCGCGTCGGAGAGCTCGTCTCCGTCCACGTCATTCCGAGGCCCGACCCCTCCGTGGAGATGATCCTTCCCCAGAAGACCAAGGGATCGTTCGGCGGACGCAGGGACGCGTAATTCGCCATGGGAGAATCGTTCCAATTACGGGTGTTCTCGTATCTCGACCGGATGCAGCCGCAGTTCGCGGCCTTCGTCGGCACGATAACCCAGGGCGATCTGCCCACCGCCGGCATGGCCTCGATGTACATCGAGGTGGCTCCCGGCAACGAGGTCTTCCGCCTCGTCGACATCGCGGTCAAGACGACGGAGGCCCGTCCGGGCGCGCAGATCGTCGAGAGGGAATTCGGCATGTTCGAGATCCACTCGCGCTCGCAGGCGGAAGTTCTCGAGGCGGGGCGTATCGTCCTGGACCGCCTTTCCCTCCGGGAGCCGGACCGCATCAAACCCTTCATCGCCTCGGTCCAGATGATCACCAATGTGGATCCCTATCAGGCTCAGCTCATCAACCGATTCAGGCGGGGCTCGATGATAGTCCCCGGGGAGACCATGCTCGTGCTCGAGTGCGCCCCGGCCGCCTACATCAACTTCGCCGCCAACGAGGCGGAGAAGGGCGCCTCGATAAAAACTCATCCACATCTCGGCGCTCGGCAGGTTCGGGCGCATGTGGCTCTCGGGTAGCGAGGCGGAGATCAGCCAGGCCCGCGACGCCGCGGTCAACGCCCTGGAATCCATCGAAGGCGTGGAAGGCCGCTAGCATGATCGTCACCGAAGAGGAATTGCGCGAAGCCTGGCGGAATGGCCGCGGAGAACTGCCCGACTTTCCGCCGGGCACGCGTTTCACTCCCTCGGCGAAGGATTTTCTGACCGCGATCGGCGTCAAGGAAATCAGGGCCAAGCGCGGTGCCGGCGGGATCAGGGTCGACGAAGCGCAGGCCCCGATCCCTGGCGCGGGCGCCGAGGCGAAGGACCGCGTGGAACTCCGCGCCGAAGAGGGGAAACGGCTCATCCTCACTTCCGTGGACGTGGATGGACTCGTTCTCGCGAGGCCGCAGACAGTCGTGATCCACCCCAACGTGACGGTCACGGACGCGGCCCGCGAACGTCTCCGGAACGCGGGCATCAGGCTCGTTCCCTTCGTGGAAAAGCGACCCGACCCAACTCCGCCTGGTTTGCGGGACACCGCCGCCCCGGCAGCGGGTGCGGCGCCGGGGCCCCGGGTCGAGGATGCGGACGAGCTCTTCCTCACCGCGAAGAAGGCGATACTGGCGCGACTCGAGGGGCGCGCCGACGAGGCTCTCGTCGAGGCTGTCCTCAAGCGCGTTATCGCTTCCCTCTAGTTTCGTCCTGGTTCGTCCTCGCGCGCTCCTAAATCTAAATCTTCCGTCCCGGACTCGCGAGACCCCTCAGCATCACGCTTCCCTTCCTCTGCCCGGCCAGGTAGGGCTTCCCGGAGAGGAGGAGGCTCTCGACCTTGAGAGAGCGAAGCCCGGAGGGTTTCGTCGCGAGAGGATTCCCGTTCAGGATAACCATGTCGGCCAGCTTTCCGGCCTCGAGACTTCCTCGCTCCCTTTCGTCGAAACTGACGCGCGCCGCGTTCCGCGTGTAGAGGTTGAGGGCCTCCTGAACCTTGAGCGATTGTCCCGGAACGTAGTGGTTGCAGGCCGCCCAGATGCCCTCGATGGGATCGGGCACCGTGCAGGGCGCGTCGGAGCCGCCCGCGAGGACTATGCCCATGTCGGTCATGGCGCGGAGGGGGGAGATGTCGTAGGCGCGCTTCCCCATGATCGACTCGATGTACTCGAGAGGCTCCTGATCCCACTGGAGGAAGGCTGGCTGGAGGGCGATGTGGATGCCGAGTCTCGCGCAGGTCTCGAGCCCCTTCCGGGTCGGCAGGCAGGCGTGGATGATGGTGTGTCGGTGATCCTCGCGGGGGAAGTCCGCGAGGGCCGCCTCGATGGCAAAAACCGCCTGCTCGAAGGCCGCGTCGCCGATAGCGTGCATCTCGATCTGGAGCCCGGCCCTGTTGGCCTCGACGCAGAAGGCTCTGACCCTTTCGTCGGAATAGTAGAGGACGCCCCTGGCCGATTCGGGTGGAAGGCCCGCGGCCGACTCGTATGGCTCGAGCATGGCCGCGTCGACGGAGCCGTAACAGCCGTCGAGGGCGGTCGCGAAGCAGCCCCCGATTCTCGGCAGCTTCCGCCTCAGAACCTTCCGCGTGTCCATGGTCTGGAAAAAAATGCGGTACGAGAGCGGGTTGCGCAGGCCCCGCGCGAAGAGGCTCTCCAGGGTCACGTCCATGTCGGCCGGGAATCCCACGCCGGTCACCGAGTGCACGAGGCCGACGCCGTAGCCCGCGAGCCTGTCGATGCCTTCGAGCATATTCCCCAGGGTCGCGGGGAGGGAGACCTTGCCCGTGGCGAAGTCCGTGACACGGAAGAAGGCCTCCTGCGTCATGAGGCCCGACTCCGCGCCAAAGCCCCTGAGCTTCCCGAGCTTTTCGCGGACGAGGGCGATGAGGGCGGAGTTCGCGATGCCGGCGTGGCCGTCGTATTTTACGATGAAGACCGGTTTGTCCGCGCAGACCGCGTCGATGTCGGTCCTCGCGATGAGCCTTCTCTCCTTTACGCTGTTGGGCGAGGCGCCGAAGCCGAGGACGAAAGAGGGGGATCGGTTCCGCACGAAGTCGGCAATCATGTCGCGGGCGGCGGCTATCGTCGGGGCGCCACGCAGGTCGAGGCCGGCGGAGAAGAGGGCATAGGACATGAAATGAATGTGGCTGTCCCCGAAAGCAGGGAGGAGGGCTTTTGTGCCCAAAAGAGTCCTCGGCGCGGCGGCGTATTCCGCGGGGAGGACGTCGCCTACGAAGAGTATCCTGCCCTTGTCCTCGACCAGGAATCGGGCGACCCTGCCCGCCTCGTCGCAGGTTATCACGGAACCTTCATGGATTGTCACGGAATGCCTCCTTCTGGAGTCTCAATGTCCCTCGCATCGGCCATTCGCGATCGGGAAGAGAGCTCCGGCCAGCCCGCGCGTCATTCCTCGATCTGATCCCCGGAAGCCTCCCGCAACACCTCCGCGTTCACGGCTGTCGGCGCGCAGGACTCGCGGGAGAAACGCAGCGCGACCTTGTCGCCCATGCGCGGCACCGCGAGGTTGGGCGCGTTGAAGCAATCGGCGAAGATCCTGGAAGATCCCGCCTCGACGACGAAGCGCACCACGGACCCGAGGAATTTCACGTTCACGACCTTGCCATAAAGGAGATTTTCATCGCCGGCATTCCGGCCCGCGCCTGCGCTTCCTTCCGCGCCTGCGATCGTGACCGCTTCCGGCCTCAGGCTGAGCGAGATCTTTGCGCCCGCGGAAGCCGGGAGTGGAGCGCGCGCGAGTATCCTCTGTCCGTCCACATCGACGATTCCGCCTGCCTGGTCCACGACTGTCGCTGCGAGGAGGTTGAGGGTGCCGATGAAGGTCGCGACATAGGGCGTCGCCGGATGGTTGTATATCTCGAAGGGCGAGCCGATCTGCTCGATCAATCCTTCTTTCATGACGGCCACCCTGTCGGAGATGGAGAGCGCCTCTTCCTGGTCGTGCGTCACATAGATCGTCGTGATGCCGAGTCGCTGCTGGATGGCCCTGATGTCGTCGCGGAGGCGGAGTCTGATTTTCGCGTCGAGAGCCGAGAGCGGCTCGTCGAGGAGGAGGGCCGCCGGCTCGCAGGCGAGGGCCCGCGCGAGGGCGACGCGCTGCTGCTGGCCGCCGGAGAGCTGATGGGGGTAGCGGAGCGCATACTCTTCCATGTGTATGACCCCGAGCATTTCGTCGACGCGGCGTCCGATCTCAGCTTTGGATTTGCCCGCGATGCTGAGGCCGAAGGCGATATTGCGCCGGACGTTCATGTTCGGGAAAAGCGCGTAGTTCTGGAATACCATGCCGAGCTTCCGGCGGTTGGGGGCGAGGCCCGCGACGTCGGCGCCGTTCATGAGAATGCGTCCCGAATCCGGGGTCTCGAAGCCCGCGATCATGCGGAGGGTCGTCGTCTTGCCGCAGCCCGAGCCGCCGAGAAGCGAGACGAACTCGCCCTTTTCCACCATGATGCTCAGGCCGCGGACCACGGTGTTGCGGCCGAAACTCTTCACTATTTCATGCAGTTCAAGAAAAGCCATGCTCGTACTCCTGCTTCTGGATGTCAGTGCGTTCCCGCGCCCACGCCGGAACTTTTGTCCTTGCCGGTTTTCGTCAGGGCCTGGATGAGTCCGATGGCTCCCCAGGTGAGGCCGAAGCTCATGATGGCGAGGGCCGCGGGCTCGTAGGCGCGGTTGCGCCCCATGAGGGCCATGTAGGGGCCGAAGGCCGGCCAGGCCAGAAGATTGGCGAGGGTGAGTTCGCCGATGACGATGGCCAGGGTGAGGAATGTCGCGGAGAGAAGGGCCGTCCTCAGATTCGGGAGGACGACGCGGAAGAGGAGGCTGACCCAGCTCGCTCCCAGACTCTGCGCCGCCTCGGAGAGGCCGCGCAGGTCCATGGCGCGAAGCCCGGCGTCGACCGAGCGGTAGATGTAGGGGAAGGCGACGATCGCGTAGCCCGCCACAAGGAGGGCCGGACTCGATACGAGGGCGAGAGGAGGCCGAGAGTAGGTCCGGATGAGGCCGAAGGCGAGGATGATGGGCGGGATCACGAAGGGGAGGAGGGTGAATATCTCCATTACGGGCTTGGCTTTCGGTACTTTCAGGTGGATCCAGATGGCCGTCGGCACGATGAGGGCGAGGCCGACGATGACCGTCAGGACGGCCATCTCGAGGGAGAAACTGAATGTCTTGAGGAAGACGGGGTCCGCGAAGACATTGTGGTAGGCGGCGAAGCTCAAGACCCCTTTCTTTCCCTTCAGGGAGAAGAGGAAGGTGGCCGCGAGGGGCAGGAAGAAATAGATCAGGCCGAGGAAGAACCAGAGCCAGGAGAGACCGGTCCGCTTTTTCATTTGACCCACCTCGAACTGATCTTCTGCAGCCAGCTGTACGCCAGGATGCTGATCGTCATGACGATGACCATGCCGAAAGCCAGAGCGTAGCCGAGGTTGGGGTCATGGAGGACGTTGCCCTTCACCTGCGCTCCTATGAGGATGGGCACGAGGTTGATGAGGCCGCCGGTCAGGGCGTACGCGGTGGCATACGCGCCGAAGGCATTGCCGAAGAGGAGGATGAAGGCGGCGAGGAGGGAGGGCAGGAGCACGGGTATGCCGACCTTTATCCAGTACTGGATGCTGGAAGCCCCGAGGCTCTCCGAGGCTTCGCGCCACTCTTTTTTGATCCCGTCCAGGGCCGGCAGGATGATGAGGATCATGAGTGGGATCTGGAAGTAGGTGTAGGTGAGGGTGAGGCCCCAGAAGCTGTAGAGGTTGAAGCCCGAGTCATAGAGCTCGATGCCGAAGAGGCTCCGGAGCAGGACCGTTATGAGGCCGACCCGGCCGAGAGTCGCTATGAAAGCGAAGGCCAGGGGTACGCCCGCGAAATTCGAGGCTACGCCCGAGAACGTCGCCATGAAGGACCGCAGAGGTTTCGGAAGGCCGCCGAGGGAGATAGCGTAGGCGATGAGGAAGCCGAGAGCGCCTCCGAGGACGGCGGTCGTGGCGCTCACCTTGATGGTGATGAGATAGGAGTCGAGAATATTCGGCCTGAAAAGATGCACGAAATTTTCGAGGGTGAAAGCGCCCGCCTCGGTCTGGAAGGATCCGATGACTATTGAGCTCGCGGGAAGGAGCATGAAAAGGAAGGCGAAGGCGAAAAAGGGCAGGAGGCCTAACCAGGCCAGACTGCCCTTACGCCGCGCTCTTTGCGGGGCAAGGGCGCGCGGCCCCGGGACGTTCAGGTGCCCCGGGGCCGCGCTACCCCGCTCGATATGAGCGGTCATACGTGATCCTTATCTTTTCTGGATGTTGGCGCCGACGGTCTTGTCCCAGCCTTCGGCGACGGCTTTTCCTGCGGCGACCTGCTGTTCGAGCGTCGGGAAAACCGCGTTCGCGTAGGCGGACGAAGGCGGAAGCTTCGCGGAGAGAGCCGCGGGGACCACGCCGCGTTTGGCCATGTCGTTGAAGCGCACGGGGTGTCCGTAACCTTTGAGCCAGATGAGCTGTCCTTCGTCGGAATAGAGGTACTCCATCCAAAGCTTGGCGGCATTGGGATGGGGTGCGTAGGCGCTGATGGCCTGGATGTAGACGCCGGCCACGACGCCGGTCGCCGGAACCACGACCTGGATGGTGGGGTTGCCCGCGAGGGTGTCGCGGTTGGCGAGCGCGTTGTAGTCCCACTCGATGGTGATGGGGGTTTCGCCGGAGGCGACAGTGCCGGTCACCGCGATGAGGGGAACGAGATTGCCCGCCCTGTTCATCTTGGCGAAGAACTGGAGGCCGGGGCCCAGGTCGTTGACCGACCCGCCGTTGGCGAGGGAGGCCGCGAGAACGGTAAGGAAGGCCTGGTTGGAGATTCGGGGATCGCCGGCCAGGGCGAACTTGCCCTTGTACTCGGGCTTGAGGAGGTCGGCCCAGTCCTTCGGGACGTTCTTCACGATGTCGGTGTTGACTTCGAAAGCGAGGGCGCCGTAGTAGTCGCCGTACCAGTAGCCATCCTTGTCCTTGACGCTGTCGGGGATGGATGCCCAGGTGGAAACCTTGTACGGGGCGATGAGGCCGTTGGCCTTGGCGTCAGGACCGAACTTGAGGCCGACGTCGATGACATCAGGCGCCTGGGGACCGGTGTTGCCCTTGTTGGCCTTGATGGCTTCGAGTTCCTCGGCGGAGGATCCGTCGGGATTGAGCTCGTTCACCTTGATGCCGTACTTTGCGGAGAAGGTGGAGATCATCTCACCATAGTTAACCCAATCGTGGGGAAGAGCTATGACCGTGAGCTGGCCTTCCTTCTGGGCGGCGGAGATAAGAGCTTTCATGTCGGTCGTCTGGGCAAAGGCGCCCGCGGAAACCAGCACGAGGAGAAGCGCGCACAGGCCGATCAAAGAAAATCGTTTCATGTTGCCTCCTACACTTGAGATGAGGGTTTTTACCCACAGGGGAATAAGTATAAATCGGGTCCGACGCAAACACAATGCGCAATGATGAGGGTGATGTGAAAAATGCGCAAGAATTCTAAACGGTGTGCACCAGCGAACGACGACGAACACTATAGAAGAATTAACAATGCCCGCCGCCCTGCCTCTGACAGATCGTTTCCGGCGAAAGCGAGATTGCAGGGTCTCGGTGGGCCACTGATATGGCGGTGTCACGTGAGGTCGAGGCAGAATCACATAGTGACACAGGCGAGAAACCGTTTTACACTGAAATCCATGGCATCATTGGACGAAGTCGTACGGCTTTCCGGATATTCGCGCAGCACAGTCTTCCGGTATCTGGCCGGGAAAAACGTCCGACCCGCCGCCGTCGGGGCGATCCGGCAGGCGATGCGCGAGGCAGGATTCCCCGCGCGGACCGAGCCGGGGCCGCATGAAGACATCGTGATTCTTTTGTCTCTTCCGGCGGATTTCGAAGGTTTTCGCGGCTTCGCGGATGTCGTCGAAGCTGTCATGAAAAGGAGCGCGCGGGAAAGGATCGCCGTGGCCTTCGACAGGGCGCAGGCCCGCGCCCAGACCGGGACTTCGGGCAAGCGATTCGGGGTCATCATCGTCGGGAAGCGCAGGCAGGAAGAGGAAGGCGAATGGGCGCTGCTCAAGGGCGAGGGGGTTCCCGCCGTCTTCGTCAACAGGATGCCCGAAGATCCCGAAGCCAGCTGGGTCTCCGTCGATTTCCGCCTCGCGGCCGCCGATGCCGCCGCGCGCCTCGCAGGGGCTGGTTGCCGGAGGATAGCCGCCTACGCCGACACCGATGACCGCCGCGTCGAGGCTGAAAAACTCGAAGGCGCGCGTCGCGCGGTCGCCGGCTTCAGCTCGGGTCGCTCCCCGGCCGCGGGGACGACGGAAACTGTCGGCATAGTCGCTCCTTCCTGCGAAGCGGGCCTCGAACTCCGCGTCTTCTCCCCCGCCGACGGAGAGTTGGAGGCTGTCGCCGCCGCGGAGCTCGGGCGGAAGGATCGCCCCGACGGATGGCTCGCCTTCTCGGACACCGATGCGATGCGCGTCGTCCGCGTGGCCGGAACCCTGGGACTTTCGGTCCCCCGCGACCTCTCCGTCGTGGGCATGAACGATGTGGAGGGGGCCGCGTGGTTCTCTCCCGCCCTCACCAGCGTCAACATACCGTTCAGAGAGTGCGGGACCACGGCCGTCGAAATCCTTCTCCGCCTTCTGGACAATCCGCGCGAGGCCGCGGTGAAGATCACCATGCGCCATCGCCTCGTCGAGCGCGAATCCTGCGCCGGGTCAGCGCGATGAGAATGTGGTCCAGCCTCAGGTCCAGGCTCATCCTGTACAGCCTCTCGATCACCTTTTTCGTTCTGGTCTCGCTGCTCGGGATCTCGTTCCTGACGCTCCGGGGATTCCTGCGGACAAATCTGATGGAGACGACGCGCTACAAGCTCCGCATCGCGATGGATCATATCGACCGGGACATGGACCGCCTCGTCCAGCTCGTCAACTGGTGTTCCCTGTCGACGGATGTGGTCGCCTTCGTGTCATCCGTGTCGAGATATCCGGACGACCGCAGGTTCAAGGCCCTGTCCGCGTACTATTCCGTGCGCGATGCTGTCTACGCCAACGGGCTGGACGGCTATGTCGACAAGCTCCTGGTGGGCGGTTTCGAAGGCCATTCCATACAGTTCGGAATCCTTCAGGGGGACACGAAGGATTCCGAGGTCGCCCGGCGCGAATACGAGAAGGCGGGCAGCTACGACGACCACGCCCGCGTGTGGAGTGGATTGGTTCCCGAACCCTTCCATCATTCCGCAGGGCATTTCATGATTCCTGTGGCCAAGAGCATTTACAGCGACGACGATTCGAACCGGCCGCTGGGTTTCGTGTTCATGGCGGTAAACACGGACGTAGTCACGCGCTTTCTGGCCGGCTACGATCTGGAGCCGGGCTCCAGGCTCTTCATCGGAATCGGTCCCGCGACATATGAGATACGCGATAAACGCGCTCTCGTGGCTGTCGACCCTGGAACAGGGGAGTCGGGCACCGGGCTTGTCGTCTACCGGGGACAGAATACCGGATGGACCCTGGCCCAGACCCTGCCCACGGTCCAGATGACCCGGCAGAATCAGGTCTTCGCCTGGCTTCTCGCGATCATGGCCGGATTCGTCGTCCTCCTCGTTTTCCTTCTTCTCATAACCGTGAACCGTACTGTCAACCAGCCCATCGCGCTCATCAACAGGCGCGTCGCCCTCGTGTCGAAGGGGGATTTCTCGCACGATCCCGACATCGAGTGGAACAACGAGCTCGGGAATATCGGCCGGGCGGTCAACCGTCTCTCCCGCGATATCGAAGAGCTGATCGAACGACGCCTGGAGGACGAGAAGGCCAAGAAGGCGCTCGAATTCCGCATGCTCCAGAACCAGATCAATCCCCACTTTCTGTACAACACCCTGAGCGCGATCAAGTGGATGGCCGAAATCCAGAAGGTGCCCGGCATCGCCGAGATGGTGAACGCCCTGGCGACGCTGCTTCGGCATGCAGCCCAGGATTCGGGCAGCCTCATCACGCTGGACCGGGAACTGGAGCTGGTCGGCGAATACTGCACCATCCAGCGCTACCGCTCGGCGAACCTTTTCGAACTCGAAATCGCGATCCGCGATGAATCGCTGCGCCGCTGCAAGGTCGTCAAATTCATGCTGCAGCCCATCGTCGAGAACGCCATCCTGCACGGCATCGAGCCCAAGATGGCTCCAGGGCTGATCCGCATCGAGGTCAGCCGCTCCGGGGAGGATGCGATGCGCATCGACGTGACCGATGACGGCGTAGGCATCGATCCGGAACGGTTGGCCGATGTACTGAAGGGCGGCCCCCAGGATGGCGAAGCATTCAACCGCATCGGTCTGTACAATGTCGACGAGAGGCTGAAACTGGCATTCGGCGAGGGCTACGGCCTCTCGGTCGAGAGCCGGAAGGGGCAGTACACGAAAGTGTCCGCTCTCCTTCCCTGCCACTTCGAGCAGGAAGAGAGCGCCGGGGGGGAAAGCCCATGTTCAGCCTGCTGATAGTCGACGACGAGCCATTGGCCCAGGTGGGACTCAAGTCCATGCTGGACTGGGGTGCCCTCGACGTGTCGATCGTCGGGACTTCCCCCAACGGCCTTCACGCCTTCGAGTCAATCCAACGACTCCACCCCGACATCGTGATCACCGATGTCCGCATGCCGATGCTGGACGGAATCGGGCTCCTCGAACGCTGCCGCGCCGAACTGGATTTCTGCCCCGAGTTCATCGTTCTGACGGGATACGGGGATTTCGAAGGTGCGCGCCGCTCGCTGCGCTGCTCCGCCGTGGATTTTCTCGTCAAACTGGAGCTGGACGAGGCGACTTTGCGGGAAAGCGTGGAGAGGGCGAAGGCCGTACTGCGCGTGAAGAGGAGGGCGGCGCTGCCCTCCGGCGGCGCTTTGGCCGGAAACGATCCCTTCGCCGAGACGGCCCTGACGCGCCTCCTCACGGGAGCTTACGC